>NZ_LIVV01000001.1:0-35419 GCF_001905825.1 Streptomyces sp. CB02009
TAGGACGCCGCCGAACAATTTTTAGCCTCAACCCCCGGACCTTGTCCGGGGGTTGAGGCATTTTTGCGTTCCGGGCCCGGCCGGCCGCCCCTGTGCGTCGGTGCGTGGTGGCTGCGGGTAAGGTCAGGGGGCATCGTCCGTACGTTCCCAGCAGGAGGCCCCCGGGTGGAGGTCCAGGAGACTCGCGTTCAGACCGACCGGGTCCTCACCATCCCCAACATTCTCAGCATGGCGCGTCTCGCCGGCGTGCCGCTGTTTCTGTGGTTGATTCTCCGTCCGGAGTTCGGTGGCCCCAACAGTGACGGCTGGGCGCTTCTCGTCCTGATGCTCAGCGGCGTCAGCGACTATCTCGACGGCAAACTGGCTCGGCGCTGGAACCAGATCAGCAACCTCGGCCGGCTGCTCGATCCCGCGGCCGACCGGCTGTACATCCTGTCCACTCTCGTGGGTCTCACCTGGCGCGAGATCCTGCCGTGGTGGCTGACCGCGGCCCTCCTGGCGCGCGAGGCCATGCTCCTGGTGATGGTGGCAATCCTCCGCCGGCACGGCTACCCGCCGCCGCAGGTGAACTTCCTCGGCAAAGCTGCGACTTTCAACTTGATGTACGCGTTCCCGTTGCTGCTTCTCAGTGACGGAACGGGCTGGCTTTCGTCACTCGCTGAAGTTTTCGGGTGGGCCTTCGCCGGATGGGGTACAACTCTGTATTGGTGGGCAGGGATCCTCTACGTGGTCCAGGTCCGTCGACTCGTGAAGGCGGATACCGCGGCCGATTGAGCCCGTCCGTCCTGTGCCGAGCAGCGTCGCCGGCAACAACGAGGACGTCCGAGGGCGACTGAGCGGACAGGTGAAGTCGGCAGGACCGTCGTCTCTTCAAGGAGGACGCTTCCGACATGAAGGCCGTTGTGATGGCCGGTGGCGAAGGAACACGCCTTCGCCCTATGACCTCGAGCATGCCCAAGCCTCTGTTGCCGGTGGTGAACCGGCCGATCATGGAGCACGTCCTACGACTGCTCAAGAGGCACGGTCTCAACGAGACCGTCGTGACCGTGCAGTTCCTCGCCTCCCTCGTCAGGAACTACTTCGGTGACGGCGAGGAACTCGGGATGGAGCTCACGTATGCCAACGAGGAGAAGCCACTCGGTACCGCGGGAAGTGTGAAGAACGCCGAGGAGGCGTTGAAGGACGACACCTTCCTCGTCATCTCGGGGGACGCGCTCACCGATTTCGACCTCTCCGACCTCATCGCCTTCCACAAGGAGAAGGGCGGTCTCGTCACGGTCTGTCTCACCCGAGTGCCGAATCCACTGGAATTCGGCATCACGATCGTCGACGAAGAGGGAAAGGTCGAGCGTTTCCTGGAGAAACCCACCTGGGGCCAGGTCTTCTCCGACACCGTGAACACGGGCATCTACGTGATGGAGCCGGAGGTCTTCGACTACGTCCAGGCAGACGCCTCGGTGGACTGGTCGGGTGATGTCTTCCCGCAGCTGATGAAGGAAGGCAAGCCGATCTACGGCTATGTCGCCGAGGGCTACTGGGAGGACGTCGGCACCCACGAGAGCTATGTGAAGGCCCAAGCGGACGTCCTTGAGGGCAAGGTCCAGGTCGACATCGACGGCTTCGAGATCTCACCGGGCGTATGGGTCGCCGAAGGCGCCGAGGTCCACCACGACGCCGTCCTGCGGGGACCGCTCTACATCGGTGACTACGCCAAGGTCGAGGCCGGTGCCGAGATCCGTGAGCACAGCGTCGTCGGCTCGAACGTCGTCGTGAAGAGCGGCGCCTTCCTGCACAAGGCCGTCGTCCACGACAACGTCTACGTCGGGCAGCAGAGCAATCTGCGCGGCTGCGTGATCGGGAAGAACACCGACATCATGCGGGCCGCCCGGATCGAGGACGGGGCCGTCATCGGGGACGAGTGCCTGATCGGTGAGGAATCGATCGTGCAGGGCAACGTCCGGGTCTACCCGTTCAAGACGATCGAGGCCGGCGCCTTCGTCAACACCTCGGTCATCTGGGAGTCCCGTGGGCAGGCCCACCTCTTCGGGGCCCGAGGGGTCTCCGGCATCCTCAACGTGGAGATCACCCCGGAACTGGCCGTCCGGCTGGCGGGGGCGTACGCCACGACCCTGAAGAAGGGCGCGACCGTCACCACGGCCCGTGACCACTCCCGGGGTGCGAGGGCGCTGAAACGCGCCGTGATCTCGGCGCTGCAGGCCAGTGCCATCGACGTACGGGACCTGGAGAACGTACCGCTGCCGGTGGCACGGCAGCAGACCGCACGGGGCAGCGCCGGCGGCATCATGGTGCGGACCTCGCCCGGAGTGCCCGACTCCGTGGACATCATGTTCTTCGACGAGCGGGGAGCCGACCTTTCGCAGGGCGGGCAGCGCAAACTCGACCGGGTGTTCGCGCGGCAGGAGTACCGCCGTGCGTTCCCCGGAGAGATCGGCGACCTGTCCTTCCCGGCGAGCGTCTTCGACTCCTACACCGGCTCCCTGCTGCGGAACGTCGACACGTCCGGGATCGCGGAGGCCGGACTGAAGGTCGTCGTGGACGCGTCCAACGGAAGCGCCGGGCTCGTCCTGCCCAGCCTCCTCGGGCGGCTCGGGGTCGACTCGCTGACGATCAACCCCGGGCTCGACGAGTCCAGACCCACCGAGTCGGTCGAGAGCCGGCGGGCCGGGCTCGTGCGTCTCGGGGAGATCGTGGCCTCGGCGCGGGCCGCGTTCGGGGTGCGGTTCGACCCCGTCGGTGAGCGCCTCTCGCTCGTGGACGAGCGGGGCCGGATCATCGAGGACGACCGGGCCCTCCTGGTGATGCTGGACCTGGTGGCGGCCGAGCGGCGCTCGGGCCGGGTCGCGCTGCCGGTGACGACCACCCGGGTCGCCGAGCAGGTCGCCGCGTACCACGGCACGCAGGTGGAGTGGACGACGACCTCGCCGGACGACCTCACCAGGGTCGGGCGCGAGGAGTCGACGATCTTCGGCGGTGACGGACGCGGCGGGTTCATCGTGCCCGAGTTCAGCAGCGTCTTCGACGGTGCCGCGGCCTTCGTGCGGCTCATCGGACTCGTCGCGCGGACCCAGCTCACCCTGAGCCAGATCGACGCGCGGATTCCGCGGGCGCACGTCCTCAAGCGGGACATCGCGACGCCGTGGGCCGTGAAGGGGCTCGTGATGCGCCGGGTCGTGGAGGCGGCGGGCAGCCGCTCCGTGGACACCACCGACGGCGTACGGGTGGTCGAGGCCGACGGAAGCTGGGTCATGGTGCTGCCCGACCCCGCCGAGGCCGTCACCCATCTGTGGGCCGAGGGCGCGGACGACGCCTCCGCCCAGGCCCTGCTCGACGAGTGGTCCGCCGTGGTCGACAGCGCAGGTAGCTGAGCGGATCGGGCCGGCCGGCGGGGAGCACCTACCCGGTGCCTCCCCGCCGGCTGGAGGGGCCATTCGGCGGTAGGCCGTGCGACGTGCGACGATGTGCGGCATGTCGCAGCAGCCCCCCGTTCGGAGCACCGGATCGCCGCCGCCGCGCCCGGACGCGTCCATGTCGCTGCTGAACAACGTGATAGACCACGCGCTGGACGACGGATACGCGGAGGCCACCGCCCGGCGTGCCGCCGAGGGCGGTGGGCTGCCCCGCAGCCTGCGGGCCAAGCTGGGCGTCGCGGCGGGCCTGCTGCTCGCCGCCGCCGTGGTGACCGTGGGCGCGGCCGAGGCGCGGATCTCCGCGCCCGTCGTCGCCAAGGAGCGGCAGGAGCTGATCGACCGGATCGAGGCGGAGACGTCCTCGGCCGAACAGCTGGAGCAGGACGTCGAGCGGATCCGGTCCGAGGTCGGCGAACGCCAGCGGCAGGCACTCCAGCAGCACGGCGGCGACCAGGCCGAGCTCGTGGGGCTCCTCTCGGGCGCGACGCCCGTGCACGGCCCCGGCGTGAAGCTCGTCGTCAACGACGCCAAGAACACCGACACCGGGGGCGGTGGGCCGCGCGAGAGCAGCGGCTTCTCCGACACGGGCCGGGTGCGCGACCGGGACATGCAGCGCGTCATCAACGGGCTCTGGGAGTCCGGCGCCGAGGCCGTCGCGATCAACGGCCAGCGGCTCACCTCGCTGTCCGCGATCCGGGCCGCGGGCGACGCCATACTGGTCGACAACAAGCCGCTGGTGCCGCCGTACACCATCCTCGCGATCGGGGACGGACAGCGGCTGAGCACCGCGTTCCAGGACAGCGCCGACGGGCAGTACCTGCACGCGCTGGTGGAGAACTTCGGGATCAGGAGCGGGATCACGGCGGAGGGCGATGTCAGCCTGCCCGCCGCGCCCAGCCTGACCGTACGTACCGCAGAGCCGAGGGGGGCCGGGGCGGCGACGCCGTCCGGTCGGGCCACGGCCGACACAGGGAAGGGCACATCGTGATCGCCGTACTGGGCCTGATCGTCGGAGTCGTGGTCGGACTGTTGGTCCGCCCCGAGGTTCCGGCGGTGGTCGAGCCCTATCTTCCGATCGCCGTGGTCGCCGCCCTCGACGCGGTCTTCGGCGGCCTCAGGGCCATGCTCGACGGGATCTTCGTCGACAAGGTCTTCGTGGTCTCGTTCCTCTCCAACGTGGTCGTGGCCGCCCTGATCGTCTTCCTCGGCGACAAGCTGGGCGTGGGCGCGCAGCTGTCGACCGGTGTGGTCGTCGTGCTGGGCATCCGGATCTTCTCCAACGCGGCCGCCATCCGCCGCCATGTCTTCCGGGCGTGAGGCCGATGAGCGAGAACCCGCAGAACCCGCAGAACCCTGAGAACGACGGGAATCTTGGGAACCCCGGGAACCCCGGCGATGGTGGGGGCTCTGAGAAGCCCCGGAAGCCTCAGGGCTCGGAGAACGCCGGGAACCCCGGGAACTCCGGGAGTCCCCTGGGCCCCGCGAGCGGGCCTGAGTCAGGGAGCCTTGGGAAGCCGGAGAGTGCCGGGCGGCCCGAGAGCGTGGGCGAGCCCGCGCACGGAGGCCCGTCGGGAGAGCACGAGGCGCCCTCGGAGTCCGTGCACGACACGACCGCCGACCACGACGTCCGCGTCCCCGTGCCGCCGGCCGCCCCCGCGGCCGAGACGAGCGGACGCCGGCGGCTTGCCTCGGCGCTGTGGCCGCCCCGGGTGACCCGGGCCCAACTCGTCGTCGCGCTGCTGCTGTTCGTCCTCGGTCTCGGCCTGGCCATCCAGGTCTCCTCGACCAGCGAGAACAGCGCCCTGCGCGGGGCGCGCCAGGAGGACCTGGTCCGCATTCTCGACGAACTCGACGACCGCACACAGCGCCTCGAGGACGAGAAGGCCCGGCTGGAGAAGCAGCGGACCGAGCTGGAGTCCAGTTCGGACCAGGCCGAGGAGGCGCGCAAGCAGACCCAGGAGAAGGAGCAGCAGCTCGGTATCCTGGCCGGCACCGTCGCGGCCGAGGGCCCTGGCATCACGCTGACCGTCGGCGACCCGACCGGGGCCGTCGAGTCGGACATGCTGCTCGACGCCATCCAGGAGCTGCGTGCCGCGGGCGCCGAGGCGATCCAGGTCAACGGTGTCCGGGTGGTCGCGGACAGTTATTTCACCGGTGGCGGCGATGACATGCGGATCGATGGAACGAAGGTGACCGCTCCGTACGTCTTCAAGGTCATCGGCAAGCCGGAGGATCTCGAGCCCGCGCTCAACATCCCCGGCGGTGTCGTGCAGACCCTGGAGAAGGAGCAGGCCACGGCCACGGTGGAGCGGTCGGCGAAGATCATCGTCGATGCCTTGCGACCCGCGAAGCGGCCTGACTACGCTCAGTCGTCCTCGCAGTGAGAGGGAGACAGGAGGGGTCCCGCGACAAGCGCAGGACGTTGCGGGGGGTCGGCGCACCACATCGGTGGTGCGTGGTGGAAACTGTCCGGAGGATACGGACGTTGTGAAGGTGTCCGGGTCGGCAGGTGTGATGGATCTCGGTTCGTCCTGCCCCACGGGCGGGTCTGTTTCGGTCAAGGGGAATCGCCCGTGAGTTTTTTTGCGAAGTTGTTCGGCAAGAGCGGACGCGAGGACGGCGGTAACGCCAAGCACCGCGCGTCGCGCCACGCCCAGAGCGAGGAGCAGGGCGGCGAACGCCCGCTCTTCCGCGACGAGGTCGGCGGTCAGGGTGGTGACGTTCCGGGCGCGTACGGCGCGTCGTCTGTTGACCCCGCCGGGGCCGCCCGCATAGGTTTCGGAGAACCATCAACCTCAAGTACGGGTGGAGGGTTTGCCCCCGATCCGTACGCGACACAGACCTCGGCGGGGCAGCCGCGGCAGGAGGATGCGTCCATGCCGGTGTGTACGAGGTGCGGTCACCGCAACGCGGCCGACAGCCGGTTCTGCTCCCACTGCGGTACGCCGCTGCGGGGCGGAGTCGCACCCGAGCGGGCTTCCGAGACGACGTCCACGATCTCCATCTCGGGCCTCGAGGCCTACGACGCCGAGGTCACCGGCCAGACGCAGCTGCCCTCGCTCTCTCCCGAGGCGCTGGCGGCCGTCGAGGCCCTGCCGTCCGGTTCCGCGCTCCTCGTGGTGCGTCGTGGACCGAACTCCGGCAGCCGCTTCCTGCTCGACGGTGAGCTGACCACGGCCGGCCGTCACCCGCAGAGCGACATCTTCCTGGACGACTTCACGGTCTCCCGGCGCCATGTCGAGTTCCGGCGGGCCCAGGACGGCAGCTTCACCGTCGCCGATGTCGGCAGCCTCAACGGCACGTACGTCAACCGGGAGCCGATCGACTCGGTCGTCCTGTCCAACGGCGACGAGGTGCAGATCGGTAAGTACCGTCTGGTCTTCTACTCCAGCCAGCGGGGCATGTAGCGCCTCGGAGAAGCCTTCAGGGAAGGTCCATGCTGCGAACACCGACGGGCGGTGCCGGCTCCGGCACCGCCACCGCGGGCGACCGGCTGGTCAGCATCGGCACGGTGCTGAACCAGTTGCGTGACGAATTTCCCGAAGTGACCATCTCCAAGATCCGGTTCCTGGAGGCCGAGGGGCTCGTGGAGCCCCGGCGTACGGCCTCCGGGTACCGGAAGTTCAGCCCGCAGGATGTCGAGCGGCTCGCTCAGATCCTGCGGATGCAGCGGGACCACTACCTTCCGCTGAAGGTCATCCGCGAGCACCTCGACGCCCTCGCCAGGGGAGAGCAGATCAAGCTCCCCGCCCCCGGGCGCCGACGGGACCTGGTCGAAGGTGCCTGGGAACAGGACCCCGAGCCCCCCACCGCCGCGCGGATCGGGCGGGCCGAGCTGCTGGCCGCGGCCGAGGTCACCGAGACGGAGCTCCTCGAGTGGGAGTCGTACGGTCTGATCTCCGAGACGGACGGCGGCGGCTACGACCCCGAGACCGTGACCGTCGCGCGGCTCGTCGCGGACCTGGGGCGCTTCGGACTCGAACCCCGGCACCTGAGGGCCGTCAAGGCCGCCGCGGACCGCGAGGCCGGACTGATCGAGCAGGTCGTCGCGCCGCTGCGCCGGCACCGCAACCCGCAGACCAGGGCCCACGCGGAGGCCACCGCGCAGGAGCTCGCCGCGCAGTCGGTGCGGCTGCATGCCGCACTCGTTCAGACCGCGCTCGGGATTCGGCTGCATTGAGTTGTTGAGGAGCTCGTGAGGAGCTCGCCCGTGGCGTTCGGGGCGTTTCGGCGGCGTTCGTGCCCCGGTTCCTGTGGGTTCGTACCCGTGTTCCCGCCCGGTTCGCGGCGTGATCGCGCCGGTTCCCAGGTCGTTTCGGAGCGGGCTCGGGGGCCCGCCGGGGAGGGCCCGACTATCCAAACCGGTCGGGCACGTCCTAGGGTTGCTGTGTGAACGAGCTCGACGTTGTGGGTGTCCGGGTGGAAATGCCCTCCAACCAGCCGATCGTGCTCCTGCGTGAAGTGGGAGGCGATCGGTACCTCCCCATCTGGATCGGACCGGGTGAGGCGACCGCGATCGCCTTCGCCCAGCAGGGGATGGCCCCTCCGCGGCCGCTGACGCACGACCTGTTCAAGGACGTGCTGGAGGCCGTGGGACAGGAACTCACCGAAGTCCGCATCACGGATCTGCGTGACGGTGTCTTCTACGCCGAACTGGTCTTCGCCAGCGGCGTCGAGGTGAGCGCGCGGCCTTCGGACGCGATAGCACTGGCCCTCAGGACCGGAACGCCGATCTACGGCAGTGACGGTGTGCTGGACGACGCCGGCATCGCGATTCCGGACGAGCAGGAGGACGAGGTGGAGAAGTTCCGCGAGTTCCTCGACCAGATCTCACCGGAGGATTTCGGGACCAACAGCCAGTGAGTCGGAGCGGCGCGGCCGCAGGCCGTTCGCGGGGTGCTGTCAGAGCATTCGAGTAGCCTTTCCCCGGCGAGAGAGACGGGAAACCACTCTCAGGGTGATTATCACTCGGCGTGCCGAGTGTGGCGATCGTTGACGCACCCCGAGTGACTGCCTACCTTCGTGTGGGCAGGTCAAGGACGGAGGGTCGGCGTGATGAGCAGCGCGGACGGTACGGCAGGGAGCTCGCTCGGACGCGTGTCCGGAGAGAGCGGTCCGTATCCGCTTCACGGCAGTGTCGGCGACTTCGGTACGGGAACGGGTGCGGACGCCGGTGCGGGGAGCGGTGCGACCGCCGGCCCCGGGGGCGCTTCCGGCGCCGGATCCGGCGTGGCGGGCGAGACGGTCGGCTATCGCGGCCCCACGGCCTGCGCGGCGGCCGGGATCACCTACCGCCAATTGGACTACTGGGCGCGCACGGGGCTCGTGGAGCCGAGCGTGCGGCCCGCGTACGGGTCGGGGACCCAGCGGCTCTACAGCTTCCGCGACGTCGTCGTACTGAAGATCGTCAAGCGATTCCTCGACACCGGGGTCGCCCTTCAGAACATCCGGGCCGCGGTGCAGCACCTGCGCGCGCGGGGCTTCCGCGATCTGGAGCGGATGACGCTCATGAGCGACGGGGCCACGGTGTACGAGTGCTCCTCCCCGGACGAGGTCGTCGACCTGCTCCAGGGCGGGCAGGGCGTCTTCGGCATCGCCGTCGGCGTGGTCTGGCGGGACGTCGAGGCGGCGCTCTCGCAGCTGCACGGGGAGCGGGTCGACACGGGCGAGACCCTGGTGGGGCACAACCCGGGGGACGAGCTGGCGCGGAGGCGGCGGGACCGGGCGGTCTGAGGGCGGGCGCGGTTCTGCTTCTTGTGGGGGCGGGGGTTGGGATCCGTCCGTTTCGGGGCTGGGGCTGGCGCTGGGGCTTGGGCTTGGGTGTGGGCTGGGGTTAGGGCTTGAGCTAGGGCCTGCGCTTGCGTCGTGCGGTGTGGTGGGGGCCGTTGTCAGTGGTGTGAGGCAGCATCGGACGTGTGAGAGCCGCGCCCACCATCCTCCATCTCGACATGGATGCCTTCTTCGCCGCCGCCGAGCAGGCGTCGAAGCCCAGCCTGCGCGGAAAGCCCGTGGTCGTCGGCGGTCTCGGGCCCCGGGGTGTGGTCGCCACCGCCTCGTACGAGGCGCGTCGCTTCGGAGTCCATTCGGCCATGCCCATGGGCCAGGCGCGGCGGCTCGCGCCGAACGCGGCCTATCTCGTACCCCGCTTCTCGTTCTACCGCTCGATCAGCGAGCAGGTCATGGAACTGCTCGGCCGGCTCTCCCCGCTCGTGGAGCCGCTCAGCCTCGACGAGGCCTTCGTGGACCTGGACGCGGGGGGCGTCGCCGACGACAGTGCGAGCGCGCGTGCGGCCGGTGAGCGGCTCAGGGCCGACATCCTCGCGACGACGGGGCTCTCGGGGTCCGTGGGACTCGCCGGATCCAAGATGATCGCGAAGATCGCCTCCGAGGAGGCGAAGCCCGACGGGCTGGTCCTGATCGAACCCGGGACCGAGCGGGAGCTTCTCGCGCCCCGTTCGGTCCGGATCCTGCCCGGCGTCGGACCGGCGACCGGGGAGCACCTCCGGCGGGCCGGGATGACCACCGTGTCCGACCTCGTGGAAGCGGGCGAGGACGAGCTCGTACGGCTGCTGGGGCGGGCGCACGGGGCCTCGCTGTACCTGATGGCCCAGGGGTACGACGACCGGCCCGTGGTGGCCGAGAGGGACGCCAAGTCGGTCTCGGTCGAGGACACCTTCGACGTCGACCTGCACGACCGGGTCCGGATCAGGTTCGAGGTCGAACGGCTCGCGGAGCGCTGCGTGGGGAGACTGCGGGCCTCCGGGCACTCCGGGCGGACCATCGTCCTGAAGGTGCGGCGCTTCGACTTCTCGACGCTGACGCGGTCAGAGACGCTCAGGGGGCCCACGGACGATCCGGGTGTGGTGCGGGAGGCGGCGGGGCGGTTGCTCGAGGCGGTCGACACGACCGGGGGTGTGCGGTTGCTGGGGGTCGGGGTGAGTGGGCTCGCGGACTATACGCAGGAGGATCTGTTCGCCCAGGCGGAGGCGGAGGCGGAGGCGGAGGCTGCGCATGCTGCGGAGGGGGCGGCGGGGGCTGCTGATGGGGCTGTGGGGGCTGTGGCGACGGTGTCGGCTTCGGAGGAGCGGGCGGGGGGTGACGCGGGTGCCGCCGTGACCGGCGCGTCGGCTGTGGCCTCCGTAGAGCCTGACGCCCATGAACCCGTGGAGCGGCGCTGGGCGCCCGGGCACGACGTACGGCATGCCGTGTACGGCGCCGGGTGGGTGCAGGGGAGCGGGGTCGGGCGCGTGACGGTGCGATTCGAGGAGCCTTGGTCGGAGCCGGGGCGGGTGCGGACCTTTGCGGTGGATGATCCGGAGCTTGAGCCGGGGGAGGCGTTGCCGCTGGTCAGGCGGGGGTGAGGGATGGGGTCTGGGCCTGCTGTGTCAGTGCCGGTGGGTACGTGGCCTGCGGCCGGGCTTGGGGGTTCCCACCCGCACCACCCGTGCGCGTCGGTGGGCAGGGTGCGGGTTTTCCCGTGGGGGTGCGGGGGCGTGGGCGGCTGCCGGGTGGGGTGGGGAGTGCCCGGCCTGGCGGCCGGGCTTGTGTTCCCACCCGCACCACCCGTGCAGGTGGGCGGGCAGAGGTGCCAGTTTTTCTGTGGGGCGGGAGCGCCGTCGGCGGCTGCGGCTGCGGCTGCGGTTGAGGCCGGAGACCGGTCTCCGTGCCTGATGCGACAGCGGTCCCCGGCCGGTCGCACACGGTGGCCCCCTGTGCGGGTTACTGGCCTGCCAGGTGGCCGAAGTCCGTGTCCGGGGTGTCCGTGGGGGGTGGGGGGAGGGCCAGGCTGTAGTGGCGGTAGAGCTGGAGCTCCTGTTCCGGGGAGAGGTGGCGGCCCACGCCGAAGTCGGGGGCGTCCTTGATCAGGGCGCGCTCGTACGGGATGTGGAGGCCGTTGTCGATGAGTTCGCTCGGCTCCAGGGGGACGAAGGCGTCCCGGCTGAACAGGCCCGTGCGCACCGCCGCCCATTCCGGGATGCCGGTCGCGTCGTCCAGGTACACCTCGTCCACGGTTCCGATCTTGTGTCCGTTCCGGTCGTACGCCTTGCGGCCGATCAGGCTGCGCGGATCGATATCGGTCTGCACGGTCCCTCCAACAGGTCGCAACTGCTCTACACCCCTACGAAAGTGCACAACTGGGATGTCGGCCACTTGAGCGATGGAAGCCGCAACCTCGCTGGTAGGCTGGCTGTGGCTGTCGACCCTGTGCGGGAGAGTCCCCCGGAGAAAATTCCGGTGGGCGCCGAAGGAGCAAATCCTCCCCGGAATCTCTCAGGCCCCTGTACCGCGCGGACGAGGTCACTCTGGAAAGCAGAGCGGTGTCCGACGGCATGCGCTCTCACCGACGGTGAAAGCCGGCGTGCCGCGAGGCGTGCCGGTGAAACTCTCAGGTTGAGATGACAGAGGGGGAGGCCGTCCGGGTACCCGCGCCGTGGTGCCCCTCGCAGGTCGTGACGACCAGGAGGCCTCCGTACATGACCGCCAACCGCATTCCGCTCTCCGAACTCGAACAGGGCATCCCGTTCGAGCAGCGGCACATCGGACCCGACGCCGAGGCGCGCGCCAAGATGCTCGCCCAGGTCGGTTACGGCTCCCTCGACGAGCTCACGGCCGCCGCGGTGCCGGACGTCATCAAGAACGCCGAGGCGCTGGGCCTGCCGGCCGCGCGCACGGAGGCCGAGGTGCTCGCCGAGCTGCGCACGCTCGCCGACCGCAACCAGGTCCTCGCGCCCATGATCGGTCTCGGGTACTACGGGACCTTCACGCCGCCGGTGATCCTCCGGAACGTGATGGAGAACCCCGCCTGGTACACGGCGTACACCCCGTACCAGCCGGAGATCTCGCAGGGGCGCCTCGAAGCCCTGCTGAACTTCCAGACCGTCGTGGCCGACCTGACCGGGCTGCCCACCTCCGGTGCCTCGCTGCTCGACGAGGGCACCGCCGCCGCCGAGGCCATGGCGCTCGCCCGGCGCGTCGGCAAGGTCAAGAACGGTGTCTTCCTCATCGACGCCGACGCCCTGCCGCAGACGATCGCCGTCATCGAGACCCGCGCCGAGCCGACCGGCGTCGAGGTCGTCGTCGCCGACCTGAGCGCCGGGATCCCCGCCGAGATCGCCGAGCGCGGTGTCTTCGGTGTGCTGCTCCAGTACCCCGGTGCCTCCGGTGCCGTGCGGGACATCAAGCCGCTGATCGACGCCGCGCACGAGCTCGGCGCGATCGTCACCGTCGCCGCCGACCTGCTCGCGCTGACCCTGCTCACCTCGCCCGGTGAGCTCGGCGCCGACATCGCCGTCGGTACGACGCAGCGCTTCGGCGTCCCGATGGGCTTCGGCGGTCCCCACGCCGGCTACATGGCCGTCCAGGACAAGCACGCCCGCTCGCTGCCCGGCCGTCTCGTGGGTGTCTCCGTCGACGCCGACGGCAACCGCGCGTACCGCCTGGCGCTGCAGACCCGCGAGCAGCACATCCGCCGCGAGAAGGCCACCAGCAACATCTGTACCGCTCAGGTGCTGCTCGCCGTCATGGCCGGCATGTACGCCGTCTACCACGGCCCCGAGGGCCTCCAGGGCATCGCGCGCCGTACCCACCGGTACGCCGCGATCCTGGCCGCCGGCCTCACCGCCGGGGGCGTGGAGCTCACCCAGGGTGCCTTCTTCGACACCCTCACCGCCCGGGTGCCCGGCAAGGCCGACGAGGTCGTCGCCGCCGCCCGCGAGGCCGGTGTGAACCTCTACCGCGTCGACGCGGACCACGTGTCCATGTCGTGCGACGAGACCACCGGGCGCGCCCAGCTCGCCGCCGTGTGGGGCGCCTTCGGCGTGACCGCCGACGTCGAGGCCCTGGACGCCACCACCGAGGACACGCTGCCCGCGGGGCTGCTGCGCTCCGACGCGTACATGACCCACCCGGTCTTCCACGCGCACCGCTCCGAGACGTCGATGCTGCGCTACCTGCGCAAGCTCGCCGACCGCGACTACGCGCTGGACCGCGGCATGATCCCGCTCGGCTCCTGCACGATGAAGCTGAACGCGACGACCGAGATGGAGTCGGTGACCTGGCCCGAGTTCGGCCAGATGCACCCCTTCGCCCCGGTCGAGCAGGCGCAGGGCTACGTCACGCTCATCACCGAGCTGGAGGAGCGCCTCGCCGAGGTCACCGGCTACGACAAGGTGTCGATCCAGCCGAACGCCGGTTCGCAGGGCGAGCTGGCCGGTCTCCTCGCCGTCCGCGCCTACCACCGCGCCAACGGTGACGAGCAGCGCACCGTCTGCCTCATCCCGTCCTCCGCGCACGGCACCAACGCCGCCTCCGCGGTGATGGCCGGCATGAAGGTCGTCGTCGTCAAGACCGCCGACGACGGCGAGGTCGACATCGCGGACCTGCGCGCCAAGATCGAGCAGTACCGCGACGAGCTGTCCGTGCTGATGATCACCTACCCGTCGACGCACGGCGTCTTCGAGGAGCACGTCGCCGACATCTGCGCCGAGGTCCACGAGGCCGGCGGCCAGGTCTACGTCGACGGTGCCAACCTCAACGCCCTGGTCGGTCTGGCCAAGCCGGGCCACTTCGGCGGCGACGTCTCGCACCTGAACCTGCACAAGACCTTCTGCATCCCGCACGGCGGCGGCGGCCCCGGTGTCGGCCCGGTCGGCGTCCGCGCGCACCTCGCCCCGTACCTGCCCAACCACCCGCTCCAGCCCACCGCGGGCCCGGAGACCGGCGTCGGCCCGATCTCGGCCGCCCCGTGGGGCTCCGCGGGCATCCTGCCGATCTCCTGGTCGTACGTGCGCCTCATGGGCGGCGAGGGCCTCAAGCGCGCCACCCAAGTCGCCGTCCTCGCGGCGAACTACATCGCCAAGCGCCTCGAGCCGCACTTCCCGGTGCTCTACACCGGCCCGGCCGGTCTGGTCGCCCACGAGTGCATCGTGGACCTGCGCCCGCTGTCCAAGGCGACGGGCGTCACGGTCGACGACATCGCGAAGCGCCTGATCGACTACGGCTTCCACGCGCCGACGATGTCGTTCCCGGTGGCCGGCACGCTGATGATCGAGCCGACCGAGTCCGAGGACCTGACCGAGCTCGACCGCTTCTGCGACACCATGATCGCGATCCGGGCCGAGATCGAGAAGGTCTCCTCGGGCCAGTGGCCCGCCGACGACAACCCGCTGCGCAACGCCCCGCACACCGCGGCCGCGCTGGGCGGCGAGTGGAACCACGCGTACACGCGCGACGAGGCCGTCTTCCCGGCCGGTGTCTCGGCCGCCGACAAGTACTGGCCGCCGGTGCGCCGCATCGACGGTGCCTTCGGCGACCGGAACCTGGTCTGCTCCTGCCCGCCGCTGGACGAGTACGACAACTGAGCGGGGCGCCGGCCGCGCACCGCGGTCGAGCATGAGGCGAGGGCCGGTTCGGAGGATGTCTCCGGGCCGGCCCTCGGCGTTGTGCGCGCCGTCAGGCGGCGGTCGTCACCTGGCCCGCCGACAGCGGCCGGTGCGGGGCGATGATCTGCCCGTCCGGCAGCAGTTCGCCGGTGTCCTCGAAGAGCAGGACGCCGTTGCACAGCAGGCTCCAGCCCTGTTCCGGGTGGTGTGCCGTCAGTCGGGCCGCCTCACGGTCGGCGGAGTCGGCGGTGGGACAGGCAGGCTGGTGCTGGCACATGGGTGGGTTCTCTCGCTGCGTCGTAGTGGATGTCCTGCGGCTCTTCGCGCTCATCGCCGCCCCCGTCGGTCGGTTCGGTTCCGGTCCCAGTCTTGCCCCATGGACGGTCTTCCGCAGGGATTTCGCGGCAGCTCGTCCTTTCCTGGGAAGACGCATCACCCGCAGGGGCGGTTCAGGTCAACTGCACCGTCTCTTTGGGTGGTTCGGAATGGTCCCAGTGGGCTAGTCCGTCCGGGAGGGGTGTTCGGGCGACGTGTTCGGTCCAGGGTCTCGGACAGCAGTGCGCCCCGTGACTCCGGCGGGTCACGGGGCGGACGCTCGTGCAGTGGATCAGGCGGGCGCCGCCGAGCCCAGGAGGGGCGGCGGCGCGAGACGCGTACTGAGCACGGGCAGGAGGTCGGAGACCTGGTACGGGCGGTGGGCCGCGATCCCCGGCGGGGCGGGCGCCAGCGGCACCATCAGGTCCGCCGCGGCCGGGGTGGTGGTCGCACCGTCCGCCTCAGGCTCGGCGTGCAGCCAGAGGGTCAGCATGTAGAGCTCCGGTACGGAGAGCAGTCGCGGCTGGTACGGGCCCGGCAGGGCCTCGGCCTGGAGCAGCGCCCGCTCCGTCGCGGAGACGTACGGCCCCTCGAAGAAGTGCGAGAAGGACCAGCCGTCCGGGGTCAGCATGGTATCCGCGGCGGCGATGGCCCGGCCCCCGTTCCTGATCAGGAAGCGCCAGCCGGCGAGGCGGGTGCGGGGGGCCTGCCCGGGTGTCCCGGCCACGCCGAGGACATGGACGGGCAGAGGGAGTTCGGGGCTCAGTGGTCCCTGCGCGGCCCGCAGGGCGGGCGTTCGCGCCTCGCGGACGGCGGTCGGGGAGCCGAGGGCCGCGAGGACACTGCGGAGGGCCGGCGCAGGGGCCGGGGAGGGTCGGAGCATGGTGGGTCGCCTCTCGCTCAGGAGACACGTTGATGCGTGGGCAGGTACGACGGCGCTGTCGGCGGCGGGGCCAGAGGAGTGCCAAGAGGCCATGACCCGGGCGCCAACACTCTGCCTCGTCCGCGGAGTTTATACGACACGTGTTCACGGAGTGTTTCCGCTAGACGCCGCCGATATTCCTGGCAAGGCGTCATCAGGCCGTAGAACGAGGGTCGTAGAAGCGGAATCCGAGGGTGGTGGCGCTCCGACCTGCGTATTCCTCGCACAGTCGGACGGCTGAATTCATGCCCCCGGTTCCGGGACAATAGGACATTGGTATATGTCGATTGTTCCATGCCCTTGGGATGTGACCGCGGGGCACAGCATCCAGCCTATCCTCCGATAGCCCTCCTTCGCAGGCGTTGTCGATCAGCGGGCTGGGCATCATCGTCCGAGACGCGCGGCCGTCCTGGCGGCCGCCCACTCGCGGAGGGACGCTTCGATGGGGGAGAAGGTCGTGGCCGACGGGTTCGGCCCGTCCGACCGGCAGCAGTACCGGAGAAAGCTCCAGCAGTGTCTCGCGGGACTCGCGAGGCTTCTGGCGGAGAAGAGGTTCGACCGTCCCCGCAATCTCATGGGCGTGGAGATCGAACTCAATCTGGCCGGTGCCGACGGACTGCCCCGCATGCTGAACGGGCCGGTTCTCGAAAAGATCGCCAGCCCCGATTTCCAGACGGAACTCGGAATGTTCAACCTCGAAGTGAACATCGCGCCCCACCAGCTCGACGGGCGCGTTTTCGACCGGCTCGCGGAGGAGATCGGCACCGGAATCGGATATGCCGACCGCAAGGCCGCGGAACTCGACGCGGGCGTCGTCATGATCGGCATACTGCCGACCCTCACCCAGGACGACCTGGTTCCCGAGAACCTCTCCTCGGCGGACCGCTACACGCTCCTCAACGACCAGATCCTCGCCGCCAGGGGCGAGGAGTTCACGCTCGACATCCACGGGGTGGAACGGCTCCTCTGCACCTCGGAGTCCATCGTTCCCGAGGCGGCCTGCACCTCGGTGCAGCTCCACCTCCAGGTCACGCCCGCCCGCTTCGCCGCCGTGTGGAACGCGGCGCAGGCGGTGTCCGGCGTCCAGATCGCGCTCGGTGCCAACGCCCCCTTCGTCTTCGGCCGCGAACTGTGGCGCGAGTCCCGGCCGCCGCTCTTCACCCAGGCCACCGACACCCGGCCGCCCGAACTCCAGGCCCAGGGCGTCCGGCCGCGCACCTGGTTCGGGGAGCGGTGGGTGGACTCGGTGTACGACCTCTTCGAGGAGAACCTGCGCTACTTCCCCGCGCTGCTGCCGATCTGCGACGAGGAGGATCCGCTCCTCGTCCTCGACGGCGGCGGGGTGCCGCGCCTCCAGGAGCTCGTCCTGCACAACGGCACGGTCTACCGCTGGAACCGGCCGGTGTACGGCTGGGTCGACGGCGTCCCGCACCTGCGCGTCGAGAACCGGGTCCTGCCGGCCGGTCCGACCGTCACCGACGTCATCGCCAACGCGGCCTTCTACTACGGGCTCGTCCGTTCCCTCGCCGACGACCCCCGGCCCGTCTGGAAGCGGATGGCCTTCGAGGACGCGGAGGCCAACTTCGACACGGCCTGCCGGCACGGCATCGAGGCGGAGCTGCGCTGGCCGCGTTCCGGGCGGGCCGGCGGCGTCGCCACCGTCCCCGCGGTGCGGCTCGTCCTGGACGAGCTGCTGCCACTGGCCGCGGCCGGGCTCGACGCCTGGCACATCGAACCCGCGGACCGCGACTTCTACCTCGGGGTGATCGAGCAGCGCTGTCTGCGGAAGGTGAACGGCGCCTCCTGGCAGGCCGACACCTTCCACCGGGCGCTGGAGGCGGGTCTCGACCGCGAGGCGGCCCTCGCGGCGACCACCCGCCGCTACCGCAGCCTCATGCACGCGGGGGAGCCGGTGCACACCTGGCCGGTCGGGATCGACTGAGCGCGGCTCCCGGGGTCGCGGGCGGGGGCGGTGGCCGATCATGGCACAGTGATCGGGATGCCGCCGGAGCGGTGTCCGTCCGCGACCGGGAAGTGGAGACAGGTGTGGTGTCGGACCAACGAGTGAGTGACGCTTCCCTGCCTCCCGACGGGCTGTCGCGCCGGGTCCTGCGCAACGAGACGCTCATCGTCCTCGCGCTCTCGCTCGGGGCGAGCGCCCTGTCGTCGCTCATCAGCTTCATCGGCTCGCTCACCAAGACCGGGGCGCTGAAGGAGCAGGCGGCCACGCTCAACGGCTCGTACGCCCCGGGGCGGCCCTGGCTCGACCTGTCGTGGCAGCTCTTCGGCATCGCCTCGGCCCTCGTGCCGGTCCTGCTCGTCGCCCATCTGCTGCTGCGCGAGGGCTCGGGGCTGAAGGCCATCGGCTTCGACCGCACCCGGCCCTGGCCCGACCTCGGGCGCGGGGCGCTGGTCGCGGCGGGCATCGGCAGTGCGGGGCTCGCCTTCTACCTGGCGGCGCGGGCGACGGGCTTCAACCTCACCGTGGTGCCCGAGTCGCTGCCCGACGTGTGGTGGAAGTACCCGGTGCTGATCCTCTCGGCGATCCAGAACTCCGTTCTGGAGGAGGTCATCGTCGTCGGGTATCTGCTGCGCAGACTCGGGCAGTTGGGGTGGACGCCGATGGCCGCGCTGGTGGCGAGTTCGGTGCTGCGCGGCTCGTACCACCTCTACCAGGGGATCGGCGGGTTCGTCGGCAACGTGGTGATGGGCGTGGTCTTCGTCCTGCTGTACCGGCGGTGGGGGCGGGTCGGGCCGCTGGTCGTGGCGCACGCGCTGCTCGACATCGTGGCCTTCGTCGGATACGGGCTGCTCGCGGGCAAGGTGGGGTGGCTGCCCACGGTCTGAGGCCGCGGCCCCGGTGCGGGGGAGCGAGGGGGGTACGGAGTCTCCGTACCCCCCCTCGCTCGTTCCGCGACCGCGGGGTCAGGCGCGCAGGTCGCCCTCGATGACCGTGACCGCGTGACCGTTCAGGAGAGTGCGGTCGCCGCGCAGCCGTGTCCGGACGATGCCGGTGCGGGCGCCGCCCTGCAGACCGACCAGGTCGTCGCGGCCGAACCGGGCCGACCAGTAGGGGGCGAGCGCGGTGTGGGCGCTGCCGGTCACCGGGTCCTCGTCGATGCCGACGGCGGGGAAGAAGCCGCGGGAGACGAAGTCGTAAGCCCCGTCCGGGTCCTGGGCGGCGGCGGTGGCGATGATGCCGCGGGTCGAGAGGACCTTCAGGGCGGCGTGGTCCGGCGCGAGCGCGCGCACGGTGGGCTCGTCGCGCAGCTCGACGACGAGGTCGCCGATGTGGTCGGACGTGTCGTGGACGGCGACGACCTCGGCGCCGAGCGCCTTCTCCAGGCCGTCGGGGACGGGGGCCGGGGTGAGGGTGGAGGTCGGGAAGCCCATCGTGATCGTGCCGTCGGCCTCGGCGGTGGCGCCGAGCAGGCCGCAGCGGGCCGCGAAGCGGACGGGGCCGCTCGCCGTACCGGTGGAGTGCAGGACGTGGGCCGTCGCCAGTGTGGCGTGGCCGCACATGTCGACCTCGGTGGTGGGGGTGAACCAGCGCAGGGCCCAGTCGGCCTCGCCGCCGGCGGGCAGCGGGTGGGCGAAGGCCGTCTCGGAGAGGTTGACCTCCGCGGCGACCCGCTGGAGCCAGGCGTCGTCCGGGAAGGAGTCCAGGAGCAGGACTCCGGCCGGGTTGCCGGAGAAGGGCTGGTCGGTGAAGGCGTCGACGATGCGGATCCTCATGGCGCCGACCGTACCGGGGGCCGGATCGGGCGGGCCAAGGCCAATCGCGGAGAACTGGACCGGGTGGGGGCGCACCGGCACTCCTTCGGTGTGGGGCGGTGACCTGGGCGGATGAGGTGCGGGGGCGGGCGCGGCGTCCGGAGGTCAGACGCCGGCGGCCGGCGGACGGTGGTGGGACGGCGACGGTTCAGTCGGCAAGCTTGCTCGCCGAACAGTTCCGATATATCGTTGAGGCATCGCGACAGTTCAGCGAATGAAACCCGATGGAAGGAGCGTTGCGATGCGTTCACATGGACACGAGTACGGAAACGGACACGGAGCCGGCCGTGGAGCCTGCGGCCCCGGGCCTCGCGGTGACTTCGAAGGACGGCGCGCGGCGTTCGGGCCCTTCGGGCCGGGCTTCGGCGGCGGACCCTTCGGAGGCGGTCCCTTCGGCGGCGGACGCGGTCACGGGGGCGGCCGGGGAAGGGCGCGGCGCGGCGACGTGCGCGCCTCGATCCTGGCGCTCCTCAAGGACCGCCCGATGCACGGCTACGAGATGATCAGGGAGATCGGCGAGCGCAGCGACGGGGCCTGGCGGCCCAGTCCCGGCTCGGTCTACCCCACCCTTCAGATGCTGGAGGACGAGGGACTGATCACCAGCGCGAGCGAGGGCGGCAAGAAGCTGTTCACGCTCACCGACACCGGCCGCGCCGAGGCCGAAGAGGGCCCCGACGCACCCTGGGAGGACGCCGGTCGCGGCGTCGACTGGGAGGCCATGAACGAGATCCGGCAGGCCGGATTCGGACTCATGGAGGCGTTCGGGCAGGTCTGGAAGGCCGGCAGCGCCGAGCAGCGGAAGAAGGCGGTCGGCGTGATCAACGAGGCCCGCAAGAAGCTGTACCTGATCCTGGCCGACGAGCACTGATCCCGTGCCCGTGAGGGGCCGGGAGCGGTCGAAGGGCCCCGTGGCGGTCGCCACGGGGCCCTTTCGTCCGTCCGGATCAGACCACCAGGCCCGAGAGCTTGCGCAGCGACTCCGTCAGGGCGGCCGTCGCCGAGTCCTTGAGCTTGCCCGCCATCAGGGAGACCGCCGCGCCGGTGAACTCGCCGTCGATCCGCACGGTCGTGGCGTCTTCCCCGTCCGCCGCCAGTGAGTAGCGCGTGGTGACGAGCACGCCCATCGGCCCCTTGCCCTTGATGGCGAAGGCGCGCTCGGCCTCCAGCTCCTCGACCGTCCAGAGCACCTCGGCGGGGAAGCCCATCAGCTTCATGTTCTCCGTGAAGGTGGCACCCGCCTCGAGGGCGGCCGGACCGCCGTTCGGAAAGTTGGTGTGGGTGGCGTTCCACTCGCCGTACGAGGAGAAGTCCACGAGCTGCGCCCAGACCTTTCCGGTCGGTGCCTCGATCCGTGCCTCCGCGCTGACTTCGGCCATGAGACCACCCCTTCACGCGTACCTACTGGGTTCCGGTGTCGCGGAACGTAGCCGGGCGGCCGTGAACATTCAATACTGATGAACCGTCAGTTCTGCGGTGGCCGGCCCCGCCCCGTCGCCGATCCACCAGATCTCGGACGCGTCGAAGCTGTCGGAGGCGCGGGGCGCCGCCTCTTCCTCGTGGCAGTGGAAGGCCGCCCAGAACAGATCGGCCGGCAGCGCCTCCCGGGGCGCGTACACCCGGTACACGTACTGCCGCCCGTCGCGCGCGAGCAGGGCCACCATCCAGAACACGATCGGAAGACGTACGGCGCGGGGCCCGTGGTTGCGTCCGGAGCGCCATGCAAGGCGGCGCGCGCCCCGGGAGGGCGGCGCGCGCGATCTCATCCGTAAGGAGGAGGAACCGCGCGCACGTGCCCAACTCCGGTGGGATGCGGACATGCTTCTCCCCGGCGATGACCCGGCGCCCCGAGCCTGATGAGGTGAGAGGGTGCACCGTCCCGTCCCGATTCCCCAGCAGCCCCTGCGGCCGCCCGCCGCCCCGCGCGCGGAGCTCGCGCCGTTCCTGACGCCGTCCCTCATGGCGGTCGTGACGGGCGCGCGCCGCAGAGCCCTCCGGGACGGCGACCGGCAGATCGACACCGCCCACCTCCTGCACTCGCTCATCGAGGCCGACCCCGAGGCCGCCGCCGCCTTCGAGGACGGCCGGAAGCGCGCCCGCGTCCTCGGCTACCTCGTCCAGCGCTCCATCGGATACGGGCTGCGCTGGCAGCGCTCGGTCGAGGAGTCGGCGGCCGGGCGGCTGCTGCCGGCCACGCGCGGGGCCGAGGGGCAGGACGGGCGGGCCTCCGGATGGTCGCCGGCCGCGACCGCGGCCCTCGAGGAGGCCTTCCGGCGGGCCGCCGAGCGCGGGGACACCCGGGCGCGCGGTCTCGACCTTCTCGCCGTCGTCGCCGCCGATCCGGAGAGCCGGGCCGCCGAGGTGCTGCGCCGCGCCGGGGTCGATCCGGCCGCGCTGAGCGCCCGTGCCGGAGCCCCCGCCGACGCCGGTACGGCCGCTCTGGCGGAAGGCTCCGTTCCGTGGCCTGCCGGGGAGTCGTCTCAACAGGTGTAACGGGGGTTACGCCCCTGACCGCGTCCTGTCATCATGGCCTGATGCACGCGTCTCAGGGGAGAAGCGCCGGCCTGGGACTAGCCCTGGCCTCGGCCTTCGCATTCGGTGGTTCAGGAGTGGCGGCCAAGCCGCTCATCGAGGCGGGACTCGACCCGCTCCATGTCGTCTGGCTCCGGGTCGCCGGCGCCGCGCTCGTCATGCTCCCGGTGGCCTGGCGCCACCGCGACCTCCTGCGCCGCAAACCCGCGCTCCTCGTGGGCTTCGGGCTCCTCGCCGTCGCGGGCGTCCAGGCCTTCTACTTCGCCTCGATCTCCCGCATCCCCGTCGGTGTCGCGCTGCTCATCGAGTACCTCGCCCCGGCCCTCGTCCTCGGCTGGGTCCGCTTCGTCCAGCGCCGGCCCGTCACCCGCGCCGCCGCCCTCGGCGTCGTCCTGGCCGTCGGCGGTCTCGCCTGCGTCGTGCAGGTCTGGTCCGGACTCACCTTCGACCTCGTCGGACTCCTCCTCGCACTCGCCGCCGCCTGCTGCCAGGTCGGCTACTTCGTCCTCTCCGACCAGGGCTCGGGCGACGCCGAACAGGCCGACCCGATCGGCGTCATCGCGTACGGGCTGCTCATCGGCGCGCTCGTCCTCACCGTCGTCGCCCGTCCGTGGGGCATGGACTGGGCCCTGCTCGGCCGCAGCGCCGACATGGACGGCACCTCCGTGCCCGCGTGGCTGCTCCTCGGCTGGATCGTGCTGATCGCCACGGTGCTCGCGTACGTCACCGGCGTCGTCTCGGTGCGGCGGCTCTCGCCGCAGGTGGCGGGTGTCGTGGCCTGCCTGGAGGCCGTCATCGCGACCGTGCTCGCCTGGGTGCTGCTCGGGCAGTACCTCGACGCGCCGCAGATCATCGGCGGCGCGGTGGTCCTGGTCGGCGCCTTCATCGCCCAGTCGTCGACGCCCAAGGCGCCCGGGGCGGGGCCCGTGGCGGGGTCGGCGGCGGAGGTGGCCGGTGCCGTGGACGCCGCGGGTGCGACGGACCGCGATACCGAGTTGTCCGCCCGGCGGCCGGGGACCTAGGGTGCCGATCATGCATGCGACCGTGCTTCCGCCTCCCGCCGCCTAGCGCGCGCGGAGACCTCCTCGACGAAGACCGGGCTCGGCCGGGCGACCTCTCGCCCCCGAGCGGTTCGTCGCTGCCCGCGCGCGGAGCCGAGCGACCACCCTTCCCTCCTGTCTTCCACGGAGAAGTCACGTGTCGAACTCTTCGGAATCCGCCCTGTCCGTCGGGCGGAGCCTGCTCTATCTGATCGTCGCCGGGATCGCCTGGGGCACGGCCGGTGCCGCCGCCTCGCTGATCTTCCGCATCAGCGACATGGGCCCGCTGGCCCTGTCCTTCTGGCGCTGCGTCGGCGGCCTCGTGCTGCTCCTCGGGGCGCTCGCCCTGCGGCCCCGCCGCCGCACGGCCCGTGCGGCCCGGGTCGCCGTGGAATCGCGCGGCCGCCGGACGGCCCGCATCCTCGGGACCGGGATCGGGCTGACCGTCTTCCAGAGCGCCTACTTCGCCGCCGTCGAGGCCACCGGCCTGGCGGTCGGCACGGTCGTCACGCTGGGCGCGGGACCCGTCCTCATCGCCGTCGGCGCCCGGCTCACCATGGGCGAACGCCTCGGCCGCGGCGGCGTCACCGCCGTCACCGGGGCGCTCGCCGGGCTCGTCGTCCTCGTCCTCGGCGGCGGGGCGACGGAGGTCCGGCCGCTCGGTGTCGTCCTCGCGGTCGTCTCGGCGGCGGGATACGCGGCGATCACCCTGCTCACCCGCTACCTCGGCCGCGACGGCGGCCGAACGGACGCGCTGTCCACCACGACCTGGGCCTTCGCGATCGGGGCGGTCGGACTGCTGCCCGCGGCGCTCGCGGAGGGGCTCGTCCCGCACACGGACGCGCCGGTGAGCGTCCTGCTCCTGCTCGTCTACGTGGCCGCCGTGCCGACCGCGCTCGCCTACGCGCTGTACTTCGCCGGGGCGGCGGTCGTCCGGGCCGCGACCGTCTCCGTGATCATGCTCCTGGAGCCGGTGAGCGCGGCCGTGATCGCCGTCTCGCTGCTCGGTGAGCGGCTCACCACCGCCATCGTGCTCGGCACGCTGCTGCTCCTCGCCGCCGTCACGGGCCTCGCGTTCGCCGAGGCGCGGACGGCGACGGCGGAACGGCGGCGGGAGGCCGTGGCGGTGTAGGCGGGGGCGGGCGGCGGGAGCCGTGGCGGTGCAGGCGGAGGCGGGGCCCGTGCCCCGCCGACGTCAGCCGGTGGGGCGGCGGCGCAGCTGGTGGCCGCGGGCCGCCCGGTCGCGCGGGCCGTCGCGCTCGGCCAGCCGCTCCCTCACCCGGTCCTGGACCTCCGCGGGCTTGTTCCCCGCGTACTTGAACTTGGCCCGCACCTCGGTCACCTCAAGGCGCAGCCCCCGGATTCCGGACAGCATGCGGCCGAACGGCGCCTCGCCGGGGACGGCGGGGGCCGTGCCGCCGTCCGGCTGGAAGTGGGCGACCTGGCGGTTGAGCAGCTCCGCCTTCTCCGCCGGGTCGTCGACCACGTGCGCGGTGCAGCGCAGCTGGACGGAGGCGTAGTAGGAGGTGGGTGTGCCGTGCGCGGTGGGCGTGCCCTCGGGGGCCGTCCACGTGCCCGGCACGAAGACATAGTCGTCGACCACTCCGAGGAGCACCGTCGGGTTCGCCTCAAGGGCCCGCCACAGCGGGTTCGGGCGGGCCAGATGGGTCAGCACCCGGCCGTACGGGCCGGGCTCGGCCTCGTAGCGGAAGTGCATCGGCTGCACCCACGGCGGTTTTCCGGGCAGGCCGTTGACGGCGAGCTGGCCGAAGTCGTGCCGGGAGAGCCAGTCGCGCCACTCGTCCTCGTCGTGGGGGGCGTCCCAGGGGTGGATCAGCATCGTCCGTCCGTCCCTTCGTCGTTCGCGGCTTCGCCGTCCGTGGCGCTTCTAGAGCGCGGCCAGGTAGTCGGGCAGGGCGACGGCCGGGTCGAGGTCGTCGGCCGGGACCGGCGCGCCGTATCCGCCGAGCAGGGGGACCACACCGGACCAGTGGGGGAGGGCGAGGTCCTCGGCGTCGTCGTTGGGGCCGCCGGTGCGGACCTTCGCCGAGACCTCGTTCAGGTCCAGGCGGATCACGGCCGTGGCGGCGAGCTCCTTGGCGTTCGCGGGGCGGGAGTCGGCGGACCGGCCGGGGACGACCTGGTCGACCAGCGCGTCGAGGGCGACGCGCAGCTCCTCGGGGTCGGTGACCTGGTGGGCGGTGCCGAGGACCACGACCGAGCGGTAGTTGAGCGAGTGGTGGAAGGCGGAGCGGGCGAGCACGAGGCCGTCGACGTGCGTCACGGTCAGGCAGACGGGCAGGCCTGGGGCCGCCACGCCGTCGCCGGCCGCGCGCAGCGGCCGCGAGCCGGTCGAGCCGTGCACGTAGAGGCGGTCTTCGACGCGGCCGAAGAGGGTCGGGAGCACGACCGGCGCGCCGTCCCGCACGAACCCGAGGTGGCAGACGTAGGCCTCGTCGAGTATCGAGTGGACCAGTGCCTTGTCGTACGACGCGCGCTGGCGGGAGCGGGTGGGGACGGTCCGGTCGGTGGGCGGGTAGGTGTCGACGGCGGCTGTGTCGGTGGTGGCGCTCATTGCGTTCCTCATTGCACTAGTGCATACTTGGGTTTGTGCTAGGAGAGTATCGGATCGAAGGTCGTCGCGCATCGGACATCGCCGCGAGCGTGGAGCGGGGAGTAGGCCTCGGGGCTCTTGAGCCAGGGCAACTCCTCCCAGCGATGCGGGAGTTGGCAGGCCTGCTCGGAGTGAACCCGAACACCGTCGCCGCCGCCTACCGCTCCCTGCGCGAACGCGGGGTCATCGAGACCGACGGGCGGCGCGGCAGCCGGGTGCGCCCACGACCCGCCACCACCGCGCGCGGCTCCATCCGGGTGGAGGCCCCCGCCGGGGTCAGGGACGTCAGCAAGGGCAACCCCGACCCCGCCCTGCTCCCCGCGCTCGGCGAGGCCTTCGCGGAGGTCGCGCGGAGCTACGCCGCACGCCCCGGCATGTACGCGGAGGCGCCCGTCGACGAGGAGTTCGGGCGCCTCGCGCGCGCCGCCTTCGACGCGGACGGAGTGCCGGACGGGCCCGTCGGCGTCACCTCCGGGTCCCTCGACGCCGTCGAGCGGGTGCTCGCCGTGCACCTCCGGCCCGGCGACGCCGTCGCCGTCGAGGACCCGGGCTGGGGCAGCCTGCTCGACCTGGTGCCGGCCCTCGGGCTGCGGCCCGTGCCGATCGCCGTCGACGACGAGGGTCCGCTGCCCGAAGCGGTCGAGCGCGCGATCGGGAAGGACGGGGCGCGGGCCGTGATCGTGACGGACCGGGCCCAGAACCCGACCGGCGCGTGCGTCACCGAGGCCCGCGCGGGGGAGCTGCGGCGCGTGCTCGCCGGGCATCCCGGTGTGCTGCTCATCGAGGACGACCACGGGCACGGGATCGTCGCGCAGCCCCTCCACCCGCTGGCCGGGGGCACCGACCACTGGGTGCTGATCCGCTCGGTCGCCAAGGCCTACGGGCCCGACCTGCGGATCGCCGCCTTCACCGGCGACGCCGAGACCGTCGACCGGGTGCTCGGCCGGCAGCGGCTCGGGCCCGGCTGGGTCAGCCGGCTCCTCCAGGGGACCGTCGCGCACCTCTGGGCCGCGGACGCGGTCGACCCGGCGGTGGTCGCGCGCGCGTACGGGAAGCGGCGCGACGGACTCGTACGGGCCCTCGCCCGGCGGGGCGTCGAGGCCCACGGGCGCAGCGGCATGAACGTCTGGGTGCCGGTGCCCGACGAGACCGGGGCGGTGGCGGGGCTCGTGGCTTCGGGGTGGGCGGTGGCGCCGGGGGCGCGGTTCCGGATGCAGGCGGGGCCGGCGGTGCGGGTGACCGTGTCGGGGCTCGGGGCGGGGGAGATCGAGGGGCTCGCGGAGGCGGTGGCGGGGGTGGTGGGGCCGGTGGTGGCGCGGAGCTATGGGTGAGGTGGGGGTGGGGCGGGGCCTTGGTGTGGCCCTTGCGGGTCGCGCCTTCGCTGCCCGCCGTGTGGGCAATCGTCCCGCAGGGCGGGACGGGTGGGCACACGGGACGGCGCGCTCGGCGGCGCCTCCGCCCCTTGGGCCTGAACCCGCACCAGTTGTGCGGCGTGCACGGGGTGCGGGTCAGGGCGCGGGAGCCTGGGCCCGGCAAGGGGCTCCGTTCCGTTGTGCCCACCCGTTCCGCCCCGGCGGAACGATTGCCCACAACGGGGGTGGGTGGGGGCGCCGGGTTCAGGCGCGGGAGCCTGGGCCCGGCAAGGGGAGCCGTTCCGTTGTGCCCACCCGTTCCGCCCCAGCGGAACAGTTGCCCACAACGGGGGCGGGCGGGGTGCGGGTTCAGGCGCGGGAGCCTAGGCCCGGCAGGGGGTGCCGTCCGTTGTGCCCGCAACGGGGGTGGGAGGGGTGGCGGGCGTTGTGGCCGCAAAGGCGGTGGCGCCGGCCGGTGTCGGCCTGATGGAGCTGGTGGCGCTGTGCGTTGTGCGCGGGGCGGAGGCCGTGGCGGTGGGGGTGTTGCCTGCTACCGGGTGCGGGTGGGGCTTTCGGCGGGATTGGGTGAGGGCCGCGCCCGTGAGGACGATCAGCGCGCCCACCGGGGTGTTCCAGGTGAGTTGTTCGTCCAGGAGGGCCACTCCCGCCGCCGTCGCGATGACCGGGATGAAGTACGTGACCATCGCGGCCGTCGTCGGGCCGACCTCCGCGACCACCCCGTACTGGAGCAGCATCGCGTACCCCGTACCGAGGGCGCCGAGTGCGATCACCGCGAGCAGCGGGAGCACGTCCACGGACGTCGGGAGTGAGGTGAACAGCGGCGTGACGATCGCCAGTTGCAGGGTCGCGAGGCCGACCTGGGAGCCGGCGAGCGAGAGGTTCGAGGCGTCCGTGCCGCTCAGTGTCCTGCGGACGTAGATCCAGCCGACCGCGTAGCTGAAGGAGGCGAGCAGGGCCAGCGCCGTGCCCGTCACGTCGACGCCCGAGAAGCCCTGCCACGCGCCGAGGACCGTGAGCACGCCCACGAAGCCGATGCCCAGGCCGGCCGCGCGGACCCGGGTCGGGCGGTCCTCGGAGAGTGCCACGAGGGAGAGCAGCATGCCCCACAGCGGGGTCGTCGCGTTGCAGATGCCCGCGAGCGTCGAGGGGATGGTCAGCTCGGCGTACGCGAAGAGGGAGAACGGCAGGGCGTTGAGGAGGAAGGCCGCGACCGTCAGATGGCCCCAGACGCGGGCTCCGCGCGGCAGCCGGTCGCGCTTCACGACCAGGGCGACGGCGAGCACCGCCGTACCGAAGAGGAGCCGTCCGAAGGTGACCTGGAACGGCGCGAAGCCCTCCGTCCCGACCTTGATGAAGACGAAGCTGAAACCCCAGATCAGGGCCAGTACGCCGAAGCGGACGCGCCAGTCGAGCAGGCGGGGGGCGGGGGACGCCGGGGACGGTGTGGGCGGGGCTGCGGGGCTCATGCCACTCAGGGTGACCGTCCCGATGTCTTAGGACAAGCGAGAATTCCTCGACCCCTTCCCTTAGTATCGCTTACATGTTGAATCTGGAGCGCCTGCGCACCCTCGACGCCGTCGCCCGGCACGGATCCGTCAGCGGCGCGGCCGACGGGCTCCACGTCACCACCTCCGCCGTCTCCCAGCAGTTGTCCAAGCTGGAGCGCGAGGTGGGGCAGCAGCTGCTCGCCAAGAACGGGCGGGGGGTGCGGCTCACCGACGCCGGGCAGCTGCTCGCCGAGCACGCGGCCCGGATCCTCTCCCAGGTCCAGATGGCGCAGGCCGACATCGAGGCCCAGCGGGGCCAGGTCGTGGGCGAGGTGCGGGTCGCCGCCTTCCCGACGGCCGCCCGGGGCCTGTTCCCGGCGGCCCTCGCCGCCCTGCGCGAGGGGCACCCCGAGCTCCGGGTCCGTACGACGGAGCTGGAGCCGGAGAACGGCGTGCGCGCGGTGCTGCGCGGCGACGCGGACCTCGCGCTCGTCCTGGACTGGAGCAACAAGCGGGCGCCCGTGCCCGGCGGCCTGGAGCGTGCCCATCTGCTCGACGACTCCGCCGACGTGGCCCTGCCCGCCGGGCACCGGCTGGCCGGGCGTGAGGCCTTGGACCTGGTGGACTTCGCCGACGAGGAGTGGGTCTCCTGGCCGGAGGGCGAGTTCTGCCACGACTGGCTGATGTTCACGCTGCGCTCGCAGGGCATCGAACCGCGGATCGGTCACCTGGCGGGGGAGCACCACACGCAGCTGGCGCTCGTCGCGGCGGGACTCGGGGTGTGCGTCACACCCCGGCTCGGCCGACCCGTACCGGAGGGGGTCGTCTTCGTGCCCGTACGGCAGCAGGTGCGGCGTCACATCTACGCGACCTGGCGCGCCGACGCGGGCCGCCGGCCCTCCGTACGGGCGGTCGTCGGCGCGCTGCGGGCGGCGGCCGAGCCGTTGGGGAGCTGAGCCGGGGGTCAGAGGCCCGCCAGTTTGCGGAAGTCCCAGGACGCGATCGCGTCCGGTGTCAGCCGCATCCAGGCGTGCCTGCCGTCGTGCGGCATCGCGTCCAGGCCGAAGTTCTTGGCGGCGAAGAGCTGCTCGGGCACGTCGAGTTCGGGGCACGCCTCGCCGGTGCGCGGGGCCTCGCCGACGAAGGTGACGGTGCCCGAAAGCTCCACACCGCGCAGTTCGCCGTAGTCCTCGCCGTCGTCCACCACGACGGCGATCCTCGGGTCGGAGCGCAGCTCCGCCCAGCGGCGGCTGCGGGTCAGCGAGTACAGCCAGAGCGAGGAGCCGTCCCAGGCGTACCAGAGCGCGCTCACGTGCGGGCGGCCGTCGGCGGAGACGGTCGCGACCCGGCAGGTGCGCTGTTCGGCGAGGAAGGAGTCGAGCTCCGCCGGGGTCATCATGATCCGGCGTCCACGGCGCTGTGCGACGGTCATCGTCGGCACCCTTCTGGATTTCTGATGAGACGTCAGAAAGCATGGGGGGCCATTCGCGTGCGTGCAAGGGGAGGGACCATGGAGCAGAGGGCGGGAGAACGGCTCGCGGAGCGGATCCGGCCGGACGGCGGGGTCGTACTGCTCACCGTCGAATGCCAGCAGGGAGTGGTCGGGAGGGGGAGCGCACTGCCCGAACTGGCCGCAGTCGCCCGCTCGTCGGGGGCCCTGCGGAACGTCGCACGGCTGGTGGCCGCCGCGCACGAGGCGGACGTCCAGGTCGTCCACGCCGTCGCCGAGCGGCGCCCCGACGGGCGGGGCGCCAACAGCAACGCCCGGCTCTTCCGGGCCGCGGCACGGCTTCCCGTGCAGCAGCACAGCGGAAGCACGGCGGTGCGGATCGCCGAACCGATCGAGGTCGCCGAGGAGGACCTCGTCGTACGGCGGCTGCACGGGCTCTCGCCGCTCGCCGGGACCGATGTCGACCCGCTGCTGCGCAATCTCGGCTGCCGGACCCTGATCGTCACCGGTGTCTCCGCCAACGTGGCCGTGCCCAACGCCGTCTTCGACGCCGTCAACCTCGGCTACACCGTGGTCGTGCCCGGGGACGCCATCGCGGGGGTGCCGGCCGACTACACCCCCGCGATGATCCGTCACACCCTCGCGCTCGTCGCCACGATCACCACGACCGACGAGATACTCGCCTGCTGGAAGGCGCCTCGGCGGTCCGGCGGTCCGGGAGCGCGGTGAGGGCGGCTGACGCGGCGAGGGCGTCGGGCACGGCGAGGGCGTCGAGCACGGTGAAGCTGCCGGGCGCGTCGGGCGCGGCGGGTGGGCCGGGCGCGTCGGGCGGAGGAAGGCCCGGGAACGCCGGGGGCTTCGTCAGCCGAGACTGATCGAGTCGCCGACCACCTGGATCGGTGTCGGCGGCAGTGGGGAGCCCGCCGGGCCGGACTTCACGCTGCCGTCCGACATGTCGAAATGGCTCTGGTGGCACGGGCAGACGATGACGCCGTCCTTGACGCCGCTCACGGCGCAGCCCGCGTGGGTGCACTTCGAGGAGAAGGCCAGGAACTCGCCCGCCTTCGGCTGGGTGATGACGACGCCCTTGTCGGCGAGGACCTTCCCGCCGCCCACCGGGATGTCCGCGGTCCGTGCGAGCGTCTCGCCCTCGGCCGTTTCCGCCTTGTCGTTCGTGCCGCCACCCCCGCATGCGGTGAGCGCCGCTGCCAGGCCCGCGCCGCCCGCTGCCGCGACGACCGTCCGGCGTGCCACTCCGCTCATGTGCTGCCCCTCTTCCCTCGTGCGTCCGGAGCCATGGTGCTCCTGCCAGAAGGTACGTCTGTGACCTGTGTCCCGTTCACAGGATCGGGCGTTCGCCTCCTTACAGTTCTTACTAGAGTGTCAGATCCTGGACATCTGGTGATGGAACTGTCCATCCGACGGGAGGCGACGGGCATGCTGACGCGGTCGGTGAGTGCCCATCACGTACGAGCCGTGCTCCTGGCCGCCGAGCGGCGCGGGGTCGCCACCGGGCCGCTGCTCGCCCGCGCCGGCCTCTCCCCGGCGCTCGCCGAGGCGGCCCTGAAGGAGGAGTGGACGCCGGCTCCGGCCCCGGGCACGGCTCCGGCCCCGGGCACGGCTCCGGCCCAGGCCCCGGTCACGGCCGAATCGGCGGCCCGGGTGACGGCCGAGCAGTTCGGACAGCTCGTCAGAATGCTCTGGGCCACGCTCGACGACGAACTCATCGGCCTCGGCGGCGCGCCCAGCAAGGTCGGGACCTTCGCGACGATGGCCCACGTCGTGGTCCACGGCAGCCGTGACCTGCGCGAGGCGCTCCGGCGGGCCGGCACCTTCTACTCCCTCTTCCCTGGCGGACCGAGCTTCCGCCTCGTGGAACCGGTGGCGGGCCTCGCCTGGGCCGACGGTGTCGACGAGGCCCGGATGGAGTTCGACGTCTCCGGGTACGACGACCCCCTCCACTTCGGCGCCGAGTCCACCGTCCTCGTCGCCCACCGCTTCGCCGGCTGGCTCGTCCGGCGCCGGATCGGCCTGCGCCGTGTCGAGCTCATGCACCCCGAGCCCCGGCACGCGCGCGAGTACGCCCTCCTGTTCGGGGCGCCCTGCGTCTTCGGCGCCGCGCGGACGGCCGCCGTCTTCGACCGGGCCGACCTCGACGAGCCGGTCCTGCGGGACGCGGCCGCGCTCAAGGTCTTCCTCCGCCGCGCCCCCGTCGACGTGCTCGTCGGCGCCGACTACGGCAGTACCGCGACCGGCCGGGTGCGGCATCTGATCGGGAGGTCCCTGCCCACCGGGCCGGTGCCGACGCCCGAGGAGCTCGCCGGACGGCTGTCCGTCAGCCCGCAGACCCTGCGCCGCCAACTGGCCGCCGAGGGCACCACGTACCAGCGGCTCCGTGACCAGGTGCGGCGCGATCACGCCCTCGCCGAGCTGACCGGCGGCCGGATCTCCATCGAGCGGCTCTCGCGCCGGCTCGGCTTCTCCGAACCCAGCGCGTTCCACCGGGCGTTCCGGCGCTGGACCGGCGAGACACCCCGGGCCTACCAGGCCAGGGCACGCGCCCGGGACCCCCGGGGCGCACTGGATCCGACGCCGCGCGCCCGGGACCCTCGGGGCGCACCGGATCCGACGCCGCGCGCCCGGGACCCCCGGGGTGCAGCGGATGCGACGCCGCGCGCACCCGGTCAACAACCCTGAGCGGTACGGTCACAGCCGCCGCCCCGCGCTCGTCCTACCGTCCCGCCATGACCGAAATCGACCGGTCCGGAGCCGTGCGGGCCCCGGACCGCCGCCGCACCCGCACCCGCGCCCGCGCCCGTCCCCGTACCCGGCCCGGGCCCCGGTGACCGTGCGCCGGGCGGTCGGTGCCGTCCTCGGGGCCGGCGTGGTGCTCTGCCTCGTCGCCGTGGTGGCCGTGACGGCCCTCGGTATCCGGATCGACGGCACGAGCATGGCGCCGACCCTTCAGGAGGGGGACCGGATCCTCGCGGCGCCGGGTTCCGCGGGGAAGGCGCACCGGTTCGACGTCGTGCTGCTCCGGGCCACCGGGAAGGACACCCTCCTGGTCAAGCGGGTGATCGGCCTGCCCGGTGACCGGGTCGGCATCGTCTCCACGCCCGGGGAGCCCTTCCAGGTGCTCGTGCAGGAAGGGGGAGAGGGCCCGGTCCGGCGGGTGGTGGCGCCCCAGTGGGCGTCGCAGGCCCGTCGTACGGGCGCGTGCTGCGGTCCTGACGGGACCCGGTCGGCGCGGTCCGAGCTGCGGACCGTACCCGAGGGGTCGTTCTTCTACCTGGGCGACAACCCCGACCTGTCGGACGACTCGCGGGCGTACGGCTGGGGCGAGATCGCGCGGATCGAGGCGAGGGTCGGGGTGCGGGCCTTCCCGGTCTCGGCGTCCCCGGACATCGGCAACCGGCCGGTCCTGGAGGAGTACCGGGGGCCGGGCCCCTAGCAGGGTCCTGTCGATCAGGCCGGGGTCGCGCGTGGGGGCGGTACCGTCTCGCCGCCCGTGCTCAGGGCGACCCGGACCACGGTGTCCGCGATGCGCCGGGCCGACTCCTCGGGCGAGGCGCCGGCCTGGACGATGTGGCTCGCCGTGAGCCGGACCGCCGCGTCCACGGCGAGTTCGCGCGCCACCGGGTCGATCGTCGGCCAGGCCTCGGCGGCGTACGCGTCGGCCATCGCCGTCGCCGTGTCGAAGGCCGCTGCCGAGCGGGTCGTCAGATAGGAGAGGAGGCCGTCCTCGCCGGTGCTCGTCAGCATGGCCCTGATCAGCGGGTTCCGGCCGGCCAGCGTGAGTGTGAAGCCGACGGCGGCCTCGACCGCCGCGCGCAGGTCGTCCCGGTGGGCGTCGAGGCCCTCCTGGATGCCGACGAGGCAGCGCTCCAGCTCGCGCTGGAAGAGGGCCTCGCCGACCGCCTCCTTCGAGGGGAACTCCGAGTACAGCGTCTGGCGGCTGACGCCGACCGCGCCGGCCACGTGCGCCATCCGCAGCTTGTCGAAGCCGCGGTCCGCGACGGTCTCGTACGCGGCGTCCAGCAGGCGCTCGCGCAGCAGTGTCCGGACCGTCTCCCTGAACCGTGGCATCGGGCAAGCCTAGTCCAGAGGAATTCCTCTCAGGATTGTTCGAAGTATTGACACTTCATCAGAGAGTGTCCAATTCTCGAACAAGCAGCCATGAAGTGTCGTACGTCTCCGGCAGCCACGACCGACCAGCCCCATCCGGCCGCGGGACGCACGGCTGAGTCCACATCCCCACCCGCGCGGCGTGTGCGGGACGACGGTTGGAGATCACATGCAGCACGAGACCAGGGGCGTCACCCGCTGGCGCAGATCCGCGTTCCTCGCCGTGCCCGCCGCGGCGGCCGTCGCCGCCATGGCCACGGCCATGGTGCAGGGCGCGCTCGCCGCGAACCTCTCGCTCACCAGCGTCCCCTTCACCCTCAGCTCGAAGACGGTGGCGGCGCCGCAGGGCATCGGCGCCGTCATGCACACCATCGACGCCGGCGGGGCCAAGGGCGCGGCCGAGGTCGGCATCGCCAAGGCCGGCCTCGACGGCATCTGCGTCCACGCCGTCCAGTCCGTCGACCTCCCGGTGATCGGGAGCCTCGGCACCTGGTCGCTCAACATCTCCTCGCCGGCGGCGGCAACCCCGCTCACCAGCGACCAACTCGTCGCCGGCGGCGGTCTCCAGGCCAACAAGCTGGTCCTGGACGCCCAGTCCCTCAAGGCCGCTACGGCCACCCTCAACGCGAGCGCCACCACCCCGAACGTCATCGGCGCCGCAGCCGACGGGGCCGGCATCAAGGGCTCGGGCATCACCGACGGCACTCCGGGCCAGTTCGGCCTCGACGCCACCGGCGGCCGTACCGACATCAAGAACCTCCACGCCGACGCCAACGGCGCCACGATCTCCGGCGCGATCACCCTGCCGGACCTCGCCATCGGCATCGCCCACGGCGACAAGGGCTGCTGAGCCGACCGGACCCGCACCGCACGGCACGTCACCACCGGCCGGGGCTCCGGGGTCTGTCGCCACCGGCCGGGGTCCGTCGCCACCGGCCGGGGTCCGTGCTCCACGCGCGGCACCGCCCCCGGCCCCCACCC
>NZ_LIVV01000001.1:35472-734871 GCF_001905825.1 Streptomyces sp. CB02009
CCCGGCCCCACCCACCCAGATCCCGGACCCACCCGCCCACGACCCTCACCTGCGAGGTCGCCATGACCATCGATCCACCGCCCGAGCCGGCTCCCGGCCCCGGTGAGCCCGTCCCGTCGAGCCCCGCCGGCCTCGCCGACGCCGCCGACCCGGTCGCGCCGGTCCGCGGAGCCCGTGCGGCCTTCCGGCGCTGGCGCCGCACCCGGCCGTTCTGGGCGACGGTCTGGACCGCGCTCGGCGGATTCGTCATCTTCTTCCTGCCGATGGCACCGCTCGGGAAGATCCTCCAGGTCGGCGTCGGAGGGATCGCGGGCATGGCGGGCGGCGTCGTCCTCATGGCGATGGCCCTCCTCATGCTGCTGCTGCCCGGCCAGCGCCACACGGCCGGCGTCATCGCGGTGATCGCCGGGGTCGCCTCGTTCCCGCTGTCGAACCTCGGCGGGCTCTTCGTCGGCATGGTCCTGTCCGTCCTCGGAGGATCCATGGCCTTCGCCTGGCTCCCCGAGAAGCCCGTCGGGCGGAAGGGCGGCCCCTTCCGCCGCCGGACGAGGCCGGCCGGCGTGTCCGTGGGGAGCGGATCCGTATGAACCGGAGCCCGTTCAGCCCCCGCCGCGTCGGACCGGCCCTCGCCCGGATACGTACCACCGGAACCCGCGCCGCCGTCGACTGGAACGCCCGGATGCTCGCCGAGGCGGCCGACGGCACCCGGCGCGGGACCCGCTGGGGACGCGGCGCGCTCGCCCTCGTCCCCTCCGCCGTCGCCGTCGGCGTCCTCGGCGCCGCGCTCGCGCAGGGGGCGCTCGCCGCCAACTTCAGTGTCGCGGGACAGCCGTTCACCCTCACGTCCAACGGGGTCGAGGGCAGTGGATTCGGCGCCATCGTCAACACACCGGCCGTCGGGCGCCCGGACGGCAGTACGACCACCAACACGGCGATGGCGCGCGTCGGTTTCGCCAGCGCCGGACTCGCCGGGCTCTGCGGGATCGTCCACCAGACCATCGCGGGCGTCCCGTACTCGCTCCTCCTGACGGGCGGTCAGAAGGTGACGGCCACCCCGCCCACCGCCTTCAGCACCGACATCGACGCCTCGAACCTCTACATCCAGGCGACCGAACTCCAGTCGTACGGGCCGACCACCCTCCAGAACGCGGTGCTCGGCCAGTCCGCCGACCAGGTCACCGTCGCCGGCAAGCCGCTCACGGGCGCGCTGCCCGGCGGGTTCGGGCTGGGCTCGGCGGGCGGAGAAGGAGGCAGCTCCATCACGCTGCACGGACTCAGCGCCACGGCCTACGACGCCGAGATGGCGGGCGCGCTCGTGCTGCCCGACCTGAAGATCAGGGTCGTCGCGGGATCGGCCTCCACATGCTGAGCCGGCTGACGCACGCGTACGCGTGGTTCCGGGCCTTCCGCCGTACACGGCCGTTCTGGGGCGGGGTGTGGCTGGTCGCCGGGGGCTGGACCGTCCTCAAGTTCTCCCTCAGCTCCCTGCAGCTGATCGTCAGCACGGGCTTCGGGGGAGTGGCCGGCTACCTCGTGGGCGGCGGGATGATCCTGTGCGGCCTCCTCCCGCTGGCACTGCCCGGCCAGCGCTACACCTTCGGGCTCATCGGCGTGGTCCTCGCGGTCGTCTCGCTCGTCGTCTCCAACCTCGGGGGCTTCCTGCTCGGCATGGCCCTCGGCGTCCTCGGCGGATCCATGATGGTCGGCTGGGGCGCCAAACGGCCCCGCCGCCGGATGCCGGCGGAGGCGGAGGGGTGAGGAGCATGCCCGCGAGGACGAAGCCGCCGCAGGTGCGGGCGACGGCGGTCCGCGCGACGCCGTCGGCCGGGGCGCGGCGCAGGGCCGTCGCCGTCACCGCCGCGCTCGTCCTCGCCGTCGTCACCGCGCTCTGGTCCGGGCAGCCGAGCCGCGCCGCCGGGGCGACGGCCGCCGTCGAGCCGATGGGCGTGCCCTTCCTGCCCTCCCCCGACCCGCTCCGCGTCACCATCGCCAGCATGGTCGCCGTCTCCATGACCGTCGAGAAGAACGTCACCATCCGGCTCTCCGACGGCACCACGCGCGTCACCAACCGGTACACCTTCACCAAGCTCAAGATCCGCTCGCACATGAACGTGACGCAGCGGGCGGCGGGCCACACCGTCACCATCGACGTCCCCGGCGAGGGTTCCCTCGGCGGGTACGACAGCGCGGGCAAGCCCGAGACGACGACGATGTGGGGCACCATCTCCCAGGTCTGCGTCCGCGTGCTCGTGAAGATCTGCGGAGTGCAGGGACTCCTCGACTTCTTCGGCTCCCTCATCCCGCTCACCGCGGGGGCCGAGGACTTCGTCGGGGACGTCTACGCGATCCGCACGGTCGACGACCACGCGGCGCTGAACTCCACCGACAACCCCGTCCACCTTCCCGGAACCATCACGGTGACCACGCCATGAGCCCCGAGCACGAAGTCCGCCACGAGAGCCCGGCGAGCCCGGGGCGTCCCCCGACCCCGGCGAGCCCGGGGCGTCCCCCGAGCGCGGCGAGCTCGGGGCGTCCCCCGGGCCCCGCGAGCCCGGGTCGTCCCCCGGGCCCCGCGAGCTCGGGTCGTCCTCCGCGCCCCGCGAGCCCCGCGCATCGCCCCAGCCCCCCGGGCCGCGGTCCGGAAGGGCGTACCCACTGGCGCCGGTCCCTCGCCGTCGCCGTGCCCGCGCTCCTGGCGGCCGGCGGCCTCGGCTCCGCCATGGCGAGCGGCGCGCTCGCCGTCGGCCTCCAGGTCCAGGACCGGCCCGTCGACTTCACGACGAGCAGCCTGTACGGGACGCAGTACGGCGCCGCGGTCGTCGACCAGACCGTCGTCCGGCCCGACGGCTCGACCGGATCCGTCCGGGTCCTCCGCATGGGGTTCGCGGACGGGATGCTCAACGGCCTCTGCCTGAGCCGGCGGCAGGAGATCGCGGGAGCCACGTACACGCTGCTCCTCACCCTCGGCGACGACAACCCGGGCTCCTGGGAGATCAGGACCAGGAACACCGTCCTCGACCTGCGGAACGCCACTGGGGTCCTCGACATGGACGGCGTCGTCGACCTCAACACCAACGGCACCGACGTGAGGACCGTCAAGGACGCGAGCGGGGCGTACGTCGTGAACCCGCTGAACAGCCCGCAGCACCGCTTCGGCATCCAGGCGCGGTACGCCAAGTTCGACCGGATCGTCGGCACCGCCCAGGACTTCCAGATACCGGGGCTCCTCACCACACCGAAGCTCAAGCTCTCCGTGCGCCCGGGCACCGTCGCCTGCCCCGCCCCGGCGGCGCCCACCGGGACCCCCGGCACCCCGTGACGACAGGAACGCCTCCCCGTCCGCCGGGGTTCCGTATCTGACGGACCGTGCGACCTGGCAGACTGCGGGCCTCACGGTCGACTCCCCCCGTGTCGTGAGCGGACCGCTCCACCGGGGAAGCGGCAAGCGACTCCTGGAGGCCCACCATGGCGCAGCAGCCCGGACAGCAGGCGGTCCGCACGAGCGGACGGCCCCGCCGGCCACCGCACCGGACCGGGAGGGGGGCGAGCGCCCGATGACGCTCTGCCCCACCCGTCGTGCCGACCCCGGCGCGTTCGTCGTCCGCAGCGAGCCCGCCGTGCCGACCGCGGCCGTGCTGCTGCTCCACGGGGGCCGTGCCGACGGCCCCGGGCCGCCCCCCGCCCTCAACCTGCCCGCGCTGCGCATGCGGCCCTTCGCCGCCGCGGTGAGCCGGGCCGTCCGGGGCCGGAACGTGCTGATCGCCGAGGTCCGCTACCGCCACCGCGGCTGGAACGGCGAGAGCGCCGACGCCGCGCGAGACGCCGAGAGCGCGCTCGTACGGCTCCGGGAACAGGCCGGGTCCGTCCCCGTCGTCCTCGTCGGCCACTCGATGGGGGGCCGCGCGGCACTCGCCGCCGCGGGAGACCCCGCCGTCCGCGGTGTCGTCGCCCTGGCGCCCTGGTGCCCCACCGACGAACCCGTCGACCACCTCGGCGGTCGGCGGCTCTACCTGCTCCACGACGAGAGCGACCGCGTCACCTCGGCCCGCGCGTCCTGGGACTTCGTCCGCAGGGCCCGTGCGGCGGGCGCCGACGCGGCGGGCATCCCGATGCCGACGGGCGGCCACGCGATGCTGCGGGGCGCCCATCTGTGGCACCGCCGGGCGGCCGAACTCACGGCGGCGCTGCTGTCGCACGGGTGAGGAGCCACGGCTGAGGGGCCACGGCCGCGGTGGCGCGCGGCCTACGCGTGGATCGCACCGGGCGGGGCCCCGCGCATCAGTGGGCCGCGATCGAGGCGTACGCCACGGCCGACCGGCCCCTAGGGGGTGACCAGGCCCGCGCACGCCGCGCGCGTCGCCCCGTGAACCGCGCGGGCCAGGCGGGCGCCCCACAGCGAGCGCGGGCCGGCGAACGGCTCCCCGTGGGTGTGGGCATCGGTGTCGGTGTCGGTACGGGGGTCGGTGCCGGCGCCCGCGCGGGGGCCGGTCTCGGTGCGGGGAACGATGGGTGTCGGGGCCGCCACGCAGACCGCGTCCGTCGGTGTGCCCGAGGCGTCCGCGCCGAGTTCCACCAGGGCCTGCACCTTCGCCTCGGTGGCGGTGGCCACCGCGTTCACGAGGGCCGCGTCCGTGAGGGGGACGGGCAGCGACACGATGATGTTGATCGTGCCGGGGCGGGGGAGCGCGACGCCACCGGCGCCCGGTGCCGCGGCCCAGCCCCGTACGCCGATCCCCGCGGTGACCACCGCCCGCACACCGCCGTCCTCGGCGTGGCAACGGTCCGCGACCGAGGCGGCCGTCATCAGACCCACACCCGCGCCGGTGAGCCCCGCCTCGGCGGCCAGGTCGCGGAGGTGGGCGACGGGATCGAGCCGGTCGTAGCCGGGCGGAACCTGGGCGTTGACCACCCAGGCGCGCTCGCCGATGCCGCCGCCGAGCACGGCGCTCGACACCATGCGGTGGCCCGGCCCCGGAGCCCACACCAGGAGCGGGAGCTCGTGGCCCCGCTCCGTGTGGGTGAGCAGAGCCGCGTCGGCGAGAGACGTGCTGGTCAGGAGGGTTCGGGTAGGCACCCCCGCACCCTAGGCGGTGCCCCGCTGATCAGGCGAGGCCGTCCCAGCCCCAGCGGGGTGTGGGGCCGGGTTCGCCGAGGTCCGTGCCGGGCGCGGAGGCCGACACGTCCTTGGCGATGCGGGTGCCCCAGTCGAAGTACTCCACCACCCGGCGGCGCAGCAGCTCGTCGTCCGGCAGCTCCTTCTCCACGGCCGCCGTCATCAGCTCCATCCAGCGCAGCCGCTGCTCCTCCGTGATGCCGAGCCCGAGGTGGGCGCGGAGCAGGGCCTGGTGCCCGCCGAGTTCCTCCGTGAACCCGGCGGGGCCCGAGAACACCTCCGCCAGCCAGACGGCGACGTGCTCCACATGGGCGGCGGTGAAGTCGGCGAAGACCGGTGCGAGGAGGGGGTCGGCGAGGACCCCCTCGTAGAACGTTCCGGAGAGCCTGCGGAGCGCGTCGGCGCCGCCCACGGCCTCGTACAGCGTGTTCGTGTGCTCGGCGGTCATGGAGGGCCTCCGGATCCGTGATGTGGCCTCCCAGCTTTCACGCAACAGGCCCGGGATCCAAGGATGTTCGCTCTCGGCGGGGCGGGGTGGCCTCCTCGGTTCCGCCGGTGTTCCAGGTCTCCGGCGGCCAGTGGCGGCTCAGATGCCTCAGCTCCACCGAGAGGGCCGCCCTCATCAGTTCGCGGGCGCGGTCCAGCGGCAGTGCGCCGCTCAGCCAGCGGGTGCTGAGTCCCTCCGTGAGGGCGGTCAGGCGCTCCGCGGACGCGGTGAGCGTCGGCGCGGGAACGGCCGGGCAGGCCTCGGCCAACAACGCCGCGACGTCGTGCACCCAGGTCAGGCCGGCTCGGGCGAGCTCGGTGCGCAGCTCCGGTTCGAAGACCGCGCTGGCCCGCAGCTCGCCCCACGCCGTGCTGTTCTCCCGTACCTCGGGCAGGTCCTGGAACTCCAGGAGCAGGGACCGCTCCAGTTCCTGACGGGCGTCGAAGCCTTCGGCCGAGCCCTCGTCCGCCGCCGTGTACCGATCGGCCCGGTCGCTGATGAACTCCAGCGTGTGGCGCAGGATGCCCGCCCGGTCCTTGAAGTGGTAGTAGATCAGGGCGGTGGACACCCTGGCCTCGACCGCCAGCTCCTCCACCCGCAGTCCGCGGACCCCGCGCCGCGCGATGACTCGGGCGGCCCCCTCCAGGATCGCCGTTCGGCGGTCTGTGGCCACGTTGTGCCTCCTTGTCGTCGCTCGGAGTATCTCATGCTGACTGAATCTTTAGTTGGGTCCCTGATGAGGTCGTATGACAGGGGTGCGGGCGCGGTGCGGGGTGCGGTGCGGCGTGGTTGTGGAGCCTCGAATCGGCTCGTGAAGTGCGCTTGTGCCGTGCTGCGGCTCGGTTGTCGGGTCGCACTGCTGTCCCGAGCGAGCATTTGACTGAATTTTCAGTTCGGTCCAGGATGGCCGGGCATCCTCCCGCCCCTTCCTCAAGGGAGTTCCATGGACATGCCAGTCACCACTCGTCGCCGACTGCTCCGGTTCGGCGCCGCCGCCCTGCCGCTCGTCGCTCTCGGGGCGGCGCTGCCGACGGTCGCCCGCGCGGCGACGGCCCCGTCGGGCGCCACTCTGCGGATGCCCGCGGAGACCGACCAGCACGTACGCACCTTCATGGCCTGGCCCGCACTGTCGTCGGTCTGGTCCAGCCACCTCGGCGCGGTGCGCCGGGACATCGCCACCGTGGCGCACGAGATATCGCGGTACGAGCCCGTCGTCATGCTCGCCCGCCCCGACCAGGCGGCCGACGCCCGGTACACCTGCGGGAGCGGCGCCTACTACGGCATCGAGGTCGTCGAGATCGCCAACGACGACCTGTGGATCCGGGACTTCGGCCCCACCTTCGTCGTCGCCCCGGGCGCCGTGGCCGGCGTGGACACCAACTTCAACGGCTGGGGCAAGACCGGCACGTCGTACGCGCAGCCCTACGCGAACGACGCCGCCGCGGCAGCGACCCTGCTCGGCCAGTACGGGATCGACCGCGTCCGGGCCCCGTTCGTGGGCGAGGGCGGGTCACTGGAGACCGACGGCGCGGGCACCCTGCTGGCCACGGTCAGCTCGCTCGTCAACGGCAACCGGAACCCGGGCATGAGCCAGGACCAGGTCGAGCAGGGCATGAAGTCCGTGCTCGGCGTCGACAAGGTCATCTGGGTACCGGGTCTGGCCGGCCAGGACATCACCGACGCCCACATCGACTGCCTGGCCCGCTTCACCGCGCCGGGGCAGGTCATCCTCGACAAGCCGGGCCCCGGCGTCGACAGCAAGTGGGTCGCCGTCTACGAGGAGACCAGGCGGATCCTGCAGGACGCGACCGACGCACAGGGCCGGCGGCTGACCATCACCGAACTGCCGGGCCCGGACCGGCGGTACATCCGCGGCCGGGGCAACGACTTCCTGTCCAGCTACACCAACTACTACACCGCGAACGGGGCGGTCCTCGTACCGCAGTTCGGCGACGGCTACGCCGACGGCGTCGCCTACGCGATTCTCCAGGCCGCGTATCCCGGGCGGAACGTCGTGCAGCTCAACATCGACAACATCGCGAGCGGGGGCGGCGGCATCCACTGCGCCACCCAGTCGCAGCCGGTCGTACCGCCGGCTGCCTGACCGGACGCTCCGACAGGAGACGCGTCGGTCGCCGACCTCCTCGGCGACCGGCGCGTCGTCCATGTGGCGACAGCCACCTCGTGAAAGGCAACACGGTGCACACCCCTCAGTCGCCGTACAGAAGGCGCGGGGAGCCCTGCGCGCGCGGACGGACCCCCCTCGGCGCAGACCGCTCCTCCCCCGCGGGGCATCCCCGCGGACCAGCCCGCTCGTCCGACGCATCGGGACGCGGGAGTTCGAAACCCCTGAGCTCAGGACGCCGGAGCGGACGGACCGGCCCGGTCAGAGCCCTCGGCCCAGGACCGTGCCACCTCGCCGAGTGCGCCCACCGCGTCCTCGGCCGACTCCCTGCCGCCGCGCACCGACCGGTTGAACTCGACGTGCAGGAACGGCACGCGCAGCGCGGCGGCCCGTACGCCTTGGACGTTCCTGCGGCCCTCCAGGTCGCCGCACTCCTCGCCGTCGGCACGGCACACCGCCAGCCCGCGCAGATCGAGCGCGTCCGCGAGCCGCTCCGCCGGCCGCCGTGCCGCGTCCCCGCGGCCGGTGGAGACCACCACGTCCTCGCCCGGCAGCGATTCGTCGGCGAACCCGTGCACCTGCAGCGCCGGCAGTCCCTGCCCGGCGAGCATGGCGCAGACCGCGTCGAACACGGTGTCCTCGCGATGCGCGACGTCCGCACCGCCTCCGCCGTCCGCGTCGCGGTGCGCACCCGCCAGGACCAGGACGCCGCGGGGCGCCGAGAGCAGGGTGCCGACGGCCAGCCGCTCGCTGTGCAGATCGGCGACCGGATGGGGTGCCTGCACGGTCCAGCGGGGCCGCCCGCCGCCCAGGCTCACGTACACACGACCCCAGCCGCGCTGCCGGGCCACGCCCGCGTCCTCGTCGGCCAGTTCGGCGAACGCGCGGCCGCCGGTCCGGTCCCGCAGCGTGCGCACGGTCCAGCCCACCGCGGCCAGCCGCTCCCGCGCCGAGGACAGCTCGCCGTCGAGGGTGAGGCGCACGCCGTCGGCCACCGCACGGCGCTGCGCGAGGTCCGGCCCCCGGTAGCCCCCGCGCGCGGAGAGCTTGCCGGTGAACGCGGTGACCCGGCTCCTGAGGTCCACGACCGTCTCGGCCGACGCCCCGGACCCGGAGGGCCGCGGCGTCGCCGACGCGCCGTCGGAGCCGGCCGGGCCGCCGGAGCAGCCGGTCGTACCGACCAGGAGCAGGACCAGCAGCGCCGCGAGCGCTGCGGCGACAGAGGGCCGGACGGTCGCCGCGGAGCGGGCCCCGGCCCGCACGCCGCGGTGCACGGCACCCACGCCTGGCCGAGGAGCTGAACCGGAGATGAACGAGGACCGCATGACCGCCGATTCAACAGGACGCCACCCGCGTCACGCATCCGGGCCCCCTCTCCGCACCGCGCCACGGCGCTCGCGGCGGCGGCCCAAGACCCGGCGCCGCGCCGACATGCCCCTGCTCGGGGGCGTCCGGCCGCCGATAGCCGCCCTGCTTGTCGTCCTGCTCGCGGTGGCCGCCACCACCGTGGTGCTCCTGCGCGACCAGGAGCGGGCCACCGTCGACAGTGCGGTGCTGACTCTTCAGGAGCGCATCGCCGAGGACGGCGCGCTGTCGCTGCGCGCCTCGCTCGACGAGAGCGTCACCGACCTGCGGCGTGCCGCGCGCTCCTTCGACATGGCGGGCGACCGTTCCGACGCGCAGATCCTCGACGGACTCGACGCCGCCTACGACAAGTGGCGCGGCAAGGCCGTGATCGACCCGGCCCGCGGCACCCTGCTCGCGGCCAGTGGCGAGACCATCCCGCTGGACTCGACCGGCGACCGCAGGACCGTCGACGGCGTCATCCAGCCCAAGCTGGTCCGGCTCGGCACCGGCGAGACCCGCGTCCTGGCCTTCGCACCCCTCGCCGCGCGGCGAGGTGCGGGGCCGCGCCTCCTGGTGACCTCCGGCACGCTGTCGGTGCCGACCGCCGCGAGCGGCGACTCCCGGGCGACGGCCGTGCTCGGCCCCGACGGCGCGGTGCTGGCCGCGAACGGTCCCGAACCGGCACGGAAGGCGCTCCTCGCGGCGGGCGGTCCGCTCGCGAACGCCGAGGACGACGGCGCCGGCAAGGCCCCCGCCGGCTCGCGCGCAGTGGTGCACGGCGGCGTACGGCACGCGACCGGCCACGGGGCGATCGCGGCCGCCGACGGTGAGCGGGCCACTCCCGCCCAGGGCCTCGGGCTGACCGTGGCGACCGCGGTGCGCGTCGATGACAGCCCGGTCGTGCTGAGCACCCAGATCTTCGGCCTGGCCTGCGCCGGGCTGCTCATCGCCGTCGCCCTGCTGATCTCCCTGCTGCTGTACCTCTTCCTGCAACGCCCGCTGCTGCGGCTCTACGGGGAGAGCCGCCGCCTCGCCGGCGGCGACCTGGCCCGAGCGGTGACCGTGCCCCGCTTCGGCGAGGGCGCGCGGATCGGCCACGCGCTGGAGCGGCTCCGGCTCCGTCTGCTCGGCGCACCGCACGACGCGCCGCCCGGGCCCGCCCGCCGCCGCGTCGGCGCGGGGTTCGTCCTCGCGCTCTGCGCCGTGCTCGTCCTGCTGTGGTCGCTGCCGCTGCTCTTCCTGGTCCAGCGGGGGGACCGTACGGTCTCGGTGCCGCGGCGGCTGGTGGCGGACCAGCAGCTGCGTACGGACACGGTCGCCGCGCGGGTGCGCAAGGCACTCGGCGAGGGGTACGCGGACCTCGCGGCCGTCGCGCAGACGGTCGGAGACCTGGAACCGGCCGCGGTCGGCGAGGCCCTGGAGCGCATGCGGGAGGAGAGCAAGCGCTACCGGTCCCTGTACGTCGTCAGGAACGGCACGGTGACGGCCCGCTCCGGCGACCTCCCCCAGGATGCCGCGATCGGCGCGGTCCCGGCCGGAAGGGGCCAGGCTGCGGGGGGCGAGGCCGCGAAGGGCCCGGGCGGAGGGGAGGACCAAGGAAAGGCCCCCGGCGGAGTGGAGCCGGGAGGGAAAGCTCCGAGCGGAGGGGAGCAGGCCGGACAGGACCGCGCGGGCCGGGTCGTCCAGGTCAACACCTCCGGCAAGGAGCCCGTGATCGCGGCCTACGCCGCCGTCCCCGGGCAGCGGGACGTCACCGTCGTCGGCGAGTTCGGGCCGCAGTTCCTGGTGACCCTGGTCAGCAGGCCCGGCATGGGCCGCGTCCACCTCGTCGACGCCGGGAGGCGGATCATCGCCGCGGACAGCCGGGAGGGCTTCCTCGCCTTCGACCGTCTCTCCGGTCACGGCCTCGACCGGCTGACCCAGGAGGTGGCACGCGCGCACCGGTCCCGCTCGCGGGTGGTACGCGGCGAGCCGACGGTGATCACCGCCGCGGCACCGCTCAAGGGCACCGGCGCCACCCGGGAACTCGACTGGCAGGTGGTGAGCGCCCAGCCCGGCACCTGGACGACACTCCCCGAGTACGTCGCCCAGCGCCGCACCATGCTCGCCGGGCTGCTCGGCAGCGCCGCGGCCGTGGCATGCCTCGGCTGGCTGCACATCGTCGTCGTACGCCCCCTGCGCTCCCTCGCCGCCCACGCCGAGAACCTCGCCGACGGAGACCGGCGCACCGTGCTGTTCCCGCAGCACCACGACGAGGTCGGTGCCGTGATGCGCACGATGGAACTGATCCGGCAGCAGATCCACGAAGAGCCACGCACGCGCATCCCCACCCCTCACGGAAGGAACTGACGGTCGTGCTCTATCTCTATCTGGTCCTGCTGGTGTCGAGCGCGGTGCTGTTCGTCGCGGGCGTCGTCGAGCAGCGGAGGCACCTCGCGAGCCTGGAGTCCATCCCGACCCGGGTGCTCGTCAACGGCATCCGCGGCAAGAGCTCCATCACCCGGCTGTGCGCGGGTGCCCTGCGCGGCGGCGGCCTCGTCACCGTCGCGAAGACGACGGGGACGGCGGCCCGCTTCATCCACCCGGACGCCACGGAGGAGCCGGTCTACCGCAAGTTCGGCATCGCCAACGTCGTCGAACAGGTCGGCATCGTCCGCCGGGCGGCCGCCTACCGGCCCGACGCGCTGGTCATCGAGTGCATGGCCGTGATGCCGGCGCTCCAGGAGGTCAACCAGACCAAGCTCATCCGCTCCACGATCGGCGTCCTGTGCAACGTACGGGAGGACCATCTGGAGGAGATGGGACCGACGCTGGACGACGTGGCGCGCTCCCTGTGCCGCTCCATGCCGTACGACGGCATCTGCGTCACCGCCGAACGCGACCGGCTCGACATCCTCCAGGAGGAGGCGGACCGGCGGCGCTGCACGCTGGTTCCGGTCGACCCGGAGACGGTCAGCGACGAGGAACTGCGCGGATTCAGCTGGTTCACGTTCAAGGAGAACGTGGCCATCGCGCTGAAGGTCGCCGAACTGCTCGGTGTGGAACGGCAGACGGCCCTCCGGGGCATGTACGACGCGCCCCCGGACCCCGGAGTCCTGTCCGTGGAGCGCTACGAGGCGCCCGGCGGCAAGCGGCTGCGCTTCGCGAACGTCTTCGCGGCCAACGACCCCGAGTCCACCCTGATGAACATCCACCAGCTGCTCGATCTCGGGGCGGTCCAGCGGCCGTTGAACGTCCTGATCAACTGCCGTCCCGACCGCGTCGAGCGCAACGGCCAGATGGGCCAGATCGTCCCGGAACTCGCCCCGGACCAGGTGTTCCTGATCGGCCACCCCACCAAGAGCGCCGCGGACGCGATTCCCGCCGAGTGGCGCGACCGCGTGGTCGACCTCGGCGGCGACCGCCGGGACGCCCGAGAGGTCCTGGACCGGATCGTCGAACACCTCGGCCCCCGCTCCTCGCTCGTGGCCATCGGCAACATCCACGGCCAGGGAGAACTGCTCCTGGAGGAACTTGCGGAACTGCCGCCGGACGAAGGGCCGGAGGAGCTGCCGGACGAAGGGCCGGAGGAGCTGTCCGTGTGCGTGACCGGCGGGGACACGCAGGTCCTTCCCGTGTACGAGGCCGACGCCTCCGCGTATCGGGACCGGGTCCAGGACGCGTACCAGGCGCCGTATCCGTACCCGTACCAGGACCCGTATCCGTACCCGTACCAGGACCCGTACCCCCACCACGACTACCGGCACCCCACAGGAGAGCCCCGTTGATCCCCGCCGTCCTCACTCCGGAGACAGCCGCTCTCGGCATCGCCCTCGGGCTTCTGTTCTCACTCGTCTGCTACCTGACCACCAATCTCTCGCCCGGCGGCATGATCACCCCCGGCTGGCTCGCGCTCACCCTGGTGCAGGACCTGCGGCTCGCCGCCATGGTGCTGGGCGTCACCGCCGCCACGTACACCGGCTCGGTGCTGCTCCAGAAGGTCGTCATCCTCTACGGCAAGCGCCTGTTCGCCGCGGTCGTGCTGATGGGAGTGCTGCTGCAGGCCACCGTGTACGTGCTGCTGCGCAGGGAGTTCCCGATGCTCTACGGCACGCAGACCCTCGGGTTCATCGTGCCCGGCCTGATCGCCTACCAGCTCGTCCGGCAGCCCCGGGGAGCCACCCTGCTCGCCACCAGCGCCGTCGCGCTCGCCACCTATGTGGTGCTGACGGCCGGAATCCTGCTCGGAGTGATGCCCGGTGCGTGACACGACCCTTCGCCGCCGCCGTACGCGCGGTGCGCTCGCGGCGGTGGCCGTCGCCGGCCTGCTCGGCACGTCCGTGTACCTGACCGGCGAGCTGAACGAGGCCAGGACGCCGCCCCCGCCGCCCGACGTGGCGGACACGGGCGCGACACAGACCTCCCACCGCGGACCGACCTACGAGCGGCTCCGCGACCCGGACCGCACGGTGGTCCGCGACGGGGACGGCGCGGTGGTGGCGAGCTTCACCGACGGCGCCCGTACGGCCGTGCTGGCCGGCCCCGTCCGTACGTTCGCCGAACCGCGTTTCACCCGGGCGAAGGTGGTCACGGACCGCTGGGTGCGTCTCCTTCCGCAGCCCTGGAAGCAGGGCGCCGAGAAGGAGCGCTGGTTCACCGCCTGGTTCGCGGCCGAGCGCACCAGCACCGAGCCCGACGTGATGGCCTTCACCCAGGAGTACCTGCACGCGGCGAAGGTCAGGAAGGACGCGCGCGGGGTCGCCTACGCCGGCGACGCGGGGTTCGGGCCGGTCAACCCCGACCCGAACGGCGACAAGCGCCTCGAGGAGTCGGACTTCTACGACTACCTCGGCATCCCCTACACCTTCCGCGACGGCACCGCCGTACGGCCCGACAAGGCCCGCCACCGCGCCGTCGACTGCTCCGGCTTCATGCGCCTGGTCCTCGGCTACCGGGCGCGCTTCCCGCTCGCGCCGAGCGACGACGAGGGCGACGGGCTGCCCCGTACGTCCGACGGCATGGCCCGCAGCGAGGTGGGCGTGGACGTCCTGGCGCTCACGGGGCGGCGCCCCGGCTCACTCGGCAAGCTCCAGCCGGGTGACCTGGTGTTCTTCGAGATCGATGCCCGTACGGGGCCGCGCCTCGACCACGTCGGCATGTACATGGGCCTCGACACCGACGGGAAGCCCCGCTTCGTCTCCAGCCGAGAGGAGGCCGACGGACCCACCTTCGGCGACCTGGGCGGCACGGCGCGCCTCGACGGCGACGGCTTCTACGCGAAGGGGCTGCGGAGCGCCAAGCGCCTGTAGCCGGAGGAACGCGACGACCGCCCCGGCCCGGAGAGGGCCGAGGCGGTCGTCGCAGTCGCTGCTGTCGGTGCGGTCAGTGCGGTCAGTGCGGTCAGTGAGGTCGGGGTGGTCCGGCTCGCTCGTGACGCGCGGGCCGCCGCCCCGCGTCAGGCGGCGGGCTTGCCCGGCTGGTCGTGGGTGGAGCAGTGGATCCCGCCGCCGCCCGAGGCGATGGTGTCGATCGGGACCATCCGGATGTCGCGCTGGGGGAAGTGCTCCTGGAGGATGCCCTTGGCGCGGTTGTCGGCCTTACGGTCGCCGAACTTGGGCAGGAAGACCGCGTCGTTGGCGATGTAGAAGTTGGCGTACGTGGAGACGAAGTCGTCGCCCTCGCCGGTGATCCGGTCGAGGTCGGGCTGCGGCAGGTCGATGATCTCGAAGCGGCGGCCGCGCGCGTCGGTGGCCTTGCTGAGCACCGAGCGGGCCTGGTCGGCCGAGCGGGACCAGGAGTCCGGGGGAGTACCGGGGAAGGCCTGGTCCAGGAGGACCACGCCGGGGGCGACGAAGCGGACGAGGCTGTCCACGTGGGCGTCGGTGATGTCCTCGCCGCGGACGCCCGCCAGCCAGACCACCTTCTCGACGCCGAGGGTGTCGATCAGCTCGTCCTCGATCTCGTCCCGGGTCATGCCCCGGTTGCGGTTGTCGTTGACGATCGAGCTCTCGGTGATGAGCAGGGTGCCCTCGCCGTCGGTCTCGAAGGAGCCGCCCTCGGCGACGAGGGGCGCCTCGACGCGGGGGATCCGGTACTTCCCGAGCAGGGTCTCGCCGACCAGGGCGTCGTTCCCGTGCTCCTGCTTGTTGCCCCAGCCGTTGAAGTTGACGTCGACGCCGACGACCTTGCCCTTCTCCTCGACGAAGAGGGGCACCGTGTCGCGGGCCCACAGGTCGTCGACGTCCAGCGGGATGACCTCCACGAGGGATCCGCACGCCCGCTGGGCCGCCTTCAGCTGCCCGGGCCTGGCCATCATGACGACCTCCTCGTACTCCGCGACCTCCCGCGCGATCCGCGCGATGTCCTTCCGTACGTACGGCAGGTCCTCCATCCAGACCGACTCCAGCGCCGGCCACGACATGAAGGTGCGGGTGTGGCTCTCCCACTCGGCGCCGAGCCGGCGCTCTCCGTCGTGCCCGCCGTCCGGCCTCGCGCCGCTGCCGGAGGCGGACGTGCCGGGGTCCGTGGGACCGCAGGCGGAAGCGCCGAGGACGAGCGCGCCTATCCCGGCGAAGGAGCGGAGGGCGGAGCGTCGGGAGGGGAGAAAGGTCATCGTGGACTCCGATCGTGGACTGGCAGGACGGAGGCATCCGGCCGCGGTGGGGGCACGGGGAGAGACGGCAGGGTCGTCACACGAGTCCTGCTTCAGAGGGTGCATCATCCGCACCGCGTACGCGCGTCACCGCGACAGCGGTGACGGGCCTCATGTCAAGCACTGTCGCACTGACTGGAATTTCAGTCAAATCTCTCGACGGGGTGCGGTGGGGGCTTGATGGGGGTGCGATGGGGGCGCGACAGGGCTCGATGGCGGTGCGCGAGGCCGCTGTGCGGTGGTGAAGCGGTGGTGAGGCAGGTGCCTGTCTCTCACGGTCGCGCGTGCGCCGCCAGGTGCGCGAGTTCCACCTCGATGGCATCGCCCAGCAGCTCGCGGGCGTGGTCCGGGCGCAGGACGCCGCTCAGCCGGCGCGCGCTGAGTCCTTCGCGCAGCGCGGTCAGGCGCTCGGCGGAGGCGTCGCGCTCCGCGGCGCTCGCGGCCGGTCGCGCGAGGGTGAGGAGTGCCGCGACATGCTGGACCCAGGCAGCGCTCGCCGCGGCGAGCGCCCCGCGCAGCTCGGGCTCGAAGATCGCACCGGCGCGCAGCTCGCTCCAGGTCGTGGCGTTCTCGTGCATCTCGGAGAGGGTCTCGAACTCCAGCTGGAGGGCCATCCCGAGCAGCTCCCTCGGATCCATCGGTCTTTCGGAGCCCTGCCGCGCCAGGGAGTGCCGCTTCGCCCGGTCGGTGATGAACTCGAGCGTGTGCCGCAGGATGCCGGCCCGGTCCTTGAAGTGGTAGTAGACCAGCGCCGTCGACACGCCCGCCTCGGCCGCCAGCTCCTCCGTGCGGAGTCCGCGGACCCCTCGCCTGGCTATGGTGCGGGCGGCTGCTTCCAGGATCGCGGTTCTGCGGTCCGTCGCCACGGGGTTCCTCCGTCCGTCAGGCGTCGCCGGTCATGGCGCATCATCGTCTCACATTGACTGAAACTTTAGTTAAGGGCACGATGCCGGGGAGCGGCGCTCGTCGCTCCGTTCCACCTGCCGAAAGAGCCACCGCATGTCCACTCAGCTTCCCGGTGTACAGCCCGCCCATACGGCTCTGTCCGACGACGACCCCCGCGAGATCGGCGGCTACCGCCTGCACGCACGTCTCGGCGCGGGCGGCATGGGCGTCGTGTACCTGGCGTACACCCCCGGAGGGCGTCCGATCGCCCTGAAGGCGGTGCGGGCCGAGTTCGCCGCGGACCCCGAGTTCCGCGAGCGCTTCGCCCAGGAGGTCGCCAGCGCCCGGCGGATCCACGGCCTGTTCACCGCGCAGGTGGTCGACTACGGCGTGGACGCCCGTACGCCGTGGCTGGCGACGGCGTACGTTCCCGGCCCCACACTCCAGCAGGTTGTCCAGCGCCACGGCCCGCTGCCGGTGCGCACCGTCCTGCTGCTCGTGGCCGGGATCGCCGAGGCGCTGCAGGGGATCCACGGTGTGGGGGTCGTCCACCGCGACCTCAAGCCCGCCAACGTACTGATCGCCGCGGACGGACCCCGGGTGATCGACTTCGGGATCGCGCGCGCGGCCGACGCCACCGCGCTGACCGGGGCGGGGCTGCGGATCGGCACCGCCGCCTTCATGGCGCCCGAGCAGGCGCTGGGACTCCAGGCGACGGCGGCGACCGACGTGTTCGCGCTCGGCGCGCTCGCCGTGTACGTCTCGGGCGGAGCACCGCCCTTCGGGAGCGGGCCGGAATCGGCGGCGCTGTACCGCGTGGTCCACGAGGCGCCGGACCTGGCCGCCGTCCCCGCCGCCCTGCGCGACCTGGTCGGACGCTGCCTGGCCAAGAGCCCGGAGGAGCGTCCCTCGACCGCCGAACTGATCGCGGCCGTCCACGCCCATCCCGCCGTGGGGCCGCGGCCGGAGTTCGCCGACGACTGGCTGCCCCACCCCGTCAGTGCCGACATCGCGGGCCACGGCGCGGGGCCGGCGTCTCCGCCCCATGCGCAGCCGACCGTCACGGCCACCGCGTTCTCCTCGCGTAGCCCCCACCCGGGATCCGCGGCGGCGACGGGCTCTCCCGGTGGCGGGGGCTTCCCCGGGGGCGGGGGTTTCCCTGGAGGTGCGGGCTCCTCCGGCGGCGCGGCCTTCCTCGGTGGTACGGGCTCCTCCGGCGGCGGTACGGCGGCGGCGCCCACGGCTCCTCCCGAAGGGCCGGAGCCGGAGGCGCGCCCCGCCGGTGCCCGGGCGCACGCCCCGTCGTCGCGCCGGGCGCCCCGGCGCGGCGGCCGCCTGCTGCTCACGGCCCTCGTGGCGGTGGCCGCGCTCGTCGTCGGCGGGGCAGCCGTCTACTATCTCGACCCGCCGCCGGAGGAGGGGGCGGATCCGGCCGGCGCCACCGGCGCACCCTCCACGCGGCCGCCCGTCACGGTGCGGCCCTCCGCCGGCGCGTCGAAGCCGTCCGGCGCGACCGCCTACACACCCGGGTACGCGGGCGTCGAGCTCACCTCGCCCGACACCTCCTACGAGTTCGATCTCAAGGCGGGCAAGGTCGTGCCCGGGGAGACCGCGGCCTGGTACCTCGCCCGGACGGACGAGGCGTTCGTCCTGCCCGAGGAGAGCGACGCCTTCATCGCGACCGGGGACGGGCTGAGTCCGGCCGACTGCGTCCGCGGGATCGAGTCGGAACCCGTGACGACGCTGCCCTTCGCCGAACTCGCCGACGAACGGCCCTTCTGCGTGCGCAGCGCGGACCAGAAGGAGATCGTGATCGCGCGCCTGGTCGAAGGGGCCGAGGGCGGCGGGTCCGTGACGGTGGTCCTCGACCATCACCGGCGCGACGGATGACGCGGGAAGGCGCGCCCTCCGGCGCCAACAGCACGCGGTGCGGCGGCCGATGGGCGGCCCGAGGGCCGCAGATCAGGCCTGATCGGCGCCGGGTAGGGTGCGGGCATGGCATCTCGTAGTACTCAGATCCTCGAAGCGGCAGCGCGGGTCATCGCCCGTCGCGGGATCCGCGGGCTGCGAGTGGAGGAACTCGCGGCGGAGGCCGGTGTCTCCACGGCCCTGATCTACTACTACTTCAAGGACCGCTCCGGGATCCTGCGGCACACACTGGAGTTCATCAGCCAGCGCGCCGAGCGCTACACGAGCGACCGCGACCCGGACGCCCCGCCGCCGAGCCCCCGCGAGGAACTCGAGGGAACCCTGCTGCTGGAGCTCCAGGACACCGTCGAGGTACGGGAGAACAGCGCGGCCTGGGGTGAGTTGAGGGCGAGCGCCGTCTTCGACGAGCTGCTGCGCGAGGACCTCGCCCGGGCCACCCTGATGTGGGCCCAGGACGTGGCCGTGCTGCTCGGCCAGGTGCAGCCCATGGCGTCCGCGTCGGCGCTCGCCGCCGCGGGGGAGCGGCTCACCGCTCTGCTCGAGGGGCTGAGCATGCGCTGGCTCGGCGGCGGGATCAAGATCGACCACGCCCGTGCGTTGCTGCTGGGAGCCGTCGAGGCGGAGCTGGCCGCGCTCCGCTGAAGCGCGGGCGCGCACCCGCACGCGCCTCCGTGGTCGTTCCGTGAACCGCTCCTTCACGGCACTCCTCATCGCTTGAGGAGCGTTTTCTCCCAGGCATTGACTGTTTTTTCAGTCAATGCCACAGTGAGAACATCGCCGAGAACGGACCGCTCTCGCACCCGGACCGCCGGCATCCCGGCCGAGGATCTCCTCGACCCTCGCCGCCGCCGTGGTCCCCGCGGCCTCTAGGGTCTCCGCAGTCGCCGAGGCCGCGACCCGGCCCTGCGTCCCTGAGCCGCCCCGAACCGCCGATGATCCGCCGACCCCCTGCTCCGCGCCGAACCGTTCCGCTTCCGCGTGAACGTCCCCTGAATTCTCTCTTGACTGAAATTTCAGTCGAGGAGAAGATTCCATCCACCACGTACTCGTCAGTGGCGTGATCCGGACTTGTGCCGCCCTTCCGCCATCGACCGGGTATCTCTGGCGAGAGAAGAGAGTTCTCGAATGACCGCATTCCGTATGCCTGCCGAGTGGGCCGAGCACGAGGGCTGTCTGATGGCCTGGCCCACCCGCCCCGACCTCTGGGGCAGCGTGCTGAACGACGTCAAGGAGGAGTACGCGAACGTCGCCAGGGCCATCGCCGATTTCGAGCCGGTCACGATGGTCGCCCCGCTCGGCCACGGTGACGACGCCCGCGCCCACTGCGGCACCGGGATCACCGTCGTGGAGCTTCCCCTGGACGACTCCTGGTTCCGCGACTCCGCCCCGCTGTTCGTCCTCGACGGCGAGGGGCGCCGCGCCGGCGTCGACTTCCGCTTCAACGCCTGGGGCCGCAAGCACCACCCGTACGACTCCGACGACCGGATCAGCGGTCTGCTCCTGGAGCACCTCGGTGTCGAGCGCATCGCCTCCGACATGATCCTGGAGGGCGGGGCGATCACGGTCGACGGCGAGGGCACGCTGATCACGACCGAGCAGTGCCTGCTGCACCCCAACAGGAACCCCGGCATGAACCGGGACGAGATCGAGGCCGAGCTGAAATCCAGGCTCGGCGTCACCAAGGTTGTATGGCTGCCGTACGGAGGCCTGCTCGACACGGAGACGGACGGTCACGTCGACGGCGTCTGCGCCTTCGCCGCTCCCGGCAAGGTCGTCGTCTCGCTGCCCGAGGACCCCGCGCACCCCGACTACGCACGGATGCGCGCCAACCGCGCGGTCCTGGAGGTCACCACCGACGCCCAGGGCCGGTCGCTGGAGATCGTCGACGTGCCGCAGGCGGCGTTCGCCGACGTGGCCGACGGCGAGATCGAGGTGTCGTACCTGAACTACTACGTCGCCAACGGCGGCGTCGTCGTCCCCGTGGCGGGCCTGCCCCAGGACGAGGACGCGCTCGCCGTGATCGCCGCGGCGTACCCGGGCCGCAAGGTGGTCGGCGTGCAGGCGCTCGCGATCGCGTTCGGCGGCGGGGGCGTGCACTGCATCACGCAGCAGATCCCCGTCGCCCGCCCCCTCGCGTAACCGGACCGGACCGATCGCTCCTGCCGGACCGTCCCCGCGGTCCGGCAGCCTCCCCCATCGCGTACGCACAGCCCGTACGGAAAGAGAGCGCGACGATGACCACACCCGTACCCCGCACCGGCAGACGCGGCAGCGTCTCCCGGGGCCGTCCGTCCGGCCGCCGCCGAGCCGCCGCGGCCGCCCTTCTGACGACGGCGGCCCTCGTCGTGTCCTGCGCGGGACCGCCCAAGAACGGGGCGGGCGCCGACGGTGTCACCCTCTCGAAGACCACGCCCGTCGCCAAGGGCGACATCGACTCCTTCACCTGGGCCGTGTACGCCGAGCCGCCCACGCTCGACTACACCGTGGCGTTCGACTACCCGCAGAACACGATCCTCTCCAACGTCTGCGAGAGCCTGATGCGCTGGACGCCGGGCCTCACCCTCGAACCGGGGCTCGCCGAGAAGGCGGCCAACCCCGACCCGACCACCTGGGTGTACGACCTGCGGAGCGGGGTGCGCTTCCACGACGGCCGGACCATGAGCGCCGACGACGTCGTGTTCAGCCTCGGCCGGCAGCGGGACCCGGACAACGCGGCGGCCTGGGCGCAGAACTTCGAGAACGTCGCCTCCATACGGAAGACCGGCCCGCTCCAGGTCACCGTCAAGCTCAAGAAGCCCGACTCCCAGTTCCCCCAGTACATGGCGACCGCCGCCGGCGTGATCGCCTCCAAGGCGGGGGTCGAGGCCGCCGGCAAGAACTACGGCACCTCGGGCGGACTCGCCTGCACCGGACCGTTCTCCCTCGGCACCTGGAACAAGGGCCAGTCCGTCGAGCTCGACCGCTTCGACGGCTACTGGGGCAAGAAGGCCAGGTCCGGCAAGGTCGTCTTCCGGTTCATGACCGACCCCTCCGCCCGTACGAACGCCATGCTCAGCGGCGAGGCCGACGGCGGCTACCTCATACCGACCGAGAGCTACGGCCGCCTCAAGGGCAGCGGCGTCGGCACCCTCTACTTCGGCGAGGGCCTCAGCACCGTCAACGTCAACATCACGAACATGAAGGGCCCGCTGGGTGACGTCCGCGTCCGCCGCGCGCTCTCCCTCGCCCTCGACCGCAGCGGCTTCGTGAAGGCGGGACTCGGCGGCGCGGGCACCGTCACGAACTCGCTCACCACCCGCGCCGCCTGGGCGGCCGGCTCGGAGCAGACCCGGAAGTCGGCCCTCGACGGCCTTCCGCAGATCACGCCGGACATCGAGAAGGCCAAGGCGCTGGTCAAGGAGGCGGGCGCCACGGGGAAGACCCTCACCGTCGCCACCAGCTCCATCGGCCAGGACGTCTCCCTGCTCGCCACCGCCGTGCAGGCCGCGGGTGCCCGGATCGGTCTCGACATCCGGCTCAAGACCATCGCGCCCAACGCGTTCACCGCCCTGTTCACCGACCCGGAGGCGCGCGAGGGCATCGACATGTTCCCGCTCACCTACTACGACTCGATCACCGACCCGCTGGACCTGCTGCAGAACTTCAAGACCGGCGCCTACATGAACTTCGCCGGCTACAGCGACAAGGCCTACGACGCGGGCGTCGCCCGCGCGACCGCCGAGTACGACCCCGACAAGCGCCTGGCGATCGAGTCGGAGCTGCAGCGGCACGCCGTCGAGAACCTGCTGTGGATCCCGGTGGCCGAGTGGCCCACCGCCGTCTTCCTCAACAAGAGGATCACCGGCGCCCCCACCACCATCTCGTACATGTACTACCCGTGGGCCGCCGACGTGGGGGCCGCGCCGTGAACTTCGCGAGATTCGCCGTCCGACGGGTGACGGAGATGGCCGTCACCCTCCTCGTGGCGTCGTTCGTGGTCTTCGGCGCGATGTACCTGGCACCGGGCAGCCCCGCGAGCTTCCTGCTCTCGGGCCGCTCGGCCTCGCCGGAGGCGCTCGCCGCGATCAACGCCCAGTACCACCTGGACGACCCCTTCCTCGTCCGCTACGCCGGCTGGCTCGGGGACATGGTCCAGGGCGACTTCGGGCGGTCCATCACGTACCGCGTCGACGTGTCCCGGCTCCTCGCCGACAGGCTGCCGACCACGCTGCTGCTGATCGCGATGGCGCTGGTCGTGGTCGTCGTCATCGGCCTGGTGCTCGGCTGGATCTCCGCCGTACGCGGCGGGGCGACGGACTCCGCCGTCCTGGTCACCACCACCTTCGCCGTCGGCACCCCGTCGTTCGTCGCGGCCGTCCTGCTCCAGGCACTGTTCGCGGTGAAACTCGGCTGGTTCCCGAGCGGCGGCGCAGGCGAGGGCTTCCTCGACACGGTCTGGCACCTGACCCTCCCGGCGATCGCCCTCGCGCTCTACCTGATCGGCATGCTCGCCCGGGTCACCCGCTCGGCGATGCTGGAGGCCCTCGACAGCGAGCACGTCACGGTCGCCCGCAGCCGGGGCGTCCCGGAGCGCCAGGTGATCCGGCGCCATGTGTTCCGCAACTCCCTCGGCACCGTCCTGACCACCGGCGGACTGATCGTCTCGACCCTGCTCGTCTGCACGATCCTCGTCGAGACCGCGTTCAGCATCGGCGGCATCGGTCAGCTCCTGGAGCTGTCCACGACCACCAAGGACTTCCCGACCGTCCAGGCCATCTCGCTGATCATCGTCGCCCTGTTCATGATCGTGAACCTCATCGTCGACCTGCTGCTCCCGCTGGTCGACCCGCGGATCACCCTCGGATCGAGGAGCTCCTCCGCATGACCGCCGTCCTCACCCGCCGGCCCGGCCTCGCCAAGATCCGCACGGCCCGGTCGCCGCTCCACCTCGTCTGCCTGGGCTTCGTCGTCCTCGTCGTCGCCGGGGCGCTCCTCGCCTCCCTCGTCGCGCCGTACGACCCCAACGCCGTCGACCTCGGCAACGCGCTCGCCGGACCCTCCGCCGAGCACCTCCTCGGCGTGGACGCCGCAGGCCGCGACACGTTCTCCCGGCTGATCCTCGGCGCCCGCACCTCGCTGCTCGGCCCCCTCGGGGTGGTGCTCTTCTCCACCCTCGCCGGTGTCGCCATCGGCACGGCGGCGGCCTGGCGCGGCGGCTGGCTCGACTCGGTGCTCTCCCGGAGCACCGAGCTGGTCTTCGCCTTCCCCGGCATGCTGCTCGCGATCCTGATCATCTCGATCTACGGCGAGGGGCTGCTGGCCCCGGTCATCGCCCTCGCCATCGCCTACCTGCCCTACGTCAGCAGGCTGACGCGCTCGCTCGTCCTCGCGGAACGCGAGCGTCCGTACGTCAGCGCCTATCTGGTCCAGGGCCACTCGGCGCTCCAGATCTGCCTGCGCCACATCCTCCCCAACATCGCCCCCGTCGTCCTCGCCCAGTCCACCATCAACTTCGGCTACGCCCTCATGGACCTCGCCGGCCTCTCCTTCCTCGGCCTGGGCGTACCGGCGCTCACTCCCGACTGGGGCCGCATGGTCTTCGACGGGCAGACGGCCGTCCAGCAGGGCTACCCGCTGTCCGCGATCCTGCCCAGCGTCCTGATCGTGCTCACCGTCGTCGCGTTCAACGTGGTCGGAGAGCGCTGGGCCGACCGCGTCGCCAGGAGAGACCGATGAACACACCCGACAGCCCGGCGCACGCGTCCGACACCCCGGCGGGCACCTCCGAGAGGCCGGCGCTCGACATCCAGGGGCTCCGGATCACCCTGCCGGGCACGGCCCGACCCGTCCTCGACGGGATCGACCTCGCCGTCGCAGCCGGGGAGACCGTCGCACTCGTCGGCGAGTCCGGCTCCGGCAAGAGCCTCACCTCGCGCAGCGCCCTGCGCCTGCTGCCGCCGGGCGCCGTCACCGAGGGCACCGTCCTCGTCGACGGCCAGGACGTCCTCACCCTCGACGCCGACCGGCTGCGCGCCCTGCGCACCGGCACCGTGGCCATGATCTTCCAGGACCCGCGGGCGGCCATCAACCCGCTCCGGCGCATCGGCGACTTCCTCACCGAGAGCGTCCGCGCGACCAGGACGATGACCGCGCCGCAGGCCACCGCGCGCGCCGTCGAACTCCTCGAAGCGGTGGGCCTGGACGGCACGGCGCTCGCCAAGTACCCGAGCCAGGTGTCCGGCGGCATGCTGCAACGGGTCATGATCGCCGCCGCGTTGATGGGCGACCCGGCCCTGCTGCTCGCCGACGAGCCGACCACCGCCCTGGACGTCACCACCCAGGCCGAGGTCATCGCCCTCCTCGGCAGGCTGCGCGAACGGTTCGGCACCGGGCTGCTGTTCGTCACCCACGACCTCGATCTCGCGGCCGCCATCAGCGACCGCGTCTACGTGATGTACGCCGGACGGATCGCCGAGAGCGGGCCGGCCGAGGAGATCTTCGCCCGGCCCCGCCACCCCTACACGGCCGCGCTCCTGGCCTCCACCCCCCGCCTGGAGAACCCGCGGGGGCGGCTCGCCGCCATCGACGGGCAGCCGCCCGACCTCCGGGTGACGCTCCCCGGCTGCGCCTTCGCCGCCCGCTGCGCGTTCGCCACCGACGTCTGCGACCAGCAGGCCCCGGTGTCGCTGCCCGCCCCGGGCCGGCCGGGCCACCAGGCCGCCTGCCACCACAGCGACCGGCTCGAAGGGAGCGCCGTCGATGCCTGAGAACGCCAAGACCGCTGCGCACGACGAGAACACGGAGCACACAGAGCGCACAGTGCACACCGAGAGCGCTGGGAACGCAGGGAACGCCGGGGACTCCGGCGACGGCTCCACTGTCCGGACCGCCCCGGACGGGGCCGAGGGCACGTGGTACGGCGGGAACGCCGACGACGTCCTGGTCGTCAGGGGCCTCCGCCGGAGCTACGGAGCCGTACGAGCCGTCGACGACGTGTCCTTCACGCTGCCGCACGGCGGGTCCCTGGGCATCGTGGGGGAGTCGGGCTCGGGCAAGACCACCACCGCCCGGATCGTCGTCGGCCTGGAGAGGGCGGACGAGGGCGAGGTCCACGTACGAGGCCGGTCCCGGACCGAGCGGCGCCGCGGCCGCGCACACCGCCTCGCCCGTGCCCGCGAGGTCCAGATGGTCTTCCAGGACCCCCTCCAGTCCCTCGATCCGCGGACCAGCGTCGAGGCGGCCCTCCGGGAGACGCTACGGCTCCACTTCCCCGACCGGGACCACGACCGGCGGGTGCGGGAGCTGCTCGACCAGGTCGGTCTCGGGACGCGGGCCGCCGACGCGCTGCCGCGCCGGCTCTCCGGCGGTCAGCGGCAGCGCGTGGCCATCGCCCGCGCCCTCGCGGTGGAGCCGGCGGTCCTCGTCCTCGACGAGGCGGTCGCCGCGCTCGACGTGTCCGTGCAGGCGCAGATCCTCAACCTGCTCGCCGACATCCGGGAGCAGACCTCGATCGGCTACCTCTTCATCACCCACGACCTGGGCGTGGTCCGGTGCGTCACCGACGACGTCATCGTCATGCGGCACGGCGCCGTGGTGGAGGCGGGGCGGACCGCCGATGTGCTGGCGGCGCCGCAACACCCGTACACCCGGCTGCTCCTGGAGTCCGTGCCGCGCCCCGGCTGGGATCCGGAGCGGATCGCGGCCGCCCGCCGGGCGCTGTAGGGCGGCGGCCGGCGCCGAGGGCGGCCGGGCCGCCTCAGACGCCGGCGGCGAGGGTGTGGACCAGGGTCCTGAGGACCGCTCCTGCGTCGACATCGGCGTCCAGGGACTCCACGGCGGCCAGCCCGTCGACGGCCGCGGCGACGGCCTCGCCCAGCGGCCGGGGGTCGAGACCGCCGCCCCGCTCGTCGGCGAGCACCTGGAACAGGGCGACGAAGCAGGCGCGCCAGCGCCGGTACTCCGTCTCCAGGGACTCCCTGACCCGCTCGTCGTTCAACGCGTGCCAGTGCAGCGCGGAGTGGAGATGGGCGAGGTCGGCCTTCTCCGGCCTGCCCAGCAGGTCGAGCACCCGCTCGGCGCGCTCGGCGAAGGTGCCGGGGGCGGCCACCGCCTCCTCCAGGGGCGAGATCCACTCGGGCCGGATGTCCGCGACGACCGCGAGGACGAGGTCGGTCCTGTCCTGGAAGTGGTAGTGGCACATCCCGTGCGACACCCCGCAGAGCGCCGCCACGTTGCGGGTCGTGAAGCGCTCGCTCATCTCGCCCGCGAGCAGGGTGCGGGCGGCCGCGATCAGCCGTGCCCGGGTCTGCTCGCCCTTCGCCGAGGCCCGTGACCGTGTGGCCGGGCGGGCCGGGGGAGCGGTCGGGTTCGGAGAGTCCTTCGCGGATGCTGCCATGGCCTCACTCTAGCCAGGCTCCACGCCTGCGATCTGCGGGTTTCGATGCTTCGTACACCCGGTGGCGGGCGGGCTCCAGCGGTTCCGGGGAATGCTGCGCACAATATTGACCGAGCGCTCGGTCAGTTTTACATTTCTGGCCAACCGCGGACCCACCGCGGGGAGTTCAAGCAGGAGGCACAAGTGAGCCGTCCCGAATCCAGCCGACACGCACGCAGCAGCCTGAGCCGCAGGGGATTCCTCGCCGCGGCCGGTCTGACCGCCGCCGGAGCCGCCCTCGCCACGACCCGCTTCCAGGCCGGGGCCGCCACGGCCGCGGGCACCTTCCGGGTCCCGGTCGAGGACGTCCGCCACACCCGTACGTGGATGGCCTGGCCCGACAGCACGTCGATCTGGGGCAACACGCTGAGCGGCGTCCAGGCGGACATCGCCCTGATCGCCCGCACCGTCGCGAAGTACGAGCCCGTCGTGATGTGCGCCAACTCCGGCAGCGCCGCCAAGGCCCGCCAGCTGTGCGGCTCCACGGTCACCGTCATCAGCAGCATCCCCGTCGACGACTGCTGGATGCGCGACTCGGGGCCCGTCTTCCGCACCGACGGGGCCGGCGGCCTCGACGCGATCGGCCTCAACTTCAACGGCTGGGGCAACAAGCAGGCCCACGGCAAGGACGCCCTCGTCGCCGGACGCGTCGCGTCGTACGTGGGCGTGCCGATCACCTACGCCGGCCTGGTCGGCGAGGGCGGAGCCATCGAGCAGGACGGCGCCGGCACCCTCATGGCGACCCGCAGCAGCCTCGTGAACCGCAACCGCAACCCCGGGAAGACGGAGCGTCAGATCGAGACCGCCATGTGCGCGGCGTACGGCGCTTCCAAGGTCATCTGGTTCGACGGCGTCAAGGGCCAGGACATCACCGACGACCACGTCGACGCCACGTCCCGCTTCCTCGCCCCCGGCGAGGCCCTCGTCCAGATGCCCCTGGCGTCGGAGAACGACGCCTACGCGCGCGACGCGCGCCAGCAGTTCAGCATCCTGTCCGCCTCGACGACGGCCGGCGGCGTCCCGATGGACACGATGCGCCTCCAGGGCCCGGACTACAACAAGATCCGCTCCGCCAACCCGGAGTTCCTCGCCTCGTACGCCAACTTCTACCTCTGCAACGACGCCGTCATCAGCGCCCACTTCGGCGACACCCGCGCGGACCAGGCGGCGAAGGCGACCCTGCAGAACCTCTACCCCGACCGGGTCATCGAGCAGCTGAACATCGACCGCCTCGGCACCGGCGGCGGCGGCATCCACTGCGTCACCCAGCAGCAGCCCGTGCGCTAGCGAGCGGGGCACGGCGACCGAGGGCCGGATCGGGCCCGCGGAGACCCTGGCAGGTGTCCGGTCGGATCGGGGCGAACCCCGCCCGCCCCGACCGGACTTCCCGACCGGAACGACCGAACGACCGCACGACCGACTGGCAGCACAACCGCACGACCGACTGACCGCACGACCGACTGACCGACTGACCGGCCGGCGACCGCTCGCCGGCACAGCTTGAGGGAAGGCGCACGGGTGACCGACCGGTTCGGCAACAGCAACGGCGAGGGCGGGCTCAGGGCCGGAGCCCTGGGGACGTTCGACTCCGTGGTCATGGCGGTCGCGGGCTGCGGACCGGCGTACACCGCCGTCGCGCTCGTGCCCGCGCTCATCGCGGCGGTCGGCCCGGCCGCCCCCGCCGCCCTGCTCTACGGTGCGATCCCCATGATCGGCATCGCCCTGGCCTTCCGGCACCTGGGACGGCTCGACGTCAACGCCGGCGGCACCTACTCCTGGGTCGCCCGGACCCTGCACCCGGTCCTCGGCTTCCTCAGCGGATGGGCCGTGGTCGCCGCGACCACCCTCTTCGTCATCGCCTCCACGACCCCCGCCGGCCGGGCCACCCTGTCCCTCTTCGACGAGGACCTGGCCGGGAACGGCATCCTCGCCACCGGCGTCGGCCTCGGCCTGTTCCTGCTCATGGCCGCCCTCGTCGCCTCGGGCGCCCGCATCGCCGCCGGGGCGCGGGCCGTCGCCCTCGGAGTCCAGCTGACCCTCCTGACGGCCGTGGCGGTCGCCGCGCTGACGAGGGACGTCCACGCGGCGACGTTCTCCCTCTCCTGGTTCGGCTTCGAGCACTTCGACTCCACCCACTCCTTCACCGCCGGCGCGCTGATCGTGGGAGCCCTGTACTGGGGCTGGGACGTGACGGCGAACCTCAGCGAGGAGACCCGCGGCGGCCGGGGCGGCTCCGGACTCGGAGGCCTCATCGGCCTCCTGGTCGTCGCCGCCACCCTGCTCACCCTCACGATCGGCGCCTCCGTGCTCCTCGGCCCCGACGCCGTGACGACGGACGGAAGCTTCCTGCTGCGGCTCGGGGAAGCGGCCTGGCCCGGCGTGGGCGGCACCCTGCTCGTCCTCGCCGTACCGCTGTCGATGGCCGCCACCCTGGAGACCACCCTCCTCCAGGCGACCCGCACGCTCTTCGCCATGGGCCGGGACCGCACGGTCCCCCCGTTCCTCGGCCGCGTCCACCCGCGGCGGAGGACCCCCGTGGCCGCCACCCTGGTCGTCTGCGCGGTCACGGTGACGACCCTGGCGCTCGTGGCGCTCCTCGACCCCGGGGTCGGCATCCTCGACGACGCGCTCCAGGGCATCGGCCTGCTCATCGCCTTCACCTACGCGCTCGCCGGCATCGCCGTCGCCGTGGCCTTCCGCCGCGTGCTGTTCGCCTCCGCCGCCGACCTGCTGCTCCTGGCGGTGTGGCCGCTCCTCGGCGTGGCCTTCAACGTGTGGGTCTTCGCCGCCTCCGTCCGGACGCTGTCCGCGACCCCATTGGCCATCGGCCTCGGCGCGCTGGCCGTCGGACTGATTCCGCTGGGTGTCGCGTGGCTCCGCGGCGAGAGGTCCTTCTTCCGGCCGAGGCCGCTCCATCCGAACGACACGGGCACGGCCGACCCGTCGGCCACCGAGGCGCTGCCGACGACCGGCCCCGCCGACGGCCGAAGGGACGGCCTCCTGTCCGACTTCTGAGCCGCCCCCGCCCCGCATCCGTACGAGGGAGAACCGACATGGCAGGCCGACCGCGCCGCACCCCGGCACCCGACTACGATCCGGCCTTCGGCGACCGGGCACTGGCCGAGGGCCGCGAGGACATGCTCCTGGGCCGCTGGGAAGGCGCCCGCGACCTGCTCGAACGCACACCGGGCGACTGGGACCGGCGGGCGCACCGCATCCGCCTCCTGGCCGACGCCGCGGCGGGCCGGCGCACCGTCGACCTGTGGCAGGCGTCGGAGCCCGGCAACCCCGACGCCGCCGTCCTGCGGGCGGAGACCGAGGTGATGCGGATGTTCGCCGCGGCCCGCACCGGGCGGACGCCCGACGCGGAACGGCTGGAGCGGGCGGCCCGGTACTGCCACCGCGCGGCCGAGCTCGCGCCGGTGGACCCCCAGCCGTGGGTCTCGCTGCTCACCCTCGGCAGACTCCACCCCGGCGGGCACCCCGGGATGCCGGCCTGGTGGAAGGAGGTCCTCGCCCGGGACCCGTACCACCGGGAGGCCCACCACCAGGCGCTGCGCCACCTGTCCGCCCGCTGGCACGGTTCGTACGGAGCGGCCCTCAACTTCGCCTGGGACGTGGCGAACTCGGCCCCGTACGGATCGCCGCTCGTGATCCTCCCGCAGGTCGCCCGCGCCGAGCACTACCGGTACCGGGTGGAGACGGAGGCGAAGCCGGTCCTCGGCCTGACGCACCACTGGAGCGACGAGCACACGCGCGGCGACCTCCGCCTCGCGCTCGACCGGTGGATCGCCCACCGGGTGCCCGGGGCCCAGGACGTCGCCGACCTCAACCATCTGGCGCACGGTCTGGTCATGGCCGGCATGGGCGACCGGGCGGGCCCCGTCTTCCGGCTCCTCGGCAACCGGGCCACCGACGTGCCCTGGTCCTGTACGGGCGACGCGGAGCGGCTCTTCGTCCGCTGGCGCGACACGACCGCGGCGGACGCCCGCTGAGGGACACCGGTCCGGCGGACGCCCGCTGAGGGACGTCGGTCCGGCGGACGGCCGCTCCCCGGCACGGTGCTCCCCGGTGTAAGTTGGCGCCTTGCCGTGACGTGCACACAAAAAGGGCCGAACCTTTGATTGCTTGGTTCGGCCCTGGGATAGCCTGGGAAAATGCTAACAGAGGTCACTGCAACCCGCTATGTCACGCCCTTGCGTGAGGGTGGCTCACTTCCCGGGATCGTCGAGGCCGACGACCTCGGCACGTACGTCATGAAGTTCACCGGCGCCGGCCAGGGGCGCAAGACCCTGGTCGCCGAGGTCATCTGCGGGCAGCTCGCCCGTCGGCTCGGTCTGCGGGTGCCCGAGCTCGTCACCATCCAGCTCGACCCCGTCATCGGACTCTCCGAGCCCGACCAGGAGGTCCAGGAGCTGCTCAAGGCGAGCGGCGGGCTCAACCTGGGCATGGACTACCTCCCCGGCTCGCTCGGCTTCGACCCGCTGGCGTACGAGGTGGACCCCGTCGAGGCCGGCCGGATCGTCTGGTTCGACGCGGTGATCAACAACGTCGACCGGTCCTGGCGGAACCCGAACATGCTCGTCTGGCACGGCGACCTGTGGCTCATCGACCACGGCGCCACCATGACCTGGCACCACAACTGGCCCGGCGCCCAGGCGTCCGCCGCCAAGCCCTACGACGCCTCCGACCACGTACTCGCCCGCTACGCGCCGGACATCGCCGCCGCGGCCGCCGAACTGGCCCCGCGCGTCACGCGCGAGCTGCTCGACGAGATCGCCGCCGACGTGCCCGACGAGTGGCTCGTCGACGAGCCCGGCTTCGACGGCACGGACGAGGTCCGCGCCGCCTACGTCGGGGCGCTGCTGCCGCGCGCCGCCACCATCCACGAGCGGATCACGCTCGGCCCGCGGAGCGAGGGGCGGCCGCAGCAGCCGCCCGGCTGGCTCGCCGAGCGCCTCGCGCCCCGGACGCACTCCACCGAGAAGGACAGCACCCCGTGACCGACCGTGATGTCTTCGAGTACGCGCTCCTGCGCGTGGTGCCGCGGGTCGAGCGCGGCGAGTGCTTCAACGCGGGCGTGGTCGTCTACTGCCGCGCCCGTTCCTACGTGGCCGCCCGTACGCACCTGGACGAGGCGAAGCTGTCGGTGCTGGACCCGGCGGCCGACGTGACCGGGGTGCGGGCCGCCCTGCGCGCGGTCGAGGGGGTCTGCCTGGGCGGCGACGCCGCCGGCCAGGCCGCCGGCGACGACGCCGGACGGCGTTTCCGCTGGTTGATCGCACCGCGCTCCACGGTCGTCCAGCCGGGCCCGGTCCACACCGGCCTCACCGCCGACCCGGAGGCGGAGGTGGAGCGGCTGCTCGACCTCCTCGTGCGCTGACCCCCTCCGCCCGGCCCGGCGACGGGGAGTGACCGGGTGCACCCGGTGGGCCGTTGACACCGGGTGCCAGGGCTTCTAGCGTCTCGTTCTGCGGACGATACTAAGCGGTCGCTCATGTGCGGGACGCAGGAGCGGGTGACCGGTTCGACCGCGACCAGGGACGATCCAAGGGCGAGGAGAACCAAGCATGTCCACCACCGAGCAGCGCGTAGCCGTCGTCACGGGTGCCGCACGGGGTATCGGGGCCGCCACGGCGCTCCGCCTCGCGGCCGAGGGCCGCGCCGTCGCCGTACTCGACCTCGACGAGGCGGCCTGCAAGGACACCGTCGAGAAGATCACCGCCGCGGGCGGCACCGCCCTCGCGGTCGGCTGCGACGTCTCCGACAGTGCCCAGGTGGAGGCCGCCGTCGCGCGTGTCGCCGCCGAGCTCGGCGCGCCGACGATCCTCGTCAACAACGCGGGTGTGCTCCGCGACAACCTGCTCTTCAAGATGTCCGAGTCCGACTGGGACCTCGTCATGAACGTGCACCTCAAGGGCGCCTTCCTGATGGCGAAGGCCTGCCAGAAGCACATGGTGGACGCGGGCTTCGGCCGTATCGTGTCGCTCTCCTCCTCCTCGGCCCTGGGCAACCGCGGCCAGGCCAACTACTCGGCCGTGAAGGCCGGCCTCCAGGGCCTCACCAAGACCCTCGCCAAGGAGCTCGGCAAGTTCGGCATCACCGCCAACGCCGTCGCCCCGGGCTTCATCGTCACCGAGATGACCGCGCAGACCGCCGAACGCGTCGGCATGGGCTTCGAGGACTTCCAGGCCGCGGCCGCGTCCATGATCCCGGTACAGCGGGTCGGCCGCCCCGAGGACGTCGCCAACGCGATCGCCTTCTTCGCCGGCGACGACGCGGGCTTCGTCTCCGGCCAGGTCATGTACGTGGCCGGCGGCCCGCTCAACTGACGACCGGCATCGAGAGGAGCACGGCAGACATGACCGCACAGGCACGGCCGGAACTGTCCGGCAAGGTCGCTCTCGTCACCGGCGCCAGCCGGGGCATCGGCTACGGCATCGCCGAGGCGCTCGTCGCCCGCGGCGACCGGGTCGTCATCACCGGACGCGGCGAGGAGGCCCTCAAGGAGGCCGTGGAGCGCCTCGGCGCCGACCGGGCGATCGCCGTCCCCGGCAAGGCCCACGACGAGGCCCACCAGGCCGCCGCCGTGGAGGCGGCGATGGACGGCTTCGGCCGGGTGGACTTCCTGATCAACAACGCCGGTACGAATCCGGTCTTCGGCGCCATCGCCGACCTGGACCTCGGGGTGGCCCGCAAGGTCTTCGAGACCAACGTGGTCTCCGCGCTCGGCTTCGCCCAGCGGACCTGGCACGCCTGGCAGAAGGAGCACGGCGGGGCGATCGTGAACATCGCCTCGGTCGCCGGCGTCTCCGCCTCGCCTTTCATCGGCGCGTACGGAATCAGCAAGGCCGCGATGATCAATCTGACTCTTCAGCTGGCCCATGAATTCGCCCCCCTCGTGCGGGTCAATGCGATCGCCCCCGCGGTCGTGAAGACGAAATTCGCGCAGGCGCTGTACGAGGGCCGTGAGGCGGAGGCCGCAGCCGCCTACCCGCTCGGCCGGCTCGGCGAGCCCGAGGACATCGGCGGCGCGGCCGCCTTCCTCACCTCGTCCCAGTCGGAGTGGATCACCGGACAGACCCTCGTGGTCGACGGCGGGATTTTCCTGAACGCCGGAGTCGGGTGACCGATAATCGGACACTTTCCGGATTTCGTGTCCGGATTGACCCCGGTTATACGTCGAATGCCTCAAGTGCCCCGTCAGGCTCGAACATTGACCTGACGGGGTGCTGCGGTATCGTCGGCCGACCCGTGGCTGAACGAGGAGCGTGCACGTGTTCAACCGGACCAGTCTGCAGGCCGCTGCAGCCCTTGTGTCCATATCCCTGGTAACCGGATGCAGTGTCTTCTCTGACAGTGATTCGGCCGGGGATCAGAGAATCGTCGTCGGCACGACGAGCTCTCCCACCACGCTTGACCCGGCCGCCGCCTGGGACAATTCCTGGGAGCTCTTCCGGAATGTGTTCCAGACCCTGGTGAGTTTCCCGACGGGCAGCACGACCCCGGATTCCGATGCCGCGGAGTGCAAGTTCTCGGACACCTCCAGCCGAGTCTTCGAGTGCAAGCTCCTGGAGGGCCTCACGTTCTCCAACGGGCACAAGCTGGACGCCAAGGCCGTGCAGTACTCGATCGAGCGCATCCGCACGATCAACCACAAGGGCGGCCCGAACGGCATGCTCGGCTCGCTCGACAAGATCGAGACCGTCGGCGACCGGACCGTCGTCTTCAAGCTGAACAAGTCGGACGCCACCTTCCCGATGGTCCTCGCCACACCGGCGATGTCCCTCGTGGACCCGGCCGAGTACCCGGCGGACCGGCTCCGCGCGGACGGCAAGCTCACCGGCTCGGGGCCGTACGTCCTCGACTCGTACACCGAGCGGGAGTCGGCGGAGCTGACCAAGAACCCCACGTACAAGGGCTTCGCCGATCGCAAGAACGGCGGGGTGACCCTCCGGTACTTCGACGACTCCGAGGCGATGGTCGCCGCGCTCAAGAAGAAGGAGATCGACGCCACCTACCGCGGCCTCACCGCCGAGGAGGTCATCGAACTCCAGGACGACAAGCCCGAGAACCAGGGCCTGCAGATCGTCGAGTCGACCGGCGCCGACATCCGCTACCTGGTCTTCAACACCCAGGACCCCACGATCGCCAAGCCCGCGGTCCGCAAGGCCATCGCCCAGGTCGTCGACCGCGACGAACTGGTCAGCAAGGTCTACCAGGGCACCGCCGAGCCCCTGTACTCCATGGTGCCCAAGGGAATCGCGGCTCACACCACCAAGTTCTTCGACCGCTTCGGCGACCCGGACGCCAAGAAGGCCAAGAAGATCCTCCGCGAGGCCGGCATCACCGACCCCGTCGAGCTGAAGTTCTGGTACACCACGGACCGCTACGGCTCCTCGACGGCCGCCGAGTTCAAGGAACTGAAGCGCCAGCTGGAGGAGACCGGCCTCTTCCAGGTCGAGATCGAGGGCAAGCCCTGGAAGGACTTCCAGGCGGGCTACCAGAAGGGCGAGTACCCGGTCTTCGGCCGCGGCTGGTTCCCCGACTTCCCGGACCCGGACAACTTCGTGGCGCCGTTCGTCGGCAAGGAGAACGTCCTCGGCACGCCGTACGTGAGCCCCAGGATCACCGGCGAACTCCTCCCGAAGTCCCGCCGCGAGAGCGACCGCGGGACCGTCACGGACGAGTTCGAGGAGGCCCAGGAGATCATGGTCCAGGACGTCCGGCTGCTGCCCCTGTGGCAGGGCAAGCTGTACATCGCGGCCCGTGACGACATCGGCGGCGGCGAGGGCGCGCTCGACCCGCAGACCGTCATGCAGCTCTGGGAGCTGAGCCGCCGGGCCAGCTGGTAGGACCCGCGCGGGCGGGGAACCGGGAGCCTGCGGGGGCCACTGTCAGTGGCCCCCGGTAGGTTCGGGGACGAGTAACAGGAACGTCCACCGGAGGTTGTTGACCGTGACCGACACCAACATGCTGCCCGAGTCCTGGCGGGGTGTTCTCGGCGAGGAACTGCGGAAGCCGTACTTCGCCCAGCTCACCGAGTTCGTCGAGGAAGAGCGCGCCAAGGGATCGGTCTTCCCGCCGAAGGACGAGGTGTTCGCCGCCCTCGACGCCACTCCGTACGACAAGGTGAAGGTCCTGATCCTCGGTCAGGACCCGTACCACGGCGAGGGGCAGGGGCACGGTCTCTGCTTCTCCGTCCGCCCCGGAGTGAAGACCCCGCCCTCCCTGCGGAACATCTACAAGGAGATGCAGGCCGAGCTCGGCCACCCCGTCCCCGACAACGGCTATCTGATGCCGTGGGCCGAGCAGGGCGTCCTCCTGCTCAACGCGGTGCTGACCGTCCGCTCCGGCGAGGCGAACTCGCACAAGGGCAAGGGCTGGGAGAAGTTCACCGACGCGGTGATCACCGCCGTCGCCTCGCGCCCCGACCCCGCCGTCTTCGTCCTCTGGGGCAACTACGCCCAGAAGAAGCTGCCCCTCATCGACGAGGCGCGGCACGTGGTCGTCAAGGGCGCCCACCCCTCGCCGCTCTCGGCGAAGAAGTTCTTCGGATCGAAGCCCTTCACCCAGATCGACGCGGCCGTCGCGGCCCAGGGACACGAGCCGATCGACTGGCGCGTCCCGGACCTCGGCTGAGCCTCGGCCCGATCCGGCCCCGGTGCGGCTAGCGTCGGCTCTCCCAGTGGGTGAGCGGGTGGAGGTCGCGGTGACCGAGCAGCAGCAGGTGTCGGACGACGGGGTCATGACCAGGATCGGGCAGGCGATGATGCTGCTCCACGGCGGCGACCGCGAGGAGGCACGCAACCGCTTCGGGCTGCTCTGGCAGCAGATCGGCCCGGACGGAGACCCCCTGCACCGGTGCACCCTCGCGCACTACATGGCGGACGCCCAGGACGACCCCGACACCGAGCTGGCCTGGGACCTGCGGGCCCTGAGCGCGGCGGAGGGCCTCGCGGAGGAGCGGCTCGCCGAGCACGGCTCCGCGGTCGCCCTCCGGGCGCTGTACCCCTCGCTCCACCTCAACCTGGCCGCCGACTACGTCAAGCTGCAGCGGCCCGACGCCGCGCGGGTCCACCTGGACCGGGCCCGCGCCGCTTCGGACCACCTCGACGACGACGGCTACGGGAACGGGGTGCGGGCCGCGATCGAGCGCCTGGAGCTCCGGCTCCGCTGCATGTGAGGGCCGGGCGCCGGGGCGGGACTGGAGCCCCGGGGCCTCAGCGGACGTACGTGCCGTGGCAGATGCGTGACGGGTCGCTGCCGGGGGCCCAGCCGCCGTACCGCTCGCCCAGGCCGCAGACCTCCGCCCGGGACAGCTGTGGAGTCGGGGACAGCGGCGGAGTCCGCGGCAGCTCGACGAGTTCCGCCGGCGGTTCGGGCAGCGGCGGCCGGGTCTCCGGACGTGGACGCTCACGCAGCCGCGGTACGGGCTGGGGGCGCGCCTCCTCGGGGCGGGGCGCGGCCGCTTCCCCGCGGTGCGCCTCGGCCGAAGGCGTCGCACTGGGCGCGGCCGACGGCGGGGGAGCGGGGAGCGCCGCTTCGAGTGCCTCCAGGGCCGGTCCCTCGCCGATCTGCGGGGCCACGTCCCGGCCGGGCCGTAAGGTCTCGGCGGCGGACGCGGGGGCGGGCGCCGCCGGCGGGGTGTCCACCGGGACGCAGCCCGCGAGGGCGGCCACGGCGGCCCCGACCAGGATCTTCGCTGTTGTTCGGGTTCCATGCACCCGCGCAACTCTGCTGGCCCGGCAGTGATCTTCGCGCCCCTACCGGAGGGGAATGCCCCGCACGGGTGAGCGACGCGGGACCGGCCTTGACCCCGTCAGTCCCCGGTCGCGCCGTCGATCCGCTCCCGGACGAGGTCCGCGTGGCCGTTGTGCCGGGCGTACTCCTCGATCATGTGGAGGTAGATCCAGCGCAGGTTGAACCGCGCCCCGCTGCGGTGCTCGCCCTCGCCCAGGTCGTCGAGACCGCGCGCGGCGGCCACGGTGCGCGCGTGGGCGATCTCCGCCTGCCAGGCCGCGTGGGCCTCCTCGTAGGTGTCCTCGTCGGTGACGTGGAAGTCCCGGTCGCGGTCCTCCTCGGTCGAGTAGAGCCTGGGCGCCTTCTCGCCGGCCAGGACGTTGCGGAACCAGCCCTGTTCGACCTCGGCCATGTGGCGGACGAGGCCCAGCAGACTGAGTTCCGAGGGAGGGGCGGACAGGGTGCGCAGCTGGACGTCGTCGAGCCCCTCGCACTTCCACGCGAGGGTCGCGCGATGGAAGTCGAGCCACTGCTCCAGCGCCTCGCGTTCCCCCGAGGTCGTGGACGGATCGACGCGGGGTGTGGTCTCCGTGCGGTCGGTGGTCATGCGCGGCATCGTCCCCCACGATCACCAGCCGCGCCAGTGCTTTCCCCGCGCCCCGGGCCGGTGCCGCCGCCGAGCATGCCGCGCAGCAACTCCTCGAAGCCGGTGCGCAGTTCCGCCCGGCTCGGCACGGCCGCGTGGAAGGAGCCGGCGGCGCAGGAGAACATCAGCCCCTCGCACCAGGCGATGAGGGAGAGCGCGTGGCGCTCGGGTTCGGGCGAGCCGGCCGCCGCCGTCATCGCGACCAGGGGCCCGTGGAAGACCGAACCGGCGGCGTCGAAGAAGGCGCGGAGCTCGGGGCGGCGGGTCGCCTCCAGGGCAAGTTCGTAGCGGGAGACGAGCAGGGCGCGGTGGTCGGTGAGATAGCGGTGCAGGGCGAGGGAGAGCGCGTCCACGAGGGTGTCGGTGTCGAGGGGCCCGTGGGGCGCCGGCTCGGAGGGCCCGCGGGGTGCCGTGCCTGGAGCCCCGTCCGGTGTCCTGCCCGGTGCTCCGTCCGGTGCCCCGTCCCGGGGCCTGTCCCGTACCTCTTCGGCTGCCCTGGCTGTCCCGACTGTCCCGGACGACCCGACTGTCCCGGGCGGCCCGGCGGCGCCCGGCAGATCGTCCGGGGTCAGGACCTGGGACTCCAGCTGCACCTGACGTCGTACGGCCGTCTCCAGGAGGGCCTGGCGGGTGCGGGCGTGGTTCGACGTCGACCCCTGCGGCAGCCCCGCCCGCTCGTCCACCGCGCGATGGGTCAGGCCCCGCATGCCCCGCTCCACGAGGAGGTCGAGGGCGGCGTCGCCGATCCGGTCCGCCCGCGAGGCGGAGGAAGCGGGGGAGGCGGGGGAGCCGGGAGCGCCTGAGGTCCCGGGGGAGCCGTTCGGGCCGGGAGGGGCAGCGGAGGGTGTCGCCGAGGTCATGGGGACAACCTACAGCCGCCCCCTCCCCGCTTCACTACATCTGTAGTACGGTCACGTCACCGGTCGTACTACACCTGTAGTTCCCCGATCCGAGGAGCAGCCATGGAACAGCACCGTGCCGTCGTCATCGGCGCCGGCATCGGCGGACTCACCGCCGCCGTCGCCCTCCACCGCGGCGGCTGGCAGGTCACCGTCCTGGAGCGGGCCGCCGACCTCGCCCCCGTCGGCGCCGGCATCGGCCTCGCCCCCAACGCCCAGCGCGCCCTGGACGTCATCGGCCTCGGCGACCGCTTGCGGGACCTCGCCGCCTGGCAGGGCGACGGAGGCATGCGCGCCCCCGGCGGCCGCTGGCTCGCCCGTACCGACGCCACGGCCGCCGCCGCCCGCTTCGGCGGGCCGCTCGTCCTCCTCCACCGGGCCACCCTCGTCGACATCCTCACCTCGGCCCTCCCCGACGGGGCCGTCCGCACCGGAGCGGCCGCCGCGCTCGTCGACCCCGGCGGCGACCGAAGCCCCGCCCGCGTCGCCACCCCCGACGGCGAGATCGAGGCCGCACTCGTGGTCGCCGCCGACGGCATCCGCTCCGCGGCGCGGCACGCCCTCTTCCCCGCGCACCCCGGCCCGCGGTACGCCGGCTGCACCACCTGGCGGGTCGTCGTGCCGGCCCCCGAGCGGCCGTTCGCCCCGCACGAGACCTGGGGCGCCGGACGCCTGTGGGGGACGCAGCCCCTCAAGGACGGCAGGATCTACGCGTACGCGATGGCCGCCGCCCCGGCCGGCGGCCGGGCGCCCGACGACGAGAAGGCCGAACTCCTGCGCCTGTTCGGCGACTGGCACCACCCCGTCCCCGAGATCCTCGCCGCCACCGACCCCGCGCGGGTACTCCGCCACGACGTCCACCACCTGCCCGACCCGTTGCCCGCCTTCCACCGCGGCCGGGTCGCGCTCCTCGGCGACGCCGCGCACGCGATGATGCCGAGCCTCGGCCAGGGCGGGAACCAGGCCATCGAGGACGCCGTCGTCCTCGCCCACCACGTCGGCCCCGCGGCCGACGCCGAGCGCTCCGGCTCCGCGCCCGGTCCCCACCCCGCGGGCACCGCGCCCGACTTCGTCCCGAGCCGCGACCTCGCCGCGTACACCGCCGACCGCCTTCCCCGTACCACCGCCATCGTCCGCAAGGCCGCCCGCACCGGAGCCGTCACCCTGCTCGCGGCCCGTCCCGCCGTCGCCCTCCGGTCCACGCTCGTCAGCGCGGTCTCCCGCTTCGGCCCCGGGCTCGTCCTGCGCGGGTTCGACGGCATCGCCGACTGGCGGCCGCCGGTCGCCCCGGCCCGGTCCGCGTAAGCTGACCAGCGCGAACGGCCCACCCGTACAGGGCCTGTGGACACGACAAGGGAGAACCCGTGAAGGTTGGCTGCATCGGACTCGGCGACATCGCGCAGAAGGCCTACCTTCCGGTCCTCGCCACCCTCCCCGGGGTCGAACTCCACCTCCAGACCCGCACCCGCGCGACGCTCGACCGGGTCGCCGACACCCTCCACCTGCCCGCCGCGCAGCGCCACGGCGACCTCGACTCGCTCCTCGCCGCCGGGCTCGACGCGGCCTTCGTCCACGCGCCGACCGCCGCGCACGCCGAGATCGCCGGCCGGCTCCTGGACGCGGGCGTCCCGACGTACGTCGACAAGCCCCTCGCCTACGAGTACGCCGAGTCCGAGCGGATCGTGGAACTGGCCGAGAAGCGCTCGGTCGGCCTCGCCGTCGGCTTCAACCGGCGCCTCGCCCCCTCGTACGCCCAGTGCGCCGAGCACCCGCGCGAGCTGATCCTCCTTCAGAAGAACCGCATCGGCCTGCCCGAGGACCCCCGCACCTTCGTGCTCGACGACTTCATCCACGTCGTCGACACCCTGCGGTTCCTCCTCCCCGGCGAGATCGAGCACGTCGACGTGCGCGCCCGCGTCCGCGAGGGGCTCATGCACCACGTCGTGCTCCAGCTCTCCGGTGACGGGTTCACCGCCATCGGCATGATGAACCGGATGAACGGCTCCACCGAGGAGATCCTCGAGGTCTCCGGGCAGGACACCAAGCGCCAGGTCGTCAATCTCTCCGACGTCGTCGACCACAAGGGCCAGCCGACCCTGCGGCGGCGCGGCGACTGGGTGCCGGTGCCCCGCCAGCGCGGTATCGAGCAGGCCGTACTGGCCTTCCTCGACGCCGTACGCGACGGTCGGGTCCTCAGTGCCAGGGATGCCCTGCAGACCCACGAGCTGTGCGAGCGCGTCGTGCGCGAGGCGCTGCTCCAGGCCTCCTGAACGCGCCCGCGCCCTCGGCCGCGCACACCGCGCCCACCACGGCGAGCGCCCCGTACAGGGGCCAGTCGCCCCAGCGGACGTAGCCCGTCGTCGAGTCCGAGAGCGGCAGCTCGCGGACGGCGACGGCGCTCGCGTCCGTGCCGAGCACGGGCCCGATCCTGCGTCCGTCGGGGCCGTACGCCGCGCTGACCCCGGTGAGCGTCGCGTGCGCGACGGGCCGTCCCGTCTCGGCGGCCCGCAGCGCCGCCAGCGACGCGTGCTGGGCGGGCGCCCAGCTCTTCTGGAACGTACTGGTCGCCGACTGGACGACGAGGAGCCCGGCCCCGTCGCGCACGAGGTTCCGGCTCATGTCGGGGAACGCGGACTCGAAGCAGACGAGCGGGCCGACCAGCGGTTCCCGGGCGCCGGCGCCGCCGTCGCGCGCACCCTCCTCGCTGCCGTCGCCCGTGGCGGGCAGCCTCATCACGACCGGTTCGGTGCCCCGCCGACGGTCCTCGTCGGCGGCCTTCCCGAACGACGTCACCCAGCCCAGCACCCCGCGCGCGGGGATGTACTCGCCGAAGGGCACGAGCCGCATCTTGTCGTAGCGCTCACCCGTGAGCCCCTCGGGACCGACCATGACGGCGCTCTTGTAGATGCCCGGGCGGTCGGCCCGCCGCGCGTCCACATTGACCAGGAGCGGCGCGTCGACCTCCCGTGAGAGCGCGGTGAGCCGGGCGGCGAGATCGGGCCGGCCGGCCGGGTCGGCGCCGACACCGCTCTCGCCCCAGACCACCAGATCGAGGCGCTGCCCGGCGAGCGAGCGGGTCAGCTCCTCGGCACGGTCGAACCGCCGCTCCGCCCCGTCCGCGCCGTCGAACACGCCGGGCTGTACGAGGGCCACCCGCACGGTCCCGGTCACCCGCGGCGCCCCCACCCCCCAGGCGGCCGTACCCGCGACGAGCGCGCAGGCCGCGAGTCCCGCGACGCCGACGGCGCGCAGCCCCGGTGCGGCCAGCAGCAGGGCCACGGCCGTGTTCACCGCCACCACGAGCGCGGTCACCAGCCACACCCCGCCGACCGAGGCCAGCCGGAGCGCCGCCGGCACCTGCCACTGGCTCGCCCCGAGCAGCCCCCAGGGACCTCCCAGCCCCTCCCAGGAGCGCACCAGCTCGATCAGCAGCCAGCCGGAGGGCACCGCGACCAGCGCGGTGCCGGCCCGCAGCGCCGACGGCACGCCTCCGAGCAGGGACCGTACGAGCCAGGCCCACGGCAGCCACAGCAGGCCGAGCAGTGCGGAGAGAGGGAGGAGGAAGACATGGAGGCTGGGCAGCAGCCAGTGATGGACGGCGAACACGAAGCCGATCCCGCCGAGCCATCCGTCCAGGGCGGCCCGGCGCGCTCCCGGAGCCGAACGGATCAGGAGGAGCCAGGGGACGAGCGCCAGATATGCCCACCACCAGAGGCCGGGGGCGGGAAAGGCGAGCGCGGGCAGCGCGCCGCAGCCGACGGCGAGCAGCGAACGGGCGAGGGCACGCCGACGAGCCCGGCCGCCCGGCCGGCCGCGCGGGGTCCCGTCCCGGTCGTGGTCCTGGTCCGGGTCCGCGTCCCGGTCCGGCCCCTGGTCGGGAACCCGATCCGGACCGTGGCCCTGCTCCGGGTCCGCATCCCGGTCCGGCCCCTGGTCGGGAATCCGATCCGGACCGTGGCCCTGCTCCGGGTGCTGCCCCTGTTCCGGGTGCTGACCCCGTCGTGCGAACGGATTTCGCATGGCATGCCTCCGCCCTTGCCTTCAGTGTCGGGCGTGACCGGGTTCGGCGCGGCTCGGGCGGTCCGTCGTGGTGACCGGGGCCGGAAGGGACCCCCGGGGCGGCGGCCGCGGGGGCCGGGCGGCGGTCAGCCGTGCCGACGCCACCGTTCGTCGACGACGACCGAGGTCAGCCGCCACCCGTCGGTGGTCCGCACCGCCCCGAACGCGTAGCGGCCCCCGCAGACGAAGTCCTCGCCGGAGGTGAAGCGCATCGGGTTGACATAGTCCGCGCGGATCTCCGCCGTGTCCCCGGTCTCCGGGTAACCGGCCGGCCCGCGGAAGACGACGCGGCGGTTCACGATGAGGTGCTGCCGTACGGGAAAGAGCGTCAACGTCTCGGCGAGCCAGTCGGCCACCTCCGTCGCCGGGCCCTCGACACCGCCGGAGCCGCGGTAGTCGGCCCTGCCGTCCGGCGAGAAAAGGGCCCGGTAGGCGGTCCAGTCGGCGTCGTCGACGGCTGCCGCGTACCCGGTGACCAGGTCGTCGACGGCGAGTCGGTCCATCACGGTGGCGAGGTCCACGCGCTGCGTCATCGGATCAGTGTCGGGCAGGCCGGGCCAGGGGCCAAGGGGCGTGCGCGGGGGAGTCGGCGGACGCGGTCATACTGGCCGGATGCGTGTGAACATCGATCCCGAACTGAGTGACCGCACCGCTTTCTACCGGCTGCTCACCGCCACCGTCGTCCCCCGGCCGATCGCCTGGGTCTCCACGTCCTCGGCGGACGGGACGGACAACCTGGCCCCGCACTCCTTCTTCACCATCGCCTCGGTCACCCCGCCGGTCGTGCAGTTCACCTCGGTGGGACGCAAGGACTCGCTGCGCAACGTGGAGGAGACGGGGGAGTTCGTCGTCAACCTGGCTCCCGAGGGACTCTTCGAGCAGATCAACGCGACGGCGACGGACTTCCCGCGCGGGGTCAGCGAGTTCGACGCGTGCGGTGTCGAGCGCGAGCCGAGCCTCCGCGTGAAGCCGCCGCGGGTGGCGGACTCGCCGGTGGCGCTGGAGTGCGAGCTGCACAGCACGCTGCGGATCGGCGACTCGACGGTCGTCTTCGGCCGGGTCGTCCACGCGGCCATCGACGAGTCGGTCCTCCTCGACGGCCACCCGGAGATGGCGCTGATGCGCCCGCTGACCCGCCTCGGCAAGAACGAGTGGGGCACCCTCGGCGGCATCAAGGAGATCGCCCGCGTGCCCTTCGAGGGCTGAGGGGCGATCCAGGGTCGAGGGGCGATCCAGAGCCGAGGCGCGATCCAGGGCTGCACGAGGAAGGCCGGCGGGTCAATGCCGCGTGCTCCTTCGATGCATTCCCGCCACACCTCTACCCCATGGCTGGTTTCGGGTGCATGCTGTGCGCACGGCCTCCCCGCCACCCCCGTCGGGGGAACCGTTACGGCCCCGCCTGCTGCTGCGCTGCAGGCGGGGCCGAACGTTTCTGTGCGGCGTCGGCTGCTACGCGCCGACCGTATGCCGCTGGGTCACTGCCCCGACTCGCCCGCGTGCGGGCTCAGGACGTCCGTGCCGACCAGGACGAACAGCAGGATGCCGAGCAGGATGCGGTAGATCACGAAGGGCATGAAGGACTTCGTGGTGATGAACTTCATGAACCAGGCGATCACCGCGTAGCCGACCGCGAAGGCGATGATCGTGGCGAAGATCGTCGGGCCCCAGGAGACGTGCCCCTCGCCCGCGTCCTTCAGTTCGTACGCGCCCGAGGCGAGCACCGCCGGGATGGCGAGGAGGAAGGAGTAGCGCGCCGCCGCCTCGCGGGTGTAGCCCATGAGCAGGCCGCCGGAGATCGTCGCGCCCGAGCGCGAGACGCCCGGGATCAGGGCCATCGCCTGGCACAGGCCGAAGATCAGGCCGTCCTTGACGCTGAGTTCCTTGAGCGTCTTGCGCTCGCGGATCGCCCGGTGGCGGCCGCCGATCTCGTCGCGGGCGGCGAGCCGGTCCGCGACGCCGAGGACGATGCCCATGACGATCAGGGTGGTGGCGATCAGGCGCAGATCGCGGAAGGGGCCCTCGATCTGGTCCTTGAGCGTGATGCCGAGGACGCCGATCGGGATCGAGCCGACGATCACGAGCCAGCCCATCTGGGCGTCGTGGTCGGAACGCATCGCCTTGTCGGTGAGGGAGCGGAACCAGGCCGAGACGATCCGGGCGATGTCCTTGCGGAAGTAGATCAGTACCGCGGTCTCCGTACCGATCTGGGTGATGGCGGTGAAGGCCGCACCCGGGTCTTCCCAGCCCGCGAACGCCGCCGTGAGACGGAGATGCGCGCTGGAGGAGATGGGAAGGAACTCCGTCAGCCCCTGGACGAGTCCGAGGATGAACGATTCGAACCAACTCATGGGGCTAGGGCCGTCCCGTTATGTACGTGTGCGGTCAGAAGGTCGTGCGCAGCGTACCGCCCCAAGATGACGGGACCGTGCTCAGGCCTCGCGGGGGGTCGTCGGGCCCGCGGCCGTCCAGCCGGGGGCCCGTACGTGGGCGGTGAGGCTGTCGCGGTCGGCCTCGTCCCCGCAGTGCGCGCAGACGATCCGGGGGCTGAGGACCTCGCCGCACCGGTGCTCCAGGACGACCGGGCGGTCGTCGGCGTTGAGGTGGCGGTCGCCCCAGGCCATCAGGGTCATCAGGACCGGTCCGAGCTCCTCGCCGGCCGCCGTGGCCCGGTACTCGAAGCGCTGGGGGCGCTCGCTGTACTGCACCTTCTCCAGGACTCCGGCCTCGACCAGCCGCTTGAGCCGGGTGGTGAGGATGTCGCGGGGCGCGCCGGTGTTGCGGGCGATCCGGTCGAAGCGTCGCACGCCGAGGGAGACCTCGCGGAGCACGAGCAGGGAGTACTTCTCGCCGACGAGCGCCAGGGTGTCGGCGATCGAGCAGGGGCGGGGTGCGGCCTTCATGGCGACAAGCCTAGGGCAGCACGGGCTCGGTGCGTTCGGAAATCCAACGAACTGTGCCGAGAGGGTTTGGAAACCGAACCCACTGGGCTATGTTACCGATGAGTGTTGGTCCACTTATCCAACTCAGGAGCCTGCCATGCGCGACGCCGTCATCGTCGAAGCCGTCCGGACGCCGATAGGAAAGGGCAGGACGGGCGGCGCCCTGTCCCACGTCCACCCCGTCGCCCTGCTCTCGCACACCCTGCGCGCCCTGATCGAGCGCAGCGGCATCGACCCCGCCCTCGTCGACGACGTGATCGGAGGCACCGTCGACCAGGTCGGCGAGCAGGCCATGAACACCACCCGCTACGCCTGGCTGGGTGCCGGATTCCCCGAGTCCGTGCCCGCCACCACCGTCGACCGGCAGTGCGGCTCCTCGCAGCAGGCCGTGCACTTCGCCGCCCAGGGCGTGCTCTCCGGCGCCTACGACATCGCCGTCGCCTGCGGCGTCGAGTCCATGAGCCGGGTCCCGATGTGGTCCAACGTGCCGCCCGGCGCCGACCCCTTCGGCCCCGGGGTCGCCGAGCGCTACCCCGAGGGCCTCGTCCCGCAGGGCATCAGCGCCGAACTCATCGCCGCGAAGTGGTCGATCGGCCGCGAGGCCATGGACGAATTCGCCACCTCGTCGCACACCAGGGCGGCGCGCGCGTGGGAGGCCGGACTCTTCGACGCCGAGGTCGCCCCGTACGAGGACGTCCGCCGCGACGAGTCGGTGCGGCCGGCGACCACCCCCGAGATCCTCGCCGGACTGCGGCCGGCCTTCGAGGACCCCGGCTTCGCCGAGCGCTTCCCGCAGATCGACTGGTCCGTCACCGCCGGGAACAGCAGCCCCGTCAACGACGGCGCGTCCGCCGTGCTCGTCATGGCCGCCGACACCGCCGCGAAGCTCGGCCTGCGGCCCCTCGCCCGGCTGCACAGCTTCGCCGTCACCGGATCCGACCCGCTGCTCATGCTCACCGGCGTCATCCCCGCCACGGAGAAGGTGCTGCTGCGCGCGGGCCTCTCCCTCGCCGACATCGACCTCTTCGAGGTCAACGAGGCCTTCGCCAGTGTCGTCCTCGCCTGGCAGCAGGAGACCGGGGCCGACCCGGCCAAGGTCAACGTCCACGGCGGCGCGATCGCCCTCGGCCACCCCCTGGGTGCCAGCGGCACCCGCCTCACCACCACTCTCGTCCACGCGCTGCGGGCCCGGGGCGCCCGGTTCGGGCTCCAGACGATGTGCGAGGCGGGCGGCCTGGCGAACGCGATGATCGTCGAGGCGCTCTGACCTCGATGCCATGGTCCGACCTCGGTGGCAGGTGTTCTGACCCCGGTCCCGGGCGCGCTGACCCCGGTCCTAGCGGGGGCCGCCCACCACCTCGGGGGCCCGCTCCGGTTCCGGCTCCGGTTCCACGGCCGGAGCCGGGGCCCTCAGATGGTGCCGCTTGCGCCAGGCGACCACCGCCGCCGCCACGGCGGACAGGGCGATGAAGCCCGCCGAGAAGAGGAACGCCGGGGAGCCGGGCTCCCCGGCCTGCGCCCCCGCCACCACGTACGCCGCCGTGTTGGGCACCGAGCCGAGCGCCGTCGCCACCAGGAACGGCACGTACCCCATCCGGGAGACGGCGGCGCAGTAGTTGGCCGCCGCGAACGGCACCCCGGGGAACAGCCGGATCGCGAGCATCGAACGGAACCCGTGCCGGCTGAGCTGCCCGTCCGCCGCCGTCAGCCAGCGGCCCCGCAGCATCGGCCGCAGCGCCTCCTGCCCCAGGAAGCGGCCGAGGGTGAAGGAGATCCCGGCGCCGAGCACCGTCCCCGCGATCGCCGCCGTCAGACCGAACGCCGAGCCGAAGAGCGCGCCCGCCGCCAGATTGAGCACCGGACGCGGGACGAACGCCGCCGTGCACACGCCGTACGCCAGAGCGAAGAGCATCACCGCGCCCGTGCCGTCCGTCTGCCGGGGCCAGCCCGAGGACAGCAGCCGCTGCGGCTCGTACAGCACGACGAGGGCCGCCGCGGTGAGCAGCAGCAGCGCGAGCACCGAGAGCCGTGCGCGGGGCGCGAGCAGGGCCCGGGAGCAGCGGAGGGCGAGGGAGCCCGGCGGCCGGGGCACGGGAGCGAGCATTCGGGGAGAGTAACGGACGCGTCCGTATGATCGCCGTAATGTGCGTCATGTCCCGCCCCGCGAACCGCCCATGGCCTCGGGCGGGCGGACAGCCCACGACCCCGGGCAGGCAGCCCACGACCCCGGGCAGGCAGCCCACGACTCCGGGCGGGCGGCCCACGACCCCGGGCGGACCGCCCACGACACGGAGAGCCCCATGACCGAGACCGCGCCGACGGCCGGCGGTCCCGCCGGCATCCCCGGCATCCCCGACAGCGCCCTCGCCGACACCCTTCTCGAGCGGCTCACCACCGTCTACCCGGCCGCCGGGAACCCCTTCCGGGCGCAGGAGATGGTCGCGTACATGAAGGGCGTCGCCCCCTTCCTCGGGGTGCGCACGCCCGAGCGCCGGGCCCTGTCCCGCACCGTCCTCGACGGTACCCCCCGCCCGGACGAGCAGGACTGCGCCGCCGTCGCCCTGCGCTGTTTCGCGCTGCCCGAGCGCGAGTACCACTACTTCGCCGTGGACTATCTGCGCCGCCATGTGAAGCGCTGCTCGTCCGGATTCCTGCCGGTCGCCCGCCGCCTCGTCACCACCGTCTCCTGGTGGGACACGGTCGACCACCTCGCCGCCCATGTCGTCGGCGGACTGGTCGCGGCCGATCCCGCCCTCGGCGACCGCATGGACGAGTGGATCGAGGACGAGGACCTGTGGGTGGCCAGGACGGCGATCCTCCACCAGCTGCGGTTCAAGGAAGCGACCGACGCGGACCGGCTCTTCGCGCACTGCCTGCGCCGCGCCGCCGACACCGACTTCTTCCTCCGCAAGGCCATCGGCTGGAGCCTGCGCGAGTACGGCAAGACGGCCCCGGCCGAGGTCCGTGCCTTCGTCGCCGCGCACACCGGCCGGCTCTCGCCGCTCTCGGTCCGCGAGGCCCTCAAGCACCTCTGACGGCCGCCGGGGAAACCCCCTGCACAATGAGAGCGTGAACGAGCAGATTCCCGTCATCCGCGAGGTCGACCAGGGCACGGCGCGCCTCATGCCCGATGTGGACCGGGAGCGGGCCTGGCTCCTCACGGTCGACGGCGCACCCCAGTCGTACGTCGACCTCGACGACCCGGCGTACCTGGAGTTCGAGTACGCCCGCCGACTCGCCCATGTCGTGGACGGCGCCGCCGCGGACGGCGAACCGCTGGACGTCCTGCACCTCGGCGGTGGGGCGCTGTCCCTGCCGCGCTACGTGGCCGTCAGCCGGCCCGGCTCGCGCCAGGACGTGGTCGAGGCCGATCGGGGGCTGCTCGCGCTCGTCACCGACCACCTCCCGCTGCCCGAGGGGTCCGGGATCACCGTGCACGGCGCGGACGCCCGCCGCTGGCTGGAGGAGGCGGCCGAGGCCTCGGCCGACCTCGTCGTCGGCGATGTCTTCGGCGGCTCCCGGGTGCCCGCCCACCTCACCTCCGTGGAGTACGCGCGCGAGGTCCGGCGCGTCCTGCGGCCCGACGGCGTCTACGCCGCCAACCTGGCCGACGGCGCGCCCTTCGCCTTCCTCCGCTCCCAGCTGGCCACGTTCGCGGCCGTCTTCCCCGAGCTCGCGCTGGTCGCCGAACCGGCCGTGCTGCGCGGCCGCCGCTTCGGGAACGCGGTCCTGGTGGCCTCCGGCCGTGAGATCGACATCGCCCACCTCTCCCGCCGGGCCGCGGCGGACGCCTTCCCCGCGCGCGTGGAGCACGGGGACACGCTCGACCGGTTCACCGGCGCCGCGGCACCGGTCCTGGACGCCGGGGCCGTCCCGTCACCCGTTCCGCCGGAGGGAGCCTTCGGCATCGGCTGAGACCTCGGCCGAGGCGTCGGCCGCCCGCCCGGCCGGAGCGGGGACGGCCGGGAGCGGTGCGGCCGTCGTGGCCGGTACGGACTCCGAGGCGGCGGCCGGCGAGGCGCCGACCGGTTCCTTCGTGTGCGGACGCCGGGTCAGGTTCCGTACGTCCGGCACCAGCAGCACGAGCGCGGTGACCAGCACCATCAGTCCCGCCGCGCCCCACAGCGCCGTGCTCCGGCCGAACGCGCTCTCCGCCGGGCCGGCGAGCGCCGTCGTCAGCGGCAGCAGGGCGGTCGAGCCGAACCAGTCGTAGGCCGACACCCGGGACAGCTTCTCCTCGGGGATCTCCTGGTGCATCGTCGTCATCCACGAGACGCCGAACACCTCGATGGCCACACCGCTGACGAACATGGCCGCCGTGAGCCCCACCGCGTCGAGCGGTACGGCGAGCGCCGCCGACGGCAGCGCGATCGGGAAGACGCAGAGCGTGCCGACGAACAGCAGCCGGCGCGGTTTCCAGCGGGCCATCAGGAAGGCACCCGCGAGCGTTCCCACCCCGTACGCGGCGAGCGCGATGCCCCAGGGGGTCGCGCCGCCCAGCTCGGCCTTGGCCACCAGCGGCCCGTACACCGACTCGACCGCGCCGATCAGCCCGACCACGACGGAGAACTGGGCGACGATCGACCAGAGCCAGGGCCGGCCGACGAACTCGTGCCAGCCCTCCCGCAGATCGGCGAAGAGACCGCCGCCGGGAGCGCGCTCCGGGATGCCGCTCACGTCCAGGAACGCGCGCAGCCCGCCCGCGACCGCGAACGCGACGGCGTCGATCAGGAGGACCCAGCCGGGTCCGACGAACGCGACGAGGGCGCCGCCGAGCGCCGCGCCGCCGATGGACGCGCCGTGCATCGCCATCCGGTAGACGGCGAAGGCGCGGCTCGCCTGCTCCCCGGTGACGCTGGACATCAGCATGCCCTCGGCCGCCGGGTTGAAGAAGGCCTGTCCGGTGCCGCAGAGCGCGGTGAGCACCATCATCTGCCAGATCTGGGCCGAACCCGCGAGCACGAGGGCGGCGAAGACGGCCTGTGAGACGCAGTTGAGGACGTTGGCGGCGACCATCACCCGGTGCCGGGGCACCCGGTCGGCGACCGCGCCGCCGATCAGCAGGAAGAGGACGAGCGGCAGGAACCGCGCCATCGCCACGAGTCCCACGTCGCCGGCGTCGCCACCGGTCTCGAACACCGCCCAGGTCGTGGCGATCAGCGCGCCGTGCGTGCCGAGGTTGGTCACGACGGTGGCGGCGGTCAGGAGGACGTAGTTGCGCCCGGCCCACTCGGGGCGGCGCGAGCCGAGCGGGGCGCGGTGGGGGGCGGCGGGACTGTTCACCCCGGGACTATCCCTGCCGGGCCGCCCGTATGCCAACCCGATATCCGGACGGGGCGTCCGGGGTGCCGTCGGGCGTCCCTGGTGCGGTCCGGCGTTCGGGTGCGGTCCGGCGTTCGGGTGCCGTCCGGCGTCGGGCGGCGTCCGGCGTTCCGGACGGGCCGGCCCCGGCACGTGGACGGACCACGTGCCGGGGCCGGACCCGCGGGAGTCGTGCGGTCAGGACGCCGGAGCGAGCCGGACCGTCGACAGGATCTGCCGGATGGTGGCGTCCGGCAGCTCGTCCTTGACGCCGTCGGCCCCGTAGAGCACCCAGGTCGAGAAGTCGCCCTTGGCGTTCTTGAAGGTGAAGGCGATCGACTTGCCGTCCGTCTCGCACTTGTTGCGCTTCTTGACGCCGGGCGCCGTGGCCGTCGCCATGTGACCGGTCAGACCGGACTTCGTCGTGTACGGCACCGGCTTGGTGATCTTGATGGTGCTCTGCGGCATGTGCTGGGCGTAGCCGCCCCACACCCAGGTTCCGGCCTCGCTGCGCGCGGCGTCCGAGGTGTTCTTGGCACCCTGGCCGCCCTTGGTGCCCGCGGTGCTCAGACCCCAGGTCTCCATGCTGCCGTTCTTGTCGGTGTCGTACGTGCACCACTCGCTCTTGAGGCGCGACGGGGACGACATGGTGACGAGCGGGCTGCCGTCGTTCTTCTTCTCGTCCTCGAAGAAGGTGATCATGCCCGGCTTCAGCACCTCCCACTCCGGCGGTACGTCGAAGAGGGTGCCGTACTTCGGGTTGTAGACGACCTTCCAGCCGGGGATCGTCGGCTGCTGGGCGGCGCCGTCGCGCGGGTTCTCGATCGCGGACGGGCTGTCGCTCGGGATCGTCGACGGGTCGGTCGTCGGATCGGCGGGCGCGGACGACGCCGGCGGCTTCGGGTCCGCGTTCGTCTTCTTGTCGTCGTCCTTGCCGAGGACGAGGAAGCCGGTGACACCGGCCGCGACGACCACGGCGGTCGCGGCGACGATGGCCACGAGCGTCGTCTTCTTCTTCCCGCCGCCGGGCCCGCCGGGCTGCGCCGGTCCCGGTACCGCGTACTGCTGCGGGACCGTCGGCTGCTGGTAGGGGTTCGGCTGGCCGTAACCGGGCTGCTGTCCGTACCCCTGCTGCGGGTAGCCGGGCGGCGCGGGCGGCTGCTGCGGGTAGCCGGGCTGTGTCGGCGGCTGCTGCGGATACCCGGGCTGGGCAGGCGGCTGCTGATACGGGTTCGGCTGCTGGTACCCCGACTGCTGGTAGGGGTTCTGGTTCTGGTCCTGCGGGTTCTGCTCGCCCCCGGGCGGCTGCTGTCCTGGCCACATGGCCAGTAACCATAGAGGTGCGGAGGCGCCGCGACCACGCCCGCCCCCGTGCAGCTCGCGGGTGAGGGGATGGCCAAGGCTGCTACTGGTGGGTAACATCACGGTCATGAGCGCAGACCAGATGACCGTCGGCGAGATGCTCGCCGCCACGGTGCCCATGGCCGGAACCCTGAACCTGGAGTTCCTGGAGACCACCGCCGAGCGCGCCGTCGTGCGCCTGCCGGACCAGCCCGCCTACCACAACCACGTCGGCGGCCCGCACGCCGGAGCGATGTTCACGCTCGCCGAGTCCGCCAGCGGCGCCATCGTCCTCGCCGCCTTCGGCGACCAGCTGAGCCGCGCCGTACCGCTCGCCGTCAAGGCCGAGATCGGCTACAAGAAGCTCGCGATGGGCATCGTCACGGCCACCGCCACCCTGGGCCGCCCGGCCGCCGAGGTCGTCGCCGAACTCGACGCCGGGCAGCGGCCGGAGTTCCCGGTGAAGATCGAGATCACCCGTGAGGACGGCGCCGTGACCGGCGAGATGACCGTCGTCTGGACCCTGCGCCCGAACGCCTGATCAGGGACGCCGTCGACCGCCCCCGCACCCCCTTCCGGGGTGCGGGGGCGGCCGCGTTCCCGGCGGCCGGCGGCACGGGCCGTCCACCCCGACCGGGTAGGCTGCCCCGGCGTGCCCGCCGCGGAGCACGCCGGCGCCAGGAACCCCCGACCAGGGGCCGGGCGCGGCAGGGCAGTCGAAACGGGAGGAAGCCGCGTTGCACGTCCAGGAGTGGCTGGAGACGATCCCCGCGATCGCGGTCTACGTCCTCGTCGGCGTGGTGATCGGGCTGGAGAGCCTGGGCATCCCGCTGCCCGGCGAGATCGTGCTCGTGAGTTCGGCGCTGCTCGCCTCGCAGCACGGTGACATCAACCCGTACGTCCTCGGCGCCTGCGCCACCGCCGGCGCGATCATCGGCGACTCGATCGGCTACGCGATCGGGCGCAGGGGCGGGCGCCCGCTGCTCGCCTGGCTGGGGAAGAAGTTCCCCAAGCACTTCAGCGAGGCCAACATCGGGCTCGCCGAGCGCTCCTTCCAGAAGTGGGGCATGTGGGCCGTCTTCTTCGGCCGCTTCATCGCCCTGCTCCGCATCTTCGCCGGGCCGCTCGCGGGCGTCCTGCACATGCCGTACTGGAAGTTCCTGATCGCCAACGTCTTCGGCGGCATCCTGTGGGCCGGCGGCACGACGGCCGTCATCTACTCCGTCGGCATCGTCGCGGAGGCCTGGCTCAAGCGCTTCTCGTGGCTGGGGCTCGTCCTCGCCGTGCTGATCGGCGTCGCCTCGATGCTGATCATCAAGAACCGCGCCAAGAAGGCGGCGGCGGAGCAGGCCGAGGCCCGGGAGCCGGCGCCGGTCGCGGTCGCCGACTGAGACCGGACGCACCGGTACGTACGCAGATGAGGGAGGGCGGCACCCGTTCGACGGGTGCCGCCCTCCCTCACGTATGTACCGGACGTCGTACGGCGCGAGCACACATGCGCCGGACGGCGTGCGGCCCGCGCCGTCACCTGTCGGCCGTAGCGCGGCCTGCGCCCTCACCTGCCGGACGGCGTGCGGCTCACGCTCCGAAGGCCTCCGCGTGGCCCTTGGCGAGGTGCAGGTACATCTCGGCGTTCAGCCGGATGCCCGCCTGCTCTTCCTCTGTCAGCGGCCGGCGGACCTTCGCGGGCACGCCCGCGACGAGCGAACCCGGCGGGATCTCCATCCCCTGCGGGACCAGCGCCTGCGCGGCGACCAGCGAACCGGCGCCGATCCGCGCACCGTTGAGAACGGTCGCGCCCATGCCGACGAGCACGTCGTCCTCGATGACGCAGCCGTGCACGGTCGCGTTGTGGCCGACGGTCACGCGGTCGCCGATCGAGACCGGGAAGCCGGGGTCGACGTGGACCGTGCAGTTGTCCTGGATGTTGGAGTCCTCGCCGATCGCGATGGGGCCGCAGTCCGCGCGCAGCACCGCGTGGTACCAGATGCCGGTGCGGGCGCCGAGGGTCACGTCGCCGAGCACCACGGAGGTCGGGGCGGTGAAGGCGGTCGGGTCGATCTGCGGCTCCTTGCCGCCCACACCCTTGATCAACGCCTCTGTCATGGTTCGCTCCTGATCGTCAGCCGTCATGTCACGCCCGGGGGTGCCCCCGGCCGCAGCCTATGCCGTGCCCATGACGGACATCACAGCGCACTGCGGTGATCAGGTACGACGGTGCCGACTACGGTGTCCGGGTGCCCAGGAACAGAAACACGTTCTCGTCCCTCGCCGCCTGGCGGCGCCGGATGCTCAACCGTGCCGTGCAGGGCGGCTGGCGCTGGGTGCAGGAGACGGGTTCCGTCACGGCCGAGCACCCCGGGAAGCTGCGTTTCCGCCGGCTCGGCGCGGACACCCGGCTCGCGTTCCCGCAGGGCACGGTCTTCGGCGAGCGGTGGATCGAGATCGGCGAGTGCTGCATCGTCGCCGAGCAGGTCACGCTGACGGCCGGGATGCTGCCGGGCCTGGATCTCGGGACGGAGACGGTGCTGACGCTCGGCGACGGCGTCGTCCTCGGCCGGGGCAGCCACGTGATCGCCGACGCGAGGGTGACCATCGGCTCGGACACGTACTGCGGGCCGTACGTCTACATCACCTCGACCAACCACAGTTACGACGACCCGGACGAGCCGGTCGGCCGTCAGTGGCCCCGCTCGGAGCCCGTCGTGATCGGCCCCGGCTGCTGGCTCGGCACGGGCTCCGTGATCCTGCCCGGCGCGCGCCTCGGCCGGAACGTGGTCGTCGCCGCGGGCGCGGTCGTACGCGGTGAGGTGCCCGACCACTCGGTGGTCGCGGGCGCCCCGGCGAAGGTCGTCCGCAGCTGGGACGAGGAGAAGGGCTGGCAGCCTCCGCTGCGGACCCCGGCCCCGGTCCCGATCCCCGACCACGTGACCTCGGAACAGCTCGCGGCGCTCGCGGCGTGGGAGGTCGAGCAGGCGCGGTAGGGGCCGGGGAGGTGCGGGCGGATGCCGCCCGGCCAGGTCCTGTCGTCAAACCTCCGTCGTCGCCCGCGGGGCAGGCGGGAGTGTGACGACAGGGTCTAGCCCGTCGCCAGCAGGACCGTGCCCACCAGGGCGAGGCCCGCGCCCGCCGCCTGGATCGCGCGGAGGCGTTCCTTGAGGACGCCGTACGCCGCGAGGGCCGTGACCACCGGGTACAGGCTGGCGAGCACGGCGGCGACCGTGACCGGACCCTGCTGGGCGGCGATCGCGTACGTGCCGTTCGCCGCGACGTCGGCGAGGCCGACGAACGCGAGGGCCGGCAGGGCCGCGCGGATCACCTGCGGGCCGCCCTCGGGCAGTGCCCTGCCCCCGCGCTTCACCGAGGCGTACAGGGCTGCGCCGCCCACCAGGACGTTGGTCACGCGCTGGACGAAGAGGGCCAGGAAGAGCCCCGTGACCGTCGTGGAGGCCTCGGCGATCAGCGCCATCACCGAGCCGAAGCCGAAGGCCGCCACCAGCGTGAGCAGCACCGCCTGGCGCTGGACCGGCGCCCCGCGCAGCTCCGGTCCGCCGGCGAGGACCACGCCGAGGACCGCCACGCCGATCCCGGCGAACTGGACGAGCCCCGGCCGGTCGCCGACGAGCAGGCCGACCGAGACGGGGACGACGACACCGAGCGAACCGAGCGGCGAGACCACGCCCATCGGGCCGAGCGCGAGTGCCTTGTAGAACGCGAGCATGGCGGCGGGGCCGACGACGCCCGCCCCGACCGCGTACCAGAGCTGCGGTCCCGCCTCGGTCCACGCGCCGGTCGCGAGCACGACGGTGCCGAGGACGACGACCGCGAGCACCTGGGAGACCACGACGACCGTGAGGGCGGGGATCCGGCGGGTCAGCAGCCCGCCGCCGAAGTCGGCGAGGCCCCACAGAAGGCTGGTGGCCAGGGCGAACAGGGCGGTCATGGGTCCTCGCAGTCGCGGACGGCAGTACAGTGCAGTGAACAATCGGGTGCACCCCACCGTAGTTCAGTCTATTGAACTCTGTCATCCAGAATATTGGACGGAATGTGTCGGACCTCGATCAGCTCACGCAGTCGCTCGCCCGGAACCTGAAGCGCTGGCGCAAGGAGCGGGGCCTCACCCTGGACGCCCTCGCCGCACGGGCGGGCGTCAGCCGCGGCATGATCATCCAGATCGAACAGGCCCGGACCAACCCCAGCGTCGGCACCACCGTGAAGCTCGCCGACGCGCTCGGCGTCTCCATCACGACGCTGCTCGACTACGAACAGGGCCCCCAGGTCCGGATCGTCCCGCCCGACCAGGCCGTCCGCATGTGGTCCACCTCCACCGGGAGCCACACCACCCTGCTGGTCGGCACCGAGGCCCGCGGCCCCCTGGAGCTGTGGTCCTGGACCCTCATGCCGGGCGACGGCAGCGCCTCCGACCCGCACCCGGACGGGACGGTCGAACTCCTCAACGTCACCGCGGGAGTCCTCACCCTGGTCGTCGACGGCGAGGAACACCTCATGCCGGCCGGCACCTCCGCCGTCTTCGAGGCCAACACGGGGCACGAGTACCGCAACGACGGCGACGAGCCCGCCGAGATGACGATGGCCGTCTCCATCCCGCCCGTACGCTGAGAAGCGCCGCGCGCCCGCGACCGGCCCGCACCCCGCCCGTACGCTGAGACGCGCGTCCCACCCCCGGGCCTTCGTTGTTAGCGTGAGGCGCATGCGCGCACCCATCGGAACCTTCGACGACGCCCGGCCCGCCCCCGACTGCCTGGACCTGCTGACCGGCCCCGTCGCCGCCGCCGTCCGGGACTGGACCGGGCCCGTACCGGCCGATCAGCTGCTGTACGTGGACACCGATCCGGACATCGCCGACACCGCGGTCTTCGTCGAGCACTACGGGCCCGCGCTGCTCGACGCGTCCGCGAACTGCGTCGTCGTCGCGGGCAGGCGCGGCGAGACGGCCACCCTCGCCGCGTGCGTCGTGAAGTCCGCGACACGGGTCGACGTCAACGGGGTCGTACGCAAGCATCTCGGCGCCCGCAAGGCCTCGTTCGCGCCGATGGACACCGCGACCGGCGCGACCGGCATGGAGTACGGCGGCATCACGCCCGTCGGCCTCCCGGCCGACTGGCCCCTCCTCGTGGACGCCGCCGTGGTGGACACCGAGTGGGTCCTGATCGGCAGCGGCCGCAGGCGCGGCAAGCTGATCCTGCCCGGGAAGGCCTTCGCCCAACTCCCGGGCGCCGTCGTCCTGGAGGGTCTCGGCGTCGCCGTCGCCTGAGCCCCCGGAGCCCCGGCCCCCGGGGGGTGTCCCGCCGATCGGGCGGGTCTGGACGGAGGGGCGACCCGACCGGGTCGCCCCTCGCGAGGACGTCAGGTGCGCTTGAGGTACTGGAGCACGATGAGACCCGCACCGACAACCGCGAGGCACGCGGTTCCGGCCCTGGTGAGGCCGTCAAGAGCAGTGCCACCGAGTTCGGTGACGACGATGAAGGACAGAAGGCCCGCCACCACACCGACGAGCATCACGATGATGATGTCGCGAACCGGGTGCGCGCAGATGGTGGTGGTGCCGCTGGACGTCACGCTGTTTCCTCCCGAGTGTCACTGACGCGTATGGCATGGAGAGACACCTCACCTACCGGTGCGGTCTCCAGCTGGGAGCCGACAAGGCAGCTCCTGGGCCCACGCCGTCACGGCGAGGCCCTATGCGATCAGTTCGTCCTTTTCGGATTCGGGAAGGATGAGACGCGTGCGCAGGTTTCCGACCGCTACACGCGTCGGCGAATCTACAGCATCGTCAACTGCGCTACAAGCAAACAGCGTTCACAGGTGCCGTCGAGGCACCGTCGCGCGGGGCTTCTTCGCGCTGCTAACCCAGGCGCGGGATCTCGATCGCGGGGCAGCGGTCCATGACCATGTCCAGGCCCGCCGCCCGCGTGCGGGCGAAGGCGGACTCGTCGACGACGTCCAGCTGGAACCAGACCGCCTTCGCCCCGGCCGCGACCGCCTCGTCGGCGATCCCGCCCGCCTGCTCGCTGTTGACGAAGACATCGACGACGTCCACCGGGAACGGGATGTCGGCGAGGGACGCGTACCCCTGCTCGCCGTGGACGGTCTCCGCCTTCGGGTGGACCGGGACGATCCGCTTCCCGAAGCGCTGGAGGACGGCGGCCACGCCGTAGGCGGCCCGCCGGGTGTTCGTGGAGAGGCCGACCACCGCCCAGGTGTCGCCGGTGGACGTGAGGATCCGCCGTACGGTCTCCTCCGCGGAGTAGCCGGTCGGTCCGGCGGTCGTGTGCTCGACGCTCATCGCGCTCGCTGCCTCTCTTCGGTATGGCCCGTCAGTCTCGACAACCGGCCATCACCTGCCCTGATTCCCGCCACCGGCCGCAGACGTACCCGGCACCTCCTCGCCGACCGCCTCAGACGTCCCAGGCGCTCCGTTCGGCCTCGCGCGGGGCCTCGACCAGGGACGGGACGCCCGGACCGAAGGTCATCACCGGGCGGGCCCGATCCCACCGGCGCCAGCCCGGGTCGCCCGTCGCCGCGAAGGACACCCAGGCCGCGTGCATCGCCGCGGCCAGGTCGCGGGGCGCGTCCGGGCCCGTCAGGGCGCGGGTCTCCGGCCGGTCGAGCGTGTCGAAGACGAAGCCGAGCTCCAGCGCGTGGCACGCGCCCAGACCGAGCACGGGAGAACGCCAGCCGAACTCGTACAGAAACGTTCCCGCGCCCGCCGCCGACCCGGATCGGCCGCCGGTCCGGAGCCGGGCGTCCGCGAGGACGTTCAGCGGGATCCTCAGCAGCCTGTCCGTGGCGACCGCGCCCAGGACCTCGCCCGGCTTCTCCCGCCGACGGCCCGCGCGGTACACCCGCGCCGTCCGGGCCGGCACCTTCGCCCTCCGCAGCAGGAGCCGCTGGACCACGGGACCCACCCGGTCCGTGACCCCGCTGGGCACGAACCACAGCCGGTACTCCTCCGTGGTCGTGCCCATCAGCAGGTCCACCTCTGCCGAAGCGCCGTCCGCGAGCGCCGCCGCCGGATCACGCGGCACCACCTCGCCGTCCACGGCGATCTGGAAGGAGTGCCCGCCGGTCAGCGGCGACCCCTTTCCGGTCACCTCCGTCTGCGCCGCGAGCAGCCGGTCCCGGTCCACGCGCGCGAAGGCCTCCGCCGTGGCCGGCACCTTCAGCCGGGCCGCCACCGCCTCCGTGGTCCGGCGCGCCCTGTCGAGCGGCTGGGCGATCGGCGCCCCGCTCTGCAGCACCGCCCGGCGGAACAGCCCCTTCGCGAGCGGCGAGGCGAGCAGGGCCGCTATCGAGATCGCGCCCGCCGACTCGCCGAAGACCGTCACCCGCTCCGGGTCCCCGCCGAAGGCCGCGACGCAGTCCCGCACCCAGGTCAGCGCCGCGATCTGGTCGCGCAGGCCGAGATTGCCGGGGGCGTCGGGGAAGACACCGAACCCCTCCGTCCCCAGCCGGTAGTTGACCGAGACCAGGACGACCCCGTCCCGGGCGAAGGCGGTGCCGTCGTAGACGGGGACCGCGGAGGAGCCGTGGACGAGCGAACCGCCGTGGATCCAGACCATCACCGGGCGGCCGCCCTCGCCGGGCCCCCCGTCCGCACCACCCGCCCCGCTCGGACCGTCCGGAGCGCCCCACGGGGCCCACACGTTCAGGTTGAGGCAGTCGTCGCCGGCGATCTCGGGGTCGGGGAGCAGGGCGTCGAGCGGTGGGGCGTACGGGTGTTTCGGTGCCGTCGCGCCGAAGGCCGTGGCCTCCCGCACCCCGGTCCAGGGCTCGACCGGCTCCGGCGCCCGGAACCGCAGCGGGCCCACCGGGGCCTGCGCGTACGGCACGCCCAGGAACGCGGCCACCCCGCCCTCCGCCGAGCCGCGCAGGGCTCCGTACCGGGTCAGGACCTCGGGTCCGCGCTCCACCATCGCCGCCACCCTTCCTCGGAACGTCGGAATCTCACGCCTGCGGCCCGGCCTGCGCCACCAGCGCACGCTTCAGGATCTTGCCCGTGGGGCCGAGCGGCAGCTCCTCGACGAAGCGCACGATCCGGGGGTACTTGTGGCGGCCGAGCCGCTCACGCGACCAGTCGACCAGCTCGTCCTCGGAGAGCGGGGCGGCGTCCTCCCGGCGCACCACCACCGCGCAGACCTCCTCGCCCCTGGCGTCGTCGGGGACGCCGATCACCGCGACCTCGGAGACCGCGGGGTGGCGCACGAGGACCTCCTCGACCTCGCGCGGGTAGATGTTGAAGCCGCCGCGGATCACCAGGTCCTTCTTCCGGTCCACGATCCGCAGGAAGCCGTCCTCGTCCCGGACGCCCAGGTCGCCCGTCCGGAACCAGCCGTCCACCACCGCCGCGGCGGTCGCCTCCGGGTCGTCGAGGTAGCCGGCGAACACGTTGTGCCCGCGCACGACGACCTCGCCGATCGCGCCGTCCGCGAGCAGCAGGACCTCGCCGTCCACGGCCGCGTCCGCGATACCCACCTCCACGCCCCAGACCGGGTGCCCGACCGTGCCGGGCCGGCGGCCGATGTGCGGCTGGTTGAAGGTCGCGACCGGCGAGGTCTCCGTCAGGCCGTATCCCTCGAGGACCTGTGTGCGGAAGGTCTCCTCGAAGCGTTCCAGGACGGCGACCGGCAGCGCGGCGCCGCCCGACACGGCGGCGCGCAGCGCCTCCGGCCGTGCGTCGGAACCGGCCGCCGCCTCCACCAGGGCGTGGTACATCGTCGGGACGCCCATGAAGACCGTCACGCCCTCGTCGGCCAGGACCCGCAGGGCGGCCGGGCCGCTGAACCGGGGCATCAGCACGAGCGTGGCGCCCTGCCGGAGCGTCCCGTTCATCGCGCAGGTCTGGCCGTAGCTGTGGAAGAGCGGCAGACAGCCCAGGACCACGTCGCCGGCGCCGAGTCCGAGCAGGTCCTGCGCGGTCACCGAGGCGTTCATGACGATGTTGAGATGGGTGAGCAGAGCGCCCTTCGGGCGGCCCGTCGTACCGCTCGTGTAGAGGATCACCGCCGTGTCCGACGGCTCCGCGGGCTCGGCGGCGGCCAGCGGCCGGGCCGTCGAGGGCGCCCCCTGGAAGGCGCGCACCCCGGCCGCGCGCGCCGCCTCGTCGGCGACCGCCCACAGGGGGCCGCCGCTGACGATGCCCACCGCGCCGCTGTGCTCCAGGACGTACCGCACCTCGTCGGCGACGAGCAGCGCGTGCACCGGGACGACCGTCGCGCCGGCGGCGAGCGCCCCGTAGTACACCCGCAGGAACTCGATGGTGTTCGGCAGCAGTACGGCCAGCCGGTCGCCCGGCTTCACCCCGGCCTCGCGCAGCCCTGCGGCACAGCGCAGCGCCTCCGTCCACAGCTCGCCGTAGGTGAGCCGGGCCGCGCCCTCCACGACCGCGATCCGGTCGGGGAAGTGGCGGGCGGACTCGCCGAGGAGGCCGGCGACGCTCAGTGACATGGCACGCTCCAGGTACGCGGAGTCAACAGCTCTGTTGACGATCGGTGACACGGCACAGAATCCGCCGCGACCCCGTCCGGACGCCATGTGCAGGTGCCCACCATGTGGCCTGCCGAGCTGGGCAGCGGCCCCGCCGTGCCGCCCGGCCCGTGGCATTCGCCAAATCCCGGCGCTACGGTGCGAGCCATGACGCACAGCTCGGCCGCACCCGGAGAGCCCCCGGGACCGCGCCCCGGCGGAAACCGCACCACCCCGGCGCGCGCGGGCGGCCCCGGCGCTCCCGCAGCGGGCTCCGGCGCGCGACCCGGCGGGATCCACACGCCCCTGAGCGGCTCCGGCGGCTCCGGCGCGCTGCGGCGCGCGCTCGCCACGGCGATGCTCGCCGACATCGACCGGCTCACCGACCGCGCCGTCGACGACATCCGCGCCCACTCCGGTACGTACGCCTCCGGCGCGCCCGTCACCCGCGAGGACCTGTGGGAGATCTGCCGCGACAACCTCCTGCGCGCCCTGGAGGACTTCGGCGGGCTGGCCGCGACCGGCGGCGACTTCGAGTGGGCGGCCCGCGAGACCGGCCGCCGCCGCGCCGAACAGGGCGTCCCGCTCGACACCGTGCTCCAGGCCTACCGGCGCGGCGGCCGCGTCCTGTGGCAGGTGATGGCCGAGTACCTCCGGATCCGGGCGGGGCGGGACTCCGACAGCCGGGACGTCGAGCTCGACATGGCGAGCGGTGTCTGGGAGACCATCGACCGCTACTCGGTCGCGATGGCCGACGCGTACCGGATCGCCCAGCTGGAACTCCAGAGCCGCCAGGACACCCGGCGCGTCGCCCTCTTCGAGGCGCTGCTCGACGGGCGGGCCGACGACCCGGCCGTCGCATCCGCCGCCGCGGCCGCGCTCGGCGTCCCCGCGGTCGACCGGTACGTCGTCGTGGTCGCCGCCCAGGACCCGGCCGCTCCGCCGCACCCCTCGCCGGTCCTGGAGGCCCAGGGCATGTGGTCGTACTGGCGGCCCCGCTCCGGCCGGTACGCCGGGATCGTCCGGCTGCCCCGGCGCGACGCGCCCGCCGGGCGGGCCGCCGCCGCCCCGCTCGGCGGCGGCGACCCGGCCACGCGCGCGCTGCTCGCCGCCCTGCGCGAGCGGACCGGGGCGACCGCCGGGGTCTCGCCGGAGTTCGACCGCCTCTCCCAGGCGGGGCGGGCCCTGCGACTCGCCGAGCAGACCCTCCGCACCCTCCCCGCCGGCAGCGGCGAGGTCGGCGTCTTCGACGACCGGCTCGCCCAGGTGCTGCTCAGCGGGCGCACCGACATCGCCGAGCGGATCGTCACCGTCCACCTCGGCCCCGTCCTCGCCACCGGCGGCGAGCGCGCCGCGCTCCTCACCACCCTGCGCGCCTGGCTCGACCACGGCTGCTCGGCCTCGCGGGCCGCCGACCAGCTCTACTGCCACCGCAACACGGTCCTCAACCGCATCGGCCGCATCTCCGAGCTCACCGGCCGCTCCAGCGAGTCGGGCGAGGCCCGGCTCGGCTGGGCCCTGGCGCTGCGCGCCCTGCCGTACGCGGGTCTCGCGACCCCGCCCGAACCGGCCGCCGGGGAGCGCGAGCCGGAGGCGCCGTAGCGGGGCCGCGGCGACCGCCGGGCCGGGCCGGGCTGGGGCGGGCCGGGGCGGCGGCAGCATGGCAGGGAGCCGCCGCCGTCGCCGGACCGGGCGGCCAGCACCACCTTGCGGGGTGTCGCGACCCGCCGTGCCGGGGCTGCCGCGACCACCGTGCGGGGCTGCCGCGACAGCAGTGCCGGTGCCGGGACCGCCACGACTGCCGGTGCCGGGGCCGCCACGACTGCCGTGCCCGGGTCGCCACGACTGCCGGTGCCGGGACCGCCACGACCGCCGGTGCCGGGGCCGCCGCGACCGCCGTGCCGGGACCCCCGGGCCAGTGCCCGCCACGACCGCCTGACCAGGGCGGCCGCCCCGGAACGTAGGCTGGCCGGATGCAGGAGCAGTACGTCACCCTGGCCCGCGAGGGCGTGCACGAGTCCGAGATCAACCGCTCGCGCTTCCTCTGCGCGCTCGCGCCCGTCGCCGACGAGCGGGAGGCGCAGGAGTTCGTCGCGCGCATCCGCAAGGAGCACCCGACCGCCAGCCACAACTGCTTCGCGTACGTCCTCGGCGCCGACGCCTCCGTCCAGAAGGCGAGCGACGACGGGGAACCCGGCGGCACGGCCGGTGTCCCGATGCTGCAGATGCTCCTGCGCCGCGACATGCGGTACGTCGTCGCCGTCGTCACCCGCTACTACGGCGGCGTGAAGCTCGGCGCGGGCGGGCTCATCCGCGCCTACGGAGGCGTGGTCGGCGAGGCCCTCGACGCGCTGGGCACGGTGACCCGGCAGCGCTTCCGGCTGGCCACCGTCACCGTGGACCACCAGCGCGCGGGGAAGCTGGAGAACGACCTGCGGGCGACCGGGCGCGCCGTCCGCGACGTGCGCTACGCGGACGCCGTCACGATCGAGATCGGCCTCCCGGACGCGGACGTCCCCGCCTTCCGCGCCTGGCTCGCGGACGCCACGGCGGGCACGGCCGGCTTCGAACCGGGCGGCGAGGCGTACGGGGACGCCTGAGCCGGGACGGATGTCCACGGGCGCGTGCGGGGCGGGGCGTGACGTGACGGGCGCGGCCCGACCGGCGCCCTCCGACACCTGAGCCGTCGCCGGAGCCCGTACGGCCCCGACCACACCCCCCGGCGGGATAGCGTGGTGGGCGCACACGGACGGGAACCAGCGGCGAGGAGCGGCGCACATGCGGGGTGGGACGGCATCGTGAGGCTCCTGCACACCTCGGACTGGCACCTCGGCCGGTCCTTCCACCGCGTCGGCCTCCTCGACGCCCAGGCCGCCTTCCTCGACCACCTCGTGGCCACCGTCCACGCGCACGAGGTCGACGCCGTCCTCGTCGCGGGCGACGTCTACGACCGTGCCGTGCCCCCGCTGCCCGCCGTCGAGCTGTTCGACACCGCCCTGCACCGCCTCGCCGAGGCCGGCGTGCCCACGGTGATGATCTCCGGCAACCACGACTCGGCCCGCCGCCTCGGCGTCGGCGCCGGGCTCATGGAGCGCGCCGGTATCCATCTCCGTACCGACCCGGCCGGCATCGGCACCCCCGTCGTCCTCACCGACGCCCACGGCGACATCGCCCTCTACGGCCTGCCCTACCTCGAACCGGCCCTCGTACGGGAACGGCTCGGCGCCGAGAAGGCCGGACACGAGGCCGTGCTCGCCGCCGCCATGGACCGGGTCCGCGCCGACCTCGCCGACCGCCCCGCCGGCACCCGTTCCGTCGTCCTCGCCCACGCCTTCGTCGCGGGCGGCGCGCCCAGCGACAGCGAGCGGGACATCACCGTCGGCGGGGTCGCGGCCGTGCCCGCCGGCGTCTTCGACGGCGTCGACTACGTCGCCCTCGGCCACCTGCACGGCAGCCAGACCGTCACCCCGCGCGTCCGCTACTCCGGCTCCCCCCTCGCGTACTCCTTCTCCGAGGCCGACCACCGCAAGACCATGTGGCTGGTCGAGCTGGGCCCGAGCACTCCCGACGGGGCGATCACCGGGGCCGAGCGGCTCGACTGCCCCGTCCCGCGCCCCCTCGCCCGGCTCAGGGGACGGCTCGACGACCTCCTCGCCGACCCCGCGCACGCCCGCCACGAGCAGTCCTGGGTCGAGGCCGTGCTCACCGACCCGGTGCGCCCCGCCGAGCCGATGGCCCGGCTCGCCGCCCGCTTCCCGCACACCCTGAACCTGGTCTTCGACCCCGAGCGGACGGACGACGACCCCGGCGCCTCCTACGCCCAGCGGCTCAGGGACCGCACCGACCAGCAGATCGCGGAGGACTTCGTGGCCCATGTGCGCGGCGGCTCGGCCCTCGACGGCGCCGAGCGGACGGTCCTCCACGGCGCCTTCGAGGACGTACGGGTCGACACGGCCGAGCGCGAGGCGGGCCGATGAGGCTGCACCGTCTGGAGATCACCGCCTTCGGCCCCTTCGGCGGCACGCAGACCGTCGACTTCGACGCCCTCTCCGCAGCCGGGCTCTTCCTCCTCCACGGGCCGACCGGGGCCGGCAAGACCTCCGTCCTCGACGCGGTCTGCTTCGCCCTCTACGGGAGCGTGCCCGGCGTCCGGCAGACCCCCGGCGCGACGCTGCGCAGCGACCACGCCCCCGTCGGCACCTCCACCGAGGTGGTCCTCGAACTGACCGTGGGGGACCGGCGCCTGGAGGTCACCCGGCGCCCGGCCCAGCAGCGCCCCAAGAAGCGGGGCGGCGGCTTCACCACGGAGAAGGCCCAGACCTGGCTGCGCGAGTACGACCCCGCCACGCGCGCGTGGAACGGCCTCAGCCGCTCCCACCAGGAGATAGGGGAGGAGATCACCCAGCTCGTCGGCATGAGCCGCGAGCAGTTCTGCCAGGTCGTACTCCTCCCGCAGGGCGACTTCGCCCGCTTCCTGCGCGCCGACGCCGAGGCCCGCGGCAAGCTCCTCGGCCGGCTCTTCGACACCCGCCGCTTCGCCGCCGTGGAGGAGCGCCTCGCCGAACTGCGGCGCGCCGCCCAGCAGCAGGTGGAGGAGGGCGACGAGCGGCTCCTCGGCCTCGCCCACCGGATGGGCCAGGCAGCCGGGGGACTCGCCGCCGCCCGCACCGCCGTCGAAGGACGCCCCGGCGATCCCGGAGTCGCCGACGCCGTCCTCACCTGGGCCGCCGTCGCCCGTACGGAGGCGAGCGAGGCACTCGACATCGCCCGCGTACGGCTCGACGCGGCAGAGGCGCGGCGGGACGCGGCCCGCGCCGCGCTCGACGCCGAGAACGACCTGGCCGCCCGCCAGGCCCGGCACGCCGACGCGCTGCTCCGCCGGGAGCGGCTCACCGCGCACGCCCCCGAGCGGGACCGCCTCCAGGCCGCCCTCGACCGCAGCCTGAAGGCGGACGGGGTGGCCCCCGCGCTCGGGCTGCGCCAGGACGCCGAGCGCGAGCACAGCACCGCGCACGCCGCCCGCGCACGCTCCCGCGCCCGACTGCCCTCCGAGCTCGCCGACGCGGGGGCCGAGCACCTCTCCGCCCGCGAACACCGGCTGCGCGAGGAACTCGGAGGCCTGGAGGCCGCCCGCCGCGCCGAACGCCGCGCCGCCACGATCGCCGACGAGCGCGCCGCGCTCGCGCGCGAGGCCCGCGCCGACGACGACGTCCTCCGGGACACCTCCGACTGGCTCGCCGGCTGGGAGCCGCGCCGCACCGCGCTCGGCGAGCACGTCGAGGCCGCCCGCGACGCCGCCGCCCGGGCCGAGCACCTCGCCGGCCGGCTCGAACCCGCCCGCCGCCGCCGTGACGCGGCCCGCCGCCGGGACACCCTCGCCGAGGACACCCGGGCGGCCGAGGCACGCCTCGCGGACGCCCGGGAGCGCCGGAACGCCGCCCACGAGACCTGGCTCGACGTCAAGTCCCGCCGTCTCGAGGGCATCGCCGCCGAACTCGCGGTCACCCTCGCCCCCGGCGACCCCTGCCAGGTCTGCGGCTCCACCGCCCACCCGGCCCCCGCCCGCAGCACCGCCGACCACGTCGACCGGGCCACCGAGGACGCCGCGTACGCCGCCTACACCGGCGCCGAGGAGACCCGTACCGCTGCCGAACGCGCGCTGGCCGTCACCCGCGAGTCCTGGTCGACGGCCCGCGCGGAGGTCCAGGCGGGCGCCCCGGCCGAGTCGCCCGAGCCCACCGTCGAAGAACTCGCCCGCGAGGTCGAGGAGTTGACCGGCCTCCACGCCGAGGCGCACGCGCTCGCCGGACAGACCCACCGCGCACGGGAGACCCTCGCGCGGGCCGAGCGCGAGTACGAGGAGCGGGTCGCCGCGCAGCGGGCGGCCGAACGCCGGGTCGCCGCGCGGACCTCGCGGCGCGAGGCCCTGGACCGCGAACAGCTCGCCCTCGACGAGGAACTCACCCGAGGACGAGGCGCGTTCGCCACCGTGGCCGAACACGCCACGCGCCTGGAGCGTCGGATCGCCCTCCTGGTGGACGCCACCGCCACCGTCCGGGCCGCCGAACTCGCCGCACGGCGCCTCAAGGAGGCCGACGACCGCCTCGCCGACGCGGCCTACCGCGCGGGCTTCACCACCCCGGCCGAGGCGGCCGCCGCGCTGCTGCGCGAGGGCGAGCGCCGCGATCACCAGCAGCGCGTCGACGCCTGGCAGGCCGAGGCCGCCGCCGTGGCGGACCGGCTCGCCGAGCCCGGCACCGCGGCCGCCGCCGCGCTTGCGCCGGCCGACCCCGCGGCGGCCGGCGCCGCCCACACCACCGCCGAACGCGCCCTCCGCGAGGCCGACTCGGCCCTGGCCGCCGCCCGGGAACGCGCCACCGGCCTGGCCGGCCTCTCCCGGCAGGCCCTCACCGAGGTCCGCCGCCTCGGGCCGCTCCGCGAGGAGTACGACCGGGTGGCCCGCCTCGCCGCCCTCACCGCGGGCACCTCGGCCGAGAACGAGCGCCGGATGCGACTGGAGTCGTACGTCCTGGCCGCCCGCCTCGAACAGGTCGCGGCCGCCGCGACCGCCCGGCTCCAGCGGATGTCCTCGGGCCGCTACACCCTGGTCCACTCCGACGCGCGCTCCGGCGGCAAGCGCGCCGGTCTCGGCCTGCACGTCGTCGACGCCTGGACCGGCAACGAGCGGGACACCGCCACGCTCTCCGGCGGCGAGACCTTCTTCGCCTCCCTCGCCCTCGCCCTCGGGCTCGCGGATGTCGTCACCGACGAGGCGGGCGGCGTACGGCTCGACACCCTCTTCATCGACGAGGGCTTCGGCAGCCTCGACGAGCAGACCCTCGACGAGGTCCTCGACGTCCTCGACTCGCTGCGCGAGCGGGACCGCAGCGTCGGCATCGTCAGCCACGTCGGCGACCTGCGCCGCCGGATCCCGGCCCAGATGGAGGTCGTCAAGGCGCGGGACGGCTCGGCCGTACGGCTCCGCACCGGAGGGGACGCGCTCAGCGGCTGAGCTGCGCACAGGAGGGGACGCGCTCAGCGGCTGAGCGAACGCCTCGGCAGCGGCGAGGAGTAGACCACGCTGGTGGTCACCGCGCCCAGCGTGGAGATCTTCCCGGTGGTCTCCTCCAGGTGCCGCATGGACCGCGCGGCGACCTTGAGCACGAAGCAGTCGTCGCCGGTGACGTGGTGCGCCTCCAGCACCTCCGGCGTGGTGTCGAGCAGATCGTGGAACGGCTTGTAGTTGCGGTGCGGGTAGCGGAGCCGTACGAACGCCAGGATCGGCAGCCCGAGCCGGTCCTGGTCGACGATCGCCGTGTACCCGGAGATCACCCCGGCCTCCTCCAGGCGCCGCACCCGCTCGGTCACCGCGGACGGCGACATCGACACCGTGCGGGCGAGCTCGGCGAAGCTGGCGCGGCCCTCGGACTGGAGGGCTTCGAGAATGCGCCAGTCGGTGGCGTCGGGGGTGTACTCGGAGGTCATGTACGAGAGATAGCAGGGGAATCCCCGGCCGATCAAGCGATCGGCCGGGGATCTCAGTGCTCGGTCCTCACAGCCGCGAGAGCTCCTCGACCAGGTCGTCGAGACCCAGCGGGCCCTGCGAGAGCGCCGCCATGTGCCAGGCCTTCGCGTCGAACGCGTCGCCGTGCGCCGCCCGCGCGTTGGCGCGGCCGAGCAGCCAGGCGCGCTCGCCCAGCTTGTAGCCGATGGCCTGGCCCGGCATCGACAGGTAGCGGGTCAGCTCGCTCTCCACGAAGGACGGCGGGCGGCTGCTGTGCCGCTGGAAGAACTCCTGGGCCAGGTCCGGCGTCCACCGCTCGCCCGGGTGGAACGGCGACTCCGCCGGGATCTCCAGACCCAGGTGCATGCCGATGTCCACGATCACCCGGCACGCGCGCATCATCTGCCCGTCGAGGTAGCCGAGGCGCCGCTCCGCGTCGGGCAGGAAGCCGAGTTCGTCCATCAGGCGCTCCGCGTACAGCGCCCAGCCCTCGCAGTTGGCGCTGACCTTGCCGATGGTCGCCTGGTAGCGGGAGAGGCGGTCGGCGACGTGCACCCACTGGGCGAGCTGGAGGTGATGGCCGGGGACGCCCTCGTGGTACCAGGTCGACACCAGGTCGTACACCGGGAAGCGCGTCGTGCCGTCCACCGGGAGCCAGGTGCGGCCGGGCCGGGAGAAGTCCTCGGACGGACCGGTGTAGTACGGCGCGGCGGCGCCGCCCGCCGGGGCGATGCGGGACTCCACCCGCCGCACCCGCTCGGCGAGTTCGAAGTGGGTGCCGTCGAGTGCCTCGATCGCCTCGTCCATGAGCTGCTGGAGCCAGACCCGGACCTCGTCGACCCCCTCGACATGGGTGCCGTGCTCGTCGAGGTGGGCGAGCGCCTCCCAGGGGCCGGCGCCCGGGAGGATCCGCTCGGCCTCGGTCCGCATCTCGCCGAGCAGCCGGTGGTACTCGGTCCAGCCGTACGCGTACGCCTGGTCGAGGTCCAGGTCGGTGCCGTTGAAGTAGCGGGTCCAGCGCTGGTAGCGCTCCCGGCCCACCGTGTTCGGGGCGTCGGCGACGGCCGGGGCGTACACGTCCCGCATCCAGTCGCGCAGGGCCGTGACGGCCTCGGTGGCGCCCCGGCCCGCCTTCGCGAGCCCGGCGCGCAGGTCCTCGGGCAGGGTGTCGGGGGCCGCGGCGGCGAACTCCTCGAACCAGCCCGGCCTTCCGCTCTCCGCGCCCGCCCACTCGGTGAGCTGCTCGACGAAGGTGGCGGTGGGGCGCGGCCCGCCGAGGAGCTTGCGCTCCAGGCCGAGCGCGAGCGCAGCACGGTAGCCCTCGAGCGCGGCGGGGACCGCGCGCAGCCGGGCGGCGACCGAGGCCCAGTCCTCCTCGGTCTCGGTCGGCATCACCGTGAACACGATGCGGATGCTGTGCGCGGGGGAGCGCATGTTGCTGACCGTGCAGAGGCCCTCCTCGGCCTCGAACATGGCGAGTTCCGCCGTGAGGCGCTCCCGCAGCAGTCGGGCGCACCGCCGCTCGGCCTCGCTGTCCGCACCCGGGACGCGCTCCGCCGCGTCGAGCCGGGCGAGCGTGCGGCGGGCGAGGTCGGCCACGGCCCGCTGACCGGCCGGCGAGAAGTCGGGCAGCAGTCCGGCACTCTCCTTGACTCCCAGGTACGTACCGGTGATCGGGTCGAGGGCGATGAGTGCGTCGACGTGTTCGTCGGCGACCTGGCGGGGCAGCGCGCTGCTGGAAGTCTCTGGCATGGGGGTCATCCTGGCGTCTCCGGCGGGCTTGCGTCACCCTCGCCGAGGGTCAGTCGGCTGACATGGAGGGGCTCGGAACGGGCGGCAGAAGCGGGCCGCACTCCCACTCCTGGAAGATCAGCCGCGTCTCGACGCGCGCCACCTCGCGGCGTGACGTGAACTCGTCGAGAACGAGTCGTTGCAGGTCGGCGGGGTCCGCCACCGCCACGTGCACCAGGTAGTCGTCGGGTCCCGTCAGATGGAACAGCGCCCGGGACTCCGGCAGGGCCCTGATCCGGTCCACGAACGGACCGATCAGTTCCCGCCGGTGCGGCCGGACCTGGACGAGAAGGAGCGCTTCAAGCCCTCGGCCGAGTTTGGCTGGATCCAGTCGCAGCTGGTGTCCGAGGATCACGCCCGTGCGGCGAAGACGCGCCACCCGGTCCAGGCAGGTGGACGGTGCCACTCCGACCTCGGCGGCGAGTTCGCGGTAGGTGGTCCGGGCGTCGTTCTGCAGGAGGCGAAGAATGTGCAGATCGACCGCGTCCAGTACGACAGAATCGGCCATCTGGCGAACGTAGCACGGCGATTTCCCGCTACTTCCCGGTATTCGTTCACAGTGCCGCCATGGACGCCATGGACTGCGGCTCCTCGGACACCCCGAGGGCCCTCGCCACCGAAGCCGTGCACGCCGGCCGCGAAGACCTCGCCTCGCTCGGTCTGCACGCCCCGCCGATCGACCTGTCCACCACCTACCCCTCGTACGACGCCCGGGCCGAGGCCGCCCGCATCGACGAGTTCGCCACCACCGGTGCCCGGCTCGACGGGCCGCCGGTCTACGCCCGGCTGGACAACCCCACCGTCGCCCGCTTCGAGGAGGCCCTCGCCCGCCTGGAGGGCGCCGAGGCCGCCGTCGCGTTCGCCAGCGGCATGGCGGCCCTCACCGCCGTCCTCCTCGCCCGGGCGAGCCAGGGCCTGCGCCATGTCGTCGCGGTCCGTCCGCTCTACGGCTGCAGCGACCACCTCCTCGACGCCGGACTCCTCGGCACCGAGGTGACCTGGACCGACCCGGCGGGCGTGGCGGACGCGATACGGCCCGACACCGGCCTGGTCATGGTGGAGTCGCCCGCCAACCCGACCCTCGCCGAGGCGGACATCCGCGCCCTCGCCCACTCCTGCGGCTCCGTGCCGCTCCTGGTCGACAACACCTTCGCCACGCCCGTGCTCCAGCGCCCGGTCGAGCAGGGCGCCCGCATCGTGCTGCACAGCGCGACCAAGTACCTCGGCGGCCACGGTGACGTGATGGGCGGCGTCGTCGCCTGCGACGAGGAGTTCGCCCGTACGCTCCGCCAGGTCCGCTTCGCCACCGGTGGCGTGCTGCACCCGCTCGCCGGCTACCTGCTGCTGCGCGGTCTCTCCACCCTGCCGGTACGGGTGCGGGCCGCGTCGGGCACGGCGGCCGAGCTGGTACGGCGCCTCGCCACCGACCCCCGGATCGCCCAGGTCCACTACCCGCGGATCGGCGGCGCGATGATCGCCTTCGAGGTGTACGGCGACCCGCACGACGTCATCGCCGGCGTGCGGCTCATCACCCCCGCCGTCAGCCTCGGCAGCGTCGACACCCTCATCCAGCACCCGGCCTCCATCAGCCACCGCATCGTGGCCGAGGGCGACCGGCGCTCGTCGGGCGTCAGCGACCGCCTGCTGCGGATGTCGGTCGGTCTCGAGGACGTCGAGGACCTCTGGCGGGATCTGACCTGGGCGCTCAGCGCTCCGCCCGCCGCACCCCTTCGTGCGGCTGCTCCTGCCGGGTCTCACGGGGCTCCGGCCGGGCGGCCGGTCGCGGTGCCGAGGCCAGCCGGGCTGTGATCACCAGGGTGCCCTCCTCGATCTGGTAGTCGAGGGGGAGGTTCAGCGCCCGCATCGCGGCCACCATCCCCGTGTTGGACGACTGCGTCACCGCGTACACGCTCGCGCACCCGGCCTCCTCGGCCATCGCCACCAGCCTGCCGAGGAGCTCGGAGCCGATGCCGCGCCGCTGCCAGTCGTCCTCCACCATCAGCGCCACCTCGGTCTCGTCGCCGTCCCAGAGCAGATGCCCGAGGGCGACGAGCCGGCCGGAGGCCGTCTGGACGGCGAGGGTGCGTCCGAAGCGGGGGCTGAGCAGGTGGTCGAGGTAGCGGTCGGCGTCGCCGACGGGGCCGTGGTAGCGCAGGCCGAGGGTCCGCGCCGAGCAGCGGTCGTGCATGGCGCGCGCGGCGGGCAGGTCGCGCTGGTCGGCGCGGCGGACGGTGATCTCGTTGCCCTCGGGCAGGGTCAGCACGTCCTGGCTGCGGGGGACGCGGGGGCCGAGCCGGGCGTCGAGCTCCACGAGGGCGCGGGCCCGGGCGAACTCGGTCGGGGTGAAGGGGAGGTAGGGCCGCTCCACGATGAGCGTGCCCCCGTTGGGGTCGCGCAGCCGCATCACGGTCTCCTCCAGGACGCCCTCGACCGGGGCCTGTTCCCCGGTGGGGCGGCCGGTGAGGGAGACGGCGGGCACCGAGTGGAGGGTGCAGCGGCCCAGGAGCTGGCGCAGCGCGAGCGGCAGCTCGGCCGCGTCGAGCGCCGTACGGGTGGCCAGGCCGAGGACCCGGGTCGGGGTGTCGACCAGGTCGTGGGCATCGGCCCGCTCGGTCCAGGTGTCACGGCCACCGGCCGCCGCCGTCTCCCGGGCGAGGGTGTGCGCGGAGAGGTCGGCGGGGGCCCGCAGCAGGAACTCGTCGACCGTGCCGTCGGCGAGCGGATGCGTCTGGAGGGTGAGGATGTCCACGCCCAGGCGGGCGAGGACCGTGCACAGCGCGGCGAGGCTGCCCGGCGTGTCCGCGACGGTGGTCCGCATCCGCCACAGCGCGGTCTCGACGGGCACCACGGGCCCCGTCTCCTCCCGGCCCTCCCCGGCGCTCGCCGGTTCGGTCACGGAGAAGTGCCCGCCGGTGTGCCCGGCGGGCGGGGCATGGCTCGCATGACTGCGCCTCCGTGCCCACCAGGTGTGGAAGGCGGCGGTGGCGACCAGCGCGATCGCCGAGAACACCAGCAGGTAGGGCCCGTCGGGCCCCTTGGCGATGGTCTTGGCGATCGTGTCGGCCACCACCACCGCGGTGAACAGCGCGGCGAGCTCGATCAGGTCGTGCCGCCAGTGGTGCGGACGGCGGGCGCTCTTCGAAGACGTCACATCGGTCATGACCTCACTGTGACCCAGTGGTGTTGCGTGATCACGAACGCTTTGTGACTGACGGGTTAAGCGCCCATCTGGCGGCTTAAAGAACGATTCAGACCGTTTCTGTCAGAGGCTGATCGGCCCCCCGGCCGAGTGCGCCCGACAGCCGCTTCGCCTGGACGACGAACTGCGCGGCACTCCGCGTCGAGGCCATCGCGTCCAGCCCCGCCACCTCGCCCCGGGCCCCGCACCGCTCCACACAGTCCGCCGCGACCGCGAGCACCTCGCCCAGACCGTGCACCGGCTTCTCCGCGCCGAGCAGCTCCGGCAGGATCGGCTCAAGGACCGCCCAGACCGTGCCGTACGCGCCCGTGGCGGCCGTCGTCCGGAGCGCGTCCGCCAGCCGGTTCGGCTTCACCGAACCCTCCAGGACCAGCCACGCCAGCTCCGTGCCGAGTCGCCGGGCGTCCAGGTCGCCCCCCGACGCCAGGACCAGCAGCGCGTCCACGGCGCGCAGCCGGTCGTCCGCGTCCTGAGAGCCCAGACCGCACGCCACGGCGAGATGGACCGCCCGGCCCGCCGGGCCGCCCGCCTCGGCGAGCGCGGTGAGCGGTTCGGTCACCCCGCGCTGGTCCGCGTCGGCCCCCGAGGCGAGGGAGGACAGCACACACGCCGCCACGAACTCGCGGTCCACCGGCAGCGCCGCGGCCCAGTGCGCCCGCGTGTCCAGCCAGTGGTAGCAGCGACGGGGAGTCGCCGCCAGCTCACCGCCCAGCCAGCGGAAGGGCGCCGGGAACTCCTTGCGCACCACGGGACGGTCGTCGATCTCGACGACGGTCCGGTCCGTCAGCCACCACTTCTGCGAGGCCCGGTCCTTCCCCCTGGGCAGGAACCGCACCCTCGTCCCCAGCGGATCCCCCGCCCGCAGCCACGCGGCGAGCCGGTCTCCCGCCCGGGTGCCGAGCGCCACGGCCTCCTCGGCCGCCCGCGCGCCCGACGGATCCCGGCGCCCGACCCGGAGCAGCGCCTGGGCGAAGTCGGCCGGGGCCGGCTCGACACCCGCCTCCCGGTACCCGCTCAGCCGCTCCACCAGCACCATCGGCTCGATCTCACCGGTGTGCAGGGTCGGCGCGGCGAGCAGGAACGGCAGCGCGTCCGTGCCGATCAGGCCGGCCATCTCCCACAGCCGCGCGTCCATGATCCCCGACAGCGCCTCATGGTGGCAGGCCTTCCGGTTGTTGCCCTTCGCCCGCCCGGCGTCGACGCGCCACCCCGGCAGAAGACCCAGCAGCCCCGCGAGAACCACCTCCAGCCCCTGGGTGTGGTGGCTGAAGTAGTGCTGGTGCTCCCAGTGCTCCGCGGGGAACGCCTCGCGCACCGCCGCCTCGAGCCCCGCCCGGTCCCGCCGCGCGAGCCGCACCAGGCCGTCGAGCGTCCGCTCGAACGCCGCCGAGTCCTGGTACCGGCCCCTCGTCAGCAGCTCCTCCACCAGCGCCTCGACCGACGTCGCCGGCGGAGCCACCCGCTCCCGCTCCGGCACCGGCGGCAGGATCTCCTCGTACGGGACCCCGGCCGCCACCTCCAGATCGCTCCCGAACAGCGCCGCGGCCGCCGGACGGTGCACCGGACTCAGCTGACCGGCCTGCTCGGCCAGCTCACGGCGTACGGAGGCGTCCACCGCCGCCGCATGACGGCCCACCAGCTTCAGGGCCCGCTCCTGGATCGCGGTGTCCTCATGGCCGAAGGCCTCCGCCACGGCCGGCAGCAGCTCCGCCACCGCGCCGGGCTCCCGCGCCAGCACCTTGCCGACCAGCGTCAACTGCGCCCGCACCAGCTTCTTCTCGGTGCGGAACAGCACCCCGCCCGTCATCTCGGCCAGCACACCGGCCGACAGCGCGCCGTCCGCGGCGAGGCCCGCGAGGACCTCCTGCGCGTACCCCGCCACCGGGGACGGCGCGTCGGCCGTCATCCCGATCCAGTCCGGGATCCGCTCCCGGCGCTCGTCCGCGCTCGGCTCGACGAGCCGCAGCACCTCCAGCGGGAACCGCAGGTCCCGGGCCCGGCCGCCGCGCAGCAGCCGGGAGACGCACAGGTCCACGACCTGGGCCCGGTCGAGCACGCCCTCGGCGACGAGCGTCGCGAGCGCGGTCGGCCAGTGCGTCGGCGCCTCGGGTCCGACCGACCAGGTCAGCCGGTCGGGCGTCTCGGCCATGCCGAGCGCGTGCGGCACGAGCACCCGCGTGTGCGTGTCCTTCCTGAGCCGCTCCAGCAGGCGCGCGTCGGTGATCTCCCGCGTCCACGCGAGGACATAGCCGTCGGTCGCGGGCACCGCGCACCCGGAGCGCTCCACGAGTCCGCGGATCAGGCCGTAACTGCTCTCCGCCACGGCCGGCCGCGCCGCGAGCCGCTGCGCCACGTCCGCCGTCCACGCCTGATCACGGCCGGCGAGCACCTGGAGGACCAGGGTGCCGTCCTCGGAGCGCCAGCTCAGCAGGTCGCGCCCGCCGAGCCAGGTCGCCGTCGCCGCCGCGCCCGTCTGACAGCCCGCGCCCGCCACGTACAGCGCGCGCCGCACGGCCGTCGCCTCGTTCCACCGCTTCCAGTCCCAGCCGCGCACCTCGGACCGCAGGGACTTCAACTGCCCGAGGGCGGTCTTCCGGGCGGCGGCGTCCAGCGGCTCCAGGAGCGCCGGCACCTTGTGGGCGCGCCCTTTGCGCACCACCGCCAGCAACTGCTCGACCGGGGTGCCCCCCTCCGTACCGCCCGCACCGTCCGCGCCGCCCTTGCCGGCGCCCGTGCGCGCCGCGGCGTCGCCCGCCGTCACCGTGTCGTTCCCCGCCCCGCGCACCACAGCGCTCCTCACCTTCGTCATCATGCTGCCCACCACCCTGTTCACCAGGCTGTTCCCCACCTCTGTCCCCGCGCCGCCCACCGTCGGCCCGGCGCTCCCCGTCATCGCGCAGCTCCGGCGACCGCCGTGTCGTCGGCCCCGGCGGCGACGGGCTCGGGCCTCGCGCCGCGCCGCACCATCCGGACCGCGAGCGCGTGCTTGCACGGGCCGCGCCGGCCCCGGTAGTCGGCCCACCACTGGCAGGTGCAGCTCAGCACCCCGTCCGACTCCCGCACCCGGTAGCGCCGTTCGCCCGAGGCCACCGTCGCCAGCTCGCCCTCGACGGTCACCGCGCCCTCCGCGACCAGCCGCCGGGCGCTCACCAGGCGCGGGTTGTGCCGCTCGGCGCGGTCCGCGTCGTACGGCAGCTCCCGGTGGAAGTACGCCGCGTCCGCCACGTCGTACCCCACGCGCCCGGCCGTCCCGAGCCGGGTCAGGGCCGCCCGCACCCGGTCGACCGTGAGCCCGGCCTGCGCCGCCAGGTCGGCCGGGTCGATCCGCGGCTCCCAGGCCAGCAGCACCGCGACCAGCTCGGCGTCCTGCGCGGCCTCCTCCGTCGCGAGGGCCTCGAGGACCCCGCCCTCGCCGGAGAAGCCCCGCGCGGCATCGGGCGACAGCGTCAGCGTGAGCCGCATGCCCGGCAGGACCACCTCCCAGGCGCTCGCCGTGGCCAGGGTGCCGTCCGGCACCGGCCCGTACACCCGGAGACCCGTCGCGTGCCGCAGCACCCGTTCCAGGGCGACGAGCCGGTCGGGTCCCGGCAGGCACACCGCGCCCGGGCCGGGCCGAGTCGTCGGCCGCAGCGTCCGGCCGGACTGCGTGATCCACATCGGCCCGCGTCCACGGGCCTGGTTGCGCGGCAGGGAGCGGAGGAAGCGGACGGCCTCCGCCCCGCTCAGCTCGGCCCGCAGGTCGAACCGTGCCGAGGCGACCTGCGCCTCGGCGAAGCCCCGCAGCCAGCGGTCCGGCAGCGGAACCTTCTTCTCCACGACGGCCCCCGCGAGCGTCGTCACCGCCATCTCCTCCGGACCCACCCGGAGGTGCAGCGGGTCGTCCCCCGTCATCCGCGACAGCGCCTCGCGCAGCGGGTTGTTGACGTCGACGTTGGTCGTCCCGTGCCCCGTCTCCGCACCGCCGAGCCCCTCGTCGAGCACGTCCAGGCGCGCGTACACCCCGCCGCAGCCGGAGAACGACTCGAACCGCAGCCGGTCCCCGTTCCCCGTCACCACCGGGTCGAGCGACCCCGGCCGTATCCGCTGGAAGTAGCGGGCCGCGGCCACGTCGGCGACCGCCAGCAGACCGCGGGCCGCGACCTGCGGCGAGGCCAGGAAGCCGGCGAAGAAACGGGGATGGGCCTCGGCCCCGCGGGGTGTGAGACCCCCCGCGGTCTCCAGGCCGAGGAGCCGGCCGGAGCCCGTGGACTGCAGCGCGGAAGGGCGGACGTAGGCGAGTGCCTGTACGGATCGCGTCATGGAAACGACGTTAGGACCCGGCACTGACAATCACCGGGGAACGGGTGCCCGTCCGGCCGTCACGACCGTCGGACACCCGCCCCCGCACCCCTTCCGACCAGGCATTACTGCCCGACGCGACCTGGCCGCAGCACCTTGCTGAACAGCACCGTCCCGCCCTCCGCCCGCAGACGGACCGTCAGTTCCCCGCTGTGGCCGTCGATGTCGACCTCCCCGAAGTACTGCGGGCTCTCCATCGGCGACAGGTTGGCCCGCTCGGGCGCCCGCACGAACACCCGCTCCGGGCCGAACGTCGCGTCCAGCGCGCTCGCCGGGAATCCGCCCGCGGCCAGCGGGCCCGACACGAACTCCCAGAACGGCGCGAAGTCCTGGAAGGCCGCCCGCTCCGGCGCGTAGTGCTGCGCCGAGGTGTGGTGCACGTCCGCCGTCAGCCACAGCGTGCCGGTGATCCGCCGGTGCTTGACGAATCGCAGCAGCTCCGCGATCTGCAGCTCACGGCCGAGCGGGGCGCCCGGGTCGCCCTGCGCGATCGCCTCGATGTTCGTGCCGTCCGGGACGACCAGGCCGAGCGGCATGTCCGCCGCGAGCACCTTCCACACCGCGGTGGAGGCGGCCAGCTCACGCTTGAGCCAGGCGAGCTGCTCGGCACCGAGGATGCCGGTGGTGTCGTCGGGCTGCCGCCCGGGGGAGTTGGCGTTCCGGAACGAGCGCATGTCGAGCACGAACACGTCGAGCAGCGGTCCGTACCGCACCACCCGGTGCATGCGTCCCTCGCGGCCGCCACCGCGCGCGTGGAGGGTGGACACCGGCGTGTACTCGCCGAAGGCGCGCAGGGCGCGCGAGGCGAGGACGTCCACGCTCTTCTCCGTGTAGCGCGCGTCGTCCAGGATCTGGCCCGGGTACCAGTTGTTGCGCACCTCGTGGTCGTCCCACTGCGTCACCGTGGGCACCTGCGCGTTGAAGGCCCGGACGTGGTGGTCGAGGAGGTTGTAGCGGAAGTTCCCCCGGTACTCGTCGAGGGTCTCCGCGACCTTCGCCTTCTCGGGCGTCGTGACGTTCCGCCAGATCCGTCCGTCGGGCAGCGTCACGCTCGGCTGGAGCGGCCCGTCGGCGTAGATCGAGTCGCCGCTGCACAGGAAGAAGTCCGGGTCGAGGCGGCGCATCTCCTCGTACGCGCGGAAGCCGCCGATGTCCGGGTTGATGCCCCAGCCCTGCCCGGCGATGTCTCCCGACCACAGGAAGCGGACCCCGTCCCGACGCCGGTCGGGGGCGGTACGGAAGGTGCCGGCGATCCGCTCGCCCGTCCGGCGCGGATCGTCCGGGTCGGCGAGCGTGACCCGGTAGTGGATCTGCTCGCCGGCGGGCAGCCCGCGCAACGCGGTGGTGCCGGTGAAGTCCGTGCCCGCGCCGATCAGCGGCCCGTGGTGGCGGCGCACCCGCCGGAACGACTCGCTGGCCGAGGTCTCCACCAGCATGCGGGCCGGCCGGTCCGAGCGCACCCACACGAGACCCGAGGACGTCGTGACGTCGCCCGTCTGCACACCCCACTCGGCACGCGGCCGGCCCGACAGCGCGAACGCCGGGGCGGCGAGACCCGCACCCCCGACGGTGAGCGCCGCCGACGCGGCCAGCGAACCGCGCAGCACGCTGCGCCGGGCGGGAGAAGGGGAACTGCCGGGTGCGGACCGGTACATGGATGAGCCTCCGAGGGGCGTCCGGGCGAGGGCGGTGCGTCGCCCCATGCCTACTGGCCGGGAGCGGCGCCCGCGCGAACCCCGCGTGAACACTCGCGCGAGGGCCGGAGCGCGGATCACCTCACCCCCGGCCGACCGCCTCCGCCACCCTGCGGATCCCGGACGCCACGACGGACGGCGCCAGGTGCGCGTACCCGAGCACGAGCCGTACGTCCCCGTCACCGGGCCGCGACGTGCCGTACTCCTCCAGGGGCCGCAGGGCCACGCCCGCCTCCGCCGACCGCGCCAGGAACAGCTCCGGCGGCCCGTAACGCGCCGGCACGCGCGCGATGACGTGCAGTCCGGCGGCGATGCCGCTCACCCCGGTTCCCGGCAGGTGCTCCGCCAGCGCCGACAGGAGGGCGTCCCGCCGCTCCCGGTAGGCGCGCTGGCAGCGGCGCAACTGCCGGTCGTACGCGCCCCGCGCCACGAACTCGGCGAGCACCGCCTGGTCGAGCACGGGGTTGCCGAGGTCCATCGTCCGCTTGCGCTCGACGACCTCGGCGAGCAGTGCCTCGGGGACGAGCATCCAGCCGAGCCGCAGACCGGGCGCGAGCGACTTGCTCACCGAGCCGGCGTAGACGACCCGCTCCGGGTCGAGCCCCTGGAGCGCGCCGACGGGCGCCCGGTCGTACCGGAAGTCGCCGTCGTAGTCGTCCTCCAGGACGTAGCCGTCCACCGCCCGCGCCCAGTCGAGGAGCGCGGCCCGCCGCTCCGCCGACCAGCTGATCCCGGACGGGAACTGGTGCGAGGGCGTCACCACCACCGCCCGCACCCCGGAGGCGGTGAGCGGCTCCGGAAGCAGCCCCTCCTCGTCGAGCGGCAGCCACAGCGTGTCCAGACCCGTGGAGGCGAACAGCCGCCCGTGCTCGGGGCTGCCCGGATCCTCGACGCCGACCGCGTCGAGCCCCCGCGCCCGCAGCACGAAGCCGAGCAGGCTCGACGCCTGCGCCACTCCCGAACAGACCACGAGCCGCTCCGGGTCGGCCACCACGCCCCGGCGCCGGGTCAGCATGTCGGCCAGCGCCTCCCGCAGTTCGGGCAGCCCGCGCGGGTCCGGATACCCGAGGGCGGGGTGGGGGAGTCGCGCGAGCACGGCCCGCTGGGCCGCCGACCAGGCCGCTCTCGGGAACAGCGACAGATCGGGTGTCCCGGGGCGGAAGTCCACGAGGACGGCCGACGTACCCCGCGCGGGCGCACCGGTACCGCAAGGGGGCGCCCCGGTACCCCGCGGGGGCGTATCCGCGCCCGGCGCGAGCGAGCCGGGGGCAGGGTCGAGGCCGCCGGCCCCGCGCGCGTGCCCGACGGCCTCCGGACCGAGGGGGACGGCCCCACGCGCGGGCGTGGCCGGGCCCGGATGGTGGCTAGGGGCCGCGGGGCCTCCGCCCGCCCGTGCACCCCCGCCCCGGCCCAGGTCACCCCCACCCGAAGGGGCCGCCCCACGCGCGCGCGTGCCGCCGAATCGGCTTCTCGCCGCGTCGCCCACCCACGTGCCCGCGCCCCGGTCGCTGCGCAGATAGCCCTCGGCGGTGAGCTGTTCGTAGGCCTCCGTGACCAAGCCCCGCGAGACGCCCAGGTCGGCCGCGAGCGCGCGGGTCGACGGCAGCCGCGTCCCGGCCGCGAGCCGGCCCGAGCGCACCGCCTCGCGCAGGGCCTCCTGGAGGGCCCGGCCGCGCCGCCGCGCCGGGGCGGCGGCGGCCGGCAGGAGCAGCTCCCAGGCCGGCTGTCCGTGGCTCTTCATGTCCGTGCGGCCCCTCTCCCCGTTCCGCGCGCCGGCGGTCCCGGCCGAGGCCCATGATGCCTCCGGTGCCCTGCCCCGGGCGGATCGGGACCGATCCGTCGCGGCGGCGCTCCCGTCACCTACGCAGGTCGACGGTGATGTGCGGGGCGAGCGCGCGGAGGAAGTCCGGGGCGTCGAAGGCCTCGCCGGCCGAGGCGACGCCGGTCGTCCTGGCCCGGCCGGTGAGGATCCGCCCGACGGCCTCGACGGCGAGCGGCGCGCTGACGGCGTAGATGTCCTGGCCGACGGCCACGGCCCGGCGTTCCGCGCCGCCCGAGCGGACGACGACGTCCACGACGAAGGTCTGGTCGGACCGGCCGGCCTCGTCGACCGGGGCCGGCGCCGGGGCGTCGGGCGCCGACAGGTCCCGGGCCGCGTCGACCGCCATGTAGGTGCGCACCTCGGGCACCTTCAGATGGCTCGGGACGGTGACCACGTCCGCCATCGTGAACTCGGCGATGACCGGCCGGGGACCCAGCGGGGCCGGGAAGGACCACTCCTGGACCGTGAACTCGTCGTCGTGGTACTCCAGCCGGCCCCCGGTGTACCGGACGTGACGGCCGTTCCGCCGCTCACGGGAGACCTTGCCGGCGGCGAGGGTGCCGGCGGTGGGGTGCCAGCTGCTCAGCCCGTACGCGATGTGGGCCTCGTCGGCCGCGTCCCAGTCGCCCATGGCGGCGGTGGCGAGCAGATCGCCGAGGCCGCCGTAGAAGGCCATCGCGGGGACGATCACGGTGCCCGCCGCGCGGGCCCGGTCCGCGAACCGCTCGAACGTGTCGACGTTGGCCTCGATCTCTGCGGCCACGTCCACGGAGGGGATCCCGGCCCGCAGGGCCGCCTCGATGACGGGGGCGCCGGTCACGGCGAAGGGCCCCGCGGTGTTGATCACGGCCGCCGCGCCCTCGAGTGCGCGGTCGAGCGACGCGGGGTCGTCGGCCGACGCGAGACGTACGTCGAGCCCCGGCCGGGACTCCGAGAGAGCCCGCAGCCTCTCGGCGTCACGGCCGACGGCCACGGGGACGAACCCGCGGGCGAGCAGCTCCGCCACCACGAACCGCCCGGTGTGTCCGTAGGCGCCGAACACCGCGACCGTGTGCCCCGTTTCCATGACTTCTCCCTGCTCTCGTACGACCCGAACCGCTTTCCTGGGGCAATCCTGGCCCCGGCGGCCGCCGCGTACGAGTGTCCGGAACGACATCATGCGTACAATTACGGACGTGCACACGAACCGGAGCGCGGCCCCGACCAAGGACCCGACGAAGGGCCTGAGCAACGCCCCGACCGCGGCCCCGACCAAGGACCCGAGCACCGTCGCCCTCGCCGTCACCGAGGGCATGCGCCAGTTCGAACTCTCCGTGGCCTACGAGGTCTTCGGCCCGCCCCCGTCCGCCGTCACCGGCCCCTGGTACGACGTCTCCCTCTGCGGTCCGTCCACCGTCCGGATCGGCCGCTTCCGGCTGGAGCCCGACGGTGGCTTCGACCTGCTGGCGCGGGCCGGCACGGTGATCGTTCCCGCCCTCGCCGAGACCGACGAGGCCCCGCCCGCCGAACTGGTCGACGCGGTGCGCGCGGCCCACGAGGCGGGCGCGCGGGTGGCCTCGCTCTGCACGGGGGCGTTCGTGCTGGCCGCCGCGGGCCTGCTCGACGGACGGCGCGCGACCACCCACTGGGCCCACACCGAGGAACTCGCCGCCCGCCACCCCCGGGTGGAGGTCGACCCCGACGTGCTCTACGTGGACGACGGCCGTGTCCTCACGTCCGCGGGCAAGGCCGCCGCGATGGACCTCTGCCTGCACCTGGTGCGCCTCGACCACGGCTCGGCCGTCGCCAACACGGTCGCCCGCAGCCTGGTGGTACCCCCGCACCGCGCGGGCGGCCAGGCCCAGTTCGTCACCACTCCCGTGCCCGCGCGCGACGACCACCCGCTCGGCGACCTGCTGCCCTGGGTGATGGAGCGGCTCGACCAGCCGCTGACCGTGGACGACCTGGCCCGCCGGGCGCGGATGAGCTCGCGCAACCTGGGCCGCCACTTCCGGTCGGTGACCGGGACGACCCCGCTGCAGTGGCTGCTGACCCAGCGGATCCGCCACGCCCAGGAGTTGCTGGAGTCCACCGACGAGAGCGTCGAGGGCATCGCGACCGCCACCGGCATGGGCACCGCCACGACCCTGCGCCGGCACTTCAACCGCACCGTCGGCGTGCCCCCGGACGCCTACCGCCGCACGTTCCGCGCCCGCGCCCTCACCCGCATCCGCCCCGGCGAGGACGGCGCCGGCACCCCGGACGGCACCTCGGACGCCACCCCGGACGGCGGCACCGCCCCGAAGTGGTCCCCGATGGCGTGACGGAAGTGGACCTTCATCGGGGCCGCGTACCTTCCTAGCGTCGGAGGCATGAACGCGAACGCCCTCCGCGGGGTCCTCCTCGTGACCCTCGCCTACGCCCTCGTCGGCGCCTCCTTCACCGCGAACAGCCTCCTCGGCGACTATCCGTACGCGGGCGGCCAGGCCCTGCGCTACGGCGCCGCCTGCCTGCTCCTGCTGCCCCTGCTCGGCCGCGGCGGGTTCGCCCCGCTGCGGACCCTGACCACCCGTCACTGGTTCCGGCTCGCCGCCCTCGCGGGGGTCGGCATGGTCGGCTTCAACCTGGCGGTCCTCGCCGCCGAGCGGACCGCCGAGCCGGCCGTGCCCGGCGTCCTCGTCGGCTGCGCCCCGGTGGTGGTCGCCGTCCTCGTCCCGCTGACCGAGGGCCGCAAGCCCGCCCCCGCCGTGCTGTACGGGGCACTGCTCGTCGCCGCCGGAGCCTTCACCGTCCAGGGCTGGGGGCGTACGGACCTGGCCGGAATCGGCTGGTCGGTGGCGGCGCTCGCGGGCGAGGTCGGCTTCACCGTGCTGGCCGTCCCCGTCCTTCGCCTGCTCGGGCCGAAGCTGCTCACGGCGGTCGTGTGCGGGATCGGCGCGGCCGAGGCGGCGCTGGTGGGCCTCGTCGTGGACGGCGCCGGCCTCGTCCGGATGCCGACGGCCGTGGAAACGGGCGCCCTGGTCTGGCAGGCGGCGCTCGCCACCGTGGTGGGGTTCGTCCTGTTCTACATGGGTGTCCAGCGGATCGGCATGGAGCGGGCCACCCTCTTCACCGGTGCGATCCCGGTCGCCGCCGCCCTGAGCGCGGTCCTGGTCGCGGGTGCCGCCTTCGGTCTCCCGCAGGCGGTCGGCAGTCTGCTGGTGGGGGCCGGCGCCGCCGTGGGCACCGGCCTCTTCGCGCGGGGGACCCGAAGCGTCGGGCAGGTCCCGCGGGCGGTCTCAGGCGCCGCTGCCGTCCAGGATCACACGGGCGACGAGAGCCGGGTCGTCGTTCATGGGCACATGACCGCAGCCGGGCAGCCGGACGAGCCGCGCGCCGGGGATCGTGTGCTTGGCGCGGACGCCCTGGCGGGGGAGGAGCAGCCGGTCGCGGGCACCCCAGGCCACGGTGACGGGCACGTCGGCGACGTCGTCGCGGAAGCGCACGCTCCCGCCGGCGGCCAGGGTCTGCCGGAACCCGGTGGCCCCGCGCAGCGCGAGCGTTTCGGCGTAGGCGGCCGCGGGTGAACGGCGCCCCGGGCGGGCGTAGATCGTGCTGGTGAGCACGGTGCGCCCGGCGGACGTCCGGGAGAGCCGGTCGATCACCGGGACGGGGAGCGACCTCGCGGCGCCCCGCATCGCCCGCAGCGTCACGAACGCGTACCGCCGCTCGCCCTCCGACCAGAATCCGGCGGGGGAGAGGGCGGTGACCGAGCGGACGAGCTTCTCCCGGCCCAGCTCCAGGGCGAGCAGTCCGCCGAGCGAGTTCCCCGCCACGTGGGGGCGCTCGACGCCGACGGCCGCGCAGAAGGCGTCGAGCACGCTCCCCACGGTGGACAGGTCGTACGGGCAGCCCTCGGGCAGCTCGTCGGAGTCGCCGAAGCCGGGCAGGTCGACGGCGATCACGTCGCGTTCCGCGGCCAGGATGTCCAGCACGGGCTCCCAGGCCTGCCAGTGGTGTCCGATGCCGTGCAGGAGCAGCAGCGGTTCCCCCGCGCCCCGGCGCTCGTACGTGAGGGACGCGGTGCGGGGGCCCGCCGGCGTCTCGATCGTGAACGCGATCCGTTCGGGCATGCGGACTCCCTGTGTCCTGAAGCTCTTAGACGTCCTGTCAGTGAGAATTACCGATCAGTAGCCTGGAGTTCAAGCCCCCGTCCGAAACTGGACAGCGCGACCGCCGTGGGCTGGGATGTGCGGGTGCCCACCGACATTCCGACCGACACCCTGACCGAGCACTTCGAGGAGCACCGTTCCATGCTCCTCGGCGTCGCCTACCGGATGCTCGGCCGCGCCGCCGACGCCGAGGACGTCGTCCAGGAGGCCTGGCTGCGCTGGACCGCGGAGGACCGGACCGAGGTCCGCGAGCCCCGGGCCTTCCTCGTGCGGATCACGACACGGCTCGCCATCGACCGGCTCCGGCAGGCCCAGGCGCGCCGCGAGTCCTACGTCGGCCCGTGGCTGCCCGAGCCCGTCGTCACCGACTTCGGACCGACCGCGCCCGACACCGCGGAGCGGGCCCTGCTCGCCGACTCCGTCTCGCTCGCCGTGCTCGTCGTCCTCGAATCGCTCTCCCCGCTGGAGCGCGCCGTCTTCGTGCTCCGCGAGGCCTTCGGCTTCCCGTACGCCGAGATCGCCACCGCCCTCGACCGCTCCGAGGCGGCCGTACGGCAGCTCGCGGGGCGCGCCCGGCGCCATGTCGACGAGGGGAAGCCGCGCTACGACGTCGACCCGACCGAGCGCAGGGACCTCACGGAGCGCTTCCTCACCGCTGCGGCGGGCGGCGACCTCGGCGGTCTCCTCGCCCTGCTCGCCCCCGACGTGCGGCTCGTGGGCGACAGCGGCGGCAAGTCCAAGGCACCGCTGCGGATCATCGAGAGCGCCGACAAGGTCGGCCGCTTCCTGCACGCCACCGCCCAGGGCGCGGACGAGATCTTCGAGTTCCGCTTCCTGGAGCTCAACGGCGGCCCCGCCCTGCTCGCCCTCGTCGACGGCAGGCCGGACTCGGTCTTCCAGATCGAGGTGCTCGACGGGCGCGTTCAGTGCGTCTACATCATCCGCAACCCGGACAAGCTCCAGGCGCTCGCCGGTCTCTGAGGCGCCCGGGGCGAACCCCGCGCGACAGACCGGTGCGCACCCCGCGCGACAGAACCGCCCGATCGCGCCGATCGGCCGGAAATTCACCCCGTCTCCCCCCTGGGAGACGGGGTGTTTTGCTGCGCTGGGCACACGGGGGCGCGAACGTCCTGTGAACGATCTAGGTCAGAGGGTCACATTCGGGGGCGTTCGACGGAGGATTGGTCTTGACCAAGGGGTGGGCTCGCCTTATGGTCGCAGAGTTAGTGCAGGAACCTTTAATAAACAAGGGCGCGGAAAAACGCCGCGGGACACGGCGAATTGCGGAGGATCAGGGTGGGGACCACGCAGCTGGCATCGGTACCGGAACCGAAGTACCAGCACCTCAAGACAGTCATCGGCGAAGCACTCGACTCGGACTTCGCGGTCGGGGAGATCCTCCCCAACGAGCGCGATCTCGCGGCACGCTTCGGTGTCGCCCGTGCCACGCTCCGGCAGGCCCTGGAGCAGCTGGAGCTCGAAGGCAGACTGCAGCGCCGTCGCGGCGTCGGCACCACCGTCGCTCCGCCGCGCGTCGGCGTCGACGTCTCCACCACCCAGCACACCTGGCCGGGCGTCGGTGACGAGGCGTGGCAGCCCCTCGACTCCGCCGCCGACGTGGCCCCGGCCGCCGTCGCGCGCGTCCTGGAGAGCGGTTCCGACGAGCGGGTGCACATCGTCCGCCGCATCCGCGTCAGCCAGGGCCAGGCCGTCGCCGCCGAGCTGCTCTACGTGCCCGTCGGCTCCGTCCCGGGCCTCAGCGCCATCGACGCGCCCGCCGGACCCGCCCGCGCCCGCGCGGTGCTCCGCGAACTCCAGCACCTCGCCCTCGACGGCCAGGACCGCGCCGTGGAGCTCGGCTCCGCCCGCGCCGACGACGCCAAGGAGCTCGACCGCCTGCCGGGCGCGCCCGTGCTCGTCGTGACGACCCGCTACCTCTCCGCAGGACGCACCGCGGCCGTCTCCGTGGCCACCTACCGCGCCGACACCTGCCGCCTCACCTTCGGCGACTCGGTCGACCTGGTCATGGCCTCGTAGCGCCCCTCCCGCGAGAACACCGCACGGCCCGTCGCGAAGATCCTCCGAGGTCTAGCGGCGGGCCGTCACCGTGCCGTCGACCGCGAAGAGCTGCTCCTCGACGTGGTCGAGGGCGAGCCGCAGCGCACCCGTCCCGACCGCGGCCTCGCCGAGCAGCGACAGCACCACCCGGGGCGGTCGCAGGCAGAACCGGGCCAGCTCCTCCCGGAGCGGCTGGAGCACGCCGTCCAGGCCGGCCGCCCAGCCGCCGACGACCACCAGCTCGGGGTCGATCGCCAGGACCAGCGCCGCCACGTCGTGCACGAGCCGCTGGATGAACCGCTCCACCGCCGCCTCCGCGCGCGCGTCGCCCTTGCGGGCCAGCGCGAAGACCTCGGCGACCGCCTGCTCGTCCAGCGGGTGCAGCGGCTCGTCCGTCGTCGACAGCAGGTGTTCGGGGGTGACGCCCCGGCCGAGCAGGTGCAGCGCGCCGATCTCCCCGGCCGCCCCGCCGAAACCGCGGTGCAGCCGGCCGCCGATCAGCGAACCGGCGCCCGGGCTCAGCCCGGCGAGGACGAAGACGATGTCGTCGGAGTCGGTCGCGGCACCCTTCCAGTGCTCGGCGACGGCCGCCGCGTTCGCGTCGTTCTCCACGATGACAGGGCACTTGAAGGAGCGCCGCAGCCGGTCGCCGAGCGCGAGGCCCGTCCAGCCCGGCAGGGCCGTACCGAGGCGGACCGTGCCGTCGGCCTCCACGATGCCGGGGGTGCCGACGCCGACCGCCCGCAGATTGGACCGGGCGACCCCGGCCCTGCGCAGCACGTCGGCCACGACCGTACGGACCCGGTCGAGGCGCTCGTCCTCGGGGGCCGTCTCGGACACCTCGCGCGAGCCGGCGCCGATGATCCGCCCGTCCAGACCGGAGAGCAGCGCGGCCACCCGGTGCGGGCCGATCTCGATGCCGAGCAGATGACCGGCCTCGGCACGGAACCGGAACCTCCGTGCGGGACGCCCCTGGCGCCGGGCCTCGCGCTCCTCGGGCGCCGCCTCGACGACGAGGCCGCCCTCCATGAGTCCCTCGACGACCCCTTCGACCGTGGGCCGCGAGAGGCCCGTGATCCGGGTCAGATCCGTGAGCGTCGGCGCTTCGGCGCCGCGCAGCGCATGGAGTACCACCGCGGAGTTGATCCGCCGCAGCAGAGACGGATCCCCGCCGGTCAGCCGCCCCACAGTGTGTCCTCCCAGCTCGTGCACCTCTTCGGCGGATGGTACTCAATGGGCCCGGTCGCGGCGAGTGCCGCCCCCATGACGCTTTGGATTCGCCGCCGGCCCACCCGCCCCCGCGGTTTCTGACACGGCGCCAACTGTCAGTGGCGAGCGCTTTACTGGAGCCATGACCACGGCAGACCACCTGGCGGCGATCGACTTACTCAGGGCCCGGGGATTCGACGGCGGCCCGGACCACCACCTGGCGGAGCTCGCGACCAGCGAGGACTTCTGGGAGGACGACGGCACGCGCCGCCCGATCGTCGAGGACCAGTACGAAGCGGAGCGGGACGGGCTGGCCGCCCTGCTCACCGCCCGCTGGGGCGAGCCGCGGGAGCTCGACCTCTGGCCCGTCCTGGAGCGGAGCATGGAGGGCGGGCCGATACCCGAGCCCTGGTCCACCCTCAGCTGCCACACCCCGCACCTGCTCCTGTGGCGGGCCGGCGGACTGTGGATCGGACTCGGCGTCTCCCAGTGGGACAAGGAGCTGCCGTTCCAGCTGCTCGCCGTCCTCACCCCGGTCGACCCGCCGGCGTGACCGCCCACCCGCCGACCCGGCATCCGGCCGGAGCACCGGCGGTCTCCCGCGCGGCACGCGGCCTCCTCAGCCGTGAGGGACCTCGGCGGCCTCCCGGAGCCGGGCGTACTCCGCGGCCATCGTCGCCGCCGTCCAGTGCGCGTTGAGCCCGCTCGGGTTCGGCAGCGCCCAGACCCGGGTGGATCCGATCACCCGCTCCTGCGGCCCGATGGCCGCCTTCGGCTCGCCGAAGGCCGTGCGGTACGCGGTGACACCGACGACCGCGAGCCAGCGGGGCGCCAGCAGCTCCACCTTCGCGGTCAGGATCCGGCCGCCCTCGACGTACTCCTCCCGGCTCAGTTCGTCGGCCCGGGCGGTCGGCCGCGCCACCACGTTCGTGATCCCGAGACCGTACGCCAGGAGCTCCTCCTGCTCGTCCGGCCGCAGCTGCCTCGGGGTGAACCCGGACAGGTGGAGCACCGGCCAGAAGCGGTTGCCGGGGCGGGCGAAGTGATGGCCCGTCGCCGCCGTCATGAGACCCGGGTTGATCCCGCAGAACAAGACCGAGAGGCCGCCCGCCACCACGTCGGGAACGACGCGGTCACGGGCGGCCTCCAGCTGCTCCTTGGTGAACCGGGGGCTCCCGGTCAGAGGATCGCCCCGGGGGCGTAGGCGGCGGCCTCCGGGTGCTGCTTGAGGATCTCCTCGATACGGGAGACCACCGCGGCGACCTGGTCGGCGGCGGCGCCGGTGAAGGACAGCTTGTCCGCCATCAGCTCGTCGAGCTGCGCCCGGTCCAGCGGGATGCGCTCGTCCGCGGCCAGCTTGTCGAGGAGCTCGTTCTGCACGGTGCCCTGCTCGCGCATGGCGAGGGCGGAGGCGACGGCGTTCTCCTTGATGGCCTCGTGGGCGACCTCGCGGCCGACACCGGCGCGCACGGCGCCCATGAGCACCTTGGTGGTCGCCAGGAAGGGCAGGTAGCGGTCGAGCTCACGGGCGACGACGGCCGGGAAGGCGCCGAACTCGTCGAGCACGGTGAGGAAGGTCTCCAGGAGACCGTCGAGCGCGAAGAACGCGTCGGGCAGCGCGACCCGGCGGACCACGGAGCAGGAGACGTCGCCCTCGTTCCACTGGTCGCCCGCCAGCTCGCCGGTCATCGAGGCGTATCCGCGCAGGATGACCATGAGGCCGTTGACGCGCTCGCAGGAGCGGGTGTTCATCTTGTGCGGCATCGCCGAGGAGCCGACCTGGCCGGGCTTGAAGCCCTCGGTGACCAGCTCGTGGCCCGCCATCAGGCGGATCGTCTTGGCGATCGACGACGGGGCGGCGGCCAGCTGCACCAGCGAGGTGACCACGTCGTAGTCGAGCGAGCGCGGGTAGACCTGGCCGACCGAGGTGAAGGCGTGGGCGAAGCCGAGGTGACCGGCGATCCGCTGCTCCAGGTCGGCCAGCTTGCCGGCGTCGCCGCCGAGCAGGTCCAGCATGTCCTGGGCGGTGCCGACGGGACCCTTGATGCCGCGCAGCGGGTAGCGGCCGAGCAGCTCCTCCAGGCGGGCGTACGCCACGAGCAGCTCGTCCGCGGCCGTCGCGAACCGCTTGCCGAGGGTGGTCGCCTGGGCGGCGACGTTGTGCGAGCGGCCGGCCATGACCAGCTCGGCGTACTCGCCGGAGAGCTTGCCGAGACGGCCGAGGACGGCGACCGTACGGTCCCGCATCAGCTCCAGGGAGAGCCGGATCTGCAGCTGCTCGACGTTCTCGGTGAGGTCGCGCGAGGTCATGCCCTTGTGGACGTGCTCGTGGCCGGCGAGGGCGTTGAACTCCTCGATCCGGGCCTTCACGTCGTGCCGGGTGACCTTCTCGCGCTCGGCGATGGAACCGAGGTCGACCTGGTCGAGCACGCGCTCGTAGTCGGCGAGGGCGGCGTCCGGAACCTCGATCCCGAGGTCCTTCTGCGCACGCAGCACGGCGAGCCAGAGCTGACGCTCCAGCTTCACCTTCTGCTCGGGGGACCAGAGGACGGCGAGCTCCGCGGAGGCGTAGCGGCCGGCCAGAACGTTGGGGATGCGGGGCTTCGCAGTCACAGCAGTCACGTGGACAGAGTTTACTGGCGATTTCTGCAGGCCAGCGCCACCGTCCGAGCTGGAGCTTGCTACGAGACGCAGCTCACGGCCGCGTTCCCGCACCGCGCCCGCCGCGGCTACGGCGCGGTCGGCGGTTCGTACGGCAGCAGCTCGGGGCGCTTGGGCGCGCGGCCGTCGCCCGACGAGCGGCCGGTCAGACGCCGCCCTATCCACGGGCCGAGGTGCTCCCTGGCGAAGCGGGCGTCCGCCGCGCGGCGGCTCGCCCAGCGCGGCAGCGGGGTCGGCGGCGGCGGTGTCCGCCAGTCCTCCTCGGGGGCCAGGCCGAGGGTCTGCCACACGGCCTCGGCGACCCGCCGGTGCCCGTCGGCCGTGAGGTGGAGCCGGTCCACGTCCCAGAGCCGGGGGTCGGCGAGCGAGGGGGCGCTGTACAGGTCGACGACCAGGGCCCCGTGCCGGGCGGCGAGATCGTCGACGTGCGCGAACAGCTCCTCCATCCGGGGGCGGAAGCGTTCGAGGACCGGCCCGTTCCGGCCGGGGCTGCGCATCAGGACCAGCTGCCCGCACGACGGGGTGAGCGTCTCGACTGCCTCGGTGAGCAGTCCGCGGACCCGCCCCATGTCGACCTTGGGCCGCAGGGTGTCGTTGAGCCCGCCGACGAGCGTCACGACGTCGGCCTTCATCGCGGCGGCCGTCTCGACCTGCTCCTCGACGATCTGTCCGATGAGCTTGCCGCGCACGGCGAGGTTGGCGTAGCGGAAGCCGGGGGCGCGGGCGGCGAGCCGGCCGGCGAGCACGTCGGCCCAGCCCCGGTAGGAACCGTCGGGCTTCCGGTCCGACATGCCCTCGGTGAAGCTGTCGCCGAGGGCGACGAAACTGTTGTACGTGGCATTCATCTGCATGGCGGAGAGATCATACCGTGCGGTATGCGGCGATCCGCTCCGGAGCACGCCGCACGGGAACGGAGTCGGCGGCACCGGAACGGATCCCGCCGCACGGGAACGGAGCCGGCCCCGCGGGAACGCATCCCGCCCCACGGGAACGGGGGAGGGCCCCGGGAGCACATGCTCCCGGGGCCCTCCCCTGCCGGTGCGCGGCGCTACGGCGCCGCCGGGCGGCCCACCAGTTCCCGCAGCACGTCCTCCATCGCCACGAGCCCGGCCGGCTTGCCCTCCTCGTCGAGCACCGCCGCCAGATGCGTCCGGCTGCGGCGCATCGCCGTCAGCACGTCGTCCAGCGGCGTGGCCGCGCGGACCCGGGCGATCGGCCGCAGCGCGGACACCGGGAACGGCTCGTCGCGCGGCGAGGCGTCCAGGGCGTCCTTGACGTGCAGATAGCCCAGGATCCTGCGCTCCGCGTCGACCACGGGGAAGCGCGAGTAGCCCGTCCGGGCCGACAGCGCCTCCAGCTCGCCCGGACTCGTACCGACCCGCGCGTACACGACCTTCTCCGCCGGCATCACGACATCCCGGACCGGACGGCGGCCCAGCTCCAGCGCGTCGTGCAGCCGCTCCGCGGCCCGGTCGTCGAGCAGACCCGCGTCACCGGCGTCGGTGACCATCCGGGCCAGCTCGTCGTCCGAGAACGTCGCCGCGACCTCGTCCTTGACCTCCACCCGCAGCAGCTTGAGCAGCGCGTTGGCGAAGGCGTTGATCGCGAAGATCACCGGCCGCAGCGCCCGCGCCAGCGTCACCAGCGGCGGGCCGAGCAGCAGCGCCGTACGCGTCGGCTCCGCCAGCGCGATGTTCTTCGGCACCATCTCGCCCAGCAGCATGTGCAGATACGTGGCCACGCTCAGCGCGATCACGAACGAGATGGGGTGGACCAGGCCGTGCGGCACACCCACCGCGTCGAAGACCGGTTCGAGCAGGTGCGCGATGGCCGGCTCGGCGACGATGCCGAGCACCAGGGTGCAGAGCGTGATGCCGAGCTGCGCCGCGGCGAGCAGCGCGGAGACGTGCTCGAGGCCCCAGATGACGCTGCGCGCCCGCCGGTTCCCCTCCTCGGCCAGCGGCTCGATCTGACTGCGGCGCACCGAGATCAGGGCGAACTCGGCGCCGACGAAGAAGGCGTTGACGACCAGGGTCAGCAGACCGATCAACAGCTGGATCGCGATCATCGGCCGGCCTCCCCGGTCTCGTCCTGGTGCTCCCGCACCGCGGGGGCGTGCAGCAGCACGCGCGCGGCGCGCCGGCCCGAGGCGTCCACGACGTCGAGCCGCCAGCCGTCGAGCTCCACGCGGTCCCCGACGGCGGGGATGCGGCCCAGCTCATGGGCGACGAAGCCCGCGAGTGTCTCGTACGGACCGTCCGGAACCCGGAGGCCGATCACCTCCACCTGGTCGGTGCGGGCGGCGCCGTCGGCGGACCAGAGCTCACGCCCGTCCTCGTCCTCGCCCGCCCGCGCCAGGTCCGGCGTCTCGTGCGGGTCGTGCTCGTCGCGGACCTCGCCGACGACCTCCTCGACGATGTCCTCCAGGGTCGCGACCCCGGCGGTACCGCCGTACTCGTCGATGACGACGGCCATGGTCTGCTTCCCGGACAGCCGGTCGAGCAGCCGGTCCACGGTCAGCGTCTCGGGCACGAGCAGCGGCTCGCGCAGCAGCTCGCCGATCCGCCGGTGGCGCCGCTCCTCGGCCGGTATGGCCAGGACGTCCTTGATGTGCGCGATGCCGACGACCGCGTCGAGACTGCCCCGGTAGACGGGGAAGCGGGAGAGGCCGGTCGCCCGGGTCGCGTTGGCGACGTCCTCCGCGGTGGCCTGCACGTCCAGCGCGGTGACCTGCACGCGGGGCGTCATCACGTTCTCCGCGGTGAGCTCCGCCAGGTTGAGGGTGCGGACGAACAGCTCGGCCGTGTCCGCCTCCAGGGCGCCCTCCTTCGCGGAGTGGCGGGCGAGCGCCACCAGCTCCTGCGGGGAGCGCGCCGAGGCCAGTTCCTCGGTCGGCTCCATGCCGAGCCGGCGCAGGATCCGGTTCGCGGTGTTGTTGAGGTGGCTGATCAGCGGCTTGAAGGCGGCGGTGAACACCCGCTGCGGGGTGGCGACCACCTTCGCGACCGCGAGGGGCGAGGAGATCGCCCAGTTCTTGGGCACCAGCTCGCCGACCACCATCAGGACGACGGTCGACAGGGCCGTGCCCAGGACCAGCGCCACCGACGAGGCGACCGAGGCGGAGATGCCGAGGTCCTCGAGCGGACCCCGGATCAGCTTGGCGATCGACGGCTCGGAGAGCATGCCGACGACCAGATTGGTGACGGTGATGCCCAGCTGGGCGCCGGAGAGCTGGAAGGTCAGCGACCTGACGGCCTTGAGCGCTCCCGCCGCTCCGCGCTCACCGCGCTCGGCCGCGTCCTCGAGCTCGCGGCGCTCGACCGTCGTCAGCGAGAACTCGGCCGCGACGAACGCGCCGCACGCGACGGAGAGGAGGAGCGCCAGGAGGAGCAGCAGCACTTCGGTCATCGGTTCACCTCCGTCCCATGATCAGCCAGGGGGAGGGGGAATGCTCGATGCCGGCGGTCGTGGCCGGTGCTTTCGGGAGCAGTACGGAGATCGGTACTACTGGGAGGCTCGCCCATGGGCGGACGCTCACACCTTTCGGTCGTCGGGTCGTCTGATGAGAGACCATGGTAAAGGATCGGCAAAACGGCGGGGTGACCGGCCCTGAGCCGGTCGGGCCGCTCAGTCCGTGAGCGGCTTCACCCAGCGGCGCCAGTGGTCCTGGCGACCGTACCCGGCCGCCGTCCACAGCCGTTGTCCTGTCTCGTTCGCCTCCAGGACCATGGCGTCCACACGCCGTCCGCCGAGCGCGAGGAACCGCTCCTCGGCCGCCCGGAGCAGCGCGGTGGAGATGCCCCGGCGACGGTACGAGGGCAGGACCGCCAGACGGTAGAGGGAGGCGCGCCAGCCGTCCCAGCCCGCGATGACGGAACCCACGATGCGGTCGTCGGCGACCGCAAGGAGGAGTGCCTCGGGGTCGCGTGCGACGAGCCGGGTCACCCCGGGCACGTCGTCCGAGACGGAGGTCCCCTCGGCGGACTCCTTCCAGAAGGCCAGCACGGCCTCGGCGTCGTCGGGGGTGGCGGCACGTATCTTCGGAGCGATCATGGCCGGATCCCATCACGCGGGGCCGGGCCGCTGCCAGGATTTCCGCTCCGCGGACAGGCGCGGCCACCGCCGGGCCGTGCCCGGCCCAGGCGCCGCTACCGCCGGGCCGTGCCGAGCACACAGGGCGACGAGGGCAGCCGTGGGCCCTTCTCCGGCACGTCGAACGAGCGGTACGGGCCCAGGGTGAAGCCGGCCGCCTCGATCGCCGCGAGCGGGGCGCGGGAGGTGTGGCAGCCGCCGAAGAGCAGTGGCCAGACGGTCCTGTCGAGACCCCGCTGCACGCGCGCGAGGCCGGGCGAGTCGGCGAGGCCGTGCTCGAAGAACCGCAGCTCGCCGCCGGGGCGCAGCACCCGGTGCAGCTCGGCCAGGGCCTGCGGGAGGTTCCGTACCGTGCACAGCACGAGCGAGGCCACCGCCGCGTCGAAGGAGGCGTCCTCCAGGGGCAGCGCCTCGGCCGTGTCCGGAAGGACGGTCACCGGGACCGGGGACCGGAGCGCGGCCTCCTGGGCCAGCCGCCGGAGCCTGGACTCCGGTTCGAGGGCCACCACCTCGGTGACACCGGCCGGGTAGTGCGCGAAGTTCAGCCCGTTGCCCGCCCCGATCTCGATCACCCGGCCGGACAGCCCGGCGAGCAGTTCCGCCCGCAGCGCGCCGAGCCCGCCCTTGGCGTCGGCGGACACGCTGAACCGGGCGTAGAACCGGGCGAACAGCGGATGGTGGACGCCGGGCGAGGCGGACGGGACGGGTGACGGAGTGTGCGGCGGTGCCATCGGAGCCTCCTCAGCCCGTGACGAAGCAGAACTCGTTGCCCTCCGGGTCCCGCATGACCTGGAAGGCGCCCTGCTCGTCGGTGACGGGCGCGCCGACCCGGGACGCGCCCGCGGGCAGCGCCTCGTCGGCGGCCAGGACCGGGTCCTCGACCTCCAGGTCGAGATGGACGCGGTTCTTCACGGCCTTGCCCTCCGGCACCCGCTGGAAGGCGAGCCGGACGAAGTCCGGCGGGTCCACGTACGACCAGTCGCCGCTCCGGTCGACCGGGGCACCGCCGAGGAGCCCCGCCCAGAACCGGACCAGAGCGGCCGGATCGGCACAGTCGAAGACGATCTCCTGAACGTGAGCGCGCATGCCTCCAGCCTACGGAGCGGAGACACGCGCGTCCCCTGATCGGAGGCCCCTGTGCCCCGCGGCCGCGAGCGTCCCGCGTCCCGCCGCACCGCCCGCGCCCGCGAGCCTCCCGGCGATGTACTCCGCCGCCGCCCGCGCCCGCGAGCTTCCCGGCGACGGACCCCGCCGCCGCCCGCCCTACGAATCCCCGGCGTACGGCTCCGCGAACCGCTCCCGGAACGCCTCCGCGTCCCACGTGCCGCCGAGCGCGGGCCCGAGCCAGTCGCCCGCCGCCGCCCGGAACTCCGCCGGGCCGAGCGACCCCGACCCCTCCGGCACGGCGCCGAGGAGCGGCGCGTCCGCCTCCCGCGGCAGGTCCGCGAGGTTGCAGCGCATCGCCAGGTCCGGCGCGTCCGGCCAGCTGCCGATCACCACGCCCAGCTGCTCGATCCCGCGTGCCCGCAGTGCCTCCGCCGTCAGGGTCGCGGAGTTGAGCGTCCCCAGACCGGCGGCGACGACCACGAGAACGGGCGCGCCGAGCAGCGCCGCCGCGTCCGCGAGGGTGCCGCCCTCCTCGTCGAAGCGGACGAGCAGGCCGCCCGCCCCCTCCACGAGGACCAGGTCGTGCTCGGCGGCCAGCTTCCTGGCGGCCTCGGCGACCTCCGCGGGCCCGACCGGGGCCAGCCCCGCCCGCCGGGCCGCGGTCCCCGGCGCCAGCGGCTCCGGGAAACGGCCCAGTTCGGCGGAGCCCACGGCGCCCGAGAGCCGTACGACCTCGTCCGCGTCACCGCGCTCGTCCGGCCCGACACCGGTCTGCGCGGGCTTGAGGACGGCGACCGTGCGGCCGGCGGCGGTGGCGACGGCCGCGACCGCGGCGGTCACGACGGTCTTGCCGATCTCCGTGCCCGTACCGCTGACGACGATGATTCCCACAGTTCTCCCCGTTCTCGCGTTCTTCCGGTCAGCCCGCGACCGCCGCCGCGTGCACCGCGGCGCAGATGCGGGCCAGGTCCTCGTCGCCCGTCACGTACGGCGGCATGGTGTAGATCAGGTCGCGGAACGGACGCACCCACACGCCCGCCCGGACCGCCGCCTCCGTGGCCGCGGCCATGTCGACGTCGTGGTCGAGCTGGACGACGCCGATCGCGCCGAGCACCCGCACCTCGCGGACACCGGGCAGCTCGGCGACGGGGGCGAGCCCCTCGCGGAGTCCCGTCTCGATCCGCTTGACCTCCAGCGCCCAGTCCTGGGACATCAGCAGGTCGATCGAGGCGCAGGCCACCGCGGCGGCCAGCGGATTGCCCATGAAGGTCGGCCCGTGCGCCAGGACGGGCACCTCGCCGCGCGAGATGCCCTCGGCGATCTCCGTCGTGCAGAGCGTGGCCGCCATCGACAGGTATCCGCCCGTCAGGGCCTTGCCCACGCACATCACATCGGGTGAGACGCCGGCCTGGTCGGCGCCGAACAGCGTGCCCGTCCGGCCGAAGCCGGTCGCGATCTCGTCGAAGATCAGGAGGACCCCGTGCTCGTCGCAGGCCTCGCGGAGGACGCGCAGGTACGCGGGCGGGTGGAACCGCATCCCGCCCGCGTTCTGGACCACCGGCTCTACGATCACCGCGGCGACCTCGTGGGCGTGGAGCGCGATCTGCTCCCGCAGCATGTCGGCGTACGACTCCTCGTACGTGACCGGCGGCGCGTCGACGAACACCTGGCGCTGGAGGACGCCCGACCACAGCTCGTGCATCCCGCCCTCGGGGTCGCACAGCGACATCGGCTGCCAGGTGTCCCCGTGGTAGCCCCCGCGCCAGGTCATGAGGAGCTGTTTGCCGGGCCGGCCCACCGAGCGCCAGTACTGCAGACACATCTTGGCCGCGACCTCGACGGAGACCGAGCCGGAGTCGCTGAGGAAGACGTGCTGGAGGGGCGCCGGGGTGATCTCGACCAAACGGGTGGCGAGCCGCACGGCCGGCTCGTGGGTGAGCCCGCCGAACATGACGTGGCTCATCCGGTCCAGCTGGCCGTGCGCCGCCTCGTTGAGCACCGGGTGGTTGTAGCCGTGCAGGGCCGACCACCACGAGGACATGCCGTCGATCAACTCGGCCTGGCCGTGCACCGGTTCGGCCAGGCGGAGCCGGACACCCGACGCGGAATCGACGACCAGCGGTTCCGTGCGTCCCGGCATCGGACCGTACGGGTGCCAGACGTGCGCCCGGTCCAGGGCGAGCAGCTCGTCGTTACGCATTCGGGGCGAGCTCCGTTCCGGCCCCACGGCGGCGCACGGCGACGAGGTCGGGACGGGCTCCCGGCACCTCGCTCGCGGCCTCTGCGGCGGGCTCGGCCGAGGGGGCCGCCTGCGCGTGACCCCCGCACGGACCGCAGCCGCCACCGGCCTCGGCGTGCGAGCCGCAGCCGGCGCCCTCCGCCGCGTCGTGCGAGCCGCAGCCCGCCGACGCCTGGGAACCGCAGCCGCCGCCCGCCGCGGCGAGCGCGTCCGCGCGGTGCTTCGGGAGCGTCGTCGTGCCCGCGCCCTCCACCTCGAAGCCCGCGTCCGCGATCATGTCCAGGTCGGCCTGGCCGGCCTGGCCCTCGCTCGTCAGGTAGTCGCCGAGGAAGATCGAGTTCGCGATGTTCAGCGCCAGCGGCTGCATCGACCGCAGGTGCACCTCGCGGCCGCCCGCGATCCGCACCTCGACGTCGGGGCAGACGAACCGCACCATCGCCAGGATCCGCAGGCAGCGCTGCGGGGTGAGGTTCCACTCCTTGGCGAGCGGCGTCCCCTCGAAGGGGATGAGGAAGTTGACCGGGACGGAGTCCGAGTCGAGCTCGCGCAGCGCGTACACGACGTCGACGAGGTCCTCGTCGGTCTCGCCCATGCCCGCGATCAGACCCGAGCAGGCCGACAGACCGGCGGCGTGCGCCTTCTGCACGGTGTCCACCCGGTCCGCGTACGTGTGGGTCTTGGTGATCCCGGCGTACGTCGCCTCGGACGTGTTCAGGTTGTGGTTGTACGCGTCGGCGCCGGCGTCCTTCAGCCGCTCCGCCTGGCCGTCCGAGAGCAGACCCAGACAGGCGCACACCTCGACGCCCTCGTTCTGCTCCTTGATGGCCTCGATGGTCCTGCCGACCCGCTCGACGTCCCGGTCCGTCGGACCGCGGCCGCTCGCGACCAGGCAGACCCGCTTGGCCCCGCCCGCGACACCCGCGGCGGCGGCCTGGGAGGCCTCGTCCGGCTTCAGCCAGGTGTACTTGAGGATCTCGGCCTTGGAGCCGAGCCGCTGCGAGCAGTACGAGCAGTCCTCGGGGCACAGGCCCGACTTCAGGTTCACCAGGTAGTTGAGCTTCACCCGCCGCCCGAACCACTGACGGCGCACCTTGCCGGCCGCCGCCACCACATCGAGCAGTTCGTCGTCGGAGGTCGCCAGCACGGCGAGCGCTTCTTCACGGGTCGGCAGCTCGCGCCGCAGCCCCTTCTCCACCAGCGTGTTCAGCAGGTCCATAAACGCTGATCCTTGCCTACCGCCCACCCCCGGGCCAAGGAGGATCTGAACAAACGCCCCCGATAGAGGTGTGTGGATGACCACATCCCGACCTCGGCACCGTCCGGTTAGGGTCTGTGCGCTGCCTACAAAAGGATCGCCGAATGCCACAGGCCGACGACGCACGGGCCGCGGGCCCCCGCCGTACCGCGTTCGACTGGACCGACGCCGAGGCGCGCCGCCGGGCGGACGCCGGTCTCGTCCGTACGCTGCGGCCGCGGGCCGCCGAGTCGGACCTGCTCGACCTGGCGGGCAACGACTACCTGGGCCTCACCCGCCGCCCCGAGGTCACCGAGGCGGCGGCCGACGCGGCGAGGCGCTGGGGCGCCGGCTCCACCGGCTCGCGGCTCGTCACCGGCACCACCCGGCTGCACACCCGGCTCGAGCGCGAGCTCGCCGAGTTCTGCGGGTTCGAGGCGGCCCTCGTCTTCTCCTCCGGCTACACCGCCAACCTGGCCGCGCTCACCGCGCTCGGCGGCCGGGACTCCCTGATCGTCTCCGACGCCGCCAACCACGCCTCGATCGTGGACGGCTGCCGCCTGGCCCGCGCCGAGACGGCCGTCGTGCCGCACACCGAGCCCGAGGCCGTACGCAAGACCCTCGGCGCGCACCCGGGGCGGCGGGCCCTGGTCGTCAGCGACTCGGTCTTCTCCGTCGACGGCGACAAGGCGCCGCTGCCGGAGCTCGCGGAGGCCTGCCGGGCGCACGGGGCCGGACTCGTGGTGGACGACGCCCATGGCTTCGGCGTCCTCGGCGACGGTGGCCGGGGCGCCCCGCACGAGGCCGGGCTCGCGGGCGACGAGGACGTCGTCGCCACCCTGACCCTCTCCAAGTCCCTCGGCAGCCAGGGCGGTGCCGTCCTCGGCCCGGCCCGGGTGATCGAGCACCTGGTGAACGCGGCCCGCACCTTCATCTTCGACACCGGTCTCGCTCCGGCGGCCGCGGGCGGCGCCCTCGCGAGCCTGCGTCTGATCAGGGCCGAACCGGGCCTCGCGGAGCGGGCGCGTACGGTCGCGAGCACGCTGCACCGGCTGGTCACCGAGGCCGGTCTCACGGCGGCCCGGCCCGACGCGGCCGTCGTCTCGGTACGCGCGCCCTCGCCGGAGGCGGCCCTGCGCTGGGCGGCGGACTGCCGCGAACAGGGTCTCGCGGTCGGCTGCTTCCGGCCGCCGTCGGTCCCCGACGGCATCTCGCGGCTGCGGCTCACGGCCCGCGCCGATCTGACCGACGCGCAGATCGAGGACGCGGTACGGACGATCCTGCGCGCCGCGCCGGACGCCGGGTAGGGCGCCAAGGACGTTCCCGGGCAGCAGAGTTCACCGCTTCGGGCGACAGATGGGGACATATCTTGGTGGAACGCCGCACGGCGCGGCGCGATCGGTGGCACTCTGACGCGAAGTGCAGTCCGGGGCGGTGGCCCCGGTGGGAAAGGGACAGCGTCGCCATGGCAGATCACCAGGAAGCATCCGTCACGCTGCCGAGCGAACCCGCCTCGGTCCCCACGGCCCGGCGCTTCGTCGCGGACGTCCTCATGGGCTGGGGCCTCGACGACGTCGCGGACATCGCGGACTCGATCCGGCTGATCGTCTCCGAACTGGCCACCAACGCCGTCCTGCACACCCTCGGCCAGTCGCCCACCTTCACGGTGGACGTCCGCCTGGAGCGCGAGGAGCGGCTCCACATCGGCGTCACCGACAGCCATCCCCGCCGGCCGCGCCGCCTCCCGGCGGCCGTCCAGCAGGACAACGGCCGCGGCATGGTCATCATCCGTGTCCTCGCCGCCGAAGCGGGCGGCCGTCTGTCGGTCACACCGACCGACGACGGCGGCAAGACGGTCTGGATCACCCTTCCGTGGACCACAGCCCCTTTGGCGAGCTGTTAGGGGGTGACATCCCCCCAGGTCCTGTTCCGTCGGTCAGGGGCACGGCGGCGCCACCGCACCCCCCCCGGACGAACCGCTACCGCCGCCTGATCAGCGGACGCGGCCGTAGTAGACCTTCGACGACCAGATCCTGTCGAGCTTCACCCAGGAACCCGTCTTGGGCGAGTGCCAGATCTTGCCGCTCCCGGCGTAGATGCCCACGTGGTAGACCCTTCCGCCGGAGTGGAAGAAGACCAGGTCCCCCTTCTGCCTGGTGGAGGCGGAGATGTGCCGGGTCTTGTTGTACTGCTGCTGCGCGGTGCGGGGCAGCGACTTGCCCGCCTTCTTGTACGCGTAGAGCGTCAGACCGGAGCAGTCGAACCTGGAGGGTCCGGTGCTCCCGTACCGGTACGGAGCTCCCTTCTTGGACGCGGCGACGCTCAGTGCCTTGTTCGCGTGCGTGGTGGCTGCCTGGGCCTCCGTTGCCGCACCGGGTGCGAACAGCGTGCCGCCGACGGCGGCGAGGGTGAGAGCCGAGACGGCTCCGGCCCGGGACAGCAGGGACGGGACGTGCATCTGCGCAGTCATGCGCAACCCTTCGTCAGCCGCCTGCGAAGGATGACCTGTCGGGTTCGGGCTGGCGAAGATGCCCGGCCGCTGACGCGGCTTCACCCCAAGGGGCGGACTCGCTGCCGGAACAGCGCGTACGCCCCGTAAAAATCGGGTCCTCCACTCCTGCCGATCCAATCCTGTCGACCAGACGTCCGGGACAGCGGCAGGACTCGGCGTCCGCCCGGACCGCCCCGCCGCGGCGGCGGGGGCTTGTCGTCGACAGGGATCTTGACCCACACCCAGGTCGAAATCCGAGCTGAAACGGCGATATGTGAGGCTCCTCACGACTGATCCATACGGGTGGACAGGGAGTCTTTGTGATCTTCGGAGGTTCGCCCTACGAGCCCCGCACCAGGGGTGGAACGCCCCATTCCGCCAAATGCGTACACCTGTTGTGCAACTCACCCGGCACATATGTCGACTCGTCGACTACGCCGATCGGGGGAGCGATTCTGCGGTGCGCGTCGGCCGTCCGGACCTCGACACGACACGCGGAAATGTCAACTCGCGCGGGTGCGCGGGACGGTGACGCGGTCCGCGCGGCGCTCGCCGTCCAGCACCCTGAGCGCCTGCGCCAGCGTGTCCGCGTGCACCTCGCTCTCGCCCCGCATATGCATCAGCGTCAGGGCCTGGAGAAGTGCCTCCGACCGCCCCACCAGTGCCTGGGCCGCGCGCAGGGCGCCATAGGTATGCGAACTCCTGGATGGATTGATCTTCCCGAGGAGGTCCACCACTTCCAGGTAGGCGTCGACGAGTTCACCCTCGGCGCGGGTCAGCGCGGGCAGCGGAGGCAGCTCGGGGACCACGGCCGGCTCACCCCGCCGCGCCGCCGGCGCTCGCGCGCCGGTTCGTGACCACGTGGTCCACGAGGCCGTACGCGACCGCCCCCGGTGCGTCCAGGACCGTGAGGCGGTCGAGGTCCTTGTCGACGCGCTCCCGGTCCCGCCCCGTGTGCTCGGTCAGCATCCCCGCCATCAGCGCGCGGAGCCGGAGCAGTTCGCGGGCCTGGATGTCGAGGTCGCTCGGCTGGCCCTGGAGCGGCTCGTCCATGACGGGCTGACGCAGGGTGACCCGGGCGCCCGCGAGCATCATGCGCTTGCCCGGGGTGCCGGCGGCGAGCAGGACGGCGGCGGTGGAGACGGCCTGGCCCAGACAGGTGGTCTCCACGTCGCAGTGCAGCGAGCGCATCGTGTCGTAGATCGCGGTCATGGCGTGGATCGAGCCGCCGGGGGAGTTGATGTAGAGCGCGATGTCCTGTTCGGGTCCCGCGTGGTCCAGATACAGGAGCTGGGCGATGACGTCGTTGGACGACGCCTCGTCGATCGGCGCCCCGAGGAAGACGATCCGGTTCGAGAGGAGCTTCGAGTAGGGGTCGAGGGTCCGGGTTCCGTAGCTGGTGCGCTCCGTGAACTCGGGCAGGACGTGGCGAGCCTCCATGACGGGTACCTCCATCTGTCAAAAATGTACAGGACGTACAGCCCGTAAGATGGGGAGCATGACCTACGAGATCCCGGTGACGCAAGCGCGAGCCGAGCTCGCCGACCTGATCAACCGCGTCGTCTACGGCGGGGAGCGCGTCGTCGTCACCCGCCACGGGAAGCCGCTGGTCGCCCTGGTGTCCGCCGCTGACCTGGAGGAACTCGAGGCCGCCGAGAAGCCCGCCGACGAGCAGGTGATCAGCTCGGTCTCCGGCCTCCACTCCGTGGACTCCGCTACCGGCGAACAGCGCCGCTTCGGCATCGCCGCCCACCACCGCGGGCCCGGCGCTTCCTGACCCTGCCCGGCGGGCCCGCCCGCCGCCCCGTCCTCGTTTCCGTCCCAGTCCCAGTCCCCGTCCCCGTCCCAGTCGCGGTCGCGTCAACGCGGAAGCCGCGTGCCCCCGTCCGCTACAGCGGGGGCACGCGGCCGTCTTGGTGCGCGGTCGGACTCGGTGGCCGGGGTCAGCCCGCGCGTGCCGGAACCGGCGCCGCAGCGGCTGCCGGCGCGGTGGGCTCCGGACGCCGCAGCCGGGCTCCGAGCACGGTCGACGTGAGACCCGCGACCGCCCACAGGGCGAGGACGAGCAGCGGTCCGCCCGCCGCCGCGCCGTCGAAGGAGGAGACGGACCGGAGGGCCGAGCCCGCGGCGCCCGGCGGCAGCCACTGGCCGAGGGTGCCCACGGCGGTCGGCAGCAGTTCCGGAGCGCTCGCCACGCCCGAGAACGGGTTGCCGAGCAGGATCATCAGCAGCGCCCCCAGCCCGAGGCCCGGCTTGCCCACGAGGGCCGCGAGCCCGGCGAACGTCGAACCGATCGCCAGGACGGTGAGGCCCAGGACCCCGGCCTCAGCCCACCAGTTCCCGCCCAGGGCGCCGAGCCAGCTGTGGGCCAGCGCCGCGCCGACGACACCGGCGAGCGCCGCCGCGCCGGCGAGGGCGGCCGCCGCGCGCCCGCCGCGCAGGCCGAGGAGGGTCGCGACGACCCCCGCCGCCGCTCCGGCCAGGGCGAGCGGCAGCAGGCTGGAGGAGAGCACCGCCCCGCGCGGGTCGCCCGCCGGTGCGGCGACCACGTCCGTGACCTGGATCCTCGTGCCCTCCGGGGCCTGTGCGGTGACGGCCTCCCGCAGGAGTCCGGCCACCACGGGGCTCGCCGCCGAGGCGGTCAGCAGCTCCGTACCGCCAGGGGTCACGACCACCGCTCCGTATACATCGCGGTCCTGTATCGCGGCGCGGGCCGCGGCGCCGTCCGGGTAGCGGTGGACCTCGAAGGCCCCCTCGTGCCGGGCGAAGTCCTGTTCCAGGGCGGTGGCCACCGTGGCGGGTCCGGCGACACCGATCGGCAGGTCGCGGGGTGCGGTCCGGGCCGCGGGCCACGCGAAGGCCCAGAGGGTGAGGGCGACGACGACGGGGATCAGCACCATCACCGCGATGGTCCTGCGCCCCGCGTCGACGGCGGTGGCGTTGGCGGACATGGTGTCCTCGTTTCAAAGAGAAGGATCGTTCGTTTTTATATGCCCCTCACTGTCCTGCGGGCATCGGAAGTTGTCAAGAATGAATATTCGTTTTAGATTCGGGCCATGGCTCGTGTCTCCCAGGAACACCTCGACGCCCGGCGGCGCCAGATCCTCGACGGCGCGGCGCGCTGCTTCGCCCGCAACGGCTTCCACGCCACCTCGATGCAGGACGTGCTCGGTGAGGTCGGGCTGTCGGCCGGCGCGGTCTACCGGTACTTCCGCGGCAAGGACGAGATCATCGCGGCCATCGCGACCGAGGCCTTCGCCGGGATAAGGGGTGCCTTCGAGGAGGCGTCGAAAGCCACGCCGCCGCCCACCCCCGACGTGCTGATCGGCGCGGTGCTCCGGCTCTTCCTCGAGGAGCGGATCGAGGGCGCCGACCGGCAGGCCTTCGCGCGCCTGATCATCCAGGTGTGGACCGAGACCCTGCGCAACGAACGGCTCGCGCTGACCCTCGCCGAGGGGTACAACGGCATGCGCGTCGTCTGGGCGGACCTGGTCGCCCTCTACAAGGAGGGCGGCATCCTGGCCGCCGACGTCCCCGCCGACCACGTGGCCCGCACGCTCATCGCCGTCGTCCAGGGCTTCATCGCCCAGCAGGCCCTCTTCGGCGACGTCGCCGTCGACGTCCTGGAGGACGGCATCCGGGGGCTCATGTCCATGACGGTCGACCCGATCCGATGATCATGAAAGAGCAAAGGCGCAGTTAACGAGCCGGAAAAACTTCCGCCCTAACGTGCAATGTCTGGCCGCGTGCCGCATCTCCGCAGTTCAACAAGGTGTTGACGGTCGGTAGGGTCCGCAGCTGTCCGGGTGTCCCGGTCGACGACTGTGAGGTGGAAGAGTGCAACTGAGCCCGCACGAACAGGAACGCCTGCTCATCCATGTGGCCGCGGACGTGGCCGCCAAGCGACTGGCCCGGGGTGTGCGCCTCAACCACCCCGAGGCCGTCGCCCTCCTCACCTCGCACATCCTCGAAGGCGCCCGAGACGGCCGTACCGTCGCCGAACTCATGGCCTCGGGACGCAAGGTGCTCACCCGCGACGAGGTCATGGACGGCATCCCCGAGATGATCCACGACGTCCAGGTCGAGGCCACCTTCCCCGACGGCACCAAGCTCGTCACCGTCCACGACCCCATCGTCTGAACGGGCCGCGCCGATGATCCCCGGAGAGATCCTGTACGCGGACGGCCCCGTCGCCCTCAACGAGGGGCGCCCCGTCACGCGTCTGACCGTGCTCAACGCCGCCGACCGGCCCGTCCAGGTCGGCTCCCACTACCACTTCGCCGAGGTCAACCCCGGTCTGGCCTTCGACCGCGCCGCCGCGCGCGGACAGCGCCTGCACATCGCCGCCGGTACCGCCGTCCGCTTCGAGCCGGGCATCCCCGTGGAGGTCGAACTCGTCCCGCTCGCCGGCCGGCGGATCGTGCCCGGCCTGCGCGGCGGGACGGCGGGCCCGCTCGACACGACCGACGCCGCCACGACCGACGAACCCACCGAGGCCGAGGGGGCCGACCGTGCCTGACCTGCACCGCGCCGTCTACGCCGATCTGTTCGGCCCCACCACCGGCGACCGCATCCGGCTCGCCGACACCGATCTCCTCGTCGAGATCGAGGAGGACCGCAGCGGCGGCCCCGGCCGCGCCGGCGACGAGGCCGTCTTCGGCGGCGGCAAGGTCATCCGCGAGTCCATGGGCCAGGCCCGCACCACCCGCGCCGAGGGCGCCCCCGACACCGTGATCACCGGCGCCGTGGTCATCGACCACTGGGGGATCGTCAAGGCCGACATCGGCATCCGTGACGGCCGGATCACCGCCCTCGGCAAGGCCGGCAACCCCGACACCATGGACGGTGTCCACCCCGACCTGGTGATCGGCCCCGAGACCGAGATCATCGTCGGCAACGGCCGGATCGTCACCGCCGGCGCCGTCGACGCCCACGTCCACTTCATCTCGCCGACCGTCGTCGAGCAGGCCCTCGCCACCGGCGTCACCACCCTCGTCGGCGGCGGTACGGGACCGGCCGAGGGCACCAAGGCGACCACGGTCACCCCCGGCCCCTGGCACACGGCCAGGATGTTCGAGGCCCTCGACACCTTCCCGGTCAACATCGGTCTGCTCGGCAAGGGCAACACCATGTCCCGGGAGGCCATGCACTCCCAACTGCGCGGCGGAGCCCTCGGGTTCAAGATCCACGAGGACTGGGGCGCCACCCCCGCCGTCATCGACGCCTGTCTCGGCGTGTGCGAGGAGACGGGCGCCCAGCTCGCCATCCACACCGACACCCTGAACGAGGCCGGCTTCGTCGGCGACACCCTCGCCGCCATCGCCGGGCGCACCGTCCACGCGTACCACACGGAGGGCGCGGGCGGCGGCCACGCCCCCGACATCATCACGGTGGTCTCGGAGCCGTACATCCTGCCCAGCTCGACCAATCCGACCCGGCCGCACACCGTCAACACCATCGAGGAACACCTCGACATGCTGATGGTCTGCCACCACCTCAACCCCGCCGTCCCCGAGGACCTGGCCTTCGCCGAGTCCCGGATCCGGCCCTCCACCATCGCCGCCGAGGACGTCCTCCACGACCTGGGCGCCATCTCGATCATCTCCTCCGACTCGCAGGCCATGGGCCGCATCGGCGAGGTGGTCATGCGCACCTGGCAGACCGCCCACGTCATGAAGAAGCGGCGCGGAGCCCTGCCCGGGGACGGTCGCGCGGACAACCACCGGGCGCGCCGCTACGTCGCCAAGTACACGATCAACCCGGCCGTCGCCCAGGGCATGGACCACCTCATCGGCTCCGTCGAACCTGGGAAACTCGCCGACCTGGTGCTGTGGGAGCCCGCCTTCTTCGGGGTGAAGCCGCTCACCGTCCTCAAGGGCGGCCAGATCGCGTACGCGCAGATGGGCGATGCCAACGCCTCCATCCCCACGCCCCAGCCCGTCCTGCCCCGGCCGATGTTCGGCGCGCTCGGCAAGGCGGCGGCGGCCGGCTCGGTCAACTTCGTCGCGCAGGCCGCCATCGAGGACGACATCGCGCAACGGCTGGGCCTGCACAAGGAGTTCACCACGATCGGCAGCACCCGCCGGGTGTCCAAGGCGGACATGCGGGAGAACGACGCGATGCCCCGGGTCGAGGTCGACGCCGACACCTTCACGGTCACGATCGACGGCGAAGCGGTGGAACCCGCCCCCGCCGCCGAACTGCCCATGGCCCAGCGCTACTTCCTCTTCTGATGACGAGTCGCTCAGCACTCCTGGTGCTCGCCGACGGGCGGTTCCCCGCCGGCGGGCACGCCCACTCGGGCGGCGCGGAGGCTGCCGTCAAGGCCGGCCGCATCCGGGACGCGGCCGGACTCGAAGCCTTCTGCCGGGGCCGGCTGCACACCACCGGACTCACCTCCGCCGGGCTCGCAGCGGGGGCCGCGCACGGCCTCGACGCGGACGAACTCGACGCCGCCGCCGACGCCCGCACCCCGTCGCCCGCCCTCCGCACGGCGGCACGCAAGCTCGGCCGGCAGATGATGCGGGCGGCGCGCGCCACCTGGCCGTGCGCCGAACTCGACGCGCTCGCGGCCGCGTTCCCGCGCGGCGCCCATCAGCCCGTCGTCCTCGGCGTCGCCGCCCGGGCCGCCGGGCTCGGCCCCGAGGACGCCGCGCACTGCGTCGCGTACGAGACCGTCAGCGGTCCCGCCACCGCCGCGGTCCGGCTCCTGAGCCTGGACCCCTTCCAGGCCACCGCCGTCCTCGCCCGCCTCGCCCCCGCCATGGACCTGGTCGCCGCGGAGGCCGCGCGGGCCGCCCGGCAGGGCGTCGCCGCCCTGCCCGCGGCCTCCGCGCCCCTCCTCGACATCACCGCCGAACAGCACGCCGCCTGGCCCGTCCGCCTCTTCGCCTCCTGAGCACCCTGGAGCCGCCCCATGCACCTCGACCACGGCCACACCCACCACGGCGCCGTCTCCGCCGACGCCCACCGCCCCGACGGCACCCGCCGCGCCCTGCGCATCGGGCTCGGCGGGCCGGTCGGCTCGGGCAAGACCGCCACCGTCGCCGCCCTCTGCCGGCTCCTGCGCGACACCCTCTCCCTCGCGGTCGTCACCAACGACATCTACACCCGCGAGGACGCCGAGTTCCTGCTCCGCAACGCCGTCCTGCCGCCCGAGCGCATCCAGGCGGTGGAGACCGGCGCCTGCCCGCACACCGCCATCCGCGACGACATCTCCGCCAACCTCGAAGCCGTCGAGGAGCTCGAGGACACCGTCGGTCCGCTCGACCTCATCCTCGTCGAGTCCGGCGGCGACAACCTCACCGCCACCTTCTCCAAGGGACTCGTCGACGCCCAGATCTTCGTCATCGACGTGGCCGGCGGCGACGACATCCCGCGCAAGGGCGGCCCCGGCGTCACCACCGCCGACCTGCTGGTCGTCAACAAGACCGACCTCGCCCCGTACGTGGGCTCCGACCTGGAGCGGATGGCGCGCGACGCCAAGGAGCAGCGCGGGGACCTGCCCGTCGCCTTCACCTCGCTGCGCGCCGAGGACGGCGTCGCCCCGGTCGCGGACTGGGTCCGGGCCCAGCTCGGGGCATGGACCGCGTGAGCCTGCGCGCCACCGCCCGGATCGCCGCCGACGCCGACGGGGGCCTGCCGCTGCTCGTGAGCGACGGGCCCCTGGCCCTGCGCCGGACCAGGGCCTCCGGGCCGTACACCCGGGTCACCGTCGTCGGGGCGATGAGCGCGCCGCTCGGCGGTGACCGGCTCGCCGTCGAGACCGAGGTGCGGGACGGGGCCAGGCTGCTGGTCGACTCGGCCGCCGCCACCCTCGCCCTGCCGGGCCGGAGCGCCGAGCCGGCCGCGTACGACGTCCGGATCGCCGTCGGCGAGGACGGGGTGCTCCGCTGGCTGCCCGAGCAGGTGGTCTCCGTGCAGGGCTCCCACCTGCGGATGCGGACCGTCGTCGAACTCGGCTCCACGGCCCGGCTGGTGCTCCGCGAGGAGCAGATCCTCGGCCGGCACGGCGAACCGCCCGGCACTCTCGTCACCCGGCTCACCGTCCGTCGCGCCGGGCGCCCCCTCCTCGACCAGGAGCTGGCCTTCGGTCCCGGGGCCCCGGGCGGCTGGGACGGAGGCGCGGTCCTCGGCGGCCACCGGGCTACCGGGCAGCTCCTCGTCGTCGATCCGGCGTTCGAGGACAAGCCGGTGCGGTCGCGGCTGCTCGGCGAGTTCGCCGCCGTCACGCCGCTCGCGGGACCCGCGGCCCTCGTCACCGCCGTCGCCCCGGACGCCCTCGCGGTCCGTCGGCTGCTCGACACCGCGCTGTCCGAACTCGCCCCGTTCTGAATAGTTCTGACCGGATTTGCGCGTACCGCCGGGGGGTCACCGCTCAGCGGTACACCGTTCACCGGTTATTGGTTCGGCAAAGAAACACGTGTTCGCCCTTTCATCGGGTGCCCTCAGGACGAAAGGATCCCCCGGACAGCCAACACACAGCGCCGCCACGGGGGGTGGCGCTCATCTTGGGGGAGTACACGTTGAGACGTACGGCAATGCTCGGCTCGGCCGGCACCCTGATAGCGGGCACGCTCGTCGCGGGCGCGCTCGCGGCCCCGGCAGCGAACGCCGACAGCAACCGTCACCTGCGTGACGCCGAGTCGATCGGCGTCGCCGTCGCGGCGGCGCGGGCCGCCCAGGCGGGCATCGACTGGCAGGACTGTCCGGCCGACTGGGGCCTCGAGAAGCCGATCCAGTGCGGCTGGGTCACCGTCCCCGTCGACTACGCGAAGCCCAACGGCAAGAAGATCAAGATCGCGGTCGACCGGATCAACTCCACCGGCACCCCCGCCGAGCGCCAGGGCGCGCTCCTCTACAACCCGGGCGGCCCCGGCGGCTCCGGCCTGCGCTTCCCGCGCCGGGTCACCACCAAGAACGCCATCTGGGCGGGCGCCGCCAAGGCCTACGACTTCGTGGGCTTCGACCCGCGCGGCGTCGGCAAGTCGGCCCCCATCTCCTGCGTCGACCCGAGCGAGTTCGTCAAGGGCCCCAAGCCCGACCCGGTCCCCGACAGCGAGGCCGACAAGCGCGCGCAGCGCAAGCTCGCCGCCGAGTACGCCAAGGGCTGCGCCGAGAAGAGCGGCGACATGCTGCCCTTCATGACCACCCCCAACACCGCGCGTGACCTCGACGTCATCCGCGCCGCCCTCGGCGAGAAGAAGCTCAACTTCGTCGGCGTCTCCTACGGCACCTACCTCGGCGCGGTCTACGGCACCCTCTTCCCGACCCACGTCCGCCGCATGGTCCTCGACAGCGTCGTGAACCCGTCGACCCGCAAGATCTGGTACGAGGTCAACCTCGACCAGGACATCGCCTTCGAGGGCCGGCTCAAGGACTGGATGACCTGGGTCGCCCAGAACGACGCCACCTACCACCTCGGCGACACCCTGGCCGAGGTCCAGCAGCAGTGGGTGACCCTGCGCGCCGCCGCCAAGAAGGCGCCCCTCGGCGGCAAGGTCGGCCCGGCCGAGCTCATCGGCTTCTTCCAGAACGCCCCCTACTACGACTCCATGTGGGCCCCGGTGGCCGAGGCCTGGAGCGCGTACGCCGCGGGTGACCCGCAGCCGCTCATCGACAACGCGGCCTCGGACCCCACGGACACCGCCGGCAACGCGGCCTCGGAGAACGGCAACGCCGTCTACACCGCGGTCGAGTGCGCCGACGCCCCCTGGCCGACCAGCTGGAAGACGTGGGACCGGGACAACACCCGGCTCCACCAGAAGTACCCCTTCATGACCTGGGCCAACGCATGGATGAACCTTCCGTGCGCCACCTGGTCCGCGCCGCGCCAGCGCCCGACCGAGGTGAAGACCGGCAAGGGCCTGCCGCCGGTGCTCATCGCCCAGTCCGAGCGCGACGCCGCGACCCCGTACGCCGGCGCCGTCGAGCTGCACAAGCGGTTCAAGGGCTCGCGCCTCATCACGGAGAAGGACGCCGGCTCGCACGGCATCACCGGCCTGGTCAACCCGTGCCTCAACACCAAGGTCGAGGCCTACCTGCTGACCGGCAAGCTGGACGCCAGGGACCAGACCTGCGCCCCGCACGCCACGCCGAAGCCGTGACACGCTGACGACGAGGTGAGGGGAGGGGCGGCCGTCCCTCCCCTCACCCGTGTCATCCCCGCGACGCCAGCCAGGCGTCCTCCGCCGCGTAGTCGAAGAAGTCCACCCCGTACTTCGCGAGACCCGGGAAGGCCTCCCGCCACGCACGGCCCGCCACCCGCTCGGTCAGCCACGCGACCGTCTCCGGCAGCGAATCGGCGTACGACACCACCGGCCGGTACCCCAGCTCCCGCTCCGCCGCCGCCATGTCGTAGACCACGGACCGCGGGGCCGTCCACGGGGTGACCCCCACGACGTCCCCCGGCGGCGCACCCTCGATCAGCACCGTCTCACTGGCGACGCCCATGACCGCGTCGACCGCCGCCCCGATCTCCGCCACCGTCGGCGCCTCCGGGTCACCGCCGTTCAGCACCCGGCTCCCCGGGTTCGCCGCCGCCAGCCGGACCAGCTCCGCCAGGTTGTCCACGTGCACCGGGTGGAACCGCGAGGCCCCGCCGTACGCGAGGAGCCGCACCGGCCGCCCGTCGAGCGCCCGCTTCACGAACCACAGCTCCCGCGGACCGGGGGAGTACGGCCCGTGGATGGCGCCCGCCCGCAGCACCGTCGTCGGCAGGGCGTCGCCCGCCGCCAGCAACTCCCGCTCCAGCGCCACCTTCCGCGTGCCGTACGACGTGTCGCCGGGCGCCACCGTCCGCCAGTCCTCCGGGATCGGCAGCGGATAGTCGGGGAAGCCGTCCGGCCGGTCCTGGGTGTCGAAGCTGCGTCCCCGCGCGTCCTCGTAGACGGCGCCGCTGGACACCACCACCGCCGAACCGATCCGGTCCGCGAGCCCCGTCAGCTGTCGGCCGTGCCCGGCGTCGTACGCCACGATGTCCACCAGTACGTCGCACCCGTCGCCCAGTCCGGCCGCGAGCGCACCCTCCCGTGTCCGGTCGAGCGCCACCGACCGGACCTCGGCCGGCCACCTCCCGTCCCTGCCGCCGCCCCGCGAGGCGGCCGTCACCTCCCAGCCGTCCGCGACGAGCGCCCGCACGGCCGCCCGCCCCACCTGTCCCGATCCACCCAGTACGAACGCGGTTCCCTTGGTCATGATCGAGACGCTACGACCGTCCGCCGCGGCGGCCCAGGGCTTTGCGCCGAGCGCGGATCCGCTCACAGCGTTCCCGCCGCGGGAACCCGCGGCCGGGGCTCAGCCGTCGGCCTCCGCCGCCTTCACCACCGCCGCGTAGTCGTCCACGTACTCCTGCCCGGACAGCCGGAGGATCTCGTACATGATCTCGTCCGTCACCGCGCGGACCACCGCCTTCTCACCCGCCGACCCGGCGAACCGCGAGAAGTCCAGCGGCGCCCCGAACCGGATGGTGACCCGGCGGATCCTCGGCACCACCTTCCCCGGCGGCTGGATCTCGAAGGTGCCCACCATCGCGCAGGGCACCACCGGCACCCCGGCCGTCAGCGCCATCACCGCCACGCCCACCTTCCCCTTGTAGAGCCGCCCGTCGTGCGAGCGCGTGCCCTCCGGGTAGATGCCGAGCAGCTCACCCTTCCCGAGCACCCCGAGGCCCTCCCGGATCGCCGCCTTGCCGGCCTCCTTGCCCGAGCGGTCGACCGGGATCTGCCCGGCCGCCCGGAAGAAGGCGGCCGTGAGCCGGCCCTTGATCCCCGGCCCCGTGAAGTACTCCTGCTTCGCCAGGAAGGTGATCCGCCGGTCGAGCACCACCGGCATCAGGAAGTGGTCCGAGAAGGAGAGGTGATTGCCCGCGACGATCGCCGCTCCCTCCTCGGGAATGTGCTCGAGTCCCTCGATACGCGGCCGGAACAGCAGCTTCAGGAGCGGTCCCAGCAGTACGTACTTCATCAGGTGGTAGAACACCCGTGACCCCCGTTCGTCGTCCGTCAAGCCCGTTGTATCCGTGCGCGGCCCCGTGGTCCACTGGTGGGGGAGCGTCACCATGACACGCGAGCGCGGAGCCAGGCGCCCCGGCCGCGTCCTCACCGCCCTGCTGTGCGCGGTGACGGCGGCCGGGCTGTACGGCTGCTCCGACCCGGGCTCGCCGGAACCGGCCCCCACGCCGACACCCGCGCCCACCACGCCGGCGCCCGCCACCACGACACCCGCGCCCACCACCACGGCCCCCGCCCGGACCGGTCTCTCGCCCTTCACCGGGCTCCCGGCCCGGTCCGGACCCGTCCTCGGTGTGAAGATCGACAACGTGGCCGCGGCCCGCCCCCACACCGGACTCGGCGCCGCCGACCTCGTCTACGTCGAACAGGTCGAGGGCGGGACGACCCGGCTGCTCGCCGTGTACTCCTCCCGCCTGCCCGAGCGCGTCGGCCCCGTCCGCAGCGCCCGGGAGTCCGACATCGAGCTGCTCGGCGCCTTCGGCCGGCCCGTCCTCGCCTACTCCGGGGCGCAGTCCGCCCTGAACCCGCTGCTGAGCGCCGCGCCGCTCGACCCCGTCACCGAGTCCACCCGCTCCGGCGCCTTCCTGCGCTCCCCGGACCGGGCCGCCCCGCACAACCTCTACCTGCGGCCTGCGCGCGCCCTCGCGGCCGTCCCTGAGCCCCAGGACGCCCGGGACATCGGCTTCCGCTTCGGCCCCGCCCCGGCGGGCGGCACAGCGGTCGGCTCCGAGACCGTCCGCTACCCGGCGGCCCGCTACACCTTCACCTGGTCCGCCCCCGACCGGACCTGGCGGGTGGCGATGGACGGCCGTACGGCGCGCGCCACCGACACGGGACCCCTCGCCCCGTCGACCGTGGTCGTCCAGCACGTCGCCGTCCGGTCCTCCCGCTTCCACGACGTCACCGGAGCGGTCTCCCCGTACACCGAGACCGTGGGGAGCGGCAGCGCGCTCGTCCTGCGCGACGGGCGCGCGTACGAGGCCCGCTGGTCCCGTACGTCGCCGACGTCGGGCACCACGTTCACGACCCCGGGCGGCGAGCCGCTCGCCTTCGCACCGGGCCAGGTGTGGGTGGTCCTGGCGCCGCGGGCCTGAGCGCGCGGCGGGTCGCCCGGGCCCGTGGTCCTGGCACCGCGGGCCTGAGCGCGCGGCGGGGCGGTCGGGCCGCCTCAGGGGTTCGCCGGGCCAGGACCGGCGGGCGGCCGGCGGCGCGGGCCCGCCGGGGCCGCGCTGTCCGACGCGGCCATGCCGATCGTCGCCACGGCGAGGACCACCGAGCCGAACCAGAGCCAGCCGCTGCTGCCGAGCGCCACCGTGTACGCCGTCGTGAGCACCACCGCGGCGCAGGTGAGCACCGCCATCGTCTTCGTGCCACCGGACATCAGTCCGCCCTCCTCCCGACCGAGGCCGTGGAAGCCGTCCAGCCCATCGTGACCCCCCGAGAGGGGCGCGCGCTACTCCCCGGACGCTCCGGCGTGCGCCGGAAAAGGAAACCGGGCCCGGCGCCGGACCCCGTCAGAGGTCCCGCACCGGGCCCGGAGAGCGACCGCTCACCGCGCGCCGCAGGTCACCGCTTGGCCTGGAGCGAGGCGAGATACGCGTTGTACGCCTCCAGCTCCTTGTCCCCGTCCCGGTCGGCGGCCCGGTCCTGGCGGACGGCCTGCCGCTGCTCGGAGTGGTACCACTGGTAGACCAGCGCGATCAGCACCAGCACCGACGGGATCTCGCTGAACGCCCAGGCGATGCCGCCCGCCGCGTTCTGGTCGGTGAGCGCGTCGATGCCGAGGGAGGCCGGCGGGTTCTCGTACGCCTTCACCATCGGCTCCGAGGCCATCATCAGCGCGATGCCGAAGAAGGCGTGGAACGGCATGCCCGCGAAGAGCTCCAGCATCCGCATCACGTAGCCCGGACGGTGCGGCCCCGGGTCGACGCCCATGATCGGCCAGAAGAAGACCACGCCCACCATCAGGAAGTGGACCATCATCCCGATGTGGCCCGGCTTGGAGCCCATCAGGAAGTCGAAGAGCGGCGTGAAGTACAGCGCGTACAGGCTCGCGATGAACATCGGGATCGTGAAGCCGGGGTGGGTGATCACCTTCATGTACCGGCTGTGCAGCAGCTTCAGGAGCAGCTCGCGCGGCCCCGTCGAGCCCCGGCCCGCCACCGGCAGCGCCCGCAGGGCCAGCGTCACCGGCGCGCCGAGCAGCAGCAGGATCGGCGACAGCATGGAGATCACCATGTGCTGCACCATGTGCACGCTGAACATGACCATGCCGTAGTCGTTGAGCTTGGTGCACATGACGAGCGCGATGGTCAGCACGCCGACCGTGAAGAACACCGTCCGGCTCACCGGCCACGCGTCCCCGCGCCGCCGCAGCCGCGCCACACCCCAGCCGTACAGACCGAGCGCTGCGAGGCAGCCGATCAGGAAGAACAGGTCGGGAGAGAACTCCAGGCCCCGTCCCAGCGTGAACGGCGGCAGATCCGTGGTCATGCCGTGCCCGCTGTGATCCATCGTGAGTACTCCTGGAGCCCGATTCGCGCTTGTTGTCCGCACCAGACTAGAACCGCCCCCGGCCGCGACTGCGACCGGGGGCGGTTCACGCGAACGCGTCCGTACCGACGTGCGTCAGATCACGCACTCGGCCTCGGCGTAGCGGTCGGCCGGGACCGTCTTGAGGCTCTCCACGGCCTGGGCCAGCGGGACCATCGTGATGTCCGTGCCGCGCAGGGCCGTCAGCATGCCGAACTCGCCGCGGTGCGCGGCCTCGACCGCGTGCCAGCCGAAGCGGGTCGCGAGGACGCGGTCGTACGCGGTGGGGGTGCCGCCGCGCTGGACGTGGCCCAGGATCACCGGACGCGCCTCCTTGCCGAGGCGCCGCTCCAGCTCCACGGAGAGCTGGTTGGCGATCCCGGTGAAGCGCTCGTGGCCGTAGATGTCGGTGCCCGCGGTCTTGAAGTCCATGGAGCCCTCACGCGGCTTCGCGCCCTCGGCGACGACCACGATCGCGAACCGCTTGCCGGCCTCGAAGCGCTCGCCGACCCGGGTGGTCAGCTCGTCGATGTCGAAGGGGCGCTCGGGGACGACCACGGCGTGCGCGCCGGCGGCCATGCCGGAGTGCAGCGCTATCCAGCCGGTGTGACGGCCCATGACCTCGACGACGAGGACGCGCTGGTGCGACTCGGCGGTGGTCTTCAGCCGGTCGAGGGCCTCGGTGGCGACGGTCACGGCCGTGTCGAAGCCGAAGGTGACGTCGGTGGAGGCGATGTCGTTGTCGATCGTCTTCGGGACGCCGACGATCGGGAGACCCGCCTCGGAGAGCAGGTTCGCCGCCTTGAGGGTGCCCTCGCCGCCGATCGGGATGATCGCGTCGAGCCCCAGGTCGGCCACATGGCCGCGGGCGCGCTCGACGCCGTCGACCAGGTGCGCGGGCTGGACCCGCGAGGAGCCGAGGATGGTGCCGCCGCGGGCCAGGATGCCGCCCACCGCCTCGAGGTCGAGCTTGCGGTAGTCGCACTCGAGGAGGCCCTTCCACCCGTCGTGGAAGCCGATGACCTCGTCGCCGTGGTCGACGACGGCGCGGTGCACGACGGAACGGATGACAGCGTTCAGACCGGGGCAGTCTCCGCCGGAGGTGAGCACGCCAATGCGCATAGCCCAAAAACCTTTGCAACGTGGGCCGACTCCCGGACCACGTCGTCCGGCTGGATCCCCGCCACCCTATCGCCGCAGGGTGGCGGGGCCGAACCGGATGTCCGCACAGTGGACAACGTACGTTCGTACGAGGGACCAACAGCGGCGCGCGCGTTGCCCCCGGGGCCCGTCCCGGACGGGCCGTACGACCGCTACGCGGGCTGCGTGGCGGCCGCGATGCGCTCGGCGCGCAGCGCCTCGTACCAGCGGTCGTCCGTCGGCGGCAGCGCGTTCACGTCGAGGGCCAGCTTCAGGAGCAGGTCCGCGATCTGCGGGTTGCGGGCCATGACGGGGCCGTGCATGTACGTACCGAAGACGGTGTCGTTGTACGCGCCCTCGGTGCCGTCGCCGGTCCCGTTGCCGTTGCCGAACACCGTCCGCGCGAACGGCCGGGCCGTCGGGCCGAGATGGGTGATGCCCTGGTGGTTCTCGAAGCCGGTCAGCTGGGGCAGGCCGAGGCGCGGGTCGATGTCCCCGAGGACGTCGCCGACGCAGCGGGCGCCCTCGCCGCGGGTCGTCGTGACGTCGAGCAGGCCGAGGCCCGGCTGCCGCTCGCCGACGTCGTTGACGAACTCGTGCCCCAGGATCTGGTAGCCGGCGCAGACCGAGAAGATGATCGCGCCGTTCGAGGCGGCCCGGGACAGTCCGCCGTCGCGGAGCAGCCGCTCGGCCGCGAGCCGCTGGGGACGGTCCTCGCCGCCGCCGATCAGGTAGATGTCGCCCGAGGTCGGCACCGGCTGGTCGCTGCGGACGTCGACGCGCTCGACGTTGAGCCGGCGCTGGAGGGCGCGGCGCTGGACGACGAGGACGTTGCCCTGGTCGCCGTAGGTGCTGAGCAGGTCCGGGTAGACCCAGACCAGGCGCAGGCTGCTGTCACTCATGCTGCAAGTCCTCTACGGGTCAGTTGCCGACGCGGCGGCGGACGTCCTGGAAGGCGGTGTAGTTGGCGATCAGCTCGATCTGTCCGGGCGGGGCCATCGCGACGGCCTCGTCCAGCGTCTCGCAGACGCGGAAGTCCACACCCGCGACCTCCAGGCGGACGGCGAGGTCCAGCCTGCGGTCGCCGATCACCATGATCGGGTGCCCGGCGAGCCGGCCGTAGTCCACGTCCCACAGCCAGGAGGTGTCCGTGCCGTCGGCGCCGCGCGCGTTGACGGAGAGGATCACCGGGGCGGGCGGCCCGTCGATGAGGGAGAACGTCTCGAGCCAGCCGGCCGGGTTCTTCGCGAGCAGCAGGCGCAGCTCGCGGCCCTGGAAGGACACCACGTCGTAGCGTCCGGCGACGGCCTGCACCGCGTACATGCGCTCCAGGGCCACCTGCGGCGGCACTCCGAAGACGGCGGCGACGGCGGCCGAGGTCGCGGCGTTCGCCTTGTTGGCGCGGCCGGGCAGCTGGAGCCGGATCGGCCAGGCCGAACCGTGCGGGTCGAGCACGTGGTCGCCGCTGAGCGCCCAGCTCGGCGCGGGGCGGCGGAAGCCGCACTCGCCGCAGAACCAGTCGTCGCCCGGACGCTGCATCACACCGCCGCAGGCGGGGCACGACCAGGCGTCGTCCTTCCACTCCTGGCCGGCGGCGACCCACACCACGTTCGGCGAGGAGGAGGCGGCCCACACGATGAGCGGGTCGTCGGCGTTCGCGACGACGACGGCCTTCGTGCCGTTGAGGCCCTCGCGCCACTTCTCGGCGAGCATGCGGGTCTCGGCGGCGCGGTCGAGCTGGTCGCGGGAGAGGTTGAGCAGCGCGATCACCTTGGGCGTGGTGTCGCGGGCGACACCGGCCAGGTACTTCTCGTCGACCTCGATGACGCCGTACTTGGAGTCCGAGCCACCGGCCAGCGCCGAGGTGATGCCGGCGGGCATGTTGGCGCCGAGGGCGTTCGAGACGACGGGGCCGGCGGCGCGCAGCGCTTCCGCGATCAGCCGGGTCGTCGTCGTCTTGCCGTTGGTCGCCGACACCAGGACGACGTCCAGATGCTGCGCGAGCCGGCCGAGCAGGTCGGGGTCGAGCTTCAGCGCCACCTTGCCGCCGATCACCGATCCGCTGCCGCGTCCCGCCGCACGCGACACCGCGGCCGCGGCCCTGCCCGCCGTCACGGCCAGCTTGGCGCGCGGCGACAGCGGCTCTGGATTACCGGGGTGTCCTGACATCGTTCTTGTTCCTCCTTGCGTCGGTCCGGGCTCAGCCTATCGAGATCCGGCCAGCAGCCCGAACAGCGGCACCGTGGTGAGACACCCGAAACAGCCAGGTCACGGCGGACCGTACCCTTACGGCCATGCGAAACCGCCCCATCCCCGGCAGTTCCGGCCTGGTCCGAGCGATGACTCTGCTCGGCGACCCCGTGCTGCACACGCCCTGCGCGCCCGTCACCGACTTCGGGCCCGAACTCGCCCGGCTCGTCGAGGACATGTTCGCCACGATGTACGCGGCGAACGGCGTCGGCCTGGCGGCGAACCAGGTGGGCGTGGGCCTGCGGGTGTTCGTGTACGACTGCCCCGACGACGAGGAGACCCGCCACCTGGGACATGTCGTGAACCCGCGCCTGGTGGAGGCGGACGGCGAGGTGTTCCGGGGGCCCGAGGGCTGCCTCTCGCTGCCGGGTCTGGAGGCTCCGACGCCTCGTTACGACCGTGCGGTGGTCGAGGGCGTACGGCTGGACGGGACGCCGGTACGGGTGGAGGGCACCGGGTTCTTCGCCCGCTGCCTCCAGCACGAGGCCGACCACCTGGACGGCGGGGTCTACGCGGACCGCGTCACGGGGTGGCGGAAGTCACGTCTGATCCGCGCGATCCGCAAGCAGCCCTGGGGGAGCGGGGCCGGCGTCCTGGAGGGCTGACGAGGCCCCGTGGGACCGGAGGTCGAGGGGCCGGGTCGGCGCGGAGGCGTCGCGGGGGCCCCGTGGTGTCGCGAGCGTCCCGGGGCCGGAAGGCCTGCGGGCGGCCGGGTCCGGCGCTCCGGCGGATCGAGCGCGCCGGGCCCCGGGCGGTCCCGCGGTCGCCGGGGCCCGGCGGCCCCGGCGGGACGTCAGAACCCCGGTCCGCCGGGAAGGTCCGGTGCCTGCGCGAGGCGGCCCCACAGGAGGTCGGCCAGGCTGCGGACGAGGTCTTCGCGGGAGCAGGGGCGCTCGCCGAGCCACCAGTCGCCGGCCGCGTGCATCATGCCGACGATGCCGTGACCCCAGATCCGGGCCTGGGCCTCGGCGCCCGGGCCGAGGTCGACGCGCTCGGCGATGACCTGACCGAGCTCCTCGCCCATCCGCCGGAGCAGCGGCGCGGAGTGGCGGCCGACGTCGAAGCCCTGCTCGGTCTGGTGCGACTCCTCCGCCGGGTGCATGAGGAAGCGGTAGACCTGCGGCAGCGCCTCGATCGAGGCGAGGTAGGTGTCGAGGGTGGATTCGACGCGGCGGCGGCGGTCGGACGGCGCGTCGAGCGCGGCCCGCAGGGCGGCGAGGAGGGCGTCCGTGTGCCGGATCGCGAGGGCGCGGTAGAGGCCGCCCTTGTCGCCGAAGTGGCGGTAGAGGATCGGCTTCGTGATGCCCGCCTCCGCCGCGATCGCGTTCATGGACGCCTTGGGGCCGTCCCGCAGCACCACCCGGTCCGCCGCCTCCAGCAGTTCGCGTCGCCGCAGTTCGGCGGGCGTCTGCTGGTCGGTGTCCCGGTGTGCGATGTCCATAAGCGTGTCTCCCCGCCCGTGCGATTCGTGAGGCTGTCGCAACGTAACACCCGGTCGGTGTCCGCCGCGGGTCGGGCCGAACCGCTCCCCTGCAGGTTGACAGCCCGTACCCGCCGGTAACAGACTGGTGTTACCGCAAGTAACGTACAGCTGGGAGGGACGATGGGCGAGTTCACGCTCGATCTCAACGATGACCAGAAGCAGGTCCGCGACTGGCTCCACGGCTTCGCCGCCGATGTGATCCGCCCCGCGGCCGCCGAATGGGACGAGCGTGAGGAGACTCCCTGGCCGATCATCCAGGAAGCGGCCAAGATAGGCATCTACTCGCTCGATTTCTATGCCCAGCAGTTCTTCGACCCGACCGGTCTCGGCATCCCCATGGCGATGGAGGAGCTCTTCTGGGGCGACGCCGGCATCGCCCTCTCCATCGTCGGCACGGGCCTGGCCGCCGTCGGCGTCCTCGCCAACGGCACCGAGGAGCAGATCGGCACCTGGGTCCCCCAGATGTACGGCGACGCGAACGACGTCAAGGTCGCCGCGTTCTGCTCGTCCGAGCCCGACGCGGGCTCGGACGTCGCCTCCATGCGTACCCGTGCGGTGTACGACGAGGCCAACGACGAGTGGGTGCTCAACGGCACCAAGACCTGGGCGACCAACGGCGGCATCGCCAACGTCCACGTCGTCGTCGCGGTCGTCGACCCCGGGCTCGGCTCGAAGGGCCACGCCTCCTTCATCGTGCCGCCGAACACCCCCGGTCTCTCCCAGGGCCAGAAGTTCCAGAAGCACGGCATCCGCGCCTCCCACACCGCCGAGGTCGTCCTGGAGGACGTCCGCGTCCCCGGCCACTGCCTGCTCGGCGGCAAGGAGAAGCTCGACGAGCGCCTCGCCCGCGCCCGCGAGAAGGCGAAGGCCGGCGGCGGCGAGCGCGTGAAGAACGCCGCCATGGCCACCTTCGAGGCCTCCCGCCCGGCGGTCGGCGCCATGGCCGTCGGCACGGCCCGCGCCGCGTACGAGGTCGCCCTCGACTACGCCAGGACCCGGGTCCAGTTCGGCCGCCCGATCATCGAGAACCAGGGCGTCGCCTTCCAGCTCGCCGACATGGCCACCCAGATCGACGCGGCCCGCCTGCTCGTCTGGCGTGCCTCCTGGATGGCGACCGCCGGCAAGCCCTTCACGGCGGCCGAGGGCTCGATGTCCAAGCTGTACGCCAGCGAGGTCGCCAAGAAGGTCACGGCCCAGGCCATCCAGATCCTCGGCGGCAACGGCTACACCCGCGAGTACCCGGTGGAGCGCATGCACCGCGACGCGGCCATCTACACGATCTTCGAAGGCACCAGCGAGATCCAGCGCATGGTGATCAGCCGGGCCATCGCGAAGTAGGCGGGAGCGCGGCCGGAGCTCCGGGCGGACGCGCACCGAGGAGGGCCGGGGAAGAGGCCCGCACCGTGCGGGTGCGGGCCTCTCCGCCGTACCCGGGGGAACGCCCCCGAACCGCCGGCGGCCGCTCGTACAGTGGGGCCATCCATCCGCCCCCGCCGGCCGATGCGGCACCCGGGCCCGCCCCGAGGCGACGTACCGGGGCGGGACACCTTCCGGAGAGCCCCGTGGACGACCTGATCGCCTTCCTCACGGCCCGGTACGACGAGGAAGTCGCGACCGCGGCCCGGCCCGGCGGGAGCGTCGAGAGCCTGCGTCCGTGGGAGATCGCCGGCGATCCGCACCTCCGGATCGCCAGGGCACGGGTGGTGACCGAGGTCATGTCGAAGCGGCAGCTGCTCGAAGCCTCCGCCGTCGCCTGCCCGCCCGCGTGCGGTCGCGGCGGCGAGCACGCGTTCAGCGGGGCGTGCGCCCTCCGCTGGATGGGGCCGGTCACGGAAGCCGACGGCGGGCGCTGGGTCCACGACGACACCGGCGCCCGGTTCACGGCTCCGCCCGTGACACCGGAGTGGACGATCCGGGTCCTGGCCCTGCCGTACGCGGGCCACCCCGACTACCGCACCGAGTGGCGGCCCTAGGAGTGCCTTGCCGATCAGGCCCCGCGAGCCCGGCAGGACGACCCTGGCGGGTGTCCGGCTAGGCCGCGAGGCCCTGGTCGATCTGCGTCGCCTCGGCCCACGCCGCCACGAGCACCTGGTAGATCCGCTGCTCGTCGGCCGTCAGCGAGCGCTTCTGCTCGCCGGCGCGCACCCACAACGTACGGATGGCGTCGTTCAGGGCTTCGGGGCCAGGGGTCTCTCTGTGGTGATCGGACATGTGTACAAGGCTAGGGCCCCCGTCGGGCGAACCGGGCACGGTTCGGGCGTGCGTTGCGCCACGCTTCCCACCCGGAAGACCGCGGGACCGGCCCCCTGGCGCGCCTCCGCCGCCCGTCCCGCCAAGCGGGGCGGGCGGGCGGTCAGACGAGGCAGAACTCGTTGCCCTCGGGGTCCTGGAGGACCACCGCGTAGTACTCCATGCCGTTGGGCTCGTCCATCGTGTACAGGATCGTCGCGCCGAGGGACGTGAGCCGTGCCACCTCGCCGTCCACCCGCTCGCGGCGCAGGGCGAGCGGTACCCCGCGGCCGCCGCCGACCTTCAGGTCGAGGTGGACGCGGTTCTTGGCCGTTTTCGGCTCGGGGACGCGCTGGAACCAGACCCGGGGGCCCACGCCCTTCGGGTCCACGATGGACTCCGGGAGCTCCCCGGCGTCCTCGCCCAGCTCGTCCTCGGGGACGCCGATCGCCTCCCAGTAGTCCCGCCAGGTGGCGTGGCCCTCGGGCGGCGGATCGGGGACGTAGCGCAGGGCCTCCAGCCAGAACGGCACCAGCCGTTGGGGATCGGCGCAGTCGATGGTCAGCTGCAGGGTCATCTCGGGTCGCTCCATGCGGCGAGCCTCTCAGACGGCACTGACAGTGGCCCGGAGCGAGCACTCCCTCAGGCGCCGGATCGAGCCAACAGGCCAGATCCGGTCCGCTGTTCGGGCATCCCTACCCGCGAGTCACCTACTGCGGGACAATCACCCGTCAGGCGACATCGAGGGGGAACCGTTCATGGCCGTCACCACCGGTACCGAAGCGCCGCAACTCGAGGGACGAGCGCTGCTCGGCTCCATGCTCGACCTCAAGAACGACTCCCTGGGCACCTTCCTCCGCGCCCGCCGCGACCACGGCGACGTCGTACGGATCACCGCGGGCCCGCCCGGAATCCGCGCCACCGTCTACGGCGTCTTCTCCGCCGAGGGCGCCCAGCAGGTCCTCGCCGGGGAATCGGCCAACTTCCGCAAGGACAACGCCTTCTACCAGGAGGTCCGCGAGTCCTTCGGCAACGGGCTCCTCACCAGCCAGGATGAGGACTACCTCCGCCAGCGCCGGCTCGTCCAGCCCCTCTTCACCCGCCGCCGGGTCGACGGCTACGCCGCCGCGATCGCGGCCGAGGTCACCACCCTCACCGAGGAATGGCGGGAGGTCGGCGCCGGCTCCGTCGACGTCCTCCAGGACATGGCCCGCCTGGCCCTGCGCGCCGTCGCCCGCATCCTCTTCGGCACCGACGTGGACACGGCCGTGGAGATCGTCGAGAACAGCTTCCCCGACGTCGGCGCCTACGTCCTGCGCCGCGGCTACTCCCCGCTCAACGTCCCCCGCGACTGGCCCACCCCCGGCAACCGCCGCGCCGCCACCGTCCACCGGGCGCTGTACGAGGTCTGCGACCGGATCATCGCCGAGCGCCGCGCGTCGGGCCGGGCCCCCGGCGACGGCCAGGACCTGCTGACCCTGCTCGTCGAGGCCGAGAGCGCCGAGGACGGCAGCTTCGACGCGACGGAGCTGCGCGAGCAGGTCCTCGTCTTCCTGCTCGCCGGCCACGAGACCACCGCCACCTCCCTCGGATTCGCCCTCCACCTCCTCGCCCTGCACCCGGAGGAGCGGAAGCGGGCCCACGAGGAGGTCGACCGGGTCCTCGCCGGCCGCACCCCCGGCGCCGCGGACCTCGACGCCCTGCCGTACGTCACCCGGGTCCTCAAGGAGGCCATGCGGCTCTTCCCGGCCGCCCCGGTCATCGGGCGCCGCGCCGTCGCCGCCACCTCGATCGGCGGCGTCGCCATCCCGGCCGGCGCGGACGTCATCGTCGCCCCCTGGGTCACCCACCGGCACCCGGACTACTGGGAGGACGCGGAGCGCTTCGACCCCGACCGTTTCACGCCCGAGGCGGAGGCCGCCCGGCCCCGCTACGCCTGGTTCCCCTTCGGCGGCGGCCCGCGCGCGTGCATCGGCCAGCACTTCTCGATGCTGGAGTCGGTGGTCGCGCTGGCGATGATCCTGCAGCGGTACGACCTCGAGGCCGTCGACACCGTGGTGCCCGTGGCGCCCGCGATCACCCTGCAGGCGGCGGGCCCGGCCCGCTGCCGCCTCACGCCCCGGACGGCGTAGGCGGCTGTCCGTACGACCGGGGCCGGGACGCGGAGGCGCGTACCCGGCCCGGTTCAGTCCGTCCGCCGCCCGCCGAGGTGGAGTGCGCGCAGAGCCGCTTCGAGGGCGAAGCGGTGGTCGGGGTCGAGGAGGCGGTCGCCGAAGTGGCTGTCCAGGTTCCGCAGCCGGTAGCGGACCGTCTGGGCGTGTACGCCGAGGAGTTCGCCGACCTGTTCGGCGGGGGCCCGGGTGGAGATGTGGACCCGGAGGGTCTCGATCAGCCGGTCGCGCCGGGTGCCGGAGAGCTCGTCGAGCGGCGCGAGTTCGCGCTGGGCGAGCTGGGCCACCAGGGCCGGGTCGGACAGCAGCCACAACGTTGTCAGGTGGTCCTCGCAGTGCACGAGGGGAGCGTCGGCGACCACGCCGTCGTCGATGAGCTGCAGGACGCGCCGGGCCCACCGGATGGAGTGGGCGGCCTGGGCGGGCGGCACGGTCAGGCCGACGACGGCGGAGGTGCCGGCCAGGGCGGAGCCGAGCATCGCGAGGCGGTCGGCGGTCAGCGGCCCGGGGATGAGCAGGTACGGCTGGGGAAGGCTGAGGTCGGCGAGGACGTCCCGGTCGAGCCCCGCCTGGACGAGTTCGGCGAGCGGCGGGCGCAGGGCGACCAGCGTGCACTCGGCGGGGAGCTGCCAGGAGGCGTCCCGGCACAGCTCGGCGATGGTCGCCCGGGGCAGCGGGGGGCCGGCGACGACCAGGTGGAGTAACTGTCTTCGCAGCGCGGCCACATCGGACACCGCCCGGCTCTGGACCATGACGTAGCCCTCGCGGGAGAGGGCCTCCAGCTCGTCGACGTAGGCGAAGAGGGCGTCCGCGAAGGCGAGGATCAGCGTGGGGGAGAGGTTGTACGTACGCCCGATGATCTTGGCCCGGCGCAGCGCGACGCGTGCGCCCAGGCGGTAGGCGCCCAGCAGCGTGTCGAGGTCGCGCCCCTCGTAGGCCTCCACGCGGCCGAACTTGCGGAGCAGTTCGTCCCTGAGGGCCGAGTTCGTCCCGGGGTCGGCGACCCGCTCCACGAAGGCGGCGAGCGCCTGCTCGACGCCCTGGCGGATCGCGTCCGAGTGCGGCCCGTTGAAGAGATGGGCGTACACGGGGTAGGTCCGCTGGACCTCCATGCCGATCTCCTTGATGAGGCCGGGTATCTCCGGCCTCATCAGGGCGGCGAACTCCCTGGGGAGCGGTTCGAGCGGTTCACCGATGTCCGGCGACTGGGTGATTGCGGGCATGAACCGATCCCTTGCTCTCCTACGCGACCGGTGGGGGAGCGACGGTGCGGAGCCCAGCCTGGCGTGGTGGGCGCCGCCTTGGTCGTCAGGTGCGTACCAACGTGATCTGCTGAAGCTAGGTCACCTGCTGTGTGCTGTACACACGTTGCGCAAGAGTTGGCGTGCCTGAGGGGTACGCGCTTACCTAGTAGGCCGGGAATCGACCCTGAGTGGCTGTTACCGGACGGCCGAGTGCCAGTTCCGGGAGAGTGCCTTGCCGGCGTCGGGGGCCGCGAGACCGGGGGCGAAGAGGCCCGTGAGGTGGGTCTGGGTGTTGTTGAGGGTGAGGCTGTTCTTGCCGGCGGCGGAGGGCAGCCCCGTCTTGAGGTTGACGGCGGCGTCGATCAGACCGAACCAGCCGAGGCCGCAGCCGCTGGCGCCGGGGACGGCGAAGGTCTTGTCGCTCTGGGTGGAGCCGAGGATGTTGAGGCGGCTCATGTCGCCCTCCTCGTTCGGGGAGCCGTCGCCGTTGAAGCGCTCGACGCCGAAGTCGGGCGAGGTGAGGTTGCTCGGCCGCAGGATGATCGGGTTGGCCTTGGTCCCGATGTAGCAGTTGCCGCCCAGGAACGGGTTCTCCAGGCGGATGCGGACCGGGATGGACACGATCGGCTTGTCGGTGAGGACGCCCGCGATCTGGTCGAAGTCGGAGGGGGTGCCGACCGATTCCATGGTGGCGGTGATCTTGTTGAGCTTGGCGTCGGTGAGCTGCCGGCAGATGTCGCTGATGAACGGGATGTCACTGGGACACATCAGACCCAGGAGGCCGCCGGGGACGGTGGCAGGGGCGGCGATGAGCGCGCCGCCGGCCGGGGCGGCGACGGTGCTGGTGCCGTCCGCGTTCTGGACGACGCCGATCTGGAGGTTGGTGCTGCCGGTGGTCACGGTGGTGTTGCCCAGCTTGATGGAGCCGCTCGTGGAGTAGGAGACGACGCACTGGGGCGAGGTGTCGAGACCGTCCGAGGCGAGCATGGCTCCGGCGTCGACGGGGCAGCGGGTGGACGGGCCCCAACTGCCGTTCAGCTGCGGGTCGGCGGCCGTCGCCGACCCGATGGAGGCGAAGGCGCCGAGCGCCGTCAGGGCGGAGAGGGTGGCGAGGCGCGTGCGGGAGGAGACGAGGGGCATGACGATGCCTTCCGTTGAGGGGGTGCGGGGTGCGGGGTGCGGCGGTGCGATTGCGGGGCGAGCGGTGGAGCGAGGGTGCGAGGGTGCTCCGGCTCAGCGCTCGGGCTTGGGGACCACGTACGGCTGGCGGTCCGCGGTGCACTGGCCCTCGGTGGGCACCTCCACGCCCACCGCGCAGGTCTGGCCCTGGATCTGCCGGATGTGGTTGCCGGGGCCCGAGATGGAGGCGGTGAGGAGGCGGTCGAGGTTCTCGCCGCCGGTGCCGCAGCCCTTGAACGCGGGCACCGTCACCTCGCCGGTGAGCGGGCCGCCACTGGTGAGGACGTAGCCGGTGGCGTCGGTGCCGTTGAGGAGCTGGCCCTTGCCGAGCAGCACCAGGTGGTCACCGGGGTACTTGGAGGGCTGGGGCTCGGGGGACCTGAGCGGGGTGACCGTACGGCAGTCGGGGCCGACGTCCAGCCGGGTGCCGTTGACCTCGACGTCGAGGACGCGCAGGACGAGCGGGACCCGGATGTAGGTCTCCGCGATGTTGTCGGGGAAGACGAGGAGGACGTCCGACTCGACGACCAGGGGTCCCGCCTGCTCCAGCACCAGGGTCGCCGTGGTGGGCGCGAAGCCGAAGGTCAGGAAGGTGGACGTGAAGGGCGGGGTCTGCTTGCGCCCCTGGTACCGGAGGGAGCCCTCCGACTTCTGGAGCAGGTGCAGGGTGCCGTCCGGGCGGAAGTCGATCACCGGCTCGCCCTGTTCGAGCTGCACGCAGGACACCGGGATGAGCGAGGCCCCGTCGAGCTTGCGCACGTTGGAGTAGCCGGTGATGTACGCGGAGAGCGAGGTGGAGGTCGGCTTCTCGGTGACGCAGGGCGGTGCCTTCGGGCGTCCGGCGGTGCCGGGCGCGTTGTCGGTGGCCACCCTCGGGCCCTTGCCGGGGTTCGTGACGGACGCCGGGCCGGTCGGTGCTCCGGTCGTTCCTCCCGTGGTCTCCCGGACGGCCGGGGCCGACGGCCGCCCGGAGGGGGTGGCCGAGGACGAGGGGGAGGAGGGCGGGGACGACGAGGGAGCGGCAGGGGAGGTGGACGGCGTCCCGGGGGCTGTGGTCGCGGCGGAGCCCGGCGTGACGGGGATCGCGGCGAGCGCCGTCCGGCCCTCCGCGTCCGGCCCGGGGACGCAGCTGACGGAGAGGGACGCCGGACCGGTGGGCGTACCGTCGGCCTTGCTCGGGGCGAGGCCGACGGCGAGGCTCCCGGCGGTGAGGGTCAGGTCGCCGGCGGTGTCCGTCGTGAGGGCGGGGACGTCGCCGGTGCCGGTGAGCGTGAGCGGGCCTTCGGCGGGGACGGCGGCGGGCTGGGCCGTGCCGAGCCATGTGATGTCCGTGCGCGCGCCGTTCTGGCCCACGCCGACCGCGAGCGTCGTCTCCGCCCGTACCGTGGCGGCCCCGAGGGCGGTGAGTTCGGCCGCGACCGCGGCCGGGAGTTCCAGTGTCGTGCTGACGTCGGCGGGCTCGATCGTCTCGCCGACGGTCGCCCGGTCGGGGACGGTCGCCCTGATCCGGACCGTCGCGCTCTGCGGGCCCGAGGGCAGGGTGCAGAGGTAGGGGAGCCGGGTGTCGACCTCGTGCGAGCCCAGGGCCACGGCGGCCGCGGGGAGAAGGGGGGCGAGTGCCACGAGTGCGGCGATCGCCGCGCCACGCGTCTGGGCGCGGGAGGGCCGCAGGGCGGCTCGCTGGCCTCTCATCTGGTGCTCCGCTCGGATCGTGCGCGCGAGCGTCGGGTGCGCGGGCGCGAGGGGCAAGGCCGTCGGGGTCGCGGACGGCCCGCGTCCGCCCGGCCGGGGTCACCGGCCGGGCGGACGCGGGCTCTCACGTCCTACGGGTTGGAGCCGACGATCGTCGGGATGGTGGTCGTGTTGGCCACCTTGACCAGGTAGTCACCCTTGAAGAGCGGCTTGGCGCCGACCGGGACGGCGGAGCCGCAGTTGGTCGAGGAGACGACGGTGAGCTCGCCGGTGACGCTGTTGACGGCCAGCTTGCCCGTCGAGTTGGTGTACGTGCCGGAGGCCTTGCCCGTCACGCGGAAGACGCAGGCGCCCACCGTCACCTTGGCGTCGACGTTGCCGACGTAGCCCTTGGTGACCCCGGTCGCGGCGGTGTAGTCCTGTGCCACGAGGGTCCACGGGGTGGTCGCGACGGTGGTCACGTTGCCCAGGACGCTGGTGCAGGGCGCGCCGGTGGCGCCGAAGGCGATGGCGCTGATGGAGGCGACGGTCGCCGGGTTGCCGGTGGCGCTCGCCATGCTGCCCGAGGCCTTCGAGTTCGTACACGTCATGGCGATGCCGTTGACGCTCAGGACGACGTTGCCGCTGTTGGTCGCCGTGAAGCTGGCGGGCGACGGGTTGACGGTCCAGACCGTCGACGGCACGGCCGAGGCGGGGCCGGCGGCGAGGGCGAACGCGGCGGTGGCCGCCCCGGCGACGACGGCGAAGTTTCTGATCTGCTTCTTCATGGGTCCCGGACTCTCCTTGTGGATTGACCAGCTGAGGGTGCGACCGCGGTGGGGGGAGCGGCCGGCGGCCCGGTATTTCTCGGCCGCGAAACCTGACGTTACTTGCGAGAAACTTAGCTGAACAATGCCGCTGTCCATGATTCTTTGAAGAAGGCTAATTGCCTGTCAAGCGGGTGAGCGGTGGCCGGAATCGGCTTGGTTCCGCGGTGCGCAATGTCGACAATAATGATCGATCAGGGATGGCTGGATTCAGCATTGCTCTCCCAGGTGACAAGCGGTGAAAAGGAACTGTCTCCCAGCTGATAAACGCCCGGCCGCCTCCCTCCCTTCGCCGAAAACTCCGGATCCGGTATTGCCCGGGGAGGTTACTCGGCCGTAACGTTCCCGTGGCGACGCCAGGAGTCGCAGGTCGGCCCATCCGTGTGTCTCCGAGCAGACAAAGTCGAACCCGGTCTTTGTCTCCGTGGTGACAAATACAGGAGCGGATCAAGGATTTTGCGCCACGCCTCTTGTCCAAGTGATCCGCACCGACTTAACGTGCGCCCGCGGCGCACCCCCGACGCACGCTTGCTGGAGGTGGGATGGGAATCGAAGTAGTCGTTGAGGGTCTGACCATGTCCTTCGGCAAGCAGAATATCTGGCAGGACGTGACCCTGACCTTGCCGGCCGGAGAGGTGAGCGTGATGCTCGGCCCTTCCGGCACCGGGAAGACGGTCTTCCTGAAATCGCTCATCGGGCTGCTCAAGCCCCAGAAGGGCCGCGTCCTCATCAATGGCGTCGACATGGTGAGCAGTCCTGAACGAGACATCTACGAGACCCGGAAACTCTTCGGCCTCATGTTCCAGGACGGCGCCCTCTTCGGCTCCATGACCCTCTTCGACAACATCGCCTTCCCACTGCGCGAGCACACCCGCAAGCGCGAGTCCGAGATCCGGCGCATCGTGATGGAGCGCATCGACCTCGTCGGCCTGCTGGGCGCGGAGGGCAAGCTGCCGGGCGAGATCAGCGGCGGCATGCGCAAACGGGCCGGCCTGGCCCGCGCCCTGGTCCTCGACCCGCAGATCGTCCTCTGCGACGAACCGGACTCCGGGCTCGACCCCGTCCGCACCGCCTATCTGTCGCAGCTGCTCATCGACCTCAACGCGCGCATCGACGCGACGATGCTGATCGTCACCCACAACCTGGACATCGCCGCCACGGTCCCCGACAACATGGGGATGTTCTTCCGGCGCAACCTCGTCACCTTCGGCCCGCGCGAGGTCCTCCTCACCAGCGACGAACCGGTCGTCACCCAGTTCCTCGCCGGCCGCCGCGAAGGCCCCATCGGCATGTCGGAGGAGAAGGACGCCGCCCTGCTCGCCGCCGAGCTGGACAACCCCGCAGGCCGCCCGGCCCTGCCCCGGGCCATCGTCCCGCAGCTGGAACCCTCGCCCGGCCTCCCGCCGCGCGCGGCCGTCGCACGCCGCCGCGAACGCGTCCTCGGCATGCTCGACCGGCTGCCGCACGCCGCCCAGGCCGCCATCCGCGACACCTACGCCAGGGACGCGGCGTACACCCTGCCCCAGCGGACGCGGATCACCGGGAGCGGCTCGTGATCACCGGCGCGCTGCGGCAGACCGGGCGGCTCTTCGCCCTCGCCGCCGAGGTCACCCGGGCCGTCTTCCGACGCCCCTTCCAGTTCCGGGAGTTCGTCGAGCAGTTCTGGTTCGTCGCCAGCGTCACCATCCTGCCGGCCGCGCTCGTCTCCATCCCGTTCGGCGCCGTGATCGCCCTCCAGGTCGGCTCGCTCACCCAGCAGCTGGGGGCCCAGTCGTTCACCGGCGGAGCCAGCGTGCTCGCCGTCATCCAGCAGGCCAGCCCCCTCATCGTCGCCCTCCTGATCGCCGGCGCCGGCGGCTCCGCCATCTGCGCCGACCTCGGCTCGCGCAAGATCCGCGAGGAGCTCGACGCGATGGAGGTCATGGGCGTCTCGCCCGTGCAGCGGCTGGTCGTCCCCCGGGTCCTCGCCACCATGGCCGTCGCCGTCCTGCTCAACGGGATGGTCTCCGTCGTCGGCACCCTCGGCGGCTACTTCTTCAACATCATCCTCCAGGGCGGCACCCCCGGCGCCTATCTCTCCAGCTTCTCGGCCCTCGCCCAGCTGCCCGACCTCTACATCAGCGAACTCAAGGCCCTGATCTTCGGGTTCATCGCCGGCATCGTCGCCGCCTACCGGGGACTCAACCCCCGCGGCGGCCCCAAGGGGGTCGGCGACGCGGTGAACCAGTCCGTCGTCATCACCTTCATGCTGCTGTTCTTCGTGAACATGGTGCTGACGGGCATCTACCTGCAGATCGTCCCGCCGAAGGGAGGCTGACCGATGGCCTCCCCGTTCGTCTGGCTCGACCGCTCCGGAGACCAGCTCCTCTTCTACGTCAAGGCCCTGCTCTGGGTCCCGCGGACGCTGCGCCGCTACCTCAAGGAGGTGCAGCGACTGCTCGCCGAGGTCGCCTTCGGCTCCGGCGGCCTCGGCGTCATCGGCGGCACCATCGGCGTCATGATCGCGATGACGCTCTTCACCGGAACCGTCGTCGGCCTCCAGGGCTACGCCGCCCTGGAGCAGATCGGCACCGCCGCGTTCACCGGCTTCGTCTCCGCCTACTTCAACACCCGCGAGATCGCCCCGCTCGTCGCCGGACTCGCCCTCTCCGCGACCGTCGGCGCCGGATTCACCGCCCAGCTCGGCGCCATGCGCATCAACGAGGAGGTCGACGCCCTCGAAGGCATGGGCATCCGCTCCATGCCGTACCTCGTCACCACCCGCATCATCGCCGGCGTCGTCGCCATCGTCCCGCTCTACGCGATCGGCCTGCTCTCCTCCTATCTCGCCTCGCGCTATGTGACGGTCCTCTTCAACGGCCAGTCCCAGGGCACGTACGACCACTACTTCAACCTCTTCCTGTCACCGACGGACGTCCTGCTGTCGGTGCTGAAAGTGCTGATCTTCAGCGTCATGGTGATCGTCGCCCACTGCTACTACGGCTTCCGCGCCTCCGGCGGCCCCGCCGGCGTCGGCATCGCGGTCGGCCGCTCCGTACGCAACGCCATCGTCCTGATCAGCGTCACCGACTTCTTCCTGTCGCTGGCCCTCTGGGGCGCGACCACGACCGTGAAGGTGGCGGGGTGAGATGAGCGACTCCCGTGCCGAGACCCTGCGCCGCCGCTTCGCCGGCCTGGTCTTCCTCCTGGTGCCCGCCCTGCTCGCCTGGCTCGCGGTCGCCGTCTACGACAAGAAGTTCACCGACTCCGACCCGATCGTCGTCGAGACCGGCAGCGTCGGCAACGAGATGCACCTCGGCGCCGAGGTGAAACTCCGCGGCGTCGTCATCGGCGAGGTCCGCGCCATCGACGCCACCGACGGAGGCGCCCGCCTCATCCTCGCCATGCGCCCCGGAACCCTCCGCCACGTGCCGTCCGACGTGCGGGCCCAGATGCTGCCCACGACCCTCTTCGGCGAACGGTTCGTCGCCCTCGTACCGCCCGGCGGCTCCACGGCAGACCCGCTCGGCCCCGGTGCCGTCATCCCCGAGGACCGCTCCAGCAACGCCGTCGAACTCCAGCAGGTCCTCGACAACGTGCTGCCCCTGCTCACCGCCGTCCAGCCGCAGAAGCTCTCGGCCACCCTGTCGGCCGTCTCCCAGGCGCTGGAAGGACGCGGCGACAAGCTCGGCGACACCCTCACCCGGCTCGACGGCCACCTCCGGAAGTTCAACCCCCAACTGCCCGCCCTCACCCGCGACCTGAAAGAACTCGTGAAGGTCAGCCACCTCTACGCCGACGCCGCACCGGACATCGTCACGGCGCTCACCGACTTCACCACCACCAGCGGCACCCTCGCCGAGAAGGAGGCCGACCTCGCCGGCGCCCTCGGCTCCACCACCCGGACGGCCCAGGACCTGACCGCCTTCCTGCGCCAGAACAAGAACAACATCATCCGGCTCAGCGCCACCAGCCGTCCCACCGTGGAGCTCCTCGCCGAGTACGCGCCCTCCTTCCCCTGCACCCTGCGCACCCTCGCCCAGTTCGTCCCGGCCATGGACAAGGCCCTCGGCAAGGGAACGAACCAGCCGGGACTGCACGTCGACGTCACCACCGTGCCCTCGCGCGGCGCGTACGCCCCCGGCCGCGACACACCGTCGTACGGCTCCGGCGGCGGCCCCCGCTGCTACCCCGTGCCCTACCTCGGCCTCCCGGTCGCACCCGCCGCGCGGGCCTCCGCCGCGGCCGCCCAGGACCTCGGCCCCGCCAACTCCCCGCAGGAGAACGACCTCGTCAACGAACTCCTCGCCCCCGGGGCGGACAAGCGGCCCGGTGACCTCCCGGACTGGAGCAGCACCCTCGTCGGCCCGGCGTTCCGCGGCGCGGAGGTGACCCTCCGATGACCAGGACGCCCACCCACACCCGCCGCCGCGGACTAACCGGCACCCTCCTGAAGTCCCTCGCGTTCGTCCTGGTCACGGCCATGGCCACCACCGTCCTCGGCCTCAGCATCGCCAACACCGGGGTCGGATCCGCCACCCGCTCGTACAAGGCGCTGTTCACCGACGTCACCGGGCTCGTCAAGGGCGACTCCGTGCGCATCGCCGGGGTGAAGGTCGGCGAGGTGACCGACGTACGCGTCGTCGAACGGCGCACCGCCCAGGTCACCTTCTCGGTCCGCGAGGACCGCTCCGTGCCCCGCTCGGCGACCGCCGCCGTCAAGTACCTCAACATGGTCGGGCAGCGCTACGTCTCCCTCGGCCGGGGCAGCGGCGACCTGACCGGGACCCTGGGCGAGGGGGAGACCATCCCGCTGGCCCGCACCACGCCCGCCCTCGACCTGACCCTGCTCTTCAACGGGTTCAAGCCGCTCTTCGAGGGCCTCTCGCCCGCCGACGTCAACGACCTCGCCGGATCACTCGTGCAGGTCCTCCAGGGCGAGAGCGGCACCGTCGACAGCCTGCTGCGCCACATCGGATCCCTCACCAGGACGGTCGCCGCCAAGGACAAGGTCATCGGCCAGGTCGTCACCCACCTCAACACCGTCCTCACCACCCTCAACAACCGCGAGGCGGCCTTCGACGACCTCGTCGTCACCCTCCAGAAACTCGTCACCGGCTTCAACACCGACCGCAAGCCCCTCGGCGAGGCGGTCCAGGCCATCGGCGACCTCACCACGACGACCGCCGGCCTCTTCCAGGAGGCGCGGGCCCCCCTCAAGAAGGACATCCGCGAACTCGGCCGGCTCTCCGGCACCCTCGGCGACCACACCCCCGCCATCGAGGCCTTCCTCGCCCGCACCCCCGCCAAGATGACCGCCCTGGCCCGGCTGTCCTCGTACGGATCGTGGTTCAACCTCTACCTCTGCGAGGCGCGCGTGAGCGGCGTGGCAACCTCCGACGGCTCGAAGCCGCCGACCGGGATCGCCGTGACCCAGCCGAGGTGCCGCGGATGAGCCCCCGCCCCCGGCTCAAGCCGGTCAAGGAACGCAACCCGGTCGCCGTCGCCGTCGCCGGACTGCTCCTCCTCGCCCTGGTCGCCGCCCTGGCGTTCAACGTGGAACGGCTGCCCCTCGTGAGCGACGGCACCACCTACAGCGCCGACTTCTCCGAGGCCGCCGGACTCGACACCGGCGACGAGGTGCGCATCGCCGGCGTCAAGGTCGGCAAGGTCACCGGGGTCTCCCTCGACGGACCCAAGGTCAAGGTGACGTTCGAGGTCGGCGACGCCTGGGTCGGCGACCGCTCCACCGCCGCCATCGCCATCAAGACCCTCCTCGGCGAGAAGTACCTGGCGCTCGACCCGCTGGGCTCCGCCCGGCAGGACCCCGGAACCCGCATCCCGCAGTCGCGCACCACCTCCCCGTACGACGTCACCCAGGCCTTCCAGGACCTCAGCGGCACCGTCGACGCCATCGACACCGCCCAGCTCGCGGAGAGCTTCGAGACGATCTCCGACACCTTCAAGAACTCACCGCCGCACGTCCGCAACGCCGCCACCGGCCTCTCCGAACTGTCGAAGTCCGTCTCCGAGCGCGACACCGAACTCGCCCGGCTCCTGGCGAACAGCAGGAAGTTCACCAAGACCCTCGAGACCAAGAACTCCAGCTTCGAGACCCTCATCGAGGACGGCGGCTCCCTGCTCGGCGAACTCCAGAAGCGCCGCGACGCCATCCGCGCCCTCCTCAAGGGCAGCAGGGCGCTCGGCACCGAACTCGGCGGCATCGTCAGCGACAACGACCGGCAGCTCGGCCCCACCCTCAAGGCCCTCAGCCGCGTCACCGGAGTCCTGGAGAAGAACAGCGGCCAGCTCGACAAGACCCTCGCGCTGATCGGCCCGTACTACCGGCTCGTCGGCAACACCCTCGGCAGCGGCCGCTGGTTCGACAGCTACCTGTGCGGCGTGGTGCCCCGCACCTACCTGCCCGAGACCTCGCAGCCCACGACCGGATGCCTGCCGCCGAAACAGAAGGCGACGGCCAAGGGGAGCGGTGAATGATGACCAGACCCGGAAAACCCCTCGTCGCCGGGCTCGCCCTCGTGCTGCTCGCCGCCTGCGGTCTCGTCGCCGTCCGCGTCCTCGACGACGACGGCACCCGGATCACCGCCTGGTTCGACCGGACGGTCGGCATCTACGCCGGCTCCGACCTGCGCGTCCTCGGCGTACGCGTCGGAGAGGTCGAGTCCGTGGAGCCGCAGGGCACCCGGGTACGCGTCCGGCTCCACCTCGACGAGGGCGTCCGCGTCCCCGCCGACGCCCGGGCCCTCGTCGTCGCCCCGAGCATCGTCGCCGACCGGTACGTGCAGCTCACCCCCGCGTACAGCACCGGCCCCGCCCTCGCCGACGGCGCGGAACTGCCCGCCGCCCGCAACCGCACCCCCGTCGAGATCGACCAGCTCTACGACTCGATCACCGAACTGAGCCGGGCACTCGGACCGAACGGCGCCAACTCCACCGGCGCCCTGTCCGAACTCCTCGACACCGGCGCGAAGAACCTCAAGGGCAACGGCACGTCCATCGGCACCTCCATCAAGGAGTTCGGCAAGGCCGCCAAGACCCTCGACGGCAGCAGCGAGGACCTCTTCACCACCCTCGGCCAGCTCCAGACCTTCACCACCATGCTCAAGGACAAGGACGGCGACGTCCGCACCGCTCAGGAACGCCTCGACGAGGTCGTCGGCTACTTCGCCGAGAACAAGGACGACCTCGCCGGAGCCCTCAAGGAACTCGGCAGGGCCCTCGTCCAGGTCAAGGCGTTCATCAAGGACAACCGCGGCGAACTGAAGAAGAACGTCGACCGGCTCGTCCCCCTCACCCAGACCCTCGTCGACCAGCGCGCCTCCCTCGCCGAAGCCCTCGACGTCGCCCCGCTCGCCGCCACCAACGTCGTCAACGCCTACAACACGGACACCCGCACCCTCGACGGCCGCGCCAACCTCAACGAGATCAGCATGGGAGGAGCGCTGCTCCCGCTGCCGGTGACCGGCGGCTCCGCGTCGGCCGGCGGATCCGCGGGACCCGGCGGCGCGGCGGGACCCGGCGGCTCCACACCGACCGGTGCTCCCTCGGCGGCCACCGGAGAGGGGAAGCGATGAGACGCCCCACCCTGCCCACCCGGCGGGCGGCCGGAGCCGGAGCCGTCGGAGTGGTCGCGCTCGGCGTCGGACTCGCCGTCGTCCTCGGCGCGACCCCGGGGAACCCCTTCCGGTTCGACGGCATCGAGGACCTGCCGCTGCCCGGCGGCGCCGACCTCGGCCCCCACCCCTACACGGTCACCGCCGAACTCGACGACGTCCTCAGCCTCGTGCCGCAGTCCGCGGTGAAGGTCAACGACGTCGCCGTCGGCCGGGTCACCGCCATCGAGCTCGGGACGACCGACACCTGGTCCGCCCGCGTCACCCTGAAGATCAACGGCGACGTCCGGCTGCCCGCCGACGCGGGCGCCCGCCTCGAACAGTCGAGCCTCCTGGGCGAGAAGTACATCCAGCTCGTCGCCCCGCCGAAGGACGCCGGCGCACGGCTGACCGACGGCAGCGTCATCCCACTCGCCCGCACCAGCCGCAACACCGAGGTCGAGGAGGTGTTCGGCGCACTGTCCCTGCTCCTCAACGGCGGCGGCGTCAACCAGCTCAAGACCATCACCCGCGAACTCAACGCCGCGCTCGGCGGACGCGAACCCGAGGTCCGCTCGATGCTCCGGAGGGTCAACACCCTCGTGACCACCCTGGACGCCCACCGCGGCGACATCACCCGCGCCCTCGACGGCATCAACCGGCTCTCCGCCACCCTCGCCGGCCGCAAGAAGGACGTCGACACGGTCCTCACCGGACTCTCGCCCGGCCTCAAGACCCTGGAGAACCAGCGGGGTTCCCTGCTGACCATGCTGCGCGCCCTGGACACCCTGTCCGGGGTCGCCGTCACCACCATCGACGCGAGCAAGAAGGACATGGTCGCCGACCTCAAGGCCCTCGCGCCCACCCTCACGGCACTCGCGGACGCCGGTGCCGACCTGCCCGAATCGCTCCAGGTCCTGCTCACCTACCCCTTCACCGACGAGGTGCTGCGCGGCGTCAAGGGCGACTACCTCAACACCTATCTGCACCTCGCCGCCGCACCCGGAACCGAGGTGATCCCGCCGCTGATCCCCAGGACCGAGCCCACCCCCGCGCCCACGCCCGCCCCGACCGACCCGGGCCCGGCCGCCCGCCGGGGAAGCGGGGCCGGCACCGGCGTCCCCAGCCCCGACCAGCCCCTGCCGCTGCCCCCGGCCACCCCGCCCAAGGACGGAGGCGAGTCCCGGTGATCACCCGCACCATACGGCTGAAGAACCTCGCGTTCCTCGTCATCGCCGTCCTCGTCCTCGGCTTCGTCGGCGTCCGCTACGCCGACCTCGGCCGCTACGCGGGCGTCGCCGACCACTACACCGTGCGGGTCCATCTCGCCCGCACCGGCGGCCTGTTCACCCACTCCGACGTCACCTACCGGGGCGTCTCCGTGGGCCGCGTCGGCGACATCGGCCTGACCGCCGAAGGCGTCGTGGCCGAACTGCGCATCAAGAAGTCCGCCCCGAGCATCCCCGCCGACGCCCGGGCCGTCGTCGCCGGACTCTCCGCCGTCGGCGAGCAGTACATCGACCTGCGCCCCGAGAGCGACGACGGCCCCTTCCTCGCCGACGGCGCCCGCATCGAACAGTCCGACACCCAGGTACCGGCACCGGTCACCGACGTGCTCGCGAGCATGAACGACCTCACCGACTCCGTACCCCTGGAGTCCCTGCGCACGGTCGTCGACGAACTCGGCAAGGCCTTCCAGGGACACGGCGACGACCTCCAGGTCCTCCTCGACAGCGGCAGCCGCTTCGTCCAGGCCGCCGACACGTCGCTGCCGGCCACCACCCGGCTCATCAACGACGGCGAGGTCGTCCTGCGCACCCAGGCCGAGGAGGGCCGCGCCATCCGGGACTTCGCGACCGGCGCGCGCACCCTGGCCGCCACCCTCAAGGGATCCGACGCCGACCTGCGCCGCCTCCTCGCCGTCACCCCCGACGCGACCGGCCAGGTCAGCGGGCTCCTGCGCGACCTCGACCCGAGTCTGAGCGTCGTCCTCGCCAACCTGCTGACCACCTCGGAGATCGCCGTCACCCGGCAGCGCGGCATGGAGGAACTGTTCGTGAAGTACCCCGCGGCCGTCTCGGCCGGAGCCACCGCCGTCGAGGGGGGCCGCATGAACTTCGGCATGGCCGTCACCTTCTTCAAGCCCCTGCCCTGCACCTCGGGGTACGGCGCCACGCGCTACCGCAACGGCCTCGACCTGGGCACCGCGCCCGCCCTCAACACCGGCGCCTCCTGCACGGGCTCCGCCGCGGCCGGGGTCAACGTCCGCGGCTCGGCGAACGCGCCGAAGGGCGGCCCCGTCCCCGTACCGGCCCGGCCCGGCTCGCTGCCCTCGGGCAGCGCGCGCACCACGGCGGACAACCGGCAGGCACTGCCCGGAGCGCTCGCGCTGCCCGGCCAGAACGGCGGGCCGACGGACATGGCCGGCCTCCTCGGCCTGGGCACCGGGGGCACCCGATGAGGCGGGGCGGGATCCTCGGCGCCGCTGCCCTCGTCGTCGCCCTCGGCTTCTGCGGCACGGGGGCCTGGACCTACGCCGAGGCCCGTACCGACGAGGGCCTCGCCTTCAGCCGCGAGCGGGACACGGCCCTCGCCGAGGGCCGGGCCCGCCTCACCGTCCTCAACTCCCTCGACGCCTCGACCCGCGAACAGGCCGAAGCGGGCATCCGGGCCTGGCGCGACGCGTCCACCGGACCGCTCCGCACCGAACTGGGGCGCACCGCACCCGCGGTGGGCGCCTCGGCGCGCGCCACGGTGACCGAGGCCGCCCTCACCGCGCTCGACGCGAGAGCCGGTACGGCGAAACTCATCGCGACCGTCCGCGTCGACGTCACTCCGCGCGGGGGCGGCGCCGCGTCCAGCGACCGCAAGCGTCTGGAGGCGGTCCTGACGCGCACCGGCGAGGACACGTGGAGGGTCGCGGCGCTGAGTGCGGTGCCCGTCGCCGGGGCCGAGGAGAGCGAGGACGACGAATGACGCGACTCTTGCGCGGGACGACGAACTCCCGGTCGGCCGAGCCCGCCGCGGAGGCCGGGGGCGAAGGCGCGGCCGAGACGTCGAACGAAGCGGTGAACGAATCGGCGAAGGAATCGGCTGAAGAGACGGCGAACGAGACGGCGAACGAGGACGCCGGCGTTCCCGAGGGCGGCGCCGCCGAGGTTCCCGAGGACGACGGCGCCGAGGTTCCCGAGGGCGATGCCGCCCGCCGCTTCCCCGCCACCTGGCAGAAGGCCGCCCTCGCCGCGCTCGTGGCCGTTCTGCTCCTCGCCGGGAGCGCCTTCTTCTACGGCGCCCACCAGCTCAGGTCCACGCCCTCCGCGCGCAACCACGCGCTCACGGACGCCGGGGCCACCGCACGCGTCGGCGGTGACGTGGGCGAGGGCCTCGCCCGGATCTTCTCCTACACGCCCACGAGCGACGACGCGGTCGAGCGCTCCGCCGGGACCGTTCTCGCCGGACGCGCCGCCCGACAGTACGCGGACCTGTTCACCCAGGTCCGCGCCAAGCTCGTCGAGCAGCGCATCACCCTCAGCACCCAGACCGTGCGCACCGGCGTGATCGAACTCGACGGGGACAGCGCGCGCCTCCTCGTGTTCCTCGACCAGACCTCGCGCCGGGACAGCCCGCGCGGGGCCGGCACGCCCCAGGACAAGGCCCGTCAGGACAGGGCGACCGCCACGTCCGCAGCGGCCCAGCTCACCGTCACCGCCACGTTCCAGGGCGACCGGTGGCTGATCGTCGACATCAAGGCCCGCTGAGCATGAGCGGGAGACGGGAGCACCCCATGACACGCCCGGTCCGCACCCGGGCGGGCATCCGCCCCGCCCTGGCCGTGGCCCTCGTGCTCACCCTCGCCGCGGGTGCCTCCGCGGCCTGGGCCGGCCGGGACTGGTACGCCGCCGCCCACGACGACTCCGCCGCGTACGCCGTGCAGCGCGACGAGGCGCTCGCGGCCGGGGAGCAGGCCGTGCAGAACCTCAACACCCTGGACCACCAGCGGGTGGAGCAGGGGCTCGACCTGTGGGAGTCCTCCACGACCGGTGAACTGCACAAGCAACTGGTCGAGGGACGGGAGGAGTTCACCGGCCAGGTGAAGGCCGCGAGGACGGTGACGACCGCCCGGGTGCTGTCCGGGGCCGTCACCGAGCTGGACGACCGGGCCGGGCGGGCCCGGTTGCTCGTCGCCCTGCGCATCACCGTCACGACACCCGACAGCAAGAGCACGGACAAGGACAGCCGCATGCTCGGCGAACTCACCCGCACCGACGGCCACTGGAAGCTGAGTGCGCTGGGGCAGGCCCCGGTGGGCGGCACGGCGGTCGGCTGACCGGGCCGTACCGCGACAGCCGCCCGCACCCGAAAGGACACGCACGATGCCGACGCCCCGCCACCACCTCAACCGCCAGCGCCGCCGCCGGGCGGCCCTCACCGACCGGCAGGCGCCCGGCGGCGGGCCCCGTACCCCCGCGGGGGTGCTCACGGACCCCGACCCGGGAATCCGGGAACGACCGGCCGGGACGTCCGTACGGGAGACGGCCGCGGAGCCGAAGGGGGAGGCGCGGGTCCGCGAGACGACCGGCGGTCGGAGCACCGGCGGCGGGCGCACCCGCCGTGAGCGGACGAGCGGCGATCCGTCCGGGCGCGTCCCCCTCGTCGTCCTGTGCGTCCTGACGCTTCTGCTGGGCGGTTTCGCCGGATGGGCGTACAGCAGGGCCGCGGAGATCCGTGACGACCCGGCACGCGGCAACACCGCCCTCACGGACCTCGCCCGCACCAGCGAGATCAAGGGGCAGACCGGCGCCGCGGTCTCCGCGCTCTTCTCGTACGACCACGCCGACACCGCTCCCTTCGAACGGGCCGGCCGGACGCTCCTCACGGGCAAGGCCGTCGCCCAGCACCGGACCCTGCTGGGCGGTGTGCTCGCCAAGGCGGCCCAGCAGAAGACGGTGATCACCACCTCCGTCACCGACAGCGCCGTGGAGCGGATCGACGGCGACCGCGCCCGTGTCCTGGTCTATGCCGACCAGAGCAGCGTGAGCACGGCCGGCAAGCCGGCGAAGGGCAAGGCGGCCGAGGCGAAGGACCAGGGTGTCTACGCGGGTGCGATGTTCGCCGTGGACGTCGTGCTCCGCGACGGTCGCTGGCTCGTCGAGAACATCGACACCTTCGGCCGCTGATCCGGCGGTGGGGCCTCCGGGCGGCGGCTAGCTGGCCGGCGGCCCGTCCGCACTGCCCGGCCCGTCCACGGAGCCCGGCCCGTCCGAGTGGCCCGGCCCGTCCGCGGGGCCCGCTTCCCGCCTGCGGCGGCGGTGGGCCGCGACCCGAGCGCGTGACGCGCAGGTGGGCGAGCAGTAGCGGCGGGGGCTGCCGGGCCCGGTGCCGAGATAGAAGTTCGCGCAGTTCGAGGCCTCGCACGCGCCCCAGGTCACGCGCTCGTGCTCGCTCAGGATCTGCGCGAGTGCCAGGGCGCCGGCAGCGAGGAACCAGTCGCCCCAGCCGGCGTCGTCGCCGTGGTCGATGTGCAGGTGCCAGGCGTGCCCGTCGTGGCGGGAGAGGCGGGGCGCGGCGGCATGCCTCGCGAGCACGCCGTTGAGGGCGAGTGCGGCCCGGTCGATGTCGGCCTCCGCGAGGATCCCGGACATCCGGTCGGCCGCCTCCCGCAGTTCCCGGGCGTCCTCCTCGGAGAACGCGGCCTCGGTCAGGTCGTCGGGGCTCTCGCCGTGGCGCGCGAGGAGTTCCGCGAGCGCGGCGCGGGAGAGGTCCGGGGTGGTCCGTACCGCGCTCGCGATGTCGATCAGACGCTGGGCGGGCTGGAAGCCCTGCTGGTTCACGGCGCTCCCTCCAGGGCGTCGATGCCTGCCGTATCCGTCCGCAGTATCCATCTGTCAGGGATCACCGCTCCGGCACACCTCTACTGTAACTTCTTATCGCGATAACCCGTTACGCAGGGGGGAGTGGGTGACGGTGGGCATGTCCGGACCCGGGGGCACGAGGCTCTACCTGGCGACGGCGTTCTGCGCGCGGACGGCCGAGGAGGGCATGGCGGTGGGCGTGGTGATGCTCGCAGCGCAGCGCCTCGACAGCGCCACGCAGGGCGTTTTCATCCTGGCGGCGTGGATGGCGCCGCACGTCCTGGCGGCCCCGGCGGCAGGCGCCCTGGCGGCTCGGGCGCGGCGGCCCGGGGTGTTCTACGCGGTCGCCCTCGCGGGATTCGCCGCGGCCATCGCCGCCCTCGCGGTGAGCGTCGGGCGGCTTCCGCTGCCCGCGGTGCTGCTCATCGCCGCGGCGGGCGGCTGCTGCGGCCCGGTCGTCTCCGGCGGCCTCTCCAGCCTGCCGGCCCTGATGCTCGGCCCGGGCCCGGAGCGGGAACGCGCCTACGCCCTGGACGCCTCGGTCTACAACGCCGCCGGAGTCGTCGGCCCGGCAGCGGCCGGGTCGGCCGCCGCGGCGGCGGGTTCCGGCACGGCCGTGGCCGCCCTGGCCGTGGCCGCGGCCTGCGCGGCGGCGCTGGCCTGCGCGCTGCCCCTGCCTCCGCGCCCGGCCGCCCGGCCGGGCACCTCTCCGGTACGGGGCGACCTGCTCGCCGGTCTGGTGGCGGTCCGGGGCAGCAGGGAACTGCGGGCGATCACCGCGGCCACCTGTCTGGCCTTCCTCGGCCTCGGCGCCCTCACCACGACCGCCGTCCAGCTCGCCGACAGCCAGGGGCGCCCCGGCGCGGGCGGCTGGCTGATGACCGCGTTCGCCGCGGGCGCCCTGGCCGGCTCCCTCGCGCTGGCCAGGCTGCGGCCGGCCGCGGCCCCCCAACGCCTCGCCATGTCCGGGCTGGCCGGCACCGGACTCGCCCTCGCCGCGGCGGCCCTCGCTCCGGGGCCCCTCGTCTGCGCGACCGCGTTCGCGGCCGCCGGGGTGTTCGACGGCCTCCTGCTGACCGCCACCCTGCGTCTGCGCGCGGACCACGCGCCGCCGCACCGCCGGACCCAGGTGTTCACCATCGGTGCCGGACTGAAGATCTCCGCCGCCGCTCTCGGGGCCGCCCTCGCCGGATGGGCCGGTTCGGGCTCGGCCACCGGGGACCTGGCCGCCATCGCGGCCCTGCAGCTCATGGCGGTGGCGGCCTACGCGGGCATCCGGCGGCGACCCGGCTCCGGGACGGAGCCGGTCGTGGCCGACGGGTCCGTGAGCCGCTGAGCTCGACACCGAGCGGCGCCCAGGAGCCGCTGAGCTCGGACACCGGGCGGCGGCCGCGGCGGCTGCCGGCCGAACCTGCCGGCCGGCCCTGGTCAGCCGACCGCTGTCGGCCGACCTGTCAGCCGGCCCGGGTCAGCCGACCGCCGCCGACCGGTACCGTCAGCCGGCCCGCGTCGCGACGAGTACCGTCGCGTACCGCTCCTCGCAGCTCAGGACGTGTCCCTCCAGGCCGCATGCGGTGACCGCGTCCACCGCCCGCTCGGCCTGCCGCTCGCTCGTCTCGACCAGCAGGCGCCCGCCCGGCGCCAGCCACCCCGGTGCCTCGGTGGCGACCCGCCGCAGCACGTCGAGGCCGTCCGGACCGCCGTCGAGGGTGACGAGCGGCTCGTGGTCGCGGGCTTCCGGGGGCAGCAGCCCGATGTCCCCGGTGGGGACGTACGGCACGTTGGCGACCAGGACCTCGACCCGGCCCCGGAGCTCCGGGGGCAGCGCGGCGAAGAGGTCCCCCTCGTACACCCGGCCGCCGCGCGGCTCGACGTTCCGGCGGGCGCAGCGCACCGCCGCCGGCTCGATGTCCGAGGCGTGCACCTCCGCGCCCTCGACCCGGTCGAGCAGCACCGCGCCCGCCGCGCCGGAGCCGCAGCACAGGTCGACGCAGACGGCGCCCGGCCGGGCCAGGCCCACCGCGTGCTCGATCAGGAACTCCGTACGGCGCCGGGGCACGAACACCCCGCCGTCCACCTCGATGCGCAGCCCGGCGAACTCGGCCCAGCCCACGACGTGCTCCAGCGGCAGGCCGGAGGCCCGCCGCTCGACCATCAGGTCGAGTTCGGCGGGCCCGGCCGCCGCCGCGAGCAGCATCTCCGCCTCCTCCTCGGCGAAGACACAGCCCGCGGCCCGCAGCCGTTCGACGACCCCCGTGCCGCTCTCGACATCAGACAAGCTGCGCCTCGATCGCGGAGACGATCTCGGGGGCGCCCGGCTCGGTGCGCGGACGGAAGCGCGTGACCTGGCCGTCGCGGCCGATCAGGAACTTCTCGAAGTTCCACTGGACGTCACCGGCCTCGCCCTCGGCGTCGGCGACCTTGACCAGCTCCGTGTAGAGCGGGTGGCGGGCGTCGCCGTTGACGTCGACCTTCTCCAGGAGCGGGAAGGAGACGCCGTACGTGGTCGAGCAGAAGGTCTGGATCTCCTCGGCGCTGCCGGGCTCCTGGCCGGCGAACTGGTTGCAGGGCACGCCGAGCACGGTGAAGCCGCGGTCGCCGTACTCCTTCTGCAGCTTCTCCAGGCCCTCGTACTGCGGGGTGAGGCCGCACTTGGAGGCGACGTTCACGACCAGGACCGCGCGGTCCCGGTAGTCGGCAAGGGAGACGGGCTCGCCGGTCAGGGTCTTCAGCGGGATGTCGTACAGGCTCATGGACTGCTCCTCGTCGGAATAGGGTTTGATCTCAGCATGGGAGACGAACCACTGGCAATCTCGATCGATTCCGCGGCGGAGGCAGAACCGGGGCCCCGACCGCGCCGGATCGCGTGCCGTCTCTGCGGCCGCCCCCTCACCGGCGCCGACTCCCGCCGCACGGGCCTCGGCCCCACCTGCGACGCCAAACTGCACCCGCCGGCCGCCGACATCCGCACCCGCCGGCACGAGGTGGACCAGGACACGCTGCCGGGCATCGACCAGGCCCTGTAGGGGCTTTGGGCCGGAACCCGGCGACGCTACCAGCCCGAAAAGAGATCGCCCAGCCGTTTCCCCGTCGGCACAGTGGGCCCCGATGAGACTGAAACCCGAGCACCCGGAGTCCTGAGATGTCGACCCTGCGCGTCACCGCCGAAGTCCTGACCGTCCATCCCCATCCGAACGCCGACGCCCTGGAGCTGGCGCAGGTCGGCCTGTACCGGGCCGTCGTCGCCAAGGGCGCGTACCGGACGGGGGACGCCGCCGTCTACATCCCGGAGCAGGCCGTCCTGCCCGCCGGGCTCGTCGAGGAGCTCGGACTCACCGGGCGGCTCGCCGGCGGGAACTCGGACCGGGTCAAGGCCGTCCGGCTGCGCGGGGAGCTGTCGCAGGGCATCGTGTGCCGGCCCGCTGCGCTCGCCGGGGCCGACCTGGCCCTGGCCGCGGCCGAGCGGACCGACTTCGCGCAGACGCTGGGGATCACCAAGTGGGTGCCGCCGATACCGCCGACCATGAGCGGTGACGTGGAGGTCGCCCCTGACCTGCTGCCCTGGGTCGACATCGAGAACCTCCAGCGCTACCCGGACGTCTTCGAGCCCGGCGAGCCCGTCGTCCTGACGGAGAAGCTCCACGGCTCGGCCTGCCTGATGACCTTCCTCGCCGAGGAGGGGCGCGTCCAGGTCTCGTCCAAGGGCTTCGGGTCGAAGGGCCTCGCCCTCCAGGAGGACCCGCGCAACCTGTACTGGCGCGCCGTCCACGGCCACGGCCTGCCCGCCGTCGCCGAGCGGCTGGCGAAACGTCTCGGCGCCCGCCGGGTCGGCTTCTTCGGCGAGGTCTACGGCTCCGGGGTGCAGGATCTGGCCTACGGCGCCGACGCCCGCTCCCAGACCGTCGGCTACGCGCTGTTCGACGTGTCGGCCGAGATCGACGGCCGGGTGGAGTGGCTGGACCCGGCCGAGGTCCTGGAGCCCGGCGAGGTCCCGCTCGTACCGCGGCTGTACTCCGGTCCGTACGACCTGGAGACGGTCCTCGCCCACGCGAGCGGCCGGGAGACCGTCTCGGGACGCGAGGCGCACCTGCGGGAGGGCGTCGTGATCCGGCCCGCGACCGAGCGGTACAGCCCGGTCACCGGCGGCCGGGCCATCGCCAAGGCGGTCAGCCCGGCCTATCTGACGCGGAAGGGCGGCACCGAGTACGAGTGACCGGCGCGCGCGTCCGGGGCGGGGCAGCGCGGTGGGCGTCGGGACGGAGCGGTGCAGGTCGCGACGGGGCGGGCCGGGACGGCAACGAGCCGCCCCGGCCGCCCCGCGTCCCGCCCGGCGCCGTGCCCGTCCCGCCCGGCGCCCGGCTCAGAGCTTTCTGAACAGGCCCTCCTGGACCACCGACACCAGGAGCTGCCCCTCGCGGTCGTAGATCCGGCCCCGCGCGAGACCCCGGCCGCCCGTGGCGATCGGGGACTCCTGGTCGTACAGGAACCACTCGTCCGCGCGGAACGGCCGGTGGAACCACATCGCGTGGTCCAGCGACGCCATGTCGAAGCCCCGGGGGCCCCAGAGCGGCTCGATCGGAATGCGCACCGCGTCGAGGAGCGTCATGTCCGAGGCGTACGTCAGGGCACAGGTGTGGATCAGCGGGTCGTCGCCGAGCGGCCCCACGGCCCGCATCCACACCGCGCTGCGCGGATCCGCGCCCTTGACCTCGTCCTGGGTCCAGCGCAGCCGGTCCACGTACCGGATGTCGAAGGGCTGCCGACGGGCCATGCGCTCCAGGGCCTCCGGCAGCGCCCCCAGGTGCTCGCGGATCTCGTCGGCGAGGTTCGGCAGGCTCTCCGGGTCCGTCAGGTGCCGCGGCGGCAGCTGGTGCTCGAAGGCGCCCTCCTCCGGCCGGTGGAAGGAGGCCGTGAGGTTGAAGATCGTCCGGCCCTCCTGGACCGCCGTGACCCGGCGGGTCGTGAAGGACCGGCCGTCCCGCACCCGCTCCACCTGGTAGACGATCGGCACCCCGGGCCGCCCGGGCCGCAGGAAGTAGGCGTGCAGCGAGTGCACCGGCCGGTCGCCCTCGGTGGTGCGGCCGGCCGCGACGAGGGCCTGTCCGGCGACCTGCCCGCCGAAGACCCGCTGCAGCGACTCCTGCGGGCTCCGCCCGCGGAAGATGTTGACTTCGATCTGCTCCAGGTCGAGCAGATCCACGAGCCTCTCGGCCGGATTGGTCACGTCGGTTCTCTCCTCTACAGCTGTCCGACGGCCGTCACGCGGACGACCGCGCGGCCCTCCTCGTCGGAGGCCGCGAGATCCACCTCCGCGCTGATGCCCCAGTCGTGGTCGCCGTTCGGGTCGGCGAAGGTCTGCCGGACGCGCCACAGGCCGTGGGCCGCGTCCTCCTCGATGGCGAGCAGCTTCGGGCCGCGCGCGTCGGGGCCCGTACCGAGGTCGTCGTACTCGTCCCAGTACGCGTCCATCGCCTCGCCCCACGCGTCCGCGTCCCAGCCGGCCTCGGAGTCCATCTCGCCCAGCGCGTTCAGGTTGTCGAGGGCGGCCAGCTCCACCCGGCGGAACATCGCGTTGCGCACCAGGACCCGGAAGGCGCGGGCGTTGGCCGTGACCGGCTTGACCTGGTCGGCCTTCTCCTGGGCCTCCTCGGCGGTCTGGATCTCCGGGTTGGCGAGCTGCTCCCACTCGTCGAGCAGCGAGGAGTCCACCTGGCGCACCATCTCGCCCAGCCAGGCGATCAGGTCCTCCAGGTCCTCGGTCTTCAGGTCGTCGGGGATGGTGTGGTCGAGTGCCTTGTACGCGCTCGCGAGGTACCGCAGGACGATGCCCTCGGTCCGCGCCAGCTCGTACCAGGAGGTGAACTCGGTGAAGGTCAGGGCCCGTTCGTACATGTCACGGATGACCGACTTCGGCGACACCGGGTGGTCGCCGACCCACGGGTGCGACGTCCGGTAGACGTTGTACGCGTGCCAGAGGAGCTCCTCCAGCGGCTTCGGGTACGAGATCTCCTGGAGCCGTTCCATCCGCTCCTCGTACTCGACACCGTCCGCCTTCATCCGCCCGACGGCCTCGCCGCGCGCCTTGTTCTGCATGGCGGCGAGGATCTGGCGCGGGTCGTCGAGCGTCGACTCGACGACGGAGACCATGTCCAGGGCGTACGAGGGGGACTCGGGGTCGAGCAGGTCGAAGGCGGCCAGCGCGAACGTCGACAGCGGCTGGTTCAGTGCGAAGTCCTGCTGGAGGTCGACCGTCAGGCGGATCGTGCGGCCCTCGGCGTCGGGCGTGTCCAGCTGCTCGACGACACCGCCGTCGAGCAGGGAGCGGTAGATCGCGATGGCCCGGCGGATGTGCCGCAGCTGCGCCTTGCGCGGCTCGTGGTTGTCCTCCAGGAGCTTGCGCATCGCCTCGAAGGCGTTGCCCGGGCGGGCGATCACCGAGAGCAGCATGATGTTGGTGACCTTGAAGCGTGAGGTCAGCGGCTCGGGCTCGGCGTCGATGAGCCGTTCGAAGGTGGTGTCGCTCCAGGCGACGAAGCCCTCCGGAGCCTTCTTGCGGACCACCTTGCGGCGCTTCTTCGGGTCGTCGCCGGCCTTGGCGAGCGCCTTCTCGTTCTCGATGACGTGCTCGGGCGCCTGGGCGACCACGTATCCGGCGGTGTCGAAGCCGGCCCGGCCGGCCCGGCCCGCGATCTGGTGGAACTCACGGGCGCGCAGCGTCCGCACCCGGTTGCCGTCGTACTTGGTGAGGGCGGTGAAGAGGACCGTGCGGATCGGGACGTTCACGCCCACGCCGAGGGTGTCCGTCCCGCAGATCACCTTCAGGAGACCGGCCTGCGCCAGCTTCTCGACGAGCCGCCGGTACTTGGGCAGCATGCCCGCGTGGTGCACGCCGATGCCGTGGCGGACGTAACGCGAGAGGTTCTGGCCGAACTTGGTGGTGAAGCGGAAGTTGCCGATCAGCTCGGCGATCTTGTCCTTCTCCTCGCGCGTGCACATGTTGATGCTCATCAGCGACTGCGCGCGCTCGACGGCCTGCGCCTGCGTGAAGTGGACGATGTAGACCGGCGCCTGCCTGGTCTCCAGGAGCTCCGTCAGGGTCTCCGTGATGGGGGTGAGCACGTACTCGTAGGAGAGCGGCACCGGGCGGGTCGCCGAGCGGACCACCGAGGTGGGCTTGCCCGTGCGCCGGGTCAGGTCCTTCTCGAACATCGACACGTCGCCGAGCGTCGCCGACATGAGGACGAACTGCGCCTGGGGGAGTTCCAGGATCGGGATCTGCCACGCCCAGCCGCGGTCCTGCTCGGCGTAGAAGTGGAACTCGTCCATGACGACCTGGCCGATGTCGGCGTACTTGCCGTCCCGCAGCGCGATCGACGCCAGCACCTCGGCCGTACAGCAGATCACGGGCGCGTCCGCGTTCACGGAGGCGTCGCCGGTCAGCATCCCGACGTTCTCGGTGCCGAAGATCTTGCACAGGTCGAAGAACTTCTCCGACACCAGCGCCTTGATCGGCGCGGTGTAGAAGGTCACCTGGTCGTTGGCGAGCGCGGTGAAGTGGGCCGCCGCCGCGACCAGCGACTTCCCCGATCCGGTGGGCGTGGAGAGGATCACGTTGGCCCCGGAGACGACCTCGATCAGCGCCTCTTCCTGGGCCGGGTAGAGCGTGATGCCCCGGTCCTCGGCCCAGGAGGAGAAGGCCTCGAAGAGGGCGTCGGGGTCGGCGGTCGGCGGAAGCTGATCGATAAGGGTCACGCCCCCCATCTTGCCTGGATTCCGCTCGGATGAGGGAACCGGCCACCGGTTCGAAGATCACGGACGATAGGCTCGTCCGTCGACCGGTCGTCAACTGGGCGTCGGCAGGGGAGAAACGGGGCGGGCCAACCATGATGGGACCGGCACACTCGCTGTCCGGAGCGGCGGCCTGGCTGGGTGTCGGGGCGGCCGCGGCGGCCTTCGACCGGCCGATGCCGTGGCCGGTCCTCGTCGTCGGCGCGCTCATCTGCGCGGGCGCGGCGCTCGCGCCCGACCTCGACCACAAGTCGGCGACCATCTCGCGCGCCTTCGGTCCGGTCTCCAAGGGCCTGTGCGAGATCGTCGACAAACTGTCGTACGCCGTCTACAAGGCCACCCGCTCCACCGCCGACCCCCGCAGGTCCGGCGGTCACCGGACCCTCACCCACACCTGGCTCTGGGCGGTCCTGACAGGCGGCGGCGCCTCCGTCGCGGCGGTCACCGGGGGCCGGTGGGCGGTGCTCGCCATCCTCTTCGTGCACCTGGTCCTGGCCGTGGAAGGCCTGCTGTGGCGGGCCGCCCGGGTGTCCAGCGACATCCTGGTCTGGCTGCTCGGCGCGACCAGCGCGTGGATCCTGGCGGGCGTCCTCGACAAGCCGGGGAACGGCGCGGACTGGTTCTTCACCGCCCCCGGCCAGGAGTACCTGTGGCTCGGGCTGCCCATCGTGCTGGGCGCCCTCGTCCACGACATCGGCGACGCGCTCACCGTCTCCGGCTGCCCGATCCTGTGGCCCATCCCGGTCGGCCGGAAGCGCTGGTACCCGATCGGCCCGCCGAAGGCCATGCGCTTCCGGGCCGGCAGCTGGGTCGAGCTGAAGGTCCTGATGCCCGCGTTCATGGTGCTCGGCGGGGTGGGCGGAGCCTCGGCGCTCGGCTTCTTCTAGCCGAGCGCCCAAGGGCCGGGCCGGGGCGTCGCACGACGCCCCGGCCCGGCCCGCTCTCCCCCTCCGGCGTCACCCGTGCCACGACCTCCACAGGGCCGCGTACGCTCCGTCCGCCGCGACCAGCTCCGTATGGCTGCCGAGCTCGCTGATCCGCCCCGACTCGACCACCGCGATCAGATCGGCGTCGTGCGCGGTGTGCAGCCGGTGTGCGATGGCCACGACCGTCCGCCCGTCCAGGACCCGGCCGAGGGACCGCTCCAGATGCCGGGCCGCGCGGGGGTCGAGCAGCGAGGTCGCCTCGTCCAGGACCAGGGTGTGCGGGTCCGCGAGGACGAGCCGGGCCAGGGCGATCTGCTGGGCCTGCGCCGGGGTCAGCGAACGGCCGCCCGAGCCGACCTCCGTGTCCAGGCCCTCGTCGAGCCCCCGCGCCCAGGTGTCCGCGTCCACCGCCGTCAGCGCCGCCCACAGCTCGGTGTCCGCGGCCCCCGTCCGGGCCAGGAGCAGGTTGTCGCGGAGCGAGCCCACGAAGACGTGGTGCTCCTGGTTGACCAGGGCCACGTGCTCACGGACCCGCTCGGCGGGCATCCGCGCCAGCTCGGCGGCGCCGAGGGTGACCGAGCCGGTCCTCGGGGCGTAGATGCCCGCGAGGAGGCGGCCGAGCGTCGACTTGCCGGCGCCGGACGGGCCGACCAGGGCGAGCCGGGTGCCGGGCGCCACCCTCAGGGACACCTCGTGCAGCACGTCGACCCCCTCGCGGTAGCCGAACCGGACGTCGTCCGCCCGGACGGCCCGGCCCTCGGGCCGCACCTCCGCGTCGCCGGCGTCCGGCTCGATGTCGCGGACGCCGACGAGCCGGGCCAGGGACACCTGGGCGACCTGGAGCTCGTCGTACCAGCGGAGCACGATGCCGATCGGGTCGACCAGCATCTGGGAGAGCAGCGCGCCCGTCGTCAGCTGTCCGACGTCGATCCAGCCCTGCAGGACGAACACCCCGCCGAACAGGAGCACGGCGAGCAGCACGGTCGTATGGGTGAGGTTGACGGCGGGGAAGAGCACCGAGCGCAGGAAGAGCGTGTACCTCTCCCAGGCGACCCACTCCGAGATCCGCCGGTTCGACAGCGCGATCCGGCGGGCGCCGAGGCGGTGCGACTCGACCGTGCGGCCCGCGTCGACCGTCTCGGCGAGGGCGGCGGCCACCGCCGCGTACCCCGCGGACTCCGAGCGGTAGGCGGCCGGTGCCCGCCGGAAGTACCACCGGGAGACCACGACGAGCAGGGGCGCGGCGAGGAGCGCGGCGAGCGCGAGCGGCGGCGCCGTGACCGCGAGGCCGCCGAGCAGCAGTCCGGCCCACACGACGCCGATGGCCAGCTGGGGCACGGCTTCGCGCATGGCGTTGGAGAGCCGGTCGACGTCGGTGGTGATCCGGGAGAGCAGGTCGCCCGTACCGGCCCGTTCCAGGACGCCCGGCGGCAGGCCGACCGAGCGGACGAGGAAGTCCTCCCGCAGGTCGGCGAGCATCTCCTCGCCGAGCATGGCGCCGCGCAGCCGGACGAGCCGGACGAAGAGGGTCTGGACGAGCAGGGCCGCCGCGAACAGGGCGATCGTGCGCTCCAGATGGAGGTCACGCGCGCCGGTGGCGAGCTTGTCCACCACCGATCCGAGCAGGTACGGGCCGGCCATCGAGGCGACCACGGCGACCGCGTTCACCCCGATGAGCAGCGCGAACGCCCGGCGGTGGCGGCGCAGCAGCTCGCGTACGTAGCCGCGGACGGTCGTGTGGGCGGCGACGGGCAGTGTCGTCGCCGTCGTCGGGGCCGCCGGATCGTACTCCGGCGGCGCCAGGCCGATCATGCCGATTCCCCTTCCAGTGCTTCGAGTGCGTCGCTCGCGTCGAGCGCGCCGACCGGTGCGGTGCCGGCGTCTCCGTCGACCGGGTCGGCGGGCGGCGCCTTCGCGGCGAGTTCCTCGTCGGTCTCGCGGGTGACGACCGCGCGGTAGCGCGGCTCTCGGGAGAGCAGTTCGCGGTGGGTGCCGACGGCGACGGCCTGGCCCCCGTCGACCAGGACGACCCGGTCGGCGCGGTCCAGGAGCAGCGGCGAGGAGGCCAGGACCACGGTGGTCCGGCCCGCGCGCAGGGCGCCGATGCCGGCGGCGACCCGTGCCTCGGTGTGCGCGTCGACCGCCGAGGTGGGCTCGTCGAGGACGAGGACCTCCGGGTCGGTGACGAGGGACCGGGCGAGGGCGAGGCGCTGGCGCTGGCCGCCGGAGAGCGACCGGCCCCGCTCGGTGATCCGGGTGCGCATCGGATCGCCGTCGGCGTCCACGGACGCCTGGGCGAGCGCGTCGAGGACGTCGTCGCACCGGGCGGCGGCCAGGGCCCGGTCGGGGAGCACCTCGCCGGATCGTGGCACGTCCAGCAGCTCGTGCAGGGTGCCCGAGAGCAGGACCGGGTCCTTGTCCTGGACGAGGACGGCCGTACGGGCGGTGTCCAGCGGCAGTTCGTCGAGGGGGACACCGCCGAGCAGCACCGAGGTGTGCTCCTCGCCCGGATCGGCCGGGTGGCCGCCGAGCCGGTCCGCGAGCCGCCCGGCCACGTCCGGGTCGCCGCAGACGACCGCGGTGAAGCGGCCGGCCGGTGCGAGCAGCCCGGTCAGCGGGTCGTACAGGTCTCCGGTCGCCTTGCGGTCCTCGTCCCCGTCCGCGCCGGCGGTGGTGCCGGCCGTGCGGGCCAGCGCCAGGACCCGGGCGGCCCGTTTCGCGGACGGCCGGGAGAAGGAGAAGGCCATGGCGATCTCCTCGAAGTTGCGCAGCGGGTGGTACGTCAGGGCCACCGCGCTGTAGACGGTGACCAGTTCGCCGACCGTGATCCGCCCGTCGAACGCGAGGCGCGCGCCGTACGCCACCACGGTGATGAGCAGGATGCCGGGCAGCACGACCTGGATCGCGGAGATCAGCGCCCACATGCGCGCGCTGCGCACGGCGGCCGCGCGGACCTCCTGGGAGGCGGCGCGGTAGCGGTCGAGGAACAGCTCCTCGCCGCCGATGCCGCGCAGCACACGGAGCCCGGCGACGGTGTCGGAGGCGAGCTCGGTGGCCCTGCCCGCCTTCTCGCGCTGGACGTCCGCCCGGCGCGTGGCGCGGGGGAGCAGCGGCAGGACGGAGAGGGCGAGGACCGGGATGCCGACGGCCACGACGACGCCCAGGGCGGGCTGGTAGGCGACGAGTCCGACGCAGATGACGACGAGCACGACGGCGCCGGCGGCGAACCGCGACAGGGCCTCGACGAACCAGCCGATCTTCTCGACGTCGCCGGTGGACACGGCGACGACCTCGCCCGCGGCGACCCGCCGGGTCAGGACGGAGCCGAGTTCGGCGGTCTTGCGGGCGAGGAGCTGCTGGACGCGGGCGGCGGCCGTGATCCAGTTGGTGACGGCGGTGCGGTGCAGCATCACGTCGCCGACCGCGATCGCGGCGCCCAGCACCGCGAGGAGCAGTCCGGCGAGCCCGAGGCGTCCGCCGTCGCGGTCCACGACCGACTGGACGGCGATGCCGATGCCGAGGGGCAGTCCGGCGATGCCCAGGTGGTGCAGAAGTCCCCACAGCATGGACTTCACCTGCCCGCCGAGCTGTTGACGGCCGAGCCAGACGAGGAACCGGGTGCCCGAGCGGACATCGGGCACGCCTGGGTCGGCGAAGGGTAGATCTCGAATCTGCATGGCGTCCCAGGGTCTCCGGGTCTCGTCTGGGGGGGAACGCACGCCGGGGGTGTGCGACGGCGGGGAAGGCCGTGCAAGGTTCGCGTCTTCCCCCAGGTGCGGCAATCGATTTTCCCCACGGGGGAACAGATCGCGCCATGTCCGCTCATCGTCCTCTGGACCGCACGGCGCCGAGCACGCTTCACTCCAGCCCCATGAGATCACTCAAGATCATGAGCATGCTCAGCGGTCTGGTCCTCGCCGCGGGCGCGCTCCTCGCCGCCCACCCGGCCGCCGCCGACGGCCCGAACGGCCCGACGCCCCCGGCCGAGTTCACCTCCGACTGGCACGACCCGGTCACCGCCGCCCCGCCCGTCGAGACGCCCGGCACCCGCAGCTGCGAGATCACCCTGGCCGCCGCCCGGTTCCGCGACTTCACGCCCTACCAGGGCGGTTACACCCCGCCGAAGGAATGCGGCACCCGCTGGAACAAGGTCGTCCTGCGCCTCGAAGGACAGGTGAAGGGCCGCCAGTACGACCGCCTCGGGTACCTCACCGTCGGCGGTGTGGAGATCCTCCGCACCTCCACACCGCAGCCCTCGCCCGACGGCATCACCTGGTCGGTCGAGAAGGACGTGACCCGCTACCGCGACACCCTCAGCCGCCCCGGCGCCGTCGAGATGCTCATCGGCAATGTCGTGAACGAGACCTACACCGGCGTCCTCGACGTCCGCGTCACCCTCACCTTCCACACCGCCCAGGGCCGGGTGAAGCCCGCCGCCGGTACGCCCGACCGGGTGATCCCCCTCACCGGCCCCACCCTCACCACCCCGCGCAACACCGAGCGCGTCCTCGCCGAGGTGTACGCCACCGGCTCCGGCGGCGGCTGCGAGGAGTACTGGTACCTCTCCGTCCCCGACGCGGCCCCCTACTCCTGCCGGGCCACCGACGGACCGCACCGGGAGGTCCGCGTCTCCGTCGACGGGCGCCTCGCCGGGATCGCCGCGCCCTTCCCCACCGTCTGGACCGGCGGCTGGTCGAACCCCTTCCTCTGGTACGTCACCCCAGGGCCGCGCGCCTTCGACGTCCAGCCGATCCTGTACGACCTGACCCCCTTCGCCGCCGTCCTCAACGACGGCCGCGCCCACCGCGTGGAGGTCACCGTCGCCGGGGTCCCGGCCGGCCAGGCGGGCTGGTCCACCCCCACCAACGTGCTCCTCTGGCAGGACGAGGGCAGCCGGGTCGTCACCGGCGGCCTCGACCGCCACGAGGAGACCGCCCCGCGCAACTCCTCCGTCTACACGGCGGGCACCGCGGACTCCCTCCACCGGCTCGACACCGACGCCGGCCACCGGCTCACCGTCGCCGGACACCTGAACACCTCCCACGGCCGGGTCGCCACCACCGTCGACCGGACCGTCGCCCACGGCTCCGCACACCGCTGGGGCGAGGGGGAGAACCCGGACGCGTTCACCGCGCGCTGGACCGACCGCGAGACCGTGACCAGCGGCCGGACCGTCACCCGCGTCGACCGGACCTACACGATGGACGGCGAGACCACGATCGGCGCGGGCGACCGGCTGAGGACGGTCCTCACCCTCGGGGACCGCGCCGACACCACCGTCCTGCGCGACGGCCGCCGTCTGTCCTGGTCCCGGCTCGACGACACGTACACCGGGGACGCCACGTACACCACCGGTGTCCCGCGCGACCAGCGGCACGCGGTCGGCACCACGACCGAGCGCTACCGGCTGTACGGCTCCGAGGGCTGCCACGACCGCAGTCTGACGACCGTTCAGGGAACGGTCACCCAGGACCTGCGGCGCTGCTGAACCGGGCGGTGCCCGGCCCCGGGTGTGGAGGCCGGGCACCGCACGTGCGGGCCGCGCGCCGGGCACCCCGCGCCGGGTGCCGGGCGCCCCGGCGTCAGGCCGGCTTCACCGAGTCCACGCCCGACCGGGCCTTGCGCCACTCGCCGCGCGTGAAGTCGGGGATCTCCTGCGGCGCGCCCTGCGCCTTGATGGACGCGTGGCTCAGCGGCACCGGCGCCGTCCAGGTGGCGGCGTCGTAGACGTCGAAGTCCGGCACGAGCCCCAGCCGCATGCACTGCATCAGGCGGAAGATCATGATGTAGTCCATGCCGCCGTGGCCGCCCGGCGGGTTGGCGTGGTCCTTCCAGAGCCAGTGGTCGAACTCGCCCGCGTACGCGGAGAAGTCGGCCCACTGGTCGTCCTTGTGGTCCGGCTCCAGATAGATCCGCGCCGGGTAGTCCTCGAAGACCCCCCGGGTGCCGCCCAGACTGTTGACCCTGCTGTACGGGTGCGGGGTGGAGACGTCGTGCTCCAGGCGGATGACCCGGCCCAGCGCCGTCTGGACCAGGCTGACCGTCCGGTCGCTCCCGACGTACGTCTCCTTCCAGCTGGGGTCGCCGGCCGGCATGTGCTCCTCGCGGTACTCGGCGAGGCCCAGCGCCGGCGTGCCGAAGCTGCTGATGCTCACGGCCCGGTCGCCCCGGTTGACGTCCATGTAAGTGGCGACGGGGCCGAAGCCGTGGTTGGGGTAGAGGTCGCCCGTCAACTGCGTGTGCCAGCGCCGCCGCCAGGGGCCCTCGTAGTACGTCGGGGAGAACAGCAGCCCGCGCAGGTCGTGGTTGTACGCCCCCGCTCCGTGCAGGAGCCGGCCGAACTTCCCGGCGTGCGCCATCCGCAGCACCCGCATCTCGTTCCGGCCGTAGCAGCAGTTCTCCAGCTGCATGCAGTGGCGGCGGGTCTGCTCCGACAGGTCGACGAGGCCCCACAGTTCGTCGAGCCGCATCGCGACCGGGCACTCCACGCCGACGTGCTTGCCGCCCAGCATCGCCGCGCGGGCGATCGGGAAGTGGGTCTCCCAGGGCGTGGCCACGTACACGAGATCGAGGTCGGTGCGGGCGCAGAGGTTCTCGTAGTCGTTCTCGCCGTTCGCGTAGACGGCGGGGGCGGGCTGTCCGGCGGCCACGACCGCCGCGGCGGCCCGCTCGGCCTTGTCGCGCACGGGGTCGCACACCGCGCTCACCCGGACCCCGGGGAGCGAGAGGAAGTGGCCGATCATGCCGGCGCCCCGGTTGCCGTAGCCGACGATGCCGACCCGGACGGTGGAGCGGCGCTCGAAGGGGACCCCGGCCATCGTGGGCCCGAGGCGCTTCCGCCCGGCCGCCGCGGGGGACGCGGCGGCGGACGCGGCCGGGCCCGCCGGGGTCGCCGCCTCCGCGGCGGGGGCGCCGAGGGCGCCGATGCCGAGTCCCGTCCCGGCCGCCGCGGCGGTGGTCCTGAGGACCTCGCGGCGGCTCGGCTCGTGCGGTGACTGCTCGTTCATGGAACCTCCCGGAGCTGTGGGCGCGGCTGTTTCATGAATCCCGCTCAGGCCCACTGGCCCCGGTGACCGATGGTGCGCAAGGGCGCCGACAGGACTCTTGCGACAGGTAGTCGGACTGTACTGTTCCGGATCTCTCACCCGGCCGTACCGGACACCCACCCTCACCCGAACGTACGAAAGGCCCCTCACCACGAAGGGTGAGGGGCCGTCGGGAGCCGTGGGATCGTCAGGACCAGGTGCGTCAGGAACCAGGTGCGTCGGGAACCGAGGGCCGTGAGGAAGCGAGGGCCGTCAGGGCCGTGTCGCGTGCTCCAGCGCGAGGAGGACCGATCCGTACCTGCGGCCCGTCGCCCTGTCCATCCCGATCTCGCACATCCGGTTGGCCGAGAGGTGCGCGTCGAAGGGCCGTGCCGTCACCTCGGCCGCCTCCCGGGCCGTCGCCGCGGCCGTCAGCTCCGGATGCAGCATCCCCCGGTCGCCCGCGAAGGCGCAGCAGCCCGCGTCGGTGGGGACGACGACCTCCTCCGCGCAGGCCCCGGCCAGCTCCGTCAGCCTGTCCTCGTCGCCCAGGTGCCGCATCGAGCAGGTCGGATGGACCACGGCGGAGCCGACCCGGCGGCGGACGTCGAGCCGGGGGAGCAGCTCGTCCGCCGCCCACACCAGCGAGTCGACCACCGTCAGCTCGGCGTGCAGCGCCCGGTTGTCCTCCGTCAGATAGGGCACGACCTCGTGCGCGATGCCCAGCGTGCACGAGGAGGCATCCACGACCAGCGGCAGCGTCCCGCCCGCGGTCCAGCCCCAGGCCGCCTCGACGATCCGGTTCGCCATCACCTCGTTGCCCCGCTCGTACCCCTTGGAGTGCCAGATCGTCGCGCAGCACGTGCCGGCCACGTCGTCGGGGATCCACACCGGCTTCCCCGCGCGCGCCGACACCGCGACCACGGCCTCGGGGAGGGAGGGGCCCCGCTCGCCGTCCGGATTGCCGAAGATCCGGTTCACACAGGCCGGGTAGTAGACGGCGACCGCCGCGGGACGGTGGGTGCGGGGCAGCCGCCGCGCCGCCGCGCCCGGGATCTCGGGCAGCCACTCCGGTACGAGGTCGGTGCTGACCGCCTTGCGCGCCAGGCCGGTCACCGTCTCGAGGACCCGGTCCCCGATCCGGTCGGCCGCGGCGACCGCGAGCCGCGCGGAGGCCTCCGCCGCGCGGAAGTTCTTCGCGGCCAGGGCGGCGATCCGCTCCTCGCGCGAGGTGTGCCGCTCGTGCCGGAACTCCTTCATCAGCGCGCCCGTGTCGATGCCGACCGGACAGGCCAGCTTGCAGGTGGAGTCGCCGGCGCAGGTGTCGACGGCGTCGTACCCGTACGACTCCAGGAGGCGGGCCTCGACCGGGGAGCCGTCCCGCTGCCGCATCATCTCCCGGCGCAGCACGATCCGCTGGCGCGGAGTGGTCGTCAGGTCATGGCTGGGACAGGTCGGTTCGCAGAAGCCGCACTCGATGCAGGGGTCGGCGATCCGCTCCACGGTGGGGATCGTCTTGAGGCCCCGCAGATGGGCGTGCGGGTCGCGGTCCAGGACGATCCGCGGGGCGAGCACCCCGTCGGGGTCGATGGCCTCCTTGACCCGCCACATCAGGTCGGTCGCCCGGGTCCCCCACTCCAGCTCGAGGAACGGCGCGATGTTGCGGCCGGTGGCGTGCTCCGCCTTCAGGGAGCCGTCGAAGCGCTCCACGGTCAGCTTGCAGAACTCGTCCATGAAGGCGGCGTACCGCTCGACGTCGGCCGGGTCCCCCGCGTCGAAGGCGAGCAGGAAGTGGAGGTTGCCGTGCGCGGCGTGACCGGCCACGGCGGCGTCGAACCCGTGCCGGGACTGGAGGTCGAGCAGTGCCTCGCAGGCCTCCGCGAGGCGGGCCGGGGGGACCGCGAAGTCCTCGGTGATCAGGGTCGTGCCGGAGGGGCGCGAGCCGCCGACCGCCGTCACGAAGGCCTTGCGGGCCTTCCAGTAGCCGCCGATCCGCTTGGGGTCCGTGGTGAACGCGTTCTCCACGGAGGCCACCGGGGCCACCAGGTCGAGCCCGCCGACGACCTCCCGCGCCGCCCGCTCGTACGCCTCCCGCGCGGCCGCGTCCGGCGCCCGGAACTCGACCAGGAGCGCCGCCGTCTCCTTGGGCAGCTCCGCCCAGTCCGCCGGGACGCCCGCCACGCTCACCGAGGCCCGCAGGGTGTTGCCGTCCATCAGCTCGACGGCCAGCGCTCCCGCCGCGTTGAAGAGGGGGACGGCCTCGGCCGCCGCCGGCAGCGAGGGGAAGAAGAGCAGGGCGGAGGAGACCTCGCGGTCCAGCGGCAGGGTGTCGAAGACGACCTCGGAGATGAATCCGAAGGTGCCCTCGGAGCCCACCATGAGACCCCGCAGGATGCGCACCGGGGTGTCGCCGTCGAGGAACGCGTCGAGGCGGTAGCCGTTGGTGTTCTTGATGGCGTGCTTGGCGCGGATCCGGTCGGTGAGGGCGGTGTCCGCCTCGATCTCCGCCTTGAGCTCCATCAGCTCCGCGCACAGCCGCGGCTCGGCCCGCGCCAGCTCCTCGTCGGCGGCCGGGTCGGCCGTGTCGACCACGGTCCCGCTCGGCAGCACGAAGGTCAGCGAGGCGACCGTCCGGTACGAGTTCCTCGTCGTCCCGGCCGTCATGCCGGAGGCGTTGTTGGCGACGACCCCGCCGATCGTGCAGGCGATGGCGCTGGCCGGATCGGGGCCCAGGACCCGTCCGTGCGGGGCGAGCGCGGCGTTGGCCCGTACGACCGTGGTGCCGGGGCGGACCCGGGCCCGCGCGCCGCCGTCGAGGACCTCGACGCCCGCCCAGTGGCGGCGCACGTCGACCAGGATGTCCTCGCCCTGCGCCTGCCCGTTGAGGCTGGTCCCGGCGGCCCGGAAGACGACCTCGCGGCCCTTGCCGTGCGCGTACGACAGGATCGTGGAGATGTCGTCGATGTCCTCGGCGACCACGACGACCTGCGGGACGAAGCGGTACGGGCTGGCGTCGGAGGCGTACCGCACGAGGTCGGAGATCTTCGAGAGGACCTTCTCCGGGCCGAGGAGCTCGGTGAGCTCCTCGCGCAGCCGCCTCGGCGTCCCCCTGGCCTGGAGCTCCGGCACGCGGTCCGGGGCCGGACTCCGCTTCGTCCCGGGGCGGAGGGCCTGCGGGTTCGGCTCGAACAGCGGCATGTCACGGCTCCCCTTCGCGCGTCCGCGCCCGAGGGGTCAGCAGCCGCCCTCCGGGCCGGGGTCGACCAGGGCGGACAGCAGACCTCCGAGCACCTCGCGCTGTGCGGCGGTCAATGGAGCAAGGATGTCCTCTGCGGCCGCCCGGCGCGCGCTGCGCAGCTCGCGCAGCGTGGCGCGGCCCGCGTCGGTGAGCTCGATCCGCACCACCCGGCGGTTGCTCGGATCGGGCACCCGGCGCACCCGGTCGACGGCCTCCAGGCCGTCGACGAGACTGGTCACCGCACGTGGGACGACCTCGAGCCGGGCCGCGAGGTCGGCCATCCGGGGCGGCTCCCCGAAGTGCGCGACCGTGCGGAGCAGCCTGGACTGGGCGGGCGTGATGCCGACCGGCTCCAGGTGGCGCTTCTGGATCCGGTGCAGACGCCGGGTGAGGCGCAGCAGCTGCTCGGCGAGGAGGCCGTCGGTGCCCTCGGTGTCGGGTTCCCCCGAACGGCCGGGTCCGGTCGGGACGGCGGAGGTGCTCATACGGGAACAATATCAGGACCTGGTTCATTGTGAGTATAGGTAACAATGAGCTAAGCTCTCATCGACATCGCCGAACCCTCGAAGGAGCCCATGCGCCCCCACGGCCAGTCCGACTGGACGCCCCCGCCCCGCGACTCCTCGCAGCCGAAGGAGCCCGCGCAGCTGGGGCGCATCCTGCGGCTCTTCCGCCCCTACCGTGCCCGCCTGGCGCTCGTCGGCCTCCTCGTCGGCGCCGCCTCGCTCGTCACCGTCGCCTCACCCTTCCTGCTCAAGGAGATCCTCGACACCGCGATCCCCGAGGGGCGCACCGGGCTGCTCAGCCTGCTCGTCCTCGGCATGATCGCCACCGCCGTGCTGACCAGCGTCTTCGGCGTGCTCCAGACCCTGATCTCCACCACCGTCGGCCAGCGCGTCATGCACGACCTGCGCACCGGGGTCTACGAGCAGCTCCAGCGGATGCCGCTCGCCTTCTTCACGCGCACGCGTACCGGCGAGGTCCAGTCCCGCATCGCCAACGACATCGGCGGCATGCAGGCGACCGTGACCTCCACGGCCACCTCCCTCGTCTCCAACCTCACCGCCGTCATCGCGACCGTCGCCGCGATGCTCGCCCTCGACTGGCGCCTCACCCTCGTCTCGCTGCTCCTGCTGCCGGTCTTCGTGTGGATCAGCCGCCGCGTCGGCGACGAGCGCAAGCGGATCACCACCCAGCGCCAGAAGCAGATGGCCGCCATGGCCGCGACCGTCACCGAGTCCCTGTCGGTCAGCGGCATCCTGCTCGGCCGCACCATGGGCCGCGCCGACTCCCTGAGCAAGTCCTTCGCTGAGGAGTCCGAGCGCCTCGTCGACCTCGAAGTGCGCTCCTCCATGGCCGGACGGTGGCGGATGTCCACCATCGGCATCGTCATGGCCGCCATGCCCGCCCTGATCTACTGGGCCGCCGGCATCGCCCTCAGCTCCGGCGGGGCCGCCATCTCGCTCGGCACCCTCGTCGCCTTCGTCTCGCTCCAGCAGGGCCTCTTCCGGCCCGCCGTCAGCCTGCTCTCCACCGGCGTGCAGATCCAGACGTCCCTCGCGCTCTTCCAGCGCATCTTCGAGTACCTCGACCTGCCCGTGGACATCACCGAGCCCGCCGAGCCCGTCCGGCTCGCCGAGGTCCGCGGCGAGGTCGCCTTCGAGAAGGTCGACTTCCGCTACGACCCCGAGGGCGGGGACCGCCCCACGCTCGACGCCGTCGACCTGACCGTGCCCGCCGGGGGCAGCCTGGCCGTCGTCGGCCCCACCGGCTCCGGCAAGTCCACCCTCAGCTACCTGGTGCCCCGGCTCTACGACGTCACCGGCGGCCGCGTCACCCTCGACGGGGTCGACGTGCGCGACCTGGACTTCGACAGCCTCGCCCGCGCGGTCGGCGTCGTCTCCCAGGAGACGTACCTCTTCCACGCCTCCGTCGCCGACAACCTCCGCTTCGCCAAGCCGGACGCCACCGACGAGGAGATCGAGGCGGCCGCCCGCGCCGCCCAGATCCACGACCACATCGCCTCACTGCCCGAGGGGTACGACACCCTGGTCGGCGAGCGCGGCTACCGCTTCTCGGGCGGCGAGAAGCAGCGCCTCGCCATCGCCCGCACCATCCTGCGCGACCCGCCCGTACTGATCCTCGACGAGGCCACCAGCGCCCTGGACACCCGTACGGAGCACGCCGTGCAGCAGGCCATCGACGCCCTGTCGGCCGGCCGCACCACGATCACCATCGCCCACCGGCTCTCCACCGTCCGCGACGCCGACCAGATCGTCGTCCTGGAGGCGGGCCGGATCGCGGAGCGCGGCACGCACGAGGAGCTGCTCGCCCGGGACGGGAAGTACGCGGCCCTGGTCCGGCGCGACGCGCGGAGCGCCACCGGCGTCATGGACGCCGCCACCGCCGAAGCCGAACAGGCGAACGTGGGAGCGGTTGTTCCCCAGAACGTGTGATCGTTCCGGCATTCGTTGCTCAACCCCCGTACGGCGTCGGATGATTGCGGTGCGCGATCGAAGGGCTGCAGACCGTGACCGCGCAGTCCCACTGAAGCATCAGTCCCACTGATGTACCTGTACGAGGAGAAGCACCCCCATGAACGTCATCACCAACCTGCTCGCCGGCGTCCTCCACTTCCTGGGCTGGCTCGTCTGACGATCGCAGTGCCCCGGCGCCGTCGGCTCCCCGTCCCAGGGAACCGGCGGCGCCGCCGCGTGCGCGGGCTCCCCGAAAACCCGTACCCGGCGGGTTAGCGTGCGGCCATGACGTACCGGCCGCCGACACCGTACGCACCCCCACGCCGCCCCTCCCTTCCCCCGGGCCTCCGCCCCTCCCGACGCCGGCCCCGGCTCACCCGGCGCGGTCGCCTGGCGCTCCTCCTCGGAGCCCTCGTCGCCGTCGCCGCGGCCGTCGCCGTCGCCCTCCCCCTGCTCCTGACGCGGGACGAACCGGCCGTCGAACAGCCCCGGGCACTCCTCGTCCCCGAGGGCTGGCGGGCCGGCCAGGTCTACCGGGCCGTCGACCGGTCGCTCGGACTTCCCGAGGGCACCACCCGCAAGGCGGCGACCGCGTCCGCCACCGCCCTCCCGCTGCCGGCGGCCGCCGGCGGAAACCCCGAGGGCTACCTCTTCCCCGCGACGTATCCCGTCCTCGACGCCACGACCCCCGAGGAGCTGCTCCGCTTCATGGTCGACACGGCCGGGAAGCGCTTCGGGGCCGCCCGGATCGCCGAGGGCGCGCGGGCGCACGGCATGAGCGTGTACGAGACGGTGATCGCGGCCAGCGTCGTCCAGGCCGAGGCCGACAACCCGGAGGACATGGCCAAGGTCGCCCGGGTCGTCCACAACCGTCTCGCCCGGGGCATGGCCCTCCAGATGGACTCGACGCTCAACTACGCGCTCGGACGCAGCACCGTGGACACCACGGTCGAGGACACCCGGCTCCGGAGCCCGTACAACACCTACGCGCGCAAGGGCCTGCCGCCGTCGCCCATCGGCAACCCGGGGGACCAGGCCGTCGACGCGGTCATCCGTCCGGCGGACGGCGACTGGCTCTACTTCGTGACGGTGGCCCCCGGGGACACCCGCTTCACCGCCGACTACGCGACCCACCAGGCCAATGTGGCCGAGTTCAACGCCAACCGGGGTGCCGAGAAGGGCTGACCGGGATCACACGGAGACGGCCACCGGGGTGGCGACCTGAGGGGCCACGGTCGCCGGGGTGGCCTCCGAGTCGGCGACCGGGGTGGCCTCCGCGCGTGCGGGGGCGGTCCCCGTCGTGGCGGCCTCGCGCCGCAGCAGGCGCCGGATGTCCGCGACCGCCGCCCTGCCGGCCCGGTTGGCGCCGATCGTCGACGCCGACGGTCCGTACCCCACGAGGTGGACGCGCTCGTCCCGGGCCGCGCGGGTGCCCTCGACACGGATCCCGCCGCCCGGCTCGCGCAGCCGCAACGGGGTGAGGTGGTCGATCGCCGCCCGGAAGCCGGTCGCCCAGAGGATCACGTCCACGTCGACGGTCCGGCCGTCGTCCCAGACCACCCCGGTCGGCGTGATCCGGTCGAACATGGGGAGGCGGTCCAGGATCCCGCGCGCGCGTGCGGCCCGGATCGCGTCGTTGAGGGGGAGCCCGGTGACCGAGACGACGCTCTTCGGGGGCAGCCCCCGCCGGACCCGCTCCTCCACGAGCGCGACGGCGGCCCGCCCCTCCATCTCCCCGAACGGCCCCTCGCGCCAGACCGGCTCGCGCCGGGTCACCCAGAAGGTGTCGGCGGCGACGTCCGCGATCTCCATCAGGTGCTGGGTGCCGGATGCCCCGCCGCCGACGACGAGGACCCGCTTCCCGGTGAACTCCGCCGGGCCCGGGTATCCGGCGGTGTGCAGCTGGCGCCCCCGGAAGGTCTCCTGTCCCGGGTAGCGCGGCCAGAAAGGGCGGTCCCAGGTGCCGGTGGCGTTGATCAGGGCCCGGGTGGCGTACGTCCCCTCGGAGGACTCGACGAGGAGCCGCCCGGCCTCGTCCGTCCGTCCGCCGTCGCCCTCCCGGACCGCCGTGACGTCGACGGGGCGGTGGATGCGCAGGCCGAAGGTCTGCTCGTACGTGTCGAAGTACCCGCCGATCACCTCAGAGGAGGGCCGCGCGGGGTCGGCGCCGGTCAGTTCCATGCCGGGCAGCGCGTGCATGCCGTGCACCTTGCCGTACGTGAGCGAGGGCCAGCGGAACTGCCAGGCGCCGCCCGGCCGGGGGGCGTGGTCCAGGACGACGAAGTCCCTGTCCGGCTCCAGACCGGCGCGACGCAGATGGAAGGCGGCCGAGAGCCCGGCCTGTCCCGCGCCGATGACGACGACGTCCATCGGCGTCGGCTGCCCGGCCGCCGCCCCGGTCCCTGACTCTTCGACCCCGTAATCGTTCACGGTTCTACCAACCGAGGCGGGGGCGCGGATCTTCCCGCGCCCCCGCGGCGGAAGCCGTCCCGCGCCCCGCGGCCGGGGCTGTCCCGGCGGCCGCTTCCTACCGGCCGCCGGCCACGAGCAGCGGAGCACCCCCCGGTGCCGAGGCCGGCCGGCCGTTCGCGGCGGGGACGCCGAGCAGCGGGGACGGCAGGGCCGTCGGCAGCAGACCGCGCGCCGCCAGCTCCGGCCGCACGCCCTCGCCGAACCAGTACGCCTCCTCCAGATGCGGGTAGCCGGACAGGACGAAGTGCTCCACACCCAGGTCGTGGTACTCCTCGATCCGGTCCGCGACCTCGGCGTGGCTGCCGACGAGCGCGGTGCCGGCGCCGCCCCGGACGAGACCCACCCCGGCCCACAGGTTCGGGGAGATCTCCAGCCGGTCGCGGCCGAGGGAGCCGCCCTCGTGCAGCGCCAGCATCCGCTGCTGGCCGACCGACTCGCTCCGCCCCAGCACCTGCTGCGCGGCGGCGATCGTCTCGGCGTCGAGATCGGAGAGCAGCCGGTCGGCCGTCGCCCAGGCCTCGCGCGCCGAGTCGCGGGAGATCGTGTGCAGCCGGATGCCGAAGCGGACCGTACGGCCGCGCTCCTCGGCGAGGCCGCGGATCCAGTCGATCTTCTCCTTGACCTGCCACGGCGGCTCGCCCCAGGTCAGATAGACGTCCGCGTGCTCGGCCGCCACCGGGCCGGCCGCGGCGGAGGATCCGCCGAAGAAGATCTCGGGCAGCGGGTCCGGCGGCAGCGCGGTCAGCCCGCCCTCGATCCGGAAGTGCTCGCCCTCGTAGTCGAAGGGCCGCCCGCTCCACGCACCCCGCACGACCGACAGGAACTCGGCCGTGCGCGCGTACCGCCGGTCGTGGTCGAGGTGGTCGCCGAAGCGGCGCTGCTCGGCGGAGTCCCCGCCGGTCACCACGTTGAGGAGGAGCCGGCCGCGGGTGATCCGCTGGTACGTGGACGCCATCTGGGCCGCGAGCACCGGAGAGATCACCCCCGGCCGGAACGCCACCAGGAACTTGAGCCGTTCGGTGTGCTGGGCGAGCGCGACCGTGGTGAGCCAGGCGTCCTCGCACCACGTGCCGGTCGGCGTCAGCACGGCCTCGAAGCCCAGCTGCTCGGCCGCCTTGGCGATCTGGATCAGATAGTCGATGTCGGGGGCGCGCACCCCGGACACGGCGCGGTCCCGGGTGATCCCGCCGTCCGTGTAGGCGTGCCGGTCGACCAGGGTCCGGCCGTCGCCGCCGGTGGGCAGGAACCAGTGCAGATGGACTGTCATGAGGAGGCCTTTCCGTAGCTGCGCGCCGGAGTGGTGGACGGCGGCAGGTCCTTGTTGAAGCGGGTGTCGACGTAGTCGGCGAAGCGGAACGTGCGCGGGATCAGCCCGAGGGCGGCGAACGTGTCGGCGATCTTCTGCTCGGAGGCGATGGCGGCGTCGTCGAGGGCGACCGGGATACGGGTGCCGTTGCTGCGCTTCACCGCGGCGAGCGCCACCTCGTACGGCAGTCCGGTCTCCTTCGACCAGACCTTCGCCCAGGGCTCGGGGTGGTCGAACACCCAGTCCTGGGCGCGCCGGAGTCGCTCGACGAAGTCACCGATGGCCTTGGCCTTCTCGGGGTCGGCGAGCGCCGAAGGGGCGGCGACCTGGAAGCCGAGGCCGTTGACGAGTCCCCGCCCGTCGGCGAGGACCCGGCCCTTGCCGCTCAGCAGGACCTGCGAGGTGTACGGGTCCCAGACCGCCCACGCGTCCACCTTGCCGCTGGTGAACGCGGCGAGCGCGTCCGCCGGTTGCAGCAGGGTGACCTGGACGTCGGCGGGCTTCAGCCCCGCCTTCGCGAGCGAGGCGACGAGCTGGAAGTGGGCGGAGCTGCCCTGGGCGACGGCGACCTTCCTGCCCTTGAGGTCCCGGGTGCTACGCAGGGGCGAGTCCTTGGCGACGAGGATCGCCTCGCCCGCCGAGTCGCCGTGCGTGGCGGCGACCACGGTGATCTTCGAGTTCGCGCCCGCGGCGAAGACGGGCGGGGTGTTGCCGACCGAGCCGATGTCGACGGCCTTGGCGTTGACCGCCTCCAGCAGGGGTGGTCCTGACGTGAACGTCGACCATGTGACCCGGTACGGGAGGTCGTCCAGCTCACCGGCGGCCCGCAGCAGCGCCTCGGCGCCGCCCTTCTGGTCGCCGACGTTCAGGACGAGGGAGCCCTTGCCGTCGGAGTTCGAGGACGATCCGGCGGCGGAGGCCCCGGAGCAGGCGGAGGCGAGGAGCGCCAGGGGCACGAGCAGCGCCGCGGTGGACAGGCGGAAGGACTTCACAGGGATCGCTCCTTGGGGTCGGGACGAGTGAGGGGCACGAGCCCGGGGCCGGTCATGGGCATGGGCGTCGGCGTGGGTATGAGCGTGGGCGTCGGGGTGGGTACGGGCGTAGGCGTCGGGGTGGGGTCAGGCCGCGTGTCCGGCCAACTCGGACTCCCCGACGCCCAGTTCGGCCAGCAGGCGGGTCCGGAGCGCGGCCAGGGCGGGATCGCCGGCGGAGCGGGGCCGGTCCAGGTCCACGGCGGTGTCGTACGCGATGACGCCGTCCCGCATCACCAGGGCGCGGTCCGCGAGCTGCAGTGCCTCGTCCACGTCGTGGGTGACGAGCAGGACCGTGCAGCCGCGTCGCTGCCACAGCTCGGCCACCAGCCGCTGCGCCTTGATGCGGGTCAGCGCGTCGAGCGCCCCGAACGGCTCGTCGAGCAGCAGCAGGTCCGGGTCCCGTACCAAGGCCCGTGCGAGGGAAGCCCGTTGGGCCTCGCCGCCGGACAGCGTCTTCGGCCAGGCGCCCGAGCGGTCGCCGAGCCCGACCTCCGCCAGGGCCTTCTCCGCCACCGCCCGGCCCGGTTTCCCCGGCAGTCCGAGGAGCACATTGCGCCAGACCCGCTTCCACGGCATCAGGCGCGGCGCCTGGAAGGCGACGGCGCGCCGGCGGGGGACGAGGACGGTGCCGGATATCTCCCGGTCGAGCCCGGCGAGGATCCGGAGGAGGGTGGACTTGCCGCAGCCGCTGTGGCCGAGGAGCGTGGTGAACTGCCCGGCGTGCAGGGTGAGGTCGAGCCCGTCGACGACCGGTCGCCCGTCGAACGAACGGGTGAGGCCCTGGACGGTCACTGCCCGGTGAAGGTCGGTCGCCATTGCAGCAGCAGCCTTTCGAGAGTACGGACGAGGGCGTCGGCGAGAAGGCCGAGGAAGGCGTAGACGACGAGGCAGACGACGATCACGTCCGTGCGGAAGAACTCCCGCGCCTGGTTCATGAGGAAGCCGATGCCGGCGTCGGCGTTGATGGACTCGCCGAAGACCAGGGCCAGCCAGGCGGTGGCGAGGGAGTACCGCAGCCCGGTCATGGCCCCGGGCAGGGCGCCCGGCAGTACGACGTGCCGGACGAGGCCCCAGCGTCCGAGGCCCAGGGACTGCCCCGCTTCGACGAGTTGGGCGTCGACGCCGCGGATTCCGGCGTACACGTTCAGATAGAGGTGGAAGGCGACGCCGAGCGCGATCAGCGCCACCTTGGGCGCCTCGCCGATGCCCAGCCAGATGATGAGGAGCGGGATCAGGCCGACCCAGGGCACGGTCCGCAGCATCTGGACGGGTGCGTCGACGAGGTCCTCGCCGAGCCGGGAGAGCCCGGAGACCAGGGCGAGCGCGATGCCGACGATCCCGCCGATCAGCAGTCCGGCGGCGACCCGGCGCAGGGAGACGCCCATCGCGGTGGGGAGGGTCCCGTCGCCGATCAGCTCGCCGCCGGCCCGGGCGATGGTCCCCGGCGAGGCGAGCGCGTCGGCCGGCAGCACCCCGGTCGAGCTGAGCGTCTGCCACAGGGCGAGGAGCAGGACGGGCCCCACGGTGCGCCGCAGCCAGCGGGGGACAGTGGGGGTGCGGCCGGGGCCGCGATCGGGGGTGAGGGGTTCGACATCCGGCAAAGGCGATATGTCGGGCGGGGAATGGGGTGGGGCATGGCCGACCGTCATGGCGGAACTCCGGGGGAGGGGACGGGGAGAGGGCGTGCGGGTACGCGTCAGTGACCGCGGGCGGCGCGGGGTGAGCGCGGCCGGACGGCGATCAGGGCGTCAGCGGGGGCACGGGTGCGGCGCGCGGTGCCGGCGGTGCGGCGGCGCGTCGGGAGGGGTGTGAAAGGGCGTCAGCGGCCGCGGCGACACGCGGCGGAGGCCACCCGCAGCAGGTCGATGTGACCGCGCGTGGTGAGCAGGGCTGTACGCAACATGGCGCGAAGGTAGCGAGGCGCGGGTCCGGGGTCAACGGTGTCTCGGAGCGTGGACGCGCCGCGGTGGCGCGTGGACAGGGTCCGGTGCCGGAGGAGGTGGACCGGGACGAGGAGATCAGCTTGGCCTGAATGCGTCTTGTGTCCGCGACTCAGGATCCCCTTTTGCCAATCGGTAAGGTTAGGCTAACCTCCTCGACGTGCAAGCAGGTGAACAGACCGACGCGACGCTTCGTCCCCGCGGTCATGAACTCTCGGCCACGGGTGTCACCGTGGCGTACGACGGCGTCGATGTCGTCCACGACGCCTCCATGACGCTGCGCCCCGGCGAAGTGACCGTCCTGGTCGGCCCCAACGGCAGCGGCAAGTCGACGCTGCTCCGCACCCTCGCGCGGCTCCAGCAGCCCCGGACCGCCACGCTCGTGCTCGACGAGTCCGTCGACGGCCTCGCGCTGAGCCCCCGTGAGTTCTCGCGCCATGTCGCGCTGCTCACCCAGGGCCGCCCCACGCCCAGCGGGCTCACGGTGCGCGACGTGGTCGAGTTCGGCCGCTACCCGTACCGGGGACGCTGGGGCAAGGCCGACCCGGACGGCACGGAGGCGGTGGACCGCGCGCTCGCCATGACCGGCGTCACCGAACTCGCGGAACGCGGCGCCGAGCACCTCTCCGGCGGACAGCTCCAGCGCGTCTGGCTCGCCGGCTGCCTCGCCCAGCAGACGGGCGTGCTGCTGCTCGACGAACCCACGACCTACCTCGACCTGCGCTACCAGGTCGAACTCCTCGACCTCATGCGCGACCTGGCGGACGACCACGGCATCGCCGTCGGCGCCGTCCTCCACGACCTCGACCAGGCCGCGGCCGTCGCCGACCGGATCGTCCTGCTCGAAGCGGGACGGGTCGTCGCGGACGGCGACCCCGAGGACGTACTGACTCCCGAGCGGCTGACCGGAACGTACGGCATCCGCATCGAAGTAGACACCGATCCACTCACCGGCCGGCTGCGCACCCGTGCGATAGGCCGCCACCACTCGCGAAGCGAAAGGCTCAGCACCACATCATGAGACGACTCCTCCTCACCGCGGCGGCCGCCACCACCGCGGCCCTCGCCCTGTCCGCCTGCGGTACCACCGAGCCCGCCGCCGACGACGCGAAGAAGAGCACCGAGCGCATCACCCTCACCGACGACACGGGCGAGAAGGTCGAGCTCGACGGCCCCGCCAAGAAGGTCGTCGGCACCGAGTGGAACGTCGTCGAGCACCTGATCACGCTGGGCGTCGACCCGGTCGGCGTCGCCGACGTCAAGGGCTACAAGACCTGGGACACCGCCGTCCCGCTCAAGAACGAGCCCAAGGACATCGGCACCCGCGGCGAGCCGAGCGTGGAGACCGTCGCGGCCCTGAAGCCCGACCTCATCGTCGCCACCACCGACCTGCCGCCGGCCGCCGTGAAGCAGCTCCGCAAGGTCGCCCCGGTCCTGACGCTGAAGGCCGCCGACGCCGCCGACCCGATCGGCCGGATGAACGCGGACCTCGACGCCATCGCCAAGGCCACCGGCACCACCCAGAAGTCCGAGGAGCTCAAGAAGAACTTCCAGGCCAAGCTCGACGAGGGCAAGAAGGCCCTCGCCGACGCCGGTCTCGCCGGGACGAAGTACGCCTTCGCCGACGGCTACGTGATGTCCAACCAGGTCTCCATCCGCCCCTACACCAGCGGTTCGCTGATCGGCGCGGTCAGCGAGAAGATCGGTCTGAAGAACGCCTGGACCGTCAAGGGCGACCCGGCCTACGGCCTCGGCACCACCGACGTCGAGGGCCTCACCAAGCTCGGTGACGTGCAGTTCGCCTACGTCGGCAACAAGGACGACGCCGGCAGCACGCCGTTCACCGGCGTCCTCGCCAAGGACAAGGTCTGGACGTCCCTGCCGTTCGTCAAGAAGGGCAACGTGCACCGCCTTCCCGACGGCATCTGGATGTTCGGCGGTCCCCAGTCGATGAGCAAGTACGTCGACTCCGTCGTCGCCGCGCTGACGAAGTAACCCCATGGCCGTCACCGCAACCACCCCCGCCACCCGTCCGCCGACGGCCACGTCCCGGACGGGCGCGGCCCCGGTGACGGCCGCCCTGGTCCTCCTCGTCGCGGTCCTCGCGCTCGTGGACATCACACAAGGCACCGCCGCGGTCGGCGCGGCCGAGGTCTGGAAGGCCTTCACGGGCCAGGCCGACCCGGCCGACGCGTCCGTCGTCATCGCCTCCCGCCTGCCGAGGATGACCGCCGGCCTCCTGGTCGGCGCCGTCCTCGGCCTGGCGGGCGCCGCCCTCCAGGCCGTCAGCCGCAACGTCCTCGCCTCGCCCGACACGCTCGCCGTGAACGCGGGCTCCTACTTCGCGCTCGGCCTCGGCGCCGCGTTCGGCCTCTCGCTCCCGCTGCTCGCCTCCTCCGCCCTCGCCTTCGTCGGCGGCCTTGCCGCGGCCGCGGTCGTCCTCGCCCTCTCGGGCCTGGGCGCCGGAACCGTCCGCCTCGTCCTCGCGGGCAGCGCCCTCACCCTCGGCCTCACCGCCGTCACCGAAGGCCTGCTCCTGCTGTTCCCCGCGGAGACCGAGGGCCTCTTCCAGTGGAACCAGGGCAGCATCTCCCAGAACGGCTTCGACGGCGTCCTGCAGATGGCCCCGATCGCCGTCACCGGACTCGTCGGACTGCTGCTCCTCGCCCGCCGGGTCGACGCCCTCGCCCTCGGCGACGACGCCGCCCGCGGCCTCGGCGTGCCCGTCCGCGCCACCCGGGTCACCGCCGTCGTCCTCGCCGCCCTGCTCTCCACGGCCGCCGTCACCCTCGCCGGACCCGTCGGCTACGTCGGCCTCTGCGCCCCCGCGATCGTCCGGCCCCTCGCCCGCAGGTTCCGGGGCTTCACCAAGCAGCGCGGCTTCCTGCCCGCCGCCGGACTCACCGGCGCCGCCCTCGTGCTCGGCTCCGACGTCCTGCTGCGCGCCGTCGTCCCGGCGGACGTGGCGGTCTCCGTGCCGACCGGCGTCGTCACCAGCCTGGTCGGCGCCGTCTTCCTGATCGTCATGGCCATCCGCGTCCGGGACACGGCCGGAGCCACCGCCACCGAGCGGCTCCGCATCAGGAGCAGGGCCCGCTTCCTCACCGTCACCGCCGTCCTGGTCGTCGTGGTGATCGCCGTCGCCGTCGCCGGCGTCCTCCTCGGCGACAGCAAGCTGCTCCTCGGCGACGTCCTGAACTGGGCCCAGGGACAGGCGGGCCGGACCGTCACCTTCGTCCTCGACACCCGGGTGCCCCGCGTCGTCGCCGCCCTCTTCGCGGGCGCCGCGCTCGCCCTGGCCGGCACCCTCGTCCAGGCCGTCACCCGCAATCCGCTCGCCGAACCCGGCATCCTGGGCGTCTCCGGCGGCGCCGCGCTCGGCGCCGTCCTCCTCGTGACGACCGTGCCCATCGCCGGCTCGTGGGGCATGGCCGGCGCCGCGTTCGCGGGCGCCGCCGCCAGCTCCGTCCTCGTCTTCGGACTGGCCGCCCGGGGCGGATTCCAGCAGAACCGGCTCGTCCTCGTCGGCTTCGGCGTCGCCATCGCCGCCTCCGCCCTGATCAGCCTCCTGATCATCCTCACCGACCCGTTCAACGCGACGAAGGCCCTCACCTGGCTGTCGGGCTCCACCTACGGGCGGTCCCTGCCCGACTCGGTGCCCCTCGTCGCCGTCCTCGCCGCGGGCACGGCCTTCGCCTTCGCCCGGCGCACCGAGCTCGACCTCGTCTCGCTCGACGAGGACACCCCGCGCCTCCTCGGTCTCGGCCTGGGACGCGCACGCCTCGGCTTCCTCGCCCTGGCCGTCCTGCTCACCGCCACCGCCGTGGCCGCCGCCGGCACGATCGGCTTCGTGGGCCTGGTCGCGCCCCACGCGGCCCGCGCCCTGGTCGGCCGCCGGCACGCGCGCGTGGTGCCGGTCGCGATCCTCCTCGGCGCCGCGCTCGTCTGCACCGCCGACCTCGTCGGCCGTACGGTCATCGCCCCGGCCCAGCTCGGCGCGGGCCTGATGACGGCGGTCATCGGCACGCCGTACTTCCTCTACCTGCTGGTACGGAGCCGGCGCGGCTAGAGGGTGTCGTGTCGATCATGCCGGGCTCGCGGGGTCTGGCACCGCTCCCTGATCCGGCCTGATCGGCACGACACCCCTGGTGCCCGTCACGAGTGCCACGAGGCCCGCCGGAGGGCGGTCGGCCTAAGCTGCCCTCCGGCACAGGCCTCGACCCAGGAGTACGCACCATGAACGACCGCGACCGGCAGCCTCCGTACCCCGACGCCCTCCGGCCGGACGCGGCACCGGCCCCGCACGAGTTCCTCGCACCGGTGGCCGGGCTCCTCGGCACCTGGACCGGCACCGGCCAGGGCGAGTACCCGACGCTCGCCGAGGACTTCACGTACGCGCAGGAGGTCACCTTCAGCCACGACGGCCGCCCCTTCCTCCACTACGAGGCGCGCGCCTGGCTGATCGACCCGGACGGCACCCCGCTGCGACCCGCGGCGCGGGAGAGCGGCTGGTGGCGCCTCAAGCCCGAGGGCACCGTCGAGGCGCTGATCACCCAGCCCACCGGCATCGCGGAGATCCTGGTCGGCCGCGCCGAGAACGGCGCGATCGACCTCACCACGCACACGGTCGCCCTCGCCCCCACGGCCAAGCACGTCGAGGCCACCCGCCGCCGCTACACCCTCGCGGACGCGGACACCCTGGAGTTCCTCCACGACCTGGCGGCGGTGGGCCGGCCGCTGCAACACCATCTGTCGGCGCGGCTGCGACGCGAGGACGGGAAGTAGACCCATGGCGAACCTGCACGACGACGACCCGTACCTGTGGCTGGAGGACGTCTCCGGAGAGGCCGCGCTGGCCTGGGTGGCCGAACGTAACGCGGAGACCGCGGGAGCGGTGACCGGCGGAGAGGCGTTCGGCGCCCTGAAGACGCGGCTGCGGGAGGTGCTCGACTCCTCCGACCGGATCCCCTACACCGTGCGGCGCGGTGAGCACCTGTACAACTTCTGGCGGGACGCGGACCACCTGCGCGGAGTCTGGCGCCGCACGACCCTGGAGCAGTACCGCAGGGACGACCCCGAGTGGGAGGTGCTCCTCGACGTCGACGCGCTGGCCGACGCCGAGGGCGAGAAGTGGGTCTGGGACGGGGCGCGGGTCCGCCGGCCCGACCACGACCGGGCCCTGGTGCGGCTCTCGCGCGACGGCGGGGACGCCGTCGTCGTCCGCGAGTTCGACCTCGGCACGAGGGAGTTCGTCGACGACGGGTTCCGGCTGCCCGAGGCCAAGACGCGGATCGGATGGGTCGACGACGACACCGTCTTCGTCGGCACGGACCTCGGCCCGGACTCGCTCACCGACTCCGGCTACCCGCGGACCGTCCGCCGGTGGCGGCGCGGCACCCCCGTCGAGGACGCCGCCCTCGTCTACGAGGCCGACCGGGCGGACGTGGCCGCCTGGGGCTACCGGGACACCACACCCGGGTTCGAGCGGGAGTTCGTCGGCCGCTCCCTGGACTTCTTCCGCAGCGAGACGTACCTCCTGCGCCCCGACGGCACCCGCGTACGGATCGAGGTGCCCGACGACGCGAGCGTCTACGCCCATCGGCACCACCTGGTCGTCACCCTCAAGTCCGCGTGGCTCGGACAGCCGACGGGCTCGCTGCTCGCCTTCGACTTCGACGCCTTCCTGGCGGGCGACCGCACGCCCGACGTGCTCTTCACCCCCGACGCCCGGACCGCCCTCGCGGGGCACACCTGGACCCGCAACCACCTCCTCCTGGAGACGATGCGGGACGTCAGCACCCACATCGAGGTCCTCACCCCCGCCGCCGGCGGCGGCTGGACGCGCGAGCCGCTCGTCGGCGTCCCGGCCCTGTCCGCCGTCGGCGTCGTCGACACCGACCCCGACGTGTCCGACGAGTACTTCCTCGACGTGTCCGGGTTCCTCCAGCCCTCCAGCCTCCACCACGGGCGGATCGGCGGCGGCTCGGAGGTCCTCAAGCAGGCCCCGCACCACTTCGACCCCACCGGCCTCACCGTCGAGCAGCACTTCGCGACCTCCCGGGACGGCACGCGCGTCCCGTACTTCGTCGTCGGCCCCGACCGGGCCACCTCGCCCGGCCCCGGCCCCACCCTGCTGTACGGCTACGGCGGCTTCGAGGTCTCCCTCACCCCCTTCTACGGCGGTGTGACGGGCCGCGCCTGGCTGGAACGCGGCGGCACGTACGTCATCGCGAACATCCGCGGCGGCGGCGAGTACGGCCCCGACTGGCACCAGGCCGCGCTCGGCGCCGAACGCCCCCGGGCCTTCGAGGACTTCGCCGCCGTCGCCGAGGACCTCGTCGCACGGGGCGTCACCACCCCGGCCATGCTGGGCGCCAAGGGCGGCAGCAACGGCGGGCTCCTCATGGGCGCCATGCTCACCCGCCGCCCCGAGCTCTTCGGCGCGATCGTCGCCCAGGTGCCGCTCCTCGACATGACCCGCTTCCACAAGCTCCTCGCGGGCGCCTCCTGGATCGCCGAGTACGGCGACCCCGACGACGAGGCCGACCGCCCCCACCTGCTCGCGCTCTCCCCGTACCACCGGCTCGCGGCAGACCGCGACTACCCGCCGGTCCTGCTGATGACCTCGACCCGCGACGACCGCGTCCACCCCGGGCACGCCCGGAAGACGGCGGCCCGGCTGCGGGAGCTCGGCCACCGGGTGCTCTTCCACGAGAACACCGGCGGCGGGCACGCGGGCGCGGGAGACAACGAACAGGCCGCCCACAACAGCGCGCTCGTGCACACCTATCTGTGGCAGCAGCTCGCGGGAGCGGGAGCGGGAGCGGAAGCGGGACCGGCACCGCGCGCGGCAGCCGGAGCCGAGGCGGGAACCGGAGCCGAGCGCGCCGCGGAGGCGGAGGCGACGGCGATCCCCGGACCGCTCACAGCCACCCCGACCGCTGCGCCTGCAGCGCCATCTGGAACCGGCTCGTAGCCCCGAGCCTGGCCATCAGGACCTGCACGCGGCGGAAGAGCGTACGACGGCTGACGCCGATCTCCCGGGCGATGACCTCGTCGCTCGCGCCGGCCGCGAGCAGCCGGAGCAGACGCCGGTCGGCGGGCAGCAGCCCCGCCGGCCGGGCCGAACGGCCGTGGAACGGCAGCGCGTTCTGCCAGGCCTGCTCGAACAGCGCCACGAGCGCGGAGAGCAGGCCGCACGGCTGCACGACCAGCATCGTGTTGTACACGTCCGTCTCCTTGATCGACAGGGCGACCAGGGCGTACGCGTCGTCGATGATCACGAGCTTGACCGGCACCGACGGTAGGACCCGCGCCTGCTCCCCGGCCTCGATGCACGGCTCGATCGAGTTCTCCAACTGCCCCGGGAACTCCAGGGACTCCCGCGAGTACACGACCCGCTGCGTCACCCCGCGCGCCAGCGTGGCCAGCGCGTCGTCCGTCGCGCCGACGAGGGGGAAGTACGGCGGCGAGTCGAACTGCCGGATCTGCTCCCGGGCGCTCGTCCACGCCTGACGCATCCGGAGCCCGATCGCGTCCCCCGTCACGACCTCCACCAGCGGATCGTGGTAGCCCGCGAGCCGGTGCCGCCGGAACGACTCGAACGCGCCCCCCACGGTGATCCGGGACGCGTCGAGCTCGGCCGCCCTGCGCCGCCCGAGGATCTCCAGACCCGCGGTCGGTGGAACCGGCGCCACGACGTTGGAACCCTCCTCGGCGGCGCTCGCCAGACCGCAGTCGACCAGCTCGCGGTACGCCTCCGCCAGCGCCTCGCCCCCGAGCCCGGCCGCGGCACCGATCGAACTCAGCGGCGCGGGCCCGTGCTCCAGGAGGGTCAGATAGACCCGGGCGCCCTCCTGGCCGATGCCCAGAAGCCGGAGTGCCTCGCCGAGTTTCTCGTTCGCCATGCCCCGATTATCGACGTCTTCGATCAGGGGCCGTCGGTACCCGCCGTCCGTGTGCCGTGACGGGCTCGGGAGGCACCGGGGACGGCCTCCGACGGGGGTCGGCCACCGCTGGGCCGACCGCCTCCCGACAGGCGCCCACCTCCCCTCCCAGACGTTCGCCACAACCCCTCTGACCTGGTGTTTCGTGCGAATCCGCCTAGGCTGGCGGAGGCATGCAGAGCACCGTCGGAGGGGACTTCATGAGCGACGCCGCACGCACGGACGAGACCGCCCGGATCCAGGTGATCGAAGGGCTCGAGGCCATCCGGAAGAGGCCGGGGATGTACGTCGGATCGACCGGGCCACGCGGTCTGCACCAGATGGTGTGCGAAGCCCTGAGTCCGGGCGTGCACGCGGCACTGGCGCGCGGTGCCGGTTCCGTGGACGTCACGCTCACCTCCGACGGCGGCGTCCGGGTCGCCGACGACGGGCCCGGCGTCCCCTTCGAAAGCGCTGGGGACGCCTCCCCTCCCGGCCTGGAGGCCCAGCTGACACGCGTGTACGCCGGGTGGGAGCCGGGCAGCGGCCGGGTGCTGCGGCTCGCCCTCTTCGGCGTCGGGCTGAGCACCGTCAACGCGCTGTCGAGCCGACTGGTCGCCGAGGTGCGGCGCGACGGAGTGCGCGAGGTCCAGGAGTACGCGCGCGGCGTCGCGCTCGCCCCGCCCTCGCCCGCCGGGCCCGCGACGGGGAGCGGGACCACGCTCACCTTCTGGCCGGACGCGGACCTGTTCGAGACGACGGACTGCTCGTACGAGGCACTCGCGGAGAGCCTCAGGGCACTCGCCCTCCTGAACCGGGGCCTGCGCCTGTCCCTCACCGACGAGCGTCCTCCGAGCGGGGCCGTGACCGAGCGGTTCGAGGGCGGGGTACGGGACTTCGTCGCCTTCCTGGAGACCACGGCCGAGGGCGCGCCCGTCCACCCGGACATCCTCGCCTTCGAGGTGGAGGACCCGCGGATGGCGGGGACGGTGGAAGTGGCCCTCCGCTGGCGCGACGCGGGGGACTCGGGAGGCACGGTCGTCCGGAGCTTCGCCGACAGCGGTCCCACCCACGAGGGCGGCGCGCACGTGGAGGGCTTCCGCGCCGGACTGGCGGCCGCGCTCACGGCGTACGCGAGGGAGCGGCGCCTCCTGACGGCGGCGGACCCCGATCCGGACGCCGACCGGGTCTGCGCGGGCCTCACCGCGGTCGTGTCGGTGAAGCTGGACCGGGCGGAGTACAGCGGAGCCACCCGCACGCTCCTGGGCGGCGCCGAGGTGCGCTCCTGCGTCGAGGAGGCGGTCCGCGCGCACGTCGGCACATGGCTGGAGCGGCACCCGGAGCAGGCCTCGTCCGTGGTCCGCCGGATCGTCGGGGCAGCGGGCCGGGCCTGAGCCGCCGAGCCGCGGCGCTGCTCCTCGCCGACGGGTGAGGGGCGGCGCGCGCGGGGGAGGGGCAGCGCCCACGCGGGGCGCGCGGACGTCCACCGGACAGTCGGGGGCCCCGCCGGACGGCGGCGGCGCCCCGCCGGACGGCGGGAGCCTGGCCGATCAGTGCCACTGGCCGTCTTCGGCAACCGGCGCCCGCGTCGCGGAGTACCTTCCGGACGTCGCCGGCCCACGGCGGCCGAGGAACCGATCCGGAAGAAGGTGCAGGACGTGGCGAAGGGTCGCAAGAACGGCCTCTACGAAGGCGTCTCCGAGGAGCTCTCCACCCTGATGAGGTCGGGGTGGGCGGACACCGAGCGGCACGGGCTCGAGCCCGACGAGCAGGCCCCGTACGCGGCCCGCCGCCGCGCCGCGCTCTCCGCGCGCTTCCCCGGCGAGCGCCTCGTGATCCCCTCCGGCAACCTCAAGACCCGCTCCAACGACGACACGTACCCCTTCCGCCCGTACACGGGATACGTGCACATGACCGGCGACCAGGCGCGCGACGGCGCCCTCGTGCTCGAACCCCGCGCGGACGGCGGCCACGACGCCTTCTGCTACCAGCTGCCGCGCGACAGCCGCGACGACGACGAGTTCTGGATCGGCTACACGGCCGAGCTCTGGATGGGCCGGCGCCGCTCGCTCGCCGAGGCCGAGGTCGTCCTCGGTCTGCCCTGCCGCGACGTCCGGACCATCGCCGAGGACCTCGCCGCCGGTTCCGGTGTGCCGACCCGGATCGTCCGCGGGGTCGACCCGGTGCTCGAAGCCGCGGTCGGCACGGACGAGGAGCGCGACGACGAGCTGGAGGAGGCGCTCTCCGGACTCCGGCTCGTCAAGGACGCGTGGGAGATCGGCGAGATGCGCAAGGCGGTCGACTCGACCGTCCGCGGGTTCACCGACTGCGTCGCCGAGCTGTCGAAGGCCGTCGCCTCCTCCGAGCGGTGGATCGAGGGCACCTTCTTCCGGCGTGCGCGGCTCGAGGGCAACGCCGTGGGATACGGCTCGATCTGTGCCGCCGGCGAGCACGCCACGATCATGCACTGGACGGAGAACGACGGCCCGGTCCGGCCCGGCGAACTGCTGCTGCTCGACGCCGGCGTGGAGACCCGCTCCCTCTACACGGCCGACGTCACCCGCACGCTGCCGATCAGCGGCACGTTCACCCCGGTCCAGCGCCAGGTGTACGACGCGGTGTACGAGGCGCAGGAGGCCGGCATGGCCGCGGTCAAGCCGGGTGCCCCGTACCGCGACTTCCACGAGGCGTCCCAGCGGCACCTGGCGGCGCGGCTCGTCGAGTGGGGCTTCATCGAGGGCCCTGTCGACCGCGCGTACGCCCTGGGGCTCCAGCGTCGCTTCACGATGGCGGGCACCGGGCACATGCTCGGCCTCGACGTCCACGACTGCGCGCAGGCCCGCACGGAGGAGTACGTCGACAGCCTCCTCGCACCGGGCATGGTGCTCACGGTCGAACCCGGGCTGTACTTCCAGCCCGACGACCTGACCGTGCCGGAGGAGTGGCGGGGCATCGGCGTCCGGATCGAGGACGACCTGGTCGTCACCGAGGCCGGCCACGAGAACCTGTCGGCGGGCCTGCCGCGCTCCTCGGCCGAGGTCGAGTCCTGGATGGCGCGCTTCGCGGGCTGACCCGGCCCGGGGAGCGGCGGCCGCCGGGCCGGCCGGGGCCACGGCCTCGGCGGTGCGCTCCGGGGTACGGGGCGTCCGCCGGGCTACAGTCGGCGACCGGAGCCGCCCCCGGCGATGTCCCGGTGGGCGGTGGCGTCAGCTGGTGAGCGGCACCGGAGGTATCCCCCGTGAGGCGTGTGACCGCTGGGACCGTGGCGGGGCTCCTGGTGGCCCTCGGAGGGCCGGCCGCCGCCGGGTGGGCGCCCGGCGCGTCGGCCGCCCCGCGGGAGCGGGCCGCGCAACCCGCCGTCCGGGCGGCGGGAGTTCCGGGGGACGAGGGCCTGTGCGGGGCCTCCGTCCCGTACACCGCGGGCGTCGGCGGGTACGTGTCCTACCGCATCCCGGCCGTCGTACGGACCCCGGCCGGCACCCTGCTCGCCTTCGCCGAGGGGCGGGTCGGCGGCGCCGGGGACAGCGGGGACATCGACCTCGTGGTGCGGCGGTCCGAGGACGGCGGATGCACCTGGGGGCCGGCGCGCGTCGCCGCCGCCGGAGGCGGCGACACCCGCGGCAACCCGGCGCCCGTCGTCGACCCGCGCTCCGGCGACGTGGTCCTGCTGAGCTCGTACAACGGCGGCGGGGCGACCGAGGCGCAGATCCTGGCCGGCGAGGTCCCCGCCGCCCGCAGCCGGCGGGTGTTCGTCCAGCGGAGCACCGACGACGGGCGGACGTTCTCGGAGCCCCGGGAGATCACCGCCTCCGTCAAGCGCCCCGACTGGCGCTGGTACGCCACGGGCCCCGGCCACGCCGTCGCGCTGACCCGTCCCCCGTACACCGGGCGCCTCGTCGTGCCCGCCAACCACTCGGCGGCGCCCCCGGACGGCTCGGACGACACCGGCCGCGAGCCCCGCTACTACGGGGCCCACGCGCTGTACAGCGACGACGGCGGCCGCTCCTGGCAGCTGGGCTTCGTGGACGACACGTACGACGGCACGGTCAACACCAACGAGTCGACCGCGGCTGAACTGCCCGACGGAAGGCTGTACTTCAGTGCGCGCGACCAGTTCGGCACCGGACCGGGCAACCGCGTCGGCGCCCCTGCGTCCATGGGCGGGACCCGTCTGCTGCGCCCCTTCGCGCCCCCGCCGGGCCTGGACGGCGTCCCCGTGGTCCAGGGCAGTCTGCTGTACGTGGGCGGGCCGGGCGGCAGCCTGCTGTTCTCGGCCCCGTCGGTGCCGACGGCCCGCGCCGAACCGGCCCTGTGGAGCAGCGAGGACGGCGGCCTGACCTTCACCCGGAGGCTGACCGTGTCCCGCGACAAGGCCGCCTACTCCGACCTCGTCCGGCTGGACGAGGCGACGATCGGACTCCTCCACGAGACCGGGACCGGGAGCGCGTACGAGAGGGTGGAGTTCCGCCGGATCCCGCTGTCGGCGGTGACGGGCCCGGCGGGCCGCCGGCCCTAGGGGGTGTCCGTCGAGGTCGCGATCGGCCTGCGGATCTCGGCGCGTATCCTCCGGGTCTCCTCCGCCGCCACGTCGAGGGGGGCGCTCGGGGTGAACCCGATCGCGACGGTCGAGTTGGCGTCGCCCCAGCCGCACACGGTCTTCGCGTCCACCGTCTCGCAGCGGATGTCGACGTCCGAGCCGGGCGGCCTGATCGTCCTGGGCGGATCGCTGACGGTCTCGCTGCCCGTCAGGGTCATCGCGTCCATCAGGCCGTCCCTGTGCTCCTCCGGGTCCTTGTACCGTCCGGACGAGCCGTACACCTCCACCGTGCGGAACGCGACCCCCTTCTCGGTGCCGGCACTCGTGACGGTGTAGTCGGCGGAGTAGTGCGTCGCCCCCTTCCGGCCCGCGTCGTCCGGCAGCGGGTCCGGGGGAAGCCGGTGCTCGACGTCGCGCCCGTACGCGCCGTCCACCATCGATTCGGGCAGCACGAGCTCGTGCGTGGCCGGGGGGAAGGAGGTGTCGTCGTACGAGTAGACGGCGTAGCCCGCGCCGCCGAGCACCAGCAGGGCTCCGGCGGCAGCGGCGACGACCCGACCGGCGGACCGCTTTCCCGGCGGCGAACCGGCACCCCCCGCCGCTGCTTCCGGGTGGGCCGAGACGGTCGCCGCGTCGGCGATACCCCCGGCGGCGGCCGGCGCCGCGGCCGACACGGCGGTCGGGGTCGGCGTCGACGGAGGTGTCGGCGAGAGTGTCGGCGGGGGTGTCACCGGGGAGACCTCGGTCGCCGGGTGGGCAGCCGCGTCCGGCGCAGGCTTCGCGGTGCTCATCGGCGCCAGGAGGTCCAACAGCGCCCGGGTAGTGGGCCTGTGCGCCGGGTCCTTGGCCAGGCAGGCGGTGACCACCGGGCGGATGCCCTCCGGCAGCGCGGACAGGTCCGCCGGCTCGTGCACGGCCCGGTACATCAGCATCATCGGGGTGCCCTCCCCGAACGGCTGCCCTCCGGCCGCCGCCACGAGCACCGCGCCCAGCGCGAACACATCGGCGGAGCCGCCCACTTCGAGCCCCTGGGCCTGCTCGGGGGCCAGGAAGCCGGGGGTGCCGAAGGCCGCGCCGGTGGAGGTCAGCCGGGTCGCCTCCAGAGCCCGGGCGATGCCGAAGTCGAGCACCCGCGGACCGTCGTCGGCCATGATGATGTTGCCGGGCTTCAGGTCGCGGTGGATCAGGCCGCAGCCGTGGATGGCCTGCAGCGCCTCCGCCAACGCCGCGCCGAGCAGGCGCAGTCGGGCCTCGTCCATCGGACCCCGCTCGGCGAGCAGCCCGGAGAGCGTCGGCCCCGCGATGTAGGCGGTCGCGAGCCAGGGAGCGGCCGCGTCCGGGTCGGCGTCGACCACCTGGGCGGTGTGGAACCCGCCGACCCTGCGGGCGGCGTCGACCTCCGCGCGGAACCGGGCACGGAAGTGCGGATCGGCGGCCAGCTCGGGGCGTGCCACCTTGACCGCCACGGTGCGTCCGCCCCGCGACCGCGCCAGGTACACCGTCCCCATGCCGCCCGAACCCAGCTCGCGCTCCACGGCGTAGTCGCCGATGCGCTCCGGCAGGTCAACGCCGTCCACTCGCCACCCCCTGTGCGGCACGCCCCCGTTGGAATGCCGCGGGCCAGTATGGCCGACCCGCCGCCCGTCGTCATGCGCGGGCGATCACGGTTCAGGCGTAGGCCGTGAGGGCGGGGGATCGGCCGGCCCGCGTCCGGTGCCGGGCCCCTGGACGTCTCCCGGGCGATGAGGTTAGCTGCATCTACACCTAATCAAAAAGTTGCATAGGAGTCATCATGCACCCCTTCCGTGCCGCCGTCGAGAACCGGGACCACGCCGCCATCGAGGCGCTGCTCGCCGAGGACGTGGTCTTCACCAGCCCGGTGGCCTTCCGCCCGTACCCCGGCAAGGCCATCACCGCCGCGATCCTGCGCGGGGTGATGCGCGTCTTCACCGACTTCACGTATGTCCGCGAGATCGGGAGCGACGACGGCCGGGACCACGCCCTCGTCTTCACCGCGAAGGTCGGCGACATGGAGATCAACGGCTGCGACTTCCTCCACTTCGACGAGGAGGGCAGGATCGACGACTTTATGGTCATGGTCCGGCCGCTGTCCGCCGCGCAGGCGCTCTCCGCCGCCATGGCTGCCCAGTTCGACCGGATCAAGGAGGAGGCCTTCGCCGCGTCCGCCGCGGGCCCGGGCTCCGAGGGTGAGCGCTGAACGGCGCGGACGCAGGCGGGGGTGCAGACCCGAGCATGTGGCCGTGCGTACGCACATCGCTCGTCCGTACGAGGGGAAGTGGCTCGAACATTCACCGATTCAGGTGACAGCGGCCGAGGCGAAACGTCCCTCCCGGAAGGGAGGCGTCCACGCTCGAAGCGACACATGGAGCCACCCTGTGGAGCGCCCGATGCAGCTGATTCCCCGCCATGACCCCCACCTGGCCGTCCGGTCGACCGGCGACGTCACCGTCGCCGCCCTCCGGGGCGAGCTCGACCTCGTCCTCGTACGGCACCTGCGGCCCGAGCTCGACGCCCTCGTGCGGGAGTCCGACGCCCTGACCGTCGACATCCGGCGCCTCACCTTCTGCGATGCCACCGGGCTCGGCCTCCTCGCCCACTGCGCCGTGCGCACCCGGCAGCGGGGGTCGCACTGGCGGCTCGTCTGCGACCAGCCGTGGATCCTCCGCCTCATCCGCCTGACGGAACTCGACGACGTCCTGAACCCGGAAGCGGCGCCGGAGGGGGAGCCGGTGGAGGGGCCGGTCGACGGGTGGCCGGGGGAGTTGCCGGAAGGGTGGAACCCGGCGCCGTCCGCCGGGCTGCCGGACCTTGTCGCCCCTCACTGGGACCCGGCGGACCCCCTGCTGTACGGCCCCGGCGTGATGAGGCCCGCCCCGTAGGCGGCTCCCAGCGTCGGAGGGAGGGGTGCGGCCGCGCCCTCGCGATACCGTCGGACGCATGTCTGACGTCCGGTTGACCACGCCCTCCTTCCTCGTGCTGGGCATCATCGACAAGCTGGGTGAGGCCAGCCCCTACGACGTGAAGGTCGAGGCCGCGCGGACCGTGGCGCCCTTCTGGTCCATGCCGCACGCGCAGGTCTACGCCCAGTGCGACCGGCTCCTGGAGGCGGGGCTGCTCTCGGAGGTCAGGCAGCCCGGCGGCCGGAACCGGCGCCTGATGAGGCTCACCGAGGAGGGCGCGGAGGCGCTGCGCGGCTGGCTGGCCGACCCCGCCTTCGTCCCGGTCGAGGCTCGCGAGCGCGGCATCCTCAAGCTGTGGTTCGGGGCGAGCCCGCGGGTCCACGCCCCGGTGCAGATCGAGGAGCACCGGCGGACCCTGGACGAGTACGAGGAACTCGCCGGAGGGGTAGGTGAGTTGCTGACGCGCGGGCAGCGCGAGGCCTTGGAGTTCGGCATCCGGTACGAGCGGATGATGGTCGATTTCTGGCACTGGGTCGAGAGCCGCGAACCCTGATTCCCCTCCCCGGGACCCGATTGTTGTTACTGACCGGTTGACCCCGGCGGTGCTCCGCCCTACCTTCCTCCATAGTCCAGAAAGGACTATCGCGGTGGGATCGGTGCCGCGGACGGTGGAGGGGGACGCGCCGTGGGACGTTCGACGAGCACGGGCACGGATACAGGCACGGATGCGAGGACGAGCGCGCGTACCGATAGGGGTCCGGGCGCGCGTGCCGGCTCCGGTGCGGGCATCAGGTGGGGGCGGGTGTCCGCCGTCGCCGTGACGGTGGTCTGCCTCGTGTACGCGCCGATCGCCATGACCGAACTCTGGCCGTACGCCACCCCCGGAGCTCCCGCCCTCGGCGAGTGGCTCCTCGGCCGGTCCGTCTCCGCGGAGTTCGTGGCCGACGCCGTCCGCGACCGGATGGGACCGTACACCCGCAGTCTCGTCCCGCTGATCGTCCACTCGGTCCTGGGCGGCCTCCTGATGCTGCTCGGTCCCGTGCAGCTGCTCTCGGCGGTACGCCGACGCATCCGGCTGCACCGCGCCCTCGGAACCGTCTTCGCCGCCACGGTGTACGTGTCGATGGCCGGCGCGGCGCTCTACCTCCTGCGCACCCCGCCCGCGGAGGCCTTCAGCGGCGCCGCGTTCTGGATCGTGCTCGCGACGATCCTGGTGGGCACGGTCGGCAGCGTGACCTTCGGAGTCCTCGCCGCCGTGCGGGGCTTCCCCGACCTGCACCAGCGCTGGTTGCTGCTCTGCTACGGCTTCCTGATGACGGCTCCGCTGCTGCGGATCGAATGGGGCGTCCTGCCCGCGCTGTACCCCGGCCTCTCCCTCCAGGACATCAACCGCGTCGCGATCATGCACCTCGGCGCGCTCGTCGCCTTCGGCGCGCTCCTGGCCTCCCGGGCCCTCGACCGGCGGACCGGGGTTCCCGGAGCGACCGGCACCTGGGCCCCGGGCCCGGTCCTCGTCGCCGCCCACGTCCTGGGCGCCGCGGGCCTGGGCTGGATCGTGTACGCCCTCCTCGGCCAGGGGACGCAGGGGCGGAGGCTGCTCGTCGCGTACCTCGTCCCGTACGTGCTGACGTACGCCGTCGTCGCGGTCCGCGCGATGCGCGCCCGGGTGCGGCGAGCGGTCTGGGCGCGCGAGGAGTGGCGGCTGCACCTGGCGGCCCAGTGCCTGGCCCCCGCCTTCTCGGCGGTCACGGTGCCCGTACTGGAGCGGACGATGGGCCTCGACCGGCTCACGTCCCTGATCGCGGGAGTCGGCATCGGCGCGGGCATGCTGGCGTACGCGGCGGTCGCGGTGGTGAGTCTGCGCGTCCTGCACGGACGGGAAGTCCTCAGGAGGCAGGGGGAGTCGGCGGAGGATCCCCCTGCCCCACCCGCTCGTGCGGCCACGCGGCCGGTCGGAGCGGACGGGAGCAACTGATGGCCGTCCGGAAGGAACTGTCACCCGGCATCGTCGTCCTGAGCGCCGTCGTGGGCGGCATCAGCCTCGCCACCGGCGCCCTGCTCACCGTGACGAGCCTGTTCGGGTACGCGGCGGGCCCCTGGGTGTCCCCGGAGGCGCTGAGCCCCGGGCTCGTCGGAGCCGCGNGGGCGGGCGCGCCGCTGGGAGGACGTACGGAGCCTGGTGCTGCCGCTGGTGATCGTGCTGGCAGGACTGTTCGCGGTGAGCCTGCTGAACGGCGGCTCCCTCCAGGCGGCCGAGGGCGGCCCACTGTTCCTCGCCCTCTTCAGCCTCGGCTGGGTCGCCGTGCTCGGGCTGCTCGCCCTCGGCGCGCTGGGATGCCTGGTCGCGCAGTACCGGAGACCGGCCGGCGGCACGGGCGCGGCCCCTCGGCACCCGGTCGCACCGCTGCCCGGCTGGTCGAAGCCGCCGCTCGCCGTCGTCGGCTCGGGATGGCTCGGCATCGGCGCCGGGCTGCTCGCGTTCCCCGGCTTCTGGGGCGCGCTCCTGCCGTGGACGGTGAACCGCGCGGACGCGCAGGGCCTCGGAGTCTGGGCGCTCGCGCTGGGCGTCGGCGTCCTCGGCGCGCTGGCCGAGGACGATCTGACCCGCATCCGCCCCGCGCTGCGGGCCGTCCCGCTGATCGCGCTCGCCATGGTGCTCGTCCTCGCGGTCCACCACCGGTCGGTCGACTGGACCTCGGGTCCCGGCGCCTCGCTTGCCGCGCTCGTCACCGGCCTCTTCACGACGGGAGCCTCGGGCCACTGGCTGCTCTCCCGAGCGGACCGCCGAAGCGCCGCCGCGGCCGAGGCCGCGGCGGCCACGCCTACCGGGTCCGTGCCCGGCGCGCCTGCCGGGTCCGCGCCTCCCACGCCTGTCGAGTCCGAGGCCGCGCCCGAGGTCCCGCTCGCCGCCGTGCCCCCTGCCGGGCCCCCGCCCGCGGACGACGACGGCTAGGGCGCGCCGGGAAGCCGGACGGTGACGAGCAGGCCGCCGGCGGGGCGGGCGACGAGGTCGAGGGAGCCGTCGTGGGCGCGGACGACGCTCCGCACGATGGCCAGGCCGAGGCCGACGCCGGCGTGCTCGTCGGTGCGCACGCGTGTCGCGCCCCGCTGGAACGGCTCGGTGAGCGTCGGCACGACCTCCGGTGCGAGCGGAGGACCGGTGTTCTCGACCCGCAGCACACTCGTGGCGCCGGTACCGCCCCCGCCCGTCCCGATCCTGCCGGTCCCGGCGCCCTCCGTCCCGGTGTGGACCGTGACGGTGCCTCCGGCGGGGACGTTGTGGACGACGGCGTTCTGGACGAGGTTCGTGACCATCCGCAGCAGGAGCTCCGCGGAGCCGCTGGTCGGGGCCGCGGTGCCGGTGACGTCGAGCGTGATGCGGCGCCGCTCGGCGAGGGGGAGCAGCGTTTCGGCCGCCTCCTCGGCGAGCAGGGAGAGGTCGACGTTCTCGCGGGTGAAGGTGCCGGTGTCCCCGCGGCTGAGCACCAGCAGGGCCTCGGTGAGCGCGATCGCCCGGGTGTTGACGGTCCGCAGGCGTTCGACGAGCTCCTCGCGGTCGTGGGTGGGGTCCTCGCGGGCGACGTCGAGGAGCGCCCGCGAGACCGCCAGCGGGGTCCGCAGTTCGTGGGAGGCGTTCGCGGCGAACCTGCGCTGCTCGTCGACGTGCGACTCCAGCCTCCCGAGCATCGAGTCGAAGGCGTCGGAGAGTTCACGGAACTCGTCCTGGCGGCCCTTCATCCGGATCCGGTGGGACAGCGACCCCTCCCCGGCCCTGCGTGCCGCGTCCCTGATCCGGTGGAGCGGTGCGAGCATCCGGCCGGCGAGGAGCCATCCCCCGACCAGGCCGAACACGAGGAGGCAGGCCATCGCCACGGCGGCGGCGGGGAAGAAGGTGCGCACCAGGAGCCAGCGGTTGGGCGAGACCCCCAGCAGGCCCTGGGGGTTGTCGGGCACGTAGCGCAGCAGGTACCCCCACACCACTGCCAGCAGCAGGGCGCCGGCGACGGCGAGGAACCCGGCGTAGCTGAGGGTGAGTTTCAGCCGGGCGCTGAGCCCTCGCCGTCTAGTCATGCGCGGGGCCGGTGCCGGGGCTGCGGGTGTCGGGGGTGCCGGGGGCGGCCTCGATGCGGTAGCCGACCCCCGGCACGGTCGCGATGAGCCACGGTTCGCCGAGCCGTTTGCGCAGTGCGGAGACGGTGATGCGTACGGCGTTGGTGAGGGGGTCGGCGTTCTCGTCCCAGGCCCGTTCGAGCAGCTCCTCCGCGCTGACGACCCCGCCCTCGGCGGCCACGAGGACGTCGAGGACGGCGAACTGCTTGCGGGTGAGCGCCACGTACCGCCCGTCGCGGAAGACCTCCCGGCGGAAGGGGTCGACCCGCAGGCCGGCGAGCTCGCGGACCGGGGGCCGGGCGTGCGCGCGTCTGCGGTCGAGCGCCCTCAGCCGCAGGACCAGCTCCCGCAGGTCGAACGGCTTGGTGAGGTAGTCGTCGGCGCCCAGCTCGAAACCCGAGGCCTTGTCGTCGATCCGGTCGGCTGCCGTGAGCATGAGGATCGGGATGCCGCTCCCGGAGGCGACGATGCGCCGGGCGACCTCGTCGCCGGAGGGGCCGGGGATGTCCCGGTCGAGGACGGCGATGTCATAGGAGTGGACGCCGAGCAGTTCCAGGGCGGAGTCGCCGTCTCCGGCGATGTCGGCGGCGATCGCCTCGAGCCGCAGCCCGTCACGGACGGCCTCGGCCAGGTACGGCTCGTCCTCCACGATCAGTACGCGCATGGCTGAAGCCTAAGCACCGGGACCCGGCACCGAGGTGCCCGAGGCCGGGGACGCGGCGGACTCACGGCTCAGGCCGCCGATGCCAGGGCGGGGCGGGGCCCGTCCGTGGGCGCCTCCGCCGCGGTGCGCCACCAGTGCCGCGAGGCCAGCGCGGCCAACGCGGCGCCGGTGGCGTTGACCAGCACGTCGTCCACGGAGGACACCCGGTCGAGTCGGAAGACGTACTGGGCGCCCTCGACCAGGACCGAACAGCCCGCGCCGAGCGCGAGGATCCGGGGAACGGAGGCCAGTGCCGCGAACCGCACCGGGGCGAAGAAGCCGAGCGAGGCGAAGACCAGGAGGTTGCCGACGATGCCGAGCGTCCCCATCGTGACCAGGTCCCGCAGCGGTACCAGGCTCACCCGGGCGGGGGCGATGCTGGGCGCGGCGCCCGGCATCAGCGTCAGCCACAGGAACGGCACCGTCCCGTGGACCATGCCCACCTCGGCCAGCGACAGCCGCCAGGCCGGTGCGCGGCCGGCCGCCCGCCGCCGGAGGGCCAGGGCCCCCGCCACGAGCAGGGACAGCGGCACCGCGACCAGCGTCATGAGCACCACACCGTTGAAGGTGTCGAAGCAGCCGTGCCACCGCCCGGCCATGCACCGCGGAGCGGACATCATGAGCGGCCCCCGCACCACGTACAGCGCGCCCGCCAGGCCGAGAAGAGCCAGGCCGGTGAGCACGGTCCGGCGCGTGCGGCGGGGCGGGGCGGGCGGCGGGGCGCTGGATGTCATGCCCTCATGGAAGTGGAAGGGCGGTTGCGGGGGCGTATGCGGTTTTCGATACACCCGCGATACGCGAACCCGTGCCCGTGCCGGTACGAAGCGGTCGGCGCGGACACGTGCGTGGGCGTGGACGGGACGGCCGGAACCGCGGGCGGGACGGTCCGAAATCCCCTGGCACCGGCGGCGGGTGGGCGGGATCATGGTCGGATGAGCCAGCACGCCGACACGGCCCCGCCCGCCACACACACCCCCGCCACCCCGCCCGTCGACGCGCTGATCGTCGTGGACGTGCAGACCGCCTTCGTCACCGGTGACGGGGCCGTGCCCGCGGCCGCGCGGCTCGTCGACCGTACGACGGACCTCCTCGCGCGGGCGCGACGGGACGGCGCGCTCGTCGTGCACCTCCAGAACGACGGACCGCCCGGAGCGGAGGACGAACCCCACACGCCGGGCTGGGAGCTCCACCACCCCGTCGCGCCCGGGCCGCGCGAGTTCGTCATCCGCAAGCCGTACGACGACGGCTTCGAGGAGACCCGGCTCGGCGTCGTGCTCTCCGACGCGGGCGTGCGCGCGATCGCCGTCTGCGGTGTGATGTCCGAGATGTGTGTGCAGGCGACGGCACGTACGGCGCTGGCGCGCGGCTACCGCGTCGTCGTCCCGCACGACGCCCACGCCACCCAGGACGTGCCGGCCGCGCCCGGGATCAGCGAGGTCGTCCCGGCCGCCACGGTCTCCCGGGTCGCCGCCTACGCCCTGGGGAGCGACGCGGAGGTCACCGTACGGGCCGCCGAGGTCACCTTCGCGGGCCCGGCCGCAGGCTGAGGTTCCCGGGTCGCGCCGTCACTCCGGCCGGAGGGAACGCCAGATCCGGTCCGGCAGGATCCTGCCCGCCTGCGCGAGGTCCACGTCGTGCGCGCCGGAGAGCCAGCGGCGCGCGGTCTCGGCCGTCGGCCCGATGACCAGGGCCTCGATCAGCGGCTCGGGAGTCGGCGCGATCTCACCCGCCTCCGCGAAGGGCCGCAGCCACGCCCCGATCGCGGAGAGCAGCGGCTCCTCGGCAGCCCGGATCCGCTCGGCGTGGGCGACGAGACGGCCCGAGTACGCCGAGGCGTGGATGAACAGGGCGGCGTCCGGGTTCTCCTCCGTGAACCGGAGGTACGCCGTGACCACCGCCCGCACTCCCGTCCGGGCCGTCCTGGTGCGGCCGAGGGCGGCGACGACCTCGCCGCACAACCGTTCCGTGCACCGGATGTACAGAGCGGCGGCGAGGCCGTCGAAACTGCCGAAGTGGTGGTACAGGCTGCCGAGGCTGACACCACCGGCCGCCGTCACCGCGTTCACGGTGAATCCCTCCTGGCCGGAGTCCGCGTACACCTTCAGTGCCGTCGTCAGCAGACGTTCGACGGTGGCCTCGCCACGCTGCTGCTTAGGAGACATGGCGCACACCCTAGTGCAGCCGTAACTAGAGCTTTGTTCGGGTTTTGTGGCGGGGAAGTGCCCGGGGCCGGCGGCGGCGCGAACCGGTCGGAGCGCGCGGCGAGGCCGGCCCCGGAGGGGGCGTGGTCAGCCCCGGAAGCCCTCGGGGCGCTCGGGAGAGGCGGCGCCCAACGCCTTCGTCACGGCGTCCACGCCCTCCCGGAGGCCGTAGACCGGGGTGTCCGGCTGCTGGCGCCAGGAGTCGTCGATCCCGCCCGCGTCCACGGAGTCGAAGCCCAGCTCGTCGATGAGGAGCCGGACCTTCTCCTTCGCCGCCGCGTCGTCACCCGCCACCGGGAGGGCCAGGCGCTCCGGGTCGCCCGCCGGGCGCGGCCGGTCCAGGATGTCCTGCGCGTAGGTCCCGTTGAAGGCCTTGATCACCGGGTGGCCGATGCGGAGCTCGGTCCAGCGGCTCTCCGTCAGGCCCTCGTCCTCGATCGCGGCGATCCGGCCGTCGCGCTCACGGGGGTAGTAGTTGCCGGTGTCGATGACGGCGAACCCCTCCGCCGCGCCGTCGAGGAACCCGGCCGGCAGGTCGGGGACGTTCTTCAGCGGGACCGTCACGACGACGATCTCGGCGCCCCGGGCGGCCTCCGAGGCGGTGACGGCGGTGGCGCCGGTCTCCTCGACGAGCGCGGCGAGGGTCTCCGGGCCGCGGGAGTTGGCCACGGACACGTCGTGACCGAGGGCGGTGAGGCGGCGGGTCAGGTTGCCGCCGATGTTGCCGGCGCCGATGATGCCGATCTTCATGGTGCTTCCTTCTGTCCGTTCCGGCTGTCGCTTCGAGCTGTCTGGTGCAGCCCCGGGAACGCGGAGTCTGTTCCCGGTTCCGGAGACCGGTCGCGCCGGAGACCGGTCTCCGGAACCCGTCTCAGTACGTGAAAGGCAAATTGCAGATTTCTGCAATTCGATACATCCTGGTCAGGCCGTGCCCGTCGGGAGCCGCCGGGTCGCGGCGACCCGCCCCGCGCCCCCGTGCCCCCGGAGGACAGACCGTGCCGGTCCCGCCGCACCAGGCCAAGGCCGAGTTCTTCCGCATGCTGGGCCATCCCGTCCGCGTCCGGGTCCTGGAGCTGCTCCAGGACGGGCCGATGCCGGTACGGGAACTGCTCGCGCGGATCGAGATCGAACCGGCGGCACTCTCGCAGCAGCTCGCCGTGCTCCGCCGCTCCGGGATCGTGACCGCGGCCCGCGAGGGGTCCACCGTCGTGTACACGCTCGCCGGCGGGGACGTGGCCCAGCTGATGCGCGCCGCCCGGCGCATCCTCGCCGAGATCGCCTCCGGCCCGCGGCCCTGTCTCCCGCCCCCGCCCCCGCTTCGGCAGCACGCGCCTCCGCGGCCCGTGCCCCCCGTCAGTGCCCCCAGTCCGTGCTCCCGCAGTGACCGCCGTACGAGAAGGATGACGACGCAGATGACCATCGAATGGCGTTACACCGTCCAGCAGGACCTGGGCGTACTGTCCCTGGCCGGGTTCCTCGGAGCCGACGCCGTGGGACGGTTCACCGGGGCCGTGGGGTGGGCGGTGGCGCGGGGCACGGGTCCGGTCGTCCTCGACCTGACCCGGCTGCGGGGCTGGTCGGCCGGCGGGCAGCTCGCCGTCGCGGAGGCCGCGCTCCGGCTGCGGGCCGAGGGCCGTGCCCTCGAACTGGCCGCGATTCCTGCCGACGGCTCCCTCGTCCCGGCGGGCGAGGGCCCCCCGGTCCTGGTCCACCGCGACCTGGCCGCGGCGCTGGCCGCGCACCGCGACGCGGGCGTGGAGCAGCGGGCCTGGCGCAGCGACGCCTGGCCGACCGCCTGACCGCCCCGGCGGCGCCACCGCTCACGTACGGCCCACGTACGGCACACGTACGGCACACGTACTGCTCACGTACCGCTCACGTACGGTCCGTGTACCGCCCAAGTACCGGCCCGTCCTGGCAGGTTCCGGCCATGATCGGCCGCGGAGCCGTCCTCGGTGCGTTTCCGCTCCGACAGGAGCGAGGATGGGGGCATGCTGCAGAGTGCCGGGTCGATGAGACGCGCGGGGTGGGTGCGATGAGTACGCCGCTCTACCAACTGAAGGCCGAGTTCTTCAAGACACTGGGACACCCCGTCCGCATCCGCGTCCTGGAGCTGCTGAGCGAGCGCGAGCACGGGGTCGCCGAGATGCTCCGCGACACGGGTGTCGAACCGGCCTACCTCTCCCAGCAGTTGGCGGTCCTGCGGCGGGCGAACATGGTCGTCGCCCGCCGCGAAGGCACGGCCGTGTACTACGCGCTGACGAGCCCTCAGGTGGCCGAGCTGCTGACGACCGCCCGCGCGATCCTCTCGGGCGTCCTCGCCGGCCGGGCGGAACCGCCGGGCGGCCTCCGGGCCCCGGCGCCCCGGGAGAAGACCCCCTGATGGAGTCCGATGCCGCTCATACGGCATGGTGGACCGCATGTATTCGGTGGTGCAGAACGTGGCGGTCGACTGTGCGGATGCCTATGGGCTGGCGCGGTTCTGGAGCGAGGTGACCGGCTCCCCGTTGGACCCTTCGAGCGGACCGGGCGACCCGGAGACCCAGGTGATGCTCAAGGGCGGCCCGGTGCTCTACTTCAACCAGGTTCCCGAGCCCAAGACCCTCAAGAACCGCCTCCATCTGTGCCTGCGCCCGACGACCTCGCGCGAGGCGGAGATCGAGCGCCTCCTGGCCCTCGGAGCGTCCCTGGCCGGCGACCACCGGAACCCCGACGGCACGGGGTGGGCGGTCCTCACCGACCCCGAGGGCAACGAGTTCTGCGTCCTCCGCGGCGACTCCGACCGCGCGAACCCGCCTTCCTGAGCGCGGGACGAGCGAAGGCGCGCGGCGGTGCGCGGAGGCGCGCCGAAATCGTTGGACTCGCCGGGCTCCGCGACAGCGTCGCGCCGTTCGGCGGCACCCTCAGGCTTCGCGCTCCGGCTGGATGCCCGCCAGAAGGTTGAACGCGCCCGTCAGCAGGTTGAGAGTGACCACTCCGACCACCTCCGCGATGACCCGGTCGCTCCAGCCGTGTGACCGCACCTCCGCGACGTCCTCGTCGGACAGGGACCCCGGTTCGGCCAGGACCCGCAGCGCGAGGCCGATCAGCGCGGCCTCGCGCGGGTCGGTGGACGTGCCCTGGCGGGCCAGTTCGAGGTCCGTCTCGCTCAGGCCCGCCGCACGGCCGGCCGCACGGTGCGCCTCGGCGCAGGTGCCGCAGCCGATCCACTCCTGCACGGCGAGGGACAGCTTCTCGCTGAGGGCGCGGGGGATCTTCACCCGCTTCATCGCCCGGGAGAGGTTCAGGTAGCCGTCGAGCAGGGCCGGTGAGTGCGCCATCGTCGACACCATCTCGCCGACGGACCCGTGCCGTCGGGCGATGTCGGTCAGCAGCTCACCCGCCCGGCCCGGCGCCTGCTCGGGGGAGAGCGCGGTCATTCTTCTGGTGGTCATGTAGCCTCCTCGTCATACCCGTAGGGGGTATAACGGGGAGTGGGGTCGAGGGGTTCCCGCCGCTCCGGGCGAAGCGCCCCGGCGTCGTGCCGACGAGCCGCTTGAACGAGCGGTTCAGATGCGACTGGTCGTAGAACCCGGTCGCCGTCGCCACCTCGCCCGGCGGCCGCCCGTCCAGGAGCAGCCGGCGGGCCCGGTCGAGCCGGCGGGCGGTCAGGTACTGGTGCGGGGCGATGCCGAAGGCGCCGCTGAACGCCCGTACCAGATGCGTCGGATGGGCGTGCAGGATCCGCGCGGCCTCGTCCAGGGTCACCCCTTCGAGCAGCCGGGCGTCGAGGAGCTCGCGGAGCCGGTGGGCCACCCCGGGATCGGCCGGGCGCGCGCGGGCGACCGCCCGGGGCCGCAGACGGGTGCGGAGCCGTTCCCGGATGAGGGCGAGCCGGCTCTGCGCCTCCAGCTCGCCGCCCCGGTCCGCGAGCGCCGCGTGCAGCTGGCCGACGCGCCGGCGCAGCAGCGGATCGACGAGATCGGGCCCGTCCACCGCCGCGCCGATGAAGCTCTCGTCCAGCTGGGTCAGATCCAGGTAGAGCACCCGCTTGCGGAATCCGTGCGGGGTCGCCGGCGAGCCGTTGTGCGGAACCTGCGGCGGAAGCAGTGACACCGTGTCGCCGGGGGTGCCGTGCTCGCGCCGGTCGAGGTCGTAGCGGACGGCCCCGTCGTCGACGATGAGCAGGGTCCACACGTCGTGGACGTGCATCGGGTACGCGTGCGCGGTGAAGCGGGCGTGGAAGACCTCGACGACTCCCGGCACGTGCGGGCGCCACGCCGAGACCTGCTGACCGGCCACCATGCAAGGAATGTACAAGACGGTACGGCGGGCGGGTCGGCAGTCTCGGACCATGACGACCACCGACACCGCACCCGTCCGCTTCGACACCAAGATCGCCGTACTCCTGCGGGAGGACCTGGAGACCTGGCAGCGGCTGAACGTCACCGCCTTCCTGGTCAGCGGCCTCGGCACGGAGCTGCCCGAGGTGATCGGCGAACCGTACGCGGACGCCGACGGCACCCGGTACCTGCCGATGTTCCGCCAGCCCGTGCTGGTCTTCGAGGGGGCGAAGGAGACGCTGACGGCGGCGCACGCCCGTGCCCTCTCCCGCGCGCTCCCGCGGGCGGTGTTCACGACCGAGCTGTTCACCACGGGCAACGACCGCGACAACCGCGCCGCCGTCCGCGCGGTGGGGACTGACGGGCTGGATCTGGCGGGCCTCGCCGTGTACGGGCCGCGCAACGTGGTCGACAAGGTGCTCAAGGGCGCACGGATGCATCCCTGAGGGACCCGGGGCGCCGGGGCGGGGATGGTCAGCCGACCGCCCTCGCCGGGGCGGGGACCGGCAGCCGACCGCGCGCTCCGCGCCGGGGACGGTCAGCCGACCGCGCGCTCCGCACACTCCAGCAGCGTCGGCAGCGCGGCCGCCAGGGCGTCCGTCCCGTGCCCGTACGGCAGCCGGAGCCGGTCCCGGAAGCCGTCCACCGGGGAGAAGGCCGACCCCGGGACGACGGACACGCCGTGACGGCGTGCCAGCTGGGCGAGGGCCTCCGTGTCCGCGCCCGGGACCCGCACCCAGAGTGCGGGGCCGCCCGCGGGCCGGGTCCACTCCCAGTGCGGCGCCCCCGCCCGCAGCAGCGCCTCCGCCGCGTCCCGGCGGCCGTGCAACTCGGCCCTGCGACGCGCGCGTGCCTCCGGCAGCCGGTCGAGGAGCCGGACAGCGACGAGCTGGTCCACGACGGAGCAGGACAGGTCCACCGAGGTCTTGATCTTCGCGAGCCGGGCCACCACCTGCGGCGAGGACCGGACCCACCCCACGCGCAGACCACCCCAGAACAGCTTCGAGAGCGTGCCGACCGTCACCGACGCGCCCATGGGCAGCTCGGCGACGAGCGGCACCGGGGCGGCCTCGTCGACCCCGCCGGTGCCGTCCCTGGCGTCCGTGACGTCCCTGCCGTCCGCCCCGCCTCTGCCGCCCCTCCCGTCCGCCCCGTCCCTGCCGTCCGCGGCGTCTCCCAGGCTCAGTTCCGCGCACGCCGTGTCCTCCACGACGAACAACTCCCGCTCCCCGAGCACCCGCTGCCACTCCTGGCGCGCCGCGCCGCGCCGTCCATGCTGCGCCCCGTCGGGTTGTGCGCCGTCGGCTGGAGGTACACGAGCCGGGGCCGCACATGGGCGCACAACCGCCGCAGCGCGGCCGCGTCCGCGGACTGTCCGCCGTCGGCGGGACCGTCACCGCCCACCGGCACCAGCCGGGCACCACGCGCGCGCAGCGCCTCCAGGGCACCCCGGTAGGTGGGGTTCTCCACGACCACCGTGTCGCCCGGCTCGACCAGGGCCTGCGCCACCAGCCACACCGCCTGCTGGGAACCCGACGTCACCAGGATCTGGTCCGCCTCCGTCGGCACCCCCGCCGCCCGGTAGTACGCGGCGATGCCCTCCCGCAACGCGGGAATCCCGTACGGGTGGTACCCGTCGTCCCCGAGCAGCGCGCCGACGTCCCCGCCGGTCAGCGCGGCCACCGCCTCGCCCACCGCGCCGAGCCCCGGCAGCGCCCCGCTCGACAGGTCCGCGCCGCCGGCGGAGACGGCCGTGCGCGACCGGGCGTCGAAGCTCACGAGCCGCCCCTCGGTGACGTACCCGTCGGCCGTCCCCGACCCCCGCAGCCGCGAGCCGCTGCCCCGTACGCTCTCCAGCCAGCCCCCGCTCTCCAGGAGGCCGTACGCGGCCGTCACCGTGGACCGGCTGACGCCCAGCACCAGGGCCAGTTCGCGCTGCGAGGGCAGGACCGTGCCGCCCGCGACGTCGCCCCGCGCGGCCAGCTCCCGCAGCGCGTCCGCGAGCCGCCGGGGAAGCGGCCCCGGCCCCTCCGACGACCAGCCGGTGAGGAGTCGGGACAAACGGGTCGAAGCAATCCGGGCCATGGCAACCATCTTGCGCCACCACGCAGGCCAATCCGGCCAGAGTGGTCGTTGTCGCCGCAGATCGCACGACGGAGGATCGACGACGGCGGGCCCCGGGCGACGGGACCCGGAGGCGGGAACGGGCGGGGGACCGGCCGGGATCGGGCCGGATCAGGAGAAGGGTGAGCGCATGGCGACCGTCGTGCTGGTCGGCACACTGGACACCAAGGGGGAGGAGTACGCCTGGCTGCGCGAGCGGCTCAGGGAGTACGGCGCGGACGTCCTCCTCGTCGACACCGGGACCACGCCCGCGCCCGCGCACGCGCCCGTGGCCGACGTCACCGCCGACGTCGTCGCGCGGGCCGCGGGCCACGACCTGGCGAGGCTGCGGGCCGACGGGGACCGCGGCGCGGCAGTCGCCGCGATGGCCCAGGGGCTGACCCGGGTCGTCGTCGACCTCTACCGCAAGGGGAGGCTGCATGCCGTGCTCGCCGCCGCGGGGAGCGGCGGCTCCGCCGTCGCCGCCCAGGCCATGCGGGCCCTGCCCATCGGCGTACCGAAGGTGCTCGTCAGCACCATGGCGGGCGGTGACGTCTCCCCGTACGTCGACAGCAGCGACCTCACCCTGATGTACAGCGTCGTCGACATCTCCGGGCTCAACTCCGTCTCCTGCGAGGTCCTCGGCAACGCCGCGGCCGCCGCCGCGGGCATGGCCCGCCGCCACGAGCGCAACCACGACGAGCAGGCGGGCCGGGGACGGCCGGTCGTCGCGGCCACGATGTTCGGCGTGACCACCCCGGCCGTCGACACGGCCCGCGCCCGCCTCGCCGAACTCGGCTACGAGGTCCTCGTCTTCCACGCCACCGGCGCGGGCGGCCGGGCCGTCGAGAAACTCGCGAGGGACGGCATGCTCGACGGCGTCCTCGACCTCACCACCACCGAACTCGCCGACGAACTCGTCGGCGGGGTGCTCAGCGCGGGCCCGTCCCGGCTCACCGCCGCCGGAGCCCTGGGCATTCCGCAGGTCGTCGCCCCCGGCGCGCTCGACATGGTCAACTTCGGTCCCGCCGCCACCGTTCCCGAGCGCTTCGCCGAACGGCGGCTGCTCGTCCACAACGCCACGGTCACCCTGATGAGGACCACCGCGCGCGAGATGGCCGACCTCGGCGCCGTCATGGGCCGCAAGCTCCGCGGCGCGCGCGGACCGGCCGAGGTCTTCTGGCCGCTGCGCGGCATCTCCGCCGTGGACGTCGCCGACGGTCCCTTCGCGGACCCGGAGGCGGACAGGTCGGGCCTCGACGCGCTGCGCGCCGCCGTGCGCGGCGGCGAGGTCCGCGTCCACGAACTCGACGCCCACATCAACGACCCGTCGTTCGCGGTCGCCATGGCGGACCGCCTCCACCGGCTGATCACCGAGCACGCCCGCCGCGCCACCCACTGAGGCCCCCACTGAGGTCCTCACCGAGGCACCCGACACGGACACCGAGGAGCGAACACCACCGTGAACACCATCAGCCGACAGGACGTCCTCGACCGACTGCGCGCCCAGGTCGCCGCAGGCCGCCCCATCGTCGGCGCCGGAGCCGGCACGGGACTCTCCGCCAAGTGCGCCGAGGACGGCGGGGTCGACCTGCTGATCATCTACAACTCGGGCCGCTACCGGATGGCCGGGCGCGGCTCCCTCGCCGGACTCCTGCCGTACGGCGACGCCAACGCCATCGTCCAGGACATGGCGCGCGAGGTCCTGCCCGTGGTCCGCGACACCCCCGTCCTCGCCGGTGTCTGCGGCACGGACCCGTTCCGCCGCATGGACCTCTTCCTGGACCAGCTCAAGGCCATGGGCTTCACGGGCGTCCAGAACTTCCCCACGGTCGGCCTCTACGACGGCACCTTCCGCGTCAACCTGGAGGAGACCGGCATGGGCTACGGCCTGGAGGTCGACATGGTCCGCGCCGCCCGCGAACGGGACCTGCTCACCGCCCCCTACGTCTTCGACCCCGAGCAGGCGGCCGACATGGCACGGGCCGGCGCCGACGTCCTGGTGCCCCACGTCGGCCTCACCACCAAGGGGTCCATCGGGGCGGGGACGGCGATGACGCTGGACCAGGCCGCGGCGGCGGTCCAGGAGATGCACGACGCGGCGAAGCGCGTGAACCCCGGCATCCTGGTGCTCTGCCACGGCGGTCCCATCGCCGAGCCCGAGGACGCGCGCCACGTTCTGGAGCGCACCACGGGCGTCGTCGGCTTCTTCGGTGCCTCGTCGATCGAGCGCCTCCCGACGGAGCGGGCCATCACGGAGCAGACCCGCGCCTTCAAGGCCCTGACCACCGGCTGACGCCGTTGTCGGTCGCGTGCCGTACAACTGGGAGCGGGGAAGAGGACGACCGCACCAGGACGACCGCACGAGGGGGACTGCACATGGACGCTTTCGCGGATCCGGGGAGTGCCGGCCGTGCGCCCCTCGTCGGCAGGGCCCGCGAACTCGACCGGCTCGACGTGCCGCTGCGCCGGCGCGCCGGGGGCACGGGGCCGGTGGCCGTGGAGGTCGTGGGCGAGCCGGGCATCGGCAAGTCCCGGCTCCTCGCCGAGTTCGCGGCACGCGCGAGGCGACAGGGGGCCACGGTCCTGCGCGGCCGTGCGGGACCCGCGCTCCCCGCGGGCCCGGCGGGCGTCGCGGGCCCGGCGGGCGTCGCGGGCCCAGCGGTCCGTGACGACTCAGTGGTTCTCGGCGGCTCAGCCGTCCAGGCCGGTCCTGCGGGCCGGGACGCGGGCCCGCCCTTCCAGGCCTTCGCGGACGCCTTCGCGGACCTGGACCACCACGAACGCGCCCTCTCCCCGGCCCTGTCGGCCCTCGCGGAACTCGTCGAGCCACCCCCGGCGGCGCCCCGTGGCGACCACGCGGCGGGCACCCCGGCCGCGACGGGACCGGCGGCCGCTGTCGGTCCCGTCTCGGGCCCCGGAGCCCCGGACGGCCTCCGCGCCTCCGGCGGAGCGCGCGGTGCGGAGGGCGGGCGGCCCGGTGGCGGCGAGGCGGACCGCGTCCGGCGCATCGCGGCGGCGCTCGGGCGGCTTCCGGCGGACGGGCCCGTCCTCGTCCTCGCACTCGACGACTTCCACGCCGCCGACCCCGCCTCCGTCGCGCTCGTCGACCATCTCCTCCGGCATCCGCTCCGCGCGCCCGTCCTGCTCGTTCTCGCCCGCCGCGAGCGCCAGACCACGCCCGCGCTCGCCTCCCTCCTCGCCCGTGCCGCCGACTCGGGGGAGCTCGCCCGGCTCACCCTCGGGCCTCTGACGGCGGGCGACTGCGCAAAGGGGCTCGTGCCCGGGCTGCCGGCCGGCCTCGACCGGGAGATCCACGCCGTCAGCCTCGGCAATCCGCTCTACCACCGGGCCCTCGCCCACGCGCGCACCCACGGGGGAGCGATGCCCGGGAACGGGCCCGTCGCGTTGGTCCTCGACGAGCTCGCCCCGCTCGACGGGGCGCAGCGGGCGGTCGTCGAGGCACTCGCCGTACTCGACGGGCGCGCCACGCCCGAACTGCTCGCCGCCGTGTCCGGGCCTCGCCCTGCCCGCCCCCCGATCGCCCCGCAGCACGCCGTCGAACATGCGTCAGCCCCGCACCCGGCGGATCTGCCGCACCCTTCACTCGCCTCGCATCCGTCGCATCGGTCGAGGCGGTCCGGCCTGCCGGACCCAGTGACCGTGGACGTGGTCTCGGACGCCGTCCTCAGGGAGCTGGCCCACCGCGATCTCGTCCGCCCCTGCGACGACGGGCGGATCCTCGTCCTGCGCCACCCCGCCCTGCCCGAGCTCCTCCGGGGCACGCTCGACCCCTGGCGGCGCCGTGAACTGCACCGGCGGGCGGCCGACGCGCTCGCCGCCGCCGGGGCGCCCGTGACCGAGCGTGCTCCGCACCTGGTCCGCGCCGTGACGGTCTGGGACCCCGACGCCGCCGCCGACCTGGTCGAGGCCGCCGAGCGGATCGGCGCGGCGGACCCCGCGCGCGCCGCCCACTGGCTGGGAGCCGTCCTCGCCCTGCTCCCCGACACCCCCGGGCACCGCGCCACCTGGCGCGACCTGACGCTCCGCCGGGCCCGGGCCCTCGGATCCGCCGGCCGGGTGGCGGAGAGCCGGGACCTCCTTCACCGGCTCATCGACACCTGCCGTGCGCCGGACACGGCCGAACTCCGGACCTCCGCCGTCCTGCTCTGCGCCTTCATGGAGCGCCACCTCGGCCGCTACCCGGAGGCGGACGGACTGCTCCGCCGCGAGCTGGAGCGCACCCCGGGACCCCGTGCCGACCTGCGGACCTGGCTCGTCGTCGAATGGGGCTGCCGGGCCCTCTTCGCGGCCCGGTACCCCGAGGTCCGGTCCGTCGTCGACCGCACCCTCGAGGAGGCCCGGCGGCGGCGCGACGAAGCGGGCACGGCGGAGGTGCTGACCCTCGCCGCGCTCGGCGAGGTGTACGAGGGCCGGACCGCCGCCGCCCGCGTGCACGCGGCGGAGGCCGCGGCCCTCACCGACACCTTCACCGACGGCGTACTGGCCGTCCACCCCGAGTCGTTGGTACGGCTCGGCTGGACCGAGGTCTTCCTGGAGGAGTACGGCAGTGCCGAGCGCCATGCCACCCGCGGCATCGCGATGGCCCGGCGTGCCGGACGCCCCTTCGCGCTCTCGCAGTTGCTGCTCTGCTCGGCGTACGTCCACTTCCTGACCGGCAGGGTGGCCGCCGCGCTCGACCTGGCTGAGGAGTCGCTCGCCGTCGCCCGCGCCCTGGGAGGCGCCGAACTCGTCGGCTTCAGCGGGGCGCTCCGGGCCGTCGTCCTCCTCCACGCCCGGCCGCTGGGCGACCCCGAGCCGTCGGCCGCCGCTGAGGAGGCCGCTGCCACGGTGGGGACCGCCGAAGGCTGGTGGGCCACCCAGACCCGCTCGCTGCTCGGCTACGCCGTGCCGCTCCACAAGGACCCGCACCGGGTGCGCGAGGTGCTCGTGCGCGCGGGCGGCGACCGGAGCCTGTCCCGGCTCCAGCCCTCCCTGCGCCCCGGATACCTGGAACTGCTCGCGGGCGCGGCCCTCGTCACCGGGGACCCGGCGGAGGCCGAGCGGGTCGCCCGCCTGGCCCTCGCGGAGGCGGAGCCGCTCGGGCTGCCCGTGCAGCGGGGCGCCGCACTGCGTGCCTGGGGGCAGGTCCTGGCCCGGCGCGGCGAATCGGCTTCCGCGGCACGGGCGTTCACCGACGCGGCCCGGGAGAGCGCACGCTCGGGGGCCGTTCTCCGGGAGGCCCACAGCCTGCTCCTCGCCGCACCGCAGACCCATGCGGCGGGCGACGGCACGAGGGCCGCCGCCCAGTGGCGCAGAGGCAGACGGCTGGCCGTCGAGGGCGGCGCCCGCATGCTGGTCGACCTGGCCGACCGCACCCGTCCCGCGCCTCCGGAGGGGGCGGCCGGGGGCCGGCTCGCCGTTCTCACCCCGAGGGAGCGGGAGATCGCGGTCCTGGTCGCCGAAGGACTCACCAACCAGGCCGTGGCCGACCGGCTCTGCCTCAGTCCGCGCACGGTCGAGAGCCATGTCGCCCGGGCCTACCGCAAGACGGGAGTGGAGAGCCGGGCGGCGCTCGCCTCCCTCGTGGTCAGGGACGGCGCGGGCGGCGGTCAGTTCTCGCGGGGATAGGTCGCCGTCACCCGGCCCTTCGCGTCCGCCTGCAGATAGGCCGAGCCGTAATCGTCGGACAGGTAGACGCTCATGCCCGCCTTGGTCCCGAAGATCGACGACGGCGGGTTGACGACGAGATAGCGGCTGGTCGGCTTGTCCACGCCCAGCTCCTTGTCCGCGCGCTTCATCAGCGCCGGCAGGGCGTCCCAGTCGAAGTCGTCGAGGTCGGTCGGGACAGAGCCGGGGAAGGCCGTGCCGGAGCCCTGGCGGACGGCGGCGTCCTCGCCCCGGTACATGTACCGGTCGTACCGCTTCGTGCTGCCCTTCACGACCGACTCGGCGATCGCGTAGTCCGGGTACACGACGAAGCTGGTCACCGTCGTCCCGCCCGAGGCCTCCTTGATCGCGGCGATGGCGGACCGGATCCCGGCGGGGGTCAGCAGGCTGCCCTTCACGGGGGCGACGCCCTTCGCCGTCGACGGTGCCGAGGTCGGCGTCTTCACCGTCGACGTCGGGGTGCCGGACGCGCCGGGTCCCTGGGCGACCGGGCCCTGCTGCGACGGGGGCGCGCTGCTCGGCCCGCTGCCCGGGTCGCCGGGCCGCCAGTCCCAGTTCAGCGCGGCGACGGGAATCCCCACGGCGAGCACCACGACGGCGGCGGAACCCAGGAACCGGGCGGTACGACTCCGCCGCCGCCCGGCGCCACCGGTCGCGGAGGCGGAGGACGGAGCGGTCGCGGGGGAGCCCCCGGACGGCGCGAACACGCCGGAGGCCGCAGGGGGAGTGGCCCATGGGGAGGCGTCGGCGGGCGAGCCGCCGCGCGCAGTCGTCGCGGCGCCCACCGGAGCCCCGCCCATCGGAGCCCCGCCCACCCGGGCCCCGCCCACCGGAGCCGTGCCCGAGGCCGTCGGAGGAGATGCCGGAGGGCCGGTCGGAGGTGCCAGGTGGAACGAGGTCGTCCCCCCGACGGCCGCCGGCGGCTCGCCGAAGCCCTGGTAACCCGGCGGCCCGAAGGCCTGCGGGCCCGTCCCGTGCGCGGGTGCCCCCGCCGGGCCCCGTACCGCGTCGGCGTCCTGCGGGCCGGCCGGCCGGTCGGCCGCCCCCGGTGACGTGACTGCGGCGAGCGCGCGGTCGAGTTCCGCAGCGTCCGGGCGGGCGGACGGCTCCCGGACCAGCAGCCGGCTCAGGAGGCCGGTGAGCTCGCCGGCCCGCCGCGGGGGCGGCACGTCGTCGGAGAGGACGGCCGCCAGCGTCGCGAGCGTGTTCTCCCGGCGCAACGGGTGGTGGCCCTCGACCGCCACGTACAGCACCATGCCGAGGGACCACAGGTCGGCGGCCGGACCGCTGCCGCCACCGCCGCGGATCCGCTCGGGCGCCATGTAGTCGGGCGAGCCGATGATCGACCCCGAGGCCGTCAGGACGGTCGACTCGCGGACCGCGGCGATGCCGAAGTCGGTGAGCACCGGCCGGCCGTCGGGGCGCAGCAGGACGTTGGCGGGCTTCACGTCGCGGTGCTCGATGTCCCGCTCGTGGGCGGCCCGCAGGGCCGAGAGCAGCTCGCGGCCGAGCGCGGCGGCCTCGACCGGGGTCATCGAGCCCCGGTCGAGCCGGTCCTGGAGGGAGCCTCCGGTGACCAGCTCCATCACGAGCCAGGGGTAGGTGCCCTCGCCGGCGTCGACGATGTGATGGATGGTCACCACGTTGGGGTGGTCGATCCGGGCCAGGGCGCGTGCCTCGCGCAGCACCCGCTCGCGCAGGGTCCGGGCGCCCTCGACGTCGTGCTCGGCGAGCGCGGGGTCCGGCGGACGCACCTCCTTGACCGCCACGTCGCGGTGGAGGACCAGGTCGCGGGCGCGCCAGACCGTCCCCATCCCACCGCCGCCCAGCCGCTCCACCAGCTCGAAGCGGCCGTCGATCACTCTGTTCACTCGCACCCCTGTACTCGGGTCCCCGGGGCGGTCGCGGCCTGCGGCCCTGCCCCGCCCACTTCGCCGTACACGTCGACCTGGTAGCGCTCCGGCGGTCCGAAGGGCTCCGGGAGTGCGCGCAGGCCCGGCCACGCCCCCCGCGCGCCCCCGCCCGGGGCACCGCCTTCCGCCGAGGGCCCGGTCCCGGCCTTCGCGTCGGCGTAGACCGTACCGCCCGTGCCGGGGATCTCCGGCACCGGGCCGCGGGTCCCCGCCAGGCCGAGCACGTGCTCCGCCCGGCGGGTCAGGGCCGCCCCGGGGCGTGGGTCGCCCCAGGGCCGGGCCGCTGCCGCGGCGAGCGCGTACTCCCGCGCCGCCCGGCCGGGTTCGCCCAGGTGGAGCAGACACTCGGCGAGCCAGGCCCTGGTCCGTACGCGCCCCGCCGTGTCGCCGTCGTCCTGGAATCCCGGCAGCGCCTGTTCGAGGAGGGCGAGGGCCCTGTCCCATCCTCCGCGCTCCGCGTGCGCGACACCGAGCAGGAGGCGTGCGAGGGCGCCCACGCGGACGTCGCGGGCGGGCCCTTCGGTGTGGCGGACGGCTTCGGCGAGCAGCGCAAGCCGCTCGCCGTCCTCCTGCGCCGTCTCCTCCGGTTCCTCCAGTTCCTCAGCCGGCTCTTCCTCCACCGCCTCCGCGGTCTCCGCAGCCGCCTCCACGGCCTCCGCGGTCTCCGCAGCCGCCTCCACGGCCTCCGCGGTCTCCGCAGCCGCCTCCACGGCCTCCGCGGTCTCCGCAGCCGCCTCCGCTGCCCCTGCCGCCTCTGCCGCCTCTTCCGCGCTCCGGGCCGTACGCCCCTGCTCGCCGGACCCGGCGACCGTCCGGGCAAGCGCCAGACAGAGCCGGGCCCTGTCGGCGGCCCGCAGCGGTGTGTCCGTCACCTGGGGGACGAGCGCGGCCCGGAGGACCGCGGCCGCCTCCTCGTGCGCGCCGGTGGCACGCAGCACGGCGGAGAGCAGGAGGTGGTGCTCGGTGGCAGGCCATGTCCGGCCACCGGCCCGGTGGTCGTCGAGCGCCGCCCTCAACTGGGCCTCTGCGGCCGCCGGGTCGTCGGGCGCGGTGATCCGGCCGAGCAGCGCGCGCGTGTCGGCGAGCACACGGGCGACGGCGGGATCCGCCCGGTGGGGCGCGGCGAAGGCGATCAGCCGGGCGAGGTCCTCGCGCAGGGCGGCGGCCTCGGCCGCCGGGTCGGGCGCGGTGCCGAGCAGATCGGCGCGGATCCGGCCGTGCAGCAGACGCACCGTCGCGGTCTCGGCGGCCCCGGCCTGCCCGACCCGGTGGAGTGCCGAGGCGCGCTCGCACAGCTCCGCGAGCCGCGCGCAGGCCGTCGCTCCGGGGCCGGGGCCCGCGACCAGCGCGCGCGCCCGCGAGACCAGGGCCTTGCCGCGCTGCCCGGCCCGCTCGTGCAGGTCGGCGGCCCGGAAGAAGAGCGGCCCCGCGGCCGGGCGCGCGGCGCCCCGGCAGTCGAGCGCGGTCGCGTCCAGGGCGTCGGCGTGGTCCCCGGGCGTGAGGGCCCCGCCCGCGCGCCGAAGGGCCGTCGCGGCCCGCTCCCAGGCGCTCCCGGCCCCGGGGTGCCCGTGGACGGTGAGCCGCCGGGCCCGGTGGAGCAGCTCGTGCGGATCCTCCGGCTCGTCGCCGGTACCGGCCCCCCGGTCGTACGGACGCACACCGATGCGGAACTCGTCGGGCGAGCGGCTGCTCATGCGGGGGGTGCTCCGGGGAGAGGGGACGGAGGGAACTGCACACCCGGCAGAACCCGTGACCACAGAGGTCGGAACGACTTTCGCAGTCCGGGGACGCCCGCACATCCGTAGAACTACGGAATCCGCAGAGCCGGCCTTTCCGCAGAGCCGCCGATTCAAAAGAACCACGAACTTCCCAGAGCTCCCGTCCGCCCCGTCCATCCCGTCCGCCCCGCCGTCACCGCATCGATCGGCCGCACTGGGCAGAGCCCACCCCCAGGTACTCGGCTAGGGTGATTCGACAGGGAATGCGCCCCCCGGGGCCGGGCCGATGCGTAGGTCGATGCGTTGGAGAACCACGAGTCGTCGAGCAGGGTTCCACAGCCGCCCCGGGCGGCCGTCGGGGACGCGGGTGTGCTCCGCGAGCTGCTCCCGATCGCCCTGTGGCGCGAGGACGCCGAGGGCCGCATCGTCGAGTGGTCGCTCGCCGCGCAGGACCTCCTCGGGCACCGTCCGGAGCATGTGCTCGGACGGCTCGCCGCGCCCCTCCTCGTCCCCGACGCCAACCGCGAACTCGCCGAGCGGCTGACCCATCGCGTGCAGGCCGGCGAGACCATGGTCGGGACGCTCCCCGTCCGGCACCGCGACGGGCACACCGTCGCCATGGAGATGTGGATCGTGCCGGCCATCGACCCGGACGGCCGGCCGGGCGCGATGCTCATCGCGGTGGAGACCTCCGAGGTCCTGCGGATGCGGGAGAACCTCGCGGCGATGGAGAGCCTTTTCACCCAGTCGCCGATCGGTCTCGCCCTGCTCGGCCCCGACCTGCGGTTCCTCCGGGTGAACGACGCCCTGGCCCGGATGAACGGGGTGGCCGCCGCCGAGCACGTGGGCCGCCGTCTCACCGAGGTGGTGCCCGGTGTCAACGCAGCCTCGCTCGAATCCCTGATGCGCCAGGTCCTGGAGAGCGGCAGCGCCGTCGTCGACGCCCGCCGGGTGGGCCGTACTCCCGCCGACCCCGATCGCGACCACATCTGGTCCTGTTCGTACGCCCCGCTCGTCGACCGCACCGAGCGGCGGTCCCTGGGGCTCATCGCGTCCCTCGTGGACATCACCGAGAGCCAGGAGGCGCACACCGAGGTCGAGCGGGCCCGTCACCGCTTCGCCCTGCTGGCCGAGGCGGGGGCGCGGATCGGCACGACGCTCGACCTGCAGCGGACGGCGGAGGAGACGGTCCGCTTCCTGGTGCCGCAGCTGGCCGACTCGGCGGACGTCCAGATGCTGGAGTCGGTCCTGGAGCCGGACGACCCGGTCGCCTCCACGCGCGGGGTGCTCCGCCGGCTCGCGGCCCGCTTCCCCGACCCCACGGCCCCCACGTCCCTGCTCGTCCCGGGGCAGACCTTCCAGATCCCGCTGGACTCCGTGTACGAGGGGGTCGTCGCCCGCGGCCGCCCCACGAACCTGTTCACGTCCGACATCCCGCATCTCTTCACCGACCCGCGCACCGAGGCGCTCCGCACCTACTTCGCCACCCGTATCGGCTCGGCGCGGCTCATCCCGATGGTGGCCCGCGGCCAGGTGCTCGGCTCGGTCACGGTGACCCGGCTGCGGACCCGCGAGCCGTTCGACGAGCAGGACTGCGTCCTCATCGACGAGGTCGTGGCCAGGGCCGCCCTGAACATCGACAACGCCCGCCTCTACACGACCCAGCGGGAGGCCGCCCTCACGCTTCAGCGCAGCCTCACCAACAGCGCGCTGCCCGACGTCACCGGGCTCGAACTCACCGGCCGCTACCTGCCCGCGAGCGCCCATGACGTCGGCGGCGACTGGTTCGACGTCATCGCCGTGCCGGGCGGCAGGACGGGTCTCGTGATCGGTGACGTCATGGGGCACGGCATCCACGCGGCCGCGGTCATGGGGCAACTCCGCACGGCGGTGAGGACTCTGGCCCGCCACGACGTCCCGCCGGCCGAGATGCTCAGCGCGCTCGACGCCGTCGTCGCCGACCTCGGCGAGGACACCATGGCGACCTGCGTCTACGCCGTCCACGACCCGGCCACCGGAGGCTGGGTCATCGCGCGCGCCGGTCACCCGCCGCCGGCCGTGGCCACTCCGGACGGGACGATCACCTTCCTCGACGGGCCGCCGGGAACCCCGCTGGGCACCGGTGCCCACGACTTCGGCGCCGAGGAGGTCACCCTGCCCGAGGGCGGGCTGCTCGTCCTCTACACGGACGGCCTCATCGAGGCCCGCGACCGCGACCTCGACGAGGGGATGCGGCAGCTCGCCGGGGCGCTCCGGGACCTCGGCCGCCCCCTGGACGAGTTGTGCGACGACGTCCTGAGCCGGCTGCTCGCGGCGCCCGCGCAGGACGACGTGGCGATCCTGCTGGCGCGTACGACCGGCTGAGGTCCGTACTCCGTGGAGGGAGAGGGGATCGTGCGAGGCGCCGGTCGTGGCCGCCGGGTTCAGGCTCCCGTGGGCCGGAGCCGGTACAGGTCGCGGAGGAGGGCGATCTCCGCCCCGTGGTGCAGGAGTTCCTGGTTCACCCACCAGACGGTCTCCAGGAAGGGATCCTCCGGATCGCTGCCGTGCGGGTAGGTGCTGTACCCGACGGTGTCGAGCGCCGCGTCGTCGGCGGACAGCAGCGCGTCCCGCCAGGCGCCGGCGGCGGTGTCGAAGGCGGCGACGGCCGTCGTGACGTCGCCGCTGACCGTGTAGTCGTCGCGGCTGAGGGTGTGGCTGCCGTTCGTGTGGTCGGCGCGGAGCGCGAGCAGTTCGCTCAGGTGACTCAGCCGCCAGGCGATCGTCGTGAACGGCGGCGGTGCCGGGTGCGGCGGCGGAGTCGCGTCCCGGCCCCAGGCGCCGGAGGCGGCGCCGGTCAGCACGGTGGCGCGCGGACCGGGGCCGTCGGTGCGGCGCCGGACGGACCAGCAGCCGGGACCCGGCTCCCAGAGGTACTCCGCGTCGGTCATCGGGCCGACCTCGACGTCCGTACCGTTCCCGCTGTCCATCACCGGCCCCGCCATGCGGTCGGTCAGCCGCCGGCGGGCGAAGTCGAACTGGTCGAGGAGGGGGACGAGTCGGGCGGGTATCGCCATCGGGGGCTCCGGATCGCGGCAGGCAGGCAGGCAGGCAGGCGGGTAGGCGGGGCGGGTCGGGGCGGTGTGGAGGGCGGGGCGGTCGGCGGGTGGAGGGGCGGCCGGGATCAGGCCCGGTCGATGTGCACGCTCGTCGACTTCACGCGGGCGGTGGCCTGCATGCCGACCTCGAGTCCCAGCTCCTCCACGGCCTCACGGGTGAGGAGCGAGACGAGCCGGTGCGGACCCGCCTGGATCTCCACCTGCGCGGCGATGTCACCGAGCTTGACGGCCGTCACGATGCCGGGGAACGCGTTGCGCACCGACGTGTACGCCGTGTCGTCCTCGCCCTGGCCGCTCTGAGCGACCTCGACGGAGAAGGCGGCCAGGTCGCGGCCGTCGATGAGGCGCCGGCCGTTCTCGTCGCGATGGGTGACGAACCTGCCGTTGTCGGCCCAGCGGCGTGCGGTGTCGGGGCTCACGCCCAGCAGGCGCGCCGCCTGCCCGATGGTGTAGGACTGCATATGCGAGAGATTACGCTCATGAAGCTCGCATATGCAAGCAAAGTTCGCATATCTCGCCCTACGGGGCAAGCTCCGCGCTTCACGCGGAACCCGACCGCCGTCCGACCGCCTCGACCAGCGGCAGCAGCCGGTGCGCCACCCGCTCCCGCAACGCGATCTCGGTACGGGTACGGACCACCCCGGGAAGCTGGATGAGCCGCTGGATGACGTCCTCCAGATGTCCGGCGTCCCGGGCGACCACCCGGGTGAGCAGGTCCCCGCCGCCGGTGATGGAGAAGGCCTCCACGATCTCCGGAACGGCCGCGAGCGCGTCGCCGACCTCGTCCAGATGCCCCTGGGTGACCTCGACATGGACGAAGGCGAGCACCGGGTGCCCCAGCGCGGCCGGGGAGAGCACCGGACCGGTCGCGGTGATCACCCCGTCGCGCTCCAGCCGTTCGATCCTGGCCTGTACGGTGCCCCGCGCCACGCCCAGGATCCGCGCGTACTCGCGCACGCTCGTCCGCGGCTGCTCGATGAGCAGCCGCAGGATCCGGGTGTCGAGCTCGTCCACGGCCATACGCGGTGGTCCTCCTCGGGTTCCTGCGGTTCGGTTCGGTCCGGTCCGGTCCGGTTCAGTACAGCGGTACCGGGGGTCGGAATCGTTTCATTCCGGCACGGAATCCGCTCCTCCGGGGGCCTCCGGGGGCCTCCGGATGTCCTTCGAGGTGCGTCCGGGGCCTCCGTGCGGGGTCCTCCCTGTGTCCCCCGGGTGCCTCCCGAGGGCTCCGGGTATCTCCTGAGAAGGGGGTACCGCGTGCCGTCCACCCGGCACCCGCGGAGAGGAGCGGTCATGCGACGCGGATCCGGGACCTCGTACTGGATGGAGTCGGCACCGCCGGGCGGCGCCGCGCACCCGCCCCCGGACGGCGACCTCCGGGCCGACGTGGCCGTCGTCGGAGCCGGTGTCGCCGGCGTCTGCGCCGCCCGGGAGCTGGTCCGCGCGGGGGCCGACGTGGTCCTCCTGGAGGCGGACCGGATCGCGAGCGGTGTGACCGGCCACGCCGCCGGCGGACTGACCTCCCTGCACGGCCTCTGCTACGGACGGCTGCGCCGCCGCCGGGGGCCGGAGGCGGCTGCCCTGTACGCCGACGCCCAGGCGGACGCCCTGCGCCGGGTGACGGGAGACTGCGCGGAACTGGGAATCGACGCGGAGATCGAGCACCGGCCGGCGTTCTCGTACACCGTCGACGAGGCGAGCGCGGCGGAGATCCGCGAGGAGGCGGATGCCGCGGGGGAGGCGGGCCTCAAGGCGACGACGGTGACGGACACGGGGCTTCCGTACCCGGTCGTGGCCGCCGTCCGCGTGGAGGACCAGCTGCAGTTCCACCCGCGCCGGTTCCTGCTCGGCCTGGCGGACGACTTCGTCGCGCGGGGCGGCCGCCTCCACGAGGGCACGCGCGTCACCGACCTCCACGACGGCGCCGAGTGCCGCCTCACCGTGGAGGGCGGAGCCGTGGTCCACGCCCGGGACGTCGTCATCGCCACCCACTTCCCGCTGCGCTGCCACAGCAGCCTCCTGGTGCGCCTCTCCGTGCGCCGGGAGCTCGTCGTCGCCGCGTCCGTGGACGAACACCATGCCCCGTACGGCATGTACGTGACCTTCGACGGCGGCGCCCGGTCGGTGCGCACGGCTCCGCTCGGCGGGGGGCGGAGGCTGCTGATCGTGGCGGGCGAGGGCTTCGAGCCGGGCAGCGGCGGCGTGTCCGCACGGTACGACGGCCTGGAGGCCTGGGCGCGCGGGCACCTGCCGGGCTTCGCCGAGGCGCCGGAGGTCCACCGGTGGGCCGCCCAGGACGTCCACACACCCGACGGGATGCCCTGCGTGGGCCACGAGCACCCGGACACCCAGCACGTCTACCTCGCCACCGGCTTCGGCGGATGGGGCCTCAGCAACGGCGTCGCCGCCGGCCGCCTGCTGGCCGCGCACGTGACCGGCGCGCCGCGCCCGGCCTGGACGGAGCTCGTCGACCCGCGCCGCCACCTGCCGCTCCGCGAGGTGCCCGGGGTCGTACGGCAGCAGTCCACGGTGGCGCGCCACTACGCGGCGGCCCGACGGACGGCCCGGCGCTGCACCCACATGGGCTGCGAGCTCGGCTTCAACGAGTCGGAACAGACCTGGGAGTGCCCCTGCCACGGCTCCCGCTTCGCGGCGGACGGCAGCGTCGTCCAAGGTCCTGCCATCCGCCCGCTGACGGACGACTGAGCCGCCCGCCGGCGCGCGCGGTGCACGAAAGGACGTCCCTGACACCGTCGGGCGGCCTTCGGGAACCGCCCGAGTGGGTGATCGGACCGGGCATCCGGCGGAGGCGGCGAGCGGGATCCCGGCCCCCGCGCGTGATCGGCGCAGAGTGGTCGGCGTGGACGTCGAGGAAGTCGCCGAGGAGTTGTACGGCCTGAGGCCGGCGGAGTTCGTGGCCGCGCGGGACACGTACGTCGCCCGGGCACGCGCGGCGAAGGACGCACGGGCGGCGAAGGCCATCGCCGCCCTGCGGCGCCCGTCGCTCGCCGCCTGGGCGGCGAACCGGCTGGCCCGGCAGCGGCAGCCGGAGGCGCAGCAGTTCCTGGCCCTGGGGGAGACCCTGCGGGAGGCCCACCGGACGCTCGACGCCGAGCAGCTGCGGGCGGCGAGCGGGCAGCGGCAGCAGCTGATCACCGCCCTGGCCCGGACGGCCGGAGCGCTCGCGGGCGAAGCGGGGCTCTCCGTGAGTGACACCGTGCTGCACGAGATCGAGCAGACCCTGCACGGCGTCCTCGCCGACCGGCACCTGGCCGAGCAGTGGTCGAGGGGCCGCCTCGTCAAGACGCCCGAAGCGGTGGTCGGATTCCCCCCGGTCGCCCCGGAGGCGGTGCCGGCCGCCCGAGCCCCGGCCGCGGCGACATCGGAAGCCACCGGGACCGCCGGGTCGACGGGGACGCCCGGAACCGCCGGGACGACCAGGACCGCCGGGACGACGGGGACGACTGCGACCGCCGGGACGACCACGGCCACCGACAGCGAGGAGGCGGCCGGAGCCGCCGAGCAGCCGGAGCCGAAGAGGAAGCCGGCCCGCAGTGCGGACGCGCGGCGCCGGCGCGAACTCGAACGAGCCCGAGTGCGCGAGCTGGAACGGGCCCGTACGGCGGCGGAGGAGGCCGACGGCGAGGTCGTCCTGCGCGAGCGGGAGCTCGCCGAGGCCCGCGACGCGCGGCAGGCCGCGGCGGAGGCGGCCGAGGAGGCGGCCGAACGGGTCAGCCGCCTGGAGCACGAGCTGCACGACGGCCGGAAGGCCCGGCAGGAGGCGAGGACGGCGTCCACGACGGCCGGGAAGGCGGTGACGACCGCTGAGCACGCCCTGCGGGACGCCCGCCGCGCCGCCGCGCAGGCCGCCGGCACCGTTCAGGACCTGGAGGGCCGGAGCCGGGAGTGAACCGCGCCGCGAGGACCTGGGCACGCCGGGCGGAGCCGACCGGGAGTGCCGGGAGCGACCGCTCAGTGGCACGGCTCGCCGATCAGAAGCGCCAGTGGCACGGCTCGCTCGCCGATCAGGCAGGACCGGCCCGGGGACGGCGACACGGGACCGGCCCGGGGACCGCGGCACCGGCCCGGCCCGGGGTGGTCCGTTGGCCGCCGGGCGGCCGACAGAGGGCGCCCTTCACTGGGCCAATGGCCCACCCGACGGGCGATGAGTTGAGCCAGGGGCGCCCTGGATGGTTTCCTTGGCGTATCCAGGTACTTTCGGCGCCGCGCAGCGCCGGGGCGGCGACGAGGCCGGTCCGGACCGCGGCGCCTTCGTCATGTCCGCGAGCTCCCACCACCCCGGGACCGCCGCGAGGCAGGGCGGAAGGCAAGACGAGGGGGCGGTTCACAGCCGTGAAGAGGATGTTCGTGGCACCGGATCCGGGGCACGTCAGGTTGAAGAACTCGCTGCGCGCCGTCATGGGCATCGCGCTCGCCGTCGCGCTGGCCGAGCTCGCCGGCCTCTCGCTCACCGCGTCGATCACCGGCGGTCTGGCCGCGCTGCTCGCGCTCTTCACCGTGATGGACTCCACCGTCCGCGCGCAGGCCGTCACCACCCTCCTCCTCCCGGCTGCGGGCTTCCCCGTCCTCGCCCTCGCCACCGCGCTGCACGACATCACCCTGCTGCGGGACGCCGCCTTCCTCGCCGTGGTCTTCTGCGGGGTCTACGCCCGGCGCTGGGGCCCGCGCGGCCACGCGCTGGGGATCTTCGCGTTCATGAACTTCTTCACCACCCAGTTCCTGCACGCCGTCCCCGGTCAGCTCCCCGAGCTGTACGCGGCCGTCGGCATCGCCCTGGCCGCCGCGGGCGCGGTGCGCTTCCTCCTGTGGCCGCTGGAGCGCCGTACGCCGCCGCCCGCCGCGCCGGCCCCGCTGCCCGGCTCCGGGCTCTCGCGCGTGACCACCCGGCAGGCGATCCAGGCCGCGGCCGCGTGCGCCGTGGCGCTCGCGATCGGCCAGGTGCTCTCCGAGGACCGCTGGTACTGGGCCGTCGGCACGACGTGGTGGATCTTCGTCAACACGGTGTCGCGGGGCGAGACGCTGGTACGCGGTTTCCGCCGGGTCCTCGGGACGGTGATCGGCATCGCCGTCGGCATGGTCGTCGCCATCCCGCTCGACGGGGCCGTGGTCCCCACCGCCGCCCTGGTGGCCGTCTGCGTCTTCGGGATCTTCTATACCGCGCCCGTCTCGTACAGCTGGATGATGCTGGCCGTGACGGTGATGGCGGGTCTGCTCTACGGGCTCCTCGGTGTGCTCGACCCGGCGCTCCTGGTGCTCCGCCTGGAGGAGACGGCCGTGGGCGCGGTGAGCGCGGCGCTCGCCGTGCTGCTCATCCTCCCGGTCACCACGCACGCCATCAACGACGCCTGGATCCAGCGGGCGCTGCGGGGCGTGCGGTCGGCGACCTCCGCCTCCCTGCGCCGCCTGTCCGGTGACGAGGACGCCGACCCGACCCCGCACGCCGCCGAGCTGGAGCTGCTCCTCGGACGCGTGCGGCTCTCCGTCGCTCCGCTGGTCCACCCGCTGAGCCCGTTCCGTGGCCGGAAGGCCCGGGCGCGGAGGGTCCTGGCGCTGCTCGACGAGTGCGCCGAAGAGGTGCGGGGGCTCGCCGCCGTGGCGGCCGACCCGGCCGCGAGCCACGACGCCCGCCTCGCCGCGGCCTGCTGGCGCGTCGAGGCCGCGGTGGAGCGGCTGACCTCACCCGGGGGCGGTCGCGAGGCCGGGGAGCGGGCGGCCGCGGACGGCACGGCCGCCCCGGCGGCGGGTCAGGCGGCGCTCGGGCACGTCAGCGGTCTGGAGAAGCTCCTCGCCGCGCTCGACGAGCCGCTGCGGACACCGCCGGGCTCGCTGCTCGTCCGCTCCTGACCGTTCCGGCACGTCTGCGGCTCGTCCGAGGCCCGCCGCCACGCCCCCTCTCTTTGGTCTAGACCGCCTGCTACCGTCGGCCGGACGCAGGCCGGTCGACCGCGACCGGCCGCGGGGACAGGGGAGGCACCGTGGGCGGCACAGAGACGGTTCGGGACCGGAGCGCCGTACGGGCGTACATCGGCTCCTTCACCTCGGCGGGCGGGCGGGGAGTCCTCGCCGCCGACGTGGACGCGGAGACGGGGGCGCTGACCGTCACCGGCGGCAGCGACGCCCTCGTCGACCCCTCGTTCCTCGCCCTCGCGGGTCCCGTGCTGCACGCCGTGTCCGAGACCGCGGCGGGGGCCGTCGCCGCCTTCGACGTCAGCGGGCCGGAACCCCGCCTCCTCGGCGCTCCCGTCCCCGTCGACGGCGCCGCACCCACCCACCTCGCGCTGGCCGCCGGGCACCTCCTCACCGCCAACTACACCTCCGGCAGCGTCACGGCACTCCCGCTGGCCGAGGACGGCACCGCCCGTCGTGCCCCGGCCGTCCTCCGGCACGAGGGCAGCGGCCCCGTCACCTCCCGTCAGGCCGGCCCGCACGCCCACCAGGTGCTTCCCGACCCCAGCGGGCGGTGGATCGTCAGCGTGGACCTCGGCACCGACTCCGTACGGATCTGCTCCCTGGACCCCGGCACCGGGGCCCTCACCCTCCACGGCGAGACCGCGCTGCGCCCCGGCACCGGACCCCGCCATCTCGCCTTCCACCCGGCCGGCACGCACGCGTACGTCCTGAACGAGCTCGAACCCACCCTCACCGTCTGCCGCTGGGACGCCGACGCCGGTGTCCTCGAACCCCTCGGCGAGACCCCCGTCGTCGCCGAGGGCACCCCGGGCCCCAGCTACCCGTCCGAGGTCGTCGTCGCCCGCGACGGGCGCTTCCTCTGGGCCGCCGTGCGCGGGGACGACACCCTCGCCGTGCTGGCCCTCGACCCCGACGGGGCCAAGGCCGCCCTCGTCGCCACCGTGCCCTGCGGCGGCACCTGGCCCCGCGACCTGACCCTCGCCCCGTCCGGCCGGCACCTGTACGCCGCCAACGAGCGTTCCGGCGACGTCACCTGGTTCGCCCTCGACCCCGAGACCGGGATCCCCGCGCGCGCGGGCTCCGTCGAGGCCCCGGCCGCCTCCTGCGTCGTCTTCGGCTGAGGCCGGCCCCCGGGGCCCCCGCGCCCCCGGGACCGACGAGAACGCGCTCGACACGTCGACACGTCGACACGTCGAAGGGCCCGCACCGGACATCCGGTGCGGGCCCTTCGACGTACGGGCGGGGTGGCGCGCCTCAGAGCGAGGGCGCGCCCTGCGGCTGCTGCGGCGGGATGCCGAGCGCGGCCGTGTACTGCGAGAGCACGAGCTTGCCGATCGCCGGGTAGGCGCCCAGCGGCTCGGCGGCGGCGCAGCCGGCCTCCTTCGAGGCCTCGTCGAGCAGGCCGTCGGCCAGCTCCGGGCCGATCAGGTACGGGGCGAGCGCCAGCTGCTCCGAACCGGAACCGCGCAGCTGCTCGGCGACGGAGGCGATCGAACCCTCCTGGTCGAGCGCGGCGGCGATGACGGGCACGGCGAGGCGCGCGGCCAGCAGCATGCCGGTGATCCCCGCGGCCTGCACGGCCTCCTCGCCGCCGACCGTGGCGAGGATGATGCCGTCGGCGGCCGTCGCGACCGTGAACAGCCGGGCGCGGTCGGCGCGGGCCAGACCGGCCTCGGAGAGCCGCACGTGCAGCGCCTCGGCGAGCAGCGGGTGCGGGCCGAGGACGTCGGTGAGCTCGGCGGTGTTGCCGGCGTCCATGACGGCCTGGCGGATCTGGCGCGTCTGGGCGCTGTCGGGACCCGCGAGCAGCGGCACGACGACCGAGGCGGGGCCCGTGGGGGCGCTGACCTCGCGGCCGGCGGCCACAGCCAGCTCGTACCGCTCGGTGCGCAGCGTGGCGGCGACCGTCAGCACGGTCGCGAGCGAGGGGTACTCGCTGTCGTCGCCCTCGACGAAGCCGATCAGCGCGTCGAGGCCGGGCAGCTCGGAACGGGCGATGCTCACGACCTCTTCGGCCAGCGAGCGTATGGCGGCCGACGGCACGCCGGGCACAGCGAGAACCAGTGCGGGAGCGCCCTCGGGCGCCGCCGCGGGTTCGGGGCGACGGTGCCGCCCGGACTGACGGGGTCGAGGCATTCGTACAGGCAGGCCGGAAGCAGGCCCAGTGGGGGAGCTCATGGCGCCGCATGCTACTGGTTTCGTCCGGGGCGGCGTCGGCTGAGGTACGATCATGCGCCTTCTGCCCCCCTATGTCCCCCTAGGGCGCGTCCGGAATGCGGTCCCCGCCCTCTCGCTGGAGCGACGCACCGCCTCCCACCTGGGCGGATGGGGCGGTCCCCGGAGCGCCCCCACCGAACAGGCGCAGCAGCGCGGGGTCCTCCGGCAGCCGCAGCGTGCCGGTGGCGAGCGCCGCCGCGAGCGCGACGGCCCCGGCCAGCGGACCCCCCGCGGGGTCGACCGTCCCGGCCTGCGGTACGAGCTCCCCGAGCGCCGCGCGCAGCGGTACGAGCAGGGGGTCGCCCATCTTGAACAGGCCGCCCGTCAGTGCCACCCGCGCTCCCGGACCGGCCGGGCAGGCCGCCTCCGCTGCCTCGGCGATGTGCCGGGCGGCCCGCGCCAGGATGTCCGCGGACACCGGGTCCTCGGCGGCGCACAGCCCCACCTCGGGGGCGAAGGAGGCGAGCACCGCGGGCCGGTCGGTCCGGGGGTAGAGGGCGCCCGGCAGGCCCGCCGCCGGACCGAACAGCTTCTCCGCCCGGGCCAGGAGCGCCGCCGAACCGCCGCGCCGCCCGTCGTGCGCGCGCATGGCCGCCTCCAGGCCCGCCCGGCCGATCCAGGCGCCGCTGCCGCAGTCGCCGAGGAGATGGCCCCAGCCGTCGGCCCGCCGCCAGGACACCAGATCCGTGCCGAGCGCGATCATCCCCGTTCCCCCGGCGACGACGGCTCCCGGCCGCTGTCCGAGGGCACCGGCGTACGCGGTGACGGCGTCGGCCGCCAGCACGAGCCGCCGTACGCCCCAGGCCTCGGCGAAGGCGCCCGGCAGCTCGGCCCGCAGCTCGTCCCCGAGGGTCGCCATCCCGGCGGCGCCCACGGCCGCGGCGACGACCGGGCGACCGTGGTGAGGCTCCGTCAGAGCCCTGACGGCAGGGAGGACCTGGTCGAGGAAGTGCCGGGCGGAGATGCCGCCGGGGCCGGTCCGCACCGGTTCGCGCGACGCGCGGGTGTCGAGCACGGCGCCGCTCGCCGCCTCGGCCAGCGCGATCCGGAGTCCCGAACCCCCGGAGTCGACACCGACGACCAGGCCGGCGGAAGGGTCGTTCACGGAGGCCGCTGAGACGACAGGGGGCACGGTGCACCGTCCTCGCGAGGAGTGGGGCGGGGGAGTGGGCGGAGTCTAGGGGGTGGCCCCGCACGGCGCCCGAACCGGGGTGTCACAGTAGGCCGGTAGAGTGACGGACCGTGACAGCGCGACCTTTGAAGGAACTGGTGGAGCCCGGCTGGGCGGAGGCTCTGAGCCCCGTGGCAGGCCGCGTGGCGGAGATGGGCGACTTCCTGCGGGCGGAGATCGCCGCGGGCCGGACCTATCTGCCGGCCGGCGGGCACGTACTGCGGGCGTTCCAGCAGCCCTTCGACGACGTGCGGGTCCTGATCGTGGGTCAGGACCCCTATCCGACACCGGGCATGGCGATCGGGCTCAGCTTCGCGGTCGCGCCCGAGGTCCGTCAGCTGCCTGGCAGCCTGGAGAACATCTTCCGGGAGCTGCACACCGACCTGGGGATGCCCCGGCCGTCGAACGGCGACCTGACACCCTGGACCCGACAGGGCGTCCTCCTCCTCAACAGGGCGCTGACCACCGCCCCGCGCAAGCCCGCCGCGCACCGCGGCAAGGGCTGGGAAGAGGTGACCGAGCAGGCGATCCGCGCGCTCGCCGCCCGGGGCAAGCCCCTCGTGTCGATCCTGTGGGGCCGCGACGCGCGCAACGCCCGCCCGCTCCTCGGCGATCTGCCGGCGATCGAGTCCGCGCACCCGTCCCCGATGTCGGCGGACCGCGGCTTCTTCGGCTCCCGCCCCTTCAGCCGCGCCAACGAACTCCTCCTGAAGCAGGGCGCCCAGCCGGTGGACTGGCGCCTGCCCTGACCCGACCGCGGCCCCTTCGTACGGAGGGGGCCACGGAACCGTCGGCCCCTGCCGGCGGATGGCCCTCACCGGCAGACCGCCCCTGCCGACGGGACCGCCCCTGCCCTCCCACTCCGGCATGGGAGGGCCCGGCCGCCCCGGCACGGGAGCCGCTCGGCCCCCGCGGGAATCACGCCTCAGATCGCGGCCGCCCGTACGCACAGCACGTCCGGCAGGTGCTCGGCGAGCAGGCTCCAGGTGTCGCCGTCGTCCGCGCTCGCGTACACCTCGCCGTTGCGGTTGCCGAAGTACACGCCCGCCGGGTCCGCGTCGTCCGTGCACAGCGCGTCCCGGAGCACCGTCCCGTAGTGGTCGCCCTCGGGCAGGCCGCGGCTCAGCGGCTCCCAGGTGGCTCCCGCGTCGGTCGTCCGGTAGACCCGGCACCGGCGGCCGGCCGGGACCCGGTCGGAGTCCGCGGTGATGGGGAAGACATAGGCGGTGTCGGGGCGGTGCGGGTGCGCGGCGACCGCGAAGCCGAAGTCGGACGGCAGGCCCGCGCCGATGTCCGTCCAGCTGGCGCCCGCGTCGTCGCTGCGGAAGACGCCCCAGTGGTTCTGCAGGTAGAGCCGGTCGAGATCGCCCGCGTCCTGGGCGATCTTGTGGACGCACTGCCCGAAGACCGGGTTCGGGTCCGGCAGGAACACCGCCGACACGCCCTTGTTGGCGGGCTCCCAGGCGGCCCCGCCGTCCTGTGAGCGGAACACCCCGGCGGTGGACACGGCGACGGTGACGGCCGCCGGGTCGCGCCGGTCGGTCACCACGGTGTGCACGGCCTCGCCGCCCCCGCCCGGCACCCACTGGGAGCGGGTCGGGTGCTCCCACAGCGGGCGGACGAGCTCGAAGGACTCCCCGCCGTCCCCGGACCGGAAGAGCGCGGCCGGCTCCGTCCCCGCGTACACGACGCCGGGGGAGTGCTCGGGTGCCGGGTGCAGCTGCCAGACGCGCTCCAGGGAGGCGCCGGTGTCCTCGGGGAACCTGACGGCCGGCCGCGCCGGTTCGGTCCAGGTCCTGCCGAGGTCGTCGGAGTGGAAGACGGACGGCCCCCAGTGGGAGCTGTCCCCGCCCACGAGCAGCCGCGGGGTCGGCCCGCGGGTGTCGATGGCGACCGAGTAGACCGCCTGCGCGGGGAACGCCGGATCGTCGAACTCCCATCGGCCTTCGTGCCTGCGGCCGATGAAGAGCCCCTTGCGGGTGCCTACGGTGAGGAGTACGTCGGGCATGGCTGCCAACCTCCAGGACGCCGTTGTCACGGATACGGGCCAGTCTGCACCCGGCCACTGACAACGGCTCCCGGACACTCCCGGATGCCCCCGCGCCACGCCGTACGCCCGTGCTCCGGGCGTACGGCGTGGCGCGGGGGTCCTCAGATCGCCCAGGCGTACTGCGGCGGCGCCGCGTGCGTGGTCGCGCCCAGGTCGCGGGCGGCGCGGCGGGCCCAGGAGGCGTCCCGCAGCAGCTCGCGGCCGAGCAGGACCGCGTCGGCCTCGCCGTTGGCGACGATCTTCTCCGCCTGGTCGGCCTCGGTGATCAGCCCGACGGCGGCCACCGGCAGCCCGGTCTCGGCCTTGACGCGGGCCGCGAAGGGAACCTGGTAGCCGGGTCCGACCGGGATGCGGGCCGGTCCGCCGTTGCCGCCGCTGGAGACGTCGAGGAGGTCGACGCCGTGCTCGCGGAGGAGCGCGGCGAACCGTACGGTCTCGTCGGCCGTCCAGCCCTGCTCCTCCAGCCAGTCGGTGGCGGAGATGCGGAAGAAGACGGGCAGGTCCTCGGGCCACACGGACCGGACGGCGTCGACGACCTCCAGGGCGAGCCGGGTCCGGTTCTCGAAGGAACCGCCGTACGCGTCGGTGCGGTGGTTGCTGTGCGGGGAGAGGAACTCGCCGATCAGGTAGCCGTGGGCGCCGTGCACCTCGACGACCTGGAAGCCGGCGTCGAGCGCGCGCCGGGCCGCGTCCGCGAACTGCGCGGTGATCTCCCGGATCCCGTCGACGGTGAGCTCGGTCGGCACCGGGTGACCGTCGGCGAACTCGACGGGGCTCGGCCCCACGGGCTGCCAGCCGGGACCGCCCTCGGGGACGGGCCCGCGGCCCTCCCAGGGGCGCTTGGTCGAGGCCTTGCGCCCGGCGTGCCCGATCTGGATGCCGGGCACGGTGCCGTGGTCCTTGAGGAAGTCGGCGATGCGGCGGAGGGCCGCGGTCTGCGTGTCGTTCCAGAGGCCGAGGTCCGCCGGGCTGATCCGGCCCTCGGCGGACACGGCGGTCGCCTCGACCAGGATCAGCCCGGTCCCGCCGGTGGCCCGGGAGGCGTAGTGGGCGAAGTGCCAGTCCGTGGCGACACCGGCGTTCGGTCCGGTCATCTCCGCCGAGTACTGGCACATGGGCGCCATCCACACCCGGTTGGGGACGGTCAGCGACCGCAGGGTGTAGGGCTCGAACAGGGCGACGCTCATGACGGACTCCGTTTCGGGATGCCTCGAAGGACGCTAGTACGGTACCCATCGTAGTACGGCACCTGTCAAACTACGAGGGTTCTCGTACAATGGCCCGTATCCCGGATGAAGTGGAGCCGCCGCCATGACGACCGCCACCAGCCCTCGCGCCCTCGAACACCCCACGCGCGACCAGATACGACTGGAGGCGGTGCTGCACGCGCTCGCCGACCCGGTACGCCTGCGGATCGTGCGGGACATGGCGCGCGAGCGCGCCGAACTGAGCTGCTCGTACTTCGACCTCCCGGTGACCAAGTCCACGACGACGCACCACTTCCGGGTGCTGCGCGAGGGCGGCGTCATCCGGCAGACGTACCGCGGTACGGCCAAGCTCAACGCCCTGCGCGAGGACGACCTCGAAGCCCTCTTCCCCGGCCTGCTCGACGCGGTCCTGACGGCGGCCGGCGCCGAGGCCGCACGCGAGAACACGCCCGAGCCCCCGACCGCCTGAGAGGCCCGCCCGGAGCCCGGGCCGTCCGCGCGACCACGAACTCGGCGCTCAGCCCCCACGGGGAGGAGGCGACCGGCATCAGCCCCGACGGACCTGGGCGCACCTAGGGCTCCCTGGGCCGCACCTCGGGCTCCGGTGCCGCACCTCGGGCTCCTGGGTCCCACTTCGGGCTCCTGGGCCGCACCTCGGGCTACAGGGACCGCATCCTCCCGATCTCCGCCGACTGCTGGGCGATCACGTCGTTCGCCATCTCCTCCACGAGGACGTTGTTGCCCTCGCTCAGCACCTCGGCGGCCATCGTCACCGCTCCCTCGTGGTGCGTGATCATCAGCTTAAGGAACAGCGCGTCGAAGGCCTTGCCCTTCGCGTTCCTGAGCTGCTCCAGCTGCGCCTCGCTCGCCATGCCCGGCATCGAGTGATGGTCGTGGCCCGCCTGTTCGCGCGGGCCACCGTTGTTTTTCAGCCAACCTTCCATCGCGCCGATCTCCGGCTTCTGCGCCGCCGCGATCCGCTCGGCGACCCCCTTCACCTGAGCCGAGGCCGCCCGCTCCGGGGCCAGCGCGGTCATGGTGAGGGCCTGCCGGTGGTGCACGATCATCATCTGCGCATAGTTGAAGTCGGCGCTGTTCGGGCTCTGGTCCGGAAGCAGCTTCGCGGCTTCCTCGGGGGATATCCGCCTGGCCGCTTCGCCGGGCTTGCCCGGCGCGACCACCGTCCCCGCCGATCCCCCGGCCGCCTCCGGTGCGCCCTTGGCGGGCCCCGACTCGCAGGCGGTCAGGGCGAGTACGGCGACGGCGGACAGGGCCACGGCGACGACGGCACGCTGACGGCGGATCAACAACGCGACCTCCAGATGTTCTTGCGGGGACAGTGACCGTTCCTAGCACTTTTCTCGGGGCTACCGATCAAAAACCTTCATTACGTCTGTGTTGCCATCTGTTGAGATGTGCACGGCAAGGAAGATACTGCCGGGGTCCAACACCCGTTCAAGGCTGAACGGATACCAGGGAGGACGGAGTGACTTCGTTGCGTACCCCGCGTACCACGTCCATCACGCGCGACCCGCGTGCCAGGCTCAGACGCCTTGGCGTGGCTTCCGCCGCGGCCGGACTGATGGCCACGATGCTCATGGCGGGCCCCGCCACCGCGACCCCCGACCCGGGAGACGCGCCCGCCCAGGGCAAGGTCTCCTCGGCGCAGGCGGCCGAGGCGCGTGCCGCGATACAGAGCGGTGAGATACCCGGCGTGGACGAGATCGTCCACAGCTCGAACATCGAGCACCTTGCCAACATCCCCAAGGACGCCCTCCCGGGCACCAACTCGGACCTCGCCTTCCAGGGCAGGTACGCCTTCGCCGGCAACTACGACGGTTTCCGGATCTTCGACATCAGCAACCCGAAGTCCCCGAAGACCGTCGCCCAGGTCCTCTGCCCGGGCTCCCAGAACGACATCTCCGTCTCCGGGGACCTGCTGTTCCTCTCGACGGACTCCTCCCGGAGCGACAACTCCTGCGCCAGCACGACGCAGCCCGCCTCGGTCAAGGAATCCTGGGAGGGCATGAAGATCTTCGACATCAGCGATGTCCGGAACCCCCGGTACGTCGCCGCCGTCGAGACCGCGTGCGGCTCGCACACCAACACGCTGGTTCCCAAGAAGCGGGACGTCTACATCTACGTCTCGTCGTACTCGCCCAACGCCGCCTTCCCGGACTGCCAGCCCCCGCACGACGGCATCTCGGTCATCAAGGTGCCCCGCAAGGCCCCCGAGAAGGCCGCGCTCGTCGGCTTCCCCGTCCTCTTCCCGGGCGAGGGCCCGGACGGCGGCGGCAACCCCGGTGGCCCGACCAACCCGGGCGTCTCCAAGACCACGGGCTGCCACGACATCACCGTGCTCCCCGAGAAGGACCTCGCGGCCGGCGCGTGCATGGGTGACGGCATCCTCTTCGACATCGAGGACCCGGAGCACCCGCGGGTGATCGACCGAGTCCAGGACAACGTCAACTTCGCGTTCTGGCACTCCGCGACCTTCAACCAGAAGGCCGACAAGGTCGTCTTCACCGACGAGCTCGGCGGCGGCGGCGCGGCCACCTGCAACGCCGAGGTCGGCCCGAACCGCGGTGCCGACGGCATCTACGACATCGTCGGCAAGGGCAAGAAGAGCAAGCTCGTCTTCCGCAGCTACTTCAAGATCCCGCGCCACCAGGCCGACACCGAGAACTGCGTCGCCCACAACGGCTCGCTGATCCCGGTCAAGGGCAAGGACATCATGGTCCAGGCCTGGTACCAGGGCGGCATCTCCGTCTGGGACTTCACCGACTCCCGCAAGCCCAAGGAGATCGCCTACTTCGAGCGCGGCCCGCTGTCCGCCACCACCATCGCCACCGGCGGCTCGTGGTCCGCGTACTACTACAACGGCTACATCTACTCCAACGACATCGCCAAGGGCTTCGACGTCCTGAAGCTCTCCGACCGCCGTACCGACCCCGCGAAGCGGATCCGGATGGACGAGCTCAACGTCCAGACCCAGCCGGACTACTTCGACTTCGACCACTGACCGGAGCCGTGACCGCCGGCCGTCGGCTCACGACGGCCGGCTGACGGCCCGGCCCACCGGCGCGCCGTCGGGCGGACCCCCGTCCGGCGGCGTCCCCGCCTCCCAGTCCAGGCCGTAGCGGTGGAACAGCTCCGACCGCAGCCGCGCCAGCGGCATCTGCGCCCCCGGCAGCAGCACCGCCACCACCGCGCCCATCAGCAGGGCGCGCAGCATCGGATAATCCGTGTCCACGTCCTCGGAACCGTACCGCGTCACCGTGTCCCGCAGCAGGAACGCGAGGCGCTGCTGCTCCGGGCACTGCACGAAGCCCTCGGCCTGCAGGATCCCCGCCATATGGGTCCGCATCAGGGTCGGCCGCGCCGCGGCGAGCCCCAGGATCGCGTCGATCGCGCGGGCCATGCGCTCGCGGCCGTCCTCCGTGCGCGGCTCGCGCTCCAGCGCCTCCTCCAGGGTGAGGTGCATCAGCCGGTGCACCGCCGACTGGAGCAGCTGCCGCTTGCCGGGGAAGTAGTACGAGATCAGTCCGCGCGCCGAACCGGCCCGCTCGGCTATGTCGCCGAGGGTCGTCGCCTCGTAGCCGCGCGTGTCGACGAGCTCCACCGTGGCTTGCAGAATGCGCTCCCGGGACCTGCGGCGAAGCTCTTCATTGACCGATGGGCTACGCGGGGACATGCTTGACTCCTGCGTTGACTGGCTGCCGGCCAATATACTCGGCGCATCCCGTCGGGCTGCCCTCGTGGCAGACCGCCGGGGACGCCGTCTGTTCTGGGCGACACGGGGGATCGTCCAGAACAGGCGGCTTCATCCTGCTTCTCCCATTCTGCTCCCCTCGCCGTCGCGTTCCGCGAGACCGGCCCGCGGCGCACGGCGCTCGCGCCGGCGGTACGTCAGGATCGCGGTGGCCACGCAGCACCAGCCGAGCAGCCAGCCGCCGAGCACGTCCGAGGGCCAGTGGACGCCCAGATAGACCCGCGTCCATCCCACCCCGAGCACGGAGACGACCGCCAGGCTCGTGAGGGCGCCCCAGCCGCGCCACTCGCCCCGCCACCGCAGGGCGAGGACCCAGAGCAGCAGCCCGCAGGTGACCATGGCCGTCATCGCGTGCCCGGACGGGAAGGCGGCGAAGCGCGCCGAGTCGACCGGATCCGTCCACTGCGGCCGGTCCCGGCCCACCAGCGTCTTGAGGCCCTGCTGGAGCGCCACGGCCAGCAGGCTGGTCCCGGCCACCCACAGGGCGAGCCGGCGCTCCCGCCGCCACCACAGCAGCACCACCGTCGCGGCGGCCAGCGCGCGCATCGTCCAGGGGTCCCACACCCAGTCGCTGAGGAAGCGGTGCACCTGCGTGAGTCCCGGCTCGGCCACCGCGTCGCGGTGGAGCGCCTCGGTCACCGACCGGTCGAAGGAGAGCAGGGGTGCCCATCCCACGGCGACGAGAACGAGCAGGAGAGCGGCCAGAAGTCCGGAGATCACGGCGGAGGAACGCATAGGTCGATCCTGCCCGACGACCGGCGGCGCACTGTTCCTCCCGCCCTCCGCGCGTGCCGTCGCGCGCGACCGGACCGGCGAGTCCGCCGTCACCCCTGTCCCAGCGCGCTGAGCGCCGGGACGAAGGCCACCAGTACCGGGACCACCGGCACCAGGGAGGCGGCCGCGGTCAGCCGGAGCCGGCGGCCCGCGGTCAGCCGGGGCGCCGCGGTGAGCAGCCGGTTCACCCGGCGCGGCAGATCGCCGTACGGTCCCTGACCGGGCCCGAACACGCCCCGGTCCTCGTTCAGTTCGACCAGCGCGAGCGCGATCGTGAGCCGTCCGAACCGGCGCGAGGCCACATCGTCGGCGGCCAGCTCCACCAGCCGGTGCATCTCCTCGCGGAAGGCCGTGAAGACCGGGATCCCCGGGAATCCCGCGGCCAGCGCCGCCGAGGAGTGCAGCAGCCAGTCGTGCCGGGCCCGCGCGTGACCCTGCTCGTGCGCGAGGACGGCGTCCAGCTGGCGGCCCTTCAACCGGCGCAGCGCCGCCGTGGTGATGACCAGCTGGGGCGTGCTCCCCGCCAGCCACCAGGCGTTCGCCCGCTCGCCCTCCAGGACCACCAGGCGCTCGCCGCCCGGCTGCTCGCCGGGGAGCAGGGGGGCGCGGACGAGGAGGTCGCAGCGGCGCTGCCTGCGGCGTGACCTGGCCTGGCTGAACTCCCGGCCCAGCATCGCCCCGGACCACACGCCGCCGGCGGCCAGCGCCACCGCGAGCACCGCCGACCAGGGACCGGTCGTGCCCAGTTCGTACGCGTCGATCACCGCGCGCGGCGCGGGCGCGAAGATCTGCCCCCGTACGGCCTGCCAGGCGGTCGACGCGCTGAACGTCATGGAGAGCGCGAAGCTCAGCAGCACGGCGGCGATCACGCACTGCCACACCCAGAGGGCCACCACGGGTTCTCGCTCGACCCAGTCCGCCCGCGACAGCAGCCGGGGGGCCGCGAGGGCGGTCAGAACTCCGAGCAGGAACAGCGCGAGGGAGACCCACATGGCGCCAGCCTATGAGCGCGGTACTGGTCGGGGGTATGCCCCGGAGTAGCAAGTGACGTACGCCACGGTTTGGTTGGGCCGCCCGCGCAGGGAAGCCCGCCCGCGCGCAGGGTCGGACTCACAGGGTGACCAGCATGGCCAGCATCGCGAGCGCCATCGACAGCCGGCAGGCGAGCGCCAGTTCCGGGCGGGCGGCCCAGGCCGGCCGCGGACCGCGGCCCGGACCGGGCCCGCCCGCCGTCGCCGGCATCGCGACGGGCACGAGTCCGGCCCCCGCGTGCAGCACGTACACCATGTAGTAGAGGAGCAGTCCGCCCGTGAGGACGGGTACGCCGCCCGCCGCGACGGCCGTGTGCCCCGTGTGCGCCCCCGCGCCGGGGGCCGCCATCGACACCGCCATGTAGACCATGGCGAGCGAGCCGACGAAGTGGTGCAGATGGTGTCCGCCGTGCCGGACCGCCGCGAGACCGTGCAGCGCCGCGCCCCCGAACACCGCCGCGTACACCGCCCAGCTCCACTCCGGCGGGGTGAGCGCCGCCGAGGGGAGCGCCATCGTGGCCATGCCGAAGCCCATCACCGCCTCGCCGCCGGCCGCCCGCCGCTCCTCCCCGGCGGACGCGCGCATCCGCAGCAGGCAGTACACGCCGGTCACCGCGCAGAGCACGACCATCAGCCACCCGGACAGGGCCGGTCCGTGCACGGCCCACCTCCCCCTCGACGCCGTCCCCTCCCCGGAGGATGCCCGCGGCCGGCCGGGCACACGCGGGCGCACGGGTGCGCACAGGCGTACGAGGGGGAGTGAAAGGTGCGGGCGTTAGGCTCGGGACGATCGCGTACGGCGATCGTCAGCACCCGAGGGGAGCCCCGTTCACATGGACACCGCCACGTCGCACGAGACCGGCCGGATCAGCTACCGCGAGGCGGTCCTGGACGACGTCCCGGCCCTCGTCCCGCTCGTCGAGTCGGCCTACCGGGGCGACGCCAGCCGGGGCGGCTGGACCACCGAGGCGGACATCCTCCAGGGGCAGCGCACCGACCCCGAGGGCGTCGCCGCCGTGATCACCACGCCGGACAGCCGACTCCTGGTCGTCGAGCGCGCCGGCGCGATCGTCGCCTGCTGCCAGCTGGAGCACCGCGGCGAGGCGGCCTACTTCGGGATGTTCGCGGTCCGCCCCGAGCTTCAGGGCGCGGGTCTGGGCAAGCAGATCATCGCCGAGGCCGAGCGCCGGGTGCGCGAGCTCTGGGACGCCCGCGAGATGCACATGACGGTGATCTCCGTACGGGAGGAGCTCATCGCCTGGTACGAGCGCCGCGGCTACCGGCGCACCGGCCGGATGACCCCCTTCCCGTACGGCGACGAGCGCTTCGGTCTGCCGCAGCGCGACGACCTGGAGTTCGAGCTCCTGGTGAAGCCGCTGAGCTGACAAACACGACGGAAGGGTGGCTTCCCCCCTGGCTGACAGGAAAAACTTCTGCGATCAGGGGGGTCCCGCAGGATAATTTCCCTTGCCCCCTCTTGTGGCCGAGAACCGTCCACGGTTACGGTGGCTGCACGCGAGGTTCTCCTGTGGAGGAAGAGGCATGACGGAAATTCTTGTGCAGGACGTGACCGGTGGGGAGATATCCCTCGCCGCCCGGGTGATCGACCACCCCGCCTGGCCCGAGCTCAAGAGCGTCGTGGAGGAGATCCGCACCTGGCAGAGCGCGGACGGCTCCATCGACTTCGAGCGCGAGGACGCGCCCGGCAAGGCCCTGGCCGGCCTGACCCTCGACCGGGTGATCGCCGCGGTCGAGCAGCTCTCCCCGCTCGTCCCGCACGACGCCGCCTACCACCGCGCCCTCGTCTCCGACCTGCGCAAGTGGGCTGGCAGCGGCTTCGCCGTCCCGGACTTCCTGGACTCGCTGCTCGCCTTCCAGCCGGCCGCCGACCGCGTGGACGGGCTCCAGCACCTCGTGCTGTTCCCCATGTACACGCAGAACGGCAACCCCGACCGCAACCTCGAGGCCGTCGTCCTCCGCATGGTGTGGCCGGAGTGGCTCGCCGAGCTCGAGCGCACCCGCTACGACAACCCGCTGTTCTGCGGGATCACCTTCGAGGACTTCACCGCCGGTTACGACACCAACTCGGCCGTCCTCTTCCCGGAGACCATCGCCGTCCGCGAGGCCCCCGAGCGCTTCACCTGGGGCGGGATCTTCTGCGACCGCGAGGCCGCCCGCTTCCGCAAGGTCACCGAGGCCGCCGTCGATACCCTCGGCATCCAGCTGCCCGCCGACATCGCCGCGATGATCGACGACCAGGAGCGCTGCGAGAAGGCCTTCGTGCTCTGGGACATGGTCCACGACCGCACCCACAGCCACGGCGACCTGCCGTTCGACCCCTTCATGATCAAGCAGCGCCAGCCGTTCTGGATGTACGGCCTCGAGGAGCTCCGCTGCGACCTCACCGCCTTCAAGGAGGCCGTGAAGCTGGAGGCCGAGGGCAACACCCACGGCCGCGACGTGCAGTACGCGGTCCTCTTCGACCGGATGTTCCGCTTCCCGCTCTCCGGCGACCGCAACCGCAACTACGACGGTCTCGGCGGCCAGCTCCTCTTCGCGTACCTCCACAAGAACGACGTGGTGCGCTGGACGGACAACACCCTCAAGATCGACTGGCAGCGGGCCCCCGAGGTCACCAACCAGCTCTGCGCCGACATCGAGAAGCTCTACCGCGACGGCATCGACCGCCCCAAGCTCGTCCACTGGTTCAAGGCGTACGAGCTCGTCTCCACCTACCTCGCGCCGCACCCGGGCTCGAAGTGGGCCAAGGGCCCCGACGCGCTCGACCTCTCCCTCCCGCCCCGCAAGCTCGTCGACGACGTGCTTCCGGACGAGTTTCCGCTCAGCATGTTCTTTGAGGCCCTCGCCAAGAAGCTGAAGGGCGTGATCGCCGACACCAAGGGGATCACCGCCGCCGACGTCTCGCGGACCGAGCCGGCCGAGCGGGCTGCCGCGTGAGCGCTCGTACCGATGACACGGAGGAGGCGTCGCCCATGACCGCCAACGGAAACGGCGGGCCGCTCGACGGCGCCGTCATCGCGGTCGCCGGTGCGGCCGGCCCGGCCGGTCGCGCGACCCTGATGCGCCTCGCCGAAGCGGGCGCGACCGTCGTCGGCGCCGACGCGGACCCGGCGCGCCTCGCCGAGGCCGTCGACGCCGCCCGCTACGCCCACGGCGGAGCCAAGGTCGTCGGTGACACCGTCGACCTGCTCGACCTGGACGCCACGCGCGACTGGGCCGCGAAGACCGAGAAGGAGTTCGGCCGGATCGACGGCCTGGTCCACCTCGTCGGCGGCTGGCGCGGCAGCTCCTCCTTCACGGAGACCGACATCGCGGACTGGGACTTCCTGGAGAAGCTCCTCATCCGCACGGTCCAGCACACCTCGCTCGCCTTCCACGACGGGCTCCTGCGGGCCGGCGGCCGCGGCCGCTACGCCCTGATCAGCCAGGTCGGCGCGCACAAGCCGCTCGCCGGCAACGCCGCGTACAACGCCGGCAAGGCGGCCGCCGAGGCCTGGACCCTCGCCATGGCCGACTCGTTCCGCAAGCTGGGGGGCGACGACGGTCCGCAGGCGGCGGCTGCGATCCTGGTGATCAAGGCATTGGTGCACGACGCCATGCGCGCCGAACGCCCCAACGCGAAGTTCGCGGGCTTCACCGACGTCAAGGAGCTGGCCGACGAGATCGCCGGGCTCTGGGACAAGCCCGCCCAGGAAGTGAATGGACAGCGTCTGTGGCTGACCCCCAAGCCGTGACCGCGGCCCTCGGCCCCAGGACCGACGCACGTCGTCACCACGACCCGTCGGTCCGGGGCTTCGCCAGCGACAACTACGCCGGCGCCCACCCCGAGGTCCTCGCGGCCCTCGCCCTCGCCAACGACGGCCACCAGGTCGCCTACGGCGAGGACCAGTACACCGAGCACCTCCAGCGGATCATGCACGGCCACTTCGGCCCCACCGCCGAGGCCTTCCCGGTCTTCAACGGGACCGGCGCGAACGTGACCGCCCTCCAGGCGCTCACCGACCGCTGGGGCGCCGTCGTCTGCGCCGAGTCCGCGCACATCAACGTGGACGAGGGCGGGGCGCCGGAGCGCATGGGCGGCCTCAAGCTGCTCACCGTGCCGACCCCGGACGGCAAGCTCACCCCCGAGCTGATCGACCGGCAGGCCTGGGGCTGGGAGGACGAGCACCGGGCGATGCCGCAGGTCGTCTCGATCACCCAGAACACCGAGCTGGGCACCGTCTACACGGTGGACGAGATCCGCGCGATCGTCGAGCACTCCCACGCCAAGGGCATGAAGGTGCACCTCGACGGGGCGCGGATAGCCAACGCCGCCGCCTCGCTCGACGTGCCGATGCGCGCGTTCACCAACGCCGTGGGCGTCGACGTCATCTCGTACGGCGGCACGAAGAACGGCATGCTCTTCGGTGAGGCGGTCGTCGTCCTCAACCCCGACGCGGTCAGCCACATGAAGCACCTGCGCAAGCTGTCCATGCAGCTCGCGTCGAAGATGCGCTTCGTGTCGGTGCAGCTGGAGGCCCTTCTCGCGAAGGACCTGTGGCTCCGCAACGCCCGCCACGCCAACGCGATGGCCCAGCGCCTCGCGGCCGGGGTGCGGGAGCTCGACGGGGTGGAGATCCTCTACCCGGTGCAGGCCAACGCGGTCTTCGCCCGCCTGCCGCACGAGGTCACCCGGCGGCTCCAGGAGCGGTTCCGCTTCTACTTCTGGGACGAGTCGGCGGGCGACGTGCGCTGGATGTGCGCCTTCGACACCACGGAGGACGACGTGGACGCCTTCCTCCAGGCCCTGAAGGAAGAGCTGGCACGCTAGCTCTCGCTGCATGACTATACGGCCGGGCGGAAAGTCATTGACTTCCGTCCGGTCGTTTCCGTACGCTCCACGCGCATGGAACCCAGGGAGCTCATCCAGCAGAACCCCGACATCTCGGCCTATCTGGCCGCGAGCGAGGCCGTCGACCACGAACACCCGGTGGTCCGGGAGGTCGTGCGCAGCCTCGCCGCCGAGCACCCCGGCGCATACGCATACGCCGAAGCGGCCTATCGCCATGTGCGCGACACCGTCCCGCACTCCGCCGACGCCGACGACCCCCGCGTCACCTGGCGCGCCTCCGACGTCCTGGAGCAGCGCACCGGCATCTGCTACGCCAAGTCGATCGCGTACGCCGCGCTCCTGCGGGCCCGGGGCATCCCGGCGGCCCTGTGCTACCAGCGGCTCGCCGAAGACGACGGTTCCCGTCCGGTGCTCCACGGCCTCGTCGCCGTGCTGCTGCCCGGTGAGCGGACCTGGGCCCGCCAGGACGTACGCGGGAACAAGCCCGGAGTCGACGCCCAGTTCTCCCTGGAAGGGGAGCGCCTGGCCTGGACCGTGCGACCAGAGTGCAATGAAGTGGATTATCCAGTGCTCTACACTGAACCGCATGCGGCTGTTCTGGACGCGCTGCGCGCCGCGCCCGACCGGCCCCACCTCTGGCGGACGCTCCCCACGGAGCTCTGACCCCGGACACCAGCGAACGGCGGACCATGACCCTCACGCTCACCGTCTCCGACGAGGTGCGCACCCTCGTACCCGGCTTCACCGCTCTGGTGATCGAGGCCCACGGCCTGGTCAACGGACCCAGCGACGAGGCCAGTTCCGCACTCCTCGACGACGCCGCGCGCCGGCTCGCCGAGCGGCTCGACGGCCGGACCCCGGACCAGGACCCGCACATCGCCGCCTGGCGCGCCGCGTACACCGCGTTCGGCGCCAAGCCCTCCCGCACCCGCAACTCCGCGGAGGCACTCGCCAGGCGGGCGCTCGCGGACGGCGGCCTGCCCCGCATCAACCGGCTCGTCGACGCCTACAACGCGGTGAGCGTCGCCCACCTCGTCCCGGTCGGCGGTGAGGACCTGGGCAGGATCAGCGGCGCGATGCGCCTGGTGCGCGCCACCGGCGACGAGCCCTTCCTCACCCTGGCGGGCGGCACGGAGACGGTGGAGCACCCGGAGGCCGGGGAGGTCGTCTGGTGCGACGAGGAGGGCGTGACCTGCCGCCGCTGGAACTGGCGCCAGGGCCCTCGTACCCGGATCGACGACGACACCGTCGACGCGTTCTTCCTGCTCGAATCGCTCGCCCCGATGACCCGGGACGAGCTGCTCGCGGCGGGCACCGAACTGGCGGAGTCCCTGGAGAAGCTCAGCCCCGGGGCCCGGATCACGGTCCGCGACCCGGAGTGACGATTCAGCGGGGCGCCGTCCAGCGGCGTCCCGCCGTCAGCCGGCGTCCTTGACCTCGGCCGGCGTCGGAGCCGTACCCCCGAGGTGCGCGGGCACCCACCAGGTGTCGTTCGCGTCCTTGGGGCGCACCGGGTAGGCGCGCTGCGCGGCCTCCAGGAGCTCCTGGACGCGCCCGCGGAGCCGTCGGGTGATGGCGCCCGCGTACTGGTCGGCGGGAGCCTCCATGGGCTCGCCGACGCGGATCGTCACCGGGATGTGGCTGCGCTTGAAGTTGCGGGGGCGGCCCTTGGTCCAGACGCGCTGCGTGCCCCAGAGCGCCATCGGGATCAGCGGGACCCCGGCCTCCTGGGCGAGCCGTGCCGCACCCGTCTTGAAGGCCTTGAGGGTGAACGACTGGGAGATGGTCGCCTCGGGGAAGACGCCGATGATCTCGCCCGCCCGCAGCGACTCCAGCGCGTGCTTGTAGGCGTGCTCGCCCGCCGAGCGGTCCACCGGGATGTGCTTCATGCCGCGCATCAGCGGCCCCGAGACCTTGTGCCGGAAGACCGAGTCCTTCGCCATGAACCGCACGAGACGCTTCTGCGGAAGCGCCGCCAGGCCCGTGAAGATGAAGTCCAGATAGCTGATGTGGTTGGAGACGAGCACCGCGCCACCCGTGCGCGGGATGTGCTCCGAACCCTGTGTGTCGATCTTCAGGTCGAGCGCCTTGAACAGGGTCAGAGCGGCGCCGACCACCGGCCGATACACGAGTTCTGCCATCGGAGAGGAACCCTTCTTCTGTGCCTGGGGAGGGTTCTCCCGGCGAAGTTACGCAGCCGTAGGTTTTCGGCTTTGGGCAGATCGTGCCCCATGTGGGCCGCCGTGACCAGTCCAGGCGGCTTCGTACAGGGAGATTCTCGTCACTCGCGGTGGTCGTGGCGGGAATTGAACTCTCCCGTGCGACGCTGCACCAGGTGAGAGGCCGACAGGAAGGGGCGCAGGGGTGACGGACGATCCCGGGAATCCCGGAGCCGACACGCGGGGACCGGACGCGAGGGGGCTCGAGGCGCCGGGTGACGCGACGGGTCCCGAGGAGCTGGGACCGGACATGAGGGGAGCCGAGGCGCCGGGACCCGGCACGAGGGAGCCCGACATCCCGGGACCCGACACGCTGGGACCCGAGGCGCTCGGTGCCGAACTGGGGGAGCGCGCCACCCTCGTCCAGTTCTCCACCGCCTTCTGCCAGCCCTGCCGGGCCACCCGGCGCACCCTCGCCGAAGTCGCCGCGATGGTCCCGGGCGTCGGGCACGTGGAGATCGACGCGGAGGAACGGCTCGATCTCGTGCGCGCCCTCGGCATCGCCAGGACCCCCACCGTCCTCGTCCTCGACCGGACCGGCCGGGTCGTCCGCCGGGCCGCCGGACAGCCCCGGAGGGCGGACGTCATCGCCGCCCTGGGGCGGGCGGTCTGACGCGGTGACACTTCTCCCACATCCCGGTACGCACTTGACTGCACGCGGCAACGATCGCCACTCTGACGGGGTGCCCCAAGAACTCCTTCTCTACGGCCGGACCCATGTGGACCTGGCCCGCAACGCGAGCGCGCGCTGTCCGGGCGTCTGAGCACCCCCGGACCTCTCTCATGCCGCCCTCGCAGAAGGACAACTCCATGACGGTCACGCCCGACCTCCGACCCGGCACCGTTCCCACCATCGGCGCACCCCGCCAGGCCTCCCCGGATCTGCTCCGCTCCGTCTTCCGCCGGCACGCGGCCGGCGTCGCGGTCGTCACCGCGCACGGGGAGCGTCCCGTCGGCTTCACCGCGACCTCGCTCAACTCCGTCGCCGCCGAACCCCCGCTCCTCTCCTTCGGAGTGGGCACGACGTCCTCCAGCTGGCCCGTGCTCGCCGAGGCCGAGCACATCGGCGTCCACATACTCGGCGAACACCAGCAGGAGCTCGCCGCCACCTTCGCCCGCAGCGGGGCCGACCGCTTCGGCGAGGGGACCCGCTGGAGCGTCGGACCCGAGGGGGTGCCCGTACTCGACGGCGTGCTCGCCTGGCTGGTCTGCCGCGTGGTCGCCCGGGTGCCCGCCGGGGACCACCGGATCGTGATCGCGCAGGCCGTCGCCGGGGATCCGGACGGGGCGGGCCGGCCGCTCCTCTACCACCACGGCCGCTTCAACGCGCTGCGCGACTGAGAGTTCCCGGGCGCGCCGCTCTCCGCGCGTTGGGCAGATCACACCGCTGAGCGCTTGCTTACTGGTAACGGACTGGGTGTACTGGCGAGTAATATTTCGGTCGGGGCGTCCGGCGCCCCGACCGGAAACCCGCCCTTCAGGCGCCTATGCTGCGAGCAACAAGGCAGCCCAGTTATGACGATGCAGTAGGAGAGCCGGCGTGAGCTTGAGGATCGTTGTCTGTGTGAAGTACGTGCCCGACGCGACCGGAGACCGCAAGTTCGCGGACGACCTGACGGTCGACCGCGACGACGTCGACGGCCTGCTGTCGGAGCTCGACGAGTACGCCGTCGAGCAGGCACTGCAGATCGCCGAAGAGGCGGACGACGCCGAGGTCACCGTGCTGACGGTCGGCCCCGAGGACGCCAAGGACGCGCTGCGCAAGGCGCTCTCCATGGGCGCCGACAAGGCCGTCCACGTCGAGGACGACGACCTGCACGGCACCGACGTCATGGGTACCTCGCTGGTGCTCGCCAAGGCGATCGAGAAGACCGGCTACGACGTCGTCATCGCCGGTATGGCCTCCACCGACGGCACCATGGGTGTCCTCCCGGCGATCCTCGCCGAGCGCCTGGGCGTCCCGCAGGTCACGCTGCTCTCCGAGGTCTCCATCGAGGACGGCGTCGTCAAGGGCCGCCGTGACGGCGACACCGCCTCCGAGCAGCTCGAGGCCTCCCTGCCGGCCGTCGTCTCCGTGACCGACCAGTCCGGCGAGGCGCGCTACCCGTCCTTCAAGGGCATCATGGCCGCCAAGAAGAAGCCGGTGGAGTCCCTGGAGCTGGACGACCTGGACATCGACGCGGACGAGGTCGGCCTCGCCGGCGCGTGGACCGCGGTCGACTCCGCCGCCGAGCGTCCGGCGCGCACCGCCGGCACGATCGTCAAGGACGAGGGCGAGGGCGGCAAGCAGCTCGCCGAGTTCCTCGCGGGCCAGAAGTTCATCTAAGGCTCGCGCGAGCCGCTCAGACCGCCCCTTTCGTTCGCAGGAGATTGAAGTCCCATGGCTGAGATTCTCGTCTACGTCGACCACGTCGACGGAGCCGTCCGCAAGCCCACCCTGGAGCTGCTGACCCTCGCCCGCCGCATCGGCAACCCGGTCGCCGTCGCGCTGGGCAACGGCGCCGCCGACACCGCGGCCGCCCTCGCCGAGCACGGCGCGGTGAAGGTCCTCACGGCCGACGCCCCCGAGTTCACCGAGTACCTGGTCGTCCCGAAGGTCGACGCCCTCCAGGCCGCCTACGAGGCTGTCTCGCCGGCCGCCGTGCTCGTCCCCTCCTCCGCCGAGGGCAAGGAGATCGCGGCCCGCCTCGCGGTCCGCATCGGCTCCGGCATCATCACCGACGCCGTGGACCTGGAGGCCGGTGACGAGGGCCCGGTCGCGACGCAGTCCGCGTTCGCCGCCTCCTTCTCCACCAAGTCCCGTGTCTCCAAGGGCACCCCGGTCATCACCGTCAAGCCGAACTCGGCCCCGGTCGAGGCCGCCCCGGCCGCCGGTGCCGTCGAGGCCCTCGCGGTCACCTTCGGCGCGCTGGCCACCGGCACCAAGGTCACCGGCCGCACCCCGCGCGAGTCGACCGGCCGCCCGGAGCTCACCGAGGCCGCGATCGTGGTCTCCGGTGGCCGCGGCGTCAACGGTGCCGAGAACTTCGGCATCATCGAGGCGCTCGCCGACTCGCTCGGTGCCGCCGTCGGCGCCTCGCGCGCCGCCGTCGACGCCGGCTGGTACCCGCACTCCAACCAGGTCGGCCAGACCGGCAAGTCGGTCTCGCCGCAGCTGTACATCGCCTCCGGCATCTCCGGCGCGATCCAGCACCGCGCGGGCATGCAGACCTCGAAGACGATCGTCGCGATCAACAAGGACGCCGAGGCGCCGATCTTCGACCTGGTCGACTACGGCGTGGTGGGCGACCTCTTCGACGTCGTCCCGCAGCTGACCGAAGAGGTCAAGTCCCGCAAGGGCTGATCTCGCCGCGCGGGCGTGACCTGCGCGTCTGTACGGTCCGGGGGCCGCGTGGTGATGATCACCACGCGGCCCCCGGCCGTTTCGGACAGCCATTGACGCAGGTCCCGACGGACTACTAACTTCGCCATACGGATTGTTGATTCCGTGAAGCGGAAAATTGGAGGATGTGGGATGGGTCAGCAGGAGAAGGTGTCGACGAGCCTCGCGGGCGCGGTCAGCGAGGGCATCAGCGCCTCCCTCGCCGCGGTGGACGCCGAGCTCGACCGCCGGTACCCGGGAGACCCCGGCACCCGCCAGCCCGTCCACACCGTCTACGTCCCCGGCAACGTCTTCGACGCCGGCACCATCCGCTCGTGGGGTGACCAGGCCCTCGCCGCCCTCGACGAGCACGCCCCGGACGCCGCCTCGTTCGCCGCCGTGCTCGGCCTCTCCGACGCCCTCGCCGAGGACGTCTACGGCCGCGTACGCGCCAAGCTGGAGCGCGAGCCGATCGAGGACCTCCGGGTCGACTTCGAGGACGGCTACGCCGGCGCCGACGAGGACCAGGACGCCGCCCGCGCCGCCCGGCTGATCTCGGAGGCGTACCGCGACGGCACGGCCGCTCCGTACATGGGCATCCGGATGAAGTGCATGGAGTCCGCGGTCCGCGACCGGGGCATCCGCACCACCGACGTCTTCCTCACCGGCCTCCTGGAGAACGGCGGCCTGCCCGACGGGCTCGTCCTCACCCTCCCCAAGGTCACCTACCCCGAGCAGGTGTCCGCCTTCGCCCGCCTCCTGGAGGCCTTCGAGAAGGCCCACGGCCTCGACGCCGGCCGCCTCGGCTTCGAGATCCAGATCGAGACCAGCCAGTCCATCCTCGCCACCGACGGCACCGCCGCCGTCGCCCGCATGATCGGCGCCGCCGAGGGCCGCGCCACCGGACTGCACTACGGCACCTTCGACTACAGCGCCTGCCTCGGCGTCTCCGCCGCCTACCAGGCCAGCGACCACCCGGCCGCCGACCACGCCAAGGCGATCATGCAGGTCGCCGCGGCCGGCACGGGCGTACGGGTCTCCGACGGCTCCACCAACGTCCTCCCGGTCGGCTCCACCGAGCACGTGCACGAGGCCTGGCGCCTCCACTACGGCCTCACCCGCCGTGCGCTCGCCCGCGCCTACTACCAGGGCTGGGACATGCACCCGGGCCACATCCCCACCCGCTACGCCGCCGTCTTCGCCTTCTACCGGGAGGGCTTCGAGGCCGCCGCCAAACGCCTCTCCGCGTACGCCAACCACGCGGGCGGCGACGTGATGGACGAGCCGGCGACCGCCAAGGCCCTCAGCTCCTACCTGCTGCGCGGTATCGACTGCGGCGCCCTCGACACCGCCGAGGTCGACGCGCTCACCGGCATGAACCGCGCGGCCCTCGACCGCTTCGCGGCTCCGCGTCGCGGCGACCTGACGGCCTCCGCCGAATAGCGGGACCACCCCGTCGGGGCCGCCGCGCGACGGGCGGCCCCCGCGGGCACCGGGACGCGGCCGGCCGCGGTCCCGACGCCCCACCCGCCGGGCCGGCCACCGGCCCGGCATCCCTCGGTCAGACGGCCGACGGAGGGATCTCGCCCGAACCGCGCGCCAGGAGCGTGGTGCCCAGCACCACCCGTTCCGGCGCGTCGTCGACCCCGTCGAGACGCGCGAAGAGCCGCTCCGCCGCCGTCCTGCCGAGCGCGGCCGCGTCCTGGGCGATGACCGTGACGCCCAGCAGGTCGGCCAGCTCCATGTCGTCGAAGCCGACCAGGGCCACCGGCCTCGGATGCCCCGCGAGGGCCCGGACCACCGTGACCATCACCCGGTTGTTCCCCGCGAACAGGGCCGTCACCGGCTCCGGCGCGTCGAGCATCTCCCGTACGGCCTTCCTCACCCGCTCGGGCTCCGTGGAGCCCGGCGAGACCCAGCTGTCGTCGACGGGCAGGCCCGCGTCCTCCATCGCGGTGCGGTAGCCGCGCAGCCGCTCGGACGCGGTGTGGATCCCGGGCCGGTCGCCGATGAAGCCGATCCGGCGGTGTCCGTGGGCGATCAGATGGGCCACGCCGTCGCGTGCCCCGCCGAAGCTGTCGGACAGCACGGCGTCGGCGTCGATCAGCCCCGCGGGGCGGTCGACGAAGACGGTGGCGACGCCCGCCCTGATCTCCGGCTCCAGATACCGGTGGTCGTCACCGGCGGGGATGACGATCAGACCGTCGACCCGGCGCGCGCAGAGGGCGAGCGCCAGTTCCTGCTCCCGGGCCGGGTCCTCGGCGCTGGAACCGTTGATGAGCAGCGCCCCGTGCGCCCGGGCGACCTCCTCGACTGCGCGGCTGAGCGGCCCGTAGAACGGGTCGGCGAGATCCTCCAGGACGAGGCCGACGGTCGCCGTCCTGCCCTTGCGCAGGACGCGGGCGCTGTCGTTGCGCCGGAAGCCGAGCGCCTCGATGGCCTCCTGGACCCGGCGCTCGGTGTCCGGGGTGACCCCTGGCTCGCCGTTCACGACCCGGGACACCGTCTTCAGGCCGACGCCCGCGCGCGCGGCGACGTCCTTCATCGTGGGCCGGTTGCCGTAGCGGTGCTCGGTGCGGCGGGCGATGTCGGCCACGGTGCGCGGTTCCTCCGTCGAAGGTCGGGGTGTCCGGCCGAAGAGCGGTCCGGTCGGTCCTGCGGTGGGGTCTGATCGACTCCCTGGCCGAATCATAGGGCCTGGACAACGTTGTCATGGGAGGGGAGACTGTACGGAACGGGACACCATAGACACCGTGTCGTCCGCCCGTCGCCGACTGGAGACCCCGCCCCCATGCAGACCGATCCCGCCACGGGACCCCTCGACGGACTCGTCGCCGCTCTCGACATCGGGGGCACCAAGATCGCCGGTGCCCTGGTCGACGGCGAGGGGCGCATCCGCGTCCGCTCCCAGCGGCCCACGCCCGCGCGTGAGGACGGCGAGACGGTGATGGGCGCGGTCGAGGAGGTGCTCGCCGAGCTCGCCCGCTCGCCGCTGTGGGAGGCCGCCAGGGCCGTCGGCATCGGCAGCGCGGGCCCGGTCGACGCCTGCCGAGGGAGTGTCAGCCCGGTCAACGTGCCCGGCTGGCGCGACTTCCCGCTCGTCGAACGGGTCCACAAGGCGGCCGGCGGACGGCCCGTCACCCTGGTCGGCGACGGCGTCGCCATGACGGCCGCCGAGCACTGGCTCGGCGCGGCCCGCGGCCACGACAACGCCCTCTGCCTCGTGGTCTCCACCGGCGTCGGAGGCGGCCTCGTCCTCGGCGGCAGACTCCACCCGGGTCCCACCGGCAACGCCGGTCACATCGGCCACATGGTCGTGGACATGGACGGCGAGCCTTGCGCCTGCGGCGGACGCGGCTGCGTCGAACGCATCGCCAGCGGCCCGCACATCGCCCGCCGCGCCCTGGAGCACGGCTGGCGCCCGGGACCCGACGGCGACGCCTCCGCCGCCGCCGTCGCGGCCTCGGCACGCGCGGGGGACCCGGTCGCCGTCGCCTCGTTCGAGCGGGCGGCCCAGGCCCTCGCGGCGGGCATCGCCGCGACGGCGACCCTCGTCGAGATCGACATCGCGGTCGTCGGCGGCGGGGTGGCGGGCGCCGGAGAGGTCCTCTTCGCCCCGCTGCGCCGCGGCCTCTCGACGTACGCCACGCTCGACTTCGTCCGGAACCTGACGGTCGTCCCGGCCCTCACGGGCACCGACGCGGGCCTCCTGGGCGCCGCCGCGGCCGCCGCGACGGCCTGAGGAGCCCGTAAGTCCGCCGCGACGGCCTGAGGAGCCCGTCGGCGGTCCGGCCCCGGCTCACTCCTCCCGTACCCGCTCGGCGGTCCGCTGTTCGACGATCACCAGGAAGGCGTCGGACTCCAGGTCCATCACGACCCGGGCCGGCACCCCCTCGTCCCTGCGCGCTCCGGCGAACTCCTCCGCCGGCCAGCTGCCCCGCGGGCCGCCGGCCGGAAAACGTTCCAGAACCCTACGCGTCATCTCTGCGCACCCCCTCGTGCTTGCCGTTCTCAACGACCCCCGCGCGGAAGTGTCACGCTCATGCCCAGGCGGACGCATATGCCAGCACATGTGTTCGTGGTTTTCGTGGCAGGGTGTTGGGGGCAATCCACAGGGGGCTGTCGAAGAGGGGGAATCGTGATCGTCTGGGTCAACGGTGCGTTCGGCGCGGGCAAGTCCAGCACCGCGCGCGAGCTGGTCGATCTGATCCCGAACAGCACGCTGTACGACCCCGAGGCCACCGGCGCGGGCCTGCGCGGCCTGCTGCCGCCCAAGCGGCTCGCCGAGGTCGAGGACTACCAGGACCTGCCGATCTGGCGGCGCCTCGTGGTCGACACCGCCGCCGCCCTGCTCGCCGAGCTCGGCGGGGTCCTGGTCGTCCCCATGACCCTGTTGCGCCAGGAGTACCGGGACGAGATCTTCGGCGGGCTCGCGGCCCGCCGCATCGACGTCCGCCATGTCCTCCTCGCCCCGGAGGAAACGATCCTGCGGCGGCGGATCGACGGCAGGGCCGACTACGGCGACCCCGACGTCGACGCCCGCGTCCGGGAGTGGTGCCACGGCCATCTCGCGCCGTACCGCGCCGCGCTCGACTGGCTCGCCGACGACGCCTACGCGGTCGACACCTCGGCGCTCACCGCGGCCGAGGCCGCCCGGTCCGTCGCCGACGCCGTCCGGACCGGCCGCGCCGCCCCCTGCGGCATCGTCCAGACCCCCGAGCCGACCGCCGAGACCGTCGCCGCCGGAGTCCTGCTCTTCGACGAGCGGGACCGCTTCCTCCTGGTCGACCCCACCTACAAGCCGGGCTGGGAGTTCCCCGGCGGAGTCGTCGAGGCCGGCGAGCCCCCGGCCCGCGCCGGAATGCGCGAGGTGGCCGAGGAGATAGGCCTCGAACTCGACGCGGTACCCCGCCTCCTGCTCGTCGACTGGGAACGCCCCGCGCCCCCCGGCCACGGCGGGCTCCGCCTCCTCTTCGACGGCGGCACCCTCGGCCCCGCCGACACGCGGCGCCTCCGGCTCCCCGGTGCCGAACTCCGCGACTGGCGCTTCGTCACCGAGGAGGAGGCCGCCGACCTCCTGCCCCCGGTCCGCTACCGCCGCCTCCGCTGGGCCCTGCGCGCCCGCGAGCGCGGCACGGTGCTCAACCTGGAGGCCGGGGACCCGGTGGGCTGACGGCCGCGGCCGGCATGCCTGCGGGGAGCACGGCCGGCCTCCCCGCAGGGGGACCACGGCCGGCTTCCCGGCAGGGGGCCCGGCCGGGTCCGCGCGGAGGCAGTGCGGTCGGGCCCGCGGGGAGGGACCGCGGTCGGGCCCGCGCGGCGGGACCGCGGTCGAGTGCGCAGCCCTCGCGGTCGGCCTCCGCGCGGAGAGACCGGGGCAGGCTCCGGAGCCCTCGTGGTCAGGCCGTCGCCGTCGCCGCCGCCGCGCTCAACCGCGCCGCCGTGTCCGAGGCCACCGGAGCGCCGTGACCGCAGCACAGCACCGACGGGCCCAGCTTCGCGAACAGCCGCATCGAGTCCAGCGCCAGAGCGCGGTCGACGTGGAACACACCGAACATCACGTCCGGCACCGACGCCACCGTGTCCCCGGCGAACAGCACACCGTGGCGCGGGAGATGGACCGCGATCGAACCGGGCGTGTGGCCGGGACCGTGCACCACCACCGCGCCGCCGCCGAAGTCGAGCACCTCGCCGTCCTCGACCTCCCGGTCGACCCGGGTCGGCGGCGCCTCCGGCACGCCGACGCCGTGCTCCAGCAGCGGGACCTCCCAGTCCAGGAGGTGCGGCTCCGGCACCGGCGCCTCACCCCGGATCACCGGCGCGTCGAGCCCGTGCGCGAGGATCTCGGCCCCGTGCCGGTCCGCGAGCTCCTGCGCCGAGCCCACATGGTCCCGATGGCAGTGCGTCAGCACGATCCGGCGCAGCCGGTCCGGATCCAGACCGGCGGACCGTATCGCGGCGGCCGTCTCGTCCGCCAAGCCGGCCCAGCCGGCGTCGATCAGGGTCAGCTCCTCCCGTCCTGGTTCGCCGTCCTGCCAGAGGTAGGCCTGGCCGACGGAGTAGTCGAGGAGGTGCAGCCGCGGGGTGATCCTGGTGAGCTCGATGGATGCCATACGGCGAACCTACGGAGCTCCGCGGGTCCGCCGTACGCTTCTACGCTCTCGGCGAGCTTCGCCGAGCGCTGAACACGTCCGCTCGTCAGTTCTGCTTCTGGCGGGCGTAGTTGACCAGGAAGTGCGCCTCGGCCACGGAGAGGCGCTCCAGCTCGTCCGGCGAGACGGACTCGTTGGGCGCGTGGATCTGCGCCTCCGGCTCGCTCAGACCGATCAGCAGGATCTCCGACTCCGGGTACAGCGAGGCCAGCGTGTTGCACAGCGGGATCGACCCGCCCATGCCCGCCGTCTGCATCTCCTGACCGGGGTACGCGATCCGCATCGCCTCGGCCATCGACGCGTACGCCGGGCTCGACGTGTCCGCCTGGAACGGCTGGCCCTGGCCGACCTGTTCGAGGGAGACCCGGGCGTTCCACGGCGTGTGCTTCTCGATGTGCGCGAAGAGCAGCTTCGTCACCTCGGCCGAGTCGAGGCCCGGCGGCACCCGCAGGCTGAGCTGCGCGCGGGCCGACGACGGGATCGACGGGGTCGCCCCGGCCACCGGGTGGCAGTCGATGCCGATGACGGTGACGGCGGGACGGGCCCAGATCCGGTCGGCGACCGTGCCGGCCCCCGGCAGTGCCACGCCCGTGAGGACCTTCGCGTCCTGGCGGAAGTCCTCCTCCGGGTACTGCAGCCCCTCCCACACCTGGTCGCCCGGCAGCCCGTCGATGACGGTCGAGCCGTCCGGGCCCCGCAGCGAGTCCAGGACGCGGATCAGCGCGGCCAGCGCGTCCGGCGCGGCGCCGCCGAACTGACCCGAGTGCAGGTTGCCCTCCAGGGTGTCGATCCCCACCCGGATCATCGTCATGCCGCGCAGGGTCGCCGTGACGGTCGGCAGCCCCACCCGGAAGTTGCCCGCGTCGCCGATCACGATCGCGTCGGACACGAGCAGTTCGGGGTGCTGCTCCGCGTACCGTTCCAGGCCTCCGGTGCCCTGCTCCTCGGAACCCTCGACGATCACCTTGACCGTCACCGGAACGCCGCCGTTCGCCTTGAGGGCGCGCAGCGCGAGCAGGTGCAGGATGAAGCCGCCCTTGCAGTCGGCCGTGCCGCGCCCGTACCAGCGCCCGTTCCGCTCGGTCAGCTCGAACGGCGGGGTGAGCCAGGCGGACTCGTCCAGCTTCGGCTGCACGTCGTAGTGCGCGTAGAGAAGGACGGTCGGCGCGCCGGCCGGACCGGGCAGGAGGCCGTACACGGCCTGCGAGCCGTCCGGGGTGTCGAGCAGTGCCACGTCCTGGAAGTCCTCGGCGCGCAGCGCGTCCGCGACCCAGTTCGCGGCGCCCTCGCACTCGCTGCGGGGCGCCACGGCCTCGTCCGCCACCGACTCGAAGGCCACCAGCTCCGTGAGCTCGGCCTTGGCCCGGGGCATCAGGGACCGGACGGTCTCGGCGATCGGATTCGAGGTCATGGGCACGCTCCTGGTGGGTGCGACGTTTACGACGTAAGGACGGCGTTCGGCGTATGTCGTGGTACGGCGAACGCACCGCCGATCCTACGGCGCGGGCCTCTGGCTACCGCGCCGTAGGATGCGTCAGGAGCAGACCACCGGTCGGATCAGGAGCAGAAGCACATCGTGAGCAGCGAGCAAGCGGAGAACGCCGGTCCGGAGAACGCCGCGCCCGGAGGCGCGGCTCCTGAGGGGATCACGGACGCGGTGCCGGACGAGGCCACGCACGACGTCGCGGACGAGGTCGCGCACGGGGTTGCGGACGAGGTCGCGCACGGGGTTGCGGACGAGGTCGCGCACGGGGTCACGGATGCCGAGGCGTCCCCCGTGCCGCAAGACGAGGCGGCCGCGGAGGAGGCCTCGGACCTCGTGGAAGCCGACGCCGTGACCGCCCCGGCGGGCGCGGACGGCGTCGACGGCGTGGACGCCGAGAACACCGAGATCTGGGACGTCGTGGTCGTCGGCGCCGGCCCCGGCGGCGCGTCCGCGGCCTACGCCGCGGCGGTGGCCGGGCGACGGGTGCTGCTCCTGGAGAAGTCCGAGCTGCCCCGCTACAAGACCTGCGGCGGCGGCATCATCGGCCCCTCCCGCGACTGTCTGCCGCCCGGCTTCGAACTGCCCCTCCAGGACCGGGTGCACGCCGTCACCTTCTCCCTGGACGGCCGGTTCGCCCGTACCCGCCGTTCGCGGAAGATGCTCTTCGGGCTCATCAACCGCCCGGAGTTCGACGCCCAGCTCGTCGAGCACGCCCAGAAGGCCGGCGCCGAGCTGCGCACCGGGGTCACGGTGACCCGCGTGGAGCAGCACGGTCCTGCGGTCCCGGACCGGCGGACGGTCGCCGTGGTCCTCGCCGACGGCGAGACCGTGCTCGCGCGCGCGGTCGTGGGCGCCGACGGCAGTGCCAGCCGGATAGGCGCGCACGTCGGGGTGAAGCTCGGTCAGGTCGACCTGGGCCTGGAGGCGGAGATCCCCGTACCGCCGTCCGTGGCGGAGGACTGGAAGGGCCGCGTCCTCATCGACTGGGGCCCGATGCCCGGCAGTTACGGGTGGGTCTTCCCCAAGGGCGACACCCTGACGGTCGGTGTCATCTCGGCGCGCGGCGAGGGCGCCGCCACCAAGCGGTACATGGAGGACTTCGTCGCCCGGCTCGGCCTGTCCGGTTTCGAGCCCACGGTCTCCTCCGGCCATCTGACGCGCTGCCGCACCGACGACTCGCCGCTCTCCCGCGGACGGGTCCTCGTCTGCGGTGACGCGGCGGGGCTCCTGGAGCCGTGGACGCGTGAGGGCATCTCGTACGCGCTCCGCTCGGGCCGGCTCGCCGGCGAGTGGGCGGTCCGGGTCGCCGAGGCCAACGACGCGGTCGACGCACGGCGTCAGGCCCTGAACTACGCCTTCGCCATCAAGGCCGGGCTCGGGGTCGAGATGGCCGTCGGGCGGCGGATGCTCGCCGTGTTCGAGCGGCGGCCGGGGCTGCTGCACGCGACGCTGACGGGGCTGCGTCCCGCCTGGAACGCGTTCGCCGACATCACCCGGGGTTCGGCGACGCTCGGCGGCATGGTCCGCTCGAACGGCATGGCCCGGCGGGCGCTGGAGATGCTCGACAAGCGCATGGACACGTCGTCGGGCGTCGGTCCGGCGGGCCGGGGCGTCGGCAAGGCGGAGCGGTCCGCACCCGAGGCCGAGGCGGAAGCCGACACGGACGCGACGGCGGAGGCGAAGGCGGAGGTGCGGGACGAGCCGCAGACCGGCCCGAAGGCCGACGCCTCCGCGAAGCCGGAGGCTCCCGAAACTCCGGAAGTGGTCTGACACCTCGGATCGGCGCACCAGGCGCACCAGGTTGCAGTAGGTGCAGCAGGCGTACCAGGTGTCGCACCAGGGGCACCTGGCGGCGCCCATGAAGTGCGTGCGGTGGACGGGCTCCGCCGCTCCGGCCGGTTTCACGCGGCGGGAGTGGTGGGGCCCGTCGGCGTGACGCGGAAGACGGGGTGCTTCGGCGCGATGGCGCGCAGTTCCTCGTCGGAGGAGTCGGGGCCGACGCCGCCGAAGAAGACGCCGACCTCGGCCTTCCAGCGCTTGAGGTAGGCGCGCAGGAGGACGGGCTTGTCGTCGTCGGCGACCTCGACGGCGGTGAAGTCCTGCACGTGCTTGCCGAGGATCAGCCGCCCGCCGCCGGCGGCACGCATGTTGTGGGTCCACTGGACGTGGCCGCGGGGGGCCACGAGGTAGCGGACGCCGTCCACCGTCAGGAGGTTGACGGGCGTGCGGCGCCACTCGCCGCTCTTGCGGCCGCGGACGGCCAGTACGCGGGAACCCCAGACGCTGATGCCGCGCCGGGTCGCCCAGGCGACGGTCCGGTTGAGGACGTTCACGGTGAGCCAGCCGGGCTTCATGACGTGGGTGGCGGGGTCGGAGCCGGTGGGCCGTGCGGACATGAGGTCCTCCTGGAGGATCGGGCGCTGCCGGGTGGTTGCGGTCGCGGGTGCGGCGCAGCCGGGAGAGGCGAAGTGTGAGCACTGCTCTCGCTTGATGCGAGTGTGCAGGAATCGGTGCTCACAATCAAGAGCGCCGCTCTCGTTTCGTATCGGTGCTCTGGAAGTGGCACACTGCTCTCCATGACGACCGTTCGAGGAGCCCGCGCCCGCGCCCGTATCGAGATCACCGCCGCCATCAAGGACGAGGCCCGCACCCAGCTCGCCGCCGAGGGGGCCGCCAAACTGTCCCTGCGGGCCGTCGCCCGCGAGCTGGGCATGGTCTCCTCCGCGCTCTACCGCTACTTCCCGAGCCGGGACGACCTGCTCACCGCGCTGATCGTCGACGCGTACGACGCGATCGGCGCCGCGGCGGAGAAGGCCGCCGCCGAGACGGCGGGGCAGCGCCCCCTCGACCGGTGGACCGCCGTGTGCCGCGCCGTCCGTGTCTGGGCCGTCGCCCACCCGCACGAGTACGCACTGATCTACGGTTCCCCCGTCCCCGGCTACAGCGCGCCCCAGGACACGATCGTCCCCGCCTCCCGCGTCGGCCTCGTCCTCATCGAGGCCGCGCGCAGTGCCCACACCGGCGAGGGCGTCGCCCTGCCCCCGCTCCCGGAAGGGCTCCGCCCCGAGGCCGCCCGGCTGGCCGCCGACATCGCCCCGGACCTTCCGCCGGCCCTCGCCGTCGCGCTCGTGGCGGCCTGGTCGCAGCTCTTCGGGCTGATCTCCTTCGAGGTGTTCGGCCACTTCCACAACATCGTCGAGGACCGCGACGCCTTCTTCGCCGCGTCGGCCCGCCGCCTCGGCCAGGACGTGGGGCTGCTGCCACGTTCCTGAGGCCGCCGGAATCGCCGCCGGTCGGTCAGTCGACGGCGGGGCTGCGACGTTCGACGAGGATGACGTCCCGCCAGGCGCCCCGGTGGCGGCCGAGGCGCTCCCGAGTGCCCACGACGCGGAAGCCCGCCCTCGCGTGGAGCACGAGGCTCGCGGTGTTCTCCGGGAAGACACCCGACTGGACCGTCTGGGTCCAGGGCCCCGGCAAGGAGCCCTGGGAGGTCTACGTCGTCAAGGCCGACGCCGGCCTCCCCGCCGGGACCGCCGAGGCACCGGACGGCGGATGCGCCTGCACCACCTGCTGATCCGCGCTCGCTCCGGTACGGCCGTGAGTCGCCGTCAGTCGCCGTCAGTCGCCGTGAGTCGACGGGAGTCGTCGGTGTGGACGGCATCCCGCTCGCTCCGGCAGGGCCGGGGTGTCGCCTACTCCGACGGGAGTACGGGTGACCACCCCGTCGGGCTGACGTTTCCACGGGTTCCGCACGGTTAGCGTGGCGGACATGGATCAGGAGCGGAGGCGCGGGCACGAGCGCGGACCAGGGCGCGGACGCGGCGACGCGGAGTCGGCGCGCGCGCCGGGGAGCGAGTCCCGGGCGCGCGCATCCCGCAGGAGCGCATCCCGGGCGGGCGCATCCCGCCCGCACGAGCGCCCGGCCCGGCCGGCCGGCCGTGCCTGGGGCCGGTGGCAGCGCGGGGACCGCGGACACGGCCTGCCCTGGCGGTCCACGCTCCTGGTCGCCGTGGTCGTCATGGCGGGGACCGGGTTCGCCGCGAGGAACCAGCCCGACCGGGAGGCGCTCGACGCGCTCGGCCGCGCCCTGCTGCTCCTCGGAGCCGCGCCCCTGCTGTTCCGTCACCGGTGGCCTGTACCGGTGGTGTCCGGCGTCGCGGCCGTCACCCTCGGCTATCTCGCGGCCGGTTATCCGTACGGCCCGGTGTTCGTCATGGTCGCCGTCGCCTGCTTTGCGGCCGTCGTGCACGGGCACCGGACCGCCGCCGCCTGGGCCCTCGGCCTGCTCTGGACCGGTCACCTGCTGCTCTCGCACTGGCTCTACCGCTGGCTGCCACCGGCGGGCGACGGCCCCGCCCCCTGGGGGCAGGAGCTGCCCGCGGCCGCGTTCGCCGTCGCCGTGCTGGCCGCCTCCGAGACCGTCCGCGTCCGGCGCGAGCAGCGGGCGCAGCTACGGGCCGACCGGGCCGCAGCCGAGCAGCGGCGCGCCGACGAGGAGCGGCTCCGCATCGCCAGGGAACTCCACGACGTGCTCGCCCACTCGATCTCCGTCATCAACGTGCAGGCCGGGGTCGGCCTCGCCCTCCTGGACTCCGACCCCGAGCAGGCCCGCACCGCGCTGACCACCATCAAAGCGGCCAGCAAGGAGGCGCTCGGCGAGGTGCGCCAGGTCCTCGACACCCTGCGCACCCGCGGCGAGGCGCCCCGCGCGCCCGCCCCCGGGCTCGGCCGGCTCCCCGAGCTCGTCGAACAGGCCGCCGCCGCGGGCCTCACCGTGACCGTCGCGAGGACCGGACCGCGCACCGACCTGCCGCCCGGCGCCGACCTCGCCGCCTTCCGGATCGTGCAGGAGGCGCTCACCAACGTGGTACGCCACTCCGGTTCGCGTACCGCCAGGGTCCGCATCGGGTACGGCTCCGGGCACCTGGACCTGATGGTCGACGACGACGGCCCGGCCACCGGAACCGAGGCGGGGGGCAGCGGCAACGGACTCGCCGGCATGCGGGAGCGGGCCGCGGCCCTCGGTGGCACCATCGAGGCGGGCGCACGCCCGAACGGCGGCTTCCGGGTCCACGCCGTCCTCCCGCTCCACCAGGAAGAGCCCCCGTCACCGCAGGAGACCCCGTGATCCGAGTGCTGCTCGCCGACGACCAGTCGCTGGTCCGGGCGGGGTTCCGCGCGCTGCTCGACGCCCAGCCTGACATCGAGGTCGCGGGGGAGGCCTCCGACGGCGACGAGGCCGTGGCGCGGGTGCGCGCCCTGCGCCCCGACGTCGTCCTCATGGACATCCGGATGCCGGGGCTCGACGGGCTCCAGGCCACCCGCCGCATCACGGACGACCCGGACCTCGCCGAGGTCCGGGTCGTCATGCTGACCACCTTCGAACTCGACGAGTACGTCTTCGAGGCGATCCGCGCGGGTGCCTCCGGCTTCCTGGTCAAGGACACCGAGCCGGAGGAGCTGCTGCGGGCCGTGCGCGCCGTCGTCCACGGGGACGCCCTGCTCTCCCCGGGGGTGACCCGCCGCCTGATCGAGGAGTTCGCGGCCCGCTCCAAGGCGCCGGGGGCGACGGCGGCCCTCGGCGCCCTGACCGAGCGGGAGCGGGAGGTGATGGCCCTGGTGGGCATCGGCCTGTCGAACGAGGAGATCGCCCGCAGGCTGGTCGTCAGCCCGCTCACCGCCAAGACCCACGTCAGCCGCGCCATGGTGAAACTCGGCGCCCGTGACCGCGCCCAACTCGTCGTGATGGCCTATGAGTCGGGCCTCGTACGGCCCGGCTGGCTCGGCTGACCCCGACGGAGGCGGCGCCTAGTCGCGGACGGCGACCTTCGCCGGAGCTTCCTCGGTGGCCGTACCGCTGCCGGCCGCCGCGGCGTCCGCTTCCGGCGGTGCGGAGCGGGCGACGACGACCGACGGCTCGCCGTCCTGCCGCCGCTTCGTCCGGAGGCCCGGCAGCGTGATGAGCAGTCCGGCCAGGGCGATGACCGTGACCACGGCGAGGCCGGGACGGAAGTGGTCCAGGACCGCCTGCGGCGAGGCGGTGCCCTCGCCGCCGTCCGCGGTGATCACGGCGGTGACGACGGCGAGGAACAGGGCGCCGCCGACCTGGATCGAGGTGTTGAGGAGTCCCGACACCATGCCCTGCTCGTCGTCGTCGACCCCGTTGGTGGCCTGGATGTTGAGCGAGGGGAACACGAGCGCGCAGGCCGCGCCGAGCAGCAGCATCGACGGCAGGATGACGGCGGCGTACTGCGGGGTCAGGGAGATCCGCAGGAACAGGGCGTACGCGACGACGAGCAGCGTGAAGCCGGCGGCGATCACCCGGGGGGTGCCGAAGCGGTCCACGATGCCGCCGATCTTGGTGGAGGAGAGCGCCACCAACACTCCGGCCGGCAGGAACGCGAGGGCCGTCTGGAGCGCCGACCAGTGGAGCAGTGACTGCATGTACTGGGTCACGATGAACTGGAACGCGACGTACGAGCCGAAGAACGCCGCCGCGCCGAGCTGGGCCCGCACCTGCGAGCCGGACCGCAGCACCCCGAGCCGCACGAGGGGGCTCGCGCTGCGGCGTTCGATCAGGACGAAGGAGACGAGCAGCGTGGCGGCCACCGCGAAGGACAGCAGGGTGCGCACGGAGGTCCAGCCCGTCTCGGGGGCCTGGACGACGGTGAAGACGAGCAGCAGCATCGCGGCCGTGCCGGTGACGGCGCCCGGCAGGTCGTAGCCGCCGGAGGAGTTCTCCCGGGCGCTGTGCGGGATGAGGCGGAGCGCGAAGACCAGGGCGACGAGGGCGACCGGGGCGGGGAGCAGCATCGTCCAGCGCCAGCTCAGCTCGGTGAGGAGCCCGGACAGGACCAGGCCCATCGAGAAGCCGGTGGCGGCGCAGGTGGTGTAGATCGACAGGGCCCGGTTGCGCTGCGGGCCCTCCTTGAAGGTCGTGGTGATGATCGACAGGCCGGCCGGGGCGGTGAACGCGGCGCTCAGCCCCTTGATGAAGCGGCTGGCGATCAGCAGGGGCCCGGAGTCGACGAGCCCGCCGAGCAGGGAGGCGAGCGCGAAGACGGCCAGCGCGATGAGGAAGACCCGGCGGCGGCCGAGCAGGTCGGCGGCGCGGCCGCCGAGGAGGAGCAGGCCGCCGTAGCCGAGGATGTAGCCGCTCACGATCCACTGGAGGGTGGCGGTGGAGAGGCCGAGGTCGGTGGCGATCGAGGGCAGGGCGACGCCGACCATGGAGACGTCGAGGGCGTCGAGGAACATCGCGGCGCAGAGCACGAGCAGGGTGCCCCAGAGGCGCGGACTCCAGCGTTCCGGGGTGGAGTCGGGCACGCCGGCGGGGGCGTCGGTGAGCGGAGAGGTCATGGACAGGACAGTACATGCACATGCATTGAATGCGAGTGCATTTAATTCCCGTGCAACAAAAGGGGCCGTTTCTGCTACCGTGCGGCCATGGCAGCGAACAAGTCCGAACGCGCGCTCGTGGACGAGTGGCGTGACGTCCTCGCCCTGCACGCCCGTACGACCTGTGAGCTCGACCGGGCGCTCCACCCGTACGGCATCGGTGCCAGCGACTTCGAGGTCCTCGACGTGCTCGCGGAGGGCGCGGCGGAGGACGGCCCGGCCTCCTGGCGCGTCCAGGAGCTGGCCGGCCGGGTCCACCTCAGCCAGAGCGCCCTGTCGCGGCTGATCGCACGCCTGGAGAAGGACGGCCTGGTCGTGCGGGGGATGTGCGCGGAGGACCGGCGCGGCGTCCAGGTGAGGCTGACCGAGAAGGGCCTCGCCCGCCATGCCGAGGTCCGGCCCCTCCAGCGCGAGGTACTGACCCGGATGCTGGACGGAACGGCCTGAGCGGACCGCCCGGACCGTCCCGCCCGCCCCGGACCGCCCGGGCCGCCCCGGCTCGGGATCAGACGATCCCGGAGGTCTCGCGCCACGTCCGTGCGAGCTCCGCGTCGCCGGTGAGCGTCACGGCGTCGACGGGCAGCCGGTTCCACAGGAAGAGGTACAGCCGGTCGGCGGCCCCGGCGAACTCGGCGTCCACCGGCTCCGACGCGCTCCCGGCCCGCTCGGTCCGGGGCGGCTCGGTCGCCGACAGCCGCACCGTCCACACGTCGCCCGTGTCGGTCGCCCGCACCCGCAGGGTCCGGGGCCCGGCCGTCCGCACCCGGCTCCGGCTCCGGCCGTGGAACCGGAGCAGCAGCTCGTCGATGCCGTCGGCCGCGATCAGCGGCTGCACCGGCAGCGGCCCGGCGGGGAGCGCCGCCTCGGCGTCCGCGCGGTGGACGGTGGTCTCGTGCGCCTGCCGCCGCGCCCAGAAGGCGAGCGGCGAGGGCGCGGGCAGGAAGGTCCAGCACTCCAGCGACTCCGGCGCCGCCCGCAGGGCGGCGACCAGAGCCGTGTGCCCCTCGCGGAAGTGCGCCAGCAGCTCCTCACCGTCGAGCGAGGTCTCACCGTCTTCCGGCCGGTACGCGGTGCGTTCGTGGACCACGAGATCGGTGGCCCAGCGGTGCACCATCGAGATGTGCCGGAGGAGGTCCCGGACCCGCCACCCGGGACAGGTCGGCACCTCCGCGTCCGGCCCGGCCTCGCCCGCGGCCACCGCGAGGGCCCGGCCTGCGGTCTCCAGGGCGTCGACGTGGTCGACGACCTCCAACGTTTCCCCCTGCGACGCGTCCATGGGTGAATGATCGCAGCCGCGGGCGCGCCGGAGGGCTCAACTCGTCCGGGAGGCTCCGGCGTTCCGCGCCCAGTAGCCCATGGCGGCGGCCCCGGCCGCGAGCACGGCGACGGTCGTGAGGGCCACCGGCAGGGAGAACCAGTCGGCGAGGAACCCGATGGACGGCGGGCCGAGCAGCATGCCCCCGTAGCCGAGCGTGGACGCGGTCGCGACCCCGCCGGGACCGGCGACGGCGCCGGCGCGGGCCACGGCGACGGGGAAGATGTTGGCGAGCCCGAGGCCGGTGATCGCGAAGCCGAGCAGGGTGGCCCAGATGCTCGGCGCGAGCGCGCCGAGCAGCATGCCGGCGGCGGCCGTGGCGCCACCGAGGACCAGGGTCCGGGTCTGGCCGAGGCGTTCGAGCAGCGTGATGCCGGAGAGCCGGCCCGCGGTCATGGTCAGCGCGAAGACGGAGTACCCGGCGGCGGCCACTCCAGGGTGCGCGCCGAGGTCCTGCTCCAGGTGGAGGGCGCCCCAGTCGGCGAGCGCGCCTTCGCCGTACGCCGTGCAGAGGGCGATCACGCCGAAGACCAGGACGACGCGCCGCGACCCGCCGGACCGTCCGCCCTTCGCTCCGGCGGCGGGTGCCAGGGACTCGGGCGGCGGGGCGGGGGCGGGGTGGCGCAGGAGGACGGGCCCGGCGACGGCGGTGAGCGCCAGGCCGACCACGGTGAGCCCCAGCAGGTGGGCGGTGGGGGACAGGCCCCCGGCGAGCAGTCCGCCGAGCCCCGCGCCGATCATGCCGCCGAGGCTGAACGCGGCGTGGAAGCTGGGCATCACGGGGCGCCGGAGCGCGGTCACGAGGTCCACGGCCGCGCTGTTCATGGCGACGTTGATCCCGCCGTACGCCGCTCCGAACACGAGCAGGACGAGGCCGAGGGCGAGCGGTGACCGGGTCAGTGCCGGCAGGGCGACGGACAGCGACAGGAGGACGGCGGTGGCGACGGTGACGGCGTGGGAGCCGTAGCGCCGGCAGAGCCGCCCGGTCAGCGTCATCGTGATGACGGCACCGGCGGACACCCCGAGGAGGGCGAGGCCGAGGTCGCCGGCCGAGGCGCCGGTCTGCTGCTTGACGGCGGGGATCCGGACGACCCAGCCGGCGAACAGGAAGCCGTCGAGAGCGAAGAACAGGGTCAGGGCGACGCGGAGGCGGGACAGGGAGTGGGTGGCGGTGTCTCCGCCGGAGCCCCCCGGAACGGCCGTCCGTACTTTGTTTAGTAGCGGCACAAACTCAGGATAGGGGGACGCCCCGGCCGCAATCAAGCGAGCGGCGGGCGAACCCGGGAGCGGCCCTTGATCATCGGCGGGGTCCCACAGCGTGACGCGCGCTCCGATGACGCTGTCCGGGTGACAAAGCCCAGGTCAGAACTCCCCAACGGGCCACTGGAAAGCATCGTTTCTGCGCCGGATCCGCCCGCTCGGCATTGGAGTGAGACGCCGTGTCTCGCCATTTCCGGCGGCGTTTGACCGGCAGACGAGCCCCTTCCGGCCCGTCATTCCGAGATCTTGAGGAGTAGTCATGCGTTCTCTCGCCGCGTCGGTCCTGGCCGTGGGCATCCTGCTGGGCGGCGCCGGTTCCGCGCTCGCCAACGACGGATTCGGGGCGGGGTACTTCTCCGCCGGCAGCGCGGGCTTCAGCTCGCACTGCTCGGTGGCCGGCGTCCCGGCCGTCTACGGCACGATCTTCACCGGCTCGTGCCACGAGGACGGCTGGGAGAAGGGCGCCGAGGGCGCGTTCCTCGGCGCGCACTGACCTGACGCACCGGCCCGGGCGAGGACGCAGCCCTCGCCCGGGCCCGCACGGCGGACGGGCCGGTGACCTGGGGGAGTGGGGGACCGGGACACCCCACCCTCCGATCATGGGAGACTCGCCCCCATGAACGGCAAGGCGACGACGACCCGGACACGGCTGGACAGGGGGCGCAACGCGCTCGGCCCCGCACTGGAGCTGGTGCACACCGGCAGGGCTCCCACCAGGGCCGTCCTCACCGCCGAGCTCGGCGTCACCCGCGCCACCGCCGGCGCGGTCGCCGCCGAACTCGAGGCCCTCGGCCTCATCCGCGTGGACTCCAACCCCGGCGCCGCCGCCGGTTCCCAGGGCCGCCCCAGCCACCGCCTCGCCGTCGACGAGAAGGGCCCCGTCGCCCTGGCCGCCCAGGTCCACGCCGACGGCTTCCGTGCCGCACTCGTCGGCCTCGGCGGCACCATCGTGGCCACCGTCCCCGGCTGCGTCACCGTCTCCGCCGACCCGGCCCAGGTCCTCGGCGAGGTCGTCGAGGCAGGAGTCGCCCTGCTCAGGGAGAGCGGCCGCCGCTGCGTCGGCGCGGGGCTCGCCGCCCCCTCGGCCGTGGCGGAGCCCGAGGGCACCGCGCTGAACCCGCTGCACCTCGCCTGGCCCGCCGGTGCGCAGGTCCGGGAGATCTTCGCCGAGCGGGTACGGGCCGCCGGCATCGACGGCCCCGCCTTCACCGGCAACGACGTGAACCTCGCCGCCCTGGCCGAACACCGCCACGGCGCGGGCCGCGGCGCCCGCGACCTGCTCTGCGTGGCCACCGGCCACCGCGGGGTCGGCGGCGCGCTCGTCCTGGACGGCCGCCTCCACACCGGCAGCGCGGGCCTGGCCCTGGAGGTCGGCCACCTCACGGTGAACCCGGAGGGACGCGCCTGCCACTGCGGCAGCCGCGGCTGCCTGGACGTGGAGACCGACCCGCTCGCCTTCCTCACCGCCGCCGGCCGTGCACCGGGCCCCGAGGTGTCCCTGCTCCAGCAGGCCCGCGACCTGCTGCGCACGAGCCCCGACGACCCGGGCGTACGGGTCGCGGTGGGCGAGCTGATCGACCGTCTGGGCCTCGGCCTCGCGGGCCTGGTGAACATCCTCAACCCCGACCGGATCATCCTGGGAGGCCTCCACCGCGAGCTCCTGGACGCCGATCCGGAGCGCCTCCGCGCGGTCGTCGCCGACCGCAGCCTGTGGGGCCGCAGCGGCGGAGTGCCGATCCTCCCCTGCACCCTGGACCACAACAGCCTCGTCGGCGCCGCGGAGCTGGCATGGCAGCCGGTCCTGGACGACCCGCTGGCGGCCCTGAGCCGAGAGCGGGTCTGACAGCCCGCCGCCCGCGGTTCCGGCCCGGCCCGGCCCGGCCCGCTCCGCGCGAGCGGAGCCGACGCGGCGCATGACAGGGCGCCCGGCAGTACGCCCGACAGCGCGCCCGGCCGTCAGGGGCGTCACGCCTGGGGGTCGGCCCGCCCCTCGGCCAGCGCGGCCAGCCGCTCCAGGGCCGTCCGCGTACCGGCCTCGTTGTCGGCGGGGGCCACGCCGTCGGGCACCCCTGCGTGCACGAGGAGCACTTCCGTGCCGCCCTCCAGGGCGATCAGGGTCGTGGTGAGGGTCATGGGGCCCTGAAGCGCCGGGTCGGAGGTCTCGAACTCGGTTACCTCGACGACCCGTTCGTCCGGAAGCAGCTCCACGAAGCGCCCGTGGTACGTGCCCGTGCGGGCCCCCGACTTGCCGGTGCCGTCCGCGCCGTCGTACGTGAGGGAGACCCGGAAGACGCCCCCCTCGCGCGCGTCGAACTCATGGACCTCGCAGGTCATCCCGTACGGCACGCGCCAGCGCGCGACCGCCTCCGGGTCCAGCAGGGCCCGGTAGACGGCCGAGGGCGGGGCGTCGACATGGCGGGACACGCGCGTGGTGTACACGTCTCCAGGCTAGAGGCTGAGCGCGTCCTCCGCGTTCGTCATCCACGCGGTCACCGAGTTCTTGTCCGGCGACACGTACAGACCTGGGGTCGAGGCCTTGAGCGGCTTCTGCTCCAGGTCGGAGTCGGTGCTCATCGTCATCGCGATGGAAGCGACGGTCTTCCCCTTGCCGTCCTTGAGGCCGCCCATGAGCCCCGCGTACGCCGACTGCCCCGGCGCCAGCCGGATCGCGTCCTCGATGCCGGGGGCCGGACCCCGCTCGACGGCCCGCCCGTCGAGGTCGCCGAAGGCGACGACCGGGTGTCCCAGCGCACGGCAGGGCTTGCCGCTCTTGTTGGTGATCTTCAGCAGGTAGCTGCTGGTGGTGGGCTCCGCCAGGGTGGCGGTGAAGGTCACGTCGTAGGTGCTGCACGGGAACACGTCGTAGTCGGGGTCGGCCGGGGGAGTCGGCGTCGCGGGCTTCGAGGGGGCCGGAGGCTTCGTGGAGGCATCGGTCGGCGCCGTGGTCGGTGCCTCGGTCGGGGGCTCCGTGGGGGCCTTCGTCGGTGCGCCCGTCGGTGTCACGGGCGTCGACGGCGTCGCCGACGGTGCGGCGGGACTCCCTGCCGCCCCGTCCTTGCCGGGCCCGCAGGCGGTCAGCGCGACGGCGGCGAGGGTGACGAGGACGACGGCGGATCTGCGGACGGTGCTCATGACGGTGTCCCCCGATGAGAAGCGCGCAGGGCGCGGTGACGAGCGAGTCGGCCGGATGATCGAACCGACCAGGGCCGAGCCTGGTCGGCCCCGATTCCCAGAATCCCGAAGAAACTTCACGGCTTGGTGACGGCGGCTTGCCGAAATCACCACGGCGACGGCCGGGTGAACCCCCGCCGCGCGCCTCCGCGACCGGAAACCCGTGGCCGGTGCCCCGGGGACGACGTACCGTTCCGCCTCATGACCTCTTCCGATCATGAACTGCCGCCGCGACTCGGCAGCCTCACCTTCCACAGTCCGCTCTCCGAGGCCCGCGCGGCCCGGATGGTCGCGCGGCTCGCCGCCGTCGAGCCCGCCGAGGTGCTCGACATCGGCTGCGGCTGGGGCGAGTTGCTGCTCCGTGTCGTCGAGGCCGCACCGGCGGCCAAGGGCGCGGGCATCGACATCAACGGCGAGGACCTGGCCCGCGGCCGGGCGCTGGCCGAGGCCCGTGGCCTCGGCGACCGCGTCGAGTTCGTCGAGGAGTCGGCGCTCGGCACCGACCGGGGACCCGTCGACGTGGTCCTCTGCCACGGATCGAGCCAGGCCCTCTGCGACCCCGAGCAGCCGCACGACCTCTCCGCGGCCCTGGGCGAACTCCGCCGCCTCGTCAGGCCCGGAGGACACGTCGTGCTCGGGGAGTGCTTCTGGGAGCGCACTCCCACGGACGAGGAGCTGGCCGGGATGTGGCCGGGCGCGAACGAGGGGGAGCACACCTCCCTCGGCACCCTCGTCGACCTCGCGGTCGAGGCGGGCTTCCGGCCCGCGTGGATCGAGACGGCGACCGCCGAGGAGTGGGAGGAGTTCGAGTCGGGCTACCGGTACGACACCGAGCTCTGGCTCGCCGTCCACCCCGACCACCCGCTCGCCGCCGAGACCCGGGAGCGCGTCGACCGGCAGCGCTCGACGTGGGTGAACGGCTACCGGCGTGTCCTGGGCATGGCCTATCTGACGCTCGTCGCCGTGGCCTGACCGACCGGGCTCAGGCGGACGCCGAGGCCGCCCCGCCCCTGGTCACGCCCCCCCGGTCACGACTGCCCCCGGTCACCACTGCCGCCCGGTCACCACTGCCCCCCCGTTCACCACTGCCGCCCCGCCCCCAACAGCTCCCGCCCCGGCGCGGACAGGTGCAGGACGCGGAAGCGGTCGCCCTCGTCGGCGGGCGCTTCCCCGTCGGCCCACAGGGTGAACGCGAGCAGCTCCCAGCGGCGCGGATCGATCGCCAGCGCGGAGGCCACCACGCCGTCCCGCCGCGCCTCGCGCGCGTGCCGGGCCACCGCGTCCGCCACAGCCTCGCCGGGCGGGGCCCCTTCCCCCAGCGGGGCCCTGCGACGCGTCGCGCCGACCGGTGCGGCACGGGACGCGGGCCCCTCCTCGTACGCCAGGCCCGTCCAGTGCTGCACCACGGGCCGGCCGAAGTCGTTCACGATGCCCTGGAAACCCGGGCCCCAGAGGAAGGAGTTCATGCCCTCGGGGGCGGCCCACAGATAGAACGGCGCGTACTGGTTGACCGGTGACGCGTCCCCGCGTTCCCGCACCAGGTACGCCTTCAGACCGAGCCCCGGGAAGTCGTCGAGCAGATGGCCCCTGGTCGCCACCCGCGTGCGGATGATCCCCATGTCGTAGTCGGCGGGCAGGGTGATCTCGTACTGCATGGCGTGCACGGGAAGGCTCCCATCGTCTCTCGGGGCAGGTCTGTTCAGCCGGCGGCGGTACGGGGGGCGAGCAGGCCCAGCAACCCGCGCACGGAACTGTCGAAGGGCTCCCGCGCCCCTGTCGCGCGCGCCAGCACATAACCGCCCTGGACGGTGGCCAGGACGGTCGCGGCGATGTCCCGCGCCTGGAGGGAGGTGTTCAACTCGCCGCTGTCCAGGCCCTCCTGGGCGACCTCGGCGATGCGGTCCCGCAGCTGCCCGAGCACCTCGTCGACCGGCGCGCGCAGCACGGGATCGGCGACGACCTCGGGATCCATCGTCAGCCTGCCCAGCGGGCAGCCCCGCAGGACGTCCCGCTCGCGCAGCAGATAGGCCTCGATGCGGGAGTACGCGGTGCCGTCACCGCTCAGGACGGCCTCGGCGGCGGCGCTCATCTCCTCGGCCGTCCGCCGGATCGCGGCCAGCGCCAGATCGGGCTTGCCCGCGAAGTGGTGGTACATGCTGCCCTGCCCCGCTCCCGCCGCCTGCTGCACGGCCTTGGGGCTGGTCCCCACGTACCCCCGCTCCCAGAGGAGCTCGCGGGTCGCCTCGATCAGTCGCTCGGAGGTGCTCATGACCGCACTGTACATACCAGTAGGTACAGAACGGAAGGAGGGCCGGAGCCGCCCCGTACTCCCGCCGTCGTACACGCGATGCCGCTGCCCGTACGACGCGCCCGACCCCCGCCCGGAGGGAGTCTCGAACCACGGAACAAGACCCCTACCGCGCACCGGTCACGGCGCACCCGCCACAGGGCCCCGACCGCGGCGCTCCGAGGAGCTGAACCCCCATGAACACACTCGCCCACGCGGGCCCCGGCCCGTGGGCCCTTCTCTTCCCCCTCGTCTGGGCGGTGGCGGTCGTCGGCATCGTCACGGTCGCCCGCCGCGCCGGCTGGCGCCGCGGCCGCGGCCCGTGGCGCGACGGCGGCCCCGGCCGCGCCGAGGGGCCGGACGACCGCTCGCCCATCGCCCTCCTCGGTCACCGCTTCGCCGCCGGGGAGATCGACGAGGACGAGTACTGGCGCCGCCTGACCGTCCTGGAGGAGCAGTTCGGCCGCCGTACCGACTCCAAGGGGCGCCGGGCATGACCACCAGCGAGAAGCGCCCGCGGACCGTGCCCGCCGCCGGCCCCGCAGCCGTCCGTGTCGTCGACGCCGTCAAGGTCTACGGGCGCGGCGACACGGAGGTCAGAGCCCTGGACGGGGTGAGCGTCGACTTCCCCGTCGGCCGCTTCACCGCCGTCATGGGTCCTTCGGGCTCCGGCAAGTCCACCCTGATGCACTGCGCCGCCGGGCTCGACACGCTCACCTCCGGCGCCGCCCTCCTCGGCGACACCGACCTCGCCACGCTCGACGAACGCCGTCTGACGCTGCTGCGCCGCGACCGGATCGGCTTCGTCTTCCAGGCCTTCAACCTGCTGCCGACCCTCACCGTCGCCGAGAACATCACCCTCCCGCTGGACCTGGCCGGCCACCCCGTGGACCGGGAGCGCTTCAACCGGATCGTCGACACGGTCGGGCTCCGCGACCGCCTCCACCACCGGCCGAGCGAGCTCTCCGGCGGACAGCAGCAGCGGGTGGCCGTCGCCCGCGCGTTCGCCAGGGACCCGGACGTCGTCTTCGCCGACGAACCCACGGGCAACCTCGACTCGCGCTCCGGCGAGGAGGTGCTGAGCCTGCTCGGCCGTACCGTGCGCGAGACCGGCCGCACGGTCGTCATGGTCACCCACGACCCGGTCGCCGCCGCCCACGCCGACGAGGTGATCTTCCTCGCGGACGGGCGTCTCGTCGACCGGATGGAGGCCCCCACGGCCGACCGGGTCCTCGACCGCATGAAGGCGTTCGAGACGACGACCGGGGCCGGGACAGGCACCGGGGCCGGGGCCGGGGCCGGGGCCGAGGCCGAGGTCGGGGTCGGGACCGGGGCCCGTCCTGCCGGGGCCCGCCCGGCCGACGGCCGCCCGACCGGCCCGGAGCCCGGCGGCCACGATCCGACCGGCCCCACCCCCGCCGACGGGCACCCGAGCTCCCTCACCTCGGGGGGTGTGTCCCCATGAGGAGGCCCACCGCACCCGCCTCGCTCCGCCTCGCCCGCTCCTCGCTCGGCGCCCACCGGCGCCGGTTCCTCGGCACCTTCGTGGCCGTCCTCCTCGGCGTCGCCTTCCTCACCGGCACCCTCGTCATGGGCGACACCCTGCGCGCCGGCTTCGACTCCATGTTCACCGGCGCGAGCCGGGGCACCGGCGCCGTCGTCCGCAGCGCCGTCACGGTGACGGCGTCGGGCGACGCCCAGGGCACCCGCGGCCCCGTCGACGCGGACCTCGCCGAGCGCCTCGCGCGCGTGCCCGGGGTCGCCGCCGCCGCGCCCCGGATCGAGGGCGCCGGCCAGCTCCTCGCCGCCGACGGCACCCCCGTCGGCGGCAAGGGCCCGCCGACCCTCGCCGGGAACTGGATCGACGACCCGGCCCTCAACCCGTACAAGCTCGCCGAGGGCCGTGCTCCGAGCGCCCCCGGCGAGGCCGTCGTCAACCGGGGTGCCGCGAAGGCCGCGGGTCTCGCCCTGGGTGACACGACGGTCCTGCGCACCCCCGACCCGGTGCGCGTCACCGTGGTCGGTCTCGCCACCTTCGGCGGCGCGGACGGCATGGGCCAGGTCACCTGGGCCGGTCTGACCCGCGCGGACGCGGAGCGGTATCTGACGGCCCGCCCCGGCGAGGCGACGAGCATCGCCGTACGGGCCGGGCCCGGCGTCTCCCAGGAGGAACTGGTCGCCGCCCTCGCCCCCGCCCTCCCGGACGACGTCGAGGCGATCACCGGGCAGCGCGCCGCCGAGGAGAACACCGAGATGGTCTCCGGCCGCTTCCTCAGCCTCTTCACCACCTTCCTGCTGGTGTTCAGCGGGGTCGCGGTGCTCGTCTCCGTCTTCAGCATCCACAACACGTTCGCCGTGCTCGTCGCCCAGCGGACCCGCGAGAACGCCCTGCTCCGCGCGATCGGCGCCGCCCGCCGGCAGGTCGTCGCCGGCACCCTCGCCGAGGCGCTGACCGTGGGTCTGCTCGCCTCCCTCGCCGGACTGGTCGCAGGAATCGGCGTGGCGGCCGGCCTTCAGGCCCTCTTCCCCGCCATCGGCTTCCCCTTCCCCGAGGGCGACCTGGTCGTGACCGGGACCTCCCTCGCCCTGCCGCTCGCCGTCGGCCTCGCGGTCTGCGCGGGCTCGGCGCTCCTGCCCGCCGTACGGGCCGGGCGCACGGCCCCGCTCGCCGCGCTCCGCGAGACGCAGGTGGACGCCTCGGGCACGTCACGCGCGCGCGTGGCGACCGGCGGCGTGCTGCTCGCCGCGGCGGTCGGCGCGGTCCTCGCCGGTGTGCTCGGCGCTCCCTCGCTGTGGTTCGCCGCGACCGGGGCGGCGCTCGCCGTCGCCGCCTTCGTGGTCCTCGGCCCGGTGGCCGCCTCGGTCGCCGTGCGGGTCCTCGGCCGCCCCCTGCGCGGAGCCAACCGCGGCCTCGCGCGCCGCAACGCCCTGCGCAGCCCGGGACGTACCGCGGCGACCGCGACGGCCCTGATGATCGGCGTCGCGGTGGTCACCCTCTTCACCGTCTTCGGCGCCTCGCTCAAGGCCACCATGGACCGCACGGTCGACCGCTCCTTCGCGGGCGACGTCGCCATCAGCGGCGCCGCGTTCGGCGCCGGCGGCGCGGGCCTCAGCCCGCGCCTCGCGCCGGCCGTCGGCGCGCTGCCCGAGGTCGACACGGCCGTGGGCCTGGGGCGCGGTGTGGCGGAGGTGGACGGCAGGGGCCGCGCCCTGACCGTCACCGACCCGGCCGCGCTCTCCCGGACCCTCGACCTGGGCGAGGTCCGGGGCTCCCTCACCGGCCTCGGTGCCGACGGGCTCGCCGTCGCCGCCGACGAGGCGGCCTCCGCGGGACTGGCACCCGGGCGGACGGCCGAGCTCACGTTCACGGACGGCAGCCGGCACACCTTCACCGTCCGGGCGGTCTACGAACGTTCCGACCTGGCGGGCGACTACCTCGTCACCCGCGAGGCCTGGGCCCCGCACCGCACCCAGGACTCCGACACCCTGGTCGCCGTCTCCTTCGCGGACGGGATCGGCGCCGAAGAGGGCAAGGCGGCCGTGACCGCGGTCGCGGACCGCTACGGGCAGCCAGAGGTGCAGACGCGCGAGGAGTACGCGGAGTCCTCGGCGGGCGGCATCGACATGATGCTCACCCTGGTGTACGCGCTGCTCGCCCTCGCCGTCCTGATCGCGCTGCTCGGCATCACGAACACGCTGACGCTGTCCGTCCACGAACGGACTCGGGAGCTGGGCCTGTTGCGGGCCGTCGGACAGACCCGTGCGCAGCTGCGGGCCATGGTCCGCTGGGAGTCGGTCCTGGTGGCGGCGTTCGGCACGCTCGGCGGACTCGTCCTCGGCGGCTTCCTCGGCTGGGTGCTGGTCCGCGCGTCGGAGGGCTCGGGCGACAGCGCGTTCGCCTTCGCCGTACCGGCGGCGCAGCTGGCGACGGTGGCCCTGGTGGGCGTGGTCGCCGGGGCCGTGGCGGCCCTGCGCCCGGCGCGCCGGGCGGCCCGTCTGGAGATCCTCCGGGCGATCGCCACGGAGTGAGGGGCCCGGGGCGAGCCCGCCAGGGGGTGTCTTGTCAGCCCGTGCGGCCCGCCGGCACCCGGCGGGCCGTGGCCACGGCGGGGGCCGGGGCGAGAGCGGGTTCGAGGGCCGGCGCGGGGGCCGGGTCGGCCGGGGCGCTGAGCGGAACACCGGGGAACGGCGCGTACTCCCGGAACGGGCCCTCGCCCGCCGTGCCGTACACGGCGTAGGAACGCGTCTCGACCGGGACGGCGGGCGGCGGCGCGGCGAGCGTGAACCACACCACCTTGCCGTCGGCCCCGCACGGCCGGACACCCCAGCTCTCGCTGAGCGCACCGACGATGGCCAGGCCGCGGCCGGACGTGGCCAGCTCGTCGTACCCCTCGCCCCCCTCGAACGCGTCGAGCGGGTCCGGGCAGCCGACGGCCTGCGGTATGCGGGGGTCGTGGTCCCGGACGGAGACCGTGAGGCGGTCGAGCAGCAGCTCGATCTCGACGGTGCAGCGCTTGTCCGGCCGGGCGTGCCGGTGGACGTTCGTCAGGAGCTCGGTGACACCGAGCACGGCATGGTCGATCAATGCGTCGAGCTGCCAATGACGTAGATGCGCGGAGACAATCCTGCGGACCTGTCCGATCCGCGACGGCAGGGCTTGAAGCTCCACCGCGTAGTACCTGCTCGGCTCGCTGATCACGGCTGCGACTCCCCGAAGTAGTCCGGAAGAAGACGAAGATTCGGATCTCACATGCGGTACAGCAGGGTGGCGACCTGAGCGCACTGTCACCACCGGTCAACCCTCGGTGAGGTGGTACCAGCCTGGACCAGCGGTGAGCGTCCCGCAACTCACGGCGACCCGCGACACGCCGTGCGTCGTCTCAGCGCCGCCCCGCCGCGCGCTTCAGCGCCGCCAGGAACCGTCCCGACTCCTCCGACGCGGCGCGGTCGTCGCCGCCGGTCGCGCCGCCCTTGTCCAGGGTCAGCCGGTAGCGCGTGCCGTTCACGGTGGCCACCGCCTCGTCGGGCTTGGCGAACCACGGCCGCCCCGCCCGGACCGCCGTCACGGGCGCGCTGTCGATCTCGCTGCCGTAACTCGTGAGGAGGGCGAGCCGCCCGTCCTCGATCCGCACCTCGCCGGCGCGTGTCAGTGAACGCGGCCAGCGGGCGATCCGTACGCCCCTGGCGCTGAACTCGGGTTCCGACATGCCGATCCGCCCCTTTCACCCGCTTGCCCTCCCAGTGTGCCGGGCCGTCGCGGCCCGCACCAGAGGTCCTTCCGTACGGCGTCCGCAAGTCATCCCTATGGACAGTCAAAGGAAACGTTTGCCCAGGTGAGAGGGGTATTGTCGGCTGCGGGGGAACAGTGGGACGTGATCGAGGAGAGGCGCGGATGAGCACCACCGAGAACAGTGTGGAGAGCGGTGTCACCGCCGCGGCGGTGACCGTCGACGTCGACCGCACCGATCCGGCGTACCGGTCCTGGCTCAAGGAGGCCGTCCGCAAGGTCCAGGCCGACGCCAACCGCTCGGCCGACACGCACCTGCTGCGCTTCCCGCTCCCCGAGAAGTGGGGCATCGACCTCTACCTCAAGGACGAGTCGACCCACCCCACCGGCAGCCTCAAGCACCGCCTCGCCCGCTCCCTCTTCCTGTACGGCCTCTGCAACGGCTGGATCCGGCCCGGCAAGCCCGTCATCGAGGCGTCCAGCGGCTCGACCGCCGTCTCCGAGGCGTACTTCGCGAAGCTGATCGGCGTCCCCTTCATCTCCGTGATGCCCCGCACGACCAGCCCCGAGAAGTGCCGGCTGATCGAATTCCACGGCGGGCAGTGCCACTTCGTCGACGACTCGCGCACGATGTACGAGGAGGCCGCCGCGCTCGCCGAGCGCACCGGCGGTCACTACATGGACCAGTTCACCTACGCGGAGCGGGCCACCGACTGGCGCGGGAACAACAACATCGCCGAATCGATGTACCAGCAGCTGAAGCTGGAGCGCTATCCGGAGCCCGCCTGGATCGTGGCCACCGCGGGCACCGGCGGCACCTCGGCGACCATCGCCCGCTACGTCCACTACCAGCAGCACGACACCCGCATCTGCGTCGCCGACCCGGAGAACTCCTGCTTCTTCGACGGCTGGACGCACCACGACCCGCACGCCACCGCCGACTGCGGTTCGCGGATCGAGGGCATCGGCCGTCCCCGGATGGAGCCGAGCTTCGTGCCCGGCGCCGTCGACCGCATGATGAAGGTGCCGGACGCGGCCAGCATCGCGGCCGTCCGCGCCCTGGAGGCGGCGATCGGCCGCAAGGCGGGCGGTTCCACCGGCACCGGACTGTGGAGCGCCTTCAAGATCATCGCCGAGATGGTCGCCCACGAGCGGACCGGCAGTGTCGTCACCCTGATCTGCGACGGGGGCGAGCGCTACCTCGACAAGTACTACTCCGACGACTGGCTGGCCGCCCAGGGCCTGGACATCGGCCCCTACAGCGCCGCTATCGAGCGGTTCCTGGCGACGGGGGCCTGGCCGGAGTGAGCCGCCGGTCGAGCCGGCGCGCGGCGTCCCGGAAGGACAGCCCCACGCCCGGTCCCGCCAGGCGCAGCGCCAGCCGGAACGGCGCGGCTCCGTCGGCGGCCATCGTCCAGCGCATCCGGGTGCCCTTGCCGACGGGGGAGAGGGCCCACTCCTCCGCGAAGGCCGCCACGCCGGGGGCGTTGGTCGAGTCGACCCGGTAGGCGTACCGCGCGTCGGGCTCGGCGGCGAGGATCGTCTCCTCGAAGACGATCCCGCCCCGGAGGCGGACCGTCCGGCCCGCCCCGTCGCCCGACGGGACGGCGGAGGAGACCGCGGTGAACCAGGCGGGCAGGCTTCCCACCTCCACGGCGAGGGACCGGTAGACGGTCGGGGGCGGGGCGGCGAGCGTCGCCGTGAAGACCAGACGGACGGGCGCGGACGCGGTGAAGTCGAGCTCCACCGGCCTCAGTCGGCGTGCCATGGACCAACCCTCCCCAGGATGGAACAGGACGGAAGCGGAAGCGGAAGTGCACCCTAGCTGACGGAATGTCAACAGCACAGGGGGTACGGACGGTGGCCCCGCTCACTCCGCGGGGCAGGCGAGGGCCCGGCCCACCGAGGGCCCGAACCAATCGCGGGTCCGCCTCAGCCCTCGCGCAGCAGCCCGTCCACAGCCCGGCCGAAGAGGATCCGGCCCGCCCGCCCGAGCGCCGGGTCGAAGGCCCGGGGCAGGCCGCGTACGGACAGTTCCTCCGTCCACACCACCCGGGTTCCGCCGCCCGGTGACTCCGTCACCTCGACGAGGGCCCACCCCCGCACCACCCGGCCGGACTTCTCCAGACGGCACACGCCGGCCCGGCCCGGCCCCGGCGGTTCCCAGACCACGACCTCCATCGGGTCGTCGAAGGACAGCGGACCCACGCCGGTACGGGCGGTGAACCGGGTCCCGACCCGGTTCGGCCCCGGCGTCAGCACCCTCGTCCGGGTCAGCGGCACCTGGCTGCCGTGGGCCTGCCAGTCCGTGAGCCGCCGCCAGACCTCGCCGGGCGACGGCGACACGGTCCGCTCGACCCGGAAGAGGCTCATGCCAGGACCCCGGCGAGGACGCTCATGCCTGCTCCTCGCCCGCCACCACGAGCCCCGGCAGCTGCTCCGCCACCTCGGCCCGTACGTCCTCGGGCAGGCCCCGGTCCGTCACCCAGGTGTCCACCTCGTCCAGACCGGCGAACGAACTCAGCCCCACCGTGCCCCACTTGGTGTGGTCGGCGACCACGACGACCCGGCGCGCCGACCGCATCAGGCAACCGTTCGTCTCGGCCTCCGCCAGGTTCGGCGTCGACAGGCCCGCCTCCACCGAGACGCCGTGCACCCCGAGGAACAGCAGGTCGAAATGGAGCGAGCGGACCGCCCGGTCCGCCACCGGCCCCACCAGCGCGTCGGACGGGGTGCGCACCCCGCCCGTCAGGACGACCGTGGCCGCCCCGCGCCGCGACTCCCCGCCACCGCCCGCCAGTTGGGCCTCGTGGAACACGTCCGCGACCCGGACCGAGTTCGTCACCACGGTCAGGTCCGGCACGTCGAGCAGATGCCGGGCCAGGGCGTACGTCGTCGTTCCGCCCGACAGGGCGATCGCGCTGCCCGGCGCGACCATCGCCGCCGCCGTCCGGGCGATCTCGTCCTTGGCGCTCGGTTCGAGCACCGACTTGGCCTCGAAGCCCGGCTCGTGGGTACTCGCCTCGACCACCGGAACGGCCCCGCCGTGCACCTTCGCGAGCATGCCCTGCCGGGCCAGCGCGTCCAGGTCGCGACGGATCGTCATGTCCGAGACGCTGAGGCGCCGGGTCAGCTCGTTGACCCGTACACCGCCGCGCCGCCGTACCTCGTCGAGGATCAGGGCACGCCGCTGCTCCGCGAGGAGGTTCTGGTTGTCAGTCACCGCCGGGGCCGGTCCTTCCGCAGGAGACAAGGGGATGGGTGTCGGATTCGGTGAGGAACGGTGCGCGGGCGCACCACTGTCCGCGATCCTGGTGCCGACGTCGCATCTTCCCACCCTGAGAGGAAGTCCCCTCAGTGTCCCCTGCCACACCCGCTCCGGAGAGCGGCGGCGCGGCGCTCGAACTCCTCGTCCACGGAGTCGGCGGAGCCACCCCCCAGGACATGCTCGACGACCCGAGGACCGTACGGATCACCGGCGACCGCACCGCCGCCATGCACCGGCGGGCCGAGGACCTCGACGCCGAGGACCACCCGGAGCGGTACGCGGCCCGCCCGGTCCCGGAGGCGTACGTCTGGTCCAACCTGACCTCCGGCGACGGCGCCCGCGCCCTGTGGCTGCTGCTCCTGCCCTTCATGGTCGCCAATCTCGCGCACTGGATGCGCCCGCCCGCCCAGGGCAGACCGGGACTCGTCCGGACGTACGGCGTCCTCGTCCGGCTGGTGGCCCTGACTCTCACCGTGCTGCTGACGGCCGCGGCCTGCGAGGTCGCCCTCGACCTGACGGCCTGGCAGTGCGCCGCGAGCACCGCCTGCACCGACGCCTACTCCTGGCTCGGATTCCTCTCCGAGGCGCGCGGCGGCTGGTGGTCGGCGCCCGGCCGCCGCCTCGCCCTCGCCGCCCTGGTGCCGACCCTGCTCGTCGGCCTCCTCTGGTACCTGTCGAACCGGACGTGGAGCGCGTACGAGGCCCAGCGCCCGCCCACCGGATACGACGACCCCGTGACGGCACCGCGGGCCGCCGCGCGGCCGGCCCCGGTCGCGGACGGTTCCGGCGACACGGAGAGTGCCGACCGGGGTGAGGAGGGCCCCGGCCCCGTCGAGCTGCGGCCCGCCCTCGGCCGCCCCGGCTTCTGGTACGGCCGCCGCCTCGTCGCCCGCCTCAGAGCCGCCCACACCGCCGCCGGATTCCTCACCGTGGCCGCCGCCCTCGTCACGGCCGCCGCCCGGCACGACGCCGCCACCGGGGGCGCCGGCGCCTCGCTCGGCCGGGTCCTCCAGGCCGCCGTCGCCGCCCTCGCGGTGCTCGTCCTCTGGGTCGTCTGCCGCCGGGGCCGCAGCGAGCGCCGCCTCGACCTGCGCCTCGAACGCGCCCTCGTCTCCTGGCTGCCCGGAGTCTCGCTCACCGTGCTCGCGCTCACCGCCCTGTACGCGGGCTGGTCCCGCCCCGGCTGGACCTCCGGCGGAGCCCTGCCCGGGAACATCGCCTTCGGCGGACTCACCCTCGCCCAGGGCGGCCTCGTCGTCGCGCTCGGCGTCGCCGCCGTGCTCCTCCAGCGGTCGCGCCGGGACCCCCGCACCGCGCTGCGCGGCCTCGGCGGACCGGCCGTCGCCATGCTCGCCTGCGCCCTCGCCGGAGTGATGTCCGGCGGTGTCGCCCAGCGTGTCGCCGACTGGCTCGACGGCCCCGCCACCCCCGGCATGGGCGACAGCGGCGCCCGGATCAGCCCGCCCGTACTCCTCAGCTGGCAGGCGTCCGTCATCCCGGTCCTGCTCCTGCTGCTGCTCGTGCCCGCCGTCCTCCTCGCCGTACGGACCGTGCTCGCCGGGCGTGAACTGCGGGCCCAGGTCGAGGCCGAGTACGACGCCGCCGACGAACGCGACCCGGTCCGCACCGGCCAGATCGCGGCAGGCCGGGCACGGGCGTCGCTCACCGACTCGGCACCCGTCCTCGTCGGCGTGGTCTCCGGAGCCACCCTGCTCCTCGGGGCGGGCTCCGTCGCGGGCGCCTGGGCCAGCGGAAACGTCCCCGGCCGGGCCTTCGACGGGGCACACCCGGCGATCGCCTCCCTGGCCACCGTCACCCAGGCCATCGGCTCCTGGATGATCGGCTTCGGCTTCCTGCTCTTCGTCACCTGGGGCCGCCGCGCCTACCGGGACGCCTCCGCCCGCCGCACCATCGGCATCCTGTGGGACGTCGGCACGTTCTGGCCGCGCGCCGCCCACCCGTTCGCCCCGCCCTGCTACGCCGAACGGGCGGTCCCCGACCTCACCTGGCGGATGAGCTCCTGGACCCGGAGCACCGGCGGCCGGCTCGTCATCTCGGGACACTCGCAGGGCAGCGTGCTCGCCGCGGCCGCCGTCTGGCAGCTGCCGCCCGCCACCCGCGGCCGGGTCGCGCTCCTCACCTACGGGTCACCCCTGGAGCGGCTCTACGGGCGCTGGTTCCCGGCCTACTTCGGCCCGGAGGCACTGCGCGCCCTGAACCGCACGGTCCACTGCTGGACCAATCTGTACCGCGCCACCGACCCCATCGGCGGACCCGTCCGCGTCCCCGCCGAGGGCGGCAGGCCCGCCGTCGACGCCGCGGTCCTCCTCGACCCGGTCGCCTACGGCCGCACCCGCGCCCACCCGCTGCCCGAACCCATCCTGGGCCACTCCGACTACCAGGCCGACCCGGCGTTCGCCCGCCGGCGGGGCGCCCTCCTGGACCGGCTCCCGCCCGACGTACCCCACCAGCGCGAGCCGAACGCGTCGGCCGATCAGGGGAGTTCGGGCAGATCCTCCGGGTAGAGCAGCGTCAGGTCGTCCGTGCTCGCCTCGGCGAGCACGGACACCCGGCCCGCGTGCCGCTCCACCATCGACTCGAACGTCTGGCGGGCGGTACGGCCGTTGCCGAAGGCCGGCCCCTTGGGCAGCTTCGTGAAGTACACGAGGAGCGCCTCGTCGGTGCCCGGGGCGAGCCGGTACTCGTGCTCGTCGGCCTGCTGCCCGACGATCCGCAGCAACTCCTGCGGCTCGTAGTCCCCGAAGGTGATGGTCCGGGAGAAACGGGACGCCACACCGGGGTTGACCGTGAGGAAGCGCTCCATCTCCGCCGTGTAGCCGGCGACGATGACCACCACCGCGTCCCGGTGGTCCTCCATCAGCTTCACCAGCGTGTCGATCGCCTCGCGGCCGAAGTCGCGGCCCGAGTCCTCCGGCGACAGGGCGTACGCCTCGTCGACGAACAGCACTCCGCCGCGCGCCCGGTCGAAGGCCTCCTGGGTACGGATCGCCGTCGAGCCGATGTGCTCGCCGACCAGGTCCACCCGGGACACCTCCACGAGGTGCCCGCGCTCCAGGACGCCGAGGGAGGCCAGGATCTCGCCGTACAGCCGGGCCACCGTCGTCTTGCCCGTGCCCGGGTTGCCCGTGAAGACCAGATGGCGGCGGACCGAGGCGGCCTTGAGCCCCGCCTCCTGGCGCCTGCGCCCCACCTCGATCATGTTGGTGAGGGTCCGCACCTCCAGCTTGACGCTCTCCAGGCCCACGAGGGCGTCGAGTTCCCCGAGCACGTCCTGCGACGAGCGGGCGTCCACCGCCGGAACCTCCGGGACGGGTGCGGCGGCCTGGACACGCGGCGCGGGGACCGTCCCGAGCAGCCCTCCGGACTGGGTGGCCGTCAGGACCGTGCCGCCGTCGGGCACGGAGGACCGGACCGCGCTCTCGTCACTGGTGCAGTCCTCGGCGCTCGCGCCCTCCTCGGGGAACTCGTAACCGCCGCGCGCGCACCGCTCCGTACGGCACTTGCGCAGGGTCGTACGGCAGCCGTCGGTGACATGGAACCCGTACCCGCCGCTGCCCGTGACCCGGCAGCCGGTGAACGAGCCGCGGCCCTCCGCCGACACGTAGAAGCCGGCCTCGGCGGGCGAGGTGACCGTGCACCGGTCGATCGTGGGATCGGCGCCCTTGGTGACGATGACCCCAGTCTGCACGGAGTCGATCGTGCAGCCGCCGAGGGTGCCGCCGCTCCCGTGGTCCCGGAACCAGGCGCCCGTCGACGCCTCGCGGATCCGGCAGTCGTCGAGCTGGGCGGTCGCCCCGTCGCTGACCGACACCGCCGTGTTCCGCACCTGCGACAGGTCGCTGTCGACGACGTCCACGCGCGAGCCCCGGTCGAGGACGAACAGAGCGTCCGGTACGTCGTGCACCCGGCAGGCGTCGAGGACGGCGGTCGCCCCGTCGCTGACCCACACCGCCGGGTAGTCGCCCGTACTGTCGTGGATCTCGCACTGGTTGGCGTCCACCCGGGTCCCCGGGTCCCACACCGAGAGGCCGTTGCGGCCGAAGCGGCGGACGGTCGACCGGGTCAGGGTGAGCACCGAGCGCGAGCGCAGGTCGACGGCGTTCTCCGGGACGTCGTGGATGTCGCAGTCGGAGAGCGTGAGCACCGCGTCGGTGTCGAGGGTGATGCCGTCGCCTGAGGTGCGGTGCACCGAGGAGTCGGTGAGATGGGCGGTCGCGCGGGCCGCGATCTGCAGACCGGCGCCCTTGATCTCGTACACCTCGCAGCCGACGCCCTCGAGTCCGCTGCCCTCACCGGTCACGGCGATCCCGGCGCCCGAGGCGTGGTGCACGCGGCAGCGTTCGAGCCGGGGATGCGCGCCGCCCCGCACCGAGACGCCCGCCTGCCCGGCGGAGACCACCTCGCACTCCTCGAACACCCCGCCCGCGCCGTCGACCACGGCGATGCCCACCCCGGCGGGATTGTCGACGGTGCAGCGGCGGACCGTCGGCCTGGCCGCGCCCCGCACCTCTATCCCGGCCGCCGAGCGGGTCATGATCCGCAGATCGAGCAGCTCCGGGGTGCCGTCCTCGACGAGCAGCGCCGGCGCGGCGACGTCCTGCCCCTCGATGTGGAGGTCCTGGACGGTGACGGAGGCGCGCAGCGTCAGCGGCACCCCGTCCGGCGGTGCGATCCGCACCGACCCGATCGAGCCCTCGGGGCCGCGCAGGGTGACGGCGCGCCGCACCACGAGGTTCTCCCGGTAGGTACCGGGAGCGATGGTGAGCACGTCCCCGTCCCCGGCCGCCTCGAGTGCGGCGGCGAGCGAGGGGTACTCACCCGTGCGGCGCCGCCACCGCGATGTGCCGGTGTGCGTCACCTGGACCGTGCCCTGTGCCATGGGTGTGTCCTGCCCCCGCCTCATGCCTTGCCGCTGATCCGATGCCCCACCGTAGCGCGCGCGAGGGCACGGGGTTGACGGGTCGCGGACCCGCGCGCGAACCCGCGGCGGGGTGGGCGCGGGTGCATGTCACGCCCGGTCAGGGGACGGTCGCCGATGGTCGAGGTCGGTCGGGCTCGGTCGCGCAGGGGCGCTGCCGGAAGCCGCCCTGAAGCACCGACCGGAAGCCGACCCGAAGCCGACCCGAAGCTGACCGGTTCCGGCTGAAGTCGGTCGTCGGTCGGGCGGTGATCTCCCTCCCGGGATTCGGCGGGGCGGCGGCCGCGGGTCAGCTGCCGGTTCCGGTGCGGCCCCAGTCCGGGCCGGTCGCCGCCCACGCGCGGTCGAGGCGCGCGTACCGCGTGAGCACCAGCCGTCGTACGGCGAGACGGCGGACGATCTCGACCATGAGTCCGGCGAGCAGAGCCGCCGTCAGACCGGCGACGACCGCGTGGGCGCGGGCGGTCTCCGCGTGCATCGGCGGGGCCACGGGATGTCCGTACCGGTCGGTCCACAGGGGGAAGGTGGTGCCCGGCGCGGAGGTCCGCCGGGCCGTCGTCACCGTCCCCGTACGGGCCGAGCCGTCGGGTGCGGTCCACTCGGCCACGACGGAGCGGCGCAGACGCTCCTCGCCGGCCGCCTCGGCGGTCCTGGGGCCGCCCGTCGGCCGGTCGGTCGGCCGGAGCACCCGCGCCGTCGTCGGTACGCGCTGCTCCTCCTGGGTGCGGACGGCACGCTGGAGCGAGCCGTGCGCGGAGGCGCCGGCGGCCCAGCCGGTCAGGGGCACGACGAGACAGAGGAGCGCGACCGCGACGAAGGCGACCCAGGCCTCGACGAGGTCCGTGGTCCGGCGCAGGGGGTTGTGCCGCCAGCGCCAGAGTCCGATGGCAGCGCGCACGTCGAACCCCCTCGTTGTTCACAGCTCCTTCAACGAGTGTGCCCCGGGGGCGGGTTCCCCGCCTGTCGGGCCGGAGAAGTGTGACCGGGGTCCCGAAGGGGTCCGGGGAGGAACGGAGGGGTGCGCCGGGAGGAACGGAGGGGGTGCGCCGGGAGGAACGGTGGAGTGCCGGGCGGAAGGGAGAGGTGCCGGGAGGTACGGAGGGGCGGCGGTTCAGTCCAGGATCTTCACCTCGTCGCCGACCCGGACGGTGCCGGTGTGCTCGGGGACGAGGTTCTGGCCGAAGATGACCCGGCCGTCGCTCCTGCGGTGCCGGGCCAGCGTCCGCAGCGGCTCCTTGCCGCGCTCGGCGGTGAACTGGTTCGTCGTGGTGACGACACAGCGCCCGCACGGCCGCGCGACCCGGAAGGTGACCTCCCCGACGGCGAGCCGCGTCCAGCCGTCCTCCGCCCAGGGGGCGGTGCCCTCGACCACCAGGTTCGGCCGGAACCGGTTCATCGGAAGCGGGCCCTCATGGGCGTGGTCCCCCTGAGCGATCAGGGAGTTGAGCGCGTCGAGCGACGACGTGGTGGTGACGAGCAGCGGATAGCCGTCCGCGAAGCTCACCGTCTCGCCGGGCAGCGCGTAGTCCGGGTCGACCGGACGCCGGTGCTCGGGTGCGTCCATGTGGACGAGGCGGAACTCGCCCTCCAGGTACGCCGAGAGCCAGCCGGCCGCCTCGGGGCCGGCCGGCACGGCCTCCACCGGCTTGTCGAAGACGTCCACCGTGACCGTGGACGAGGGGCGCGGTACCTCGACGGTCAGCGGCGGACGACCGGACGCCGACAGGACGATGCCGCCGCCCGGCAGCGGCTCCGCCGTGGCCAACGCCATCCGGGGGTGACGGCGTTGGGTCACGACCTTGTCCGCCGCGTCGACGACGGCCCAGCGACGGTCCCCGGCCAGCCCCCAGGGCTGGACCTCGGCCTCCGCGGTGGCCAGCGCACGCATGGCTTTCACCGGGTGGACGTGGACGGAGCGGAGCAGCGGAGTCGGCATGCGGTCATCCTGCCAGCGCTCCGGACCCGACGTCGTCCGGTGGGTGAAAGCCGGTCAGTAGCCTCCGCCCTGGTACGGACGGTTGTACGGGTCGTCGTACTGCATCGGGGCGGGCGCCGGCCGGGGGGCCGCCGGGCGCATCGCCTCGTACCCCGCGGGGGCGGGGCGGGGCGGCTGCGCGTACTGGCCGCCCTGGTAGCCGCGCGGGGCCGCCTGCTGCTGCGGGATGTACGGGGCGGGGGCGTGCTGCAGGGGCACGGGGGCCATCTGCTGCGCCGGCTGCGGGTATCCGTAACCGTTGCCGTAGGAGGGCTGCGGGCTGGGCGCCGCCGGGAGGGCGGGCAGTGCCGCGGGGAGCGCCGGCAGGTAGGAACCGCTGGAGGGGAAGCTGCTGCCGGTGGCCGGGAAGCTGCTGCCGGTGTCGTAGGCGGCGGGCACTCGGATCGGGGCGATCTGAGGCGTGCCCCGCTCCGCGACCAGGGAGTCGTAGATCGGGGTGTCCGGGAAGGACGGCGCGGTGTGGTAACCGCCTCCATAGGTGGAGCGGGGGGAGGTCATGGCACATAAGTTAAGCCCACGATGTGCTGGTTGGGGAGCCTGATTAGAGGGTTGTTTGACGGGCTTCGTGAAGATGTGGATCCCCAATCCGAGCGAACGTGCCAAAAACGGGCGGCGGAACGCGCCAAGATCATGTAAAAGCCGAGTTCGGAGGGGGTTACCGACGGGTCGGGGACCCCGGACGGGCCGACCGACGCCGGGCATGAAGAACACATAAAGAAAAGGTGCCCGGAAGGGGTGCGGGGAGTGATCATGGGCATGCTTAAGAGTCAATCCACGGATCTCCGGGGCGATGTGCACACGCCGAATTGACGGCGCTACTCCCCGTGTCGGGAAAACTATTTCCGTTAAGAGGGCCGCGCGCTCACCTGAAGCGACGTCACGGTCACGCGGCCGGACCGGCGTCGCGGTCACTCGCCCGGCGCCACGTCGCCGCACCGGTCCGGTGCCGCCTCCGGCCGCGCGTACGTCCGGCCCTTCCATGCCGCGCCGACGCCCCGGTAGTGCCGGACCGCCGAGTCCACCGTCATCAGGAGATAGAGGAACGCGGTGAAGGGCAGCAGCGGCGCGAGCCACAGCGGCTGCCGGTAGTAGCGGAGCATCGGCACGTACGTCCCCGCCATCACCGCCCACGCCGCACCACCCGCCCAGGCCGCCGCCCCGTCCCCGCTCACCGCGCCCGCCGACAGGGCCACCGGCGGCACCAGGTAGACGAGGACGAGACCCGCCACCGTCCCCGCGAGCAGCAGCGGGCTGTGCCGCAGTTGCGCGTACGCGCTGCGGGCGACCATCCGCCACAGATCGCCGAGCCCCGGATAGGGGCGCACGCTGTCGACCCGCTCCGCGAGCCCCAGCCAGATCCGGCCACCCGAGCGCCGCACGGCCCGCGCCAGTGACACGTCGTCGATCACCGCCTGCCGGATCGCCTCCGGCACGTCCGCCGCCACCGCCGTCTCCGTCCTCAGCAGCACGCAGCCGCCCGCGGCGGCCGTCGCCAGCGGACGCGGACGGTTGATCCAGCGGAACGGGTAGAGCTGCGCGAAGAAGTAGACGAACGCCGGCACGACGAGACGCTCCCAGAGGCTCTCCACCCGGAGTCGGGCCATCTGCGACACGAGGTCGAGACGGTTCGCCTCCGCCGCCGACACGAGGAGGCGGAGACTGTCCGGCTCATGGGCGATGTCCGCGTCCGTCAGCAGCAGGAATCCGGGTCCACGCGTGCGTGCCAGCGCCATGCCGTGCCGCAGCGCCCACAGCTTCCCCGTCCAGCCCGGCTCCGGCTCACCCGGTGACACCACGGTCAGCGGAAGCCCGCCGGGGCGGGCGGCGAGCTCGACCGCCAGCCGGCCCGTGCCGTCCGTACTCCCGTCGTCCACCAGGATCACCTCGGCGACGCCCGGATAGTCCTGCGCGAGCAGCGACGGCAGGCTCATCGGCAGCACCTCGGCCTCGTCCCGGGCCGGCACGACGATCGCCACCCGGGGCCACCGTTCCGGCTCCCCGCCCGTGCGCCGCTCCCGGCCCCGCGGGGCCGACGGCAGCCGCTGGTCCGTGCGCCAGAAGAAGCCCTGGCCGAACAGCAGCCAGACCCAGACGGCCAGGGAGACGAGCGCGAACCAGGCGAGGGTGCTCATTCGCGGCAGTCTGCCCCAGATCAAGGGCCTCAGAACACTCATCGGCTAGGGTGACCGGGTGAAGATCGCGCTCATGGACTCCGGAATCGGCCTCCTCCCGGCAGCGGCCGCGGTGCGGCGGCTCCGGCCCGACGCCGACCTCCTCCTCTCGAACGACCCGGACGGGATGCCCTGGGGACCGCGTACCCCCGAGGACCTCACGGAGCGCGCCGTCGCCGTCGCCCTCGCCGCGGCCGAACACCGCCCGCAGGCGCTGATCGTGGCCTGCAACACCGCCACCGTGCACGCCCTGCCCGCCATCCGCGCCGCCCTCGAACCGGACATCGCCGTCATCGGCACCGTGCCCGCGATCAAGCCGGCCGCGGCCGCCGGCGGCAAGGTCGCCATCTGGGCCACCCCGGCCACCACCGGCAGCGCCTACCAGCGCGGTCTCATCCGCGACTTCGCCGACGGCGCCGAGGTCACCGAGGTGCCCTGCCCGGGCCTCGCCGACGCGGTGGAGCACGCCGACCCCGAGGCCGTGGACCGCGCGGTTGCCGCCGCCGCCGCGCTCACCCCCCGCGACGTCCGCACCGTCGTCCTCGGCTGCACCCACTACGAACTGGTCGAGGAACGCATCCGCGCCGCGCTCGACGCCCGCGGCCGCGCCGGACTGCCCCCGCTCGTCTTCCACGGCTCGGCCGACGCCGTCGCCGCACAGGCGCTGCGCCGCGTCGGCGCCCGCCCCGCCCCCGACGCGGACCCCACGGGCAGCCTCTCCGTCCTGCTCAGCGGCCGCCCCGGCCCGCTCCCCGCCACCGCACTCGGCTACGCCGAGGGCCGACTCCTCGCTGCGGTCGCCTCGGCCCGCTGAGCTGCGGTCTCGCCCCGCCCGGTGGGTGGCGGTGGCCCTCGCCCGGTGAAAGGCGGTGGTCCCCGCCCGCTGGGTGACGTCGGCCCCTCGCCCGTCTCACCGCGTGGCGGTCGCCCCTCCCGGCTCACCGAACGACGGTCGCCCCCGCCCGCCGACAGCGTGGCCGACATCACCGGCCGCCCGGCGCCGTAGCCCTCATCTGCCCCACGCCGGAGGCCGCTCACCGAGCGTGCCCGGGTCACCTCGTTCCGTCGCGCTGTTCCGGACGATCCTGGGTACTCTTCCCGATATGAGGCACCATGCCCGGAATCAGTACGCCGACGAGCGGACGCCCGCCGTCTGGACCGGCCGCGCCACCAACCGCTTCCAGTGGGTCGCGGCGGTCGCCGGTGCCGCCTGCGTGGCCCTCGGCATCGCCCTCGCCGTCGAGTCCGCCTGGACCTCGGGCATCGCACCCCTGCTGATGGCCGTGATCGGCTGCGTCGCCGCAGGGCTCCTCGTCCTCTTCGGCACGCTCGCCTTCGTCCATGTGGCCGTGAAGGTGGACGACAGCGCGATGGAGGTGCGCTGCGGCCACATCGGCGTGCCGCGCCGCCGCATCCTCCTCTCCCATGTCGTCGGCGCCGACTTCGAGCCCAGCGTCACCCCGCGCCACTGGGGCGGCTGGGGCTACCGCTGGCGCCCCGAGAAGGGCACGGCCGTCGTCGTCCGACGGGGCGAGGGCCTGATCCTGCGCCTCGGCGACGGACGGACGTTCACCGTCACCGTCGACGACGCCGAATCCGCCGTCCGCGTCATCCGCGACCGCCTCCGCGAGACGGCCCCGCCCGCGCCGCCCACGCCGAGCGGACACCCCCTCTGACCGGAGCCGAAGCGGCTCGACCGGCCCACACGCCCGGCCCGCCCGCCCTGCTCCGTCGACAGGAACGACCCGTAGACTCCGCAAGGTGAGCGCCACCATCACCCCCGTCGACGCGTCCGCAGCCGACACCGTCCCCGCACCGGCTCCCCGGTGGCGGCGGTTCGTCCGGCCCGGGGCGGCACTGCTGTCCGGGCTCCTGCTCTACCTGAGCTTCCCGCCGCGCCCCCTGTGGTGGCTCGCGCTGCCCGCCTTCGCCCTGCTCGGCTGGAGCCTGCGGGGCCGCCGGCTGCGCGCCGGATTCGGCCTCGGGTACCTCGCCGGGCTCGGCTTCCTGCTGCCGCTCCTCGTCTGGACCGGCGAGGAGGTCGGCCCGGGGCCCTGGCTCGCCCTGGCCGCCGTCGAGGCGCTGTTCGTGGCCCTCGCCGGCCTCGGCATCGCGGCGGTCTCCCGGCTCCCGTGGTGGCCGTTCTTCGCCGCCGGGGTGTGGATCCTCTCGGAGGCGGTCCGCGCGCGCGTGCCCTTCGGAGGCTTCCCGTGGGGCAAGATCGCCTTCGGCCAGGCGGACGGGATGTTCCTGCCGCTGGCCGCCGTGGGCGGCACTCCGGTGCTCAGCTTCGCCGTCGCCCTCTGCGGCTTCGGCCTCTACGAGGCGTACCGCCAGATCCAGGCCCGCCGGGCCGCGGGGACGGAGACCGGCACGGTCCGCGACGAGGACACCGGCACCGGCGGGGACACCCGTACGGGCACCGGGGCCGGCGCGGGCAACGAGGTCGGCACGGGCACCGAAGGCGGTACGGACACCGAGGCCGGTGGCGTCGTCCCGGCCCGGACGCCCGCCACCGTCACGCCCGCCCGTACCGGCACCGGTACCGGGATCGAAGCGGCCGGCGGCGCCCGCCCCCGCCCCCTCCCGCGCGGCCCGCTCGTGGCCGCCGCGCTCGCCGTGCTCGTCCCGCTTGCCGGCGCCCTCGCGGCACTGCCGCTCGTCGACGACTCGGCCGAGGACGGCACCGCCACCGTCGCCGCGGTCCAGGGCAACGTGCCCCGCCTCGGCCTCGACTTCAACTCCCAGCGCCGGGCCGTCCTCGACAACCACGTCGCCCGCACCCGCGAACTCGCCGAGGACGTCAAGGCCGGCCGCGCGCCGCAGCCCGACTTCGTGCTGTGGCCCGAGAACTCCTCGGACATCGACCCGTACGCGAACGCCGACGCGGCCGACGTCATCGACGGCGCCGTCCGCGCGATCGGCGTCCCGACCGTGATCGGAGCGGTCATCGCCCCCGAGACGAGCAAGCTCCGCAACACCCTCATCGAGTGGGACCCGGACCGCGGCCCCGTCGCCACCTACGACAAGCGGCACGTCCAGCCCTTCGGCGAGTACATCCCGATGCGGTCCCTCGTGCGCGTCTTCAACAGCAACGTCGACCGGGTGAGCCGCGACTTCGGCGCCGGTACGAAGGTCGGGGTCTTCGACCTGGCCGGTACGAAGGTCGGCCTCGCCACCTGTTACGAGGCGGCCTTCGACTGGGCCGTGCGCGACACGGTCACCCATGGCGCCCAGCTCATCAGCGTCCCCAGCAACAACGCCACCTTCGGCCGCAGCGAGATGACCTACCAGCAGCTCGCCATGTCGCGGGTGCGGGCCGTCGAGCACAGCCGCGCGGTGGTCGTGCCCGTCACCAGCGGGGTCAGCGCCGTCATCCGCCCCGACGGCGAGATCGTCGCGGAGACGAAGATGTTCACCCCGGACGTCCTGGTCGAGAAGGTGCCGCTGCGCTCCTCGCTGACCCCGGCGACCCGGATGGGCACCCTGCCGGAGGCCCTCCTGGTGGCGCTCGCGGCCGCCGGTCTCGGCTGGTCGGCCTTCCGTTCGGTACGGGCCCGGCGCACCGCGGCGGAGTAGCCGGGTCCGCACCGGGGCGGAGGAGGCGGGTCCGCCGCCCGGGTGGGGCGGTCCGCGGATGATCTAGGGTCGGTGCATGGCTACCCCTGACTTCATCCGGGCCCTGCGAGAGACCGCCGGCCACCAGCTCCTCTTCCTGCCCGGAGTGAGCGCCGTGGTCTTCGACGACCAGGGCAGGGTGCTGCTCGGCCGGCGCGCCGACAACGGACGCTGGGCGATCGTCGGGGGCATCATCGAGCCCGGCGAGCAGCCCGCCGACTGCGCGGTGCGCGAGGTCTTCGAGGAGACGGCCGTGCGCTGCGAGGTCGAGCGGGTCGTCCTCGTCGAGACCCTGCGCAAGCCCGTCGTCTACCCCAACGGCGACCAGTGCCAGTTCGTGGACATCTCCTTCCGCTGCCGCGCGGTCGGCGGCGAGGCGCGGGTCAACGACGACGAGTCGACCGAGGTCGGCTGGTTCGACGTGAACGACCTGCCGGAGATGAAGCGCTTCTCGCTGCTGCGGATCGAGAAGGCGCTCGCCGATGAACCCACATGGTTCCGCACCACAGCAACCAGCTGAACTATGGGCCCGGAACACATCGGTGGGGGAGTGGGCGCTTCATAGGGTGCGGAGCATGAGCGCCCCCATCACCGCCCCCCACGGCACCGGGACGGACCTCGGTTCGCCCGCCGCCGCACCCCAGCCCCGTGCCGTCGTCCTCGACCTGACCGGCCGCACCGCGCTCGTCACCGGCGCGGCCGGCGGTATCGGGCGCGCCTGCGCGCTGCGGCTCGCCGCCTCGGGGGCTCAGGTCAGAGCCGTCGACCGGGCGGCCGAAGGCCTGGAGACCCTCGTCGAGGAGGCCGCCGAGCTCCCCGGGAGCCTCCAACCCCGGCTCCTCGACCTCACCGACCTGGACGCCGCAGAGGCGGCGGCGGACGGCGCCGACATCCTCGTCAACAACGCCGGACTCCAGCTCGTCCGCCCCATCGAGGAGTTCCCGCCGGACGTCTTCCACACCGTGCTCACGGTCATGTTGGAAGCCCCCTTCCGGCTGATCCGCGGAGCCCTTCCGCACATGTACGCCCAGGGCTGGGGCCGGATCGTCAACCTCTCCTCCGTCCACGGGCTGCGCGCCTCCCCCTTCAAGTCCGCGTACGTGGCCGCCAAGCACGGCCTGGAGGGGCTCTCCAAGACCGCCGCCCTCGAAGGCGCCCCGCACGGGGTCACCTCCAACTGCGTCAACCCCGGCTATGTGCGGACCCCGCTCGTGGAACGGCAGATCGCCGACCAGGCCGCCGCCCACGGCATTCCGCCCGAGCGCGTCCTCTCCGAGGTCCTGCTGAAGGACTCGGCGCTCAAGCGGCTCATCGAGCCCGACGAGGTCGCCGAGGCCGTGCTCTATCTCTGCACCCCCCAGGCCTCGTTCATCACGGGTACCTCCCTGACCGTCGACGGCGGCTGGACCGCCCACTGAGGAACGCCCCAGAGGCCCCCCGCTCACGGCGCCTCCGGGGCCGCCGCCCCCGTGGCGCCCCCGGGGCCCCTGCCCCTGGCGCCCTTGGTGTCCCTGCTTCCCCGTGAAGGTCGTCCACAGGGGTGGTGCGACCACACGTTCGGCAGGTATCCCTGTGTCCATGTCCCACGAACACGTCTCCTACCTCGAACTCCTCACCAGGGGAGCCGCGACGGAGGCCTACGACCGGCCCGTGCTGCTCGCCCGTGCGAGCGGCGCGGGCCCGGAGGCGCTGGCCGAGCTGGAAGAGGCCAAGCAGCTCGCCCTGCGGGTCCGGGCCGAGCTGGAGGGGCGGCGACGCCGCGAGGCGGAACTGTCCGCGCTCTTCGCCACCGCCCACGACCTCGCGGGACTCCGCGACCTCGACGCGGTCCTGCGCGCCATCGTCCAGCGCGCCCGCGCGCTCCTCGGCACGGAGTGCGCCTATCTGAGCCTCAACGACCCGGCCGCCGGCGACACGTACATGCGGGTCACCGAGGGCTCGGTCTCCGCCCGCTTCCAGCAGCTCCGGCTGGGCATGGGAGAGGGACTCGGCGGCCTCGTCGCCCAGACGGCCCGCCCGTACGTCACCGACGACTACTTCGACGACGCGCGCTTCCAGCACACCCGGACCATCGACACGGCCGTACGGGACGAGGGCCTCGTCGCCATCCTGGGCGTCCCGCTCAGCCTCGGCAGCCAGGTCATCGGCGTCCTCTTCGCCGCCGACCGACGGGCCAGGGTCTTCGAACGCGAACAGGTCGCGCTGCTCGGATCCTTCGCCGCGCACGCCGCCGTCGCGATCGACACCGCCAACCTCCTCGCCGAGACCCGCTCGGCCCTCGCCGAGCTGGAGCGCGCCAACGACATCATCCGGGAGCACAGCGGCGTCATCGAGCGCGCGTCCGAGGTCCACGACCGGCTGTCCGAACTCGTCCTGCACGGCGGCGGCGTCCACGACGTCGCCCACGCCGTCTCCGAGGTCCTCGGCGGAACCGTCGAGTTCACCGAGGAGGGCGCCGGAACCGCCCGCCGCGCCGGGGGCCACGCCGTCCGCGAGGGCGACGACTGGGTCGCCGCCGTCTCCGCCGGCGGCGAGACCCTGGGCGCCCTCGTGCTGCACGGGCAGCCGGACCTCGACCCGGTCGACCAGCGCACCCTGGAGCGGGCCGCCCTCGTCACCTCCCTCCTCCTGCTCGCCCGCCGCTCGGCGGGCGAGGCCGAGCAGCGGGTACGGGGCGAACTCCTCGACGACCTCCTCGACGCCCCCGACCGCGACCGACGGCTCCTCAAGGAGCGCGCCGCCCGGCTGCGTACCGACAGCGAAGCCCCGCACGTGGTGCTCGCCGCACGGATCGACCGGGCCGGCGGCACGGCCGACCAGGACACCGGAGGCCGCGAGAGCGCCGACCGCCAGCGCCTCTGGTCGGCGGCCACCCACCTGGCCGCCACCCGCCACGGACTCGCCTCCGCCCGCGACGGCGGAACGGTCCTGCTGCTGCCCCTCGGCCCCGGCGAGAGCGCCGCCGAGCTCGCCCGGCAGACCGCGCGGGGCCTCGGCGGCACCCTGCGCGAACCCGTCACCGTCGGCGCCTCCGCTCCCGTACGGGCACCCCTCGACCACCCGGACCAGGTGGCCGTCGCGTACGAGGAGGCCCGCCGCTGCCTCGACGCGCTCCGCCTCCTGCACCGGGCCGGCCAGGGCGCCGCGGCCGAGGACCTCGGCTTCCTCGGCCTGCTGCTCGCCGACGGCCGGGACATCGGCGGCTTCGTCGACCGGACGGTGGGTCAGGTCGTCGCCTACGACCGGCGCCGGGGCACGGACCTGATCCGCACCATGGACGCCTACTTCGCGAGCGGCATGAGCCCGGCCCGTACCAAGGACGAACTCCACGTCCACGTCAACACGGTGGCGCAGCGTCTCGAGCGGATCGGACGCCTCCTCGGCCCGGACTGGCAGTCCCCGGCCCGCGCCCTGGAGATCCAGCTGGCGCTGCGCCTGCACGCCCTGGCGGACGCGGTCACGACCCCATGAGAAAGGCCCGGTGCCCCGCTCGTCGCGAGCGGGGCACCGGGCTTTCACGGATGTCCTGGAAGGAAACGCCCCGGGACTCAGGCGTCGGCGCCGACCTTGGCGTCCGCGGGGGTCCGCTCCTCGATCTCCCCGAGGTCGCGGTCGCGGGTCTCCTTGGCGCAGGCGATGGCGACCACGGTGAGCAGCGCGGCGGCGATCACGTACAGGGCGATCGGAGTCGAGTTCCCGTAGTCGGCGAGGAGCGCCGTCGCGATGAGCGGGGCGGGCGCGCCGGCGGCCACAGAGGAGAACTGGGCGCCGATGGAGGCACCGGAGTACCGCATCCGGGTCGCGAACATCTCGGAGAAGAAGGCGGCCTGCGGCGCGTACATCGCCCCGTGGAGGACCAGGCCGACCGTCACGGCGAGCAGCAGCGAGCCGAAGGTGCCCCGGTCGATGAGCGCGAAGAACGGGAACATCCAGGCGCCGACACCGATGGCGCCGATCAGGTACACGGGACGGCGGCCGACGCGGTCGGAGAGCGCGCCCCAGAGCGGGATCACGGCGAAGTGGACGGCGGAGCCGATGAGGACGGCGTTCAGCGCGGTCTGCTTGGAGAGCCCGACCTGGGTGGTCGCGTAGACCAGGATGAACGCGGTGATCACGTAGTACGAGATGTTCTCCGCCATGCGGGCGCCCATCGCGACGAGCACGTCCCGCCAGTGGTGCCGCAGGACGGCGACCAGCGGCATCTTCTCGACCTGGCCGGCGACGGCCTTGCGCTCCTCGGCGGCGGCGAGGGCCGCCTTGAAGACGGGCGACTCGTCGACGGAGAGCCGGATCCAGAGGCCGACGATCACGAGCACGCCGGAGAGCAGGAAGGGGATGCGCCAGCCCCACGAGGCGAAGGCGTCCTCGGAGAGCAGCGCGGTCAGCGCGGACAGCACACCGGTCGCCAGCAGCTGACCGGCCGGGGCACCGGTCTGCGGCCACGAGGCCCAGAACCCGCGCCGCTTGGCGTCCCCGTGCTCGGACACCAGCAGGACGGCGCCGCCCCACTCACCACCGAGCGCGAACCCCTGCACGAGCCGCAGCACCGTCAGCAGCACCGGCGCGGCGGACCCGACGGTCGCGTGCGTCGGCAGCAGACCGATGGCGAAGGTGGCCCCGCCCATCAGCAGCAGGCTGAGCACCAGCAGCTTCTTCCGCCCGAGGCGGTCGCCGTAGTGCCCGAACACCAGCGCCCCGAGGGGCCGCGCGGCGAACCCGACCGCGTACGTCAGGAAGGACAGCAGGGTCCCGACGAGCGGATCGGACTCGGGAAAGAACAGCTTGTTGAACACGAGAGCGGCGGCGGACCCGTACAGGAAGAAGTCGTACCACTCGATGGTGGTGCCGATGAGACTGGCGGCGACGATCCGCTTGAGGGAACCGGGTGGCGTCGGGGAGGTTGTTGCGGCGGCCATGTGCACCACTTCCAGGCAAGTACGGGGACGATTCGGTGTCGCCACACCGTAGGAAGCGGCAGGTCAGGGGCGTATGTGGTGGGACACCATAGTTCGCCTGCGCTGTGTGCGCCCGGCCGCCATGGCCTGCTGTCGGGACCCTTGCCGCGAGAACTCAGAACCGCACCGGCAGCGCGATCAATCCGCGGGCCCGCATCGACGGCCGCCACCGCAGATCGTCACGAGGCGCGGCCAGTTCCAGATCGGGGAACCGGCGCAGAAGCGTGCTCACGGCGATCTGTGTCTCCAGCCGTGCCAGAGGGGCGCCCACGCAGTAGTGGATGCCGTGACCGAGCGCCAGATGACCGCCGTCCCGTCTGTGCACATCGAGTCGGTCGGGGTCGGGGAAGCGGTCAGGGTCACGGTTGGCGGAGGCCAGCGACAGCATGACGGTCTCCCCTGCCGGGATGGTGACCCCGCCGATCTCCACGTCGTCGACCGGGAACCGGCGGATGGCCAGCAGCGCCGGGCCGTCGAAGCGGGCGAACTCCTCGACCGCGCCTTCGACCTTGTCCGGGTTGTCGCGCAGCTCGGCCAGTTGCTCCGGATGGTCCAGCAGCGCCAGCACAGCGGTGCCGATCAGCTGCACCGTGTTCTCGTAGCCGGCGAACAGGATGAGGAACGCCAGCGAAGTCAGCTCGTCCTCGGTGAGTCGGTCACCGTCGTCGCGCGCGTCGATCAGATCGGACAACAGGTCGTTGCCGCGGGTACGGCGCTTGTCGGCGATCAGTTGCGGAAAGTACGTCAGCATCGCGGCCACGGCTCGCTTCGCCGCGCCGGGGTTCCGGGGATCCGGGGCGATCAGTGCGTCGGTCCAGGCGCGGAAGTCTCGGCGTGCGTCCTGCTCGACGCCGAGCAGGTCGCAGATGACGGTGATCGGCAGCGGCGTGGCGAACTCGGCGATGAGGTCGGCGTGCCCGCGGTCGGCCACGGCGTCCAGCAGCCGGTCGGCCAGGAGCTGAATGCCCGGGCGCATCCGGTCCACGCGGCCGGGCGTGAACGCCTTGGTGACAAGCCGCCTGATGCGGGTGTGGTCGGGCGGGTCCATGTTCAGCAGGTTGGCGTCGAGGGCCGGAGGCAGTGAGAAGCCTCGGTAGTTGCCGGGGAGCCGATGTGCCTTGTCCAGCGAGAGTCGTGGATCGGCCAGCAGTCGGCGTACGTCCGCGTAGCGGGTGACGACCCATACGGGCATACCGTCCGGCCCGGTGATCCGATGCGCGGGCCCGGCCTCCCGGAGCCTGGCATACGTGGTGTGAGGGTCGGAGACCAGCGCGGACAGGTCAGGGGAGACAGTAGCCATGATCGGCAGCCTAAGCCGATCATCCGGTGCCGCCGAGCGGTTTCCGTGAGGAGCGCCGGGAGCCCGGCCCCCGGAAGCGGGGGCCGGGCCGGTTGGGGCGGTTCGGTGGGGGGCTGGTCTCAGCTCACCCGGATGGCGACGTCGTCCAGGACGAACGACGTCTGCAGGGACTGGTCCTCCACCGATGTGAAGGTGAGGCTGACGGTCTGGCCGGCGAAGGCCGAGAGGTCGTACGACTTCTCGACGTAGCCCGTGGCCGCGTCCAGGTTGGAGTAGGAGGCCAGTTGCGTGCCGCCCACCTTGACCGTGGCCACGTCGTAGGCGACGTTCTCGGTCTCGGCCGTGTCGATGTGGACGAAGAACGAGAGGCGGTACGAGGCGCAGCCCGAGGGGATGGACACGGACTGCGCGGCGTTCTCGGTGTAGCTGGAACCCCTTCCGCCCAGCCACGCCTTGTAGCTGCCTCCGTGCGCCGCTTGCCGTGCGTCGTTGGTGATGACGCCCGCGCTCGCGCTCCACGGGCTGGTGCCGTTCTCGAAGCCGCCGTTGACCACCAGTTGGCGCGCCGTGCAGGAGCCGCCGCCGCCCGTGACGGTCAGCGTATAGGTGGTGGTGTGGCTGACGGTGCCCGAGCCGGTGACCGTCAGGGTGTAGGTGCCGGGCGTGGTGCTCGCGCCGACCTGGACGGAGAGGGCCGAGGAGCTGCCGGACTGGACGGACGTCGGGCTGAGCGTGGCGGTCACGCCGGCCGGCGCGCCGGAGACGGAGAGCCCCACGGTCTGGGCGGCGCCGCTCACGGTGGCGGTGTTCACCGTCGCCGAGACGGACCCGCCGGGGGCCGCGCTGCCCGCGGACGGGCTCACGCCGACGGAGAAGTCCTGCGCCGGGGCGGTGCCGCCGACGGCCTGCTTCCAGAGGGCGTAGGCGATCCCGTCGGAGCTGCGGTTCAGCACCGTCGCGTTGATGTTGCTCGTGGTGTCACAGGCGCTGTGGTAGCAGGAGTCGTAGGCGGTGTTGGCGGATCCGCCCCACTTCTGCGCCTGCGCCGACGTCTTGCGGGCGCTCGCGCCGGCCGCGTAGCCGGAGGTCGGGATGCCGCCCTGCTGGAAGGAGTAGTCGTCGCTGCGGCCCTGGCCCTCGGTGTTCTCCTCGGGCGCCAGGTTCAGCGAGGTCCAGTACGCCTTGAGGGGCGCGGCGGCGGTGGAGTTGAGGTTGTTGATGAAGTAGCCGCCGTTGGTGGAGCCGACCATGTCGAAGTTGTAGTAGGCCTTGATGGTCGCGCGCTGTGCCGCGGTGAGCCGGTTGACATAGAACGCGGAGCCGTTGAGCCCCTGCTCCTCGTCGGTCCACCAGGCGAAGCGCACGCGCTTGGTCATCGTCGGGTTCTTCTGGGCGAGGGCGAGGGCGTTCTCCAGCAGGGCCGCGGAGCCCGAGCCGTTGTCGTTGATGCCGGGGCCCGCCGAGACGCCGTCGAGGTGAGCGCCGAACATGACGACCTGGTCGGCGGGGCCGCCCGGCCAGTCGGCGATCAGGTTGTTCGACGGGTAGGTGCAGGAGGTGCAGTTCTGCTCGGTCACCGTGTATCCGGCGGCCTGCAGCTTGCCCTTCACATAGGCCAGCGACTGGGTGTAGCCGGCGCTGCCCGCACGGCGGTTGCCGCCGTTCTGGCCCGCGATGGTGTTGAACTGGCTCAGGTGCGCCTGCACGTTGGCGACGTCGATGTCCGGCGGGTCGTTGCCGGGCTGGGTTCCGCCGACGTTGAGCGTGTAGTCGGTGGTGTGCGACAGCGTGGTGCCCTGGCCCTTGACGACGACCGTGGACGTGCCGGGTGCCGCGTTGGAGCCGGCCGTCAGGGTCAGCACGGAGGACTGGCCGGACTGCACCGTCGCGGGGTTGAAGGACGCGGTCACCCCGGCGGGCAGGCCGGTGGCGGTCAGCGCCACCGACTGGGCGGTGCCGGTCGTGGTGGCGGTGCCGACGGTGGTGGTCACCGAGCCGCCCTGCTGGACCGTGCCGGACGAGGGGGTGAGCGACATCGAGAAGTCGTTGTTCTGACCGCTCGGGGTGCAGGTCGGGTCCGCCGACTGGGCGGGCACGCTGATCGCGTCCCAGGCCGCCTTCGTCTTGAGGAAGAGGCCGCAGGTCGCGTCGAGCGACTTCGCGGAACTGAGCGTCGCCGTGCGGTACTTCTTGTAGCTCATGCTGCTGGTCTTGAGCAGCATGCCACCGTAGAAGATCTTGCCGGCGGTCTGTATCCCCACGCCCGTCAGGGTGCTCTGGTTGCAGGTGCTGCTGCTGGGCTTGCCGCCGCCGGGGTTGGTGCCCTCGGACAGCAGGTAGAACCAGTGGTTCAGCGGGCCCGCTGCGGCGTGCACCTCGGTGCCGGGGATCGCCGAGCTGTAGCAGGCCGGGTCGTTGTTGACGGCCGGCGGGTTGTACATGTTGCGGATCGGGCCCCGGCCCTGGAGGTTGATGACCTCGCCCACCGTGTAGTCGGGGACGTCGTAGGGGGCCGGCTGGTTGATGTACGCCTCGGTCAGGGCGCCGAAGATGTCACCGGTGGCCTCGCCGAGCCCGGACTCCTGGCCGCTGGTGCCGCCGGGGGTGTTGGAGTCGATGGCGTGCCCGTACTCGTGGGCCACCACGTCCACGCCGGCTATCCACTCGTTGGCGCTGTTGCGCCCGATGGTGACCGCGCTGCCGTCCCAGTAGGCGTTGAGTTCGTTCAGGCCGACCTTGGCGGGGAAGCTGCGGCCGTTGCCGTTGACGCCGTTGCGGCCCAGCCACTGGCCGAGCATGTCCCACTGCTTCTGCGCGGCGAACATCAGGTCGACGCAGCCGGTCTCCTTGCTCGTGGGGTTTCCGGTGCCCCAGGAGTCGGAGGACTTCGAGAAGACGGTGTTGGTGCTGTAGTCGGCGCAGCTCAGGCCGGTCCGGCTCGGATCGCGGAGGGAGTAGGTGGAGCCCGAGGCGGTGGTGTCGATGCCGACCGGACCGGGCCCGTTCCACTTGCTGTTGCCGGTCCCCGCCACCACGTCGTCGTAGCTGTCGACGACGGCACCGGTACGGGCGTCGACGAAGACGTGCAGCTTGCTGGGGGCGCTCTTGGTACGGCCGCGCAGCACGGTCTCCCAGGCCAGCACCGGTGCGTCGTCCTTGAGGCGGACGACCAGCCGGCTGCTCTCGACCTTGTCGACCGAGGCCAGCCGCTTCCGCGAGGCCGCCTCGGCCTTCTTCGCGGTGACCGACGGCCGGGTCGCCACGTCGATGCGCGCGGAGGAGGCGGACTGGAGTGCGCGGACCTTGCCGGCGCCGTCGGCGAGGACCACAGCGTCACCGCCGACGACCGGCAGGCCGCGGTAGCTGCGCTCGTACGACACCGAGTAGAGGTCCTTCACCCAAGGGGTGACGAGACGCCGCTCGTACTGTTCCTGGGCCGAGTTGACCAGCGTGTCGAGACCGCTGTCGACTGCCAGGTCCGCGGCCGCGACCGCGCGGGACACGGGGCTGTCCTTCTGGGGTGGTGCCGGCTGGGCCGCCGACGCCGTTCCGGCGATGGCGCCGACGAGGCTTGCGGACAGCGCCATCGCTGTTACGGCCGCCGTCCATCTGGTGGGCTGCAACGTCCACTCCGTTCGTGGGGGATCGGGTGTCATCGCCGCCGAGTATGGGCGTGGACATGATGAACGGAAGTCATCCCTGCGGGCATAAGACCGGGGTTATGGCCCCGTCGGCAGCACCCCACGTGCGCCGCCGGGAAGTGGCTGGTTCGGGTCTGCGCACGCCCCGACGGCGCGCGATGCTCCGGTTGGGTTCGCGGGCTGCTGAGCCGGGCGCGTGGACGGGGCCGGGGTCTGGGCGGCCGGGATCCGGGCGGCCGGGATCTGGACGGTCGGCGGGCTGGGGCGCGGGACGCTGCGGCCCCCGCGATCCCCGGGGCGCGCCCCCCCGCGATCCCCGGGACGCGAGCGCCCACGATCCTCGGAGCGCGTCCGCCCACGGGGGCGGGGCGCGCGGTCGGCTCGGGCTACCGTCCGGTGCTGCCGGCCGCCGTGGTCGGGCGGTCGGTGTCGCCGTGCCAGGTGGGCCAGCCGAGGAGACGGGGGCGTTCGGTCACCCAGGCGCGGGTGTCCGTGCCGATCTCGGCGTCGATCAGGGCCTCCAGCCGGCGGGAGTACCGCAGGACGAGGTCCCGGTGGGCGGGGTCGGCCGCGAGGTTACGGGTTTCGGCCGGGTCTTCCCTGCGGTCGTAGAGGACGACGTCGTTGTCGGCGAAGAGCGCCTCCAGGTCCGCCGGGCGGTTGGGGTTCAGCGGGGAGAAGTACCGGCCGAAGGTGTAGCGGGCGTCGGTGTAGCCGCGGAGGAACCCGCGCTTGGTCCAGTCGGGGCGCAGGGTGCCGTCCTGGACGCGTGCCGGGGCCTCGGGGTCGGCGAACTCGAACCAGAACGAGGCGTCCAGGGTCACCAGCGACTCGACGGCGGACAGGACTCCTTCGCGTACCGCCGATCCGTTCAGGGCCGGCATCAGCGAGTGGCCCTTGAGCGCGGGGAAGCGGGTGGCGACGTCCTCGGGAGCGATGCCCGCGCAGTCGAGCAGGGTCGGCGCGAGGTCGACCGCCGACGCGAGGGCGTCGGTCCGCGTGGCACCGGCGTTGTCGGGGTGGCAGAGGATGAACGGGACGTGGAAGTTCTCGTCGTAGACGAGATTGCCCTTCTGCCGGAGACCGTGGGATCCGGCCATCTCCCCGTGGTCGGCGGTGAAGACGACGACCGTACGGTCCGCCTGGCCGGAGGCCTCCAGCGCGTCGAGCACCAGCTCGACGCTGCGGTCCACGTCCCGCAGGGCGTTGAGGTAGAAGTTCAGGCCGTCGTACCAGTGCGCCTCGTCGGCGACGGGCCCGAAGACGGTGTCGAGCATCCGCGCGTACTCGGCCACGGCGGGCGCCGCGCCGGACAGGTCGTCGCGCAGGCTCTCGGGCAGCGGGAAGTCCCAACGCTTCCGGTACACCGGGATGTCGGCCGCGGCCTTGGCCACCACCGCGTGAGCGAGACCGAACGGCAGCTCGACCTGGGGGGAGCCGCCGTAGTCGAAGCTCATGATGTCGTGCGGGTTGACGAAGTTGACGGCCATGAACCAGGGCTGGTCCTCCGCCACGACCGGTGCCCTGTCGCGCAGCCAGCCCACCGCCTGGCCCGCGATCACCGGGTCGACCTTCAGCCCCGCCCAGGCTCCGCCGTCGATGTCGCCCCAGTCGTTGAACTCGCTGAATCCGTAGGGCTCCAGGGCGTCCGTCGTCGGCGCGGGGCGCTCCGGCGTGACGTAGGCGTTCGAGAGGTGCCACTTCCCCTGGTAGGTGCAGTAGTAGCCGGCCGAGCGGAGCATGGTGCCCAAGGTCCCGAGGCCCGGATCGAGCGGCCGGATGTACGGCATGTTGTCGTTGTCGTAGATCTCGGTGGCGGGCAGGTGCCGGCCGGTGTAGAGCACGGACCGGGCGGAGCTGCACATCGCGGACGCCGAGTAGAACCGGTCGAAGACCGTGCCGCGTGCGGCCAGCCGCTCCCGTGCCGGCAGGGAGAAGCCGTCGGGGCGGGGGATCGCCGCCCGCTCCTCGTCCGTGACGATCAGCAGGATGTTGGGGCGACGGGGCATGGCCATTCCCTTCGACATGCTGCACCTGCGGGGGCGCCGCACCGTGCAGGTGCACGCGAGACGTGCACGCACCTGGTGGGTGCACGCACCTCCCACGTGTGTGCACCTCGTATGTGTACGCATCTCCTCCGTGCACGCATCTCGTACGCGCACCTCGCCGAATCTAGGGCGCGCGGACCCGTGCCACGCGCGGGGAAGCCACGACGTGGATCCGGTGCATCCGTCCAGGTGACGGACATGCCGCCTATCGGACGCAGGTCCGCCCCGCGCTCAGGGGCGTGCGAGGGGCGGGTGCGGAGGTCGTCAGGTCCCGGCGGCCGCGCGCCGGATCGCGTCGAGCGTGCGCGCCACGTCCTCGTCGGTCGTCGACCAGTTGCTGAGCGAGATACGCATGACGCGTCGGCCGTGCCAGGTGGAGCCGCTGATCCACGCGGTGCCGTCGGCGAGCAGCCGGTCGAGCACCCGGTCGGTGCGCCCGTCGCTGCCGAACTCGGCGCAGACCTGCGTGAACGCGACCTCGTTGAGAACGGACGCGCCCTCGATCCCGGCGATGCCGGCGGCGAACGCGGAGGCGTGGCGGCACAGCCGCTCGACGAGGTCGGCGACGCCCGAGCGGCCCAGGGACCTGAGGGCCGCCCACACGGTGAACGCCCTGCCGCGCCGCGAGAGTTCGGGCACCTTGTCGATGGGGTCGCCGTGCTCGTGCTGGATGAGGTAGTCGCCCCGCAGGCCCATCGCCGCCCGGACCGCGGACGCGTCGCGCACGATCGCGAGTCCGCAGTCGTAGGGCACGTTCAACGTCTTGTGGGCGTCCGTCGCCCAGGAGTCCGCGTCCGCGCAGCCCGCCGTCAGGTGGGCGTGGGGCGGGGAGGCGGCCGCCCACAGCCCGAACGCGCCGTCGACATGGACCCAGGCGTCCGCCTCGCGCGCCGCGCGGATGCTCGCGGCGAAGGGATCGAAGGCGCCGGAATGGATGTCGCCGGCCTGGAGGATCACGATCGTGGGGCGCTGCCCGCCGTCCGTCAGCGCCTTCCGCAGGGCCTCGGGCTCGATCCGTCCCTGACCGTCGGCCGCCACCAGCTCGGGCCGACCGAGCCCGAGGTAGCGCGAGGCCAGGTCGATGGCCATGTGCCGGGACTCCCCGGCGAGGACACGTACCCCCGGGCCACCCGCGAGGCCGTCGCGGGCGACGTTCCAGCCGGTGCGCCGCAGGACCGTGTCCCGCCCGGCGGCGAGGCAGGTGAAGTTCGCCATCGTCGCACCCGTGGTGAAGCCCACCGAGCTCTCCTCCGGCAGGCCGAGCAGATCGAGCAGCCAGGCGCCGGCGATCTCCTCGACCGCCGTGTACGCGGGGGAGACGGTGCGCATCACACAGTTCTGGTCCCAGGCGCTGACCAGCCAGTCGGCAGCCAGCGCGGCCGGCTCGGTGCCGCCCACCACGAACCCGTAGAAGCGGCCGCTGGGGAACGCGGTGAGCCCCGGCTCGCAGGCCGTGGCCAGCAGGTCGACGACGTCAGCGGGGGCGCCGGGCCCGGCGGGCAGCTCGGCACCGAGCGCGCTCACGACCTCGTCGACCGAGGCGTGGGCGGGAATCCGGCGGTCGGGCAGGCTCGCCAGCCACCGGACGGCATGCTCGTACGCCTGTCGGAGCGCTGCCTCACGCGCGTCCATACCTGGGACTATGCGACTGTCCCCGGCGCCCCGCAAGCGGACACCGGGGTGCCGGGGTGCCGTGGTGACGCTCTCGGTGTCGTCGTGCGTCAGAGGGCGCCGACGATGTCCTCGACCCTGGCCTTCGCGTCGCCGAAGAGCATCGAGGTGTTCTCCTTGAAGAAGAGCGGGTTCTGCACGCCCGCGTATCCGGAGGCCATCGAGCGCTTGAAGACGATCACCTTGCCGGCCTCCCAGACCGTGAGGACCGGCATGCCGGCGATCGGGCTGCTGGGGTCCTCGGCCCCGGCCGGGTTGACGGTGTCGTTGGCGCCGATCACGAGGACGACGTCGGTCTCGGCGAAGTCCTCGTTGATCTCGTCCATCTCCAGGACGATGTCGTACGGCACCTTGGCCTCGGCGAGCAGCACGTTCATGTGGCCGGGCAGACGGCCGGCGACCGGGTGGATGCCGAACCGCACGTGGACGCCCCTGGCACGCAGCTTCGAGGTGAGCTCCGCGACCGGGTACTGCGCCTGTGCCACGGCCATGCCGTAGCCGGGCGTGATGACCACCGACCGGGCGGAGCCGAGCAGCTCGGCGGCGCCCTGGGCGGTGATCTCCTGGTGCTCTCCGTAGTCGACGTCGGAGCCCGAAGGCGCCTCGATGCCGAAGCCGCCGGCGATGACGGAGAGGAACGAGCGGTTCATGGCCTTGCACATGATGTACGACAGGTAGGCACCGGAGGAGCCGACGAGCGCGCCGGTGATGATCAGCAGGTCGTTGCCGAGGAGGAAGCCGGAGGCCGCCGCGGCCCAGCCGGAGTAGCTGTTCAGCATCGAGACCACGACCGGCATGTCGCCGCCGCCGATCGAGGCCACCAGGTGCCAGCCCAGCGCCAGCGCGAGGACGGTCACGGCGATCAGCAGCCACAGCTCCGGCGTGATCACGAACCACACCGTCAGCGCGACGAACAGGCCCAGCGCACCGAGGTTCAGTACGTTCTTCCCCGGCAGCATCAGCGGCTTGGAGCTGATCTTCGCGGCGAGCTTGAGGTACGCCACGACGGAGCCGGTGAAGGTGACGGCGCCGATGAACACGCCGACGAACACCTCGGCGTGGTGGATGCCCAGGGTCCCGAGCGCGTCCAGGGCCCCGGCCTCGTGGCCGGTCGGGTCGTGCTCGACGTCGAGGAAGCCGTTCCAGCTGACCAGTACGGCGGCCAGACCGACGAAGGAGTGCAGCAGCGCGATGAGTTCGGGCATGCCGGTCATCTCGACGCCACGGGCCCGCTGGAGGCCGATCAGCGCGCCGATCAGCATCGCGAGGCCCATCAGGGCGAGGCCGGCGGTGCTGACGTCGCCGTCGATCGCGAGCACGACCGTCGCGACGAGCGCGACGCCCATGCCGAGCATGCCGAACGCGTTGCCGAGCCGGGCCGTCTCGTGCTTGGAGAGTCCTGCCAGCGCGAGGATGAACAGCAGCGCGGCAACAAGGTAGGCCGCCTGGGCAGCAAGGGTCGCAGACATGTCAGCTCCGGTTGAACATGGCGAGCATGCGACGCGTCACCGCGAAGCCGCCGAAGACATTGATACTGGCCAGCAGGATCGCCACGGCGGAGAGCACCGTGACCGCCGTGTTCGAGTGCCCGATCTGCAGCAGCGCGCCGACGACGATGATCCCGGAGATCGCGTTCGTCACCGACATCAGCGGCGTGTGCAGGGCGTGGTGCACATGGCCGATCACGTAGTAGCCGATCACGATCGCCAGGACGAAGGCGGTCACATGGGGCAGCAGCGCTGCGGGGGCGAACCCGGCGGCCAGGAACAGCGCCAGGGCGGCGACGGCCACGCCGCCGAACCTCCGCCTCGCCGTCATCGGCGGCTTCTTCGGCGCCGGCTCCGGCGGCGCCGCCGCGGGTGCCGTGGCCGGGGCGGCCGAGACCTGCACCGGCGGGGGAGGCCAGGCCGACTCGCCCTTGCGTACGACGGTGATCGAGCGCTGTACCGGGTCCTCCCAGTCGAGGAGGAGCCGGGCGTCCTTGTCCGGCGTCATCAGCTTCAGCAGGTTCACCAGGTTGGTGCCGTACAACTGCGAGGCCTGCGCGGGCAGTCGGCCCGCGAGATCGGTGTACCCGATGATCGTCACGCCGTTCGCCGTGACGGTCTTCACGCCCTTCACCGTGCCCTCGACGTTGCCGCCGTTGGCGGCCGCCATGTCGACGATCACCGAACCGGGCTTCATACTCGCCACCATCTCCGCGGTGACGAGCGTCGGCGCGGGACGACCCGGGATCAGAGCGGTGGTGACGACGATGTCGGCCTCGCGGCACTGGGCGGCGTACAACTCGGCCTCGCGCGCCTTGTAGTCGTCGCCCATCTCCTTGGCGTAACCGGTCGCGGAGACCTCGGTCTCGGGCGACTCGATCGACAGGTACTCGCCACCGAGGGAACGGACCTGGTCGGCCACCTCCGGGCGCGGGTCGGTGGCGCGCACGATCGCGCCGAGCGAGCCGGCGGCGCCGATCGCCGCCAGCCCGGCGACGCCGGCTCCCGCGACGAGGACCTTCGCCGGGGGCACCTTGCCCGCCGCCGTCACCTGCCCGGTGAAGAACCGGCCGAACTCGTGCGCGGCTTCGATGACGGCCCGGTAGCCGGCGATGTTCGCCATCGACGACAGGACGTCCATCGACTGCGCGCGGCTGATGCGCGGCACGGCGTCCATCGACAGGGCCGTGAAGGGACGCCTGCCCAGGTCCTCGACCATCGCCGGGTCGAAGGCCGGCGCGAACAGCGCGATCACCGTCGCCTCCGGCCGGATCCGGTCCAGCTGGGACGGGGCCGGGGCGTTGACCCCGAGCACCACGTCCATCGCCACCGCGTCGCCGACGGTGGCACCGGCGGCCTCGTAGGCGCTGTCGGTGAAGCCGGCCGCGATGCCCGCGCCCGCGTCGACGACCACGCCGTATCCCAGGGTGCGGATCTGCTCGACAGTGGCGGGCGTGGCCGAGACGCGACTCTCACCTGCCCGCGCTTCCTTGAGGACTCCGACAATCACGCGTGTTCTCCGTTCGCTACCAGGCCGTCATGGGCCGTCGCGGCCCGTCTTTCATCACGACTCTTCATCGAGCTCTCGTCGTCCCTCGGAACCGGTCCGCTGTCGCCTCGATCGGAAGCGTGCCGACGGTGATCCATGCCCTACCCTGCCGCAACCGCGGCGGGCGGCGGAGCGGAATCCCCACCAGAGGGCGCCCGGCGCGGCGGCAGGGTCTGTCAGAGGCCGGTGACAGGATCGGTGGCATGAGTCATCCGACTGGAAGCCGGTGACCGCGCTGGTCTGGCCGTCCGCCGCCGCGGTCGCCGAGTACCCCGACAGCCTCGATCTGGACCGGGACCTCCGGGAGGCGCTGGAGGACAGGAGTCGATGGCAGGTGGCCGGCGTCGACGTGGACCCCCGGTACGCGGAGTACCCGGGCTCGTTCTCCAGCGATGAGCTGGCCGAGTCACCCGGTTGGAAGGTCGGCCCCTGCGCGCAAAGGCCCGGTCAGGAGTAGGTGCGCCCTGCGGGGGGGCGGATTGCCTCGCCGGGATTCGAACCCGGGTTTCCGATGCCGGGCGAACCGGCGACCGGTGTCCTTGGCCGCTGGACGACGAGGGATGTCCGCCATCGTACGGGGCGGGGGTGAAGCGGCGCACGAGGGTTTCCGGTGCCGGTGCCGGTGCCGGTGCCGGTGGCGGTGGCGGTGGCGGTGGCGGTGGCGCGCGGCCGGAGCCCGTACCGCGCGCTGCCGGGGCCGACGCGTCCGTCACCAGGGCACGGATCCACCGTCGTCGAAGAATCCGCCGGTCGGCCCGTCGGCGGGCAGGGTCGCGAGGTGAAGCGCGATCGCCGCGCCCTGCTGGGGAGTCCGGACGCCCCGGAAGCCGGTGAGGTCGGTGGCGGTGAAGCCGGGGCAGCCGGAGTTGACCAGGATGCCGGTGCCGCTCAGCTCCTTGGCGTACTGGACGGTGACGGCGTTGAGGAAGGTCTTGGACGCCACGTACGCGGTGGGAATCGGTCCCATGTCGATGCCGGGCGTGGTCTGCAGGGTGAGCGAGCCGACGCTGCTGGACATGTTCACGATCCGCGGCGACGCCGAGCCGCGCAGCAGCGGCAGCATCGCGTTGGTGACGCGGATGACCCCGATGACGTTGGTCTCCACGACGTCCCGCACGGTCGCGGGATCGACCGTGCTGGGCGTCTGCGGCATCACGCCGGTGATCGCCGCGTTGTTGACCAGGACGTCGAGCCCGCCGACGCGGTCGGTGATCAGCTCCGCCGCCGCGGCCACGCTCGCGTCGTCCGCCACGTCGAGCGGAACGCCGAACGCGTCGGTCCCTGCCGCGCGCAGCTTCTCCACCGCGGTGTCCCGGCGCTGCCGGTCCCGCGCGCCCACGCCGACGCGCCAGCCCAGGGCGCCCAGGCCCGCCGCGATCTCGAATCCGATTCCCTTGTTCGCGCCGGTCACCAGCGCGATCGTCTGCTCTGTCATGCCGTCCAGCCTGCTGCGGGCCCGGGTGGCACGTCCAAGACCGGCTGGGTGGGCGGTGATACCGCACGGATATCGGCCGTGGTGAGCACTGTCGAGCGTTCTCGAGCGCGGATGGCCGCCCGATACGATGACGCCGTGGAGACGCGGGAGCTTCGGTATTTCGTCGCCGTCGCGGAGGAGTTGCACTTCGGTCGGGCGGCGCAGCGGCTCGCCATGGCGCAACCACCGCTGTCGCGGGCGATCCAGCAGCTGGAGCGGCGGCTCGGAGTGGTTCTGCTGGACCGCACGGCTCGCGCGGTCGCCTTGACCGAGGCCGGGTCGGTGCTGCTGCGGGAGGCCCGGGCCGCACTCGACGCGGTCGAAGCCGCCGAGCGCCGCACCCGCCGCGCAGCGGCCGAGACGCCCGGTCTGGTCCTGGCCACGAAGGCCGGAGCGTCCAGCGAACTGCTGGCGAAGCTGCTGGACGCCTATGCCGCCGAGCCCGGTGCGGTCGCCGTCGAGGTGATGCTGTGCGGGCCCGCCGAGCAGGAACGGATGCTGCGCGACGGACGGGCCGATGTCGCTCTGCTCCAGCGGCCCTTCGACACGACGGCCGGACTCGACACCGAGGACCTGCTCACCGAGCGGCAGGTGGTGGTCCTGCCCGCGGGGCACCCCTCGGCCGGCCGACCGCAGTTGTCGATGGCCGAGGTCACCGCCCTGGAGGACCTGCCCCTGCCCCGCTGGCCCCGACGGGGCGGGGGCTATCCGGACGGACCGGGCCCGCAGGTGCGCGACCACACCCAGCTGTTCCAGCTGATCGCGCTCGGACGGGCCTGCGCGGTCGTGCCCGAGTCCCTCCGGGCCCACCTGCGCGACGATCACGCGACGGTGCCGGTGCCGGACGCACCGCCGGTGACGACCGTCATCGCCTGGCCACCGCACAGCAGATCCCATGCCGTGGCTGCCCTGGTCCGCACCGCGACACGCCTCTAGCCGACGGGAGTGTCGCCACGGACGCCCGTTCTACGCCGTGGACTTCGGCCCGGCGAGTTCGGTGCGCAGGTGTTCCCTCTCCACGCTGCCCGCGGTGCCGTTCTCGCACGTCAACCGCACACGGCCGTCGGTGCCGAGCGGCAGTACGTCATCGGGCCTGAACTCGAAGAGCCGACGGCCGTCCTTCGCGGGGCGCTCCGCTTCGGTGAGCAGCAGCACGTAGCGGCCGGGGCGAGGAAGATGCGCCTCGGCCACCGGGTACCACGTCAGGGCGGGGCCGGTGGAGGGGACGCCGCCGCCGTCCATGAGGGTGCCGTCGATGTCGAAGCGGAAGGCCGAACCACTGGTGATGCCGTCCTCCATGTCAGGCTGCCCGCCCGCAGTTCCCCGTACACGGCACGGAAGCCCGCCTGCCGGCCGTCCCTGAGGTTCTGGACGGTGCTCCGCAGACACTGGGTCGAGGCGGCCGGGACCCGTTCCCCCTGCTCTGCCGTGCCCTTGAGGAGGGCGGGGGCGCCCACCGCCGTCGCCAGGAGCAACGCGGCGATGCCCGCCGTCGCCCCCAGCCGTCGGCGGGCCCGTCGCCCCCGCTCATGATGCTCCTCGCCCTGGTGCCGGTCCGTCACGGTCCACCCTCCCGTTGCGTTCGTTCGGCCGAGGCAGCGGTCCGACCGGCCCCCACTCACCCCCGCCCGGTCCCGGCCCGCCCGCGGCTCACGGCCTCAGTGAGCCGCGCCGCGTCCCCTCCAGGCGGGCGCCGTCCAGGATCACGCCTGATGTCCTGGCGGCGACCAGGACGGCCTCCGACAGGTCGGCGTTCGTGAAGTCCGCGTCGCCGAGTTCGGCCGCGACGAACTTCACCCGGCGCAGGGAGGCGCCGGAGAGCCGGGTGCCGACGAGGCGGGCGCGGGAGAACACGGCGTCGTCCGCGTGCGCTCCGGTCAGGTCGGCGCCGCTGAGGTCGCAGAGCCCGGCGTTGACGCGGGTGAGGGTCGCGTTGACCAGCGTGGCACCGCGCAGGTCGGTCTCCGTCAGGAAGGCGTCGGTGAGGTCGCAGCCGCTGAGCTCGCAGCCGCTGAGGTCGGCGTAGCTGAGGATGACGCCCGTCAGGTCCACGCCGCCGAGGCGCACGCCGGCGAGCGGGATGCCGGCCAGGTCGTTCTCGGTGCCCCAGGGCAGGGTCCACTCGCGCACGAGGGCACGCCAGTCCCCGCCGCCGGCCAGCGCGGCGCGGATGCCGTCGAGGGCGGGGGCGTTCTCCGGCCGGGCCCACCGGTCCCGTACCTCGGTGGCGTGGCTGTTCTCGTCGGTCATGGGCGCACTGTTCCGTTTCTGGGGTCGGTCACGGCTGCTGCTTGATCTGGTGCAGGAAGCCTTTCACACGGTCCAGGTGGTAGACGGTCTCGTCGTGCTTCTTGAGGAGCACTTCGAGCCCGCGCTCGGTCATGCCCTCCGGTAGCTTCTCCATCTCCTTCCACAGGGCCTTGCGGACGTTCTCCAGACCGTTCGCGGCCTGGGTGAGGTCCTGGACGTGGTCGAACGGGGTGCCGTCCGGCTTGCGGGCCACCACCTCGCCGCCCGCCTCGCGCCGCGCCGCCGAGTAGTGGTTGTGGTTGGGCTCGGAGTTGATGCGGCCGATCGGGTCGGCCTTGATGTTCTCCAGCTTCTGGATGGCGTTCATCGCCTCGTCGCTGAGCCCGAGCCCGCGGTAGGGGGAGAGGCCGAGCGGGTCGGACCAGGTGACCGGGTTGTGGACGTAGGCGGCCGGGTTGGGGGCGGGGAGGAGCCCCAGCGGATCGGGGGTGAGGTAGCGCGCGGTCTCCGGGTCGTACTGCCGGAAGTAGTTGTGGTGGAGGCCGGTCTCGGGGTCGAAGTACTGACCGGGGAACCGCAGCGGGGTGTAGGCGGTGGCCCCGCTGTTCCAGGTGGTGGTGCCCCAGAGCGTGGCGCGGCTGTGCCAGGCCACGCGGCCGGTCTCGTCGACGAGTTCGGTGGGGGTGCCGACGAGGTCGGTGGCGATCGCGAAGAAGCGCTCGTCGACGGCCTCCCGCGAGGCGTCGGCGCCGAGGACCCGCTCGGTCTGGGCCAGCGGCTTGGCGTGCCGGTGGTCCCAGGTGAGGGCGACCGGGCGGGGCAGCTCGGGTGCGGTGGTGACCTGTTCGCACAGGGTCGGGCCGTCCCAGGTGAACAGGGTCTCCTCGACCACCGTCTCGCCGTCGTCGGCGAGCCGCTGCTTCGCTGTGCGGCGGCCGAGCGGGTCGTACCGGTAGCGCCAGCGCGTCCCGTCGGGGGTGGTCACGGCGGTGAGGCGGCTCTCGGCGTCCCAGGTGTACCGCCAGGTGTCCGCCTTACCGGAGAGCGTGACCCGGCGGCGCAGGGTGGTCCGGCCGCCGGAATCGTGCGCGTACCGGACCGCTCCGGCGCGGGTGAGGGTGGTCCCGGTGTAGCTGCGGGGGCCCGTGGCGTCCTGGCCGGGGTGGCCGCCGGGCCAGGACGCGGAGGTCTGGTTGCCGGAGGCGTCGTAGGCGTACGACTCCTGCCAGCCCGCGGCGGTGACCGTGGTGACCCGGCCGGTGGCGTCGAGGCCGTAGCAGAAGGAGCCGCGCAGGGCGTCGTCGAGCGCGGTGAGGTGGCCGTCGGCCCGGTAGGTGTAGGCGCGGCGGTTGACGGTGCTGCTGCCCGCGGTCAGGTGCTGGCCGGCCAGCCGTCCGGAGCGGTCCCAGGACGTGGTGAGGGCGAGGGTGTCGCCGAAGGCGCGGCGCAGCTCCCGTCCGGCCGTGTCGTGGGCGAAGGAGATCTGCCGCGTGCCGCTGGTGAGCCGGGCGAGCCGGCCGGTGGCGTCGTACGCGTAGCGGGTGACGTGTCCGGTGGGGGTGACGCGACGGGCGAGGCGTCCGTCGTCGTCGTAGGAGTACGTGAGCGGGCGGCCGTCGACGAGTTCGGCCTTGAGTTCGCCGCGGCGGTCGTACTGCCGGACGAGCTCGCTGTCGGGGCCCTCGGCGCGGACCATCCGGCCTGCGGCGTCGTACGCGTAGGTGGTGACGGATCCGGCCGCGTCCTTGCGGACGACCCGGTCGAGCGCGTCCCGCTCGTAGCGGACGGTCTGGCCGGTGGGGGCGGTGCGGGCGGTGACCTGTCCGACCGCGTCCAGCTGGTAGTCGACGGTCCGCCCGTCGAAGTCGGTCTCGGCGACCGTGCGGCCCGCCCGGTCGTACACGTAGTCCCAGGTGAGTCCCTGGGGGTCGGTGACCCGGGTGAGGCGGAGGGAGGCGTCGTGCTCGAAGGCGTGGCGCGCGCCGTCGGGGCCGGTGCGGGCGGCGAGCAGGTCGAAGTGGGTGTACTCGAAGCGGGTCGTGAGGCCGTGGGGGTCGGTGTACGCGGTGCAGTTGCCCTCACCGTCGTAGGCCCAGGCCTCGGTGGTGCCGTCCGGGCGGGTCCGCCGGGCGAGTTCGCCGTCCGCGGTCCACTCCAGGGCGGTGACGGCGCCGAGCGGGTCGGTGACGCGGACGAGCCGGCCGTGGGCGTCGCGTGCGCACCGCGTGGTGCCGCCGAGGGGGTCGCCGACCTCCAGGGGGAGCCCGGCGGGGTCGCAGCGGAAGGTGGTGACGGCGCCGGAGGGGTCGGTGGTGGCGACGAGGTGGCCCAGGTCGTCGTAGGCGTAGCGGGTGGTGTGGCCGGCGGGGTCCGTGACGGCGGTGAGGTTGCCGCGGTCGTCGAACTCCTGGCGGGTCCGCCCGCCGTCGGCGTCGGTGAACTCCACGGGCAGGCCCCGGTGGTCCCGGACCGTGGAGAGGCGGCTGCCGTCGGCCCGGAGCACCGTGAGCAGCCGGCCCTCCTCGTCGTACGAGAAGGCGGTCGTCCGGCCGAGGGCGTCGGTGCGGGTGAGCAGGTTCCCCCGGGCGTCGTGGCCGAGCCGGGTGGCGTGGCCGAGCGGGTCGACGGTGGCGAGGACGCGGCAGGAGCCGTCGATCAGATGGCGGGTGACCCGTCCGTCGGCGGTGGTGAGCGTGGTGGTGCGGTGGCCGGTGGCCGGATCGGGGTGGCCGTAGGCGAGGGTGAGCTGGACGTGTCCCTCCTCGCCGCCCTCGCCGACGACCCGGTCGAGCTCGTCGTAGGCGTAGTCGTAGCGGCTGCCGTTGGAGTCGGTCCAGGTGATCACCCGGTGCCGGTCGTCGTAGGCGAGGGCGAGGGTCGCCCCGGAGGGCTTGGTGACCGCCGTCAGGTCGCCGTCGGTGTGGCCGTAGCGGACGAGTTCCTGCCCGGTGCCGTCGGGCAGGCGCAGGGCGAGGCGCGTCACCCGGCCGTGCTCGGTGGTGACGTCGACGTGGTAGCCGGCCGTGTGGACGAGGGCGAGCGGGGTGCCGTCCGCGGTGCGGTCGATGGTGACGGCGTGGCCGTTGCGGTCCACCGTCCGTACGAGCCAGGCCTCTCCGTCGCCGCCGGGTTCGGTGCCGGCGGGCGCGGCGAAGTGCCGGGTCAGGCCGGTGTCCGGATCGGTGAGCGTGTAGTCGCCCGACTCGTCGCGGGCGAGCGGCCGGCGGCCGGTGCCGGACTCGGGGAGCGTGGGGAGGCCCGGCACGGGGTGTGGGTAGGGGAGCAGGAGGCCGTCGTCCGTGACGTGGACGACGCCGCGCGCGTCGATCTCCAGGTGCTCGTCGACGGTGGAGGACCACGACGGGCCGAGGAAGCGCCCGGCGGTGTAGCCGGATTCGACGCGCCGGGTGAAGGCGAGCGGGAGGGTGCCGGGGAGCGAGACATCGGTCTGGGGCAGGAACATCCGGCCCGAGGCGAGGTCCACCGGGTCGGTCTCGTCGACGAGTCGGTGGGCGTCGGGGCGGTTGTGGGTGCCGTTCGGCGCTCCGTCGATCAGCCGGCGGGCGCGGTTGGCGTCGGAGGCCAGGTCCGCTCCCTCGGCGGCGACCCGGACGCCCTTGACGGCCGCGCCACCGCCGGCGGTGGCGGCGGTGAGCAGCAGGTCGGGGACGAGCCGGCCGAACCCCTCCGCCGGGTCCTTCATGAAGTTGTCGATCATCTGCTTGCCCGTGCCCCACGGGTCGTTGGCCATGAGGACGAGGCCGGAGGCGAGGCTGTTGAGCTGGGTGAGGTACTCGGCGGGGTGGGTGATGTTGTACGGGTCGGTGGGGTTGACGCTCCGGACGAAGCTGAGCAGCCCCGCCGTGCCCTTGACGATGCCGCCGCCGAAGTGGGTCTGCATCACCTGGAGTTCGTCGAGCCCGTCCATGGCCTGCTCGGCGTACGAGGGCTTGGGCGGGGCCGCGTCCCGGGCGGCACGGACGGCGGTGCGGGCCGTCTCGGCCGCGGCGTTCCGCTGCTTGCGGGCCTCGGCGAGGATCTCCTGCGCCTCCTGCATTCCCGCCTTGCCGGGGTCGGTGAAGGCACCCGGCTTGGGCGGCAGGGAAGCCGGGTTCCGTTTGTCGGCGGGCTGGGCGTTGTAGCTGTCGACGGCCTTGTTGTAGTCGCCGACGCTCTTGTTGTGCGCGTCGGCGGCGTCGGCCGACGCCTTGGTGCCCGCCTTCCACTTGTCGATGGCGGTCTGGGCCTGGCCCTGGGCCCACTCGACGGTGAGGCCGAAGCTCGCCAGGGCGTCGGCGGCCTTGCCGAAGGCGTCCGCGCCCTTGAACCACTTGGGCGGCTCGACCGCGACCTTCTCCCGGAACGCGTCGGCCGCCTGGCCCTTCACGGCGGACGAGTCGAGGCCCTTCAGTCCCTGCCCGACCTTCTCGAAGGAGGCCTGGAGGTCCCTGAGGTGGGACGCGGTGTCCCGCAGCTTGGAGGGACTGCCGTAGATCAGCTTGGTCTTGTCCTCGGTCTGCCCGAGGTCCATCTCGTCGACCTCGGCGCCCATCCGGTTCGCCAGGGAGCGGGACTGCTCGCGCACCCAGTCGGCGCCCGACTCCCAGCCGACGTCGTCCAGCCGGTCGGCGGTCCAGTTCCCGGCGTCCTCGACCCGGTTGCCCACCCACTCGACGCCGTCCTCGACCGCGTCCTCGACGACATCCGGAGTGATGTCGCTGATGAAGTCCCCGATACCCACGCTCAGTTCCCCCCGGTGTCCTGCTGCTGGGCCCGCTGCTCGGGCGACGGGCCGAAGGTCTCGTCCACGGCACGGTCGAACTCGCCCTGGTCCACCCCGAGGAGTTCGTTGAGGATCCGTGCCCGGCTACCGCCCTGGCCCTCCGTGAGGACCGCCCGCCCGGTGTCCTTCCAGGTCTGCGCGGCCTCGTCCCCGGCGCGCTGGAACGACTCGGGGCTCCAGTCGGGGTTCAGGTAGTCCGGGGTGAACACATCGCCCCAGTCCTGCTTGACGATGTCGGCCTCGGAGGCGTGCGGGTTGCCCACGGCGGAGTTCACGGCGATCTTGAAGGTGCCCTGGAGGTACTGGTCCTCCTCCCAGACGAGTCCGGCGGCGAGGCCCAGCGTGGCCGCCAGCGTGTTGGCGTCCTGGATCTGCGCCCGTACACCCCACTCCCAGCGCTCGCAGTAGTCCTCGAAGTCCACCGAGAGACCGTGGTGCCCGGCTTCCATGCCGGTCATCGAGAGGTCGGAGAAGCCCTTGCCGAGCACGGCTCCGGTGCCCGTGCCGATGTCCCGGAGCTCGGCGGTGGCCGCGCGGATCCCCTCGGTGATCTTCTTGATGCTCTCCGCGTCGAACCGCAGGTCCTCCGGCCCGCCCCCGCTCATCGGACACTCCCTTCGGCGGCCGGCCCGTCGGCCTGGGCGTCGATCGCCACGTCGTCGGGCACGATGCCCCGGACCGGCGGGAAGGCCATCGCCCCGTCCGGGTCGGCGATGTCGACGGCCACCCCGGCGGGGACGCCCAGGGCCGGGACGATCTCGTCGAGCAGCCGCGCCCCGCGCAGCTCCGCGAACTCCCACCCTTCGCCCGCCTCGCGCCCGGCGTCGCCGCCCGCCGCGCCCCGGGCCCGGGCGAACCGGGCAAGGGCCGCCTCGTCGGTGAAGGCGCAGATCCAGCGCACCCCGCCGAACTCCGCCGTCCACAGACCGCCGGAGTCCACCGGGACGAGGACCAGGGCACGCCGCAGCTCCCCGACCAGATCCCTCGGGTCACCGAGCCCGGCCCGCCGCTCGGCGATCCGTTCCGCAAGTACCGTCGCTCCGCCCATCGCCCCGCCTCCCCGACGTCGTACCCGGGGCCTCCCCCGTTTCTCGGGAGTACACGCGTGCTCTCCCCGCACGGTTCCCGGGATCGACCGCCGGTGTGAAGAGGCGGGTGTGTCCGAAGTGGGTGTGCCTGAGGCTGCGTCCCTCTCCGGTGGCCGGTTGATCAGCGGCGGTGTCGACCCGGCCCCAGCCCGTTCCCGGGCCCGGCCCCAGCCCCGGCCCGGGTCCCCGCTCCGGCTCGGGGGTGCGGCGTCAGCCACTCCTCGTCCGTCCAGATCACCCCGTCCGGGATCCGCTTCGCGTACCCGGCGTCCGACTCGATCCGCCGCCGTACGCTCGCGTGCACCCGGGCACCGGAGGGGACGCGACGCGGCCGGTACGTGAGCAGGGCCCACACGGCGCCCATGCGGTGCACCGTGCCCAGCGCGTGGTCCGCGTCGAGCGTGAGGTGCCTGCCGTAGGCCTTCTCCTCGAGCAGGAGGCCCGCGTCGAGGGCGCCGTCCACGATCCACTTGAGCGCGACGGCGGGCAGCCTCGGGTCGTCGTCGAAGGTGCCGCCCACGTCGGAGTGGACTCCGGCGAACCAGGTCTCGTCGACGAGCGGGCCCGGCGCCCCCGGCTCCTCCGGCGGCAGGACGAGGTACTCCTCGTACGGCCGGCGCTTCTCGTCGAGGGAGACGGCGTGGCGGACGCGGCCCACGTTGGGGATCCGCCGGGTGAAGAGCCAGCGCAGGTTCCAGCGCAGCAGTCCCGCGGCCTTGACCGAGTCCCAGATCCCCATGAAGTGAACGGGGATTCCGGTGCGGGCGTCCACCTTCCTGCTGAACGCCCCCGCGAATCGGTGCAGTTGCCTCCAGTCGTCGTCGCTCCAGGTCCTGTTCCTGGCGTACACGGAGATCGCGTACGGCACGAGGTTCTCCGAGCCGGGCCGCAGCAGGCCGACCGCCTTGAGCAGTCCGGCCAGGGCACGTGCGGTGTACGCGCCGCGGCTGAAGCCGAAGAGGAAGATCCGGTCGCCGGCTTCGTAATGGTGCATCAGGTACGTGTACGCCTCGGCCAGGTTCTCCTTGAGCCCGGCGCCGAAGGCGAGGCCGAGGAGACGGGAGAGCTTCCGGGCCGGGACGGTCCAGGCGCCCGTGGCGGAGAACGTGCCGACGCCGGGGTCGTAGTAGGCGACCTGCGCCGCCGGGTCACCGAGGTCGAGCATCTCGTAGAGGGTGACCACATTGGTGTTGCCGCGGGCCTTCAGCTGGTTTCCCGTCCCGTCCAGGCACACCACGATGTTCTTTCCCATCACGGCCTCCGAGGGACATGTGCCGCTCTTCCTCCTATGCTAGAAGCAAAGCCTCCCACCGGCCTGCCAGTGCGTCACGTGGAGGTTCCATGGCCGGATTCACCGTCCACGTCTCCGAGAACGCGGGCGCAGCGGCGACCCACGCACTCGTCATCGGGGTCGGGGCGTACGCGCATCTGCAGGGCGGCCCGTCGCCGACCGACCATCCGGGCGCCCTGGGCATGCGGCAGCTCTCCTCGCCGCCCCTCTCGGCGCGCGGGTTCGCGAGCTGGATGATCGGCGGGTACCACGACGGGAGCAGACCCCTGGGGAGCCTCGCGCTGCTGCTCAGCGAGGCCGTGCCCGCGCCCTTCGTCCACCCGGTGACGGGCGCGGAGCAGGTCGTGGAAGAGGCAACCATCGACAACATCGTCGCCGCCGTCACGGAGTGGAAGGACCGGGGAGACCACGACGACGCCCGGCTCGTCTTCTACTTCTGCGGCCACGGCGTCTCCCTCGGCATCACCACGTCCCTCCTGGCGTCGGACGTCTTCGCCGACCGCGACAGCCCGATGAACGGGGCCCTGCAGTTCGAGGCGTTGAAGAACGGGCTCAACAACTGCCGTGCCGCACAACAGGTGTTCTTCGTGGACGCCTGCCGGGCGGGCTCCGACACGCTCGTCAAGCGCGTGGGAACGGACAACCTCGGGCGGGTCCCGCTCAGCGGCAGCACCCTGCGTCCCGACGGCCTCGTGCCGAGGAAGCACGCCGTCTACTTCGCGACCCTGCACGGCCAGGAGTCCTTCGGCCGCGCCGGCCGGGTCAGCCTGTTCACCGACGCACTGCTCCGGAGCTTCGACGGTGCCGGGAGCGAGAACACCCAGGGCCGGGTGTGGCGGGTGACGACCCAGACCCTCATGCACGCGATCAGCCAGTTCATGAGGGCCATCCCCTTCGCGGGCACCCTCGCAGGCGCCGCCGTCCCGGCCAGCCCGGAGTCCTTCGACTTCGACTTCCACGAACTGAGGGGAGACCCCGTCGTCCCCGTGTACGTCGGCTGCGATCCCGCCGAGGACAACGCCCGCGCGGAGTTCGTCTGCCGGCACCCGGCCCAGGAGGAGCGGCGCCGCCCGCCGCCCGCCGACGGCGAGGCGGACGACGGCGAGTGGCCGCTGTTCCTGCCGTTCGGGCGGTACGAGGTCGAGGCCCTCCTGGGGCCCGGCGACACCCGCCGCGAGACGTTCGACGCCCGCCCTCCGATGTTCCGCGTCGTCCTGGGCCGACCATGACCGCCACGCTCGCCGTCCGGCTCCTCCTCTCTCCCGCCGGGGAGTTCAACGAGGCGGTGATCGTCGGCGACATCCGCCCGGCCGGCCTCGACGGGACCTCGCTGCGCAACATCCTCGTCCCCTGCGGGCGTTCGCCGGAGCCCATCTCGTACCCGGTCGACCCGGGACGCTACCTCGTGTCCGTGACCCTGCCCTCGGGAATGGTGCTGACGAAGGACGCCGAGGCCGTCGACGGCCGCTCGGCGGCGGTGGACTTCGACATGACCGACTCGCCGTACGGGACGCACGCCTGGCAGTACCTCATGGGCAACATCGAACCCGAGCGCGTCTACCACGGCGCCAACGGGGTCCCGCTCCCCGAGTCGGTCGCCTCGCGGTCCATGGTCGCGCCCGCCGCCGGGGACGACGGCTTCCTGCCCGAGTCCGCCGTCGACGTCCCCGCGCGCGCCACCTGGATCGGCGACTCGCTGCCCGCCCGCTGGTCCTACGCGTCGATGCTCGCCCTCGAACAGGACCCGGCGAAGCCGTCGGTCGCCCCGCTGATCGCCCGGAGCGCCCCCCGCCCGCTGCCTGTTCCCGCCGACCACGGGGCCGACGTCACCCCGCTCTACCGGTTCGGCCCCGACGGCCCGGTGCCGGCCGCCGGCTCCGGCGGGCCAGTCCCGGCCCCCGGCGACCCCGTCCCGGTCGTCGGCTCCGACAGTCCCGTCCCGGCCGCCGGCGACGCCGGGCCGGTCGGTGAGCGGCAGTTCCTCGTGGTGGAGGCGGCCGGAGCCGTACGCCTGGTCACCCTGCCCCTGCCCTGGGGGACCAGCGAGGTCGAGGTCCTGGTCAACCTGCGGCAGAGCCCGACCGGAAGCGCCGTGGCCGTGACCGTCCGCGACCCCCGGCTCGGGGCCGGGATCGCCTACATGGCGCAGGGCGCCCTCGACACGGCGGCGCACCTCCTCACCGACGTGGGGAAGGCGCTCCACTCCGCACCCGCGAACCCGCTCGCGGCGACCGCCGGATCGTACGTCCTGCTCGGCACCGACCACCGCACCGAGGAGACGCACTGGGACCCCTGGCTGCGGCTGCTCGCCGGCCGCTACCCCTGGCTCAGCGACGGCGCGATCCTGCGGGCCGTACGGCTGCTGCGGCGGCCCGGGGCCGACCTGGAGGAGGCCCGGAACGGGCTCCTCGACGCCTTCGACCGGGGGATCCCGTTCTACACCCTCGGTCTCACCTGGCTCGCCGACGGGCTCGCCGCCTTCCCCGACGACCCCAGGTGCGCGACCCGGCTCGACCAGGTCCGCCGGCTGTCCTGGCTGGCCGACATGCGCGAGCCGTTCCTGATCCTCGACCTGCGTCAAGGGAGCGCGTGATGATCCGCCTCAGCATGCTGCCCGCGGAGGACGGCGACTGCCTGCTCCTCGAGTACGGGAACGACGACTTCGTCCGGCGGATCCTCGTCGACGGCGGACGGCGGGGCACCTACGCGCGGATCAGACCGCTCCTTGCCGGCCTGGGCGGCCGGATCGACGTGCTCGTCGTGACCCATGTCGACCAGGACCACATCCTCGGCGTGCTCGCCCTGCTCGGCGACCCCGAGCGGCCGGTGGAGCTCGGAGACGTGTGGTTCAACGGCTTCGACCACCTGCACGACCGCGAGGTCTTCGGCGCCGTCGACGGAGAGCTGCTCACCACCGCGCTCATGACCGAGCAGCTCCCCTGGAACGCCGCCTTCGCCGGTCGCAGCATCGAGGTCGACCACTCCCCGGCGTGGTTCGACGACGGCTCCACCATGGAGGTGCTCGCCCCGGACCGCCGGCTCCTGGAGTCGCTGATCGACACCTGGAGGACGAAGTGCGAGGAAGCCGGCCTGATCCCCGGGGTCGACCCCCTGGAGAGGCAGCCGGAGGCCGGGATCGAACGCTTCGGGGCGGTCGACGTCGACGCCCTGGCCGCCACGCCCTTCCGGCGCGACGGCTCCCGGACGAACCCGACCAGCATCGGTCTGCTCTTCGAGTTCGAGGGGACCCGCGTGGTCCTCACCGGGGACGCGGACGACCCGCGCCTGGTCGCCTCGCTCCGCCCGCGCGCCGAGGAGGAGAACGGCCGGCTGCGGATCGACGCCCTGAAGGTCGCCCACCACGGCAGCGCCAAGAACCTGTCGAACAACCTCCTCGGCCTCCTCGACTGCGACCGCTATCTGATCTCCACGAACGGGAGCGTCCACGGCCACCCCGACGACATCGCGATCGCCCGGATCCTGAAGAACGGCGGAGTGACGAAGGAGCTCTTCTTCAACTACCGCGATCGTGCGGCGAACTGGGACGTGCCCGACCTCAGGGACCGGTTCGGCTACACCGTGCACGCGCCGCCGCAGGACGAGGAGGACGGCTTCATCACGGTGGAGTTCTGAACCACGGTGGAGTTCTGAACCGCGGGGGGAGTGCCGCACACGACGGGCACGGCCCGCGCCTCAAGCCGCGGGCCGTGCCCCATGCCGTACGCCCCGCGGCTCTACGAGGCCTGCTGCTTGGCGCGGACCCCCTCGGCGATGCGCTTGCCGAGCGTCGCGTCGATGTTCGTCCAGTAGGTGAAGGCACGCTCCAGGACCGGCTCGGTCACGCCGTCGAGGAGGTGGCCGACGACGTTGTCCACGAGCCGGTCGCGGGCGGCGTCGTCGAGGACCTCGCGCACGAGGGTGCCGGGCTGGCCCCAGTCGTCGTCCTCCGGATGGGAGACGTAGGCCGTCCGGGTGATCTCGCCGTCGGCGGACCAGCTCGGCGGACTGCCGTAGCGCTCGGTGTCGGCGGCGGGCCCGCCCTTGGAGTTCGGCGCGTAGACGGGATCGGACGTCTTCCGGTACGCCATCGCCCCGTCCTTGGAGTACGTGTGGACGTCGACGACGGGTGCGTTCACCGGGAGCTGCTGGTAGTTCACGCCGATGCGGGCCCGGTGGGCGTCGGAGTAGGAGAAGAGGCGGGCGAGCAGCATCCGGTCGGGGCTCGGCCCGATGCCGGGGACCAGGTTGTTCGGCTGGAAGGCGGCCTGCTCGATCTCCGCGTGGTTGTCGGTGGGGTTGCGGTCCAGGGTCATGCGGCCCACCGGGATCAGCGGGTAGTCGCCGTGCGGCCAGACCTTCGTGAGGTCGAAGGGGTTGAACCGGTACCCGGCCGCGTCCTCGTACGGCATCACCTGGACGTGCAGGGTCCACGACGGGAAGTCCCCGTCCCGGATGTGCTCGAACAGGTCCCGCGTGTGGAAGTCCGGGTCGACGCCCGCCAGGCGGTCGGCCTCGTCCTGGGTGAGGAAGTCGATGCCCTGGTCGGTCTTGAAGTGGTACTTCACCCAGAACCGCTCGCCGGACGCGTTGATCCACATGTACGTGTGGGAGGTGTACCCGTTCATCTGGCGCCAGCTGCGCGGGATGCCGCGGTCGCCCATCAGCCAGGTGACCTGGTGCGCGGACTCGGGGGAGAGGGTCCAGAAATCCCACTGCATGTCGTGGTCGCGCAGGTTGCTGTCGGCACGGCGCTTCTGGGACCGGATGAAGTGCTGGAACTTCATCGGGTCCTTCACGAAGAACACCGGCGTGTTGTTGCCGACCATGTCGTAGTTGCCCTGGGAGGTGTAGAACTTCACCGCGAAGCCGCGCGGGTCCCGCCAGGTGTCCGGGCTGCCGCGCTCACCGGCCACCGTGGAGAAACGGGCGACGAGGTCGGTACGGGTCCCCGGCTGGAACAGTGCGGCCTTGGTGTAGCGGCTGACGTCGTGGGTGACCTCGAACCGGCCGAACGCGCCGCTGCCCTTGGCGTGCGGCTGGCGTTCCGGGATGCGCTCCCGGTTGAACTGTGCCATCTGTTCGATCAGGTAGGCGTCCTGGAGGAGGATCGGCCCTCCGGGACCCACGGTGAGCGAGTGCTCGTCGCTCTCCACGGGGGCGCCCGAGTCGGTCGTGGTCGCGGGTCGGTGCTCGGTCATGAATACGCTGCCTTTCGTCGTCGCCCCCGCCTACCCTCTTCCTCCCCGGTGAAAGCCGCCACCCGAGTCCCCGCCGATCCCGCCGGGCACCGCACCGTCGCCACCTGGCCGCCGGGGCGGCTGACATCCTGGGACGATGAGCCAGAGCCCCGCTGATCCGCCCCTCCGTCCCCTGCTCGTGGTGGACGGCGCCAATGTCGTGGGATCCGTGCCGGACGGGTGGTGGCGCGACCGGCGCGGGGCCGCCGAGCGACTGCGCGACCGGCTCGCCCTGACGGGCGGCCCCGCCGACGGCCCCTTCCCGGGGCCGTACGAGATCGTGCTGGTCGTGGAGGGCCGTGCCCGGGGCGTCGCCTTCGTACCCGGCGTGCGGGTCGAGGAGGCGCCGGGCAGCGGCGACGACCTGATCGCCGAGCTGGCCCGCGGCGCGAGCGGCAGGCCGTGCCTCGTCGTCACGGCCGACCGCGAACTGCGCCGGCGGGTGGAGGCTGCGGGCGCCCGCTGCACGGGCCCCCGCAGCCTTCCCGCTGCGCCTCACTAGGAGGCGAACCCGCATCTGACAGGAGGGGAATCAATAGCTGACGGTTCGTCAATTGACGTTGCGTCAGTCATTGACGGTTCGTCAGGTCGGTTACAGAATGCGGGCACCCGACGGAGGGATCGCCCGTGCCTCGACCGTTGCGCGTCATCGCCGCCAGCTTCGCGCTGCTCCTCGTCACCGCCTGCAACTCCGCCTCCACCGGCGGGAGCACCCCTTCCTCCGTACGCGGAGTCACCGCCGACACGATCAAGGTCGGAGGCATCGTCTCCATGACGACCGCCAGCGGCTACTCCAAGAAGGACACCGACCTCGGTGCCCGGGCCCGCTACGACCGGGCCAACGCGGAGGGCGGGATCAACGGACGGAAGATCGACTACCTGGGGGCCGAGGACGACGGCCAGGACCCCGCGAGGAACCTGGCCGCGGCGCGCAAGCTCGTCCAGCAGGACAAGGTGTTCGCCGTCTCGCCCATGAGCTCGGTCACCTTCGCCGGAGCCGACTTCCTCGACGCCCAGAAGGTCCCGACGGTGGGCTGGGGCACGCTCCCCTCGTTCTGCGGCCCGGCGCATCTCTACGGCTTCAACGGCTGCCTCGTCCCGACGCCCGGCGGCACGCTCAACCAGACCTGGCCCGAGGGCCTCGCGTCCGTCCTCGGCGGCTCGCGGGGCAAGTCGGTCGCCCTGATCGCCGGCGACAACGACGCCGGCAAATTCGGCATCCGCACCTTCACCCAGGGCTTCAAGGCGGCCGGCTTCCAGGTCGGGTACGCCAAGGCCGTGGTGCCGGCGACCTCGATGCCCAGCGACTGGTCGGCGTACACCAAGGAGATCCTCCGCTCGGGCCCCGGCGGCGGCGCACCCGACGCCGTCGTCTCCGTGATGCAGACGCCGTACAACATCGGCCTCTTCACCGCGCTCAAGCGGTCCGGCTACAAGGGGGTCATCACCGACCCGACGGACTACGACCCCGGGCTGCTCGCGAAGGACGCGACGAAGCAGGCGCTCGACGGGGTGCACGTGCTGCTGCAGTTCCAGCCCTTCGAGTCGGACGGTCCGGCGATGCGGCAGTTCAAGGAGGACATCAAGAAGGCCGCGGGCGGCACGGACGTACCCCTCAACATGCACATGATGACCGGGTACATGAGCGCCGACCTCTTCCTCTCCGTCGCCGCGAAGGCCGGCAAGGACCTCACCGTGGAGTCCTTCCAGAAGGCCGCGTCCGGGTTCTCCGACACCGGCACACTCGTCGGCGACCGCGCGCTGCCCAAGGGGCAGAAGGAGAGCTTCGGCTGCGGGGCGCTCGTCCGGCTGAAGAACGGGCGGTACGAGGTGGCGGTGCCGTTCCGGTGCTACCCGCCGATCCCCTTCGGCTGAGGGGCGCGTCACGTGGGTGACCTGCTGGGCTTCGTCCTGAGCGGGCTGGTCTCCGGCGCGCTGTACGCGCTGCTCGCGACCGGACTCGTGCTGTCGTACTCCGCCTCCGGGCTCTTCAACTTCGCGCACGGCGCCACCGCCTACCTGTGCGCGCTGGCGTTCTACGAGCTCCACTCCGGCTTCGGCTGGCCGGCCGTCCCCACCGCCCTGCTCCTGGTGTGCGTGGTGGCGCCCGGACTCGGCTGGGGCCTGGACCGGCTGATGTTCAGAAAGCTGGCCAAGGTCGGCGAGACGGCGCAGATCGTGGCCACCATCGGACTGCTGGTCGCGCTGCCCGCGGCCGGGCTGTGGGCGGTCGAACTCCTGGAGCGGGCGGGCGCCCCGGTGCTTCCCGCCGAGAACCAGTTCGGGCTGCCGGGCGTCGGGCCGAGCCCCGCGGTGTCCTGGCAGCCGCTCGACGGGGTGGGCGTCGACTCCGACCAGCTGATCACCTGGATCGCCACCGCCCTCGCGGCGGCCGGCCTGTGGGTCCTGATGCGGCACACCCGGCTCGGTCTGCGGCTGCGGGCGGCGGTCGACAACCGCGCGCTGACCGAGCTCCGGGGCATCAGCGCGGACCGGCTGTCATCGATCGCGTGGATGCTGTCCTCCGGTCTCGCGGGCCTCGCCGGTGTCCTCGCGACCCCGCTCCTCGGGCTCTCCGCGCACGACTACACGCTGTTCCTGTTCGTCTCGGCGACCGCGGCGGTCCTCGGGCGCTTCGCGTCGGTGCCGCTCGCCTTCCTGGGCGGCCTCGGGCTCGGGGTGCTGCAGAACCTGGTGGCGGGGTACGCCTCGTTCGCCGAGGGCATCACCGGCTTCCGTACCGCCGTGCCGTTCCTCATCCTCTTCGCCGGTCTCGTCGTCCTGGTACGGCGGCGGCGCCGCGCGGCGGGCACGGCGGCCGTGGACCCGCCGCCGGTGGAGTACCTCGCCGGGAAGGGGTGGGGGCGCCGCTGGGGCGCGTGGCTGGTGGCCGGCGTGCTCCTCGGTGCGGCGTTCTACACCGTGACCACCCCCTTCTGGAGCGGGATCCTGACCCAGGGGCTCGCGATCGGGCTCGTCTTCATGTCGTTCACCGTGGTCACCGGGCTCGGTGCCATGGTGTCCCTCGCCCAGGCGACGTTCGTGACCGGCGCCGCCCTGGTCGCGGGCCTGCTGATGAGCCACGGCTGGCCCTTCGTCGCCGCGGCCGCGGTCGGCACGGCGGCGGCGGCCCTGCTCGGCGCGGTGGCCGCGCTGCCCGCCCTCCGGCTCGGGGGCAGATCACTGGCCCTGGCCACCCTGGCGCTCGCGTTCCTGGCGGATCAGGTGCTCTTCCAGCTCGGCTGGCTGCGCAACGGCGACACCGGGTGGGAGATCCCGAGGCCGGTGGCCGGACCCGTCGACCTGGGCGACGACCGGGCCATGGGACTCGCGCTCGTGCTGCTCAGCGGGGTGCTCGTCGCGCTGCTCACCCGGCTGCGCGCCTCCCGCTGGGGCCGGGCGATGCTGGCGGTCCGCTCGGCCCCGGAGGCCGCCGCCGCCTCGGGGGTGTCGGTGGTACGGACGAAACTTCTGCTCTTCACGGTGTCGGCGGGCCTCGCGGGCTTCGGAGGGGTGCTCTACGCCTCGTACAACACCCGGATCACGGCAACCGACTTCACGGCGATGACGGGCCTGGTGTGGCTGGCGGTCGTCGTCGCCGCCGGAGTGCGCAGGCCGCAGTTCGCGGTGGTGGCGGGGCTTGTCTTCGCGGTGGTCCCGCATCTGATGGCGACCTACGTGACGGAGTCCGCGCATCTGCCGGTGATCCTGTTCGGCCTGGCGGGGCTCGCGCTGGCCAACGACCCGGACGGCTACTGCGCGGCGCTGCCGTCGCGGCGGGCCGCCCGGCGAGCGGCGAAGCGGGGGGCGGCGGCGGGGGGAACCGTATCGGGTCCTGGGCCGGGGCCCGTGCCGGGTTCTGGGCCCGGTCCTGTGGCGGGTCCCGTGCCGGGTCCTGTGGCGGGTTCCGTGCCGGTCTCCGCGCCGGGTCTCGCACCGGGCCTCGCGCGGGTGCCGCAACCGGCCGCCGCGCCCCGGCCCGCGAACGGCGTCGGCGCGGCGGGCAGCGCTGCGGGACCCGGCGTCGGACCTGGCGCCGGCCCCGGCGGGTCGCCGGGACCGGGCGCGCTCGAACTGAGCGGCGTCCACGCCGGGTACGGCGGCGCGCCCGTGCTGCGCGGCGTGGACCTCGTGGTGCGCGGCGGCGAGGTGCTGGTGCTGCTCGGGCCCAACGGGGCGGGGAAGTCCACCCTCTGCCGGGTGGCGGCGGGCCTCCTGCGGCCGGCCGGCGGGCTCGTGCGGGTGCGGGGTGCGGACGCCATCCGCGACACGGCGGTCCCCCGTGCCCGGAGGGGGGTACGGCTGGCCCCCGAGGGCCGGGGGATCTTCGCCGGACTGTCGATCGAGGAGAACCTGGCCCTCCAGCTGGCGGAGACGGAGGACCGGGACGCCGTGTACGCCCGGTTCCCCGCGCTGGCCGCCCGCCGGACCGTCGCCGCTGGCTCACTGTCCGGCGGCGAACAGCAGCTCCTGGCCCTCGCCCCGCTCCTCCAGCGGCCGCCGGCCGTCCTCGTCGCCGACGAACCGTCCCTCGGGCTCGCGCCGCTCGTGGTGGAGGAGGTCTTCCGCCTCCTGACCGAACTGCGCGATCAGGGAACCGCGTTGGTTCTCGTCGAGGAGAAGGCGGCCGAGGTGCTCGGCATCGCCGACACCGTCGCGTACCTCGCGCAGGGCGAGATCGCCTGGTCCGGCCCGCGGTCCGAGGTGGACCGGGACCGGCTTGCCGAGGCCTACCTGGGGACGGGAGCCCGCCGATGAGCCACCCTCTGCTCCGCGCGAGCGGGATCGGCGTCCGCTTCGGCGGCGTCCACGCCCTGCGCGACGTGACCGTCTCCGTCGGCCCCGGTGAGATCTGCGGCCTCATCGGTCCGAACGGCGCGGGCAAGACGACGCTCTTCGACGTGCTGTCGGGGATGCGGCGGCCGGACGCGGGTACCGTCGCCTACGACGGTACGGACATCACCCGCCGTTCACCCGTCTGGCGGGCCCGGCACGGCATCCGTCGCACGTTCCAACGCCAGCAGCTCTTCGGCCAGTTGACCGTCGCGGACAATCTCGTGGTGGCACAGGACTGGCGGGGCGGAGCACGGCCCGCGGCGCGGCGCCGCCGGGAGCGGGCCGCGGCGGTGCTGCACGAGTGCGGGCTCGACGCCCTCGCCGACGCGTACGCGGGCGGCCTGCCCGTCGGACAGGCCCGCCTGGTCGAGTTGGCTCGCGCGCTCGCCGATCCGCCCCGGGTCCTGCTCCTGGACGAGCCCGCGTCCGGGACGACCGCCGAGGAGCGGCGCGGACTCGCCGCCGTCGTCCGCCACATGGCGGACGAGGAGAACTGCGCGGTGCTGCTCGTCGAGCACGACGTGGCCTTCGTGATGGAGCTGTGTTCACGCGTCGTGGTGCTCGATCTCGGCCGCGTTCTCGCCGAAGGGTCGGCGGGGGAGGTCCACGCGGACCCGGCGGTGCGCGAGGCGTACCTCGGCACCGGTGGGGGCGGTGTCGGCGGCGGGAGCGGCGCGGGCGGCCGGGGCGGTGTCGGCGGCGCGGAACACGATCAGCCCGGTCGTCGACGCTGAGCCGCTGGCGTTCCGCGGGCCGTGCGGCGGGCTGTGCGCCGACCGCGCGGGGCCCGGGTCCGTGCGCCCTTTCGGGTTGAGTGGCGCGAGGCGCCGTCGACAGGGGTGGGGGCGGGCGGCAGACTGGTCGCGGAGGTGACGCGGGTGGTGGAGCAGGTGCCGATGCGGGCCGCTGTTCGGGAGACGTACGGTCCGGCCGACCTCAGTTCGGTGCCGGTGTTCGCCGGAGGGTTCATCAACTTCGGTTACTGGCGGGCGATCGACCTCGCCGGACCGCTCGCGGTCGACGACCGGGTCCGCAGCCAGGAGGACATGTACCGGCAGGTGCTCGGCGCCGCCGGTCCGCTCGACGGCCGGCGGATCGTCGAGGTCGGCTGCGGGCTCGGTGTCGGCTGCGCGCTCGCCCTGCGTGAGTACCGGCCGGAGCGGGTGACCGGTATGGACATCCATCCGCAGCAGCTGGACCGTGCCCGCCGGACGAACGCGGTGCTGCTGGAGGCCTCGCCGTCGGCGCTCCGGTTCGTGCGCGGCGCGGCGGAGGAGATGCCGTTCGGCGACGGCGAGTTCGACTGCGTCTACAGCGTCGAGGCCGCCCAGCACTTCGACGACATGGCCGCCTTCGGCCGGGAGGCGGCCCGGCTGCTGCGGCCCGGCGGCCGGGTGGCCGTCGCGAGCTTCTTCACCCCGGACGACGACCCGGAGCACGGAGCCAGGCTCGCGTCGTACTTGGAGACGTTCGCCGACGGCCTGGACGTCGCGCGGCCCGTCACCGTCCTGACCGACGCGTTGACCCGGGCCGGCCTGACGGACGCGCGGGCCGTGTCCATCGGACCGGACGTGTGGCACGGCTGGGACCGCTGGCTCGCGGACCAGTGGAAGCCGGGAACCTGGCCGCGGAACTTCCTGAAGGCCTACGAGCAGCGCCATCTCGACTACTACCTCGTCACGGCCGGCCGCCCGCAGGACTGACCGCGGGGTCCGGTTCCGCCGTCGCGCACCTCCGGCGCCCACACGGGCGCGCACTTGGCCTATACCAATTGCCCGCGTCCCAGTAGTCTCCTCCGTGGCCAGCGGTACACCCGTTCCCCCCACCCCCGGTTGCGTGCTGGCGCGGGCGACGACGATCCCGACCACTGCCCCCAGCAGCCGGGTCCCCCCATGCACCGCCTCCAGGAGGATCACGGTGAACGTTCGCACGAGAAGCTCTGCCCTCCTCTGCGCCCTCGGTCTCGTCACCACCCTCGCGCTCGCCTCCGCCTCCGCCTCCGCAGAGGACGCGGGCCTGCGGCAGCCGGTCGCGAAGGCCGCGAAGGTCGCGAAGATCTCGCTCACCCCCGTCGCCACGGCGCGCAACCCGATCGCCGGAGCCGTCGGTCCGGGTGGAGCAGTCTGGATCGCCGAACGAGCAGGCACAGTAAGGGTGTTGGGTCCGAAGGGGCTGGGCGAGCCGGTGCTCGACATCTCCGCCGAGACCACCACCGACGGTGAACGCGGCCTGCTCGGCATCGCGTTCGACCCCGCGCGCACGCACCTCTACCTCTCGTACACGAATCTCGAAGGCACCAGCACCATCGACGAGTTCGCCGTACGCAAGGGCCGGATCCGGCCGGAGACCCGGCGCACCGTCCTCACCCAGACGCAGCCGTACGCGAACCACAACGGCGGCGACATCAGGTTCGGGCCCGACGGATACCTCTACATCGCGTTCGGCGACGGCGGCGCGGGCGGCGACCCGCACGGCAACGGGCAGAACCTCGACACGCTGCTCGGCAAGATGCTGCGGATCGACCCGCGCGGAGGCACCCCGTACGCGATCCCCTCGGACAACCCCTTCGTCGGCGACCCGAACGCCAGGGGCGAGATCTGGGCGTACGGGCTGCGCAACCCGTGGCGGTTCTCCTTCGACGCGCGCACGGGCGACCTCTTCATCGGCGACGTCGGTCAGAACGACTGGGAGGAGATCGACCGGGCGCCCGCGAGGAGCAGGGGCGGCGAGAACTACGGCTGGTCCCAGATGGAGGGCAACCACCCCTTCCGGGGCGGCACCGAGCCGGCGAACCACGCGCGCCCGATCCACGAGTACCCCCGCACCGGTCTCGGCTGCGCGGTGACCGGCGGGTTCGTCTACCGGGGGAGCGCGATCCCGGCCCTCAGGGGCCAGTACGTGTTCAGCGACTACTGCGACGGCACCATCCGCTCCCTCGGGCTCAGGAACGGGAAGGTGACCGCGGTGAACGACCTCGTCGTCAACGGCGGCGAGGTCGTCTCGTTCGTGGAGGGCGGCGCGGGCGAGCTGTACGTCCTGGCGCAGGGCGGCGCCATCACCCGCATCGACCCGGCGTAGCCGAAGGGGCCCGCCACGCCCCGACCCGATCCCGGGTCGGGCCGCGGCGGGCCGCCTGCCGTTCGACGGGCGTTCATGTGACAACGGGTCCGACGCCGACCGGCGTTCGGCGGCGGGCGTGAGTCTCGTGACGCCCTTCGCCACTCTCTCAGGACGGACACTCCGTGCACGAAGTTCGCGCCCCCCGGGGGCGTCGCCGCCTCGCCCCGCTCCGCCTCGCCGTGGCCGCAGCCGCCACGCTGCTCGCCGCCGCGACGCTGACCGCCCCGGCCGCGCACGCCGCTCCGGCGGACGACGTCCGTATCAACGAGGTGGTGACGACCGGCAGCGTCGACGACTCGATCGAGCTGTACAACAAGGGCGCGGCCGCGGTCGACATCTCCGGCTGGGTCCTCAAGGACGACGACGCGAGCCACACCTTCACGGTTCCGGCCGGGACGACGCTCGCTCCGGGGGCGGCGCGCGCGTTCGCCGTGGCCGCGGCGTTCGGTCTCGGTTCCAGCGACAAGGCCCGCCTCTACCTGCCGGGCGGCAGCACCCTCGTCGACAGCTTCACCTGGACCGCCCACTCCGCCCCGTCCTGGTCGCGCTGCCCCGACGGCACGGGTGCCTTCGGGAAGGCGGCCCTGACCCTCGGCGCGCCGAACGGCTGCGGTACCGGGGGCGGCACGAACCCGGTGTCCTGGCCCGGCGGCGGCTCCGTGTCGACGGCCGACGGCTCCGACGTCTTCGGCGAGGACCTCAGCGGCCTGTACCAGGAGGGGTCCGTCCTCTGGGCCGCCCAGAACACCGGCAGGCTGTGGCGTCTGGTCCGGGACGGCTCCGGCGGCTGGCGGCCGGACACCGCCAACGGCTGGACCTCCGGCAAGACGCTGCGCTACCCCGGCGGGAGCGGCAGCCCCGACGGCGAGGCGGTCACCCTGACCTCCGCCGGCGCCGCGGGCGGCGCGTACGTCGCCACCGAGCGGAACGGCGACGCCTCCGGCACCAGCCGCCTGTCCGTGCTCCGCTACGAGGTCGCCACCGGCACCGGCAGCACCCTGACCGCCACGAAGGAGTGGAACCTGACCGCCGGCCTGCCGGCCGTGGGCTCCAACCTCGGCTTCGAGGCGATCACCTGGATCCCCGACACCACCCTCGTCGCGGCCGGGTTCAAGGACGAGTCGACCGGCGCGGCCTACGACCCGAACCGGTACGGCGCCCACACCGGCGGCGTCTTCCTCCTCGGCGTGGAGGGCACCGGCGCTGTCCACGCGTACGTCCTCCAGGACAGCGGTACCGCCACCCGCGTCGCCACCGTCGCCAGCGGCCTGGCCGGCGTGATGGAGCTCCAGTGGGAGCCGCAGGCGGCCCGGCTGTGGGTGGTCTGCGACGACACCTGCGGCGGACAGCACAGGACCATGAAGATCGGCGCCGCCGGCACCTTCGCCCCCGCCGCGTCCTACCAGCGCCCCAGCGGCATGCCCGACCTCAACAACGAGGGCTTCGCCGTGGCCGGTGCCGACGAGTGCGTCGGCGGCACCAAGCCGGTGTACTGGTCGGACGACAGCAACACGGGCGGCCACGCCCTGCGCAGGGGCACCCTGGCCTGCTGAGCCCGACGGCGGCGGCACGGACACCCGACGACGGGTGAGCCGTCCGGCGGCCGGAGCTCCCGGCCGCCGGACCCGCGCGCCGCGTCAGGCGCGCCGGGTGGCCTCCGCCAGCGCGTTCCTGACCTCCTGGGCCACCCGGGCCGCGTCCTCGGCGTTGTTGACGATGTCCGTGTGGTTCATGTCGACGACCAGGACGTCGCTGGCCGAGTAGTGCTTGTGCACCCAGTCGTCGTAGCCGGACCACAGGGTCCGGTAGTACTCGACCAGGCTCTCGTCCTGCTCGAAGTCGCGGCCGCGCAGCCCGATGCGGTGCAGCACGGTCTCGAAGTCCGCCTTGAGGTAGACCATGAGGTCGGGGGCCTTGCGGTACGGCAGGCCGTCGATCTCCCGCATCATCTCGTCGAGCAGCCCCTCGTACACCTGCATCTCGAGGGAGCTGATCCGTCCCAGGTCGTGGTTGACCTTGGCGAAGTACCAGTCCTCGTAGATGGACCGGTCGAGGACGTTGTCCCCCCTCTTGTACGCCTCCTTGATCGCGGCGAAGCGCGTCTGGAGGAAGTACAGCTGGAGGAGGAAGGGGTACCGCTTCGCCTGGATCTCCTCGGGGCTCGCCGTGTAGAAGAGCGGCAGGATCGGGTTGTCCTCCACGCTCTCGTAGAACACGTCGCTGCCCAGCTCCTTGGCGATCAGCTCGGCCACACTCGTCTTGCCGATTCCGATCATGCCGCCGACGCAGATCACGGACATACCTCACTTCTCCCTGGGGGTCTTCTCTAGCGTGGGCGGGTGAGCCGGGTGAGCTGGGAAACCCGCACCAATGAGACGCACGCCGGCGGTCACCCGATTCCCTGGGATCTTTGTGATCAGCGTCATGTGGTCCCGTCCGGACCGAGGCCCCGGAGGGCCGCTGTCCCGGACCGGCCTGACCGTTCCGCGGCCGCCGCGCGCAGCGACGGGCCGCGGCCCTGAGGCCGCCCTGAATCTTAGATGACGAACCAGCCCCGGACGGGCCGGATCGCGGGCGCCCGCCGCACCGCCCCCGGGGCGGGCCGCCGCCCGGTCGGCTACGGCGTGAGCCAGCCGCGCAGCAGCCTGCTCACGGCGGGCATCGCCACATAGGTCATGAGCACGTTGAACACACAGGCGACGATCGCGCTGCTGAGCAGCAGGGGAAGACCGGTGAGCCGGGGGACGAGGAGGAGGCTGCCCAGGACCGAGATCGGGTAGATCGCCAGGGTCGCGCTGATCGCCATCTTCCACCGGGGCGGGGCGGGCCGCGTCGAGCCCGGCTTGGCGAACCAGGTCTCCATGCCGGTCAGCGTGCGCCGGGCGATCTCCGTGTGGTGATGCCCCTCGCAGTCGGCGAACCAGGCGGCCCGCTCCGGTGAGTCCTGCCAGGCCCGGCACGCCGCCTCGTTCCGGAAGCGGTGCACGAGGAACCACGGGGCGTCGCCGCCGGAGGAGCGGAAGAGACCGTGGCCGAGATGGCCGGGGAAGGCGGCCGCGCTGTCGAGGATGCCCCGGGCCCACAGCTCGAAGGCCGCTTCGTAGCCGGGCTCCACCCGGCGGGCTATCAGGAGGGTCACCTCGCCCGTGTCGGCGGGGACGGTGGCGTGCTCAAGGCTGATCGCGGTCATAGGAACTCCATCTGATCTCACCGCGCCCGGCCGTACTCTACGCAGGGACCGCCACGTGCGGTGCCCGGCGGGCGAATCCGAGAGGCCCGTCCCCGGCGGGTCGGGCTCGTCGAAACCCTTGGCGGGGCGGGCTCGTAGACCCTCGGCGGGGCGGGCGCGGCCGCCCGTCCTCACCCGGCCCAGCGTTCCGCGACCAGCGCGGCCTGCTCCCGCAGAGCCGAGACCAGCTCCTGGGCCGCCCGGTTCGAGGCCGAGCGCAGCACGGCGACGCTGATCTCCCGCGCCAGGACCGGTCCGGCCAGGGGGCGGACGACCAGGTCGGGGCGCGGCGCCCCCAGGGCGAGCCGGGGGATGAGGGCCACACCCGTCCCGGCGGCCACGAGGCCCTGGACCACGCCCTCGACACCCGGGCCGGGGGCATCGCGGGGCACGAGGCGTGGACGGATCTCCGCGGACACGCTGGGGCCGCGTACCCGCCCGGCATTCCCAACGTCCTGCCGGGCGAGGTCATCACCGCCGAGGTCGTACGCTTCCTGCAGCGGACCGCGACGGCGCCGAACGGCCATGTCCGCGGGGCGCTCGACCGGGGCGTCACCCGGCTGCGCGTCGTCGACTGAGACACCCGACGGGTTCCCCACCGCCGCCCGTTCCCCGCGTCCCGCGCCTCCCGGTCCGGTCGGCCCGCGCGACGCCGGGGCGGATCACGCGCCGGCGAGGCGGTCCAGCGCGTCGCCGATCGCTCCGCGCAGGGTGTCGTGCTGCGGGCCGAGCGCGTACCGCTCGTCGGTCCACCGCTCCCTCGGGTACAGCCACACCGGCATGCCCACGAGATCGGCGGGCTCCCACTCGTACCGGGGCCAGACGTGGGCGTGCAGGAACCCGTCGGTGTTCCCGAGGATCTCCAGGTTCACCCGGCGGAACTGGGGGTCGAGCCGCCGGCAGGCACGCTCGACGGCCTCGCCGAGCAGGTCCATGTCGGCGAGGAACCGCAGCCGCCGGTCCTTCGGCAGCTCCGACAGGCGCTGCACCGCGGGATCGTCCACCAGGAGAACGGAGTACCCGGGCAGGAACTGGACGTCCCCGACGACCGCGAATCCGGTGTCGAGCCGCCGGAGGACCGAGGGGTTCGTGCCGCGAAGCGCGCTGCCGATGCGGTCCGCCCGCCAGTCGATCGCCGTGCCGCTCGCCGTGCCGTCCGCCGACTCGTCCGTGGTTCCGTCCGTGATCCCGTCCGCGATGTCCTTCGTCATGGCAGTCGACCCTACCGGCCCATGGTCGTCCCCGACGTGACGGCCGAGGAGGCCGACGACCGGGCCTACGCCGCCACTTCGGCCGCCCGGGGTCCGGCGGCGTTCAGCGGTGGAGGTGCTGCCGCCAGTCCTGTGGGACGCGGTCGGCCGGGCCCGGGGCCGGCTGGTCGGCGGGGTGGCCGTCCGGCGGGGCCAGCGGGGGTCCCGCGTCGTACAGGTCGTCGGTGGCGTAGTTCCAGAACCAGTTCTCGCCCGGCTCGTAGCTCTGGACGAGGGGGTGCCCGGTGGACTTCCAGTGCGCGGTGGCGTGCTGGGCCGGGGAGGAGTCGCAGCAGCCGATGTGCCCGCACTGGGCGCAGCGCCGCAGATGGAACCACCAGCCGCCCGCCGCGTCGCAGTCGCCGCAGCCCGGGCCGGCGGGCGGGACGCTCGGGTCGATTCCCTCGATCTCGGTCATGCGTGCTCCTCGGTGGTCTCCGGGGTGTCCGTGGTGTCCGCGTCCGGGGTGTCGGCGGTGTCCGCGGTGTCTGGGGGTGCGGTCAGCGGCAGCAGTACCTGGAACCGGGTGTCGCCCGGGACGGACTCGACCTGGAGGCTTCCGTGGTGCTTGCTCACCACGATCCGCCAGGAGATGTCGAGGCCGAGGCCGGTGCCCTCGCCGACCGGCTTGGTCGTGAAAAAGGGGTCGAAGATGCGGCTGCGGATCTCCTCGGGGACGCCCGGGCCCGTGTCGCGGAACTCCACGAGCAGCCGGTCGCCCTCCCGGGCCGTACGGACCGTGAGGGTGCCGTCGCCGCCGTCGCTCCCGATGGCGGACACCGCGTTGTCGATGAGGTTGGTCCACACCTGGTTCAGCTCCGCCGGATAGGCGGGTATGTCGGGGAGCGAACGGTCGTAGTCCTTGACGACGCGCACCCGGTCGCCGATCTTGCCGGACAGCATCAGGAGCGTGCTGTCGAGGAGTTCGTGGACGTCGACCTCGCGGTGCGGGGCGCGGTCGAGCTGCGCGTACTGCTTGGCCGCGTCCACCAGGTGCGAGATGCGGTTGGTGGAGTCGTCGATCTCGTCCATCAACAGCTCTGTCTCGACGGTGTAGTTGAGCCAGCCGACCGCCCCCGGCAGCACGTCGTCGGCCACGGTGGCCGCCACCTGCTCCAGCCAGTCCGTGTCCAGACCGGCCTGGACGAAGGTGGGCGCGATGCGCCAGCCCTCCGGGATGCCGTGGTCCTCCAGCCAGTCGGCGAGCTCGTCCTCCCGGTCGGACGCCTCCAGCGGGCTCAGCACCGGCGCCTTGGCGACGCGCTCCGCGGTGCGTTCCTGGATCTCGATGAGCTCGGCGAGCGCCTCCCGGGAGTAGGGGCCCTTGGCGATGACGGACAGCTTGTGCCGCATCTTGCCGACCCGTTCCCGCAGCGACGCCGTGGCCCGGACCGCCGCCGCGGCCGGGTTGTTGAGCTCGTGGGTGAGCCCCGCGGACAACGAGCCGAGCGCCAGGAGCCGTTCACGCTGGCCGATCGCGCGCTGGGTGTTCTTGGAGCCGAAGAACAGCCCTTCGAGGAGGTGCACCGCCATCGGGAACCACTCGGCCATGATGTCGGCGAACGACTGCGCGGGCATGACGAAGAACCGGGTGGGCTCGGTCACCCGCATGGAGTTGTTGTACGTCTGGGGCACCCGGTCGCCGAGATACGCCTGCATGGCTCCCGCGTACACACCGCGTTGCGAGGTGCGGCTCACCTCCACGTCGTCGCCGCCGACCCGGCGGTACAGGACGACGGTGCCCTCGATCATCACGTAGAAGCAGGTGGCGGGGTCGCCCTCGGTGTAGACGGGTCCGGGGCCGAACCGCTCCACCCGCCCTTCGGCGCACAGCCGCGAGAGCTGCTCGGGGGATAGCTTCTCGAACAGGAAGAGCGAGCCGATCTCGTGCTGGTCGCAGGGCATGACCTCGCCGCCCGCGTCCTGCCCGCCCGAGCCCGCGCCGCCCGCGTCCGGCCCGCCCGGGACCCGTCCGTCCCCGCCCGGTCCGTCTTCGCCCTGTCCGCTCATGACTGCTCCAGATACCGGTGGACGAGCATCACGGCCATGGCTCCCTCGCCCACGGCCGAGGCGACCCTCTTGGCGGACTGGGCGCGCGCGTCGCCCGCCACGAACACGCCGGGAACGTTCGTCTCCAGGTGGTACGGCGGCCGGTCGAGGGCCCACTCGGCCGGTGGCCGCCCGTCCGGCGTCAGGTCCGGCCCCGCCAGGATGAAGCCGTGCTCGTCGCGCAGCACCGTCCCGTCGAGCCAGTCCGTCAGGGGGGCCGCCCCGATGAAGACGAACATCCACTGGGCGTCCACGACGTCGGTCGCGCCGGTCACCGCGTCCCGCAGGGTCAGCCGCTCCAGGTGCTCCTCGCCGTGCGCCGCCTCGACGACCGTCCGGGGCCGCACGGTGATGTTCGGCGACTCCTCGATCTGCTGGATCAGGTAGTACGACATCGACGCCGCCAGCGACTCGCCGCGTACGAGCAGCGTCACCGACTTCGCGCCCCGCGCCAGGAACACCGCGGCCTGCCCGGCGGAGTTCGCGCCGCCGACGATGTACACGTCCTGGTCCTGGCAGGAGGACGCCTCGGTGAGGGAGGAGCCGTAGTACACACCGCGCCCGGTCAGGTCCTCGCAGCCCGGGGCCAGGAGCTGCCGGTAGGACACCCCGGTCGCGAGGATGACGCTGTGGGCGGCGACCTCCGTGCCGTCCGAGAAGCGGACGACGCGGGCCGCGCCGTTCACCTCCAGGCCCGTGACCTCGCGCGCGGTCAGGATCTCGGCACCGAAGCGGGTGGCCTGGCGCCGTGCGCGCTCGGTGAGCTGCCCGCCGGAGACGCCGTCGGGGAAGCCGAGGTAGTTCTCGATCCGGGAGCTCTGGCCGGCCTGTCCGCCGGTCGCCGAGCGCTCGACCAGCACGGTCCGCAGCCCCTCGGAGGCCCCGTACACCGCCGAGCCGAGCCCGGCCGGGCCGCCGCCGATGACGACGAGGTCGTAGAAGTCGGCGGCCGGTGTCGTGGCGAGCCCCACCCGGGCGGCCAGCTCGGGCGCGTCCGGCTCGACCAGTACCGTGCCGTCCGGCGTGATCACCAGGGGCAGTCGGCGGCCGTCGGCCCCGGCCGCTTCGAGGAGGCGCCGGCCCTCGGGCTCGTCGGAGGAGTACCAGCGGTACGGCACCTGGTTGCGGGCCAGGAACTCGCGTACGTACGAGGACCGCGCCGACCAGCGGTGACCGACCACCTTCGTCGCGGGCACCGGCCGGTAGTCGCTGGCGCGCCAGGCCGACAGGAGGTCGTCCACGACGGGGTAGAGCTTCTCCTCCGGCGGGTCCCAGGGCTTCAGGAGGTAGTGGTCGAGGTCGACGACGTTGATCGCGTCGATGGCCGCGTTGGTGTCGGCGTACGCGGTCAGCAGGACGCGCCGGGCCCCCGGGTACACGCCGAGGGCCTGTTCGAGGAACTCGATGCCGTTCATCTGCGGCATGCGGTAGTCGGCGAGGATCACGGCGACGAGGTCGCCCCGCAGCTTCAGCTCGCGGAGCGCTTCGAGCGCGGACTCGCCGGATTCGGCGCGCACGATCCGGTACCCGCCGCCGTAGCGGCGCCGCAGGTCGCGGGCGATGGCGCGGGACACCCCCGGGTCGTCGTCCACCGTCAGGATCACGGTACGTGCCGCGTCGGTGACCTGTGCCATGCGTCTCCGCCCTGCTCGCCTCGGACGGCCGGCACGGCGGGCTGCCGACGCCGGCTCCCGCCCATCGTAAGTTCGATCCCGTGGGACCGCTCCGGATGGCGACGGCCCGTGCACCGCCGGCGGCTGTGCGCCACGGACCTCCGGGACGGGGGCGGATCCGGGCGCGCGGGCCGGGCCCGCCGTATCTTTCTTCGCCTGCTCCCTTACGCCCCGCCGCGTTTCCCCCTAGCCTCGCCGAAAACCGGCACGTTACCGGCCGGTCAAGGAAGCGTTGACGGGCCGTTCAATCCCGGGGGGTTGGGATGAGTTCCGCGCAGCACCTTCTCGAAAGCCGCCCGCCGTCGGTGGCGCACATCTTCCTCTCCCGGGTCGCGGCCACGCCCGACCGGGAGGCCTACCGCCATCCCGTGGCGGTCGGCCCCGCCGCGGCGGGCGCCGAGGAGTGGCGCTCGCTGACCTGGGCCCAGACCGCGGAGCGGGTCAGGACGATCGCGGCCGGCCTGCTCACCCTCGGGCTGCGCCCCGAGGAGCGGGTGGCCATCTCCTCCTCGACCCGGATCGAGTGGATCCTCGCCGACCTGGGCATGATGTGCGCCGGCGTCGCGGCGACCGCCGTCTACCCGAGCACCAACGCCGAGGAGACGGCGTACATCCTCGCCGACTCCGGCAGCCGGGCGATCTTCGTCGAGAACGCCGGGCAGCTGGCCAAGGTGGCCGGCCGCGCGGCGGAGCTGCCCGGCCTCGACACCGTGATCGTCTTCGACCCCGAGCCGGACATGCCGCGGGCCGAGGGGCTGGACGTGCTGACCCTCGAAGAGCTGGAGAAGCGCGGCGCGGCGCATCTGCGGGAGCATCCGGATGCCGTCGAGACGGCGGTCGGGGCCATCCTGCCGGACCAGCTCGCCACCCTGATCTACACCTCCGGCACGACCGGCCGCCCCAAGGGCGTCCGCCTGGTGCACGACTGCTGGTCCTACCAGGCCGTCGCCCAGGAGGTCAGCGGGCTGCTGCTCCCCGACGACGTGCAGTTCCTGTGGCTGCCGCTGTCCCATGTCTTCGGCAACGCCCTGATCGCCGGTCAGGTGAAGACCGGCAGCGTGATCGCGGTGGACGGCCGCATCGACCGCATCATCACCAACCTGCCCGCCGTCCGGCCCACCGTGATGGCGTCCGCACCGAGGATCTTCGAGAAGGTCTACAACGGGATCGCCGCCAGGTCGAAGGCCGAGGGCGGCATCAAGCACAAGATCTTCCTGTGGGCGGCGCGGGTCGCCCGCGACCACGCCAGGACCGGGCAGGAGACCGTGGTGGCGACGGGCCGGCGCACGCTGCCCCGGTGGCTCTCCGTGCAGCACGCCGTCGCCGACAGACTCGTCTACGGCAGGATCCGGGCGGCGTTCGGCGGCGAACTCCGCGGCAGCGCCTCGGGCAGCGCCGCACTCGCCCCCGACATCGGCTACTTCTTCGCGGGAGCGGGCGTGCCCGTGCTGGAGGGCTACGGCCTGACGGAGACCAGCGCGGGCGTCACGGTCAACCCCGCCGAGGACTTCCGGGTGGGCACGGTCGGCAGACCCCTGCCCGGCACCGAGGTCCGCGTGGCCGAGGACGGGGAGATCCTCCTGAGGGGGCCCGGTGTCATGCGCGGCTACCACAACCTGCCGGAGAAGACCGCCGAAGTGCTGGAGAGCGACGGCTGGTTCCACACGGGCGACATCGGCGAGATCGACAAGGACGGCTTCCTCCGGATCACCGACCGCAAGAAGGACCTGTTCAAGACCTCGGGCGGCAAGTACATCGCGCCCACCGAGATCGAGAGCCGGTTCAAGGCCGTCTGCCCGTACGCGAGCAACATCCTGGTCATCGGAGACAACCGCAACTACTGCACCGCGCTGATCACGCTCGAAGAGAGCGTGATCATGCCGTGGGCGGCCTCGCAGGGCCTCGACGGGCGGAGTTACGCGGAGGTCGTCACCTCGCCGGAGGCGCACGCGCTGATCGACGGCTTCGTCCAGCGGGTGAACGGCGACCTGCAGCGGTGGCAGACCATCAAGAAGTTCGCGGTCCTGCCGCGCGACCTCGACATCGAGCACGGTGAGCTCACCCCGAGCCTCAAGGTCAAGCGGCCCGTCGTGGAGCGGCAGTACGCCGAGGTCGTCGAGGCGCTGTACGAGGGCGCCCGCGAGGCGTGACGCCCCTCCGCGGCCCGGTCCCGCGAGGGATGACGCCCTCCGCGGCCCGGTCCCGCGAGGGGTGACGCCCTCCGCGGGCCGGTCCCGCGAGGCGTGACGCCCTCCGCGGCCCGGTCCCGTGGGGCCGCCCCGGCGCCCCCGCCCCGCCTCGCCTCGCCCCGTACGCACCGGGTGCCCGACCGCGGCACCCTGTGTGCGGTGGACCCCTACGCGATGTGGTTGAACCTGCTGCCCTCGCCCGCGTACAGCGGCGTCGTCTGGCGGCTGAACGGGGCCGTGGCGGAGCCCGTCGAGCGGTAGACGTACGTGCCGGCGGCGCCGTACGCGACCAGGTCCGGGCGGCCGTCGCCGGTCACGTCGCCGGCGCCGACGAGCTGGCTGAAGCCGCCCCAGCCGCCGCCCACGCGCACGCGGGTGGAGTACGAGTAGCCGTTGCTCGGGTAGAGCCAGAGGACGCCGTCCTTGTCCCGGGCGAGCAGATCGCCGCCCTTGTCGCCGGCGATGTCGCCGACGGCGGTCAGCTGGTTGTAGGCCCCCCAGCCGCCGCCCATCCGGACCCGGGTCCCGTACGGCTTCGCGGCGTCCCCGGTGCCCGGGTAGAACCACAGGTACCCCGCGGTGTCGACGGCGAAGAGGTCCGCCCTGCCGTCCGCCGCGAGGTCGGAGCCGCCGGCGAGCCTGGTGTAGCCGCCCCAGCCGGCGCCGATCCGGTAGCGGGTGGCGAAGGTGCCGTCGCCCTTGCCCAGGTAGTGCCAGAGCACTCCGGTGCCGTCCAGGGCGACCAGGTCGCCGCTCGTCCCCCCGCCGATGTTCCCGACGGCCTCGATCTGCCGGTAGGTGTTCCAGCCCGGCCCGACCTTCGTCCGCTTGGACGGCGTCGCCTGCCCGCCGACCGGCCAGTCGAAGAGGTCGTCGCTCCAGAGCACCCCGGCGGAGTCACGGGCGAGGAGGTCGGCGGAGCCGTTGTCGGTGAAGTCGTGGAGGCTGGCCCGGCGGGACACCGTGAACGCTCCTGAGGCCGTGCCGGGAGCGCCGACACCGTCGAGCGGAGTGGCCGTCAGCTGCCAGGAGTAGGCGCCGTTCGGGGCGCTCGCCCCGTTCAGGAGCCCGTCCCACGCGAAGGCGAAGCGGGCGGGAACGCCGGACTCCGTCAGGCGCGTCACCAGCTTCCTGCCCGACCGCTGGTGGGTCAGCGTCAGCTCCACGCGCGCGTCGCCGCGCGACAGCGCCCACTCCATCGCCGTCGTGACCGGCTTCTCCAGGTCGACCGCCGTCGGGACCTTCGACTCCGTCACCTGCACGCCGAGCACCCGGCCGGTGTCGGCGACGGGGCTCACCGTCGGCGTGCCGCCGGGGCCCTCGGTGATCCGGAACAGGCCGTCCGACTCGGTCGTCGCACCCCGCACCAGCAGGCTGCCGTCGGGGGAGTGCGCGACGGAGGAGTAGTTCACCAGGAGCTTGGCGGGCGCGCCGCCCGTGGCGATGTTCCGCGCGTACAGCGGGGTGAGGACCTCGGGTCCGGCGGACGGGTCGCGCCGTGCCGCGTACAGGGCCGTGTCGCCGACGATCCCGGCGAGGACCGGCTGCCCCGGGATGTCGCCGAGCGGGATGCTCCTGGCGATCCCGGAGGCGCGCACGGCCAGCTCGTGGCCGCCCGCCGTGGCGCCCTGGATCCACGCGCGGTACTTCGGCGTGAACGCGCCCGTCGCCGCCGCCTCGTCCCAGTTCCCCGCGCCGCCGGTCCACTCCTGGTCGATGGGGGTGCCCGTGGTCACGGGGACCCGGGCCTCCCAGGCGTACGGGGTGGGACGGTCGACCGGGCCGCGGAACCCCTTGCCGAGGATCAGGACGACGGGCCTGCCGTCCGCGCCCCTGCCCGCGGCGACGACCTTGTGCGCGGTCTCGGTCTCGTCGCGGTACGTGTTCGACAGCTTCGTCTTCCGGACGACGCCGTTCACGTTCTCCAGCTGCCACAGCTCCCGGCCCGTGCCGGTCGTGGGCACGCTCACGTACAGGACGGAGCCGGCCACGCCCACGACCTCGGCGCCGAAACCGAACGTGCCGACGCTGTGGTTGACGTACGTGGAGGTCGTCGGGTGGTAGGCGACGATTCTGCTGCCGTCGCCCGTCACGATGTAGTCGGAGACGGAGTCGTAGCCGTGCGGCCCGCCCAGGGGCGACACGCTGCCGTCGTTCCTGTGCCACTCCAGGGCGACGGCGCCGTTCTCGTCCGTGCAGGTCGTGACGTACCCGAAGGAGCCGGTGGAGACGATCTCGGCCGCGGCGGGCAGCAGGCCGGGGGCGGTCGGCACGCACCGCCCGTCGGCGGAGGCGGCGGTGGGCGCGGCGACGGCCGGGGCGGTGACGAGCGTCCCCGTCACGGCGGTGACGGTGCTCAGGGCGAGGAGGGCGGCGGCGAGGCGGCGCCCGGACATGCGGTGGTTCACGGTTCCCCCGAATGAGATCAGTGTGTCCGGTCAGACTCATGATCGCTTCGAGTGGTTGTACGGGCGTTACGCCGAGGCCCTGCCCAGGCCCCCGGATCCGCCGTTCGTGGGCGGGTACGCGGGGCGTTCCGGAATGGCGGGGGAGCCGTGGGTGGCCGGGAGGGGCGGCAGGGACGGCTGCTGCAGCCAGGCCCTGAGGAGTCCGTCCACCGGCTCCGTCGCGTAGCGGGACACATGGGCCGTGAAGGTCGCCGTGGTCACCACGCCGTGCCGGTGCGCGGTCGCCCAGTCGCGCAGCATGCGGAAGAAGGCGGCGTCGCCCAGGGCGCAGCGGATCGCGTGCACGGTGAGACCCCCGCGCTCGTACAGCCGGTCGTCGAACATCAGCTTGCGCCCGGGGTCGGCGAGCTTCAGGTCCTGCGGCTGCGTGGCGAGCAGCCGGTACGCGGTCCCCGCGAGCTCCTGCGCGGTGCGGCCGCCGGACCGCTCCGACCAGAGCCACTCGGCGTACTTCGCCAGGCCCTCGTTCAGCCAGATGTGCCGCCAGTCGCCGATGGTCACGCTGTTGCCGAACCACTGGTGCGCGAGCTCGTGCGCGACGAGGCGCTCCGAACCGCGCCCGCCGTCCACGTGGTTGGCGCCGAAGAGAGAGAGCCCCTGGGCCTCCACCGGCACGTCGAACTCCTCGTCGGAGACGACCACCGCGTACTCGCCGAACGGATACGGCCCGAACAGTTCCTCGAACAGCTGCATCATCGCGGGCTGCCGGGCGAAGTCACGGGAGAAGCGGGGCAGCAGGTGCGCCGGCACATGGGCGGTCTGCGGCACCCCGCCGAGCCCGGGGTCCCCGAGCAGCACCGTCTGGTGCATGCCGATGGAGAGCCCGACCAGATAGCTGGACGTCGGCGCGGACTGCTCGTACACCCAGGTGGTCGTGCTGGCCTTGGTCGTACGGGTGAGCAGCCGCCCGCCCGCCACCACCGTGTACGCGGAGGGCGTGTTCACCGAGATCTGGTACGAGGCCTTGTCGGCGGGCCGGTCGTTGCACGGGTACCAGGAGGGGGCGCCGACGGGCTGGCTCGCGACCAGCGCGCCGTCCGTCAGCTCCTCCCAGCCCAGCCCGCCCCACGGGCTGCGCACCGGCTTGGGGTTGCCCGCGTAGTGCACCTCGACGGTGAACGCGGCGCCCGCGGACAGCGGCTTGGCCGGCCGGACGCGGAGTTTGCCGCCGCGGTGGGTGTAGTGCGGGGCGCGGCCGTTCACCAGGAGCCGGCCGACCTTGAACTCGGAGAGGTTCAGATGGAACTCGGTGAGCGGCGCCCGGCCGGCGATGGCGCTGAGCCGCGCCGTCCCGGCCAGCCGGTTGGGACCGGGACGGTACTCCAGAGCGAGTTCGTACCGATGCACGCGGTAACGGGAGTCGCCGTGGTCGGGGAAGTACGGGTCCTGTGCCGTTGTCCGCTCGCCGCTCAACTCTGCTCCCGCTCCCTGCCCTGTGCCGTGCTCGTGCTGCCCGTTCAGGCCCGCCACGCCTCGATCGGATTGCCCAGCCAGCGGGTGTCGGCGGGGACGGATTCCCCGGCCATCACGAGAGAGGCGGGACCCAGCGTGCTGCGGGCCCCGACCGAACTGCCGGGCAGGACGATTCCGCCCGGACCCAGAGTGGCGCCCTCGCGGAGGACCACAGTATCCGTCCTCAAGATCCGGTCGTGGAAGAGGTGAGTCTGCAGGACGCACCCGCGGTTCACACTGACCGCGTCACCGAGGACGACCAGGTCCGTCTCGGGGAGCCAGTAGCTCTCGCACCACACGCCCCGGCCCACCCGGGCCCCGAGCCCGCGCAGCCACAGGTTGAGCAGCGGGGTGCCCGGCACCGATCCGACCAGCCACGGCACGGCGAGGACCTCGACGAACGTGTCGGCCAGCTCGTTGCGCCACACGAAGCCGGACCAGAGCGGGTGCTCGCCCGTCCGGTGCCGGCCCACGAGCAGCCACTTCGCCGCCACCGAGAGCAGGCACGCGGCCGCGCCCGCGGCGAGCAGGACCGCCCCGGACAGCAGCGCCGCGCCCCAGACGCCCAGGCCGGTCGCCGTGGCCAGGGCGCAGAGGGCCGCCACGGTCAGCACCGCCAGTGCGGCCGAGGAGAACACCGGGAGCAGCCGGAACAGCTCCACGAGTCCGCGCGCCCACAGCAGCCGCGCGGGCGGGTCGTACGTACGGCTCCGGTCGGAGGCCGCCGCGGACCGCGGCAGCCTGACCGGGGGCAGGCCCAGGTACGAGCTGCCCTTCTTGGCCTTCTTCGGCGTCGCCGACAGCACGCCGACCAGTCCGTCGTCCGGCACCGTGCGGCCCGGAGCGGTCATGCCCGAGTTGCCGAGGAACGCCCGCCGGCCGATCTCGGAGTGCCCGATCCGCACCCAGCCGCCGCCCAGCTCGTACGGGGCGGTCAGGGTGTCGTCGGCGAGGAAGGCACCCTCGCCGACCGTGGTGAGGCTCGGCAGCGCGAGCACCGTGGACACCTCGGCGCCCCGCCCGATCTTCATCCCGAGCAGCCGCAGCCAGACCGGGGTGATCAGCCCGGCGTACAGCGGGAACAGCGTCTCGCGCGCCAGGTCCATCAGCTGCGTGACGGTCCACGCCTGCCAGGCGACCCGGCTGTGCGTCGGATGGCTGCCGGTGCGCAGCCCGAGGCTCAGCAGCCGGACCGGGACGAGGACGAGCGAGGCGTAGGCGAGCCCGTAGGCGAGGGCCCCGGGCACCACGGCGAGCAGCGCTCCCCGCAGCGCCTCGGCCAGCCCCGCGCCGGCGGGGACGAAGCGGCTCACGACCAGCAGCGCGGGCACGGCGGCGAGCACCGGCAGCACCGACAGGAAGAAGCCGGTGGCCCCGTACACGGCCCGCCAGTGGAGCGGGCGGGCCGGCCGCTCCTTGGGCCAGTTCCGTTTGGCCTTGCCTAGCTTGCCCGCGGGCGCGCCCGCCCAGCGCTGCCCGGTCGGGATCTGCCCCGCCACGGCCGAGCCGGGGGCCACCTCGGCCCGCTTGCCGACCCGCGCCCCGGGGAACAGCAGGCTGCGCGTGCCGACCACGGCGCCCGCGCCGACCTTGACGGGGCCGATCTCCAGCCGGTCGCCGTCCAGCCAGTAGCCGGAGAGGTCCACCTCGGACTCCACGGCGCAGCCGCGGCCGAGCTTGAGCATGCCGGTGACCGGCGGCAGCGAGTGCAGGTCCACGTCGGGGCCCACCTTGGCGCCCAGCGCCCGCGCGTACCGCTCCAGCCAGGATCCGGTGAGCGAGGTCGCGCCGACGAACTCGGCGAGCCGCTCGGCCGTCCACAGCCGCAGATGGACACTGCCGCCGCGCGGGTGGCGGCCGGCCCTCACCCCGCGCAGCAGCAGCCGTGCGCCGCCCGCGGCGATCGCCAGCCGGCCGGGCGGACTGAACAGCAGCGCCGCACCGGCGGCCACCACCCACCACGAGGCGGTCGGCGCCCACGGGTAGGCCCCGAACCGGTGCAGGACGTTGCCCAGGGCGAGCAGCGCCACCGTCCAGCGGAGCCCGATCACGGTGAACAGCGGAAGCAGCAGGACGCTCTGGAGGAACCCGGCCCGGAACGGAACCGGCGGAATCGTCCGTACGGCCCCGTCGTCCTGGACCGACTTCTCCAGGCGGCGGGCCAGCTTGCGCAGGGTCGGCTGCTGGTAGATGTCGACGACGGCCGCGCTCGGATAGCGGGTGCGCAGCCGGGTGGTCAGCTGGGCGGCGGCGAGGCTGCTGCCGCCGATCGCGAAGAAGTCGTCGGCGGCGCCGGTGACGGCCACCCCGAGGGTCTCGCTCCACTGCTCGGCGAGCCAGGCCTCCGTGCCGTACAGCTGCTCGGCGGGACCGGTGGTCTCCAGGTCGGGGAGGGGCCACGGCAGCGCGTCCCGGTCCACCTTGCCCGACGTGCGGGTGGGCAGCTCGGCGACGGGCGCGAGGAGCGGCACGAGGGCCGCGGGGAGCTCGGCCCGCAGCCGCTCGACCGCCGCCGCGTGGTCCCAGCCCTCCTGCGTGACGAGATAGCCGACGAGCAGCTGGTTGCCGCTGCGCGCGGTGCGGACGGCGGCGGCCGCGCCGGCGACACCGGGCAGGCCCTGGAGGGCGGAGTCCACCTCGCCCAGCTCGATGCGCCGGCCGCCGAGCTTGATCTGCTCGTCGCCGCGGCCCAGGAAGACCAGCCCCTCCGGCTCCGCGCGGACCAGGTCGCCGCTGCGGTAGGCGCGCTCCCAGCCGAGCGACTCCAGCGGGGCGTACTTCTCCGCGTCCTTCTCGGGGTCGAGGTAGCGGGCGAGACCGACGCCGCCGATCACCAGCTGGCCGCTGCCGCCCATCGGCACCGGCTCGCCGGACTCGTCGACCACGGCCAGCTCCCAGCCGTTCAGCGGGAGGCCGATCCTGATCGGCTCCTCACCGGTCAGCAGGGAGGCGCAGGCGACGACGGTCGCCTCGGTGGGGCCGTACGTGTTCCACACCTCGCGGCCCTCGGTGACCAGGCGCTGGGTCAGCTCGGGCGGGCAGGCCTCGCCGCCGAAGATCAGCAGCCGGACCTCGTCGAGGGTCTCCGGGTCCCAGAGCGCGGCGAGGGTCGGCACGGTGGAGACCACGGTGATCTCCTGCTCCACCAGCCAGGGGCCGAGGTCCGCGCCGCTGCGCACCTGCGACCGGGGGACGGGCACCAGGCAGGCGCCGTAGCGCCACGCCAGCCACATCTCCTCGCACGAGGCGTCGAAGGCGACGGAGAGGCCCGCCATGACCCGGTCGCCGGGTCCGATCGGCTCGTCGGCGAGGAACAGCGCGGCCTCGGCGTCCACGAACGCGGCGGCGCTGCGGTGGCTGACCGCCACACCCTTGGGCTTGCCCGTGGAGCCCGAGGTGAAGATGATCCACGCGTCGTGGCCGGGCCCGGGGCGCGCCGCGGCGGCCGCCGCGGCCTCCCGCCCGACGACGTCGATCCGCTGCTCCGCGCCGACCACGGCCCGCACGCCGGCCTCGCCGAAGACCAGCTCGGCCCGCTCGTCCGGGTCCTCCGCGTCGACCGGCACGTAGGCGGCTCCCACGGCGAGCACGGCGAGGACGGACGCGTACAGCTCGTTCGTCCCGGACGGCACCCGGATGCCCACCCGGTCGCCCAGCCCCACACCGGCGGCCGCGAGGGCGCGCCTGCGCCGCTCGACCTCCGCGGCCAGGGCCCGGTAGGTCAGCCGGACGGTGCCGTCGTCCAGGGCGAGCTCGTCGGGGTAGGCCCGTACCGAGGCCTCGAAGATGTCGACGAGGGTGCGCACCGGGGCGGCGGGCCCGGCGGAGAACCGGGCGGACTTCCCGGACTCCTCCTCCCACGGATCCCCGTCGTGGAGCAGAGTGGTGTCACCGTGCTCGGGTGTGGCTGCCATCGGACCTCGCGTCTCGTTCCCGGCAACGTCCGGGTCGTCGGGCGGAGCCCGGGTCTGCCCGGGTTGTTCCGATCCGACGCCAAACAGCCCGCCAGTCTAATGCGTCGGCCAGGATTCTCCGGTCGACACCTTGCGCGTGGCTGGTTGCGGAAGGTATGGAAGGCGGATTCCGGGTGACCGTCCGGTGTCCGGTGACAGGCGGGCGTCCGCCGCCTCAGCCACCCGCCAGCGCGGCGACCCCCGGACCGCGGAGGTCCGTCAGCACCGCCGTGCGGCCCGTCACCGCGAGCAGCAGGGACAGCGCGGGGCCCTCGGCCTCCGGCCCCGTCCCGATCGTCAGGTCGGCGTCCGTCGCCGTGATCCGGACACGGGACAGGGTCTCCTTCGCTCCGCCGAACGACACCGGGGTGCGCGCCTGGAGCCGGAGGGCCCGGTCGACGGCCCGCGGCGGGTAGGCGCGGGCGAGGCCCAGGGGCCGACGGATGTCCTCCCCGTGGACGATCTCCTCGACGAGCCGGCTGTCCAGGGGAGCGGGTGGCGCCGACGTCCTCGACGCCACCCGGCGGAACCGCTCCAGGGTCTCCTGCGGAGTGGTCCCGCGCGCGCGTTCCACCCCGCGCGTGTTCTGGCGGTCGAAGTCGAACCGGGCGCGCACCAGGTCCGTGAGGAAACCGATGCGCGTCGCACGGGCGTTGTCGACCAGATGGGCGAGCACGTCGTGCACGGTCCAGCCGTCGCAGAGCGACGGCCTGCTCCACTGCGCGTCGTCGAGCCGCGTCAGGTCGCCGATCAGCGCCGCCCGCTCGGCGTGCACCATCGGCCAGACGTCGTCGGTCACGGCTTCTCCCTCGTCCTCATCGGTTCTCGGTCATGCCGCCAGGGCCGCCCGCACCTCGCCCGCCAGGGCGAAGGGGTCGCCCGTGGGCGTCGTCGGGTAGCGCTGGTGGCCGCGCGCCCAGGCGTCGTCCCGCGCGAACCAGTCGACGGCGACCGGGGCCGTGCCGGTCACCAGCGCACGGTCGAGACTCGCGAAGTAGGCGGCCCAGCGCGGCGCGTAGACGTCCTGGACGAGGCCGGACCACTCACGGTTGGCGTAGTCGCGCAGACCGCCCGTCTCGCTCGGGCCCCTGCCGGCCCAGGTGGTGAGGATCGAGCGGGCGTCGTACTCCAGCCCGTCCCGTTCCTCCGGGTCGGCGCCCCAGGCCCGCGCGTCGGCCAGCCAGGGACCGAGCAGGAACCGTTCGTCGGAGCCGACGAGCCGCCCCAGCAGCTCCTCGTGCCCCTGCCACTCCCGCACCAGCGCCCGGAAGCCCGTCAGGTCCTCGGCGTCGTAGGCCGCCTTGATGCGCGGCAGCAGGACCCGGCTGCGGTTGGTGAGCGCCTGGCGCGCCACGTCCACGAGGTCGAAGCGGTACGCGTCCGTGGTCCGCAGCCGGGGCGCCACCTGGAGCAGTTCCGCGAGCGCCCGCTCGACCGTCGCGGCGTCGTACCGCATGGCCTTCGGGCTCCACTTCGCGGCGGTCGCGGCCGTCAGAGCGGGCCGGGCGGCGAAGAGGCTGTCCTGCGGCTCGCTCCAGGTCCCGGACGCCATGCTGTACGGGCCGAGGCGCAGCTGCTCCCACGCGGCCGCCGCATGGGGATCCGCACCGCCGTAGCGCCGGGCGGCGTACTCGGCGAACCAGCTCTTCCGGTCGACCGGACCCGGCTGCCAGGCGAGTTCGGTGAAGAGGTCGAACGCGGCGGGGCTCGCGCCGGTCGCCTCGGGGAGGTACGCGATCCCGCGCAGCGCGCTGTCCCGCTTGCCGAGCCAGGCGTGGAACCGGTCCGCCCACGCGCCGGTGTTGGCGCCGATGCTGGTGTGGCCGCCGAAGTTGGGGATCGTGCCGAAGGCGTACGGCGTGCCGCCCCACTGGGTCTCGCGGTCGAGCCCGTCGTACCGGTCGGAGAGCCCGTCGACGATCAGGACCCGGCGGCGGTCGACGCCGCTCAGGAGCGCCGGGGTGGGGTTGTTCTGCCAGCCGAGCATGACCCAGACAGCGCCGGGACGCGCGGTGTCCAGGGCCCGCTGGACGGCCCCGGCGGCGGCCGCGACGTCGACCCCGCCCGCGACCCCGCCCTCGTGCAGCAGGTCCATCTTGAACATGTCGCTCGCACCGAACCGCTCCTGCTGGAAGCGGTAGTAGGAGGCGGCGAGCCGGGCGAAGACGGGCCCGGTCGGATCCAGCCAGTCGGGCCGGGCGAAGCCCACCCACGTGCCCTGCGGAACGGTGACCGCCCCGGCGTTCCGCGCGGCGAAGCCGGCCGGCACGGTGCCGAAGAAGCCCGGCAGCACGGGCGTCATCCCGAGCGAGCGGAGGTGGCCGGCGATCCGCCCGCCGAGCGCCGCCCGGGCCTCGACGAGCTGTTCGGAGACGGGCCCGCCGAACCCCGACAGGTTCTGCAGCAGCCACCAGCCCTGATGGGCCGGGGCGGGGATCCAGGCGCGCAGTTCCGCCGCGCTGTAGCCGAACTCCTGCAGGGCCCGGTAGTACGGGTACTCGGCCCCGGTCGGTACGAACACCTCGTTCACGCCGTGGAGCGCCATCAGGTCGATGTCGTGCCGGTAGGACGCGAAGTCGCGGTAGGCGCCCGAGTACCCCTCGTCGGTGTCGTTCAGGGCGTAGCGGTGGGGCACGGAGGCCGACCGGGTGAGGGGCGTGGCGACCGCGGGGAGCGTGTCGGGCAGCCGGCCGACACTGGAGCCGGGCCATCCCAGGTCGACCCCGGCGATCCGCTCCAGGTACCAGCCGACGCCGGTGAGGAGCGTGGCGGGGGAGGTGCCGCGGACCTCGATCGCCCCGGCCGTGCCCGAGACGGTGAAGGAGTCGCCCGAGGCGGGTTCCGCGACCGGCAGCAGGGTGAACTGCGAGGCGTGGGAGGGCAGCAGGCGCTCCAGGCTCGCCCGGGCGGGCGCGGGGTCGAAGAGGGCGGACGAGGCGTCGGCGGCGGACGCCCGGGCGCCGGAGCCCGGCGTGACCGACCCGGCGCCTGGCGTGACCGACCCGGCGTCTGGCGTGCCCGACCCGGCGGACGCGTGCCGTGGGCCGGGGGCGGGCGTGGCCGCCTGCGCGGTGGCCCCCGCCAGCGGCACCGCGGGCGCGCTCGCCGCCGCCACGGCGGCGAACACCGTGGTGACGAGGACGGCACGGCATCGAAGGATCAGGCGGCGGCCCATCTGGCTCCCTGCTGCGGGTCGAGCGGAACGGCGGGGCGTGCTTCGGGAGGTCCGGCCGACGAAGCCTAGCGACACCGCGGCCGGCCGTGCCGCGGGCGCGCGCTTCCGACGGGGTGCGGGGGCGTCGGCGGCACCGGACGGCCGGGGGCGTGGGGGAGTTCCTGCCATGTACGGATGATCGTTCGGGGGCGCCGGGCGCGCATGCGGATACCGCCGCCCGGGGGGCGGCGGTATCCGGGCACCGCGTGGACGCGAGGCCCCCGCGTCCCCCGGCACGGTGTGTCCGGGGAACGCGGGGGCGGGATGCCCTGGGGGACCGTCAGGGCGTCGCGGTGGGGCGGAAGCTCTGCGCCGGGGATCCGTCGCAGGGGCGTTGGACGAGGGCGGCGCCGACCGCGCCCGTGCCGGTGGTGGCGAGGCACTTGCCGCTGTGGCGGGCGACGAAGTGGTACCGGCCGGAGGGCTCGGCCACCGGGAGCCACTGCTGGTTGGTGCCGCCTCCGTAGGCCCACAGCTGCAGGGGCGCCCCGTCGGCCGTCGACCGGTCCGTGACGTCGACCGACTGCTGGGGGGCGGTGCGGACGCCGATCCGGGTGTGGCCGTCGCTCGTCGGGGTGAGGCGGAACTGCTGGGCCCGGGTTCCGTTGCAGGTGTACTGCTGGACGGGTGTGCCGTCGGCCGTGCCCGCCGCCCTGACGTCGACGCACAGGCCGTTCGCCTCGGCGGTGAGGGTGTACCAGGAGTCCCCGGGGAACGGGTCGGGCGGGGCGGTGCCGGCGCCCGCCAGCCAGCGGAGGCCGTCGAGGAGGAGACGGTTCTGGGTGGGGCTGGCGAAGGTGGAGGAGAGCCGGGTGCCGGTGGAGTAGTTCATGGCGTTGTGGCCGAAGTTCGCGTACAGCATCCGGTACTGCGTGTTGGTCCACACGAGCGGGTAGTCACCGCTGTACCAGGACTGGTTCGGGTCGGTGCCCAGCGGGAAGCTGACCGGGTCGACCGAGGCGAGCACCTTGATCGACGGGTTGGACCGCAGGTTGTTCGACCAGCTGTACCACTCGCTGACGGCGGTGGTCCACGTCGTGGGCAGACCGGCCGCGGCCGGGTGGGAGCCGTTCTCCGTACGGACGACGGCGGTGGTCGGCCCCCAGGTGTTGGAGCGGAAGTTCCCGCTGCCCAGGAACTGGTTGTAATACCAGTTCCAGCCGGCGGCGTTCGTCGTGAACGCCGAGACGTGGAAGCCGAGCCAGCCGCCGCCGTTGCGCATGTACCGCTCGAATCCCGCGCGTTGGGCGGCGCTCTGCGGGGCGTCGTCGAGGAAGAGGACGACGTCGTACGCGTCGACGCCGCCGTTGGCCAGCAGGTTCCAGTCGGTGGTCGTCGTGTAGGAGAAGTTCTGGCCGGCGGCCGTCCGGGCGAACCAGTCGTCGGCCTCCTTCACGAAGTCGATGTGGGCGGCGTCCCAGGTGCCGTTGGAGAACGCGATGACACGGAAGTCGGGTGCTGTCGGGGCGGCCTGGGCGGGTCCGACGGCACCGAGGCCGAGGACGAGGGCCATCAGGCCGAGGAGCCGTATCAGGTGTCGTCTCATGGGTGGCTCACCAGGTTCGCCACGTTGGTGGAGGAGTTGGACGGGCCGCCGCGGTCGTTGACGACGTGCCGGATGGTGCCGGTCCCGCCGAGGGAGACGGTCACCATGCTCCGGAAGCGCACGTCGGGCCGGACGGGGGCCTCGATGGCGTGCTCGGCGGCGACGCCCGGGTTGACGTTGAAGTAGCAGTAGCTGCCGAGTCCGTAGGCCTGGTGGCTGGTGACCGAGTCGGCGACCTTGTAGGCGGCGTAGCCCTGGGTCGAACCGTTCATCCAGGCGGCCTGGTTGGGCGGGTCGTACGGCATCTCGTTCTGGTAGAAGTACGTCCGGCCGCGGTTGCCGTTCCAGACGGTCTGGTGCTTCTGGTAGTGCTCGACGAACAGGCCGTACATGGTGACGTCGTCGCCGTTGACGACGAGGCCGGTGTCGGCCGTGTTGGTGTTCCAGCCGACGCCCGTGCCGTGGTCCGCGCGCCAGACCCACAGGTGGTCGCCGATGACGTGGTCGCTGTTGACGACCAGGCTGGTGGTGGCCTTGCCGACGGCCGCGCCGCCGACGCGGAAGTACACGTCGTGGAGCGAGGTCGGGTCGGCCGCGTGGGAGGCGGACGATCCGGCGGGACCGAGCTCGAGCAGGGTCGGCGAGTTGACCGTGCCGGCGTCGAAGAGGACACCGGCGATCTTGACGCCGTCGACGTCGGCCACGGTCATCGCGGTGATGCCGTGGTCGGGGACGAAGGTGGCGAGGCCGAGGCCGAGGACCACGGTGCCGGGGCGGGTGACCCGGAGGGTCTGGTCGAGGTGGTACACGCCGGGGGTGACCAGGAGGTCCTTGCCCGCGGCGAGGGCGGCGTTGATCTGGGCCGCGGTCGCGCCCGGCTTCACCACGTGGAAGCGGTCGATGGGCAGCTGGGTCGCGGCGGGAGCACCGCCGGCCGCCCAGGTGGTGCCCGTGGAGTCGGTGCGCGGGGCGGGCACGACGACCTTGTAGGCCCCGGTGGCGTCCACCGTGAGAAACGGCTTCTCGCGGACGACGGGGGAGCGGTCCACGGTCGTGTGGGGCGGGTTGGGGAAGCTGGTGCCGGGGACGCCCTGGCTGCCGACGAAGACCATGTTCCAGTTCGACCCCGTCCAGGAGCCGAGCTGGGAGTTGCGGGTCAGCCACTGCTGCTGGGTGCCGGAGCGGACCTGGCCGTCGATCTTGGTGTCGGCCATGAAGCCGCCGCTGGACCAGCCGCCGTCGCTCAGTTCGAGGTTGCCGCGGACGTGCATCCGGCGGTACGCCGAGGCCTGGGACACGGCCCAGCGGTCGGTGCCGCCGGTCGGGGTGACGGAGAGGTTCTCGGCGCCGCGCCAGAAGTTCTGGGTCGCGTTCTGCGGCGGGAACCAGTCGGCCTCCACGTGCACGGCGCCGTTGATCGTCACGGAGTCGGGCGACGGGCCGAGACCGAGGACCTGAGTGTAGAAGCCGACGTTGACATCGTTGTTGTACGTGCCCGGCTTGAACAGGACGGCGTACCGCTCCGGCCCGAACTGGTTGGTCTCCTGGCGCCGGAAGATGGTGTCCAGTCGGCCCTGGACGGTCGCCGAGGGCATCGACGGGTCGAGGACGACGACGTTCGGCCCGAGGTCGACGCCGCTGGGCGCGGTGCCGACCGGCGTCACCTGGAAGCGCTGGGCCGCCGTGCCGTTGCAGGTGTACTGGACGAGCCGCACGCTGTCGGCAGTGGACGCGGCGGGGACGTCCAGGCACTTCCCGCTGTTGCGGTTGACGAGGTGGAAGGCGCCGCCCCCCTCGTCGACGGCCCGCCACTGCTGGTTGAGGCCTCCGCCGTAGGTCCACAGGTGGACGGCGGCGTTGTCGGCGGTGGAGACGTCGCTGACGTCGACCACCTGGGCGGAGTCGTCGCGGGCGCCGATCCGGACGTGGCCGTCCGAGGTCGGTGCGACGGTCCACTGCTGGGCGGTGGTCCCGTTGCACGCGTACTGCTGGACTGCGGTGCCGTTGGCGGTCGCGGCGGCGCGGGCGTCGAGGCACTTGCCGCTGCCGGCGTTCACGAAGGTGACGGTGCCGGTGGGGATCTCGGCCGCGGCGGCCTCCGCCCCGGTGGGGGAGACGGCGGCGGCGGGCGATCCGGGGGAGACGGCGGCGGCGGGCGATCCGGGGGAGAGGGCGACGAGGGCCGAGCAGAGCACCGCGCCGGTGGCCAGGACCGCCGCGAGGCGCCGGGGTCGTGGGCGGGCGCGGGCAGGACGCCGGGGTGCGGCGCCCCGCGGCGGGGAGGTGGGGGCGGACATGGATCTCCTTGGTGGGGACGGGAGGGGGGTACGGAGGGGGGCCCGGGGCGTGCGTCAGCCGTTGCAGGCCGCGAGGAACGGGGCCCGTGGGTGTGCGTCAGCCGTTGCAGGCCGCGAGGAACGGGGCCCGTGGGTGTGCGTCAGCCGTTGTAGGCCGCGAGGATCCGGGTGAACTCCCAGGCCTGCTGCCCGATTCCGGAGCAGGTGTCGGCGCCGCCGCCGGTGCAGGGCCGGTCGCGGTTGACGGACCAGAAGGTCAGCCGGGCCAGGTGCCGCTGCTGGGCGTAGGCGAGGATCGTGCGGAAGTCCGCCTGGGTGATGGTCTCGCCCACGTCCGTGACGCCGTTCATCGAGGAGATGCCGGTGTGGCGGTAGGCCTGGTCGTCGCTGTAGCCGTACGCGTTCTTCACCGCGGTCTTGAGTCCCTCGGCCGCGCGGACGGTCAGGGCGCCCATGTTCTGTCCGTTGCCGCCGAAGTTGAACGGCATGATGGTCCAGCTGTCGACGGTGAGACCGGCCGCGGCGGCGCGGTTGACGAGGCTGGTGTCGGGTCCGTTCTGGCCGGTCCCGAAGGTGACGTACACCTTCAGGCCGGGGTTGTTCGCCTTGACCGTCTTCAGGGCGTCGACCGTGCGCTGCTGGACGGTGGGGCTGTCGTAGGCGGCGGCCTCGATGTCGATGTCGATGGCCTTGAGGCCGTACGCGTTGATGACCTTCTGATATGCGGCGGCGAGTTCGCCCGCGCTGGAGCAGGAGCTCTCCAGCTTGTTGCCGCTCCAGCCGCCGAAGGACGGTATGACGTCGCCGCCGGCCGCCCGGACCGTGTTGACCGTCTGCTGGTCGACGCCGCCGACGAGGGGGCGCCCGCCGTCCCACTGCGGGTTGCAGTAGCCGTTGCTGAGGACGAAGGCGAGCGTGAACCACTTGACGCCGGTGGCGTTCATGACGGTGGTGGGGCTGGGCGGGCTGCCCCAGCCGTTGTAGAGGTACGGCGCGACCGCCATGTTCCCGCCCGGGGCGGGTCCGGTGCCGCCGGCCGGAGGCGCCGTCCACTTCTGGTTGGCGGCGCCGGTGCACGTCCAGATCTGCAGCCGGGTGCCGTTGGCCGAGCTGTTGCCCGTGGCGTCGAGGCACTTGTCGGCCTGCGGGTTGACGAGGTCGCGGGCCGCGGTGACGGTCCAGCGCTGCGCGGCGGAGCCGTTGCAGTCCCAGAGCTGGACCGTCGTTCCGGAGGCCGTACCGCCCGAGGTCACGTCCAGGCACTTGCCGAGGGCCTTGACGGTGCCGTCGGCGCCCACGTCCCAGGTCTGGGCGGCGGTGTCGTTGCAGTCGTAGAGCTGGACGGGGGTGCCGTTCGCGGGGTTGGCCCCCGCGACGTCGACGCACTTGCCGGCGATGCCGGTGATCCGGCCGGCGGCGGCCTCCGCGGGGGCGTCGGTGGCGACGGTGAGGCCGCCGGCGGCGAGGGCGAGGGCGGCCGCCGTGAGGGGCAGACGGGTCCGGTGCATGTGGGGGTCCTCTCGGGTGGGGGAGGGTCCGGCGGTGGGCGGGGCCGGGCGGCGGCGCCTCCGGCGGATCCACCGGGTCGACCAGGCTGTTCAAGGACATGAACGCCGTTCCACTTTCTGAGCGGCAAAAGTAAAGGTCTGAACCAGAGGCGTCAAGGGTTCGCGCATTCAGGCCTTGAACGCACAACGCCCCCGACAGGAACCCGAGTTGGGTTTTGTCGGGGGCTGGTGTGAAGTGTTGACGGCACGCCAGGACACCGGGCCGCCGGGGCATCAGGCCGCTAGGACACCAGGCCCGCACCCTCCAGCTCGGTCAGCCGCACGGTGCAGAGCCCGCCGCGTTCCGCCTTCACCTCCGTCACCTTCAGCCGGGTGCCCGGCGCGAGGATGTACTCCTCCTCGCCCGTGAACGCGGAGAACCGCCGGATCGCCACCGCCCGCGCCGGCGTGACCTCGAACAGGGTCCGCCGGCCGCGGCTCCCGAGGAACGCCTTCGCCACGCCCAGCTCGGACGTGCACGACGACACGCCCCACCAGGTCACCGTCTGCCCCAGCGGATACTGCGACCGCAGATCCAGGGCCACACCGCGCCACAGCGGCCGGGTCTGCGCGGGCAGTGACTCCATCGCGGAGAACAGCAGGCGCAGATACGGCAGGTAGGGGACCAGCCGCTCCCGGTCGGGGGACCGCAGGACGGCGTTGATCTCGCGGTAGAACGCCGACTCGCAGGTGTAGAGGTGCAGCGCCGCGATCGCGTCGGCGGAGAGCCCCTCCCCGTACGCGGAGTCCCCGAGCGCCCCCTCGGCGATCTTCGACTCGCCGAACACGCTCGACCTCTCGATGTGCCGGTCCAGCCGGGCGAGGACCCGCGACACCGGCTCGACGGCCTTGCGGAAGTCCATCAGCGGCGTGTCGAACACCCCGGTGACGGCCGGAAGGACGAGTCCCTCGTCCTTGACGCTCGTGAGGCGTTCCAGATAGAGCTGGTGGAGCTCCATCGTCGAGGCGATGAACGCCCCCATCCGCTCCGCGACGTCCCCGCCCTCCGCGCCGCCCGCGCCCGAGGGCCTCCGGTCCCAGCCCTTGCTCGGCAACCAGTCGACCGGCTCGGCGCCCACCGCGGCCAGCGCGTCGTTCACCTGGGCGAAGTGGTCCCCGTCGCAGAAGATGTCGCCCTGGGCGGCCGGGTTCGCGTGGTCGAGGTGCCGGACCTCGACCCCCGGATACTTCTTCTCCAGCCGCTGGACGACCCTCTTCAGGCTCCGGGCGTGCGCGCCCCACCAGGCGAACACCACACCCCGGTCCTCCTCCGCGGCGCCCTGCTTCGCCCGCAGGATCTCCTCGACGATCTGCTCGGCCACCGGCCGCCAGAAGGAGGTGTGACGGTCCGTCGGCAGCGCCCCGTCCGCGCTCGCCGTGAGCGAGGCGTTGAGCAGCAGCACGCCCTGGGTGAGCATCGCCTGGAACCACTCGGGCGGCGCGACGGTGGCTTCCTTCTTCAGCAGCGCCCGGACGTCGGCGATCGGCGTCTTCTTGACGATGCCGTACTTCCACATCGCGGCGGCCTTGATGATGCAGCGGATGCTGACCACACGGCCGAACTGGCTGTCCTTCCAGTCGTTGAAGGTGTTGTCGAACATCGCGATGCCGGTCGCGCTCTCCGCCCGCGGGTACGGGTTCTGCCCGAAGGCGACCACCTTCCACTTGTGCGGCGGATGGGGCTTCAACGCCTGGAACGTCAGCTCGCGCACCGGAACCACCTCCGGACTGCGCTTCGGACCGATGAAGTCGGCGGCCCCCGGCTGCGCCTCGATCACCGGAGCCAGCAGCGGGAGCCACGGCTCACCGCCACCGGTGAACAGCTCGGCGAGGCCCAGCGGGTCCCCGGCGGAGGGACCCGTACCGCCGGCGGCCGTCACATCGTCATCGTTCACTTCGGCAGAACTCCCGGAGATCGGACCGGCTGCCCCCTCGGGCGCACCGGCAGGCTGTACGGAATCGGTGAGGTCGCCTCCGGCGGCCTCGCCCTGGCCGGTGCCGGCCTGCGGAGCCTTCGCGTCAGGGGCGAAAGGAACGTCGCTGCGGGACGTTGATCCGGACCCGCCGTGCGGACCCCGCTCCCTCGATGTCGTCGAGCTGCCCGAGCACCGCGGCCCTCAACTCGTCGTAGTCCGTGAACCCGTGGTCGTGGAAGAGCGCGTAGCCCGTCCACATCAGGTTGGCGCACACCCCCGCCGGCACCCGGCCCGTCTGCGCGCCCATCCCCACGAGCGCCACCGACCTGATGCTGCCCGGCTTCACCCGGTTCTGCAGGTGCACCGCCTGGAACGCCGCCGCGCACGCCAGGGCCACGTTCATCGTCTCGCTGACGTTCTGCGAGGACTGCCGCATGGTCGGCGTCGATATCAGGTACCGGGGTACGGCCGCGCCGGACGGTACGCACACCGCGCTGCCCACCGGCAGGCTCCCGCCGAACCGGTCGCGGATCGCCCGCTGCACCCTCACCTGGATGCCTGCGCCGAGGTGGCGCTTGACGACGGCGTCGACGCCACCGTCCATCCGGCCCCGTGCGTTGGTGGGGGACACCCACGCGTCGACATCGACGTCGAGCAGGGATCCGCGCCGGATCTCCACCTCGGGCGTGTCCGCGAACGCGGACCGCCAGGCCGCCACCACCTCGGCGTTGACATCGACCAGAACGACCCTCAACGCATGCTCGAAACCCACGAATTCGCCCCTCTCGCGCAACCGCTCGAACAAGATCGAAGCTATCGCGAGGCACTGACAACGGGGTCGCGGCGAAGGCCGCTCCGGGCCGGACCCCGGCGCCCGCCCTCGGCGTCCCGCCGCGTCCCGGGCCGGACCCCGTATCAGGACCGGGGCGGTGCGGGCGGACGCGTAGGCGGTGTTCGTCTCCCGTTCACCGGCAGCCCCCGCCCGGGACTCCACGATCTCCTAGACATAACGGGTCTGGACCACAGAGGGTCCCGATGCGAAAGATCCAAGGAGTCCCCCGTCATGCCTCCCTCCCCCGACGTCTCCCGCCGCACGCTGCTCGGCGGTGCCGCCGGCGCCGCCGCGCTCGCCTCGCTGCCGTTCAGCGTGCGCGAGGCCCTTGCCGCGCCCGCCCGCCCCGGCCGGCTGGAAGACATCGAGCATGTCGTCGTCCTGATGCAGGAGAACCGTTCCTTCGACCACTACTTCGGGACCCTGCCCGGCGTCCGCGGCCTCGGTGACCGCACCGCCGTCCGCGGCGTCAACGGCAGGTCGGTCTTCCACCAGCCCGACCCCTCCCGCCCCGAGGGCCACCTCGTTCCCTTCGCGATGAACGCGGCCCACACCAACGCCTACCGCAACGGCGCCCCCGCCTTCGGGTTCGTCGACTCCTTCCCGCTCTGGAACGACGGGCGGGCCGACGGCTACGTCACCGGCCGCAGCAGCGGCTGGCTCGGCCACGGCTTCTACGAGCCCGCCGACATGCCGTTCTACAACGCGCTGGCCGGCGCCTTCACGGTCTGCGACCAGTACCACGCGTCGGTCCAGTGCAACACCAACACCAACCGCGACCACTTCATGACCGGCACCAGCGGCGGCACGGTCAACGACACGGTCGTCTACAACAACACCGTCATTCCCGGCGGTTACACCTGGACCACCTACGCCGAGCGCCTCCAGAAAGCCGGTGTCAGCTGGAAGACGTACCAGGCCCGGGACAACTACGACGACAACGCCCTCGCCTGGTTCCGGCCGTTCCAGCAGGCCGAGCCCGGCGAACCGCTCCACGACCGGGGCATGGCGATGGTCGGCGCCGCCGCCGACCAGGGCGACGGGCACAAGATGGGCGACGCGCTCGTCGAGGCGTTCCGCGCCGACGTGGCGGGCGACCGCCTGCCGCAGGTGTCCTGGATCGTCGCCCCTGAGGCCCTGTCCGAGCACGCCAGCTGGCCCCCGCCGTTCGGCGAGGACCTCACCGCCCGACTGATCGAGGCGCTGGCGGACCACCCCGAGGTGTGGGCCAAGACCGTCTTCATCCTCAACTACGACGAGCACGGCGGCTTCTTCGACCACTGCATGCCGCCCGTGCCGCCGCTCTCCGCCGACCGCGGCAAAGCCACCATGTCCGTGGACGGCGAGGTGGTCGTCCGGGTGAAGCAGGCCGACGGCGCCGTCGCGATGCGGGTCGTCTCCCAGGACGGCCGTTACCGGGTGCGCAGCGCCGACGGCGGCCTCGGCTGGTCGGACACCCTGCCCGCAGGGGAGACCCTGGTCTCGGGGCCGCACGCCATGGGCCTCGGCCTCCGGGTGCCGATGGTCGTCGTGTCCCCGTGGACCCGGGGCGGTGTCGTCGACTCCACCGTCCTCGACCACACCTCCGTCATCCGCTTCCTGGAGCGGCGCTTCGGCGTGCGCGAGCCCCAGATCAGCGACTGGCGCCGTTCCGTCTCCGGCGACCTGACGTCCGTCTTCGACTTCTCCGGCCAGGACGTCGCCCGGCCCGAACTGCCGGACACCGACGGCAACGTGGCGAAGGGCGACGCCGCCTCCGGCAAGCCGTCCATCGCCGTCCCCTCGCCGCAGTTCTTCCCGCGCCAGCGGCGCGGCACCCGGCCCGCCCGCCCCGTGCCGTACGCCCTGTCGCTGCGCTCCCGGGTCCGCGGCGGCGAGGTCGCGCTCGACCTGCGCAACAAGGGCCGCCAGGCCGCCGTCTTCCAGGTGTACGCGGAGCCCGGCAGCACCCCCGACTTCTACACCGTCGGCGCGGGCGAGCGGCTCTCCGGCGCCCGCGCGCTCCAGGGCGATGCCTACGACCTGCGGGTCCACGGCCCCAACGGCTCGCTGTGGGTGCTGCGCGGCGACGCCGGCGACGCGCTGGAGGCCCGCCTGAAGGAGGAGTCCGAGGGCGACCGCGCGTACGTGGAGATCGAGATCGAGAACCGCGGCCGGCGCTCCCGCACCGTGCTCGTCGGCGACCTCGCGTACGGCGGCGGAGTCCGTGAGGTCCGGATCGGCGCGCGCGACGAGCGCACCGTGAAGCTGCGGGTGCCGGCCGAGCGCTGGTACGACATCGCCGTGAGCGCCGCCGACGACCCGCGGTTCCTGCGCCGCTTCGCCGGCCGCTTCGCCGACCGGGACCAGGACCGCCACCACGGCCGCGACCGGGGCCGTACCCGCGGTGTCACCGATCCGGCGATGGGCCTCCCCGACGCCCTCGCCGTCGAGGTCACCACCGCCGCCGGCGACGAGCCGGTCGTCGCGGGCGGGACCACGGCCCGGTTCACCGCCACCGTGACCAACCACGGCCCCGTCGACCTCCACGATGTGGTCCTCGCCTTCGCGGCCCCCCGGGGATGGACGGCGAAGCCCGTCGCGGACACCCCGCCGCGGACCCTGCCCGCCGGTTCCTCGGCGGTCGCGAGCTGGGACGTCACCGCGCCCGCCGACGCCCCCGCGTACGGCTCCGCCCGGCTGCTCGCGGTCGCCCGCGGCCGGGCGGCGGACGGACTGCGCCTCGCCGACGGCGAGATCCAGGCCCGGATCGCCCCGTCCATGAGCGGTCGTCTGCTCGCGGAGGACTTCCAGTCCCTCGCCGGGAAGCTGGTCAAGCGCGGTCAGGTGCTCGGCTGGACGGCGACGGCGCCGGACGGCTGGTCGGTCGTGAACGCGGCCGCGATGCCGCAGGGCACGCCGATGTTCCAGGGCTGGACCTTCCACACCCGCCGCGCCTGGTCGGCCGGCGCCCAGAACCGGCCGAACTTCACCCGGGGCCTCGGCATCGTCGCGGTCGCCGACCCGGACGACTGGGACGACACCGGCGCGCCCGCGAGCAAGGGCCGCTTCGACTCGACGCTGGTCTCGCCCACGGTCCCGATCCCGGCGGGCCGTACGACCCTGCGGGTGGACTTCGACTCCCACTACCGGCAGGAGGGCGACCAGAAGGCCGAGGTCCGCGCGGTCTTCGACTCCGGCGAGGAGCAGATCGTGCTGCGGTACGGCCCCGGCTCGGCGGACGCCGAGAACATCGCGGTCGGCAAGGACCTCACGGTCCCGGCGGGCGCCCGCGCGGTGTCCCTCCGCTTCCGGATGTACGACGCCGGAAACAACTGGTACTGGGCGGTGGACCACATCCGTCTGGGCTGACGCGGGCACGGGCGGAGCCCCCGGGAAGGCCGGTCGCCGCGGTGGCTGAAGCCGGTCGCCTCGGCGGCCCGGCCTCCGGGGGCTCCGCCCCGACTTGATAGGCAAGTGGAAGCTTGCCTATCCTGGGGTGGTGGCCGACGACCTCTTCAAAGCCCTGGCCGACCCCACCCGCCGCACCATCCTCGACGAGCTGACGCAGAAGTCCGGGCAGACGCTGTTCGAGATCTGCGCCCGGCTGAGCATGAAGCATCAGCTCGGCATCTCGCGCCAGGGCGTCTCCCAGCACCTCGCGGTGCTGGAGGCCGCCGGGCTCGTCGAGACCAGGCGGGAGGGGCGGTACAAGTTCCACGACCTGAACACGGCCCCGTTGCGCCGGATCGCCGACCGATGGCTCGCACCCCACCCGTCAGGACCGGAGGAGAACACCCCATGAAGATCCATCTGACCAGCGTCTTCGTCGACGACCAGGCGAAGGCCGAGCGCTTCTACACCGAGGTCCTCGGCTTCGTGAAGAAGCACGACGTCCCGCTGGGCGGAACGGACCGCTGGCTGACCGTCGTCCCGTCCGACGAGCCCGACGGCGTCGAACTCCTCCTGGAGCCCGCCGGACACCCGGCCGTCAAGCCGTACCGTGACGCGCTCGTACAGGACGGCATCCCGCTCGCCCAGTTCGCCGTGGACGACGTCCGGGCGGAGTTCGAGCGCCTGACCGCCCTCGGCGTCCGGTTCACCCAGGAGCCCCTGGAGATGGGGCCGGTCACCACGGCCGTCTTCGACGACACCTGCGGCAACCTGATCCAGATCGCGACCCAGCCCCGGTAGGGCATTGCGGAGGGCCCTCGTGCGTCCGGCGAGGGCACCCGCGCGCTGTCGTACCTCGGCGTCGTGCCGCAGCGTCGTGCCGCAACGTCGTGCCGCAGCCGACCCGCGGGCCCCCTCAGGGGTGCCGCGGGACGCGCCGTACGCGGGAGGCGACCACGGCCGTCGTGCCGCTGCCGAACGCGGCGCCGAGCACCGCCCAGGTGGCGGGGTGCGTCCAGGCGGCAGGGGGGAGCTGCTGGGCCAGGACGAGGACCCCCATGAGGACGACGAACCAGCCGAAGGCGGCCCGCAGGGTGTCCTGCGCGATGTGGCCCGCCAGGCGCGCGCCGACCGTACTGCCGATCACGGCGGTCCCGGTGACCGTCAGGGCGAGTCCCCAGTCGATCGTCACGCCCGCGAGATGGCCGGCGAGCCCGGCGAACGAGTTCATCGCGATGACGAGGAGCGAGGTCCCGACCGCGAGGCCCATCGGCAGCCCGCCGAGGACCGCCAGGGCCGGGACGACCAGGAAGCCGCCGCCGGAGCCGACGAGACCCGTCACGGCACCCACGGCCAGGCCCTTGGCCGCGAGGCCCGCGAGGGCCCGGCCGCCCTTCTCGGGCGGGGCCGCTCGGAGCCCGTGGTGGGCCCCGCCGCGCGGCCTGCGGAGCATCGCCGCCGCCGTGGCCAGCATCATCACCGCGAAGCCCACGAGGAGGACCGTGCCGGGCACGTACTCCGCGAGCCGCCCGCCCCCGTACGCCCCGGCCATGCTGAACGCGCCGAAGAGCAGGCCGGTCCGCCACCGGACCCGCCGCGCCCGGGCGTGCGGCACCAGGGCGGCCAGACCGGTGACGCCGACCACGAACAGCGAGGTGGCGACCGCCTCCTTGGTGCCCTGACCCGCCAGGTACACCAGGATCGGCACCGTCAGGATCGAGCCGCCGCCCCCGAGCACACCCAGGCTGACGCCGATGAGCAGGGAGGCGGCGACGACGAGCACGGTCACGGCGTGCTCCGCAGCTCCGCGATCACCGAGCGGACGTCGGGGCGGGGGCCGCGGTTGTACGGCAGCCGGGAGAGCAGGACGCCCATCATGCAGGAGTTGCTGAGGGCGGCGTAGGTCAGTCCCGCGCCGATCGCCGTCCCGATCAGATGGACGCCCGGCACCAGGACCCCCACGAGACCGGTGGCCAGGACGACGGAGCCCGCGACGAGGCGCACCTGGCGCTCCATGTCCCAGCGCTCGGGGCCGCGGTTCACCGGGGCACCGGCCGCCTCCCAGGCGTTCACGCCGCCGTCGAGGACGCGGAGGTTCGGCAGCCCCGCCCCGGCGAGGGCCTGCTCGGCCTGCGCGGCCCGGGCCCCCGACCGGCAGACCAGGACGACGTCCTCGTCGAGGTGGGAGAGCAGCTCGGCGCGGTGCTCGCGCAGGGTGTCCAGGGGGACGTTGTACGAGCCCGGGATGTGGACGGTACGGAACTCGCCGGGCGTGCGGACGTCGAGGAGGCGCGGGGCGAGCCCTTCCTGGACGAGCCGGTGCAGGGCGACGGGGGTGAGGGCGGGCGGGGCGGGTGAGGGCGCGGCGCTCATGCGTGACTCCGGAGGGAGGGAGAGACGGACGGAGGTGTCGGTGACGGGTGGAGGGAGGGTGGGGGAGGGGTGGGGCGTCGGATGCGGGAGGGTGTGGATCAGGCGGCGGGCAGGCCTGCGGGCTGGGCCAGGGCCGCATGGCCGCCCAGGACGTCGGAGACGTCCTGGAAGCCGCGGTGGCGCAGCAGGCTCGCCGCGATGGACGAGCGGTGGCCGCCGGCGCAGTGCACGACCAGGGGCCGGTCGGCGGGCAGCTCGTCCGTGCGCCGGGGGAGTTCGCTCAGGGGGATGTGCAGGGCGTCGTCGAGGAAGCCGTTCGCCTCGCGCTCGCCGTCGGTGCGGACGTCCACGACGACCGGAGGGCGCTCGCCCGCGAGCGCGGCCCTGAGCTGGGCGGCGGTCAGCCGGCTCGCCGGGGAGACCTCGTCGGCCAGCGCCTCCAGGTCGTCCTCGGGGTCGCGCAGCGAGCCCGCCACGCGGTCGAAGCCGATGCGGGCGAGGCGGGTGACGACCTCCTCCTCGCGGTTCTCCGGCGCGATGACGACCAGCTCGGCGGCGGGGTCGAGGACGCTGCCGGCCTGCTCGGCGAACCGGCCGTCGGCGGGGACGTTCACGGCGCCGCGGAGATGCCCCGCCGCGAAGTCCTGGGGCGAGCGCGCGTCCACGACGACCGCGCCCGAGCGGCGCAGCCCGGCGAACTCCGCCCGGGAGAGGCGGCGCGCCGCCGACGCGGCGTCGTACCGGTCCCGGTTCCTGCGGTTCAGCTCGGCGTCGTAGGCGAAGTAGCCCGGCGCCGCGGGCTGGCCCGCGGTGACCAGCGCGACGAAGGCCTCCCGGCTCATCGGCGCGCAGGCGTAGTTGGTGGCGCGCTGCGCCCCGATCGTGGACTGCTTCTCGGTGGAGAGGCTCTTGCCGCAGGCGGAGCCGGCGCCGTGCGCGGGGAAGACCCGCACCTCGTCGGGGAGGGCCATCAGCTTGTTCTGGACGCTGTCGTGGAGCATCGCGCCGAGTTCCTCGGCGGTGACGCCGACGGAGGCGAGGAGGTCCGGGCGGCCGACGTCGCCGATGAAGAGGGCGTCGCCGGTCAGGACGCCGTACGGGACGGTGTCGTCGCCGTGCTCGTAGACCAGGACGCTGATCGACTCCGGGGTGTGCCCGGGGGTCTCCATGATCTCGAGGGCGACGTCGCCGAGGACGATCCGCTCGCCCTCGGCCAGCGCGCGGATGGGGTACTCGGTCTCGGCCCGGCTGCCGTAGCCGATCCAGGCACCGGTGCTGTCGGCCAGCTCCAGGTGGCCGGCGACGAAGTCGGCGTGGAAGTGGGTGTTGATGACGCCGACCACGGTCAGGCCCCGTTCGCGGGCGTCGGCGAGGTACTCGGAGACGTCGCGGCGCGGGTCGACGACCACGGCCCGGCCGGTCCGCTCGTCGGCGACCAGGTAGGACGCCTGGGAGAGGCAGTCGAGGTAGTACTGGGCGAAGAACACGGCCATCCTTTCGTGCGGTATGCACGCACCGGGGTACCCCAGGGCATCTGATACCCCCCTGGGTATCTTTGCTCGACCGTACGGGCACCTCTCGCGGCAAGTCAAATACCCCCCTAGGTATCCATCAGGGCGGGGTGGGAGGCGCCGGAGGCGGCGGACGACGCAGAGCCGCCCTCCGGCCGGGAAGACTTCCCGGCCGGAGGGCGGCTCTGTGGGGTGTGCGTGCGTGGCCTCGCCCGTGGTGGCGCGTGACCCCGGGTCACCGGTTCAGCGCTGGGCTCCCGCGCGGCGGCGACGGGCCAGCACGAGGAACGCGGCACCGACCGCGCCCAGCGCCGCGGCGCCGACGGCGTACGGCGTGAGCTGCGCACCCGTGGTCGCGAGGGATTCGTCGCCCGGCTCGGTGGCGGACGGCGAGGGCGGCGTCGTCCCCGGCGCGGCCGGCGCGGAGCTGCTCTCGGTGGGAGGGGCGGAGCCCTCGGGGGCCGTCGTCTCCGGGGTCCCCGGGGTCTCCTCCGCGGGCTGCGAGGAGGTGGACGTGGGGGTCGGCGACGTGGTCGTGGGCGTCGTGGAGGAGGGCGTCGGCGTGGGGGTGGCGCTCGGGCCGCCGGGCGTGGGCTTGCAGGTGAACGTCGGCGAACCGGTCCACGGGTAGTTGTGGGTCTCGTTCCCGGTGCCGTGGGTGCGCAGGTCACCGCCGACGTAGACGCGGCCGTTCGTGCTGGCCGTCAGGTCCGCGGACGCCTCGGGAGCGAGGATCGACCCCATGAAGTTCCCGCCGCCGCCGAGGGTGAGCGACGGGGCCGCCTCGAAGTTGTAGAGGATCCGCGACGCGGCCTCGCCGAAGTGCGCGGAGCTGTACGCGTCGACGCGGTCGCCGTTGAAGCCGACGGACATCGGGGAGATGCCGACCGCCTGACGTCCCGTCACGTTCACCACGACCGCCGCCCGCTCGGGGATCGACCGGAAGTCGAAGGACGAGGCGCCGTCGAGCTCCTTGGCGGAGATCTCGAACACCTGCGGGCCGGAGCCGGCCTTGCCGCCCTCGAAGGTGACGGTGTCGCCCTTGCGCACAGTCGTACCCGTGGGCTCGAGCGACCCGAGGGACGCCGACTCGTTCCGTACGGTGCCGGCGAACGTGTCGTACGGGGTGAGGGCGTCGCGCGCTCCCAGGCCCGCCGTGCGGCTCCCGCCGTTCGTCTCCAGCCTGCCCTTCTCGTCGATCGTGCCGCCGACGCGGACCGCACCGCCGTAGCCGGACGTGGAGGTGAGGCCGTGGCCGACGTCGACCGTCGTCCCGTCGGCTATCGCCAGGTTCCCGCCGACGGCCAGCATGACGGACCCCGCCGGCGGCACGATGCCGGAACCCGCCCCGGCGCGGCCGACGTTGAACACGCCGCCGGAGGCCTTGGCGAAGGTGGCGTCGCCGGCGACGACCAGCAGGCCCTCGGCCTCCGCGGACGCGCCGTCGACGGTGTAGTCGCCGCCGGCGAACAGGGCCACGTTGGCGTCGGTGAACCGCGGTTCGTTGCCGATACCGGGCTCCTCGCCGGGAGCCGGGCAGGTGCGGGTGCTCCCCGGGGCGGGGGCGGCGGGGGCGAGGGGCGCGGCGAGAGCGGGGCCCGCGGCGGTGACGCCGAGGACGACGCCGAGTGCCACGGCGCTGCTCAGCCGAAGACCCGTTCTACCGGTGGTGCTCATGTACTGGTCCTTTTCTGGATGTCCGCGAAGGGGAGGGGCGGGTGGGGAGGGAAGTGCGGGACTCAGTCGGTCTCGGCCTGGAGGGCGGCGCGGGTGAGGGGGCCGTACACGCCGGGTGCCTCCGGGATGTTCCGGGCGATCTGGAAGCGGCTCAGGGCCTCGCCCACGTACGCGGTGAACACGCCGTCGGCCGAGCCGAGGTAGAGGTAGAGCCGCTGGAGCCGCCGCTGGAGGTCGGCGACGTCGGGGCCGGTGCTGCCCACGGTGATCTCGCGCGGCGCGGGTCGTCCGGTCCGGTGCGGGCGGTGCGGGGAAGGCGGTGGCGGAGGAGGCGTCGTCGCGGGGACGAGAGAGCGCGTGGGTGTGGGGGCGGGGGTGTGGGAAGGGCTGGCCGAGGGCGGCGCGGGCGAGGTCGGGGCCGGGGAAGGCGTGCTGCGGGCGGTTCGGCCACGGGCGTCGCCCGCCGCGGTCGAGGGGCGGGCGACGGCAGGGGGGAGGCTGTCGTCGGCCGAGGGGTTCCCCGTCGGGGCCGCGGCCGCCACGAGGTCGGGGACCGCGACGGCGCGGGACGGGGGCGACTGCGGTGCGGGCTCGGGGTCGGCGGAGAGCCAGACCGTCAGCGCACCGGCCAGTCCCGCGGAGAACGCGCCCGCGACCACGAGGGGGAGCGACAGGGACCGCCGCGCGTGGGGGGCCGGGCGGGGGCGCCGGGACCGGTGCGCCCCGGGGGAGGGCGCCGAGGCGGGGGCCGTGGCGGGTGCTGTGGCCTTCGGCGGCCGCACGACGGCGTCGAAGAGTTCGATGTCCTGTCCGCGGACTCCCGCACCGCTGTGGTCGAGTCGGGCGACCTTGCCGAAGACGCGATCGGACGGGTGCTCCGGGCGCGCTGCCTCCCGAACGGGAGTGACTGCTGTGGTCAGGGCAGTCCTGTTGCGCATCGAGTGCTCCAGATGAGGTGAAGCCGGGGGGTGTGTGGGGAAGTCGTGGAGATCTTGACCATCGTTCAAAGGGGGCGTCAACTGGCATCAATACGTGCCGAATCGGAAGCTTTCCGACCTTGTTCCTTAAAAGACTTTTAAGGCGTGACGCACCTCACGCGTGAGGGGGTGGCGATGCCACCCGGAGTGGGATTGGGGCTCCGGCGGGGCCGGCGCTTCGCGAGGCGGTCGTCTGTTCGGAGGTCGCGAAATCTGATGAAGGGTCGTCAGGACGTGATCGGTTCATTGCATTTTTCGTGCAGTGAATAGTCGTTTTATGGGCCGAGAATGACCAGTGGAGGCGGCCCTTCCCGCACGGGCACATGGCGAACCCGAACTGACTATGCTCCCCACTGTGTTGCGACGCGATCACAGCGAGTCATGACCGCTGTGGCGTCGGGCGGACGGAACGTGGCAATCGCCCAAAAGAAGCCCGATTCGTTCCCGTCGGTGCATCGCTTCACCTCAGTCCGTTCATTCCAGACTGATTAGGGACCCCTTGATGGTTCGTGCAGGTTCAATTTCCAGAGCCCGGCCACCCGCGGTCGATCGCGTGTGGCTCCTCCCCCCTGGAGTTCTGGCCGGAGCCTTTGCCCTGGTGTTTCTCTTCTCCTCCGCGCAGATACGGACAACGGTCGCCTGGTGCGGTCTCGCCGCGGTCGCGCTGACGGCCGCCACGTCCGCCGTGACCGCGCGCCGACTGCGGTCGGGGGCCGTCGTGCGCTACGAGCAGGCCGTCGCCGACGCGCAGGAGTACTACGCGCAACGCGAGTCCGCCCTCCTCGGACGCCTGGCCGACCAGCGCGCCACCACCGTCTGGCTCGCCGAGGAGCTGCTCCCGGCCGCCGTCGCCCGGATGAAGAAGGGCGACCCCGCGTCGGAGATCCTCCGGTCCGTCAACTTCGGCGAGCACCTGGACGAGGAGTTCACCGAAGCGGTCCGGGGGGCACTGCAGACGCTCCTGGAAGCGGTCGAGGCCGAGGAGTACACCAGGGACGCATCCCAGCGGGCACTCGTCGCCGTCGCGCGCCGCGTCCAGGCGATCGTGCACCAGCTGGCCAAGGATCTGCACCAGATGCAGATCGTCCACGGCACCGACCTCGTGGTCTCCCGAGGCCTCCAGGGCGTCGACCACCGCACCGCACTGATCGGCCGCCTCGCGGCAAGCATCGCCGTCCTCGGCGACGCGCGGCCCGGACGTCAGTGGTCGAAGGCGATCCCGCTCTACGACGTGCTGCGCGGCGCCATGTCGCGCATCGTCGACTTCCCCCGGGTGAAGCTGCAGTCGGTGACCGCCGTGGCCGTCGTCGGCCCCGGAGCCGAGCCGCTCATGCACCTCCTCGCCGAACTGCTCGACAACGCCACCACGTTCTCGCCGCCGCACACCCCGGTGGAGGTGTCCGCGAGCGAGGTGCCCTCCGGCATCGCCATCGAGATCGAGGACCGCGGCGTCGGACTCACCGAAGAGGTGCGCCGGCGCGTCGAGCGGATCATGGCGCAGTCGGCCTCGGGCATCCACCTGGCCGGACTCGGCGAGGTGACGCAGCTCGGTCTGCCCGTCGTCAGCCGGCTGGCCCGCGAGCACGGCTGCGAGGTCGATCTGCGCACCTCCGCCTACGGAGGCGTACGGGCCGTCGTGCTGGTGCCCAGGAACCTGATCACCACGGTGCCGCAGTCCGCCGTGCGGTACCCCCAGCCGCCCGCCCGACGGCGGACGGGAGGCCCGATCCTGCCCAGGCCGACGCCCCCGGGCGACGCTCCGACGGAATCCGCGGAGGCCGCGAAGACCGTCAACGGACTCCCGCAGAGGCGACGGGACACCCCCGTCCAGACCCCGATCGTCCAGGTGGGCCCGACACCCCCCGCTCCGGCCGCCACCCGGGGTTCCTCCGGCACGACCCGTCAGCCGGGTCTGATGTGGGAGGCCTTCAACGGCGACAAGCGCGCGGCCGCCGAACCTTCCCCTTCACACAGCGAGCCTTCAGATGAGGTCGACTAACATGCTGCCACTGCCGAACATGGACTGGATGCTCAAGGAGCTCGTGGGCGGCGTCCCGTACGTACGGCATGTCGTCGTGCTGTCGGCGGACGGCCTGTGCATCGGGCAGTCGAACACGGAGCCCGACACGGCCGACGCGATCGCCGCGGCCTGCTCCGGCATCCAGAGCCTGGCGAGGGCCATCGCCCAGCGGTTCCCCGAGGGGGACGGCTCGACGCGGATGGTCGGGATCGAGGCCGACGGCGGTTACTTCTCCCTGATGGCGGCCGGGCCCGGCGCGTACCTCGCGGTGCTCGCCGACGACCAGGTGGACGCCGGCCTGCTGGGCGACCGCATGCGGACCCTGGTGGTACGGATCGGACAGCACATGACCAGCCCTCCTCGTGAGGACGTCGGGCAGGCGATGTGACATCGGAGAACCAGGACCCCTGGAATGAAACCGATCCCGTTCCGCTCTACGTCATCACCGGGGGCACAGGTTCCGCGGCGAACGCCTTCAATCTGGTCACCCTCATCGCGACGCGCTCCGAACCGGACGCCGCGACCCAGCCCGAGCAGGCGGCCATCCTCACGATGTGCCTCTACCCGCTCTCGGTGGCCGAGGTGTCCGCGTACCTCAGCCTTCCCTTCAGCGTCGTCACCACGCTGCTCTCCCAACTCGTCGAGGACGAACGGGTCGAGGCCATCGCACCCGTGCCCGTCGCGGCGTTCCCCGAACGCGGCCTGCTGGAGGCGGTGATCCATGGACTACGCAAGCTCTGACGTGAGCCTCGCCGGCCCGCGCGGCACGGACATGCCCCTGCCCCACAGTGCCAGGGGCGTCAAGGTCGTGATCGTCGGGGGCTTCGGCGTCGGCAAGACGACCATGGTCGGAGCGGTCAGCGAGATCCCGCCCCTGACCACCGAAGAGACCATGACGCAGGCCGGCGTGGGCATCGACCACAACCCCGGCGCCCAGGGCAAGAACACCACGACCGTCGCCATGGACTTCGGACGGATCAGCATCAACGAGGAGCTGATCCTCTATCTGTTCGGCACGCCGGGACAGGAGCGCTTCTGGTTCCTGTGGAACGGCATCTTCGAAGGCGCGCTCGGCGCCGTCGTCCTCGTCGACACCCGAAGGATCGAAGTCTGCTTCGAAGTCATCACCCGCCTCGAGGACCGCCGCGTCCCCTTCGTCGTGGCCGTGAACACGTTCCCTGAGGCTCCGCACCACCCCGTAGAAGACCTGCGCGCCGCTCTGGCCCTCAGCGAATCCGTGCCCATGGTCACCTGTGACGCACGTGACCGGGCGTCCTGCCGTGACGCCCTGCTGTCGCTGATGGTCTACCTGCGCACCCTCGCCGCCGCCCAGGAGACCGTATGACCCTCCCACCCGCCGAACACACCGCCGCCCTGACCGGGGCGGTCCCCCCTCCGGGCTGCCCGGCCCACGCCGCCACCGGACCCGGCGGAGCGACCCGTCTCTACGGCGGCGCCGCCGAGACGGACCCCATGGGCCTCTACGAGGAACTGCGCGCCAAGCACGGCCCGGTGGCGCCCGTGCTGCTCGACGGCGACGTCCGCGCCTGGCTCGTCCTCGGCTACCTGGAGAACCGGGACGTGGCCAGCCGCCCCACCCAGTTCTCCCGCGACCCCCGCGTCTGGCACGGCTGGCGCAGCGGCGAGATCGACCCCGCCACCTCGCCGCTGGTGCCGATGATCGGCTGGCGCCCCGACTGCGTCTGCGCGGACGGCGAGGAGCACCAGCGGCTGCGCGGCGCGGTCACGGCCGGCCTCAGCCAGTTCGACCACCGCGGCGTCCGTCGTCACATCACCCGCATCGCGCACCAGGTGATCGACACCTTCTGCCAGGACGGCGAGGCGGAACTGGTCGGCCAGTTCACCGAGCACGTCCCCATGCTGACGCTGACCCATCTGCTCGGCATGTCGGACGAGGCGGGCCCCCGGCTCGTCCACGCCGCCCGTGACCTCTTCAAGGCCACCGAGACCTCGCTCGCCAGCAACGCGTACGTCCTGGAGAGCCTCGCCCAGCTCGTCGACGCCAAGCGGGTCCGCCCCGGACAGGACATCGCGTCGGCGCTGATGGCCCACCCCGCGAACCTGTCGGACGAGGAGGTGCAGCACCACCTGCGTCTCATCCTCCTCGCCGGGTACGAGACGACCGCCAACCTCATGTCCAACGTGCTGCGCATGGTGGTCACCGACCCCCGGTTCCGCGGGTCGCTGGCCGGCGGCCAGATGACCCTGCCGGAAGCGGTGGAGCAGGTCCTCTGGGACGAGCCCCCGCTGATGGTGTGCCCCGGCCGCTGGGCCAACGGCGACACCATGTTGGGAGGACAGCAGATCAGGGCGGGGGACATGCTCCTGCTCGGCCTCGCCGCAGGAAACGTCGACGAGGCGATCCGGCCGGATCCCGCGACGCCGGTGCACCACAACCGCGCCCACCTGTCCTTCAGCGCCGGCACCCATGAGTGCCCCGGCCAGGACATCGGCCGCATCATCGCCGACACCGGCATCGACATCCTGCTGACCCGGCTCCCGGACATCGCCCTGTCGATCCCCGAGGAGAACCTCACCTGGCGCTCCTCCACCTGGGCCCGGCACCTGACGGCCCTGCCCGTGAGCTTCGCCGCCCGCGCCCCGCAGGACTTCGACGTCCCGAACCCGCTGCCGGCCCCGCCGGCCCCGAGCGTCGGAACGCCGGCGGCGCCGCCGTGGCGGACGGCCGAGCCGGAGCCCGCGCCCGCGCCCGAGCCGGAGCGCCGGCCCGAACCCCGGCCCTCGTGGCGGGCGCGGCTCAAGCGCCTGCTGCGGAGGGGGTAAGCGCGGGAGCGGGTCGTATGCCGAGGGGGCTGCCGACGCCCGTCCGTCGGTGTCCCCCTCGGCGGGTCAGGAGCGCTGCCGCTGTTCCGGTACGGAGAGGTCCGCGGCGGCGTAGCGGGGCGCTCCCGTGTACCAGGCGTGGAGGCCGGACAGGAAGCCGCAGGCCCCCTGGAGCCAGGTCTCCAGTTCGGCCCGCTCGTCGTGGTCGAGGCCGGATCGCCGTACCAGCTGCGGCAGTTCGCTCTGCCGGAGGTGCTCGAAGTCCCGCAGCCGGGTGTTCACCAGGTTGAGGGCGGCGGGTACGGCGTCGTGGAGGGCGATGCCCAGGGACGTGCCGAGGACCACGACCAGGTTGTTGACGTCGTGCTCCTCGTTGACCTCGCGCTCGTACGACGCGAGGTCGTTGGCCAGGCCCATGTAGTCCATGAAGGCGTCGAGCAGGGCCCGTACGGTACGGCTGTGCCGTATCTGCTCGGGTATCCGTGCGCCGGTTGCCAGCTCGACGGAGTACGGGGCGGTGTGGGCGGCGAAGCTCTCGCGGCGGAACGGGGCGTACTCGATCAGATGGGGGACGCGCCCGCCGCGGCTGTTGACCAGCTCCTCGACCCCCGCGTCGACGTAGCGCACCAGGGCCCGGTTGAACTCGTGCCGCCAGTGCGCCAGTCGGGGCGGGAAGAGCTGGCGCTGCAGATCGGCGATGCCCCGCTCGACCGGGTTCGACGGCTCGGGCGGCCGCGCGCCGCCGCCGGGGTCCGGCCGCAGGAACTCGTGCAGCCTGGCGGTGAAGGCCACGGCGCCGGGCAGGTCACCGGTCTGTTTGAACGCGGCGGCGAAGTAGTCGTCCCAGGCCAACGCCCAGATGTTGAAGCGGTGGTTGAGCCGGAGGTCGGCGAACGAGGCGTCGGGCAGGGCCCAGGCGGTCAACTGGTCGACCGTCATGGCGTGGAACTGGGACCGGGTCCAGATCGGGGGAGGGCCCGACGGTCCTTCCGCGCCGTCCAGCATGCCCATCGCGCGGGCCCACGTCTCGCTCTCCTCGTGCAGAGCCGACAGATACGGATTCACCCGCAGTGGATAGGGCATCCACATCCGGGGCTGCTCGAGAGCACGCACTGTCATGGGGACCAACCTCCTTCTTCGTTCGGCCGCGGAGGGACGCGGTGGGGCTGTGTGCACTCCCGCACGGGGTGACGGCCGCACTGCCGTGACGCCGGACGATGCCCGGCCCGCGGCCCTCCAAACCTGCCCGCCACCAGCGATCGTCAACCCCTCAACTGTTCCTGACCAGTATTCAGAACAGCTTCATGCGGAAGGAAACGATCCTTCTGGAGAACGTTCCGTAATTCCACGCAAACTGTCGTCATCCTTCACGACGCTCTCCGGTCGACCGTCCTTCGGGCCCCGGACGAGTATGCAGACGAGGAGGGCGGCCATCACGACGACCCCCGCCGCCATGGCCCGCTGCCAGCCGTCGACGAAGGACTCCTGGGCCGCGTGGATCAGCGCCGGACCGCGGGAGCCGGCTCCGCCCGCCGCCTCGACGGCGTTCGCCAGGCCCTCCCCGGCGGTGTCGGCCACCTCCTGGGGCACACCGTCCAGGCGCGCGCCGAGGGCGCCGCGGTAGCCGGCGGAGACCAGCGAGCCGAGCAGGGCGACGCCGAGCGCGGTGCCGAACTCGCGGGTGACGTCGTTGAGGGCGGAGGCGACGCCCTGACGCCCGCGGGGCAGGGAGGCGGTGATGGCCTCCGTCGACGGCGTCATGGCCAGACCCATGCCGGTCCCCATGGCGAGCATGCCGGGCAGCACGGACAGGTAGCCCCCGTCGACCGAGACGAAGACGGCCATCAGGGCCAGGCCGGTACCGCCCAGCAGGATGCCCGCCGCCATCGTCGAACGGACGCCCACCCGCCCCGCGAGCCTCGGAGCGAGGCCCGAGGACGCCATCATGGCCACGGCCATCGGCATCAGAGCCAGCGTGGACAGCAGGCCCGACCAGCCCAGCACGGCCTGGAAGAACGGGAAGAGGACCACGAAGACACCCGCCTGGACGCCGAACAGCGCCAGGAGCGTGAGCGATCCGGCGGCCGCCGAGCGCCGGCCGAAGACGCGCAGGTCCAGGAGCGCCGCATCCCGGCGGCGCAGCTCCGCCACGACGAAGCCGACGGCGGCGACGGCCGCGACGGCTCCGGCGGCCAGGGTCGCCGGGGCGGTCCAGCCCCGCTCCGGGCCTTCCTGGAGGAGGAGGATCAGGCCGACCACGGCGACCACCGAGGTCAGCGCGCCGACCGTGTCGAAGGAGTGCCCCGAGGACTCGCGGGAGTCGGGAACGGACCGCAGGGTCATCGCGAAGGCCACGGCGACGAGAACGACGGGCAGCGCGAACAGCCATCGCCAGTTCGCCACGTCGACCAGGGCGGCGGAGAGGAACATGCCCAGGATGCCGCCACCGCCGGCCACACCCGTCCACACCCCGATCGCCCGACCGCGCTCCTCCTCGGGGAAGGTCGTGGTGATCACGGCCAGGGTGATCGGCGTGATCATCGCCGCACCCGCGCCGCTGAGCAGACGCGCCGCGAGCATGACCTCCGCGGAGGGCGCGAGCGCGGCGATCACCCCCGCCACCCCGAAGACGGCCAGGCCGGCGAGCAGCACGCGCTTCCGGCCGACCCGGTCGCCGAGGGCGCCCAGCGGCAGCAGGAAGGCGGCCAGAGTGAGCGTGTAGAGGTTGATGATCCACAGGATCGTGCGCTGGGAGGCGCCGAAGGCGATCGCGAGGTCGGGCTGGGCCACGTTCAGACCGGACACGGAGGCGACGACGGCCATGAGGGCGACGCAGACGGCGATCAGTACGGTGCGACGCCGCCGCGCGTCGGCGCTCACCTGGGCAGGCTTGTTCGGATTCATTCCCCGACGGTAGGCAGGACTTGCGGACGGGGCATACATTGATGCCTATGACGCAAGAAGATGGTGAGCTGGACAGCCTGGTACGCAAGAGGATCCGCGCCCTGCGCGTCGCCCAGGGCTGGTCCCTCGAAGAACTGGCCACCCGTGCGAACCTCAGCCAGTCCTCGCTCAGCCGCATCGAGAACGGCCGGCGCCGCCTGGCCCTCGACCAGCTCGTCACCCTCGCCCGAGCCCTGGACACCTCCCTCGACCAGCTGGTCGAGACGGCCACCGACGACGTCGTCACCAGCCCGATGATCGACGGTGCGCACGGGCTGATGCGCTGGCCCATCAAGGCGGAACCGGGCATGACCGTCGTACGCCAGCGGATGACGGAACCTCCGCCGGAGAGCCCCGCACGCCTGCGCGCCCATCCGGGCCGCGAGTGGCTCGTCGTCCTCTCCGGCACCGCCGTCCTGCTGCTCGGGAACCGCCGGATCCGCGTGGAGACCAACCAGGCCGCGGAGTTCCCCACGATGCTGCCCCACGCCATCGGCGCCGAGGGCGGCCCGTGCGAGATCCTCGGCATCTTCGACCGCGACGCCCGCCGCGGCCACCGGGCGGAGAAGGACCCGAGCGGGTCGTCGTAACGGCAGGCTCGTGGGGCCGACACACAGCGGCGGCCTCGGGGGCCGGCAGACAGCGGCCCGCGCCGAATAATCGCGTGCCCGGACGACGGCGGCGCGTTATCGTCGGCCGTATGAACGTCACCGGCCGAAGCCTCACCGCGACCGCGCGAGCGACCAGCTCGCCGGTTGCCGCCGCCTGACCTTCCCCTTCCCACCGGCGACCGGAAACGGCCCGCCGGTGGTTCCGCGGCTCCCGCACCCGCATCGACGACCCCGCCGGCCCGTTCTCCGGTGCCTCCCTTGCGTACGCGAAGGAGTCATCCCATGAAGACCGAGCAGATCGTCCGCACGTTCGTCGAGTACTTCGAGGAGCGCGGCCACCACCGCATCACCGGATCGACGCTGCTGCCGCCGCCCGGCGACCCGGTCCTGTTCACCACCTCCGGCATGCACCCGCTCACCCCCTATCTGGAGGGGCGCCCCCACCCCGGGGGCCGGCGCCTCGTCAACGTGCAGCGCTGTCTGCGCACGACCGACCTGGAGGAGGTCGGCGACGCCACCCATCTGACCGTCTTCGAGATGCTCGGGACCTGGTCGTTGGGCGACTACGAGGGGCCGCAGAGCCTCGAATGGGGATACGACCTGCTCACCGAGGGCCTCGGCGTGGACCCCGGCCTCCTCCACGCCACGGTGTACGCCGGGGACGAGCGGACGGGACCCGACACCGCCTCCCTGGAACTCTGGCAGAACCGCGGCGTCCCCGTGGAACTCACCGTCGGCGACAACTGGTGGTCCAACGGACCGACCGGCCCCTGCGGCCCCGACTCGGAGATCTTCCTGTGGAGCGGTGACACCCCGCCGCGGTCGACACCCACCGAGGACGACCGCTGGGTGGAGGTGTGGAACCACGTGATGATGCGTCACCGCCGCCTCGACGACGGCTCGCTCGTCCCGCTTCCCCAGCGCAACATCGACACCGGCCTCGGTCTGGAGCGGCTCGCCTCACTGCTCCAGGGGAAGTCGTCCGTGTTCGCCTGCGACGTCTTCGATCCCTGGCGCCGCCTCGTCCCCCTGATCTGGACACTGGACGAACCGACCAGCCGGCTCGTCCACGACCACCTGCGCTCGGCCGTCGTGGTGAGCGGCGACGGGGTGCGCCCCGGCAGCACCGGACGGGGATACGTCGTGCGCCGGCTGGTGCGCCGCGTGCTCACCGTGCTGTGGCGGGACGACCCGACGCGCACGCTGGGCGACCTGCCGTCCGAGCTGATCGAACACACCCTGGACCACTTCCGGCAGGAAACGGACCCGGGCGAGGTGCGCCGGATGCTGCTCGACGAGGAACGCCGGTTCGGACGGCTCCTGGAACGCGGCCGCCAGGTGCTCTCCCGCCCTCGGTTCCGAGGCCCGCTGGACGAGGAGGACCTCCACTACCTCCACGACACGCACGGTCTGCCCCGGGATCTGGTGAGGACCCTGCGCGAGGTATGAGGGGAGGGAGGGGGCGGAACGCGGAGTGGCATCGCTCTCGGTACGACAGGACCGGGTTCACCCGTGACGGTGGACCCGGCCCGAGCCCCCACGCGACCCCGGCCGGTTCGGGCACGGTGATCCCCATGCACCCCCGCCGTACGACGTTCCTCCTGCTCTCCGTACTCCTCACGGCCGGCTGCGTGGCCGTCCCGCACCCGCCGCGGCCCGGGCCGCCGCCCGCGCCCGAAGGGCCGGCCCCGGCCGCCGACCGGCCCCCGGCGCCGATCCCGACCCCCGCGTGGCCCGTACCCGCGCAGCCCGTGCCGCATGAGGAGATCGCCGACACGGAACCGCTCCCCGGGACGCCGGCCGACAGGCCGAAGGGCCGGCCGGTCACCCGGGGTGTGGCGGGACCCGCCGAGGAGCCCGCCGCCGGGCGGACAACGGAGCGGCGAACGGCGAAGCCGGCCGAGGCGGCCGACGGGAGGACTCGCCCCCGCGCCCGGAAGGAACCGCGGACGGCCGTGCCGCCCGGCCGGCGGACGGCACGGCCCGAGGCGCCGTCCGCCGCGCGCGGGGGACCGCCGCAGACGAGCGCGGGGACTCCGGAGATGCGCCGGCTGTGCCGCCAGGCCCAGGACATCGACGCTCCCATGGGCGCGGCCGACCTGTGCCGCGGACTGTACGGCCGCTGACGGCGCACGGGCGCGACCGGGCGCGAACGGGCGCGCCCGTGAGGGGGGAGAGGATCAGGCGGCGTTCGACCCGGGTTCCACGGATTCGAGGGCCTCCTCGGCCCGCTTGGCCATCTCGTCCTCCGGGACGTCCTCGATGTGCGAGGCGACGTTCCAGCGGTGCCCGAAGGGGTCCTCGAACTGGCCGGTGCGGTCGCCGTAGAACTCGTTCTTGACCGCCGACAGTTCCTTCGCGCCCCGCGCGAGGGCGCGGGCGAAGACGGCGTCGACGTCCGACACGTACACGTGCAGGGTGATCGGCGTGCCGCCGATCGTGGTGGGGGAGCGGAACCCGAGCTCCGGGAACTCGTCCGCGACCATGATGACCGAGTTCCCGACGGCCAGCTCGGCGTGGCCGATCCTGCCGCCCGGGGCCGGCATCCTCATGCGCTCCTCGGCGCCGAGCACGTCCACGTAGAAGTCGATCCCGGCCGCGGCCCCGTCGACACAGAGGTACGGCGTGACCCGCGGATACCCCTCGGGGATGGGCTGTACGGTCACGGTCTCCGCCTTTCCCGGCACGGCGGCCGCCGTCGACCGCCCTCTCCGCCCACTGATATCCCGGCCTCCGAACCACGCACCGAAGCCGCGCGGCGGCCGACGACGGGATGCCCCGAAGAGCGGCAGCGGCCGACCGGCCGGTGACGGTGCACGACGGCCGGCCGGCGGAGGCGCAAACCGTCGGCCCCGCCTCGGCGCGGCGGAGGCGTGCGCCGTCGGCCCCGCCTCCGCCGCGCGGGTGCCGGGTGGGCGACGTATCGTCCGAATATGCGTGACGAGCGCGTATCCCGCCGTCGACCGCGCTCCGGGCCGCCGGGCCCGGGCACGTGGTCCGGTGGGCGCCGCCGCGCTCCGCGCCCGGACCCGCGCGGTGCCGTGTCGGCCACCGCGGGCGGGTGAGACCCGTGGGCGGGACCGCGGGTGACGGCACCGGGGGTGGCGGGACCGCGGGCAGCGGGCCCGAGGACGTCTTCGCCGACGGCCGGATGGCCGCCGTGCTCACCGGTCTCATGCGGGACACCGAGGCCTCGGTGGGTCTCGTCTATCTGCTGATCCCCGGGGACCGGATGCTGCGCCTCGTGCTCATCTCCGGCCTGTCCCGGGAGATCGCCGCGCCCTGGGTGCGGATCCCGGTCGACGCGCCGATCCCGGTCGCCGACGCCATGCGCGAGCGGAAGCTCGTATGGCTGAGCGGCCTGCAGGACATCGCCCACCGCTATCCGCGGATCGGGATCGTGCTGCCGTACGACTTCATGCTGGCGGCCGCCCCCATCGCCGACGACACCACCGTATGGGGCGGTGTCGTGCTGCTCTGGCCGGTCTCGCACGCGCCGGAGCTCGACGCGCGCGAGCAGGAGACGCTCGACGCCCACTGCCGCCTGTCGGCCCGGCTGCTGCGGCGGGCCGCCGACCAGGATCCCCCGCCGCCGCACCCCACCGAACCGTACGTCGTCCACCCCGAGCGCCCCTCCGAGGCCGACCCGGCGCTCGCGGCGGCCGCTCTGGACCTCGCGGAGCGGCTGCCGGTGGGGTGCTGCGCCCTGGACCTCGACGGACGCATCACGTTCATCAACACCGCCGCCGCCGACCTGGTGAACGCCGGTTCGACCGCGCTCCTCGGGAAGCGTCCGTGGGAGACGCTGCTGTGGCTGAACGACCCCGCCTTCGAGGACCGGTACCGCGCCGCGGTCGTGACCCGGCGGCCGACGTCGTTCACGGTGCTGCGACGGTCGGCGGCACCGCTGCTGTTCGAGCTGTATCCCGACGAGACCGGCATCAGCGTGCTCATCACCCCGAAGGACGACGGGACGCCGCCCCACGACGGGCCGCCCGGACCGCAGGACGGGGCTGTTCCGTACGAGGGATCCGTGCGAGGCTCCGCGGCTCCTCCCGGAACCCCACCCGCCTCCGTGTCCCCACTCGCCTCCGGGATCTCATCCGCAGCCGGGACCGCCCCCGCCTCCGGGACCGGCCCTGCCTCCGGGACCGCCCCCACCTCCGGGACCCCACCTGCCTCCGCGACCGCCCCCGGCTCGGCCGCGCCGTCCGGCCGTGTGCCTCCCGCCGCCCCCGCGTTCGCCTCCGTCCCGACCCTGCCGAACCGCCCCGGCGAGCCGGTCGGGGCGACGGCCGTCTACCAGCTGATGCACCTGGCGGCGTCCCTGGCCGAGGCGGCCGGCGTGCGCGACGTCGTCGATCTGGTCGCCGACCAGATCGTGCCCGCGTTCGGCCCTGAGGGCCTCGTCCTCCTGAGCGTCGACGAGGGCCGACTGCGCGTCATCGGCCACCGCGGCTACAGCGACGCGTTCGTCGACCACTTCGACGGCAAACCGCTCACGGCGCCGGTCGCCGACGCGCAGGTGCTCTCCACCGGCGTCCCCGTCTTCTACCCCACCTACGAGGACCTCCGCCGCGCCCACCCCCAGTCCCCGCGCTACGAAGGGCGCAACGCCTGGGCGTTCCTGCCGCTGATCGCCTCCGGGCGTCCCGTGGGCTCGCTGGTCCTGTCGTACGGACAGCCGCGCCCCTTCCCTTCGGCCGAGCGCGCGCTGCTCACCTCGCTGGCCGGGCTCATCGCCCAGGCCCTGGACAGGGCCCGGCTGTACGACGCCAACCGCTCGCTCGCCCGGAGCCTCCAGAACGTCCTGCTGCCGCACCGACTGACCCCGCTCCCCGGTCTCGACGTCGCGGCCCGCTATCTGCCGGCGGGGCACGGCATGGACATCGGCGGCGACTTCTACGACCTCGTCCGCGCGACGCCCACCTCCGTCGTCGCCGTCATCGGCGACGTCCAGGGACACAACACGACCGCCGCCGCGCTCATGGGGCAGGTGAGGACCGGCGTCCACGCGCACGCGACGGCCGGCGCGTCGCCCGGCGACATCCTGGCGCGCACCAACCGGCTGCTCGACGACCTCGAGGCCGACCGCTTCACCAGCTGCCTGATCGCCGAGTTCGACCTCGCGCGACACCGGCTGCGGCTGGCGAGCGCGGGCCATCCGCCGCCCCTCCTGCGCCGGGCGGACGGCAGCGCCGAGGTGCTGGAGGTCCCACCGGGGCTCCTCCTGGGGATCGCGACGGACGTCACGTACGACACCATGGAGCTGCCCTGGGAACCCGGTTCCGTCCTCGCCCTGTACACGGACGGGCTCGTCGAGGCACCGGGCCTCGACATCGGTACGGCCATGGAGGACCTGGCGGAGCGGCTCGGGGTGTCGGGCGCCGCCGACCTGGACCGGCTCGCGGACGAGCTGACCCTGCACGTCAGGGATGCCGCACACAGGACCGACGACGTGGCTCTCCTCCTGGTCCGGCGACCTATGCTCTGACGTGTGGTGAACCCCAGCGATCCCCAGGACTTCGCGGCCGGCCCCGTCGCCTCCGCCCCCGAGCTGCTCGCCCTGCACGCCGTACGGCTCAAGGGCGTTGCCGACGACGACGAGGCGGCGGCGCGCTACGGCCTCGACGCCGAGGTCGTACGGGAAGCGCTGCTCGACCACGAGGCGAGGGGCTGGGTGACCCGCCGGGCGTTCGCCGGGACACGGGGGTGGACGCTCACCGACTCCGGCCGGGCCGAGGGGGAGCGGCAGCTCGCCGGGGAGCTGGCGGCGGCGGGGCTCGGACCCTTCGTACGGGAGCGGTACGAGACGTTCCTCGCCCACAACGCCCGCTGTCTCCGGGCCTGCACCGACTGGCAGGTGCGGCCCGACGGAGCGGGGCGGCTCGCGGTCAACGACCACGGGGACGCGGCGTGGGACGGGCGGGTGCTCGACGAACTCACCGCACTGGGCGGGGTCATCGACCTGCTGTCGGACGAGCTGGGGACGCGGATCGGCCGACTCGGCGGCTACGGCCCCCGCTTCACCGGCGCGCTCGCCCGTGTCCGGCGCGGTGAACTGTCCTGGGTCGACCGGGTCAAGGAGGACTCCTGCCACACCGTGTGGATGGAACTCCACGAGGACCTGCTCGCCACCCTCGGCATCGCCCGCGGCGAGGAACCCGCGGTGCGCGCCTAGCCCGTGGGCGAGCTGCCGTCCGGTGCCCGGACGGCGGCGTTGCCGTCGGCCCCGCCGTCGTCCGGTGGAAAACATGGGGGGATGTTCCCCATGCCGCGCAGGCCTGCCTCGTACCAGGATCGGACCTGGCCCGGGAGCGGTGGGCCGGGTCGGTGCGAGGAGGGGCGATGGCGGTGAGGGCCGGGCACGAGCGGGCGGCGACGTCGCTGTCGGCGATCGAGCGGTGGTGGGACAGCGGACTGGTCCGCGACGACGGGGACGCGGAACGGCCGGACTGGGCCGTGCTGGCCGAGGAGGCCGTGGCCGCCGCGCCGGATGCGGCCGAATCCGGCGCGCCCGAGGGGGAGTTGACCGGACTCAGCGGATTCGAGTGGGTCCTGCGGACGTTCACCGGCCGCGCCGGGGCGCGGTGGGAGCGGCGCCTGTCGGGCCGGGCGCGCGGCCTCGTGGACATGGCGGCCGTACGGCACGACCTGGAGCGGCAGATCGGCGGCAGGCTGGCACGGGCCGCCGCCCGGACGCTGGTCCTCGAACTGCACGAGGCGCGCGGCGCCGGGAGGCTCGAAGGCGACGACTCCCGGGCCCGGTTCCGGGACTTCCTGACGCGTACCGCTTCCCGGCGCGGACTCTCCGACCTGCTGGCCGGGCGTCCCGTACTCGCGCGGATCCTCGGCCGGGCGGCGCTCGACGCGGCGGACGCGATGGCCGAGGCGCTGGAACGCCTCGCGGACGATCGCACCCTCCTGGCGGCCTCTGGCCTCCTTGCCGAGTCCGGCGGCGGCCCGGGGCCGCTCGTGGGCATCGAGCCCGGCGCCGGCGACGGCCACCGGGGCGGGCGCACCGTGATGCTGCTGCGCTTCGCCGACGGCACGCGGCTGGTGTACAAGCCGCGCCCCCTCGCCGTGCACCGCCACTTCAACGACCTCGTCGCCTGGTTCAACGGGCTTCCCGGCACCGTGGACCTGCGTACCCTGCGGCTGCTCGACCGGGACGCCTACGGATGGGTGGAGTTCGTCGCCGCCCGCCCCTGCGCCTCCGCCGCAGAGATCGGGACGTTCTACCGCCGCCAGGGCGCGCTGCTCGCGCTGCTGCACCTGCTCGACGGGACCGACCTGCACCACGAGAACCTGATCGCCGTCGGCGCCCACCCGGTCCTCGTCGACGTGGAGACCCTGTTCCACCCGCCCCTGCCCGGCTCCGGCACCTCCGACCCCGCCGCCCGCGCGCTCCACGACTCGGTCTACCGGGTGGGGTTGCTGCCGCAACTCCTGGTCGGCGACCACAGCGCCCTGGACGTGTCCGCGGTCGGCGGCGGCCGTGCGGGCGTGTCGCCCGTGGAACGCGCGGACTTCGCCGACGCCGGTACCGACCGGATGCGACTGGTGCGCAGGCCGGGGACGTTCGGCGAGTCCGCCAACCTGCCGCGGACGGCGGCCGGCGGGCCCGTCGACCCGGGTGCGCACGTCGACGCGCTCTGCGCCGGCTTCCGGGCCGGGTACACGGCCATCGGTGAAGCGGTGGACGAACTGCGCGGGGACTCCGGCCTGCTGGCCTCGTTCGCGGAGGACGAGGTGCGGGTGGTCGTGCGTCCCACCTGGGTGTACTCGCTGCTGCTCGACGAGTCGACGCATCCCGACCTCCTGAAGGACGCGCACGCGCGGCAGCGAGTCCTGGAGACCCTGCGGACCGAGCAGTTCGGGCCGGTCCTCCCGCCCGCCGTGATCGACGAGGAGATCGCCCAACTCTGGGCGGGTGACGTACCGTTGTTCACCGCGAAGCCCGGTCACCGCGACCTCAGGGGCGCACCGGGTCGACCCGCGGTGGACCGCGCGGACCTGCCCGGCACCGCGCGCGTCGCCGCGAAGCTCGACGCCCTGGACACCGTCGACCGGCAGGACCAGGAGTGGATCGTACGGGCCGCGATGGCGACGACCTCCCGCGTCCCCGCGCACCGGCCGGCCGCGGGGCGGCGCACCCTGACCGCGGGACGCGCCCCCGAGCCGGAGCGGCTGCTCTCGGCCGCCCGGTCCGTCGGGGACCAGCTGGTCTCCCTCGCGTACCGCGACGGGCCGCGCAGCAACTGGATCGGTCTGGAGCTCCTCGACGACCGCTACTGGCGGATCGGTCCGATGGCGGCCGACCTGGCCGACGGCTACACCGGGCCGGCCCTGTTCCTGGCCCAGTTGGCGGCTCTCACCGGAGCCGGTCACTACGCCGAGGCCGCCCGTACGGCCCTGACGCCGGTGCCCGGACTGCTCGAAGCGCTGCGCGCCAGGCCCGAGGAACTCGGCGCGGTGGGCTCGGGTGCCTTCTCCGGCCTCGGCGGCATCGCGTACGCCCTCGCCGAGACGGCCCGGCTGCTGGACGATCCGGAGGTCGGCGCCTGGGCGTCGGGCGCCCTGCGGCTGGCGGCCGCGGCGACCGGGGCCGAGCCGGGGTACGGTGTGGGCGCCGGGCTCGCGGGCGGCCTGGTGGCCCTGTCGACCGCGCGCGAACGCCGCACGGGTACGGGCACGGGTACGGGCACGGGTGCGGGGAGCGGAACGGGTTCGCGTACGGGAGCGGGCACGAGGGGCGTACCGGGCCTTGTTCCGGAGATCGTGGGGGCCGCGCGGGCCTGTGCGGACCGGCTGGTCGTCGCCGTCCATGCCGCCGCCACCGGTCCCGCCGATACCGAACTCGCCTCCCTCTCCAGGGGCTTCACGGAGGGGACGGCGGGGATCGGATGGGCCTTGTTGAGGTTCGCCGAGGCGGAGGAATCCGCCGCCGGCCTCGCCGGTGAGCGTGCCGAGGACACCGTCGGGGGCGGCGCGGGGCTCCGTGCCGCCGAGCGGTACCGGCTCGCGGGGCTGTCCGCGATCCGGGCGGCCGTCGGGGCGGCCGCGCCGGGCGGTGGACCGGGGCCGGGCGGAGACCGCAGGGGAGTCTCCGCCCCCACCCCGGGCGGCGGACCGGCGGACACGGCGAGGGCCTCGGCCTGGTGCCGGGGAGAAGCGGGCGTCGCACTCGCCGTGCTGGACGCACCGGGCGCCCTGGCCGACCCGCACCTCGCGGCCTGGGCGCGGGGGACCGCCGAGCGGCTGGGACAGAACGGGGCTGCTCCCGACGACAGCCTCTGCCACGGCGAGGCCGGCCTCTGCGAACTCCTCGGCCACACCGCGCTCCCCGAAGCGCGACCCCACTGGCTCCGCCGAGCAGGGGCTCTCCTCGCCTCCGTCGAGGAGAGCGACGCCAGGAGCGGCGCCCCGGACGGAGTCCCGCACCCCGGTCTGCTGACCGGTCTCGCGGGGATCGGCCACGGACTCCTCCGGGCGGGATTCCCGGAGCGCGTACCGTCGCTCCTCCTCCTGCGCACCACGGAGGGGCACCAGGACCGCTGAGCCGCACCACGCACGACCCGCCACCGCATCTCACGAAGGGCGCACCACGTACGGCCGCACCACGCACGACCGCACCACGCACGACCGCAGGGCACGCACCACCCGCACCATCCACGGCACCACCACCACTCCCGCGGACCCGAAGGACGAGTGAGGACCATGCAGATCAGTGACTCGGTGACGTACGTCAACGGCGGTGCCGGCGCGGAGGGCGCGGCCCAGGACGACCCGGTGGGCGAGGTCACCCTCGGCACCGCGGGGATGCTGGGGCGGCGCAGTCGGCTGCTCCGCACGGCCGATCTGGACACGGTCGCCACATGGGACATGCCGTACACCACGGGCACCATCACGGTGTCCTGACGCGAGGGCGGACGTGGGCCGGGGGCTTCCCGGCCCACTGCCGTGCACGAAAAGGATCAAGTAGCCTGCGGACATGCGTGCGACGTCGTCGGTCATCGTGGGGCGGGACGCCGAGATCGGGTTACTCGACGAGGCCCTGGAGAGCGCCCGGAGGGGCGCCGGACGGGCCGTGTTCCTCGTCGGCGAGGCGGGGATCGGAAAGTCCCGGCTGGCCGGCGAGTGCGCTCTTCGCGCCTACGACCGGGACATGCCGGTGCTGCGCGGCCGCGCCACGTCCACCGGGCTCGTCGTCCCCTTCCGGCCGCTGGTCGAGGCGCTGTCCTCGCGGTTCAGGGCGGCCGGCGCACCGAACGATCCGGAACTCGACCCGTACCGGCCCGCGTTGGCCGGCCTCGTGCCGGAATGGCGGGCCGCCGCGACGGCACCCGGCTACACGATCTCGCTCGTCGAACTGGCCGAGGCGCTCCTCAGACTACTTGCCGTGCTGGGGCGCGAACGCGGCTGCGCGGTCCTCCTGGAGGACCTGCACGACTCCGACACCGAGACCATCGCGGTCGTCGAGTACGTCGCCGACAACGTGGCGGACCTCCCGGTCCTGCTGGTCGGCACGCTCCGCCCCGATCCGGGACCGGCGCTGGACCTCGCGCTCGCCGCCGAGCTGCGCAACACCGCCTCCGTCACGGAACTTGCGCCGCTGGACGAGACCGCCGTACGGCACATGGTGGACGCCTGTCTCGACGCGGCCCCGGGAGAGGTGCCCCCGGCCGCGCACCGGCACCTCTCCCGGCGCGCGGGCGGGAACCCGTACCTCGTGGAGGTGCTGCTGGCCGACCTGCTGGACATGGGACGGCTGAGCAGGGCGGACGATGGATGGCTCCTCGCCGATCACGGCGAGGAGACGGTTCCCACGGGAGCGGTACGCAGCTGGGCGCGCCGGCTCGCCCGGCTCGACGAGCCGGTGCGCGAACTGCTCCTCATCGCGGCGACGCTCGGCGGCCGGTTCTCGGTCGGGGCGCTGAGGGTGGTGACCGGGCTCGACGACCGGGCCCTCTTCGCCCACCTCCGGTCCGCGTCCGAGGCCGGGATCATCGCCCCCGACGGTGCGGCCCACGACCACTACACCTTCCGCCACGTGCTGACCGCGGACGCGCTCAGAGCGTCGTTGCCGCCCGCCGAGCAGGCCGCGCTCGCCCGCCGCGCGGCCCAGGCGATCGAGGAGTCCGCAGGCTCGTCGCTCTCCCGCGACCGTCCCGGCGAACTCTCCGGGGAGCAGAGCCAGCTGGTGGCCACGCTCCGCCTCGCGGCCGGTGACAAGGTCGCGGCCTCCCGGCAGTTCGCCCAGGTCGGCCGGCAGATGCTGGACGCCGGCGCCTCCGGATCGGCCGCCGTGCTCCTCGAACGGGCCCGGGGCCTCGCGGCCGACGGGGAACGCGACGACGTCACCGTGCAACTGGCCATCGCGCAGGCCGAGTCCGGGCGGACCGACCTGGCATCCGCACTGCTCGACGACCTGGCGCCGGTGCCCGTCGGCTCCCCTGCGGCGGAGGAGCGGGCCCAGGCACACACCCAGGTCGCCTGGGTCGCGACGATGGCCGAGCAGCAGCAGGAGGCCCGCCGCCGGATCCGGGCGGCCCGCGCCCTGCTCGGGCCCGAGCCGCGTCCGGAGCAGGAGGCGGCGCTCGTGGTCGTCGAGGGGCACCTGGCGCTGCTGCCGGAGCAGGACGGACGGGACGGCGAGGACGACCGGGGGAGCCCGGCCGGCCGGGGCCGAGAAGACGGCGGACGGGGTGGAGAAGGCGGCGGACCGGGCCGAGAGGGTGGCGGACGGGGCGCGGCGGGCCGGGCCGGCCGTGAGCGCCTGAAGGAGGCGGAACGTTCCGCCAGGAGCGCCGCGCTCACCGCGGAGCAGCGCGGCCGGCCCGTCGTCGCCTGCCAGGCATGGCAGCTCCTCGCCCTGCTGTCCCGGCAGCGCGGGTTCGACGAGGCCGACGCCTGCCTGGTCCGGATGCTGGAGGTCGCCGAGAAGCACCGGCTCGCGGTGTCACGGGCCGAGGCGCTGGTACGGCTCGGCACCAACGCGTTCATGCGGACCGGGGAGGCGACGCAGCTGGAGACCGCCCGCGCGGCGGCGCACGAACTCGGCTCCCTGAGCGTGCTCCAGACCGTCGACGGACTGCTCGCCATGCAGAGCGTGCTCGCCGGGCGATGGGACCGGGCCCGGGAGATCGTCGACCGTTCCGTGGAGGCGAGCGCCCGCCTCCAGAACCTGTCGGCGCACCGCTACCTGCTCCTCGTCGACGCCACGCTCGCCGCCCACCAGGGGCGGGGCCGCGAACAGGAGCGAGCCCTCGTCCGGTTCCGCAGGGCGGGCGGCGAGGAGTCGATGCTCGTCCCCCTGCAACGCGGACTGTGCCAGGCCGTCGGCGCGCTCATGGCCGAGGACCGCAAGCGGGCCACGGCCGAGCTGGACGCGGCCCTCGCCTGGGAGCGGGAGCATCCGAGCTTCTTCTACCTCAGCGGGCGGTACGGGCTCCGCCCGCTGCTGCGCATCCTGGACGGCGATCACCCTGGTGGGGGCGAGGACTTCGGCGGAGCCCGGGAGGCGTACCGGGAGGCGCTCGCCTCACCCGGCGGGCAGTTGGCCTGGAACCGGATGTTCCTCGGGTTGGCGGACGCCGTCCTGCGCGGCCGGGGCGGCGACCCGATCGGCGCGCGGCGCGCGGTGGAGGAGGCCGGCCGTGTCGCGGCGGTGTTCCCGCACGTCTGGCATCTCGCCCTGCGGCTGGTCGCGGAGGCGGCGCTCGCCGACTCCTGGGGCGAGCCGGTCGCCTGGCTGCGGACGGCGGAGGAGTACTTCCACGAGGCCGGCGTACAGCCGGTGGCCGGTGCCTGCCGGGCGCTCCTGCGCCAGGCGGGCGTCAGTGTGCCGCAGCGCAGAGGTGGCCGGGAACGGATCCCGGCCGAGCTGCGCACCGCCGGTGTCACGCCGCGCGAGTACGAGGTGTTCGTGCTGCTCATGGAACGTCCGGGCAATCTCCAGATCGCCCAGCGCCTGTGCATCTCACCGAGGACGGTGGAGAAGCACATGGCGAGCCTGATGGCCAAGACCGGCTGTGCGGACCGCTCCGCGCTGTGCGCGCTGTCGGCGGAGCGGGCGGAGGACGGGGCGCCGGCCGGGCCGGCCCGGATCGCGTTCCGGCAGCCGTCGGCCTGATCCGAAGTGGGACGGCGGTCGCCCCGCCGCCCACCCACCCGCCCGGTCCGGTGTGGTCCGGCGACGTGGGGGCTCGTCGGCCCCGGGATGGGGGCCGTACCCGATCCCCTGGGGGCGGGTCCCCCAGGACCCGTTCCGCGACGGCACGACTGTGAGGGTTCGGTACCGATGTGTGAAGGTCCGGCGCGGCGGATCATCGAGCGGACCGACCAACTCCCGTCACCACACGGAGGTTCGCTCGATGCCGAGTCCGTCCGCGCGGCCCGTCGCCTCACCCGGCACACTCCGGTTCACCGTCCTCGGCCAGCTCGCGGCCTTCCAGGGCGAACGGGCCCTGCCGCTGGGCCCGTTGAAGCAGCGCATCATACTGGCGACGCTCCTGGCATCCGCCAACTCACCGGTGTCCGTGGACGCGTTGACCGAGGCCGTCTGGCCGGAGGAGCCCCCTCGTACCGCCCGCAAGAACATCCAGGTGTACGTCAGCGCCCTGCGGGCGCTCTTCGGGCCGGACGACCGGGAGGCGCCGGACCCGCCACGGCTCGCCCACACCGGAGGCGGATACGTCCTGCGCGCGGCGGAGGAGGAACTCGACCTGCTGAGGTTCCGCTCCCTGGTCCGGGCCGCCGAGGGCCAGCCGCCCCAGGTGGCCGCACGCCTGCTGGGACAGGCCCTCGACCTGTGGCAGGGACCGCCGCTGGGCGACGACCTCCGGCAGTCGCCCACGCTGGCCGAGGAGGCCGAGCGGCTCGGGCTGCGGCACGTGACGGCCTACGAGAGCTGGGCGGAGGCCGAGTTGGAGCTGGGCGGCGCGCCCGCCGTGGTCGAGGGGCTGCGCGACCTGGTGGAGCGGCACCCGCTGCGGGAGCGGCTCCGCTCGGCCTGGATGTGCGCGCTGAGCGGCTCCGGCCGGCAGCCGGAGGCGCTCGCGGTCTACGACGACTACCGGCAGCTGCTGGCCAGGGAGCTGGGCCTGGAGCCGAGCGGCGCGATGGCCGCCCGCTACCGGCAGATCCTCAGGGGGGACGCCCGGGCCGCCGGGGCGGGCACGGCCGGCGGGCCGCCGGGCGGGAGACCCGCGGCCGCCTCGTCGAAGCCGACCGTCCTGCTGCCGCCCGACCTGTCCGACTTCACCGGACACGGCGAGGAACTCCACGACCTCCTGGACCTGTTGGAGCACGGCGAGGGGGTCGCTCCGGGCGAGGCGGGAGACCCGGGCGCCGTCGTGCTGCTGTCCGGCCCCGCGGGATCGGGGAAGACCGCGCTGGCGGTCAGAGCCGCCCACCTCCTCGCGGGCCGATTCCCCGAGGGGCGGCTCTGCGTCTCCCTGCGGGAGGCGGACGGACGCCCCCGATGTACGTCCGCCGTCCTCGCGGAACTCGGCGAACGGACGGGGCGGACCGGACTGTCGACCCCCGAGGCGTGGCGGGAGTGGCTGGGACGGCACCGGGTCCTGGTCATCCTCGACGACGTACCCGAGGAGCGCGCCGTACGAGCGCTGCTCCCGTGCGGCGGACAGGGCAGGGTGCTGATCACCGCGCGCGGTCAACTGGGCGGCCTCGCCCCGGTGCGGCGGATCACCGTTCCGCCGCTGGACACGGCCGAGGCCGTGCAACTCCTCGCAGGGCTCGTCGGCCCGCGCCGGGTGCGGGCCGACCGGGAGGCCGCGCTGCGGATCGTACGGGCGTGCGGCGGTTCGCCGCTCGCGGTCCGGGTGAGCGGGATGCGGCTCGCGGTGCTCCGCCACGTACCGCTGCGGGAGTTCGCCGACCGGTTGACGGATCCCAGCGGCGCCCTGGACGAACTGACCGCCGGGGACGTGTCCGTACGGCAGCGGCTGGCCCACGGCTGGGAGACGCTCCCCGAGCAGCGGGGCAGGGACGCGGGCCGGCTGGCCGCGGGCACCGGGGACGGCCCCTTCGGTCTGACGGAGGCGGCGGAGGCGCTCGGCTGCGACGAGCGGCACGCGGTGCGGGTGGTGGAGGCGCTCATCGACGCCGGCATGGTCACGTCGCCGGGCGGTGAGGTCACCGCACACGCGGCGCAGTACGACATGCCCCACCTGATACGGCTGTACGCACGGGGCGCGGGTCACGGGACGCCGGTGCTGACGTAGCGGGGGAGGGGGGCGGCGGTACGCGGGGTGCCTGTGGGGCCCGGCCGGAGGCGTGTCCCGGCCGGGCCGGGCCCGCCACCGAGCGCGACTCCACCGAGCGCGACCTCACCGGGCGCCGCCCCCGAGCACGGCGCACCAAGCACGGCCCACCAAGCGGCGCCCGCCTGGCGCGGCGCCGACGCGTCGAGGCCGTGACGCGCCGGCGCCGGCGGTCACCGCGGCGGAGCACCCGCGGCGGAGCCCGGAGCCGAGCCCGGAGCCGAGCCCGGAGCCGAGCCCGGAGCCGGTAGGCCCACGTGGGATGCCAGGAAGGCCAGGCACTCGGCCTGGAGTGCCGCCGCGCGGGACGCGGACCGTTCCCCGTGGCCGACTCCGTGCTCGAGCCGCAGCAGGACCGGGCCGGTGCCCGACGTGGCGTGCTGGAGCGCGGCGCACATCTTGCGGGCGTGCAGCGGGTCGGTGCGGGTGTCGCCGTCCGCGGCGGTCAGCAGCACCGCCGGGTACGCGGTCCCGGGCACGACCCGGTGGTACGGCGAGTAGCCGAGAAGCACCGGCAGCCGCGCCGGGTCCTGGGCGCTGCCGTACTCCGGCGTCCAACTCGGGCCGAGGCCGGACAGTTCGTAGCGGACCATGTCCAGGAGCGGGGACGAGCACACCACGGCGGCGTACTTCTCCGGCTCCTGCGTGAGGGCCGCTCCGACCAGCAGCCCGCCGTTGGAGCCGCCCATGATGGCGATCCGGCCCGGCTCGGTCCAGCCCGCCTCGATCAGCCGGTCGGCCGCCGCGGCGAAGTCGTCGAAGGTGTTCTGCTTGTGCGCGCCGCTCCCGGCCCGGTGCCACGCCTCGCCCTCCTCGCCGCCGCCGCGAAGGCCCGCCCAGGCGAACACCCCGCCCGCCCCGACCCAGGCCAGGACCTGCGCCCGGTAGCGGGGCGACATCGTGCGGCCGAAGCCGCCGTACCCCGTGAGCAGTACCGGGCGCGGCCGGTCCGGCCGCCCGCCGGGGGAGATGACGAACATCCGGACCGTCGTCCCGTCCCGCGACGGGAACGCGACCTGGCGGGTCACCGCGCCGCCCGTCCCCGGACGGCCCGCCGCCGGACCACCCACCGCCCGGCCGTCGGCCGCCCGACCGTCGGTCGCCGGGCTGTCCGGATCGCCCGGCGCATGGGCACCCCCGTCCCGTTCCCAGCGGGTCAGGCGGTGCGTACGCGCGTCGAAGCGGAGGACGCGCACCGGCGTGACGAAGTCCGTGTACGCGAACCACGCCTCGTGACCACCCGACGCCACGGCCGTGAAATCGCCGACCGCGCCGGTTCCGGGGAGCGGCACCGTGGCCACCTGCCGGCCCTCCACCAGATCGTGCAACGTCACCTCGGCCACGGTGTCGCGGGTCCAGGCGGCCAGGCCGAGCGGGTTCTTGAGCTCGGGACCCGCGAGCACGACCAGGTGGGTGAGCACCGCGTCCGGCCGTTCGGGGACGACCTCGTGCCAGGCGTCCGGGCCCAGGTGGACCTCGTCCGGCCGACAGGCGACGATGCGACCGCGCGCCGCGCCGCGGTCGGTGCGGAGCCACACCCGGTCCGCCGGGCCCGTACCGGGCACGGCATGCAGCCTGGTCGCCGCCCCCATGCCCTCCTGGACCGGCCGCAGCAGCGGACGGTCGAGCGGCGCGGCCGACAGGTCGGCCAGGTGGACGTCGGTCCCGCGGCCGGTGCCGAGCGTGGCCGTGATGGCGAGCCAGCGGCCGTCCTCGGTCACGGAGACGCTGTAGAACTGGGTCTTGTCCCGCCCCTCGCCGAAGACCACGGCGTCCGTCTCCGGTGACGTGCCGACCCGGTGCAGGCAGACGCGGCGGTGGTAGCGCTCCTCCCCGGGGTTCAGCCGGGGGTCCAGCTGCCGGACGTAGTAGAACGCCCCGCCGCCGGGAAGCCAGCCCACCGACGACTTCCGCACCCGGTCCAACGGCCCGTCCACGACCTCGCCGGTGGCCACGTCGATCACCCGGAGCAGCGAGTCCTCCGTGCCGTTCCGGGACACCTGGCAGGCCACCAGATCGCCCTCCACGGAGGGCTCCCAGGCGTCGAGGACGGTACGGCCGGACGGATCGAGGACGCTGGGATCGAGCAGTACGCGCTCCGAAGCAGAAGCAGAAGCAGAAGCAGAAGCAGAAGCAGAAGCAGAAGCAGAAGCAGAAGCAGACGTCCCCGTTCCGGCGTCCGCCACCACCAGGACCGGGTGCTCCTGGCCGGCCTCCTGCCGCAGCCAGAACACCCTGCCGCCGCGGACCTTGGGCGACCGGACACGATCGCCGTCGCCGAGCGCCGAGACCGCCGCCTCCCACTGCTCCAGACCGGGCAGGGCGGTCCGTTCCGCGGCGTACAGGGCCTCCTGCTCGGCGCTCCAGCGGCGCGTCTCGGCGGTCTCGGCGTTCTCCAGCCAGCGGTACGGGTCCGGGACACGCACCCCGTGGAGTTCCTGGACGACGTCCTGCCGCTCGGCGTGCGGGTACGGGCGCCGTGTCCGTCGGGCGTCGGTGGTCACTCCGGTCTCCCTCGTTCGTGATCGGGCGGACGGTGGCCTCGGGATCCGGCCGGAGAGGTGACGTCGGCCGTGAGCGCGACGGCCGGCTCGGCGGCGGTCCCACCGACCGTGGCATCCTCCGCCTCCGTAGCCTCCCCGACGGGTTCCCCCGCGCCCTTCGCAGCCGGTTCCCCGGGACCTCCGGCGGCGTCCTCGCCCGGCTCCTTCTCCGCGCTCCCCGTGCCGGGCAGCGCCAGCCACGCGAAGACACCCGACAGGACGACGATCGCTCCGGACACCGCGAAGATCGTGTCGATGGGACCGAACCTGACACCGCCGAACGAGCCCGCGACGTCCGTCAGCACCGAGCCGGCCAGCCAGCCGGACAGGACCGCGGCGAGCATCGACGCCAGTTTCGTCACCGGGTAGAACACCGCCATCACCCGTCCCCTGAGGTCCGGGGGAGCCGCCGCGAGCAGCAGCGGTGCCATCGCGGTGTTGAGGACGGTCAGCGGAACGGTGAAGACGAAGAGCAGCGCGATGCCGCCGAGGAAGGTCGTCTGCCGGGAGTAGGCGATCAGCAGGGTGCCGCTCACCAGCAGGCTGATCCAGGTGCTCCGGCGCGCGCCGAGCCACTGCACGACCCGGCCCCCGCTCAACGCGCCCGCGATGCCGCCCACTCCCATCGCCATGCCGATGTACCCGTAGAGATGGGCGTCGGCGTTGAGGTTGCCGGTGGTGAAGAAGACGTTCAGGGTGCTCAGCGCGCCGAGCCCGAACTGCCCGATGACGGCGAGCAGAAGCAGTACGACCAGGAACCTGCTGCGCGCGAAGAACCGCACCCCCTCCGCGAACTCGCGGCCGAGGCTGGGCTTCTGCGGCGCCGGCTTCGCGTCCTCCGGAGCGGACCCGGAAGCGGGCCTCCCGCCGCCGGCCGTCGTGGCCGGCGCGGGCAGGTCGATGGACCGGATCGCCACGTACGACACCGCGTAGGACAACGCGTTGAAGAGCAGGGCCCATTGGATGCCGGCGGCGAACAGCAGCGGAGCCGCGAGCGGAGGGCCGATGATCCACGCGGTCTCGCCGGTCGCCTGGCCGATGCCGGCGGCCCGGGCGCGGTTGGCGTCCCCCTTCACGAGGTCGGCCAGGATCGCGAAGCGTGCCGGAGAGAAGAACTGGCCGGCCGCGTGCAGCAGGAGGACGGTCACATAGACGAGGGCGAGCCAGACACCTGCCGGGAGCGCGTCGACCGGCAGGAAGGAGACGGCCGTCAGCACCACCACGAGCGCCCCGCGCACCACCTCGGTGCGGAGCAGGGTGGCGAGCTTGTCCCAGCGGTCGACGAACACGCCCGCGAGGGGTCCGATGCCCAGGACGGCGACGCTGGACGCCATCAGCACCCCGCTGACCGCCATCGGCGCCCACGACTCGTCCTTCGCCAGCACGGTCGCCACCCACAGCACCAGGGTGGTACTGAAGACGGCGTCTCCGACGGACGAGACGGCCTGGCCGAACCAGAGGCGGGTGTAGTCGCGGTTGATCAGTGTGAGGCGCGGTGTCATGAGACCTCCCTCGGTGACGAGACGATCGACGCCATGAGGGCCGTCACCAGAGTCGTGTGGTACGCCTTCCGGAAGAACTCGCCGGCTGTGGCACCCGGCCCGGCCCTGAGCTCGGCCGACCTCCCGGGGATCGCCCCGTCGGCCCGCTGGGCGCGCGCCAGGCACTCCACGGCCGCCGCTCCCGAGGGCGTACGGAGGGGGTCCTCGCCCAGGACGAACTGGGTGAGGACGAGCTCCGCCGCCAGGTCCCAGAGCTCGTGCGCGACGCAGTGGAGCAGCATCCGGTGGGTGAGGTCCCGGGCGTGGTCCAGGCCGGCTCCGGTGAGCCGGGGCTCGGCGCGGCCGAAGTCGCCGAGGTAGAAGGCGGTGTGGGTCAGCGCGTACGCCTGCGGGACGGTGAGCGGCCGCACCGCGCCCCCCGCGGTCCCGGCCGCGACCGCGGGGCCGTCGGCGGGGTGGGCGAGGAGAGGGCTCCGCGGGAGGAGTGCGGCGTACGGTTCGATGGTGTGGCGGACGCCCGCCTTGTCCGCGTAGTAGCGGATCTCGATGCGCAGGTACGGCGACTTCCCGCCCGGTGAGAGGAAGTCGGGGTCCAGCCGGGCGAGGGCCTCACGGCACTGCGTGGTGTCGATCCCGTCGGGCGCGAGCGCGGCGTAGACCAGCCGGTACGTGGAGGCGTACACGGGACTGCCGTCGAAGAGCCGCGGGAAGTCCGGGTCCTGCCAGAGCTTCCGTACGAGTGCGGCCGCTCCGCCCAGCGGGTCCGGGGCGGAGCCGTCCGGCCGCGCCGCGCGATGGCAGAGCAGCCCCAGCTCCAGTGCGGCCTTGGCCTTCGCCTGCGGTGTCGACCGGGTGTCCGACCCGGCGGCCGTGGCGAACGGGTCGAAGTGGTCGAGGTTCCCGCCCAGCCAGTCCAGCGCGCCGGCGGAGAGCTGCTCCAGGAGTGAGGGAGGCATGGCTACAGGCGCCCCGTCTCGTGCAGATGGTCGAGCAGGGCCGTGTCGACGGTGTCGCGGAACCTGGCGAGCGTCCGGGCGTCCTCGTCGTAGCTGTAGAGGTCCTGGCAGGCGATCCACCGGTCGGCGGTCTCGGCGCTCGGCAGGTAGCCGTCGGTGACCGTGCCGACCTCCCAGTCGGGTTTGCCCGCGGTCTCCCAGCAGCTGGCCAGGGTGCCGTCCGCGCTCACGACCGCGCCGTACCGGCCGTCGGTGTGGCCGCAGGTGACGCAGGTCTTCCGGCCGCCGGGGCGGTTCACGGCGAAGCCGAGTTCCAGGGCCCTGCGCTGCCAGCGGGTGAAGGCGGCGGAGAGCTCGCCGGTGTGCAGGAGGCTGTTGGCGTACCCGACGCCGACGTCGCCGATGCGGGCGAAGTACAGCGTGCAGCGCGCGGGGTCGAGCGCGCCCGCCAGCCGGTCGATCAGCGCGTCGACCCCGTGGAAGGTCTCCTGGGAGACGTTGACCCGCAGGGTCCACCGCAGCGGTGTGGCCTCGGTGGCCTTCACGATGTTGCGGACGATCTTGTCGAAGGTGCCGCTGCCGTCCGCCCTGCCGACCCGGATCCGGTCGTGGTCGTCACGGTCGCCGTCGAAGGTGACCTGCACGGAGGTCAGGCCGCGGTCGTGGAGCCGACGGGCGAGGGACGGGGTGAGCAGGGTGGCGTTGGAGATCATCCAGGCCGAGGTGGGAGCGATGTCCGCGGCCCGCTCCAGGAGTTCGAGACACCCACGAGGGTTGAGGAGGGGCTCGCCGCCGAAGAGGAGGATCCTGAGCTTCTCCAGTCCCACCGCGGCCATGCGGCGCTCGGTGAACCCGAGGATCGAGGTGATCGTCTCCGAGGTGAGCCGGGTGCGGGCGATCCGCGGCGGCCGGCTCCCGCCCGCCAGGTCCTGCGCCGTGTTCTGGAAGCAGTAGCCGCAGCCGAGGTTGCAGTGGGTGCTGGTGAGGACGGTCAGGGCGTAGGCGCGGACCGTGGCGGGGGTGAGCATGCCGCTCTCCCGCAGCCGCTGCTCGGCCTCGGGACGCAGGCTCCCGTCGGGGGTGACATGGCGGTCGGCGAGCCGGGCGACGCCGCCCGGACCGAGGAACCACCAGGTGCGCTCGCCCCGGAGGAGCCGCGCGCCGGAGGAGGCGAGGTCGGTCCCGGCCGGGACGGCGGGCGCCGGCTGCCGGTCGATGCCCGTCGCTTGGTCGATGCTCACCGTGTCGCCTCCCGTACGGCCGTCTTTCCCGTGGTTCCTGTGGTTCCCGCGGCTCCTGCGGCTCCTGCGGTTCCCGCGGCGGAGGTGGAGCGCGCGACGGGCCCGCCGGGCGCGGCCGTCCGGCCGCTGCCGACGATCAGCGTCGTGAGCGCGGTGACGAGGGTCGCCTGGTACGACTTCCGGAAGTACTGCACGGGCGTCGCGTCCGCCGGGGCGCGCCTGACCACGGACTTCCCGGGGATCGCCCCGTCGGCCTCCTGGACCTCGGCCAGCATCCGGATGCCGGCCGCCCCGGAGGGCGTACCGAGGGGATCCGCGCCGAGGCAGTGCTGCGCGAGCACGAGCTTGCCGACGAGGTCCCATTCGCCGAGGCCCAGGCAGTGGTGGGTGAGCCGCTCGACGACCTGCAGGGCCTGCTCGCGGGCCTCGTCGGTCAGGCCGGGATCGCGGAGGCCGAAGTCGCTGAGGTAGAAGACGGTGTGGGTGACCACACAGGCGTCCAGGTCGGCCACCGGCAGGGTGGCGGCCCGGGCGGGCAGGCTGGCCGCGTACAGCTCGTCGTACGAGGCGAACGTGTGCTCCGCCCCCGCGAGATCGGCGTAGAACCTCGCCTCCAGGTGGAGGTACGGGGCCTTGCGGCCCGGCGCGAGATAGCCGTCGCCCTTCAGCCGTGCGAGGACGGCGCGGGAGGCCCCGGTGGCGGTTCCGGCCGGTGCCAGTGCCGCGTACATCAGCTCGAACTGCCGTGCGTACCGGCCGTCGAGGGTCAGGAGACGCCGGAAGTCCGGTCGCTGCCAGGCCTGTTCGACGATCGAGGCCGCCTCGCCCAGGGCGGTCTCCGCCGGGGCGGACTCTCCCCAGTAGCGGCAGAGCAGCGCGAGCTGCAGGAGCGCCTTGACGCGCGGCGTCACCGGCAGTTCGGCGTGCCCGGCGGGGGAGTCGAGGTACCCCGCGTGCCGCGCGATCCAGTGCCGCGCACCCATGGACAGACTCGCCACGGCCTCATCGAGGCCGACTGATCGCGTACTCATGGTTCTCCTTCGGGATCGCGGATGCCTGAGCCACCCGCTCGACGATGTCGGCCGCGCGGGCCGCGCCGTCCGCCGCGGCCAGCCTGTCGCCGAGCGCGCGGGCTCGGCTCCGCAGTCCTTCGTCGCGCGACACCGACTCCAGCAGCGCCGACAGGTCCACGGACGGGGTCTTCGGATCGCGCACGGCCACGCCGGCCCGTACGCAGGCGCCGGTGAGCAGCGGCTGCTCGGACCCGTTGGGCGAGAGCACCAGAGGGCGGCCGCGCAGGAGCGCCGAAAGGACCGGGGCCGACGTGCCGTTGGCCAGCACCAGGTCGGCCGCGTCGACGAGCGGTCCCATCCAGGGCTTCCGTACGAGCAGGATGTCGGCCTCAGGGGCGGGCGCGGGGTCGGTGGACCGGCCCTGCTCGACCACCGCCTGGAACGGTCCGCCGGTGAACGCCTCGTTGAGCCGCGGCCAGAGCGTCCGGCCGCCGAAGAAGCGGCCGAGATGGACGTAGACGACGGGCTTCCCCCCGCCCGTCCTCCCCACGTGCTCCTCGACAGCCTCCCACTCGCCCTGACGGGGCGCGGGTTCCCAGGACAGCGGCCCCACGTGAGCCACCCGCTCGGGGAGTTCCGCCCCCGGATGCTCCAGCGCCGGATCCCCGCGGAGCAGCAGCGCGTCGCCGAGGAGCGGATCGTGCGCCCAGCGGGGCGCGCGCCCGGCCAGGCCGACCTCCTCCCGTGTGGCGGCATGGAGGTCCAGGCTGTCGAGGGTCCGGCTCTCCCGGGTCCTGCCCAGGTGCGGCTCCCCGTCGCCGCCGCTCCGGTAGTCCCACAGATGGACCGAGAGCCCGACCACCGCCACCGGGATGTCCAGGGCCTCGGCGGCGAGCAGCGCGCCGTTGCACAGCACCGAGGTGACGAGCAGATCGGCCCTCGCCGCCCGGGCCGCGCGCAGGACCGCCCGGTACTGGGCGGCACCGGTCTTCCCCCACCACGTGGCGGAGAACGCCCGGTGGCCGCCGAAGTCCTCGGCCACCGCGCACGGCAGCCCTGCCTCGGCCACGACGGGGCCTGCGGAGGACCTGGCGAGGACGCTGACGTGATGGCCGCGGCGGCGCAGCTCGCGGCCGGCCGCGAGCGCCGGGTAGAGGTAGCCGCCGTCGCTGAGCGGGCAGAGCAGGATCTTCACGACGAGCGCGCTCCCTCGGGGTCGGGCGGGCGATGGAAGACGGAGGGTGGAGAGCAGTCGGCGGTGGGTGACGTGCGGAGGGGATCGGGCCGGAGAGCGCAGGGTGACGGTGCGCGGGCCCGTGAGTGGCCGCGGGCCCCCCGGTCCTGGCGTGATGCGCCGGGAACCGGGTGGCCCGCGAGGTACTCAGGACGAGACGAGTCGCGTCAGGAGATGTCGCTGGAGTTGTTGATGATGCAGCCGGCCTCGTCCTCCTCGGCCTCCCCGTGCGCCACGACCTCGATGTCCTCGTCCTCGACCGGCTTCGGGTTCGTGTTCTCGGGCATGTTCGTCCTCCTCGTTTGACGGCGTCGCTGCGCCGGCTGAGAAGAACGTACGAACGGCGGGTATGGGAACGCCTGGCCGTCGGTTCGACGCCGGTATACGTCACCGGAGCGGACCCGCCACACCTTCGTGACGTGGGCCGATGCCCGAGCCGGACCGCGGGACCCGGCCGCCCGCGGCCCGGCCGCGCTCTTCCCCGCACCCGTCCGGTGCCCGCCGCACCCTGCGGGACCTGGGACTTAACCGTTCACCAGGCGTTCGTGAACCGGAAGTCTGCCGCCCGGGGGCACGATCCGGGAACGCTCCGCGCGCGGGACGAGTGCGGGCCGACGGTGTCCTGACAGCACGTCGGCGGCGACCTCCGGGGGAACCCGCCGGGGGACCGGGCGCGGAGCGAACCCGACGAGGAGGAGACGGACATGGACCTGGCGGAGCTCATCGGCCTGCGGCCGGTGCCCTGCGGCGGTCTCCTCGTGGCCCTCACCCGCCGCTGCCCCATGAGCTGCGCGCACTGCTCCACGGCCTCGTCCATGACGGCGTCGGAGGAGCCCGACCAGCGGCAACTCCTGCGATTCATCGACTCGTTCGGTGTCGAGGACCGTCCCGAGGTGGTCATGCTGACCGGCGGCGAACCGCTGCTCCTCCCGGAGCTGGCCGCCCGCGTGGCCGGTCTCGCGCAGGCGAAGGGGTCCCGGGTGGCCCTGCTCAGCGGGATGTTCTTCGCCCGCGGGGGACGCGTCCCCGACCGGATCATGCGGACGATCACCGCTCTGGACCACTTCTCTGCGAGCCTGGACGTCCACCACGAGCGCGAGGTCCCGCGCGCGGACGTCCTGCGCGCCCTCCGCGCCGTACTCGACGCCGGGATCCCCGCCAGCATCCACCTCACGGGAACCGGCACCGGCACCGGCACGGGCGAGGGCCCCGGGCCGGAGACCGGCGCGGACTCCGGCGACCCGTACCTGGCCGACGTCGTCGCGGACGTCCGCCGTGTCTTCGGCGCCCGGATGCCGATGCTGGTCAACGAGGTGCGGCCGCTCGGCCGCGCCGCCGGCCTCGTCCGGCCGACACCGCCGGGCCCGGACGACGACGTGGCGGCGCCCTGCGCCCTCGCGGCCTGGCCCGTCGTCGCCTTCGACGGAACGGTGGCGGCCTGCTGCAACCAGTGGACCGTCGACCGGCGGCCCGTGCCCCCGCACCTGCGGCTCGGACACATCGCCGAGGACGACTGGCCGACCGTCCGCGAGCGTTCCCTCGGCTCCCCGGTGCTGCGGATGCTGCGCGCGGTCGGCCCGCGGCGGCTGCACGCCCGCTACGAGACCGCGCCCGCGCCGGCCGGCTACTGCCGCAGCTGCCACGCGCTCGGCGACCGCCCGAGCGTCCTGGAGGGCGCGGCCCGGGACGCGGGCGGTCGCGTCGGCGAACTCCTCGACCGGCTCACCACGGCGCAGCAGCGCGCGGCTGGACCCGCGGCCCTGGTACGGCGCATGGGGTGCGCGCGCTACGCGCACCTGGTCGAGCCGCCGCCCGGAGAGGAACCCGTGCCCACGAAGGAGCCCCGACTCACCCAGGCGCCGCCAACCGCAGAGGCGAGGAGCAGTCGATGAACGCCACAGCCACAGCCGCAGCAGTAGCCACAGCAGGAGCCGCAGCCCCCGAGACCCGCACAGTCCCGGCGGCGGGCACCGCCACCGCCACGGTCACCGCATCCCTGGCGCTCCGCACCAAACTCACACCCACCGCCCCCGTCCTGAGGGCCGCGACCGCCGCGCTCTGGCGGCCGGACGGCCTCCGCGAGCGGTACGTGCGCTATCTGACCGCCATGCATCGGCTCGTACGGGCCTCGGTGCCGCTTCTCCTGCGGGCGGCCGAGCGGTGCGCCGCCGAGCCCGACGACCCGGCCGCGCGGCGCCTGGCCGCGTACTGCCTCCGCCACGCCGAGGAGGAGCGCGACCACGACGCCTGGCTGCTCGACGACCTGGCAGCAGCGGGTGCGGGACCCGCGGCCGTGCCGCACCCGATCGTCGTGGAACTCGCCGGGGCGCAGTACTACCGGATCGAACACGAGCACCCCGTGGCCCTGCTCGGCTACATCGCCGTCCTGGAGGGCAACGCCCCCGGGCCCCGGCTCGCGGACCGCCTCGCCGAGGTCACCGGGCTGCCGGCCGGCGCCTTCCGCACGCTCAGGGAGCACGCGGAGCTCGACGGCGGCCACCTGGACGACCTGTACCGGGTGTTCGACGCGCTCGCGCCGAGCCCGGCCCGGCAGACGGCCGTCGCGGTCAGCGCGCTGCACACGGCGAACCTGCTCACCCGCCTGTTCCTTTCCCTCGCCGAGGACAACGGAGGACACCCGTGACCGACCACGCGACCCCGCACGGCCCGGAGCCCACCCTGGAGGCACTCGCCGCCGCGGGCTTCAACGTGGACGCCCTGAGTGAGGAACAGCAGGACGTCGTACGGGCCTTGACGCCGGACGAGCTGGCCCTGCTGGTCGACATCAGGGGCCGGCTCGACGCGGCGGCCCCCGAGGTCCAGGCCCACGCGGACGTGGCGGGCGGCGCGCTGTTCTGACCCGGGCCCACCGCCGCCCGGGCGGCGCCCCTTGCCACCCCCGCCCCTCGCCGCCCCCCGTCCCCCGTCCCCCTGCCGACCTCTCGTACCTCACATCCCCCCGTCCACCGTCCCCCGCCCCCGGAGGAACCCATGCCCTGCGCCTCGTGCGGGAGTGCCCCGCCGCCCGGAGCCCGGTTCTGCCCGTCCTGCGGCAGCCCGTGCGCTCCGGGGCCGGCCTCGGCCAGGCCGACGGGCCGCAAGGTCGTGACGGTCCTCTTCTGCGACCTGGTGGGCTCCACCGCGCTCTCCGGGGCGCTGGACGCCGAGACGCTGCGCTCGGTGACGCTCCGCTGGTTCGACCTGATGCGCCTGCGGATCGAGGAGCAGGGCGGCACCGTGGAGAAGTTCATCGGGGACGCCGTGATGGCGGTCTTCGGCGTACCGACGGTCCGTGAGGACGACGCACGGCGGGCGGCGTCCGCCGCCCTGGCGATGCGGGAGGCGCTCGCCGGGTTCAACGCCCGCCTGGAGGAGGCCGTGGGGGTACGCCTCGAGATGAGGATCGGCATCAACACCGGTCAGGCGGTGACCGGTTCGGCCACGCAGCGGCAGGCGATGGTCTCGGGCGAGGTGGTGAACGTGGCCGCCCGCCTGGAGCAGAACGCCGCCGCCGGGGAGATCCTGCTGGGTCCCGACACCCTCGCGGCGGCCGGGCCCGGCATCCGGACGACGGAGACCGGCCCCCTCCTCCTCAAGGGCAAGAGCGAACGGGTGGCGGCGCACCGCCTGATGGCCCTGGACGAGGAGGACGGACCGGAGGCCCTCCGCCGCTTCGACATCGGCTTCGTCGGCCGGGGGAGCGAACTGGCGCTGATGGAGGAGGTGCTGGGCCGGGTGGCGCGCACGGGGAGCGTCGACCGCCTGGTGGTGGTCGGAGAGGCGGGCCAGGGGAAGACCCGGCTGGTACGGGAGTGGCTCCACCGCATGACAGACGCGGGCACGGCAGCCACGCGCCCGACGGACGGAGGCGCACCGCCGCTCTCCCCGCTCCCCGCCACCGCCCCCCGGTACGGCGTCGGCCGCTGCCGGGCCCGGGGCGAGCAGCCCAGTCTGGGGGCGCTCGCCGACGCCGTGGCGGGGCTGCTCGAGAGCGCCGGCGGCGCCGTGCCGTCCCCCGAACTCGATCTGCTCCACCAAGGCCTGCTCCTCGACGGGACCCCCAACCCCTCCCCGGCGGACACCTGCGCCGCACTCGCCAGGGTGCTCGCCGAGCTGTCCGGGGACCAGCCCGTCGTGCTGGTCGTCGACGACTGCCACTGGGCCGCGCAGCCGCTCTTCGACGCCCTCGACCGGCTCCTGCGCGCCCTGACCGACGCGGCCGTGCTGATCGTCCTGCTCACCCGGCCCCAGCTGTTCGACGCGCGGCCCGAACTGGCCCCCAGCGCCGTCCTCCTCGGCGGCCTCTCCGACACCGAGGCGCAACTCCTCGCCGCCGAGCTCACGGGGCGGCCGGCCGACGGCGCGCCGCTCGCCCCGCGGGTCCTGGCGCGGGTCGGCGGGAACCCGCTGCATCTGGAGCAGCTGCTCGTCGCGGGGAACCCCGTCGACGCGGACAGCGTCCCGCTGCCCCTCCAGGCCCTGATCGGCGCTCGGATCGACGCGCTCGAACCGCCCGAACAGCAGGCCCTCGGCCTGGCGTCCGTCCTCGGCGGCGACTTCACCGCCGACGAACTCACGGCGCTCGCCGGACATCCCGCCGAGGCGTGGACCGAGCCCGAGCTGCGCACCACCCTCCACCGGCTCGTCCGGCACCGTCTCATCAGGCCGGACGGCCGGGCGTTCCGCTTCGCCGGAGGGCTGATCCAGGAGGTCGTCCACACCAGCCAGTCCAAGCAGGACCGCGCCGACCGGCACGAGCGCGCGGCCCGCCTCGACACGGTCCGGCAGCGCGGCAGCGCCGCGGTCGGGGCCCATCTGGAGCAGGCGTACCGCTACCGCGTCGAGCTCGGCGCCCAGGACGCGCACACCGACGGGCTGCGGCGACGCGCCGCCGACGCCCTTGCGGAGGGCGGTCGTCTCGCGCTGGCCCACGCCGACCCCGTATGGGCCGCCGACCTGCTGGGCAGGGCCACGGACCGGTACGCGGCGGGCGAGCCGGGCAGCGCGGCCACGCGACGGCGACTCGGCCAGACGCTGCTCGACCTCGGCCGCGTGGCGGAGGGCCGGGCGCTGCTCGAAGAGGTCCTCGGCGACGTTCCGGCGGACGGCCCCGGCGGCGACGCGGTGGAGGCCGCGCACGCCCGGCTCGGCCTGGCGTCGGCGGGAGGCCCGGCGGGCGGCCGGTCGGACCCCCGTGGGGCGGGGACGGACCGCCGCACGGCGGAGGCACCCGCCGAAGGCCCCGGGGGTGAGTCGCCGGCCGAGGCCGCGGCCGCCACGCTGCCCGTCTTCGCCGCCGCCGGCGATGAGTTCGGCCAGGCGCGGGCCTGCCTGCGGCTCGCCCAGCACGCCCAGGAGCAGGGCCGGCACCGGGAGGCCGAGCGGCTGCTCGACCGGGCCCTCGGCCATGCCGTACGGGCCGATGCCGAACCGGAGCGGGCCGCCGCCCTCGGGGCCATGGGGGTCTCCCTCTGGCGCGGGCCCCTTCCGGTCGTGGACGCCGTGACCCGCTGCCGCGCGCTGCTCGCCGAGCAGGGGGCGGGCCGCCGGGCCGTGCGGCTGACGCTCAACTGCCCGCTGTCCGTGGTCCTCGCCCTCCACGACGACCAGGACGGCGCGCGCGCCTGCCTCGCGGAGGCCGAACAGCTCGCCCAGCGGCTCGGCTACGCCGAGACCGACGCCTTCCTGCCCCTGTTCACCGCCACCGTCGACGAGCTGGCGGGCCGCCGTGAGGAGGCCCTCGCCGGCCTGGAGCGGGCCGCGGCCGCCGCGCGGGCGCTCGGCGCCACCGGACTCCTGCGCAGCGCCCTCCTCGACGCCACCCGCATCCGGCTCGACCTCGGCGACTGGCGCACCGCGCACGGCACCCTCGCCGCACTCGAACCGACGGCGGGGCAGTCCGAAGCGGCCCGGCCCCGCGCCGAATCGGCCGACCTCGACGGACTGCGCGCCCGGATCGCCGCCGTACGGGGGGAGGCCGCGACCGCCACCCGCCTGGCGGACCGGGCGCTCGCCACCGCCGTCCGTACCGACTCGCCCATCGTCCAGGGCCTCGCCGCGCTCGACGCGGCCCGTACCGCCCTGGCGCTGGGGCACACGAAGGACGCGGCGGAGGCGGCGGTACGCGCCCGGTGGAGCTTCGCCGCCAAGGGCCACCTGCCCGCCGCCCGCGAGGCGGAGGCCGTCGTCCTGCGCTGCCAGGGCCACCGGACCGACGGGACCGCTTCCGTCGGGGCGGCGGCCGACGGAACAGGAAAGGACGCCCAGCGATGACCACCGGCCAGCGACCGGCCCCCGCTCCCGCCCCCGGACTCACCTGGGGCCTCCGGGGCCGCGGCCCCGACGACGTACCCGTGGAGGCCGACCACCCGCCCGAGCCGCCCGAGGGCGGTCTGCTCGGGGGGACGGGGCGCGGCGTCCGCGTCTGCGTGGTCGACTCCGGCGTGGAACGGGACCACCCCATGGTCGGCCCCGTCGACCGGTCCTGGCGGGTCTTCAAGGACGACGACGGCGTCCACGTCGAGGAGACCGACGAGGGCGACGCCTGCGGTCACGGCACCGCCTGCGCCGGGATCATCCGCCGCACCGCCCCGGACTGCGAGCTGTCCAGCGTCCGTGTGCTCGGCGAGCGGTTCTCCGGCAGCGGGGACATCCTCCTCGAAGGGATCCGCTGGGCCGTCCGCCAGCGCTTCGACGTCGTGAACCTCAGCCTCTCCACCAGCCGCGACCGCTTCGTGGAGGACCTGCGCAGGCTGGCCGACGAGGCGTACTTCCAGCAGACCGTGATCGTCGCCTCCGCGCACAACACCCACGTGGAGAGCTTTCCCTGGCGCTTCTCCTCGGTGATCTCGGTCGGCAGCCACCAGGAGGACGACCCCGACCTCCACCTCTACAACCCCGACCCGCCGGTGGAGTTCTTCGCCCCGGGCCAGCGGGTGCAGGTGGCCTGGCTCGGCGGTACGTCGATCCGTACCTCCGGCAACAGCTTCGCCACCCCGTTCGTCGCCGGGCTCTGCGCGCGGATCCTGTCGAGCCGGCCGCGCCTGACGCCGTTCCAGCTGAAGAACGCCCTGTACCTGTCCGCCGCCAACGTCCGTGTCCACGGCAGCCGGTAACGACCGGCGCCGGAAGGGAACCCCCATGGCTCAGACGATCGCCCCCGCCGTCCCCTCCGCACCCCGTCCCGATCCGGCCATGGCGGAGCTTCTGCAGTCGGTCGTGGACACCGCCCGCGCCATCTTCGGCGCGGAGGCGAGCTCCATCCTGCTCCTGGAGGCGGCGGCGGACGAGCTCGTCTTCGAGGCCGTCTCCGGGCAGGGGCAGGAGTTCCTGGTGGGCCGGCGGTTCCCGGCCGGCCGGGGGATCGCAGGCTGGGTCGCCGCCTCGGGCGAGCCGATGGTCGTCGACGACCTCCACGACAGTACGTCCTTCGACCGGGACGTCGCCCAGTCCACCGGCTTCGTGCCGAACGCCCTGATGGCCGCGCCGCTCGTGCACGGGGACCGCGTCCTCGGCGTCCTCGAGGTCCTCGACCCGTCTCCGCAGGCCCGGTCCAGCCTGTCCGAGCTCGACCTGCTGAGCCTCTTCGCCCGGCAGGCCGCCGTCGCCCTGCACGTCCTCACCACCCACGCGCCCCGCGGGGCGGAGCCCGCCGCTCCCGAGGACCCCGCGCGGGCGGAACTCCTGCGCCTCCTCGGGGAGGCCCGCCGCCTCCTGGAGGAGTGAGAACCCGGCGGCCGCGCGGGAGGCCGGACCGCGTCCGCCCCGGCCGCCGGGGAGGCGGCCGGGGCGGACGCGGGCGACGTCAGGAGAGGTCGAACCGGTCCAGGTCCATCACCTTGTTCCACGCCGCCACGAAGTCACGGACGAACTTCTCGCCCGCGTCCCGGGACCCGTAGACCTCCGACAGCGCGCGGAGCTGGGAGTTCGAGCCGAAGACGAGGTCGGCGGCGGTGGCCGTCCACCGGACCTCGCCCGTGTCGCGGTCCCGCCCCTCGTAGACGTTCTCGGTGGCCGTCGACGGCTTCCACTCCGTGCCCATGTCCAGCAGGTTCACGAAGAAGTCGTTGGTCAGCGACTCCGGCCGGTCGGTGAACACCCCGTGCTTCGACCCGCGGAAGCCGGTGTCCAGCGCCCGCATGCCGCCGACGAGGACCGTCATCTCGGGCGCCGTCAGCGTCAACAGGTTCGCGCGGTCCAGGAGCAGGGTCTCCGGCGACAGCTTCTCGCCCGCCCGGAGGTAGTTGCGGAACCCGTCCGCCCGCGGTTCGAGCACGGCGAACGACTCCACGTCGGTCTGCTCCTGCGAGGCGTCCGTGCGCCCCGGCGAGAACGGGACCGTGATGTCGTGGCCCGCGTTCCGCGCGGCCTGCTCGACGGCCGCGCAGCCGCCCAGGACGATCATGTCGGCGAGCGAGATCCGCACTCCGCCGGACTGGGCGTCGTTGAACTCCCGCCCGATCCGGTCGAGGGCCGCCACCGTCTCGGTCACCTCGGGAAGGGCGTTGGACTCCCAGTCCTTCTGCGGCGCGAGCCGGATCCGCGCGCCGTTGGCGCCGCCGCGCTTGTCCGTGCCGCGGAAGCTCGCCGCCGCCGCCCACGCCGTGGTCGCCAGCCGGGAGACGGTGAGGCCCGAGTCGAGGATCCGGCGCTTGAGGCCGGCGACGTCCGCGTCCGCGACCAGCGCGTGCTCGACGGCGGGAACGGGGTCCTGCCACAGCTGCTGCTCGGGGATCCACGGCCCGAGGTACCGCGAGACGGGCCCCATGTCGCGGTGCAGGAGCTTGTACCAGGCGCGGGCGAAGGCGTCCGCGAGCTGGTCGGGGTTCTCGTGGAAGCGCTTCGCGATCGGCCCGTAGACGGGGTCGAGCTTCAGCGAGAGGTCCGTCGTCAGCATGATCGGGGCGTGCCGCTTCGACGGATCGTGGGCGTCGGGCACGGTGCCCTGGGCCGCGGGGTCCTTCGGGGTCCACTGCTGGGCGCCGGCCGGGCTCGTCGTCAGCTCCCAGTCGTACCGGAAGAGGTTGTCCAGGAAGCCGTTGTCCCACCGCGTCGGCGCGGTGGTCCACGCGCCCTCCAGGCCGCTCGTGAGCGCGTCGGCGCCCTTGCCGCTGCCGCACGTGTTGCGCCAGCCGATGGCCTGCTGCTCGAGGGGAGCGGCCTCCGGCTCGGGACCGATGCACGTGGGGTCGACCGCGCCGTGGCACTTGCCGAAGGTGTGGCCGCCGATGATCAGCGCGGCGGTCTCCTCGTCGTTCATCGCCATGCGGCCGAACGTCTCGCGAATGTCGCGGGCGGCGGCGACGGGATCCGGATTTCCGTTGGGGCCTTCCGGATTGACGTAGATCAGGCCCATCTGCACGGCACCGAAAGGACCGCCGAGTTCCCGGTCGCCGCTGTACCGCTCGTCTCCGAGCCAGGTGTCCTCGGGACCCCAGAAGACCTCCTCGGGCTCCCAGATGTCCTCGCGGCCGAAACCGAATCCGAAGGTCTTGAATCCCATGGATTCCATGGCGCAGTTACCGGCGAAAACCAGGAGATCGGCCCAGGAGATCTTCCGGCCGTACTTCTGCTTCACCGGCCAGAGCAGCCGGCGTGCCTTGTCGAGGCTCGCGTTGTCCGGCCAGCTGTTGAGCGGCGCGAACCGCTGCGCGCCGGAACCGCCGCCGCCCCGGCCGTCCTCGATGCGGTACGTCCCCGCCGCGTGCCAGCTCATCCGGATGAAGAGCGGCCCGTAGTGGCCGTAGTCGGCCGGCCACCAGTCCTGCGAGGCCGTCATCACCTCGAAGACGTCCTGCTTCAGCGCGTCGACGTCCAGGGTCGCGAACTCCGCCGCGTAGTCGAAGCCCTCGTCCATCGGACTGGCCTGGGGCGAGTGCTGGTGGAGGACCGTGAGGTCCAGCTGGTTCGGCCACCAGTCCCGGTTCGTCCTGGGACGCGTCTCCTTCGGGGCCGGGGAGGGGATTGCCGGGTTCTCGCTGTCGCTGCCGGACACGTACGTCCTTCTTCCTGTCGCGATGTTTCCGTCTGCCGGCCGCATGCTGCTGACGTCGTCTGCTTTTCAGGTGTCGAGCACGGCGACTCGGCGTCCGTATGGTCGCGCACTGGGGACCGCACTGCTAAGAGAACACGCAGGGCTCCTGCGCGTAACAAGCGGGCGGAATCCGAAAAGGCGTCCACGGGCCGGTTCGGCGGCCGAAGGAATGACCGGTCACGTAATTCGTGCGAGAAAGGTGAAATCCTATGAGCGACCTGCTGGAGCGGCTGCGGGGGCGCGGCTGGCGGATGACCTCGCAGCGGCGCGTCGTCGCCGAGGTCCTCGACGGCGAGCACGTCCACCTCACGGCGGACGAGGTGCACGCCCGCGCGGCGGAGCGGCTGCCGGAGATCTCCCGGGCGACCGTCTACAACATCCTGGGGGAACTGGGCCGGCTCGGCGAGGTCGTGGAGGTCTCCGTGCACGGCAGGGCGAAGCGGTACGACCCGAACGCGCACCGCCCGCACCAGCACCTGGTGTGCTCCGGCTGCGGCACCGTCCGGGACGTCCACCCGACCGGCGACCCGGTCGCCGCGCTGGCCGCCCTCCCGGCCGAGGACCGGTTCGGCTTCACGGTGGCCGAGGCGGAGGTCACCTACTGGGGACTGTGCCCGGAGTGCGCTCCGGGCCGGGGGCCGGGCGCGCCGAACGCCCCGAGGTGACCGCGGCCGTCGCCCCCGGCCTGTCGCCTGTCGCCTGTCGCCTGTCGCCTGTCGCCCCTCGGCCCTCGGCCCTCGCCCCTCGGCCCTCGGCCCTCGCGCCTCGGCCCTCGGCCCTCGCGCCTCGGCCCTCGGCCCTCGCGCCTCGGCCCTCGGCCCTCGCGCCTCGGCCCTCGGCCCTCGCGCCTCGGCCCTCGGCCCTCGTGCCTCGCCGAGCGCCTCGCCCCTCCGCTCCTGGGCCGCCGTGCCGTCGCGGCCCCGTCAGAGCCCGGCGACCTTGGAGCCCGCCGACAGTTCGTACACCAGGGTGACCGTGCGCCGGCCGCCGGGCGGCAGGGTGACGTCCCAGCGGGCGATGCCCTCGGCGTCGACCCCGTCGGGCGCCGGTGAGCAGGCCTCCTTGCGGAGCCGTACCTCCACCGCCGAGACCTCCGAGACCGGGATCCGCTCCCTGAGCACGACCACCCGGTCGTCCGACTCCCCGGGCGCCGAGAACCGGGACACGTGCAGCCGGACCGTGCGGGTCACCACCGTCCGCTGGGTGAGCCCGGCGGTCTCCCGGGTCTCCTCGGTCTCCCGGACCACCCGGTGGTCGTCGCGGCTGCCGAAGGCGAGCTCGACCGGGGCGCCGGGGGTGGTGAACCCGAGCGTGCCCCGGCCGGTGAAGCCGCTGCCCCGGATCAGGTCGACGGGTCCGGCGAGCAGCACGTGCCCGGACCGGTTGTCGAACCGGACCACTTGGGTGACCAGCGGAGACACCTCGGGCGAGCAGGCGTACTCGCTGCCGGCCGCCGCCCGGAAGACGGAGAGCCGCACCCGGTGCGCCCGGCCGTCCGACGGCACGGAGACCGGGGCGGGGGCGTGCAGCACCCGTGTCTCGCCGCCGTCGTCCACACCGGGCAGTCCGAGGACCGGGACCGGCCCCAGGTCGCCGATGTCCTCCTCGCGCAGCTCGACGTCGACCGTGCGCCGCTCCGCCGCCGTGCGGTCCTTGAGCGTCAGCCGGTCCTCGCCGAGCGACGGCGGCTCGGTGGCCAGCGCCGACCTGGCGGTCGACAGCGTCAGGTCGACGCCGGTCCAGTCCTCGCCCGTGCGCTGCCAGACCACGGCATCGGTCTCCAGGCTCACGGAGCCGCCGTCGAGCACGGCCCGGTACGCGGGCCGCCACAGCGCGCACGGGACGAGGTGGGTCAGGCGCAGCCCGACCGGACCCGCTGCCGCGGCCTCCACGGTCAGCTCGACATGGGCCAGCAGCTCGGCCGGTTCGTCCTCGGTGGTGTCCATGGCCCGCCGGACCTCGTCGAGTTCGGCGGCCAGGGCGGACAACCGGGCCTCAGTCGTACGGAGTCGGTCGCCGTAGGTGGCGCGCTCGGCGTCGACCCGGTCCAGTTCGCGGGTCCAGCGCGGCCCTTCGGCCTCCCCGGAACCGGCACCCTCGCCGATGTCCCGCAGGACGTCGGCGGCGAGGCGGCCGAGCACGTCGAGGCGGCTCCGGAGCCGCTCGCGCCGCTGCTCCAGGGCCCGGCGCTCCTCGTCGAGGGCGTGGACGCGGTGGCGCAGCGCGGAGTCGTCGGCGGCCGGCGGCCGGGGCGCGCGCGGCTCCCACCTGCGGACGACGCGCACGTCGAGCACGGTGGCCGACTGACCGGAGGTCAACTCGGCATGGAGGGTGCGGTCGACGGCCAGCGCGCTGACCGGGCCGAGCCGCAGCCGCTGGACCCCGCCCGCCAGGTCCAGTGCGACGGCGCGCTCGACGAGGGCGCGGTCCTCCAGGCAGGTGACGGCCGTGACCGGAGCGGCGGTGACGGGGAGGGGGGCAGCGGGCACGCGGGACGACGGCACGACCGTGCCGTCGCCGGCGCTCGTCTTCGAGGCGGTGGACATGGTGTCTCAGCTCCTGCGGTTTCCGCCGACCAGGGCTTTGCCGGCCGGGATGCGGATCTCGTAACCGCCGTCGAGGGCGCTGGTGCCACCGGCGGGCAGGTCCACCCGCCAGACGCGGGTGCCCGGGGCATGCCGCTCGGACGCCCCGCCGTCCTCGGGCTCCGTCCAGCCGGCCCGCTCCTCGATGCGTACGTCCGGGTCGGAGGTGACCGGCACCCGCTCGCGGATCTCGACCGTGGCGGGCCTCGCGAGCCCGTTGGCCAGTTCGACGTGGACGCGGTGGTCGAGCACGGTGACGTTGTTGCGCAGACCGGCGGTCGTCTCGTTCAGATGGGTGCGGCGGGTGACCCGGATGCCCTCGGCCGGTCCGAGCCCCACCCGGCGCACACCGCCGGGGGCGAGGGTGGGCAGCGCGGTGGTCAGCAGGAAGTCGTCGTCGACGGTGACCTCCACCGGGCCGGCGAGCAGCGCCTGGTCCGTGGCGTTGGAGAGGACCAGCGTCGCGTACACGGTCTGCTCCACGGAGGGCACGCAGAGGTACTCGGTGCGCAGACCGACCGGGATCTCGCCGACGGTGACGGTGTGCCAGGTGCCGTCCGCCGGCACGTCGGCGCGCGCGGCGGCGTCGAAGCGGTGGTCGAAGGAGCCGGCCGACTCGCGCGGCCGCACGGCATGGCCGGGCAGCGGCAGCGAGGCCACCGTATCGGCGCGACGGCGGTACTCGGCCGCCACCGCGTCGGAGGACGGGGCGGGGAACAGCCGTCCCCTGCGCGCACTGGGCTCGTCCGGTCCCGACATCACCAGGGCTGCGTAGTCGAGCTCGTCGCCGCTCGGCCGCGGCGGCCCGGGGGGCGGGGGAGGGGGCGGTGGTGCCGGAGCGGCACCGGCGGGCGGCGCGGAGGCGGCGGGGGCCATCGCCGCGGGGGCCGGGGCGCCCGCGAAGGACCGGCCGGCGCCGCGCGGCATGCCGCCGGGCTGGGCCGGCGCCCGCCGGGCGAAGTCGGCGGAAGCCTCGCGTCGGAAGGCCTCGGGGGCGGCGCCGTAGCCGCCTCCCGGCGCCGGCGGCGGTGCGCCGTAGGCCTGTGGTGCGGGCGGGGGGATCGGCGGTCCGCCGGGGGCCAGTGGCGCCGGCGGCGGTACGGGGGCGGGCACGGCGCCGCCCCCGGCCGCGACGGGCAGCGGAATGCCGCCGCCCGCCCCCGGTGCAGCGGCCCCGGTGCCACGGGGCGCCGGGGGGCGCGGGCCCGCCGCCGCGTATCCGGCGAACAGGTCGGCGAGCCCCGCAGGGGGCTCGCGCCAGCCGGAGGGAGCGGGGGCCGCCTGGCGGCGCCCGATCCGCATCGAGCGGAGCTTCGGCAGATCGGTACGGCGCCGCAGATCGGCGGTGGCCAGGGCGATCCGCACCCCGGTCCAGTCCTCTCCGGTGCGCTGGGCGACCGAGGCGCGGAGCACCAGGCGGCCGGTGCCGTCGCCCTGACGGTGGCTGAGGCGGTAGGCCGGCACCCAGACGGCGCCCGGCACCCTGTACTCCAGCTCCAGTTCGACGAGCGGTTCCGCCGCGTCCTGCGGGCCGCCCTCCGCGTCGGCGTCACCGTCCGCTGCCACGAGGGTCAGGACCGCGGACACCGTGGTCTCCACGTGCGTCGACGGCGTGGCGCTGGACGCACGGGCGAGCCGGTCCGCCGCGACGGACAGGTCGTGCTCGGCCCGCAGCAGCTCCTCCTCCAGCTCGGCGAGCCGGGCGTGCAGTCCGGTGAGCCGGGTGTCGACGAAGTCGGCGAGCTCCAGCCACGCGTCGACGGGGGTGCGGCGGTGCGGCTCGTCGCGCTTGCGGGCGGGCGGTACCGGGCGCAGCCCGCCGACCTCGGCGATCAGTCCCTGCTGTCGGTCCCGGCGGCCCTGGGCCGCCTCGTACGCGTCACGCAGCCGCTCGACCTCGCGTCGCAACCCCTCCGGCGCGCCGGACGCGGTGCCCAGCGGCTCGGCCTCGGTCTCCACCCTGGCCTCGGCGACCCGCGTCCCGGTGGTGCCGAGCACCCGGGCCCGCAGCGAGCCGGGGTCGAGGGAGCGCGGCAGCCCGGTGACGCGCACCCGGCCGTCCGCGGGCAGGGGCCCGCGGGCCAGGCGGCGGCAGAGCGCGCCCTGCGCGTAGACGACGACCGAGTCGAGGGCCGAACCCCACGAGGACGCCGTCCCGCTCGGGCCGGTGGGCCCGGTCGTCCCGGCCACGCCGGAGGCCCCGGGCACCCCGCTCGTCCCGGACACTCCCGTCGTCCCGGCCACACCGGTCGAGCCGCTCGTCCCGGCCGCTCCGGTCGTCGTTCCCGCTGCGTCAGCCGTCATCCGCCCCCGCCCCCGTCCTGTCGCGCCGCCCGGCTTCGCCGGCGGCGTGACGAAGCCTACGCCCGGGCACCGACAGGCACCCAGGGCTTTCCGGAGTGCCGCGCACCGGTTGCGCGGGTGCGCCGGGGAGCGCTTCCGATCCGCTTCGGTGGTTGGCCGGGCCCGGGAGTGGGACGCTGGGGGTGGAGGTCGTGCCGACGAGACTCGGGAGGGCCCGATGGGACGTGACGTCCCGGCGCTGGAGTTCACCCGTGAAGACCGCCGCCGGTTCCGGAACAAGATGCACACGTGCCTCGACGTGTTCGCGCGCATGCTGCGCGAGTCGCGGTTCGACTTCGAGCGGCCGCAGGTGGGCCTGGAGATCGAGCTGAACGTCGTGGACGCCACCGGCGAACCGGCCATGCGCAGCACCGACGTCCTCGAGGCGATCGCGGATCCCGCCTGGTCGACGGAGCTGGGCCGGTTCAACCTGGAGATCAACCTCGAACCGCGGCGGCTCAGCGCGGGCGGCGGCCCGGACTCCTGGGAGCAGGAGATCCGCGACGCCCTCAACCACGCCGAGCAGCAGGCGGCGGGGATCGGCGCGCACCTGGTGATGATCGGCATCCTGCCGACCCTCGAACTCCAGGACGCGGGTCCCGCGTCGCTCTCCGAGAACCCCCGCTACCACCTCCTGAACGAGCAGATCTTCGCCGCCCGGGGCGAGGACCTGCTGATCTCCGTGGACGGCGTGGAGCGGCTGCGCACCCACGCGGAGACGATCACGCCGGAGGCGGCCTGCACCAGCACCCAGTTCCACCTCCAGGTGTCGCCGGACGAGTTCGCGGACTACTGGAACGCCGCGCAGGCCGTGGCGGGCGTGCAGGTGGCACTGGCGGCGAACTCGCCGTTCCTGTTCTCCAAGGAGCTGTGGCGCGAGACCCGCATCCCCCTCTTCGAGCAGGCCACCGACACCCGTCCCGACGAGCTGAAGGTGCAGGGCGTGCGGCCCCGGGTGTGGTTCGGCGAGCGGTGGATCACCTCCGTCTTCGACCTCTTCGAGGAGAACGCGCGCTACTTCCCGGCTCTGCTGCCCCTCTGCGACGACGAGGACCCGGAGGAGACGCTCGGCCGGGGCGAAACCCCGGGACTGTCCGAACTCACCCTCCACAACGGCACCGTCTACCGCTGGAACCGCCCCGTCTACGACGTGGTCGACGGCGTCCCGCATCTCCGCGTCGAGAACAGGGTGCTCCCCGCGGGACCCACCGTCGCCGACACACTGGCCAACGGCGCGTTCTACTACGGGCTGATCCGGGCCCTGGTCGACGAGGACCGGCCCGTCTGGTCGCGGATGTCCTTCGCGGCCGCGGAGGACAACCTGCACACCGCCGCCCGGCACGGCATCGACGCGCAGGTCTACTGGCCCGGGATGGGCGAGGTCCCGGTGACCGAACTGGTCCTGCGGCGCCTGCTGCCGCTCGCGGACCGCGGGCTCGAACGGATGGGCCTGGAGGCGTCCCGGCGGGAGCCGCTCCTCGGGGTCATCGAGCAGCGCTGCGTCAGCGGTCGCAACGGCGCCCAGTGGCAGTCCGACATGTTCCACCACATCCATGACATCGACCACGCGGACCGGCACCAGGCGCTGCGGCGGATGACCCAGCAGTACATCGAGTACATGCATCTCAACGCGCCCGCGCACACCTGGCCGGTCGACTGACGCGTACGCCGGGACGGGGCGGGGCAGAGGCGTGATCATGACCGACACGCCCCCCGGGCACGACGACGCCCCCGCCCGTGCCACCACGACCACGTCCCCCGGCCCCGCGCCGCGACCACCGTCCTCCCGCCGCCCGTTACGGCAGCTCCTCGCGGCCTCCGTCGGCAACGCGGTGGAGTGGTACGACTGGTACGCGTACACCTTCCTGGCCGCCTACCTCGCGGACCAGGTCTTCCCCAAGAGCTCGGGGAACTCCCTCGTCCCCCTCCTGTCGACCTTCGCGGTCTTCGCCGTCGGCTTCTTCATGCGCCCCGTCGGCGGACTGCTCATGGGCGCGCTCGCCGACCGGCGCGGCCGGCGGACCGCGCTCACCGCGACGATCCTGCTCATGGGCGGCAGCAGCCTGCTGGTCGGCCTCACCCCGACGTACGCCGCGGCCGGCGTCCTCGCCCCCGTCGTGCTCGTGACCGCCCGCCTCCTCCAAGGCCTTTCGGTCGGAGGGGAGTTCGCGGCCTCGACGACCTTCCTCGTCGAGTCGGCAGGACGCGGCCGGCGCGGCCTGTTCTCCTCCTTCCAGTACGTCTCCACCTCCGCAGGGCAGCTCGCCGCCTCCGGCATCGCCGCGCTGCTGGTCAGCCAACTCGGCGAGGACCGGATGAACGGCTGGGGCTGGCGGATCCCCTTCCTGCTCGGCGCGGTGTTCAGCCTCGCCGGCTTCTGGATCCGCCGGGGCGCCGAGGAGACCCGGAGCACCGCCCAGCGGGAGGCCCCCCGCCCCGGGCTCTTCGAGGCCCTGCGCCACCACCCCCGCGCCTCGCTGCTGATCGGCGGCATCACGGCCGGCGGCACCCTCGCGTACTACACGTGGACCTCCTACCTGCCGACGTACGCGGAGCTCAACACCGGCATCGACAAGGCGGACGCGCTGCTGGCCGGGACCCTCTCCCTGGCGTTCTTCGCCCTGCTGCAACCGGTCGGCGGACTGCTCTCCGACCGCTTCGGCCGCAAGCCGTCGCTGCTGTTCTTCGGCATCGGCTTCGCGGTGCTCGCCGTGCCGCTGCTGCGCGCGCTCGACGGCTCGTTCCTCTCCCTCCTCCTGGTGCAGTGCGCGGGCATGGTGCTGCTGACCGGCTTCACGTCGATCTCCGCCGCGGTGAACGCGGAGCTGTTCCCCGCGCGCGTGCGGGCGGCCGGGATCGGCTTCCCGTACTCGCTGACGGTGGCGCTCTTCGGCGGCACGGCACCGTATGTCGGGACGCTCTTCAAGGAGTGGGACGTGGCCGGCCTCTTCCCCTGGTACGTGGCGGCCCTGTGCCTCGTCTCCTCCGCGGTGTACTTCCGGCTGCCGGAGACCGCCCACAAGGAACTGGACCGCTGACGCGGCGGGACGCCGAAGGCCGACGGCCCCGAGGGGCCGCCGGCCTGTGTGCGCGGGCGGAGAGAGCGGCGGACGCCCGCCCGGCCGCTAGAAGACGCTGACGCCGTACGCGCTCAGCGCCTCCGTCACCGGCTGGAAGAACGTCGTGCCGCCGCTGGAGCAGTTGCCGCTGCCGCCGGAGGTGAGGCCGAGCGCCGTGGTGCCGGAGAAGAGCGCGCCGCCGCTGTCGCCGGGCTCGGCGCACACGTTGGTCTGGATCAGGCCGTAGACGACGTCGCCGCCGCCGTAGTTGACGGTCGCGTTGAGACCGGTGACCGTACCGCTGCGCAGACCGGTGGTGCTGCCGCTGCGCTGCACCGACTGGCCCACGGAGGGGTTGCCCGCCGCGGTGATGTCGCGGTAGCTGCCGTTGTAGAGGTAGACCCGGCCGTCCGCGGCCGAGGCGTTGGAGTGCCGGATGATGCCGTAGTCGTTGGTCGGGAAGCTGGAGCCCGCCCGGGTGCCGAGCACCGTGGTGTTGCCCGAGTTGGTGTACCAGGTGCTGCCGATGTTGGTGCAGTGGCCGGCGGTCAGGGCGTAGTAGGTGGAGCCGCTGCGGACGTTGAAGCCGAGCGAGCAGCGCCCGCCGCCCGCGTAGATGGCCTGGCCGCCCGCGATGAGCTTGTTGAACGTGCCGGGCGTGCGCTTGATCTCCAGGCTGGCGGCGCGGTCGCCCGCGGCCTCCTTGATCTTGGCGATCTCGGCGGCGGAGACGGTGGAGTCGGCGGTGAGGACGATCTTCCCGGTCGCCTGGTCGGTGTACCACGCGGTGCCGGGAACGTCGGCTCCGCGGACCGCCTGGTCGGCCACGGCGAGCTGGGCGGCGGTGGCCCGGCCTTCCACGGTCGTGGCGGCGGACGAGGCGGGCACGGCAAGCGCTGAGGCGGCGAGCAGGGCGGAGGCCACGGCGATCAGCCGTGCACCCTTGGCCGCGCCGCCGAGGGGGGACAGACGCTTGAGGTTCACTGGATCCTCCGGTGGGGGAGTGGGGGGAACCGCTGGGTGGGCGATCCCTTCGGCGCCGAGCGGACGGATCGCCGACGAGGGAGTCTGGCTCGCCATGGACCTGTCAATCTCGACAGGGGAATCCTCGAATCAGGGCGGCCGGCCGACAAGAACGCCTTTCGGCCGATCTACGCGCGTCCATGCGGTTCGAGCGGCGGGAGTCGTCTGTCGCGTCGCGAGGGACGCCGCCGCGAGCGGGCGGTGTCGAGGGTGTGCAACTGCTTACGGAAACTTGCTGATGCTCCTTCAGGGGCCCCGGTGGAGAGGCGCGCCGCGCGGGATCCGATCGACGCAGGAAGCGGAAGGGTAGGTACCGATTTCCCAGTTCACCCCCTGCGCCGCCGCCCGCCCCGCCGGCTCCCGGCGCGTCCATGCCGTGGCCCGGCGAGTGGATCGCCCCTCGCCCGCCCGAGGAGTAGCAGCCGCACAGATCCGGCCGCCCTGGCGCTCGGGGGGCCGGGGTACGGGCGGGCCCTCCGGGGGCGGCGGAAAGGACGTTCCCGCGCGCATGGTCCAGCCGCGGACGCCCCCCAATGCCGGAATCGTGCCCTCCGTCGGGGCCGACCGAATGGCCGGTTCCCGCTGTAGCCCGCCGCCGGAGCACCGAGTACAGCGCCTCGACCAGGGCCGTCCTTCGCGGGTCGCCGCGCACGGGGACGTCCGGGCGCGCGGCGGGGTTCGCCCGGTCGGTCCCTCCGCCTTGCCGGGACGTCCGGGGACCGGTTGCGTGGACCTGAGGACCGGTGCCGACGTGGTGCCGAGCAGTGGTGCCGACGTGGTGCCGAGCAGCGGTGCCGACTGTCGCGGAGGAGCGGTGCCGAGGTGGCGCCGAAGGCCCGGAGTCGCGGGAGAACCCGGAGTCGCGGGAGAAAACGAGGTCGCTCGTGCCCGAGTACCCCCCGATCGCCAACCACGGTCTGATCGGCGACCTGCAGACCGCCGCGCTGATCTCCGCCGACGGCGCCGTCGACTGGTTCTGCGCGCCCCGATTCGACTCGCCGAGCATCTTCGCCTCGCTCCTCGACCAGGAGCGCGGCGGTCACTTCACCATCGCCCCCGTGCACGACGAGGTCACCGTCCGCCAGCTCTACCTGCCCGACACGGCCGTCCTGATCACCCGGTTCCTCACCCCGGAAGGGGTGGGCGAGGTCGTCGACTTCATGCCCGTGAGCGACCGGCCGGACGTACCGACCGACCGGCACCGCCTCGTACGCGCCCTGCGGGTCGTGCGCGGCACCCTCACCTTCGACGTCACCTGCCGGCCGCGCTTCGACTACGGGCGCGCGCCGCACACCCTCGCGCTCGACGGTGCCGCCGCCACCTTCCACGGCCCCGGCCTCGACGTCCACCTGCGGAGCAGCGTCCCCCTGGAGGCCGAGGGGCAGGACGTGCGCGCCACCGTCACCCTCCGGCACGGCCAGACCGCCGGAATCGTCCTGGAGACCTCCGCGCCGGGAACCTCCGTCCCCGAGCCGGTCACCGAGGAGGCCGTGCAGGCGGCGCTGGACCGGACCCGGGTCTTCTGGCACGGATGGATGCGCCGGTGCCGCTACCGGGGCCGCTGGCAGAGCATGGTCAACCGCTCGGCCATCACGCTCAAGCTGCTCATCTACGCCCCGTCCGGCGCCCCGATCGCGGCCCCCACCATGGGGCTCCCCGAGCAGATCGGCGGCGAGCGGAACTGGGACTACCGGTACACCTGGATCCGTGACGCGTCGTTCTCGGTGCGGGTCCTGCTCGACCTCGGGTTCATCGAGGAGGCGGACGCCTTCCGCCGCTGGCTCGGGGGCCGCGGCCGCGCGGCCCGGCCGGGCGGGGAGCCGATGCAGATCATGTACCGGGTCGACGGCGACCCCGAGCTGGCCGAGGAGGTCCTGCCGCACCTGTCCGGCTACCGCGACTCCTACCCCGTACGGGCCGGGAACGGCGCCGCCGACCAGCTCCAGCTCGACATCTACGGCGAGTTCGCCTACGCGATGACCCACTCGGCTGATCTGGCCGAGCTCGCCGGCTACGAGGGGTGGAAGGGCTTCTCCGCGCTCCTCGACTGGCTCTGCGACCACTGGGACCGCCCCGACGAGGGCATCTGGGAGACGCGCGGCGGACGCAAGGACTTCACGTACAGCCGGATGATGTGCTGGGTGGCGCTGGACCGCGGCATCCGGCTCGCCCACGAGTACGCCCGTCCCGCCGACCTCGCACGCTGGACCGCGCAGCGCGACGCGATCCTGGTCCAGGTCATGGAGCGGGGCTGGAACCCGGAGCGCAAGGCCTTCGTCCAGCACTACGACAGCGAGGTCCTCGACGCGTCCCTGCTGCTCATGCCGCTGGTCGGCTTCATCTCGCCGCGGGCTCCCTCGTGGCTCTCCACGCTCGACGCCATGGACCGCGAACTCGTCACCGACAGCCTCGTCTACCGCTACAACCCCGAGGCGTCCCCCGACGGGCTGCGCGGTTCGGAGGGCACCTTCTCGCTCTGCAGCTTCCTCTACGTGGAGGCCCTGGCCCGGGCCGGCCGCCTCGACCAGGCCCGCTTCGCGATGGACAAGATGCTCACGTACGCCAACCACGTCGGCCTCTTCGCGGAGGAGATCGGCCGCACCGGCGAACAACTCGGCAACTTCCCGCAGGCGTTCACCCACCTCGCCCTCATCACCGCGGCGATGGCCCTCGACGAGGAACTCGACAGGGCCGCCGACCTGAGGTGAGCCGCGTCTCACCCGGGCGGTCGCGCTTGCCTATGCAACGAGTTGCATAGAAGGATTCCGGGTGTGGCGATCGAACACGCGATTCTCGTGTCCCTCCTGGAGAAGCCCGGATCCGGCTACGAGCTGGCCCGGCGCTTCGAGCGGTCCATCGGGTACTTCTGGACCGCCAGTCATCAGCAGATCTACCGCGTGCTCAAGCGGATGGAGGGCGACGGCTGGGTCGACGTCCGGGACGTGCCGCAGCAGGGCCGTCCGGACAAGAAGGAGTACACCGTCGCGGACCTCGGGCAGGCCGTGCTGTCCAGCTGGATCCACGAGCCCATCGAACCCGAGAGCATCCGGCACGACCTCGCCGTGAAGATCAGGGGCGCGGCCTTCGACGACCCGGCCGCGCTGATCCACGAGGTCGAGCGGCACCGGCGCGCGCACACCGAGCGCCTCGCCCACTACCTCGCGGGCGAGCAGCGCGACTTCCCCGCACGGGACGAGGACGCGCCCGCCGCCTCGGGTCCGGCCGCCGTCTCGGATGGGCCCGATGCCTCCGGTCCGCCGGACGCCGGCCGGGAGCTCCAGCACGTCGTCCTGCGCGGAGGCATCGCGTACGAGCGGATGACGCTGGCCTGGCTCGACGACGTCCTCGCCACCCTCCGCCGGCTGGCCGCCGCGCGCGCTGAGACGCGCCCCTGACCGCCACGACCAGAGCGTCCTGCGCACCCCCTCGCACTCCACTCCACCGCACCCCACCGGACCGAAAGACGGAGCCCATGGCCGACCCGCTGCTGTTCAACCCGCACACCTACGACCCGGCGCACTTCGACCCCGAGACCCGGCGGCTGCTCCGCGCCACCGTCGACTGGTTCGAGGCGCGCGGCAAGCGCCGGATCATCGAGGACTACCGCACGCGGGCCTGGCTGGGCGACTTCCTCGCCTTCTCCGCCAAGGAGGGCCTGTTCGAGACCTTCCTGACGCCGTCCGCCGAGGCGGGGGCCGCGTCCGGGGCCGACGCCTCCGAGGGCGCGCGGGACAAGCGCTGGGACACCGCCCGCATCGCCGCCCTCAACGAGATCCTCGGCTTCTACGGGCTCGACTACTGGTACGCCTGGCAGGTCACCATCCTCGGCCTCGGCCCGGTCTGGCAGAGCGACAACGCCGCCGCCCGCGCCCGTGCCGCCGAACTCCTCGCCCAGGGCGAGGTGTTCGCCTTCGGACTCTCCGAGAAGAGCCACGGCGCCGACATCTACTCCACCGACATGCTCCTGGAGCCCGGGGCCGACGGAGGCTTCCGCGCCACCGGCTCCAAGTACTACATCGGCAACGGCAACGCCGCCGGACTCGTCTCCGTCTTCGGCCGCCGCACCGACGTCGAGGGCCCCGACGGCTACGTCTTCTTCGCCGCCGACAGCCGCCACCCGGCGTACCACCTCGTCAAGAACGTCGTCGACTCGTCGAAGTTCGTCAGCGAGTTCCGCCTGGAGGACTACCCGGTCGCAGCCGAGGACGTCCTGCACACCGGCCGCGCCGCCTTCGACGCCGCCCTCAACACCGTCAACGTCGGCAAGTTCAACCTGTGCACCGCCTCGATCGGCATCTGCGAGCACGCGATGTACGAGGCCGTCACCCACGCCCAGAACCGCATCCTCTACGGTCGCCCCGTCACCGCCTTCCCGCACGTGCGGCGCGAGCTGGCCGACGCGTACGTCCGCCTCGTCGGCATGAAGCTGTTCAGCGACCGCGCCGTCGACTACTTCCGCTCCGCCGGTCCCGACGACCGCCGCTACCTCCTCTTCAACCCGATGACGAAGATGAAGGTGACCACGGAGGGCGAGAAGGTCATCGACCTGATGTGGGACGTGATCGCCGCCAAGGGCTTCGAGAAGGACAACTACTTCGCCCAGGCGGCCGTCGAGATCCGCGGCCTGCCGAAGCTGGAGGGCACGGTCCACGTCAACCTGGCGCTGATCCTGAAGTTCATGCGCAACCACCTCCTCGCGCCGGCCGACTACGAGCCCGTGCCGACCCGGCTGGACGCGGCCGACGACACCTTCCTCTTCCGGCAGGGACCGGCCCGCGGCCTGGGCTCCGTCCGCTTCCACGACTGGCGCCCGGCGTACGACGCGTACGCCGCCCTGCCGAACGTCGCCCGCTTCCGCGAACAGGCCGACGCCCTCTGCGAGTTCGTCCTCACCGCCGCGCCGGACGAGGAGCAGAGCCGCGACCTCGACCTCCTCCTCGCCGTCGGCCAGCTCTTCGCGCTGGTCGTGCACGGCCAGCTGGTCCTGGAGCAGGCCCGTCTGACGGAACTCGACGAGGACGTCCTCGACGAGCTGTTCGCCGTGCTCGTACGGGACTTCTCCGCCCACGCGATCGAGCTGCACGGCAAGGACTCCGCCACCGGCCAGCAGCAGGCGTGGGCGCTGGGCGCCGTCCGGCGCCCGGTCGTCGACGAGGCCCGCTCGGCCCGGGTCTGGCAGCGCGTCGAGGCGCTGTCCGGCACGTACGAGATGGCACCGTAAGGTCCCGCCGGAGGGGGCCGGGGCGCGCGAGCCCCGGCCCCGCTCCCCGCACGGCCCGACGCCCATCAGGGGACCGGGTGTGTCACGCTCCGTGAAGAGGTCATCGCGGTACGCGTGAGGGGGGACGGGAGCGGAAAACGGAGGTGAACTGCAGGTCAGAGCCCTGATATATTCATCTTGTCGCTGCGGGTGATCATCACTCACCGCGACGCACACCTTGTCCGGGTGGCGGAATGGCAGACGCGCTAGCTTGAGGTGCTAGTGCCCTTTATCGGGCGTGGGGGTTCAAGTCCCCCCTCGGACACGACGATTCGTCGTACGAAGTGGTGGTCGGGAGCGCTCCCGACCACCACTTCGCCGTTTCCGGCGCGGTCCGGTGCGATGAGGTCCAGCTCAGCCCGGTCAGCCCGGTCCGGTCCAGCCTGGTCCAGCCCCGTCCGGTCCGCGCCGCAGGTCACATCAGCAGCGAGCCCGGGTCCCTCACCAGCGGCGCCGTTCCCACCGAGTTGCTCACGTTGAAGGTCACGCTGCCCGCGCGGTAGCGGTCCTCGGTCCATTCGATCGGGCGGCCGTCCGGGTTGCTGGTCAGGTGCCGCTGGCGCAGCAGCGGGCTTCCGCGGCGGACCCTGAGCAGCCGGGCGTCGTCACTGCCGGCGGGAACGGCGTCGATGAGGTGCTCGCCGTAGTGCGCCACGATGCCGGCCTCCGCCGCCATGCTGTCCATGATCGAGGCGCAGTCGGCGGGCAGCGCCTCGACCGTCGGCGCGACCCAGCCCGCGTAGGCCGTGCGTTCCACCATGACGGGTTCGCCGTCCAGGAGGCGCAGGCGCAGGACGTCCAGGACCCCGGCCCCCTCCGGCAGCGCGAGCCGGCGCGCCTCCTCCGGGGTGGCCGTACGGCGTCTCCGGTGGAGGAAGCGGCTGGTCGCCTGGTAGCCCATGGCCCGCGCCCACTGCGCGAAGCTGTGGAGCTCGGCGAAGCTGTGCCGGCGCTCCCGGCGCAGGACGATGCGGCGGGCCCCCTGGCGTGAGCCGATGAGCCCCTCGGAGGTGAGCAGGGCGACGGCCTGGCGTACGGTGCCGCGCGACGCCGCCCAGCGGGTGGCGAGGTCGCTCTCGGAGGGCAGGCGGGCGCCGACGGGGTACTCGCCGCTGAGGATCGAGCGGCGGAGTCCCTCCGCGATCTCCACGTAGAGCGCCGTCACGGCATCCCCCTTCTCGCTCGCGTGTGGCGGTGTGCCCCTGCGGGTCACCGCGTACGGCTGTGCGCAGCTGGTCACCGTGTGTGCGCTGCGGGGGTCAGCGTAACCCGACCGGACGGTCCCGCGTTGAGTTCCCAAGTAGGTCCAAGTGCACTGCATTCACCTGGCGTTCACCGCACCCGGCTCTTCCGGGAGGCGCCCGGATCCGGTCATGTTCCGTTCATGTCTCGGACAGGATGCACGGGCGAACTAAGGGCGGCTTGTTCAGACAAGTTCCTTCACTCGCCTCTGGGAGAACCCGTGCGCAGAACCCCCTTCCGCGGTGCCGCCGTGCTGCTCGGCGCCGCCGTCCTGACCACCGTCACCGCCTGTGGCGCCGCACCTGAGGGCGCGGCCGGAGCCGACGGCGACGGTGCCAAGGCGGCCACCGCGGCGTCGGCCAAGGACTTCGGCGGCATGGACGCCCTCGTCAAGGCGGCCAAGCAGGAAGGCGCCCTGCACGTCATCGCTCTCCCGCCGGACTGGGCCAACTACGGCGAACTGATCAAGACCTTCGAGACCACGTACGGCATCAAGATCGAGAGCGAGAACCCGGACGCCGCGAGCGCCGACGAGATCGCCGCCGTCAAGTCCCGCAAGGGCCAGAAGCGCGCCCCCGACGTCCTCGACCTCGGCATCGCCTTCGCCCGCAGCGGCGCCGACGAGGGCCTGTTCGCCCCGTACAAGGTCGAGGCCTGGGACAAGATCCCCGCCGCCCAGAAGGACGAGGCCGGCCGCTGGTACAACGACTACGGCGGCTACGTCTCCATCGGCTGCGACGCCAAGCGCATCCCGAACTGCCCGAAGACCTTCGCCGACCTGCTCAAGCCGGAGTACAAGGGCAAGGTCGCCCTCAACGGCAACCCGACCAAGTCCGGCTCCGCCTTCGGCGGCGTGTACGCGGCGGCCCTCGCCAACAAGGGCTCCTTCGCCGACATCCAGCCCGGCATCGACTTCTTCGGCACGCTGAAGAAGAGCGGCAACTTCATCCCCGTCGAGTCCACCCCGGCCACGGTCGAGAAGGGCGAGACGCCCATCAGCATCGACTGGGACTACCTGAACGCCGGCTACGCCGACCAGTTCAAGGACAAGGGCGTCGACTGGCAGGTCGCCGTGCCCACCGACGGCGTCTACGCCCAGTTCTACTCGCAGGCCATCAACAAGGACGCCCCGCACCCCGCCGCCGCCCGCCTGTGGATGGAGTACCTCTACAGCGCCGAGGGCCAGAACCTCTGGCTCAAGGGCTACGCCCGCCCGGTGCTGCTCCCGGCCATGACCGCCGACGGCACCGCCGACAAGGCCTTCGTCGCCAAGCTGCCCGCCGTCACCGGCACCCCCGCCTTCCCGGCCTCCGCCGAACTCGACAAGGCCAAGGCCACCCTCGCCGAGAAGTGGGACAAGGCCGTCTCCTGATGACCTCCGCCTCCTCCACCCCCACCGGGGGAACCGCCGGCGGCACCCGCCGCCGGCGGCGCGGCCCGCGCACCTGGCTCGCCGCCCTTCCCCTCATCGCCTTCACCGGGCTGTGCTTCGGCCTCCCGCTCGGCGCCCTCCTGTACGGCGCCGTCACCCGCACCGACCCCGGCACCGGCGCCACCTCCCTGACCGGCGAGCACCTCGGCCGCTCCCTCCAGGGCCCCTACCTGGGCTCCCTCGTCGGCAGCGTCCAGCTCTCCGCCCTCACCGCGCTCATCGCCTCCGTCCTCGGCGTCCTCATCGCCCAGGCCGTCGTCACCTCCCGCTCCCAGGCGCTGCGCAACGCCGTACTGACCGCCTCAGGAGTGCTCGCCAACTTCGGCGGCGTACCCCTCGCGTTCGCGTTCATCGCGACCCTCGGCATCTCCGGCGTCGTCACCCAGCTCGCCGACCTGAGCGCCCTCGGCTGGAACCTGTACTCGTTCACCGGCCTCACCGTGGTCTACCTGTACTTCCTCATCCCGCTCATGGTCCTGGTGATCCTCCCCGCGCTCGACGGGCTGCGCCCCCAGTGGCGCGAGGCCGCGCAGAACGCGGGCGCGGGCAGCCGCCAGTACTGGCGTCACGTCGGCGTCCCCGTCCTCGCCCCGTCCCTGCTCGGCGGGTTCGTGCTGCTCTTCGGCAGCGCCTTCGCCGCGCACGCCACCGCGGCGGCGCTCGTCGGCGGCTCCGTCCCCCTGGTCACCCTCAAGATCGCCGACGCCCTCTCCGGGAACGTCCTCGTCGGCCAGGAGAACGTCGCCCTCGCCCTCGGCCTCGACATGATCCTCATCGCCGGGGCCGTCATGGCCGTCTACCTCCCCCTCCAGCGCAGGAGCGCCCGATGGCTGCGATGACCCCCACCGCCCGGGAGACCGCGCCGAAGCCCGGCACGGACGACGCGGACCCGACCCCGCAGGCCGCCCCCACCCGGAGCCGGACCCGGCGCCGGCCCCGCGTCTGGCGCGGAGTCGTCCTCGGCCTCGGCGGCGCGTACTTCCTCGTCCCGCTGATCGCCTCGTTCGTCTTCACCGTGCACACGCCCGGCCAGGGAGTCTCCTTCGAGGCGTACACCGCGCTGCTCGCCGCCGACGGCTTCACCGAGAGCCTGCTGCTCTCCCTGGGCCTGGCCGCCGCGACGATCGCCCTCGCGCTGCTGCTCGCCGTACCCGCCCTGGTGGCCGTACGGATCGGGGCGCCCCGGCTGCGGCCGGTCGTCGAGGTGATGTGCATGCTGCCGCTCGTGGTGCCACCCATCGCGCTCGTCACCGGCATCAGCACCGTGCTGCGCTGGGGCCCCGACCACCTCTCGCGGACCCCGCTCTACCAGACCTTCCTCGCCGTGCAGAACGAGAGCTTCCCGTTCGTCCTGGTCCTCGCGTACACGGTGATGGCCCTGCCGTTCGTGTACCGGTCCCTCGACGCCGGACTGCGGGCCTTCGACGTCCCCACCCTCGTCGAGGCCGCGCGCAACTGCGGGGCGGGCTGGCCGTACGTGATGTTCCGCGTCATCCTGCCCAACCTGCGGTCCTCCCTCGCGGGCGCCGCGTTCCTCACCCTGGCCCTGGTCCTCGGCGAGTTCACCATCGCCTCGCTGCTCGGCTTCCGGCCCTTCGCGGTGTGGATCGTGTCCATCTCCGGCGCCCACGCCCGGATGTCGGTGGCCGTGTCGCTGCTCAGCCTCGTCATCACCTGGGTCCTGCTGCTCGCCCTCTCCCGGGCGGGAACGGCGCCGGCCGGCGCACCCGGCGCCGCGAACCCCGCGCGCAGGGCACGCAGTTCCCGCACGCCGTCCCGCACCTCACCCAAGGAGTCCTGACCCATGTCCTCGTCCACAGCAACAGCGGAGCGGACCGAGCCGGTCGCGGTCGGCGGGGCGCGCGTCGAATTCCGGGGCCTGCGACGCACGTTCGGCAGCACCACCGCCCTCGACGGGCTCGACCTGACCGTCGAGCCCGGCGAACTCCTCGCCCTGCTCGGCCCGTCCGGCTGCGGCAAGACCACCGCGCTCCGCGTCCTCGCCGGATTCGAGCGGCCCGACGCGGGCGAAGTCCTCGTCGACGGCGCCGACATCACCCAGGTCCCTGCCAACCGCCGTGACGCGGGCATGGTGTTCCAGTCGTACAGCCTCTTCCCCAACCTCACGGCCGCCGACAACGTCGCCTTCGGTCTGCGCGTCCGGAAGGTCAAGGCGCCCGAACGGCGCGCCAGGGCCGCCGAACTCCTCGACCTCGTCGGCCTGCCCCAGCACGCCGACCGCTACCCGCACCAGATGTCGGGCGGCCAGCAGCAGCGCGTGGCACTCGCCCGGGCGCTCGCCCTGCGCCCCCGTGTCCTCCTCCTCGACGAGCCGCTGTCCGCGCTCGACGCCAAGGTCAGGCTCAGCCTGCGCGAGGAGATCCGCCGCCTCCAGCTCTCCCTCGGCATCACCACGGTCTTCGTCACCCACGACCAGGAGGAGGCGCTGTCCATGGCGGACCGCGTCGCCGTCCTCAACGCCGGCAGGCTGGAGCAGTGCGCCGCCCCGGCCGAGCTCTACCGCCGCCCGGCGACCCCCTTCGTCGCCGAGTTCGTCGGCACCATGAACCGGCTCCCGGGCGTCCTCACCGACTCCGGCCAGGTCGAGGTCGCGGGCACCCGGCTGCCCGTCGACGGCGAGGCCCCGAAGCTCCGCGAGGTCGACGTCCTGGTACGCCCCGAGAACGTCACCGTGGCCGAGGCCGCCGACGGCGACGCGACCGTCGTCTCCACCTCCTTCCTCGGCTCCGTCACCCGCGTTCATCTCGACCACGCCGGTACGCGCGTCAAGGCGGACCTCTCCTCCCGCGAGGCCACCGGGCTCACCCCCGGCGCGCGCGTCACCCTCGGCCTCGCCCCGCACCCCGCGCTCGTCGCGCCGAGGGCGGAGCGGTGACCGAACTCGCCGCCGTCCTCTTCGACATGGACGGCACCCTGGTCGACACCGAGGTCCTGTGGTGGGAGGCCACGGCGGAGATCGCCGCCCGCATCGGACACCGGCTGACGGACGCGGACGCCCCCGAGGTCGTCGGACGCGCCGTCGGGGACACCGCCGCCCACCTCGTCCGCGTGACGGGGGAACCGGACGCGGACGGCGTGGCGGCGGACCTCACCGCCGCCTTCCAGGAACGGGTCGACCGGGGCGCTCCGCTGCGCCCCGGAGCGGACCGGCTGCTGGCCGAACTCACCGCGGAGGGAGTGCCGTTCGCCCTGGTCAGCGCCTCGCCGCGGTCCGTGGTGGACTCAGTGGTCGGGGGCGCGCTCGCGCACGTCCCCTTCGCGTTCACCCTCTCGGCGGACGACACCGTACGGACGAAGCCGCACCCCGACCCGTACCGCGCGGCCGCCCGCCGGTTCGGCGTACCGGACGCGGCGTGCGTGGCCGTCGAGGACTCGCCGGACGGGGCGGCCTCGGCCGACGCGGCGGGCTGCACGGTCCTCGTCGTCCCGTCCATGCTGCCGGTCCCGGCCCGACCGGGGCGGATCTTCGCGGAGACCCTGGAGCAGGTGTCGGTCGCGGGCCTGCGCCGCTACGTGGCGGGTGGCGGCGAGGGCCGGGCGGCGGGGGACGGGTGAGGCGGCCCGGCGCACGAGGGGCCCGGCGCACGAGGCGGCGGCGCACAGGGGCCCATTGCCCCCCACGGCGCGGGTGCGCCCCGGTCGAGGCCCGAGCCGCCCGGGGGTCTCCCGCGGCCGAGGCCTCAGTCGCGCTCGCGCTCGCGCAGGTACGCGTCGAGCGCGGCGGCCCCGGCCATCAGCGACCGGCCCCGCGCGGACAGCCGGTCGCGCCAGTCGCCGAGCGCGGCCTCCAGCGGCGCGAGACCGCCGGCCGCCCGCACCTGGGTGATCAGCGGGGCGATCTGCTCCAGCAGGTGGCCGCCGCGCCTGAGTTGGTGGACGAGGCGCACGTCCCGTACATCGGCCTCGTCGTAGACGCGGTAGCCGGTGAGCGGATCGCGGCGCGGGCGCACCAGCCCTGCGCGCTCCCAGGAGCGCAGCGTCGCGGGCCGGATGCCGAGTCGCTCCGCGAGGGGCCCGATGAAGAGGGCGGCGCCCGGCACGACGGGCGCGCCGCCGGGCCCCGTCGCGGACCCGGTCCCGGTCGCGGCGGTCGCGGCGGGGGGCTCCAGGTCCCGGAGGGCGTTCTCCACGGCGCGGAGGGTCCGCCGGTCGTCGAGGAGCAGGGCATGGCTCTCGTCGACGAGGCGGAACGCCTCCTCGGCCGCGTCCTCGTTCACCGCGCGCATGATCGCCGTCGCCGTCCGGTGCCCGTGGCCGGGCAGCAGGGCGAGGAAGGCGCGGAGCGCGGCCACGTGCAATGCGGTGTAGGCGCGGTATCCGGAGGGCGTGCGGGCGGCGGGCGGAAGGGCGCCGGCCTCCTCGTAGTTCCGGATCGCCTGCGTGGACAGACCGTGCTCGCGCGCCAGGTCGACAGGTCGAAGCCGTCCGCTGCTTTGAGGGTTGCGTCCCATGATGCCGCCGATATCGCGTGAAAGTCTCAACCGAGTGTTCAACGATACCGTTGAAGCCATGGCTACCGACATCAAGGACGTCACCCACGCCGTCGAAGCGGCCGCTGTCATGGGCCTCGTCCGGGGAAGGCCGAGGCTGCTCGCCCTGGGCGAGCCCACGCACGGCGAGGACGCGCTGCTCGACGTACGCAACGAACTGTTCCGGCAACTCGTCGAGCAGGAGGGCTACCGCACGATCACGATCGAGAGCGACTGCCTGCGGGGCCTGCTCGTGGACGCCTACGTCACCACCGGCGCCGGCACGCTCGACGAGGCCATGGGGAAGGGGTTCAGCCACGGCTGGGGCGCGTCGGCCGCCAACCGCGAACTCGTCCGCTGGATGCGCGCCTTCAACGACGGCCGCCCGGCGGGCGACCGGGTCCGCTTCGCGGGCTTCGACGGCCCGCTGGAGATCACCGGCGCCGAGAGCCCCAGGGAGGCCCTCACCGCACTCCGCGGCTACCTCTCCGCCCGGGTGGACGCGGACCTCCTCGACGCCACCTGCGACGCGTCGACGCTCGACCGCCTGCTCGGCCCCGACGACCGGTGGACGCACCCCGACGCGATGACGGACCCGTCCCGGTCCGCGGGGCGGTCGGCCGAAGCCACGGAGCTGCGCCTGCTCGCCGACGACCTGGTGGCGCTCCTCGACACGCAGCGGCCGCACCTGATCGCGACGAGCTCCCGGGACGACTGGGACCGGGCACGCCTGTACGGCCGCACCGCCACCGGCCTGCTCCGCTACCATTACTGGACGGCTGACACCTCGCCGCAGCGCATGACGCGGCTGGTGAGCCTGCGGGACCGGATGATGGCCGACAACCTCCTCGCTCTCGCGGGTGCCGACACCGACGCCGCCGCCGTCGGGGCCGCCGGCCCGGAACCCCTCGCCGATCGTGCCCCGGTCCTGGTCCACGCCCACAACGGCCATCTCCAGCGGAGCCTGAGCACGATGCGGATGGGCGGCCGGCCGGTCGAGTGGTGGAGCGCGGGCGCGATCGTCAGCGCCCGACTCGGCGCGCGGTACGCCTTCCTGGCGACGGCACTGGGCACGATCCGGCACCGGGGAGTGGACGCGCCGCCGCGGGACACCGTCGAAGGACTCCTGTACGCGGGACAGGAGGAGTGCTCGGTCGTCGACGCCCGCGGTCTGGCCGCCTCCTTCGGCGACGTCCCGCCCGCGCCGCGGGTGTCCCCGTGGTTCGGCTACGCGCCGCTCGACCCGGCGCACCTGGCCGACATCGAGGGCCTCGTGTTCGTGAAGGACGTCCGCGAGGCCGGGGGCGTTTAATCGGTGGTGCCCGGCGGATCGGCCCGCATAGGCTGATCCCGCGACCGCGCCCCCGATGCGCTCGGCTGCGGCTACTTCTTCCGAAACCAAGTGACGCCGCCGCCATCCCTGATCCCGGTGGGCGCGGCCGCCTCGGCCCCGGTCGACCTGTCCCGCGGCCGTCCGTTCCTTTCCTCTGGATCCGGGGGGATTCACTGCCTCGCTACACCCGACGCGTCTCGAAGGTCTGGTCCGAGATGCTCGTGGCCCCGCACGTCTCGGCGGCCGCCCGCGCGATGCCCCAGCCGGTCTGGGCCCATCACCCGCCCGCCCCACGGCAGTTCCTCACGCACGAGGGCGGACCCGCCTTCGTACGGGAGCCCCGGGACGAGCTCTTCCTGCTGGCCGTCGGCAACTTCGTCGCCCAGCGGACCTTCTACGAGAGCGGCACGGAACGCGACGAACGGTACGTCCGGCTCGTCCGCCGACTCGCCGTCGAGGACCCCGCGTGGACGGCCGGCCTGCTCCGCTGGCTGCGGAGCGAGGGCCACCTGCGCACGGCGTCCCTGGTCGGCGCCGCCGCGTACGTACGGGCCCGGCTCGACGAGCGGGTCTCCCACGGTCCCTCCAACCGGTCCGTGATCGACTCGGTGCTGCAACGAGCCGACGAACCGGGGGAGTTGCTCGCCCACTGGATCTCGGCGTACGGGCGGAACGTGCCGCAGCCCGTGAAGCGGGGCGTCGCCGACGCCGTACGCAGGCTGTACTCGTCGCGGTCCCTCCTGAAGTACGACACCGCGTCCCACGCCTTCCGCTTCGGCGACGTGCTCAACCTGGTGCACGCCACCCCGGACCCGGAGAAGCCGTGGCAGGGCGCGCTGTTCCGGTACGCCCTGGACCGCCGGCACCACCCGGAGAAGGCGGTTCCGCCGCCGTCCGACACCGTGCTGACGGCGCACCGGGCCCTCATGGACGTCCCCGTGGACGAGCGGCGGGCCGTGGTGACCGGGCCGGGAGGCAGCGAACGGCTGGCCGCGGCCGGCATGACCTGGGAGGCTCTGGCGGGCTGGCTCCACGGGCCGTTGGACGCCGCCGTGTGGGAGGCCGTCATCCCCGCGATGGGCCCGATGGCGCTCCTGCGCAACCTGCGGAACTTCGACGCCGCGACGATCTCGGCAGAGGCGGCGGGCAGGGTCGCGGCCAGGATCTCGGACGCCGACGAGGTCGCCAGGTCACGGCAGTTCCCCCTGCGCTATCTGGCCGCGCGCACACACGCGCCGGAGGAGCACTGGGCGCCCGCCCTGGAAGAGGCACTGGGCCACTCCCTGGCCAACGTACCGGCGCTGCCCGGCCGGACGCTGATCCTGGTGGACCGGTCGGACTCCATGTTCTGGGACACCGTCTCGGAACGCTCCGTCCTGACCAGGGCCGACGCGGCGGCCGTCTTCGGCTGCGCGCTGGCCCTGCGGGCCGAACAGGCCGACCTGGTGGAGTTCGGCTGGTCCACCAAGGAAGTCCCTTTCACGTCCGGCGAACCCGTGCTCGACGTGCAGAAGCGCTTCCACCGGCTCGGCGGCACCCACACCGTGAAGGCCCTGCGGGAACGCTACCGTGAGCACGACCGCGTGGTCATCGTCACCGACGAACAGGCCGCTCCGTACCACCCCGGGGGCCCATCCGAACCGGTCCCGGCGGAGATCCCCGTCTACACCTGGAACCTCGCGGGCTACCACCCCGCCCACGCCCCCACGGGCCCCCACCGCCACACCTTCGGCGGCCTGACGGACGCGGCCTTCCGCATGATCCCGCTCATCGAGTCCGGCCTCCGGGCGAGGTGGCCCTGGACGCCCCACGAGGAGACGGGCCGACCGCGGACGCCCGGAGGCCGACTCCCGGAAGAAACCCGCTAGCCGACCAGGCGGCGGCGCCAGTCCAGCGGGGTGAGGGTGATGGCCCGGTCCGGGCTCCCGTCCCACTCGGTGGGGAGCCCGGTCGCCTTCAACGCGGCGACCACCTCGTGGCCGACGGCCGTCGTCGTCTCGGACGAGCCGTCGAAGCCGCCGTACAGGAGCATCAGCCCCTGGCCCGCGGCGGCGGAGTCCGTGCACTGGGTGTGGAAGTAGACGAAGCCGCGGGCGTCGGGACCGCCCTCGCCGCCGATCTCCGACTCGCCGCAGGTGCGGCAGCAGGTGAAGTTCTCCCGGGCCGTGATCCCGGACTCCCGCAGGGCCTCGAACGCGCGGGTCAGGCGCTCGGGGTCCGTCTCGCCACGCCAGCTCGACTGCTCCTCGACCCGCTCCAGCCACATCCGGTCGACCAGCGCCCCTGCCTGCTCGCGCGAGACGGGGCGACGGTCCCCGCTGACCAGGTACTCCTCCGCGATCTCGGTCAGTTCGGCGCGGGAGGCGTAGCCGCCCGCCAGCATCTCCCGGACGCGCCGCTCCAACTCCTCGCTCTCGCGCGCGTCGAGGTCGAGCGGCGGCACCTCGCGGGCGGGGCCCATGTCCAGCAGCGCCCAGTCGAGGCCCGCGTCCCAGCCGGCATCCTGGCGCGCCCACCCGGTCAGCGCCGCGACCACGGTCCCCGGCCCGTCTGCCGTCACCTGGAAGTGGCGGGTGGCGGCGCCGTCCCGGTGCTCCAGGGTGTAGTCGCCGCCCTTCTCGTGCCAGACCTGGGCGAAGGCGTCGGGCAGGTCCGGAATCCGCTGGACGACGAGGAACCGGTCCCCTTCGTCGCCGATGCGCCGGACGAGTCCGGCCAGCTCCTCCGCGGACACGCGGACGTGCCGCTCCCCGTTCTCCGTCTTCACCACGATCTCGAGCATGGGGAGACTCTGTCAGACGCGTCTGACACTCCCTCCGGCCCGGGGCCCGGGCGTCCCGACGCCCCACCCCCTAGCCTGGAGGCATGGCAGTGGTGCGGAGCGGTGGCGTCGACGTGGCCTATACGCGGACGGGGCACGGGCCCGTCCTGCTGCTCGCCCACGGGGCGGGGAGCGACGGGCGGATGTGGCAGCCGCAGGTCGAAGCGCTCGCCGACGAGTTCACGGTGGTGGCCTGGGACGAGCCGGGCGCCGGACGCTCCGGAGCGCTGCCGGCGGGCTTCGGGCTCGAGGACTTCGCGCGCGCCCTCGCCGCCGTCATCGAGGACGTGGGGCTCGGGCCCGCGCACGTCGCGGGGTTGTCCTGGGGCGGGACGGTGGTCCTGGAGCTGTACCGGTGGCGGCCCGACCTCGTGCGCTCGCTGCTGATGGTGGACACGTACGCCGGGTGGAAGGGTTCGCTGCCGCCCGAGGAGGTCGAGGCGCGGGTCGAAGGGGCCCGGCGGATGTTCGCTGCCCCTCGGGAGGAGTTCGACCCGACGCTGCCGGGGCTCTTCGCCGCCGGCCCGCCGGAGCGCTTCACGGTGGTGCTCGACGCCATGAACCGGGACGTCCGGCCGGAGTCCATGGCCGCGCAGCTGTCCCTGATGGCCGAGGCCGACGAGACGGACCTGCTGCCCCGCATCTCGGTCCCGACCCTGCTGCTGTGGGGCGAGGAGGACGCCCGCTCACCCCTGGACGTCGCGTACGCCTTCCAGGACGCCATCCCGCACGCCGAGCTCGTGGTGATCCCCGCCGTGGGCCACATGAGCAACCTGGAGGCGCCGGAGGCCTTCACGGCAGCGGTGCGCGCCTTCATCCGCGCGCAGACCTAGGGGGTGTCTTGCGTCAGGCCGGGCTCGCGGGGTCTGGCCTGATCGACAAGAGACCCCCTGGCCGTCGGCCCACCCGCTCGCCCCCGCGCTTTCGACGGTCCGTCGGTCCGATCCGTCACACCGGTCCCTCGCGCGCCTCCCGCAGCCCCAGAACGTACGCCGCCGTCAGCGCCACCCCGCGGTCCTCGTCGTGCGACAGCGTCTCCAGTGCCCGATCCGCCGTGCTCCCCGGGATGTCCGCCAGCGCCTGCGCCAGCCGGCGGCGCGCCGGCGCGTCGACCGTGTCGCGCGCCAGGCGGGCGACGAGGCCGGTGGCGATCCGGTCCGCCTGACCGGGGCGGCTCGCCAGCGCGCTCAGCGCGTCCGCCGCGTCCACGTCGTTCGCCTCCTCCACGACCATGTCGAGGAGTGTCGGGACCGCCTCGGCCGCTCCGCGTGCCCCCAGCGCGAGCGCCGCGTGCCTGCGGACGGCGACGTCGGTGTCCGCCAGCGCCCCGCGCAGGAGCGCCGTCGCGTCGTCGCCCGTGATCTCGGCGACGGCCCGCACGGCGCGCTCCCGCACCTCGGCAGCCGGTGAGCGCAGTCCCTCTTCCAACAGGGCGATCGAACCGTCGTCGCCCGACCGCGTCAGAGCCCAGCGCAGGGCCCCGGCGACGATCGGGTCCGTCTCGCCCAGGGCCGCCTCGACCAGCGCCTCCACCGGTACGGGGACCTCCTCGACCGAGGACAGGGCCGCGCGCTGCCGCCTGCCCGCGCTCTCCGAGCCCAGCGCGTGCAGGAGCGCCACGATCTGCAGGACCTCCTCCCATCCCGCGGGTTCGGCGGCGCCGATCCGGCGGAGCCGTGTGAGCAGGGCCGTCTCGGCCGCGATGCGTTCCCGTGTCCCGCGGATGAGGTCCTCGACGAGCCGGGTCGGCGCGAAGCCGGGATCGTCCAGCGCGCTCGCCACCTCGCGCAGCGAGAGCCCCAGGGACCTCAGGCTCTCGATGTGGAAGATCCGCCGGATGTCGTCGCCGGAGTACTCCCGGTAGCCGGACCCGGTACGGCCCGTCGGCCGCACCAGGCCCAGCGACTCGTAGTGCCGGAGCATGCGGGCGCTGACCCCGGACCGCCTCGCCACCTCGCCGATCAGCACGCGCCGGCCCCTGACCGTCCGGACACCGCGCCGTTCACCGCGCGCCGGCCCCCGGAACGCCGTGGCACCTCACCGGTCCGCATGCGTCACTGTCCCTCCTGGCCGGTCGTTCCGAGGACGGCGACACGCTTCGCCTCTTCGATGGAGAACTCGAATCCGGCATCCGGGTCGCGCAGCAGCCGTTCCGTGGCGATCGCGTGCCGGCGCGCGGCGGGAGTGCCCTGCGCCCGCGCGGCGCCCAGTGTCGGCAGGATCACCTCGCCGAGAGCGGTCAGCGCCCGGCTGAGGCTCAACTGCGTCTCCCGTCCGCCACGCCCGAGCTGTGTCCCCAGCCCCTCCGCGAGCTCGGCCGCCTGCTCCTCTGGCACCAGCACGACCGCCGCCCGCCACGCGCTCCGCGCCACCTCGTCGTCGGCGTCGGACAGCAGCTCCCGGGTGATCGCCGGCCAGGCGCTCCGGTCACCGATCTTGGACAGCGTGTGCAGCGCCTGACTCCGCGCCTGCGCCCGCTCCGAGCGGAGCTCGCCGAGGAGTCCCGGGAGCGTGCGGGACGGGTCGTGCCGGGTGAGGGCCCAGGTGAGCATCTCGCGCACGGAGAAGTCGGGCTCGATCGCGCACCGCTCGACGAGCTTGTCGACGAACCGCGGGTCCGGGGCCGTACCGACCGCCAGCGCCGCCCGCAGCCGTACCGACGAGCTGCCGTCCTCCAGGCCCTGGAGAGCGCGGGTCGTGTCCTTGTCGTGGGTCGTCATGGTCATCGGGACCACCTCCTTGCCCGGCAGTCAAGACCTTGTCATCGTGTCAAGGTCAAGCCCGACGCCACGCCGGTGGCGGTGACGTGGCCCCTACCGCCCTGCGACGGCCACCGCCGCCGCGTACGACGGCGCGACCCGTACGTCGGCGAGCGACCAGCCCTCCAGGGCGGCCGGCTCGGCGCCCATGCCCATGTACGTGCGGTCGAGGCCCCCGGACAGGCCTTCTCCCGTGCCCTTGAGGTACGCCTCCTTCCGCGCCCAGCACTGCGCGAACGCGGCCGGCCGCTCCTCCGCGGGCAGCCGGGCGAACTCCTCCCGCTCCCGGGGGTGCAGGCTGTCGGCCACGAGCGCCGATACCTCGGCCTCGGGGTGCGCCTCGACGTCCACGCCGACGGGCGTGGTGGCGATGCCGACCAGCGCCAGGTCCCCGCTGTGGGAGAGCGAGAAGTGGAACCCGGCGTCCCGCACCGCGGGCCGGCCGTGCGGGCCTCCGCAGACCGGGCAGTCCTCGCGGACGAACGCGACCTCGTCCGCCCGTATCCCCAGGTAGCGCCCGAGGAGACGCCGGAGCCCGCCGTGCGCGGCGAGGTACCGCGCCCGGTGGTCCGCCCGTATCAGGCTCTTCCACCGACGGTGTTCCTCGGCGTCCAGGAGAGCGGGCGCACCGGGGTCCTCCGCCATGGGCAGCAGCCAGAGCGCCACCGTTCCGTCGGTGACGGGCAGCAGGGCCGACTCCGGCGTGTTGCCGGCGCGCAACACCCGTACGGGGGTGATCTCCATGGTCATGCCACCATTCTGCACCGGTCGCGCGGGGGGCGTCCGGGCGCCCGGCCCGGCCTGGTCAGCGGGTGGCAGCGCCGAACCACCTCGGCAGGTGGGCGAGCAGCTCCCGCTGGTCGTCGCCGACCCAGGCCACGTGGCCGTCCGGTCGCAACAGGACGGCGGGCACGTCCAGTTCTGCGCCGGTGTCGACGACCTGGTCGACCCGGTCCGCCCACCCCTCGACGGAGAGCAGGCCGGTCCGGTCGAGGAGCAGTCCGCGGCCCTCGTGCATCCGGTCGTAGAGGCGGCCTTCCTTCAGCTTGAGGTCGCGCATCCGCCGGCCCACGGGTTCGGCGCCCCCGCCGAAGTCGTAGCGCACCGAGATGGCGGTGATCTTCTCGATGAGGTACCGGTTGACGTCGTCGAACTCCACGAGTTCCGCGAGCAGTCGGCGCACCGCCCGGGCGCCCGGGTCGGTCGACATCAGCTGGATCTGCGCGCGGGTGTTGTCCAGGACGTCGGTGGCCACCGGGTGGCGTTCGGCGTGGTAGCTGTCGAGGAGGCCCTCGGGCGCCCAGCCGGCGACCGCGGCGGCCAGCTTCCAGCCCAGGTTGAAGGCGTCCTGGATACCGAGGTTGAGCCCCTGGCCGCCGGTGGGCGGGTGGATGTGCGCCGCGTCGCCCGCGAGGAACACCCGGTCGACCCGGTACCGCTCGGCCTGCCGGGTCGCGTCGCCGAAGCGGGACAGCCAACGCGGCGCGTGCGCGCCGAAGTCCGTTCCGGCGACCGCGCGCAGCTGCGTCTTGAACTCGTCGAGCGTCGGCGCGGTCGAACGGTCCTCGGCCACCCCCTCGGCGGGCACGATGACCCGGTACACCCCGTCGCCCAGGGGCATGGCTCCGAACCGCAGCTGGGTCTTGCGGACCTCGGTCATCACCGCCGTCAACTCCTCCTGCGCGACGGTCAGTTCCATCTCGCCCAGCAGCGTCTCCACCCGGGAGGGCTCGCCGGGGAACGCGACGCCGAGCAGCTTGCGCACCGCGCTGCGACCGCCGTCGCAGCCGACGACGTACCGCGCGCGGAGCTGCTCGCCGTCGGCCAGCCCGACGGTGACGCCGTCCTCGTCCTGGCTCAGGCCGACCACTTCGCGGCCGCGGCGGATCTCGGCGCCGGCCTCGGTGGCGTGCTCGGTCAGCAGCCGCTCGGTGACCTGCTGCGGAATGGCGAGCACGTACGAGTGGGCCGTGTCCAGGCGTTCGGGCCAGGCCTTGGCGAGCCCGGCGAAGAAGCCGCCGGCCGTGATCTGCTGCCCGGCTTCGAGGAACCGGTCGAGCAGGCCGCGCTGGGCCATCACCTCGATGCTCCGTACGTGCAGACCCTGGGCGCGCGACTGCCGGGTCGGCTCCGCCTCCTTGTCCAGCACGAGCACGTGGACGCCGTGCAGCCGCAGCTCGGACGCCAGCATCAAGCCGGTCGGACCGCTGCCCACCACGATCACGTCAAACATGAGAACCGCCCCGTTTCGATTGGTTGCGTCCAGCCGGCCGCCGGTCGTGGGGTGTCTGCCCCGCACGAGCGCGACGATCTTGCGAAGGAGTCGATTTCCGCAGGTCACCGGCTACGGCTGGAGATTCTGCACCACGACGGGGGCCTTGCCGCAAGGCCCCCTGTGCGCTATACCTTGAGAGTGGCGAGGAGAGGATTCATCTCCTTGCCCTTCTTTTTGGCCTCGCTCGCTCTCCCGCCTCCGCCGTCAGGCGGTGGGCAGCGGCTCGCCCGTCTCCAGGAGGGTCTTGAGGCTCGCCACGACGGCCGGCCAGCCCTCGCTGCACATGCCGTGCACCGTGCCGGCGGCGTCGAAGTCATGGGTGACGGTCAGCTTGACCAGGTCGCCCTGCGGCTCGATGTCGAAGGTGACCGTCGAGCGGCGCTCGGCGGCGATCTCGGCGCGGACGTCCTCGCCGATGCCGACGGCCTCGGCCCACTCCTCGGTGAACGTGTGCCAGGTGTACGACAGCCGGCGGTACGGGTCCGAGACGAGGACGACCTGCTCCGGGTCGGTGATGGTGGCCCCGCCCTGCTTCCAGACGAGGGACGAGCCCTTGGTCCAGTCGCTCTCGAAGGCGACGCCCCAGTAGCGCTCGGTGAAGACCGGATCGGTCAGGGCCCGCCAGAGCTGCTCGGGGGTGGTGCGGATGTAGGTCGTGTACAGGAACGTCCTGGTGTCCATGGGGGGTTGCTCCAGAGTCCTCTTGAGGTCGGCGAGGGCGTCCACCCGGCCGCGGTCGAACCGGTGGATCCACCGCTCGGCGATGGCGTTGATCGGGGCGGCGTTCAGGTAGTGCAGCTTCTCGCGGCCCCGCCGCACCGTGGTGACCAGCTCGGCGGCCTCCAGTACGGCGAGGTGCTTGCTGACCGACTGCCGGGCCATGCCGAGGCCCGCGCAGAGGTCGCGCAGGGTCATTCCGTTCTGGTCGCGGAGCCGGTCGAGCAGCTTCCGGCGGCTCGGATCGGCCAGGGCTTTGAACACGCTGTCCATGGCTTGCCACTCCCTGTCATGCAGCCCAGCGGCTGCATTTCACGATAGGCAGCCACTCGGCTGCTCGTCAAACGAAGCGCCCCCGCCGGGCCCCGCCGACCGGCCAGTTGTCCGGGATCACTCGCGTGTTACTGGTTGGTAGGGCATGCTGGCGGCCAACCATCCACACGGCCGGGGGCTGAGGTAGCGGTGACGACTTTCGAGGAACGGGCCACGGTGCACGCCTTCCGGGACGACGCGCTGGGCGAGCACGACGCCGTCGGACTCGCCGCGGCGCTACGGCGCGGCGAGGTCGGCGCGGCCGAGGTCGCACGGGACGCGGCCGAGCGCGTCCGGGACGTCGAGGACCGGCTCCACGCGGTCCAGGTCCACATCGACGCCCCCGCGTACGCAGCGGGAACGGGCCACGGCGCCTTCGCCGGGGTGCCGACCTTCGTCAAGGACAACACCGACTACCTGGGCCTGCCCACCGGTCACGGCAGCGCGGCCTTCACCCCGCGCGTCGCCCGGCGCCACGCGCCCTTCGCCCGCCAGCTCCTGAGCAGCGGCGTCACGGTCCTCGGCAAGACCCGGCTGCCCGAGTTCGGATTCAGCCCCGCCACGGAGTACGAGGCCGCCGAACCGGTCCGCAACCCGTGGAACACCGGCTTCTCGGCGGGCGGTTCGTCGGGCGGCAGCGCGGCGCTCGTCGCCGCCGGGGCGGTGCCGATCGCCCACGCCAACGACGGCGGCGGATCGATCCGAATTCCCGCCGCCTGCTGCGGGCTCGTCGGCCTCAAGCCGACCCGCGGCCGGGTCGTGACGAACGCCCAGAGCCGCCAACTGCCCCTGGACATCGTCTCCGACGGCATCGTGAGCCGTTCGGTACGGGACACGGCCGCGTTCCTCGCCGCCGCCGAGACCCACTGGCGCAACCCGAAGCTGCCGCCCCTCGGACTGGTCGAGGGGCCCTCCGGGCGACGCCTGCGCATCGGGTTCCTGGTCGACTCGCCGAACGGCGTCCACGCCGACACCGCGACCAGGACCGCCGTCATGGACACCGCCGCGACCCTCGAACGGCTCGGCCACACCGTGGAGCCGGTGGAGCTGCACCTCGACCCCCGCTTCACCGACGACTTCCTCACCTACTGGGGCATGCTGTCGTTCCTCCTCGGCGTCACGGGCCGGACCCTCGGCCCGGACTTCGACCGGCACCGGATGGACGGCCTCAGCCGGGGACTGCGCGAGGAGTACCTGAAGAACTGGCGGCGCACCCCGGGCGTGCTGCGGAGGCTGAAGCGGACCAAGGAGGCGTACGCGGCGGCGTTCCGCGGACTGGACCTCGTCCTCACGCCCGTGCTCGCGCACACCACGCCGCGGATCGGCCACCTCAGCCCGACCGTGCCGTACGCCGAGCTGGTCGAGCGGATCCTCGCGTACGTCGCCTTCACACCGGTCAACAACGTCGTCGGGACACCGTCGATCTCGGTCCCCGCCACCGGTGCGACGGAGGACGGGCTGCCCGTCGGCGTCATGTTCTCGGGCCGCCCCGGCAGCGAACGGACGCTGCTCGACGTGGCCTACACCCTGGAGGCGGACCGCCCGTTCCGGCGCATCCAGGACGTCTGACAGGCGGGTGGCCCACGGCGCCGGGCGGCTGCGCGGCGAGGAGGCGGGCAGCCGCCAGGGGTAGCGGGCGCGGGGAACGCGCCGATCAGCCGCCGGGGGACGCGGGCACGAGGTGCGCGCCGATCAGCCTCCCTCTCCTCCGAGCGCGCGCTGCAGCTGCGCCTTGTTCATCTTCGAACGGCCTTCGATGTTGCGGCGCTTGGCCTCCTCGTAGAGCTGGTCGTACGTGCGCCCCCGGGCGCCGCTGTGGGAGCGCCGGCCGCCGCGTTCACCGGACGACATGTCCTCCAGGGACAGCCGGCTCGCCGTCCTGGACTCGCCGTGCCGCGCCCGCTCCTTGTTCACGGTGCGGGCGGCGATCTCCTCGGCGCGCTTCTCGCTCTCGCCGCGCCGCTCCGCGCTCTCCTTGATGTGCTCGTACTGCCGTTCCCGCTTCGGGCTGGATCCGCGAGGCATGGCGTGCTCCTCTCCTGGTGCGCCGGAACAGTTCTCCGATGCGGCTACCCGCCGTCCCGGCCCGCACTCCCGTCACTGCCTCCCTGCGCGGTGTACCGGCCGCGGGCCCACAGCGGCAGGGCGAACCAGCACAGCAGGTACCAGGCCAGGACCCCGCCCACGAGCCATGCGACGACCGCGCCGTCGGTGGCCACACGGAGGATGAGGACGAGCGCGCTCGTGAGGGTGGCCAGCAGGAGCAGGATCCCGACGAAGGTCAGCCGGGACGCCCACACGACCGTCTCGGGTTTGATCCGCCGGCCCGCCACGAGGCGGTGGAAGGAGACCGGGCCGATCAGCGCGCCCGTGGCCAGCGAGCCGAGGACCACCGTCAGGACGTAGATCCCCTTGTCGGTCGAGCCGAGGCTCTCGTACCGGGAGGTGAAGACGACCGTCAGGAGGAAGCCGAGGAGGATCTGGACCCCGGTCTGCACCACCCGGATCTCCTGCATGAGGTCCTGCCACTGACGGTCGGCGCGCTCCTCCGCGGTCTCCTGGCGACCGCGCGCGGTCTCCCCGTCTCCGCGCGTGCCCTCCGGCCGTCCTCCGCCGCGTCCCCACCCGGTCTCGTGGTCAGTCATCCGTCCCACCTTCCGGTTCCGGTGGCCCGTGCGGGACGGGGGCCGTACTCCGCGTCCTCCCGCCCCGGTCCGGTCGTGGCAACGCCACCGTGGCACTTCCTCGCATCACACGCATACCCGGTCGGGAGCGGGGCAGACGGACGGGAGCGAGTGATCCACGCGGCCGGAGGACTTCCGCTGGCCGTGCCGGGAGCCCCCGGCGTATCGTCGGCCTCAGCTCGGAAGTGTGCGCCGACGGGAACCGGAGTGCCGGATGCCAAGGGATGCGACAGCGTCGGGTGACGCCGGGCTCATCGGCCCCCGTCTGACGGCCGTGGTGCGGTGGCACGGTGACACGGCCGTCGTCACGGTGGCCGGGGAGCTCGACCGCGACACCCAGGAGCCCCTGCGGGCGGCCCTGACCGAGGCCCTGGACCGGCGCCCCGAACGGATCGTCGTGGACTGCGGACGACTGACGTTCTGCGACTCGACCGGACTCAACCTGCTGCTGACCACGAGGCTGGAGGCGCTGGAGGACGGCGGCCGGTTCGAGCTGGCCGCGCTGCGCCCGCCCGTCGCCCGGGTCTTCGACGTCACCGGCGTCGTGGCGCTCTTCACGGTGTACGACGAGCTGCCCGCCGAACTGGTCGGGGAGGAGCATTCGTGAACGAGGCACGGCGCCGGGCACGGTGGAGGCGGGGATGAGCGAACCGGTCCAATCCAGGGGACAGACCCGACGGCTCGTCCTGCGAAGCGGCCAGTCGGTGGTCGCGCGGTGCCGTGACTTCTGCCGTGTCGCGCTCAGCGACTGGGACTGGCCCGGCCCGCCGGAGGGCGACGGGCTCACCCAGGAGGAGCGTGAGCTGGCGGTCGAGGACGTGCTCCTGGTCGTGTCCGAAGCCGTGACCAACGCCTGCCTGCACGCCGGCGGCCCCACGGAGCTGGTGATCCGGCTGGCCCCGTCCGTTCCCACCGCGCCCGTCGAGCCGGCGGGCGGCGGCGGGGAGAGCGGCGGACCGCCGCCCCGTACGACCGGCGGTGCGGCCGGTGACCTGCGGATCGAGGTGAGTGACCGGAGCAGCCGGATTCCGGAGTTCCGGCCGCGGGGAGCACCGGGGCAGCCCGGGGGCAACGGTCTGCGCGTGATCGACCGGCTCGCGCGCGCCTGGGGGGCCGTCCCCGGGGAGACGGGCAAGTCCTTCTGGATGGAGGTGGCGGCCCCGCTCCCGGGCGGCGGCCCGTGACGTTCCATCGCCCTGCGGCTACCGGGCCGATCGGACCGCTGCGGTCACGGTCGTGGCGGCTGTGGTCGGGGACGCGTCCGACCGCGTCGCCTCCTCGGGCTCGTCCGCCGTCAGTGCCGTGCGCAGGCCGCCGAGGATGCGGTGGAGGAGACGCGACACGTGCATCTGCGAGAGGCCGAGGCGCTCGCCGATCTCCGCCTGCGTCAGCTCGTCGCCGAACCGCAGCGCCAGGATCGTCCGGTCGCGCGTGCAGAGCCCGGCGACGAGCGGCTTGAGCGCCTCCAGGTTCTCGATCTTCTCGAAGGCGTCGTCATCGCTGCCGAGACGGCGCGCGAGCATGCCGGGGCCGTTGTCCTCGTCGTCGACGGGAACGTCGAGAGAGCGGCTGGTGAACCCGTTCGCGGCGAGCCGGCCCTCGCGCAGCTCGTCCTCCGTGATGTCGAGGTGCGCGCCGAGCTCGGCGTCCGTCGGCGGTCGGCCCAGGTCCTGTTCCAGGGCGTCGTTCGCCTTGGCCACGTGCAGGCGCAGCTCCTGCAGGCGGCGCGGTACGTGCACACTCCAACTGGTGTCCCGCAGATGCCGCCGTATCTCACCGAGCACGGTCGGCAGGGCGAACGACATGAACTCGTTGCCCCGCTCGGGGTCGAACCGGTTGATCGCCTTGATGAGACCGACGGTGCCGACCTGGACGATGTCCTCCCAGGACTCGGGAGAACGGCGGAAACGGGTCGCGGCGTACTTGACCAGGCTGAGGTTCAGCTCGACGAGGGTGTTGCGCACGTACGAGTAGTCCGCAGTGCCCTCCTCAAGTGAGCGCAGCCGCTCGAACAGGGTGGTCGACAGCGCGCGGGCGTCCGCGGTGCTCACCGCGAGGGGATCCGAGATCTCCGGAAGGCCGGCCGGTGGCTCGGGCGTGCGGCTGACAGGCCGAAGGTCGCTGCGGCCCCGGACGGCGGTGCGGTAGTTCGACATCAAGGCTCCTTGCCAGAACCCCCCACATGCGTTCTACCCGCTCGTGCCCCACACGAGCAGTGCGCCGGGGGTGACGGAGCGCAGAGGACGGCGGATGCCGGGGTGTGCGGGAATATCGGGAGAGGTCGGGGTGAATGCGGGCGAATCGTTGGGGCAGGGGCCTGCTGAGCCCCGAAAGCGACGGGTTCCGGAGGCGGAGCGGGGGAGGGCTGGGGCGGATCGTGCGTGGGGCCGAGCGGAGACCGGGGAGGAAGAACAGTGACCACGCGACACCGCACGGGACGTCCCGTACCGGACCGGCAGCGGCCCCTCGTCCCGCACGACGTGGCCGAGGCGCGCGCCCGGGTGGCGGAAGCACTGCGGGGGGCGGCGACGAGTACGGGGAGCCCGCCGTCCACGACCGCCGTCGGGGACGCGCTGCTGGTGACGTCCGAGCTGGTGACCAACGCGCTGCGCCACGGGGGAGGCCTCACGGGGTTCGACGTGGACCTGGACCCGGGCGCGGTGACGATCACCGTCGCGGACGCGAGCGGCGAACTCCCGCGCCTCACGGGCGGCCGCGGGACGGAAAGCGCCTCAGGTCCGCCCGAGGGCGGCTTCGGATGGTCCCTGATCAGACTGCTCGCCCAGGAGATCAGGCTGACCCTCCCGCCGGGGGGCGGCAAGACCATCGAGGTACGGCTGCCGCTCCGCTGAGAGCGGGACGCGCGGCGGAGCGTGACCGCCCGGCACGCCCTACCCGGCGAGGAACTCGGCGCACCGGTAGGGGCCCAGGTCCGGGCCCTCCGGCCGGCGCAGCGTGACCTCCACCTCGTCGGCCCCGACCGTCGGGTCGAGGACGGACTGGGCGCGGGCCAGCGTGCACACCAGCTGTCCCGTCCCCTGGTCCCGGCCCGTCCCCGCGTACGGGCTCTCCAGGCGCACCGTGACCCGGGTGCCCCGGCCCGCCACCGTGTAGCCGCCCAGCTCGACGAGGTTGGTGAGGCCGCCGCGCTGCTCGGCCGGCGGCGGGCCGCTCGCGAGCAGCTTCACCACCGAGGCGAGGTTCTCGACCTCCCTGTCGAGCACGGGCACCCCCCGGAGTCCGCCGTCCGACGCGTAGTACAGCCGGATCCCGCGCGTGAGCCCGGTCGCCGGCTCGCCCGCCCCTATCACCCCCGTCGGCTGCACACCGCAGCCCACCAGGGCGAACCCGAGGACGGTGACCAGGAGGCCCGCCCGTACCCTCACTCCGCGTCCTCTCCCGTACGCCGCAGGGGCAGCCACAGGGTGAACACCGCTCCGCCCTCCGCTCCTTCGGCGACGTCGATCGTGCCGCCGTGCAGCCGCGCGCTCTCCAGGGCGATCGCCGTCCCCAGGCCGCTGCCCTGTCCGCCGGTATCGGCGGCGCTCCGCGTGCGGGCCGCGTCCGCCTTGTAGAACCGGTCGAAGACCCGCTCCCTGGCCTCCGGCGGCAGCCCCGGGCCGTGGTCGGCGACCTCCACCGTCACCCACTCCGGGTCCGGGCCGGCACTCGCCCCGCCCCGGGCGCCCGCCGGCGTGCCCGGAGCGCTCGCCGCCGGCCCCGTCCCGAGGGTCACGGTGACCGGCGGCGCTCCGTGCCGCAGCGCGTTGCCCACCAGGTTCGCCACGATCACGTCGACGCGCCGCCGGTCGACCACCGCCCGTACGCCCTCCTCGAGACGCACCTCCACCCGGTCGGTCCAGCCGCGCAGCGCCAGTGACGCCCGTACCGTGTCGGCGAGATCGGTCTCGGCCGCGTTGAGCCGGATCGCGTTCGCGTCGAAACGCGAGATCTCCATCAGGTCCTCGACGAGCCGCGCGAGCCGCGCCGTCTCCGCGCCCACCGTGCGGGCCGCCCGCGCCGCGTCCGCCGGCAGCTGGTCGGCGTCCTCCTCCAGGACGGTCGCCACCATCGTCATCGCCGCGAGCGGTGTGCGCAGTTCGTGCGACACGTCCGCGACGAAGCGGCGCGCCTTCGCCTCCTGCTCGCGCAGCCGCGCGTCCGAGGCCTGCAGGGCGTCCGCCGTCTCGTTGAACGTCCGCGCCAGATCGGCGAGTTCGTCGTGCCCCGTGACCGTGACCCGGCTCCCCAGGTCGCCCTCCGCGAGCTCACGGGTGGCCCGCCCCAGCTTCCGTACGGGGCGCAGGACCGTTCCGGCGGCGAGCAGCGCCAAGACGGCGGCCAGCACCACCACCGGCAGGAGCCCGGCCCGCACGGAGTCCAACAGGGCCGCGGTGTCGTCGCGTTCGGCGCGGAGATCCGTGATCGCGAAGACCTCCAGGCCGGAGAAGCGGCGGTCCCCGTCCGCGTACGTCACGGGCATGCCGACCACCAGATACGGCTCGTTCCGCCACATCACCCGCTGGAACCGGGCCCCGTCCCCGGCCCGTACGGCGCTCCGCAGTGCGACGGTGATCCGGCCCTCCGTGTCGGCGAGCGGATCGGACACCGCGACGAGGTCCTGGTAGCGGGCGACGACGATCCGGGCGCCGAGGCCGTCCGAGACCTTCGCCGCGAACCGGGCGAGCGACCGCTGGTCGGGCGGCAGGTCGACCTCGGCCGCCACCGCGGTGACGCGCGTCCGTACGTCGTTCACCGCCGCGTCCTGGGTGCGCCGGAGGACGGCGGTCCGCGCGTCCCGGTAGGCGAGCGCGGTCGCCGTCACCGCGCTGATGAGCGCGACGACGACGAAGGTCACGACGAGCCGGGTCCGCAGCCCTCCGACGAGCCGCCGCGAGCGGCGCTCCTGGCGGCCGCCCGAGGACCGGGGGCGGCCCCGGCGACCCGCCCCTCCGGTCCCGCTCACAGCGGCCCGAAACGGTAGCCGAAGCCCCGTACCGTCTGGACGTACCGGGGTTTCGCCGCCACGTCCTCCAGCTTCGCCCGCAGCCGGCCGACCGCCGCGTCGACCAGCCGGGAGTCACCGAGGAAGGTGTGGTCCCAGACCGAGGCGAGGAGCTGCTCGCGGCTGAAGACCCGGCCGGGCGAGGCGGACAGTTCGAGGAGCAGCCGCAGCTCGGTGGGCGGCAGCGGGATCAGGACGCCGTTCTTGGTGACGGTGAGTCCGGCGCGGTCGATCACCAGGCCCGCGGGGTCGGCCTCGGCGTCCCGCGACGGCGCCGACGGCTCCGCGCGGCGCAGCGCGGCCCGGATGCGGGCCTCCAGGACGGGTGCGGTGACCGGCTTGACCACGTAGTCGTCGGCACCGGCCTCCAGACCCGTCACGATGTCGTGGTCGTCCCCGCGCGCGGTCAGCATGATGATCGGGAGCGCGGCCGTACGGGCGCGGACGCGTCGGCACACCTCGAACCCGTCCATCCCCGGCAGCATCAGGTCGAGGACGGCCAGCTCGATCTCCGCGCCGGCCGGGGTGCCGAGCAGCGCGAGCGCCTCCTCGCCGGTGGCCGCGGTGTCGACGGCGTACCCGTGCCGGCGCAGCACGAGCTCCATCCCGTCCCGTACGGACGCGTCGTCCTCGATGAGCAGTACATGCGGCATGCCGTCGATTATGGGTGCCGCGCGGACCCGTCCGGCGCCCGGGCCGAGGCCCGATGCCCAGGTGGGGGGCATTGTTACGTTCTCATCATGTCGCCATGGAATCGCCATCACGTGCCGTGGCGAGGGTGGTGGCCATGACCTCGAAGACACGCTCCCGCACCCCGGTCCGACGGCGCCTGACCGCCCTCGCCGTGCTCCCCCTCCTCGCCCTCGCCGCGGCCTGCGGCAGCGGCGACGACAGCGCCGGCGGTGCCGGCAAGAGCGACGCGATCGCCTCCGTACCGGAGACCACGACGGCCTCGCCGTCCACGCGGAACGACACCGCGCCGAGCACCCGGCCCGCCGGGAAGAGCGCCTTCTACGACGCCCAGATGGACTACGTCCGGTGCATGCGCGTCAAGGGCGGCTACAAGGACTTCCCCGACCCGAAGCTCAGCGGGCACCTCGACTGGGGGAAGGTCGAGGAGATCTCCTCCCGGCCCGGACAGATGGAGGCCGCGAAGGGCGGCAGGAACGGCGTCTGCGTCGACGAACTCCAGAAGGTCATGCTGGCCGAACCCGAGCGGGACCAGCAGAAGGACTACGAGTCGATGCTGGCGCACGCCACGTGCATGCGGGACAACGGCGTCTCCCGGTTCACCAACCCGACGATGAGCGGCGGCAACGCCCAGCCGGGCGGCGACCCCAACCCGGCGTCCCCGACGATCGACCACACCTCACCGGTGTACAAGCAGGCCCGCGAGGCGTGCGCGACGAAGCTGCTCGACGGCCTGGACGGCATGCAGTGAAGCGCCGATCCGCCCTCCGCGCGCTCGGCGCGGTGACGGTCGCCGCCGCCGTCACCGGGGGAGCCGTCCTCCTCGGCGACTTCGGGCTCCTCGACCGGGGAGAGCACGGCTCCGGGGCCGACGGGAAGGGCGGCGACCTGCCGCCCGCCACCGCGACCGTCGTACGGACCGACCTCGTCCGGTCCAAGACCGTCGACGGCAGGCTCGACTTCGCGCAGCGCCGCCCGGTGAAGGCCGCCGTCGACGGCACCGTCACGGTCGCCGCCACCGAGGGCAGGACCCTGTCCAGGGGGCAGGCGCTGTACGAACTGAACGACAAGCCCGTCACCCTCCTCTACGGCCCCGTCCCGATGTTCCGCGAGATGAAGGAAGGCGACCGGGGCAGCGATGTGCTCCAACTGGAGCGCAACCTGCGCGACCTGGGGTACGGCGCCGGGGTGCACGTCGACACGCGCTACGACAAGGGCACCGAGGCGGCGGTCGAGCAGTGGCAGAAGTCCCTGAACCGCGAGCCCACCGGAAGGGTCGGCAGGGGCGACGTCGTCTTCCAGCCCGGCCAGGTGAAGGTGGTCGCCGTCGACGCCGCGCTCGCCGACCAGGTCGCTCCCGGTGGCGCCGTCCTGACCGTCGCCTCCACCAGACCCGTCGTCCGGGCCCACCTGGACCAGACCGACGGCGCGCTCACCGCGGCGGGCACCACGGTCGAGGTCACGCTGCCCAGCGGGAAGACCGTGGCCGGGCGGGTCGCCGGGACCGTACGCCCCGAGGAGGCCGGTTCCGGGGACGGTGCCGTGGCGCAGGAAGGCATCGTCGTCGAGGTCGTCCTCGACGGCGGGGCGCGCGCGGCCTCCGGCGAGGACGCGAAGGCCTCGGCCAGTGTCAGGTTCGTCAGCGAGGCGCGCAAGGGGGTCCTCGCGGTGCCCGTCGAGGCGGTCCTCGCCCTGCGCGGCGAGAACGGCGGCTACGGCCTCCAGGTCGTCCGGGGCACCACCACGAGGACGATCCGGGTGGAGACGGGGATGACCGCCGACGGGCGGATCGAGGTCTCCGGCCCGGACGTGAAGGAAGGCCTGAAAGTCGGAATGGCGGCCTCATGACGAGGGACGGCGCCATGACGAGGGACGGCGCCATGACGACGGACAGTGCCATGACGACGGACAGTGCCATGACGACGGACAGTGCCATGCCTACGGACGACGCCATACCGGTGGACGGCGCCCGGCCCACCGCACCCGTCCCCGTCGTGGAACTGCGGGAGGCCACCCGGTCGTACCCCGGAGGAGTCCACGCCCTGCGCGGAGTGAACCTCACGATCGGCGAGGGCGAACTGCTCGCCGTCGTCGGCCCCTCCGGATCCGGCAAGTCCACGATGCTCCACGTCATGGGCACCCTCGACAAGCCCACCGGCGGCACCGTCCGGATCGCCGGCCACGACGTGTCCGCACTCTCCGACAACCGCCTCTCCGCACTCCGCGCCCGCCACATCGGCTTCGTGTTCCAGCACTTCCACCTCGCGGCGGGCCGCGACGCCGTCGACAACGTCGCCGACGGGCTGCTGTACGCGGGCGTGCCGCTGCGCGAACGACGGGCGCGGGCGCGGGCCGCGCTGGACCGGGTGCGCCTCGGCCACCGCCACTCCCACACGCCGAACGAACTCTCCGGCGGCGAGAAGCAGCGCGTGGCCATCGCCCGCGCGCTGGTGGGGGAGCCCCGGCTGCTGCTCGCGGACGAGCCCACCGGAGCCCTCGACACCGCCTCGGGGGAGATCGTCATGGAGCTGCTCCACGAACTGAACGCCGCCGGCACCACGATCTGCGTCATCACCCACGACCACGGGATCGCGGACTCGCTGCCGCGCCGGGTCCGCTTCAAGGACGGCGAGATCGTCTCGGACGAGCGCGGTGCCCGTCCGGGCCGGCGCGGCGTCCTCCCCTGGGAAGGAGCCGCGCCGTGAACGCCTCCCTCAAGCCCTCGCGCCTCTCCGCAGGCGACATCCTGCGGGTCGGCGCCGTCGGTCTCCGCGCGCGCCGCGCGCGCGTGGTGCTGTCCGCGCTCGGCATCGCCATCGGCATCGCGACCATGGTCGCGGTCGTCGGCCTCTCCGAGTCCAGCCGCGCGGACCTGATGGCCCGCCTCGACCGGCTCGGCACCAACCTCCTGACCGCGGAGGCGGGCAAGGACGCCCTGGGCAGGGAGATCCGACTCCCCAGGAACGCGGTCGCGATGGTCGAGCGCATCGGCCCCGTCCAGCACGCCACCGGAACGGGAGACGTCGACGCCCGGATCCGCCGCAGCGACCTCGTCCCCGAGGAGCGCACCGCAGGCGTCACCACCCAGGCGGTCCGCACCGACCTCCTGGCCGCACTCGGCGGCGAGGTCGCCAAGGGAGCCTGGCTGGACCCGGCCGGGGAACGGCTCCCGGTCGCGGTCCTCGGAGCGGTGGCCGCCGAGCGGCTCGGCATCACCCGCACCGGCGAGACGATCATGATGAACGACACCCGCGTGGTCGTCGTCGGCATCCTGAAACCGCTCGAACTGGTGCCGAACCTCGACCGGGTGGCGATGGTCGGATTCCCCGCCGCCGAGCGCCACTTCGGCTTCGACGGCCACCCGACGACGATCTTCGAGCGCTCCACCGACGCCTCGGTGGAGGACGTACGGGCCATCCTGGCCCGCACGATCAGCCCCGGCGGCGAGGCGGGCGTCAAGGTCTCGCGGCCCTCCGACGCGCTCGCCGCCAAGGCCGCCACCGACAAGGGTCTGACGACCCTGATGCTGGGCCTGGGCGCGGTGGCGCTCCTCGTCGGCGGCGTCGGCGTCGCCAACACCATGGTCATCTCGGTCCTGGAGCGCCGTCAGGAGATCGGCCTGCGCCGCTCCCTCGGCGCGACCCGCAACGCGATCCGGCTCCAGTTCCTCACCGAGTCACTGCTGCTCTCCGTGCTCGGCGGAGCGACGGGCGCGCTGCTCGGGGCGGCGGCGACGTACGGCTTCGCGCGGGTCCAGGGCTGGACGGCGGTCGTCCCGCCCTGGTCCCTCGCGGGCGGCCTCGCCGCCACCCTCCTGATCGGGGTGATCGCCGGCCTCTATCCGGCGATCCGCGCCTCCCGGCTCCACCCGACGGTGGCGCTCAACGCGACGTGACCACCGGGCCGCCGTCGTGCGGGGGCGGCGGATCCGTGTGCGGCAGGAACGCGGCCGACTTGCGGGCGAGTACGGAGGCGAAGAACTCGGGTGCGTCGTCGGGGCGCATCCGGGTGAGGGCGACCATGCCGGTGATGACGGCGTCGACGACCTCCTCCTGCACCTGCTCCCAGTCGTGGCTGCGGCCCTTGCGCGGATTCGCCGCCCGGACTCCGATGACGGCCTGCGCGGCCTCACCCACCTCTTCCGAGAGCTTGAGCACCTGCAGCGTCCACTGCTCCTCCGCCGCGAGCCCCCGCTCGGCGTCGAACTCCGCGAACCGCGTGGCGAGCGTACGGATCGTGTCCCACGGGTCGTTGTCCCTCACGGGTCTCCTCCGGTCGGCGGGTGACGGCGTGCCGGGCCGCCGCCACGGCCGCCGGGGCGGCCGCGGTCGGCCGGCACCCTGCGAGCATGCCCCGCGGGAAGCCGCCTACTTGCCGCGGCGGATGCGGGCGGCCTGCCGCGCCTCGGCCGTCTTGCGGGCCTCGGCGGCCTTGCGGGACTCGTTCTTGGCGCGTCCCGGGCGGCCCGGGACGGTGCCCATGCCGCGGAAGGCCGCCCCGCCGCGCTTGGCGCCCTCCTGGCTGGGCGCGGCACCGGCGACGGGCACGCCCGAGGGGGTGCGGGCACCGGTGATGCGGCTCAGCGCGGCCTCGCCCGACCTGACCTTGGTGACCTGGGGGCGGATGCCGGCGTCCGCCATGAGCCGGGCCACGTCACGCTGCTGCTCGGGGGTGACCAGGGTGACGACGATCCCGGACTCGCCGGCGCGCGCGGTGCGTCCGCCGCGGTGCAGATAGTCCTTGTGGTCGGCCGGCGGGTCGACGTTGACGACGAGGTCGAGAGCGTCGACGTGGATGCCGCGCGCCGCCACGTTGGTGGCGACGAGCACCGGGACCTCGCCGCTGCGGAAGCGGTCCAGGGTGCGGGTCCGCAGCGGCTGGGACTTGTCGCCGTGCAGGGCGGCGGCGCGCACACCGCTGCCGAGGAGGTGCTTGGTGAACCGGTCGACGGAGGCCTTCGTCGCCAGGAACATGATGACCCGTCCGTCGCGGGCGGCGATCTCCGTGGCGGTGGCGAACTTGTCGGCGCCGTGCACGTGGAGCACGTGGTGGTCCATCGTGGAGACGGTCGCCGCCGACGGGTCCACGGAGTGGACGACCGGGTCCGTGAGGTACCGCTCGACCAGCAGGTCGACGTTGTGGTCGAGCGTGGCGGAGAACAGCAACCGCTGGCCCCCGGCGGGCACCAGGTCGAGGATCTCGGTGACCTGCGGCATGAAGCCCATGTCGGCCATCTGGTCGGCCTCGTCCAGGACGGTCGCGCCCACCCGCTCCAGTCGGCAGTCCTTGCGCTCGACGAGGTCCATGAGCCGGCCGGGCGTGGCGACGAGGACCTCGGCCCCGTCGCGCAGCGCCGTGGCCTGCCGGCCGATCGACATGCCGCCGACGACGGTGGCCAGGCGCAGCTTGAGGGCCCGGGCGAACGGGTCGAGGGCGTCCGTCACCTGCTGGGCCAGTTCACGTGTGGGCACGAGGACCAGCGCGAGCGGCTTGTGGGCTTCGGCGCGCCGGCCGGCGATGCGGACCAGCAGGGGCAGGCCGAAGGCGAGGGTCTTGCCGGAGCCGGTGCGCGCGCGGCCCAGGACGTCACGGCCCGCGAGGGCGTCCGGCAGGGTCGCGGACTGGATCGGGAACGGCGTGTCGACGCCGAGCCCGGTGAGGACGTCGTGGACCTCGGCCGGCAGAGCGAGCTCGGCGAAGGTGGCGGCGGGCGGCAGGGACGGGGTGCCGGCGGGCAGCGCCGCCCACGGGTCCGTGCCGGCGGCGCCGCGTGCCGCCCGGTCCGGACGGGGTGCGCTCTTCGCGCTGTTCGTGTCGTTCATGGGTCCTCCTCGAAACGGTGCGCTTCGAGGAATTCGCGAGGGGCCGCGGGCCCGATGAATTACTGGAACGTACCGAATGCCACGGGTGTACGGATCCGGTCATGCCGAGGGGATCGAATCGGCGGCCGGCCGGTGAAAAGCCCGGGAACAGGTGAAAAAGCCTGGAAAATGCGACGAGCCGGGGCCCTCACCACACGGGTGAGGACACCGGCTGCGTCGGACGTGTCAACGTCAGGCGGGGAGGATGTTCTCCGCCTGGGGGCCCTTCTGGCCCTGCGTGACGTCGAAGGTCACCTTCTGGCCTTCCTGGAGTTCACGGAAGCCAGAGGTGGCGATGTTGGAGTAGTGGGCGAAGACGTCCGGGCCGCCACCCTCCTGCTCGATGAAGCCGAAGCCCTTTTCCGAGTTGAACCACTTCACGGTGCCGTTAGCCATGTCATTCTCCTTCGGGGCGTAGCCCTGGGGGCCGCACTGTGCGGACCCCGGAGTCGCCGTGATGATTGCCCCGTTCGGAAAACTGCACCGAAAACACAGAAAGTGCCTGACGATGTCGAATCGTCGAAGGCACTTGTAAGCTTCTTTGGGAACCACAACTGCAACTGTCGTCGACTGTACCACGGCCCCTGCACCGGTGCACGGAATTGCCGCGTCAATTCTCGTGTCGCGTCTCCTGGCGCACCGAGCGGGAGGACATGGCGAGGACGAACGTGACGGTCATCAGCAGCGCCCAGGCGCCGAACTTGGCGAGGGACACCGGCTGCCAGCCGGCCAGCTGGTCCGGATAGCTCCAGGCGCCGACGTACGTGGCCGCGTTCTCCGCGACCCAGAGGAAGAAGCCGATCAGGACGAACGACAGGGCCAGCGGCATCCGGTGGTCCCGGTCGCCGACCCGGAACCGCACCCAGGTTCCCGCCGTCGCCACGAGCAGCAGCGCCGCCAGGAGCCAGCGGGCGTCGGGCAGCCAGTGGTGGCTGAAGAAGTTCACGTACACGGCGGCGGCGAGCACGGCCGTCGCGCGCGGCCGGTAGCCCGTCAGGCGCAGGTCGAACAGGTGCCGGGCCCGGCAGACGTAACTGCCGAGCGCCGCGTAGAGGAACCCGCCGTACAGCGGCACCCCGCCGACCTTCGTCAGCGCCTCCTCCGGATAGCTCCACGAGCCCATCCGCACCTTGACCAGCTCGAAGAGCAGGCCCGTGGCGTGGCAGGCGGCGATCACCGCGATGTCCCGCCCCGTGTCCCACCCGACCTTCCAGGCCACGACGGTGAGGCCGATCCCGTACAGGAGCAGCAGGTCGTAGCGGGCGACCGGCAGCTCGGGCAGCAGGGACGAGACGGCGATCCCCCCGACGAGCGCGACGGCGAAGGCGCAGCACCGCGCCTCCAGCACCGCGAACCGCAGCAGATGGCGTATCCCGTGCGTGAACGTGTCCATGGGGGGAGGGACGCCGCGCGGCGGCGGTCGGTTCGCCCGCCGGGGGAGGCGGACGGACGACGGACGGCGGCGCGCCGCACCTCCCGGAGGAAGTGCGGCGCGCCGCCGTGCCGGTGGACGGGTGGGGATCAGACCGCCGGAGCCGGGAAGGTCGGGTACTCCACGCCGGAGACGTGCTGGACGACCCGGATGACCTGGCACGAGTAGCCGAACTCGTTGTCGTACCACAGGTAGAGGATCGCGTTGTCGCCGTCGACCTTGGTCGCGCCGGCGTCGACGATCGACGCGTGGCGCGAGCCCACGAAGTCCATCGAGACCGCGTCGGGGGCCGTGGTGAAGTCGATCTGACGCTTCAGCGGCGAGTGCAGCGAGACGTCGCGGAGGTACTCGAGGACCTCGTCGCGGGTGGTCTCGCGGCCCAGGCGCAGGCTCAGGATGGCGATCGAGACGTCCGGGACGGGGACGCGGATCGAGCTGCCCGTGATCGGGGCCTTGAGCTCCGGCAGCGCCTTGGCGACGGCCGAGGCGGCACCGGTCTCGGTGATCACCATGTTGAGCGGCGCGGAACGGCCGCGGCGGTCCGCCTTGTGGTAGTTGTCCAGGAGGTTCTGGTCGTTCGTGAACGAGTGGACCGTCTCCACGTGGCCGCGGAGCACGCCGTACTCGTCGTCCATCGCCTTCAGCGGCGGCACGATCGCGTTGGTGGTGCAGGAGGCGCAGGAGAGGATCTGCTCGTCCGGCTTGATCGTGTCGTGGTTGACGCCGTGCACGATGTTCGGCACGTCACCCTTGCCGGGCGCGGTCAGGACGACCTTGTCGATGCCGGGGCGCAGGTGCTTCGACAGGCCCTCGCGGTCGCGCCACTTGCCGGTGTTGTCGATGAGGATGGCGTTCTCGATGCCGTACGCCGTGTAGTCGACCTCGGAGGGGTCGTTGGCGTAGATCACCTTGATGGTGTTGCCGTTGGCGACGATCGTGCTGTTCGCCTCGTCGACCGTGATCGTGCCCTGGAACTGGCCGTGGATGGAGTCACGGCGCAGCAGCGAGGCGCGCTTGACGAGATCCTGCTCACCGCCGCCGCGGACGACGATCGCGCGCAGCCGCAGACCGTTGCCCGATCCGGACTTCTCGATGAGGAGGCGGGCCACGAGGCGGCCGATGCGGCCGAAGCCGTAGAGGACGACGTCGCGTCCGTCGCGGCGCTCGATCTTGTTCTCACCGGTGGCACCGGCGACGGCCTCCGCGGTGAACTCCTCCACCGTGAGACCGCGGTTGTCCGTCTTGTAGTCCGCGGCCAGCACGCCGATGTCGATCTGGCAGGGGCCGAGGTCGAGGGTCGTCAGCGTCCGGAGGAAGGGCAGCGTCTCGACGACCGAGAGCTCCTCGCCGGCGATCTGGCGGGCGAAGCGGTGGGTCTTGAGGATGCTGACCACCGACTTGTTCACCAGGGAGCGGCTGTGGACCAGGACGGTGATGTCCTGCTCCCGGTGCAGCTTCCCGATGATCGGGATCATCGACTCCGCGATCTCCTCGCGGTTCTTCCAGCTGGTGAACGAGTCGTCATTGACAGTCACAAGTTTATCTTTCGAGCTAGGCGGCGCTCATATGCTAACCCGCGGCCTGTTTGATCGATCAAGAGGGTGGCGAAGGTCACGGGAAGGCCAGCTTCCGGAACACCTCACGGGCCCTGGCCAGCGGACCGGGGTCGCGCGTCAGGTGGAGGCGGTTGGTGAGCAGCACCGCCCAGCGGCCCCGCGTCGGCGAGACCCACATGCCCGTGCCGGTGAAGCCGAAGTGCGACCAGACGTCGTCCGCCGGGCCCGTGTACGGGGCCGGATGCCAGAACAGGCCGCGGGGCGGTTCGAGCCCACCGGTGTGGACCCGGAGCGATCCCGCCGTCCACTCGGGAGAGAAGGTGCCGGGCCGTGGCGCCAGCAGATGGCGGAGGAAGCCGCCGACGTCGCCGACGGTGGTGAACACCCCGGAGATCCCGCAGGCGCCCCCGAGGAGCCGGGCCGAGAAGTCGTGGACGGTGCCCTTCAGGTGCCGGCCGCTCTCCTCGTCGTACTCGGTGGGCGCGCACCGCTCCCTGAGCGCGGCGGGCAGCGGACCGTACCGGGTCTCCGCCATCCCGAGCGGGCTCCAGACCCGCTCCTCGGCCAGCCGGGGGAGCGGGCGGCGGGTGAGGTGCTCGGCGAGGTAGCCGAGGATCAGGGCCGCCCGGTCGGTGTACGCGACGGCCTCACCGGGCCGGTGCCGGAGCCGTTCGGCGAGGACGCCGTCCCGCACGTCCTGCGGGTCGGAGCCGTAGAGGTGCCGGAGGTTGGCGCGGAGCGGCATGCCGGCGGTGTGGGTGAGGAGGTGGTGCGCCGTCACATCGGCGAGCGGCCGCCCCGCCGCCTCGGGCCAGTAGTCGCCCAGCGGAGCCGCCGGATCGAGCTTCCCGGCGTCGACGAGGGTGCCGATCACGGCCCAGACGGCGAGGATCTTGGTGAGGCTCGCCACGTCGAACAGCGTGTCGCGGAGCATCGGTTCGTCCGGCCGCGCCGGGTCGAGCAGACCGACGGCGCCGGCGGACAGGGTCGTACGGGCGTCGCCCACGGCCCACACCATGCCGGGGCAGACGCCCGCGCGCACGGCGTCGGAGAGGAGCCGCTCGAAGGGGTCGCTGCGCTGCGCCAAGGCGGGCCTCCGGACGGTTGAGGGCGGCCCTGGCCTGGTGGGCCGTGCTCCGGAGTCATGCCCCGGCCGTGCGGGAAGACACCCTTCCGGGCGTCCGTCTCCCCACCGGCCGCGCGCCGGTCACCTGGCGTCCGTCTCCTTGTCGGGCTTGTCGACCGGCTTGCAGGTGACCTCGTCGCGCGGGGTGTAGTGGGTCTTGAACGTCTCCCGCTTGACCTCGGCGCCGTCGTTCTTGAAGACCCGGTCGACCGAGATGTCGAAACCCTCCAGCGGCGGCTGCGGCACACAGGCCTTGCCGGTGCCCTCGGCCTTCTTCGGCTGCGTGAGGTTGGTGCGCTCGCCGGCGACCGCCTCCACGGAGTCGTACTTCTTCGTCCCGAGGAAGCTCACGGTGACGGACGAGTCCGTCGCGCCGGCCTTGATGTAGATCGGCTTGCCGGAGTCGTTGCGGAACTTCAGGTCGAGCTGGCCCCAGGCGACGGTCGCCTCCCGGCCCGCCGGGTAGCGCTCGATGTAGAAGGAGTGGGCGCCGTACTCGACGGGCTTCACCCCGGCGAAGAACATCGCGTTGAACATCGTGGTGGCCATCGCCGACACTCCGCCGCCCGGCGCGGAGCGGTACTGGCCGTCCAGGATCATCGTGCCGTCGACGAAGCCGTTGTCCGGGGTGCGCTCGCCGACCGTCTTGTTGAAGCTCCACACCTCGCCCGGCTGCACGATCGAGCCGTTGATGAGCTCGGCGGCCCGGCCGATGTTCGTCGTCCGGTACGGGGCGCTCGGGAAGTTCACCGTGAACGTCGACATCTGCTCGGTGATCCCGAGCCGCGCCAGGGAGCCGGACGTGAGCTCGGGCTGTGTGACGGTGGTGGCCACGGCGGCGGTCCGCGCCGCGTCCCCCGACCGCGTCAGCAGCGGGCGCACGGCGTCGCCGAGGGCCTTCGCCGTCACCTCGTGCCCCGGCCGGCCCTCCGACTCCACGACGACCTTGCCGTCCCGCACGCCGAGGGCCGCCTCGACCGGCGCGCCGGTCAGGGAGGAGATCGGGTCGGCCACGTCCGGGTCGCGCAGCAGGGCCTCGGCGTCGAGGTCGGCGGTCAGCCGGCCGTTCTCGCTCTTCACGGTGAGGTGGTCGCCGAGCGTCGCGGCGGAGATCCGCAGCCGGTCCGCGCCCGCCGTGAGCGTCACCGGGCCCGAGACGGCGGGCTTCGCGTACGTGTCGAGGAAGCGGTTCAACTCGGCCGCGGGCAGCTTCGGCTCGGTCACGGCGACGGGGAGCGTGACGGGCGAGGCGCCGGTGGCGGCCGGGTAGGCCGCGCGCAGGGTCTCGACGGCCTTGCCCGCGTCCAGCTTCTGGCCGGTGACGGGGCGGGTCGCGACGGCCTTGCCCTCGCGGAAGGCCACGGCCCCCTCGCGCACCGCGCGGTCGTTCTTCTTCGCCAGCTCCGCCACGGCGGCCTTCGTCTTGCCGGCGTCGTACGCGAGGACCGGCTCGATCTCGCGGTCGCCGGACGAGAAGAGCCGGCCGATGACGGTGAACGGGTCGCGGGAGGGATCGGCCGCCAGCTCGGCGGTCTTCGCCAGGTCCACGGTGAGTCCGGCGGACGCCGGAGACACGGTCGCGTCGCTGCCGCCGACCCGCACGGGTATCGGGGCGCTCCACGCGGCCGGTGCCTCGGCCGCCAGCCTGGCCTCGGCCTCGGCCCTGCTCATGCCGCCGATGTCGACGCCGCCGACGCGGGTGCCGGCGGATATGTCGTCGCCGGTGGCGACGAGCCCCGCCACGTACAGGCCGCCCGCGGCGACGGCGACCACGCCTGTCGCGATCGCCGCTGTCCGGAGACGCGGACGGCGCCCCTCGCGGGGCGTCGGGGCATGGTCGGTCGTGGAGCGGGGCACGCGCTCTCCCGTGGCGTCGAGGATCAGGGGAACACTCGACGGTACGCCGAAAGAGTGTCTTATGCACATAAGGGGTGTTTGACCTGCGGCGATACGGAGGGGAGCGGAGGCGGCACGGAGAGTCGCCCGGTCTGCCGGTCTGCCGGTCTGCCGGTCGCGCGGTCGCCCGGTCCTCATCCGGTCCGCTGGCCCCTCCGGTCCGCTGGTCCCTCCGGTCGCTGGCCCTCCGGTCTCCGGGTGCCTGCCGGCCACGCCCCCGTGCATGCCACCTGCCGGCCGCGCCCCTCCCGTGCCGCCCGTCGGCCGCGCCCTCGCGCCGCGCGCCTAAGCTGGACCGATGCCTGCCCCGTCCCCGAGCACCGGGCCCCAGTCCGTCGACCGGGCCCTCGCCGTCCTCGACGCCGTCGCCGACGCCGACCGGCCCGTCGGGGCGAAGGCGCTGGCCAGGCACCTCGGCTGCGCCCTCTCGACCGTCTACCACCTCACCGGGCCCCTCCTCGCGCGCGGCTACCTCGTCCGCACCGCCGAGGGGTACGCCCCCGGGCCCCGCGTCCCGGCCCTGCACCGCTCCCACCAGCGGCACCACGGGCTCGGCGCCGGCACCGGCGAGCTCCTGGGCAGGCTGCGGCGGGCCACCGGCGCGGAGGCGTACCACACCGCCTACCGCGACGGACTGATCACCGTCGTCGACACCACCGCCCCGGTCACCGACGCCGCCCACCCCTTCGCGCCCGGCCCCGAGCAGCGCGCCCACGCGACCGCCCACGGCAAGGCCCTGCTCGCCGCGCTGCCGCGGCCGCTGCGCCGCCGCTACCTCGCGGAGCACGGGATGGCCCGCCTCACCGAGCGGACGATCACCAGCGCCGAGCGCTTCGAGGCCGAGGTCGACCGTGTGCGCGGGCAGGGCGTCGCCGTGTCCGTGGGCGAGGCGGACCCCGCGTACACCTGTCTCGCCGTCGCCCTGCCCGAACGCGGCGACGGCATCGTGCACGCCCTGTCCGTCTCGCTGCCCACCGCCGACTTCGGGCGGCGGCAGGGAGAAATCCGGGCGGCGCTCACCCGCGCCGTACCCGAGTTTCCGGCCCTGCCGGAATCCTGACCTGACCGACTGGCCGCCCGGGCCCGGGCGGCGCAGGCTGAACGCATGATCTTCATCGCCGTACGTTTCACCGCCCGTCCCGACCACGCCGACCGCTGGCTCGACCTGGTCGCCGACTTCACCCGCGCCACCCGCGAGGAGCCCGGCAACCTCTTCTTCGACTGGTCCCGCAGCGTCGACGACCCGAACGTCTTCGTCCTCCTGGAGGCCTTCGCGGACGCCGAGGCGGGCGCGGCCCACGTCGCCTCCCCGCACTTCACGGCCGGTCTCGAGGCCATGGCCGGAGCCATCGCCACCACCCCCGAGATCATCAACGTCGAGGTCCCGCAGCAGGGCTGGGGCGCCATGGCGGAGCTCGCGCCGACCGGCGCCTGAGCGTTTCCCGGGACCTTCCCCGGCACCCCCGGAACCGCCCCGCCCCGCCTGATAGGTTCGCGTGCACACGCAGGCGGGGCGGGCGGCCCGAGGGGAGAAGCGGCACATGGCGGTGAGCGGGCGGCAGACCGGCAGGCCCACCCTCGAGGAGGTCGCGGCCAGGGCCGGAGTCGGCCGCGGCACCGTCTCCCGGGTCATCAACGGCTCCCCCCGGGTGAGCGAACAGGCCAAGGCCGCCGTCGAACAGGCCGTCGCCGAGCTCGGCTACGTACCCAACCGGGCCGCCCGCGCCCTGGCGGGCAGCCGGACCGACGCCGTCGCGCTCGTCATCCCCGAGACCGAGGCCCGGCTCTTCGCGGAGCCGTACTTCCTCGACATCATCCGCGGCGTCAGCAGCGAACTCGCCGACGCCGACAAGCAGTTGCTGCTCACCCTGATCCGCAGCGAGCAGGAGCGGCAGCGCTTCGAGCAGTACCTCGGCGCCCAGCGCGTCGACGGTGTCCTCCTCGTCTCCGTGCACGCCGCCGACCCCCTGCCCGACCAGGTCCGCGCCCTCGGGCTGCCCGCCGTCCTCAACGGCCGCCGCACCGAGGACGAACGCGTCGCCTTCGTCGACTCCGACAACACCGGCGCCGGGCGGACCGCCGTCGCCCATCTCGCCGGACGCGGCCGACGTGCCGTCGCCACCATCACCGGACCGCTCGACATGTACGTGGCCCGCTGCCGGCTCGACGGCTACCGGCAGGGCCTGGCGGAGGCCGGACTCGCCGCCGACGACGGGCTCGTCGCCACCGGCGACTTCACCGAGGAGGGCGGGCGGCGCGCCATGCGCCAACTCCTCGACCGCAGACCGGACCTGGACGCCGTCTTCGCCGCGTCCGACGTCATGGCGGCGGGCGCGCGCGGCGTCCTGCGCGAGGCGGGCCGCCGGGTCCCCGAGGACGTGGCGCTCGTCGGCGTCGACGACTCGGCCATCGCCCGGCACATGGACCCGCCGCTGACCAGCGTCCGGCAGCCCATCGAGGAGATGGGCCGCACGATGGCCCGGCTGCTGCTCCAGGAGATCGCCGCGCCCAGCGAGCCGGACGACCAGCCCCGGCGGATGCTCCCGACGGAACTCGTGGTCCGCGCCTCCTCCTGACCGGGAGCCCCGCGAGCCTGCGACCGGCTCCGAGATGCAAGGGCCACGGGGGCCCCGGAGAATGGACACCGTACGGGGTCCTATCCGCGAACAGGGCGCTCCCGACGGCGTCCGTCCGACCCGGCAAGGGGGCGGTCGACGATGTCGCTGCGCCAGCCGAACCGGCCGTCCCCCGCGACCGGGTCACTGCGCCGATGGACCCTGGTCTACCTCGTGATCGTGGCCGTGCTGACGGCCGCCTACCTGGAGTTCCCCGAGCGGCACACCGTGCTGTGGGCCCTCATCGGCCTCGGCGGCGTCGTCGCTATCCTCGTCGGCGTCCACCTCCACAAGCCGTCCCGGCGCTGGCCCTGGCTCGTCCTGGCCGCCGCCAACCTCGCCTTCGTCGGCGGCGACACGGCGTACAACGCCCTGGAGGCCTTCTTCGGCCAGACCAGGCCGTTCCCCTCCGTCGCCGACGCCCTGTACCTGGTCACCTATCCGCTGTTCGCCATCGGCCTGTTCGGCTTCATCCGCTACCGGGCCGTCGGCCGCGACCTCGGCGTCGTCCTCGACGCGCTGATCCTCACCTCGGGCCTCGCCCTGCTCTCCTGGGTCAACCTCATCACCCCGCTGGCCAGGAGCGACGAGATGAGCTGGACCGAGAAGGCCATCTCCATCGCCTATCCCCTCGGCGACGTGCTGATGCTCGCCATGCTCGCCCGGCTGCTGGTGCCCGGCGGCCTCAGATCCCGGTCCGTGCAGCTCCTCACCCTCGGCACCTGCGGCATCCTCGCCTCCGACGTCATCTACGGCACGCTCCAGCTGCGCGGCACCTGGCAGGTCGGCACCCCCTGGGACCTCGGCTGGGTCGTCTTCTTCACCGCCTGGGGGCTCGCCGCCCTCCACCCCTCCATGACCGGGCTCACCGAGCGCGCGCCGGAACCCGCCCCGCACGTCGCCGAGCGACGGCTCGCCCTGCTCGCCGGTGCCTCGCTCGTCGCCCCCGCCCTGCTGCTCTTCCAGTCGCTGCGGCACGACCGCGACCAGGACATCGCCGTCATCGCGATCTTCTCGGCGCTGATGTTCCTGCTGGTCCTCGCCCGTCTCTGGGGCATGATGAACGACCACGGCAAGGCCGAGGCGCGCGAACGCAGCCTCCGGATCGCCGCCGCGTCGCTCGTCGCCTCGCTGAGCCCCCGCGAGGTCGCCGGAGCCGTGGAGACCGCGTCCGCCGCCCTCTTCGGCCCCGGCACCGGACACCAGGTCCTCCTGCTCACCAGGGACCGGCGGGGCGGCCTGAGCGGCGTCGCCACCACCGGCCACCCGTGGAGCTGCCGCACGGACGACCTGACCCGGCCCCCGGCCTCGGCACCCCGGACGCCGGGCGCGCCGGACCCGACACGGTCCGACTCCGGTCCGCCCGCGAGCGAGCCGACCGGGAACGGGCAGCCCGCCGCCTCCCCGACCGGCGCGGCCGCTCCCGCCACCGATCCGGCCCGTGCCGCCGACGGCCGGCCCCCTCAGTCCCCGGAGAACGCCTGGCCCGACACCGTCTCCGACGGCATCCGCCTCATCCCCGTGTCCCGGCTCGACCCCGCCATCGCCGCGGAGCTCGCCCCCGAGCCCTTCGCCCTGCTCTGCCCCCTGGAACTCCAGGCCCCGGCGGGCCCCGAACCCCTGCTCGGCGTCCTGCTCATCGCGGGCCCGGAGAAGAAGCTCGCCGAGATCTCCGGCCCGGCCCAGTCCCTCGCCTCCCAGGCGGCCCTGGCCCTCGAACGCTTCGCGCTCAGCGAGGAGGTCAACCGCCGTACCAGCGAGGCCTACTTCCGCACCCTCGTGCACAACACCTCGGACGTCATCCTCATCGTGGACGACGACGACACCGTCCGGTACGCGAGCCCCTCCGCCGAGTCCATGTTCGGCCGCTCCCTGCCCCCCGGCACCCCCCTCACCGAGCTCGTGGCGCCCGCCGACACGGCCTCCGCCCTGCGCGTCCTGGCGGACGCGCGCACCCGCGCCGCCGTCGACGTCCGCGACGACTGGAAGCTCCTCCACGGCGGCCAGGCCGACCTGGAGGTGGAGGTCCGCTGCAGCAACCTCCGCGACGAACACACCGTGCACGGCCTGGTGCTCACCCTCCGCGACGTGACCGAGCAGCGGAAGCTGGAGCGCGAGCTGACCCACCGGGCCTTCCACGACTCCCTCACCGGGCTCCCCAACCGCGTCCTGCTCCTCGAACGCGTCGAGCGCGCCCTGCTCAGGGGACGCCGTGAGTCCACCCTGACCTGCATGCTCTTCGTCGACCTCGACGACTTCAAGGTCGTCAACGACACCATGGGGCACTCCGTCGGCGACGAACTCCTGGTGGCCGTCGCCCGCCGCCTCACCTCCGTCCTGCGGCTCAGCGACACCGCGGCCCGGCTCGGCGGCGACGAGTTCGCCGTCCTCATCGAGGGCGCGCGCGAACCCCGCGACGCCGAGACCCTCGCGGCGGAGATCGTGCACACCCTGAGCCAGCCGTTCCACCTCACCGACGGAGCCGTCTCCGTGTCGACCAGCGTCGGCATCGCGACCGTCCTCGACAGCGCCCACGCCGAGGAACTCCTCGGCCACGCCGACCTCGCCCTGTACGCGGCCAAAGCGGCCGGAAAGAAGCGCTGGCGGCTCTTCCACCCCGAGTTCCACTCCCGGCTCGTCGCCCGGCACGAACTCCAGGCGGGCATGGACACGGCCATCGCCGACAAGGCGTTCGCGCTGCGCTACCAGCCGATCGTCGAGGTGCGCGACGGTGCGCCGGCCGGCTTCGAAGCGCTCATCCGCTGGCCGCACGCCCGCCGCGGCATGGTCCCGCCGGACCAGTTCATCGCCCTGGCCGAGGAGAGCGGCCACATCATGCCGCTCGGCGCCTGGGTCCTCGAACACGCGGCGCTCGACATCGCCCGCTGGCAGCGCGCCCGCCCCCGAACGTCCCCGCTGTACGCCAGCGTCAACGTCTCCGCCCGCCAGTTCCGCGACCCGGGATTCCTCGAAGGGGTGCGCCGCACCCTGCACTCCTCCGGTCTCGCGCCCGGCTCCCTCATTCTGGAGCTGACCGAGACCGTCCTGATGCGCAGGGACGCGCAGATCAGGACCACCATGGCCGCCCTGAAGGACCTCGGGGTCTCCATCGCCATCGACGACTTCGGCACCGGGTTCTCCTCGCTGAGCTACCTCAGGGAGTTCCCCATCGACGTCCTGAAGGTCGACAAGTCGTTCATCGACAGCATCACGACCGATCCGCAGCAGGTGGCGCTCGTGGAGGGCATCGTCCGCATCGCCGACGTCCTCGGCCTCCAGGTCGTCGCCGAGGGCATCGAGAACGAGGAACAGCGGGCGCTCCTCGCCGACATGGGCTGCCGCTACGGCCAGGGCTATCTCTTCGCCCGCCCCATGACCGCCCACCAGGCCGAGTCCTATCTGCACCGCGCCCCGCCGTCCGGCGAGCGCCCGCCCGCCCGGCCCGCCGTCCGCCCCGCCGCCCGCGCCGGACACCCCCCGCGCGCGTCCCGCTGGCGCGACCTCGAACACCTCCACCGCACCAGCCGCATGTGCGACGCCGTCATCGACGAGATCGACGGCCGCCGCATCCGGGTCGGCGACGACTGGCTCATCGACTTCGCGTCCTGCAACTACCTCGGCCTCGACCTCGACCCGACGGTCATCGACGCGATCGAGCCGGAGGTCAGGCGCTGGGGCACCCACCCCAGCTGGTCCCGGCTCATCGGCAGCCCCCGGCTCTACCCCCGGATCGAGGAGCGGCTCACCGAACTCCTCGGCGCCTCCGACACCCTGCTGCTGCCCACCATCACCCTCATCCACCAGTCGGTGATCCCGCTCCTCGCCGGCACCGGGCAGGTCTTCGTCGAGGCACAGGCCCACCGCACCGTGTACGACGGCTGCGTCGCCGCCCGCGGCCAGGGCGCCGAGATCCACCGCTTCCACGCCGAACGGCCCGACGAGCTGGAGGCGCTGCTGCGCGGCGCGCCCGCCGACGCCAACCGCCTCATCTGCATGGACGGCGTCAACAGCATGACCGGCAACTTCCCCGACCTCCCCACCCTGGCCCGCGTCTCCCGCGAGAACGGCGCCCTGCTGTACATCGACGACGCCCACGGCTTCGGAGTCATCGGGGAGCGGCTGCCCGGCGAGACCAGCCCCTACGGCTCGCGCGGCAACAGCATCGTCCGCCACCTCGGCGAGACCTACGACGACCTGGTCCTGGTCGGCGGCTTCTCCAAGGCGTACTCCTCGCTGCTCGCCTTCCTCGCCGTACCCAAGTGGCTCAAGGACCACCTCAAGGTGGCGGCGGCCCCTTACCTCTACTCCGGCCCCTCGCCGACGGCCTCGCTCGCCACCGCCCTGGCCGGACTCGACGTCAACGACGCGCGCGGCGACGAGATCCGGGCCGGACTCCACCGCATGACGGCCCGCGTGCTCGACCACGTCCGCGCACTCGGCATCGCCACTCCCAACACCGACGGACTGCCGATCATCGAGATCCCGCTCGCCGACGCCGACGACCTCGACCAGGTCGCGGGCTTCCTCTGGGAGCACGGCATCTACGTGACCCTCGCCTCCTACCCGCTCGTCCCGCGCGACCGGGTCGGCTTCCGCGTCCAGATCACCGCCGCCAACACCGACGAGGAGATCGACGAACTCTGCACGGCGCTGACCGGGCTCGCCGCACGCTTCTCCCTGCAGGCCGCCGACGCCGCACGGCCCTCCGCCGTCACGGCCGGCCGGACACCGGAGCCCCCGTGATGGGCCCGGCCCGGGTGCGCCGCAACCAGGACGCCGACTGGGACGCCTGGCCCGTCGCCGACTACCTCGCCGAGAACTACCGCCGGCTCCACCCCTGCGACACCGAGGTCATCCACCACCACGCCGCCGTCTACCGGGACTGCGCCCCCGGCAGCCTGGCCCGCACCCTGGAACTCGGCGCCGGGCCCAACCTCTACCCGCTGATGCTCGCGGGCGCCGCGAGCCGGCGGATCGACGCCCTCGAACCCAGCGCCGCCAACCTCCGCTATCTGCGCCACCAGCTCGACAAGGGACCGGACGCCAGCTGGCAGCCCTTCTACACGCTGTGCCGCTCCCTCGACCCCGCCCTGCCCGAGAGCGGCGCGGAGGCGCTGCGCCCGGTACGGGTCGTGCCCGGCGGCATCGGCGACCTGGTGCCCGGCACGTACGACCTCGCCTCGATGAACTTCGTCGCCGAGAGCGTCACCGAGGACGCCGCCGAGTTCACCCTGTTCTGCGACGCGTTCGTGCGCGCCGTCCGCCCCGGCGGACGGCTCCTCGCCGCGTTCATGGAACGCATGCCGAGCTACCGCATCGGCACGGGACCGGTCTGGCCCGCCTTTCCGGTCGACGAAGCCGCCCTGCGGTCCGTCTTCGGGCCCCGCACCACCGGTCTGCGGATCGCCCGGGTCGCCAAGGACCCCACCCTGCCCGAGTACGGGGACACCGGCATCCTGCTCCTCACCGCCGGGCGACCGGACGGGCCGCCGACCGGGCCCCCGGCCGCGGCCGGCGGCCCCGCGTCTCAGGGGTGACGGCGGATCGTCTCCGCGTACTCCCGCAGGGACGAGCCGGGCGTCCCGTCGTACAGCTGGGCGTCGAAGGCCCACATCATGCCCTCGAGACCGCAGGACGCCATCTGCCGGTACGCCGTCTCCGTCACCCCGGGCCGGTACGGGGAGACCTGCGGCCCGGCGCTCTCCCCGGTCAGCCGGGTGAAGCCCGCGCTCCTGGCCACCGCCACCACCCAGCGCGCCGAGGACCAGTCGCGCACCAGCGCGTCGTCCGGGGCGTCGACGTCCGTCCTCGCGTCGGCGGGCGCGCAGCCGTTGTCCACGGGGTCGCCCGTGCCGTCCACCAGGGCGGTGGTCACGATCCGCACGGTGTCCCGGTGTTCGACGAGGGGGAGCGTCAGGAAGAACCCGGCGCCGCGCGACACGAGCCGGATCGACGGCGAGCCGACGAGCCCGGCGTCCACCGCCGCCCGCAGGTCCGATGGGTAGAAGCCGGCGCCCGGAACCAGGACCTTGAGCTCTCCCCGGTATCCGAGCGAGGTGTACAGGTCGAGCTGCCAGTTCACGGCCCCGGCCAGCTTCCCGACGTACCAGTCGTACCAGTGGGCCACCTGCTCCGGAGTGAACGGCTTCCCGTGGTACGTGCGCTCCCCGGGGCGCCACCCCGGGTACGGGCTGCTCCGCTGGGCGTGGCTGTCGTAGGCCCAGAACGCGGCGGGACCGCCGTCCTCCGAGACCGGGCCGGGGTACGCGAACTCGCCGCTCGCGTTGACGCCGACGCGGAGGGCCCAGAAGCCGTCGAGACCGATCAGCCGGTCCACCGCGCGCACGTAGGCGGCGACGTGCTCCCGTACGGCCGCGCTGAACACGATGTTGGGGGTGTCGGCGGACCGCTCGCCGAACTGGTCCACGTAGACGGACTCCGGGAAGGCTTCCCCCAGCCAGCGCGGCGCGTCGTTCAGGCCCAGTCCCGCCTCGACCCGCAGCCCCGCCGCGCGGAAGGCGTCCAGCCGGTCGCGCACCTCGCGCGCGTAGTCCGCGTCGTACACGCCGGGCTCCGGCTCGAACCTGCTCCAGTCGATCTCCAGATGCGCCACCCGGATGCCGTGCTCGTACTCGGTGACCGCCCGGTCCGGATCGGTCTGGAGCGTGCCGTACAGATACGGCTCCGGATCGGGCCGCTCGCTCAGGGGACCGCCGAACGCCCCCACGAGCGGCAGCAGCACGGCGAGCGCCACCAGGGTCGCCGGCGCCCTCCGGGACCTCTTCCACCGCGGTGCCGTCATGACAGCAGCTCCCGGTACAGGGCCCCGTACCGGGCCGCGAACCGCTCGGGACCGAAGTGGTCCTCCACGAGCGCCCGGCCCCGGTCGGCGAGCACGTCCCACGAACGCGGCTGGTCGAGCAGCCAGGCCAGCTGCTGCCCGGTGCGGCGCGCGTCGCCCGCCGGCGCCCGCAGCACCGCGTGCCCGAAGTCGGCGAACTGGGGGAGGTCGCTGAGGATCGCCGGCCGCCCCGAGGCGAGCGCCTGCAGCACGGTCAGCGGGATGTCGGCCTTCCCGCCGAGGACGGTCGGCGCGAACAGCAGCACATGGACGCCGGACAGCAGCGCGTGCATGTCGTCGACGTACCCGCGCACCTCGAAGTCGGTCAGCCCCGCCGCTCCGGCGCGCTCCCGCAGGGCCTCGTCGAGCATCACGCCGTCCTGCCCCGGCCGCCCGCGCATCGCGAGCACGAGATGGAACCGCGCCCCCGTCCGCACGGCCTCCGCCGCCGCGTCGATCGCCGTCTCCGCACCGCCGTGCGGATCGTGGTGCCCCGCGAACAGCACCACGGGGAACCCCTTCGGACGCGGCAGGTACGGCCACTCGTCCAGGCCGATCATGGGCGGGATCACCCGTACGTCACCGAAGTCCGCGGCCCGCAGCCGCCGTGCCCTGGACTCCGACAGGGCGATCGTCGTCCCCATCGGCCGGACGTGGTGCAGGAACCGGGCGTCCATCACCCCCGGCACGGTGTGCACGACCGGCCGCCGCCCGATCAGCAGCGGGCGCAGCCGGGAGAAGGCCGGGAAGGTCCGGCCGATGGTGAGGAAGGCGTGCACCAGGTCGACCCGGCGGGACAGGAACGCGCCGAGGACGGCGGACTGCGCCCGCACGGGAACGTGCGGCACACCGTCGCTGGAGAGGACGCGCACGGGCCGGCCGCGCCCCGGCGGGGGCTGCCGGTGACTCGGCCACTGGGAGAACCAGACGAAGTCGACGTCGGGCAGGGCTCCGAGGACGTCGGTGGCGAGCCGCACGTCGCATCCCTCCGCCCCGTCCAGCGGGCTGCTGGTCAGGAGGAGGACACGCGGACGGCGCTCACCGTGAGGCATCGCCCGCTCCCGTCTCGGGGGCGCCGCCGCCCGGTTCCACCGGAGTCGCCTGCGGGGCCGGCAGCAGCGGGCCGTTCACCGTCGATCCCGGTACCGCGAGCGCGGTCACGCTGGGTCCCGGCAGGGGCGACGGCAGGCGGTACAGGGCGAGCGTGCCGTACATGGGACCGTCGAACGCGAACACCGGCCGCAGCCCCGCCGTGAGCCGCTCCGTCTCGGCGAGTGAGGACTGCCCGTACCCCTGCTCGACGACCCGCCACGGCACGATCAGGTACCGGGCGTCGTTGGCCGCCTGCTCCTCGGGGGTCGTCCAGTGCCCGAGCCGGTAGGTGTCGTTCAGCGCCCAGCTCGTGACACCGCGCGCCCGCTGCCCGTCCACCGTGACGATCCCGCTGCCCGCCGGCACATGGGTGAGCAGATAGGAGCGCAGCCGGTCGAAGCCGTCGTCGGGTGTCCCTCGTTCGCGGGCGTACACCGCGGCGGGGGCGGCGATCACGGCGACGAGGGCGGCCCAGGCCGCCAGGCGCAGTCCGGGCCGGTTCCGGGACGGCACCCGCACGGTGACCGCGAGCGCCACCAGGTTGGGCACGAAGAGCAGGTACAGCGCCTGCTCCTCAAGGGTGCCCAGGGCCAGCGCGTACCCGAGCGTGACGATCGCCGAGGCCTGGAAGAGCGTGAGCAGCCGGTACACCGGCTCCTTGCGGCGCAGCAGCAGGAAGAGCGCCACGGGAGTGAGGACGAGCAGCAGGTACGTGCTCGCGTACGCCGAGATCTCGGCGAGGAGCCGGTCCGCGAGCGAGGGCGTGCCCGTCGCGTTGAACCCGGTCTCCTGCACGACGCCGAGCAGCCGGCGGACGCCGGCGGTCTTGGCCTCCCAGAACTCGCCGAAGTGCCCGAACCCGGCCAGGAGGGCCACGTAGACGACGTACGAGAGGACGGTCACCCCGGTGGTGAGGGCGACGAGTCTGCGGGGCGGACCCCAGCCGAGCAGCAGCGCGGCCAGCAGCGGCAGCACGGTGATCAGCACCGCGTGGTCCTTCGTGAGGATCGCCAGGCCGAAGAACACTCCGGCGAGCACCGCCCGGGCCCGTGCGCGGGGCTGAGGTCCGGCGCGGGTGAGCCCCACCAGGACCAGATAGCCCGCGAGGATCCACACCATCGTCGAGGTCTCCAGGAGCACCCGGTTGTTCTGCCGGATGCAGTACTGGTCCACGGCGAACACCAGACCGGCGACCGCGCCGGCGCCGCGTGACCGCACCCGGGCGACGAGGAAGACGATGAGGGCCGCGGTGATCCCGGCCAGGAGCGCGTTGAGCACCCGCGAGGAGTGCACCCCCGCGATGATGTCGGAGTGCTCCCCGACGAGCTTGGTCCAGCCGGCCTCGACGTAGAAGTAGCCGGGCGGGTGGAGGAAGAACAGGCCCTCGTCGGTCCGGGGGAAGCCGCCCGCCGCGGCGCTCTCCCCGAGCTGCCGGTAGATCGGCTCGTCGATGAACAGGTCGCCCGCCCGGTTGATCTCCACCAGCCGGAGGACCACGGTGAGGAGCGCCGCGGCGGCCGCGTACACGGGGGTCGGGACCGAGCCGAGCCGGACGCGCCGACGCGCGGGCGAGGGCGGGGCGGCCGTGGCCGGTTCGGTCCCGGCGGACGGGGGAGCGGTGCGCGGGATCGTCACGACACACCCCTCGGGGCGCGGAGCCCGTGGAAGCCGTACAGCGCTTCGGGGCGGGTCGGCCGGGGGCGGAAGGCCGCGTCCGCCGTCTCGGGCAGGAGGTAGACCTCGGGCGTCATGGGGACGCGGCCCTCGGGGAACATGGCGTCGGCCTGGGTCCCGTATCCCCGGATCAGCTCGGCCTTCCGGTCGAGTCCGCGCTCCCAGTCGCGGGCGACCAGACCGTGCCGGGCGGTGAACCGGGTGTCGGGGTCGGCGCGCTGGTTGTACGGGAAGTCGCTGTAGTACACGACCGGGTGTCCGCACCGCTCGGCCGCGGTGCGGACGAGGATGTGGTCGGCGTGCCCGCCCACGCCCAGCGGGGCGAGGACGAGGCCGCCGTCGGTGCCGGGCAGCAGGGCGTCGATCGCCTCGCCCACGGCGCGGAGCGTCTCCTCGTCGTACGGGGAGACGCGGCCACGGGACAGGTGCAGCCGGTACGTCGGGTACACATGGGCCAGTTCGGGCAGCAGCCCGGCCAGGAGCGCGGTACCCGGGCGCGGCCGCGGCAGCCGCCGGAACAGCCCGTCGACCAGCCCGACATGGCGCCACCCGACGTCGAGCAGCTCCAGGACCCGCAGGTCCTCGGCCCGTCGTGCGGCGTAGAGGTCGTCGGCGTTCTCGGCGCCGGTCTGCCTCAGGTACTGGCGGGCGGACAGGGTGTGCGGCGGCGCCGCTGCCTCCGTGAAGAGGGAGGCGACCGTCACCGGCGCCCGGCGCCCGGCCCATCCGAGCAGCCCGCCGCAGGACAGCACGGCGTCGTCCAGATGCGGCGAGAGCACCAGGATCGGCACGTCCGAGCCGACGACGGTCCGGACGAACCCGGTCAGCGGGTCGACTGCCATGACGCACCCCTCTTCCTCCTCGGCCGCCGTGCGGGCGCGGGAGTGTCCAGAAGCCGGTGGGCCAGGGCCAGATAGCGGCCCGTCATCTCGTCCCACGTGTAGTGCTGGGCGGCGATACCGGAGCGCCGCCCCAGCCGGCGGCGCAGTGCCGCGTCGGTGGCCAGCTCGTTCATCCGCCGGCCGAAAGCCGCCACGTCGAACGGCGGCACGGTCACATCGCCGCCGTCGCGCATCCAGCGCAGCGCGGGCAGGTCGAAGTGCAGGACGGGCTTGCCGTACGCCATGCCTTCGAGGGCGACCAGACCGAAGGTCTCGTGGCGGGACGGAACGACCAGGAAGGCGCAGTCGCGCAGGAGTTGGCGCTTGCGGTCGCCCTCGGCGAACCCGACCCAGTGGATCCGGGGCTTCGATCCGCCGGCGTGGGCGGCCACGAGGGCGGCGAGCCGGCGCTCCTCGGCCGGGGTGCCGCTGCCCGCGATGAGCAGCTCCAGGGGCGGCCGGGCGCTCTCGTACGCGTCGAGGAGGAGGTCGAGGCCCTTGACCCAGGTGTCCACGCGTCCCAGGAACAGGATGAACTGACCGCCGCCCAGCCGGCTCTCGTCGAGGAGCCGCTGTTCGACCCCGTTGGCGATGACCTGGACGTCGGCCCGGGGGCTGTGCCGCCGGATCTCCGATCCGTCGGCCGCGTTCATCACGACGATGTGCCGGTAGCAGCGCAGTCCGAGCCGTTCGACCAGGAAGAAGGGGATGTGGTAGCGCCGCCACAGGGCCTCGGCGCTGCGGCCCTGGTCGACGCCGATGACCGGGGCGCCCGTCGTCAGGGGCAGGAAGCTCGTCGAGAACGGGGGAGTGAAGCTCTCCAGCCACAGGTCGTGGCGGATGCGGCGGGCGACGAACGGCAGCAGCGTCAGGAACAGCAGCTGCCCGGCGCGCGGGCCGGCCCGGCAGACCGGCAGCCGGACGTAGCGGATGCCGTCGCGCTCCTCGCTGCCGCCGTCGCGGCCGGCGGTCACGACGGTGACGCGGAAGTCCTCGGCGAGCCGGCGGGCCACCTTGCCGACGACGAGGGCGCCGCCGCCCCGGTAGGCGGGGTTCTCCGCGTCGTCGTAGATGGACACCACCACGTGCCGCCGCCGCAGGGTCGTGTGCCGGAGCCGTTGCCGCTCGCGGACGGCGTCCAGGACCCGGTCGAGCGCCTCGCCCGCGACCCGGGGCCGCGATCGTTCGCCGTCGATCCGCGCGAGCCGCGGCAGCCGCTGGGACCAGTTCCGGTAGCGGGCCCACCAGAGGGCCGGGGGACCGGCGCCCTCCTCCCACCCGCGGTCCCGCAGGGTGTCTGGTCCGGTCTCCACGAGCAGGGTCAGTCCGTAGCGGTCGGCGATCCGGCGGAACACGGCCGCCGCCGCCGAGTGGGCCGACGGGTCGAATTTCACCAGGCCGTCGAGCGGCCCGCGGTCCGTGAGGACCACGGACTCCCCGCCCCGCGCGCGCCTGCGGGCCCGCCCTTCGGCGACCGCGATCCGGGCGGCCAGTTCGGCCGCGTCCAGGAGCGCGTGGGCACGGTGCAGCCGCGATCCCCGGCGCTTGGGATCCGTGGCGCGCCGTGCCCACTCGCCCCCGCCCGGTCCCGTCCCGGCGGCCTCGGGGGGAACCGGGAACCCTCGGCACAGGAAGCAGCCGTAGGTGTGCAGGGCGACGACGGTGAGCTCGCGCTCGTCGAGGAGCGCAGCGAGCCGGCGGACCAGGGAGGACTTGCCTGCACCGTCCGGTCCGGACACGGCGACCAGGAGGGGGCGGTGTGAACGGGTCATGGCACTCGCCTCCGCAGTTTCTTGGTCATCACGAGCGGCACCCGCAGCGACGCCTCGCGGGTCGCGGCCCGCAGCCGGCCCTCGCCGAGGAGGTGGCCCGAGTGCTCGGCCCCCACCCGGAGCGAGGTCGTCACCGGGAGCGGCAGCGGCAGCGGGACACGTTCGCCCCGGTCGAGCCGTGCCATCGCGTCCACGGCCGTGTCGAGCGCCTGCCGGCTGCCGGCGGACCAGCCCTCGCGGGCGGCCTCGTGGCGGGCCTCCGCCACGATGTCGGGGTGGAGGAGCGCCCGCAGGGCGAGGAGTTCGGAGAGGTCCAGGGTCAGGTTCTGGAAGAGGGCGTGCGCCAGCCAGATCCGCAGCCGGTCGGAGGGGCAGGGCGTCAGCCAGGCGTAGCCGTCGCCGTCGTCGATGGCGGTGGGGCCGTCCGCGGTGTGGTGCGGGTGTCCGTCAGGGGAGCCGTTCGGCCGTCCGTCGGCCTGCCCGTGCGCGTGCCCGTCGGCTTGCCCGTGTGCGTACCCCTCGGCGTGCCCGGGGGCGTCCCCGTTCGCGGGACCGGGACGTGCGACGTGCTCGGCGCGGGCGAAGAGCCGGTCGGTCGGCACCACCGGGACCCCGAACCACGAGACCGAGCCGTGCAGATGGGCCGCCGGGCCCTTCGGGGGTTCCAGGAGCACCTTCGTCGAGCGCTCCAGCCAGTACGTCGTGCGGTGCGCGTACCAGCCGTCGAGCGCGGCCTGCGCGGCTCGCAGCCGCCCCGGGGGCACCACCAGGTCGAAGTTGCCGTACACGTAGTCCCCCGCCAGATCGGCCTTGATCAGGACGGTCGGTATGCCCGCCGCCCGCAGCCGGTCCGTGGACTCGACGAGGTTCCGCCGGAACAGCCCGGTCGCGCTCTCCACCTCGGTGAGCGCGGCCGCGAGCTGACGGGGGTACGCGCGGGCCAGCCGGCCCTCGACCTGGTTGCGCCGGGCCGCGGCCAGCGCGCCGAGGAGCTCCTCGTCTGCGGCGGGCCGGACCCGACCCCGCCACACGGCGTCGACGAGAAGGTGCACGGCGCGCTCGTCGTGGACCGCGGCCCGGGTCCCTCCAGCCTCGGCGGGCGGCGGCTCCCGCCGCCCGGGTACGGGCTCCGCGATCGGAGCCGCACCGGTCCCGCCGTTCAGGGGCGATTTCCGGGGCCCCGCCAGGGGCCCGTGACCCGGTCCCGCACCGGGTCCTTCGCCGGGCCCGTCCGCAGGCCCGCCTCCGGGGCCTTCGCCGGGTCCGGTCTCGAGTACGGGGGTCCGCCGCCGTCCGAAGAACTGCCACAGGGCGACCGTGGTGACCACCAGCGCGGCGGCGAACCACACGTAGGTGTAGGGACGGAGCAGCGCGAGGCCCGCGGCCAGCGCGAGCAGGGGCAGCACCACTCGGCCGAACGGCCTGTCGGCGACCCCGAACCCGTGCCGGCGGGAGTGCCGCACGGCCAGCAGGACCAGCGCGGCGACCGTTCCGCACAGCCCGCCGATCGCCATGCCGAGCACACCGCCGGTCGCCCAGCCGGACGCCAGGGCGGCCACGTACAGGCCGAGTCCCACGAGCAGCGTGCGCAGGCACCCGTAGTCGTCGACGGCCTGGGCGAAGGTCACGAGGAGGGCGAGCGCGCCGAGCGCGAGGCCCGCCGTCGCCGTGCAGGCCATCAGCGTGGAGACCATCGAGTAGCCCGAGGGGAAGACCTTGGTGAGGAGCGCGTTCGGCACCGTCGCGGCGACCACCGTCAGGGGCAGCGCCACGGTCAGGTACATCCGGAGCGCGCTCGCGGTCAGCGGGTCGCCCGCCCGGCGCCGCGAGAGCGCGGGCAGGAAGGCCATCGAGACGGCCCCGGCGAGGAACAGCGGGACCCGGCCCAGCATGACCGCCGCCTGGTAACTGGCCGCAGCCGCACGGTCGGTCGGCAGCATCGCGACGAGGACGATGTCCACGGAGGCGAGCAGTGCCACCACGCCCTGGAGCGAGGCGACGCCGGAGGCCCGCCGCCACAGGTCCCGGTCGGCGCTCACCGCGCGCCACGGCCGGCGCGGCGCGTTGCGGAACCGGTTCGGCCAGAAGAACAGGTACGGCAGGACGGCGACGGCGAAGGCGGCGAGGGCTCCGGTCTCGCCGAGCCCCAGCGCCGACACGAAGAAGAGTCCGACACCGAACTTGAGGAGGGCCTCGACGGCGGTGAGGACCGCGAGGGTCCGCAGCCGCTCGGTGCCCTGGAGCCAGCCCACGCTCACCCGCGTGACGTAGATGGCCAGGGTCGAGCCCGCGATGGCGAGCGTCGTCAGGGTGCCCGCGAACTCCATCGACACACAGCCCACCGCGAGCGCGGCGACCGAGCCGCCCAGCACGGCCGTGATCATGGCGAAGCGGACCGCCTCACCGCGTTCGGCGTCCGACCCCGCGCGGGCCAGGGCCTGGGCCAGCATCCAGGGCACGGTCACCACGGCGACCGCGGCCGTGCACACGACCAGCCCCTGACCGGCGGCGAACGTGGCGTACCCGGAGACGTCGAGGAGCCGGGTGAGGATCAGGGTGTACGCGTAGTTCACCGCGCCGACCACGACCACCGCGGTCGCGATCCAGCGCGCGCCGTGGACGGCGGTGACCTCGTCCTGGTGGACGGGCGACCGCTCGGCGACGCGCGCGGCGGAGGTCATGACGGCCGCCCGGGGGCCGGACCGCCGGCGGACCCCTCACCGGGTTCGGCCGCGCCGAGCAGGACGTCATGGCCGTTCGCCAGGGCGATGTCGGCCTCGGCGACGTCGAGGCGGCGCAGCGCGCTCAACGCCCGCATCTCGTCGCAGCCGTGGAGCAGCAACCGGAAGGCGTCGCCCTTCCGCTGCCAGGCGTCGGTCTGTCGCAGGGCGCGGCGCACCGCGCGTTCGGTGGACTCGGGGTCGGGGGACGTGAAGCGCGTGATGACGGACAGGTCGCTGGTCGAGCGGCGCGAACGCCGGTGCCGGTGGATGCGCTGGAGGTCCTCCACCACGACCTGGGCGAGCCGTTCGGCGCTGGCGTCCCAGGAGAAGGCGGCGGCCCAGGCGCGGCAGCGGTCGGCGGCCCGGTCCCGCGCCTCGGCCGTGGACAGTGCGTCGAGGGCCGAGGCGATGCCGGCCGCCAGGTCGGCGTCGCGGTCGAGGAGCCATCCGTTGACGCCCGGGCGGATCGCGTCCCGCAGCCCCGGCACGTCGAAGGCGAGCGCGGGGGTGCCGACGGTGTTCGCCTCGATGACGGCGAGGCCCCAGCCCTCGGCGACCGACGGAACGACCGTCAGCCACGCCCGGTGGAACAGCTCCTGCTTGCGCTCGTCGGAGACGTGCCCGTGGAACTCGACGGCGGAGCCGATGCCGAGACCGGCGGCGAGCTTGCGCAGCGACTCGCCCTCGGGCCCGTCCCCGCACAGGTCGACGCGCAGCTCCGGCAGACGGCGCAGCAGCGCCGGCATGGCCCGCAGGATCAGGTCGACCCGCTTCTGCGGCACGAGCCGGCTGACGACGGTGAGCGCCGGGGTCGCCGAGCGCTGCCCGACGGGACCCGCGGGCAGCGGGCGGGGGCGCCCGTTGGGCACGATGTGGATCGGGTTGCCGAAGCCGAGCTCCCGCCGGGTGCCCTCGCGGGTGGAGGGCGAGACGACGACCACGGGCCGGCCCCGGTAGACGCGCCGGCTGACCTGCTTCTCCAGGACGCGGCCGACGGCGTTCATCGGCCACCGGAACCGGGTGTCGAACTGGTGCTGGTGGACGTGGTGGATGACGCAGAGGTCCGCGGTCCACCGGGGCGTGAACAGGGGCGAGAAGAACGGGATCCCGTTCTGGAAGTCGACCACGGCGTCGTACGCGTGACGGTTCCGCAGCAGGTGCGCCGCGGCGGCCGCGTACACGCCGAACGTGCCGCCGGCGCGCACGATGCGGATCCCGTCGCGGTACTCACGGGCACGCGAGCCGGGGTACCGCGACGAGACGAGGGTGACATGGGCACCCGCCGCCGCGAACCGCCGGGCGATCTCCCAGCAGTACGCCTCGGCGCCACCCGCGTCGGGGTGCGTGGGGTCGCGCCAGTTGAGGAAGGCGAGGTCGGTGCGGGCGAGCCGGTCGAGTGCGGTCATGATCATCACCGGGCCAGCGAGATGCGCAGGAGATCGGCCATCGAACGCAGTCCGTCGCGCCGTGCCGAGAACGTCGAGCCGGGTACGTCGTGCCAGACCACCGGCACCTCCACGACATCGCGCCCGGCCCGTACGACACGGGAGAGCAGCTCCACGTCGAAGGCGAAACCGTCGATGCGGCAGTCCCGCGCGATCGAGCGGGCGAGCGGACCGCAGAAGAACTTGAACCCGCACTGGGTGTCGGCGACCCCGGGCAGCGACAGATGCGCGAGCGAGCGGAACAGCCGGCCGCCGCCGCGCCGCAGGGCCGACTGCTCCACGTCGAGCCGCGCGCCCGGCGCGTGACGCGAGGCGATGACCGCGCCGTGGCCCGCCCGGAGCAGCTCCATCACCCGGTCCAGGGTCTCGACGGGGGTGGCGTTGTCGGCGTCGGCGAAGCCGATGAACCGTGCCGAGGAGGTCTCGATCCCGCGCCGGACCGCCGCGCCCTTGCCCTGGTCGCTGCACCCGATGGCATGGACCGTGACGGGGGACCGGGCGAACCGCTCCAGGACGTCGAGGGTGCCGTCGGCGCTGTTGTTGTCCACCACGACCACCGCCGACGACCACGGCCGTCCGGCCAGGAAGTCGACCGTGGCGGCCACGGTCGAGGGCAGCCTGCGCTGCTCGTTGTAGGCCGGGATGAGCAGTTCGAGCTCCACCTGCGGGCGGAGGAGCTGCTGGGCGAGCGGTGCGTGTGAGCGGGCGGTGGCCATCACGCCACGCCTCCTCGGGGGAAGGCGCGGGGTGCGGGGCGCACCGGCGCGCGGGGGATCAGTACGGGAACGGGGCGGTGGCCGGCTTCACCGGAGCGGTGACGCGGCGTTTCGCCCGGTCGGTGCGGTGGGCGAGCGCGGGACGGTCGCGCTGTGCGGACCCCCGCCGGCGCTGGTTCGGACGAACCGGCTGGACCGTCGGAGCCGCGGCTTCGCCGCGCGGCGCGCGTGCGGGTGCGCGTCGTACGGGCGCGGCGCCGGCGTGCCGATCCCCGGGGCCTGCACGCCCGGCTCCGCGGCGGCGGGGCCGCGGCGGTGATCCGGTCGGCCGCCCGGCGTGCCGGGTGGGCGGTCGGGCGGTGGACGGGGCGGCGGTGCGAGCGGCGCCGGGCGTCGACGAGCGGCCAGTCGGTCATCCGCCGCAGGGGATGCGGTGCGGATGCCACCGGCGATCGGTCGAACTGGCTGGAGGCCACGACGTACCTCTTCCGGCAACCGACCCTGCCGAGGGTCTGTCCTGAAATAGTGCTCTTTCCAGCGGTAACACCCTTACGGGTGATTCGTCAACCGGAGGACGTGCGGGCGGCGCGCGGGCGCCGCCGGTGCGCCAGCCGCGACAGGGCGTTGTGCGGCCGCTCGTCGAGGAGCGTGCCCAGGATCCGCGAGCCGTCGCGGACCGTGCGGTGACGGACCGGCTCCTGGCGGCGCGGCCGTTCGACGCTGGGCACCTCGGCGACCCGGAGGCCGTAGTGCAGGGCGTGGGTGACCAGTTCGGCGCCCAGCTCGACCCCGTCCTCGCGCAGGTCGAGGAGATCCACGAAGGAGCGCCGGAACGCGCAGAACCCGTACCAGAGATCCGTCAGGTTCTGGCCGTACATCCGGTGCGCGACCCGTAGCAGCGCGCGATGTCCGAGCCGGCGCGAAAGCGGATAGTCGGCGAAATCCCCACCCGCGATGAAGCGTGATCCCTTGACGAAGTCGTAACCGCTTTCCAGGTAGTGCAGATAGTGCGGGATCTCGTGCGGCGACATGCTGCCGTCGGCATTCATCAGCACGACCAGATCACCCGTGGCCGCGAGCAGGCCCGCGTGCGGGATGTCGCCGCGCGAGGCGTCCCAGGGGCCGAGCCCGCGCACGGTGAGTCCCGGGCGGGCCCGGCGCTCGCCGGGCGGACCGCCGACCAGGACCACGTCCCCCACGCTCGACGGCACTTGGTCGAGGAGCAGGTCGAGACCCGGCCGCGGGTCCCCGCCGCCGGGGCGGACCGTGAGGACGAGACTCACCGCGGGCGTTCCGGGACCGGATGCGCGGTCGGTCGAACGGCGCAGGGGATGCGAATCGCTACTCATAAGTACGGCCTTCCGCACGGAGAAACCCGCGAACTTCAGGATCCTGTCCCGTGGACGATGCCGTCAAGAAATCAGGAAGAATATGCGTGCCGCCACGAAACCATTCGCCTTCCCTCTGCACGAGAATTCCATCAGGCATACAATCCCGTCATGGCAGGGCGAATTGAGGACTACGCCCTCGTCGGTGACCTGGAGACCGCGGCTCTCGTGGGGACCGACGGGTCCGTCGACTGGTGGTGCGCGCCGCGCTTCGACTCGCCCGCCTGCCTGGCGGCCCTGCTCGGCGACCCGGGGAACGGCCGGTGGCTCCTCGCCCCCGTCGGCAGGGCCCGCTGCACGCGCAGGAGTTACCGGGGCGACACCCTCGTCCTCGACACGGTCTGGGAATCCCTCACCGGAACCGTCCGCGTCACCGACTTCATGCCCCCGCGCTCCCCGAGCGAGGACGCCCCGCGCATCGTCCGCGTCGTCGAGGGGATCGCCGGACGGGTGGACGTGCGCAGCGAGTTGAGGGTCCGCTTCCACCACGGCAGCATCGTTCCCTGGACCCGCTCGGTGGACCGCCGTACCGTCGCCTGGGTCGCCGGACCCGACGCCGCGTACCTGACCTGCGAACCCGGCGTCGAGCCCGTCGTCACCCCGGACCGCGCCACCGTCGACGTCACCGTCACCGCCGGCCGCCGCGTCTCCTTCGTCCTCGGCTGGCGCCCCTCGCACACCCCCGCGCCCGGCGCGGCCGCGCCCGCCGACCTCGACGCCGCCCTCACCCGCACCCTCGCCCTCTGGAACGACTGGGCCGCCGCCCTCCGTTACGAGGGCCCGGCGCGCGAGGCGGTCATCCGCTCCCTCCTCACCCTCAAGGCCCTCACCTACGCCCCGACCGGCGGCATCGTCGCCGCGGCCACCGCCTCCCTCCCCGAGTCCCTCGGCGGGCAGCGCAATTGGGACTACCGCTTCTGCTGGCTGCGTGACTCCACGTTCACCCTCTCCTGCCTGCTGCGCGGCGGCTATCGCAGAGAGGCGCTCGCCTGGAAGGACTGGCTGGTCCGCGCCATCGCCGGCGACCCCGTCGACCTCCAGCCGCTGTACGGGGTCGAGGGGCAGCGGCAGTTGCCCGAGACGCACGCGGACTGGCTGCCGGGATACGAGAACTCACGCCCGGTCAGATTCGGCAACGCGGCCGTCGACCAGTTCCAGCTCGACATCTACGGCGAGGTGCTCAACACCGTCTACTCGGCCGTCCGGGCCGGCGTCGCCCTCGACGCCCCGGACTGGGCGCTGGTCGCCTCGCTCCTGGAGTACCTCGGCAAGCGCTGGCAGGAGCCGGACGAGGGCATCTGGGAAGTCCGCGGACCACGCCGCCACTTCGTCCACTCGAAGGTCATGGCCTGGGTCGGCGCCGACCGGGCGGTGCGCCTCGCCCGGGTCGCCGGGCTCCGCGGCTCGCTCAGGCACTGGCAGGCGCTGCGCAACGAACTGCGCGCCGAGATCTGCGCCCGGGGCTGGAGCGACGAACAGCAGTCCTTCACCCAGTACTACGGAAGCCACCAGGTCGACGCCACCGCCCTGCTGATCCCCCGGCTCGGCTTCCTCCCGGCCGGCGACCCCCGCGTGCTCGGCACCGTCAGGGCGATGGCACGGCTCGACGACCACGGATTCCTCCGCCGCTACGGCGACGTGCGGGACGGCGGGACGCACCAGCTCGACGACCTCGGCGGCACCGAAGGAGCCTTCGTCGCCTGCACGTTCTGGTACGCCGACGCGCTCGCCATGACCGGACGCCCCGGCGAGGCCCGCGAGGTCTTCGAGCGGGTCCTCGACGTCTGCAACGACGTCGGCCTGCTCGCCGAGGAATGGGACCCGGTGAGCGGCCGTCAGCTGGGCAACATGCCCCAGGCGCTCAGCCATGTGGCCCTGGTGAACACGGCGTTCACGCTGTACGGGACCCGGCGCCACGACCGTACGGGGTCCCGCCATCTCGCTGTGGCATGATCGCGCCCACCCAGGGTGCCCGCCGGGCACGCTCCGGGAGTTCAGGGGGTGGAACATGTCGTGGTCCGTGGTCGTGCCGAGCGTCCTCGGCGCGCTGCTCGTCGCCGGAGGCGTGGCGGCGATCCGGAACGGCTGGATCCTGCCGTTCCAGCGGCGCCGCGTGTACCGCACCCGGCTCTTCGGCTGGGCACAGCTGGTGCTGGCGGCGGCCTTCGCCGCCCAGGTGGCCGGGCAGCTCCTCGACGAGGGGGAGGCCCGCCTCGTCCCCGGACTCGTCGCCCTCTTCGCCCTGCTCGGCGGACTCGTCCTCGCGGTCCTGGCGCAGCGCCCGAGTCCGGACCGCTGAGCCGAGGGCCGGCGGGCTGAGCCGACCCCCGGACCGGTGAGCCGAGGGCCCCAGCCGTCGGGCCCGCCTTCGTCGTCTGACCCGCGCCGCCCCGCCGCGCCGTCCCCGGCGCGTTTCGTTCGGGTGCGCCCAGCGGGCGGGGCCGCCGCGCGTGGGTTCGAATCGGGGCATGGCTTCCTACGACAGGCCCCGCGCGGGCGGCTCCCCGAGGCCGCTGAAGACCGGTGACACCTGGTGGTACGCCGCCGTGGCAGGCGAGGCCGCCGGATCGTTCAGCACCCGGGTCCGCACCCGGACCCGGCGCGGCTGCCTCGGGGCCGTGCTCCTGCTGACCGTCGTCTACGCGGGCCTGGTGCTCACCGCGACCGGCCGCCGCTGGGGCGACGCGGCCATGACCGGCCGGCGCGCCGACGGCGCCGCCACCACCGTGCTCCGCGATCACCCGTCCCTCGCCGGGCTCACCACCCTCTCCCTGGTCCTCGGCTGCGTCCTGCTGCTCGCCGCCGGCCTGATACGCAAGCGGTACGCCCTCACCGGCCTCGCCGCCGGCGCGGTCGTCACCGCCCTCGCCCTCACCGGACTCCTCCAGCGCTACGCGCCACGCCCCCGGCTCGCCGACGCCGGCGGGCTCGTGTCCACCGGCTTCCCCAGTGCCCAGACCACGCTCGCCCTCGGCATCGCCTTCGGCCTGGTCCTCGTCGTCCCCTACCGGCTGCGCGCCGCCGCCGTCGGCGCCGCCACCCTCTGGGCCGTCGGCGTCGGCGCGTACACCGTCGCCGCGGGCCAGCACCGGCCCGGTGACGTCATCGCCGCCGCCCTGGTGGTCCTCGCCGTCTTCTGCGGCGCCCTCGCCCTCCTCGCCCGCAGGGGCCAGGTGCGCCCCGGCGCCCGGCGGGGGCCCGCCCTCCCCGGCCTCGCGGTGACCGTGCCGCTCGTCCTGATCGCCGCCGGCGGGCTCGGCGCGGGCCTCTGGCTCCTCGGGGACACCCTCACCCTGCCGAGCGCCGCCCCCTACGATCCGGCCGATCTCCGGCTCGCCCACCGCTGCGGGCAGGCGCTCGCCGCGGGCGTGGCCGCCGCCGCGGGCCTCGTCCTGCTCGGCCTGCTCCGCCGGGTGGACGTCGAGGGCGCCCCCACCCCGTACCGGCTCGGCGGGCCCTTCGTCGAGGCCGCCGGAGTGCCCGGGGACGGCGAGCTCGTGGGGCCCTTTACCGAGGACCTCGATCACGAGATATCTTGATGTCGAGCAATCTCGCATACGCAGACGTGGAGCGGAGCACCCGGTGACTGACTCGACCATCATCTACACCCACACTGACGAGGCGCCTGCCCTGGCGACGTACTCGTTCCTGCCCGTGATCCAGGCGTATGCCTCGCAGGCCGGCGTCACGGTCGAGACGCGGGACATCTCCCTCGCGGGCCGCATCATCGCCGTCTTCCCCGAGTTCCTCGAGGAGGGCCAGCGCATCGCCGACGCCCTCTCCGAGCTCGGCGACCTGGCCAAGACGCCGGGCGCCAACATCATCAAGCTGCCGAACGTCTCGGCGTCCATCCCGCAGCTGAAGGCCGCGATCGCCGAGCTCCAGGCGCAGGGCTACGCCCTCCCGGACTACCCGGACGACCCGCGCACGGACCAGGACAAGGACGTCCGCGCCCGTTACGACAAGATCAAGGGCTCGGCCGTCAACCCGGTCCTGCGCGAGGGCAACTCCGACCGCCGCGCGCCCGGCTCGGTCAAGAACTACGCCAAGAACCACCCCCACCGCATGGGCGCCTGGACCTCCGAGTCCAAGACCAACGTCGCCACCATGGGTGAGAACGACTTCGCCTCCACGGAGAAGTCCGTCGTCGTCACCGCTGACGACACCCTCCGCTTCGAGTTCACCGCCGCCGACGGCACCACCAGCGAGCTCCGCGAGCCGCTGAAGGTCATCGCCGGCGAGGTCGTCGACGCCGCCGTCATGCGCGCCGCCGCCCTGCGCACCTTCCTCGGCGAGCAGGTCGCCCGCGCCAAGGCCGAGAACGTGCTCTTCTCCGTGCACCTCAAGGCCACGATGATGAAGGTCTCCGACCCGATCGTCTTCGGCCACGTCGTCCGCGTCTTCTTCCCCGAGACTTTCGCCACGTACGGCGAGGTGCTCGCCGGCGCCGGCCTCTCCCCGAACGACGGCCTCGGCGGCGTCCTGAAGGGCCTGGAGTCCCTCCCGCAGGGCGACGAGATCAAGGCCTCCTTCGAGGCCGAGCTCGCCGCGGGCCCCGCGCTGGCCATGGTCGACTCCGACAAGGGCATCACCAACCTGCACGTGCCGTCCGACGTCATCGTCGACGCCTCGATGCCGGCCATGATCCGCACCTCCGGCCACATGTGGGGCCCGGACGGCCAGGAGGCCGACACCCTCGCGGTCCTCCCCGACCACAGCTACTCCGGCGTGTACCAGGCCGTCATCGAGGACTGCCGCGCCCACGGCGCCTTCGACCCGTCGACCATGGGCTCCGTCCCGAACGTCGGCCTCATGGCGCAGAAGGCCGAGGAGTACGGCTCGCACGACAAGACCTTCGAGATGGCCCAGGCCGGCACCGTCCGCCTGGTCGACTCCGAGGGCAACGTCGTCCTGGAGCAGGAGGTCGCCGAGGGCGACATCTTCCGCGCCTGCCAGACCAAGGACCTGCCGATCCAGGACTGGGTCAAGCTCGCCGTCACCCGCGCCCGCGCCACCGGCGCCCCGGCCGTCTTCTGGCTGGACGAGAACCGCGCCCACGACGCCCAGCTGATCGCCAAGGTCGAGCAGTACCTGCCGGAGCACGACACCGAGGGCCTGGACATCAAGATCCTTTCCCCGGTCGAGGCCACGGCGTTCTCCCTGGAGCGGATCCGCCGCGGCGAGGACACCATCTCCGTCACCGGCAACGTCCTCCGCGACTACCTGACCGACCTCTTCCCCATCCTGGAGCTGGGCACCAGCGCCAAGATGCTCTCGGTCGTCCCGCTGATGGCGGGCGGCGGCCTCTTCGAGACCGGCGCCGGCGGCTCCGCCCCGAAGCACGTCCAGCAGCTCGTCAAGGAGAACTACCTCCGCTGGGACAGCCTCGGCGAGTTCTTCGCCCTGGCCGCCAGCTTCGAGCACCTCGCGACCTCCACGGGCAACTCCCGCGCCCAGGTCCTCGCCGACACCCTCGACCGCGCCACCGGCACCTTCCTCAACGAGGACAAGTCGCCGACCCGTCGCCTCGGTGGTATCGACAACCGCGGCAGCCACTTCTACCTGGCCCTGTACTGGGCCCAGGAGCTGGCCGCCCAGACCGAGGACGCGGAGCTGGCCAAGGTCTTCACGCCGCTGGCCGAGACCCTCTCCGCCAACGAGCAGAAGATCGTCGACGAGCTCGTCGCCGTCCAGGGCTCCCCGGCCGAGATCGGTGGCTACTACCAGCCCGACCCGGCCAAGGCCGCGGCCGTGATGCGCCCGTCCGCCACCTTCAACGAGGCCGTCGCCTCCCTCGCCTGACGCGGCACGGGAGGCCCACCGCCTCCCACGCCCCGTCCGGCACACCCGTGGCGCCGCCCCGGACGGAACTCTTCCGACCGGGGCGGTCCCGTCGGTGGCGCATCCGCCGTCCGGGTGTGAACCTGGATGGATGAGCTGGGCATCTTGGACGACCGCCGGTGTCTACACCGGGCGAGGTGGGGTGCTGACCGTCGAGGCCGGAGTCGTCACGGGCGATCTGACCGTGCACACGACCTGGGCCGAGAACGAGGCACGCGTGGCCGTGCAGTACAGCGGCGCGTCCGACTGGTTCACCATGTCGGGCAGTCCCGTTCCGTGCGCGTCGGAGGAGGAGAGCCGCGATCTGCACGACGCCGTCGTGGCCGCCGTCCGGGAGGGCAGCGGGGCCACGGTCCCGACCCTGCCCGTACCCCCGCGGTGATGGACGCCGGCGCCGATCACCGATAAGTGTTATCCCTCCCTCGCCCACGGGTCTCCGAACCACGGGGGACTCGCACCAGGGATGAGGGAGCAGATCCATGCACAGCGACGAGCGCCGCACCACCGCGCTGGTGGAAGCCGCCAGGGCCGGTGACGCGCACGCCAGGGACGCGCTGGTCCGCGCCTACCTGCCCCTCGTCCACAACATCGTCGGCCGGGCCCTCGACGGCCATGCAGACACCGACGACATCGTCCAGGAGACGATGGTCCGCGCCCTCGACGGCCTGACGGGCCTCCGGGACCCTGACCGGTTCCGGTCCTGGCTCGTCGCCATCGCCATGAACGGGATCCGCCGCCGCTGGCGCGAACGCCAGCAGGCACCCGTCTCCGGACTCGACCGGGCCACCGACCTCGCCGACCCGGCCGCCGGCGACTTCACCGAGGTCACCATCCTCCGGCTCGGTCTGTCGGGACAGCGCCGCGACGTGGCCCGCGCCACCCGCTGGCTCGACGAGGACGACCGGGAACTGCTCGCCCTGTGGTGGCTGGAGGCCGCGGGCGAGCTGACCCGCGCCGAGCTCGCCGAGGGCCTCGGCGGGATATCCCCGCAGCACGCCGCCGTCCGCGTCCAGCGGATGAAGGAACGCCTGGAGACCGGCCGCACCGTCGTCCGCGCCCTCGACGCCGTGCCGATCTGCCCCGACCTCGCCGAGACCGTCGCGGCCTGGGACGGCCGTCCCTCCCCGCTCTGGCGCAAACGCGTCGCCCGCCACGTACGGACCTGCACCGCCTGTACGGCTAGGGTCACCGGCCGCAGCGGCCTCGCCCCCGTCGAAGGGCTGCTCGTCGGCCTCGGCCTCGTACCCCCGCTGGTGACCGGTCTCGCGGACGGCCCCACCGCCGCACCCGTCGCCCTCGACACGGTGGCGTCCGACACGGCCGTCCCTGCCCCCGGCACCTCCGCGGCGCAGCCGCCCGGGACCGACGGGACCGCACCGGCCCACGGCGTCCCCGACGGCGTCACCCGGTGGACACCGCTGCGCCGGGCCGGGGTCGCCGGAGCCGCGGCCGTCGCCGTCCTCGGCGCCGTCGCCCTCCTCGTACCCCAGCAGCCGCACGCGCGCATGGCGCCGGGCAGCCCGGTCGCCGCGCCCCCGGCGACCCCCGCCCCGACGACGCCCCCGCCGTCGCCGACCCCCACCCGCGCCGCCACCCCCACGCCGACGACCGCGCCCCCGACCCCGCGCCGCACCCCGCGTCCCACTCCGGCGCCCACGAGGGAAGAGCGGGTGACCGGACTCGTCAACCAGCTGCGGGCGAAGGCGGGTTGCGCCCCGCTGCGCATCGACCCCCGGCTCACCGAGGCGGCCCGCGGCTACGCCCGCGACATGGCCGCGCGCGGCTACTTCGGACACGCCAGCCCCGAGGGCGAGTTCGCGGACACCCGGATCACCGCCGCCGGCTACGCCTGGAGCGCCTGGGCCGAGAACCTGGACCAGGGCACGGCCGACCCGGCGTCCGTCGTCGACGACTGGACGGACGGTTCGATGCACGAGGAGAACATGCTCGACTGCCGGTACCGGGACACCGGAGTGGCGTCGGCGCCCGGTCCCGGCGGCACGGTCTGGGTGCAGAAGCTCGCCGCTCCCGCCTCCTGACCGGGGGGTCGGCCGCTCAGCGCCTGGCACCGAAGTTCTGCACCCACCACGGGCCGTTGGCCGTCAGCGTCACGCCGACGCCGATGTCCTTGAACGAGCAGTTGAGGATGTTCGCCCGGTGGCCGGGACTGTCCATCCAGTCCTCCATCGCCCTGGCCGGGGTCTTCGGCCCGCGGTGGATGTTCTCCCCCCAGGTCGACCAGGCGTACCCGGCGCCGGTCATCCGGTCGCCCGCGTCGCGGCCCTCCGGGTCGTCGTGCTCGTAGTAGTCACGGGAGGACATGTCGTCGGCGTGGCCCTGGGCGGCGGTTCGCAGATGGTTCTCGGAGTGCAGCGGGCCGCAACCGGTCTTCTCCCGCTCGGCGTTGGCGAGCGCGATGACGTCCCGGACGTACCGTGTTGCCTTGCCCGCCGGTGCCTCCGCCACGGGGGCCGCGCCCTGCTGTTCCTGTCGGCGCTCCTGGGGCCGCGCCGGTCGCGGCTGTTCCGCGGCCTGTCCGGGCGGGGGCTCCGGCTGCCGCTCGAACTCCGCCTTCGGAGGTGCCGCCGGTGGGGGCGCCTCCGGCGCGGAGCCGGCCGGTGCCGTACCCGCCGCACGGGGGGTGGGCGCGGTGGCGGCCGAGGGCGCGGCGGTCGTCCCGCCGGTGCCGAGGGAGGAGACGTACATCCCGGTGACCACCGTCAGGACGGCGGCCACGGACCCGGCGAGGGTGACGGCGGTCCGGAACGACGGCCGGCGGGCGGCGCGCCGCCCCGCTCCGCCGCGCTTGCGGTGCCGCCCGCCCGCGCGTGCGGCCGAGACGTCCGCCGGGTGCGGGGTGGGTTCAGAGGTGCCGGGGTGACCGGGACGGTCCTGGTGCCGCATGGAGCTCCGCTCTCTCGCCGTGGTCGCGTACGGTCCGGCGCTGGGGAGAGCCACCGGGGCGACGGCGGTAACACTTTCCGGCCCCGGCCACCCCGACACTCCTCGTCAACCTGACGCGTCAACCTCGCGCGTCAACCTGTATCGCACCCTGTCAGCCCTGCGGGACGACCGCCACCGGACACGGCGCGAGATGCAGGGCCGCGTGCGCCACGGAACCGATGCGCGGCCCGACGGCGCCCCGCTTGGCCCGCCGGCCGACCACGAGGAGCTGGGCGGCCCCCGAGGCGGAGAGCAGCACCTGCCCGGCGCTGCCCAGCTCGACGTGCTCGGTGACCGGCACGTCGGGGTAGCGCTCGCGCCAGGGCGCGAGGGCCTCGCGCAAGGACTTCTCCTCGTACGGGACCAGCCCGCCGGCCTCGTCGGCGAGGCGCATCGACGCCGGGCTGTACGCGTACAGCGCCGGCAGGCTCCACGCCCGCACGGCCCGTACGGACGCCCCGCGCGCGGCGGCGGTCGCGAAGGCGAAGCCCAGCGCGGCGGCGCTGTCCTCCGGGTCTCCGAGCTGCCCGACGAGCACGTGCCCGGTGGGCGGTTCGGCCGGATCGCCGTCGCGGGAGCGGACGGCCACCACGGGGCGGGTGGCGTCGGCGATGATCTGCTGGCCGTACGAGCCGAGCAGGAACCCGGCGACGGCCCCGTGCCCGCGCGAGCCGATGACGAGCATCTCGGCCCGCTCCGCGGCGCCGAGCAGCGCGGCGACCGGCGTATCGGTCAGCACCTCCGCGGTGACGGTGAGCTTCGGATAGCGCTGCCCGATCGTGGCCTCCGCCTCGCGCAGGACCGCGTCCGCGACGCGTTCCTGGCTCGCGCGGTCCTGGACCAGGGGGAGGTCGATCGGTTCCCAGCGCCACGCGTGCGCGAGCCGTAGCGGGAGGTCCCGGTGGAGCGCCTCGCGGGCGGCCCAGTCCGCCGCGGCGAGGCTCTCCGGGGATCCGTCCACCCCTGCGACGATCTCACGACTCATCAGGCTGCCTCCGTGGGTTGCCGTGTCGGGCCCGCCGGACGGCCGGACCCCGCAGCTCCCAGCTTGGGCCCTTCGGCCGTCCGGCGTGAGGGCCGGACGTCCCGACATGCCGGTCCGTCCGTCCCTTCGTCCCCGCCGGGACGCCGTGTCGCCCCGCCCCCTCGGTGGGTGCGGGGCGACACGGCCGGGGCGGGCCCGCCCCGTCAGGCCAGCAGCGTCAGCCCTGCGTGGGTGCCGTTGAGGTAGTGGTCGCCGATGTCGCGGAGCCGGTGCGCCGCCTGGGTCGGGGCGGTGAGGGCGCGGGCGTTGCGCCAGAAGCGGTCGAAGCCGGGACCTCCGGCGCGGGCGTCGGCGCCCGCCGTCCCGTCGACCAGTTCGAGGATGCGGGTGGTGATGTGCACGGCCGCCCGGCCGGTGACCGTCTCGGCGGCCGCCACCAGGACCGCGATGTCGGCGCGTTCCTCCACACCGAGCGACCAGGCGGCGAGCAGGCCGTGGGTCATCGCGCCGGTCGCCCGCTCCACGACGGCGGCGGCGGCGTGCGCGGCCGTCGCCAGCTCCCCGTACGCGAGCAGGAGGTACGGGTCGTCCCCGGCGCCGGCCGGCTCGGAGCCGCCGGAGGGGCCGCCGGAACGGTCCGCCGGTCCCGGTCCGGCCTGACCTGCGCGGCTGATGTCCCTTGCCTCGGCGAGCGCCCCTTCGGCGATGCCCAGCCCGACGTGGACCAGGAGCAGCCGCAGGACGAGCGGGGCGAGGGTGGAGAAGGGGGCGACGGCGTGCTCGTCGTGGGGGAGTGCGCCGAGGACGTCCTCGGGCGCCACGGGGACCCGGTCGAAGGTGACGGTGCCCGCGCCGGCCAACCGCTGGCCGACGCGTTCCGTCCCGGCGTCGGTGAACACCCCGGGTTCGGCGGGGTCCACCAGGACGACGAAGAGGTCGCCGCTGCCGCCGGGGCGGGCCCCGACGACGAGCCGGTCGGCGACCGTCACGGCGGACGCGAAGGTACGGGTCCCGTCGAGGATCCAGCCCCTGCCGGAGTCGGCGGGGGTCAGCGTGAGGCCGGCGCCGGTCTCCGGGCGCGGTGCCTCGACGCCCCCGGCGAGCAGCCAGCGTCCCTCGGTGGTGCGTACGTCGAGGGGGTGGTCGTTCACGAAGGAGGTGCCCGGGTCCCGCGCGGGGCCGCCGAAGAAGCGGCTGCTCCAGGACAGGGCGTAGTGGTGGGCGAGCAGTTCGCCCACGGAGCTGTCGGCGGCGGAGATCTCCCGTACCACCGCACACGCGGCCTGCCACGCGGCGCCCCGCCGGTTCGGTCCCGGGGCCGTCAGGAGGGCGGGCAGCCCGGCCTCCTGGAGACGGGCGACCTCGTCGAACGGGTCCTTGCCCGCCCGGTCCCTCGCGAGGGCGTCGACGGCGAGGTCGTCGGCGAGTTCGCGGGTGACGCGGGGCCAGAGCGCATCGTCTGCGGGCCGGTCGAACGGGCTCTCGCCGGGCCGCTCGGCGGGGCGGGCGACGGGTCCTGCGGCCGGTGCGGAGGCGGTGCGTATCGCTGGTCTCTTCGGCGACTTCCTCGGCGTACTCACGTCACCTCACATGGCTCGTCATATCCCCACTGGAATAGTAGGGATAGTGGCAGAGGGGAGGCCGCCGCCCCAAGAGGCGTCCGCAAGCTGGACAACGTCGTCTCGCCACGTGAGAAGAAGTCACTTCGGCGCAGGTCGCGACAGGTTGGGCCGAGGACTCAGGGGTTGGTCCAGGCCTCCGGGTCGTCCGCGAGCGCGACGATCGTGTCCGGCAGCCGGGCCGCCGCGACCTCCGCCAGCGACACCCCGAGCACCTCGCGGACGCCCGCCCGGAGCGCGATCCAGAGAGTGAGCAGCGACTCGGCCGGACCGGTGTACGACAGGTCCGGCGGCCGCTCCCCCCGGACCGACACCAACGGCCCCTCCACGCAGCGGATGACCTCGGCGACCGAGATCGACTCCGCGGGCCTGGCCAGCCAGTAACCGCCGTTGCCGCCACGCTGGCTCTGCACGAGACCGCCCTTGCGCATGTCCCCGAGGATGCCTTCGAGGAACTTGTGCGAGATGCCCTGGCCCTCGGCGATGGCCTCGGCCTTCAGCGGACCCGCGTCCTGGGCGGCGGCGAGCTGGAGGGCGGCACGCACCGCGTAGTCGGCCCTGGCTGAAATGCGCATGCGCGCATTATTCCGCACGCTCGCCTGAGCCGGCCCGTACCGCACCCTTGACGTCGCCCTGGGCCGGTCGGACACTCAGGACGGGGAAACCGAGCGAACAGGTAGGGAACCATGGGACGCAGCGGTCGACACGACACGCCACCCGCCGCACCCCTCCCGCGCTCCCTGCCCCTCACCTCCCGCCGCCACATCGACCTGCTGCGGGTCTGCAGCGCGGCGAGTCGCGGGCGCCGCCGGGTGGTCCACCCCACCCGCTGAGGGTCTGTTCGCCGAGGGGGCACCGCCCCCGCGGGCGCAGCGCCGCGCCCCTCTCCTCTTCCCGTACCTCTGCTGCCTCCGGGCCCCGTGGGCCGGTGCCGCGGTCGCGCCGCCGCGACCGGTACCGCGCCGCGCGCCGCCCGGACCCAGCACCGAGCACCCTCAAGGGAGAAGCATGTCCGTCGTCCCGTCCTCGCTGCTGCCCGCCTCCGCCGTGCCCGCCTTCCGGGGCCGGATCGGACGCGACGAGCACAGCGGCCACTACGCCGTACCGCACCGCTACCGCCTCCACGTCGCCCCGTACGACCCCGGCTGTCTGAGCATCGCCGTGACCCACAGCCTGCTCGGACTCGACGACACGCTCCCGCTCTCCGTCCTGCCCGAGAGCCCCGACACGCCCGACGGCGGGTACGCCGCCCTCCGCCCGCTGTACGAGGCGAGCGCGCACCTCTACGACGGGCCGGCCGCCGCGCCCGTCCTCAGCGACGGCTGGACCGGACGGATCGTCAGCACCCACGTCCCCGACATCCTGCGGGACCTCGCCCTCCGCTTCCGCGGCGAAGGCCCCGACCTGCTGCCCGAGGAGCACCGCGGCGAGATCGAGGCCATCGCCGACCTCTGCGAGCGGAGCGTCAACCGGGCCGCCCAGCGCGCCGGAGAGCTCGGACTCGACGGAGAAGCCGCCCACCACGACCCCCTCACCGTCCTCTTCGCGGCCCTCGGCTCCCTGGAACGCCGCCTCGCCCGCCACCCGTACGTGCTCGGCGACGCGCCGACCGCGGCCGACGTGCAGGTCTGGGTCACCCTGGTCCAGCTCGACACCGTCCACCGCTGGCACCTGGACGCCGCCGCGATGGACCGCGTCGCCGGCTACCCCGCCCTCTGGGCCTACGCCCGACGCCTCGCCGCCCGCCCCGAGTTCGCCCACCGACTCGACATCGACGGCATCCTGCGCCGCCACCGCACCCACTGCCGCGGCCGCGAGGCCGCCGGCGCGGGCATCCGCCTGGTCGACTGGTCCGGCCCGACCGGCTGACGGCTCCCCGACCGACTGACGGCTCCCACCCGAGCGACTGACCTGAGGCGCCGGCCGGCCGCCACACCCCCGGCCGGCCCGCACACGGCACGGACGGGGGCACCACCGGACGAGGTACGGGATGGTCGGGCAAGCAGCGCTCCCGGCCACCCCGGCCACCCCGGTCAGCCGATGCGGTGGCCCGCCAGCGGCCCCGTGTCGTCGCCCGCCCCCGTACGCACGCCGCGCAGAAACGCCTCCAGCGCTTCCAGCGAGCTCCTCGACGGCTCCCAACCCAGCTCCTGCCGGGCCCGCTCCGTCGCGAGCAACGGCATGTGCCGCATCGCGTCGAAGAGGTCGGGGGACGCGGGCGCGAGCCGAAGGCGCCAGGCCGCCGACAGCGCGCCCCGCACCGCGCCCGCCGGCACCCGCACGGGCTTGGCGTCGAGGAGTTCGCCCAGGACCGCGCCGTCGATCACCGGTTCCGCCGCCAGGTTGAACGCGCCGCGGGCGTCCCGCAGCAGCGCCCGCCGGTAGGCGTCCGCCGCGTCCTCGGTGTGCAGGACCTGGAAGCGGAGACCGTCGAACTCCGGGAGCAGCGGCAGCAGATCGGGCCGCACCAGCTGCCCGGGGAAGAAACGCCCCGCGAAGATCCTTCGCTGCCCGCTCGCCGACTCCTCCTTGAAGAGGAACGCCGGACGCATGCGTACCACCCGGATCTGCGGATGGTCCCGCTCGAAGGTGTCCAGGACCCGCTCCAGATAGGCCTTCTCCCTGGTGTACGCCGCACCCGGCCAGCCGTGCGTCGGCCACGCCTCGGACACCGGGGCACCACCGGCAGGACCCGGTGAGTACGCCCCCACCGAGGAGGCGTGCACCAGGACCGGCACCCGCGCCGCCGCGACCGCCTCGAAGACGCGCACCGCGCCCAGCACATTGGTCCGCCACGTCTCCACCGGATCGTGGGTCGGCCCGAACCGCCACGCCAGGTGCACCACCGCGTCCGCGTCGGCGAGGTGCCGCGCGAGGAGCGGCTCGTCGCCCTCCCGGGACAGGTCCACCTCGGCCCACTCCACCCCGGGCAGTTCCAGCCCCGGCCGGCGGCGGGCGAGCCCCAGCACCGAGCCGACGCGCGGCTCGCGCGCCAGGAGCCGTACCAGACTGGTGCCCACGTTGCCGGTGGCGCCGGTGACGACCACCCGCGAGATCTCGCTCGGGTTCATGTCTCCGACCCTCCGCCATCGGCGGCGGAACCGCACTCCGGGGGCGTTCCGGACACCTGCCCGTCACCCAGCGTGTCCGTGTCGGTCGCGAGTGTGGCCGACGACCGGGAGTATGGAGCGACTCAGGAGAAGGAGGACACGATGCTGCTGCCCGACAGGAACACGGTCGACCGGCTGGTCCGGCACTACCGCGACCAGGAGCGGACCGTGCTGGCCAGGCCGTGCGACCTGTCGGCGCGCCGGCGCTTCGAGGACACGGCGTACACGCTGTGTGTGCTGATGGGGGAGCGGACCGCCCGCGAGGCCGTCCTGGCGGCCGAGCACTACGTGGCCGGAACCCGCCCGGCCGCGCGGCCGACCCTCGAAGGCCTCCCGGGAGCCTGACCGGGACCGATCACCGGATCGGGACTGATCGCCTGACCGGGACCGATCACCTGACCGGGACCGATCACCTCCCTGGCACTGATCAGGATGAGAGAAGCGTCCGCATCCGGCCGCCGCTAGCGTGGCTGCCATGGACCTCGCGAAACGGCAGACGTCGCCCACGACGCGCCGCGCCGGTCCGTTTTTCGGCCCCGCGCGACAGCTGGAGAGACGATGAGCAAGGCCCCCAGGGCGGACAAGCAGCCGCACCCGGCCGACCGGCACGACCTGATCCGTGTGCACGGCGCGCGGGAGAACAACCTCAAGGACGTCAGCATCGAGATCCCGAAGCGACGGCTTACGGTGTTCACCGGCGTCTCCGGATCGGGCAAGAGCTCACTCGTCTTCGACACGATCGCCGCCGAGTCCCAGCGGCTGATCAACGAGACGTACAGCACCTTCGTCCAGGGCTTCATGCCGACCCTGGCGCGGCCCGAGGTCGACGTGCTCGACGGCCTGACGACCGCGATCATCGTCGACCAGCAGCGCATGGGCGCCGACCCCCGCTCCACCGTCGGCACCGCCACCGACGCCAACGCGATGCTCCGCATCCTCTTCAGCCGGCTCGGCAAGCCGCACATCGGCCCGCCCAGCGCGTACGCCTTCAACGTCCCCTCGGTCACCGCGCGCGGCGCCATCACGGTCGAGCGCGGCGACAAGAAGACCGTCAAGGCGACCTTCAACCGCACCGGCGGCATGTGCCCCCGCTGCGAGGGCCGGGGCTCGGTCTCCGACATCGACCTCACCCAGCTCTACGACGACTCCAAGTCGCTCGACGAGGGCGCGCTCACCATCCCCGGCTACACGCCCGGCGGCTGGAACTACCGCCTCTACAGCGAATCCGGCCTCGTCGACCCGGCCAAGCCCATCCGCAGGTACACGAAGAAGGAACTCCAGGCCTTCCTCCACCACGAGCCCACCCGCATGAAGATCGCGGGCATCAACATGACGTACGAGGGGCTCGTCCCCCGGATCCAGAAGTCCTTCCTGGCCAAGGACAAGGAGGGCATGCAGCCCCACATCCGGGCCTTCGTGGACCGCGCCGTCACCTTCACCACCTGCCCGGAGTGCGACGGCACCCGGCTGGCCGAGGGCGCCAGGTCGTCCAAGATCAAGCGGGTCAGCATCGCCGACGCCTGCGCCATGCAGATCAGCGACCTCGCCGCATGGGTCCGCGGCCTGAAGGAGCCCTCGGTCGCGCCCCTGCTCACCGCGCTCCAGCTGACCCTGGACTCCTTCGTGGAGATCGGCCTCGGCTACCTCTCCCTGGACCGGCCCGCCGGCACGCTGTCCGGCGGCGAGGCGCAGCGCGTGAAGATGATCCGCCACCTCGGCTCCTCGCTCACCGACGTCACGTACGTCTTCGACGAGCCCACCGTCGGCCTGCACCCGCACGACATCCAGCGGATGAACGAACTGCTCCTGCAGCTGCGGGACAAGGGCAACACCGTGCTCGTCGTGGAGCACAAGCCGGAGACGATCGCGATCGCCGACCACGTCGTCGACCTCGGCCCCGGCGCCGGTACGGAGGGCGGCACCGTCTGCTTCGAGGGCACCGTGGACGGACTGCGGACCGGCGGCACCGTCACCGGCCGGCACTTCGACGACCGGGCCTCCGTCAAGGACACCGTGCGGGAGCCCACCGGCAGCCTGGAGATCCGCGGCGCGACGACCCACAACCTGCGCGACGTCGACGTCGACATCCCGCTGGGGGTCCTGGCCGTCGTGACCGGGGTGGCCGGCTCCGGCAAGAGCTCGCTCGTGCACGGCTCGATCCCCGCGAGCGACGACGTCGTCTCCATCGACCAGAGCCCCATCCGGGGCTCGCGCCGCAGCAACCCGGCGACGTACACCGGGCTGCTCGACCCGATCCGCAAGGCCTTCGCCAAGGCCAACGGCGTGAAGCCCGCGCTGTTCAGCGCCAACTCCGAGGGCGCCTGCCCCACCTGCAACGGCGCCGGCGTCATCTACACCGACCTCGGCATCATGGCCGGCGTCACCTCGACCTGCGAGGACTGCGAGGGCAAGCGGTTCCAGGCCTCCGTGCTCGAATACCTCCTCGGCGGCCGCGACATCAGCCAGGTGCTCGGGATGTCCGTGACCGAGGCGGTGGAGTTCTTCGGATCGGGCGAGGCGAGCACCCCCGCCGCCCAGCGCATCCTCGCCCGCCTCGCGGACGTCGGTCTCGGCTACCTCAGCCTCGGGCAGCCGCTCACCACGCTGTCCGGCGGCGAACGCCAGCGGCTCAAGCTGGCCACGAACATGGGCGAGAAGGGCGGCGTCTACATCCTCGACGAGCCGACGACCGGGCTGCACCTCGCCGATGTCGAGCAACTGCTCGGCCTGCTCGACCGGCTCGTGGACTCCGGCAAGTCGGTCATCGTCGTCGAGCACCACCAGGCGGTCATGGCCCACGCCGACTGGATCATCGACCTCGGCCCCGGCGCCGGACACGACGGCGGAAAGGTCGTCTTCGAGGGCACCCCCGCCGACCTGGTGGCCGCCCGCTCGACGCTCACGGGCGAGCACCTGGCGGCGTACGTGGGGGCGTGACGGCCGGGTCCGACGTCCGCTGCCGGCCCGGCGGCCCGTGCACCCGGGCCGCCGGGCCCACGCGCGGAAAGAGAGCGCGCGGCGCGTCCACGCAGGTGTCCCGCGAGGTGGGGCCGCCGAAACGCAGCCGGTCGTACGCCGTGAACGCCGGCTCCAGCGCGTCGAGCTCGTCCACGCGCGCGTGGAGCGCGGCCCGCCACGCGGAGGAGGGCCCGGGCCCGTCCGCCGGCCCGGGCCCGTCCGCCGTTCCGGTCCTCGCCGCGGCCAGCGCCGCGGTGATCTCCGCGGTCAGCTCGTCCTTGCGCCGTATGTGCGCCGGCGTCACCGAGCGCAGGCAGACGTACTGACCGCTCAGATACGCCTCCCATTCCGCCTCGCCGCGCGCCCGGTCCTCCCAGTGCGCGGTGAACCAGGCGCGCAGCCGACCGGATCCGCCGGCCGCGTCGGTGAGGCCGAACAGATCGCGCGGCACCATCTCGGCGCCGTCGGAGCGCAGATAGCCCGGCAGCGGCAGCAGCCGCCCGAGCATCAGCCGCCGGGCCTCGTCGGAGTCCCGACCGAGGGAGGCGCAGAGGGCCTCCAGGGGGACGAACTGCGCGGTGACGTACGCGTCGTCGGCCGCGGTCATCGGATGGTCGCCGTTCACCTCGCGGAACCGCTCGGCGATCCGCCGTGCCAGTGCCCGGTCCGCCATCACATCACTCCCTCGGGACGACCGCCCGAGCGTGTCCCGGACGGCGTCTCCGCAGGCTAGAAGCGTGACCGTGCGGCGCCCGCCGAACAGTCACCGACGGGCCGCCCTGCGCCGCAGGCCCCACAGCGCGAGCGCCGCCGCGCAGGCCGAGCCGACCAGGGCCAGCGGAAGACCGGGCGACGCCCCCGAAGGCTCCGCCGCGCGCGCGTGGTCCTTGGCCGGCGCGGCCGTGGCCGCAGCCTCCGCTCCTGCCCGGGGTACCCGAGTCTCCGGCTTCGCCTCGCCGCGGTCACGGGCCACCGCCACCGTACGACCGCCCGAACCGGCCGCCGCCGCCTTCGTCTCCGGCTTCGCCGGTTCGGTCGGCACGGGGAGCAGCGAGCCCACCGGCTGGACCCGGTCCGCCGCCTCGAAGCCCCAGTCGAGGAGTTCGCGTGCCTCCTCGTACACGGCGAGTCCGCCGCCGCGCTGCGGGTTCATCACCGAGACGACGAGCGTCCGGTCACCGCGCCGGGCCGCCGAGATCAACGTGTTGCCGGCGTTGCTCGTGTAGCCGTTCTTGATCCCGATGAGCCCCGGGTAGCGGTCCACTCCGTCCGCGCCCGTCAGGAGCCGGTTGGTGTTGGCGATGCCGTACGACCAGGAGCCCGCGGGGAAGTCGGCGTACCGGGTCGAGCAGTACCGGACGAAACCGGCGTCCTGGAGCCCGGCCCTGCCGAACACCGCCAGGTCGTAGGCCGAGGAGACCTGGCCCGGGGCGTCGTACCCGTCGGGGGACACCACGTGGGTGTCCAGGGCGCCCAGCGACCTGGCCTTCTCCTGCATCTGCCGGGACATCGACTCCCAGCCGCCGTTCATCGAGGCCAGGACGTGCACCGCGTCGTTCCCCGAGCTGAGGAAGACGCCGTTCCACAGGTCGGAGACCTTGTACGTGTACCCCTCCTTCACCCCGACCAGGCTGCTGCCGTCCCCGATCCCGGTCAGCTCGGCATCGGCGACGGTGTGCTGCTCGGAGGGTTCGTGGTGGGGGAGCGCCGTGAGTGCGAACAGCGCCTTGAGGGTGCTGGCCGGCGGCAGCTTGCGGTGGGCGTTGCGCGCCGCGAGCACCTCGCCGGAGGAGGCGTCGGCGATCACCCACGACAGGGCGGAGAGCGAGGGCACGTCGGGCGCGCCCGGCAGGGGCTGCACCTGGGTGCCCTTCAGGTCGAGCCGGGCCCGGTCGACGTACCGGCGCACGGGCGGCGAGGGCTCCCGGAGCGAGGCCCGGGGCGACCCGGCGGAGGGGGAGAGAGTCGAGGTGACGGTCGCGGTCGAGGTGACAGGAGATGCCGTGGCCGACGGAACGGGCAGCACGAGCAGCACCGCCGCGGTACCGGCGGCAGCATGACGGACAGCTGACGTGACGATCATTCAGTAACCGTAGGAAGGTGCTGCGGAACGCGCAGATCGGAGTGAGCCGACCGGCGTAGCGGGTGTGGCGTACGGCGGCGAGTCGTGAGCCCGCCCGGGTGGTGGCGCCCTCCCCGGCCCGCTGTCGGTGGCGCAGGGCATCCTTGTGACGTGCCCTCACACCCGTACCAGAGCAGCGGCGTTCCGGCGGAGAGCGCCGGAGCCCCTCCCGCCGAAGAGGCCTCCCGGTCCGTGCCCGGTCCCGCCAGGTCCTCGGCGGCCCCCGGCGCGGGGCCGTTCGGCGCGCCCGCGTTCCGCGCCGAGCGCCAGCCGCGCCGGACCACCACCGGGCACATGATCGTCTGCGGGGACGACGCCCTCGCCCACCGTCTCGCGGGCGAGCTGAACGAGGTGTACGGGGAGCAGGTCACCCTCCTCGTGCCGGTCCGGCCCGACGCTCCGCGCACGCCCACCGCCCGCACGGGCCGAGCACTGGCCCTCTTCGGACGTGTCACGGCCGCCATCCGGACCACCGGCACCCCTGCTCAGACGGGCGCGCCCGGTACCTCCGTCCCGGTCGCCCCGGCGGCAGCCGGCACGGACGGCGATGAACCCGCCGGCACCCTGCGCGTCGTCGAGTCCGCCGACGCCGACGACCGGGCCCTGACGGAGGCCGGCGTGGAGCGGGCCACCGCCCTCGCCCTCGTCCACGAGGACGACGAGACCAACATCCGCGCCGCGCTCACCGCCCGCCGCCTCAACCCCCGGCTGCGCCTCGTCATCCGGCTCTACAACCGCAAGCTCGGCCAGCACCTGGAGACCCTCCTCGACCAGGCCGCCGCCGTCGCCGAACCGGGCCTCGACCCCGACGGGCCGACCGCCGCCACCACCGTCCTCTCGGACGTCGACACCGCCGCCCCCGGCCTCGCCGCGGCCGCCGTCGCCGGCACCAGCAAGGTGGTCCAGGCCGGCGGACTCCTCCTGCACGCGGTGGAGCGGCTGCCCGCCGCCGGAGAGGCGCCCGACCCGGGCCTGTGCACCCTGGCCCTGCTCTCGGCCACCGCCGGCGACCCGGCGGGCTGCGAGGGCTCCGAGCGGAGCGGCGACGCGGGGCCCCGACTGCTGCCGGACGACCGCACGGTGGCCGCCGCCACCGGCCGGGCCGCCGTCACCCTCGAAGCGGTCACCGCGGCGGGCCCCGCCGCGGCGTCCGCCCGGCTCGCCGCCTCCGCGCTGCCCGTCGCCTCGCTCTTCTCACGGCGACTGCGCTGGTCCCTGGCCGGGGCGGCCGCCGCGGTCCTCGCGCTCGCCCTGGCTTCCACCTTCACCACCGGCGACCATCCGCTGCACGCCGCCTATCTGACGCTGCTCGACATCTTCGCCATCGGCGACCCCGCCGTGGGGGAGTCGACCAGCCGCCAGGTCCTCCAGATCCTCGCCGGGTTCGTCGGACTTCTCCTGCTGCCGGTCATCGTCGCCGCTCTCATCGAGGGCCTCGGCACCTTCCGCACGGCGACCACCCTGCGCAGGCCGCCGCGCGGACTCTCCGGGCACGTCGTCCTCCTCGGCCTCGGCAAGGTCGGCACCCGCGTCCTCGCCCGACTCCGCCGGCTGGACATCCCCGTGGTCTGCGTCGAGTCCGATCCGGAGGCCCGCGGCATCGCCGTCGCCCGACGGCTGCGCGTCCCCACCGTCATCGGCGACGTGACGGAGGAGGGCGTCCTGGAGGCCGCCCGCATCGACCGCGCCCACGCCCTGCTCGCCCTGACCAGCATCGACATCACCAACCTGGAGGCGGCGCTCTCCGCCCGTGCCGTCAGCCCCGAGCTGAGGGTCGTCCTCCGCCTGTACGACGACGACTTCGCCACGGCGGTCTTCCGCACGCTCCGTACGGCCCACCCGGCGGCCCTCACCCGCAGCCGCAGCGTCTCCCACCTGGCCGCACCCGCCTTCGCGGGCGCCATGCTGGGCCGTCAGGTGCTCGGTGCCGTACCGGTCGAGCGCCGGGTCCTCCTCTTCGCCGCGGTCGACGTCGAGGCCCACCCGCTCCTGGACGGCCTGACCGTGGCCGAGGCCTTCCAGCCGGGCAGGTGGCGTGTCATCGCCATGGACGGCGGCGGCACGAAGCCCGGTACGGGCCAGGCCTGGCGCCTGGACCCCGACCGCGTACTGAAGCCGGACGACCGGGTCGTCGTGGCGGCAACCCGCCGTGGGCTGGCCGAACTCCTGGGCCGGGGCGCCCCGACCTCGGCCAACCCGCCGCGAGCGGAACGGAATTGACCGTAGGCTCGACCCGGACCCGGACCCCCCCCGCACCCGCACCCGCGCCACCCCGCACCCGCACGATCCCGACCTCGCACAGCCCCGACCCGACCTCGCACGAACCCCGACCCGGCCTCGCACGAACGCCGACCCGGCCTCGACCTCAACCGCGCCCCACCTCGCCCACCCCATGTGAGCCGTCGTCCCTCCCTCGGACCTCGTCTGGGGGGCCCCGGGGCGGGACGGGCGGCCACCCGGATCCCGCACCACGAGGGCCCCGCGTCCTGGGCCCCTCACCGCCGTCGCCCCGCCCGAAGGCCCGCAGACAGGAGTCGCCGACGTGACCGCACGGCCCGCGCCCACCCCCCGTCCACCCCACCGCCCGGACCCCGCCGGCGGCTGCCCCCACGCGCACAACGCCCGTCTCCTCGCCGAAGGCGCCGTCACCCCGGTGGTGCTCCCCGGCGAGATCGACGGCATGGCCGTCCTCGGCCACGACGCCCTGCGGGACTTCCTCTCCCACCCGGACGTCGCCAAGGGCCCCCAGCACTTCACCGCACTGTCCGAGGGCCGCATACCCGACGGCTGGCCCCTGCGGACCTTCGCCACCGTGCCCGGCATGATCACCGCGGACGGCGCCGACCACCGCCGCCTCCGCGCCCTGGTGAGCAGCGCCTTCACCACCCGCCGGGTGGAGGAACTCCGCCCGCGCGTCGAGGCGGTCACCGCCGGGCTCCTCGACGGGCTCGCCGAGGCGGCCGGGACCGGTGACGGCGTCGCCGATCTGCGCCGCCACTACGCGCTTCCGCTCCCGCTGGGCGTGATCTGCGAACTGCTCGGCGTCGACGCCGCCCATCAGGACCGACTGCACCACCTGTCCAGCCTCGTCGTCGCGACCGACACCACGCCCGAACGGGCCGTCGCGGCCAACCGTGAACTCGTCGAACTCCTCGCCTCCATCGCCGCCGGCAAGGCCGCCGCCCCCGGCGACGACCTCACGAGCGCGCTGATCGCGGCCCGCGACGAGGACGGCGACCGGCTCGACCAGGCCGAACTGATCGGCACTCTGCTCCTGCTGATCGTCGCGGGCCACGAGACCACCCTGAACCTGCTGACCAACGCCGTCCGGGCGCTCTGCGCCCACCGCGACCAGCTCGCCCTGGTCGTCGAGGGCCGCGCGACCTGGGCGGACGTGGTGGAGGAGACCCTCCGCTGGGACAGCCCGGTCAGCTACTTCCCGTTCCGCTATCCGACCCGGGACCTCACGGTCGACGGCACCCTCATCCCGCGGGGCACCCCCGTGCTGGCCGGCTACTCGGCGGCGGGCCGGGACACCAAGGCCCACGGCCCGGACGCCGACCGCTTCGACGTGACCCGTACGGCGAGGGTGAAGCACCTGTCGCTCGGCCATGGCCCCCACTACTGCCTGGGCGCCCCGCTCGCCCGGCTGGAGGCCACCGTCGCCCTGGAAGCGCTCTTCACCCGCTTCCCCGAACTGGACCTGGCCGTCCCGGACGCGGAACTGCCCCGCCACGCCGGTTTCGTCGGCAACAGTGTGAGGACGCTCCCGGTCAGGCCGGGCGGCTGACGGTCCCCGAGCCGTGCGCGGGGAGGAGCGACTCACCCCCGCGCACGGCCCCGCGCACGCCCCCGCGCTCGGCGCGCTCGGGACCCGCGCTCCTCCTCAACCGCTACGTCCCCACGCGGTCGCGGGGGAGGTGCGCAGGGAGGAGACGAGCCGCAGGAGCCGTGCCTCGTTCCCCACGAGGCCGGCCGCGCGGAGCGCCTCGTCGGCCTCGGCCATCGGGTGGGTGAGCATCACCCCGGCGTACGGGGCGAGCTGCGGGTCGGTCAGCACGGCCTGGGTGGATTCGAGCAACCGCAGGTAGGCCTGGGCGGCGGCGCGCTCGCTTGCGGTGATCGTGGTCGTGGTCATGTCGGGCTCCCTCTCGACAGTTCGGCGCTCACCACCCTCTCGTACGGGTCTGACAATCGCCCTCAGCCCCGCCCGTCGAGCCGCTCCACCAGCCGGTCGAGGAACACCCGCTGACCCTCCACGAGCAGCGGCGCGGCCGTCTCCGGGGCGAACCAGCCCACTCGGTCGATCTCGGGGAACTCGCCCAGGACGCCGGAGCGCGGCGGCCATTCCATGGTGAAGGTGCCCGGCACGATCGCGGCGGGGTCGAGGGTTCCTTCGACGGCCCAGATGGTGACGAGCTTTCCGTTGCGCTGCCGGTTCTCGCCGAGGTCCAGCCACGCGCCCTCGGGTGCCGGGTGCCCCAGCTCCTCCAGGAACTCACGGCTCGCCGCCGCCTCCGGGGCCTCGTCCGGCTCGTACTCCCCCTTGGGGATGGACCAGGCCGACTGCTCGCGGGACGCCCAGAGGGGCCCGCCCATATGGCCGATGAGTACCTCGACGCCGCCGTCCGTCGTACGGCGGAAGACGAGCAGACCCGCACTGCGTTTGTCAGACATGCGGGCAATTGTGGCCGAAGGGCCCCCACCGCACACGTCACTCCTCGGCGTCGACCACCACCGGACCGCCCCCGAGGTCCACCCCGTCCGCCCACCGCGCCGCCGGCAACCGCACCGAACGCCACGGGACGAGCGAGCCGCCGAGCGGTATCCGCCGCAGCGGGACGCCGTCCTGGGTGACGGTCAGCACCGGGCGTACGAGCCGGCGCTCCGGCCGCACGAGCAGCGGCGCGGCCGCCGGGCCGAGCAGACCGGGCGTCACCCACCGCAGCGGCCCCGTCGATCCCGCCGCCACTCCCACAGGCACCCTGTCCGCAGGCCAGGCCCCTCCGTCGAGCAGGTCGACCACGGCCGCCGCCACCGCGCGCCCCTCCGCGGCGGCCACCACCGCGGGCTCCACGCCGCGTAGGACGTTGCCGACGGCGAAGACCCCGGGAGCGGCGGTGCGGAAGGCGCCGTCCGTCGCGGGGCCCCGCGTGCCGGGCGCGAGCGGCAGTCCGCGGGCGCGGGCGAGTTCGTGGTCCGGGATCCAGTCCCCGGTGAAGACCACGGTGTCGCACCGCAGCGTGATTCGTGCCGCACCGTCCGTCCCGCCCCCGACCGAGACGCCGGTCAGCCGCCCCCGGCCGTGGAGCTCCGATACGACCGCACCGCTCAGCACCGGAACCGTGCCGAACGCCGTTCTCCGCGCCGGGTGTTCGCAGACGACGCCCACCACCTCGACGCCGGCGGCGCGCAGCGTCCGCACGGCGGCGCGGGCCACGGGACCGCCGCCGGCGACCACCGCCCGCCGCCCGATGTGCTCCGGCCGCGCCCCGAACCGGAGGACCAGCCGCTGGAGTTCGCCCGTGGTCAGGACTCCGGCGGGCCGCGACCCGGGGACGAGCCGTGCGCTGCGGGGGCGTTCGCGGGCCCCGGTGGCGAGGACGACCGCGCGGGCCCGGATGCGTTCGAGTCCGGTCGGCGCGGTGACGTCGAGGGTGAGCGGCCCCGCCCAGCCGGTGGCGGACACCCCCGTACGGACCACGGCCCCGGCCCTAAGGGCGGCGCGCACCGAGCGGCGCGCGTAGCCCGGACCGTCCAGGGGGCGGCCCCGGGCGTCCGCGCCGAATCCCGGACGGGCGCAGTGCCGGGGGACTCCACCGGCGGCCGGCTCCCGCTCCAGGACCTCGACGCGGCCCGCACCCGACGCGGCGAGGCGCGCGGCCGCGGCGAGCCCGGCGGGACCCGCGCCCACCACGAGCACGTCGACCGTACGGTTCACCCGGCTCCTCCTCGTCCTCGGACGACCGCGCCCGTACGGCTCACCGGGTCCCCTTCCGGCGCTCCGTGTGCTCCTCGAACAGCGCCCGTACTTCCGCGCCGCAGAGGTTCCCCTGGCAGCGGCCCCCACGCGCGCGCGTGCGGCGGCGCAGTCCGTCGAGGCCGCCCGGCGGGATCGTCGAGGTGAGCGCGGCCCGGATCTCGCCCCGGGTGACCCGCTCGCAGTGGCAGACGACCGCGCCGAACTCGGGGTCCCGGGCGATGAGCCGGGCGTCCCGGTACGGGCGGGGGAAGGCCTCGCCGAGGTTCGGCATCCGGAGCCGGGCGAGGGGCCGTTCGCGCCCCAGGTCGAGACCGCAGTCGGCGAGCAGCCCGCGGACGTGCTCGGCGATGGCCAGGGAGGCGGTGAGTCCGGTGGACCGGATCCCGCCCACCGTCACGTACCGGAGTGCCGGGTGCGCGGCGATCCGGTAGTCCTCCTGCCCGGTGGCGGCCCGCAGTCCCGCGTAGACGGCGGTGACCTCCTCGTCGAGCAGCGCCGGGAGGATCCGGCCGCCCTGCTCGCGGAGGCCGGCGAGTCCCTCGGCCGTCGTGCCGGTGGCGGTCTTGTCGTCCAGGTCCTCGGCGGTGGGCCCGAGCATGACGTTGCCGTACACCGTCGGCGCGATCAGCACGCCCTTGCCGAGCGGGCCCGGCACCGGGAGCAGGATGTGCCGCACCAGGTCGCGGGCGAACTTGTCGAAGACGAGCAGCTGCCCCCGGCGCGGGGTGACGGTGAAGTCCTCGCGGCCGACCAGCGCGTCGAACGCGTCGGCGTGGAGACCGCAGGCGTTGACGAGGTGCCGGGTCCGCAGCACCCCGCGCCGGGTGACGAGCCGGTGGTGGGGATCGCCCGGAATGACCTTCTCCACCCGGCAGCCGAGGTGCAGGTCGACGCCCGAGCGGACGGCCTGGGTGGCGTACGCGAGGGTGGTCGTCCACGGGCAGATCACCGCCTCGCCGGGAACGTCGAGTGCGGCGAGCGCCCCGGGCCCCAGGTGCGGTTCGCGGGCCTGGAGTTCGCCGGCCGTCAGCAGTCCGGTCGTGTGGTGCCCGTTGCGTCCGGCCTTCGCCGCGAGGCGGGGGAGGGCGGCCCGCTGCTGCTCGTCCCAGGCGACGAGCAGCGCGCCCACCGGTTCCACCGGTATGCCGGTCTCCTGGGCGTACGAGGAGAGGAGCCGGTGCCCCTCACGGACGAGCCGCGCCTCCAGGGTGCCCGGCTCGGCGTCGAAACCGGTGTGCAGGATGGCGGTGTTGGCCTTCGACGTGCCGTCGCCGACGTCGTTCGCGGCCTCCACGAGGGCGACGCGCAGGGGGTGGCGGGCCAGGGTCCGGGCGATCGCGGAGCCGACGACCCCCGCGCCGACGACCACGACGTCGTACGTCGCGTCGGCGCCCGCGGGGAGGGGACCTGTCCGGGTGACACTCATGAGGAGCCGGAGCCGGAGCCGGAGCCGGAGCCGGAGCCGGAGCCCGAAGCGGAACCTGAGCCGGAACGCGAAGCGGAACCTGAACCAGAGCCCTCGGGCGTCGGGGCCCCCGAGGGCGGTCCCGTCCGCTCGACCAGCGCCGCCACCTCGGCCCGGAACCGTGCGAGGCGCGCGCCCGCCTCGTCGGCCGAGATCCGGGGTTCGTACACGGCCGAGGGCTTCCACTCCGGTACGGCCTCACGGAGCGCGAGCCCCGGTTCGTGGCCGAGCCGGGCCACCGCGCCGACGCCGAGCGCCGTCGCGTCGGGCAACGACGAGACCTCGACAGGACGTTGCAGGAGGTCGGCCTGGGTCTGCATGAGCAGCGCCGACCGGGTGAGGCCGCCGTCGGCGCGCAGCGAGGTCAGCGGCGCGCCCCGGTCGGAGGCCACGGCCGAGGCGAGATCCACCACCTGCGCGGCGATGCCCTCGCAGAGGGCGCGGACCAGATGGCCCGGCGCGGTGTCCAGGCCGAGCCCGGTGAGCGAGCCGCGCACGTCGCCCCGCCACCAGGGTGCGGCGAGCCCCGCGAGCGCGGGCACGAAGGTGACACCGCCGGTGTCCGGTACCCGTGCGCCGACCGGGTCGATCTCGGCCGCGCCGCCGATCACCCCGAGGTCGGTGAGCCAGCGCACGGCGGAGGCGACGGTGTACACCTGGCCGTCCAGGCAGTGGGCGACCCGTCCGCCGAGTCGCCAGGCGACGCAGCTGACCAGGCCCGACGAGGCACGGCGTGGTTCGGGGCCGGTCTGTGCGAGGAGGAACGCCCCCGTGCCGTACGTGCACTTGGCGGCGGCGGGGTCGTCGGCGCTCTGGGTGAGCAGCGCCGCCTGCTGGTCGACCAGCAGGCCGGTGAGCGGCAGCGGCGGGCCGAAGGCGGTGGTGGTGCCGACGGGCGCGTCGCAGTCCACGATCCGGGGGAGGCGTTCACCGCCCAGGCCGTACAGGTCGAGGGCGGTCTCCGACCAGGCGACGGTGTCGAGGTCGAGGAGTCCGGTCCGTCCGGCGGTCGCCGCGTCGGTGACGAAGGCGCCGGTCAGTTGGTGGACGAGCCAGGCGTCGCTGGTGGTGACGACGCCGGCGCCGGTGGCGTGGCGGCGGATCCAGGCCATCTTGGGAGCGGCGAAGTAGGGGTCGAGAGGAAGGCCGGTCAGATGCCTCAACTGCGCGGCATGTGAGGAGAGTTCGGTGCACACGGAGGCTGCTCGGCGGTCCTGCCAGACCAGGGCGTCGGTGAGTGGCGCGCCGGTGGCGCGGTCCCAGGCGAGGACCGTCTCGCCCTGGTTGGCGAGACCCACGGCGACGACCGGTGTGCCTGCCTCGGCGAGCGCCGCGCGGCCCGCGGTGACCACGGAGTCGTACAGCTCACGCGGGTCGACCTCGACCAGACCGCCCGGCAGGTACCGGGGCCGTACGGGAGCCGTACCGCTGCCGACGACTCCGCGCTCGGGGCAGAGGACGAGGGCCTTGGTGCCCGAGGTGCCCTGGTCGACGGCGAGTACCGGGCCGCCCGTCATCGCGCTGCTCCTGTCCGTGGACGTTCGGTGATCATCCGATCACCGAAAAGGGTCAGGGTGCCGTCGTCGCGACGCTCCGTCAAGCCTCGCCGGGTGATCACGTCAGGTCGATCGCCGAACCTGACAGTAAGTCAAATTTAGTCGTTGGCTTGATAATTACCGTCAGAAAAGAAAGTGGACCGGTCGGATCCAGAGCCCTCTATAGTGATCGCCGATCAACGGCCGGGACGCCCGCCGGGGGACTGACCACCCCCTCCCATCCACCGAGGACCCATGTCATCCACAGCACGCACCACCCCCTGATGGCCGGACACGGCTTCAGACCCGTCTACCACCCCGCGGGCCACGACCACGCCCTGCGCAACGCCGTCCAGGACTTACGCACCGGACGCTGGGTGGCGATGGCGCGGCTCCTCGACGAGACGACCGGCTGGGACGGCTGGACCCGGCGCACCCAGGTCCTGGCCGCCGTCGCCGCCGGCACGGACGTCGTCCACATGTGGCGGACCGAGCAGCCCGGGAGCCTCGCCGCCACCGTGATGCACAGCCGCGTGACCGTCGAGCGGGCCGTACGCGCGCACCGCGCCGGGCACGCCCGCACCCGGGAGCTGTGGCAGGAGGCCTGGACCGCGTGCCGGGAGGCGGCCGACCTCGCCCCCGACGACCCGGTGCCCTGGGTGGGCCTGATCGCCCTCGCCGCCCTCGACGGCCGCCAGCGGATGGAGGAGCACCGGCTGTCCCCGCCGGCCCCCATGCTGCCGCCCGGCCCCTGGGGCCTGCTCGCCGAGGCGGAGAAGCGCGACCCGCACAACCGCGAGGCGCACCACCGCATGCTCCAGTTCGTGTACGCACGACGCCCCGGCCCCCTCTCCGAGGCCGTCAACTACGCGCACTGGGCCGCCTCTTCGGCGCCCGTCGGCTCCGCCCTGCACGTCCTCCCGCTGTACGTCCGCGTCGAACGCTACCGGCGCGAGCGCGGTCACGAACGCGCCCTGGACCTGCACTGGGTCGCCGAGGACGCCGTCCGCGAAGCCCAGCGCGCCCTCGACACCTGGTTCCTCTTCTGCGCCACCGACGAAGCCTCCCTGCTCGACGTCAACCACCTGGCGCACGCCCTCTTCGGAGCCCTCCGGTTCCCCGACGCGGCCCGGGTCTTCGAAGCGCTCGGCCCGTACTACACGACCCTGCCGTGGGCGTACCGGACTCCTCACCCGGACGACCGCGTGCTCGCCGAAGAGGTCTTCCTCCGGGCACGCGCCCGCTGTCTCGGCAGCTGAGCCCGGCGATTCCCCCCAGCTCCACCCTCCCCCCCCCGCTCACCCCCGTCCCCGGAGGAACGCATGTCCCGCACCGCCCCCGACCCCACCGACGCGCTGCGCAAGCCACCCCCGGCGCAGGACGAGGAGGCGCGGCTGAGAGAGCTCGGCTACCAGCCCGTCCTCGCCCGCCGCATGGGCGGCTTCGGCAACTTCGCGATCAGCTTCTCGGTCATCTCCGTCCTGTCCGGATGCATGACCCTGTACGGATTCGGCATGGGCACCGGCGGCCCCGCCGTCATGCTCTGGGGCTGGATCGGCGTCGGACTCTTCGTGCTGTGCGTGGGCCTCGCCCTCGCCGAGGTCACCAGCGCCTACCCGACCTCCGGCGCCCTCTACTACATGGCCGACCGGCTCGGCGGACGCCGCTGGGGCTGGTACACCGGCTGGCTGAACCTGCTCGGTCTCCTCGGCGCCATCGCGGGCATCGACTACGGCGCCGCGCTCTTCACCGGAGCCTTCCTGAACCTCCAGTTCGGCTTCGAACCCACCGCGGGCTCCACCTTCCTGATCTTCCTCGCGATCCTGCTCCTCCACGCCGTCCTGAACCTCTTCGGCGTCCGCCTCGTCAGCGTGCTCAACTCGATCAGCGTCTGGTGGCACCTCGCGGGTGTGGCGATCATCGTCGGCGCCCTCGCGTTCATCCCCGACCGGCACCAGTCCGTCGACTTCGTGTTCACCGAGTTCGTCAACGACACCGGCTGGGCGAACCCCTTCTACGTCGCCGCGATCGGCCTGCTCCTCGCGCAGTACACGTTCTCCGGTTACGACGCCTCGGCCCACCTCTCCGAGGAGACCTCCAACGCCTCCGTCGCCGCCTCCCGGGGCATCGTGCGGGCCATCTGGGTCTCCTGGCTCGCCGGATTCGCCCTGCTCGCCGGGCTGAGCTTCGCCATCCAGGACTACACCGCCACGCAGAACAGCGCCACGGGCGTCCCGCCCGCCCAGATCTTCCTGGACGCGCTCGGCACCGGCGGCGCCACCGCCCTGCTCCTCGTCGTCATCGTGGCCCAGCTCTTCTGCGGCAACGCCGAGGTGGCCGCCGCCAGCCGCATGGTCTTCGCCTTCAGCCGCGACAACGCCCTTCCGGGCTCGGCGGTCTGGCGCAAGGTCAGCGGCCGCACCCAGACCCCGGTCCCGGCCGTCTGGCTCTCGGTGGCCGTGGCCGCGGTCCTCGCCCTTCCCTCGCTGTACTCGGCCACCGCCTACGGCGCCGTCACCGCGATCAACGTCATCGGCATCACGCCCGCCTACGCGATCCCGATCTACCTGCGTCTGCGCGCCGGGAAGCGGTTCACCCCCGGCCCGTGGAGCCTGGGCCGCTGGAGCAAGCCGATCGGCTGGACCGCCGTCGTCTGGGTGGCGTTCGTGACGGTGTTGTTCTGCCTGCCGCAGAAGTCCCCGGTGACGGTGGACACCATGAACTACGCCGTGATCGCGCTGGCCGTCGTGCTCGTCCTGGCCAGCGTGTGGTGGTACGTCGCCCGGCGCTCGTACGGCACTCCGACGGCGTACGGCAACGCCCGCGAGGAGGCGGAGATCTCGGAAGGGATCATCTGACGGAGACCCCGAGACCCGGAGACCCGGAGACCCGGAGAGAGCCGGTTCCTGTCCCCGTACCGGACAGGAACCGGCCCGCCCTCAGGCGCTGAACTCGTACGTCCAGGCCGCCGACTGGGCCGAGAAGTCGATGTCCGTGATCTCCAGCGCGTGCCCGTGCTGGTCGCTCACCACCCGGTGGACGACCAGGCGCGCCGCGCCGCCGGCCGCCGTCGTGGCCGGGCCGGGCACACCGACCGACTCCCGGTGGGTGACCCGCAGCCCCGCCTGGTGCATCCAGTGGTAGAGCAGCCGCAGATCGGGCTGCTGGCGCCCGTCCCGCCCCCGGCGGTAGCGGGCGAGCTGCGGGATCTCGGTGAGCGCGGCCCGCGAGAACCACGACACCGCCCGCTGGAGGGCCCCTCCTTGCGGCCCGAGGACCACGTGCCGGTGGACGAGCGTCGGCTCGCCCGGGGTGAGCAGCAGCCGCGCCGTCAGCGGCGCGGGCGGCGGCTCCCAGGTGAGCGAGGCCCGTACCAGTGCCTCGGCCGCCCGGGGGCCGCCCGGGAAGGACGGCCGGCGTGCCGTGAGGGCCGGGGCGACGGGCTCGCTCCCGCCCTCGGCTCCGGAGGCGGCGAAGGTGCCGCGCCGGTCGGTCACCACGAGCCGTTCGTCCCGGAGGAGTTGGAGCGCACTGCGTACCGTCTGACGGTTGACGTGGTAGCGCTGGGACAGGGATCGTTCCGAAGGGAGCCTGCTGCCGGGGGAGATGCGGCGGTGGGCGAGGTCCTCGCGCAGCGCGGCGGCGACCCGGAGATAGAGCGGCGCGTCTGCCGCCGCCTCGGATTCGGGCTCGGCCATGATCAAACCCTCTCTTCGCTCAGCGTGACCGCATGGGTCGTGCGGGTCACCAATTCCTATCATTGGTCTAAACCATTTTGCCAGGGTCGCCCGGCAGAGTGGCCGAAACGAGCGAGTCATCTTGTAATGAGGTAGCAGGTGACGGGGACGAGACCGTGACCGCGGACGAGGCGGGTGAGGCCGGATGACGACACCGTCAGAGCGTGCCGAGCAGGGCCGTGCGGCCCGCAAGCGCGTCCCCCGCTCCTCCCACGGCCGATGGATCCCCAGCTCCCAGCGCCCCGACCCCGTCGGCGTGCTCGAACGCCAGGCCCAGGACCGGCTGCCCGACCTCGTGCCCCTCCGGTACGGCCGGATGGCCGCCTCCCCCTTCGCCTTCCTCCGCGGCGCCGCCGCCGTCATGGCCGCCGACCTCGCCGCCCAGCGCCACACCGGACTCACCGTCCAGCTCTGCGGCGACGCCCACCTCCTCAACTTCGGGGTGTACGCCTCACCCGAACGGACGCTCCTCTTCGATGTGAACGACTTCGACGAGACCCTCCCGGGCCCCTTCGAATGGGACGTGAAGCGGCTCGCCGCCAGCATCACCGTCGCCGCCCTCCAGAACGGCAGCGGCAGGGCCAAGGCCCGCCGCGCGGCCCTCGTCGCCGTGGAGTCGTACCGGACCACCATGCGACGGCTCGCCGACCTCGGGGAGCTCGCCGTCTGGTACGAGCGGATCGCCGCCGAGGACCTCGTCCCGCTGGTGCGCCGCGACGAACGCGCCCGGTTCGAGAACCGGCTCGCCCGCGCCCGCCGGCGCACCAGCCTCCACGCGCTCGCCAAGCTCACCGAGACAGACGCGACCGGGAGGCGGCACTTCGTCGACGACCCGCCGCTCCTCGAACGGACCACGGACATCGACCGGGTCACCCTCGGCAAGATCTACCACGACTACCGCAGCTCCCTCTCCGAGGAGCGGCGGGTCCTCCTCGACCGCTACCGCTTCCTCGAAGCCGCGCGCAAGGTCGTCGGGGTCGGCAGCGTCGGCACCCGCTGCTTCGTGCTCCTCCTCGAAGGCAGGGACGACGGCGACCCGCTCATCCTCCAGATCAAGGAGGCCGTCGGCTCGGTCCTCGAGCCGTACCTGGAGCCCAGCGCATACGCCCACCAGGGGCGCCGCGTCGTCTACGGGCAGCGCCTCACCCAGGCCGCCAGCGACATCTTCCTCGGCTGGATGACCGGACCCGAGAAGCGCCACTTCTACTGGCGCCAGCTGCGCGACATGAAGGGCTCCGCCGAGGTGGAGACCATGACCGCCACCATGCTGCGGGACTACGCGCGACTCTGCGGCCGCGCCCTGGCCCGGGCGCACGCCCGCTCGGGAGACCGCATCGCGATCGCCGCGTACCTCGGCGGCTCGGACGTCTTCGACCACGCCGTCGCCGACTTCGCCCACGCCTACGCGGGCCAGAACGCCGACGACTACGCGGCACTCGGCGGGGCCATCGCCGCCGGGATGGTGGTGGCGGCGCCGGGGGTCTGAGAAGGAGCACGAGGCCGCACGCGGCGGCCGGCCGCGCCTCACGGTAGCGGCCGGCCCCGGGAGCCCGCTCCCTACGCGTCGCGGCGCAGCGGCGGCCCCGACGGCGTCTCGCCGACCGGTTCGAAGAGCACCGCCCGCGCCACCGAGGGGGCGAAGAGGCTCGTCAGCGGCGCGGTCAGGGTGATCGCCGCGCGGAACGACGCCCCCACGGCCGGGTTGCCCGCGGCGCGCTCCACCACCCGGCCCAGGTACCAGCCGACAGCGCGGTCCATCGGGCCCGGCCGGGCCGCGTCACCGGTCGCGCCCGGCATCTTCTTGTCGGCGCCCGCCGAGATGTCCCAGGCCTGCCGGGAGGCGTCGAGCAGTGCGCGCTGCACCGTACGGGTCGTCGGGGTGCGCTTCGGGTCGGCCAGCGCCTGGCGCAGCGCGACCGCGCTGAGCGCGGCGACGGCCATGCCCTGCCCGTAGATGGGATTGAACGCGCACAGCGCGTCGCCGATCGCGAGGAAGCCGGCCGGGCGGCGGCCCGGACGGTCGTACCGGCGCCGGATGTTGGCGGTCCTGCGGAAGCCGTACACCGGCGAGACCGGCTCGGCCCGCGCCAGCCAGTCGCTGATCACCGGATGCGGCAGCCGCTTCGCGTACTCCTCGAACGAGCCCTCCTCGGTGGGCGGTTCGTCGCCGCGCAACCCCGAGAGGGTCACCAGGTGGTGGCCGTCGCCCAGGGGTAGCACCACGCCGCCGTACACCTGGGCGGGGTCGGGCACGATGTAGTAGCCCGTCGCGTCGGTCCCGGCGTCCTCGGCCGGGGCGCGGTACACCCGCGTGCCGTACGCGAGACCCGTGTCCAGGGTCTCCTCGTGCGGGGCCTCCGCGCCGATCCCCGCCAGCCAGTCCGCCGACTTCGTCGAGCGCCCGGAGGCGTCCACCACCAGATCGGCGGCCAGGGTGCGCGTCTTCTTGTCGGCCCCGGCTCCCCGCTCACGCAGCCGCACCCCCCTGACCCGCGACGAGTCGCCCGTCAGGCCCACGGTCTCGGTGCCCTCGACCAGCTCGATGCGCGGATCGGCGAGCACCCGCTGCCGCACCAGCCACTCCAGCTGGGGGCGCGGGCCGGTGTAGTGGCGGGTGGTGGCGGCGGTGCGGCGGAACCACCGGCCGTTCTGCCACTGGACCATGTCCTCGGGCGCGCCCACCGTGGGGGCGCCGAGCGAGGTCAACTCGTCCGTGAAACCCGGAAGCAGTTCGTCGAACGCCCGCTGCCCGCCCTCGATCAGCACATGCAGATGCCTGCCCTGCGGGACGCCCGCCCGCGCCTCCGGCCCCTCGGGCAGCCGGTCGCGCTCGACGACCGTCACCCGCTCCGCGTGCTCGGCCAGCACCCGGGCGGCCAGCAGCCCGGCGAGACTTCCCCCGATGACCACCGCGTGACGTGTCGCGCGGTGCCCCAAGTCGTCGGCCATACCCGCCCTTTCGTGTCGTGGAACTCCAACCTCCCAGTATCCACAACCGCACGGGCCGCGTCGCGTCGGCGCCGCTAGGATCAGCCACATGGCAGGCGAACGGGCCTACGGGCCCACGGGGTTCAGGTAGCCCGCCGGGAGGTCCCCGGCGGTGCCGACCCACGGAGTCCCCATGGCACGCACCGCACATCACATCCCCCGCTCACGGCGACGGCTCGCGGACGAGGACCCGTGGCGGGACCCCTACCTCTCCCTCGTCCTGTACGACCTCCGCCGCGATGCCGCCTGCCTCACCGAGGCGGCGCGGGAGGGCGCCCGTCCCCGCCCGCGCGCGATCCGCCGCACCGTGGCCCTGTACGACTGGCCCCGCTTCCAGCAGGACCGCACCGTGGCGCACTGGGCCGCCATGGAGGAACGCCGGGCCCGGACGCGCCTGCGCATCCGGACGGGCCTCCTGCTGCGGCTCGTGAACCTGCCCGGCGGGACCCTCGATCCGGGGGCCGCCGACACCGTGGACGTACCCCCGGCACGGCACCGGCGCTGCGGTCTCTGGTTCGCCTGAACGGCGTGGACCGGGCGGGTCCGGAGAGGACCCGCCCGGAGGTCACTCCGTCCCGAGTTCCGCCAGTGCCCCCGTCAGCCACTCCACCCAGAAGCGCTCCATCTCGATCCCGCCCCGCAGGACGAGATGGCGCAGCCGGTCGGGCTCCGACCGGCGGCGCTCGCTCGGGAAGTCGCGGGTCTCGATCGCGAGGTACTCGTCCAGCTGCTCCTGGTGCAGGGCGAGATGGCGGGTCAGCTCGGCGCGCAGGCCCGGCGCCCCGACCACCGCGGCCGCCCGCATCCGGAGCAGCAGGGCGGCCCGCAGTGGCTTGGGGTCCTCGGACCTCGCCACCCAGGCGCCGAGCTCCTCACGGCCAGCGGGCAGCACCTCGTACTCCTTGCGCTGTCCCCGCACCGGCACCGGGGCGGGCAGGGCGCGGATGTGCCCCGCCTGCTCCAGCTTGCCCAGCTCGCGGTAGATCTGCTGGTGCGTGGCCGACCAGAAGTAGCCGATCGACTTGTCGAAGCGGCGCGTCAGTTCGAGGCCGGAGGACGGCTTCTCGAGCAGCGCGGTGAGGATCGCGTGCGGGAGGGACATGAGCGCATCCTAGAAGTGGCCGGCCACGGTGATCACAGGGTGGCCGCGAGGCGGGTGCCCTGGTCGATGGCGCGCTTGGCGTCCAGTTCGGCGGCCACGTCGGCGCCGCCGATCAGGTGCGCCACGCGGCCCGCCGCGACCAGCTCCTCGTACAGGTCCCGGCGCGGCTCCTGGCCCGCGCAGAGCACGACGGTGTCCACGGGCAGGAGCTGCTGCTCGCCGCCGATGGTGACGTGCAGGCCCTCGTCGTCGATCCGGTCGTACGACACACCGGCGACCATCGCGACGCCGCGGTGCTTGAGCTCGGTGCGGTGGATCCACCCCGTGGTCTTGCCCAGGCCAGCGCCGACCTTGGACTCCTTGCGCTGGAGCAGGTGGACCTGGCGCGGCGGCGCCTCGCGCTCGGGGGCGCGCAGCCCGCCCCGGTTCTCGTACGAGGTGTCCACACCCCACTGGCGGAAGTACGTCTCGGGGTCCTGGCTCGCGCCCTCCCCGCCGTCCGTCAGGAACTCCGCGACGTCGAAGCCGATGCCGCCGGCGCCGATGATCGCGACCCGCTCGCCGACCGGCGCGCCGTCCCGCAGCACGTCCAGGTAGCTGAGGACGCTCGGGTGGTCCACGCCGTCGATGCCGGGGGTGCGGGGGGAGACGCCGGTGGCGACGACGACCTCGTCGAACGCGTCCAGGTCGCCGGCCGCGACCCGGGTGCCGAGGCGCACGTCGACCCCGCGCTCGGCGAGCTGGACGCGGAAGTAGCGGAGCGTCTCGTCGAACTCCTCCTTGCCGGGGACCTTCTTGGCGATGTTCAGCTGACCGCCGATCTCGGCGGCCCCGTCGAAGAGGGTCACGGAGTGGCCGCGCTCGGCCGCCGACACCGCGCAGGAGAGGCCGGCCGGGCCCGCGCCGACGACGGCGATCCGCTTGGCGCGGCGGGTGGGGGAGAGGACCAGCTCGGTCTCGTGGCACGCGCGCGGGTTGACCAGGCAGGACGTGATCTTCAGGTTGAAGGTGTGGTCCAGGCAGGCCTGGTTGCAGCCGATGCAGGTGTTGATGGTGTCGGCGCGGTCGGCGGTGGCCTTGGCGACGAAGTCCGGGTCGGCGAGGAAGGGGCGGGCCAGCGAGACGAGGTCGGCGCGGCCGTCGGCGAGGATCTCCTCGGCGACCTCGGGGGTGTTGATGCGGTTGCTGGTGACGAGCGGCACGGAGACCGCGCCCATCAGCTTCTTCGTCACCCAGGTGTAGGCGCCGCGCGGCACGGAGGTGGCGATGGTGGGGATGCGCGCCTCGTGCCAGCCGATGCCGGTGTTGATGATGGTGGCGCCGGCGGCCTCGATCTCCTTGGCGAGCTGGACGACCTCCTCCAGGGTGGAGCCGCCGGGCACGAGGTCCAGCATGGAGAGGCGGTAGACGAGGATGAAGTCCTCGCCGACGCACTCGCGGATCCGGCGGACGATCTCCAGCGGGAAGCGGACGCGGTTCTCGTAGGAGCCGCCCCAGCGGTCGGTGCGCTGGTTGGTCGCGGCGGCGATGAACTCGTTGATGAGGTAGCCCTCGGACCCCATCACCTCGACGCCGTCGTACCCGGCCTCCTTGGCGAGCTCGGCGCAGCGGGCGTAGTCCTCGACGGTCTGCTCGACCTCGGCGTCGGTCAGCTCGTTCGGTACGAACGGGCTGATGGGGGCCTTGAGGGCGCTGGGCGCGACCAGCGCGGGGTGGTAGGCGTACCGGCCGAAGTGCAGGATCTGCATCGCGATCCGGCCGCCCTCGGCGTGCACGGCGTCGGTGATCAGCCGGTGCTCGGCGACCTCGTCGGCGGTGGTCAGCTTGGCGCCGCCGTCCCAGGGGCGGCCGGCGTCGTTGGGCGCGATGCCACCGGTGACGATGAGGCCCACACCGCCGCGGGCCCGCTCGGCGTAGAAGGCGGCCATGCGCTCGAAGCCGTGCTCGGTCTCCTCGAGGCCGACGTGCATCGACCCCATGATCACCCGGTTGGGCAGGGTGGTGAACCCGAGGTCGAGCGGGCTCAGCAGGTGCGGGTACGGGGTCATGCGGGCGCCTCCTCGCGCAGGATCGTCGCCCTCAGTTCTAGGCGACCCCCTCCCTTTGTGCAACTAGTTGCAGAAGAATCGGGACGTGACATCTACTACTCGGTAGCTTCCGGTGGTGTCCGGTGACCACCGCCACTCGGTACGCAGGGGGCGCGCCGCTCCGGGCTACTCGGTACGCAGGGGGCGCGCCGCTCCGGGCCACTCGGTGCGCAGGGGGTGCGCCGCTCCGGGCCACTCGGTGCGCAGGGGGCGCGCCGCCCCGGGTACTCGGTACGCAGCGGGGCCGCCGCTCCAGGTACTCGGTACGCAGTGGGCTCGCCGCTCCCGGCTACTCGGTACGCAGCGGGCTCGCCGCCGCTCCCAGCCACGCGTCCAGTTCCTCCGGCGTCCGCGGCTCGGCCGCCCCCGCCGCCAGCAGGCCGTGGGTGCGGAGCAGCCGGGCCACCGCCGTACCCCAGGGGCGGCGCAGCCGGGCCTCGTCGAGCAGCGAGTCGTCCGCGAGGAGCTCCGCGACCGGCCCGGTCCGCAGCCCCGACGGGGCGAGCACCGCCGCCTCGTCCGCCCAGCGCAGCGCCAGATCCACATCGTGCGTGGCCATCAGCACCGTCGTGCCCGCCTCCCGCAGCCGCTGGAGCGCGTCGAGCAGCCGCTCCTGCCCGTGCGGATCGAGACCGGCCGTCGGCTCGTCCATGATCAGGACCCGGGGCCGCATCGCCACCGCGCCCGCGATCGCCGCCCGCTTGCGCTGCCCGTACGACAGCAGATGCGTCGGCCGGTCGGCGAGCGCGGTGATGTCCAGCGCCTCCAGGGCCTCCCGGACCCGCCCGCGCACCTCGTCCTCTGCCAGCCCCAGGTTCATCGGACCGAACGACACGTCCTGCTCCACCGACGCGGCGAACAACTGGTCGTCGGGATCCTGCACCACCAGCTGCACGGTCGTCCGCAGCCTGGTCAGCCCCTTGCGGTCGTACGCCACCTCCGTACCGTCCAGGCGCAGCGCCCCGCTCACGCACCGCAGCCCGCCGCTGAGCAGGCGCAGCAGCGTCGTCTTGCCGCTGCCGTTGCGCCCGAGCAGCGCGACCGCCCGCCCCTCCGCGACGGCGAAGTCCACGCCGGACAGGACCGGGGGCCCGTCCTCGTAGGCGAAGCCGGCCTGCACCAGTTCCACGACAGGGGTCCGAGACGTCACGGAAGGAGCCTTTCCAGTACGAGGGTGAGGGCGACGAGGCAGGCGAGCAGCGCGCCCGTCGCCCCGAGGAACGGGCGGGAGAGCGCGGCGGCGGGCACCAGGACCCGCAGCGTCCCGTCGTACCCGCGCCCGGCGAGCCCCGACTGCAGGCGCTGCGCCCGGTCGAAGGCCCGGACGAAGGTCGTCGCACCGAGGCCGGCGAGGGAACGCCAGGTCGCGGCCCGGGTGGTGTGCCCGAGCCGGGCCGCCTGTGCCTGCCGGATCTTGGACATCGCGTCGAGCAGCAGGAAGATGATCCGGTACATCACCAGCGCCACGTCCACGACCGGCGCCGGAACCCCGGCCCGTACCAGCCGGGGCAGGACGTCGGACACCGGCGTCGTGAACGCGAAGAGCAGCACCCCGAGCGAGGCCGAAGCGGTCCGCAGCAGCAACTCGCCCGCGTGCGTCGGACCGTCCGGCGCGAGGGCCACGAGCCCCCGGGCGCCGCCCACCTCGAAGAGCAGCGGAATCGCGCCCGTGACACAGAACCCGAGCGGGATCCGGAACGCGCGCCACAGCGCCCGGCCCGGCACACCGGCCGGACCGAGCAGCACCGTGAGCGTGGCCGCCGCGACGAGGACCGCGCCCGGCCACGGCGGCAGACCGACCGCGCACAGGGTCAGACCGAAGCCGAGAAGCGCCTTCTCGGCGGGATGTCGGCGGCGCCAGCGACTGCTGTGCGCCGCCGCGTCGATCGGCAGCATCGGCGGCTACGCGCCCGGACCGCCGGCGGACCGGCCGCCGCCTCCGCCCGCGTCGTCCGCGGTCGGGGTCGCGGCTGCTGCTGTCGCAGTACCGGCATCGGCATCGGCACCGTCATCGGCACCGTCATCGCCACGGGCTCCGGCACCGGCCGACCCGACTGCCTCCGCCCGAGCCGCCCCCTGCCGACGGCCGCGCCGCAGGCCGAAGTAGTACGCGAGGACCCCGGCGCCGAGAGCGGCCTGGAGGGCGAACAGCGCCGACTCGATCTCACCGGACGGCGGCTCGTAGAGCGGGCTGAACCACGGCTCGTAGTCGGGCTGGAGTTCCGTGATGGCGGTCTCGGCCTCCGCGTCGGCCCCCGCGAAGGGTTCCTCCTTGTGGTCCCCGAGGCCCAGCGCGAGCGGCAGGACCGCGAGCGCCGCGACGACGAGCAGCAGCAGGGCGTTGATCTTCGTGTTCCGGTTCATCGCGCGGTCGCCTCCTCGCGTCGCTCCGACGTCCGGCCGGCGAGGACGCCGAGCCGGATCAGGTCGCCCTTGCTGGACTGGGTGAGCAGGCGCATCACGAGCACGGTCAGCAGGCCCTCGCTGACCGCGAGCGGAATCTGCGTGACGGCGAAGATGCCGCCGAACTTGGCGAGCGCGCCGGGGATGCCGCTGCCCGGGTCGGGGAAGGCGAGCGCCAGCTGGACGCTGGTCACGCAGTACGTGGACAGGTCGGCGACGAACGCGCCGAAGAACACGGCGACCATCAGCGGCGCACCGAACCGGCGCAGCAGGACGAAGGCCCCGAATCCGGCCCAGGGGCCGACGATCGCCATCGAGAAGACGTTCGCGCCCAGCGTGGTCAGCCCGCCGTGGGCGAGCAGCAGCGCCTGGAAGAGCAGGGTGATCGTCCCCAGGACCGCCATGATCGGCGGCCGGAACAGGATGGCACCCAGACCCGTGCCGGTCGGATGTGAGCAGCTGCCGGTCACCGAGGGCAACTTGAGTGCCGACAGGACGAACGTGAAGGCGCCGGCGGCGCCGAGCAGCAGGGTGGACTCGGGATTCGACCGCACCTCGCGGGTCAGCGCGCGGACCCCGTGGACGACGAACGGCGCGGACGCGACGCCCCAGGCGGCCGCGTGCACAGGGGGCAGATACCCCTCGGCTATATGCATGGTTGGGAGACCCTCTCCAGCACCTCGTGGATGGACAACGCACCCTGGCCGGTCTCCTGGCTGACGGTCATTCCGCCCGACTCCGCCTTCCCACACCACGACGGTCTCCCGACGTGGTCCAGTGGCTTCCCCGAGGGCGTTCCCGCGGGGGTGGAACCGGACCTACCGATCACAGTGGCGAGGGCCGCACCGGTACTGCACCGGTTTCCCGTACACCAAGGCCCTGCGACATTAGTGCGTTGACCTGCTGGATCACAACACGGTCGCCACCGGGTGCGGCCTCCCGCTCACTCCCCGCAGTCGCCCGGGGGATGCCCCCGGGCGACCGCGGGGGCATCCCCCGGGTCACTCCTTGCGGTAGGCGTACGCCTCCGATGCGGCTGCCGCCACGGCGTCCAGGTCCCCGCCCGCACTCGCCGTGACGAGAGCCGCGACCGCGCCCTCGACGAACGGCGCGTCGACGAGCCGGGCACCCTCCGGCAGTTCGTCGCCCTCGGCGAGGAGGGCCTTCACGGTGAGCACCGCGCTCCCCAGATCGACGAGGAGCGCCACCCCGGCGCCCCCGTCGACGGCCTTCGCCGCCTCGGTGATCAGCTCGGAACTCGTCCCCAGACCGCCGTCGGGGGTGCCGCCGGCGGGGCGGACCGGGGCGAGGTCACCCCCACCGGCGAGCCCCCGGGCCAGCTCGGCGACGGCGCTCGCGACGGCGGCGCTGTGCGAGACGAGCACGATGCCGACGGCACCCGACCGGGCATCGGAACCGTCCGACCCGGCACCGGAATCGGCGGACGTGGATGCGGCCGCACCCGAAGCCGTCTGGCTCATGACGCCTCCTCGGCGCCCGGGGCCTCCGCGCGGGCGGTCTCGTCGAGCGCGGCGAACAGCAGCGCCGAGGACGTGGCCCCGGGATCCTGGTGTCCCACCGACCGCTCGCCGAGATAACTGGCCCTGCCCTTGCGCGCCCGCAGGGGTACGGTCGCGAGGGCGCCCTCCTCGGCCGCCGCGCGGCCCGCGCCGAACGATTCCCGCAGTGCCTCCACGGCCGGCGTGAGCGCGTCGAGCATCGTCTTGTCGCCCACCTGCGCGCCGCCCAGCTGGGACACGGCGGCCACGCCGGAGCCGAGCGCCTCCGCCAACTGCTCGCGGGTGACGCGCTCGTCGTCGCCGAGCGTCTTGCCGGTACGGCGGAGCAGCGTGCCGTACAGCGGCCCCGAAGCGCCGCCCACGGTGGAGATCAGCTGCCGCCCGGCGGCGGTGAGCACCGCGCCCGGCGTCGTCGGCGGGTCCTTGGCCAGCGTCTCGGTCACGGCGGCGAAGCCGCGCCGGAGGTTGGCGCCGTGGTCGGCGTCGCCGATGGCCGAGTCGAGTTCGGTGAGCCGGTCCGCCTCCCGGTCGACGGCCTCGGCCACGGCGGCCAGCCAGCGCACCAGGAAGTCCGCCTCGAACGTCTGCGTCATGCCGGTCCTCTCTTCCGTCACGTGTCTCACCGGCCCCAGCGCAGCGCGGGCGTCTCCACGGGCGCGTCCCAGAGGCGCAGGAGCTCCTCGTCCACCTCGCACAGGGTCACGGAGCAGCCGGCCATGTCGAGCGAGGTCACGTAGTTCCCGACGAGGGTCCGGGCCACCGGCACACCCCGTTCGCCGAGGACGCGCTGCACCTCGGCGTTGAACCCGTACAGCTCGAGGAGCGGGGTGGCGCCCATCCCGTTCACCAGGGCGATGACGGGCCCGGACGGGCGGAGGTCCTCGACGACGGCGTCGACGGCGAAGTCGGCGATCTCGCGAGAGGTCATCATCGGGCGCCGTTCGCGGCCCGGTTCGCCGTGGATGCCGATGCCCAGCTCCAGCTCTCCCTCGGGAAGGTCGAAGGTGGGGCTGCCCTTGGCGGGGGTCGTGCACGCGCTCAGGGCGACCCCGAAGGAGCGGCAGCGCTCGTTGACCCGGCGGGCGACCGCCTCCACGCGCTCCAGGGGCGCGCCCTCCTCGGCGGCGGCGCCCGCGATCTTCTCGACGAAGAGCGTGCCGCCGGTCCCGCGCCGGCCGGCGGTGTAGAGGCTGTCGGTGACGGCCACGTCGTCGTCGACCAGGACCCTGGCGACCCGGACGCCCTCGTCCTCGGCGAGCTCCGCCGCCATATCGAAGTTCAGCACGTCACCGGTGTAGTTCTTGACGACGAAGAGCACCCCGGCGCCACTGTCGACGGCGGCTGCGGCCCGCACCATCTGATCGGGCACCGGCGACGTGAACACCTCCCCGGGACAGGCGGCCGCCAGCATCCCGGGCCCCACGAACCCCCCGTGCAGGGGTTCGTGCCCGGAGCCGCCGCCGGACACCAGCGCGACCTTCCCGGCCACGGGCGCGTCGCGCCGCACCACGACCCGCCGCTCCACGTCGACGGTGAGCTCGGGATGAGCGGCGGCCATCCCCCGCAGCGCGTCGGCGACGACGGTCTCGGGGACGTTGATGAGCATCCTCACGGATACCTCCTGGTGAGACGAGCAGGCACGTAATTGAGCAGGCTTTTCGCAGGTCAGGATGGGCAAGGCGTGCGATTGATCTTGGCGGTCCACGGCACTGGGGCGCGGCTGCGCGCGGTACTGACGCCGACCCGTCGTCGACTTGGGCGTCTTGTGACGGGTGCTCTTTGCGCCTGTGCATGATGGCGCAATTATCGGCATGGGGATGTGGTCGCGCACTGGTGCGTCGCGGCCGGAAAGTCCGGTTCTCTGCCGACAGGCTTCGTGCGGCGGATTGGGCTGACCTGCGATCGGCTGGATGGCTGGTGTCCGTATGAGGATGCATGCTTGCCGCACATCAACGTGCTCTTGGTGGTCCGCACCGTCGACATCGATCAGGATGGCAGGCTCAGCAGATTGATCACGGCGGACGCCCAGGCGGAGAGATTCCTCGTGGGGGATCTGACCGAAGAGTCGGTACGCGCTGTACTCACCGCGTGCGGGAACGACCCCGACAACCTGAGCACGGTGACTCCGGAGCTGCTGCGCGCCCCTCTGCACCTGGCGGTCTCCAGCGCCCTCCCCGCTGCTGCCTGGTAGTCGGGCATTACTTCCAACTGGAGGATCCGGCGGCTGTCGCGGAGGCGCTCGGCTCGTTCCTGACGTCCTGAGCCCAGGAAGGAGTGGCCCCCCCTTCCGGCCCCCTCCTCCTGGCGTCCGAAGCGTGGGATTCTGTCTCCGTGCAGTTCGCCGGACACCGCACGTGATCATCCGTATTTGGAGCGCACCGAGGTCACTTCGAGAGAACGGACCTCCACATGGGGAGCCAGTTCGAGCAAACAGACGAGCACCTGAGCCACATCCGGCGGCTGGAGTGCGCGCATGTTGTCCGCAGTGGACCGGCGGGAGAGCGTGGTGTTGACCTTGCCCAGGTACAGCACGGTGACCAGGGTGCCGAATCCTCTGGCCTCCTCCCGGTACGCCTCGAGGAAGGTTCCGAGCGCGGCCTTGGACGCGGCATAGGCGGATCGTCCCGCTGCGGGGAACAGCGCGGCCTCCGAGGTCAGTCCGATGACCCGCGACGGATGCCGGCCGAAGGCCCTCAGGTACTGGTCGAGGACGGTATGGGCGCCGACGGCGTTGACCTCGAGAGTGTCCCGCCAGGTCCGCGCCCCTATCGTGCCCACGGTTCCGCGCCCGACGGTCGCCGCGGAGTACACCAGCACCTCCGGCCGCTGGCCGGCGTCGGCGCTGCGCGTGAACTCCGCTGCCACCGCGTCCGGTTCCCGGACGTCCACAGCGGCCCGTGCGATCCCACGCATCGCGGGATCCGAGGCCCCCTCCCGGACCGACCGGGACCAGGCGACGACCGGGTGCCCCGCACCGTGCAGTGCCACCGCACTCGCCCGTCCGATCCCGCGGCTGCCTCCGACCACAAGGACGGGCGGCCGCTCTGTCTGCGCACCGTACTTCCGCGCGTCTTCGTCCACCCGGGCAACGTACCCTCCGCCGTCCGGACCGACGCCTCACGTGCCGCCCCTCGCCGAGTCCGCCCCTCGGCACCACAGCGTTCTGACTCACTGCAGGAGACTCATGTTCCAGGATCTGCTGGTCAACCTTGCCGCCGCGGGAATCGCCTTCGTACTCGGCCTTTGCTTCAGGCCGTTGAAAGTACGGGTGCAACGGCGTCGGACTGCACGGAGGCGGCAGGAGGTGGGCCGTCAGCGAAAGCCCGACTTCGCGGCCGACTGGATAGCGCGCTACTACCGTGAACGCGGTCGTCTCGACGACCTGTACCGCATTGTCATCGGCTCACGCGCGGTGAGCATCCCCTTCCTCGCCACCGCAGAGTGGCGTCAAGTCGACCAGGACGAGACGCTGTTGCTTCTCCAGTCCCCGCCCCACGAACACTCGAGCGTCGTGTTCAACCGTCGCACCGTCGCAGCACGCCTTCAGGATCCGGCCGAGATCGACAGTCCCGATGTCTGGAACGACCTCCATGCCTGCGCCCGCGCGGTCACCTCCACTCCCGACGGACCCCGCATACAGGTTTTCGTCAGTGACTACTTCCAGTACGTCACCGCGTGCGGCGCACTTGAGGACGAGACGTATGCGGCTGTCGTCCGTCCGGAGCGCGCCACGCCCATCCGGGACCAGCACCTGTCCTCTGCGGCCAGAGCCGCGGAGTGCGGCATGGGAGCCCACTCCATCGGCATGACCGTCGCGCTGGTGTTCTGGCAGGACGGGGTGCCCAAGGTCATCGTCCAGGAGAGGTCCCCCGCGGTTTCGACCTACGGTGGCGGCCTCGGTATCGTCCCCATGTTCGGGTGCCAGACGCACGACCTCTCCGATGTCACGCCGGTCTCCCTCACTCACAACTTCCTCCGCGAGGTCTACGAGGAGCTCTACGACGGCTCGTCCGTCCAGAGCGGCAGTCTCCGCGTCGATCCCAGCTGGTTCCTCGGGGAGCCCGAGATGGCCTACGTGGTGGGCCGGATGGAGGCCGGGGACCTGCGCCTGAGGCTGCTCGGCTTCGGTTTCGACGCGGTCAACGGGCAGCTGATCATCGGCGGAGTCGCGGAGATCAGGGATCCCGAGTTCGCCCGCACGGAACTGAGCAGGCTGGTCGGCAACTGGGAGATCCGCAGCATCTTCGTCTGGGACCTCTTCGGCTTCGAGCTCTCGGACGCGCTGCTGTCACATCGCTTCACGCCTGCCTGCGCCTTCACCCTGGCTCAGACTCGCGATCTGCTGACACGGGAGGGCGTCACGGCCCCGGGTTCTGCCGCGTGACTCACTGAGGCCCGGCTGCCATGTCGTGCACCCGGGCAACTGCCGGGGCCACCTCGGCAGGATCTGCGACGCCGAAGTCGGCGCGCGGAGCCCCCGGCCGCACCGTGAGCACCACACGGTCCGCCGTGCGCACCGCATCCCTCAGGTCGGCGCCATCGGGCAGCACGGGCAACGTGATTGGAGTGCCCGGCCGTTGGCGTCGGAAGGCCTCCGCGAGGGCGAGGCGGCCCGGCCCGGTGGGAAAGAAGCCGTCCCCGTGGCGCAGAGCGCGCTCCAGGGCCGCACCGGTCTCGCCGCCCACGACGATCGGCACCTCTCCCGACGGTGGACGAGGTGCCACCGCTGCCGTACCCCGCCAGGCCGCGTACCGGCCTGCGAACCCGTCCTCGCTGTTCCCCCACGCGGCCCGGAGTGCGGCGAGGTACTCGTCGGTGCGGGGGCCGCGGTCGGCGTAGCCGATGCCGAGGGCCCGGAACTCCGTTTCCAGCCAGCCGCATCCCACTCCCAGGAGAAGCCGCCCTCCGGAGAGAGCGGCCACGCCGGCGGCAGCCTTCGCCACCAGCAGCGGATGACGGAGAGGCAGTACCACCACCGCCGCGCCGAGCCGGACCCGCTTGGTGACGGCGGCGAGGTACCCCAGGGAGGCGAACGCATCCACGAACTCCCCCTGCGTTCGGGCCTGCTCGTGGAGTTGGGGAGCAGAGGGGAGGACCACGTGGTCCGAGACCCACAACGACTCCACCTCCGCCTCCTCCGCCGCGTGCGCCATCTCTCGCAGGAAGGAGGAACCTCGCCAGGCGACGTTCAGACCGCGGAGCCCGACGCTCACCATCCTTGAGCCGGCCTCCGAGGGAGGGCCAGAAGGCAGCCGGAAACCGTCCCGCTCCTCGTCCGCTGCCTCAGCGCGTACGCGGGAATCGGGCACTCCTGGACGGCCGTGTCGCGCATCGTCTCCGCCCGGTCCGCGCTACGCGGGCATGGTGAGGGTGAGGCGCACGAGTTCCGGGGGGTACGACTGCAGCGGACGGCTCCGCAGCAGGCTGTTCACCGGCTCGTCGACCACCGTCACTCGTGTCGTGGGGTCGAGCGCGCTGATCCGCCCGACCAGCAGGTCCGCGAACGGCCCGCACTCGACGACGAGGCCGCCTGTCACCGCCCAAGCCGGCTGCGTTCCACCGGCCCGGCGCATCCCCGTCGATACCAGGAGCAGCAGTTCGTCCACGGCCGCGTCGACCAGGCCGCTCGCCACGAGGTCTCCGTCCTCTGACCAGGCGCCCGTCACACAGCGCGCGAAGCGCGCCACGGCCTGCCGAGGGTGCGGCTGCTCCGCCACCCGCCTGGCCACCTCCCGTACCGGTCGACCTGCGTCGGCTTCGATGCGGTCGGTCACTGACGTCGCCGGCCCCCGTCCGTCGCCGGCCCGTACTGCCGCGGCGAGGCCGGCACGGCCCATCCAGAAGGCACTGCCCTCGTCCGAGGCGAGGTACTCCCAGCCGCCGACCCGGATCACAGTCCCGCTCCGGTTCATCACCATCGCGCCACTGCCGGTCCCTGCCACCAACACCCCGCCGGCCCCCGCCACCGGCGGTGCGACGATCAAGCCGTCGATGTCGTTGGTGAGGACCATCTCGCCCACGATGGCCGACCTGCTCAGGCACTCCGTCATCACCTCGGCCCAGTGGCCCAGGGTTTCCGCGCTGATCGCCGCACCTGCCAGTATCCCGGACACGGGGATGTCGTCGTTGTGCCGGACGTACTCCGCCACACGATTCACGGTGGCGCGGAGCGACGCACGAGCTTCCTCCGCGTCGCACGAGGCCGGGTTGAGAGACCCGAACCCGTACGGGCGAGCAGTGGAGCGCCGCGGCCCTTCGATCGCCAACCGGGTGTTCGTTCCTCCGCTGTCGATGGCGAAGCGCATGACGCGGCGGCTCATGCGGCTGCCCGCTCTCGCATCGCTCGTACCAGCACTTCGGTATCCACCTCGTCCAGGACGACCAACTCGCCCACTGTGCGAGGCAGCACGTACCGGAGCTTTCCGCCGCGAACGCGCCGGATGCCGTCGAGATGCTCGACGACCGCGTCGATGAGGGCGTCCGGTACGGACAGAGGGAGTCCGTACCGGGTGAGCAGGCGGAGGAAAGCACGGCAGGTCTCACGGTCCGAGATGCCCAGCAGGGCGGAAGTCCTCGCCGCGGTGGCCATGCCGATGGCGACCGCCTCGCCGTGACGCCAGTTGCGGTACTGGTCGGCGCTCTCCAGGGCGTGGCCGACGGAATGCCCGAAGTTCAGCACACGCGCCAGGTCCGTCTCGAACGGGTCGTCGGCGAGCAGCCTCAACTTCTCCTCCACCGCTGCGCCGATCACGTCCATCAGCGAGGGTCCGTCCTTCGCCAGCAGGAGTTCCGCGTGCTCTGTGAGGTACGCGAACAACGCACCGGAGCGTTGCGCGGCGCTCACCTTGATGCATTCGGCGAGGCCCGCACTGACATCACGGCGTTCCAGGGTCTCCAGGAGAGTGACGTCGGTGACCACCCCGACAGGGTGGTGGAAGGCGCCCAAGGCGTTCTTGGCTGCGGGGGAATTGATCGCCGTCTTTCCGCCGATGGCGGCATCCGCCTGGGAGAGGATCGTCGTCGGGACGTTGATGTAGGGCACGCCGCGCAGATAGGTGGCAGCGGCGAAGCCCCCCAAGTCGGTGAGGGAGCCACCTCCGACGATCACCAGCACGTCGTGGCGCCGCATGCCGGCATCCTGCATCCACTCCACGACACCACGCCAGGCGTCGATCGACTTGATGCCCTCGCCGGCCGTGAGAAGGTGCTGCCGGCTGTCGTCCAGCGGTCCCAGGGCCGACAGCACCCGCGCTCCCGTCCCGTTGCCCCAGACGGCACGATCTGCCAGAACGAAAGGTCGGGCATCAGCCACCTGTTGGCACAGATCACGCTCCACGTTGCCTGAGCCGATGGCGACGGCCCCGGAGAACTCACGAAAGTAGCGAAAGTGCAGATGGCGAACGATCGGGCTCGATAAGGGGTGCACAACCCTCCCAGACCGGATGGCATTTGCCTCATTGAGGCTCCGCGATCGCTCTTCTGTCAAGAGGCCTCCACCGGAGCGGCCGGGAGCTCCGGCCCCGGTGGCCCACGTTGTTCGACTCCTGGTTGCATGCCCCCGGCATTCCCCGCCGGATGCTCAGGCGGTCCCGTCACCGAGGCGGAGTCACGACCTGGACGCGACAGGGCTCGCAACGTCCCGTACGGGCGCGGGACCGCCGGAGCGTGGGCACCGCCCGGGCGGCAGGCCCTGCTCCGGTGCCGAGTTCGCCTGGGGTGGCGGTAGCTGGCCAGGACGCGCCTTCCGCGGGCCGGGTTGTGCTGAGCCAGGTCGGCGGCCAGGCCCTCTCCGGCGTCGAACGGCAAACGCACCCGGTCCGCGAACAGGTGGGTTCGGGTGCTCTCCGTGGGCGGTGGTCTGGCGCCTGGCGACTTGCCGCCCGCATTCCACACCCCAGTACCGAGCAAATCAGCTCTCCCACATGATCCATGCAATGATCGCCGACGACGTCCTGGGCCGGCTCGGTCTGTCGGACCTCCTCGACGGCGACGAGGGGTATCGAGGTCGTCGCCGAAGCCTCCGATGGCTGGAGGCCGTCGAGCGGGCCGCAGCCCGTGCAATCGACGTCGCTCTCGTCGACGTTCGCATGCTCCGCATGGACGGCATCGCTGCGATTCCTCACCTGCTCGCCCTGCCCGCCCGAAGATCATCACACTGACCACCTTTGACTTGGACGAGTTCGTCTACAGCGCGCTGGCCGCCGGTGCCGACGGCTTCCTCCTCAAAGAAACCGACCCGACGGAGATCCAGCGCGTCGTCCACCTCGTGGCCTCGGGATCCGCCATGCTCAGCCCCACCGCCGCCCGTCGCCTTGCCGACCGCTACCACCGCACCAACCAGCCACAGACCATCACCGCGCGAGCCCGGATTGCGCCCCTGACTCCCCGGGAGAGCGGCGTCCTCGCCCTCCTTGCGCGCGGCGATGCGAACGCCGAGATCGCGCAGCGGCTAGGCATGCGCGAAAGCACCGCGAAGACCCATGTCAGCCGGATCCTGAGCGCCCTCCAGGTGAGCAACCGCGTGCAAGCCGCGCTCCTTGCCCGAGATGCCGGCCTGACGCCGTGAAGCCAGCGGTAGACCAGGCGGCAGGCGATGGGCGTGTACGCGGGGTCGGCTGGTCGCAGCGGAGCTTCGGGAAGCTGGACGAGTACGCGTCGTTCCGCAGTCTGCTCGACCGGCTGCCATCCACGCTCGCCGAGTCAGCGGCCCAGAGCATCGACACCCTGGATCCCGGCGGGCTGGAGTAGACCATCACCGATCCCGGTCCGCGACCGGAAGACCCGCGCGTCCTCACGCAACTACCGGTTCTCCGCGAACGTGCAGGTCATCATCGACGCCGACACCAGGTCCACCGGGCTTGTCGTCCCACACCGCAAACGCCCCGGCCGGGCCCTGCTGCCCGACGAGGAGGAAGACAACGCCGAGCACCGCAAGGTCCGGGCCCGTGTTGAGCACGCCTTCGCCCGCATGAAGCACTACTCCTCCGCGACTGCCGACAGCGCGGCAACGGCCTCCACCACGCCGCCCAGGCCGTCGCCCACATGCACAACCTCGCCATGACAGCGTGACCCGGCCAGCCTGAAACCGGCCCTGAACTGCCCAGACGCGACCTGGAAGGGGAGCCTGCCGAGAAAGACCGGCATCACCGACCCGGTCACGCAGGACCTTCTGATCGGCATCACCGGCGTTCGGGAGAAACAGCACTGGATGCTCCAGGCGGGTACAAGCGACTGAGGAGTACGGACTGCGCGCCTGAACGGTGCGCAGTCCCACCGGCGCATCCCCTGCCGCTGAACAGCGAGGCATCCTCGCCTGCGGCGGCGCGCACGCGGCCAAGCTGCAGGACTCTGGGTGCGGGAGCGGGTCCACTCGCGCACGTTGAAGCAGGGAAGGGCCGCGGCCGGCGAGGCGAGCAGTCCTGATGATCGGTGTGCCGGCTGCGGATCCCCTTGTCCTGACACGGGCGAGGACGTGTCTTCCGGAAGCATGGGCTGTGGTCACGCTGATCGGCCGGAACTTTCCCTCCCGCAGGCAACACCACGCCCTAGACTGCGACCGCTCCAAGACCTGGAGATCACCGGGAGGGTGTGCAAGATGAGACGAGCACTGATCAGCGCATTCGCGGCCGTGGCGTTAGTCGTGTCCGGGGGGAGCGTCGCCACCGCTTCCGACAGCGCTCCGCCACGCACCACGCACGGCCCTTGCCAGTACACGCAGACCCCGGACGAGCCGCCTGCGCGGCCTGTTCCGCTGCCGCCCGACCCGCGGCGCACGCCCAGCCGTGGCACGGTGGACATGGCGGTTCCGACCAGCCAGGGCCCGCTCCAGCTGCAGGTGGACCGGGCCAAGGCGCCGTGCACGGTGCAGAGTTTTCTGCACCTGGCACGGCACGGGTTCTACGACCGCACGGTCTGTCACCGTCTGACGGCGTATCCGACGCTGAAGGTCCTGCAGTGCGGCGACCCGACCGGTACCGGTGAGGGCGGCCCCGGATACAAGTACAAGGACGAGCTGCCGGTGGCCCTGCCGCCCGCACCCACCGATCCCACCGGCACGCGCCGCCTCTACGGGCGCGGCCTGCTGGCGATGGCCAATGCCGGTCCGAACACGAACGGCTCACAGTTCTTCGTCGTCTACGGCGACTCCGCATTGCGACCGAACTACACGGTGTTCGGCACGGTCGGCCCCAACGGTCTGACAACACTCGACAAGATCGCCGCCGCAGGCATCGAGCCGACGGCGGAGAACCCGGCACCGGTCGACGGCACTCCCGTCCTTCGAACCGAACTGCTCCGCGTCCGGCCGTCCTGCCGGCATTGACGCACCACGACGCGGCCACGTCCTCGATGAGCTTGCCCGGCGCCTGCGGCCACCCCAGGCGGACGGCGCCGACCGAGTGAAGGAACCGCGTGCGGCAGGGGAGGGCCAGGAGACCCCAGCCGGCTGCTCTCGCGGGGAAGTCGGGCCTCTCTCAGATGGTGACCGGGCCGTGGGCGGTGGCGAACTCGACCGAGACCAGGCCCGGTTCTTCATCCTCGACCCAGGTGACGTCGATCTGGTCGAGGGGGTGGTCCGCCGGTTCGCCGAGGAATTCGGCGATGGAGTCGGCGTCGCCGGCGATGGAGACTCCTCGGATGGTGGTGGAGGTACGCGGGTCGGCGCTCGGTCGCTCCTGGCTGGGAATCAACCACTGCAGGAAATAGGGTAGTTGCGGGTCCTCCATGAGTTCCAGCAGGCCGATCTGCTTCCACCTCAGGTCGAACCCGTCGGGGCGGACACGGTGGCCATCGGTCGAGGTGCGGCCGAGGCGGGTCTCGACCGGGGCGATGTCGTCGACGGAGACCACCCAGCCGAGCCAGCCGCCGCCCTCGGCGGCGCGGCGCGCGACCGCCTGGCCGAAGGGTGCGCGGTCGGCGGCGGGGTGGTCGAGCGTGGTGACGACCTCGACGTAGGTGCCGCCGCTCAGCGGGAGAAGGAAGTTGCGGGTCCCGAATCGCGGGTGTACGCCCCCGTCGACGAACCCGGCGCCGAGGGCCGACCCGATCCGCTGGACGGTCGAGACGAAGCTGTCGCGGGCCACCGCATAGGACACGTGATCAAGTCGCACTTCGGCATCATCACCCGACAAACCCGTCCATGTCCCGACGCCACGCCCGCCTCCCCGGCCGCGTGCGCCGTGGATCCAGTCGTGGAGCGGTGTGGTGCGGGGCGGTGCGGGGCGGACCGGTACGCACCCCGGCCGCCGTCGCCGTCCTCGCGGCGGCCGTTGTCGTGATCAGCGGGCCCGCAACGCGCCTTCCCCCACGGCGATGTGAGTAGCGCTACTCAGGCGTCAGGGGTCGCCCCGCCGCACGCTGGAACCCTCGTCGACACGGCGGGACGGATCCGTCCAGGAGGAATCGATCATGCGAGACAGTCGCCCCCGCGCACTCGTCCGGCTCACGTTCGCCAACCCCGCCTCGCTGGTCTACCTCGGCATGGTGACCGCGGCAGCGCTCCCCATAGTGTTCGCCTCGGCGACGGCGGACAGCAGCTTCGCGGCCGTCTGGATGCTCCTGATCACCGCGCCCACCAGCATGCTCCTGCTCCTCCCCGACTTCGCGGACGGCGACTCGGGCCCGGCGACCGGGTACTTCCTCGCGGCGCTGGCCCTCTCCGCGCTGCTCCAGTCGTTCCTCCTCGGTCTCGTGTACCGGGGACTCCGGGGAAAGCCGGCGCGGCAAGCCCGCACCATTGCGTGAAGACCCTCTCCTCGTCGTGTCTCTCGGTCGCCTCTCTCTGTGTCGGCCGACAGTCCACGTCGCGCAGGTACCACTGGGGTGTACTGCTGGTACACCCCAGTGGTACCTTGCAGTTATGCCTCTACCTCGTTTCGACCGCCTGCCTGCGGAACGCCGTGAGCACATCCTGGGGACGGCGCGTCGGCACTTCGCCGAGCACGGTGCCGAGGGTGCGTCCTACAACAAGATCATCGAAGCCGCGGGAGTCTCCAAGACCGCCGCCTACCACTACTTCGACGGCCGCGAGGACCTGCTCAACGCGGTCCTCGACGGTGTGCTCGCGCGACTTCTCGGCGCCCTCGGCCCGTGGGCCCCGGCGCGTGACGAGGCCGACTTCCGCTCCAGGTTCGCCGGCGGCTCCGCCGCCCTCGCCACCCATCTGCGGGACCACCCCGAGGACCTGGCCCTCGCCGACGCCGCCATCGGGCGCACCCACACCGGCCCGTGGCTCGCATGGTTCGAGGCCCTGGTCACGGACGGTCAGCGGCTCGGGATGATCCGCACCGACGTGGACCACGGGCTTCTGGTGTCCGCGACCGCGGCGGTCATCAGGGCCGCCGACGCCTGGGCCCTGGCCCGTATGACGAGCGACCGCATCCCTCCCGAAGCCGTGGACTCCCCGGACGACGAAGCCCCGGCACAGCTGTGGTGCCTTCTGCGCGGAATGTGGGGCGGGGCCGCCGTCACCACGACCACCGGCGCCGCCACGACCACCGGAGGGGGCCCGGCCGATGCGAGGTGACGTGCAGATCTCCTGGGAGGTACCGGCGACCCCGCCCGGCCTCGCGGGACGCCTGGAGCGGTTCATGGGCCCCGGAAAGTCGCGATCCGAGTCCGTAGTGGAGACACTCGGCCTTCTCGGCTGCGCATCCCTCCTGGCCGCCGGCCTGTCGACCTCCGGGATCCTGCGCGACCTGTCCACCGCGCAACTCGTCGTGGTCGCCCTCGCGGGACTCGACCTCATAGGCGGGGTACTGACCAACGCCACCAACGCCGCGAAGCGCTGGTACCACCGCGCCGCCCCGGGCGCCCGACGCGCCCGACTGCTGTTCGTCTCCGCGCATCTGACCCACCTCGCCGCCATGGGGCTCGTCGTCCTGTCCGGTGATCTGACGTGGACGCTCACGAATGCCGCGCTGCTGCTCGGTGGGGCGGTGACCGTGGAATACGCCCCCCTGCACCTCAGACGGCCGGTGGCGATGGCCCTGTTGACGGCGGCCGTCCTGGTCAACCTGTTCTGGCTATCGGTGCCCACCGCGCTCGCCTGGTTCGCGCCGCTGTTCTTCCTCAAGCTGCTCGTCTGCCACCTCGTGCCCGAGGCGCCGCTGGAACGGAAGCGCGATGCCTGAGCCGACGGCGGAGCACTCCTGGCAGATCGACACCGGCCCCGACCCGCTCGCCTGCGCCGACCTGCTGGCCGCCGCCTTCGCCCGGGAGCCCGCCGTCTCCTGGATCTGCGGCGACTCGGCCCGCGCACGCACCCATTGGTTCAGGGCCACGCTGCGCACCCATGCCCGACTCGACGGGGTTCGCCGTCACGCAGTCGTGGGCGCGGACGGCCGGCTCCTCGCGGCAGCCGTACTCACCCCGCCGCGCGCGACTCCCGGCATCGGCGCCCGGGCCCGCTGGGCGTCCCGCACCGTGCTGCGCTGCGGACCGAGGGCTCTCGGCCGGACCATGCGCTACCTGGACGCCACCTCGGGCGGCGTCACTCCGGAGGCCTGGACCCTGGAGTTCGTCGGCGTCCGCCCCGACCTGAGCGGACGCGGCGTCGGACGCCTCCTCCTGAACCACGTCCTGGCGGTCACACCCGCCCCTCGTGGCCTGTACCTGACCACGGCGGACCCGGCGAACGTCCCCCTCTACGAGCACTTCGGCTTCGCCACCCTGGGCAGAACCCCGCTGGGACCGCTGAGCGTCACGTCCATGAGCCGTGCGGGAGCGTGATCCTCTTCCTGAAACGCACCACGCCGCATGCGTCGCGATCCTTGAGGGTGCGGCCGGACGCGGCGGAACCTTTGTGCGGCTATGGGCGCAGGGACGCGGTCGCGCACCGGTGGGCAACGGCCGGAGGGGGCCGGATCCGGCCCGGTTCCAGGCCGCCCGGAGCGGGCGCCCGGCCTCTGGACAGACACCGGACGCCGCGCGGGCGATGACGGCCGACCGACCCGAGCCCTGCGGGGCGGCGCCTGCCGACGTTCTGCGAGCGGGCCGTTGAGGGCGTTCCGCCTTGTGCTCTCTTGGAGGGACTGCCGGGGGTGGCTCAGGCGTCCTCGGCACGGCGCGGCGCGGCGCGAGACTGTGGGGATGCTCAGCAGCCTCCGCGACCGCGTGCTCCCTGACCACCAGCGAAGGACGCTGGAGGAACTGGAGGAGGACCTGGACCTGTCCGCCGGAGACATCCGCGCGAAACAGTCCGCGTTCTGGTCCATGCTGTTCCTGTCGGCCGTCATCGCGGCCGGAGGAGAGCTGACGGATTCGACGGCCACGGTGATCGGGGCGATGATCGTCGCACCCCTCTCGACGCCGATCATGGGGATCGCCCTCGGCGCCGTACAGCGTCGACGGTCGACGGCGGCTCTGTTCGTCGGCGCCGGCGGGCTGTTGGTCGTGGCACTCGGAGCATTGTTCTCGCTGGTGCTGCCCTCCTCCTACGACCTGCTGTCGAACAGCCAGATCTCCAGCCGCACATCGCCCGGTCTGATGGATCTGGTCGCCGCGCTCGCCACCGGTTTCGCGGGCGCTCTGGCACTGGCCCGCCGGGACGTCGCCGCGGTCCTGCCCGGAGTGGCGATCGCCATCTCGCTCGTACCACCGCTGGTGGTGACCGGCGTCTGCCTCGGGCAGGCCGCGTGGTGGCTGGCCCTGGGATCCTTCGTCCTGTTCGTGTCCAATCTGCTGGCCCTCGTCTTCGCCGGCATGGCGAAGCGGAGGCGGACCTCAGCCGAGCTCGTCGGGGCCGGGGTGCATGCGTGGTGGTCGCGATGGGCGTCACGATCCTGCTGTTCGGCCGCGTGGCCAACCCCCGGAAGTCCCCACCGCGCCGATGCCCCTCAGGCCGGTGCCAGCCGCCACAGCGGTGCCACGCGCCGAGTGGGTGAACCCGTGGCGAGAGAGGCGTACAGGGCATCGGCTTCGGTCGGCGTGAGGGCGAGGTCCTCGGTGATCCTGCGCGTCGTCACGTAGGCGAGGCCCTCGGCGCGACGGGCGTGTTCGAAGGCGAGGTACCGGTCCAGGACGACATCGGGGTCCCTGGGAGGACGTGGCGCGGCCGGCGGGGGGAGGAGGGCGGCACGCCGACGTTCCCTTGCTATCTCGGAGAAGCCGCAGACGGCCTGTGAGACCTTCTCGGCGGCGTCCAGGCTCGGGCACAGAGCGAGTGCCTGCGCGAGAGGGCTGAGGCGGAGCGCGTCCTCTACGGCGAGCCGGTACACCAGGGGCGAGGAGTCGTCCAGGACGACGGCGGCGGGGGCGTCGCGGGTGCCGCAGGCGCCTCGGACGCCGCGGGCCGCCGCGACGAGCATCGCGCCGGCCTCCGAGGGATGCCAGTCGAGGACGGGCAGTGCGTCGTCGGTGTCCTCGGGCGCCAGGGCGAAGGCCGGGGCCCCGAGTCGTGGAGCCAGAACGGACCGCGGTACCTCGTTGTCCAGGCCCGGTCCGGCGACGTACACGCTGGTCGAAAGGTTCGTCGCGGCGCAGGCGGCCAGGACCAGCGCGTCGCCGAGCGGACTGCGCAGCGTCGGTTCGTCGCCGCGCGCGACGATGTCGCCGCCCACGTCCACGAGATCGACCCGGTCGGCGCCGCACCACTGGGCCGCCGCCTGGATCTGCCGGGTGAGACCCACCGTGCCGTCGTACGGGTCGAGCAGTCCCAGTGCGGGCCGCAGGCCGCCGGCCAGCCGGGGGAGGAGCGATCCGGCGGGAGCCTTGGGCGCGGTGTGTGCGGTGACGAGTGCCAGATGGGGCGCGAGGTGGTCGAGTGCCGTGAAGTCCGCGATGCCACGCGGCCCGGGCACGGGGTCGACGACCAGTCGTTCCCACGCGTAGGTGAGCACCAGGGCGGGAGCGCGCCGGCCGTGCAGGGCGGTGTGCACCATGGCTGCCGTGATGGCGTCCCCGCCACCTCCCGCAGCGATGAGAAGTCGCGTCATGGCACCCACACAACCCCATGGCGCCCGCTCCGTCAGCCGTATCGAGCGGTCCGGATCGCTCACGGCCCGCGCCAGGGGCGGCAATTCGGGACGAAGTACTTTCCTCGCGAAAAGTGCAGACGAACATCTAGAGCATGAAACGCATCTTTTGCTGATCGCACTACAGATATCAGTTCCTAGACAGCTCTAAGGTACCGAGCTGTCACCATCCGTGACGATCCATCAGAAAAGTGAGGCACACCGCCCATGGGCAACTTCGTCATGCTCCCGTCCCCCTCTCTTCCCACCACGGCACCCACCGAGAGGGAGACCCCCTACCAGCAGTACGTCTACGCCTACCCGCACCAGAAGGCCTACCGCCTCCTGGAGGACGGCCCGCTCCTGAGCGACCTGTGGTCCGGGGAACGGCTCGACAGCCTTTCCCTCTACGCCCATGTGCCCTTCTGTGAGATGCGATGCGGGTTCTGCAACCTCTTCACCCGCACCGGCGCCCCCGAAGAGGTCACCGCCGCCTTCCTCGACACCCTCGAACGCCAGGCCCGTGTCACCAGGGAAGCCCTCGACGCGCAGGGCCACCCCTTACGCTTCACTCTCGCCGCCTTCGGCGGCGGCACCCCGACCTACCTCACGGCCGGCGAACTCACCCGGCTCTGCGACATCTCCGAGAACATCATGGGCGCCGACCTGCAGGCGGCGTCCTGGTCCGTCGAGACATCGCCCGCGACCGCCACCACAGACCGGCTCGCGGTCCTCGCCGAACGCGGCGCCACCCGACTGAGCATCGGCGTACAGAGCTTCCTCGACGACGAAGTCCGCGCCGCCGTCCGCCCGCAGAAGCGCCAGGAGGTCGAATCCGCCCTCGGCCGCCTGCGCGACGCCGGCTTCCCCATCCTGAACATCGACCTCATCTACGGCATCGACGGCCAGACCGAACGCACCTTCCAGGTCTCCCTCGACGCCGCCCTCGCCTGGGAACCCGAGGAGATCTACCTCTACCCCCTCTACGTCCGCCCGCTGACCGGCCTCAGCTCCCGCCACGCCACCAGTCCCGCCGACTGGGACGACCAGCGACTGCACCTCTACCGCTTCGGCCGCGACCACCTCCTGTCGGCGGGATACGAGCAGACGTCCATGCGCGTCTTCAGGCGCCTCGGCAGCGCCGCCATCGAGGACGACGAGAGCAGCAGCATCAGCGAGTACAACCAGCAGGCCGGCATGGTCGGCCTCGGCGTCGGCGCCCGTTCCTTCACCACCGACCTGCACTACACCACCGACTACGCCGTCGCCGTCCCCGAGGTGCGCCGCATCATCGACGACTACATCGCGACCCCGAGCGAGCGCTTCCGCCGCGCCCAGTGGGCCTTCGCCATGAACGACGACGAGCGACGCCGGATGTACGTCCTCCAGCACCTGCTCGAATCGTCCGGACTCGACGGCACCCGCTACGAACGCCACTTCGGCACCCGGTTCGAGAGCGACTTCGCCACCCAGCTCGACACCCTCCTCGCCCGCAACTGGGTCCGTGCCGTCGGCGCGGTCCTGCTGCTCACGCCGGAGGGCATGGCCCGCGCCGACGCCATCGGCCCGCGGTTCTTCTCCGACCACGTGCGCGCGAACATGAGCAGCTACCAGGACCGGTAGACGGCCACCAGGACCGGCGAGCCGCCCGACCCCCTCACCTGCCCACCGGCTCGGGCCGAGGTTCCGGGACCACCGTCCGCCGACGCCCCGGCACCGAGACGGCCACCAGCCCGCCCAGCAGCAGCACGCCGCCGGCGACGGCGACCGGCCCCGGCCGCTCACCGAGCAGCACCACACCCAGCGCGGTGGCCACCAGCGGTTCGGCCAGGCTCAGCGTCCCCACCGTGGCGGCGCTGAGCCGCCCCACCCCGCGCGTGAACAGCAGATACCCCAGAGCCGTCGTACCCAGCGCCAGCCACCCCACCAGCGCCGCCCCGCGCGCCGTGAACAGCCCCTCCGGAGCGACAAGGAGGAACGGCGAGACCATCAGACCGGCGCACAGCACGCTCACCGGCGCCGCCGTGTCCAGATCGCCGCCCCGCGCACCCACCTCCTTGGTCGCTGCGATGTAGACGCCGAAGCTGGCACCCGCCATCACCCCGAACACCACGCCGAGGGCGTCCGCCCGCCCCTCACCGCTGGGCAACAGCAACAAGCCGACCCCCACGACCGCGCACAGGGTCCCCGCACTCCACCGCCCCGACTGCCGCTCACCGGACAGCACGAGCCCGCACACTCCGGTGACCACCGGCACCACACCGAACGCCGACGCCGTCGCCAGCGCCGCCCCGGACCGCTCGACCGCCTGCAGGAAGCACACCTGGAACGCGGCGGTCACCAGCACGCTGACCATCACCCACCGCCGCACCCCGCGTACCAGCAAGGTACGCAGCCCGGCCGGCCGCACCATCACCACCGCCAGCAACAGTCCACCCACCAGCATTCTGGCCGCCCCCAGCGACACAGGATGCGCCCCGCTCCCGGCCCAGACCTGCGCCGGCCCCACCGTTCCCCATAACACCGCAGCCACCAGTACCAACACCACGCCGCTCACACCGATCCCCTCCCTGGCGAATACCGGGCGAACGTACCGGCGCGCAGAGCCTCCAGGACCCTGGCGAAACCCATGAGATCCGGCTCGCGTCACCGGCGGATACGACGCTCTCGCACCGTACGGCGCGGTTTCAGGACCAGGAACGGCCTCGGCAGCCCGCGGGCCTCGCGGAGCGGAGGCTGCGGACCTGTGAAGGATGGCGGCGGACCGCGAACGCACGGGGTCCGCCCTCCGCCTCGGGCTCCCTTCGGAAGGGGACCGTGGGCAGAGGGGCGGAAAGGGAGGGGGTGAGGTGAGGCGGGCTCAGGTCAGGGCCTGGGCAGGGTGCACTCCTGGCGCGTGAGATCCAGGGTGTTGTCGTCTCCGATGCACGCGGCGATCGCCGCGGTCCGGGTGGCGTACCCGCGTCCCTGGTGGACGGTGGTGACCGTCCCGTCGACCTCGCAGGGGTTGTTCGGTTCGCACTCCTTGCCGTCGCGGTTGCTGGTGCTGTTCACGGCGATGAGCTCCCGGGTCCCGGCGTCGATGACGGGCGAGCCGGAGCTTCCGGGCCGGGTGTCGCATTCCTTCGCGTAGCGGATGGCATGGGTCGATGTGTAGTCGCCCTCCTTGAGGGTCGGGACCACGGCCTCGGCCTGGCACGACCAGACGCTTTCCAGGAAGCTGGACGCCACCTTGATCTTCTGCCCGGGCACGGGCGAGGACGAGGCCAGCGGGAATGCCTCAACCTGGTACTTCTGCTGGATCTCCGCGTATGTGGAGTCCAGTTGGGCCAGCGTGATGTCGGTTCCGGTCATCGTGGCGTAGAGGACCCGCCCGGTCACCGGGCCGAGTTCGCGGCCTGCCGGGCTCATGACGGTGCCTTCGATAGGGGCGTTCCTGTCGGTGATCACTTCACCCGGCTTCGGCCGTCCCGCAGGGTGGCAGTGCCCGTTGGTGAGTAGGAGCGCCTTGTCCTCGTCGCGGGCTGTGCGGGGGCGGACCAGCGAAGCGGAGCAGTAAGGGAGTTTCACGGTTCCCGCCATGTTGCCGGCCGGTCCCGGGGGGCCCGTCCGGTCGGCGGGGAAACCGGCGCAGCTGCCCTTCGCGGGTGTGCCGTCCCGGAAGAAGTCGAGCACCTTGGAGCCGCACGCGAAGTCCTTGGACTTCATGGTGGAGTGCTCCGCGTCCATGACGGTCAGCAGCGATCCGCCGATCTTCTCGTGCATCATCTTGGCCCATACGTAAGGCGTGACGGTTTCGAACTTGTGGCCGGACAGCTGCAGCCGGCTCTTTCCGGGCTTCAATGCCCACGGCTTGCCCGCGGGCCAGCCGGCGCAGTTCGCGACCGGCTCGTTGTTGAAGTCGGTGGAAAATGGGTACTTCGCCTGCCGTTCCTTCCTTATCCGGACGAGATCGGCATACGTCCGGCCGTCGGGGCTGGCGTTGCACATGAAGGCGTCGTGGGTGAAGCCGTAATTACGCCCCATCTCCCCGAAGCCGAAAGCCTTCCGGTCTGCATTCGGCTGCGCGGAGGTCACCTCTGCTCCGCTGTCCCGGACCTCCATCAACTTTGCGGCTGATCGCTCCCACCGATCAGGGATGGCTTCCAAGTTGGTATCCAGGAGGGCGGCGAATCCTTCCCTTCCGACCTTCTTCTGCAGCTCCTTCAATGCGGATTCGACCTTCTTGGGCGAGGTGCCGAACCCGTAGGTGGAGTCTTTGCCGGCCAGCCATTTGAAGAACCGCTGGTATCCGGCATCGTATGCGGCCGCTTCTGCTTCGACCGCTGCACTCTGACCGGCCGGGGACATGATGGAGTCCAGCCACATGCGGTCGACGCGCTTGTCGAACATGGAGCGATAGACTGCGCCAAGCGCCGTCCCGCCGGAATTTCCGTAGAAGTTTATCTTGTCGAATCCCAGGACCTGCCGGATGCGATCCATGTCCCGGGCGGCATTCTCCATGCTGATGGAGAGTGCCAGTGCCGGGTCCTTGGCGATGCATGCGCGCTTCGCATGCGCACGCATCTCGAACATTTCTTCTTCTGTTTCACTGCCCTGGAACTCTGGCTCGTCGCAGGAGATCTGGGCGCTGTAGCCGGTCCCGCGGGTGTCGATGCCGATGAAGTCCAATGTCTCGTTCATGGGCGCCAGACGGCTGCTGAGGAGTTCACGGGCGGACGGGGTGCCGGCCAGACCGGGCCCTCCCGGGTTGCCGAAGAGAGCGCCGGTGCGCTTTCCGGTGGCCTTGACCCTGCTCACCGCGATATCTATCTTCCTGCCCTCGGGCTTGGAGTAGTCCACCGGGACAGGGATGAGTGTGCATTCGCTGCGGTTGTCGTTGCGATTCCAGTCCGACACCGCATCCCGGCAGAGCTCCCACTGCACGCCTTCCGGGGCCGGGGTGGACGCTGCGTCGGCGGGAACGGCTGACAGGGTGATCAGCGAGGCGGCGACGCTGATTCCGGCTGCGATCGAGGGGACGGTCGAATACCGCAAGATGATCTGCACCTCTTCGGTGGGAGACGGCAACGTGGTGGTACGGATGCGGTCCGGAGGGCGCCGCGTGGTGACGGCACCCGGGACGGGGCCGAACCGGACAGTCGGCAGGAGGTGTGTCCTCCTGCGCCGCTGCTGGACAAAGACTCGGCTGCGAAAGCTGCTGTCGTACGTCGGAAACGTTTCAGCCGGCACTCGGTTGCGTTGCCTCGGTCGAGGCAGGGAGCGACGATCAAGTCGGTCGCCGGTGATCTCGGGGTGGACGCCGAGACGCTGAGGGATTGGATCCGGGCCGCCGATGAGCGCCGCCCCGGCGCCCACTCCACGCCGCAGGCCGCCTCGCAGGCCGGGCCAGAGTTCGTCGCGGACGCGGCAGAGACGGTGCCGATGGACGCGATGGACCACGTTCCGTCGGAGTCCGTCCATGGTGGCGAGGCTCATCCTTCGCCGGCGGACTCCTCTGCCGGCTCCTCGCTCGTGGTTGCGTCGAGGGCCGCCAGTCCCTCCGTCCAACGGGCGCGGCGCTCCGAATCGGGCTGATCCCACCACGGCGTGCCGCGCTCGCCGAGGGCTACCTTCGCCGTGTGCACCCGGGTCCGGGCGGCGCGTTCGGCCTCCGCGTCCTGGGCGCGCCGGGCGGTGGCCACCGCACGACGCGCCGACATGAGGTGAGAGCGCAGGCGTGCGGCGACGTCCTCCGGAACCTCGGGATCCGTGGCCCGCCAGCGTCTGCCGTCGACGATCACGTACCGCCCGTCAGCGGTCCTGGCGGGCCCTCGCGCATCAGCCGTCATCTGTCACAGCCTGGCAGCTCGGCGGCGCCGCGCGACCCGACGACGCGCTCGTGCGGTCGGGGGGGAGGGGTTTCCTGGGCCGAATGCGTCACCGGGCAGGCGGCTCCCGGTGATGCGCCCGAAGCTGGGGCGAACCCTCTGAACCGGGCGAGTCCGTCCGCCCGGCAGGACCGAGAAGGAGCCCCGGTGCCGCCACGTTCTGAAGTCCGTCGCCGTCCGCGCGTACGCCTGCGGCTGTCCGTCGCCGGCCTGGCCGCGTCCGCGGTTCTCGCCGCCCTGGTCCATCCCGCCCAGGCCACCGGCACGCCGCCGGCCCCGGACAGGGGCCTGCAGAAGCAGCTGGACGACCTCGTCCGCACCGCCGGCGGCCCGCCCGGAGCGATCGCGCTGCTGCGGCAGGGCGACCGGACGTCGGTCTACCGTGCGGGCGTCGCCGACACGCGAACCGGCCGCCCGCCCCGTACGACCGATCACATGCGGATCGCGAGCGTCGCCAAGGCCTTCAGTGGAGCGGTCGCCCTGCGCCTGGTGGACCGGCAGAAGCTGGACCTCGACGACACGATCGGCGAGCTCCTGCCGTCCCTGCCCGCAGCGTGGCACCAGGTGACGCTGCGGCAGCTGCTCAACCACACCAGCGGGCTCCCCGACTTCTCGACGGCGCCGGCGTTCCTCGCGATCCTGCAGGAGGACCCCAGGCATCACTTCGACTCCCGCCGACTGCTCGACTTCGTCGCCGACCAGGACCTGCTGTTCCCGCCGGGATCGACGTACGCGTACTCGAACTCCGACAACATCGCCGTCGCGCTGATGGCGGAGGCGGTCACGGGACAGCCGTACGAGCGGCTGCTCGCGCAGCTCGTGTACCGGCCGCTGGGCCTGCGGCAGACCAGCCTGCCCCAGGGCTACCGGCTGCCGAGGCCGTACCTGCACGGCTACGACGTGACGCCGCCCGCCCCGCCGGAGGACATCAGCGAGGTCATCGGCGCCTCAGGCGTCTGGGCCTCCGGCGGCATCGTCTCGACACCGAAGGACCTCAACGCCTTCGTGCGCGCCTGGGCCGGCGGACGCGGCTTCCTGTCGGAGGGGACCCGCAGCGAGCAGCGGACCTTCATCCCCGGCGCCGCGTCGGAGCCCGCCGGTCCCGGTGTCAACGCCGGCGGGCTGGCGATCTTCCGCTACACCACGCGATGCGGAACGGTCTACGGCCACACCGGCAACTTCCCCGGCTACACCCAGCTCGCGGTCGGCACGGCGGACGGCAGGCGTTCGCTGACGTTCTCGATCAACACCCAGACCAGCAAGAGCGTCAAGCCGGAGCTCCTTGCCAAGGTCCGCGCCGTGCAGGAGGACTTCGTCTGCGCCCTGCTGAGGAACTGACCGGCGACCCGGGGTCGGTCGACACGCGAGCCCGCCCCGCACGGAGAGTGTGCGGGGCGGGCTCGGGCGGGCAGACGCACGGAGCGCGCGCCGCCGGTTGCGGTGCAGGGTTACTTGACGTTGATCGCGGTCCAGGCCTTGGCGACCGCGGTGTACTCGGCGCTGCCCGCGCCGTAGAGGTCGGTGGCCGCGGAGAGGGTGGCCGTGCGGGCGCCGGCGTAGGTGGTGGAGGAGGTCATGTAGGTGGAGAGGGCCTTGTACCAGATCTTGTAGGCCTTGGCGCGGCCGATGCCCGTGAGGGTGGAGCCGTCGCTGGTCGGGGAGTTGTAGGAGACGCCGTTGATCGTCTTGGCGCCGCTGCCCTCGGACAGCAGGAAGAAGAAGTGGTTCGCCGGGCCTGAGGAGTAGTGGACGTCGAGGCGGCCGACGCTGCTGGACCAGTAGTCGGCGGAGTTGCCGTCGCGGCTCGGCTTGTCCATGTAGCGGAGCGGGGTGCCGTTGCCGCGGATGTCGATCTTCTCGCCGATCAGGTAGTCGCCGGCGTCCGTGGCGTTGGCCGCGTAGAACTCGACCGAGGTGCCGAGGATGTCGGAGGTGGCCTCGTTGAGGCCGCCCGACTCCTTGCTGTACTTCAGTCCGGCGGTGGAGGCGGTCAGGCCGTGGGACATCTCGTGGCCGGCGACGTCGAGCGAGGTCAGCGGCTTGGTGTTGCCCGTTCCGTCGCCGTACGTCATGCAGAAGCAGGAGTCGTCCCAGAAGGCGTTGACGTACGCGTTGCCGTAGTGGACGCGGGAGTAGGCGGCGACGCCGTCACCGCGGATGCCGTTGCGCCCGAGCTCGTTCTTGTAGAAGTCCCAGGTCACGGCCGCGCCGTAATGGGCGTCCGCGGCGGCGGTGGCCCGGTTCGTCGCCAGGCCGTTGCCCCAGGTGTCCGTGCTGCTGGTGAAGAGGGACCCGGTGCCACTGGTGCCACCGTTCAGGTCGTACGTCTTGTGGCCGCCGCGCGCGGTGTCCGTGAGGGTGAACGAGGGCGCCGTGCCGAGCGTGACCTGGCCGCTGTACTGGGTGTTGCCGACGCCCGTCTCGACCGCCTCGTAGGAGTACAGCTCCTTCCCCGAGGTGGCGTCGGTGATGACGTGACGCCTGCTCGGCGTGCCGTCGGCCTGGACGCCCGTGACGGTCGTCTCCCAGGCGAGCGTCGGCTTGCCGGTGGCCGCCCACACCACCTTGCGGGACGAGGCGGGCGCGGCGGACCGGGCCTCGGAGGAGGCGGCGGCGGACTTGCCCGCGCTCGTGGCGGTGACCGATGCGGTCGTGCTCGCCACGGATATACGGGCGTCGGTGGCCTTGGTGGTGGCGCGGCCGCCGTTCTTCTTCTGGTGCACGACGAGGTCGCCGCCGAGGACGGGGAGACCCTCATAGGTGCGCTCGTACCGGGTGTGCACCGTGCCGTCGGAGTCCTTGACGACATCCCGGGCGACGAGCTTCTCCTGGCCTGAGAGGCCGATGGCCCGGGCCGTGGCATCGGCTCCCGCCTGGGCCTCCTGGACGGCGGCGGCACGCTGCGTGGCGGACAGTACGAGCGCGGTCGCGCCGGCTTCGCGCTGGGCATCGGCGCTGGCGGAGCCGGTCTGGACTCCGACGACGACCATGGCGGCCGAGGCGATCAGGGCGGTGGCGGTGGCGGTACGGCGGTGCGAGGACTGCTGGCGGGTCACGCGGGCTCCTTCGCTGCGAAGCGTGGGAATCGTGGGGGGTGTGGTGCGGGGGTGGTGCGGCTGTGAGCGTGCCAGCGAGCCGACGTGTTTGGCAGGTATGCAACAAGGATTTGACCATCTGTTGTCCGAAGGACAGAGAACTGTGTTCGCTATGCGGCCAGTTGGTGGTTCCTTCAGGAGAGGGGATGAGGGCGGCGTGAAGATCCGCACCGCACGCCTGCAGGTCGCGTGTCGTGGCAGGGCGCCTCACGACCACCCGGACAGATCCCCGTCACCGCCGATGGGCGGCGCGAATCGGGGTACACGGGCGGAATGTCGACGAAGAGCGAACACGTCACGTCCTTGCGGGCCGCCTGGCGGCTGCGCCGGGTGCGCGACGGCCCGCTCGCCACGGCGTCGGCCGGACCGCGGCGCGCCCGCATACCCCTGGGCCACCCGCACACGCATCACGCCGCAACGCGAGGAGCACCCGCTCCGCGCCACGCGAGCGCCTGAGAGGGGAACACGACGCACCCACTCGTCACCGCGGCCCGATGCCATGTCAGAGGCCTGTCGGAGCCGCGTCATCACCGAGGATGAGGAGAACGACGCTCACCCTCCGCCCCACGCGAGGAGTACTCATGACCACCTTCGTCATCACCGTTCCCGGCACGTTCACCTCGGACATCACCGACTCGGAGCGCGCCGTCCTCGAACAGAAGCTGGCCCCCCAGCACACGGACGTGAGCGAGAGCGAGGGGGTGAACCTGCTGACGCTCAACGAGGACGGCACGTTCGCCATCCGTCTTGAGGTCGACGCCGCCGACCGTTACGAGGCGAAACTGGACGCGACGAGGCTCGTGTCGGCCGCCCTGCGAGAGGCGGGAATCGCGGAAGCGGACGCCCCGCTCGCACCGCCGGCCGTCACCGGCATCGACAGCGATCTCTGACGCGTAGACGAACGCTCGTCCCGGCTTACGAGGCCGATGCGGGGGCATACGGACACCACCCTTCGAGAGGAGCCTGAGCATGCTTGGCATAGTTGCGGCGGTGCTGTTCTTCATCGCCTTCCTGATCAACGCGGCGGACATCGGCACCAACGACACGTTCTCCTCGACGAACGTGATGCTGCTCGGACTGACCGCCCTGGCCCTGCAGGTGGCGGGCATCGGCGCAGGCCGGAGCATCCGCCGGCGCTCCTGACGGGAAACCGCGGCAGCACTCGATTCAGCCCCGTGCCGGCTACTGCGGCCGGGGCTCCGCTGCGCTACGACGGCCGGAGACTCCGTATCGCCAAGGGTGCGACCCCTCGGGTCGCCCGGCCACGGGCCGCCCTCCGACCCGTGCACCGGGCCGGAGGGCGAGCGATCAGCGGGCGGCGGCCAGGACCGCCGCGAGGCCCTCCTGGAGATCCTTGACGAAGTAGTCGGGGACTTCCAGCGACGGGAAGTGGCCGCCGGTCTCGGGCGCGTTCCATCGGACGATGCGCCGGTAGCGCTCCTCCGCCCACGGGCGAGGGGTCTTCTCGATGTCGCGGGGATACATGGTGATCGCTGCCGGTACGTCGACCCGCAGCTCAGGGTCCAGTGAATTGTGGCTCTCGTAGTAGATACGGGCTGCTGACGCGCCCGTCCGCGTCAGCCAGTACAGGGTGACGTCGTCGAGGACGCGGTCCCTGGACATCGTCTCGAACGGGCTGTCCTCGGTGTCCGACCACTCGGCGAACTTGTCGAGGATCCAGGCGAGAAGCCCGACGGGCGAGTCGACGAGCGAGTAGCCGATGGTCTGCGGCCGGCTCGCCTGCTGCTTTGCGTACGCCGCGCGGCGCTGCCAGAAGTCGCGGGTCTCCTCGGTCCACGCGCGCTCGACCGCCGACAGTCCGTCCGTCGTCAGCCCCGGCGGCGCCTCCGCGAACAGGGTGTGGATGCCGAGGACCTGCTCCGGGAACCTGCCCGCGAGAACCGTGGTGATGTTGCCGCCCCAGTCGCCGCCGTGGGCGGCGAACCTGTCGTAGCCGAGCCGCTTCATCAGCTCCACCCAGGCAGCCGCGATCCTTTCGGTTCCCCACCCGGTGGTGGCCGGCCTGTCGCTGTAGCCGAACCCCGGCAGTGAGGGCACCACGACGTGGAACGCGGGCGCGTCGGCATCCTTCGGATCGGCCAGCTCGTCCACCACGTCGATGAACTCGGCGACGCTGCCCGGCCATCCGTGCGTCAGGAGGAGCGGTGTGGCATCCGCGCGCGCGGATCGGCGGTGCAGGAAGTGGATGCCCAGCCCGTCGATGTCCGTACGGAACTGGCCGACGCGGTGGAGACGCTCTTCGAATGCCCGCCAGTCGTACGCGGTGCGCCAGTACTCCACCAGATCGACGAGGTCCGCGAGCGGGACGCCCTGGGCCCAGCGGCCGGCACCGGGCGCAGCGCCTCTGACCGTCTCGGCCTCCGGCAGCCGCGCCGCGGCCAGTCGCGCGCGCAGATCGTCGAGGTCGGCGTCGTCGGCGTGGGCTTCGAAGGCATGTACGTCGCTGTCGGGGCGGTTCATGGAACCTCCTGTGACCGTCGTGGAGCCGACTCTGTGGTGAACCGGCTAAGACGGTTCTAACAAGTCCCTTCCCCTCACCGCAACCGCCTAAGGTGGTTCCATGCGTGCTGAGTTCCCCCCCTTCCGCCTCGGCAAGGTGCTCGCGACGAGCTTCACGGCGACTCTGACGGAGCGCCGCGGCGACCCTGTCGAGCACATCGCCGTGCCGCACCGCCTCCTCGACTGGCTGGCGGTGAGCGGCCTCGCCGTGGACTCGGTCACCCCGGCCCAACTCGCCCTCGCCCGGGAGCTCAGGGAGTCGATCCACGCGGCCGCGACAGCGGCCGCGCTCCAGGAGGATCTCCCCGAGTCGGCCGTCCAGGTCATCAACGGCCGCAGCGCACGAGGCCGCGCTTCAGCCGTCCTGACCTCCGACGGCAAGCGGCGCTGGCAGCTGAGCCCGGGCTCCCGCGTCGAGGATGCCCTCGGCGTGATCGCGGCCGACGCGATCGAGATCGTCTCGGGCGAACGCGACGGGACTCTGGCGCTGTGCGCATCGCCGACCTGTCAGGCGGCCTTCTTCGACACCAGTCAAAGCCGTACCCGCAGGTGGTGTGAGATGAATACGTGCGGCAACCGGATGAAGAAGGCGCGCTTCAACGCCAACAGATCCAGAACACCACGTCCATGATGCCGTCGCAGATGGCCGGGCGCGTTCTCCATGGGGCGAGCCTTCGCCCGTACGGACGGCGGTCTCCTGGGACCTGTCCGGTCGATGACGAGCCGGACCGCCCCTGGAGGGGCGCAGGGCGAAGGTCCCTGACCGGGGAATCAATCCCGGGATCCGTGCCGTTGCCCCGGCATGAGCTCCCTGCGTGTATCCCCTGACGTCCTGCGCTACACCGCCTTCTCCGACGACCCCGAGGGAGGCAATCCCGCCGGAATCGTTCTCGACGCCACAGGCCTCAGCGACGAGGAGATGCTGGCGATCGCCGCCGAAGTCGGCTACAGCGAGAGCGCGTTCCTGACAGCGCCTTCCGGGGGAGCGGACTCCGGCGCGTCGGCCGCCGGGCGGGCGTACTCCGTTCGCTACTTCAGCCCCAAGATGGAAGTGCCCTTCTGCGGTCATGCCACCGTCGCCACGGCCGTGGCCCTCGGCGAGCGCATCGGCCCCGGCGACCTGGTGTTCACCACCCGCGCCGGAATCGTCCCTGTCACCGTGACGCGCGAGGGCGGGACACTGCGGGCCACCCTCACGAGCGTCGAGCCGCACATCGAGGAGGTCGCGGCCGACGACCTGGCGGAGGCGCTGGCCGCGCTCGACTGGCCGGCCGGCGACCTCGATCCCGCCCTGCCGCCCCGCATCGCCTTCGCGGGCGCCCGCCATCTGGTCCTCGCCGCCGCGAGCCGGGAGCGCCTGGCGCACCTGGCGTACGACTTCGCCCGCCTGGAAGCGCTCATGCACCGGCTCGACCTGGTGACGCTGGAGTTGGTCTGGCGCGCTTCTCCGGAGGTCTTCCACGTCCGCGCCCCGTTCCCGGTGGGCGGTGTGGTCGAGGACCCGGCGACCGGTGCGGCGGCCGCCGCCTTCGGCGCGTACGCCCGTGAGCTCGGCCTCGTGCCCGAGGCGACGGTCCTCACCCTCCACCAGGGGGAGGACATGGGACGCCCCGGCGTCCTCACGGTGGAACTGCGGGCGGACGACCGCAGGATCCGGGTCAGCGGCACGGGGACCCGCATCCCGGCCTGACCCGGACGACGGGCCCTGACCGGGCTTGGCCTGAACGGACAGACGCCGAGCGGGAGCGGCCGCGGCCGCTCCCGCCGATCCGGCTGCCGGGCGACCGAGTTGCGGAGCCCTCGTGACCGCCCCCGGACCCGCCGCCATCGGCGCCGACGCCGACGCCGACACGGACGCGTCCACCCGCTCGGCCTCGCGCGTCCGAGTCGAACAGAACATCAGACCGTCACCTTTTCGACTGACAGACCAATCCGTTCGGCGGCGGGCGCCGAATGCCGGTCGTGAGCAACTTCCGCACCAACCTCATCCGCATCGCCCTGGGTGCGTCGGCCGGGCTTCTCGCCGGCCTGGCCGCTCTGGCCGTCGCTGAGCTGGTCGCGGGTCTCGTCCGGCCCGCCGCCGGTCCCGTCACGGTCGTCGGTGGCGCGGTGATCGACCGGACGCCGGCGGCCGTGAAGGACTTCGCGATCCGCACGTTCGGGGAGGACGACAAGACGGTCCTCCAGCTGGGGATCCTTCTCGTCCTCGCGCTGCTCGCGGCCGGGCTGGGCGTTCTCGGTCTCCGTCACCGGCGGGCGGCCTCGTGCGGCGTCCTCGCGTTCGGCGTCGTCGGAGCGGTGGCTGCCTTGAGCCGCCCCGACTCCCAGGGCGTCGGCGACATCCTGCCGTCGCTGGCGGGGGCGGTGGCAGGCGCCCTCGTCCTGTACGTCCTCGCGGGCCGGCTTTCCCGGGGCTCCGCGACGGAGGACGGCGGGAGTGGAGGAGGCTGGAACCGACGTGGCTTCCTCGTCGCGGCGGGCGTCACCGCCGTCGGTGCGACCTCGGCCGGACTCCTCGGCCGGTACCTCACCGGCCGTCAGAGCCAAGGAGCCGTCGCCTCCCGACAGGGCCTGGTGCTTCCCGCCCCCGCCTCACCGGCTCCGCCCGTGCCCCGGGGCGCACAGCTCAAGGTCTCCGGGATCACTCCGTTCACCACGGCCAACGGGGACTTCTACCGTGTCGACACGGCACTCGTCGTCCCCAGGGTCGACGCGGGGAGCTGGCGGCTGCGGATCCACGGCAAGGGCGTGTCCCGCCCCCGGACCTTCACTCTCGCCGACCTTCTGAACCGACCGCTGATCGAGCGGGACATCACCCTGACCTGCGTCTCGAACGAGGTCGGCGGCCCGTATGCCGGCAACGCCCGGTGGCTGGGAGTCAAGCTCTCGGACCTGCTGGCGGAGTGCGGGGTGAAGCCGCCCTCCGCGGGAGGCGGCGCCGACCAGCTGGTGGCCCGGTCCGTGGACGGCATGACGCTCGGCTCACCGGTCGAGGACGTCATGGACGGCCGGGACGCCCTCCTCGCGGTCGGCATGAACGGCGAACCCCTGCCGTTCGACCACGGATTCCCCGTCCGCATGGTCGTCCCGGGCCTGTACGGCTACGTATCGGCCTGCAAGTGGATCGAGGACATCGAACTCACCACGTTCGACGCCTACGACCCCTACTGGGTCAAGAGGAAGTGGGCTCGCAGAGCGCCGATCAAGACGCAGTCCCGGATCGACACCCCCAAGCCGTTCGCACGTCCCACCGCCGGAACCGTGACCGTGGCGGGTGTGGCCTGGGCACAGCACCGGGGCGTCACCCGCGTCCAGGTCCGCGTGGACGACGGTCCCTGGCAGGACGCCGACCTCGCCGCGCAGGACACCCTCGACACCTGGCGCCAGTGGTCCTACCGCTGGCAGGCCGCACCGGGCGGACACACCCTCACCGTCCGCGCCACCGACGGCACGGGACAGGTGCAGACCGAACAGCGGGCCCGGACCATCCCCGACGGAGCGAGCGGCTGGCACAGCGTGTTCGTCACCGTCCCCTAGACCACCGCCCCCTGGACCACCGTCCCCCAGACCACTGTCGGCGTGCCAACGCGCCGACAGAGCATCGCCAACCCTGACGTACCGATCCCGATCACTCACTCACTCATTCACTCACTCACTCAAGGAGCAGTCAGCATGAACTCTCTCCGTATCCGTCGTGGTGCCATCGCCGTCGCAGCGGCCGCCGTCCTCCCCTTCTCGCTCGCCGCGTGCTCGGACTCCGGTGACGAGAGCAAGGCGTCCGCGCCCTCCTCGGCCACCGCCGACTCCAGCACGTCCGCCGACGCTCCCAGCCAGGACGCCACGGCCATGGACGAGCCCTTCGGCCCGGCGTGTGCCGGTGTTCCGAAGGACGGTGCGGGCTCCTTCGACGGCATGGCGAAGGACCCGGTGGCCACCGCGGCTTCCAACAACCCCGCCCTGTCCACGCTCGTCACCGCCGTCAAGAAGGCCGGCCTGGTCGACACCCTGAACAACGCCCAGAACATCACCGTGTTCGCCCCGACCAACGAAGCGTTCGCCAAGATCCCGAAGGCCGACCTCGACAAGGTCCTCGCCGACAAGGCGACGCTCACGAAGATCCTCACGTACCACGTCGTCGGTCAGAAGCTCGCTCCCAAGCAGCTCGAGAACGGCTCCTACGAGACCCTCCAGAAGGGCATGATCACCACCAAGGGCTCGGGCGAGGCGTACACCGTGAACGACTCCTCCAAGGTCGTGTGCGGCAACGTCAAGACCGCCAACGCCAACGTCTACATCGTCGACACGGTCCTCATGCCCAAGTAGCCGACGCCCTCGTCCCGCCCGACACCGCTGGTGGTCCGCCGTCCTTCACAGGTACGGAGGACCACCAGCTCCGTGTCCATGGCCGCCCCACCACCCGGCGCCTCACGTGATCCGTACGCCGGTCGGTCGGCGCCGGTCGGTCAGCCCCAGTCCTGCAGCCGCTGGAGCAGGTCGGTGTCGCCCTCGATCCGCAGCGTGTCGGACGGGATGCGCATGTACATGAGCAGGGCCATCTCGCTCGCCGTGCCGTAGACGGCGGCGGTGGGCTTGCTCCCGTCCGCCTCCGCCGCGGTGAGGCGGGTGAAGCGGGAACCGGCTGCGTCCACCGTCTGGCGCCAGGAGCCGGCCTCGGCTGCGTGGTAGTCCATGGTGGCGGGCTCACCCGGCCACGGGACCGTGCCGGTGCAGACGGTGGAGAGGAACTCCTCGATGGCGTCGGCCGCCTCGGTGGCCGGCAGTTCCTGCGGATTTCCGGAGGCCAGCTGGGCGTCGTAGGTGTGGATCAGCGACTCCGGGACGCGGCGGCGGGCCACGGCGGCCACCGTGTGCGGCGAGGCCAGCGGCTCCCACCAGGCCCAGCAGCTCCGGTCCGGGCCGGCCTCGCGCAGAGCGGTCAGCAGCTGATCCGTCGAGTCGGCCAGCCAGGATATGAGCTCCTCGCGCTCCCTGGGTGCCGCCAGCCCGTCCTTGCTCGGCCGCTCGTCGCCCGGCGCGGTGTTCAGCACGATGTGGGCCCAGAAGCGGTCCCCCTCGCTGAGGTGGTTCGCCAGGTCGTACAGCGTCCAGCCCGGGCAGGACGGGACGTCGGCGTCGAGGCTGGGGGCCTCGGCGACGGCGGCGCGGAACGCGGCGGACCGCTCGTCGATCATCCGCAGCAGGGCGGGGAAGTGGAGATGATCAGTCACGCAGACCTTGTACCACCCGGACCGCGGCCCCTGCACTCGATTAAGGCCGCCCAACCCGCCAACTGCCGTACCAGCTCAGCAGATTCGCGACATCACCCTTGTCCCACCACGCTGATGTCGCAGACCTGCCAGCCCTCACCGGGCGGCGCCTGTTGCACTGACACACGCAACCGCAGGCGCTCCACGGGACGGAACTCATGGCCTCGACGAACATTACACGCCCCTCCGGCGACGTCGGCTTACCGACACCGACACCGGCATCGACACCAACGCCGACGCCAACGCCAACGCCGACACCCTCGCCCCTGATCGGGTGGCTGGCCGTGAGTTCGGTGATGCTGGGCATCTTCTCGATCGTCACCACCGAGATCCTGCCGATCGGGCTGCTCACCACGATCGGCGCCGGCTTCGCCGTCTCCGACGGGTCGGCCGGGCTGATGATCACCATGCCCGGGCTTCTCGCGGCCCTCTCGGCGCCCGTGGTCACCGTGGCGACCGCACGCGTCGACCGCCGCCTGATGCTGGGCGTGTTCATGTTCCTGCTGGCCGTCGCGAACTTCCTGGCCGCTGCGGCCCCCGACTACTGGCTGCTCCTGGTCTCGCGTGTCATCGTCGGCATCGTCATCGGGGGCTTCTGGTCGATCGGCGCCGGACTGGCCGGGCGTCTGGTGCCCGCGGAGTCGGTCGGCCGCGCCACGGCGGTGATCTTCTCCGCCGTACCGCTGGGCTCCGTGCTCGGGGTCCCGGCCGGCACGTTCATCGGGGAGTTGGCCGGCTGGCGCACGGCCTTCGTCGTCATGGGTGCCCTCACCGTGGGCGTACTGGCCCTGCTGCTCCTGGTCATGCCGTCGCTGCCGCCCGACCGGGCGACCCGTCCGAGTGTGCTGCGCGGCACGTTCAGGAGCGTCCACGCGCGTTTCGCGCTGCTGTTGACCTTCCTCGTCGTGCTGGCGCACTTCGGGACCTACACCTACATCACTCCGTTCCTGGAGCACGTCACCGAGGTCGGCCCGCGACTGATCACCGTCTTCCTGCTGGTCTACGGTGCTGCGGGCATCGTCGGAAACTTCCTGGGCGGAGCGGTGGTCACCCGCCATCCCAGGGCCGCCTTCGGCATCGCCGCCGGCATGATCGCACTTGCCACCGTGCTGCTGCCGATACTGGGGCGCTGGCAGATCGGCGCCCTCGCCCTGTTGATCGTCTGGGGCGTTGCCTACGGCGCGGTCCCCGTCTCCTCCCAGACGTGGTTCGCCAAGGCGATCCCCGACGCGCCCGAGGCGGCGTCGGTGCTGTTCACCGCTTCCTTCCAGATGACGATCTCACTCGGCGCGATGGCCGGTGGCCTCATCGTGGACGGGACCTCCCCGTCCACGGTCATGACGCTCGGCGGCGTCGTGGCCGTGCTGGGTGTCGTGGCCGCAGGGGCGCACTTCGCCCGCCGCCTGACATGGCCGGACAAGACCTGAGGGCTCCCCGGCTCCATGGGGCGTGAGACGCGGGGAGGGCGGAGGACAGCCTCCGCTGTCCTCCGCCCTCCCGCCCGTCTCGTCCGTACCTATGACTCCGCCTTGCGCGGGGTACGGTCGATCCGGCGGATCCGCCGGACCCTCCCGCCCCGGACACTCACCGGGAGGAGCCGACGTCTTCCAGTCGTGCTTCGGACCGCTGCCACGGTCGGACGGGTCCGCCTGAGTCCTGTCACTCCAAGGAGTGATCCCTCGGGCATCAGTCGGCGGGCTGCAGGTGGGCGAAGACGACGAGGTTCTCGGTGTAGTCCTTCGCCGTACGGTCGTAGGCGCCCGCGCAGGTGATGAGTCGGACGAGCGCGCTGGGGGTGTCGTCGTACACGCGCTGGTCGGGGAAGTCGTCCTTCTCGAAGCTCTCCACGGAGTCGATGCGGAAGACGGCGGTCGTGCCGTCGGCGCGGCTGACCTCGAAGGTGTCGCCGGCGTCGAGTTCACTGAGCCGGGCGAAGACGGCCGGGGCGGTGGCGGTGTCGAGGTGTCCGGCGATGAGCGCGGTGCCCCGCTCACCGGGGGAGACCCCGGCGGCGTGCCAGCCGACCAGGTTGGTGTCGTCTGCGGGCGGCGGGTCCAGCGCCCCGGAGGAGCCGATCTCCAGGGCGGTGAACGGTGCGTTCACTCCGATCTTGGGGATCTTCAGGCGGGTGGGGGCCGACCGCGGCATGGCCGGCGGAAGCATCGCCGCGTCGGGGCTCGTGCCGGTCTTCTGCGGGGAGTCCGGCACCGCGGGCCTCGAAGGGGCGGCCGCGCCGGCGGGGGCGTTCCCCGTCACCGCCGTGGCGGTGGACCCGGGTGTGGAGTCGGCGTCCTGGTCGAGCATTCCCGGGCGGAAGACGAAGAGGAGCGCTGCCAGCACCAGCGTCCAGAACACCGCGGGGACAGCCCACCGTGTGCCACGCCGAGGCGCTTCTCCACCGACGGAGTCTGGGCGGGTCTTCACTGTGAGCACCTTTCGAAGCCGTACGCGCGAGATCGAGGCGGATCGAGACGGGAGGGGCCGCGGGGCCGCGGCCCCGGGGGCCGGGATGGCCGCGGGGCCGCGGGACCCTGGGCCGTGCGCGGGGGCCGGGCCTCGGGCCGGCCCCCGCACAGGCCGTGCGTCAGGCCGCCGCGGAGCCCTGCTTGCGGCGGTAGAGGACGAACGCGGCCACTCCGCCCGCCAGGACCAGGGCGCCCGTCAGACTGGTGCCGCTGTTCGTGAGGCCGCCGCCGCCGGTGTGCATGCCGCCCTTGGGCTTCTCGTGCTGGGAGCCGCCCTCTTCCTTCTGGTTCTCCTTGGACCAGCCGCCGTCTTCCTTCTCCTTCTCGTTGTCCTTGGACCAGTCGTCGGCGTTGACGACGGACAGGGCACCGGAGCCGGTGTGCATGCCGCCCTTCGGCTTGTCGTGGTCCTTCTCGTGCTTGCCGCCCTTGTCGTGGTCCTTCGACCACTCGTCGCCGCTCACCGCGGTGAGCGCTCCGCCGCCGGTGTGGACGCCACCGTGCGGCTTGTCGTGCTCCTTCTTGCCGTGCTCGTCCTTCTTGGTGTGCTCGTCCTTCTTGCCTTGCTCGTCCTTCGACCAGTCGTCGGCGTCGACCAGGGACAGCGCACCGGAGCCGGTGTGCATGCCGCCGTGCGGCTTGTCGTGGTCGCGGCTGTGGGAGGAGTCTTCCTTGTCCCAGTCTCCGGCCGTGATCGCGTAGGCGCCGGGTGCGGCGAGCGCCAGGGTGCCGGCGGCGGCAGTTGCGGCGAAAAGAATGCGGGCAGAGCGCATCTTCGGCTTCCTTTCGTCTGCTGCGTCAGCTGACCCACTGTCGGCTTTCGATACGCAGCGACATGGCCCACCGTCAGCTGTGGCGTGTCCGCCTGCCACTGGGGTTAGTGCAATCGAGCAGCCCGCGCTGCTCACACGCGTCCGGTGTGCGCCTCCTGTGTGCGCGTCAGGTCGGGTGCGAGGGAGGCGGGCCGGACGGGCCCGCCTCCACCGCCTATGAGGTTCAGTGCTGGTTGAGGGGGAGGGCGACGTCGACGACCTGGCGGCCGGCCGGGAAGTCGCCGACCGCCGTGGCCTTGCCGCTGAGGACGTCGACCTTGTAGAAGCGCTGCTTGCCGCCGGTGGACAGGGCCGCGTAGCCGCGGTTCGAGCCGTCGGAGGCCTGGTAGTAGATGTCGAACCCGGCCGACGGGCCGGCGTTCACGCCGAGGCCGCCGGTCGGTGCGAGGGTGCCGGCGTTGGCCGGGGACTGGAGCGAGACGCGGTCGTTGGTGGTGTCGATGTCGAACAGCGTGGTCGCGGTCGCCGCGTCGAGGTCGTTGTTGGTGTACGCGGCGCCGGTGACGCCGAGGGCGGTGGACGGCGGCATGGTCGGGTTGGTGAGGGTGCCGTCTACGGTGGTGGTGGTGGGGGCGGCGGGGTCGTCGATGTTGTGGCGCAGGTTCTGCCCGGTGTCGCTGATGACGCGCAGACGGTTGGCGGCGGGGTTGAAGTCGACACCGAAGTACCGGCCCTGCAGCGCCACGGTCAGCTGCGAGACCTTGACGGCCTTGGCGTTGCTGTCGACGGTGTAGACGCCGCCCTTGTCGCCGACGCCGTACAGCTTGCCGTTCTGGACGCGGAAGTCGATCCCGACCAGCTTGCCGTCGCCCCGGAGGCCGCTGACCTTGCCCAGCGACCAGGTGTCGGCGGGGTTGCGGACGTCGAAGCCGACGAGACGCTGGTCGGCGGTCAGGCCCACGCTGATCAGGCCGTGGCCCGCGGCGCGGCTCTGCGGACCGAACGGATCGCCGCCCGCGGCCGCGGCCGAGGCCAGAACGGGGGACAGCAGGGAAACGGTCATCGCGGCGGCCGCCACAGAGGTGGCGACGACTCGACGAGTACGCACAGGAAGGCTCCGATCGGTTCGCGCGCCTCAACGGTGAGGCACGTCTGTGCGTCCTTCGGCGCCCCGCGGTGCGTGGATGGTGTCGCGGAGCGCAGACCCCTCCTTCGGCCGCATTAGTCCTACCGCCGCGCCCGTTTCGTCACCCTTACGCGTCGGGATGCTCCGGCAGGGCGAGCCAGTCCGGCCAGGAGATCTCGCGGCCGAGGAACCGCGGCTGCTCGAACGGCCAGTCGGCGGCGATCCACCGCGGTACCAGCGCGTCGAGGGCCTGCTCGACCTCGCCGCCCACCAGCTCGTCCACCACCCACCAGGCGATCTCGCCGTCCGCGCCGGCCTTCTCCGGCGGGTCGATGTAGACACAGCCGAGCAGAGCCGTCTCCGCCGCGTCGAACAGCGCGTAGTTGAACGACTGGTGTGCGTCGATCTCCTTCTCGTGCCGCAACAGGTCGGCCTGGTCGGCCTCGTAGGTCATGGTGGCCGCGGGCCAGCCCCAGGCCGGGCCGAACAGGGTCCACAGCCGCTCGCGCGACCCCATCACCGCCGGATAGTCGAGCGCGGTGTCCGCCTCCCGGATCGGCCGCAGGTGTTGGCCGCCGCCCGGCAGCGGTACCAGGACGGGGTGGACGAAGTCATCGGGAAGCCAGCTCATGCCGCCCGACCGTAGCAGCGCGCGGCCGTCCGTTCCCCTGGATATTCCGCCACAGCAGAGCCCTGACCTGCGGTCGCGCAGAACCCCGGGAACGTCGGTGGTCGGCGATTGCCGCGCGGCAGCCGCACCGGGACACAGGCCCGCCCCGACCGACCACTTCGTGTCAGGGAGGCGAACCGAGGCGGCCGGTGGCCGTCAAGGTCCCGTCAGGGGTCGACGACAGGGCCGGGGAACCGGGGATAGCTTCGGTGCCGTGCCGTGCCGTGCCGTGCCCTGCCGGATCGGGTCCGCAGGTCCGGCGCCCTCCACCCGTTCGAGATTCCTCAAGGAGCGCCCCATGTGCCTCTTCCAGTACGACGACGATTCCGAGCCCGAGGAACCCGACCCGGCCGGGCTCCTGTACGTCCCGTTCCGGCCGGGAACGCACGTGGAGCTGCTGACCGTCGACCCGACGCTCACCGCCCGTGCCGTCACCGGGCCCCGGGCCTCCGCCGGGTCGCCGCGCACGGGTTTGGACGCCCGCGACGTCGGACAAGGGGCCCGGACTTTCTGACGGTGCTGCTCATCGCGCCCCGCGGTGCGAAGGTCCCCGGACCGTCCGACCCGGACGCGGGTGGCACGGCCTGTCGCCCCCCGCGCGCTGCTGGCAGACTGTCCGGCGATCTGCCGAAGGAGCCCCGCGTGTCGATGATCCACCGCCTGCGCAGCGCCGTCCGCCGTACGTACCGGCGCGCTGTCGACCTCAGTCACCCGGCCAGGTCGCCGCTCGGCAGCACGGTGGTCAACTGCGTCGTCTACCGCGACGGAGTGCGGCAGGACGAGGTCCGGTCGGTGGAGGAGGCCCTGCGGCGCGTGCGCGCGTCGGGTGACGGGTTCGTGTGGATCGGTCTGCATGAACCGGAGGAGAAGGAGTTCACGGGGCTCGCCGAGCTGTTCGGGCTGCACCCGCTCGCGGTCGAGGACGCCGTCCACGCCCACCAGCGGCCGAAGCTGGAGCAGTACGACGACGTGCTCTTCGCCGTCTTCAAGACGGTGTGCTACGTGGAGCACGAGGAGCTCACCGCGTCGAGCGAGGTGGTGGACACGGGCGAGCTGATGGCCTTCACCGGACGCGACTTCGTCATCACGATCCGGCATGGAGGGCACGGTTCGCTGGGCCCGCTCCGTGAGGCCCTGGAGTCGGAGCCGGAGCAGCTGGCCAAGGGGCCCTCCGCGGTGCTGCACGCGATCGCGGACCATGTCGTCGACGACTACCTCGCCGTCGCCGAGGCCGTGCAGGACGATCTGGACGCGATCGAGACCGCGGTCTTCTCCGAGCAGGGCCACCGGAAGGACATCGGACGGATCTACCAGCTGAAGCGTGAGCTCCTCGAACTCAAGCGGGCCGTCGCGCCGCTGGGCCGCCCGCTCCAGCGCCTCACGGTCGACCCGCTGCCGATGGTCGCGCCGGAGATACGCGCCTACTTCCGTGACGTGACCGATCACCTGGCGCGGGTCACCGAGCAGGTCGCCTCGTACGAGACGCTCCTCGACTCGATCCTCCAGGCGCACCTCGCGCAGGTGACCGTCGCGCAGAACGAGGACATGCGCAAGATCACCGCCTGGGCCGCGATCATCGCGGTCCCGACCATGGTCTGCGGCGTCTACGGCATGAACTTCGACACCATGCCCGAGCTGCGCTGGACCTACGGCTACCCCGTGGTCCTCGGCGTCATGGCCGTCGCCTGCTTCGTCATCCACCGCGGCTTCCGCCGCAACGGCTGGCTCTGACCTCCCTCTTGCGTGCCGCCCGGCCGCGTTCGCGGACCGCTGACACCCCCACTACTCGGTGATACCGTGTAGTGGTACTCGGTGCTACGCAGTACCGGGTGAGGGTGAGGAGGGGCGCGATGGATGACCTGACGGAGATGCTGAAGGGCACGCTCGAAGGGTGCGTGCTCGAGATCATCGGCAGCGAGGAGACCTACGGGTACGCCGTCACCCGCCGGTTGAACGAGCTCGGCTTCGCCGACGTCGTCGAGGGAACGGTGTACACGATCCTGCTGCGGCTGGAGCGGAACGGACTCGTCCAGGTGACGAAGCGACCGTCCGAGGTCGGTCCGCCGCGCAAGTTCTACGCACTCAACGAAGCCGGTCGCGAGGAGCTCGCGAGGTTCTGGGCGAAATGGCAGTACGTCTCATCACGCATCGACAGGCTCAAGGAGGGCGGGAGATGAACTTCTGGGAGACCGTCACGGGCAGTGATCTCACCAGGGAATGGAAGGCCTTCGAAGCCCGGGCCGAGGTCCTGCCGGCCGACCACCGGGCGGCGTGGGAACAGATCAAGTGCCACCTCTTCCCCCACGGGGACTTCACCGGCCGCAACCTGCTGCCGATCCTCGACGCCGCCCTCGGGCTGCTCGAACAGACGGCCGCGGACGGGCAGAGCCTCCACGAGGCCCTCGGCGACGACATCCCGGGCTTCTGCGCGGCGCTGGCCGGTGGAGCGGGGGCCCCGGTCCGGTCGACCGACCCGACGGGCCCCTGCTCCCCGGGATCGTCGACTTCTTCGAGGAGGGTGCCGCCTCGGGCAGGGGAGTCCTGGAACTCATCGGCACCGACGTCGCCGCGTTCTGCGACGACCTGGTCAAGGACTCACGCACCTACGCGGACGTCTACCAGGAGTCCCTCGGTGGGGGAACCGGCGCGGCCAAGAAGTAGTGCTCGCCGCCCCGCCCCCCTGCCTTGCCCGCCCCGCCCCGCCCCGCGCGGGGCAGGGCCGGGCGGCCAGGGCGGCTCAGGGGGCGAGCGGCGAGTTCCTTGCGGCGCTCGGCCTCCTTGCGGTTCTGCTCCTCCAGCTCCAGCTCCAGCTCCTTCGCCACGTCCCGCTTGTGGGCCTCACGTGCGCCGTTGACGATGAACTCCCGCCAGTCCGCCGCCTCGCCGACCAGCGCCTTCAGCGCCGCGGCCCGCACCTCGGTTCGCGCGCGGCGCCGCCGCTGGGCCACCCCTGGGGCGTCGGGCGGCAGGCGTCGGGCGTCGAGGAGACGAGAGGTCCGACCCACCTGGAGAGCCGTCAGGCGGAGGCGACGCTCCGCAGGAGGTCGGCCGCGACGCTCAAGGCGATCGTGGCGGGTTCCTTGCCGGTGATCTCGGCGATGCCGATCGGGGAGGTGATCCGGTCGATGGTCTCCTCGTCGTGGCCGCCCTCGGTGGCCAGCCGTCGACGGAACCGCGTCCATTTGGCGGCCGAGCCGATCAGCCCGATCGAGCCGAGACCGGTGGTGCGCAACGCGGCGTCGCACAGCGCGGCGTCCTCGGCGTGATCATGGGTCATGATCAGGACGTGGGTGCCGGCCGGCAGCTCCGCGAGCGTCTCCTCGGGCAGCAGCGGTCTGTGGTGCACGTGGATCTGCGCCACCGCGTCCGCGAGCACACCGAGCCGGCCGTCCGTGAGCATGTCGGCGCGGCTGTCGGTGAGATGCAGGTCGAGGTCGTGGCGGGCCAGGATGCGTGCCAGCTCGAGGCCGACGTGCCCGACCCCGAAGACCGCTACGGCCCGCACCACCGGGAGCGGTTCGAGCAGGACGGTGACCGCCCCGCCGCAGCACTGCACGCCGTGCGGCCCCGTGACCTTGTCGTTGAGGGCGAACTCCTTCAGTTCCGGCTCGGGATCGGGCGTGCCGATCAGCTCGCGGGCCCGGTCGATCGCGACGGCCTCGATGTTGCCGCCGCCGATGGAGCCCCAGGCCTCCGTCCGTCCCACGACGAGTTTGGCGCCGGCCCGGCGGGGCGCGTGGCCGCGCACGGTCGCGACGGTCACGAGCACGCCGGGTTCCCGGCGGGCCCGCAACCGCGCGACCGCGGTGACCCAGGTCATGTCAGGCATGGCTCGCGGAGCCCGCGTCGATGCGGATCGCGTCGCCGTCGCGAGCGTGGTCGCCCTCGCGCCGGGCCTCGCCCCGTGCCTCGCGCCGGGCCTCGTGCCCCGTGCCGCCGGCGCGGGCCGCCTCGATCGCCCAGTACACCGCTTCCGGTGTCGCGGGCGAGGCGAGTTCCACGCTGACGCCGGCGGGCCCGAACGCCGCCGCGGCCTGCCGCAGCGCTTCCCGTACCGAGAACGCCAGCATCAGCGGAGGCTCGCCCACGGCCTTGGAGCCGTAGACCGCGCCCTCCTCGGTGGCGTTCTCCAGCAGGCGGACGTGGAAATCCTCGGGCATCTCGGAGAAGCTCGGCAGCTTGTACGTGCTGGCCGCCCGGGTCAGCAGCCGCCCGCGGTGCGGTCCGTCACCGGTGTCCCAGCGCAGGTCCTCCAGCGTCAGCCACCCAGCGCCCTGGACGAAGCCTCCTTCGACCTGACCGATGTCGATCAACGGGGAGAGGCTGTCGCCGACGTCGTGCACGATGTCCACCCGCCGGATGCGGTACGTTCCGGTGAACCCGTCCACCTCCACCTCGGCGGCGGCCGCGCCGTAGGAGAAGTACTTGAACGGGGACCCCTGGAACGCCTTGGCGTCCCAGTGCAGTCCCTCGGTCCGGTAGAAACCGGCCGCAGACAGCTGCACCCGCTGGAAGTACGCGGTGCGCACCAGGTCGTCCCAGGCCAGTTCCCCGTCGTGGCCGAGGGCGCGCGCGACGCCCTCGACGATGCGCACGTCCGAGGCGTTCACTCCCAGCTGGGTGCCGGCCACCTGCGCCAACCGCCCGCGCAACTGCTCGCAGGCGTTCTTCACCGCAGCGCCGTTGAGGTCCGCCCCGGCGCTGGCGGCCGTCGCGGAGGTGTTCGGCACCTTGTCGGTGCGCGTCGGGGCCAGCCGTACCTTGTGCAGCGGGATGCCCAGCGTGGTCGCGGCCACCTGCAGCATCTTGGTGTGCAGGCCCTGCCCCATCTCGGTGCCGCCGTGGTTGATCAGGACCGAGCCGTCCTTGTAGATCAGCACCAGCGCGCCGCCCTGGTTGAAGGCGGTGAGGTTGAACGAGATGCCGAACTTGATCCCGGTGAGGGCGAGACCCCGCTTGGTGTGCGGGTGCGAGGCGTTGAAGGCCGCGATCTCGCGCCGGCGATCGGCGAGGGCCGCGTCGTCCCGCACCTGCTGCCACACGGTCGAGATCCGTTCGGCGTGAGTCACCGGCTGCCCGTACGGCGTCGTCTGGCCCTGCCCCGGCCGATAGAAGTTGCGCTCCCGCAGCTCCGTCGGGTCCAGGCCGAGGAGCGGTGCGCACCGGCCCATGATGTCCTCGATCACCAGCATGCCCTGCGGTCCGCCGAAGCCGCGGAAGGCGGTGTTGGAGACCTTGTGGGTCTTCGCGACGCGGCCGGCGACGCGGGCGTGGGGAATCCAGTAGGTGTTGTCGATGTGGCACAGCGCGCGGGCGACGACCGGTTCGGACAGGTCGAGGCTCCAGCCGCCGTCGGCGGTGAGGGTGGCGTCCAGGGCCTGGATGCGGCCGTCGCCGTCGAAGCCGATCTTCCACTCGGCGTGGAACCCGTGGCGCTTGCCCGACATGGTCAGGTCCTGGGTCCTGTTGAGCCGTACGCGGACCGGCCTGCCGGTCAGCCGTGCGCCGAGCGCGGCGACGGCCGCGAAGCCGTGCGGCTGCATCTCCTTGCCGCCGAAGCCGCCGCCCATCCGCAGGCACTGCACGGTCACCTCGTGGCTGTGCAGGCCCAGGACGTGCGCGACGATCTCCTGCGTCTCCGAAGGATGCTGGGTGCTGCTCTGGACGAACATCTGCCCGTTCTCGTCGACGAGGGCCAGGGCCGTGTGCGTCTCGAGATAGAAGTGCTCCTGGTCGGAGAACCGGAACTCGCCCGTGAACACGTGCGCGGAGTCGGCGAACCCGGCGTCGACGTCGCCGGTCCGCATCACGGGCCGGGCGCCGTGGAAGCTCCCGGCCTCGATCGCGTCCCGCAGCGAGATCAGCGAGGGCCGCTCGTCGAGCTCCACCTCGACGGCCGCCGCACCGAGCCGCGCCGCCTCCAGGGTCTCGCCGAGCACCCAGGCGACCGCGTGGCCGTGGAACATGACCTCGTCGGGGAAGAGCGGTTCGTCATGCTTCATCCCCGCGTCGTTGACGCCGGGCACGTCGGCACCGGTCAGTACGCGGACCACACCGGGGACGGCGAGCGCGGGCCCGGTGCGCAGCGCGACGATCCGGCCGTGCGCCTTCGTCGCCTGGACCGGGTAGGCGTGCAGGACGTCCTTGGTGCGATGGACCAGGTCGTCGGTGTAGAGCGCGGCGCCCGTGACGTGCAGGCGGGCGCTCTCGTGCGGCATCGAGACACCGACGACGGGCTTCTCGGGACGCTCGGACAACTGGCTCATGACGACACCGCCTCGGTGGTTCGCGCGTACAGCTTCAGCAGGCTCTGGCCGAGCATCGCGGCGCGGTAGTCGGCGCTGGCGCGGTGGTCGTCCATGGGGGTGCCCTGGGACCGCAGCACCCGGGCCGCGGCCTGGACGGTCTCCGCCGTCCACGGCTCGCCCTCCAGGGCCGCTTCCGCCGCGAGGGCGCGGAGCGGGGTGGCGGCCACGCCGCCCAGGCCGATGCGCGCCTTGCGGACGATTCCGTCCTCGATGTCGAGCGCGAAGGCGACCGCCACGCTGGAGATGTCGTCGAAACGCCGCTTGGCGATCTTGTGGAAGGCCGCGACCGGCGACAGCGGCAGCGGCACGCGCACCGCGCGGATCAGCTCGCCGGGCCGGCGCACGCTCTGCCGGTAGCCCGTGAAGTAGTCGGCGAGGGGAACCTCGCGCTCGCCGTCGGCGTCGGCGAGGACCACCGACGCCTCGAGCGCGAGCAGGACCGGCGGGCTGTCCCCGATGGGGGAACCGGTTCCCAGATTGCCGCCCAGCGTCGCGCTGTTGCGGATGAGCCGGGACGCGAACTGCGGGAACAGCTCCGCCAGCAGGGGGACTTCGCCGTCGAGACGGCGTTCGATCTCGGTGAGCGTCAGCCCCGCGCCGATCTCGATGTGGTCCGACGCGACGCGCAGCTCCCGCAGTTCGGGCAGCCGGTCGACGGCGATCACGCAGTCCGCGCGGCGGGAACCGATGTTGACCTCCACGCCCCAGTCCGTGGAACCGGCGACCACGACCGCGTCGGGCCGCTCACGCAGGTCCCGCAGGGTCTCGGCCAGGGTGCTCCTGCGCAGGAACACGCGGTCGTCCTGGGCGTACCGGGTGGCCACCGGTTCGGGCGGGGACAGCTCGCGACGACGCGCCAGAGGGTCGTCCTCGGCGGGCGTGCCGACGGCGAACGCGGCATCGCGAATGTGGCGGTAGCCGGTGCAGCGGCACAGGTTGCCACTCAGCGCGTGCAGGTCGAAACCGTTCGGACCGTGCTCGGGATCGCCGTCGTGGGGCGTCTCCGGGTGCGCGCAGCGGTTCGGCCGGTAGTACTCGGCGGCCATGCTGCACACGAATCCCGGTGTGCAGTAACCGCATTGGGAACCGCCACGGACGGCCATCTCCTCCTGCACCGGGTGCAGCGTGGCCGGTGCGCCGGCCACGCCGGCGGTGGCGAGCCCCTCCGAGGTGACGATCTCCTGACCGTCGAGCGAGGCGACCGGGACCAGACAGGCGTTGACCGCCACCCAGTCCGTCGGCTTGTCGGTCCCGGGACGGGCCACGAGGACCGAGCAGGCGCCGCACTCGCCTTCGGCGCAGCCCTCCTTGGTCCCGGTGAGGCCGCGTTCGCGCAGGAAGTCCAGCACGGTGGTGTGGGTCGGGGCCGGTGAGATCGGCGCCTCTCCGCCGTTGACCGTGACGGTGGCCGTGGGCCGTGCCGCTACCACGGAACGTCCCCGTCCGGGCGCGCGGTTGTCGTGACTATCCAAGTCGCCATCTCAGGAGCTTTCTCTCTCGGTGGCGCGGCTCACTGACCCGGAGCGCGCCACGCAGGGCACGCGACGGCGCGGCCCGGGGCGGTGACAGACATGCGAAGGTGCCGGGGCCGCGATCGGGCACGCCGGAAGAGGGCTGTTCAGCAGCCGTGTGCTATGAGACCCGGAGCCCAGGCGGTCTGGTGGGGGAGGCGGGACAGCTCGGAGATGATCGACATCCGACGTCGCCTCCTTCCAGTTCTCGCGGGACAGCCGGTGCGCCCGAACCTACGATGACGAAGTTCCCCGGTCAAGCCCTTGCCCGCCACCCGTCGAGGGCACCGTGGACCGCGGTGCGTGCGAGGCGGAGCGGCCCGGTCCGCGGAAGTCCGGGCCGCCCGGGGAACGCCGACGGTCAGAAAGAGGTCCAGGTGAAGGCGACCTGGTCGCCGTTCCTTATCTGCGACGACGCCGAAGGAGCCGGCCCTGCCGATGACGACTCCCGACGAGCTCGGCACGGACTGACGGCAGAAGGGCGGGAAGCCTCCACGCTTCCCGCCCTCCCGCGCGCACGGCGCCGGTCCCTCACCCGGCGCCTCCCGCGCCGCCCGGACCCCTCAGCCCGGGCTACCGGGCCTCTCCTCCCGGTCGTACGTGTGGAACCCCCGCCCCGTCTTGCGGCCGAGCAGGCCGGCCTCCACCATGCGCAGGAGCAGCGGCGGCGGGGCGTACAGGGGTTCCTTGAACTCCTCGTAGAGGGACTCGGCGATGGCGGAGACGGTGTCGAGGCCGATCAGGTCGGCGAGCCGCAGCGGACCCATCGGGTGGGCACAGCCCCGTTCCATTCCGCGGTCGACGTCCGCGGCGGCGGCGAAGCCGGACTCGGTCATGCGGATCGCGGAGAGCAGGTAGGGGACGAGCAGGGCGTTGACGACGAAGCCGGCCCGGTCCCCGGAGTGGATGACGGTCTTTCCGAGGACGCCGGTGGCGAAGTCGGTCACGAGCGACGTGACGTCCGCCGAGGTGTGCAGGGTGGTGACGACCTCCACGAGCGGCAGCACCGGAACGGGGTTGAAGAAGTGGAGCCCGACGACCCGGTCGGCGCGGCCGGTGGCCATGCCCAGCCGCATCACGGGGAGGGAGGAGGTGTTCGTCGCCAGGACGGCCGCCGGATCGGCGACGACCTTGTCGAGGGCGGCGAACACCGCCGTCTTGGCGTCGGTGTCCTCGGTCACGGCCTCGACGACCAGCTGCCGGTCGGCGAGATCGGCGATTTCCGCGGTGACGGTGACCCGTGCGAGGGCGGACTCGGCCGAGGGGCGGTCGAGCTTGCCACGCCGCACGGCGTGTTCGAGGGAGGCGGCGATCCGCTCCCGGGCCTTCGCCGCCGCCGGGCGGCTCGCCTCGCAGAGCACGGTGTCGAGTCCCGCCCGCGCGCTCACCTCGGCGATACCGGCGCCCATCAGGCCGCCGCCGACGACCCCGACCCGGCGGATGCCGGCGGCGCTCACGCCCGCGGTGCCGATGCCCGAGGCCTGCCGGTCCGAGGCGCCGGCGCCGACGGCGTCGTTCCCGATGCTCATGCCCGCGGCGCCGTTCCCGGCGCTCACGTCCGGGGTGCCGTGCCCGGCGCTCATGCCCGCCGCTCCGTGGCCGTGGTGCGCACGAGGTGGCGGGTGTACGCCTCCGGGGTGAAGAACTGCGGCAGCTCCGCCGCGAGCGCGGTCCTCTCGAACAGCTCGCGGACCTCGTCGAGCGCGGCCCACGGGTACTCCGCGCCGAGCCCGGCCAGCTCCTCGTCGAGCACCAGGAGCACGGATTCCCGGTCGATCACCCGGTGGCGCAGCCACTGCCAGATCTGGACGCGGGCGATCTCGGCCGTGGCCGCGTCCTCCATCAGCCCGCCGAGGGCGACGGCTCCCTGCCCGCGCAGCCACGCGTCGAAGTACCGCAGGGAGACCGCGATGTTGGTCCGCACGCCCTCCTCCGTCGGCGGACCGCTGATCCGGCGCACGGAGAGCAGGTCCGCAGCCGTGGTCTCCACGTCGTCCCGGGTCCGGCCGAGCTGCTCGGGCCGGTCGCCGAGTACGTCGTCGAAGGCCGCCCGGCAGACCGGGACGAGCCCCGGGTGCGCGACCCAGGAGCCGTCGAAGCCGTCCTCGGCCTCCCGCTCCTTGTCGAGCCGCACCGTGGCCAGGGCCGCCTCGTGGGCGGACGGGTCCCGGCTGGGCACCTGGGCGGCCATGCCGCCGATGGCGTGGGCGCCGCGCCGGTGGCAGGTGCGGACCAGGAGATCGGTGTAGGCGCGCAGGAACGGGGCGGTCATGGTGACCTTCGCCCGGTCGGGGAGCAGGAAGTCGGTCCGGTGGCCGAAGGTCTTGATCAGGCTGAACAGGTAGTCCCAGCGCCCGGCGTTGAGACCCGCGCTGTGCTCGCGGAGCTCGTGGAGGATCTCCTCCATCTGGAAGGCCGCGGTGATCGTCTCGATCAGGACGGTGGCGCGGACGGTGCCCCGGGGGATGCCGAGGAGTTCCTGGGCGAGGACGAACACGTCGTTCCAGAGCCGGGCCTCGTAGTGGTTCTCCAGCTTGGGGAGGTAGAAGTACGGGCCGTGTCCGGCGTCGATCTGCCGCTGCGCGCAGTGGAAGAAGTACAGGCCGAAGTCGACGAGCGACGCGGGGACGGGACGGCCGTCGAGCTCCAGGTGCTCCTCGTCGAGGTGCCAGCCGCGCGGCCGGACCATGATCGTGGCGAGGTCGTCCCCGAGGCGGTACTCCTTGCCCTCGGGCGTGGTGAAGTCGAGGCGCCGCTCGATCGCGTCGAGCAGGACCAGCTGCCCGCCGACGATGTTGTCCCAGGTGGGCGCGGTGGCGTCCTCGAAGTCCGCCATCCACACGCGGGCCCCGGAGTTGAGCGCGTTCACCGCCGTCCGGCGCTCGGGCGGGCCGGTGATCTCGACCCTGCGGTCGGTCAGGCCGGGGGCCGGCGGGGCGACCCGCCAGGTGCGGTCGGCGCGGACGGACGCGGTGGCGACCGGGAAGTCGAGCGGCGATCCGGTGGCGAGCCGGACGGCCTGCCGTCGCCGCTCCTTCAGGAGCCACTGGCGGCGCTCGCCGAAGGCGGCGGCGAGCCTGCCGACGAAGTCCAGGGCTGCGGGTGTGAGGATCTCTTCGTGGCGGTCGCGGGGGGCGGCCAGGACACGGACGGGACGGGTCGGGGCGGTGGTGGTCATCGGACTCTCCTGGACTGCGAGGGGGAACGGGGGCGGGCGGGGACGGCCGCCCGCCCCCGTTCCTCCGGACGCGCGGGCCGGTCGGGCGCCGACGGGCGGGCTAGTGGAACTGCTCCTCCTCGGTGGAGCCGGCGAGCGCGGTCGTCGAGGAGGCCGGGTTCACGGCGGTGGACACCAGGTCGAAGTAGCCGGTGCCGACCTCGCGCTGGTGCCTGACGGCGGTGAAGCCCTGCGCCTGCGCGGCGAACTCCCGCTCCTGGAGGTCGACGTAGGCCGTCATGCCGTGTTCGGCGTAGCCGCGGGCGAGGTCGAACATGCCGTGGTTGAGGGAGTGGAAGCCGGCCAGGGTGATGAACTGGAACTTGTAGCCCATGGCGCCGAGTTCGCGCTGGAACTTGGCGATCTGGTCGTCGTCGAGCGCCGCCTTCCAGTTGAAGGACGGCGAGCAGTTGTACGCGAGCATCCGGTCCGGGTAACGGGCGTGGACGGCCTCGGCGAACTCCCGGGCCTGCGCCAGGTCGGGGGTGCCGGTCTCGACCCAGATGAGGTCGGCGTACGGGGCGTAGGCGAGGCCGCGGGCGATGACGGGCGCCATGCCGTTCCGGACGCGGTAGAAGCCCTCGGCGGTGCGCTCGCCGGTCGTGAACCGGGCGTCGCGCTCGTCGACGTCGCTGGTGAGCAGGTTGGCCGCGAGGGCGTCGGTGCGGGCGATGACCAGGGTCGGGGTGTCGGCGATGTCCGCGGCGAGGCGGGCCGCGTTGAGGGTCCGGATGTGCTGCGCGGTGGGCACGAGGACCTTGCCGCCGAGGTGGCCGCACTTCTTCTCGGAGGCCAGCTGGTCCTCGTAGTGGATGCCGGCGGCGCCCGCCGCGATCATCGCCTTGGTCAGCTCGAAGGCGTTGAGCGGACCGCCGAAGCCGGCCTCGGCGTCGGCGACGATCGGCGCGAGCCAGTCCGTGGTGTCCGCTCCGCCCTCGGCGGTGGCGATCTGATCGGCGCGCAGCAGCGCGTTGTTGATCCGGCGGACCACCTGCGGAACGGAGTTGACGGGGTAGAGGCTCTGGTCGGGGTACGTGTGTCCGGCCTGGTTGGCGTCGGCGGCGACCTGCCAGCCCGACAGGTAGATCGCCTGGAGGCCGGCCCGGACCTGTTGCACGGCCTGCCCGCCGGTCAGCGCGCCGAGCGCGTGGACGTAGTCGAGTTCGTGCAGCTGACGCCACAGCCGCTCGGCGCCGCGCCGGGCCAGGGTGTGCTCCTCGCGGACGCTGCCCGAGAGGCGTACGACGTCCTCCGCGGTGTACGTGCGCTCGATCCCGGCCCAGCGGGGGTCCGTCGCCCAGCGCGCGGCCAGCTGCTCCGCGGCGGCCGTCGTCGTCGCTGCCGTCGTGTTCGTGTCTGCCATGACCGTCACCGTCTCCATGAGTCGTTCGAGCGGGCCGTGCACATCAAAGGGTGCAAAGACCTGGCACTCTGTGCCGTCATTCAGGGTGCGGCCCGCCGTCCTGCGTGGAACGAACTGAGCAATCGTGCCGAATCACCGACGGATACCTGCCGGGATCACCGACGTCAGGGCGTGAGTCGTGCCCGGTGGTACCGCCTGCGCCGACGGGATCGGCGGGCCGCAGGACGACTCTCCCAATGACACTCGGTGCCATCAAGGGGGGACGTCTGCCAACTTCTGCGCATCTTCCGGCGTCGATCTGCCAAGTCTGCGAAGGGTGCCCCGCAGGGATTCCGGCGTAGTGTGAGGCGGGAACCGAGGGGGTCGGGTGAGCAAGACGTATGCGGGTGCGCGGCTGCGGAGGCTGCGTGAGGAGCGGCGGATGAGCCAGGCGGAACTGGCCCGCGTCCTGGCCATCTCGCCCAGCTATCTGAACCAGATGGAGCACGACTCGCGCCCGCTGACCGTGCCGGTCCTGCTGCGGCTGACCGAGGCCTTCGGTGTCGATCCCGGCTTCTTCTCGGAGCGCGACACCAGCCGCCTGGTCGCGGACCTGCGCGAGGCGCTGGCCGGCGAGGTCGCCGAGGCCCGCGTCTCGGCCACCGACCTGGCCGAGCTCGCCTCCCGCATGCCGGCCGTCGCCCAGGTCCTGCTCGATCTCGGCCGCCGCGGGCAGCGGCTCGCCGAGGGCCTGGCCGGGGTGGCGGACGGCCGGGACGGGGACCGGGGCGGTCCCCTCTCGCCGCACGAGGAGATCCGCGAGTTCTTCTACCGCCGCCGGAACTACCTCCACGAGATGGACCTCGCCGCCGAGGAACTGGCCCTCGGCATCGGCATCCGGCCCGGAGCGGTCGTCCACGCCCTCTCCACCCGGCTCGCGGACCGGCACGGCGTACGGGTGGCCGGGGATTCCGCGGCCGGATCCGAGCGGCTCCACCACTACGACGGAACCGGGCGCGTGCTCCACCTCTCCGCCCGGCTGCGGCCCGGCCAGCAGGCCTTCCGGATGGCCACACAGCTGGCGCTCCTGGAGTACGGGGACGAACTCGACCGGCTGGCCGCCGAGGACTTCCCGGTCGGTTCCACCCCGCACGGCCTGGCCCGGATCGGCATCGCCAACTACTTCGCCGCCGCGCTGATCCTCCCGTACCGCGCCTTCCACACGGCGGCGGAGGAGTTCCGCTACGACATCGAACGGCTCATCGACCACGTCGGTCTGGGCTACGAGACGGTCTGCCACCGGCTGAGCACCCTCCAACGCCCCAGGCTGCGCGGGGTCCCCTTCTCCTTCGTCCGCGTCGACCGGGCGGGGAACATGTCCAAGCGGCAGTCCGCGACCGGATTCCACTTCTCCCGCGTCGGCGGCACCTGCCCGCTGTGGAACGTGTACGAGGCCTTCGCGTCGCCCGGCCGGATCCACGTCCAGGTCGCCGCCATGCCCGACGGGCAGCGCTACCTGTGGACGGCCCGAGCGGTCACCCGGCACCGGGGCGGCTGGGGCGAGCCCGGCAAGACCTTCGCGATCGGCCTCGGCTGCGAGATCCGGCACGCCTCCCGGCTGGTCTACTCGGACGGTATCGACCTCGACAACGCCGGGGCGGCCACCCCGATCGGCATGGGGTGCCGGCTCTGCGAGCGCCTCGACTGCCCGCAGCGCGCGGTCCCGCCCCTGGGCCGGCCGCTCGCCGTGGACGAGAACACCAGCACGTTCGTGCCGTACCGGGTCGCCGACGACCGGGCGTGAGGCCCCGGCTTCAGACGGGCGGCACGAGATCGCTCTCGCTGACCGTGTACGTCAGCGGGGGGTACACGAAGTCCCGTTCGTCGTTCTCGCGGCGCCTCAGCCGGTAGAACTCGCGCCGCTGCTCCTCGTCGGCCGCCACGAGGCGTTCGCCCCAAGGGAGTCGGGCCTGTCCGTCGCGAAACCGCAGCAGGGTCCTCGAGGTGCGGAAGGTCACGCCCAACCACTCGTTGTCCGCCGCCGGGACGGGCTTCTCCAGCACGATCCTGTGCCGCAGCCGCCGGTTCGCCTCGACGGAGAACACGACGACGCTGTGGTGGGCGAGCGGGACCTCGAACGTCTCGCCCGCGGTCCCCTTCGAGGCGAAGAGCAGCTTCCGCGGCGGGCCCGCTTCGGGGTGCCGGTAGCAGGAGAAGACCGCGATGAACGAGTCGTCGGCCAGATCGAGGGCCTGGTCGGAATGGGCGCCCATGGTGGTGTAGGCGTTCGTGTACGTCTCGAGGAGGGCGTTGTTGAAGCCGACGGGGAGCGCCGCACGCTCCTGGATCTGCCGCGCCAGTCGTTCGTGCACCGCCCGGAAGCGCTGCGTCGGGCTGCCGTAGCGCGTCGTCGTCCGTACGAGCGGCACACCGTCCGCCTCGTCGGCCCGGGTGAGCGTGGCGCCCCGGCGGCCCTTCCCCACGTCCTCCAGGGAGGCCGACGCGGACAGCTCGGCGAACAGGTCGCCGCCGGGAACGGCGTAGGTGCGGATCTCGTCCGAAAGCCTAGGCGCGGGGGGCACGATAGTCTCCCGTGTTCATGCTGAAGAGGAACCTGTCGCCGTAGTCGACGAAGGACGAGGTGCTGTTCTCCTCGGCGTACAGTCTCCGCAGCTCGTTCATGCCGTCCTCCGTCGGAGGCTCCATCGGCACCAGGTCTCCGCCCGCCGCGAGGAACGTGTGCCCGTTCCGGTGGACGGCTTCGGTGCTCGAACAGCGCACCACGTATCCCAGCCGCGTCGGGAGCAGCTCGGCGTCCAGCGACGAGGGCCGGATCTCGTGCGTGTAGTAGCGGTTGGTGGACAGCGGCATGAAGAAGACGGAGCCGGGGTACAGCGTGACGGTGAACCGGGACGGGAGCGCCGACGCGGCCCCGTCGTGCTCCGAGGCCGGCTCCTTGAGGCGGAAGCGGAGCCGGGTGAGTCCGCTGACGCCCTTCACGCCGTGGTCGAAGGGGTCGTCGGCCAGCGGGTGCAGCCTGTCGAGACCGTCGTAGAACGTGCAGAAGGCCATGACGCCGTTGACGGGCATGTCCTTGGTCTTGTCGGCGTGGGCCGAGATCCTGGCCTTGGACTGCCTGCGCTCCGCCGTGGCACCGGTGTTGTGGTAGATCTGGGCGAGGACGTGATTGAGCGGTGCCTGGTTCCGGAAGACGGCGGAGGCCTCGCGGTTCAGCTCCTCGACGATGTCCGTGTCCGTCGGGCGGAAGGTCTCGGTCGGCCCCGAGAAGTTCGTGGAGCACCGGAGCAGGCGGAAACGCAGGGCGTCGCCGTCCCGGGTGACGGGGGTCAGATAGATCCCGCTGCGATGCGCCGTTCCGGGCTTGGTGGACTCCGTCAGGGACTGGAAGGCGTGCTCCGCGCCGATCCGTCCGAAGTGATCGGCGTCGGGCTCGAAGAAGCGGCGGTAGTACACGCCGGCGCCGTGCACGCGGACGGGCACACGGCCGAGGCCGATGACCGTGCACGGTGCGTCGACGTTCCCGTGGTCTCCGTGCGCGAGCTCCCGGATGAGGAACACCCGTGCCGCCGAACGAAGTTGACCGCTGGTCGCCGAATCGATCCCTGACAGGTCGCCGCACAGGTAGACGCTCTTCCCCGCGAGGGCCTGCGGAGCGGAGGCCAGGGCCTCCGGTGTGATCGTGGATCCGAAGAAGTCCCTGACCAGGGGATGGTCCCGCAGGGTGGAAGGGGCGACGAGGATGTTGCCCGCATCCGCGATGCGGGCCTCCGCCGCTGTCGGATCTGCCGTGTACGTCACACCGTGCCCGCCGTTCGAACGCTGCCGTCAACCTCCGGACGGTACTGCGTCGTCCGCGGCGATCACAACGCGGTTCCGCGGTGCGGCGACGGCGGGGCCCCCGATCGTGCACTGCTGTCGGGCGCCCCGCCGTCGCCGTTCGGGGGAGAGCGGACCTTACGGGGCGTCCACCAGGACGCGGCCGTCGGTGGCGACGAGCGAGGCGGCACCGGCGGCGTAGGCGGACTCCACCCGGGCCTGTTCGGCCGCGTTGGGGATCGCGTTCACGCACGCCGTACCCGCGCTCGACCCCGACATCAGCTGCGAGCACGGTCCGGGCTTCGTGTCGGGGAGGCCCAGGCTGTGGCCGAGTTCATGGGCGGCGATACGGGTCTTGTCGTAGCCCTGGCTCACGGCCTGGCTCCCGAGTTCGACCCGGACCTGTCGGCCGGGGCGGACGGGCCCGAGCGTGGCCTGGGGCCAGCCGGTGGTCGCCACGATCACGATCTCCGCCCGGGTGCCCGGCGCTGCCTCGACCAGCTTGACGTTGTCGACGTTCGCGTTCCACGAGGCGACGCCGGCGGCGATGGCCGCCTCCCAGCCTCCGGCCCGGCTGTCGTCGTAGCGAAGTGTCACCACGGCCGCCGCGCTCGCCGTGGCCGACGGCTCCGCCGCGGGCGTGGGTGCGGCGTTCGCCGTCGTGGCCGTTGCCGTGGCGAGGACGATCGTGAAGCCGACGGTGGCCGTCCTCAGCCATGTGTAGAGCGACATGCTGCTCCTTCACTCGTGGGGGGACTCGGAACCCGGCGGAACCGAGAGTGCGGGAGGAGCGGCGCTGGTGCGGGTCGGCCTGGGTAGGGCCGGACCGCCGATCCTCCGGGGCCCTCCGACGGTATGCGCAGACGACCAGATAAGTCATGCACCTGACAGGCCAACTTCTGTCAACCTGTCAGTCTCAAAGGTGAGTTGAGATTCCAGGGTGCACGCGCGGACGACGGAGGGCCCGAACTCGTCGAGTTCGGGCCCTCCGTCGCGCGGGGGTGTCAGACCAGGCGGTTGCCGAAGGGGCCGCCCAGCAAGTAGTACGCGCCCAGCTCCTGGCGGTAGGCGGGGTCGTCCAGGTGCGTGTCGCGGTGGAACTCGGGAGCGTCCTTGATCTGCTCCTTGGTCCCGTCGACGAAGACCTTCCGCTCCTCCAGGTCGACGCGGACGACGGTGCCGGCCGGCAGCAGGACTTCCTTGCCGAAGATCCAGGGGCCGGTGTCCACGACCAGATAGGCGTCATCGACCTCGTCGGAGTGCTTGTCGACCTTCCCGATACTGCCGTTGGTCGCCTCGACCTTGTAGCCGGTCAGATCGGTCCCGGCCAGGTGGCCAGCGGTCGACTTGTAGCTCCAGATGTGCTCGGTCACGCGAAAACAACTCCTCCGGTAGGCAGAGGACGGCGTGCGATTCCCCGCCGTACTCCCTTTCCGTGCTTCGTGCTTCGTGCTTCGTGCTCTGCGCGATGTGCTTTGCGCTCCGTGCTCCACGCGCTGCGCTTCGTACGTCGTTCCTTCGTGCGTGGCGGGTTGCGTACCCGTCCGTACTCCGCCTGCCCCGGCCCCGGCCACCCATGCCCCCGATCACCCACGGGGTCACTTCCGCCGGTTCGTCCTCCGTGCCACCCGGGGCAGCTCGTCGTCGAACAGCCGGCCCGCCAGCGCGCCGCCGAACACCACCACGCCCACCGCGACGAGCCAGGTCTCGATCACCAGGAACGCGCCGAACGGCCCGTAGCTGACGGCGCTCGACGCGATCAGAGGGGAGAAGACGAGATGGGAGAACACCCTCAGCCCCAGCAGTCCGAGCACGGTGGCCACCGCACCGGGCAGCAGCGCCGTCCACCCGACCCTGCCCCCGAGCAGCAGGCGCTGCGACCACCAGAAGAACAGGATGCCGCTGAGCAGGGAGACTGCGCCGCCGGTCGGGCCCCGGCGCCAGAAGGCGGCGACGGCGAGCAGATACAGGACCCCCAGGAGGACGGCCAGCCACAGCACATGCCGCCATCTGGCCCGCCAGCGCGCCGGGGGCAGGTCCCAGACCTTCTCGTAGCCGCTCTGCACCACGGTGCCGAACGAGAGGCCGAACACCGCGAGCAGAGTGAGACCGAACGCCGTCGTGGTCCGGCGCACCTGACCGGGGAGCGCGAACAGCCGCTCGATCTCCATCCTGGCGGGCTCCGAGACCCCGAGCGCGTCACCGAGCCACTGCGCGAATCCCTTGCCGCTGCCCGCCCCGGCCGCGGACACGACGATCAACAGCGGGATCAGGGTGAGGAACCCCAGCGCCGCGAACCCCAGCGCACGCTGCCACAGGTCGAGTTCGCTGACCGGACCCCACCGGTGCCCGGCGCGCACGCGGCGGATCCCGCTTCGTATCCGCTCGAACGCAGAACGGCGCCCGGCGGGACGGCCGTTCATCAGCTGTCCCGCGCGCGAGCCGTTCCCGGCACCATCAGTCTGCGGGCGGGATCGGCGTCACCAGTAGTGGCGCCGGCCTCCCACCGCGTGGCCGGCGGCTCCGAGGACCCACAGGACGGCGCCGATGAGAAGCAGGACGAGCCCGATGGTCCACAGGATGGAGATTCCGGTGACGAAACCTATGACGAGCAGAATGACTCCGACAAGGATCATGATGTGCCTCGCTCTCTGGAGGTGAGCCATGTGCGTGACGCTCTGGAAGTGGGCCGTGTGTGACGCTCCGGGGGCGGCGCCTGCCCGGGCCCCTCTGCCGATGCGCGGGCCGAGGGCGGGCCGGGGACCGGGGGCCTTGTCCGAACCCGCCCTGTACCGCGGTTGGCGCGGCACCGCCCGTGCTCCGCACTGCCGGTGTCCCGCACCGCGGGTGGTCGAACGGCGGTGCTAGTCCTTCGTCGTGTCCTTGATCTTCTCCTTGGCCTGCCGAGCGTCCCCCTTCATCTGCTCGGCGCGGCCCTTCGCCGTGAGGCGCTCGTTCCCGACGGCCCGGCCGGCCGCTTCCTGGACCTTGCCCTTGGCCTGTTCCTTCTTGGCCTTCATCTTCTCCTCGCCCGACACGGTCGTGCTCCTCTCCTGCGCGGTCCTCTGATGTATCGCGGCTAGCCGTTTTCCTGCCCCGTAAACGTCGGCCCGCCCGGGTCCCCGTGACCGGGGCCTCCGGAGCCGTCCTGGTCGCCGTCGGAGAGGAGTGCGCCGAAGAGGGCCCTGTAGTGGGCCATCGCCGCGTCCAGCTGCTCGGTGGTGGCCCGGTGCGCGGCGGCCAGCAGGCCGATCTCGTGGGCCTCCCGGTAGTGCTCCAGGGCGCGGCCGTGCTCCACGGGCAGATCGCGGGTCCGCTGCTCGAAATCCTCCGTGGGGAAGCCGCGCTCCCGCATGAGGACGCTCACCAGCCGGTCCGCGTCGTGGACCGCCGCCTCCGGCCGGTCGGCGAACTGCGCCCGCACGCCCTGCCACTCCCGGACATAGCGCTCCCGCACGTGCTCCGGCAGGGGGCGGGAGTCGACGGCGTCGTGCTGTTCCTCCGGCCCGCGGCGCTCGCTCGACCGGTGCCGGCGCCGACGGACCAGCGCGGACGCCGACGCGATCAGGACGATCAGCACCACGGCCGAGATAAACCACGGGCGTACACCCGGGTCCCGACGTACGCCGAAACCGCGGGAGCACGTCAGGACCCGGGCGGCGGCCCGCCCCCGGGCGTCCCGCGCGCCGCTTCGCACAGGTTGTCGGATACTGGTTCCGACCACCCCTCCCTCGCCCGCAGCGGGCCGGGGCAGCGGGTGGACCGACGTGTGGCAGGAGGGTTCATGCTCATCAGCCATGTCTTCGAGGATCGCGTCCTGCACGTGACTCTCCTGCGCGACCTCGATGTCACCGGCCGTGCGGCCGTCGCCCTGCACATCGAGACACTCCTTGCCGCCCATGGCCCACGGCATGTCCGGATACAGCTGCCCACGTCCGACCCCTCCCCGGCCTCACTCAGCGTGCTCGCCCGCGCCCGCCGCCTCTGCGAGGGCCTGGGGACACCGCTGACGGTCGTCGGACCCATCCGCGTGGCCCCGCACGCGCGGCCCGCGGCGGCCTAGCCCCACCGAGCCCCGCTCACGAGGTGCGGTCGCCCGGACCGCCGCGGCGCAGCGCGTCGATGACGCTCGCGTCGTCGACAGTGGACGGCACGGGCTCGTCGAGGCCGTCGGCGATGCCGCGCATCGTCTTGCGGAGGATCTTTCCCGAGCGGGTCTTGGGCAGGGCGGCCACGACCGCCACGTCCTTGAGGGAGGCGACGGCGCCGATCCGTTCGCGCACCAGCCGGACGAGTTCGGCCTCCACCTCGCCCGGCTCGCGGGCGGTGCCGGCCTTCAGGACGACGAAGCCCCGCGGCACCTGCCCCTTGAGGGCGTCGGCGACGCCGATGACCGCGCACTCGGCCACGTCGGGATGGGCGGCCAGGGCCTCCTCCATGCTGCCCGTGGACAGCCGGTGGCCCGCGACGTTGATGACGTCGTCGGTGCGGCCCATCACGAAGACGTACCCGTCGTCGTCGATGTGCCCGCTGTCGCCCGTGAGGTAGTAGCCGTCGTAGGCGGACAGGTAGGAGGAGAGGTAGCGCTCGTCGTCCTTCCAGAGGGTGGTGAGCGCTCCGGGCGGCAGCGGCAGCCTGACCACGATCGCGCCGTCGACGCCCGCGGGCACCGGCTTCCCCGCGGCGTCGAGGACGCGGACGTCCCAGCCGGGCAGCGGGCGGGTGGGGGAGCCGGGTTTGACGGGGGCGGCCTCGATGCCGACCGGGTTGGCGACGATGGGCCAGCCCGTCTCGGTCTGCCACCAGTGGTCGATCACCGGGACGTCCAGGAGGGCGCTCGCCCAGCGGTAGGTCTCGGGGTCGAGGCGCTCGCCGGCGAGGAACAGGTAGCGCAGGCGGGAGAGGTCGTGGTCGGCGGCACGTGCTCCCTCCGGGTCCTCCTTGCGGATCGCCCGGAAGGCCGTGGGCGCCGTGAACATGGTCTTGACGCCGTAGTCGGCCGCCACGCGCCAGAACTGCCCCGCGTCCGGTGTGCCGACCGGCTTGCCCTCGTACAGGACGGTCGTGGCGCCGGCCAGCAGCGGCCCGTAGACGATGTACGAATGACCGACGACCCAGCCGACATCGGATCCGGTGAACATCGTCTCGCCGGGTCCGATGTCGTACACGGCGCCCATCGACCAGTGCAGGGCGACCGCGTAACCGCCGCAGTCACGCACCACTCCCTTGGGCTTCCCGGTCGTCCCGGAGGTGTAGAGGATGTACAGGGGATCGTTCGCCGACATGGGAACGCATGCGGCCGGCGGTGCGGCGGCCACCAGGTCGGCCCAGTCGAGGTCGTCGGGTCCCAACTCGGCCGGGGTCTGCGGACGTTGCAGGATCACGCTCTTCTCGGGCTTGTGGGAGGCGAGTTCGACGGCCCGGTCGAGCAGTGGCTTGTACGGGATGACCCGCTTGCCCTCGATGCCGCAGGAGGCGGAGACGACCACCTTGGGCGTGGCGTCGTCGATGCGGAGCGCCAGCTCGCGCGGGGCGAACCCGCCGAAGACGACCGAGTGGACCGCGCCGATCCGGGCGCAGGCCAGCATCGCGACGGCCGCCTCGGGAACCATCGGCAGGTAGATCACGACCCGGTCGCCGCGTCCCACGCCGAGCTGGGCGAGCGCCCCGGCGAAGGCCGCCACCTCGTCCCTCAGCCGCGCGTAGCTGTACGTGCGCAGGGTGCCGGTGACGGGGGAGTCGTGGACGAGCGCGGGCTGGTCGCCGCGGCCGGCTTCGACGTGCCGGTCGAGCGCGTTGAAGCAGACGTTGAGCCGTCCGTCGGGAAACCAGCGGTGGAAGGGGGCGCCCGAGGAGTCCAAGGCCCGTCGCGGGGCGACGTCCCAGTCGATGCCCTCGGCGGCGCCGAGCCAGAAGGCCTCGGGGTCGTCCATGCTGGCGCGGAAGACATCCTCGTACATTCCCATCGCGGACTCCTCTTGTCGCGTCGGGGTTCCAACGCCGTGGGGTCGGGCTGCGGTTGCGGCCTCCGTGAAGGCCGGGCGGTGCGGTGATCGGCGGGGCGTGGCGGACCACGCACACCGTATGTCCGCGGTCCGCGGTCTGCGACCGTGACCGACCGGGCGGCGAGTCACGGCCTCCCGAAGCCGAAGCCGAAGCCGAAGCCGAAGCCGAAGCCGAAGCCGAAGCCGAAGCCGAAGCCGAAGCCGAAGAGGGCCGGCGGGCCGCCGGGCCGGCGAGCGGGACGACGTGATGCGTGCCACTGTCGGGTCACTCCGGGCCGGACATGATCGATCATGACGGGATGGACGCTCGTTTCCTTGGTATCGCGGAGATAGCCGAACCCCCGTCCGTGGCGGTCGTGATCGACGTCATGCGGGCCTACACGGTCGCCGCCTGGGCCTTCGCCCGCGGCGCGGAGAAGATCGTTCTCGCCGAGTCGCAGGACGACGCCCTGGCGCTGAAGGCCCGTCACCCGGACTGGGTGGCACTCAAGGACGGCGCTCCCGCGCCCGGCTTCGACGCCGTCAACTCGCCGGGGCTGCTGCGGTCCGTGGACCTGGGCGGACGGACCGTCGTGCAGAAGACCACGGCCGGGACGGTCGGCGCCCTCGCGGTCAAGGACGCGTCGCTCGTGCTGTGCGCCGGCTTCGTGGTGGCCGAGGCGACGGCCCGGACGCTGCGGGCGCGCGGCTGCGACGACGTCACGTTCGTGGTCACGGGCGAGGACGGTCGGGCCGACGAGGACCTGGCGTGCGCGCAGTACATCGCCCGGAGGGCGACCGGGACGGCGACGGACGCGGCCGCGTTCCTCCGCCGCGGCGCCGCGTCGCGCGCCGCCGCCGAACTGACGGAGGGTGTGCGCGAGGGGGCGCACCCGGACGACGTCGCCCTCTGCCTCGAACTGGACCGTTTCCCCTTCGCCATGGTGGCGGCCACGGAGGACGGGCTCATGGTCCTCCGCTCCCACGGGGTGCCCGCGCCCGGGGAAACGGCCGCGGTCTGACCGCCGGAGAGACCCCGGGCGACCGGAAGATCATCACATCGGAGTAACAAGATCGGATCAGTGGGTGTAGGTGGGGGTGTGTCGGGGGAAGACCTGTGTGGCACCCGTGGAAGGGCGTCGCGACGGCCCCACCCCGGACCGTCGCCGGACTGACCAGAAGGACGAGCATGGCCAGCGGCACCGTGAAGTGGTTCAACTCCGAGAAGGGCTTCGGCTTCATCGCCCAGGACGGCGGCGGACCGGACGTCTTCGCCCACTACTCCAACATCTCGGGCAACGGATACCGCGAGCTGACCGAGGGCGAGGCCGTGACGTTCGACATCACCCAGGGCCAGAAGGGTCCGCAGGCGGAGAACATCGTCCGGGGCTGAGCTCCGGGGCCCGCTGCGGCGGGCTTGTCTCCCTCCTGACGGCGACCCGCTGTCGACGGCGCCCGCACCTCGTGCGGGCGCCGTCGAGGTGTCGTGGCCTTCCCGGGTGCGGGCCCGCCGGCCGGCACCCTCAGAGGGATCCGACGGCCCGCGCGGCGTAGAAGACGCCGATCGCGGCCGCGAGTGCGCCGAGCAGCAGGCGCAGCGCCCTCTCGGGCAGCCGGGGCTGGAGGCGGGCGCCGAGGTAGCCGCCGGCCAGCCCGCCGAGCCCGCACGCCAGACCGAGCCACCAGTCGGGGGCGATGTCGCCGGAACCGGCCAGGGACAGCAGAACGAAGGCGGCCGCACCGACGAGGGAGGTCGCGAACGTGGCGGCGAGCGCGGCCGGTGCCACCCGGCTCATGGGCATGCCCCGGGCGGCCAGGATCGGCCCGAGCAGCGAGCCGCCGCCGATGCCGTAGATCCCGCCGAACACCCCCACCGCCACGGCCAGTGCGGTGAGCACCGCCGGGCGCGGTTCCCCCGGTGGGGCGGCAGAGGCCCGGGTACGGCGCGCGGGGGCGAGCGTGCGGGCGCACAGCCAGAGTCCGAGCGGCAGCAGGAGCACCGCGACCAGCACCTGGAAGACCTCCGGGCCCGGGAGGGCGTGGACGCGGATCACGGCACCGAGGACGACGCCCGGCAGGGTTCCAGCGATCAGACGCCGGGTCAGAGGGCCCCGCAGCGTGCCGTCGCGGCGGTAGCGCCACAGGGCGCCGGGTCCGGCCACCACGTTGTACAGGAGGTTGGTCGGAGTGACCGCGGGGTTCGGAACGCCGAAGACGCTCAGATGGACCGGAAGCAGGAACACCGCCCCGGACACGCCGACCGGCGCGGTCACCACCGCGATCAGCAGCCCGGCGACCAGGCCCGCCCCCACCGTCCAGTCCACCCGGCTCCCCGTTCCGCCTCCGCCGCCGCCCGGACAGTACCGGGCCGTGTCCGCGGGCGGTCGTCCAGGGGCCCGGCGGTAACGTGATGTTCATACGTCGACGCACGGCGCACCCGGTGCCCTGCCCGCGGGCGGGCCGCGGAGAGGGCCGGTCGGTAGGCTCGCCGTATGGTCCAGAGCAACGCTGAAGACGTCGACGGATACCTGGCCGAGGTGCCCGCGCCCCGGCAGGAGGCGCTGCGGCGGCTGCGGGAGCTGTGCCGGGAGGAACTGGCCGGCTTCACGGAGTCGATGGCGTACGGCATGCCGGTCTACGAGCGGGACGGCAGCGCCGAGATCGCCTTCGCCGGCCAGAAGCAGTACATCTCCTTCTAGCTGATGCGCGGCGACGTCCGTGAGGCCTTCGCGGAGCGGCTCGCGGGGGAGGACATGGGCAAGGGCTGCCTGCGGTTCAGGAAGCCCGAGCGGATCGACTTCGCTCTGGTCTGCGACCTCCTGAGGGCCACCGCGGTCCGCCCCGGCACGGTCTGCTGACCCTCAGCGCGTCGCCGCGGCCGCGTCGGTCACGCCGAGGCGGAGGTGCTCCACGTGGTAGAGCGCCTGGTCGAGGAGGCCCGCGACGTGGTCGTCGTGCAGCGCGTAGACGACGGAGCGGCCCTCGCGGGTGCCGGTGACGAGGCCGAGGTTGCGCAGCAGGCGCAACTGGTGGGAGCAGGCGGACTGCTCCATGCCCGCGGCCGCCGCCAGTTCGGTCGCCGCGCACGGTCCTTCGCGCAGCCGGGCCAGGATCAGCAGCCGCGACGGGGTCGACAGCGCCTGGAGCGTGGTGGCGACCTGCTGGGCGTTCTCGGGGGTCAGACGGGTGCGCGGTGCCGCGCTGCTGTCCGGTGCGTTCACTCCGTGGCCCATGGGTGCCATCCTACGGAAGCCCATACATGAATGGATGTTCAAGTATTCCTGTATGGTGGGGCGTACGACACCTCCCGTGAAGGACTCCCCCCGCCATGGCCTCCACCCTGACCGCGGCCGCACGGCCCTCCGCCGGACACCGGTCCGTCCGTCGCCGCACCCGCGTCCTGGCCCTGCCGGAGGCCCGCTGGGCGCTGGCCTCCCTGGTGCTGTTCCTCGTCGGGCTTCCCCTCGAGCTGCTCGGCGCCCCCGCGTGGACGTCGGGGCCGCTCTTCGCCGCCACCTACCTCACCGGCGGCTGGGAACCGGCGCGGGAGGGCCTCAAGGCCCTCAGGGGCAGGACCCTGGACGTCGACCTGCTCATGGTGGTCGCCGCCCTCGGCGCCGCCGCCATCGGACAGGTGCTCGACGGAGCGCTCCTGATCGTCATCTTCGCGACCTCCGGCGCGCTGGAGGCGGTGGCCACCGCCCGTACCGCCGACTCGGTACGCGGCCTGCTCGACCTCGCCCCCGCCACCGCGACCCGGCTCCTCGGCGACGGCGTGGAGGAGACGGTCGCGACCGCCGAACTCGCGGTCGGGGACGTCGTCGTGATCCGGCCGGGGGAGCGGATCGGGGCCGACGGCCGGGTCCTGGCGGGGGCGAGCGAGGTCGACCAGGCCACCATCACGGGGGAGCCGCTGCCCGTGGTCAAGGAGCCCGGCGCCGAGGTCTTCGCCGGTACCCTCAACGGCACCGGCGCGCTCCGTGTCGAGGTCGGGCGCGACCCCTCGGAATCGGTGATCGCCCGGATCGTCCGGATGGTCGAGGAGGCCTCCGGGACCAAGGCTCCCACGCAGCTCTTCATCGAGAAGGTCGAACAGCGTTACTCGCTCGGCATGGTGGTGGCCACCCTCGCGGTGTTCTTCGTCCCCCTCGCGTGCGGTGCCGGGCCGACCGACGCCCTGCTGCGCGCGATGACCTTCATGATCGTCGCCTCGCCGTGCGCCGTGGTGCTCGCCACCATGCCGCCGCTGCTCTCCGCCCTCGCCAACGCCGGCCGGCACGGCGTCCTGGTGAAGTCCGCCGTCGTCATGGAACGGCTCGGCCTCGTCGACACCGTGGCCCTCGACAAGACGGGCACGCTGACCGAGGGCACCCCGCGCGTCACCGCCGTCCGCCCCGTCCCCGGCGGCGGCGACGTGGACGAGGACCGGCTCCTCGCCCTCGCGGCGGCTGCCGAGCACCCCAGCGAGCACCCGCTGGCCCGCGCCGTCGTCCTCGCGGCCCGCGCGCGAGGCCATCGGCTCCTGCCCGCCGAGGACTTCACGTCCACCCCCGGCGTCGGCGTCACCGCCACCGTCGACGGAGACACGGTCGAGGTCGGCGCCCCCGCCCGACTCCTGCACCGGGCCGGCGACCCGCGCACCGCCCGCGCCGCCGCCGTGGCCGCGACCCTCGCGGCCGCCCTGGAGGCGGACGGACACACCGCGGTCCTGGTCAAGCTCAACGGCATGCCCGTCGGCGTCCTCGGCGTCGCGGACCGGCTGCGCCCGGACGCCGCCAGCACCGTCGCCGCCCTGGCCGGGCTGACCGGCACCGCGCCGACGCTGCTCACCGGGGACAACCCGCGCGCCGCCGCCCGCCTCGCCGCCGATGTCGGCATCACCGACGTACGGGCCGGACTCCTGCCCCAGGACAAGGTCGCCGCCGTCCAGGAGTGGGAGCGGGCCGGACGCAGGGTCCTGGTGATCGGGGACGGCGTCAACGACGCGCCCGCACTGGCCGCGGCCCACACCGGCATCGCCATGGGCCGCGCGGGCTCCGACCTCGCTCTGGAGACGGCGGACGCGGTGATCGTCCGGGACGAACTGGCCACCGTCCCCGCGGTCGTCGCACTCTCCCGTCGCGCCCGCGGCCTGGTCGTGCAGAACCTGGTCATCGCCGGAGCGTTCATCGCCGGCCTGGTGCTCTGGGACCTCGCGGGCACGCTGCCGCTGCCGCTCGGCGTCCTCGGCCACGAGGGCTCCACGGTGCTGGTCGGCCTCAACGGGCTGCGCCTCCTCCGGGAGGCAGCCTGGCAGCGCGCGGCCGCGACCGCGACGTCGACAGCCGGGTCCGCACCCGCAGGGACCGGGCCCGCAGGCACGGGGCCGGACTGCACCGGGCCTGCCGGAACAGCAGCCTGAGGAGGCGTCACCAGCCGCGTCCGGCCTCCACCAGGAGGTCGCGGACGCGGTCGACGTCGGGGTGGGAGGCGCGGCCGGGGCGCTGCGCGAGGTAGGCGGTGTTGATGGGCGGGTCGTCCGGCTGATGCAGGGCTACGAGGGCCCCCGAGGCCAGTTCCGCCGCGCAGAGGTAGCGGGGCAGGACCGTGAAGCCCGCCCCCGCGGTGACCGCCGCGAGGACGCCGCGCAGGTCGGGGACGGTGACCGCGGCGGAGCGGGAGAGCCGGGCGCCGAAGACGTGGCGCCAGTAGCGACGGGCTATCGGCAGGTCCTCGGCGTACGTGACCAGGGGGACGGCATGCAGCGCCGCCGGGCCCTGCTCCGCCGGGCGCTCCCCGAGGTGGTCGGCCCAGACGGGGGCGGCGACGAGCACGAACTCCTCGTCCATCAGCGGTACGGCGGTCAGCGCGCGTCCACGGGGGCGGTAGGTCGCGATCACCAGGTCGTGCCGTCCGGCACGGAGTTCGTCGAGGAGCGGTTCGGTGAGCCCCGGCGTGATCCGGAGCCGTACCCCTTCGGCCGCGAGCGGGGCCAGGGCCGGCAGGACGCGGGTGCAGAGCAGCTCCGCGGGGCCCGCCAGATGTACCGGGGCGGCCCGCTCGCGGGGTTCGGCGTCCTGGCCGGTGGCGCCGGCGAGCGCGTCCAGGGGAGCGGCGACGCGGGCCGCGAGGTCGTGGGCGACCGCGGTCGGGGCGACGCCGCGGGGCAGCCGCTCGAACAGCTCACGTTCCGTCTGCCGCTCCAGGGAGCGGATCTGGGTCGTCACCGTGGGCTGCGAGAGCCCCAGGAGCCCGGCGGCCGCCGTGAACGATCCGGAGCGGTAGACCGCCAGGAAGGTGCGCAGCAGATTCAGGTCCGCCGGTCCGGTGCCGCCGCCGGGCGCCGGACCGGGGCGGGGAGCGCCGGTCGAACCATCGGGATCCGTATGCCTCACATCGGAAGCCTATCGGCATCCCTATGGCGGAGACGCCCCGCACCCTCAGGGTGCGGGGCGCCGGGTCACCTGGCCGTGCGGGCGTCGTGTCAGCCGAGTTCCTTCAGGACCCGGTCCGCGAGCGGGGCGGACGAGGCAGGGTTCTGGCCGGTGATGAGGTTGCGGTCGACGACGACGTTCGGCACCCACGGCTCGCCGGTCCGCACGTCGACGCCGGCCTCGACCAGCCGGGTCTCCAGGAGCCACTTCGCCTTGTCGGCGAAACCGGACTGGGTCTCCTCTTCGTTGGTGAACGCGGCGACCTGGTAGCCGGCGAAGGCGTTGGTGCCGTCGTCCTTCGTGGCGGCGAGCAGCGCGGCCGGGCCGTGGCAGACGACGGCCAGCGGCTTGCCGGAGTCCAGGGCGTCGATCAGCAGCCGGCCCGAGGCCGCGTCGACCGCGAGGTCCTCCATGGGCCCGTGGCCGCCCGGGTAGAAGACGGCCGCGTAGTCGGCCAGGTCCACGTCCTCGATGCGGATCGGGTGCTGGAGCGCGGTGAGCGAGGCGATGACCGCGGCCACCTTGTCGGCCCCCTCCTGCCCGCCGTTGAACTCCGGGGCGAGGCTGCTCCTGTCCACGGTCGGGACGACACCGCCGGGGGTGGCGACGACGACCTCGTACCCGGCGGCCGTGAACGCCTGGTACGGCGCGGCCGCCTCCTCGGCCCAGAAGCCGGTCGGGTGCTTCGTACCGTCGGCCAGGGTCCAGAAGTCGGTGCCGGTCAACACGAAAAGGATCTTGGGCATGAGGGTTCTCCCGGGAGGTACGGGCCGGGTTCCGGCCCGGAGAGCGGTGATCGCCCACCCGTGCCCCGGAGCGGGGACCGTCGGTGGGGCGATGTCCTCGAACGTAGCCCCGTCCCGGAGACCTTTCCAATGCGGAATCCCATGGCTGCCATAGGAACTCCGATGGCGGCAGGGGAATAGGCACACCCTCCTGGCCTGCGGAAAGGCCGGACGCCCGCCGCCCCGGCCGCGGCCGGCACCGTGCCCCGGAAGGCGCTCCGACGGGCGAGCGGCGTGACCCCGATGGCGGCACGGGGGACCTCGCCCGGAGGGGCTGCGCGGACGCACGCGTGTCAGCGGGGTGTATGCATCGGGCCGCCGCGCGTCAGGGCCGCGTCAGGACGGACCCGGGAGTGGTGATCACCGGGCATAGCGTCGAGGACACCCCCGGCGCGACCGTGCCGGGGACCGTGTTTCGCTCCTCGGGAGGAACCCATGGCAGACGCTCTGTACGGAGACGATCCGGAGCCCGGAGAACCGTTCCCGGCCGGACGCCTCTGCGTGCCCGTCCGGCCGGGCACCCGCGCCTCGGTGACCCGCCTGTTCCGCACACCGGTCGGCGGCAGGACCGCCGTGGCGTTCACCGCCCCCGCGCGGCTGAGGGCCGTCCTCGGCGCCGACCAGCCCTGGATCCCGCTGTCGGAAGCCGCGCTGCGGGCGCTGACGGAGCCGCTGGGCGTCCGCGACCTGAGGATCGACCCGGTCCTGACGGCTCCGCGGCCCGCCGCCATCTCCGTATCCCTGCCGGAGCCGGAGCCGGAGCCGGAGCCGGAGCCGGAGCCGGAGCCGGAGCCGGAGCCCGAGCCCGAGCCGCTGCCGCGGCCCCTGACCGCGTTCGCGAGCTGACGGGAGACCCGGAGATGACCACGCTCGACACCCGGCCCCGCTCCGCGGCCGGAACGTCCCCCGGCGCCGACCCGCTCTCCGTCTGGCCCGCGTCCACCACCGAGCGGCCGCACGGCGGCCTCCTCGTCGGCGGTGTGCCCCTCACCGAGATCGCCGAGAGCCATGGCACACCCGTGTACGTCCTGGACGAGAACGAGGTACGCGCCCGCTGCCGCGCCTACCGCGGCGCCTTCCCCGACGCCGAGATCCACTACGCGGCCAAGGCGTTCCTCTGCCGCGCCCTCGCCCGCTGGGTGGAGGAGGAGGGACTCGGCCTCGACGTGTGCTCCGCCGGGGAACTGGAGCTCGCCGTCTCCACCGGCTTCCCGGCCGACCGGATCCTGCTCCACGGCAACGCCAAGTCGCCGCAGGACCTCGGTACCGCACTGCGCCTCGGCGTGGGCCGGATCGTGATCGACACCCCCGCCGAGATCGCGCGCATCGCCGCCGCGGTGGGCACCGGCGGCCACCAGAAGGTCATGGTCCGCGTGACGCCCGGCATCAGCGCGGGCGGCCACCGGAAGATCCGCACCGGCTCCGACGACCAGAAGTTCGGCCTCCCGCTCAGGGACGGCCACGCCCAGCACGCGATCGCCCGGATACTCGACCAGCCGCAGCTCGAACTCACCGGGATCCACTGCCACCTGGGCTCGCAGATCACGGACGCCAAGCCGTATCTCGTGGCCGTACGGCGGCTCGTGGGCCTCATGGCCAGGGTGCGCGACACCCATGGGGTCACCTTGCCGGAGCTCGACCTCGGCGGCGGGCACGGCATCGCGTACCGCCCTGGCGAGCCCGCCCTCGACCTCCCCGCGCTCGCCCGCAGGGTCCGCGCCGAACTGGCCGAGAGCTGCGCCGCCGCCGGCCTCCCCGTTCCGCGCCTCGTCATCGAGCCGGGCCGTGCAGTCTCCGGACCCGCCGGAGTCGCCGTCTACCGGGTCCTCGCGGTCAAGCGCACCCCCGGCCGGACCTTCGTCGCGGTGGACGGCGGCATGAGCGACAACCCGCGCCCCGCGCTCTACGGGGTGCGCTACGCCCCGCGTCTGATCGGCCGTCACTCACCGGCCGACAGCGAGAGCGTGACGGTCGTCGGCCGCCACTGCGAAGCCGGGGACATCCTGGCCGAGGACGTGCCGCTGCCCGCCGACACCCACCCGGGCGACCTGCTCGCGGTGCCGGTGGCCGGCGCGTACCACCTCTCGATGGCCTCGTCGTACAACCTCGTGGGCCGCCCGCCGGTGGTCGCGGTGCGCGACGGGCACGCGCGCCTCCTGGTGCGCAGGGAGACGATGGAGGACCTCAGGGCCCGGGACATCGGCATGTAGCCCGAGACGACGGGGGTGCCGTCGAGGTGGCCCACCGCGGGCCGGCCCACCGCGGGCCGGTCCAGGGCGGCCGGTCCAGGGCGGTCGGCCCGCGGTGCGGGCCGGGTCAGCGCAGGCCCGAGACCCTGAACACCGGGTCGGCGGTGTCCCGTTCGACCCGTCGGGCGAGCCGGTCGACGTCCCGGCGGCGCGCCGGGGTCCCCCGCGCGTGGGAGGCCCGCGCGTCCGCCTCCAGGAGCGGCCGCAGACCCGGGTCGCGGAGCAGGACGCGCAGCGCGACCTCCGCCGGCCCGCCGTCCGCGTCGCCGAGGACGAGGCGCTGACACGACCATGGCCGACCTTGACGTGCGGCTGACGGGACCGGTGCCGAGGGAGCTACTCACTGGTACGGTCCCTGACCAACCGGGCTTCATGTGAGGCCGCCGGGTCGGGAGGGGTGCGGAGTGACAGTGGGACACGCGGACGCGGTCGGGGTGCTGCCCGAGGAGCTCGCCGAGGCGATACGGGGGACGGCCGAGGACATCGCCGCGGTGCTGCGCGCGGCACCGGTCGGGGACGGCGCCGGACTTCCCGTACCCCGGTCCACCTGGACCCTCGGGGAGGCCGCCGCCCACCTGGCGCAGGCCAACGCCCTCATGGCCGACCTGGCCGCCGGTCACGAGCGCCCCTACGGCGACGGCACGCCCGGGAGCCTCGCCGACGCCAACGAACGCGCGCTGGCCGGATTCGAGGAGCGGGCCCCCGGCCCCCTCGCCGAGATGATCATCGCCCAGGCGGAGGCCTTCCTCGCCTCCGTGGAGGACCGCGATCCGGAGGAGCTCCTCTCCACCCCGCTCGGCGCCATGCGCCCGGCCGTCCTCGGCTCGTACCTCCTGACGCACATGCTCGGGCACGGCTACGACCTGGCTCTCGCCGTCGGCCGCCCGCACATGCTGGACGCGCACCGGGTCGGCCTCACCCTGCCGTTCATGATCGAGGCGATGCCCCGGGTCACCGACCCGGTCGCCGTCGACGGTCTGACGGCCCGCTTCGCGGTACGGCTCCGCAGCGGCCCGAGCTTCGGCGTCCTCGTCACGGACGGCGCCGTCGAGACCACCCACGAGCCGCCCGCCCGCCCGGACTGCACCATCCTCACCGAGCCGGTCGCCTTCCTCCTCCTCGGCCTGGGCCGGCTCGACCCCTGGCCCGTGATCGCCCGCGGCAAGGCCCTCGGCTGGGGCCGCAAGCCCTGGCTGGCCCCGCGCTTCCCGCGCCTCTTCCGCGCCCCGTAGGCCGGAGCGCCGCCGGCGCCCCTTCCGCCGGCCACCGAGCGTGCGGGCGCGCTCCGGCTCCGTGACCGCTCCCGGCGCGCGGCGTGCCGCCCGGCGCGCGCCGATGGATCCTGGAGGTATCGGAAGGGGCCGCGCCTCGGTCGCGCGAGGCCGGCTGTGCGAGGAGGCAGATCATGACCCGCACTCTGGAGTGGACGGTCGGCGTGGAGCTGGTCGAGGACGACGGCAGGACCAAGGCCGAGGCCCGGCTCCTGACCGGCAACTCGACCCTCACGGGCCACGGCTCCGCCCGCTGCAACCCGTCGGACGTCGACGTTCCGGCGATCGGTGACGAACTCGCGGCGAGCAGGGCGATGAGGGACCTGGCCGGCAAGCTCATGCGCGAGGCCAACCGGGAGATGGAGGCGGTGGGGGCCGGGACCGTACCCCAGCACACCGGACCCGGCTACGGCTGGCCGGAGGCGGTCTCCTGACCGGCCGGTCGGCGCCGGCGGGGCGGGGAGACCCGGCTGCACGCGAGCGCGGCGCCGAGTAGGGGCCGGTCGCGCGCCCACCCACCGCTTACGCCGCCCCGCCCTCCGCGCCCTCGGAGCTCCGCTCGGCGGCCTCGACCGCCTCGACGGCAGCGACCGCCTCGTCCTGGACCGTCGCGTCCTCGTACGTCAGGCGGTCCTCGACCTCCACGACCCCGTCCACCGTCTCGCACAGCCGGACGAGGATCGGACCGGTCCCCGCGCGGTCCAGCGTGCCGCTCAGCGTCACCCGGCCCTCGTCGACGTCGATGTGGACGGCGGAGGGGGAGAGCCGCAGGATGCGGACGACCACGTCCTCGCGGATCTCCTCCTGGATCGAGCGGTCCCTGCGCAGGAACAGCTGGAGCAGGTCGCTCCGGCTCAGCACCCCGATCAGCCTCCCCTCGGCGTCGACGACCGGAAGTCGCTTCACCCGGTGGCGCTCCATGAGGCGGGCCGCCTCGACGGCCGTCCAGGAGGGCCTGGCCGTCACGACGGGGCTCGACATCATGGCCTCCGCGGTGCTGGGCCCGTCCTTCGCGGTGTGCCGCCGCAGGAGGTCGGCCTCGGAGACCACGCCCACGGGCCGGTTCTCCTCGTCGACCACCGGGACGGCGGTGATGCCGTACTCGTCGAGGAGCCGCGCGATCTCCTTGAACGACGTCCCCGGCTGTACCGCCACCGCGGTCGGCGTCATCAGGTCGGCGACACTGCGGTGCCTCATCGTCCGTTCCGTCCCTTCTGGGTTCCGGAGTCCATGATCTCCTACCCGGCGCCGGAGCGGGACGAGGGGGCCGCGGGGACTTGCAAGACTTGTCATGGACATGGTTACTTCGGGTAAGTCGCGCCGCCCGTCGCGCCGGGAGCCGCACCAGGAGTCGTCCCCCGTCCCGCCCCTCGCCCGCCCCTCGCGCAGCACCTCACCCCGCACCTCACGCCCACCTCGACTCAGCCCACCGAGCCGGAAGAAGGACCCCTCATGCGCTCTCTCCGCACGTCGTCCGCCCGCCCCCGCCGCCTCGCCGCCGCCCTCGCGGCAGCCGTCGCTCTCGTCGCCACGGCCGGTGGCACCGGTTCCGCCCTCCCCGGAGGGGCGGCCACCGGCGCGCCGCAGGCGGCCGCGCTCCGCGAGGCGATGTTCGTCGGCAACAACTGGGACGGAACCGCCGACGTCATCGCCGCCCGGGGCGACTTCCACCGCATCGGCCGCGTGAACGTCATTCCCGACAAGGAGGAACGCCTCCGCGAGATCTATCTGAACCCCGTCAAGCTCGCGTTCTTCCTCGGGGTGCGCAGCGGCCCGGGGGAGGGCCACGACCAGTTCGTCGACGACATGTACGCGACCCCCGACGGCTCCTCCATGGTCGTCTCCCGGCCGAGCTTCGCCGATGTCGTCTCCCTCGACCTGCGCACCGGCAGGATCAACTGGCGCTTCCCCGTCGCCGGTTACCGCGCCGACCACATGGCCGTCTCGCCCGACGGAACCCGCGTCGCGGTCTCCGCCTCCACCGCCAACACCGTGCACGTCCTCGACATCGGCACCGGCCGCGAGATCGGCTCCTTCCGGACGGGCGACAAGCCCCACGAGAATGTCTTCACCTCCGACGGCCTCCTGTGGAACATGTCCATCGGCGAGGTGACCACCGCCCTCGACGCGGCCTGGCTCGACTGGACCAAGGGAGACCGCCGCATCACCGTCGTCGATGCCACGACCTTCAGGACCGTCCGCGTCATCGACATGCGCGAGCGTCTCGACGCCTTCGGCCGCGGCGACCTCTCCGACGCCGTCCGGCCCGTCGCCTTCACCCCGGACGAGAAGAAGCTCTACCTCCAGGTCTCCTTCTACAACGGCCTCCTGGAGTACGACGTCACCACCGACCGCATCACCCGGGCCAAGGTCCTCCCCGGCAACCCGAGGACCGATCCCGATCGCACCACCTGGGTCAACGACTCGCGCCACCACGGCCTTTCGATGAGCCCCGACGGCGACAGGCTCTGCGTCGCGGGAACGATGGACGACTACGCCACCGTGGTCGACCGCGCCACGCTCCAGGAGGGCCCGCTCGTCGAGGCGTCCAAGCCGTACTGGGCGACCGTGAGCGGGGACGGACGGTCCTGCGTCATCTCCGAGAGCGGCGCCGACCGCGTCACCGCGATCGACTTCGCCACCGGGCGGCGCGTCGCCTCCGTGGACGTCGGCGACCACCCGCAGCGGGTGCGGCTCGCCCGCGTCCCGGCCGACTGGACCGGCCCCTCGGGGAGTTGAACAGCGGCGAACGGGGGCCGTCCGCACCACGATGTGCGGTCCGGACGGCCCCCGCCGCTTCGTGCTCAGGCTCTGTGCACCGCGACCTCGTAGAGCGAATAGCCCCACTGGGTCGCCCGCCGCTCGCCGTGGATCCTCACGTAGCGGGCCGACGTCGACGGGAACTCCGCCGTGTCGTACCCGCCGTCACCGGCGCTCGTGGACCACACCGTCCGCCAGTCCGTGCCGTTCTCCGACACGTCGATCCGGTACTGGCGCGCGTACGCCCGCTCCCAGTCCAGGGTGACCCTGCCCACCCTGCGGACGGCCCCGAGGTCCACGCCCAGCCACTGGTCGTCCGACCAGTCGCTGGCCCAGCGCGAGCCGGTGTCGCCGTCGAGGGCGCGGCCCGGCGCGTAGCTGACGAACGGGTTCCACTCCGAGGAGCTCGCCGAACCCGGCTGGCCCTTCGCGAGGTTGACCCCCGGCTCGTGGTTCTCGGTCGCCTTCCACGTGGTCAGGTACGACTCCGCGCCGGCCGCCAGCTCGTCGACGACGCCCTGGCCGCCGCTGAGCCGGATCTGCTCGACCCAGTCCGGCACCAGGCCGTTGTGCGCCGCGCCGTCGGTGTTCAGGTCCCAGGTGCGCTGGCCCGTCACCTGACGGTCGATCACCGAGCCGCCGTCGAAGCTGCGGAAGGGGTACTTCACCGCGTTCGGCGCCCCGCTGCCCACCGGGGCCGGCCAGCCGCCGACGCCGTTCATGTCGGTGCCGTAGCCGAGACCGACCTTGTACTTCGCGCGCAGCGCGGCCTTCTGGCCCGCCTCGCCGACGAAGCCCTCCGCGCCGTGCATGTACTGGGCGACGAAGCCGCCCAGCTTGTAGAGGCGCTCCGTCCAGTCCAGGTCCATCCAGCTGTGGCTGGACAGGACGCCCGGGTACTCCTCGGACTCCAGGATGTCGAGCGCCCGCCCGGCCGCCTTGACGCTCATGTGGTCCAGTTCCAGCATCATGCCGCGGTCGATCATGCCCCGCAGGGCGTGCTCACCGAGCCGGGTCAGACCACGCGTGTTGCACTTCGCGTCGGAGGCGTACGTGGGGGTGCTCACGCCCGGCGGCAGCTTGGACGCCATCACCGGGGCGGCCGCGAGCCCGATCGGGTTGTCGTGCTGCGGTCCCGCGCACTTCTCCGTCGCCCAGAAGGTGCCCGTCGACAGGAACTGGCCGATGTTGACCGCCGTACCGATGGTGCCGGAGTCGAAGCGGACACCGCACAGCGCGTTGTCGAACTTGTGGCACAGGAACATGCTCCGGACCCCGAGCCCGTACAGCTCGTCGAGACCGCGGTCGATGTCCTCCTTGCTGCACTGCGCGACATCGAGGATCTGCTTGCAGCCGAACGGCTCCGACGTCTCGACGCCGAGGACGACCGCGAGCTTGCCCTGCTCGATCACCGAGCGCGCCTGCGCCGCCGAGGTGACGATCCGGAACCACCCCTTGCCGGGGCCGCCGTACATCCCGTCGACGTAGTCCTGGAGTTCGTACGTCTTGCGGGCCTGGAGGCGGATCGACGTCATCTCGTCGCAGCTCCGGTCGCGGGGCAGGATCGAGCAGATGAGGCCGTTCGTCACCAGGTCGTTGACGAGAACGCGCTGCCCGCCGCGCCAGGCGCGCTCCACCCACGCGTAGTAGTTCTGCTGGTGCGTCAGGGAGTTGTGGGCGGGCCAGTCCTTGAACGTGGGCCAGCCGACCGGGTCGTGATGGCCGTCGGCCCCGCCGGTGATGTTCTCGAACAGCGCGCCCGAGCCGTCGGGATAGTGCTCGGGACAGTCCTTGAGCGCCTCGCCGGCGCCTGCCGCGGAGAACGTCTGGCCGCAGATGAGCCGGCCGCCGAACCCCTCGTTGGACATCAGGTGGTTGTGCGCGTCGACGAAGCCGCGCACCTTCCCCTGCGCGTCCGTTCCCGTGAACGGAGTGCCGGTGACGTTGATCTGCGAGTCGGCCGCGGGCCGTGAGACCGGCTCCCACCACGCGCCGCCGGCGGCGGCAGCGGGGACGGGACCGGAGCCGAAGAGGACGGCGGCCAGGGCGAGGAACAGCGCGAGGAGGGCGGATCTGCCGCCGGTCCTGCGCGTGATGGGTCGAGTCATGGTCGGCGATGCCTCCGGACGGTGGGGGAGTACCGGGCGCCCCGAGGATCGCGGTGATGGAGGAGTGAGTCAATAGTCCGGGACAGATGACCTGTTGATGGTCATGAGACTTCCACGGAACGGACCGTAAGCCCCCTATCCGTCGATGAGCGACACGAGTTGATCGGCCGTCAGATCGAGCAGGGTCGCCGCCGTCCGCTCGTCCCCGACGACCAGGAACTGGAGGGTGAGACCGTCGATCGCCGCCGCCAGGTACCGGGCGATCGTCTCCACCGGCACCCGCGGTTCGATGTCCCGCATCGCGCGGACCTGCTCGACGAGCGCGGCGGCCGACACCACGTACTGCTCGTACTGGGCGCGCGCCAGATGCTCGAACCCCGGCTCCCGCAGGGCGTACTGGGTGAGGTCGTACGTCAGCATGTGCTCGCCGGGGTGGGCCGTGACATGGTCCCAGTACGACTGGAGCGCGCCCCGTACGGTCTCGCGCAGGGTGGCTCCCGGCTCGACCGCCGACATCACCCGCGCCACGTAGTCGCTGTTGATCGTCTCGATCGCGGCTTCGAGGAGGGCCTGCTTGGACTCGAAGCAGTAGTGGAAGACGCTCAGTGAGACACCCGCCTCGGCGCAGATCGACCGGGTGGTGGTCCGGGCGACCCCGTCCCTGGTCATCGCCCTGATCGCCGCGTCGACCAGCTGTCTGCGTCGTTCGGCCGACGGCATCCGCCCCATGGTTCCTCCTCGCGTCCGGCGCCAGGGTAACCGCAGGTCCCCGAGGCGCCTACGGAACGTCCACGGCGCCGGCCCGCGGCCACGCGCCCCGCTCTGCGAGCCGCAGCACCAGCGCCGCGATGTTCCACGCGTCGTCCTCGCCCCGGTGGTGGCGCCCCTCCAGGGGCAGCCCCGCGATCTCCAGGGCGCGCGCCATGCCGGGGCGCTTGGGAAGGCCGTACGCCTCGGTGAACACGGCCTTGGCGTTGGTGTGGTGGCGCCCGAAGGGATACGGGGTGCCGGAGACCCGGCACTGGTGGGCGAACTGCTTGCGGTCGTAGTCGCCCCAGCTCGCCCAGGGCCGCAGACCCGCCTCGTACGTGGTCGCGAGCAGCCGGCAGGCGGCGCCGAAGTCCAGCCCCGTGTCCACCTCCGCCTGGGTGAGCCCGGTCAGCTCGGTGCAGAACGCGCTGACCTTCGAACGGGTCGGCCGCACCAGGATCCGGTGCCGGGAGACCCGCTCGCCCGCGCCCGGATCGACCACCGTCAGCCCGATCTCGATGATCTCGCTGACGGCGCCGGGCGGACGCTCGCCGTCCCAGCAGGTCGCCTCGACGTCGACGATGTTGACCAATCCCCCGTGATACATGGCCGGAAGCCTAGTCGGTCCCCCTGCTAGGGTGCGCCGATGCCGTTGATCAGGGAGTTCCAGGTCACCTTCGACTGCGCGGATCCCGAACGCGTCGCCCGGTTCTGGTGCGAGGTGCTGGGATACGCCGTACCGCCGCCGCCCGGCGGGTTCGCCACCTGGGCGGAGTACGACCGCTCGCGGCCGGCCGAGGAACGCGGAGCGTGGTGCGCCTGCGCCGATCCCTCGGGCGACGGGCCGCGTCTGTACTTCCAGCGCGTACCCGAGGGCAAGGTCGTCAAGAACCGGGTGCACCTCGACGTACGGGTCGCCACCGGGCTCGTGGGTGAGGAGCGCCTGGCCGCGCTCGAGGCCGAGTGCACACGGCTGGTCGCGCTCGGCGCGGTACGGGAGCGCCTGCTGTACGACGGTCACGACGCGTGCATCGTGATGCGGGACGTCGAGGGCAACGAGTTCTGTCTCGACTGAGTGTGCCCGCCCCGGTGAGCACCCTGCCGCTGGTTCAGTCCCGCTCCAGGTCCAGGATCTCGCGCAGGGCCGCCACCGCGTGCGCCCGGTGCTCGTCCAACCAGCGGACGGCTGCGTCCTCGTCGCCGTTCCGGATCGCGGAGATGACCGCGCGGTGCTCGCGGACGGCCTGCTGCCGGTGCGGGTCCTCGGTGTAGTACAGCGAGCGGTACGCGTCGGTGGAGTCCCACAGCGTCGCGATCAGCCGGACCAGGCGGGGCATCTCCGACGCCTCGACGAGGGTGAAGTGGAAGCGGCGGTTCGCCGCCGCCATCGCCGCCACGTCGCCCTCCTCGGCCGCCTGCTCCACCTCGCGCTGGACGCGCTCCAGCGCGGCCACGATGCCGTCCGGCATCCGCCGCACCGCCGTCCGCACGGCCTCCGTCTCCAGGAGCTGACGGATCCGGTAGATCTCCTCCAGGTCGGCGAGCGAGAGCTCCGCGACGAAGTAGCCCCGGTGGATGTGATGGACGACCAGACCCTCGGCCTCCAGGGCCTTCAGGGCCTCGCGCAGCGGCACCCGGCTCACCTCGAACCGGGCCGCGAGGGCGTCCTGACGGATCTGCCCGCCGGGCCTCAGCTCCCCGCTGGTGATGGCGCGCCGCAGTTCCTCCAGAACGAACTGCTGGGCGGTCTGCGGCCGCCGTCTCTGCACCGCGCTGCTCATCGCCTGTGACCTTCCGATCCCTCGTGCTGTCCACCGGACGAACTCCTCACCGGTGCCGACCATCTTCCTCCGCCCCTGGTCACGGATCTCCCGCGGCGCTCTCCCCGGCCCGCGCCAGGGAGGCCAGCACGTCCTCCGTGTGCTCGCCGAGCCGCGGGGGAGCGGCGCGGTACGTGGGCGGGGTCGCACCGAGCCGGACCGGATGGGCGACCTGGCCGGGACCGGCGGCGGACTCCGGGACCCGCGGGGCGAGCCCCAGCCGGTCGGCGAGCTCGAACGCGGCCGCCAGGTCGTTGATCGGCCCGCACGGCACGCCGACCGCGGTGAGCTCCTCGAACCAGCCGTCGGCGGTACGGGTCCCCAGCGGCCCGGCGAGCGCCGCCACCAGCTCGTCCCGGTGGGCGACCCGGGCCGTGTTGGTCGCGAACCGCGGATCGTCGGCGAGCCCGGGCAGGCCGAGCCGCTCGCACAGGACCCGGAACTGCCGGTCGTTGCCCACGGCCAGGACCAGCGGCCGGTCCCGCGCCTCGAACACCTCGTACGGAGCGATGCTCGGGTGCCGGTTGCCCATCGCGCGCGGCACGACCCCCGCCCCGAGGTGGGCGGCCGCCTGGTTGGTGAGCGCCGACAGGAGGGAGGAGAGCAGGGAGACCTCGACCCGCTGGCCCTCGCCGGTGCGCTCGCGGTGGCGGAGGGCGGCGAGGACGCCCATGCCCGCGTGCAGCCCGGTGATGACGTCGACCAGGGCGACCCCGGCCTTCGTCCCCGGCCCGTCCGGTTCGCCCGTCACGCTCATGAGACCGCCCATCGCCTGGACGAGCAGGTCGTAGCCGGGCAGCCGGGCACCCTCGTCGGTGCCGAAGCCGGTCACCGAGCAGTAGACGAGATCGGGGCGGGACGCCCGCAGCTCCTCGTACCCGAGGCCCAGCCGCTCCATCGTGCCGGGGCGGAAGTTCTCCACCAGGACGTCCGCGCGGTCCACGATCGCGCGCGCCGCCGCCAGGTCGCCAGGGTCTGTGAGGTCGAGCGCGACCGAGCGCTTGTTGCGGTTCACCCCGAGGAAGTAGGTGGCCTCGCCGCCGGCGAACGGCGGCCCCCAGGCGCGCGTGTCGTCGCCGGAACCCGGCCGCTCGATCTTGATCACGTCCGCGCCCAGGTCGGCGAGGAGCATCGTCATGTACGGCCCCGCCAGGACCCGGCCGAAGTCGGCGACGACGATCCCGGACAGGGCGCCGGCTGCCGTGGAGCCCGGTGTGCCCGGCTGGTCTGCGCGCATTCCGCTCTCCCTCGGTGGCGATCGGATCCCTCGGACCGTAAGGCCGGGATACCGGATTTTCAATACTGGATCCAATATCCGGTAGGGGGCTACGCTTCGCCTCGCCGAGTCGCCACAGCCGCCAGGAGGCCGTCCGTGAAGTCGTCGCAGTCGCCATCGTCGTCGCAGTCCAGCTCCGCCCCCGTCCACCCCTTCGACCTGCTCGCCATCGACGGACTGCTGACCGACGAGGAGCGCGAGATCCGCCGGACCGTGCGCGCCGTCGCCGACCGCGAGCTGCGGCCGCATGTCGCCGGCTGGTTCGAGAAGGGCGAGATCCCCGCCCGCGAGCTCGCCCGCACCCTCGGCGGCATCGGCGTGCTCGGCATGCACCTGGAGGGCTACGGCTGCGCCGGCACCAACGCCGTCGCCTACGGCCTCGCCTGTCTGGAGCTGGAGGCGGTCGACTCCGGACTGCGCTCGCTCGTCTCGGTGCAGGGCTCGCTCGCCATGTACGCGATCTGGAAGTACGGCTCCGAGGAGCAGAAGCAGCAGTGGCTGCCGAAGATGGCGGCGGGGGAGTACATCGGCTGCTTCGGCCTCACCGAGCCCGACGCCGGCTCCGACCCGGGCGCCATGCGGACCAACGCCAAGCGCGACGGCTCCGACTGGGTCCTCAACGGCACCAAGATGTGGATCACCAACGGCTCCGTGGCGGACGTCGCCGTCGTCTGGGCCCGCACCGAGGACGGCGTACGCGGCTTCCTCGTGCCGGCCGGCACCCCCGGGTTCAGCGCCCCGGAGATCAGGATGAAGCTGTCGCTGCGCGCGAGCGTCACCAGCGAACTGGTCATGGAGGACGTCCGCCTCCCGGCCGACGCCGTGCTGCCCGGGGCCCGGGGCCTGTCAGGCCCGCTCGGATGCCTCAACGAGGCCCGCTTCGGCATCGTCTTCGGCGCCCTCGGCGCCGCCCGCGACTGTCTGGAGACGGCGATCTCGTACGCCCGCGACCGGACCGTCTTCGCCCGCTCCCTCGCCTCGTACCAGCTCACGCAGCAGAAGCTCGCCGACATGTCCGTCGAACTCGGCAAGGGCATGCTGCTCGCCCTCCACCTGGGGCGGCTCAAGGACGCAGGCGCGCTCACCGCGGAGCAGGTCAGCGTGGGCAAGCTGAACAACGTCCGGGAGGCCATCGCCATCGCCCGCGAGTGCCGCACGATCCTGGGCGCCAACGGCATCACCCTGGAGTACCCGGTGCTGCGCCACGCCAACAACCTGGAGTCGGTGCTCACCTACGAGGGCACGAGCGAGGTCCACTCCCTGGTCATCGGCAAGGCGCTCACCGGCGAACAGGCCTTCCGCTGAGCCGCACCGGAAGGCCGTCCCCGTACGGGCCGTCCCGGCACGGCTGTCCCGGCCTGCCGGGACCGACGCGGGCCGGGCCCGACCCGCGCGCGGCCTGACACGGGAACGACCCCGGGCTCAGGCCGAGGTCACCCGGTCCACGAAGGCGTCCAGGTTGCCCGTCAGACGGGCGACCTGCTCGTCGACCGTGAGGGACTCCTCCTGGCGCCGGCCGCGCAGCTTCGGCTGCCGCTTGCCCCGCACGTACAGGGAGCAGGCGAGGTCGGCACAGAGGTACATCCCGACGGTGTTCCCCTCGCGGCCCCGCGCCCCGGCGAGCGGCGCCACCAGGAGCGTGACGCCCGAGGAGGCGTGCCCGGTCAGACACACCTGGCACATGCTCGACTTCATGGCGCTGGTCCGCCCGGCGGCCGGTACCCGCAGGCTCACGCCGACCGGTCCGTCCGCGCGGGGGACCACCAGATGGGTGCGGAGCGGCGCACCGGGGTCGATCCAGCCGAGGAAGTCCAGGTCCTCCCAAGGGAGTTCGGCGAAGTCGAGCGGCAGCTTGAGGCGCGCCGCCTCGCCCTTGGTGCAGTTCACGAAGGACGAGCGGATCTGTTTGTCGGCCAATGGTTCCACTCGGTGGACCGTACACGGACCCCGGTCGGCGGGCATCCGAATAAGCGCCGACGGCGCGCGGCCGTCAGGCCACCCAGTCCGGCAGCGCCGGGTCGGCGAAGCGCCCCGGCGCCCCGTCGAGGGCCGCGGCGAGCCGCTCCGCCGCCGGCTCGTACACCTCCTCGGGCAGGGTGAACGGAATGCGCAGCCGGTGTTCGTGGGTGCCGGGGTCCACACCGAACCGGGCACCGCCCTCCACCCGCACCCCGTGCCGCAGGCCGCGGGCCGCGAGGTTCGAGGCGCCCGGGCGGCCCAGGTCGATCCACAGGCACATCCCGCCGGGCGGCACCGTCCACCGCCACTCGGGTACGTGGCGGGCCAGCGCCGAGGCCAGCGCGTCCCTGCGCAGCCGCAGCTCCGCCAGGCGCTTCGGCAGGATCGCGTCGAGCCGGTCCATGAGGGCGACGGCCACCAGCTGATCCAGTACGGAACCGGACAGGTCGGCGGTGATCCGCACCCGGGCCAGTTCCGTCACGACCCGGGACGAGGCCCGCACCCAGCCGACCCGGAGTCCGCCCCAGCAGCTCTTGCTCAGCGAGCCCACGGAGACGATCTGCTCGCTGTCACCGCCGGCGGCCGCCGCCGCGAACGGCGGCGGCGCGGGCACGTCGAGCGCGATGTCCGTCAGCGTCTCGTCCACCACCAGCCAGGTCCCGGTGGCCCGCGCCGACCGCGCCAGGTCCCGCCGCTGCTCCTGCGGCATCAGGTGCCCGGTCGGATTGTGGAAGTCGGGGATCAGATAGGCGAGCCGCGGCGCGGTCTGACGGAGCGCGGCATCGACGAGCCCGGTGTCCCAGCCGGACTCGGTGACCGGCACCGGGGTGATGCGGAGCATGCGGCCCCGCATCGCGTCGAGGGCGTTGGTGTACGAGGGGTTCTCGGCGAGCACGCGGTCACCCGCACGGCCGAGCAGCGTCAGCGCCAGGGAGAGGGCCTGCTGCGCCCCCGTGGTGACGAGGATCTGCTCGGGGAGCGTCGGCAGGCCCCTGGCCGTGTAGCGCGCGGCGACGGCGGCGCGCAGCGCGGGGAGACCGTACGGGTGATAGCCCTGCGTGCCGGCGTAGCGCGGGAGCTCGGCGGCGGCCGAGGCGAGCGCGGCGGAGAGCTCCGCGGCGGGGGCCTCCGGCGCGGCGAGGGCGAGGTCGATGGTCGCCCCGGTGACGTCGTGGAAGGCCCCGAGCGGGGTCGGCGCCTGGCCCTCCGGAAGCGCGGTCCAGGTGCCCGCGCCCCGTCGGCTGTGCGCGTACCCGCTCTCGCGCAGCAGGTCGTACGCCCCGGTGACCGTGGTCCGGCTCACGGCGAGCACCGTGGCGAGCTCCCGCTCGGCCGGCAGGCGCAGCCGCAGGGCCACCCGCCCGTCGAGAAGAGCCTCCCGAACGGCCCGCGCGAGCTCCCGGTAGCCGAACCGGCCCTCGGCGGGCGGGGTGAGGAGCGAGGCCAGCTGACGGCCCGTGAGGGTCCGGTCCGCTGTATGGACCACGCGTGCCACTGCCATGCCAATCACTCCTCATTGGCTCTGCTGTCCGGGCCAATAAGGTTACAGACTCCCTTTCAGTGGCCTGGTGGCCACCTTCCAGCGAGGAGAGGGACGGCTGATGTCCGGACACTTCACCGACCGTGACGAGCGGTTGTGGCAGCGGCGTGCGGAGGAGCGGGCGGCGGCCCGGCCCCTGAGGCTCGGGGCGCGGTTGAGGGGCCTGCGGAACCTCGACCTCCTGCGTGCCGCGCGCGGCACGCTCGCCGCGCGGTCCTCGCGCCCGGAGGCGAAGGCGTCCCCGGTGCGCAGCCGCCCTCGCCCCGTGGAGCAGCCGTGACCGGCCACGGGCGGCGCGGCGCCGCCCTGTGCCGGGCGGCCGCCCGCCCGGCTAACTCTGGGTGACCGGCGCTGACTCGGGGCCCGGCGCGTCGGCCGACGACGACGTGTCGTCCTGCGGGGTGATGCCGTCCGACGTCGTGGTGTCCGAGGTCGTGGTGTCCGGCGGGGGCGTGTCGGACGACGGGGTGGACGGGGACGACGGGGACGTGTCCGGGGGTGATGTCGGCGGCGACGACGTCGATTCCGAGGGGGTGACCGTCGACGGGCACGGCGACGGTGTCACGCCGTCGCGCGGCGTCGGGGTCTCGTCGCCCGTCACCGTCACGCACGGCACCGGTGTCGAGGGGGAGACGGACGGGGACGTCGAGGTCGAGGTGGACGGAGACGCCGAGGTCGACGGGGACTTGGTGGGCGGCGGCGGGGTCGGCTTGTCCTTCGTGCCCGTGTCCCCGTGCTGCCGTGCGAACCAGCTGTCGTCCTCCGGGTCGTACACCACGAAGATGTTCACGACCGTCACCGACGGTGCGACCACGACCACCTGGCTGGAGTTGTAGCCCGGCCACGGCGTGCCGGTCGTCTTCGGCGACTTCTGCGCCACGGGAAGGGTCAGCGGGTTGCCGCAGGCGCAGCGGACCCGCGGCACTCCGCGGTCGTCGACCAGGACCGCCGTGCCGGCCTGGAGCACCGACTGGTACGCGGTGGCCGCGCCGTTCCTGAAGCCGTGGTTCGTCACGCGGGTGTCGGCCCGGAGCTGAAGCGGGGTCAGGGAGCGCAGGTAGCCGGGCACCTGGTCGGCCTGGATGCCCAGGGTGGAGGCGAAGGCGGCGTTCTTCGCGGGCTCGCCGGAGAGATAGCGGACCTGCTGTTCGACGTCGCAGCTGGCCACCGACTGCGTCCCGCCGTAGAGGCCGGGTGTCGAGCCCGACACCTCGGGGGTCGCCGAGCTGGTGCGGGGAGGCAGTGAGGCCGGTGAGGCGGAGGCCGGCTGGGTGCGCGCCGTCGACTTGGTGAACGGGTCGGGGCCGGACGCGGCCGCGTTCTGGAGGAACACCTCGCCGCCGCCGGAGCCCCCGGTGTCGCTCTTGTCGTCGGGGCTGTTGGTGAGCACCACGGCCAGGGCGGCCGCCGCGACGACGACGGCCGTGACGGAGGCGACCTTGGGGACGGAACGCCACCAGGGGCCCTTGCCCCGGCCGCCGTTCGGCGGGGTGCCGGGGGTGCCGGGCGTGCCGTCGCCGGAACCGCCTGCTCCGCCGGGTCCACCCGGACCGCCGGAGCCGCCTGAACCGCCTGAACCGCCGGAGCCGCCGGAGGAGCCGCCGCCGCCCGAACCGCCGCCCGCGCCGCTGCGGGGCGGACCTGGGGGCGGTGGCGGGTGTCCGGCGGATCCCGGGCGTGCGCCCGGGCCCGAGAGCGGGCCCGAGGGGGGACCTGCGGGAGGGACCGACGGAGGGCCGGACGGCGGGTGGGAAGTCACGTTTTTCCCTTTCTTCCGTTCCGGGCCCATTGTGTGCGCCGAACGGTGGGTACCCGCAAGCGGAGGACCCCGAGTGGCAGAACACGAGCGCCCAGGCCTGCGAGCGCCCCGGCCTGCGAGCGCCCCGGCCCTGCGAGCGACCCGGCACACCAGCGGCCTGGCGCACGAGCGGCCTTGTGCCCGTCCGGTGCTTGCCCGGTGCCCGCCCGGCCGGTCGGCGCGGGGTCCGTACCCGTGCGGTCCCGTCCGCAAGCGGCCGACCGGCACCGGTACTAGCGTGGGCAGGGTGAGCAGTCGGCTCCCCACCTCCACGCGGCCCGCCGCGACCACCACCGGGCTCCTCGCCCGTGTCGGCCTGCAGTCCCTGGCCGCGGTGGTCGCCGGCTTCGTCGCGATGGGCGTCGTCGCGGGCCTCGGCCTCTGGGCCGCGGGCGCGGGCGACCTGCCCGGCGGCTTCACCGCCGTCCTGGCCGCCGTCGTCGTCATGGCCGGGGGCGGCAAGGTCGAACTCTCCGGCGACGCCGGAGGCCTCGCCGGAACCCAGGCCGAACTGACCGCGATGCCGCTGACCGTCACCCTGGTGGGCGCACTGGTCGTCGGCTACTGCTTCCTGCGGCCCCTGCGGCACCACGCCGTGGCCGAGTCCCGCGAACTCCTGCTCCGCGCCGTGAGCACGGTCGTCCTCTGGCTGGTGGCCCTGGCGGGAGTCTCCGCCGTCGCCCGGCACGACTTCCCCCTCACCATCGGCGGCGGGGAGGACCAGGACGCCCTGATGGACATCTTCGGGGAGCTGCTGGACGCCGTGAACCCGACGGTCGGCTTCCGCACCGACGTCGGACCGACCCTCTTCTACGGGCTGCTGTGGATCCTCGGCGTGCTCGTCGTCGCGCTCCTCGTGTCCCGCAGGACCCCGCTGCCGCCCCGGCTCGTCCGCTACCACGAACCCGTACGGCCGGCGGCGCACGCGATGCTCCTGCTGCTCCTCGCGTACGTGGTCGTGGGGCTGGTCATCGGCGTGGTGGTCGCGGCGACCAAGGGCCACGCCGCGGAGACCTTCGCCGTCCTCCTGCTCGGCCTGCCCAACGTCACCTGGCTCGCGCTCGGCGTCGGCATCGGCGGCTCCTGGGAGGGCCGGGTCGACGGCCCGTTCGGCCTGCCGATGCCGCAGATCCTCGACGCCGTCCTGCGCCAGGGCGACGGCACGGGCGACAGCACGGACCTCTCGACGATCGACCTGGGCTCGCTCGCGGCGGAGGACGCGCGGGCCTGGTGGCTGCTCCCGGTGGCGGCCGTCCTGGTCCTCGCGGCGGCCTTCCTTGCGGCGGTCCGCTCCCCGGCGAGAACCAGGATCTGGCAGCACGCCCTGCACCTGGGCATCGCGTTCGCGCTGACGATGCTGGTCGTCACCCCTCTGACCCTGGTGGAGGCCCGCCTCGGCCTCTCGGTCCTCGGCATCGGCGACCTGGACGCCCTGGGCGGCGAGGTGATCCTCCGCCCCCACATCTGGAAGACGGTCGGCTTCGCCCTGCTCTGGGGCCTGTTCTTCGGCTTCCTGGGCGGCCTGCTCGCCACCCGTGTCCGCCGCAAGGGCGAGGCGGACACCAGGACCGGGCCTCCGCCGCCGGCGCGGCCCGGGAAGCAGAACGGTCCCGGCGTGCCGCCGCCGACCTAGCGCGGCCCGAGCGCTCCGCCGCCGGGACGACAGAGACGACCGAGGCGACAGGGAGCACAGGGGCGACGGGGGTGAACCCGGCTTCGGAGCGGGGTGAACCCGGCAAGCGAGAGGCGCCGCGGACCCTTCGCGGCGGCGCCCGCGGCCAGTACCGTGAGGAACAGCCCGGTCCCGCGCCTCCCCCCGTGCGCGGGACCGGGCGCTGTGCCGGGTGCCTACGCGGCGCTCTCGGCGAAGTCCCCCTCGAACTCCCCGTCGAAGCCGTCCTCGATGCCCTCGTCCGGCATCATGGCGCCGAAGAAGCCGCCCATGAGCTCCTCCAGGTTCATCTCGGTCGCGCCGGCCGGGGCCACCGGCTTCGTGCCGCCGCTCATCTTGAGCACGAGGCCGAACTTCTTGACCTTCGCGTTCTCGGCCAGCTTGGCGAGGTCGACGTACACCTCGGTCAGCTCGCCGTTCTTGAGCGTGAAGTCCGCCGAGACCTTGGTGTCGGGGGTGTCCTTGAGGTCCTTGTCCGTCGGCAGGTCCATGCCGGGCGGCAGGTCCTTGGCGAGCGGACGGAGCTCGCCGATCATCTCGGTGAGCAGGGTGCGGAGCGGGGCGGTCGCGGTGATGTGCTCGGTGCCGTCCTCGCCGCCGGCGGTCTTGAAGTCGACCTCGCGGGCGATGACCTCGCGGAGCGCCTCCACGAGCTTCTTCTGCGTCTTGGGGTCCAGCGAGGGCTCCGCCGACGGCTTGGCACCGGGGGCCTCGCCCATCTCCCCGGCCATGTCCCGGCCGGCCTTCTCCATCTCCTTGGTGTTGAGCTTGACCCACTCGCCGTCGAGCACCTTCTTGAGGCCCTTCGCCTCCGGAGGCAGCTGGTCGGCGGGCGGCATGGGCGAGCCCAGCGCCTTGCTCAGGGCCTTGACGTCGGACCGGACGTACATGAAGTCGCCGATGACCCGGTAGTCGAGGAGGTCACCGCTCGGGGTGCTGACCTTCATGGCCATACCGACGAAGTCCTTCTCCTCGGACTCGTCGAGCGCCTTCTTCGACTCCACCGTGACGCTGATCTTCGCACCGCTGATCAGCTCGGCGGCCTCGTCGGGGATCTCGTCGCCGGGCTCCGGGTCGGACTCGGCGTCCATCAGCTTGATGGTCTTCGCGTCGACGTCCAGGTCCAGCTCGAAGGAGACCGACTTCTCCTTGCCCAGCTTCTCGAAGGCCTGGTCCAGCTTCTTCCCGGCAGAGAGCTGCTCCACGGTGCCGCAGGCGGCCGAACCCGCCAGGACGGCGCCGACGACTGCGGTGGCGGTGAGGGTCTTGCGAATAGCGGTGATGATGGTCTCCTCGTAGGTTCGATCACCGGCGTGATCGAACAGAAGACCTACGACTGTGCCGAATGGTTGCCCCGGTCCCCGTGTTCCCTGCGTCACCCCGTTCCCGGGCCGCCACGAGGAGGGAGGCCGCCGGAGACCGGGGTGGGGAGTCAGGAGGCGACCCGTGTCACCTCGGTGATCCGGCAGGCGACGGGCTCGTCGACCTGGGTCAGGCTCTGGGCCCGCTCGTGGGCGACCTGATCGGGAGCCAGGTGGGTGACCGCGGCGTGCGCCTCGGTGAGGCGCTCGCCCGACGCCGCCGTGAACTCCACGCCGATGACGTAGTCGCTCGGCTTGCTGCTGCGGTTGGTGACGTCCAGTTGCGCGTGCGGCCACTTCGTCCCGGCGTCCACCTGGCAGGCCGTGATCCGCACGTCCCCGGCGGGCCCGTCCGGATCGTCCCGAGCGGGGTCGTCCACCGAGACCACGAGGGCGACGAGGCCGATCACCGCGAGCAGCGCGAGGCCGCCGAGAACGAGGCCGACGACCAGACAGGTCCTCGACCTCCGCGGCGGCTGCGGTGGCACGCCGCCCCAGCCGCCGCCCGGGGGAGGCGGCGGACCGCCCCGTCCGCCGTCCCGGGACGGCGGACGACCTCCCGGGCCGCCGCCGGGGGGAGGCGGCTGACCGCCCCAGGGCGGGGGCTGCTGACCAGGTGTGACTCCCATGCCCGTCACCTTCCTCGAACGCCTACCTCCACAGTGCTCCCGGAGAGCCGCGCGAGCAGGTCGACGAGCGCGCGCGGGGGCGGTCCCGGCGTGCGTACCGCGGAACCCGGACCGACCCCTCCCGCCGGGGCGCCCGGCGCGAGGAGCAGTGGTGCCGGGGCCGCGTCACGCGACGGCGGTGCCCTCGAGCTCGACCAGCTGGCCGGGGACCGCCAGGCGCGTCACCCCGAGCATCGTGGTGGCCGGTGCCACCCCGGCGGCGCCCAACCGGCCCGCCAGCTCGCCGTAGTGCCGGAAGAGCAGGTCGACGTCGGTCGTGTAGACGTTGAGCCGTACGAGGTTCGCGAGGGACATCCCGGCCTCACCGAGCACGGCCTCGACGTTGTCGATGCTCAGCGCCAACTGCCCGGCCATGTCGCCGTCGTGCAGGGGCTTGCCCTCGTCGCTCATCGCCGTCTGGCCCGAGACGTACAGGGTCCGCGTGTGCCCGGAGACGAGCTCGCCCTGGTTGAACCCCATCTCCACCGACCACGTCACCGGGTTGACCGCGGTTCGCTCCATCGCCACATCAGCTCCATTCGATTCGTTCGATTCGTTCGACCCATGTCGTTCCATGGGGAGTCCGTACGTCCAGCGCCGCGGCGGCCGCCCGCTCCGATGCCGTGCTCACGAGCCTGCCAACAAATCACGACACCCTTGGTCATGTATTCCGTTAGCGTTCTCGCATGCGCGCCGACCGGCTGGTTTCCCTGGTGCTCCTGCTCCGTCAGCGCGGTCGCCTGACCGCGGACGCGCTCGCCCGCGAGCTGGGGGTGTCCACCCGTACGGTGCTGCGCGACATCGACGCGCTCTCCTCCGCCGGCGTCCCCGTCTACGCCGAACGCGGCCGGCACGGCGGCTTCGCGCTGCTGCCCGGCTTCCGGACCGAACTCACCGGACTGAACCACGACGAGGCCCTCGCTCTGCTGACCGCCGGACCGGGCCGCGGGGAGCAGGCGTTCGGCCTCGGCTCGGCGCGGGCCTCGGCCGTGCGGAAGGTCCTCGACGCGCTGCCCGAGAACCACCGGACCACCGCGAGCGACGCCGTCCAGCGCTTCCTGGTCGAGCCGGAGGCGGACCTGCTCTCGCGCAGGGCGGTCGCCGACGAGGTGGCGGCCACCACGATGAGGGAGGTCCGGCGCGCGGTGCTCGCCGGACACAGGCTGCGCATCCACTACGCGGCCACGGGCCAGGAACCGGAGTGGCGCACGGTGGACCCGGTCGGTCTGGTCACGGTGCGGGGCCGGGGCTACCTGCTGGCCACACGAGCGGGGGCGGACCGCACGTACCGGCTGTCGCGGGTGCTGGCCGCCGAGGAACTGGCCGAGACGGCCGAGCGGCCCCAGCGGGTCGACCTGGACCGGATCTGGCGGGAACGCTCCGCGCGGTTCCTCAGCGACGGCCACCTCACCGTCCTGGTCCGGGTGAACCCGGCGCGCCGCGAGGACCTGCTCGACACCGCCGTGGCCGTCCGCGCCGAAGAGCCGGACGCGGACGGCCGGCTGCGTCTGGAGCTGACCTACCAGGACGCACGGCACGCCGAATGGGCCCTGTGGCAGCTCGGCATGGACGCGGAAGCGCTGGCACCGCAGTCCCTGCGTGCCGCCCTGCGCGACCGTGCCACCGCGCTCGCCGACCGTTACATGGCCCCCGATGCCGCAGAATGAGGCCGCGCAGGCGGCCCGGCGGGCCGAAGCGGGGGCGAACGAGGGTGTGGGGACGGGATGTTGCTGAGAGCGCTCGACGCGGTGGAGTGGGCCGGCCTTGAGACGGGCAGCCCGTCGGAACCGGTCGCTGACGTCCGGCGGGCTCTTCGTCGACTCGTCACGGCAGGGGCGGCGGCGACGGAAGAGGACACCTACCCCCTCTACGCGCTCGTCGCGAGGGACGGTGGCGAGCCGCCGTCCGCGGCCGCGGTGGCCCTGCCGTTCGTCATCGCCCTCGCCGCCGACCCCGGTCTGCCGGTCGTGGTGCGCCGCGCACTCGTCGACGTGCTGGTGGCGATGCGGACACCCGCACCGAACAGCGAGGACTGGTCCGGGGCGTGGGTCCTGCTCGCGGACCCCGAGCCGGCCGTACGGCGGGCGGCGACGGCACTGTCCGGGGGAACCGGGAGACTCCTGGAGCGATGGCGGGTGGAGACGGACCCGACGGTACGGCTGCCGCTGCTGCTCGCCCTCGGAGAGGAGGTCGCCGCCGGACGGGCCGGGGAGCGGGCCGATGAGGTGCGGGCGGTGCTGGCCGACCTGCTGGACACCGACGACCCCGTCCTGTGGGTGGCGGCCGTGCACGCCTCGGCGGGACTCGACCGCGACCTGCCCGTCCGGCACATGGACAGGCTGATCGCGGTGTTCTCCGACCCCGCCCTGAGACCGCGGTTCGAAGAGGTCTGGCACACCCCGGACGTCGACGGCCCCTGGACCCGCGAGGACCTGGTGCGGTCGACGGCCGAACTGCTCGCGCACGACGTCGACGCCGCACTCTCCTTCGTCGTCACGCTGATCGAGACGTCCCGACGCTCGGCGGACACCGCGCTGTGCCGGGAGGCACTCGACGCGGCGTGGCTCCTGCTCTCCGACAAGCGGTCCACGGAGGCCGTCCTGCTGCCGCTCGCCGGCGCACTGCTGACCGACGCGGACGGGCCCGTACGGCTGAGGGCGGCGAACATCCTCGCGGTGCTCGGCCGGGCGGCGGCCCCTTACGCCGACGCGCTCGCCGGACTGCTCGACGACGACGCGTCCGACGACCTCCTGGACGGAACGGTCCGGGAGTTCGCCCGGTGGGCACTGACGCGGATCGACGACACGCGCGCCCTGCCGGGGCTGATCGAGCAACTCCGCGCGCAGGAGGAGGAGCAGGGCCGGGGCTACGTCGTCAGTGAGCCCAGACGGCCGGAGACCTGGGAGGTCCTGACACCCCTGCGCGCGCACGCGGACGTCCTGCTGCCCGCCATGCTGGAGACGATCCGGGAGAGCGGGCCCGCATCCGGTGCGACCCGCACGTTCCTCGGCGTGCTGGAGGCCTGGGGCGGGGGCGTACGGGCAACTGCGCTGCCCGACCTCCTCCCGCTGCTCACCGACACCCGGACCTCGGTCACGGTGCTCAGGCTGCTGGCGGCCATGGGACCTGCCGCTGCTTCGGCCGCACCCGCCGTGCGCACCTGTCAGGTCCTGGACCATCCGGGCAACCACGCACTGGTGGCCCGGACCGTGCTGCGGATCGGCGGGGACCGAGAAGCCTTGCTGAGGGCAGCCGGCGAGGCGGTCCTGCAGGCGGAGGACTCCTGGGGCGCATCCCTCACCGCCCTGGCCGAGTTCGGTCATGACGCGGCGCCCTACGCGGACGGGGTGCGGGCCGTGATGGAGAACGGCCCGCACTGGTACCGGCTGACCGCGGCGATCACGCTCTGGGAGATCACCGGAAGGGTCCGACCGACCCTGGAAGTCCTGGAGGAGTTCATCCTGCCGATCGCCGGCGGCGGAGAGGACTACGGGTTCTTCCGGGACGCCCTCAGGGCGGTGATCCGCATGGGCGTGATCAGCCCGGCGATCCGCACGGCGCTGCTGACGGTGCGGCAGTCGGAGCGTCGCCTGTGCGTGGAATGGTCCTACCCCAGGATCGTCCAGGACAAGGAGCTGCGCGGCCTGGTCGAGGAGGCCCTCGGGCGTGCGGATGCCGCCGCTCCGGCGGACACCGTCAGAACAGGCTTCTGACGAAGTCGAAGAACCAGTTCATGCCGATGACCACGAGGATCGCGAGCCCGATCAGGACCACGGAGAACCAGGAGCAGCCGCCCCCCGCGTCCACCTGGTGCTCGTCCCGGCCGCCCAGCTCTCCGTCGAACAGGTCCACGTCCGTCCCCTCTCCCCGTCCCCGGGCCGCACCCGGCCCCTCGGCCCGTACGGACGCACTTTCGCACGCCCGGGTTCCGGGGCCGAAGGGGCCGCGTACTCAGACGGGTACTCAGGAACGCGGGGCGGGTACCCGGGTGGTGAGGCGGGGCGACCGCCGCACTGGCTAACGGCTCCGGAACACCGGCCGCGCCCACGCGGGCGGGTCGCGCGGCGGGGTCAGCGGGTCCCGGCCCTTCGTCACGACCGGCCCGCCACCGCCCGTCGTCAGCGCCGCCCGCAGCTCGGCCACGAACTCCAGGCACGTCCCGTACCGCTCCTCCGGTGTCTTCGACAGCGCCTTCGCGAACACCGCGTCCGCCGACTCCGGCAGCCCGGGCCGGACCTCGGACAGCGGGGGTGGCGGGTCGTACTGCTGCGCCCACAGCACCGCCCAGTCGGTGTCACGGCGGAACGGTGGCGCTCCCACCAGCGTCTCGAACACCACACACGCCAGGCTGTAGACGTCGCACCGGCCGTCCACCGGCTTTCCCGAGATCTGCTCGGGGGCCACGTAGTCCAGCGTGCCGACGAACTCGCCCACCGTGGTGAACCCCGTCAGCGACAGCGACTTCTTCGTCAGGCCGAAGTCCGTGAGGTACACGTGCTCCGGATGGTCCCGGTCCGTGCCCTCAGCGACCAGAATGTTGCCGGGCTTCACATCCCGGTGGACCAGGTCGTGCGCGTGCGCCGCGTCCAGGGCCGACGCCACCTGTACGGCGATCCGCCCCGCCTTCCCCGGCGGCAGCGGACCCTCGCGGTCCAGTAGGGCCACCAGGTCCTGCCCCGCCACGTACCGCATGGCGATGTACAGCACGCCCTCCGTCTCGCCCGCTTCGAAGACCGGCACGATGTGGGGGTGGTCGATCGAGGCGGCGACCCGCGACTCGTGTGCGAAGCGCCGGCGGAAGGTGTCGTTGCGGGCCAGCTCGGGGGCGAGCAGCTTCAGTGCCACGGTCCGGTCGAGCCGCAGATCGCGGGCCCGGTACACGACCGCCATTCCGCCGCGGCCGATCTCGCTCTCCACCCGGTAGCCCGCGATCTCCTTGCCGAGGAGCCCGGAGGGACGGCCCGCCGGCAGCTCCGGTTCGTCGCGCGGCGCGTCGGCCATCACTCCTCACCGGCCGTTCGGGGCGGCGGCCGCTCCACGACCTGGGTGGGCGGCGGTGCCGCGGCGGGGTCCGCCTGCGGCTGCGGCACGGCCTGGGTCGGCGGCGGTCCGGTGGCCGGGGGCGCGTCGGCGGCCGGCGGGTCGCCCCGCAGCACCACCTGGGTCGGCTCGTGGTCGAGGGGCGCGGCGGCGGCCCGATCATGGCCGTCGGCTCCGTCGGCTCCGTCGGCTCCGTCGGCCTCCGCGTCCTGGTCGCGCTTGCCCGCGCCGGCGGCGGGGGAGACCGGGGAGGTGACCGAGGGCGCCGACGACGCCGCGTACGTACTCAGCCCCACGCCGTCGCAGTACACCCACCGCTCGTGCTCCGCGTCGTACAGCCACACCGACTCGCCGTCGACGACCATGCCCACCCGCAGCCCGCGCGTCCGCAGCCGGAAGTTCTCGCCGTCGAGGCGCCCCGCCCCCAGCTCCTCCGCCGCCCGCCGGTAGCGGCCGAGCGCGTCCTCGGCGCGGGCGATCAGCGGGCGGGGATCGGCGGTCCTGGTGAGCTGCTGCCCCGCCGCCGGCGGATCGTCCGGGACGGTGACGAGCAGCCGCGCGTCGACCCAGGCCGTCCAGCCGTTGGAGCAGAGGATCCGCCCCCAGTCACCGGCCCGCTCCTCCAGCCGTACCGGCAGGAACGCGTCGAGCGGCGCCGTGGGCAGCCCCGGATCCGGCCCCTCCCAGGCGTCGAGACCGTCGCGCGGTACGACATGGGTGGGCCGGAAGTCCGGCACGTACTCGGGTACGGGGACGCTCACGGGCCTACCTCCGCATGACGACCGGCTCGTGGCGGCGCAGCAGCCGCGCCACGACCAGGCCGATGACGAGACAGAGCACCACCATCATGCCCATGTCGAAGAGCCAGGCCGCCGCCGTGTGGTCCATCAGCGGATCCGCCGTCTTGTCGCTCGGCGAGACCGCTCCGATGTCCACCGTGGCGCCCATCGCCGCGAACGCCCACCGCGACGGCACCAGCCAGGCCAGCTGCTCGAGGACGGGCGTCCCCCGTACGGTCAGGAGCGCCCCGCAGAACACCACCTGCACGATCGCGAGGAGGACGAGCAGCGGCATCGTCACCTCCTCCTTGCGGACCAGGGCGGAGACGAGCAGACCGAGCATCATCGCCGTGAACGAGAGCAGCGCGACGGCGAGGGTGATCTCCACGAGCGGTGGCATGAGGACACCCTTGCCGCCGGGCACGTTCAGCGGGACCCCGATCAGGGCCACCAAGGTCAGGACGACCGCCTGGACGACCGTGATCGTGCCGAGCACGACCACCTTCGAGGCCAGGTACGCCGAGCGGGACAGGCCGACGGCTCTCTCGCGCCGGTAGATCGTGCGTTCCTTGACGAGTTCGCGGACGGCGTTCGCCGCGCCGGTGAGGACACCGCCCACACAGAGGATGAGCAGGACGTTCAGCGTCGACTCCTGGTTGAAGCCGCCCTCGGACAGTGCCCTGGCCATCGCCCCCATCACGAACGGCAACGCGATCATGATGGCGAGGAAGGTGCGGTCGGCGGAGAGCGCCGCGGTGTACCGGCGCACGAGCGTCCGCAGCTGGGAGCCCCAGCTCTGCGCCTTCGGCGGCGGAGCCGGTTCCCGCTCCACCGGGGCGGCCCCCGGAACGGGGACGTTCGGGCGGGCCGTCGCCTCGTCGACGTAGCGGCGCTGGAAGCGGGAGGACCGGTACAGGCCGGCCCAGTCGCGGTCCCGGTCGTTCTCGAACGCCTCGAAGGCCTCCGGCCACTCGTCGAAACCGAAGAAGCCGAGGGAGTCCGCGGGCGGCCCGTAGTAGGCGACCCGGCCGCCCGGCGCCAGGACGAGCAGCCGGTCGCACACATCCAGGCTGAGCACGCTGTGCGTGACGACGACGACCGTCCTGCCGTCGTCCGCGAGCCCGCGCAGCATGTGCATCACGGACCGGTCCATGCCCGGGTCGAGACCGGACGTCGGCTCGTCGAGGAAGAGCAGAGACGGCTTGGTGAGCAGTTCGAGCGCGACGCTCACCCGCTTGCGCTGGCCGCCGGAGAGGCTGTGGATCGGCTGCTGCGCGCGCTCCACGAGCCCCAGCTCCTGGATGACCTCGTCCACCCGCGCCCGCCGCTCGTCCGGATCGGTGTCCTCGGGGAAGCGCAGCTCGGCGGCGTAGCCGAGGGCCCGGCGCACGCTCAGCTGGAGGTGCAGGATGTCGTCCTGCGGGACGAGACCGATGCGCTGCCGCAGCTCGGCGTAGTCCCGGTACAGGTCGCGGCCGTCGTAGAGCACCGTGCCCCGGTCGGCGGGGCGCTGACCGGTGAGCGCGCCGAGGAGGGTCGACTTGCCAGCGCCGGACGGCCCGACGACCCCGAGCAGGCACCTCTCGCCCACGGGGAACGACACCTCGTCGAGGAGGGTCTTGCGCCCGTGGTCGACGGTGACGGCGAGCGACTGGACGTCGAGGGAGACCTCACCGGTGTCGGTGAACTCGACGAGCTGGCCGCCGATGAGGCAGAACGCGCAGTGGCCGACGCCGACGATGTCGTCCGGCGTCACGCGGGCGTCGGCGACGGGGGCGCCGTTGAGGTAGGTGCCGTTGTGGCTGCCCAGGTCATGGATCCAGTAGGTGCCGTCGGGGTGGGCGCGCAGCTCGGCGTGGTGCCGGGAGACGACCAGGTCGGGGACGACGACGTCGTTGTCCGGGGAACGGCCGATCCGGATGCTGTGCGCGGGCAGCGGCCGCACGGACGTCGGCTGCCGGAAGGTGCCGGTGGCGGCGGGGTGCGAGACGGCGGAGGGCCGGGGCGGGGGCGTGTTCCGCGGGGTGGCGGGGTCGGAGGGCACGGCGGAGTACGGCGCGGGGGCGGGCTCCGCCTCCGGCCGCACCGGCGGACGAGTCTCCGGCTGTGCTTCCGGCTGTACGGGTGGCTGTGCCTCCGGCTCCGCTGCGGGCCGCATCGGTGGCTGGGCCGACGGCATCGCCTCCGGGGCGGCCGGGGCCGCACCCGACGACAGCACCGCGCGCGGTCCGTCCTCCGGATGGCCGAACCGCACGACCGTCCCGGGACCCACCTCCCGTGGCCCGTCCACCCGCAGACCGTCCGTGAAGGTGCCGTTCGTACTGCTCTCGTCCGCCAGCGTCCAGTGGCCGGCGGGCGCGCTCAGCACCGCGTGGTGCCAGGACGCGCGCGCGTCCGCGAGCACGATGTCACTGGTGGGGTCACGCCCGATGCGATAGACACGGCCCGGAATCATCCGGGTCGCGTCCCCGTCGATCTCGAGGACCAGATCGGGCGCCGCGGGCACGACGGGCCGCTCTCCCATGCGTGAATTTTATCCGCCGGTGGTCATCCCTGCCCGGGATGAGACCGCCGGTAGGGTGGTCGTCCGCCGCGGGAAGCGGCCCAGGACGAAGGAGGAGGCACCCGTGCCGAAAGGTGTCACCAGGCGGCGGCCCCGTACCCGCGCGGCGCTGCTGAAGGCCGCCCTGGAGACCTTCGCGGAGCACGGCTTCCACGCGACGACCATCGAGCAGATCTGCGAGCGCGCCGGATACACGCGGGGCGCGTACTACTCGAACTTCGCCAGCAAGGAAGAGCTCTTCCTCGCCCTCTTCGACGAGCACAGCGACCGGACCGTGCGACGGCTCGCCGAGTCGATCGACGCGCTCACCGCGGAGGAGTACACCCTGACCCGGCTCGCGGAACTCGCCGCCCGGGTCGAACCGGACGAGCGGGACTGGTACCTCGTCACCACCGAGTTCACCCTGCACGCCATCCGCGACCCGCAGGCCGCCTGGGTGCTCGCGCGCCACGACGCGCGACTGCGGACCGAGATCGCCCGCGGGCTCACCCTCGTCCTGCGCCGTGCCGGGCGCGAACTGACCGTGGACGCCGACCGGTTCGCACGCCTCCTCATCGCCCTGCGCGAGGGCGGACTCGCGCAGAGCTACGTGGAGCCGGCGGAGCTGCCGCCGGGCAGCCTGGAGCGCCAGTTCCTCGCCCCGCTCCTGGAGGCGTCGACGCGGGAGATTCCCGGCGCCGGTGCCGAGGGCGAGGGTCAGTCGAAGAGGTCCGGGTCGGATGCCGTGATCTGATCCCACAGCGGGCGCGCCTGGAACCAGCCGGCCAGATGCCCGCCGATCTGCCCGCGCGTGAGCAGGGCCGTCTCCCGGTCGATGTGCTGCGGGGTGCCCGCCGCCATCGCGAGGAGCTGCGCCTGGCAGGACCGCTCCATGGTGACGAACCACCACACGGCCTCGGCCACGGACTGACCGACGGTCAGCAGCCCGTGGTTCTTGAGGATGACCGCCTTGTGGTCGCCGAGCGCCTTGGCGACCCGCTCGCCCTCCTCGGTCTCGTTGACGACGCCCCGGTAGTCGTCGTAGATCCCGTGGTCCTCGAAGAAGGCGCAGGCGTCCTGGGTGATCGGGTCGAGCGGGATGCCCAGGCTGGAGAAGGCCTTGCCGTACAGGGAGTGCGAGTGCGCGGCGGCGATCGCGTCGGGCCGGGCGGCGTGGACCCGCGAGTGGATGACGAACGCGGCCCGGTTCACGGGCCTGCGCCCCTCCAGCACGGTCCCCTCGTGGTCCACCAGGATCAGGTCGGAGGCCTTGATCTGACCGAAGCTCATGCCGAAGGGGTTGACCCAGAAGGCGTTCGGGTCGCCGGGGTCGCGGACGGTGATGTGCCCGGCGACCCCCTCGGAGAAGCCGAACCTCCCGAAGATGCGGAAACCGGCGGCGAGTTGCTCCTTGCGGTACCAGCGCTCCTCCTCGACGGAGTCGAAGACGGGCGGCAGCGGAAGGACGACCCCTTCGGGCAACGGCCCGACGGCGGCGGCGAGCGCGGGCGGCACGGTGCTCATGACGGCTCCTCGGAGAGCGGGTGAGGCAGGGCGCGCCAAAAGATACAGAGGTGTATCCGATACGACAACGGATCAGCCATGGCGAGGAGCAGGCACGCGGAGGGCCGAGGGTTGCGGCCCGGGGTTTTCGATCGCTACGGTCGACCTGCTCAGAAAGCGCTTACCGAAGTGCTTACCGAAGTGCTTACCCAAGCGCTCTCCGAAGCTCTCTCCGCCACCCCGTCCCCGTCCCCTGGAGCCCCACGTGCCCACCCCGGACGTCCTGATCTACACCCGCACGACGGGCTACCGCCACGACTCGATCCCCGACGGGGCCGCCGCGCTCACGGAGCTGGCTCACGAGCTCGGGTGGAAGGCCGAGGCGACCGAGGACCCGGACGCGTTCACGCCCGGGCGTCTGGCCCGGTGCGCCGTCGTCGTCCTGCTGTCCACGACCGGGAACGTCCTGAGCCCGGAGGGACGCGTCGCCCTGGAGGCGTACCTCAGGGGCGGCGGCGCCCTCCTCGCCGTCCACGCGGCGGCCAACGCCGAGCCCGACTGGCCCTTCTACGGCGAGCTCCTCGGCACCCGCTTCGACGGCCACCCCGAGATACAGCCGGGCATCGTCCTCGTCGACGACCGCGAGCACCCCGCGACGGCGCAACTGCCGGCCCGCTGGGACTGGACCGACGAGTGGTACAACTTCACGTCCGACCCGCGGGACGCGGGGTCCGGGGTGCGGGTCCTCGCGCGGGCCGACGAGGCCTCGTACCGGGGCGGCACCCACGGTGACGACCACCCGCTGGTCTGGTGCCGGGAGATCGACGGCGGGCGGGTGTTCTTCACCGCGCTCGGTCACGCCCCGGAGACGTACCGCGACCCCGTCTTCCGCGCCCACCTCGCGGGAGCCCTGAACTGGCTCACCGCCTGAGAATCGCCGTCGGCCGTGTTTCCCGAGGTTTCCCGAGCTTTCCCCAGGTTTCCCGAGGTCGCCGCCCCTTTCGGGTCACCCCACCGCGCCGCCCCTGTTGCGCCGAGCCCCGCTTAGCGGAAGCGTGCAGACGGGGGCCGATGTCAGGAGGAGACCCGTCATGGGCATCGCCACCGTGAACCCCGCGACCGGTGAGACGCTGCGCGTCTACGAGGCCCATGGGCCCGAGGAGGTCGAGCGGCGGATCGCCGCCGCTCACGATGCGTACCGCCAGTACCGCACCACCTCCTTCGCCGAACGCGCCCGCCTGCTGCGCGTCGCCGCCGGTCTCCTCGACGAGGACACCGAGGACATCGCGCACACCATGACCGTCGAGATGGGCAAGCCCGTCGCCGCAGCCCGCGCGGAGGCCGCCAAGTGCGCCAAGGCGATGCGCTGGTACGCCCGCAACGCCGAGCAGCTGCTCGCCGACGAGCACCCGGCGGAGAGCGACGTCCAGGACTCCGGAGCCGACATCGCGCGCGTGCACTACCGGCCCCTCGGCCCCGTCCTCGCCGTCATGCCGTGGAACTTCCCGCTCTGGCAGGTGATCCGCTTCGCCGCGCCCGCGCTCATGGCGGGCAACACCGGACTCCTCAAGCACGCCTCCAACGTGCCGCAGACCGCGCTCTACCTCGGTGACCTCTTCCGCCGCGCCGGATTCCCCGAGGGCTGCTTCCAGACCCTGCTCATCGGCTCCCGCGACGTCGAGCGCGTCCTGCGGGACCCCCGGGTCGTCGCCGCCACCCTCACCGGCAGCGAGCCCGCGGGCCGGGCCGTCGCCTCCGTCGCGGGCGACGAGGTCAAGAAGACCGTCCTGGAACTCGGCGGCAGCGACCCGTTCATCGTCATGCCCTCGGCCGACATCGTCGGGGCGGTGAAGACGGCCGTCACCGCCCGCGTGCAGAACAACGGGCAGTCCTGCATCGCCGCCAAGCGGTTCATCGTCCACCAGGACGTGTACGACGACTTCTCCGAGCGCTTCACCGCCGCCATGAACGCCCTCACCGTCGGCGACCCCCTCGACGAGTCCACCGACGTCGGCCCCCTCGCCACCGAACAGGGCCGCACCGACCTGGAGGAGCTCGTCGACGACGCCGTACGGCGGGGCGCCACCGCCCTGTGCGGCGGACACCGGCCGGAGGAGCCGGCCCTCGCGAACGGCTGGTACTACCGCCCCACCGTCCTCACCGGCATCACCCCGGAGATGCGGATCCACCAGGAGGAGGCCTTCGGGCCGGTCGCCACGGTGTACGCGGTCCGTGACATCGAGGAGGCCGTGACCCTCGCCAACGACTCCCCGTTCGGCCTCAGTTCCAACGTCTGGACCCGCTCCGCCGAGGACGTCGCCTTCTTCGTGCGCGACCTGGAGGCCGGCGGCGTGTTCGTCAACGGCATGACGGCCTCGCACCCCGCCCTCCCCTTCGGCGGGATCAAGCGCTCCGGTTACGGTCGTGAGCTCTCCGGCCACGGCATCCGCGAGTTCTGCAACGCGACGACGGTCTGGCAGCGCGCCTGACCGCCGGCGGGCCTGCCGCCCACCTCAGGCCCGGGTCCCCCCCTCAGGCCCGGGTCCACTCCGACAACCGCTCCGCCGACCAGGTGTTGATCACCCGGTCCTCCGGCACCCCGCACTCCTCCGCCCGCGCGCACCCGAGGATCTGCCACTCCAGCTGGCCCGGCGCGTGCGCGTCCGTGTCCACCGCGACGTACGCGCCTGCCGCCACGGCGAGCCGCAGCAGCCGCCGCGGCGGGTCGAGCCGCTCCGGGCGGCTGTTGATCTCGACCGCGGTCCCGGACTCGGCGCACGCGGCGAACACCCGCTCCGCGTCGAACTCCGACTCCGGCCGCAGCCGCCCCCCGGCCACCAGCCGGCCCGTGCAGTGCCCGAGCACGTCCATCAGCGGGTTGCGCACGGCCCGTTCCAGTCGGCGGGTCATCGCCTTCCCGTCCATCCGGAGCTTCGAGTGGACCGAACCGACCACCAGGTCGAGACGGTCGAGCAGCTCGGGCTCCTGGTCCAGCGAACCGTCGTCCAGGATGTCGCACTCGATCCCGGTCAGCAGACGGAACGGCGCCCACTCCTCGTTCAGCCGCGCCACCACGTCCAGTTGCTCCAGGAGCCGCTCGGCCGACAGTCCCCGCGCCACCGTGAGCCGGGGCGAGTGGTCGGTGAGCACGGCCCACTCATGGCCGAGCCCCGCCGCCGCACGGCCCATGTCCTCGATCGTCGCGCCGCCGTCGGACCAGTCCGAGTGGAGATGGCAGTCGCCCCGCAGGGCCGCCCGCAACGCCTCGCCCCCGTGCGTCGGCCCGGCGGTCCGCAGGGACTCCTCCAACTCCGCCTCCAGCCGCGCCAGATACTCCGGGACCTGCCCGTCCAGCGCCTCGCGCACCACCGCCGCAGTCTTCGGCCCGAGGCCCTTCACGGACTCGAGGGTGCCCGCCGCCGCCCGCGCGGCCGGTTCGCCGTCCGGCAGTGCGGAGACCGCGGCGGCGGCCGTACGGAAGGCCCGGGCCCGGTACCCCGGAGCCTGGGCGCGCTCCAGGAGGAACGCGATCCGGTTCAGGGCGGCCACAGGGTCCATGACGTCGCTCCTCGCCTCTCCGGGTGTTCTTCCTCAGACGCCGTTCACGGCGTCCGCCGGCACCTCCGCCGGACCGATCTCGCACCACACGGCCTTGCCCTCGCCGCGCGGCTCGACGCCCCACCGCGACGCCAGCGCGTCCAGCAGCAGCAGTCCGCGCCCCGAGGTCGCGGCCTCGCCCGGGGTACGCCGCCGGGGCCAGGCGCTCGACCGGTCCTGCACCGACAGCCGTACCCGCCGCACCGGTTCGGGCAGCACCTCCAGGGTGAGCACCGCACCGCCCTCGGTGTGCAGCAGGACATTGACGAGCAGCTCGCCCGTCAGCAGCTCGGCGTCGTCCGCCAGTTCCGTCATGCCCCAGTCGCGCAGCGCCTGCCCCACGGCCGCACGCGCGTCCGACAGGCCCTGCGGGTCCGCCTGGTGGATGTACTGATGGATGCGCGGCGCCCGGGGCGTGCCCGGGTCCGGGCTGCGCCGCAGCACCAGGAGCGCCACGTCGTCGCCCGAGCCCCAGCGCTCCCACAGCCGCTCGGAGAGGTGGTCGGCGAGCGCCTCCGCCTGCGGCGGGCCGCTGCTGATGGCACCCGAGAGCGCGACGAGACCGGTCTCGATGTCCGACCCGGGCTGCTCGACGAGCCCGTCCGTGCACAGCACCAGCGTCTCTCCGGGGACGAGGTCCAGCCGTGTCTCCGGGAACTCCTCCTCGCCGAACACCGTCGCGAGCCCCAGCGGCAGCCCGCCCCGCAGCTTGGGCTGCCCGACCCGGCCGTCGGTGTGCCGGATCAGCGGCCCCAGATGCCCGGCCCGTACCGCCCGCAGGGTGCCGCTGCCCAGATCCACCTGGGCGTACGTGCAGGTGGCGAAGCGGTTGGTGTCCAGCTCGGCCAGGAAGCGGGAGGCGCGGGCCAGCACCGTCGACGGGGCGTGGCCCTCCCCGGCGTACGCGCGCAGGGCGATGCGCAGCTGTCCCATGATGGCGGCGGCATGGGTGTCGTGGCCCTGGACGTCGCCCACGACGATCCCGACCCGCCCGCGGGGCAGCGGGATCACGTCGTACCAGTCGCCGCCGACCTGCCGTCCGCTCCAGGCGGCGTGGTAGCGCACGGCGATCTCGCCGCCGGTGATCCGCGGGATCCGGCGCGGCAGCATCGTCGCCTGGAGCCCGGTCGCGAGCTCCCGCTCCTCGTCGAAGAGGATCGCCCGCTGGAGGGACTGGGCGACGATCGCCGCGAGCCCGAGGGCCAGGTTGCGCTCGTCGGCGTTGAACGACGTGCGGCCCCGGTAGAACAGCGCCATGCCGCCCAGTGACCGCGCCTGCGCCACCAGCGGCAGATAGCAGGCCGCCCGGAAGTCCAGCCGTGCCAGGTAGGGGGCCAGCTCGGGGAAGTCCCGCCCGAGCGAGGGGAACGAGGAGACGAACCGGGGCCGACCGCTCAGCACCGCCTCGGCGAGCGGCATGCCCCGGTCGAGCCGCCGGACCCGGAAGCCGTCGAGCACGTCGAGGGTTTCGCCGCTGAGCGCGATGATGTTGAGCGAGCCGTTCTCGACGAGACCGAGCGCCAGGCCGTCCGCGCCGAGCCTGGCGAGCCCGCCGGGGCCGGTCAGCGCGGCCGTCACGTCGTCCACGGTCACCGCGCGCGAGAGCGCGGCCGTCGTCCGTTCGACGATGTTCGTCTGGACCTCGCGGCGCTTCTCCAGCTCCTGGACGAACGCGAAGCGCGTGACCTCCGCGGTCGTGTCCCGCACGACCCCGACGATCCGCCGCGCCCGCCCGTCCGGCGAGCGCAGGATCCGCGCCTGGACATGCGTCCAGTGGGGTGGTCCGTCGGCCTGCGGGATGGGGAAGTGCGCGGTGTACGACACCTCGCCGCTCCTGACCGCCTCCCGTACGACCGCCTCCAGCTTCGTCCGCTCCTCGGGGTCGAGGCGGGCGATCAGCGTCACCGGGCGGCCGTCGAAGGCGTCCGGGGCCACCCCGAAGACCAGCAGCCCGGACGTGTCGACATCGATGGTGCCCGTGTCGAGATCCCAGTCGAAGCTGCCGTTCCGGTTCATGGCGAGCCACTCGGCGGGCCCGATCTCGCCACTGCGCGTACGCCGGTCTTCATCGGTCATCCTCCCCATTGTCGAACCCGCACCCCTCCGACGCCATGGCGATGACACGGCGTGGCGCGAGTTCGCCTCGGCGGGGGAGCGACACGGGTGCGGCAGGGAGGCGGGGAAGGGTGAGCGGCCAGACGGCCAGACGGCCAGACGGCCAGACGGACCGACGGACCGACCGACCGACGGACGGCCGGGCGGGCGAGAGCGAGGTGCCGGGCCTTCGGCGGGTCGGCCGCCGCGGCGCCGCGGCGAAATGCCGACGGGCCCCGGCGCGCGCCGGGGCAGAATGGGCCGGTGCTGCCGCCCTACCGTGTTCTCGGTCCGTGCCAGGCCCTCCGTACCGACGACGGGACGGAGGCCGTCCTCAGCGGTGCCAGGCTCCGCGCCCTGCTCACCGCCCTCGCGGCGGCCGGCGGCCGACCCGTGGGCACCCACGCGCTGATCGACCAGGTGTGGGGCGAAGCCGACCGTGCCGAGGACCCGGACCAGGACCGTACGGCGGCGCTCCAGGCCCTCGTCGGCCGTCTCCGCCGGGCCCTGGGCCGGGAGGCCGTCGTCTCCGCGCCCGGAGGCGGCTACCGGCTCGCCGCGACCCCCGACGCCGTCGACCTCCACCGCTTCGAACGGCTCGCCGCCGAAGGCTCCGCCGCGCTCGGCGCGGGGGACCCCGCCCGGGCCGCCGGCCTCCTCGACGAGGCCCTGGGGCTCTGGCGGGGCCCCGCCCTCGCGGACCTGCCCGGCCGGGACACCGACCCCCTCGTCGTCCGGGTCGAGCAGCGGCACACCCAGGCGCGACGCGACCGGCTCGCCGCCGACCTTGCTCTGGGACGGGCCACGGAGATCCTCGCGCCGCTCGCCGCCCTGGCGGCCGGAGAGCCGCTCGACGAACCCCTCCAGGCCCTGCGGATCCGGGCCCTGCGGGCGGCCGGGCGGTCCGCCGAGGCCCTGGCCGGGTACGAGGAGGTCCGCGCGGCCCTCGCGGGCCGGCTGGGGACGGACCCGGGACCCGAACTGCGTGCCCTCCACGCCGAACTCCTGACGGACACCGCGCCCGCGCCCGCGCCTGCGCCTGCGCTGCTCGCGGCTGCGCCGCCCGCGCCGACCGGAAGGGGACGGGCGGTCGGCCTTCCCGCCCGGCTGACCTCGTTCATCGGCCGGGAGGACGACCTGGGCGCGCTCGCCGCGGACTGGGGTGCCCGGCGGCTCGTCACGCTCACCGGGCCGGGCGGCGTCGGCAAGACACGGCTCGCCCTCGAAGCCGCCGAGACGTACCGGGACGGCCCCGTCCACCTCGCCGAACTCGCCTCCGTACGCGAGGAGTCCACGGTCCTCGCGGCCGTCCTCAGCGCGGTGGGCGCGCGCGAGACGCACGTCTGGCACCGCGCGGCGGTCGCCGCGACGGACCCGGAGGACCCCTTCGCCGAGCTCGTCGAACACTGCGCCGGGCGGCGCATGCTGCTCGTCCTCGACAACTGCGAGCACGTGGTCGCCGCTGCGGCGGAACTCGCGCACGTGCTGCTCACCCGCTGCCCGGACGTCACGGTGCTCGCGACGAGCCGGGAGCCGTTGGGGGTGCCGGGGGAGGTGGTGCGGCCCCTGGGTCCCTTGCCGACGGGGACGGCGCTGCGGCTGCTCGGCGAGCGCGGTGCGGCGGCGCGCGCCGGGTTCGCGGTGGCGGAGGACCGGGAGGCGGCGGAGGAGGTGTGCCGGCGCCTTGACGGTCTGCCGCTGGCGATCGAACTGGCGGCGGCGCGGTTGCGGCTGCTGTCGGTGCGTCAGATCGCGGAGCGGCTGGACGACCGGTTCCGGCTGCTGACGTCGGGGGCGCGGACGGTGCTGCCGCGGCAGCAGACGCTGCGGGCGGTGGTCGACTGGTCGTGGGACCTCCTCGATCAGCCGGAGCGGGCGGTGCTGCGGCGGCTCGCGGTGTTCTCGGGAGGAGCGGATCTCGCGGCGGCGGAGGCGGTGTGCGCGGACGGAGCGGATCCGGCGACGGCGTGCGCGGTGGACGGCGGCGCGGTGGACGGCGGCGCGGTGGAGGCGGTGTGCACCGGCGGCGGCGCCCCTGAGGTGCTGGATCTGCTGGGTGCGCTGGTCGACAAGTCGCTGGTGGTGGCCGGTCCCGGCCGGGACGGCGAGGGGATGCGGTTCCGGCTCCTGGAGACGGTGGCGGAGTACGCGGGGGAGCGCCTCGACGAGTCGGGGGAGCGGCCCGCTGCCGAGCGGCGCCATCTCACGTACTACCGGGAGCTGGCCCGTACCGCCGACCCCGAACTGCGAGGCTCAGGACAGGTCGCCGCCACCGCCCTCCTGGAGCGCGAGCACGACAATCTGCGCGGGGCGCTGCGGACGGCCGTCGCGCTCGGCGAGGAGCAGGAGGTGCTCTGCCTCGTCCACTCCCTCAGCTGGTTCTGGCAACTGCGCCACCACCAGGTCGACGCCCGCACATGGGCCGTGGAGGCCGGCCGGCTCGGCCCCGACCCGTTCCAGGAGCCCGTCCGCCCGGCCGAGCCGTTCGACGGCCGGTGCACGGACGTCCCGCCCCCGTGGCACGGCGAGCGACTCGTCGAGGCCCGGCGCGGCGGCCGGCTCTACGCGCTCGCGACCCAGGGCGGCCGGGGCGCCACCTCGTTCGAGCACCCCGAGACCCGCGCCAGGCTCGCCGCTCTGGTCTCCGCGTACCGCCCCGGCCTGCCGCAGACCTGCCGCCAGCCGGCCGTGATGTGGTACTTCGCCCGCCTCATGACGGGCGAGTTCGCGAGCCTCGGCGACACCCTGACGGCCATCGTCGACGCCTGCCGCGACCACGCCCCCGGCTGGGACCTGGCCTTCGCCCTGCTCATGAGGGCCAAGCTCGTCGTCCACGGCCCCCACGACGCGACCGAGGCGCTCGCCCTCTTCGAGGCAGCCGGGGACTCCTGGGGCATCGCCGAATCGCTCGCCGCCCGGGGCGAGGCCCGCGAGCGCTCGGGCCGGCTCGGCGAGGCGGCCGCCGACTTCGAGCGGGCCGCGGACGCCGCCGCCCACGTCGGCGCGCGCTCCCAGGTGCCGCTCTACACCGCGCGCCTCGCGGCCGTACGGCTCCGGCTCCACCCGGAGGGGGATCCGGCGGCCGAAAAGCTCCTGGTCGAAGCCGCCGACGCGGCGGGGGAATGGGGCGCCGAGGTCGCCGGCTCCGCACGACTGTTGCTCACCCAGCACTACGGCCACACCGGGCGCACCGGTCTCGCCCGGGCCCAGCTCACCCGGCTGGAGGTCGAGTTCGGAGACGTGACCCCGGGCCTCTTCTGGGGTCTCGCCGGAGGGGCGTGGGCCTGGCTCGACTGCCTCGACGGCGCCTACGACCGGGCCGTGGAGCGGCTGGCGCGCGCCGTCGCGGAGGTGGAGACCCTCGCCCACCTGGTCGCCCCGTACCTGCTCGTCACCCAGTTCGCCACGGCAGCGTGGGCGCTCGGCGGGCGCGCCGGGCCGGGCGACGCCGAGACCGGGGCGCGGCTCCTCGGCGCGTTCGACGCCCAGGCCGGGTCCGGAACCGACGGCGGCTTCCGGCCCTTCACGCCCGAGACGGAGGCGCTGATCAGGGCGCGAGCCGAGGAGACCCTCCGGGCGGCGCTCACCCCGGAGGCGTACGGCCGCCTTCACGGGGAGGGGACGGGGCTCGCGGCCCGCACGGCCGCGGAGCTCGTCCGGAACGCGGGGGCGGCCCCGGACGCACGGACCATCGGCTGAGCGGCGCCGCCGTGACACTCGGCGTAGCCACGGCCCCGACCGCCCCGACCGCCCCGACCGCCCCGACCGCCCCGACCGCACCGTCGCGCGGTCCCGCACCGACCGGCCGGCCTTCGGGCGGCCCCCTCCTCCGCGCCGGGCGCCGGTCGGCGGCCCCCGTGCGGAGGACGGAGCCGGCCGTCGCGGGCCGCCGGTGTCCGTCGGTCGCTCCCGGATGCGGACCCGGTGGCCGGACACGAGAATGGCGAGTGCCGGACGAACACGTAGGAGGCGGCATGAACGCTGAGCCCGACAAGACGTCCCAGGGGGACTTCCCGACGCCCGACCGGCTGCTGCATTCCGGGTCGGAGGGCGAGTTCACGGCCGAGGACCTGGTCCTCGCGTCCGGCCGTGACGTGTCTCCGAAGACCCTCGCCTGGGCGGAACGCCGTATGGCGGAGAAGGGTCGCGCCTCCATGGACGAGCTGCTGCCGTAGGCCGCCCCGGCCCTGACTCGCGGTACCTCTCGACAACCTCTCGGCCCCGGTTCGCCAGCTGCGAACCGGGGCCGAGGGGCGTCCGGAGCCGCCCCGAGGCTTCCCCATTTGTGAAACACGTTCTACCGTGGCCGCCGTCGCGCGTCGCACCGCCCACGTGACGCCGAGGACCCCGCAGCAACGCCGCCGCAGGACAGCCGCCACGGGAGGCCCGCCCCATGCACCTCGCATACACGCCCGCTCAGAACAGCCTGCGCGCCGAGCTGCGCGCCTACTTCGCCGAGCTGGTCCCCGAGGACGTCCACACCCGCTACGCGGACCCGGCGGCGCAGAAGCGCTTCTACCGGGAGACCGTGCGCCGGCTCGGCGCCGACGGCTGGCTCGGGGTCGGCTGGCCGACCGAGTACGGCGGGCGGGGGCTGACCCCGATGGAGCAGTTCATCTTCTTCGACGAGGCCGCGCAGGCGGGCGTCCCCCTGCCGCTCATGGCGCTGAACACCGTCGGACCGACGATCATGGGCTTCGGCACCGACGAGCAGAAGGCGTACTTCCTGCCGCGGATCCTCTCCGGCGAGCTCGACTTCGCCATCGGCTACAGCGAGCCCGACGCGGGCACCGACCTCGCCGCCCTCAAGACCAGGGCGGTCCGCGAGGGGGACGAGGCCACCGGTACGTACACGGTCGACGGGCAGAAGATCTGGACCACCAACGGCGACACCGCCGACTGGGTCTGGCTCGCGGTCCGCACCGACCCGGACGCGCCGCCGCACAAGGGCATCACGATGCTGCTCGTCCCGACCTCCGACCCCGGCTACTCCTGCACGATCATCAACACCCTCGCCTCGCACGACACCACCGCCAGCTACTACGACAACATCAAGGTGCCCGCCTCGCGCCGGGTCGGAGAGGAGAACAAGGGCTGGCGGCTCATCACCAACCAGCTCAACCACGAGCGCGTCACGCTCGCCGCCCACGGCACGATGGCGATCCGCGCACTCCACGACGTCCAGCACTGGGCCGCCGCCACGCCGCTCGCCGACGGCCGGCGCGTCATCGACCTGCCCTGGGTGCGCCGCACCCTGGCCCGCACCCACGCCCGGCTCGACGCGATGAAGCTCCTCAACTGGCAGATGGTGAACGCCGTCCAGAACGGCACCCTCACCCCCCAGGACGCCTCCGCCGTGAAGGTCTACGGCTCCGAGGCCCGCCGCGACGCCTATGCGGCCCTCATGGAGGTCGTCGGCGCGGCGGGCGCCCTCAAGGAGGGGTCGGCGGGCGCGGTCCTCCACGGCGAACTGGAACGCGGCTACCGCTCGGCCGTCATCTTCACCTTCGGCGGCGGCAACAACGAGATCCAGCGCGAGATCATCTCGTGGATCGGCCTGGGCATGCCCCGCGTCCGCCGGTAGCACCAAGACAGGTGGCGCCGTGACCGGTCACTCAGGCCCGAGACCCGCCCGTGACCTGCGGAAAGATCCACGACGGAGGTTTCTGCCGGTTTCGTCGGCACGCGCACAGGATCGTCACCGAACCGACATACCGAGCGGTCGGAATCCCCTTACGCGAGAGCTATACCCATGAGTAACGTTCGCGGACCACCGGCGCCACCCCCCGTCCCCCGGGGCGGCAAGGAGCAAGATCGATGTCGTACCACCAGCCTTTCCCCGGCCCACCGCCCGTACCCCAGCACCGGAACGCCGGGCGGCACCGCCAGGAGGCGGCGTCCCCGCCCCGGGTGGGCGGGCCGCCGCCCTGGGACACCGACCCCCAGGCGGCCTGGGACCAGTCCCCGCGAGCGTGGGAGTCCGCGCAGCAGGCCGGGAACGTCGCACAGCCCTGGGACGCGCCCGCCCAGCAGCCCTGGGACCCGTCCGCCCAGCAGTACGCGTCCCCGCCGGAGCGGCAACCGCAACCGCCCGTCGCCGCCGGCGGGCGTGACGACCTGCACCGGCTCGGATCGGCCTACCGCAGGCTCCGCCGCGTCGCCACCTTCACCGCGCTCGGCTACTTCGTCGTCTTCCTCTTCCTGTCCGGCTACGCCCCCTCGATGATGACCGGCAGCATCACCGGTGGTCTCACCACCGGTCTGGTCCTGGGACTCCTCCAGCTGCCCGTGGCCCTGGCCGCGATCGCGCTGTACGAGCGGATCGCCCGCAAGCGCGTGGACCCGCTCGCCGCAGCGATCCGCGAACGCGCCGAGCAGGCGGCCGCGGCGGCCGCGCCCCGACCGGAACGCCAGAGCCGCTCCGGACGCCCCGTGTGGCAGTCCGCCGGAGGTGGGCGCGCATGACCGGCTTCAGCTCCGAGGCCCAGACCATGTCGCTGATCGCGTTCATCGCGGTCATCACCGTCACGCTGCTGCTGTGCGTGATGACCGGCCCCGACCGTGACGACCTGGGCGACTTCTACACCGGCTACCGCTCGCTCTCCCCCGTGCAGAGCGGCCTCGCGATCGCCGGCGACTACATCTCCGCCGGCACCGTGCTCGGCACCATCGGCATCATCGCGCTCGTCGGCTACGACGGCGTCACGCTCGCCCTGAGCACGGTGCTCTCGCTGGTCCTGATGATGTTCCTGCTCGCCGAACCGCTGCGAAACGCCGGACGGTTCACGATCGGCGACGTCCTCACCCGGCGCCTGCCCGGCCCCGCCGTGCGGATCGTCACGGCCGCGGTCACCCTGACCGCCCTGCTGCCACTGGTGATCTTCCAGCTCGCGGGCGCGGGCGATCTCCTCTCCGTCGTCCTCGGCTTCGAATCCGACGGCTTCAAGACCGGGGCGATCGTGTTCCTGGGCCTGCTGATGATCGCGTACGCGGCGATCGGCGGCATGAAGGGCACCGCCTTCATCCAGATCGTCAAGACCGTCGCCCTGCTCGGCGCGTCCCTCGCGATCGCCGTGCTCATCCTCCACCGCTTCGACTTCAGCCTGCCCTCCCTGCTGGACGCCGCCCAGCGCGGCAGCGGGGCGGGAGACGCCTATCTCGCCTCGGGTCTGCAGTTCGGCGGCAATCAACTCGACATGATCAGCACGCAGTTGACGGTCGTGCTCGGCGCGGCGGTGCTGCCGCACATCACCATGCGCATGTTCACCGCCCGCAGCGCGACAGCCGTACGGCGCTCGATGTCCTGGGCCGTGTCGACCGTCGTCGTGACCTGCCTGCTGATCACCGTCATCGGCTTCGGCGCGGCGGCGATCGTCGGCCGCCAGGGGATCGTCACCGGCGACCCGCAGGGCAAGACGGCGTTCCTCATGGTCAGCCAGGCCATCATGGGGACGGACCAGACGACCGTCGAGACGCTGCTGTTCACGGCCGTGGCGACAGCCGTCTTCCTCACCCTGCTGGCCTCGGTCGCCGGCATCACCCTCGCCTGCGCCAACACCCTGGCGCACGACCTCGTCACGCACGGGCTGCGCCGAAAGGCGCGACTGAAGGGCTCCACGGAGATGGCGATCGCCCGGATCGCCGCGGCGGGCGTCGGGCTCGTGTCGATCGCGATCGCCGCCGGCGCACGGCACCTGAACCTCCAGGCACTGCTCACCCTGTCGTTCTGCATCGGCGCGTCCGCGGTCGCACCGGCCCTCGTCTACAGCCTCTTCTGGCGCCGCTACTCCCGAACGGGACTGCTCTGCACCCTCATCGTGGGCAGCGTCTCCGCGTTCGTGCTCATGACCGGCAGCAACCTGGTGTCAGGATCGCCCCAGTCGATCTTCCCGGACCAGGACTTCAACTGGTTCCCGTTCACCACGTCGGGCATCCTCTCGGCCCCGCTGGGCTTCCTCGCGGGCTGGCTCGGCACGGTGCTCCGCGAACGGGACCCGGCCGGCCAGCGCCTGCGGTACGAAGCGGTGGAGGAGACGATCCTGGCGGGCACCCCCGCGGCGGACAGCGCCTCCGCGTCCCGCCGGACGTCCGAGCAGGGTCAGCGGTACTCGCAGAGGTAGGCGGTCTCCACCGCGACCCGCAGCTGGAACCTGCTGTCGCCGGGGACCTCGAACCGGTCCCCGGCGGCGAAGGTCTCCCACTCCTCCGCGCCGGGCAGCCGCACCGTCAGGGCACCGCTGACCACATGCATGATCTCCGCGGCGGCGGTCCCGAACTCGTACTCCCCGGGAGCCATGACGCCGATGGTGGCAGGGCCCCCCTCCTGCGTGAACGCGATCGACTTGACCGTGCCGTCGAAGTACTCGTTGACCGTAAACATGGGCATCCTCAGGCGAATCAGGTGAATCGGGTGAGTGGGAGGGGTGGCGGGCAACGTGTACCGGCCACGCGTAGGGGCACCCTAAGGGCGCGGCCGAGACCGGCACATCCCCGACCGACCCGGTCTCACGTACTGGACGGAGCGGACCCGTGCCGACGGTGCCGGGCCTCCGGTTGAGGCCCGGCACCATCGGCGTAGCGTGGAAATGATTCGAACGAGGAGCGGTGGCCATGGGCAAGCTCTCGAACGACCAGCTGCGCGAACGGGTACGCGGAACGGTCGTCACGGCCGAAGACGACGCCTTCGACGAGGCGCGCACGGTGCACAACGCCATGATCGACAGACGGCCCGCCGTCATCGTGCGCTGCGTCAACGCGGGCGACGTCATGGCCGCGGTCGACTTCGCGCGGGAGAACGGGCTCGATCTGGCGGTCCGGGGCGGCGCGCACAGCGTCCCCGGCTTCGGGACCTGCGACGGCGGCGTCGTGGCCGATCTCTCCGGGATGCGAGGCGTCCGCGTGGACCCCGTGGGGCGGACCGCCCGCGCCGAGGGCGGGGCGACCTGGGGCGACTTCAACGCGGCCACCTACCCCTTCGGCCTCGCCACCACCGGCGGGATCATCTCCACCACCGGCGTCGGCGGGCTCACCCTCGGCGGCGGCATCGGCTATCTGGCCCGAGGGCTCGGCCTGAGCTGCGACAACCTCGTCTCGGCCGACGTGGTGACCGCGGACGGCCGGCTCGTCGTCGCCGACGAGGAGCAGAACGCCGACCTGTTCTGGGCCCTGCGCGGAGGCGGCGGCAACTTCGGCGCCGTGACCTCGTTCGAGTACCGGCTCGCCCCCGTCAAGGACATCTACGGCGGACCGATGCTCTTCGAACTGGAGGACGCGTCCACCGTCGTCCGCTCCTTCGCCGAGTACATCGCCGACGCCCCGGAGCAACTGGGCGGCTTCCCCGCCTTCCAGATCGCCCCGCCGCTCCCCTTCATCCCGGAGGACCGGCACGGCGACACCTTCGCCCTGGTCGTGGCGTGCTGGGCCGGACCGCTCGACGAGGGCGAGAACGCCCTGCGGCCCCTCCACGACTTCGCGCCGGTGGTCGCCGAGCACGTCGGGCCCATGCCGTACCCGGCACTGAACAGCGCCTTCGACGCCCTCGTGCCGCCCGGCCTCCAGCACTACTGGAAGGCCAACTTCGTGACCGAGCTGACCGACGCCGCGATCGCGGCGCACGTCGAGCACGCCCCGGGGCTGCCCGCCGTGAACTCGACGGTCCACATCTACCCGATCAACGGCGCCTGCCACCGCGTCGCCCCCGACGCGACGGCCTTCGCCTACCGGGACGCCTCGTTCGCCACCGTCATCGCCGGCATGTGGCCCGACGCCTCCGCCAACGACGCCAACATCGGCTGGGTCCGCGACTACTACGAGGCCACCGCGCCGCACTCCGAGGAGGGCGGCTACATCAACTTCATGGCCGACGACGACCGGGGCCGGATCAGAGCCAACTACGGGGCGAACTACGAGCGCCTCGTCGAGGTCAAGCGGACGTACGACCCGGACAACCTGTTCCACCTGAACCAGAACATCGAGCCCTGAGGCCGGCATCGGTGATCCCGCACCGGCGCTCCCGCACCGGCGATCCCGGGACCGCGCTCCCCGGACGTCCGCCCGCCCCTCGTGCACGACCGGTTCCACGGAGCCGGTTCGGACGTAGCCTGAACGGTATGAGCGAGGACGCTTCTTGAGTGCCGACCCGGGGCTCTTCGGACCCCGTTCCGTGACCTGGCAGGTGCACAGCGACCCGGTCATGTGGATCGCCGGCGTGCGGGCCCTGTGGCTGCAGGCGCTGCACCCCGTCGCCGTACGCGGCGTCATGATCAACAGCAGCTTCCGGAAGGACCCCTGGGGGCGGCTCATGCGGACCGCCGACTTCGTCGGAACCCTGAGCTACGGGACCACCGAGGCCGCCGAGGCGGCCGGGGCACGGGTGCGCCGCATCCACCGGCGGCTCGGCGTGGACGACCCGGAGCTGCTGCTCTGGGTGCACTGCGCCGAGACCGACTCCTACCTCTCGGTCGCACGCCGCTCGGGCATCCCGCTCACCGACGCCCAGGCCGACCGGTACGTCGACGAACACCGCACCTCGGCGCGGCTCGTCGGGCTCGACCCGGCCACCGTCCCCGGCTCCACCGCCGCGCTCGCCGCGTACTTCGCGACCGTACGGCCCCGGCTCCAGGCCGGCGCGGACGCCCGTACCGTCGAGGACTTCCTGCGCCGGCCGCCGGTGAAACCCCTCCTGGTACCGGCGCGCGAGGTGATCTGGCGGCGCGTCGCGGCGCTCGCCTACGACACCCTGCCCCCGTACGCCCACCGGCTCTACGGCCGTCCCGCCCCGCCGCCGGAGACCGTCACCCGCCGCCTGACCACCACGGCCGCCCTGCTGCGCCGCGTCCCCGCCCGGCTGCGCTGGCGGCTGCCGCCCGGGCACATCCTCCGCGCCATGGACCGGCTCGGCCCGGGAGCGCGACCCGACCCTTACACGTACCCCGCCCCGTACCCACTGTCCGAACCGGCGTCCATACTGGAGGAGCCGGGACAGGCGTAGGAGATCGACGGGGGCGGCAGCACACGATGGGGGACTCCAGACTGATCCAGGGCCGGTACCGCCTGCACGAGGTCATCGGTCGCGGGGGCATGGGCGAGGTGTGGCGCGCCACCGACGAGGCGCTCGGCCGCGGGGTCGCCGTCAAGTGCCTCAAGCCGATCGGACCGCAGCAGGACCCGCAGGTCCTCACCGTGGTCCGCGAGCGGTTCCGGCGCGAGGCGCGGGTGGCCGCCGCGCTCCAGCACCGCGGCATCACCGTCGTGCACGACTTCGGCGAGTACGACGGGGTGCTCTTCCTCGTCATGGAGCTCCTCGAAGGACGCAACCTCAGCCAGCTCCTCGCCGCCAACGCGCAGCACCCGCTGCCCGTCCACGACGTCGTCGAGATCGCCGACCAGGTCGCCGACGCCCTCGCGTACACCCACGGGCACGGGATCGTGCACCGCGACCTGAAGCCCGCGAACATCATGCGGCTGCGGGACGGGACGGTGAAGATCTGCGACTTCGGCATAGCGCGCCTCGGCGCGGACGTGGGCTTCACGTCCAAGCTCACCGGCACCGGCATCGCCATGGGCACGCCCCACTACATGTCGCCCGAGCAGATCGGCGGCGGCGAGATCGACCACCGCAGCGACCTCTACTCGCTGGGGTGCGTGCTGTACGAACTCGCCACCGGCGCCCCGCCCTTCGACCTGGGCGACTCCTGGGCGATCCTCATCGGACACCGCGACACGGTGCCGAGTCCGCCGCGCGCGCACCGGGCCGAGCTCCCCGACTACTTCGACCGGATCGTCGTCGACCTGCTCGCCAAGGCACCGGCGGAGCGGCCGGCCGACGCGGGGGACCTGCGCCGCCGGATCGTGACGGGGCGGGTCGCGCTGTCCCTGCCGGGGACGGCCGGCGTCGCCGGCGCGTCGCAGGCCGGGTCGACCGTGGTTCCGGGGCCGGGGCCGGGCTCGGGCTCGGGCTCGGGCACGACGGGCGGGCCCGGCGCCGGCCCGGCTTCCCAACCCGGGGCGGGGACCGGGGCCGGCTCCCTGCCCGGGATCGGCACCGGTGCCGATCCCGGACTGACCGTCCCCATGCCCGCCTGGGTCCGGGCCCTCACCGGCGGGCACCGGCCCGCGGACGCCGCAGGCGCGCCGCGCCCGGTCGCCCACGACCCCGCCGCGGCCGTCCTCACCACGGAATGGACGACCGCCGCCGCGACCGCGGGTGCCACGACCACCGGCGGCACGCCCGCGCCGCACGCGCCCGCGCCGATGAGCCCCGCCGCGTCCGCCGAGCTCATCGCCGTGCTCGCCGGCCGCTACCGGGCGGGCATGGGCCTCGGCCGGCTCGGCCGCTGGGACGAGGCCGAGTCCGTGCACCGGTCCGTCGCCGAGCACCGCGCGGCGGTCCTCGGCGAGGACCACCCGGACACCCTGGCCAGCCACTACGAGGTCGGCTTCGCCCTCGCCCGGCTCGACCGCCCCGCCGACGCGCTGCGGGTCTTCGGCACGGTCGCCGACGCCCGCGCCCGTGTCCTCGGCGAGGACCACCCCGACACCCTCGCGGCCCGGCAGGAGCGGGCGTACGCGCTCGGCCGCCTCGGACGGCACCCCGAGGCGTACCAGGTGTACGTCACGGTGCTCGCCGCGCGCGAGCGCACGGTGGGCCCCGACCACCCGGACACCCTGCGCTGCCGCCACAACCTCGCCTTCACGCTGGGCCGCCTCGGGCGCCACGAGGAGTCGTACCGTACGGCCCGGGAGGTAGCGGAAGCGCGGGCGCGGCTGCTCGGCGAGGACCATCCCGACACGCTCGTGACCCGGCGCGAAGTGGCCTACACGCTCGGGCGGCTCGGGCGCGGCGACGAGGCCCTCGCCCAGTACCGGGCGGTCGCCGACGCGCGCGCCGCCGCCCTCGGGCCCGACCACCCCGACACCCTGGCCGCCCGCTACGAGACCGGGGTCCTCCTCGGCCGGCTCGGGCAGGCCGCGGACGCGCTGGGCGTCTGCCGCGACCTCGTCGCCGCACGCACCCGCGCGCAGGGCGCCGACGGCCCCGAGACCCTCCGCGCCCGCCACGCCCTGGCCGTCAACCTCGGCCGGCTCGGCCGCTGGGACGAGGCCCTCGCCGCGTCCGAGAGCGTCCACGCGGACCGTGAGCGGGTCCTCGGCCCGGACCACCCGGACACCCTGCTGAGCCGCCGGGAGACCGCCGTCGCCCTCGGCCGGCTCGGCCGCTGGGAGGAGGCGCTCGCCTCGCACAGCGCGGTCGCCGCGGCCCGCACACGGCTCATCGGCCCGGCCCATCCCGACACCCTCGCGGCCTTGGACGACGAGGCCCACTGCCTGGAGCGCCTGGGCCGCCACGCCGAGGCCGCCGCCCTCCACCTGAGAGCGGCGACCGCACCACCACAACCCTGACCGGCCGGGCCCCTCCGGCGCCTCAGCCGACTGGCTCCGTCACCGCAGCCCTGAGCGGCCTGGCCCCGTCACCACAACCCTGAGCGACCCGGCCCTGCCACGGCGGGCCGAAGCCGACCGGACGGCCGCATGCGGGAGCCGACCGGGCTCGCGGCAGACCTGCCGCCGACCGGGCCCGAGGGAAAGGGCAGCCGCAGACCAGACCCGACCGGGCCCGCCACCGCAGCCCCGATCCCGTCCCGCCCGCCCTCCGCAGGAGCCGCGCCCCGCGACCGGCCCCATAGGGCGGAACCCGGGGGCGGTGGGCCCGGCGTGCCGGCCTCTTCCCCGGTCGCCGCCTCCGTGTGAGCATGAGCCATGACTGCCCCTGACCTGCTCCCGGACGCCCGGCCCGTCTCCCGCTCGTACGACGCCGTCGTCGTCGGCGGAGGACACAACGGCCTCGTCGCCGCCGCCTACCTCGCCCGCGCCGGGCGCTCCGTGCTCGTCCTGGAGCGGCTCGGCTCCACCGGTGGGGCCGCCGTCTCCACCCGGCCGTTCGCCGGGGTGGACGCCCGCCTGTCCCGGTACTCGTACCTCGTCTCGCTCCTTCCGGAGAAGATCGTGCGCGACCTCGGGCTGCGGTTCGCCGTACGGAAGCGGTCCATCTCCTCGTACACCCCGAAGGGCGACGGCGGCCTGCTCGTCGGCGGCGGCGCCGACCGCACCCGCGCCTCCTTCGCCGAACTCACGGGGTCCGACCGCGAGTACGAGGCCTGGCAGGCCTTCTACGAGCGCACCGGCCGCGCCGCCCGCCGGATCTTCCCCACCCTGACGGAGCCGCTCCCCACCCGCGCCGAACTCCGCGCCCGGGTGGACGACGCCGACACCTGGCGGATGCTCTTCGAGGAGCCGCTGGGCGTCACCGTCGAGCGGGAGTTCGCCGACGACCTCGTCCGCGGCGTCGTCCTCACTGACGCCCTCATCGGCACCTTCTCCGACGCGCACGACCCGACGCTCCTGCAGAACCGCTGCTTCCTCTACCACGTCATCGGCGGCGGCACCGGCGACTGGGACGTACCCGTCGGCGGCATGGGCGCCCTCACGGACGCCCTCGCCGACGCGGCCCGTGCCGCCGGGGCCGACATCCGCACCGGCCACGAGGCCACCCGGATCGAGACCGACGGGCAGCGCGCCGCGATCACCTTCCGCACCGCCGACGGCGAGGGCACCGTCGAGGCCGGTCACGTCCTCGTCAACGCCTCACCCCGCGACCTCGCCGCCCTCCTCGGCGACGCACCCCCGCCCGCCCCCGAAGGAGCCCAGCTCAAGGTCAACATGCTGCTGACCCGGCTGCCGAAGCTCCGCGACCGCTCCGTCGACCCGCACGAGGCCTTCGCCGGCACCTTCCACATCGCCGAGGGGTACGGCCAGCTCGCCACCGCCCACGCCGAGGCCGCCGCCGGCAGGCTGCCCTCCGCGCCGCCCTCCGAGATCTACTGCCACTCCCTGACCGACCCGACGATCCTCGGCGGCGAACTCGCCGCCACCGGCCACCACACGCTCACCCTGTTCGGGCTGCACACCCCCGCCCGGCTGTTCGCCGCCGACAACGACGGCACCCGCGCCGCGCTCCTCGCGGCGACGCTCGACCAGCTCGACGCCCACCTCGACGAGCCGATCGCCGACTGCCTCGCCCTCGACGCGGACGGCCGTCCCTGCATCGAGGCGAAGACGCCGCTCGACCTCGAACGCGAGCTGCGCCTCCCGGGCGGCCACATCTTCCACCGCGACCTGTCCTTCCCGTGCGCGGCGGAGGGCGCGGACGCCGGCACCGGCACGGGCGGCGGCGCCGGTGCGGACGCGAGCCCCGGCCGCTGGGGGGTCGAGACGCGCCACGCCAACGTGCTCCTGTGCGGCGCGGGCGCGATCCGGGGCGGCGGAGTCAGCGGAATCCCCGGCCACAACGCGGCGATGGCGGCCCTCGGCCGCTGACCCGGAGGCCCGTCGCGCGGCCCGGACGGAAGGCCCCCGCGGGGGGCCTCTCCGTTCGGACGCGTTGACGTCGCCCCGCCCCCGCCTGTGGTGTGAAGCTGATCTGCGAGCGCGCTTAAGAAATCCTCGATGGACCGCGAGCGCTTCGTACGGAAGATTCTGTTCCAGGGATCTTGGGCGCGCTGCCGTGCCCGCACCCCGCACATCACAGGACACGCACGTCGGGAGCCGTGGCATTGAAGGCGTTGGTCAAGCTGAAGGCGGAGCCGGGACTCTGGCTCACGGACGTGCCCGAGCCGGAGACCGGTCCCGGCGACGTCCTCATCAAGGTGCTGCGGACCGGTATCTGCGGGACCGACCTGCACATCCGCTCCTGGGACGGCTGGGCGCAGAAGACGATCGCCACGCCGCTGACCGTCGGCCACGAGTTCGTCGGCGAGGTCGTCTCCGTCGGCCGTGACGTCGCCGACATCACCGCCGGCGACCTGGTGAGCGGCGAGGGCCACCTCGTCTGCGGCAAGTGCCGCAACTGCCTGGCCGGCCGCCGCCACCTCTGCCGCGCCACCATCGGCCTCGGTGTCGGCCGGGACGGTGCCTTCGCCGAGTACGTGGCGCTGCCCGCCTCCAACGTGTGGGTGCACCGCGTCCCCGTCGACCTCGACATCGCCGCGATCTTCGACCCCTTCGGCAACGCCGTGCACACGGCGCTCTCCTTCCCGCTCGTCGGCGAGGACGTCCTTGTGACCGGCGCGGGACCGATCGGCATCATGGCCGCCGCCGTCGCCAAGCACGCCGGCGCCCGCAGCGTCATGATCACCGACGTCAGCGAGGAGCGCCTCGCCCTGGCCCGCAAGACGGGCGTCACGCTCGCCCTCAACGTGGCCGAGCAGACCATCGCCGACGGCCAGCGCACCCTCGGGCTCAAGGAGGGCTTCGACGTCGGCCTGGAGATGTCGGGCAACCCGCGCGCGATGCGCGACATGGTCGCCAACATGACCCACGGCGGCAAGATCGCCATGCTGGGCCTGCCCAGCGAGGACTTCGCCGTCGACTGGGCGAAGATCGTCACCTCCATGATCACGATCAAGGGCATCTACGGCCGCGAGATGTTCGAGACCTGGTACGCGATGTCGGTGCTCCTGGAGGGCGGACTCGACCTCTCGCCCGTCGTCACCGGACGGTACGCGTACACCGACTTCGAGGCCGCCTTCGACGACGCGGCCTCCGGCAAGAGCGGCAAGATCATCCTCGACTGGACTGCGGGAGCCTGACCCATGTTCGATTCCGTACGCGACGACATCCGTGCCACTCTCGACGAGATCCAGAAGGCCGGACTCCACAAGCCCGAGCGCGTCATCGGCACCCCCCAGTCGGCCACCGTCGCCGTCACCTCGGGCGGCCGCCCGGGCGAGGTGCTGAACTTCTGCGCCAACAACTACCTGGGCCTCGCCGACCACCCCGAGGTCGTCGCCGCCGCCCACGAGGCGCTCGACCGCTGGGGCTACGGCATGGCGTCCGTCCGCTTCATCTGCGGCACGCAGGAGGTGCACAAGGAGCTGGAGGCGCGCCTCTCGTCCTTCCTCGGCCAGGAGGACACGATCCTCTACTCCTCCTGCTTCGACGCCAACGGCGGTGTCTTCGAGACGATCCTCGGGGCCGAGGACGCCGTCATCTCCGACGCCCTCAACCACGCCTCGATCATCGACGGCATCCGGCTCTCCAAGGCCCGCCGCTTCCGCTACGCCAACCGCGACATGGCCGACCTGGAGCAGCAGCTCAAGGAGGCCACGGAGGGCGGCGCCCGCCGCAAGCTCATCGTCACCGACGGCGTCTTCTCCATGGACGGCTACGTCGCGCCGCTCGGCGAGATCTGCGACCTGGCCGAGCGCTACGACGCCATGGTCATGGTCGACGACTCGCACGCCGTCGGCTTCGTCGGCCCCGGCGGCCGCGGCACCCCCGAGCTGCACGGCGTGATGGACCGCGTCGACATCATCACCGGCACCCTCGGCAAGGCCCTCGGCGGAGCCTCCGGCGGCTACGTCGCGGCCCGCGCCGAGATCGTCGCCCTGCTGCGCCAGCGCTCGCGCCCGTACCTCTTCTCGAACACCCTCGCCCCGGTCATCGCCGCCGCCTCCCTCAAGGTACTCGACCTGCTGGAGTCCGCGGGCGACCTGCGCGACCGGCTGCGCGCCAACACCGAGCTGTTCCGTACCCGGATGACGGCGGAGGGCTTCGACATCCTCCCCGGCGACCACGCCATCGCCCCCGTCATGATCGGCGACGCGTCCGAGGCCGGCCGCATGGCCGAGCTGCTCCTGGAGCGCGGCGTGTACGTGATCGGCTTCTCGTACCCGGTCGTGCCGCAGGGCCAGGCCCGCATCCGCGTCCAGCTCTCCGCCGCCCACTCCACGGAGGACGTGAACCGGGCCGTCGACGCGTTCGTCGACGCCCGCGCCGCCCTGCGGGGCTGAGGCGCTCGCATGCCCTCCGGCCTGCGAGACTGGGGGAATGATCGAAGCGCGGCGGTTGCACATCCTCCGTGCGGTGGCCGACCACCGCACGGTCACGGCGGCGGCCGCCGCGCTCTATCTGACCCCCTCCGCGGTCTCCCAGCAGCTCGCCGCGCTGGAGCAGGAGACCGGCCACCGCCTGGTGGACCGCAGTGCCCGCGGCGCCCGTCTCACCCCGGCCGGCGAGATCCTGCTCAGCCACGCCAACGCCGTCCTGGCCCAGTTGGAGCGTGCCGAGTCGGAACTCGCCGCCTACGGCTCCGGCGAGGCCGGTACGGTCACGGTCGCGGCCTTCGCCACCGGCATCGGCCTCGTGGTGGCCCCGGCCATCAGGGCCCTGGCCGACGCGGCCCCCGGCATCCGGGTCCGGGTGCGGGACGCCGAGGGCGACGAGAGCCTGATGATGGTCCTCGACCGGCAGGTCGACGTGGCCGTCGCGGTCGAGTACCGGGGCGCGCCCGGCGAGGACGACGCCCGCCTGACCCGCGTCCCGCTCTACGCGGAGCCCTTCGACGCGGTGCTGCCGCCCGGCCACCCGCTGGCGGCCGGCGAGCGGGTCGCGCTCGGCGACCTCGCGAAGGACGCCTGGATCGGCCAGTCCGCCGGCAACCCCTGCCATGACGTGACCGTCCTGGCCTGCGAGTACGCCGGGTTCACGCTGAACCCCGAGCACTCGTCCGACGACTTCCGGGCCGTCGTCGCCCTCGCGGCCGCGTCCGCCGGCGTGGCGCTCGTGCCGCGTTCGGCCCTGCGCGGGATGGAGCTCACGGGGGTGGAGGTCCGTCCGATCGAGGGCGTCGCCCCGACCCGCAGGGTGTTCGCCGCCGTCCGGCGGGGCGCGGAGGACCATCCGTTGATCAGCCCGGTGCTGACCGCCTTGGGCGTGGCCTCGGAATCCGGCGCCTGACGGCGGGCCCCGCGGGTCAGTCGGCGGACCTGGTCCAGCCGTCCGCCGTGATCCGTGCCCCGTCCGCCGGTCGCGCCTCGTCGAACACCGGGCGTGCCCGGGCGTCGAGAAGCCGCAGCCCGTCCACGTAGACGCCCCGCCCCACGTACCGCTGGTCCGTCGTGCACCGCCAGCGCAGGAGTGCGTCCGTCCCGGGCAGCGGCGCGGACACGGTGTGCCAGACGCGGCCCGACCAGCCGCCCACCGCGCCCGCCGGGTGCTCCGTGCGGCCGTCGGTGGTGAAGGGGACCGGCCGCCAGGTCGTGCCGCCGTCGGCCGACGCCTCGAGGACGGCCGTGTCGGCGCCCGGCTCGGTGTCCCACCACAGAGCGCACTCCAGGCGGGCGGCGTCCGGAACCGGGGGGAGCGTCAGCGTGGCGGTCGTGGCGCTCGCCATCCCGGAGAACCAGGCGGTACGGCCCCGGTCGGGGCGGACGGGGACGGCGCGGGCCAGGTGGTCCGCCGCGGCGACGCGGGGGGCCGATCCGGAGCGCCAGGAGCGCACCGGGTGGACGGAGTTGCCGAGGACGATCAGGAAGGCGTCGGTCGTCGGGTCGAGGACCAGGCTGGTGCCGGTGAAGCCGGTGTGTCCGGCCGTCCGGGGCGTGGCCATCGCGCCCATGTACCAGTGCTGGTAGAGCTCGAAGCCGAGCCCGTGCTCGTCGCCGGGGAACGCGGTGTTGAAGTCGGTGAACATCAGCTCCACCGAGGCGGGGGAGAGGATGCGGGACCTGCCGTACGCCCCGCCGTTGAGCAGGGTGCGGGCGAGGATCGCGAGGTCCCAGGCGCGGGAGAAGATCCCGGCGTGGCCCGCGACACCGCCCAGGCTGTGGGCGTTCTCGTCGTGGACCTCGCCCCGCACCATGCCGCGGTCGAGACCGGACCAGGGCGGGCGGGCGTCCTCGGTGGCGGCGATCCCCGGCCGCCAGGAGAGCGGTGGATTGAAACGAGTGCGGTGCATCCCGAGCGGAGCGGTGATCTCGTCGTGGAGCAGCACCTCCAGACCGAGACCGGTGATCTTCTCCAGGATCAGCTGGAGCGTGATCAGATTCAGATCCGAGTAGAGGTACGTCGAGCCCGGCGGATTCGCCGGCGCCTCGTCCCAGATCAGCCGCAGCTTCCCCTCCCGCGTCGGCGCCTTGTACAGCGGGATCCACGCCCGGAACCCCGAGGTGTGGGTGAGCAGCTGACGGACGGTGACGTCCTGCTTCCCGGCGCCGCCGAACTCCGGCAGGTACGCGGTGACCCTCGCCTCGAGCTCCAGCGCCCCGCGCTCGATCTGCTGCACGGCGAGGATCGAGGTGAAGAGCTTCGAGACCGACGCCAGGTCGAAGACGGTGTCCTCGGTCATCGGGACCTGCTCGTGCGGCGGCAGCTCCACGCCGGTGTCGGTCGTCTCGTCGTACGACGCGTACCGCACGGCCATGCCGATCGGCCGGTGCAGGGCCACCGTCCCGCCCCGCCCGGCGAGCAGGACGGCGCCCGCGTACCAGGGGTGCCTGGGGGAGGGGGCGAGGAAGGCCTCGGCGTCCGTGACCAGCCGGTCCAGGTGCTCCGGCAGGAGTCCCGCCCGCGCGGCGGACCCGCGTCGCAGGGTGGTCCTGCGCGCGCCGGGTGCGGTTCCGCCATCGGCCGCTCCCGGGCCCGTCGCTTCCCGGCCGTCCGGGCCCGGCCCCGGGTCCGCCGCCGCGGCCCCCGGAATCGAACCGATCATCAGCGCACCTCCCAGGGCGAGGGCCGCGCCGCCGAACGCCCGGCGGCTCGGGCCCCGGTCCCTCCTGGACTCCTCCGTCATGCCCACCCTCTCCCACAGCCCTTTGAAAGAAAACTTCGGCCACGCCGGAAATCCTGAAACTTTCTTACCGGAGCCCGGGCGGGTCGCGGAAGCGTCCGGCGCCCCAAAGAATCTGACGATGCATCAGAAAACCTCTTCCCTCCGTCGCGCCGCTGCGGCATCCTGCCGCCCATGAAGACGGAGCTGAGTCGCACCCTGGGGATCGAGCACGCCATCTTCGGCTTCACGCCCTTCCCCGCGGTGGCCGCCGCACTGACCAGAGCCGGCGGGTTCGGCGTCCTCGGCGCGGTCCGCTACACCGCCCCCGACGACCTCGCCCGCGACCTGGACTGGATGCAGGACCACACCGACGGCCTGCCCTACGGCCTCGACGTCGTGATGCCCGCCAAGAAGGTCGAAGCCCCGGGAGACCAGACACTCACCGAGGCCGAGGTCGAGGCCATGATCCCGGAGGAGCACCGGGCGTTCGTCCGCGCCACGCTCGCCAAGCACGGCGTGCCCGAACTCGCCGAGGGCGAGGCCTCCGGCTGGCGCATCACCGGCTGGATGGAGCAGGTCGCCCGCAGCCAGCTCGACGTGGCCTTCGACTACCCGATCAGACTCCTCGCCAACGCCCTCGGCTCCCCGCCCCCGGACGTCGTCGCCCGCGCCCACGACCAGGGCGTCCTCGTCGCCGCCCTCGCCGGCAGCCCCCGGCACGCCCGGCACCACGCCGACGCCGGGATCGACATCGTCGTCGCCCAGGGCTACGAGGCCGGAGGCCACACCGGAGAGATCGCCTCCATGGTGCTCACCCCCGAGGTCGTCGACGCCGTCTCCCCGCTGCCCGTGCTCGCCGCCGGCGGCATCGGCAGCGGCGAGCAGATCGCCGCCGGACTCGCCCTCGGCGCCCAAGGCGTCTGGCTCGGCTCCGTCTGGCTCACCACCACCGAGGCCGAGCTGCACTCCCGCGCCCTCACCGCCAAGCTGCTCGCCGCCGGTTCCGGCGACACGGTCCGCTCCCGCGCCCTGACCGGCAAGCCCGCCCGCCAGCTCCGCACCGAGTGGACCGACGCCTGGGACGACCCGGCGGGCCCCGGCCCGCTCCCCATGCCGCTCCAGGGCCTGCTGGTCGCCGAGGCCGTCTCCCGTATCCAGCGGTACGAGGTCGAACCGCTGCTCGGCACCCCCGTCGGGCAGATCGTCGGCCGGATGAACTCCGAGCGCAGCGTCCAGCAGGTCGTGGACGAGCTCACCCGCGGCTTCGAGAAGGCCGTCGACCGCATCAACCGCATCGCCGGACGGAGCGAGGCATGAGCCAGCCGAACGCAGCCACCGGATTCTGGGCCCAGGCCACCGCGGACCCCGGCCGTACGGTCCTGATCGCACCCGACGGCGAGGAGTGGACCGCGGGCCGCCTGCACGCCGAGGCCAACCGACTGGTCCACGGGCTGCGGGCGGCCGGCCTCGAACGCGGCGACGCGTTCGCCGTCGTCCTGCCCAACGGGCCCGAGTTCTTCACCGCCCATCTCGCCGCGAGCCAGGCCGGGTTCTACCTCGTCCCGGTCAACCACCACTTCGTCGCACCCGAGATCGCCTGGATCGTCGCCGACTCCGGCGCCAAGGTCCTCCTCGCCCACGAGCGGTTCGCCGACGCCGTGGCCCCCGCCGCCGACGAGGCGGGACTGCCCGCCACCCACCGGTACGCCGTCGGGACGATCCCCGGCTTCCGCGCGTACGGCGACCTGCTCGAAGGGCAGGACGCGAGCCCGCCCGCCGACCGCACCCTCGGCTGGGTCATGAACTACACCTCCGGCACCACCGGGCGCCCCCGCGGCATCCGCCGCCCGCTCCCCGGCAAGCTCCCCGAGGAGACCCACCTCGGCGGCTTCCTCGGCATCTTCGGCATCCGGCCGGCCGACGGGAACGTCCACCTCGTCTGCTCGCCGCTCTACCACACGGCGGTGCTGCAGTTCGCCGCCGCGGCCCTGCACATCGGGCACCCGCTGGTCCTCATGGACCGGTGGACTCCCGAGGAGATGCTCCGGCTCATCGACCGGTACGACTGCACCCACACCCACATGGTCCCCACCCAGTTCCACCGCCTGCTCGCCCTGCCCGAGGAGGTGCGGAACCGGTACGACGTCTCCTCGATGCGGCACGCCATCCACGGCGCCGCGCCGTGCCCCGAGCACGTCAAGCGGGCGATGATCGACTGGTGGGGCCGGTGCGTCGAGGAGTACTACGCCGCGAGCGAGGGCGGCGGAGCCTTCGCGACCGCCGAGGAGTGGCTGAAGAAGCCCGGGACCGTCGGCCGGGCCTGGCCCATCAGCGAACTCGCCGTCTTCGACGACGACGGGGTCCGCCTGCCGCCGGGTGAACTCGGCACCGTCTACCTGAAGATGAACACCGGCGGATTCCAGTACCACAAGGACGAGGCGAAGACCGCGAAGAACCGCATCGGCGACTTCTTCACCGTCGGGGACCTCGGCCTCCTCGACGAGGACGGCTACCTCTTCCTGCGCGACCGCAAGATCGACATGATCATCTCGGGCGGGGTCAACATCTACCCGGCCGAGATCGAGGCCGCCCTCCTCGCCCACCCCGCCGTCGCCGACGCCGCCGCCTTCGGCATCCCGCACGCCGACTGGGGCGAGGAGGTCAAGGCGGTCGTCGAGGCGGCCGAGGGGCACGCGCCCGGAGCGGCGCTCGCCGAGGAGATCCTGGCCCACTGCGCCGACCGCCTCGCCGGCTTCAAACGCCCGAAGTCGGTCGACTTCGTCCCGGCCATGCCGCGCGACCCCAACGGCAAGCTCTACAAGCGCCGCCTGCGCGACCCGTACTGGGAGGGGCACGACCGCCCGCTCTGACGACCCGGCTGGCTCCCGGCCCGGGGACTGCGCCCCTTCAGGGGGTCGCGTCCGCGGGCGGGGAGCCGTCCTGGGGCGTCGACTTCGCCGAGAGCGGCGTCGCGATGTCCTCCAGCGACCGGCCCTCCGCCGCTACGGCGAAGAACAGGGCGACCAGACCCGCGAGGACCATGAGGGCGGCGCCGACGCAGAAGGCGATGACGGCGTCCCCGACGACCCCGCTCTCCGTCAGTTCGGCGAAGAGCAGCGGGCCGGAGATGCCGCCGGCCGCCGTTCCGATCGCGTAGAAGAACGCGATCGCCATCGCCCGTGTCTCCATGGGGAAGATCTCGCTGACGGTCAGATAGGCGGAACTGGCGCCCGCGGAGGCGAAGAAGAGGACCACGCACCAGCAGGCGGTCATAGTCGTCGCGTCGAGGCTGCCGCGGTCGAAGAGCCACGCCGTGCCGAAGAGCAGCAGCCCCGACAGGATGTACGTTCCGGCGATCATCGTGCGCCGGCCGACGGTGTCGAAGAGACGGCCGAGCAGCAGCGGACCGAGGAAGTTGCCGAAGGCGATCACGGCGAAGTAGTAGCCCGTGCTGCCGGTCGGGACGTCGAAGAACTTCACCAGGATGGAGCCGAAGCCGAAGGTGATGGCGTTGTAGAGGAACGCCTGCCCGATGAACAGGGAGAAGCCGAGGACCGCCCGCTTCGGGTAGGAGCGGAAGAGCGTACGGGCGATCTCGACGAAGCCGATGGAGCGGCGCTGCTCGATGGTGATCGACCGGTCCGGCTCCGGGAGCCGGGTGTGCTTCTCCTCCTCCACCCGCTGCTCCACCTCGGCCACGAGTTCCTCCGCGCCCTCCGACCGGCCGTGGATGAGCATCCACCGGGGGCTCTCGGGTACGTGCCGCCGGACGAGCAGGATCACGAGGCCGAGCACGACACCGAGCCCGAAGGTCAGCCGCCAGCCCACGTCGATCGCGAAGATGTCGGTGTCCAGCGCCACGACCGAGAGCAGGGCGCCGCCGACGGCGCCCAGCCAGTAGCTGCCGTTGATGACGAGGTCGACCCGGCCCCGGTACTTGCTCGGGATGAGTTCGTCGATGGCGGAGTTGATGGCCGCGTACTCGCCGCCGATGCCGAATCCGGTGAGGAAGCGGAAGAGGAAGAACCACCACACGGAGAACGACAGCGCGGTCATCGCCGTCGCCGCCAGATAGACCGCGAGGGTGATCAGGAACAGCTTCTTCCGTCCGTAGCGGTCGGTGAGCCACCCGAAGAACAGGGCGCCCGAGCAGGCGCCCGCCACGTACAGCGCCGCGGCCGTGCCGGTGACCTGCGCGTCCGTGATGGGCAGTCCGCTGCCCTCCTCCGAGAGGCGGCCGGCCATGCTGCCGACGATGGTCACCTCGAGGCCGTCCAGGATCCACACGGTGCCGAGGCCGATCACGATCATCCAGTGCCATCGCGACCACGGCAGCCGGTCGAGCCGGGCCGGGACCTTCGTCGTGACGGTGCCGATCACCACATCGTCAGGGGGAGGCATGACACGGCTCCTTGTCGTCGGGGGGCATGACACCGCTTCTTGCCGCTGGGCGTCGAGCGCAACCGTGCCAGGCTGTCCCACCCGGTGCCGCCGCACGGACGCGGACACGGCCTCCGGCCCGCGAACCCGCCACCTGGCCGTCACCCGACCGGGCCCGCGGCCCGCAGAGAGGCCCCCTCTAGACTTCGTGCGCGAGGAGGTCTCCCACGGTGACCGCCTTCCCCATACGGCACGGAACTGAGAGGGACAACACGATGGCGGGCCGCGATCCCTTCGTACTGGACGACCCCGTGGGCGAGTCCCTCAGGGGACGCCACGCCCCACTGGCCCGCAGCGTCGGCAAGGCCGTCACCTATCTGCCGGACGTCTCGACCTTCGCCGCCGTGTCCACCGACCCGGATCCGGCGAAGTGGGACGACCTCACCGCACTCCTCGGCCGGGGTGCCTTCGCCGACATGTTCAGCTGCCCGGTGCTCCCGCCGTCGGACTGGGAGCCGGTCTTCGTCCTGGAGGGCCGCCAGATGGTCCGGCCGGGCGACGGCGCGTCAGGACGCCCGGACGACGCGGCGGACGACGGCGTGGTCGAACTGGGCGCGGACAGCCTGCCCGAGATGCTGGACCTGGTCGAACGCACCCGGCCCGGGCCGTTCTGGTCCAGGACCCCGGAACTCGGCACCTACCTCGGCATCCGGGAGAAGGGCGTCCTGGTCGCCATGGCCGGAGAGCGGCTCCGTCCTCCGGGATGGACCGAGATCAGCGCGGTCTGCACCGCGCCCGAGGCGCGCGGGCAGGGCCACGCCGCCCGCCTGGTCGGCGCGCTCGCGGCACGCATCGAGGCGCGGGGCGAAGGGGCCTTCCTCCACGTGGCCGAGGCGAACGCCGGGGCCCGCGCCCTCTACGAGAAGCTCGGCTTCGTGACGCGCAGGCAGGTGACCTTCCGCGGCTTCCGCACGCCGTAGGGACCGAGGCCCGCGAGGAGGGCGGGGCGGGGGTGCGGGCCGCCGCCGGGGCTAGGTTCGGGGCTCGGGCCGGGACCGCGTGAGGGCCGGGACCAGCTGGGCCTCCTCGTAGGTGAAGTGCTCCTCCAGCCGGGTGGCCAGCCGGTCCACCTCGGCACGGAGGGTCGCGGGTGCGGCCCCCGAGGTGAGGAGCGCCTCCAGTTCCTCCACCGTGCGGGCGACCACCTTGTGCTCCTCGCGCATCCGGTCCAGCGAGTCGGACAGCTCCGGGAACTCGCGCTCCAAGAGGTCGAAGGCGCTGTCCTCGTTGTGGTGGTGGGCGTGCAGCGCGCCGCAGAACGTCAGGCAGTGGCGGGCGAGCTGACCGCCGAGCGTCGGGGTGCCCCGTACCACGGTGTCGGCCGTGGCCGCCGATCCTGCAGGGCCCGTCGCCTCTGCCGATCCCGCCTGGCCGGCGACATCCGCCGCGTCAGCCGGACCGGCCGTCTCCGACGCCGCGGAACCCAGCCCCTCGCGTAACGCCGTCAGCTCGGCGCGCAGTTCGGTGTGGACCTTGACCAGGTGGTCGGCGATCGCCCGGTGCCGCGCCGGGTCCCCGAGGTCGACCGGGTGCAGGGCGACGACCGGGATGAGCCGGTCCGTGGCCGCCTGATAGGCCGCGAACCCCGGGTCGCGTTCCGCCTGTTCCGCGTACAGCCGGTCCCGCTCCTCGCCCTCCGTCACCACCGCCGTCGCCCCGAAGCGCTCGACGGTCCCCTCCGGGGTGCCGAGTTCGACGGTCACGTACGGGTCGGCGCTGAGGTTGTGGAACCAGGCGGGGTGCTTCGGGCCGCCGGCGTTGGAGGCGAAGACGAGCAGCCGTGCCCCGTCGCGCACGTACACGGCGGGGTTGGTGTGCGCCCGCCCGCTGCGGGCGCCGGTCGTGGTGAGCAGGAGCAGGGACGCGCCCTCGAACATCCCGCCCACCCGGCCGCCGTTGGCGCGGAACTCCTCGATGACCTGTCGGTTGAAATCGGGCATGGCTGTGCCTTCCGGTAGCATCGATCCCGACGGATCTATTTGCTTTGAAAGCAAAGCTAAAAGGGAGGGTGCACCGTGTCAACCGCACACGAGGGGGACGAGGCCGCCGCCGGGCCGGAACTCGACGAGGCGGTGCGGACGTTGCTGCTGCTCATGCCTCGCATGGTCTCGCGGGCGAAGCGGATCAGGATTCCCGAGGAACTGCAGACGCTCACGCTCGCGCCCCGCCATCTGTCCCTGCTCGCCTATCTCCTGTTCGACGGGTCGCTGAGCGTCAACGAACTCGCCGCCCGCCTGGAGATCGCCCCGACGACCGTGAGCCTCATGGTGGGGGACCTGGCGAAGAAGGGCGTACTGGAGCGGGTCGAGGACCCCGCCGACCGCAGGCGCAAGATCGTCTCCATCGCGCCGGCGCACGCCGCCGCCATCGACGGCTGGCTCGGCCGCAGCGCCGATGCCTGGCGCTCCGCCCTCGCCCCGCTCGACGCGGCGCAGCGGCGGATGTTCCTCGAGACCCTCACCGCGTACGAGCGCGGCCTCAGCGACCCCTTGGATTGACCGAACCGGGCGAAAGCCCCCTTTGTGGCAGGATGCGGATCATGAGTTCGAGCACGGCGTCATTGACACGACAGTGGACCACCTGGGGGCCGGTGGTGGCGGCGCTTGCGCTTGTCGCGGCCTGGGGTCGCGATCTGCCGGGATTCGCCGTCGGGTTCATCGCGCTCTGCCTGATCGCGGCCGTCCTCGCGGCGGTCCACCACGCCGAGGTCATCGCCCACCGGGTGGGTGAACCGTACGGCTCCCTCGTCCTCGCCGTGGCCGTCACCGTCATCGAGGTCGGACTCATCGTCTCGCTCATGGTGGGAGGCGGCGAGAAGACCTCGACCTACGCACGCGACACCGTGTTCGCCGCCGTCATGATCACCTGCAACGGCATCGTGGGCCTCTCCCTCCTCGTCGGCGCGCTCCGCAACCGGGTCGCTGTCTTCAACGCCGAGGGCTCCGGCGGCGCGCTCGCCACCGTCTGCACCCTGGCCACGATGACGCTGGTCCTGCCGACCTTCACCACCAGCCACCCGGGCCCCGAGTTCTCCGGCGTCCAGCTCGCCTTCGCCGCCGTCGCCTCCCTCGGCCTGTACGGCGTGTTCGTCGGTGTCCAGACCGTCCGGCACCGGGACTACTTCCTCCCCGTACCGCGTCCCGGCCAGGAGTCGGAGGACGAGCACGCGGACCCGCCGACCCGGCGCGACGCCTGGACCAGCCTCGGACTCCTCGTGGTCGCCCTCGTCGCCGTCGTCGGCAACGCCAAGCTGATCTCCCCGACCATCGAGGACGGCGTCCAGTCGGCGGGCCTCCCCAAGGCGGTCGTCGGTGTCGTCATCGCCCTGATGGTGCTGCTGCCCGAGACGCTCGCCGCCGTCCGCGCGGCCCGCAGAGACCGCGTCCAGACCAGCCTCAACCTCGCCTACGGCTCCGCGATCGCCAGCATCGGCCTGACGATTCCGGCGATCGCGCTCGCCTCGATCTGGCTGTCCGGGCCCCTGGTCCTCGGTCTCGGCCCGCTCCACATGGTCCTGCTCGTCCTCACCGGCGTGGTGAGTGCCCTGACCGTGGTGCCCGGACGGGCCACGCTCCTCCAGGGCGGCGTCCATCTCGCGATCTTCGCCGCCTTCGTGTTCCTGTCGTTCAGCCCCTGACGGGCCCCGCGCCGGGCGGCGCGGAACCGTTCAGCCCCTGGCGACCACCACCCGCAGCGCCGGCGAGCGCAGGATGTCCTTCTCGCAGAACCGGGAGGTCACCCAGCGCTCGCCCGCGTACAGCCGGGTCTGGTCGCTGAAGTGCGGCGACACCGGGTTCGAGGACTGGGAGTACGAGAGCAGGGTGCGGGCCACCGGGCACCGGCCGCCGTCCCAGCCCACCGCCTGGACATGGCTGGTCCCGTGCGCGACCTCGGTGTAGCCGCCGCCCGCCGGGTTCCACACCGACTCCGTCTTGTTCCAGATCCCCAGGGCCTCGGTGCCGCCGCTCACCGGGATCCGTTCCCCGTTCCGCACCACGAACTGGTGCGCGCCGAGCGGTGCGTCCAGCGGGATGCCCGCCGCCCGCAGCTCCGCCACCGCGTCCGTGAGGGCCTTCGTGAAGCCCGGTGCCGCCGTGTTCAGGGTGTGCGGGGTGCGGACCGGGTCCGCCGCCGAGAACGGCACCGTCCACTGCTGGGCCGACGGCACCGCCGCCGTGAACCTCCGCCAGAAGCGGTCGAAGAGCAGTGCGCCCCTGCTGTCCGTGTCCACCGTCCGGTCCCAGGCACCGATCACCCGGCACGCCTCGGGATCGTCCGGCAGCGCCGTCCCGCAGGCCCGTGCCGCGTCGGCCGCCGCCAGATCACCGGCCGGAGCGCGGTTGGCGAACTGCTGCCGCTGCAGGTCGGGCACCGTCAGACCGCCGCGCGCCGCCATCGCCGCCACGTCCTCGACGCCCCCGCGGGTGCGCAGCGAGCGCTGCGTGGCGGTCGTGCCGAAGATCCGCTCGTAGCCGGTCAGCGGCCGGTCGGCGTTGGTCAGCCAGGCGCTGTCGTTGGAGTTCGCCACGTACGGCGTGTCCCGCAGCACCGGCATCCTCGACGGTCCGAAGACGCCCGGCTGCACCGCGTCCGGGTCGGAGCCGAGCGCGCAGTCCGACCGCGAGCCGTCGAGCACCGCCACCCCCGACGCGGGGTAGGTGGCCCGGCCGAGCGGCGTGGAGCAGCGCGCCGCGAGCTCGTCGGTGATCCGGGGCAGCACCTGCGCCTGGCTGAAGTAGGAGTGGCCCGACGAGTCCGCCGCGACCGTGTTGACCCAGGGCAGCCCCTGGGTGCGTCGCAGGGCCTCGGCGATGTCCCGGGTGGAGCGGGCCCTGCCGAAACCGAGCGCCGTGTCGGAGCCGCGCAGGTTGCTCGCGTTGGGGTCGTTGAGCGCGTACGCCGTGCTCGCCGTCCACGGCAGCGGCAGCTGCGCGCCGAGACCGCCGACGACGGGGCCGTACCGGGTCCACCACTGGGTCCGGGTGACCGGGGCGCCGCCCTTGACCGGGACGGTCACCCGGCGCTGCGTCATCCGCTCAGGCCGGCCGTCCACCAGGTACGAGGTCGGGTCGCCCGGGGCGAGCGCCAGCTGGTGCAGGTTGAGCGGTACACCGGTGGCGACGGTGTGGCTCCAGGCCACCTTGTCGTTGAAGCCGATGTTCACGACGGTCGTCCCGAGGAGCGAGGCGCCCGAGACGTTCAGCTCTCCGGGGATGGTCTGCTGCGACTGCCAGAACCGGCGGCCGCCCTGCCAGGGGTAGTGCGGGTTGCCCAGGAGCAGGCCGCGCCCGTTCGCCGTGGCGGCCCCCGAGAAGGCGACGGCGTTGGAGCCCATCGTGGCGTTCTCGGCGGCGAACAGCTCCCGCGCGGCCTCGGCGGCCCGCTCGGGATCGGGCGTCTGCGCGGAGGCGTCGGAGGTCGGGACGGGCGTCCGCCCGCCCCTGCCGGTCCCGAGGCCGGTGGGAGCGGCCGGCGGCCGGGCGGCGGTGATGCCGTCGACGGCGCGGCCCTGGCCGCCGAGCACCGAGACGGCGAAACCGCGCCGGGCCACGTCGAGGGCCGACACCGGGCGGACCCAGTCGGCCTTCGCGCAGGCGGGATCCGTGACGCGGTTCTTCCGCAGCCAGGCGTTGTACCCGGCGGCCCAGCCGCGCATGAGCTCCTTGAGATCGCGGCTCGGACCGGCCGGCGCGGGGGTGGCGAGCAGCGCCTCGACGGTTCCGGCGTCGCGCACCCCGCGGAAGTACAGGTCGCTGGAGAGGTTCGTGGAGGCGGAGGACAGCGAGCCGTCCGGGGCGGCGTCCGGGCCGAAGTACCGCGACCGCTGCCCGTTCACCGTCAGGAAGCCGTCCGCGAGCACGCAGATCTGGTCGGCGGCCTGGGCCCAGCCCGTTCCAAAGCCGAGGTTCGCGTAGTCCTTGGCCACGATGTGCGGGATGCCGTACTCGGTGTACCGGATGACCGCGGAAAGGCCCCGGTCGGACGGGTGGTGGCCCCGGCTCCCGGAGTCGGCGGCCGCCGCGCCGGGCAGCGTGGCGGTGACGACGGCGAAGGCGGACGCCGTGAGCGCGAGGTGTTTCAGGCGGGTACGGAGGTGCAAGGTTCCTCCCAACGGACGGATGGGCACTGCGGGTTGGACCATGCACGCAGCCGCGCGCCGCTGTGTCAACATCCCGTTCGGTATCCGAGGTCCGGCCCTGTCCGGCGCGCCCGCACGGTACTTGACCTTCCGCCCGGTGCGCGCGGAGGATCACCGCATGGATCGACTCCTCAGCCGCGCCGTCGACGGTGTCCTGCGCATGAGCGCCCAGCGCGTCCCCGACCGGGTCGCCCTCCGGTACGCCGACCGGACCTGGACGTACGCCGAGCTGGACGCGGCCGTCTCCACCGCGGCCGCCGTCCTGCGGGAACCGCACCACGGCCACGGCCTGCCCGGGGCCGCCCGGGTCGCGACCTACGGGCACAACTCGGACGCCTACCTCATCGCGTTCCTCGCCTGCTCCCGGGCGGGCCTGATCCATGTGCCGGTCAACCACCACCTGACCGGCGAGGACCTCGCGTACCTCCTGGAACAGTCCGACACCTCCCTGGTCCTCGCCGACCCCGCGCTCGCCGAGCGCGTACCGGACGGCTTCGCGGTCAAGGCGCTGCGGGACGCGCCCGGTTCGCTCCTCGACGCGCTCGCGCAGCCGGAGGCGTACGACAGCGACCGCGACGCCAGGGATGTCGTCCAGCTGCTCTACACCTCGGGCACCACCGCGCTGCCCAAGGGCGCGACGATGACCCACCGGGCCCTCGTCCACGAGTACGCGAGCGCGATCGAGGCGCTCGACCTGCACGAGGACGACCGGCCGGTGCACGCGCTGCCGCTCTACCACTCCGCGCAGATGCATGTCTTCCTGCTGCCGTACCTCGCCGTCGGCGCCGAGAACACGATCGTCGACGGACCCGATCCTGCCGTCCTCTTCGACCTGGTCGAGGCGGGCCGCGCCGACAGCGTCTTCGCCCCTCCGACGGTGTGGATCGGGCTCGCCAACCGCCCGGAGTTCGCGCACCGCGACCTGTCGGCCCTGCGGAAGGCCTACTACGGGGCTTCGATCATGCCCGTACCGGTCCTGGAGGGCCTGCGCGCGCGCCTCCCCGGACTGCGCTTCTACAACTGCTTCGGCCAGTCCGAGATCGGCCCGCTCGCCACCGTCCTCGGACCCGACGAGCACGAGGGCCGGATGGACTCCTGCGGCCGGCCCGTCCGCCACGTCGAGGCGCGGGTCGTCGACGAGGACGGCAAGGACGTGCCCGACGGCACCCCCGGCGAGATCGTCTACCGCTCGCCGCAACTGTGCGACGGGTACTGGCGCAAACCGGAGGAGACCGAGGAGGCCTTCCGGGGCGGCTGGTTCCGCTCGGGCGACCTCGCGGTCCGCGACGCCGAGGGCTATCTCACGATCGTCGACCGGGTGAAGGACGTCATCAACTCCGGTGGTGTGCTGGTCGCTTCCCGCCAGGTGGAAGACGCGCTCTACACCCATCCCGGCGTCGCCGAGGTGGCCGTCATCGGCCTCCCCGACGAACGATGGATCGAGGCGGTCACCGCGGTGGTCGTGGCCCGCGGAGAGGTCGGCGAGGCGGAACTCCTCGCCCACGCGCGGGAGAACCTGTCACCCTTCAAGGCCCCGAAGCGCGTCCACTTCGTCCCGGAACTGCCCCGCAACGCCAGCGGCAAGATCCTCAAGCGTGAGCTGCGCGAGCGGTACGCGGACGGTCAGGCGGGCTTGAGGCAGTAGTCCCGGTCCCAGGTCTCCGTGTACGGGAGGCTGTCCGGCCGCGCCTTCCAATCGACGCCGCAGTCGGTGAACGCGTCCTGCGGGGCCTCGACGACCTTGACGACCTTGAGCTGCTTCCCCTCGCCGCAGGCCCGTTCCGTCCACAGCACCGTGGCGGAGAGGAATCCGACGTCGCCCTGGGCGGCGTCGAGGCAGTCACCGGCCACGACGTGCGGTGACACGCACAGTTTCTGCGCGGCCCAGCGCTCGCCCACGACGAACACGTTGAGGCAGCTTCCGTCCGCGCGTCCCCCGCTCACGACGGTCCGGGCGCCGGGCTTGCCGCAGTCGATCACACGGGGCCGGCTCGGAGTGAACGTGTCCTTGCCGGTGCGGGTGTTCCCGAGGCAGTCGCCGACGACGGGAGCCCGGTCGGCGAACTCGGGTCCGCCACCGTCGAACAGCCCCTGGCGGTAGCCCACATAGCCGCCCGTCGCCAGCACGACGGCCAGCACTCCGGCCACCGCACCCAGGACGCGCTGCCGCGGCACCCGGGACACCGGCGCGGGCCGGGACGAGGGAGCGGGGGCGCGGGGCGGGGCCGTGCGCGTGGGCGCCTCATGGGATTCCGCCGGGGCGCTGGGGGCCGGGGGCGCCCCGAGGGAGTCTTCCGCCGGCGTGTCGGGAGACGCGGACACGGGGGCCTCCGCGGCCGCCGGCGTCTCGTCCGTCCTTGGCGCCACGAAGTCCTGGTGCGCCCTGATCGCGGCCGTCCACGCCGTGGGGAGCAGTTCGCTGCCGCCGGTCGGGTCCTTCGCGAACCCGGCGAGCAGGACCGCCGGTGTCGGCCGGTCCGCCGGGGACAGGGCGAGCAGCGGGAGGACCAGTTCCCGCAGTTCCTCAGGCAGGAGGCGGTCGTCGACCTCGGCCCGCTGGACCATGGCCAGCAGCCGGAACGCGTCGTTCACCGGCCCGTACGGGAACCGCGACGTCGCGAGATGGAGCAGCGTCGCCCCCATGGAGTACATGTCGGATGCCACCGTCGATGCCTCGCCGCGTGCCTGTTCCGGCGAGGTGAAGGCCATCGTGCCCAGCGTCAGGGTGGTGCGGGTCAGGTCGAGGGCGTGGGAGATGCCGAAGTCGATGAGACGGGGGCCGGACAGGGGCAGCAGCACGTTGCCGGGTTTGACGTCGCGGTGGACGACGCCCGCGCCATGGAGGTCGGCGAGGGCCTCGGCCATGCCGACGGCGATCCAGCGCACGGCCGGCGCGGGCAGCGGGCCCGCGTCCCTGACGAGTTCGGCGAGCGACGGGGCGGGGATGTACTCGGTGGCCATCCACGGCTTCGGGGCCTCCGCGTCCGCGTCCATCACGGAGACGGTGAAGGCCCCGGTGACACGGCGGGCCAGCGCGACCTCACGGGCGAAGCGCCGCCGGTCGGACTCCTCGGGCACGCCGTCGGCGAGCAGCGTCTTCACCGCGACCAGCCGGCCGCTGACGGTACGGCCGAGATAGACCCGCCCCATGCCGCCGGAGCCGATCCGGCCGATCAGCCGGTACGCGCCCAGCCGGCGCGGGTCGTCCCCCTGTAACGGTTCGAGCCGTGGCCCGCCCATGCCGAGTCCCCCGCTCCCCGTGTCGCCTGGGACCTGAGTGGTCCCGCCCCTGACACAGACCGTACGCGATCGGGTACATGCACAGGGGCCGTTCGCACGCGAACTGCCGGTGTCCGCCGTAGAGATGACGGGTAATCGGCTAGGGCGCCTGCCGCAGGTCCACGATCCGCTTGATCTTGCCCACCGAGCGCTCCAGCGTCTCCGGGTCGACCACCTCCACGTCCACCGAGACCCCGATCCCGTCCTTGACCGCCGCCGCGATCGTCCGGGCGGCCTCCGCGCGCTGCTCGGCCGTCGCGCCCGCGCGGGCCTCGGCGCGTACCGTCAGGGCGTCGAGGCGGCCCTCGCGGGTGAGGCGGAGCTGGAAGTGCGGGGCCACGGCCGGGGTGCGGAGGACGATCTCCTCGATCTGGGTGGGGAAGAGGTTCACCCCGCGCAGGATGATCATGTCGTCGCTGCGCCCGGTGACCTTCTCCATCCGCCGGAACACCCGCGCGGTGCCCGGCAGCAGACGGGTCAGATCGCGCGTGCGGTAGCGGACGATCGGCATGGCCTCCTTGGTGAGCGAGGTGAAGACGAGCTCCCCCTCCTCGCCGTCCGGCAGGACCTCGCCCGTGAACGGGTCCACGATCTCCGGGTAGAAGTGGTCTTCCCAGATGTGCAGGCCGTCCTTCGTCTCCACGCACTCCTGGGCCACGCCGGGGCCGATCACCTCCGACAGGCCGTAGATGTCGACCGCGTCGATCGCGAAGGCCTCCTCGATCTCCTTCCGCATGGCCTCCGTCCACGGCTCCGCGCCGAAGACGCCCACCCTGAGGGAGGTGGAGCGCGGGTCCACGCCCTGCCGCTCGAACTCGTCGAGCAGCGTCAGCATGTACGAGGGGGTCACCATGATGATCTCGGGACGGAAGTCCTGGATGAGCTGCACCTGCCGGGCCGTCATGCCGCCGGACGCGGGGATCACCGTGCACCCGAGCCGCTCCGCGCCGTAGTGCGCGCCGAGCCCTCCCGTGAACAGGCCGTATCCGTAGGCCACATGCACCTTGTGCCCGGGGCGGGCGCCGGCGGCGCGCAGGGAGCGGGCGACCACGTCCGCCCACATGTCGAGGTCGCCCTCGGTGTATCCGACGACGGTCGGCCGGCCGGTGGTGCCGCTGGAGGCGTGGATGCGCCGGATCCGGGACGGGGCGACGGCGAACATCCCGAAGGGGTAGTGGTCGCGCAGGTCCGTCTTCGCGGTGAAGGGGAACCGGGCCAGATCGGCGAGCGTACGGCAGTCGTCCGGGGTCACCCCGGCCGCGTCGAAGGAGGACCGGTAGAAGTCCACGTTCTCGTACGCGTGGCGCAGGCTCGCCCGCAGCCGCTCCAGCTGGAGGGCCGCGAGCTCCTCGCGTCCGAGCCGTTCGCCGCTGTCCAGCAGTTCCGTCATCGCGCCACTCCTCCGGGGTCGTAAAACGGACGACCGATCATTCGGTAGATCCGTTCCGGTCAGTAAAACCGGACGCACCGGGGGGTTGGCAAGGGGTCGGAGCAAGGTTCCCGGGTCGTGCCCCCGCCCCGTCCCGGGCGTTTCGGGCCGAGAGGGCCGAAAGACTGCCCCTCGCGGGGCCCGTGGGCGGGCGGGCCCCGCCGACATCCCGTGGCCCCGCCGGCATTCCGTGGCCCCAGCCGGTAATCCCGTTGCCGGGCGCGGGGCCGGCTGCTGGAGTGGCCCGCATGGAACCCCAGCACCTCCGTGACCTGTACGACCGCCAGCTCCGCCGCGACGCCCGCCCCGACGGGCCCGGCTGCCGGGTCGAGCGCGTCGGCGACGTCGTCCGCCAGACCGGACCCGCGCACGCCTGGAACGGCGTCCTCTGGTCGGCTCTCGACGCGGGGAACGCCGACCGGGCCATCGCCGGCCAGATCGACCACTACCGTGCCGAAGGGCTGCCCTTCGAGTGGAAGCTGTACGCCCACGACACCCCCGCCGACCTCGCCGAGCGGCTCGTCGCCGCGGGCTTCACCGCCGAGGACCCGGAGACCCTGATGGCCACCGAGGCCGCCGCGCTGCCGCACGACGTGGCGCTGCCCGCGGGCGTCGAACTCCGGGCCGTCACCGACGAGCCGGGGGTGCGCCAGGTGGCGGAGGTCCACGAACGCGCCTTCGGCACGGACAGCAGCCACCTCGAACGCCAGCTCCTGGACCGGCTCGCGGCCGACCCCGACACGGTCACCGCCGTCCTCGCCCTCGCCGACGGTGAACCCGTCAGCGCCGCACGCCTCGAACTCTGCCCCGGCACCGACTTCGCCGGCCTCTGGGGCGGCGGCACCGTCGATGCCTGGCGCGGCTGCGGCCTCTACCGCGCGCTCGTCGCCCACCGCGCGCGCATCGCCGCCGAACGCGGTCACCGCTACGTCCAGGTCGACGCGGCGGCCACGAGCCGCCCCATCCTCCAGCGCCTCGGGTTCCTCACGCTCTCCACCACCACCCCGTACACCTACGGCGGTTAGACCGGGCCCGTCGCGCTGCCGTGCCTCAGGACGCCCAGTGCGCGGGTCGCTCGAACCCCTCCGGCAGCCGGGTCGCGGCGTTCCCGCGCGCCGCGTTCAGCTGGGGCTGCGTCAGGAAGAGGGCGCCGGTCAGGTCCGCGCCCGACAGATCGGCGTCCCGCAGGTCCGCTCCGATCAGGTCCGCGAGCGTCAGATCGGCGCCCGTCAGATCGGCCGCGATCAGCAGCGCCCCGCGCAGGTCGGTGCCCCGCAGCTTCGCCCCGCGCAGCCGCTTGCCGACCAGGTCCGCCCCGCGCCGGCTCCTCGGCCTGCCGCCGGCCGTGGCGCGGACGAGTCCGCTCGTCCGCAGGAGCAGCTCGTTCACCTCGGCGCGCACCTCCGGCACCCGCAGCTTCTCCAGGTCGTCCGCCGAGCCGCCGGTGAGCTCCTCGACCCGGGCGAGTGCCGTCCGCAGCTCGGCGTGGACGGGACGGGCCGCCGGGCGGCCCAGCGCCTCGGTGAGGTAGCGCAGCAGCTCGTGGAGCTGGCGCATCACGTAGAAGACGTCGTACATCCGGCTCGCGGTCTCCGGCGCCTCGCGCCAGGACACGCCGCCGAAGGTGACCTGGGAGACCTGCTGGCCGGCGCCGAAGCAGTCGTACACCGTGCAACCCTGGAACCCGCTCGTCCGCAGCCGGGTGTGGATGCCGCAGCGGAAGTCCTCCTGGAGGTTCCGGCAGGGCTCGCCCGGCGCCTTGTCCACGGCGAAGTCGGACGACTTCGCGAAGGGCAGCGCCACACAGCAGAGGCCGAAGCAGTTGGCGCAGTCGCCGCGCAGTGCGGAATCCCGGGTCTCGGGCACGATGGGAGGGTTCCTTCGCTGGTCGGAGACGGTTCACCCACCGTATCGCGCTCCCCGGCAAAGTCCTTGCGAAGATCGTTCGTGGTCCGTGAGGATCGGTGCCATGCCACAGTTCACCTCGTACGACGGAACCGCGCTCGCCTACCGGACGGTGGGGGAGGGCGAGCCCCTGGTGTGCCTCGCCGGCGGGCCGATGCGCGACGCCGCCTACCTCGGTGACCTGGGCGGACTCGCCGCGCACCGCGCCCTGATCCTGCTCGACGCCCGGGGGACCGGGGCGAGCGCCGAGCCCGCCGACCCCGGCACGTACCGCTGTGACCGGCAGGTCGGCGACGTCGAGGCGCTCCGCCTCCACCTCGGCCTGGAGCGGATCGACCTGCTCGGCCACTCGGCGGGCGGAAACCTGGCCACCCTGTACGCCGCCGCCCACCCCGAGCGGGTCCGCTCCCTGGTGCTCGTCACCAGCCTGGGCCGCGCGCTCGGTGTCGGCACCACCGACGAGGAGTGGGACGAGGCCGTCGAGATCTTCGCCGACCGGCCCTGGTACCCGCAGGCCAGGGCCGCGCTCGACGCGATCGGCCCGGAGACCCCGGAGGCCCGGGTCCGTGAGATCACCGCGCCCTTCGCGTACGGCCGCTGGGACGCCGCCGCCCAGGACCACGCGGCCCGCGACGTGGAGCAGCTGAACCAGCAGGCGGCCCCCGTCTACCACGCGGAGGGCGCGTATACCCCGGAGGCGACCCGCCGGGCGCTCAGCGCGCTCACGGCCCCGGTGCTCCTCCTCGCGGGGGAGTACGACGCCGGCCCCACCCCGGCCAAGGCGGCCGAGGCCGCCGCCTTCTTCCCGGACGCCGAGCTCGTCGTCCTGCCGGGAGCCGGACACTTCCCGTGGGTGGACGACGCGGAGGCGTTCGTCCGCCCCGTCGCCGCCTTCCTCGACCCGGAGGTCCGCACGGTCACGGTGGACGGCGTCCGCCTCGCCTACCGGGTACGGGGCTCCGAGGACGCCCCGCCCGTCGTCCTGGTCCACGGGAGGGGCGAGAACAGCACCACCTGGGCGCGGATCGCGGCCGAACTCGCCGCCGACCACCGGGTGTACGCGGTCGACCTGCGCGGACACGGACTCAGCGACCGGCCGGGCAGCTACGGATTCGACGTCTTCCGTGACGAACTCGGCGGATTCCTCAAGGCGCTCGGCCTCAGCGGCGCGACCGTCGTCGCCCACTCGATGGGCGGCGGGGCCGCCTACCTCCTCGCCGCCGTGGAACCGGACCTGATCGGGCGGCTCGTCCTGGAGGACGTCCCCGTGTTCTTCCCGATCGACCCGCCGCGCCCCCCGCTCGAACGCCCCGCGGGTCCGCTCGGCTTCGACTGGGAGATCGTCCCCGCCACCGACGCCCAGCTGAACGAGCCCGACCCCGCCTGGCGCGAGCAACTCCCCGCGATCACCGCCCCGACGCTCGTCGTCGCCGGCGGCCCGACCAGCCACGTCCGCCAGGACCAGCTGTCCTGGCTGGCCGACCGCATCGCCGGCGCCCGGCTCGTCACGATCGGGGCGGGGCACCTCGTCCACACGGACGCGCCGGACGCGTTCCTGCGCGCACTGGGGGAGTTCGGACTCCGAAGGTGACGGCCTCCGCCGGCGACGCGCCGTGCCCCCACGGCCGCCGTCACCCCTCGTGCCGCTCCTGAGCCGCCATCACCTCGTCGCCGTGCTCGAAGGCCCACGCGCCGAACGCGTCGATCGGACCGAGCAAGCTCCTTCCCAGATCGGTGAGTTCGTAGCTGATCCTGGCCGGAGCGCCGTCCTCGACGCGCCGCTCCACCAGGCCGTTGAACTCCAGCCGCCGCAGCGTCTCGGTGAGGACCTTGGAACTGATGCCGCCGATGCGCTCCCGGAGTTCGCCGTGGCGGCTCGGGCCCCGGCGCAGGGACCAGAGCACCACGGCGTTCCAGGTGTGGGAGAGCAGGTCGAAGGCGAGACGGGCGCGGCAGTCGGCGAGATAGGCGTCGGAAGTCACGTACCAGATGGTGCCCGACCGCCTTCCTAATGTCGTTCCCGAGGCGCCGAGTTCCGGCGCGGAGAGGGGACGGACGATGAGGATCGGCGTACTGGGCACGGGCGGCATGGCGGACGCCCTGGCCACCCACTGGGTACGGGCGGGGCACGAGGTCCTCGTCGGGGGCCGCGACGAGGCGAGGGCACGGCTCCTCGCGGGCCGCCTGGGCGGCGCGACCGGGTACGGCAGCCTGCGCGCGGCGGCGGGGTTCGGCGACGTGGCGCTCGTCGCGCTGCCGTACGGGGCGGGGGAGACGGTCGTCGGCGAACTGCGGGCGACCCTGGCGGGCAAGGTACTGCTCGACTGCTCCAACCCCGTGGGGCCCGGCTTCCGGCTGCTCACGGACGGCGGCCCCTCGGCCGCGAGCCGCCTCGCGGCCGCGGCGCCCGCCGCCCGGGTCGTCAAGGCCTTCAACCTGTGCCACGAGGACGTGTGGAGGATGGACCCTCCGGTCTTCGACGGGCAGCGTCTCGCCGTCCCGGTGTGCGGCGACGACGCCACGGCGCTCACGCTCGTACGGCGGCTGGTGCGGGACGCGGGCTGCGCACCGCTGACCGGGGGAGGCCTCGACAGGGCGGGACTGCTCGAGGCGACGGCCGCCCTCTTCATCGGCCTCTGGGTCGGGGAGGGCGCCGACGTCCGGGCGATGGCGCCGCCGCTCGAGTTCGCGGAGGGGCCGGGAGGAACGCCCGCGCGCGCCGAGGCCCCGTCCGGCACCCCCGATCCCGCCTGACCGGAACGGCCTGCCTCAGGGGCAGCGTGCCGAGGGGGCGTCCGCGGCATGGCCCGATCGGCCCAGGCGCGGCGCGCCTCGGCCGATCGGGCGGGCACCGGTGCAGGATCGGTGGCGCGGCGCCCTCGGACGGTGCCCGACATCGCCACGGTGCGACATGACAGGAGCCAGGTGTGACCACGCGACTCAACCCCTACCTCAGCTTCTCCGGCGACGCGAAGCAGGCCCTGGAGTTCTACCGGGAGGTCCTGGGAGGCAGCCTCGACCTCAACACGTACGGCGGGTTCGGCGCCGAGGCGCCGCCCGGGTACGCCGACAAGATCATGCACGGCATGCTGGAGACGCCCAGCGGCTTCACGCTGATGGCCGCCGACAATCCGCCGGGCACCGAGCAGACCCCGGCCGGCGGCTTCGCGGTGAGCCTGAGCGGCGACGACGCCGACGAGCTGCGCGGCTACTGGAACGGGCTGTCCGACGGCAGCACCGTGACGGTCCCCCTGGAGAAGCAGATGTGGGGCGATGTGTTCGGCATGTGCACGGACCGGTTCGGCGTCACGTGGATGGTCAACATCACCGGGCAGAGCTGACCCGGCCCGATCGACAGGCCATCCCCTAGGTGTTCGTGTCCGCCTCCACCGCCACCGTGCGGGCCCAGCGGTAGTCGGCCTTGCCGCTGGGGGAGCGCTGGATGCGGTCGGTGAGGACCAGCTGGCGCGGGACCTTGTACCCCGCGAGGCGGGGGCGGCAGTGGGTCTGGAGGGTCTCCAGGTCCAGCGGCGGCGCGTCCGCGCGGAGTTGGACGACCGCGGCCACGTGGTTGCCCCAGCGGGCGTCCGGCACTCCGGCGACCAGCGCGTCGTACACGTCGGGGTGGGACTTCAGGGCCTGCTCCACCTCCTCCGGATAGACCTTCTCGCCGCCCGTGTTGATGCACTGGGAGCCGCGGCCGAGGACGGTGACCACCCCGGTCTCGTCCACGGTCGCCATGTCGCCGAGGAGCACCCAGCGGACCCCGTCCCGCTCGAAGAACGTCTCGGCGGTCTTCTCCGGGTCGTTGTAGTAGCCGAGCGGCACGTGGCCGCGCTGGGCCAGCCGGCCGATCTCACCGGGAGCGACCAGGGCGCGGGTCGCCGGGTCGACGACCTGGGTGCGTTCGTTGACGTGCAGCCGGAAGCCCCTGGCGGGGCCGGAGTCGTCGGTGGCGCGGCCGTTGGAACCGGACTCGGTCGAGCCGAAGTTGTTGAGGAGCAGGACGTTCGGCATCAGCTCCTGGAGCTGGGCCCGTACGGTCTCGGACATGATCGCCCCGGACGAGGACAGGCTGAACAGGGCGGAGAGGTCGGTGCCCTTCAGCGGCCCGCGCAGCGCGTCCACGAGGGGCCGCAGCATCGCGTCCCCGACCAGGGAGATGCTGGAGACCTTCTCCTTCTCCAGGGTGCGCAGGACCTCCTCCGGCACGTACTTGCGGTGCAGGACGACCCGCTGGCCGTAGTTGAAGGCGATGAACGCGGTCAGCGTGGAGGTGCCGTGCATCAGGGGCGGCGCGGGGAAGAAGGTGATGCCGGCGCCGCCGGCGGCGACCCGCTCGGCCAGTTCCTCGGGGCGCTTCACCGCTTCGCCCGAGGGGTCCCCGCCGAAGAGACCGGCGAAGAACAGGTCCTCCTGGCGCCACAGGACGCCCTTGGGCATCCCGGTCGTGCCGCCGGTGTAGATGATGAAGAGGTCGTCGGCCGAGCGCGGTCCGAAGCCGCGCGCGGGTGAACCGGCGGCCTCCGCCTCGGTGTAGGGGACGCAGTCCACCTCCGCGGCGCTCTCGGGCGGGGTCCCCACCCGCACGAGGTGCCGCAGCTTCTCCGTCTGCGGCAGCGCCGCCGCGACCCGGTCGGTGAACTCGGCGTCGAAGACGAGTGCGGCCAGGTCGGCGTCCCGGTAGAGGTAGACGAGCTCCTCCTCCACGTACCGGTAGTTCACGTTGACCGGAACGATCCGCGCCTTGAGGCAGGCGAGGACGGTCTGCAGGTACTCGATGCCGTTGTACAGGTGGAGGCCGAGGTGTTCGCCGGGCCGGATGCCCGCGTCGACGAGGTGGTGCGCGATCCGGTTGGCGGCCTCGTCGAGTCCGGCGTAGGTGAGCCGGCGCTCCTCGCCCGTCCCCGGATGGTCGACGTACACCAGCGCCTCGCGGTCGGGGACCGCGTCGACGACCGATTCGAACAGGTCGGCAAGGTTGTACTCCACCGTTCCTCCTGACCCCGGTTCGCACTGACTCGGCGGTCATTAGAGCGCCGACCGGCGACAGGGGGAAGGGGGTGCGCAGAAGAATCTGACTGAGTGTCAGAAAACTATTGAACTGGACCCCCGGCTACTGCAACCTGTTCCAGAACTGGAGACGGGAGACCCCCATGGGCGGCACTGCTGGCACCGAACACCTCGGCGTACGGCGCGAAGGCGCCACGCTCGTCCTCACCTTGAACCGGCCCGAGGCCAAGAACGCCCTCTCGCTGCCGATGCTCGTCGGCCTCTACGACGGCTGGCTGGAGGCCGACGCCGACGACGGCATCCGCTCCGTCGTCCTCACCGGCGCGGGCGGCTCCTTCTGCGCGGGCATGGACCTCAAGGCCCTGGCCGGCAAAGGAATGGAGGGCGAGCAGTACCGGGACCGGCTCAAGGCCGACCCCGACCTGCACTGGAAGGCGATGCTGCGCCACCACCGCCCCCGCAAACCCGTCATCGCCGCGGTGGAGGGCTACTGCGTCGCCGGCGGCACCGAGATCCTCCAGGGCACCGACATCCGGGTCGCGGCCGCCTCGGCGACCTTCGGACTCTTCGAGGTCCGGCGCGGACTGTTCCCGATCGGCGGCTCCACGGTCCGCCTGCCCCGGCAGATCGCCCGGACCCACGCCCTCGAGATGCTCCTCACGGGCCGCCCCTACTCGGCGGAGGAGGCCGCCAGGATCGGCCTCGTCGGCCGGGTCGTCCCCGACGGCACCGCCCTCGACGCGGCCCTCGGCATCGCCGAGCGGATCAACGCCTGCGGACCGCTCGCCGTCGAGGCAGTGAAGGCCTCCGTCTACGAGACCGCCGAGATGACGGAGACGGAGGGCCTGGCCGCCGAACTCAAGCGCGGCTGGCCGGTCTTCGACACGGCGGACGCGAAGGAGGGGGCGAGGGCGTTCGCCGAGAAGCGGACGCCGGAGTACCGACGGGAGTGACGGGCGAGCGGGGTCAGACCCCCGCGCAGCGGCCCCCGCACCCACCACCGACCGCCCACAAGGAGCCCGCATGACACCTCCGTCGGAAGTCCTCCGCGCACCCCTCGTCGTCGAATTCCCCTTCACCCGTTCCCTCGGCCCCGTCCAGTCCGCCTTCCTCACCGGCCTCCGCGAGCGGACCGTCCTCGGCGTCCGCACCGAGTCCGGCGAGGTCCTCGTCCCGCCCGTCGAGTACGACCCCGCCACCGCCGCCGAGCTCCGCGACCTCGTCGAGGTGGGCACCACCGGAACCGTCACCACCTGGGCCTGGAACCCCGCGCCCCGCCCCGCGCAGCCCCTCGCGACCCCCTTCGCCTGGGTCCTCGTCCGTCTCGACGGCGCCGACACCGCCCTCCTGCACGCCCTCGACGCCCCCGGTCCCGAGGCCGTCCGGACCGGCATGCGCGTCCGTGTCCGCTGGGCCGCCGAACGGTCCGGTGCCATCACGGACATCGCGTGCTTCGAGCCGCACGACAGCGACCCGGTCGCCGAACCCGGCCCCGACCCGGTCGCCGAACGGGTCGCCGATCCGGTCGCCCACGACGGCCGGTTCGACGACCCCGTCACCGGCATCGTCGCCCCCGCCCGCCTCGACTACACCTACAGCCCCGGCCGCGCCCAGACCCGCTACCTGCACGCCCTCGGCGAGCGGCGGACCGTCGGCGAGCGCTGCCCCTCCTGCGCCAAGGTCTACGTGCCGCCCCGCGGCGCCTGCCCCACCTGCGGAGTCGCCACCACCGACCGGGTCGAGGTCGGACCGCGCGGGACCGTCACCACGTACTGCATCGTCAACATCAAGGCGAAGAACCTCGACATCGAGGTCCCGTACGTCTACGCCCACATCGCCCTCGACGGCGCCGGCCTCGCCCTCCACGGCCGCATCGGCGGCATCCCGTACGACCAGGTCCGCATGGGTCTGCGCGTCGAGCCCGTGTGGAGCGAGGAAGGCCGCTACCCCGACCACTACCGGCCCACCGGCGAGCCCGACGCCGACTACGACACCTACAAGGAGCTGCTGTGACGCCGCACCGGCCGGCCCGCGAGGTGGCGATCGTCGCCTTCGCCCAGAGCGACCACCGCCGCCGCACCGACGACCTCTCCGAGGTCGAGATGGTCATGCCCGTCCTGCACGACGTCCTGCGGCAGACCGGCCTCAGGACCTCCGACATCGGCTTCACCTGCTCCGGTTCCTCCGACTACCTGGCGGGCCGCGCCTTCTCCTTCACGATGGCACTCGACGGCGTCGGCGCCTGGCCGCCGATCTCCGAGTCCCACGTCGAGACGGACGGCGCCTGGGCGCTCTACGAGGCCTGGGTGAAGCTCCTCACCGGCGAGGCCGACACCGCCCTCGTCTACTCCTACGGCAAGTGCTCGCCCGGCTCCGTCCGCGACGTCCTCACCCGCCAGCTCGACCCCTACTACCTGGCCCCGCTCTGGCCGGACTCGGTCGCCCTCGCCGCCCTTCAGGCGCAGGCGCTCGTCGACGCGGGCGCCACCGACGAACCCGCCCTCGCGGCGATCGCCGGCCGCAGCCGCGAGGACGCCGCCGCGAACCCCCACGCCCAGCTGCCCGGCGCCCGCCCCCAGGGCGAGTACGTCGTCCAGCCGCTGCGCACCGGCGACTGCCCGCCCATCGGCGACGGCGCCGCCGCCGTGATCCTCGCCGTCGGCGACCGGGCCCGCGAACTCTGCTCCCGCCCCGCCTGGATCCGGGGCATGGACCACCGCATCGAGGCCCACTCCCTCGGTGTCCGCGACCTCACCGACTCGCCCTCCACCCGCCTCGCCGCCGAACGCGCCGGAGCCTTCGAGGCCCCCGTCGACACCGCCGAACTCCACGCGCCCTTCACCTCCCAGGAGGTCGTCCTGCGCCGGGCCCTCGACCTCGACCGGAGCGTGCGGGTCAACCCGTCCGGCGGAGCGCTCGCCGCCAACCCCGTCATGGCCGCCGGCCTCATCCGGCTCGGCGAGGCCGCCGCCCGCATCCACCGGGGCGACTCCGACCGCGCCCTCGCCCACGCCACCTCCGGGCCCTGCCTCCAGCAGAACCTGGTCGCCGTCCTGGAAGGAGAGCCGCATGTCCGGTAAGGCCGTGACATCGAAGGAGCCCGTCGCCGTCGTCGGCGTGGGCCAGACCAAGCACGTCGCCGCCCGCGGGGACGTGTCGATCGCCGGACTCGTCCGCGAGGCCGCCGTCCGGGCCCTGGAGGACGCGGAGCTGACCTGGGCGGACATCGACGCCGTCGTCATCGGCAAGGCGCCCGACTTCTTCGAGGGCGTGATGATGCCGGAGCTGTACCTCGCCGACGCGCTCGGCGCGGTCGGCAAGCCCATGCTCCGGGTGCACACGGCCGGATCCGTCGGCGGCTCCACCGCGCTGGTCGCCGCCAACCTGGTCGCCGCCCGCGTCCACCGCACCGTCCTCACCCTGGCGTTCGAGAAGCAGTCCGAGTCCAACGCCATGTGGGGCCTCTCCCTGCCCGTGCCCTTCCAGCAGCCGCTGCTCGCCGGAGCCGGCGGCTTCTTCGCGCCGCACGTGCGCGCGTACATGCGGCGGACCGGCGCGCCCGACGCGATCGGCTCCCTCGTCGCGTACAAGGACCGGCGCAACGCGCTCAAGAACCCGTACGCCCATCTCCACGAGCACGACCTCACCCTGGAGAAGGTGCAGGCCTCCCCGATGCTCTGGGACCCGATCCGCTACTCCGAGACCTGCCCCTCGTCGGACGGCGCGTGTGCGATGGTCCTCACCGACCGGACGGGCGCCGCCCGTTCGCCCCGCCCGCCCGCCTGGGTGCACGGCGGCGCGATGCGCAGCGAACCGACCCTCTTCGCCGGCAAGGACTTCGTCTCTCCGCAGGCGGGCCGGGACTGCGCCGCCGACGTCTACCGGCAGGCCGGCATCACCGACCCCCGACGTGAGATCGACGCCGTCGAGATGTACGTGCCGTTCTCCTGGTACGAGCCGATGTGGCTGGAGAACCTCGGCTTCGCGGAGGAGGGCGAGGGCTGGAAGCTCACCGAGGCGGGGGTGACCGAACTCGACGGCGACCTGCCCGTGAACCCGTCCGGCGGAGTGCTCTCCACCAACCCCATCGGGGCGTCCGGGATGATCCGCTTCGCCGAGGCCGCGCTCCAGGTGCGCGGCGAGGCGGGCGAGCACCAGGTCGACGGCGCCCACCGGGCCCTGGGCCACGCCTACGGAGGCGGCGCCCAGTTCTTCGCCATGTGGCTCGTGGGAGACACCCCGCCCACCGGGTGAGCCGCGCCGCCGGGCCGGGCGCCTACCCTGGCGGCCATGAACGCGGAACGTGATCTCACCCGGCTGCTCGCCGGGATGCGGCCGGAGCTCGACCCCGGCCGCTACGTCTTCACCACGGTGGAAGGCCCCGCCCCGGCCGGGGTCGCACCGGTGGTCACCGTCACCGAGGACGAGGGCCTCACCCTCGTCGTACGGCAGGAGGAGGCGGACGCCGCCGGCCTCCCGTACGACTACGTGGCGGGCCGGATCACCCTGCGCGTGCACTCCGCGCTCGACGCCGTCGGACTGACGGCCGCCGTCGCCGGCGCGCTCGCCGGGGAGGGACTCAGCTGCAACGTGGTGGCGGGCTTCCACCACGACCACCTCTTCGTGGAACACGCGCGCGCGGACGAGGCGTTGGCCGTGCTCGAAGGGCTCACGGCAGGCGGATCCGGCGACCCCCGCGGGCAGGCCTGAGGACGGTCGCCGGGGCACCCGGGCGAGGCCGTCGGACACCGGACGTCCGACGGCACCTCCGCCGGCCGGGAGCCGCAGGTCACCCGGTCCGCCGACACCGGCCCGACCAGGGCGGACGCGGCCGCGACGGCCGCGGCGAAGGCGCTTTCCACCGCTCCGCGCCGAACCGAATATGCCAGCTGCGACACGGCGGGATTTTGCTTGGCCGTTTGACCGCCCCACCTCACTCCTTCGGGCGTACGCTGGGACTTTCGCGGGGCTTCCCGCTCGGCACTCCTCACCGTGCGCCGGGCGCGCGCCCCCTGTGTGGGGGTGGAACGTGGCACGTCAGGAAGGCGCGTCGGTCCGTCAGGGAGCCGGCCTCTTCGAGCGCGAGGCCGCGCTCGCCGCAGCCGAGGAGGCGCTCGACCTCCTGACCGGTCTGTCGGACGAGCCGTTGTGGCCGGTCGCCGTACCCTCACCCCGCGAGACGCGCGGCCCGCACCTCGTCGCCGTCCCCGACGAATCCTCCGCCCAGGACACCGATCAGGCGACCGGCCCGCTGCCCACACCGTCCGCGGACCACCGGGGCCCCGGCGGCCGTACCGGGCTGCGACCCGTGCCCGACAGCGGCGCCGGACCCGCGTCGCTTCCGGAGCACCGGCCCGGCCCCGGTTCCGTGTTCACCTCCGCGGCCGACGACGGCGCCGCGACCGCCGCGCGCCCCCAAGTCCTCCGCCGCGGCGGCATACTCGCCTACGCCGCCCCCGCCGGCCTCGGCAAGACCACCCTGCTCACCGAGATCCGGCGCCGCGCCGGCGCCCGCGGCTGCACCGTGCTCTCCGCGCGCGGCGGCGACCAGGAGCAGCGGGTCCCGTTCCACGTCGCCCGGCAGCTCCTCCAGCCGCAGCTGGCCCACGCCGCCGACGCCGAACTCCGCGAGCGTCTCGGCTCCTGGTACGACATCGTCGGCCCCGCACTCGGGCTCCGCGCCTCCGCCGAAGGCTCCCCGCCCGACCCGCAGGGTCTGCGCGACGGACTCGACTGGGTCCTCACCCACCTCGCCGTCCGCCGCGCGCCCCTCGTCGTGGTCCTGGACGACGTCCACTGGGCCGACCCCGAGTCCCTCGGCTGGCTCGCCGCGTTCGCCCCGCGCGCCGAGGAGCTGCCCATGCTCCTCGTCGTCGCCTACCGCCCCGACGAACTCCCCGCCGAGGGAGTCGAGTTCACCGGACGACGGTCCGGCCAGCGCCCTCTGGACCTCGCCCCGCTGACCTCGTCCGCCGTCGCCCGGCTCGTCCGCGACCGCGTCGGCGCCCACGCCGACGACAGCTTCTGCCGCGACTTCTGGTCCGTCACCGCCGGCAACCCCTTCGAGGCGGTCGAACTCGCCGCCAAGGTCCGTGACCAGGGCCTCGAACCCACCGCCGACGGAGCCCACGAACTCCCCGACCTCTCCGCCGCCCTCAAGGGCAGCGGCCTCGTCACCCGGCTCGAACGGCTCGGACCCGCCACCGTCCGCCTCGCCTGGGCCTGCGCGGTCCTCGGCACCGAGATCTCACCCCAGCTGGCAGGCGCCGTCGCCGGTCTCGGGGACGAGGCCGTCGCCGACTGCGCCGCCCGGCTCCGCGAGGCGCGCGTCCTCGCCGAGGCCGAACAGGCCGACGATCCCCTCCAGTTCGTCCACCCGCTCATCGCGACCACCGTCTACCGCTCCATCCCGGACGCCACCCGCGTCGCCCTGCACGGTCAGGCCGCCTGGTGCGTCGTCGACGCCGGGCTCGGCCCCACCGCGGCCGCCCGCCACCTCCTGGAGACCCATCCCGAGGGCGACCCCTGGGTCGTCGCCCAGCTGCGCGCCGCCGCCGGCGAGAACCTCCGCGCCGGAGCCCCCGACGCGGCCCGCCGCTTCCTCGCCCGCGCCCTGCGGGAGCCGCCCGCCCCCGGCGACCGGGCCGCCGTCCTCTACGAACTCGGCTGCTCCTCGCTCCTCACCGAGCCCGCCACCACCGTCAACCATCTGCGGGCCGCCCTGGAGGAACCGGTCGGCGACCCGGCGCTCCGCCACGGCATCGTCTACCGCCTCGCCCAGGTCCTCGCCCACAGCGACCGCCTCGTCGAGGCCTCCGAGCTGCTCGGCGAGGAGGCCCGGGTCGCGACCGACGCCCGCAGCCGACTGCGGATGCAGGCCGAGAAGTTCATGTGGGACGCCCTGCGCGCCGACGAACCGGAGTCGCCCGCCCGGTCCCGGCGCCTCGCGGCGCTCGCCGACCGGCTCACCGGCCGCGACGTCACCGAGCGGTACATCATCGGGCTCCGCGCCTGGGACGCCACCCTGCGCGCCGAACCCGCCTCGCTCGCCCTGAAGGAGGCCGAGCGCGCCCTCGAAGGCGGCCTCACCTGGGCCGACGAGAGCCGGGGCTTCGAGGTCCCGGTCCTCGTGGCCCTGCTCCACCTCTACGCCGACCGGCCCGGCCGCGCCGAGGAGCTCTTCGCCGCCGGAACCGCCGAATTCGAGAAGCAGGGCTGGCGCGGGGCGCACCTCGCCTTCGCGTACACCCTCATCGGCTACATCCGCTTCCGGCGCGGCCGGCTGATGGAGGCCGAGGACTTCGCCCGCGCCGGACTCCGCCTCGCCGAGCGCGTCGGCGCCCGCACCCCCGCCCTCTGGTACGCCACCGGCGTCATGATCGAGGTCCTCATCGCCCGCGGCCGTACGGAAGAGGCCGTGCAGGTCGCCCGCGAGCACGACTTCGGCGAGCCGTTCCCCGCAGCCGTCACCATCCCCGACTGCGAGACCGTCCACGCCGAACTGCTGCTCGCCACCGGCCGCACCCAGGAGGCCGCCGAGGAGCTGGCCGCCGTCGGCAGGCGCCTCGACCCGCGGGGCAAGCGCAACCCCTCCTGCTGCCCCTGGCAGCTCCACCTCGCGCTCGCCGAGGCGGCGACCTCCCCGTCGAAGGCCCTCGCCACCGCCCACGAGGCCGTCGCCCGCGCCCGCCAGTACGGGGCGCCCTCCGCGATCGGCCAGGCGCTCCGCGTGACCGCCGAGGTGTCCGAGCCCGCCGACCGCGTGAAGCTCCTGGAGGAGTCCGTCGACTGGCTGGACCAGTCGCCCGCCGCGTACGAGCTGGCCCGCTCCCTCGTCGCGCTCGGCGCGGCCCTGCGCCGCACCGAGCGTGCCGCGGAGGCCGCCGAGCACCTCTACCGGGGCCTGGAGGCCGCCCAGGACTGCGGCGCCGACGCCCTCGTCGAGGTGGCCCGCGCCGAGCTCGCGGCGGCCGGGCTCCGCCCCCGGGCCCTCCACCCCGCGGGCACGGACACGCTCACCGCCCGTGAGCGCGCCGCCGCCGATCTCACCGTCCGCGACCAGGACGCGACCGCGATCCTCGGTGTCGACGCCACCACCGTGGCCCGGCTCCTCTCCGCCGTCTACCGCAAGCTCGGAACCGACCGAACGGGCCTCGCGCAGGCCCTCAGGAACACCGGCCGGGAGCCCCGGGACCCCGCAGGACAGGACTGACCGCGCCGAGCCGCCCGGCGCGTCGCATCGCGCGCCGGGGCACGTACCATGGCCGTATGTCCTTCCTCCGCCGCCGCAGCGCCGCCACTCCCGCGGGCCCGGACTTCGATGTCCTGGCCATGGACCCGGGGGACTGGCCCGGTAATCTCGGCGCCGGCCTGCTGCCCGCTCCCGACGGCTCCTGCCAGGGCGTCTTCCTCCGGTACGACCTGTTCGGCGGCCGCGGCCCCGCGATGATCATCGGCAATCTGCCCGAGGGCTCCCCGGCGCGCGAGCTCACCGACGGCCAGATCCCCTTCGAGGTGGCCCAGCTGCTCGCCGCCCTCGAGAACGACGAGCCGGTCGAGGTCCTCGACACCGAGGACGTCCCCGTGATGCAGGGCGACAACCTCCTGATCGTCCGTCGCCTCAAGCTCTCCGAGAGCCGCATCTCCTGCGTCCAGTTCGACCGCAGCGACAACGTCCTCGTCACGATCGCCAGTTGGGACCGGCCGATCACCGACGACCTGTACGCGCTGCTCAAGCCGCTGCCCGCCGAGCTGTTCCAGCAGGGCTGACGGGGAGCGGGGGCCGATGAGCGCACGCGTCGACAGCTGGATCTGGGCGGTCCGCCTCACCAAGACCCGTGCCCAGGCCGCCGCGGCCTGCCGGGCCGGACACGTCAAGGTCAACGGCGAGCGGGCCAAGCCCGCCCAGGCGGTGAAGCCCGGCGACGAGGTCCGGGTCTTCCACGGCGGGCGGGAGCGGATCGTCGAGGTCAAGGAACTCCACACCAAGCGGGTCGGCCCGCCGGTCGCCGTCGAGGCGTACGTGGACAACAGCCCGCCCCCGCCGCCGCGCGAGCACGTGGCCGTCGCCGCCGTCCGGGACCGGGGCGCCGGGCGTCCCACCAAGCGCGACCGCCGCGAACTCGACGAGCTGCGCGGCCGGCACAGCTGATCGCCGGAGCGTGGAGCGGCCCGCCGGGCCGCCCCACCTCCCGCCTCAGACCCCGACCGGGCCAAGGAGATCCGCCATCCGGGCCGCCGAGGTGCCGAGACCGGTCGGCCCACGCCGCAGCAGCGCCGCACCACTGCCCGCGTGCACGTCCTCCGCCGCGTAGCGCCGCACCTTCCGGTGCCAGTTCAGGATGCCCGCGAGCCAGTCCTCCAACTCCCGCAGATATGCCCCGAAGGCCGACCTGCCCGCCGCGTCGAGCCCGAAGTCCTGGTAGAGCAGGGGGACTTCACGCTTCTTGAGGTGCTCGTACTGGCGCAGCCGGCCGCGCATCAGGTCGTCGACCATGGCCACCGCCGTGGGGTAGTCGCAGTCGAAGAACTTCTGGAGCACCAGAACGCCGTTGTGCACCTCGCCCTCGACCTCGATCTCCTTCTGGTACGAGAACAGGTCGTTGATCAGCGTCCCGTAGTCCATGACCGCGTTCTCCAGGGCGCGCACGGTCCCCGAGCGGAACAGTTCCGGCGGCAGCGCCTCGTCGTGCCGCAACCGGGCCATCAGCATGGTCAGTTCGGAGCCGAAGGTGCTCCGGCGCATCTCGATGTAGTCGACGGGGTCGGGAACCCGGTGCTGCGCCTGGTTGTGCAGCTCCCACAGCCAGCTGTCCAGCATGGCGTCGAGCGCGTACCGCAGCTGGCCGCGGGCCCCCGGCGTCATGGGGCCCGCGGTCCGGGCCCAGAGATCGGCGAGCGAGCGCTCCAACGGGTTCGCGGCGAGCGCCGTGCCCGCGGCCGGATCGTCCAGTGTCAGGCAGGACTTGAACCTCTCGGTCTGCTCCTTGGCACCCCGAAGGTTCCGGGAGCGGCCGAAGACGGCGGGGTAGTAGTCGTCTCCGTAGGTCCCCCAGGTCAGCCACTCGGCGCTGAGCTCCAGCTCCTCCAGAGTGGCGTCCGGGTCGAGTCCGGCCGAGCACAGGGCCAGGTCGAAGCCCTCCGCCAGCGGCCGGTCCCAGAGGTCGTCGAGGAGCCCGAACCGCTCGGCCCAGTCGAGCGACAGCCGACGGGCCTCCGCGTGGTGCGGGCTGAGGGCGAGCGGGTACGGCAGGTCGAACTCGGGCAGCAGGGAAGGGCCCACAGGCTGGTGCGGCACATGGGTGAGCGCCCGCAGCCGCGACGCTGCCGGGCGCCCGAAGAGGGTGCGGATGTCGAGGGCGGAGGTGCCGAGCACCCCTTCGAGGTGCGAAGGGCCGCCGACCATGCCCTCGTTCATGTACCGGCTGGAGCGCATGTGCCACTCGTGGCCGCCCGACTGCCAGTCCTGCAGCCCCTTCGCGTACGCCGCGACGGCCGCGCACTCGGCCGCGTCGAGGCCCTTCTCGGCGGCGAGCAGCGGCACTTCGGTGAGGGCCGTGTTCTCGAACTGCTGGAGCCGTGAGGTCAGCAGGTCGTTGACGGCGTTCGCCGCCTCCTGGGTCGTGCAGCCGAGGAACTTCTCGAGGACGAGCACGCCGTTGCTGTTCTCGCCCTCGTCCTCCACCTCGCGCTGGTACGAGAAGAGGTCGTTGCGCAGATGGACCGCGTCGGAGAAGGCGTCCCTGAGCACCCGCAGCGGCCGGGAGTACGCCACCTGGGCCGGGACCTCCGCACCCGCCGCGTACTCGACGAGCCCCGCCGACCAGGGCGCGCCGCCCACCTTGCGCCGCATCTCGATGTACTCGACGGGGTTGGCGATCCGCCCGTCGTTGATGTTGTCGAGCTCCCAGAGGGACTCGTACAGCAGGTGCTCCGTCGCCTCCGCGAACCGCACCCGCCAGCCTGCCGACATGGCGGGAACGGTCCGCAGCCAGAGGTCGGCGAGCCCCGCCTCGACGGGGTTGGTCGGCTCGGGCATGCCCGCCGCCGGGTCCGCCGGCATGAACAGCGGCAGCCGGTCCAGATAGGTCTTGCCGCCGGCCCGGTCCTGGGGCCGTTTGAAGATCTCCAGGAAGTGGTCGTCGAAGAAGAAGACCCAGGTGTACCAGTCGGTGACGAGGTTGAGCGCCTCCTCGTCGCAGTCGGGGTGGGTGTACGAGCAGAGCAGCGCGTAGTCGTGCGAGTCGAGGTCGTGCTGCTCCCAGACCCCCGAGCCCTCCAGCATCCCCATCTCCCGCGCCCAGTCACGGGTGTGCGTGCGGGCGGCCTCCAGGTGGGGGTTGAGCCGCGCCGGATACGGAACATAGAAATCCGGCATAACGAAGGGCTGAGGCATCTGCTGAAGGGCCTTCCGGTGAGCATGAGCTGTGTCCGGCCCACCTTTACCCGTCGCCCGTACGGCGCACGCGATCTCCCGAATAGTCCTATGAACGCCGAAAGGGTGGTGCCGGATCGTTCATCCGCCACCACCCTTCTGCTTTGGGCCATGCTTGCGTCAGGACGGGGAAACCCGCACGTCAGCAGCCTTCACAAAGGCCACTCGATGGCCGAACTGGATCTGGTAGTACTGCTCCTGTCCCCGGACGACCGTGTGGCCGCTGCTGTCGAACACCGGCGCGAAGTAGTACTCGCCCGGGGTCCGGTCGCCCACCACGTACCGCTGCCCCGCGAGCAGCTGGTACGGCAGCGGCGACACCGCCTGCACCGGCACACCCGTCGGATACGCCGAGGCCTCCGGATAGGCCCGCCCGTACACCGGCACCGAGGCCAGCCCCTCGCGGGGCGTCAGGACGAGCCCCCGCGCGTTCACCGCCGTCGGCTCCTTCGCCGGATTGTGGAACCAGGCCTTCTGCCCGAGGTACCAGACCGCCGTCCAGTCGCCCCGGCGCTCCGCCACCGCGTAGCTCTGCCCGGTCGACGCCCGCGCCCCGGTGTCGTTGACCCCGGTGGTCGACTCCTGCCCGTCCGGCCGCAGACCGATGTCCCTCACCAGGGGCGCGTCGGCGCTCGGCGCGGTGTGCAGGCGCACCGCCCCGCTGCCGTGCGGCGCGCACGCCTCGCCTGCCGAGGCACAGCCCGTGTAGACCGGCCTGTGGGACCCGAAGTCGGGCCGGATCGTCACCACACCGGACCGGGGGCCGGCACTCGGGGTGATCGGCCGGCCGAGCAGCGTGAAGTAGTGCGCCCAGTCCCAGTACGGGCCCGGGTCCGTGTGCATGCCCTTGATCGTGGACGTCACCGTCCCCGGCACGTTGTCGTGCCCCAGGATGTGCTGCCGGTCGAGCGGGATGTCGTACCGGGCGGCGAGGTACCGCACGAGCCGCGCCGACGACCGGTACATCGCCTCCGTGTACCAGGAGTCCGGCGCGGTGAGGAACCCCTCGTGCTCCAGGCCCACGGACTTGGCGTTCACGAACCAGTTGCCCGCGTGCCAGCCGACGTCCTTGAGCGCCACGTGCTGGGCGACGTGCCCGTCGGAGGAGCGCAGCGAGTACTGCCACGAGACGTACGTCGGGTCCTGCACCAGCTTCAGGGTGACGTCCCAGGTGGCCTCGGTGTCATGGACGACGATGTAGTCGATCGACTGGGAGGCGGGCCGGTTCGCCTTGTCGTGGTTGCCGTAGTCGCCGTCGCCGAACTCCTCGTACGGCGCCGGGATCCACTCGCAGGCCACCGTGCGCGGACACTCCACGGGCCCGCCGGCCGGCGGGCGCAGGCCGAGTCCGGCGATCTGCGCCGTGTCGGGCGCGACCGCGGGGGCGGCCGCCAGCGTCACCGTCTGCCCGCTGTCCGTCGTCCGCGACTCGCCCGACCGGATCACGTCGAACACGTCGTCCGCGTACCGGGTGGCGGTCGCCGAGTCGTCGGCGCCCGAGTACCGCGCCACCGCCCCGTACCAGTCGGCCGGGTCCGCGCTCGCCGGCCGGCCGGACTCCCGCTGCGCCGCGGCCAGCAGCGCCGCGCCGCCCTCGACGTTCGCGGCCGTACGGGTCCGCAGCTCCTCGGCCGGAATCCCGGACAGCGCGGACGCCCGCTCCAGGGTGCGCAGCCGCGCGGGCAGCGAACCGGCGGACGGGACGGCGGCGGGCTCGGTCGCCCCCGCGCCGGAGCGCACGGCGCGCGAGGAGTCCCCGCGCGGGTCCTCCGTACCGTCCGAGTGGTGCGGCGGCGCCTCGGCAAGCGCCGTCACCGCGTCCGTCAGATGCATCGGACCGTAGCCGCCGGTCACACTCGGCGCACCGCCGTGGGCGTCCCAGCGCGACTGGATGTACGCGACGGCGAGGAGCACGCTCTCCGGTACGCCGTGGCGCGCGGCCGCCCGCGCGAACTGTTCCTGGAGGACACCCGCGTCGGGCGCCTCGGCACCGGCCGGCGGGGCGGCGGACAGGAGCGGGAGCAGCAGGGCGGTCGACGCGAGGGCGACCAGGGCCTTCGGCAGACGACGCGACGGCGTACGTCCGGGGGACGCGGAACGGGGCAAGGCAGCCTCCAGAGGCGGGGGGTGACACCGGGGCGTGCGGGGCCGAACCCGTACAGGGGTATCGGCTCCCGGACGATCCGTCAATCACGCCCACGCACAGGCAAGTTCCCACGTCAGAGCGGGAACGGAGGCAGGCCGGCGGAGTTTCGCGGAGACGGGTCCCGGGCCTGGGACGCGTCAGTGGAGTGGACCATTGGCTCGCCCCGCCGAGGGCGGAGACGCCAGTGCGCCGCGTCCCGGTGTGTCGGCACCGGGCACACGGCGCACCCCCCCCGTGTCGTCGGTCGGGCCCGCCCGTTCAGCGCGTCCCGACCGCCGCGCGCACGGCCCGCCGTGCCATGGCGCAGTCGTCGTGCAGCCGCCTCAGGAGCAGCCGCTGTTCCTCGCCGGGCGCGAGCGCGCCCGTGGGCACCGGTACGGAACCGGCCGGCGGAGCCTCCTTCATGGTGCGCTGCACCGCCGTCTCGTAGGTCCGGATCTCCCGGGTCAGCACGATCATCAGGTTCACCAGGAAGGCGTCCCGGGAGGCCGCGCCCGCCTGCTGGGCGAGCTGACTGATCTGGCGCCGGGCGAGCGGCGCGTCCCCGAGTACGGCCCACAGGGTCGCCAGGTCGTAGCCGGGCAGGTACCAGCCGGCGTGCTCCCAGTCGACGAGGACCGGGCCCGCGGGGGAGAGGAGGATGTTGGAGAGCAGGGCGTCACCGTGGCAGAACTGGCCCATGCCCTGGCGGCCGCCCGCGTGCGACAGCCCGTGGAGCAGCTTCTGCAGGTCGTCCCGGTCCCGGTCGGTGAAGAGACCGAGCTCGTGGTAGCGGGCGATCCGGGCGCCGTAGTCCAGCGGCGCGTCGAACGTCCCGGCCGGCGGCCGCCAGGCGTTGAGCCGGGCGATCGCGCCGAGCGCGGCCCGCACGTCCGCGCGGGGCGGGGCCTCGACGGGGTGGCGCGAGAGCGCCGCCGCCCGTCCCGGCATCCGCTCGATCACCAGCGTGCAGTTCTCCGGGTCGGCCGCGATCAGCCGGGGCGCCCGCACCGGCGGACGGTGGCGGACGAAGGAGCGGTAGGAAGCTATCTCGTGCCGGAACCGCTCGACCCACGCGGGGGAGTGGTCCAGTAAACACTTCGCGACCGCCGTGGTCCGCCCGGTCGTTCCGACGATCAGTACGGAACGTCCGCTGCGCCGCAGCACCTGGACCGGGTTGAACTCCGGGCAGATGCGGTGGACGGAGGCGATCGCGATCTTCAGCTGCGCCCCCTGGGGGCCGGAGAGATCGATTCTCCCGCTGATCGGCTGGGTACCCGTGCCGGTCACCCAGCGCCGCGGCCGTACGGCCTGCGGGGCGGGTGCGAGGTAGGGTCCGGCGCCGGCCGGGACGATCCGGTGCTGCGGCCGGGGCGGGGCGGACACGGAGGACGATGCTGTGTACATGGAGGTGACAGATCCCTTCGTGTGCCGACGAGTTGCGTGCGTCGCCCCGCCCGCCCCCCGGTCCGCACCCTGGGGAATGAGGGCCGGTCGGCGGGGCGGGGTGGCGCATTCCTACCTGACACCCGGGCGCGGGTGGCGGAACATCTCGCGCACCCTGGCGAAGCCTGGCGAATTGTCGCCAGGCCTATGACAGAGGGCTACTGTCAACTCAGCCGAGAACCTGGGGGCTTAGACGTGAGCGGACACACCAACACCCGCCTGGCGGACCTGTTCGGCCTGGCCGGATGGTCCAAGGGCGAACTCGCGAGACTGGTCAACCGGCAGGCGGCGGCCATGGGCCACCCCCAGCTGGCGACCGACACCTCGCGGGTGCGGAGGTGGATCGACCGGGGCGAGACCCCGCGTGATCCCGTCCCCCGGGTGCTGGCAGCACTGTTCACCGAGCGACTCGGCCGTGTCGTGACCATCGAGGACCTCGGGTTCGTACGACACGGGCGCAGCGGAAAGCAGCAGGACGTCAGGAAGACGGAGAACCCTGACGGGCTGCCCTGGGCACCCGATCGTACGGCGGCGGTCCTCACCGAATTCACGGGAATGGACCTCATGCTCAACCGACGCGGCCTGGTGGGCGCGGGTGCCGCGCTTGCCGCCGGCTCCGTACTCAGCAATGCCATGCACGACTGGCTGCAGACCGACCCCGCTCGCCAGCGGGCCCCCCAGCGGGCCAGCGATCCCCTCCACGCCGACCCCGCCGGGTTCGACCGCTACGAGGCCGCCCCCATCGGGTCGGAGGAGATCGAGGCGCTGGAGCACTCGGTGGAGGTGTTCCGTGCCTGGGACGCCTCCCGGGGTGGCGGACTCCAGCGCAAGGCCGTGGTGGGCCAGCTCAACGAGGTGGGCGGCATGCTCGCCTACCGCCACGCCGACCACCTTCAGCGGCGCCTCTGGGGCGTCGCCGCCAACCTGGCCGTCCTGGCCGGCTGGATGTCCCACGACGTGGGCCTCGAACCCACGGCGCAGAAGTACTTCGTGATCGCCGCCCACGCGGCCCGCGAGGGCGGCGACCGGCCGAGGGCCGGTGAGGCGCTGTCCCGTGCCGCCCGTCAGATGGTGCACCTGGGCAGGCCCGACGACGCCCTCGACCTGATGAAGCTCGCCCAGGACGGCTCGGGCGAACGCGTCCTGCCCAGGACCCGGGCCATGTTCCACACCATCGAGGCCTGGGCGCAGGCCTCGATGGGCCGGGGCCAGGCCATGCGCCGCACCCTCGGCGAGGCCGAGGACCTGTTCGTGTCCGACCGGCGCGACGAGGAGCACCCCAGCTGGATGCAGAACTTCGACGAGGCCGACCTGCACGGCATGCAGGCCCTCGCGTACCGCACCCTGGCGGATCACGACCCGGCCGCGGCCGTCCCCGCCCAGCGCCACGCCAAGCTGGCGCTCGAACTGCGGCGCGGCGGGCACAACCGCTCGAAGCTCTTCGACCACATCTCGCTCGCCTCGGCCTGCTTCATCGCCGACGACCCCGAGCAGGCCGACCGGTACGCCCGGCTCGCCCTGATGTCCATGGGGGAGACCTCGTCCCACCGCACCTGGGACCGGCTCCGCGAGATGTACCGGCTCACCGGGCAGTACGCCGGCTACGCGAGGATCGAGCACCTTCGCGAGGAGATCGAGCTGGCACTGCCGAGGTCCCCGGTCAACCGGCCGAGGACGGGGCAGGCCTGAGGCGGCCGAGCGCCGGGGGGCCGGGTCTGCTGTCGATGCGGGGATCGCCGAGGTCGGCCGTGTCGCTGACAGGGTGAGTTCCCTCTGATCGCGCTGCCGTGCCACAGCGTCGTGGTGCGCCGGTGCGTGGGTCCGTGTAGCCCGGAACCACGATCACGGTCACGGGTTGGCGGTCCCGCGAAAGGTCCCGTGTCCCGTCGTCGCCCGGTGGTTCAGTGTCCGACCCGGACAACCATCACACAGGCGTCGTCCTCGCGCTGTTCCTCGCCGAACTCCTCGACGACCGCACGCACCCCGTCCTGGGAGTCCCGTGCCCCGCTGAGGCGCCGGCCGAGCGCGAGCAGTCGTCGCGTACCCGTGTCGTCGTCGGCGCCGCTGCCGCGGGTGAGCCCGTCGGTGTGCAGGACGAGCAGGTCACCGGGGATCAGCCGGGTCTCGGCCTCGCCGTACACGGCTCCGGTCGTGGCCCCGAGGAGGACGCCCTCGGGCCGCCGGAGGACGTGCCCCGTCCCGTCGCGGAACAGCAGCGGGGCGGGGTGGCCGGCCTGCGCCCAGGTCAGGGTCTGGGCGACCGGGTCGTAGCGGCAGCACATCGCGCTGCCGAGGGCCGGCTGTACGGAGGTCTCCAGGAGCTGGTTGAGGTGACCCATCAGAGCGGCGGGCCGGATCCCGGCCACGGCCATGCCGCGCAGCGCGCCGAGGAGCATGGCCATCGAGGAGGTCGCGGCGACCCCGTGGCCCGTCAGGTCCCCGACGGTGAGCAGCGCGTCCCCGTCGGGCAGGGCGAGTGCGTCGTACCAGTCGCCACCGATCAGACCGGTGCTGGCGGCCGGGAGGTAGTGCGCGGCCACGTCGAGAGGGGCGGGCCCGTCGTGGGCGAAGCGGAGCGATCCGCGCCACGGCGGGAGCACCGCTTCCTGGAGCTCGACGGCGACCCGTCGCTCGGTCTGCTCGATGTGGCGGCTGCGCTCCAGGCTGTCCCGGCTCTCCCGGACGGCCCGTTCGCTGCGCCGCAGTTCGCTGACATCGCGGAGCACGGCCCACATCGAGGCGGTGCAGCCGTCGGCGTCGAGGACGGGCTCGCCCGTCATGTGCACGGTGCGCACACAGCCGTCGGTCCGCACGATCCGGAACTCGCCGTCGATCGGCTTCCCGTCGATCAGACAGTCCGTCACCATCGTCTGGAGGACGGGCTGGTCGTCGACGAAGACCATCGTGGGCATCTCGTCCAGTGACATCGGGCCGTTCTCGCGCGTGCGTCCGAAGATCTGGAACAGCTCTTCGGACCAGCTGACCTCGTCGGTCAGGAGGTTCCACTCGGCGCTGCCGACGCGGGACAGCAGGGAGCCGGTGCGCTGCGGGGCGACCTCGCCGTACGCGGTGCCGGGGGCGGTGGGGAGCGAGGTGTCGGGTGCGGTCTCCGCCGGCTCCTCGGTGACGAGCTGCTCGGGGACACCCGCCCGGAGCTGGCCCAAGTGGGCTCCCAGGTCGTCCAGTTGGTGAACGGCCAGGTCGCACAGGGCACGCTGCCAGCGCTGCTGGGGGTCGTCGTCGTTCACCACGGCTTCCCGGCGCACGGCGACGAGCTCGCCGCGCAGGCGGCGGGTCTGCGAGATCAGCGCGTCCACCGCGCCCGGCTCCGGCTGCTGGGCGGGGTGATCCGCGAACAGTGGGGACGGCATGTCGTACTCCGATACAGGCGCGGCACGGCCAGGCCAGGTGGGGAAGTGAGGCCCGGATACGACTGTGGCACAGCGTGGGACGACCCGTAAGGGATTTGGCAACACTCGATCCGGTGGTGCTTCCGGCATATGTCAAAGGCCCAGCGATTATCGGCCAGGGCGCGACGGGTTACGGTTCCGGGGTGGTGAACGACGAGGGATTCGGCCCGGTGAGCACGCGCACGGCGGTCACGGGCGGGGCGACTACGGGGACGGGGGCGGGGGCGGGAGAGAGCGCGACGGGAGCCTCCGGTACGGCAGTTACGCATGTGACGGAGGGGACGCGTACGAGGGGGACGGAAGCCGCCCGGGCGACCCCGGCGGCGGGTACGACGGGTGCGAAGCCTCAGGCCCCTTCCGCCGCTCCGGCAACAGCCGCCACCGCCAACGCCGTCGGCACCGCCACCGGCACCGCCTTTCTGCTCGCCGCGGCCCCCGCCGGGCGCGGGCGCGCCATGGACGCCGCGTCCGTACTGCCGGTCCTCGCCGCCGTCCCGCCCGGAGTCCTCACCGGAACGGGCACCGCCACCCTCGTCGAACTCGCCGATCCGCTCGACCCGCAGACCGTCCTCACCCGCCTGCGCGCCGCCGCGGCGAGCCCCGGTCCGCTCGTGCTCTGCCTCGCCGGACAGCTCCACCTCGACCGCAGGCAGCAACTCCCCCACCTCGCGCTCGCCCGCACCACCCCGGCGACCCTCCGCTACACGGCCCTGCCCTGGCACTGGCTCGGCGCCGAACTCGCCGCCCGCGCACCCGGCACCACGACGGTCGTCGCGGACCTCGCGGCGGACCCCGCCGTCTGTGAACGCCTCACCACCACGCCGGGCTTCCTGCACCTCGGGCCCGGGCCGACCCTCTACGGCAGAGTGACCCCCGCCCCGCGCAGGGGCGAACTCCTCGCCCCCGCCTATCTGCGGTCCTGGGCGGAGCTCTGGCGCTCCGGCGCCCGCCTCCCGTACGCCACGCTCCACGCCGAGTCCGCCGCCCGGGCGGCCGGTGCCACGCCGGAGGCCTTCCTCCTGGCGCCCGCCCCGGTTCCCGCACCGGTCGCGGACCAGGACCCGCACCCCGCGATCCTGGCCGCCGCGACGGCCGGGCGCCACGGCGAGGCGGCCGCGGTGGCAGCGGCCTGGGAGCGCGAGGCCCTGCGCCGCCACGGGCCCCGCTCCGCGGAGGCCGTCCACTGGACCGAGGTCCGGGCCGACCTCGCCCGCCTCGCCGGGGAGCCCGCCCGCAGCTGCGAACTCTGGCTCTCCGCGGCCGAGGCCCGGCTCGCGCTGGGGCAGCGCACGGACGACCCCGACGTCGAGGGAGCCGTGGACCGGGCCCACCACCAGTGGGAACGGATCGTCGACCGGGCACGGGCCCGCGCTCTCGGCCCGGTGCTCATCACCCTGCGACAGCGGGTCCCGGGCCGCCGGCCCGGAGCACTGGCGGCCTTGAAGCGACGCATGGCTGACTGAAGCCCGCCAAGGGACGCCTGGGGCGGACTAGCCCGCCAGGAGCCCCGTACACGATCGCCCCGCACGAAAGGCCCTCGCGTGACCTCGCTCGCCACCACCCAGCGTTCGCTCGCCGACCCGTCCGTGCACCATCCGCTCTGGCCCCCGCTCACCGAGGGCTGCCCCATCACCTCGACCGACGAGGTCGCCCACCCCCTCGACATCGACTACGCCTACGACGAGGTGCCCGCCGACCTGTTCGCGCGCCCCGCCGCCCACGGCCTGGAACGGTGGTCCCCGCTCCTTCCCCCACTGGCGGCGCCGGGGCTCGGCGAAGGCAACACCCCGCTGGTCGAACTCCCCGACGGCGTCTGGATCAAGGACGAGTCCCGCAATCCGACGTGGAGCCACAAGGACCGCCTCAACCGGGTCGCGATCAGCGCCGCGGTCGCCTCCGGAGCCCTCGGCGTCGTCGTCTCCTCCTCGGGGAACCACGGCGCGGCCGCCGCCGCGTACGCGGCCCGTGCCGGACTGCCCTGCGCCGTGTTCACCGCCCCGGACGCCCCGCCCGCCGTGGCCTCCCACCTCCGCGCCTACGGAGCGACGGTGCTGACCCTCCCGTACGAGTCGGTCCGGCCCCTGATGCGGCGGATCGTCGACGAGCTCGGCTTCCAGAACGTCAGCAGCGTCACGGACACCGCCCACACCGGACACCCCTTCGGGCCCGAGGGGTACAAGACGATCGCGTACGAGATCGCCCTCGACCTCGGCCGCGCGCCCGCCGCCGTCCATGTGCCCACCGGATACGGCGAGTTGCTGTTCGGCGTGGCCAAGGGCTTCCAGGAGCTCGTACGGCTCGGGGTCACCGACTCCGTGCCCCGCCTGTACGCCACGGAGCCCGCCGCGGCCGGCGCCCTCGCGGAGGCGCTCCGCACCGGCGCGCCCGTCGCGCGGGTCCCGGTGGGCCCGACCACCGCGTACGCCATCGACTGCGAGGTCAACAGCTACCGCGGTGTACTCGCCGTCCGTGCGACCGGAGGCGCGGCCCGCACGGTGACGGACGCTCAGATGGCTGCGGCCCAAGACGAGTTGGCCGCGCAGGGGTTGTGGTGCGAGACCTCGGCGGCGGCGGGCCTCGCCGGACTGCGTGCCCACGGGCCGCGCGAGGACGAGGGCCCGGTGGTGTGCGTGGTCACGTCCAGCGGCTACAAGGACGTGGCCACCGGAAGGGACACCGCCGCCCCGACGGCCGCGGACTGGGCGACGATCGAGGCGTCCCTGAAGGAGGCGCGGGGGCGCTGAGGCGGCCGGGGCGGGAGGAACCCGACTAGGGGGCGAGGCCGCTCCCGGCCGCGGCCGGCAGGACGACCCGGACGCCGAACTCGTAGGTGCCGGTCGCCCCCGCGATCCCGATGAACAGCAGGGCGAAGTTCTCCTGGCCCCGCGCCGTCGCGATCCCGCCCAGGTCGAGCAGCGCGTCGTCGGTCCAGCCGAGGTCGCGGACCAGACCGCGCACCACCTTCTTCGCCTCCGTGTCCTCGCCCGAGAGGAACACCGTGGCCGGGCCCTCCAGAGAGTCCGGTGCGATCATCACCGTCCGGTCGACGGTGCAGAGCGTCTTCACCACCCGCGTCTCCGGGAACGCCTGCTGGATCTCCTCGCCCAGGCTGACGCCCGGATGGGAGAGGGACCCGTCATCGAGGAAGCCGACCCCGACGTCGAGGACGATCCTGTCGGCGAGCACCTCCGCGCCGATCGACCGCAGCAGTGCCACGGAGGCCGTGCCCGGGGTGGCGTTCACCACCACCTCGGCGTGCGCCGCCGCTTCCGCCGGGCCGCCGACCCGTGCTCCCGACGCGAGGAGCTCCCCGAGCCGCGCGAGCAGCTCCGGGTCGTCCGGCCGGCGTGATCCGAGGACCACGTCGTGGCCGGCCCGCGCCCACGCCGAGGCGAGTGCCTGTCCTACGTTTCCTGTACCGAGGATTCCGATGCGCATGGACGTCATCCTGGCGCCGCCCCCCCCCGCCCGCACCTCGGCCGGGGGACCGTACCCGGGTCCGCCCCTCGCCCTAGGCCTAACCGACGACCGCTCCGACGACCGCTCCGCTGACCGGTCCGCCGACCGGGCCCCCCGGCCGATCCGTCGACCGGAGCCGACGGCCGCGTACCGGGGCTGAGATGATCGGACGTATGGCCACCTCGTCGCTCCCCGCCCCGACACCGGGAACCGCCTCCCTCGCCACGGAGCGGCTCCTGCTGCGCCCGGTGCGCGCCGCCGACGTCCCCGCGGTCACCCGGCTGTGGACGGACCCCGAGGTCAGGCGCCATCTGGGCGGGCCGGTCACCGAGCAGGTCGTACGGATCCGGCAGCGGCGGGTCGTCGGGGCGGCCGGCGTGTACGCGGTGGTGCGCACGGCCGACGACGTCCTGCTCGGCCTCGTCACCGTGGAACCCGAGGCACGGGCGGGGGAGACGGAGGTCTCGTACCAGTTCCTGCCCGAGCACTGGGGCCACGGCTACGCGCGCGAGGCCGTCGCCGCCGTCGTCGAGGCCACGCTCCTCGGCACGCCCTGCGTGGTCGCGCTCACCCAGGAGGCGAACCACCGCTCGCGGCGCCTCCTGGAGGCCGTCGGCATGACCCACGTCTCCTCGTTCGTCGAGTACGACGCCCACCAGGTCCTGTACCGCCGCAGCCGCTGAGCGACGCCCCGACCTCCCGAGGCCCACGGCTGGTCGGTCAGCGGACCTTCTCGCCCGCCGCCAGAGTCGCCACCATGCGTGCGAGGCGCTGCGCCCGGCCCTTCTCGGTGCGGGCCTGCCACAACCGCATGATCACCAGGTACTGATCGGTCCTCCCGAGCCCCTCGTAGAAGGCCCGCGCCGCTTCGTCGGCCGCCAGCGCCGCCGCGAGGTCGTCCGGTACGGTCGCCTCCGCCTGGGAGGGGTACGCGGACTCCCACCGGCCGTCCGCCTGCGCGGCCCGCACCTCCGCGAGGCCCGGCTCACGCATCCGGCCCGCCGAGGTGAGCACCGCGACCTTGCGGACGTTCACCTGCGACCAGAGGCTCCGCGACCGGCGCGGCGTGTACTTCTGCAGGTAGTAGGCCCCGTCGCCGCCCTTGCGCTGCCCGTCGATCCAGCCGAAGCACAGCATGCAGTCGAGGATCTCCGGATTCGTCAGCGACGTGCCTCCCTTGTCCTTCTTGGCGATCCTCAGCCAGACGCCGGGCCGGTCGGCATGGTGGTCCTCCAGCCACGCCTCCAGCTCCTCGGTCCGGGTGACGGTCATCAGCTCGAGTCCCTCGTACTGCTCCACCGGAGCGGTCCCCCTGTCGTCGCCGTGTCGTCGCTCTGCCCGCGCGGCCCTCGCCGATCGGCACCGGCCGCCGTCGTCCCGCGTCGCTCCCGCACGTCGTACGGGAGCAGGCGTGACCACGATATTCGCCCCGCCCCGCGATCGTCCGGGCCCCGCCCCGGTGCGTCACGGCGGCACGTACCATCTGACCCATGTCCTTCCTGGTGATCGGCGAATGCGTCGCCGACATCGTCCGCGCCCCGGCCGGCTCGCCCGTCGCGGACCGCGTCCACCCGGGCGGCAGCCCCGCCAACGTCGCCTACGGCCTGGGGCGGCTCGGCAGGGACGTCACCCTGCTCACCCAGCTCGCCGACGACCCCACCGGCCGGCTCATCGAGGCCCACCTCACGGGCGCCGGCGTACGGGTCGAGGTCGGGGACGTGCCCGAACGCACCCCGTCGGCGGTCGTCGCCCTCGACGCGCGCGGTCAGGCCTCGTACACCTTCGACATCGCCTGGACGCTGAAGAGCGGCGCGCCGGCCGGCCTGGCACCCCGTCATGTGCACATCGGCTCGATCGCCGCCGTCACCTCGCCCGGCGCGTCCGCCGTGCTCGCGGAGACCGAGCGCCTGCGGGAGCGCGCCACCGTCAGCTACGACCCCAACGTGCGGCCCGCGCTGATGGGGGAGCACGGGCCGGCCGTCACCCGCGTCGAACGCTGCGTCGCCCTCAGCGACCTGGTCAAGGCGAGCGACGAAGACCTGGCCTGGCTGTACCCGGGCGAGGATCCGCGCGCGGTGGCCGCCCGCTGGCTCGCCCTCGGCCCTGCGGTCGTCCTCGTCACCCTGGGGGCGGCCGGGTCGATCGCCGTCACCCGCCGTCACACGGTCGCCGCCGAGGCACCGCCGGTCACCGTCGTCGACACGGTCGGCGCGGGCGACTCCTTCATGTCCGCCGTCCTCGACGCACTCGCCGGGCGGGAGCGGGACGCCCTCGCCGCACTCGGCGCCGAGGATCTCGCGCGGCTCCTGGGGACGGCGGGCGCGGCAGCCGCCGTCACCGTCTCACGGGCCGGCGCCCGGCCGCCCGACCGGGCCGAACTGGACGCCGCCCACGGGGCGTTCGCCCTCAGACCCGGGCGTGGGTGGTGATGTCCGAGGCGAACTGCTCGACCATCTCCGGGGTGACCGTCGGACGGCACTCGCCGATGGCCGCCAGATAGTCCGCGGTACTCGCCCCGGGCACCGGACCCTCGCCGCCCCGCCCGCCGACGGCGAGCAGGTCCCGCTCGAAGGAGGCCTGGGCGGCGATCCGGGCCGCGTGCTCGATGTCGGCCGGGGTGAACAGGTCGCTCGCCAGGACCAGTTCGTCGATGTCGACGTCCGTCCTGCCGTCGGTGTACCGGGCCCAGATCGCCGCCCGCGCGGCCTTGTCGGGCGTACCGATCGGGATGAGGTAGTCGAAGCGGCCGGGCCGCAGGAACGCCGGGTCCAGCGAGCGGATCGAGTTGGTGGCGCAGACGAGCAGCCGCTCGTCCCGCTCCCTGAACCCCGGTATCAGCTTGAGCAGTTCGTTCGTCACCCCGTGCATGCCGCCGGGCTGCGCGGGCTCCGAGCGTACGGGCGCGATCTCCTCGACCTCGTCGATGAAGACGAGGACCCGCTCCAGCTCCGCGATCCGCGCAAAGGCGGACCGAAGGGCGGCAGCGAGGTTCCCCTCGTCGGCGAGGCGGGACGGCAGGATCTCCACGAAGGGCCAGCCCAGCCGGGAGGCGATCCCCCGTGCGAACGTCGTCTTGCCGGTGCCCGGCGGGCCGAACAGGCAGACCGCGCGCGGCGGCCGCACCCCGTGCCGGCCGGCCCGCTCCGGCTCGGCGAGCGGCAGCACCACCCGGCGCTCGATCAGGTCCTTCTCCCGCTCCATGCCGGCGACCTTGGCCCACAGGTCGCCGGGCAGGAGCCGACCGCCCAGATCGTCGAGGAGTCCGGCGGCGGGACCGTGCAGCGGCTCCACCTTCTCGAAGTACGCGACGGCGGGCTGGCGTGTGTAGCCGGCGTTGAGCAGCCCCTCGCCGAGCAGTTCCTCCTCCGGCAGGACGTAGGCGATCCGCCCGACCCGGGCGGCCACCAGCCGCCGCTCCAATTCCACGAGGAGGGCGCTGGCGAGACCGCGGCCGCGCCAGGCCGAGGAGATCGCGATCCGCATGACCCACGCCCGCTCGCCGGAGACGGAGGCGAGTGCGGCGCCGATGGGCACGCCCTGGTGGACCGCCACCACGGCGGGCTGGCGGGTGGTCAGGGCGCTGATGCACTCGGCCAGCGAGAACACGGACTCCTGGCCGAGCTCCGCGGTCGTGTCGATCAGATGGACGACGGCGGCGAGATCGCTCTCGCGGTAGTCGTGGATGTGCCAGTTCACCGGTGGTACCGCCCCTCGTTGGTGCCGTTGCGGCGAGGCTAGGCGGGGCCTTCGGTCCGGGTCGTGCGCCATCCTGCACAAGGCGGAGCGGGCGAACGCGCCGTGGCGGCTCTATGCGGCAGGGGCAGCGGCACCGCGGGGTGCGGCGGGGCCGCCCGTCCGACAGGGCTGCCCGTCCGGCGGGGGAATGCCTTCCGGTATGCGGAAGGCCCCCGGAGGAATCCTCCGGGGGCCGTATGCGTGGGGCGAGGCCTTCGTCGAACCGGACCTTCAACAGGTCGGGACCTCGGCCGGCCGGGACCGTCGGCGGGTCGGGACCCGCCGCGGCCGGGACCGTCAGTAGGCCGGGGCCAGCTTCGGGTTCGGGCCGTGCGCGTTCTCGTGCTGGTCGCCCTCGGAGGCCGCGAAGACGATGAGGACGATGAAGCCGACGATCGGCACCAGGCCGATGAGGATCCACCAGCCCGAGCGGCCGGTGTCGTGCAGACGGCGGACGGTCACACCGAGGGACGGCAGGAAGACGGCGAGCGAGTAAAGCGTGCTCAGGAGCGAGAAGTCGAGCGCGACGCCGATGATGGCGAGCACGATCGCGATGATGATGTTGAACAGCTCGAACATCCAGAATTCCTGGCGACGTGCCCGGCCGCTGAAGACCGCGTACTTCTTGATGACGTCGAGGTACCAGTTCACTTTGTCCCCCCAAGGACTGGGTATGCGTGCGGGAGCCTGTCCCTGTGGAGCAAGCTTTACGCAGAACTTAGGTGGCTGAAACCACATGGGTCAATTCGTTACCGTGCGGTGGCCGTTCCGGG
>NZ_LIVV01000001.1:734962-747267 GCF_001905825.1 Streptomyces sp. CB02009
GCCGTTCCGGGAGAGGATCAGGGCGTCACGTCCTTCGCTTGGTCATGAGCAGTCCGCCGGCCGTGAGGGAGAACAGACAGACGCACGCGCCGGTGATGACGTTGCTGAGGATGGTGCCGGTGTCGGGGCTCGACCCGACCACCCACGGGGCGACGATCAGCCACGCGCCCATCAGCAGGACGACGAAGTTGAGGTCCTGGGAGCGCTCGGGAACCATCGACATGCACAGGCCGAGGACCGCGAGGGCGATGCCGACGACCAGGTTGCTGATGGCGAGCGCGGGCTGGGTGGCGGAGAAGTGGACCGTCCACGCGGAGATCGCGGCGTAGATACCGGCGAGGATCACGAGTTCCTCTACCGCCGCGACACCTCGGGTCTGGAGCATACGGGCATATCGGTCCCGCATTTCCGGCGCATCGGGGTGTCCTGCGATATCACCAGGACGGTGAGAGACGTCGGCCATACGACTCGCCTCCTTCTGGCGTCATACACGTCTGACCGCACTTGCGGCACATGGTGCCGCTGCTTCATTGTGCTCTTATCTGGCCTTTATGTGTAGGTCTGTCCGATAAGGGATGCGCACAGAATTTGAGCTGCGGATATGAGGGGAACCACCAAACGGCGAGCTCCGTTCAACAAAAACTCAATGCGCGGGGGAATCGCTCCCGGCGCGGGTACGCGCGCGTACGCAGAGGTGTCCGACAGAAGGCCGCCGCGTAGGCTGGGAAGTGGACTCGGGGATTCCACCCCTCCATCGCCGGGAGCGAATGATGACCGGCATCGTCAAGAAGAACTTCGACGCGGCGGACGAGACCCGCCCCTTCGAGGACGGCAAGGGCAGGCTCGACCTGGTCAGCGGCAGGAGTGGCGCGGTCGGCCGCGCCGTGTTCGAGCCGGGCTGGCAGTGGTCCAAGCACGTCGGGCCGATCGCCGGCACCGCCAGTTGCCAGGCGTCGCACATGGGATACATCGTCAGCGGCCGGATGAAGGTCGTCATGGACGACGGTGAGACGACGGAGTACGGCGCCGGCGACTACATGGAGGTCGAGCCGGGCCACGACGCGTGGGTCCTCGGCGACGAGGCCTGCGTGGCGCTGGACTGGACGGGCTTCGCCGACTACGCGAAGCCGGCCGGCTGACCGTACGGGGTCGCCCCGCGCACTGAAGTGACCGGCGGCGGCCGCCCTCGGTCGGAGGTGCCGCCCGCGGTCGGAGGCACCCTCGTCGGAGGCGCCGCCCCTGGTCGGAGGCACTCTCGTCGGCGCCGCCCCCGGCCGGAGCTGCCGCCGTCGGAGGCGCCGCCCCCGGTCAGCGGTGGTGACCGAACCGCACCCCCTCCCACGGGACCCGGCCGTCCGGGAAGGGCTCGGGACGCCGCTGGTCCAGGCTCCGCGAGGGCGCCGCCTCGATGACCGGGCCTGCTCCCTCGACCCGCAGCAGCCACTCGGCCAGCGCGTCGCGCAGTCCGTCGGCCACCCCACGATGGGAGGCGAGGCCCACCAGGTTCTCCAGCTCGTACGGATCGGCGGCCAGGTCGTACAGCTCCGTCTCCTGGTAGAGACCGGCTGCCGCCTCCCGCCAGGGGTCCGCCCCGGGCGGCGCCGACACCACGTACTTCCACCGCTCGGTGCGCACCGCGCGCCCCACCTGGTCCTCGCTGATCTGCACGAGGACGGACTCCGGCCGGTCCGGGTCGGCCCCGCCGCCGACGAGCGGCATCAGCGACCGGCCCTGCACGCCTTCGGGTACGTCGAGCCCCACGGCCTCGACCAGGGTCGGCATCAGGTCGACCGTGGACACGGGCTGCCGCACGAGACCGCCGCTCCGGAAGCCCGGACCGGTCAGGACCCACGGCACCCGCACGGAGGCGTCGTGCGCCGAGCGCTTGTACTCGGAGTTCCTGGTGCGGAAGTGGGAGCCGTGGTCGGCGGTCCAGGCGAGCACGGTGTCGTCCTCGATGCCCAGGCTGCGCAGCGCGTCGCGCAGCCGCCCCACCCCCTCGTCCACCCGCTTGATCTGCCCGAGATAGCCCCCGAGATGGCGGTGGGCGCCCCCCTGGGGAGCGGTCGGGCTCAGCGCGGCGAGGTCCGGTGGCAGCCACCTGCCCTCGTACCGCTCGCGGTACCCGGCGGGCGCCGGGTAGTCGTCCGTCGCGTTCTGGTGGTGGGGTTCGAGCAGGGAGAGGAAGAGCAGGAACGGTCTGTCGTGATGGTCGGCGACGAAGCGGATCGCCGCGTCGACGAGCGCGTCCGAGCGATATCCCGGCAACCGGACCGGCTCGCCGTCCTCGTCGAACACCACCGTGCGGTGGGCGTCCGAGGTGAACTCGAGCCGGTCCGAGGCCAGCCAGTGGCCGTAGCCGCCCCTCAGCCCGGGCGGCACCGGTCCGTCGGGCGAGGCCTCGCCCGCCAGGTGCCACTTGCCGATGTACCCCGTGACATAACCCGCCGCTCCGAGGACCGAAGCGAGGGTGGGCGTGTCCGCGGGCAGCGGGAGGCCGTTGCGGAAGACCCCGGTGGAGGTCGGCCAGCGGCCGGTCTGCAGCGCCGAACGGGCCGGCGCGCAGACCGGGTTGGGGGTGATCGCCCGTTCGACCAGGGTGCCCTCGCGGGCCAGCCGGTCGAACTCGGGCGTGACCCCCGCCGGGTTCCCGTGGGCGCCCGTGGTGTCCCACCGCTGCTGGTCGGTGAGGACCACGATCACCCGGGGCGGGACGTCGGTCATACGGCCGCGGACTCGTCCGCCGAGTCGCCGGAGGCGATGCCGAACGCCGGGTCCGGCACGGACTCGGGGGAGAGGAGCACCGAGGCGTGTCCGTCCACGCCGACCGGCACGTCGCCGTCGATGGTCACGCGGCGCAGCTTGCGGACGTGCTCGTCGGAGTCGTCCACGCCGTAGTGCTGGGTGGCGCGGTTGTCCCAGATGGCCACGTCGCCGACCTGCCACTGCCAGCGCACCGTGTTCTCCGGGCGTTCGACGTGCGACTGGAAAAGGCCGAGCAGGGCGCGGGAGTCGGCGCCGGTCAGTCCGCTGATCCGCTGGACGAAGTTGCCGAGGAGCAGGGTCCGCTCACCGGTCTCGGGGTGGACCCGGACCACCGGGTGCTCCGTGAGGAACTTCGTGGAGGCGAAGATCTCGCGGAAGCGGGCGAGCTGCTCCGGGAGGGCGCCGGGGCGCAGGGCCGCGTAGTCGTAGTCGTTGGAGTGCACCGCGCGCAGGCTGTCGGCCAGGGCGCGCAGCGGTTCGGGGAGGTTCTCGTACGCGGTGGCGGTGTTGGCCCACAGGGTGTTGCCGCCGTACGGCGGGATGACCACCGCGCGCAGGATCGAGAACGCCGGGTAGGCGGGCACGAACGTCACGTCGGTGTGCCACTGGTTGGCGCGGCCGCCGTAGTCCGAGTCGATCGGGAAGGAGTAACGCCCGTCGGCCGAGGGGACGGTGGGGTGGGCGACGGGTGTGCCGAGGAGCCGGCCGAAGGCCTCGTGGGCCTCCTCGTCGAGGTGGTCCTGGCCGCGGAAGAAGACGACCTTGTGCGCGAGGAGCGCGGAGCGGATCTCGGCCACGGTCCCGGCGGACAGGTCGCCGCCGAGGCGGACGCCGGAGATGACGGCGCCGAGGCGGCCGCCGACCTTCTGTACGGTGACGGACTCGCTGACGGACTCGGTGGTGGTCGCGGTCGACATGGTGGGTCCTTTCATGGGTCCGGAAGGGTCCCGGACAGGTGGCGGAAGGTGCCCGTCCAGGGCCGCGACGGGCCCGGACGGAATTAATCTCGGAGCGGAAGTAATGAGGAGGCGGGGAGCCCCCGCGAGAGCCGACGGGTTTCCGCCGGTTCTTCCGCGTCGTACGGGCGCCGTGTCGAACCGGGCCGCTGCCGGCGGGGCCTCGAGTGCGGGACACGGCGGGTGGGGGCCGGAGCGGCCTACCGCTCGCGGCAGGGGGTCGCGAGGATCAGACGCCGGAGACGGCGGGACAGGAGGAGGTCGCGAACATGTCCCGGAGACTCGCAGCGGCCGCCGCGGCACGTCAAGCGCCCGTCCGCTCCCCGGACGGCCGCGCCCGATGGTTGAATCGGCGCCTGCCCGGCGCCCCCGGCCCGGTCCGCACCGACGCGTCGAACCTGCTGTGACCTGCGATGACTTCCGGTGGTGGCGAGACCGGAAGGGACACGGGCGGCAGACCGCCGGTCCCCGCCGGGGCGAGCCCGGGATTTCACACCACCGCAACAGAGACCAGAGAGGCACCCATGACGAGGAACACCCCGCACGGTTCCCGGATGGCCGGCGACGGCCGGCGCGAGGCCAACGCCGCCACCGTCCTGCGGACCGTCCTCGACCACGGACCGGTGGCCCGCAGCGCGGTCGCCCGGCTCTCCGGCCTCAGTCCCGCCGCCGTGTCGCGCCAGGCCACCGACCTCACCCGGCTCGGTCTCCTGCGCGAGCTGCCCGAACCGGCCGGAAGCGGCGGAGTGGGGCGGCCGCAGATCCCCGTCGACCTGCACGTCGGCGCCTCCGGCGGACCGGTCGCAGGCGGTGTCCATCTGGGCGTCCCGGGATCCACCTTCGCCCTCGTCGACCTGCGCGGACAGGTCCTGGCCCGGCACCTCTATCCCCACGACGGCATCGCGCCGGACGAGCTGCCCGGTGCCGTCGCCCGCGAACTCCGGGCCTTCCTCGACGCGCACACACGGGGGCGGCCGTTGCTCGGGGTCGGCGCGGCGGTCGGCGGCTGGGTGGATCCCGCCGAGGGCGTGGTCGTCCGCCACCAGGCCCTGGGCTGGCGCCGCCGCCCGCTCGCCGCCGAACTCGCCCGCGGGCTCGGCGGACACACCGTGCGGCTGGACAACCACGCCCGCTCCATCGCCCAGTCGGAGATCCTCTTCGGCAGGCCCGCCGCACGGCGGAGCCTGGTCCACCTGTTCATCGGCAACGTCGTCGACGCGGCCGTCGGGCTCGCCGGGGTCGTCCACCAGGGCCCCGGGGCCGCGGCCGGTGACGTGGCGCATCTGCCCGTGCCGGACTCCACCGTCCCCTGCCCGTGCGGACGTTCCGGCTGCCTGGAGGCGACCGCCTCGAACACCGCGCTCGGCCGCACCGCCGTGCGCCGCGGGATCGTGCCCGAACCCGACACCTTCCTGGTGGTGGACGCGGCGGCGGCGGGGGACCGGCGCGCCGACCGGCTGCTGCGCGAGCGGGCCCGCGCGGTGGGGCGCGCCGTCGCCCTCCTGCTCGACGTCGTCAACCCCGATCTGGTCGTGGTGACCGAGCAGGCGAGCGTCCTGGAACCGGAGTACCTGGAGGAGATCCGGGGGGCCGCGATCGACCTCTCGCATGTCTGCGACGACCCCGAACGTATCGTCAGTCCACATGCTGGACCAGCCACGCTGCCTGTCGCGGCCGGTACGGTTCTGCTGAATCCCCTGTTCAGAAAGCCTCTTGAGGTCATCGAAGAGCTGTTCCCAGGAAGGGGTGGCAGGTGATGTCGTCTCAGAATGCGGTCAGGTCCGGTTGACCGCCCCGCGAAGCCACTGTCATATTGCTCCCGTGAATCCGGACATGAGCCTCATCTGCCGCAGGCACGTCGACCTCTGTCGACAGGCCGGCGCGGTCTGTGCCGTCCGCGTCTGATCCAGGCGCCGGCCACCGCACCGGCCCCACCCGTACCGCTCCGGCGCTGCCGAAGGCGGGTCGCCCGCCGTCGTTCCTCTGACGGTCCGCGCCCTCCGAGGTCCCGAACGCGGGCCGGGTCGCTCACACCCTCACCGCGTAGCTCTCTCCTCGCGTCTCCCCTTAAGGCCCTCACCTCCTGACCGCGTCGCCGCGTCGCCGTAGCGCCGCGTGCGGCGCCGGAACCCCGTACCTGCGGGAGGCCGGGCCCTCCCTCCTCCCCCTTCCTTGTTTCCCTCGTTTCTTCCGCAGCGGAACGAATCCGTGCGTCCCGCGCGCCTCCGACCTCTTCCCCAGGCAGGCATCGATGACCGAGCTGTACTCCTCCACGCCCACCGCCCCCTCCCGGCGCACCACCCTCCGCGCCGCGGGCGGCGGCACCCTGCTGCTCGGTCTCGGACTCGCCGGCTGCCGCTCGGCGGTCTCCGAGGCCGAGGCGCCCGCCGGAAAGGCCGGGGCCGGACCCCGCCGAGGCGGCACCGTCACCGTCGCCGTCAACAGCGACTTCACGCCCAGCCTGCTCTTCGCCCAGAGCGGCCAGTCGCTCCAGCAGCGGCTGATCTACAACACGCTCACCCGGTACGACGACGAGCTGAAGCCGCAGCCCGAGCTCGCCACCTCCTGGGACTACGCCGAGGACGGCCGCAGCATCACCCTCAGGCTCCGTACCGGCGTCACGTTCCACGACGGCCGTCCCTTCACCGCCGACGATGTGGTCTTCGCGGTGAAGAACCTTCAGAACCCTCTCCGAGCAGCCCAGTTGAGGGCCACGGCGGCCGCCGTCACCGGCTTCGAGAAGCGCGGTGACCACGAGCTGGTCCTGCGGCTGGCCCATCCCGTGAACAACCTCTTCGACCTCTTCGAGTTCATGATCATCACCGATCGGAACAGCGTCGAGGACGCCGTCACGGGCAAGAAGCTCAACGGCACCGGGCCCTTCCGGCTGACCCGGTGGAGCCCGGGCACGGGCCTCAGCCTCACCCGCAACGCGACGTACTGGCAGCCCGACCGCCCCTACCTCGACGGTGTCGAACTGCGCGTCGTGCCCCAGGCCGACGCCCTGCTGTCCTCGCTCCGCACGGGCCAGTCCCAGCTCTCCTTCAGCGTCCCCGGCAAGAACCTCGCCGTCGTCGCCTCCACCCCCGAACTAGCCCTCAGCGAGTACACCACCGGAGGCGGCGCCTACTACCTCGGCGTCAACACCACCGTCGCCCCGCTGAACGACAAGACCGTCCGGCAGGCCCTCGCCCGGGCCATCGACCGCGAACGGATCCTCAAGCAGGTCCTCGGCGGCTACGGGCTCGCCTCCGCCACCCCCTGGCCCAAGTCCTCGCCCGCCTTCACCGAGGCCGGCCGCACCCACTACACGTACGACCCCGGAAAGGCCCGCGAGCTCCTCAAGTCGGCCGGCCACACCCGGCTCGACCTGCCGCTCCTCCACATCAACCTGCCCGGCGACACCGCGGTTGCCGAGGCCATCCAGTACGACCTCAAGCAGATCGGCGTCCAGGTCACCCTCCAGCCCACCGACCCGGCCACCGCGCAGAAGAACCTCATCTCCCAGAAGATGCCGGGACTCTGGACCATGAGCCACGGCTTCGCCCAGGTCCAGCCCTCCACTCTCGCCGTCAGCGCGTACCCCTTCAACGAGGCCAAGAACACCTCGAAGTTCCGCTCCGCGGCCTACACGAAGATCGTCCGCGAGGCCTGGACCACCCCCGGGACCGGCGCCCGCGCCAACGCCCTCCGGCAGCAGATCACCGACACCCTCCTCGACGAGGCGTTCATCATCGACCTCGTCATCCGCGGCGCCGTCCAGGTCTCCGCGAAGAAGCTGCACGGCGTCGCCCTCAACAAGTTCTCGTACCTCAACCTCGACGACGCCTACCTGGCGGGATGAGATGCGCGGCTACCTGCTGCGGAGGCTCCCCTCCGTCCTCCTCGTCCTCCTCGTCGCCTCCTTCGTCGCCTTCGCCGTCCTCCGGCTCGTCCCCGGAGACCCCGCGGCCGTGCTCGCGGGACCCGACGCGAGCCCCGAGACCGAGGCGGCCATCCGGGCCCGCCTCGGACTCGACGCCCCGCTGCACACCCAGTACCTCCGGTGGATCGGAGACCTCCTCACCGGAGACCTCGGACCGTCCTACGCGATCGGCGGACAGACCGCCGACCTCATCACCGAAGGACTCGGCGCCACCGTCGAACTCACCCTCGGCGCCCTGCTGTTCGTCGTCGTCCTCGGCGGCGCCTTCGGCATCCTCGGCGCCACCTCCCGCAACCGCTGGACCGTCGGGGCCGTACGGATCCTCACCACCGCCGCGCTCGCCGTGCCGCCCTTCGTCACCGGCGTCCTCCTCGTCCTCCTCTTCTCCGTCGTCCTCGGCGTCCTGCCCCCGGGCGGACGCGTCCCGCTCCTCACCGCACCCGACCTCGGCGTCCAGTACCTGGTGCTGCCGGCCCTCTGCCTCGCCCTGCCCAGCGCCGCCGTCCTCGGCCGGTACCTCAAGGACGGCATCGAACGCGCCCTCGCCGAGGACTACGTCCGGACCGCCACCGCCGCCGGCATCGCCCCGCGACGCCTCCTCTGGCGACACGCCCTGCCCAACGCCCTCCCGCCCGTCGTCACGCTCCTCGGCATGCAGACCGGCCACCTCCTCGGCGGCGCCGTCCTCGTCGAGGCGATCTTCGCCTGGCCCGGCCTCGGCCAGCTCGCCGAACAAGCCCTGGTCCGCCGCGACTACCCCGTCGTCCAGGACCTCCTGCTGCTCCTCGTCACCGTCTTCGTCCTCGTCCAGCTGCTGACCGACCTCGTCCACGCCTGGCTCGACCCCCGGATCAGGTGGGAGTGACCGCCATGACCACCACCCTCACGAAGGCCGCGCCGCCCCGCGCGCGCCGCCGCCACCCCTACCGGGCAGCCCTCGCCACCGCCCGCGGCCGCACCGGACTCGCCCTCGTCGGCCTGGTCGTCCTCGCCGGACTCCTCGCGCCGCTCCTCGCCGGACACGGGCCCACCGACCAGAGCGGCCTCGCGCTCGCCCCGCCCGGCACCCCCGGCCACCCGCTCGGCACCGACGACCTCGGCCGCGACCTCCTCGCCCGGCTGCTCCACGGCATCCGCGCGGACCTCGGCATCATCGTCGTCGCCGTACCGCTCGGCGCCGTACTCGGCTGCCTGCTCGCCCTGGCCGCGGCCGCCCACCCGATCGCGGACACCGTCGTCCAGCGCACCTTCGACCTGATCCTCGCCTTCCCCGGACTGATCCTCGCGCTCGCCGTCACCGCCGTCCTCGGCCCCGGGCGGCTCCCCGTGATCCTCGTCGTCGCGCTCGCCGAGATCCCCGTCTTCGGACGGCTCCTGCGCACCGGGATCCTCGTCCAGCGCGGCCGGGAGTACGTGACCGCGGCCCGCGTCGGCGGCACCTCGGGCGGCCGGATCCTCACCCGCCACATCCTGCCCAACGCCGCCGACCCGCTCGTCGTCCAGATCGCCGTCTCCCTCACCGTCGCCGTCTTCATCGAAGGCGCGATGAGCTTCCTCGGCGTGGGTGTCCGGCCCCCCGAACCCACCCTCGGAGCGGTCCTCAGCCAGTCGATGCCCTATCTCGCCCAGGCTCCGCACTTCGCCGCCGGACCGCTCGTGACCGTGACCGTGCTCGTCCTCGGCCTCTCCCTGACCGCCGAGGCTCTGAACCGGGAGATACGCCGATGACCACCCCACCGCTCCTCGAAGTCCAGGGCCTCGACGTGGAGTTCACGACTCCCGACGGAGGGAGGCTGCACGCCGTCCGGGACGTGTCCTTCACCCTCCGCCGGGGCGAGACCCTCGCCGTCGTCGGCGAGTCCGGATCCGGCAAGTCCACCACCGCCCTCGCCCTGCTCGGAATGCTGCCCGGCACGGGACGGATCAGCGGCGGCTCGGTCCGGCTCGACGGGGAGGACCTCGTCACGGCAGGGGAGGACCGGCTCCGCGCCGTACGGGGCGCCCGCGTCGGCATGATCTTCCAGGACCCGATGACGGCCCTCAACCCCGTCCTCACGATCGGCCGCCACCTCGACGAGGTCCTCCGCGCCCACGCCGCCCCCGCCCGGGCGGCAGGCGGCCACGCCGGACCCGTCCCCGCCGGACCTTCCCGGGCGGCAGGCACCCACGCAGGACCCGCCCCCGCCCCCGCCGGACCCGCCCGGGCTGCAGACGCCCCCCTCCGGCGCGGCAGGACCGCCCGGCGCGCGCGGGCCGTCGAGCTGCTCCGCCTCGTCGGCATCCCCGACCCCGAGGGCCGCCTCGACGACCACCCGCACCAGTTCTCCGGCGGCCAGCGCCAGCGCATCCTGATCGCGATGGCCCTCGCCGGCGAACCCGACATCCTCCTCGCCGACGAACCGACGACCGCCCTCGACGCCACCGTCCAGGACCAGATCCTCACCCTCCTCGGCGAACTCACCCGCAGCACCGGCACCGCCGTCGTGCTCATCACCCACAACATGGGCGTCGTCGCCCGCGCCTGCGAGCGCGTCCTCGTGATGTACGGAGGCACGGTCGTCGAGGACGGCCCCACCGCCGAGGTCCTCACCCGCCCGCGCCACCCCTACACCGCCGGACTCCTCGCCGCCGTACCCCGGCTCTCCGCCCCCTCCGGCACCCGGCTGACCGGCATCCCCGGCACCCCGCCCGACCTGAGCCTCCCGCTCGCCGGCTGCGCCTTCGCCGCCCGCTGCGCCCTGGCCGAGGACCGCTGCGGGACCATTGCCCCGCCGCTCGTCGCCGTCGGCGCGCCCGGGAGCACCGTCCGCGCCGCCTGCCTGCCCGCCGCCGAACACGCCGAACCGCTGCCGCCGCCCCCGCCGCCCGCCCGGATCGACCGGCCCGCACCCGGAGCAGTGGTCCTGGCCGCCGAGGGAGTGCACAAGACGTACCGGAGCCGTCGGCGCCGCTTCACCGCCCTCGACGACGTCTCGCTCACCCTCGCCGCGGGGGAGACCCTCGGGATCGTCGGCGAGTCGGGCTCCGGGAAGTCGACCCTCGCCCGGGTCCTCGCCCACGCCCACCCCGCCGACTCGGGCCGCGTCCTCCTCGACGGCCGGGACGTCACCCGCCCCGGCCGAGCCGAACTGCACGCCGTACGCCGACGTGTGCAGATGGTCTTCCAGGATCCGTACGCCTCCCTCAACCCCCGCATGACCGTGGGGGAGATCGTCGCCGAGCCGCTGCGCGCCTTCGGCATCGGCACCCCGGCGGAGCGCCCCGCCCGCGTCGCGGAACTCCTCCGTCTCGTCGGCCTCGACCCGGCCGCCGCCGACCGGCACCCCCGCTCGTTCTCCGGCGGCCAGCGCCAGCGGATCGGCATCGCCCGCGCCCTCGCCCCGCAACCGGCCGTCCTCATCTGCGACGAACCCGTCTCCGCGCTCGACGTCTCCGTCCAGGCCCAGATCGTCGGCCTCCTCACCGACCTCCAGCGCGACCTGGGCCTCGCCCTCGTCTTCATCGCCCACGACCTGGCCGTCGTCCGGCAGGTCAGCCACCGCATCGCGGTGATGCACGGCGGCCGGATCGTGGAGACCGGGGGAGCCGACGAGCTGTGCGAACGCCCCCGCGACCCCTACACGCGCGCCCTGCTCGCCGCCGCGCCCGAGCCCGTACCCGTACCCGCGGCGGCCCGGCAGCCCGCACCGCGCACGACCGAGGCGGTGTCCGTATGAGCGCCTGCTGCACCCCCGGACGCGGCTGCACCGCCGGAACCGGCCGGCGGGACGCCGTCGCGCTCCTCCCGTCGCCCACCGTACGGACCGCCCCGCCGCCCCATCCCCTGGTGGAGCTGCCGGGCGGCACGTTCCGCATGGGGGACGCCTTCGGCGAGGGCTACCCCGGCGACCGCGAGGGCCCCGTGCGGGAGGTGACCGTCGCGCCCTTCGCCATCGACGCCACCGCCGTCACCAACGCCCGGTACGCCGCGTTCGTCGAGGCCACCGGACACCGCACCGACGCCGAACGCTTCGGCTCCTCCTTCGTCTTCCACCTGCTGCTCCCTCCCGCCGCCGAACGCCATGTCCTCGGGGCCGTCCCGCAGGCTCCCTGGTGGCTCGGCGTCAGCGGCGCCGCCTGGCACACCCCCGAGGGCCCGGGCTCCGACCTCGAAGGCCGCGCCGACCACCCCGTCGTCCACATCAGCCACGACGACGCCCTCGCCTACTGCGCCTGGGCCGGTGTCCGGCTGCCCACCGAGGCCGAATGGGAGTACGCCGCCCGCGGCGGCCTCGACGGCGCCCGCTACCCCTGGGGCGACGAGTTCACCCCCGGCGGCCGGGAGATGTGCCACACCTGGCTCGGCACCTTCCCGCACCGCTCGGAGCGGGAGGGCGGACACATCGGCACCGTCCCCGCCACCGCCCACGCCCCCAACGGGTACGGCCTCCACAACACCTCCGGCAACGTCTGGGAGTGGTGCGCCGACGCCTGGGACCCCGACGGCCGCGAGCGCGTCATCCGCGGCGGCTCGTACCTCTGCCACGCCTCCCACTGCAACCGCTACCGGGTCGCCGCCCGCTCCCGGAACACCCCCGACTCCTCGACCGGCCACGGCGGTTTCCGCGTCGCCCGCTCGCTCCCCCCGGAAGGACCCGCCCCCCCATGACCACCGGCAC
>NZ_LIVV01000001.1:747273-855535 GCF_001905825.1 Streptomyces sp. CB02009
GAAGCCCCTCGGGCCACAGCCGCCCGGCGCGACCCCTATGAGGGGTTCGCCGGGCACGTCGGCCGCACCTTCGCGGAGTCCGAGCCCGCCTGGCCCGGCCGGACCGCCCCGCCCGCCAAGGCCCCCAACATCGTCGTCGTCCTCGTCGACGACATGGGCTTCAGCGACATCGGACCCTTCGGCTCCGAGATCCCCACGCCCGTCCTCGACGGACTCGCCGACGCCGGCGTCCGGCTCACCAACTACCACACCATGCCGCTGTGCTCACCGGCCCGGGCCGCCCTGCTCACCGGCCTCAACCCGCACCGCGTCGGCTACGCCATGGTCGCCAACTCCGACCCCGGTTTCCCCGGTTACGGCATGGAGATCGCCGACGACATCCCCACGCTCGCCGAACTGCTCCACGACGCGGGCTACGCGACCTACGCCGTCGGCAAGTGGCACCTCGTCCGCGACTCCGCCTCCAACGCGGCGGACGACCGGGCCAACTGGCCCCTGCAGAAGGGCTTCGACCAGTACTACGGCGTCCTCGAAGGGCTCACCAGCCTCTTCCACCCGCACCAGCTCGTCCGGGACAACAGCCCTCTCGACATCGACGAGTTCCCCGACGACTACTACTACACCGACGACATCACCGACCAGGCCCTCTCCATGGTGAAGTCGCTCCGGGCCCACGAGCCCGACAAGCCCTTCTTCCTCTACCTCGCCCACAACGCCGTCCACGGCCCCCTCCAGGCCAAGGCCGAGGACATCGCCCGCCACCGCGGCCGCTACGACGAGGGCTGGGACGTCCTGCGCGAGCGGCGCTTCGCCGCCCAGCTCGCCGCCGGGCTCTTCCCGCCCGGCACCGAACTCCCCGCGCGGAACAGCGAGGCCGGACTCGACGTCCCGGCGTGGGATTCCCTGACGGTAACTCAGCAGCGGCTGTACGCGCGCTACATGGAGGTGTACGCGGCCCTCGTCGACAACATCGACCAGAACCTCGGCCGCCTCACGGACACCCTCGCCGCCCTCGGTGAACTCGACAACACCGTCATCGTCTTCACCTCCGACAACGGCGGCACCGGCGAGGGCGGCGCCGAGGGCACCCGCTCGTACTTCAGCCGCTTCGTCCACCACCCGCGCCTCCCCGGCGACTGGGACCCCGACGTCGACCGCGACCCCGAACTCATCGGCGGCCCCCGCAGCCTGGTCCACTACCCCCGCGGCTGGGGCATGGCCTCCAACACCCCCTTCCGCCTCTACAAGGGCCACACCTACGCGGGCGGTGTCCGCGTGCCGTTCGTCCTCTCCTGGCCCGAGGGCGTCAGGGACGGCCGGCTCGCGAGCGGACTGCGCCCCCAGTACCAGTACGTCACCGACATCGCCCCCACCCTCCTCGAACTCGCCGGTCTCGCCCGGCCCGAGAGCCGCAGGGGCGTCCCGCCCCAGGAACCGGACGGCGTCAGCTTCGGCCCCGTCCTCGCCGACGCCGCCCACGACTCCACCCACCCCGAGCAGTACTGCGAGATGACCGGCAACCGCAGCCACTACCGCGACGGCCGCAAGCTCGTCACCCTCCACCGGCCCGGGGCCCCCTACGACGACTCCGAATGGGCCCTGTACGACATCCGCACCGACCCCACCGAGATCCACGACCTCGCCGCCGCCCACCCCGAACTCGTCAAGGAGCTCTCCGCGGCCTGGGAGGACGCCGCCTGGCGCAACGGCGTCTTCCCGCTCCCCGACCACAGCGGGGCCCTCGCCCGCCGCAACCCCGCAGAGGAGCGCCTCAGCCGCCCCCTCACCCTGCTCCCCGGCACCCCGGAGCTGGAGCGCTACCGCTCCTCCCGGCTCGTCTCGCTGCGCTCCTTCGAGATCGCCGTGGCCGTCGACGAGACCGGGGACGGCGTCCTCGTCTCCCACGGCGACCAGGGCGGCGGCTACAGCCTCTACGTCGAGAACGGCCGGCTCGCCCTCGCGTACAACGAGTACGGAACCCTCCACGAGACCGACGCGGGCCCCCTCGGGCCCGGCCCGCACGAGATCCTCCTCGCCGCCGCGGCGGAGGAGGGACTGCGCTGGAGGTTCACGGTCACCGTGGACGGCGAGCACCGCGCCGCCCCCGGCAGCGTCCACCAACTCATCGGCATGGCCCCGTTCCAGGGCATCAGCGTCGGCGTCGACCGGAAGTCCCCCGTGTCCTGGCCCCTCTTCGAACGCCACCGGTCCTTCCGCTACACCGGTCGGCTGAAGTCCGTCACCTACCGGCCGGGCGCCCCCGGCCCCGACGCGCCCGAAGCCGTCGCCGCCGCACTGAAGGAGGCCGCCGCCGCCTTCGAGTAGAGCCACACGTCCGCGCGGCGGTCCGTGAAAACCGCGGGCCGCCCCGGGCGGAACGAGGGCAGAATGCGCGTATGACCATCCAAGATCACCGCACGTCCGTGCCGTACACCGGGGACGAACGCGCCGTCCTCACGGCCATGCTCGACTTCCAGCGCGACACCCTCGCCCTGAAGTGCGAGGGGCTCACGCCCGAGCAGCTGCGGACGCGGGCGGTCGACCCCTCGGGGCTGTCCCTCCTCGGCCTGGTCCGCCATGCCGCCGAGGTCGAGCGCGGCTGGTTCCGGAACACGCTCGACGGCCAGCGGAGCCGCAGCCGCTGGACGCCGCCGGGCTCCACCGACTGGGCCGACTTCGACGTGGACGACGCCGACGTCGACGAGGCGTTCACCGTCTGGCGGGAGGAGTGCGCCCGCGCCCGCGCGATCGTCGCCGCTGCCGGCTCCCTCGACGCCACGGGGACCCACGAGGGCGTGACGTACTCCGTGCGCTACGTCCTCGCCCACATGATCGAGGAGTACGCACGGCACAACGGCCACGCCGACCTGCTGCGCGAACGCCTCGACGGCACGACGGGGGAGTGACCCGATGACCGCCCCGGGAACCCCCGGCGATCCCGACGGCCACGCCTGCGCCGACCCCGACATCACCCACCCCGACATCGCCGAGGCCGTCGCCGGCGAACTGGCGCTCCTGGACCCGGCCGTACGCGTCTCCCGGGCCCGTGCCGCCGAACTGCTCGACCCCGGGTTCGTCGAGGTCGGCGCGTCCGGCCGGCGCTGGACGTACGAGGAGATGCTCGCCGACCTCCCCGAGATGTCCGGCGCGACGGAGGGCGGACCCCGCTACGAGCCGACCGCCTTCGCGGCGGCCCTGCTCGCCCCCGGCGTCGTCCACCTCACGTACGAGACGCTCCTCGACGGCCGCAGGGCCAGGCGCAGCTCGCTCTGGCGCCGCGACCCCGACGCGCCGGCCGGCACCGGCCTGCGGATGTACTACCACCAGGGAACGCCCGTACCCGAGGCGGACGTTCAGCCGTAGGCGTCGGTCACGCAGTCGGCCGCGCAGCGCCCGTGCTCGAACCGGCGGCGCAGCGCGGCCGCCGCGTGCCGCCGCTCCACCCCGGTGTACCCGTAGCGCTCCTGCGTGGTGCGCACCACGGCCTCGACGGTGACGATCGCCGGTTCGCCCTCGCCGGCGGACCGGCGGGCCAGCGCGATCACGTGGTCGGCCGCCCGCAGCAGATCGCGGGCGTACTCCCGCTGGGCCACGGAGCGCGCGCGGGACGCGGCGAACGGCCGGACCGCGCGCCCCTTCCAGAGGACGCCGACGGTGATGAGCCCCGCACCGAGCAGCAGGACGAGCACGCCCCCCACGGCGTCGTGCGTCCACTGCATCATGGGCCGCCTTCCCTGGACCTGCCCGTCCCCCGGGCGTTCAGAGTCTAGGGCTCGGGGCGCCGGTCCCGTGGCCGAGCCCAGGAGGGTGTCCAGATGTCGGGATCCCGCTCCGCCGCGGCCGGGGACCCGGGGGCCTCGGGTGAGGCGGTGAGATGGTCACGAAGGACGAGCAGCGAGGGGTGCGGGTTGTCCGCGGCCCACAGAAGTGAGTGCGGATAGACCGGAGTCGGACCGTGCACGGCGACGCGCCGCAGGTCGTGCCCCTGCGGCCAGACGAGCCGGGTGCCCGCGCCGACCAGCGTGGCCAGGTCGGGGGAGTCCGCGATGGTGTCGAACAGCGCCTCGGGGCCGAAGTCCGGACCCGTCACCTCGATGGTGAGACCGAACCGGGCGGCCAGGTCCGCGTAGTAGGCCGCCCACTCGGTTCCGCCGACGATGCCGGGAATCCAGATCCGGAGTCCGGCGAGCCGCGCGAGCGGGACGGAACGGGCGCCCGCGAGCGCGTGCCCGGGGCCCGTCAGGAGCTGCAGCGGCTCGTCCAGGACCGGGGCCGCCTCGATGCCCTCGGGAAGCCGCCGGCCGGGCATGGTGACCGCGCGGAAGGACGCGTCGATCGTGCCGGCCCCGAGGGCGGCGACGGCCGTGTCGGCGTCGAACAGCGTCACGACGTCCAGCTCGATCCCGGGATGCGCCCGGTGGAACCCCCGCAGCAGCCCCGCGGTCGCCAGGCGCCGGCCGATCACGTCCACGCGCAGCGCCCGCCGATCCGGCCGCACGGAGGCCGTCGCCCGCGCCTCGGCCTGCAGCAGGGCGCGCGCGTGCGGCAGGAACGCCTGCCCGTCGATCGTCACCTCCGCCCCGCGCGCGGTGCGGGCGAGCAGCCGCACGCCGAGCTCCTTCTCCAGCCCGGCGACCCGCTTGGACGCGGCCTGCTGGGTGATCGCGAGCTCGGCGGCCGCCTCCCGGAACCGGCCCGAGTCCACCACGGCGAGGAAGGTGCGTACGGCTTCGAGGTCCACGCCCCGAGCCTAGCCCGACAACCAGAGGTTGTGCCGTCCACGTGCCCCGGTTGTTTGATCTGCGGGTCCTCCGCTCGCTTTGATGGCGTCCGTCGGTCCGTGGTTGTGCGGCCGGCCGGTGAGAGGGGTACGGGCATGGCGGGCGAGGTGTCCCTCGGACGGGACTTCGGGTGGCTGTGGGCGGCGTACGCGGCCGGCACCCTGGGCACCTGGGTGGCCTTCAACGCCTTCCCGCTGCTGGCCCTCACGGTGCTCCACAAGGGCTCCGCCGAGGTGGCCGCGCTGGCCGCCGTGGGCGCCGCCGTCGGGGCGGCGGTCGCACTGCCGCTCGGCCCCTGGGTGGAGTTCCGCCGCAAGCGGCCCGTGATGGTCGCCATGGACCTCGTGCGGTGCGCGGCGATGCTGAGCGTCGCCGCCGCGTACGCGCTCGACCGGCTCGGCTTCGTCCAGCTCCTCGTCGTCTCCGTGCTCGTCGCCGCGGCCGACATCACCTTCGGCGCCGCCTCCGGCGCCTGCCTGAAGGCGCTCGTACCGGCGGAGGGCCGGCTGGTCGCGCAGGCCCGGCTCGAATCCACGACCTGGACCGCGACCGTCGTCGGACCGCCGCTCGGCGGCGCCCTCGTCGCCTTCGCCGGCCCGGTGGCGACCGTCCTGGTCGACGCCCTGAGCTATCTGCTCTCGGCGGCGGGCATCCGCGCGATCAGAGGCCGGGAGCCCGCTCCCACGCGCGAGGCGGGGGCGGGGATGCGGGCCGGCGACCGTCTCGAAGGGTGGCGGCACATCCTCGGCCAGCCCGTCCTGCGCCCGCTGTTCCTCAACTCCGTCCTGGTCAACGGCCTCATCATGGCGACCGCGCCGCTGCTGGCCGTCCTGATGCTCGGGCCGCTGGGCTTCGCCCCGTGGCAGTACGGGCTGGCCTTCGCGGTGCCCTGCGTCGGCGGTCTCGTCGGCTCTCGGCTGGCCCGGCCGCTCGTCGCGCGGTACGGCCGGCACCGGGTCCTGCGGGTCTCGGGCGTCCTCCGCGCGTGCTGGCCGGTGGGCCTCGTCCTGGTCCACCCCGGTGTCACCGGGCTCGTGCTCGTGATGGCGGTCGAGCTGGCGCTGATCACCTGCGCCGCCGTGTTCACCCCGGTGCTCGCCGCCCATCGCCTCGACCTGACGCCGACCGACCGGGTCGCCCGCACCCTCACCGCCTGGTCCGTCACCGCGAAGGCGTCCCTGGCCGCCCTGACCGCGCTCTGGGGGCTTCTCGCCGCCGTCGTCGGACCTCGTGCGGCGATCGGCCTTGCGGGCGCCCTGCTGCTTGCGACACCGCTGCTGCTGCCCAGGCGGGAGGCGGGCGCGACAGCATGCGTTGACACGTGTAAGTGACGAGTGGCAGGCTCCTGCCCCGGGCTTCGTGTGCCCCCGCGCAGAAGGAGCAGCACCCATGAGCACCACCGGCACGAACACCCCCACCACCGGCGGCACGGCGACCACCGGCGACACGGTGACCACCGGCCGCGGCCCCGTCCGCGGCGAACGCCGCGCCGACGGCAGCCTGCGCTTCCTCGGCATCCCGTACGCGCAGCCGCCCGTCGGCGACCTGCGGTTCGCCGCGCCCGTTCCGCCGGAGCCGTGGACGGAGCCGCTGGACGCCACCGCGTACGGACCGACGGCCCAGCGCCGCCCCTTCGCCGAGATCACCACCATCCCCGAGCCCTCCGTCCCCGGCGCCGGCATCCTCAACCTCAACGTCTTCACCCCCGGCACCGCCCCCGCGGCCCCGCTGCCCGTCCTCGTCTGGATCCACGGCGGCGGCTACGTCGCCGGCTCGGCGGCCAGTCCCTGGTACGACGGAGCCGCCTTCAACCGCGACGGCGTCGTCCTCGTCTCGGTCGGCTACCGCCTCGGCATCGAGGGCTTCCTGCACCTGGAGGACGCGCCCGACAACCGGGGCGTACGGGACTGGATCGCCGCCCTGGAATGGGTGCGGGACAACATCGCGGCCTTCGGCGGAGACCCCGCCAAGGTCACCGTCGCCGGGCAGTCGGCGGGCGGCGGCGCCGTCCAGACCCTCCTCGCCGTCCCCGCGGCCCAGGGCCTGTTCCGCGGCGCGCTCTCCGTCTCGGGAGCCGTCCCGCGCCCCGACGGCCCGGAGGCCGCCCGCGCCGCCGCCCGGCTCCTCACCGCCCGCACCGGCGTACCGGCCACCGCCGCCGCCCTCCGCGACCTGGGCGACGACGAGATCCTCGCCCTCCAGGACCGCATGAGCGAGCCGGGCCCCGACCGCGAGGGCCTGCCGCCGATGCTGACCTTCGCCCCCTTCGCCGACGGCGCGCTCATCCCGCTGCCCGTCCTCGACGCGCTCACGACCGGCGAGGCGGGCGCGGACGTGCCGCTGATGCTCGGCTTCACCGAGCACGAGTTCACGATGTTCCCCGCTCCCGGCCCGGAGGGCCCGCCGCTGCCCGTCCTCCTCGGCGGCCTCGGCCTCGACCCCGCGCGGGCCGACGCCCTCGCCGAGGCGTACGCGGACGGCGGCCCCGAGCGGCTCTTCGGCCAGGCGCTGACCGACGCGACCTTCCGCGCCCCGAACCTCGCCGTCGCCGACGCCCGCGCCGCCCGCGAACGGCCCACCTGGCTCTACGAGTTCGCCTGGCGCTCGCCCGCCGCGGACCTCGCCTTCCACTGCGTCGACCTGCCCTTCGCCTTCGACCTCCTCGACGCCGAGGGAGTCCCTTCCGTCGCCGGGGACGCACCGCCGCGCGCGCTCGCCGACGCCGTGCACCGGGCCTGGGTCGCCTTCGTGACCGACCAGGACCCGGGCGCCGACTGGCCCCGCTACACGGAGGCCGGACGCGCCACCAGGATCTGGGACACCGAACCCCGGACCGCCGCGGACCCGCTCCACGGCGTCCGCGCACTCTGGCTTGACCGAGCGCCGGAGGGGCACCTGGACTGATCGGCGGCGGGCCCGGGCGGCGGGCCCGGACGAGGGGGCCGGACGAGGGGCCCGGGCGACGGGGTTGTCACCCGCTGACCGGCTCAACAGGCCCGTGCCACCGGCGGATCGGCCTCGACCGGCTGGTGTCTCCTGCGGACCGGCTTCAACAGGCTGGTGTCACCGGCCGATCGGCCTCAACCGGCTCGTGTCACCCACGCACCGGCTCCAACAGGGCTCGTGTCACACGCTTTTCATACGCCGTGCATGGTCCACCGGGACGGCTGCCGCCATGCTCGGCTGGACGCCGGGGGCGGACGAACGGCCCTTGCCCGCCCCTGGCATCCAGCCGTTCCCGGCATGCCCGCGCGCGCCGCGTCCGACTCCCCGCCCAAGGAGCCCCCACCATGTCCAGTCGCCGCCGCTTCATCGCCGGGTCCGCCGCCACCCTCGGCCTCGGCGCCCTGCCCGGGACCGCCGCCGCCGACGTCCAGGCGGCGCCCGCGGCGGCCGGGACCGGGAGCGCGGCGGCGCCGACCCGCCCGCCGAACCTCGTCGTGGTGCTCGCCGACGACCTCGGACGCGGCGAACTGGGCGCGTACGGCCAGAAGCTCATCACCACCCCGCGCCTCGACGGACTCGCCGCGGAGGGGCTGCGGTTCACCGACGCGTACTCCACGGCGGCCGTCTGCGCCCCCTCCCGCTGCTCGCTCCTCACCGGTCTGCACACCGGGCACGCGACCGTCCGGGCCAACCCGTCCGGGGCGCAGGGCTCCCTCACCGCCGCCGACACCACCTTCGCTCAGGTGCTCAGGGCCCGCGGCTACCGCACCGGGGTGATCGGCAAGTGGGGCTTCGGGCCGGAGAGCGCCGACCAGGACAGCCACCCCAACGCCCGGGGCTTCGAGGAGTTCCACGGCTACATCGACCACGGCCACGCCCACCAGTACTACCCCGCCTACCTCTGGCACAACGGCGTCAAGGAGCCGATCGCCGCCAACGCGGGCGGCGCCAAGGGCGCCTACGCCCCCGACCTGCTGCGGCAGCGCGCGCTCGACTTCCTCGACCGCCACGCCGCCGAACCGTTCCTCCTGCTGCTCACCCCGACCGTGCCCCACGCACCCAGCGACGTCCCCGCCCACGGCGCGTACGCCTCCCGGTCGTGGAGCGCCGCCGACAAGGGCCACGCCGCCCAGGTGAGCCTCTTCGACGCCCTCGTCGGCGACGTCGTCGACCGGCTGGGCGCCCTGGGCCTCGCGGACGACACGATCGTCCTCGTCACCAGCGACAACGGCCCCCACGAGGAGGGCGGCGTCAACCCCGACCTGTTCGACTCCAACGGACCGCTGCGCGGCTACAAGCGCAACCTGTACGAGGGAGGCGTCCGCGTCCCCCTCGTCGCCTGGGGCCCCGGCCGGGTCAGGACCGGCACGAGCGACCGGCCGACCCCGCTCACCGACCTCCTCCCCACCCTCGCCGAGCTCGGCGGCGCCCCCGCGCCGTCCGACGTCGACGGGCTCTCCGTCGCGCCGCTGCTCGCCGGAGGCACGGAGGCCGCACTCCACGACCACCTGTACTGGTTCCGCGACGAGCGGGGCGTCACCTCCCGCGCGAACGCCCAGGACAAGCAGCGGGCGACCTGGCTCGCCGAGGCGCTCCGCAAGGACCGGTGGAAGGCGGTCAGGTTCGCCCCCGTCCGCGACCACGCGCTGCCGGACGACCAGTGGCAGGTGGAGCTGTACGACCTGGCCACCGACATCGGCGAGAGCTCCGACCTCGCGTCCCGCCACCCCGCCCGGGCGGCCGATCTCGTCGCGCTGATGCGCTCCTCCTGGGAGGACTCCTACCCCCGTGCCGCGTTCGGCACGACCCTCACCGTGCCGTCCCTCGCCGTCCCGGGCCAGGCCTTCACCGTCACCGCCGCCCTCGCCAACGGCTCGTCACGGCCCTGGAGCTCCGCGGCCCTCGCCCTGCGCGCCCCCACGGGCTGGACCGTACAGGCCGTCACGCCCACCACCGCCGCCCAGCTCGCCCCGGGCGCCGCGCTCACGGTCGGCTGGCAGGTCACCCCGCGCGCCGGAGCCCCCGCCTCCACACCGTGGAACCTCACCGCCGAGGGCACCGCGCTCGCCCCGGGAGGTCCCGTGCGGTACGAGGACGCGGGTCTCGTCACCACTCCGCCCCCGGCGCCCACCCGGGACAGCTACCTCTCCGACCTGACCTGGATCCGCGCCGTCAACGGCTGGGGCCCCGTGGAACGCGACACGTCCAACGGCAAGAACGCAGGCGGCGACGGCACCCCGATCGCCTTCGGCGGCACCACCTACGCCAAGGGCCTCGGCGTCCACGCCCACAGCGACGTGGCCTTCCACCTCGGCGGTGTCGGGGACCGGTTCACCGCCCTGGTCGGCATCGACGACTTCTCGGCCCGCCAGAGCTCCGCCGGAGCCACGCGCGCCACGGTGTACGGCGACGACCGCGTCCTGTTCACCAGCCCCGTCCTGACCGCCGCCGGCGGACCCGTCCCGGTCGACGTCGACGTGCGGGGCGTCAGGGTGCTGCGGCTGGAGGTGGCGGACGCCAACGCCAGGACCTCCTTCGACCACACCTCCTGGGCGCTGGCCCGCGTCACCGTCCGCACGGGGACATGAGCGGACGGCGGGTCGGAGACGGAGCCGGACGGCGGGTCGGGGCCGGGGCCGGAGAACGGGTCCTGGCCGGGGCCGGACGGCGCCCGGTCACTCCTCCGGCGGCACGCACAGCACCGGCACGGTCGACATGTGGAGCAGCTTGTGGGGTGTGGAGCCGAGGAGCGCGCCGCGCATCGGGCTCTCGCCCCAGCTGCCCACCACGATGACGCGGGCCGCGTGGCGGGCCGCCGCGTCGATGAGGGCCTGGGCCGGGTTCTTGTCGAGCACCTCGACGACGGTCGGCACACCCGCCCGGTCGGCCTCCGTGACCGCGTGCTCGAGGCCGGCGCGGCCGCTCTGGCGGATGGCCTCCTGGTGCGACCGGTACTCCTCGCCCAGCGGACCGGGCACCGCCGCGCCGTAGACCAGCACGAGCCGCTCGTCGAAGGCGGCGGCCACCTCGACCGCGATCCGCAGCGCCCGGGCCGCGCCGGGGGATTCGTCGTATCCGAGCACGACCGACATCTCAGCGCTCCTTGCCGTGCACCAGCTCGGGGTCGACCACGCCCGGCCGCTCCCTCCAGAAGGCGGGCGCCCGCAGCCGCCACACGATCATCACGACCACCCCGGTGAGGGCGATGCCGATACCGATGACGAGCGGCGGCCCGAGGCCGAACCACGAGGTGCCGCTGTACGAGTTCGCGGGATCGGACATGTCGGAGACCGACCTCACCAGGAGCCAGGTCAGGAGCCCGGCACCGACGAGCGGGCCGACCCCGATCAGCAGGAAGTTGTGGACGCTCTCGAGGAGATGGCGCCGGTAGTAGACGGCGCACGCGATGCCGGTGAGCGCGTAGTAGAACGCGATCAGGAGCGACAGCGCGGTCAGCGAGTCGAAGAGGGCGTTGGTACTGATCTGGTTCACCACCAGGTACCAGGCGATGGCGATGCCGGCCACCCACCACGTACTCACGTCGGGGGTGCGGAAGCGGGGGCTGATGTGGCCGTAGTGCGCGGGCAGCGCACGCCGCCGGGCCATGGAGAGGGCGGTCCGCGAGGCTGGGATGATCGTCGTCTGGGTGGAGGCGATGGCGGACGTGGCGACGGCCAGGAGCAGGACCCAGTCCCAGCCGCCCAGTACGTCGGTGGCGAGCTGGGCGAAGATGAACTCCTCCTCGCCCGCGTTCTCCGCCAGGAACGCCGGACCGGCGTACGCGACGACCGCGAAGCCGACCGACACGTACGTGACGAGCAGGATGACGGTCGACCAGAGGCCGGCCTTGCCCGGGGCGGTCGCGGAGTCCTTGACCTCCTCGGTGAGGTTCACCGCGGATTCCCAGCCCCAGTAGATGAACACGCCGAGCAGCAGCCCGCCGGTCAGCGCCGCCCCTCCGGCGCCGAAGGGGTTCAGCCAGCTGAGGGAGGGTTCGACGGAGTCGTACGCGCTCGTGCCGTCGTACACCTTGTACAGCGCCACACCCACGAAGACCAGCAGGAAGGCGACCTGCGCCAGGATGAGGACGTTCTGCACATGGGCCGACAGCTCGGTGCCGATGACGCAGACGGCCGTCATCACCAGGATCAGGAGCACGGTGAGGGACTGCCGTACGAAGGCGTTGTCCACCCAGCTGTCGAGGCCGAAGGAGAGCAGCGCGAAGCTGACGGCCACGTCCGCGAGGGAGCCGACGACCAGGACGCCGGTCATCGCGATGGCCCAGCCGCCGAGCCATCCGGCCCACGGCCCCATCGCGCGCGTGACCCAGGAGAAGGTCGTACCGCAGTCCTGGTCGACCTTGTTCAGGTAGTAGAACGCGGACGCAATGAGCAGCATCGGGACGAACGACGCGAACATCACGCCGGGTGCGTAGATCCCGGCGAGCGCGACGATCGGGCCGATGACGGCGGCCAGGGAGTACGCGGGGGAGGTGGAGTTGAGTCCGATGACGAGGGCGTCGACGAACCCGATCGCATTCGCCTTCAGACCCGCGGGGCGACCGGCGGGTGAGGCTGGTTCCTCTGCGGCCATGGTGCCTCGCTCTGGAGAGGTATGACTTCATCGTAGGGAGGGCGGGCCGGGGCTGCACGCCAGGGACGCGGGGCCGTACTCCGGCCGGGTGTGCGACGCGGACCGGACGAGGTTGCGTGGGCCCTCGGGGGCGTGGGCCGTCCGGGGAGCCCGGCCGGTCGCGCGCGGTCACCCGATAGCATCGCGCAGCCCGCCGTACCGTACTCGTCACCGAACGGAACGCCTGATGCCGAAGGATCTGGACGACTTCGCGGAACTCTCCACCCCTCTCGTCGCCGACGCCTGCGTGCGCCTTGGCGAGCCTCTGCGCGCCGCGCCCGCCGGGATCCTGCCCGTCGTCGCGGGGCGGAGGGTCGCAGGCCGGGCTCTGCCCGTGCGCCACTACGGCAGCGTCGACGTCTTCCTGGAGGCGTTCACCCGGGCGGAGCCCGGCGACGTGCTCGTCATCGACAACGCGGGTCGCCGCGACGAGGCCTGCATCGGCGACCTCGCCGTCCTGGAGGCGGAGGCGGCGGGTGTCGCCGGGGTCGCCGTCTGGGGGCTGCACCGGGACACGCCCGACCTCGTCGAGATCGGGCTGCCCGTCTTCTCGTACGGACGGCACGCGCCCGGCCCCGTACGCGCCGACCCCCGGGACCCCGACGCGCTGACCGCGGCCCGGTTCGGCGAGCACACGGTGACCGCCGCCGACGTCGTCCTCGCCGACGACGACGGTGTGCTCTTCGTGCCGGCCGCCCGGGTGGAGGCCGTCCTCGACGTGGCCCGCACGCTGTTCCGCACGGAGCGGGAACAGGCCCGCCGCATCAGGGCGGGGGAGACGCTCCGGGCCCAGACCGGGTTCGACGCCTTCCTGGCGGCCCGGGCCGAGGACCCCTCGTACACCTTCCGGCAGCATCTGCGCCGGGTCGGCGGCGCGATCGAGGAGTGAACCGGGGAGCGCCGGGGGAACGGGCGGGGTGAGCGCGCGAGGGGAGCGCGCCGGGGATCAGCCCTCGAAGCCGACCGTGCCGTCGGGCAGGATCGCCTCCACGCGCGCGCCGTGCTCCACCGTGCGGCTCACGGTGCAGAACTTCTCGTGCGTCAGCCGCACCCCGCGGGCGAACACCTCGGCCGCCTTCGGGTTGTTGTCCGGCAGCTCGAACTCGTAGCTGACCCGGATGCGGCCCACCCGGCCGTCGTCCTCGGGCCCGGAGACCGACTCCACCACGATCTTCAGGTCGTCGTGGTCCACGGCCCGCGCGGTGCGGTCCACGACCAGCCCGCCGCAGCCGCCCATCGCCGCGAGCAGCAACTCGACCGGGGTGAACGAGGGCTGCGCGTCGGCGTCGTCGGCGGCGGCCATCCGGACCTCCGCGCCCCGGTCGTTCCGGGCGGTCCAGTTCCGGTAACCGGTGCGGACGGTCTCGATCCGGTAGTCGGCCATGACGGCGGTCTCCTTCGTTCGGATGTGCGTGCTCGTACGGTACGGCGCCCCGGCCAAGCAACCCCACCGCCCCCGCTCTGCCCAAGCGGACGCGCCGGGCAGGTGCTCACCGAAGGGTGAGCACCTGGGCCCGCGCGCGGCGGCCGCTACCGCCCTGTGTCCGCGCGGGCGCGGACCAGCGCGCCCCAGGCCTCGGCGACCGCGCCCCAGACCGTGCGGAGTGCGGGCTCCGCGTCCCGTACCCCGGCCACCATGGCTTCCGGGTCGAGGCCCGACGCCCGGAGCCGCTCGCCGTCCTCGGCCGCCCACTCCGCCACCGTGGCCCCGTCGGCCTCCGGGTGGAACTGCACCGCCCAGCAGGCGCTGCCGACCCGGAACGCCTGGTGCGGGCAGGAGTCGCCGGTCAGCAACGGAACCGCGCCGGGCGGCAGCCGGTCCACGTCGTCCCAGTGCCACTGCGCCGCGGGGGCACCGTCCGGGACCCCTCCGAGCACCGGATCGTCGGTCGCGGCCGGCAGTCTCCTGAGCGGCACGGCGCCCAACTCCGGCCCCTGGGGGCGTGGCGTGACCGAGCCGCCCAGGGCGTGGGCGACGATCTGTCCGCCCAGACAGATCCCGAGCAGCGGCACCTCCCCGCCCACGGCCTCCCGGACGAGTGCCCGGACTCCTGGCAGCCAGGGCGCGGCCTCGTCGTCCTCGCAGTTCACCGACCCACCGAGGACCAACAGCCCCGCGTGGCCGCCCAGGTCGGCCGGGAGGGCCTCGCCCTCCCAGGCCCGCACGACGTCGAGCCGGAGGCCGGCCCGTGCGAGCCGCTCGCCGACGAGTCCCGCGCCCGCGTCCTCCTCGTGCTGCACCACGAGCACGGCCGCGGGCACGGGTGCGGGGCCTGCCGGAGCCCGTCCGCTCCCGATGTGCTCTGCCGCACCTGCGGGCCCCGCAGGCCCTGTCGCCTCCGTCGTCTCCGTCGTCACGGTCGGTCCGCCTCCCATGGGCCGTTCGGGAACGCCTCGTCGCGTTCGCCGACCCCGAGGATCGCCGAAGAAACGTTCGTGCGGGACCCCTGGGAGGCCCTCGCGCGGTCCCGTCTGAGTAGCGGTCCGCGCCCGCCTGAGTATCCGGACCGATACGGGGCCGCCCGCGCCCTGCTGGACTGTGGTCATGACCCTCGACGTCCGGCGCACCCGCCCCCTCCAGCACGTCACCGCCACCGGCACGGCACTCGCCGTCGCCCTCGGGCCGGTGGTCGTCGGCGCGTTGCTCGCCCGGTCGGTGGGCGGCGACCCGATGGCATCCGTCAACGCCCTGATCGCGGGCGGCGGCCAGCGCGCCAGGATCTCGTCCGCCCAGCTCCGCTCCGGCGCCCTGCGCCGCTCGGGCGCCCGCCTCCGCGCCCGGGCGACCCGGGGCGCCGCCCGCCCGCTTCGTCTCCGCACCCGAGCGACGCGCGGGGCCGTCCGTCCGCCCCGCCGCGGCGCCCTTATCGCACCGGTCCGCCGCCTCGCCCGGACGGCTCCGCTGCGCCGCAGCGCCGGATCAGCCGCGCGGTTCGCCCGCCAGGAGGAGGCCCTGCGGCGTCTTCTCCCCGGAGCGCGGCCCACGCACCCCTCGGGCCGACTCTGAGTCGAACGGCTCCCGGCGGGACCCCACATGGGCGATGATCACCGCATCCGAGGAGGCACCCCGGTGCGTCGGCATCGGGGCCACGACGAAGGGCACACCGAATGGCGAGGCGGCATCCCGTGCGGGAGGGGCACCCCACGAGCGGCAGCGGGGACGGAGACGTGCGCTCCGGGAGCGGTAACGACGCGCCGCGGGGCACCAGCCGGCGCCGGTTCCTCGGGTACGTCCTCGCCGCCCCCACGCTCACCGTCGCCGCACCGCTCGGCGCCGAGGCGCTCGCGCCCCGGCAGGCCGCCGCCGCGGCCCCGGCGCTCATCCCCTCGCTCCCCGGACCCGCCGAACTCCTCGACCTCAACGAACTGCTCACCCTCGCGGCGCTCCCCACCAGCCACCTCATCACCATCCGTCTCGACGAGGACGGCACCGCCCACTTCGCGCTGCCCCGTGCCGAGGTCGGCCAGGGCATCACCACCTCCAGCGCCATGATCGTCGCCGAGGAACTCGACCTGCCCCTGGACAAGGTCGAGGTCACGCTCGCTGACGCGCGGCCCGAGCTGCTCTTCAACCAGCTGACGGGCGGCTCCAACACCACCTACTCCACCTATCACCCCCTGCGCGTCGCCGCCGCCGTCGCCCGCGGCAGGCTCCTGCACGCCGCCTCCCTCGTCCTCGGCGAGGCCGTCGGCACCCTCACCACCAAGGCGGGCGCCGTCCTCTCCCCGACCGGTGCGCTGCTCGGCTACGGCGAGCTCGCCGCGAAGGCCGCGGCCGTGTCCGACACCGCCGTCGAGGTCACCCTCAAGGACCCCGACCGCTTCCGGCTCATCGGCACGGCACAGCGCCGCGTCGACGCCCTCGAAGCGATCACCGGCCGCAAGAAGTTCGCGATGGACCTCCAGGTCCCGGACGCCCTGCCCACCATGGTCTGCCGCCCGCCCACCATCAACGGCACGGTCCGCTCCGTCGCCAACCTCGCAGAGGTCCGGGCCATGCCCGGTGTCACCGACGTCGTCGCGGTCTCCACCGGCGTCGCCGTCCGCGGCCGCACCTTCGGCCAGTGCATCGACGCCGTGCGCGCCCTCCGCGTCGACTGGGGGCCCGGCACCGCCGAGGGAGCCTCCGACGCGACCGTCCTCGCGAAGCTGCGCCGGGCCGAACTCCCGCTGGTCGTACCGCCGCTGCCGCTGCTCACCAAGGCCGTCGACGCCCGCTTCACCTTCCACTTCGCCAGCAACGCCGCCCTGGAGACCAACTGCGCGATCGCCGACGTCCGGGAGGACTCCGCCGAGATCTGGGGCTCCCTCAAGGCCCCGATCGTCGCGCAGGAGCAGATCGCCCGCACGCTCGGTCTGCCGGTCTCCGCCGTCCGCGTCCATGTCACCGAGGGCGGCGGCTCCTTCGGCCGCAAGCTCTTCCACGACGCCGCGGCCGAGGCCGCCGAGATCTCCCGCGCCATGGGGAAGCCCGTCAAACTGATGTGGCACCGGACCGACGACTTCCGCCAGGGCCGTACGCACCCGATGTCCACCTCGCGGGTCCGCGCCACGTACACGCTCGGCGAGGTCCTCACGTACGAGCAGCGCCACACCTCCGTGGCCACCGACTTCGGGCACGGCATCGGCGAGCTCCTCACGGCGGAGGCGGCCCGGCTGCCCGTCGGCGACCTCGCCTTCTCCGAGACGATGTTCCAGCTCACCCAGATCAGCCCCTACCACCTGGGCGTCACCACCCAGCTGCTCTCGGAGACGGACAAGGGCTTCAACACCGGGTCGATGCGCAACATCTACTCGCCCAACGTCCGCTGCGCTCAGGAACTCGTCATCGACGAACTGGCCCGGCGCACGGGCCAGGACGCGTACGCGATGCGCCGCCGGCTCCTGAAGGACCCGCGCGCCCGCGCCGTCCTCGACAAGGTCGCCGACGTGGGGGAGTGGGGCCGGCCGATGCCCGCCGGAACCGCCCAGGGCATCGCCGTCCACACCGAGTACCACTCCGTCGTCGCCCTGCTCGTCGAGATCGACTGCCGCCCCGGGACCACCGGGCGGCAGATCCCCGGCGCCGTCACCGGACCACGGGTGACGAAGGCGGTCTGCGCCGTCGACGTCGGTCTCGCGGTCAACCCGCGCGGCCTGGAGGCCCAGATGATGGGCGGCATCTCAGACGGCATCGCCCTCACCCTGACCTCCGGACTCCACCTGCGCGACGGGCACTTCCTCGAAGGCAGCTGGGACCAGTACTTCTACACCCGGCAGTGGAACACCCCGCCCGAGCTCGAGATCATCGTGATGCCCTCGACCGGCGACAAGCCGGGCGGCGCGGGAGAACTCGCGGTGGCCGGCGCCATGGCCGCCGTCGCCTGTGCCTACGGCCGGGCCACCGGCACCATGCCGACGGTCTTCCCCGTCAACCACGCCGATCCGCTCGCCTTCACCCCCCTGCCGACCGTTCCGCCCGTCCCCGCCTCTCCGACCGACGGCCGCGACCGCGCCCTCTGAGACCTGGAGCAGCATCCGTGCCGCAGCACACCTTCATCCTGAACGGCAAGGCCGTGACCGCCGACGTCGAGGGCGACGTCCGGCTCCTCTGGGTCCTCAGGGACGTCCTGGGCGTCACCGGACCCAAGTACGGCTGCGGGGTCGGCGTCTGCCGGGCCTGCACGAGCCACCTCAACGGCAAGGCGTTCACGCCGTGCGCCGTGCCCGTCGAGGACCTCGCCCCGCACGACGAGGTCACCACCATCGAGGGGCTCCCCGCCACCGTCGGAAGCGACCTCCACCCCATGCAGGAGGCCTGGCTCGACCTGGACGTGGCCCAGTGCGGCTACTGCCAGCCGGGCCAGATCATGACCGCGGTCGCGGAGGTGCGGCGGGCCCGGGAGGCCGGCCGCGAGATCACAGAGGCGGACCTGGACACCATCCGCAACATCTGCCGGTGCGGGACCTACCACCGCATCCGGCAGGCCGTGCTGGACGGCGCGCGCAGGATGACCTGACCCCGATTCGACCTACCTGCCCGACCTCGACCTGACGACCTGACCCGACCCGACCCGACCCGACCGGCCCGGCCCGACCCGGGAGGGTCAGGCCGAGGTCCCCGCTGTCTCGCCCGGGCCCTTGAGCAGCGCGAGCGTGGACTCCAGTTCCTCCTGCGCGAGGGACGGGCCCTCGCCCAGGGCCCCGTCGACGGGGTGCTCACCGACGAGCTCCTCGGCACCTGCTTCGGGCTGCCGCTCGCGGTCGAACGGCAGGCCGGGCGCTGGAGCGTGCGGACGGCACGGAGCGCGGCGGTCAGCGGGACGGCTCCAGCTTCTCCCGCACCGCGTCCAGATACTCCGCCACCGCGTCCCGGTTCCGGGTGAGGCAGCGGATCCGCTCGGTCATCCGGTCCCGCTCGTCCTCCAGGGTGGCCAGCATCTCCGGGGTGGCGTCCGGGAAATGGATGATCCGCGGCTTGTTCAGGCAGGGCAGGATCTGCTTGATGATCCGGGTCGGCAGACCGGCGTCCAGCAGGCCCCGGATCTGCAGCACCCGGTCCGGGTTCGACTCGTCGTAGACCCGGTAGCCGTTCGGCAGCCGGTCCGCGACGATGAGACCCTGCTCCTCGTAGTAGCGCAGCAGCCGACGCGGTGTCCCGGTGCGCTCCGACAGTTCCCCGATCCGCATGGACGCCCCTCCAGGGACTCGCTTGACCTTCACATCAATGTGAGGGTTCGAGCATAGATCCATGGCCAACGACACGACAGCGGCGGCCCGTTCCGCCGCGCCCGCCACCTCAGAGACCCCTTCCACCCCAGAGACCCCTTCCACATCCGGCCGGCTGCCGCTCCTCGCCCTGCTCGCCCTCGCCACCGCCGTCTTCGTCACCAGCCTCACCGAGACCCTGCCCGCCGGTGTCCTGCCCGGCATGAGCGCCGACCTCGGCGTCGGCGAGGCCGCGATGGGCCAGGCGGTCACCGTCTACGCCCTCGGCACCGCCCTCACCGCCGTCCCGCTGGCCGCCCGCACCGCCGCATGGCGCCGCAAGCGGCTGCTGCTCACCTCGGTCGCCGGATTCGCCGCCGCCAACACCGTGACGGCCGTCTCCTCCTCGTACGCCCTCACCATGGGCGCCCGGTTCCTCGCCGGGGTCGCCGCGGGCGTCGCCTGGGCCCTGCTCGCCGGGTACGCCCGGCGGATCGCCCCGCCGCACCTCCAGGGCCGGGCCGTCGCCGTCGCCATGACCGGCATCCCCCTCGCGCTCTCCCTCGGCGTGCCGGCCGGCACGTTCCTCGGGGAGGCCGTGGGCTGGCGGGTCGCCTTCACCGCCATGACCGTGATCGCCGTCGCCCTCCTCGGCTGGATCGCCCTCGCCGTCCCCGACCTGCCCGGGGAGGCGCACGGCGGGCGCGCCCCGGTCGCCCGGACCCTGAGGGTGCCCGGCGTGCTGCCGGTCCTGGCCGTCACGTTCACCCTCGTCCTGGCCCACACCGTCCTCTACACCTACGTCGCCGCCTACCTCGGGCATCGCGGGCTGGCCGGCTCCACCGGCCTCGTCCTGCTGGTCTTCGGCGCCGCCTCGCTCGCCGGGATCTGGTTCACCGGACGGCACATCGACCGCAGGCTCCGGATCCTCACCCTCGCCGGCACCCTCCTCGTCGCCGTCGCGGCCGCCGTGCTCGCCGTCCCGGCCGGCGGCACCGCGCTCGTCCTGACGGCCGCCGCGCTCTGGGGCTTCGGCTGGGGCGGCGCGCCCACCCTCCTCCAGACGGCCGTCGCCGACGCGGGCGGCGAGCACGCCGACACCGCCCAGACGCTGCTGGTCAGCCTCTGGAACGCCGCCATGGCGGGCGGCGGCATCGCCGGCGGTGTGCTGCTCGACGCGCTCGGCGCGGGCGCCCTGTCCTGGAGCGTGCTCGTCCTCCTCGTCCCGGTGGTCGCGCTCGTGGCGGGGGCCCGCGCCCACGGCTTCCCGGCCCGTCCGGCCTCCCGCCGGTGAACCGGAGCGCACACGGACCCTGTCCGCAGGGAACACGGAAAGGCCCCCGCCGCGGCATCGCGGTGGGGGCCTTTCCGTGTCTCCGTGGAGCGGTCGGGCGCCGCGTCTCCGTGGAGCGGTCAGGCGCCCGGCGGGACCCGGGACGGCCGTCCGCCGCCGCGCGTCAGCACGTATCCGCCGATGCCCGCGAGGGCAGCGAGGACGCCGCCCGCCGCGGTCCAGAGCCAGCGGTCGGACCACCAGCCGGAGGACCAGCCGTCCTCCGGGGCCGCGGCCTCGACGGCGGAGGGCCGGCCGGCCTCCTCGTCGGCCTCCGCCTGGTCGGCCGTGGTCGCGCCGGGCACGAGCGGAGCGGCGAGCGATCCGTCGGTCGCGTAGGCGCCGCCCTTGTCGACGGTGCTCACCCCGAGCCGGGCCGTGAACGGCTGGCCGAGGTCCTCGTCCGGCAGCGAGACGGCGGTCAGCCGCACGTAGTAGCTGCCGGGCAGCGGGTCGTTCGACCAGGCATCGGCCGAGGCACGGACGGGCCGCAGCACACAGGTGAGCCGCACCGTCGTGGTCTCCTTCGCCGCGGCGCGGGACTGGGTCCCGTACATGCACGGCTGGCGGCGCCGGAGCCCGTCGTACACGTCGACCCGCCAGGTGGCGGGGCCGTGCCGCAGGGCCGCGTCGGGCAGGGTGACGGTGGCGTCCACCGTCGGCCGCTGCCCGGTGTCCGCCGGGAACACCCAGTACAGGTAGTCACCCGTGGCGGCCTGGGCGGTGGCCTGCTGGCCGGGGAGGAACCGGGCGGCGGTGCGGAACGTGGTTCCGGCCTCCGTCGGCCCCGCGGCGGAAGCGTCCTTGCCCGGGTCGGCCGAGGACGAGGGGGAGTCGGCCAGGGCGGCCGGGGCCGCGAGTCCGAGGAGAGCGGTGCCCGCGAGGGCCGCCGCGGCGAGCGTGCGTACGGTACGCATCAGTGGGTCCTCCAGACAGCGAAGCGCCAGCGGGACAGCCAGCCCCAGAGCAGACCGGCCACGAAGCCGACGAGCACCAGCGCGCCGAGCAGCCACCAGCCGCGGCCGAGGCCGAACGAGGCCACGTCCGACGCGGTCGACGGGCCGTCGACGACGTCCACCGTCAGCTCGATGGGCATGCCCGGCGTCGTCTTGACCGACGGGGGAGCGGAGAACGAGTTGCTGACCTGGAGGCAGACCGTCTCCGCGGCCGGCTTGCCGTCCTCGGTCTCGTCGTCGAGCTCCGGCTTCGGGTAGCGCAGACCCGTCGATATGACGTCGGTGCGCCCGTCGCCGGCCTCGGAGCCGCGGACGATCTCCCGGCCGTGGCGCGTGACGGCGCGCAGCAGGACGCCGTAGTCGTTGTTGACGGCGCGGTCGGCCGACACGCTGACGGAGGCGCGGAGCTCCTGACCGGGCAGCAGGTCCACCCGGTACCAGCGGTGCTGGCCGAAGGCCTCGCGGTCGGTGTAGAGGCCGGGCTTGAGCTGCGGCGCGTCGGCGCAGCGCAGCGCGCCCTCGGTGGCCACGGGCGTGACGACCGGGTCGGCGGCACGGTCGACCAGCTGCCGGACCCGGCGGGAGAGGTCCTCGGTGCGGTGGACGGAGGTGTACGTGCCTCCGGTGGCCTCCGCGATGCAGGTGAGCTGCTGCCGGGTCTTGGCGTCCGGGACCAGGCCCAGGGTGTCGATGACGAGATGGATGCCCTTCGCCGCGATCTCGCGTGCCACCTGGCACGGGTCGAGCGGGGCGCAGGTGTCCTCGCCGTCGGTGATGAGCACGATCCGCCGGGTGGCGTCACCGCCCTCCAGGTCCTCGGCCGCTCCGAGCAGCGCCGGACCGATCGGCGTCCAGCCGGTCGGGGCCAGGGTGGCCACGGCGGTCTTGGCCTCGGTGCGGTCGAGCGGGCCCACCGGATAGAGCTGCCGGGTGTCCTTGCAGCCCCGCTTGCGGTCCTGCCCCGGGTAGTCGGCGCCCAGGGTGCGGATGCCGAGCTGGACCTCCGAGGGCACCGCGTCGAGGACCTCGTTGAAGGCCTGCTTGGCCGCGGCCATCCGGGACTTGCCGTCGATGTCCTTGGCCCGCATGGAGCCGCTCACGTCGAGGACCAGCTCGACCTTGGGGGATTCCTTCGCCACCGGCGCGTCCGCGGTCGCGCCCGTCGGCAGGAGCGCGACGCTCAGGGCGGCGAGCAGCGCGCAGGCCCCGGTCGCCAGCCGTTTTCTCGTGATCATCGCCGGATCGTATTGATGATCCTCCGACAATCCAAAACGGGGGTGTGAGCCGGGGCCTGAGATGCGGTCAGAACGGGGGAGACCGCGCGGCTCGCCGAGCGGCCCCCGGGTGTCAGCGGTGCTCGGGGTTCGGGAAGTCCGGCCTGCAGCCCGCGTCCCACGCCGAGCGCTGGTTGCCGTGGGCCGGGATGCCGCCCGCCCGCTTGAGCAGCCCGGCGACATGCATCAGGTTCCAGGCCATGAACGTGGTGTTGCGGTTGGTGAAGTCGTTCTCGGGGCCGCCCGAGCCCGGGTCCAGGTAGGAGGGGCCGGGACCCGCCGGGCCGATCCAGCCCGCGTCGGCCTGCGGCGGCACCGTGTACCCCAGGTGCTGGAGGCTGTAGAGGACGTTCATCGCACAGTGCTTCACGCCGTCCTCGTTGCCGGTGATCAGACAGCCGCCGGCCCGGCCGTAGTACGCGTACTGCCCGGCACCGTTGAGGAGGCTCGAGCAGGCGTAGAGCCGCTCGATCACCCGCTTCATCACGGAGCTGTTGTCGCCGAGCCAGATCGGCCCGCAGAGCACGAGGATGTCGGCGGCCATCACCTGCTCGTACAGCGCGGGCCAGGCGTCCGACTCCCAGCCGTGCTCCCTCATGTCCGGCCACACCCCGGTCGCGATGTCCAGGTCGACGGCCCGCACCAGGGAGGTCGCCACGCCCTGCGCCTCCATGACGGACCGGCTGCGCTCGATCAGCCCCTCGGTGTTGCTGACCTCGGGCGAGCGCTTGAGCGTGCAGTTGACGTACAGCGCGCCGAGGTCGTCGTACCGGTACGGGGTGGAATCGGGCACGGCCATCGACGGGTCTCCTCACGCACGGGGGGCGATCCCTCCAGGGACCACCCCCAGCCTGCGCACGGCCCCCGCCCCGGAGCCACCCGGCAGCGACCGAACGCATGAGCAGGCGCCCGGAGGCGTGACCGGCCCTACGCCGCCGGGTGCGGCGGCACGGCGTCGACGAGCGCCGCCAGGGCGGCCCCGAGCGCCTGGACCCCCGGTCCCGCCGCGCCGCCCGGCTCGCTCATGTAGACATCGCGCCGAATCTCGATCATGAGCGCGCTGACCCGCGGATCCCTGCCGTAGTAGGACAGCGGTACGTACGTCCCGGCGAAGGGCGTGTCCGTCGCCAGGCCCCCGAACCCGCCGAACGCCTCCCGGGCGGCGTCCAGCAGGGCCGGCGGCGTGTGGAAGGCGTCGGTACCGAGGCAGACCGGCGGGCGGGGGCCCTCGCCGTGGAGCTCGTACGGCAGCGGCCCGGTCGGGTACGAGTGGACGTCGACGATCACGGCCCGCCCCGTCGCCTCCAGGCGTTCCGCCACGGCGGCGGCCATGCCCTCGGCGTACGGCGTGAAGTACCGGTCGATCAGCGGCGCCGGGTCGAATCCGGCGGGACGCAGCGGCGCCCGGTGCGTGGTCCTCGTGTACACCGCGCCCATCCCGACGGCCAGCATCTCCTCGCGCTCGTCGGGGAACCGCTCCGGGTCGACGACCAGCCGGGACAGCCGGTTGACGAACTGCCAGGGGGTGGCGCCCGCGGCCGCCGCGGCCGCGGCCGCGATCTCCGCCGTGTGGGCGTCGGTGATGTGGTCGAGCTCGAGGCCCAGTTCCCCGTCCGCCAGCAGGATGCCCTCGCGCACGTCCGGGGGTATCACCCGGGAGGAGTGCGGGACATGGAGCAGTACGGGGGAGTCCGGGGCGCCGGCGAGGACGTCGTACGAGCGTGAGGTCATCGGCTCAGCCTTCCACAGCGCGGGCCTCGCGGGTCATCGGGTCACGAAGGTCACCGGCTCACGTTCCGGCGGGCTCCGGAACGGCGCACCGCTCGACCGCCACGGCCGCGTGGATGGTCTTGCCGTCGGGTCCCGCGTCGACGGTCACCTCGCGGCACAGGCGGAGCACGATCGGCCAGCCGTAGCCCCCGGGACGCAGATCCGCGGGGCGCTCGTACAGCGGCGTCTGCCCGCTGGCGTCGGACACCGACACCGTCACCTGGTCGTGTCCGACCCCGATCCCGAATCCGGTGACGCCGCCCGCGTGCCGGTGCGCGTTCGTGACCAGCTCCGAGGTGACGAGCAGCAGGTCCTCGACCTGCGCGGGTCGCAGGGGGCCGAGCGCCTCGAGGGTGTGGCGGACGAGCTGCCGCGCGTCGGCCGGAGTACGGACCGGGGGCGCACCGGCACTCCGGGCACCGCGCGGGTCCGCCCCGGGGGCCGGGTGGCGGGTGTCGCTCCAGGTCTTCATCGCGCATCCCCTTCTTCCTGTTTCTTCCTGCTTCTTGATGTTTCTTACTGTTTCCTCAGGAGGTGATGGGTTTCGTCTTCCCGTTCGAACCGGGGTGATGCCCATTGCCGGGCGGAATCAGCCGCGAGCGGACAGGGAATGCGTCCGAAAAGCGGGGGTACGAGGACAAGGACAACTGAACGGACCGCGAGTCGGAGGAGGTTGTTCCTGTGCGGACCGATCAGGCCGAGGCGACGACGGCGTACGCGACGAACGGCATGGGCGGGGAACTGCCCTTTCCCGAGGTCCCGCACGCCGTTCCACCGCGGGACGCGCGTGCCCTGTCGAAGGTGTTCCTCCGCGAACTCGCGGCGCGGGAGGAGGGCACCGCGGAGCACCAGTACGTCCGGAACACCCTCATCGAGATGAACATGTCCCTGGTGGTGTACGCGGCGGGGCGGTTCCGGTCGCGCGGGGACGAGCGGGAGGACATCCTGCAGGTCGGCATGATCGGCCTGATCAAGGCGATCGACCGCTTCGACCTGTCCCGCGAGGTGGAGTTCGCCACCTTCGCCGTGCCGTACATCGTGGGTGAGATCAAACGGTTCTTCCGCGACAGCACCTGGGCCGTGCACGTGCCGCGCCGCCTCCAGGAGGCGCGGGTGGAGCTGGCCAAGGCGACCGACGAGCTGAGCGCGCGCCTCGGCCGGGCACCCCGCCCCTCCGAGCTGGCGCCGGTCATGGACCTGTCCGAGGACGAGGTGGTCGAGGCCCAGGTCGCCGCCAACGGCTACCACTCCACGTCCCTGGACGCCAGGCTCGCCGGCGACAGCGAGGAGGAGGACGCGGCCCTGGCCGATCTCATCGGCCAGGAGGACCCGGCGCTCGCCCTCTTCGAGGAGTTCCACACCCTCGCCCCGCTCGTGGAGGCCCTCGCCCCGCGCGATCGGCTGCTGCTGCACCTCCGCTTCGTGGAGGAGCTCACCCAGACGGAGATCGGGGAGCGGATCGGCGTCTCCCAGATGCAGGTCTCACGTCTGCTCGCCCGAAGCCTGGACCGCCTGAGGGACGGCATGGTCGAGGACGCCGGTGAGGGCCGGGAGGAGTGCGCGGGCTGAGCGGCCCGAGGAGGGTGCTCGTGCGATGCGTGCCCGGTGAGTGCGCGGTGACACTGCAGCGAGGAACGCGCGGCCCGGGATGCCCGGGCCGCGCGTTCCTGTGTGCGGGCCGATCGGAAGCCGCGGGGTCAGCGCGGGGCCTCCGAGGAGCGCCGTTCCGCCGAGGAGGCCTCGTCGGGACGGGCGCGGCGCGCCCTCACACGTGATCTGAGAAGGGCGCCGCGATGTACGAGGGCCGCCGGACCGGGGCGGCGAAGGGCGCCTCCGGCTGGTTCTCGACGCTGTTGAAGACGAGGAACACATTGCTCCGGGGGTACGGGGTGATGTTGTCGCCCGACCCGTGCAGGGCGTTGCAGTCGAACCAGGTGGCGGAGCCCGCCGGGCCCGTGAAGTGGCGGATGCCGCAGGCCTCGGCGAACGTGGTCAGCGCCTCGTCGGACGGCGTGCCGGCGTCCTGCATCTGCAGCGAGCGCTTGTAGTTGTCCTTGGGGGTGGCACCGGCGCAGCCCAGGAACGTGCGGTGCGATCCCGGCATGATCATCAGGCTGCCGTTGGTGGTGTGGTTCGGCGTGAGCGCGATCGACACCGACACGGTCCGCATCCTCGGCAGGCCGTCCTCCGCGTGCCAGGTCTCGAAGTCCGAGTGCCAGTAGAAGCCGCTGGCCCCGAAGCCGGGCTTGACGTTGACCCGCGACTGGTGGACGTAGACGTCGGAGCCGAGGATCTGGCGGGCGCGCCCGACGATCCGCGGATCCCGGGCGAGCCGGCCGAAGACCTCGCTCATCCGGTGCACCTCGAAGACGGAACGTATCTCCTGGGAACGGGGCTCGACGACCGCCCGCTCGTCGGCCCGTACGGCCGGGTCGGAGACGAGCCGGTCCAGCTCCGCCCGGAGCACGTCGACCTCGTCCGGGGTGACGATCTCGTCCACCGTGGCGAAGCCGTCGCGCTCGAACTCCTCCAGTTCACGGGCCCAGAAGGGGCCCGCCGTTCCGGGTCCGGACCACACGACGGGGTCCTTGCGGCCGATCAGTTCTTCCTTGGGGCCGCGGGTGGGGTAGAGGTCGACGGGGCGGGTGGGTGCGGAGGGCATGGGGAGCGTGCTTCCTTTCGCGTGGGTGTGTCGGTCGCGTGCCGGGGCTCGGGCGTCGGTCGCGTGCCGGGCTCAGGCGTCGTCGGACGCGGGCTCCGGTTCCGTCAGCAGCGGGTAGACGCCGTTCTCGTCGTGGTCCTCGCGCCCGGTCACGGGCGGGTTGAAGACGCACAGGCAGCGGAAGTCGGCCTTGACCTTGAGGGTGTGCCGCTCGTGCCCGTCGAGCAGGTACATCGTTCCGGGCACGATCGTGTACGTGCGGCCCGTCTCGTGGTCGGTGAGCTCGGCCTCGCCGGCCGTGCAGACGACGGCCTCGACGTGGTTCGCGTACCACATGGCGGTCTCGGTGCCGGCGTACAGCACCGTCTCGTGGAGGGAGAAGCCGACCCGCTCACGGGCCAGGACGATGCGCTTGCTCTCCCAGGTGCCCGAGGCGGCCTTCACGTGCCGCTCGGTGTTCTCCAGCTCGTCGAAGGTACGGACGATCATGGGGTACGACTGCCTTTCGGGTCATCGGGCCGGCTGTGCTGCCGGCCGCTGGAAGGTGGGGTCGGGCGCGGGGTCAGGCGGTGTGGCGGACGGCGCGGGCCAGGATGCCGAGGCCCTCGTCGAGCTCGTCGTCCGTCGCGGTGAGCGGCGGCAGCAGCTTGACCACCTCGCCGCTCGGGCCCGAGGTCTCGACCAGCAGGCCGGTCTCGAAGGCGCGGCGGCACACGGCTTCGGCGCGCTCCCCGTCGGCGAACTCGAGACCCCACACGAGGCCGCGGCCGCGCACGGACAGACCGGTGCGCGCGTCGCCCCCGCACAGGTCGAGGAGGGCGCGCTCCACCCGGTCCGCCCGGCCCAGGGTGCGGCCGCGCAGGGTGCCGTCGCGCCAGTAGGCGTCGAGGGCGGCGGTGGCCGTGACGAAGGCGGGGTTGTTGCCGCGGAAGGTCCCGTTGTGCTCGCCGGGCTGCCAGACGTCGAGCTCCGGCCGGAACAGGCAGAGGGCCATGGGGAGCCCGTAGCCGCTGATGGACTTGGACAGCGTGACGATGTCGGGCGTGATGCCCGCCTCCTCGAAGGAGAAGAAGTCGCCGGTGCGGCCGCAGCCCATCTGGATGTCGTCGACGATGAGGAGCATCTCGTGCCGGCGGCAGAGATCGGCCAGCGCGCGCAGCCATTCGGCCCGTGCGACGTTGATGCCGCCCTCGCCCTGGACGGTCTCGACGATCACGGCGGCCGGGTGGTCGAGGCCGGAGCCGGCGTCGTTGAGGAGCCGCTCGAACCAGAGGAAGTCGGGGAGCTGCCCGTCGAGGTAGTCGTCGAAGGGCATCCGGATGGCGTGCGGCAGCGGGACGCCCGCGCCGGCGCGCTTGGCGGCGTTCCCGGTGACGGCGAGCGAGCCGAGCGACATGCCGTGGAAGGCGTTGGTGAAGGAGACGACGGTCTGCCGCCCGGTGACCTTGCGGGCGAGTTTCAGCGCGGCCTCCACGGCGTTGGTGCCGGTCGGGCCCGGGAACATCACCTTGTAGGGCAGGGCCCGGGGCTCCAGGACCGTGGTGTGGAAGGCCTCGAGGAAGTCGCGCTTGGCGGTGGTCGACATGTCGAGGCCGTGGGTGATGCCGTCGTTGCCGAGGTATTCGAGGAGAGCCCGCTTGAGCACGGGGTTGTTGTGGCCGTAGTTCAGCGACCCGGCGCCGGCGAAGAAGTCGAGGTACGGACGCCCCTGCTCGTCGTACAGCCTGCTGCCGACCGCGCGTTCGAAGACGACGGGCCAGGCGCGGCAGTAGCTGCGGACCTCCGATTCGACGGTCTCGAAGACGGAGGGCGTGGCGATGTCGGTGAGGGTCACGAAGCTCTTCTCCAGGGTGTTGTTCGGGTGGGTGGCGTACGCGGTCGACGGCTCAGGAGGCCGGCGGGCCGAGGGGGCCGATGTGGTACAGCACCTCGGACTCGTGTCCCGCCGCGGGGAACGAGGAGGCCGGGAACAGCACCTCCTGCGTCACCTCCGCGTCGTGCCGGCGTGCGAACGACCGGAACAACCGGTCGGAGGCGAGGTTCCCCGGGGTGACGGTGGCCTCGATCCGGCTGATCCCGTGCTCCGCCGCGACCTGCGCGGACAGGGCGTCGAGCAGAGTCCCGGCTACCCCGCTTCCGCGGTGCGAACCCTCGACGGCGATCTGCCAGACGAAGAGGGTCTCCGGCTCGTCGGGGCGCAGATATCCGGTGACGAAGCCGATCGGGCGTCCGGAGGCGTCACGGGCGACCGTGGTCGTGCCGGCGAAGTCACGGCACCACAGCAGATAGCTGTACGGCGAGTTGAGGTCGAGTTCGCCCGAGCCGCGTGCGATCCGCCAGAGTTCGGCGCCGTCCGCGAGCGTCGGGGGAGTGGTGCGAAGGGTCGTGGTCGTCAGGCCAGTGGTCAACGGGGTCATGGGCGCCGAAGCTACCGAGTGGATCTCGGAACTTCCTGGCCCTAGGGGGTTGTTGTGGACACCCAGCCGTGATAGATGGGCCGTCGGTCACTGGAGGGTGAAATATGTGCCAGGTCACATGGAAAGGCGCACGAACCAGGACAGAGTGACCGTTTGTAACGGATGGATAACGCCTCTGAGGTGTGTCTGACGATCACGCCAAGAGCGTGAGAAGATCCGCCATTTCACGTTTGAAGGCGGCCCCGGCGGTCAGGCGTAGAGGCTTTTCCGTGAACGGCCCCGAGGCGCCCCGCCCCGGACGCGCGGAAGCCGGGCCGGGTACGACGACCCCGGCCCGGCTCCTGTCACCGCTGCGGCGCTCGGCCTACCAGATCGCCTCGACCCACTCCGGGTGGTCGATGAACGGGTTCCGGTTGCCCTGGTAGGTGGTGTGGATGATGTCGTTGCGGCGCTCCTCGAAGGCGCTCGGCGGGTCCTGCTCGTTCCACTGCTTCAGGACCGAGAGGCGCCCGTGGAAGCGGACGCTGCCGTTGGTGGTCGACTCGTTGGGCTCCAGGTCGGCCCAGGCGTCGTCGCCCTCGTAGCGGACGGCCATGTACAGGATCATCCGGGCCACGTCGCCCTTGTCGGCGTCACGCGGCTCGAACGAGTTGCTGTCCGTGTAGCTGCCGGGGGCGCCGCTGACCGCGCTGCCGCCGTTGTCGAAGTCCTTGTTGCCCCGGATGCTGTTGACCTGGACGTCCGCCGCCCGCAGGTGGTGCAGGTCCGTGCCGGGGCCGGCCGAGGTCCCGAAGTTTCCGTGGGACTGGGCCCAGGTGTGCTCGCGGTTCCAGTCGCCGACGTCGCCGCCGTTGAGGCTCTTGCTCCGCGAGGTCCCGCTGTAGAGCAGGATGACGTTGTTGGTGTTGGCGGGGTCCTGGTCGGTGGTCTTCAGCGCGTTCCAGACCGCGTCGTACGAGATCTTGCTCTGGCTGCTGATGATGGTGTGCAGCGAGGACTTGAGGCTCGTGCCGGTCTTGCCTATCGCGTTCTTGTAGTACGTGCTGTCGTACGCGGTGGTGGTGGCGCCGGCGGGGGTAGCGGCGACCGTGGGGAGCGTGACGCCGACGAGGGTGGCGGCGGCTGCCGCCGCCCACACCTTCCAGCTGCCGATCCGCACAACGGACATGGGGGGCCCTTTCCCGGGGACGGTACGCGGGGGACGGCGGGCGTCGGCTCGACGATGCCGCTGTCTACGCGTGTTGACTTCGTGTCACCGGGAGAGTGGCACACGGCAGGTACCTGTCATGTAACGAGGAGAAGGCTGTTCCATGACGAGTTCGCATATGGCCGAAACGAGTGGTCGCCTCCCCAAGGGGCCGCGCGCGCCCGCCTCTTGGGGTCGTGGTGGCCCGGAGTGTCCTCAGCCGCCCCGGACGTCCACCGGCATCCCCTTCGGCTCCTTGATGCGCTTCATGATGATCTGCGAATTGACCTCGGTCACCCCGGTGAGGGTCGTCAGCCGCTCGATCCACAGCCGCTCGTACGCCGCGAGGTCGGCGACCGCGATCCGCAGCAGGCAGCCGGGGCTCCCGAACAGCCGGTACGCCTCGATGACGTCCGGCACGTCCCGGAGCGCCTCCTCGAAGGCCTCCACCGTCTCCCGGTCCCGCCGCACCTCCACCGAGACGAGCACCTCGAAGCCCCGCCCCACCGCCTCCGGATCGATGATCGCCCGGTACCCCTGGATCACCCCGTCCTGCTCCAGTTGCCGGACCCGGCGCAGACAGGGCGACGGGCTGAGCCCCACCCGCTGGGCCAGCTCCTGGTTGCTCAGCCGGCCGTCGCTCTGAAGCTCGCGCAAGATGTGGAGATCGATTCGGTCCATGGCGCAATTATCTACCACGACGAAACGATACGGCGGGCGATTTCGCAATCGGCTTGCGCGCCTTCTGTCCTATCGTTGCGACGCAGGGTGATTTCGGTACGGAGTGAGGACGGACGGCATGAAGCGGACGAACGACGGGGGAGCGCGCCGGATCGTCGTCATCAGCACGGGCGGCACGATAGCCAGCCGCTGGCAGGGCACCGGATACGCCGCCGACGCCTCGGGCAACGACGTGCTGGCCACCGCCCCGCTTCCCGAGGGCGTCACCGTCGAGGTCGTCGACCTCTTCAACGTCAACAGCTCCCGCATGACCGCGGCGCACCAGCTTGCCCTGCTCAGGACCGTCCACGAGACCCTCGCCGACCCCGGCGTCGACGGCATCGTGATCACCCACGGCACCGACACCCTCGAAGAGACCGCCTTCTTCCTGGACCTCCACCACACCGACGCCCGCCCGGTCGTGCTCACCGGCGCCCAGCGCCCCTTCGGCACCGGGGACGGGGACGGCCCCGGCAACCTCTACGACGCGCTCCAGGTCGCCTCCTCCGTCAGCGACCTCGGCGTCCTCGTCGTCTTCGACGGGCGCGTCCACGCCGCCCGCGGCACGGTCAAGACCCAGACGCTCGCCGCCGACGCCTTCTCCGACCCCTCGGCCGAGCGCCTGGGCCGCGTCGGCTTCTCCCGCGTCGACATCGAGCGGCAGCCGGAGCGCCCGGCGCCGCTGCCGCTGCCCGCCGCCGCGGAGAAGGCGGACCCCGAGGTCCCCGGTGCCGTCCCGCTGCCCCGGGTCGCCATCGTGACGCACCACTCCGACGGCGATCCCTTCCTCCTGAACGCGGCCGTCGGCGCCGGCGCCGACGGCATCGTCCTCGTCGCCACCGGCGCGGGCAACGCCACCCCCGAGATCGCCGCCGCCGTGGCCGACGCGGTCGCCCAGGGCGTCCTGGTGGCCGTGACCACCCGTGTCCCCGCCGGGCCGCTCGCCGAGATCTACACCGGCGGCGGTGCCGTCGACCTCGTCGCCGCCGGGGCCCTGCTCACCGGCACGCTCCGCGCCGCCCAGGCGCGGATCGCGGTCCTCGCCACACTCCTCGCCGAAGGCGGCAGCGGCGCGGGCGACCCCGCCCACAGCACCGCCCTCCTGCGACGCCTCCTCGACGGGCCCGTCCGCGCGGAACCGGCCCTCGCCACCGGCGGCTCCCGCTCGGCCTCGGCCGTCGCCGCCCGCGCCTGACCCGGCGCACCCCAGAACCCCGGCTCGCGGGCGGCGCACCCCCCCGCCCGTCCGCGAGCCGGAGCCAACCTCCGCGGAGTTCCCACCCGCCCCGCCGCCGTACGGTCCATCGGCCCCGCCGTCGTACGGCCCACCCGTCCCGCCGTCGTACGGCCTGCTGGGCCACCGTGCCCGCGCCCGGCCCCGCCCGGCCGGCTCCCGGCGCGCGCCCGTGACCGGCCCCCCGGACTCGGCCCCGCCTTGCGGCGGACGCCCTCTTGACCCGGCCCCACCGCGTTCGCGGACGGCGGCCGCCCGACCCGTCCCGCACGGGCGACACCCCACCCCACGCACCCCCGGCGCCCCCTGGGCGCGCCGCGTACCCCTAGGACCCCCATGGTTCCCGCACCGGCCCCGCACCCCGTTCCCGTCCGCCGCGAGCACGACCTGCTCGGGGACCGGGACGTCCCCGCCGACGCCTACTGGGGCGTCCACACCCTGCGCGCCACCGAGAACTTCACCGTCACCGGCACGCCCATCTCCGTCTACCCGCTCCTGATCGACGCGCTCGCCGCCGTCAAGGAGGCCGCCGCCCGGGCCAACGAGGAACTGGGGCTGCTGCCCGCCGACAAGGCCGCCGCCATCGCCGGCGCCTGCCGGGAGATCCGTACGGGACGGCTCCACGACCAGTTCGTCGTGGACGTCGTCCAGGGCGGCGCCGGCACCTCCACCAACATGAACGCCAACGAGGTCGTCGCCAACCGCGCCCTGGAACTCCTCGGCCACGCCAAGGGCGACTACGACCGCCTCCACCCCAACGAGGACGTCAACCTCGGCCAGTCCACCAACGACGTCTACCCGACCGCCATCCGCATCGCGGCGATCGGCGCCGCCCGCGAACTCCTCCTCGCCATGGCCGTGCTCCAGGACGCCTTCGCCGCCAAGGCCCTGGAGTTCCGCGACGTCGTCAAGATGGGCCGCACCCAGCTCCAGGACGCGGTGCCCATGACACTGGGCCAGGAGTTCTCCACGTACGCCGTGATGCTGGAGGAGGACCGCAGCCGGCTCGCCGAGGCCGTCGAGCTCATCCACGAGATCAACCTCGGCGCCACCGCCATCGGCACCGGTCTGAACGCCGCCCCCGGCTACGCAGAGACCGCCCGCCGCAACCTCGCCGGGCTGACCGGCCTGCCGCTCGTCACCTCCGCCAACCTGATCGAGGCCACCCAGGACTGCGGCGCCTTCGTCCAGCTCTCCGGGGTCCTCAAGCGCATCGCGGTCAAGCTCTCCAAGACCTGCAACGACCTGCGGCTGCTGTCCTCGGGGCCGCGTGCCGGGCTCAACGAGATCAACCTGCCGCCGGTCCAGGCCGGCTCCAGCATCATGCCCGGCAAGGTCAACCCGGTGATCCCCGAGGTCGTCAACCAGGTCGCCTTCGAGGTGATCGGCAACGACATCACCATCACCATGGCCGCCGAGGCCGGGCAGCTCCAGCTCAACGCCTTCGAGCCGGTCATCTTCCACGCCCTGTCGAAGAGCCTCCTCTCCCTGCGCGCCGCCTGCCTGACCCTCGCCGACCGGTGCGTCAGCGGCATCACCGCCAACACCGAGGCGCTCCGGGCCGCCGTCGAGAACTCCATCGGCCTGGCCACCGCGCTCAACCCGCACCTCGGCTACACCGCGGCCACGGCCATCGCGCAGGAGGCGCTCGCCACCGGGCGCGGCGTCGTCGAACTCACCCTGGAGAAGGGCCTGCTGCCCGCCGAACGCCTCGCCGAGCTGCTCACCCCCGAGCGCCTCACCGGCGCACCGGGCCCGGTCCTGGCCTGACCCCTCCGCCCCCGGCCCCTGAGCGCCTTCCGGCCATCCACCGTCCGGCCCTCGCCGGGTCTGGTGCGCTCCATGGGGCGGGGGAGTACGGGAGTTGGACGGAAGGGCGGCCGGAAGTCCGTGGCCCTGCCCGGTATGCGACGGCATCCGTTCGAGAGGTGTAACAGACCTGAAGTTACCCGTCGGTTTCTCGTGACTTCCCCGATGGCCGACAGTAGAACATGTTCCCATTCGCCCCTGAGTGAGGAACACCACATGAGCGAACTCCCCCTGCCCGCAAGGGGAATCGGTGGCGTCAGCCGCCGCCGATTCCTCGCGGGAACAGGTTCTGTTCTCGGTGCTGCCGCCCTCGTCGGCCACGGCACCCCGGCCCACGCCGAGGCCCGCCTCGTCGACACCCCCATCCCCACCGGCGCCCACGTGCCCGCCCTCGTCATCGGCACCGGATACGGCGGCTCCGTGGCCGCCCTCCGGCTCGCCCGCGCGGGTGTCGCCGTCCACATGGTCGAGATGGGCATGGCCTGGGACACCCCAGGACCGGACGGCAAGATCTTCGCCAACACCACCCGACCCGACTACCGCTCCTTCTGGCTGCGGACCCGCACCAAGCAGCCGCTGAGCAACTTCCTCGGCTTCCCCCTCGACAAGGACGTCCCACGGCACACGGGCATCCTCGACGCCGAGGACTTCGCCGGCATCACCGTCTACCAGGGCAGGGGCGTCGGCGGCGGCTCCCTCGTCAACGGCGGCATGGCCGTCACCCCGCGCCGCGAGAACTTCGCGGCCATCCTCCCCACCGTCGACGCGGCAGAGATGTACGCGACCTACTATCCCCGCGCCAACGCGGGACTCGGCGTCACCGAGGTGGACCAGTCCTGGTGGGAGAACGCCGCCTGCTACCAGTACGCCCGCGTCGGCCGCAAGCACGCCCAGCGCTCCGGCTTCCCCTTCGTGTTCGTCCCGAACGTCTACGACTGGGACTACATGAAGCAGGAGGCCGCCGGGGCCGTCCCGAAGTCCGCCCTCGACGGAGAGGTCATCTACGGCAACAACGCCGGCAAGAAGACCCTCCAGAAGACCTATCTGGCCCAGGCCGCCGCCACCGGCCGGGTCACCGTCTCCGCCCTGCACAAGGTCACCTCGGTCACCCCGGCGGCCGGCGGCGGCTACACCGTCGCCATCGACCAGATCGACACCACGGGCGCCACCCTCGCGAGCAAGACCGTCACCGCCGACAAGGTCTTCTTCGCCGCCGGAAGCATCGGCACGAGCAAGCTGCTCACCCGCCTCAAGGCCACCGGAGCCCTCCCCGCCCTCAACGGCGAGATCGGCAAGGGCTGGGGCGACAACGGCAACGTCATGTGCGGCCGTGCCAACCACATGTGGGACGCCACGGGCAAGCTCCAGTCCGCCATGCCCACCGCGGGCATCGACAACTGGGACGCGGGCGGCGCCTTCGCCGAGGTGGCCCCGCTGCCCACCGGCATCGAGACCTACGCCTCCTTCTACCTCTCCATCACAAAGACCCCCCACCGGGCCGAGTTCACCTGGAACCCGGCCACCGGCAAGGTCGACCTGAGCTGGGACAGGGCCTGGAAGCAGACGTCCATCGACGCCGCGAAGACCATCTTCGACAAGATCAACTCCAAGGAGGGCACGATCTACCGCACCGACCTCTTCGGTGTGTACAAGATCTGGGGCGACCACCTCACCTACCACCCGCTCGGCGGCGCGGTCCTGGGCAAGGCGACCGACAACCACGGACGCCTCCACGGCTACTCCGGGCTGTACGTCATCGACGGATCCCTGATCCCCGGAAACGCCAGCGTCAACCCGTTCGTCACCATCACGGCCCTCGCCGAACGCAACATCGAGCGGATCGTCGCCGAGGACTTCTGAACCCGAGGCGCGGCACGGACACGTCGTACGGGGAAGGGCCGGCCGGGAACCACCCGGCCGGCCCTTCCCCGTACGCTCAGTGCGTCGGCAGCACGCACACCTCGTCGAGGCCGAGCACCCGGTTGAGCCGCCCGAACGCCAGCCACGAGCCCAGACTCATCGTCAGCTCAACGATCTCCGCCTGGCTGTACCGGGCCGTCATCCGCTCCCAGAACTCCTCGTCCAGACCGTGGTGGTCCAGCGCGTACCGCTCCGCGTACTCGGCCGCGAGCCGCGTCCGCTCGTCGAAGCCCTCCGAGACCTCCGTCTCCCGCCAGGCCGCGACGACCTCGTCGAAACCCTCCTCGACCTTCACCCCGTCCCGGTCGGTACGCCAGTCCAGGCAGAATCCGCAGCCGTTGATCTGCGCGATCCGCAGCCGTGCCGCCTCGAACTCGCGCAGCCCCAGCGTCGTATGGGCGTACACCGACAGCGAGAAGTTCGCCGCCGCCGTCCCGATCTCCGGGACCATGTCGCCCCACACGTACCCGATCGGCTCCTGGCCCTCGGGAATGTCGATGATCACCGTGGTCTCCTTCCCAGCTTCCCGACCGCCGGCCGCAGCGGCACGTCCAGCGCGTCGTACAGTCCCGGCTCCGCGGCCACCAGCCAGTCGATCGCCCCGACCAGCCGGCCCACCGCCGTCGCGTTCCCGCCCGCCGAGCGGTTCTCGCCCTCTGCGGTCGCCGCCACCGTCACCTCGATCCGGGGACTGCCCTCGACGATCACCCGGTGCGCCCCCGCCCCGTCCGGCGGCACCGGCCAGTCCGGCGCGCACGAGGGATGGATACGGGTCACGTGCTCGATCACGATGCGGGGCTCCCCGCCGACGACGCCCTGCACCTCGAAGCGGATCGCGCCCTGCGTCCCCGCCTCGAAGACACCCATCGTCCGGGTCTTCACGGTCGACTCCAGCGGACGCCGGTCCACCGTCTCGCGGATCTCGTCGAGTTCGGCGCCGAGCGCGCGGGCCATCAGACGTATCTGCCCGCCCCAGACCATCGTCGGCACCGACGGCAGCAGCATCGGCGGCTCGTAGTCGAGCGGCCGGCCCATCCCGATCAGGTCGCGGACCGACTCCTCCTGCTCGTACGTCGAGTAGTCGAAGATCTCCTGGCAGCGGATCACGTCCACCGTGCTGCCGAGCCCGCTCACGAGCAGCGGCAGGACGTCGTTGCCCCAGCCCGGGTCCACTCCCGACACGAACAGCGAACCACCGCCCTCGGCGACCGCCGCGAGCACCGGATCCCGGAACTCGGGCGGCGCGTTGCGCTGGTCGTACAGCGGATACAGCGCGGGGGTGACCACCACCGCGCCCGTCCGCACCGCGCGCGCCACGTCGTCGAGCGCCCCGTCGGGCCGGGTGTCGCCGGAAGCCGCGTACACCACCGCCCCCGGCCGCCCGTCGAGCACCGCGCCCACATCGTCGACGGCCACGACCCCGAGGTCGTGGCCGAGCCCCGCGAGCCGGCCCGCGTCCCGTCCGACCTTCGCCGGATCGGAGACCAGCACGGCCGCGAGTTCCAGCCCTGGATGGGCGTCCACGGCGCGGATCGCCGCGCGCCCGACATTTCCGGTACCCCACACCACCGTCCGAATCATGCGCGGAGAGTAGCGCCGGGCCCCGAAGGTTCCCAGACCCGTGACACCATGATCTGACGAATCGTCAGATCGTGGTGCGGTCCGGGACCCCTCAGGCCAGCCGCAGCGTCACGAACGGCACCGTGTCGCCCGGCAGGACGTACCGCTCCACCTCGACGAAGCCGCGCGCGAGCGCGAACCGCAGCCCGTCCTCGTTCGACGCGAGGACCACCGTCTCCACGCCCTCCTCGCTCAGCGTCCGCGCGTGCGCGAGCCCGCGCTCGTACAGCGCGGTCCCGACACCCCGCCCCCGGAAGGCGGGCAGCGTCCGCGCGATGACGGTCGCCGCCGCGGTCTCCTCGTCGGGCGGCCGCACCGTCGAGCAACCCACCGCCACCTCCCCGAGATACGCGACCTCCAGCCGGTTCCGGCCGGCCCGCTCGCGCACCTCGTCGGAGGAGAGCACGGCCGTCGGGATGATCGTGTTGTGGACGGTCCGCCAGTCCGCGAGCAGGGCCTCGCTCCGCGCCCGTTCGATACGAAGATCATTCATGCCTGCAGGAAAGCGCGCCCCGTCCGGCCCGGTCAACCGCATGCGGAGGAGGAGCGCCGACGAGGGCCCTCGACACCGCTGGACGCGGCCGTACGGGTGAGGCCGGAGTAACCGCCGCAGCGCCGCCCGCCGAACGGGTACGCATCCACGCATTGCCCCCGCTCAGGAGGATCCTTCCATGCCCGTCCACAAGGGCGCCCCCGCGCTGCTGAGCGCCGGCACGCTGTGCGCGGCCCTGCTGCTCGGCGGCTGCGCGACCACCGCGCCCCCCGCCCCCGCCGCCCCCGCAGGGACGCCCGCGGCCGCCGCGACCGCCGGGGACTCCCGCCCCGCGGGCACCCCACCCGGCGGCGCGCGCGGGGCCGCCGGGCCGGGGGAGCCGGCGAGCAGCATCGCCTCCGAGCCCGCCCCCGCGCCCAGGCTCCCCGGCGTCGGCCCCACCACCCAGGCCCTCGTCCCCGACGGCACCACCCAGGCCCTCGTCGTCACCGGAGCCACCGCCGACGACAACTTCTCCACCGCGATCCTCTACGAGAAGGGCCCGAGCGGCCACTGGACCCCGTCGGCGGGCCCGTGGCCCACCCGCAACGCGCTGAGGGGCTGGACCGCCGACCACACGGCCGGCGACCTGCGCACCCCCATCGGAGTCTTCCGGCTCGGGGACGCGGGCGGCCGGCTGCCCGACCCGGGCTCCCGCCTCCCGTACGACCAGGACGCCGACTTCGCCATCAGCGGCACCGGCTTCCACGGCGAACCCCTCGAAGGCTCCTTCGACCATGTGGTCGCCATCGACTACAACCGCGTCCCGGGCCGGACACCGCTCGACAAGGAACGCCCGCTCGGCGACGAGAAGGGCGGCGGAGTCTGGATCCACGTCGACCACGGCGGCCCCACCCAGGCCTGCATCGCCCTCGAACGCGAGCCGCTGCGCGAACTCATCCGCGCCCTCGACCCGGCCCAGGAGCCCGTCATCGTCATGGGCCCGACGCCCCAACTGGCCCGCTGAGCCCGGCAGAGGACTCCGCCCCGTCGCCCGCTGAGCCCGGCAGAGGACCTCGCCCTGTCGCCCGCCGGGCGCGGCGACGGGGCCGGACGCGTCCTCGCCGTCCGGCCCCGTCCGCGGGCCGTCGCCCTTCCCCGGCCCCGTCCGCGCGCGTGCGCCTCAGTTCCCTCCGCCGGACCCGACCGCCCCGCGGAACGCGCCCGTGTGCAGCCGGACCTGCTCGGGGGTCAGATACGCGTCGGTGTACTCGAAGTCCCGCAGCGTGCCCGACCTCGACGCCAGGAACCCGGTGCGTACGTAGTCGTCCCCGGCCACGGCGTTCAGCAGCCAGTTCGTCATCACCCGGGTCTTCGCCACGTTCGTCCGCAGCGCCGCCCAGTGGTAGGCCCGGGCCACGGCCTGCGCCGGCGCCCCGTGCAGCTCCACACCGAGCGGCTTGGAGACCCCGTCGAGCCCACCGAGGTCCACCACCAGACCCAGATCCTTGTGGGTGTACGGGTGGGTCGGCTCACCCCGCAGGGTCGAGACCAGGTTGTCCGCGAGCGCCTTCCCCTGCCGCATCGCGTGCTGGGCGGTCGGCGGACAGATCGCGCCCTCCTCGCCCTTGGCGAGATCGGGCACCGCCGCCGCGTCCCCGAGGGCCCACACCCCGTCGAGCCCCGGAACGTTCATCTCGGCCGTGACCACGAGCCGCCCCCGGAACGTCTCCGCGCCGAGCGTGCCGATCAGCGGGCTCGCCGCCACCCCGGCCGTCCAGATCAGCGTCCGGCTCGGCAGCACCCGCCCGTCCGTGAGCGTCACGGCGTCGTCGTCCACGGAGGCCACCGACACGCCCAGGGAGACCTCGATGCCGCGCTTGGTCAGGATGTCCAGCGCGGCGGCGCCCAGCTTGTCGCCCAGCTCGGGCATCAGCTTCGGCGCGATGTCGACCAGGTGCCACTTGATGAGCTTCGGGTCGATCCGGGGATACCGCTTGGCCGCGTTGTGGGTGAGCAGCTGGAGGCAGGCCGCCGTCTCCGTACCCGCGTAACCACCGCCGACCACCACGAACCGCAGCCGCGCCGCCCGCTCCTCCTCGTCGGTGCTCGCGTCCGCCAGGTCGAGCTGGGCGATGACGTGGTCGCGGATGTACACGGCCTCGGCGAGGGTCTTCATCCCCCGCGCGTGCTCCGCGAGCCCGGGGATGTCGAAGCTGCGGGTCACGCTGCCGGGCGCCAGCACGAGATGGTCGTACGGCTCGGTCACGTACTCACCGGCGATCGTGCGCACCACGCAGACCTTCGCCGCCGTGTCCACGCCGACCACTCCGCCCGGCACGATCCGGGTGCGGTGCCGTTCACTGCGGCGTAGCGACAGCGCGACGGACTGCGGGGTCAGGACCCCCGCCGCCACCTGGGGGAGCAGGGGCAGATACAGCTGGTACGAGAACGGTGACAGGAGCGCGAGCTGCGCCTCCCGCTCCGCGAGGCGTCGTTCGAGCCGCCGTACACAGGCCACTCCGGCGAATCCGGCGCCCACCACGAGAATCCTCGGTCGCGTCACGCTGTCCGCCCTTCCGTATGAGCGTGCAAGAAACCATCGGATATGGCTGAGTAAGCCGCATGTGGCAATTTTTCGCTGACTATCCGTGGTTCACCCTTTTTATCGTCATTGCGGCCGGATCGCTCTTCGGCATGGTCCGCTTCGGTCCCGTGAAGCTCGGCCCCGCGGGCGTCCTCTTCTTCGGCCTGCTCCTGGGCGCGCTCGACCCCGACATCGGCCCGGCCGTGCCCGCGGGACTCTCCGTCCTCGGCCTCGCCCTGTACGTGTACACCGTCGGTCTGGAGGCGGGCCCGGCCTTCTTCCGCGAACTCCGCCCCCAGCTCGCCGTGATGACCGGAGCCGTCGCCGCCCTCGTCGTCACCGCCGTCGCCGTCGGCCTCCTCGGCAGCAAGGTCTTCGACATCGCCGGCCCCTACCTCGCGGGCGGCTTCGCTGGCATCGGCACCACCACCCCCGGCCTCGCCGCCGCCCAGGCCTCCTCACCCGACCCCGCCCAGCCCGCCACCGGCTACGCGATCGGGTATCCCCTCGCCGTCGTCCTCACGATCCTCTTCGTCTCGGCCGTCGCCGCCGCCCGCAACTGGCCCGGGCGCCGCGACCCGGGCTCCGGACTCCCCAAGGAACTGATCACCCGCACCGTCGACGTCACCCGGCCCCTCCGCTGGGCCGACGTCCCCGGCGCCGCCGACGGCCGGCTCCTCGCCAGCGCCCACCGGCCCCGGGGCGGCACGCCCCGTGTCGCCCGCGAGCTCGACGCCCTCGCCCCCGGCGACCAGGTCGTCCTCGTCGGCGGACCCGAGGCCGTCGCCGCAGGCATCGCCGCCCTCGGCACCCAGGCCGCCACCCACCTCCTCGACCGGCGCGACATCGTCGACTACCGCCGCATCCTGCTCACCAACCCCGACCTCGCCGGACACACCGTGGCCGAACTCGGCCTCGGCGACCGCTACGGAGCCAAGGCCACCCGGGTCCGCCGCGGCGACCAGGACCTCCTGGCCCACGACGACCTGCTGCTCCAGCTCGACGACCGGGTCCGCGTCGCCATGCCCAGGGAACGCACCGCCGAGGTCACCGGCTTCCTCGGCGACACCGAGGCCAAGGTCAGCGAGGTCAGCGCCGTCAGCATGGGTCTCGGCCTCGCCGCCGGGTTCCTCATCGGCATCCCCAAGCTGACCATCGGCTCCACCGTCCTGTCCCTCGGCACCGCCGCCGGACCTCTCGTGATGGCCATGGTCCTCGGCCGGCTGCGCCGCACCGGGCCCCTCGTCTGGGTCCTGCCGACCCGCGCCAACCTCACGCTGCGCCAGATCGGCCTGCTGATCTTCCTCGCCTGCGTCGGCCTGACCTCGGGCTACGCCTTCCGCCGCGAGGCGTTCTCGCTCTTCGGCCTCAAGCTCCTCGCGGTGCTCGTGATCGGCGCGGTGCTCAGCTACGCCCTGATGGTGCTCGTCGCCCGGCTCCTCGGCCAGAGCAGGCCCCGCACCATGGGGCTCCTCGCCGGATACGTGGGCAACCCGGCCATCACCGCGTACGCCAACAGCCGCGTCTCCGACAGCCGGGTGAACACCGGCTACGCGACCCTGTTCGCCCTGGCCATCCTCGTCAAGATCGTCTGCATCCAGCTGATCGTGGGGCTCTGAGACCCCGGCGGCACTCCGGTCGCCGCCGCACCGCGGCCGGGTTACGTTGCCGGAGGCCCGGCGCGGAGGCCGGACCCCCTCCCGGAAGGCGGAACCACGCATGACCACGTACAAGGTCGGCTACTTCGTCGGCAGCCTGTCGAAGGACTCCATCAACAGGATCCTCTCCCGCGCCCTCCTCCGCGTGGCGCCGCCGGAGCTGGAGTTCCAGGAGATCCCCATCAAGGACCTGCCGCTCTACAACCACGACTTCGACGCCGACTACCCGCCCGAGGGCCGGGCCCTCAAGGACGCGATCGCCGCCGTCGACGCCGTCCTCTTCGTCACCCCCGAGTACAACCGGTCCATCCCGGGCGGCCTCAAGAACGCCATCGACTGGGCCAGCCGCCCCTGGGGGACCAACTCCTTCACCCACAAGCCCTCGGCCGTCATCGGCGCCTCGCCCGGCAAGATCGGCACCGCCGTCGCCCAGCAGAGCCTCCGCTCGGTGCTGAGCTTCTGCAACTCCCCGCAGATGAACGCACCCGAGGGCTACATCCAGTTCGTCCCGGGGCTCTTCACCCCGGACGGCGAGGTCACCGACCCGACGACCCAGCAGTTCCTGACCGACTTCATGGCCGACTTCAAGACCTTCATCGAACGGGTCACCACCGTCCTGCCCCAGCGCTGAACGGGCTCACAGGACCACGACCCCCAGCGGACGCGAACCGGCCGCCAGCCGGCGGACGTCACCCGTGTCCAGGTCGACGACGCTCAGGCCGTCCCAGTACCCGTCGCGGGTGAACCCGCCGGTCACATAGGCGGTGCGGCCGTCCTCGGAGACCGCCACGTCCTCGTGCGGACCCTCCAGGGGATAGACCCGCTCGGCGCCGCCGGGGGCCCTGACCGTCAGGGAGGGCCCCTCGTCCTCGTCCGGGTCGATCGGCCCCGTGCCCACCACCAGCAGCGTGCCGTCGGCGGTGACCGCGGCGCCGTGCTGGTGGGTGTCGGCCGTCATCGGCTCCACGGTCGTCCGGCCGGTCCGCGGGTCGACGACCGCGAGCCGCTCCCCCTCGAAGGGCAGCAGCAGCCTGCCGTCCGAGGGACGTACGGCCGTGTAGTGCGGCTTCAGCCAGGAACCGAGCCCGCCCTCCGTGCCGTACGGGGCGACCTCCACCCGCCGCGGCTCCAGCGTCCCCGCCGCGACCACCGTGACGTCGAAGGAGTCGTGGTTCGTCGCGTACACCTCGGCTCCGTCACGCGAGACGTCCACGTCGAAGGGGCGCCGGCCGACCGGCACCGTGTCCGTGACCCGCAGGGCCGCCGTGTCGATCACCTCGAGGCTGCCGTTCCCGCCCGGCACGTTGACCCCCACGTACACCCGGCGCCCGTCAGGCGCGAGGGCGATGCCCATGCCGCCGCCCCGGTACTCGCCCGTGGTCACGGGACCCGTGTCCGTCTCGTACGGGACCAGCGCCAGCCGCCGCCGGGTCGCCGTGTCCACCACCGCGACGCCCTCCGCGGTCGCCACCCAGGCCCGCCCGTCCTTCCCGAGGGCCAGACCGTAGGGAGCGGTGCCGACCACGACCGAGCCGGTGGCACCCCGCGCGGGGTCGACGAAGGTCACCGTGTCGGAACCGAAGTCGGCGACCAGGAGCGTGCCCGGCGCGGGTCCGCCCGTCGGGGCGGGTGCCACGGTGACGGAGGAGCCGGCCGTGGGCGGCGCGCCCGTGGGGCTCACCCCGGCCGGAGAGGCCGATCCCCCCGCGGAGGCCGCCCCGCCGGACCCCTGCGCGCACCCGGCGAGCAGGACCACGGCCACGGCTCCGGGCAGGAGAACCCGGGCGGAACGGGACGCACGGCGGTACTTCGTCATGACGGACTCCTCGGCTCGGCGGACACGGGCGGCCCGTCCGAGGACGGGCCGCACCCCGTACCGATCCTCCGCCCGCGCACGGCCGGACCCGGTCCGACGGCCGGCCCCGGCCCGGTGGCGGTACGGATGACGCCGGGGTCGACCGATCGGCTGACCCCGACGTGACCCCGGCGCTGTCCTCCGAACTCCGTCGACCCGAACCGTCGAGCCCCTTCGACCCGTACCGTGGCGGGATGACCGACCGTGACGCGACGACCGAACCCTGGCCGGAGTCGGCCCCCGGCGTCCTGAGGCTTCCCTCCGGACGGCTGGTGCGCGGCCGCGCCCTGCGCCGCCCGCTGCCCGGCGGGCCCCGCCCGACCTACGCCGTCCACCTGCTCGGGCGGCGCGCGCCCGAGGTCCCGTGGGAGTCGGTGTGGCTCCGCTGGCCGGACTTCCGCCTCCCCGCGGACCGTGACGCGGCCCGAGCGGTCCTCACCGACGCCTGGGAGCGCGCCGCGGACGAACGGGTCGAGTTCGCCTGCGGGGGCGGACGGGGCCGCACCGGCACCGCCCTGGCCTGCCTCGCCGTCCTCGACGGGGTCCCGGCCGACGAGGCCGTCGACCACGTCCGCCGCCACTACGACCGGCACGCCGTCGAGACCCCCTGGCAGCGCCGCTACGTCCGCCGCTTCAGCGCTTGACGGCGTCGAGGAAGCAGACCGCCCGCTCCAGGCACAGCGCGGTCGCCTCCGGCACGTAGGACGGCGTCCCGCGCTCGGCGAAGAGATGCGCGGTCCCCGGGTACAGGAAGAGTCTCCGGTCCGCCGCGTCGGCCACCAGCGCGCGGGCCGCCGCGAGATCGCCCTCGTCGACGAAGAAGGGGTCGGCGTCCATCCCGTGCACCTGCGCGGGGACCCCCTCCGGCCAGGCGGGACCGAACTCCGCCACCGGCACGCAGGCGCTGAACAGCAGGGCGCCGAGCGCCCCCGGTCGCGTCTGCGCCAGCTTCTGCGCGGGCAGCGCGCCGAGCGAGAACCCGGCGTAGACGATCTCCGAGGGCAGCTCCGCGGCCGCCTGCTCGCCGCGCTCCAGAAGGGTGCCGAAGCCGACCTCCTGGGCGTGCCCCACGCCGCTCGTGAGGTCGGTGAAGGTCCGGCCCTCGTAGAGGTCGGGAGTGTGCACGGTGTGCCCCGCCCGCCGCAGCTCCTCGGCGAACGCGCCGACTCCCGCGGTCAGCCCGAGACAGTGGTGGAAGAGCAGAACCTCGGCCATGTCGTCATCCCCAGTCGTCCGTACAGGACCCGCCCCACTGCGGCACGGGCCGATCGCAGCAGCATGACCCACGCCACTGACAACGCCCGCGGACGGGCGCACGGGCGGCGAGCCGAGCGGGACCGGGGTGGAACGGCCCGGGAGGTGTCCTAGCGCACCGGGCGGTGCGGCAGGACGGCGCCCGCCTGACCCACGACCCCCGCGGGTCCGCCGACGCCCATCGGGCCCCCGACACCGGAGGGCTGCACCGCGCCCTGGTGGGCGATGGCGACGACGCCCTGGTGGGAGCCCTGGTGGGCCCCCGGGTGCGCGCCCGCCCCCGCGTGCGCCACGACGCCCTGCTGCGGCCCCTGGACCCCCTGCGGCGGCACCTGGATGACCCGGCTCAGGTCCCGCAGAACCTCCTCGGCGACCTGGCGGACGTCACCCGGAACATCCCCCCGCTCCCGTATGAGCTCGGCGTAGATCGGTGCCGTGCCGTCCGCGTGGTTCATGGGGCTCGCTTCCTTCGTCTGCGCCGGTGACGTCACCGACGGGGAGACGGCGAGTCTACGGGGCACCACCGACACACCCCGGAGCGAGTCCCGCCCACCGCCCCGGCCGCCCCCGCGCCGCGCCGCCGACATCCGGGATAATCGCTGTCCCCCAGGGCCCCCACCACGGAGAATGGATCACCGAACACCCGGGGAGGGACCCATGAGCCAGGCGACCCTGACTCTGCACGACCTGATGCCGTCCGACGAGCTCACCGCCGCGCTGACGGCCGGGCACATCACGCGCAAGCGGCACCCTCGGCTGCCGCTGTCGATCTACACGTACACGCGCGCGTGCCAGTACGCCCAGCACTGGAACGAGGCGACCACCCGCTGCCGCGGACTCGTCGCCGACGACGCCGACGGACGGATCGTCGCGCTGCCCCTCCCCAAGTTCTTCAACGTCTCGGAGCACGCGGCCGGCCGCCCCTACGCGCCGCCGCTGCCCGACGAGCCCTTCGAGGTGTACGACAAGGTCGACGGCAGCCTCGGCGTGGTCTTCCACTACGACGGCCGCTGGCACGTCGCCTCCAAGGGCTCCTTCACCAGCGTCCAGGCCACCTGGGCGCAGCGCCGGCTCGACGCGGCCGACACGGCGGGCCTGACGCCCGGCGTCACGTACCTCGCCGAGATCCTCCACCCGGGCAACCGCATCGTGGTGAACTACGGGGACCGCCGCGACCTCGTCCTGCTCGCCGCCTTCGACCGGGACGGCACGGAGGTCCCGCTCGCCGAGGCCGCGACCGGCTGGCAGGGCGTCGGTTCCGTCGTCCGCACCTGGCCCGCCATGGACCTCGCCGAGCTCGTCGCCCTGACCGAGTCCAACACCCTCCCCGACGGCCACCGGGCCACCGGCACCGACGCCGAGGGCTTCGTCCTGCGCTTCGCCTCCGGCCGACGCGCCAAGGCCAAGCTCGCCGAGTACGTACGCCTCCACAAGGTGCTCACCGGCGTCACCGAGCGCGACATCTGGCGCGGCCGCGGCATCCAGCGCTTCGCCGCGCTCCCGGCCGGCGAGCTCGCCAAGGGCCTCGGCTGCTCCGTGGCCGAGGTCGAGGCCGATGGCGGCAAGCCGCTCGACGCCCTCCTGGAGCAGGTGCCGGACGAGTTCGACGCCTGGGTGCGCGAGGTGATCGGCGGCCTCGAAGCCGCGGCCGCCGAGCGCGAGCGGGCGGTCGACGAGGCGTACGCGGGTCTGGCCCACCTCGCCGGCGACCGGGGCGCCTTCGCCCGCGCCGCGGCCGGGGTGCCCGACCGGGGCCTGCGCGCCGCCCTGTTCCTGCGCCTCGACGGGCGCCCCACCGACCTCCTCCTCTGGCGCCAGCTGCGTCCCGAGGCCACCGACCCCTTCGCCCACGACCAGGAGAACTGACCGTGCCTGTCGTCCATGTCATGACCGGCCTCCCGGCCTCCGGGAAGACGACGGCCGCCCGCGCCCTCCAGGCGGCCGCCGAGGGACGCGTGCGGCGCGTCAACCTCGACGACCTCCGCTCCATGCTCGACGTCCCCGCCCCGGACCGCGGCCGGTCCCACAAGCACGAGCAGACCGTGCTCGGCATCCAGGACTCCGCCGTCCGCGCCGCCGTCGACGACGGCTTCGACGTCGTCGTCGACAACACCCATCTGACCCCGCACATCCCGAAGCGGCTGAAGGCCGCCGTGGGGGGCCTCGCCACCTTCGTCGTCCACGACTTCACCGACGTCCCGGTCGACGAGTGCGTGCGCCGTGACGCCGCCCGCGAGCGGCCCGTCGGCGAGGAGATCATCCGCATCCTCGCCGAGAAGCACGCCAAGGCCACCCGCGGCGGCTGGCGGCTCACCGCGGACTGGCTGAACGACCGCCCCACGGTCGGCGAGCCCTACGTCCCGGACCCGGGCCTCCCCACCGCCGTCATGTGCGACATCGACGGCACCCTCGCCCTGCGCGTGAGCCGGGGCCCGTACGACTTCCGGTACTGCGACCAGGACCTGCTCAACGTCCCGGTGCGGGACGCCCTGCGCGCCTTCCGCCACACCGAGCAGGACCGGATCGTGCTGCTGTCCGGCCGGAGCGAGGACCACCGCGCGATCACCGAGGCCTGGCTCGCCCACCACGAGGTGCCGTACGACGAACTGTGGATGCGGGGCTCCGGCGACGGCCGCGGCGACGACCTCGTGAAGGCCGAGCTCTTCGACGCCCACGTGCGCCACCGGTACAACGTCCGCGTCTCCCTCGACGACCGGGACCGCGTCGTCGCCCTCTGGCGCCGGATGGGCCTGCCCACCTGGCAGGTCGACTACGGCGACTTCTGACCCGCGGCGGCCGGCCTCACGGGGGTGGGGCCGGCCACCCCCGCCGCCGTGTCAGGATCGTGGGATGGTGGAAAAGATCATCGCGGCGTGCGACGGCGCGTCGAAGGGAAACCCCGGGCCCGCGGCCTGGGCATGGGTCATCGGCCGCGCCGACGGAGCGATCGACCGCTGGGAGGCCGGACCGCTCGGCCGCGCGACCAACAACGTGGCCGAGCTCACGGCCCTGGAACGGCTGCTCGAAACCCTCGACCCGGCGGCGCCGGTCGAGGTCCGGATGGACTCCCAGTACGCGATGAAGGCCGTCACGACCTGGCTGCCCGGCTGGCGTCGCAAGGGCTGGAAGACGTCCTCGGGCAGCCCCGTGGCCAACAAGGACCTGGTCGTCCGGATCGACGCGCTCCTCACCGGCCGGGACGTCGACTTCGTCTACGTCCCCGCGCACCAGGTCGACGGCGACCCCCTCAACGACGCGGCCGACCGCGCGGCCAGCCACACCGCCCGTACGCAGGAGCCCACGGGATCCGCCGCCGGAGCCCCGCTGCCGCCCCCTGAAGCGCCGACACGCGCCTCCGCGCCCCGCGCGCGCTCCTCAGCGCCGTCCGGCTCCGCGGGCGCCTCGGCGGGCGGTGCCTCCGGTGGCTCCGGCGGCGGTGCGGGAGCCCGCAGGACTCGCCCGTCCGGCGGCACGCTGAAGGCGAGATTCTCGGGCCGATGCCGCTGCGGCAAGGCCTACGACAAGGGCGAGACCATCGCGAAGAACCCCGACGGCTGGGGCCATCCCACCTGCGTCTGATCCCTTTCCGGGCCCGCCGGCCGTCCGACTGGCGGGCGGGTCCGTCCGTTGCTTGAGACCGGTCCACCCGGGCGCGCGCCAGCCTTCACCCAGGCGTGTACCCGGGTTCGCCGGGGGTTCTGTTCTCCGAGCGCTTGTGGCTGCATACTGTCCTCCTCGCCACCGGTGACGAACCGTTTTACCTGCTTATTTGTCGCTCTCATGACGTGGTCGGCACCGGCGAGAACCTCCCTCCTGCTGCCGCCGCGGCGACCCCTCGGCGGAAGCTTTCCCTGCCCGTGAAAGACCCGAGGTTCCGTGCCAGTACCTGTTCTCCTGACCGGGCGCTCCGTGCGCCTGGAGCCGCTGGCGATGCGGCACGCCGACGCCCTCGCCCGGGCCGGCGGGGCGGACCGATCGGCCTACGCCTTCACCCCCGTGCCCGACGGCTTCGAATCGGCCCTCGACTACATCGCGCGCGCCCTGACCGATCAGGCAGCAGGAAGATCCCTGCCCTTCGCCCTGGTCAGTACGGCCGACGAGCGAGTCATCGGTTCGACCCGGTTCCTCGAACTCGACTACTGGCGGGGGCCGCTGGTCTGGCCGCCCGTCCCCGGCATGCCCCACGGAGACCCGCTGACCTCCGTGCCGGACGCCGCCGAGATCGGCAACACCTGGATCGCCGGCGACGCCCGGGGCACCGGCATCAACACCGAGGCCAAGTACCTCATGCTCCGGCATGCCTTCGAAGCCTGGGGCGTGCGCCGCATCACGATGCGCGCGGACGCCCGCAACACCCGCTCCAGAATCGCGATCGAGCGCCTCGGAGCGAGCTGCGAAGGAGTCCGTCGCGCCCACTCCCGCGGGCTCGACGGAGCCGTCCGCGACACGGCCTTCTACTCGATCCTCGACGAGGAGTGGCCGACCGTCCGCGACATCATCGAACTCCGCCTCTCCACCCCCCGCCAGGTGCGCGTTCCGCAGGATCTGCTCCCGGCCTGAACCCCTTCCGGCACCGCTCCGGCGGGCGCTCGCGCCCCCGCCGGAGCGGTGGTTCCATGGAAGGGACGGGAAGGACTCGACTCACGAGGACGCGGGGTAGCGGCCGTCACAGGACCGCGCACCGTGCAATCAGGATCCGCGAGAAGCGGATGAGTCCTTCCCGCCCCCTGTCCCCACCTCCGCGCGCCCCGCGCACTCCTCCTCTTCGGCGACCGGTCCGCTCTGCGGCGACCGCTCCCGCCGACCGCCGGGGCGGATGACCAGCGGCGATCCCCGGTCCACCTGAGCCGCGTCCCGACCCGCCCGGTACGGTGATCGCGACAGCGCCCCGCGCCAGGAAAGGGACCGAGTGAACGTGCCGACCGGAACCGCCGACGTACTCCTCCGGACGGAGGGCCGGGCCGGTTTCCTCACCCTGAACCGCCCCCGTGCCATCAACGCGCTCACCCACCCCATGGTCCTCGCCCTCGACGCGGCCCTGACCGCCTGGGAGCACGACCCGGCCGTCACGACCGTCGTCATCGAGGGCGCGGGCGAGCGCGGACTCTGCGCAGGCGGCGACATCCGCGCCATCCACGACGACGCACGCGCCGGCGGCTCCGCCTCCGCGGCCTTCTGGCGCGACGAGTACCGGCTCAACGCCCGCATCGCCCGCTACCCGAAGCCCTACGTCGCCCTCATGGACGGCATCGTCATGGGCGGCGGCGTCGGCGTCTCCGCGCACGGCTCCGTCCGCGTCGTCACCGAGCGCTCCCGGGTCGCCATGCCGGAGACCGGCATCGGCTTCGTGCCCGACGTCGGCGGCACGTACCTCCTCGGGCGCGCCCCCGGCGAGCTCGGCACCCATCTCGCCCTCACCGGCGGCCACGTCGGCGCCGCCGACGCGATCCTCACCGGCCTCGCCGACCACTTCGTCCCGTCGGCCGAACTGCCCTCCCTGGTCCGCGACCTGACCCGGCTCCCGGCCGCGGAGGCCGTCGCCCGGCACACCGCCACGCCCCCGCCCGGCGTCCTCGGCGAGCAGCGGGAGTGGATCGACACCTGCTACCGGGCCGAGACCGTCGAGGCCGTCGTGGAACGGCTCCTCGACACCGGCGTGCCCGCGGCCAAGGAGGCGGCCACCACCCTGCTCGCGAAGTCCCCGACCGCCCTCAAGGCGACCCTGGCCACCCTGCGCCGTTCGCGGGCCCTCGCGACCCTCGAAGAGGTCCTGGACCTGGAGTTCCGTGTCTCCTGCGCCGCCCTGACCACCCCCGACCTCGTCGAGGGCATCCGCGCCCAGGTCGTCGACAAGGACCGGAACCCCCGCTGGACCCCGGCCACGCTGCCCGAGGTCACGGACGCGTCCGTCGCCCGCTCCTTCGCCGCGCCGCCCGGCGGCGACCTCGGCCTGGCGGCCGCCCGGCAGCACGAGGCGCACCGGCGTCCCACCGAGCAGGCCGTCGGCGACCGGCCGGCCGCCGACGACCTGCCCTCCCACCGGCCGGCCGCCCATGACCTGGCCTCCCACCGGCCGGCCGCCGAGGACCGGGCCCCCCGGGACCGCGCGTGACCACGAACGCCACCACCTCCTTCCAGCCCGTCCTCGACCGCATCGCCGAGGAGATCGCCGCGCTCGCCGACCGGGGCACCCCGGCCGACTACATCCCCGCGCTCGCCGCCGCCGACCCCGGTGACTTCGGCATGGCCGTGGCGGAACTCGACGGCACGGTCTACGGGGTGGGGGACTGGCGGCGGCCCTTCTCCACCCAGTCCGTCACCAAGGTCTTCACCCTCGCGCTCGCCCTCGCCGGAGAGGGCGACGCGCTCTGGGCCCATGTCGGCCGGGAACCCTCCGGCGACCCGTTCAACTCCCTGGTCCAGCTGGAGTACGAGAACGGCATCCCGCGCAACCCGTTCATCAACGCCGGTGCCCTCGTCGTCACCGACCGCCTGCACCGGCTGACCGGCGACGCCTCGGGCGGCCTGCTCGCCTTCCTGCGCGCCGAGAGCGGCAACCCGGACCTGGCCTTCGACACCGACGTGGCCGCGTCCGAGGCCGCCCACGGCGACCGCAACGCCGCCCTGGCCCACTTCATGGCCTCCTACGGCAACATCACGGGACCGGTGCCCGACCTGCTCCGCGAGTACTTCCGCCAGTGCTCCCTCGAAGCGTCCTGCGCCGACCTGGCCCTGGCCACCGGCTTCCTGGCCCGCCACGGCCTGCGCGCCGACGGCTCACGGCTGCTGACCCGCAGCCAGGCCAAGCAGGTCAACGCCGTCATGCTCACCTGCGGCACGTACGACGCGGCCGGCGACTTCGCCTACCGGGTGGGCCTCCCGGGCAAGAGCGGCGTCGGCGGGGCGGTCGTCGCCGTCGTGCCGGGCCGCTGCACGCTCTGCGTCTGGAGCCCGGGGCTCGACGACCGGGGCAACTCGGTGGCCGGCGTGACCGCCCTCGACCGCTTCACCACCATCACGGGCCTGTCGGTCTTCTGACCGCCCCCGGCCGAAGCGGCATGCCCCGACCCCGGCCGAAGCGGCATGCCGCGCCCCCACCGGCCGCGGGGGCGGAGGCCCGGCATTGCCGTCGGTCGGCGTGGGCATGCTGCCGGGGTGGCCGACCGCCCGGACCGAGGAGACCCCCATGACCGTCCCCACCCGCATCCGCACCTCCGCGAAGGCCGTCGTCCTCCACGAGGGGTCCGTCCTGCTCACCCGGAACCTCTGGAACGGCAGCGAGTGCCACTTCCTGCCCGGCGGGGGCCAGGAGACGGGGGAGCTGCTGCCAGACGCCCTCCGCCGCGAGGTCCACGAGGAGACCGGTCTGACCGTGCGGGTCGGCCCGCTGCTCTGGGTCCTGGAGGGCTGGACGGAGGACCCCGGAGTGCTCAGTTCGGAGAACTTCCACCGGGTCGAGGTCGTCTTCCTCTGCACCGTGGAGGGCAGCGCCGAACTCGTCGGCGGAACCGAGCAGGACATCGACCAGATCGGCCTCGACTGGGTCCCGCTGGAGAAGATCACCTCCCTCGGGACCCTGTCGCCCCGCTACCGCGCCCATATGGCCCCCCTGGTGTCCGGCGCCGTCCCCCGCGCCGCGTACCTGGAGCGCTAGCGCCGGGCGGTCTCCGGTTTGCGCGCCTCGATCAGGGTCCGCGCGGAGTGGGCCACGAACGGACCCTCCGTGCGGATCAGCGCGTCGAGCGCGCGCAGCCGGGGCAGCTGGGACTCGACCGTGAAGCCCGGCACGATCCAGATCACCTTGCGCAGGAACCACACGACGGCACCGATGTCGTGGAACTCCATCCGCAGCCGCTCGGAGCGGAGATCGACGATCTCCAGACCGGCGGCGCGCGCCGCCGCGCTCTCGTCGTCGGGGTGCCGGTGCCGGGCCGCCTCCGGCTGGGGCCCCAGGAAGAACTCGACCAGTTCCCAGACGCTGGCGGGCCCGACGTGCTGGGCGAGATAGGTGCCGCCCGGCAGCAGGACGCGGGCGATCTCCGCCCACCACACGGTGGCGGGGTGGCGGCTGGTGACGAGGTCGAACGCCGCGTCGGAGAAGGGCAGCGGAGGCTCGTCGGGATCCGCGACGACGACGGCTCCCCTCGGGTGCAGCACCGCGGTGGCCCGGGCGAGGTTGGGGGGCCACGACTCGGTGGCCACCATCGTCCGCGGCAGCGTCGGCACACCGGCGAGCACCTCACCGCCGCCCGTCTGGACGTCGAGGCCCGCGGAGGCACGGGCGAGCCGTTCGCCGAGCACCCGGTGGTAGCCCCAGGAGGGCCGCTGCTCCGTCGCCCGGCCGTCGAGCCAGGAGAAGTCCCAGCCGTCGACGGACGCCTCGGAGGCCTCCGCGACGAGTTCTTCGAAGGAGGATGTCATCCCCTCATCATCACCCGGCACCCCGCCCGGGCCCGGTCACCGGCCCGGCGGCCGTGCGGCGGCCGGCGCCGGTACCTCACGGTCCGCGTCCCACCCGTCCACCACTGCCGGGAGTTCGACACGGGACCGGATGCCCAGCCGGGCGAAGACGCCGCGGAGATGGTGGTCCACGGTGCGGGGGCTGAGGGAGAGATGGTCGGCGACCTCCTGGTTGGTGGCTCCGCCCGCGACGAGGCGGGCGATGCGCTGCTGCTGCGGGGTCAGCTCGCGCAGCGCCGCCGGGTCCGTCGCCCCGCCCGACGCGCCTCCCGTCGCACGGAGTTCGGAGCGCGCGTGCTCCGCCCAGCCCTCGGCGGCGGCCCGCTCGAAGGTGACGAGGGCGTCGCGCAGCGGACCCCGTGCGTCGCCGGGCCGTCGGCGGCGCCTCAGCCAGGTCCCGTACGCGAGCAGGGTGCGGGCCCGCTCGAAGTCGTTCCCGCAGCCGTCGTGGCGACGCACCGCCTCACGGAACCAGTACGCCGACGCCTCGCCCTCCGCCAGCAGGGCCCGGCAGCGTGCCGACTGCGCCGGCGCGGGGCCGTCGACGCCCAGCGCGGCCCAGGCCGCGTACTCCTCGGCCGCGTCCCGGGCCTCCGCTTCCCGGCCGGCCGCGACCGCGGTCTCCACGAAGCAGGGGACCACCAGCATGCGCAGCGCGAAGTGACCGCCCCGGGGGCCCGGCCGGACCAGCGGCACGAGCCGCGCGGCGGCCTGGGCGGCCAGCCCCCGGCCCCGTTCGGCCCGCGCCAGCGCCCACTCCGCGAGCGTCGCGGCCTGCACGAGCCCGTGCGCTCCCGCCGTCGCGAGCGCCCGCCCGGCGTGCTCCGCCACCAGGCTCCCGTCGCCCTTCACCGAGGCCACCAGGGCCAGTACGGCGTGCTGGTGGGCCGCCACGTTGTGCTGGCCCGTCGACTCGGCCGACCGCAGCCCCTCCCGCGCCGCGAGCGCGGCCCGGCCGTACCGGCCGGCCCGCAGCTCGGCGTAGGCGAGCTGTTCGAGCGCGTGGGGGAGCAGGGCGGTGCGGTGCTCCGCCCGCGCCCGGACCAGCGCGCGGGCGTGGATCCGGGCCGCCGCCGCGGTGTCGCCGAGGACGAGGGCGGCGGCCCCGGCCCGAAGGAGCAACCGGGGATCGTCCGCGCCGCCGTCCCCCGCCACCACCCGCACCAGTGCCGTCCGCGCGTCGTCCAGTCGTACGGTCAACGCGGCGCGCAGCCCGTCGGCGAAGTCGCGCTCCAGGCCCCGCACGTCCTCCCCGCCGCCCAGGGCGGCCAGGCACGCCTCCACGTCGCCGCCCGCCCAGGCCGCCTCCATCGCCAGGAACCGGGCGTCGGACGCCTCCACCGGCGCCCGCCCCCGCAGCAGTTCCGCCGCCTGGAGCAGCGCCTCATGGGCGTCCATGACCGGGCCGCCCGCCAGCGCCGCGAGCCCCCGGACCAGCTGGGCACGGCCCCGGGCGACCGGCGAGAGCGCGCGCACGGCGGCGGGCGGCCCCAGCCGGTCGGCACGATGGCCCTCACCCCGCGCGAGCGCCGCACCCGCCGCCCGGCGGTCCGCCGAGGGCGCCGCGCCCGAGGCCGGGCCGTCCACCGGCACCGCCTCCGCGCCGCCCTCGGAACCGCCGGGGGCGCGGGTCCCGCCCCGCCAGGGCTGCCGGGCCGAGGCGAGCGCGGCCCGCCCCAGGAAGGGGTCCTCGAAGCCGACCGCCCCGCCCCCGCGGCGCAGCAGCAGCCCGTCCGCGACCAGCCCCTCCAGCGCCCCGGCCGGGGCACGCGCCCCGCGCGCCGAACCGCCGCTGCCACCGCCCCCGTACGCCGCCCCACCGGGAGCCGAACGCCCACTGCCACCGCCCCCGCGCACCGCCCCACCGGGCGTCGAACCGCCCCCGCCATCGACCCCGTACGCCGCCGTGCCCGCCCCGGCCCCCGCGCGGCCCGCCAGGGCCACCACGGCGACCGTGGCGAGCCGCCGGCGGGAGGCCGCGGGCAGGCGCTCCAGGAGTCCTCCGTACACCTCGGCCAGGACCGAGTCGTCGACCGCAGGCCGCGGCAGCGGCAGGACGCCCGCGAGCTGAGGCGCGGTCAGCCGCCGTACCGCCGCGGCCAGGACGCCGGGATGGCCGGCCGCCTCGTCGAGCAGCCGCTCCCCGACCGGCGGCGCGGGCGCTGCCTCCGGGCACAGGTCACCGAGCATCGCCCGCGCCCCCGGCACGGTCAGCCGGCCGAGCCGCACCGTCTCCGCTCCCGGCACCTCGGGGAGCCGGTGATGACGCGCGGCCGACACCAGCCATCCCACCCGGCCCGGCCTCCGCGTGCCCGTCTCCTGCCAGGCCGCGGCGAGGGCGGCCCGTGAATGCGCGTCCCACAGGTGGAGGTCGTCGACACAGATCAGTACCGCTTCCCGCTCGACGGCGAGGGCGGTCACGGCCCGGGCGAGCCCGCCCTCGCCCCGCGCGAGCCGCAGCGCCCGGCGGCCGGCCGCCGGGGTGGGGGCGAGCTCCGCGAACAGCGCCCGTGCCGCGCTCCAGGGGCCCCGGTGGTGGGGTGCGCCGACGCGGTGGGCCGTACCGGGAAAGTCGTGCGCCGCCCGGCGGAGGAGGGCGGTGCGCCCCTCGCCGGGGTTGCCGGTGACGAACAGGACGCCGCCGTGTCCGGACGCCACGCGGGCCGACAGGCGGGCCACGGCGGCGAGTTCGGCCGCGCGGTCGTAGAGCCGAGGGCCGCCGGCGGGGTGCGTCGCTCCGCTCACGGAGGTCACGTTACCGAGCCGTACGGTACGGCGGAAGGCGCCCGGTCCTGGGCACTGGCCCAGAACCGGGAGCCGGGCTCTGTGACGGTGCACAGAGCGTCAGGAACCGAGCGGGCAGGTGCCCCGGTACTCGTCGATCGTCAGACTCGGCCGCGGCAGCGGGCACAGGAACTGGTCGTAGCGGGTGTCGTCGTCGACGAACCGCTTGAGCCAGGAGAGGCTGTACTTCGCGATCGTCGTGTTCGACGAGTTCGGGGTGAAGTGCGTGGCCCCGTTGAGTTCCAGGTACGCCTTGTCGAGGGAGCCGGGCAGGCTCTCGTAGAACGGCTCGGAGTGGGTGGCCACGGGGGCGATGGTGTCGCCGTCCGCACCGATGACGAGCGTGGGCGTGGTGATCTCGGGCCAGGTCTTGTCCGTGTTCCACGCGGTGAGGGGGACGGCTGCCCTGAGCGACGGACGGCTCTTTGCGGCTTCGAGGGTGCCTCCGCCACCCATCGAGTGCCCCATCACACCGAGCCGGCCGGCGTCGACGCGCCCCCGCACGGCGCTTCGCTGGGTGAGGTAGTCGAGCGCGGCGAGGAGCTGCCGCCCCCGGCTGTCGGGCTGGTCGACCGTGGTCAGGGTGTCGATGGTGAACACCACGAAGCCCTGCGAGGCCAGCCTCGGCCCGAGCCACGCGACCGAGGACTGGTAGGCCGTGAACCCCGGCGAGATCACCACCGCGCCGAACGTGCCGTCACTCGTGGACGTCGGGTAGTAGATCGTTCCGCCCCCGAAACCGCTGACGGCGAGCGAGGAGACGGCCGTCTCGCCGACGGCGTACGGGCCGCGCAGCGCCTCGACGCTCGACGGGGTGGGCGCGGGGCCGCGCTCGTACGGGTTGTCCGCGGCAGCAGCCGCGCTCGCGGAGTCGGAGGCGGCAGCGGAGGCGGAGCCGGCGGCCTGGGCGCCGGGGGCGAGCAGCAGGGTCAGACAGGCGGCGGCCATGGCCGCGCCGAGGTGTCGTGTCACGACGGAGTCGTCCTCTCGTGTCGTGGGGTGGCGGCCGCCCGGGCGTCCGGGCGGCGGCCACGCCGTGAACTGGCCCGGCCACTGTCCGGCCGCCACGTCCCACGGGCATCGGCGGAATCGCCGGTCTTCTCCGGGAGATACGACTCCGGGAGATACGACTCCGGGAGATACGGCTCCGAGAGATACGGCTCCGAGAGGTACGGCTCCTACGGGGTGTCGTGCCGATCGGGCCGGTCGCGCGGCGTCATCGGGTCGACGTCCCCGGGATCCGGCGTCCGACCCGGACCGTGACCGTCTTGGGCCGCTGGTACTCCTGGAGGGCCAGCGTGCTCAGGTCGGTGCCGTGCCCGGAGGCACCGCGGCCGCCGTGCGGGAGCTCCGCCGTCTGCACGAGGTGGCAGTTGACCCAGGTCTCGCCCGCGTCCAGCGCGGCCGCCAGCTCCAGGCCGGTCGTCAGGTCGGAGGTCCACACGCTCGCGGCCAGGGCCTGCGGGACGCCGTTGGCCAGGGCGAGCGCGGCCTCCACCCCGTCGGTCCGCTGCACGGTGAGGAGCGGGCCGAACACCTCCTCGACGACCGCCGGGTCGTCGTCCGGGAGGTCGGCGAGCACCCGCGCCGGGCGCCAGTGCCCCGCCTCCTCACCCGGTGCCGGCGCGATGTCCGCGACGATGTCCCGCTTGGCGTCGGACGCGGCGACCAACCGGTCGTAACGCTCTGCCTGGTCGGTGTTGTTGAGCGGGCCGAAGTCCCGCCCCGCCACCCGGGCGGCCATCGCCGCCGTCAGTCCGGCGACGGCGGCCTCGTAGTTCTCCGGCAGGGTGATGACCCGCGCCGGAGCGGCGCAGCTCTGCCCCGCGTTGTACGTGGCCGCGTCGGCCAGCGACTCCCAGGTGTCGGCGGGCGCGTCCGGGAGGACGATCGCCGGGGCGTTGCCGCCCAGCTCCAGACTCACCCGCCGCGTCCCCGCGCGGACCGCCACGTCCTCCCCGGCCCGGCCGCTGCCCGTGAACGCCACCATGTCCACCGCCGCCCCGACGAGCAGCCTGCCCGTCTCCCGGTCGCCGGGGAGATGCGCGAGGACCCCCGGGCCCAGGGCGAGCCCGGCGTGCTCCGCGAGGAGATCCAGGCTGTCCGGAGTCGTCTCGGCCGGCTTCGCCACCACCGTGTTCCCGGCCGCCAGGGCCGGTGCACACCGCCAGGCCGCCATGAGCAGCGGATAGTTCCACGGCACGACCACCCCCACCACACCGACGGGCTCCCAGCGCACCCAGCTCTCGTGGCCCGCCACCAGCAGGCCCGCCGCCGGTGCCGTACGGGTCCTGGCCGCCGTCGCGAAGAAACGGAACAGGTCCGCGACCTGCTCGATCTCGCCGGCCGTCTCCGACTCCGGCTTGCCCGTCCCGGCCGCCTCGCGGACCGCGTACTCCGCCGCGTGCTCCTCGACCAGACCCGCGAGCCGGTCGAGGCGCCGGCCCCGCTCCTTGGGCGTCAGGGCATTCCAGCCGGGCAGGGCGGCACGCGCGCCGGCCACGGCGGCCCGTACCTCGGGCAGCCGGGACAGCACCGCCGTGCCCCGCGGCGCCCCGGTACGCGGGTCGGTCAGTTCGGTCACGGCGGGGGAGCCGGTTGCGTCGCTGGTCATGCGGGGCCTCTCGTCCATCGGGGTGGTGCGGGTTCACACGTCGTACGACCTCAGCCAGAGCTCCAGGGTGAGCACCAGCCACAACTTGCCGCCCTGCCGGGGCAGCAGCGCGCCCTCGCCCCGCAGCCAGGACCGGACCGTCTCCGGGCGGAACAGGCCGCGCCGCAGCGACCTGGGCCCCAGGAGGAGGTCCTGGCCGAGGTCGCGGAGCGGGCCCGTCAGCCACTGCTGGACCGGGACCCGCATCCCGCTCTTGGGGCGATCGACCACCGTGCCGGGCAGCAGGTCGCGTACCGCCTCCTTGAGGATCCACTTCTCCGCCGTGCCACGGAGCTTGAGGGACGGCGGGGTCGCGAAGGCGTGGTCGACGACCGACCGGTCGAAGAGCGGCGAACGGCCCTCCACCCCCTGCGAGGACGTCAGCCGCTCCACCTTGGTGAGGATGTGGTGGGCGCCCTTGGTCCGCAGGTTGCAGTGGAGCAGCTGGTTGAGGAAGTGCCCCATCCGGTACGGGCTGCCGCCGGCGGCCGTCAGATACGGTGCCACGTGCCGCTCCAGGGGCGGGGCGTCCCGCAGGGCCTCCAGCGCCGACGCCGTCAGCAGCTCCGGCAGGTCCGTCCAGCACTTGCGGTACGAGCGGAGGTACGCGGTCGCCCGGTCCTCGTCCCAGGGCGCGCCCGGAGTCCGGTGCATCTCCTGGACCAGCATGGGCAGGTTCTTCGGTCCCCCGAAGACGGGGTCCCCGCCCTCGCCGTTGAGGACCACGGAGGCTCCGTCGGCGGCCACGGCCTCGGCGAGCATCAGGTTCGGCACGGTCAGCGGATCGCCGACGGGGCTGTCGAGCAGCGCGGCCGCCTCGGCGAGACGGGCGGCCACGGCAGCGCCCGAGACGTTCAGGACCCGGTGGCGCGTGCGGCAGTGCGCGGCCACCAGACCCGAGTAGCCCAGCTCGTTCGGCAGGTCGTCGCCGAAGCTGATCGAGTAGGTGTGCACCGGGTGGCTGTGCAGCTTCGCCGCGAGGGCCGTGACCAGGGAGCTGTCGATCCCGCCGGAGAGCAGCACGGCGGCCGGCTCGGCGGCGGGCAGCCTGCTCGCCGTCGCCTGCTCCAACAGGCCGCGCAGCGCGAGGACATGGCCGCGCGGGTCCTCCGGCCGAGGGTCCTCGACGCGCTCCCGGGGCTCCCAGTGCACGGTCTCGGTGGACGTCCCGTCCCGGTGCAGCCGGAGCACCCGGCCGGGCAGCACCTCCCGCACACCGGTCAGCAGGGTCTCCTCACCGGGCAGATAGGCGAAGGTGAGGAAGGAGCGGACCGCGGACAGGTTCATCGAGGTGCCGAGCGCGGGCCAGCGGCGCAGCGTGCGCAGCGAGGTGGAGGCCGCCCAGGCGGCGTCGGCCCGCGCGTAGAACAGGGTGCGGGCACCGACGTGGTCACGGATCAGGACCAGGTCGGGGCCGTCGAGCACGGCGAGCACGAACATCCCCTCGGCCAGCGCCACCCCCGCGTCCCCGAGCAGCGCCCAGCAGTGGAGCAGCAGTTCGCCGTCCGCGCAGTCGGACGGCGGGGGAGCGGCCCGCTCCGCGAGCGCGGCGAGGAGCACCGCGCGGTTGTGCAGGGTGACCTCGCCCACGGCCGTCCGCCCGTGCGCGGTGAACGGACCCTGGGCGCGGCCGTGTTCACCGGACAGCAGCGACAGCTCGGCGCCGGGGACCTTGACCGGGACATGGCCGGGGCCGAGGGCGCCCATCGCGTCGAGATGGCCGCGTGCCTGCCCGGTGGTGGCGGCCAGACAGGCGCTCAGACGTGCCACGAACTGCTCCTTCTCCTGGTGTTGCCGGTCGTGCTGCGGTGCGGGGTGCCGCCGGTCGGGCAGCGGCGCGGGTGGTGCCGGTCGTGCCTGGGCCTGGGTGGTGCCGGTTGTGCCGGGGCCTGGGTGGTGCCGGTTGTGCCGGGGCCTGGGTGGTGCCGGTTGTGCCGGGGCGCGGGTCGGGGGTCGTGGGGCGCGCCTCAGCCGAAGTCGTCGTCGTTCCAGGCGTCCCCGTCGCCGTCCCAGTGCGCGTCCCAGTCGTTCCCGTCGGCGCTGCCGTCCCCTGACCCCGACCCGTCGGTTCCCTCCGACCCGGCGTCGGAGTACCCCGAGCCACCGCTGTCGCCGCCTCCGCCGCCGCTGGACTGCTGGGCCTGCGCCTGCTGCTGCCGCAGGGCCTCCTCCTGCTCGGGGGACATGCTGAGCGGCGGCAGCTGGGCGGCGGTGACGGCGAGGGTCGCCACCCCGAGGCCCGCGAGCAGGACGCCCATCCGGCCGCCGAAGGAGCTCCGGTTGACCAGCACCTTCTCGCCGCGCGCCCACAGGGTGCGGCCGTAGCCGATGTCACGGGCGTAGGTGACGGTGCCGTCGGCGAGGCTGCGCTTGATGATCCGGTCGCCGAGCAGCTCGTCGGTGCCGGAGGCGCCGCGGTTGTCGTGCCAGTGCACGAGGTGCGGGTGGCCGGACGTGCGGCGGCGCCACTCCTCCAGGCCGTTCTCGTAGCGGCGGTGGACGGTGCCGTCGGCGAGCAGTTCGTCCGCGTAGCCGATCTCTTCGGGACGGTTCATGGTGTGCGTACCTCGGGTCGGTGGGAGGGGGCGCCGGGACGGGTCACGCGGCGGGCCAGGTCATGAAGCCGGCTCCGCGCAGCCCGCGCAGACCGCTCCAGAGGGAGTCGCGGGGCGGTCGTGGCCCCCGCGTGAGGCGCAGGACCGTGCGCAGCAGCCGGTCGGGAGGCACGGCCGCCACCTCGGCGAACCGTCCCTCCGCCAGCCAGTCGGCCTCCCGCGGCCGCAGCGCCGCCGGCAGCGCGGCGAGGGCGGCGGGACCGGGCGCGGGGCCCCGGCCGGTGGGCAGCCGCAGGGCGGCCGCGTGCCGGGGCGCCAGGCCGAGGGACACCACCCGCACTCCGGGCACCGGCCCCAGACCGGACCGCACCTGGGCGGGGAGGGCGAGCCCGGCCGGGCTCGCGTCGTGCAGGACGTACACGGTGGCACCCTCGGCCCGCCGCAGGGCGGCGAGCAGTCTCGGGTCGAGGGGCAGGGCGTCCTCGGCGGCGAACACCGGGCAGGCCGCCTCCAGATGGATGTGGTTGGCGAGCAGCATCCCGGCGATCGAGCGGTCCTGGCACATCAGCAGCCGGGGCAGCCCGTAGTCGTAGACATCGGGTTCGGAGTACGCCTCCGAGAACTGCGACAACTCTGGCAACTCCGATGACTCCGACGGCTCCGGCCTCTCCGCCCGCTCGCGCGGCCGGCGCGGGCCCACCCGCGCGCCGGACTCGGGCAGCGGCGGCAGCAGGCCCGGTACGGTCTCCCGGCCGCGCGCCTCCAGGGCGCGGGTGAACACGGGTAGCCGCAGGACGGGGGCAGGAGTGCCGGGGACCCGGCCCCTCAGGAGCGTCGAACCGGGGGTCAGGACGCGGCAGGTCTCGTAGTACAGCTGGCGCTCGGTGAAGCGCAGCCCGCCGGGCGCACCGGCGCGCGCCGCGGCCGCGGTGATCGCCCGGCCGGCGACCCCGGCGGGCCGGCCGGAGGGCAGTCCCGTCCCGGCGGTCGGGCCGGAGCGCGGAGGCGGGAGGTGTCGCTTGCTCATCCGGCCGTGGTGCCTTTCGTACGGGACGGGTCGCCGGCCTTCGGCGGCGCCTCGGCCGGCCAGGTCAGGAAGCCGTCGGTGGAGCGGGGTTCGGCGGGGCGGGCGGACAGGGCCCGCTCCACGGCCGCCGTGACGACCGCTTCCAGGCGGGCCGGCGGGACGGCGGCGAGCGGACTCCAGCGGCCCCCGGCCAGCCACGCGGCGTCCTCCTCGGACAGCCCCGCGACCGACCGGAGGTCCGCGGCGTCCACCGTGGACGTGGTCGAGATCCGGTGCACGGCATCCCGGCGGGTCCTCACCGCGGACACCGGGAGCCCGGCGTCCACCACGACCCGGCCGGGGTGGGCGAGGCGCAGCAGCGGGGCGAGCAGCGCTCCCAGGGCGCTCGCGTCGTGGAGCACCACCACCGGGAGCCCGGCGGGGAGGTCCGCCAGCGCCTCGTGCGCGGCGGCCGGTTCGGCCTCGACGAGCCGTGCCTTCAGCCGGGCGGGGACGGCGTTGGCCCGGAGGAACACCGCGACCGCGTGGTCGGTGCACAGGACGACGGCCTCGCGTCGGCCGCCGCCGGACTCACGGGGTGCCGGCACGCGCGGGTCGTCGTCCACCACACCCGGTGGCAGCTGCTCGTACACGGTTCGCCAGGGACCGGTCATCGCCTGCCGGAACGCGGACTCCGAGGGTGTGATGCTCGACCAGGCCCTGACGGCGGGCCTGTACCGCAGGGACGACGCCACCACCACGACGACGACCGCGGCGACGACGGCGACCGCGCCCGCCACGCCGTGGACGAGCTGGCCGGTGACGAGGAGGAGAAGGGCGAGGGGCGCGGCGACCAACCACCGGACGCCGGGCCTGATCCCGTGTGCGGGCTTCGCGCCCCAGAGGACGGTGGACACCCGGGAGAGGTACCAGAGCTGGGTGAGGGTCACCTTCAGGCGTCCGCCGTCGGTGGCCCGTTCGGCGATCCGCCGGATCCGCAGATCGTGCATGCCGCGGCCGTGGACCTTCGGGTCGAGCGCGAACCGGTGCGCGCAGCGTGCGCACGTCTGCCCGGTCCGTTCCCTGGCCGCCAGCTGGGCGGCGCAGTGCGGGCAGATCACCGGCCACCCACCGGGTCCGGTCCCGCGGCCTCGGGCCAGGTGAGGAAACCGAGGTCCGCGGCGCGCCGCCGGTCGGGGTCGGCCCCGTGCGACACCTGCCCGGCGACCCGGTCGACGACCGCGAGCAGCCTGGCTGGCGGCAGTCCGACGAGCGGGAACCGCCAGCCCTGCCCGAGCCACTTCAGCTCCTCGGGGGTGTACGTCCCCAGGGCGGTGAGGATCCGCAGGTCCGCCGGGCCGGGCCGCCGCCGCGGGTCCCGGTAGGGAACGGCCTGGGGGAGGGACCGTACGGTGCGCAGCGGCGGTCCCACGTCGACGACGGTCCGGCCCGGCAGGGCCTCCCGGACGCCCCGGACGAGCAGTTCGCCGTCCGCGTCGGTGTCGTGGAGCACCAGCACCGGCCCCTTCGAGGGGACGGCCGCGGCCTCCGCCGGAGTCCGGACCACCGCCAGGCCGTGGCGGGCGGGCAGTCCGTCGGCGACGAGGAACGCGACGACGGCACGGTCGGGGCAGACCAGCACCCCGGTGGCGCCTGCCGCGCCCGCCGCACCCGCCGGGTCTGCTTGGCCGGCCGCACCCGCCGTGCCCGTGTCGGACGCCGCGGTGTCCAGCACACCGGGCGGCAGCCCCCCGTACACCGACCGCCAGGGGGAGAGCACCAGGGTGGGGAAGCCCTCCCGGCCGACCGGCGGTATGCCCTTGCCCGCGCCCATCACCCGTGCCACGAAGATGCCCAGGCCGATGATCAGCAGGGCGCCGGAGGCCAGCAGCAGCGCCGGTGCCTCGGCGAAGAGGGCGACGACGGTGACGAAGCCGGCCCCCGCGAAGGCTCCGCCCAGGCAGCCCTGGCCGAAGTCGCTGTCCCGGAGGCGCTTGCGGGAGAGGGCGTACCAGAGCTGGTCGGGGACGATCGCGATCCGGCCCCCGTCGGTGAGGGCGGTGGTGATCCGGCGGACCCGGAGGTCGTTGAGACGGAGCGGGTTGGTCTTGGGGTCCAGCGCGTAGGTGCGCTTGCAGTGGGTGCAGCGGTTGCCGGTGCGCTCCTTGCGGAGCAGGTTGCGTTCGCAGTGCGGACAGATCACCTGGGCACCTCCAGCGCGGTCGCCACCCGGCGCAGCCGGGCGGCGAGCCGCTCGCGGACCGTGGTGGCGGCGATGCCGTGGACCCGTTGGGCGCGCTCGATGTCGCGGAGCTCGGCGGCCAGGGCCCGGTAGTCCGTGACGGGCTCGGCGGCGAGGGCGGTCCGGCCGCCGGAGCCGCCGCCCGTGGACCGGGCCCGCCGCTCGGCCTCGGCCGCGGTGATCGCGTAGTCCTCGTGGTCGATCCCGTAGCCGGTGTTCGCGGCGAGGATGGTCAGCGGGTCGTCGCCGCGGTTGGCGAAGGAGTGCGGCATCATCTCCGGGATCCGGATCAGCATGCCCGGCGCGAGCGGGACGTCGGTGACGCGCCCGCGGGCCTCGTCGTACAGCCCGCAGGAGGCATGGCCGAGGCTGAGGACGAAGTGCTCGCCGCCGTGCGCGTGCGGGGTGAAGGCACTGCGCGGGCCGACCACCCCGAGTTTGACGGTGGCGTTCGACGGCCGCTCCGGCGAGGTCCCCGCGTCCCCGACCAGGTAGTGGGCGAACTGCCCGTCGTCGATGAACCGCAGGAACTCCCGCTCGGGCCCGAGCTCCCGACTGCCGTCCCGGTCGGCCAGCAGGATGCCGCCGTCGGGCCTCAGGTGGTACAGCTCCACTCCACCGGGCAGATTCCCGGCCACCCGGCCCGGCAGGTCGTCCGGTACCCGGTCCTGCGCTCGTCCCTGTCGTACGGGTCGTACCGCCATCGCGCCTCCCCCTGACGCCCGTTGTACGTGTTCACGCACAACCACCGCATGGTAGAGCGCTGATCGCCAACAGGGGGAGTACCCGGGGCGACTCTCGGGGGACCCGGAGGTGAACGGCCGCCCCGCCGACCGGCCGCGCGTCCCTCGGCCGGGGCCGGTCTCGCATCCTGCTGCCGGCCTCGCGTCCTTCCGCCGGGGCCGGTCTCGCATCCTGCTGCCGGCCTCGCGTCCTTCCGCCGGGACCGTTCCCGCGTCCCCGCTCAGTGCTGCCGGTCGGCCGCCGCCGGCTCGCCGAGTGCCCCGGCAGCCGTCCGCCACGCCGCCGTGACGGCGCCGTGGGCCAGCTGCGTCGCGACGGTCACATCGGCGGGCAGCCGAAGCGGCGCCCCGATGTGGACGTGCAGACACGGTCTGCGGACCGGCGCGGTGAGCACCCCGGCGATCTGATTCACGCGCCCGCCCGACGTGATCCGCCGGGCACCCGCCTGACCGATCGGTACGATCGGACGCCCGGTGGCCTCGGCGAGCCGCGCGAGCCCCGTACGAAACGCCTCCGGCGGGTTCTCCGCGGAGTCCGGACGCGTCGGGATGCGGCCCTCGGCGTACAGCATCACGTGCCGCCCCGAGGCCAGCGCCACCGCCGCGTGGTCGAGGGCGGCGGAGGCATGGGCCGAGCCGCGGTGGACGGGCACATGGCCCTCGCGGGTCAGGGCCCGGCCCAGCACGGGGATGCGCCACAGCCCGGCGGTGGCGAGCAGCACCGGCTCGACGGCGAGCCGCTTGCGGAGCGCGGCGAGGACGAGTGCCGGGTCGGCCGTCGAGGTGTGGTTCACCACCAGGATGCTGCCGGGTTCGAGGCGTGCCCCGGGATCGGCGGTGACGGTCAGTCGTCCGAAGAACGGGACGACGCGGGCGGCGAGACGGCTGAGCACGAGGGGCCCCCTGGCTCCGAGGACGAGGCGCTGACCTGTTCATCGTGCGAGACCGGGCGCTCCCTCACATGAGCACGCGTACTCAGCTCGCGTACCCAAGCGCCATGAGTGCGGGGCGCGGTGGCGGGTGGCCGTGCGGGGCGGTCTACGCTGATGGCTCGACAGCCGGCACGGCGCAGGCCGGACCAAGGAGGGAGGGGAACGGCGGTGGGACGTCCGACGCGACAGCTCCTGGCCCTCCTGCCCGCGATGCTCTGCGCGGTCTGGTCCCTCCTCGTCCTCCCCGCGGCGACCGCGCAGCCGACGGACCTCACGGCCGCGACCGGCCCGGCTCCGACCAGGACCGTGGTGCCCGCCGCGTCCCAGGGCGCAGGACCCCGCGCCTCTGCGCCCGAGCCGCACTTCGCGCCCACCGCCGTCGTACGGCTCCCCGCCGCCGTCGAGAACCCCGTACGGCTCCAGGCCCTGCCCGCGGGCACGGCCCCCGTGCCCGTCGACCTCTTCCTCCCGGCGCGCGGCGCCCTCGCGGGCGACCCCCGCCAGGAGCGCGCCCCGCCCGGCACGGCCCACGACCCCCGGGCCCCTCGCGGCCCTCCCTCCACCCGGCACAGCTGACGTTTCCCCGCGTCGCCGTCCGGGCCATCGGCATGCCCTCGGACCGGTCCCCGACGCGGATCCATCCGTACGTCCGGCACGGCCGGTGCGCGCTCCCCCTTCCGCGTGGACGCGTGCCGTCGCCGTGCGCCGCCCGTGGAGTAACCGTGTCCTCTCGTTCCGCCTTCTGGCGTGCGCTGCTCGCCCTCGCCGTCGTCGCCCTGTCCCTCTGGATCACCCTGACCACCCCACCCCGCCTCGGACTCGACCTCCGCGGCGGGACCCGTATCGTCCTCCAGACCGAGGACGGGCCCACCGCTCGCGCCGACGCCGCGGCCACCGACCGCGCCGTGGAGGTGCTCCGCAAGCGCGTCGACGGGCTGGGCGTCGCCGAACCCTCGCTCGCGCGCTCCGGCGAGCGCCGTATCGTCGTCGAACTCCCCGGACTCCGGGACCCGCGCGAGGCCGCCGAGGTCATCGGCCGCACGGCCCAGCTCGCCTTCCACGCCGTCAAGGGCGAGGCACAGCAGCCGGCCGGACCGGAAGGATCGGCGGGACCAGCCGCACCGGAAGGATCAGCCGGATCGGAAGGTGCGGCCGGTCCGGAAGCATCTGACGGATCCGACGGATCCGACGCATCGCCCACGAGCAACGGGACGGCGCGGGTCCTCGCCGACCCCGACGCGCCCGGCCGCTTCCTCGACCTCGCCGCACCCGACCTCACCGGCGACGGCGTCAAGAGCGCCGAGGCCGTGCTCGACACCACGAGCGGCCGCGGCTGGACGGTCGACCTCGCCTTCCGCGACGGCGCCGCCGCCACCTGGGCCCGGCTGACCGGAGCCGCCGCCTGCGCGGCGCCCGGAGACCCGGCCCGCAGGGTCGCGATCGTCCTCGACGACCGCATCGTCTCCGCGCCCGCCATGCAGACCGGCGTCCCGTGCGGCGCGGGCATCGGCGGCGGCTCCGCGCAGATCACCGGCGGATTCTCCGCACAGGACGCCCGCGACCTCGCGGCCCTCGTCCAGGGCGGCGCCCTGCCGGTCCCCGTCACGACGATCGAGCAGAGCACCGTGGGACCGACGCTCGGCGCCGAGGCGATCCGGGCCAGTGCCTGGGCCGCCGTGATCGGCCTCGCCTGCACCGGCGTCTTCGTGATGGTGGTCTACCGGCTCCTGGGCGTCCTCGCGACCGCCGCGCTCCTCCTCTACGGACTGATCTCGTACGCGGCGGTGGTCGCCCTCGGCGCCACGCTCACGCTCCCCGGCCTCGCCGGATTCGTCCTGGCCATCGGCATCGCCGTCGACGCGAACGTCCTCGTCTTCGAACGCGCGAGGGAGGAGTACGCGGCACTGGGCCGGGCCGCGACCGGACGCGATCTGCGACGGCCGCTGACGACGGCGTTCGGCAAGGTGTGGAGCGCTGTCGCGGACTCGCATGTGACCACCCTGCTCGCGGCGGGCCTGCTGTTCGTCTTCGCCACCGGCCCCGTCAAGGGCTTCGGCGTGACCCTCGCGATCGGTGTCGTGACCTCCCTGCTCACCGCGATGGTGATCACCCGACTCCTCGCCGACCTCGCTCTGCGCCTGCCCGTGGTGCGCCGGCGGCCGGCGGTCACCGGCATGGCGGGACTCGGCCGGCTGCGCACCCGGCTGACCCGCCGGGTGCCGCGCCTGATGGTCCACCGGCGCCGTTGGCTGCTGTCCTGCGCCGGACTCCTGATGGTGGCCCTCGCCGGAATCGGCGTCCGGGGCGTGGAGTTCGGCGTCGAGTTCACCGGTGGCCGGGTCGTCCAGTACACGGCCGAGCGTCCCGTCGACGCGGACGCGGCGCGCGCGGCGATCGCGGAGGCAGGCTTCCCCGACGCCGTCGTCCAGACCACCGGCGACAGCGACGTGTCGGTACGCGTCCGGGAGAGCGGCGACGGCGAGCAGCGGGAGATCCGGGAGGCTCTCACCCGGGTCGCCGGCCCGGTGGAGGTGGAGCGCGACGACCTGATCGGGCCCAGCCTGGGAGGCGAGCTGCGCACCCACGCCCTGCTCGCGCTCGGACTGGCGGTCGCGGCCCAACTCCTCTACCTGACCGTGCGGTTCCGCTGGACGTACGCGACGGCGGCGGTGGCCGCCATGACCCAGGACGTGCTGCTGGTGATCGGTCTGTTCGCCTGGCTGGGCAAGCCGGTGGACAGCGTCTTCCTGGCCGCGCTCCTGACGGTCGTCGGCTACTCGGTCAACGACTCGGTGGTCGTTCTCGACCGGCTGCGGGAGCTGCGGCGGCGGGGCGGGGGCGTCCCGCTGGCGGACCTCGCCGACCGGGCCGTCGCCCAGACCCTGCCCCGGACGGTGAACACCGGGATGGGCGCTCTCTTCGTCCTGGTCGCGCTCGCCTTCCTCGGCGGTGACTCGCTCACCGACTTCTCCGTCGCGCTGCTCGCCGGAGTCGTGCTCGGCATGGCGTCCACGGTGTTCACGGCGATGCCGTTGGCGGTGGCCCTGGAGCACAGGAACCCGGCGTCGGCCGCGCCCGGTGCTGCGGGCGGCCGTTCCGGCCCCGGCGGGCGGCAGCGGGCGGGCGGTGCCGGCGTGGACCGGGACCGCTCGGGGGCGGTGGTCTGACCGGGGCGAACCGGCCGGCACGTCCGGAGCCCCACCGGTGGAATGGGCGACCGGTCACCCGCGCCCGAGCGCTGACGCGTCCCCCGGGTCACGCGCCCGCGAGCTCCGCCTCGATCAGGTCGGCGGCCCGCAGTGTGCCGCCCTCGCGGGCCATCGACTCCTGGATCTCCCGGGCGCGGCGCGGCACTTCGGGATCGTCGAGGAGCGCGAGCATGTCTTCCCGCAGCCGCTCCGGGGTGACCTCGTCCATCGGCAGGTGCCGCGCCACGCCCAGGGCCTGGAGCATGTCGGCGTTCCCGAACTGGTCGACCGCCTGCGGAACGGCCACCATGGGCGTGGCGGTGGCCAGGCCCTCCTGGCTGCCTCCCGCACCCGCGTGCGTCACGAAGGCGTCGGCCTGCCGCAGGATCGCCAACTGGGGCACCCAGGAGTGCACTTCCACGTTGGACGGCACGTCGCCGAGCTCGGCCGGGTCCACGAACTTCCCGATCTGCAGGACGACGTGCCAGCCGGGGAGGCCGGCGAAGGCCGTCACGCAGTCGCGGTAGAAGCCGGGCAGCTTGGTGAAGGAGGATCCGAGGGAGACCAGGACGACCTTCTCCGCGTCCGCGGGCCGCTTCCAGCCGCCCTGGTCGGCGCGCTCGCCCTGGCAGGCTCCGACGAAGGTGTAGACGGACTCGTCCACCCGGTCGGCCTGCGGCTGCAGCGCCTTCGGGATGAGGACGAGCGCGCGGCGAGGGCGGGCGACGAACCTGTCCGGGTCGGTGTCGAGACCGTGCTCGGCGAGCCAGCTCTCGAACCGCCCGTAGTACGCCTTGCCGCGCGGCGAGGCCTTGAGCTCGGCGTACATCGGCTCGGCGACCTCCTCCTCGTACCCCTCCCACGGCACGAGGTTCGGCCACAGCGAGACCGCCGGTATCCCCCAGGTGTGGGCGAGGACGCGGGCCGGGTAGGCGGTGATGTCGTGGAGGACGAGGTCCGGCCGGTCCCCTTCGAAGGCCTCGGCGAGCTGCGGCAGCGCCTGCACGGCGTCGTTCAGGAAGGGCTCGATGTTGTCGATCAGTTCCGTCCCCCAGGCGTCCGGGTCGTCGTCGGTCGGCAGGGTCGAGGTGTAGACGACGGGTGTGGCCCCCGTCTCCGCGACCTTCTCGGCGAAGGACGCGGGGACGGCGTAACTGACGCGGTGGCCACGGGAGACGAGCTCGCGGATCACTTCCAGGCTCGGGTTCACGTGGCCGTGCGCCGCGATGGAGAACATGGCGATGTGCGCGGGAGACGCGGTGGTGGTCATGACGACCACCATAGAGGAGACGATACGTCTCGTCTAGTTGATGAGGTGTGCAGGTACGGGTACGGGTGCGGGTGCGAGTGCAGGGTTCAGGTGTGGGGTTCCCGGAGGGCGTCCGGCCCGCGCGCGCCGCCTCGCGGGTGCCGGTCGACGCGTCGTCACCTCGCCTTCATGGTCGCGCCCTCACCGATGTGAGCTGTCCATGCCAAGATGACGCCTGTCGCAACATGCCGCCCGACCCAGGGGACACAGTGAAGACACAGGTGTACGCCACCAGGGGCGCGCTCGCCCTCGCCGCCGCCCTCACGATGACCATCGCCCTGCCCGGCAGCGCGTTCGCCGCGCCGCCCCCGCCGCTCCCGGCCAACGCCGACGGCCTGGAGCAGACCTTCCAGCCGGCCTACGACTACGATACGGACGGCTGTTACTCCACGGCGGCGATCGGACCCGACGGCACCGTCAACGGCGGGCTCAACCCCTCCGGAACCGTCAGCGGCCAGTGCCGTGACTCCTGGGACCTCACCCAGACCAACGGATACTCCCGCGCCAAGTGCAACAACGGCTGGTGCGCGATCCTCTACGGCCTGTACTTCGAGAAGGACCAGGCCGTCTGGGGCAGCGGCCTCGGAGGGCACCGCCACGACTGGGAGCACGTCGTGGTCTGGGTGCAGAACAACCAGGCGCAGTACGTCTCCACGTCCGCCCACGGCAACTTCAACACCTACGGCCGGGACGCCATCCGCTGGGACGGCACCCACCCGAAGGTCGTCTACCACAAGGACGGCATCGGCACGCACTGCTTCCGCCCCGCCAACTCCAACGACGAGCCGCCGGAGAACCACCAGCACACCTGGCAGTACCCGAGCCTGGTCGGCTGGAACGGCTACCCGGCCGGCCTGCGCGACAAGCTCAGCCAGGCCGACTTCGGCAGCGCGGTGTTCGGCCTGAAGGACGGCAACTTCGCCCCCCACCTGGCCAAGGCCAAGCCGGCCGGCATCCCCTTCGACCCCTACGCCTGACCCGGTCGTTCCTCCGGCCCGCCGGAGCCAGTGGGAAACCCTCCAAGCCGGGCAGTTCATCGTTGTGCCAGGTCAAGATCACCACGCTCGTCCGGGCGACCGCAGACTTGCGGGACGGGGCCGCCGCCGCGGCCTCGTCCGTACCGACACACCTGGGACACCACACGTGAGCGAACGCGTCATCACCCCCAAGAACCGGGGCTTCCTGTTCCTCGACTCCCACCCCGCCGGCTGCCGCCGGCTGGTGGACGAGATGTGGCAGGCCGTCCCCGCGCCGGCCCCCGCCGGAACGCAAGGACCGGTGGCCCTGGTCATCGGTTCGTCCGCCGGGTACGGCCTGGCCGCGACGATCGCCGGCCTCGCCCGCGTCGGAATCCGCGGGATCGGCGTGTGCTTCGAGAAGGCGCCCGCGCGCCGCACCGGCACGGCCGGCTGGTACCGCACCGCGGCCACCGCGCGGCTCGCCCGGCAGCACGGACGGGACATGGTCTTCCTCAACGGGGACGCCTTCAGCGACACGACGAAGGAGCAGGTCGCCGACCTCCTCACCGAGCGGTTCGGCGGACGACTCGACTACCTGGTCTACTCGGTGGCCGCCCCCCGGCGCACCGACCCGGACACCGGCGACGTGTACGCCTCGGTCCTCAAGCCGGTCGGCGCGCCCCACACCACCAAGACGCTCGTCTTCGACGAGCACGGCGCCCCGGAGGTCAAGGACGTCACCACGGCACCCGCCGAAGGAGACGACATCGAGCAGACCGTGGCCGTGATGGGCGGCGCCGACTGGGAACGCTGGGTCACCTTCCTGGCCGACCGGTCCCTGCTCGCGGACGGCTTCGCCACCGTCGCCCTCTCGTACATCGGCTCGCCGCTCACCGCCGCGATCTACCGGCAGGGCACCATCGGCGCCGCGAAGGCCCATCTGGAAGCCACCGCGCGCACACTCGACGAGCGCCTCGGCACGACCTTGGGCGGTCGGGCCGTGACCTCGGTCAACGCCGCCGCCGTCACCCAGTCCTCCACCGCCATCCCGGGGATCGCCCTGTACGTCGGACTGCTGCGCGGCGTCCTCGGCGACGCCATGACGCCCCCGGTCGGCCAACTCGTGCAGCTGTGGGACCAGCTGACAGGCGCCCAGCCCCTCGACACCGACGACGAGCACCGCGTCCGCCTCGACACCTGGGAACTCGACCCCGCCGTGCAGAAGGCCGTCGCCGAGCGCTGGAGCAGCGCCACCAGCGCCACCGTCGCCGAACTCGCCGACCTCGACTGGTTCGGCGACGAGGTCCGCCGCCTCTACGGCTTCTCCGTCCCCGGCGTCGACTACACCGCCGCCGTCGAGACGGACGTCCCCTGGCCCGCCCCCACCGCCTGAACCGCGCCCGAGGCGCCAGGCCGCGCCCCGATCGCCGGGCCGGCTGGGCATGGACGCCCTGACCTGCCTCAACGCCCTGAAGTACGCCATGGGATCATGCGGTTGCCCCCGGGGGGTGGGCCGCCCGTGCGGGCGTGAGCGATACGAGGAGCTCGGTGTGAGAACGGGTGGGGACCAGGGCGATTCGTCGGTGCCGGACGACGTCTGGGAACAGTTCCTGCGGGATTCCGTGGAAGGCGTCCCGGACGCGCCCAAGGAGCCGTCCGCGCGGGCGCGGGAGGTGACGGACCGACTGCGCGACGAGCCGTCGGGCAACGGCGGTTGGCGCACGTACACGCCCGCCGCGCCTGCCCGGCGCGGCAAGGGCCGGTATCTGCTCGGTCTGGTCGTCGCCGTGGCGCTGCTCGTGGTCGCGTTCGACCCGTGGGACATCATCGGCACGTCCGGCGGGGGTACGGCGGCCGGGCCGCCGCTGGCCCAGGAGTCGGGGCGCCCGACCGAGGCGCCGCCCGTGGAGCCCGCCCAGCGCGGGACGCTCGCCGAGCCGTTCAGGGGCTCGCCCGCCGTGCGCTGGGCGGACGGCGCGGCCGGGATCACCGTCCCCGCCGCGCGGGCGACGGGATGGATGAGCAAGGCCCAGGTGGAGAAGGCCCTCCGGCAGACGCGGGACTTCCTCGTCGCGACCAGCCTGGACCCGGCCGTGCTCCGCGGCGAGCGCCCCGCAGAGGCCGTCGCCGTGATCAACCCGCACCAGAAGGACGTCAAGGCCTACCTGGCCGCCGCGTTCGACACGCCGACGGAGCAGAACGACCCGCTCCTCCTCTTCAGCCGCTTCGACGCCTCGTACGCGCGCCCGGCCGGCGACGTCGTCAAGACGCGCGGCCGGATGACCTTCCGGGAGGGCGACCGCGGCGCCCTGCAGGTGACCACCGACGTCACCTACGTGTACCCGGTCGTGCCGGCGGACGGCGGCGACGAGGTCGTGCGCACGATCGCACGGCGCGAGGTCGTGGTGAGCTGGGACGACCCCTCGAAGGTCATCACCGAGCCGGGCACCCTCTCCCTCGTCTCGTACAAGGTCGACATGACCAACGGCGGCTGCGACGACAACACCGGTTACTTCACCCCCGAGTTCGGGAGGTCGGGGGCGGACGGCGGTCCGGCCGACGGCGACACCGTCGACCCGTACGACCGCAGCACCTCGATGTTCGGAGGGACGGGAAGCCCCGACGGCGGCTGCAGGACGGCGTCGCGCTCCTGACCGGTGGCCGCTCGCGTTCCTGACCATCGGTCGCACGCGGTTCCTGACCACCGGCCGCTCGCGCTCCTGATCACGGGTCGCACCGGCCCCCGGGGGCATTTCAGGCCGCCGTTCCATGGTCACGGACGCACCGGGCGGGCACGATGGGGGCCACCACGGCGGGGCGCCCCCGAGCGCGCCGACAGGAACCGGAAGGGACACGTCACCCCATGCCCCAGCACTACGGCGACTACCAGCACGAGATCTACTTCGACGGGCTCTTCGGCGTCCTGCCCACCCAGCCGATGACCTTCGCCGAACTGGAGACGAGGGCGCGGGCCGCGCTCCCGCCCTCGCTGTGGTCGTACGTCGCGGGCGGAGCGGGCGACGAGTCCACCCAGGAGGCCAACGCCGCGGCCTTCCGCACCTGGGGCCTCGTACCGCGCATGATGGTCGGCGCGGCCCAGCGCGACCTGTCCGTCGACCTGTTCGGGCTGAAGCTGCCGTCACCGCTCTTCATGGCGCCCGTCGGAGTGATCGGCCTCTGCGCCCAGGACGGGCACGGCGACCTGGCGACCGCCCGCGCCGCCGCCCGCACCGGCGTGCCGATGATCGCCTCCACGCTCACCGTCGATCCGATGGAGGACGTGGCCGCCGAGTTCGGCGACACACCGGGCTTCTTCCAGCTCTACACGCCCACCGACCGTGACCTCGCGGAGAGCCTCGTACGCCGTGCCGAGGCCGCCGGCTTCAAGGGCATCGTCGTCACGCTCGACACCTGGGTCACCGGCTGGCGGCCCCGTGACCTCGCCACCGGCAACTTCCCCCAGCTGCGCGGACACGCCCTCGCGAACTACACCTCCGACCCCGTCTTCCGCGCCCGCCTGGCCAAGAGCCCCGAGGAGGACCCGCGCGCCGCGGTCCTGGAGTGGGTGGGCGTCTTCGGCAAGCCGCTCGTCTGGGACGATCTGGCCTGGCTCCGCTCGCTCACCGACCTGCCGATCCTCCTCAAGGGCATCTGCCATCCCGAGGACGTCCGCCGGGCGAAGGACGGCGGTGTGGACGGCATCTACTGCTCCAACCACGGCGGCCGGCAGGCCAACGGCGGTCTGCCCGCCCTGGACGCGCTGCCCGACGTGGTCGCCGCCGCCGACGGCCTCCCGGTGCTCTTCGACTCGGGGGTCCGCAGCGGCGCCGACGTCGTCAAGGCCCTCGCGCTCGGGGCCACCGCGGTGGGCGTCGGGCGGCCGTACGCGTACGGACTCGCCCTCGGCGGCACCGACGGCATCGTGCACGTCCTGCGCGCCCTGCTCGCCGAGGCCGACCTGATCATGGCCGTCGACGGCTACCCGACGCTCGCGGACCTCCGTACGGAGGGTTCGCTGCGTACGGTCCGGGCGTAGGGGGGGCACATTGTGCGTCCGGGTCGGCGCCCGGCGGATCGGGCGCCGACCGGACCCGCGCCTCCCTACGCCTCCTGCCCTCCCTACCCCTCCCGCTCTTCCTTTCCCTCCTGCTCTACGTTCCCCTCCTCGTCGAAACTGGCGAAGTAGGCGGCGGCCATGTCCTCCTCGCCGTGGCCCTGCGCCGAGGCGCGGGCGAGGCGTTCCGCGCCGGCCGCGGCCACGTCGAGGCGCACGCCGTGCCGGCGTCCCGCGTCGACGATCAGCCGGGCGTCCTTCAGTGCGGTGTCCACCGCGAAGCTGGCCGGCGAGAGCCGGTCCTCCAGGACGAGCGCCGCCTTGGCGTGCAGATAGCCCATGTCGAGAGGCCCGCCCGCGATGACGTCGAAGAAGCTCTGCGGATCGACCCCCAGGGCCTGGGACAGGGCAAGGACCTCACCGGTCGCCTGGGTGGCGGCGAGGACCCAGCTGTTGGCCACGAGCTTCAGACGCGTGGCCGCCGCGTCCGCCCCGTCCTCGCCGGTCCACACGGTGCGGGAGCCGACGGCCTGGAGGACCGGCTCGACGGCCCGCCGGTCCTCACCGGGTCCCGCGGCCAGGACGACCAACTGCCCGGCCTCCGCGGGCGCGCGCGTACCGAGGACGGGCGCGTCGAAGAACACCAGTCCGTGCTCGCGAGCGAGGCGGGCCTGCTCGCCGACCTCCTCGATCCCCGAGGTCGTCGACTGCACCCAGGCGGCGCCCCGCCGGAGCCCGGGCGCGGCCTGCCGCATGGTCCGGAGCACGGCGGGCCCGTCGTGGAGCACGGTGAGCACGACATCCGCGCCCCGCACGGCCTCTTCGGGCGTGTCGGCGACGTACGCGCCGTCCGCGGCGAGCGGTTCGGCCTTGGCGCGGGTACGGTTCCAGACCCGGACGGCGAGTCCGGCACGGAGAAGGTTGCGGGCCATGGCGGCCCCCATGATTCCGGTGCCCAGGACACCCGCGGTCGGTCGGTCGGTCATGAAGTCGCTTCCTGTTCTCGGGCGGGCGCTAGCGGTGCGGTGGTGCCGGCACGTCAGTAGCCTGACGCGGTGACACCGTCGAACAGTCTCCACCGAGCCCTGCACACCGCGGGCGATCCACCCCTCCGCCCGCTGCCGGCTCCGGTGGCGGAGCTCCTCGGGTCGCTCGCCGCGCCGCCGCGGCTGGCCGCCCACCTGCGGGCCGTTCACGATGTCGCGGTGCGACTGGTCGACTGGCTGGAGCAGCACTGTCCTGGCCTCGACGTGGACCGCGACGCCGTGCTCTTCGGAGCGGCCACGCACGACATCGGCAAGACCGTGCACGTCGCCGAGCTGTCCGGGCCCGGCTCGGCGCACGAGGAGGCGGGGCGGGAACTCCTCCTCGCCCATGGGTTCGGCCCCGCGCTGGCCCGCTTCGCCGGGACCCACGCCTCCTGGACGGCTCCCGACGCGACAGTCGAGGACCTGCTGGTGAGCACGGCCGACAAGGTGTGGAAGAACAAGCGCGTCCCGGAGCTCGAGGACCTGCTCCTCGTACGGCTGACGCAGGCGTCCGGCAGAGAGCGCTGGGAGGAGTACCTCGCCCTCGACGAACTCCTCGGAGACATCGGGGACGGCGCCGACCACCGGCTCGCGTTCCAGGCGGCCTTCCCGGTGTCCGGGTAGGAGAGGGTGGGTACGGCGGGCGGTCCGGCTGACCGAAGTCCCGCCGGGTGCTAGCGCGAGGGGAACTCCGGGAGAACCGTCTCGGCGAGTTCGTGGAGGACGTCCTCGACGGGTCGGCTGCCCGGGCGGAGGTTGAAGGAGACATGGGCGACCCCGAGGTCCCCCATGCGCCTCAGGTGGTTGCGCAGGGCACGGCGGCCCGTGCGCAGGCCGAGGCGGATCGCGGCGGCGGGCGTGGCGGGGTCCGCCGTGAGGTCGAGCTGCATCGGCGTGAGGTAGGGCTTGGGGGCGGAGCCGGCGGTGAGTGCCCGCCACTCCCCGGTCCTGAGGGCCAGCGCCCCGAGCGGCCTGGGGTAGTCGAGCGTCGCGTCGGCGTGCTCGGCCACCCACGCGGGCGTCTGCCGGGCGTTCCCGGCGACGGCCAGCGGGACGGTCGGGCCGGTGGGCTTGGGCAGGACGTCGAGCCGTCGATCCGCGTCGAGGCCGAGCGCGGGCAGCGCGAGCCCCTCGCCACGCGGGCGCGTGGCCCAGGCGGCGCGCAGGATCCCGATGTTGTCGCGGAAGGTCCTTCCGCGGGCGTCGAAGTCCGCGCCGAACAACGGGTACTCGACCGGCCTGTCACCGCTCGCGAGGCCGAGCACGAAGCGCCCGCCGGAGAGGACGTCCACGGTCGCGGCAGCCTTCGCGACGAGCAGCGGCTGCCGTAGCGGGAGGACGACGGCGGCCGTGCCGAGCACGGCCCGCTCGGTGACCGCCGCGAGATGACCCAGGTGGGTGAAGGTCTCGAAGACCGAGCCGGCGTCGCCGAAGTGCTCCGGGTCGTGGAGGGGCACGTCACGCACCCACAGGGCCGCGAAGCCGAGCGAGTCCGCGAGCCGGGCGAGCCGGGCGTGCTCGGTGAGATCGGGGACGCCGAAGGGCCGGCCGGCGGCCCGGTCCGTACGCAGACGGGTGGCGTCCCGGTCGTTGTCGAGGGGCAGTTCGAGGCCGAGCGTCGGCCGGCCGTCGGACGACACCAGCCGGTCGAGGGCGGTGGGGGCGGGCGGAGGGGCGGACATCGCGGCTGGTTCCTTCCGGCGGGGGAGGCGCGCTCGCGCGCGGGCAGCGGGTGCGGACCGCCGCCCGCGCGCGTGGCGGGTGAAAGGGGGACCCGGCCCGGGCGGGCTCGGTCGAGGGTGTCGGCTCAGTTGAGGGTGTCGGGGTCCGGCCCCGTGCGCAGACCGCGGTCGAGCCCGCCGAGCGCGCTCATCTCCTCGGCGGAGAGCGCGAAGTCGAAGACGTCGATGTTCTCGCGGATACGGGCCGGGGTGACGGACTTCGGGATCACGACGTTCCCGAGCTGGAGGTGCCAGCGCAGCACCACCTGCGCGGGGGACCTGCCGTGCCGGGCGGCGATGTCCGCGATGGCCGGCTCGGCGAGCACGGCGCCCTGGGCGAGCGGGCTCCACGCCTCCGTGGCGATGGAGTGGGCGGTGTGCAGCTCGCGGAGTTCGCGCTGCTGGAGCGCCGGGTGGAGCTCGATCTGGTTGACCGCCGGGACGAGGTCGCTGCTGTCGAGCAGCCGCTTCAGGTGGGCGGGCTGGAAGTTGGAGACACCGGCCGCGCGGACCCGCCCGTCGGCGACCAGCGTCTCGATGGCACGCCAGGTGTCGACGTACAGGTCGCGCGCCGGGGTCGGCCAGTGGATCAGGTAGAGGTCCACGTGGTCGAGGCCGAGCTTGGTAAGACTGTCGTCGAAGGCCCGCAGGGTGGAGTCGTACCCCTGGTCGGCGTTCCAGAGCTTGGTGGTCACGAAGAGGTCGCCGCGGTCGATGCCGGAGTCGGCGAGCGCCCGTCCGACGCCGGCCTCGTTGCCGTAGATCGCGGCGGTGTCCAGGGACCGGTATCCGGCCTGGAGGGCGTGGCCGACGGCGGCGGTCGTCTCGTCGTCGGGGACCTGGAAGACACCGAAGCCGAGCTGCGGGATCTCCACGCCGTTGTTGAGCGTGACGGTGGGGACGGGGACGTGGGACATGCGTGAACTGCCTTCTTCTACGGGTTCGCTGAGGGATCGCTGGGGGATCGCTGGGGGTCTCTGGGGTTCTCTACGGCGCCGGTGCGGATCAGGGATCAGGCGAGGGCCGCGGTGGCCGTGACCGCGAAGGAGTGGTCCTGCTCGGGCGCGCCGCCGCCGACCCCGACGGCGCCGATGAGCGTGCCGTCGCGGTGCACGGGGACGCCGCCGGCGATGAAGAGGAGCGGGCGGTCCAGGGCCGTGGTCAGGGAGTGGAAGGGGCCGTCCGGCTTGACGAGGTCGACGAGGTCGGCGGTGGGGGCGTTGAGCTGCAGGGCGGTGTAGGCCTTGCGGGTGCTGGTCTCGCCGGAGATCAGCACGGCGCGGTCGTCGCGGCGGAAGGCGAGGAGGTGGCCTCCGGCGTCGAGGACGGTGACGCTCACGGTGACCCCGGCGGCCTCGGCGGCACGGCGGGCGGCGGTGAGCAGGATCTCGGCGTCGTGTGTGGTCAGCGGGGCGACGGCGGTGGTGGTGGTCATGGCGCTTCTCCTGGGGGTGTGCGGTGGGGGAGGGGGAAGAGGAAGTGTGTGGGTCAGTGGCGTACGGGGACGCGGGCGCCACCGCTGGTGTCCTCGGCAGCAGAGGAAGCTGAGACACCAGGAGCACCGGGAGCACGTGAGGCGCTGGAGCCATCGGTGGCATCTGTGCTCGCGGGGGCCCGGCGCTCCAGCGCCGCGGACCAGAGGGCGAGGCCGAGCGCGGCGGCGGCGAGGGCGGCGCCGACCCAGTTGGGTGCGGTGTAGCCGAGGCCGGCGGCGATGACGAGGCCGCCGAGCCAGGCGGCGAGCGCGTTGCCGAGGTTGAAGGCGCCGATGTTGACGGCGGAGGCGAGGGTCGGGGCGCCGTGCGCCTGGTCGAGGACGCGCTTCTGCAGCGGCGGGACGGTGGCGAAGCCGAGCGCTCCGACGAGGAGGATGGTGATCGCGGCAAAGATCTTGTTATGCGCGGTCACCGTGAACAGCGAGAGCACCACCGCCAGGCCGCCGAGGGCTACGTACAGCATGGGCATCAGCGCACGGTCGGCGAAGCGGCCGCCGAGCAGGTTGCCGAGGAACATGCCGATGCCGAAGAGGACGAGCAGCCAGGTCACCGAGCCGTCCGCGTAGCCTGCGACATGGGTCATCATCGGGGCGATGTAGGTGATCGCGGCGAAGACGCCGCCGAAGCCGAGCACGGTCATCGCCATCGCGAGCAGCACCTGCGGGTTACGGAACGCCTTCAGCTCGCCACGCAGGCGGGCGCCCTCGGGGCGGGGCATGGCCGGGACGAGCTTCGCGATACCGAGCAGCCCGACGACACCGAGCGCGGCGACGATCGCGAAGGTGGTGCGCCAGCCCAGGGCCTGCCCGATGAACGTGCCGAGCGGCACGCCGACGATGTTGGCGACGGTGAGCCCGGTGAACATGGTGGCGATGGCGCCGGCCTTCTTCTCCGGCGCGACCAGCTCAGCGGCCACGACCGACCCGATACCGAAGAACGACCCGTGGGCGAGTGATGCGACGACGCGGCCGGTCAGCATCACTCCCAGGTTCGGGGCGAGTGCGGACAGCAGGTTTCCGAGCACGAACAGGCCCATGAGCAGCATCAGCATTCGCTTGCGACTGACCTTGGCCCCGAAGACGGTGAGCAGCGGTGCGCCGACGACGACTCCGAGGGCGTAACCAGTGACGAGCAGGCCGGCAGCGGGGATGGAGACACCGTAGTCGGCGGCGATCTCGGGCAGCAGCCCCATGATCACAAACTCAGTCGTGCCTATGCCAAAGGCCCCGACTGCAAGAGCGAGTAGTGCGAGCGGCATGGCTCGCCCCCTTCCAGAATTGCTTGAGGCATCTCTTTACGTGCCTCGACAATAATTGCACACGCGCTATATGTGCAACCGCAGGTAGCCAGTGTGCTCTCGATGGTGTGGACTGCTCGCGAAGGGGCCCGGGTGCGGAGCTGACCGGTCGGCACCGCATCGGAAGTCGCTGCCCTCCGGGCGCGGGCCCGCCCGTCCCGGTGCGACCAGTGGTGCGGCGGCCAGCTCCTCGGTCACCTGGAGCGGACGCCTCTGTCGCGAACCGAGTAGTCGGCCCTCCGGTAGGGCGGCCACGGAGAGCGGGGGGTGCGTGCGGTGCCGGCAAAGTTCCGACCGGTGCTCGCGACCGTCCCGCTGCGCGCCAGTGCGGACGATGCGGACGCGGCGGTGTGCTGGTGGCCCCGATCCTTGCCGCCTGGGAACGGTCTGGGTCGCTGGTGATTACCGACGGCCGGATGGTCGGGTGGCAGGCCGTCGACGGTGGCTCGGGATCACCGGGGCGCCAGGCCGGGGACGTGGCCGGGTCTCGACCGGAAGCATTGGTCGGGACCCATGGTTGACGTGCGCGGTTCAGCGGTGGCGAAGGGTGTCCCCTTGACGTCTTTGCCTGGTCTGGCGGGCGATGCCCTTGGCCTGGTCGGCGTGCCCATCGGCGGTCATCCGTGTTGCCGAGTGCCCGGCCCGTGCTCTCCTTGGCCTGCGCGGCCTGCGCCTTGGCGTACCCGATGGGTCGCGACCGCAGCCTGCTCAGGATTCCGAGGCCTGAACCCGCGCGGCTCGCCGGCGGCGGCTTCAGATCTCTCCCGATTCTCCGAGGTGGTCAGTCGACGCGAGGTGCGGCGCAGTGGCAAAGGAAGGTAGTGGGTGAGTGGGGAGCCGGGCTCGCGCCTTATACCCACCTGCGCCGCTAGAAAACAGCTGGAAATCATATGCATGAGTGAGGGGTTGTAGGGCATCCGGTGTTTCGGAGGTTGATAACTATGGTCCCCCTGCTTCTTGTTCTTCTGCTCGCTCTGATCCTGTTCGGTGCCGGTTTCGCGGTGAAGATTCTCTGGTGGGTCGCGATCGCCGTCTTGGTGATCTGGTTGATCGGCTTCGTTGCCCGGCCGAAGAACAGCAGCGGCCGCTGGTACCGCTGGTAGCACGGCCTCTCCTGGCGTAGTTCAGGGTCGGCGTTCAGGGTCGGCATGGCGCGTTCCGGATGAAAGGAAAGGGCGGACGTGTAGCGCCGCGAACGCGGGGCAGGCGGTGTCCAGGCCGGAACGCGAGTTCCGTCTCCTGTGTGATGCATCTGAAGAAGGTCGATCGAGAATTACATTCCCGATCGGTTCCCGTTTACGGAGGGAAATCCGAATGACTGAGAATGTGTGGGGCTACCGCGAGACGTCTGGTCGTACGGTCGGAACCGACCTGACGGGTTACAAGGTCGAGGCGGCCGACGGTTCCATCGGCAAGGTCGACAAGCACTCCGAGGAGGTCGGCTCCTCGTACATCGTGGTCGACACCGGCCCGTGGATCTTCGGCAAGGAGGTTCTTCTGCCGGCGGGCACGATCGACCGGGTCGACGCGCAGGAGGAGAAGGTCTACGTCGGCTGGACCAAGGACCAGATCAAGGCCGCCCCGGAGTTCGAGAAGGACAAGCACCTCGGCAACGAGGACTACCACCGGCAGGTCGGCGACTACTACGGGGGCCTCTCGAACCGCCTCTGAGGAAGCCGCAGAGGCGGTGCGGGTGTGGGGCGGCAGCCACCGGGCTGCCGCTCCACACCCATGTCCTCTGCACGCATGGTCACCGTCAGCAGATGCCGCACGCCCGGATCCGGCCGTCGGCCCTCACGCAGGAACGACGGCACCCAGCCGGGACCCTCCGGGCCCGGCCGCACCGGACGCAGAGCCGCCTCCCGGGTCTCGACCTCCGCTATCCGCTCCCTCCCGCACCCGGTCCAGGGGACAGCACAAGCCAGTGCTCCAGGGTCCTGAGCCGCAGGAGGTCGGGTGGCAGCTCGTGGGCTTCTTCGCCCGGAGTTCGGCCACCCCTCGATGATGTGCCTGACGCAACGGGTTTCCATCGAATCCGTACCGGTGGCAGGCCGGCGTGGCACGGGCGCAGTGGCCCAGGGGCCGGAGCCGGGCAGGGGCGGTCATGGCGCGCATCCTCGGGGTCGGGCGGACAGGTGCCGATGCGGCTGAGAGTAGAACCCGCGTTCTGCCCGACCCACGCGGCACGACTGGCACTCCAAATCGAACAGGTGCTCTAATCGGTCTATGAGGTTCCACCCGTTTCCCGACGACCTCGTCACCGCCCAGCGATCCTGGACCGCCACCTACGAGGAGCTCGCCCACCCCCACGCCACCAGCACGACCCTGCTCCGCCGGCGCCTTCTGCGCCTGTCGGTGCAGCTGCACTTCCACCCCTACTGGGCACACCCCCGCCCTGCCGCAGGGCGCGCAGAGCTGAGGCAGCTGGTGCGTGAGCAGCGCGCGAGTAGGGGCCGGACAGCATGACGGGCACGAGCGTCATCTGGCACGTCCGGTGCAGGCCGGACACCTCTCCCGAGGACTACCGCCACGTCCTCGACCTCCTCGCCGGCTTCACCCCACAGCTCCAGCCGCTCCCGCCGCTCGCCGCCCTCGCGCAGGTCAAGGGATCGCTGCGCCTGTTCGGCGTGGGCGCCAGCGAGCTCGCGGCCCGCTTCCGGGTGCGAGCGCTGGTGCAGACCGGCATCGACACCCACATCGGCGTCGCCGACACCTGGGCGACCGCCGCCACCGCCTCCGCCCGCGCCGGCCGGTCCGGGGTGCTGCACCTGCCCGACCACCGCGCGGTCGAACACTTCCTCGCCCCCCTGCCCGTTCACGCGCTGCACGGCATCGGCCCCGCCCAGGCCGCCCAGCTCCAGCGGTACGGGCTGCACACCATCGGCGCACTCGCCGCCATGGACGAGACCGTGGTGTGCCGCATCCTCGGCGGCAAAGCCGGACGCACCCTGCGCGCCCGGGCCCGAGGCATCGACCCCCGCGCCGTCGCGGTCCAGAAGATGCCGGAGTCCACCTCGGAGTCCTTCGGCTTCGACCGCGACGTCTACGACCCGGTCCTCGTCCGTGCCGCGCTCCTGGACCTGGCCGTCATCCTCGGGGACCGGATCCGCAGCCGCGGACAGACCGCCCGCGGCCTCACCCTGACCGTGCGCCTCGCCGACGGCGCCACCACCGAGCGGACCAGACGCCTCCCGCAGCCCTCCGCCCGTACCGAGGACCTGCGCACCGGCACCCTGCGGCTCCTGGACGCCATGGCCTTCCAGCGCGCCCGGATCCGCCGCCTCACCCTCACCGCCGAAGACCTCCGTCCGGCTGAGGAAGGCCCGGGTACTCAGCTGTCTCTCGACCACGCGCAGGAGGCCCGGCTGCGGCTGGAGCCGATGATCGACAAGCTGAACGCCCGGTACGGCCATCGGGTCGCCGGGCCTGCCGCTGCTTGTCGGAAGGCGAGCTGACGCCTGCGAGCCAGGCCCTGGGGCGGGTGGGCTCGCGTGCTTTCGCGCTGGTGTTGATCCGGGGCACGCCTGTCTCAGGGTCCGAAGGGCAACAGAGCTGCCACCGACGATGAGGCGTAGCGGATACGCCGGCCTGCGATTCCGTGTGCCCCGGGCGTACGCCTGCCCAGCGGAGTGAGAGCCGGAGCGGCACCAGCGCGGCGGCCGAGAGACGTGACAAGCATGGTTCCCGAACCGACGAACAGTCACGTGAAAGGGGCCCTTGTGGCCGACAGCAGGAATGAGAAGGCAAGGAAGGCCGCCGGGTCGATCGGACTGGTGACCCCGCAGGACCAGCCGGCGGTGCCCCAGGCTCCCGCGGCCGACGAGACGTGGGAACTTCCCTACGGCACGGCCCGCGTGTACTACGCGGAGGGACAGCGGGGTGTGGTGCGGCCCGTGGTCCTGGCCGACGGGTTCAACCTCGGTCCCAGCGACCTGGACTGGCTGTACGACTGGCTGGAGAACGGGCGCTACCCGTTCGTCAGCCAGCTCCGTGCGCGGGGGCGCACGCTGGTTCTCGTCGGCTTCGACGAGCGCAGCGAGTCCATCCTCACCAACGCGGACACGATGATGGCCGCCATCCTGCGCACGTCCGCCGAGCAGCTCGGCGACGCCCGGCTGATGGTCGGCGGGTTCAGCATGGGCGGCATCGTCGCCCGCTACGCGCTGGCCAAGATGGAGACCCAGCGCATCGACCACCGCGCCGGCGTCTACGTGTCGTTCGACAGCCCGCACCGCGGGGCGTGGGTCCCGATCGGCCTCCAGGCGTTCGCGCACTACCTCGCCAAGACCGGAGACGACACCTACCTGAGGCAGATCAGCAGCCCGGCCTCGCAGCAGATGCTCTGGCGCTACCTCGACGCACTCGACGCCACCCCCGCCGAGAGCCCCCTGCGCACCCGGTTCAAGGAGCAGCTGCAGCAGGTGGGCGGCTGGCCCCGGATCCCGCGCCTGATCGGCGTCGCCAGCGGACGCGGCGACGGCGTGGGCAACGGCGTGGAGGCCGGGAAGGAGACGCTCAGCTGCGCCGGGCCGCTCTTCGCGGGCACCCGCTTCCTCGCTCAGTCGCAGGGCAAGAAGGCGCAGGTCGCCGCCCTCGACGGTGTCCTCGGCGGGCCGCACACGATCACCACCGACGACTTCCCCGAGTTGGACGGGGCTCCGGGCGGCACCCTCGAATCGTTCGGCATCATCGCCGACGCCCTCACCGGCGTGGGTGAGGAGGTCGAGGCGACCCACCGGTCGGTGTGCTTCGTGCCGTCCGTCAGCGCCGTCTCCGTGCGCGACCTGGACCGGCACGACGACCTCTACACCAACATCGACGAGCTGGACCCGGACCAGTCCGAGCTCGACGACTTCCTGCTCTCCGCCGACAACGACCCGCACACCCTCATGACCCCCGACATCGGCGAGTGGGTCCTCGACCGGCTGCCCGACTAAACACCCCAGGTGGCGCCCGGCCAGCGCACCGACGCCGGCGGCGTGCCAGCCGTACCCGATGAGCCGGCAGGTCCATCTGCCCACGACACCGGGTACGGCCCGCAGCGGCGCCCGTTCGACCAGCGGAAGCACCGCCCCTCCGGGGTGGGAAAAACCACGCCCGGCCCCCTGCATCCCCAGTCAGGGGGCCGGACGCAACGAATGTTTCTGCATCTTCCCGGCGTGGCTCGGTGGTGAGCCGTACCGCCGTCGAGCGCAGCGGTCGAGGAACCGGCGGTAGGCCGTTGCCCTGAGCCGTGATATAGGGATGACAGGTCACGGGCACCAGGGAAGCGGTTCAACGACCAGTTCGGCCTGACCTCCCACCACGCACGCTAGTGGCCGGCAGGACCGTACTGTCCGACGCCTCCTCCGATGGAACTGCGGTCTCTCTGGTTCCGGGACAGTGGCGAAACGACCCATGTCAGTGCTGTGCTGTTCACTTGGCCGCATGGACGCCCCAGCTCTGCGCACCCGTCTGAACGACGCCTGCCGCGCGCCCGAATTGCACTGCCCACAGCCCAGTCATGGCGCAGGGCACGTCTGTGTGCCCAGCGACGCGGAGGATCTGGCCGAGCTCGAGCGCATCGCCGCGGACGTGATCGACGGGACGAGTCTGCCCGTACGCGCGTGGGTCGTCGGAGGTATGGCGGCAGGGGCGCCCGACGGTCCGCCGGTGGGCGGGGAGCAAGGGATCCCCGTCGGCGGGGAGGGCGGGCTGCTGGAATTGCGCGGGTGGGTGCTGGCCGAGCACTGGTTCGGATACGGCGTGACGGCCACCGCCGATGGCCCGCGCCGCGTCGTGATCCTCGCCCGGCGCGCGTTCACCCGCCCGCCCGGCGTCGGGTGGGCTGCGTTGCTGCGGGAGGCCACCGGGTGGACGGAGCCCGATCGGCGCGGCGTCGACTGGGCCGCGACGGAGGCCGCGCTGGGCACCGCGCTGCCCGGTGACTACAAGGACATCGTCGACGCCTTCGGCCCGGGCAGCTTCGACGAGTACCTGGACCTGCTGGTGCCGGGTGCGCTGGGCACGGATCTGGTCTCCTGGGGCCAGGACATGGCGCGGTACGCCGACCTGTACCGGCCGTACCCCGTCCACCCCGCGCCCGGCGGCGTGCTCACATGGGGGATCTCCGAACAGGAGCTGAGCTTTCACTGGCTGACCGGACCGGAAGATCCCGACGACTGGCCGGTCCTGGTGCAGTACCTGGGCGGTGAGTGGCAGCGCTTCGACTGCGGCACCGGCGAGTTCGTGCTGCGCCTGCTCACCGACCGCACCCCGCCGTTCGCCTTCCCGCCCTCCGCCGGACCGTTCCCCCACTGGTTCGCTTCATCGGAGCTGCCGGAACACTGAGCCCTGCCGAAAGGCCCGCCAGGCCGTTTGAGCCGGTTGATCGCCCGTTCTACGGTGTTCTGCTTCTCGTAGCGGTCTTCACCGAGGCACGGTCTTCGGAGCCGTGACGCAGTCAATGCGACGGGTATTCGTGGCCGTCACCCGCCCCACGCACCTGCGCCCGGACCGGAATCGACGGTGTTCTGGTGACGAGACCTTCGCTGCCGCCATCTGGATGGTCGTCATTGCTCCAGAGCGGTGAGCACCTTGCTTCACGGCCGGCGAATCGGGGCGTCGAATCCTGCTGCTCTGCTGCTCGGCTGGGATTGTCCAGCAGAACCTCGTTTCCTGAGCGGCCGGATCGGGTACTCAGTGCCGGGCACGGAGAGCCTTGGCTAGGTCAGGAAGTCTCTTTCAGAATGTGATGCGGAACAAGGGAGAGGATCGGTGCGTGCGGACACGAATCAGCCCGGTGCTAGTCGCGGACGCGGGATCATCCAGTTTGCGTCTGACGGTCTTCGGGGACGGCGGTGAGGTTCTCAACGAACATCACAGCGAATCTCCTCCTGGCGAGAGCGCATTCGGTTCGCTTCGGCAATTGCTGAGGGAGGGGCCGGCTCCTGCGGCCGTGGGCCACCGCATCGTCCACGGTGGCTCGGAGCTGTGCAGCCACGCCCTGCTCGATGACGACGTGCGTGTCCGCTTGGATCGGGTGGCGAGACTCGCGCCGCTGCACGTCCCGCAAGCCTTGACCGTTCTGGACGCGGCCCGGGACCTGCTGCCCGGCGTCCCGCACGTGGTCTGTTTCGACACGGTGTTCCACTCCGGCCTGCCGGCTGCGGCTCGGGAGTATGCCGTGCCTGCCGGCTGGCGCGAGGCCTACGGACTGCGCCGTTACGGCTTCCACGGTCTGTCCTACGCCTGGGCGCTGGCACGCACCGCTGAACTCCTCGGCCGACGCCCGGAGCAGCTGCACGTGGTGATGGTGCACCTCGGCGGCGGCTGCTCGGCCTGCGCGGTGCGCGCAGGACGCAGTGTCGATACCACGATGGGCTTCACACCCTTGGAGGGTTTGGTGATGAGTCGCCGCAGCGGCAGCGTCGACCCTGGTGCACTGACCTGGTTGATGAAACAGAAGAACGTGTCGGCCGACGAGATCGAGGACGCTCTCAACCACGAGTCCGGCCTCCTCGCCCTCTCCGGTACTTCGGACGACACGCGCGACCTGGTCCGCAGCCGTGCGGCGGGCGACGAGCGTGCCGCACTCGCTCTCGACGTCTTCACCCACCACTGCCGTCGCGGTATCGCCGGGATGGCCGCATCTCTGAGCCGTCTGGACGCCCTGGTCTTCACCGGTGAGATCGGTGAGGATCAGCCTGAGGTACGTGAAGAGGTGTGCGCCCGGCTGTCCGTGTTCGGCCTCACGGGCGGGCTGCGACCAGTGGTCCCCGAACAGCCCGAGATCGTCAGCGCGCCCGACGCACGCGTTCCCGTCGTTGTCGTTCCCACCGGAGAGGCTCGACAGATCGACCTGGAGACCCGTGCTCTCCTGGTTCAGGGCTGACCGGGCCTGATGTCACTGCCCCTCACCGACAACCAGGGATGTCACGCGGGCGGAGTCCGGATCCGATGTCCGTAAAACGTAAAACGGAGAACGGAGAACGGAGAACGGCCGAAGCAGCAGACCTCCCCGACCTCCCTCGTCAGCCGGATCCGCCCAGCACGATCCTCCACACTCGGGTCGCCACCTGGAGGTTCAGACGGTCTTCGACGTTCGCGAGGTCGTTGCCGCTGATCTCGCGGATGCGCTGCAGCCTGTAGCGCAGTGTGCTGCGGTGGATCGAGAGGGACGCGGCGGCCTCGTCGTAGTTGCCGCCGCAGTCGAAGTACCGGGAGAGGGTCTCCACCATGGTCGCGTGATGGCGGGAGTCGTAGTCGATGAGCTGCCCGAGCCACTCGTGGACGAACGCCTCCAGCTCCCGGTGATCGGCGCCGGGTCCCAGGATGCGGTACAGGCCGAGCTCGTCGAAGAAGGTCGTGCCGTAGCGCTCGCGGGAACTGAGGCGCGCGTCGAGGGCGCGCTGTGCCTCCTGGTAGCGGTGGGGGATGTCGGGCACGGAGTCGGAGGGGGAGCTCACCCCGATCGTCCCGGACCGCGTTCCGGTCTCCCGGGCGAGCGCCTCGTGGAGCGCGCGAGCGGGCGGCCTGTCGTCGGCGACCAGGACCACGTGATCGGAGCGTCGGGTCAGCAGCGAGCGCATGCCGACGGCAGAGGCCGCCCGGCCCACAGCCCGGGCGAAGGAATCGTCTGCCGTCCGGTTCGACCACTCCACGACGACGACGTAGTGGCTGCGGCGCAAATCGTGTCCGACCGCCTCGGAGCGGGCGTAGGCGCTCGCGGCGTCCGTCCCCGCCAGGAGGTCGTCGACCAGCTCTCGGTGCAGTCTCAGCTCCACTTCGGCCAGGTTGCGCACGTGCGTCAGCTCCAGGGCGAGCGACGCGGCGGCGTGCTCCAGCGCGAAGGCGGTGTGTCCGTCGGCCTGATCGAGGGCGTCGACCAGTGCCAGTACGCCCAGGATCTCGCCGTGTGGACGTACCAGAGTGACCAGCCGGTCCTCGATCCGTACGGGGCCGACCTCCCGGGCGACGGAGTGCAGCATGAGGTCCTGGTGGGCGGGGTCCGGTTCCGGGTAGGGGTCGGGCCGACCGGGACCTGACCAGGCCTTCAGCCGTCCGAAGCGGTCTTCGACCAGCGCCGGAAGTCCGGTGAGCTGGTGCAGTGCGCGGGTGACGGCCTCCTCACCGCCGCCTGATGCGGCGATGTCGGCCATGAGCGCGTGAACGGCTCGCTGGTTCCCCAACTCAGCCGCCACCGAGATCAGCTGCTGCTGAAGGGTGGCACGTTCCTCCCTGACCCGGTGGAGCTCCAGCGCGTCCTCGCGCCGGCGGCGCTGCGCGAAGGCGACGGACAGGGCGGCCGCGGTGTGCCAGATCAGCATCGCGAGCAGGGACCGTTGGGCCCCCGTCGGCCGCGCTACGGAGGTCACCACCAGATACCCGTGAAGTCGCTCCGTCCCGCGCAGCCCGAGGGCCCACCCCCAGGCTCTGTCGGGGACGGCCACCGGCCCGTCCCGCCCCTCCAGTTCCCGGACACTCCGGTCGACGGATACGGCGTGGGTGTGATCGTTCCTCGGGCTGGGGACCAGATCGCCGTCGACCTGGAGGTATCCGGCTTCCGCACAGTACGGCCCGGCGTCGGCTATGTGATGCATGGCCAGGCGCAGGATCTCGCCTTCACTCGCGGCTTCGAACAGGGCGCGGGAGAAACCCGTCATGGAGTGGAGGGCATGCCCGATCGGTCCGGTAGCGGGCGGGAGCGTCTCCTCCCGTGCGCCCGGAGGGTGCCGCCCGGCGCTCTTCGGCGGAAGGCTGCCCTCCCCGTCGGAGCAGCGGCCGTGAGCGTTCGGTGATCGGCTGCCGTTCATGGGATCACTCCGATCTCCCCGGATCTCCGGGGAGGCGATCGCTACTAACACTACCCACTGGGGGGTGACTCAGCCGAGATGCCCAGAATCCCCCTCTCGTGCTCGTGGGGCTACTCGGCGCGCGCACTTCTGGCTCGTCGGGAGAAGGCGCCGAGCCATCCGGCCGACCATCCTGGACAGGGTCTGGCAGCCTCGGCGGCCACCGGCTGGAAGCACCGCGCGATGACCGGGTGACCTCTCCCGCGCTGCGGCGCGGCCGCCGGCACTGCGCTTCGCTCAGGTTCCTGTAGCCGAGCCGGTACGGGGTCGCCGCGGACCAGAAGGTCGCGGACGAGGCTGAACAGCTGGTCGGCAGGTCGGCACTCTGCCTGTCACCGGTTGGGATTCCACTTGTACCCGAACGAGCGTGATCCGGAGAGTCGGCGCAGGACCGCCGCACCGGGAGGAGGATTCTCATGGCCAAGGCAGTGGGCATCGATCTGGGTACCACGAACTCGGTGATCGCCGTGTGGGAGGGCGGCGAGCCCTCCGTGGTGCCGAACAGCGAGGGTAACCGCACGACACCGTCCGTGGTGGCCTTCACCGACACCGGCGAGCGTCTGGTGGGCCAGTTGGCCCGGCGCCAGGCGATCCTCAATCCCAAGGGGACCATCTACTCCGCCAAGCGGTTCATCGGCCGGCACTTCGACGAGATCTCCGAGGAGGCCAGGGCGGTCGCGTACGACGTCGTCGAGGGCGACGGCGGGGCGGCCCGCTTCAAGGTCCGCGACACGTTGTACGCGCCTGAGGAGATCAGCGCCCAGGTGCTGCGCAAGCTCACCGCGGACGCCTCCAAACAGCTGGGGGAGCGGGTCACGGAGGCGGTCATCACGGTGCCCGCCTACTTCAACGACGCCCAGCGCACGGCCACCAAGGACGCCGGCCGGATAGCCGGACTCGAGGTGCTGCGGATCATCAACGAGCCGACGGCCGCAGCCCTCGCGTACGGCATGGACAAGCAGCACCACGAGACCGTCCTCGTCTTCGACCTGGGCGGCGGGACCTTCGACGTGAGCATCCTCGACGTCGGCGACGGTGTGGTGGAGGTGCGCTCCACCGCCGGTGACAGCCACCTGGGCGGCGACGACTTCGACCGGCGCCTGGTCGATCACCTCGCGGACGGCTTCCAGAAGGAGAACGGCATCGACCTGCGCAAGGACCCGCAGGCGTTGCAGCGACTCTTCGAGGCGGCTGAGAAGGCCAAGACCGAACTGAGTTCGGTGACGCAGACCCAGGTCAGCCTGCCGTTCATCACCGCCGACGCCTCCGGACCCAAGCACCTCACCGACTCGATCATGCGGTCCACCTTCGAGCAGATCACCGGAGACCTGGTGGAGCGGTGCCTCGGACCGGTCCAGCAGGCCATGACCGACGCCAAGGCCGGCGAGAGCGACATCGACGAGGTCATCCTCGTCGGCGGGTCCACCCGCATCCCGGCCGTTCAGGCCCTGGTGCGCAGGCTGACCGGCGGCAAGGAACCCAACATGAGCGTCAACCCCGATGAGGTCGTGGCCTTGGGCGCCGCGATCCAGGCCGGGGTGCTCAAGGGCGAGGTCAAGGACGTCCTGCTGCTCGACGTCACCCCCCTGTCGCTTGGAGTCGAGACACGTGGCGGCGTGATGACGAAGATCATCGAGCGGAACACCACGATCCCGGTGCGCCGCTCCGAGACCTTCTCCACCGCTGAGGACAACCAGCCGGCCGTCGACATCGTCGTCCTCCAGGGTGAGCGAGAGCTTGCCGCCGACAACCGGGTGCTGGGGCGGTTCCAGCTCACCGACATCCGGCCGGCGCCGCGGGGCGAACCCCAGGTCGAGGTCACCTTCGACATCGACGCCAACGGCATCCTCAACGTCACGGCCTCCGATCGGGACAACGGCAAGGAACAGGGCATCACGATCAGTGAGAGCTCCAACCTGGACCGCAGCGAGGTCGAACGCATGGTCCAGGAGGCCGAGCGGCACCAGGGGCAGGACCAGGCGCTCCGCGAGGCCGTCGACGCCCGCAACGAGCTCGACGCTGTCGCGTACCAGGTCGAGAAGCGCCTCACGGAACTGGGCGACGCGGCGCCCGCGCACGAGAAGGCACGCGCCGAGATGCTCGTGTCCGATGCCCGGGCGGCGGTCAAGGAAGAGGCGGACGTCGAGCGTGTGCGGCCCCTGACCTCCGAACTCCAGCAGCTGCTCGCCGGCCTCGCGGCTCACCAGGGTGCGGCTGACACGGGCGGCCCCGGGCAGGACGCCACCACCGGCGGTCCCACGACCGGCAGTGACGGTGACGACGACGTCATCGACGCCGAGTTCGACAAGGACTGAGGAACCGCCATGCCCATCCACCCCCAGAATCCCGAGCCGGTCGTACCGGGCCACACCGATCCGGCTTCGGAGGACGCCGCGGCTCCGCCGCCCTCGGGCCGGCCGACCGGACGGGTGCCCGCTACGGACGGGCAACCCGGCGTCGGCGCGGCCGACGGCGGCCCCGCACCGTCCGACGACGAGTACGCGGCGGAGCTCCAGGAGCTGCAGGACCGCTGGCGGCGCGCGCTCGCCGACCTCGACAACCTGCGCAAGCGCCACGCCAGGGAACTGGAGCGGGAGCGGAAGGTCGAGCGTTCCCGGACGGCCGCCGCGTTCCTGCCCGTCCTGGACAACCTCGAACTCGCCCTGACCCACGCCGGCGCCGATCCCGGTGCCATCGTGGAGGGTGTCCAGGCAGTCCGCGACCAGGCGGTGAACGTCCTGGAACTGCTCGGCTACCCGCGGCACGCGGAGACCGGCGTGGCGTTCGACCCGGCGCGGCACGAGGTGATCGGCGTCGTCGAGGACCCCCACGCCTCGCCGGGCACGATCGTCGACGTGCTGCGCCCCGGCTACGGGGATGGCGAACGGCAGCTCAGGCCCGCCGCCGTGACTGTCGCGAAGCGGGAGTGACAGGCGATGGCACAGGACTTCTACGAGGTGCTGGGCGTGCCGCGGACCGCGAGCCAGGACGAGATCCAGCAGGCGTATCGCAGGCTCGCCCGCCGACACCACCCCGACGTCAACAAGGACCCGGGGGCGGAGGAACGCTTCAAAGACCTCAACGAGGCGTACAGCGTCCTGTCGGACCCGAAGGCCCGGGCCCGCTACGACCGCTTCGGCGAGGACTTCCGCAAGATCCCCGAGGACTTCGACGACCGGGTCGCGGCCGGCGCGGGCGGCGGTTTCCGCGCCCGGGGGACCGCGGGGGCGGGCGGCCCCCGCGTCCGGTACGCCACCGGCTTCGGCGACGACTTCGCAGCGGAGGACATCGACTTCGAGGACCTGTTCGGTTCGTTCTTCGGGGCGGGCGCCGCCCGCGGCGGTGTACCGGGAGCCGACCAGGAGGCCGAGCTGCCGCTCTCCGTGGAGGAGGCGTTCAAGGGCGGCCGTCGTACCGTCACGCTCGCCGGGCCGACCGGGCAGCCGCGGAGGTACGAGGTCAACGTGCCGCCGGGCGTCACCGACGGACAGCGCATCCGGCTGGCGGGGGAGGGCGGCCGGGGGAGTGGTGATGCCCCCGGTGGTGACCTGTACCTGCGGGTGCGTATCCAGTCCCATCCGCAGTTCCGGCTGGACGGCCGCGACGTCCACGTCCAGATCCCCGTCACCCCTTGGGAGGCAGCCCTCGGGGCGACCGTGCCCGTGCCCACCCCTGGCGGTGGCACGGCGAAGGTCACCGTCCCCGCGGGCTCGTCCAGCGGTCGGCGGCTGCGGCTGCGCGGCGAGGGCATGCCCGACCCGCGCGGCGGCGACGGCGATCTGTACGCCGAACTCCGTGTCGTGGTGCCGCCCATCCTGGGCGACCGGGAGCGCGAATTGTTCGAGGAACTCGCCGCCACCTCCTCCTTCGACCCCAGGAGGACACGATGAACGACCGACCCTCGGGAGCCGCAGGCCCCGCCCGGGCCGACAGGGGCGACGACCGCCCGGTACGCACGGGCACCGGCCTCACCGCCGCGGCGACCGTCCGGTACGCGCTCGTGCCCGTCCGCAGACTCTCCCTGGACACTGTGGCCCGTCGCTCGGGCCTCCACCCCGATCTCATCCGCCGGTTCGTCGCCCTCGGTCTCGTCGAAGCCGAACGCGACGCCGCGGGGCGCCTGGTGTTCGACCCCACGGCCCCGGCGGTGCTCGCCCGCATCCAGCGGCTGCGCTCCGGACTCTGCCTCAACTACGCCTCGATCGGCCTGGTGCTCGACCTGCTCGATCGCATCAGCCTGCTCGAAGCCGCCCTGCGAGGGCGCGGCACGAGGAGTGATAACCCCCCATGGACATGAACCGTCTCACCCAGAAGTCCCAGGAAGCCCTTCAGGAAGCCCAGTCCGCGGCCGTCGGCATGGGGCAGACCGAGGTCGACGGGGAGCACCTGCTGCTCGCACTCCTCGATCAGGAGGACGGTCTGATCCCGCGACTGGTGCGACAGGCCGGTAGCGGGCCCGACGAACTGCGTGCGGCCGTGCGGGAGGAGCTCTCCCGCCGCCCGCGGGTCACCGGGCCCGGCGCGTCCCCCGGCCAGGTCTTCGTCACCCAGCGGCTGGCCCGCCTGCTCGATGCCGCCGAGCGGGAGGCCAAACGCCTCAAGGACGAGTACGTGTCCGTGGAGCACCTCCTGCTCGCCCTCGCGGAGGAGGGGTCGTCGACCGCGGCCGGGCGTCTGCTCAAGGAGGCCGGCATCACCAGGGACTCGTTCCTGAGCGCGCTCACCCAGGTCCGAGGAAACCAGCGCGTCACCTCCGCCAACCCCGAGGTGGTTTACGAGGCTCTGGAGAAGTACGGTCGCGATCTCGTCACCGAGGCGAGGAGCGGCAGCCTCGACCCCGTCATCGGCCGGGACGCCGAGATCCGCCGCGTCACCCAGATCCTCAGCCGCAAGTCCAAGAACAACCCGGTCCTCATCGGCGACCCGGGCGTCGGGAAGACCGCCATCGTCGAGGGTCTCGCCCAGCGCATCGTCCGCGGCGACGTGCCCGAAGGGCTGCGCGACAGGACGGTGTTCGCCCTCGACATGGGCTCCCTGGTCGCCGGGGCCAAGTACCGCGGCGAGTTCGAGGAACGGCTCAAGGCCGTGCTCGGCGAGGTCAAGGCCGCTCAGGGGCGCATCCTGCTCTTCGTCGACGAACTGCACACCGTCGTCGGCGCCGGTGCCGCCGAAGGAGCCATGGACGCGGGCAACATGCTCAAGCCGATGCTCGCGCGCGGAGAGCTCCACATGATCGGCGCCACCACCCTCGACGAGTACCGCAAGCACATCGAGAAGGACGCCGCCCTCGAGCGACGCTTCCAGCAGGTGGTGGTCGACGAGCCGAGCGTGGAGGACACCGTCTCCATCCTGCGAGGACTGCGGGAACGCCTGGAGGTCTTCCACGGAGTGAAGATCCAGGACACCGCCCTGGTCTCCGCTGCCACCCTCAGCCACCGTTACATCACCGACCGGTTCCTGCCGGACAAGGCCATCGACCTCGTGGACGAGGCGTGCGCCCGGCTGCGTACCGAGATCGACTCCATGCCCGCCGAACTCGACGAGATCACCCGTCGCGTCACCCGCCTGGAGATCGAGGACGCCGCCCTCTCGAAGGAGACCGATCCCGCCAGTGAGGCCCGCCTGGAGGAGCTGCGCAGGGAACTGGCCGACCTGCGCGCGGAGGCCGACTCCAAGCGCGCCCAGTGGGAGGCCGAGCGGCAGGCGATCCGCCGTGTGCAGGAGCTGCGCCAGGAACTGGAGCAGGTCCGCCTGGAGGCGGAGGAGGCCGAACGCGCCTACGACCTCAACCGGGCCGCCGAGCTCCGCTACGGCCGCCTCCGGGATCTGGAGCGCCGGCTTGCCGCGGAGGAGGAGCAACTGGCCTCCAAGCAGGGGCAGAACCGGCTGCTGCGCGAGGTCGTCACCGAGGAGGAGATCGCCGAGATCGTCGCCGCCTGGACCGGCGTCCCCGTCGCCCGCCTCCAGGAGGGCGAACGCGAGAAGCTGCTGCGCCTCGACGAGATCCTGCGCGAGCGCGTCATCGGTCAGGACGAGGCCGTCAAGCTCGTCGCCGACGCCATCATCCGCGCCCGCTCCGGCATCCGCGACCCACGTCGTCCCATCGGCTCGTTCATCTTCCTCGGTCCCACCGGCGTGGGGAAGACCGAGTTGGCCAAGACCCTCGCCCGGGCTCTGTTCGACTCCGAGGAGAGCATGGTCCGTCTCGACATGAGTGAGTACCAGGAGCGGCACACCGTCAGCCGGCTCATGGGCGCCCCGCCCGGATACGTCGGCTACGAGGAGGGCGGCCAGCTCACCGAGGCGGTACGCCGCAAGCCCTACTCGGTCGTGCTGTTCGACGAGATCGAGAAGGCGCACACCGATGTCTTCAACACCCTGCTGCAGATCCTCGACGACGGCCGCATCACCGATTCCCAGGGCCGTACCGTCGACTTCCGCAACACGGTGATCATCATGACGTCCAACATCGGCTCCGAGCACCTTCTCGACGGCGTCACCGCCGAGGGTGAGATCAAGCCCGACGCGCGCGCCCTGGTGATGGGAGAGCTGCGCGGACACTTCCGCCCGGAGTTCCTCAACCGCGTCGACGACATCGTGCTGTTCAAGCCGCTCGGTGAGCGGCAGATCGAGCGGATCGTGGACCTGCAGTTCGACGAGCTGCGACAGCGGCTCGCCGAGCGTCGCATCACCGTCGAACTCACCGACGCGGCGAAGGAGCTGATCGCCCACCAGGGCTACGACCCGGTGTACGGGGCCCGGCCGCTGCGGCGCTACATCTCCCACGAGGTCGAGACGCTGGTCGGACGCGCGCTGCTGCGCGGCGACGTCCAGGACGGTGCGACGGTGCGCGTCGACGCCGCGCACGGAGAGCTGGTGGTCACCTACGACCGGCAGGAGCCTGCCTCGGAAGCGAGGGCTGCGTGAACACCACCCGGACGACGACGGTGACCTGTCCGAACTGCGGGCGCGGCAACCGGATACCCGTAACCGCCGAGGGGCGGCCCAGGTGCGGCCACTGCAAGCAACCGCTGCCCTGGGTCGTGGACGCAGGCGACGACGATTTCGCCGAGGTCGTCGAACGGGCCTCCGTGCCCGTGGTCGTCGACCTCTGGGCCACCTGGTGCGGCCCCTGCCGCACGGTCAGCCCCGCCCTCGAACAGGTCGCCCGCGACCTCGCCGGCCGGATCAAGCTCGTGAAGGTCGACGTCGACAGGAACCCGCAGCTCAGCCGTCGTTTCGACGTGCAGGCCGTGCCGACCCTCCTCGTCCTGGACAAGGGCGAGACGATCGCCCGGCAGGCCGGCGCGGCACCCGCACACGTTCTGCGCGCATGGGTCGAGCAGGCGATGGCGGGCCGCTAGACCACTGCAAGAGGTTCACGGAAGGAGAACCCTCATGGCCACGATTCCCGACCCGCACCTGTCGATGGTGCGCCCGGTCACACCGCGTACCCCGGAAGGCTGCGAGGAGTGCCTCAGGGAGCACACCCCGTGGGTGCATCTGCGCCTCTGCCTCACCTGCGGACACGTCGGCTGCTGCGACTCCTCGCCCATGAAGCACGCCAGGCGGCACGCGGGGAGTGCCGGTCACCCCGTCGTGCGGTCCCTGCAGCCGGGAGAGGACTGGCGCTGGTGCTTCGTTCACGAGGCCCTGGTCTGATGAGCACGACCGAGCACGAGCAGGATGCCGTCCGCGAGACACCTGACCGGTACGGGGCGTTTCCACGGCTGACATCGGAGCAACTCCAGGACCTGACCGCGCACGGTGAACGCCGCAGGGCCGCCGAGGGCGAGGTGCTGTACCGCGAAGGTGAGCCGTTCCGGGAGTTTCTCGTGATCCTCAGCGGCGCCGTCGAGATCCTCCACGACCACGGTGGGCCCGAGGAGCGCACGGTGGCCGTGCACGGACCCGGCAGGTTCCTCGGTGAACTCGGTCTGTTGGAGGGCCAAGCCGCTTTCGACACCGCCGTGATGCGCCGGACCGGCGAGGTCCTGGCCGTGCCGGTGGAGCTTCAACGCGCCCTGGTCGAACGCGACCCCGTCCTCGGCGACCTGATCCTCCGCGCCTATCTGGGCCGCAGATACCTGCTCATCGGCCTCGGCGCCGGCTTCCGGATCCTGGGGTCGTGCTACTCACCGGACACGTTGCGGCTGCGGGAGTTCGCCGCCCGTAACCGGCTTCCCCACCGATGGGTGGACCTGGAGCGTGACAAGGAGGCCGACGCGCTGCTGAGCCGGTTCTCGATCCGACCCGAGGAGACCCCGGTGGTCCTCTGGAAGGGCGAGCAGGTGCTGCGCAATCCCAGCAACGCCGAACTCGCCCGGCTCATCGGGCTGCCCGCCCCCTCGCCGGAGGCCGGGCGGTGCGACGTACTGGTGGTCGGCGCGGGCCCCGCAGGACTCGCCGCCTCCGTGTACGGAGCCTCCGACGGCCTCACCACGGTCACCGTGGACGCGGTGGCCACCGGAGGCCAGGCCGCCACCTCGTCCCGCATCGAGAACTACCTGGGCTTCCCCTCGGGCATCTCCGGGGGCGAGCTCGTCGAACGGGCGGTGCTCCAGGCCCACAAGTTCGGCGCCCGCCTCATGGTGCCGGCCCAGGTCACCGGGCTCGCCCCGCGGGACGACGAGTACGTCGTCACCTTCGCAGACGGTTCCACGGCGCGGGCAGGCGCCGTGGTGCTCGCTTCGGGTGTGCGCTACCGCAGGCTCGCCGTCCCGGACATCGACCGCCTGGAGGGCATCAGCGTCTACTACGCGGCGACCGTCCACGAGGCCAGTCTCTGCCGGGCGGATCCGGTCGCCGTGGTGGGTGGCGGGAACTCGGCCGGGCAGGCGTCGCTGTTCCTCGCGAACCACGCTGCCCGGGTCCATCTCCTCGTCCGGGGCGGCGACCTCACCGCCGACATGTCGCGGTACCTGGTCGATCAGGTGGAACGGCACCCGAAGATCGAGGTGATGCTCCACACCGAGGTCCGTCGTGTGTCCGGGAAGGAGAAGCTGGAGTCGTTGACCGTCGAGGACAACGCGAGCGGTGAGCGCCGCGAAGTGCGGGCCGCGGCGCTGTTCGTGTTCATCGGGGCCCGGCCGCGCACGGACTGGCTCGGGGGCGTGCTGGCCTTGGACGAGAAGGGTTTCGTCCTCACCGGTGCCGACGCCCTGGCGGCGGCCGACGCGTCCCGGTGGGACCCGCTCGGCCGCGGTCCGCTGCTGCTGGAGACGACCCTTCCGGGGGTCTTCGCCGCCGGCGACGTCAGGAGCGGTTCGGTCAAGCGCGTGGCCTCGGCCGCCGGTGAGGGGGCCATGGCGATTCGCTTCGTGCACGAGCACCGGGAGATGACGGGCAGCCTGGTCCGCCCCGCAGGCCCTGAATCGGCCTCGGGGAACGACGGTACAGTCGCTTGGCGCTGAGGTCATGGTCAGGCTGTGAGCTCGCGCCGAGTCTTCGCCGTCCGCCGCCCTGCTCGCCTTGCCCGGTTCTCATGCGGGTTCGCGGCCGAGGAGGGTGGCGCGCCGGTAATACTCGTAGAGGCCGTCGAAGACGGGGCTTGAGACGGCCATGGTGTGGGCGTCGTCGCCGATCATGGACAGACCGCGCAGGACGACGTCGAGGCCGGGGGCCTCGGGCGCGTGGAAGCGTTCGTCGTCGATGTCGGCTTCATGGACGATGTCCGCGATCCGTCGCAGGGCGGGGTCGTCGGTGAGCCGGTGGACGCGCAGGATCGTCTCGAAGCTGCAGTCGCCGTGGTGGTGCCCGAGTTCGGCGCCGCGCATGTCGAAGGGAGTGGCGTCGGCCGGGACGTGGGCGGGGTCGGTGACGAACACGAACTCGGCAGCAGGGTCGATGAAGCGGCTGATCAGCCAGGCGCAGGCGGCGCGGTCGATGTGGATGCCGGCGCGGGTGGCCCACTTCATGGGGTGCTCTCTTCCGTGGTGTCGGTGGCATGCAGGGCGTTGACGGCCTGCTCGGCAGTGTCGCGGGCGTCGGGGGGGAAGTAGTCGCGGCGTTGGATGCGCCGTAGTTCGGCGCGCAGCCTGGTCAGGGCCCGCCGCCGTTCGGCGTCGTCCTCCGTGCGGGCGGCTTCGGCCTCGCCGCGCACCTGCTGGTACTCGGCGGCACGGGCCTGCGTCATCGTGTCGATGAGCCGTTGTTCGTCGCCGGCAGCGGCTGGGTGGGCGAGCCACACCGTGGCGTTGCCGTCGTGGTCGGTGACCTCTTCGGCGATCCACTCCAGCTGCTCGCGGGTGCGGGCGTCGGCGGGCAGGGCGACGAGGCCGTCGCTGATCTGTGCGACCCCGAGGCGCTTGAGCTTGCGCCACACGGTGATCCGCGGGGTGGAGGGCTCCCGGGGCAGCCGGTAGGAGAGCAGCACCCACTGGCGCTGCCCGGTGTCCGGGCCGCTCACCCGAAGAGTCCCGGGGCGCCGCTCACGACCGGCGGCTGCAACGAGCTGTTCATGTCCATCCCCCGAGAACCGCCTTCCTCAGTCCATCTTCAGATGTAACCATGGTTACACAACAGTGGGCGAGGTGGGTGACGCGGTCGCGTACGCCCGAGCCGCCCGGACCCGGTCGTCTCGTGCGGCCTGATCAGGACGAGAAGGGGAGTGCCGGTGACCGCCACCGACCAGCCACCGAGTTGCCGGGCCCGAGCCGACCGGGGCGCCGCCGACGGGGACGTGATCCCCCTGCGGCAGGCGACCCGCGCCTGGTGCGCCATCTCCTGGCAGACCTTCGGCGGCCCCGCCGGTCAGATCGCCGTGATGCAGCGGGCACTGGTGGAGGACAAACGCTGGATAGGCCAGCAGCGGTTCAACCACGCTCTCAGCTACTGCATGCTCCTCCCCGGCCCGGAAGCGCAGCAGCTCGCGATCTACACAGGCTGGCTCCTCAACGGCACCCGCGGCGGACTCGTGGCCGGCACCCTCTTCGTGCTCCCGGGCGTCCTCGCCCTGCTCGCCCTGTCCGCCCTCTACGTCGCCTTCGGCTCGACGGCAGCCGTCACCGGCGTCTTCGCCGGCCTGGCTCCCGCGGTGGTCGCCATCGTCGCCCAAGCCGTCACACGGGTCGCCCGGCGCTCCCTGACCCACCCGCTGCTCATCGCCCTGGCGGCGGCCTCGTTCGCGGCGCTGGCCCTGTTCTCGATGCCCTTCCCCGCGGTCATCGCCGCCGCCGCCCTCGCGGGGTGGCTGATCGGCCGGTACAAGCCCGACGCGCTCAAGCCCGCCGGCGGCCACGGGGCCGGCGACGGCCCCGCGCCGTTGATCCCCGACGACACGCTGCACCACGAGCGGCCCAGCCGCCGCCGCACCTGGCGCATTGTCGCGATCGGGCTGCTCCTGTGGGGCGTCCCCGTGGCCGCGGTCGCCCTCCTGACGGGCACCGAGAGCGTGTTCACCAGGCAGGGCGTGTTCTTCTCCGGCACGGCGCTGGTCACGTTCGGCGGCGCCTACGCGGTTCTGGCCTACGTCGCCCAGCAGGCCGTGCAGACCTACGGCTGGCTCACACCGAAGGAGATGGTCAGCGGCCTCGCCCTGGCAGAGACCACCCCGGGACCGCTGATCATGGTGGTGCAGTTCGTCGCGTTCCTCGGCGCCTACCGCGACCCCGGCACCCTCGCCCCCTGGGCGGCGGCCCTGCTCGGCGCACTGCTGACCACCTGGGTCACCTTCGTGCCCTGCTTCCTCTTCATCTTCCTCGGCGCCCCCTACATCGAGCGCCTGCGCGGCAACCGGCGCATCTCCGCAGCCCTGACCGGCATCACCGCGGCCGTCGTCGGGGTCATCGCCAACCTCGCCCTCTACTTCGCCGAACACGCCCTCTTCACAGACGTGCACGAGAAGGTCTTCGGCCCTGTGACCTTCGCGCTGCCGGACGCGGGCACGCTGCGGCCCGCCGCGCTCGCGATCACCGTGCTCGCCGCCCTGCTGATCTTCAAACTCCGTTGGAGCGTCCTGCGCACCCTCGGTGTCTGTGCCGCCCTCGGACTGGGCGCCGCCCTGGCCGGGCTCCCCGGCGTCTGAGCGCCGACGTGGAAGCGGACCGAAGTCCCAGGACGTGTCCCTGCTCACGCCGCACCTGCTCGGGCCCGCGCTGGTGCACGTCGACACCCTGCTCCTCCAGGACGTTGCGTCGGCGGGCAGCGGATCGTACGACGCGTGCTAGGGGGCCGTGAGGGTGTCGAGCCGGGCCGCGAGATCCGGGTGGGCAGCCGCCAGGTGGGGGCGGGCGGCGAGCAGGGGGGCGATGAGGTCGGCGGGATCGTCGTGGGCGAGGGCGGCGTGGAGCTCCCTGAGCGGGTGGCGGGCGGAGACGGGCAGGTCGTCGAGTGCGGTGATCTGCCCGGCGAGACGGCGCAGGTCGGCGGCGTTGCGGCGGGCCCGGGCGGCGGTCGTGCGGTCGGCGGCACGGGCCTGCCGGGTGGCCGTCACGCGCTGTTCGCCGGTGGTCCCTGCCGCGCCGGGGCGGCCGCGCAGATAGCGGCGCTCGGCGGCCTGACGGCTGGCGACGCCCAGGGGAGAGGCGAGGTCGGCCCAGCTCGCGCCGGCGTCCCGGGCGGTTTCGATCATGCCCGTCTCCCACCCGGCGAGCTGCTCGCGGACCTGCCGCAGAAGCGACAGCGAAGCCAGGGCCTGCTCCGGTCCCGGCCCGGCGTCGGGGCCCTCGGGAATCTGCTCCTGGGCGGCTCGCAGGGCCTCGTCCACGGCGTGAAGGGCTGCCGCGGCAGCCAGGAACGACGCCGGGCTGTGGCCGTCGGTACGAGGTGACCGCGGCTGGTCGGACGGGGTCACGAGCACCTCCCTCGGATCTGTCATCAGGTCGACGACATCGTGTTTGTCATCCATTGGATGACATGTTACAACGGTGTCAGTGAAGCGCATTGGCAGTAACTGCCTGACCTGCTGGAGGTGTTCTCACGATGTTGATGCGCACTGACCCCTTCCGGGAGCTGGACCGGATGACGCAGCAGCTGCTGGGTCCTGGCACCTGGTCGAGGCCCTCGGCCATGCCGATGGACGCCTACCGCGAGGGCGACGAGTACGTGGTGGTCTTCGACCTGCCCGGCGTCAGCGCGGACGCGATCGACGTCGACGTCGAACGCAACATGCTCACCGTCAGGGCCGAGCGCCGCCCGGTCGCGAAGGCCGACGACGTGCAGATGGAACTGTCCGAGCGGCCACTGGGCGCCTTCTCCCGCCAGCTCGTGCTCGCCGACACCCTCGACACCGAGCGCATCGAGGCCGACTACGACGCGGGCGTGCTCACCCTGCGCATCCCGATCGCCGAGCGTGCCAAGCCCCGCAAGATCTCCGTCGGCATCGGCTCCGGCCGCAGGGAGATCTCCGGCTGACCCCGACCGGACACCGGTGCGGAGGACGGGCTCCTGATCTCCCCCTCACCCGCCCTCCGCACCCCTACGGACTTCCAGATCCGAAAGGGTGGCGACCGAGATGACCCTGCGACGCGAAGCGTTCCTCGACCACGTCAGGGAACGCGGCGAGTACGGCACCGCAGAGGAGGCCGAGCGCGCGGCCCGGGTGGTCCTCGCGCTGCTCGGCGCGCACCTGGTCGGCGCAGTCCGCGCCCAGCTCGCGGCACGCCTGCCGGAGGTATTCGCCCTGATCCTGCTCAACCCGCTCCAGAGCGCCGAACCGCTGCCACCGGAGCGGTTCGTGAGGGCTACCGCGGCGTGGATCGAGGGCGCCACCGAGCAGACCGCGACATGGGACGTCAGCGCCGTGCTGTCCACGGTCGCCGACGCCGCGGGCGAGGACCTGCTGGGACAGATCCTGCTCCAGCTCCCGGTCGGCTACGACCTCCTCTTCGGCCGCCCCCACCCCATCTGACCAAGGGTGCCGCACACCGGCACCCACTCGACCCCGGCTTGACGAAAGGCATCCACCGCAATGATCACCGACGTCCGCGTACCGCTCGAGCAACGGCAGCCGTACTCGACGACGTACGAGCAGATGCTGGAGAGGGTCCGTTACGAAGGCGCCTACCCCACCCGCGAGCGGGCAGACGAGGCCGTCCGCCTGGTCCTGGCAGGGCTGGGACGCCAGCTGACCGGCGACGAGCGTGTCGACCTGACCGCCTGCCTGCCCCTGGAGGCCGCCCGCGTCCTGGCCTCGCAGATCCCCGACCATCAGCCGCTGGGAGGCTGGGCCTTCGTCAAGGACCTCGCCGCCCGCTCCGGCGCCTCCCTGGCCACCACCCGCTGGGACACCGGATCCGTCTTCGCCGCCGTCACCGCCCACGCCGGCCCCGACCTCATCACCCGCATCCTCCACCGGCTCCCCACCGGCTGGGCCCTGCTGTTCGGCCGGGCCGAACTCCACTCGGCCGCGTAGACGAGCGGCCTCCCGCGGCCGCGGCAAGCAGAGGCCTGACGGTGACCGCCCCCGGCGGTCCCGGCAGGCGGCCAGGCGCACGGCCCGCATCTTCCTCTGGGAGGCCCGCGTGTCGCGTGCGGTGGCGACGTAGCCGTGAAGGCATCCTGTGGGCACCTGCGATTGTGGGGGTGGCCGACGAGAAGAGGCGGGGCATGCGTACGTCGCCTCAGGACGTCACGGTCGTAGCCCTCCTGGCGGATCCGGACGCGCCGACGGAGATCGCGCACCGCATGGCCCGGGTCCTCTCCACTCGGCTCGCCGACACGTCCCCCCAGGAGCGGCGGTTCGAGGTCACGGTCGTCAGTGAGCCCTTCACCGCGGGGACCGAGGACCCGCACACCTTGATGCGCCGGATCAAGGACCGCGGAAGCGCGGAGGACTGGGACATCGTCGTGGCCCTCACCGACCTTCCGCTGCACTCACACGGCCGCAGGCTGGCTGTGGACCTGAGCCACGAACACGGCCTGGCGCTGCTCTCGCTTCCTTCCCTGGGTGGCTTGCGCCTGCAGACGAGGGCGCGGCGGGCCGTGGAAGAGGCCGTGCTGGCCCTGACCGGGCCAAAGGACTCCGGCGCCGGGGAGCGGCCGCGTGGCGAACGGCGTCCAAGCCCGCTCGCCCATCGTCTGACACCCGTTCGTCCGGGCGGGGCCGGTGAAGAAGAGACCGCCGATCTGCGGTACGTCGTCGGCGGGCCACGCGGCTACCTGCGGGTGCTCGCCGGCATGGTCCGCGCCAACCGGCCTTGGCGCTTGGTGCCGGGGCTGTCGAAAGCCTTGGCGGCCGCATTGGCCACGGGAGCGGTCGCCACCGTCAACTCCACCGTCTGGAGTCTCGCCGAGGCACTGAGCACCCCGCGGCTCGTGATCGCCATGGTCGGCTCGGTCGCACTCATGATCGGCTGGCTGATCGTCGACGCGGAGCTCTGGCATCGCTCGGCGGAGGGCTCTCCGGAGGCACGGCAGAGGGCGAGGCTCTACAACACGTCGACGGTCCTGACCGTGGGCATCGGCGTGCTCGTCTGCTACGGGGGTTTGCTGCTCATCAACGTCGTGTGGGCGCTGTTCATCCTCAACGACCAGGTGTTCGCCTCCTTGACACGAGAACCACTGGACGCGACGGACTACTGGACGTTGTCATGGTTCGTCGCGTCGACCGCCACCGTGGGCGGCGCGCTGGGCTCCGGCCTGGAGAGCGACGAGGCCATCCGGGCGGCCGCCTACTCCAAGCGGGAACAGGAACGACGCCAGATGGCACAGGACGACCGAGGGGACCAGCGGGTGACCTGAGCCGGAGGACCGGCTCGGCGCGACCCCGCAGGGCGTTCCGACTAGGCTCATGCCCGTGACGTGGCTGCGGGCCCTCCGAGAAGTCGTGCGATCCGGGCTCACGATCGAGGAGACGCGACTGGAGCCCCTCCTCGCCCTGCGCACGGCCGTCGGGGTGGCGATCATCGTCGGACCGGCGCTGTGGCTGGCCTCCCCCGCTTATGCCGCATCGGCCGCCCTCGGCGCCTACTCCGCGGGCGCAGCCACCTTCCAGCGCACCTGGCGTCCGCGCAAAGTGATCGCGCTCGGCGCGGGCGCCGGTCTGGCCCTCAGCACCTTCGTAGGCTATCTGGCAGCGGAACGACTCGTGACGTTCCTCCCGCTGCTGGCCGTATGGGCCTTTGCCGCGGGGATGGCGTGGGCCGTGGGATCGACCGCCGGGATCGTCGCGGCGACGACGGTCGGCAGCATGCTCGTGACCGTCACCCTGCCCACCAGCGTCGGGCGGGCTCTGGAGCACGCCGGGGTCATCGCGCTCGGGGGCGTGGTGCAGGCCGCGCTCATCCTGC
>NZ_LIVV01000001.1:855581-1619301 GCF_001905825.1 Streptomyces sp. CB02009
CGTCGATGGGGGGCGCATCGTGACGCCCTGGCCGATGCCCTGGCCGCCGTAGCGGACTACGCCCGTCGGCTGCGGCACGACCCGACCGCTGCGTTCGACCCGGAGCCGTTGATGACGGCCCGGGACGCGGCCGCCGTGACGCCGTCACAGGCCCGCACCCGTCCCACCGTCCTCCACGGCCCGCGGGGACTGGCCGAGCGCATTCTCCCGGCCGTCACCGCACTCGCGGACCCGGACGTCGGCGCCCCCGCGGAGGGAGCGGGGCGGGACCGCGCGCGGGAGTTGCTCGGCGCGGCCGCCGACGTGTTGGACGCGGCAGCCCGTTCGATCCGCCGTGGCACTCCAGCGGAGGTGCCGCCCGCGAGCGCCGACGTCCTGCGCGTGGACGAGGAGCACGAGGTGCTGGAGGGCCCCGCGCGGCAGGCCGCCGAGCGGCTCGTGAAACTGCTCGGCGAGGCGCTCGAGATCGCCGGGAGCGGCAGCACACGTGGGAGGACACCCACCTCGGACGGCCCTGCGAGCGCCCCGTTACTGGTGCGCCCGACGATGCTGCGTCTGGTCCCGGTGGTCGTGCGGGCGGTTCACCGGGAGCTCCGCCGGGACTCGCCCGTGTTCCGGCACGCGGTCCGCCTGGCGGCGGCATCCGTGCTCGGCTGTCTCATCGCCGCCCCGCTGCCCCTGGGCCACGGCTACTGGGCGCCCATCGCCGCGGTCATGGTGATGCGGCCGGACTTCCACCAGACGTACGCGCGTGCGGTCGCCCGTCTCGCCGGGACCCTGGCGGGGGTCGCACTCGCCACCGGGATGGCGCGGGCCCTGGGACCGGACGCCCAGCTGTTCGGCGTGCTGGCAGTGGTCTCGGCAGGCCTGTCCTACACGCTGATCCGTACCGGCTACGCCTATTCCCAGTGCTTCACCGCCACGTACGTCGTGTTCCTGCTCGCCATGGGCGGCCAGGCATGGGAGCAGACGGTCCCGGAGCGGGTGGTGCTCACTCTGCTGGGCGGGGCCCTGGCCATGCTGGCGTACGCGGTGTTTCCCGCGTGGGAGACGCCCCGGCTGCCGGGAAGGCTCGCGGACTGGCTCGCCGCGAACGGCCGCTACGCGGCCGCGGTGCTCCGCAGCCGGGCGGAACCGACCAGGGAGCGTCGCGCCGACATGCGCAGGGCCCAACTGGCGAGCAGGGAAGCACGTGCCGCCTGGCAGGAGGCGTACGACCAGGCAAGACAGGAACCGATCCCCGCGAGGGGTCTGACATCACGCGAGGCGGAGGAGGCGCAGGAGGCGCTCAAAGGGTTCGACAGAGCGGCGATCCTCATGGAGAGCGTTGTGCCGCGGGCCGGCAGCCCGTCGGCCCCGGAGGCGGAGCGGTTCGCCGAGGCACTGGAGGCGGACACCGCGCAGGCGGCGGTCGATGTGCGCGAGCACAGGAATCCGGAGTGGGAGCGCGTGGAGGAGGCGCTCCACGAGTGGCCGGTCGCCGCTACGGACCGGAACTCCGTGATGCGGCGCGGTGCGGAACTGCAGAAGCGGGCCTTGGAGGACCTCGCTACGGCCGTGAGCCGTACACCCCTGGAACGGGACATCGGCTCTGCTCGCGAGGAGCGGCGGGTGCGGGCGGCCGCGATGGAGGAAGGCGACGGAGCAGGACTCGCCCAACGGGGCGCGTGACGGCTCAGGCGAAGGGGAGGGGAGTACCGCGCCTCCTGATACGGGAAGTGCCTCCCGGCCCTCGGCGGGCCGATGCCCAGGGAGGAGCCGGTGAGCTGGGCGCCGTCGGCCGGATCGACGACGGAGTGGTGCTGGGCGAACGCGTTGAGCCCGGCGCTGCCCGTCGGCCCGGTCACGGAGACGGTGCAGATCCTGCCGGCGGCCGGGGAGAGCCGGGGCGGAGCGGCGGACTTCACCGGGTTGTTCCGCACCACCGGGCATCAGGGGCCTCGTGACCGGAGGGGGAGGGAACGGCTGCGGGGGCAAGGATCCGGCGGCCGTCTCCGGGTGCCGCGGCACCCGGAGACGGCCGGCGCGATGGGAACGGCCGAGGGGGCTGATGCCGGTGGCGCGGCTCCGTCCCTGCTTCCGTGTGCGGCGGTTGCCCAGGAACGGAACGGCCGCTCTCCGCCGCCCCCACGGTTCGGACCTGCCGTGGCGGTATGCCACAGCTTGTTCACGCAGCTCACGTTCCCGTGGCACGCGGGCAGCCCACGACGGGGCCGCACGCACCTCCGCCGGTGTCGCGATCAGCCGTCAGGGGCCGGGAACGGCTCCGCCGCGCATGATCCCGGCGAGCCGGCCGCGCAGCTGTGCGAACTCGGGTGAGGCCCGCAGCGCGGACACGTCCGTGCCGGGCCCCCTCGCCAGGTGCACCGGCAGCTCCGCCACCACCCGGCCGGGCCCCGCGGCCATGACCAGCACCCGGGAGCCCAGCAGCACCGCCTCCTCCGCCGAGTGCGTCACGAACAGCACCGTCGTGCCGAGCCGCCCGGCCAGGGCCCGCACCTCCTCCTGGAGCCGCTCCCGCGTCAGAGCGTCGAGCGCGGCGAACGGCTCGTCCATGAGCAGGAGTTCGGGCTCCGCGGCCAGTGCCCTGGCCAGCGCCACCCGCTGCTGCTGACCGCCCGACAGCTCCCACGTGCGCCGGCCCGCCATCCCGGGCAGTCCCACCCGCTCCAGAAGGTCGGCGATCCGGCCGGGCCGGTCGGATCGCGGCACGCCCAGCCGGGCCAGCGCGAAGGCGAGGTTCCCGCCCACCGTGCGCCAAGGGAACAGCCGCGGCTGCTGGAACACCACCGCGGCTCCCCTGCCCGGCCGGGGTAGCGCGCCCCGGACCCGGGCTCGGCCCGCGGCGGGCCGCTCGAAGCCCGCCACCACCCGCAGCAGGCTCGTCTTGCCGCAGCCGGAGGGCCCGACCAGGACGACGAACTCGCCGGCGTGGATGCGTACGTCCACGCCGTCGAGCGCCGCCACCGGCGCCTTCGCCGAGCCGTACCGGACCGACACCCCCGCCAGCTCGACGATCGCGGTCCGCGTGTCCGGCGCGTCAGTTCGCGGCACGGCCGAGCTCCTCCACCGCGAGCGCCCGCCCGAAGGCCGCTTCGTCCGGCACTGAGTCGACGGCCTTCTGCCCCTTCAGGAACACGGCGGCGTCGTGCAGGTTCGCCGCGAGCCTGCCGGGGGCGCCCGGAGTGCCCAGGTAGTCGGGTCCGGTCTGCTCCTTCGCGCTGAGCAGCACCAGTTCGGACAACTGCCGCTTCGCCTCCTCGGTCGGCAGCCCGAGCTCCGCCCCGATGGACTTCGCGGCCCGGTCCGGTGCGGTACGCGCCTGTGCGACGGCTGTGTCCTGCGCCTTGATCCAGGCCGTGACCACGTCAGGGTGCTTGGCCGCGAACGCGTTCGTCACCACGCCCAGGTCGGCCGTGGGCTTTCCCTGCTCGGCCAGTTCACGGCTGGTCACGAGTACATTGCCGTCCTTGGTCAGTTCGCTCAGCGTCGGCGTCCACACGTAGGCGGCGTCGATGTCCCCGCGCTTCCAGGCGGCGAGCGCGTCCTGCGGCTGGAGGTCGATGGTCTGCACGGACGACGGGTCGACACCGGCCGTCGTCAGCGCGGCGAGCAGTGAATAGTGGGCCGTCGACCCGAAGGGAGCGGCGACCTTCTTGCCCACCAGGTCCTTCACCGAACCGATCCCGGGCTTGGCGACGAGCGCCTCGTTGTCCCCGATCAGGTCATGGATCCATACCACCTTGTACGGGATGTTCAGCGGAGCGGAGAGCCCCTTGGTGACGGGGCTCGACCCGGCCAGACCCAGGTCGACCGCCCCGGCGATGACGGCTGTGTTGACGTCGCCACCGGACTCGAACTTCACCCACTTCACCTCGACTTCGGGAAGGGCCTGCTCCAGCAGCCGCTGGTTCTTCACCACCAGGTCGGCGTTGGGTATCGCCTGGTAGGCGATCCGTACGGTGGTCCGCCCCGAGGATCCGTCGGCCGCGTCGCCGCCACCTGCGCAGGCGGTGGTGACGGAGGCCGTCAGGGCGACGGCCGCGGTGAGCAGGAGGGTGCGGCGGGACAGACGTGCGGGCATGGACGATCTCCGGTCTGAGGTCGGACGACGTGGGAACGCGGGAAGAAGGGCACGAGGGCGGAAGGGAACGGGAGGAAGCGGCGGGAATCAGGCGCGGCCCCGCCATGGCACGGCGATCCGCTCGACGAGCCGCAACAGCGCGTCCAGCACGATCCCGGACAGGCCGATGGCGAGAATGCCCGCGATCACCAGCGCGGTCTGGTTGTAGCGCTGCGCATCGCGGATCATGCCGCCGATGCCGGGCACACCGTTGATGGTCTCCGCCGCGACCACGGAGGTGTAGGCGACACCGACGGCGATGCGGACGCCGGTGAGGATCTCGGGCAGCGCGGAGGGCAGTCGCACGGACAGCAGCAGCGCCGTCGGCCCCGATCCCAGCGCCCGGGCGGCCTCGACGAGCTGTCCTGGTACCGTGCGCACGGCCGCCGCGGTGGCCGCGGCGATCGGTGGCAGGGCCGCGATGACCAGCAGCCAGATCTTCGGGGCCTCGTCGATGCCGAACCAGATGACGAGCAGCGAGAGGTACGCCAGCGGCGGCAGCGTCCTCAGGAACGTGACCGCGGGCTCCAGCACGACGGCCAGCGGCCGGACCGTACCGATCAGCAGCCCCAGTGGCACCCCGGCCAGCACGGCGTACGCGGAGCCGGTGCCGATCCTGCCCAGGCTGACGCCCAGGTGCTCGATCAGCAGATGGCCGCCGTAGCCGCGCACTCCGTCGTGCACCGTGGAGGCGAGGACGAACTGCCGCCACACATCGCCGGGCGAGGGAACGAGGACCCGCGGCCACACCTCGGCGGAGACCACCGCCTGCCAGGCGCCGAGGAGCACGGCGAGGGCGACGAGCCGCAGCCCGCCCCACCGGACGGCTTCACGCAGGCGGTCCCGCCGGGAGGAGTCGGCCCCGGCTCCGGTACCCGACGATTCGGGGGCGGGTTGCGGCAGCCGGTCCGGCCCGGACGCCGCCGTCGTCGTCGCGGGAGCGCTCACGGGGCATCCGCCCCGGTCAGGGCGCGCAGCCGCGGGGCCACTTCCTCGCCGACCCGGTACGCCTCTTCGAGGTGCGGGTAGCCGGAGAGGACGAACTCGTCGATGCCCAGGGCGCGGTACTCGGCGAGCCGTCCGGCCACCTCGTCGTGCGAGCCGACCAGCGCGGTCCCGGCGCCCTCGCGGACCAGGCCGATGCCGGCCCACAGATTCGGCGCCACCGTGAGGCGGGCGGCGTCCACGACCCCGCCGTGCAGCGCGGTCATCCGGGCCTGTCCGGTGGAGTCCATGCCGGCGAAACGCTCCTGGCTCGCCCGTACGGCCTCCTGGTCGAATCCGGCGAGGATCCGGTCCGCCTCGGACCAGGCCTCGGCGGCGGTGTCCCGGCTGATGACGTGCAGCCGCAGCCCGAGCCGGACGGTGCGGCCAGCCGCCCGGGACCGCTCCCGCAGCCGGGTGATGCGTGCGGCGACGGCCGCGGGCGGCTCGCCCCACAGCAGTTGTACGTCGGCCTGCCGCGCGGCCACCTCCTCGGCGGCGGGAGAGGCCCCACCGAAGTACAGGGGCACGGGATGGCGCAGGTCCGGGTCGGTGATCCGGGCGCCCGCGATCCGCACGTGGGCGCCGTGGTGGTCGACCGTCTTGCCGTCCAGCAGGTCGCGCAGGACCGTCATCACCTCCTCGGTCCGGGCGTACCGTGCGTCGTGCTCCAACCAGTCGCCGTACGCCCGCTGTTCGGCGGGATCGCCCCCGGTCACCACGTTGAGCGCGAGTCTGCCTCCCGCGAACCGGCGGAACGCGTCTGCCTGCTGCGCCAGCAGGGTCGGACTGGCGAATCCTGCGCGGAACGCCACCAGGAACCCGATCCGGGTGGTGTGCTGCGCGAGCGCGGCGGTGAGGATCCAGGGGTCCGCGCAACCCAGCCCCACGGGCGTGAGCAGAGAGTGGAACCCGGCCTGCTCGGCGGCTCGGGCCACCTGGGCCAGGTACGGGATGTCCGCGGACCGCCGGGTGGCGGATCCGGTACGGCCCTGGACGGCTGTGACACCGCCGGGATCGCGGCCGTCCCCGCCGGTAGGCAGGAACCAGTGGAGCAGGAGGGGGTTGTCGGGCATGAGGAGACCTCGTCGAAGCAGCAGCACGGCACGCGCCACCACCGAGGGGGAGGCGCCACGTATACGCGAGCAGAGGGGAAGGCGGGAGGGCGAGCGAAGGGGTGCGCGGTTGTTCCGTGTGGGATCAGGAGCGGCGGGGCGCGTGGTCCTCAGCGGACCCGCGGATCAACAGCCGTGCGCACGCGAGGAATCGGCCCGACACAGCATGGTCGACACACGCAGCAGATCTACGTGACGACGCGATACGAGTACGGGGGCCATGGCCGCATCCTGTCGGGACGGCTCCGGAGCGTGCAAGCATCGTCCGAGTGATGGACCATGACGTTCCGCATACCGAGATCCATTGCCACGGCAATAGAGCTCCCTGCGGCGGTCGCGCGGGGTGTGGGCCTCGGTCCGGACCGGCGCCTCGACGGGTGGGCAGGGGCGCGGTCGCCGGCAGGCCGTCCGTGCGTGGCGGTTTGACGCCATGGCGGCTTGCCGCCCGCTCCAGCACTTACCGGAGGAGTGGATTCCCGTTTGGATCATCGCCATGACACCGATACCCAGACGCCGGTCGGCGCTGACGGCGACCGCTCTCGCCGTCGCTATGGGCGGCGGGCTGCTGCTCCCTCTCTCCACGGCGACGGCCCTCAGGACGGACAAGGGCCGGGCCCGCGTCTTCTGGGACGCCATCACCACGGTCGCCGTCCTGGACAGCGGAATCGATGCGACGCATCCGGACGTCAAGGACCGGATCGTCGGCACGAAGAGTTTCCTCCCGGATGAAGAGGTGACCGACCGGCACGGGCGCGGCACCCATGTCGCCTCCACCGTCCTCGGTTCCGGCGCGGCCTCGGGCGGGGTCGACAAGGGGGTCGCTCCCGGCGCCGAACTGCTGGTGGGAAAGGTCCTTTCGGACAGCGGCTTCGGATCCGAATGGGGGATCACCTCCTGAGGGCCCGGGGCTCCCGCGAACCGTCTTCGCACCTCGCGGGAGCCCGCTCGGCGAGCCCTGTCGTCCGCGGGAGAACGCCCCTCCACCACGCAGAAAGCGCAGGGACAGACTGTGCCCCCGCGCACGGCGCCGATCCCGCCGCACCGGTCGGCCCTACCGCCCCGGCCCCAGCGCCGGCTCCGGCCCCGGCCCGACGGCTCGCGGCCTCGTGCCGACGGCTTCGTGGTCGTCGGCCCGGTTGCACCGCCCCACGCGACGACGGCAGGCCGCGCCATCTCTTCGCCCGCCTGCTGACGGAAGGCCTGAAAGCTGAACGACGAACCGCGTCCGTCCAGGCGGGGACACACCTCCTCGGGCCTGGCGGACGTCTCCCTGCTCGCGCTGCTCGGTCTCTGCCCCGAGGAAGACGCCGTCTACCGATTGCTCGTCGACCGGCCGGACAGCGAGCCCGCGGCTTTCGCCGGGCCGCTGACTCCGCACGAGGTCGTCCGCGCGCTCGACATGCTCGTGGAACGGGGCCTCGCCAGCGCCCGCATCGGGCCGACCGGACCGCGCTACCGCGCGGCCTCCCCGCTCCTCGCTCTCGGCCCGCTCGTCGACGCCCGCCGCGGCACCCTCCACCAGGTCGAGGACCTGGTCGCCGAGCTGTCCGAACGGCACCGGGTGGCCCAGGCCCGCGCCTCCGGCGCTCCCGTCGAGGTGCTGTCGGGCGCCGCCGCGATCCGGCGCCGACTGCTCGCGATGGGGCGGGAGGCGCAGCACGAGGTCTGCTCACTGATTCCCACCCGCACGGCGCCCGTCGCGCTCTCCGCAGAGGAGGGCCTCGACGAGGTCGAGCGCGACTCCATGGCACGCGGCGTGCTGCTGCGCTCGGTCCTGGAGCGAGGCTGGTTCGACCGGCCGGAGACCGCCGCAGCCGTCGGCCTGCTCGCAGAACAGGGGCAGAGTGTCACCGTCACCGACCGGGTGCCGATCAAGATGATCATCGCGGACCGGCGTACGGCGATGCTGCCGCTCGACCCCGACCGCGAGGAAACCGAACCGATTGCGCTCGTCGTGCACCGCAGCGGCCTGCTCACCGCGCTCCAGTCCCTCTTCGACCAGTGCTATGCCCAGGCCACTCCACTACGGATGGGCCTGGCAGAGGTGCACCGTGCGGACGCGCTCCTCGACAAAGTCGACGTCGACATTCTCGCGCTGCTCCACGTCGGCCTCACCGACGTGACCATAGCCCGCCAACTGGGCCTCGGACACCGCACCGTGCAGCGCAGGATCCGGGCTCTGATGGCACGGGCGAACGCGGCCACGCGGTTCCAGCTCGGCGGGTACGCCGCGGCGGCCGGTTGGCTCGATGAGCGCTCCGCGGAGACGTAAGTACGCCTGGGCCACTTTGCGCCACCAGTGATGCCTTGTAGCCGGCACCTCGCGTGGCGAACCATCGACCCACCGATCACGTGGAACTCCAGAGCTCCACGTTTCTGCATGTGTTGGGGAGGACGTTGTGGCAATGAGACCGATACGCCGGGTCCTGGCTGCGTCAGTGGTGGCCGCCGCCACCGGTTCCGCGCTGCTGACGGGGCCCGCCCGGGCCGCCGACGAGGTGCCCGGAACCATCGCGACGACCGGCACGCCGGTCCCGGTGGCACCGCTGATGACCCAAGGCCTGGACGACAGGGTCCGGAGCGGAACGCCCGCCCAGGCCGCCCGCGCCCACATCGCGGACCACGAGGACACCTACAAGGTGCCCGTCTCCGATCTGAAGACCGTCCGCATCACCGAGGACGGAGACCAATCCACCGTCCGGTTCCGCCAAGAGCACCACGGGGTGCCGGTGTTCGGCGCCGAGTACGCGGTGCAGACACAGCCGGCCGACGACGGCAGTCGGATCACCTCCGCGACCGGCACCCTTTACACCGGCCTCACTGTCCCCACCACCCCCCAGGTCGACCAGGACACCGCCCAGCGCCGCCTGTTCCTGCTCGACGCGAGCCTCCGCGGTGTCGAGGGCACCAGGACCGCCGCACGGGGCCTGACCGTGCTGCCCGACGCCCGAGGCGGCCGACTGGCCTGGCACTTCACCGTCACGGGCGTCAAGAAGGACGGGAGCCCGGTCCGTCAGGAGGGGTACATCGACGCCCGCGTCGGCGGCCTCGCCCTCTCCTACAACAACATCGACGCCGCCGACGCCGCGCCGGCGCAGGCCACCGGTGTCCGCGTCGACGGCCACGAGACGCGGCTGGAGGCCGACGAGTCGGCCGACGGCTCGTACACACTCGTCGACTCCACACGAGCCATGTACACCGTCACCGGTGGCCAGATCCGCACCTACGACGCCCAGCGCAAGGGCTACCTCGATGTCGCCGGCGGCCCGGTCACCGACGACGTCCCGCTGGTGCGGTCCGCAACCGACCGGTTCGACGGCGCGAACACCACCTCCGGAGCCGTGGACGCCCACCTCAACGCCGCCAAGGTCTACGACTTCTTCAAGAACGAGATCGGCCGCGACGGCGTCGACGGCAAGGGCGGCACGATCTACTCCGTCGTCAACGTCGCCAACAACGGCAAGGACTACGCCAACGCCTTCTGGGACGGGACCAAGATGGTGTACGGCCACATGAACGGCGTACCGCTGTCCGTGGGCCTGGACGTCGTCGGCCACGAGATGACGCACGGCGTCACCGAGCACAGCGCGGGCCTGGTCTACCTCAACCAGTCAGGTGCCCTCAACGAGGCGATCTCCGACTACTTCGGCAACGCCATGGAGACCGCCGACAAGGGCGTCGCCATGGACGACCCCACCTCCGGGCTGATCGGCGAGTACCTGTGCAACGGCACCAAGCCGCTGGACGAATGCGCCCTGCGCGACCTCAATGACGGCCGCAACGCCCAGAAGGACTACGAGCCGATTCCGCTGGACATCGACAACGGCGGGGTCCACTACAACTCCACCATCGTCGGCGGTGCCCTGTGGGACATGCGCAAGTCGATCGACACCAAGCTCGCCGACCAGATCGTCTACCGCGCGGCGCAGAACTACCTCACCCCGTTGTCCGGCTTCACGGAGATGCGCACCGCGATCACGTTGGCCGCCAAGTCCCTGAAGATCTCCGATGACGACCAGGCGAAGATCGCCGCCGCCTTCGACGCGCACGGCATCGAGGAGGGCTGGGAGCGCAAGGGCGGCACACACGACGGCACCACCCTCGCCGCCGACATCCTCCCCGCCTACGAGGTCTACGGCGGCGTCGACGAACAGGCCGCTCAGATCAGCGGAGACGTCTACGCCATCGCCCACGGCGACGCCGTCGCCTGGGACCGCGGATCGGCCGCCTTCGGCATAACCGTCGGCCGGTTCGGCAAGCAGGACGGAAAGTCCGACCACGATCTCGCCCAAGACGACGCCTATCTGCTCGACCCGTCACTCGACAAGGACCGGATCGTCTTCACCCGGGTCGCCGCCGACGGCGTCGGCATCTACGGCGCGGCCGACAAGGGCCAGGGCGAGATCAAGAAGATCGTCGACACCCCCGGCGCCGACGAGACCGAGCCCGTCACCGAGGCCGGAGCCCTGGCCTACATCTCCACCACCGCCGACGGGGAGCAGGACGTCATGCTCCGCGAGGCCGACGGAACCACGGTGAACGTGACGCCCGAGCCTGGCACCCGAGCCGCCCGTCTGGCCATGAAGCACGGCACGATCGCATGGGCCGGCGGCGCCGACGGAACCTACGGGACGGTCTACGACATCGCCACCGGCAAGACGCAGGCCAAGCGCATGGCGGGCTTCCTGTTCGGCCAGATCACCGACGTCCAGCTCACCTCGGACCGGATCTTCTGGCGCAACACCCAGGCGTTCATCTTCCGCAGCGACTCGGTCGAGACGGCGCCGGTCGCAGACCTGACACGGACCAAGAAGCTGAAGGCGCCGACGTCCATGTACATCGGCCAGTTCTCGGTCACCGACGACTACTTCGCGTACTCGACGACCGACTTCTGGGGCGGCTTCGGCAGCTGGACCGGCCCCTGGAAGATCAAGGTCGCGCCGACCGCCGACGTCGTGAACGGCACCGCCGCGTACCAGCGCGTCTCCTGCTCCTCCGGTACGCAGATGGCGCCCTCCCTCGGTGACGGACAGCGCGCCGTCTGGGTGGACACCACGGCCGCGGCGTCGGACGTGGTGACCCGCGCGACGTTCGCCGCCACCTGCGAGGCTGAGGTGTCCTGATCACCAGCGTGGTGAACGCCGACTGGTCTTGATCACGGCGAAGACCTCCGGTGCGGTGAAGGTGCCCTTGCCTCACCGCACCGGAGGCCTTCGTGTCGCGCGGCGACGCCCGGCCGATCGGGCACGGCGGAAGAGCTCCCACCGGTCGCCCGTGTCCTGGCCGGACGACCGGCGGGCGATGCCGCGCGTACCTCACCGGCCACCCCGTCCTACGCCGTCACGGCCTGAACCGCCTGCCGGACCCGGCACGTGGTCAGGGGAACCACGGCGACTTCCATGCACGACCGATGCGACTTGGCGGCGCACCGTGCGTGCCGAACGCTGGTGCGTGGGACGAGGTGCCCGCACCCGGCACCGGGTTCCGTCCGCGTCTTCGGGTCGAGAGGAGAAGTAGGTCATGGCGACGTCCTGCCGCGGTTCCGAGGATCCTTCCGCGCCCCGGGACGAGCGTGACGCCGCGCCGCGACCGGTGCCGGCGGCCCGTCCCCCGACGTCGTCCGGCAGCGTCTTCCGCCAGCGGTGGACCGACCTGGTGTTCGTCCACTGGGCGGTGTCACCTGACGCCGTGGCCGGTCTGTTTCCCCCGGGAACGCGGCCGGACGTACTCGACGGGAAGACCTACGTGGGCCTCGTTCTCTTCGGCATGAGGGACCTCCGTCTGTCGCGCGGTCCCGTCCTGCCCTTCGCGGGCCGGTTCGAGGAGGTCAACGTACGCCTCTACAGCGTGGATGCCGCCGGCCGGCGTGGGGTGGTCTTCCTGAGCCTGGACTGCAACCGTCTGCTTCCCGTCATCGCCGCGAACGGAGTGTTCGGGCTTCCCTACCGGTGGGCGTCTGCCCGCTGCGACCGCTTCGAGGAGAGGATCCTCTACGCCGTTCGACGTAAGGGCCGGCAACGTCCTCGCTCCCGCCTCTGGGTTGCGGTCGAGGGCGAGCAGCGCAGTCCGGACGCGTTGGAGAGCTTCTTGACCGCCAGATGGGGTCTTCACGCCCGGGCCTGGGGGCGGACGTTCTACTGGCCGGTGTACCACGAGCCGTGGTCCTTCAAGGACGCGGCGCTTCTCCTGCTGGAGGATGAACTGGTGCATGCCGCCACGGGGCTGTCGGTGGCCGCGTCCTCACCGGCGAGCCTGCTGTACTCGCAAGGAGTGTCTGTACGCTTCGGCCGTCCGTTCGGGATCTGCTAGACGACCGCGACGTGCCCCGACCGGAGTTGCGAGAGCTTCACGCAGGCCCCGGTTGTAGCGCTTCACCGGTGCCTGGCCGGTCCCGATCCGGTCCGCCCTCGCCAGAGGGACACGGTCTGAGAAGAGCTACGCATAAAGCTCCTAAGGAACGTAAGAAGTGACAAAAGGGGTAGTGTGAGGTATCGGTGCGGCCGTACGGGAGACCTGTTCGGCGCCGACCGGTCACGGCAGTGCCCAGCCGCTCCTGGGCGGCCGAGCACCGGAAAGGAGTCCCCTCATGGCTGACATCAACGTCGCGCTGCACGTACAGGTCGAGGCTCAGCCCGGCAAGGAGGAAGAGGTCGCCGCCTTTCTCCGGGAGGGCCTTGCCATCGTGCAAGAGGAGCCCGGCACCGTCGCCTGGTTCGCCGTACGTCTGAGCCCGTCCACTTTCGCCATCTTCGACGCCTTCCCCCACGACGAGGCCCGCCAGGCCCACCTCGCCGGGCGCCTGGGCAGCGCCCTGGCGGAACGAGCCGGTGAACTGTTCGCCCAGCCTCCTTCCGTCGAGCAACTCGACGTCCTCGCCCACAAACTCCCCTGAGGGCCGCACCGCGTTGTCCGCCCCCCGCGGGGCGGACTGCTCCCGGCCGGACGCGTGAAGGGTCGGCCTGACGTCGAGGGTGCTCCCTGTTCGAACCCGCCGTACTCGTAGCCGCCTGCGGCCTTGGCACCTCCCCTCGGGTGCGAAGGCCGCTTGACAACTGCTCACGCAGGGTGCGGACCGGTAGCTCGTCTCCCGGGGTCCTGCCCGGCTGCCCGGGGTCGGGGTCCGTTTCGCAGCCACATGCGCTCGGGGGCGATCTTGAGGGTGGGCCCGCAGTGCGCAAGGGAGCACGCGAGGTTCGACTTGGTAGGCGGAGGCGTGCGGGGGCGGAACGCACCAGGCTGTGGGCAGACAACCGTGTACCCGTCGCAGAGAGGACCAGGATCTTGCCATGACCATCAAGACGGAGTCCGTGTCCCTGGAGGACGCCCGGAGAGTCGTCGCTGCGGGGGAGGCCAAGGCCGACGAGATCGGCTCGCCGAGCAACATCGCTGTCGTCGACGTCGGCGGCAACCTCGTCGCGCACATCCGGATGGACGAGGCGTGGATCGGTAGCGTCGACATCTCCATCAGCAAGGCCTTCACGTCGCGGGCCTTCGACGTCAGTACCGCCGACCTGGCTGCCAACGCGGGTCCCGGCGGACAGTTCTTCGGGATCAACGCATCCAACAACGGACGCGTCATGATCTTCGCGGGCGGTGTCCCGCTGCGGCACGGCGGCCGGATCGTCGGCGCCGTGGGCGTCAGCGGCGGCAGCGGTGAGCAGGACCAGGCCGTGGCCGAAGCGGCGGCGACGGCCTTCTGACGCGACCGGCCCCCTGTGCTCGCCGTCTCTTTCCCCGCCATCGCCGCCCACCGCAACCGGATACGCAAAGCACGGGATGGACAGAGACGCCGGGACCGCCGGCTGCGCACGCCTGATCCCGTTATCGCGCCACAAGACCGTCATCGACGTCGCGGGCGGGGCTCGGCACGTTCCGGGGCGGCCTGCCGGCTTCTTCGATCGGCGGCTGTGAAACCGGTCCCCCTGCCGACAACCGGAAGGAACCACGCACCATGACCAACGAACTGCACGGCAGGAAGGTCGCAATCCTTGCCACGGACGGCGTCGAGCGCGTCGAGCTCGAAGAGCCTCTCGGCGCACTGCTCGGCGCTGGAGCGCAGGCCGAGCTCCTCTCCCTCCATACCGGCGAGATCAACGCGCGTCAGATGGACATCGACCCGGCCGGAACCCTTGCCGTGGACAAGAAGGTCGCTGACGCCCACGTGGGTGACTACGACGCGCTCCTGCTGCCCGGCGGCACCATGAATCCCGACCAGCTGCGCACCGACCCCGACGCCGTCGCCTTCGTGAGGGACTTCGTGGAGACCGGGAAGCCCGTTGCCACCATCTGCCACGGACCTTGGATACTGGCGGAGGCCGGCGTGCTGCACGGTCGCCGCCTCACCTCGTGGCCCAGCATACGGACTGACCTGCGCAACGCCGGCGCCGAGGTCGTCGACGAAGAGGTCGTGATCGACGGTCAGCTGATCTCCAGCCGCAGCCCGCAGGACCTCCCCGCCTTCTGCAAGGCGATCGTCGAACGCTTCGCCGCTGCAGTGCAACCCGCCTGATCGGGAGAAGTCCCGAACCACCGAAATGACCCGCACTCCCACGGCCGGGTCCCCGTGGATCAACAGAGGACATAGTCATGGCGAACAGCAACCGCGCCGTCACCTTCCAGAACCCGAAAGACATGCGCGTCGAGTCCCTGGATTTCCCGAAGCTTCAGATGCCGAACGGGAGGAAGGCCCCGCACGGAGTCATTCTCAGGATCGTCGCCACCAACATCTGCGGGAGCGACCTGCACATCTACCGCGGGTCCTTCCCGGTGCCCCAGGGCATGGTGATGGGGCACGAGATGACCGGCGAGGTCATCGAGCTCGGCCCCGACGTCGAGTTCCTCAGTGAGGGCGACCTCGTCTCCGTCCCGTTCAACGTCGCCTGCGGCCGATGCCGCAACTGCAGGGCGCGCCGGACCGACGTCTGCGAGACCACGAACCCCAAGGTGGCCTGCGGAGCGTACGGCTTCAATCTGGGCGACTGGACCGGCGGCCAGGCCGAGTACCTGTTCGTCCCCTACGCCGACTTCCAGCTCCTGCGCTTCCCGGACAGGGACCAGGCCATGGCGAAGATCCGCGACCTGGCGCTGCTCTCGGACATCCTGCCCACCGCGTTCCACGGTCTCATGGAGGCCGGTGCCAAGCCGGGCTCGACCGTCTATCTCGCCGGCGCCGGCCCGGTCGGCCGCTGTGGCGCAGCAGCGGCGCGTCTCCTCGGAGCGTCTTGCATCATCGTCGGCGACTACCACAAGGACCGCCTGGACCTGATGAAGAAGAACGGCTGCGAGACGATCGATCTGAGCCAGGACGCAGCGCTCACCGACCAGATCGAGGCCATCCTGGGCGAACCCATGGTGGACTGCGCAGTCGACTACGTCGGCACCGAGGCGCACGGCATCGGCCGCGAGGCCGAGGACATGGATCCGGCCTACGCCCTCAACCAGGTGATCGACGCCACCCGCGCGGGTGGAGCTACCGGAGTCATCGGCGTCTACGGCCCCGACCCGCTCGCGAAGTCGAAGGCCGAGCAAGAGGGAACGTATCCGATCGACTTCGGCAAGGCCTGGATCAAGTCGCCACGGATCGCCGCCGGGCAGGCACCGATCATGCACTACAACCGTGAGCTGATGATGGCGATCCTGTGGGACCGCATGCCCTACTTGAGCGCCATGCTCAACACGAAGGTGATCAGCCTCGACGACGCCCCCGACGCCTACGCGACTTTCGACGCGGGCGTGTCCGAGAAGTTCATCATCGACCCCCACGGCCTGATTGCCGCCGCCTAAGACGTGATCTCCATGGCGAAGCCCTCGCTGACCGCCATCACGATCTCCAGCCCGTGCCGGCCGATGGGCCGGGTCGGGCGCCAGGACGGACGGGGGCGCAGGGGCGCCGTCCCAGACGCACACCTCGATGGCTGAGGGGGGCAGGTCAGCGGGCTGGGACCGGCTCGGTGCGTGGTGGTTACGGGACCGGTGCGGCCTCGCGGCTTTGGACGGATCGCCGACCGCCTCCCGGGTGGCAGGAGAGAGGTCCCGGGAGGCGTGGCAGGTACTACAGCCTTTCCGGCTTTTCGACCTCGGGGTGCCTCGTTCTGCTTCCCCTCGGTCGCCGGAGGTCCCGTGCAATCGGACGCGGCACTCCCGGCGGGACCGCATCCACATGAGGCCACTGCCCCGGTTGAGGCGGCTCAATCGGGAGTACGTGTCTTGGAAATGGGCGAGGAAAGTCCGGGTTACATCCGTCAATGCGGGCATACGAGCGCATGTCGGGCGCGCAGATGCCAGGAACTCCGCTGAGGTGAGTGAGAAGCCGCGGGTTCCGTTTGCGGGCAGCTGCGCGCCGGTCATGGCTAAGGCAACCAGCGGACGATCTTTTGGAGAGACCATGACCTCGCAGCGCACACCCGAGGGTTCAGAGCCGGCAGGCGACGGGGTCCCGGGCAAGCCCGGCCCGGTTTCTCCGCCCCGGGAAGAGCCGACCCGACCGTCTCAACCGCTCCCGCCGAAGCCCGACCAGCGGGGGCCCGAAACCGTCTCGGCGACCGGTCAGGCGACCGGCGCAGATCAGGCGCGTGCGGCGCAGAGCGGCGCATACCTCACCACTGCGCAGGGAGCCCGGCTGCACGACACCGACCACTCCCTCAAGGCGGGCGACCGGGGACCGGTTCTGATCCAGGACCACCACCTGCGCGAGAAGATCACGCACTTCGACCACGAGCGGATCCCGGAGCGTGTGGTCCACGCGCGTGGCGCGGCTGCTCACGGCGTGTTCCAGGGGTACGGCACCGCGAGCAACGTGACGAAAGCAGCCTTCCTGGCCAAGGACGTCGAGACACCTGTGTTCGTGAGGTTCTCCACCGTCCTGGGCTCACGTGGATCAGCGGACACGGTCCGCGACACCCGGGGCTTCGCGACGAAGTTCTACACCGACGAGGGCACTTACGACTTGGTCGGGAACAACATCCCCGTCTTCTTCATCCAGGACGCGATCAAGTTCCCTGACATCATCCACGCCGGCAAACCCCACCCTGACCGCGAGATCCCGCAGGCTCAGTCCGCGCACGACACGTTCTGGGACTTCGTCTCCCTGCACACGGAAGCCACCCACCACACCCTGTGGAACATGTCCGACCGGGGCATTCCCCGCTCGTACCGCATGATGGAAGGCTTCGGAGTCCACACCTTCCGCCTGGTCGCCGCCGACGGTGCCACCTCTCTGGTGAAATTCCACTGGAAACCGAAACTGGGTGTGCACTCCCTGTTGTGGGAGGAAGCGCAGCTGATCAACGGGATGGACCCCGACTTCCATCGGCGCGACCTCTTCGACGCCATCGAATCCGGCGCGTTCCCGCAATGGGAGCTGGGCATCCAGGTCTTCCCCGACACCCCTGAGCAGACGTTCGAGGGGATCGATCTCCTCGACCCCACCAAGATCGTCCCGGAGGAGCTCGCACCGGTCCAGCCCATCGGACTGATGACTCTGAACGCCAACACGAAGAACTACTTCGCCGAGACCGAGCAGGTCGCCTTCCACCCAGGCCACCTGGTCCCCGGCATCGACGTCACCGATGACCCCCTGCTCGCCGGACGGCTCTTCTCCTACCTCGACACGCAGATCAGCCGTCTCGGCGGCCCGAACTTCGGCCAGCTGCCCGTCAACCGCCCGTACGCCCCCGTCAACGACATGCTGCGCGACGGCATGCACCAGACCGCCGTGCACACCGGGGTGGCCCCCTACCGGCCCAACAGTCTCGACGGCGGTTGTCCCTTCCTTGCGGGAGCCGATACGGGCGCCTTCCTCGAAGCACCCGTGACGGTCCCCGAAGCGAGCAAGGTCCGCGCGGCACCTGCATCCTTCTCGGACCACTTCACCCAGCCCCGGCTGTTCTGGCTCAGCCTGACCCCGTCCGAACGCGAACACGTCATCGCCGCGTACACCTTCGAACTCGGCAAGTGCTACGAACAGGCCATCAAGGAACGCGCCCTCACCGTGCTCGCCAACATCGACCAAGAGCTCTGCGAGAAGGTCGCCGAAGGGCTGGTCCTGCCGGCTCCGGAGGCCACGGTTCCTCTCGTCGAGGCCGAGCCCAGCCCGGCACTTTCCCAGCTGGGACAGCGCTGGCCAGTCGACGGGCGAGTGATCGGCATCATCGCCGATGCCGCCTCCGACCTGGACGGCGTGCGCGCCGCACGCCGGAGCATCCTGGACGCGGGCATGGTCCCCCTCGTCGTCGCGCCGACCGGCGGAATGCTCGACCCCGACGGCGACCCGATCACGGTTCAGCGGACGTTCGCAACAGCTCGCTCCGTCGAATTCGACGCCGTCGTCCTCGCCGGCCTGCCGGGCCGCAGTTCCGACGCCTACGGCGCCAGGGACGCCAAAGCCGGCACCCCCGCACCGCAGGGGCTCGATCCCCGCATCGCGCTGCTGCTTGCCGAGGCCTACCGGCATGGCAAGGCCATCGGTGGCTGGAACACCACCGAGCAGGTCCTCGAGACGGTAGGCATCGGGGCGGACGGCCCTGGTATCGCATGCGGCCAGGACAGTGCGACCGTCGTAGCATCCGTCGAGGCGTCTCTGTCCGAACACCGGGCCTGGGACAGGTTTCCGCCCGCCACCTGAGCGGTTCTCCTCAGGCGCTACGAGGGTGGACGCCGACTCCGGTGCATCCGATGTCGTGACCGCCGGAGAGGTGAGAGGCACGTCGGCACCACGTCGGATCCGGCGGTCTCCGCCTCAGGTCTCGACGGGGAACAGGGGAGTGGTGCCGGTGAGGTCGAGGAGTCGGCGCAGCCGGTTCGGTACAGAGCCGACCAGGGCGAGCCGCCTGTTCCGCCCGGCGCGCTGCACGGCGGGAGACCGGCCGGTGACGTGGAGATCAGCGGGGAGACACAGGGCCAGAACGCGGCTCTCAAAGGCGTGCTCCAAGAAGTGCTCTCGTGCACGTCCGCCAGCCTTCGGGAGCAGTCCCTGTGTCCACGGCTGCGTTACGGGTCGTGGTCGTCCGGGTGTGGCGCGCCCCATGTCCTGTTCGGTTCAGGTTGACTTCGCAACGTCTCCTTCGTGAACTCGTCGTTCGAGGGAAGGAGAGAGCTCGCGGACTCCGGAGGCTGATGTGGCGGATGATCGGATCGGGCTGGCGCAGGTGCTGGCGGCAGCGGAGGCCGCAGCACCGGTGGACTCCCTCGACGTCGTGGCGCGCAACCTTCGGGAACGGTTCGGTGCCGCCTACGTGTCGTTCCTGTTCGTCGATGTTGTCGGCCGACGTCTGCTGCGCGGTGACCAACCGCGGGGACGCCGTCGGCGTCCTGGAGGTCTTCCTCCCCGACATCACCACCGCGGACATCCTGGAGCAGATTCAGGAAGCCGCGCACGCGCTTGCGTACATCATCGTCACCGACCGCCGCTTCACCGACCTCTACCACTGGGGCAACCGCACCACGACCGTCAGCCTGTCCGCGGAGATCCAACGACAGCTCCTGCCCGCCGCCTCCTCCTGTGAAGCACCGCAGTTCACGCTCGCCGGCGCACTGGTCCCGGCCTCCGACATCGCCGGCGACACCTACGACTACAGCCTCGACCAGCACACCCTGCATCTGTCGATCACCGACGCCATGGGCCACGACGTCAGCGCGTCGCTGATGGCCACCCTCCTGGTCAACGCCTCCCGCGGCGCCCGCCGCGCCGGTGACGACCTCACCGAACAAGCTCGCCAGCTCCACCGGGCCCTCCTCGATCACGGCCACCGCAGCATCGCCACCGGCCAACTCCTGCGCGTCGCCCTCGACGGCACCAGCGCCCAGCTCATCAACGCCGGCCACCCCTGGCCCTACCGGCTACGCGACGGCGCAGTCACCGAACTTTCCCTGGCGGTCGACCTGCCGTTCGGCATCACCGACCAAGGCGGCTACCAGGCCCAAGAGCTCGACCTTCGCCCCGGCGACCGCCTGCTCCTGCACACCGACGGGATGCAGGAACGCGACGCCGAGACCGTCGACTTGCCCGGACTGCTCCGCAAGACCGCTGACGACCACCCCCGTGAGGTCGTGCGCGCCTTGGTCGGTGCCGTATCCGACGCCTACGAAGGCCGTCCGCCCAAGGACGACGCCACCGTCCTGTGCCTGGACTGGCACGGCCCCCACGGCAACCCGGTTGTGTGATCCGCGGTGTCCTTGGACTTACGCTCCACGGATCACCTGGCAGTACGGCTCCTGCGGCCCATGGCCGCAGAGGCGCGGGCCGGATGTTGATCACCTCATCCATGGCCTCCTCCATGCCGGTTCCTTCCAGACCGTCTACAACGCCCATAAGTCGTTCCTGCAATCCTTCTCACAGGCGCTGCGGCTGCGGCAGGTCACTGGAGCGCGTCAGTCCTCGCCGCGGATGATGTTCCCATCCTGTCCGGCCGCCTTCTCCTCCGCCGACTCGTGTTCGGACCGTGGCTGACGCACGATGGCAGGACGGCACGTGCGGATCCGTTCCTCGAGCGGTACACGGCTGATGGCCGGCTGGGATCGTGCCTGGCCTTCCATGACCAACATCTCCTTCCGAAGCGACATCTCAATGTGGGCTTTTCTGATGATTCGCGTATACCCGCCGAGTTGAGGTCTATCCGCACGCCGCCCCCGACCCCTTGTCCGCATGTCGGGCGAAACCATGTTTTCGTTGTCCAAAGTCGGCAAAGCGGCCGGTCCATGAATGAAAAGGGCGCAGGGATGCGTGCAGGGGCCGGGGACGGGCAGGTGCGTGAATACAGGCCACCGAGACTGGCTCGTGTGGCCAAGTAGAGCTCGGGAGTCCGCCGTGACCACCGCGCGCGAGATCAAGACACCGGACGTCACCTGCCTCGGCGCCGACGACAGCATCCTGGATGCCGCGAAGAAGCTGACGGCCCTCGGCGTGGGTGCGCTGCCGATCTGCGGCAGCGACGAGCGGCTGAAGGGCATGCTCACCGACCGCGACATCGTGGTGAAGGTCCTGGGCGCAGGGAAGGACCCTTCCACCTGCACGGCAGGCGAACTCGCCCAAGGCGAGGCGGTCACCATCGGTGCCGACGACGACGCCGAGGACGTCATGAGGACCATGGCCGCGCACAAGGTCCGCCGCCTGCCCGTCATCGACGGACACACCCTCGTCGGCGTCATCGCCCAGGCCGACGTCGCCCGCTCCCTGGCCGACCCCCAGGTCGGCGAACTCCTGGAAGTCCTGTCCAGCTGAAACCGCCGACACGGGCGCGCGTGAAGGGCGCCCTCGTCACCTTGGAGGCGTGATGAAAGCAGTGACCTGGCAAGGCCGTCGCAAGATCGAAGTAGTAGATGTTCCCGACCCGCAGATCGTCGATCCCACCGACTGCGTGATCGAAGTGACGACGACCGGGCTGTGCGGTTCCGATCTGCACCTCTACGAAGTCCTCGGCCCGTTCCTCGACCCCGGGGACATCCTCGGACACGAACCCATGGGCGTCGTGGCAGCGGTCGGCTCCGAGGTCAGGGACCTGAAGGTCGGCGACCGGGTCGTGGTGCCGTTCAATGTCTCGTGCGGGACCTGTTTCATGTGCAGGCAAGGTCTGCATTCGCAGTGCGAGACGACCCAGGTTCACGAGCACGGCACCGGCGCCAGTCTGTTCGGCTACACGAAGCTCTACGGGCAGGTCCCCGGCGGGCAGGCCGAGTACCTGCGAGTCCCCTTCGCCGACACCCTTCCCATCAAGGTCCCCGAAGGACCGCCGGACGACCGGTTCGTGTACCTCTCCGACGTTCTGCCGACCGCCTGGCAGGCGGTCGCCTACGCCGACGTCCCGCCCGACGGCAGTGTCGCAGTCCTGGGACTGGGGCCCATCGGTGACATGTGTACCCGCATCGCCGCCCAACGCGGCGCCGGCACGGTCATCGGAATCGACCTGGTGCCCGAACGCCTGACCCGCGCCGCCGAGCACGGAGTGCAGGTCTTCGACCTTCTCCAGTACGGCAATGAGCTCGTCGACGCGGTCCGGGACGCGACCGGCGGACGCGGCCCGGACGCCGTGATCGACGCTGTCGGCATGGAGGCTCACGGCAGCACCGCGGCGAAGGCCGCCCAGACCGCGACCGGATTCCTCCCCGATGCCCTGGCCTCCGTACTGATGAAGAAGGCCGGCGTCGACAGGCTTGCCGCTCTCACGCTGGCCATCGAGCTCGTCCGCCGCGGCGGCACGATCTCGCTGTCCGGCGTCTACGGCGGAGCCGCCGACCCGCTCCCGCTGCTGACGATGTTCGACAAGCAGATCCAGCTGCGCATGGGACAGGCCAACGTCCGACGCTGGGTCGACGACCTCATGCCCCTGGTGACCGACGGCGACCCTTTGGGTGTCGAGCGCTTCGCCACCCACCACCTGCCCCTGGACCAGGCACCGCAGGCGTACGCCGACTTCCAGAAGAAGCGGGACAACGTTGTTAAGGTGCTCTTCCACCCCTGATGCCCTCTCGCGGGAGCCGCCCCCGGCGAAATGGGGCCGGCCCGGTCTCGGCAGTCGGAAGGGGACGGCACTTCCAGCACGGCCTCGCGTCCAGCTCCCCTCCAGGGCCGCGTCGCCGTGGTCACCGACGCCGCCCGGGGCATCGGCGCGAGCAGGGCCCTACCCGCTTGCTCCCGGGGCTCAACGAGGTCGGCCGCTCCCTGGCGTCGAACGCCGTCACCTACTGGGTCGGCGAATGCGCCGTGTGCCCCTGCGTGGCGTCCCGCGAGCACGGCCACGTCGTCCTGCGCCACGGCCACGACACCGTCGCGCGCATCAACGGCGGAGCGGTCGACGCGTCTCCGGACCCGTCGATCCGCCCGCGCTGGCACGTCCACTTCCCCGTACCGGACCTGGAAGAGGCGATGGAGGCCGCGACCGGCCTGGGAGGGGTCATCACCCAGCGCTCTCGCCGAGACCCACAAGTCGTACAGCCAGGCCGGGGCACTGCCACGGCCTACCGACCAGTCCGGGACGACGGCGCCCTGCCAGAAACCGAACACCGCTCCCGCAAGGGTCGGAGGCCAGTCCGGCCCGACCGGTGCCGAAGGCGAGGGGGCCCACGGCCATGGAGAGCGACGGAGAATGCCTCGCCGAGGCTGCTGGGGCGAAGTTCCCAGCCCAGGACGCCGGCGTAGAAATGCTGCGCCGGCCGTGAGGGGGGCATTGTGGACGCGGAGAGGCAGGTCAAGGCAGAGGGCGTGCCACGACGCCACGGACGGCATTCTGGCCACCGCCGGTGGCCAGAATGCGCACTTCTGCCTGGAGACTGATCTCGGCCTGGACGATTCCTGTCACGTCCTCGTAGACAGCGTGGCCTCCCGGCCCTGTCCTGGCGGTGCGTGTCACCTCCACGAGGTCTTGACCGGCGGCGGATTCGCCGGGGAAGGCCAGTTCGTACCTCTGCCTGGCCTCCGTCGGCTTGGCGGGATGCGGCGACTGCGACGACGTGAGACCACCGTCGCCGACAGTGCCACTTCGATACCGCACCGGCGGAGAAGCCTCCGTGGAGCGGTCGGATCCGGTTTGGCCTTCGGCGCTGTCACTCATTGCCTGTCCGCTCTGTGCGACGTGTTGGCCGGGGCCGGCCCCGGCACGGAGAACGACGGTGGGGCAGCCCGGGCTGCCGGTGCCGGTGTCCGCCGACCACCGCTCGCCCGCCTAGTGCCCGAGCGCCTGCTGCAGCTGCCGCTTGTTCATGTGCGAGCGGCCCTCGATGCCCTGAGCTCTGGCTTCCTGGCGGAGTTCCGCCATGGTCGGGTGGGCCGAGTGTGCGGTGCTGCGGCTGCCGTTGCCGCCGTCGGGGTGCAGGACCACCTTGGTCCAGCCGTCGTCACGGTTGTCGAAGTGCTCATACGCGGAGGGGGCTTCGGCGAGGCCCAGCTCGTGGGACACGAGGAAGCTCGGCGTGGCCTTCCCACCGGCGATCAGGTCGCGCAGGGCCCGGTTGTAGCGCTTCACCGGTGCCTGGCCGGTCCCGATCCGCTGGCCCTTGAACCAGAGCATCCCGAAGTCCAGCGGTACCTTCCCGTGGGCTTCGAGCTCGCCCTGGGCTTCGGCGCCGCCGGGGTCCTCGGGCAGGAACACGCCGACCACACCGATGCCACCGGTGAACCGGACCGTGTCGATGAGGCCGTTCATCGTCAGCGCCGCGTCCTCTTCGCCCTGCGGGTCGTGGGCCTGGTAGCCGACGCACTCGCAGCCGTTGTCCGCGCCCAGGCCCAGGGTGGCCTCCTTGACGACATCGGCCGGGTCCTGCTCCGTGGTGTTGATCGCGATGGCGCCGATCTCCTCTGCGATCCGCAGCCGGTCCGGCTGGTGATCAACGACCCAGACCCTGCCCGCGCCCTTGAGGATCGCGGAGTAGGCGGCCATGAGCCCCACCGGACCCGCGCCGTAGACGACGGTCTGGTCTCCGGGCTTGACTCCGGCCATCTCGGTGGCGTGGTAGCCGGTGGGGAAGATGTCGGCCAGCATCACGTAGTCGAGCTGCCGGTCAGCGGCGTCCTCGCCCAGCCGCAGCGCGTTGAAGTCGCCGTACGGGACACGCAGGAGTTCGGCCTGGCCGCCTTGGTACGGCCCCATCTCGGCGAAGCCGTACGCGGCCCCGGCCATGTCCGGCTCGGGCTGCATGGTGAGGCAGTAGTTGGTCAGACCCTGCTCGCATTGCTTGCAGAAGCCGCAGGCGATGTTGAACGGGAGCACGACCCAGTCGCCGACCTCGACCTTGCTGACGGCATCGCCGACTTCGACGACCTGGCCGAGGTTCTCGTGGCCGAGGGTCCGGCCCGTCTCGAAGGACGTCCGTCCCTCGTACATGTGGAGGTCGGAACCGCAGATGTTGGTGGTGGTGATCTTCACCAGGATGTCGGCCGGGTGCTCGATCCTCGCGTCCGGGACGTTCTTGACCGTGACCGTGCGGGGCCCTTCGTACACTGCCGCTTTCATGGTCTTTCCCTACCGGCGCCACGGCGCGCCGTGTCTCACGGCGGAGTGGCGTGACGCCTTGCTGGGTGGCGGCGCGGAGGCGGCGGAAGGGGCCTGCCGTCTCTGCGGAGTCTTGCGTCTCCTGGCGCCTCTACCCCGTCTCCCGAAGAAAACCGGCCACGAATCCCCTCTTATCGGATTCTCCGAGAACGATCACCGCTGTCACGCTGCGACTGCCCCCATGGCGCTGCAATCCAGGCGAACCCGACGGTCACCCTGGAAGGAGCAGGACCGCGCAGGTCTCTTCATGCGTGCCTCCTGCTTCTGCCGGCCAGCAGCCGTTCGAGGGGCCACGTGGTGATGAGCCGGTCCGCCTCCAGTCCGATCCGCGCCGCCCGGGCGTAGCCGGTGCTCTGCCAGTGCAGCTGTTCGGGGGCATGGGCGTCGGTGTCCACGGCGAACCGGCATCCTGCCGAGGCGGCCAGCATCAGCAGGTCGTCCGGCGGGTCGCGCCGTTCGGGGCGGCAGTTGATCTCCACCGCGGTACCGGCCTCCGCGCACGCGGCGAACACCGCCTCGGCGTCGAAACGGGACTGCGGGCGCCCCCGGCCGGTGACGATCCGCCCCGTGCAGTGCCCCAGGACGTCGACCAGCGGGTTGCGTACCGCCGCCAGCATCCTGGCCGTCATCGGCTGGGGCTCCGAACGGAGCTTGGAGTGCACGGACGCCACGACGATGTCGAGCCGGGCCAGCAGGTCCTCGTTCTGGTCGAGCGCGCCGTCGTCGAGGATGTCGCACTCGATGCCGGTGAGCAGCCGGAAGCCGGAGCCCATCTCGAAGTTCACGGCCGCCACGGCCTCCAGCTGGCTTTCGAGCCGCTCGCGGCTCAGCCCGTGGGCGATGGTGAGCCGTGGCGAGTGGTCGGTCAGAACCGCCCACCGGTGGCCCAGGGTGCGGGCCGCGTCGGCCATGTCCTCGATGGGGCTGCCGCCGTCCGACCAGTCGGAGTGCAGATGGCAGTCCCCGCGGCTCCGGGCCCAGAGATCCCAGCCGGCCGCGGCCTCCGGGCCGGCTTCGGCCTGCAGGCGTGCGAGGTACTCCGGGACGGTTCCGGTCGATGCCTGGGCGATCACCTCGGCGGTGACGGGACCGACGCCGCGCAGGCGTACGACCTGGGAGGCCTCCACCGGGCCGGGAGGCAGGTCACGGACGGCGTCGGCCGCGGTGTGGAAGGCTCGCACCCGGTAGGGGGACGTCCCGCGCCATTCGAGGAGGAACGCGATCCGGCGCAGGGCTTCGTCGGGGTTCACGGCAGTGGTGTTCCGCCGGTGGCGTTGACGATCTCGCCGGTGATGTAGGAAGCCTGGTCGGAGGCGAGGAAGACGAAGGCGGGTGCCATCTCCACCGGCTGCGCGGGCCGGCCCAGCGGTGACTGCTCTCCGAACTTCGTCGCATCGGGCATCGTCGCCGGGATCAGCGGAGTCCACACGGGTCCCGGTGCCACGGCGTTGACCCGGATGCCGCGCTCGGCGAGCATCTGCGCCAGTCCGTGAGTGAAGGAGACGATGGCCGACTTGGTCATCGCGTAGTCGAGGAGATGCGGGCTGGGCTGGTAGCCCTGCACCGAGGCGGTGTTGATCACCGACCCTCCGCGCGGCATGTGGGCCAGGGCGCCCTTGGTGAGCCAGAACATGCCGTACAGATTCGTCTTCATCACTCGGTCGAACTGCTCGGTGGTGATCGCTTCGATACCGTCCGGCTGGGACATCTGGTAGGCGGCGTTGTTGACGAGGAGGTCGATCCCGCCCAGCTCGCCGACGGCCTTCGCGACGAGGGCGGTGCATTGCGCCTCGTCCCGGATGTCGCAGGCGACGGACACCGCCCGGCGGCCTGCCTCTCGGACCAGTCGCGCCGTCTCCCTGGCTTCCGCGGCTTCTTCGGGAAGATGGGTGAAGACGACGTCGGCTCCCTCGCGGGCGAAGGCCAGGCAGACGGCCCGGCCGATTCCCGAGTCCCCTCCGGTGACGAGTGCCCGGCGGTCGAGCAGGAGGTCATGGCCCCGGTAAGTCTGTTCTCCGTGATCGGGGCGCGGCCGCATGGCCTCGGTGGAACCGGGGTGGTCCTGGTCCTGTTCGGGAAAAGGCGGGCGGGGGTGGAGGCTCACGGGATCGGCGAGACGGGGGTCGGGCTCGGCGGGGGAAGTCATCGAAGGACCGTCCTGTTCGACTGTGGTCAGGAGGAAGGCGGGTACGGGCTTGCCTTGAGGCGTCGGGCGAGGTGGGCGGTGTTCGCGGCGAGCGTGGCCGTCGTGGCCGCGGTCTTCTCGGGCGTCTTGTCGAGGTCCTGGTAGTCGGTGCCCTGCATGGCCTCGCCCACCCAGTAGGTGACGGCGTTGGGGGCGAGGGAGAAACCGACGTCGTTGAGACCTTGGAAGAGGTCGGCGCTGACCTTGTGCGCGCCGTCCTCGTTGCCGACGACACAGACCGCGGCGACCTTGCCGTAAGTCAGCATGCGACCCTGGTCATCGCTCTCGGAGAGTTCCGCGTTGAGGCGTTCCATGACCCGCTGGGCGATGCTGGAGGGGTGACCGAGCCAGATCGGCGTCGACACGATCAGGATGTCGGCGCTGAGGACGGCGTCCCGGATCTTCGGCCAGGCGTCGCCGTCACCCATGTCGGTCTGCACGCCGGATTTCACATCGTGGTCGGCGATACGGATGATCCCGCCCGTGACGCCGTGCTCTCCCAGGGCGGCCATGGTCTGTTCAGCCAGGAGCTGAGAACTCGAAGAACCGGGCGAAGGCGAGAGCGCGCAGACGAGTGCGACGGCCCGCAGGGCAGTGGTGTCAGTGGTGTCCATGCGCTTCCGCTACCCGGATGTCTGCCTGGTATCCACTGAAAGATCCTGATACCAGCCGATCAGTGTGCGCAGCCGGAACTGTTCGGCCGAACGCCGCAGAGTGCCGCCTCACGGGCGTCGTCACGGAGCCGCCGAACCGAGAAGACGCAGAACAGCGCGTTCGACGCGGCCATGGGTGGCCGGGTGGCCGAAGACGCCGTCTCTGCCCAGCTCGCCCAGGTCGGCCGCGATGGTCTCTCCCTGGTCGTAGAGCTCGATGATGCGCGGGTCGATGTAGGACGCCCTGCACACCGCCGGCGTATTGCCCAGGTACCCGCTGACCTCGCGCACGGCACGGGAGACGACCCTGCGGCGGCGGGCGGCGGAGGCGCCGGTGGTGTGGTCGGACACGGCCAGGGCGACCGCGGCCAGAACGGTCGCGTACCAGGTCCTGAAGTCCTTCGCTGTCACATCCTGTCCCGACCGGTCGCGCAGGTAGGCGTTGAGGTCGTCGCCGTGGAGCTCGTGCCACGCGGCGTGCTCCCAGTACACGAAGAGCCTCGAGTCCGGGTTGCCGCGCCGCAGCAGTGAACGGACCACTTTGTACGCCTGATCGTCCACGAGCGCACGCGTGACCTCCTTGCCGGACTTGGCCGGGAAGTGCAGACGGATCTCCCCGCCTCGGCAGTCTGCGTGTTCCCGAAGCAGGGTCGTCAGGCCGAAGCTGCCGTTGTCGCGCGCGTAGCCGTCTCCGCCGACGCGGAGGAATCCCAGATCCAGGAGGCGGGTCAGGCAGGCCAGAACACGGGACCGAGACAACCCACGCCCGGCGATGTCCCTCTCCACCTGCTGCCTCAAGCGGGGCAGCGAGTGGGCGACGCGCTGGACGTGCTCGTGCTTGGCGGCGTCCTGCCGCTCGCGGAACGCGGCGTGGTAGAGGTACTGGCGTCGGCCCGCGGCGTCCGTCCCCACCGCCTGGATGTGACCGTTCCGCCAAGGACAGACCCAGACGTCCTCCCAGGCCGGAGGAATCACCAGGGCGCGAACGCCGTCACGATCGTCCGGGGTCAGGGGCTGCCCGTCCTTGTCCAGATAGCGAAACCCACGGCCGTGGCGTACACGGCGCCACCCCGGTTTGCTGGGATCACTCGTGCGCAGCCGCACCTTCAGTCCTCGTCAGGGTGAGCCTGCGTACGCAGGACCCATGCCTGACCCGTGCAGTCGTAGGGGAGTGGAGGGAACCGATGCCCGCGCACATCGGTGCTCTTGCTCCACAGGTGCTCCCGGCCGCAATCGCACGCATAGATGCCACTCTGTGTCACGATCTCACCGGGTTTCCACTCTTTCATCTCGTTCATGGTGGGCCTCTGCCCCTGAATGGCCGGATCACCCGGGGGCCGACCGGAAGAGCGGGGGCAGATCAGATCCGCGCCGTCCGGCCGGCGCGGTCTGCGCGACACGTCTCAGTCGGCCAAGGGGTCGTGTCCCCAGTTCATGAGGGAGTGGCGCCATGCGGTGTCCTGCACAGCGCCGGAGGGCCGCTGCGCAAGATGACGACGGACGTACCCGTTGACGTTCGTCATGTCGACCAGTTCGCGGAAGGCATCCCACGTTTCGCGCTTGTCGTTCTAGGTGCCACGAAATCTCCTCAACGTGCTTCTTCAGCGCATCGAGCCCGAGGTCGCGAAAGCCTTCGGGCCGCAGTTCCTCCTAGCCCTATCCCGGTGGCTGTCTTCTCGCTGGAACGTCCTGGGCTGCCGAAGTGTGGGCTAGAGGTTGTGGGGCATGTGGGTCATGAGCGCTGGGGGGCGCTTGGAGACGCAGAGCCTGCCGACCTCCCCCTCCGGCAGCCTCTGGAGTGGAGGAGTGGCGGCCCGCACACCCTTGCGAGCGGGATGGGGAGCGGCCGTTCGGCCTGCGGTCCGGGAAAGCCCGACAGCCCTCCCGCCCCCGCTCCTCACTTCTGCTGTGCTCGGTCCGGGAGCTTGCGGATGCCGCGCCGCCCCGCGGCGCGCACCGATACGCGTGGACGGCCGGTAGCCAGGCGGGCCGGGAGGGGCAGTCCGGCCGGGTGACAGTGCCGCTGACCGCGCGATACGGGGCGTGGGAGAGAGGGGGAAGACATGCTGCACAGAGCAGGGAACGCGATCGCAGCTGTGGTGGGGCGCGTGGGCAGGGGCCTGCGTTCTCCCGGACCGGAGCGGGACGATCTGCTGCTCGGCGCGAAGAGCGTGGGAGCAGCCACGTCGGCCTGGATACTCGCCCGACACCTGCTGCCCGCGCCCGTGACGACCTTCGCACCCTTCACCGTTCTGGTCGTACTGCAGGCGACGGTCTACCGGTCGGTACGCGAGTGCGCCCGGTACCTGATGGCCATGGCCGCGGGCGCCGTACTGGCCGCCGGCCTGGCGGCCCTGGCCGGGATCCACTGGTGGGCGTTTGCCTCTCTGGTGCTGCTGGGCCTGGCCGTCGGCAGATTCCGCCCCTTCGGCAGTCAGGGCGCCCAGGTCGCCGTGGTCGGGCTCTTCGCCTTCTCCGCCGGGGGAGGACGCCTTGCCTACATCGGCCACCTCACCGCATCGGTGGCGATCGGAGCCGCCTGTGGAATCGGCGCGCATCTTCTCCTCGCCCCCGCCCGGCACACCCGCCGCCATCAGGCGTCGGTCGCCGCCGTCGGCCGGGAGGTCTCCGCCGACATGCGCTTGCTCGCCGACGCCTCGGTCACGGGAGACGGAGACGTGGACGCAGTGAAACACTTGCGGGGAGAATGGCGGCGGCTGGCATCGACGTGCGACCGCCTGCACGGTGAGGTGGACGCGGAGACGGAGAACTCACTACTCAATCCCCGTCGCACCGTCGACCCCCGCGATGAAGCCATGCCGCGGGCCCGCGAGGCGCTGACCATCATTCAACGCTCACTGGACCACCTGCAATCCATGACGCGGACCCTGGAATACGCTCTGGCCGACGGACACATCCAGTCCGTGCCGCCGTCGTTCCGCTCCGAGTACGCGGCGTTCCTGCACCGTGTGTCCGACGTCCTGGAAGAGATAGGGCAGGCCGAACGGACCGACGCCCGGCGCCTGGAGGAACATTTCGCCGTCACCAGCGACCAACTGCGCCATCTTCAGCAACCCCAGGTGGCTCAGGACGCGCCCACTATCCAGGGGACGTTGCTTACGGACGCTGCCCGTCTCATCGCCGACGTCCGCTCCCATCTCCACATCATCGCCGTGAGCGCGTGACAGCCTCAGGTGCGGCGCGCGGATCGCTCCCTCCCGGTGTGGGAGGGCCGCAGGGCACCAGCTTGGTCTGGTAGGAGACCCCGAGCCGCTCGCGCAGGCTCTCAGCAGAGGGCCGGGACGCGGTTCGGGTGGTCTTGTCGGTCTGTGCGTGACCTCACGTCATGCTCCTGGCACCCCGCAGCCCGGGTGCATCGGGCGCGACCCTGATGAGAGGGACGGACCATGAGCGATCTGATCCTCACCACCCACGAAGGCTCCGACGCCACCACCAGCGCCTTCGACTCGCAGACGGCGGAAACCGACTCGTGCTCACAGGCGTACAGGAAGGAACGATGCGGGTGCTTACCCTGGCCGGCGCCGACGTCCTGTTCCTGCCTGCAGGCACGCTCGCACGCGGGTAGAGCCTCCACGGACGAAGCCGAGGAAGGCCGCGGCGCGAACCCCCGAGGCGGCTAGACCCCGGCCCGGAAGACAGCGGCAAAGACGACCGCACGCACAGGCCCGCCCGGTGCGCCGATGCCGCTTCGTGACCCCTCGCGCCGCGCACCGTCCCTCGCCAGACCCCCGCCGTCCGGCGGGGGACGGAGACCGGCCGGCCGACTGTACTGCGCAAGTCCGGTTCTTTGGGATATTGCGCTTGTTGTCGGGTGATCCGGGCAGGCGACCAGAGAACCACCGTGTGAGTGCCGCCGTCGGCAGTCCGCCCATCAGGCGAAATCGACCCCCGATCCGGTGCGGCGCCGTACCGCTTTGGAGGTCTTGTATGTCTGTCTCCGCTCAGACCAGCCCGCTCGCCGCCCTGTCCGCAGCCGGGGTGTCGGTCTGGCTCGACGATCTGTCCCGGGAGCTTCTCGCCGGCCGGGAGCTGAGGAAGCTGATCGCGGACCAGCACGTCGTGGGAGTCACCACGAATCCCACGATCTTCGCCTCGGCCCTGTCGAAGGGCGACCGCTACGACGAGCAGCTGCGGAGCCTGGGCCAGGCAGGAGGCAGCGTCGACGACGCGGTCTTCGCTTTGACCACCGACGATGTCCGTGATGCCTGTGAGGAACTGCTCCCCGTGTACGAAAGGAGTGCGGGTATCGACGGCCGGGTGTCCATCGAGGTCGACCCCCGTCTCGCCCACGACGTCGACTCCACCGTTGCCATGGCCCGCAGGCTCTGGGAGACGGTCGACCAGCCGAACCTGTTCATCAAGATTCCCGCCACCCGGGCGGGGCTGGAAGCGATCACCGCGGTCACTGCCGAGGGCATCAGTGTCAATGTCACGCTGATCTTCTCCCTGGACCGCTACCGCGACGTGGCGCACGCGTACCTGCGAGGCCTGGAGCAGGCTCAGGCCAACGGTTACGAGCCGGCGGACATCCACTCGGTGGCCTCGTTCTTCGTCTCCCGCGTGGATGTCGAGGTCGATCGCCGACTCGACGCCGTCGGTACGGCGGATGCCCTGGCGCTCAAGGGCAGGGCAGGGGTTGCCAACGCGCGCCTCGCGTTCCAGGCTTACGAACAACTCCTCGTCGACCCGAGGTGGCAGCGCCTCGCCGCGGCGGGTGCCCGTACCCAGCGCCCGTTGTGGGCCTCCACCGGCGTCAAGGACCCGGCGCGGCCCGACACGATGTACGTCAGCGAGCTCGTGATCGCAGGCACGGTCAACACCATGCCCCGCGGCACGCTGGCCGCGTTCGCCGACCACGGAACCGTTCCCGCGCACCCGCTCACCGTGGAAGACTTCACGGCCGCCAAGGATCACTTCGCCGCACTGGAGCGGGTCGGCGTCGACTTCCGCGACGTCACCGACACACTGGAGCGCGAGGGGCTGGCCAAGTTCGAGGCCAGCTGGAGCGAGCTGGGCGAGTCCGTGGCCCGTGAGTTGCGCGCGAAGCCCGATGGGGCGGTCGCCGGTTCCGAGAGCGCTGACCTCCTGGCGATCTACCTAAGCGATCACTATGCCGCCGCCACCGGCGGCCTGGAACTGTTCAGGCGGGCCGCGGACGCCCGCAAGGGCGAGCAGGACGGCCGTACGCTCGCCGGGCTCGCGGACCAGATCGACCAGGACAGGACCGCACTGGCCCGGATCATGGCGGACCTCGGCGTGTCCACCAGCCCGTCCAAGACGGCTGCGGGCTGGCTGGCGGAGAAGGCGGGCCGCCTGAAGACCAACGGACACCTGTTCTCCCGCTCCCCGCTCAGCGACGTCCTGGAGGCGGAAGCGATGCTGACCGGCGTCCACGGCAAGGCGGCCTGTTGGCGCACCTTGCGCGCCCTGGCCTCTGCAGACAGCCGGCTCCACGCGGATGTCCTCGACACGCTGCTGGCCCGCGCCGCGCAGCAGAGCGCCACGCTGGAAGAGGTGCGCGCCGCAGCGGCAGCCCGAACGCTGGGATCAGCGGAGAATGCCGCGTGAGGGCGCGAACGAGGGGGCCCGCGAGAGCGCCACGTCTCAGCCGCGGGGGCGCATCATCCACCAGCGGGCGGCCCGTAGGCCCGGTCCGTGCGCACGACGAAGGGACAGCATGATGAACGAGCAGTCCGGCGAAGCGCAGGGCGCCAGGTCCCTGGCGTACCCGGTGGCCCAGAGTGCCGCGTGGGACGGCGTGGACGTGCGCGCGGTGGACACCGCGCGGCTGTTGGCGGCCGATGCGGTCCAGCGGGCCGGTAACGGGCATCCCGGGACCGCCATGAGCCTGGCCCCGCTGGCGTACCTGCTCTTCCAGAACGTCATGCGGTACGACCCGACCGACGACCAGTGGCTGGGCCGGGACCGCTTCGTGCTGTCCTGCGGGCACTCCAGCCTCACCCTGTACATCCAGCTGTACCTGGCCGGGTACGGACTGGAGAAGTCCGACCTGGAGGCGTACCGAACCTGGGGCTCGGCCACCCCGGGCCACCCGGAGCACCGGCATACCCGCGGCGTGGAGATCACCACCGGCCCGCTCGGACAGGGCCTGGCCGGCGCGGTCGGCATGGCCATGGCGGCACGGCGCGAGCGCGGGCTGCTCGACCCCGATGCCGCACCGGGCAGCAGCCCCTTCGACCACCACGTCTACGTCGTGGCGTCCGACGGCGATCTGATGGAGGGCGTCACCGCCGAGGCCGCGTCCCTGGCCGGCCACCAGGAACTGGGCGACCTCATCGTCTTCTACGACTCCAACAACATCTCGATCGAGGACGACACCGACGTCTCCTTCAGCGAGGACGTCCCCGCCCGCTTCGCCGCCTACGGCTGGCACGTGCAGACCGTGGACTGGACAGCCGACGGCACGTACGTCGAGGACGTCGACGCCCTCCTGGCGGCGACCCGGGCGGCCAGGGCGGAGACCGGACGGCCGTCGCTCATCATGCTGCGCACCGTGATCGGCTGGCCGGCCCCGACCAAGCAGAACACCGGCAAGGCGCACGGTGCCGCACTGGGCGAGGAGGAGGTAGCCGCCACGAAGCGGCTGCTCGGCTTCGATCCCGAAGCGCACTTCACCGTCGAGGACCACGTACTGGCCCACACCCGACAGGCCGTCGACCGAGGGCGACAGGCCCACGCCGAGTGGGACGAGCAGTTCACCGCCTGGCAGCGCGAGCATCCGGAACAGGCCGCGCTGCTCGACCGGCTGCAGAAGCAGGAACTGCCCCACGGCTGGCATGACGCACTTCCCTCCTTCCCCGCCGACGGCGAGAAGGGCATGGCCACCCGCGCCGCCTCGGGCGCGGTGCTCAGCGCGCTCGCCCCGGTGCTACCGGAGCTGTGGGGCGGCTCGGCGGACCTGGCCGGCAGCAACAACACCACCATGGACGGTGAGCCCTCCTTCATCCCGGTCGACCGGCAGACCAAGACGTGGAAGGGCGGACCCTACGGGCGGACCCTGCACTTCGGCATCCGCGAGCACGCCATGGGTGCGATCCTCAACGGCATCGCGCTGCAGAGCCTGACCCGCCCCTACGGCGGCACGTTCCTGACCTTCTCCGATTACATGCGCCCCGCAGTACGCCTGGCGGCGCTGATGCGGCTGCCCGCCACCTACATCTGGACCCACGACTCCATCGGCCTGGGGGAGGACGGACCCACCCACCAGCCCGTCGAACATCTCGCCGCCCTGCGCGCCATCCCCGGCCTCGACGTCGTACGCCCCGCCGACGCCAACGAGACCACCGCCTGCTGGCAGGCCATTCTCGAACACCAGGACCGCCCCGCCGGGCTGGTCCTGTCCCGGCAGAACCTCCCCGTCCTGGACCGCGACAGCGGCCGGTACGCACCCGCCGCCGGGGCGCGTCGCGGTGGATACGTCCTGACCGGCGCGGACGACGACGCCACACCGGAGGTCATCCTGATGGCCACCGGCTCCGAAGTGCACATCTGCCTGGACGCGGCCGATCTGCTTGCGGAGGACGGCCTGTCGGTGCGGGTGGTGTCGATGCCGTGCCGTGAGTGGTTCGCCGAACAGCCCGAGGACTACCGGGACCATGTCCTGCCTCCCGACGTGCGTGCCCGGGTCAGCGTCGAGGCGGCCGTCGGTCAGAGCTGGCGCGAGATGGTCGGCGATGCCGGCCGCATCGTCAGCCTGGAACACTACGGCGCCTCCGCCGCGTACCAGCGCCTCTACGACGAGTTCGGCATCACCCCCGCGGCCGTCGCCCAGGCCGCCCGGGACAGCATCGCCGACACACGACGTGCGCCGCGGCCGGGTGGACGACAGCAGGCATCCACCCCCACCAGTGGGGGCACCGGCGACCGCCCCTGACCGACTGCAGCCACCGTTTCGAACGCGGTGACCGCCCCAGCTGCAGAGCCCAGGCGTGCCGCCCGGCCCCCACCCGGCGTGCCGCCCAGCGCCCACCCGCCAGGGGGCCGTCGCGGCCGGCCGGAGCGGGGCTGCGATGCGGCGGGCTGCCCGGTGCGCGGTGTCTGTCCGGCCGACTTCTCCTCCGCCGACTCGTGGTCGGTCCGTGTCTGGAGCACGATGGCAGGACGGTACGGGAAGGAAGCGGACTCGTGGGTCGTCAGGCACTCATCGTGATCGACATGCTGAACACCTACGAGCACGATGATGCCGGGGTGCTGGCGCGCTCCGTCCGTACGGCGCTGCCGGGTGTGAACGCCCTTCTGGAGCGGGCCCGGGCCGCGGAGGCACCGGTGGTCTACGTGAACGACAACTTCGGCCGCTGGCGATCCCACCACGGTGAGATCCTTCAAGCGGCCCTCGCCGGCCCTTTCGCCGACCTCGTGGAGCCGATCGCGCCGGACGAGGAAGCTCTGTTCGTCGTCAAGGCCCGGCACTCGGTCTTCTACGAGACGCCTCTGGCCTACCTGCTGGGTCAGCTGGATGTGGGGCGGGTGGTGTTGTGCGGGCAGGTGACCGAGCAGTGCGTGCTGTATTCGGCTCTGGACGCCCACATCCGCCATCTCGACGTCGTCGTGGCCACAGACGCGGTTGCCCACATCGACGCCGGGCTCGCGCAGGCGGCGCTGCGGATGATGCGGCAGAACATGGCGGCCGAGCTGCGTACGAGCGGCGAGATCACCTTTCAGGAGGTCCGCTCGGAGTGACGGCGTCTCTATCGCTCGCACGCCGTCCGGGTAGAGCCGGTCGGCGCCGTCGGGGGCGTGTTCGGTGACGGGCCGCACCAGAGCCACGGGCCCGGGCGGTTGTCGACTCCAGCCACGCACGGCGCGCCGCAGGCATTCGGTTCTGCTTGCTCCGTCCTTCCGCCGCCTGCGGCGCGCGTCGCCCCATCTGGTCATGGCTGATCACCCCAGCAAGCTCGTGACGCCAGATGGCGCAATCAAACGCCGACGGGCGCTGAGGCCTGGGGGAGGAGCTCCTTCCGGTCACCTTCGACCTCGGCGCGTTCCTGCGCGATCTCGCGAGTGAGAAAGAAGTTGAGGATGGTGCGAATGGCAGCGATGGCCGCCAGCTGGCCGATCTCGGTGAAGCTGGGAGCGACCGCCGTACGCAGGACGTCGCCCGCCAGCTGAAACTCCAGCCCCAGGACGAGGAAACGGCCCAGGCTGAGGCGGATCTTGTTGAACTCGCCGATCAGGGAACGCCTGCGCAGCCCGGTCGTGGCGAACCGGGCGAAGGCCCAGACGGCGCCGACGAAGATGATCAGCGCCCCGCCCGCCTCGATGAGGTGCACCAGCCCCCCGATCAGTTGCCGCACTCTGGCCACGTTCACCAGCTCCCCTGACATGTTCATGGAGCTGCGTGTACCCGCTTCACCCGCATACACCCGGTGCCTTCCGCCTCACGCAAAGAACTGGACGAACTTCGACGCCGGAGGCATGAAGCGCAGGCGCCGAAGCATGTGGAAGGGATGGAATGCGTCATTTACGAGCAGGACTCAGGCCGGTCGGAGCGTGTGGAATGCGAGCTGCCGGACGACACCTGTCGTTCGATACTCAAGAGGTTGCGGGACTTGGACGACGGCACGTTCGCCTGGGTCCGGCTGGCAGACCCCTCGGAGAGCGAACTGGTCCAGCTCGCCGGGGAACTCGGACTGCACCCGCTGGCCGTCGAGGACGCACTCCACGGGCGGCAGCGCCCCAAGCGTGAGCGGTTCGGCGACGTCCTGGCCGTGGCGCTGAAGTCGCTGCGATACGTGGAGGAAGACGCGGCTGTCGAGACCGGGGACATCATGATCTTCGTGGGTCCGCGCAGCGTTCTCACCGTCAGCCACGGCTCGATCGACCCGTGCACCGAGGCCGCGCGCCGACTGGACGCCGTTCCGCAGACGCTGCGTCTGGGCACCTGGGCTGTGCTGCATGCCGTGCTCGACGTCGCCGTGGACGCGTACAGCGACGCCGCCCGGAGGGTGCGGGCCACGCTCGACCGGCTGGAGGACGAGGTGTTCTCGACCTCCCGCGTCGACCACACCCAGAGCATCTACTCCCTTAAGCGGGAGGTCCGGGAGTTTCGTGACGCCGTGCAGCCCCTCGTCCTGGTCCTCCCCGGCCTTTTGGACGGCCTTGGCGCGAAGTGCAACTTGTCGGAGATCGACCCATACATGCGTGATGTCGTCGACCACCTGCACCGCACCGACATCGAGGTCCGCACCCTGGACGAGCTCCTTGACTCCGTCCTCGGCGCGCAACAGGCCCGCGTGGGCACCTGGCAGAACGACGACATGCGGCGCATCTCCGCCTGGGCGGCGATCTTCGCGATCCCCACGATGGTCGCCGGCGTTTACGGGATGAACTTCGAGCACATGCCGGAACTCGGCTGGACCTACGGCTACCCACTGGCAGTGGCGCTCATGGCCCTCGCCTCGGGTGCCCTCTACCGCGCCTTCCGCCGCAACGGCTGGCTGTAAGGGCTCGCCCGTTTCCGCCGTGCTGCGGTCAACCCGGCGCCGGCGGCGGCCGCGCGGCGCCCGCCTACGACTTCCAGGGCGCGCATGGCCCCGCCGGGCGACGGTCACCCCCCCCCGCCGTCATCGCCGACACCGGAGCAGGAGGCGTGGCGTCAGACGGACCAGGGCCGTGGACACGCCGCCGATCACGGCGCCGGCCGCCACGTCGGAGGGGTAGTGGGCGCCGCTGTGGACCCGCTCGACGGCCACCAGCACCGTCGGGACCGCGCACGCGGCCCCGCCCCATGGCCACGCGGCCGCAGTCGCGGCGGTGAAGGCCACGGCGGCGGCGGTGTGCCCGGAGGGGAAGGACGAGCTGTCGGGGCGGTCATCGACGTCGCCGTGCGGAATCCACTGGGCGGGCGGCCGGCGCCGCTGGACCAGCTGCTTGGCGACCCCGTTCGACAACAGCTCGGCCACCGCCATGGCCAGCACCCCGGAGGCTGCGGCGCTGCGGCCCCGCCGGCCTCCCGTCACGGCCATGACCAGGGCGGCGGCCCACCACAGCTTGGTGTGCTCGGCCGCTTCCTCCACGGCCGGCAGCAGGCCGCGTGCCGCCGGGGAGTTCCAGGACGCCATGCGCCGGGTCAACTGGTGATCGCGCCTCTGTAGCCCCGCCAGCACCCTCATGTGCGTCGTCCGCTCCTCCCAGCGCCACGAGCGCCGCTTATTCCATCTGGCGACGGTCTTCGTCACTCCACGCCCGGGTGTCGCGGGGCTCGACGTACGGCTCCTCGTCCTCGGCCTGCCCACCGGCGATCGCACGCTGGCGGACCAGCTCGGCGTCGAACTCCAGGCCCAGCAGGACGGCGAGGTTGGTGATCCACAACCACACCAGGAAGATGACCACGCCCGCGAGGGTGCCGTACGTCTTGTTGTACGAGCCGAAGTTCGCGACGTAGAGCGCGAACCCGGCCGAGGCGATCATCCAGATCACCAACGCCAGGAAGCTGCCCGGGGTGACCCAGCGGACGCCGCGGCCCTTCGCGTTCGGCGCCGCCCAGTACAGCAGCGCGATCATGAGCGTCACCAGGACCAGCAGGACCGGCCACTTCGCGATGGACCACACCGTCATCGCGGTATCACCCACTCCCAGCGCCGAGCCCGCCTGCCGGGCCAGGCTGCCGGTGAGCACCACGATCAGCGCACTGGCCACGGCAAGGATCATCAGCACCACGGTCAGACCGACACGCAGCGGCAGCACCTTCCACACCGGCCGGCCTTCGGGAACGTCGTATACGGCGTTCGATGCGCGGATGAACGCGGCGACGTATCCGGAGGCCGACCAGATCGCGACGAGCACGCCCACGACCGCGAGCAGCGAGCCGATGCCGGCGTTGCCCTGGAGCTGCTGCACCGCATTGCTGAGCACGTCCCGGGCCGCGCCGGGGGTGAGCTTCTGCAGGTTGTCCAGGACCTGGTCGGTCGCGGATTCGCCCGCGATGCCGAGCAGCGACACCAGGACCAGCAGCGCGGGGAAAAGGGCTAGCACCCCGTAGTAGGTCAGCGCGGCCGCGCGGTCCGCGAGCTCGTCGTCCTTGAACTCCTTGAGGGTCCCGCGCAGCACCGCCTTCCACGACCGCTTGGGCAGCTCGGAGAGGCGGTCCGGCGCCCGCTCTTCGATCTGCCGGTCCGGACCCGCAGACTTTTCGGCGGGCCGGCGGCCGTCCTCGGGTTGCGGCGTCCTTGCACGTTCCATAGTCGGCGCTTTTCCACTCCCGCCGTTTCCATGCCTCTCAGGCCCGGGGAGAAGAGGGATCAGTCGGTGACGGCGGGGGGTGTCCACGGCTCAGGCATAAGCCTTGATCACGTGTCTTGGGTCAGCCTTCGACACCCGTGGCGGAATGGGGCGCGCCGACTGGCTTGGATTCGGGTGAGCCGCGCTGGCGGAGGTAGACGGAGAGGATGGCCATGGCGGCCACCGCGAGGAGTTCGGACTGCCAGTTCTGCAGGGTTCGGCTCCAGAAGTCCGACGAGGCCAGATATGCCGCCCAGCTGACCGGCTCGGACAGGTCGCGCAGTTGTTCGGCGTTGTAGGCGGCGGTGCCCGAGATCGACTGGGCCAGCCAGGACAGTACGAACAGCAGCGCCATCACGATGCCCAGCGAGCGGGAGTACAACTTCTGGCGCCAGTCCCGGGTGCCGGCCCAGCGGGGCGAGTCCTCGCGGGCATGCTCGCCCACGCGCTGGTCGCGATCGCTCTCGGGACCGGCTTTGTGGAGCTCCTTGGACTCGGGGGAGCCGCGCTGGAGGAGGTAGACGGTGCCGAAGATGTAGAGGAAGAACTGCAGGAACTCCGACTGCCAGTTCTCCGTGACGTCGACTGCGAAGTCGGACGAGGTCAGGTACTGGGGGAAGGTGACCTGCTGCAGTCCGGCGGTGGCGAGCTGCGCGTTGAACTCCGCCCGCCCGGCGATTGCCTGGCAGGCCAGGACGACCAGGAACGCTCCTCCGAAGGCCAGGGTGAGGCTGTTGTCCCGCCAGAAACCGCCCGCTCGGGCCTGTGATGCGCTCATCGCTGCAGCAGTCCGATCGTGGTGAAGTAGCCCAGGCCGACGATGACGACGGCCAGGACGGTGACGAACAGACCGCGCACGTCAGCCTCCCTTGACCTTGCAGTCGAACGGCATATCCGGGCGCGGCGTGCAGCCGGCCGCAACAACCTTCCACCCCGCGTCGAACTGCGACAAGAACAAGGTGTAACCGCGCAGGCGCACCACGGCCTGGCGCCCGTACACCTCCGCGACGGCAGCCGCAGCATCGCCCGAGGCGACCGGCATCTGCTCCTGCGCCAGTCCCTTCGCGCAGTCGCCGACGTCGGAGGCGACCTCCTGCCGGGTCTGCGGCGCCAGCAGGGCGCAGGCCCGTCCGAAGCCGGCTTCGCTCAAGGCGGTCTGGAAGTTCCGGGCGGCCACGAGCGCGTCCGACTGCCGGGGGCCCGGTGCCCCGCACCCACCGACCGCCAGGATGACCCCAGCCACCACCCCCACCGAGGGCCAGCCCGGCCCCGGCTTCCGGGACGGTGGGCCGCCCGACCTGATCGTGGTGGTCACTTCGATGCCGCGCTGGGGACCTTCAGCGGGTCGCGGGGCGCCTGTCCCTTGGCGTCCTCCAGCTGGGCGCCGAGCTCCTGGAGACGATTGCGGCCCATGGCCTTGCGCACATCGGGGAACCAGTCCTGCTCCTCTTCCTCGACATGGTGGCGCACCTGCTCCATCAGCACGCTCATCTTGGCCTTGAACCGCTCGTCGGAGGCATCCATGGACTTGAGCTCGGACAGCATCCACACGACCGTGTGGTGCTCCTCGATGCTCTCCAGGACGTGGTCCTTGGTGTCGGGGGCGGCCTCGCGGGCGGCGGGGTAGAAGTGCTGCTCCTCGATCCAGGCGTGGACGGTGAGCTCCTCGATCACCTCGTCGGCGATCCGGCGGCGCTCGGCTGTGTCCTCGTCGTCGGTCTTCTCGAACGCCTTGAAGAGCTTCTCGACCGTCTTGTGGTCTTCACGCAGCAGCACGATGGCGTCCAACAGAATCTCCTCGATCGACAGACAGCGCGACGGCTCACGCAGTGCCAGTGCCTGTCCGATACCCGGGCGCCCCCATGACGTGCGCGCCTGGCTCGGGAAACTCACCCTTCTGGTGGCCCACCGCCACCCTGTTGCGGCGCGGAACCGTCGAACCGTGCCGCCACCTGCCGACACGGCTCCCGGCCGAATGTCCCCGGCCGGCCTGCCCCGCATGCCCCGCCCGGCGGAGTTCCAGCTGAGCAGCGGCCGCCTTACGCCCTGCCGGTGGGCTCGGGGTCGACGACGAGGAGCCCGTCGTCTGCGCGCGTCTCGACTGCGATCAGGCCGCGGCCGGGGACGGCTCGCAGGTGTTCGCGAGGTCGATGCGGACCGTCCGGTCGCAGAGCCGTTCCACCTGTGCGGGGTCGTGCGAGACGAGCAGGACCGTCCGGTTGCCCCGCAGGGCGGCCACGGACTCCTCGACCGTGTCGCGGCTCCGCTCGTCCAGGGCGCTTGTCGGCTCGTCGAGCAGCAGGGCCGCCGGTTCGAGGGCCAAGGCCCGGGCCAGGCACAGCCGTTGGCGCTGTCCGTTCGACAGCGTCTGGGCCGGCGTGTCCAGCCGGTCGGCGACCTCGCCCCACAGGCCCGCCTCGCGCAGTGCCTGCTCGACGCGGTCGTGCATCTCCGTCCGGGACGCCCGCACCAGATGACGGAGGCCGAACAGGGCGTTGTCCAGGATGCTGCCGCCGAAGACCACGGGGGTCTGGGGCACCAGGACGACGGTGCTGCGCAGATCGGCGTCCCCCTTGCCGTAGCGGACCGGACGCCCGAGGACCTCGACCTCGCCCTGACGGCGGAGCCCGTGGGGCAGCAGGTCGACCAGGGCGCGGAGCACGGTGGACTTGCCGGCGCCCGACGGGCCGCACAGGCCCGTGGTGGATCCGGCGGCCAGCTCGAACGTCACTGGTCCGACCAGCCGCTTGGTGCCGTCGAGGATCTGCAGGTCACGGACCGCGATGACAGCCCCGTCGACCGCCTTGTCCGTGGTCATGGCGCCTGTAGTCACGTCGTCCATCGTCGTGCTCCTTCGAAGCGGTTGCGCAGGAGGACCGCCAGGCTGAGCAGGCCCGCGGTGATCAGGACCAGGACGAGGGCGCTGCCCCATGCCTGGGCGATCGCCTCGGGGGCGCCCGAGTCCTGCGACAGGGTGAAGATGTGCGTGGGCAGCGCCTGGACCGGAGCGTTGACGACGCCGGTCGGGAGGGCGGGCGCCCCGAAGAACACCGTGGCGGTGAAGATCAAGGGGGCCGTCTCGCCTGCCGCGCGGGCCAGGCCGAGCAGCAGGCCGGTGAGCGTGGCGGGCCAGGTGTAGGGGATGACCACGGAGCGGACGTACTGGGAGCTGGTGAGGCCCAGGGCGAATGCGGCCTCGGTGATCTCCGCCGGCATGCCCCGGATCCGCCCCGCGGTGGTGAGGGCGACCACCGGCACCACCACGGGGACCAGGACCACTGCGCCGGCCAGCCAGGAACGGCCCCAGCCCATGGTCGTGCAGAAGAGGACGTACCCCGCGAGGCCCAGCAGGATGGTCGGCGTCCCGCCGATCGCCACGGTCAGGGTCTCCAGGACGCGGGCGGTCTTCGCGGAGGCACGCGTGCCGATCACGATGCCCGCTCCGTAGCCGAGCGGAAGGGCGATCAGCGCCGTCGTCGCGAGGAGCAGGAGCGTACCGAGGATCTGGTCGCGGATGCCGCCACCTGCCGCGCCCTCGGAAGGTGAGAACCAGAAGACCGGATTGAGTGCGGCGCCGCCGCGGGCCAACAGGATGCCGAGCATGCCGACGAGCAGGGCCCCGGGCAGCAACAGGGCCCCGAGACGGACGACCGTGGTGACCCGGTCCTTCGGAGTGCGCAGCCATGCGGAGGACCGACGGGCGCGCGGGGCGCGCGCGGTCCGTCCCGTGGAGCCGCGGGTCCCCCACACGGTGGCGACGGCGACCAGGGCCAGCAGGATGACGCCCAGTCCGCACAGTGCTGCGAAGTATGGGCCGGAGGTGCCCGCCAGCATCGGCTCGGGGCCTGCCAGCTTGGTGGTGAGTGTCTGGCCGGGGCGTACGAGGGAGGAGAAGATGTCCGCCGGCGACTCCGGCAACCGACCGTCGGCGCGGCCGATGACCATGAAGACCGCGATGGCCTCACCCAGTGCGCGGGCCAGGCCGAGGAGGACGCCGGCGCGCATGCCCGAACGGGCCTGGGGCAGGATGGCGGACCGGACGACCTCGCGGCGGGTCAGGCCGAGGGAGTACGCCGCTTCCCGGTACCGGCCGGGCACGGCGGCCAGTGCGTCGACGCTGACGGCCACGATCGTCGGCATGATCATCACGGCGAGGACGATGCCGGCGGCGAGGAGGCTGTCGCCACCCGGCACGTCACCGAGGTCTGCCACGAACGGCCGGATCACCATGATGCCGATCAGGCCGTAGACGATGGAGGGGACCGCTGCCAGGAGTTCGATGCTCAGGCGCAGCGGCTTGGCGAGACGGGGCGGCAGGTACTCGGACAGGGCCACGGCCGCCGACCAGCCGATCGGGACGGCGAGCACCAGTGCCAGGACGCATACGGCCGCCGAGCCGTAGATCATGGCCAGGCCGCCGAAGGCGAGGGTCCCCGGATTCCAGGTGGACGAGGTGAACAGGGCCGCCCAGTCGACGGTACCGCTTGCGATGCCCGTGACCAGGTAGCCGAGCAGGACCGCGAGGGTGAGCAGCACGGACAGTATGCCGCTGTACGCCCAGCCCCAGACCCATCTCGCCCGGCTGCCGCGGCCGCTCCCGGAGGAGGGCCGCGGCAGGGTGGGTCCGGGCGCCTGGGTTGGGCGCTCCAGAGTGAGACCCATGGTCAGAGGCCCATCTGCTCGCGCGTGAGGTAGCCGTGCTTGGGCAGCAGCTTCTGGCCCTCGGGCGAGAGGATGTAGTCGATGTACTGCTTGACGGTGCCCTTCGGCTTGCCGTTGGTGATCATGTACAGCGGACGGGTCATCGGGTACGTGCCGGACGCCACGTTCGCCAGTGTGGGGGCGACGCCCTCCAGAGGCACGGCGACCAGTTCGGGGTGACCGTCGATGAACCCGGTCGACAGCGGGGCGACGGAACCGCGGGTGGACTTCAGCTTGTTGCGGGTCTCCAGGTTGCCGCCGACGATGGCGTAGTTCGCGGACTTGGGCGGGGCCGGCGGCTCGTCCTTGCCGTAGATGAACTTGTCGAGCACCTCACGGGTGCCGCGGCCGGGCTCCTTGTCGTACACGAAGACCTGGAGGTCGGGACCGCCGACCTCCTTCCAGTTGGTGATCTTCCCCTCGAACAGGCCCGCCACCTGCGCCTTGGACAGGCCCTTGACCCCGCCGTCGGCCACTTCCTTCGTGATGATGACGCCGACGGCGTCCGCGCCGATCTGTGTGGTGACGAAGTCCGTGTCGGGATAAGCCTTCTGGTCCTTCTCGGACAAGGGCTTGGAGCTGAGGGCGATGTTGATCTGGCCGGTCCCGAGCTGGGAGATGCCGCCGGCGGAGCCGCCCTGGGTGGCGACGGTGATGTTCAGGCCCTTGGTCTTCAGGGCCTCGGCGGCGTCGGAGGCGACCGGAGCCACGGTGGTGGAGCCGCTGGCCTGGATGGCGTCCGAGTCGGCCTTCGCTGAACCGGCGCAGCCGGTCAGGGCGGCTGAGAGGAGGAGGGCGGCGGAAGCGGCAGAGGCGCTCTGGCGGACATGCAGTCCGGTGAGGCGCAATGCTCTGCTGCGGATGTCGGTGGACGTGAAAGACATGGCGGTGCCTTTGCGGTGATGGAAGGAGTGGAAGTGGGGGCAAGTCGTCGGCGGATCGCCTCGGCCAGGGCCCCACGGAACAGGCAGGTCTGGGGTTGGGACGTAGAAGGGGCGCAGCCGTGACTGCCGGTGGCATGCCGCCGCGTGGACGAGGCGGGCGGGCACCAGGCGAGCCTGCAGGTGCTCCGCAGGTGCGGCACGGGACGCCGAGGATGCGAGTGATGGCTGCCGGTGACGCCGGTGACACGCAGTGGGGTGTCCTTGCGGTCCCTACCGCGTTCCCCGTTGAACTCGCTCAGGCCCCTTGGGCTGCCGTAGGACGCCGGCGACCTGAGCGATGATGCTCGGCCCACTCCCCATTGACAGGGCTGAAGCATCAAGACATCGGTACCCGTTCACCCGCTGACCCCGGGTGCGGACCGCGATGCCGTGGGCGAACGCTACCGCCTCCGAGTCGCCCTGGCGAGATCTTGAGGGGCTAAATCATCGATGATCAGCGATTGAATTTGAGTCACCCGCCGGGGCGGCGGGTGAGCTGCCGGAGGTCGGCCGCGAATTCCGAAGGCGCTTGGGCTGCTGGTCGACACTCTCGCTCCGTGCAGCTTCAAGCTGTGTGAACAACCGGATTCAAGCGCGTGACCTCTCTTCGCAACCAGCTACAGACGAGGGCGAATCGGGGCAGCGGTGCTCTGTGGCCACGGGGGGTCGGAGAGATGGTCTTTCAGTCATTCATCGATCTATTGACATACATCGCTCAACGCTGGCAGGGTTCCGGCCGTCGGTCGACAGCGTCGTTACCGATCTGGGCTCTGACCCGGCCCCCACTCGATTCGTCACGCTCCTTGATCACTCCCTGGGGGGAAGTGTGAGTAGTCCCCGTGTTCTGGTTGCCTCCGCGTTCGAAGCGGAGCTCCAGCCCCTGACGTCCGCTTGTGCGGCCGCCGCTCTACAGCAGCACGGCGCCGACGTCGTCGGCTGGGACGCGCACCTGCTTCCCGACGCCATTCCGGAAGGCCCCTTCGACCTCACGCTCGTCTCGGTCCAGCAGTTCGAGGGTCTCGAGCGGGGGATCGCCCTGGCGCGCAGGGTGAAGGCGGCGTACGGCACCACGGTCGTGACCTTCGGCCAGTACGCCCAGATGAACCACCGCGAGTTCCTCGATGTCGCCGACGGCATCATCATGGAGGAGCCCGAACTCATCAGCGAGGAGCTGGCCCAGCTCGCCGCCGGCACCATCGCGCTCGACGCTGTGCCCGCCCTGATGACCCGCACGGGCATGCGGCCCAAGCCCCCGCGCCGGCGCATCTCGGTCACCAAGCCCGCCCGGGACCTCTTCCCCTCCCTCGTGCACTACCCGGCGCATCACTCGCCGTTCGGCCTGATGGGCAACATCGAGGCGTCCCGCGGCTGCCACCACAAGTGCACGTACTGCTCCGTCTACGGCGCGTACGACGGCGGTGTCGCCGCCTACGACGCCGACAGCGTCCTTGCCGACGCCCTGCAGCTGGCCGAAGAGGGAGTCCGGCACTTCTGCTTCATCGACGCCGAGTTCTTCAACTCCCGCACCATCGGCATCGGTGTGGTCGAGCGGCTCGTCGAGGCCATCGGCCCCATCACGTTCGAGTTCACCACCCGCGTCGACCACGTCCTCGACTACACCAAGGAACTGGAGAAGCTCGTCTCGCTCGGGCTGCGCCGCGTCACCTGCGCCCTCGAGTTCCCCTCCAACCGCATCCTGCGCATCTTCGACAAGCACATCGACGTCGACCACATGCGCGAGGCGGTCGACGAGGCCGAGCGGATCGGCTTCGAGCTCTACCCGACGTTCATCCCGTTCACCCCGTGGATCGAGTACGAGGAGCTCCTCGGCTTCGAGGACTGGCTGGTCGAGACGGGCCTCGCCCGGGTCACCGACCCCACCGCCCTGCAGACCCGACTGCTGCTGTTCAAGGGCTCCCCACTGCTCTCCTCGCCCTGGATGGAGGACATCGCCACCGTCGACCGCGGCTTCTGGGTGGAGTGGACCCACCCCGACAAGCGCGTCGAGGAACTCTGGCAGGAGCGCCGCACCGACGCCGAGGACGCGGGCAAGATCCGTTGCTGCGTGAAGTGCTGACCCACCCGCTCACAAGAAAAGGACACTGACATGGGTGGATCACCCCGCGTCGTCATCTCCACCGGCCAGGCCCTCCCGGACATGGACTGGACCGGCGAGCTCGCCGGCCTCACCGACTCGTGGCCGTACCTCGGACCCACCTGGCTCCGCGCCACGGAGAAGGTACTCCCCGACGTCCAGCCCTGGCACACCCTCGCCCACCGCGCCCGCGGCGAGCTGGCCCTCCTCCCCGGCTACATCCTCACCGCCCCGCCGGTCGTCGACCACGAGCCGCGCACCTACCTCGGATGGCAGGCGCCCTCCGGTGAAGAGGTGTGCTGCGGCGCCGAGACCGACGCCGCGCGCAGCGCCGAGGTCGACGCCCTGGGGACCGAGCCGTTCTTCCCGACGCTCCTGCTCGGCTCCCCGCTGGGCTACCGCACCGAGGTCGCCTACAACTTCTGGACTCCCACCCTGATGGGGTCCATCGTCGAGAAGCTCGTGCCCGCCGCGTTCGAGGCGGGCATCCGCTGCATCGTCGCCCCCTGGATACCCAGCCGCCGCGGCAACGACGCCCTCGTCGACGGGCTCGACGCCGCCGGCGCGTCCACCACCTTCTGGGGCTACGAGGACTTCATGAGCCTCGACGCGCCGAACTGGGAAGGGCACCTCGCCGCCCTGCCGCTGAAGAAGCGTCAGCGCATCAAGGGCGATGTCCGCCGTGCCGAGGCCGCCGGCGTGACCATCGAGCGTGTCGACGGCACCGACATCCGGCCCTACGTCGCCCGCATCGCCGAACTCACCTGCCTCAACAGGGAGAAGAACGGGGCCGGCGAGGAGCCCGAGCACATCATCGGCATCCTCTCCGCGCTCATCGACGAGGGAGCGGACGTCCGCGCCTACCTCGGCTACAAGGACGGCGGGCTGGTCGCCACCTGCGTCACCATCCGCAAGAACCACCGCCTCTTCCCGAAGTGGGCCGGCTTCGACTACGCCGCGATCGGCGAGCGCAGCGGCATCTACTTCGCCCTCGTCCTGGACGCGCCCGTCCGCGACGCCTACGCCGAGGGGCTTCGCACCGTCGAGTTCGGCGCCGGAGCCCACCAGGCGAAGGCCCTGCGCGGCTGCACCCCGCGCGAAGTCCGTACGTCGATGCTGCTCTCCGACCCGGCGCTGCGGCCGCAGGCGAGCGCCTGGCTCGACGCCTTCGGCAACAGCAGACGCGTCGCGTTCGGTGCCGCGTCCCCCGCCCCGGCCCAGCCCGCGAACCTGCCCCTCCTGGGCGGCTCCGGCGACAGCTGCTGCGGCTGACCCCGCCCGACTCCACGACAAGGACGAGAAGGACCACATGATCACCTTCATCCCCCTGACCGGATTCCTCGGGGCGGGCAAGACCACCACCATGACCGCCGCCGCCCTCGCGCTCCAGGAGCAGGGCCGCAAGGTCGCCGTCATCACCAACGACCAGGGCGTCGAACTGGTCGACACCAAGCTGGTGCGCAGCAAGCTCGACAGCGTCGCCGAGGTCACCGGCGGCTGTTTCTGCTGCAAGTTCGAGGACCTCGTCGAGGCCATCGTCGCGCTGGTCGCCTCCGACAGCGTCGACACCGTGATCGCCGAGGCCGTCGGCAGCTGCACGGACCTCCAGGCCACCGTCGTACGACCGTTGCGCCAGTACTACGGCGACGACATGGTCGTCGCCCCGCTGACCACCGTGGTCGACCCCCTGCGGCACCTGGCGTTCGCCCGCGCCGCCGAGCGGGGCGAGCCGGAGTCGGACCTGTCGTACCTCTTCCGCCAGCAGGTCACCGAGGCCGACGTCATCGCCGTGAACAAGCTGGACACCATCAAGCCGGACCGGGCCGAGGAACTCCTCGCCTCGCTCCGTACGAACAACCCGAAGGCGACCGTCGTCGGCTACTCGGCCACCACGGGTGCCCACCTGGACACGCTGCTCGACGCCTGGCAGGCGCCGGCCACGAACGAGGACGTCGTCCTCGACATCGACTACGACCGCTACGCGGCCGCCGAGGCCCAGCTCGCCTGGATGAACCAGGAGCTCGACCTCACCGCTGTCGGCGAGGGCTTCGACGCGACCGCGTGGGCCCGCACCGTTCTTCAGGAGCTGTCCGTCTGGGCCGCGGAGCACGACGCCGTGATCGGCCACGCCAAGATCACCGTGGAGACGGCCGACGGGGACTTCGCCAAGCTCAGCCTCACGGAGTCCGGCGCACAGCCCACGCTCGACCGCGCCGCCGCCGCGGACGCGCCGGCCGGGCGGGCCGTCGTCAACGCCCGGGTCGCCTGCGAGCCCGACGCCCTGGACGCGGCCGTCACCGAGGCCGTCAAGGCCGCCGACCTGGCCACCGCCGTCACCTCCTCGGCGACCACCCCGGTGTCGTTCAAGCCCTCCTACCCGCGCCCCGTGCACCGCCTCGCCCCCGCAGGCGCCTGACCGAGAAGGACCACCTGTCATGAGCGACACCACCACCGCCGGCAGCCTGCAGGAAGAGGTCCGGGAGTACTACCGGGCCAAGGCCGCCGAAGCCGAGACGAGCGGAGCCTGCTGCTCGCCCGACCCGCAGACCTTCGGCCCCGCCGCGTACGACGAGATCGGCCCCGGCACCGCCCCGGACGCCGCCCTCCTCGCCAGCCTCGGCTGCGGCAACCCGAGCGCCGTCGCCGAACTGCGCGAGGGCGAGACGGTCCTGGACCTCGGCTCCGGCGGCGGCCTGGACGTCATCCTCAGCGCCCGGCGCGTCGGACCTGACGGCCGCGTTTTCGGCCTGGACTTCCTGGAGGAGATGCTCGCTCTCGCCGCCCGCAACGTCGAGGACGCCGAGATCGACAATGTCGTCCTCCTCAAGGGGACGATCGAGTCCATCCCGCTGCCGGCCGACACCGTCGATGTGATCATCTCCAACTGTGTGATCAACCTGTCGTTGAACAAGCCCGCCGTGTTCGCCGAGATGGCGCGCGTCCTCACTCCCGGCGGACGTCTCGGCATCAGCGACGTCGTCGCCGAGGACCGGCTCAGCCCCGAGGAACGAGCCGAACGCGGCGGGCACAGCCAGTGCATCGCCGGCGCTCTCTCGGTCGCCGAGTACAAGGAACTCCTCGACGCGGTAGGCCTGAAGGACGCGGAGGTCGTCTTCACCCAGGAAGCGGCCGACGGCCTCCACGCCGCGATCATCCGCGCCCACAAACCGGTCGACAGCACCGCCGCCGCGCAGGAGTGCGAGCCCGGCGGCACCTGCTGCTGACCATGTCGCCCGTAGCCAGGTGTCCGTGGCGGAGCCGACGCTCAGGCCGCGGACACCTGGCCACGTTGTGCACCCTCGTGCTCGCCGTGTGCCGATTCCGGCGCGCGCAGCAGCCGACAGCTCCTGATTGCACGGCCGGTCTGCGGCTCGCCCCGGCCGGCGCGGCGGCGGTTCTCGTCGTGGTCCGCCAAGGATGCCCATGTCCGAAACATCGCTCGACCGGGAGACCGTCGAGGAGTACGCCCGCTGGTTCCGAGCCCTGGCAGACCCCACGCGCATCCGCATCATGCGGTTTCTGAGCGGTCGGCTGGAGCCCGTGCCGGTGGGGGAGATCGTCGACCATCTTCGACTCAACCAGTCGACCGTCTCGCACCACCTGAAGATCCTTTACGCCGTCCGCTTCCTGACCCGGCGCCGTGCCGGTGCCAGCATGCGGTACGCCATCAACCCCCGCTGCATCACCGAGTTTCCCAGCGCTGCCGACATCCTCATCGGCGCCCCGCTCCACTCCTGCCAGGAGCCGGCATCCAGCTGAAGGCCTCGCGGCCGCTGCCCTGAGAGCAGATCAGCCGGCAACGAGTCTCGTTGCCGGCTCCTTGTGCTGTCTCGTGGCCGTGGAGCTGGTGGGAAGACCGGCCGGAGTACGACTCACGATGCTGACCTGGGAGAGAGCCAGCTCCTGCCCGTCAGGTCCGCCAACGTGACGAGCAGGAGCTGGTGTTCATGGGGAGCTCCACCGCTGGGCCGCGGTGTGGCCTCAGGCCGTGACAGCGACGCCGGCCCCGGTCTTGCTCCTGTCGGCAAGGGCGGCGAGGTAGCGCTCCGCGTCGAGTGCGGCCTGGCAGCCGGAGCCCGCCGCGGTGATGGCCTGCCGGTAGGTGTGGTCGACGACGTCGCCGGCGGCGAAGACACCAGGCAGGTTCGTGCGGGTGGAGGGTGCCTCCACCGTGATGTAGCCCTCGTCGTCGAGGTCGATCTGGCCGGTGAAGAGCTCGGTGCGCGGGTCGTGGCCGATGGCGATGAACAGACCGGTGGCGTCGAGGTCGCGGGTCCTGCCGGTGAAGGTGTCGCGCAGGGCGACTCCGGCGAGCATGCCGTTCTCGGACTTGATCTCGGCGATCTCGCTGTCGAAGGCGAACGAGATCTTGTCGTCGGCGAAGGCGCGGTTCTGCATGACTTGGGAGGCGCGCAGGGTCGAGCGTCGGTGGACGACGGTGACCGAACGTGCGAAGCGGGTGAGGAAGGTGGCTTCCTCCATGGCGGTGTCTCCGCCGCCGACCACGACGACGTCGCGGTCGCGGAAGAAGAAGCCGTCGCAGGTGGCGCACCACGAGACGCCGCGGCCCGAGAGGTCGTCCTCGTTCGGCAGGCCGAGCTTGCGGTAGCCGGAGCCGGTCGCGATGATCACGGCCTTGGCGCGGTGGACCGTGCCCTCGCTGTCGGTGACTTCCTTGATGTCGCCGGTCAGGTCGACGGAGACGATGTCGTCGTCGATCATCTCGGCGCCGAACCGCTCGGCCTGGGCCCGCATGTTGTCCATGAGGTCAGGGCCTTCGATGCCGGTGGGGAAGCCGGGGAAGTTCTCCACCTCTGTCGTCGTGGTGAGGGACCCGCCGACGAAGATCGAACTGCCGAAGAGCAGGGGCCTGAGCTGGGCTCGGGCGGTGTAGAGGGCGGCGGTGTATCCGGCGGGGCCGGAGCCTATGACGATGACCTCACGGACGTCGCCCCCGGTCGCTGTAGTCGAGTCGGTCAAGGGAGTCACGCCTCCTGCTTCGCGTCGATCTCGGCGACGAGCCCCTCGATGAGGACCTTGATCTCGTCACGGATGGGGCGGACTGCCTCGACACCCTGGCCTGCCGGGTCCTCCAGGGCCCAGTCGAGGTACGTCTTGCCGGGGAAGATCGGGCAGGCGTCGCCACAGCCCATGGTGATGACGTAGTCGGATGCCTGGACGGCCTCGGTGGTCAGCACCTTCGGCTTCTGGTCGGAGATGTCGACGCCGACCTCGGCCATGGCCTCGACGGCGGCCGGGTTGACCTGGTCGCCCGGGATCGAACCGGCGGAGCGGACCTCGACGCGGTCGCCGGCCAGGTGATCGAGGAATCCGGCGGCCATCTGGGAGCGGCCCGCGTTGTGGACGCAGACGAAGAGCACGGAGGCGAGCGGAGCGGTGGTCATCGGTTCTTCCTTGCTGGCAAGAGGTCAGCCCCGGCTGGTATCAGCGGCGAGTGATGTGAGAGTATCAGTCCATGATGACGTCAGTCGATACTGATCTGATCCGGGTTCTGGCCGATCCCCTCAGGCTCCAGATCGTGACCCTGCTCGCCCGCGAGACCCTCTGCACCACCCACCTCGTCGAGGAGACGGGCGCCAAGCAGACCAACCTCTCCAACCACCTCCGCGTGCTGCGTGAGGCCGGTGTGGTGGAGACAGAGCCCTGCGGTCGCTTCACCTACTACCGCCTGAAGCCGGACGTCATCGCCCAGCTCGCCGGCCAGTTCGCCGACCTGGCCGAGTCCGCCCGTGCCGCCGCCGAGAACAAGAGGGCCTGTCCGTGACCCCCACCCAAGCGCCCGCTCCGGCGGCGGATCCCTCAGTCGTCGCGAAGCTGTCGACGCTCGACCGTTTCCTCGCCGTCTGGATCCTCCTCGCCATGGGTCTCGGCCTCGGGCTCGGGCGGCTGATCCCGAGCCTGAACGACGCCCTGGCCAAGGTCGAGATCGGCGGCATCTCGCTGCCCATCGCCGTCGGCCTGCTGATCATGATGTACCCGGTGCTCGCCAAGGTCCGGTACGACAGGCTCGACGCCGTCACCGGCGACAAGAAGCTCATGGTCTCGTCGCTCGTCATCAACTGGATCCTCGGCCCGGCACTCATGTTCGCCCTCGCCTGGATCTTCCTTCCCGACCTGCCCGAGTACCGCACAGGCCTGATCATCGTCGGCTTGGCGCGCTGCATCGCCATGGTGATCATCTGGAACGACCTCGCCTGCGGCGACCGTGAGGCCGCCGCAGTCCTCGTCGCCCTGAACTCGGTCTTCCAGGTCATCGCCTTCGGCGTCCTGGGCTGGTTCTACCTCGACCTGCTGCCCGGCTGGCTGGGCCTCGGCGAGGGCGAGACGCTCGACATCTCCATGGGGAAGATCGCCCTGAACGTCGTCATCTTCCTCGGCGTTCCGCTGGTGGCCGGCTTCCTCACCCGCCGGATCGGCGAGGAGAAGATGGGCCGCGAGTCGTACGAGACGACGTTCCTGCCGAAGATCGGACCGTGGGCGCTCTACGGGTTGCTGTTCACGATCGTCATCCTCTTCGCCCTCCAAGGGAAGACCATCACCTCGCAGCCGCTGGACGTCGCGCGGATCGCGCTGCCGCTCCTGGTCTACTTCGCGGTCATGTGGTTCGGCACCTTCGCCCTCGGCAAGGCCATCGGCCTCGCCTACGATCGCACCGCGACGCTCGCTTTCACCGCCGCGGGCAACAACTTCGAGCTCGCCATCGCCGTCGCCATCGCCACCTTCGGCGTCACCTCCGGCCAAGCGCTCTCCGGAGTCGTCGGCCCGCTCATCGAGGTGCCTGTCCTGGTCGCGCTTGTGTACGTTTCGCTGGCTTGGCGCAAGAAGTTCGCCCCTGCCCAGCGGTGACCCCGCCATGCCACTCCTCGTTGCCTCGCCCCCCGACCGGGCGAGGCGACGTGGTACGAAGGGAAGCCGGAGAGATGAGCAGCTCACTCGACGTCGTCGTGATCGGCGGTGGACAGGCGGGACTCGCCGCCGGATACCACCTGCGCCGCCTCGGCGGCCTCGACTTCGCCGTCCTGGACGCTCAGCCCGCGCCGGGTGGGGCCTGGCAGCACACGTGGGAATCACTGCACCTCTTCTCGCCGGCCGCCTACTCGTCCCTGCCCGGTCGCCTCATGCCGCCGCAGCAGGGGGAGACGTACCCCGACGCAACGCACGTCGTCGACTACCTGACCGACTACGAGCAGCGATACGAGCTCCCCGTCCACCGGCCCGTTCGCGTCGAGGCGGTCCGCCACGACGGCGGGCACCTTCGCGTCGAGACCGACTCCGGCACCTGGCGCGCCCGCGCCGTCGTCAGTGCCACCGGAACGTGGTCACGGCCGTTCCTCCCCGCCGTCCCCGGCCGTGACGCGTTCCAGGGGCGGCAGCTCCACACCGTCGAGTACCGCGGCCCCGGCGAGTTCGCCGGAATGCGCGTCATCGTCGTCGGAGGAGGTAACTCCGGAGCACAGATCGCCGCCGATCTCGCGTACGACGCCGACCTCACCTGGGTCACGCAGCGTCCCGCGCGGTTCCTTCCCGACGACATCGACGGCCGCGCCCTCTTCGACCACGCCACCGCTCGTCGTCGGGCCCTCGACGAAGGCCGCACCGATGGCGGGGGAGTCGCTTCACTCGGTGACATCGTCGCCGTACCGCCCGTACGCGAAGCCCGCGATGCGGGCCTCCTCAAGGCGCAGCCGATGTTCGCACGTGTGACGGGGACCGGTGTCGAGTGGTCTGACGGTACGCGCACCGAGGCCGACGTGATCATCTGGTGCACCGGCTTCCGTCCCGCTCTCGCTCATCTCGCCCCGCTCGGGCTCCGCGGTCCACGCGGACACATCCCCACCCGGGGAACGGAGGCTGTCGGAGAGCCCCGACTTCATCTGCTCGGGTACGGCGACTGGACCGGGCCCGCCTCGGCCACCCTCGTCGGCGTCGGCCGTCCCGCCCGTGAAGCCGCGCGAGCGATCGCCGCCCTCCTGCGATGAGGCTGGGTGGGTGAACGAAAGGTAAACGCCTGGCGGATATCCACCGTCGGGCTCGCCATGCGATCTTGTCGGCTCGTATGGTGTCCGGATGGCAACTCCGTTGGCGGGCATACCGATCGAGGACGTGAGTGAGGAGCACTGTGTGCCCTGCTCTCCTGGGCTGCTGATCGACCGCGAAGAAGTCGAGACGCTGACCATCCAGTTGAAGGCGATGGCCGACCAGACCCGCCTGCAGATCGTCCACCTCATCGATCAGGCGCCGGCCGGGGAGCTCTGCGTCTGTGATCTGACCGATTCGCTCGACCTGGCGCAGCCCACGGTGAGCCGTCACCTGAAGATTCTCACCGCGGCTGGGCTGCTGCGCCGCGAACAACGAGGAACCTGGGCCTGGTTCTCGATCCGCTGGGACGCTCTTCAGGAGCTCAGGAAGCACGCCTTCCCCCGAGGCATCGACTGCTCGCCGTTCTGACCGCTCCGTTTCAACGCGCCTGTGCCGCACCCATCTCCACGATGAGATGTTCGACGAGGCCCCTGATGGCGTCGCGGATGGTGCGTACCGTCTCCTCCTCTGCCCGGCCGGGGCGTCGAGCTTCCCGTCGAGGTGGTGCTCACCGGGGAAGACCGCGCAGGCCCTGCCTCCTCAAACGAGTTGCGGTGCAAAGACGTTCAGGAATCTGGTGGTTGACACCGGTTGTGCTCGGTGTGTCACGATCGGGTCATGCTGACGTCGGTGAACGCGGAACTGCTGAGGGCCCTGGCGGACCCCCTGCGCCTTCGCGTCGTGTGCCTGCTGGCCCGCGAGTCGCTGTGTACGACTCACCTCGTGGAGGAGACGGGTGCGCGGCAGACGAACCTGTCGAACCATCTCCGGGTGCTCCGGGAAGCGGGCGTGGTGGAGACCGAGCCCTGTGGGCGCTTCACCTACTACCGACTGCGCCCCGAGGTGCTGACCGACCTGGCTACGTTCTTCGGTGGTTTGGCCGACGGGGGATGCGAAGCCTCTTCACCCCGGCGGCCTTGCGGTTGAAAGCCCGGCCGCTTCACCATCGGAGCGCCCGCGTCGTCTCGACGTCCGCTCGCCCGTGACCTCGCGGGTCGCGGATCGCGATCCGCGCGCGCAGGCTGCCCTCTCCCCGCCGCTCTGACGACCCCGCTGCGGCTTGGGGTCAGAGTCATCCGCCACGTCGGCAGAATCGATAGATGCCGATCAATTCTGGCCGTTCTCGTCGCGGCCCAGGTGTCACTGTGGAGCCTCGCGACGGGATCCTTCGGCGGCGCGAGGCGTGTGGGCGCACTGGGCGCCTACCGTGCTCATCTGCGTGAATGTCCACGCTGGGTAACTTGAGCAGCTTGCGCAAGCGCCCCCAGAGCTGGACGAATCGGTGCAGGGGTGTCGTGTGGCGGTGACGTCCGGCGAAGGGGCGACCTTCGGCCGTTCATCGATCTATTGACATACATCGCTCAATGCTGGAATGGTTCCGGCCGTCGGCCGACAGCGTCGTTCCGACCTGGGCTCTGCACCACTACGTCGGCCGGCCTCGGCCCCGACCACACGTCGACACGAAGGTTCTCGCCATGGCCGCCACGCCCCGCCCGCACTCGTCCACCACCGAGGCACCGGTCCTGCTCCTCATGGGCAGCGGTGACCGCCGCTACCGGGAGTACATCGTGGCGGCCGTCTCCCGCCACTTCCGCCTGTGGCTCCTCGACGCCCACGAGCCGAGCTGGCAACTTCCGTACGTGGAGGGGACCACGCTCCTCGACACCAAGAACCTCGACGAACTCCTCGTCGAGGCGAAGAAGGTCATGGAACAGCTCCCCGTTGCGGGGGTCTTCACCTACGACGAGTCCCTCGTGCACGCCGCCGCGCGACTCGCCGAAGCCCTGGGCCTGCCCGGAAGTGCGCCCGACGCGGTGCTCGCCTGCCGCGACAAGGCGACCACCCGGGCGCGGCTGACGGCAGCCGACGTGCCGCAGCCGGCCTGCACCGCGGTCTCCACGGCGGCCGAGGCACGTCGTGCGGCCGACGCGACCGGCTATCCCGTGGTGGTCAAGGCCCGTGGACTCGCCGGCAGCCTCGGTGTCGTCCGGGCCGACCACGGCGACGCCGTCGAAGCGGCCTTCGAGGCGGCCAGCTCCGCCAACTGGCCCGGAGTACCCCGCTACGAGGCCGACGTCCTGGTCGAGGAGTACCTCACCGGCCCCGAGATCAGCATCGACGCGGTTGTCGTCGACGGCGTGTGCACCCCGATGATCGTGGCGCGCAAGCAGGTCGGCATGGACCCGTACTTCGAGGAGACCGGACACACGGTCGAAGCCGCTGACCCCCTCCTCCAGGACGCTGAACTCCTCGACCAGCTGCACCGCATCCACAAGGCGCTCGGCTTCGAACACGGCTCCACGCACACCGAGTTCAAGCTCACCTCCAAGGGGCCCCGCCTCGTCGAGATCAACGCGCGCCTCGGCGGCGACTTCATCCCCCTCATCGGAATGCTCGCCACCGGGACCGACCCCGCCGTCGCAGCCGCCCGCGTGGCGGCCGGACTGGTCCCCGACACCGCGCCGAAGGCGCAGAAGACCGCAGCCATCAGGTTCCTCTACCCGGAGCGCGACTGCGAGGCAGTCGAAGTGACCGTCCGCACCGACCTCTTCGGGCCCACGGTTCACAGTGCGGTCGCGACGGCCGGCCCCGGCACCCGGCTCGCCCTCCCGCCCCGGGCGTACATGAACCGGTACGGCTATGTCATCGCCGTCGGCGACGAGCGCGACCAGGTGACCGCCGACGTGGAGGCGGCGCCCACTCTGGTCGAACTGCGGGCTCGTCCCCTGACCGGCTGACCGGCTGACCGGCTGACCGTCAGACCGACCGGTGCCACCTTTCAGGCCCCAAGGAGCCGCCGCCCGTGAGCAAGCCCTCTGATCAGCCGTCACTGCGCTGGGACGACAACGCGATCGTCACCCTCGACCAGCGCGCGCTGCCCCACGAGCGGCGGCTCCTGCGCCTGAACACCGTGGACGACGTCATCACCGCCATCACGACCCTCGCAGTACGGGGTGCCCCGTCCATCGGTCTCGCGGGCGCCCTGGGCGTCGCGCTCTCGGCCTACGCCCACTGCTCGCTGGGCGCCACCGGCGACGGCCAGGAGGCCGTGCGCGCCGACGCGCAGCGGATCTCCGCAGCCCGCCCGACAGCCGTCAACCTTGCCTGGGCCGTCGACCGGGCTCTCGCAAAGCTCGGTGATGGTCCGGACGCGGTCCTGGCCGAAGCCACCGCCATGATCGACGAGGACCTGGCGGTCAACCGGCAGATGGTCGCGCACGCCGTCCAGGCCGTACGGGACCGCTGCCCGCAGCGGTCCCTACGCCTCCTGACCCACTGCAACACCGGCCGGCTAGCGACCGCCGCCGTGGGTACCGCCCTCGGCACGATCCTCGCGCTCGCCGACTCCGGAAGAGTCACCGAGGTCCTCGTGAACGAGACCCGGCCGCTCCTGCAAGGGGCCAGGCTGACGGCCTGGGAACTGGCCGAAGCCGGTGTGCCGCACCGCGTGTGCGTCGACAGCGCGGCCGCGGCGGCCATGAGTCAGGGGCTCGTCGACTGCGTGATCGTCGGGGCCGACCGCATCACCGCGCGCGGGGACGTGGCCAACAAGATCGGCACCTACGCGCTGGCGATCGCCGCCGCCCACCACGGCATCCCGTTCATCGTCGTCGCCCCCGAATCGTCCTGGGACAGGTCGCTCACCGACGGCCAGGACATCGTCATCGAGGAACGCGCCGATGACGAGGTGACCGCGTACGGCGGGATCCGCACCACTCCGCTCGGCACCCGCGCGTACAACCCCGCCTTCGACGTCACCCCCGCCTCTCTGATCACCGCCGTCGTCTCCGAGCACGGTGTCCACCACGCATCCCAGGTGAGCGCATGAGCTACGCGCCGTCCACCGCCGCCGGCAAGCAGACCGCCCAGCAGCTGGCCGACATCTCCCGCACCCTGTACGAGCGCGGATGGATGCCGGGCACGTCCGGCAACATCTCCATGCGGCTGCCCGACGAACCCGCCCGCGCGCTGATCACGGCGAGCGGTCGGGACAAGGGCGAGCTGACCGCCCGGGACGTCGTCGAGGTCGCCGCCCGCACAGGCCAGGCGTCCCACTCCGGCCAGGACCGCCCCTCGGCGGAGACCTCCATCCACGCGGCGGTCTACCGCGCCACCGGAGCCCGCGCCGTCATCCACGTTCACTCCCCGTACGCCACCGTCGTCGCCCACCGTGCCGCTGCCCGGGACGCTGTCTCCTCGGTGCGGATGGAGCGCTTCGAGCTGCTCAAGGGCCTGGGGCTGAAGGATCCGGCCTTCGCGGACCTGCCGGTCTTCCCCAACTGGCCCCAGGTCGAACGGATCGCCGACGACGTGGCTGCCCGTCTCACGGCGAACCCTGACGGCATGCCCGGGCTCCTCCTGGCGGACCACGGCATCACGGCGTGGGGCGACTCGCTGAGCCAGGCCAAGAACCGACTCGAGTGCCTCGAATCGCTCTGCCAACTGCTCGTGCTCTCCCACGCCGAGCTGCATGTCTCCCGTGCCGTGCAGGCACCCGACCACAGGACCGAGCCATGACACTGCTGCAGATCATGCCGGACGACGCACCGGACACCGTCCTGCTTCGCACCCGCGACGAGGGCGCCATCGCGCAGGCCCTGCGCGAACGGTCGGTCTCCTTCAGACGCTGGCCGCAGCGCGCAGAGGTGACGCCGCAGACGTCCTCCGAGGAACTGCTCGACGCCTATCGGGCAGAGGTCGACGAGCTGTGCGCCGACCAGGGGCTGCGCCTCGTCGACGTCGCCCGCCTCCACCCCGAGGAGGGAACGGAGTGGCAGGAGCGTGCCGCCAAGGCACGCTCGACGTTCCTCGACGAGCACCGGCACGCCGAGGACGAGGTCCGGTTCTTCGCCCACGGCACCGGCTGCTTCTACCTGCACCTCGACGACCGCGTGTACGCCGTCGTGTGCGAGGCAGGTGACCTGCTGTCGGTCCCGGCCGGCACCCGGCACTGGTTCGACATGGGTCCGGTACCCGACTTCTGCGCCATCCGGTTCTTCGAGAAGGAGGACGGCTGGGTGGGCGACTTCACCCAGGAGCCCATCGCCGAAGGCTTCCCCCGCCTCGACGCGCTCCTGCGGGAAGACTGATGCCGGGCAGCGGACAGGCCCGAGCTCCCGAAAACGGACCGCGGGCTGTCGTCCTCGACATCGAGGGAACCACCGGCTCCCTCAGTCACGTACGTGACGTCCTCTTCCCCTACGCGCGTGAGCGGCTCGCCACCTGGCTCGCCGCTCACCGCGGCACCGCCCCCTGGCAGCAGATACTCGACGCGGTCACCGCCCACACCGGGGAGGCCCAGGACGAGGCGAGCGCTCTGGCGCTCCTGGAGCAGTGGGCCGATGCCGATGTGAAGGCGGCGCCGCTGAAGACGCTGCAGGGACTGATCTGGTCCGGCGGGTACGCGGCGGGCGAGTTGCACGGTCACGTGTACCCGGACGTGCCGCCGGCACTCGAGTGCTGGCAGACACAGGGCACGGGCCGCTTCATCTACTCCTCGGGATCCGTGGCCGCCCAGCGGGACTGGTTCGGCCACACCGCCCACGGTGACCTGCGCCCCCTGCTCGACGGCTACTTCGACCTGACGACGACCGGCCCCAAGGCGGACGCCGACTCCTACCGCGCGATCGCGGCGGAGCTTGGGCACGCACCCGCCGAGCTTCTGTTCGTCAGCGACGTCGGTGCCGAGCTCGACGCCGCGGCCGAGGCCGGCTGGCAGACGGTGGCCGTGCGCCGCCCTGAGGACGATCGCGAGGCCGTGCCCGGCCACAAGGCTGTCGCCTCACTCACCCCCCTCATTTCCCGACCCGGCCCGGGCAGCTCCACTGCCCCGGTCGACACGCACACGCAGGAGGACCCGAGCGATGAGTGATCCGTCCGACTCGGCGCCGAAGGCCGACATCGCGGTCATCGGCGGCAGCGGCTTCTACGAACTTCTGGAATCGGTACAGCGCGTCGAGGTCACCACCCCGTACGGCGCACCCTCCGACGCGGTGTCCGTCGGCACCGTGGGCGACCGCAGAGTGGCCTTCCTGCCCCGGCACGGCAGCCACCACGAACTGCCCCCGCACCGCATCAACTACCGTGCCAACATGTGGGCCCTGCGCTCGCTGGGGGTACGGCAGGTCCTCGCGCCCTGCGCCGTCGGCTCGCTGCGCGCTTCCCTCGGCCCCGGAAGCGTCGTCCTCCCCGACCAGCTCGTCGACCGGACCGCCGGGCGCGTACAGACGTACTACGAGCACGGCGCCACCCACGTGTCGTTCGCCGACCCGTACTGCGCGTCGGGCCGCGCGGCCGTGCTCAAGGCCGCGGGGGAGGCGGGCGCCGACGTCCACGACGGGGGAGTGATGGTGGTCGTCGAAGGCCCCCGGTTCTCCACCCGGGCAGAGTCCCAGTGGTACGCCTCGGCCGGCTGGTCCCTGATCAACATGACCGGGCACCCCGAAGCCGTGCTCGCCCGTGAACTCGCCCTCTGCTACACCTCCATAGCCCTGGTCACCGACTACGACGCGGGTGTGGAGCACGGCGAAGGCGTCTCGCAGGACGAGGTGTTCCGCGTGTTCGCGGCGAACGTGGAACGACTGAAGGGCCTGGTCCTGAAGACCGTCGACGCCCTGGAGCGCGAGAGGGAATGCGCGTGCGCGACGGCGCTGGACGGGATGGACCTGCCGTTCGAGCTCCCCTGACACAGTGGTCGGTACGGGCCAGGTCCCTACCGAGACATGCAGGCTGATGCCGGTCACCGCGGTGACCGGCATCAGTCATTCGACCACCGGGCTACGGCGCTCCACCAGCAGAACGTCGCGCCAGACGCCGTGGTGGCGGGCCACGCGCTCCCGCCGGCCCAGCACGCGGAACCCCGCGGACTCGTGCAGGGCCAGGCTCGCCGCGTTCTCGGGGAAGATGCCGGCCTGGATCGTCCAGATGCCCGCCTTCTCCGTGGAGCCGATCAACGCCTCCAGCAGCGTGCGCCCCACACCGACTCCTCGGACCGCGGGGCTGACGTACACAGAGTGCTCGACGACCCCTGCGTATGCGGGACGAGCCGAGACGCGGGACACCGCCGTCCAGCCGACCACCCGCCGTCGCGGGTCGAGTGCCACGAGCCGGTGGGCCGGCAGCTTGGAGGTGTCGAAGGCGCTCCACGGCGGTGCGACCGTCTCGAACGTGGCGTTTCCCTCGTCGATGCCCTGCTGGTAGATCGCCATCACGGCGGGCGCATGGTCGTCGGTCATGGGGGCGAGAGCGATTGCGGTGCGTGGGCGTGTGGCCATGCTCGGCTCCTTTCCGAGTGCGCTCCTGGAAGGTGCGCATGAGCGGGTACGGCGACGCTCCTGTGGCGGCGTCGACCGCCACAGGAGCGTGGGTGGGGGGTGAGGTGGAGTTCCAGGTCAGAGAATCGCCAGGGAGACCAGACCGATGCCCACGCTGCCGAGCAGGCCCACGCCGAGGTAGAACACGAAGACCTTCGCCTTCACGACGCTCTTGACGGCCACCATCGCCGGGATCGTGGTGATGGCACCGCCGAGGAGGAAGGTGACACCCGCGGCAGCGACCATGCCCTGGTCCAGGAGGCCCTCGACGACCGGGATCGCGCCGACGCCGTTGAGGTAGAGAGGGACGCTGATGAGCCCGGCGACCAGGACGGACAGAACGCCGTCCGTGCCCAGGATGCCCGACACGACGTCGGTGGGAACGTAGCGGACGATCAGGGCTTCGAGGACGATGGCGAGCAGCAGCCACTTGCCCAGGATCAGGGAGTCGCTGACGATCTCCTTGAGGATCTCGCCGGCGCGCAGGTTCTTGATGTCACGCCGGACGAGCACACGCCACGGAGTCCCGTCGTCATCCTCGTCGTTCCGTGCGGCGGTGGAGCAGCCTCCTGCAGCAGGCTCGGGCTCCTGTGCGGCGCCTCCGCAGCCACCCTCGGACGTGCCGCCGCCGGCACCGCCGCCACCGACGGTCACGGGCTCGGGCACGGTCGCCTTCGCCGTGGAGCACGCCGTCTCGGGAACGGTCACCGTCTCCTGGGAGCAGGTCTTCGCGGGCTTCTTCTCCTCGGTGGAGTCGAGCAGCGGATCGGCGAACCGCCCACGCCGTTCGAGCGCCAGGACGATGAGACCCGCGCCGAAGCTCAGCACCAAGGCGCCGATCAGGCGAGCCGTGGCGATGGGGAGCCCGAGCTGGGCGGCGGAGAGCGCGTAGATCTCCGGGTCCATGGAGGGAGAGGCGATCCAGAACGACATGACCGCCGAGAGCGGCACGCCGGCTATCAGGAAGCGGCGGATCAGCGGGATCACGGTGAAGGAGCAGAAGGGGCTGAACGCTCCGATGGCCGTGACGATGGCGATGCCGAGGACGCCCCTGCGCCCGTGGGCGAAGCTGCGGCGCGCGACCACGTCGATCGACAGACGCTGTACGGCGATCCCCAGGACGATGGCGACCAGGAACCACGGGAGATAGTGCAGCACCTCGAACAGGATGAACCGGCCAAGGGCCAGCAATTCGTCCACAGGTGAACCTCTCTGAGACGGTGACACATGAGGGGGAGCGGCGCCGTGCAGGAACGTACGGGGAACGTGGCGAGCCGCGTGGGGAGGCTCGATCGGCATCCCCTTTATCGAATATCGATGATAGACGATTAAAGAGATGCCCGGCAATGGGGATCTCGGGTCCCTCGTCGCGCCTGGGAAGCCCGCCCTGCGCTTCCGGTGGCGGTTGCCAGGGAGTGAGCCTTGTTCCCAGGTCGCACCGGGGTGGCTACCTTTCATGTGGTGTCTACACAGTCGCTCGCGGCCGCAGTCTCGTGCGTGCCTGTGGCGCTGGCGGGCCTCGATGGGGCCTCCGCAGGTCCCGTCTGCGTGGAGCGAACCTTGCCGTCGCGGGTGGTCATCGAATAACATCGATGGATCATGAGCGGTACGATGAATGCCCAGCTGATCGACCGAAGCACGGCCGAGTCCTACGCAACCTGGTTCAAGGCCCTCTCCGACCCCACTCGCGTGCAGATCCTCAATCTCCTCGCGCTGGCAACAGGGCCGATGAGTGTCGGAGAGATCGTGGACCGGATGGGCGTCGGACAGTCGACGGTGTCCCACCACCTGAAGCTGCTCGCCGACGTGCGATTCGTCCTGCGCGAGCGCCAGGGGACCTCGATGCTCTACTCCATCAACGTCGCCTGCGTGGCCTGCTTCCCCAGTGCGGCCGACGCCGTCATGGGCCGCCCCGCGGCCTCGGCGTAAGGACCGTCCCCTTGACCAAGTCGACCCCGCACATACCCGGTGCGGCCCCTACCGCCTGCTGCCCACCCATCGTGACCGCCGCGCTGTCCGAAGGGGACGCCGAGATCATGGCGGCGATGTTCAAGGCGCTGGCCGACCCCGTCCGACTCCGCCTCCTGTCCAGAGTGGCCTCGCACCCCAGCGGTGAGGCATGCGTCTGCGACATAGCCGACGTGGGTGTCTCCCAGCCCACGGTCAGCCACCATCTGAAGAAGCTCCGGGAAGCGGGCCTGCTCACTTCCGAGCGGCGCGGCACCTGGGTGTACTACCGCCCGGCGCCCGGCGTCCTGGCCTCGCTGGGCGAGTTTCTCGCCGACACCGAGAAGGCCGGCCAGGAAGAGATCGCTCTGGCGGCCCAGGCATCCTGACGTTCGGCGCCGCCGCCCCTGAACAGGGGAGGCGGCGCCGTTCTGTCTTGGTGTGCAGGCATGCATGCGGGCATGCGTGCTTCCTTGCTGTCAGCCGATGCGCGGGCTGCGACGCTCCACGAGGACGGTGTCGCGCCAGACACCGTGGTGGCGGCCGACACGTTCGCGCGTGCCGATGATCCGGAAGCCCGCACGGGCGTGGACGGCGAGGCTGGCGCAGTTCTCAGGGAAGATCCCGGACTGAATCGTCCAGATCCCGGCCGCCTCGGTGGAGTCGATGAGTGCCGTCAGCAGCACCGAGGCGACGCCGCGCCCCCGTGCATCGGGGTGTACGTAGACGGAGTGCTCGACGACTCCGGCGTACGCGCACCGGTCGGAGACCTTCGTGGCCGCCACCCATCCGAGCACCCCGCCGGCCTCGTCGACCGCGGCGAATCGATGCTCGGGCATCTTGGCCGCGTCGAACTGTGCCCAGGTCGGAGCGACGGTCTCGAAGGTGGCGTTGCCCTCGTCGATGCCGGCCTGGTAGATCGCGACGACCTCGTCGGCGTGATCGGCTGTGAGCGGTACGACGGTGATGGTGCGGGTGGCTGATCCGGTCATGGGACGGAGTCTCCCAGACGGTGGTGTGAGGCCGGGGCCGAGGCGGGCGTGGGGGAGTGGACGGGCGCTGAACGGACACTCGGTGTCTTTTCCCGAAGGGTGCCCAGCGTCGTAGTGCGCACGGCGCTCAGCGGTCAGGATGCATCGCGTGTGCGCTGAGCGGGACTTCGTTCCGCTTCGATCGATCCGCCCGGCCCCCGTCGTGTTCGGGCCGGGGTGGCCGTCGGCGTTCTGGGCGGAATGACCGGACTGGGCGGCGCGGAGTTCCGAGAGCGCCCCCGTGGCCGTGAGGCCGGTCAGGCCGAGGCAGCCTTGGTGAGAAGGGCTCCCATGGCCGCGAGCACGGTGGGCTCGACGCGGTAGTACACCCATGTGCCGCGCCGTTCCGAGGAGAGCAGCCCGGCTTCCTTCAGCTTTTTCAAGTGGTGGGAGACGGTGGGCTGGGAGACGCCGACGTCGGAGATGTCGCAGACGCACGCCTCGCCGCCCTCGTGCGAGGCGACGGAGGAGAAGAGCCGCAGCCGTACCGGATCGCCCAGCGCTTTGAACATGACGGCGGTCCGCTCAGCCTCCTCGGCGGTCAGCGGCCGCTCGTTGAGAGGCGGGCAGCAGAGCTCCGTCTCGGGCTCCAGTACAGGCAGCACCTTCGCGTTCGACATGTATCTATGTTGACACATGTCGAACCAGTCAACCCGTACGGTGCGGGTTAGATAGACGTCTATGTTGACGCTTGTCGAATCAGGTGCCATGCTGAAAGCGCAAGACATCGACGAACGTCGAATCAAAGGGGAAGATCCGCACGATGGCGGCCATCCCGGAGCATTCCCGGGAGGCCATGGAACGTGCGCTGGCCTTCCTCGACGCGGGCAGGATGGACGAGTACGCCGACGCCGCGGTCGACATCCTGATGAATACGGCGTGCCTCGACGGGATCACCAACGGCTCGCGCGTCCGCCGGTTCCTGCTGCGCCGCCTCACCGCCCTCACCGAGGCCGAGGCCGTCCAGGTGAGTTCCAACACGCGGCGTCTGCTGCGTCACGCGGAGCTCGACACGAGCGTGCGCGTGCCGGCCCCGACCCTGACCGTGACGGGGGAGCACGACGCCTTCACCACCCCGGCGCAGTGTCGCCGGATGGCCGCGGCGTGCGGAAGGGGGTGGTTCGCGGAAGTCGCCGAGAGCGACCACATGCTCTTCCTGGAACGGCCGACGGAGATCATCGACCTGGTGACCCGCTTCCTGGCCGACGAGCCGCTGCACGGACTGCCCTACTGCACGCGGGTCGAGCAGCTCTCCGCGCCCTCCCTCCCGGCGCCCCGGGCCGTCGCACCGGGGGCAGGAGGGATGACCGGCTGAGCGGACCGGGCCAGGAGGGAGCCCCGGCCGAGCGGACGGGGCGTCAGGCCGCAGGGAACGCGGCCAGGGCGATCGGCGCGCTGGTGGGCCGGGCCGAGCCACCGGCTGGCTCGATCGTGATCCCCATGCCGGTCGCCCCGCCCACCGGCCCGTCCATCAGCGTCGCGGTGGTGGTGCGGTCCGGGTCGAGGAGGCCCGCCGGGCGCATCGTCCCCCGGTCGTCGAACCACAGTTGGTAGACCGTGCCGCGGGGCGGTACGGCCAGGTCCGAGGCCGTGAAGACCGCCTGGTCGAGGCTCCTGGAGACGACGACGGCGCCTGTCGCGCCTTGCGGAAGCGCGGTCGCCGTGAGTCGGGCGTCAGGCGCGGCCAGGACCGCCGCCACCTCGCCGGCCGCCTGCTGGACCCGTCGGGTCTCCCGCTCCGCGTCCTGCGCCAGCCGGTGCTGCACGACGGCCGTCCCGCCGAGCAGGACCGCGGAGGCGATGTTCGCGGCCAAGGCCCACAGCAGACCCCGACGGGCCCGGCCCCTGGACGGTGTGTCCCGGGCGGGCGCGGCGGGGACCGCCGCCGGTTCCTGCCGTACCTGGGTGATCCGGCGCAGCACGTCCTCCTTGAGCGACGGCGGCACCGGAGCCGACGCCACGAGGCCGAGCCCCGCCGCTGTCTCCGAGAGCGCCGCCACCTCCTCGGCACAGGACGCGCACACGGCCAGGTGCCGCTCGTACTCCCGACGCTCCTCGTCGCTCAGCGCGTGCAGGGCGTAGGCGCCGGAAAGCATGTGTGGATCATCCGTGTTCACGCTGTCACCCCCAGGCGGTCGCACAGCCGTGTCAGACCTTTCCGCATCCGGGACGTGGCCCTCCCCGGCGGCTCCGCGAGGTGCTCGGCCCCTCCACGGTAGGCCAGCCCCTCGTCGTGGGCGAGGGGCATGGATCTCCGCCGAACGACCGGGCGACGGGCGCCCGGCGGCGCGCTCAGCCCGCGACGGGGACGGTGAGCAGGACGTGGAGGATCAGGGACCAGCAGCCCCAGGCCGCGGCCGCGTTGCGCCACCTGCGGCGGCGGAGCCGCGATACCGGGTCGGGGCGGTGCGGCCCCACCGGCAGACCGGCGGGCAGGGCTCGGATCACGCGCGGTGGCAGCGGAGCGGCCAGGTGTGCCGGGGTCCGGGTGGCCGGTTCGGCGGTGGGCCGGGCCGGGCGGGGAACGACGGGGGAGGAGGCGGCGAGGCCGGCCAGGAAGGCCGCGTACGCCCGGCGACGGGCACCGCGCGGCGACGTGCGGCCCGACTCCCAGGCGCCCACGGTGGCGCTGGTGACCCCGAAGGCCGCCGCGACCTGTGCGCGGGACAGCCCCCAGGCCTCGCGGAGCCCGAGACGGGTCGCCGGTGCGGGCAGGTCGGGGACGCGGCGGGCCCGGAGGACGGTCGGGTGCGGAGTGGCGACAGAGGCGACAGAGAGGTTCATGCCCTGTATGACCATCACCTCGTGGGATCGTCATGTGACGGATCCGAATCTCACCCGTACGGCCGCTCCGGCCGGTTCCGGCCCCGGTCAGCCGATGCCGGTTCCGGTTCCGTTCGGGCGATGCCGGTTCCGGTCCCGGTCCCGGTCCCGGTCGGGACGATGCCTGTTCCGGCCCAGTTCAGACGATGCCGGTCACCACCACCGTCACCGTCACCCTGCCGCCGTCGGTCCCGTCGGCTCCCCGGACGACCGGCCGCGTCGCCTCCTCGACCGCGAGGCGCACCGCGCGCGTGACCTCCACGGCCCGGTGGCCTCGCCGGACCGTGAGCCTGAGTTCCACGTCCCACGAGCCGTCCGCCGGGTTCCGGAGGGCCCGCACGCCCTCCGGAGGAGGTGCGTACCGCGAACCCGCGGCCGACGTGGCCGCCGCACGCAGCAGACCCGTCAGGCCGGGCCGGAGGAAGGCGACTCCGTCGGTGGCACGGGCGGCCGCGGCGGCCGCCCGCTCGCACGCGGCCCTGACGTTCCTCTCCGTCATCCCGCGCTCCCTTCCGGACCGTTGCCGGTGCTCCTCCGGGTGCCGTCCTCGCCCACGTCCTCCTGCAACACGTCGACGACGCGCACATCGATCTCCCTGACGTCCATGCCCAGCACCTCGTCGGCGACGGCGAACAGCGCGGCGCGCACCGCTTCGGCAGCCGTGGGCAGCGCCTCCAACGAGGCCGCCACCTCCACGTGCACCCGCAGCGGAGCACGTTCCCGGTCCGCCTCACCCGCGCCGACGTCCAGCGGCCGGACCCGGCAACTCCCCGCGCGGATGCCCGGCAGGCCGTCGGCGGCGGCCCGCAGTTCGCGCGCGGCCGCCGATTCGAAGATCCAGCCCGTGTCGTCGGGCCTCGTGCCCAGCGGCAGGGTGCGCCCCGGTCGCAGCTCCAGCCGTACGACGTCCATGACCCGCGCGGTCAGGGCATCGGTGGAGCCGGGCGGATCGAGTTCGCGGGCCGCCGTCACCAGCGCGTCGAGCGTGCGCAGGTCCGCGAGCGCCGCGGAGCAGTGCGGGCAGGTCGCACGGTGCGCGGCCGCGGCGGCCGGGCTCGTCCCGGGCTCGACGGCACCGTCCCACACGGCTTCCAGGGATCGGCCGCAGGGCAGCAGGCCGTCGTCCGGGCCGTCGACGGGCTGCCGGTCAGCGTTCAACGCCATTCGCTCATCGCCTCCGTCAAAAAGCGCCGGGCCCGGAAGATCCTGCCGCGCACCGCCGCGGGGCCGATTCCCACGGCCTCCGCGATCTCCTCGTACGACAGCAGGTGCAACTCCCGCAGCACCCAGCATGCGCGCTGCTCGGGCGAGAGCTCGGCCAGGGCCGCGGTCAGGTCCGCGAGCGCCGCACTGGACTCGGCGGCGCGGGCGGGCGACCCCTCCTGCGGGGGAGCCGCGGGCTCGGGGAGGGCGTCGAGGTCCGTCGTGGGACGACGGGAGCGGAGCCGGTTCAGGCAGCGGTTGGTGACGATCCTGTACATCCAGGTGAGGAACGCCGCGTCGCCGCGGAACTCCGGCAGCCGGCGCCAGGCACTCACGAAGGCGTCCTGCACCGCGTCCTCCGCCTCCGCCGGATCACCCAGCATCCGGCCCGCGAGCCCCAGCAGGGTCGGCCCGTGCCGCCGTACCAGCGCCGCGAAGGCCTCCTCGTCACCCTCACGGGCCCGTGCCGACAGCAGGGCGTCGTCCGGCTCCGCCCTGCTCCCGCCGAGCCCGGGGGCTCGGCTGTCAAGCCCTGGCACTCGCTGCTCCTTCCCTGCGGGGTTCCGTGACCCCCGCGCCGCGTGCCCGCCGCCCTCGCGACGGGTGCGGGAGTCCACCCACCGAGCGTTGGACACCGTGGCCGTCCGAACGTCACGCGATCGCCCGGTCGAGACGGTCCCCGCCACGCTTCCGGGTGGCTCGACGACGACTTCGGGAGAAGGCCGTGACGAATCCCCGCTGCCCGTGTCCAACGAAGTGAGCCCGCACTTGTGTCGAGTACGAGGAGGAAATTTCCATGACGCAGACGGCCGTGGTCGACGAGACGAGCAGCAGCAAGGCATCGATGGAGACGAGGAAGAACCGCGAGAACTCCACGACGCTCGCCGCCGGTGGCAGCGGCATCACCGAGCCCGCCGGCAGCCGGGGCAGGACGTCCATCGCGGACCTGGTGGTGGTGAAGGTCGCCGGCATGGCGGCGCGGGAGATCCCCGGTGTGTACGACATGGGCGGCGGGCTGTCGCGGACGATCGGTGCTGTCCGCGACCGTGTTCCCGGCGGACGCCCGAACGTCGGCCGGGGAGTGAAGGTGGAGGTGGGTGAGCGCCAGACGGCCATCGACGTCGATCTGGTCGTCGAGTACGGGGTTCCCATCACCGATGTCGCCCGTGACGTGAGGGAGAACGTCATCGCGGCGGTGGAGCGCACCACCGGGCTGGAAGTCGTCGAGGTCAACGTCGTGGTGAACGACGTGCACCTGCCCGACGAGGCGCCGGAACACCCGGCGGGCGAGTCCCGCGTCGAGTAGCGCCCGACGAGAAGCGTCCCCCGAGCGGGGACACGGCCGAGTATCCGAGCGGGTTGCCCCCGAGTGAGGCGTGTGATGAGCAGATCCCTGGCAGGAGTGGCCGTGGGCATGGCGTTGGGGTTCGCCGCGTGGTTCGGCGGGTTCGCCGCCTTCCTCCTCGTCGCGGCGCTGGGCGCGCTCGGCGGCGTCGTGGGCCACCTGTGGGACGCGGGAACGGACCCGAGGGACCTCCTCGCGCGCTGGACCAGGGAGCGGCGATGACCGTCCCGAGGCGGGCCTCCGCGACGCCCCGCGCCGAGCGGGGCACCCTCACCGTCGCCGACCGGGCGGTCCGCCGCATCGTCCGCCAGGCAGCCACCGAGGCCCTGGGCGGTGCGGGGACCGCGCGAGAGGTGTCCGTCGCCCGACGGGGAGCGCGCGAGGCCCGGGTCCGCGTCGCCGTCGAGCTCGCCTACCCCACCGACCTGGCGGGTCAGGGCGAACGGGTCCGGCGCCATGTGATGGACCGGGCGACGGCGCTGTCGGGCCTGGCCGTCTCCCGGGCCGACATCGCGATCGCGAGCCTCTCGGCGGCGGCCCCCGGCACAGCCCGGGACGCCCTCGGCCCGCGCGACGCCGCCCCCGATCGGGAGGGGCCGACCGCCGGCTCCGAGGAAGCGGCGACGGACGGGGCGGTGACGGGTGGGACGGTGACGGACGTGGCGGTGACGGACGAGAGGGCGATGGACGCGGGGGCGACGGACGAGGGGGTGCCCGCTCACGGAACCACGCCACCCCGTGCTCGCAGGCCGTGGTCCGGACGTCGCCTGCCCGCCGCCGCGACGGCCCTCGTCCTGGCGACGGCTGCCGGCGCGCTCCTGGTCCGTGGCGCGCACGGCGGGCTCACCCCGTCCTCCGCGCTGCGGAGCGTCCCCCTGACCGACGCGCGATGGATCGGGGCGGGAGCGGCGGTCGCGGTGCTCGGGGTGGTGCTGGTCGTCCTCGCCCTCACCCCCGGAATGCGCCGGTGGCTGCCGCTGGTCCGGCCGGACGGCGACACCCGGGCCGCCATCGACCGCTCGTCCGTGGGCCTGCTGCTGCGGGACGCCGCACTCGGCGTCGACGGTGTGAGCAGGGTCGAGGTGCGGTCCGGGCGCAGACGGCGCCGGGTGCGCGTCCTCGTCGCCCACGGATCGACGGACGGCGCCAGGCAGGCCGCCGAGTGGAGCGCGTCCGCTGCGCTGAGCGGAATCGGACTGGGCCGCCCGGGCCGACTCTCCGTCACATCCGCTCCCGACAAGCAGTGGAGACCACCGAAGGGCGAGGAGGCCGCGCCATGACAGCCGCGCGATCGAAGACGAACCGCTGCACCTTGGCCCTGGTGGGCGGTACGGCCGTGCTGGCAGGGGGATGGACCGCCCTGACCGGTCTGGCCCGGCGAGGCACCGTGTCGTGGGCGCCGCCCGGTCACCCCGGGGAATGGCTGGGACGGTACGAACCGTCGACGGCCGTCACCCTGGGCCTGCCGGCGGTGGTGACGGCGGCGGCACTGTGGTGGTTCCTGGCCCAACTCCGTACCACCGGACCGTCCGTCCTCGGCCTGCCGGGCGCGGGAACGCGCGTCGGCCGCCGGAGCCTGGCCCGCGCCGTCGCCGCCGACGTCGCCACGGTGCCGGGTGTCGACCGTGCCCGGGTCGTCCTCCGGGGCACCACGGCGGACCTCCGGGCCACGGTCGGAATCAGGTTGGCGGCGCACGCCGAGCCGGCCGACGTCATCCGCCTGGTCACCGAGGGCCCTCTGCGCCGCGCCCGTACGGCGACAGGCGTCCGCCTCAGCGCGGACCTCCGGCTGACCACGGCCTCCCGTCGGGCCCGTCGCGCGCGATGACCTGAGCGCGACACGCCCCCCTTCGGCCGGCCCGGACCCCGTGTCCGGGCCGGCCGAAGGAGATTCCGGGCGGTGTCGTTCACGCCGGGCTCAGGTGGCGTACCAGCCGGCGGGGGTGGGGGGCATCGCCGACGCGCCCTCACGGGTGGGGCGTACGGCGAGGATCTGGTCGACGCCCATGCGGCGCTCGGAGAAGGCGAGCGAGGCACCTGCCAGGTACAGGCGCCACACCCGGGCGGTGGTGCGCCCGACCCGGTCCTCGACCGTGCTCCAGCGTTGTTCGAGGTTGCTGCGCCAGGCGTCGATCGTGGCCGTGTAGTGCTCGCGGAGCGATTCGACGGAGCGGGCCTCGAGCCCCGCGGCCTCCAGGACGTCCACGGTGCGGCCGACCGGGCGCATGTGCATGTCGGGGGCGATGTACGTCTCGATGAAGGCGCCTCCGCCGGGCGCGTGGGCGCCGCGCGACATCTGCTGGATCAGGAGGCGGCCTTCGGGGCGGAGTGCCTGGTGCAGCTTGGCGGCGAAGGCGGGGTACTCGGCGTCGCCGACGTGTTCGCCCATCTCGACGGCGGAGGCCGCGTCGTGGCCGCCCGTGTCGATGTCCCGCCAGTGCCGCAGCTGGACGTCCACGAGGTCGGTCAGTCCCTCGCGCGCGGCACGCTCGGTGACGTGGTCGTGCTGCGCGCGGGAGAGGGTGACGGCGGTGACGCGGACCTTGTGCTCGCGTGCCGCGTGGAGGGTGAGCGAGCCCCAGCCGCAGCCGACGTCGAGGAGCCGGTCTCCCGGTCCGAGGGCGAGTTTGCGGCAGATCAGCTCGAGCTTGTCGCGCTGGGCGTCGGCCAGGGTGTACGCGGGGTCGTCGGGCCGGGTCCAGTAGGCGCAGGAGTACGCCATCGACTCGTCCAGGAGGAGGGCGTAGAAGTCGTTGGAGAGGTCGTAGTGGTGGCTGATCCCCGCACGGTCCCGGGAGACGCTGTGCAGGCCGCCGGTCAGGCGGGCCCGCCCGTCGGGGCGCCTCGGGGGCGGGCCGACGGCACCCAGGCGTACGGCGAGGGCGGTGGCCGCCGCCATGCCCGCCGGTCCGGGGCGTGCCGAGGGCCGGTCGCGGACGCTCCGGCCCGCTCGGGAGAGGGCGCCGGCCAAGTCGCCTTCCACGTCGAGGTCTCCGGTGACGTACGCCTCGGCGAGTCCGAGCTCGCCCGGCTGCCAGAGCAGGCGGCGCAGCGCCTCGGGCGCCCGGAGGATCACCAGGGGCGCGTCGTCGGGGCCCGTCTGGCTGCCGTCCCAGGCGCGGATGCGCACGGGGAGCGGGCCGGGCAGAAAGTGGCCGAGGAGCTGAGCGAGTCGGTCGGCGGCGGGCTTCATCGGGGGTCCCTTCGGTGAGGAGGAGCCGGCGGACGTCCGCGTGGCGGGAGCGGATCCGGCTTTCGGGCCGCCGGAGTGCGCGCACCGTCGTGCCGCGTACCCAGGGGCCCTGGTGCGGTGCCCGGTCAGGCGGGCAGGGCCATCAGGAGCAGCGGGTCGGTGGTGGGTCGGGGGGATCCTCCGGTGGGTTCGAGGGTGAGGCCGACGGCGCCCGCGTCCGCGGGATTGCCGGTGAGGATCACGGTGCCGTTGTGGTCGATGAGTCCGGCTGGGCGCATGGTGCCGTTGTGGTCGAGCCACAGCTGGTAGGTCTTCCCGGCGCCGGGTGCGGGCAGGTTGGCGGCGGTGAAGACGGCCATGTCCTGCTGGTCGGAGGAGACGACGGTGGTCAGCGCTCCGTTGGCGGCCTTGCCGTGGACGGTGCGCGCGTCCGGGGCGGCCAGCACGGCGCTGATCGCGTCGAGCCGCTGCTGGGCGGTGCGGGCCTGCTGGTGGAGGTCCTGCCGGTTCTGCGTCTGCCACACCGCGACTCCGCCCAGTGCGGCCGCGGCCACGCTCGCGGCCAGCGCCAGGGGAACCGCCCGTCGGCGCAGGAGACCCCCGAGGGCGGGCGCCTGGCTGGGCGCGGGGATGCGCGGAGGCAGCTGGCGCACTCCGTCGATGGCGGCCATGACCTGCGCCTTGGCCGTCGCCGGAGGCGGCTGGGAGACGGCCACGGCGAGTCGCGCCGTGGTGGCCTGGAACTCGGCCGCCTCCTGCCGACAGGCCTCGCACGACCGGAGATGGGCGTCGAAGTCCCGGCGCTCGACGTCGTCGAGTGCGCCGAGGGCGTAGGCGGCGGCGAGGGTGTGGGCGTCGGTGGTGTGGTGTTTCATGTGGTCACCCCCATGCAGTCGCGGAGCCGGATGAGCCCGTCGCGCATGCGTGTCTTGATCGTGGGAAGCGGTGTGCGCAGGGACGCGGCGACTTCTCGGTAGGTCAGTCCCTGGTAGTACGCCAGGGTCACGGCCTGGCGCTGGAGTTCGGTCAGGCCGCGGAGGCAGCGGCGTACCTGTTCGGACTCCAGACGGGTCTCGACCTGTTCGGCCACCTCGTCGAAGGCGGTGGTGTGCTCACGGGCGGCCTGCGCGTGCTCGCGGTCGCTGGCGGCCTGGGCGGAGCGGACCCGGTCCACGGCCCGACGGTGCGCGATGGTCGCGGCCCACGCGGTGACGGAGCCCGCTTCGGGACGGTAACGGGCGGCCTGACGCCACAGTTCGATCATGACCTCCTGCGCGACCTCCTCGGACTGCGCGCGGTCGCGAACGACTTTGAGCACGATGCCGAAGACCAGGGGGCTGAGGGCGTCGTACAGGGCGGAGAACGCCTCCTTGTCGCCGTGGGCGACCTGCTGCATGACGTCGGCGATGTCGGTGCGGTCGGTGTCGGCGGGACGGCCGACGCCGAAGGGGATCGGGTGGTTCACCTGCGCCGCTCCGGTCGTGGGGAGAAGGCGAAGGGGCGGCCTGGGACGGCCGTCGGGGGGCGGGGCGTCCATCGCATGCCGCTCCTTGTGTCGTCGTTCGTACGGGTCCGGACCGTCCCTGGAGACGGTCCGGCATGGGGAACCTGTTCGTCTGTCGCCTGTTCTTCGGAGCGGACGGGCCCGCGGATGGGAGGCTCATTCGGCACCACCCCGCGGCGGGCGCCGGCCCGGCTGCGCCGGCCGGTGGCCTTCCGGCCGGCGGCCTTCCGGCCGTGGGATAAGGTCCCGCCGAAAAGAGATCCGGCCGGTCCACCGCAGCCGCGTCAGGCGAGTGCGGCGGGCAACGGGCGGCGTGCGTCGAAGAGGAGCCGGATGCTGCAGGCACTGGGACTGGGAGGGAACGAAGAGGCCGTCTACACCGCGCTGCTCTCCCGCCCGACCGCCTCCTCGCAGGAGCTCGTACGCCAGACCGGGCTCGGGGAGTCCGAGGTCGACCGCGTCCTCCTCGACCTGTCGGAACGCGGGCTCGTGGTGGTGGCCGCCGAAGGCGACGACCGGCTGCCCGACCCCTCCGACGGCGGGTCCCCCCGGCCGTCCGCCCGCTACCGGCTCACCCCGCCCTCGGTGGCCCTGGCCCCGCTGCTCGTCGAGCAGCGCAACGCGCTGCATCGGGCCGAGGCCGCGTTCACGATGCTGACCGAGCAGTACCGCAGCACCGCCGCGCATCCGGCGGGCAGCGTCGTGGAGGTGGTGGTCGGCAGGGAGCAGGTCGCGCATCGGTTCCACCAACTGCAGCGCGGAGCCCAGCGGGAGCTGCTCATGTTCCTCGTCGGCGAGCCCAGCGCGGTGGCCCGCGAGGACGCCGACGTCTCGGAGAGCTCCGCTCTGGACCGGGGAGTCGACTTCCGGCTCGTGGCCACCAAGGACTATCTCGACGGTCCCGGAGTGGGGAGGGACGTGCGGGAGGGCATCTCCGCGGGTCTGGAGATCCGCCTGGCCGAGTCCCTGCCGTTGAAGATGATGGTGTCGGACCGGGAGCGTGCCATGGTGCCGCTGGACATGGCCGACTCCGGCGGCGAGCCGAGCGCCATCGTGGTGCACCGCAGCGGTCTGCTGACGGCGCTGGTCCAGCTCTTCGAGCGGGAATGGGCCCAGGCCCGGCCGCTGTTCGACACCTCCCGCGGTGTGTGTGCGGAGGCGGCGGCCGACGACCGGCCGACCGAGGGGGAGTTGGAGGTGCTCGCCCTGATGCTCGCGGGGGTCTCCGACCGGAGGGTGGCCTCACAGCTCGACGTCTCGATCCGCACCGTGGAGCGGCGCACCCGCAGCCTGATGGACCGCGCCGGAGCGGATTCCCGTCTGCAACTCGGCTGGCACGCCGCGCGTTCGGGCTGGCTCTGACCCGTCGTCGGCCGACGGGTCACGGGCGTGACCGGCCGGTGCGCGCCCCCGATTCCCGCGCGGCGAAGCGTTGTCGGATGCAAGCGCGTGTCGGGTGACCGCCATGCGGGGAACCCGCCACGTCCGGCGCCCCTCGGCGATCCGTGTCTCTGCCAGGCTGCAGCTGCATCCCGACACGTTCACGGTTTCCAGTGGGAGATTCATGCGCTCCATCACGCGTACAGCCCTGGGCGCGGCGATCGCCGCCGTCCTGACCGTCACCGCGGTCGCACCGTCCGGTTCGGCGGCCGCACCGCCCGACGGCACCTCGGGCAAGCGGCCCGTCGTCGGCAGCGGCACCGCCCCGGGGAAGGGAAAGCAGGCGACGGTGACACTCGTCACCGGTGACAGGGTCGTGGTGACCACCGACCCGTCGGGTCGCAGTTCCGCGGCCGTCCTCCCCCGCGAGGACGGCACGCTGCCGACCGTCCAGACCTACCAGTCGGGCAAGGACCTCTACGTCTACCCGGAGGGCGCCACACAGGCGATAGCCGAAGGCACGGTGGACGAGCGACTGTTCAACGTGACGGGGCTCGTCCGCCAGGGGTACGACGACGCGCACACCGACGCGCTGCCGCTCATCGCCACCTACCTGCCCGGTGCGGACGTCGCCGACAGCGCTCCGGCGGCCCCACGCGGAGCCGAACGCGGTCTCCGCCTTCCGGCGGTGGACGGCGTCGCGCTCAAGGCCGACAAGGACACCGCCGCCGCCTTCTGGCAGGACGTCACCGACCCCCGCTCGCGTTCCGCCGCCACGCTGAAGAAGCTGTGGCTGGACGGCAAGGTCGAGGCGACCCTCGACCGGTCCACCGCCCAGGTGCACGCGCCCGAGGCGTGGGCCGCCGGGTACGACGGCGAGGGCACCAAGGTCGCCGTCCTCGACACGGGCGTGGACGCCGAGCACCCGGACCTGGCGGGCCGGGTCGCCGCGTCGAAGAACTTCACCGGCTCCGCGACCACCGGAGACCTGGTCGGCCACGGCACGCACACCGCCTCCACGGTCGGCGGGTCGGGAGCGGCGAGCGGAGGACGCATGAAGGGCGTCGCTCCCGGTGCCTCCCTGCTCGTCGGCAAGGTCCTCGACGACCAGGGGTACGGTCAGGACTCCTGGGTCATCGCCGGCATGCAGTGGGCCGTCGACCAGCAGGCCGACGTCGTCTCGATGAGTCTGGGCAGCGCCGCGATCGGTGACTGCACGGACCCGGTGGCCCAGGCCGCGCAGCAGCTCGCGCGCAGCGGCGACGCGCTGTTCGTCGTCGCCGCGGGCAACGCCGGTTCGGGCACCGAGACCGTCTCCTCGCCCGGCTGCGTGCCCGAGGCGCTGACCGTAGGCGCCGTGGACCGCGACGACACCACGGCATGGTTCTCCAGCCGCGGACCGGTGGCCGTCACCCGCACGCTCAAGCCCGAACTGGCCGCGCCCGGAGTCGGCATCTCGGCGGCGAGCGCGGGCGGCCGGGGCGTCTACGCCTACCGCGCGATGTCCGGCACCTCCATGGCCACCCCGCACGTCGCGGGCGCCGCGGCCATCCTCCGCCAGGCCCACCCGGACTGGACCGCGCCGCAGCTCAAGGCCGCCCTGGTCTCCTCCGCCCGCACCGGTGGGAAGGTCGCGGGCCCCGACCAGACCGGCGCCGGAGTGCTCGACGTGCTCGGCGCGGTGGAGCAGAAGGTGCTCTCGGCGCCCGCCGTCCAGGCCGGGGCCTACAACTGGCCGCAGGACGCCTCGGACCGCACCACCGTGCAGGTGCCCTTCACCAACACCGGCCCGAGCACCCTCACCCTGAACCTGAGGGTCAGCGACGTGCACGGCAACGACGGCAGCGAGATCCGCTCCCGCATCGCCGAGCCGGCCGACAGCAGGGTGAGGGTCCCCGCGGGGGCCACCGTGCAGGTGCCGCTGCGGATCGACCCCACCGCCCGCCTGAAGGACTCCCAGTACGGCGCGGTCACCGGCCGGATCCTCGCCACCGGCAGCGGGACGCATGTCTCCGTGCCCTTCACCCTGTACGTCCAGCCCGAGACCGTCACCCTCCGGATCAAGGTCGTCGACCGCGAAGGCAAGCCCGCGACCGGCTCCTCCTCCGTGGAACTCGTCAGTCTCGACACCGACAAGGGCGAGCGGCGCTTCAACGCGGGTGCGGCCGAGCAGACGTTCAGCCTGCGGCCGGGTGACTACGCCCTGAGCAGCTTCGTCGCGTCGTACGGCGCGAGCGGCACGACCGAATCGCTCAGCTACCTGGCACGGCCCCAGTTCCGCGTCACCCGTGACACCACCCTGGTCCTCGACGCCCGCGAGGCCCACCGGCTGAGCCTGCGGACCGACCGGCCCTCGACCTCGGACAGCACCACGTTCAGCTACTCCCGCACGTGGGACGACACCTGGCAGACCGCCGGATCGGTCGTCATCCCGAACAGCGTCCGCCACCTCTACGCGGACATCGACGGACGTGCCAGGACCGGCACCTTCGAGTTCCGCTCCACCTGGCGCGCGATCGGTTCCGAGGGCGGCTCCCCGTACGTCTACAACCTGTCGTACCCGACCCGGGGACCGCTGCGCTCCGACCAGGTCTACCGGCCCCAGGACGCCAGGCTGGCCCAGGTGAGGGAGACCTGGAAGGCGCTGGGCAAGGAGGCCGACTACCTCGACGCGCTGTTCGTGCGTCCCTCCGGCGGCGACAGCGGCCTCATCACCGTCGCGGCGTTCCGGGACGTCGAGGCGCCCGGTGTCCGCACCGCCTACTACACGACCGGCGGCGACGCCTGGTACCACGGCGCGATGACCAGCTTCCCGTTCGCCGCCTTCATGGGCGACCAGGAGCGCACCTACCGGGACGGGCAGCGCGCCGCCGAGGAGTGGTACGGCGGCCCCCTGCGACCGGGTGCGCCGCGCGACGCGAACGGCAGGCCGATGCTGGCCGCCGAGCGCCAGGGCGATCTGATCGGCTTCCAGAACGCGCTCTGGATCGACGGCTCCGGCGACCACTGGACCTACGGCGGATCGTTCGGCGACCTCGGCAACCTGGTGCTGAAGCGCGACGGCGAGCGGATCGGCAGCCGTGCCTACCCGTACGGCGTGTTCGAGGTGCCGGACGAGGACGCCGCGTACGAGCTGACGCAGAAGCTGGACAAGATCCTCACCGGGGACCGGAACTGGCTCCGCTCGACCTCTGCCACCACCACCTGGAGCTTCCGCTCCCACCGGGAGCCGGACGTCCACTCGCGCGGACTGCCCATCCTCTCCCCGGCGTACGACCTGCCGGTGGACGGCCTGAACACCCTGCCCGCGCGGAGCGGCATCGAGGTCGGCCTGTCGGTCGAGGGCCACGCCGGGTACGCCCCGGGCGCGATCACCGCGGCTTCGCTATCCTACTCCTACGACGGCGGCGCGACCTGGACCGAGGCGCCGACCACGCGGCTGGGCGGCCGGTGGACGGCCGTCCTCGACCACACCGGCGCCGGCGGGAGTCAGGTCATGACGAAGGCCTCCTTCACCGACGCGAACGGCAACGCGGTCACCCAGACCATCACCCGGGCCTACGACGTCCGGTAGGCCTCTGCGCGGTCCGCAGACCTCGGGGTCCGGTGGACCTCGGGGTCCGGCCGGGCGGGCCTCCCACCACGGGAGGCCCGCCCGGCCGTCGGCCCGTCGCGCTCGGCGCCGGGCGGCGGCGCGGTGGTGCGCGCGCGGGCGATGCTCGGCGGTGCGTGAGGTGACAGCCCGGCGTCCCGACGGAAAGTCCAAGCGCCACGGCGAATCGTCCCTGTCTGCCGTGGGGCGGGTGCGAGCAGTCTGAGTGCCGCTCGGCGGCACGCCGTGCACCCCCGTCAAGGAGCCCTCCCCCTCGCGGCTCCTCCGATCAGGGAGAACCATGCGCACTCCTCGCAGCAGACTGGCCGCGGCGTTCGCCGCCGCCGCGCTGGTCGTCACCGGCGGCAGCTCGCTGGCGACACCCACGGCGTCGGCGGCGGCCGCGGCGGAAGCGGCTCCCAGCGCCGCCACCTACACCGTCACCGTCGGCGCCAAGGGTTCGTGGACCCACCCCGACGACACCCCCGCCGGCACCTACATCGACAAGGACGGCACGTTCTACTTCCAGCAGGCGCACGCGCTGTACGGCGCGAACGACCCCCGCAAGTGGACCTTCTACACCGGAACGAACTTCGACACCGCCACCCGGTCCGCCGCCCTCAGCGACGCGGTGAACCCGGCCAACTCCAACGACCGCAACAACGACACCACCTGGCGCTGCAACAACAGCCCGACGGGCGTGGAGTCCACCCAGGCGCCGTCCACCGGTTCGTACGCGCACCGCAACTACTGCGACCTCGCCGGAGTCTGGGTCGACCCGGACACCGGCGACTGGTACGGACTCGTGCACAACGAGTTCACCCCGCAGCCCTTCGGCGACGGCATCCACTACGACGGCATCGACTACGCCGTCTCCAAGGACCAGGGACGTACGTGGACCATCAAGGACCACGTCATCACCTCGCACTACAGCACCAAGCGCGGCGACACCGCCGCCTTCCCGCAACAGACCTACCACTACGGCACCGGTGACCAGCGCCTGTTCGTCGACACCGCGTCCGGCTACTTCTACGCCTTCTACGGCTCCCGGATCGTGAACAAGGGCGGCGGCTGGGCCGCGTTCTACGGGCACGTCGCCCGGGCTCCGATCGCGTCGAAGATGGCGCCCGGCTCCTGGCAGAAGTGGTACGGCGGAGCCTGGTCCGAGCCCGGCGTCGGAGGCCGCGAGAGCACCATGGTCCCGGTCGGCCCAGGCAGCACCACGGGCTACACCCCGCCGTCGAAGGAGTACGACCCGGCCAGCAGCGGCACCGTGAGCCAGCAGGTGGCCGCCGGTCTGACGCCACCGACGTCCCCGCTGTTCGTCATGGACATCACGTACAACGCCCATCTCGGCCTGTACATCGGCCAGCCCCAGGCGGTCGACCAGAGCGGCAACGCCTCCCAGGAGATCTACGCCACCGACAACCTGGCCACACAGAAGTGGTTCCGCCTCGGTGACACCGGCAGCTACAAGAACGCCTCCTGGTACCGCTGGTTCCTCGACAGCGGCAACAAGACCGGCTCCGGGATCGTCGGCAGGAACTTCCGCTCGTACTGCTCCTTCGGCTGCTCCAACGGCACCGGCAGCGAGTACGTCAACCTGACGATCGGCACCACGGAGCCCGCGGCGCCCGTCGACACGACCAAGGCGTACCGCGTCTCCAGCTCCGGCGGCCGTGTCCTCGCCCAGGTCTCCAGCGGTCCGGCCACCACCTCGCTCGCCGCCGCCACCGGTTCCGCCCTCGAATCCTGGACCTTCACCCCGAACGGGGACGGCTCGTACCGCATCGCCAACTCCGGCTCCGGCGGGCTCCTCGGCGTGAGCACCACCTCCACCGCCACGCGGGCCTGGGGCACCAAGCCCACCGTCACGGCCGCCCCGGCCGACGGCCCGACCGTCGGACAGCAGTGGTTCGTCATCCGGGGCACCTCGCCCACCGACGGCACCGCCACCGGCACGTACAAGATCGTCAACCGCTACAGCGGCCTCGTCATCGGCCTCTCCGCCGACACCGGCCGCCTCGCCGAGACCACGCCCACCCGCAGCTGGAGCAACACCACCGGCAACGCCGTCGGCGGCACCCGCACGGCAGGGGAGCAGGCCCTCACCCTGACCCCGACCGCCCAGGTCCCCGAGACGGTGACGGTCACCCACCCGGGCAACAAGGCGACCACCCTGAACAAGGCCGTCTCCCTCCAGATGGAAGCCGCCGACTCCGCGGGCAAGCCGCTGACCTTCAGCGCCACCGGCCTTCCCGCCGGCCTGGGCATCAGCGCCGCCGGACTGATCACCGGCACCCCCACCGCCGCGGGCACGTCCACGGTCACCGTCACGGCGTCCTCCGGCAGCGCCACCGGCACCACCACGTTCACCTGGGCCGTGACGGCCTCCCTCGACGGCGTCCACACCCTCACCGCCGCGGGCAAGGCGCTCGACAACCCCGACCACAGCACCACCGCCGGCACCCGGCTCATCACCTGGGCACCGACCGGCGGCCTCAACCAGAAGTGGAGCCTCACCCAGCAGACCGACGGGAGCTACGAACTCAGGAACAGCGAGTCCGGGCTCTGCGCCGACGTCGAGGGCGGCTCGACCGCCGCCGGCGCCCGCGTGATCCAGTGGACCTGCACCAAGGGCGCGAACCAGCGCTGGAACCTCGTCCGCCAGACCGCCGGCACCTACACCGTCGCCTCCGCGGCGAGCGGGCTGCTCCTGACCACCGCCTCCGCCGCCGACGGAGCGCTCGTCACCCAGCAGCCCGACACCGGCACGTCGCTCCAGAGGTGGACCGTCGGCTGACGGCGCCGCCACCGGCGCGCCGCCGGCCGACCGGACTGCCGGTCGGCCGGCGGCGCGCCCCATCGCGTCCGCCTGTTCAGCCCATTCACCCTGTTCAGTCTGTTCAGGCTGTTCACCCTTTCACTCGTTCGGAGCAGTTGAACGATCGCTCCCATCGCGTCCGCCGGACGATGACCCCATGAGCCAGAACACCGCACCCCGCCCGCCCAGCGCCGACGCGAGCACCAGAGGCGCCGCGGGCGGCACCCTGTTCGCCGGTGTCCTCATGGTGGTCATCGGAATCCTGGACATCCTCCAGGGCATCGCCGCCGTCGCCGAAGACGACGTCTACGCCCGGGTCGGCAACTACGTCTACGAGTTCAACCTGACCAGCTGGGGCTGGACCCACATCGTGCTCGGCGTCCTCGTCGGCCTCGCGGGAGCCGGAATCCTCATGGGCTCCGAATGGGGACGGATGGGCGGCATCACGCTGGCCGTCCTGAACACCGTCGCCCAGTTCCTCTTCCTGCCCTACCACCCCTGGTGGGCCCTCTTCTCGATGGCCATCTCGATCATCGTGATCTGGGCGCTTGCCACGGACTCCACCTCCTTCCGGAAGCACGGCGCGGCCTGACCGACCGGGCCTGACCGTTCCGAACCGACCGACTCGCCCGGACCGACCGACCCGTCCCGACCGGCCCGACCTGACCGACCCGGCCTGACCGACCGGGTCGGTCAGGCCGTTCACAAGGGCAGCTCTGCCCAGTCGACGGCGGCGGACCGTGAGGCGAGCACGAGGCCCTGGCCACGGAAGGGGAGTGCGGCCCCGCCCACGAGGCCCACGAGATGGCCCCGGGCCGTGACGCGTTCCAGGACCCCGCGGATCAGGGTCTCCGCGGCCGCGTCGACGGCGGTGACGTGCACGAGGTCGACGACCGCGCGTCGGCGGCCCACCTCGGGCAGGCGCTCCGCCAGGGCGTAGGCCAACCGTTCGGCGGCGGTGAAGTCCAGCTCCCCCTGTGCCGCGACCCAGGCGGGCTGGTCACCAGGTGCCGTCTCGTTCCCCGCCCGGGACCACGCGGTCTCGCCGGCTCCGTCGCCCGGACCGGATTCGACGACCGTCGGGGTGCCCGGGGGAGGGTTGTGCATGAGGTGGAGCCCGAGCTCCCGGGAGAGCACGCTCAGCGCCGCGACCGCGCGGACGGGGTTCCCGGCGGCGTCGAGGAGGGGGCTGTAGCAGCCCATGCCGGACCGCCCCGGACTGACGGCCACCAGGCCCCCGGAGACGCCGCTCTTCGCCGGCAGTCCCACCCGGAGCAGCCAGTCGCCCGAGCCGTCGTACATCCCGCACGTCGCCATGACGGCCAGGACCTGCACGGTCACCGGCTCCGGAACGACCCTCGCGCCGGTGACGGGGTTGACCCCGCCGTTCGCGAGCGTCGCCGCCATCACCGCCAGGTCGACGGCGTGGACCCGGATCGCGCACTGCCGGAAGTAGACGTCGAGCGCTTCCGACGGGTCACCCGTGAGGGACCCCGCCGCGCGCATCAGGTGCGCGAGGGCGATGTTCCGGTCGCCCGTGACGGCCTCGGCGCGGTGGACCTCCTCGTCGACGTCCAGGGCCCGGCCGGCGAAGCCGCTCAGCGTCTCCAGGATGCGCGCGAACCGCTGCTCCGCGGTCGCGGCCGGAACCAGGGCGGTGGTCGCGATGGCCCCCGCGTTGATCATCGGGTTGGCCGGCCTGCCCGTCTCCGGATCGAGGCTGATCGCGTTGAACGGCTCACCGCTCGGCTCGGCCCCGACCCGGCGGAACACCTCGGCGGCGCCGAGTTCGCTCAGCGCGAGGGCGAGGACGAACGGCTTCGACACCGACTGGATCGTGAAGAGCCTGTCCGCCTCGCCCGCCCGGTACCGGTGCCCGGACGCGCTGGCCAGCGCGATGCCGAAGGCGGAGGGATCCGCCCGCGTCAGCGGCGGAATGTACGTGGCGAGCTGCCCGCCGTCCAGTTCCCGGAACTCACGGCACAGATTCGCCAGCACGGCGTTCACCGCGTCGGCCACGACACCCTTCACCATGCGGCCATCCTCGTCCAGAACTCGCCGACGCCCCACCGGAGGACGGCTCGCGCCTCACCCCTTGACGGTGAAGAGCAGATAGGTGGTGGTCCCGGCGAGCGCGAAGAAGACGAAGGCGCAGACGGACAGCGTGATGGCCTTGTTCCGCCGTTCGCGCGCCTTCCGCGCGCGCTGCTCCTCCTCCCGGATCGCACGGCGGGCGGCTGCGGCAGCGGTCGAGGAGGGGCGGGAGGGCATGAGGGGCTCCTTATGTGGTCCTGTTCGGTGGGCCGCGCGGAACGAGCAGTCCGCCACGGGGAGTTCGTCGTCGGAGGTCACCGGGCGAGCCGGGAGTCGATGAGGGCCTTGAAGCCCTCGTAACTGCCGGGAGTCTGGATCCTCACCCCGTCGACGAAGAAGGTCGGCGTGCCCTGGACGCCGAGGGCGAGTCCGTCCCGCTGGTCGGCCTCGACGCGTTCCAGCGTCGCCGGTGCCTTCACCGCCGCGTCGTACCGCGCCAGGTCGAGACCCAGGTCCGCGGCGTACGTACGGAAGAGGGCGGCCTTGGACTCCTTGGCCTCGCCCCACTCCTTCTGCGTGGCGAACAGCTTGCCGTACATGGCCTCGAACCCGCCCTGCCGGGCCGCCGCCTCGACCGCGAGGGCGGCGGTCGTGCTGTTGCGGTGGCCGGGCATGGGGAAGTAGCGGGCGACGAACGTCACGCGGTCCCCGTACTCGGCGCGCAGCCTCTCGACGGTGGGGTGGACCGCACCGCAGCCCTCGCATTCGAAGTCGAGGAACTCGACCACGGTCAGCTCGCTGCGCTGTGGCGTGGTCAGCCGGTGGCTGTCGTCCCGTACGGGACGGGCGTCGGCTGCCGGCTCCGTGGGCACGGACGAGGAGTCCCGCGGTGCGAAGAGCAGGAACGAGCCGAAGGCGACGCAGAGCGCTGCCACGACGACCGCGGCGGCCAGGAGGTTCTTCTTGAGCGTGGTCATGATTCCTCACGGGTGGGATGGTCGGATGCCGCACCGCCTGGCTGCCCGGGGATCCCGGCGGGCCGCGGGGCGCGGTCGCGTGCGTGGAGGCTCGCGAGGTAGGCGTTGTAGGCGGCCAGGGGGTCGTTCGCGTCGCCGCGGTCGATCTGCCGGTCGACTCGGCGGGCTTCCCTGGCGTCGGAGCGGACCCACTGGACGGCCAGGATGACGGTGGTGACCAGGACGGGGATGTCGCCGGTCGCCCACGCGATGGCTCCGCCGTTGTACTGGTCGTCCAGGAGCGACGGTCCCCAGCCGCGCGCCAGGTCGGTCCACCATCCTTCGCCGATGACGTCGACGGAACTCATCACGGAGATGCTGAACCAGGAGTGGAACGGCATCGTCAGGATGAGGACGAACAGCCGGCCGAGGTGGGGCGGTCGGCGCGGTCCCGGGTCGATGCCGATGACGACCCAGAAGAAGAGGAGGCCCACGGCCAGGAAGTGGACCAGCATCACCATGTGCCCGAGGTGGCTGCGCATCAGCGTCTCGAACAGCGAGGTGTAGTAGACGGCGAACGCGCTGCCGATGAACAGCGCGCTCGCCACGACCGGATGCGAGACGAGCCGTACCCAGGGGCTGTGCAGCAGCCGGAGGAGGATCTCGCGGGGGCCGCCCGGACCGTCCTTGGCCGCGGACGGCAAGGCGCGGAGCGCGAGGGTCGCCGGAGCGCCCAGGACGAGCAGGATGGGCACGGTCATGGCGAGGACCATGTGCTGGCCCATGTGCACGCTCATCATGGCCTTGCCGTAGACGGCGAGGCCGCTCATCGTGGCCAGGACCGTCACCGCGAGCCCGGCCAGCCAGGAGATCGTCCGGCCCACGGGCCACGCGTCCCCCCGGGCACGCAGCCTGCGCACTCCGGCGAGGTAGAGGAGCGCGGCCGCGGCGCTGCCGAAGGCGAAGAGCGGGTCGAAGTGCCACTGCGTGAAGAGGGGCGTCCAGGGGAAGTCCCCGAGCGGCGGCGGCATGGGGAAGCCCAGCAGCTCCTCCGCTCGTGTCGGTTCGGCCCCACCGCCTCCCGGAGCGGGCGTACGGGACAGGGCGACGGCCAGTCCCGTCGCGGCCGCCATGATCAGCACCTCGCCGGTCGCGATCCGGAGAAACGGGCGTCGCGTCCCGAGGTCGAGACTCCGGAGGGTACGGCGACGGTGCCGGAGGCCGAGACCCCCGAGCGCGGCGAGCGCCAGGACCTTCAGGACGAGCATGCGTCCGTAGGCGCTGCCGAACAGCAGGCCCGCTGACGGGAGACGGACGACGGCGCTCACCAGGCCGCTCGCCGCGACGGCGAGGAACGCTGCTCCGGCCAGGACGCTGAACCGCCGGGCCGCGACGCCCAGCCCGTTCTCCCGTCGGAGGGCGGCGATCACGAGGAAGGTCAGTCCGCCGACCCACACGGCCACGCCGGTCACGTGCAGGGCGAGGCTCGTGACCGCGGCGTCGTGGTTCGCCGAGGCGGCGGAATGGCCGGTGAAGGCCGGCGGCAGGACGCCGGCGAGCGCGAGGGCGAGTGCCGCCCTGGCCCAGCGGACGGTGGTGATGCCGAGGCCGAGGGTCGCGACGACGAGTCCGGCACCGGTCACGGCCGCGTAGGCGCGACCTCGCGCGTCGGTGACGACGAAGTCCGCCACGACGGCCGGGTCCAGGACCGCGCCGACCGGCTGGGCGAACAGGTCCGAGAGCGTGAGCACCAGCAGAGCGGCCGCCGCGAGGGCCCAGACGGCCGCGGCGACCACGGCCACGGCGACGTAGCGCAGCTGCGCCGCACCGAGCCGGCGGCCGCCGGGCAGCAGAACGGAGGCGAGGAGCAGGGCGCCGACGGTCGCCGCGGCGGCCATGTCGCCGACCACGCGGGCGATCGGGAGTCCCAGGCCGTCAGCGTGCCCGCGTCCTCGATGCCCGGTACCGACTGCCCGCCCCCGCCCCCGCCCCCGCCCCCGCCACCTGCGCCCAGGCCCACCGCCGTCACCAGGACGGCGAGGACGACGGCGCCGAGCAGGAGGGCGGCCGGGCGAACTGCCCTGCGGCGGCGACCGGTCATGGCGCGTTCACCCGTCGTGCCGCGGTCACCGGTCATGGCGCGACCTCCGCCGCCGTACGACCACGGCACCGGCGGTGGCGACGACGGCCGCGCCCAGGACCGACAGGGCGGCCACCGCGGGGAACTCCGAAGGCGAGGACTCCCGGGGCGAGGAAGGGGGCCGGGTCGATGGAGGGGCTGGGGCCGGCGACGGGGCCCGGGGCGACGACGTCGGTGTCGGGCCCGACCCCTCGACCGTGAACGCGAAGGAGCCGGCGACGGGGTGGCCGTCCGCGGACACCACGCGGTACCCGACCGTATAGGTGCCGGCGGCGAGCCCCGGCTCCACGGGCAGGGTGGCGGTCCGGCCCGAGACGTCGAGGCCGGCGACGTCGGCGGCCGAACCGTCCGACGCGGTGAGCGCGACTCTGGCGTAGCGCTCGGTCATCTCGTCGCTGAACGTCAGCCGGATCGCCGTCGGCGGACGGTCGAGGGACGCGCCCCGGGCCGGGCTGGTGGAGACGAGGTCGGTGTGTGCGGCAGCGGGGGGAGCCGCGGCCCAGGTGACGGTGAGTGCGAGCGGCAGGATCAGGGTGCGTGCCGTCGTACGGACGGCACGCCTCCCCAGCGTTGGGGGATGCATGGGATGCGGAGCTCTCTGCGGGCCCGCCCGGGAGGGCGGGTCGGGAACGCCGAGCCCGCGGCGGCCCCGGGCTACGCCGCGAGGGCGTACGGAGGCAGCCGGAGGGACACGGCCCGGTCGGGGAGAGGGGCGCGGACGGTCAGGTCGCGCCGGGCACGGGGCGGCGCGCGCCCGGCCTGCGAGCGGGCGACGAAGCGCGAGAGCGGCAGCGCGTCGTCCTGGGCGGTGCGGCGGGCGGGCCGGGGGCCCGAGCCGGGGACCTCGCAGGACTGCGGGACGAGACGAAGCAGCGCGACCAGGGCGGTGAGCACCGGCGGCGTCGGCCACCGGAACCGTTCGAAGACGCGGAGGAGCCGGGCCGCCAGAACGAGCGTGATCGCGTGCCCGGCGGCGAAGGCCTCCGGGGGCACCCCGGCGGCGGAGCCGTGGCCGAGGGAAGTCGCGAACCCGTCGGGAACACCTACGACGGCGCAGACACCCGGCACGGCGTAAGCGGCCTGATGGACCACCTGCGCGGCGACGAGCGCCGTCAGGAGCTGGGCGTCGGAGAGCCGGCGGCGCGACAGGACGACCGCAGCGAGGCCCGCACCGCACAGCAGTACGGAGAGGACCATCCACCGGGGGAGATGGCCCCGGACCAGCAGGTGACCCGCCAGCGGGAGGAGCACGCAGACGGCGGCGGCGATCGCCGCCCACAGTCCGCGCATCGCCTGAGAAAGGGGCGATGCGCAGCCGGTTCCGCGCGCTCGTGCCATGTCGTCCGTGCTTCCGGATTCGGTCGGAGGTGCCAGGCGCGCCGGGGGCGCCTGGTCGGTCCGAGCAGGGTATCCCGCCGCTCCGAGCGGTCTTCCCCGGCCTCGCCGCCCGCGGACCCGCGACACGGTGATCATTGATTCTAACTTTCTAAGGAGATTAGTATTCGCGAGCCTTCGCACCATCAGCCGCCCGCCGGGGCGGCGGCGGGGGCGCCGAAGAAGGAGCTCCCCGCAGTGGCTTCCCATCGCCGCCCGAAGCAACCGACCCACCGCTACACCGGCATCCTCACCGTCACCGCCGCGGCAGCCGTCGCCGTCTCCACGCAACCGGCTTCGGCGGATCCGCTGCCCGATCCGAACAAGAAGGGCGTCCAGGCCCAGATCGACCGCCTGTACGAGCAGGCGACGCAGGCGACGGAGACGTACAACGGGGCGAAGGAGAAGGCCGACGCGCTCCAGCGACAGGTGGGGGTGTTCCAGGACGAGGCCGCACGCAAGCAGGGCGAGCTCAACGAACTCCGCGACCGCCTCGGCACCGTCGCGACCGGCCAGTACCGGTCCGGCGGACTGGACCCGTCACTCCAGCTGCTCCTGTCCCAGGACCCGGACGGCTACCTGGAGAAGGCCTCCGCCCTCGACCGGATCGGCGAACGGCAGTCCGCACTCCTCAAGGACTTCCTGTCGCAGCAGCGCGCCCTCCAGCAGCACCGGCAGGAGGCCGGCCGGAAGCTCAAGGACCTCGACTCCACCCAGCGGGACCTGCGCGGCAGGAAGACGGAGATCCAGGGCAAGCTCCGGGAGGCCCAACAGCTCCTCAACACGCTGTCCGCGAAGGAGCGGTCCCGGATCGCGGCCGAACAGGACCGGGCCAACCGGGCGGGCGCCCGCGCCGAACTCGGCGACCAGGCGAGTGCCTCCCAGCGTGCCGCGGCCGCCTTCCGCGCCGCCCAGGGCCGGGTCGGCAAGCCGTACGTGTGGGGCGCCGCGGGACCCGACTCCTTCGACTGCTCCGGACTCACGTCGTGGGCGTTCCGCCAGGCCGGCATCTCCCTGCCCCGTACGTCGCAGGCACAGGCGGGCGTCGGTGCGCGCCTCGACTCGCTCGGCGACCTCAGGCCCGGCGACCTCATCATCATGCGCACGGACCTCAGCCATGTCGGCTTCTACGCGGGCAACGGACAGATCCTCCACTCGCCCAAGCCCGGTGCGCAGGTCCGGTACGAGTCCATAGCCCGCAGCGGCATGCCGTTCATGTGGGGCGTTCGCCTCAGCTGACCCCGCCTAGGATGAAACGACTGGTGGAACGGCGAGAGGCAACGGATCGATGCGACGGTTGGGCGACCTGGAGACGGAGATCATGCACCGTCTCTGGCAGTGGAACCGCCCGACGACGGTGCGCGAGGTCGTCGACGACATCAACCTGCGACGGCCCGTCGCCTACACGACGGTGACCACCGTCATCAGCATCCTCTTCCACAAGGGCTACGTCGTGCGCACCCGGGAGGGCAGGGTCTGGGTCTACTCGCCCGCCGCCAGCCGCGAGGCGTACGCCGCCGCCCTGATGGAGGACGGTCTCGAAGCGAGCGACGACCGGCCCGCCGCCCTCGTCAAGTTCGTGGAGAACATGTCCGACGACGAGGTGGCGGCCCTCCGCGAGGCGCTGCGCACCGTACGGCAGAGGCCCGAGCGGTGAATCCCCTCCTCGCCCTGCTCACCTACGCCGTCGCCGTGGGCGTCGTCGCGCCCCGCGTGCTGCTCCAGGCGTCCTGGACGCACCGCGCGCCCGCCCTCGCGATGTCGGTCTGGCTCACCCTGTCGGCCTCCTTCCCCCTCACGATCGTTCTGGCGTCGTCACAGCTGGGGGCGCCGACGGAGCATCTGCACGCCGGAGTCATCGGCCTCCTGCACGCCTGCGGGTTCGGATCGGGCGCGGTGGCTCCCCACCCCACGACGGCCGACCGCCTGGCCGTGGCGATTCCGGTCGGGCTCGCCGTCGCCCTGGCCGGCGCGTTCCTCTTCCACCTCGCGCGGGCGTACCTCGTCCGCGCCCGGCACCGAGACCGGCTCGACAAGGTCGGGGTGCGGAGCGAGCGGCTGCGCGCGACCGTCGTGCCGCACGCCACGCCCAACGCGTACTGCCTCCCCGGGCTCCGCTCGCGCGTCGTCGTGAGCGACGGCGCGGTGCGGCTCCTCACCGCCGAGCAGCTCGGCGCGGTGCTGGAGCACGAGAGGGCGCACGTCGCAGGCCGCCACCATCTGGTCATCGCCGCCACGGACGCCTTCCACGCCACCTTCTCCTGGCTGCCGTTGGCGCGCCACGCGCGCGAACAGGCGGCCCTGCTCCTGGAGATGATCGCGGACGACCGGGCGCTCCGACGGCACTCGAACGAGGTGCTCGCCACGGCGATGTACGAGATCGCGGCCGGACGCACGCCGAAGGGCACGTTCGGCGTCGGCGGCACGCCGGCCCTCATCCGGCTGCGGCGCATCCTCGGCCCCGAGCGGAGCACGCACCCGGCCGTCCGGGGCTGCATCGCGTCGACGATCGTCACCGTGCCCACCTTCCCGCTGCTCCTGGCCTGTCCGCTGGCCATGTGAGCCGTACCGCGCGGCACGGGGCGAGGGACGGCTACCGCGTTCTCGGCGGGCCCCGCGGCGGGGGTGGGGTCACGTCCCCTTGCGCAGGGTGCGGGTGATCGCCAGCCCGGTGGTGGCGGTCAGCTGCTCCTCGCAGGGGATGCCCAGGGCGGCGGCGAGGTCCCGCCCGTGGAGGTCGACGGCGGACTCCACCAGCTCGGCGAACTCGTGGACCGCCACCGGCCCTGACGCCACGCGCCGGTCCAGGTGACCAGCGCGATCAGGCCGGCCGGCCACCACCACAGGGCGGGCAGTACGTAGAGCAGCCCCCACGCCGCCTCCTGCACGGAGAACCGGGCGACGACTGAGACGGGACCTGTCCCGTCGCCGCGTCACCGAGGGCCGGAGGGCCCCGCTGACGCGGTCCGCGGGGCGCGCGCGTCCGTGCGGGAGATCCGGTACAGCACGCACGGGCGCAGCGGTCCCTCGGGCACGCTCGGGTCGTCGAAGTCGTCCGCCGGGTTCCGGGTCATCCCGATCCGGCGCATGACGGCCTGGGAGCGGAGGTTCCGCACCGTCGTCGTCGCGATCACCTCCGACAGGCCGAGCGTCTCGAAGCCGAAGGCGAGGCAGGCCAGGGCGGCCTCGGTGGCGTAGCCGTTGCCCCACGCCGAGCGGGTCAGCCGCCACCCGACGTCCACCCCCGCGAACGGCATGTCCGGGCCCACCACGTCCAGTCCGGCGCGCCCGACGAACTCGCCGGTCCCGCGTGCTTCGAGCGCCCACCACCCGAAGCCCCGCGCGCGGAAGTCGGCCCGCATGGCGGACAGGACGGCGTCGCTCTGCTCCCGGGTGAGCGGTTCCCCCAGGTGCTCCCGGACCTCGGGATCGGCGTTCATGGCGGCCCACGGTGCGCGGTCGGAATCCCTCCACGGGCGGAGCACGAGTCGTTCGGTACGCAGCTCTGGCATGCCGGCAGCCAACCCGATCGACCTCGGGGTGTCGACGGGATTTCCCACGCGCGTGCCGCCGGGTCCCGCGCGCTCCCGCCGTCCGCACCCCACCGCCCGCGATCCGCCCGGATCCCGCCCGCGGACACCCTCCAAGGGCGTTGTCAGTGGCCGGGGATAAGTTCAATTCCGTTCCGCCGCGACGGCGAGAACATCCCCTTCGACGTGCATGGGAGAGGTACGTTGCCGGTCTGGGAGCTGTCGAGCGCGGCGCGGGTGGTACCGCCCGCGCGACCGCGGAAACTCGCCAAGGTGCCGTTCGTCGAACTGGCCGACGGACGGTTGCAGGGAGTCGTGTCCAGCGGGTCCGACGCGGGGCGCGTGTACGTGTCCTCGATCGCGACCGGGACGTACGCCTTCGCCTGCAGCACGAACAACAACCGCCCCTGCGGCGGCGCTCGGGGCAGCTTCTGCAACCACATCCGGGCGCTGGTCGGCGAGGCCGTCCTGCAGTACGGCGCCGAGCGCGTCGCCCGCTACCTGAAGGCCGACACGGGCGAGACGCCGGGGACCGAGACCGACGCGCACAGGCTCGTCGCGCTGATGACGGCCACGCGGCCCGCGCAGGGCGACACCTCGGCGGCGGCGCCGGTGTTCAGCCGCTTCCTGCGGCACCTCGCCTATCTGGAACTGGAGCCGACCACCGCGCCGCTGCCCGAGATGCAGTGGTTCCCGCCGACGAGGACGGTCGCCTGATGCGTACGGACCTGTTCACCGACACCCTCGACGGGCTCGACGAGGCACTGTCCGCCGTGGACGCCTTCGACCGGGCACTGGTCTCCGGGCTGCTCCGCCCGCAGCCCGACCAGGCCGCGGGGCTCGAGGCACTCGCCGGCGCCGTCGCGGGCACGCCGCTGGCCGCGCGGGTCGCCGAGGCGGCCGACAAGGCCGCCGCCGGTGCCGCGGGCGAGGACCACCTCGTGGTGCTCGCCGCCGCCCGCACCGCCCTCATGGGCTCCGTCCACGACGCCCTGACCGGGCGCGTCGCTGACATCACCGGCCGGCCGCGCGCCGAACGGAACACGCCCGGCGCCGCGGCGGACGAGCCGGGTGCCAACGTGCTGGCCGCCGCCCGCGCCTGGCTGTGCGACCTCGCCCGCGCCGGCTGGCAGGGCATCGACCACGAACTGGTCGCCGGAGCCGCGCCCGTCGTCTCCGCGATGCTGCCGGACCTGCGGCTGCGCCGACAGGCCACCCTCCTCGACGGCTTCGCCGCCGAACTCGCGGCCTCCTGCCCCGGGGCCACCCTGGACCGCGTCCCCGTCCGCCGCTGGGCCGACCTGTGGACCCGCGCCCTGCTCCTGACCCTGCCGGGCGCCACCCGTACCCCGGCTGTGTCCACCGCCACCGGCCGTCTGCTGCCGCTCGGCGTGGACGTGCAGGAGCACGCGACAGCCGTACAGGCCCAGGTCCACGCGGTGTTCGAACCCGCCGACGGAACGGAGCCGCGCCTGCTCCGGGCCGCCGTCTCCGCGCCCAAGCCGGACACGGTCGTGGGCGCGGGTCTGTGGCAGCTGCTCCGGCCCCGGATGTCGCTGCTCGCCGCCGTGGGGGAGGGCCGTGCCATGGAGCTCGACGGCATGCCGGTGACGGACGAGGGCGACCTCGTCTGGGACGACGAGCGGGCCCGTACGGGAGAGCCCGCCGACCCGTTCGGCACGGCCCGGGTCGTCCTCGCCACTGCGGCCGACCCGGTGACCGCGCCGCTGGACCGCCACCCGGCGCGGATCGCCGTCCCCGTCCTCCTGGAGGGCTACACGGCGGAGGAAGAGGACGACGGCATGCTGCTGTTCGTGCTCGCCGGGCACCGTCTTGCCGTCGACACCGACCGCGTCCCGGCCGCCGGTCCGCTCACCCCGGAGGCGGTCGCCGCGTCCGGCGCGTGCCTGGGGCTGCTCCGTTGGGACGCGGGGGAGTTCGTCCTCCAGCCGCTGGCCGTCGAGACGACCGTCCGGAAGAAGACCACCGCCGTCCACGCGGGCGCGTGGGCCGGAGGCACCACCGACAAGGCGGGTGTCCGGGCGGAGAAGGCGGCCACGGACTCCGTCGCCGTCCTGCGCGAACGAGCCGGGAAGCTGCTCCGCGCATGACCGACGCCGACACCCCCTCCGCCCCGCTCCCGCCGGACGGCCTCCCGCAGGCCGCCCCCGACCCCGACGACAACCGTCGGCAGGTCCTCTACTGGCGGCTCCTCGCCCAGCTCTTCGACCCCGAGGAGCAGGCCGCCCTGGAGGCGGCGAGCCTCGCCGTCGTCGAGGACATCGGACTGCCGTCCGCGCTGCTCGACCCGGGCGCGTCCGTCGACTCCGTCGTCCAGCGCCACCCGGAACTGGCCGACGAGTTCGACGGGCTGATGACTCCGGAGCCCGATCCTGACGGCGCCCGCGACCGGGCGGCCGAGGTGCGCCGCGCCGCACTCGCGTCCAAGCTGCTGCTCAACGTCTTCTCCACCGGATCGGGCACGGTCTCCGCCGGGCAGCTGGCCCGCTGGCAGTCGGACGCCGGCTGGCTGGAGCGCTCGCTCGGCTGCCCGCCCGGCGGGCTGCGCGGCGGCCGGGGCGCCGGAGCCGTCGTCGACGGCGGTGGTCCCGGGCTCGAACTCGGCTCCGTCGAGGCCGACCTCGTCCGCCGGATGCACCTGCGCGAGGTGCTGGCCGATCCCGCACTCGCGGCCCGGCTCACCCCCAGCATGTCCCTGATCGAGCAGCTCCTGCGCGACAAGGGCAACCTGTCCGGCATCGCGCTCGCCAACGCCAAGTCCCTCATCCGCCGCTACGTCGACGAGGTCGCCCAGGTGCTCCGCACCCAGGTGGAGAAGGCCACCGTCGGTGAGCTGGACCGCTCGGTCCCGCCCAAGCGGGTCTTCCGCAACCTCGACCTCGACCGCACCCTCTGGAAGAACCTCACCAACTGGAGCCCGGAGGAGGAGCGGCTCTACGTCGACCGCCTCTACTACCGGCACACCGTGCGCCGGACCACGCCGCAGCGGCTCGTCGTCGTCGTGGACCAGTCCGGCTCCATGGTCGACTCGATGGTCAACTGCACCATCCTCGCCTCGATCTTCGCCGGACTGCCGAAGGTCGACGTCCACCTCATCGCGTACGACACCCGCGCGATCGACCTCACCCCCTGGGTGCACGACCCCTTCGACGTGCTCCTGCGCACCAACCTCGGCGGCGGCAACGACGGGCCCGTGGCGATGGCCATGGCCCGGCCGAAGATCGCCGAGCCGAAGAACACCGTCATGGTGTGGATCTCCGACTTCTACGAGTTCGACCGCTCGCAGCCCCTGTTCGAGGGCATCGAGGCGGTGCACCGGTCCGGCGTGCGGTTCATCCCCGTCGGCTCGGTGACCAGCTCGGGACGCCAGGAGGTCAACCCCTGGTTCCGGGAGCGGTTCAAGGCGCTCGGCACCCCGGTGGTCTCCGGCCACATCAACAAGCTCGTGCACGAACTCAAGACCTTCCTCACCTGAGCCCGCCCAGAAAGGCCCTCGCATGTCCGACCTGCTCCGCGCCCCCGCCGAGATCAAGTACGCCGAGGAACTCGACTGGCTCGAGTCGATCGACGACCACCCCAAGCCGTTCTCGTGGCGTCTCTCCCCGAAGATGGTCCGCCTCTTCATCCTCGGCTCCGAGCGGGCCGACGGCCTCGACCGGGACGTGGCACAGAAGTGGTTCGGCGACCGCAGCTTCGTCGAGCGCTCCATCGTCACCCTCGCCTCCGACCGCGGTCTGCTCCTGATCGGCGACCCCGGCACCGGCAAGAGCTGGCTCGCCGAGCTCCTCTCCGCCGCGATCAGCCGCAACTCCACCCAGGTCGTCCAGGGCACCGCGGGCACCACCGAGGACCAGATCAAGTACTCGTGGAACGTGTCGATGGTCATCGCCAAGGGCCAGTCCCGCGAGTCGATGATCCCGTCGCCGATCATGACCGCGATGGAGACCGGCACCATCGGCCGCTTCGAGGAGCTCACCCGCTCCACCAGCGACGTCCAGGACGCGCTCATCTCGATCCTCTCCGAGAAGTACATCTCGGTCCCCGAACTCGACAGCGCCGGCGGCGACAACATCGTCTTCGCCCAGCCGGGGTTCTCGGTCATCGCCACCGCCAACAGCCGCGACCGCGGCGTCAATGACCTGTCGTCCGCGCTCAAGCGCCGGTTCAACTTCGTCCGCATCCCGGTCGTGACGAACAAGAAGAGCGAGGCCGAGATCGTCCGCTTCCGCACCGAGGAACTCCTGCGCCGGCACTCGATCGAGCTGGACGTGCCGCCGACCCTCCTCGACGTCCTCCTCCAGAGCTTCGCCGACCTCCGCGCCTCCGCCGCCGCTGCCGGGAGCGACGACGAGAAGCTGGAGTCCGCCCTGTCCACCGCCGAGCAGATCGGCGTCCTGGAGGACGCGGTCCTGCACAGCGACTTCTTCGGCGAGCGCACCCTCACGGCCCGCGCCCTCGCCTCCTCCCTGGTCGGTACGCTCGCCCGGCGCGAGCCCGAGGACCTGGCCATCCTCAACAAGTACCTGCACGGCGTCGTCGAGCCGCGCGGCAAGGAGCAGGGCGGCTCCTGGCCCGAGTTCCTCGAGGGCGGCCGCGAGGCGATCGCGAAGCTGGCATGACCACCACCCCGGAGAGGCCGACGAGCGCCTCCTTCGCCGCCCTGCGCGGGCAACTGCACGAAGCGGCGGCCGAGTTCGCCGGTGGCCAGGACGTTCTGGAAGGCATCCTGCTCGGCATGGTCGACGACGTCGACCGGGCCGTCGCCGAGCCGTTGGAGATCTTCCCCGTCTGCCACCACTCACCGGCCTCCGCCCTCGCCATGGCCCGCCGGCTGCGGGAGAAGCAGCCCAAGGTCGTGTACCTGGAGCTGTGCGAGGACATGGCCCCGCTCCTCACCGAACTCCGCAACTGCCGGCTGCCCGTCGCCGTGCAGGCCTTCGCGAGCGAGATCGACGGCTTCCCGCCCGACTGGGCGCCGCTCTCTGTCGTCGCCCCGATCACGGAGGCATCCGCCGAGTACCAGGCCATCGCGTACGCCCTCGACACCCCCGGCGTGGAGCTCGTCCTCGTCGACCGCTCCTCCGACCACGTCTTCCAGTGGGACACCCGGCAGCCGGCCGATGGCGAGACCCACACGGCCGAGGCCGAGGCCGAGGCCGGGGCAGAGCCCGGGGCCGGGGCCGGGACGGAGCCCGAGGCGGCCCTCCACGGCGAGGCCGTCGGCGTCGAGATCGGCGACCTGCGTCCGCGCTTCGCCGAACTGGAGGAGCACCTGCTGCGGCACGGCAAGGTGCGGCACTGGTCGGAGTGGTGGCACCAGTACGTCGAGGTCCCCCTCGGGGACAGCGACCACGACACCTACCGCCAGGTCATGTTCCTCATCGGCAGCCTGTTCCGGCGGCTCGCCCCGGGCCGGGGCGAGCGCGTGCGGGTCGACGAGGACCGCGAGCGCTACATGTGGACCCGGATGCGCGAGCACCTCGCCGCGACCGGCACCGACCCGGCGGACTGCCTGTACGTCTGCGGCGCCTTCCACGCGGCCAGCCGCGTGGACGAGTTCGGCGTCCACGGCACGGGCGACTTCACCATCTCCCCACGGACCGCCACGACCTGGCAGTACGGCCTGATCCCCTCAAGCCACGCGGCGATCGAGGCACAGTTCGGCCTCGCGTCCGGCTCGGTGTCGATCGCCGCGACGGAATGGGCGAAGAACCTCAAGCGCACCCGGGTCGAGCAGTACCGCCTGGAGGGCCAGTCCGGCACGAAGAAGCCGAGCGCGAAGAAGACGACGGCGAAGCCCCCGGCGGCCGCGCCCACGCCCGTACCCGCGTCCGTACCGTCGTCCGACCGCGCGTCGGATCGCGCGTCGGGTCCGGCCTCGGATCCGGCCCCGGGTCCGGCCGAGGACCGGCTCACCGGCTTCCTCCGGCAGCCGCCCGTCCTCCACACCCTCGACGAGGCCGAACTGCTCGGCTGGTCCGTGGACATCGTGCGCGCCGCCCGCCGCAGCGGCTACCTGGCCTCCACCGCCGACGCCATCGCCGTCTTCGAGACGTCGATCCTGCTCGCCGCGATGCGGGACCGGGCCAAGCCGACGCCGTACGACTTCCAGGACGCGGCGGTCACCTGCATCGAGAAGGACACCGTCCCCGGCCGGCGGGACGTGCGACGGCTCGTCGAGATCATGATGGGCGGCGACCGGATCGGCCAGGTCGGCTACGACGCACTGCCGCCCCTCGCCCGTGACGTGCACGACCGGCTGGCGCCCCTGGGGCTCAACCTCCAGCAGCGCGGTGTGCGCCGGGCCCTGCTCGACATGGCGTCCCGCCCGGAGCTGAGCGCCTGCTCGGACGTCCTGTGGATGCTGCGCCGTCTGCTGCCGCCCGGCGCGGCCCGCACGGTGATGGGCGAGCGGCGGCTCGGCGAGCGGTCGATCCAGGAGTCCTGGGACCTCTCGCTCGGCACCCACCAGCGTGCGCTCATCGAGCTCGGGTACGAGGGCGTGAGCCTGGAGCAGGTGCTGGAGCAGCGGCTGCGCCGCTCGGCGTACGGACCGCAGGCCACCACGGCCGAGGTCCTCGCGGCCGTGGAGGACGCGACGCTCCACCTCGGCGGCCGACGCCTCGCGGACGAGCTCGGCACCCGGGCCCTGGAGGTCCTCGCCGCCGAGCGCACGGTCGACGGCGCCCCTGCGGTACTGCGCCGGGTGCGCGGCCTCCTGGCCTACTACCGCACCAGCGAGCCGGTCCTCCCGCCGTGGATCGAGTCCTTCGTCAGAGCCGGGTACGCGCACTACTGCACCCTGCTGCCGACGGCCTTCCGGGACGAGGACGCGACCGTGGGGCAGGTGGCGGCCATGCTGGGCTTCCTGTTCAGCATGGAGGGCCTGGCGCTCTCGCTCGGCTGCGACCGGACCCAGCTGGAGCTGGCGGTCGCGCAGTCGCACCCGAACGACCCGGCCAAGACGGCCCTGCTGTGGGCCGCCCAGGTCCAGCTCGGCACCCTTTCCCGGGCCGAACTGCGGGGCCGCTGCGACGAACTCCTCGGCAACCCCCTGGTGGTGCCCTCGTACCCGCGCTACCTCAGCGGCTTCGTGCACGCCCTGGAGCCGGTCCCGGGACTCGCGGACGTCGTCGTCGAGGCCGTGTCGAACGCCTTCGGACGGCTCCCCGACCCCGTCCTGCTGCCGTGGCTGCCCACCCTCATCGCCACCCTGCGGTCCAACGCCGCCGACCTGGCCCCGCTGATCGTCCGCGAGGCGGGCCGGATCTTCCCGGCCCGGCTGGCGGCCCTGGACGCCTGGGTCCCGCCGTGGCACGCCCAGCCGGCGGCCCGGGCGTCGTTGGCCGCGCCCACGCCGCGTGGGGCGGCGCTGCTGCCCCTCCACCCGGAGACCTGCGACGCGGTCGCGGGCCTCCTGGGCTGCACGGACGGATGGGCGCCCACGGACGGGCCGACGGCGGGCGCGACGGCCCCGACGGGTGCGGCGCTCCTGTTCACCCACCGCGCCACCTGCGACGCCCTCGCGGACCTCCTGGGCTGCGGCGATCCCTGGACGTCCGTGGACGCCGCGCCCGCCGCGCCGTCCCTGACGACGAGGCACCCCGCCACGGCCCGCGCGGTGGCGGCGCTCCTCGCGACCCCGTGACGGCGAGCGCCGGCCGCCGGGTCGTCGGACCCGGCGGCCGGCGCGGGCGAGGGCGCACGGTCCTCGGACGGATCAGTCCTCGACGGCGTCCAGGACGGTGCCGAGGTCGACGAACTTGAAGTCCGTCGCGGGGCGGTCACCGTCGCCGGGGGCGTCGTGGCCGTCCTGGACGACGAGGAGGCCGTTCGGGTACTTCGCACCCAGGGGAGCGTTCAGGGCGGCGGCGCCGTCGCACTCCTCGGAGCCGTCGAGGGTGCCGCTCGCGGGCACGACCCGGAAGCCGCCCTCGTACGCGTTGCGGTCGGCGACCTCCCGGTCGTAGGCGGCGAAGGTGTTGTCGCCCTGGCTCGAGGCGAGCAGGTAGCCGTCGCCGTCGGCCTCGGTGACCAGCGTCAGACCCTCGACGTCCGAAGAGATCCTGGTCCCGCCGTAGCCGGGGTCGGCGCCCGGCACGCACTCCTCGGTCTCCTCGTCGTAGACGCCGGGGACGCCGTACTCGCGGACCTTGTCGAGCAGCTTCGGCGTGCCGGTGAGGTCGGCGCGCAGCCGCCAGATGCCGACGTCCTCCTGCCCGGCGTACAGGGTGCCGTCGGCGGGGTCGACGACCATGCCCTCGACCTGCGGCAGCTCGCCGGGCTCGCCGCACGGGGCCCAGGAGGTGCCGTTCGGCAGCCGGAACGTGGCCGGCAGGTCCAGGGTGCGGACCGTGCGGTACGTGACCCTGCCGCCGGCGGCCGGGAGCAGTTCGAGCAGGGCGATGCTGGTCCGCTCGCGGCGGCTGACGAGCGCGAAGGACTTCCCGGTCGCCGGGTCCGTCCAGGTAGCCAGGCCGTACGCGGTCCGCTGGTCGTTGATCTCGGCCTGGTCCCGCGAGAAGACGGCCGGGGCGGCGGGGTCGGTGACATCGGTGAGCGGGCCGCCGGCGCGGTCGCGGTCGATGCGGTAGAACCGCAGCCGGTCGTGTCCGCGGTCGCTGGTGACGGCGAGGTCGGCCCGCCCCGAGGAGAGCCGCAGGCCGTGGACGAGGTCCACGTTGTTGAACCGGCCGGGGGCGTCGTCCGGTGCGTCCGCCGGAGGCGCGGCGATCGACTGCACCGGGCGTGCGTCCAGGTCGTAGACGCGCAGCCCACCCTCCTTGGCGGTCGCGATGACGAGGCTGCGGCCGGGGGCGGCGGTGTTGCGCCAGATGGCGGGGTCGTCCGCGTCGGCGTTGCCGCCCGCGTCGTCGTCGTGCAGCACCGGCGTCTCCGCGCGGGGCGTCACGGCCGGCAGCGGGCGGGCGTGACCGCGGTGACGGGCGTGCGCCTGGGCGTCGGCGTCGGCCCGGGCGGGCACGGCGAGGGCAGCCGCGGCGAGCGCCGTGGTGACGGCGAGCACGAGCGGCCGGGCGGTACGGGGGCGAGTCACGCAAGTCTCCTCAGGAGGGGGGCTTGTACGTCCTGCGTGAGCGTGGTGCCCTTCCGTGTCGGCTCGGCGGCCTCCGCCCGACCGGTGGTCCGAAGTCCAGGTGTACGGGCGGTGAACCGCGGCGCGGGCCGCGACGGTGTGCCGCGGCCCGCGCCCGTGTGCTGTGTCCGGAGACCGGACGGTTCGATCGGGCGGTCCGATCCAGTGGCCCGATCAGGCGGGGTTCTTCACGTCCGCCAGGTAGCTCGCCCCGATGAGGCAGTCGCGCATCTCGTAACGGGGCGCGACGGTCCCGGTCCAGCGGAGGAAACCGGTCGTCCCGGTCGCCGTCGACATGTCGATGAACCGGCAGCCGTCGTACAGGACCTTGCCGTACGTGGTCGGGGTGGACCCGGTCGACACCTGGTGCGAGCCCATGAGGCCGCAGTCCACGTACCGCACCATCGGGCCCCGGGCGCCGTTGGCGTTGAAGTCGTAGACGTGCGTGACGGCGTTCGGCGCCCAGGACTTGAAGCTGAGGGCGGTGTCGTCGCAGGACTCGAAGGTGATGTTGCCCTTGTACCACTGGGAGTCGATGACCTTGTGGCCGACACCGCGCAGCTCGAACCGGATGCCCTGCGCGAACAGCCGCGTGACGGAGTCGGCCCGCGTGGTGGCGTCGGGGGTGAGCTTGAAGAACGTGCCGGTGGAGGCGGCGTCGGTGAGGATGTACGAGCCGCCGATGAAGTTCATCGAACCGCCGCGGTTGTTCTTCACGAACACACCGGACTGGTACTCCACCTTGCAGTCGCGGAACCAGTAGTTGAGGAACTGGTCCTGCTGGGTCGCCGCCGTCGTCATCCCCATCACGAGGAACGCGTCGGAGTAGGAGCCGCCGACCTGGCAGTGGTCCCAGCCCATCTCGCTGTTCAGGTTGGACGTGGTGGCCGGGCCGTCCAGGCCGATGCCGCGCTTCCAGCTGCCGCGCCACTCCACGTCGGTGTACCAGGTGTCCTGGACGCCGTACTCGGCCGACGAATAGGCGTAGTTGAAGCTCGACGTGGCGTTGGTGCTGGTGAACGTCAGGCCCGAGACGCGGATGTTCTTGTAGCGCTGGTAGTTGGTCCAGAGCGTGGTGTCGTCGGCCGCCGGCGAGTACACGATCCGCGAGAGCCGCTTCCCGTAACCGGTGATCGAGACCCCGTCGACGATCCCGCCGTTGCCCTCGCCGTTGACGTTCGGCAGGAGCGAGTCGGGCTGGGTGAGGAGGTACGTGCCGGGCGGGACGACCAGGACCTTCTTCGGGATGGCCCCGGAGATCGGGCCGGGCTGGAACGAGGCGAGCACCTCGGCCGCGGCCGCCCGGAAGGCGGCGTCGCTCGGGGTGGCACCGGTCGGGTCCGCACCCTTGCTGATGACATCGACGCTGTACGGGTCGCCCCCGGAGCCGGCCGCGTGCGCGGTGCCGCCTCCCATGGTCAGAGCGCCTGCGGCGGCTCCGACTCCCGCTGTCGCCACGCCGCGTATGACGGAACGACGGTCCATGCCTCTGGTCATTTCTGCCCCCTGGTAATGATCACAACAAAGGCCTGAATATGATCATGTAGAGCTTGCAAAGGGCAAGGTTCCAGACAGGGTTGCGCGCCGAGTTCGCTCACGGCGAGTAGGTGGGCGGGGCGGCATGCGACCCGGCGAGCCGACCTCGGCCGGGCGGGCCGAGTGTGCGAGGCGCCGGGTGGTGCGCGTTGTTCAGGGGCCCGGGGGTGACGGCGGCGCCCCGGCGGGCGTCCGCCCCGTAGCCGTAGCCGTAGCCGTAGCCGTAGCCGTAGCCGTAGCCGTAGCCGTAGCCGTCGCCTCCGCCGTCGCTTCCGCCCGGCCGAGCAGTTCGGCCAGGCCCGCGCGGGTGGCCGCCACGACGACGCGGTCGCCGGGGTGGAGCACGTAGCCGGGGTGGAGGTCCCAGACCAGCCCGGACGGCTCGTCGGCGGCGGACGAACGGGTGCTCCGCTCCGGACCGCCCTGGGCGCCCCGAACGGCCGATGACTCCGTCGGATCCGCCGGGTCCGGACCGCTGGTGTCAAGGGCGAGGACGCGCCACGCACCCGGGCGGAACGCCTCCGCGACGGTTCTGCCCGCCAGCTGCGGCCGGCCCGCGATGTCGAGGGCCGCGAACACGAGCACCCGGCGTTCGACGGCGATCGCCCCGAGGATCTGGCGGCCCATCATCGCCGTGGCGAAGGCGGGTGCGGCGAGCGTCGACACGCTCCGGCTGCGGGTGAGCGCGTCGGGATGCGCCGCGCGCAGCGTGCGGTAGACGGTGGACGCGAAGTCGTCGTCGTACAGGCGCAGGGCCACGAGGACGTCCGGGTTGAGTGTCCGCGCGTACAGCGCGGCCTCCAGATTCGTCGTGTCGGCGCTGGTCAGGGCGAGCAGGGCGCGGGCCCGGTGGATCTTCGCCGCCTCCAGGACCCCTTCCTGCGTGACGTCGCCGAGGACGACCGGTACGCGCAGGGTGCGGGCGTGGGCGATGCCCCGGGCCTCGGGGTCGTCCTCCACGCACACCACGGGTACGCCGAGCTCGTGCAGTCGGACCAGGACGCGGGTGCCGACGCGGCCCAGGCCCAGGAGGACGACATGGCCGGCGAGGCCGCGAGGCGGGCGGCGGAGGGCGGCGGCGCTGCGGTAGGCGCCGAGGGCCTCCAGGGACCCCGCGATCAGCAGCGGCAGCAGGACGAGGCCGAGGAGACCGGCCAGGATCTGGAGGATCTGGCGGGCGGTGGGTTCGCCGACGGCGGGGTCGCCGATCGCGAACAGGTCGAGCAGGGTGAGGTACGCGGCGTGCAGCAGGTGGTCCCCGGTGGTGACCGAGGACGTGACGGCGAGCGCCACGACCGCCGCGCAGACGCCGGCGAGCGCCCAGCGCACCCGGGGTGACAGCAGCTCGCGGGGCGAGGCGCCCCGGCTCTCCCGACGCCTGGGGAGGGCCGGTTCGTGGGTGACGGCCTCCAGGACGACGGTGCCGTGCCCGGCCGCCGCGCGGACCTCGGCGTCGTCGGGCAGCAGCCGGGGCGCGAGCCGCCCGCTGCGGTCGGAACCGTCCGCGCCCGCCGGGTCGCGCGTCGTCGACGACAGCAGGGCGAGGGTGACGAGGCCGGGGCGGGCCGCGTCGTCGTTCTCGGCGGGGAGGCGTGCCGCGTCGGCGCTCTGCTCGGCGGGGGCCCGCTCGACGGCGCGGAGCAGCAGCCCGTCGGCCTGGACGATCTTGCGGGTTCCGGTGACGGCGGTGGCGGCGAGCGCCGGCGCGGCGGTGTCCGCGTCGGACAGGACGATCGTGGTGGCGTCGTGCCCGTGACCGGGTCCTTGCCCATGCCTGCGCCCGTCGCGGTGCCCGTTCCCCGGTCCTTCGCCGTGCCCGTCGCGGGGCCCGTGCCCGTGCCCGGGTCCTTCCCCGTGCCCGTCCCTGTGCCCCTGCCCGGTCCCGGGTCCGGAGCCGGCCGCCGTCGGGTCCTCGGTCTGGTCGCTGGCCTGGTCGAGGAGCTCGGCCATCCGTCTGCCGAGGTTGCGGTTGTACATCCGGAGGACCAGGCGGATGCGCGGATGGAGCCGACGGGCCAGGAACGCGGCCCGCATGTTGACCTCGTCGTCCTCGTACAGCAGCGCCAGTGCCTGGGCCCGGCGTACGCCCGCCGCCACGAGGGTCGCCTCGTCCGGTGGCGTCCGGTCGGCGTGCTGGACGCGCACACGGGGCCCGGCGGTGTCGGGTCCGCTTCCGGCGGGTGCGACGAGGACGACGTCCTGCCGGTAGACCCCGGCCAGCTCAGCGGCGATGCGGTGCGCGAGGGCGTCGTCCCCGCACACGACCATGTGCCCGTCCTGGGGCGTGCGCGGCCCCGCGGGCCGTGTGCTCGCACCGGTCTCCCGACGGGTGACCTGACGCGGTACGGCGGTCATGGTCGCCTCTCGTCCGGATGCCGACCCGGTCCCGGTCCGAGTCCAGCTGGTGGTTCCGGTCCGCCTCGGCGGAGCCGCTCCCAGCCTTTCAGCCGGACACTCACCCCGGCATGGGTGCTGACACCCAACTTCCGTGTCAATCAGGCGCCTTGACGTATCCGTGGAGACGGCGTGGCGCGGCCCGGGACACGCAGACGACCCGTGGGCCTTGGTCCCGTCCGCTCGAGTTCGGACGGGAGCCGGCCGGATTACCGGCGGCCCACGGGTCGGGTGACTGCGTGGTTTTCGGCAGACGACCTGCCGAGGTGCACAGAGTGCGACGGCAGGCCGTTAGCCCGCAGTCACCTCACGAATCCGAAAAGAAACCATGTTCTCGGATCACCTCCTTTCAGCGTGTGACCACAGCCTAGGAAAGCCCGCGGCGACGCTCAAGCGATTTATCGCGCGCCTTTTCCCGATCAGCGGAGCTCCGCCGCCACCAGCGCGGCGGCGTCGGCCACCAGCGGATCGACGGGCGCCGCGTCCTCCACGAAACGCGTGGTCAGGACGGTGAGCACGATCGGGCCTCCGTCCGGCGGCCAGGTGACGCCCGCGTCGTTGTTGCCGCCGTAGCGGCCGCCGCCGGTCTTGTCGGCGAGGATCCAGTCGGCGGGCAGCCCCTTGCGGAACCGCTCACCGCTGGTGGTGTTCCCGAGCATCCACGCCGTGAGCCGCTCCCGGTCCTCGACCGGGAGCGCGTCGCCGAGGAGGAGACGTCCGTAGCTGCGTCCGGCGGCGCGCGGCGTCGTGGTGTCGGTCCGGCGCCACGGCTCCGCCGAGTTCAGCTCGGGCTCCCAGCGGTCCAGCCGGGTCGTACGGTCGCCGATCGACCGGGCGAACCGGGTGACGGCGGTCGGACCGCCCAGCTCGCGCAGGAGCAGGTTGGCGGCGGTGTTGTCGCTGAAGCGCAGCGTGGCGTCGCACAGCTCGGCGACGGTCATCCCGTGGGCGAGGTTCTCGGGCAGCTCCGTCTTCGGGGACCAGCCGGACCGCTCGACGTCCGCCGCCGTGTAGCGGATCCGACGCGCGAGGAAGGAGCCGTCGCGGTCGAGGTCGCGCAGCACGGCTGCGACGGCGAAGGTCTTGAAGACCGAGCACATCGGGAAGTGCTCGTCCGCGCGGTACGCCACGGAGCGCCCGGACCGTACGTCGTGCGCGAACACCCCGAGCCGCGCGGAGTGCCGTTCCTCCAGCTCCCGGAGCCGGGCGAGGAGGTCCTCGCCGCCGGGTGCGGAGGCGTACGCCATCCCGCCGAGCGGTAACGCGACGGCGAGCGCGGCACCCGCACCGAGGCCGAGCACACTGCGACGGGACGGGCTGAAACCTGTGATGGACACGGTGTTTCCCTTTCCGGAGCGATCACTGCACAGGGAAACACGCAGGCGCACCCCCGACCGGTTTCGACGTGCGCGGACGGGGCTTCGGGGAGCGGGCACGGACGGTCACGGACCTCGGGCGCCGAGAGGCGGCGGGAGACGGGCCGCCGCGGCTGCCCGCGGGCGCCCGCGGCGCTGTCAGCCGTCCCGTCCCTGCCACGTCGTGACGCAGACCTCGTTGCCCTCGCGGTCGGCCAGGACCCAGAAGGCCGGGGCCCGGTCCGCGGAGACGAGGCGGCCGCCCGCCGCCAGCGCGGCGTCGATCCTCCGCAGCGCCTCGTCGTGCGGGACGCAGAGGTCGAAGTGGACGCGGTTGCGCTGCGGGCGCGGAACGTCCATCTGCTGGAACCACACCGCCGGGCCCTGCCGGTGGGGATCCACGAGGGCCGCGGTGGGTTCCTCGTGGCCCGGCTCGTCCACGTACCCGAGGAGCGTCTTCCAGAACGGCCGGATCGCGGCGATGTCGAGCGCGTCGATCGCGATCTCCAGGAGCTGCACCGACCGCGGCGCCCCCGTCGCGATCTCGGGCTCGGTGCGCAGCCCCAGCCCGCCCACGGCAGCGGACACCCGGCGCGCGAGGTCGACGTCCAGGGTGGTGACGGCCGCGTGCTCGGCGGACTGGAGGATCAGCAGCACGCGCCCGGGCCGGATGTCGAGGGCCAGATGCCCGTCGGCGTCGTCACCGCACGCGCCGACCGCGAGCGCGGCGACGTCGGCCGCCTGCGCCATCGAGCCGACGGGGACGGCCGTGCGGAGGCCGCCCAGCAGATAGCGCCAACCCGAGTCCCCGACCGCGGCCGAGGCGCGCGGGCCGTTCAGTGTCGTCTCCATGCCGGGCATCCTCCCAGCCGGGGGGACCGGGGCGGGATCACCGCCCGTCGAACGTCCAGGCCTCGATGTCGCGGTACCGGATGGGCCCCGGGCCCCGGCCGAAGTCGCTGGCCACCAGGTGGAGCCGTTCGGTCCGCCAGGGGCGACCGGTGAAGCCGGCGAGTCCGGCGGCCACGTCCACCACGCTCGACCGGTCGTCGCGGCGGGCGCGGGCCAGCGTCAGATGGGGGCGCAGCGGCCGGTCCTCGAAGGGGATGCCGCACTCCTTGACCATCCTCCGCACGTCGGTGGCGAGCCGCTGCAGTCCGTCGACGTCCCCGTCGATCCCGCTCCACAGCACCCGCTCGTCGAAGTGCCCGCCGCCGCGCAGCGCCAGTTCCACGGGCCCGCGCGAGGCCGCGAGGTCCGCGAGCGGCGGCCGGAGCGGCGGCACGGCCCCGACCGGCAGCTCGCCGAGGAACGCCAGCGTGATGTGCCAGTCCTCGATGCGGTTCCAGCGCATCCGGGGGTACGCGTCGTACGCGGGGCGGAGCGCCGCCTCCAGCTCGTCCTTCGCCTCGTCGGGCGGGGCGAGGGCGATGAAGACGCGAACCGTCGCCGCCCGGTCCCGGTCCCGGTCCGGACTCGAGTCCTGGTCGGGACTCCGGTCCTGGTCGGAACTCCGGTCCTGGCCAGGGTCCTGATCCCGGTCCCGCTCGTCCCCAGCGGGCTCCGTGCCCTGCCCCCGTGCCTGAGTCATGATCCGTTCCCTGCTCGGCCTACCGACGTGCTCGCCCTGCTTGTCCTGCTTGTCCTGCGCCCGGCGTGGCCGGTGCCCGTGTCCGTGGCCGGTGCCCGTGCCCGTGTCCGTGCCCGATGTGAGGGTACGCCGTGTCCCCGCGCCCCCCGCTGCGGGGACCCGGCCGTCAGCGCAACGAACAGGGTGCCGACGAGACGCCGGGCGACGGCCGGGGCACCGTTCCCGGGCAGGCCCAAGGCGCCCGTGGCGTGGACCGCGCGTCGACGCTGACCGCGCCCGTCGGCGCCTTCTCACCCCGTCGTGGCCGCCGCCAGCCACGCGCGCGCGATGACGCGGTGGCCGAGCGGGCTCGGATGGACCCCGTCCGGGGCGACCGCCGCCGCGCCGTACACCTCCGCGGCGCGCGCCAGTTCCAGGTCCGTGCGGACCACCGTCGCGCCGTGCGCGGTCGCCGTGCGCAGGACGGCGTCGGTGCGGGGTGCGAGGTCCTCGAACCATGTCTCCTGCTCGGGGCGGGCCGGGAGCAGGAACGGCGTCATGACGAACAGCCGGGCGGCGCACTTCTCCTCGGCGAGGGTGAGGACGCGGTCGAGGGACGCCTCGAACTCCGTTACAGGGCTGAGGAGTCCGCGGTCGTAGCGGCGCCAGGTGTCGTTGATGCCGATCAGGACGGTGACGACGGAGGGGGCGAGGGCGAGGACGTCGGAGGCCCAGCGTGCCTCCAGGTCGTGGACCCGATGGCCGTTGACGCCCATGTTGACGACGGTGGCGGGGGAGGGCAGGGCCTCGGCGATCATGCGTACGTAGCCGTCGCCGAGGGACGCGGGGTCCTCGTGGTCGCGGCCGGCGTCGGTGACGGAGTCACCGATGAAGAGCAGCCGGTGGTCCCGGGTGAACCGCATGCGCGTCTCCTCTCAGGCCTGGCGGAAGGTCTGGCGCATGGTGCCGAGGCCGTCGATCCCGCACTCGACCACATCTCCGTGCCGCAGGTACGGCCGGGGCTCGGGCCGGCCGAGGGCCACGCCGGCCGGGGTGCCGGTGTTGATGACGTCCCCGGGGTGCAGGACCATGAACCGGCTGAGGTAGCGGATGATCTCGGCGACGGGGAACACCATGTCCGCGGTCGAGCCCTGCTGACGCTCGACGCCGTTCACCGTCAGCCGGAGCGAGAGCTTCTGCGGGTCGGGGACCTCGTCCGGAGTGACGAGCCACGGGCCCAGCGGGTTGAACGTCTCGCAGCTCTTCCCCTTGTCCCACTGGCCGCCGCGCTCCAGTTGGAACGCGCGCTCGGAGACGTCGTGCGATACGGCGTACCCGGCGACGCACGCGAGGGCGTCCTCGTCGCTCTCCAGGTACCGGGCGGTCCTGCCGATCACCACGGCCAACTCGACCTCGTAGTCGGTCTTCACGCTGCCCCGCGGGATCAGCACCTCGTCGTACGGCCCCGACACCGTCCACGGGTCCTTCATGAAGACCACGGGTTCGGCGGGGAGCTCGGCTCCCGTCTCCTCCGCGTGGTCACGGTAGTTGAGGCCGATGCAGACGACCTTCCCGGGCCGTGCGACCGGCGCTCCGACGCGTACGCGGTCGGCCGGACGGTCCATGGCCGGCAGGGCCCCCGCCGCCACTGCCTCGGCGATCCGGTCGAGCACTCCGTCGGCGAGCGAGCGGTGGTCGATGTCGTCGGCGATGCCGGAGGCATCGAGCAGCCCACCGGCTCCGTCCAGGACCGCGAGGCGCTCCGTCCCCGCTTCCCCGACCCTCAGCACACGCATGCCAGCCATCCCTCACGATAGACATCGGATGTATCGACTGTGGAATGCAAGCAATCGCCCGCACTTTTGTCCAGTCTTTCGACCGGATCAGGATTGTCCTCCGATGTATCGTGTGGCCCGCCGAAACCGCCACGCCCCAGGAGGCCGAGCCGATGGCAGCTGCGACAACCACGCCCGATGTCCTACTGGTCATGGAGGAGGAGCGCAGGGCCGATGTCTATCCGGCGCACGTCCTGGAGGACATCGGACGCCTGGGGCGCTGGCGTGCCCCGGCCCTCACCCGCGACGCCCTGCTCCGGGACCCCGGGGTGCTGGAAGGGGTCGACGTGCTGCTCACCGGCTGGGGAGCCCCGGTGCTCGACGCGGCGCTGCTCTCCCGTGCACCGAGGCTGAACGCGGTGCTGGTGGCGGCCGGTTCGGTCCGGCACCTCACGCCGCCCGAGTTCTGGGCGCGCGGCATCCCCATCGTCTCCGCCGCCGCGGCCAACGCCGTCCCGGTCGCCGAGTTCAGCCTCGGCCAGATCCTGCTCGGTCTGAAGCAGGTCCACCGACTCGGTCGCGAGGTGGCGGTCACCCGTCGCTTCCCGCACGACCCGCGGGTGTCCGGCGGGTACGGCTCCCGCGTGGGCCTGCTCGGGCTGGGCGAGATCGGCCGGCTCGTCGCCCGGCACCTCAAGCCCTTCGGTGTCGAGGTGCTCGCCTGCGACCCGGTGATCGACCCCTCCGCCGCCGCGGAACTGGGTGCTCGACTGGTGGGAATCGACGAGCTGTTCGCCACCTGCGACGTCGTGAGCGTCCACGCCCCCCTCCTGCCCGCGACCGAAGGGCTCGTGGGCGGGAGGCTGATGAGGCTCCTTCCCGAGGGCGCGACCCTGGTCAACACGGCCCGCGGTGCCGTGCTGGACGAGCCGGAGGTGATCGAAGCCCTCCGCGACCGGCCCGACCTCACCGCCGTGCTCGACGTGACATGGCCCGAACCGCCCGAGCCCGACTCGCCGCTGTTCACGCTGCCGAACGTCCTGCTCACCCCGCACCTCGCCGGCGCCATGGGCCGGGAGCGCGCCCGCCTGGGGGAGCTCGTACGCGACGAACTGCGGCGGCTGGTGCACGGCGAGCCCCTTCGGCACGCCGTCGCACCGGCGCAGGCGTCGACCCGGGCGTAGGTGTCGACTCGGGCGCAGGCGTCGACCGGGGCGCGGCCCGGCCTGATCACTGCGCCGTGCCCGGGTCCCGCGGTCGTTCAGACATCGGAGCTTTGACTGATGCCAGAACAATCCGGCTCGGGGCGCTCCCCCTCTCGAGGAGAAGCGATTCGTCTTCCTCTCCCGCTACCTGACTGCTCAACAGGGGGTTGAGAGTCCCGGCGGGGACCCCTCCTCCATCGCCTTCATCGTTCCAACTCTTTTCATTCATCGGACTATTGACCCTCGTTCGGCCGAGCGTTAGCGTCCCCGGCAAGCGCTTACAGGCCAGCTGCCGACGGCGGCGAACAGGAGTTGTCATGCAGAGAACGCGATGGATCGGTGCGGGTCTTCTCGCCTCGGCGTTGGCCCTGACGAGCTGTACGTCCGGTCCCGCCGGAGCGGACGCCAAGCAGGACGCCACGGCGGAACTGGAGCTGTGGACCAGGACCACACCCGGCGGCCCCGGAGAGAAGGCCACCCTGAGGCTGGTCGAAGGCTTCGAGAAGGCCACCGGGCACAAGGTCAAGGTCACGGCGATCTTCGACGACTTCGAGACGAAGCTGCAGCAGCGCGCCGCCCAGCGGCAGTTGCCCGACATCGTCATGAACGACGTCACCCAGCTCGGCGCGATGCAGAGCCAGGGGCTCCTCAGGGAGATCGACCTGAACAGGATCGACAGCAGCGGGGACCTCGTCGAGCAGGGCCTGAACTCCGGCAAGGGCGTCGACGGCAAGCAGTACGGCATCCCCTACTCCGCCCAGGCCGGCGCCCTCCTCATCCGCAAGGACTGGCGGGAGAAGCTGAAACTGGAGGCCCCGAAGACCTGGGACGACCTCGCCGCGCTCGCCACCGCCTTCACCACCCGCGACCCCGACGGCAACGGCAAGCAGGACACCTACGGCCTCGCCGCCCCGCTGTCCACCAAACGCGGCTACGCCTCCTGGTACTTCTCCAACTTCCTCTGGGCCGCCGGCGGGGACTTCATCACCGAGACGGGCCGGGGCACGTACAAGCCGTCGATGACGAGCAAGGAGTCGACGGAGGCCATGCGCTGGTTCCGCGCCCTCGGCTGCGAGCGGAAGGTCGTCCAGCCCGGTGCCGTCACCATGGACACCCCGCCGACGAACGAGACGTTCGAGGCGGGCAGGGCCGGCATGTTCGTCGTCGGCCCCTACCTCATGCCCCGCTTCGACAAGTCCCTCGGCAAGGACAGGTACGAGGTCGTCCCCATGCCCAAGGGCCCCAAGGACGCCACCGTGCTCGCCGAGGGCGGCTCCGTCTACCTCATGGCCGGTTCGGAGAACCGCGCCGGACAGGACGCGTTCGCCGGATACGCCATCTCCGCCGAGGGCCAGAAACTCGGCATGGAGGGCGCCGACGGCTCCACCGTCCAGCTCCCCGTGAACAAGACGGTCGACGTCACCGAGGTACGCCCCGACCCCCGCTGGAAGACGTACGCCGACGTCTACCGCTCTTCCGGGCGCTACGCCCCCTCCATCCCCAACTGGACCCCGGTACGGCAGACCACCGCCGAGACCGTCAACGCGCTGATGGCCGACTGCTCCCTCGACCTCGGCGAGAAGCTGCGGGAACTCGACACCAAGCTCGCCGGGATCCTCCAGGAGCAGGGAATCGCCGGATGACGAGCCTCGACCAGGTGAAGACGGCCGCCGCACCGGCGGCCGGCTCCACCCCGCCCGCGCGGAGCGGGCCCGCGCCGACCGCGCGAGGAGGAGGCGAGCCGTCCGTCTCCCGCCGGGTGAGGAACCGCCGCGGCGGCCGATGGTGGACTCCCTGGCTCTTCCTCGCCCCGGCCCTGATCCTCTTCCTCTACTTCAAGTTCATCCCCATGGCCAGCGCGCTGACCATGTCCTTCCAGGAAGTCCGGCCCTACCTGGGCAACCGGTGGGTCGGCGGCGAGAACTACGCCACCGTGCTCTCCTCGGACGGCTTCCGCGAGGCCGCCTGGCACACCGTCGTCCTCGCCGTCGGCCAGACCGCCGGCTCGATGCTCCTCGGCCTCACCCTCGCCCTCCTCATGGAAGGCCAGGGCCGCAAGCTCGGCTTCGTCCGCTCGGCCGCCTTCCTCCCCGTCGTCGTGCCGATCGCCGTCGTCGCCGAACTCTGGCGGATCATGTACCACCCCACCGAGGACGGCATGCTCAACTCCCTCCTCGGACTCGTGGGGTTCGGTCCGTCGGGGTTCATCAACGACCCCGACACCTCGATGGCCTCCCTCATCCTCACCGGCATCTGGCGGGGAGCCCCCTACGACATGATGATCTTCCTCGCGGGACTCGCCGGGGTGGACCGCGGACTGTACGAGGCCGCCAAGGTCGATGGCGCGTCCCGGCTCCAGCGCATCCGCCACGTGACGCTCCCCGGCCTGCGCGCCGTCCTCACCATCCTCTTCATCCTCGCCGCCATCAGAGGCCTGCGCGTCTTCACCGAGGTCTTCCTGCTCACCAATGGCGGTCCCGACGGCTCGACCGAAGTCGTCATGACCGTGATCTACAAACTGGGCCTCGAACAGAACCGGCTCGGCGTCGGCGCCGCCGGAGCCGTCCTGCTGTTCCTGGCGACGCTGCTCCTCACGGTCGGCGTCCACCTGTTCCGACGGAGGGACACCACATGAGCGCGCCGACCGAGACCGCCCTCGGGCTGACCGAGAGCCGCAGCGCCGCCGGCCGGGCCCTGAAGGTCCTCACGTACCTCCTCGTCCTCGTGGTCTTCGCGGGACCGCTGCTCGCCCTGCTCGTCAGCGCCTTCAACCACGTCAAGGACCCCACCCAGCTCAGCGTCGTCCCCTCCGACCCCACCGTCGACAACTTCACCGTCGCCTTCGACCAGGGCGTCCTGACGTACCTCCTCAACTCCTTCTTCGTCGTCGGCTTCGGACTGCTGCTCCAGGTCGCCGTCTCCGTGCTCGCGGGCTACGCCCTCGCCAGGAAGCGGTTCCGCGGCATGACCCTCGCGTTCGTCGCGATCCTGGCCACGCTGATGCTGCCCGAGGAGATCCTGGCCATCCCGCTCTCCGTGATCCTCGCCGACCTGCCGGTCGTCCACATCAATCTGATCGGCTCCCTCGCCGGCATGATCGTGCCCGTCGGCGCCTGGGCGTTCTCCATCCTCGTCATGACCGAGTTCATGAAGGAGGTACCGAAGGAGCTGGAGGAGGCGGCGCGCATCGACGGCGCCGGAGACCTGCGGATCTTCGCGCAGATCATCCTCCCCATGTGCAGGCCCGCCCTCGGCGTCATCGGAGTCTTCGGCTTCACCATGATCTGGGACCAGTACCTGCTGCCCCTGCTCGTGGCCACCGACTCCTCCTCGTACACCCTGCCGCTCGCCCTGCGCACGCTCCGGGTCGACCCCCTCGTCACCCCCGGCGTGGTGATGGCCGCGTCGCTGCTCGCCCTGCTGCCGTCCGTCATCGTCTTCCTCTTCTTCCAGCGCTCGTTCGTCCACGGCCTGTCCAGCGGCGCCCTCAAGGGCTGACCCGGCCGACCCCTCAGAAAGGACCCCCACCCGTGATCCCGTCCGGCCTGATGTCCTTCCCGCTCACGCCGTTCACCCCCGCCGACGAGGTGGACACCCACGTGTTCACCGACCACGTCGAGGACCAGCTCGCCCACGGCCCCGCCGCGCTGTTCGTCGCCTGCGGCACGGGGGAGTACTCCTCGCTCAGCGCCCCCGAGTACGCCGAGCTCGTCCGGCACGCCGTACGCGTCGTCGCCGGCCGCGTGCCCGTCTTCGCCGGCGCCGGGGGAGGCCTCGGCAACGCCAGGGCGGCCGTCGCCGCCGCCTCGGACGCGGGCGCCGACGGGATCCTGCTGCTGCCCCCGTACCTCGTCGGCGGCACCGAGGACGGCTATCTCGCGTACGTCGAGTCCGTCGCCGGCGCCGGACGCCTCCCCGTCCTCGTCTACCGGCGCGGCCTCGCCAGAATCGGCGTGACCACCGCCCTCCGGCTCCTCGACGTGCCCCAGGTCGCCGGGATCAAGGAGGGCGACGGCGACCTGGACTCGATGGCCCGCACGGTCACCGCCGTACGCACCAGCGGCCACGCCCGCGCCGGGACCTTCGCCTTCCTCAACGGGCTGCCCACCGCAGAGGTCAGCGCGACCGCCTGCCGTGCCATCGGCATCCGTGACTACTCGTCCGCCGTCCTCTGCTTCGCCCCCGACATCGCCCGCGCCTTCCACACGGCCCTGACGGCCGGCGACACCGCCACCACCGACCGGCTCCTCGCCGACTTCTACCTGCCGCTGACCGCGCTCCGCGACCAGGTCCCCGGCTACGCCGTCTCCCTCGTCAAGGCCGGAGCCCGCCTGCGCGGACTCGACGTCGGACACGTCCGGGCCCCGCTGGTGGACGCGGCACCCGATCACGTCGAGCAGCTGAAGGACCTCCTGGCCCAGGGCAGGCGTGCCCTGGCCGAGACGACGGGCGGCGGCGCCGCGTCCGCCGCGGCGGAAGGAGCCGGCGCCGTACGCACCCCCGGCCAGGGTGCTCCCGCGGCCCCCGCCGTGGTCGCCCCGGCCGTGGCGGTCGCCCCGTGAAGGTCACCTCCGTCGTCGTCACCCCCGTCGCCTTCGCCGACCCGCCGCTGCTCAACGCCGTCGGCGTCCACGAGCCGTACGCCCTGCGCGCGGTGGTGGAGGTCAGGACCGACACCGGCGCGTACGGCCTGGGCGAGAGTTACGGGGACGCCGCCCACCTCGAACTGCTCGGCGCCGTCGCCGACGACCTGCCCGGCCTCGACCCCTTCGACCTCAACGAGCTCTCCCGCAGGGTCGGCGCGATCGTCGGCGGCCGGGTGGCGCGCGACGCCCACGGCCTCATCGGTGACGGCGGCGCGGCCAAGACGGTCGCGAGCGTCACCTCGCCGTTCGAGGTGGCCTGCCACGACCTCCAGGGCAAGCACCTCGGCAGGCCCGTGTCCGACCTCCTCGGCGGTGCCACCCGCGACCGTGTCGACTTCTGCGGCTACCTGTTCGCGAAGTGGGCCGCGCACCCCGGCCACGAGCCGGACGCCTGGGGACCGGCCCTCGACCCGGCCGGACTCGTGGCGCAGGCCCGGCTCCTGGCGGACCGCTTCGGCTTCCGCTCGTTCAAGCTCAAGGGCGGCGTCCTCCCTCCGGACGACGAGGTCGCCGCGATCCGCGCCCTGCGCGAGGCGTTCCCGGACCATCCGCTCCGCCTCGACCCCAACGCGAGCTGGGACCCGGAGACCGCCGCCCGGGTGGCCGGCGAACTCGCGGGAGTACTGGAGTACCTGGAGGACCCGGTCGCCGGCATCCCCGCCATGGCGGACCTCGCCAGGACCGCCCCGATGCCCCTCGCCACCAACATGTGCGTGGTCACCTGGGAGCACCTGACCGAGGCGGTCCCCGCCCGGGCCGTCGGCGTCCTGCTCGGCGACCACCACTTCTGGGGCGGCCTCAAGGCCACCCAGCAGCTGGCGACCGCCTGCCACCACTTCGGCATCGGGATGTCCATGCACTCCAACTCCCACCTCGGGATCAGCCTCGCCGCGATGGTCCACCTCGCCGCCGCCACCCCCGCCCTCACCCACGACCTCGACACCCACTGGCCCTGGAAGCGGCCCGACGACGACGTCGTCACCGCACCGTGGAGCTTCGCCGACGGCGCGATCACCGTCCCGCGCACACCCGGACTCGGCGTCGAGCTCGACCGCGACGCACTGGACCGGCTGCACGAGCAGTACCTGGCGTGCGGCCTGACCCGCCGCGACGACACCGGCTACCTGAACCGCGTCGCCCCCGGCGTACGACTCCGCGAGGACGTCCACGAACCGGCCTGACGGCGCCGGAACCGGCCTGACGGCGCCGGAACCGGCCTGACACTGAGCCGCCGCCCCACCCCGCCCCTCCCCACCGCACAGGAACGATGCCCCATGACCTCCACCGGTGCCGACGCCGACCTCCCGGCGGCCCCCTCGCCCGACACGACCTGGTTCACCCACGACCGCTTCGGCATGTTCGTCCACTGGGGCCTCTACTCCCTCGCCGCCCGCCACGAATGGGTGAAGACCCGGGAGAGGATGACGGACGAGCAGTACCAGGTGTACTTCGACCACTTCGACCCCGACCGCTACGATCCGGCCCTTTGGGCGCGGACGGCGAAGGCCGCCGGCATGCGCTACGTCGTCCTGACCACCAAGCACCACGACGGCTTCTGCCTCTGGGACAGCCGGCTCACCGACTACAAGGTGACGAAGACACCCCACGGCCGCGACCTGGTCGGACCCTTCGTCGAGGCCTGCCGCGCCGAAGGACTCAAGGTCGGCTTCTACCACTCCCTGATCGACTGGCACCACCCGTCGTTCCCCGTCGACGGCACGCACCCGCGGCGCGACGACGAGGAGTTCAAGGCCGCGGCGGCCGACCGCGACATCCGGGAGTACCAGGAGTACCTGCACGGCCAGGTCCGCGAACTGCTCACCGAGTACGGACGCGTCGACTACCTCTTCTTCGACTTCTCCTACGCGGGCCGCGAATGGTGGGGAGGCAAAGGCCCCGACGACTGGGACTCCCCGCGGCTCATGGCGATGGTCCGCGAGCTCCAGCCGCACATCCTGGTCAACGACCGGTCCGGCCTCCCCGGGGACTTCGTCACGCCCGAGCAGTACCAGCCGTCCGCCCCGATGACCCTCGACGGCCGCCCCGTCCTGTGGGAGGCGTGCCAGACCCTCAACGGAAGCTGGGGCTACGACCGCGACAACCTCGACCACAAGAGCCCCGAGCTCCTGATCCGGATGCTCGTGGACGGCGTCTCCAAGGGCGGCAACCTGCTGCTGAACGTCGGCCCCACCGGCCGGGGCGACCTCGACCCGCGTGACACCGCCGTCCTGGCCGAGATCGGCCGCTGGACCGACCTGCACGAACGGTCCCTCCGCGGCTGCGGACCCTCCCCGTACACCCCGCCCGCCGACTGCCGGTACACCCAGCGCGGCGACCGGCTGTACGTCCACCTCTTCTCCTGGCCGCTGCGCCATCTGCACCTGCCCGGTCTCGCGGGCCGGGTGCGGTACGCCCAGCTCCTGAACGACGCCTCGGAGATCGTCCAGGAGCCCCTCGACCCCGACCGCCCGGCGATGAACACCCAGATGGGCGCCCAGCCGGCCGGCACCCTCACGCTCCGGCTGCCGGTGCGGCGGCCCGACACACCCCTGCCCGTCATCGAGCTGCACCTGACGGACCCGTCCGGGTCCGGCGCCTCGACGTGACGGGCCGTACGCGTACCACTGATCCGACTCGTCCGACTCGTCCGACCGATCACGGAGGCACCATGCAACGACGCACGTTCCTCACCGGCACCGCGGTGGGCGCGGCAGCGGCCGTCCTGCCCCTCGCCGTCCCCGCGCACGCGAACGCCGCGCGGTGCAAGCCCGCGCGCCCCCTGGGCCCGACGGTCGACGTCGGCTCCCTGGACGACCTCCAGGACGCGATCGACGCCGCGGGACCCGGCACCCGCATCGTCGTCGCGAACGGCACCTACACCGTCCCCGCCGCCAAGCCCCTCACCGTCACCGGCAAGAACGGCTCCCGTACCGCGCCGATCACCGTCGTCGCCGCGTCACGGGGAGGCGTGGTCCTGCGCGGCGAGCGGAGCTTCGTCTTCGACGCGTCCAGCAACGTGACCGTGAGCGGCTTCTCCTTCCGCCAGAGCACCACCCTGGAGATCCCGCCGACCTGCACGTACATCCGGCTCACCCGCAACGACTTCCAGCTCGCGGACATCGAGGGCCTGCACTGGGTCATGGTGCGCGGCGACGAGGCGGTGATCGACCGCAACCACTTCCACGGCAAGACCACGCTCGGCATCTTCCTCGGCGTCGAGGGCGCGGGCAGCGAGGCCATGGCCCAGGGCGTGCACATCCACCGCAACCACTTCTCCGACCACACCTTCTCCGGCGCCAACGGTGGCGAGCCGATCCGCCTCGGCGTCAGCCCCCGCGCCCTGTCCAGCGCGCACGCCCTCGTCGAGTACAACCTGTTCGAGCGGGCCGACGGCGACCCCGAGGCCATCTCCGTCAAGAGCTCCGACAACGTCATCCGCTACAACACGATCCGCGACAGCCTCGGCGGCATCGTCCTGCGCCACGGCAACCGCACCCGCGTCGACAGCAACTACCTCATCGGCGGCGAGGAGGGCGTGCGGATCTACGGCAACGACCACGTCGTCGTCAACAACTACCTGGCCGGCCTGAGCGGGCGGGCGATGGTCATCGGCAGCGGAACGGAACGCGACCACGTCCCCGGCGAATCGGCCGAGGCGCGCCGGGGCAACGACGCACCCGACCGCGTCCTCATCGCCCACAACACCCTCCTCGACAACGCGGGCGGCGCGCTGTCGGGCGAGAGCCACCGCCCGCACGAGCCCCGCGACGTCACCGTCGCCGACAACCTGCTCGTCGGCCAGACCGGCAGCCTGGTCGAGATGGCGACGACGGTCCGCTTCACCTGGCAGAGCAACATCCTGTTCGGCGCGGCGGCCGACGGGAACATCCCCGCCGGCGGCTTCCTGCGGGCCGATCCCCGCCTGGTACGGGGCTCCGACGGGGTGTACCGCCTGTCGAGCACGAGCCGGGCGATCGGCGCGGCCACGCTGTCCCCCGCGCCCGTCACCCATGACATCGACGGGGACGCGCGGGGCGGTGTGCGCGACGTGGGTGCCGACGAGTACGCGACGGCGACGCCGGTCCGCCGGCCGCTGACCCCGGCGGACGTGGGTCCCAACGCCCCCTGACGGAGAGGGGAGCGGAGAAGGGGAGCGGGGGAGGGGCGCGGACCCTGCAGTAAGGTGACGCCCAGCAGACACATCCGATGTATTTGGCCTTGCACAGGAGGACGCCTTGGCAGTCACGGACGAGGCGATCGGCAAGATCAAGGAGATGATCGTCTCCGGCGCGCTCCGCCCGGGCGACCGGCTGCCCAAGGAGGCCGACCTCGCCGCCGCGCTGGGCCTGTCGCGCAACTCCCTGCGCGAGGCGGTGAAGGCCCTGTCCCTCCTGAACATCCTCGACGTGCGGCAGGGCGACGGGACGTACGTCTCCAGCCTCGAACCGCCGCTGCTGCTCGAAGCGGTGTCGTTCGTCCTGGACTTCCACCAGGACGACCAGGCGCTCCAGGCCCTGAAGGTACGGGGCATCCTGGAGCCGGCGGCGACCGCGATGGCGGCGGAGCGCATCCCCGAGGACGAGATCAGGGAACTCGGAGAGCTCCTCGACCGGCTCGGCGAGGCCCCGAGCCTGGACGAACTCGTCGCCAGCGACCTGGAGTTCCACCGAAGGATCGCCGCGGCCTCCGGGATTCCACTGCTGTGCTCGCTCCTCGACAGCATCTCGGGAGCCACTGTACGGGCGCGGCTGTGGCGGGGCATCACCGAGGAGACGGCCGTGGCCCGGACCCTGGCGGAGCACCGGGCGATCCTGGACGCGCTCGCCGCCCGGGACGCGCGGACGGCGGAGGCCTGGGCGACGATCCACATCTCCAACGTCGTCCGCTGGCTCGACAGCGTGCTGTGACCCGCCGTTCCGGCCGCTCCCTCCGCCTCGGCCGGCACTGACGCAGACGAGGGCGGGCGCTCCCCCCGAGGGGCGCCCGCCCCTGTCGGCATTCCGTTCGCGGGGTGCCGATCGCGGGGTGCGCGGGGCCGCTCGCCATGCCCCTCATGCCGCCTGCTCAAGTCCCGAGAAACATCCGATGTCTACTTGCCTGACCTCTCGCGCGCGCCGTATCGTTCTCGCTCAACAGGCCAATCACCCGATCTGTGCTGATGGTTGGGGCCGCTCCGCGTCGTTCGGGCAGACGAAGCCGAACACCGAGCAGGCAGCCCAGGTGTGAAAGGAACCCCGTTGTCCACTGACATCACGCGGGTCATCGCGATGGACACCTACGACATCCGTTTCCCGACCTCCCGCCAACTCGACGGATCCGACGCGATGAACCCGGACCCCGATTACTCCGCGGCCTACCTCGTCCTGCGGACGAACGAGCCCGACGGTCCCACGGGACACGGCTTCACCTTCACCATCGGACGGGGCAACGATGTCCAGGTCGCCGCGATCGAAGCACTGCGCCCCCACGTCATCGGCCGGTCCGTGGAGGACCTCTGCGCCGACCCCGGCCTCGTCAGCCGGGCACTCATCGGCGACAGCCAGCTCCGCTGGCTCGGGCCCGAGAAGGGCGTCATGCACATGGCCGTCGGGGCCGTGGTCAACGCCGTGTGGGACCTGGCCGCCAAGAGGCAGCGGAAGCCGCTGTGGAAGCTGCTCGCCGACGCCGACCCCGAATGGCTCGTCTCGCAGGTCGACTTCCGCTACATCACCGACGCCCTCACCCCCGAGGAGGCCCTGGACCTCCTCAGGCGCGGAAAGGACGGGCGCGCCGAGCGCGAGAACGTCCTGCGTGCCCAGGGCTACCCCGCCTACACCACCTCGCCCGGCTGGCTCGGCTACTCCGACGAGAAACTGACCCGACTCGCCGAGGAAGCGGTCGCGGCGGGCTTCACCCAGATCAAGCTGAAGGTCGGCGCCGACCTCGCGGACGACGTCCGCCGCTGCCGCGCCGCCCGCGCCGCCGTCGGCGCGGACGTCCGGCTGGCCGTCGACGCCAACCAGCGGTGGAACGTCACCGAGGCCATCGAGTGGACCCGGGCGCTCGCCGAGTTCGACCCCTACTGGATCGAGGAGCCGACCAGCCCGGACGACATCCTCGGACACGCGCGCGTGCGGGCCGCCGTCGCCCCCGTCAAGGTGGCCACGGGCGAGCACGTGCAGAACCGCATCGTGTTCAAGCAGCTCCTCCAGGCGAACGCCGTCGACATCGTCCAACTCGACGCGGCCCGGGTCGGCGGCGTGAACGAGAACCTCGCCATCCTGCTCCTCGCCGCCAAGTTCGGGGTACCCGTCTGCCCGCACGCCGGCGGGGTCGGACTGTGCGAACTGGTCCAGCACCTCGCGATGTTCGACTTCGTGGCGCTCAGCGGAACCACCCAGGACCGGGTCATCGAGTTCGTCGACCATCTGCACGAGCACTTCGCCCACCCGGCCGTCATACGCGACGGCGCCTACACGGCCCCCCTGGCCCCCGGGTTCTCGGCCGACATGCACGAGGCCTCCCTCGCCACCTTCGTCTACCCCCACGGCACCTTCTGGGCCGCCGACCTGGCGGAAGCGCTCGCCGGCGAAGCGGCCGTGGAGGTGACCGCGTGAACGCCTACCCGCTCGCCGGCCTCCGCGCCGTCGTCACCGGCGGCGCCTCCGGCATCGGACACGCCGTCGCCCGCCTCCTCGACGCGCAGGGCGCCGCCGTCGCCGTCCTCGACCTCGACCCGGCGGGCACCCCCGACACAATCACCGCCCTCCGCGCGGACGTCGCCGACGACACCTCGGTACGCGAGGCCGTCGCGGCGGCCGCCGCCGCGCTGGGCGGAATCGACATCCTCGTCAACAACGCCGGCATCGGCGCCGCGGGCACCGTCGAGGACAACCCCGACGACCAGTGGCACACCGTCCTCGACGTCAACCTCCTCGGCGTCGTCCGCACCACCCGTGCCGCGCTGCCGCATCTGCGCCGCTCGGAACACCCCGCCGTCGTCAACATCTGCTCCATCGCCGCCACCGCGGGCCTGCCCCAGCGGGCCCTGTACTCCGCGAGCAAGGGGGCGGTCCTCTCCCTGACCCTCGCCATGGCCGCCGACCACGTCCGGGAGGGCATCCGGGTCAACTGCGTCAACCCCGGGACCGTGGACACCCCGTGGGTCGCCCGGCTGCTCGACGCGGCGGCGGACCCGGAGGCCGAGCGCGCGGCACTCGGCGCCCGCCAGCCCACGGGCCGGCTCGTGAGCGCCGACGAGGTCGCGGCGGCCGTCGTCTACCTCGCGTCCCCGGCGGCGGCGTCGGTGACGGGCACCGCCCTCGCCGTCGACGGCGGCATGGCGGGACTCCGACTCCGGCCGGCGGGCACATGAGCACGGACAGGAAGGCCAGGGGCGAACGGGCGCCCTCGGACGGGGCCACTGACGCACGCACACGGGGCGAACGTACGCCGAGCGAACGCGCCCCGGACGGACGGGTCCGGGAGGGACGTGCCGAAGGCGGCCCCGCCCCGGACGGGCGCGGCGCCGGCCCCGCCCCCCTCACCCGCGTCCCCCTCGGCCGGAGCACCGCCTGGACGACCCGCCTCGCCTTCGGCGCGGCCGGCATCGGCAACCTCTACAGCACCGTCACCGACGAGGACGCCGACAAGACCCTCGCGACCGCCTGGGACCGCGGCATCCGCTCCTTCGACACCGCGCCCCACTACGGCCTCGGCCTGTCCGAGCGCCGCCTCGGCGCCTTCCTCCGGGACCGGCCCCGGGACACGTACACCGTCTCGACCAAGGTCGGCCGCCTCCTCGTCCCCGATCCCGGCGCGACCGGCGACGACCTCGCCCACGGCTTCGCGGTCCCCGCCGCGCACCGCAGGGTCTGGGACTTCGGTGCGGACGGCATCCGGCGCGGCCTGGAGGAGAGCCTGGAGCGCCTCGGGCTCGACCGCGTCGACATCGTGTACCTGCACGACCCCGACGACCACGCCGACCAGGCGCTGCGCGAGGCGTACCCCGCGCTGGAACGACTGCGGGCCGAGGGCGTCGTCCGGGCCGTCGGCGTCGGCATGAACCAGACCTCCATCCCCACCCGCTTCGTCACCGAGACCGACATCGACGTCGTCCTGCTCGCCGGCCGCTACACCCTGCTCGACCGGAGCGGCCTCGCCGAACTGCTGCCGGCCGCGCGGCGCCGTGGCGCGTCGGTCGTCGCCGGAGGAGTGTTCAACTCCGGCCTCCTCGCCGATCCGCGTCCCGGCGCCACGTACGACTACGCGGCGGCCCCGCCGCGGACCCTGGCCAGGGCGCTCGGGCTGCGGGAGATCTGCGCGCGCCACGGAGTCCCCCTGAGGGCCGCGGCGGCCCGCTTCCCGCTCGGGCATCCCGCCGTGGCGGGCGTCCTCCTCGGCCTGCGCAGCGCCGCGGAGGCCGAGGACGCCGCCGACATGCTCGCCCTCGAGATACCCGAGGCCCTCTGGGCAGAGCTGCGCCGAGAGCACGACACCCCTGGAGCGAACCCATGAGACTGGCTCTGCACACCCGGGTCCGCGCGGACCGCGTCGCCGCGTACGAGGAGGCGCACCGCGAGGTCCCCGTCGAGCTGACCCGCGCGATCAGGGCAGCCGGCTGCACGTCCTGGACGATCTGGCGCAGCGGCACCGACCTCTTCCATCTGATCGACTGCGAGGACTACGCCCGCCTCCTGGCCGAACTCGAGACCCTTCCGGTCAACGTCGCGTGGCAGGCCAGGATGGCCGAACTCCTCGAGGTCGCCCACGACTACTCCGGCGACGGAGCGGACGCGGCGCTGCCCGTGGTGTGGCACCTGTGAGCACTCCCCGCGGCCCGCTCGTCGTCGACGCCCACCACCACCTCTGGGACCTGTCCGTACGCGACCAGGACTGGATCACCGGCTCCGCCCTCGCGCCCCTGCGCCGTACCTTCACGGAGCGGGACCTGCGGGCCGAGACCGTTCCCGCGGGGGTGGCGGCCACCGTCCTCGTCCAGACGGTCACCGTCGCCGACGAGACACCCGAGATGCTCGCCACCGCCCGCGACAGCGACCTGATCGCCGGCGTCGTCGGCTGGACGGACCTCACATCGCCCGGCATCGCCGACACCCTGGCCGCGCTGCGCGCCCAGCCGGGCGGCGAGCACCTCGTGGGCATCCGCCACCAGGTCCAGTCGGAACCTGACCCCGGCTGGCTGCTCCGTCCCGACGTCCGCCGCGGCCTCACCGCGGTGGCCGATGCCGGGCTCGCGTACGACCTGGTGATCCTCCCGCACCAGCTGCCGGCCGCGACGAGGGCCGCGAGAGACCTGCCGCAGCTGACCTTCGTCCTCGACCACGGGGCGAAACCGCCCGTCGCGAGCGGAGGGCTCGAACCCTGGGCCGCCCACCTGCGGGCCTTCGCCGCGCTGCCCCACACCGCCGGCAAGCTCTCCGGACTGCACACCGAGGCCGACTGGCACGGCTGGACCACGCGGGACCTGCGGCCGTACGCCGACGTCCTGCTCGACGCGTTCGGCCCGAGCCGTCTGATGTACGGATCGGACTGGCCGGTGTGCACGCTCGCGGCGTCGTACGGACGGACTCTGGAGACCGCGGGGGAGCTCACGGAGGCACTGAGCCCCGGCGAGCGGGCGGCGGTCCTCGGCGGCACGGCCGTGGAGACCTACCGCCTGGGGGAGCGCCTCGCTCGCCGGGCGGCTCCGGTGGCGGTCACGTAGGGTCGTGATGCCGCTACGACCGTCGCGGTGCTACGGCGAGGGTGAACGCCTCGTCGCCGCAGGCGCAGGCGCGCACCGGGGCGGCGCCGCTCGACCGATCTGGGGTGCCCATGACAGGACAGTTCGAAGCGACGTTCGAGGTCGACCGGCCGGTGGAGGACGTCTTCGCCTTTCTCGCCGACGGACGCAACGATCCGGAGTTCAGCCCCCGGGTGCAGAGGATCGAGCGGGTCCCGGACGCCCCGACCGCCGTGGGCACCGTCTTCCGGAGCACCGTCAAGGACGCCGGGATGAAGACCGCGCGGGAGTTCCGCATCACCGCCCTCGAAGCGCCCGTGAAGATCCGCTGGGCCGAGGTGTCGAAGAACCTCATCACGGCGAGTGAGGGCGGCTACGACCTGGAGCCGCTCACCGACGGCCGGACCCAGGTCCGGATCTACAACGTCCTCGAAGGCCACGGCGTGGGCAAGCTCCTCGCCGGCCTGGCCCTCTCGGCCGCCCGCAAGGACGCCCCCGGGTTCGGTGCCCGGATCAAGGCCGCGGCGGAGGCGGGGATCGCCCCGCGCTGAGACCGCGAGCGTCCTGCCCGGGTCAGCCGTCCCCGTCCCTGGGGCGCGGGACCGTCACGCTCCGCGGCCCCCGCGGCGGGGCGCTGAAGCGGACCGGCACGCCCGGCGAGTAGAGCACGCTCACGGGCGGACCGGACGGCTGCTCCAGGCCGGCCGCGGTGAGCAGCGTCTCGTCGCAGTCGAGCAGCCGGGCGCGGTGCAGCGGCCACCGCGGGTGGGTGTTCGGGAGGTAGAGCGGCCGGCCGCGGTACGAGCTGTGCATGCCCCAGCGGGCGGTCAGGAAGTGCTCCAGCGCGGTGGGCTCCGCCACCCGCTCGCCGATCTCCACACTGATCGCGCTGCGCGCGCCCCGCGGGCCGGGCCAGCGGCGGCTGCTGGTGTACGTGACGGTGGAACCGTCGTTCCGGACGCTCATCCTGGACCAGACGTACGGGATCCGGAACGCCCACCGGCCGACGGTCACCGGGATCAGGCGCGAGGCGTCCAGCGAGCGGAAGACGACGCCGCGGCGCCCCTGGGCGTCCACGGAGTAGAGCCGGACGTTGGTCTCGGGGAAGGTTCCGAGATAGGGGATCCCGGGGAGCCGGAGCCAGCCGACCCGGTGCATCCGGAAGGCGACCAGGCCCACGTAGGTGACGCCGTCGTGGGTGTCGGGCACGGTGCCCGCGGGGAGGAGCGGGGCCACGTCGGCGGGGTCCGCGGCCCAGTGCAGGAACGCCAGGTCGAGCCAGGACTGGGTGAGCAGGGTGAGGTCCGGGCGGTGCGGCGGGTCGGCCGATATCGGCTCGGGGAGCGCGGCGGGCGGCGGCTGCGGCATGCCTGCAGTATCGGGCACGGAACGGACGGAGGTGGCCCTCCACGGGTGTGTGGAGGGCCACCTCTTCACCGCTCATCGGGGACGGGCCCGGCCCCGATGCGTCGTGCGCGTGCTGTTACGGCGTCACCTTGAGGAGCTTGTTCGCGGTGCCGGAGGACGGGTTCTTGATGGCGTCCGCGGTGGCCGCCCCGGTCAGCGCGGCGGCCGTGTCGGCCGGCGTCGCCGAGGGGTTGGCCGCCAGGTAGAGGGCCGCGGCACCCGCCACGTGCGGGCTGGCCATCGAGGTGCCGGAGATCGTCTTGACGCCGGTGTCGCTGTCGTTCCAGGCCGAGGTGATGTCCGAGCCGGGCGCGTACAGGTCGACCACCGAGCCGAAGTTCGAGAAGTCCGACTGCTGGTCGTCCTTGGTGCTGGACGCGACGGTGAGCGCCTCCGGCACCCGGGAGGGCGAGCCCTGGCCGGCGTCGGAGGACTCGTTGCCGGCGGCCACCGCGAAGGTCACACCGGAGGCGATGGCCCGCTGGACCGCCGCGTCGAGGGCCTCGTCGGCGCCGCCGCCGAGGCTCATGTTCGCGACCGAGGGACCGGAGTGGTGCTTGGTCACCCAGTCGATGCCGGCGACGACCTGCTCGGTGGTGCCGGAGCCGTTGTCGTCGAGCACGCGGACGGCCACGACCTTGGCCTTCTTGGCGACTCCGTGGGCGGTGCCGGCGATGGTGCCCGCCACGTGGGTGCCGTGGCCGTTGCCGTCGTCGGCGGTCTCGTCGTTGTCCACGGCGTCGAAGCCGTGGGTCGCCCGGCCGCCGAAGTCCTGGTGCGAGATCCGGACGCCGGTGTCGATGACGTACGCGGTCACGCCCTCCCCGCCGTTGTCGGGGTAGCTGTACTTCTGGTCGCCGGCCGTGTCGGCCTGGTCGATCCGGTCCAGGCCCCAGGACGGGGGCTGTTCCTGGGTCTCCTTGATGCTGAACCGCTTGTTCTGCACGACGGTCCCGACCGACGGGTCGGCGGCGAGGCGCTTGGCCTCGTCGACGGACAGGCCGGACGCCGAGAAGCCGTTGACCTCGGAGCCGTAGGAGCGGACGAGCTTGCCGCCGTACTTCTTGGCGAGGTCCCCCTTGTCGGCGGAGGCGTCGAGGATGACGATGAAGCTGCCGTCGACGGCGCCCGGGGCGCCGAGTCCGTGGACGGTGCCCACGGCGGGGGTGGAGGCCCCGGCGAAGTTGCCCGCGAACAGCGCTGCCGCTGCGGCGGCCGCGGTACCCGTGGCTATGGCCGCGTTGCGAAGTCCGTGGGATCGCTTGTGAGTTGCCATGAAAGTGGATCTCTCCTCGTGTTGACGTGTGGGGCGTCAAACGTTCGAGAGAAGCCTGTTCGGGTTGGCAGGAGCAAATCAAGAGCGAACCAGGGGTAAAGGCTTATTCAACAAGGTTTCTTAAACAGCTCTCCGCACCGCCTCCATCTCGCACACATGCCCTGGCCAACTCCTTCGCCGAACGGTCACGTTCGGCCATCATGCCCGCGGGGGCGCGCCCGGCGCCCGGACGCCGGTTGACGTCGACCGTGTGCAGCGGCGACGGTGACCGCCATGGGGAGAGAACACCGACCGCTCGTACCGCTGCTCTGCGTGCTCCTGGGGGGAGCCCTGACCGCTGCCGTCCTGGGAGCGTCCGAAGGCGGAGGGGCGCGCGGGGCGGGGACCGGCGCGACGCCCGGAGCCGCGTACGGAACGCCCGCGCCCGGCGACTTCCTCGACATCCGCGACGTGCCGCCGACCCGGCAACAGGCGCCGCGCCGCGGCCCCGACGCCTCGACGGGCTCGTTCACCGTCGACTGCGGCCGCAACGAGGAGGGCCACTACAACCAGGACAACCTGGTGATCTCGCCCGGACTCCGCCACGGCGCCCACCACACCCACGCCTACGTCGGCAACCTCTCCACCGACGCGCTCTCCACCGACGAGAGCCTCGCCGCCGCCCCCACCACCTGCCGCGGCGGCGACCGCTCCACCTACTACTGGCCCGTCCTCCGCCGCCCCGACCTCCCCGCGACCCGGCCGTACGAGAAGGCGGCCGGCCACGGCAACGCGGGACGGATCCTCACGCCCGCCGACGTACGCCTGACGTTCCACGGCAACCCGACGGGCCGGGTCGTCCCCATGCCGCGCTTCCTGCGCGCCCTCACCGGCGACGCCGTCGCGTTCACCGCCCGCAACGACGAGGGCGTGAAGGCGCGATGGGGCTGCGCGAGCCTCCCCGACCGCTCGACCACCCGCTACCCGCGCTGCCCCGCGGGTGACCGCCTCACCCGCACCCTGGTCTTCCCCAGCTGCTGGAACGGCCTCGACACCGCCGACCCCGCACGCACCCACCTGCTCTTCCCCGCCGCCAACGGCGTCTGCCCCCGGGACACCTTCGCCGTCCCCGAACTGCGCATCACCCTGGCCTACGACGCACCCCCCGCCGACGCGCCGCTCGCCCTGGACTCCTTCCCCGAGCAGCGCCACAGCCCGAAGACCGACCACGCGATGTTCGTCAACGTCATGACGGACGACCGGATGGCGAAGCTCGTCACCTGCCTCAACACCGGCCGCCACTGCTGACAGCACATCAAGGTGACCCACATCACATGAACCAGGCCGCCCGTGGCCACGTGTGGGGCACGGCGCGGACGGCGCCGACGATGCTGGCACCGCAGACGGAGTGGATGGGATGGCCGGACCACGATGGCCCCGCAGCAGGCGGGGAGCGACCGACGAAGCACTGATCAGGGCGGTGTACGAGGAACACGGCAACGCGCTCCTCGCGTACGCCACCCGACTGACCGGCGACCGGGCCACCGCGGAGGACGTCGTACAGGAGACCCTCATCCGCGCCTGGCGCCACTCCGAGGCCCTCGTCAACGGAAAGGGCTCGGTCCGCGGGTGGCTCCTCACGGTCGCCCGGAACATCATCACGGACCGCTACCGGGCCAAGGCCGCCCGCCCCGCCGAGGTCGCCGAATCCCCTGCCGCACCCGCCGTCGAGGAGGACCACGCCGACGCGGTCGTCGACACGATGACCGTCCTGGGCGCCCTCGACCGGCTGTCACCCGAGCACCGCGCGGTGCTCACCGAGCTGTACTACCGCGAACGCAGCGTCGCGGAGGTCGCCGACACCCTCGGCATCCCGGCCGGCACCGTGAAATCCCGCTCGCACTACGCGCTGAAGGCGCTGCGCGAGACGTTCAGAGAAGGAAACCGGCCGAGCGCGCCGCAGCAGCCCGCCGGACTCAGGGAGGTGGTCGCATGAACCGGCAGCAGCACGAGGAGGAGGAACTCCTCGGTCCGTACGTGCTCGGCGTACTCGACGCAGCCGACACCCGGCGCCTGGAAGCGCACGTGAACGACTGCGCGGCATGCCGGGAGGAGGTGTCCGCATTGCGTGAGATGGAAGCGGCGCTCGGCGAAGTGCCGTCGGAGGCCTTCCTCGACGGCCCGCCCCAGGGCGGTGACCTGCTCCTCCAGCGCACCCTGCGGCAGATGCGCGGCGAGAGCACGCGCGCGCGGAACCGCCGCGGCGGGCTGATCGGCCTCGCGGCGGCGGCAGCGCTCGCCGGCGTCTTCTGGGCCGGTACGGCCACTTCGGGCGCCGGTGACCCGATCGCCCTGCCGCCGACCCCGCCGCCGACCTCCACGACGGCCCCCGCCACCCCGCCGCCGGGCACCCGGGTGGCCTCGGCCACGGACGCCACCAGCGGCGCCCGGATGACCGTACGGGTGACCCCGGCGGCTGCCTGGGTCCGCGTCCACGCGGCGGTGACCGGACTGCCCCCGGGGGAGCGCTGCAAGCTCGTCGTGGTCGGCCGCGACGGCAGCAGGACCACGGCGGGGAGCTGGGTCGTGGGCAAGGCCCCGGGCGGCGCCGAGGGCAAGGGAGCCTCGCTCGACGGCTCGGCGGCCGTCGACCCGGCCGACGTGCGGGCGGTCGTGGTCGAGAACGAGGAGGGAAGGACCTTCGTGACCGTGCCGGTGTAACCGGAGCGAGAGCGCCGGTCGGGGGCAACCCCCGGCCGGCGCTCTCGTGCGAGAGACCCCGGAAGGAAAATCTCCTGATCCGTTGAACCGGCCCCGTACGGCCCTCGTGTCTCCGGTGCAGACAGAGACCAACGAACCACCGGATATGAGGAGTTCTCATGAGGAACCTGCGCAAGCTCACCCTCGCCGCAGCCGGAACCGCGCTCGTGCTCGGGGTGACGGCCTGCGGGCCGCAGGGCACCACGAACGGCTCCCCGCAGCAGCCCGCGGCGCAGACGGCCGCCCCCGCCGCCGACGGCAGCGGCGGCAACGGCGGCAACGGCGCCACCGACGCGTACGGCAACGGCAACGGCGCTGGCAAGGGCTCCGCAGCCGCCGGGACCGCGTCCGGCCCGCTGGCCGTCCGCGACGACGCCGAGCTGGGCCCGCTCGTGGCCGACGCCGCGGGCTTCACCCTCTACCGCTTCGACAAGGACACCGCCGACCCCTCCTCGTCCGCCTGCGCCGGCGACTGCGCGAAGACCTGGCCCCCGGTCCCCGCCTCCGCCACCGAGCCCGGTGGCGTCGACGCCGCCAGGACCGGCTCGGTCAAGCGCGCCGACGGCACCGAGCAGCTGACGATCGCCGGCTGGCCGGTGTACCGCTTCGCCAAGGACACCGCGCCGGGCCAGACGAACGGCCAGGGCGTGGGCGGCACCTGGTTTGCCGTCACTCCGGACGGCGGGAAGGCGGGCGTGAAGGAGGGCGCCAAGGAGGAGGCCGGTCCGCTCCCGGCCCTCTCGCTCACCGACGACGCGAAGCTCGGCAAGATCATCCGCGACGGCAAGGGCCGCACCCTCTACCGCTTCACCAAGGACACCGCCTGGCCCATGAAGTCCCGCTGCGAGGGCGCCTGCCTCGAGAAGTGGCGGCCCGCCAAGCTGGTCGACCTCGACGACGTCGAGGGCATCGACCCGAAGAAGCTCATCCCCTACACCCGCTCGGACGGCACGAAGCAGCTCACGATCGACTGCTGGCCCCTCTACTGGTTCACGGGCGACAAGACGCCCGGCGACACCAACGGCCAGGGCGTCGGGGGCACGTGGTTCGCCGTCACGGCGAACGGCAAGCTGGCCAAGTAGCCCTCCCGTTACCGACGTCCCACTCACCCGACCCGCTTCCGGCGTCCCGGGGGCGGGCACGCCCTACGCCCCCTCGCCCGGGGGCCGTGGGACGTACCCGCGCTCCCGGCATACCCGCCGTGGTCGTGGCCAGGGCCTTCGTGGCCAGTGTCTTCGTCGCTCAGACCTTTGTCGCCGGTGCGTCAGGAGCGCAGGAAAGGCGGGCGGCAGCCACGGCCGGTTCCTCCTCCTTCGCGTCCTTCAACGGTACGGAGCACTCCAGGATGCCCGAGCCGTCGATGACCCAGCCGGTCGCCCGGCCCGCCACCGGCTTGCCGCTCCCGCAGGTGTACCGGAAGTCGGCGGTGACCTGTTCCACCCAGGCGTAGTGCACGACGGTTCCGACTCCGTCGATGCTGGTGCTGCCGTTGTTGATGTCCGGCGCGGACCTGCGGACATTGCTGAACTCGGGGTCCATACCGTGCTCATCGGCCGTCGCGTCTCCGACGAGGACGGCCAGCGAGCGGAGGGCGGCCCTCGCGTCGCCTGCCGGCGATCCCTTCTCGAAGGTGACGGCGGTACGCGGTGTGTGAAGCAACGCCAGCCTGTGGGTGAGCCTGGCTCCCTTCTTGCTGACCTTCTCCCTCTCGGCGACACCGGTCAGCACGTCCCGCTTGTCCACGTTGAACCACGCGTAGGTGCCGCCCTTGCAGGACGTGCCGGCCGCAGCCGTGGGTACGGCCGCGGCCTTCACGGGCGGCGCGTCGCCGTCCGACGTGCAGGCAGCCGTGCCCGCCAGCACCGCGCCGACGAGGCACGCGGACAGAGCAGTCTCTTTGATCCTCATGTTCTTCTCCCCCGGAAACCACTGGTCAGATGGTGTGATCGATCCTGCACGGCAAGGCCTCTGCCGATCAAGGGACTTGAGCCACCTCTGAGGTCGGGTGCGTGGATCCGGCAGGTGACACCCCGGGGAAGCCGGCGAGGTCGTCGTCCTGCGCGGCGACCGCGTGCCCCAGGAGATGCAGCGGGCCCGCCGTGACTCCCGCCGCTTCCACCCCTCGCCAGTAGGCCAGCGCGAGCCGCGCGTCCACCAGGCCGTGCACCAGGGGGAGCTCGGGGTCGACGGCGTGCAGCAGCGACTCAAGGCGACAGGAGGCGATGGTGTCGGGGAGCCAGGAGCGCGCGGCGTACCCCGCTGCCACGGCGGGCGGCAGCCCCGGAGCCGTACGGCGCTCCACGGATCCACTGATGCCTGCGGACCCACCGACACCGACGGATCCACCGACATCGACGAACCCATCGGCGCCCGCGGATCCACCGACGCCCGCGGATCCACCGGATCCTGCCGCGCCGACCGTGAGCAGACCACCGCCGACGATCAGGACGTCGCGCCGATCCCGCATCCGGGCCAGTGCCTTCGTCGTGTCGAAGCAGTGCGGGAAGGAGTCGTCGACGACGATCGTGCCCGGCCGGAGGCGCGACACGTCGAGGAGCGTGCCGCCGCCGCTCACGGCCGTGACGAGGAGATCAGCCTCGTAGACCGCCGCAGGGAGGGCGGACCGGCCGGACTCGTGGACCTCCACGTTCCGGGCCAGACCGCGGGCGATCAGGCCGTCCGCCAGTGTGCGCAGCCGTTCCGCACTGCCGGGGACATCGCACAGGAGCAGCCGTGCGGGCGGCTCGGACGCGAGGGTCAGGAGCAGTTCGAGCGACGAACTGCCGATGGAACCCAGGCCTACCACGGCAACGGAGAGGTCGGCGAGTCCGGGGAGGTCACCGAGCTCACTGAACCGGCCGGGCTCGCCGAGGCCCCGGCGACCGACGGGTCCGAGGCCCGTCCGGACCAGCGCGGCATGGACGGTCTTGACCACGGAAACCGCGGTCGCCGCATGCCCGGTCGTCAGCGCCGTCGGAGCCTCCGTCTCCCGCAGGACGCCGAAGCCGTACGCGGTCAGGGACGGGATCATCCCCGCGAGCGAGACGGAGCGGGCGCCCGACGCCGCCGCCAGCTCGACGGCCCGGGCGGTCCGGGCGGCGAGGTCGGGCGTCGACGCGAGCTCGTCCGCGAACAGCGGCAGGCACACGAATCCCGAGCGTCCCAGTGGTGTGTCGATCTCCTCCAGGAGCCGTGGGCGCCCGCCCGGGAAGAGCAGCTCCCGGAGCTGTTCGCGCGACGCTGCCGCGTCGGCGGTCGCCTGTGTGCCGGTGCGGCCCGGACGGCTGTGCCCGCCGACCGCCGTCGGCGCGGCAAGCAGCTCCGGCGGCGGGAGGTACCCGATGAGCGCGGAGTCCAGGACACCGGGGGAGGAAGCCCCGACGGAGGAAGCCCCGACCGAGGAAGCCCCGACCTGGGAAGCCCCGACGGAGCGGCGTGGCTCCCTTCCGCCCGTTCCGAGCGCGCTCTCGATCAGTGCGTTCCGCAGGGTCTCGGTGAACGCGGCGAAGGCCGCCTCCTGGGGGAACGCCGCGGTGGCCGCGCGCAGCGTCACCCGCAGCTCCCCCTCGCCGACCGGCCGCACCGCCAGGAACGTGTCCGTCCCGACCGGCGGAGGCGCGAGTTCGGCGTCGGCGTCGTCCCAGCGCACGCTCAGTGTCTCGCCGCTCATCGGCCCGAGGGCCGAGAAGTCCAGGTAGGTGAAGAAGAACTGCGCCGTCGGCGGAAGCCCGCCGTCGCCCCGAGGGGGCTGGACGTCCTCGGAGCGGGCCGCCTCGACCTCCTTCACGACCGCCCGGAGGTCGTCGGCGAAGGTGCGGCGGTCGGATCGGAGGCCTGACCGGCGGCCGGGCCGGAGCGGAACTGCCGCGGCGTAAGGACCGAACACCAGGTGGGCGTCCGGATGGGCGTCGTCACGACCGGACACGGCGAGACCGAGGATCAGATCCTCCTGCCCGGTCGTGGCCGCCAGCGTCCGGTAGTAGGCGGTGAGGACCGGGGCGAAGAGCGTCGTCCCCGCGTCGGCGGCGATCCGGCGCAGCGCCGCGACCTGGTCGGCGGCCAGGGTGAATCCGGTCGAACGGTACGCAGGCGCCTCCGGTTCCCTGACGGAGATCCGGTCCCCGGCAGGGCGTCCGAGGACCGGACGACGGTAGGGCTCGTCGTCGCGGGCGGAGACTCGACACGAGCCGCCGCCGACGGACGCGGACCGGTGGTCCCGCAGTTCGACGTGGTCGCGGAACGCGCCCCGCAGCGGCGGGAGTTCCGCGCCCTCACCTCGTACGACACGGTCGTAGACGGCAAGCAGCTCCCGGCCGAGCAGCGCCACGCTGTAGCCGTCGCCGATCAGATGGTGGGCATGGACGACGAGCGCGTGTTCGTCGGGCCCCAGGGTGAGCAGCCGCAGCCGCAGCAGCGGCCAGGCCCAGGACTCGAAGCGCCGTTGCCACTCCTCGGCGATCCGCGCGGCGAGGAGGTCCGGTGCGTCGAGGGTCTCGAAGTCGACCGGAAGCCGGAGGGTGGGCGGGAGTTCCTGCTGGACGGGCGGCCGTACGCCCGCGGGGAACACGGTCCGCAGCATCGGATGACGTACGACGCAGGCGTCGACGGCCTGCTGGAACGCGTCGGGTCGCAGGGGCCCGTCGACCCGCAGACAGGCGAGCCATGCCGTCGGTGAGCCGGGCGCCATCGCCTCCGCGAGCAGGAACCCGCGCTGCGAGGGGGAGAGCGGGAAGGGGGAGGGGGACAGGGCCGGTGCCGAGGCCGCCGGCTGGGACGGTGACGGAGACGCCGGCTGTGCCGAGGCTGTCGGCTGTGACGGTGACGGCGGCTGTGACGCGGCCGGCGACGGTTCGTCCGTCGGGCCACGGTCGATGGCGGCGGCCAGCGCGGCCAGCGTCCGGTGGCTGTACACCACCGTGGGACGGGGCAGGGCCGGGATCGTCTCCCGCAGCCGGGCGAACACCTGGAGGATGAGCAGGGAGTCGCCGCCGAGGGCGAAGAAGTCGTCCTCACGGCGGATCGCGTCCGCGTCCGCGTCGAGGAACTCGGACCAGACACGGGACAGCAGGACCTCGGTCGAGGTCGAGGGAAGCGATCCCGATGCCCCCCGCCCGGGCAGCTCCGGTTCGGTTCCCGGGGGCTTCAGAACGGCACGGTCGATCTTGCCGGTCCCCGTCAAGGGGAGTTCCTCGACGAGGTGGATGCGGGCCGGGAGCATGTACTCCGGAAGCGTCCGCGCCAGGTGGGCGCGCACGGCCGTGGAATCCGGAGCCTCAACGCCCGGCAGGCACTGCACGAAGGCGCTGAGCCGTTCCTCACGGTGGACGACCGCTGCGCGGGCGACTGCGGGGTGGGTGAGGAGCGCCGACTCGATCTCGCCGAGTTCGACACGGTGACCACGGATCTTCACCTGGTCGTCGAGGCGCCCGAGGAACTCGAGGACTCCGTCCTCGCCGCGCCGGACACGGTCGCCGCTGCGGTACCAGCGGCGCCCGTCGCGTTCGACGAACGCGGCGGCGGTCAGCTCCGGGGCGTGGAGATAGCCGGGGGTGAGTCCCACGCCCGCGATGAGCAGCTCACCGGGCTCACCCGGTGCGCAGCGCCGTCCGCCGTCGTCCGAGACGACGTCGACCTCCGTGCCGGTGAGGGGGGTCCCGATGGGGAGGGTCCGCACGTCGTCGGCGGGGCGGGTGTCGATGATGTGGAAGGTGGCGTTGATGGTGGACTCGGTGGGCCCGTAGAGGTTGGCGATCCGGTGCCCGGGTCCGAACAGGTCGTACCAGCGGCGCACATGAGCGGGCGGAAGCGCCTCGCCGCCGACGTGGATCCAGCGCAGGGCCGAGAGATCGGGCGAGAGCCCGCCCGCCCGGACGCGCGTCTCGGCCGCTTCGAGCAGCCGGGACCACAGGCTGGGCACCGAACTCCACACCGATATCCGGCTCTGCTCGACCCGGTCGAGCAGAGCCTCGGGGTCCCGGAGGAGCTGCCGGGGGAGGGTGACGACCGTGGCCCCCACGAGCAGGGGCGCGAGGAGCTGGCGCACGGACGCGTCGAAGCACAGCGACGCCGTCTGGGCGAGCCGGTCGCCTGCGCCGTAACCGAAGGCGGCGAGCGCCCAGTCGAGGTAGTTCGTCATCGAACGGCGGGTGATGGGGACGGCCTTGGGGCGCCCGGTGGAACCGGAGGTGAAGATGACGTAGGCGAGGGAGTCGGGACCGGGCGCGGGGGACTCGTCCGCCGGGGAGGGGGTGTGAGAACCGACGGAGGAGGCGTGCGGCCGGAGAGGTGAGGCGTGCGGCCCGAGGCAGGGCGCATCGGCCGCGACCAGGGTGATGCTCGCCGATGAGGCGAGCGCGGCAGCCGAGTCCTTGGTCGCGGCATGGCAGACGAGCACCCCGGTGCGGGACCGGTGCAGCTGATCGGCCAGGCGTACGGGCGGATGGGCGGCGTCCAGAGGGACCCAGCCCGCACCGGCCCGCAGGATGCCGACCACTCCGATGACGGCGTCGGCACCCGGTTCGGTCAGAAGACCCACCAGGTCGCCCGGGACCACTCCGCTGTCGCGCAGCCGGGCGGCGAGGGCGCCCGAAGCCCGGTCCAGCTCGGCGTAGGTGAGGAGGGAGCCGTCCGTGTCGACGGCGACGGCGTCGGGTGTCGCCCGGAACTGGGCGCGCAGGCGCGCGACGATGTCGCGCCCGGCCGGGGATGCGGTGTCAGGTACGGAGCCGGCGAACTCGGTCGCGTTCGCAGCGAATTCGCCGGTCGCGTCACGCGCGTCCGTCACATCCGCCCCGTCCGACCTGTCCGTCCTGCCCTTCTCGCCCGTCCCGGCCGGCGGTGCGGCGAGCCCGGCCGCCTCGTGGAGTTCGGCCACGTGCTCGGCCGCGAGGCGCGCGACCGTGGACCGGTCGAAGAGCCGCGCCGGGAAGTTCCACGAGAAGGCCAGCTCGCCGTCGGACTCCCAGCACAGCAGGCTGAGCCGGGTGGCGGCGGAGGCCGTTCCGGCCGAGGCCGGACGTACCTCCACCGGGCAGTCGGGGTCGAGGGCGACCGGGAACCGCGCGAAGCTGAAGGACGCGGGCGCGGTGGTACGAGGCCCTGCACCGTCCGCCGGAAGGAGTCGGGCGAGGTCCAGGCTCGTGAGCCGGCTGTGCCTTTCACTCTCGGGCCACGCGTCGCGGAGCCGTACCGCGAGCGCGTGCACGGAGTCGTCAGGTCCGACGCGGGCGGGAACCGGGAGGGTGTCGGCCAGGGGTCCCACCAGCCGGTCGATGCCGGCCAGGCGCGCCTCACGGCGAGCCCTGGCGACGTTCACGGTCACGTCCTCCCGTCCGCCGCTCCACCGCGAGAGGCAGCGCGCGTACACCGCGAGGAGCAGGTGGAACAGGGAGACGCCATGGGTGGCGGCCGTCTCACGGAGCGCGGCCGTCAGGTGGGGGCCGGGGGCCATCTGGTGGGCGAGGAGCGGGGGTTCGGGCAGACCCAGCGGATCACCGTCGTACGGGAGCGCGAGCGGCTCGCCCCGCCCGCCGAGTACCTCACGCCAGTACGACCGGTCCTCGGCGAGGGCCGAGTCCGAACGCTCGGACTGCTCGTGGGCGACGTAGGCGGCGAAGTCGAGGGCCAACGGCGGGAGTTCCGGGGTGCGCCCCAGCGACAGGGCGGTGTAGAGGGTCCAGAGCTCCTCGCCGAGGATGTTCAGGCTGAAGCCGTCGGCGGCTGCGTGGTGGACGACGAGCACGAGCCGGGCGAACCGCTCGGCGGCATGCCCGCCGGCACCGTTCGCATCGCCTGCGCTGCTCGCGCCGGCGGTGGCGAGCACGGCGCGGACGGGAGCCTCCGCCGTGAGGTCGAACGGGCGGTTGCACAGGGCCTCTTCGAGCGCCGCGAACTCCTCCTCCGGAGGACGGACACCGGGCAGTGCGCGGACCTCGTACCAGTCGGGGGCGTGCATCCTCGGGGTGCCGTGCGACGCGGACGGTGCCACGGCCTGCGCGGGCGCCGAATCCCCGGGAAGGAGACGGATGCGAAGCATCGAGTGACGGTCGGCGAGCAGACCGAGCGCCTCACCGAGGAGGTCGGGGTCCAGGGGTCCGCGGATGTCCTGGCTGACGTACCCGTAGGCGGGTACGTCGGGGTACAGCCCGCCCTGGGTGTGGAAGGCGAGCTGGACCGGCGTCAGGGAGAAGGGTCCTCCTGCGGGAGCCTGGTCGGTTCCGCTATCGAGTTCTGCTTCGGGCTCACCGGGCGTACTGGGCGCACCCGGCTCACCGGGCTCACGACCGAGTTCGCGGGCCAGCTCGCCCAGCGTGTGGTGCTCGAAGAACAGCGTGATGGGCAGGGAGCGGTCCAGCTCCTGCTCCAGCCGCTTGACGAGGTCGACGGCCATGAGCGAGTCGAGCCCGAGCCCGAGGAGCGGGTCGTCGTCGCCGAGGGCGTCGGGGGAGACATGGAGCGCCTCCGACAGCAGCCGCCGCAGGACGTCCGACACACTGCCGGATGGGGTGGTCGCAGCCTGGTCCGTGCGCGAGGCGGTCGTCGGGGCGGCGGAGAGGAGCGGAGGTACGCCAAAGCCGGCGGAGGTACGAGGCGCGGGGGCCGCCCTCCGGCCGAGGTCGGCGACGACGATCTGGGCGGCGTCGAGGCCGCAGGCCGTACGCAGGGCGTCCAGTGCCTCTCCGGTCGCCAGCGGAACGGGCCCGCGCGCGGAACTCGTACCGGAGACGAGTCCCGTATCGGCGAACGCTGCGAAGTTGACCGCCAACCACGCCCGACCGGCCGCGCGTTCGGCGGCGGCGAAGGCGTCGAGATAGGCGTTGGCCGCGGCGTAGTCGCCGATCGCACCCGCCAGGCCTGGCAGGACCGAGGCGACCGAGGAGAACGCCACGCACAGGGCGGGGCGCAGGTCGTGCCTGGCGACCCCACGGGCGAGCAGTTCGGTGCCCCGCGTCTTGGCGGCCAGGACGTCGGCCAGCTCGTCGGGGGTCTTGGCTCGCAGAGTCCCGGGCCGTACGACCCCGGCCGCATGGATCAGCACGTCGAGGCGCGGCAGACCGGCGAGCAGCGTGTCGATGTCGGCCGCGCGGGAGACATCGGCGGCGCGGTAGTCCACGGTGGCGCCGAGCGAGCGGAGTTCGGCGAGCAGCCCGGTGGGAGGCTCGGCCGAGCGACCGGTCAGCAGCAGGGTCGGTCGGCCCCGCCCCGCGAGATCGCGGGCCAGCGCGGCGCCGACCCCGCCCGCCCCACCGGTGATCAGATACGTGCCGTGGGGCGGCAGGGCCGCCCCGTCGGGGCCACGTCGCATGCCGGGCTCCGTGGTGACCGCCTCGGTCGTCCGGCCGAGGCGTCGCCCCGCCCGCCAGGCGACGGCGTGCGCCGGCCGAAGCCCCGCACCGCCGTCCGCCTGCGCCTGCGCCAGGGGCCGAGCGGCGAGCTCGTGGTCGAGTGCGTCGAGCTGCGCGTCCGTCCCGTCGAGGGACGACAGGTCGACGCTGTGGGCGACCACACCGGGGAACTCCGCAGGCAGCGCCAGCGTCAGCCCGGTCAGGACCGCCTGCGCCGGGCGTGGACGCTCGGGTCCGACACCGGTGACATGGACGTCCTCGGTCACGACGAGTACGCGCGGGCGGTGGAGCGCGAGTTCCGGAAGGAGGTTCTGAAGCCCGGTCGCCATGGCGAGCTGAGCCGCGTCGAGTGCGTCGGCGGATTCCGGCTCCACGGCGGGACCTGCGAGCAGGACGACCACCTCGGGGGTCGGCGCCCCCTCGGGAACCGCGCCGTCGCCGACGAACGTGTCGCTGGCTGCCCGCCGGACCGTGACACCCCGGCTCACGAGCCGGTCCGCGAACGCACAGGAGAGCGGCGAATCCGGCCCTGCCAGAAGTACGGAACGAGGCCCGGGTCCGACGGCCGACGGAGCGTCCTCCCACCCGACGCGGTGCACCAGCGGCGTCGAGCGGGCCTGGGGCTGCGCCGGAGCAGGAGCCGCGGATGGGTCGGAGCTCTGGTGCGGAGCCTGAGGCAGCGAGACGGGCGGCCGGGGCAGGGGAGCGGCGGCCGGCCAGTAGCGGCGCCGCTGGAAGGGATACGTGGGTACGTCGGAGATCCGGGCCCGGCCGGCATCCAGGCCGCTGCGGTCCAGCGGCACACCCCGCTCCCAGAGCCGGCCGACGGTCGCGAGGAGCCCACGTGCACCGCCCTGGTGCCCGGCGGAGAGGGCGACCGCCCGGCCTCCGCGCGGGTGCGCGCCCGCGACGGCGCGCACGGAGCCGCCGAGTGCGCCGGCGCCGAGCTCGACGAACGTGTCGTACCCGTCACCGAGCAGCCGCTCCACCGCAGCACCGAAACGCACCGGCTGCCGGGCATGGGCACGAAGGTAGTCCGGCTCCAGGACGGGCTGCCAGCCGGCGGTGACGGTGCTGATGAGCGGTGTCGACCTGAGCGACATGGTCCGCTCCGTCAACGTCCGGAGTACGAGAGTCCGCGCGGCTTCGGTGAGCGCGTCGAGGGCCGGATCCATCAGGGGCGAGTGGAAGGCGCGGGAGACACCGAGCCGACGGGCGACGACGCCCCGGGCGGACAGGGCGGCGATCGCGCGCTCGACGGCGGTCTCGGTCCCCGCGAGGACGACCTGGTCGGGACCGTTGACGGCGGCGACGCTCAGCTCGCCCTGCGCCCGGGCCAGCAGGTCGGCGACCGCGTCCTCACCGCAGCGCACGGCCGCCATGGCGCCGGGGGCGCACAGTTCGGCCATCAGGCGGCCCCGTTCGGCGGCGAAGCGTACGGCGTCGGCGAGCGAGAGCGTCCCGGCGACACACGCGGCGGCGATCTCGCCGACGCTGTGCCCTGCGACGGCGTCCGGCGTGATGCCCCAGGCCCGCACCTGACGGGCGAGCGCGACGCCGTACGCGACGAGGAGCGGCTGGGCGATCTCGGTACGGGCGAGCGCGTCGGGCGACGCGGTGTCCTCATCGAGGCACCAGGCGGCGAGACTGCGTCCTCCGATCGGCCCGACGTGGCCGGAGGCCTCGTCCAGTGTGGCGCGGAAGGCCGGCGCGTCGGCGTACAGGGCTCGGGCCTGACCCTGCGGCCGTACGCCCTGACCGGGAAGCAGGAGGACGAGGCGAGCCCGTGACCGTACGGGGGGACTGGTCGGCGTCACGCCGTCGAGCACGGCCTCCAGCTGCGTGGCGAGATCGCCGTCGGCGACGAGGGAGAGGCGATCGGGTCCCTCGTCACGGGCGGCGGCGACGGCGGCGCAGACGTCCCCCTCGTCGAGACGGCGACGGTCACGAAGACAGGCGGCGAGTCCGGCGGCGGCGGCACGCAGCCCGTCCTGCCCGTGGGCCGACAGGGTGAGCAGCCGGGGCCCGTGCGAAGGCACGCTCTCCGGCCGACGCGGGGCAGGCGGTTCCTCCAGTACGGCATGGGCGTTGGTGCCACCGAAGCCGAAGGCGTTGATCCCCGCGACGAGCGGACCGGGCGCCTCCCAGTCGCGTGCGGCGTCCACGAGGGCGAATCCGGAACCGGCCAGGTCGGGCGAGGGGGAATGTTCGGTCGCTGTCGCTGCTGTCGCTGCTGTCGCTGCTGTGCTCCGGAGCGGAGACGGCGGCAGGCGCCGCTGGCCGAGCGCGAGGACCACCTTCACCAGGCTCGGCATCCCGGCGGCGTTGAGCAGATGACCGACGTTCGTCTTGACCGAGCCGAGCAGCCGGAGTCGTCCGTCGGGAAGCGCGGGAAAGGCGTGGGCGAGCGAGCGGAGCTCGACGGGGTCGCCGAGGGGCGTGCCGGTGCCGTGCGCCTCCACGTACGACACGCTGTCGGGGCCAATGCCCGCGTCGCGGTAGGCCTGCGTGATGACCTCGCGCTGGGTCAGGGGGTTGGGCGCCATCAGGCTGAGCGAGCGCCCGTCGTTGTTCACGGCGGTGCCGCGAAGCACCGCGAGGACGGGATCACCGGCCTCCTGCGCCTCGTCGAGCCGGGTCAGAACGAGCGCGGCGCCGCCCTCCCCGGGGACGAACCCGTCGGCCGCCGCACCGAACGCGTGGCAACGTCCGGTCGGGGAGAGCGCCCCCGCCTTCTCCAGGAGCGCGTACCCGGCCGGCGTGAGGTTGAGATGCACGCCGCCGACGACGGCGATGTCGCACTCACCGGCCTGAAGGCTGCGGCGCGCCAGATGGAGCGCGACGAGGGCCGAGGAACAGGCGGTGTCGACGGCGAGTGCGGGCCCGGTCAGGTCGAGGCAGTGCGCGACGCGCGCGGCGAGCATGTTGGGAAGGTTCCCGGTGAGGGCGGCGGCGGGCAACTCGCCTTCTTCATGGCTCTGTTCAAGAACGCGCCGGTAGCCGCTGTCACCTGAGGCGACGAACACCCCCACCCGCCGCCCGCGCCTGCGAGGCCCGGCGTAGCCGGCCCGCTCCAGGGCCTCGTGGGAGAGTTCCAGCAGGATCCGCGCCTGAGGGTCGGTCGCCCGCGCCTCCTCGTCCCCGATCCCGAAGAAACCGGCGTCGAAACCGTCGGGTTCGTCGAGGAACGCACCCCACCGGGCGTGGCCGTCGGCCGGATCGACCCATCGCCCCTGGGGTACGGGGGTGACGGCGTCGTAGCCGTCGAGGAGCCGGTCCCAGAACGCCTCGGGGGTATCGGCCCCGGGGAGGCGACAGGCGAGCCCCGAGACGGCGATCAACGGCTTGTCGGCCGAAGCCGAGTCGTGCGGAGCGGCCTCTGCCGCCTCGTCAGGAGCAGTCCGAGCCGACCCCTCCGGAGTGGCGTACGAAGACGGGCGGCCCCCGGCAACCGACCTGTGCGGCTGGGACGCACCCGTACTCGCACCCGCACCAGCTCCGGGTCCTGCGTCGTCGCTGCCACCGGCGAGAATGAGCCCGGCGAGGGCGGCCACCGTCGTGTGGTCACGTACGTCGGACGGGCGCAGCACGACACCGAACGCGTCCTCGAGCCCGGCCAGCACCTCCATGGCCTTGAGCGACGAGCCTCCGAGCGCCCGGAAGTCGTCGTCCAGCCCGATGGCACTGCCCGGCAGCCCGAGCGCCCGCGCCCAGAGACCGAGCACGACGGCCTCGATGTCGGGCCGGGACAGCGGCGCGGCGGCCGGCGGGAGCGCTGCGGACGGACCTTCGGCGATACGGGAAGCATCCACTCCAAGCTCCCGACGCGCCCCCACCCCGTCCACCGTGCGATTGCCACCCCGTACGGCCGACCGCTCATGAACCAACTCCTCCGACCGGCCCCCACTCCGCTGCCGAGGCAGAGTGTCGGACGACGGCTGCCGGACCTCGGCCAGCTCCGTCACGTCCGCCGCCATGTCGGCTGTCGCGTTGGCCGCCATGTCGGCTGCCATGTCCGCCACCGCTTCGGCCGTCACGTCCGCTGTCGCGTCGGCCGTCACATCGCCCGCCATGTCCGCCGCCACGCCGGCCGTCACGTCCGTCGTCAGGGCTCCGATCCCCGAGACCCCCACGGACGCCCGCCCCGCGATCTCCGGGTACTCGCCCCTCTCGAAGCGCTCACGGAGCACCCCGCGACGCACCTTCCCGCTCGTCGTACGCGGGAACCCGCGTACGGGCAGCGCCACGACCCGTACGTCGTCGTGCCCCAGGGCCGCGCGGACCCGGTCGCGGACCGCGTGCAGGAGCTCGGCGGTCACGGAGGACAGGGGAGGAGCGGGCGCGAGGAAGACGACCACCCGCTCGCCACCGCTGCTGTTCCCGTCGCTGCCCTCGCTGCCCTCGCTGCCTTCAGCGTCCGGGAGGTCGGTCGAGCCCACGACCGCGATCGGGCACAGAGCGAGGCCCGGCGTGTTCGCCGCGACCTCCTCCAGGTCCGACGCGTGCAGCGTGTGCCCGTCGACGAAGACGACGTCCTTGGACCGGCCGGTCACACAGAGCCGCCCCTCGCGCAGGAACCCCAGGTCCCCCGTACGCAGCCACGCACCGCGAAACGCCTCCGCCGTGGCCTCCACGGCGCCGTGGTAGCCGCGGGCCACCTGCGGACCGCTGACCTCGATGTGGCCGACCCGGCGCTCCTCGACGGGGTGCCCCGCGTCGTCGGTGATCCGTACGGCGCACCCGTGCACGGGGCTGCCCACGTCCATCAGTTCCACCGCGTCCGGTCCGGGCGCGGTGTCCACGGCGCGCCCGCGACCGAGCGCGGCCCTGTCGAGGGCGAGCGGCCGGGCGACCTCCCCGGGCGGCGGGAACGTGACGGCAAGGGTGGACTCCGCGAGGCCGTACACGGGAGTGGGCGCGTACGCGGGGAGTCCGGTCGGTCGCATCCGCCCGACGAAGGCCCGCCAGACGGCCGGCGAGATCGGCTCGGCGCCGACCAGCATCATCCGTACACACGTCAGGTCGAGACGCGCGAGTGCGTCCGCCGGGACGCGTCGCTCGACGAGGGCCAGGGCGAAGTTGGCGGCCGAGAGCAGCGTCGCCCGATGCCGGGAGGCGGCCTCCAGCCACCGCAGGGGCCGCTTGGCGAACGTCAGCGGTTCGATCCGCACTTGCCTGATGCGTGCCGACATCGGCACGAGGTGGGTGCCGATGAGCCCCATGTCGTGGAAGTACGGCATCCAGGTGGCGAGCACATCCGCGGAACGGATGCCTGCTGCGGCGCGGATCTGCGCCAGATTGGCGAGAACGGCCGCGTGCGTCAGTTCGACCCCCTTCGGCGCTCCTGTGCTGCCGGAGGAGAACTGCAGAAACGCCACGTCGCCGGGCACCCGCTCGGGCAGCGCCAGCGGAGCGGGGTGCTCGCGGAGCTCTTCGAGTGTCAGGGAGCGTACGGAGCCGGGCAGGGCATCGAGCACCGGCAGGGCCGAGGCGCCGACGGCGACCGGCGGCTCGTCGAGGAACTCCCACACGGGCCGCACGCGCCGTACGTCGGGGGCGAGCGGTACTGGGACGAGCCCGGCGGCGACGGCGCCCCAGAAGAGCGGCAGGAACTCCTCGCTCCGCTCGGCGGGCAGCACCACATGGCTTCCCGGCGCGAGCCTGGCGTCGAGGAACCCTCCGGCGACGCGCAGGGCATCGGCGATCAGGGCGCGATGGCTGACGGTCCTCTCCGTGCCGTCGCCGTCGACGTGGACGATGCCTTCGTCGGGCGCGGCCTCGGCCGCACCGGCCAGCACGTCCCACAGCACTGTCTCGCCGTATCCCCGCATCAACGCCCCCCGTGCATCTGCCCGAGGTGAGCCCTCCCGCGGCCGCGCGAGAAGGACCGCTCCGGGTCTGCTCTGTTCTGATCTGAAAACTGAAATGGATGGAACTGACCTGAACTCAACCGAATCGGCCTGGACCAGACTGAACGGGACTGCACGGAACTGGTCTGTTTCGGTCCCCGGTCATCATGACTGATCACAGATCCCGCACAGCACCGGAGAGCGCCCCGAGGCCCACGACCAGGAGCGTGATGCGGTAGGGAGATGCGGCCGAAGGACCGGTGAGCCATCGGGGTGATCAGGCCCGAGGAGTGGTGCCGGAGGCCCCTCCGGCGTGACCTCTTCGCGTAGACCGGGGTTGGGTGATGGCGGAGGAACCACTTCCGCACAGCACCCCGTCACCGACCACGACCGCCACCCCCGGTCGGCGCTGCTCCGGCCCGCCGCCCCGGGCCGCGCCGGCCCTCATGACCCGGAGTCGTCCATGCCGCGCTTCACCCGCCTTGCCGTGGCCCTGTCCCTGGCAGCCCTCTCCACCTGTTCCACCGCCGCGGTCGCCTCCGGCGTCGCACCGGCCCCCGTGGACCACCTCACCCTGACGGTGACCCACAGCGGCGATCCGGCCGCCGACGGCACGTTCGAGCTCACCTGCCACCCGGCGGGCGGCACGCACCGCGCACCGCAGGCGGCCTGCGACCGACTCGACGAAGTGACGACGTGGGGCACCGACCCCTTCGCACCGCCGCAGCCGGACTCCCTCTGCACGATGCAGTACGGAGGCCCGGCCACGGCCCACGTCACGGGCACATGGGCGGGCCGCCCGGTGGACGCCACGTTCAACCGCACGGACGGCTGCGAGATCGCCCGCTGGGACAGCTTCACGCCGGTACTGCCCACGATGACGGCGGCCTGACGCCGCTCCAGGGCGATCAGGGGGCGTTGGGGGAGCGCGCCCGCCCTCGGCGCCCGCGATCCGACCAGACGGAGCGTCCTCCACCTGCGTACGACGCTGCGGGCACTCCTTAACATGAGCGGCTCGGCGTGCCTCGGGGGTAGCCTGTCCCGCTCATGGGGCCTGCGTGATCAACGCGTCGGGTTGTCACGAAAGGAGGCCTCGTGCGGCCGCTGAGAAGGCTCTTCAAGACGCTCAGGCACACCCACGAGGCACCCGGCGACGAGACGTTCGCGAAAACCAGACCGTGTGAGTGCTCCCCCGAATGGCCGGCGCTTGAGACAGTGGCAAACGGCTACATCATGCGCGCGCTGCCTTCGTCGCACTACAGCATCATGACGAACCCGGAGATCGGGACGTTCGTTGCTCGGTGCACGGAGTGCCACGCCAGGTACCCGGCACCGTGGACAGTGGACGCGAACGAGCCGATGCCCTACGGCTCCGCGCGGGACGCCGCCGAGCTCACTGCCCAGGAGCGTCCGCATGGCCCCGTCGAGGCGGATTACACGATCAGCACCGCCAGCGGGAACGATTGGCCCGCGCTGCCCGGGACCGACTACGCGACGCTCCTCCGGCCTCGCTCACTGGTCTGCGAGTCGGTCGAAGCGGAGGGGGATCACTCCTTCCGTACAGGAACAGCTCTGATCTCGGTCTCATGGGAGCTCGCGGGCACTTGGGCGGTACACGTCGAGGGTGCTGCTTCCTTGGAAGCCGCCGACCTGATCGTCGAAGAGATGGCACGACAACTCGGGGAGGCGGCCGGCGAGACGGCCCTCCAACACAGGGTCAACGGCTAGCACCGCCTGGCCGATCTTTCTCGGAGCCGGATCGGTCCGGGCGCCGCGACCGAACGCTGATGCGCACGGACGATGGTGGAGTCGACCGGGATGTCCCCAACGACTTGGGCACGGAGTAGTGGATCGTCTCGGTAGACCCCACCATCGTCCGGGCTCATCGGCACGCCGCCGGGGCCTGTCGAAGGGGCCCCGGCCGGTGAGCCAGATAATCATGCCCTCGGACGTTCCTGCGGCGGCTTGACCGCCAAGATCCACCTCGTCGCGGACAGCTGCTGTCGTCCGCTCGCTTTCACCGTCACGCCTTGCCAGGCCGGTGACGCATCAGCTTCTGAGCAGGTGATGGCCCGCTTGCGAGTGCCTCGTGTCTCGGTCGGCCCCGTACAACCCCGCGCGTGGTCTTGGCGGAGAAGGCGTACTCGTCTCGCGTAATTCGTGGCTACCTAAGACGACATGGCATCAGAACGGTGATTCCTCAGCCTGCGGACAGGGTCGCGAATCGCATACGCCGCGGCAAGACTGGAGGTCGGCCTCCCGCGTTTGATCGCGACGCCTACAAACAGCGCAACACCGTAGAGCGATGCATCAACCACCTCAAGCAATGGCGCGGACTCGCCACCCGATACGACAACACCGCAACGATCTACCTCGCTGCGCTCCACATCGCCGGGATCTTCATCTGGGCCCCGAGGTGACGTCAGTCGTCGAACCAGACGACCAGCCTCACGTCGTCGTCGCCGTGCAGTTCGGCGAGGGTTCTCATGACGGTCCAGACGGGGCCCCACTCATGGTCCGGCACTGCGTCGCGGCGCCTGAGGCGCTCGACACGGAACATCTGGTCTCCATCGATCCACTGGGAGCCCTCCGGGAAGTGCATGCCGGGATGACACGCGATGCGGGCCGACTGTCCGCAGAGCTGGACGAATCGCTGAGGGGCGGAGTAGTGCCGCTGGAGGAACTGCCAGTCGCCTTGCGGATCAAGGTAGTACTCGTGGATGTAGGCATCCGGCTCGGCGGACTCCTCATCCCAGTCGACCCGCTTGATCTCCGTCCAGCTGACCCAGCTCGCGCTTCGCCCGGCCGTCGTCTCATGGCCGTCGCGGACACGGTTCGATACGTCGGCAGGCAGTCCACGGACGGGAGCCACCGGCACGAACTGCTCGTTGTCGCAGACGCCGAACAGAGCGCCAAAGGCGTCGTAATTTCTCGGCACCTTCAGGTGGTCCAGGTCGATGGTGGCGTGCCAGAACGAGTCCGCCTCATGGTCTCGATAGTCACGCTGGCACTCGATGAAGCCCCAGATGTCCTTACCCATGCCGCGATGATGCCGGGCCAGCCTCCCTCAGACCAGGCACTACTCTCCCCGGCCTTGATCCAGAAGACACCCCCTAGTCCTGCCTCCCTGAAGTTGCTCGAGCGATAGTCCAAGGTGGGTGGCCGTGCCGTGCAGCGTGGGTACGGAAGTCGAAGAAGCCCAGACCGTCGATCTTGCACTCGGTGTCTATCTCTTCGAGCGTCCAGCAGTGGTCGGAGTAGTCGTCGATGGCGACGCCGCCGGCTTCGAGGATGTGTGACAGGAGACTGCGGATTTCGGCAGTACCGTCGAGGTGGCTGGAGACGCTGACCAACAGGTCCCAGGTCGGGCGGTGGTCGAGCACGGAGTCCAGCAGGCGTACGTCCTCGGGATCCCAGCCGCCGAACAGGGGACCGTCCTGCTCGTCCTCGATGTCGATGTAGAGCTCCCCGTCCGTCCAGTATCCATTCTTGCCGGGCATTAGCCGGTCAAGCCGCGCGGCTGTCGCGGTCGACTCTCCAGCGGGGAATACGTAGACACTGCGCATGGGCGGAGCGTAAACGGCGACGCAGGGCTGCGGCCAGGGAGTTCCAACCCGGCCATAGATTGCCCTCGTCGACGGTGGCAGCGCGAGCGGCGACTTCGCTGAATGACCGATGTCGACGTTCACCGTCGAGGTACGGCACTGCTGGCTGCCACCAGCTCTACTACCGCCACGAACGCAAGCCGGAACACTCCCTCATCTACGACGACTGACCAAGCGAAACGACGTCTGACAGAGCGTTTGGTCCTGGCGAAGGTGTTTGATCCCGAGCCCGGGTGGGTGGCTGCCGTGAGGTGACTGCAGTGCATGGTGTTTGCGTGTCAGATGTGGTTGCTGACTGCGGATGCCGGTCCCTTTAGAGTCCTTCGCTCCCGTCCGATCCCAGGGCGCCCCCGCTCAGCCCCGTTTGCGCCCTGCCTGTGGAGGTACCGACAGCCGGTGGTACCGAAACATGCGCCAACGACAACGGCCGTATCCGAGTGACCTGCCCGAGGCCCGGTGGGGCCTGCCGGAACCGATTCTGTCGGCCTGGCGCGCCGGGCGGAGAAGGAAGGGCCTGGACATCGGACGTCCACCCGAACATGACCTTCGCCGGATCATGGACGCGGTCCTCTACGACAACCGCACCGGCATCACCTGGCGCTACCTGTCCCACGACTTCGCACCGTGGGAAACCGTCTACGGGTATTTCGCGGCATGGCAGAAGGACGGCGTATTCGACCAGCTCATCAACGGCCTCCTCCGCAGACTGGTGCGCGAAGCCGAGGGGCGGGAGGCCGAGCCTACGGCCTGCGTGCTGGACGCCCCGAGCATCAAGACGTCCGCCAGCGTCCCGGCCGCAGGCCAGGGTAGCGACGCAGGCAAGAAGATTGCGGGCCGCAAGCGCCACATCGGCGTCGACACCCTCGGCCTCCTCCTGGCCTTGGCCCGCGACTACGAAACCCACACGCACCGTTCTGAAGGCATGATCCGTATCGCGATGGTCGACCTCATGAGCCGCCGGCTCACCCGTGAATCCACTCCGGACTGGCGCGACACCTGACCGCCCGCGGCCAGTCACACCTCGACGGGCCAGACGGTGACGTGTTCCCGTGCCACACGAACCTCAACCCACGATCCGTCAGCACCTTCCGGCAGCGGCGGGTCGCCAAGATCGAACAGGATCTGAGTGCCACCGACGTCCAGGACAACCCCTCCGTCCTCGAAGAGGCTCAACTGGCCACGAAGGACGATGCGGTCGCAGTCTTCCTGCAGCTCAGAGACACCAGAGGCACTTGGCCACGCGTTCACCATCCAGGCGATGTCCTCATCCACAGTCCACTCGACGTAGTGCTCTCGCCCGACTGCCTCAGAGGTTCCCTGCCAAAGCACCACCACGGTGCCCACCGCCGAGTGCACTCGGACAGCCAGGGGCCCCGACGGGGCGGGCTGAACTGCATCAACTTTGACCAACACCCCGCCATCATCCTCGACTGACTTACAGAACACCCTCACCAGGAACTCCGCCGACGCCGGGGAAAGGGGGCTCCAGGCCGGGGCGAAATCGACGACCACGCCCTCGGAGCTCCCGCGGCGGCCTGAGCACGAAGATCCATCTCGCCAGTCACGCCCGTGCACGGCCCCTGGCCAATCCGCGCCACCGCAGGCCAGGCGGGCGACGCCCCGGCCTTCGAAACCGTCAGCCCTCCGATCGGATCGGCCACCGGCTACCGCGAGGCAGTGCGGGCAGTCGCCCGCCGGCTCTCAACGCGGAGTCGTACAAGCAGCGCAACGCGATCGAGCGATCCATCAACCGCCTCAAGCCGTGGCGCGGCCTGGCCATGCGGACCGACAAGCCCTCCATCGCCTTCCAGGCCGCGCTCCATCGCGCCGCGATCCTTATCCGGGCATCGCGATAGCCCGCTCAGCGATCGACCACCCAGCGTGCGTCCGCAGGCCAAGAGCCCCTGCCAACGATGTGCTCCACGAGCCTGAACGCCTCACGGATGGGGACGGTGTCCTCATCCGGATACTCGTCGCCCTGCCCATTGGAGAGGACGAACCCGTCGCTCGACCCGCAGTTCCGGGGGCCACGGTGTGCTCACCGGGATCACCCTCGCCTTCGAACAGCACCACCATCGCTCGCTCGGCATTCGTCACGAAGGCCAGCAACCGTCCAGACGAACTGGTCAGCCACGTCTCTAGCCGCTCACTGTCGATCCTCGGCCGAAGAGCCTCCACAACCCCCGCCGACGACACAGGGGCAGGGCTGTCGTCATTGATCACCCAAGACTCGATCACGAGCACGACGATCTCACGGACGGGTCCAAGAGAGACAGGCAGAAGGCACTGGCTGTCGTGCGGGCCTCACGGCCACTTGTCCGGCGCCGGCCCCCACCCTGCGGACGTATCGCCACCGGCGGCGGCATCACTCGACGGATCAGCACCCACAACTCGTCCGGCATCAAACCGCTTGACCCGATCTGTCAAGTATGGATCGACGACGATCACGTCCAAGAAGCGATGTCTCAGACCGTGGCTGCAGTGGGGGCCGCTTGTCCGTGCGGCGAAAGGCGACGTCAGGCATCCGGGACCACAGTCGGCTTTCGGCGTCGACGGCGGACTGGTGGTATGGGGGTGCCGGGGGCTTTCCTGGCCGTCTCGCCACCATGCGATCCTCTTCCGCTCTCAGGGCAGGGAGCTGGGAGGTGGGGGGTGGGGACATGGCAAGGTACCTCCAGTCCCGAGCTGGTTGCCGGGGTCTGTCCGACCCACCCCCCATGGCCGCGAGTCCCTGACGATCTCCGTCCGGCCCATCACGTCGCACCGTATCCCGGGCCACTGACAACACGGCTGTTCCGCACTCCGGGGCCGGCTGGACCCGTTTTGGACGCAACGCAATGACTCTCAACGCGGGCCCCAACCTCCGTTACCCCATACGTCGTCTCTTACGGTTGAGATGAAGCCTGGGTGGCTTCTGGGAAGCCCAGTTCATCCAGCAGCGCGTCGAACAGCTCCTCCACGAAGGTCTCGCGTGCACGCAGAAGTTCCTTGATCCGAGACTGCTGCGCCGCTTTCTGGACCCCAGCCACCGAGGCCCACGCCAGAGCTCCTGCGGCGTCGGTCGGTAGTTCCGCGTCGAGCTCGGCGTGCTTGGCTCCGACGGCGGCTACGAACTCCGGGGTGGCCGACCACAGACTCACGTCGTCCACGTCCTCGGGTTCCTCGACGAGGAGAGCCGCAGCGTTGTCCAGGTTGAGCCATGCCTGCCAGCGTCGGCCGTTGGTGTCCAGGCCGGTCACGAGGGCGATGCCGCTGTCGGAGGCGTCTGCGACGCAAGCTGGTGCACCGGTCCGCTCGACAAGGGCGAGCAGGTACTCGTCCTCCCAGATGCCTTGGCTCAACTGCAGGGGTCTGTCAGCCGCCCGGTCGAGTCCACCACTCGTGCACGTCGTCCCTCAGCACTGGATCACTACTGCCGAACACGGGCGCTTCCAGCAGCGGGTGATCGTTGCGTGCAAAGACCAGGTGACCGGAAAAGCCCATGGAACCTCCTCGTTGAATACCAGCGCACCCTAGGAGCTGCCACTGGCACCAGCCGTGCGTTGGGGCCGCCGGTGACGCTGTGGTCACGGTGTCCTGCTCGTCCTGACCCGTTTCCCCTCGTGAGCTCGGGTCACAGAGCGGTGTGACAACCGGCCTTCACGCGTGGGGACCCACGTTCCACGCCGTGGGCAGATCGCTGCCGCAGAAGACGCAGACGAAGTCGCCCTCGCGCACGATGTTGTGCTCCTGGCAGTCAGGGCACCGCCGGAACACCACCTCGTGGGTGAAGCCGGAGGGCCGCCCGAGCCCCACGTCGTCCACGGCACGAGCGACTGCCGGCCACGAGGTGACGTCCGGGCAGTACCCCGTGGACTGGTTGCTGACCTCACCCACGATCCACCGGCCCGCCTCGCGCGCGAAGCTGATCTCACCGGCACTCAGAACCATGTCTCCGCCGGCGCAGGCCACATGCTCACTACGTCGAGGCGCCAGTCGAAGTACACCCTCCGTGTCGACCACGAAAGTGAACGGTTCTGCCAACTCCACCGCCGATCGCTCAGCGATCCATTCGTCGAAGCAAGCCGTCGACCTGATCCGGCGCCCGCCGTCACCAGGCCGGACCGCCGCTTTCAGCTCGACCGGTCCGACGTATCGATATCGGCGCTCCCGCACACTCACGTCAGTCAACCTAAGGCACGTCCGATGCACGCTCTGAAGCGGTCGGGGACACGGCGCGTGTGCGGTGGGGACGTCACGCACCGTCCCTGCCTGCGGTCGCTGGTGTGCCCGGCCGCGACTGTATGAAGACCGGCTGACCCACTCGGCCGGCAGGTCTCGTGTGTCGCCCAGTAGCTCACCCGTGTGTGCCGCCTGGCGCGTCCCTCTCCAAACGGATGCTCAGCTGACTGCCCAACTCCCGGAACCCGAGTGACTGGGCGACCCTTCGAGAGGCCGGCGGGCGGGCTCGCCACTGGGGGAGGAGACCTGCGGCCAGTGCGTGTGCCACTGCGGCGGAGCTGGTGTGGCGGGCGAGTCGACGGCCCCGCCACCGTGGATGCGTCAGGACGCAGACGTGCGCGGTCTCGGCGGGCCAGGCGCGATACCCCGCCGCGGCCACCACGTCCGTTCCTTCGCGTACGACGAAGGCGGGAGAGGTGATCTCCTCCATGCCGCTCTCCGCCAAGTCGCCCGGTTCGGCCGACCGCAACAGCCCCTGAACGTCGGGATGAGTGGATGCCAGTGGCTCGGCAGCGCCCTGCGGGTGCGATGCGGGGCGGAACTCGGCGCTGGAGAGGTACGCCAGGGTTGCCGGACCAAGCACGTCCGCCACCGGAAGCACGGCTCGAACGATCTCCGGCCGGGTGAGCGATGTGACCGGCACCGAAGCGAGTGCGCGGCGCAGGACCAGGGCGGCGCTCTCCGTGGGTGCGGTGGCGATCGCCGCGCTGCCCAGGACCACGATGCCGGCCCAGGAGGCCGGGCACAGCGCGGAGGTCGGTGAAACGACCACAGTGGGACCGGTGGGACCGGAAGCCTCGGTGGCACCAGCGGGACCAGTGGGTTCACTGGGCGACGTAAACGACACCGGAGCGTCGGCCAGTGTCTCCCACAGCTCACGGGCGCGGATCAGCAATGCACTGTGAGCCATGGCATCGGCATCGGCATCGGTATCGGTGTCGGTATCGGTGTCGGCATCGGACGTGTCAGCAGCCATGCCGCGATCCTTTCACCAGCAGGAGACCCAGTCCCGGTGAGAGGGGTTTCGGTCCGAGGCCCGGCTCGCAACTGTCGGCCGTGCCCCACAACCTCCCCTCCGTCCCGCTAGTTGGCTACCCCCGCAGGGTCTTCGCCTCCGGCGGCGCGGTCTCCGCAACCACCGGCGGTCCCACGGCCTCGCCCTCCGACCCGGCGCCGGCCTCGGACGTGCTCTCCGGTACGAACTCGATCTCGCCGTTCAGTACCTTCTTGGCCGTCACCCGGTCGAGCGCGCCCTCCCAGCGCGAGACCACGAGGACCGCCACGCAGTTCCCGAGCAGGTTCGTCGCGACGCGCATCGCGTCCATGATCCGGTCGACGCCGAGCAGCAGGGCCACGGCCCCCGCCGGGATGACGCCGAGGGCGGACGCCGTCGCGGAGAGGGCGAGGAAGGCAGAGCCGGGGACGCCGGCCATGCCCTTGCTGGTCAGCATCAGGACCAGGACGACCGTGATCTGCTGGCCCAGCGTCAGGTCGACGCCCACCGCCTGGGCGATGAAGAGCGTTCCGACTGACAGATAGATGGAGGCCCCGTCCAGATTGAACGAGTAGCCCGTGGGCAGGACGAGCCCGACCGCGTCGTCCCTGCAGCCGGCGGCGCGCAGTTTCTGCATCATGCGCGGCATGACGGTCTCGCTGGAGGCCGTACCGAGGGCGAGGAGCATCTCCTCGCGGGTGTAGCGGACGAACTTCCAGAGACTCAGCCCGGTGAGCGCCTTGAGTGCGAGTGCCAGGGCGAGCAGGAAGAGCAGGGCCACCCCGTAACAGACGGCGATGAGCTTCCCGTACGTGGAGAGCGCCCCGAGCCCGTACTCGCCGACCAGATGCGCCGTCGCACCGAAGACCGCGAGCGGGGCGAGCTTCATGATGAAACCGACGATGGCGAACACGACTTCCTGCGCCTGCTCGATGACGGGCAGGACGGCCGGCACCTTGGTGTGGCCGAGGTGCAGCAGGGCCGCGCCGACGAGGCAGGACAGGACGAGGACCTGGAGCAGCGAGTTCTCGGCGAAGGCGCCGACCGCGCTGTCGGGCAGTGAGTGCAGGATGAACTCGGACGTCGACGGGAGTTCCCCGCCGCCGGTCTTCTCCTCGACGGCCGAGGCGTCCAGCTTCGACGGGTCGACGTTCATCCCGACTCCGGGACCAGCCAGGTTGCCGGCCAGGAGGCCGAGGACGAGGGCGACCGTGGTGGCCACCTCGAACCAGATCAGCGCCTTGATGCCGATGCGGCCGAAGGCCTTGAGGTCACCCGCCTTGGTGATGCCGGCGACGACCACGCAGAAGACGAGCGGGGCGATCATCGCCTTGATGAGGCGGACGAATCCGTCGCCGAGCGGCTGGGCGGCCGCTGCGGCCTCGGGCCACAGCCGCCCGACGAGGACTCCGAGCAGGAGCGCGCAGGCGACCTGCGCGAAGAGCGAGGTGCGCAGCAGACGGGCTGCGCGGCGCGCGCGGGACGGCGCGGGTGGAGCTGGTGGGGCGGCGTGCGGCACGGGCACTCCTCCGTAGCGGACTTCTGTCATGCGGAAACCAACTTCCGCTGTGCGCGCCACTATTGCGGAGCTGCGTATTCCGCAGAAGACCTCATGCAACATCCACGTAAATCTTGGATCATGCTCCAAACCCGACGGTCTGGGGGAGGAGGGGGCGGGGGAGGTCTGAGTCGGGTGGGTCGTGGCGAGCCGGGCGGATCGGGAACCACTCAGCAACCTCCCCCCCCCCCGGAGCCCCGTGGCTGTACGGCCGGGGCATACCCTCGCCTCGCTCAATCCTTAGGCTGCGTGATCCACATCATTCGGGGGATCACGCATGCACTTCGTACGGAGAGTTACGAGGTGGCCATCCTTCCGAGCGGTCGGCCTGAGCGGGTTCTGCTGTACGGCAGCGTTGTCTGTCCCGGCGACCTGCGGGGGGGGGGGGGGATTGCCGGGGCTCCTGAGCTGTGGCACTAGCGCGGTTGACCATCCGGTACGAGCGAGCCGCCCTCATGCGCCTCACCGTAGGGAAACCTTCTAGCCCTTGGTCCCGTGCCCGCGCAGCGCGGCGCGGACCAGAGCGATGTCCGCCTCGGAGACGGCAAGTTCCCAGGAGCGATCCGCGGCTTGCAGGGACAGGAGGCGGAGCACTCCCTTGCCGATCGCGAGGCGGGCGGGCGGTCGGTCCGCCATCACCGTGCGGGCGTGGTGGCCGCCGGCGGTGTCCAGCGGCGCGTGCGGGACCGGGCGTCCGGGACGCCGTACTCCTTCCTGAGGTGTTCGGGGACGGCGTACTGCATCACGCGTCCCCGGGTGAGCGAGGACAGTTCGAGGACCGTCGTGAGGTGACCGAGCCGGTCGAGGGCCCAGGCGCCGAGCGGTGAGCGGTCCTCGATGGTCTCCAGGACGCCGAGCAGATGGGGCACGGCCTTGACGACCGTGTCCCAGGGCGTGCTCGGCACCTCCAGCCAGTCGGCGCTCGTGTCGCCGACGAGGTACCGGACCAGGGCCCCCACGACCGGGTCGAGCAGCGTCCCGGGTACGACCTCCTCGTAGAGCTGGATGAGCTGCCGGGTCAGGTGGACGCCCTCCGGGGACGGTCCCATGTACCGGACCATGTACTGGTCGAGGAACCGGCGCGCCTCATCGAGCGACGTGGGGACGGCGTCCTGGTCGACGCCGAGCATGGCGCCGACCACACGCCAGGCGTAGTAGTACGCCTCCGCTCCCTCCTGCGACATGTGGATGCCGAGGCGATGCAGGCTGTCGAGGACGAGCAGCGAGAAGAACATCTGCCCGCCGATCATGTCCTCCTGGCAGATCGGGACCCCCAGGGTCCCGACGTCCCAGCGCTCCTCGCGCGTGAGGTGGTGGCGGATGGAGGCGTGGAGGAGTCGCACCTTCTGCGCGGCCGGGAGGAAACGGCTGCCCGCCTCGAAGGCGTCGGGCCGCATCAGGTACACGGTGAACTGGCCGGTCGCCGCCATGCGCGTCGAGGGGTAGTTCAGCCCGTGGGTCGTCGACAGCAGTTTCGCCACATGGGGGACGAGATAGCAGGCGGGCATGGAGGCGAACGAGAGGGCGGTGGCGATGTGCACGTTGTTGTCGATGAAGAACAGCCGCGCCCGCTCCATCTCGTCCCAGTCCACCCAGGACGGCGGGGCGCTCGTGGCCTCCAGGTACTCCTTGGCGACGTCGGGCAATCCGTCCGGAAGGGGCGCGCCGGCCGTGGAGAAGAAGCGCATCAAGGTGTTGAAGGTGCCCATCTCGCCGCGCTCGAACAGAGCGGCGACAGTGGCGTCGGCGAGTTCGTCGCCGCTCTGTCGGAGGGCGTCCATCGATGTCTCGGTGTGGAGCACGGGGGAGAATCCTTCGTTTCTGTGTGGGGGATGAGCACTCTGGAGAAGCTGCGGACGGACCGGTTCTCGGCCGCTGCCGCCCCACCCGGTCAGGACAGGCGTACCGCGGCCGCATGCGCCAAGCTGGTCAGGGCGTGGGCCGCGGGCGCGGGTACGTCCAGGTCATGGAGCGCGCCGAGCGCCTCCTCGACCCTCGCCGCGATCATGTGCTCGACCCGTTCGGGTGCCTTGAGCCGCCGCATCACCCCGCGTACGGCATCCAGACCGTCCTCGTCGAGATCGGGCCGGCCGAGGACCGCGCGCAGCCCCTCCCGCTCCTCGGTGCCGGCGATGCGCCACGTCTCCGCGAGGAGCGCGGTGGGCCGATGGCCGCGTACGTCGTCGGCGTTGGCCTTGCCGGTGTGCCGCGTGTCGCCGAACAGGCCGAGCAGGTCGTCCCTGAGCTGGAAGGCCTCTCCCAGCGGCAGCCCGTAGGCGCTGTACCCCGCACGCAGCCGGTCGCCGGCCCCGGCGAGCGCACCGCCGATCAGCAGAGGCTGCTCCACGGTGTACTTGGCGGTCTTGTAGCGGATCACCTTCAGCGAGGCCGTCGTGTCCGGCGTGACCCCGGTGTGCAGGATCTCCAGGCATTCGCCGGCGACGAGATCGCGGGCCAGCGCCGCCCACAGCGGGCGGGCCCTGCCGAGGTAGGCGGCGGGGAGGCCGCTGGTGGCGAACAGCTGCCCGGCGAGCGACATGAGCAGGTCCCCGACGAGCATCGCGAGGGACCGGGCGGCATCCGCGGCCCGTGGATGGTGCCGTACGGCGCTCGCGAGGGCCATGTGGGCGGTCGGCCGTCCGTGCCGCAGGGGGCTGTCGTCGATGAGGTCGTCGTGGACGACGGCGGCCGCGTGCACCAGTTCCATGGAGGCCGCCGCCCGCACCAACGCGTCGCTGTCGGGCTGCCGAGCCGCCCGCCAGCCCCAGTAGCAGAACGCGGCCCGTAACCTCTTCCCGACCGAGACCGAGGCCTCGAGCTGCTCGGCCACCGGACCGAGCGCCGGATCGACCGCCGCCAGCAGGTCGGCCTCGTCGGCGACGAAGCGGTGCAGGACCTCGTCGACCCGCGCCTTGAACGCGGTCGGCTCCCACTGTTCAGTCACTCTCGCCCGCCCGCCGGGCCAGGGCGTGCCGGGCGAGAATCTCCAGATGGGCCGGCGGCGCGGCGGCGTAGCGGTCCAGGACGAGGCGCCCCCGCGCGGTCAGATCGCGCTCGGCCTCCGAGACCAGCTCCGCCGCGTCCGAGCGGCGGGTCAGCCCCCGTACGACTCCGAGTGCGGACCCCAGCGTGCCCACGGCCACATCGGCCAGCCCGGCGACCAGGAGCACCACCTGCTCACCGGGTCCTCCGCGGTGCCTCGTTTCCCGCGTCATGACGTCTCCCCCTCCACAGCGCACCGGTACGGCGACGCCGGTCACGCGCCGCCGATGTCCAGCGTCTCGGGGTGGTGGGCACGAACGAGCGGAAACTCACGAACGAGTGATCACTCCGATGGAGCGTACGGATCATGGGCGAGTGGAGAGCGGCGAGTGGGGAGCGATGAGGGGGAGCGACGAGGGGGGAGCCAGGTCTAAGCGTCGCCTCCGGCCCCGTTCTGCGTCTCGGCCCGAACTTCCTGCAGCAGCTGGATCATCCGTGCGATGACCGGCTCGGGCAGCCCCGGATTCCGGGCGGCCGCGTACGCGGTGTCCCTGCTGCGGAGCAGCCGGACCAGGGTCCTCGCCGGCAGCCGCGGGTGCCGTGCCGCGGCCCGCTGCACCCGCTCGCACGGGTCGTCCAGCAGCCGCACCGCCGAAGCGGGTGCCAGCCGGGTGTCCGCCGCGGCCCGCAAGCGGACCTCCTCGTCGCTGTCACGGCTGAACCGCTCCACGAGATCGACCGTCGACTCCGGGTCGTCCAATGCGAGTTGCCGCATGCGCGGGTTCGGGTCGTCGGCGTGGCGGAGCAGACCGAGGCGGGGGAAGTTCGGATGGCTGCGGGGGCGGCCCGGCGCGCTGAGGCTGCCGGTCCACCACTGCCACACCCGCAGCAGCATCTCGGCGGGCGCGTCGTCGCACGACTCGGCGAGGAAGAGCTGCACGACACGGTCCTCGTCGTGCGCGAGCGACTCGACGACGTCCGTCGGGAGCCGCTCGGCGCGGGCGACGCTTCTCCGCACGAGGGGGTGCGAGGAGGCTGCCAGGCGGCGCATGGCCTCGGGATCGTCGTGCAGCGCGCTGACCCAGTCGAGCGCGTTGGTGTACGCGCCAGGATCGAAGTCGTAGGCGATGCCGGCCCGTTGCTCCTCGCTGAGATCGGGACGTGTGGAGACCGCGAAGCGGACGCCTTCGTCGGGGTCCCGGGCGAGAAGGGCGACCAGGTCGCCGTCCAGCCACGGGTTGCCCGCGAGGTCGCGGCGCCGACCGGGGTCGCCGTGGTCGGCCAGACGCTCGGCGAGATCACGTGCGAGTCGGCACGTCCTCGCCGCGTCGCTGGTGTCGAGTCCCTCGGCGTCGTAGGCGGACCGGGGCAGCGGGTGCTCCTGGTGGTGCCGCAGGCGCGCCGCGACGCGCACCGTGCGGTCGGGGTCGTCGAGAAGCGCCGACCGGACGGTGTCGTCCAGCTGCGACCAGGCCGCCCCGCGGCACGCCGAAGCGCGTACGGAGGGATCGACGTCGCGGGCCAGCACTACGAGCAGGTGGGCGGGCAGACCGGTCAGCCGGGCCGCTTCCTGCCGTGTCCTCGCGGAGGGGTCCTCGGCGAGCCGCTCGTACGTGGTGGCGGTGAGCTCGACGCGCCGGTCTGCCGCGTACACCGCGAGGATCCACCGCCTCCGGGGGTCCTCCTCGCCCAGGATCAGGCGTTCCCACTGCTCCGCCGTGATGTTCGGCTGGACCTCGGCGAGCAGCGCGCGTACCGGCCAGTCCGGGTGGACCGTCGCGGACTCGACGACGGAGGCCGGGAGGGGACGCCACAGGAGGTGGTGGGACAGGCCCAGGAGACCCGCACGAAGGTCCTCGGAGACGGCAGGGTTGAGCGCGAGCCCGTGCGCCCACTCGTCACGCAACCACCGCACGGACTTCGGCATCCAGAACAACTGCTCCCATGCCGCGGCGCGTTCGTCGGCGGTCTCGCTGCCCGCGGCGAGGGCCTCCGCTTCCCGCCACTCCGCGAAGCGGTCCTGCGCGATGAGCCAGACGTCGTACTCCTCACTCGTCGCCCCGAGCAGAGCGTCGCCGTCCACGGAGAGCGTGACGAACTCGGGCCGGCCGGGCCGCTCACCGAGGACTCCGGCGAGGTCCCACCGCTCGGTGAGCCGCACCCGCGTCCAGCGTTTCGACGGGCCGCCCGGCCCGCTGCCGGCCGTGTGGATGAGGAAGGTGCCGTCCGCGCCGATGACCCCCAGCTCCACCGCCAGCCGGTACCACTCCCGGTTGAGCTCGGCGACCAGCTCCGGCGCGTCCATCCGTACGGCCACGGTCGGCGCGGTGTTGGCCGAGACGACCGGTCGCCAAGCCGCCCAAGGCCTCACGGCCCCCTCGACCCGATGTCCCCCCACGACGTCCAGCCCGGCCCGCCGCAACAGCTCCACGAGCTTGTCCCGCCCATCTGTCATGGTCACTCATCCTGCCCGAGGCGCAACGGAAGGCGGACACCGCCCCGTGAAGGGAGCGGTGTCCGCCTCGGCCGTTCCATGCGATGTCACGGCACGTCACGGCACGGCACGTCATTGCCCGTACGCCGTGGCACGTCGCCCGTACGCCGTGCCGCGTCGTGCCGCGTCGCCCGTACGTCGTGCCGCCTCGCGCTACGTCACGAGCACGCGCACCCTACGACGCGTCCCGCACCGTCCCCACGAACTCGGGTCCCGGCACGGGCTCCCAGGTGGAGTCGTACGTGATCAGCTGGGCCCGCAGAGACTCCGCCGGCTCACTCACCGCGTCCTCTGCCGTCGGCACGCTCACCTCAGCGGTCGTCGCGCCGACCGGGACGGAGACGGGCAGGTTCAGCCCGCCGAACTCGATCTGGGAGAGCGGCGTGGGCGTGGCCGGTACCTCCCCGAGCTGCTCCTTCAGCCAGGCCTGGTCGAGGTCCGCCGTGGTCAGCTCCGTACCGCCGACGGGCGGCAGGAACGAGACGTGGCCGCTGATCTCGGCGTCGGCCGGCTCGGACAGCGTCACCCGCCAGGTCAGCGCGGCGCCCTCCGTCACGGAGTCGGCGACCGGCGCCACGGTCACCTTGGGCATGGGGTCGTCGTTCTGCACGGTCACTCCGCCGCGGTGCGCGCCGACGGCCGTGCCGCGCACCGCCTTGACGAAGGCGTCGTGCGTGACGTCGTATCCGAAGCGGTCGTTGCCCCGTACCTCGACGGGGACGTCGATGTCATGACGTCCCGGGCGTACCGTCACCGTGCGGGAGGTGGTTTCGCCCGTGGCCGGATCGGGCACGAACAGCCGCACCTGGCCGCTGCCCTGGCCCGACACCCGCACCGGCACCCGGTAGGTCCGGACACCGGAGTCGCCTTCCTGGACCGTCAGGCGTCCGACGTCGACACGCGCCAGCGCGGCCGGACGTACGGCAGGCGTGCCGGGGCGCCAGCCCCAGGCGTCCATCAGCCACGCACGGCCGGCAGCCGTCCGGGGAGTCAGCTCGAGTGCCGCGATCCGCTTCAGGTCCAGGTCGGACCGGACGGCTGCGGACAGGGGTACGCGTACCTCGCGCGCCCAGTAGGAGGTGGTCCGCTCGCTGCCCGGGAGCCCGTCGACACGGGTACGGCCCAGGTGTGCGCGGCGCCCCGAGGCGTCGGTCACGGCGATGTCCAGCTCGGTGCCCGTGCTGTTCGGCGGGACGATCACCCGGAGGGCGAGAGAGCCGGATCCGGCCAGGGAGACCGGCCGAGCCGAACGCACCGCGACCGGGGTTCCGGGCCGTGACCATTCCAGGGCGACGGCGTCGCGGCCCGGTTCGGGCGCGGCCTCCCAGTACGCGAAGTGCGGTGAGGCACCACCCGCGTCGGGGGACAGGCACGCACGGCCGGGATCGGGGTCGACCTGGGCGCAGAGCCTGCCGCCGCCGGACACGGTGAGCGCGGAGAGGCCGGGCACGAAGGCCGGTGTGCGGTGCGCGCCGACGGCGTGGCTGAGGGCGCGGACCGGGCCGGCCGAGGGCGCGCGGCGGCCGGTGCCGTCGAGGAGCGGACGGACCCGGTCGTCACCGGCGACGAACAGCCGGGCGGCCGCCGCGATGTAGGTGGCGCCGGCGGCCTGCTGCTGCGCGGCGGTGAGACGGGTCCTCGTGCCGGGGGAGCAGACCGGGTCGGTCTGCTCGTCGGACCAGAAGTCGTCGAAGGCAGGCGCCTGCGCCTGGCCCGGGGTCCACTCGCTGTTGAAGAAGTTGTGGTTGGCGCCGACCATGTAGACCGCGCTGTGCAGAGCGGCTCCACGGCTGACGCCGCGCGTGCCGTCGACGAAGTTCTGGCCCTGGAGGTCGGACACGTCGCCGTCGCAGCCCGGCAGGACGGTCATGGAGGGCACGTCGGGCGCGGGGTTGTTGCCGAAGATCGTGGGTCCGATCGGCACGGTGCCGAGGATCTTCCACCGTACGGGGCCCCGGTAGCCGTCCTGGTCGGCGGGCGGCGGGGTGAGACTGTCGAGCGCGGCCCGGTTGACGCCCTCGCCGCCACGGGAGTGGCCCACGAGCAGGACCCGAGACAGGTCCGCGGCGGAGGAGCGGCGTACGGCGGCCGGGGCGGCTGCCCGGTCGGCGGACCAGTCGGCCCAGCGCGCCAGGTGCTGCCGTATGAGGGAGGAGCGGGCCTGGGCACCGCCGTCCTCGGCGCGGAAGTCCTGGCCGTTGATGCCGTTGGCGGATATGGACAGTGTCACGTACCCCTGGGAGGCCAAGAGCCGCTGCGCCTTCAGGTACCCCTGGTGGCTCGGGATCGGCTTCGAACCGACCGCGCAGGGCCAGTCACCGGTCACGTCCTCGGACCCGGGGGTGTAGCAGGTGCCGTGGCGGCCGTGCAGGAACAGGACCACGGGCCGCTTCCCGGGCGCTCCGGCCGGTCCGACGACCGTGGCACGCATCTCGACGGGCTCGGGGAACCCGGGCAGCCGCACGGACTTGAGGTCGTACTCGCCGCTGACGGGGCGGTAGCGCCCCGGTACTCCGGGGTCCACGCCGTTCGCGGGGAGCGGGGCGCCCGGAAGGGCGGCCGGGGCGGAGGGACCTGAGGTACCGGAGGGATCAGAAGGGGTGAGACGCGCGGAGCGGGCGGGACCGGAGGCGTCGAGCCGCCGTCCTCCGGCCGTGACCCGCAACTGAGTCCCCTCGGTGAGCCGCAGGTCCTGGAGGGGCAGCCGGAAGGAGCGGCCGTCCCGCGCGGCCACCGGATGACCGAGGAGCCGGTCGCCGGCGTGGAACGTGACGCGGGCGTCGCCCATGGGGACGGGTTCGGGCGCCGTCCACACCAGCTGGCGACGGGCCCCGGTGCCGGAGACCTGCCAGCCCTCGGGCAGGTCGAGATTGCCGAGTCGGCTGCTGGCGGCGGCGGCCGACGGCCCATCGGAAGGGACGGGTGACTGCGCGAAGGCCGCCCCGGGTGACACCGAGGCCAACGCGAGTAACGCCGCGGCGGTGGCCACGCCGCGTGTAGCACGTATCAAGACGGACTTCCTCACGATCGGTTGTGCGGGGAACGCAGGAGGTGCGGGTGAGGCGCCTCGGGGAGTTCGGAAGTCGCCGGATGGGATGTCCGGATGGGATGTCCGGATGGGATGTGCTGAGCGCGCGCGCCGACCTCCCCAGCCCCCTCTCTCGCCTTCGGAGGAGGGCAACGACGCTCCGTGGGTTGCCTCGTGGCGTGAACAGGCCCCCAGGAGGCGCGTTCTCGCCCGGGCACCGAACTCCCCTCCCGTAGGCATACGTTCACGCACCGGACATCTCGGAGCCGCGCAACAAGCCGATCAGGTTGCGTATGCATAACGGGTCTGGTTCGAAGAGCGGTGCCCGGGGCGCGTGTACGCGACGTGCGGGCGGACGGGCGCACCCCGGAAGGTGAGCCCGCCGGTGGGCACCGCCCGTCCGAGAGGAACTCCCCGTGGATCGAAGGTCTCTGCTCACCGTCGCGACAGGGGCGGTGGGCGCGGTCGCCGCCGCCCAGATACCGGCGGGCGCGGCACGCCCGGCGCAGTCCGGTCCGGCGGCGCAGCACGGTCCGGCGCACGCGGGCCCGTGGCGCCCGGTCGCCACCTTCAACGTCATCAGCGACATCCAGGGTGACCTGCGGGACCTCGGGGTCGCCCTGGAGGACATGAACCGGACCAACCGCACGAGTGCGGGCCTCGCCGTGGCCGGTGACATCACACCGCGCGGGTACGACGCCGAGTACGCGGCGGTCGCCTCCGAGGTCGCGCGCCACACCCACCCCCGCACGGTCGCCTGGGCCATCGGCAACCACGAGTTCTACGTCCCCAAGTGGCGCGACCCGTCGACCCTCGCGCAGGACACCTGGCCCAACGGGACGACCGAGGACTCGCTCTTCCGTAGCTTCTACGCCTTCGCCGGCCGCAACACGGTGTACGCGGAGCACTCGTTCGGCGGCATTCCGGTGCTGAGCCTCGGCACCGAGCGGTACATGCACTACCACGACCCGAAGCTGTGGGACGAGGTCTGGCTGAGCGAGGCGCAGCTGACCTGGCTGGAGGAGCGCCTCGCGCACTGGGCGCGCCGCCGGAAGCCGGTCATGGTCATCACCCACCACCCGCTTCCCAACACGGTCTCGGGAAGCCACAACCGCCTCTACTCGCGCGACTACCTCCAGGCGGACCGCCTCCTCGGCACTCTCGGCCGCCACAAGGACGTCTTCCTCTTCTGCGGACACACGCACTGGGACCTCGCGCTGTCGGACTGGTACGTCCGCAGGGTCGTCCCCGGTACGGCCAACCTGGACGGCTTCTCCGTGATCAACACGGGCGCGGTGCAGACGGGCTATACGGACGACGGCAAGGGCGGAGAGGTCACGGTCCCCGGCACGTTCAACCAGGGCCTCCAGGTCGAGGTGTTCCACGACCGCGTGGTGGTGAAGGCCCGCGACTTCGCGGCGGGCGCCTGGCTGAAGCAGATCACGGTGCCGCTCTCCACCCGGATCTGACGAGGGGGAAAACGTCTTGGTCGCTGAGCGGCACCCACGGATCATGAGCAGATGTGCGGCAGCTGGGTGCCAGTCCGGCCGGGTGCGCCTCCCCCAGGACGTCCGCGCCGTCGATGAGCGGCCGTACCTCTGCCCAGGGGTCCGCCGCCCAGGTGGTCGGGATTCTGTGCTGCAACGTCAAGGTCCTGAGCGGCGACGGAGCGTGCGATGGCGGCTGCGAGCACGACAGCGGCGTATCGGTAACTGGAGGGGCCCGGCCGGGAGCTTGCCCTTGGCGGTCTCCGACGAGCCCCGCAGGATCATGATCACGGAACCGGACTGCACCGCCGGGTGCTGCGGGGCCCTGTACGTCACGGTGCGCCGCGAGGGCGATGTGGTGATCTGGGACGCCTGGGAGAACACGGGCAACACCGGCTCCCTCCCCGCGGTCATGCGCTTCGAAGCGGCACAGTACGAAGCGGAACTCGCTCGGGCCGCAGCCGACCGCAGCTGGGAAGAACCCCTGGACACGGCTGCTCGGCTCCTTGAGGAGATCCTCGTCGAGAGTCGCTGGTTCGAGCGGTGGGGCTGCGTCCTCATCGGCGTCTGGCCCCGCCGAGGAGAACCCGACGTTCCCGAGGAACTGACGAGCCCGGAGGGCGTCGATGTCATGTTCCACGACGCCCACGCCCACGTCCACGCCCACGAGTCGGGCGGGCGGGGAACTTCGTACGGCTACGAGCTGCCCGTCACCGGCGGTGAGCCGGTGGAGGAGCAGGTACGGCGATGTGCGGAGCGCATTCTCGCTGACGACCCGCGAAACACGGCGGAAATCCGAGAGGCCTGAGCAGGCAGCCCGACGAAGCAGCGCACGGGCGACGCGGAATCGGCCCCCACCGCGATCGGCAGCCGACGGGCAGTCGGCAATCGACGATTCCCCGGCACTGACGGGCGGTCGGCAGATCGATGGGCGGAGCCGGCGGCTGATGGGGCGGCCGGCAGCCGATGGGGGACCGGCCCTCGGCGCGCGCCGCGTTTCCGGCTACGGTCTCCTGATGACCGAACTCGACACCTTGGCCGCGACCCGTGACGCCTACGACACCATCGCGACCGTGTACCAGCAGCAGTTCCAGGACTCCCTGCGGGAGCGCCCCCTGGAGCGCGCCATGCTGGGCGCGTTCGCGGAACTGGTGCGGTCGACCGATGACAGTGAGGGCGAGGTCGCGGACCTCGGCTGCGGGCCGGGCTACGTCACCGCCCACCTGCACGGACTGGGCCTGAAGGCGTTCGGGGTCGACGCCTCCCCGGTGATGGTCGCGCTCGCGCAGGCCTCCCACCCCGGGCTGCGGTTCGAGGTCGGGTCGATGGCCGACCTGGACATCGAGGACGGCTCGCTGCGCGGTGTGCTCTCGCGGTGGTCCGTCATCCACACCCCGCCGCAGGAGGTCCCCGCCATCGTGGCCGAGATCGCCCGGGTCCTGGCACCCGGCGGGCACCTCCTGATCGACTTCCCCGCCACGGACGGGCCGCACCTCGAGACCCAGAGCTACGACCACGTAGTGGCAACGGCCTACCGCTGGAACCCCGACCGCCTTGCCGCACTCCTGCGCGAGCACGGACTGGCGGAGGTGGGCCGCATGACGATCGAGCCGCTGCCCACGGACCGACGACAGTTCCAGGAGGTCGAACTCCTCGCCCGCAAGGCGTGAGGCGAGGAACGCGCAGGCCGCCTCCAGGCCGCCGTTGGGCCGACTGGGGTACGGAGGCAGCGGCGTGGACCTAGGTCGTCTCGTTTGGATCAGCTGATCGTTGGTCTGGGCGTGCCGTCGCGGTCACCGGCTGCGGCGCGGCAGTAGAGGTGGCAGACCCCCGCCTTCGACCCCGAGACGTACAAGCAGCGCAATACCGTCGATCTCTGCATCAGTCGCCTGAAGCAGTGGCGGGGCGTCGCTATCCGCTACGAAAAGACCGCAACCATCTACCTGGCCGGACTCTACGTCGCCGGCATCTTTCTTTGGTCTGCCAGGCCAACGACTCAGGAGCAGGAGCGAACCGCATCGTCCCAGGCGCCGGGACTGCGGTAGTGGTTCCTGTGCCCCGCGGCGAGCACATGGCGCAGTTCGGCAAGGTGCCGGGTGTCCGTGGGGAGGTCCAACCGGTCGAGGAGGGCCAGGGCATCGGCCGGTTCCAGGTCGCCGTAGACGTCGTGGAAGCCCGTCAGAAGACCGCGGAAGAGAGCCGGATGCAGGGCGGGAAGCCGCACGGCGGTGCGGTACGTCGGCTCCTTCACCGTCCAGCGCACCGGGCCCGAGCACTCCAGAACCCGACGGGCTCGGCGGAGCAGGGCTTCCGATCTCTCTGCCACCACCCGGCCGATGTCGGTACCGAGAACCTCGGCGAAGGCCGACGCGGAAGTGACATGGTCCTCGAACCAGTCCACCCACAGCGAATAGGTGACGGCCTCGGCGTCCCGGTCCGCCTCCAGCCGCTGACGGTAACCGTCCCACAGCACGTCGGCCGGCAAGGGCCCCTCCGCACCCTCGTTCGCGAACCGAATCTCGCACGTGACCCAGTACTCGCCGAGGAGGTCCAGCAGCCCGAAAGCCAACCGCACCTGGTCAGCTGCATCCACGTCTTCGGCGAACACATCACCGGCCCAGGAGTGCGCCACCTGGTTGGCGGTGAGCAACACGTCCGGTTCCTCGTCACTCACCCACCCGTCGCGCACCTGGCTGACGCCCTGATCAGCCAGCCAACGCCGGGCAGCCTCCTCGGCCTGCATCTCCACTCGGGAAGTATGACAAGCCTCGCAAGATCCGAACGAAACGGCCTAGGCCAGCGGCCCCAGGGTGTCCTGCGACTCCATGAGACCCTGCTCGCTCGGAGCCAGGCCGTCGTCGAGCACCCGGGTCATCTGCCGGGCCCGCAGGTCGAGATGTGCTTCGGCGGGCTTGGTGAAGCCGTGGCGGGCGCGGGCCTCGGCAGGCGTCAGGACCTCCTCGCGGCGGGGCGCGATCCCGAGCTTCATGGGGGCGACCACCGCGACCGTGGACGGGGACTGCCGTGCCAGCAGGAGCAGCTCGATTCTGGGGCTGAGGTGCGCGAGCGCGAACGAGGCCTTCATGACGGGAACGATGAGCAGGTCGAGGGCGCGCGACTGCCTGATTCCGGCCAGCTCGCGCATCCAGCGCGGCATGGTGGCGACGGTGGCGATCCGTAGCGCCCGGGCCACGACCAGGCTGGCCGGCCGCGCCCAGAGGGGCGCGGGCGGCAGCACGAGGTCGGCGCGCAGCAGGTGGGTCATGGCCTGCCGGGCGATGGGGCTGGCGGACAGCCGAGGACGCATCCGCTCGAAGTAGGCCCGCACGCCCTCGCGGTCGCGCGGGACGTCGTCGGGGGAGCAGGTCTGGAACTCCGCGGCGGTCGCGCACGCCTGCCAGTACTCCCGCTCCTCCTCGGCGGTGAGCTTGCCGGGACCGTACTTCTCGTACGCGTACAGGATCGAGTGCCAGCCGGTGAGCTGGATCCACAGTTGGGAGGCGGGGTCGTTGGCGTCGTAGGTCCCCTCCCCGTACGGGAGCCGTCCGACGGCCTTGGAGTGGACCTTGACCAGGACGTCCGCCGCCCTGCACACCTCCCGCGAGCCGGCGAAGGCCACCATCGCGAAGTACCGCAGGGTGCGGTCGTAGCGTGTGCGGGGACGTCGGTAGATGCCCTGGGTTCCGTGGACGGCGGCCACCAGGGGCGGGTCGAGCTCCTCGACCACCACGGACCGCTGGAAGCCGACGGTCAGTGACGTCGGATAGCTCCAGACCTTCCACACCACCGACCCGGGGCCGAAGAAGCCGTAGTCCTCGTGGGGCTCGACCTCGCTCCGCTTCAGCAACGCCATCGTCCCGCTCCTCGTCTCATGCCCGCTCACGCCATTACGACAGGGCTGTCTTAAGACACGGATGTCGTAAACTGCCAAGGTGTCTGCCCACGCCGCTTCGGAAGCCACGCCGCGCAAGCGGCGCCCCTACGCACCGCGCGTCCCGCTCGCGGAACGCCGCGAGCAACTGCTCGACGCGGCGCTGGCCGTGATCGTCAGCGACGGATACGCCGGCGTCTCCATCGACGCGATCGCGAAACGGGCCGACGTCGCCCGCTCCGTGGTCTACGGCGTCTTCGAGAACCTGGGCGACCTTCTGGGCGCCCTGCTCGACCGGGAGCAGGCCCGTGCCTTCCGGCAGTTGCTGGAGACGGTTCCCGAAGGGGTGGACCCGCGGGAGCCCGCGGCGTTCGCCGCCGAGAGCGTCCGCAGGATGTCCACGATGCTCCGCACCGCCCCCGACACCTGGCGGCTGATCCTGCTCACACCGGGGGACATGCCCGCGGTCGTCCGCGACCGCGTCGAGGCGGACCGGGAGCGGTTCCGTCGGCGGGTCGCCGACTGGATCGCCGCCGTCCTCGCAGACCGGGGCCGCTCCGAACTCGACCCCCAGATCCTGGCCCACGCCTTCGTCGCCTGCGCCGAACAGTTCGGCCGCACCGCACTCACCGACCCGCAGAGGTTCGCCCCGGAACACGTGGCCCGGCAGGTGGAGTTGCTGATCCACGCACTGTGGCCTGCCGGATGATCCGTCGACGAGCTCGCGGAGTGAGAGAGAGATGGGCGGCATGGACACCGAAGGACTTCAGCGTTTGCTGAACGACATCCTCGGGCACGTGGTCGTGCACCACACCGCAGACTGAGACCCAGTCGCTGCCGCACGGCCTCTCGTGCACGACGCGGCGGTCCTCGGCGAGAACCCGCTCATGCGCGTTCAGCTCCCGCCCCGAACCGACCTCCTCCGCATCCCTCACCACGTGTCCCCTCCCACACATCCTGGCCGAGCCGCCTCCGGCACCACTGCCATGGACGCCCAAGCCCGCCAGAACGTTGCCTCTCAGGGACCGGCCGCACACCACCTGGGCGTTCACGCAGCGCAAGGGCCGTGTCAGGCCAGATGTGCGAGCAGCAGTGCGACGAGCCGCTTGGGAGTGCGGAGCGGCAGGTAGTGGTCGGCCTCCGGGACCACCACGCCATGGGCGTCGGGGATGTCGGCGACGAGTCGTTCGGCGATGGCCGCGATCTCCGGATGGTCCTGGTCGCCGTGGACCACCAGGACCGGGACGGTGATCTCGCGCAGACGGGCTTCCGCGTCGCGGTCCGGGAAGTGGGCGAGGAGCGGTTCGCCGGCGATGCGGCGTTCGGCGTTGTCCGCCACCATCGCCTCGATGAGCTCCCCGCCGGGCGCCGTGCGGCCCAGCGAAGCCCAGACCGAGAGCTCCAACGCGGCCAGGGCCGCCGCGTCCCGCTGCCGACGGGCGGTGGCGTAGGCCGAGGACTGCGGGTCCTGCGGCCAGTCGTGTCCGCTGACCGACGCACCGACGAGGGCCAGTGCGCCGACCCTCCCGGGGTGGGCCAGCGTGAAGTCCAGCGCGGTCTCCCCGCCCATGCTCAGCCCGACCAGCGCGGCACGGCCCAGGCCGAAGTGGTCGAGAACGGCGGCCAGGTCCTCGACGTCGTCGAAGGGCCGGTCCGGCAGGCTGGAACTGCCCAGCCCGCGTGCGTCGTAGCGGACGACGTCGTGGTGGCGGGCCAGCTTCGGAACCACGTCGTCCCACAGGTGGGCATCCATCCCGGCGTCGTGCAGCAGGACGACCGGGCTGCCGCTGCCGCCACCGCTGCGTTCCGCCCGCAGCAGCCCGCCATCCGGAGCGGGAACGTCGACGACGAACGCGTCGAGGGGGATCGGCCTGCCGGTGTGCGATCTCATGAAGTGATCACCTCAGCGCCTTGTCCAGGGCCGCCGAGGACTGATCCGGCCTTGCATCAAAAGGTTGTTCGTTCTCCGTTCGTACAGGCGAGTGGGGGCGTTAGTGTGCGTCATGACGATTCGCTCCTCGCCTCGACAGGTGCCCGCGCACACCCTTGGCAGCGCGAGCCAGCGCATCGCATTGAGCCTGGTGGGCGGTGTGTTCGGGCTGCTTGGGGCCATGGGGTTGACCGGCGCGGCTGACCTCGCCGGCGTCGTCATCTACTCCGTGGTCCTCGCCGCCGGACTCTGGCTCGCCTTTCGCGGCAGTCTTGTGGGACTCCGAGTAGACGCCTCGGGCGTCACGGAACGAGGGCTCGGTCGATCGCGGACCGTGTCGTGGTGCGCCGTCCGTGAGGTCGTCGTGAGTACGCAGGGCGTTGGCCCGGCGCAGAGCGGAAGTCCCGGACTCGTCCTCAAGGACGGCACGTCGTTGCCGCTCACCGCCATCGCCTCGTACTCCAGCCGCACCGTGCAGGCAGACCTCGCCCTGCTCACGTCCGCCCACACGGCCCACCGTGGCGCGTGTGGCGCCTGCGCATCGACCGGTTCGGGCGAGCGCTGACCCGAGCTCCACCAGGGACCCCCGACCGGCCGGTCCCCAGACGGGACGTCAGTGCATCAGCAGCAGGCGGGTGTTGGGGACGAGCTTCCGGTTCACGCTGGTGCTCTGCACGAAGATCGTGAACTCGTCGTTGTGGTCGGGCTTGACGCGTACCTCGACGTCCGGCAGACCCAGCAGCGATCGGGCCTCGGGTCCCGTGTACACCCGGTCCGTCTTCTTCTCCAGGACCGCGATCTGCTTCCGCGCCTGGATCTTCTCCGACTTGCTCAGCTGGTAGAAGGCGCCACCGGTCCGGTAGGTGTGCCCGCTTTCGACGACCCAGTCCCGGATCCCCGCATCCCGGGCCACCGCGATCAGCGCGTACCCTGACGGATCCGCGGGGGTCAGGCCCGCCGCTGCGACGGTGTCCATGTTCACGGCCTCGGCCCCCACGGAGAACACGGCCCGCGATCCCCTGATGCCCTTGCTGCGCCCGACCATGAACTTCTCGGTGGCCTCCTGGATGACCTGGCCGGCCTCCTCCAGACCCTGCGTGCTCGTGGCGTCCCAGATGGCGATGTTGTCCTTGGGGAAGCCGCCCTGCATGGCCTCGTGCTTGCCCATCTGGTCCGGGACCAGGACGGCCAGCGTCCAGTTGTCCTCCTGCGTCCGGATCATCTCCGCCACGGACTCGACGAGTCGACGCGGATCCTTGCTCGGAGCGTCCGGGCAGCGATGGCTCGCGTTCTCCTGGCCGTCGGTGAGCACGAACGTCAGGAAGCTGTGGTCGCCGTACAGCTGGGCCGTCTGGGCCAGCTCCCGCTGGGACTTCAGCGCGGCCGCGAGCAGCGCCGTCATGCCACCCACCCGGTAGAGCTGCTTCAGGGACGGCATCCGCAGCACGTCCTTGTCGTAGATGACGCACTCCACCTTGTCGGCGAAGACGTACACCGTGACGCGGGTTTCCTGGTCCAGGTCCTTCGACCGGCGGGCCAAGTACGCGATCTGCTGGTCGGCGACCTCGACGACCTTGCGGCTCAGGTGCGACATGGACGAACTGGCGTCCAGCACAAGGGCGACGTGGTTGATGTAGTTCTGGCTTCGGGTCATGACAGCTCCCCCTCGTTCCGACTCGATGGATCCACCGTCTCACCCACCACTGACAATCGAACGTGGCTTCGAGGGGGTGCGGTTGGTCGGTCGGGGGAGCGCCAGGCAGTGGAAGTCCCGTCGCGGGCGTGGTTCTTCGGCGCTACGCGTGCGCGTGCTGCTGCCGCCCCTTCCCGGGCGGCAGCAGCACGGCGGCCGTCTTCGTCGGCCTCGGCGGCCTCGTTCTCAGTACGCGTGTCCCACGTGCGCGAGGGCCTGCTTCAGCAGCGCCCCGCGGCCGTCCGGCATCTCGTTCTGCACGGCGGGAGAGGCAGCCTCCTGCGGGCTGAACCAGACGAGGTCCAGGGCGTCCTGCCGTGGGCGGCAGTCGCCGCTCACCGGCACGACGTACGCGAGCGAGACCGCGTGCTGGCGGGGGTCGTGGTACGGCGTGATGCCGGCCGTGGGGAAGTACTCGGCGACGGTGAAGGGCTGCGGCGAGGGAGGGACACGTGGCAGGGCCACGGGGCCGAGGTCTTTCTCCAGGTGGCGTAGGAGTGCGTCACGGACTCGTTCGTGGTGCATGACCCGGCCGGAGACCAGGGTGCGGCTGATGGTTCCGTCCGCGCCGATCCGCAGGAGCAGACCGATGCTGGTGACTTCGCCGCTGTCGTCCACGCGCACGGGTACGGCCTCGACGTACAGGATCGGCATCTGGGACCGAGCACTGTTCAGCTCGTCCGTGCTCAGCCAGCCGGGCGTGGTCTCTGTCATGTCGGACATCGCTTGATCATACTTTCCCGACCGTGCCCCGGCCTAGGCCGCGTGTCTGCCAGGCGGGTGGGAGTTCCCGCGGGCCCGTGAGCCTACGAGGTGGCGCCGTTCGGCCACGGCTCGTCGGCGATCAGTGCCAGCAGCCGGCCGAGCGTCTCGCGCTGCTCCCGGTCGAGCGCGCCGAGCGGGTCGGTGGCGAACGGCATCGCCGTCCGCAGCTCCGCGATCGCCCGGAGGCCCGCTTCGGTGGCGGCGACCAGCTTGACCCGGCGGTCCGCGGCCCCCGAGCGCCGTTCGACCAGGCCGCGCTCCTCCAACCGGTCGACCAGGGTCGTGAGGTTGGACGGTTCGGCGTGCAGCCGCTCGGCGAGCGCCCGCATCGGTACCGGCTCGGCGCTGTACAGGAGCGCTTTGGCCTGGAGCGGGGTCAGGTCCTGCGCGGTGGCGGCGGCCTCGGCCTCGCGCGCGTACCTGCGGTTCACGACGGCGAACAGGCCGACCACCCGCGCGTCGAGCTCGTCTGCGGGAGAGGTCATGCCGTCCACTGTAGCCAGGTGCTTGACAGTCGCAAATATCGGCGCCCATAGTTATGGAGCATGGTAATTATGGTACATAAGTAATTGGCTCCGTGTGCGCCGCTGAGCGCCGCCGGGGGCCACCGCATACCGCCAGGTGCCACCTGCCACCGGCACCACCGCAGAGAGGTTTCTCCATGTCCGACAAGGTCGTCCTGATCACCGGCACCTCCTCCGGCATCGGCCTCGCCGCCGCCGTCTCCGCCGCCCGCGCGGGCTTCACCACGGTCGCCACGCTGCGCGACCCGGCCCGAGCCGACGCCCTGCGGAAGGCGGCCGAGCTGGCCGGGGTCGAGCTGGACATCCGCCGCCTCGATGTCACCGACGCCGCCTCGGTCGAGGAATGCGTCGCCGGAGTGGTCGCCGACCACGGTCGCCTGGACGCCGTGGTCAACAACGCGGGTGCCGGCCACGTCGGCACCATCGAGAACGAGTCGGTGGACGAGGTCCGCCAGGTGATGGAGGTCAACTTCTTCGGCGTGGTCACCGTCACCAAGGCCGTCATGCCGCACCTGCGCGCCACCGGCGGCCGCCTGCTCACCGTCACCAGCGTCGGCGGCGTGATCGGCCAGCCGTTCAACGAGGCCTACTGCGCGGCCAAGTTCGCTGCCGAGGGCTTCATGGAGAGCCTGGCCCCGGTCGCCGCCACGGCCGGTGTCACGGTCGCGGTGATCGAGCCCGGCGCCGTGGCCAGCGAGTTCGTCGCGAACGTGGGCATCCGGGAGAGCGCGGTGGCCGAGGCCGGCGTCTACGGTCCGGCGCTGGCGAACTACCTCGGCCGCACCCGGGGCGCCTTCGCCTCCGCCCAGACGTCGGAAGCGGTGGGGGAGGCGATCACCGAGGCGCTCACCACCGATCGACCGGCCTTCCGTATCCAGACCTCGGACGCGGCCCGCACCTTCGTCGGGGCGAAGCTGGCGGACCTGGACGGTTCCCTGGTCCAGACGGCCACCTCGGCCTGGGTGGCCTGAGCCGCGCCCCTGCGCCCTTCCTGCGCCCCTGCCTCCCTCTCCGCGTCCGTGCCCGTGCCCGACACCGTGCTCCTGCCCGGCTCCGTGTCCGGCCCCGGACTCGGTCCCGTTCCCGGCTTTGGTCCCTATCCCGGTCCCGGTGCCGTTCCCGCTCCCGTTCCCGTCAAGCAGTCCTCCGTCGTTCCGCCCCGCGACGGGCCAAGGTGTGCACAAGGCGGCCGAGCTGCCGGTACGGGTCCCGCGTCGAGGCGGCCCACTCCGTCTGCAGCGCCTGCACATACTCCTCGGGGCCCGGGTCCCAGTCCACGTGGTGGTCGTGGAAGACCCGCACTCCCTGCCACGGCAGCGGGGCGAGCCCGTGCTGGGCCGCGAGCGCGTCGAGGGCCTCAGCCGTGTCCCCACGCGTCCGGAGGCCGAGGTTCCCCACGCTCGTCGCCACGCCGTGCTCGATGAGGTCACGCGCCGCCCGGTACTCACCGCGCAGGGCCTCACGGAAGCCGGTGGCGGCCCGGTTCTTCGTGAGGAGGCTCAGCACCCCGCCACGGGCGACCAGGCCCGCGAGGCGGCCGACCGCGTCGGCGGCGTCGTCCAGGTACATGAGCACCCCGTGGCAGCAGACGCCGTCGAACCGCTCTCGCTCGAAGGGAAGGCTGTCGACGCCCGCTTCGACGAGCCGGATCTGCGGGGCGAGGTCGGGCCGCGCGCGCAATCGGCGGGCCGCTGCCGCGAGCATCTCCGCGGACGGGTCGGCGGCTGTCACCTGGTGCCCGGCCGCGGCGAGCCGGAGCGTCATCTCACCGTCTCCGCAGCCGACGTCCAGGACGCGTGCGGGCCCGGTGGGCAGCTCGGCGAGAAGTCGGCGCGCGACGAGGTCGTGGCGCAGACGGCCCCGGGCACTGAGGGAGTGAGCGGAGTACGCGGCGCCGACGGTGGCGAAGTCGGTCAACGCGTCCACCCCCATTCCGTGTAGGGCCTGCCGGCCTGGACTCCCTCGATCGCCGCGCGTGCGTACGGGACGATCGGCTCGGGCAGGTCCTTGGGATCCCACCACTGCCACGCCACGCACTTGTCCGGCTCCCGCAGCTCGGGCGTGCCCTCCCAGCGGCCGGCCCGGAAGAAGAGCTGGATCCTCGGTGGCCGACACCCCGACCGGCCCCCGGCCCCCTCCGCATGTCCTTCCGCCGCCCGGTCGACCACGTGCACGGTGTGGACCAGTTCGAGGTCGTCGCGGTCGATCACGAGACCGGCCTCCTCGTACGCCTCACGGACCAGGCACGCGGTCGCCGACTCCGCCTCGCAGTGGCCGGCGAGCGCATGCCACGATCCGCCCGCGTACGACGAGTCCGGGTGGCGACGGCCCAGCAGGATCCGGCCCTCGTGCTCCAGGTAGAGGTGGACGCCGACGATGTGCGGGACGGTGCCGGGCGGCTCCGGTGCCTGTGCTCCCGGTTCGGCTCTCGCTGTGAGGCCAGCGGCCGGTGCGGCGTGCTCGGTCGCGTGCCGCTCGAGGAGTTCTCTGGTGGACGCCGCCATCGTCAGGAACGGGAGCCTGCCCGGGTCCATCCAGGCGAGCATCACGCCTTCGGTGAGCCGCAGGGCGGACGGGTCGCCGCTCCACGTGCCGGTGAAGACCTGGATCGGCACGGTCATGCCCTCCGTACCGATGGCGTGCTCCACGGCGTACAGCCTCAGGTCGGTGATCTCCAGGCCTGCCTCTTCACGGAGTTCGCGGCGGACGGTGTCCAGCAGGGTGACGTCCTGCGGCTCCCGGCCGCCCCCGAGCAGAGACCAGGCTCCCGGCTGCCAGATCTCGGGCTTGTTGGCGTCGCGCAGGTGCAACAGGTAGCGGCCCCGGCCGTCGTGCACGACCGCAGCGGCGTTCATGGGAACGATCGCGCCGTCCAGTCCTGATCGGGCGAGCTTGGCGCGCAGCGCGGGCAAGCAGACCTCGTCGAACGACAGCCAGGTGGCCTCCCCGACTTCTTCGGCCTGCAGCGTGAGGGTGGGGGAGAGCGCGTCGTCGGCGAGGCAGAAGACGAAGCGCACGTCGTAGTGGCGGTGGGCGGGTTCGGCCTTGGACGGGCGTGCGTCGATGTCGTGGACGCCGATGTCGATGGGGCGGTCGCGGAACTCGGGTGTCAGAGCCAGCGCCGAGGCGGGGAGCCCGGTCTCCTCCTCCACTTCCCGCAGGGCCGCCGCGAGCAGCGACGCGTCGGAGGCCTCGACGTGGCCACCGGGGGCGAGGAGCAGCCCGGAGGCCTTGTGCCGTACGAGCAGGACACGCCGGGCGCGGTCGATGACGACCGCGCTGCAGGTGATGTGTCCGGGAAGCGTGGCACGGCTGGTGGGGTCTCCGCCCGTGTCCAGGGAGTCGAGCAGACCGGACAGCGCGGGTCGTTCGTTGGGGTACTCGGCGAGGTATGCGGTGAGTACATCGCGTACGGGGGAGAGGGACGGCGGCATGTCAGCACCTCACGGAGAACTGGTCTGGAGAAGCCGGAGAGGGCGGAGAAGCAGGAGAAGGAGGAGGGACAGCGGGGGCGCCAGGGGCGGCAGGGGCGCCCGGCGTCGGGAGTTCAGCAGGGCGCGCCACCACGGAAGGCTCCCCTTCGAGGAGGCACGTCATGACGTGGCCTCCCCGGCACCCGCCGGGGTGTCCCGAAGGGGCTGCGCCGGAACGGACACCGGCTGGACGAACTGGCGGGCCTGCAGCTCGTACGCCTCTCTGAACACCCTGGTGCCGCCTGCCGGGTCCATGAGCTCGGCGAAGGTCCCCTGCTCGGCGACCCTGCCCTCGTCGAGCACGTAGATGACGTCGGCGTGGCGGGCACTCGCCAGGCGGTGGGTGATCAGCACGGTGGTCTGCCCCTTGTCGGCCAGCTGGTGGATCTGGTCGAAGACCCGCTGCTCGGCGGCCGCGTCCAGGGCGCTGGTGGGCTCGTCGACGATCAGCACGGCGCCGTCGCGGTGCCGGGCCCGGGCGAGGCCGAACTTCTGCCACTGGCCGCCGGAGATCTCCTGACCGCCCTTGTAGCCGCGGGTGAGGAGGGAGTCCCAGCGGCGCGGGAGTTCCGTGACGACCTTGTCGGCCCCCGAGTACCCGGCGGCCGGCGCGACGGCCGTGTCGTCCATCGGACCGGACGTACGCCCGATGCCGATGTTGACGCGGGCGGTGAACGGCCAGCGGAAGAAGTCCTGGGCGACCATCGCCACGCGCGCGAAGACCTGGGCCCGGTCGGCCTCCGCCGTGCTCACCCCGCCCCACAGGACTCGTCCGCTGTCGGGGAGCCGGGCACCGCTCAGCAGGCTGATCAGGGTCGACTTGCCGGCGCCGTTGCTCCCGACGAGGGCGACGGTCTTGCCTCGGGGGATGACCAGATCGACCTCGGACAGGGACGGCTTGTCCTTGCCGGGGTAGGTGAAGGTGACCCGCTCGAAGCGGACCTCGTCCACCTCCTCGGGCAGGTCCAGCCCACCGGTGGGGATGGCGCGCCGGACGGCTTCCGTGCACAGGGTCTCCAGATCGGCGACGAACAGGGCCTCCTCCTGCACGTCCGTGACACGGAGGACGAGGTCGGTGATGCTGGCCGAGCCGGTGCGGATCGCCAGTACCGCCGTGCCGGCCACCGCGAGGTCCATGCGTCCGTTCCACAGCAGCAGTCCGAGGACCCCGTAGGTGGCGACGGTCGCGAGGCCGCGGGCCGATTCGGCCAGTACGTGGGTGCGCGCGCCGGTCCAGGCGAGCCGGGTCTGCTCGCGCTCGCTCGTCCGCGCCATCTCCCGGAAGTGCGTGAGGAGGAAGGGCGCCACGTCGTGGACACGGATCTCGGCCGCGGCCTGCGGGTTGATGAGGAGCTGGCTGATCAGTTTGGCGGCCCGTACATGCTGGACGAAGCGGTGCCAGCTGACGTACCGGTGCCTGGCCATGGTGAGCGAGCCCCATGCGCTGGGCAGCGCCATGAACGCGAGCAGCGGCAGGAGGGTCCAGTGCAGCACCGCGAGAACGCCGGCGGCGGCGACCAGGGAGATCGCCGAGGTGACCACGGCGGTGCAGTAGCCGACCATCCGCCGGGCCGCGTCGGCGCCCCATTGCGCGGAGTCCATCAGCTTGTGGAAGGCGTCGTCCTCGATCGCCTCCAGCTCCACCTTCGCCACGAGCCCGAGATAGCGCTCGGTCGCCACCCGTTGGGCCTTGGGCTCCAGAATCCCGGTGGCAGCGGCCGAGGCCGAGGCGCACGCCGAGCCGACCACCGCCAGGACGGCGACCAGGGCGAGCGACGGCAGCGCGGCACGCAGCCTTCCGGTGATGTCGCCGGACGCGAGCAGTTCGACCAGGAGGGAGTTGACCGCGATCAGGGAGACGGCCTGCGCGATTCCTCGGGCGATCTCGCAGACCGCGACCGTGACGAACGCCCGCTGGTCGGCCTCGCGCGCCAGCCGGATCGCGACCGCGACCTGCCGTGGCAGCGCGCCGGCCATCTGGCGCAGTCCGAGCTTCAGCCAGGCCCCGTCGTGGCTGCCCCAGCCGTAGTCGTAGGTGAGCTCGCCGCCGAAGAGCAACTGCTCGGAGAGCGAGGGCCCGTCCGCCGAGGAAGGTGCGGTGACGTCGCTGTCGGTCATCCCCACCACCTCGTGTCCGGTCGGGCGGGGCAGGAGGGACCGGCGGTACGCCGGGGCCGCGTCGCAGCGGTCGGGAGGCGGACGGGCACGGGTGCGGCGGCAGGGGGAAGGGCGGTCCGGGGATGCGGCAGGGGGTGCATGTCGGCCTCCGGGAAAGGGTGTTGTGCCGTGTTGCCAGGCTCAACGACGACCCCCGCCCTCTCGAACACATGACTTTTGGACGTGCTGCGAACCCCGACTCCAGGCGAAAATTCGTTCGTTCCCGGTACATCGACCCTTGCCCGGGCTGGTCCAGGCGTCGATGTGGCGATGGCCGAAACGCCGACGCCGCCCTGAGCATGCGAGCAGGGCGGCGTGAGGCGAAGTGAAAGACGTGAGGCGGAGTGAAAGACGTGAGGCGAAGTGAAAGGCGTGGGGACGGAGCGACGGGCGTGAGGCTGCTGGGGTGCCTGACGAGGTGCGTTGTCAGTGGTCCCGTTCACGATGGGGGAGTCGTTCCCTCTTCACCCTCTTGTCTCTTCATCCCCTTCTAGAACGGAGGCATCATGCCGATCACGAACCAGCAGATGGCCGGACACGCGTTTCTCCGACAGATGTACGCGGACACGTACTTCCCCGACCACGTCGTCGACAAGGGCCGGGCGATCCTGCTGCGGCTGTGCGAACGCATCGAGGCCGAGCGACCGGCCGACCTGACGGCTCTGTACGCACTGACGTGGGCCGCGACGGACGAGTTCAACCTCCTGGAGGCGGAGTTCGACGCTGCGGGGAGCGAGATCGAGACGGTCGCACGGGAGATCATCGCCGAGGACTTCTGGCGTGTGGCATCGGCCTACGGGTTCGCGGACGCGGATGCGGAGGAGCTCATCGCCACCCGGGAGTGGTGATCCGAGACGCCGGCGAGCGTGCCGGGAACCGCGCCCGAGACCGCGGTCGCCGGGGCGTCAGGAGTCGGCGCGGCCGACGCTGCGCGCCCACAGGATCAGCGGGATCTGCAGGGGGAGGCGGCCGTAGGCGATCGCCTGCGCCTTCGGCGAGCGGTGTCGCCAGTCGTAGGCCATCTTGACGTTGGCGGGGAAGACGCCGGCGAAGAACAGGGCCGAGGCGCGGGCGCTCGCCCTGCGGGTCGCCGGAAGGGCGAGGCCGGCGGCGAGGGCGAGCTCGGCCACCCCGCTGGCCCTGGTCCAGGTCCCCGGGCTGCCAGGGAGCGACTCCGGCACGATGGCGTCGAACTGCTTCGGGCGGACGAAATGGGCGACGCCCGCCGAGGCGAGCAGGCCGGCGAGCAGAAGGGCGGAGCGCGTGGACCGGGGCATCGGGTTCCTTCGGAGGGGGCGGAGTGATGTCGAGGAGAAGGAGGAGGAAGAGAGGGAGAAGGAGGAGGACGAGCACACCTTACCGGCCGGTAAGTATGTCTGGGGGAGTCCTGGGGGAGTATTCCGCGCCCCGGTCGGGGCGGACGATCCGCCGGAAGCGGCCGTCAGCCCCCTGAGCTGCGGAAGAACGGGCGACCCGCAGGCACGACGAGCCCTCCAGCACCACATGGCCTGGTGGTGGGGTACCTTCGTCCGCACCACCGGGGGAGGGAGTCGTCGTGCGGATCGCTGGTGCGGAGGTCTTCTCCTGTGCCGTGTGCCGGGCCCGGTTGTCCGCGCCCGTGCGCGAGGTGCGGCCGCCGACGGAGAGTGAGGCCTGGACACCGCTCAGCTCCCCCGTGGATCCCTGCCCGCCCAGGATGGCGCCCGGGACCTTCGCCTACGACCCGGAGCCGGGGCGCATCACCTGGGGCCCGCCGCCCAAGGGCTTCGGGAAGTCCAGGGCGGGCCACGCGCCGGGGGTGGACCCGCTGCTGAGTCCGGGGGACGTGGTCGGCACCACGAGGATCCCCGCTCGCTGGGTCGGCTGCTGCGGGCCGGCCGGGCAGGACGGGCCCAACCTTGCCTGCGCGGAGTGCGGGGCGGAGGTCGGTCTGTGGATCGGTGACTGCTACACCTGGCTGGAGGTCGTCCTGAACGGGCGTCTGGTCAGCCGTTCGTCAGCCACCCCCGCTGCGCCACCTGCCACACCAACTGCGTCCGGGTCAGGGCCCCGGCGCGCTGCATCAGGGCCTGGATCCGTCGCTGCACCGTGCGCTGACTGACCCACAGCTGGGAGGCGATGGCCTTGTCCGCGACCCCGGCGACGATCAGGGAGAGCAGGTACCGCTCGTCGTCGGCGAGGTGCACCGCCGGATTCTGGCCGTCCTCGAAGTCGGCCAGTTCGCCGGAGTCCGTGACGTGCAGCGGGGTCGCGGCCGCCCACTGGCTCTCGAAGAGGGCGATCAGCGCGTCCAGCAGACTGCTGCTGTGGATCACGGCCGCCGTCGGCTCGCCCGCCCGGTCGGCGGGCCCCGGCGCGCGTTCCGTACCGTCACCGTCACCGTCACCGTCACTGGCACCGTAACCGTCACCGTCGAGGACGTCCCCGCTCTCGTACACGAGAGGGCAGATGGCCATCGAGCTGTCCGCGATCACCAGCCGCACCGGCAGCGTTCCGGCGGCCCGCGCCTGCTCGCCCGCCCGGATGCTCCGGGCGACGTTGTCCACCATCCCCGGTCCTTCCAGGAGTTCGCGCTCGTAGATCGTCCTGTAGCGCACCCCCCGGGCGAGCAGTTCCCACTCCTCGTCGTTCTCCGCCGCCGCCAGAGCGACCGGGCGGGCCTTGCAGAGCCAGCGCATCTCGCCGGCCCCGTACGCCATCTGCCGGAGCCGCTGCCGGATCACGCTCGCCCCGGTGATCACCTCCACGAGCTGCTCGGCGTCGTGCCGCCGCCCGCCGGCCCGGTACTCCTCGGCAAGCTGTTCCACGCCCCGACGCGCCCATTCGAGCGCCTCGTGCCCGCGCAGCAGCAGGGGGCGCAGCGCCGCGTCGGGAGCCATCGGCACGTACCGCTCGGGACCGCCTGCCGGTGGTTCGGCGGCCCGGCCGACCAGGCCCTTCCCGTGGAGGGCGGCCAGTACCGACTCGACCCGTGCCGCGTCCCACCCCAACTGCGCGGCGATGCCGCCGGTGTCGGCCTCCCGGACCCCGAGGAGGAAGCGGTACACCCGCTCCTCCTCGGCGTCGAGCCCTGCCGCCTCCAGCATGTGCCCTGCGCCCATGACGCCTTCCCCCCACCCCGGTCGACGTGATCACTCCCCCCGTCTTCGGAGTGATCAAATCACAACAGGACCGTCGGAAACGAGAGCGCGCATTACCACGCCGGTCAGGCAATTGGCCTGCGGCGCAGGCATGTTGGCGGCGAGTGGACATGTCGCCTCTTCGACAGCCGAAGGGCGTAGCGAAGGTGATCGTTCCTGTTGAGTCTTGTTTCCGCCGGACACGGATCCCCCTCCGCCGGCGGAAGGAGTGCCCTCAGCATGCGCAGCAGACGGAGAACCGCACTGCTCGGAATCGCCCTGGCAGCCACCATGACCGCGGGCGGCACGGTGTACGCCGCCGGCCCTCTCCCCGCGACCGGGGAGGACGCGGTGACCGCCGCGCCCCAGGACGCCGTCCGCACCGCAACGGTCACCCTGGTGACCGGCGACAAGGTGACGGTGGCCACCAGGGCGGGCAGGACCGTGGCCGTCAACGTCGTCCCGTACCGGGGCAGCGCCGCCGGACTGCGGACGTACACGGTCGGCACCGACGTGTACGTCGTTCCCCGCGACGTCGAGGCGCTGGTCCACAACGGCCGGGTCGACAAGCGGCTGTTCAACGTCACCCAGCTCGTCGCCCAGGGCTTCGACGACGCCCACCGCGCGTCGACCCCGCTGATCGTGCGCTACGACTCCACCGGCACCCCGACCCCCGGCGGAGCCCGCCTCACCCGCAAGCTCCCCGGCGTCCGCGGCGCCGCCGTCACCGCCGACAAGGCCAAGGGCGACACCTTCTGGGAGGCGGTCGACGACGACAGCGCCCGAGCCGGGACCCCCAAGGCCCGCCTGGCGGGCGGCGTCCAGCGCCTCTGGCTGGACGGCAAGGTCGACGCGCTCCTGGAGAAGAGCGTCCCGCAGATCGGCGCGCCGGAGGCGTGGGCCGCCGGATACGACGGCGCCGGCGTCAAGGTGGCCGTGCTCGACACCGGCGTCGACGCCACCCACCCCGACCTCGTCGACCGCATCGTCGAGAGCCGCAGCTTCGTCCCCGGCGAGACCGCCCGCGACGGCCACGGCCACGGCACCCACGTCGCCTCCACGATCCTGGGCAGCGGCGCCGGCTCCGACGGCAGGTACCGGGGCGTCGCCCCCGGCGCCGAGCTGCTCGTGGGCAAGGTCCTCGACGACGGCGGCTCCGGATCGGAGTCCGGCATCATCGAGGGCATGGAATGGGCCGCGCACTCCGGCGCGAAGGTCGTCTCCATGAGCCTGGGCGGCCAGGAGGGCGCCGACGGCACCGACCCCATGTCGCTCGCGGTCAACGAACTCACCGCGAGCACCGGCGTCCTGTTCACCATCGCCGCGGGCAACAGCGGCCCCGGAGCGAAGACCGTCGGCTCACCCGGAGCCGCCGCCGCGGCCCTGACCGTCGGCGCCGTGGACGCGGACGACGCCGTCGCGAGCTTCTCCAGCCGCGGCCCGCGCGGCGACGGCGGCCTCAAGCCGGAGATCACCGCACCGGGCGTCCGGATCGTCGCAGCCCGCGCGGCGGGCACCACGATGGGCGCGCCGGCCGGCGAGCTGTACACCGCCGCCAGCGGCACCTCCATGGCGACGCCGCACGTGGCGGGCGCGGCGGCGATCCTCGCCCAGCGCCACCCCGACTGGACGCCCGCCCAGCTGAAGCGCCACCTCGTCAGCACCGCGAAGACCACCGCCGACACCTCCGTGTACGCGCAGGGCGCCGGCCGCGTCGACGTGGCACGCGCGGTCCGCCAGCCGGTGTCGGCCGACGGCACGGTCGACTTCGGCCTGCGGGGCTGGGACGACTCCGCCACGGTCGAGAAGAGCATCGCGTACGTCAACGACGGCGACGCCCCGGTCACGCTGGCGCTGAACCTGCGGAGCGCGGGCGAGACGCTGCCCGCCGGGACGCTCTCCCTGGGCGCCGACTCGGTCACCGTCCCCGCGCACGGCACCGCCGCGGTCGCCGTCACCCTCGACAGCGGCAGGCTCACCACCGGATCGCACGGCGCGCACGTCACCGCCCGAGCCTCCGACGGGACGACGGTGGCGACCGCCGTCGGATTCGGCCGCGACGTGCAGCGCTTCGACGTGACGCTGAAGGTCCTCGACCGCGACGGCAAGCCGACCCGCGGCATCGCCGCGATCACCGACACCTCCCTGGACAAGGCGGTGCTCCCGGAGACGTACCCGGTCGGCGAGGACGGGACCGTCGTGCTGCGGGTGCCGCGCGGCGAGCACTCCTTCATCACGGAGATCTCCCACTACAGCCCCGACTGGAGCATGCTCCACGAGTACACCTACGGGGCGCAGCCCGGCACGCTCATCGACTCCGACCGGACCTTCACCTTCGACGGCTCCAGGGCGAGCCGCGTCACCATGGCCACACCCCGGCCGTCCGAGACGAACCGCCTGCGGGTCGGCATCGCGTCCAGCCCCTCCTCGCGGGTCCTGGTCCACAACCGCGAGGTCTGGCTCGGCGGTGAGACGGCTGTCTACTCCGTGCCGTCGGCCACCACCGACCCCGCCCTCTTCGAGTCGCGGGTCGGCTGGTCGCTCAGCGCCCCCGCGCTGTCGGCCCGGCTCGCCGGACACGGCGGCCGAGCCCTCGACGTCTCCTACTTCCAGGGCTGGACCGGCTCGGCACGCTTCGACGGCAGCCGCACCCTGCGGGTGGCCAGGCCGGGAGAGGACGTCAGGGGCAAGCTCGCGCTGGTGAAGCGGGACTCCGGCACCACGACGTACGCGCAGGTCGACGCGGCGGCCGACGCCGGAGCCCTGGCCGTGCTCGTCTACAACGACACCCCCGGCGGCTGGCTGGCCGGCAACTGGGGCCAGAAGGAGACCCGCATCCCCGCGATGACCGTCTCCGGCACCGAGGGCGAGCGGCTGCTGGCGCTGACCGGGGCCCGCATCACCTTCTCCGGCACGGCGGTCAGCCCGTACTCCTACGAACTGCTCACCTACCGCGCCGGCGGCATTCCCGCCGACCAGCGCCACCGCGTCCGGACCGGTGAACTCGCCACGGTCGAATCGCGGTTCCACGGTACGACCGCGGGCGCCGAGGCCGGATACAGCCGTCTGACGCACTCACCGATGCAGACGGTGGGGAACTTCGCCTTCGGCCGGATGCCGCTCCAGCGCACCCTCACCGAGTACGTCACCACGGGCGTGCGCACCTACGAGGCCATGAAGCTCGGTCCCGTGTGGACGGCGGGCGGCACCTGGCAGGTGACGGCCCCCACGACGTTCACCCCCGGCCAGCAGGTCCGCCGCGACTGGAACAAGGCCGTCGTCCGCACCGCGCTCCCGAGCAGCCTGGACCAGGCGGCGGCCCGTGAGGCCGCCGTCGCCGGGATCACCGCCGCGGGACTCCTCGACAGCGGCCAGGGGCAGTGGGCCGTCGTGCGCAACGGCACCGACAAGGAGTTGACCACGGTCTACCGGGACGGCACGCTCCTCGGCACCGCACCCGCCGCGGCCGTCGCCTTCCCCGTGGTGCCGGAGCGCGCCGAGTACCGCGTGGTCACCGACGTACAGCGGGACGAGGCCGGCTGGAACACCTCCACGAAGGTACGCACCGACTGGCGCTTCCACTCCGCGCAGGGCGAGGGGCGGACACTGCTGCCCGTCCTGTCGGTCGACTACCGGCTCGGCACCGACCTGGCCAACAGCGCCCGGGCCAGGTCCCGCACGAGCGTCGGCCTCGGCGTACGCCACCCCAAGGGCTTCGTCGGCCCGGCCGTCACTGGGGTCACGCTGTGGGCCTCGTACGACGACGGCGCCTCCTGGCGGCAGATCCGCCTGGACGGCCGTCTCAACGGCACGATCGAGAACCCGGCGACCGCGGGCTTCGTCTCGCTGAGGGTCACCGCCACCGACGCCGACGGGAACTCCGTCGACCAGACGGTGACGCGGGCCTACCAGGTCCGCCGCTGACCGACCGCAGCCGAACGGCCGGGGCTCCCGCGCGGGAGCCCCGGCCGTTCGCGGCGTCCCGGCGCGCCGCGGACCGGTCGTCGCCGGCCGGGTCGGGCGTGTCGCAGCCCGTGGCCGGCCGGAGCCCGTTGGAGCCTGGGGACATGACCGACCCGACTCAGGAACCCCGCTTCCTCCAGGACCCCTATCCCGCCTACGCCGCCCTGCGCTCCATATCCCCGGTGCGGCCCGTCTCCGGCCCCGGAGGGCGCCCCGGCTACCTGGTCACCGGCTACGAGGAGGCCAGAGAAGCCCTCGGCGACGCCCGCCTCTCGAAGGACACGGCCGCGTTCTTCGCGGGCAGGCAGCCGGGGCGCCGACTGCACCCCGCCATCGCCCGCACGATGCTGGCCGCCGACCCGCCCCAGCACACCCGGCAGCGGAGACTGGTGACCCAGGCGTTCACGACAGGGGCCGTCGCGCGGCTGCGGCCGTTCATCGCCCGCGTCACGGACGAGCTCCTCGACCAGTGGCCCGCCGACGGGCCGTTCGACTTCGTGGCCGGTCTCGCGGTGCCGCTGCCGGTCGTCGTCATCTGCGAGCTGCTCGGAGTCCCGCGGGCGGACCGGCCCCAGGTCCGGCGCTGGTCGGCGGAACTCTTCGCGGCAGGCGAGCCCGAGGTCGTCGACGCCGCCTCGCACGCGATGGCCGACTACATGACAGCCCTCATCGCCGCCAAGCGCCACGATCCCGGCAGCGCCCTCCTCGACCGGCTCATCGCCGCTCGCGACGGAGACGATCGCCTGAGCGAGGCGGAGCTGGTCTCCTTGGCCGTGCTCCTGCTCGTGGCCGGCCACGAGACCACCACCCACGCACTCGGCAACGCCCTCCTGGCACTGCTCCGGAACCCGGCCGCGCTGGACCGGCTCCGGTCGGAGCCCGACGCCGTCCCCGCCGCGCTGGACGAACTGCTCCGCTTCGACTCGGCGGTGAGCACGGCCACGTTCCGGTTCACCACGGAAGCCGTCGAGCTCGGCGGCACCGAGATCCCGGCCGGGGTCCCGGTCACGATCGCCCTGGGGGCGGCCAACCGGGACCCGGCGCGGTTCCCGTCGCCTGACCGCCTCGACCTGGACCGGAACGCCGCTGCCCACCTCGCCTTCGGCCACGGCGTGCACCGCTGTGTCGGCGCGCCCCTGGCGAAGGCGGAGGCGGAGATCGCCCTGCGAGCCGTCCTGACCCGATTCCCCGGCGTACGCCTCGGCGTCCCCGCGGACCGGCTGGAGTGGCGGCACACCCGCCTCGTCCGTGGACTGGTCTCACTGCCCGTCCTGGCCTGACGGAGGCCGGGTCGCCGCGCCGCCGCCGGACGCGGCCGGTGCCCGGTCCCGAAGGCGTGTTCCAGCCGCCGTTCCGTCACCTGATCGGACCAGTACGTCCTAGAGTGTGCGCGTGACCGAGCAGAATCCCGAACTCATCGCCGGCCGCTACCAGCTGGTCGAACGCATCGGCCAGGGCGGCATGGGCCGGGTGTGGCGTGGCCTCGACCAGCAGCTCTTCGGGCGCGAGGTCGCCGTCAAGGAGATCCTGTTCCCGCCGGGCATGGACGACGACGACCGAGCCGTACTGCTCCGGCGGTTCACCGGCGAGGCACGCGCAGCGGTGACTCTCAGCCACCCCGGGGTCATCACCGTCCATGACGTCGTGGAGCATCGCGGAGCCCCCGTCATCATCATGGAGTTGATCCGCGGGCAATCCCTGGCCGCCGCCATCCGGAGCCACGGCAGGCTGCCCGTACGGCGGGTGGCCGAGATCGGCGCCGCCATGCTGGACGCGTTGGCCGAGGCGCACCGGGCCCGCATCGTCCATCGGGACATCAAGCCGGACAACGTGCTCCTGACCAGGGACCGCGTCGTCCTGACCGACTTCGGCATCGCCCACCTCGCCGACGCCACGACCAAGCTGAGCCACAGCGGAATCGTGATCGGCACCCCGCAGTACATGCCGCCGGAGCAACTGGACGGCAAGCGTCCCACTCCGGCCAACGACCTGTGGGCGCTCGGCGCGACCCTCTACCACGCCGTCGAAGGACACCCGCCGTTCGAGGCCGAGGGGCTCCACGCCCTCGCCGTCGCGGTGTTCACCAGCCCGCACCGGGCGCCGGTCCATGCCGGCCCGCTGGCTCCTGTCCTCGACGCGCTCCTCACCAAGGACCCGGCTCAGCGCGTGGATGCCTCGGAGGCGGCGGAGATGCTGGCGTCCGTGCTGCGGTCCTCGGGCGGTCCTGACGTCACCGCCGAGCGCGGGCCGGAGCGCGAGCGTGGCACCGGACCCGTACCGGACGCTCCGGCGGAGGACACGGCAGTCCCGCCCGCGCCCCGGCAGGCGCCGCCCGCGCCGACTCCGCCGTCACCCACGCCCACGCCCACCGTCCTGGACTCCGGGTCCGCCGCCGCCCCTCCGCGCGTTCCCGTCCCTGACCGCCCGACCCACCCGCCCCTGCCCGTACCCCGGGGCGAGGGCCCGGTCACGCTCGACGCGACCGTCGCCCCGGAACGCCGAGGCCCCGCGTCCGCCCGACGGCCCGGACTCACCCGGCGCTCCGCGGTCCTCGGCACCGCGCTGGCGGTGCTGGCCTCGGGTTCCCTCCTGACCTGGGCCCTCACCCGTGACGACGACGCCCCGCGGCGCGGGGCGGCCGGAAGCGGAGCGGGGAACCCCTCCGTCACTGTGGTGATCGGTGTGGACGCACCGCTGAGCGGCGGACTGTCCTCCATGGGCGTCGGCATCAAGAACGCCGCCGACCTGGCGGCCAGGACCGCGAACGAGTCCCGCCACGTCCCCGGCGTGACGTTCGAGATCAAGGCACTGGACGACGCGGCCGACCCCGCCAAGGGGGCGGCCAACGCCCCCCGGTTCGTGTCCGACGAGAAGGTCCTGGGCGTCGTCGGCCCCCTCACCTCCGCCGTCGCCCGGTCACTGGTGCCCCCGCTCGCCGGGGCGGACCTGGTCAACGTGTCACCGGGCAACACCGACCCCACCCTGACCCTGGGCGAGGACTGGGCCGCGAGCACCGGGTCCCGCCCGCACTCCACCTACTTCCGCACCATCGCCACGGACGTCGACCAGGGGCCGTTCGCCGCCCGGTACCTCCACAGGGCGAAGAAGACCAAGCTGTACGTCATCGACGACAAGAGCACCCACGGCACCGCGCTCAGCGCCGGTCTCAGGGCCGAGTTCACCGGACTCGGCGGGACCGTCGTCGGCACCGAGCAGGTCGACCCCGCGGAACGCGCCTTCGCGGGACTCGCCGTCAGAGTACGAGCCTCGGGCGCCGACGCCGTCTACTTCGGCGGCTACTACGACACCGCGGCGCCCCTGTCCCAGCAGCTCAAGCAGGCGGGGGTGAACGTGCCCCTGATGGGCGGCGACGGCATCTTCGACCAGCAGTACCTCACGGAGAACCCGCAGGCCGAGGGCGACCTCGCGACGCAGATCGGCGCACCCGCCGAGGAGTCGGCGGCAGGGCGGGAGTTCCTCGACCGGTACCGGAAGGCTGGCTACCCGGAACCGCCCGGCTGGTACGGCCCGTACGCCTACGACGCGACCTGGGCCCTCATCGAAGCCGTGAAGGCCCTCGTGACGGACAACGGCGGCACGCTCCCGGAGAAGGCCCGGGCGAAGCTCTCACCGGCCGTCGCCGGAGTGGCCTTCGACGGTGTCACCGGCCGTGTCGCCTTCGACAAGGAAGGCGACACGGTCAACCGCAGGCTGACGGTGTACACGGCGGACGACGGGACCTGGAGGATCGCCGACCCGGGCGGTCCCACCGGTCCCTGACCCCGCCCCACGGCGGGCTCCCCGCACCACCGCTCCCGCCGACCTGCGGCTAGGCTCCGTGGAATGGAGCGAGCTGAGGTTCTGAAGCGAGTGATCGGCATCCTGACGGAGGCTCAGGAGATCCGCAAGGCCGTGGAGGACGAGGGCGAGGGCGACGAGGCCTTCGACGCCGCGTCCGAGATCGAGCCGCGGGTGGTCACCCAGATGCTCAACGAGATGCTGCCCCACATCAGCGTGCCTGCCGACGCCGCCCCGCAGGAGGTCGCCCACCTCCTCGCTGCGGCTCTCGGACCCGCGCTGTACACCATGGTCTCCGGGTTCACCCTGGCCTTCACCAGTCTCGCCGTGGCGCACGACGAGGGACGGACCGACGTCTCCTCGGCCGAAGTCCTGCAGTCCCTCGCCCTCCAGGTGGAGGCGGGCCGTTTCGACGAGGGGGCCTGAGCGGCCCGCCCGCGCCGGGCGGGCCGCCTCGCGCGCAGGGTCAGCGCAGCGCCAGCGCGACGATCTGCGTGACCGCTTCCTTGTCGAAGTTGTCGTCGCTGACAAGGATCAGCGACCGTTCGCCGGACGGCAGGGTGGGGCCCCAGGTCATGCCTTCGGTGTTGTCGACGGTGGACAGGCCGAGGGTGTGGAAGTCCGCGACGAGCCGCTTCCGCATGGGCGCGACGGGCTGTCCGGCCAGGGAGTCCAGCGACCGTACGTCGGTGGCGCCCCGCGTCGTGGTGTCGTACAGGCGGATCTTGTAGCCGGAGCCGGCGACCCAGGTGCGCTCGAGGACGAGGTAGCGCTCGGGGTCGTTCGGGAAGGCCAGGAGGGACGGCACACCGGTGTCGGGGCCCCACGGGCTGGTCGGGTCGGACACGGCGAAGATCTTCTCGATGGGGTACGCGAACTGCCCGAGCACCCGGCCGCCGCGGGTCTGCCGCGTGACGCGGACGAGCGCGCCGTGCGTCAGGTCCGGCACCGGGCCGTCCTGGAGCAGCGGGCCCTCGATCGCGCTGGTCACGACGGTGCCGCGGGCGCCGAAGGTGAGCGCCTCGACGGCCTGGTTGCGGCGCGGCCCGCGCTCGGCCGTGATCAGGTAGTTCTCCGGCAGCCGCAGGCGGCCGTGGTGGGTGCCGTCGGGCTCGGAGATCTCGATCGACGGCTGGATCACGGGCGCGCCGGCGACGGCGGGCCGGTCGCCCTCCTGCCCCCACCAGTACCGGCATGCGCGCGGGTCGACGCGGATCTCCTCGGGGTCGATCGCCTTGCCGTCGCCGAGGGCGGGGGAGGGGTAGACCGAGCCGTCCGGCTGGAGGAGGGGGTGGGTCGAGGTGAAGTCGACGGCGTGCACGCCGGCCGCGTCGATGTCGAGCTTCGCGGTGTAGAAGCGCGCGGGCTGGAGGAAGGAGCGGTCGTCGCTGATGAGGACGTACTCGCCGGTGCACCGGTCGCGGTCGATGCCGGAGAGGCCGCCGACCGTGGTCCCCTGGAAGTCGAGCTTGTGCGGGACGGTCTTCTCGCCGAGCAGACGGGCCTGCACGGCACGCTTCGACTCCGGTGCGGACGGGGCCGGTTGGGGTGCGGCGGCCACGGCGGGGGCGAGCGTGGACGTGACGAGCAGGGCCGCGGCGCAGGCGCGGCGGATCAGGGAGGCACTCATGCCGATGATCATGACCCGGGCCTCACCCGCCCCGCAGTCACCCAGGCGAGTGTTCCTTCCGTCGGCCGGACCGATGGTCGGATGATGGGTGCGGCTGAGGGTGCCTCAGCTTCCTGGCGGCGAGCACGGCGCGCATGGCGAGCGCGGCGCACGAACCGTGCCGGTCAAGTCGATCGACTCGCGGACCAGTGCGCACGGCCCCGGACGCTCTGCGCGGGCGAACAGGCCCAAGGGGCACCGACGGCATCCGTGCCGTGACGCCGCCGGGCCCCCTGCCCGCCGTGCGTACGACGGCGGGCAGGGGGCCCGGCACTTCTCCCTTCCTCAGATGAGCTCCTCGCGCTTCACCGCGCACAGGGCCCAGATGACGAACCCGGACATGGCGACCATCAGGATCGACCAGGCCGGGTAGTAGGGCAGGGAGAGGAAGTTGGCGATGATGACGAGCGCGGCGATGCCCACGCCGGCCACGCGTGCCCATGTGGACGTCCGGTACAGCCCGAAGCTCACGAGGACCGCGATGATGCCGAGGATGAGGTGGATCCAGCCCCATGAGGTCAGGTCGAACTTGAAGACGTAGTTGGGCGTGTTGACGAAGACCTCGTCCTCGGCGATCGCCATGATGCCGCGGAAGATGCCGACGAGGCCGGTGATGCCGAGCATGACGGCGGCGAACACGGTCAGTCCGCCGGCCCAGGCCTGTCTCGTCGTGTCTCCCGACCTTGTGGTGTGAGTGGAGGCCATCGCGATCCCTCGCTTCTCGGTCGAATCGACAGTGCCGGGCGCGGTCAGCGTCCGGGGGTGGGGGGCTCACCGGGCGCGGGGCTCGCGGCCGGCTTGTCGTCGCTCAGGACCAGCGCCTTGGCCCGTTCGAACTCCTCGTCCGTGATGTGCCCGGCGGAGCGGAGATCGGAGAGCCTGGTCAGTTCCTCGGCGCTGCTGGGGCGGGCGGCACCGGACGCGGTCTCGCGGATGTACGCGTCGAACTCCCGCTGCTGGTCACGGGCCTGGGCTATCTCGCGGCGGCCCATGTTCTTGCCGCGGGCGATCACGTACACGAGGACGCCCAGGAAGGGCAGCAGGATGACGAAGGCCAGCCACCCGGCCTTGCCCCATCCGTTCATCTCCTTGTCGCGGAAGATGTCGGTGAGGAGGCGGAAGAGCAGGATGAACCACAGGATCCAGAGGAAGAACCAGAACATGGTCCAGAAGACGTTGAGCAGCGGGTAGTCGTAGGCGAGGTACACGATTCCTCCGTTTCCGCGGTCGCCCGGGCATCCGTGGCGTACCTCGGTTCGTGCGCGGGGCGCGGCGGGGTGGGGGAGCCTCGCTCCGAAGGCCGGGCGCGAGGCTGCGTCTGCGACGCGGCTGTCAGGTGGGCCCCGGCGAGTCGTGGCCCGTGACGCCCGCCCTGCGCAGTGCCGACCGCCACGCCAGCGCGACGGCGGTCTCCGCCAGGCCGAGGAGGACGAGCCAGAGGCCGAGCAGCCTGGTCAGGGCCCGGGCCGACTCCGTCGGCAGCGCCAGCACCACGATTCCCGCGACGATGCCGAGGGCCGCGACGGCCATGACGACACCGCGGTGCGGCATGTTCTTGGTGGCGATGGCCGTGTAGAGGGTGACGATGCCGGACACCAGCCAGACGGCGCCGACGATCAGGGAGAGCGCGGCGATCGTCTGGAGCGGGTTCCTGAGACAGAGCACTCCGCCCAGGACGCACAGGACGGCCACGATCAGTCCCGGCACACGGTCGCTGCTGCGCCCGAACGCGGTCACGAACTGGAAGGCGCCGGTCAGCAGCAGGTACACGCCGATGAGCACGGCCAGGACGTGCAGGGTGACATCCGGCCACACGAGCGCCAGGATGCCCGGGATGAGCGTGGCCATCGCGGCGCAGAGGAGCCAGATCCACGAGCGGCCGAGACGCGCCAGCTGATCCTCCGGGTCGGCCGCGGGAGCGGGCGATGCCGTGCCTGTCCCGTCCTCCGGTCCGGCACGGGGCGCGGAACCCTGTGACATTGCCATGTGTCCTCCTCCCGCCGCCCGGGTGGATCGTCCCTGACCCTCTCGGGGCCGGGAGTCGCCACGTCCCACGACGCTCAGATCGAGCGGGGTGAGCGGGTCGGCAGTCCGTACGGAAGAGCCTTGACGATGACAGGGCCGAACAGGAGGGTCGGTCCGGCCGTCGTCACGCGTGGGGCCAGGGGCGACGCCGTGGCCGGCGTTCCCGATACGTGTTCCTCGGAGGTCTCGTAGCGCATGAGGTGTCTCTCGGAGGGGTCAGAAACGGGAGCGTGCGGGGCTCCAGGACCAGTGTGCACCCATCGCCTGCCGCCCGCCTCACAGCGTGAGGAACAGCCAGGAAGCGGCCTGGAGGCTCGTGGGAGCGGCGGGTCCGGATGCTGCTGGAGGCTCGTGGGAGCGCGGCTCCGGATGCTTCTGGCGGCTCGTCGGCCGCGGCGGTTCCGCACGCTCGTCGACGCCGTCCGGGCCGGCATGCGCGCGCCGTCAGCGCCGTCGGCGGGCCCGCACCGGCCGGGAGCCGCCGACCGCGGGGGAGAGCCGGTCGACGGCGTGCCCCGTGAGCGAGCGGGCGAAGCCGTAGGCGGTCGGGAGCCACACGGCGACGGCGATCCACAGCAGCACCCGGCCCAGCGTCTCCAGCCACGCGACTCCGGTGGCGGCCGCGACGGACAGGGCCGCCACCGCCGTCATGCCGAGCGGGAAGACCGTCGCCCAGCGACGGACGTCGTAACCGAGGCGTGGACGGGCGCACTCGCCGCACAGCAGCACGGCGTACCAGGCCAGATCGAGCGCCGTCAGGACGAGCGTGGCCGTCCGCAGGGCCGTGGCCGCGTCGCCCGACCAGACGCCCGACGCGAGGAGCTTCGAACCGGTGAGTGCCGAGAGCGCGAGGGCTCCGCCCGCGATCCAGTGGTCGCCCGCGCCCGTCACCACCTGGCGTACGTCGAAGCGGGCCAGGGCGTCGACGTACAACAGGAGTCCCAGCAGGAACAGGCCGAGAGCCACCCGGGCAAGCCAGTCACCGGTCTCCGGCACGAGGACGGCACACAGGACCGCGAGGCCCTGGGTGGCCACACTGATCAGGAACACGGCGCCCGGTGCCCGTCGGGTCAGATGCCGGAGGACGGCGACCAGCATCACCGGCCACACCAGCGCGGCGATCACCAGGAGCGACACGGCCACCGGAGTGAGGCCGAGGAGCTCGAACCGTACGCCGAGCACCGTCGTGGCGGCGACCGCGGTGAGCGCCGGCGGGGTGACGGCGGTCGTCTCCCAGCGGCGCCGGTCCCTCAGCAGCAGGGCCGAGCAGCCGAGCGCCAGCAGCAGCCAGAGCGCCGCGGCCGGCCACAGCGCCACGACGGACACCACCTCGAAGCCGGCCAGGCTCAGCCCGACCGACAGGATGCCGGTGGCCATGACCGCGGCCCCGGCCACCGGAGGCCACGCCGCCCACTGCCGGGCGTACCGGTTCACGGCGTGCTCACGCTCGTCCGCGTCACGTACGGACAGGGGGGAGCGGGCGCTGGTTCCAGCCCGCGACCACCGGCAGTCCGTGCTCCGTGGACAACCGGCCGACCGTCGCCGTGGTCAGGAGGAACAGCCGCCCCTCGGACGCCGGCAGGCCGAGGTAGCGGGCCGTGAGGACGCGCAGCAGATGCGCGTGCGCGACCACCACGCCGTCCTCCCGCGAACCGGCGAGGAGCGGCAGGACGCGCTCCAGCACCCGGTCGGCCCGTCGCCCCACGTCCTCCGCGGACTCGCCCGGCCGCCCGTCGGCATGCGGCGGCACGCCGTCGTTCCACAGCGACCAGTGGGGCCGGGTCTCGTGGATGTGTGCCGTGGTCAGCCCCTCGTACCCGCCGTAGTCCCACTCGCACAGGTCCTCGTCCGTCACCGCGTCCCGCAGCCCGGCGAGTTCCGCCGTGTGCCGGGCCCGCCGCAGGGGACTGGTGCGTACGAAGGCCAGGGGGCGGCCCTCGAAGAACGGGGCGAGCGTGCGTGCCTCCGCCTCGCCCTCCGGTGTGAGCGGCAGATCGGTACGACCGGTGTGGCGCCCCGAGGCGCTCCACTCGGTCTCGCCGTGACGGATCAGGATGAGGTCGCTCATGGCGGCGGTGCTCCTTCCGACGACACGACGGCGTGCGCTTCCGACGGCGTGCGCTTCCGACGGCGCGGGCCTTCGACGGCGCGGGCCGCCGACCGCGCCGGCTTCCGGCGGCCCGGGCTTCCGACGGCGCAGGCTTCCGGCGGTGTGAGGCGGCCGAAGGGCAGGTCACGCCTTCCAGCGTGCGGCCTCGATCTCCTTCCCGCACGTGAGGTCGAGGAGGACGGAGGCACGGGCGGGCCTTGTCAGAGCTCCAGGACGTCGACGTGGTCGCCGACCGCGACCACGAGGACCCGCGACCCAGGCTCGACCGTGCGCCAGCGGTGCAGGACGCCACCGGCCACCAGGAGCGTGTCCCCGCGTCCCAGCCGGTGGATCCGGCCTTCGACCTCGACCTCCACCGAGCCGTCCGCCACGTACATCAGCTCGTCGTTGCGGTGCCGGAACTCGCGATCCGCCTCGTGCTCGCCGACGAACTCGAGCGCGTGCAGCTGATGGCGGCCCCGTACCACCGGCCGGACGCCGGCCTCCCGGTCGAGCCCGCTGTCGTCGTCGGCGCGCACCACGTCGATCGTCCGCGTCCTGTCCGAGGTCGCGAGGAGGTGCACCGCCGTGGTGTCGAGGGCGTCCGCGATCCGCTGCAGCGACCGCATGCTCGGACGCGCCCGGTCGTTCTCGATCTGGCTGAGGAAGGGTGAGGAGAGCCCGCTGAGCCGCGCCACATCGGCGAGCGTCAGGTCGAGCGCCCGGCGCCGGCGGCGTACGGCGGCCCCCACGCGTGGGGTGTTGGTGCTCTCGGCCTCCATGGCTGTCCCGTCCTTCCCCCGCCCCGCAGGCGCCCCGGGGCGCCGTTCTCCCTGGCCGACGGCGCCTGACGGCACCTTACGCGGCGCAACGCGAGAACTCGGAGACGGTTTCGTACTCCCGACACACGCCCGTCACACAACGGCCCTAACGTCAAAGTCGGTTGTTCTCATCAAAGAAAGTTTGACGCAAGGAGTCCCGACGTGCCCTCTGTCGACCAGAACTCACGCCGCCGCCGTCCCACCGGCCTCATCGCCCTCGACGAGGCGGCGGTGTCCGACGGCTACACCCTCTACGCACCCCTCACCGGCACCGGGGAGGTCTACCTCATCGACCTCCACGGCGACACCGTGCACAGCTGGAACCTTCCGTACCGCCCCGGCCGCCACGCCCGACTGCTCGCCGACGGCACGCTCGCCTACAACGGCGTCCTTCCGGGGGAGCGCGCCCTCTTCCCGATGTGGCACAAGTACCGGGGCGGCGTCATGCTCCATGCGGCCCCCGACGGCACCGTCCTGCGGGAACACCGCGATCCCCTCCAGCACCACGACGCCCACCACCTCGACGACGGGCGCATCCTCTACACCGCTCTGGAACCGCTGGCCGGGGCCGAAGCCGCGACGGTACGGGGCGGCGTGCCCGGCTCCGAGGCCGAGGGCGGGGTCGTCTGGGCCGACACCATCAAGGAGGTCGGCCCGGACGGTGAACTCCTCTGGTCCTGGAGCGCTTCGGAGCACCTCGACCGGGCCTCCTTCCCGCTGCACGAGGCCTACGCGCGTGAGCACTGGCCCCTGATCAACAGCGTCACGCCCCTGCGGGACGGCAACATCCTGGCCAGCCTGCGCAGTGTGTCGGCCGTCGTCGTCATCAGCCGTGAGACAGGCGAGATCCTCTGGCGCAGCCGCCCCGGCACGGTCAGCCAGCAGCACGCCCCCACCGAACTGGACGACGGCCGGCTGCTCGTCTTCGACAACGGCGTGTTCCGGCCCGGGAACGACGTCCCGTACTCCCGCGTCATCGAGATCGACCGGGCCACGAGCGACATCGCGTGGGAGTACCACGACCCGGCACGGGAGTTCTTCTTCGCGCCCTTCATGGGCTCGGCGCAGCGCCTGCCGAACGGCAACACCCTCGTCACCGACTCGCCCTCGGGGCGGCTGTTCGAAGTGACCGAGGACGGCTATCTGTGCTGGGAGTACGTCGTCCCGCACTTCGCAGGCTACGGCGAGAGCGAGGTCCGCGGTCTCTTCCCGTCCGAGCCCAACGCGGTCTTCCGCGCCTACCGCTACACGGCGGCCGAGATCCCGTGGCTGGAGGCGACGGCATGACGACCGCCGATCCTGTGGACACGGCGAGCACGGCGAGCGAGGCGCACGCGGCGGACGAGGTCGGCACGGCGGACGCGGTCGGCGAGACGCACGCTGTCGACACGGCCGACGATGTCGACGCGAAGGTTCCCTGGCGGAGACTGGTCCCGCTGTCCGCCCAGCACGTCCTGGCGATGATCGCCGCCCCGGTCTCCACCGTCTTCCTCGTCGCCGGAACCCTGAAGATGCCGCCCGGTGCGACGGCCTCCCTGCTCAGCGCCGTCCTGCTGCTGTGCGGGGCGGGCGCCCTGCTCCAGTCGCTCGGCGTGTGGCGGATCGGCGGCCGCCTCCCGTTCGTGATGCTGCCCGGCGGCGCCGCGACCGCGCTCTTCCTCCAGATCGCCCAGGAACACGGAGCGCCGACCGCGGCCGGCGCCGTCCTCCTGGCGGCAGCGCTGCTCCTCGCCGTGCTGCCCGTGTACGCCCGTGTCGTACGGCTCTTCCCTCCCCTGGTCATGGGGGTGACCGTGCTGCTCATCGGGATCGCGATGATCCGGGTCGCGTCCCGGCTCGTCACCGGCCCGGACGGCACGGGCGAGCCCCGCGCGGTGCTCCTCGCCGGGCTCACGGTCGCGGCGACCGTCGCCGCGTACGTGTTCCTCCGCGGCGTCTGGCGCCAGACCTCCGTCCTCATCGGGATGGCGGCGGGCACCGCCGTGGCGGTGGCGACCGGCCTGGGAGCCTTCGCCCCCGCGGCCGGCAGCGGCTTCGCGCTGCCCGCGTTCCTGCCCTTCGGGACACCGAGGTTCGACCTGCTCGCCGCCCTTCCGCTGCTCGTGTTCAGCCTCACCACCCTGGCCGAGATCACCGGGCAGACCGTGCTCAACAGCGAGACCGTCGGCCGGACCCCGGCTCCCGAACGGGACGTCCCCCGCGTCGCCCGCGCCGACGCCGTCGTCTCCCTGGCGGGCGGCCTGTTCGGCACCTCCCTCATGGTCACCAGCGCGGAGAACATCGGCATCGGCCGGCTCACCGGGGTCCGCAGCCGGTTCGTCACCGCGGGAGCCGGAGTGCTCCTCGTCGTCCTCGGGCTCGCCACGCCCGTGTCCCGCGCGCTCGCGGGCATACCCGAGGCCGTCGTCGGAGGCTCCGCCCTCGTCGTCTACGCCGTGATCGCCGTCATGGGCGTCGAGATGCTCCGCCGCGCCGACCTGTCCGGCACCGGTACGGGCTCGCTGACCGCGGCGCTCGCGCTCACCGTGGGACTGCTTCCGCTGCTCACCCCGGACCTGTACGCGGGGTTCCCCGGCTGGGCCCGCACTATCCTGGGCAGCGGCGTCGTCGCGGGCACCCTGACGGCGGTCCTCCTCACCGCGCTGCTCGGCCGGTTCGGCCCCAAGAGCCGGACGCCCGCCCCGCCCGATCCGCACGCACGACAGTGACCGGGCCGGGCGCGGCGGAGGGCGTCAGCCGGGCGATGCCGCCCCGCGCCGGTTGAAGGGGAGCCGGCCCAGGACCACCGCCATGCCGCAGGTGTCGGTGAGCGCCGAGAAGACCAGGCCCCCGGCGATCCCCGCCGGGAGCAGCTGGAACGCGGGGTGGACGAGCAGCCCGAGAGCCAGGCCGAGCAGCACCAGCGCCCCTGCGGTGAACCGCACCTGACGCTCCATCCCCCAGACCCTGCGCACGGGTCCCTGCGGGTACTCGAGCGGATGGCCGGCCGAGGCCCATCCCCGGGTGCCGCCGGTGAGACTCGCCGCGGCGACCCCGTGGGAGGCGAGAGCCGCGACGGCCTTCTCGGAGCGGGCGCCGGAGGCGCACACCAGCAGCAGTGGCCTGCTCGTGGTCGCGTCCCGCAGTTCGGAAACCGTGTCCTCGATGCGTTCCAGGGGGACGTTCACGGCGCCGGGCAGCCGGCCGGACGCGAACTCGCCCGGGGTGCGGACGTCCACCACGTTCAGCTCGGCCAGCCGGGCCTCGGCTTCGCCGACGGTGAGGGTGCGGGATGTACTCATGACGAACCTGCCCTTGGCGGTGACCGGGTACGGCCCCGCACCGGCAGCGGCGGGACCGTCCCCCGGATGCTAGACGCGCGCCGCCGCGCGGACCCCGCACCGGGCGCGGCCGCCACGAGCCCGCCATGACTCCGCCACACCCCGGCAACATGCGCGCCGGGTCGGCGAGGACACCGCTCGGGGCGGTGCCCGGCGTTCGTCGGCTCTTCTCACTTGTGACGAGATGGCGTAGGGGACATCCGGGTGGGTTTCCCGCCGGATCGCAACGGGCCCCGGCACCCGTGTCGTCGTTCCCTGCACGAACGTTGCACGACGACTGAGGAGACGCTCATGACCGAGTTCCAGGCGCTCACCACGGGTCCCCGCGCACTGTCGGATCTCGACCCCTACCGCTTTCCCGCCGTGCACGACCTCGACGACCTGCCCGGGGAGGCGTCGGCCACCCGCGGGATCATGGAGTTCGACGACTGGTCCGAGCCGGAGCCCGCGTCTTCGGGCGGGTCGCGCCACGGTCTGGAGCCGGCCGACCGCCGCCGGCTGGAACTGCACGCCACGCTCACCGCGGCGGGCATCGCGCCCCGGCCGGGCGATCTCGACGCCATCGACGTGCTGTGCGCCCTCGACGACACGACCCACATCGCGCTGCGCCGTTGGCTCGGCGGGTCCGGCACCCACTGACACGCGCCCCGGCCCGTGGGCGCGCGGGACCGCCGTCGTACCCCTCGGCGAGTGGGTACGACGGCGGTCCCTGGACCACCCCTCAGAGCTGGGTGATCGGGCGCATCGCAAGACCCTCGGTGCCGGCCCAGCCGTTCACCCGCGCCGCGTCGTCGACCGAGACCGTGCCGAGGCCGCCGGGCAGGTCGAAGACGAGCGTGCCCCGCAGCTCGGTGCCCTCACCGGCGACCAGGGTCGCGGTGAAGCGGTCCGACTGGTCGTACTCCGCCTCGCCCCCCTCGTCGTTCCCGAAGACGTACAGCCCGGCGTAGGCCTTGCCGCCGCCCTCGACGACCACGGGCTCGGTGTCCGGCTCCCCGAGCGACTCGACGATCGGGGCGTCGTTGCCCGCCTTGAGCCGGATCATCGGCGCGTCGTTGAGGACGCACGGCGTCTTCGCGGTGTTGGTGACGGTCAGCAGGAAGTGGCGGGGGGTCTTCCCGCGCTCGTCCTGGAGTTCGACCTCGGTGTTGAGCCCGTCCGCCGTGCAGTCCTCGTACGCCGTGCCGTTGCCGCCGCCGGTCTCACCGCTGTCCCCGGTCCCGGTGGCCGTCGGGCTGCCGCTGCCGGTCCCGGAATCGCCGGTGGGCGCGGTGGTCTCCGGAGTGCTCCCGCCCGCCGAAGCGGAGCCCGAGGGGGCCGCGCTCGACGGGGCGGAGGCGGACGCCTTCGCGGCGGCGTCGCCGTCGTCGCCCTGGCAGGCGGTGGTCGTGAGCAGCGCCGCGACCACGGCCGCGCCCAGGACGGCGCCGCGCAGACCCCGACGCGGTGAACCGGCCCTGGCTGTCTTCGAGTTCATTCCGTTCTCTCTTCCCCCGTGACCGGTCCGAAGCCGGTCCCTGTGCAAGCGACACCGGTATTGTTGCCGCGAGGAGCGATGGGTCCACCAGCAGCCCGAGTCTGTTACAGCCCTCGTACGAACCAGCCGTCTTGGCGTGACCTGAACAGGATCGCCGAGGCCGACACCCCCTAGAACGTCTCGCTCGCCGAGTCGGTGAGGCGGCGGCGTGCGGTCCTCACGGCGGGTGCCAGCGCGGCCGCCGCGCCGACCGCGGTCGCCGTGGCGATCAGGGCCACCAGGACGAGCGGCGAGGGCACATGGGCGATGCCCGCGCCGATACCGCTGGAGCGGCCCTCCTCGTCGACGAGCCACCGGCCGACCGCCGCTCCGGCCCCGGTGCCCAGGAGGGCGGAGACCAGTGTCGTGAGGGCCGCCGCCGTGACGGTCACCGAGCCGATCTGGCGGGGGGTGAGGCCGATGGCCCGCAGGGCCAGGAGGTCGCGCAGCCGGGCGCGTACCCCCGTACTGATCAGGGTGAGCAGCTCCACGAGGGCGATGAACGCGAGCACGGCGATGAGCGCCGCGATCACTCCGCGCGGGGTGTCCAGCCGGTCCGCGGGGGTGGGGGTCTCACGGACCTCCAGCGCTCCGGAGGCCGACCCGGAGACAGTGGCGGCCACCTCCCGGGGGTCGGCCCCCGGCCGGAGGACGAGCGCGTGGAACCGCGCGCTCATCGCCGGGACGTCGTCCCTGAGGCTGTCGAGCGGGGTGGAGATCACCCGGCCGCCCTGGTCGGGTTCGAGGCTGCGGCCCACGATGTGCAGGATCCGGGGACGCCCCTCGACCGTCATACGGACCCACTCGCCGACCCGTACGCCCAGCAGGTCGAGGAGTCCCTGCCCGGCGACCGCCTCGTCCGGGCCGGTCGGCGCGCGGCCCTCGACGACGGTGTGCGGGTACGGCCGTGTCCGGCTGCCCAGACCCCGCAGGGTGATCGTCCCGGTCTGGCCGGGGACCAGCGCGACGAACTCCGCCCCGGGGAAGACGTCTTCGACGCCCGGGACCGAGGACAGGGCGCGTACGAGTGCCGGGTCGTCCCCGGGGCCGGGCTGCTCGGCGCGTACGGTCAGGGCGGCGGCGCGGCCCATCTGGGCGTGGTCGCTGCGGAACTGTTCGAGTGTCGACCAGGCGACGAGGGCCACGGTCATCAGGGCGATGGGGAGAGCGAGCCTGGTGATCGACCACAGGTCGCGGCCCCGGCCGGAGAACGCCGAGCGCCAGCCGAGAACCAGCGCAGGAGACAGGCGCAGCGCGATGGCGCGGCGGCCCAGGGGCGTGATCGGGGCGGCGGTGAGCAGCGCCGACCTGGCGGTGGGGACGGGCGGCACGCGGCCGGCCCGCCAGGCGGCGAGCCCGGTGGCGGCGCCGATGAGAAGGACCGCGGCGCCGGGCAGCCCGGCCACGATCGCCCGGTGCCAGGGCATCTCGGGCCACAGGACCACGGCCTCCCCGATCCTGCCCGGTATCCACCGCCCGAGCGTCAGGGTCGCCGCCGTGGCGAGCCCGGCGCCGAGGACCGCGAAGCCCAGGTGCTGGACGAGGAAGCCCAGCGTCACCTGGCCGGGGGTGAAGCCGATGGCCTTCAGCACCGCGATGTCCCTGAGCTGGCCCCGCACCCGTGCCCGTACCGCTCCGGAGACGGCCACCGCGGCCGCGAAGAGGGCGGCCAGGCCGAAGGCGGCGAACATCTGCCCGAGCAGCCGGTCGTCGCCGCCCCTGTCCGCCCTGGCCTCCTGCCAGTTCGTCACGCGCTCGACCCGGTGGGCGCCGAGGAGCGTCACGGCGCGCTGGACGACGTAGTCGGTGTCGGCCGGGTCCTTGAGCCGCAGCCCGAGGCTCTGTCCCGCACCGGTCGGGGCCACCTGGTCCAGCTCTCCGGGCAGCACCCAGGCGAGGCCCGCTCCCTGGCCGGCCCGGTAGAGGGGTTCGGCGCTCTCCGCGATGCCCACGATCCGCAGGGACAGCGGTGCGCCGTCGTCGCCTGCGACCGTCACGGTCTCGCCGGGGTCGGCCCACAGCGCCCGCGCCAGTGTGCTCTCCAGCACGATCTCGCCCGGCCGGCCGCCGGTGGTCCCCGACGACAGCCAGCGTCCCTCGGTGACGAGGGGGCGGGCCACCGCGGACGGTCGGGGCGCCGCGCCCCGCAGGACGACCGGCGCCCGCGCGCCGGCCGCCTCGACGGTGGCGTCGGCCGTCCGGAAGGGGCCCGACAGAGCGGCGACCTCGTCCAGGGAGGCGAGCGAGCCGAGCGAGGAGGGGTCGGGGGCGCCGCGGGTGTGCAGCCAGATGTGCGCGCCCTGGGACTGGTTGAACACCCGCTGCCAGGGATTGACGGCGTAGCTGAGCAGCGCCGCGGACAGCAGCAACGAGACGATCACACCGGCACTCGCCAGGACGGCGAACAGCGCCTCGCCCCGATGGGCGCGCAGGTCGGAGTGAGCCCACCGCAGAATGGCCCGCACGACGTACCGCCTCAGTCTCGCAGTTCGAGGACGCCGGACACTCCCGGACGTGCGGTGCCGCCGTCGCCGAGGGCCGCGTCGTCGGCCGTCCGTCCGTCGAAGAAGCTGATGACCCGGTCCGCCGCACTGGCCATGCGGGCGTCGTGGGTCACCATGAGGATGCTCTGGCCCCGCCGGTGGAAACGCGAGAGCAGCCGCGTGACGTCGCGGGTCCCCTTGCTGTCGAGGCTCCCCGCGGGCTCGTCGGCCAGCAGCAGCGCCGGGTTGTTGACCAGGGCGCGGGCGAGCGCGACCCGCTGCTGCTCGCCCCCGGAGAGCTCTCCCGGCATCGAGCGGTCCCTGCCCTCCAGACCGAGCTCCTGGAGGAGTTCCGTCCTGCTCCGCCGCGCCTGCCGGGGAGAGACCCCGGCGAGGAGGGCCGGCAGTTCGATGTTGTCGGCGACGGTGAGGTTGGAGACCAGGTTGAAGAACTGGAAGACGATGCCGATGTGGCGTCGGCGCAGCATCGCCCAGCGGGCCTCCGAGTATCCGTCGACCTTCTCCCCGGCCAGCCACAAGTGCCCGCTGTCGGGCCGTTCGAGACCGCCCACGAGGTGCAGCAGGGTCGACTTCCCCGCTCCGGACGGGCCGGTGATCGCGACGAACTCACCCGGCCGCACGGTCAGGTCCACACCTCGTACCGCCTGGACGGGCGCGCTGTCGCCGTGATGGGTCTTCGTCAGACCCTCGGCACGCACGATCGCGTCCTGTGGGGGCGCCGCGGTGGGACCTTCTGTCATTCCAGCTCCTCCTGACAACGCTCCAGCCAGTCGAGGTCGGCCTGCAGATGCAGCATGGCACCCTCGATCAGAAGCTGGGCGATCTTGTTGCCGCGGTCCTCCGAAGCGGCGAGCCTGGAGAGGGTGCGCATGGTGTTCAGGTGCCGGCGCCGCTGCCTGTTGATCAGGGTGATCGGATCGGCGAGTCCCGACAGCGGGGCCAGCGCGAGCTTCATGAAGAACTCGTCGCGGACCCTCGGCTCGTCGGCGGTCTCCTCGAACCACGCGGAGACGGCCTCCCGCCCCGCTTCCGTCAACCGGTACGTCCGCTTGTTGGGGCGACCGGACTGTTCGACATCCTCACCCTCGATGAGACCGCTCTTCTCCAGCCGGCCGAGCGTCACGTAGACCTGGCCGACGTTCGGCTGAGGGTATGCGGAGCCGAGGAGTTGTTCAAGGCCCTGCTTGAGCTCGTAACCGTGGGCTGGGCCCCGGGTGAGGAGTGCCAGCAGCTGCTGCCGCACACGCTCCCCCTTCTGTGTCGTTCCGGAACCCGATGCCGGACCTGAGACCGTAGGACCAGGTGACGGCGCTGTCATCTGGCGGTCCAGTATCGCCGATTCCCCTGACTCGACCTATGCCACGATGGTCCACGTCGTGTCCGGGACGACGTCCGGGAGGAACCTGTGCGGTGGATACGGACCGTGAGGTGGGGGATTCTCGCGGTGGCGATCGTGCTGGCCGGGTACTCCGGCGTCGCGCAGCGCCCCGTGGAGCCCTCGGCCGCAGGCCGGGGACCGCTGACGTTCGTCACGGCGGGAGACCTCACCCGCTATCTGTCGCCGCTGGTCGACGCATGGAACGGCAGGCACCCGGCCGAGCCGGTCACCCTCGTCGAACTGCCGGAGTCGGCCGACGAGACCCGCGCGCAGATGCTCAGCGAACTGCGCTCCGGCAGCAGCCGGTTCGACGTGCTCAACCTCGACGTGGCCTGGACCTCGGAGTTCGCCGCGGCAGGGCTGATCAGGCCCCTGGACCGCGACCGCTTCGCACTCGACGCCTTCCTACGCCCCGTGGTCGACACGGCCACGTTCGAGGGCAGGCTGTACGCCGTCCCGTACGTGACCAACGCGGGGCTGCTCTACTACCGCAAGGACATCCTGGACGCGGCCGGCGAGAAGCCGCCGAGGACCTGGGCCGAGCTGGCCCGACAGGCACGCACCCTCGCTCCCCGGCACGGCATCGGGGGGTACGCGGGCCAGTTCCTCCCGTACGAGGGGCTGACCGTGAACGTCACCGAGGCCATCCAGTCCGCGGGCGGCACCGTCCTGCGCGACGACGGCACGACGGTCGCGGTCGACTCGGACGCGGCGCGGGCGGGCCTCGCGTTCCTCGCGGACGGGCTGCGCGAGGGCTGGATACCCGCCGAGGCCCTGCGGTACAAGGAGGAGGAGTCCCGGGCCGCCTTCGAGGAGGGCCGCCTCCTCTTCCTGCGGAACTGGCCGTACGTCTACACGGACGCCAACGGCCCGGGATCCAAGGTCGCGGGACGCATCGGCGCCGTGCCGCTGCCCGGCCTCGACGGGCTGGGCACGAGCGTGCTCGGCGGATCGAACCTCGCCGTGTCCGCCCGCTCGAAGCACGCCGCCACGGCCGCCGACTTCCTCGCGTACCTGACCAGCGAGCCGGTCCAGCGGCAGGTCCTGACCCGGGGCGCCCTGCCGCCGGTGCGGGCCTCGCTCTACGACGACCCGGCCCTCGTCGCCGCCCACCCCTATCTCCCGATCCTCCGGGAGAGCGTGCTCGCGGCCGTGCCCCGCCCCAAGAGCGCGCGGTACGACCAGGTGAGCCTGGTCGTCCAGGCGATCGGACAGGACGTGCTGGCGCTCCGCGACACGCCTGAGGAAGCCGTGCGGCGACTGACGCGCGAGCTGGGCGCCATCTCCAGCGGTTCCTGAGCCTCCCGAGGTCCTTCCTTCCTCACCCGAGCAGTAGTTACTTGTTAGATAGCGGCCGTCACTCTGCCACGGCTCATCCCTCTCGTTGCCTCCCCAATGAGGCTTTCTTGTAAGCCAGTTCTGCAGCATCGTTGACACGGCCTCGTCATTGCTACTTAACATGAATGCATAGCAGAGGCCCCCCACCGGGTGCTCCCGCCTTCACTGCAGACAGGTCGACGCGAGATGCTCAGCACGCTTGCGGCCCATGCCGGCCGCTCTCCCCGCGCCCACGCCACCGCCCCCTGGTGGCGGGACGCGGTGATCTACCAGGTCTACGTCCGCAGCTTCCTCGACAGCACCGGGGACGGCGTCGGAGACCTGGCCGGCGTCCGCGCCGGCCTTCCCTACCTGAGGAAGCTCGGCGTCGACGGCATATGGCTGAGCCCGTTCTACCCCTCTCCGCAGCACGACCACGGCTACGACGTCGCGGACTACCAGGACGTCGACCCCGTGTACGGCGACCTCGCCGAGTTCGAACGCCTGGTGGCCCAGGCCCATCGCCTCGGCCTCAAGCTGCTGATCGACATCGTTCCCAACCACTGCTCGGCCGAGCACCGGTGGTTCCGCGAGGCCCTGGCCTCAGGACCCGGGAGCCGCGCCCGGTCACGGTTCCACTTCGCACCGGGCCGCGGACCGAACGGCGACGAGCCGCCGAACAACTGGCACGCCATGTTCGGCGGTCCCGCCTGGACCCGCGTCACGGAACCGGACGGCACTCCCGGCGAGTGGTACCTCCACCTCTTCACCCCGGAACAACCGGACCTCAACTGGCGCGACCCGCGCGTGGGCGAGCACTTCGAGCAGGTGCTGCGCTTCTGGCTGGACCGCGGCGTGGACGGCTTCCGCATCGACGTCGCCGCCGGCCTCTACAAGGACCCCGCTCTCCCCGACTCGGACGACCCGACGGCGGACGAGCGCACCCGCGACTCGGTCAACCCCCTGGCGTGGAACCAGCCCGAGGTCCACGACGTGTGGCGCCGCTGGCGCGCCGTGTGCGAGGAGTACACCGCGCGCGACGGCATCGAGCGCCTGCTCGTGGGCGAGGTGTCGGTGCCGACCGCACGTGAACACGCCCTGTACGTACGGCCGGACGAGCTGCACCAGGCGTTCTTCTTCGACCTGCTCAGCGCTCCCTGGGACGCCGCCGCCTTCCGCGCCGTCATCGACGAGGCCCTCCGCGACATCGCCGGCACGGGCTCGACGGTCACCTGGGTCCTCAACAACCACGACCAGGTCCGCACCGTCACCCGGTACGCGGGCGGCCCCGGCGCCGAACACGTCGGCGCCGCACGGGCCCGCGCCGCGGCGCTCCTCATGCTCGCGCTCCCGGGCGCCGCCTACGTCTACCAGGGTGAGGAACTCGGACTGCCCGAGGTGCTCGACCTGCCGGACGACGTGCTGACCGACCCCATCTTCCGCCGTACGGGAAGCCGCGCCAGGATCCGGGACGGCTGCCGCGTCCCGCTTCCCTGGTCGGGCCAGGCGTCCCCCTTCGGCTTCAGCGACGGCGCGGCCGGGGTGCGCACCTGGCTGCCGCAGCCGGAGTGGTTCGCCGAGTACGCCACCGACCGCGCCCTCGCCGACACCCGGTCGTTCTGGCACCTCTACCGCGAAGGGCTCCAACTGCGGCGAGTGCTGCCCCAGTTGGGCGAGGGGCCGCTGCGCTGGCTGGAGGCGCCGCCCCAGGTCCTCGCGATGGTTCGTGGCGACGGACTGGTCTGTGCCGTGAACTTCGGCACCGAGACGGTCCCCGCCCCGGTGCCCGGTGCGCCGCTGCTCGCCAGCGGACCCTGCCCGGCCGGTGAACTCCCCGGGGCGACGGCCGCCTGGTGGTCCACCGACACCCCCGACTCCTGACACCCCCGACTCCCGAACACCTCCGACTCCCTACACCCCTGACTCCCGACCCGCGCCACTCCGCACCGCACCGCCCCGTCCCGCTCCCGAAGGAAGGATGGACCGTCATGAGACGATCCGCCGCGACAACCGTCCGTACCGCCGGCAGTGTCTCCGTCGTGCTGGCCCTGGCGCTCACCGTCACCGCCTGCGGCGGAGACGCCGAACCCGCCGCCGACGGCGAACTCAGCGGAAAGACCGTCACCGTCGCCGGTGTCTGGACCGGCAGCGAGCAGAAGAACTTCAAGAAGGTGCTCGACGCCTTCAGCGAGAAGACCGGCGCCAAGACCGTGTTCGTGCCCTCCGGCGACAACGTCTCCACCTTCGTCGGCAGCAAGATCGAGGGCGGCAACGCCCCCGACGTGGTGCTCGTCCCGCAGGTCGGCGTGCTCCAGCAGTTCGCCAAGGCGGGCTGGCTCCGGCCGCTGTCCGAGAAGACCGCGGGGACCGCCACCGCGGGCCTGGCGCCCGTCTGGAAGAACTACGGAACGGTCGACGGGAAGTACTACGGCCTCTACTTCAAGGCCGCCCACAAATCCACCATCTGGTACGCCCCCGAGGCGCTGTCCCAGGCCGGGGTGAACGAGCCCAAGAGCTGGGACGAGCTCCTGACGGCGGGACGGACGCTCGCCGACTCCGGGCGGCCCGCCTTCGCGGTCGCCGGTGAGGACGGCTGGACGCTGACCGACTGGTTCGAGAACGTCTACCTCTCCCAGGCCGGACCGGAGAAGTACGACCAGCTCGCCCAGCACAAGATCAAGTGGACGGACGAGAGCGTCGTCACGGCCCTGTCGACGCTCGCCGTGGTCTTCAAGGACAAGCAACTCGTGGCCGGCGGAGCCCAGGGGGCCCTGCAGACCGACTTCCCCGGCTCCGTCGAGAAGGTCTTCGGGCCGGAGCCCGAGGCCGGCATGGTCTACGAGGGCGACTTCGTCGGCGGTGTCGCCAAGGACGAGTTCGGCAAGAAGCCCGGCGAGGACGCCAAGTTCTTCCCGTTCCCCGCGGTCGGCGCGGGCGCCCCGCCCGTGGTCAGCGGCGGGGACGCCGCGGTGGTCCTCAAGGACGCCAAGAACGCCGAGGCCGGTATGAAGCTCGTCGAGTTCCTCGCCACACCGGAGGCGGCCGAGGTCTGGGCCGGGGCCGGCGGCTTCCTCTCCCCGAACAAGAACGTCAAGCCCGAGGCCTACGGCGACGCCACCACACGCGCCACGGCCGCGTCCCTCGTCGCCGCCGGAGACTCGGTCCGCTTCGACATGTCCGACCAGGCCCCCGCGGCCTTCGGCGGCACCAAGGGCGCCGGCGAGTGGAAGATCCTCCAGGACTTCCTGCGCGACCCCTCGAATCCGAAGGGGACCGCGGCGGCTCTGGAGGCCGCGGCGGCCAAGGCGTACGGGAACTGAGGCCGCCGGGTCATGGCCGACACCCCGAAGGCACGCGCCGCGGCGAACCCGCGGCGCCGTGCCCTGCGCAGGAGGCGCCTCCTCGGCGCGCTCTTCGTCCTCCCGGCCCTGCTGCTCCTGGGAGCACTGGTCGTCTACCCGGTCGTGTACTCCGTCGGGCGCAGTCTCTTCGACGCGAGCGGCGACCGCTTCGTGGGCGCCGGGAACTACCTGGAGATGTTCCAGGACCCGGCGACGCGGAAGGCCCTCCGCAACAGTGTGATCTGGGTGGTCGTCGCACCCGTGCTCCTCACCGGGCTCGGACTCGTCCTCGCCGTCCTCACCGAGAAGGTGCGGTGGGCCACCGCGTTCAAGCTCGTCCTGTTCCTCCCCATGGCCGTGTCCTTCCTCGCCGCGGGCATCATCTTCCGCCTCGCCTACGACCAGAACCCCGACCGGGGCGTGCTCAACGCGGCGGTCGTCGGCGTCCACGACGCGTTCGTCGAACCGTCCCCGTACCCGACGGCACGGGCTCGTGAGGGCAAGGGCCTCGACGGCAGCCCGGGCGAGGGCTACACGACCGCCGAGGTCCGTCCCGGAGGAGGCGTCGCCCTGCCCTTCGTCGGCGTCGCCCCCCAGGCCGTGCCACCGCGGGCGGCACCCGCGCGGACGCCGGAGCCGGCGGCGGGAAGCCTGGCGGGAGCCGTCTACCTGGACTTCACCCCCGGAACGGGCGGCCGGCAGGGCCAGATCGACGCCAAGGAGAAGGGCCTTCCCGGCGTGACGGTCGAGGTGCTGCGCGGAGGCACGGTCGTCGGATCCACGGAGACCGGTGACGACGGCTCGTTCCGCTTCGCCGACCTCGGCGACGAGGCCTACACGCTGCGGATCCCCGCTTCCAACTTCGCCGCCGGCTACACCGGCGTCGACTGGCTCGGACCCGGCCTGGTCACCGCGGCCATCATCGGCGCGTACCTGTGGGTCTGGACCGGATTCTCGATGGTCCTGATCGGCGCGGGACTCGCGGCCATCCCGCGCGACGCCCTGGAGGCGGCCCGCGTGGACGGAGCGACCGAGGGCCAGATCTTCCGCAGGATCACCGTTCCGCTGCTCGCCCCCGTACTCACCGTCGTCTTCGTGACGCTCGTCATCAACGTCATGAAGGTGTTCGACCTCGTCTACATCATCGCTCCGGGACCCGTACAGGAGGACGCCAACGTCCTGGCCACCCGCATGTGGCTGGTCTCCTTCGGCGGCGGCAACGACCAGGGCCTCGGCAGCGCGCTCAGCGTGCTGCTCCTCGCCCTCGTCGTACCGGCGATGATCTTCAACATCCGGCGCTTCCGGAAGGGCGGATCATGAGCGGCCACACCGGAACGAGCAGTCGGACCGGGCCGACCCGATGGCTGGGCAGCACCGTGGCCCAGGCGTTCCTGGTCCTCGTCGCCCTGGTCTGGATCACCCCGCTCGCGGGGCTCTTCCTCTCCTCGCTGCGTTCGGAGCAGGACAACGCCTCGGACGGCTGGTGGACGTCGCTCGTCGACCCCGCCCAGCTCTCGGTCGACAACTACCGCGCCCTCTTCGAGGACTCCGGTCTCGTCTCGGCCTTCTGGAACACGGTCCTGATCTCGGTCCCGACGACGGTGCTCGTCGTCGGCATCGCGGCCCTCGCGGGCTACGCCTTCGCCTGGCTGAGCTTCCCGGGCCGGGACGCGGTGTTCCTCGTGGTCGTCGGCCTGCTCGTGGTGCCGGTCCAGATCGGCCTGCTGCCGGTGGCCAAACTCTTCGGCGCGGTCGGCCTCTTCGGCACGGTCGCCGGAGTGATCCTCTTCCACGTGGCGTACGGTCTCCCGTTCGCCGTCTTCCTGCTGCGGAACTACTTCGCGGAGATCCCGAAGGAGATGCTGGAGGCGGCACGCCTGGACGGCGGCAGCGAGTGGCGGATCTTCCTGCGGCTGGTCCTGCCGCTCGGCCGGCCCGCCGTCGCCAGCCTGGCGATCTTCCAATTCCTCTGGGTGTGGAACGACATGCTCGTGGCTCTGCTCTTCGCCGACAGCGAGTCGCAGCCGCTGACCGTGGCGCTCCAGTCCCAGATGAGGCAGTTCGGCAGCAACATCGGCGTCCTGGCGCCGGGTGCCTTCCTGTCGCTCGTCGTCCCGCTGGTCGTGTTCTTCGCCTTCCAGAAGCACTTCGTCCAGGGCGTGATGGCCGGCTCGGTGAAGTAGCGAGGACGAGGCCTCGGCCCGGGCGGTGGGGGAGTCCCGCTGCCCGGGCCGGGCAGCGGCGTGCCGGTCGGCACCTGGTCGCCGGGCTCCCGCCGACGTGAACACTGGGGGTCAAGGACCCATCTGAGCACGGTAGTTGCTGGAGTGCCGCGATAGGTTGACGGGGTGACCGACATCGAATCGCGCATCGACACCTCCCGGCCCCACACGGCCCGGATCTGGAACTACTGGACCGGCGGCAAGGACAACTACCCCGTCGACCGGGAGGCCGGCGACCGGATCCGGAAGCTGCACCCCGGGATCGGTGCGTACGCGAAGGCGGACCGGCTGTTCCTGGGGCGGGCGGTCCGGCACCTGGCCGAGCACGAGGGCATCCGGCAGTTCCTGGACATCGGGACGGGGCTGCCGAGCGCCGACAACACACACGAGGTCGCCCAGAGCGTCACACCCGACGCGCGGGTCGTGTACGTCGACAACGACCCGCTCGTGCTCGCGCACGCCCGCGCTCTGCTGGTCGGGACGCCCGAGGGCCGCACCGACTACCTGGACGCCGACCTCCGGGACGTCGACACGATCCTGACCGCCGCGGCGAAGACGCTCGACCTCGCGCAGCCGGTCGCCCTGATGCTGCTCGGGGTGGTCATCTTCGTCGAGGACGACGAGGAGTCGTACGCGATCGTCCGCAGGCTCATGGACGCGCTGGCGCCCGGCAGCCACCTCGTCCTGTCCCACACGGTCACGCACCCCGACATGGCGGACGTCGACGCCGCGGTGGCGTTCTGGAACGAGCACGGCACGCCCCGGCTCACCCAGCGGACCCCTGCCGCCGTCGCGCGCTACTTCGACGGCCTGGAGCTCCTCGAACCCGGAGTGGTGTCCTGCTCGGCGTGGCGGCCGGAGACCGCGACTCCGGACGTCGCGATGTACGCGGGCGTCGGACGGAAGTGAAGGGCGGGCGTCGGACGGGGATGACCGCAGGCGCCGGACGGAGGTGAACGCGGGCGGGCGCCTGCTCGATCCCGCGACCGTCAGCCGGCTTCGTCTTCCGCGTGCAGCAGGGTCAGTTGGTGCTCGACGGCCGCGGTGAGCCGCTGCTCGTCGTCCGTGGCCAGGAGGTCGAGCAAGGCGCCCCGCAGCAGGGCGAGAGCGAGGGTGCGGCGGGTGGCGCCGGCTTCGCTGTCCCTCTCCGAGGGCGGTTGGACGGCTGCCAGGACGCGCAGCCAGTCGTCGACCGTCGCTCGGGCGAAACCTGCCCAGGCCCCGTCGGGCTGCACGACGGAGCGTGTGTACGCCTCGGCCCAGAGGCGCAGCAGCGGGCGGTGCTCCTTCGCGGCGAGCCAGGTCCAGAGGCGTCGGACGGCGGGGACGAGCCCCGGGGGCTGACCGGACTGATCGGGCGGACCGGGCTGACCGGAGTGACCGGGCTGACCGGACGGATCGGATGCATCAGGCCGAACGGGTGCGCCGGCCCGGTCCAGGAGCGCCAGTTCGTCGGCACGCGCGCGCGTGAGCAGCGCGCGGAGGAGGCCGTCCTTGCTTCCGAAGAGGAAGAGCAGGACCCGTGGGCTGGAGCCGATGGCCTCGGCCAGCGGGCGCAGGGACAGGTCGGTCAGGCCGTGGGTGAGCGCGTACCGGTACGCGGCTTCCAGCAGCTCGTTCTGTCGGGCGGAGGGGTTTGGCGCTTCCTGGGGCATGCGGTTAGCCTAGCTGAAACAAGTGTTTCAGTGGCGCGGTGGAACGATCGCGGGGCCGGGAGAGCAGCTCATGTCGCAGCAGGATCAGAAGCAGGTCGTGGTGCGCCGCGCCGACCGTCCCGGCGACCTGGGGTGGGTGATCATGGCGCACGGGGAGTCGTACCACCGGCAGTTCGGCTGGAACACCGACTTCGAGGTGCTGGTCGCCGGGATCGTCGCCGACTACGGCGCCCGGCACGACCCGGCCCGCGAGGCGGGCTGGATCGCCGAGGTCGACGGCCGCCGCGTGGGTTGCGTCTTCCTCGTCGCGGGGGACCGGCCGGGGGTGGCCAAGCTGCGGATCCTGCTCGTCACCCCGGACGGCAGGGGGCTCGGCCTCGGTACGCGGCTGGTCGAGGAGTGCCTCGGCTTCGCCCGCGGGGCGGGCTACGCGCAGGTGACGTTGTGGACCAACGACGTGCTGGGGGCGGCGCGCAGGATCTACCAGGGGTTCGGCTTCACCCTCGCCGACGAGGAGCGCCATCACAGCTACGGCCACGATCTCGTCGGCCAGAACTGGACTCTCGACCTGCGCGCCGGCGGAGTGGACGCCGCGCACTGACCTGCGGCCCCGGGCGGCCATGGCGTACCGAGGTCGAACTCATGGCCGCACAGGGGTTGTCAGTGCAATTTCACATTACTATGTTACACCGCACACGGTTCGATGAACGTCCGTCAAACACCGTGCGCACCACAACAGTTCTCGTCATCCCCAATGACGTTCCCCCACCACTCATGGAGTTCTGTTGTCCATCCACAGACGTGTGCGTTCGTCTCTGCTGACCTCCGCCGTCGCGGTGACCCTCCTGGCCTCCTCGGGCCAGGCCGGAGCCACCGCGGCCGACACGGACGCCCGCGCCACCGCGCTCCCCGCCGCGTCGACCGGCGCCCCGGCCCCGCGGGCCGAGCACGGAGCCAACCCGTTCGACGAGGTGGAGCGCCTCGCCACCGCTCCCCGCAAGACCTTCGGGCCCGCCCCCGCCCCCGGCAGCCTCGCCGCCGGCCGAGTCCCCGGCCGGGCCCCGGTCGCCGCCACCGCCGCGCGAACCGCCCTCTCCGCCGCGGGCATGACGACCGCCGCCGGCGTCCCCTGCACGCTCGACGGGATCACCGGGCTCGGCCCCGAGCAGTTCGCCGACTTCCTCGCCGACCCCGCGGTCCTCGCCGACGGCTGTCTGCGCGGGCTCATCTGGACCTGGGACGCCCGGCTCACGCCCGTCATGTCCGACGCCCACGTCCAGGCCGTCGCCCGCCGCATATCCGGCCTGGCCGCCGCCCACGACGGCCGCAACTCCTCCCACCTGGAGGAGATGTTCACCTACCTGCACGCCGTCGCGTACCACGACTACTCCCGCGACGAGATCGACACCACCGACGCGCCCACCGTGAACGCCGTCCGCCAGGCCGTCGCCGACTTCGGCAACGCGGCCCGCACCTTCGACGTCACGAAGAACAACGCCCTCACCCTGCGCGAGGCCCTCTACGCGGCCAGCGCCCCCGGACTCCGGCAGCACCAGCTCGGCCTGATCAAGCGGGTCCTCGCCACCATGGACCCCTCGCACACCGCCACCCACCTCGACCCGTCCTGGGCGGGGGCCGCGCTCGCCGCTCTCTCCGTCAACTACCTCGGCGTCTACCCGGGCAACCAGGACGCCGCCTTCCAGGCCGCGGCCGCCGCCGACCCGGCGTACCGCGCCGTCTTCAAGGCCTTCGCCGGCTACGGCCACCTGAAGGGCACCGCCAACGACTGGGTCGCCCGCGACGCCCTCGGCGAGTACGGCCGCTTCGGCGAGATCCCGAGCCTGCGGTCGGAGACCACCGCCGGACTCGGCGGCCTGCTCGGCCAGACCGTCACCACCTTCGGCCGCGGCAGCCAGCAGTGGGCCAAGGTCGTCTCCTGGCTCAACTACTTCGACGCGTGCCGGCCGTACGGCGTCTGCAAGGCCGACATCGAAGCTCAGATCTTCCCGTACACGTACACCTACGACAACGGCGCGATCAAGGTCCGCACGGGGCTCGACCGGGCCACCGTCGACCAGCTCTACTACGCGAGCAAGCAGGTCAAGGCGCAGTTTCACCGGGTGGTCGGAACCGAGCAGCCGCTCGCCGGCGACCCCAACACCACCCTCACCATCGTCCTGTACGGCTCGCGGGCCGACTACGAGAACTACCACCCCATCCTCACCGGGATGGACACCAACAACGGCGGCATCTACATCGAGCGCGGCGCCACCTTCTACACGTACCAGCGCCGTGTCCCGCAGGACTCGTCGCTGACGCTCGAAGAGCTCTTCCGCCACGAGTACACCCACTACCTCAACGGCCGCTACGCCGTCCCCGGCTTCTTCGGCGAGGGCCCCTGGTACCAGGGCGACCGCACCACCTTCATGGACGAGGGCACCGCCGAGTTCTTCGACGGCGCCACCCGCAGCGACGGCATCAAGGTCCGCAAGTCCCTGGTCCGCGGCATCATCAACGACACAGCGGGCGGCGGCCCCCGGATGAACCTCCGGCAGATCCTCAACGCCACCTACGACGGCGACGGCTTCCGCTTCTACAACTACGCGGGAACGTTCTTCGAGTTCCTCTGGAACGAGAAGCCCTCCCTGATCCGGGAGATGTACACCCACCTGCGGAACAACGACGTCGCGGCGTACGACGCCTGGCGTGTCCGCCTCGGCGCCGACACGGGCCTCCAGAACGACTACAACCGCTTCCTCGACACCCAGATCGCCCAGGTCGACACGCTGTACGTCCCCCACACCACGTTCACCCCCAACGCCCAGCTGCGCGACGCGGCCCTGGCCACGGTGAAGTCCACCTTCGCCACCGCCACCTACAACACCCCCGACTGCGTCGAGAACGGCGAGCCGGGCAAGCGCCGCTTCGTCTGCACCGGCCGGATCACGGCCAACCTGTCCAACGCGGCCAGCGCGGACCAGAACTTCAAGGACATGTCCGAGACGGTCGACTACTTCATCCTCGACCGCGCCGGCGCCGCCTCCAACAACCTGGCCGACATGAACTGCTCCTTCGGACCGATCGACATCTGGTCCACCAGGGTCGCCGGCACGGCCGGCTTCAGCTGTGAGGGCCCCCTCCGCAGCTGACCCGCCCCGGCCCGCCCCCGGGCCGTCCAGTCCGGGCCGGTCCCTCCCCGCGGAGGGACCGGCCCGGCGCACATCCCGACATCCCCTTCCGGAGGCCGTACTTCGTGAGCACCACCCCGCACACGGTCCGCACCACCGACTACACACCGCCGGCGAACCCTTCCGCATCGTCGACGAGGACCTGCCCCCGATCCCCGGCGACACCGTCGCCGAGCGCCGGGCCACCGCCCTCACGACCGGCGGCTCCGGGACGGACCCGCGCCCCGGCCCCCTCGACGACCTGCGCCGCCTCCTGTCCCGTGAGCCACGCGGCCACGCGGGCATGTACGGCGGCTTCGTCGTGCCGCCCGACGACGACGGCGCCCACTTCGGCGTGCTGTTCTGGCACAAGGACGGCTACTCCACCGCCTGCGGCCACGGCACGATGGCCCTCGGCGCCTGGGCCGTCGACACGGGACGCGTCCCCGCCCCCGACGACGGCGACATCCCCGTACGGATCGACGTGCCCTCCGGCCGGGTCACCGCCACCGTGCACCGCGCGGACGGCCGCACCACCGGCGTCACCTTCCGTAACGTCCCCACCCGTGTCGTCGCCCGCGCCGTGAAGATCGGCACCACGTTCGGCACCGTCGACGCCGACCTCGCCGACTCCGGCGCCCTCTACGTCTCCGTCGCCGCCCGCGACCTCGGCCTCGACGTCTCCGTCCGCGCCCTGCCCGAACTCGTCCGCGCCGGACGGGAGATCCGCGCCGCGCTCCCCGGACACGACGTGTACGGCGTCATCCTGTACGAGGAGCTCCCCGACACCCCCGAAGGACTCCACCAGGGCAACGTCACCGTCTTCGCCGACGGGCAGATCGACCGCTCACCCTGCGGCTCGGGCACCTCCGCACGCCTCGCCCTGCTCGGCGACGACGGACGCCTCGCCACCGGGGACACCCTCCGGCACGAGTCCGTCGTCGGCACCGTGTTCACCGGACGCCTCCTGCCGGCGGGAATCACCGAGGTCGGCGGAACCACCCACCGCACCGGTACCCACGCCTTCGTCCTCGACCCGGACGACGACCTGGGAGCGGGGTTCCTCCTGTGAGCCCGCCCCGCTTCCTCGACGCCGCCACGATGGCCCGCCTCATGGGTCCCGCAGCGGTGACCGACGTCCTCGCCGACGTCCTGCGGGCCGGACTCGACCCCGACGCAGGACCCCCGCGCACGGCCGTGTCCGTCGACGCCGGTGAACTCCTCCTGATGCCGGCGGCCTTCGGCTCCTTCGCCGGTGTCAAGGTCGCCGGAGTCGCCCCCGGCAATCCGGCGCGCGGCCTGCCCCGCATCACCGGCTCCTACCTCCTGCTCGACGGCGCCGACCTCCGGCCGCTCGCCCTCCTCGACGGAGCCGCGCTCACCGAGCTGCGCACGCCGGCCGTCTCCGCCCTCGCCGTCCGCTCCCTCACCCCGGCCGAGCGGCCCCTGCGCCTCGTGCTCTTCGGGGCGGGCCCCCAGGCGTACGGCCACCTGGAGGCCGTCCTCGCCGTCCGCGAGGTCGCCGAGGCGGTGGTCGTCGCGCGCGCCTCGGTCGGCGGGCGCGCCCTCGCGGGGTACGCGCGGACCCTCGGCGTCCTCGCCAGCACCGGCACGCCCGACGAGGTCGCCGGCGCCGACCTCGTGGTCTGCTGCACCACGGCCAGGGAACCGCTCTTCGACGGAACCCTGGTGGCACCCGGCGCCACCGTCGTCGCCGTCGGCTCGCACGAGCCGACGGCCCGCGAGACCGACACGGCGCTCGTGGTCAGGTCCGAGGTCCACGTCGAGGCGCGGACCGCGGCGCTGCGCGAGGCGGGCGACCTGCTCGTCCCGATCGCCGAAGGGGCGATCGGGCCCGACCACATCGCCGGCGACCTCGCCGATCTGGTGACCGGTCGCGCGGAACGGGCGGCCGGGCGCCCGCGCCTCTTCAAGAGCGTGGGCATGGCCTGGGAGGATCTCGCCGTCGCCACCGCCCTCTACGAGGCGGCCTGTTCGTCCTGAGGCCACCGGCGCCCCGGTCCCGCGCGCACGCGGGACCGGGGCGTTCGCGTGGACGACCGGAGATGTCCCGGCGATCTCGGCGAAGGTCTTGGCAGTGACTGTGCAATGTGAAATATTACTGCCGTGCCCACGAGAGAAACCTCGGACGTCATCGTCATCGGCGCCGGCGTGGTCGGCGCGGCCTGCGCCCACTACGCGGCCCTCGCCGGCCTCTCCGTCACCGTCGTCGACCGAGGCCATGTCGCCGGCGGCACGACCGGAGCGGGCGAGGGCAACCTCCTGGTCTCCGACAAGGAACCCGGGCCCGAACTCGAACTCGCCCTCCTCTCCACCGCGCTGTGGACCGAACTCGCCGACAGGCTTCCGCCCGCCGTCGAGTACGAGGCCAAGGGCGGCCTGGTCGTCGCCTCCGGCGAGACGGGACTGCGCGCGCTGCGGGAGTTCGCGGCCCGCCAGGAGAAGGCGGGAGTCGTCGCGCACGAGGTGCCCGGTGACCGGCTCCACGACCTGGAGCCCCACCTCGCGCCGGGCCTCACCGGCGGCTTCCACTACCCCCAGGACGCCCAGGTGATGCCCGCCCACGCCGCCGCCCAGCTCCTCCGGGCCGCCGGCGACCGGGTCCGCCTCGCGCCGGGCGAGGAGGTCACCGGCCTCCTCACCGGCGCGGGCGGAGCGGTCCGCGGAGTGCGGACCGCCACCCGCGAACTCCACGCCCCCTACGTCGTGAACGCCGCGGGCACCTGGGGCGGCGCCGTCGCCGACCTCGCCGGCGTCCACCTGCCCGTCCTGCCCCGCCGCGGCTTCGTCCTCGTCACCGAACCCCTGCCGCGCGTCGTCCGCCACAAGGTGTACGCCGCCGACTACGTGGCCGACGTCGCCAGCGGCTCCGCCGCGCTCCAGACCTCGACCGTCGTCGAGGGCACCCCCGCCGGACCCGTCCTCATCGGCGCCAGCCGCGAGCGCGTCGGCTTCGACCGCACCCTCTCCACCGAGGTCCTGCGCCGCCTCGCCGCCGGAGCCACCGGGCTGTTCCCCGTCCTCGGCACCGTACGGGCGATCCGCACCTACCCCGGCTTCCGCCCCTACCTGCCCGACCACCTGCCCGCCATCGGACCCGACCCGCGCGTCCCCGGCCTGCTGCACGCCTGCGGCCACGAGGGCGCGGGAATCGGCCTGGCACCGGTGACGGGACAGATCATCGCCGCCGCCGTCACCGGCGCCGAACCTCCCCTCGACCTCCACCCGTTCCGCCCCGAGCGCTTCGACGCCACCGCACCCTGAGGCGCGCACCCACCGTCACGAGAGGAGGGCCCGTGGCCCGCACCCCCATCGACCTCGTCGGGGCCCGACCCGATCCGCCGTTCGAGATCACCTTCGACGGCCGGCCCCTCCCCGCCCTGCCGGGCCAGACCCTCGCCGCCGCCCTGTGGGGCGCGGGCATCCTGGCCTGGCGCACCACGCGGGACGGCGGCCGCCCGCGCGGCGCGTTCTGCGGCATCGGCCAGTGCTACGACTGCCTCGCCACCGTCAACGGCGAGCCCAACCGCCGCGCCTGCCTGGTCGAGGCCCGACCCGGCGACGCGATCACCACCCAGGAGGGCCACGGCCATGACCGCCTCGGCGTCTGAACCCGACGACACGGCCGGCCCTGGCCGGCCGACGGGTGAGCCGTACGACCTGGTCGTCGTCGGTGCGGGCCCCGCAGGGCTCGCAGGAGCCGTCGCCGCCGGCGAACTCGGCCTCTCCGTCGCCCTGCTGGACTCCTCGACCCGGCCCGGCGGACAGTTCTACCGGCACCCCGCACCCGCCCTCGGAGCCCGCCGGCCCGAGGCCCTCCACCACGACTGGGCCGCCTTCGCCGACCTGCGCCGGCGCCTGGACGGGAGTGGCGCCGACCACCTGACCGGACATCATGTGTGGTCCGTCGTCCAGGAGAACGACGGCACATGGGCGGCCCACGCCCTCGCCGGCACGGACGGAAGCGCGGACGCGCCCGTCCGGATCCGGGCCCGCGCCCTGCTCCTCGCCACCGGCGCCTACGAGCGCCACCTGCCCTTTCCCGGCTGGACCCTGCCCGGTGTGGTGGGCGCGGGAGGAGCGCAGGCCATGCTCAAGTCCGGGCTCGTCCTGCCCGGCCGCAGCGTCGTCGTGGCCGGCAGCGGCCCGCTGCTCCTCGCCGTCGCCTCGTCCCTGGCCGCGGCCGGTGCGCGGGTGCCCGCGGTGGTCGAGGCGGCGGGGTACCTGCGGTACGCGCGCTCTCCCCGGGCGCTCGTCACCAACCCGCGCAAGGCGGTCGAGGCCCTCGTCCACACGGCCGCCCTGGCCCGCCACCGGGTGCCCGTACGGCTGCGCAGCGCGGTGACCGAGGTGCACGGAACCGACCGGGTGGAGGCCGTCACGGTGACCCGCCTCGACCGCGCATGGCGGCCCGTACGGGGGACGGGCCGCCGGATCGCCTGCGACGCCCTCGCCGTCGGCCATGGCCTCGTGCCCCAGATCGAGCTGGCCGTGGCGGTCGGCTGCGCCACCCGGTCGCTGCCCGACGGCACCCTGGGCCTGGCCCTGGACGACCTCCAGGAGAGCTCGGTGCCCGGCCTGTGGGCCGCGGGCGAGACCGGAGGCGTCGGCGGCGCCGAACTCGCCAGGACCGAGGGCGAGACGGCGGGCCGGGCGATCGCCGCGCGACTCCTCGGCCACCCTGCCCGCGCCGGTGCGACCGCCGGACTCCGGCGGCGCCGGGACCGCATGCGCGCCTTCGCCGACGTCATGGCGGCCGCGCACGCCCCCGGCCCCGGCTGGACCGGCTGGCTGACCGACGACACGGACGTGTGCCGCTGCGAGGAGGTCCCCGCGGGCAGGGTCCGCGAGGCGGTCGCCGAGTTGGGCGCCCGTGACGCCCGGACCGTCAAACTCCTCACCCGGGCCGGCATGGGCTGGTGCCAGGGCCGGATGTGCGGGACGGCCGTGGCGTGCCTCGCAGCCGCCGGAGGAACCCCCGAACCGCCCGCCGAACGGCGCCCGTTCGCCGTCCCCGTCCCACTGTCGACACTGGCCGCGCTCGACGGTCCGCCGTCGGACCCGACGCCCGCGCCGGACGCCGCGACGGACCCGGCCGCCTCGTGAGCCGTCGCACCCGTCCTCCTCGCACCATCGCACCACCGCCCCACCTGTCGTACCCCGCACACCCCACCGAAAGGTCGCCGAGATGAACACCACCGCCTGGACCACCGAACGCCCCTGGCGCGGCATCATGGTCGCCACCACCCTGCCCTTCAAGGACGACCTCTCCGTCGACTACGACGCCTACGCCGAGCACGTCGCCTGGCTGATCGCCAACGGCTGCGACGGCGTCGTCCCGAACGGCTCCCTCGGCGAGTACCAGACCCTCACCGCCGACGAGCGCGCCCGGGTCGTCCGTACCGCCGTCGAGGCCGCGGGCGACGGTGCCAGGGTCATGCCGGGCGTCGCCGCCTACGGCAGCGCCGAGTCCCGCCGCTGGGCCGAACAGGCCGCCGAGGCCGGCTGCGGATCGGTCCTGCTGCTGCCGCCCAACGCCTACCGCGCCGACGAGCGCTCCGTCATCGCCCACTACGCGGACGTGGCCGGGGTCGGCATCCCGGTCGTCGCGTACAACAATCCCATCGACACCAAGGTCGACCTCGTCCCGAGCCTGCTGGCGAAGCTGCACGCCGACGGCAGCATCGTCGCCGTGAAGGAGTTCAGCGGCGACGTCCGCAGGGGGTACGAGATCGCCGAACTCGCCCCGGAACTCGACCTGCTGATCGGCGCGGACGACGTCCTCCTGGAACTGGCCACGGCCGGTGCGGTCGGCTGGATCGCCGGCTACCCCAACGCCCTGCCGGCGAGCTGCGTCGAGCTGTACCGGGCCGCCGTGGCGGGCGACCTGGCGACCGCCCGGCCGCTCTACGCCTCGCTGCACTCCCTGCTCCGCTGGGACTCCAAGGTCGAGTTCGTCCAGTGCATCAAGCTGTCCATGGACATCGCCGGGCGCACCGGCGGCCCCACCCGCCCCCCGCGCCTCCCGCTCACCGGGGCGACCGAGACCGCCGTGCGGACCGCCACCGAGAAGGCCGTCGCCGAGGGTCACCGCTGACCGGACCGCCCAAGGACCCACCGACCGGACCGAAAGGAACTCCGCGTGCGTACGCGTCATGTCTTCCACGCCGTCGACTCCCACACCGAGGGCATGCCCACCCGGGTCATCACCGGAGGCGTCGGCGTGATCCCCGGGGCCACCATGGCCGAGCGCAGGCTCCACTTCATCGAGCACCTCGACCACCTCAGGACCCTCCTCATGTTCGAGCCGCGCGGCCACGCGGCCATGAGCGGCGCCGTCCTCCAGCCGCCCACCCGCCCCGACGCCGACTACGGCGTCCTCTACATCGAGGTGTCGGGCCTCCTGCCGATGTGCGGCCACGGCACCATCGGCGTCGCCACCGTCCTCGTCGAGACCGGCATGGTGCCGGTCGTCGAACCCGTCACCACGGTCCGCCTGGACACCCCGGCCGGTCTCGTCTCCGTCGACGTCCAGGTGGAGGACGGCGCGGCGAAGTCCGCCACCTTCACCAACGTGCCCGCCTTCAGCGTGGGCCTGGACCGCGCGGTGGACGTCCCCGGACTCGGCAAGGTCACCTACGACCTCGCCTTCGGCGGAAACTTCTACGCCTTCGTCGACCTCGACGACCTCGGACTGCCCTTCGACCGCGACCGCAAGGACGACCTCCTCGCCGCCGGACTCTCGATCATGGACGCGATCAACGCCTCCCCGGACCGCCCCGTGCACCCCACCCGGCCCGAGATCGCCGGACTCAAGCACGTCTACCTCACGGCCCCCGGCTCCGACGCCACGCACTCGCGCCACGCGATGGCCATCCACCCGGGCTGGTTCGACCGCTCCCCGTGCGGCACCGGGACCAGCGCGCGCATGGCCCAGCTCCACGCCCGGGGCGAACTCCCGCTCGGCCGCGACTTCGTCAACGAGTCCTTCATCGGCACCCGGTTCACCGGCCGCCTCACCGCCGGTACGGAGGTCGGCGGCCTGCCCGCCGTCGTCCCCACCGTCACCGGCCGCGCCTGGATCACCGGCACCGCGCAGTACTTCCTCGACCCGGACGACCCCTTCCCCGGAGGCTTCCTCCTGTGATCACCGACGTGACCACCCTCGTCTCGCGCAACCCGGCCGACCCGACCGACGTGCTCGTCAGCCTCCCGGCCCCCGGCGCCTTCGCGGCCGCCGACGCCGTCGAGCGGGCCCGCGCCGCCCAGCCCGGCTGGCTGCGCGCCGGAGCCGCCGCCCGCTCGGCCGCGCTCGGCGCCGTCGCCGCGGCCCTGGAGGCCGCGTCCGACGAACTCGCCGCCCTCGCCGTACGCGAGGTCGGCAAGCCCTTCACCGAGGCCAGGGCCGAGATCGCGCGCACCGTCGCGATCTGGCGCTACTACGCCCAGGCACCCTTCGAGCCCACCGGCTCCGTCCACGAGACCGCGGCAGGCCCCGGACTGCTCCTCGACCGGCGCCGCCCCCACGGCGTGGCCGGCCTCGTCACACCCTGGAACTTCCCCTTCGCGATTCCGAGCTGGAAGGCGGCCCCGGCCCTCGCGGTCGGCAACACGGTCGTCCTCAAACCGGCCCCCGAAGCCACCGCGTGCGCCCTGCGACTCGCGGAGATCGTCCGACAGGCCCTGCCGGACCGCGTGTTCACCGTCCTGCCGGGCGGTCCCACCGAGGGCAACGCCCTCGTCTCCGCGGCCGACATCGTCTCCTTCACCGGCTCCACGCCCGTGGGCAGGGCCGTCGTCCACGCGGCGACGGCCCGGGGCGTCCCCGTCCAGGCCGAGATGGGCGGCCTGAACGCGGCGATCGTCCTGCCCGACGCGGACATCGGGCAGGCGGCGGCCCACATCGCCGCCGCCGTCGCCGGGTTCGCGGGCCAGAAGTGCACCGCCACCAGCCGGATCGTCGCGGTCGGGGCCGCCCTGGACCCGCTGCGCGAAGCCCTCTCCGAGGCCTTCCGGGCCGTCCGGGTCGGCGACCCCGCCGATCCGGAGACCGTGTGCGGGCCGCTCGTCCACGAGAGCGCACGCGCGCGCGTGGTCGAGGCCTGGCAGGGACTCCCCGTCCTCGCCGGCGCCACCGTGCCCACGACACCCGGCTGGTACGCGGCCCCGACCCTGGTCGAGAAGGTCCCGCCGGGGCACCGACTGCTCGACGAGGAGGTCTTCGGACCCGTCGCCGCGCTGCTCCCCGCCGACGACCTCGCCCACGCGGTACGGATCACCAACTCCGTGCCGTACGGCCTCGTCACCTCGGTCCACACGGCCGACCTCGACGCGGCCCTCTACGGACTCGACCTCGTCGACACCGGCATGATCCGGATCAACGCCCCTTCCACGGGCGTCGACTTCCACCTGCCGTTCGGCGGGGCCAAGCAGTCGGGTCACGGCCCCCGCGAACAGGGCAGGGCGGCCCTCGCGTTCTACACGTCCTCCCGCACGTACACCCTGGCACCCGCCGGCGCGGCGACGTGACGTCGTACGGAGGTGACGCGGAGCGAACCGAAGGGATCACCACCTCCACCGGGGACGCCGGGGGCGCGGAGACGTGCATGACCCGTCACCTGGGCCACGTCCGCTCCCGCTGGGCCAGGAGCGGCGGACCGGCCGAACGGTAACGTACCGAACGCTTGTCACGTACCGAGGGAGCGAGGCTCACATGTTCACTCTGGCCATCGGCGACCAGGCCCGGCTGCGCCCTCTTGAGCCCTGGCAGGCTCCGGAGTTCCTTGCCCACATCGACCGGGCGCGGGACGCCGTGGACCCGTGGATCCCGTGGGCGACGTTCAGCACGGACCTGCCGTCCGCCAGGGCGACCCTCCAGCGGTACGCCGACCGGCTGGCCGCCGACAACGGCGGGATCTTCGGCATCTGGCTGGACGGCACGCTGGTCGGCGGCGTCATGTTCACCCGCTTCGACAGCGCCTCCGGCGTCTGCGAGATCGGCTGCTGGCTGGAGAAGGCGGGGGAGGGGCGGGGCCTGGTGAACCGGGCCTGCCGGATCCTGATCGACTGGGCGTTCACCGAGCGGGGGATGAGCCGGGTCGAGTGGTGGGTCGCGGCGCACAACGCCCGCAGCATCGGGGCCGCCCGCAGGCTCGGCATGACGCGCGACGGTGTGCTGCGGCGGCATTCGCCGTACCGGGGGGTGAGGCACGACATCGAGGTCTGGTCGGTCCTGGCCGAGGAGTGGCCGGCTGCCGGAGAGGGGTCCGCGTCCGGCGTCCAGGCCGAACTCGACCGGCTGATGGGCGTGTTCATGGGCGCCTTCACCAACACCGGAGGCAGGCGCCCCGACCTCGACGTGATCCGCGAGGTGTTCATCCCGCAGGGGAGGATCATCGCCAACGTCGGGGACGAGCCGGTGATCTACGATCTCGACGCGTTCATCGAGCCTCGTCAGAGGATGCTGACCGACGGCACCCTGACGGAGTTCTCCGAGGAGGAGGTCTCCGCGCGTACCGAGATCTTCGGATCGATCGCCCACCGCTTCAGTGCGTACCGCAGCTCCGGCTACCGCGAGGGCGAGTGGTTCGAGGCCTCCGGCCACAAGACCACCCAGTACCTCCTGACTCCGGCGGGCTGGAGGATGTCCTCGCTGGCCTGGGACGACGCGCCCGCCGCTGTCACCGGGTGAATCGCGGACGCGGGTGTGGCCGAGGGCCGCGCGGGGCGCGGCGCTCTACGCGGGCAGCCCGCCGTACGGCACGGTGATCAGCTCCATGAAATGACCCGCGGGGTCGACGAAGTACACGCCGCGGCCGCCGTCCTGGTGGTTGATCGCGTCGGGCTGCTTCCGGTGCGGGTCGGCGTAGTGCTCGACACCGCGCTCCCTGAGCCGCGTGTACGCCGCCTCGAACTCCTCCTCGGAGACCAGGAAGGCGTAGTGCTGGGGGGTGATCCGATCCGCGGGGATCGTGGCGAAGTCCAGGGTGACGCGGTTGCTCAGATCGACCGCGATGAACGGCCCCCACTCGCTGGTGATCTCAAGACCCAGCAGGTCCGCGAAGAACTCCGCGGATTCCCGGTTGTCCCGGGCGTGGACGATCGTGTGGTTCAACTCGACTGACAAGGAATGCCTCCGAGGGCATCTCCCGACACCTCCATGCCTCACCCGGTCGGTGACCGGCACGCGATGTCGCCATAGACGTTAGCCGCTGCTGTCGACGTACGCATGCCTCCCGGATCCCCGCCTTGCTCGACCTATCGAGATTCGATAGCTTTCGGTCGTAAGTCGATGCAAGGAGGGGTCATGGGCAAGCTGGCGGTGGGCGCATTGCGCGCCGTACTCGCGGTGGTGTTCGCCGGCACCGTGCTGGTGCAGGTGCTGATGGTGTGGGTGCTGATCAGTGGGAGTGACCCGGAGGACGGCTCGCTCCCGCTGACCCCGCTGCGGGTGATCGTGGCCCTGGGGATGGTGGTGGCGCAGGTCGCCCTGGTCTGCGTGTGGCGGTTGGTGGCCATGGTGCGCCGCGGGACGGTGTTCTCCCTCGCCGCCTTCCGCTACGTGGACGGCGTGATCGGCGCGATCGTCGCGGCCGCCGTCCTGTGGTTCGCGGTGACGGCCATCAACGCGCCGGGCCAACGGGACGACCCGGGCGTCACCGTCATCATGGGCGGGATCGGCGTGGCCATCCTGGGGATCGCGCTCATCGTGCTCGTGCTGCGCATGCTGCTCGTCCAGACCGTCGACCGCGACGTCGAGGCGGCGCGGATGCAGGCCGAGCTGGACGAGGTCATCTGATGCCGATCGTCGTCGACATCGACGTGATGCTGGCCCGGCGGAAGATGTCCGTGGGTGAGCTCGCCGGCCGGGTGGGGATCACGCCCGCCAACCTCGCGGTGCTCAAGAACGGCCGTGCCAAGGCCGTGCGGTTCGCGACGCTCGCCGCGCTCTGCGAGGTGCTCGCATGCCAGCCGGGCGACCTGCTGCGCTGGGAGGCCGAGGAGGCCGAAGGCGTCGGCGGGGTCGAGTAGGCCGGGGAGGTCGACGGGGCCGGTGGGGCCGACAGCGCCGAGGAAGCCGGCGGCGCTGTCGGAAAGGAATCCGCTGACGCGTAGCGAGCAAGGTGGTCCGGGCAGGCATCCGGGCGCGGCTCGCCCGTCTCGCTCCGTCGAAGCGCGTGACCTGCGGTGATGCCGCCCGGGCCCGGTGCCCGCTACGCACCGGGCCCGCCCTCGGGCCTCGCTACCCTCGGTGACCGACTCTACTCTCTGGGCGCTTTGTCCCTCTTATGTGGATATTCTGTCCGGTGTGATCGAGTCTGGACAGCTACGGCTTCGTTTTCGCCGGCGCTATGGCCCAGGGATGTTCGTACGGCTCTCGCCGGTCTTCCTGACCGTCGTGATCGCCGCACTGGCCTACAACACTCCGCCGGAGATGGCCTTCAGCCGACTCCTGCCGGCCGCACCGGCCCTGGCCGCCGCCATGTGGCCGGTGCTCCCCACTGTCCTGCTCGGCACGGTCTGCCTGGTGCTGATGATCGGCCTCAGCCTCGTCTTCCCCGACCTCGGAACATGGTGGACGGCCGCGGGGATCATCGCCGTCACCGTCGCCGCCGCGTACGGAAGCCATGTCCGGCTCCAGCGGGAACGCACCCTCCTGCAGGTACGGCTCGTCGCCGACGCGGCACAGCAGGTGGTGCTCAGCCCGATGCCGCGCCGCTTCAGGAACGTCGAGATCGAGTCGCTGTACCTCGCGGCCGCGGCCGAGGCACGTATCGGTGGAGACTTCTATGAGGCCGTCGACACCCCGTACGGCGTCAGGCTGCTCATCGGTGACGTCCGCGGCAAGGGCCTGCCGGCGGTCGGGGCGGCCGCGGCGATCGTCAACGCCTTCCGGGAAGCCGCCTACAGCGAGGCGGACATGGTCGACATCGCCCGCAGGCTCGACGCCACCTGCACCCGGTACAACGGAGCCTTTCCCCCCGAGGGGACGATGGAGCGCTTCGCCACCGCGCTGCTCGTCGAGATCCCGGACGCCGGCGGGCGGATCGACGTCCTCAACTGCGGACACCCGCCGCCGCTGATCCTGAACCGCGCGAACCTGCGCGTCGTCGAGTCGCGGACCCCGTCACCCCTGCTCAGCCTCGCCGACCTGCTGGGCGACCACTACAACGTGGACACCTGCGCCTTCGCCCCCGGCGACCTGCTGCTCCTCTACACCGACGGCATCGCCGAGGCCCGCGACCGGCGCGGCGAGTTCTTCCCCCTGGCGGCCTGGACGCGCCGCCAGTCGCTGACGCCGCCCCGCGAGCTCCTCAAGGCGCTGCACCGCGATCTTCTCCGGTACACCCAGGGGAGCCTCGACGACGACATCGCCGCCCTCGCCGTACGCCTGAGCGAGCGCTGAGAGGCGCACGACGCCCTGGCGGCGGCGGGGGAGGAGCCGCCCGACACCCTGCTCCGGATCGTCCCTCACCAGCCCCAGGTGCCCGGGCCGCCCTTGAACGGGCCCTCGATCTCGCGCGTGATCCACCCGCCGTAGAAGTCGCCCTCCTGGGCGGTCACCGACTCCCCGTCGACGGTGCAGCGGACCAGGGACGGGTAGAAGGCGAGGCACCCCCGGATGGCTTCGTACGGGCCGAGCGGCCGTTCGTAGCTCCAGGCCGCCCTCGGGACTACGCCCCCGTCGACGACGAGGTCCCAGTAGGACGCCGCGCCCTTCCACTCGCAGTGGCTCTTGCCCGCCCCGGGGCGGAGGAGTTCCATGCGGACATCCTGGCGGGGCAGGTAGAAGACCGGGGGATGGGTCGTTTCGAGGACCCGGAGGCTCGCGCGCGTGTCCGCCACCACCTCGGAACCCAGGGTGACGGTCACCCGGCGGCCGTCCGGCACCACCGAGGGGGGCCGCGGGTAGTCCCACACGGACTCCATCGCACGGCCTGGCACCTCGCTCATGGAGCTTCCTTCCCGTGGCGCTGCTCTTGTTCGACCATTCGCCCCCGCTCCGGCTCGCGGATGCGGTCCGGCCCTACAACTGCCGTCTGCCGGGGCGGCGCGGCCAGGGCCGTCGGGCGGCCGAGGTGCAGAGTGGGAGCGCTCTCTCCCATGGTTTACCGCGAGGCGGTCCGGCGGGGGAGGGGGCGGCCCGTCAGGAACCCGCCCGCGTGGAATCCCCCTCGGCGTGCCGCCGGTTGACCCTGCGGCCGGAGCGCACCCCCTGGGTCGCGCCGCGCCGCGCCCGTGGCGCAAACGGGACGAGTCTACGCGCGGAGAATTAAACATCAGTCCAAAGCGGACGACATCCGTCCCGAGGGCTACCAGCCGGTATCGCCGCCTGCTAGAAGTGTCGCGTTCAACCAACCCACCTCCCCCGCTTCGGATTTGAGGCTGATCGCCATGCTCTGGCGAAGAATCGCGCTGTCCGCGTCCACCGTCCTCGCCATGGCCGCCGCGGCCCTCGGAGCCGCCCCGCCGGCCACCGCCGCAGGCCACCGCTACGTGGCCGTCGGAGACTCGTACTCCTCCGGCGTGGGGGCCGGAAACTACCTCTCGGACAGTGGCGACTGCCGTCGCAGCACCAACGCCTACCCCCGCCTGTGGGCAGCGGCCAACTCCCCCTCCTCCTTCTCCTTCACCGCGTGCTCCGGCGCGACCACCGGTTCCGTCCGCAGCGGGCAGCTCGGCCCTCTCGACGCGTCCACGACCCTCGTCAGCGTCACGGCGGGCGGCAACGACGTCGGGTTCGCCGACGTCATGCAGACCTGCGTGCTCAACAGCGAGGCCACCTGCGTCGCGGCCGTCGACGCCGCCGTCGTGAAGATGAACAGCACGCTGCCCGGCGGCCTCTCCGCCCTCTACGGGGACATCCACAGCCGCGCACCGCAGGCGCACGTGGTGGTGCTCGGCTACCCCCGGTTCTACAAGCTGGCCGGAAGCTGCATCGCCGGACTCAGCGAGACCGAGCGGGCGGCCATCAACCGCGGTTCCGACACCCTCAACGGCGTGCTGGCGAAGCAGGCGGCGAACGCGGGCTTCACGTTCTCCAGCGTCGTCGACGAGTTCACGGGCCACGAGATCTGCTCCGCGGACTCCTGGCTGCACAGCCTGTCCGTCCCCGTGTACAACTCGTACCACCCGAAGGCCGCCGGCCAGTCGGGCGGCTACCTGCCCGCCTTCCGCTCGGCCGTCTGACCCGTCCCACCGCCCACGAGGCCCACGAGGCCCACGAGGCCCACGAGGCCCACGAGGGGATCGGACCGGCCGCCAGGCGGCCGGTCCGATCCCGCGTCACACCGGCGGTCCGGACCGGGCTGGGAGCAGCGCGCGGTTCGGAACGGGCTCCGAGCAGCGCACGGTCCGCGGGCACCGGGACACACCGATCACGCCGGTCCACCCGCGCCGCCCTCGCCCGGTACGCCGTCGAGGAGTTCCCGAACCAGTGCGCCGACCTGGTCCGTCTCCAGCAGGAACCCGTCGTGTCCGTAGGGGGACCGGATGACGCGGACCGTGTCCGCGGACGGAATCCCGGCCGCCAGCTCCTCCTGCTGGGCGAGGGGGTAGAGGCGGTCGGAGTCCACCCCCGCCACCACCGTCCGGGCCCGCACCCGGGCGAGGGCCGCGCCCCGACCGCCGCGGCCCCGTCCGATGTCGTGGGTGTTCATGGCCTCGACCAGCGTGACGTAGCTGGCCGCGTCGAAGCGCCGGATGAGCTTCACGGCCTGGTGGTCGAGGTAGGACTCGACGCGGTACCGGCCACCGCCCCAGGGCCGCTCCCCCTCCTGGGCCTCGTGGCCGAAGCGGCTCTCCAGCTCCTCGGCCGACCGGTAGGTGATGTGTGCGATGCGGCGGGCGATGCCCAGCCCCGCGTGCGGTCCTCGCCCGGGCCCGGCGTCGTGGTAGTCGCCGCCCCGCCAGTGGGGATCGGCACGGATGGCGTGGAGCTGCGCGGCGGCCCAGGCGATCTGGTCCGCGCTCGCCGCCGCCGGGCAGGCAAGCAGCAACAGCGAGGCCACCCGCTGCGGTTCGCCGACCGCCCACTCCAACGCGCGCATCCCGCCCATGGAACCCCCGACCACCAGCGCCCAGCGCCCGATGCCGAGCGCGTCGGCGAGCCCGGACTCGGCCCGCACCTGGTCACGTTGGGTCAGACGGGGAAAGGCGCCGCCCCAGGGACGGCCCCCGGGCCCCGTGGAGGCGGGCCCGCTGCTTCCCTGGCAGCCGCCCAGTACGTTCGGCGCCACCACGAACCACCGGTCGGTGTCGAGTGCCCGGCCCGGGCCGACCATCGCGTCCCACCAGCCGGTGGCCTGGTGCCCGGGGCCGGCCTCGCCCGCGACGTGGCTGTCACCGGTCAGCGCGTGCAGGACGAGCACCGCGTTCGACCGGTCGGGCGCGAGGCGCCCCCACGTCTCGTACGCCAGCCGCACCCGGGGAAGCTCGCCGCCGGCCTCCAACGCCAGTGGCCGGCCTCGCTGGTGCCACTGGCGCCGACCGGGCGGGTCCCCCTCCCGCCACGCCCCGGTGGCGGGCAGGGGGACCGCGGTGGCCGGCGTGGCCGAGGCGGACAGGGCGGCCGAGGCGGCTGAGGCGGGGTTCAGGACGCTTCCTTCGCGGCGCGGAAACCTGCCTCCAGGTCGGCCTTCAGATCGGCCGGGTTCTCGATGCCCACCGACAGCCGCACCAGCCCCGGAGTGGTGCCGGTCGCGGCGAGCTGCGCCGCGTCGAGCTGACTGTGCGTCGTGGAGGCGGGGTGGATGACGAGGCTGCGTACGTCACCGATGTTCGCGAGGTGGCTGAACAGCTCCAGACCGTCCACGAACCGCCGGCCCGCCTCGATGCCGCCCCGCAGCTCGAACGCGAGCACCGCACCGGCGCCGCGCGGCAGGTAGCGGCGCCCCGCCTCGTACCAGCGGTTGGACGCCAGACCGGGGTAGTGCACCGCGGAGACCTCGTCACGCTGTTCGAGCCACTCGGCCAGTGCCTGGGCGTTCTCCGAGTGCCGCTCGAGACGCAGGCTCAGCGTCTCCACGCCCTGCAGGAGCAGGAACGCCGAGTGCGGTGCGATGGCGGGCCCGAGGTCGCGCAGCAGCTGCACCCGCAGCTTGACCGCGTACGCCGCCGCGCCGAGGTCGGGCCAGTAGCGAAGCCCGTGGTAGCTGGGGTCGGGCTCGTTGAAGTCGGGGAAGCGCTCGGGGTGAGCGCCGAAGTCGAAGGTGCCCGCGTCGACGACCACACCGCCGAGCGTGGTGCCGTGTCCGCCGAGGAACTTGGTGGCCGAGTGCACGACGACGTCCGCCCCGTGCTCGATGGGGCGCAGCAGGTACGGAGTGGGCACGGTGTTGTCGACGATGAGCGGCAGACCCGCGGCGTGCGCGATGTCGGCCACACCCCGGACGTCGAGGACGTTGCCGCGCGGGTTGCCGAGGGTCTCGGCGAACAGGGCCTTGGTGTGCGGCCGTACGGCGGCCCGCCAGGCGTCGAGGTCGTCGGGGTCCTCCACGAACGACACCTCGATGCCGAACTTCGGCAGCGTGTGGTGGAACAGGTTGTACGTGCCGCCGTAGAGGGAGGCGCTGGAGACGATGTGGTCACCGGCCGAGGCAAGGTTCAGGATCGCGAGGGTCTCCGCGGCCTGCCCGGACGCGACGGCGACGGCGGCGACGCCGCCTTCCAGGGCGGCGATCCGCTGTTCGAAGGCGTCCTGGGTGGGGTTGTGGATGCGGGTGTAGATGTTCCCGGGCTCGGCGAGGGAGAAGAGGTCGGAGGCGTGCTGGGTGTCGCGGAAGACGAAGGAGGTGGTCTGGTAGATCGGCACCGCGCGGGCGCCCGTCGCCGGATCGGGGGCGGTGCCGGCGTGGAGCTGCTTGGTCTCGAAGGACCAGGCGGGCGTCTCGGCTCCGGCGGGCTCGCTCTCGGGGGTGTGGCCTGCGGTGGGGGCGTCGATGGGCTGGCTCATGGGTCTCCTCCGGGTGGGTCGAGGGGAGTTGATGGGGGAGGCGGGCGGGGGATCCGCCGGGAGATCGGCCGGGAGATCGGAGTTCCGGCACGAGAGTGTTCTGCGCTTCGCCCGACAGTGACGACGGCGACGACGGCGACGACGAAGACGGCGACGACATGGGTGACGGTGATGACAGCAGCGACCAGCAGGCGCGCGAGCCGATGTGGTCGGGCGCGACGTGGTGGCGTGCGAGGGGCGCGCGGGAAGCGTGCGCAGAGGGGGCGCGGGGCGATGCCGCGCGGCGTCGCGTCAGCCGGTGACGGGACAGCCCGTGGTCGTGACACGCACGTAGTCGACGTGGCGACGGGTCACGAGTACGGTCATGGCCCCAGATAACCACAGCGGGTCGAGGCGCACCAGGCCTTCCGGTCACATCGGGTGAATGCGCCCCCTCGCCCGCCCGCCCCGCCCCACCCCGGCCGATGTGAACGTCGGCTGCCCGAACGGGCGTTGCCGGGCGATTCCGGGCGTCGCCGGGCGGGGTGAGGCGGAGTGAGGCGGGGTGGAAAACCGTACTGCTGTGCACCACCGTCCGGTACGTCTCCCGCTCAGCGCTTGGAGATGCGGACGACGCCGGTCTCGGTGCCCTGGTAGAGGGTGCCGTCGGGGGCGGCCGTCCCGCGCATCTGGAGCGGGTTGTAGACCAGCCCGATGCCCAGGTAGGAGCTGCCGAGCTGGGCACCGGTGGCCGGGTCGAGGACGGCGTGGTGGTACTGGGCGAAGGTGTTGAGGCCGGCGCTGCCGGTCGGTCCGGTCACGGAGACGGTGTAGATCTTTCCGTCGGCGAGCGAGAGCCGGGGCAGGGCGGCGGACTTCACCTTGCTGTTCCACACCACCTCGCAGCCCGTTCCCTGGGCGTTGACGTCGATCCGGCTCAGACCACCGTCGAAGTTCGCGGAGGAGGGCTCGCTCGCAGGAGCGCCCTCGGGCAGGGCCGGGTAGGGGTAGCCGTAGGTGTTGGTGACGAAGACGCTGCGGCCGGAGGCGATCACGGCGTCCTCGGTGCCGCTGCGGGCGTACTGGGTGAGCACGGGGACGCGGCAGATCGGCTCGGGCCCGCCGGCCGCGCGGTAGACGAGCAGGTTCCCGTGAGGGGCGGCGTTGTCGACGATGGTGACGTACTCGGTGCCGTTGCCCGGCCCGAAGAAGCTCGGGGTGGTCCCGGTGCCCCAGCTGAGCTGGCCGGGCTTGCGGGCCGGGCCGCGGTCGTAGGGCGCCCGCCAGTCCACGACGGGTGTTCCGTCGGGGGCGGCCGACAGGAGGTAGAGGGCGTGGTCGGTGGCGACGGCGGTACGGCCCGGAACCGTGGAGATGCTGTTCTGGACGCCTTCGCCGGTGCTGATGCTGCGTACGGCGCCGGTGCCGGTGTCGACGGTCCCGATCACACCGCCGCTGGTGGCGAACCAGACCCTGCCGTCCCAGGCGGGGGTGAGTCCGACGATGTTGTCCCCGGCGGGGACGGCGTTGCCCAGGGGTGTCCTCTGGTCGATCCGGAGGGTCCACGAGGATCCGGTGCGCTGGTGGCCGATGCGGACGAGATCGTTGTCGCCGTCGACGACGACCAGACGGTCCGCGTGGTCGAGGTAGGCGTAGACCCCGCCGAACAGACTGCCCTTGGGCAGGGCGAGCGACGCGAGGTCGGCGCCGGTCGCGGGGTCGAGCAGGTGGACGGTGGGCGTCTGGCCGAAGATCGTGGTGCAGAGGGCGACCACGTAGCCGTCGCTTCCCACGACCACGGTGGGGCAGGCCGAGGCGAGGGCCGTACGGGAGTACGTGACGGCGGCCGTGCCGGGCCCCGGGTAGGGCGTGGTGCCGCTGGAGGCGCTGTCGCCGTGCATCGTCGCGGCGCCGTTGGCCGCGGTGACCGGGTTCTGCGGCGGCGGGGGACCGAAGGAGGCGGCCGGGTCGGCGGCGGAGGCGCCCGTGAGGCCGGCGGCGCTGAGGGCCACGGCCAGGGCGGAGGCGAGCACGGCGAGGCGGCGCCCGCCGGCGGGCAGGGAGAACGGCATCGGAAGTCCTCGGGACGGGGAGGGCGGAGGCGGAGACGGCTGCGGAACGCGGCGGACCGTGGGACGCGCCGCGCGCTGCCGGTGAGCACCACGAGGGCGGCGGGCGCGGCGCGGGGTCCGGGCGCTGTGGGTCCTGCCGACCGGGTGTGACCGGTGGGCGACGCGGGTCCTGCCGGCCGGATGGGACCGGCCGACGACGCGCAACCGGCGTCGACGCGGAAGCAGCCGAAGGGGTGGGATCGGCCGACGCGGGGGACCAGCCGTTGCGGTGCCGGCCGATGGTGCGGCCCGGCCCCTGGTTCCGTGTGGCGGTGGCTCCTCGGAACGGCTCTGGCACGGACGCTAGCCGCTGCCCGGGCGATCCGGATCTTTCTGTGACCGCCGGTCACAGCTTGTTCATCCCGTTCATGTTCCCGCAGTCCCTGCGCAACAGAGGGAGCCGTCGGACCCCGATCCGCGCGGAGGGCGTCTGGTGCCTGCTGCCTGTCACCGCTCACCTGTCACCGGTCGCCTGCCGTCAACAGCCGACCGCCCCGGGCCGGAGGTGGCACGGGGCGGTCGGCTCAGTCGGTGATCGGCTGTGGCGGTGAACCGTCAGACGGGTCCGGGGGTCAGCTGAGCGTCCTCACGGCGGCGGCGTCGTACGGCTTGAGCTCGTCGGTCCGACCCGCCAGGACCTTCGCCGCCCACTCCGGGTCCTGGAGCAGCGCGCGGCCGATGGCGACCATGTCGAACTCGTCCCGCTCCAGGCGGTCGAGGAGGTCGTCGATGCCCTGCACCGGGGCGCCCTCGCCCGCGAAGGCGTGGATGAAGTCGCCGTCGAGGCCGACCGATCCGACGGTGATGGTGGGCCTGCCGGTGAGCTTCTTGGTCCAGCCCGCCAGGTTCAGGTCCGAGTCCTCGAACTCGGGAATCCAGTGGCGGCGGGTGGAGGCGTGGAACGCGTCGACGCCGGCCGCGGCGAGCGGGGCCAGGATCGCCTCCAGCTCCTGCGGGGTCTCGGCGAGCCGCGCGTCGTAGGCGTCCTGCTTCCACTGCGAGTAGCGGAAGATCACCGGGAACTCGGGCGAGACGCTCGCGCGGACCGCGGCCACGACCTCGGCCGCGAACTTCGTACGGGCCACGGGGTCGCCGCCGTAGGCGTCGGTACGGCGGTTCGTCCCCGCCCACAGGAACTGGTCGAGGAGGTAGCCGTGGGCGCCGTGGAGTTCGACGCCGTCGAAGCCGATGCGCTCGGCGGCCGCGGCGGCCTCGGCGAAGGAGCCGATGACGTCGTCCAGATCGCTCTGGGTCATCGCCTGGCCCGTGCCCTCGGTGCCGTCGGTGCGGATGCCGGAGGGGCCCATGGCAGGGGCGTCGGGGTAGGGGGCCTGGCCCTGCTCGCGGACCATGCCGATGTGCCACAGCTGCGGGACGATCGTGCCGCCCGCCGCGTGCACGGCCTCGGCGACCTTCGCCCATCCCGCCAGCTGCTCCTCGCCGTGGAACCGCGGCACGCGGTCGCTCTGCCCGGCGGACGCGTGGCCGACGTAGGTTCCCTCGGTGACGATCAGGCCCACTCCGGCGGCGGCGCGGCGGGCGTAGTACGAGAGCACGTCCTCACCGGGGACTCCGCCGGGGGAGAACATGCGCGTCATGGGCGCCATCGCGATGCGGTTCGGGACGGTGAGGCCGTTCAGCGAGACGGGCCGGGAGAGGATCTCGGCGGCGCGGGAGGTGGGGGACGCGGTGACGGTCACAGGGACGCTCCTCGTGGCACTTACTTGACAACCTTGATGCTTGATAACTTCATGCAATGAGGTGACGGTAGAGGTCGATGCTTGAGACAGTCAAGTATCTCGGGCTAGAGTGAGCCCCATGACAGAAGCTCTCCGCACCGACACGGCCGGGCTCATGGAGCTGCTCTCCGTGTCGCTCGGCGTCTACTACGGCGATTTCACCGTCGCTGCGGCGAGCGAGAACCTCACGGCGAGCCAGGGCAAGGCCCTGACCGTGCTGCGCCGGGGCCCCGCCGCGATGCGCTCCCTGGCCGAGACCATGACCTGCGACGCCTCCAACATGACCGGCATCATCGACCGGCTGGAGAAGCGCGGCCTGGTGCGCCGGGAGGCCGACGCCTCCGACCGCCGCGTGAAGAACGTCGTCCTCACGGCCGACGGCGAGCGTGTCACCGACGCGATCCGCGCGAAGATGCGCAGCACGCAGGAGGGCCTGGAGCGGCTCAGTGACCAGGACAGGGACTCCCTGTACACCCTGCTCGAACGGGTCTTCGGCTCCAAGCCCGCCACCTGACGTCCGACGCCGGGCCACTCCTGGCGTCCGACGCCGGGCCGCCGGGTGCGCATGTCGGGCTGCGTAAGCCGGGTGCGCACGCCGGCCGCGCACGCCGGGTTCGGGAAAATTGGATTGTGCTCTGGCGGTGCCACCGACAGGATCGGCATCACCCATGAGTTCTTCCCGGCGCCACGGTCCATCGATGTGAGCTGCCACGTGCGGAGGACGCTCACACGACGGAAGGCCCCATGTCCGCACTCCCCGCGACGCCCACCCTCTCGCCCGCCCACGTCACCGCCGTCCTGCGGATCCTCGTGCTGTCCACGTTCGTCGTCCTCCTGAACGAGACGATCATGGTCAACGCGATCCCGCGGCTCATGCGCGAGTTCGACGTCACCGCGGCAGCCGCAGGATGGCTGTCCACGTCCTTCATGCTCACGATGGCCGTCGTCATCCCGGTGACCGGGTGGTTCCTGCAGCGCGTGACGACCCGCACCGCCTTCAGCCTGGCCATGGCGCTGTTCCTCGCCGGGACGGCGCTGGCCGCGGCCGCGCCCGTCTTCCCGGTGCTGCTGGCCGCCCGGGTCGTCCAGGCCGCCGGCACCGCCGTCATGATGCCGCTGCTCATGACGACGCTGATGACCCTGGTGCCCCCGCACGACCGCGGTCGGGTCATGGGCAACATCACCCTCGTCATCTCCGTCGCACCGGCACTCGGCCCGGCGGTCTCCGGTGTGCTGCTGCAGCTGGGGTCGTGGCGCCTGCTGTTCCTGGCCGTGCTGCCCATCGCCGGAGCCATGGCCGTCTTCGGCCGGAGCAGACTGGTCAACATCGGCGAACCGCAGGCCGTCCCGATCGACTGGGTCTCCGTGCCCCTGGCGGCGGCGGGGTTCGGCTCCCTGGTCTACGGGCTGAGCGGCCTCGGCGCCGGGGACGCGGCGCACGCCCCCCTGTCCCCGCCGGTCATGACCCTGGCCGGCGCCGTGCTGGTGGGCCTGTTCGTGTGGCGACAGCTGGCGCTCCAGCGCTCGTCCACGCCGCTCCTCGACCTGCGCGCCCTGACGTTCCGCCACTTCTCCGTGGCACTCGCCCTGATGTGCCTGTCCTTCATGGCCCTCATGGGGGCGTTCGTGCTGCTGCCGATCTATCTGCAGGAGGTGCGGGGCCTGACCTCGCTCCAGACCGGGCTGCTCCTCATCCCGGGCGGCCTGACCATGGGTCTGCTCGGACCGCAGGTCGGCAAGCTCTACGACCGGTTCGGCGCACCGCGCCTCGTCGTACCCGGCGCCGTACTCACCGCGCTGTGCCTGGCGCTGTTCGCGCTCACGGGCGAACAGACCTCGCCGTGGGTGGTGCTCGCCCTGCACGTGGTCCTGAGCGCGGGGATGGCGTTCGTCTTCACGCCTGTCTTCACCTCGGGCCTGTCCGTGCTGCCGCCGCACCTCTACCCTCACGGCTCCGCCATTCTCGGTTCGCTCCAGCAGGTCGCCGCCGCTGCCGGCACCGCCCTGGTGATCAGCATCATGACGGGACACGCCGCCACGGCGGCGGCCGAGGGCGCCGGCGCCACCGGCGCCCTGGCGACCGGCGTCCGCTGGGGGTTCGGCGTCGGGGCCGTACTCGGCGCCGTGGCGGTGCTGATCGCGCTGCTGGTCCGCACGCCGCCCGCTCCACCCCGGCCGGCTGAGCCGGAGGCCCAGGACGAGGACGGCACGACGCTGGACAAGACCGCTCCCACACCCGGCTGAGATCCGAGGGGCCGTGGGGGCCCGCACTTCGGTGCGGGCCCCCACGGCCTTTCCCGTCTACGGAGTGGAGCAGCAGGAGAGCGAGAGTGCGCCGCGGCAGTACAGCAGGGTTCTGCGGGGCGTGGGCACGGGGGATCCGGCGCGACGGCCGTGGCGAGGGGCGCGGGGTTCCCAATGGACCATGAGGACCGCCGCCAGCATCGGGCCGCAGGTCATGAGTATGAAGGTCATGACGTGGCCGCCGCGGCCAGTGCGTCGGCCCGGTTTGCCGGCCGTCCTGGGACGTCGGCGGCCGCCGCGGTCAGGAGGCGTCGAACGGCCCGGGAGCGGTTCGCGAGGCTGAGGCGGCGTCCGCGCCGGGGCCACCAGTCGAGGACGCCGAGGAGGCTGGAGTCGCAGAACGCGACCCTCGCGGTGTCCAGGACGAGCCCGGTGTATCCGTCGGCCGCCGCCGACGCCAGCAACGCCCGCAGCGGAGCGACGCTGTAGCAGTCGATCTCCCCGACGAGGCGGATGACGAGGGTGGTGCCGAGCGTGGTGCAGGAGTCGACGACTATGACGCCGGGCGCGGTGTCCGCGCCCGAGTCGTGCACGGCGGGAAGGGCGGGGGCCGTGAGCGAGGCGGGCAGTATCGGGGCTGTGCTTGAGGTACTCACAGACCCATCAACGCCTCGCACAGGGGCCCGGGATTCGAGGCACGCGGCTCTTTCACCCCATCTGAGCAGCATCGATACCCAGCACGAGCGAAAGATCCCACCCGTACGGGTCAGCGGCGAGCGTCTGTTCACCCGATCCCGCCGCTGCGACGGCGAAGCCCGCTCAGGAGGTGCCGGGGCCGTGGCTCACACGGCGAGGTGCTCCCGGGTGGCGGAGCCGTCGGGAGCCGACTCGGGTGCGATGCCGTGCTGTTCCTCCTCGGGGCGGCCCTTCTTCGGCAGCAGGAACGTGATCGCGAGGAAGGCCACCAGCAGGCATCCCTGGACGATCAGTGCGTGGTGGAAACCGGTGGTGAAGTCCCCGGTCTTCGCCCGGGCGAAGAACACCGAGCCGAAGACCGCGACGCCGATGGAGCCGCCGACCGCCTGAACCGCCGTCAGGACACCGGAGGCGGAGCCGATCTCGTCGTCGTCGACCGCGGCCAGGAGGAAGCTGAACAGGGCGGCGATCACCATGCCGGCGCCGATGCCCGCCACGGCTGTGCCGGGAACGATGTCCCAGACGGAGAACGCGGCGGGGTCGAGGCCTTCGAGCTCGAACCACAGCACCACCGCACCGGCCAGCTGGACGAGCGGTCCGATCTGCAGCACCTTGCGGCCGATCCGGTCGGCGAGGAACGCACCGCTGACCGCTCCGCCGATCGCCGTGCCCACCGCGAGGGGCAGATTGCCGAGCCCCGCGTCACCGGCGGTGAAGCGCATGCCGACCTGGAGGAACAGGGTCAGGACGAGCTGGGTGCCGATCAGGCCGCCGAAGAACAGGGCGATGCCGCCGAGTCCGACGGTGAAGGCCGGCTTGCGCAGCAGCCCCGGGGTCACCAGCGGGCCCCGGCCCGCGGCCGCGGCCCGGCGCTGCTGGAGGGCGAAGAAGGAGAAACCCAGCACCGACCCGGCCATGCACAGCCACGTCCACAGCGGCCATCCGTCCTCCTGCCCCTGGTTGAGCGGCAGCACCAGCAGCGCGCAGGACACCGCGACGAGGGCGGCGCCCGCCGCATCGACCCGTACCGCGCGGTCGCCCGCCTTCTTCGGCACGAACGTCGCGGCGATGATCAGCGTCGCGACTCCGATGGGCAGGTTGATCAGGAACACCGACCGCCACCCCAGGCCGAAGAAGTCGCCCTCGATGAGGAAGCCGCCCAGGACCGGGCCGATGATGCCGCCCAGGCCGAGGACGGGGCCGAAGACCGCGAAGACCTTGGTCAGTTCGGGGCCCGAGAAGTTCTCCCGCAGCAGGCCGAGGCCCTGGGGCAGCAGCATCGCCCCCGCGGTGCCCTGCAGCAGGCGGAAGGCGATCAGCGACTCGATGTTCGGCGCGACCGCGCACAGCAGCGAGCTCGCGGTGAAGGCCGCCAGGCCGATCAGGAACATCCGGCGCCGGCCGTAGCGGTCCCCGAGCCGGCCGCCCAGGACCAGACCGGCACCCAGGGTGAGGGCATAGCCGCCGATCACCCACTGCAGCCCGACGGAACCGGCACCGAGCGATCGCTCGAGGTCCGGCCCCGCGACGTTGACGATCGACGCGTCCAGGAGGTCCATGATCTCCGCGACGATCATCACCGCCAGGATCATCCACCGCCACCGGTAGGGCTCGGCCGCCTCGTCAGGGGTGGGGTAAGGGTCACGCACGCCAGATACCTCCATCGTGAAGTAATTCCACGATGAAGGTAAAGTGGGGGAGGTAGGTTGTCAAAGCGGGTGACCGCACAGACCGCACAACAGAAGAGAAGGGCGGAGGGTCGGCATGGAGGAAGCCGTGCGCGACGGTGTCGCGGAGCAGCGGGAACGGCTGATGGAGTCGCTGAGGATCTACGGCGGCCACTACGCCGAGCTCAGTCGCCGCTTCGCCGCCTGGCTGGGGCTGCACTCCACCGACGCGACCGCGGTACTGGAGATCGCCGCCGCGGAGGAACGCGGCACCCCGCTGTCACCGGCACGGCTGAGCGAGCGGATCTCCCTGTCCACGGGCGCCACCACCGCGCTCCTGAACCGCCTCGAAGCGGCCGGGCACATCACCCGCGCCCGCGAACACCCCGACCGGCGCATCGTCACGCTCCGCAGCGGCGGGCACATCCAGGAACGGGCGGACGAGTTCTTCGGCCCGCTCGCCCATCGTCTCGACGCCGCGATGTCGCACTACCCGCCCCGGCTCCTGGAGCAGTTCGAAGCGTTCATCGTGGACCTGAACGCCACCATGACCAGCCACCTCGCGGAAGGGGACCCCGCGGCACCGCGTCCCTGACGGCGGACGACCGGCCGCAGCGCACGGGCTGCGCCTCGCGGGGCCGGCGATCCTCCGTCGACGCCTGCTCAGCCCAGCTGCTCGGCCAGTCCGACGATGATGCCCTCCGGGCCGCGGACGTAGCAGAGCAGATAGCTGTCCTCGAACCGCGCGATCTCGCCGAGGAGGGTGGCGCCGTGCGGGCGGAGGCGGGCGACGGTGTCCTCGATGTCGTCGACGGCGAACATGACGCGGTGCGTGCCCAGGACGTTGTGCGGCCGGTCGTGCGGCCCGCCGCTGGTCGCCGCCGGGCTGCGGTACCTCGCCAGCTCGAGCCGGCTGTGGCCGTCGGGGGTCCGGACCATCGCGATCTCGCAGTGGACGCCGTCGAGCCCGGTGCACTGGTCGGCGAAGCGGCCCTCGACCTCCCCCCGGCCCTCCAGCTCCATCCCGAGCTCCACGAAGAACGCGAGGGCGGCATCCATGTCGTCGACGACGATGCCGACGTTGTCCATCCGCTGAATCGCCATGCCGGTCTCTCCTTCATCCTCGTGCGGCCGTCGGTGGCCGCTGATGTCCCGGGGACGGATCAGGCGGCACGTTCTCGACATCCGTGCGCCCGCAACCGCCGACCAGGTCATACGCCGAGGGAGGAGAGGCCGACGCGCCACAGCTCCACCATCGGCCAGGGGATGAGGCCCGGCCACCGGACGTCGCGCCGGGGCCGGGAACCGGTCGGCCGGTTCCTCAGCGCGCCTTGACCGCCCGGTTGCGCAACCGCCGCTTCAGGGCACGGCGTTCGTTCTCGTCGAGACCGCCCCACACCCCCGTCACCTGGCGGGAGTCGTCCATGGCCCAGTCGAGGCAGGCCTCCCGAACGGGGCAGCCCCGGCAGATGTCCTTGGCCTCTTCCACCTGGACCAGAGCGGGAGCACCGGTCCCCACCGGGAAGAAGAGATCGGGGTCGACGTCCTGGCAGGCAGCGGATGCACGCCAGCTGTCCATGTCATTCCTCCTGTCTACGGGTATGGGGGTCATTCCATTCGGCTGACCGGTCGAAGGCACTTGAAACACTGTCAGCCTCGCGAGTACGCCCCTTTTTCCGGCGCGACGACATGGAGCGGGCCGCCCTGGTTGGGATCGGGAAGACGGGGCACCCGAAGGTTCCAACCCGAGGGGAGTGACAGGTCATGAGCGCAGGAGAGTCGTCCAAGGCCGCAGCGAGAAACGTGGCCCGCGGCGGGGTCGTCCAGGCAGGTGCGAGAGCGGGCTTCATAGCGCGAGGGGTTCTCTACCTCCTCATAGGAACCCTGGCCGTACGCATCGGACTGACAGGCACGAGCGAGCAGGCCGACCGGGGCGGAGCCCTCGCGGAGGTCGTCTCGACGCCGTTCGGGGTCGTCCTGCTCTGGGCCCTCGGCGTCGGCCTCGCCGGCATGGCGCTGTGGCGGCTCTCGGAGGCGGTCTTCGGGGCCGCCGGACCCAAGGGCGACCGCCCGGGCAAGCGGGCGCTGTCCGCCGGCAGGTTCGTCTTCTACGCGTTCTCCGCCTTCCTCGTCCTGTCCTTCGCGACGGGGGACAGGGGCAGCGGCGCGGGATCGACCGACCGGCAGAGCCATGACCTCACGAGCCGCCTGCTGGCACTCCCCGGCGGCCCGTGGTGGGTGGGGGCGGCGGCCGCGGGCATCCTGGGCGCGGGGGTGTGGATCGCCGGCCGGGCCGTCCTGCGCAAGTACCGCGAGCACCTGGAACGGCAGCGGATGTCCACGGTGCAGCGCCGCTTCATGGACGTGACGGGCACGGCGGGCGGGGTCGCACGGGGCCTCGTGTTCGCCGCCGTCGGCCTCTTCGCGCTGAAGGCGGCGAGCGAGTCCGACCCGGGCGAGGCGAAGGGCATGGACGACGCGATCCGCTCGTTCGCGCAGACCCCGGCGGGCCCGTGGCTGCTGGTCGCCGTCGCCGTCGGCCTCGCGCTCTTCGGGGCGTTCTCCTTCGGCCAGTCCAAGTGGCGCGAGGTCTGACCGCTCGCAGCGCGTGGGACCGCCGGTACCGGGCAGCCGCGTCACCTCGACCGGCATCTGCGGCTCCGACCTGCACCTGTACGAGCCGCTCGGTCCGTTTTTGGACTGCGGCGACATCCTCGTACCCGAGCGGCTCTCTCGTGCCCAGGAGCGTGGCCCGTGACCCCGCCGCCGCGGCTCGGCGTCACTCCTCGTGTCCGTCCGCCCCGATCGCGTCGACAGATCGGCCCGGCGCGGATGAGCCGCTCCGCACGGGGCAGTCGCAGGGAGCAGCCGATCGGCGCCGTCCCGCCGGCGATCGGTTCCGTCGATCATGGAGGTGACCCGTGTCCGGTACGGCCCTGACCCTGGACGCACAGCCAGGAGGCCGCTCAGCCCTGATCGCCCTGCCCGGCGTCTACCGGCCGCAGGCGGACACCCGTCTGCTCGCCCACGCCCTGGCCCAGGAGGACCTCGGGCCCGGCAGCGAGGTCCTGGAGATCGGCACGGGCACCGGCGCACTCGCCCTCGACGCGGCTCGGCGGCGGGCACGGGTCACGGCGGTCGACGTCTCCTGGCCCGCCGTCGTCACCGCCCGCCTGAACGCCCTGCGCCAGCGACTGCCCCTGCGCGTCCTCCACGGCGACTTCGCGGCGCGCAGCGCGGGTCGCCGCTTCGACCTCGTCGTGTCGAATCCGCCGTACGTGCCGGCCCCGGACGTCCTGCCGCCCTCGCGCGGCCCGGAGCGGGCCTGGGACGCCGGACCGGACGGGCGAGCCGTCATCGACCGCATCTGCGACAACGCTCCGGCGCTGTTGCGTCCCGGAGGGGTCCTGCTCCTGGTCCATTCCCAGATGTGCGGCGCCCAGGAGACCGTCGACCGACTGACCGAGGCGGGCATGGCCGCGGACGTCACGGCCAGGGCCGCGGTGCCCTGGGGGCCCGTCCTGCGCTCGCGCCGGTCCTGGCTGGAGCGGGCGGGCCTGGCGACCGGGGCCGAGGAACGGGAAGAGCTGGTGGTCATCCGTGCACGCTGAACCCCGGAACACTCCCGGCGACGCCGGGACCACCCACAGGGCCCACCGGACGGCCAAGGACCCGAAGGGACCCGACCTCGTCGAGGGGCCGGTCGAGATCGTCCTCGACGACGGAACGGTCGCCCGTTCCGAGCGCTTCCTGGTCGCCCTCTGCACCTGCCGCCGCAGCCGTATCTATCCGTGGTGCGACACCAGCCACCGCCCCCGCGAGCGCGCCGTAACGCAGCCCGAGGACAGGAACCCTTCATGACGCCCTCGATCACGAGCACCGCACACACCAGGCGCACGGTAGACGCCACAGGCGCCGCAGCCGTCACCGCCACCCTCGGCCCCCGCCTGGTGGAACCGCGCGGCACGCTGTCCGCGGCCGTCACCGGGGCCCTCCGGTCGAACGGCGCCCCGACGTACCCTCCGGGCGCCGTGCTGACGGCCGACCCCTGGGGCGAGGACCTCCAGCTCGCCCTCTACCTCCTCTACGAGCTCCACTACCGCGGCTTCGACGGCGTGGACGACGACCGAGAATGGGACCCGGAGCTCCTGCGACTGCGCCAGGCCATGGAAGCCCGCTTCCTGCACGCCCTGAGCACCGAGCTGTCCGACGCCCCCCGGTCGGTCGCGGACGCCTTCGCCCCGCTCCTCGTCGAACCGCCGGCCTCCGCCCCCAGCCTCAGCCGCTTCCTGGAACGGAACGGCGAGCTGTGGCAATTGAGGGAGTACGCGGCTCTCCGCTCGCTCTACCACCTCAAGGAGGCCGACCCGCACGTCTGGGTGATCCCCCGGCTGCGGGGCCGGGCCAAGGCCGCGATGGCCGCCATCGAGTTCGACGAGTTCGGTGCCGGCCACCCCGACCGGATCCACGCCCGGCTCTTCGCCGACCTCATGGTGGACCTCGGCCTCGACCCCGCGTACGGCCACTACCTCGACCAGGCTCCCGCCCCACTGCTCGCCACCGTCAACCTCATGTCCCTCTTCGGGCTCCACCGGTCCCACCGGGGCTTCCTCGTGGGTCACTTCGCCTGCGTCGAGGTGACCTCCTCACCCGGCTCCCGGCGACTCGCCCGGGCGATGCGGCGCTGCGGGGCGGGACGGGCCGCCGAGCGCTTCTACGACGAGCACGTCGAGGCGGACGCCGTGCACGAGCAGGTCGTACGCCGGGAGGTCATCGACGGACTGCTCGCGGACGAGCCGGCCCTGGAGGCCGACATCGCCTTCGGCTGCGCAGCCACCGTCCATCTGGAGGACCGCCTCGCGGAGCATATCGGCGCGGCCTGGGCCGAGGGGCGCAGCGCGTTGCGTACGCCCTTGAGCACACGGACCCGGGAGCGGGCCGAATGAGGCGCCACGATCTTGTCGTCATCGGTGCGGGATCCGGCAACGCGGTGGTCGACGACTCGTTCGCCGACCTGGACGTGGCGATCGTCGAGGAGCGCTGGTTCGGCGGTACGTGCCTCAACTCCGGATGCATCCCGAGCAAGATGCTCGCGTACACCGCGCGGGTCGCCCGGACCGTACGGGAGGCCGGGGCGTACGACGTGGACGCCGAGCTGCGGGCCGTGCGCTGGCGCCGGATGCGCGACCGGGTCTTCGGGCGGCTGGACGCAGAACGGGACAGCGGCCGGCAGGGGCGCGTGGACCAGGACTCGGTCACCGTGTACGAGGGCAGCGCCCGGTTCATCGGGCCCAGGACCCTGCGGATCGAGCGCGAGCAGGGCACCGTCGACATCAGCGCCGGGCAGATCGTCGTCGCGGCGGGCAGCCGGCCCTCGATCCCCGGGCCGGTCGCGGAGGCGGGCCTGCCGTACGAGACCTCCGACACGATCATGCGGATCGACGCTCCTCCCCGGCGCCTGGCCGTCCTCGGCGGCGGGTACATCGCCGCGGAGCTGGCCGAGGTGTTCGCGCAGACGGGCTGCGCCGTCACCCTCGTGGAGAAGGAGAAGCGCCTGCTCGGCCCGCAGGACGAGACCGTCGCGGAGCGCTTCACGGAACTGGTCCGCCCCCGCTACGACCTCAGGCTCGGCCGGGAGCTCACCGGGGTCGGCGGACGGCCGGGCGCGCTGCGGCTGAGCCTGGACGACGGATCGACGATCGACGCGGACATGCTGCTCGTCGCCGTGGGCCGGACGCCGAACAGCGACCGGCTGAACCTGGAAGCGGCCGGCGTCGCCACCCACGACGACGGCCGGGTACGCGTCGACCGGTATCAGCGCACCACGGCCGAAGGCGTCTTCGCGCTGGGGGACATCTGCTCACCGGTGCCCCTCAAGCACGTCGCCAACCGTGAGGCGAAGGTCGTCGCCCACAACCTCCGCCACCCGGACGACCTCGTCTCCGCCGACCACGACCTGGTACCCGCGGCGGTCTTCACCCAGCCCCAGATCGCCTCGGTCGGTGTCACCGAGCAGGAGTGCCGCGACCGCGGCCTGGACTACGTCGTGGGCACGGCCGGATACGCCGACGTCGCCTACGGCTGGGCGATGGAGGACACCACCGGATTCTGCAAGGTGCTCGCCGAGCCCGGCACCGGGCGGCTCCTCGGCGCGCACCTGATGGGGGCCGAGGCCTCCACGCTCATCCAGCCCCTGGTCGTGGCGGCGACCCTCGGCATCGACGCCACCACGCTCGCCGAGTCCCCGTACTGGATCCATCCCGCGCTCACCGAGGTCGTGGAGAACGCCCTGCTCGACCTCGGTCGGTGAGGCCCGCGCCGGGCGAGGCCCCGGCGCCCCACCGGCCCACGACCCGCGCGAACCGCAGGAGGCACCGTGACGGACCCGGACCCCTTCACCGACGTACTCGACGGCCCGATGTACGTCGTCACGGCCGCGTCCGGCGGCGAGCGGGCGGGCTGCCTGGTGGGGTTCGCCTCGCAGTGCTCCATCGACCCGCCCAGGTTCGCCGTGTGGCTGTCGGTCGCCAATCACACGTACCGCGTCGCGCGCGAGGCCGAGTACCTCACCGTGCACCTGCTCCACCAGGACCAGCGGGCACTGGCGGAGCTCTTCGGGGAGGAGACGGGCGACCGGGTCGACAAGTTCGCATCGGTCCACTGGCGTCCCGGAGAAGGCGGCAGCCCGATCGTCGACCAGCTGACCACCTGGTTCACCGGCCGGATCGAGGGGCGCATCGAGGGCGGCGACCACGTGGGATTCCTCCTGGCGCCCGTGGCGGTGTGCCCGTCGGCAGAGGGCCCGGCGCCCGCTCTGCTCCGCCACCGAGAGGTGCGGAACCTCGCCCCCGGCCACCCGGCCTGAGGTCGCGGACGGCACGTTTCAGGGGGCGCGAAGCGGAAAGTCGCCCCTTATGGTGCGTATCGGGTACACGATGATGACCGAGCAGGCCGGCCCCCGGGACCTCGTCGACCACGTGGTGCGAGCGGAGCGGGCGGGATTCGACTTCTCCGTCATCTCCGACCACTCCTTCCCCTGGCTGGAGGCCCAAGGGCACGCGCCCTACGCGTGGAGCGTGCTGGGCGCCGCCGCGCAGGCGACCTCCCGGATACCGCTCATGACGTACGTGACCTGCCCGACCCTCCGCTACCACCCCGCGGTGGTCGCCCAGAAGGCGGCCACGATGCAGCTGCTGTCCCAGGGGCGCTTCCGGCTGGGTCTCGGATCGGGTGAGAACCTCAACGAACACATCGTCGGCGCGGGCTGGCCTGCCGCTCCCGTCCGCCTGGACATGCTCGAAGAGGCCGTGGAGATCATCCGTTCCCTCCTCGACGGCGGGTACGTCAGTCACCACGGCCCCCACTTCGACGTCGAGAACGCCAGGATCTGGGACCTCCCCGACGATCCGCCCCCGATCGGGATCGCCGTCTCCGGAGACCGCTCCTGCGAGCTCGCCGGCCGCCACGGCGACCTGCTCATCGCCACCGAGCCGAAGAGGGAGCTGCTGACCGCGTTCGGTGCGTACGGAGGCGCCGGCAAACCGTGCGTGGGCCAGCTCCCGGTCTCCTACGACCCCGACCGCGCGGCGGCGGTGGCCCGGGCGCACGACCAGTTCCGCTGGGCGCTCGGGGGCTGGAAGGTCAACGCCGAACTCCCCGGCCCCGCGAGCTTCGAGCAGGCATCGTCGCGCACCAGGCCCGAGGACGTCGCGGATGCCGTGCCCTGCGGTGACGACGTCGACGCCTTCGTCGAGGCGGTGCGCCCCTACAGCGACGCCGGGTTCACCGAGGTCGCCCTGGTCCAGGTGGGCGGCGACCGGCAGGAGGCCTTCCTGGACTGGGCCGAGACCACGCTCCTGCCGGCCCTGCGGGAGCTGTGATCCGTGGCAGCGGTGACCTGCGTCGGCTCGAAGCAGGCCTGAAGGAGATGTGGTCCTTATGTGCCGGTGGCTCGCGTACTCGGGTTCTCCGCTCCTGCTCGACGCCGTGCTCTACCGCCCGGAGCACTCACTGATCAACCAGAGCCTCCATGCGCGGATGGGGGTCGAGTCGACCAACGGCGACGGTTTCGGTATCGGCTGGTACGGCTCGGACGGGGACGGGACACCGGCGGTCTTCCGCGACGTCGGGCCCGCATGGAACAACCGGAACCTGCGAGAGCTCGCCGCGCACGTCCACTCGTCCCTGTTCTTCGCCCACGTCCGCGCCTCCACGGGCTCCGCGGTCCAGCAGACGAACTGCCATCCCTTTCGCCACGGTCGCTGGCTGTGGATGCACAACGGGGCCATCGCGGACTTCCCCCGGCTGCAGCGGGACCTGTGCATGGCCGTCGACCCGGTGCTCTTCCCGTTCATGGAAGGCTCGACGGACTCCGAGGTCATGTTCTACCTGGCGGTCACCTTCGGCCTCGACCAGGACGTCCCGGGAGCGGTCGCCCGGATGGCCGGCCTGGTCGAGCGGCTGGGGGAGCAGCACGGCGTTCCGGAACCCCTGCAGATGACGGTGGCCGTGAGCGACGGAGAGCGCGTCTGGGCCTTCCGCTACTCAAGTCAGGGAAAGACCCGCTCGCTCTTCTACAGCAGCAGGGCCGAGACCGTCCGGCGCCTCCACCCCGAACTGGAGTACCTGGGGGAGATCTCCGACGAGACCCGCATCGTGGTCTCCGAGCCCCTGGGCGATCTGCCCGGGGTGTGGAACGAACTGCCCGAGGCGAGTTACGCGGTCATCCCCGCGGGCTCGGCCCCCGACCACATCCCGTTCGCGCCGACACCGCAGTGACGCCCGCGGGGCGCTGCCCCTGTGTCGGCGCACAGGGCGACGCCCCGCGCAGTCGTGCCGCGCGGGGCGTCGTTCCACCGGGGCCGCCCGGCCGGATGAGCGGGCGTCAGCGGCGGCCGCGCAGCTTGGTGAGGAGGCGCTGTACCTGGGAGCGGCGGCGGGGGTCGGCGGCGGCCCGGCGGACGGACGCCGCCGCGCTGCGGCCCTGCGGGCTGGCGGCGAATCGTTTGATCCGGGTGAGTATGGCGCTCATGGGAGTCTCCTTGGGTCGCAAGGGCGGGACGTTCCTGCGGGGGATCGCCTAGCGGAAGAACGCCAGGTAGTAGTCGACGAGCCCCATCCGGTGCGGCTCCTCGTCGTCCTGGTCGCGGTCGGGGCCGGGCTCGAACTGCGGCGCGTCCTCGATCTGCTGCTTGGAGCAGCCGATGTCGAGCCGCTCCCCGTCGGGGTCGACCGAGGTCACGACACCCGCCGGCACGATGACGCGTCTGCCGGGGATCCAGGGAGCCGTGTCCACCACGACATGGGCGCGGCCGGCCGTGGGCTCGTGCTTGTCGACCGTTCCCGCGAACCCGTCCGTGGCCTCGACCCTGTACCCGGTCAGGTCGAGAAGCGCCGCATGGGCCGCGCGCTCCCCGTAGGTCCAGATGTCGTACGCCATGGCTGTCTTCCTTCCGTCGAGGGCGAGTGCCACCGGGCTTCGTGTGCTGTCACTCCGTGTTGCCCGTCGCGGCCGTCCCACACCCACCGGATTCGCGGAACCCCGAACCCGCCGTGCGCCGCGGGGGTGAATGATCCCCGGAGAGCCGGGTACGCGGACGCTGTCCAACCCCCTCGGGAGGGAGCAACCATGGGTCTGGGACTCTTCATCATCATGATTGCCGTCGGCGCGATCCTGACCTTCGCGTCCGACTGGGAGCTCGAAGCCGTCGACCTCGACCTGGTCGGCCTGATCCTCATGGCCGTCGGCTTCCTCGGAACCGCCGTGTACACGAGCGTGCTGCGCCGCCGCCGGATGGTGGTCCCGCCCGTCGCGCCCACGGTCACCGAAGACAGCCGGCGCGACCTGCTCTGAGGCGGCCCGCTCGTTCGGCGCCGCGACGGACACCACGTACAGCGACAGAGGAGTGAGATTGATGACCGACCGCACCTGGTCCTACAGCACGGAATCCGGCCACCTGGCAGGCATCGACCTCATCGGATGGCGGGTCGAGGCGACCGACGGGCACATCGGCAAGGTGGACAAGCACTCCGACGAGGTGGACGACTCGTACCTGGTCGTGGACACCGGCGTCTGGATCTTCGGCAAGGAGGCGCTGATCCCGGCGAGTGCGGTGACCCGCATCGACCTGGAGGACTACACGATCCACCTCGCCCTGACCAAGGAACAGGTGAAGGACGCCCCCGAGTTCGTCTCCGACAAGCACCTCGCGGACCGGCAGTACCGCGAGGAGATCGGCCAGCACTACCGCACCGGCGGACCCTTCTCGGGCGGCACCGGCGCCATCTGAGCGGACGTGGCCCGGGTCCGTCCCGGGGCACACGGCAGCGGCACGGGGAGCCGGTCCGGTACGGCGCGCGAGGTTTACCCCGGGCGCATCCGGAGAGACGGCCTCCATGAGTGCTTCGGAGAAGAGCGGACAGAACCAGATAGCCTGGACCGGGCCGTACCTCGTGCCGGACTACACCGACGCGGCGGAGGCGTACGACCCGGATACGGCTGAGGCGTACGGCCCCGACGCGGTGGAGGCCTACGCGGACCTGGGGGAGCCGCCCGTTCTTCCGGACCCGTTGCCCGAGGAGGTCCGTACGGCCGCGCAGGCGGCCCGCGGCGCCGGGAACACGCTCTGGACCGCCGTGCGCGCGCACCAGGCCGCGGCGGCGGGTGCCGCAGCCGGCACGGCGGCCGCGCTCACCCTGGCGTACGTGCTGGGGCGGCGGGCGCGGCGGCGTCGCCGAGGACCGGTGGCCAAGCTCCTCGAAGGCCGTATCCGAGTCTGAGGGACTCGGCTCCCGTCTCCTTCTCGGCTTCTCGGCGGGCGCGTGCGCGCCGTACCGCGTGTTCCCATCCCCCACCGCGACTCGTACCGCGAGTCCCCATCTCCCCGCCGCGATCCATACCGCGTATCCCCATCCCCCCACCGTGACCCGTACCCCGGTCCCCGGCGTGAACGAGCCCGGCACTCCCCGTTCGGAGCGTGCCGGGCTCGCCCGCGTGTTCGGGCGGGCAGCGCCGGGGGCGTCCCCGTCCTCCCCGCCGTCCTCTGGCTCCGCCCGAGCCCCTTTCCGAGGGGCCCGGGGAGGCGCCGGAACCCGGGCCGACGGCGCGTTCCGGCCGGATGACTCGGCACCGCCCTCCTCTTGTCGATCACGGACCGGTAGTGTCTTCATCATTGCCGTACGGCAACGATCACGGCCGGAGTCGTCCTGGGAGAGCGGGCGTCCGAATCTGTGACCGAAACCGAACGGACCGTAACTGCGGGCTTGTTGCTGAACGAGGATGGGGCATGTCTGACACGACGACCGAAGGCTCCTCGACCTGGGTGGTGCCTGGACCGGCCGCGGTGGGCGAGCCCGAGCTGCGACAGCTCCTGGCCGGGCTCACCGCGGTGCGGGACGGTGACTTCGGTACCCGGCTGCCCGACGAGGCCGAGGGCCTGATGGGCGAGATCTCCACCGTGTTCAACGGGATGCTCGACCAGCTCTCCCTGTTCACCTCCGAGGTGACCCGGGTCGCCCGCGAGGTCGGCACGGAGGGGACCCTGGGCGGGCAGGCCGCGGTGCCCGGAGTCTCCGGGACCTGGGCCGACCTCACCGACTCGGTCAACGCGATGGCCGGCAACCTCACCACCCAGGTCCGGGACATCGCCCAGGTGGCCACGGCGGTCGCCAGGGGAGACCTCTCCCAGAAGATCGACGTGGACGCCCGCGGCGAGATCCTGGAGCTCAAGAACACCATCAACACGATGGTCGACCAGCTCTCCTCCTTCGCCGACGAGGTCACGCGCATGGCCCGCGACGTGGGCACCGAGGGCATCCTCGGCGGGCAGGCCGACGTGAAGGGCGCCTCCGGCACCTGGCGCGACCTGACCGACTCCGTCAACTCCATGGCGGGCAACCTCACCGCTCAGGTGAGGGCGATCGCCCATGTCGCCACCGCGGTCGCCACCGGCGACCTGTCCAAGAAGGTCGACGTGGACGCCCGCGGCGAGATCCTGGAGCTGAAGACGACCATCAACACGATGGTCGACCAGCTCTCGGCCTTCGCCGCCGAGGTGACCCGCGTGGCCCGCGAGGTGGGGACCGAGGGCAACCTCGGCGGCCAGGCCACCGTCCGGGGCGCCTCGGGCACCTGGAAGGACCTGACGGACAACGTCAACGTGATGGCGTCCAACCTCACCGGGCAGGTGCGTTCGATCGCCCAGGTCGCCACCTCCGTGGCCCGCGGTGACCTCTCCCGCCGGATCACCGTGGAGGCCAAGGGCGAGGTCGCCGCGCTCGCCGACACCATCAACACCATGGTGGACACGCTGTCGGCGTTCGCCGACGAGGTGACCCGCGTCGCCCGCGAGGTGGGCACCGAGGGACAGCTCGGCGGCCAGGCCCGGGTGCCGAACGTGGCCGGCACCTGGAAGGACCTCACCGACAACGTCAACTCCATGGCGAACAACCTGACCGGTCAGGTCCGGAACATCGCCCAGGTCACCACCGCGGTCGCCAACGGCGACCTCTCCAAGAAGATCGACGTCGACGCCCGCGGCGAGATCCTCGAACTCAAGACGACCATCAACACCATGGTCGACCAGCTGTCCTCCTTCGCCGCCGAGGTCACCCGCGTCGCCCGCGAGGTCGGCAGCGAGGGCCGGCTCGGGGGACAGGCCGAGGTCGAGGGCGTCTCCGGGACCTGGAAGCGGCTGACCGAGAACGTCAACGAGCTGGCCGGCAACCTCACCCGCCAGGTCCGCGCCATCGCCGAGGTCGCGAGCGCCGTCGCCGAGGGCGACCTGACCCGCTCGATCACCGTCGAGGCATCGGGCGAGGTCGCCGAGCTCAAGGACAACATCAACGCGATGGTCGGCTCGCTGCGCGAGACGACGCGGGCCAACCAGGAGCAGGACTGGCTGAAGTCCAGCCTGGCCCGGATCTCCGCCCTGATGCAGGGCCACCGGGACCTGTCCGTCGTCGCCGATCTCGTCATGGACGCGCTGACCCCGCTGGTCGCCGCCCAGTACGGCGCCTTCTACCTGGCCGAAGAGGGAGAGGGCGGCGTCGAGCTCGGTCTCGTCGGCTCCTACGGCCGACCCGCCGGCGACCGGAGCCGGGACCGCTTCCGGCTGGGGGAGTCGCTCGTGGGCCAGGCCGCCCGCGGCCGCCGCACCATCGCCGCCGAGAACGTCCCCGCCGACTACGTCACGATCTCCTCCGGACTCGGCAGCACGGACCGGGGCAGCCTCGTGGTGCTGCCGGTCGTCGTCGAGGACCAGGTGCTCGGGGTGATCGAGCTCATGTCCTTCAGCCCCTTCACCTCCGTGCACCGGGACTTCCTGGAGCAGCTCCTGGAGACGGTCGGCGTCAACATCAGCACCATCATCGCCAACGCCCGTACCGACGAACTGCTCGACGAGTCCCAGCGCCTGGCCGGCGAACTGCGCTCGCGCACCGAGGAACTCCAGGTGCGGCAGGAGGAGCTGCAGCGCTCCAACGCCGAACTGGAGGAGAAGGCGGCCCTGCTCGTCACCCAGAACCGCGACATCGAGGCCAAGAACCTGCAGATCGAGCAGGCCCGGCAGGAGCTCGAGGACCGCGCCCAGCAGCTCGCGCTGGCCTCGAAGTACAAGTCCGAGTTCCTGGCCAACATGAGCCACGAACTGCGCACCCCGCTCAACAGCCTCCTGATCCTGGCCCAGCTGCTGGCCCAGAACCCGACCCGCAACCTCACGGCCAAGCAGGTCGAGTACGCCGGCATCATCCACTCGGCGGGATCCGACCTGCTGCAGCTGATCAACGACATCCTCGACCTGTCCAAGGTGGAGGCCGGGAAGATGGACCTCAACCCGGAGCGCGTGCCCCTGCGCAGGCTCCTCGACTACGTCGAGGCCACCTTCCGCCCCCTCACCTCGCAGAAGAGCCTCGCCTTCTCGGTCGCCACCGCCGCCGGTGTCCCCGTCGACCTGGTCACCGACGACTCCCGGCTCCGGCAGGTGCTGCGGAACCTGCTCTCGAACGCCGTCAAGTTCACCGAGCACGGCAGCGTCGAACTCCGCATCGAACCGGCCGCGGACAACGAGCTCCCCGTGTCGGTCCACCGGGGCGGCCCCGTCGTCGCCTTCCGCGTGACGGACACCGGCATCGGCATCGCCACCGAGAACCTGGAGGCCATCTTCGGCGCCTTCCAGCAGGCCGACGGGACGACCAACCGGAAGTACGGCGGCACCGGTCTCGGCCTCTCCATCAGCCGCGAGATCGCCTATCTGCTCGGCGGTGCCCTCACGGTCACCAGCGTGGCGGGCGAGGGCAGCACCTTCACGTTCTACCTGCCGGTCACCCGTACCGACTTCACGGAGAAGCCCGTCCCCGCCGCCCGCCCGGCGGAGGCCGCCGAACTCCCCGCACCGGCCCCGGGCGCCTCGCCCGCGCTGCCCGCCGGACCCGGCGCGGCGGCGGCCCGGCCGACACGCCGCCTCCTCGTGATCGAGGAGCGCCCGCGCGGGCTCCTCGCCGTCGTCGCCGAGAACGCGGTCACCCAGCTCTCCGCCGACGGGCGGCACGCCGAGCGGACGGACATCGAACTGATCGCGGTCGTCGGCCCCCAGGAGGCCGCCACCGCGCTCGCCACCCAGCCGTTCCACTGCGTCGTGCTCGACGTCGACATGGCGGACGGTGACGCCCTGCGCTTCCTCGGTGCCATGGACGGCGACGAGGCGCTGCGTACCGTCCCGGTCCTCGCGCACAACAACCGCCGGCTCCCCGCCGACGAGGAGGGCGCCCTGCAGGAGCTGGCCCGCCGTCGTCCGCTCGAACTCCTCTCCAGCCTCGACGAGCTGCGCGAGCGGATCGCCCTGCACCTGTCGGCCGAGCAGCCCGGTGACGTCGTGCCCCTGGTTCGCGGGGACCACTGGGCCCCGGCACCCCAGGCCATCGACACCACCCTGCACGGCAGGACCGTCCTCGTGGTCGACGACGACGCCCGCAACCTCTACGCCCTCACCGGCATCCTGGAGCTGCACGGCGTCACGGTCCTGCACGCGGAGAACGGCCGGAAGGGCATCGAGGCGCTCCTGGCCAACCCGGCCGTGTCCCTCGTCCTGATGGACGTGATGATGCCGGAGATGGACGGCTACACCGCGACGGCACGGATCAGGGAGCTGCCGCAGTACGCGGCACTGCCCGTGATCGCGGTCACCGCCAAGGCCATGCCGGGCGACCGCGAGAAGAGCCTCGCGTCGGGCGCCAGCGACTACGTGACCAAGCCCGTCGACGCCGACGAGCTCATCGCCTGCGTCGGCCGCTGGCTGAACGATGCCTAGCCCCGCGACCGACCCCGTCGGGCCGACCCGCATGCCGCGGCGCGCCCCGCGCCGCTCCGGCGCACCGTGTCCCCTTCCGTTTCCGTTTCCGCGTGACGGCCGCGAGGCCGTCCTGACCGAGGAGTCGCCGTGGTGAGTGACCCCCGCTTCCGGGACGGAGACCCGTCTGCCGGGCGTCATGAGGAGGGCGTCCCGGCCTCTGAGTCTTTCGAGGCGCCTGAGGTGCCCATGGCTCTTGAGGCGGCTGGGGTGTCTGAGGCGGCTCAGGCGCCCGTGGCCCTTGAGGTGCCTGAGGTTGCTCGGGTCTCTGAGGTCTCTGAGGTCCCTGAGGTCCCCGTGGCCCTTGAGGTGCCCGCGAACCTCGTGACCGCCGCGGCCCTCGTGACCGTCGTGCCCCCCGCGACCGACGAGGTGCCCGCGACCCCGGCCGCCACGGACGGCCCGGAAGCCTCAGAGGCCCCGGAGACACCTGCCGACGTCCTCCCTCCCTCCGACGGCGAACGCCCGTCGACCCGCGGCGACTGCACCGACGGCAGGCTGTCCGCCACGGTGGAGCGGCTGCGCGGCGAGGTGCGCGCGGCGCACGCGGCGACCGAGGGACGCGCCCTGATCGAACTCGCCAAGGGAGTCCTCATCGAGCGCCTGGGCTGCGGCCCCGCCCAGGCGGCCCGGCAGCTCGCCGAACTCGCCGACCGGGCCGGCCTCTCCCGACTGGAGCTGGCCGCGGACATCATCAACCAGGCGGCCAGGGACCAGGTCGCCGAGGTCGCCGGCGACTTCGTCAGGACGACCATCGGCGATCCCGGCGAGTCCAGTGATCCCGGCGCCACCGGGCCCGCCCCCTCGGTCGCCGTGCGCCTGCGCACGGCGGAGAGCGCGGCGCTCAGCGCGGGCGACACCCAGGCCGTCGCCGATTCCCTGCTCGCGCACGCCCTCGAACCCCTCGGCGCCGCCGCCGTGGCGATCTGGACCACCGGCCCCGACACGTCGCTGAGCCTGCGCGGCCACGCCGGGTTCGGCGCCGACGAGGCGGCCCGCTGGCACTACGTACCCCCCGGGGTGACGACCGCGGCCCGGCAGGCGCTGACCGGCCGCCGCACCGTCTGGTACCCCTCCCTGGCCGCCGCCGGCATCCCCTCGATCGGCCGCACGCGCCACCCCGACGGAGGCCGGGTCGTCGTCCCCGCCGGGACCGGCGGCCGTATCCACGGCGTCCTGGAGATCTGCTGGGCCCGCCCGCTGGACCCCCAGCCGCAGGCCGTGGAACGTCAGATCGAGGCGCTCGCGGAACTCTGCGCCCACACACTGGAGTCGCTGCCCGAGCAGACGGCCCCGGCGCGCTCCCTCGTCCCCGCCGGGGACGGATCACGGGAGCTGGCCGAACTGTCCGACGGGCTCTACGACCCCGCCCTCGTCCTGACCCCGCACCTGGACGAGGCGGGAAGGCTCGCCGACTTCCGCATCCGGCACGCCAACGCGCACTTCCAGGACCCGGCGGGCCGCCCGCGCAGCGCCGTCGACGGAGCGCTGCTCCTCGAGGCGTACCCCGCGGCGGGCGACGAGAGCGAACTCTTCGGACAGATCGAGCGGGTCCACGCCACCGGCGAGCCCTTCCGTGCCCGCCGCACCCGGCTCACCGCCCTCGTCGACCAGGTGCCGCTCACCTCGCTCGCCGACATCAGCATCAGCCGGCACGGAGGGAGCGTCCTCCTCATCTGGCGCGTCGAGGACGAGTCGGCGCGCCTGGCCAGCCTGCTGCAGCACGCCCAGCGTCTCGGCCGGGTCGGCGCCTTCGAGGAGGACGCCCTCACCGGGGACATCACCTGGCACGGCCAGCTCTTCGAGCTCTTCGGCCGTCGCCCGACCGAGGCGCCGGTCGCCCTGCGCGACCTGGCCGGCCACGCCCACCCCGACGACTCCGGCGTCATCCGGCAGTTCCTCCAGACGGTGCTGCAGCAGAGGCAGGTGGGCTCCGCCTCCTTCCGCATGCTGCGACGCGACGGAGTCACGCGGCACATCCGGGTCACCGCCGAGCCCGCCCAGGGAGTCGACGGCGGCCTCGAGACCGTACGCGGCGCCTACCAGGACATCTCGGCGCAGCACTGGACCGAGGTCGCCCTCACGGCCACCCACGACCGGCTGGTCGCCACGGAGGAGGCCGCCGAGGAACGCAACCGGCTCACCCTCCAGCTCCAGCACGCCATCATGCCGCCGGTCAAACCCCCGCTCGACGCACCGGACCTCGACGTCGCCGTGCGCTACCGCCCGGCCGAGTCCGAGTCCCTGGTCGGCGGCGACTGGTACGACGCCGTCGTGCTGCCTTCCAAGAAGGTGCTCCTGTGCGTCGGGGACGTCGCGGGCCACGGAGTGGAGGCCGCCACCGCGATGGTGGTCCTCCGCAACGCCCTCCGCGGCCTCGCCGTCACGGGCGCGGGGCCGGGGCAGCTCCTGTCCTGGCTCAACAGCGTCGCCCACCACCTCACCGCCCACGTCACGGCCACCGCGGTCTGCGGGATCTTCGACCCCGACACCCGCACGCTGCGATGGGCCAGGGCGGGGCACCTGCCGCCGGCCCTCGTCCGAAGGGGCAAGGCGGTCGACCTGCCGCTCCTGGGCGGGCTGCTGCTGGGTGCGCTCGCCGAAGCCGAGTACGAGGAGTCGGAGCTCCGGCTCGAATCCGACGACATCGTGCTGATGTACACCGACGGTCTCGTCGAACGGCGGGACACCCCCGTCCAGGACTCCGTCGCCCAGCTGCTCGCCGTCGCCCAGTTGCCCGCCGACAGCCTCGAACAGCGGCTGGACCAGCTGCTGGCACGCAGCAAGTCGGACACGGACGACGACACGTGCGTGGTGGGTGTCCAGGTGTCCTGACCGCCCCGGCGCCCGACCCCGGGCCGCCCCGCCGACGACCGTGCGCAGACCGTCCGCCCCACGACCTTCCCCCACCCCGAAAGCAGGGAACATGCCCGAGCGAGAACCGAACCTGGACATCGACGTCGAGATCCGCGACGCCCGTACCGCCGTGCTGTCCGTGGCGGGTGAGCTGGACATGGAGACGGCCGGCCGGCTCAACGAGCACCTGGTGGAACAGCTCGGGCAAGGACGGCACCACCTGGTCCTCGACCTGTCCGGGCTCGACTTCATGGACTCCTCGGGCCTGAACGTTCTCATCAGGTCGGTCCACCGGGCACGGGAGGACGGCGGAGACCTGTACCTTGCCGCGCCGAACCCTGCGGTGCGACGCATCCTGGAGATCACCGGGCTGGCGACGACGCTCCCGCCGCACGACCGTGTGGCGGAGGCGCTGGCCGCGGCCGGCGCCGGAAGATAAAGGAAGGGGCCCGAGTCCCCGGGCACGGCACCGGGGACCGGAGAGGAAGGATGAGACAGACCGTGCACGAGATCTCCGACGTCGAGCAGGAGCTCCGCCGAGCGGCTCCGCACCAGTTGGTGGACGTCGTCGAGGAAGTCCTGCGGAAGCACTGCGGCGCCCTGCGGGTGGAACTCCGCCTGGCCGACTACGGCATGCGGTCGCTCCAGCTCGTGGGACACGCCCCCGGCGCGGAAGCGTCGGTCCCGATCCACGACAGCCCGCAGGGACGCGCGTTCGGTGCCCAGGAGCCGTACTCCGACAAGGGCCCCTCGTCGGTCCTGCTCCACCTGCCCGTCACCGTCCGCGGAGACCGGCTGGGCGTCCTCACCGCCGAACTTCCCCCGGAGACCGACATCCGACCGCTGCTCACCGGACTCGACCGGGTCTGCGCCGCGCTCGGCCACGAGATCCTGGTCGCCGAGCGGGACACGGACCTGTACGTCCTGGCCCGGCGGGCGAAGCGGCTCACGCTCGCGGCGGAGATGCAGTGGCAGCTGCTGCCCGGCCTGTCGTGCGCCCGCCCCGAGTTCTCCCTCGCCGCCCATCTCGAACCCGCCTACGCCATCTTCGGAGACAACTACGACTGGTCGGTCTCCGACGGCCGTCTCACCCTCACCGTCACCAACGGCATGGGCGAGGGCATCGAGGCGGCCCTGCTGACGAACCTCGCGATCAACGCGCTCCGCAACGCCCGCAGGGCCGGCCTCTCCCTCGCGGACCAGGCCGCGCTGGCCGACCAGGCCGTGTACGCCCAGTACCGGGGTGCCGCCTTCGTGTCGGTCCTCCTCCTCTGCTTCGACCTGGCCACGGGCGAGGTGGAGGCCGTGGACGCAGGTTCGCCCCGCCTCTGGCGGCTGCGGGGCCCCTCCGTCGATCCCATCGTCTTCGAGGCACAGCTGCCCCTCGGCATGTTCGAGGACACGGTGTACGCCCCCCAGCGGTTCACCGTCCGGCCGGGGGACCGGCTGCTCTTCGGCAGCGACGGCGTGTACGCCGCCGTCTCGCCGGCCGGGGAGAGCTACGGAGACCGCGCGCTGGCCCGCGCGCTCAAGGGAACGAGGCTGCTGCCGCCCACGCAGGTCCCTCAGGCGGTGCTCCGGGAGCTGACCACCCACCACGGCGGCGGCCCGCTGGAGGACGACGCCCTCGTCGTCTGCCTCGACTGGCACGGCGCCGCGTCACCGGAGGCCGAGTGACGCCCGTGCCCGCCCACGCCGGTTCCGGCCCGGCCCCTGCTCGTCCGCGGGCCCGGGCGTCCGCTCCGGCCCCGCGTCCCGCTCCGGCGTCCGCTCGGCTCCGGCGCCCGCTCCGGCTCGGCCCGGGCGCACACCTCGGCTCGGGCATAAGCCTTGGCCCGGGCGCACACCTCGGCCCGGGCATACGTCTCGGGTCGGGCATACGCCTCCGCGTCGCGCGCGGATCAGGCCGAGCTGACGTCCTTCAACGGCGTGCGCGGGCGTGCCGCGCCGGTCGGCCCGCGCTGCTCCAGCGCCTCGTGGAACCCCGTGAGCCCGCGCAGCAATGCCTTGCGGCTCCGCGGCGACATGGCGGCGATGACGGCGAGCAGGGCCTGCTCGCGCTGCGCCCGGAGCTCCAGCAGGTACGCCTTCCCCTGCACGGTCAGATGCAGCTCCAGCTGCCTCCGGCTCACGGGACTCGGCAGGCGCTGGACGAAGCCCAGCGCCTCCAGCCGGTCGCACATGCGGCTCACCGAGGGCGGCGCGGAACCGAGCAGATCGCCGAGGGTGCGCAGGCTGATGCCCTCCTCGCGGTCCAGGCTGTACAGCACGCGCAGCTGACTCGCCGAGACCGGTGTCGCCGACACCATGTCCCGGCCGCGTTCCCACAACACCTCCAGCAGCTCGATGAGCTCCCGGGCGGCCTCGGCGGCCCGCTGCGGTTCCGGCGCGGACGGGGCGGCGTCGCTGTTCATGTCTGCCGACACTCCTCGGGCGCCCGGGGCCGAGGACGCGGGCCTTGGAACGGACCGGTCATCTCCACACCTCTCCAGAAGGCGGTACGGATCCGGTGGATCGGCACGCGACAGCGGAAGGAACACTCCGCGAGGCGGCACCACACCTCTTTCCGGCCCCCCTCCGTACCCGTCCCGCGCAGCTGTACCCCGCGTCCTCCGCGGACCTGCTGCTCATCGGCTGAGGCTTCCCGGCGCTGCCGGGTCCCCGCGGCGCCGGTGTGGGCACCGGCCGAGACGCGTACGTATCCGTGGACGCGACCCCCGCCGGTCGCGTCGTCCGCACCTGTCAACCATATCTTTCCCGTGGTGGAGGGCCCACGGCGGCCGTCTACCCGCGCGTCACGGTCCCAGGCCCGCGCAGCCCCCTCCGTGAAGCGTTACCGGTGTGTGATCCGCGTCGAGACCGGTGTGGAAACCATGAAGAGGGGAAAGGCGGGGTACGAGGTGCCCCAGCGCACCCACCGAACGAGGGGAGTACCAGCGCCATGACGGACGCGATGACCGCGGAGCCCGCGGCACGGGATCCCTTGCTGTCCGCGAGTGTCGTCTACGAGACCGCCGCCGGCGGCGCGATCGCCGCCGCCCGTGCCTTCACGGCCGACTTCCTCGCCGCCGCCCCCTCCGTGCGGCGCGTGCCGGTGACCGGCGAGCGCGTCGAGCTGGCGCAGTTGGTGGTCAGCGAGCTCGTGACCAACGCCGTCCGGCACACGGCCGGCCCCTGTCGACTGCTCCTGGAGCTGCGCGAGGACATGCTGGAGATCTCGGTGTTCGACCGCGAGCCCGCCGCTCCCGTACCCCGCGGACACGACCCCCGCCGGATCGGACAGCACGGGGTCGAGATCGTCGTCGCCGTCTGCGAGAGCCTGAGCGTGGAGCCGCACCCGGAGGGGAAGCGGGTGCGGGCCTGCCTCTCCCTCCTGGCGGGGTACGCCGACACGACGACCCCGCTGGACCGGCACCCGGGCTGATACACCGCCGAACGACACGCCGAACGACACGGCGGACGGACCCCGGCTCTCGCCGGTCCCTCGCGGGCGACTGCCCCCGGCCCCTGGCGGACCGTGCTCCGGCACCGTCCGGGGGGCCTGCTTCCGCGACCTTCACGAAACCGCGACGCCATCGGCGCATCCGTCTCGTGAGCAAGAGGTGTAGCGGGGATGGGACGGGTCAAGCGGACACCGCACCCCTTCCCCACGTCCCCTCGGTCGGAGGACCTCATGCCCCAGCCCCCCGTCGCGCCCCTTCCCTCGCCGCGCGTCCTCACGCAGCCCATACCCATGGAGCTGCTGACCCCGGACGCGGCGGTCGCGATCGACACCACCGTCAGCTACACCTCGCGCGACCCCCACGCACTGACCATCGTCTTCCACCTCCTGGGAGAGGATCCCGTCGTGTGGCGCGTCGACCGTGAGATGGTCCTCGCCGGATCGCTGACCGCCACGGGCGCGGGAGAGGTCCACCTGCGACCCGCTCCCGACGGGCGGCTCCTCCTGCGGCTCGGCCCGGCCGGGCACTGCGCCATGGTCAGGTGCGACCAGGAAGGCCTCGCCCGCCTCGTACGCGACACGTTCGCCCTGGTGCCGCAGGGCACGGAGGAGAAGCACATCGACTGGCAGCCCCTGCTCGCCTCGCTCAGGCGCTGACGTGCGGCATGCCGAGAGCCCCCGTACGCGGACACGTGAAGCGGGCGGTGCTCCTCATTCCGGCCGGGCGGTCGGCCAGGGCGGACCGAAGCAGACGATGACGTCCTTGCCCCGCGGGCAGGAGCGGATCCGTACGTCGTCGGCGACCGCACCGATCAGCAGCATGCCGCGCCCGCCCAGGGCCTCGTCGTCGGGGTGGCGTGGCTCGGGGACACGGGGCGACGCGTCGTGCGCGGTCACGTGCAGGCACTCCTCGTCCCAGGTGAGGATCAGCTGCGCGTCGCTGCGGGCGTGGACGTGGGCGTTGGTGACCAGTTCGGACACGGCGAGCACCACGGAGTCCACCAGGTCCGGCGCGGTACGGTCCCAGCCGAGGGTCGCCAGATGCTCTCGTGTCCAGTCGCGTGCCGTCTTCACGCCGCTGCCGAGGGGCAGCGATCGTGCCCAACCGACGGCTCTCAACGAGGGATCGCGTTCCATGTCTCTCCTTAGGTCGACCGGGTCCTGGGTCTCTGTCTTACGCCTTCCTTCTGCCCAGCGACCTGTGGAAGAAGCGGGCCCCCGGCACGCGAGGGCTCCGGCGGGCAGCGCGGGGCGGGCTGCTGAGACCCCCTCACATGAGGAGCGCGACCCGCCGATCCACCTGGGGTTTCGCGCCTCGGTAAACTTTCGAGAATTCGTCGGTGTGGACTTCGAGGCTCAGGGTAGGCGAGCTGACACGGGGCCACGTCCCGTCTTCGGGACACACGTGAAAGGGGAAACGGCGTGACGCTCACCATGATGTCGGCCAAGGGGATCGAGACCGGAACGGGAACGCTGCCGGTGATCCCGGACGCGCTGGCAGTCGCGCCGAAGGACGCACGCGCCCTGTCGAAGGTCTTCTTCCAGGAGCTCACCGTGCTGGAGGAGGGGACGCACGAGTACCAGTACGCGCGCAACACCCTCATCGAGATGAACATGAGTCTGGTCCGCTACGCGGCCGGGCGGTTCCGTCATCGCGGCGACGAGATGGAGGACATCGTCCAGGTCGGCATGATCGGACTGATCAAGGCGATCGACCGCTTCGAGCTCTCGCGGGAGGTCGAGTTCACCACCTTCGCCGTGCCGTACATCGTCGGGGAGATCAAGCGGTTCTTCCGTGACACCTCCTGGGCGGTGCACGTACCCCGCCGCCTGCAGGAGGCCCGGGTGGAGCTGGCCAAGGCGACCGAGGAGCTGAGCACGCGCCTGGGCCGGACCCCCACGGTCAAGGAACTCGCCGAGCTGATGAGCCTCACGGAGGAGGAGGTCACCGAGGCCCGGCTGGCCTCCAACGGCTACAACTCCTCTTCGCTCGACGCCGCGCTGAGCGGCGAGAACGAGGACAGCGAGTCCTCCCTGGCCGACTTCATCGGCAGCGAGGACCCCGCGATGGAGCTGGTGGAGGACTTCCACGCCCTGGCCCCGCTGATCGCCGAGCTCGACGAGCGCGACCGGCAGATCCTGCACATGCGGTTCGTCGAGGAACTCACCCAGTCGCAGATCGGGGAACACCTGGGGTGCTCCCAGATGCATGTCTCCCGTCTGCTCTCCCGCACCGTGAAGCGCCTGCGTCAGGGCCTGCTCGAAACCGCCTGATCCGGCTGACGGCGGCCTCCGGCCGGCGTACGCACAGGGCGTCTGCCCGAGGAAAGCCTCGGGCAGACGCCCTGTTCCGTCTGTTCTGTGCAGTTGCGGCGCATCTGTTCGAAAGAAGCATGTTTGGTTGTGCCGATTCGGTACAGACGGAGCGTACGAACTTCTCAGGCACCAACTGGAGGCGCATCATGGGCATCATCGCGTGGATTCTCATCGGCCTGCTGGCCGGCGCGATCGCGAAGGCTCTCATGCCGGGCAAGGACCCGGGCGGCATCATCATCACCATGCTCATCGGCATCGCCGGCGGCCTGCTCGGCGGCTGGCTCGGCAAGGTGGTCCTCGGTGTCGACGCCATCGACGGATTCTTCGACCTGTCGACCTGGATCGCCGCCGTCGTCGGCTCGGTGATCCTTCTCGTCCTCTACCGCCTCGTCACGGGCAACCGGAGTCGCCACGCCTGACAGCACAGCACGTGGAGGAGGGCCCGAACACCTGGTGTTCGGGCCCTCCTTCATGCCGTCGGGTCCCAGAGCCCGCCGGCCTCGTCGCGAGCGAGGTGCTCGGCGTAGACGTCGACCTTCCAGGCGATGACGGACCGGCACTCCTCCAGCGCCTGGATCTGCGCGTCGACCCGTCGCCGATGGGCGTCGAGCAGGCGCAGTCGTTCCGCCTCGTTGCCCGGGCCGTGCCGTACGAGCTCGGCGAAGCGCTCGAGGTCGGCGAGCGGCATCCCCGACTCGCGGAGCCGGACGCAGATCTGCAGCCACTCGACGTCCGACGACGTGTAGCGCCGCCTGCCGCCCGACGTGCGCTGGACCGGTCCGACGAGCAGGCCCTCGCGCTCGTAGAAGCGCAGCGCGTGCACGCTGAGTCCGGTCCGCTCGGCCACCTCGCCGATGCCCAGCCACCGCACGCCGGCCTCGCTCGTCATCCTGCTCCCTCCCGGACTTGATCTAGACCTCGCTCTAGATCGTAGCGTCGGCGGCATGACGATGACTGATCAGCAGCCGCTCGGCTCGCCCCACTCGGCTGCCACCACCGCCACCGCCATCGTGGCCGACCGCGACCTCTCCGGCATGACCGCCGTGGTGACCGGCGGCTACTCCGGGCTCGGTCTGGAGACCACCCTCGCCCTGACGGCAGCCGGAGCCCGGGTCGTCGTCCCGGCCCGCCGACCCCAGGTCGCTCGTGCCGCGCTCCAGGGAGTCAAGGGTTGCGAGGTCCTCGCGATGGACCTGGCCGACCTCGCCGGCGTCCGCTCGGCCGCCGCGCGCATCGGCGACATCGCGGACCGGCTCGACCTCCTGATGGCCGTCGCCGGGGTCATGGCCACCCCGGAGCGGCGCGTGGGACCCGGCTGGGAAGGGCAGTTCGCCGCCAACCACTTCGGCCACTTCGTGCTCGCCTGCGAGCTCTACCCGCTCCTGCGGGCCGCCGGCGGCGCGCGGGTCGTCGTCAACAGCTCCGCCGGGCACACCCTGACCGGGATCCGCAGGCACGACCCCCACTTCCGTACCGGTTACGACAAGTGGCTGGCCTACGGCCAGTCGAAGACCGCGAACGCCCTGTTCGCGGTGCACCTGGACGCGCTCGGGCGCGATGAAGGGGTCCGTGCGTTCGCCCTGCACCCGGGGAAGATCATCACCGGTCTGCAGCGCGAGATGGCCCTCCAGGAACAGATCGACCGCGGTTGGGTGGACGAGCACGGAAACGTGATCGGTGCCGGCTTCAAGACCCCTTCCCAGGGCGCCGCCACCGGCCTGTGGGCCGCCACGTCCCCGCTCCTCGACGGGCGCGGCGGGCTCTACCTGGAGGACTGCGACATCGCCCGCGTCTCCACCCCCGACCAGCCCATGGACGACGGCGGCGTGCGCGCGTACGCCATCGACCCCGACGAGGCCGCACGCCTCTGGGACCTCTCCGTCGCCGCGACCGGCGCCACCCCGCTGCTCCGCTGAGCCGACGCAGGGATGCCGGTGCAGGCGCCTCGGGAAGGCCGCCGAGGACGCCGGGAGATCAGGGCGACGGCACTCCAGGGGGCGCTTGTCCACGCGTTCGACGAGTGGATAAGTTGATCTCCTGGCCCCAGCGGCGACGCGTGAGGTGTACCAGCCGACGGCCGAGGGAGTGCCATGGGGAACAGCGGGACCACGGAGGCCCCGCGCGGACGGACGCGCGGCGAGCGGCTGACCGAAGGGGTGACCGTCGCCGTGGCGTCGGCCCTCGCGTCGGCCCTGCTCGCCGGCCCGGCCCTGGTCTTCGGCACGACGACCTGGCATCTGGTGACGGACACCGGGACGACCGCTTTCGGCCGGGCCGTGGTGCCGGTGATCCTCCTCGCGCTCACGCTGTCGCCGCTCTTCCTGGCCCGGTGGGTGTTCCGCTCGGGGCGGCGCAGCGGCAGGGCGCGCCTGACGGCGGCGACCCCCGCGGCACTGACGCTGCTCGCGGGGTCCGTCGTGCCGTTCGCGGCCCTGTGGCTGATCCTCGTGTACGCGGACTGACCCGCCGGGGTCCGGCCGTTCAGTCCAGCGGAAGACCCTCCATCTGCGCGAAGGTGCGTGCTCCCGAGCCATGGAGCAGGCTGCCGTCACAGGCGGGCAGCTCGGCCCGCACCTTCTCCAGGCGCCTGGCATCCACATAGCCCACCGGGATGTCGCCCTTGTCGGTGAAGTCCTGCGTGTAGCGACGGTCGTTGTCCGTCCCCATCGCCAGCAGCCGCTTGCTGTCGAGGAGGACGCCGTAGTACAGCCTGTCGGAGTTCAGCTTGTCCACGGCGGAGCAGAGCACGGGCACCTCCTCGCCGCGCTGCGGGTGGCAGTCGGGCTTCGCCTGATTGCACAGTTCGGTGTCGGCCACCTTGATCACCTTGCAGCTGTCCTCGGACTCGCCCGCGCAGGCGACCGGCATGATGTTGAGGGGCGGGCTCACGGTGGGGTTTCTGTAGACACTGGCCCAGGCCGCGCTGACGGCCGTCCGGTGCACTTCGGGACGGGCGCACAGGTCGATGTCCGCCGTCCCTCCGAACTTGTCGTCCTGCACGGTCACCGCGTGCTTGTCGGGGCAGTCCCGCGAGGCGCCCTCGTCGGCCGCGCCGCCGTCGGTCGCGCTCCCGTCAGCGGTGCGCCCGTCGGCCGCACTGCCCGCGGCCGTGGGGCCGGGGGCGGCAGGCCCCTTGTCCGCCGTGGAACCGCAGGCGGCCAGGGACAACGCCAGGAGCACTCCGAGGACGGGGGAGACGAGAGCGCGGTGGGACACGGAAGCACCTCTTGTTCGGTGGGGGAAGCATCGGCGTGCCGGCGGCGACGGGCACGCGGCCGTGCCGCGGCTCGTGGCCGGGGTGCGGTGCCTGACGTGGCCGCGCTGGGGCACGGGAGCCGATGCTGGCAGGATCCGCTGCCCGAGGACGTCGGTGGAACCACGTAGGTCTCCACGTATTGGCTGCGGGGCCGACGGCACGCACCCTGAACTACGTAGGGCATGTCAGGGAAACCACGGACGCGCGGCGACGAGACGCGTGGGAGAGTCGCGCGTCGTACGTCATGAGTCGCGGTCGTCTCGCTGACGGCAGCCGTACACATCACAGGCGGTCAAGGCGGTCAAGGCGGTCCGCACGAGACGGCCTCGCAGGGGGGCGGACGGTGTGGCACGAGCGGCAGGAACGTGGGCGCGGCGGGTGGGCCTGACCGGAGCGGTGGTCAGCCTCGCGATCGCCGGATGGCTGATCTGGGTGCTTCCGGGACCCCACCTGGCAGCCGTCCTCGGGTTCGGCCCCGTGGACGGGGAGCTGAGGATCGCCTCCTGCTACGAGGCCACCGACGCGCAGGGCTATGCGGACGGCACCCACTGCACGGGCACCTACACCCCCCGTGTGCCGGGCGAACCCTCACGGCAGGTCACGCTGGACAAGGCCGCCACGTCGCACGAGCCCGGCAGCACCGTCGACGTGCGGATGGCGAGGGGCCGGGCCCATGAGCTGTCGGGCTATGCGCTGGGTACGTGGATCACCGTCACCGGGCTCATCCTCGGGCCGTTCCTGGCCCTGTCGCTGTCGTTCCGCGCCAGCGCCCGGGACGGCACGTGGAGCCACAACGGCGACTACGTGCTGGTCCTGATCGTGGCCGAGGTCGCCGCGCTCGTCCTCGGGTTCCTGGTGGGCGCCGTCGTCTCGATCGCCCTCGCCGTGATCGGCCTGTTTGACTGAGGTGACGGCGCCGCGCGGCCCACTCGATCGAGGAGACGGGGGCGCGCGGCCGATTCGACCGAGGAGACGGGCCGCGCGGTCCCGCGCCACGAGCGAGGGTGCCGTACGCGCGCGCGTGGGCGACTCCCGAGCGGTGGGCTTCCACCCAACGTGGTAGACATTGCCGTGGAGTTCGGCAGAGAAGTCACCCCCATCGGCGCGTCGGACGGCGCGGCCGCACAGCACGACGGCGGGAGCCCCCTCGTCGGCCGCTCGGCCGAACTGGAGCTGCTCGACACCGTGATCGGCGGGCTGGGCCACGGCGCCCCGTCCTTCGTCGACATCACCGGCGCGGCGGGNCAAGAGCCGCCTGATGACGGAGTTCTGCCTGCGCGCACGGAGACGAGGGCTGACCGTGCTGCGGGGCCGAGCGGCGGAGTACGAGCGGTATCTCCCGTTCCACCCGTTCGCCGACGCGTTCGCCGAACTGGACCACCTTCCGCCGCCCGCCCACGACCTCCTCGACGCGATGTCCCGCGTCATCGGCGGCCGTGCCGCCGGGCCGGCAGCGGGGCCCGTGCCCGCCACCGCCGACCGCTTCGGCCTCCACCGGTCGGTGGCCCGGCTGATGGCACAACTCGGCCGCGCCGGAGGCCTGATGGTGGCCCTGGACGACGTCCACTGGGCGGACCCGGCCTCCCTCGAACTCCTGGACCATCTCGTCCGGCATCCCGTACCCGGCCCCGTCGTCCTCGTCGTCGCCCGCCGCGACCGGCAGACGCCCACCGCGCTCACTGCGGCGCTCAGCCGCGAAGCCGCCACCGGGACGGTCCTCCGGATCGGTCTGACGCCCCTCGCGGAACGGGACTGCGTCGAAGGGCTCGCCCCCGACCTGCCGCGCGACCGGGCCGCACGACTGTACGCGGCAGGGGAGGGCAACCCGCTGTACTTCCTCTCCCTCCTGCACGCGTACCGCGAGGACGCCGCCCGTCGCCGTACGACCCCCGCGGCCTCCGCCGAGACCGACCTCGACGAACTCCCCACCGGACTCGGGGCACTGCTCCGGAGCGAACTGGCCCCGCTCACCCCGTCCCAGCATCGGACCCTGGAGGTGATCGCCGTGCTCGGCGATCACGCCGTACCCCCGATGATCCGGAGGGTGGCCGGCCGCACCGATGCCGAACTCGACGACGACCTGCACACGCTGGGACGACGCGACCTCGTACGGCCTGGCCCGGGCGGCCGCACGGTGCTGCGCCACCCGGTGCTCCGGAGCCTGGTCCACGAGTCCACGGCGGGCCGGCGACGCGTCGAGATCCATCGTGCCGCGGCAGCCGAGCTGGCCCGCACGGCCGCACCCGCCGTCGAGCAGGCCCGGCACGTCGAACGGTCGGTGACCACGTGGGACCCGCAGGCGTACGCCGTACTCAAGCAGGCGGCCGAGGAGACGGCGTCGACGGCGCCGACGAGCAGTGCGCACTGGCTCCGGGCCGCACTCCGCCTGCTGCCCGACACACCTGAGCACGCGCCCGAGCGACGGGATCTGATGCTGCGGCGCGCCCGCGCACTCGGCGTCTCCGGTGGACTGCGGGAGTGCCGCGACCTGCTGCACGAGGTGATCGGCACGGTCGGTCCCGACGAGACCGACGTCAGGACCTCGGCGGTCGTGCTCTGCGCCCTGACGGAACGGCACCTCGGAAGGTACCCCGAGGCGATCGCGCTGCTGCGCCGGGAGTCGCGCAGACGGCCGGAGCCGTCACCGTCCGACCGCGTGGCCATCGGGCTCGAACTGAGCGCGTCCGCACCGCACAGCGCCTCCTACGCGGAGATGCGGAGCGAGGTCGCACGGACCCTCGCGGACGCCCGCGAGCTCGGCAACGAACTCGGCGAGGCGGGGGCGCTGGCGGTCGCCGCGTTCGGCGAGGCCTACGAGGGCGACGTGACCGCGGCGAGCGCGTACGCGGCGCAGGCCGCCGGAGTCCTGGACGGCCTGCCCGACGGCGACCTCACCGCACTGTGCGAACCGCTGGGCAGACTGGCATGGGCGGAGGCCTTCCTGGGCCGCTACACGGACGCGGAACGCCATGCCGACCGCGGCCTCGGCATCGCCCGGCGCAGCGGACAGATCTACCTCCTGCCGCTCCTGCTGCTGTGCAAGGCACACGTACGCATCCAGACCTGCCGGCTGCCGTCGGCCCGGGAACTGGCGGACGAGGCCGAGGACATCGCCCGCGGCATCGGCAGCACTGAGCTGCTCGCCTTCGTCCTGGCCAACAAGGCCCAGGTGTGTGTCGCGGCCTCCGCACCCGGCGACCCGGAGGCACTGGCGGCCGCGGAGGAGGCCGTCGCGGCCATGGGGCCGAGCGACAACTGGCGGGCCTCCATGGCCTGGTGCATGCTCGGATACGCGGCACTCACCGGCGGCGATCCGCACCGAGCCCGGGACGCGCTCCTCAAGGCCGGGGGAGACGACCTGCGGGGACTGCAACCCTCGATGCGCCCTCTCCTGATGGAACTCCTCGTCACGGCGGCCCTCTTCACAGGTGACGTGCCGGCCGCGTCCGCGTGGGCCGAGCAGGCCGGAAGGGAAGCGGAACAGCTCGGCCTCCCCGTGCAACGCGCCTCCGCGATGCGGAGCGCGGCACAGCTCGCCCTGCACCACGGCGACGCCGGAAGGGCGGCGACGCTGCTCTCCGAGGCGGCGGCGGAGTGCGCCCGGTCGGGTGCGGTGTTCTGGGAGGCGCGCTCACTGCTGCTCGCGGCTCCCGCGATGACGGCCGCCGGGTTCGGGGCGCGCGGTGAGGCCATGTGGAAGCAGGGGCACCGGCTGGCCACGGCCGGAGGCGCGGGTCTGCTGCTCGGACTGGCCGAGCTGACGAGGCGACCCGCACCACAGCCCCACCCCCGTACGTCCTCGTCCTCCACCGTCCCGCCGCGGCTGGCCTCCTTGACGGCACGCGAACGGGAGATCGCCGAACTGGCGGCGGAGGGCCTCACGAACCGGGCGATAGCCACCAGGCTCTACCTCAGTCCGCGCACCGTGGAGACCCACCTCTCACGGGTGTTCCGCAAGACGGAGGTCGCGACGAGGGCGAGTCTCGCCGCCTTGATGGCCCGCTCCTGACGCCCAGGACTCCGCCCACGTACGCACATGCATCCCACCCGGCCGGAGCAGGAGGCGACGCACGCTTGACCTCAAGCAAGAGTGAGGTTCTACCGTCCTGTCTACGCGATCACCTGACCGACGACGGGACACCACCGCATGATCCTCGTGACCGGAGCCACCGGAAACATAGGCAGCTCACTCCTCGACGAACTGCGTGCACACGACGCCGGGCCGCTGCGTGGGCTCACCCGTGATGCCGCGCGGGCCGGCTTCCCCGAAGGAGTCGAAGCCGCCGAGGCCGACCTGTCGGACCCGGCGTCGCTGAAGCCCGCCCTGGACGGTGTGCGCGCGCTCTTCCTCCTGCCGCACCTGGGCCCGGACGCCGACATCCTCGCCGCCGCGCGGCGGGCGGGCGTGGAGCACGTCGTACTGGTCTCCTCCATCACCGTCCAGACCCACCCCCACCTCGGCCCCGCCGCCGAGAAGGCGGCGGTGGAGGAGCTGCTCAAGGCGAGCGGCATGGCGTGGACGATCCTGCGGCCGACCCAGTTCGCCTCCAACACCCTGATGTGGGCGCCCTCGATCCGCGCGCACGAGACGGTCCACGCACCGTACGCGGACACCGCGCTGCCGACCATCCACCCGGCCGACATCGCCTCCGTGGCGCGGGTGGCCCTGACCGAGCCCGGCCACCGTGGATGCACCTACGCCCTGACCGGGCCGGAGCGGGTCTCCCCACGGGGGCAGATCGAGGCCGTCGCGGCAGCACTCGGACGCCGGATCCTCTGCGCGGAGATCAGCCGCGCGGAGGCCCGCAGCCAGATGGCCGCGGTCTTCGGCCCCGAATCCGCGGACGCCGTCCTCGACGTCACCGGAGGAGACGTGAACGACGAGCTGCTGAGGGTCCGTGACACGGTTCCGCGACTCACCGGAACGCCGGCCCGCCCGTACCGGCAGTGGGCCCTGGAGCACGCCGACGCCTTCCTCTGAGCCGCGCCGGCCGGCGTGCGCTTAGGGTGTCGGGATGCCGCTGAGTCACATAGTCCTCTCGTCCGGTCGTTCGATCGAGCTCACCGAGCTGCGGATGTCCTCGGTCTACGGGGGGATGCTGGAGGGCTACCCGTGCAAGCGCGTCAACGACCTCCAGGTCAGCGGCCTCCAGCTGCAGGCGGAACGCGCGTTCCCCTCCCTGCCGGTCCACCTGGTTCCGCCCGTCCGCGCCTACCCGGACCAGTCCGGCGGCGCCTTCGGCCCTGTGGAGGTCCTGCCCTCCGTGGCGTGCATCGGTGTCTTCGGCTCGACAGCGATCGCTCCCGACCTCGACCCGGTGTTGCACCGTTCCGCTCTCACCGTGGCCTGGTTCCAGCCCACCCCGGACGTCCCGTCGGGCGAGGAAGCCGATGGTGCGCTGCGCAGCATCCACTGGGAGGAACTGGCCCAGGACTACGAGCTCTGACGACGCGTGCTCTTCACGGTGTGCGTCGCGTCCGGGCGGTACGGATCGGGTTGTACGGGTTTTGTGGAGCCGAGTAGGCCGCTTACCGTTCGGCTGTGAGCAGCTCTTTTCAGACGATCGTCGACCTGGACGCGACCGCCGAGGACGCCGTCGCGCACGGGGCGCGGGTGGCGGCGTGGCTGGTGGGCGAGGGAATCGTGAGGCTGCCGGATCACGATCCGGGGCCGCGGTGGGACCGCGCGACCGGGTTTCAGGAGGCGCTCGGGAGCGAGGGGCTGGCCGTTGTCACGGGGCGTACGGTGTTCTTCTCGCCGCAGCACACCGGGCCGCCGGTCTGTCCGTACTGCGCGGTGGCATTCGGTGATGAGCACCGTGAGGCGTTCTCGCCGGCCATGGACGCATGGTGGAACACCGGCTGCGCCGAAGTGCCGTGCCCAGGGTGCGGACGGGTGGTGCCGCTGGCCGCATGGGAATGGGCCGGCGACGGGCTCGCTTTCGCGTACCTGGGGTTCGAGTTCCGGAACGGGCCCGCGCTGCTGCCGGAGTTCGTTGCGCAGCTGGGCCGGGTGATCGGGCACCGGACGCGGTTCGTGCGGGGAAGGATCTAGCCGCCCTCGCCGAAGAGGTCTGGCCCCCGTGAGGATCTTGGAGCGATGGAGATCTCCGGACCGGCTCTCATACCGGACACGGCCAGGTCGAAGGAGATCTCCAGCGCGAGCCGCCCGACCTCAGGGAGCCGTTCGCACGGGGAAGCTGAAGGGGCGTCCCTGTTCCTTCAGCCACGGCAGAACCTGCTTGAGGGCCTCGACGGTCTGGGCGCGATCGCCGCCTCCGTCGTGGAACAGGATCGTCGGCCCGTTGGACAGCTCGTGCTTGACCGTGCCGACGATGGCCCCCGTACCGGGCTTCTCGAAGTCCTTGGTGTCCACGTTCCACCCCAGCGGCCGCATCCCCGCCTCGGCGGCGATACGCCGGCTGTCGGGGGTGAACGCGCCGCCCGGCGCCCGGTAGTACTCCACCTTGGCGCCCCCGGCGGCGTCCTCGATCATCCGCTTCGCGTCGAGGATCTGCTGCTTCTGATACGCGACGGACTTCTTGTCCATCGCCGTGTCGTGCGACGTGGTGTGGTCGCACAGGCGGTGCCCGTCCGCGACCACCCTCTTGACCAGCTCGGGGAACTCCTTCGCCCGCGGTCCGACCATGCAGAACACCGCCTTGACGTTGTGCTGCTTGAGGACGTCGAGCACCTGGGGCGTCCACTGCGGGTCGGGCCCGTCGTCGATGGTGATGTTCACGGCCTTCCCACCCGCCTCGGCGGCATGGGCGATCCCCTGGGGCATCCTCACCTTCGACACCGGCGGCGGACCGGACTCCGGCCCCTTGGTCCGTTCCTCAGGCCCGGCCCCCTGCGAGCCCGCTCCCGTCCGCGCGGCGGCCTCGGTGTTGGTCAGCGCGGTGGCGCCCCACGCCGCCAGGCTGATCGCGACCGCCGAAGCCGCCACGGCTATGTGTGCGGTGTACTTGCCCTTCAGCCCCATGTCCTGCCACTCCTCGCCCGTTCTCTACGCTCTCCCGGATAAGGGGACGGTAGACACGGCCGGAAGGTTTCACCCGATCGGGTCCCAAGAACGGAAACGTGCAGCGTGAGGGGCTCAGGCGACGTCTCAGGCGGGAGTTGGGAGAGGGACTGGGCAGTGCCTCCGGCACGGACTCGGACTCGGACTCGGGGGTCGGAGTCGGACTCGGCTTCGAAATCGGACTGGGACTTGGCCTCAGACCGAGGTGCTTCTGCGGAACCAGCCGCTGAACGGCTGCGCCCCCACGGTGGATTCCACCCCGGAGCCGTTGCCGGAGCCTTCGCCCAAGGAGTACCGCTCTGCCCTCTCCAGTACCCTCTCCGCCTCCGCCCGCCACGTCGCCGCATCCGCGTCCGGGCGGGGCGGCGGCAGGAACGGACCGCGCTCCGGTGCCTCGTCGGCCGCTCCGAAGAAGTCGCCGCCCTTGCGCTTGACGTCGTCCGTTCCCCACGAGCGGCCGTGGCCGCGCGCCGGGACCTTCTGCAGGTGGGGGATGTGCTTGGCGCAGTGGATGTACGCCTCCTCGACGGTGATCACCACCCACACCAGCGCCCTTCGGCCGGGCACCTGGTCGGCCGGGAGCCAGGGGTGGGCGCGACGCATCGCGTCGTCGGCCACGCTCCTGGCCCGGCCGTTGACGTGGAGCCCGATGCGGTCCTGGAGGAAGTCGACCATGAGAATGCCGACCTGCGGGTTCTCCTCGATGTTGCCGAGGCTGGCGTGGACGCCGTTGCCCCGGTACTCGGGGTAGGCGAGCGTCTCGTCGTCCAGGACGTGGAGGAAGCCGGGCGGGCCCGCGCGGAAGGTGTTGTCGCAGCCGCCGTGCCGGTCGGCGGTGGCCAGGAAGAACATCTCCTGCCGGTTCACGAACTCCCGCATCCGGGAGTTCAGCCGGTCGAGGACCTGGTCGCCGTAGAAACGATCCGCGCGCTCCGTGGTGCCCATGCGCTGCTGGACCAGGTGTTCGCCGTCACTGCCCGGGCGGGTGGTGCGCAGGGTCGTCGTCCCCTGCTGCCCGGCGTGTTCGAAAGTACTCACGTCGTTGCCCCGACCAGTTCCTCGATGGAGTCGTGCCGTATGCGGTGGGTGGGGATGCCGATGCCCACGAGGGTGTCGAGGCTGCTCCGGACCATTCCGGGCGGCCCGGACAGATAGGCGTCGTGCGTGTGCCACGGGCCGAACTCGCGTACGGCCTGCGGGATGCCGCCGGACAGCAGGCCGACAGGACCGTCGTCGACGACCGGGCGCACCGAGAGCCAGGGGTGCGACTGCTGCAGGCGGAGCATCGTGTCGATGTCGTAGAGGCCGTTGTTCCGGCGAGCGCCGTAGAACACGTCGACGGAGCGCCGACGGCCGTGCTGAGCGACGTCCTCCACCAGCGCCTTGATCGGCGCGATGCCGGTCCCGCCGCCGAGACACAGCAACCCGCTGTCACTGGTGTGGTCCACGGTCATGGAACCGGCGGGAGGACCGAGCCGGATGACGTCCCCGGTACGGGCACGGTGGACGAGGGCGTTGGACACCCAGCCCGCCGGTACGGCCTTGACGTGGAAGGAGAGGAGCCCGTCGGAACGGGGAGCGGACGCGAAGGAGTAGTGCCGCCAGACCCGCGGCCACCAGGGCGTCTCCAGGGTCGTGTACTGCCCGGCGAGGAAGGGATACGGCCCGTCGGGCCGGACCGTGACGATCGCGACGTCCTTCGTGCGCATGACATGGGCGACGACCTCCGCCTGCCACCAGGCCGGCGCCCGGAGCTCGTCCTCGGTCGCCGCGTCGATCATGATCTGGGAGATCGTGGTGTACGCGCCCACCCAGGCGGCCTCGGTCCGCGGCCCCCAGGTCTCCGGGGCGTGGCGGGCGAGCGCCCCGATCAGGGCTTCGCCGACGGCCGGATAGTGCTCGGGGAGGGTGCCGTACTTCCGGTGCCCGCGGCCGAGATGGGTCAGATAGGTGGTGAGGGTGACGGGGTCGTCCGCGTGGGTCGCGGCGGTGAGCAGCGCTTTGAACAGCCGGTCGCGCTGGGCGTCCATCGCGGCGGGGAAGAGGTCCCGCAGGGCGGGGTGGCGGAGGAAGAGCAGCGCGTAGAAGTACGAGGTGACCCGGTCGGCGATCGGCTCGATCTCGGCCATCGTGCGCTGCAGCAGCTCTGTGGCGGACGGAACCGAGGCCCCTGCTCCTGCCCCTGTCCTTGCCGCTGCCGCTGCCGCTGCCGCTGCCGCTGCCGCCGTTGTCGGGGGCGGCGTCGGGGCTGGTCGGGGCGCCGCCGGGCGCGCGGGCTGCGGGGCCGACCGGCCGGCCGTCGGATGCGAGGGCGTCTGGGGCCCGCGCGCTCCCGCCGTGCCGTGCCCGAACCAGCCTCCGCCCTGACCGCCGGCAGCAGCGGCACCGGAGCCGTAGCCGTCGGCCGACGGGGTGGTCGGAGCTTCCATCGGTCTGCCTCGCCTCGAACGTCTTTGGTCGGTCTTCGTCCCCGGGGTCTGCATGTGCCCCGATTTCTTGCCGCCCACGGCGTACGACGATTACTCGGACAGGTGAGCGGGCCCGACCATACCCCGCCCGCAGGAATTCCGGGGATTCCCTCCAGAACCCCGTCGGAGAAGCCATTTTGGCTGGTCAGGGGCTGGTTACTATTGAGTTGGAAGGGCCTGAAAGTGTTTCAGGTGAGCCATGTTCGAGGAATTCGCCGACTGAAAACTCACGCGGTGACCAGAACTTCTCCACATCTGTGCCGACCTGATCGTCTCGGTAAGCGGCTGGTGAGACGCTCAGAGCAGGCCGACGCCGCAGCGGGTCGAAGTCGTACCCGCGCGGCCTCACATCCGGGATCGCAGGACGTCGACCTCGCAGCCCGGAGCGAACGGGTCGAAGCCGTGCTCGGCCAGCCAGCGGACTGCCAGCAGGCTTCGCAACGACCACCACCCGTGGATCACGTCGAGGTCGATGTCGATGTCGACATCGGCGCCGTATCCGGCGAGGACGTCGTCGAGGTGCTCCTCGTGTCCGAGCGTGAAGGTGGCGAGGTCGTACAGAGCGTCGCCCCGGCCTGCCTCCGACCAGTCGATGATGCCCGTCACCTCGTCGCCGTCGACGAAGACGTGCGCGATCTGCAGGTCTCCGTGCGTGAACGCGGGCGTCCACGGCCGGAGCGCGGCCTCGGCGACCTGGCGGTTGCGGGTGACCAGGTCGGTGGGCAGGAGGCCGTTCGACACGAGCAGCGTGCACTCGTCGTCGAGTTCCGCCGCCAACGCGACGAGGCTCCGGCCGGCACGACCGGGGCGGGGCGGCAGCGGTGCGTCGTGCAGTTTCCGGATCGCGGCGCCCGCCGCGGCCCATCCCGCCGACGATCCGGTCGACGGCCCGCCGAGGCGCCCGAGCGTGGTCCCCGGGACCGCGGCGATCGCGAGCACGGACGGCTTGCGCCACAGCACCTCCGGGGTCGGGACCGGCGCGAGGGACATCGCCTCGACCTCGACGTCGATACGGGCCTGATCGGCGTCCACCTTCAGGAACACGTCGCCGACACGCAGGGTCGCGCGCGCGGAATGGGCGACGACCACGGTGACCTCATCCATGGGCGACCAGTATTCCGGAGGTGATCGCCGACGTCGCCGGATTTGTCGCCTGCGGTGGAGGGGGAGCACGTACAGGATCTTGAGAGCGCGGGCAGCCCGTGGCAGGGTCATGTCGCATGATCGACGACTTCGCGAAGGACAACCTGCACGGGAGACTGCGGCGGGACCGCACGTCGCTGCTCTGGAAACTCGACGGCCTGTCCGAGTACGACGTCCGGCGGCCGGTGACGGCGACCGGAACCAATCTCCTCGGCCTGGTCAAGCATCTGGCCACCGTCGAAGCCAGGTACTTCGGCGAGGTCTTCGCCCGCCCCTCCCCGGAACCGCTGCCCCGGTGGCAGGACTCCGACGGCAGCGACCTGTGGGCGACCGAGGACGAGACCCGCGACCAGATCGTCGGGTACTACCGGCGCACGTGGGAACACTCGGACGCGACCATCGACGAGCTTTCCCTCGACGCCCCCGGCCACGTGCCCTGGTGGCCGGAGCCCCATGCCGACACGAACCTGTTCGCCGTCCTGGTCCACGTCCTCGGTGAGACGGTCCGGCATGCCGGGCACGCCGACATCCTGCGCGAGAGCCTCGACGGCCGGACCGGGATGCGCCCCGAGTTCGAGCAGCCGATCGACGAGGAAGCGCGCGCGGCCCATCGCGCGAAGATCGAGCAGGCCGCCAGGTCGGCCGCACAGAGGTCGTCTCGCGTGGGGTGACGTCACGTGACGTGACCGGAGCTCCCCCAGCACTCGCCGCACGAACTACGGCTACGAAGCGTCAGGCATAGCGATGGAAGAGGGATTCGATGTATCCCTCCAGCCTTTGCGTCAGGACACCGGCTGTCAGATCGACGCGGCCCAGCTCACGCCACGGGACCGCGACCTTCTCCGCGTCGGGAGCGAAACCCAGTACGTCCAGCAGCCGCCACTAGAGATGGGCCGAGCGATCCTCGGACAGGACGCCTCCGGCAGCCACGTAGCGATCCGCGAACCGCATGCCTGCGGGAACCCCGTGCAGCAGGGCGAGAGCCGTCGAGCAATGAGCCACGTCCAGGTCGGCCGGCCCCCACGAGGTCTCCACCCAGTCGACGACCCCGCTGATCCGAAGATCGCCACCGGTGTCCGTGAAGAGGACGTTGCCGGGATGGAAGTCCCGGTGCAGGAAACAGCCTTGATGGTCCGGGGGCTCCTGGCGGATGACGTCGACAGCCCGCTCCCAGAGAGCGGGCCGCTCGGTGGCCGCGGGGATGGTCACCCGTTCGGGAGAGGCCCAGGCCTGGTAGGCGCGAGGCCGTTGCTCAGCTGTCACCGGCAGCCGGTGAATGCGTACGAGCTGTCGCGGCAGCAGTTCGGCGCGGTCATCAGCGCCCTCGTCGTCCAGGCGTACGGTCCCCGGCAAGAGGGACATCGGCAAGGAGGGGTGATCGCAGTGCTGCGCCGTCGCGTCCACCGCCGCCAGGGTGGCCGCGGGCACGTCCGTGGCACCCTGCAGGCGCAGGATGGTCGCCTCTCTGGTCAGCAGACCCTCCGCGTGCCGGACGAAGAAGGGCTTGACGAAGGATCGCAGGACGAGGGAGCGCCGACCGCCCGGACCGTGGAGATCCAGACGGCGCATCTCCGACGTCCAGCCGCCGCGCAGCCGTACGACCCTCTCGATGTGCTCTGCCTCGGACAGTCCCTTCTCGACCCAGGAGCGCGTCGCACCCCAACTCCGACTGTCACGATCCGCGCCGATGCCCTCGATTCCGTCACTCCACCCCATGGAGGCAGGCTATCCACCGCTGGATGTGTGACGCCTGGGGTGATGTCGCTGAGGGCGGAGGCGAGTTGCCGGGGCAGGCGGCAGCGCCGCCTGCCCCGGCCGTTCGCGGGTTCCGGCCGGCTACATCGGCTCGGGGAAGATGTCGCTGATGCTCCAGGCGACGCTGAAGCAGGGCGGGAGGTAGGACTCCTCCGGCTCGGTGTCCAGGGCCTGGAGCGCGAGGATCTGGCTCATGATGCTCTCCACTTCTCTCGGGGTGTGTCGGTCGGTGACTGCGTACCTCGGCACGAGCGGAGTCGTCCGCCGCCGTGCCCAGGTGCTCGTGGGGCGCCTGCACGGCGCCGTCAGGGGACCGCGGGGATCCGGGGACGCGCGTGGTGGGGCTCCGTCAGGAGCGGTCCGGCCAGCAGACGGTGAAGGGCCAGCAGGACTCCGGCTCCGCCACTGGACACATCGGCGGTGAACCGCTGCGAACCCGCGCCGAGGAAGCGGACACCGTGCCGGTACGGGACGGCGTACTTCACCAGACCGGTCGCGGCGCGCAGCGCGTCCTCGCGGGCGGCGTCCGTGCCGGTGAGCTCGGCGTGCCCGGTCAGGAACCAGCTCAGTCCGGCCAGGCCCCGGTACAGGCCGGCCTCCTTCGTCGCGCAGGAGACCCGGACGCCGGCCACCAGCTTCGGCAGCGCCGCGGCGCAGCGTTCGTCCGGTGCGGTGTCCACGTAGCGGGTGGCCACGTAACGGGTGAGCACGGCCGCGACGCCCGCCGCGCCCGTGGCCAGGTACGGCATGGCGCGCGTGAGCTGCGCGTTGTCGGAGACGGACAGGGAGCCGTCGTCCAGCGGGAACGTGCGGTCCAGCTCCTCGTGGAGCAGCCGGCGGCCCGCCTCCCGATAGCGGGCCTCGCCGGTGTCGCATGCCAGGCGGTGCAGGAACAGAGCGAGGCCCGAACGACCGTGCAGCAGGCCACGGGCGTCGTGCTCGCCGAGGGTGGGCCGCAGGTCGGGGATGCGCAGCAGGCGCTCCCCGGCCGCGGCGGCCCGCTCCAGGTGGCCACCGTCCCCGGTCAGCCGGTGCAGGGCGAGCCAGCCCAGGCCGACCCCGGCCCGCCCGCCGGCCAGCGTGCTGCACGAGGTGGTCAGCGCGTGGTCGTCGGCGCCCCGGAGCAGGTCGGCGGCCTCGTCCAGCAGGCCGAGGTCGGCCAGTACCCGGGCGATGCCGGCCGAGCCGACGAGCAGTCCTGGGGGCAGCGCGTCGCGCTGCGCCAGCGTGTCCCGGCGCAGCCGTTCGCGGATCTCCTCCGGCACCGCGGCTCCGGCACGGTGCAGGGCGTGCACCACTCCGGCCGTGCCGTACGCGACGCACACGTTGTTGGTACGGAACGCCTCGGGCGACGGCGGGAAGGCCCACTCGGGCCGGTCGGCGTCAGCCATCTCCAGCAGCCCTGCGGCCACCTTCTCGGACAGCCGGGTGAGGCAGCCGCGCGGATCGCTGTCCAGCTCGGCGGGGGAGGGGGCGAAGTCGGAAACGCCGTGGCCCTGGGCTCGGCCCTGCGGCGGGCCATGCGTACGGCCCCGGCCCCGTGCCCTGTGTTGCGGCCGGCCCTGTGGAAGGAACGGCTCCTGGGCCCGCTCCTCCGCCAGGAGGAAGGCCGTGGCCCGCTGCCACAGGTCCGGCGGCGGCGCCGCGTCCGCCAGGTCGCGGCGCAGGAGCGCGAGGTTGGCGGGGGCGTGCTCGGCTGTTTCGTTGAACGGTGCCAGGAGTGCGAACGCGACCGCCGACAGGCCGTACCGGTCCTGGATCAGCGGATCGAACGCGGCCCGGAGCAGGCCGGGCGGCGGAGTGAACCCCGGGGTGCCGATACCGGACGGTGCGGAGGACAGGGCCGAGGCCGCCTCGAAGTCCACCAGCCGGACCCCGCCCGACGGCGTGACCATGACATTGCCGAGGCTGAGGTCGCCGAACCGGTAGCCGGCGGCGTGCAGCCGCTTCAGCGAGGCGTCCAACGCGGCCAGCAGGCGCCGGCACACCTCGTAGTACACGGCGACGGACTCGGTCGTGCGGTCGGCGCGAGCCAGGGGGGAGGACCGGCTCAGCCAGCTCACCAGCGGCTGCCCGGCGACGTACTCGGTGACGAGGAAGTCGTGCTCCCACTCCGTGAAGTGGTCCAGCGGCTCCGGGCCCACCCCGGGGGCCGCCGCATGCAGCTCGCGCAGCACGCCGTACTCGTGCCGCAGCCGCTGCTGGGCGTCGGTCCCGTCGAAGACCAGGCCGTTGTGGGCACGGGCCTCCTTGAGGAAGACGGTGCGGCCGGTACGCCGGTCCCGGGCCTGGTACGTACCGCCGGCGTTGCTGAGGCGTACCGCGCGGGTCACCTCGTAGTCGCGGATCAGGATCGGGCCCTCGTGCGGCTTCTCCTCGTCCTCGGCGAAGGGGTCCGCGATGCCCGCGGGCAGGTGGAAGGCGGGCAGCCGCAGATCCACGACCTCACGACCGGATCCGTCGAGGACCAGCCCCTCGCGGGTGCCGTCGGGGCGCAGCCGGCTGCGGGCGCCGAACGAGCCGTAGCGGTAGTGGACCGTCTGCGAGTCGCGAAAGCGCCGGTCGGTGAGGACGTACGGCCCTTCCTCGCCGTCGAGCGCGTCGCGCAAGCGCGCCAACAGCCGACGGGCGGTCGCCGTGTCCGGCGGGTAGACGGCGCAGAACTTGCCCGCCTGGGCCCGTGAGGCGTGCTTGTGATGGAGGAAGAGGAAGAAGAGCCGGGCGCTCAGGTGCTTGAACGGCACGCCTTCGGAGAAGCAGATCCCGGCGACCGTGTCGAGCACATGCTGCGCCCGGTCCAGCCGGGCCGACACGTGGATCTTCCAGCCCTGCTCGGCGAGAGCGGCCCGCGGACCGCCCCAGACCGTCCAGATGCCCTGCCCGACGCCGTGCAGGCCCTGCGGCACCTCGCGGGGAGCGAAGCGCGGCCCGGGGTCGGCCACGCTGGGCAGCGGCAGGTAGTACTCCCGGTCCGCGAGCGCTTCGCCGAAGCCTTCGAGCACGGAATCTCCTCGCAGCGTGGTGAAGGGCGGCCATGACGGCTGCGCCAGACGCTAGGGCGGGAGGGTATGGAAACGGTTCACGGTCGGCATGTGACCGGTATCGGGCGGGATCGGTCGCATGCCGACGATGGCGCCCTTGCCGGGCGAGGGAGGCGGCGAAGAAGTGGGAGAGGAGGCGGTACGCGGAGAAGGGGGCGTTACGCGGAGAAGGGCGAGGCCCTCAGATCCGCGAGTTGCGCAGCGACTGCCACACGGCGCCGGCCAGGGCCCGCGTCGCACGGGGGACCGACAGCCCCTCGTGCTGGCGGTAGAGCTCCCAGTTGTACGGGACGAGCGACAGCTTGTTGGAGGACAGCGAACCCGCCTGGTGGGCCCTGTACACCGCGAGCGGCTCGGTCAGGCCGCGGGCGTCAGCACCGTCCCGCATGATCGACAGCCACAGGGCGTAGTCCTGCCGCTTCCGCATCTCCGGCATCAGCCGTGTGCCGAGGGCGTTGCGGTCGTACATGGCGGTCAGCGCGCCGATGTAGTCGCGTACCAGCATGGCGCGGTAGTCCACGTGCTCGCGCGCCCGGACCACCCGGCCGTTCGGGGTGAAGTCGACGCTCTCGCCGGCGTAGTCGGCATCCATCTTGTAGTACGAGGTGAACGTCAGGGGCGCGTCGCCCGCCGCGGCGAACGCGATCTGCCGCTCCGCCTTCTCCGGAAGCCACAGGTCGTCGCTGTCGAGGAAGGCGATGTAGTCGCCCCGGGCCCGCTCGATGGCGAGGTTGCGCGCCCGGCCGGCGCCGCCCTGGACCGCCGCCGTCTCCGGCTTCACGCGCTCGTCCTGGCGCGCGAACTCCATGAGCAGGTCGAAGGAGTCGTCCGAGGACTTGTCGTCGGTGACCAGCAGCTCCAGGTCGCTGTGGGTCTGCGAGAGCACCGAGCGAACCGATGCGCCGAGCGTCGCCGCCGAGTTGTACACGGGCATGACGACGGACACCAAAGGCACGGCGCTTCTCCTTGTTAGATCAATGACGCTTCCATTCAAGCACTGGAATCGTAGTGGAAGCCGCCACGTGTGTTGTCCCTGGTCAGGAGCGCTGATCACGGTTGCTCGGCAGGGGCTGACCGATGGGTGGGGAAACGTACGGATCGAGAAGGCATGATGCCGCCATGACAGACGAATCGAGGCGCCCTCTCAGCGAGCTTCACGAAGGTGAGACGGTCGAGGCGACGATCACCAGCCATCAGCCGTGGGGGCTCACGGCGCGGCTGAACGGGTACGAGCCCGTGGGCGCCTCGTTGGACGTCATCCGCCGAGGAGGGGAAGCCGGGGTGCGGCGCCTCGCCCAGGAACTGCCGCCGGTGGGGGCGACCGTCGACCTCGTCGTAGGGGAAGTACGCGCGTGGCACCACGAGCCCTGGGTGTGGGTGGATCTCACGGCACCGGGCCACGGCGAAGACTGACTGCGCCCCGAGGGGCCCGACGGGACGGGCATGTGAAGGGGGTGAAAGGTGCATAAGCGAACAGAACGATCTGGTGTCAGGTCGGGGAGTAGTGACGTGAGGGTGACGGGGTGACGGCCACGGCGGTGCCGTCGACGATCAGCGGTGTTCGTAGGACGTGAAGGGCTTGTTCCGCGACTCGTACGACGCGTAGCGGGCGCCGATAAGCCGGCCCTCGTGCTCGAAGAGTGTGTCCACCTCGTCGTCTCCCTCGGGGAAGCGGTGGACTTCGCGCTGCCGGCCCGTGGCGCCGTCGAGCACCCGCAGGCCATACGTGGAACTGGGGTCACCGAAGAAGGGCGTCTCGCGGCGAAAGGTGAGGACCTTGATCTTCCCGTCCTGGGGAATGACGCGGTATCCGGTGTCGCCGTCGAGGCGGTCGTCGTCCACGGTGCCGCCCCAGACCGGATCTCCGGTGGCCAGGTCGAACGCCGTGAGGCGGTGAGGGTCGACACGGCTGTTCCTCACCCGGTGAAGGGGCAGGGCGTAGAGCCTGCTGTCGTCGGCCGCCGCCGTGAGCCGTGCGGAGAACGCGATCTCGCCGTACGGACCGCTGAAACCGATCGGCGGGTTCGGGCGCCCGTTCCTGCTGAAGGAGAAGTAGGCCCCGGAGTCGGAGTCGCCCGAGGCCGAGGCGGCCACGACCACCGGGTCGGCCGAGATGAAGTCCGCACGGGCGTCCCAGGGGACAGCGCTCCGGTTCCCGAGCGGGGCTGACCACAGGAGCGCGCCGCTGGCGGGAGCGAAGGTCGCGACGAAGAGCTCGGCGTCGCTCGGCACCTTGTCACCCAGGAGGTACTCGGTGCCGCCGCACGCGAGGAGGGCGGTGACCTGGCGCTCGGCCATGGCAGTCGTACCCGGCACGCAGCCCTTGGGCAGAGCCGCCTTCCAGCGGGGCCTCCCCGTGCGCACGTCCACGGCCTGCAGGTCGTCCCCTCGAAGGAGCACGGCGATGCCGCTGCCGGCGGACACGGTGAAGGACTGGAGACGCGACGCCCAGGTGTCGAGGGCGGGAAGGCGGGTCTGCCAGATCTCGCGGCCGCTGCTCATGTCGATGGCGACGACATCGGCGCATGCCGTGCCCTTGGCCGGGGCGGAAGTGCCGTCCCCGTCACGGGTGAGGACCAGGACCGAGTTGTCGGCGTCGTCGGCGGCGTGGCAGACCGCCGAGCGGCCGGGCGGTACGTGCCCCCAACTCCGCTTGCCGGTACGGACGTCGTACCCGCGCACCGCGTCGAACCGGCTGTGGACCAGAGTGTCGCCGGACAACCAGGCCCCGTTGCCGTGCTGCTCGGCCTCGCGCTCCGCGGGAGTGTCCCAGGCGACACTCCATTCCTCGGCGTCGGAGGAGCATCCGGCGGTGAGTGCGCACAGGGAGAACAGGAGCGCCACCGTCATGGACAGGGCGCGCCTGCTCCGCCTGCCGGACGGCATCTCGTGCACCAGTGCGGCCATGTCTGCCTCCCCCGTGCGTGTCGCCTCGACGGTCCACAGGACCTCCCGCGTTCCTCGGCGGCGATCATCCTAGGGAGCCGGTTCGCCCGGGCGAAACCTCGCCGGAGGCGGCGTGGGCGGGGCGAAGAACGGACGGGCGCCTCGTCATCGCCAGTCCCTACGGATCAGCATGCGCCTCCTTGTCGGTGGTCCCTCCTAGAGTCAGCCAGGTCCAAGAGGTGGGGGAGGGACATGTGACACGGGTACCTGAGAGTCGACGGACCGGACGCGCCGCTGTGAACGCGCTTCGATCGCTTCTGGAGCGGCACGATCACATCGTGCAGGAGATCGATGGGCAGAACGACTTCGGCGAGGACCTGCATGTCACCTTCAGCGAGAGCGGCCGAACGACTTCGTGGCGTCTGCTCGCAGCTATCTCGGGCGCTACAGGGGCAATCATGCGATTCGTACGCAGCTGGGCGAGATGGCGGACGTCGAGTTCGGCCCTGCTGACGATGTCCTGCACTTCGTCAACGACTGCTTCGAGGATCTGATCTTCTGGCAGCGAAGAGGCGAGGAGTTTGCCACGCTGCTCCGCAGCGACCTCGACTGGGAGCCCCGACGCATCACACCCGACATGCTCCGCTTCGGGGCCCTGGCATCCGAGTTCGATGGAGAAGAGCTGCCCGAGTCTCTCCGGGGCCTGGCCGGTGCCCCGTCGATCGGTGACGTGATCCTCGACATCGCTGAGGCCATGTGGCTAGGGGCATGCTTCAGCACAACCGAGTGGTCTCGTCGGCCGTCGACCGCCCGGCGCACGGGATCGGATCAGTCATGAGGGCGTCCCGGCTTCGTGCGCCCCGGTGCGTCCACCGGCAGGTGGGATGCGCCCGCATGTGCCCGCATGCGCCTTCCGCAGAATGAGGCGCACTCGACACACTCGGCTGGTCTGTCCGTCTGATGGCACCAGGGGGAAGCAGTGGCTCGAACGCAGTCCAAGTGTGGAGCGCTCACGCAGAAGGGGACTCGGTGTCAGCGCCTTGCCATGATCGGAGCATCGAGGTGTGACCGCCACCGTGGTGAGTGGTCCTCGTACGAGGTCCAGAAGCGCAAGGCGAAGAGGAAGTAGAAGCAGCCGGCAACTGGGCGACTGAGCGCAGGGCGTTGGCCGATAGCCGCCGGCCTCTGGAAGGCGGCAGAGGGAAGCCTGCTCGATCGGGGGCCGGTGAGGGGCTGGCCGACGGGCGGCTGGTGATCGTCAAGCAGGTCACCGACGAGGGGGACACGGGTGCCGACGCGAGCACGCGCTTCGCGCGGGAGGTGGCCGGGCTGAGCCTGGCGGGCCGGGCCTCCGGGCCCGCTGTGGCCCCGGCGGTGCTCGCCACGGACCTGCCGTCGCGGGTGATGACCGAGATGTCCTAGTCGATCGCTCCCTTCGGCATCGGCCGCGGCCTGGACCTGCTTGAGGAGACGTTCCCAGGTACCGTCGGCCGACCAGAGGCGGTGGCGTTTATAGACGGTCTTCCATGGACCGAACCGTTCGGGCACGTCACGCCACTGAACCCGGGTCCGCACCCGGTGCAGGACCCCGTCGATCATCTGCCGGTGCTCCCGCCACCCACAACGCCCGTTGCTGGCCGGCAGGAATGGCCGCAGCGGTTCCCACTCGGCATCACTCAGATCACCCCGCCCCATGCTCCATCCCACGGCTGGGGCATACCGGCCGTCACGTGACCGGCACGACACCCTCGCGCCGGGCGACCTTCGGCCTGGAGAGGAGAACCCGGCGAGTCGGCAGGTCGATTTCCGTGACGACGACGGTGACCTTCTCGCCGGCCTCGAAGTCTTCCACCAGACTCACCGCAGGCCGGCCGGGGGCTTCCCTGAAGGGGACCAGCCCGGCGATCCCGTCCCCGAGGCCGACGATGATGCCGAAGGGAAGCACCTTATCCACCGTCCCGCGGAGTTCCTGGCCCACCGCTGTGCGGTCGGCGAATGCCTGGAGGGGGTCGGGCTCCCATGCCCTCAAGGAGAGTCTGGCCTCCGCGTTGTAGGTGTCGAATTGGAGGAACTCGCACGAGACGCGCTGGCCTACGTGAACGACGTCGGTAGGGGCGTCGATGTGCCGCCAGGACAGTTCGGGGATGACGATGAACCCGACACCGGGGAAGAGCGGGTGGGCAGGCCCGTCGTCCAGGGCCACGAACACGCCGAATCGCTCGATCGCCGCAACGGTGCCGGACAGGATGTCGCCGCTGTGCAGGGACGCCAGGAACGCCCAGAGTCCCGGGCTCTCAGACTGCCAATCCATACCTTCACCCTGGCATACGACATCGAGGGCCGACCATGACCTCGACAGACTGAAGCCCCATCGTGCCCCAGTATCCGGAACCATGATCGGCCGGACAGGGCCTAGTTCCACTGCCTGTGCCTCAACGGTGGGGCTGGACGAACTCGGTCAGCCCGGCTGATCGACGAAGTCTGGGTGCTGCGGTGTCCCCGCGTACGGGCCGTTCCTCCCCGCACGGTGGACGTGCGCGACGCAGCAGCATGGCTGACGCGACGTTCAGCGTGCGCTGCTGGCCTCTTTGACGGACGATGAGACCAGAGCCCGCCCGGGAAGCCGTCGCACGTTGCACCGGGCGGGCGCATCCATTCTTCGCGCAGCCTCTGATCCCAGACCGAAGCCAGTCCTTCCGCACTGGCTCGGCAAGCGCCGCAGCACTCCCCGATGGAGACGTCCAGAGCTCGTGAGCACAAGGAGCCCGCCGGGCCAGACCGGCAACCTGCTCCTCCGTCCCAGGAAGGGACCCCTCCAGTGGCAGCCCCCGGCGCTCAGGACGGCTGACCCCCCGGCTCGTACCAGTCATCGATGGTGCGAGGATTCACGCCGAGTACCAGGTTCTCCATGGCCTGCGGCATCGGTCCGAATTCGGCGATCCAGCCCTCGACGAGGTAGATCACGCCCACTTCGTCGATGCCTAGGAAGAACCGGCCCTGGTCGACCTCGCCGAGCGGGTAGAGATGGCGCCCGATCGCTTCGCCCCACTCCATGAACCGTTCCTCGTCGCCCCAGGCGAGTTCGGGGTCCAGCTCGAACGGCGTGCGCGCACAAGTGATCCCGGGGCCGCTGACGTGCACCGTCAAACCGCCGAACTCCTCCAGGAAGGTTTCCGCAGCGGCATGCATGTCGAGGCCGACTGAGGCGAACATGGATCGCCAACGCGCCGTGTCCACCTTCCGCCCAGGCGTCCATCCCGACGCTTCCAACACGTCTTCCACCTCTGCTGACCAGCTGCTCATCTGGGGACGGACTCCTTGGCGGCTACGGGGTGAGAAGTGATCCTCTCAGGGGATGTCGCTGCTGCACAGTTCGGGATCGTGACGTGGGATCGTTCCCGAATCCCCGTCGTGAGGCACGTTCATCCGGGCCGGCCGGCTGCCCTGCGCCCTGCACGAACCACGGCGGACCCGCTCGCGACGGCCGCGCCGTCCGCCGAGCTAGCGGGGTCTGGCAGGAGCACACGTGCTTCAGTGCCGCACGAACGGCAGATCCGCCGGCTGCACGTTCTCGCGCGGCCCCGCTGCTCGCAGCACGACGTCCAGCACGCGCGCCGGGGCGGCCGCGTACGCGTGGGAGAACCACGCCATGTTGGCTTCCACCACGGCCCACCGGTAGCCAGGACGGTAGGTGTCGAGCAGCTGTCCGACGTCCACGACCACGGCACTCGGCAGAGCGGGCTCGGCCGCGGCGACCAAGCGGTCGACGAACGCCGCCAGCTCCGCGGCGATCGGCCCGTGCTTGTCGAGCGGCAGAGGGGCGAGCCGGCCGAACACCGCGTACCGACTGCCCGTGGCGATCTGTCCGTCGAGCAGGAACAGCCGGTACTCGGCAGCGAAGGTCACCACATCGGAGAGCAGCACCGGCGTCGCGGGGTCCAGGTCGCCGGGCAGCCGGGAGCCGTCCGCGTAGACGTCTGCCTCGAAGGACTTGTCCCGCGGCGGCTTCACGAACGTCGGACGCTCGATCGCCCACGCGTCCAGGACCGTGGCGGTACGGACCTCACGCCCGGTGAACTCCTCCGGCAGTTCGGCAAGCCACTCATCCGCCGGCTCGAGCAACGCGAACCCGAGCAGTCCGGCCAGCCGTGCGCCTGCCACCGGCCCTCCGTACCAGTACGCGGGTCCCGTCGCCGCGGATGCCTCCTCCGCGGCGAGGACATCCATTCCCCGCCCCGCCGCCTCGGCGGCGAGCAGCTCCATCGTCGACGTCCACCGCCCAGGCATCACCAGCACGGCCATCCTCCTTCGCTTCGTACAAAGCCGCCAGGCTAGGCCCACTCCCTCCCGGCCGCCTTCGGATTTCCCGGGGGCGGGAGGCCGCAGAACCACTGCACCGCTCTGCGCCGAACACCCGGGCCGTCTGCCGGCACGGGAATGATCGAGGAATCGTCCGGCCGAGCTCTCCGTGGTTGCGGCACGCCGTCGGTTGTCTGCTGTCGCCGTCTGTTGCGGGAGAGCATTCTTCGGCTTGAGGTAGAACGGCGACATGGATTCCGCCGTTTTGCAACAGATGCTGGACGAGGCCTTCGATCACGCCGTCGTGCACCACGGATACACCAACTACATGCGCGACTACGAGGTCATCGTCTACGCGACTGCGGCTCCCGACACGGGTATCCAGCCGGCCTACCTGCGTTACCTCTTCCGGTACTGCGTCGAGGCCCGCTGTGAGACATCCGTTCCGGCCGCGACGTGGCGGGTCTCCCTGGACGACCGTCTTGTCGACTACGAGACCGGCGCTGACCTCGACGGATATGTGTGGGGCGTGAAGTGGCACCTCCTCTATCCGGGGGCCAAGCTTCTGCCCGAGTCAGAGGTGGCCAGACGCTGGTCGCGAGCCGTCGGCATCGACTTCCACGACGTACTCATCGAGTCCAACGCCCACCGGCTCACCCTGGTCTTCTCCGACCTTCAGGTGACCGAAGTCCCCACCGGCTACACCCCGTTCGTCACGGACTGAGGGAGACGGAGTGAGGGGGGACTGGGCCCGGCTGGAGTGAACGGCTCCGCTCAGAGGGCCGTGGCACCCGGGTAGCGGCAGCGGTAGCGCTAGCTGGGGCGGAGTTCGCCGAGTACGCGCTCGTCCGCCCCGCTCCGGCTGTATCGCGTGCCGCGCGCCATGTGCCCTCTCCGTTCGGCGAAGCCCGGGCCACAGCTCTGAGCGATCGGTCCACACGCCCCCCACCGACTCGACCTAGTCGGCGAGCCCTGCTCTCAGGCACCATGACCCGGTTGGGGGTCCCTGGCGGCGCATGCGTCGTCGGGGAACGGTGTTCGGGAACCGGGGGAGTGGCCGTGGGAAGGTTCAGGCGCGGTGGGTCGACGCACGACATGGACGCTCAACGGCGCGTGAGGCGCAGTCCGTTGCTCTTCACCGTGCCGATCGTGCTGCTCGTCCTGCTGACGGCGGTGCTCGGCTGGGAAGCCGTCCGGGCCAACATGTCGGCGGCAGCCCGGGCCGAGTGGCCGTGGCGCCTGCAGTTGCTCGACATGGAGCCGCTCGGCAGCCTGCTCGCGGTCGCGGCCGGTGCGGTCCTCGCGAGGGCTCAGTACGCCCGCACCGTACGGCCTGCGCTCGGCTGGCGCGCCGACTGGACGACCGGGCACCTACGGGGCGGCGTACCCGAATGGCAGGTCGGACTGCTCAACGGCGGCTCCCACACCGTCGTGATCGAGGCCTACGAGTGCCGGGCCCTGCTGCGGGGTGAAGACCCGCAGCACGCCGCTCCGTGGACCGACGTCCAGGGCGTCGCCGAGGTGCTCACCGGCGCCGGGCTCACCGTCGGGGAGGACTTCCAGCTGGTCACCGTCGGGAGATTCCCCCTGGTGGGCACCGGCTCCTACGAGACGACGATGCTCGGAGCCTTCTCCCAACGCTTCGTCGACGAGGTCGAGGCGCTCCACATCCGGGTCCGCGTCAGCGATGTCGTCGGGGACAGCCACGAGCGGACTCTCGACGCCCTGCGCGGCGCGCGCTCCACCGCGTATCAGCGCCCCGCGCCCTGACCGTCCAGCCACCGCAGCACGTCGGGCAGCGCCCACTGAGCGGCGAAATGCCCGGCGTCCGGTACGAGGACGGGCTCGGCACCGGGGATCCGTCCCGCCAGCCAACGGGTGTGCGACACGGGCGAGAAGGCGTCGTCGAGGCCGTGCCACAGCAGCACGGGCGCGGCTACGGAGGCGACGTCGAAGCCCCACGGGCGGACGAAGGCCAGGCAGTCGTCGAGCCAGCCGTGGTGCGAGACCCGCAGCGCCTCCTGGTAGGTGCGCAGCAGTACCGCCCGTACCCGAGGGTCCTCCACGACCGGCAGGTCATGGGGGGAGAGTTCGGCCCGCAGGTCGTCGAGGAGACGCACCGGGTCCCGTCGGATGGCGTCTGCCCGGGCGGCCAGGTCCCGTTCGAGTCCGCCGGGGTCCCGCCCGTCCAGATGGGCGCGGGCCAGACCGTACTCGCGTACGTTGAACGGGGTCATGCCCGCGTACCAGTCCAGACCGGCCGCGTCCGGCGGAGCGAGCCCGACCAGTACGACGGCGGCCCGGACCCGATCCGGTAGCAGCGCCGCGCACGCCAGCGCGTGCGGACCCCCGCCGGACCGGCCGACCACCGCGAACCGCTCGACGCCGAAGGCATCGGCGACGGCCCCCGCGTCGCGGGCCGCATCGGCGACCCGGCGGCCCGGGGAGCGCCGGGACTCCCCGTAGCCGGGACGGTCGTAGGCGAGGAACCGGAAGCCGGGGTGCTGCTCGGCGAGTCCGGGCAGCAGGGTGCCGAGCCGGGTACCGGGCGTCCCGTGGAAGAGGAGCACCGGGGTCCCCGAGGGGTTGCCCCATTCCTCGGCCACCAGCAGGCGGCCGTCGTCGGTGCGCACGGGGAGTCCCATGAGAGGGAGCCTAGGCCGGGAAGGGGGTGGTGCGCATGGCCGTCCGTCAGCCCGAATCTGCGTGTCAGGGGTACGTCAGGGGTACGGAGGTGTGGACCTGGCAGCGGCCGAGCGCGGTCCCGTGCGACAAGACCTGGTGTCAGCAGGCAGGCGCCTGGTACAGGCCGCGGCCGGCGCGGTCGGCCCGAGAGGTGGCGACGAGTCGGTCGAGGGTGCTGCGGACGGTATTGATCGCGCCGGTGGAGGAATCGCGACCAAGTGCCTTCGCGACGTCCCGCGCACGCATCGGGCTGTCCGGCGACTGCGTCAGGACGGCCGCCACCTGCTCGGTGAGGCCCGTGGATCCCTGCGTCGCAGAAGGAGTCTGCTGCGGTGTGGGAGCGACGCGCGGCTTCTTCGCCGAGGGACGTTCCTTGCCCCGGCGAGCGCGGGGCGGCGCCTTCCGCTCACGCGTCGAGCGCGATGCGGTGGCCTTTCGAGGCGCGGGCACCGACCCGGATTCCTCGGACGTCACCGTTTCGGGAGCCGCCTCAACTGCGGCTTCGCTTTCCGTCTGAGCCTGAGCCTGAGCCTGAGCGGGGGCCTGCGGCTGCTCCGGCTCCGACTTCGGCTCCGGATCCGCTTCCTGTACCTGTACTTGTACCTGTTCCTGAACGGCGCGGGGTGCCGGCGTATCTGCCAGCGCCAGCAAAGCCGTCAGCGCGGCGCGGACCGAGAGCACGCGGTCGGAAACCGCCGCCAGTTCCTTCTCGAGATCCTGCTGGAGTTGCTCCAGCTGAGGAAGTTCCGCTTCCAGCGCGGCAGTTGTCGCATCGAAGCTGGGAATGCCGGTACTTGTCGAGGGCATGAATGGCTCCTATGTGATGTGGGCTGGGCAAACAGGGCCAGGATCGCTTGCTGTGCAGGGTACGTCCTTCAGCGGCGTGCAGATGCTGAGACGTCTCATCACAACCCGTTGGAGCAAGGAGTCTTCCCGAGTCTTTGCAATGGCGCGGCAAATAGGGGGAGATAGCGCGTAGCCTGCCTGCGGTCTGCTACGTGTGGACGGGGTATTGCCTGACCGATGTCAGAAGTATTCAGTGGCGGTCGCTGTACGCGGCTGTCGCCATCTCGATGAACGAGCGGATCAACGGGTTGCTGTCTCCCTCGTTCCACACCGCGACGACGCGGCTCGGCGGCATGTCGATCAGCGGCACCACGGCCAGCTCCGCGGGCAAGTCGTGCCCGAGCGGGGCCAGGCCGACCGTGCCGTTCCACAGCACGGCCTGCAGGCACTCATGGACGACGCGTACCACCGGGCCCTCGCGCCGCTCGCCCCCGTTCCAGTACGCCTGCCAGAGCGGGTCGGTTCCGTCCGGGAACTGGAACCAGCGGCGGTCGCCCAGGTCGGCCAGTCGTAGTCGCCCGCGGTCGGCGAGCGGATCATCGGCGCGCAGGACCACGCCCACCGGATCGGTACGCAGCTCCACCACCGTCAACGCGGTCTCGTCGAAGGGAGCCCGCGTCAGGGCGACGTCGACCAGTCCGGCGCGCAGCCCGCAGGTCGGGTCGGTCAGGTCGGTGTCGCGGATGCGGATGTCGACGGTGGGGTGGGTACGACGGTAGGCGGCGGCCAGCCTGGTCGCTCCCGGGTCGGTGCTGTCGCCCAGGATGCCGACAGTGAGCGCCGCGAGGCCGGCCGCCGCGCTCACCCGCACGCGGACGTGGTCGGCCTGATCGAGGAGGGCCCGCGCCTCGTCGAGCAGCACCGCGCCCGCCGGGGTGAGCGAGACGCCGGCGGGCGAGCGGGTGAACAGAAGCGCCCCGAGCTCGGCCTCCAGCTGCTTGATCGCGCGGCTCAGCGGCGGCTGGCTCATGTGCAGTCGGGTGGCGGCCCTGCCGAAGTGAAGTTCCTCGGCGACCGCCACGAAGTAGCGCAGGGTACGTAGCTCCACGCTGCGACGATACCCAAGCGGTATCGACCGTGCGCAAAGGGTCTTGGACAGCCGCAGGGACCGGGCGGTGCACTCGCAGTCCGGGCCGGCCCACTCCCATGGCCGGCCTGCGCATCGACGGGCACCTGCCGCAGGTGACCGCGGAAGGAACATCATGCACATCGCGTACTGGATCACCGCCGGACTGCTCGCCCTCTTCTACCTCTACGCAGGCGCGGTGAAGGCCTTTCGGAGCAGAGATCGACTCCGCCCGATGATGGCCTGGGTCGATCGCATTCCCCTGCCTGCCGTCAGAGCACTGGGCGTGGTCGAGATACTCGGCGCGGTCGGGCTGATCCTGCCGCCTCTGACCGGCATCGCGCCCTGGCTGGCGATGGCCGCGGCCATCGGTTTCGTACTGCTGCAGGTCGGTGCGATCGCGGTGCATCTGACCGGCGAAGACCGTCGGATCGCACTCAACGTCGGGCTCATCGCCACTGCGGGAGTGGATGCCTGGCTGGCCACCATCTGGTGGTGAGGGTGTGGTCCACTCCGCGGCCTGTGCCGATCGGCACAGGCCGCGGAGTGTGGTCCGTGCCGATGCGGCTCATACGTAGGTGACCGTCACCCGTTCGAAGCCGAGGCCGCCCAGGAGCTTCTGCAGCATCTCGGTGGTGTTCCGCTCCGCACGCGACGTCAGGCCGGACTCGCGAGCCGCGTCGCTGATGCGCTGGGCGGCGAGGACGTTGACGGCCTGCTCGTTCGCGGGGTTGTCCGAGAAGAGATCGCCCAGCCGGTCCAGCAGACCACGCTGCTTCGACACGGCGTACGAGCGCTCGGGATCGAGCGAGGGAGCGGCCAGCTGGGCGTGCGGCAGGCGCAGGGTGGCCTCGGTCCGGCCGGCGTCGACGGTCACGGCGTCGTTCCCGAGGCCGCCCAGCTCGACGTACGCGCCGACGCTGCCGTTCGCCACGTAGAGGGTGCGGGTTCCGCGGATCGAGTCCGGCAGGAACCGCGCGTCGTGCTCCAGGTCGACCACGACCTGGTAGGTCCCGGCTGCGCCCTCGTACCGGCTCAGGTCCTGGACGGACTGCAGGACGGCGGGACCGGAGCGGTCCTTCACCTCCGTCCCGAAGACGTCGAGACCGGGGAGCTTGAAGAACTGGCCGATCAGCATGAGGGCGACGGCGAGCACGAGCAGTGCGCCGATGACGAGACGCCACCGTCCTCGGGGTCGTCTCGACGTCCGTTGGGGCGGCGAAGGTCTGTTCTCGGTGTCTTCTCCCATGCTCGCCTGGTGCCCGCGTCGACGCCTCTCATTCCCAACTGGGCTCACAGTGCTACGGGTTGACGCTCCTGAGGCAGGTGTTCCCGGCGGGATGGCATCGATACAACCGCACGGCATGCCGCCACCTGGACGGGGTACGCGGGTGTCTGTTCGCACGTGGTTGTTCAGGGGAGGAAGAGGCACATGATCGATTGGAGAGCGTCGTTGAGCCGGGCCGGAGCGGTGACAGGCAGGACGGCTGCGCCCGTCGAGAAGAAGCCGGCCGGGACCGGGGCGGGTCGGAGCGCCGGGGGAGGTGCCGAGCCGGCCGGTACGAGCGTGGGTGAGGCCGAGTCGGGGTCCCGAGCGTCGAAGACCAAAGCGAAGGTGAAGGCGAAGGCAGGGCTAGGGACTGGTGCCGGTGCCGGTGCCGGAGCAGAGCCCGAGGCCAAGACGAAGCCCTCAGAGCCTGAGGCGAAGGCGGCACCCCCCGTCCGCCGAGGTCCGGGGCGGTTCGTCCGGGTGCTGGTGACCCTTGTCGCCCTCGCGGGCATGGTGGGGTTCGCCGTGGTCCTGGCCCGGCTCACCCTGGAGGCCTCGCCCGCGTCCGTATCCCTCACCCACAGCAATCTGACACCGGGTCGATCGATCGAGAACTACCTCAATCAGCCCGGCTTCGTGGACACCGTCAAGCAGCTCGGGGGAAACATCGCCCTCGGTGTTCCCTTCGGGATCCTGCTGCCGCTCCTGTCCCTCAAGGCGCGCGGATTCCTTCGAGTCGCGCTGATCACCGCGGCCACCATGCTGCTGGTGGAACTGGTGCAGGGCGCGCTCGTCACGGGACGGGCCTTCGACGTCGACGACGTCCTCCTCAACACCACGGGAGCGCTCCTCGGATACGTGTTCCTCGGCCGGCGGCTGGGGCGCATCGTCCGCCCTCGCACCCAACCCCACTGGTGGCAGCGGCGGCGTCTCAGTGACTCGTCTCAGTGACTCGTCTCAGTGACTCGTCCCACTGACGTCGGTGCGTGGCGGCACGGCCCCGGAGCGACCGCGGGTGCCGGCCGACCCGGCTCCGGAGCGGCTGAGGGCACCCGCCGACCCGACTCCGGAGCGACCGCGGGCACCCGCCGAACCAATGCCTGAGCCCGCCGGACCTGAAGCGGTCCATCAGGCGTCATGGAGCGACCGCAGCAGATGGCGCAGGGCAGGGCCTGGTGGACCCGGACGCGCTGCCAGGTACGTCGTGACGTCCAGCCCGGCGAGGGGACGCAGCGCCACCCGGGGGACCGGTGGCAGTCCCCGGACCTCGTAGAAGACGGTCCATGACGCTGTCGGGGCCGTACCGATCGCGGTGAGCGTCGCTTGCAGCCCGGTGAAGGGCGGTCCAGGAGGCGGCACCGCCCCGGCCGCTCGGCACGCACCGAGGATCAGGTCATGGAAGGGCGCGTTGTCCTCGCGCGGGGCGAGCCGCAGCGGCAGGGAAGTCAACTGGTCCAGTCGGAGCGCGGGTTCCGTGGCGAGAGGATGGTTCGCGGGCAGGGCCACGTGGAGCGGATCCCGCCACAGAGGCAGCAGCGTCAGTCCGGGGGCCGACCCCACCGCCCGTACCAACGCCGCTTCCAGTTCCCCCGAGCGCACCGCGGCCAGCCGTTCGGCCACGGGCAGGCTCCGCAGCCGTACCTGAAGCAGGGGTGCCCCGGCGGCGAGCGCGGCCAGGATGCGGTGGAGCCGATCCTCAGGGCCGTGGACGATGCCCAGACGCAGGATGCCGTCGTCGCCGGCCGCGATGTCGGCGGCCACCCGGGCCGTGCGGTCGGCGGCGGCAAGCACGGCGCGTGCCTCCGGCAGCATGCGTTCGCCCGCCGCGGAGAGCCGTACCCGCCGGGTCGTGCGGTCGAAGAGCACCATGCCCCAGGCGCGCTCCAGCCTGGCGATCTGCTGACTGACCGCCGACGGCACGATGCTGAGCCGCTCGGCGGCCCGGCCGAAGCCGCCCTCCTCCGCGACGGTCACGAAGTAGCGCAACTGCCTCAGCTCCATGCCACCCCCCTCCCGTACCTCGCGCCCTGTGGCCCTCGCCCCGCCGTGATCATTCGTCACGAACCATGAATTCTCCCTTCGGTAACCGCCGGTGGTTCACGGCTGCTTCCCGGGCTCGAATGGGATGCAGCGAACCGACCGACCGTGAGACGAGGAGAGACGGGCATGGGCGAGGACCGAGAAGCTCTGATCGTGCAGGCGGAAGAGGCCGAGCGGATCCCCCTTCCGCATGGCGGAGGCTTCGTCCTGCTGGCGGACGCGCGGGACACCGGCGGCGCGCTGGGGGCGAACCGCCTCACGCTCGGCCCGGGCGCCACCGGCGCCCGCCCCCACATCCACACCCGCTCGACCGAGCTGTTCCACGTGCTGGAGGGAGTCATGTGGTTCGACGTCGACGGCCGCACGACGACCGTCACTGCCGGCGGGCTCGTCTCGGTCCCGCCCGGGATGCCGCACTCGTTCGGGGCGGTCCCCGACACGACGGCGGAACTGCTGTCCGTCCTGGCCCCCGGCGTCGACCGCTTCGAGTACTTCCGCACCCTGGGGCGCATCCAGTACGGGCAGGAGGCCTTCGACGACCTCCTGCAGCACCAGGAACGCTACGACGTCCACTTTCTGCCGGACCCCCCGCCCGTCTCCGCGGCCCTCCCCCGAATCCCCCACCTCCCCCACCTCCCTCATCCGCGGTGAGCCGGTTCTCCCGACGTCGTGGGGTGCCACTCGATCAACAGGATCGTGGCGTCGTCGCGCAGCTTGTGGTCCTGGTGGTGCCGCAGGCTCTGGACCAGTCGGCGCAGGGCCTCGGGGGCCGGGTCGCCCGCGGCGGTGGCGCGGATGACCGTGTCGGCCAGCCGCTGTTCGCCGTAGAGGTCACCGTCGGGGGAGCGCGCTTCGGTGACGCCGTCGCTGTACATGAGGATCCGGTCGCCGGGCTGGAGGCGCTGCCGGTGCTCGGTGGGCGGCGACGCGAGGAGAAAGCCCCAGCCGAGCGGGAGGTCCGGCTCGCGTTCCAGGGCGTTGCGTACGACCCGGCCGGCGCGGATCAGCAGCGGTGCGGGGTGCCCGCAATTGATCCAGGTGAGGACCCCGCCTGCGGTGTCCAGATGGGCGACGACGGCCGTCATCAGCCGGTCGGTGAACCAGTCGGCCATGATCCGGTCGATCGAGGTGACGATGTCGGACAGGGAGCCGCCCGAGCGGCGGGTCGCGCGACAGGCGGCGAGCCCGGCGGCGCTGGCCCCGCCGGAGGCGAGATCGTGCCCCATGGAGTCGAGGACGGTCAGATGGAGTCCGTTGCCGTCCAGGGAGTGGTCGAAGGTGTCACCGCCGATGTCGTACGCGGGCTCGAGCACCGCCGAGGAGGTCGCCTCCGTGGTGCCGATCGTCCGAGGCGGCAGGAACGCCCACAAGAGCTCGGCCTGCACCGTCATCGCCCGCCACCGCTCGGCCTGTACCAGCAGATCGCTGTGGGAGGCCTGCGACACCAGGAGAAGGGCGGCCATGCCCGCGAGGGCCGCGCAGCCCTCCAGCAGGGCGGAGTCGAGGGCGGGCGCGGTGACCTTCAGTACGCCGAGACGCTCGGCTCCGTCGATCATCGGCAGCCAGGCGGTGGCACCGTCCCGCGACTGCTGCACCGTCTCCGTCCGGTACGCCAGGCCTGCCAGCGAGGTGTCGATGTCCAGGGTCCGCTGGTTCTCGGCCAGGGGCAGCGGCAGGGCGATGAGGCGGATCTGCTGCAGATCGGCCACGTACATGGCGCTGTCCGTCAGCCCCATGCTCCGTCCCGCGTCGTACACCGCGGTCGCGAGTTCGCGCCCGGACAGCAGGGGGGACCGGGCCAGCAGATCGGCAAGAACACCCTCGAAGGCCGCCACGCGATCTCCCTACGCCTCCGGACCTGCCTCGGGTGCCTTCAGGCTAGGCAGAGGCCGGTCGTGATCGCATCCTCCTCGGAGGGGGGCCGTCCGCGGTGGACGGCCCGCTCCGGCCGGTCGGCGGTGGACGGCCCCCTCCGAGCCGTGCGAGGTGGAAGATTCGGGGAGGAGGGCGGCCGTCGGGGGTACCGGGCAGCATGCACCGGATGCCGTGGAGCCCCGTCGGCAGCGGTGCCGCAATCGACGCGGCAATCGCCCCGCCAGGTGGTGGGCGCGGGTGGCCGGGAGCAGTGTGGGAGGTATCCACGGCCGCGGAGGTCCGGCCACGGGCTCGGACGACGGAGGACGCCCCCGATGATTCAGTCAGCCGACATCCGTGAGTGGCGGACCCAGGACGTGGTCGATCCCGACGGCCACAAGATCGGCACTCTCGAGGCGATCTACGTGGACACGAGTACGGACGAGCCCGCCATGGCGACCGTGGAGGTGGGGCTGCCGACCCGCCGCCGTCTGGTCTTCGTCCCGCTCGACGACGCGGTCGTGGGGCCCGGCTACGTCCGGGTCGCCTACGGGAAGGCGCTCGTGAAGGACTGCCCCTCGATGGGCACGGACGACATCCTTCCCGCGGAGGAGGAGCCCGCGGTGTTCCACCACTACGGTCTGGCCTACCAGCCCGGCGCCAACGGCGAGCGCCAGCTCGCACGGCGCTGACAACGGGCGTTGCCCGGGCACGTCAGGCGGGTCGATAGCCTGCACTTCATGATGCGTTTGTGGGCAGTGCCGATTCTGCTCGTGCTCTGCGGCTCGGCCGTCGCGACCGGACTCCTCCGCAACGGGCGCCCCGGCGAGGCGATGGCACTCCTCGTGTTGTTCCTGCTGCTCGCCGTGACGAACTCGCCTCTGATCTTCCCGAGGTCGATCGGCGCCCTGGAGGCGCAGCGCCGCAGCGCGGAGGACGGGCGGCCGATCGTCTTCTGGCGGCCGGGGTGCGTCTTCTGCCTGCGTCTGCGCGTCCGGCTGGGGCGCAGAGCCCGACGGATGTACTGGGTGGACATCTGGCGTGACGAGGAGGGCGCGGCGGTGGTGCGTGCGGCCAACGACGGCAACGAGACGGTGCCGACCGTCCTCATCGAGGGTCGGCCCCACGTCAACCCGGATCCCGCCTGGGTACGGGAGCAGCTCCGCCGTCCCGCCTGACGGTCCGGGCGTGGTTAGAGCCCGCGCCGCCCTCACCGTCAGGCGGGACGGCCTCGCCTCATCCGTCGATGATCTTGCGTACGTTCTCCGGGCTCCCGCAGTCCGACGCCAGCAGCTTCGCGCGCTCCTTCAGGAACGCGGCGGCCAGCTCCGCCCTGCGCTCGTCGGGGACGTTCTCCCTCGCCCCGTTGAGGATCGTCCGCTCCTCCTCGTCGAGGTGATGGGAGACCGCCTTCACCAGCTCCTCCAGCCGTTCGTCCCACGCGTCGGAGCCCACGTCCTCGACCTCGAGAAGGGCCAGGAGCGCCTTGTTCCCCTCGGTGTGCTCCTCCGTCCCGTGCTCCACCTCCTCGTCGTCGACGCCCCGGAACCGCTTGAGCGCGCCGTAGACCTCGGCCTCCTCGGCCTCGCCGTGCGCGATCAGCAGGGCCGAGAACTCCTTCAACGCGGCGGCGCGGTCGGCCTCGATGCTCCGCATCCGGCGGAAGAGGTCCTCCATGGTGCGGTGGTCCTTGAGAATCACCGCGACGACGTCCTGGTCCACCTTGCTGTCGGTGCTCATGCCGCTCTCCTCGCTCGACGTGCTCGTACGACGCGGCTGCCCCCGCCACGTGGCCCGAAACGGGGGCCTCGGGCGTTCGGGCCGGGCCCTTCGACCCGGCGCAGGTCGCGGGCGTCCCAGGCGCGGGTGTCGCGCGGCTCGGTGTACGGCTCCTCGTCCGACGGCATTCCGCCGAGCACGGCCCGCTGCCGCACCGCCTCTGCGTCGAACTCCAGGCCGAGGAGCAGGGCGAGGTTGCCGATCCACAGCCACACGAGGAAGACGATGACGCCGGCCATGGTGCCGTAGGTCCTGTTGTACGAGGCGAAGGCGCCCACGTAGAGCGCGAACCCGGCGGACGCCGCGGCCCACACCAACAGGGCGAGGACGCTGCCGGGAGTGATCCACAGGGGGAGCAGTTTCCACATCGGGCGGCCCTCGGGCATGTCGTAGACCTGGTTGGCCGCGCGCATGAACGCTCCGACGTATCCGGATGCCGACCACAGCGCGACCACCAACCCGACGACGGCCATGACCGAGCCCGTGGCGGCGTGGCCCTGCAACTGCTCCACCGCACGGCCCAGGACGTCGCGTGCGGGGCCGGGAGTCAGCTCGCGGACGGGGGCCAGGACCTTCTCGGTGGTCGACGTCCCGCCGAGACCGAGCAGGGACACGAGGACGAGCAGCGCGGGGAAGAAGGACAGAACGCCGTAGTACGTGAGGGCCGCCGCGCGGTCGGCCAGCTCGTCGTCCCCGAACTCCCGCACCGAGCCCTTGAGCACGGCGAGCCAGGACCGACGGGGAAGGTCCCGCGGATCGTCCGGTGCCCGTCGCTCCACTTCGGGCCCGGGGCCGACGTCCTCGGGGTCCGGTGTCCCGTGCGCCGGGGCCTCACCGGCCGGAGCCCGGCGTGCTGAGGCTCTCTCGGCGCGGCTGTCCTGCGCGGAGCGATTCGATTCGGCCATGCCCGCCCGGGATACCCCGGTGACGTGTCCCTACGCGCCTTCACGCGGCCTCGGAACGGTCAGTGAAAGTTCTGTGAACCGCGAGAACCGTCGGAGGTCGTGCCGCGAACCGTGTTTGCCCCGTCTGAGCCGGGCAGACGGACAGCATGAGTGCCAGCGAATCGAGCAAGGAAGACCCGTCCCGTCACGGCGGCTCGCACGCCGCCGGCCCGAAGGGGGCGGACCCCGAGTCGACGACGGTGAGCGGAACGCTCACCGCGCTCCCCGCCCCGATGGCGGAGAAGACCCTGGCGGCCATGCAGGCCGTACGGGGCACCGTCGGCCGGGGCGGCTGGATGTGGAGCGACCCGCATGCCCGCCTGGTCCTCGCAGGCGGCGCCACAGCAGGTACGGCGGCGGCTCTCACCGGGGCGTACGCGCTCGGGCTGAGGGCGGGACGTCGTCGTCGCGGTCTCCTGTCCCGGTTCACCGGGGGCTCGGGGTCGCGCGGTAGGCGGTCACACGGCTAGGACGGGACACCGGTAGGGGTGGGGGTGGCGCCTGCGTCTCCCCCACAGCCGGGCTGGGGGTGGGCGCCTACGACCTCCCCCCACTACCGGCCGTCCCCGTCCCCGGCGCCGTCAAGCCGCCTCGTACCGGTGGGGGCGGCTGCCTCGCCAGGTGACCCAGGCGGGATCGTCGAGCAGGTCCTGTGCCTCGGGAAGCCCGGCGCGACGGAGGAACTCGACGACGTCCTCGTCGCGGTGGGCCAGTCCTAGGATCTCGCCACGCACGGTGACCCGCCGGCCCCCGGTCGGGGAGGGCGCGTGGACGACTATCGGAGCGGTACCCATACGTCCAGGGTGCCTCCGACCGCTCCGGAACGCCGAGCGAGCCTGGAAGGACCGCGCAGCGGCGGAGCGGGCGACCTCGCACCCGGGCAGCATGCGGCCACATACCGGGGCAGCAAGCGGCCTCGCCCCCGGGCAAGCGACGGCCCCGCAGAACATTGGCTTGATCTAGCCGCTGAAAGGCCCGTTCCGGGTGCGAGGAGCCCCGCACCCGGAACCGCTAGCGGAACGTTCCTGTGCGGCTGCCTCGAACGGCTCCCGGCTGAGCGTCGGGACTCACCCGTGCTGGCCGGGGAAGGGCGCGGGGCCGCCGCCGGCGCCCAGGCGCTCGAACTGCTGCTGCACGTTGACGGAGAACGCGTGCGGGTCGGAGACCGTCGAGGCGTTCATGGCGACCGTCAGGATGCCGCTGATCGGGGCCCCGGGGGACGTGCGGACAGGAGTGCAGAGGAAGTCGAACTCCTGGTACCCGACGTGGTCGGCGGTCGGGAGCGAAGCCCGGTGCGTGATCGGCTGGCCGCTGTGGAAGGCGGTGTCCATGGCGTCGAAGACGCCGGCGCTCCGCAGGCCGGGCAGTTCCGAAGGACCGGGCAGGTACTGGCGGCCCATGCCGAAGACGACGGCCTGGCGGCCGTTGGCGTAGCGCATCAGATGGCGGGGGCCCTCGGTGAGCATGATGGGGAACGGAGCCCCGTCGAAGACGGCGAACAGCTCCTGCTGCTGCGCGAGGAGACTGTCCCGGAGCCGGAACTCCGACACCAGCGTCTGCGCGAGGTCGTGCATCAGCTCCTTGGTCTGCGGGTCCCAGGTACGCGGTGACGTGTCGGCCACACACAGGGTGCCGAGGATCATGCCGGTGTTGTCACGCAGGGGAGTGCCGAGGTAGGAGCGTACGCCCATGTCGTTGACCAGCGGATTGCCGGCGAAGCGCGGATAGTCGAGCACGTCGTCGAGAGCCAGCTGGGCTCCCTGCGCGACGACGTGGGGGCAGAACCCGTAGTCGCCGGGCGCCTCCCGCGCGACGGAGTTGCTCAGGTCGAAGGTGATGCCCGCATCGGCGCTCGTCACCTCGTCGGGGGAGGTGTCGGGGGCCCGAGGGACGTACATGCCCCGGAACATCTGCGTCTGGTCGTTGATGAAGTTGACCATGGCCAGCGGCGCTCCGGTCACGGTCGCCGCCACCTTGGCCACGCGATCGAAGGTGGCTTCCGCGTCTGCCGAGTTGAGGCCAAGGGCCTGCAGGCGCTGCCGCCGGGCCTCGCCACTTGTCTGGGGATCCATGAGATCACATGAAATCAGATCCACGGAACTGGTGGTCCGTCACCTCCCTGGATTTCGGGCCCGGTTGGGGGAGGCCAGAGGGTGATTCGCCATCCGTGGATGTCGAAGTGGGTGGATTTGACAGCGTGAGGCATGAAAACTGGCAGTATATCTGGAGAAAGAAGATGTTTCAACGAGTAGCGATCAATTCACGCCAACTGATCGCCGAAAGGCGGGGAATGGCGGCAAGGCATATGACAATCATGCGGGGTTGATCTAGGACGCGGGAGCACGTGGGCCGAGGAGACAGGCATGTGAGCGCACTGACCGGGGGCAGCCGGCCTGGTGGGGGCCGCTCGACCCCGTGGGGGGCACAACTCGTGGTGCCCGCAGGAGACGGAGCCCCGACCGGGCTCCACCCGCCACCCGCGAACGCCGCTCTGGCGACGTGCGGTTCGGTCCCCGGACTGGCCCACTCCCAGAACCGCAGGCCAACGCCTACTGTACTGCCCAGGCGCGGTCCGTTGAATTGAAGCTGCTTCGCACTGTACGTGCTGCGGTGAGGCATTGAGGGAGTTTTCTGAATGAACGGAGCGAACGCGGATGCGCGCTCAGTGGCGGTGGTCGGAATGGCCTGCCGACTTCCGGGAGCCGGAAACATCGACGAGTTCTGGCAGTTGCTGTGCAATCGGACGGATGCCACCGCGGATTCCTCGCCCGATCGCTACGACGCCGACTTCCTCGACTCACTGAAACCCGAACCCGGCACCCTGGGCAGCCGCCGTGCCGGATACGTGGACGGCCTGGCGGACTTCGACGCCGAGTTCTTCGGCATGTCCAGCAGCGACGCGGCCGAACTCGACCCCCAGCAGCGACTGCTGCTGATGACCGCCTGGGACGCCCTCGAAGAGGCCGGCTTGCGGCCCGATCGCCTGGCGGGAACCAGGACGGGCGTGTTCGTGGGAGCCACGCGAGCGGACTTCGTCGAACGCGCCTTCCGCCACGGCCCGCAGGCCATGACGGCCGTGCAGTACCTCAACTTCCGCTCGGTCATTCCCGCCCAGGTGTCGTACGCCTTCGACTTCCGCGGCCCGAGCATGCTCATCGACACGGCGTGCGCCTCCTCCCTCTACGCCGTGCACAGTGCCGTGCAGAGCCTGCGCGTGCGGGAGAGCTCCCTCGCGCTCGCCGCGGGTGTGAACCTGGTGCTGCGCCCCGACGAGGGCATCATGATGGGCCACGCCGGAACGCTGTCACCCGACGGCCGCAGCCGCTTCGGCGACGCCCGGGCGGACGGCCACGCCCCGAGCGACGGGGTCGGCGTCGTGGTCCTCAAGCGACTGGCGGACGCCCTCGCCGACGGGGACCGGGTGCACGCCGTCATCGCCGGGAGCGCGGTGGGCACGGACGGCCGCACCACCGACCAGCTCCTGAACCCCTCCCTCACGGGCCAACTTGACGTACTGCGCTGGGCGTACGAGGACGCGGACGTCGACCCGAGCGAGGTCGACTACGTCGAGGCCCACGGCACCGGCAGCCCCCTGCTCGACCCGCTGGAACTGCGAGCCCTCGGAGAGGTGCTGGGGGAGGGCCGCCCGGACCACAGGCCGCTCCTCGTGGGATCGGCGAAGTCGAACATCGGCCACGCGGAGGCCGCCGGCGGCATGGCCGGCCTGATCAAGACCGTGCTCTGCCTGCGGAACGGGCAGATACCGGCCAGTCTCCACGTCGACGAGCCGACCCCCGAAGTGGACTGGAAGAAGCTGCCGTTGCGGATACCGGTCGACCTCCACGACCTCCCGTCATCGGACCGCCCGGCACTCGCCGGTGTGTCCAGCCAGGGCGTGTCCGCACTCAACGCCCATGTGGTGCTGCGCCAGGCGGACCACGCACCCGGCCGCGCGAAGGAAGCCGCCCCGGGCACTCCGTACGTCCTGGCGCTCTCCGCCCGTTCCCCCGAGGCCCTGGCCGACCTCGCCGCCGCCTACGTCACCTACCTGGGGGCGGGCGGCCGGGGAGCCGCGTACGGTCTGCGCGACATCTGCTACAGCGCGACCGCCCGCCGCACCCACCACGTCCACCGGCTTGCGGTCGTCGGAGCCGGCCACGAGGAACTGGCGCTCGCCCTGGCCACCGGAAGGGCGCCGGGAGGCGGGCGCACCGGGGTCCCCGCGCCGCTGGCCGCCGCCACCGAGCAGTACCTGGCCGGCGAAGAGGTGGACTGGGAGGCCCTGTTCGACGAACCCGGGGCGGTCGTGCCGCTGCCCCGGTACCCCTGGCAGACCCGCAGATACTGGCCCGGCGAGGACCGGGGCACCGGCGCGGAGAGCGCCGCGGACTGGCTGCTGCGTGAGCACGCCCGTACCGACTTCGACGACGCCTCGCGCCTCTCCGACATAGGGATCGACTCCCTCGCCCGACTCCAGCTCATCGTCGAACTGAGCCAGCAGACGGGACAGGAGATCGACCCGGAGGAAGTCGGACGGCTCGGCACCGTGGGGGAGTTGCGCCTCTGGACCGACGCGCTCGTGGTCGGTGCGCGATGACCGACCCGCAGCACGTGTACGGCTGGTTCGCGCGCTCCGTCGAGCGGTACGGCGACGAGCGCGTCGCACTCGAAGTGGGCGGGCAGTCCCTGACGTACCGCCAACTGGACGACCTGGCCGCGGGCCACGCCGCGCAGATCCTCGCACGCACCGGATCGGGCCCCCGGCGCGTCGGGCTGCTGGCCGGCCGCACCGTCAGCGCCTACGCCGGCTATCTCGGCGCACTGCGCGCCGGCGCGACGGTCGTCCCCCTCAACCCCGAGCACCCGCCGTCCCGCACCGCCTCCATCATCGAAGCGGCAGGCCTCGACCTCGTGCTCACCGACACCCCGGGCGCCGCCGTCGTCCTGGGCGTGACCGAGCTGCTCCTCCAGCCCACAACCGCGCCCGGCCCGCCGCCGCCCGCCCCGTCGGACCTCCCCGAACCGGGCCCGGACGACATCGCGTACATCATCTTCACCTCAGGATCGACCGGCAGCCCCAAGGGCGTTCCGGTCCTCCACCGGAATCTCTGCGCCTATCTCGCCGTGATGGCCGGCCGCTACGGGATCGGGGCGGACAGCCGGATGTCGGCGGCCTTCGACCTGACCTTCGACGGTTCCGTGCACGACCTCTTCGTCGCCTGGGCGGCCGGCGGGACGCTGGTCGTGCCGAGCGCGGCCCAACTCCTGTCGCCGGTGGCGACGGTCAACAACCTGCGGCTGACCCACTGGTTCTCGGTGCCCTCGCTGATCTCCTTCGCGGAGCGCCTCGGCACGCTCAAGCCCGACAGCATGCCCACCCTCCGGTGGAGCGTCTTCGGCGGTGAGGCCCTCCCGCTCACCGCGGCCCGCGCCTGGCGGACCGCGGCGCCGCGGAGCGCGATCGAGGTGCTCTACGGGCCGACCGAGCTCACCATCTCCTGCACGGCCCACCGGCTTCCGGACGATCCCTCCGCATGGCCCACCACACCCAACGGGACCGCGCCGATCGGGCACTGCCATCCGGGCCTGGAGCACCTGGTCCTGGACGAGGACGGGCTTCCCGCAGACACCGGCGAGCTGCTGGTCCGCGGGCCGCAGCGGTTCCCCGGGTACCTGGACCCGACGCACGACGCGGGCCGCTTCCACCCTCCCGGCGACGGCGCCGACGCCTCCGCGGAAGAGGTGACCGCCGACCACTGGTACCGCACCGGAGACCGCGTCACCCTCCGGGACGGTGCCCTCGTGCACCTCGGCAGGACCGACCACCAGATCAAGGTACGCGGGCACCGCATCGAGCCGGGCGAGGTCGAGGCCGTACTGCGGGAACTGGACGGCGTCCGCGACGCGTACGTGCTCGCCGTGCCGGACGCCCAGGGCTCGCCCGAACTCCACGCGGTCGTGACCGGCGGCGCGTGCGATCCGCAGAAGCTGTTCGCGGAGCTCACCGACCGCCTCCCGCCCTACATGCGACCCCGCCGCATCTCGGTCCTCGAAAGCCTTCCCCTGAACGCCAACGGAAAGATCGACCACCGTGCGCTGTTGACAGAGCTGTCCCTCACACGCTGACCGGCACCGCGCAGGGCCCGGCCTCCCGGGGGAGGGGCCTGCCCGACGCGGTTCAACCCACCATCCCTATGAGGCAGCACCCACATGCTCGACGTCATCGTCGTCGGCGCACGCGTCGCCGGCTCCGCCACCGCCCTCCAGCTCGCCCGGGCGGGCCACCGCGTCCTGGTCCTCGACCGCGCCACGTTCCCCTCCGACACCCTCTCCACGCACCTCATCCACCAGCCGGGAGTGGCGGCACTGGCCCGGTGGGGCCTGCTCGACGAGCTGAAGGCCACCGGATGCCCGCCTCTGGAGCGCGTCGCGTACGAGGTCGCCGGCATCCGCCTGGAGGGCTGCGGCCGAGGCGTGGACGGCCAACGGGCCGCCTACGCTCCCCGCCGGCACGTCCTGGACCCCCTGCTCGCCGAAGCCGCGGCCAAGGCCGGCGCAGAGATACGACTGGGCTGCCGTGTGACGGGGCTGCTGCACGACACCACGGGCCGGGTCGTCGGTGTGGAGGGCACCCACGACGGGAAGGCCTTCCGCGAACACGCGCGCCTGGTCATCGGCGCGGACGGCATGCGGTCCACCGTCGCCGGCCTCACCGGAGCCCCGACCGTCGTCGAGCACCCCCGGCTGACCTGTGCGTACTACTCGTACTGGCAGGGCGTGCCGGCCGACCTCGAACTGTACGAGGCCCCCGACCGCTGGGTCGCCGCCGTCGCCACCCACCAGGCCACCCTGGTCCTGACGTACTTCCCCCAGTCCCGCTTCGAGGAGGTCCGCGCCGACGCGGAGCATCACCACCTCCAGCAGGTACGGGCCACCGCTCCCGCCCTGTACGAACGGCTGCAGGGCGCCACCCAGGTGGAGCGCCTGCGCGGCACCGGCGACCAGCAGAACTACTTCCGGCAGGCGGCGGGGCCCGGGTGGGCCCTGGTCGGCGACGCGGGACACCACAAGGACTCCATCACCGCGCGCGGCATCAGCGACGCCTTCCTCCAGGCCGAGCTGCTGGCCCGGCACGTCGGCGGACGGCTCGACGGCGATCCGGCCATTCTCGACGAGGGCCTCGCCCAGTACGGAAAGGAGAGGGACGCCGCGCTCCTCCCCGGCTACGAGGCGACCCTGGCGGTGGGACGTCTCGCCGAACAGCACCCGCAGCGACTGGCGTTGCTCCGTGCGATCCGACAGGATCCCGAACTCACCTCGGTCTACTTCGACATGGTCGCCGGCACCGCCACCATCAGCGACCTCTACACGCCGAAGTTGCTCGCGTTGCTGTGACCGGATTCAATCGGTGCCGACGCCCACCAACTCGCCCTGTCCATGAGTCCGTTGACCGGGTCCGATGGCGCCGGGCGAGGCGTACCGGTACCACGGACTCCTGATACGGTGCGCCTTGATCACTGCCGTGGTGCTCCTGCGTCAAGGCGCCACGCCGCAGGCGGTCAGGACCGCTGAGCATCATCTTCACTGTCGTCAGCTCGCTGCGAGGATTCCATTCAGATGTCAGGCACTAGCGACCCGAAGGCGCGGCACCGGCTTGTCCCGCGCAGGTCTCTCCGCACGCAGCTGATCATGCCGATCGTCGCCCCCGCCATCGCGCTCACCGGCCTCTGGGGCTACACGGCCGCCGGTCTGGCCGGCGAGCAGATCCAGCTGCAGGACGACGCGGAACGCACCGCCACGACCGGCGGCAGGACTCTGAACGTGGTGACCGCGCTGCAGCAGGAGCGGCGCCTCACCGCCCTGTGGCAGACGAGCCGCTCGGCCGCCGCGCGCGGCGCCCTGGACCAGGCCCGCACGAAGACCGACGCCGCGGTCGTGGAGTTCCGGGCCGGCCTGTCCTCCACGGACGGCTCGCTCGGCGCGGCGGCGAGGCGCCTCGGAAGCTCCCTGGACACGCTCACCGGCCGACGCGAGGCCGTCGACACCCGCACCATGTCCTCCGCCGACGCCTTCGGCCACCTCACCGACGTCATCCAGAGCGGTACCGACCTGATCGGCGCCGCGGTGCGCAGCGAGGACGGGCCGCTCGCCCAGGGAGGCAACGCCACCGCCACCCTGGTCCGACTCGTCGAGATGCTCTCGCGCGAGGACGCCCTGCTGTCCGCCGGCCTCCCTCAGGGCGGCATCTCCGCGGCCGACCACCAGCGATTCGGCCAATCCGTCGCCGCCCAGCGGGAGATACGGGCCTCGCTGGCGGGGGACCAGCTGCCCGCCGACGCCCGCACCCGATACGCGCAGATCGCCGCCGGCCCGCAGGCCACCTCCATCGCCTCCGTCGAGGACGCGGTCATCGCGGCACCGGCGGCACAGCTGCCCTCCTCGACGAAGGCCTGGAGCGACGACGCCGAGACCCTCGTCACCGACCTGCAGAAGGTCACCGCCGCCTCGCTGGACGAGCTGGCCGACGCGGCCTCCGACCGCGCGACCGGTCTGCTCATCGGCCTCATCGCCGGAACGACCCTCACCGCGGCCCTCCTCACGGCCGGCGCCGTCCTGGGTCTCAGGGCCCGCCGCTCCACCCTCGACGCGGTGGTCGAACTCCAGCGCCGGACCGAGGAGATGGCCCGCCAGTGGCCCCAGGCAGTCGCCCAGTCCGAGCGCGGCGAACCGCTCGCCCCCGTCGTCCCGACGTCGCCGCTGCTTGCCTCCGGTGAACTCCAGCTCCTGGGATCCGCGATCGAGGGACTCCGCCACACGGCCATCGACACCCTGCTCAGCCAGTCCCGAGGGCACGCGGGCGCCGAGAAGGTGCTCGGCCAGCTGACGCGACGCACCCAGACCCTGATCCACCGCCTCATCGCGCTCCTGGACGACCTGGAGCGCAAGCACGGCGACTCCGACCTCCTCAAAGACATCTTCAAGGTGGACCACCTCGCCACGCGCGTGCGACGGCACGCCGAGAACCTGGTGATCCTCGGCGACACGCCCCCCAGCCGCCGTATGACCGAGCCGGTGACCATCACCGACGTGATGCGCAGCGCCGTCGCCGAGACCGAGCACTACACGCGCGTCAAGGTCGAGAACCTCCCGGCGACGAAGCGGATAGCGCTGGCCGGGCGGGCCGTCGCCGACGTCACCCACCTGCTCGCCGAACTCGTGGAGAACGCCACCAACTTCTCCCCGCCCTACACCCAGGTCGTCGTCAGCGCGCTGCACGTCGCCGACGGCGTCGCCCTGCACGTCGAGGACCACGGCCTCGGCATCCCGGCGGACCAGCTCGCCCACGCCAACCACATCCTGGCCCATCCGCAGAAGCCCGACATGGCGGCCCTCGGCGCCGACCCGCGCCTCGGGCACTTCGTGGTCTCCCGGCTGGCCCAGCGGCACCGGATCCGGGTCGAACTGCGTCCCTCGGTCTACGGCGGCACCCTCGCCATCGTGTTCCTGCCGGTCCACATGCTGGAGGAGCTCGGCTCCCCGGTCATGGACCAGCTCAGGGCCGCCGCCCAGGTCTCCGTCAACGCGATCGACGCCGGCACGGTCCCGCAGCCCGGGGACGCCCCCTCCTTCGGATCCGCGACCTCCGCGCTCCCCGAACCGACGCCGCTCACCCGGCCGTCGGACGGGCCGCCCGGCCTGGTCGGCGTTCCCGGCAGGCGGGACGAGCACGACCTCGCCGCGGACGCCCAGGACATCGGCGGAGCCCCCGTCGCCCCTCCGCAGGAGACGCACAGCCGCGTCCCGGACTACAGCGGATTCCCCACGTACGGCGGCGCCGGACTCGTCTCCCCGCACCACCAGGACGGCGCCGAGTCCCTCGACACGCGCCAGCGGCCGGTGAGCCCCGAACCCCCTCGGGCCGCACCCGTTCCCCGCCAGGCGCCCGCCGCCGGCCCCCCGGCCGCCGGCCCCGTCCCACCGATGCCCACCGGCCGCCCCCTGCCGGACGCACCGGTCCCGCCCATGCCCGCAGGCCGACCCATGGCGAACGCACCGGCCCCTTCGGCCCCCACCGGCCGCCCCATGGCCGACGCGTCCCTCCCGCCGGCGCCCCGCGCCGCCGAGAACCCGTACAGAATGCCGGGCGCCGAGAGCCCGTACGGAACGCCGGGCGCTGAGAGTCCGTACGGAACGCCGGGCGGTGACAGGCCGAACCTCGGGCAACCCGCCACACTGCCCCAGCGCACGCGCGGGTCCAGCCTTGCCGTACAGCTGCGCCGTGAGGCGGCGGAGGCCGGCACCCGTCTCGAGAACGAGGGCGCCGGGCCGACCTCGCCCGAAGCGTCGGCCCGCATCATCGCCGCCATCCGACGCGGGATGGACCAGGCCACCGGAACCCACAGCGCTCCACCCCACGACGGTGGACGGGCGTACTGACCATGGGACCCAACGAACTGCGAAGGAATGCAATGACTGAAGTGGCCACCAGCAGGCAGCTGGACTGGGTCCTGGACGATCTCGTGGGCCGTATACCGGAGATCCGCTGCGCCATCGTGCTGTCGGGAGACGGTCTCCTCATCGGGAAGTCGCACGACCTGGGCCGCGACGACGGCGAGCGCCTCTCGGCCCTGGCGTCCGGCATGCACAGCCTCGCCCGGGGCACGGCGCAGTACTTCCGCGGCGGCGCGGTCCAGCAGACCGTCATCCAGATGGAGCACGCGTTCCTGTTCATCACCGCTGCCGGGCAGGGCGCGCGTCTGGCGGCCCTCGCCTCGCAGGAGGTTGACGCGGGCATGATGGCCTACGAGATGGGAACGCTCGTCAAGCAGGTCGGAGCGTACCTGAGTGCCGCGCCGCGCATCCCAGGCCACCACACCGTCGCACACAGCCAGGATGCCTGAGCCGCGCGAGCTCGACGGGGCGATTGCCGGACGCCACCTCCGGCCCTACACCATCACTGGTGGTCGTACCCGACACAACCACTACCACTTCACGCTGATCACTCTGGTGGTCACACGATCGCCCGACGTCGACCATCCCCACCTGACGCCGGAGGCGGCGCAGATCCTGGAGCTGTGCCGCCACAGGGCCATAGCGATCGCGGAGATCGCCGCCCATCTGGATCTCCCCGTAAGCGTCGTCAAAGTCCTCTGCGGTGATCTCCTCGCGGACGAGAAGATCATCGTGCAGGCGCCACCCTCACAGTCCGACAGACCGAGCGTGGAACTCATCGAAAGGGTTATCGATGGCATCCGCCAGCTCTGAACAGATCCATCTCCCCACGGCCGTGAAGATCCTCGTCGCGGGTGGATTCGGTGTCGGCAAGACGACGATGGTGGGATCGGTGAGTGAGATCGCGCCGTTGGAGACGGAGGAGCGACTCACCCAGGCCGGCCAGAACATCGACAGTCTCGACGGGGTGGAGGGCAAGACGTCCACCACGGTCGCCATGGACTTCGGCCGCATCACGATCAGCCCGGAACTCGTGCTGTACCTCTTCGGCACACCGGGCCAGGAACGCTTCTGGTTCATGTGGGACGAGATCGCCCACGGCACGCTCGGCGCGCTCGTCCTCGCGGACACCCGCCGTCTGGAAGCCTCGTTCGGCTCGATCGACTTCTTCGAGGAACGCGGCATCCCCTTCGCGGTCGGTGTGAACTGCTTCAACGGAGAACGGGCCTGGACCACGGAACAGGTGCGCTCCGCCCTCGACCTCGACCCTGTCGTCCCGGTGGTCCTGTGCGACGTCCGCACCCGCGAGTCCAGCAAGGAAGTCCTCCTCGCCGTCCTGGAAGCCGCCCACCGCAAGGCGTCCCCGCAGTACACGACCACCTCGCCGTGACGGACCGGCAGGACGCCGGACGGCCACACCTTGCCGCACGTGCCGAGCCCGGACGACGACGTCCCTCGGCATTCCGAGTGACCGGAGCAGCGCGGGGCTCCGCGACAGGACGCTGAGCCCGCGCGGATCCACAGACACCCGATTGCCGTGCCCGGCCCTGAGTCGTGCGGTGCTCCGGCTCCTCCCCGAACCCGCCGCCTCTGGAGTCCCGGTCGGGCGAGGGGTGCTCTGGTGCGCTCCGCCGTGATCCGACGTACACGCACCTGGGCACGGGCACATGGGCGAAACACGGGGTGGCGCCCGGCGAGGCGGTTCGGCCTCGCCGGGCGCCCTTCCGGCGACACGGTCGGTGGGACGGGCAGGGGAAGCGGGCTACTGCCGCTGCTGCGGGGCCAGTTGGTACCTTCATCTCTTGTACATGGGGCGACCGGTGGCCGACCCATGGAGCGGGGGTCGCCGGCGGGAGGGGACGGCCCGGTTCGACTACTTGAGGCCGAGCTTGGTGCACTTCTCGGCGAGCTCGGAGGAGCAGATGTCGGCCGCCGTGTAGATGCCTTCCTCGATGACCGTGGACTTGATGTTCTTCTCGTCGACGACCACCGGGTCGAGCAGGATCGACGGGACGCCGTCGGTCTCGGTCTTGGCGCGGAGCGGCACGTCCATCAGCAGGTCGACCGCGAGCTCGGCGGCCTTGGGCGCGAGCTCGAGCGGGCTCTTGTAGATGGTGAAGGTCTGGGTGCCGGCGATGATGCGCTGGATGCCGGCGATCTCGGCGTCCTGGCCACCCACCGGGATGTCCTTGATGCCGGCGTTCTCGAGAGCGGTGACGATGCCGCCGGCCATGCCGTCGTTGCCCGAGTAGACCGCGTCGATCTTGTCCTTGCCGACCGAGGCGATCGCGGCGGACATCTTCTCGCCGGCGACCTTGGGGTCCCACTCGCCCGAGGCCTCGTAGGCGATCCTGCCGACCTTGCCGTCGAGGGCGGTGTGGGCGCCCTTCTTGAAGAGACCCGCGTTCGCGTCCTTCTCGTCACCGTTGATCATCACGACGTTGGCGGAGGCCGCCTCGGCGCCGAGGGCGGCCAGCAGGGCCTCGCCCTGGAGCTCGCCGACCTTGTTGTTGTCGTGGCTGACGTAGGCGTCGGCGCCCGCGATGAAGCGGTCGTACGCGAGGACCTTGACCCCCTTGGCCTGCGCCTCCTTGACCCAGTCGACGGCCTTGGTCGCGTCGACCGCGTCGAGCGCGATGACCCTCACGCCTCCGGCGATCAGCTGGTCGAACTGCTGCTTCTGCTTGACCACGTCGGAGACCGCGTTGTTGTACACGATCTCGCAGGTGAGACAGGCGCCCTTGACGGCCTGCTCGAACTGGGGTCTGTCCAGCGCCTCGTACCGCGCGGTCTTGTTCTCCGGAAGGAGCAGGCCGATCTTGGTCGAGCTGCCCTTGTCGCTGCTGCCGGCGCTGTCGTCGCCGGCCTGGCCGCAGGCGGCGAGCGAGAGCGCCATCGACACCGCGGTCGTGGCGATGACGGTGCGACGCGTCACTGCGTTCATGAGGGTTGCCTCCCTGACGAGGCCGCGACGTTGCGGCCGAGGTGGCTCGAAGTCAACTTGTCCGTCACATTGCCGTCAAGAAGTAAACGTTTAACGAGATGGCAACGGTAGTTACCGTTATGTAGGTGAATCCGAGGTGGGACGCGAACGTTGCGTCGCTCGCCGCCGGACGCGGGGGCGTGGCCAGATGCGGGGGCGCCGCCGGATGCGGGGGACGCGGCCAGATGCGGGCGGGCCCGGATGCGCGCTCGCAGCCGGTGACGCGGCGGGGCGGCGGCCAGCGGGGGACGCACGCGCGCCGATGTGTCCCGCCGCCTTGCTGAGCCCATCCGGAATTCATGAGAATTCCCCCACGCGCAATGCGGCCCGGAGGGCACAGAATTGCTCGGACCGCAAAACCCGCAGTGGGCATGAATTCCGTTCCGGCGCAACGGTATTGGCGAGGAAATCCGAGCTTGACTGCGTCGTCGGGTTTACCTATGGTCCAGTCGATCAGTTTCCCGCCGATCGATATCCGAAGGTGTTCATGACCGTGACTCCAGCGCTGCCGAAGTCCAGGCAGCAATTAATTCTCGCCGTTCTCATGCTGTGCTCGCTTCTCATCTGGCTGGAGAACACCGTCCTGAGTACGACACTGGAGACCCTCGCGGACCCGGTCCGCGGTCTGGGGGCCGACCCCGGACAGCTCCAGTGGGCGACCGGCTCGTACACCCTGGCCTTCGCCACATTGATGTTCACCGCGGGCGCGTTGGGTGATCGGTTCGGTCACCGGACGGTGTTCGCCAGCGGGTTGGTGATCTTTGCCGGGTCCTCGCTGTGGGCGGCGCTCGCAAGCGATGCGGGCCTGCTGATCGCCGCCCGAGCTGCGATGGGGGTGGGCAGCGCACTCATCACACCCGCCATGCTGGCCATCCTCGTGCTGACGTTCACCGGCCCCGCGCGGGCTGCCGCGATCGGCATCTTCTCGACATCGGCCGGTGTCGGAATGGCCGCCGGCCCGGTGCTCGCGGGATTCCTGCTTCACCATTTCTGGTGGGGCTCGGTCTTTCTGATCAATGTCCCGGTCGCGGTACTCGCACTGGTCGGGCTCGTCGTGCTGGTTCCGAATGTCCGCAGCCCCGCACCGCGCCCACTGGACCCCGCCGGAATGCTGCTGTCGATCTGCGGACTCGTGGCCTTGGCCTACGGGCTGATCCGGGCGGGACAGGCGCCGGTGTGGAGCCGTATCGACGTCTGGGCGCCGATCGTCGTCGGCCTGGTTCTGCTGGTCGCCTTCGTCCTCGTCGAACTGCGCGCGAAGGCGCCCGGCTTCGATCCGAGGCTGCTCGCGCGACGCGCGTTCGGTGGGGGCAACGCGGCGCTCGGACTGCTGCTCTTCGGCGTGGCCGCGATCACCTTCTACAACGCGTTCTATCTGCAGGGCGCGCTGGCCTTCTCACCGATGAGGGCGGGTCTGGCGACGGTCCCGACCGCGATCGGCGCGCTCGTCGGGGCGCCCCTCGCCTCACGCCTGGTGCGCCGACTGTCGCTGCGCACCGTCGCGGTGCCGGCGCTGGCCGTGGCCGCGATGAGCATGGGCGGGTACGGGTTCCTCGGCCTCCACACTCCACTCGTGTGGATCGAGGCCCTGCTGTTGGTGCAGGGTCTCTCGATCGGCATGGTGATCGGCCCCGTCACGGCCGCGTTGGTCAGCGACCTGCCGCTGGACCAGGCCGGTGCGGGATCCGCCGTCACCAACACCGTGCGACAGACCGGCAGCGTGCTCGGGATCGCCGTCGGCGGCACGATCATGTCCATCGTGTACCGACGGGCGATCGAGCCCGCTCTGGAGGGTGCGCCAGGTCCGGTGCGGGACCAGGCGCGAGTCTCCGCCGAGCAGGCCCGCCACGTCGCCGCGGCTGTCCACCGCCCCGCTCTTGCCGAGGCCGCGGATGATGCGTTCATCCATGCCATGCGTGTCGGCGCGGGCTGGATCGCCGTGGTCGTGCTCCTCGGGGCGGCCGTGCTGCTGCTCGCCCTGCCCGCTGTCGAGAAGAAGACGGTACGGACACGGGAACCGGACCCCGAGGAGGCTCGCAGCTCCGTCTGAGGAGGTGCGGAGTCGTACGGGGCGGGCGCCGGCCTCCGCCCCGTACGACTCGCGGCCTGCGTGGTCCGCCCGTACGACGCGCGGCCTGCGTGGTCGGCCTGTACGACGCGCGGCCTGCGCGGTTCGCCTCGGGCGCTCAGACGGTACGGCGGTTGCCCCGGTCGTCGCAGGGCAGCTCGGCGGCCGGGTGGTTGGCGGTGAAGTCGCGGGTGGCCTGGCGCTCGGCTTCGGAGATCGCGGTGGGTTCCACCTGGATGATGCCGCCGAAGGGGCGGTCGACGTCGCGGATGATGCACAGGGTCGTGGTGAGGAGCGCGGTGATCACCACCAAGGTGACCACCTGACCGCGGTTGTTCCTGCGGGGCAGGCAGATGCCGAGGCCGATGACGGTGATGGTCAGGGTGGCGAGCAGGAACCAGAGGATGGCGCTGGGGATGCTGGCGGTGGCCTGGGTCAGGCGTTCCTCGCGTTCGTCGGAGCGCTTGTTGTCGGCGGCGACCAGCATGCCGAACACGGGCTGGCCCGCGAGATCGCGGAAGGCGGCGCGGAAGTCGGTCGACCAGACGCTGGGGGCGGGTGAGCCGTCGCCGTCGGCCATGGCCGGCCACTCCTGGGTGCGGACCGCACGGGCGTAGCAGACGGCGTCGGCCTGGATGCGTGCCCGCTGGACCTCGGGCGCGTACTCGGCGGTCTCGACGAGCTGGTCCAGCGCACGGGCTTCACCGCGCGACGCGACCTCGGCCTTGCCGTACGAGCCGTTGGCCGTGACCAGGACGAACGCGAGGAGCAGGACGGTGAGGGTCAGCAGGGGGCCGACGAGGTCCTTGACGGCCATGCCGGTGTCGTCGTCCTCGTTGAGGAGTCTGGGGCGCAGCCATCGGTTGGCGGCCAGTCCGGCGAGCAGGGCGGCGATGGCGACGGCGATGACGAGCAGCACGGACGGACACCTTTCACGGGGGAGCCGGGAACCGTCGACGGCCCCGGTGTGTGCGCCGAGCATCTCCACATCCGGAAGAGAAGGGGAACGGGAGAATCGTTCGTTCGCCTTCTCACGAGGGAGACCCGTTGGGCTGTGCGGCGGACCTGCCGGTCGGAGGGGAACTCTCGGACCTCCCGGTCGGAGGGGGAGCTCAGACTCCTTGCTCGGGCCAGCCCAGCAGCCGGGCGCCGATCACCGCCGTCTGGAGGGTGTAGCGGTGGACGGGGTCTCCGGGGTCCGACCCGGTCAGACGGTGGATGCGGTCGAGGCGGTAGGTGACGGCCCGGACGCTCAGGTTCAGCCGCCGGGCGGCCTCGGCCGCCACACAGCCGGTGTCGAAGTACGCGGCGAGGGTGTCGATGAGCGGAGCGGCGCCGCCCCGCGCTCCCCGGAGCGGGCCCAGGACGCTGTGCACCAGATCTGCCATGGCCTGCCGGTCACGGGTGAGCACCGGGTAGACGAGCAGGTCGGCGGCGTGCAGGACCGGCTCTTCGAGTTCCAGGCGGGCGGCCAGGTCGAGGGCGTTGAGTGCTTCCTCGTAGGAGTGGACGACGCCGCCGGGGCCGGAGTGGGGCCGGCCGATGGCGACCTGGCCGCCGTCGGTCGCGGCGTGCGCCAGCTTCGCGAAGAACGTCAGGACGTCGAGCTCGTCGGACGGCGCGACACAGATCAGCCGCCCGTCCTTCGTGGTGAGCAGGATGCGGCGGTGCCCGAATCGGGCCACCAGGGACGACTCGACGTGTCGGGTCACGGGGTATCCGTCGTCGTACGGCTCCCGGCCCTGCGCCACGGCCACGGCGTGGGCCTGCGCGAGAAGCAGACCGAAGCGCTCCGCCCGCTCGGCCAGACGGCCCAGGTCGCTCCGTCCGTGCAGCAGATCGTCGATGAACTCCCGCCTGAAGGCCTCCTCCTGACGTATCGCCAGTCTCTGCGCCCGTTCGTGCCCCTCGGCGAACGCGTCCACGGCCCACTCGATCACGGCGAGAAGATGTCCCGCGGCGTTCGGCGGCAGTTCCTCCCACAGCACCTGAGCGGCGGAGAGATGGGCCCGGACGAGCGCGCGCATGCCCAGGCCGGCCTCGGCGGCCCGCTCGCCCCGCAGGCGCAGCGCGTCCACTTCCTCGCGCTTCAGGCGCCTTCCGGAGGCGCAGGCATCGGCCAGTATCCGGGTGTACCCGTCCAGATACTCCTCCGGCACGTCCTGCTCCGTCATGTCTCCCCTGCCCCTCGCATGGTGACCCCGGCCGTCGTGATCGGCCCGGCGCCCGGTCGGCCGTGCCGCCCCAGGGGCGGACACCGGCATCAAGAACGCGTCAAGACTGCCGGGCGACGGCAATGCGGGCAACCGTGAGGCCCTGACACCATGCGGTTGCCAGGGAGTGCGCCGCGGCTTCGATGCCGGGTGCCGGAACACGCGTGGGTGTGCCGCGCGGGGGAGGGGGAGTGTGATGGTCGACTCGACGGACACCCGCTGCCCCGGTTCCGAGGACGCCTCGGTGACGGCCTTCGCGTCGGCCGCAAGCCCGGCGTCGTCCGCTCGGCCGCCCTCCTTCCCGTCGTCGGCCTCGACGGCCACGCCCCGGACGTTCACCCTCTCCGGGCGGACGATCCGACGCCGTGCGGTGAACGCGCTGCCGAAGCTCTTCCCCGACGAACCCGCGCCGTCCCGGCAGGACTTCGCCGGCCGCAGGAGTACCTTCCGCAGCGTGCGGACCGACACGGACCCTGGCCAGGCGTAGGACCCGGCACGGGACGGCCACACCGTCGTCGTCCACGCACATCCGGCACGTACGCCACTGGTCGCCCGGCGCTCGGCGGCACCACGCCGCACCGCGCCGCACCGCGCCGCACCGCGCCACACCACGTCGGACAGCACCGGCGGGGTCCTGGGGCGCGGTCCCACGACACCGCGCCCGCTCCTCCCGCAGCGCCGCCTGATCCCGCGTGCCCTCACTCTCGACCGACTCGGGGATTCTCATGGATGCCATCACCCTGGGCATCGGCGTGCTCGTCGCCGTCGCCCTGCTCACCGCCCTCGTTCTCGTCTTCGTGCTCAGCCGGCTGTTCCGCAAGGTGGAGCAGGGCAAAGCGCTCATCGTCTCCAAGATGCGCAAGGTCGACGTCACTTTCACCGGGCAGGTCGTCCTGCCCGTGCTCCACAAGGCCGAGGTCATGGACATCTCGGTGAAGACGATCGAGATCTCCCGCACCGGCCGCGACGGGCTGATCTGCCGGGACAACATCCGGGCCGACATCCGGATCTCGTTCTTCGTACGGGTCAACAAGACCGTCGACGACGTCATCAAGGTCGCGCAGGCGATCGGCACCGCGCGGGCCAGCGACAAGGAGACCCTGCAGGAGCTGTTCAACGCCAAGTTCTCCGAGGCGCTCAAGACCGTCGGCAAGCAGCTCGACTTCACCGACCTGTACACCAAGCGCGAGGAACTCCGCTTCCGGATCATCGAGATCATCGGCATCGACCTCAACGGCTACAGCCTGGAGGACGCGGCCATCGACTACGTCGAGCAGACCCCGCTCGCCCAGCTCGACCCCGGCAACATCCTGGACGCCCAGGGCATCCGGAAGATCACCGAGCTGACGGCCGTCGAGAACGTCCGTACCAACGAGTTCCGCCAGCACGAGCAGAAGGAGATCACCCGGCAGAACGTCGACGCGCGCGAGGCCATCCTGGAGCTGGAGCGCCGCCAGGCGGATGCCGAGATCAAGCAGAAGCGCGAGATCGACACCGTACGGGCACGTGAAGAGGCCGAGACCGCCCGGGTCGTGGAGGAGGAGCGGCTGCGGGCCCAGAGCGCCTTCCTCAGGACCGAGGAGCAGCTCGGCATCCAGCGTGAGAACCAGGCCCGCGAGGTCGCCGTCGCGCAGAAGAACCGCGAGCGGGTCATCGCCGTCGAGAACGAGCGGATCGAGAAGGACCGGATGCTCGAGGTCATCGCCCGCGACCGGGAGACCGAACTCACCCGCATCTCCGCCGAGAAGGAGGTCGAGGCGGAGCGCCGCGAGATCGCCGACGTGATCCGTGAGCGGGTCGCGGTGGACCGTACGGTCGCCGAACAGGAGGAGTCCATCAAGCGGCTGCGCGCGGTCGAGGAGGCCGAGCGCGAGCGCCAGACGGTCGTCATCGCGGCGGAGGCGCAGGCCCAGGAGAAGCTGGTCAAGGACATCAAGGCGGCCGAGGCGGCGGAACAGGCCGCCGTCCACCGCGCGGCCGAGGAGCTGACTCTCGCCGAGGCCCGCAACAAGGCAGCCGACATGGAGGCCCGAGCCAAGATCCGCCTGGCCGAGGGCATCCAGGCGGAGGCCGCGGCCGAGGGTCTCGCGGCGGTGCAGGTACGGGAGAGGGAGGCCGGTGCGATCGAGAAGACCGGCCGGGCCGAGGCGGAGGCCACCGAGGCGCGGCTGCGCGCGGAGGCCGTCGGCACCCGCGAGAAGGCGCTGGCGGAGGCGACCGCGATCGGCGAGAAGCTCAAGGCAGAAGCGGCCGGCCTGACCGAGAAGGCGGCCGCGATGGCCGCGCTCGACGAGGCGTCCCGTACCCACGAGGAGTACCGGCTGCGTCTGGAGGCCGAGAAGGACATCCGGCTCGCCGGGCTCGAAGTGCAGCGGCATGTCGCTGAGGCGCAGGCCACGGTCCTCGCAACGGGGCTGGAGAACGCCGACATCAACATCGTCGGCGGCGAGTCGGTGTTCCTCGACCGCCTGGTCCAGTCGATCGCGCTGGGCAGGTCCGTGGACGGATTCATGGACCACTCGCAGACCGCGCAGGCCCTCGCCGGCCCCTGGCTCAGCGGTGACGGCTCCTTCACCGAGGACCTGACGAAGGTGCTCGGCTCCCTGAGCAGTGCCGACGTGCAGAACCTCAGTGTGTCCGCGCTGCTCGCGAAGGTCATGAAGTCCGGCGTGCTCGACGGGGGAGCACAGGGTGGGACATCGGTACCCGCCGGGCCGAGCGCGCTGAACGGCGCGGCCAAGAGCTGACCGCTCCGGGGGAGCGGTCGGAGGGGTCCGGTGCCGGGCACGGGGGTGCCGGCACCGGACCCGTGAGGGAACGGCACTAGGGAGTGGAACGGCATGAGCACCCGGATCGACCAGGACACGTACACCGTGCTGCGTGACCGTCTCACCGCGCAGGCCACCGAGCTCGCGCGGCGCGCCACGGCCCTCAACACGGCCCGCACCACCGAGTTCGGCTCCGGAGAGCTCGCCCTGACCGGCACGGACCGCATCCGCACCGACCAGAACTGCCTGCCCCGGGACATCGTCGCCGTCGGTGACGACGTCCTGCTCCTCGGCAGCGCGGCGGCGCAGGCCGCCGACGCGGAGCGGTCCGTCCTCGACGTCTTCGCCCTGTACGACCGCCACCTGAACCCGCTCCCCGCGAGCGCCGTGCCCGGACTGCTGGACGACCCCCGCTTCATCCGGGAGTTCACCGCGCTGCACCGCTACTACCGGGGCGCCCGACTGCTACGGCTGCGCCGAGCGGAGGACCGGCTGCTCGCGGTCTTCCAGACGGGTGAGCAGGCGCACGACCTGCGTGTGCTGCGCTGGGCGGTCCGGCCGTCCGGCGAGACGACGTTCCTCGACGCCCAGGGCGAGCGCGACCACGTCCTCCCTCCCTCGCACGACGTCGACTGGGTGGAGACGACCCGCGACGACCACAGGCTGGGCCGGCACCCGCACATCTCGCTCGACGACCGCGTCTTCGTCTCCACGGTCGGCGGCACGCTGACCGTGAAGACGGAGGACGACACCGAGACCGCCGACGGAGTCCACACCGAGCCGGTCGAGGAGCCCCTGCAGGCCCTGGCCGACGCCGAGGTCGCCTACGCGACCGTGGGCGCCCTGATCCTGGTGCGCGTCCGCCCGTACAAGGAGGAGGCCCGCCGGTATCTCGTCCACAACACGCTGACAGGGACCGTGGTCAGAATCGACGGCATCGGCCAGGCGTGCCTGAGGCTGCCCGAGGACGAGGGCATCGTCTTTCCCGGCGGCTACTGCCTCGCCTCCGGCCCGGTGAAGACCTTCGACACCGACACGGCGGAGCTGACGTTCGAGCGGGCGATCCGCTCACCCGACGGCGAGGACATCCTCTTCGCCTTCCACGGCCAGGACGCCGGCCGCAGCCTTCTCCTGCCGTACAACCTGATCCGCAAGGAGATCGCGCCCCCGGTCTCCTGCCGCGGATACGCGCTCCTCGCCGACGGGACGATGATCGTCCTGCGCGCCGAGGACGGGGAGCCGGGTCGGGTGCACCCGGTGCAGAGCTGGCGGACCCCGTTCGTCGCCGCCACCCACGTGGTGCCGCCGGGCGACGGGCCACTGGGCCGCATCGGCAACGCGGACCTGGTCCGCGGCATCTCCGACTGCCTGTCGATCGCCCGGCAGGCCACCGAACTCACACCCGCGGGCGAGGTGTACGAGGCACTCGTCGCCGCCTGCGGACGAGCGCAGGACGTCCACCACTGGCTCGGCGCCCCGGAGACGGGCGACCTGCGGGGCCCACTGGCGGAGCTGCGGACCACCGCCGCTCAGATCCTCGACGAGTTCGAGGCGGTGACGACCCTCACCCGGCAGGCGGCCGAGGCGCTCGACGAGGCCGCCGGGCGCATCACCCGGCTCGTCCGTCGCCTCCGCGGCGAGGCGCCCGCCACGGCCGCGGAGTGGATCTCACGCATCACCGAACTCCGCCAGGCACAAGGGCACTTGCTGACCCTCAAGGAGATGCGCCACGCCGACACGCACACCATCGACTCCCTCGCGGGCGACACCGAGGCGGACATCGCCTCCGCCGCGCAGCGGGCCGTGGCGTTCCTCCAGCGCCCCGACGCCTTCACCGGCCACCACGCCGACGCCGAACGGCTCGCCGCCGAGGCCGGGAAGCTGACCACCGTGGCACAGGCCGGCCCCGTGGGCGACCGGCTCGACGAGCTCACGCTCGACCTCAGGACCCTCAGCGAGATCGTCGCCGGCCTCGACATCGGCGACACCACCGTACGCACCTCGATCCTCGTACGCATCGCCGACGTGCTGGCCGCGCTGAACCGCGCCCGGGTCGTCCTCGCCTCCCGCCGTTCCGAACTCCTGGACCAGGAGGGGCGGGCGGAGTTCGCCGCCGAACTCGCCCTGCTGGGACAGGCCGTCACCGGCGCTCTCGCGGCATCGGACACACCGGAACACTGTGACGACCAGCTCGGCCGCCTGCTGATCCAGCTCGAGAACCTGGAGTCCCGCTTCGCCGACCACGACGGCTCTCTTGAGGACGTCGCCGAGCAGCGCACCGGGATCCACGACGCCTTCACCGCCCGCAAGCAGTCCCTCCAGGACGCTCGGGCCCAACGGGCCGAGCGCCTCGCCGAATCGGCCGGCCGGGTACTGGAGACGCTCGCCCGCCGCGCCCGCACCCTGGCCGACCTCGACGAGGTGCACACGTACTTCGCCTCCGACCCCATGGTCGTCAAGGCCCGCCGCACCGCCGACGACCTGCGCGCACTCGGCGACCAGGTACGGGCGGAAGAACTGGAGGGCCGCCTCACGGCCGCCCGCCAGGAAGCCGCCCGCGCGCTGCGGGACCGCACCGACCTGTTCTCCGACGGCGGCGACACGATGCGCCTGGGCGCCCACCGCTTCGCCGTCAACCGGCAGGCACCGGAACTGACGCTGGTCCCGTACGAGGACACGCTCGCGTACGCCCTGACCGGAACCGACCACCGCACACCCGTGACCGACCCGGACTTCGCCGCGACCCGGCCGTACTGGAACCGGACACTGCCCTCGGAGTCCCCCGAGGTGTACCGCTCCGAGCACCTCGCCGCCCGCCTGCTCGCCGAGCACGGCGCCGACGGCCTGGCGGGCGCCGACCTCGACGCCCTGGCACGCCGAGCCGCGGAGGCCGCCTACGACGAGGGCCATCAGCACGGCGTCCACGACCACGACGCGGCGGCCATCCTGAAGGCGCTGCTCCCGCTGTACGAGAGCGCCGGCCTGCTGCGGTACCCGGCCACGGCCCGCGCCGCCGCCCAGACCTTCTGGGCCCACGCCACCACCCCCGAGGCCCGCGAGCAGTGGACCCACCGCGCGATCTCCCTGGCCAGGGCCCGCGACCTCTTCGGCAGTCCGTCGGCCGTCGAAGGACTCCGGCGCGAGCTGGCCCGAAAGATTGGCGACGCGACCGCCGCCGCCTACCTCGTCGACGAACTGGCGTCCGGACCGAAGGGCTTCGCCGTCTCGGACGCCGCCCGCACCCTCCTGGACACGTTCCGCCACGCGGTCGGCAGCCCCGCCTACGACGACGCACTCGCCGCCGTCACGGAGCCGGACGCACGGCGCCAACTCGCCGAATCATGGCTCACCTCCTACCTGTCGGCGTCCGGAGAATCACTCGACGAGGGCGTACTCGCCGAAGCGGTCGCCGTCGAACTCACCCCGCAACTCGACCGCTACGAGACGGGCACCCCGACCACAGCGACGGTCACCGGGCTCCTCGGGACCCACCCCCGGCTCCAACGCGGCACATTGAGGCTGCGCCTCGACGAATTCCTCTCCAGGACACGCACCTTCGCGGACCTGGACGCGCCCGCCTTCCGCGCCTACCAGCGGCAGCGGACCGAACTCGTCACGGCCGAGCGCGCACGGCTGCGCGTCGACGAGTACCGACCGCGGGTCATGTCGTCCTTCGTCCGCAACCGACTCGTCGACGAGGTCTACCTGCCCCTGATCGGCGACAACCTCGCACGGCAGATCGGCGCGCAGGGCGACGCCAGGCGGAGCGACTCCCACAGCCTGCTCCTGCTCCTCTCCCCGCCCGGCTACGGCAAGACCACCCTGGTCGAGTACGTCGCCGACCGCCTCGGGCTGCTCCTCGTCAAGATCGACGGCCCAGCCCTCGGGCAGCGCACGACCTCACTCGACCCCTCCGAAGCGCCCGACAGCGCCGCCCGCCGGGAACTGGAGAAGATCGCCTTCGCCCTGTCCGCGGGAAACAACGTCCTGCTGTACGTCGACGACATCCAGCACACCGCGCCCGAGTTCCTGCAGAAGTTCATCCCCCTCTGCGACGCCACCAGGTCCCTCAACGGGCACGACCTGCGAGGCAAACGCTTCGCCGTCTGCATGGCCGGAAACCCCTACACCGAGTCAGGACGCCTCTTCCGCGTACCGGACATGCTCGCCAACCGGGCGGACGTGTGGAACCTCGGAGACGTGCTCACCGGCAAGGAGGACGCTTTCGCCCTGAGCTTCGTCGAGAACGCCCTCACCTCCCACCCCGTCCTCGCACCGCTCGGCGGCCGCGACCGGGCCGACCTGGAACTGCTGATCCGGCTGGCCGGCGGCGACCTCACCGCGCGCCGAGAGCACCTCGTCCACGCCTACGCCCCCGCCGAACTCGACCGTGTCCTCGCGGTGCTGCGCCATCTGCTCACCGCCCGGGCGACCGTCCTCGCCGTGAACGAGGCCTACATCGCGTCCGCCGCGCAGTCCGACGAAGCCCGCACCGAACCGCCCTTCCGGCTCCAGGGCTCGTACCGCAACATGAACAGGATCGCGGCCCGCATCTCGCCCGCCATGAACGAGACCGAGCTGACCGCCGTCATCGACGACCACTACACCGCGGAGGCACAGACCCTGACCACCGAGGCGGAGGCGAACCTCCTCAAGCTCGCGGCCCTCCGGGGCCCGCTCACGGCGGCGCAGGCCGCCCGCTGGACCGAGGTGACCGCCGGGTACACGCGCGCCCGGGCCCTGGGGGGCTCCGGAGAGGACCCGCTGACGCGTGCGGTCGCAGCCCTGGGGCTGCTCGCCGACCGCGTCTCGGCCGTGGAGACGGCGATCAGGCGGGCGACGGCTCCACGCCGGGAGGGGGCTCCACGCCGGGAGGGGGCCTCGGATCCCGGGAGCCCCTGACGAAGGCCTTCCGTGCCAACGGGTCGGCGGGTCGGCAGGCCCGGTGTCCGCTCCGGACGGCAGGGTTTGTCTGCACGTCTCTTGACGACGCTCCAGAAAAACTGGCTTCATGGAATGGAAGCTATGGGAGCGCTCCCATCCCACTGCTCCCGTGCGATTGATCCCCTGCGCATGTCCCTCTCCTGGAAGGCCCCCCACCGTGCTTCCTGTGACTCTCCGCGGCGCCTTACGCCGTGCCGCCGTCGTGCTCTCCGGACTCGCCCTCACCGCCGGTACGTTGACCGCCACCGCGTTCTCGGCGGACTTCGCGGGCTCGGACGGCGGTACGGCCCTCGCGGCGCCCGCCGACTTTCTCCTGCGGGTCAACCAGCTCGGCTATCTGCCGGACGGGCCGAAGCGGGCCACCCTGGTCAGCTCGGCCACCGCTCCGCTCACCTGGCGGCTGCGCGACGCCTCCGGTGCGGAGGTCGCGTCGGGCGCGACGACGGTCAGAGGCGTCGACCAGGCGTCCCGGCAGTCGACGCACCTGGTCGACTTCGGCGGCTACCCGGGCACCGGATCAGGCTTCACGCTGGTCGTCGACGGACGGTCCAGCCATCCGTTCGACATCTCCGCCTCCCTCTACGACGGCCTGCGCGCCGACAGCATGTCGTTCTTCTACCAGCAGCGCAGCGGCACGCCGATCGACGCGGAACTGACTGGCAGTCAGTACGCCCGTTCCGCCGGTCACCTGGGCGTGGCTCCGAACAAGGGCGACACCAGCGTGCCGTGCCAGGCCGGCGTGTGCGACTACCGGCAGGACGTCCGGGGCGGCTGGTACGACGCGGGCGACCACGGCAAGTACGTGGTCAACGGCGGGATCGCGACCTGGCAGCTGGTCAACTCGTACGAGCGGGCCCGCCGCTCGGGCGGAGACGCCGCGCTGGGCGACTCGAGCCTGCGGGTGCCCGAGCGTGGGAACGGGGTGCCGGACGTACTGGACGAGGCCCGGTGGGAGCTGGAGTTCCTGCTGCGGATGCAGGTCCCGGCTGCCAAGCCGTACGCCGGCATGGCCTTCCACAAGGTGCACGACACCGAGTGGACCGGTCTCCCGACACGTCCCGAACTCGACGACAAAGCGCGCGAGTTGCACCGCCCGTCCACGGCCGCCACGCTCAACCTGGCCGCCACGGCAGCCCAGTGCGCCCGGGTGTACGCGCCCTACGACTCCGCGTTCGCGGCCCGCTGCCTCGACGCCGCCCGCCGCGCCTGGACGGCGGCCGAGGCCAATCCGAACGTCCTCGCCCCGGCGACCGACAACGCCGGCGGCGGGGCCTACGAGGACGCGGACGTCTCGGATGAGTTCTACTGGGCCGCGGCCGAACTGCTCGCCACCACCGGCGAGGCGCGCTACCGGGACGCCGTGACCTCCCATCCGCACCACGCGAAGCCCGCGGACGCGTTCTGGTGGGGCGGTACGGCCACCCTCGGGCGGATCACCCTCGCCACCGTCTCCGGGACGGCTCTGCCCGCCGACGACCTGGTCCGGGTGCGGGGCCTGCTGACCGCGGCCGCCGACGGACACCTGTCCGCCATGGCCGCGGGGGGCTACGCGGTACCGATCCCCGCCACGGGCTACGCCTGGGGATCCAACAGCGCGGTCGCCAACAACGCGATGACGCTCGCCGTCGCGTACGAGATCACCGGCGCGCAGCGCTACCGCGCGGGCGCCCTTGAGTCGCTGGACTATCTGCTGGGTCGCAACGCCCTGGACCAGTCGTACGTCACCGGCTACGGCGAGCGCGCCTCCGAGAACCAGCACCACCGCTTCTGGGCCCATCAGAGCGACGCCTCACTGCCGCACCCGCCGGCCGGATCCTTCGCCGGCGGGCCGAACGCGGGGCTTGACGACCCGGTGGCGAAGGAGCGGCTGAACGGCTGCGCCCCGGCGGCCTGCTACGTGGACGACATCGGCTCGTACGCCACCAACGAGGTGGCGATCAACTGGAACTCCTCGCTGGCGTGGCTGGCGGCCTTCGCCGCGGAGCGCCGCGGTGGTCCGGCGGCGCCCGCGGTGCAGGTGACGCCCGCCGCGGTGTCCGTGGCCGAAGGCGGCACCGCCTCGGTGAACGTACGGCTGTCCTCCGCGCCCGCGCGGAGCGTCACGGTGACGGTGTCCCGCACCGCGGGGGACCAGGACCTGACCGCGGCCTCGACACTGGTCTTCACACCCGCCGACTGGGCTGTCCCGCAGCCGGTTCCGGTGTCCGCCGCGCAGGACGGCGACACGGTCGCGGGCAGCGCGACGTTCACCGCGGGCGGCACCGGCGTCTCCGCGGCGGCCTTCACCGCGACGGAGATCGACGACGACGCCGCGACACCCGCGGCGTCCTGCGCGGTGACGTACCGGGTCGACAGTTCGTGGAGCAACGGCTTCACCGCCACGGTGGCGGTGAAGAACACCGGCACCTCCGCGATCTCGGGCTGGACCCTGGGGTGGACCTTCCCTGGCGACCAGAGGATCAGCGGCGCCTGGAACGCCACGGTGGCCCAGTCGGGCAGCGCCGTGACCGCAAGGGACGCCGGGTGGAACGGTGCGCTGGCGGCCGGAGCGAGTGCTTCCATCGGGTTCCAGGCGACGCACTCGGGTGCGAACGCGGCACCCGCGCGCTTCACCTTGAACGGCGCGAGCTGCTCCTGAGACCTGGGCGAACTCTTCGGGCGACCGGTCAGCCCAACACCGGTCCAACACCGGTCAGCCCAACACCGGTCAGCCCAACAACCGTGCCCTGACCGCTGCGAGAACCTCTCGGCGGCTGCGCGGGCCGTTGTCGGCGGCGATGAGATGGTCGCCGATGCGCAGGGAGAACGTGATCAGGCAGCGGGCCTCGACATCGCCCTCGTCGGGGCAGAAAGCCCCGTAGAGCTCGCGCAGATAGTCCATGCGCCGGTTGTCGGCCCGGCGGAGGCGGAGAGCGACTCCTTCGTCGCGCCGGGCCCAGTCGCGGATCGCGAGCTCGACCCCGGCACCGGTCACCGGCGTATCGCTCGATCCCACGAAGTCGAAGAGGCGCCCGAGCCGCTCACGGGGGTCGCTGCCGCCGCGTTCGATCCGCTCGATGACGTCCTCGGTGACCCCCTGCTCCCAGGTGTCGAGCATCTCCTCCAGCAGGCCCGCGCGGTTGCGGAAGTAGCCGTAGAAACCGCCCTTGCTGACGCCGAGCGTCTGGGCGAGGACCTCGACGCGGACGGCTTCGGGGCCGCCGGCGGCAAGCGCGCGCAGCCCTTCCTCGATCCACTTGTCCCGCGGTGTGCGGATCGCTCCCATCCCTGCGTCTCCTCGCCTGTCCTCGCCTTGCCTTCGCCTTGCCTTCGACCTGTCCTGCCAAGTATACGGTGCCGTATAGATAGGTCTATGCTCGATCTATACGCCACCGTATAGATCGAGACGGGGATCCGAGATGAGCGACCTGCGCCTTCCCGCAACCGACCACACGTCACGCCCCTGGCGGATCCACGAGATCGCCTCGGACTTCCGGCTCGAGGACCTGTGGGCGCTGCCGACGCCGGGCGGCCCGGACGACCTGCACCTCCTGGTCCAGCAGATGGCCCACGGCAAGGGCGGTCCGGACGGCGGCCACCCCGTGGGCCGCTTCCTCTTCGCGGTGCGCTGGAAGCTCGGCGCGCTCCTCGGATGGGACAAGCCCGATGCGGGCGTCGGAGGCCGCGTGGCGACGCTGCGCGACCGGCTGCCGGAGGACCTCCGCGAGGGACCGCAGGGACCCGACCTCGACGCGGCGCCCTTCACGTCCGTCTTCCAGGCACACGACGAGTGGGCCGCCGAATACGCCAACAAGACCATGCACGGCGTGTTGCACATCGGCTGGGTCGCCGACGGACACGGCGGCTATCGCGGCCAGATGGCCGTCCTGGTGAAGCCCAACGGCCGCCTGGGCTCCCTGTACATGCTCGGCATCAAGCCCTTCCGGTACCTGGGGGTCTACCCGGCTCTGATCCGGTCGATCGGCAGGGAGTGGCAGGAGAACACGGCGCGCGGAACGGCGCGCTGACGCCTGCGCCTATGACCGCGGCGTGCCGTGCCACCGCCAGGTGGTGAGACGGGGCCGTCCGGGCAGTTCGCCTCGCCCGGTGGCCCACAAGAGGGTGAGCCAGGGATCGGTGGACGACGGTGCGTCCGGGAACAGCCGAACGAGTACGCGCGAGCACAGATCGGCGGGCGGGTTCCATGCGAGGCCGAGCCCCTGTGCCAGGTCATGCGTGTGCACCAGGGTCTCCACGATCCCCATCGCCGCGAAACCCTCGGGATCCGAAGCGCCGAAGACATGGTGGGCGCGGGTCTGCGGCGGCGTCGTGCGCACCATGGCGACCAGGAGCGCGCCGCTCGCCTCCAGGACCTGGAGCAGGCCGGCCGGCCCTGCCTCGCGGTTCGCGTGAATGGTGTTCGCCGGGCCGCCAGGACGTCGCCGCTCGTACACGAACGGCACTTCGCCGTCCAAGGGTGGTGTCTTCGGGCCCAGTTGCGCGGCGTACGCGAAGAGATCGTCGCTGAGGTGCTCGACGGTCTCCCAGCAGTCCCATTCCAGCGAACCGGCCTTGTCGTCCCACGAGGCCGGCGGCGCCTCGCGCAGGACTGCCACGGCGAGCTGTACGGCATGGTCGAGGTCGTCGGCGGTGACGGAGGGGCGGGAGGGCTGGGAAGTCGGGGGCGGCTGTGAGGTCTGAGAGGGCGAGATCTTGCCTGAGGGGGACATGGCGGGACGGTATCGCGGCGCGGGGGAACCGCCCCACCCGTTTGATCATCACCCCGGGGGTGACGGCCGATGTGCCCGGGGCCCGTGGCCGGGGCCCGTGGCCGGGGCCCGGCGCCCGGCCAGCACCCGTGGACGATGGATGACCTGGTCAGAGGTGTTCCGGTGAGGCCCGGGACGCGGCGTCTACGTCGATCGGGTGCACCGGCGGTGTGGCGTCGGCCTGTTCCGGGCTCCGTCGACTCCGATGGACGGGTGACGGGACGAAGGCGCGGCGAGGAACCGGCTCGGAGCGCGTACCTGCGCGAACTGCGGCGCGGGCGTCGCCGCCGAGGTACGGGCGCCCCCGACGCCGACGGCCGTCGCCGGTCGCAATGGCCCGTGCTCGCGGTGGCCGTCCTGCCCGGTCTGGCGGCCCTGGTGGCGCTGCTCTTCACCTGGCGTGAGGTACGCGTAGCCGAGCAGGGACAGCTCACCGCCCGGTTCAACGACGCGATCACCAACCTCGGTTCCGAGTCGCTGGACGTCCGCTTCGGCGGGATCTATGCCCTGGAGCGCATCATGCAGGACTCACCGCGCGACCAGCCCAGGATCGTCCTCGTGCTCTCGGCGTACGTACGACGTCACGCGAGCGTTCCCGCGACCGGCTTCGTGAAGGAACCGACGGAACCGCAGCCGGGGCAGGCGGCGCCCGCCGACCGCCGCCCGCCCACGGACGTCATGGCCGTGGTGAACGTACTGGCCCGTCGCTCTCCCGGCCACGACGGGGACACCCAGATCGACTGGAACCGGGCGGACCTGCGCGGGCTGTCCCTCTCCACGTGGAGCTTCAAGGACATCGCGAAGGTCCCGGAGGGCGGCGCCCTCCCCGACGAACGAGCCCCCTTCGGGTACGTGAACGTCGAAGGGGCGGACCTGCGCCACGCCACGCTGTCGGGGGTGGACCTGAGAAGCGCCTTCGTCGGCGAGGCCAATCTGAGCGGAGCGCAACTCCTGCGATCCGACCTCCGGGACGCCGACCTGACCGGCGTGGACCTGTCCGACGCGAACGTCGTGGACACGAACCTGACCGGCGCGGACCTCAGCGGCGCCCTTCTGCGGGGGACGTCGCTGGCGCGCCCGGACGTACTCGTACGCCTGAATCCCAACGACCTGTCCCGCGCTCTGCTCTGGGACGCCGACCTCACCGGCGCGAACCTCACGGGGGCGAACCTGACGGAGGCGGTCCTGGTCGATGCGGATCTGACGGGCGCGTCCCTGGTGACCGCCCGGCTGCGCGGCGCGAAGTTCAGTGCCATGGACACCTCTCTCCAGGCGAGGATCGTCTCCGGCACCGTGACGGAGAGCGCGAACCTCACCGACGCGGATCTGTCGGGAGCGGACCTGAGAGGTGCCGACCTGCGCAAGGCCGACCTGACCGGGGCGACCCTGAACGGCGCCGACCTGACCGACGCGGACCTACGGGGCGCCCGGCTCACCGGCGCGACGTTCGACGGCGCGAAGACGGAAGGGGCTCGCGGGCTGCCGAGCTGAGGGTTGCCTCGTAACCGACCTTCGTTAACCGACCTTCGTTGTGACCGCGCGACGCAGCGGCGGCGGGGAGCAGGCACCCCTCCCACCCACAGGCAGCCTCCCGACCTGGGAGGATGAGCGGATCCCCTGTTATCGTGCGCCGATGTCAACGATCAAGCAGTTCCAAGTGACCTTCGACTGCGCGGAGCCGGCGCGCCTCGCCGCGTTCTGGTGCGAGGTACTGGGGTACGTCGTACCGGCGGTCCCGGAGGGCTATGCCACGTGGGAGGAGTACCACCGCACGCTGCCGCCCGAGGATGAGATCTATTTCGCGTGCACGGATCCCTCGGGTGCGAGCCCGCGCCTGCTCTTCCAGCGAGTTCCCGAAGGCAAGGTCGTCAAGAACCGGGTGCATCTCGATGTGCCGGCCGGCGCCGGGCTGGTGGGCGAGGAGCGCCTGGCCACACTCGAGGCCGAATGCGCCCGCCTGATGGCACTCGGCGGGAAGCACGTGCTGACGCAGCGCGCCGATGGCGTCAACGAGTCGTGCATCACGATGCAGGACATCGAGGGCAACGAGTTCTGCCTCACCTGATCTCTCCACCGAGACGGCGAGGCGGGGGAGCCGTCTCCGGCTTTGGGGAACGTCGGGCCCCGACGTCCCCCAAAGCCAGTCTCCCGGCACTCTCCCGGAGTTCTCCCGGCCTCAACAGGCTCAAGCATGGGCGCGGGCCGTCCCGATCAGCGAGAACCACGCCCTCAGGTGCGCGGAGGGGCGGACCTCACGGGATGAAGACCTTGACGGAGTCGTCGGCCCCGGCGTTGCGGTTGATGCCGATGAAGAAGTCGCTCCCGACGTGGGTGATGTCTTCGATCTCGTCGACCAGGTCGTTCCCCGGAATTCCGATATCGCTCTCCACGTCATTTCCGGACCAGTTGTACTGGTACACCCAGTTCCACCCGGTCACGGGCGTCGAGGTGTTGATGGACCTCGTGTTCCAGATGTAGTTCTCAGAGCAGTCAATGCCCTGGTCGGAACGATTGTCGTGGCTTGTCAGGTTGCTCTTCACCAGCGTCCATCCGCTCGTCAGCGAACCGGTGCCGGGATGGGTCCACAGGTTGCCCTCGCGGCGGGCGGCGTACTTACCGGCCCCTCCGGCCGCCGTCGCGCTGTAGCACAGGCCGCTGATGTTGCCGATGGGCAGATGGACGACCTCGCTGGCGCCTATGGCTCCCGACGAATCCAGATGGACGATCGCCACATCGTCGCTCGGAAACGCCGACTGGCTTCCTTGGGTCGCGATCACGGCAGGGCCCTGACCTTGGTAGTTCGGATGGTAGGCGAGATCGTTGCCGTGGCCGAGTGCAGGGATGGAGGTCGGCGCCCCGGCACAGGTCCAGCTGCTCCCGTCCCAGGTCGAGCCGTCGCGCAACCACCTGGAGAGGACCGGCTCCTCCCCACCCGCCTTGGTGAAAACGATGTAGAGCTGGCCGCCCTGACCTGCGACCATGCCCTGCATGACGGTGCGTCCCGCCCTGCACGCGCTGCTGGTCGGGATGCTGAGCCGTTCCTCGCCGCTCCTGTCCGTGGCGGCGTAGGCCGGCGTCGTCGAAGTAATGGCGATTCCGGAAATGACCGCCAATGCGGACACGAAACTCAGTAGCTTCTTCACTTGGTCCCCCTTGTAGTTGGGGGGTGAGGCTAGCACTATGGATGTAACTTGCATCCGAGACGGCGTCACCTCATCATCTACGCGAATTCAGTGGGTGGTTGACGCGTCTGCGGCTGGCGCATGTGCTGGCCCGGACCAGTTCTGTTCGGTCACGGGTGCATCGTCCCGGTCTGCGGCAGGCAGAGGTAGAACAGCTCGGGGTCGCCCTCATCCAGGCGGTGGAGAAGACCGACGGGACTCCACCCGGCTCGTTGGAGAAGCCGCTGCATGGGCTGGTTGGAGACGTTAGTCGACGTGAAGAGCTTCGGGGTCGTGCACAAGGCCGCCGCGGCGTCCAGTAGCCGATGGCCGACGCCTCGTCCGCGGGCGGAGGGAGCCACCATCAGCATCGTGACGAATCCCTGTTCGAAGAACGTGTACTCAACCACGTAATAACCGAGCGGTCCAGACGCACCCTCCGCCACGACGGCCAGGCCCTGCTCGCACCATCTCCGGATGCTGGCCTGCCTGTTGTCGTCACCTTCGGCCGCGACGGTGTCGATCGCGATCAGCCCGTCCGCCTCCGCCCCACTCGCGCGGCGCACAACGAAGTCGCCCGGATTCACCGTATCCATGCGGCCATGCTGTCAGCTTGCACCGGAAACCAGTCCTGTGCCTGACTCTCTGCCGACAGAGCCGGGGCGGGACGCCGGCGCTCGGAAGAGGCCCCGCCGGAGCTCCCTGGATCTCCGTGGAGCTACGTGGCTCAGCGTCAGGGATGCGAAGGCTGCCGGCGTGCGGCGAGCTCCGCCTTCTGCAGCCAGTCGATGTACCAGTGGGTGAAGGTGACCGGATGGCCGGCCTGGTCGAGGAGCGGGGCGAGGTCGGTGTCGTCGGCCCGGCAATCCGACCAGATGGTGCCGCGGTGAGTGCCGCTGATGACCAGCCACTCCCGCTGAGCGCAGCCGAGGTGGGAGACCACGATGGCGCCGGCGGTGCGCTCGGGGGCGAACATCAGGGCTTCCCAGCGTTCGTCCCAAGCTTCGACGGCGTCGTCGAAATCCTCGATCTCCTCGAAATCCTCTTCCTCGGGACGAACAGCGAGGAGTGCGTCGAGGTCTTCGGAATCCGGGCCGCGGTCAGGAAAGGGCTGAGCGAGCAGCGCGAGGTCGGCCAGCTCGGCACCGTCTCCTTCCCAACGCCATCGGCCTTGCACGCGGCGAACGGGAAAGAGGCCGTACGCGGGCCCGGCGCCACCGGCTCCGACGCAGGTGAGGAAGCTGCGGTAGTCGTCGGGCAGTCTCACGCCTATCTGCGATTCGAGTTCGGCAAGAGCGTCTTCTGTCAGAGGGTCGTCCAGGACCCAACCGTGCCCAAGTGATCCGAACACCGCGCCGCTCGACGGCTCTGCCCCCACAGCGGCCACACGCTGACGGACCCCATTCCACTGCTGCGTAACCATGCGCTGATCGTACGTGGAGCCAGTGACAGCGATCCTGCAAGCTGACCGGAGCCGCTGCTGGTCAGGGCGCTAAGCGGCTCGTCCCCACTGAGGCAAGGCCACCCACCGACGGCCCGTTCTCGGCGGCCGAGCGGGCCCGATTAGGCTCCCGGCCGTGACCAGAGATCTCGGCTTCACCTGCTCGTGCTGCGGGGCCCACCACCCAGAGCTCCCGATGAACTACTCGACCATCGCACCCGACGTGTGGGACGAGAGTTTCTCCGATCGCTCGGACAGCCTGCTCTCCTCTGATCAGTGCGTCATTCAGGCCCAGCACTACTTCGTCAAGGGTCTGATCGAGATACCGGTCATCGATAGCGACGACGTGTTCTCGTGGGCGGTCTGGGTCTCCCTGAGCCGCGAGAACTTCGCCCGCGCCGCCGATAAATGGAACACCCCCGGCCGTGAGGCTGAAGCGCCGTACTTCGGCTGGCTGAGCACCGAACTCTCCCTCTACTCCCCGAGCACCATCAACCTCAAGACCCACGTACACACCCGGCCGGTCGGCCACCGTCCTCGCATCGAACTGGAACCCACGGAGCACCCTCTCGCGGTCGAACAGCGCACCCATATCACCCTGGCCCGGGTCCGAGAGATAGCGGAAACCTTTCTCCACGCCACCGCCGACAAGGCCTGATCCGAGCCGGAGGAAGAGGAGGATCTGATGAAGCAGCCTTCGGAGATGAGCGAGCGCGAGTACTTCGCTGGTGTCGGTCAGAGGCCTGGCGTGTTCGTCGGACGGACGTCCTTCCACGCGCTGACGGCATTCCTGATCGGCTACGACCAACATGCGATCCGCCACGGAGGCCCTGGACTTTCCGGATGGCGCGAGTGGCTGGTTGCCCGACGTGGCAGGGACTGCAACCATGCGTGGCCCGGTCAGGTCTTGCACATGGCGCTCCCCGACGGCTGGGACAGCGTGGCGGAACTCTCGGACGCGGACGAGCATCAAGCGATCGCTGTGCTCTTCCAGCTCCTGGACGAGTTCGCTGCCGAACGTGAACTATCGGAGAAGGCCTGTATGGGCCAGCCGACCGAGACGCGGCCGCGAAGGTGAACCAGCAAAGAATCGGGGGCCGATGGTGACCACGTTCTCGACAGGCGCGGCGGTAATGCGGCGGTTCGGCAGGCTCATGGGGAGAGGAGGAATCCGCCGATCTGGTACTCCAGACCGTCGCTGAACTTCAGGTGAGGGATGGCGCTCCGCAATGCCGAGTACAGGGCGGGCTTTACCTCGTAGGCAGCGGTCTCAAGGAGCTCGTCGTTCCGTTCGGGGAACAGGTCTCTGATGCGCAGGATCTCGAATCGGGTGAGCCCAACGACGTGAGCGGCCAGCTCGTTGTCGTCCCAGCCGATGAGTTCCCAACCAAGGTTTTCGGTTTCGGTGTCGATGTCGTTCACGCACCTACGGTAAGCGGGAGCGGTCCTTGCCGTTGAACGTCCGGCTGATCAGTGGCCGATCGGTGTACTCACGCGGACCTCGGCTCCCTGTCCTACGACGACGCTGTCAGTGAGTCTTTGCCATGCTCAGGACGCGGCGTTGTGAAGGAGGATGACCGCCCGCCTCAGCCGGTGCAGTTCAGGTGCAGAGCGAGGTGTTTCCGGAGTAGAGCGGCCGGCCGCAGCGATGCGGTCGATCGGTGGGAGCATGCCGTCGTGGATCTGATAGGTGTTGCCGACGCGGTCCGCGCTGCATCGGCAAGGCTCGGGGCGAGAGCGGGCAGGAAGCCGACCGCCTCGGTGACGTAGCTACTGAAGTTGAATGCGTGATGTCGGTCAGCTATGTGTGATCAGGGGGTGTCCTGGTCCCAGCTGCCACTCGGTCCATGACTACATCCGCTACGTCGAACTCAACGTCTGGGTCCGCACCGCCTCTGACGGGTCAGCAGCCTCGGTCGTAGATCGCCCGCAGCCACGGTTCCCTGACTGCGGGCGTCCGCGCGAGCGTGTACCGGAACGCCTTCCTGGACGGCTGGAACGGATACCACGAGTGCGGCGGTAGCGGATCGTCCCGCTCCACGCCTGCCGGCAGCCCGCCGACCACCGGCAGCCGGGTCCGGTGTGGCGGGAAGGCGAGCTCGGCCCAGAGCGTGGCATCCATAGGTACCGGCACCGCCCCGGCACGCGGCCGCCACATGTCTCCGGTCTGCGGATGGACCGGCACCAGCACCAGATCAGTGGCCGGCTCGCCGAACCCCGGCCCCGCCAGGTCCAGCCGGTTCGCACCTTCCCCGGCGGGCAGCAGCGCGCCGAGTGCCCGGCCGAGGAGCTCCGCGACCGGCCCGGGCACCACCTCGACCGGCGCGCCCCCGGCGGCCACCACCACTTGGGCGAGAGCCACGCCCGCCGGGATGTCCCGGTACTCGCTCAGCCGATGCCACAGCGCGCCGGTCGCCAGCAGCTCCGTCCAGTCCATGACCGGCTGTTCCGGCGGGCCGGGCAACTGCACTACCGCCTGCGGGACGAGCCGGACGACCTGCCAGCATCCGCAGTCGTCCATCCTCGTTCCGACCGGCAGATCGCAGCCCAGGCAGGCAAGGTTCGGCCCGTCCCTCCCCATGCAGTAGCCCCCGGCCCGCTCGAGGATCAGCCTGGTGCCGCGTATGTCGCCGGGCGCGAGGAGGATGGTGTCCGACGGTCCGTTGGACAGCGCGCCGAACGGCACGAAGCGCCCCCGCTTCGCCGCCTCGCGTGCCCCGACCTCGTCCCACTGCCGCCACGGCGGACCGTACGGTGCGGGATCGACAGCGTAGGACCCGGCCTCCAGCAGTGGCGGGTGCAGCTTCTCCCAGTGGGTATCGGCCAGATGGATCGGCAATGCCACTTCCGACACCGCCGCCGTCAGGGTCGCACCGCAGCCCGCACACCCGAACACCGTCAAGCCGTCCCCTCCCGCCGTCGAAGCCCATGCATCCCACCAGGAGGCGGACCGGGGAGCAAGGGGTTTTCAGACGACCAGACATCGTTTCCTTTGGCTGAGCTTCGTGCCGTTGACCGGCTAGGTGGGTGTCAGTGCGGTGTGGGAGCCTCCGGGGCATGAGTTACGACTTGGCTGTCTGGGAGGGCGAGAGGCCGGCGGATGACAAGACTGCCGGTCGGGCCTTCAGCGACCTGTACGACCGCTACATGGACAGCGAGGTGGAAGAGCCCCCTCCGAACGGATCGCGGCTTACGTGGCCGCATTGCTTGAGCGGTGGTGTGACATCACCGAGGACGAGGAGGACACCTCGCCCTGGTCGACCGGTCCGTTGATCGGCGAGGCCAGTGGTCCGCTGATCTACTTCCCCATGCGGTGGAGCATGGCCGAGGAGGCATCGGCGTACGCGGCAGCCGTGGCGGAGTACATGGGGCTGGTCTGTTTTGATGTGCAACAAGACCGGCTCAGGCCGTGAGCAGGGACGCCAACCGGCGGTAGTGCACTTGAATTCGTGATGCCGGTCATCCGTCCGTGATCAGGCCGGTGCCGACGTCGATGCCGAATTCGGCGGCGAACTGGGCATAGGTGTGTCCCATCCGCAGATGGGAGTAAGTGAGCAGGGCCGCCTGGCGGCTCGCTCGATCCCGTTGAGAGGTCATCTCATGTGGCCGCTGACGGTGGAGAATTTCGCTGGTAGGAACGCTTCGATCGCAGTTGAATGCCTCGATGAGCGACTACTGGACACCTACCCACTTCGCAGTCGAGCACGAGGATACGGAAACCCTGGCACGCCTGCTCGCCAATGGCGCCGACCCTGATGAGTTCTTCAGCAATATGACACTGCTGACGCACGCGATCGACACCGAGGGGGATGGCGCCCTGCAGAGCGGTCAGCCGTTGACGGTGCACACCACTGCCGTGCTGCTGGCGTTCGGCGCGGATCCTGAACTGGTTGATCCAGGTGGTCACACTCCCTTGGAACGTGCCACTTCCTACGATCATGACCTGGCTGTAGAGCTGTTGCGCACCCACATCAGCAAGCGAGCCGGCGGTAGCAGACGAGGACGCCGGCGATGGTGGTGAAGGGGAGGAAGTGGTCGGCCCTGCGTTCGTAGCGTCGGCGGAGCCGGCGGTGTCCGGCGAGCCGGGCCTGGCGGCCTGCGGCCCCGACGGACCGAACGACCAGGACAGCACGTTCAGTTCGTGGTGCGCTGCGGCGGCGTCTCACCGCGGAGCCAAGTTGTGCCATGCGTGTCCGCAAGTTCCCTTGCAGTACGTCTCCCTGCGACGGGTGTCGGCGACGGAGAAGACCGAGACCATGACACGGAATGCCTTGACGTGTTCGTCGGCCGGGAGGTCTGCGAACCCGTAGCGAGGCGGGTCCATGCACATCATCACCGAAGGGTTGGCCCTGGGCTTCACGCCCGACCGGGCAACTCCCTCCCGCCCGTCTGCCGCTGTGATGTGGGCCTGCATGGCGTAGCCGGTGACTTCCTGCAGTACAGCCTGACGTCCTTCCGGGGAAAGGGCGGAGAACCAGGATGTCCCCTCGTCCAAGGTGCGAAGCCCTTGGACGACCTCATTGACGACTCGCTCGGCTTCACGCCGAAGCGCTCGCTCATCCTCACTGCTGGTTCCCCACATCTGTCGATCATTCCACAACGCCTCGGTCGAGAAAGGGTCTGACGGACGGTGTGACTCCTTCACTGACGCATATCGTGATCCACAAGAAACGGCCTTAGGTCCGCGAGTAGTGAGGCAGTGCATGGACAGTGGACCTTGGACTGTGAGTGATCACGCTGCACGGGGCGTGGAGATCCCGGACAAGGTCGACCAGGCATGCTCGCGGTCCGAGTCGAGGCGACTGCGCTGATCGCAGCAATCGACGAATGGCTATCACCCTGACTCACGCGTCATCACGTACATGTTCCCGATGTCCGGATCGCCGTACATGAAGAACATCACCAGCCCATCGCGCTGATCGCGGTCGACGTTGAAGAACCACGAGTATGTAGACGGGGGTTCCGCAGCCGAGGGGGCAGCCACAGGTGCAGGAGAGCGCTTCTCGACTCGTGTCCGGGTCGTCAGCGAGAGTCGGACGACCTGTCCGCCGTCGTCGTCGGTCAGTTGCCAGGTCCCCGTCCCAGAGAGACGCCAGCCGTCCTCGAAGTCGAAGTCCTGCCCGTCAAGGTTCTCAAGAAGGGCCGTTCCATCTCTGAGAAGTGCCACGTGGGTCCCCTCGGGGTTCTCCCAGACCCCGGCGACTTCGGCCGTCATGGCGTCGTGGAGCCCTGTTCCCTCGTCGTACTGATAGGGGCCGGCGCACCCCGTCAGAGCAGCCAGAATCACTATCAAGACACCGAGGGACGTCCCCCGCGCGTGCAGCCGGCCTCTGCCCGCCACCAGTACCTCCCGCCCTCAGCGCGTACCGGCCGATCGAGTGGGAACGGCCGTGGAGGCGTACCTTGCCAGACTGGTTGAACGTGTTCAACTCGGTGGATCCAGGGGGCGTCATCTCTGTAACCATGCTCATCCGGGCTCCGGCGCAGGGGCGTCGGGCCGCTTGAATGGGAGAGGCACGTCCTCCGTCCAGCGTGGCAGCATGCGGCAATGGTCTTTCGACACCCCGACGGCGACTACGCAATCACCGCGATGTACTCCGTGCCCGATGACGCCTGGTATCTGGAACTGAATCTCGTGGCCGGGGAACGGACTCTTATGACCGCAATCGTCCCAGACGAGGAACCGGCACGGGAACCGACGGTGTGCTTCTACCCGAACGCAGCACGCACTGAAGTCCCGTACGAGGCCATGCGGTGGTTCATGCACCAGGTCGACGAAGAGATCCGTAGCTCTCGTGCCTGGATGCAGCTGAGACCGGAGCTCGTCGAGATCATCTACCAACTCCGTCAGGAGCACATGGGCGCCATCGACGATGACGACTTTCCCCAGGTTCTGGCGGACGTGCGCACCACCGTCCCCGAGGAAGACCTCCCCGCCGTTCTAGAGGCCGCCTTCGGGCGGAATCCTGACGGCACCACCATGAACCACCCGCCAACGCCCCAGCCTGTAGACGGTCAAGGAGGCATGCCCTAGTCGGCGCGAAGAGCCCTCTCGTCGAGGCCGGCGTAGACATGGGCTGCGAGACATCCCGGCGCGTCCATGCCGACGGCCTCGCCTCGGTACACGGCGATGAGTGAGTCCTTGCCCCGCCACCAGGAGTCGGTCAAGCCCTGCACTTCCGGTACCGGCTCGTACCCGTCGAGGTCCAGCGAGTCGACGGCCTTGCCGGTGATCCTCGTGATGGTCTTGGCCCAGCGCCTCGCGTGGTTGGCCAGTGCCAGCGATTCCACCCAGCCTTCGGTACTGGCATGCAGGGGTGTCCAGTGGTAGCCGCTGATACCGAACTCGCCCTCGGGGCCGATCATGAATCCGTAGGCCATGGAGTATCGGCCGTCCCCGGCCGGGATCCACCAGCCCTCCGAGGCCGAGCCCTCGGGAACGTCCGCGCCCAGGATGCGCGGGCCGCTCTCGTAGAACGGTGCCGGCGGCAGCGCGAGGCCGCCCCAGCGGTCCTCGAAGGCCACTGCGCGATCGATCTCCGCGGCCGGGACCCCGTGCTCGATCCAGGCCTCGCGGTGACACTCGATATCATGCGGGGCGACACGGATGCCCTCGCATGCGACGAACCTCTCGGCCCTGCGGGTCAAACCCGCCGGTGCGACCGGGATGGGTGATACGGGAGTGGCGGCCATCATGGCCTCGGAGTCTACTGGCGAGGTCTGGTGACGCCTTGGGTAGTATCCGCGCTCCTCGAACCGCTCTCCCCGAGACCACGTTCCCAGACCCTGGGTGGCCGTCTCTGTCCTGAGCGCCGTCGCCGCGGGCGGGCCGCCTGTGGTGGGATGGCTTCATGATCGCCACGGTGCTCTGGGAGCGCGAACTCCACCAGAGGGGCGGTGCATCCGCCTTCGCTGTGGGGCCGGACTGCGTCGTCCTGCACGAGCGGCGCACCCGGTTGGTGTGCCTGGAGCGCGTCGACGGCGCTGTGCGCTGGGACGTCCCGCTCGGTACCTGGCCGCGCGGGATCGTCCTCGCGGGGGACCGCGTGCTGGTCCTGCCACAAACGCCGTACGTGTTGTCCTGCTTCGACGTGCGGACGGGCGCGTCACTGTGGAGCGTCCCGACACCGAGGTGGACGGGCAACCTCGCGGTCCACTCGAACACCGTGGTGACAGGCGGTTGGCGCGGCTACACCCCGATGTCTGGCCTGGACCTCGCCGACGGGAGCGTCCGGTGGACGACACCGTCGGCCGTGACCTCCGTACAAACCCTCGCATGGGCCGGTGGGGTGCTGACCGGGAGCGGCCGCGAGGCCGTTCTCCTCGATCCGGCCGACGGGAGCGACCTGGCTCGGTGGCGGCTGCCGGACCCGCTCGCGGGGCCCGACGCGAAGGCGTTCGTCCCGGTGGACGCGGAGCGGGTGGTGGCGATCTGCGAGGGCTCGTCCCTGGTGACGCTCGGGCTCGACGCCGACGAGCCCACACCGCTCGGGTCCTACGATCCGTTCAGGGCAGTGGGTCGCATCCGCGGCTCGGTCTGGATGCTGCGGTCCGGCAATGGGCTCCTCGCCGTGGATCCCGCAGACGGGACGTCGACATGGTCGGTCGAGGAGGACCGGCGGATCGTGGCCGACCCCCTTCCGTGCGGCGACGGTGTCCTGGTGGGGGATGCCAACGGCGGCATCCGGCTGTTGGGGCTCGACGGCCGGACCGTGGAAGGGTGCTCCCTGCCCGGCCGACGGCTGGACGCGCTGGCCGCCGCCGACGACGGCGGGCTGTTCTTTGCGGCGAAGGGGACATTCGGCGCCTTCAGCGTTGGGCCGGAGGCCCGGCTGTCGACCACGTCCGCAGCGGGCGCCTGAGCCCCCTCCGGCCGTGACCCCACTCCGTACGATCCGAGATCCGAGATCCGAGACCCTGGGCACGGTTTGTGCCCGGTGTGGCGGAGGTCAGATGGTGCGGCCGCTGGTCGCGACGGCGCGAGTGAAGGCGGGGGCGGTGGGGTCCACCGGGGTGGGGGAGGCGAAGCCCTCGTACTCGCGGTACATCTCGGCGTAGCGTTCCACGACGTCGAGGAGGTACGTGCCGGTGTCGTCCGGCAGGCTGAAGTCCTGGCCCGTCGCACGGGCCAGGTCCCAGCCGTGCAGGGCGAGTTCGGCGAGGAGCATGGCGGCGATCTCGCCGGCGGGCACGGTGTTCCCGCCACCGAGGTCGATGTCACCGTCCCATGCCTCGGGCTTCGCCCAGGCGGCGAGGGCCCGGTCGAGCTGGGCTGCGTACTGCTCGGGCCAGTCGGCGTCCGCTGTGAAGTCGCGTGCGACCAGGTCGTCGGGGAGCTGCGTACGCAGGGCGCGGTGTTCGAGGCCGTGGGCGGTGTAGAGGACCAGGTGGTTGGCCAGCTCGCGGACGGTCCAGTCGGTGCAGCCGGAGGGGTCGGCGAGCTGCTCGGGGGTGACGCCGCGGGTGACCCGGGCGGCTTCGGCGGCGCTGCTGGTGAGGTGTGCGTGGATCTCGTTCATGACGTCCACGCTAGGGACCCCGTCCGCGTCGGTCTTGAACTTTCCCGACACGTTCTTGGAGGGGGTCTGCCAATTGCGCCGCTGCCGCTTGCGCCGCCGTCGGTCGCACCGCTGTCGGTTGTGCCGCTCGCCTGCGTACGGGATGGGCGTGGTCGTCGGGGTTGCGTGGCCGGGCCGGGGGCTCACCCCGGCGTCCCCCGGACCAGCCGACCCGCGACGTGAGGCCGGCTGCCCGCTTGCTGATCGGCGCGCGGGCAGGCGCCCGGGTCAGGGGGCGTGTCAGGCGGGTGCCTGGGTGCTGCCAGGTGTGGTCGGGTCCTGTTCGCGCACGGCCCAGGGGGAGCCGTACGCGGTGAGGAGGTCGAGGAAGGGGCGCGGCGGGAGGGCTTCCGGGCCCAGGACACCCGGCCCCGACCAGGCGCCGGTGGCGAGGAGTTCGAGGGCCACCACCGGGTTGACGGCGGTCTGCCAGACGACGGCCTGGGAGCCGTACTCGCGCATCGACCACTGGTTGTCGACCACGTGGTACAAGTACACCTCGCGCGGCGCGCCGTCCTTCGTGCCCTTGACCCAGGTCCCGGCGCAGGTCTTTCCGGTCATCCGGTCCCCGAGTGCCGCAGGGTCGGGCAGGCAGGCGGCGACCACGTCGCGGGGCGAGACACGGACCGGGTTTCCGTCCTCGCCGCGGACGGCGACGGGCGTGGTCGAGTCGAGGCCCAGGGCGTGCAGCGTCTTGAGCTTGTCGATGAAGTCCTCGCCGAGGCCGTACTTGAAGGTGACCCGGCGCGCGCCGACCCAGCGCGGGATCAGGAGGACCTCCTCGTGCTCGACGTTGACGCACTCGACCGGGCCGATGCCCTCGGGGAAGTCGAAGACCTCAGGCTCGCTGAACGGGGCGGTGGTGAACCAGCCGCGCTCGCGCTCGTACACCACGGGAGGGTTCAGGCACTCCTCGATCGTCGTCCAGATGTTGAAGGACGGTGCGAAGTCGTAGCCCTCGACGGAGAGGTCGGCGCCGTCGCGGATGCCGATCTCCTCGATCTCGTCGAAGAGCTCGTCGGCAGCGTAGCGGGCGAAGACGTCCGAGAGACCGGGCTCGACACCCATGCCGACGAGTGCGATGCGGCCCGACTTCTCCCACTCGGCGGCCCGTGCGAACTGCTCGTCGCCGAGCTTCACCCCGCAGACGCTGTGCGGTTCGTCGGGGTGCGGGTGCGAGAGGGACATGGCCATGTCGAGGTAGTGGCTGCCCGCCGCCAGCGCGGCGTTGAACAGGGGCATCACGAAACGCGGATCGGTGGCGTTCATGAGGACGTCGCATCCGCGCTCGGTGAGCAGCCGGGTGACCGCCGCCTCGTCGGAGGCGTCGACGCGGCAGGCGCTGAACCGGGTCTCCTCGCTGCCCAGGGCCGCGACCGCGGCCTCGGCCCTTGCGAGGTCGTAGTCGGCGACGACGAACTGGTCGAAGAAGCCGCGGCGGGCGGCGATCTTGGTGATCGCGCTCCCGACACCGCCGGCGCCCACAAGCAGAACACGCATGGCACAGTCCTTTCTCGGTGAGGCGGGTGCCTCTGGGGGCTGATGGAACCCGGTGCTCCGAGTTAAGGTCAATGATGTTGGCATAAGGCGGCAGACCCGGACGGCGACACGGAAGAGCGTGGCGATGGCGAAGGAAGTGGTCCCCGAGGAGGCCCGCAGACGACGGCGCCCCACTCGGCAGGGCACGGTGCTCTCCGAGCGGCTCATAGTCGAGACGGCACTGCGGATGGTGCGTGAGCACGGGAGCGCCGGCCTGTCCGCACGGCGGCTCGGCGCCGCACTGGGTGCGGACCCCAGCACCCTGTACCGGTATTTCGACGGCATGGACGGGCTCACCCGCGCCATCGGCGAGGAGCTGATCGGCCGGGCGCTGGCCGGCTGGGCGGCGACGGGGCAGTGGCGTGAGGACCTGCGCTCACTGGGACTGCGCATCCACGGCGCCTACCTCGCCCATCCGCAGGCGGCGCTGCTGACCGCGAGCCGGGTGACCGGGCGGCCGCGGGAGATCACCGCCGACGAGGCGATCCTCGGGAGCCTGCGCGGCGCGGGGTTCGCGGACGGGGACGCGGTGTGGATCTACCACGCCTACATCGATCAGTGCCTGGCCTTCGCGGCGCTCGACGCGGGAGCCCTCGCGCTCACGGCGAAGGTGCGCGCGGCGGACGAGGAGATGTGGGAGTCGACGTACGCCCGACTGCCGGCCGACGCGTATCCGAACATCGCGGCCACGGCAGGGCTGCTGGCCGAGCGCATGCCGCACAGTGCGTACCCGGTCGCGCTGGACATGCTGCTGGAGAGCGCCGAACGCCAGCTCGAAGCCGGCGGCGGCGTCGCCACCTGAGCGGACCTGAGGCCCTGAGGCCCTGAGGCCCTGAGGCCTCCGGCGTGGGCTGCCGGAAGCCGCCGGTCGGACAGCCCACGCGGGAGGTCTCAGGTCCGCTCGTGGGAGACATGGGAGAAATACGCCTCCTACGTGTCCGGGTTCCTCTCCGGATGGGCCCCCGGGCCGTGATGGTGCGAGGTCAGGGGCGTGGGGGAGAGGGTGGAGGTCTCCTCACCGGCCTCGAGGAGGGTGTCCGCCGCACCGACGACGAGAGGGTCGGGATCCCCCACGGCCTCGGGATCCTTGCTCACGTAGTCCATGCGCCAGAGGAGGCTGCGCATGGCCTCCAGACGTCCGCGCCGCTTGTCGTTGGTCTTGACGACCGTCCAGGGGGCGTGCGCCGTGTCCGTCGCCCTGAACATGTCGACCTTGGCGGTGGTGTAGTCGTCCCAGCGGTCCAGGGACGCCAGATCGGTGGGGGAGAGCTTCCACTGCCGCACCGGGTCGACCTGCCGGATCGCGAACCGGGTGCGCTGCTCCGACCGCGACACCGAGAACCAGAACTTCACCAGGTGGATGCCGTCGTCGACCAGCATGCGCTCGAACACCGGGCACTGGCGGAGGAACAGCGCGTACTCGTCGTCCGAGCAGAACCCCATCACCCGCTCGACACCTGCCCGGTTGTACCAGGAGCGATCGAAGAAGACGATCTCGCCGGGGCCGGGAAGGTGGGTGACGTAACGCTGGAAGTACCACTGCCCGGCTTCCCGCTCCGTCGGCTTGTCCAGAGCGACGATCCGGGCGCCCCGGGGGTTCAGCCGCTCGGTGAACCGCCGGATGGTGCCGCCCTTGCCGGCGGCGTCGCGGCCCTCGCACACGACGACCACCCGCGCGCCGGTGTCCTTGGCCCACCGCTGCAGCTTCAGCAGCTCGATCTGCAGGATCCGCTTGTCCCGCTCGTACTCGCCTCGCCGCAGCTTGCGGTCGTAGGGGTAGTTCTCCCGCCAGGTACGGATCGGGGCGCCCTCGGCACTGAGGAGAACGGGCTGCTCGGGGTTGGTCTCGTCCACGCTCAGGCCGCTGAGCAGATCCGTTCGGTCCGGGTCCGGGTCTCGGTCTCGGTCTCGGTCTGGGTCTCGGTCCGGGTCCGGGTCTCGGTCCCGATCTCGGTCCGGGGCACGGTTCGGGGCCCTGTCTCTGTCCTGGCTCTCGCCGTGACCCTCGTTCCGGTCACCGGCGCCGCTGATTCCTGTCACACCATTCACCTCATCGCCGTGTCCTCAGCTGCAGGCCCGCCCCTTCACCAGGACCGGAACTCTTCACAGCGCTCCTGCCCCGATCATGGAGGACCATCGGCCGAGGTCATGGTGTTCGTAGAGCCTCCGCCGCGAGTCCACCCGGTCGTCGGTGGAGAAGGACGCTGCGGCACGAAGATCGCGAGCTGGATGACGACCCGGACTACGAGTCTGATCTACGAGCCGGATCGCGAGCCGGGTGGTGAACGGGTGGTCTGCTGGTGACGGGGTAGTCGCGTAAGCGGACGCTGCTCCCTCCGGGGTCTACGGACCAATGGGGCCTCCGGGCTTCCGGCTGCCTGGGCCTCCGGGACGGTGAGTGCACACGTCCCAGAGACCATGGCGGCTTCGTCAGGCAGGGAGCCGCCACCAGAATCCACCCGAGGAGTGAGCTCGTATGAGTACTCAGCAGGGGCCCGACCGGACGGACCGGCGCCATCCGACCGACAGGCGTTACGGGCCGGACGAGGCGGCGGAAGCGGGCGAGGTGCTCACCCGCGACCCGCAGAACCAGCAGGCGGAGCAGGGGGAGGATCCTCTGGCGATACCCGTACCGGACTGGCCGGACTCCGTGGCGCCGGCATCCGCCCCGGCCGGAACCGGAGGCCGAGGCGACGCAGAACCAAGGGAGCCAGAGTCGAGCACCGAGTCAGGCAGCGAGGCCCCCGACGTCGATGAACCGGTGGACTGAGTGAAGTGAGTGGACGGAAGCGATCCGCCAGTTTCCCCTCACCCCTGGGCGCCCAGGGGGAGGGGGACCGTCGGCTCCGTGTCGGACGCGTCCCACGGGGCGGGCGTGGTGTGGTTCGTCCATGCGTCCAGCGCCTCGCCGTCCACGCAGATGATCCCGCACGTGGCGGCGTACTCGGCGGCAGGCCCGGTGAAGGAGCTCGTGGTCACGACGACGGCCACGTCCGCCTCGTGGATGGTGAAGCAGGTGCCGCCGAACCGCTGCAGGTCCTGGGATCCGACGTGGTTGTCCGGTGCGTACTGCTTGCACTGGATGACGACCCGCCGGCCGTCGACGGTGACCGCGATGACATCGGCGCCCAGATCCCCCGCCCCGCCCACCACTTCCACGGGGGTACAGCCGTCCCTCGCGCACAGCGCGGCCACCGTGTGCTCGAAGCCGTCAGGGTCCACCGCTGTGTGGTCCAAGGCCTCGCTGCGGATGTCGGGAACGGTGTGAGCGGCGGGGGCGGCGGGGGCAGGGATCAGGTACTCCCGCCGGATGTCCTGCCTGCGCCCGCGCCCGCGCAGGCGAAGGGACGGCATGTCCCTTTTGAAGGTCGACAGTCCGACGGACAGTACGCCGAGTGCGCCGAGCACCACGAGGACCGCCGCGACGACCCCCGAGCCGCGGCTTCCCGCCGTCTGGGCGGCTTTGAGGAAGAGCGTCAGACCGGAGACACCTATCCCCACGAGCCCCACAGCCAGCACCAGATCGCGCCAGACCCTGGAGTCCCTTCTGACCGCAACCCTGTCGACATCGGTCGCCCTCATCCCAACCCCTCCCACCCTCACGTGTCGACCGACCGTCTGTCCGCGCGCGAGGCCTCGAAACGTGGCTGCCGAAGTGATCGTTGTGGCGTGCGTCTCCGGACATCTGCGCACGTCTGTGCATGTCTCCGTGCGTTTCGGTGCGTCTCTGGCCGGCCCGACGTACGGCCGACGTACGGGCTGACGCCCGACTGACGCCCGACTGACGGCCGACTGACCCCCGGCTGACCCAGGGCTGAGGTACGGCGCTCGGCCGGGGCGTGGGTGAAGGTGCTGCGTCGCCTCGGCGACCGCGGCGTGCCCGGGGCTCGGGCGAAGGTGGGTGACGTGCGGGCGTGGCCTCCTTGACCGGTCCCTCCGCCACCTGCAGAGTCGGGATGCGGCACCCGTACCAGCGCCGCCCCCTCTGCCGGCCGGTCCGTACGTCCTGCGGTCCGCCGGCACACCACCCTCACGTCCGGGAGCGGCTGATTCGATGTTCCTCGACCTGATTGTGATCGGTACGGCCATCAGCCTGGGGCCCCTGCACAACAGCGCCTTCATTCTCCTGCTCTCCTCGCGGCGCGGCTTTCGCAAGGGCCTGGCCTTCCTGTTGTCGTGGTTGGCCAACCTCGTCGCGGTGATCGCCTGTGTGGTGCTGCTGACCGGTGGCAAGCCTCCCGCGCACAACAGCGCGCCCTCGACCGTCGCGATCGTCGCGAAACTCGTCATCGGCGTGGCACTCGTGCTGTACGGCCTGCGCCGGCACCGCCGACCGCCCGCTCCGCACGGCCCGCCGCGCTGGGCCGCCCGGATCGACGACGCCTCCCTGGGCACCGCGGCCGCCCTTGCCTGGCTGCTCCAGCCGTGGGGGCTGGTCGGCGTGGGGGCCGCGACCGCCGTCGACGCCGACCTCTCCACCCTCAACGACTGGCTGGCCCTGAGCGCCTACTGCCTCCTGGCCACGCTCAGCCTTGTCGTGATGGAGATGTACGCGGTCCGGGCGCCCGAAGCGGCGACCGCCCGGCTCAACGCCCTGCGGAGCTGGCTGGAGCAGCACCAGCAGCAGCTGATCGTCGGTTTGTCCCTGGCCGTCGGCCTGTGGGTGACGGCCAGGAGCGTCTACGAACTGATCGCTTGACACGTACGGCCGCGGCGCGACCGTTCGCCGGGGCCGACCGGGGCCGACCGGGGCCGACCGGGGCCGACCGGGGCCGACCGGGGCCGACCGGGGCCGACCGGGGCCGACCGGGGCCGACCGGGGCCGACCGGGGCCGACCGGGGCCGACCGGGCCCGACCGGGTGCGACCGACGCGGCCCGGCCTGGCGAACCGGCCGCACCTGCCGCACACCCGACCCCGCCCGGCCAGGTCCTGTCCCCGACCCCCGTGGGGACAGGATTCCCGGCCGGGCGGGTCACCGCATCAGCGCCAGGTCTGGTTGCGGTTGTACAAGCACGGGATCGTCCGCAGCCCGTACTGGCTGTCGTCCAGGCACTCGCCTGTGGCCTGGCTCTGGAAGGTCACCCGGTCGCCGCTCTTGTGCGCGAACCAGCTCTGCTCGCGCGTCGAGTTGCAGGCGTGGGTCGCGAGCGTGAAGCCGTCGTCGAAGAGGCACTCGTTGGTCGCGAGGTTCCGGAGCTGACGGGTGCCGTCACCCCACACGTGCACGTTCCACTTCTGGTAGACGCCCCCGTTGCAGCCGTAGCCGCGCAGGCCGAACTGCTGACTGTCGTCGAGGCACGACCCGGTGGCCATGTTCGCGAACGTCTGCACCACGTCGGCTGCGCGCAGGGCGCCGACAGCAGTCCCTGTCGTTTGCTGGGCAGAGGCGGTGGCGACCTTTCCGGTGTGGGCGGACGGCTGGGTTCGCGGCTGCGCCGACACCGCCGTGGACCCGACGGCCAGGAGTCCTGCCGCGGTCAGAAGCGCGAGTGTCCCCCTGCGGAAGGAACGTGAGAAGGAATGAGGGGAGGAGCGCGGGAGGGGGCGCGGTGAGGAATGCGTACGCATCTCTTTCGTCCTTTCATCAATGCCACCGCGAACGAACGAACGTCGAACGAGCGACGAGCGAACGGCGTCGGCGGCCCTTCGTCAACCAGGCTCTGCAGCACGCCGGTCGACTCCTGGCGTGGCCGGTTGACTCGCGCTCACCGTAGGTTCGAGATCGGTGGCGGGGCCAAGCATTCGAGCTCCGTCGAAACCATGGGAAGAGTCCCGTGGAGCCCGCCGAGAGTTTGTCTATAGGTCGTCCGCAATCGGTCCGTAGTTCGTCCGCGGGCGCTCGGTCACAGCGCGTGCGAGCCCGGATCCAGCAGAGCCATGCCCATCGAGGTCACGGTGTGGAGGACCGCCTTGCCGTCCCTACGGGTCGTGACCAGGCCGGAGTTACGGAGCACGGACGTGTGGTGGCTCACCGTCGCCGGCGCGATGCTGAGCCGACGCGCCAGATCCGTGGTGCTGCGGCCCGGAGCCGCGGTGCTGCGGCCGACGGCCAGCGCCTCCAGGATCGCGGCGCGTGTACGTCCCAGCAGCTCCACCAGCGCTTGACCGGTGGACGCGGCGCCGCCGTCCCACAGCGTGCTGCCCACCAGGACATCGGTGACGGTCGGGACGGCGAGGACGGGGGCAGCGGCCGGATCCAGCATGGGGTGCATCAGCTCGGCGTGCCCGACGGAGAACAACGTGGGGGCGATGACGAGACCGCGCCCGTTCAAGTGGACGTCCGCCTCGTGCGGATGGTCCAGTTCGAGGACCGGTGGCCGCCAGCGCAGCATCGGGCCGGAGAGCGTGTTCAACAGGTGGTCGACTCCGCCTTCGGCCATCGCGTTCGCATACGTCGCGCGGACCTCGCCCAGATGCGAGCGCACCCTGCCCCAGTACGGAGCGACCGCCACGCCGTGGCAGGCCCGTAAGGCCGCGGCGACCTGGAGCCACGCTTCGCGGTCCCCGTCCACCAGGTTGCGTGCCCAGGCGCGGTGCGCGGGAGGGAAGCGGATGTTCTCGAACTCGATGCGCAGCAGTTCCCGGGACGCGCCGAGGAGCCGGTCCACCGCCTCCTCGATGCACACCGAGTCGCCGGCCAGGCTCCATAGGTCGACAGCGGGGCCCTGGGGCGGCAACAGGACCAGGAGCGGGCCCACTTGTTCGTCCAGGCGTCCTCGGACCGATACCTGCCAGCGCCGGAATCCGAGGCCGACGCCGGCGGCGTGCAGCAGCTTCAGACTGTCGAGCGTCTCGGCTGCCGTGCCGATCGTCCCGGCCACTCGGATCCGCATCAGATCCTGGCCCGTGAAGTGAATCCGCTTCACCGAGCATTCCGTTTCCGCGTTCCCGTTCGCACACATCAGTCTTGTGTGCGGGCCGATGGCCGCACAACGGCCAATCAGGCCAGACAGCACGCGAAGCTGCGGATGGCCGACGGGCCGCCTGCCGTTCCGAAGGCTGAGGCAACGTTTCTGCAGTCGGTGGCATCAGACAGGGCGACCATCCGTGCCCAGCGATCCCTTCAGGCGGAAGACCACCGTGGACAATCCCTCCCCCTCACCCTCCCCCTCCCTTCTCCCTGCTCCCTCCCTCTCCTCCGCACCCCCGGAGAGAAGGCGCCGGACCAGCTACCGGGCCACCGTCGAATCCGTCTCCCCCTTAGCCCACCGCGACACCTCCGACGCGCACGCAGCGTGCTTCCTCGGCGTCAGCCTGGACAACAGCAGCTTCAGCCCCGCCAGGTTCGACGCCATGCTCACCTGGGTCTCGCACCGTTACAGCCGCTGCACCGTGCTGATCGGCGACAGCATCCACCGCCTCACCCTGGCCTCGACCCGCGGCATGGACCCGGACCGGGCCCTCGCGCACGCCCTCGACCTGGGGCAGCAGTTCATGCGCGACCGGCAGCCCGCCCTGGACGCCCACCGGGCGCGGACCGAGTTCACCTTCGTCACCTGCGGCGAGGTCCAGGAGACCCCGGAGTACGCCGAGTTCCACCACGAGCTGTCCACGCTGTTCGCCAAGGACGAGGACTTCCGCGCCTCGGTGGAGGCCTTCGGCCGCGCCTATCACGCCAAGCGGTCCGCCACGGTCGACGACGCGGAACTCCGGCGACGCATCGACACCTCCAGCGCCTATTTCCTGGAGGAGTTCGCCGTCTTCTGCTGCCTCACCCGCCGAGACCTGCCGGTCATGGTCTACCCAGGGCAGTTCAGCACCCTCGCCGAGATCGCCGCCGGGCGCCATCCCCAGGCCCCCGACGAACTCCGCGACCTGATTCTCGTCTCCCTCCGGGTACGAGGCCGGTAGCCCGCCGCCTCGCACTCCGCGTACGAGGCCGGTAGCCCGCCGCCTCGTCTCCCTCCGCCGGTACGGGGGCGGGCAGCCCGCCCCCCGTACCGGTCCCGCGCGAAAACCTGTGGAACGGCGGCACCGTGCGCCCGTACGGTGCTGCCGAGTCCCGTCGTCGAACCAAGGGCAGGCCGTTGTACACCGTTTGAGATTCCCCGAGCGCTGAACCGTCGCGCGTCGCGCCCTGCGCGCCGTGCTCCTTCTTGCTGCGGATTTCTCACTGAAACCGGTGTACTCCTGTGCTCACCACCTGGGTGGTCATGCCCACCTGCCTTCCTGCGGTCCTTCGCCGTTGCCACACCTGCGGAGCCGAACGCTGCCGGGCGAACGGCAAGTTCCGCGTCAACGCCAACCACAAACTGCTCGACGCCTGGCTCCTCGTGCTCTGCACCTCCTGCGGGGAGACGGCGAAACTCACGGTCCTGGAGCGGGCCCACGTCCGCTCCGTACCGCCCGCGCTGCTCGACCGGATGCACGACAACGACCCCGGTCTGGCAGCAGAGTTGCTCCAGGATCCGGTGCTACGGCGCCGCAACCGCGTCGCCCTCGACTGGGACGGCGCCTGGCGCCTGGACACCGGCGGAACCGCTCACCCGGACGGCGAGGCGGTCGACGTCTCGGTCCGCTTCGCCGCCCGGATTCCCGTACGGCCGGTCCGGCTGATCGCCGACGGCTTCGGTCTGTCGCGGGCCGAGGTCGGGAGACTGATCGCGGAGGGCAGGATCGTCTCGGCGGACCGGCTGAACGGCCGGCTCTCGGGCGACTTCACCTTCCTGCACAAGCCCTGAGCCGTCCACGGATGAAGGGGTTGTCCGGCGGCACCGGCCGCCGGACAACCCCGGGCCCACCCCGTGGTCTTCTCCTGCCGGTGAAGACCACCCCTGGTCCTGCCAGGGGAAGACCACCCTCTAGTCCTGCCAGAAGAACAGCAGCGCGTCGACCGTGAGGGAGTCGCGTCGACCGAAGGAGTAGACGCAGAGGTCCGTCACCCGGATCGCCCCCGTCTCCCCGTCGATCCAGCGGAAGCCCGCCGATGCGAGCGCACACCGGGCAGCGTCCGGAGCGTCCTCCTCGGCGGTCGCGAACGGCCCGAGGGTGCTGATCAGCAGCCGGTCCCCGCCGACCTCGATCACGTGGTACGTCCCGTCCCCCTGCTGGTTGTCCTCGCCGCATGAGACCGGCGGTTTCGGCGCCAGTCCGGCCGCCGCGAGGGCGGCCGTCGCCCGGCGGAGCTGGTCGTCCACGTCAGGCCGGGCGGGCGGATCGGCGCAGACGGCCTCGAGCCGCCACCGCGGGTCGCTCGGGCGCTCGCAGCCGGGACCGTACGCGTGGACGATCACCCGCCGGAGCTCCTCGTCCAGGCCCTCGACCTCGACCCGGGGGCGCCCCAGCCGGTCGTAGACCGCCCTGGCCTCGGCCCGGTCCTCGGTGAGGCCGTACAGCGCGTACGCCGCCCAGACCTTCGCCTCGGTGGTCGGCGCCTCGTCGAGGTAGGCGCGCAGACGGTCCGTGTCGGTCGCGAGCGAGTGGGCGACGTACGCGACCCGCCGGTCCGGGTCCGCGAGCGCGTCGGTCACGTCCTCGTCGGCGCGGTACCGCATCCAGACGTGGAACTCCCGGTCCTCGGGGCGCCCCTCGCCGAGTTCGGCCAGGATCGCGTCCGCTCCGTACCGGTCCACGAGGCCGTCCAGACCGGCATCACCCGCGTCGCGCGCGCTCCGCTGCGGCGAGGCGGCGAGCGTCGCCAGTCCGCGCGCGGCCGTGCGGTCGCCGAGCAGGCCACGCGCCTTCAGGAAGGCCTCGCCCATGCCGTACGAGGTGTCGGCCGCGCGATCCTCGTGCCGCAGCCAGGGCAGCAGCTCGGTCCGGTCGGCGAGCAGGTCGAGGAGGGACCTGCGCACCTCGGAGGTGTCCCGGGGGTCCTGGACGCACGCGATCAGCTCGGGGACGTACCGCTCGGGGACGCGGCGGGTCAGCGCGATCACGCACGGCCGGCGGCGCCACCACGGGTGCCCGCGGTCCACCACGTACCGGGCGAGTTCCTGCGCGTCGACCTCCCGCAGGCCTGCGGTGTCGTCGGATCCGGCCCGCGGTATCAGGTCCTCGATGCTTCGCATCCGGGGATGCTACTGCCCGGGCAAGGCCCTGAGCAGGCCTGTTCCACCGGCGCGCGCGGTCTGCCCGACGGGGACACCATGGACGTATGACGCTGCCCGGCGAGCGTGGCCTTGCCGTCGTCGATGCGCCGTCCGTACTCGGACTGCGGCCGTCCGGGGTGCAGGAGCTGCCGGACGCCGTGCTCGGCGGAGTGGCGCGGGTCGCGCGGGTCGAACCGCCCGCGTACGACCCGGTGCGGGACGCCGGGACAGGGGTGCTCAACCCAGGTGGGATCGCGCGGTACTCCGTGCGGCTGGCGGATGTCGTCGGCGAGGTGCTCGACTCCGGGAGCTTTCCCGTCGTCCTGGGCGGCGACTGCAGCATCCTGCTCGGGAACCTGCTCGCCCTGCGGCGCAGGGGCCGGTACGGGCTGCTGTTCCTCGACGGCCACACGGACTTCTACCGGCCGTCCGCCGAGCCCACCGGCGAGGTCGCGTCCATGGAACTCGCCCTGGCCACGGGGCGCGGCCCCCGGCGGCTCGCCGATCTGGAGGGGCTGGGGCCGCTGGTGCGGGACGAGGACGTCGTCGCCTTCGGTTTCCGGGACGCCGACGAGTCCGCCGCCGCGGGGAGCCTGCCGCTTCCGCCGCGGCTGTACGCCCTCGCGCTCGACGACGTGCGCGCGGCCGGCGCGCGGGAGGCCGCGCGCGGCGCCGTAGCCCGCCTTGCCGAGCGGGAGGGGTACTGGGTCCACCTCGACGTCGACGTCCTGGACGACGCGATCATGCCCGCCGTGGACTACCGGCAGCCCGGCGGGCTGAGCTGGGCCGAGTTGGAGGACGTCCTGAGGACGGTGCTGGGCCACGAGCGGGCCGCCGGGTTCGACGTCACGATCTTCAACCCGCGGCTCGACCCCTCCGGGACGGTCGCGGGCCGTCTGACCGACTGCTTGCGACGCGCCTTGGCGGTCGAGGACCCAGCGGTGTAGCGCGGCGGTCGTCCGCGGCGGTGTCGGCTGGGGCCCTTCGACGGCCCCCGCGTCGATCCGGGGTCCGACCGGGGGCCCGTCGCCCCAGGGCCCGACCGGGGGTCCGTCGCCCGGGGCCCGGTCGCGGACTTGCGGCGGACCGGTGCGAGCCGGGGCGCGTGCTGTCGCCGTCAGCGTCGGCCTCCCCTCCTGCGCCGGATCCAGATTCCCGCGGCGGCTCCGGCCAGTGAGGCGACCGCGAGCCCGATCGTGGTCAGCCAGGGACCCCAGGTCTGCTCGTCCTCGCTCTCGGCCGCGCTGGCGGTCTTCGACGGGGACGGGGACGCCTTCGGAGCCGGCGACGTCACCCGCGCGCTGTGAGGAGTGCGGGCCGGCGTGGCCGCGGTGCCGCCCGGAGTCGACGCGGTACTGGGTGACGAGGGGGCCGCCGCCACCGTCAACTGCCGTTCGGAGTGCCCGAGTGCGGGCTGTCCGGCCGCGACCGTGACCTTCCAGACGCCGGTCGGCAGGGCTTCGGCGGTGGTCCAGGCGGTGGGTCGGGTGCCGCGGACGAGCTTCCAGGGGCCGGCCGTGCGGAGGCCGTCCGCGCTGACGGCACTGACCAGCGCGGCGACCTGCTCGTCGACGGGATCGCCGTCGTTCTCCCAGGTCACCTCGGTCAGGACGTGGCCGTCCCGGTGACCGGTGATGACGACGTCGAGGTTGTCGCCGTGTGCGGCGGCGGGCTGCGGCAGGCCGAGGCCGAGGACGAGCGCTGTGGTGAGGACGAGTGCGGGGCGGGTGGCGGTGTGCATGGCGGTGCTCCGGTCCGGTACGGGAGGGATGGCGTGGGCCTTCCCGGCTGGGGCTGACGAGTCGTGTCCCGAGCGGTGCGCGCGGTTCGCGGGGATGGCGGTTCGCGAGGGCGAGGGTTCGAGCCGGTGGTGGTACGCCAGGGGGAGGGTGTTCCTAGCGGCGAGGGTTCGCGCGGGTGATGGTGCGCGGGGGCGGGCTTTCGTGGCGGTGGTGGTACGCAAGGGCGAGGGTTCGCGAGGGCGGGCCGCCGTTCGGCGGCCCGCCCCAGGTGCGACGCGGACGGGACCCGCGGGCCGGTTCAGCCGGCCCGGCGGGCCGTCCAGATCTGCGCCGGCCGGCCGTCCACGCGCTGGAGGTCGAGCAACCAGGACCCGTAGTACGGGCGGGTGCTGACGGTCAGTGCGTAGGAGCCGCTCCGGTCGGTGAGGGTCACGGCGCCGTCCGCGACCGTCATCCGCCACTGCTGGGCGGAGGAGCCGGCCGCGCAGGGCTGCTGGGCCACCCACATGCCCGGGGCGGGCGTGCCGCCGGGCTGCAGGCACTTGGCTGAGGCCGCCGACCGGACGCGTACGAGACCGCTGCCCGCGTCGTCGAAGTACCACTGCTGCTGCTCGTAACCGTTGCTCTGAGCACCGACCAGTACCGTGCCGTCGGCGCTCCGGCCGCCCCACAGCTGGGCGCTCAGTCCGGTGCTGCCGTTGGAGAGCAGATAGCGGGTGCCGGGGGTGGTGGTGCCGCCCGCTCCGGCGGTACGGAAGCTCGTCGCCCGGCCCGGTCCGCTGTCACGGCCCTGGCCGTCGCGGACGGAGACGGCGGCGGTGTGCGAGGTGCCAGGCCGTAGGTTGTAGATCCGCAGCGCGGTGCCCTGCACCCAGGTCAGGTGCCTGCCGTCGAGGAGCACCTGGTACCAGGACGCTCCGCCGACCCGGGGCCAGCTCACCACGACGGAGTCCGCCTGGATCTGGCCGACGGTCACGTCAGGCCCGGCGCCTGGCCGCGGCCCGGTCTGCGTGGGGGTCGGCGTCGGTGTCGGCGTGGGCGTCGGCGTGGGCGTCGGCGTCCGGGTAGGAGTGGATGTCGGGCTGGGTGTGGGGTTCGGCGTCGGGTCCGGTCCGGTGCCGCCGCCCTTGGTCCGCATGAGGAACTGGTTGTCGGCGATGTTCCAGTGCGTGGCGAGGTAGCTGCCCGGCCGTGGACTGGTGTGGAAGTAGTCGTCGTGGTTGCAGTCGAGGATGTTCTCGGAGGCCCGGTTGGTGCAGACGTTGCGCATCTGCGGGTAGTACGGGGTGTCCGAGTAGCACATCACGTCCCACTCGTCCGTACAGTGCGCGCCCCGGCTGGTGTTGGGCGCGCTGTTGTTGACCGCACCGAGGTTGTGACCCAGTTCGTGGGCCGCGGTGTGTCCGCCCCAGCAGCCGCTGTCGGTACGCCCGTACGAGGGGCCGAAGTTGCTCAGGTTGGACTGGGCCGGCCGTTCGTCCCCCGCGAAGGTGCCGATGCCGCAGTACACCTGCGCGTCGGCGAAGATCATGTACTTGCGGTCGCGTCGGTCGAGGCCCTTGGCGGCGAGCGCGCGGTTGGTGGCGCTGAACTCCGACAGCGCGGAGTCGGGCAGTTCGATGTTGAGGACCGTGGGTGTGCAGTCCGCTGCCGTCACGTACCGGATGTGGCGGACGCCGCCGGTCTCCTCGGCGCTGGCCGAGTAGATGAGGTCGGCGTCGGCGGCCCACTTGCGGAAGGAGGCGAGGTACTGGGAGTACCGGTCGCGTCCCGGGCCGTGGACGTACACGACCTGGACCCGGTTGCCGGTGCTGCCGTCGCCGTCGCACTGGACGGTCTGCCCGGCGGGCCCGGCGGCGGCCGTGGTGGTCCCGGTGGCTGCCGGAGCGGCGGTGGAGGGACTCGGTGACGCGGCGGCCGGCGTACGCGGTGCCTTCGCGTCGACGGCGGGCGCGTCCTGCGAAGGGCCCTGGCCGGTACGGGGCGCGGGCCGCGGTGCCGCCGGTTTCGCGGGATCGCTCGCGGGTGCCACGGACTTGACGGCCGGGGGAGTGTCCTTCTTGATGTCGACGCCCTTGGGCGGCGCGTCGGGGCCGTGGGTGCACAGCCCGGTGGCCGTGGCGTAGACGCCCGCGCAGCGGTCTCCCTCAGGGGCCACCTTGAGCCCGTCGTACACCATGCCCTTGGCCGGCTGGTTGTCCGGCTTCTTCTCGATGGGCTCGGGCTCCACGCTCCTGGCCGGCGCGGCGGCGGGAACGGCGGTGTCGGCGACGGTGGTGACGGGGGTCTCGAGGCGGGCGAGCGGAGTCCTCTCCGAGTCCGCCCGTCCCGCCCCGTAGGCGATCCCGCCGGCTATGACGGCCGCGACGGCCATCGCGGCGGTCACGCCGATGAAGGGTCTGCGGGGCCGTGCCCGGCGGGTACGACTGTCCTTCGGCTTCCTATGTCTAGGCATGCACACCTCAACTCTTTGGTCAGAAGACTGGGTGCGCGGAAGCCTGTCAGAACCTTCCCGTGGAGAATTGGGACAAAGGGGAGAGTGTTCAAATAATCCATTCCGTTACCTACGCCTCCGTATCTGATGAACACTCAACTGGCTTTAGAATAAAGCTAGTTGAGGAAAAGCTGACGCCTTGGTCCAGGCCTTTCAGGTGCTCCCGTTATGCGATTGAAATAATTCCTGATGGTTATTGACGCGAATTCAGTGAAGGATTCATCTAATTTCTCACCTCGTGAATCCCTTCGATCACCACCCGTGAGCACGCCTGCGGGCCGAGCCCGCTTTCCGGCCCGGCGCGTCGGCTGCGAGACGGTCCTGACGCCTCCTGACGCCGCCGGAAGGTCCCGCCCTCGTCGGCGGCGGCCCGGGCGCGCCGAAGAGCGGGGGCGTTCCTGGACGGTGGGACGAGTCCGCGGGAACGTGCCGCCGAACGGGGCGTTCTCGCGTGTCCCGTCTCCACCGTTCACCGGGCGGGCACCGGAGTGGACAACCCTTGCCGAAGGTTCCTCGGAAGGCCCGCCCGGTCGGGCGGCGGACCGGGTGCCGTCCGACGGGCCGCGGAGAGGGTGGAGGTGGGCGAGTGCCCAGGGGGCCGCTCCTGTCCCTGCGCGGGATCACCAAGCACTTCGGTGGCGTCGTCGCTCTCGACGCGGTCGACCTCCGGGTGGACCGGGGACAGGTGCTCGGTCTGGTGGGTGACAGCGGAGCGGGCAAGAGCACTCTGGTGAAGGCGGTTTCCGGTGTCGTCCCGCCGGATGCGGGGACCATCGAGTGGCAGGGCGTCCCGGTCGAGCTGCGCCGACCCGTCGACGCCCGACGCCTCGGCATCGCCACCGTCTACCAGGACCCGTCGCTCGTCGACCGCCTGGACGTGGTCGCCAATCTCTACCTCGGCCGCGAACTGCGCAGGTTCGGGGTCCTGCGGCAGATCGAGATGGAGAAGCGGACCATCGCCCTGCTCGAACGCCTCGCCATCAGCCTCCCCGGCATCCGCACCCCCGTGAAGTCGCTCACCCTGGGCCAGCGTCAGACCGTGGCCATCGCACGTGCGCTGCTGGACAGGCCCGAACTGGTCGTCCTGGACGAGCCGACCGCCACGCTCACGGTGGGACAGACCTCGCGGATGCTCGACCTGATCCGCCTGCTGCGGGACCAGGGCCACGCGGTGATCATGGTCAGCCACAACCTCGACGACGTGCAGGCCGTCGCCGACCGCATCGCCGTGCTCCGCCTGGGCTGCAACGGGGGTGAGTTCGAATCCCGGTACACCAGCCAGGAACAGCTCGCGGCCGCCATCAGCGGCGGCCATCCACTCGCGGTGACGCTCCAGCAGAGCCTCCTGCCACGCGGGCTGCCGGCGCAGGACGCCGTCGAGGCCGCCCACCGGTACCTTCCCGCACAGGCGGGCGTGGGCGGAGACTGGTTCGACGTGATCCCGCTGTCCGGCGCCCGCGTCGCACTCGTGGTCGGCGACGTCGTCGGACACGGCCTGCACGCCGCCGCCACCATGGGGCGGCTCCGTACCGCCGTGAACAACCTCGCCATGCTCGATCTGCCCCCCGACGAACTCCTCACCCACCTCGACGAGGTCGTCGCCCGCATCGACGACGAGCAGACCGCCGGCGGCCGCGAGGACGCCGTCATCGGCGCCACCTGCCTCTACGCCGTCTACGACCCGGTCACCTGCCGCTGCCAGCTCGCCCGCGCCGGGCATCTGCCGGCCATGCTGCTGAGCCCCGACGGCACCACGGACATCCCCGATACGCCGGTCGGCCCGCCACTGGGGTTGCGCGGGCTGCCTTTCACCACGGTCGAGTTCGACGTCCCCGAGGGCAGTCAGCTGGTCTTCTACACCGACGGGCTGGTGGAGTCGCGGACCCACGACATCGACGTGGGCCTGGAGCGCCTGCGCACGGTCCTGTCCCACCCGGGGCGCAGCCCGGAGGAGACCTGCCGGGCCGTGCTCAGGGGGATGCTTCCCGCGGACTCGGCCGACGACATCGCCCTGCTGGTCGCGCGTACCCGCGCGTTGCCCGGCGACAGGATCGCCGAGTGGAACGTCCCGCCCGACCCCTCGGCGGTGTCCGCCAGCCGGGCCGCCGCCACGGCCCAGCTGCGCCGCTGGGGACTCGACGACCTCGTCCTCGGTACGGAGCTGATCCTGAGCGAACTGGTCACCAACGCCATGCGGCACGGCGGCAGCCCGATCGGCGTCCGCCTGGTGTACGGGCGGACGCTGATCTGCCAGGTCGCCGACGGCAGCAACACCTCGCCGCGCGTACGGCTGGCGGCGGACACGGACGAGGGCGGACGCGGCCTCTTCCTGGTCGGCCAGATCGCCCAGCGCTGGGGGACGCGGTACACCGAGGCCGGGAAGATCATCTGGACCGAACAGCGCTTGCCCTGACGCGGTGAACCCCGTACCCGGGGAAACGCGGCCGGACACGGCGCCCGGGCGCACGGCGGAGTGGGGAGGAGCGCGAGGAGGCATGCGGGAGCGCGAGAGCGCTTCCGGGTCGAACACCTGACGCCCGGCCGCCTGCCCGAAAGGATGAACGGAGCCCGTCACCGGCGTTTCGCCCCGGTGCCGCCGTCACCCTGCTGACGTGCGCAAGGAGTTCGAGAACAGGGTCCCGCCCCAGCGGCCGTCCCGTCCCGCCGCCGTCCCGGGCCCGCCTCCCCCCGGCCCGCCCCACCACCGGCACGTGGCATCGCTGCGGGACCGGACGCAGTACTGGGTGGACCGCACCGTGGTGAAGGGCATGACCGCGGCGGCGGGCTGGCTCGCGCTGGTCTGCCTGGCTGTGGTGGCACCGGCGAGCGCCCTCCTCGTCTGGACCGACAACCGCTCGCCCGACACCCTCCAGGGCAAGGTCGCGACCGTCTGGCGGACCGTCGGCCAGACACTCCGGATCGGCGGCGAGGTCGGCCCGCCGCTGCGGATGGTCCTCTCCGTCCTGCTGGCCCTCGTCTCCCTCCTCTACGTCTCGACTCTCGTCGGCCTCGTCACCACCGCGATCACCGACCGGCTGACCGAGCTCCAGCGCGGCCAGTCGACGGTCGTGGAGCGCGGCCACTCACTGGTCCTCGGCTGGTCCGAGCAGACCCCGACGCTCGTCGCCGAGCTGCTCGCCGCGCATGCCCAGCGGCGGAACAGCGCGGTCGTGGTCCTCGCCGACCGCGACAAGCTCGACATGGAGCGGGAGTTGCGGGCGGTTCTCGCCGCCGCCGGCGTCCGACGCGTCCGGCTCCTCTGCCGACGCGGCCGCCCCGCCGACCCGGCGGCTCTCGCCCGCGTCAGCCCGGCCGCCGCAGGAGCGGTCGTGGTGCTGCCGCCGGACACCCCCGAGGCCGACACCCAGGTCGTCAAGACGCTGCTCGCGCTACGGGCCGTGGTCGGCGACACGAGGCCGGTACGGGTCGTGGCGGCGGTCCGGCAGACCCAGCACGTCGCCACCGCGCGGCTCGCCGCCGGGCCCGGCGCGGTCGTCCTCGACGTCGACGGCATCGCGGCCCGGACCCTCGTCCAGTGCGTCATCGAACCCGGCCTGTCGCTGGTCCTGGAGGACCTGCTCGACTTCGCCGGCGCCGAGCTGCACGTCCACCGTGTCCCCGGGCTCGGCGGCAGGACCTTCGCCGCGCTGCGGGCGGCCTGCGCGGACGCGTGCGTGGTGGGCCTCGTACGGCCCGACGGTTCCCCGCTCCTGAACCCCCCGCCGCAGACGGTCCTCGGCCCCGGCGACGCCGTCGTCGTCCTGGCGACGAACGAGACCCCGCCGACGTGGAACGGAACCCCGGTGTCAGAGTCCCCGCCGCCCCCGCCGCCTTCGCCCGGGCAGGCCGCGACCGCCTCCGCCATCCACGCCGTCCCCCGCCGCGTGCTCGTCCTCGGCTGGAACCGGCGAGGCCCCGAGGTCGTCGACGGGCTCGCCCGCAACGGCTGGGAGGCGGTCCGCGGGGAGACCCCTCCCATCGCTGACCCGGCCGACCGCGTCCTCGTCCTCGGCGGCCCGGACGGCCACCCCGACCCCGACGAGCACACCCTTGTCACCCTCCTCCGGCTCCGCGCCGCCGAGTGGGAGTCGGGCCGCCGGAGCCCCACGGTCGCCGAGCTGACGGACGCCCGGCACAGCCCCCTCGCCCCGGTCGGCCCGCACACAGACCTCGTGGTCGGCGGACGGCTCGTCGGCCTGCTCATGGCCCAGGTCTCGCAGACCGTCGAACTCGCGGCGGCCTTCGACGAGCTGTTCTCTCCGGAGGGCAACGCGGTCCGCCTCCGTCCCGCCACCGACTACGTCCCCGCCGGGACCGAGGCGTCCTTCGCCGCACTCGTCGAGGCCGCCGGACGGCACGGCGACACCGCCCTCGGCTACCGCCCCGGAGACTCCCGGATCCCGCTGCTCAACCCGCCGAAAGCGGGAACGCGCCGTTGGGCGCACGACGACACTCTGATCGTCGTCACCACGGCCGGAACCCACCAGCCCCAGGAGCACCCTGTCAGGCCGGCCGACACCTCCGTACTCCCCTGAGGCACCACGGAGAAGTCCGGGTGGTGCCCCACTGGGTCGAACCAGGGCACCGGGCGACAAGGGCCGCCGTCACCGCGGCCGCGGAAAGCCTCTACAAGCATGTGCGGAACGATCTGACTCCCGATCCCGCGGGCCCGGCGTGTGGCGGCGGGGGATTCGACGGGGTGGGAAGCGCTCGTCGGATGGGGCGAGCTGCCCGGAGAAACAGATGTGCGATTGTCGGTCACGCGTGATAGTCACTACCTCCACAGGAGAGTGATCACCGACCTCCCTGTTCGGACATGCAAGGGGTGGGGATATGGCGTTGCTCGGCGACTGGGGGCTCACGCTGGGGAGATGGGCCGGTCGGCCCAGCGCTCGGGTGCAGAAGGACTCCGGCGATCCCGCGGTCGGCCGCGTACGGGAGGCCGCCAAGGCCGGGAACTGGACCGCCGTGCGCGAGGTGCTCGAGGCGCGTCCCGAGAGCGAGGACCGGGTCGAACTCCTGTGGGCCGTCGGCGACACCGCCGGAGTCGAGCGGTGGATCGCCCCGGTCCTCGAAGCGGAACCGGAGGCGGCCCTTCCCAGGCTCGTGGCGGGGATCCGTCACATCAGCTGGGGTTGGGAGGCCCGCACCAGCGCTTTCGCCTCCCAGGTCTCGCGCGAGCAGTTCGACATCTTCCACGCGCGCCTGCGCGCGGCCGAGACGTGGCTGTACGAGGCCGCCGAGCGCGAGCCGCTGTGGGTGTCCCCCTGGTACGGCCTCCAGGTGACCGGACGAGGCCTCCAGGTGGGTCAGGCCACGGCGCGGCGCCGGTTCGAGGCGACCGTACGAAGGGACCCGCGCCACCTTCAGGCGCACCAGCAGCAGTTGCAGCAGGTCTGCGACAAGTGGGGCGGCTCGCACGAGGAGATGCACGCCTTCGCGTGCGCGTCCGCGTTCGGAGCCCCCGGGGGCACTCCGCTCGGCCAGCTCGTCGCCATCGCCCACATCGAGCAGTGGCTCTCCCTCGACGCGGGCGAGGACGCGGCGTACATGGGCGGCTACGAGGTGCGGGCCTCCCTCCACGAGGCCGCCGACCATTCCTTCCGGCACCCGGACTTCGTCCACGAGGGCAGCGGGATCCAGGTGCTCAACACCTTCGCGATGGCCTTCTCCGTCGCCGGGGAACGGGACGCGGCGCGGGAGTGCTTCCGGGCGACCGAGGGCCGTGTCACCGAGTTCCCCTGGTACTACCTCAACGGATCCGACCCCGCGGCGGCGTACCGGAAGCGGCGCTCGGCGACCGGACGCTGACGCGCCCGGGACACGGACGCCCAGCCCGTAACCGTTCGTTCGGCTCCGCAGCGGGACGCCGAATCCGTACCCCTGCCTCCGATGCCGCAGCCGGACGCCCACGCGTCCGGGCGCCGGCACCCGCACCCGTACCCCCTCCGCCGCCTCCGTCGCCACGCGACCCGAGCCCGCCCACTCCCGCCCGCACCGTCGCCGCTCCGCCCTCGTGGCGTCGGCGCGTCCACGGAAAGACTCCGCCAGGTGTCCCACTCCTCATCCGCCCACACCTTCCAGGTCGACCTGCGCGGCCTCGTCGACCTGCTCTCCCACCACCTCTACTCGAGCCCCCGCGTCTACCTGCGCGAGCTCCTGCAGAACGCCGTGGACGCCATCACCGCCCGCCAGGCGGTCGACCCCGGCGCGCCCGCGACCATCACCGTGCGCACCGGTGACACCCTCACGGTCACGGACACCGGCATCGGTCTGACCGAGGCGGACGTCCACCGCTTCCTCGCCACCATCGGACGCAGCTCGAAGCGGACCGCCGACGGAGCCCTCGACGGGGCCGGACTCGACGCCGCCCGCGGCGACTTCATCGGCCAGTTCGGCATCGGCCTGCTCGCCTGCTTCGTCGTCGCCGACGAGATCACGGTGGTCAGCCGGTCCGCCAACGACCCTTCGGCCCCCGCCGTCGAATGGCGCGGTCACTCCGACGGGCGTTACACGATCCAGACGCTGCCCGCCTCGGCCGTGCCCGAGCCGGGGACGACGGTGCGACTCACCCCGCGCGCCGACAACGCCGAGTGGACGAGCCCGGAGCGGGTCGTCTCCCTGGCCCGGCACTACGGCGGCCTCCTGCGGCACGAGGTCGCGGTCGTCGGACCGCGGGGCGAGAAGCACCAGGTCAACGAGGCGCCCCCGTGGGACCGGGACCACCGCTCCCCGCTGGCGCGGCGCGAGGCCTTCACCGCGTACTGCCGCGGCCTCTTCGACTTCACCCCGCTCGACACGATCGAGCTGGACCTCCCGGCGGCGGGGCTGCGAGGTGTCGCGTACGTCCTCCCGACAGCCGTGAGCCCGGCGCAGCGCGCGGGGCACCGGGTACACCTCAAGGGAATGCTGCTCACCGACCAGGCGCCCGAACTGCTGCCGGAGTGGGCCTTCTTCGTGCGCTGCGTGGTCGACACCACCAGTCTGCGGCCGACGGCCTCCCGGGAGGCGCTGTACGAGGACGGCACCCTGTCCGCCGTACGGGACGCCCTGGGAGAGCGGATCCGCGACTGGCTCACCGGGCTCGCCGCCAGCGACCCGTCGCTGCTTCACCGCTTCATCGACACCCACCACCTCGCGGTGAAGGCACTCGCCCGGCACGACGACGAGCTGCTGCGGATCGTGCTGCCCTGGCTGCCGTTCGAGACCACCGACGGCAACGTCACGCTGGAGGAGTTCGCCCGCACGCACCGCACCCTGCTCGTCACCCGCAGCGTCGAGGAGTTCCGTCAGGTCGCCCCGATCGCCGCGGCTGCGGGCCTGGGCGTGGTCAACGGCGGCTACACCTACGACCGCGACCTCGTGCACCGGCTCCCCGAGATCCGTCCGGGCACGGCCGTCACGGACCTCGATCCCGCCACCGTCACCGCCCACCTCGACGCCGTCGACCCGACCGCCGAACTCCGGTCCGCCGCGTTCCTGTCCATCGCCCGGGAGACGATCGGCGTCCACGACTGCGACGTGGTCCTGCGGGACTTCCAGCCGGTCACCGCCCCGGCGCTCCTCCTCGACAACAGGGACGCGCGCCACGAGCGGACCCGCTCCAGCCTCGCCGCCGAGAGCGACGGCCTCTGGGCCGACATCCTCGGCTCCCTCCGGCACGAGACCCCGCGCGCCCAGCTCGTCCTGAACCACCTCAACCCGCTGGTCCGCCAGGCGATCACGATCAGCGAGCGGGGGCTGGCCGTCACGGCCGCCGAGGCCCTCTACGGCCAGGCGCTGCTGCTCAGCCGCCGCCCGCTCCGGGCGAGCGAGAGCGCCCTGCTCAACCGGGCCTTCATCGGCCTGCTCACCCACGCCATGCACCAACCCGGCACGGCCACGCCCGGCTCCGAGCCCCGGAAGGAACTGTAGATGCTGGACACGCCCGAGGCCGTCGTCGAGGCGCTCCGCGAGAACAACGAACGTCCCCACGGCCTGCCCCGTACCGTGACCGCGGAGGAGCTCGTCGAGGCCGCCGAGCCCTTCGACAAGCCCGACGTCCTGGTCACGGCCCTGCTGGAGCTGATGTCGGCGTACGAGTTCACCGGCGAGCACCGCAAGTCGCCGGTGGTCTTCGCCCGGCTGCTCAAGCTGTGGGACACCGCTCCCGAGGCGTTCAGCCAGTGGGAGGCCCACCAGGTCTTCTGGCGGTTCAAGTGGGTGACGACGTCCCTGCTCCAGGTCCCCGAGATGCCGCTGGCATCCGTCCGGAGCTGGATCGAGCAGATGCGCGGCCGGTACGAGGCGGCCGAGCACGGCATGCAGCCGGTGGCCGCGATGCGCTACCATGTGGCGCTCCACACCGGCAGCGGTCTCGACGACGCGTACGACCTCTGGGCCACCCGGCCCCGGACCGAGCTGAGCGACTGCGAGGCCTGCGAGACCCGCCACTTCGCCTGGCACCAGGTGGTGGCGGGAGACGACGCGGGCGCGCTGGACACCTGGCGGCCGGTCTTCGACGGCGCCCAGTCCTGCACCGAGGAACCGCAGGTCAGTCAGGCGCGCGCGTTGCTGCCGCTGCTGCGTCTGGGGCGGACGGACGAGGCCCGCTCCCACCACCTCACCGGCTACCGACGGGTCCGTGGCCACACCGGCATGCAGGAGGAGGTCGGTCTGCACCTGGAGTTCTGCGCCCTCTCGCGCAACGAGGGCCGGGGCCTGGAGATCCTGGCGGAGAACCGCCCCCTCTTCGAGGCGACGGGCGCACCGCTGGCCCATCTGGAGCTTCTCACCGGTGTCGAGGTGCTGCTCGCCCGGCTCGTCGGCGACGGCCACGGCGACACCCCCGTGGCCGGCCCGCCCGGCCGGACCTGGACGGCGGCCGGACTCTCCGCCCACGTGCGCTCCGAGGCGGACCGGCTCTCCGCCGCCTTCGACGCGCGCAACGGCACACCGGCCGTCGGGGACCGCCGCCGCTCACGTCTCGAGCGGCGTCCGCTGCTCGACGAGCCGCTGCCGCTCGGGCTCAGGTCGTCCGCGACCCGCTCTCCCGCACGGGCGGGCGCGGCGGCGGGGGCAGGTGCGGCCGTACCCGCCCTCGCGGCCACGGCCGGGCCGGAGGTTCCCGACGACTTCTTCTCCCTGGTGACCGAGGCACGGCGGATGGCCGCGCTCGGACATCCCGGGGACACCCGCCTCTGGACCCGCGTAGCCGAACGCGTCGCGGAAGACGGCACCGCGCACGATGACCGGCTCGGCCCGGAGGAACTGCTCCGCGCTGAGCTGGCCGAGCAGCGCGCGTACCGACTCCTGCAGGACGACCGCCACGCGGAGAGCGTCGCCGAGCTGGAGCTGGCCGCCGACCTGTTCGAGCGGCTCGCGATGCCGTGGCAGGCGCTCTCCACGCGGGCGCGTGCCCTTGCCTGGGGGACCACGTCCGAGGCCGCCGCGGACCTGGTCCGCGCGGCGGGGGACGGCGACGATCCGCGGGTGGACACGGACACGGACAAGAACGGCGACACGGACGCGGATACGGACAGGGACGGCGACGATGGGCCGGCGTCCACGAGGGCGGATGCCGTCCGGGCCTCCCTCGACGCCTGCCTGCGCGAGGCCGAGCGGCTCAGCACCGAGGCTCCCTTCACCGGCGAGCCGCAGCCGCTCGGCGAGGCCGAGGCCGTCGCCTGCCCCGACCTGGCGTCGGATCGCGCGCTGGAGTACCTGACCGTCCTGTACTCGGCGCTGTTCGCCGCCTATCAGGACCTCCAGCGGCACCTGCCGGAGGCCCCTGACGCGGTGTGCGAGCGGTTCGAGGAGGCGGCAGGGCGGCTGCGGACAGAGGCGGAGCGCCTCTCCGTGCGCCACCACGTGGCCAACACCCGCCAGTTCATTGCCGACATCGCCGTCCAGCGCGGTGACACCGCCCTGGCGGAGTCGGAGCTGCGCGCGGCCCTGGAGGACGTCGAGGCGTCCGGGCGGCCCTGGCGGGGTTCGCGGCCGCGCGCGCTGCTCGCGCAGATCCTCCTGGCGGGGCAGGCGCCGGCGGAGGCTGCGGAGCTGCTGCACCGGGCGATCTCCGACGCGGTGCGGTACGACGACACGGACTTCCCGCTGGCCCCGACGTACGCACTGCTCGGCCACGCGTCCTCGCACCTCGGGGACTCCGCCGGCGCCGTGCGCCACCTCTCCGAGGCGGCCGCGCGGTTCGACCAGGACGGGACCCACGACGACGCCGCCCAGGCGCGTCTGCATCTGGCCGACGTCCTCGCCGGTACGGGGCAGCAGGCGGACGCCGTCGCCGTGCTGGAGTCCGTCCTCACCGACGAGGCGGCCGCGTCGCTCGACGAACGCCTCGTCGCCCAGGCCCGGCTCACCCTGGCACGCGGGATGCGGGAGCTGGAGGAGTTCCTCGCCTCGGCCGAGGAGTTCCTGCGTCTCGCGGACACCGTCGCGGCCTGGGAGGACGACCGCACGACCCACACTCTGGTGGCTGCCGAGGCGGCGACGACGCTCGCCATGGCCGACCGCTGGGAGGCGGCGGGCACGGCGTACGAGCGGGCGGTCGCCGCGCACGCCGAGGCGCCGCACCCCCCGCTGATCGTCCATATGATGCGCGAGTTCGCCCGCCTCACCATGGCCGCGCGGGAAGAGGACGGCGTCGACGAGGCACTGCGGCACCTGGTGGAGGCCGACGCGGTCGTCGCGGCCGTTCCGGACGGCACCGGGGACTTCCAGCGCTGGTACGAGACCGGCGAGATCCATTACCGCCGAGCCCGTGTCCTCGCCCAGGCGGAACGCTTCCCGGAGGCCCTGACCGAGGCGGAGGCGGCTGTCGCGGCGCACGAAGAGGGCGGGCCTCAGGGTGAGTTGGCGCGCGCCGAGGCGGTCAGGATCGCGGCCCTCATCGAGGGCAACTGCCTGGGCCGCTTCCAGGAGGCGGTCGCCCGCCTCACGGTGGCCGCGTCCCGCTGCCGCGAGGCGGACCTCACGCAGGCCGCCGAGATCCTGGACTCCCTGCGCGAGGACTACGCGACGCGGTAGCCGGGGCCGGAACGGCAGCCGCCCCCGGACCGGAGGGGTTCGGGGGCGGCTGCCGGGGATCACGTCATGCGTACGGGATCAGGAGGCGACGGCCATGTCGAAGACGTGGATGCCGGCGTTGTCCGGCAGGACGACGAAGTCGACCTGCTTGCCCGCGTCGAGCGGGATCGAGTGGGCGAACACGCGGTAGGCGATGCCCGCGTTTCCGTATCCGCTCGGGCGGTTGCGGCCGTCGGACGACGCCACGAGCGTCGCGCCGTGGGCGTCGGCCGCGGCGAACGACCAGTTGGGGAAGCCGAACGACCCCTTGGTGGAGGTGCCGTCCTTGTAGTACACGGTGGCACTGCCCGTCGCGCTGCTCCCGACGCCCGAACCCAGGAGGACGAGCCGGCTGCCCTGGCCGCTCAGAGCGACGGCCTGTCCGGCGCTCGACACGTTGTCCTTCGTGCCGCTCGGCACGTCCGGCCAGGTCAGCTTCGCACCCAGCGCGCTCACGGGCGCGCCGCGGGTCAGGCCGACCGCGGCGAGCTTCTGTGCGGAGAAGCTGTTGCCCTCGCCGTCGTAGTCACCGGGGGCCGTGTTGCTCTCGTCCGTGATCGCGACACCGTTGTAGGCGGCCTTCAGGCTCGCCAGGGGCTCGCCGCTGCGCTGGGACAGCGTGCCGGTGGCGGACCCGGCGCCGTCACCGCCCTTGTAGGTCACGGCAGCGGTGAACGTCCGGATGGTGAAGCCCGGGCGCTGCTCCGGCACCTGGATCCTGAACTCGGTCTCGGCGGACTGGCCGGTGGCCAGGGCGCCGCTCACCACCCGTTCGGCCGGCTGGACCGCCCAGCCCACCGGTCCGCCGAACGACACCTTCAACGACCGCATGCGGTCGGGTCCCGCGTTCCTGACGGTCACCTTCACCGTCGAGATGGCCGGCCCCTGGAGGTCGACCGGCGTGATGACCACCTCCGTCTTCGCCGGGGCGGATGCCGGTTGCGGTCCGGCCGCGACCGCCTGCGCGGGGACGAGAAGCATGGCCCCCGCCACGGCCGCGGCTCTGAACAGGGTGATCACTCGGGCTGATCGCACGGTCGGTCTCCTTCGCGGTGGTGGGGGATGGTCAGGCGACCGGGGGCATCTCGGAGGCACGTGAGTCCAGGCCCATCCGCAGGTTGACCCAGGCGCCCCGGGTGAAGTCGGGGATCTCGACCGGACGGCCGCCCGCAGCCAGGGACTTGACGCTCAGCGGCACGGGGGAGCACCAGGCGGCCGAGTCGTAGACGTCGATGTCGGGCACGAGTCCGGCGCGCATCAGCTGGACGGTGCGCCACTGCAGCACGTAGTCCATGCCGCCGTGACCGCCGTTGTTGGCGGCGTCGTCGCCGATCTTCTTCCACAGCCAGTGGTCGAACTCCTTGCGGTAGGAGTCGAAGGCCCGCCAGGAATGGCCGCCGTGGTCGGGCTCGACGTAGATGCGTCCGCCGCTCGTGGCCATGACACCCGCGTAGTCCTCGAAGATGCCGCGACTGCCCGCGAGGCTGTTGATCCGGCTGTAGGGGCGCGGCGAGCTGACGTCGTGCTCGGCGCGGATGACCCGGCCCTTGGCGGTGTCGATGAGGCAGGTGACGAGGTCACCGTTGACGTACGTCTCCTTCCACGACGGGTGCGACCTGGGCACGAAGCGCTCGCGGTAGTCGGCGAGGCCCTTCGGTTCGGTGGCGGTGGCCCGCAGCACCGTCATCCGGTCGCCGCGGTTGATGTCCATCGCGGCGGCCACCGGAGCCAGCCCGTGCATGGCGTAGAAGGACGCGGTGCTGCGGGTGTGCCAGCGACGGCGCCAGGCATCGGTGTAGTACGTGTCGGAGAAGAGCAGTTCGCGCAGGTCGTGGAGATATCCGCCGTGGCCGTTGGTGATGTCGCCGAAGAGGCCCTCGTGCGCCATCTTGAGCATCGCGAGCTCGTTGCGGCCGTAGCTGCAGTTCTCGGCGAGCATGAGATGCCGGCGCGTGCGCTCCGAGGTGTCGACGAGGTCCCACAGCTCGTCGAGGCCGGTGGCGATGGGCAGTTCGACGATGACGTGCTTGCCCGCCAGCATCGCCGCCCTGCCCTGCTGGTAGTGGAACTCCCAGGGGGTGGCGATGTAGACGAGGTCGATGTCGTCCCGTTCCAGCATCTGCGTGAACGAGGCGTCGGAGCCGCCGTACTCCGCGGGGCGGGGCTTGCCCTTCGCGACGAGTTGGTCCGCGGTGCGCCGGGCGCGGTCCGCCCTGATGTCGCAGACGGCGGTGACCGTACAACCGGGGACGACCGACCATCCCTCGGCCATGCCCGAGCCCCGGTTGCCGAGGCCGATGACGCCGACGCGGACGGTTCCGTAGGAGGCGTACGGGACATCGATCATGGACTTCTGGCCGGGCCTGCGCCGCGGGACGGCGGCCGGCACGGCATCTGCCTGTGCCGCGGGGGAGGCCTGGGCGGTGCCGACACCGGCTGCGGCTGCGCCGGTGGCCAGAGCTCCTCCCAGAAGCAGGCGGCGTGATACTGCGGGGATCTGAGGCATGCGGAAACGCTCCTCGTCCGTATCGGCGTGATCGGCATCTCTGACGGTCAAGACTCTGGCGGGCGAGCACAGGTGTGTCAATAGATGCTCGATAGGCCTGAGTTACGAACAAGAACATGCAATCAGGTCGCGTGGTGAGCGCAGTTGCCGTCCGGCCTCCGCGTCGGACCGCCCGGGGTTCGACCGCCCGCGGTCCACTGGTGGCGTGTGGGTGAGGCCCCGGGGCGTCAGTCGAAGCAGCCGGTCTTCGCTCCGTCCGTCTCGGAGCCGACCTCGACCTCGAACCCGGCGCCCGAGTCGAACTCCGGCCCGGCGTCGTAGTCGTGCTCGAACTTCAGGTCCTCGGCCGAAGTGAACTGCACGGTCAGCAGGAGGGCTTCGCCGTCACCGCCCCTGGTGAAGCACAGTCCCGCCGTCGTGTCGGGGGTGCCCTGGTCCAAGGGGTCGTGCTGCACGTGCCAGCCGTCCGCCTCGGCGGTGATGCGGTAGAAGTCCACGACCTTCTGCCGGGAGCCCGGGAAGGCGTAGACGCGCGCGGCGTACAGCCAGGCGTCGCCCGTGTCGTCGACGCAGCGCGAGTCGACGGAGTCGAGCCCCTTCGGAGCGGTCGCCCCTTCGGGGACGGTGGTCAGGATCGACTGGGAGCGCAGGCCCTTCAGCCGCGCCGCGGTGTCGTCACAGGTGTGGAACGGGGACAGCGTGGAGCAGCCGGTCAGGCCCGCGGTCATCAGCGCGGTGGCCAGAAGCAGGGTGACGGGCGGGGCGAGCGGCCGGGCGGGACGCAGGGACAGCGGCATGGAGTCTCCCGGAGGTCGTGGAGGGGGAGGGGGAGTGGGGGTGGGGAGGGGGCGGAGCCTGGGCGGTCCGGAGGCGCACCAGGCGGTACGCGGGTGCCGGGGCACGCCCTTCCACGGCAGGACACCGGACAGAGTCATGGCGAAGGCGCAACCACCCGCGCCCAGGCTCCTGCAGGCCTTGCCCTCTCCGTACTTCTAGCGCCAGGCCGAGACACGGCCGAGGACACCTACGGCTCGGGTCGGTGCGCCCTGAGCAGGGACTACTCGACCGAAAGGGGCGGAGTGGAGCGAAGTGAGAGGCGGGGCCGGCGCGCTCGCCGCGCGGCGAGCGCGGCGCGAGGAGGTAGGGCCGCGCGGTGGGGTGCCGGCTGTGGCTTCAGGAGATCCCGCCGGGTGGGGTGTGCTGTCGTGGTACGGGGTCAGGAATCTTCGCGCGGGCAGGCCTCACGCAGGGCGCCGAGATCCTCGGCGCCCTGCGTGCGGGGTACGCCCCGCGTGAGGAGTACCCGCCCTGCGTCAGGAGTGCCTCAGTCTGCGAGTCGAGCGGCGGCCAGCGTGCGCGCCCGGTCGAGGGCGTCGGCCGCGGGGCAGAGGACGTCCGGCTGGACCCCGGTGCCTTCCCAGTTCGTGCCCGAGACGGGATTGACGGCCCGGCCCATGGGGACGGTGACCTCCAGGTGGGGGTGAACCGTCCAGCCCTTGCAGGGGTGCGCGCCGCCACGGGTGCGTTCGCCGACGACCACGGCACGGCCGAGCTGCTGGAGGTCGTACGCCAGCTCCTCGGCCGCGGAGAACGTGCTCTCGCTGGTCAGCACGTACAGCGGCTTGCTGCCGCCGAACCGGGCGCCGGGGACGTGCGGCAGGCTCCAGGACTGCTCCCTGCGGTCGCCCTTGCGCCAGTGCATGCTGTTGAGGTGGGTGCGCCGGTCCAGGAGGTAGCTGCAGACGAAGGCGACGGTGTCGGGATCGCCGCCGCGGTTGGCGCGGAGGTCCACGATCAGCGCCTGGGCGCGGGACGTCAGCGTGAGCGCCGCGGCCAGGGGCTCGGCGGCCCAGTCCAGCGGAAACAGCATGGGCGCAAGCTCCAGCACGGCGATGCCCCCGTCGTGCAGGCGCACCAGCGGTGCACCGCCGAGCGAGGTGTCGAAGTCCCGGCGCATGGCCTCCATCGTGGCGGCCCCCTGCTCCGGGGACACCGGTTCGGCGTGGTGCTTCAGCCTCAAATGCCGGTCGCCGTTGACGGACTGCAGGTCCGCGGTGACCAGACCGGCCAGCTCCTCGGCGCCGTCGACGTCGTAGGCGCCCTCGGCGAGGCGCCGTCGCAGCAGGTCGGCGACCTGCTCCGCTATCTCGGGGAACACGTACTGCTCACTCACCAGCCGGGCTGTCTCGTCGATAACAGGGGCCGTCGGAAGCTTCGTTGAAGTCGTCACGGCGGGAAGTACAGCACCACCCTTGCGTAAGCGTCAAAGAATTTAGACACTTCTTTGCATGCCTGATCAGCTCCCCTACCAGCCGCCGCCCGAGGACGTCCTGGAGATCGGTGCCCCCGAGCAGTTCGCGGCACTGGCCCACCCGTTGCGCCAGCGGCTGCTCTTCGCCCTCGGCCACCGGCCCGCGACCACCAGCCAGCTCGCGACACAGCTCGACGCGAAGAAGGGCAACGTCGCCCACCACCTCAAAGTCCTGCGCGAAGCCGGACTGATCCACATCGCCGAGACCCGCCAGGTCCGCGGCGGCACCGAGCAGTACTACCAGCGCACGGCCCGCCACATGATCGTCGCCCGCCCCCAGGCGGCGGGGACCGCCGCGATGCTCACCGCCGTCGCCCAGGAGCTCGACCGCTCTCCCGTCGACCCCCACCTGACACTGCGCCACCTGCGTCTCGGCCCGGCGCAGGCGAAGGAACTCGGTGAGACCCTCACCCGACTCGTCGACGAGGCGGAGGAGGATCCGGAGGGGCAGCCGCTGCACGGGGTGCTGGTGGCGCTCTACCAGCAGGCCTCACCCACCGGCTCCACCGGCTCCACCGGCTCCACCGGCACCACCGGCACCAGCGACACGACCACAACCACCGGTCCGACCTGATGGCATCCACCGCACAGAGCGGCACGCGAGGGCAGGGCCGCTCCCGCCCTACGATCACACCCATGTCGATCACATCGTCCATGCCCGTCCTGCGGGGACGCGGTGCGACCGTTCTGAGTGCGGTGCGAGGCGGGCTGGTTCTGGAACGCCCCGGCGGGCAGGTGATGATCCCCTTCAGGGCCATCGCCCGCGTCCACGTCGAGGCGCGCGAGGTCACGGTCGAGCTGAGCGCCCCCGCGGGGGCGGAGCCGTCCGTCCACCGGATCGAGGAGGTGAGTGCGGCCGCGGCCGCCGCCTTCGCCGACGCGGTGAACGTCCTGCTGCCCGCCCCTGTCGAGGACGTCGACGGCAGCGCCCTCGTCGAGGTGCGGACCTTCACCCGTACCTGGCTCCAGAGGTTCCGGCGCACGCTGGGGCGGGTCCTGCTCGGTTGCCTGGGTGGAGTCCTCGCGCTGTCCGTGACCAACGCCGTCGCGGGGGACGGGCCCACCACGGTGACCGGGGCCCTCTTCGTCGCGGCGCTGGGTGCCCTGGCCGTCGTGGGCATCGGGCTCGGCGCGGTGTGTGTGGTGCCGTGGTTGCACGAGACGCGCCGGCGCAGGTACGGGGTGACCGTCATCGCTGAACAGGCGGACGGGCAGGGGACGTACCGGTACACGGACGGCAGTGGCACCGTCCGAGCCTTCTCCCACCCCAGCCCGGCGCCGTCCCTCCAGGCCTGCTACGACCCACGGGACCCGTCGGACGTGCTCGTGCTCCAGGATCGGTCGTCGCGGCTCATCGACATCGCGCTCGGATCCTGCTTCCTGCTCGCCGGACTCGGTGGGATCGCGGCCGTGGTCGGTCTCGTCGCCATGACGATCCTCGGCAGGCCGCTCCTCCAGCCGTAGCTCAGTCGGTCCTGCGCCGCTCCTCCAGGCGTCCTCGCACGGCGTACTGCCCCGCTTTCCGGGCGGTCCACGTCACCGGCGATCGCCTTGCCGGCTGTCGTGCTCGACGGCCGGTTCCTGGATCGGGCGGCTGTCGGTGGCCTGGTAGGTGGCCTGCGGGGGCGGGCCGCCGTCGGCCTTCATCGCCCTGGACTCGCTCTTGAGGATGCGGGCCGCCTTGCCCGCGCTGCGGGCGAGGTCGGGCAGCTTCTTGGCCCCGAGGAGCAGAATGACGACGATCAGGAGGATCGCTATCTCGCTGATTCCGAACACTGGCTTCCGTTCTCTGGAGGGGCTGACTCGCTCGGTGACTCAGGCGACTCGCTCGGCGGCTCAGACGTTGACGCCGAAGTCGGCGGCGATGCCGGCGAGTCCGGAGGCGTAGCCCTGACCCACGGCACGGAACTTCCACTCGGTGCCGTGACGGTAGAGCTCTCCGAAGATCATCGCGGTCTCGGTGGCGGCGTCCTCGGAGAGGTCATAGCGGGCGAGTTCGACGCCGCCGGCCTGGTTGACCACCCGGATGAAGGCGTTGCGGACCTGGCCGAAGCTCTGGCCGCGGTTGTCGGCGTCGTGGATGGACACCGGGAAGCTGATCTTCGTGATGTCGGCGGGCACGGCGGCCAGGTCGACCTTGATGGCCTCGTCGTCACCGTCGCCCTCGCCGGTGAGGTTGTCGCCGGTGTGCTCGACCGAACCGTCCGGGCTGGTGAGGTTGTTGTAGAAGACGAAGTGACGGTCGGAGGCGACCTTCCCCGTGTCGTTCAGGAGCAGGGCGCTCGCGTCGAGGTCGTAGTCGTTCCCGGTGGTCGTGCGGACGTCCCAGCCCAGGCCCACCAGGACGGCGGTCAGCCCCGGTGCCTCCTTGGTCAGCGAGACGTTGCCACCCTTGGAGAGGCTTACACCCATGTCGTCTTCCTTCGGAGCCGTAGCGTGTTGGAGCCTGTGATTCTACAGTGATGTAGAGCGAGTGGGAAAGGGTGAGGCGATGCGTCGGGAAGGGGACGGGACGGCGATGGGCGAACGCGACGGCCATGACGCTGTTCCGCGGCGGCGGGCCCAGGGTGAGCTCGAAGCGCAGGTGCTGGCCGCGCTGCGTCAGGCATCCGGTGCCCGCACCGCGGGGCGGGTGCAGGAATGGCTCGGTGGCGATCTCGCCCAGACGACCGTCATCACGATCCTGACGCGCCTGCACGCCAAAGGCGCGGTGAGCAGGCGGCGGGTGGGCCGGTCGTTCGAGTGGACGGCGGTCGCGGACGAGGCCGGGCTCGCCGCCCTGCGGATGCGGAAGGTCCTGGACGGCGAGGCGGACCGGAAGACGGTCCTCGCCAGGTTCGTGACGGCCCTCTCACCGCATGACGAGAGCCTCCTGCGCGAGCTGCTCGCGCAGGAGCACTCGGAGGGGGAGAGCTGACGGCGTGGGGGTCTTCGTCTTCCTGCCGCTGGTGCTGCCCTTGACGGCGTGGCCGGTGGCGCGCCTTGCCGAGCACCACCTTCATCCGCGGATGGCCACGTGGCTGCTGACGGGTGCCTCGGCCGTGCTCGCCGTGTGCAGCACCCTGTCCCTCGCACTGCTGATGGTGGTCGGCACCGCGCAACTGCCCGGCAACCCGCTGCCGGACGGCTGGTCCGACCCCGAGGTCCGTGAGGCCGTCCCCTACGACGAGGTCGCGGGCAGGATCGCCATTCCCACCCTGATCCTGGTCCTCGCCTCCTGTGCCAGGGCCGCGTGGCGGCATCGGCGCGTACGCCGACGGGCCGGCCGCGCGTTGGAAGGACTGCCCGCGACCTCGGTCGTGGTGCTGCCCGATGCCAGCCCGTACGCGTACGCCCTTCCGGGCCGGAAGAGCCGCGCAGGCGTCTTTGCGAAGGGCCGCGCGACGGGCGGGGCGAGGGATCGTGTCGTGGTCACCACCGCGATGCTCGCCACGCTGGCCGGGCCGGAGCGACGCGCGCTGTTCGCCCACGAACGTGCCCACCTGGCGGCCCGCCATCACAGGTTCCTGCTGACCGTGCAACTCGCCGCCCGCGCGAACCCGTTCCTGCGGCCCCTGCGTACAGCCGTCACGTACACCACCGAGCGGTGGGCGGACGAGGAGGCGGCCACGAGCGTCGGAAGCCGACGGGTCGTGGCCCGGGCGGTCGGCAAGGCCGCGCTGATCTCGCGCGGCGCGCCGTCCGTGACCCTCGCGGGGTTCGCCGTGGTCGGCCCCGTGCCGCGCCGCGTCGCGGCTCTGCTGGGTCCTGCTCCGGCCGCCCGCTCGTGGCCGTCCCTGTTCACCGGCGCGGGCCTGGCCGCGTGGGGGGCGGCGGCCGGCACCGCCGCCTCCGCGCTGTCCTCGGCGAACTCGGCCGTCACGCTGTTCGTGATTCTGAAAGCGGCGACCCCGCTCTAGCGGGCTCTCCCAGGGCTCTCCCAAGGCTCCGCCGGGCTCTCCCGGGCGATGCGAGGGCTGAGGGGGCCGGGCGGGCTGGCGTGCTCAGCCCTCCTCGCCTTCGTCCTCGCCTCCCTCGTCCTCATCATCTCCCTCGAAGAAGTCCCCGACCTCGTCGACGACTTCGGCTGCGACCATGCCGCCGACGACCCCGACGGCGACACCGGCAGCACCCGCCGCGACCACGGTGCCCATGCCCATGCCCGTCCCCGTGTCGGAGCGGTGGCCGTGCCCGGCCCCGTGACCGGAGTGGCCCTGGTGCTCCTTGCCGGCGTACGGAGCGCCGTGGTCACCGGCGTGGGCCCCGTACGGGGACGGTGCCGCGTACGAGACGCGGTGCTCCACGAGCTGACGCATCCACGACTCCACCTCGGTGTTCCAGTCCACTCGTTCGACGCCGTCATGGCTGACTGTGTGGCGGCCGAGGACGTCGTGACCCTCGGAGAGGAGTCCGCCGCGCTTGTCCGCTTCCAGGACGACCTCCATTCCGCCCGGTCCGGCGAGGAAGGTCACCTCGATCTCGTCGACCTGGTGCGCGTACCCGGGCGAAGGGGTGATCTCGATCTCCTGGTAGAAGGGCAGTTGCTGGCCCGTTCCGCTGATGTGCCCGAGTTCGAGGTCGGCCGACCTGAAACCGAAGCCGAGCTGCCCGAGGGCCTCGAGGATCGCCTCCTGGGCGGGCAGGGGGCGTACCGCCAGCGGGTCGAGGTCGCCCTTGTCCTTCCCGCCGGCGACGCCGAGCTCGGTCCGTACGCCCAGGGTGATGCCCAGGCCCTGACCGTACAGCTCGGTGATCGGGGTCTCCCAGGGCAGGGGGAAGGAGAACGGCACGCTGCGCAGTTCGCCCTCCGCGAGGCGGAAGCCCCCGCTCACCACCTGCCGGTGGAAGACCACCGCGCCCTCGGACTCCCCGCCGTCGTGTTCGGCCTCGACGTGGGCCACGAGCTCCAGGGTGATGTGCTCGACGGTGAAGTCAACACTGCCGCCCTTGAGGTGGACGTGCCCGCCGAGATGGCCGCCCGGCGTCACCGCGCCCGGGTCGAGGGCCGTGTCCACGGACGGGCCGCCGACACCGAGCGAGCCGAGCAGTCGCTTGAACACCATGGTGGCGTTCACTCCTTCATGTGTGGTTCGGATGCTGTCGAAGCCCTCCCGAGGTTTCGGAGGGGCGAGGGGACCCGGCCCACGCGATCCGATCCGATCCGATCCGATCCGGCCGATCCGATCGGATGCGCGTGTCATCCGGGCCTTTCCTCTACAGCTCTGTAGAATGCTAAGGGCTGAACGCGTCAACGGGGGTGCACTCAAGGGTGCTTCGGAGGGGAAGTCCGAAAGATCGGCTCGAAATCCGGGCTGCGGCCGGTCCTGCGGCCGGTCCCGCGGCCGTGGTGATCCCGATCTGCCCCGTGGCGCCTCACGAGGGCTGTTTGCCGTTCCTTTACAGTGGTGTAGAACCTGAGCGCTCGCATGAGCGCCCGCCCGCGAAGGAGCACCTTCTTGTCCGCCAGATCGACGCATCCCTCCATGACGGGGTGCGGTAGCCGATGAACGCCGCTCTCGGCCTGCTGGCCGTCCTCGTGCTGACCGCAGGCACCGGCTACTTCGTCGCCCAGGAGTTCGCCTACGTCGCCGCCGACCGGCTCGCGCTCGCCCGCGAAGCCGAGGCGGGCGACAGGCGGGCGGCCCGGGCGCTGACGGTCCTCGAACGGCTCTCGTTCATGCTCTCCGGAGCCCAGCTCGGCATCACCGTCACCGGACTGGTCGTCGGCTTCCTGGCCGAGCCGTCCGTCTCGGCGCTCCTCAAGCCCGCGCTGGAGGGGACGGGACTGTCCGACGGAGCCGTCTCCGCGATCTCCGTCGTCCTCGCCTTCGTCGTGGCGACCGTCCTGCAGATGGTCCTCGGCGAGCTCGCGCCGAAGAACCTGGCCCTCGCCGTACCCGAGCGGCTCGCCAAGTCGCTGGCCGTCTCCACCCTCGTCTATCTGAAGATCGTCGGACCGGTCGTCCGCGTCTTCGACGGCGCCGCCAACAAGCTGCTGCGCAAGGTCGGCATCGAGCCGGTCGAGGAGCTGCACCACGGCGCGACGCTGGAGGAGCTCAGCCACCTCATCGGCGAGTCTCACGAGCAGGGCGAGCTGCCGCCCGCCACCGCCGAGCTGCTCGACCACGCACTGGAGTTCTCCGAGCGGACCATGGACGAGGTCATGGTGCCGCGCGCCGACGCCGTCTTCGTACGCAAGGACGCCACCCTCACCGAGGCCGTGGAGCTGATCGCGCGGTACGGCCACTCGAACTACCCGGTCCTGGGGGACCACCCCGACGACATCGCCGGAGTCCTGGGCGTGAACGAGCTGATGCGTCTGCCCGCGACCGCGTTCGACACGACGACCGCGGGCGAGGCCGCACGCCGGCCGCTCCTGCTGCCGGACACGCTGCGGCTGCCGCAGGCGGTGGCGCAGATGCGGGAGCGCGACGACGAGTTCGCCGTCGTCCTGGACGAGCACGGCGGCGTCGGGGGCGTCGTCACCTACGAGGACATCGCCGAAGAACTCGTCGGGGACATCGCCGACGAGAGCGACAAGGTCGTGGCCCTCGCGGTGGCCGACGGCGACGGCTGGCGGGTGGACGCGGGCCGGCGCCTCGACGAGATCGAGGAGGCCACCGGGATCGCCCTGCCCGAGGAGGACGACTACGACACGGTCGCCGGCCTCGTCATCGATCGCCTCGGCCGCTTTCCGACCATCGGGGACCGGCTCACGGTGGACGGCGTCCTGATCGAGGTCCTCAGCCTCGACCGCCACGTTCCCGAGCGGGTCCGCATCGAGAAGACCGGCGTCGAGAAGACCGGCGCCGAGCAGGCCGAGGAGAACCAGGCATGAGCTTCCCCATGGCCGTCTTCATCACCGTCCTGCTGCTGATCGGCAGCGGCTTCTTCGTCGCCGCCGAATTCGCCCTCGTCGCCGCCAAGCGCCACCGCATCGAGAAGGCCGTCGCCGAGGGGCAGCGCGGCGCCAAGGCCGCACTCGCGGGCATGCGCGAGCTGTCCCTCATGCTGGCCGGCGCGCAGCTCGGCATCACCATCTGCACCCTGGGCCTCGGCTCCATCTCCAAGCCCGCCATCTCCCACGAACTCGATCCCCTGCTGGTCGAGCTCGGCCTGCCCGCAGCCCTCAGCTACGGCATCGCCTTCGCCGTCGCCATGATCATCGTGGTGTTCCTCCACATGGTCCTGGGGGAGATGGCCCCCAAGTCCTGGGCCATCGCCCATCCCGAGCGCTCCGCGATGCTGCTCACCCCGCCGTTCCGCGCGGTGGTCAAGACCGTCCGCCCGCTGATCTGGGTGCTCAACAAGGTCAGCAACGCACTCGTCCGCATGTGCCGCGTCCAGCCCCGCGACGAACTGACGGCCGTCCACAACCGCGAGCAGCTGACCCACCTCGTCAAGGAGTCCGAGCGCCTCGGTCTGATCAACGAGACGGACTCGCAGCTGATCACCAGGTCCCTGACGGAGCCCCAGACCCCGGTGGCGCTGCTGCAGACCCCGGCCGCGGACATCGTCACGGTCTCCGCCGACGCCGACCTGGACACGCTCCTGGCCGAGGCCTCCGCCGCCGACCGCTCCCGCCTCCTGGTCAGCGACGGCGACCGCGTCCTGGGTTCGGTCCACGCCCGCGACGCCCTGGTGGCCCGGACCCGCGGCAGAGCCCTCACCGCCCGCGATCTCGCACGTCCCGTCCCCGAACTGTCCACCGTGACGACCGTGTCCCACGCCGTCGAGCGACTGCGCCAGCGTCGGGCGTCCCTAGCCCTCGTACGGGACGAGCACGGCGAGCTCACGGGACTCGTGAGCCTCGACGACCTCCTCGTACGGATCATGGGACCCCAGACGGACTGAGGACGTCCCACGGGGCCGCGCGCTCGCCCCCGGCGCGTGGCCCGGCATGGGCCGCGCTAGGCTGCCGAACTTCGGGAAACGGGGGGTTCGGCATGGGGCAGTGGGGCAGACGGTTGGTCGTCCTCGGCATCATCCTGGCGGTCTTGACCGGCTGCGGTTCCGAGACCGTGGAGACCACGGACCCCCTCGGGACCCCGGCGACCGGGGAGGACGCGGCCGGCGCGGGCACGGCCTGGACGCTCGCGGCTCCCATCCGTATCGACGCGGTCCGTACATCCGGCGGAGGACGCTCCCTGGTGGTCGACGCCGAAGTGCCCGACGGTACGGGTGAGTGCGTGCGCGGCCTGCGCGGCGCACTCGACACCGTCGAGCACGGCACGGTGTACGTGAGGGTCACGTTCGAGACCCGTTCCCTGGACAGGGCCTCCGGCTGTACCGGGACGCGGCGGGTCGAGGCGACGGTGAAGCTGGACGGGCCTCTGGGCTCGCGCAAGGTCATGGTGAACAGCGGGGACGTGTACACCCCCGCCGGGGCCACCCCGCCGGCCCTGCGGCACTGCGGTGAGAACGGCTGCGATCCGACGCCGCCGCGGTGCACGGCGTCCTCGTACCGGCAGGCCGTCACCGATACGGACATCCCTGAGCACACGAGCTGGGAGGAGCGCGGCTGCGACGACACGTGGCTGGTCCTTGACCTGTCGACCCGGACGGGGCCCGCGTGCGGCGACGCCGGCGACGGCTGCTCCTCCTCGGGCGTCTCCCAGCGCTGGTTCTACCGGGCCGAGGCCTCGGGCTGGCGGCCGGTCACCACGAACGGCGACGCGGGGTGCGCCGGCATCCGCAAGGTCCTGCCCGAGTTGCCCGAACGCCTCTGCGCCTCGCTGCCGAGGCTCGACCGGGGTTGACCAGAGTTGACCGAGGTTGACCGAGGTTGACCACGGTTGACCGGCCGACCCTCGCGCGTGGCTCTCGGCACGGCCCGAATCATCGGTCAGGGTGCCCAGGGCGCGGCCAGTGTCCAGCTGCTGTCCGCGGTGAGCATCTGGGGCCGGTCGAACCCGTCGCCCGGTCCGCTGCCCGAGGCGATGTGCACCGCGGACGCGTAGTGGCGCAGGAACGAGCCGGGGCGGTTGAACGACTCGAAGGTCACGCCTGTGCCCCCGACCCCGGGCCGTGCGCAGAAGGTGGCGTCGTCGCGGAGGAGAGCCGATCCGTCGTCGGGGGCGATGCGCACCCTGCTGTCGGCGTGCCGGAGGAACCGGCCGGGCTGGTTCACCGACTCGAAGGAGTAGCACGAGGAGTCGGCCAGGCCGCGGCGCAGCGTGAAGGTCGCGTCCTGCTTGAGCAGCGGGGCGCTACCGGTGTCGACGACCTCGGTCGAGGCGAGGCTGTCGATGTGCCGCAGATACCGGGTGGTGTGACCCCACGTCGTCACCTGGAGGGACCGGCGCACGTCGACGGGCAGGAGGACCGAGCTGCGCCACAGGGCTGGTTCGCCGGTCGCCCAGGAGGCGTCGGCGGTGAAGCCGGCCGCGGTGTCCCAGGCGTTGGTGCCGCCGCTGCGGGCGAGGTACACGGTGTCGGCGTAGTGCCGCAGGTAGTGTCCGGGGAAGTTGGCCGACTCGTACGAGGTCCCCGAGCCGGCGAGGCCGGGGCGGGCGCACCAGGTGGCGTCCGCGGAGAAGGTTCCGCCGGTGTCGGAGTCGATCCGGATCCGGCCCGCCGCGTGGCGGAGGTAGCGGCCCGGGTAGTTGACCGACTCGAAGGAGTAGCAGCGCGGGTCGGCGCGGCCGGTGACCGTCCGGAAGGAGGCGTCCTGGCGGGCGCCGTCCGGGGAGGCGCTGCTCAGCACATCGGTGCGGGCGAACGAGTCGGCGTGGCGCAGGTAGCGGTCCGTGTGGCCCGGGGTGGTCACTCGGAAGGACCGGACGTGTCCCAGCGTGTGGCTGCCGTTGTTGAGATTGAGGGAGGCGGCCAGGAGCTGGGCGTGCGCGGCGCGCACGAGACCGGTGTCGACCTTCTGGACACGCCGGTCGTAGGTGAACAGTCCGTTGACCTCGCCCTCGACGTCGGTGATCTCGGTGTACACGGCGGCCGAGACGCCCTTGGTGGTCATCAGCTGCTGGACGTCGCGGACCATCCCCGTGTAGCGGTCGTTGAGGTGCTCGCTGCTGAAGACCTGCTCGTACGGGGAGCCGCTGCCGGGGCTGTACTCGTGGCCGGGGACGCGCAGTCCGATTCCGCCGAACTCTCCGAGGACGGACACCCGGGTGTCCGACGGGTGCGGTGCGTCGGGGCCGGTGTAGACGTGCCAGTCCATGAGGTCGCCCGTACCGGGATCGCCCTTGGAGACGCAGCAGTTGTAGCCGCTGTGCGCGTTCATCAGCCTGGTCGGGTCGTAGTTCTTCAGGTCCGTGGTGATGCGCCGGGTGGCGTTGAGGTCCCACTCGCCCCAGCCCTCGTTGAACGGGACGTAGGTGACCACGGCCGGTGAGAAGCGGTGCTCGTCGATGATCTCGCGCGCTTCCGTCTCCAGCTGGGCGACCTGTGCCGGAGTCCGGCTCTGGTCGAAGGCGGGAGTGGACGGGATGTCCTGCCAGACGAGCAGTCCCAGCCGGTCGGCGTGGTAGTACCAGCGTGCCGGCTCCACCTTGATGTGCTTGCGCACCATGTTGAACCCGAGGTCCTTGTGCTTCTGCAGGTCGAACCGCAGCGCCTCGTCGGTCGGGGCCGTGTAGAGGCCGTCGGGCCAGTACCCCTGGTCCAGTGTGCCGACCTGGAACACGAACTGCCCGTTCAGCGTGGGGCGTAGCACCCCGTTCACCTTCCTGGTGCCCATCTCGCGCATGCCGAAGTAGCTGCCGACGGCATCGACAGCGGCGCCCGTGGAGTCGCGAAGGGTGACCTTGAGGTCGTAGAGGAAGGGATCGTCGGGGGACCAGAGCCGGGGGTTCGGCACCGGAACGGCGAACTCGGCGAACCCGCCCGACGCGGTCCCCACGACCTGGGAGCCGGACAGTGCCTCGGCGCGGACGCTGTACCCGGTGACGTCGCCCCGCGTGAAGACGCGGACGCGCGCGGTGCCGCTCGCCAGGTCGGGGCGGACGTCGACCGAGGAGATCGAGGACGCGGGCGTCGGCTCCAGCCAGACGGTCTGCCAGATGCCGGAGACGGGTGTGTAGAAGATGCCGCTCGGGTTGTCGGTCTGCTTGCCCAGCGGCTGCTTCTCGCCGCGCCCGTCGGTCGGGTCGTAGACGCGGACGATCAGCTCGTTGGACCCCGCCCGCAGCTGCGGGGTGACGTCCACCTCGAAGCGGTCGTAGCCGCCCTTGTGCGTGGTGACCTGAACCCCGTTGACCCAGACCGTGACCTCGTAGTCCACCGCGCCGAAGTGCAGCTGCACCCGCTGGCCGGACCAGTCCTGGGGGACGGTGAAGGAACGCCGGTAGAACATCAGGTCCCGGTTGTCGCTCCGCATGATGCCGGAGAGCGCCGACTCGACGGGGTAGGGGACGAGGATGCGCTCGGGCAGCGTCTGCCCGGTCGGAGGGGCGGCATGGCGGTCGACGTTGCCGGCGCCGTCGGTGGGGGGATTGAGGAACTCCCATTCACCGTTCAGCGACTGCCACTTCTGGCGGGTCAACTGGGGTCTGGGGTACTCGGGCAGCGGATTCGTCGTGGACACCTGGGAGGTCCACGGTGTGGTCAGCCGGGGCGGCTTGGGGGTGACGTCGGCGACCGCGACGCCGGTGAGGCCGGCCAGGGCGAGGCCTCCGGCACCCATCAGCAGGGCCACCACAAAGGTCAGGATGCGACGCATCGATCTCCTCCTGTGCGCAGGACGGCGCGCGGGATCCCGGCACCCGGCCGATGGCCGGGAACGCGCGCGGGAGCCCGTGCAGAGAGGGAGTGCAGCGGGGGAGTGCAACGAGGTGATGCGGCGGTACGTGAGCCTGGTGCGTCCCCGGACAGCAGCCGGGGAGCGCTCCCACTCGGGCGGAACGTAGCACGGCGCTGCACCTCACCGAAATAGCTCAGTACTCATCAGATTCCAACGCGCTGATCGTTTGATCATGTGCGGGTCTCTGATCGCGGGCAGCAAGATGCGCCGATTGTTCCTTCGCGCCCCTGGTGTGCTGCCCGCCACACGAGTGTCACCCCCCGTGATTTACTAGGACGTCCTACTATCTCTCGAGGTATGAGCTCCAGCGCCGGCTCCGGAGGGCCCCATGAGCGATCTGCACCGTCCTGAAAACCCCGTACGTCTGGTCACCGCTTCCGCGCTGTTCGACGGCCACGATGCCTCGATCAACATCATGCGGAGGATCTTCCAGTCCCAGGGCGTCGAGGTGATCCACCTCGGGCACAACCGATCGGTCAAGGAAGTCGTCGACGCGGCCCTGGAGGAGGACGCCCACGGCGTGGCGGTCTCGTCCTACCAGGGCGGACACGTGGAGTACTTCGAGTACCTCGTCGAGTCGCTGCGCGCCCAGGGCGCGGATCACGTCCGCGTCGTCGGCGGTGGCGGCGGCGTGATCGTCCCCGAGGAGATCTCCCGGCTGCGGGGGAGCGGGGTCACCATCTTCTCCCCCGAGGACGGGCAGCGGCTGGGCCTCGTCGGGATGGTCAACTCGGTCGTCGCGGCATGCGACTTCGACCTGTGGGACACCAAGCACGCGGACGTCGGCGCGGTCCTCGCGGGCGACCGCTTCGCCATCGCCCGCGCCATCACCGGCGCCGAGCTGGGCAAGCTTCCGCCCGCCTTCCTCCAGGAGCTCCGGACCGCCTCCGCGGCCCGCACCGTGCCGGTCCTCGGCATCACCGGCACGGGCGGCTCGGGCAAGTCCTCGCTCACCGACGAGCTGGTCCGCCGGATCCGCGTCGACCAGGAGGACAAGCTGCGCATCGCGGTGATCGCCGTCGACCCCACGCGCCGCCGCGGCGGCGGGGCGCTGCTCGGCGACCGCATCCGGATGAACTCCCTGGACGGGAGCCAGGTCTACTTCCGGAGCCTGGCCACCCGCGGCAGCCGCGAAGTGCCGGAGCACCTGTCGGACGTCATCGACGTCGTGAAGGCCGCGGGCTTCGACCTGGTCATCGTCGAGACCCCCGGCATCGGCCAGGGCGACGCGGCGATCGTGCCGTTCGTCGACACGTCCCTGTACGTGATGACGCCCGAGTTCGGAGCCGCCTCCCAGCTCGAGAAGATCGACATGCTCGACTTCGCCGACGTCGTGGCGATCAACAAGTTCGAGCGGCGCGGTGCCCGCGACGCCATGCGCGACGTCGCCCGCCAGCTCGTCCGCAACCGTGAGGCCTTCACCAAGCGGCCCGAGGACATGCCCGTGTACGGCACCTCCGCGGCCACCTTCAACGACGACGGCGTCACCGCTCTCTACCAGCACCTGAAGACCCTGCTGGCCGACGAGGGCCTGGACGTGACCCCCGGCACCCTGCCGGCCGTGGACGTCCGGCACTCCTCGGGCATCCGCCAGGTCGTGCCCTCGGACCGGGTGCGCTACCTCGCCGAGATCACCGAGACCGTCCGCGCGTACCACTCCGAGACCCTCGCCCTGGCCGAGAGCGCCCGCCGGGTCCAGCGCCTGGCCGCCGTCCGGGAGGAACTCGCCGGAGCCGGCCTCGACGACACCGACGTACAGTCCCTGCTCGCCGGCGCCCGCAAGCAGCTCCCGCACGACGTCATGGAGCAGATCGAGGGATGGCCCGCCCTCGTCGCCTCGTACGCCCAGGACGAGCTCGTCGTGAAGGTGCGCGACCGGGAGATCCGCACCCGGCTCGTACGCGAGTCGCTCTCCGGCAACAAGATCCCCCGCGTCGCCCTGCCCCGCTACGCCGACCACGGCGAACTCGTGCGGTTCTGGCGGGCGGAGAACCTCCCCGGGCACTTCCCCTTCACCGCGGGAGTCTTCCCGTTCAAGCGGGACGGGGAGGACCCCGCCCGCATGTTCGCCGGCGAGGGCGACCCGTTCCGGACCAACCGCCGCTTCCAGCTGCTCTCCGAAGGCCAGCCCGCGACCCGCCTGTCCACGGCCTTCGACTCCGTCACCCTCTACGGCCGCGACCCCGACGAGCGCCCCGACATCTACGGCAAGGTCGGCACCTCCGGCGTCTCGGTCGGCACGCTCGACGACATGAAGGCCCTCTTCGACGGCTTCGACCTGGTCGCGCCCACGACGTCGGTCTCCATGACCATCAACGGGCCGGCCCCCACCATCCTGGCGTTCTTCCTCAACACGGCCATCGACCAGCAGCTCGAAGCCTTCCGCGCCGCCGAGGGCCGCGAACCCTCCGAGGACGAGGCCGCGGGACTGCGCGCCAAGGCCCTCGCCAACGTGCGCGGCACCGTGCAGGCGGACATCCTCAAGGAGGACCAGGGGCAGAACACCTGCCTGTTCTCCACCGAGTTCTCGCTGCGGATGATGGCCGACGTGCAGGAGTGGTTCATCCAGAACCAGGTCCGCAACTTCTACTCGGTCTCCATCTCCGGCTACCACATCGCCGAAGCCGGCGCGAACCCCATCAGCCAGCTGGCCTTCACCCTCGCCAACGGTTTCACGTACGTCGAGGCGTACCTCGCCCGCGGCATGGACATCGACGACTTCGCCCCGAACCTCTCCTTCTTCTTCTCCAACGGCATGGACCCCGAGTACTCCGTACTCGGCCGCGTGGCCCGCCGCATCTGGGCCGTCGCCATGAAGGAGAAGTACGGCGCCAACGAGCGCTCCCAGAAGCTGAAGTACCACGTCCAGACCTCGGGCCGCTCGCTGCACGCCCAGGAGATGGACTTCAACGACATCCGCACCACGCTGCAGGCGCTCATCGCCATCTACGACAACTGCAACAGCCTCCACACCAACGCCTACGACGAGGCCGTCACCACCCCGACGGAGGAGTCCGTCCGCCGGGCCCTGGCCATCCAGCTCATCATCAACCGCGAGTGGGGCCTGGCGATGAACGAGAACCCCCTCCAGGGGTCCTACATCATCGACGAGCTCACCGACCTGGTCGAGCAGGCCGTCCTCACCGAGTTCGAGCGGATCAGCGAGCGCGGCGGTGTCCTCGGCGCCATGGAGACCGGCTACCAGCGCGGCCGCATCCAGGACGAGTCGATGCTCTACGAGCAGCGCAAGCACGACGGCACGCTGCCGCTCATCGGCGTGAACACCTTCCGCAACCCGCACGCCGACGACGCGGAACCCGTCTCCATCGAGCTGGCGCGGGCCACGGAGGAGGAGAAGCAGTCGCAGCTGGACCGCGTGCACGGCTACCAGTCCGCCCACCAGGAGCCCGCGCACGAGGCTCTGGCCGCACTCAAGAGCGCCGCGATGGAGGGACGCAACGTCTTCGCCGTGCTCATGGAAGCCGCTCGGGTCTGCTCGCTCCAGCAGGTCACGGACGCCTTCTTCGAGGTCGGCGGCCAGTACCGGCGCAACGTCTGATCCCGCGCGCGGGCTGACGGCCCGCCCGCCGCACGAGGCGGAAGCCACGACGGGCAGCCCGCGGACAAGGACCCGGTCGGGAACCGGGGCCGCGTCCGCGGGCTGCCCCGTCGTGCTGTCCGACGGGTGCCAGGCCTGGCTGATCCGGGCGGCGGCCTCCTCCAGGTCGCCGATGGATCCCGACATGATCGTCCGTACGTGCGTGGTGATGTCCTCGACCGGCCAGTCCCACCACGCCACGGCGAGGAGCCGGGCGACGTCCCCGGCGTCGTACCGGGTGCGGATGAGCCGGGCGGGGTTGCCGCCGACGATGCCGTAGTCGGGGACGTCACCCGTGACCACGGCGCCTGCGGCGATGATCGCGCCGTGCCCGATGCGCACACCGGGCATGACCGTGGCCCCGTGGCCGAACCACACGTCGTTGCCGACGACGGTGTCGCCCCGGCCGGGGAGGCCGGTGATCAGGTCGAAGTGCTCCGCCCAGGAGCCGCCCATCGTGGGGAACGGGAAGGTGGACGGGCCGTCCATACGGTGGTTGGCGCCGTTCATGATGAACCGGGTGCCCGTTCCGAGCGCGCAGTACTTGCCGATGACGAGCCGCTCGGGACCGTAGTGGTAGAGGACGTTCCGCGTCACGAACGCGGTCGGTTCCTCCGGATCGTCGTAGTACGAGAAGTCGCCGACCTCGATCAGCGGCGACGTCACCAAGGGCTTGAGCAGCACCACGCGCGGGTGCTCGGGCATCGGGTGGAGCGTGGTGGGGTCGGCGGGAACGGGCGGCATCGCGGGGACGGTTCCTCTCTGACGGGCCTAGAGCGACAGGTGTCGCGTGAGGATGCTGGCACAGCCCCGTCCCTCTCGATCGACGGCGTCGCGAAACGGTCCGGAGCGCACCGTGCGACGGTCTACCGGCGGTGGCGCGATGTCGGCGGCCTGCTCGCCGACCTCATCGAGGCCGCCGGCGAGATCGACTGGCAGCCACCGGACACCGGATCGCTGCGCGGCGATCTCACGGCCCTCAACCAGGAGATCCAGGACTCCCTGGTCGTCCAACCGTCGTTCGCCGTCGCCCTGATGGCCGCCTCGTTCCGTTCCGAACAGGCGGCGCGGGCGCAGACCCGGCTGTGGGCGGACCGGGCAGCGACGGCGGCCGTCCTCGCGGCGGCAGCGGGTGCCTTCTCCGTGAGTCGAGAAGAGGACGTGTGAGGGCCGGTCCCTCCCGGGGACGGCCCCTCCCGGGGACGGCCCCTCCCGGGCCGGGAGGGACCGTCAGTTCACGGCCGGTTCAGATCAGCCCTGTTGCCGGTGCCGACCCGGCGGCCGGTCAGTCCGTCTCCGCGGTGTTCACCGTGGCCAGGCGCCGGTTGTACTGGATCACGTCGTACCTCTGGTCGCCCGTGACCGTGACCTCCGGGCGCGAGGGGGTGGCAGGGAAGAAGTCGTCGGCGCCCACCGACGCGCGAGCGGCCACGTAGGCCTGCCCCTGGGGGAACTTGTACATGGTGAACCGGGTCTGAGCGGAAGGCGGCAGCCCCTGGGGGTACTCGCCCGCTCGGGGGTAGGCCGTCGTGTAGACGCCGACCGACGTCGTCCCGCTCGCCGGACGGACGATCCGCGAGTCCGGGGCGGGGCGCGTGTTCACGCCCGCCGGGTTGTGGATCCAGCCCTTCTGCCCGCCGAACCAGAGGGCCGTCCAGTCCCCTTGGACGCCGGCGACCACGAACTCCTGCCCCCACACCACGGTGGAGCCCCAGTCGTCGATCCGCCGGCTTCCCGCCGATCCGTCCGGGCGGAGGGCGAGGTCGGAGACGAGTGGAGCGTCGGCGCGGGGCTCCGTGCGGACGTAGAGGAAGTTCGAGGGCTGGGTCTGGGACCGGCACGTCGGGGCGCACACCGACACGGTCTGTACGTTCGTGTCATACGCCGGGGTGATCGCGACCGCCTGTCCTACTCCGATGTCCGCCCGCGCCCCGCCTCCCTCGGCCTCGCGCTCCTGGCGGTTCCGGGGCTGCGTGCGCTGGTCGGCGTCGAGGAGAGCCATGAAGCTCTCCCAGTCCCAGTACGGGCCCGGGTCCCAGTGGGCGTCCGGCGCGCGGGCCGGCCTGGGCGGCAGGACGTTGTCGTGCCCGATGATGTGCTTGCGGTCCAGCGGGACGTCGAAGCGCTTCGCCAGGTAGGCGACCAGCGCGGCCGTCGCCTTGTACTGGGCCGGGGTGAACCAGGTGGGCCCCTGGGCGGCGTATCCCTCCATCTCGATACCGATGCCGTGCAGGTTGGTCCAGTAGTTCCCGGCGTGGAAGGCGATGTCCTTGGTGGCGACCATCTGCGTTGCCGCGCTGCCGTCGGCCTTCATCACGTAGTGCGCGGAAACCCCGCTGGCGGGGTCCTGGAACCAGCTGATCCCCCCGTCGTAGGACCCTTCGAGGTCATGGATGACGATGAAGTTCACGTCCATGCCGTTCGATTTCCGCGTGGACACCTGGTAGTTGGAGGCGGCGGCGGGAACGAACCGGCAGGTCAGCTCACTGGGGCACTCCGGCGTCGCCGCCGATGTCGACGCCCTCAGGCCCAGGGACGCCAGCTGCGACCTCGTCGGACGGACGGACGGCGACTGCGCCAGGGAGACCCTCTGGCCGTCCTTGCGCACCTTCTGCCTGCCGGTGCGGATCACCTCGAACACGCCATCGGCGAACCGTTCCGCCGCGGCGGTGTCGGCGGCCTGGCTGTACTGTGCCACGGCCCCGTACCAGCTGCCCGGGTCGGACGGCATCCGACGGGTGATCTGCCGCTGGTACGAGGCGAGCAGCGCGGCGCCGCCGCGAAGGTTCTGCAGCTCGTCCCGCTGGAGAGCCTGGGGAGCGACGCCGATCATCGCGGCGGCGGTCTCCAACGTGTGCTCGGACGGGTCGTCGGTGCCCGTGGCGTCCACCGGCCCTTCGCCCGGGCGGTGGTCGTACGTGCTGCCGGACGTCGTGTCCGTCAGGTGCATCGGACCGTAGCCGCCCTTGGTGCTCGGGCGGCCGTCGTTGGCCTCCCACCACGAGGACTCGTAGCTGACGCCGAGGAGCACTTCCTTCGGCACACCGAACTCTGCCGCCGCCTGCTCGGCGGCCCGCTCGAACGCGCCGGGTGACGCGTCGGAGGGCCGGGCGTTCCCAGCGGTCGCACATCCCCAGATGAGGGCCACCGCCACTCCCGCGGCGGCGACACTCCGGTGGCCGTGGCGCCTGTGTCTTCTGGTCACACCATGTCCCTTTCGCTGTGGCGGTCGGTCGTGGTCCGGTCCAGCGGCCGAGGCCGCGGCCGTCACCATCCTTTGGACGGGTGCCTGCCCGTCCCGCCGACACGCCCAACGCAACCCACAGCGCCGTCACCGCACCGGAGCAGCGATCCCACGCCCACGCGGGGGACCGGGCCGCCGTCGGTGAGCGGCACGCCGACCCGCGCGCACCGCTCGTGGGGCTGCACCGTTCGCGGGGCCGCACCGCTCCCGGGGCCGCGTCGCGCGCACCGACCGCCTCGCGCGCACCGGCCCGCCCGGAGCGGGGCTGCCCGAAGCCCCCCGGACACGTCCGGCGGCGCATGGCCGCCGACCGCCGGGGCAGACGGCATGCATGGCCGTTCTCAAGACCAGTGTCCTCGTCCTCGACTCCACCGATCCCGAACCCCTCGCGCGTTTCTACGCGTCCCTGCTCGGTGCCACCGTCCAACCCGCCGGAGACGACCACGACCTGCTCCTCGTCACCGGTCACGCCGGAGCGGTGATCGGGATCCGCCGTGACCTCGGGCAGGCGCCGCCGAGCTGGCCGCGCCCCGAGGACTCCCAGCAGGCGCATCTGCAGATCCTCGTGGCCCCCGACGCCCTCGACGAGGCGGAGCGCGAGGCCGTGTCGCTGGGCGCCCGGCCCATCGCCGCCGAGCGCGACGGAACCCGGACCGACCGGCGTACGGATGTGCGCCGCTACACGGACCCCGGTGGTCACGCCTTCGTCCTGGCCACGATGTCCCCCTCCGATTCAGGCCAGCCCCTGCAGGCCCCCTGAACCCTGGAACGGCGCCCGCCGTTCCAGGCCGCCACCCGGATCGGGTCCGCGGACCCGATCCGCCGACCAGCGGTACACGGCTTCCGCGCGGGTACGGAGCGGGCAGTACGAGCCGTCGGGCCCACCCGGCGCGGGTGCCGACGACGTCCTCTCCGACCGCTTCCGAATGGACGAACCCGTTCCGGTGGATTGGCCGAACTGTGCGTAGACCAGATAGGTGCCTGAGGCATGTAGTGGGTACGGCATCAATCTCGAAGCCGCCGATTCGCCCTTTGCGAGGCCCCCATGACGGAAGCCGTGGCGTTCCCCCAGAACCGGACCTGTCCCTACCACCCGCCCACCGCCTACGACCCCCTGCGCGAGGAGCGCCCGCTGTCGCGGGTGACCCTGTGGGACGGGCGCTCCGTGTGGCTCGTCAGCGGACACTCCGCCGGCCGGGCGCTGCTCTCGGACCCGCGTCTGTCCACCGACTCCACCCGGCCCGACTTCCCGCTCACGACCGAGCGGGCCTCGGCCGTCCGCCGGCGCCGACGCGCCGCGCTGCTCGGCTGGGACGATCCCGAGCACAACGTCCAGCGCCGGATGCTCATCCCGAGCTTCACGCTCAAGCGCGCCGAGCGGCTGCGCCCGCGCATCCAGGAGACCGTGGACCGGCTCATCGACGCGATGGAGGCCGCGGGCCCGCCGGCCGAGCTGGTGAGCGCGTTCGCGCTGCCGGTGCCCTCGATCGTGATCTGCGACCTGCTCGGAGTCCCGTACGAGGACCACGACTTCTTCGAGAAGCAGTCCGCCCGGCTGCTCCGCGGACCGACGGGCGAGGACACCGAGGACGCGCTAGGCCTGCTCGAGGGCTATCTGGGCGACCTGATCGAGCGGAAACGGCGCAAGCCAGGCGAGGGCGTCCTCGACGACCTGGTGGCGCGGCAGTCGGAGGGCGGCGGGCCCGACCGCGAGGAGCTCGTACAACTCGCCACGATCCTGCTGATCGCCGGGCACGAGACCACCGCGAACATGATCTCCCTCGGCACGTACACACTGCTGAGCCATCCCGGGCGGCTGGCCGAACTCCAGGCCGATCCCGGTCTCGTGCCGGCGGCCGTCGAGGAACTGCTGCGGTTCCTGTCGATCGCGGACGGACTCCTACGGGTCGCCCTCGAGGACGTGGAGGTCGACGGCACGGTCATTCGCGCGGGTGAGGGCGTGGTCTTCTCGACCTCCGTCATCAACCGGGACGGTTCTGCCTACGCCGATCCCGACACCCTGGACTGGTCGCGCTCGGCACGGCACCATCTCGCCTTCGGCTTCGGCATCCACCAGTGCCTGGGGCAGAACCTGGCCCGCGCGGAGATGGAGATCGCGCTCGGGACGCTGCTCCGCCGGCTCCCTGGGCTGCGTCTGGCCGTTCCCACCGAGGAGATCCCGTTCAAGCCGGGCGACACGATCCAGGGGATGCTCGCACTCCCCGTCACATGGTGAAAGGACCGCACGGATGCGCATCTCCATCGACGGGGAGCTCTGTATCGGCGCCGGGCAGTGCGCCCTGACCTCCCCTGACGTCTTCACCCAGGACGACGACGGCTTCGGGATGGTGGTTCCGGACCGGGACGGGGGCAGCGGAGGCCCGCTCGTGCGCGAGGCCGCGCGGGCCTGTCCGGTCCGGGCGATCAGCGTCGAGGGCTAGACGGAGGGCAGGAGACCGGAGCGGGTCCCGGCTGTCCCGGGCTCATCGCTCGGCCCAGTACGCGACCCGCACGTCTCCCTCCTCGAAGTCCGCGCGCGGCAGACGGAGACCGAGGGATGTCTCCAGGGCGTGGAAGTACAGCTCGAACGTGTGGGTCAGTTCGGGGTGGTCCAGCTCGGCACGTCGCAGTGCCTGGTTGAGGAAGTCCAGCTCACCGCCCCGAAGATAGGGGGCACGGCCGCGCTCGTACCAGATGAGCTCCAGCATGCCCCAGTCGTCGTCGACGCGGCGGTCGTCCTTCGTGTAGTCCAGGGAGTAGATGGCCTTGGCGGACGTGGCGGTCAGCCGGACGTTCTCCTTGATCCCGAGCGCTGCGTACGCCTCCTTGTCGGCGTAGGCCCCCGGCGGTGTGTCGTGGTGCAGCAGGTACGTCCATCCGCCCGCCTGCCCGAAGCAGCAGCTCTCCCACTGGCGGTCCAGGTACTCCCGGCCACCGTCGACGGCCTGGAGGTCCTTCAGCCGCGTCCCGGCCGCCACCTGCGCGAGGTCGGCCCCGTAGAGCAGCGCCAGGGCCTCGGCGTCGACGGACCGTCCGGGCGCCGCGCGGTAGAACTCGAGCACTGTGTACGGGGCCTGGTCGCGCCAGGACTTCGCGATCCAGGCAAGGCCCTCCAGCGGGTCGCGTCCACACACCTCGACCGTCGCCGTGTCGTCCAGGCCGCCACTGCGGAACCGTCTGCCCCAGGCCGGATCGATCCGGTCCAGCGTGACGGCCGTCTCCTCGGGGCTGCCGCCGTGCCGGCGCCGCACCGCTGCTTCGGCTATCAGGTAGAGCACCCGCTCCAGATCACGGGTCGCGAAGACCTCCTGGTAGGCGCCGTGATGGCCGCGCACGGTGCCGTCCTCGTCGAGCAGCAGACACAGGGCGCCGTCCTCCGACTGTTCGGCGGCTTCGTCGAGCGCCTCCAGTTCGTCCTCGGAGAGGGCCACGGGCGGCAGTTCGATCCCGTGGAGCAGGGCGTGTCCGGCGGCCGTCCGCTGCCAGGCCTCTGCGAGTGTCTGCTGAGTGATCTCCATGCCGCCAGCATAGGAAGGGCCACTGACAACCGGCCGGCCCTCCCGGCCGCTCGCGGCGGACACGGTCCCGCTGTGTCCGCCGCGAGCAGCCGCGCGAGCGCGGTCAGGGAAGGGTCCACTTCTGGTTGGGGCCGGTGTGGCAGGTCCACAGGTGGACGGCGGTGCCGTCGTTCCACACCCCGCCGGACGCGTCGAGGCACTTGCCCGATTGGGGGTTGCGGACGGTCCCGCCGGCCTGGGGTTCCCACTTCTGGGCGCCGGTGCCGTTGCACGTCCACAGCTGCACCTTCGTGCCGTCGGCGCTGCCGCCCCCCGACACGTCCAGGCACTTGCCCAGGGCCTTCACCGTGGCGTCGGCGGAGACCGTCCAGCGCTGGGCGGCCGTGCCGTTGCAGGTCCACAGCTGGACCTTCGTACCGTCGGCGGACTGCGAGTTGTCGATGTCGAGGCACTTGCCCCCGACGCCTTTCACCTCGCCCGTACGGGGCTCCGGCTGCTGTCCGCCGCGCTGTTCGACGCGGATGTTGCGGAACGACACGTCGTCGCCGTCACCGTGGTTCTGGATGCCGATGTGTCCCTGGCGGAGGCTGCGGACGGGGTCGGTGTTCGTGAAGTCGTTGATCTTCCGGCCGTTGAGGAAGACCTCCAGGCGTTCGCCGGTGACACGGAGTTCGTACGTGTTCCACTCGCCCGGCGGGTTCAGTGCCACGTCCCGGGCCGCGATGTCGGAGGACCGGTAGCCGTAGACGGAACCGGTGGTGCGGTCGGGGCTGTCGGTGGCGTCGATCTGGATCTCGTAGCCGTTGTTCACCGCCGACCAGGGGTCGTCGGAGGCGGGAAAGCCGAGGAACACACCGGAGTTGTCGTCTCCCGCCATCCTCCAGTCCAGCTTCACCGAGTAGTCGCCGCTGAACTCCCGACCGGCGTACCAGAGCATCCCCAGACCGCCCTGGGAGGTGAGGGTTCCGTCCGCGAGGGTGAAGCCGCCGGGGCCGGCCTGGCGCCAGCCGGTGGTGGACGAGCCGTCGAAGAGGCTGGAGTAGCCGGTCTCGGGGCGGCAGTCCGCCTCGGTCATGCCCGCCGCCCAGCGGATGCCGCCCAGCAGGTGGCGCCGGAAGCCGGGTTCCGCGTACGACTCGTCGGTGTGTCCGCCCCCGGTGTAGAAGGCGCGTCCGCCCTGGTAGTCCTTGCACCAGGCGATCGGGTGGTCGCCCGCCATGTTCCCGCCGGAGTAGCTGGACTCGTCGAGCGAGGCGAGGACGCGGGCGCTGGTACGGGGGTTGGTGCGGTAGTTGTACCACTCGTCCGTGCGCTGCCAGTCGGTGCCCAGGTGCGCGGTGGCGTCGTGGGCCCGGTCCTCCACCTTCACCTTGGCGGACTGGACCGCCGGGTGCGAGTGGAAGAGCGCGCCGGCCAGACCGCCGTAGAACGCCCAGTCGTACTCGGTGTCGGCGGCGGCGTGGATGCCGACGTATCCGCCACCGCTCCGGATGTAGTGCTCGAAGGCGGTCTGCTGTGCGCCGTCGAGGACGTCGCCCGTCGTGGAGAGGAAGACGACGGCCTTGTACGGGGCCAGGTTGTCAACGGTGAACCTCTGGGCGTCCTCGGTCGCGTCGACGGTGAAGTTGTTCGCCGCTCCGAGGTCGCGCAGGGCGGTGATGCCGTCGTCGATGGAGGAGTGCCGGAAGCCGGCGGTCCGGGAGAAGACGAGGATCTTGTAGGCGGGGTCGGCCGCCGCGGCGGCCGGGGCCGGGGTCTCCGCGGTGTACGAGGCCGGAGTCTTCCCGGTGTACGGGGCCGGGTGCGGGGCGGCGGGCAAGGCCGCCGCCTGAGGGGCCAGGGCCAGGGCCAGGGTGGCGCCGGCGACGAGACCGACGAGCGTGCGCAGGGGGGTGCGCGTACAGGTACGCATGAGGTTGCCCTCTCTTCTGCGGGTGCGGGTCACGGAAGGATCCACTTCTGGTTCGGGCCGGTGTGGCAGGTCCACAGGTGGACCGCGGTGCCGTCGTTCCACACACCGCCCGAGGCGTCCAGGCACTTGCCCGACTGCGGGTTGCGGACCGTACCGTCGGCCTGCGGGGCCCAGGTCTGGGCGGCCGTCCCGTTGCAGGTCCACAGCTGGATCCTCGTGCCGTCGGCGGTGCCCCCGCCGGACACGTCCAGGCACTTGCCCAGAGCCCGCACGGTGCCGTCGGCCGCGGCGGTCCAGCGCTGCGCGGCGCTGCCGTTGCAGGTCCAGAGCTGGATCTTCGTACCGTCGGCGGACTGGGCGTTGTCGACGTCGAGGCACCTGCCGCCGACTCCCTTGACCTCGCCCGTGCCCGAACCGGCGAGGGCGGTGCCGAAGGAGAACTCGTCGATGTCGAAGAGGGAGCCGCTGCCGCCCTTGAAGACCAGGTACAGGGCGGTGGAGGCGGCCGGGCCGCGCGTGAGGGGGGTGGTCACGTCCTGGAAGGTCTCCCAGTCGCCGGTGACCGGGACGGTCGCGGTGCCGAGGAGGGTCCCGGTGGGGGAGCCGGCGCGGACCTCGATCGTGCCGCCCGCCCCCGCGGAGGAGACGCGTGCGGTGAACCGGGTGACGTTGCCGAGGGCGTACGGCGTGAAGGAGATCCAGTCGCCGTTGTCGATGTAGCCGACGGTCCTGCCGCCGTGGGCGGGGGCGTGGGTGACCACCTGGACGCCGGCGGAGGCACCGTGGTGCTCGGCCTGCCGGTGGCTGGGCTGGGTGACGTGCTGGTCGTGGGTCGTCAGCGCGGGCTGGCCGTTCGCGCCCTTGTCGGTGTACTCGGCGTCGACGACGCCGAAGATGTTGGCGTTGGGGTCGTGCTCGCCGTCGGCGAGGGTCTGCAGGGTGCCGCTGCAGCCGGTGGTGGACGTCTGCGGATGGCCGTGGCTGTCGTGCCCGACGACGAAGGTGACCTTGACCCTGGAGCAGTCGACGGTGCCGTCCTCCGGGTCGGTGACGGTCACCTTGAACGGGATCGCGGCGCCGAAGTCGTAGACGCTGCCGTCGGAGGGCAGTTCGAGCCGGACCGTGGGGGCCGTGTTGCCGACGGTGATCCGCACCGAGGCGGTGGCGGACTTTCCGGTGACGTCCGTGACCTTCAGCGTCGCGGTGTACTGTCCGGCGGTCGTGTACGTGTGGGACGGCGAGGCGGCGGTGGACGTACCCCCGTCGCCGAAGGCCCAGGCGTGGGTGAGCGTCCCGCCGTCGGGGTCGGTGCTGCCGGCGGAGGAGAAGGCCACGGTCAGGGGAGTGGTGCCGGAGGTCCTGTCGGCGGTGGCCTGCGCGGTCGGGGCGAGGCCGTCGGTGACGTGCTCGATCCGGTACAGGGCGGAGTTCTGGTCCCCGCTGAAGTAGCCGGTGCCGTAGTCGAGGACGTACAGGGCGCCGTCGGGGCCGAAGGCCATGTCCATGACCTGGGTGCCGGTCCAGGGGAAGGCGTTGATGGACTGCACGGTGCCGGAGCCGTCCGAGGCGATCCGCTTGATCCAACGGCGGCCGAACTCCCCGGCGAAGAAGTTCCCGTCGTACTCCTGCGGGAACTTCACCTGCGACGTGGAGGCGGCGTCGTAGCGGTAGACCGGGCCGCCCATCGGGGACTCCGACCCGTTTCCGAACTCCGGTACCGAGTCGCCGTCGTAGGGGATCCAGGCGGGCTGTGCGGGAGGCAGGTCGGTCAGACCGGTGTTGTGCGGCGAGGTGTTCTTCGGGGCCGCGCAGTCGAACGAGGAGCCCGAGGTGCCGGTGGCGAAGTCGTAGTCCACGTATGCGCTGTTGGCGCCGGTGCAGTACGGCCAGCCGTAGTTGCCCGCCCTGGTGATCCGGTTGAACTCCACCTGGCCTGCCGGCCCCCGGGTCGGGCTGGCACTTCCCGCATCAGGGCCGTAGTCCCCGAGGTGGACGATGCCGGTGGCCTTGTCGACGCTCATGCGGAAGGGGTTCCGGAAGCCCATCGCGTAGATCTCCGGGCGCGTCTTCGCGGTACCCGGGGCGAAGAGGTTCCCGGCGGGAATCGTGTACGACCCGTCCGCGGCGACCTTGATGCGCAGGACCTTGCCCCGCAGATCATTGGTGTTGCCCGCGGAGCGCTGGGCGTCGTACGCGGGGTTGCGGGAGGGACGCTCGTCGATGGGCGTGAAGCTGTCCGAGGCGAACGGATTGGTGTCGTCGCCCGTCGACAGGTACAGGTTGCCGGCCGCGTCGAAGTCGATGTCGCCGCCCACGTGGCAGCAGATGCCGCGCGACGCGGGGACGTCGAGGATCTTCTTCTCGCTCGCGTTGTCCAGGGTCCCGTCGGTCCTGAGGACGAAGCGGGAGAGCCGGTTGACCCCGTCGTACGGGGCGAAGTCGGCGGCCGTGCCGTCGCCGGGGGCGTCGCCGCCCGGCGTCGCGAGCTTGGGGGCGTAGTAGAGGTAGACGTGCCGGTTGGAGGAGAAGCCGGGGTCCACGGCGATGCCCTGGAGGCCCTCCTCGTCATGGCTGTAGACCTCGACCCTGCCCGCCACCGACGTCGTGCCCGCCGCGTTCGTCAGGCGGAGGGTTCCGTCGCGGGACGTGTGCAGCACGGAGCGGTCCGGCAGCACGGCCAGCGTCATCGGTTCACCCGTCTCCGCCACGCCCTTGGCGAGCGTGACCTGCTGGAACTCGGGTGCCGCCGCGGCCGGGGACGGCTCGTGGAGCGGTGGTGAGGCGGCGGCCGGAAAGACCGGGAGCAGGAATCCGGCGGTGCAGGCGAGAGCGGTCAGGAAACGGACGCGCTGGCGTCCGGGCGTCGTCGTGCGCACAGAAGCTCTCCCGAAGTGAGGGGGGATGCCGGCGGCCTCACCGGACCGCCGGAGTGTGCCTACTGGCGCGCGCCGTCACGCCGTAGCGACCGGCCTGCCGTGGCACGACCGGCTCGATTCAAGGAAGCTAGCGCGCTTTGTCGGAGTCCGTAACCCGGGCCGCGCAACTTCCCGCCACTTTTCCCCGGTCCGGGACAAAGCATGGACGGTGTCGGCGGAAGTCCCTACTCTGTCCGGCGCGGCAGTCTGGGGAACTCACAACTCCCCATCCTCCGGCTCTACTTGACCGGGACGACGGCGCGCCCCGGCTGCGATGGACCCCCCACTCACCCGATCGAACCCCTCCTCCGAGGGGTCGTCAGGAGGTCACGTGCATCCACAGCCGCATCCCCGCCGGCCGGGCCGCAGCCTGGCCGCAACGCTCCTCGTCACCCTCCTCACCCTCGGGCTGTCCGGCCTGGCGGCCGCCCCGGCCCCCGCCGACGAGGCCGACCGCGCCGCCCTGCCACCCCAGCAACCGGGCGTCACCCTCCGGGTGTTCGACATCCAGGTCCCCCTCAACGACCTCTGCGACCTCAAGCCCGGCCAGACACCCAACATCGACACGCTCAAGCCCGTCGTCGACTGGACCTCCGCCGCCGACTTCGGCCTCGACGCCAACTTCGTCACCCATGTCGTCGGCCAGCTGCACGCCCCGGCCACCGGCGCCCACACCCTCCGCCTCACCAGCGACGACGGCTCCCGTCTCTGGATCGACGACCAGCTGGTGATCGACCACGGGGGACTGCACGGCCCCGAACCCAAGGAGGCCACCGTCGACCTGACGGCAGGCCCTCACGCCCTGCGCATCGAGCACTTCGAGCGCGGCGGCGGAGAACAGCTGACGCTGGCCTGGAAGCCGCCCGGCGCCTCCGCCGTCACCCTCGTACCCAACTCCGCCCTCAGCACCGACGCCGACGTCGTCCGCGTGACCGCCCCCGGGCGCAAGGAGTGCGAGGCCGGCACGGACTCGCCCGGCGACGGCCTCCCGCTCGCCGGCGTCCACCCGAACTACACCCTCACCGACCTCAGGCCCCCGGGCTTCGAACCGCAGGTGTCCGCCATGGACTGGCTCCCGGACGGGCGGCTGGCCGTGACCACCTGGGGCGGCAGCAACAACACGGCCGGCGAGGTCTACCTGCTGTCGAACGTCACGGGCAGCACCGGGCCCGGCAGGGTGACGTACAAGAAGATCGCCTCGGGACTCAAGGAACCCATGGGGATCAAGCACGTCGACGGCAAGCTCTACGTGTCGCAGAAGCACGAACTGACCGAGCTGAACGACACCGACGGAGACGAGGTCACCGATCAGTACCGCAGGGTCGCGACCTGGCCCTTCGGCGGCAACTTCCACGAGTTCGGCTTCGGACTCCTCTACAAGGACGGGTTCTTCTACCTCAACCTGTCGGTCTCCATCAACTACGGCGGGGCGACCACCGACCCCCAGCCCGCACCGAACCGGGGCACCACCATCAAGGTCGACCGCCAGAGCGGCGCGGTCTCCTACGTCGCGGGCGGGCTGCGCACCCCCAACGGCATCGGATGGGGCCCCGAGGGCGGCATCTTCGTCACCGACAACCAGGGCGGCTGGCTGCCCTCGTCGAAGCTCCTGCACATCAAGCAGGGCCGCTTCTTCAACCACTTCACCAACCCCGACGGCCCCTTCGACGACCAGCCCGTCACCAAGCCGGTGCTCTGGCTGCCGCAGAACGAGATCGCCAACTCGCCCAGCACGCCACTGCAGTTGACCGAGGGCCCCTTCGCAGGCCAGATGCTCTTCGGCGATGTCACCTACGGCGGTGTGCAACGCGCCTACCTGGAGAAGATCGGCGGCGAGTACCAGGGCGCGGTCTTCCGCCTCACCCAGGGCCTGGAGGCCGGCGTCACGCGGATCAGCATCGGCCCGGACGGTGCGCTCTACGCCGGCGGGCTCGGCGCGGGCGGCAACTGGGGCCAGGAGGGCAAGCTCGCCCACGGCCTCCAGAAGCTCACACCGAACGGCACCGACGCCTTCGACATCCGCGCCATGCGGGCCGTGCCCGGCGGCTTCGCACTCGACTACACGCAGCCGCTCTCCACGGAGACCGCCTCCGACCTGGCCAAGCGCTACAAGATCAAGCAGTGGCGGTACGTTCCCACCGCCGACTACGGCGGCCCGAAGGTCGACGAGGAGACCCTCGCCGCCCAGTCGGCCACCCTCTCGGCCGACGGCCGCACCGTCACCCTCGCCATCCCGGGTCTGAAGGCCGACCGGGTCGTCCACGTCCGCTCGCCGCGCCCCTTCAGCTCGGCCGGCGGCGAGCCGCTGTGGAGCACGGAGGCGTGGTACACGCTCAACCAGCTGCCCGGCACCAGTGCTCGGACGGGCGAGGTCAAGGGCGTGGGCGGTAAGTGCCTCGACGTCGACGACTCACAGACCGCGGACGGTACGAAGATCCAACTCTGGACCTGCAATGGCACGGCCGCCCAGCGGTGGACCGTATCCGGCGACGGGACCGCGAAGGTACTGGGGAAATGCCTGGACGTGTCCAACGGTGGCAGCGCCGACGGGACGAAGGTGCAGTTGTGGACGTGCAACGGCACCGCCGCCCAGAAGTGGGAACCTCAGCCGAACGGGACGTTGCGCAATCCGCAGTCGGGCAAGTGCCTCGACGCGTCCGGCGGGGTGTGGAACGACGGCACGGCCGTCCACCTGTGGACCTGCCACACCGGCCCCAACCAGAAATGGACCCTTCCCTGACCGGACCGCCACTCTGATCCGGCGAAGAGGCGCGCCCGGCCGGAACCCGGCCGGGCGCGCCGCAGGCCCGCGCCGCCGTCGGCCTCGCCCCGCCCCTGCAACCGCCCCCCGGCTCCCTCAGGATCCGTCCCACAGCCCCCGCCGCTTGAGCCGACGCTGCCGAAGTCGCTCCGCGGTCGCGGCGAGAGCGAAGAGAACCCCCATGACGAGCCCGCCGAGAACGGCGAGGGCGGCACCGACGGCTCCGCCCTCGGATGACAACGCCAGAAAGAGGAGCGTGAAGGGGACGGCCAGAAGGAGTCCGGCAGCGACCGGGCGCCGGGCCGCCCACTTCTGACCCGAGGTCGGCCGCCGCTCCCCACCGAGGGCCCGATCCACAGCCCAGAACACGTTGCCCACAGATCGCCACCAGTTCGCCACAACGGAAGGATAGAGCCGGCCGGCCGGCGGCTCCGGGGCCAGGGGCGGTCTGGACCCCTGGTGTGCGACCCCGAGGTCAGTCGACCCGGTGTTCGGGGTCTTCCAGGTATTCGGGGCACTCGGAGTTGTGGCAGGGGCCGGGGTGCCACACGGGGACGAAGACTCCGAGTGTCTTGTGCCGCTTCTTGACGGTCGTGGTCACGGGCTGCTTGCAGACCGGGCAGACAAGGGCTCCCTGGGGACCGGTCTCGTGCTCGGCTTTACTCATTCTTTAACAATACGGGCTGTCGCGGCCGAACGGGACAGGGAGCGGGCGCGCGGCCTCCGGGGTCGGTCAGGCTCCGGGGCGGGGCGGGTCCTTTCCGTCCTCCTCCGGCTCCGTACGGACACCTCTGTCGGAGCCCGGATTGACGGGGGCCGCCTCTCCGGGCGTCGTCGTCGCCGTCCCGTCCTGTTCCTCCGTCCCGTCCCGGTCCTCGGTCGGTGGCGGGGGTGGTTTGAGGAGGCTCAGGGCCACGGAGCCGGCCAGGATCACGACGATCACCGCGAGGCTGACCGGTGAGGGGATCTCGGGGATGTCGGTGCTGATCATCTTGTGGCACGCCTGAAGGGCGAGCTTGACGCCGATGAAGGCGAGGATGATCGCGAGGCCCTTGTTGAGGTAGTGGAACCGGTCCAGGAGCCCGGCGAGCATGAAGTACAGCGCCCGCAGGCCGAGGATGGCGAACGCGTTGCTCGTGTAGACGATGAAGGCGTCGTCGCTGACGGCGAGCACGGCGGGGACGCTGTCCACGGCGAAGATCAGGTCGGCCGCCTCGATCGCCGCCACCACCGCCAGCAGCGGCGTGGCCACCCGCTTACCCGCCTCCTTGACGAAGAACTTCATGCCGGCGTACTCGTCGCGGACGGGGACGATCTTCCGCAGCATCCGCACGGCGAAGCTCTTGCCCGGGTCGAAGTTCTCCTCCTCGCCCTTGAGCAGCTTGTAGGCGCTGTAGAAGAGCACTGCGGCGAAGCCGAAGAGGACGGCGGTGAAGCGGGTGACCACGGCGACGCCGAGCGAGAGGAAGATCCCGCGGAAGACCAGGGCGCCCATGACGCCGAAGAACAGCACGCGATGCTGGTACTCGCGGGGCACCTTGAAGTAGGCGAAGATCACGGCGAAGACGAACAGGTTGTCCACCGACAGGCTCTTCTCGAGCAGCCACGCGGTGGTGTACTCCGTGCCGGCGGTCGACCCGAGGACGAGGAAGACGACCCCGCCGAAGAGCAGCGCGAGGCCCACCCACAGACCGCTCCAGGCGGCCGCTTCCTTGAAACCGATGACGTGCGCGGTGCGATGGGCCAGCAGGTCCACCGCGAGCGACACGACCACCGTCGCGGCGAACGCCAGCCACAGCCAGAGCGGCACCTCGAGCACGCCAGTCACTCCCCGACGGGCCCCGCCGATGCGTGAGGCCCTTTATCCTATTCTGCTGTAATTCGCTCGCTTGAGCGATCTGGCGAGGGGGCCGGCCCTGACCTGTGGTCGTCCGGCGCGGACCTGTGCTTGGCCGGCCCGCCTCCGGGTAGCGACCGGTGCGAAAGATGGGTGTCAGACCTGATAGCCGGAGACCGATGGTGCGCGTGATGGTGGAGTTACGGAACACCCCCACGGCTTCTCCGGTCGCCGCAGCGAGGAGTGTCGCGTCGGGCCGGTGCTTCGTGATCATGGCCACGGCACGAACGGAGTCCGCGCCGATGACTACTCCGCCGCCTTCCACGCGAAGCACATCCTCCGTCTCACCGGATGACCCGAGCGATGACCCGAGCGGGGTGCTTCCGCCGTGAGCGTCACGTCGTGGCTGACGGTGGCGGTGTTCGCCACCGTCTACGTCCTGATCGCGACCGAGCGGGTGCATCGGGTCACCGCGGCGCTCGGGGGCGCGGTGGTGATGCTGGTGCTCGGGGCGACGAGCCCCGAGCACGCGTTCTTCTCCGACGAGACGGGCATCGACTGGAACGTCATCTTCCTGCTGCTGGGAATGATGCTGATCGTCTCCGTCCTCAAGCGGACAGGACTGTTCGAGTTCGTCGCGATCTGGGCGGCCAAGCGGGCCCGCGGCCGCCCCTACCGGCTGATGGTGCTGCTGATCCTCGCGACGGCGTTCCTCTCCGCCTGGTTCGACAACGTCACGACCGTCCTCCTGATCGTCCCGGTCACCATCGCGGTCTGCCGCGACCTGAGGTTGCCGGTGGTGCCCTATCTGATCGCCGAGGTGATGGCCTGCAACATCGGCGGCGCGGCCACCCTGATCGGCGACCCGCCGAACATCATGATCGGCGCCCGGGCGGGTCTGTCCTTCAACGACTTCCTGCTCCACATGGCTCCCGTCTCCGCACTGCTGATCGTCGTGCTCGCCGTCATGTGCCGATGGATGTTCCGCTCCTCCTTCTCCTACGACCCCGAGCGCGCGGCCACGATCATGGCGATGCGCGAGCGGGACGCCATCACCGACGTCAGGACGCTGGTGGTGAGCGGAGTCGTGGTCGCGATCGTGATGACGGGCTTCGTACTGCACACGGCCCTGCACCTGGAGCCCTCGGTCGTGGCGATCTCCGGGGGCCTGGCGCTGCTCGCCGCCTCCCGGCTGAACACCAAGGAGGTCGTGGCCGACGTCGCGTGGGAGACGCTGGCGTTCTTCACCGGCCTGTTCGTCATGGTCGGGGCGATGGTCAGGACCGGGGTCATCACCGACATCGGTGAGGCCGCCGCCCGGGCCACCGAGGGCCAGTTCTTCGGCACGTCGATGGCGCTCCTGTTCGGATCCGTCGTCCCCTCCGCCGTCATCGACAACATTCCGTTCGTCGCCTCGGTGAGCCCCATCGTCTCGGAGATCGTCGCCTCCTCCGGCGGAACGGAGGAGGCGAGCGTGCTCTGGTGGTCGTTCGCCCTGGGAGCGGACCTCGGCGGCAACGCGACGATCATCGCGTCCTCGGCCAACGTCGTCGTGGTGGGAATCGCCGACCGCAGCGGACACCACATCTCGTTCTGGCAGTTCAGCCGCTACGGCATCCCCGTCACCGCCGTCACGATCACCGTCGCGGGCCTGTACGTCTGGCTCCGCTACTTCGCGCTCGCCTGACCACCGAAGGGAGCTGACCGCCATGAGGGAAGCCGACGACGAGAGCATCGCCGACATCGAGGCCCGACTGTGGCACGACGATCCCCGCTTCGCCCGTGGCCTGGGCAAGGGCCGCCCGCGACGGCCCCGCGAGTACCGTCGCGGCTGGGCGTGGCCGGCCATGGTCCTCTCACTGGCCGCCATCGTCGCCGGCGTGCTCGTGCCCCACGGACTGCTGCTTGCGAGCGGTCTGGTCGCGGCCGCGGGGGCGGTGCACCAGCTGGACACCCGACGGCGCCGTCTCCGTCGACGCCGGCGACACGGCCCTGACGACCCCGGGGGCGGGAGGCGGGGTGCGTAGGCTTTGCCGCAGGTCAGGGCAGCCGTGGATGACAGGCGGGAAGGGCGTGGAGACATGTCGTTGTACTGGCGGATCTTCCTCCTGAACGCCGCGGTTCTGACGGTCGCGGTGGCACTGCTGCTCGGCCCTGTCACCGTCTCCACCCCCGTTCTCGTCGGCGAGGTGCTCGTCCTGCTCGCCGGACTGGCCGCGATGCTGGTCGTGAACGCCGTCCTGTTGCGGGTCGGGCTCGCCCCGCTCGGCAGACTGAACCGGGCGATGGCCGCCGCGGACCTGCTCAAGCCCGGCGCCCGGACACCGGTCACCGGATACGGCGAGATCGCCGAACTCACCAGGACCTTCAACACGATGCTCGACCGCCTCGAAGCCGAACGGGCGACCAGCAGCGGCCGGGTGCTCACCGCTCTGGAGGCCGAACGCCGGCGCATCGCCCAGGAACTCCACGACGAGATCGGCCAGACCCTCACCGCGGTACTCCTCCAGATCAAGCACGCGGCCGACCGGGCCCCCGAACCCGTGCGGGACGACCTGCTGGGAGCCCAGGAGATCACCCGCGCGAGCCTGGACGAGATCCGCCGCATCGCACGGCGTCTGCGTCCCGGTGTGCTGGAGGAACTCGGCCTGCACAGCGCACTGCGCTCGCTGGCCGCAGAGTTCGCCACCTCGCACCTGAGTGTCACCACCCACATCACCCCCGGAGTGCCCCACCTCGACAGGGCCACCGAGCTCGTCCTCTACCGCGTCGCACAGGAGAGCCTGACCAACGCGGCCCGCCACTCCGGCGCCACCCATGTGGACGTCCACCTCCGACGGCTGCCGCACGGCGGAGTCGGACTGCTGGTGCGGGACGACGGCCGAGGGCTGAGGGACGCACCCGAAGGGGCGGGCTTCCGGGGCATGCGGGAACGAGCCCTGCTCATCGGCGCCGAGCTGCGGATCGGCGCGGGCCCGAGCGGCGGCACTCAGGTCCGACTGGACGCCGCGGACGCCGCGGACGCCGCGGACGCCGCGGACGCCGCGGACGCCGCGGACGCCGCGGACGCCGGGGACGCCGACGACACCGCTGGAGCCGGCGCATAGACCGGTGCGTGAACCGGCGCATCAAGCGGTCCGTGCACCGGTGCATGAAGCGGCGGGATGCCGGATCGCCCGCGCCCTCGTCGCGCGTCTGAGCGCTTGCCCGAGGGATTCCCGCAGGCAGCGGATCACCGGGTGGTCGTGGGAGGCAACTTCGACACCCGATCCCACGTCTGGCAGTCCGTACCAAACCCTTCCGGAACGGAGCCACCCGGTGCTCATAGGACTGCTGACCGCCATCGCCGCCTCGATCTGCTACGGCACCGGATCCGTCCTGCAGGCCGTCGGATCGCGCAAGTCCGCCCGGCGCGAGGCGGCCGCGGGTCGGCTCACGCAACACGGGGGGCCGAGTCTGTCCTCCACGGCGAAGGCGGCGACGACCTGGGAGTTCGTCGTCGGCACGATCCTGGACTTCATCGGTTTCGGCCTCGGAGCACTCGCGGCCCGACTGCTGCCGCTGTTCCTCTCTCAGACGGTGATCAGCGCGAACCTGGTCGTCACGGCCGTCCTGAGCGTCCGGCTGCTCGGGATCCGGCTCACCCGCGCGGAGTGGACGTCGATCGGCGTGGTCTGCTCCGCGCTGGTCCTCCTGGCGAGCGCCGCGGGCCCGGAGGGCAGCGGACACACGCAGCTCGCCACGCACTGGTGGCTGCTCGCGATCGCGCTGTTCCTGATGGCGGGCGGCACCTGCGTCGTACGCCTCCTGGGCGCGCGGGCGGCGATCCTGGCCGGTCTGCTCTCAGGGCTCGGCTTCGGTGCGCTGGGAGTCGGGGTGCGGATCCTGAACGGCGTCGATCCCCTCGACCTCGGCGCGCTGCTGACCGACCCGGCGCTGTACGCGATCCTCGTCGCCGGGATCGGCGGCATGTACCTGCACACCGTCGCACTCCAGATCGGTTCGGTGAACGGGGCGACGGCGGCGCTGGTGGTGGGCGAGACGGTGCTCCCCGGCATGACCGGCGTGTGGTGGCTGGGTGATGCCTCACGCGCGGGGTTCGCCTGGCTGGCCGTCCTCGGCTTCGTCCTCGCGGTCGTGGGCGCGGTCGCGGTGGCGTGGTTCGGCGCTCCGGAGGGCCACGGTGCGGAGGCCGGGGAGACGCCGGAAGGGCTTGGGGCCGCAACGGGGGACGCATGGATCGCCACTGGTGCCGTATCAGAAGCTGCGTCGGCGAGGCCGGGGCCGTAACGTCATGAGGGCGACGCACAGGACGGGCGTCGCATCGGTGGCCGCCGGTCCCTTGTTTCCCCGAGCGGGGGCCGGCGCTCTCGGTGGGCACGCGGGACTACGCGTGGTCCACTACGTCGGCGACCGCCTGCAGCGCTGCCCGCCAGGGGTACGTCGCCGGGTCACCCTGGCCCGGTTCGTTCGGCACGAACCCACCCTCTCCATAGACCACCCGGACACCGGCGCCGCTCAGCGTCTCGAGCGATCGATCCCACTGGGGATGCGCCGCGTGGGCCCGGTTCACGCAGGGCATGACGGCGATCGGGATCCCCTTCCCGATGCCCTCGGCGACGACGCCGACGAGCCATTTCTCGGTGATCCCGAGGGCCCAGGCGTTCACCGTGCCGAAGGTCGCCGGTGCGACCAGGATGGCGTCGGGCCGGGGCCAGATGTCGGGTTCACCCGGCATGCGGTAGTCCCATCTGACCGGGTGGCCGGTGAGCACGGCCAGGCCGTCCAAGGATCCACTGAGCCAGCGCGCTGCCGTCGGTGTGAGGCCGAGGCACACGTCCCAGCCGTCCGCCTGTGCCTCCTCGATGACCCGGGCGACATCGAAGACGGGGGTGGCCGCGCTGCTGAACAGGTACAGGATCCTAGTGCTCATGATCCTTATCTGATCACATGGGAGAGCCTCCGAATCGGGGGCGTCGGGGGCGAGCCCGTCGCGGGCGACCTGGGGCCGGTGGCCGCCCGGTCGAGCCGCAGATCCATGAGATCCGTGTAGTCCGTCAGGTCCGTACGGCCCGTCAGTTCTGTTGGGGTCCAGCACGCACTTCCCTGGCGGGCGGTGGTAGGCGTTCGGCGGTCGGCGGGCGGCCGAGTGCCCGGCTGCCGCCGCCCGCCACAGCTCGGGTCGCGCCCGCTGATCCACCTGCGGGCCGATCAGCCGAAGGCCTTGACCGCCTGGTAGTAGGTCCACGCCGTGCTGTTGCACGCCGTCTTCGTGGCACCGCCGTAGTTGAGGCAGACGCGCTTGAGGTCCTCGTACAGGGCGCTGTCCAGGCGGGACTTGTTGGCGCTGAAGGTACCGGCGGCCTTGTAGTTGCGGTAGCCGAAGTCGTGTCGGGCGCACGACATGGAGAAGGGGAAGCCGAAGGGGTTGTCCGGCGAGGTGGAGCAGTAGTCGGTCGACCAGTTGAAGCCGTACGCCGACCAGGCGCCTTGGTTGGCTCGGGCGGCGGCCCACTGGTTGTAGCTCGACGCGCTGGTCTGCGTCCAGTTGGAGAGCACCTGGGGTTTGTCGGCGGGGGCGGCGGTGGCCACGGTGGCGGTGGCGACGGTGGTGAGCAGGGCAAGGGCCGAGGCGGACAGTCCGATGGCAAGTCTCTGGTGCATCTCACACCTCCATGAGGCTGCGGCTCGCTGACGAGTCGCAGGTACATGACAAGATGATTGACGGGGCAACAGCGTTTGTACAGTCCCTGGTCAGTTGGCATTCGTGGCCGTCGGAGTCATGGGCGATAGGGTCGGCCCATGTCCAGCCCTGGAGACGTACCGCCGGAGATCCTCGACAGGCTGCGGTCGATCTGTGGCCAACTGCCCGAGTCGTACGAGGAACCGGCCTGGATCGGTGTGCGCTGGCGGATCCGTACGCGCACGTTCGCCCATGTCTACACGCCGGACGTGGATCGCTCCCCGGTCTATGCCACGTACGTCGGCGCGGACCAGGAACCGGTGGTGATGACCTTTCGGGTGGCCGCGGACGACCTGCTCGGCCTGACGGCCGCCGGGTTCCCGTTCTTCCGTGCCGACTGGGGCCACAACGTCGTCGTCGCCGTCCTCGGTGACCACACCGACTGGACCGAGCTCGCCGAACTGATCACCGACAGTTATCGCGGGATGGCTCCGAAGTTCCTGGCCGACCGGCTCCCGCCCCTGCCGCCGTTCAGCTGACCGGTCAGCTGAACGGCGAGCTGAACGGTCAGGAATCGAGAAGCCCCGGCCACCGCCCGGCTCGTAGCGTGATGTGCATGGCAACCAACGCTTCCACCGCAGCCCACACGTCCCTCGCGTCCCTCGGGTCCGTCACCCTCGAGGTGACCGACGTCGAGGCCGCTCGCCGCTTCTACCGAGCCTTCGGCGTGGAGACCTTCCTTCACCTGCGGGAGTCCGACGCGCCCACCACCGGGTTCCGCGGCTTCACCCTGGCACTGACGGTGTCCGGACCTGCCACCGTCGACGGCTTCGTCGGCGCGGCCCTGGACGCCGGTGCCACGGTGCTGAAGCCCGCGACGAAGTCCCTGTGGGGCTACGGCGGTGTCGTGCGGGCCCCGGACGGGACGATCTGGAAGATCGCGACCTCGGAGAAGAAGGACACCGGCCCCGCCACCCGCGAGATCGACGAGTTCGTCCTGCTGATCGGCGTCGAGAACGTCAAGGCCACCAAGGAGTTCTACGTCGGCCGAGGGCTGAGCGTGGCGAAGAGCTTCGGCGGCAAGTACGCCGAGTTCACCCCCGGCCACTCCAGCCCGATCAAGCTGGCGCTGTACAAGCGCCGTGCCCTCGCCAAGGACCTCGGCGTCACCGATGACGGCACCGGCGCGCACGGCATCGTCCTGGGCGGCACAGCCGACGCCGCCTTCACCGACCTGGACGGGTTCGCCTGGGAGCCCGCCGCTTCCCACGCACCCACCCGGCCCTGACTCCCGGAGTTCACGCGGGCAGACCGTCGCACCACCGGCACAGCGCGGTGGCGCGACGGCCCGGGCGCCGGCACGCCCCGGCGCGTTCAGCACCCGATGGGCTCCGTCGTCAGCCTGGGCGGCCCGCCGGACCTAGGGGAGCTGGATCGAGTCCGGCGGGAACGACGTGCCGTACCAGCCGCGGAACGGCGCGGTGAACGTTCCGTCCGCCTTCGTGCCGAAGATGTGCACGGCCATCGGGACCGGGTTCGGCGCGGTGACGCTGTACCTGTAGAGGGAAGCGATGTCGTCGCGCCCGTCGCCGTCGAAGTCACCGGTGGTGAGCTTCATGCTCGTCGCGGAACCCCAGCCCTCCTCCTTCCACGAGCCGACGGGAGCGTTGAACGAGCCGTCCACCTTCGAGGTGAAGCTGTGCAGGCCGACAGCGCCGCTCTCGTAGTCGTACAGGGCCCCGATGTCGTCGCGGCCGTTGCCGTCGAAGTCGCCGCTCACGATCGTCGTCCGGTCTCCCGACCCCCAGAACTGACCGTCCTTGTTGGTCACGTACCAGGAGCGGAAGGAGGCGTTGAAGGTGCCGTCGTCCTTCGCGGTGAAGGTGTGCAGGCCGAGACCGCCGTCGGCGTAGGTGTACAGGGCGGCGATGTCGTCGCGCTGGTCGGAGTCGAACTTCCCGCTCACGATCTTCATCTGGCTGGTCTTGCCCCATCCGGCCACGCTGTCGAAGGCTCGCTTCGGTCCCGTGAACGTGCCGTCCGGCTGTGCGAGGAACGTGTAGAACGACCACACGTCGCCCGCGCCCGCGCGGGTGTAGAGCGCGGCGACGTCGTCGCGCCCGTCACCGTTGTAGTCGCCGCTGGTGAGGCGCATGCTGCTGTACCAGCCCCAGTCGGAGTTCGCGGTCCAGGACGTGACCCCCGTGGCGTAGCGGCCGTCGGGCTTCCCGCGGAACGTCTCGAAGGAGAACGTCTTCTTTCCGGTGGAGGCAGAGGTGCCCTCGTCGTCGAGGGTGACGATGTCGAGCACCCCGTCACCGTTGAAGTCACCCTTGACCGACTTGCGACCGAGCGCCGTGGCCGTGCTCTCGACCGGGGGGTGCTTGGGGTTGCGGAACGTGCCGAACTCGGTCGTCCCGAACGTGAACGGCTGAGCCGTCCCCTTGCTGCCGTACTCGTACAGGAACGGAATGTCCGTCAGGTTGTTCGCGGTCAGGTCGTTCTGCGCACGCAGCAGGTCCCAGTTGGCCCGGAAGTCGCTGTAGATCCGCGCGTCGGTGAGACGCAGTGACGACTCGTCGGCTGCCGTGACGGCCGGGTTGCTGAAGTTGTCGGAGCCGGTGTGCACCACGCGGTGCGCACCCGCGGCGTCGTCCCAGGACAGGAGCACGTACTTGGAGTGCAGCCCGCCCGATGCCCCGTTGAGCTGGTTCTGGGTGACCGTCCACAGCTGCACGTCCCGGTCCGGGTGAGCGGCGTTCGGCTCGAGGTCCGCCGCGAGCTTGGGAGTGCCGGCCGTCAGGATCCTGAACGCGCAGCGCTTCCCGTTGGCACCGACCTCGTCGACCTTGCCGAGGAGGGCCTTGTCGACCTCGGTACGACCGCCCCACGAGGCCATCGCGATGTGGACCTCCGGGCCGGTGGCGCAGTCGAGAGCGGCGATGCTCCTGGCCACCGGGTCGTTGACCACGGTGCCGCTCTTGGCCGCCCGCGGGTAGCGCCAACCCGCGACCGTCCCCGCGTGCCCGCTGAAGTCGCCCGTCCCGGCGGCGTCGACCTCGGGCCAGAGACCGGCGGTCTCGCCCGCGAGCTCCTTCGCCCGCATGGCGTTCCACGTGTGCTCGTAACCCTGGTATATCTGCGCGTCGCGCGCGCTGACGACCATGTTGTCCGCGAGCCCGGCGGTGGTGGCACCCAGGTTGTGCGAGGACTGGACGGCGACGTTCGCCACCTCCGTCACGCCGTCGCTCAACTGGCTGAACAGCCAGAACTTATCGTGGTTGATGTCCTTGGTCTGCATGCAGCCCATCTCGCACAGGACCACGCGCGGCGTACCGTCCGGGAGCTTGCCGAGGGACTGCGCCAGGCGGCTGGCCTGGGGGAGGGACGTTCCGCAGCGGTTCTCCTCACCCCAGGGACAGCGCTCGCTGAGGACCCGTACGTCGGTGCCCCTGGCGCGAGCGGCGATGAGCGCGTCGACGATCTCCGCGTCCTCCATCTCGTACAAGGAGACCCGGATGCTGGACGTCGGCGTGGCCTTGCCGATCAGGTGGAGGAGCCGGTTCTTCGCGGCGGCTCGCCGCGCTTCGCGTGCCGGCTACGGCGTGCGACGCTTCGCGTGCCGGCTACGGCGTGCGACCGCACCACGCCACGAGGCGGTCGATGGCCGGGGCGTCCTCGGCGACGTCCACCGCCGCCCCGAACGGCGCCCCGTCACGCGGTCCCTCCGGCAGTCCGCGCCTCATCGCGGCGTACGAGACCGCCACGAGCTCGGGGTCCCACTCCGGGAACTGGCCCGTCGAGGTGGCCACGTCCCAGGTGTGCACGGTGAACTCCGAGGTCCAGACGGCCGCGGCCGCCGCGCCCGGAAGGCTGCCGAACGGCAGCGTCAGCGTCCGGCCCAGGATCGCGGGATCCGCCCACGCCTCCTCGACCTCACGCACCGCGGCGTCCCACGCCCCCTGCCACGCGAAGTCGGCGAGGTCGTCGGCGACCGTGGGAAGAGTCGTCACGTCGCCGCCGCGCCCGGCGAGGGCGATCCGGCGCAGCACGGCGACGAGGTGCCCGGCCAGCCGCCGGACGGTGAACTCGGTGCAGGGCGTGGGCCCGTCGAGCTGCTCGGGCCGGACCGCGGCGACGGTACGTCCGGCCAGCTCGACGGCCTTCAGGAGGTGCTGACGAGGGTCGCCGGTGGCGTCGGGGGTGGTGGTGGACCGCGGGGTGTTCTCGGTGTGTGTCATGCCTTCATCCTGGAAGCCGAACAGGTCATCTCCTGACCTCTTTCCGGAAGAGAATCCTCGGCATGAGAGCCGATCGCCTGGTGGCCACCCTGCTGTTCCTCCAAACGCGCACGCGCGTGACCGTGGCCGAGGTCGCCGCCGAGCTCGAAGTGTCGCCGCGGACCGCACGCCGCGACCTGGAGGCCCTGTCCACCGCGGGCATCCCCGTCTACTCGCAGCGGGGCCGCGGCGGCGGCTGGTCCCTGGTCGGCGGCACCCGTACGGACCTCACCGGGCTGACCGCCGAGGAGATCCGCGCACTGTTCCTGCTCGCGGGCCCTTCGTCCACCACCCCCGAACTGCGCACGGCCCTGCGCAAGCTGGTACGCGCGCTGCCCGCGCCCCAGCGTTCCGGCGCCGAGGCCGCGTCGCGGGCCGGCCTCACCGACGGCACGGACTGGTCGCGCGCCGACGTCACGGCCACCGGCCCGCACCTCGACGCACTCCGGCGGGCCGTGGTGGACGGAATCCAGGTCCGGCTCGGCTACGCGGGCCCCGGCAAGCCCCCCGGCGTGCGTACTGTCCATCCGCTCGGGCTCGTGGCCAAGGCCGGGCGCGACTATCTCGTCGCCGAGACCGCACAGGGCTTGCGGACCTTCCGGCTCAGCCGGGTCACCTCGGTCGAGGCGACCGGCGAGCCCGTCGTACGGCCGCACGGCTTCGACCTTCCCACGGTCTGGCGTTCGTTCGCCGCGCGCCTGGAGGAGCGGCTGTACGCGGCGACGGTGCGGGCCCGGGCCGAGCCGGGTGCCATGGAGATCCTTGAGCGGCTGTTCGACGGGCGCCTGCACGTCGGTCCGACGCTTCCCGACGGATGGACGGAGATACGGGTCGACGGGCCGACGCCCGAGGTCGTCGCGACCCAGCTCGCCGGGCTGGGGGACCGCGTCGAGGTGCTGGACCCGCCGGAGGCGAGGGAGCGGCTCGCCCGTCTGGCGGTCGAGCTGGCCGGCGTGTACGGACCGCCGCACGCTCCCTGAGCCCTGGCGCCTCGTTCGTGCCCCGTGCCCCGTGCCCCTCGCCCGTGAACCGTGGTCCTCGCGCCGCCTTGAGGTGGGCAGCGCTCAGAGTGTGTGCTCCCGGCGGGTCTACCAGGTCTACCGGGACTACCGGGACTACCGGGTCTGCCGGGTCTTGCGCCGCCGACGTGCGCGTTCGAACTCGGCGACATCCGTCATCCAGGGACCGTGCGGGTCGAGTGCGGCGCAGCCGCCGCGGACGAACGCGCTCACCAGGGTCCGGTACCCGCGGATCCCGTCGACCAGGGCGTACTCGACCAGGTACTCCGGATCGGACCCGCCACGGCCCGCACGCAGCGTCGTGATCCGGGCGATGGAGTCCGCGTAGAAGTGGAGCTGGACGCCTTCGCCCATCGCCTCGTCCTCGATGGTGAACACCTCGTTGTCCCCGGCGGAGCGGTCGGCGACGAACTCCCAGAACTCCGCGGCCGCGGTGCGGGGACCGTCCCGCAGCCACTTCTTCTCGGCTTCCTTGTCGTCGGTGAAGGTCAGTGCCGTCTTGCTCGCACTCCCGCCGGAGTCGGCACCGCGGTCGGCGGCCTCCTCGTCGTCCTCCAGCGGCATTCCCCTGGAGCGGTCCGCGGCCTCCGAGCAGAGCAGGAAGCTCACCGTCCGCACCGCGTCGTCGACGAGTGAGGGGTGTGCACGGCGGACGGCCGCTTCGACCGTCGCCTCCATGCGCTTCCAGTCGCCCTTGTCCGTGGCGCGCTTTCCCCGTCGCGGGTCGCGGCCGATCCGCATCCCGGCGCACGCCTGCTCCGCCGTGGCGATCACCCGCATGACCTCGGGCAGCAGCGCGGAGTCGACGGCATCGGGCAGCCGCTTCGGAACCGTCGCGCCGTGCACGTACCGGCCGGTGTACCTCAGCAGCGCGGCGTCGAGAGGACCGAGCACCGTTCCGCGCCGGGCGCGACGGCGGTTCGCGAGGTACTCCTGGGCGCGCTTCGTGTTCGACGTCTCCGTGGCCGTGCGCATCGCCGCGTACAGCTGACCGCGCTCCAGCAGACGGATGTCGGCCCCGTGGGCGACGAGCCGGCTCCGGTCCCAGTCGACGCGCTGGAACAGAGCGTCGACGTCCCAGGGCTCGGCAAGGAGGATCGGGTCCAGGAGCGCGACGGCGGCGTCCTCGTCGAGCAGGCCCTGGGTGCCGGCGGCGTCGCACAGGGGAAGGACCGCACTCCACAGCAGCAGGTGCCTGGCCAGGTCCTCCTGGATCACCGCGAGATGGGCTTCGGTGATCGGGAAGGTGAAGGTGCGCGGCTCGTGGTTGGCGTCGGCCCCGGCGCCGAGCATCAGCTTCAGCTCGCCGTCCTCGCGGATCACGTTCGGGATCCAGCCGCTCATGCGCGTGAAAACGATGTCCTGCATGGACCCAGTCCTTCCCGGGGCGGCACCGGCCGGCTGCGCGGTGACGTGGCGGCGCCGCCGGGCGGCGTTCTGTTCACGACCACCGTGCGAACTCGGCGTCGAGGCGCGCGTCGACGCGCACCCAGACTTCGCCTCCGGCGGCCTCGGCCGGGGCGTCGACGCGTTCGACACCGAGGAACTCGATCAGCGCGAGCAGTTCGGCCCGCTCGGCCCGGTCGTCGTCGGGACCGTGCGAGTCGAAGAAGACGTAGTACTGGTCGGTGGGGTCCACGCAGCCCGAATCCGCCCAGATGCGGGCGACTTCCTCGACCGCCGCCGCTTCCGTCGTGAAGGTGGCGGCGCGGGCCGCACCACGCGTCTCCGGTGACGCGTCGAGAGCGGCGGGGTCGGAGAACCACTGGCCGAAGCGGTCGAGGCCGGAGAAGCCGTTCTCGAAGAACAGCATCGCGCTCGGGAGGTAGCGATTGCCCCTGTCGACCTGGAGGTGCTCCGACCGGCGTGGGGCCGTGTCCTTGATCCGGGTGATCACACCTTGTCCGGGCATCAGGACCAGACTCTGCCCCGCCGGTTCGTCGCTGATGGTGTAGGCGTCGGACTCCCGCTCGCGGAAGAACGCGGAGAACGCCACGTACGCCTCCTGAGCGTCGCCCACGGAGACCCGCTGGTCGTTGCCGTCACCGACGGCGAAGACGAACTGCTTCGGGCCGGGCTTGTAGGGGCGAGCCATATGCGTCCTTCGTCGACGTGCGGAGAGCGCCATCAGACTAGTCGCATCAGCGGAAAGGATGCGGAAAGGGGCCCGGACGGGCGCCCGCGCTGTGCCCGCCGGGGGACGGTCAGGAGGCGTCGCCGGCCGCTGACGCGGCACGGGCTGGGGCCCGCTCGATCTCGTTGTCTCCGCCGCGTCGAGGACGTTCCAGGAGGACCTCGACCGACGGGTCCTGCTCCGGGAGTACGCGGTCAAGGACGCCGTGATCGCCGCCTCCTTCGTGATGCTCGCGGCGACGGAGATGGGCTTGGCCACCTCGCCCATGAACGGCTGGGACGAGGCGGAGGTGAAGAAGGTGATCGGCATCGGCGACCGTGACGACCTGGCGATCGCCCTGCTGGTATCCGTCGGCTACCCGGCCCGCCTCCGCGGCCCGTCGAAGCAGCGCTCACCGAGCCCCCGCGCGCCGTCCCGGGCGACCGACGGGCGAGGCGGGTGGCCGGGGGCACCTGCCGGGTTCGCGTCCCGGGAGCCGTAGGCTCGCAGCCGGCGACGACAGGGGGAACGGCATGTGGAAGAGGGCTCTCGACCGGGCCGGGGTGCGCGAACCGCGGCTGCGGCGGGACTACACCGAGCAGCGGACGGCGGTACGCAGGTTCGCCGCGGCCGAGTACGCGGCGGCGCGGATCCTGCTCCCCGCCGAGCTGCTCCCGCACGTCGTCGCCGCCGTCGCGTTCATGCACGACACCGACGACCGGGTCGACCGTGGCACACCGGAGGATCGGGCGGTCGCGCTCGCCGAGTGGGACGGCCTCGTACGCAAGGCCCTCGCCGACGGCGACTCGGACCTTCCGGTCCTGCGCTGCCTGGCGCGGACCGCCGCGTGCCACCCCGATGTGCGCGGTCACGTGGACGAGTTCCTGCGGGGCTGCGAGCGGGAGGTCGCGTGGCGGACGATCGTCGACGAAGAGGAACTGCGGCAGTACGTCAGGGAGTACTCGCTCCCCGCGTTGATGCTCACGGCCTGCCTCCTGTCGCCCGAGGACGCCTCGCAGCGGACGGCGTTCGCCGAAGGCTGCCACCTGCTCATCCGCGCCATGCAGCGCATCGACTTTCTGGAGGACCTGTCCGAGGACGTCCGTGCGGGCCGCCACGGCGTCTGCGCCGACGCCGTGGCCCGTCACGGCGCGGACCTCACCCGGCCCGATCCCGCACTCGGCCGGCTCGTCGAGGAACAGGCCGACCGTGCCGCCGCCGACCTCACGGCCGCGACCCCTCTCCCGACCTTCGTGACCCCCGCGTACCGCCCCTTCGTCCGCGCGCTCGTCGGAGTCCAGCGCCTCCGCCTCGACGCGGTACGCCGCGCCGGCCCCTCCCTGGCGACCCGCCCCTCGGGCCCCTCCGCACCGGCGGCCGCCCTTCTGCTCCTTAGGGAGTACGCGAGGCGGATCCGGGACTAGGACCTGTCCGGCTGATCATCGGTTCAGCTACCGTCGGCGGACCCTTCTGAATCGGGCTGCCAGCTTGGTGGTGCGGGTGCTGAACCGATCCATCAGCCTGATCGCCATGTCGTGGCGGAGCTCACGGGCCCAGTCGTAGGCAGCCTGGCCGTTGACCGCGAGATGTGGATCAGCACCGTATGCCAGGAGGACCGCGGTCAGTGCGCTGTCGATCGGCTCCCCCGACTGGTCCGCAACATCGACCTCCGTGTCGATGGCGTGCATCAGCAGAGTCATCCGGCAGCAGACCTCGTCAGCGTCGGCTCCCTCGTCGAGGAGGCGCGTGAGCGTGGCGTGCTCGCTCAGCTCCACCGCTTGGTGAGCGGGCGTCCAGGGGCTCTTGTAGTTCAGGGCTTCCGCCATGGTCATCGAGGCATCCACTCAGGGCATTCTGCCCGATGGAACGCGACCTTGATCGGCCGCCCCGGCCACTCGTGCACGGGTGGCACCGGCGCTACGGTGCGGTGCCCGGCTGCTTGCGCAGTTCGCTCTGGTCGTCGGTGGCGGGGTGGGCGAGTGACGCTTCCTCCAGTCGGCCGCCCGTGCCGAGCAGACCCGTCTGATCGAAGCTGTGTTCCGCCATGAGGCGCGGTAGCTCGCGTCGGGAGAGCAGGTCGACGGCCAGCGGGAAGAACGGTCGTCCCAGCTGGGCGAGTCGCAGCCAGGGCGGGGCGTAGACGGCGGCGGAACGCCGGTCGATCCCGCGGGCGAGCCAGGCGGACACCTGGGAGACCGGATAGACCCGGCGGGCGGGCGCGGGCATGTGACCGCGCAGTTCCCGAAGCACCGCGTGGTGGTCGACGTCGCGGATCATGTCGGTATCGGTCCAGTGCAGGTAGGCGACACCGACGCCGACGCCCAGGTGCGCCACTTCGGCGCGGAGCGAGCGCGCGAAGGCTTCCGCGCCGGCCTTGGACGCGCAGTAGGCGCTCATCATCGGGGCCGAGCCGAAGGCCGCCGTCGAGGCCACCTGGAGGAAGTAGCCACGGGTGGTGCGCAGGCCGGGCAGGAAGGAACGCGCGGTGACCGCGCTTCCGACCAGGTTCACCTCGACGACGCGGCGCCAGGTCCGGGGATCGGACGTCTCGAAGGGCCCTCCCTCGGCGACCCCGGCATTGGCGATGACGACCGACGGAGCGCCCAGACGCCGCTGTACGTTCTCCGCGGCGAAACCCATCGCGACATCGTCGGTCACATCGACCTCGACCACATGGGTCGGCGTGTGGAGCGTCTCCGCCACCGATTCCAGGGTCGACGCCTCTCTGCCGAGAAGGACGACGGACATCCCGCGATCGGAGAGCCGCCGAGCCAGGCCGGCGCCGAGACCGCGAGCCGCACCCGTCACCACGGCGACCCGTTCGTCCAGTTTCCATGAGCCCGAGCCCGTCATGACTACCTCCCTTGCGTACGGGCGTGAAGTCGCCCTACTTCGGTGATGAGGGGAGCTCCGGTCGCCGACCGTGAACCTCGGCCGCCTCCTGCGGATGGCGCCTGCGCCAGTACGGGTTGTCGTGGGACAGCTTGCTGGACACCCGTCCGTACATGCCGAACGTGATGATGAGCAGTCCCATCACGAAGCTGAAGACCACGTTGGTCATGCCGAAACCGAGGAAGTTGGCCGGACGGTCGAGGACGAACAGGTGGTAGAAGCCGCTGAGCAGGAAGAGCCCGCCCACCAGGATGTTCAAGGAGGAGGCGAAGTTTCCCCCCACCGCCGCACCCGCCAGCAGGCCGAGACCCACCACCACCGAGATCACGCTGAGCGACGTGTTGCTCGTCATGCCCGCGATGCGGTCGCCCGACGTGTCGAACGCGCTCAGGGCGCTCGCGAAGCCCAGCCCGCCGAAGACGAGCAGGATGCCACCGCACAGGGCGGCGCCCGCCCTGTACACCGTGGCCAGGTGGTGATCTACCGGAAGTTCGTCCTGGAGTTTCACGGCCTTCCTCCCAGAGTCGTCGCCGGCGGCTCGCTGCCCACCTCATGAGTTCTTCTGGTCGCGGAGGGATCTGGATGCACACGGCCCCGGGGTCCGCCCCGGGCTCGGGCGCTCGCGCCAGGGCCGCCGCGGCCCGATGTGGTCCGGCGCGGCCGCATGTGCATCCGGCCGCGCCGACCCATCCGAACAGAGAGAGAAGCGCGGTCAAGGACGCGCTGCGCGCCTCGCGTTCACCGGCGGGCGACGACGACTGCGTCAGCGGTCGTCCGGTACGAGCAGGGTTCGGTGTATGCCCGCTCCCCGCTCCCCGCTCCCAGGCCCCCGCTCCAGGCCCCCGTGTTCCGCCCGGGACGAGGGCTCGAACCGTAGGAAGGAACGACCGATGATCGTCAAGAAGCTTCACGAAGCAGGCTTGCGCAGCGAGCACGCCTACGCGGCGGCCCTGGGCTCGATCGGGCTCTCGCTCGCGTCCTGGCTGACGTCGAGCAAGCGCGAGGACATCGAACGCGCCGACCGGTGGGGGATCTTCGTCGGCGAGTGGGCACCCACGTTCTTCGCCCTCGGGCTCGCCCTGGCCAACTACGAGCGGAGCGATGCCGAGTCTCCGGACGGCTTCGACCAGGCCTACTGACGGCGGTTCGGCAGCCGGCCATCGCCGTCCGCATCCGGCCATGGCCCGAAATCGGAACAAGGAATGTCGGTGCCGAGCACGGCGCCGCCCCGGACCTCCCACGGGGTCCGGGACAGGCCCACACGGAGATGGGACAGCTTCATGCACACGAACATCCTCGACACCTCGGTGTTGGCGGCTGGTGTCTGGCAGTCCGGACTCGCCCAGGTTCTCGGAGGTCTGATCGTGGTCGCCGTTCTCATCGGCGCCTTCATGTTCGGCATCAGGGTCAAGAACAAGGAGCTGCCGCCCCCGGACCCCGAGTCGCAGCCGCACCGTCCTGACACGGACCGGCTGCCGGGCGAGGTCTCCGAGTACCGCAAGCCCGCGGAGATGCCGCAGACCGACGGTGAGCACCGCCTCATGCCGTACAACCTGAAGAGCTCGGGCGAGGCCGACACCGACCCGCCGAGCGAGGAGAAGCGCAAGTGGCGCGGGATCTCCAGCGGCGGATTCGGCAGTGGTGGAACCGGCCACGGCGACTGAGCGAACCCTGCCCGCCCCAAGCGGCTGCGGCTGCGGCACAGCGGGCGCCACCGAGCCACGAACGGCCCGGCCCGTGTGGCGCCCGCGGGGCGGCCGTGATCCGCTGGGCCGGCGGGCACCTCTTCGCCGCGGCTTCGTCCTGAGGGACCCACTACGGCCGGCGGCATCGCGATCCCGTCCCCTTCCCCCGGTTCACTCCGGAGACGGCTCGTGTCCGAACGCCCGCCCGCGCCCGACTGCGGGTACTGCCGAGAACATGCCCGGGACGACCTGCACGGCGACACCGTGCGGGACGCCTTCGACGACATCTACGCCCACTGGTACCCCCAGGTTCTTCGCTGGGCCGGCCGCCGCTGCCTCGATGCTCACGAGGCCGAGGACGTCGTCCAGCAGGTCTTCGCAGAGGTCTGGCTGCACTCGGCCAGATTCTGCCCCCGCCGTGGGGAGATCGGTTCCTGGATCTACGGCATCACCGCCCACAAGGCGTCCGACGCGTCGACCGCGGTCCTGCGGCGGCACGACGTGTACCGCCGCCTCGCCCGGAGCCACCTCGCCGCACCCATGGACCAGTCCGCCGGAGTGGTCGAGCGGCTCGGTGTCACCACTGCCGCCGCGGGCCTTCCGTACGGGCGGCGCGAGATCCTGTTCCTCGCCTACTACCTCGATCTCACCCAGCCCGAGATCGCCCGGAGGCTGGGCCTTCCCCTCGGAACCGTCAAGAGCCACACACGGCGCGCGCTCAAGGCCCTCTCTCAGGTGATCAGCGGGCCTGAGTGAGCCGGGGCCGTGACGCCGTGCATCGTCCGCAGGAGCCTCCGGGCCATCCAGTCAGGTCCTCGGCGCCGCACTGCCCGCGTCCACCGCGGCAGGCCGCCGGGAGGCTCGGCGAGCAGCTGCCGCAAGGCGGCACCCACCGCGTGCTGCTCCAGACGCGACGGATCGAGGCTGAGCGCGAGCCCGGCCCGTTCGGCGTCGTGCGCGATCGAGAACTGGTCGCTGGAGAAGGGCAGGACGAGGGCCGGGGTCGCCGAGGCGAGGCACTCGGTGAAGGAGTTGTTCCCACCGTGGTGAACCATCGCGTCGACCTGCCGCAGCAGCCACCGTTGCGGCACGACGTCCGCGACATGCACGTCCGGTCCCGACAGATGCGACAACGAGGCCGCGCCGTCGCCGGCCGCGAGCACCACCGCGCATCCCGGGACGTGGGCGCGTACGGCCCTGACGAGCAGGGACAGGACGTCGGCGCGCGCCGAGAGGAAGGTGCCGAGAGCGATCAGAAGCAATCGCTCGTGCGACGCCCTGAGCCGACGGACCACCCCTTCCCACTCCGCCCCGGGACCCGGCTCCCGGTCGGGTGAGCAGTGCCCCCCGTAGAGGTAGCGGGTGTCGCCCGCCTGCCGCTCCGGAAGCCACGGAAACCTCGGGTAGTTGAACACCACCGCGTGCCGTGACGCGAGAGCGAAGGCGCGCCCGGGCGCCCGGGCCGGGGCATGGGTACGGGCGATCTCCGCGAACCGTCGTGTGAACGCCACGTCGTTGGCGCGGGCGGCCCGCCGCAGTTCGGCAAGGCTGTCCTCCGTGGGACGGATCGCGCGCGGCCAGGCGTACGGCACACCGAACAGCGCCTCCGGCGAGTGGGGCAGATACGTCGGATGCCCCGGGCAGAACGTGGCGAACGGCAGGCCGAGACAGTGCAGGGCCAGCGTCACCGGGTAGCTCAGCTGATCCACCACGTACCAGTCCGGCGCACAGCGTTCCTGCAGCGACCCGATCCCCGACACCACCTGCGCGGGGTCCGCCAGCATGTCCTCGCCACGATGCCGCGACTGCGTCAGCAGCGCCGCCACGGCTCCCTGGCGCGTGGAGCTCAGGAACTCCTCCAGACGCTCCGCCTCCCGAGCCCCTTGCCGGGTGCTCCGCGCGATTCCGGTGTTCGCGTTGCGTGTCACGGTCAGCGGCTCGAACCGCGCACCCGCGGCCTCCGCGAGCGGAGCGAACGCGGGAGCGGACACGAACAGGACCTCGGCCCCCGCGCCCGCGAGCGCGTGCGCCAGGACCGACAGCGGCTGCGCGTGCGAGAGGAACGGGGGGCTCACCACCGCGACCCGCGGCGCGCGGCCCGCGGGTCCGTCCTGAGAGGGCTTCATGCCGGACCATTCGGCTCGCCGCGCCGCTGCGGATGCACCTGCCGGGTGCTGTGCGGCGTACCGCGCTGTACCGCTCGCCCCGCACCCCGGAGAGGGTGTGCGGAGAGCCGCTCGTGCATCCGTACACCGAAGCCTCGACGAATCACTCCAGGTGGACCGCCGTCGTCGAGGAGTTCCCATGTCACGATCCCCCTACGCTCCGGCCGGTGCCGAGCGCTTCCCGGCCGGTGCCCCGGCGCAGCCGACCGACCCTTTCCTGGCAGCCAGGGCCGGCTACTGGAAGCAGGTCGCGGACGGGCCGGCCGCGTGGCGCGCCTCCGAGCCCCAGCTCCTCGCCGATCTCGTCCGCGCCGAGTACGGCGCCGAGTACGGCGACGAGTACGGCGCCGACAGTGCACGACGCGGCCGTCCCACGGTCGCGACACCCGGCGACCTGGCCCTGGCACGGCTGAGGCGTCGCCTCAGGGCGGGCAGGATTCCGCCACCGCAGGAATGCGTCCGGCTCCTCACCGGCTGCGACCACACCGCCGCCGCCGTCTTCGACGTATGGCCGGATGTCGTCCGCCGACACGGACCGCGCCCTTCCACGAGCGCCCTGCGCGATGGCCTCCGAGAGCCGTGCAGCCCTCGAACGACGACGCTGGCGCTCGACCTCGCCGCAGCCACCGGCCTCCGTCCCCTTCACCCGCACGAACTCCTGGTCCTCTGCGCGGCGGGGGAGCGAGAGATACGCCACGCCGCCTGGCGGCTGCTTTCCACGTACGGCACCACCCTTCCGGCGTGTGTCGCGGCGGACGATGCCGAGGACGCGTACGAACGCCTCCTCGCCGAGGCCTCGCGCAGCGCCTCCCCGCATCCCGGGGCGGATGCCGTCGGTCTCCGCCCGGGAATGCTCATCGCGCAGTCCATGCTGATGGGACACCTCGACCGCCCGGGCGAGGGCCTGAGCGGCGGGCTCAGCGTTCTGCTGGGATCCCTCGGGGACGCCCTCGCGCGCACCGACCACGTGGCGGGCGTCCTCACCGTGGTGACGGCCTGCGTCCCGGAGCTGGAGGCGGACCCCGTGCTCCTGCGCCGGCGCGACCACGGCCACTGGGTCCTCAGGATTCCCGTCGACAGCCCCCATCCGGTGCGCACCGAGGAGATGGGACGCCACCGTGAGGCGATGGCCTGGTGGGCGACGCGACTCTTCACGTCGATCGGCAGACCGATCGACGTCCTGCACGTCCGATACGCCGACGACGGTTCCCTCGCTCTCGCCCAGGCCGCACGGAGGGCGGGGCCGGGCCTCGTCTTCACCGCCACGCCCGATCCGCACCGCCAGGTGTCCGAGCGTCACGACGTCGCCCACCCGGACACGGACGCGCTCAGGCAGGACCTCCACCGTGTGTTCATCGCGGACCGACTGGTCGAAAGGGCCGACCGTGTGGTCGGAATCGCCGGGCGAGGCCAGGGCGCGGCGGAACTGCTCCGCCACTTCCCGCAACTGGCTGCGCGTGGCCGCGCCGGCGTTCTCGGCGCACCCCCGGAAGGCATCGCCCCCTACCGGCCACCCGCGTCGCGGTCCCGTCGGAGCGAACCGCTCCTCGGCACGATCGGCGCCCTTGCGGCGGCGCACCCCGTGGACAGGCCGGCCGTGCTGCTCAGTGTCGGCAGGCTGCACCCCGTCAAGCAGCAGGACCTCCTGGTCCGCGCCTGGATCGCATCCGGATGCCATCAGGAGTCGATCCTCGTGATCGTCGGAGGAAGCCCGACGACCACGGACCCGCTGGAACGGGCGATGCGCGGACGCATCGAGCAGGCCGTGGCCTCCTGCGACGAAGCCCGCGGACGGCTCCTGCTCCTGCCGGCCCTGTCCAATGCCGACGTGCGCACGCTCGAACGGTCTCTCGCCGGTACGTCCCACCGGTTCCGCGCCCGGTACGTGTGCCCGAGCGCCAAGGAGGAGTTCGGTCTCGCGGTCCTCGAAGCGATGGAGGCGGGACTCCTCGCGGCCGCGCCCATCCGAGGCGGTGTTCCCGGCTACCTCGTCGACGGGCACAACGGCATCCTCATGGACACCAGCAGCGCGAGCACCCTCGGTGACGGACTTCGACGCCTGATCCGGATCGACGACAGCGACGCCGGAAGGATGTCCGGCCACGCCCAGCACCTCGTCCGCTCCACCTACTCGTCGACGGCCATGGCGCAGGCTCTGGCGCATCACTACACGGCCGTGACCCGACGGAAGCGGGGGAGCGCGGTTGTCAGTCCGCCCCGTCTCTAGCCCAGCCCGCCCCGTCGCTAGCCGCAGCCCGTCCCCGCCGCTAGCCCGAGGCGGCGGGGGAGTGCCCCTGGCCGAGCCGGCACACCACGTCCAGGGCCTCCCTCAGGCCCGGCGGCCCCGTCGAAGCGCCCGGCGCGATCGGCTGCCCGAGCCAGCCGGGACCCGCCAGAAGGACATGAGGAGCCGTCCGCGCCCCCCGTACGCCGAACGCCGTGTCGGCGATGCGACCGGCGAGCGACGCATCCGCGGTAGCGGCGGTCTGGGCCCAGAGGAGGACGGCCGCCGGTCCGATCCGCCTCACCGCCGCGTCGAGGGTCTCCGCGGGGACGTCCGCTCCGAACATCCGCACAAGCTGCCCTCTCTCCGTCAGACCGGCGGCGAGGGCCTCGAGGGACAGCGTGTGACGCTCCCCGGGGACACAGGCCAGGACGACGGGGGAAGCAGCACCACTCACCTCGGATCTGCGTACGGTCGCTCGTCGCAGCGCGGCGGACACCTGCCAGGACATCAAGTGCTCCACCTCCACGAAGCGGTCGTCGGAGGCAGCCCACTTGCTCCCCACCGCGCGCAGCGTCGGGGCGATGACCTCTTCCCAGGCGACGACCAGCCCGTATTCCGTCAGGACCCGCTGCAGCAGCACCTCCATGGCCGGACCCTCCAGGCGCATCGCCGCCCGGGACAGGGCGCGAACCTCCTGCCCGACGTCGCCCCGCCGCATCCCGCTCGCCGCCCGCCCGGGGCGAGCGGCGGGCTCCACACTCCGTCCCCCGGGTGTCTTCGCGTCCGCCGTCTGCCCGTCGGAGCGCACCCGCAGGGCGGCGTGCGCCGCCTCGGACGGCGGAACCCCCGTGGCCGTCAGGCGGCACATCTCCTCCAGCATGGACACGTCGGCCGCGCTCCACCGCCGGTGACGTCCCTCGGCGCGCTCGGCGGGCCCGATTCCGTAGCGCTGCTCCCAGGAACGCACGGTGGCCGGCGATACCCCCAGCAGACGCGCGACGGCACCCGTGGTGATCCCGTGGGTCGTACCGGACATGGCCTTCACCGTCTCGATTCAGAACAGCAGCGAGGAGTGGGGCTGGCTGGCGTCACTCCATCGATGCTTCCGGAAACGCGGCACAGTCGGATGCAGGGATGCAGGGATGCACGGAGGCCGGTGCACGGTGCGGCGGCGCGCCCGCGAGTGCTCTTCCTGAAAAATTCTCGCTTCCGCCCCATCCGCCGGTGTACTCAGAGGCGAATACCTGGGTGAGAGAACAACCGATCCACGGTGTGGTCCGCTCTGCGGCCGCCCAGTGGGAGGAGAGTTCCATGAACGCCCTGCTCATCCGGCACCGAACCTTCGCCGCCCTTGCCGCAGCGGCCCTCGCCGTCTCGTTCGGGGCGATGACGCCCCAGGCCTTCGCCGACGACGGCGACGGCCAGTTCGGCCCAGCCTGTGCCTCGGTCCCGAAGGAAGGCCCCGGCTCGTTCGACGGCATGGCACAAGACCCGGTCGCGACGGCGGCGGCGAACAACCCCGCCCTGTCCACGCTGGTCACCGCGGTGAAGAAGGCAGGCCTTGTCGACACCCTGAACAACGCGAAGGACATCACGGTCTTCGCACCGACCAACGATGCCTTCGCCAAGATTCCGAAGGCCGACCTCGACAAGGTGCTCGCCGACAAGGCGACCCTCACCAAGATCCTCACCTATCACGTGGTGGGACAGCCGGTGGAGAAGGCCGACCTGGCGGACGGGTCCTTCAAGACCCTGGAGGGCGGCACGCTGACCACCACGGGATCCGGTGACGCGTACAAGGTGAACGACACCGCGGCCATCGTCTGCGGCGACGTGCACACCTCCAACGCGACCGTGCACATCATCGACACGGTACTCATGCCGAAGTGAGGGAGGACTCCGCGACGTGAGGGAGAACTCCGCACCGCAACCCGGCACGCCCGCAGGACGCGTCCCCCCACGGGGTTCGCTCCGCGGGCGTGCCCACCAAGGGGCTCACTCCGGACGACACTAGGAGACGCTGTGCGATCCGACGCAATCGGCCTTCACGCCTACCTCAGCTACACGGATGCCGCGGCGGCGATCGACTGGCTCGAGTCGGTCGGCTTCGTGACCGCGGTACGGCAGGACGACGAGGCCGGACGTGTCGTCCACGCCGAACTCCGCCTCGGACAGGCCGTCATCATGCTGGCCAGTGCCGACGCGTCGTACGCCGTTCCGCCTCTGAAGGGCGTCTCCACGGGAAGCGGGCTCTATGTCGTGACTCCGTCGGTGGACGAACTCCACGACCGCGCCGTGCGGTCCGGCGGAACATCGGTCATCGCTCCCGAGGACACCGCCTGGGGCAGCCGCCGCGCCCGGGTGCTCGACCCCGAGGGCCGCGAGTGGAGCTTCGGCAGCTACACACCAGGGGGCGACGCCACCGGGTGACGGGCGTCAGGCGCCCGGCAACGGGCATCAGCCGTCGGGCATCAGGCGCCGTGGACCCGGCGGTGAGACGATGGGCTGTGAGACCCGAAGGCGGGTGGTCGCATGACGGCGTCCGCGCAGGCGCATCCGGACCGGAAGCTCTTCTCCTCCCGTGACCGAGCCGTGATCGCGGCCGCCGCCATCTCCATGCTCCTGGTCCAGATGGACTGGTTCGCGCTGAACCTCATGCTCCCCGTCATCGCCGACGACTTCGGCACGCCCACCACGGACCTCCAGTGGCTGGTCAGCGGCTACATGCTCGCTCTCGGCGCCCTCATGATCACTGGGGGGCGCGCCGCCGACCTGTTCGGTCGGCGGCGCGTCCTCGTCACGGGGCTCGTCGGCTTCGCCGTCGTGTCCGTCGTGTGCGCCGCCGCTCAGAACACCGCCTGGCTCACTGCGGGCCGCGTCGTCCAGGGATGCACGGCCGCCCTGATCTTCCCCGTCGCCGTCGCGGTGGTCACCGCCTACTTCCGCGACGATCGCCAAGGCCGGGCCGTCGCCACCGTCCTGGCGTTCAGCGCCATCGGCACCGCCCTGGGCCCCTTCATCGGAGGGGCGTTCGCCGAACACGTCAGCTGGCGCGCGGTGTTTCTGCTCAACGTCCCCTTCTGCGTCGCCGCCGCCGTCCTCGCGCTGCGCTGCGTCGCCGAGACCCGGGACGAGGACGCCGGCCGCGGGCTGGACATTCCGGGGGTGGTGCTGCTCGCCGCGGGGCTGAGCGCGGTCATGATCGGGGTGGACCAGGGCGAGCACTGGGGCTGGGGTTCGGCCGGCACCCTGGCCTGTCTACTGGGCGGGGCGGCGCTCCTGGCCGTGTTCGGCCGCCTGGAGCGGCGGACCGCCGAACCGCTGCTCGACCTGACGTTGCTGCGCAACCGCCCGTTCGTCGTCGTCACACTGGCCGGCTCCCTGTCCAACATCGTCTACTGCCTGGTCGCCGTCCTGTCCGCGCTCTACCTCCAACAGGCCCGAGGGCTGTCCCCGTTGGAATCCGGACTGGTCTTCCTGTCCTTGTCCGTCGGCGCGGGTGCCGCCAGCTACTGGTCGGGACACCTCGCCCAACACGCCCGCCCCGAGGCGCTGATGGCTGCCGGGATGCTGCTCTGCGGGGTGAGCCTGCTGGGCCTCACCTGGGCCGACTCGATCCCCGTCTACACCGCGATCTTCGCCGTGGTCGGGCTCGGTGTCGGGCTCGGCTGGGCCCTGACCAACGTGGCGACGCAGTCGTACGTGCCCGCGAACCGGCTCGCCGCTGCCTCCGGGCTCGTCCTGACCTCACTGGTGCTGCTCGGAGCCGTGGCCGTCGCCGTCGCCTCCACCGTGCTGGAACTGCTCAGCGGTTCCGTGGAGGGCGCGGCGGCGGACGGCTCCGCCATCGAATCGGTGCTGCGGGCCGCCGCCCTGCTCGCGCTGCTCGGGGCGGCCGCGCTGGGGGTGCTCGTGCGCAGGGTCAAGGTCTGACCAGGGGCAAGGTCCGACGAGGGGCCAGGTCCGACGAGGGCCAAGGTCCGACACGGAAGCGGCAGGCGTCCGCAGGTGTTCCCGGGGCGCCTCGGGAGCACCTGCGGCCGGGGCGCCCCGGCCGGACGTCGCGATGTCGGTGCTCCTGTCTAACCTGACCGCATGCCTCTTCTCGTAGAACAGTTGACCGGGTACGTGGAGCGGGGTCTGGACGCGGACCTGGCGCGCTGGTTCCCCGATGCGCCGCCGGTCGTGATGCCTGAGCCGATCCGCCCGGTCGAGCCGTTCCTCACCCGGCTCCCGCGGCACGCCGCGACGGCCCTGGCCGCGTTCGACCGCAGGGTCCGCTCGGGGGCGATGCGGCAGTGCCTCGACGTCCATGACTGGTCGTACGCCTTCGACTTCGCGGCCAACGGCTGCGCCGTCCTGGAGAGCGACTACGCCACGGAGCTCGGCGACGACGACGTGTGGTCGCTCGGCGCCGACGGCGGAGGAAACCTGTACGTGCTGCGCACCGACGGCCGGGTCGCGGTCTGGTTCCACGAGGAGGAAGTCCTCGAAGAGGGAACGGACTTCGACAACCTCGACGTGTTCGTGTGGTCCGCCGTGCGCTACCGGGCGGTCCGCGCGGGCGTCCTCGACTTCGCCGATGTCGAGGCCGACTTCCGCTCGCTCGCGCAGCCGGGGGTCCTGGCCCCCGAGATCGGGCTTCTCGCCTCCATGGCGTGACGAGCCTCCGCCGCTCGGCCGTCGCCCGCCCCCCCCTGAGAGGGGCGCGGGCGGCCGCCGCCGGCCGCGTCGACCCGGAGGTCAGAGCGTCTCGCGCAGCAGGGCCGCCTCGTGGTCGAGGTGGTGGAGCAGGGCCTGGAGGGCCGGCGTGCGGGTGCGATGTGCGGCCTCGGTGGTCCCCACCGTGCGCCCCACCGAGGGGAGTTCGACCGGGAGGGCGGCGAGTTGCTCGTCGGCGCGCAGCACCAGTTCGGGCAGCAGCGCGACCATGTCCGTCTGCAGGAGCAGTGCGCGCATCGTGAGGATGGACGTGCACTCGACCCGGTCGGCGGGCAGTGCGAGGCCCCGGTCGGAGAAGAGAGCGCCCAACTCCTGCCGAAGGGCGGTCTGTTCGACCGGGAGGATCCACGGGAAGGCGAGGCTGTCCGTGAGTGAGACGGCGGTGGCCTCCAGGAGCGGGTGGCCGGACCGGACCGCGAGCCGGATGCGCTCCCGGTAGAGCCGCCGCTGGCGCAGCCCGTCCCCCTCCTTGGGGGCCGGGCCCACCCGGCCGACGATGACGTCCAGTTCGCCCGCGAGCAGTGCGGGGTGAAGGGCGTCCGGTGTGCCCTCCCGTACGACGACGGTGACCCGGGGGCGTTCGCGCTTCAGCTGTGCGATGGCCCGGGGGAGCAGCACGTTGGTGCCGGCGAGGAGCGCGCCGACGGTCACGGTGCCTTCCTGGCCCTGGCGCAGCGCGGTGAGGTGTTCTCCGGCCCGGCGCATCTCGGCGATCACGGCGCGGGCGTGCTCCGCGAGTGCCTCCCCGTAGAGCGTCGCGCGCATGCCGCGCGGCATGCGGACGAACAGCGGCAGGTCGGCGATGCCCTCGAGCTCGCGGAGCGTGCGGGTGGCGGCGGGCTGGGTGAGGTGGAGGGTCTCGGCCGCGCGCCCCACGCTGCCGTGGTCGTGGATGGCGACGAGCAGGGTGAGGTGCCGGAACTTCAGCCGGCCGTCCAGGAGGTCCATCGCCGGGGCTCCTTCCGGGAGCGGTCGGCCGAGCCGGAGTCACGCATACCTGAATCGGTATGGTCGGAGTGCCTTTTGGCATTGGTTCGGTATAGCTCGGTGGGTGCACGATACCGGCACACGCCGGGGACCAGAACCGAATCCCCGGCCCGGCATCGGAGGTCTGCAAGGTGCGCTCACCTGTGCGGCATTACGTAGGGGGCGAGTTCGACGCTTCGGGTGTCCCGTTCCCGCTCGTCGACCCGGCCGACGGGACCGTCGACGGCGAAGCGCCCTCGGCTCCGCGGGGGCTGGTCGACCGCGCGGTGGGCGCGGCCCGGGACGCACTGCGCGGCCCGTGGGCGTCCTGGAACCCGGCGGACAGGTCGCGGCTGTTGCACCGGATCGCCGACGGCATCGAGGGGCGTGTCGAGGAGTTCGTCTCCGCCGAGTGCGCCGACACGGGGAAGCCCCGCGAACTCGCCTCGACGGTCGACATCCCGCGTGCGATCGCCAACTTCCGCTCGTACGCCGATCTCCTGGCCGGGCGCGGCGAGCGGTCCTGGCACACGACCACCCCGGACGGCTGCGGCGCGCTGAACTACACCGTGCACAAGCCGCTCGGCGTCGTCGCGGTGATCTCGCCGTGGAACCTGCCGCTGCTGCTGCTCACCTGGAAGGTGGCCCCGGCGCTCGCCGCGGGCAACACGGTGGTCGCCAAGCCCTCCGAGCTGACACCGGGCACGGCCTGCCTGCTGGCCGAGGTGATGGCGGACGCGGACGTGCCCGCCGGCGTCTTCAACCTCGTCCACGGAGGCGGCGCGGACGCCGCCGGGCAGTGGCTCACCGAGCACCCGGGGGTGGACGCGATCGCCTTCACCGGCGAGTCGCGCACCGGATCGACGATCATGCGGGCCGCCGCCGCGCGACTGGCCCCGGTCTCGTTCGAACTGGGCGGCAAGAACGCCGGGATCGTCTTCGCCGACGCGGACCTGGAGCAGGCCGTGGCCGGCACCCTCCGCTCGTCGTTCACCCACAGCGGCCAGGTGTGCCTGTGCACCGAGCGGGTGTACGTGGAGCGCCCCGTGTTCGACGCGTTCGCCGAGGCGCTGGCCGCCGGCGCCCGGTCGCTGAGCGGCTACGGCCCGATGGTCTCCGCGGCCCACCGCGACAAGGTCCTGGGCTACCTCGACAAGGCCGCGGCCGACGGCGACGTGCTCGCGGGAGGCGGGATCCCGCGCTTCTCCGACGAGCGGGACGGCGGCTTCTGGGTGGAGCCGACCGTGCTGGCCGGGCTTCCGGAGGACCACCCGGCGGTACGGGAGGAGATCTTCGGACCCGTCGTCCACCTGGCGCCGTTCGACACCGAGGAGGAGGCGCTGGCACGCGCGAACGCCGGGCCGTACGGGCTGGCCGCCACGGTCTGGACGGGCGACGTGAGCCGGGCGCACCGGGTCGCACCCGCCCTCGACGTCGGGATCGCCTGGGTCAACACCTGGAACCTGCGCGACCTCCGTACCCCCTTCGGCGGCGTGAAGGCCTCCGGCATCGGCCGTGAGGGCGGCGACCACTCCCTCGACTTCTTCTCCGAACCGATGAATGTGTGCGTGAAACTGTGAGCACGGTGGACGAAGCGGTGGCGAGCGCCGCCGAACGCCTCGACACGGCGCGCCTGACGGGCGTTCCCTGCGCCCCCGTCCGCGATCTGCTGCCCCCCGGGGACCTGGCGGCCGCCTACGCCGTCCAGACCGTCCTCGGCGAGCGCCGCAGCGCCGAGGGGCGCCGGGTCACGGGGTGGAAGATCGGGCTGACGTCCGCGGCCGTCCAGACCCAGCTCGGCGTCGACACCCCCGACTTCGGCCGTCTCACCGACGACATGGCGGTGCCCGACGGCGCGGAGATCCCCTGGGGAGCGGTGCTCCAGGCCCGGGCAGAGGCCGAGGTCGCCCTGGTCCTCGATCACGACCTGACCCACGAGCGGCACACCGTGGCCGACGTGATCAGAGCGACGGCGTTCGCGCTCCCGGCCGTCGAGATCGTGGGCAGCCGGATCCGCGACTGGGACATCTCGGCCGTCGACACCATCGCCGACAACGCCTCCAGCGGCGCGTACGTCCTGGGCACCCGCCCCGTACCGCTGCGGGAACTCGACCTGCGGACCGCCGGCATGGTCCTCGAACGGCGCGGCGAGCCCGTGTCCACCGGCGCAGGCGCCGCCTGCCTGGGGAACCCGCTGCACGCCGCCGTGTGGCTGGCCGACACGCTCGTACGCCTCGGCCACCCGCTGAGGGCGGGGGACACCGTGCTCACCGGCGCGCTCGGCCCCATGACGACCGTCGACCCCGGAGACGTGCTCGAAGCCCGCATCGACGGACTCGGCTCGGTCCGCGCGGCGTTCGGCCGTACCGGACCGGAGGGGGACACCCGATGAACATCACGGCACTGGCCGAGGCGCTCGACACGGCGGCGCGCGAGGGCCGCCCGCTGGCCGGCGGCGGAAGCGGACCGAAGGACACCGACGAGGCGTACGCCGTCCAGGAGGCGCTGGTCGCCCGGCGGCTGGCCCGCGGCGAGCGGCTCACCGGCTTCAAGCTCGGCTTCACCAGCCGGGCCAAGATGCGGCAGATGGGCGTGTCCGACCTGATCCACGGGCGGTTGACGGACCGGATGGCGATTCCCGACGGCGGGCGCGTCGACACCACCGCCCTGATCCACCCCCGGGTCGAGCCCGAGGTCGCCTTCCTGCTCGGAGACACGCTGCGCCCCGGTGGCGACCCCCTGGCCGCGGTCGCCGCGGTGGCCCCGGCGCTGGAGGTCATCGACTCGCGCTACCACGGCTTCCGGTTCTCCCTCCCCGAGGTGATCGCCGACAACACCTCCGCCGCCGGGTACGCGGTGGGACCCTGGAGCGCTCCGGGCGACCTGGACAACCTCGGTGTCCTCCTTGAGGTCGACGGGCGCCTGGCGGAGACCGGTTCCACCGCGGCGATCCTGGGGAGTCCGCTGCGGGCCCTCGCCGCCGCGGCCCGGCTCGCCGGCGCGCTGGAACCCGGCACGGTGGTCCTCGCCGGCGCGGCGACCGCCGCCGTGCCGCTGCCGCCCGGAAGCCACGTGCGGGCCACGGTCGCGGGCCTGGGCACCGTCCACCTCACCACCGGGGAGGACGCGTGATCGTGCCCGGTGCCGCCCCGCCGCGCGGCCGGTTCCCCCACCTCCGGCGCGCGGGCGACCTGGTCTTCGTCTCCGGTACGAGCGCGCGCCGCCCCGACGGCACGTTCGTCGGCGCGAGCGCCGACGCGATGGGCGTGACGGACCTCGACATCCGCGCCCAGACCCGGGCCGTGCTCGACAACATCGCACGACTGCTGGGCGCGGCCGGCGGCGGCCCGGCCGACCTGGTGTCCGTCACCGCGTACCTGGTCAGCATGAACGACTTCGGCGGCTACAACGAGGTCTACGCCGAGTACTTCGACGAGACCGGTCCCACCCGCACCACCGTCGCCGTCCACCAGCTTCCCCACCCGCACCTCCTGATCGAGATCAGCGCCGTCGCCCACATCCCGCGCGCCGCCGAAGCTCCCCTCTCCCCGAACAAGGAACCGCAGTCGTGACCATGAAACCGTTCAACCTCCACGCCTGGATCGAGGAACACCGCCACCTCCTCAAGCCGCCGGTCGGCAACGTCCAGATCTGGCAGGACGCCGATCTGATGGTCACGGTCGTCGGCGGCCCCAACCGCCGCACCGACTTCCACGACGACCCGATCGAGGAGTTCTTCTACCAGCTCAAGGGCGACATGGTGCTCCGCGTCATGGACGAGGAGGGAAGCCCGCCGCGCGACATCCACATCCGCGAGGGAGACGTCTTCCTCCTCCCGCCGCACGTACGGCACTCGCCCCAGCGGCCCGAGGAGGACAGCGTCGGCCTGGTCGTCGAGTTCGCCCGCCCGCAGGGCAGCCGGGACGCCTTCGAGTGGTACTGCATGGAGTGCCACCACCTGGTGCACCGCAGCGAGGTCCAGCTCACCTCGATCGTCGACGACCTCCCGCCCGTGTTCGACTCCTTCTACGGGGACGAGGCGGCGCGCACCTGCGGACACTGCGGCGCGGCGCACCCGGGCAAGGACTGGCCGGAGGAGCTGCGTCCGCGCACGCGCCGCGACGAGGCGGGCGGCGCATGACCGTCGTCGACATCCACGCCCACGTCTTCCCGGAGATCGGCCGCGCCGAGTCGCGGCGGCTCACCGGCTCCGACGACGGCCCCTGGCTGCGGACCACGGACGGCCCCGGCGCCGGGATGATGATGACCGGGTCCGCCGAGTACCGGCCGGTGCGCCGCACCCTGTGGGACCCGGCCGAGCGCGTCGCCGACCTCGACCGGCTCGGCGTGGACATCCAGGTGCTGTCCAGCACCCCACTGCTCTTCGGCTACGGCCTTGACCCCGAGCGCGCCGCCGACTGGTGCCGCACGGTCAACTCCGGCCTCCTCGCGTACGGCTCGTACGCCCCGCACCGGCTGGCCCCGCTCTGCCAGGTGCCGCTCCAGGACACCGAGGCCGCCTGCGCCCTGCTCAGCGAGGCCATGCGGCAGGGTTTCCACGGCGTCCACATCGGCAACCACCTCGGCGACCGTGACCTCGACCACGGCGCGCTCCTGGAGTTCCTCACGCACTGCGCGGAGGAGGACGCCGCCGTCCTCGTCCACCCCTGGGACCTGCCGGCCGGCCCGCGCTACTCCCGGTACATGCTGGCCTGGCTCGCGGGCATGGCCTCCGAGACGCATCTGACCATCCTCTCGCTCATCCTCTCCGGCGCCTTCGAGCGACTGCCGGCCTCGCTGCGCCTGCTCTTCGCCCACGGCGGCGGCAGCTTCCCGTACCTCCTGGGCCGGGCCGACAACGCCTGGCACCGTCGCGACCTGGTCCGCGCCGACAGCCCCCACCCGCCCTCGCACTACACCCGGCGCTTCTCCGTCGACTCCGCGGTCTTCGACCCCGGGGCGCTGCGCCTGCTCGTGGACGTGATGGGCGCGGAACGGGTGCTGCTCGGCTCCGACCATCCGTTCCCGCTCGGTGAGGAGGACATCGGCCGCCTGGTCCGGGAGAGCACGCTCACCCCCGAGGAGACGGAGGCCGTCCTCGGCGGCAACGCCGTCCGCTTCTTCGGGCTCACCCCGCTGCTGAAGGAGACCGCCCGATGAAGGCAGCCGTGATCGGGTCGGGCAACATCGGCACCGACCTCCTCATCAAGATTGTCCGTGGGGCGGGACACGTCACCGCCGCGGCGATGATCGGGATCGACCCGGAGTCCGAGGGACTCGCCCGCGCCCGAAGGCTCGGCGTGCGGACCAGCGCCGACGGTGTCGCGGGACTGCTGGCGCTCGACGACTTCGACGACATCGACCTCGTCTTCGACGCCACCTCGGCAGCCGCCCACCACCGCAACGCGGCCGCCCTCGCCCCGTACGGAAAGAAGATCGTCGACCTCACCCCTGCGGCCCTCGGACCCTACGTCGTCCCGCCCGTGAACCTCGACGAACACCTCGACGCCCCCGACCTCAACATGGTCACCTGCGGAGGCCAGGCCACCGTCCCCGTCGTCGCCGCCGTCGCGGCCACGACACCGGTCCACTACGCCGAGATCGTCGCCTCGATCGCCTCGCGGTCGGCGGGCCCGGGCACCCGGGCCAACATCGACGAGTTCACGGTGACCACCGCCCGCGCCCTGGAACAGGTGGGCGGCGCGGCCCGGGGCAAGGCCATCATCGTCCTCAACCCGGCCGAGCCGGCCCTCCTGATGCGCGACACCGTGCACTGCGTCGTCGACGACTGCGACACCGCGCTCGTCGCCGCCTCCGTCCACGCGATGGCCGCCTCCGTCGCCGCGTACGTGCCCGGCTACCGGCTCAAGCAGGAACCCCAGTTCCGCCGGCTGGCCGCCGACGACCCGCTCACCCGCCTGGCCGGCGGCGGACGCCTGCTCGTCTCCGTCTACCTGGAGGTCGAGGGCGCCGCCCACTACCTCCCCGCCTACGCCGGAAACCTCGACATCATGACCTCCGCAGCGCTGCGCACCGCCGAGCGCCTGGCCGAACGGAGTCCGGCCCGATGACCTCGGTCTACGTCCAGGACGTCACCCTTCGCGACGGCATGCACGCCGTGTCGCACCGCTACACCCTCGACCAGGTCCGGAGCATCGCGGCAGCCCTGGAGGCCGCAGGCGTCGACGCCGTCGAGGTCGCCCACGGCGACGGCCTCTCCGGCTCCTCCGTCACCTACGGCCCCGGCGCGCACACCGACTGGGAATGGCTGGAGGCCGCGGCCGAGGTCCTCGACCGGGCCAGGCTCACCACCCTGCTGCTGCCCGGTGTCGGCACCGCCGACGACCTGCGCCGCGCCCACACCCTCGGCGTCACCTCCGTGCGCGTCGCCACCCACTGCACCGAGGCGGACATCTCCGCCCAGCACATCGGGCTGGCCCGCGAACTGGGGATGGACGTGGCGGGCTTCCTCATGATGTCCCACATGGCATCCCCGGCCGAACTGGCCGCCCAGGCCCGCCTCATGGAGTCGTTCGGCGCCCACTGCGTCTACGTCACGGACTCCGGCGGCCGGCTCACCATGGACGGCGTACGGGACCGGGTCCGCGCCTACCGCGACGTCCTCGACCCCGCCACCGAGATCGGCATCCACGCCCACCACAACCTCGGCCTGGGCGTGGCCAACAGCATCACCGCGGTGGAGGCGGGCGCCCATCGGGTGGACGCCTCGCTCGCCGGCCAGGGCGCCGGAGCCGGGAACGCGCCGCTGGAGCCGACGGTGGCGGTCTTCGACCTGATGGGCTGGGAGCACGGCTGCGACCTGTTCCCGCTGATGGACGCCGCGGAAGAGCTCGTACGGCCGACGCAGGACCGGCCCGTCCGGGTCGACCGGGAGACGCTGACCCTGGGCTACGCCGGGGTGTACTCCAGCTTCCTGCGGCACGCCGAGGCCACCGCGCTGCGACACGGTCTCGACACCCGGGACCTGCTCGTGGCGGCCGGCCGGCGTCGGCTCGTCGGCGGACAGGAGGACCTGCTCGCCGACATCGCGCTGGACCTCGTCCACGAGCGGGACGCCCCCGCTCCCGCGCTCGCCGCCCCGCCCGCCACCCCTCTCGTACCGACGGAGTGACCTCATGCCTGACGGAACACCGAACGGAACACCGAACGGGAACCCCACCGCGACGCCCGTCGAGACCCTCGACGCCGCAACCACCGAGAAGCTCACCGCCGCGCGGACCGAACGCGCCGCCGCACTGGACGCCACCGACCCCCTCGCCCACGTCCGGGACCGCTTCCTCCTCCCCGAAGGGGTCGTCTACCTCGACGGCAACTCCCTCGGCGCGCTGCCCGCGGCCGTGCCCCCGGCCGTCGAGGACGCCGTGCACCGGCAGTGGGGCACCGACCTGATCCGCTCCTGGAACGCCAACGGCTGGTGGGAGGCGCCGGTGCGGACCGGCGACGCCGTCGGCCGGCTGATCGGCGCGGCGCCGGGCCAGGTCGTGGCCGGGGACTCCACCAGCGTCCAGCTGTTCAACACCCTGCTCGCCGCGGCCAGGATGCGCCCGGGCCGACGCCTGATCCTGACCGACCCCGACCACTTCCCCACCGACCAGTACATCGCCGACTCGGTCGGCCGCCTCCTGGACCTGGAGGTCCGCCGGGTACCCGCGCGCGAGGCCGCCGCGGTGCTCGCAGCCGAAGGCGCGGACGTCGCGGTCGCCGCCTACGCCCCGGTGGACTACCGCACCGGCGAGCTGTACGACATGGCCGCACTCACCGCGGCTGCGCATGCCGCAGGCGCCCTGGCGCACTGGGACCTGTGCCACGCGGCGGGCGCCCTGCCGATCGCACTCGACGCGGTCGAAGCGGACTTCGCGGTCGGCTGCGGGTACAAGTACCTCTCGGGCGGCCCCGGCGCGCCGGCCTTCGCCTACGTCGCCGCCCGCCACCAGCGGGCCTTCGACCATCCCCTCACCGGCTGGCACGGGCACGCCGAGCCGTTCGCCATGTCCGGTGCGTACGCCCCCGCCGAGGGCATCACCCGGGCCCGTATCGGCACCCCGGCCCTGCTCTCGCTGGTCGCCCTGGAAGCCGCGCTGACGGCCTACGACGGCGTGGACATGGCGTCCGTACGAGCCAAGAGCCTCTCCCTCACCGGGTTCTTCCAGGAGTGCGCCGACTCCCTCCTCGACGGCCTCGGCTTCACCATGGCCACCCCGCGCGAGCCCGGACGCCGCGGCAGCCAGGTCGCCCTGCGGCACCCGGAGGCGTACCCGCTGGTCGCCGCGCTCACCGCGCGCGGGGTGATCGGCGACATGCGCGCCCCCGACCTGCTGCGGTTCGGCTTCAACGCCCTCTACCTCAGCCACGCGGACGTGCTGCACGCCGTGCGCGAGCTGCGGGACATCGTGCTCACGGGCACGCACAGGGCCGCCGCGTACCAGCAGCGCCCGACGGTCACCTGACCCCTCCGCACCCCCCACCCGGCTCGCGCGATCCCCGAGGTCACCGCACGCAGCCGACCACCGCGCGACCGGGCCCACGCCGCTCGGTCACCCCGCCGTGCCGGCGTACCGCGTCGTGCACCGACACGGCCGACACCCCTCGTACGTCCGTTCTCCGCCGCCGAGACCCTAGGACAACCATGCGATCACTCCGCACCAGAGCGACCCTGGCCACGGCCGTCGCCGCCGCCACCGCCGCGAGCCTCCTCGTGCCGGGCAGCTCCGGCGCCACCACCGCGGTCACCGCCGCGAAGACCGCCTCCGACCCGAACATCCCGGAGGTCTGCGCCGACCGGCGCCCCGAACCGGCGGACCCCGGCGCGTACGGCATGCAGCTGGACGACACCTTCCGCCACCCCGCCCTCACACCGGTCGACGAGGAGCACGAGCACTCGTTCCCGGGTCGCAACAAGGACTACGACACCCGCTCGTACATCAAGAACATGAAGGTCGAAGCCGCCTACGAGGGAGCCGACTTCACCCCCGACTACTTCCACACCTGGCAGAACATCGTCGACTTCGACGGCCGCCGCTACATGTTCCAGTACGACCGCTCCGAGGGCCGCGTCTACGACATCACCGACGTGAGGAAGGTGAAGGTCGTCGAGCGCATGAGCCGCCAGGACGTGGACGGCGACGAGACGCGGGCCAACGGCACCTGGGCGGCCGGCGACTACTGGGGCGCCTCCACCATCCAGTGGAACAAGAAGCTCGACGCCTACGTCATGGTGCAGAGCTTCGAGGACAAGCGGCAGATCCAGGAGCTCACGGACGACCCCGCGCACGACAAGTACAACAACCCGGAGGGCGTCAGGAAACTGCGCGAGAAGCCCGGACTCAAGGGCTTCAAGGTCTTCCGGCTGGACGGCCCCCGCAAGAAGGACTGGAAACTCCTCGCCACCGTCTCCACCGACGCCACCCAGAAGGACCCGCTCAAGAGCGACCCGAGCACGGCGCAGCAGGGCTCCGGTTCCCTCGACACGCCGTACTGGACCGGTCAGCGGTACATGTTCATCGCGACGGCCCCCGACGACACGTACTCCCGCACCGAGTACCCCACCAACCTGCACTCGGCCGGCTACCAGTCCTGGGACATGGCCGACCCGGCCCACCCGAAACTGCTCGACACCTGGCACCTGCCGGGCCAGCGCACCGGTGAGGACGCGGCGTACCGCAAGAACCCGCGCTGCGGCAACCGCACCAGCTGGATGGGCGCGCGCATGCCGCTCTTCATCCCCAAGCCCGTCGAGCAGGGCGGCCGTTACGCGTTCGCGGCCATGGGCGGCTACGGCCTGACCGTCCTCGACATCTCGAACCCGGCCGACCTGAGGACCGTCAGCCACCTGGACCTGCCGCCGTCCGTCGCGGGCACCGAGGGCGACAACATCGACGTCTCGCAGTACGAGAGGACCGGGATCGTCTACTACTCCGGCTACCCCCTCACCGAGGACTGTTACGAGCCCTACAAGGACGTCTACCAGATCGACGCGAAGGACCCGAAGAACCCCCGTGTCGTGGGCGTGCTGCCGCGCCCGACCCCGCCCGCGTCGGCCGGCTTCACCGACTTCTGCCAGCGCCGCGGCAGCTTCGGCCCCAAGCGCACCGGCTCCTACACCAACCCGGGCCGGCACACCCCGGGCGTGCTCGGCTACGGCTTCTACAACGCGGGTGTGCAGTTCTTCGACGTCTCCGACCCGGCCGCACCGAAGATCGACGCCTACTTCGTCCCCAAGGCGTACGGCGGCGGCACCCCGGACTACGCGTACGGCAACCAGACCCACGGGGTGTACGTGGAGTGGGACCGCAACATCGCCTGGGTGCTGACCAACCACGGCATCTACGCGCTCTCCTCGCCGAAGGTCCTGGGCAGGCCCGACCTGAACCGGCCCGAGAAGCCCTTCCGCACCAGCGAGTTCTGACTCGCGGCTCGCCGTCGGGGCCGGCCGTGCCGGCCCCCTCGGCCCCTCCCACCCCCACGGGACCCTCCCGCTCCGCACCCCCGTACCGAAGGACTCCTGCCATGACCGCTCCGGAAAGACCCGCCCAGGACCCGGCGACCGCTCCCACCCCGACGTCTGTGCACGGCGAGACGGGTGAGTCGGCGAAGGCCACGGGCCTCGTCCGCTCCCTCACGCCCCGCCAGACGACCATGATCGGCCTGGGCTCCGCGCTCGGCACCGGCCTGTTCCTCGGCTCGGGATCGGCGATATCCGCCGCGGGCCCCGCGGTGATCCTCTCGTACGCCATCGGCGCCGTCCTGGTCGCCGTCATCGCGGTCCTGCTGGGCGAGATGTCCGCCGCGCATCCCGTCCAGGGCTCCTTCGGCGCCATCGCCCACACCTACCTCGGCCCGTGGGCCGGCTTCGTCACCCGCTGGACGTACTGGTTCAGCGCGGTCGTCGTGATCGGCACGGAGGTCGTCGCCTCCGCGCTCTACATCCGCTGGTGGTGGCCGGGCGTGCCGATGTCGGCGGCCATCCTCGCCGTCGCCGCGGTGGTGCTCGCGGTCAACGTCATCAACGTGAAGTCCTTCGGCACCACCGAGTTCTGGCTGTCCACCATCAAGGTGACCGCGCTCTGCGCGTTCATCCTGTGCGCGGCGTTCCTCGTCTTCTTCGGCCTGCCGGACACCCCGGCCACCGGCTTCGCCCACCTCACCGACGACGGCGGCTTCATGCCGCAGGGCGCCAAGTCCGTCTGGATCGCCATGTCCGTGGTCATGTTCGCGTACGCCGGGTTCGAGGTCGTCGCCATCGCCGCGGCCGAGGCCACCGACCCGCAGCGGTCCATCCGCACCGCGATGCGCCAGCTCGCCTGGCGGCTCAGCGTCTTCTACGTCCTGGCGATCACCCTGGTCGTGGCCCTGATCCCATGGCGGCGCCTGGCCGCCGGCGACGGCAGTGTCGAGGCGAGCCCGTTCGTGCGGGTCTTCTCCGACATCGGCGTCCCTGCCGCCGCGACCCTCACCAACATGGTCGTGCTCATCGCGGCCGTCTCCGCGGCGAACGCCCATCTGTACGGCGCCTCCCGGCTCCTGCACTCCCTCGGCGACGACGGCCTCGCCCCGGCGCCCCTGGCCCGCCTCACCTCGCGCGGCGTCCCCGCCAACGCCCTGGCCGCCTCCACCCTGGGCATCGCGGCCGCCGCCCTGCTCGCCTTCTACGACATCGGCGGCATCTTCGGCATCCTGATGTCGATCGCCCTCTTCGCCGTGCTGCTCGTCTGGCTGCTGATCCTCGCCTCGTACATCGCCTTCCGGCGGCACCGGGACACGCATCCCGAGGAGTTCACGGGGTTCAGCGTCCCCGGGGGCAGCAAGCTCGCCGTCGTGGCCGGGGTGGGCGTGCTGGCCGTCGCCGCCACCGCGGTCGAGGTCCCGGACATGCGCCAGGCGGCCGGCATCGGCCTCGCCTTCACCGTCGTCCTGCTCGCCTGCTACGCCCTGACCTCGCTCCGCCGGGCCCGGAGGACCTGAGCGACGGCGGGCCCGGAGCGATCGGGGGACTGCGGGCCCGGAGGATCAGAGCGACGGCGGATCCCGTGGATCCGTACGACGGCGGGCCGGATCACCGGCCCGCCGTCGCCGTGTGGAGGCACTGCACGTCGAAGGCAGGTCTGGACGGCCGACTCGGGGGTAGGCGTGGCTGCGCGCGCGAACCGATCGCGCGCAGCAGAACGACCCTGCCGCTCGATCGCCGTACCGGATCGACGGCAGTCGTCGCCCCCCCGGACACGTACAGGTGGAGAATGTCCCAGACAATTGAGCACACGGTCACGGACGGCCCCGAGGGCCCGGCCGCGGAACTCTACGAGGCCCGTTCCCTGCGGCTGAGACGCAGGCTGGAGCGGCTCATCGGCATCGCGGCCACCGAGGGGAACTCGCTCACCGCGCTGCGCAACGGCGACGAGATCTTCCACGCGATGCTCGCCGCGATCCGGGGCGCGGAGCACACCGTCGACATGATGACGTTCGTCTACTGGCGTGGCGACATCGCGCACGAGTTCGCCGAGGCACTCGCCGAGCGTGCCCGCGCCGGCGTACGGGTGCGGCTCATGCTGGACGGCTTCGGCTGCCGGCTCATCGAGAAGAAGGAGCTGGACCTGATGAGCGAGGCCGGGGTGGACGTGTCCTGGTTCCGCAAGCCGCTCCTCCTCTCGCCGCTCAAGCAGAACCACCGGTGCCACCGCAAGGTCCTGGTCATCGACGAGCGCACCGCGTTCACCGGCGGCGTCGGCATAGCCGAGGAATGGTGCGGCGACGCTCGCAACGAGAACGAGTGGCGCGACACCCACGTCCAGGTCACCGGACCGGCGGTGGACGGCCTGGCCGCCGCCTTCGCCCAGAACTGGGCCGAGTGCCACGACGAACTCTTCGACGACCGCGACAGGTTCGTCGACGGCGAGCACCGCGGCGACTCCGTCGTCCAGGTCGTCCGCGGCTCCGCCTCCTTCGGCTGGCAGGACATGCAGACCCTGATCCGCGTCGTCCTGGAGTCCGCTGAGGAGCGAGTCCGCCTCACCACCGCCTACTTCGCCCCCGACAGCTACTTCACCGGACTCCTCTGCGACGCCGCCCGGCGCGGCGTCGCCGTGGAGATCCTGCTGCCCGGCCCGCACACCGACAAGCGGGTCTGCCAGCTCGCCGGGCAGCGCTACTACGAGGACCTGACGGCCTGCGGTGTGAAGATCTACCAGTACCAGCCGACGATGCTGCACGCCAAGACCATCACCGTCGACGGGATCGCCTCGCTGGTGGGCTCGACCAACTTCAACCGGCGCTCGCTGGACCACGACGAGGAAGTCATGCTCGCCGTCCTCGACCGGGAGTTCACCGCCACCCTCGACGGCCACTTCGAAGAGGACCGGAGCAAGAGCGAGCAGATCCAGCCCGGCCGCTGGAAGCGTCGCGATCTCCTGCAGCGGGCCATGGAAGCGGCCGTCGTGCCGATCCGTCGCTTCCTGTGAGAACGGCCCAGCGGCGCGGCGTGTCGGCGCCGGTGCGGCCGACGCCGCATGAGCGCAGGTCAGAGCGCCCGCGTGGTCCGTGCGGCGCGGCCGGTGGGGCGAGGTCCGCTTGCCAGGGGGCGACGCCGTAGGGGAATGTTGTCTTCGAGCAACGTTTCGTCGAGTCGATGAGGTGAGGGATCCGCACAGCGGTTCCTATACTTTTGGATCACACCCGAGCGCGCAGCGTCGCGGAGCCGGAATCCGACTTCCCCTGGGGTACGGCTCCCTACCCGGTCCTGGTTGTGGACGCCCGTGGCACCCTCGTGCGGTGCAACAAGGCGGCTGCCGTGCTTCTGCCCCAGGCCACGCCCGGAAGATCCCTGGCCGAAGTGGCCCCTTCCTGGCTCGACGCGGCCCACCGCACGGTTCGTCTTCCTCGCCAGAAACCCGCGACGGAGACGCGGGCGTCGTTCTCGGGTGCCCTGGGCGGGCGCCGGTTCGAGGCACATCCCAGCGTGCGCGACGACGGCACGATCGCCTGGTGGCTGGTGGACGACACCGATCATCAGCTGGTCCGCGACGCCCTGCACCTGGAGCGGGAGCGGACCGCGTTCCTCGCCAAGGCCTCCAGCGCCCTGCTCTCCTCCCTGAACCTGGGGCGCTGCATGGAGGTGACCGCTCGGATGGCCGCGGAGAGCCTCGCCGACGCGGCCCTGGTCATCGCGCCGACGCGCGGGCAGCGGATGCCCGTGGTGACGTGCCTGCGGGGCGGGGTGCCCAGCCTGGCGCACGAGACGGCGGACCCCAACGACGTACCGGGTCTGGGCGAGGCCCTGCGGGGGTTTCCGCCCGTGCCCTCACGGTGGATCGATCCGTCGACGGCGCCGCGGTGGATGGTGCCCGAGGGTTTCGGCCCGGTCGGATCGATGGTGATCACACCGCTGCCCGGGCACGGCGTCCCGGCCGGTGCCCTCGTCCTGCTGCGCAGGGCACGCAGCGGCGCCTTCACCGAGGAGGAGGAGGTCTTCGCCCAGCTGTTCGCCGCTCGCGCGGGAGCGGCCATGTCGGCCGCCCGCCTCTACGCCGAGCAGACCGCCATCACCGAGGTGCTCACCCGCGAACTCCTGCCCCCGGCCCTGCACCAGGTGTCCGGCGTGGATTTCGCCGGCGGCTACCGGCCGTCCGCCGACCACGAGCGCGTGGGAGGCGACTTCTACGACGTGCACCCCGCCCCGGTCGAGGGCGAAGCCTCGCTGGTCGCTCTCGGCGACGTCTGCGGCAAGGGGCTGGAGGCCGCCGTCCTCACCGGCAAGATCCGCAGCACGCTGCACGCCCTGCTGCCCCTCGCGGACGATCACCAGCGGATGCTCTCCCTGCTCAACACCGCGCTCCTGGACTCCCGTCACGCACGGTTCGCGACCCTGGTCCTGGCTTCGGCCGTCCGCCGCGGCAGCGGAGTGGACCTCAGACTGACCAGCGCCGGCCACCCTCCGCCGCTGATCGTCCGCGCGGACGGCACCGTCGAGGAGGCGGACACCCACGGAACCCTGGTCGGGGCCATCCACGAGGTGTCCGCCCACACCGCTGCCGTCACCCTCGCCCCGGGGGAGTGCTGCGTCCTGTACACCGACGGCATCACCGAAGCCAAGGGCGGCCCGATGGGCGGCGTCCTGTTCGGGGACGAGCGGCTCAGGCGCGCCCTCTCCACCTGCGCGAGCATGCCCGCCGAAGGCATCGTCGAGCACGTGCAGATGCTGGCCGCCCAGTGGGTCGGTGAACGGCATCACGACGACATGGCCGTCGTCGTGATCGCCGCGCCCCGAACACACCATCTGAGCGCGGTGAACGGACACACTCGGGGCAGATTCACCGGATGAACACGACTGTCCCGACCCGCCTTCCGTCCCTGGAGCAGCTGGCGGACCACCTGTGGAACTCGGTCTCGGCCGGAGAGGAACGCTCCGCCACCGAGCTGGTGCTGGGTGCCCTCGACGAGGGGACGGACCCGGAGAGCGTCCTGCTCGATGTGATCGCGGCGGTGCAGGGCAAGGTCGGCGAGGAGTGGGCGGCGAACCGGTTCAGCGTCGCTCAGGAGCACGCGGCGACCGCGATCAACGAGCGGGTCATCACCTCCCTCGGCGACCACCCCTCGGCCCGTACGACCGTCACCCGGGGCCGCATCACGGTGGCCTGTGTCGACGGCGAGTGGCATGCGCTGCCCGCCCGGCTGCTGGCCGAGGTGCTCAAGCTGCGCGGTTGGCGGGTCGACTACCTCGGAGCCCAGCTCCCCACTCCGCACCTCATCGCCCATCTCCACACCGTCGGTGCCGACGCGGTCGCGCTCTCCGGCTCCGTCGCCACGAGACTGCCCGCCGCGCACGCGGCCATCGCCGCGTGCCAGGCCATCGGGGTTCCCGTGCTCGTCGGCGGCGCCGCCTTCGGACCGGCGGGCCGGTACGCGCGCCTTCTCGGGGCCGACGTCTGGGCTCCCGACGCCCGAGGCGCCGCCGACCGCCTCGCGCGTGATCCGCTGCCACGCCCCCGGCCCCATCACCGGCAGGGCGACGACCTGCCCCACCTGGCCGACCAGGAGTACACGCTGGTCACCCGCAACAGAGACTCGCTGGTGCGTGCGGTCTTCGCCGGCCTGGACAGTGCGTTTCCCGCCATGCGCCGCTACAGCGAACTCCAGCGCGAGCGTACCGCGGAGGACCTCGCGTCCATCGTCGAGTTCCTTGCCACCGCCCTCTATCTCGATGACGAAGAGCTCTTCGTCGAGTTCATCACGTGGACGGAACACGTCCTCACCTCGCGCGGTGTGCCCGCTCAGAGCCTCCCGCCCGCCCTCCGTCTGCTCTCCCTGGAGCTCCAGGACTTCCCCAGGGCCACCCGAATCCTCCGTACCGCGACGCAAGCAGTCACCAGCCGTCACTCCACCGAAGCCGGGAACACCGCATGACCTCACCACCCCCTGACCATCTGCGCTTGACCGGCGTCGACACCGAGGGCCGTGTCCGCGTCGAGCTCGAAGGCGATCTCGACCACGAGACCGCGGACTTCCTCGTCGACGAGGTGACGGCCCGGATCGCCGCCGTACCCGGGCTGAGGGACCTCCATCTGCAGTGCGGAGGGCTCGGAACGATCGATTCCATGGGCTTGTCCGCCCTGCTGATGATCAGCCGTCGCACCACCGCCGCCGGTGTACGTCTGCATCTGGAGGACCGCCCGGCGAATCTCGACCGAATACTGCAGCTCACCGGTACGCTCGACCACCTCACGGCGCCTCCCGTCGCCGGCGCGGGACAGCAGCCGGCGCATGAGGAGACCGCAGCGCTCCGCCCCACCCGGCCGGACGTCAGCACCTGAGCCACAGCCCGGCCGATCACCGGGCGGAAGAGCAGAGTGAGGGGCCAACATGAGCGCACCGGACGACGCCCCCGGCGGGACGGTTCACGAGGTGACCCAGTCAGCCGGCTCGATAACCGAACTCCTCGACGTGATGTGGGAGCACGCGAGAAACGCCACCGCTGAGGCCATCGGGCCCAGTTCGGCGTCACAACTGCGCCTGATGTACGTCGTCGACCGGCAGGACGGCATCCGTATGCGGACGGTGTGCCACCTGCTGGCCGCCGCGCCCCCGACCGTCACCCGCATGTGCGATCGCCTGCAGGCGATCGGCTACCTCGAACGCATGCCGTCCCCCGACAGCCGTCGCGAGATCGCCCTGCGGCTGACCGGCGCGGGCAAACGGCATCTGCAACGCATACGGGAGCAGCGCGACAGCGTGCTCCACGAGGCCATCGACAAGATGACATCCACGGAACGACGCGCACTGGCCAGGGGCCTCGCGGGGCTCAGCGCCCAGCTCGGCGCCGCCGGTGAGGAAGACAGCAGACCCGGCGTCCACTCGGTGGCGTGAACAGCGAGGCGGGCTGTCAGGGCGACGGTGCCGACGGGCGGCCGAACCAGTCGAGGCAGACCACCAGGGCGTCGTCCTCGGGGTCCGCGTCACGGTAGGTCCTCAGCTCCTCCAGGAGAGCCCGGGGGACCGCGGCGGCGGGCAGGAAGCTGACCGCCTGGATGGCTCGGGCGAGCGCCCGTGTCTCATAGGCCTCTCCCGCACGGGAGACGGCGCCGTAGACCCCGTCGCTGACAAAGATCAGACGGTCGCCGGGCAGAGCCTGGAATTCCTGCGCCTCGTACAGGGTCTCGTCGAACATTCCGAGCGGCTGCTGTGCCTCGAAAGGGACCCGCTCCACGACTCTGTCCCGCTGACGCCACAACTGCGGTGACCCGGCGTCCACCACCTGTACACGCCCGGTGGCGATGTCGAAGAACAGCAGCAGGGTGGAGACGTACTGGGTGCCCCGGTACTGGGCGTAGATGGCCTGGTCGGCGAGCGCGGCCTGGTCGGAGATGCCGATGCCGGCTCTGCGGGCGTTGCGGAGGGCGTTGACCGCCAGATTCGTGAGCAGCGAGGCCTGGATCCCCTCGCCCATTCCGTTGGTGATGGTGAGGGTCAGCGTGTCGGCCGTCGTGGCCCAGTCGAAGTTGTCGCCGTGAATGTTGTAGGCGGGCTCCAGCTGCCCTCCGATGGCGTACTCCCGGCGCGCACAGGAACGGGCGGGCAGCAGTTGCCACTGCATCTCCGCCGCCAGGGTGAGTCGCTTGCTGCGCCGCGCCTGCAGGTACAGATCGGTGTCCCGTTCGGCCACCAGGATCTCGTGACCCAGCAGCTCGGCCAGGCCCGTCAGCTCGTCGACCGCCTCAGGAGTGTGTCTCGACTCGGGAAGGCGCACCGTCAGGATTCCGAGTCTGTCTCCGCGCACGGTCACCGGCAGATGCAGCTCGACAGTCCCGTCCTGGGAGATGTACGTGCCGTACGGTTCCTGGCTGACGAACGCACGGCCCTCCGGACTGCTCCGTACGGCCAGGGGGTGCGCGGTGTGCGGAAGCTCGGTCACCGGCTGGAGGAGGGTGGAGCTGTAGTCGGCGACGAGCAGCTCGACGTCGGTCGCCTCGAAGTGCTGTACGAGCGCCTCACGCAGGGTGCCGAGGAGTTCGTGGGGAGCGCCCGTGCGGAGAGCGCGCTCCACGGCTTGGAAGTGCGTCACGATGAGCGCCGTTCTCCCTGCTGTGCAACCTCTGCTTGTGGCTTCCATCGTATCCCGCGCCGAGGTGTGTCGCGGGGGGTGCCGGAACCCACCGCGGGCGCCGGACCTCGGCAAGCGGCACCGGTGTCCTGGGCCCGGGACGAGTGATCCGACCTGTACCGGGTAGCGGTGTGAACGTGGTGGCCCCGGTCCTGACGGGCGGGGCCACCACCCTCACGCGTCCCCGATGACCCCCTGCGCGCAAGGGACCGAAGGACGGCCGCCGCCGCGCCGCCGCGAGCCGCTCCGTGTCCCGCCGGCCGTGAGGGCCCACACCAGGAACGCGATGCAGCTGATGCCGGCCCCCAGGGCGCAGACCGCACCCCAGCCGGCCGCCGCGTAGAGCGAGGTCGCGGCGAGTGCTCCGGCGGCGCTGCCGATCGAGTAGAAGATCATGTAGCCGCCGATCAGGCGGCTGCCCGCGTCGGGGCGGAGCTCGTAGACGAGGGCCTGATTCGTGACGTGGACGGCCTGCACGGCGAGGTCGAGGACGACCACGCCGACCGCCAGGGCCACGAGCGAGCTCCGTGTGAAGGCCAGCGGCAGCCAGGAGGCGGTCAGGAGCGCGAGGCCGATGCCGGTGGTCCAGGCGGACAGTCCCCGGTCGTTCAGCCGGCCCGCGGCCGTCGCGGCCAGCGCGCCCACCGCTCCGAACAGGCCGAACGCCCCGATCTCCGTGTGGGAGAGCCGGTACGGGTCCTCGCTGAGGGGGAGCGCGACACTGCTCCACAGAGTGCTGAACGCGGCGAAGACGAGCATGCAGAGCAGCGCTCGGAGCCGCAGCAGCCGCTCCGTCGCGAACAGGGTGAAGGTCGAGCGCACGAGCGCGCCGTAGCGCAGCCGCGTGGCCGCTTCGGCGTGACGGGGGATGCTCCGGTGCAGCACCAGGGCGAGCACGACGGTGAGCAGCGCCGAGGCCAGGTAGACGGAGCGCCAGCCGGCGAGGTCGGCCAGGACGCCGGAGACCGTGCGGGCGAGCAGGATTCCGATGACGATTCCGCTGGTCACCAGGCCGACGACCGCGCCGCGCCGGGCGGGGTCCGCGAGCGACGCGGCGAAGGCGACCAGCGTCTGGGTGACCACGGCGAGCAGCCCCACCGCGGCTGTTCCGGCGAGGAGTACAGGGGCGGTGCCGGCGGTTGCCACGGCGACGAGGGCGGCCACGAGGAGCAGGAGCTGGGTGACGACGAGCCTCTTGCGCGCGCGTACGTCGCCAAGCGGTACGAGGAGGAGGAGTCCCGCACCGTAACCGAGTTGCGTGAGGGTGACGACACTGCCGACCAGGGCCGGGGGCATGGTGAGGTCGTGACCGATCGTCACGAGGAGCGGCTGGGCGAAGTAGACGTTGGCGACGGTCGACCCGCAGGCGACCGCGAAGAGCGCGACGAGGGCCCGGGGGAGTGCGGGATCGGAAGCGCCGGGGTCCGGATTGGACACGCCGGGTTCCGGGTCGGAGGCGCCGGGGTCCGGCTGCCGGATGTCCCTCCGCTCCGTGCCGGACTCGTCGGGGCCGGTCCTCTGACGGCAACCCATTCCGTCTCCCTCCACCTCATCTGGTTTCAACTTGCTACCGCGAGGGACGGTAGCCCGGCTTGGTAGCATGTTGCAACCAAGAGGGTGAGGAAGGATGAGGGAGGCCGGCATGGTGAAGAGGACGCGCTTCGACGAGAGCGACTGCCCCGTCGCGCGATCCGTCGACGCCATCGGCGACTGGTGGTCCCTGCTGATCGTGCGGGACGCCTTCGACGGGAGCCGTCGCTTCGGGGAGTTCCAGCGCAGCCTCGGCGTGGCGAAGAACATCCTCACGACACGCCTGCGCGGTCTGGTCGCCGGCGGCGTCCTCGAGTCCGTGCCCGCACCGGACGGCGGCGCGTACCGGGAGTACAGGCTCACTCCCAAGGGAGAGGCGCTGTTCCCCGTCATCGTGGCGCTGCGGCAGTGGGGCGAGGCGAACTTCTTCGAGCCGGGCGAACCGCATTCCGAACTGGTGGACCGGGGTCAGGGCCGCCGGTTGCGCCCGCTGCTGGTGCAGGCGGCCGACGGGAAGGTCATCGGCCCCGACGACACGGTCGTGCACAAAGTCTCTGCGGCCGAGCAGCGGTAGCGGTTGCAGTACGAGACGTGCGTGACGGGGTGGTCGAGGCGGCCGTCCGAGGAGGCACCGGGACCTTCCGGTTCCCGGTGCCAGGCGCCGGGCACCGCCGGCCACCAGCCCACGCCGGGCACGGGCGCGGCCCGGCGATGCGCTTCGACCGCGAAGGCGCCGGCGTCCCGCTCCCCGGAGGTGCCGTCAGGCGGTGCGGTCGGCGGCCAGCGCGGCCGCGAGGCCGGGGATCCCGAGGGCCTGTTCGTCCGCGGGGGTGGCCTGGTGGAGGCTGTTGCGCAGCTGGTACGGGTCCGCCTGGAGGTCGTAGTACTCGCGGAACCGCACCTGTCCGGTGCCGCTCACCGTGCCGGCGGCGTCGGTGTGCAGGTCGTAGTACTCCGTGTACTGGCGGTCCTTGGTGACGTAGGACGACCAGGTGTTCTTCGGATCGGTCCCGTTGCCCTGCTTCCACCACTCGATGAGCAGGTGGTCGCGGGAGTCGGGGCCGAGCAGCGAGCTGCCGTCGTGCGGGGTGTTCGGGGTGATCCCGGCCGCGTCCAGAATGGTGGGGGCGATGTCGATGTTCGCGACGATGCGGTCGTCGGTGGTGCCGCCGCCGAGTCCGCCGGCGGGCCAGGAGAGGTAGAACGGCACTTCGTGGGCCGGACGGTAGGGGACGGCCTTGCCGGTCAGGCCGTGGTCGGCCCAGTTGAACCCGTTGTCGCCGATGTAGATGACCAGGGTGTTGTCGAGTTGTCCCAACGCCGCCAGCTTGTCGCGGAGAGCCTGCACGGCGTCGTCCACCGAGCGGAGGGTGCGGAGCTGCTTGGCCCGGACCGTGCGGCCGTCCTCGAGCGTCTGGGTGGCGTTGCGCACGTACGCGGGCTTGTCGCTGCGGTCGCCCTCGGGCACGGAGGGACGGCCGTCCCAGGCGGGTACGGCGGTTCCGGTGTACTTGGGCTCGGGGGTGAACGGGCCGTGCGAGGCGTACGGGGTGACGTAGGCGAACCAGGGGCGGCTGTCGGTGCGGGACTTGTCGAGGAAGGCGAGGGCCCGGTTCTTGATGACGGTGGTGGTGTAGCCGGGGATGGCCTGCACGGTGCCGTTCACGTTGAACGTGCCGTCCGTGTACGAGGGCCGCAGCAGGGCGAACTCCTCGAAGTGCGGCGGGTTGTCGGCGACGTCCCAGGCGTTGAGGTACTTGCCGAACAGCCCTGTCCGGTAGCCGGCCTGCTTCAGGTACCGCTGCAGGGTGGTGTGCTGGTCGAGGGCGTGGGAGGCGCTGTTGTTCCGTACGCCGTGGTTGTGGGCGAACCGGCCGGAGAAGACCGAGGAGCGCGACGGCGCGCACAGCGGGGTGGTGACGTGCCCGTTGGTGAAGCGCACGCCTTGGTCGGCCAGCCACGCGACGGTCTTGGGGGTGGCCCACTCGGTGTGCTTGGGCTGGTCGTCGGTGACGATCAGCAGCACGTTGGGGCGGGCGGCACCGGCGGCGCGGGCGGGTGCGGCGGCGAGCGCGGGAAGGGCGGCACCGGCGGCCACGGCCGCGGCGGTACCCAGGACTCCACGGCGACTGGGACCGGACAATCTAGACGTGCCCATGACAGGTAGGACCTCTCGTCCATGTGCGGGGTCGGCGGGAAAGGCGCCGAGGAGAGGCTATGGGCGTGCCGGGACGCGTTCCATGCATGGGGCACTAAGGGTTCGTTGCCGGGATGTTGCGGCGACGAGGGAAAGGGAGCGGGCCCGAGGTGAAGGGGGGCTCGTCCGACGGAAAGGCGCCTGTCCTGGGAAAAGGAGCGGGTCCGAGGGCGTAGCCTGCCCCCGGACCCTGTGGATGCCGCTCACATCACACGCCGGCACACTTGAGGACCCGGGTCATTCGTCATTGCGTCGCGTCCTGCCTTTGGACCACCGCCGATCGAGCTCGGCGGACCAGATTCGAACTGGCATTTCGACGCACCAGGGCCCGGGCCCGGTCGATCCGGCGATGAGCGGCGCATGCTGAGTCTGGAGCAATAGTCTGAGATTGACGCGGTCTGCCTCTGCCTGGTTGGGCCATCCCGGCGGGAAGTGCCGGGAGGAGGACTCGAACCTCCACTGGAACCGCGGTGTCACGACAAGGCTCAGCTTCAGCTTTGCGCTCCTCGCGCACCCCGACCGCTTTCCGCGGCCGGGGAGTCTGTGGTGCTCCGGCTAACCGAACAGGTAGCCGAAGACGGCGTCGCCGACGCGCTGGTCGGTGACCTCGGAGCCGTTCGCCTCCTCACGGGCGAACTTCACCGCCTGCTGGAGCTTCTCCACCCGCTCCAGCAACTCGTTGACACGCCGGGCCGGCAGCGCACCCGAGAACTTCACGGTGGTCCAGTAACCGACCGGCACGTCCTCGTAGTAGACCTCGACCTGCGCCGGGTGCTTCTCCGTGGCCTCCGCCTTGACGTGGTTGCGCGGCACCTTCTTCGTACGGACCGTGCGGACCACCTCGGTCTTCCACGCGTCCGTCGACGGGTCCTGCGTCCAGGACTCGGCCGCGTCCAGCACCGGAAGCTTGCGGACGAAGGTGTTGATGTCCGTCAGCTGCTTCTCCAGGAAGAGCAGATAGGCGACGGGCACCTGCTCCACCAGCACCCGCCCGTCGACCGAGACGTCGGCGCGCGCCTCGCAGTTCGCCCAGTCCTTGGTGGCCGTCACATCGAACAGCCGGGTCAGCGCCCGCGCGGTGTCGCGCAGCGCGTCCTCGGCCTTCACCTGCACCAGGGTCGACTCGGGCGGCAGCTGCTCGCCCTCCTCGTCCTTCGGCTGGTACGTACGGGAGATGCCGGCGAGCAACGCGGGCTTCTGCAGGCCGTGGTGGGCCGCCGTCAGGTCCTGGTGCGCCCTGGACTTGACGCCCTTCTCCACTGCGATGATCTGATTGAGTTTCGTTGCCACGTCACGGACCCTAGAACGAACGGTGACGGTTGATCGAACGATTTTCCCCGCGCGGTTCCGGCGAGCGGCCGACCGCCCACCGAAATCGCCGGATTGTCGGCCTCCTCCGTATCCTGGGTGCACGCCTCCGCGAGCCCGCCGGACCCGGCGGCCCGCGTGGACGGCGGGGACGTGCGTGACAGTGGAGTGGAGATGCGACAGAGTTCCGGAGCCCAGCAGCCGGGGGACGACCCCGACGGGTTGTTCAGCATGAGCGACCTCGCCGCCGCCGCGACGCCGGCGGAAGCCCCGGACGGTCGGCGGTTCCGCGAAGGGCCGCAGGCGCGCAGGCTCCTCGAAGTGGAGGAGATCCACGCCGAGCCGGCCGCCGCCGACTCGCTGCGGGGGCGGCAGATCATCGCCCGCTTCCCCGGGGCCCGCCTCGTCGAGACGGAATCCCACTGGCGCATTCCGCACCTGCACGGGAACGAGGGGAACGTCGAGCGGTGGGTGAGGGTCAAGCGCGAGACCCTCGTCCTGGGCGAGCGGAAGTCCTTCGGCATCCGCCCCAACGGACGCTCCGCCGACTGGATCGCCCCGGGGCTCTCCAACGGCTGCGCCATGGCCTGCGCGTACTGCTACGTCCCGAGGCGCAAGGGGTTCGCGAACCCCATCACCGTGTTCACCAACGTCGAGCGCGTCCTGGGCAGTCTGGGCCGCCACATCGCGGGGGTGGGACGCAAGGAGGAGCCCAACCAGTGCGACGAGCACGCCTGGGTGTACGACATCGGGGAGAACGGCGACTGCTCGGTCGACGACCTCATCAGTGACAACACCGCCGATCTGATCCACGCGTTCCGGCGCTGGCCCACGGCCAAGGCGTCGTTCGCCACCAAGTTCGTCAACCCCGATCTGCTCCGGCTCGACCCTCAGGGCCGCACCCGGATCAGGTTCTCCGTGATGCCGCCCGACGACTCCCGGCTCCTCGACATCCGCACCAGCCCGGTCCAGGACCGTCTCACCGCCGCCGCGGACTTCCTCGACGCCGGGTACGAGGTGCACTTCAACCTGTCGCCGGTGGTGATCCGCCCCGGCTGGGAACGGGCCTGGGCCGAACTGCTCCGTGCCATGGACGACGTACTCCCGCGGCGGGTGAAGGACCAGGCGGCGGCGGAGATCATCCTGCTGACCCACAACCAGGACCTGCACCAGGTCAACCTCGGCTGGCACCCGCGAGCGGAGGACGTGCTGTGGCGCCAGGACCTCCAGCAGCCGAAACGCTCCGAGAACGGCAGCTGGAACGTGCGCTACCGCAACACGATCAAGGCGGAGGCCGTCGCCACGCTGACCCGCCTGATCGAGGACCGCACCCCGTGGCTGCGCGTGCGCTACGCCTTCTGACCCCCGGCGCACCCACCCCACGACCTCGTGGCGGGCCCACGCCCGCAGAGCACGGTGCTCGGCCGTGAGGTGGAGTGCGCCATCGGGATCAGGGCAGCGATGGTGGGGCCCGGCACCACCTCGGCGTACTTCCGGACTCGCGCCGCGCTGCTGACCTGCGTCGACGGACTGGTCTTCGACCGACTGGTCAACGGCGGCGACGTGCCCCGCGAGGCCCTCGACGGCCTGGTCGCCGCCGCGCTGCGCTGAGTCCCGGCCGGTCCGTGCCCCCGGGCAGCCGCTTCGCGCGACGTGGCTGCCCGCGAGATGCCGGCGTCGGTCGTCGCCGACGCCGGCTCCCGAGTCGGGGACGGGGTGTCAGGCCGGGTGGCCGGGAACGGTCAGCCGGCGCTGCCGATCAGCTTCCAGGGCTCGTGGTCGGCGTCGGACCCGGTGCCCGGGGCGCTGCCCCTCGTCTCCCACTTGGCCTTCCAGACCTTGCCGTTGTACGTGACCGTGGTCTGCTCGATCGGCTGGCTCGCCGGGGAGTAGATCCTGGTCGCGTCCCATTTCGCGGCGCCGCAGCCACCGGCGGGCGGTGTCGCCGTGCCGAGTCCCTTGAGGTGGTCGGTCGCCGGCGCGTACGACGTGCCGCCGATCGACAGACTCGTGTTCACCGGACCGGTGATCGGGAGGAAGTAGATGATCGGTACGTCGAGCGACTTTCCGGCCGGGATGATCTGGCAGTAGTCCAGTGTCGTGCTGACCCGGTGGAACGTCGTACCCGGCGCCAGCTTCCACCGGCCACCCTGGGCGCCGGTCTGCCAGTCGACGTCCTTGACCAGCGGTGACGTCGAGGCCGGGATGTCGAACGACAGCTTCGTGTCCTTGCCGCCGCCGAGCGTGCGCCCGGTGTTGTTGGTGATCCGGACGGTCGGCTGCAGCGGCCACAGGTTCGCCGTGGCGGTGGGGTAGCCGACCATCTCGACACTCACGTCGGCCGTCACCGTCGGCGCGGCACCACTGCTGCCGGTGCGCAGACCGGTGTCGTAGGCGCTTGCGTTGCCCAGCTTCTCGTTGAGCCGGGTGGTCAGCGTGTACCCCATTCCGCACGGGGTGTCCGGCTGGATGTCCGCCGGGCAGGAGTAGTCGCCGCCGAGCTCCCACATCATCACGCCGCCCGCACCGGTCGACTTGACCAGATCGGTGACCGCGTCGATGCCCTGCTCGTCCTCGGTCGACAGGAACACCTTCTTCTCGGCGTTCCACAGCCACGAGGTCTTCGTGGTGTCGTCCCAGTGCCGGGTGTACCGGCCGGTGCGCCGGTCGGTGATGTCGGTCTCCGGCTTCAGCCCGACGCCGGGCGCGTAGACCGGCGTGATGTTCTTCTCCAGGTTCTTGGCGTGCCACAGCGGGTTCGTCCCGGAACCGAGCTCGCTGCCGTTGTTGGTCTCGTCGTGCCAGATGTTGTCGATGCCGAAGGCGCCGTCACCGCACGGCCGCTTGATGCCCGTACCCGGCTCGCAGCCGCTCGGCTTCCGCGATGTGCCCCACAGGCCGTTCGTTCCGCCGGAGACGTTCTGCCAGCCGCGCGTGTAGTAGGGCACCCCGATGTTGACGCGCCCGGCCTGCATCGCGCCGCGCAGGTAGGTCATCGCCCAGGAGGTGTTGAAGTACCCGATCCTCCCGTACTCGGGAGTGGCGTACTGATCGGCCAGTTCCGGGTCCTTGCCGTCGTCGAACAGCGCCGCGTTGGGGCCGACGACGTCGTTCCAGGTGCCGTGGTAGTCGTAGGCCATCAGGTTGGTGAAGTCCTGGTGGTCCAGCGCGGTCTGGTTCGCCATCCCGCGGGCCAGGTAGCCGGAGGCCGACGACGCCGAGGTGAGCAGGTAGTACCTGCCGTCCGCGACCGAGGCCCGGTTCAGCGCGTCCCGCAGCGTCTTCATCAGCGCGGTGTACGCCGTGGGCAGGCCCTTGCGCCGGGGGTTCGCCACCGCCCAGTCGGTCGGGTTGCCGGTGTCCTCGAGGACCGTGGGGTACTCGAAGTCGATGTCGGCACCGTCGAACCCGTAGGTCCGCACGAAGTCCACGACCGAGCGTGAGAACGTGTCGATCCCGCCCTGGTTGACCGAGCCGTCGGGGTGGGTGGTCATCGTGTAGAAGCCGCCGGAACCCGCCCAGCCGCCGACCGAGATCAGCGTCTTCACCCGCGGGTGCAGGCGTTTGTACTTCGTCAGCAGGTTGAAGTGCCCCTTGTAGGGCAGCGAGGGATCCATCTCGGCGCCGACCTCGCCGGGCCACTCCTTCCGGGTGGCGTTCGCGTCGACCTTGATCTGGTCGTTCTCCACCGACGCGAAGGCGTAGTTGAGGTGGGTGACCTTCGACCACGGGATGTTCTTCACCAGGTAGTGCGGCGTCCCGTCGGCGCCCGTGCGGCCACCGTTGAAGTAGCCCACGACCCGGCGGTCCCTGCCCTGGCCGAGCCATTCCCGGCCGTCGCTCTGGTAGACCTTGCAGTACGGCGTCGCCACGCCCGGCGTGGGCGCCAGACCCTCGGGCCGGCAGTCGCCCGACGCGGCCGGCCTCGCACCGCCGTCGTCGCCACCGGGGTGCGACTCCATCGGGTCACCGGCACCGCCGTTGACACCGAGATCACCGGCACCGCCGTCGCTGCGGCTGCCGTCGCCGTAGCTCGGCACCAGCCAGCCCTCGATGTCGCCGGCCCCGCCCGCCACGGCCGCCTTGACGGCGGTCCTCGACGTGGGGGAGACGGCCGGATCGGAGCGGACCACGGCGAAGTCCTTGATGCCGTCGCCGTCCAGGTCGGCGAAGCTTCCGGCCCTGCCCTGGAACGGATCGTCGGATCGGACCACGCCCAGCGACTTCCAGCCCTTGGTGACGCCCCACGGTGCGCCGGTGTTCTGCCAGGCGCGGACCTCACCGGTGGAGAACTCGACCCGGACCGTGTCGGCCCTGCCGTCACCGGTGATGTCGGCGAAGGCGACCTGCGCGCCGCGCGCCTCCCCGGGAGTGGCGAATCCCTCGACCTTCTGCCAGCCGCCCGGTGTCGGCATGCCCTTGCCCTTCCATGGTCAGGCGGCGGGCACCCCCGAGGCACCCGGCAGACCCAGGTGGTCCGCCAGGCGGGCACGGTGCCGGGCCGGTGTGCCGAAGAGCTGGGCCGCGCCGTGCGCCCGCTTGAAGTAGCGGTGGGCGTCGTGCTCCCAGGTGATGCCGATGCCGCCGTGCAGCTGGATCATCTCGCCCGCCACCGCCGCGTACGCCTCCGAGCAGGCCGACTTGGCCGCGGCGGCGCAGCGGGGCAGCTCGGGGGAGGCACCCGCGGCGGCGAACGAGGCGCCGAGCGCCGCCGAGCGCGCCGACTCCACCAGGACGTACGCGTCCGCGAGGCGGTGCTTGACCGCCTGGAAGGAGCCGATGGGACGGCCGAACTGGATCCGCTCCTTGGCGTAGGCGACCGTCAGCTCCAGGCAGCGCGAGGCGGCACCGACCTGTTCGGCGGCGAGTGCCGCACAGGCCAGGTCCCGTACGTGCGACAGCACCCGGTCGCCCTCGCCCTCCGCGCCCACGAGCCGCCCCTCGGCCGCGCTGAGCACCACGCGTGCCTGGGTCCGCGTGGTGTCCATCGTCACCGTCGCCTCGCGTGCCACGTCCGGGCGGTCCGCGGTCACCTCGAAGAGCGAGACGCCCGCGGCCGTACGGGCGGCCACCAGCAGCACCCCGGCTCCCGCGCCGTCGAGGACGTGCTCCTTGGTCCCGGTGATCCGCCACCGCCCCGCGGGCCCGGGGACGGCCCGGGCCCGAACGTCCGAGGGCTCCCAGGAACCGCGCTCCGCCCACGCCAGGGCGCCCACCGTCGCACCCGACGCCAGCCCCGGCAGCAGTCGCGCGCACGCCTCCGCGTCGCCCGAGGCGAGCAGCGCCTGGACCACGAGCACCGCGGAGCCGAGGTACGGGACGGGGCTCAGTTCCCGTCCCAGCTCCTCCATCACCACGCCGACCTCCAGGGCCCCGCACCCGGCGCCGCCGTACTCCTCGGGGACGGCGAGCCCCGCCACGCCGATCTGCCGGGTCAGCGGCCGCCAGGCCGCGTCCCCCGCATGGCGTCCGAGCACGGACCGCACCGCGGACCGCAGTTCTTCCTGTTCCTCCGTCAGCCTCACGCCTCTGCTCCTCTCGATGTCGAACGGTTACGGGGCGGCTCGCCCGGCGGCACCGGGTCCTCCGACAGGTCTCTGCCCCGGGTCTCGGCCGTGCGCAGGACGGCCAGCGCCGTCACGGGCCCGCAGACGACGGCGAGCACCGCGAGGGGGGCGCTCCGCGCGTCGCCCGAGGCGGAGAGCAGGCCGCCCGCGAACAGCGGGGTGAATCCGCCGCCGATCAGGGCGGCGAGCTGGTAGCCGAGCGAGGCGCCCGTGCAGCGGACCCGGGTGCCGAACATCTCGGAGAGCAGCGGTCCCAGCGGCGCGTACATCGCGGACTGCACCGCGGCGGAGCCGGTCGCCGAAATGGCCGAAGACCGCTCCGCCGAGTGGGCGGGCCACATAGCCGGCGGCGAGGGTCCCGAAGGCGGCGATCGTACCGACGGCCGGATCGGACTCGGGGAAGAACAGCTCGCCGAAGACGAGCGCGGCCATCGTGCCGTACAGCAGGAAGTCGTAGTACTCGATGACGGTGCCGAGCAGACTCGACAGCGCCACCCTGCGCAGCAGGGCGGGGTCGGAGGGTCTTTCGGGGACGTGCGGGGACGGTGCGGGGGGCACAGCTGACTCCCGGTGCGGTGGGGACGGTGAGGGCGGTGGGGCGGGGAGGGCGAGGGCGAGGGTGAGGGGGCGGGGACGGGGGCACGGTGGGGTCCGGCCGGCGGCGGAGTGCCGGCCGGGGGTGCGGCGCCTCCTGGGTCCGTGGATGCGGCGCCCGCTCCCGATCCGGGGGAGCGGGCGCCGCGCGGGCTGTGAGGTCGCGGGCCGTGCGGGCCGTGAGGACGTGGGGAGACGGACGCCGTGCCGGCCGTGGGGACGAGGGCGCCGCTCAGGACATGAGGACCCGGGCGCGGCAGGCCGCGGGGGTGCCCCAGGCGTCGCGGAGGGGGCGCGCCTTGCGGATCCACAGGGCGAGGTCCAGCTCCTCCGTGTAGCCGACGGCGCCGTGGAGCTGCAGCGCCGTGCGGGCCGCGGCGTACGCGGCCTCGCCCGCCGTGACCTTCGCCGCGGCGATCTCGGCGGAGCTGTGGGGCGCTCCCTCCGCCAGCGCCAGGGCGGCCGAGTGGAGCAGTGGCCGGGCGAACTCCAGGGCGATGAGCGTGTCGGCGAGGCGGTGTTTGACCGCCTGGAAGGAGCCGATGGCGACGCCGAACTGGGTGCGCTGCCCGACGTACTCGACGGTCCGGTCGAGCAGGGCCCGGCCGAGGCCGAGCGACTGGGCGGCGGTGGCCAGGGCGGCGACCTCGGCGGCGTACGCGGCGGCGGCGGTCACCGCCGAGCCCCGCGCCAGGACGGCCCCGCCGAGCGGGCGGGCCAGCCGGCGGGCGGGGTCGGCCGAGGGCTGGACGGGGCCCGCGGTCTCCGCGAGGCGCACGGTGTCGCCCTCGACGACGAGGACGGCGTCGGCGGCGTCCGCGTCCAAGGCGTAGGGGCCGCCGACGGTCGGCACGCACAGGGAGAGGACGGTCTTGCCCGAGGCGATCTGCGGAAGCCAGGCCGCACCCTCGGCGCTTCCGAGCCGGTCGAGGAGGGCCGCCGCGGCGACCGTCTCCACGAGCGGGCCGGGCACGGCGTGGCGGCCCAGCTCGGTGAAGGCGACGGCGAGTTCGAGCGGCAGGGGGCCCAGCCCGTCGTGCCGTTCCGGTACGGCGAGGGCGAAGACACCTGCCTCCGCGAGCCGCGCCCAGAGCGCCCGGCCGGGCGCGGTGTCCCCGGCCGCCCAGGCCCGGACGGCCGCGGGGGTGTCGGCCGCCGTGAGCATTCCGTCGAGCGAGCGGGCGAACTCCCGCTGCTCGTCGTCGAGGAGGAACCGCATCACCGGCGTCCCTTCGGGAGGCCGAGCAGCCGCTCGGCGATGATGTCACGCTGGATCTCGTTGGTGCCCGCGTAGATGGGTCCGGCGAGCGAGAAGGTGTGGCCTTCGGCCCAACTGCCGTGCGCCGGGGCGTCCGTGGCCTGGTCGGACAGCTCTCCGTAGGGGCCGAGCAGATCGAGCGCGGTCTCGTGGAGGGCGATGTCGAGCTCGGACCAGAAGACCTTGTTGAGGCTGGACTCGGCGCCGATCGAGTCCCCGGCGGCGAGCCGTGAGGCGTTGGCGTAGGTGAACAGCCGGTAGGCGCGGGCGCCGATGACCGCGTCGGCGACCCGGTCGCGCAGCGCGGTGTCGGACGGTTCGGCGGTCTCCCGCCACAGCCCGGTCAGGCGTTCTGCGGCGGCCGTGAACCGGCCCGGACTGCGCAGGGTCAGGCCCCGCTCGTTGCCGGCGGTGCTCATCGCGACCCGCCAGCCCTGTCCCGGTGCGCCGATCACGTCCTCGTCGGGCACGAAGACGGAGTCGAGGAAGAGTTCGGCGAAGGCGGGCTTGCCGTCGAGACGCCCGATGGGCCGTACGGTCACCCCGTCGGCGTCCAGCGGGAACATCAGGTACGTCAGGCCCTGGTGCGGTCTTCCCGCGCCGGGGTCGCTGCGGAAGAGGCCGAAGGCGCGGTCGGCGAAGGCGGCCCGGGACGACCAGGTCTTCTGGCCGTTCAGGAGCCAGCCGCCGTCGGTCCGTTCGGCCGTGGAGCGCAGCGAGGCGAGGTCGGAGCCGGACTCCGGTTCGGACCAGGCCTGCGCCCAGATGACCTCGCCGCTCGCCATGGAGGGCAGGACGCGGGCGCGCTGTTCGTCGGTGCCGTGCTCGAAGAGGGTCGGGGCGAGGAGGTTGATGCCGTTCTGGCTGACCCGGCCGGGGGCGCCGGCCGCGTAGTACTCCTCCTCGAAGATCAGCCACTGGAGGACGGAGGCGCTCCGACCGCCGTACGCCTCGGGCCAGGAGACCACCGACCAGCGGTCCGCGAAGAGCTCGCGCTCCCAGTCCCGGTGGGCGGCGAATCCCTCCTCCGTCTCCAGGGAGGGCAGGGGAGTGCCGGGCACATGGGCGGTGAGCCAGGCGCGGGCCTCGGCCCGGAAGGCGTCCTCCGCCGTGGAGAAGTCGAGGTCCATCAGGCTCCCGCCGCCTTCATCGAGCGTATGTCCATGCCGCCCAGCGCGTCAGGGGCGGTCTCGGCGTTGTGCGCGTGCGCGAGGTGGTGCAGCCCGAAGACCGAGTCCATGCCGGTGTGCAGGCCCTGGAGGTCCTCGGCCTGGTTGACGGCGCGCTTGGTCAGGGCCAGGCCCATGCGGGGCATCTCGGCGATGCGGTGCGCCAACTCCATCGTCCTGTCGGTCAGTTCTCCCGGCGGGACGACCCGGTTCACCATGCCGACCTCGTACGCGCGGCGGGCGCCCATCCGGTCGCCCGTGTAGAGGAACTCCTTGGCGATGCGCGGGGGCATCACCCACGGGTGGGCGAAGTACTCGACGCCGGGAATGCCCATGCGGACCACCGGGTCGGCGAAGAACGCGTCCTCGGCGGCGACGATGAGATCGCACACCCAGGCGAGCATCAGGCCGCCCGCGACGCACGCGCCCTGCACGGACGCGACCATGGGCTTGGGCAGTTCGCGCCAGCGGCGGCACATGCCCAGATAGACCTCGGACTCGCGGGCGAAGCGGCTCTCCGCGCCCTTCTTGTCCGAGTGGTCCCACCAGAGTCCGGCCCTGCGGTCGAACGGCAGATGGGCGTCCCGCTCGGGAGTGCCGATGTCGTGGCCGGCGGAGAAGTGCTTCCCCGCCCCGGCGAGCACGACGACCTTGACGCGGTCGTCGTCCGCCGCCCGGTAGAAGGCGCGGTCGAGGGCGTAGGTCATCGCGGAGTTCTGGGCGTTGCGGTAATCGGGCCGGTCCATGGTGACCACGGCCACCGGGCCCTGGCGTTCGTAGCGGACAGGCGCCTTCGGCGCGGGTGTGCCGGACGCGGTGCGGGCAGCGGACATCCGCCCTCCTTCCCTAACAAGTGTTTGGTAGGTTAACGTACGGCCATGAGCAACGTCGAGGAGTTCCGCAGTGAGGTCCGCGGCTGGCTGCGGGCCAACCTCACGGGTGAGTTCGCCGCCCTGCGAGGCCGCGGCGGCCCCGGACGGGAGCACGAGGCGCACGCCGAACGCCTCGCCTGGGAGCGGCATATGGCCGCCGCCGGGTGGACCTGCGTCGGATGGCCCAAGGAGTACGGAGGGCGCGGCGCGACCCTCGAACAGCAGGTCGCCTTCCACGAGGAGTACGCCCTCGCGGAAGCCCCCGCCCGCGTCAACCACATCGGTGAGCAGCTCCTGGGATCCACCCTCATCGCCTTCGGCACACCCGAGCAGCGCGAGCGCTTCCTCCCGCCGATCGTCGCCGTCCGGGAGCTGTGGTGCCAGGGCTACAGCGAGCCCGACGCCGGCTCCGACCTGGCCAACGTCCGGACCCGCGCCGAGCGGGACGGCGACTCATGGGTGGTCACCGGGCAGAAGGTGTGGACCTCCCAGGCGCACGAGTCGGACTGGTGCTTCGTCATCGCCCGCACCGAGCCCGCGGTTCCGGCGGAGCGCGGGGGAGCGGCGAAGCGGCACCACGGCCTCTCCTACCTCCTCGTCCCGCTGGACCAGCCGGGCGTGGAGATCAGGCCGATCGTCCAGCTCACCGGGACCTCGGAGTTCAACGAGGTGTTCTTCGACGGCGCGCGGACCCACGCCTCCCACATCGTCGGAGCCCCCGGCGACGGCTGGCGGGTCGCGATGGCCACCCTGGGTTTCGAGCGGGGCGTGTCCACCCTCGGCCAGCAGGTCGGCTTCCGCCGTGAGCTGGAGGCCGTCATCGCGCTCGCCGAACGCAACGGCGCCGCCGCCGACCCGCTGATCCGCGACCGCATCGCCCGCGCCTGGATCGGCCTGGAGACCATACGGTTCAACGCCCTGCGCATGCTCGGCGGAGTCGCGGTTGGGGCACCCGGCCCCGAGGCGTCCATCGGGAAGATCTTCTGGGCCACCTGGCACCGCGAGCTGGGCGAGCTCGCCATGGACGTCTGCGGCGCCGAGGGCATGCTGGCCGCCGGCGAGCCGTACGACCTCACCGACTGGCAGCGGCTCTACCTCTTCTCCCGCTCCGACACCATCTACGCCGGCTCCAACGAGATCCAGCGGAACATCATCGCCGAGCGCGTCCTCGGCCTGCCCAAGGAGGTCCGTCCATGACCGCCCCGCCCCCGCCTCCGGCCTACGTGCCGGGCCACGCCCTGCTCGCCGGCCGCACCGCCGTCGTCACCGCCGCGGCGGGCGCCGGCATCGGCGGTGCGACCGCCCGGCGGCTCCTCGAGGAAGGCGCCCGGATCGTCGTCTCCGACGCCCACGCCCGCAGACTGAAGGAGTCCGAGGCGGAGCTCGCCGCCGAGTTCGGCGCCGACCGCGTCGCCGCCCTGCCCTGCGACGTCACCGACGAGACCCAGGTCGCCGCGCTGTTCGACCTCGCGGTGGAGCGCCACGGGCGCCTCGACATCGTCGTCAACAACGCGGGCCTCGGCGGCACCGCCGATCTGGCCGACATGACCGACGACCAGTGGGACAAGGTCCTCGACGTCACCCTGAACGGCACCTTCCGCTGCACCCGCGCCGCGCTGCGTCGCATGAAGGCCGCGGGCGACGGCGGCGTCGTCGTCAACAACGCCTCGGTGGTCGGCTGGCGGGCCCAGCGCGGCCAGGCCCACTACGCCGCCGCCAAGGCCGGTGTGATGGCCCTGACGCGCTGCGCCGCCGTGGAGGCCGCCGCGTACGGGGTACGGGTCAACGCCGTCTCCCCGAGCCTGGCCATGCATCCGCACCTGGTGAAGGTCACCACCCCCGAACTCCTGGAGGAACTGACCTCCCGCGAGGCGTTCGGGCGCTTCGCCGAGCCCTGGGAGGTGGCCAACGTCATCGTCTTCCTGGCCAGCGGCTACTCCTCGTACATGACGGGCGAGGTGCTCTCCGTCAGCAGCCAGCACCCGTGAGACCGGCGCCGGAGCGGCGCCGCCAGATCCTGGACACGGCGGCCGAGGTCTTCGCCGCCCAGGGGTACGACGCCACCACCGTCCGCCGCATCGCCGACGCGGCCGGCATGCTCGCGGGCAGCCTCTACTACCACTTCGACTCCAAGGAGTCGATGCTCGACGAGATCCTCCGCGCCTTCCTGGACGAGCTGTGGGCCCGCTACGACGCCGTGCTGGCCGCGCGGCTCGGCCCCCGGGAGACCCTGGAGGCCCTCGTCACCGAATCGTTCCGGGAGATCGACCGGCACCGCGCCGCCGTCGCCATCTACCAGAAGGAGTCCGGGCACCTGCGGGAGCAGCCGCGCTTCGGCTACCTCGCGGGCTCGCAGCGCCGCTTCGAGGAGGCCTGGCTCAGGACCCTGGAGCGCGGCGCGGCCGCCGGGGTCTTCCGTACCGAGCTCGACGTCCGGCTCACCTACCGCTTCGTGCGCGACACCGTCTGGGTCGCCGCGTCCTGGTACCGGCCGGGCGGTCAGCACAGCCCGGAGGAGATCGCCCGCCAGTACCTGTCGATGGTGCTGGAGGGCGTGGCCCTCCGCGACAGACACCGTACGCACGAATAAGGAGTGACCATGGCCGAGGCCTACATCGTCGAAGCGGTAAGGACCCCGGTCGGCAGGCGGAACGGCGGGCTGTCCGCCGTCCACCCGGCCGACCTCGGAGCACACGTCCTGAAGGTGCTCATGGAACGCTCGGGCGCGGACCCGGCCGCCGTCGAGGACGTCGTCTTCGGCTGCCTGGACACCGTCGGGCCGCAGGCAGGCGACATAGCCCGCACCTGCTGGCTGGCCGCCGGACTCCCCGAGGAGGTGCCCGGCGTGACCGTGGACCGGCAGTGCGGCTCCTCGCAGCAGGCCCTGCACTTCGCCGCGCAGGGCGTCCTGTCCGGCACCCAGGACCTGGTCGTCGCGGGCGGCGTCCAGAACATGTCGATGATCCCCATCGCCTTCGCCAGCCGTCAGGCGGCCGACCCGCTCGGACTGACCGACGGGCCGTACGCCGGCTCCGAGGGCTGGCGCGCCCGCTACGGCGACCAGCCGGTCAACCAGTTCCACGGTGCCGAACTCATCGCCGCCAAGTGGGGCATCTCGCGCCTGGACATGGAGGAGTTCGCCCTGCGCTCGCACCAGCGGGCCGCCCGTGCCATCGACGAGGGCCGCTTCACCCGGGAGATCACCCCGTACGGGGACGTCACCACCGACGAGGGACCGCGCCGCGACACCACCCTGGAGAAGATGGCGGGTCTGAAGCCGCTGGTCGAGGGCGGCCGGCTGACCGCCGCGGTCTCCTCGCAGGTCTCCGACGGGGCCTCGGCGATGCTGATCGCCTCGGAACGCGCCGTACGGGAGCACGGCCTGACGCCGCGCGCCCGCATCCACCATCTGTCCGTGCGGGGCGAGGACCCGATCCGCATGCTGTCCGCACCCATCCCGGCGACGGCGTACGCGTTGAAGAAGGCCGGGATGACGCTCGACGACATCGACCTGGTGGAGATCAACGAGGCCTTCGCCTCGGTCGTCCTGGCCTGGCTGAAGGAGACCGGCGCCGACCCGGACAAGGTCAACGTCAACGGCGGAGCCATCGCCCTCGGCCACCCGCTCGGCGCCAGCGGCACCAAGCTGACGACCACCCTGCTGCACGAACTGGAGCGCACCGGCGGACGCTACGGCCTGCAGACCATGTGCGAGGGCGGGGGCCAGGCGAACGTGACGATCATCGAACGTCTTTGACGCGGCCGTCCCCGCCCGACCGGTGCGTCCCCGCCCGGCCGGTGCGGCCCCGCCCGGCCGGTGCGGCCCCGCTCGGCCGGTGCGGGAACGTCCCGCCGGTGCGGAGACGCCCGACCACAAGGGTCCGCCGGGGTGCTGTCACCCCGGCGGACCCTTGGCGTGGAGGTCCGGTCACCGCACCAGGAGCGCGCGGAGCCTCGCCAGGGTCCGGGCGTCCAGGCCGAGACCTTCCGTGAGGTAGGCGTGGAAGGTGCCGTAGTCCTTCCGGATCTGGTCCAGGGCCGCCCCCAGGTAGTCGGCGCGGACCTCCTGCAACGGGACGAGCAGCTCCGGATTCTCCATGTAGCCGCCCTGCTTCAGCCCCTCACGGACCTTGCGGTCCGCCTCCGCGCGGTACGCGTTCGACAGGAGGTAGTCCCGCTCGGCGGTCCTCGACGGAACGCCGACGGCGCGCAGGAGGAGATAGCCCATCCAGCCGGTGCGGTCCTTGCCCGAGGTGCAGTGGAAGAGCAGGGGAGCCGCCTTGCCGTGGGCGATGTCCCGCGCCGTCGCCGCGAACTGACGGCGGCCGGCCTCGTCGGTGACGAAGGCGCGGTAGATGTCCCGCATCAGCCGCTCAGCCTTGCCGCCACCGAGCAGCTCGCGCTGTCTGACGGGGTCCTTGGACGCGATGGCCGTCGTCGTCATGGCGTAGAGGCCCAGGTCGGCCACGGGGCGGGCGGTCGGGACGAGCCCTCCCGGGAGACGGTCGGCGCCGTCCCGGGCGACCTCCTCCGGGGTGCGGAAGTCGAGCACGGTGCGCAGGTCCAGCGCGGAGAGGGCCACGAGGTCGGCGTCGGTCAGCCGGCCCAGGGCATCTCCCCGGAACACCTGCCCGTAGCGGACCTGACGGCCGTCGGAGGTGCGGTGGCCACCGAGGTCGCGGACGTTGACCGCGCCCTGGAGCGGGACGGCCCGGACAGGGCCGGGGTGGGCGTGGTGGGAGGCGGAGGCCGAGGTGGCGGACGCCGCGGGGGCGTCGGCGGCGGCGAGGACGGGCAGACCGCCCAGGACGACGGTGGCGGTCACCACGGCGGTCGCACGCCGGACGGGGAAGGCACGCATGCATCTGCTCCAAGGGGTGTGGAAGGGGTGTGCGGGGAAGGTCACCGCAGGGTCACCGGGAGGTGAGGAGTGCGGTGGGGTACGGAGAGACGTCGCTGGGTACGGGGCAGCGCCGCCGGGCATGGTGAGGCGTCGCTGGGTACGGGGCAGCGCCGTCGGGCACGGTGAGGCGTCGCGGGGTACGGGCCAGCGCCGCCGGGCACGGTGAAGCGCCGTTGTGTACGGAGCCGCGCGGTCGCGCGCAGTGAAGCGCTGTTGCGTACGGGGCACCCGCGTCGCGCGTACGGAGGCGGCGCCGTCACGTACGGAGGGGGACGGCGGACGGCGCCGGGCGCGGTCCGGTGCGGTGGACCGCGGGGAGGATCAGGCCGTGGCGGGCAGGGCGTGGAGCGTGGCCCGGGCCTCGGCCATGAGGCGGTCGACGAGTTCGGCGCAGGACGGCAGGTCGTCGATCACTCCCGCGACCTGCCCTGAGGCCATCACACCGAGGTCGGTACGGCCGTCCACCATGGACGCCCTGAGCAGCATCGGAGTGTTGGCGGCCAGCAGGATCTGGCTCCACGACAGGTCCTTGCCGTGCTTCATCGCCAGGCCGTCACGGACCATCTCCGCCCAGGTCATGCCGGACTCGCGCCGGAAGGCCGCGGCGTGCCGGACCGCCCGAAGCAGCGAGGCGGCCCGGCCCGAGCGCTCCAGCGCTTCGACCAGCTCCGTGCGCAGCATCCGGTGCGGCAGTCCGTCCACCTTCGTGGTGACGGTGACGTCCTTGACCGCGGCGGCGAGATAGCGGGCCTTCACCGCGTCGGGGACCGTGCTGTCCGAGGTGAGCAGGAAGCGGGTGCCCATGGCGATCCCCGCCGCGCCGTAGGCCAGCGCGGCGACCAGGCCGCGCCCGTCGTGGAAGCCGCCGGCCGCGACGACGGGGATGTCCACGGCGTCCACGACCTGGGGGAGCAGGACGGTGGTGGCGACGCTTCCGGTGTGGCCGCCGCCCTCCCCGCCCTGCACGATCACCGCGTCGGCGCCCCAGGCGGCGACCTTCTCGGCGTGCCGCCTGGCCCCGATGGAGGGGATGACGACGACGCCGGCGTCCTTGAGCCGCGCGATCAGTTCGCGGGACGGGGCGAGGGCGAAGGACGCGACCCGTACGCCCTCGTCGATGATGATCCGCACGCGGTCGACCGCGTCCCCGGCATCCGCGCGCAGGTTCACGCCGAAGGGCGCGTCCGTACGGGACTTGACCTCCCGTACCGCGGAGCGGAGCTGTTCGACGGTCATCGTCGCCGAGGCCAGGATTCCGAGCGCGCCCGCGTTCGCGGTCGCCGAGACCAGGCGGGGGCCGGCCACCCACCCCATCCCGGTCTGCACGACCGGGTGCCGCACGCCGACGAGTTCGGTGAGCGGCGTCGCGATCGTGAGGTCGCTCACGCGGGAACCTCCCGGTCGCGCAGGCCCTTGGGGTCGATCTCCTCGCGGATGAGCCGGAGTTCCTCGGCGGTGGGGTCGCGGGTGTACGGCACCTCGTCGGGGATCACGAGGGCGAAGCCGGTCGCCGCCGTGACCTGCTCGACGGTGACGCCGGGGTGCAGCGACCGCAGCCGCATGCGGCGGTCGGGGGTCTCGAAGTCGAAGGCGCCGAGGTCGCTGATGACGTCCGGGACACGGTGGTAGCGGGTCGCGGCGGGACCGGCCTCGGCGGCCCGGTCGTAACCGACGCCCGAGACCATGTCGACCCGCTCGACGAACACGCGCGTCGAGTGCTTGGGGACCCAGTAACTGGTCGGGTTGTTCAGGGTGTTGACCGGGGCGCCGCGCACCCCGAGGAGCTGGCGCTTCGGCCGCGACCAGTCGCCGATGCAGCTGATGTTCTGGTTGCCGTGGCGGTCGATCTGGCTCGCGCCCATCATCACGTGCCGCCGTCCGGTGGTGACCATGGCCAGGTGCTGCCGGTACGGCAGCCACCCCTCCACCACCCGGGGAGCGGCGCCGACCGCCGGCACGTCGCCGATGAGGAGCGCCTCGCCGTCGGTCAGCAGCAGGTCGGGGGAGAAGGTGAGCCTCGCGAGGCGGGCGCCGATCATGGGAATGGTGCCCATCGGGCTCGCCAGGACCTCGCCCGCGTCCCGCCAGGCCTCGGCGCAGGCGACGACGCAGTACTCGGCCCGCGTGGCCTGCGCGGCCGGCGGGGTCGTCGTCGTGTCGGTGCCGCTCATGCTTCCTCCTCGTGGAACGCCGCGACCGCGGCCTGGTAGGCGTCCTCGTCGCCGGAGAGGAACCGGGCGGTGAAGGCCCGCCACTTCTCCGGGTCGCGGGCGGCCCGGACGTAGGCGCGCTGGAAGGTCTCGTCCCGGTCGTAGTCGGGGGCGCAGGAGGTGAAGTGCGCGCCGTTCGGGGTCTCGACGACTCCGTCGACGAACGCGCGCTTGAGCAGGAGCGACTGGGGCGGCGCCTCCTTGAGCAGCTCCGAGGTCTCCACGATGCGTTCGCAGGAGACGTACGCGGCGTCGGCCGCCTCGCAGAACAGGTCGTCGAAGTACGGGTCGGGGCCCAGGTACTGGCCGTTGCCGTGCGGGTCGACACGGTTGAGGTGGACCAGCGCGGCGTCCAGGCGCAGGGCGGGAACGGCGACGAGCTCCTCGCGGTCCCCGTACGGGGAGGTGACCGTGCGCAGCGACGGGTTGACGCTCATCACGTCCGAGGCGAGCCCGGCCCTGATCGGCATGAAGGGGAGCCGGTGCACGGCGGCGGTCAGGCCCCACATGACCATCGCCTCGTCCAGCTCCACGAGTTCGAGGTCGCCGCGCTGCCGGGCCGCGCCGAAGTGCGGCTCCAGGGCGATGGAGTCGAGGGTGGCGAAGGCCGCGACCAGCTTGCGGATCTTCCCCGCGGCGGCGAGGAGGCCCACGTCCGGGCCGCCGTACGAGACCACCGTCAGGTCGGTCAGGTCGGACCGCAGCAGCGCCCGGACCAGCGCCATCGGCTTGCGCCGGGAGCCCCAGCCGCCGATGCCGATCGTCATCCCGCTCCGGAGCCGGCCCACGACCTCCTCGGCGGTCATCGTCTTGTCCCTGCTCACGACTGCTCCTCCTCGTCCTTGTCGAAGGCCTCGCCCGGACCGGCGGCGACGCCGGAGCCGAAGGTGTCGCGGACCCGGTCGGCGACGCCGCTGAGGTTGGCCTCGAAGGTGAAGCCCTGCTCGAAGCGGTAGCTGCGGCGGACGTCGACCGGGTCGATGCCGTTGATCGCGGCCTTGGCGAGCCGGATCAGCCGGCCGTCCTTGGCGGCGATCTCCCGGGCCAGTTCCAGCGCCGCGCCGAGCAGCCGCTCGCGCGGGACGACCCGCCAGACCGAGCCGTGCCGGTGCAGCTCCTCGGCGGTGACCGTGCGCGAGGTGTAGTACAGGGTGCGCATCAGGTGCTGGGGGACCAGCCGGGCCAGGTGCGTGGCCGCGCCCAGCGCGCCCCGGTCCAACTCGGGCAGGCCAAAGGTCGCGTCCTCGGAGGCCACGATCGCGTCGGCGTTGCCGACCAGGCCGATGCCGCCGCCCAGGCAGAAGCCGTGCACGGCGGCTACCACCGGCACCTCGCAGTCGTAGACGGCGGCGAAGGCCTCGTAGCAGCCGCGGTTGGCGCCCAGGAGGGCGTCGTGCCCGGCCGTGCGCTGGAGCTCCTTGATGTCGACCCCGGCGTTGAAGCCGCGGCCCGCGGCGGTGAGCACGACGCAGCGCACCTCGGGGTCGGGGCCCGCCGTGCGGACCGCGGTGGCGAGGTCGTACCAGCCCTGCACGGGGAGGGCGTTGACCGGAGGGAAGTCGACGGTGACGACGGCGACGCCGTCGTCGGGTTCGGAGGTGGAGACACCCATGAGCAGATCAGCTACCTTTCCACCAAACGTTTGTTAGGTGGAAGATAGCAGCGGTTCGCCCGCTGCGGGAGGTGTCCCTTGGCAGTCACCATCGATCTCTCGGGATCCGTCGCCGTCGTCACCGGCGGCACACGGGGCGTCGGGGCCGGGATCGCCCGGGCCCTGCTCGAAGCCGGCGCGGAGGTCGTGACCTGCGCCCGAAGGGCCCCCGACCGGCCCGTCGAAGCGGCCGGGCGCACGGCCCGCTTCCTCCCCGTCGACCTGCGCGACCCGGCGGCCGTCACGGGCTTCTTCGACCGGGTGCGTGACGACCACGGCAGGCTGGACGTCCTGGTCAACAACGCCGGCGGTACGCCCTTCCGGATGCTCGGCGAGGGGTCGGCCACGCAGCAGGCCCGGGTCCTCGAACTGAACCTGGTCGCCCCCCTGACCGCCTCCCTCGCCGCGTACGAGGTGATGCGGCACCAGCCCGGGGGAGGGTCCGTCATCATGATCGGCAGCGTCAGCGGCACCCGCCCCTCACCCGGCAGCGCCGCCTACGGAGCCGCCAAGGCCGGCCTGGACAACCTCGCCCGGTCCATGGCCGTCGAATGGGCACCGCTCGTGCGGGTCAACACCCTCGTCCCCGGCATGGTGCGCACCGAACTCTCCCACCTGCACTACGGGGACGAGGACGGCGTCGCCTCCGTCGGCCGCACCGTGCCGCTCGGCCGGCTCGCCGAGCCCGGCGACATCGGCGACGCCTGCGTCTTCCTCGCTTCCGCACAGGCCGCCTACATCAGCGGCGCCAGCCTGCTCGTGCACGGAGGCGGGGAGCGCCCCGCCTTCCTGGACGCGGCCACCGTCAATCACTGAACCCCCTCACCGAAAGGCACCCACCATGACCGGACTGTGCAACGGACGCGTCGTCGTCGTCACCGGCGCCGGGCGCGGGCTCGGCCGCGCGCACGCCCTCGCCTTCGCCGCCGAAGGCGCCAGGGTCGTCGTGAACGACCTCGGCGTCGGCCTCGACGGCACCGGCGGCGGCACGGGGCCCGCGCAGCGGGTCGTCGACGAGATCACGGCGGCGGGCGGAGAGGCGGTCGCCCACGGCGGCGACATCGCCACCACCGACGGCGCGGCCTCGCTCGTCGCCACCGCCCTCGACGCCTTCGGGCGGCTCGACACCCTCGTCAACAACGCCGGCTTCCTGCGCGACCGCATGCTGGTCAACCTCGACGAGGACGACTGGGACGCCGTCATGCGCGTCCACCTCAAGGGCCACTTCCTGCCGCTCAAGCACGCCGCCGCGCACTGGCGCGCGGAGGCCAAGGCGGGGCGCGAGCCCGTCGCCCGCGTGATCAACACCAGTTCGGGCGCCGGGCTGTTGGGCAGCGTCGGGCAGGGCAACTACGCCGCCGCCAAGGCCGGGATCGTCGGCCTCACGCTCGTCGCCTCCGCCGAGATGGGGCGGTACGGGGTCCAGGTCAACGCGATCGCCCCCGCGGCCCGCACCCGGATGACCGAGCAGACCTTCGCCGAGACCATGGCCGCGCCCGGGGGAGCCGCCTTCGACGCGATGGCCCCGGAGAACGTCTCGCCCCTCGTGGTCTGGCTGGGCTCCGCGGCCTCGGCCGGCGTCACCGGCCGGGTCTTCGAGGCCGAGGCGGGCCGGATCACGGTCATGGAGGGCTGGCGGCCCGGCCCGTCGGCCGACAAGGGCGGCCGCTGGACCCCGACGGAGGCGGGCGAGACGACCCGCAAGCTCCTCGCCGTCTCGGAGCCCCCGTACCCGGTGTACGGCACGCACTGACCGCTCCGGTGCCGGGCGTGGCGGTGCCCCCGCGGCCGTATGGGCCCGCGCCCGCGCCCCGGGGGCGCCGGCGCCCGGCTGTGGCGGTGCCCCCGCGCCCGTGCGGGCCTGCGCCCGTGCCCCGGGCCCGCGCGCCCGCATGGGCCCGTTGCCCCACCCCCGTGCGCCCCACCCTGTGCGCCCCGCGCCCGCGTGGGCCCGTTGCACCGCCCCGTGCGCCCGACTCCGTGCGCCCCGCGCCTGTGTGGGCGCCCCACCCACCCCCGTGTGGGCAATCGTCCCGCAGGGCGGGACGGGTGGGCACACGGGACGGCGCCCTTCGCGGCGCCTCCGCGTTCTGCGCCTGGACCCGCACCACACAGGTGCCGCTCCCAGTGGTGCGGGTCCAGGCGCTGCAGCCTCTGGCGCCGGCAGGGCGCTGGTCCGTTGTGCCCACCCGTTCCGCCCCTTGCGGAACGCCTGCCCACAACGGCGGGGCCCGGGCCCACAACGGCGGGGCGCGGGCCCACAACGGGGCCCAGCTGGGGCGCCGACCGCAACGGCCGGGCGCGGGCCCACACCGCCGGGTGCGTCGCCCGCAACGCGCTGGGCCCCAGTCGCCGGGCCCGCCCGCAGCCGAGGTGCAGCCCCGGCGAGGTTTCCCGCTCACCGGGAACGGGCGCTCCCTCCCGCCCCCCGCACCGTCCTAGCCTCGCCGCACAGCCCCAACCGCCCCCAGGAGGACCCGTCATGCTCACGGACCGCCAGAGACACGAGGCGGCCGAGCTGCTCCGCTCCGCCGAACACGGTGTCGTGCCGATCGCCCCGCTGACCGAGGAGTTCCCCGGCATCGACACCGAGGACGCGTACGAGATCCAGCTCGTCAACATCCGGCACCGCCTCGCGGCCGGGGCGGAGGTGCGCGGTCACAAGGTCGGCCTCTCGTCACCGGTCATGCAGCGGATGATGGGCGTCGACGAACCGGACTACGGTCATCTGCTCCACGACATGGAGCTGCGGACCGACGTTCCCGTCCCGGTCGCCCGCTACTGCCATCCGCGCGTCGAGGTCGAGGTCGGCTTCGTCCTCGGCGACGACCTGCCGGGCGGCACCTGCACCCCGGCGGACGTCCTCGCCGCCACCGAACGCGTCGTGCCCGCCCTGGAGCTGATCGACAGCAGGATCCGCGACTGGCGGATCACCATCGCCGACACCATCGCGGACAACGCCTCCTCCGCCGGATACGTCATCGGCGAGGGCCGGGACCCCCGCGAGCTGGACCTCAAGGCGATCGACGCCCGGCTGACCGGCGACGGCGAACTCCTCGCCGAGGGCCGCAGCGACGCCGTCCTCGGCGATCCGGCCGTCTCCGTCGCCTGGCTCGCCCGTACCGTCGCCCGCTTCGGCGTGCCCCTGAGGAAGGGGCACGTGGTCCTGCCCGGCTCGTGCACCCGGGCGGTCGACGTGACGCCAGGAGCCACCTTCACCGCCGAGTTCACCGCGCTGGGCTCGGTCTCCCTCTCGTTCATCTGAGGTGATCATGACCATCAAGAAGACCAGGGCGAGCGCCGCCATCGTCGGATCCGGCAACATCGGCACCGACCTGCTCCACAAGCTGCTCCGCTCCGACCTCGTCGAACCCCGCTGGATGATCGGCGTCGACCCCGGCAGCGAGGGCCTCGCCCGCGCCGCCCGCGCCGGGCTGGAGGCCAGCCACGAGGGCGTCGACTGGCTGCTCGCGCAGGACGAGAAGCCCGACATCGTCTTCGAGGCCACCAGCGCCTACGTCCACCGGGCCAACGCCCCGCGCTACGCCGAACTCGGCATCAAGGCGGTCGACCTGACCCCGGCGGCCGTCGGCCCGGCCGTCGTACCGCCCGCCAATCTCCACGAACACCTCGACCGGCCGAACGTCAACATGATCACCTGCGGCGGACAGGCCACCATCCCCATGGTGTACGCGGTCTCGCGCGTCGTCCCCGTGCCGTACGCGGAGATCGTCGCCTCGGTGGCCTCCGGCTCGGCCGGGCCCGGCACCCGGGCGAACATCGACGAGTTCACCCGCACCACCTCACGCGGCATCGAGACCATCGGCGGCGCCGAACGCGGCAAGGCGATCATCATCCTCAACCCGGCCGAGCCGCCCGTCGTCATGCGCGACACCGTCTTCTGCGCCATCCCGGAGGACGCCGACCGGGCCGCCATCGCACTCTCCGTCAAGGAGATCGCCGAACAGGTCGCCAGCTACGTCCCCGGCTACCGGCTGCGCGCGGAACCGCAGTTCGACGACCCCGGTCCCGAGAACGGCGGGATGGCCCGGGTCGCGATCTTCCTGGAGGTCGAGGGCGCGGGCGACTACCTGCCGCCCTACGCCGGAAACCTCGACATCATGACCGCTGCCGCCACCAAGGTCGGCGAGGAGTTCGCCAAGGCGATCCTCGCGCCGGGCGCGTAAGGAGCACATCGCATGCCCTCCACCGCATACTCGGAGACGCTCGACATCCGGATCACCGACTCCTCGCTGCGCGACGGCTCGCACGCCAAGCGGCACCAGTTCACCGCCGACGACGTACGGTCCGTCGTCGCGGCCCTCGACGACGCCGGCGTCCCGGTCATCGAGGTGACCCACGGCGACGGACTCGGCGGATCCTCGTTCAACTACGGATTCTCCAAGACCCCCGAACAGGAACTCATCAAGGTCGCGGTGGACACCGCGCAACGGGCGCGGATCGCCTTCCTGATGCTCCCCGGGCTCGGCGTCAAGGACGACATCCGGGCCGCCCACGGCAACGGCGCGGGCATCTGCCGCATCGCCACCCACTGCACCGAGGCCGACATCGCCGAGCAGCACTTCGGGCTCGCCCGGGAGATGGGCCTGGAGACCGTCGGCTTCCTGATGATGGCCCACTCCACGACACCCGAGAACCTGGCACGCCAGGGCCGTGTCATGGCCGACGCCGGCTGCCAGTGCGTGTACGTGGTCGACTCGGCCGGCGCCATGGTCATGGACGACGTCACCGCCCGCGTCGAGGCCCTGGTGGCCGAGCTCGGCGACGACGCCCAGGTCGGCTTCCACGGACACGAGAACCTGGCCCTCGGCACCGGCAACTCCGTCGCCGCGATCAAGGCCGGAGCCCTGCAGATCGACGGGTCCACCCGCCGGCTCGGCGCCGGCGCGGGCAACACCGCCGTGGAGGCCCTGGTCGCCGTCTGCGCCAAGATGGGCATCCGGACCGGCATCGACGTACTGAAGATCATCGACGCGGCCGAGGACGTGGTCCGGCCGGTCATGGACGACGAGTGCCGGCTCGACCGGCTCGCCCTGCTGATGGGCCACGCGGGCGTCTACTCCAGCTTCCTCAAGCACGCCTACCGGCAGGCCGAGCGCTACGGCGTCTCCGGCGCCGAGATCCTCCTGCGCGCGGGCGAACGACGCCTGGTCGGCGGCCAGGAGGACCAGCTCATCGACATCGCCGTGGAACTCGCCGCAGGGAACTGAACCCGCCGCACAGAACCGACCCGAACCGACAGAAGGAACGAGGGACGAGATGACTGCTCTCAACGACGAGGTCCGTGTCATCGAGGCGGGCAGCGTGCCCGCCCGCTTCGCCCGGGGCTGGCACTGCCTCGGCCTCGCCGACAGCTTCAAGGACGGAAACCCGCACGAGATCGAGGCGTTCGGTACCAAGCTGGTGGCCTTCCAGAGCGAGGACGACGGGCGGCTGCACGTACTGAACGCCTACTGCCCGCACATGGGCGGCAACCTCGCGCACGGCACGGTCAAGGGAGACGCCGTCGCCTGCCCGTTCCACGACTGGCGCTGGTCCGGCGACGGCCGCTGTGCCGGCATTCCCTACGCCCGCCGGGTACCACCGCGCGCCCGCACCCGCGCGTGGACCACGCTGGAACGCAACGAGCAGCTCTTCGTCTGGAACGACCCGGAGGGCAACCCGCCGCCCGCCGGCGTCACCATTCCCGAGATCGAGGGCATCCACGGCCCGGACGCGGGCGAGTGGAGCGACTGGACCTGGAAGACCGCGCGGGTCGAGGGCTCCAACTGCCGCGAGATCGTCGACAACGTCGTGGACATGGCGCACTTCTTCTACGTCCACTACGCGTTCCCCACGTACTTCAAGAACGTCTTCGACGGGCACGTCGCCACCCAGTACATGGAGAGCGCCCCGCGCGGCGACATGGACCTGGGCAATCTCAGTTCCCCGCTGCGCTCCGACGCCTCGTACTACGGCCCGTCCTACATGGTCGACTACGTGTGGACCGAGGTGGCTCCCGGCGTCGAGATGGAGATGGTGCTGATCAACAGTCACTTCCCGATCAGCGCCGACAGCTTCATGCTCCAGTACGGGGCGATCGTCAAGAAGCTGCCCGGCATGACCGACGAGGAGGCCGCCGAGGCCGCCCGGAGCCTGATCGGGGGACTGGAGACCGGCTTCGAGCAGGACATCGAGATCTGGCGGAACAAGACCCGGATCGACAACCCGCTCCTCACCGAGGAGGACGGCCCGGTCTACCAGCTGCGCCGCTGGTACGAGCAGTTCTACGCCGACGCGGCCGACGTCAAGGACGAGATGACGCGGCGGTTCGAGTTCGAGATCGACACCGAGCGGGCCAACAAGGCCTGGCGCTCGGAGGTCGAGGAGAACCTGGCGCGCCGGGCGGCACAGCCGGGGACCGGAGCCTGACATGCGGCCGGTGGAGTGCGGGACCTGCGGCAACCAGGTCCTCTGCGAGAAGTTCAGCACGGCCCACACCTCCGTGCAGTGGACGGCCGAAGCGGGCGTCGTCTGCGCGGAGTTCCGCGGCCGCGTGACCGAGGGCGGCAGCAGCGCCGGGATACGGACCTGCCGGGCGCTGCGCGCGAGCATCGACCGCGCGGTGGCGGACGGATCACTGATGGTCGAAACCCTGGACGGCGCGGTCCCGGGCGCCGTCCGCCCCGATGACGTATCCGATGACGTATCCGACGACGTGTCCCCGCACGGCGCAGCCCCGGCCCGCGTCCGCGCGGACGGTTCCGCCCTGGAGGCCGCCGATGCCTGAGCCCGCGACCGGGGCGCGCTCCGGAGCCCGCCCCGGGGCACGCACCCACCGGCTGCGCGTCGTCGAGGTCATCGCCGAGACGGCCGACGCGCACTCCCTGGTGCTCCAGGCCCCATCGGAGAGCGCGGACCGCTTCGCCTACCGCCCCGGGCAGTTCCTCACCCTGAAGCTGCCCGGGGCGGACGGCGGGCCGGTGGCCCGCTGCTACTCCCTCGCCAGCTCGCCCGACACCGGCGAGCCTCTGAAGATCACCGTCAAACGCGTCGCCGGCGGCTACGGCTCCAACTGGGTCTGCGACCACCTGGCGGCGGGGGACGAGCTGGAGGTACTGCCGCCGGCCGGCACCTTCACCCCGGCCTCCCTCGACGGCGACCTGCTGCTCGTCGCCGGAGGAAGCGGCATCACCCCCGTCCTCTCGATCGCCAAATCGGTCCTGGCCGGGGGCCGGGGCCGGGTGGTCCTGCTGTACGCCAACCGCGACGAGTCCTCGGTCGTCTTCCGCGACGAACTGCGGACGCTCGCCGAGGACCACCCGCACCGGCTCCTCGTGGTCCACTGGCTGGAATCGCTCCAAGGGCTGCCCACCGTGGACCGGCTCGCCGCGGCCCTCGCGCCGTACACCGGCCGGGAGGCGTTCGTCTGTGGCCCCGAGCCGCTCATGGACGCCGTCGAGCAGGCCCTGCGGTCGCTCGGCGCGCCCGGCGACCGCATCCACCGGGAGCGGTTCTTCTCCCTCGGCGCGGACGTCTTCGACACGCCGGCCGTGCCCCTCGGTGCGGCGGCCGGGGACGGCGGCACGGCCGAGGTCGAGCTCGACGGCGTGACCCACACGGTCGCCTGGCCGTCGGCGACACCGCTCCTGGACGTGCTCCTGGCCGCGGGCGTGGACGCCCCGTTCTCCTGCCGGGAGGGCGCCTGCAGCGCCTGCACCTGCCGCGTCGTGGCGGGCGAGGTGAAGATGCTCCGCAACGACGTCCTGGACGACCAGGACATCACCGAGGGATACGTGCTGGCCTGCCAGGCACTCCCGCTCACCGACCGGGTCGAGATCACCTACTCCTGACGAGGAACCCCCATGTCCCGAATCTGCCTGGTCACCGGAGCGGCATCCGGTATCGGCAAGGCCACCGCGGCCCTCCTCGCGCGGCAGGGCCACACCGTCATCGGCGCCGACCTCCAGGACGGCGACATACGCGCCGACCTGTCCACGGCCGAGGGCCGGGCCGCACTCGTCGCCCGGGCACGCGAGCTGACGGGCGGCCGGATCGACGCCGTGGTCTCCTGCGCGGGCGTCGCGCACTTCGACCCGCTCACCGTCAAGGTCAACCACTTCGGCGCCGTGGCCACCCTCGACGGACTGCGTCCGCTCCTCGCGGCCGGCACCGATCCGCGGGCCGTCGTCGTCGGATCCATCGACTCCGTCCACCCGACGGACCCCGCGATCGTGGACGCCGCGCTCGCCGGGGACGAGACGGCGGCGGTGGCCGCCGCCCGGACGGCCGTCGACCGCGGCGAGGGGCATCTCGTCTACTCCTCCTCCAAGGCGGCGGTCTCCCGCTGGATCCGTCGCGCCGCCGCCACCGACGACTGGGCCGGCGCGGGCATCCCGCTCAACGCCGTCGCCCCCGGCGTGGTCGTCACGCCCCTGACCCGGCCGCTCCTCGACGACCCGGGGATGCGGGCGCTCGTCGAGCGGAGCGTGCCGATGCCGCTGCACGGCCACGCCCGCCCCGAGCAGGTCGCCCCGCTCCTCGCGTGGCTGACCTCGCCCGAGAACACTCTCGTGACCGGGCAGGTCGTCTTCGCCGACGGCGGCGCGGACGCGGTCCTGCGCGGCGACAGCACCTGGTGACGCCCGACACGTGGTCATGCCGGACACCTGGTGACGCCGACACCCGCGCCCGCGCCCTCAGACGTAGCGGCGCCCGCGCCCGCAGCCGCACCCCCACCGGCGCCCGCAGCCGTACCCGTACCCGTACCCGTACCGAGGAGACGACCATGAAGCCCCGCACGCTCGAACGCTCCGCCGTGCTCGCCGCCACGCCCGACGCCGTGTGGGCGGTCATCGGTGACTTCGCCACCCTCGCCGACTGGCACCCGCAGCTGCCGCCGTCCCGTGCGGAGGAGGACGGCGACCCCGAAGTCCCCGGCACCGTGCGGGTCTTCGCGGTCGAGGGCACGGTCGTGGCCCGGGAGCGGCTGCTCGACCACGACGCGGACGCCCGCTCGTACCGCTACACCCTCCTCGACCCCCTCGTGCTCCCGGTCCACGACTACGTGGCGACGCTCGCCGTGCGTCCGCACCCCGACGGGTCCGAGGTGACGTGGTCGGCCGTCTACCGGAGCGAGGACGACGTGGCGGCCCAGGTGGAGTCGCTCTTCGGAGACGGCACCTACGGCACGGGCCTCGCCGCCCTGCGGGCCCGCCTCACATCCAGTCGCTGAAGCGCAGCCAGGTCATCATGTGGTCCATCGAGGGCTGCGGAGCCTCCGGGGCGTCCAGCCCGCCGACCGTCTGACCCCGCTTCTCCGACTGCCGCCCCGGCCCGAAAAGCGACTGCCACACCGACCGTGCGCAGCCGCGCACGGCCGGGGCGAGCCGTTCCATCTCCCGGTGGACACCGTGGCCGCACACCGAGATCGCGGCGACGGCCCGGCCGGCGCCGCGCAGGGGAGCGGCCACGCAGAAGACCCCCCGGTACCCCTCCTCGTGGTCGAATGCCACGCCGCGCTCCCTCGTCGCCGCCAGCTCACGCCGGAACGACTCGGGCCGGGTGAGGGTGCGCGGCGTGCGCGGCCGCAGCCCGTCCCGTATCACCTGCTCCACCAGCGGGCCGTCGCTGAAGGCCAGGATCGCCTTGCCCGAGGCCGTGCAGTACGCCGGCTGCCGCCCGCCCATGCGCGACGGGACGACGGAGTCGTCCGCCCCGCCGATCCGCTCCAGGTAGACGACCTCGGAGCCGTCGAGCACGGTGAGGTGCACCAGGTGCCCCGTGGACTCGTGCAGCGCGTGCAGATGCGGCAGGGCCGCCCGGCGCAGCCGGTTGTGGTGCGAGGCCATCGCGCCGAGCTCCAGCATGCCCATGCCCAGCCGGTAGTCGCGGCCCTCGCGCTCCAGCCAGCGCAACTGCACCAGCTGATCGAGAATGCGGTGCGCGGAGGACCGCCGGATGCCCGACCGTTGCACGACGTCGGTCAGCGTCAGCCGTGGTCCCGCGCTCTCGAAGGCGCTCAGCACCTTCGCGGCCTTCTCCAGCAGGGACAGCGGCGGCATCCCGGCCTCGACGGACTCGACGGCTTCGAACGCACTGGTCGTCATCGGCACCTCCCACACGGGCAGCCCGGCCGATGCCTCCGGCCGGGCCCGTAATCTCCGGTATTGCGTGGAGATTGTCAGAGGATGACAGGTGCTGGGAAGAGGCAGTTCCGTCTCGGAACAGTAACGCGTAGGTTGCCTGTCGTCACCGCACGACGAGACCGGAACCGCGAGGCACGCCCATGCACGACGACGACGTCCTCGCGGCGGTCAGCGCCCTCGCCCCGGCCCTGCGCGAGCGCGCGGGCGACGCCGAGACGCTGCGCCGCCTGCCCGGCGCCACCGTGGAGGAGCTGGCGGACGCCGGCTTCTTCCGGCTGCTCCAGCCCAGGGCGTACGGCGGACTCGCCACCGATCCGGGCGTCTTCTACGCGGCCGTGCACGAGCTCGCCAAGGCCTGCGGCTCGACCGGCTGGGCCGCCGCGGTCCTCGGGGTCCACCCCTGGTTCGTCGCGCAGCTCGACCCCCGGGCGCAGCAGGACGTGTGGGGCGCGGACGGCTCCGCCCGGATCTGCTCCGCCCACGCCCCCACCGGCGAGGTCACGGCCGTCGACGGCGGGTTCCGGCTCTCCGGCCGGTGGCACTTCTCCGCGGGCTGCGACCACGCCCACTGGGCGCTGCTCGGCGGCCTCGTCACCGACGACGGAGGCCGGCCGCTCGACATGCGGACCTTCCTGGTGCCGCGCTCCGACTACCGCGTCGACGACGTGTGGGACACGGTCGGCCTGCGCGGCAGCGGAAGCAACGACATCGTCGTCGACGACGCCTTCGTCCCCGCCCACCGGACGCTCGGCTACGGCCCGGTCACCACACTCCGCTGCCCCGGCCACGAGCTCCACCACGAGCCGCTCTACCGGCTGCCGTACGCCGCCGTCTTCACCACCGCCGTCTCGACCGCGATGGTCGGGATCGCCGAAGGCGCCTACGAGGACCACCTCGCCGAGGCCCGTGGAAGCGTCCGCGCCTCCCGCACCGCCTCCCGCACCGCCTCCCGCACCGCCTCGCCGCCCCCGACGGCGGTGCCCGGCGCACGACGGGCCGCCGAGGACCCCTTCGCCCAGGTACGGCTCGCCCGGGCCGCCGGCGAGATCGACGCCGCGCGGCTGCAGCTCGGCCGCAACATGACCGACCTGTACGCGGTCGCCCGCCGCGGCGCGGAGATCCCCATGGAGTTGCGCGTTCGCACCCGACGGGACCAGGCGCTCGCCGGTGAACGTGCCCGCACCGCCGTGGACCTGCTCATGGAGAACGCAGGACGGGGGCCGCTGCGCAGCGGCCCCGACGTCCTCCAGCGCGCCTGGCGCGACCTGCACACCGCCCGTGGCCAGGCCGCCAACGACGTGGAGCGGGCGCTGGTCCACTTCGCCCAGGACGCCCTCGGCATGGACGTCCACGACCCCATGGTCTGAGCCGCGGAGCCGCGCCCCCGGGCAGGGTTCCCGCTCAGTGGGAGCAGCGCATTTCACCGCCGTACGGCACGCCGTACGGTCCTGGCATTCCCCCACCACGACCCGAAAGGGGATGCCCCATGGCCGATGACGTCCTGGCAGCGATCCGTGACCTGGCCCCCGCCCTGCGCGAACGCGCGGCCGAGGCCGAGACGCTGCGCCGGGTGCCCGACACCTCCGTCAAGGAACTCGAGGACACCGGCTTCTTCCAGCTCCTCCAGCCCAAGGCCTTCGGCGGCCGGGCGGCCGACCCGGTGCTCTTCTACACGGCGGTCAAGGAGATCGCCAAGGCCTGCGGATCGACCGGCTGGGTCGCCTCCGTGGTCGGCGTCCACCCCTGGCACGTCGCCCTGTTCGACCCCCGCGCCCAGCAGGAGGTGTGGGGCCAGGACCCCAGGACCCGTATCGCCTCCTCGTACGCACCCACCGGCAAGGCCACCGCGACGGGCGGCGGCTTCCGGCTCTCCGGCCGGTGGCACTTCTCCTCCGGCTGCGACCACGCCCGCTGGGCGCTCCTCGGCTGCCTCGTCACCGACGGCGAGGGCAACCCGGTCGACATGCGCACCTTCCTCGTCCCCCGGACCGAGTACCGCGTCGACGACGTGTGGGACACCGTCGGCCTGCGCGGCACCGGCAGCAACGACGTCGTCGTCGAGGACGTCTTCGTCCCCGAGCACCGCGCCCTGAGCTTCGGCCCGGTCACCGCCCTGAAGGTGCCCGGCCACGAACTCAACCCCGAGCCGCTGTACCGGCTGCCCTACGCCGGAGTGTTCACCACCACCATCTCCACCCCGATCGTCGGCATCGCCGAGGGCGCCTTCGACGCCTACACCGAGGCCACCCGGCAGCGGATCCGCGTCTCGTACGGACAGAAGGTCGCCGAGGACCCCTTCGCGCAGGTCCGCATCGCCCGCGCCGCGAGCGACATCGACGCGAGCTGGCTGCAGATCACCCGCAACATGGGCGAGATGTACGGCCTCGCCGAACAGGGCGCGGAGATCCCCATGGAGTTGCGCACCCGCACCCGCCGGGACCAGGTGCTCGCCACCGAACGCGCGGTCGCGGCGGTCGACCTGCTGATGGAGAACTCCGGCGGCAACGCGATGCGCACCGGTCCCGGCCCCGTCCAGCGCGCCTGGCGCGACGCCCACACCGGCCGCGGCCACGCCGCCAACGACCCCGAGCGCGCCCTCGTCATGTACGGGCAGAGCGCGCTCGGCATCGACATCCAAGACACCATGGCCTGAGAGGTGCCGCAGATGACCGAGCTCACCCACGAGTCGACCTCCCGCACCGTCAAGGCGGCGGGGCTCACCCTCCACTACCACGAGGCCGCGCCCGCCGGCGGCCCGGACGGGGCACCCGTCGTCATCATGCTCCACGGCGGCGGCCCCGGCGCCTCCGGCTGGAGCAACTTCGGCGGCAACCTCCCCGTCTTCGCCGAGCACTTCCGCACGCTGCTCGTCGACCAGCCCTGCTACGGCCGCTCGGACAAGCCGGAGCTCGACAAGGACTACTTCAGCTACAGCGCGGACGCCGTCGCCGCCCTGATGGACGAACTGGGCATCGAGCGGGCGCACTTCGTCGGCAACTCCCTCGGCGGCGGCACCGCCGTCCGCATGGCCCTGAACCACCCGGAGAAGGCCGGCAAGCTCCTCCTCATGGGACCCGGCGGGGTCTCCGTCAACCTCTTCGCCCCCGATCCCACCGAGGGCATCAAGCGGCTCTTCGAGTTCAACGCCGCACCACGCCCGACCAAGGAGCAACTCCGCTCGTTCCTCGGCGTCATGGCCTACGACCAGTCGATCGTCAGCGACGAACTGGTCGAGGAGCGCTGGGCCTCGGCCACCGACCCCGACACCCGGCTCGGCGCCGCCCGCATGGCGGCCTCCTTCGCCAACCCCGCCTGGGCCGCCGACACGATGCTCTGGCGCGAGGCCCACCGGCTCACCCAACCGGTCCTGCTCACCTGGGGACGCGAGGACCGCGTCAACCCCCTCGACGGCGCCCTCGTCGCCCTCAAGACCATCCCCGACGCCCGGCTGCACGTCTTCCCGCACTGCGGCCACTGGGCCCAGACCGAGCAGGCCGACGAGTTCAACCGCCTCGCCGTCGACTTCTTCCGCCACTGAACCACCGCCCCGCACTGCCACCTGACGCAACGTCACGACACATGAGGTGCACCATGGACATCCGTGCTCTCGGCTACCTCCGCCTGGAGACCACCACGCTGGACGAGTGGCGCCGCTACGCCCTCGACGTCCTCGGCATGGTGGAGGCATCCGGCACCACCGAGGACACCCTCTGCCTCCGCCTCGACGACCGCGCCTACCGCCTCGTCATCCAGGCCGGCGAGAGCGACCGCCTCCTCGCCGCCGGCTGGGAGGTGGCGAACGCCGCCGAACTGGTCCGCGCCACCGCCGAGCTGGAGGCCGCCGGGGTCACCGTGAAGGCGGCCGACGACGGCGAACTCGCCGAGCGCCGCGTCCGCGGCCTGATCCATCTGACGGACCCGTGCGGCAACCCGCTGGAGATCTACTGGGGCCAGGCACAGGACCACACCGCGCTCGGCACCCCGTACGGCAACCGCTTCGTCACCGGTGACGACCTCGGCCTCGGCCACGTCGTGCTCCCCGTGCCGGACATCGAGGCCGCGCTCGACTTCTACGAGAACCTGCTCGGCTTCCAGCTGCGCGACTCGATGAAGCTCCCGCCGCAGGCCGTCCCGACCGCCGCCGAGCAGCGGGACTTCCACTGGATGCACTTCCTCAGCCCCAACCGACGCCACCACAGCCTCGGGCTCTACCCCGGCGCGCTGCCCCCCGGCATCGTGCACTTCATGGTCGAGCTGGAGACCCTCGACGACGTGGGCCGGGGCCTCGACCGCATGCACGCGGCGGGCATCCCCATCGCGTCCAGCCTCGGCCGCCACACCAACGACCGCATGGTGTCCTTCTACGCCCAGGCCCCCGGCGGTTTCCAGGTCGAGTACGGCTGGGACGGCCTCGTCGTCGACCCCGCCACCTGGGTCGCCAAGGAGATCACCGCCGACAGCTTCTGGGGCCACCAGTGGAACGGCTGATCGACCCCTCCGAGTTCCGGGAGGTCCTCGGACGCTTCGCCAGCGGCATCACGGTGGTGGCGACACTCGACGCCGACGCCGCGCGGCCCGTCGGGTTCGCCTGCCAGTCCTTCGCCTCGCTGTCCCTCGACCCCCCGCTGGTCATGCTCGCCGTCGGCAAGAACTCCACCAGCTGGCCCAGGATCGAGCGGTCGGGCCGCTTCTGCGTCAACATCCTCGCCGAGGACCAGCGGGCCACCTGCGCCGCGCTCGGCCGCAGCGGCCCCGACAAGTTCGCGGCCGTTCCGTGGAGCGTCAGCGAGCACGGCACCGTGCGCGTCGACGGAGCCCTGGCCCACGTGGAGTGCGAGCTGAACGCCGTGTACGAGGCCGGGGACCACCACCTGGTCACCGCGCAGGTGGTGGCGCTCGACGCCGGTGAGGACGGCCGGCCGCTGCTGTACTTCCGCAGCCGCTACGCCGTGGGCGCCTTCTGATGCCCCTCGACGTCGAGAAGGCGACCTCCGCCCCGCCCGTACGCACCGACGTGCGGTGGGACGAGCGCGACGTGCGGCTCTACCACCTGGCGCTCGGCGCGGGCGTCCCCGAGACCGACCCGCGCGAACTGCGGTACGTCTACGAAGGACACGAGCAGGGCCTCCAGGTCCTGCCCACCTTCGGAGTGGTCGCGGGCGGCACCGGCGGCGTCGGCTTCCAGGTCTTCGACCTCCCGGGCGTCGACATCGACCTGGCGAACGTGCTGCACGGCGGTCAGGAGATCACCGTGCACCGCCCGCTGCCCGCCGCCGCGCGGGCCACCGCCGTCACCCGGGCGGCGGCCGTGCACGACAAGGGCAAGGCCGCCGTCATCGTCCAGGAGTCCACCCTCCTCGGCGAGGACGGCACGCCCCTGATGACCCAGCGCAATCAGATCTTCGTCCACGGGGAGGGCGGCTTCGGCGGCGACCGCGGCCCCTCCGAGCGCCTCCCCGCCCCCGACCGGGCCCCCGATCTGGTCATCGAGATCCCCACGCTCCGGCAGCAGGCCCTGCTCTACCGGCTCACCGGGGACTGGAACCCGCTGCACGCCGACCCCGCCACCGCCCGCCGCGCGGGTCACGACCGTCCCATCCTCCACGGGCTCTGCACCTTCGGGATGTCGGTCAAAGCGGTCACCGACCGCCTGCTCGGCGGCGACGCGGGCGCGATCGCCGGCTGCCGCACCCGCTTCGCCGGGGTGTTCTTCCCCGGCGAGACCCTGCGGCTGCGGATCTGGGACACGGACGACGGGTACCGGCTGACGGCCACGGCCGCGGACCGCGCCGACGCACCGGTCCTCACCGACGCCCGTATCACCGCACGCTGACCCGGCGGCCGGGGCGGGGGACGGCCCGCCCCGGCCGCCGATCCACCCGGGGCCTGCCCGACAGGCCCCGTCACGACCAGGGAGAACACGATGAACGACACGTGGGACCACGCGTACGACGTGGTGGTCGTCGGCTCCGGTGCCGCCGGCCTGGCCGCGGCCCTCACCGCCCGGCTGCGCGGTCTGACCGCCCTGGTGGTGGAGAAGACCGACGTCTACGGCGGCTCCACCGCCCTGTCCGGCGGCGCGATCTGGGTCCCGGACAACTTCCACCTGGACGAGGCGGGCCTCGGCGACACCCCCGAGAAGGCCCGCGCCTACCTGGACGCCACCGTCGGAGACCGGGTCCCCGCCGCACGCAAGGACGCCTACATCGAGCACGGGCCGCGCATGGTGCGCGAGTTCCACGACCGCACGCTCGTCCGGTTCGTCTACACCCCCGAATACTCCGACTACTACCCCGAGCGGCTCGGCGGCTACCCGCAGGGCCGCTCCATCGAACCCCAGGTCTTCGACCTGAAGGAGCTCGGCCCCGAGCACCGCGCCACGATGCGCCGCGCCGGGCTGCCCACGTACGGCCTCACCATCACCTCCAAGGACTTCCGCCGGCTCAACATGGTCGGACGCACCTGGGCGGGCCGCCGCACCGCCGTCAAGGTCGGCGCCCGGGCGGTCAAGGCCCGGCTCTCCGGCCAGGAACTGCTCTCCCTCGGCGAGGCGCTGATCGCCCGCATGCGGCACTCGCTCCACACGCTCGGCGGCGAACTGTGGCTCTCCGCCCCGCTGACCGGACTGGTCGAGGAGGAAGGCCGGGTCGTGGGCGTCCGGGTCACCAGGGACGGCCGTGAGCTCACCGTCCGGGCCGAAGGCGGTGTCGTCCTCGCCTCCGGCGGCTTCTCCCACGACCAGCGGCTCCGCGAGAAGCACCTGCCGGCGCCCACCTCCACCGAGTGGAGCTCGGCGGCCGACGGGCAGACCGGCGACGCCCTCGAACCGGCCGTGGCCCTCGGCGCCGCGACCGACCTGATGGACCGGGTCTGGGGCGCACCGTCCGTGGTGCCCCCCGAGGGCAAGCCGTTCTTCCTGGTCGCGGACCGCGGCATCCCCGGCATGGTGATCGTCAACGCGGTGGGGGAGCGCTACGCCAACGAGGCCGCCCCGTACCACGAGTTCGTCGACGCCATGTACGCCCACGACAGGCCCGGCGCGACCACCGTGCCGTCCTGGCTGCTCCTCGACGCCACGTCCAGGGCCCGCTACCTCTTCATGGGCCTCTTCCCGGGCCAGGCGTTCCCCAAGCCGTGGCTGGAGAGCGGCTTCGTCAAGAAGGCCGCGACCGTCGAGGAACTGGCCGCACGCATCCGCGTCGCCCCGGAGCGGCTGCGCGCCACCGTGGACCGGTTCAACGGCTTCGCCCGCGCCGGCCGCGACGAGGACTTCCACCGCGGCGACAGCGTCTACGACCGCTACTACGGCGACCCGACGCTGCCCAATCCCAACCTCGCGCCGCTGGAGAAGGGCCCGTACTACGCGATCCCCGTCCACCCCGGCGACATCGGCACCAAGGGCGGCCTGGTCACCGACCCCACGGCCCGCGTGCTGAGGGAGGACGGCACCGCCATCGACGGCCTGTACGCCTCCGGCAACGTCTCGGCCGCCGTCATGGGGGAGACCTATCCCGGGCCCGGCGCGACGATCGGCCCCGCCATGACCTTCAGCTGGCTCGCGGTCGACCACATCGCCCGCACCCGTTCCGCCGGGCAGCGGTGAGGCGCCCGGTGGCGGAGCGCGCGGGACGCGGCCCGGTGGTGGACCTGCGGGGACGGACGGTCATCATCAGCGGTGGGGCGCGCGGGATCGGCGCGGAGGCGGCCCGCGTCGCGGCCGAGGCGGGCGCCCGGGTCGTGCTCACCGACGTACGGGAGGAGGAGGGTCGGACCACCGCAGGGACGCTCGGCGACGACGTCCGCTTCGTCCGGCACGACGTCACCTCCGAGGACGACTGGCGCGCGGTCGTCGACTTCGCGGTCGCCGCCTTCGGACGCGTGGACGGACTCGTCAACAACGCGGGCATCTCCGGCGGCTCCCACCTCCTGGAGGAACAGTCGGCCGAGGCGTTCCGCCGCGTCGTCGACACCGATCTCACCGGCGTCTTCCTCGGCATGCGGGCCGTGATCCCGGCGATGAGGGAGAACGGCGGCGGCTCCGTCGTCAACGTCTCCTCCGCGGCCGGCCTCATGGGCCTGGCGAGGACCGCCGGCTACGGAGCCGCCAAGTGGGGAGTGCGCGGGCTCACCAAGCTCGGCGCGGTGGAGCTCGCGGCCGCCCGGATCCGCGTCAACTCCGTACACCCCGGCATGACCCACACCCCGATGACCGCCCACGTGGGGATCGAGCGCGGTGAGGGCGGGTACCCGGACACACCCATGGGCCGGGTCGGCGAACCCCGGGAGATCGCCGACGTGATCGTCTTCCTGCTCTCGGACGCCGCCTCGTACGTCACCGGTGCCGAACTGGCCGTCGACGGCGGCTGGACGACCGGCCCGCCCCTCCGGCCGAGCCTCCGACCGCCCGTCCGACCGAGCCTCCGACCGCCCGTCCGACCGACCGAGGAGAACCGCTGATGCCCGTCGACCTCACAGGAAAGGTCGCGCTGGTCACCGGCGCGGCACGCGGCATGGGCGAGGCCGAGGCCCGCCTGTTCGCCGCGCTCGGGGCGAAGGTCGTCCTCACCGACGTCCTGGAGCCGCAGGGAGAGGAGGTGGCCGCCTCCCTGGGCCCCGCAGCCCGTTTCGTCCGCCACGACGTGACCGACGAACAGTCCTGGACGAGCGCCGTCGCGGCCGCACTGGACGCCTTCGGCCGGCTCGACGTCCTCGTGAACAACGCCGCGATCTACTCCACCTCGCTCATCACCGAGGAGGACCCGGCCCGCCTGGAGACGATCCTTCGCGTCAACCTGATCGGCCCCTTCCTCGGCGTCCGCGCCGTCGCGGGGCCGATGCGGGCGAGCGGCGGCGGGTCCATCGTCAACATCTCCTCGCAGGCCGGCCTCCAGGGCCTGTGGGGACACGGCGCGTACGGAGCCGCCAAGTGGGGGCTGCGCGGCCTGACCAGGACGGCCGCACTGGAGCTCGGCGCGGACGGCATCCGCGTCAACTCCGTGCACCCGGGAGCCATCGCCACGCCGATGACCGCGCACCTGGGCACCAAGGAGCATCCCGGAACGCCGCTGGGACGGGTGGGGGAGCCGGAGGAGGTCGCCCGACTGGTCGCCTTCCTCGCCTCCGACGAGTCCTCGTACCTGTCCGGAGCGGAACTCGCCGTGGACGGCGGAGCGTCGGCGGGCCGCATGCCGATCCTCACCCCGAAGGGAAAGGACGAGTGAACCGACCCGTGAACCAACCGCAGAACCGATCCGTGAACCGGCCCCCGAGCCGGCCCGTGAACCACACCGCGAACGGGCCCGACCCCGAGGTCCAGGCGGTCATCGACCTGGCGACCGCCGGCTTCCCCCCGCTGGCGACGGAGATGACGGACATCGCCGAGGTACGCGCCTTCTTCGCCGCGCGCCCCCGGCCGGCCGTCCCCCCGCCCCCCGTCGCCCGCGTCGCGGACGAGGACGCCGACGGCGTGCCCGTCCGCGTCTACGACCCGGCCGTCCGCGAGACCGCCCCCGTGATCGTGTTCTGCCACGGGGGCGGCTTCGTCCTCTGCGACCTCGACAGCCACGACGGCTTCTGCCGCTCCCTCGCCCTCGCCACGGAGGCGGTCGTCGTCTCCGTCGACTACCGCCGCGCCCCCGAGCACCCCTTCCCCGCCGCCCCCGAGGACGCCTACACGGCGCTGCTGTGGACGGCGACGCGCTTCCCGGGCCGCCGGATCGCCGTCGCGGGGGACAGCGCGGGCGCCAACCTCGCCACGGTCCTCACCCTGCTCTCCCGCGACCGGGGCGGCCCCGAGATCGCCTGCCAGGCGCTCTACTACCCGATGCTCGACCCGACCCGCTCCCGCGCCTCGCACCGGGAGAACGCCCGGGGCTACTTCCTCACCGCCGACCACCTGCGCTGGTACTGGGACGGCTACCTGCCCCGTCCGGCGGACCGCAGCAGCCCCTACGCGGCACCGCTGGCCGGCGTCGACCTGTCCGGACTTCCACCCGCCCAGGTCGTCACCGCCGGCTTCGACCCCCTGCGGGACGACGGTCTCGCGTACGCGGACGCCCTCGCCTCGGCCGGCGTCCCCGTGGAGGCCCACCACCACGCCGGGATGTTCCACGGCTTCCTCTCCATGGCGGGCGCCCTTCCCGCGGCGGCCGAAGCCCGCGCGGCCGCCTTCGCCGCCCTGCGCAGGGCCCTCGCCCCCCGCTGACCCCGTGCACGCGTGCGCCCCGCCCCCACCGGACCAGGTGGGGGCGGGGCGCACGCTCATGCCGCGGCCGGCTCAGTCCCGTATCAGCACGAACCCCTTGTACCCCGAGGCCGCGACATCCGCGATGATCTCCCCGTACACCCCGAAGCCGCCGATGAACGGCATGAACACCCGCGGCTTGCCAGGGATGTTGGCCCCCAGGTACCAGGAGTTCGCCGTCGGGAACAAGGTGGCCGCCGCCCGGTCGCGGCACTGCGCGACCCACTGCTCGACGGCCTCCTCGCTCGCCTCGATCGCGCGGTGGCCGTGCTCGTCGAGATGGCGCAGGCAGTCGCCGAGCCAGTCGACGTGCTGCTCGGCGCAGAGCACGACGTTGGCCATGACGGACGGGCTGCCGGGACCCGTGAGGTTGAACAGGTTCGGGAAGCCGTCGACGCCCAGACCCAGATACGTGCGAGGACCCTCGCTCCAGACGTCCCTCAGCGCCCGCCCGCCGCGCCCCCGCACGTCCACCCGGTCGATCGCCCCGGTCATCGCGTCGAAGCCGGTCGCGAAGACGAGGGCGTCCAGCTCCACGCGGGTGCCGTCGGCCAGCACGATCCCGCTGCCGTCGATCCGCTCGATCGCGTTCTCGCGCAGGCTCACGAGACGCACGTCGTCCCGGTTGAACGTCTCGTAGTAGTGCGAGTCGGTGACGATCCGCTTGGTGCCGATCGGATGGTCGGTGGGGACCAGCAGGTCGGCGGCGGCCGGGTCCTCGATGAGGGCACGGACCTTCTCCTCCCAGAACGCGCGGGCCGCGTCGTTCGCCGCGGGGTCGGTCAGCTGGTCGGGGAACGTCTTGGAGTACAGGACGCCGCCGAGTTCCCAGCGCTCCTCGAACGCGGCCCGCCGCTCGTCGGGGGACACGTCGAACGTCGCCGACGGGTGCGCCGTGTGGGGCGAGCCGCCGCCGCTGAGCCGGGACAGCCGCCGCCGTTCCGCGTAGCCCGCCTTCTGCCGGCGCCGGGTCCGCTCGTCCAGCGGCTCGTTCCCCGCCGGGATGCTGAAGTTGGCGCTGCGCTGGAAGACCGTGAGGTGCGCCGCCTGCTCCGCGATCAGCGGGATCGCCTGGATGCCGGAGGAGCCGGTGCCGATCACCCCGACCCGCAGACCGCTGAAGTCCACGCCCTCGGGGGGCCACGCACCGGTGTGGTACGTGGCGCCGGTGAACTCCCCGGCCCCCGCGATGTCCGGTACGTGGGTGCTGGAGAGGCAGCCGACGGCGAACACGCAGAACCGGGCCGACACCACCTCGCCGCCGTCCGTGCGGACCGTCCAGCGCAGCGACTCCTCGTCCAGCTCGGCGGAGGTCACCGAAGTCGAGAAGGTGTAGCTGCGGCGCAGGTCGAAGCGGTCGGCGACATGACGCAGATAGCGGACGATCTCCGGCTGGGTGGCGTACTTCTCGCTCCAGTCCCACTCCTGCTGGAGCTCCTCGTCGAAGGAGTACGAGTAGTCCACGGACTCCACGTCGCAGCGGGCGCCCGGGTAGCGGTTCCAGTGCCAGACACCGCCCACGTCGTCGCCCCGCTCGAAGCCGCGCACGCGGTGGCCGAGGGCGCGCAGCCGGTGCACGGCGTACAGCCCGGTGACGCCCGCTCCGACGACGACCACATCGACATCGACATCGACATCGACATCGACGGCGTCGGATTCGGTGATGCTGTCGTTCACGTTCGTACTCTCCTCATCGGATGGTGGTGTTCTCCGTGTGCCGCAGCGCGTTCTTGTCGACCTTGCCCGCCGCGTTGTGCGGCAGGGCCGGCACGGAGCGGAAGGCCCGCGGGACCTTGAAGTTGGCCAGTCGCTCCCGCGTGTACGCGGTCAGCTCCGCCTCGTTCACCGGGGCCCCGGCCGCCGGTACGCAGTACGCCACGCCGACCTCCCCGAGCCGCGCGTCCGGCGCCCCCACGACCGCCACGTCCAGGACGTCCGGGTGGCCGCGCAGCACCTGCTCCACCTCTGCCGGGTACACGTTGAAGCCGCCCACCACCAGCATGTCCTTGAGCCGGTCGGTGATCCGCAGGAAGCCGCGCTCGTCGAGCACTCCGACGTCCCCGGTGTGCAGCCAGCCGTCCGCGTCGACGGCCTGCGCCGTCGCCTCGGGATCGTCGAGGTAGCCCCGCATCACGTGGTACCCGCGGGTGAGGATCTCGCCCGGCTCCCCGGGCGGTGCGTCGACGCGCAGCTCCGTGCCCTCCAGGGCGGTCCCGGACGTACGGGCCAGCGTCTCCGGGGCCTCGTCCGGCGGGCAGATCGCGACCACACCCGTCGACTCGGTCAGTCCGTACGCGGTGTTGACGCTCCCCGCGCCGAGGGACGTCCTGATCTGCTCGATCAGCGCGGTGGGGATGTTCGCCGCGCCCGTGACCGCCATCCGCATCGACGTGAGGTCGTACGCCGCACGCTCGGGATGGTGGACGAGCGAGGTGAAGAGGGTCGGCGCTCCGGTCAGCACGGAGATCCGCTCGTCCTGGATCCGTCCGAGGACGGCCCCGGCGTCGAACACCCGCTCCGGGACGATCGTGGCCCCTTGCAACAGGCAGGCGAGGACGCCGGCCTTGTAACCGAAGGTGTGGAAGAAGGGGTTGACGAGGAGGTGGCGGTCGCCGCGCCGGAGGGTGACCGTGCGCGCCCAGGCGTCGTACACGCGCAGGTTCTGCCCGTGGGTGCTGGGCACGCCCTTGGGGCGGCCCGACGTGCCGGAGGTGAAGAGGACGTCGGCGGTGTCGGCGGGCCGCACGGCGGCGGTGCGCGCGAGCCGCTCCTGTCCGGTGACCCGGTCCGCACCCGAGAGGAAGCGCGACCAGTCTCCGGAGTGCAGGGCCACCGTCCGCTCCAGGAGCGGGAGTTCCTCGCCCGAGGCCGCGAGCAGCGCCCGGTAGTCCGTACCCAGGAAGTCGTGCTCGGTGAACAGGAGCCGGGTGCGGGACCGGCGCAGGATGTCGGCGGCCTCGGCCGCCTTGTAGCGGGTGTTGACCGGCACCAGCACCCCGCCGGCCGCGACCGCGCCCAGCGCGGCCACCACCCAGCGGGCGCTGTTGGGCGCCCACACGGCGACCGGGTCGCCCGGGCCGATCCCTTGCGCGATGACCGCGCGCGCCACCCGGTCGACCCGGTCCCGCAGTTCCGCGAACGTCCAGCGCTCCTCGCCGAAGACGAGGGCCTCCTCGTCCCCGTATCGCTCGGCGGCCCAGTCCGCGAGCCGGGCGATGGTCTGCGCGCCCCTCATGATCTGTCACGTCCTCCCTGCGGCCCCGCCCCTCGGGCGGGGCGCGGGTGGTGGAACCACGGCGGTTCGGAGCCTGGCAGGGAGGGGCCGCCCGGCGCAGGGGGCGGTTCCCACTCACCGGGAAGGTGGACCGAGCAGTGCCGAGGGAGGCGGCGGAGGCCCGACCGGACCCGGTCCGGCCGGGGTCCCGCGGGTGACCGGGACGAGCGGCCCCGGCGTGCGCCCGCCGACGCGGCGCGTCAGAGCACGGCGAGCCGGTCCACCAGCAGCTCCACCCGCTGCGCGGCGTCCTCCGGCAGCAGCCGTCGCGTTCTGGTCAGGGTGGCCAGGCCGTGCAGGGAGGCCCAGAACACCTCGGTGAACAGCCCCGGGTGGACGCCGTCCCCCGCGACCTCGCCGAGGGTTTCCAGCAGGGCGGCGAAGGCGTCCTTGAGCGGCTCGGGGGTGTCCTCCCGCGCGTACGCCAGGCCGCCGTCGAGCTGGAACAGGGCGTCGTAGACCGCCGGGTTGTCCTCGGCGAAGTCGAGGTAGGCGCGGGCGAGTGCGGTAACCCGCTCGCGCGGGCCGTGCGCGCCGCAGGTGGCGGCCCGCACCGCGGCGGCCATCTCGGTGGCGCCTTGCAGGGCGACGGCGCCGATGATCTCGCGTTTGCCGCGGAAGTGGCTGTAGAGGACGGGCTGGCTGTACTCGATGCGCTCGGCGAGGCGGCGGGTGGTGACCGCGTCCCAGCCCTGCTGCTCGGCGAGTTCGCGGGCCGTCGCCACGATGAGGCGCTCGCGGTCCGCCCGTTCGCGCTGCTTGCGTTCCTGTACCGACATGATTCGATCCTAGCACCGCTAGACAATCGAGCGGCAGTAGAGCTAGCGTTGCATCATCAGCTAGCAACGCTAGATGCCAGGAGGGGTCATCATGCTCAACGCACTCGAGGTCTTCACCACGGTGGTCGTCGGTCTGATGGTGGGGGTGGAGTTCTCGGTCGCCTTCGTCATCAACCCGATCTTCAACGCCCTCCCGGAGGACAGCGGCCAGCTCGGCCGCGCCCACGGCGGCCGGATGCTCGGCGCCGTGATGCCGGTCTGGTACATCGGCTCACTCGTCCTCGCCGCCGTCTGGGCCGTGGCCGGGTGGGGCCAGGACGGCGCCGGCCTCGTCGTCACCGCCGGAGCGCTGCTGATCGTCAGCGTGATCATGTCGATCCTGCTGCTCGTCCCGATCAACAACCGGGGCAAGACCTGGACCCCGGAGAACCGGCCCGCCGACTGGAAGGACCAGATGAAGCGCTGGGACCGCTACCACTACGTCCGCGTCGCCGTCATCATCGCCGCCTTCACCCTGCTCGTCGCGGCCCGCACCTGACGCGACGGCGGTCCCGGCAGCACCTGCGGTGGGGGCCTGGTGGTGTCCGCGTCCCGCGGTCCCGACCAGGCCCCCACGACGTACCACGTGCGTGCCTCCCGATCCAGCGCACCCGGCGGCACACCCGGCTCACCGGCTCACCGGCTCACCGGCTCACCGGCCCACAGAGACTCACATCGCAGGGAGTGGAAACGATGTCACTGAAGAAGATCAACACCGCCCTGGCCGCCGTCTTCGTCCTCTTCATCCTCTGGTTCGGCTCGGAGTTCATCCTGAGCCCGGAGACGACGGCACCGGGCTTCGGCCTGCCGAGCTGGCCGTCGGGCGACGGCGGCGGATTCCTGGTCGTCAAGGGAATCCGCGACGTGGTCATGGCCCTGGTCCTGGGCCTCCTGCTGGTGACGGGCCACCGCCGGGCGCTGGGCTGGGCGATCCTGGTGGAGTCCCTCGCCGCGTACGGCGACATGACCACGGTGCTGTCCCACCACGGCTCCGTGGCCACCGCGCTCGGCATCCACGGCCTGACCGCGACCCTGATGGTGGTCAACGGCCTGCTGCTCCTGCGCGAGACCCGAAACACCGCACCGGCTCCGGCGGCAGCCGCCCCGCAGCCCGCCTAGCGAGGAACAGCCCTGCCGTGAACCAGGGTCAGGGCGCCTCTTTCATCCGGCTGAGGGTGAAGACCAGGGACTCGACGTGCTCGGGTGAGCCCTCGCTCCCGTCCGAGAAGTCCGCGAACTCCAGGACCACGTCCTCCTTGTCCCTGCGCGCCTTCACCTTCTCGCCGAGGCCGACGGCCCAGCCGCCCTGCATCGAGTACTCCCGGGACAGGGCGTCATCGGCGGGCTCCGGGACCGAAGGGACGCGGTACGGCTCCGCGCCCTCGCTGTCGACCCCGTCCATGATGACCGTCAGCCGGGAGGAGTCGTACTCCCACCGGCCCGAGAGCCCCAACCGGGTCTCCGACCACTGCCCGTCGCCCGTGATCGTCAGGATCCCCTCGATGCCGGTATTGGTCGTGAAGCTCCAGGAACCCTCGGCGAACGCCGTGATCGCCTTCTCCACCGGACTCCCGCACCCCGACACCGCCGTAGCGGCGATCCCCGCCAGCAGATACCGCAGCGCTGTCCGACGGCCCACTAAGCCGACCAGATCACGCTTCCTCATACGAGCCTCCCCCTCCCGGGCCCCGTTCGGGGACACCAGGGTCATCTGACACCCGAGCGGCAAGACTGCGCCGCTCTGCCGACGCTGACAAGCCCCTGACGGGCAGTCGGCTCCGCTTGCCGGGCAACAAGCGGGAGGGCGCGGCCCGTTACGCGGCGGGCGTCTTTCGAAGACGCATGAAACATCTCCCGCCGGTCAGCGCGTCAAAGGGATGACACACGTACGACACCCGACTTCCTGCGAGGAATCCCGCAATGAATCTTTCCCTGCCCCTCGCGGCCACCGCCGTCGCCGTCGGCCTGGCCTCGTTCGTCGCCGTCTCCGCGGCCCCCGCTGCCGCCGAGACGCAGGACTGGCGGAACGTCAGCCCGACGGCGAGCGACGGCAGCGTGCTGTTCGACGTGGAGACCGCGGGCGGCGCCACCTGGGCCGTCGGCAAGCGCAGCGACGCGACCACCCGTCCCTTCGCGCCGGTCGCGCTGCGCTGGACCGGAACCCGCTGGCAGGCGCCTCCGCAGCCCGCCGACCACGGCCGCCTGGAGGACCTCGCGGTCGGCGCGCCCGACCAGGTGTGGGCCGTGGGCACCCGCTACGAAACCGTCGGCGAGGACGACTGGGACCGGGGGCGCGCGCTGCTCCAGCACTGGAACGGCAAGGCCTGGAGCGCGGTCGAGCTGCCCTTCCCGAAGGGGGCGGACGGCACGTCGCTGTCGGCCGTCGACGTGGACGCGCGCGGTGCGGTCTGGGCGCACGGCACGTACACCGATGAGACCGGCGAGTACCGGCAGGCCCTGTTCCGCGGCAGGGCGGACGGCAGCGGCGGCTGGACCCGGCTGCCGGCCGAGACGGGGCTCGCCTGGGTCTCCCAACTGGAGGTGGGACCCGGCGGGGTCGTCTTCGCCATCGGTGACGGCGTCTCGCGGTTCGACGGCACGTCGTGGACGAAGCAGGAGCTGCCGAGCGGGCTGGACGGCGCCATGTTCGACGGCATCGAGCGCCGGTCGGCGAACGACATCTGGGCCGTCGGCCACATGCGGGACGAGAACCTGTGGCGCCGTCCCGTCGTCATCCGTTTCGACGGCCGGACGTGGTCCATCGTGCGCACGCCCGCCGAGACGGGCCAGCTGTTCGACATCGCCTTCGACGGCTCCGGCCGCCCGGTGATCGTGGGGGAGACCATGAACCCCGAGGTCAACCCGGCCGGTAACTACGTCCTGACGCTCGGACCCAACGGCCTGCTCAAGCGCACGGAGAGCCCGCGCGGCGCCGGTTTCCTGTACGGGGCCGCCAGCGACGCGGCGGGCCGGGTCTGGACGGTGGGCGGCGCCGAGGGCGCGGAGGGCGGCATCTCCCCGTCGGCGTACGCGGGCATCCGCCGCTGATCCGACGCATGAGGGAGCCGGACGGAGCCGATTCGGCCTCGTGGACGGCGGCGACGGTATGCGGAGGTGCCGTGTGCCGACCGTCCTCGGGCCGAACGGCTCCGGCCCCGGAGCGGCCCGTGCCGCACCCCTTCCGAGTCACCCCGGCCTGGAACTCAGGCCCCGCCCCGCCTCTGGTGTTCAGGCGCTGACCGGCGGCATCCCCACGGGCAGCAGCTGCGGGCGTCGGGCGGCGCGGCCGTCGCCGGAGGAGCGGCCCTGCAGGCGGCGGAGCAGCCAGGGGCCGAGGAATCCGGCGGCCCAGCGCAGTTCGGCGGCTGCCGTACGTACCGCGCCGACGGTCGCGGTCGTGTCGGGCGCCAGGTCCCGGGTCCACGAGTCGTCGCTGCCCGGCAGGTCGAGCGCCTGCGCGAGGGCGGCGGAGATCCGGTCGTGTCCCAGCGGGCTCGCGTGCAGCCGGTCCGCGGCCCAGAACCGCGGATCGATGGCGGCGGCGTGCAGTGAGGTCTCGGCGAGAGCGACGCCGTGCCGGGCCGCGGCGAGCCGAATGCGGTCGTTGAGGGCGGCGATCCGGGGTGCGACGGGGCGGGCGATGGGCGCGATGCGGGTGATGTCGGGGATCGTGACGGTCGCGACGCGCGCCCCCGCTCCGGTGAGTGCGGCGAACATCGCCTCCACGTGGGCGGCGGTCTCGTCCGGGTCGAACCGGGGCCGCAGCAGGTCGTTGACACCGGCGATCACCGTGGCGACGTCGGGGCGGAGGGCGAGTGCGGGGCCGAGCTGCTCCGCGCGGATCTGTCCGGCGAGCCGGCCCCGGACGGCCAGGTTCGCGTACCGCACCTCCGGGTTCACCGCCGCGAGCCTCTCGGCGAGCCGGTCCGCGAAGCCGCGCAGCCCGGTGACGTCGTCGCCGTCGCCGACGCCTTCCGTCTGGCTGTCGCCCAGTGCGACGTATCGCAGGTACTGACCGTTGCTCATGCGCCGTCCGTCTCTCCCGCGGCACCGGCGTGCCGTATCCGGAAGCGCATAGTACTCAATAATGTGTGTATTCGTTTCGATGGGTATGCGGGAGCCTGCCGCATCGGCGTCCGCGGGCGCCCTCCCCGTATCGCGCCACGTCGTGCCTCCCTGTAGCGCGCCGCGCGGTGCCAACTCGTAGCGCGTCAGGTTGCGCCGTGTCGCGACGGAGGGGCCTGTCTCGGACAACTCCGCCTTTCCGCGAGTGAGTTGCACTGTTCTGCCCTATGTTCTGGGAGCCCGCAGCATGCGCAGTTCGCCCAGGAGGCACGATTGCAGCCCAGACGTACCAGAGCCCTCGCCGGAGCGTTACGACGCTCCCCTCTGCTCATCGCCCTCGCCCTCGGCTCGCTCCTCGTCGGGTTCACCCCCTGGCTCGGAGTGGCGAGCGCCGGGCCCGACGGCCGCGCGCCCGCGGCCCGGCCGACACCCGGCCCCCTCGAACAGCAGTCGGCGAAGCAGTCGCCGCACCACGGCGTGGCGCCGGCCAATGCCATGGAGCCGATGGCTCCCCTGCTCGACCGCACGGGATGGACCGCCGTCGCGAGCGACGAGGAGACCGCCAAGGAGAACGGCCGCGCGGCCAACGTCCTCGACAACGACGCCGCCACCTTCTGGCACAGCAGGTGGTCGGGCACGGCGGCCCCGATGCCGCACAGCATCACCGTCGACATGCACCGCACCACGGTGGTCTCTGCGCTCGTCTACCAACCCCGCGCCACCGGGGCCAACGGGCGCGTCGGCGAGTACAGCATCAGCGTGAGCACCGACGGCCGGGACTGGGGGAGTCCGGTCGCCACCGGAACCCTCGCGGACGACGGCAGCGCCAAGACCCTCGCGTTCGCCCCGCAGGGCGCCCGGTTCGTCCGGCTCACCGCCGTCACCGAAGCCGGTCGGCGCGGCCCGTGGACCTCCGCCGCCGAGCTCAACCTGCTCGGCGACCCCGGGACCCCGGCGGCCACGGTCGACCTGCCCAGGACCGGATGGACCGCCGTCGCGAGCGACGAGGAGACCGCCAAGGAGAACGGCCGCGCGGCCAACGTCCTCGACAACGACGCCGCCACCTTCTGGCACAGCAGGTGGTCGGGGACCGCGGCCCCGATGCCGCACAGCATCACCGTCGACATGCACCGCACCAGCGCTGTCTCCGCCCTGGTCTACCAGCCCCGCAAGGACGGCACCAACGGGCGCGCGGGCGCGTACACCGTCACCACCAGCACCGACGGCACCGCCTTCGGGGCATCGGTCGCCACGGGCACCTGGCGCGACGACGACACCGTCAAGACCGCCACCTTCACCCGCGCCGTGAACGCCCGCTACATACGCCTGACGGTCACCGGCGAGGCCGGGAAACGCGGACCCTGGACCTCGGCGGCCGAGATACGCCTGAGCGGACCGGCCAACCCCGCCGTCCACGGCTCCTGGGACCGGATCACGGGCTTCCCCCTGGTGCCGGTGGCCACCGCGGTCCTGCCAGGCGACAAGCTCCTCGCCTGGTCGGCGTACGCGCTCGACCGCTTCGGCGGCAACAGCGGCTACACCCAGACCGCCATCCTGGACCTGAAGACCGGCAAGGTCACCCAACGCCGCATCGACAGCACCGGACACGACATGTTCTGCCCGGGCATAGCGATGCTCGCCGACGGCCGGGTCCTGGTCACCGGCGGCAGCAACGCGGACAAGGCGAGCATCTACGACCCCGCCACCGACTCCTGGTCGGCGACCGCCGCCATGAACATCCCCCGCGGCTACCAGTCCATGACCCTGCTCTCCACCGGCGAGGCCTTCGTCCTCGGCGGATCGTGGAGCGGAGCCACGGGCGACAAGTCCGGCGAGGTCTGGTCCCCCGACACCGGCACCTGGCGCAGGCTCCCCGGCGTCCCGGCCGCGCCCGCGCTGACGACCGACCCCCGCGGCCCCTACCGCGCGGACAACCACATGTGGCTGTACGCGACTTCGGGCGGAAGGGTGCTCCAGGCGGGCCCCAGCAAGCAGATGAACTGGATCTCGACCGAGGGGAACGGCAGCATCACCTCCGCCGGCACCCGGGCCGACAGCCAGGACGCCATGACCGGCAACGCCGTCGCGTACGACATCGGCAAGCTGCTCACCCTGGGCGGCTCGCCCGCGTACGAGAACACACCGGCCACCCGGCGCGCGTACACCGTGAGCGTCGACGGCGACCAGGTGCGGGCCGCGCGCACGGGCGACATGGGCCACGCCCGCGCCTTCGGCAACAGCGTCGTCCTGCCCGACGGCAAGGTCGCCGTGTTCGGCGGGCAGTCCTACCCCGTGCCGTTCAGCGACGCCACGTCCGTCCTGACCCCCGAGCTGTGGGACCCCGCGACGGGGACCTTCACCCCGCTCGCCAGCATGGCCGTCCCGCGCAACTACCACAGCGTGGCGAACCTGCTGCCCGACGGGCGGATCTTCTCCGGCGGCGGAGGCCTCTGCGGGGACTGCGCCACCAACCATTCCGACGGGGCCGTGTTCACACCGCCGTACCTGCTCGACGCGGACGGTTCGCCCAAGCCGCGCCCCGTCATCACCGGCGGCGTGCCGCCCCGAGCCGCGGTCGGCAGCTCGCTCACCGTCGCCACCGAAGGTCCGGTGGCCTCCTTCGTCCTGATGCGGGCCGCCGCCGCGACCCACTCCACGGACAACGACCAGCGGCGGGTCCCGCTGGCCTCCACCGCCGCGGGGACCGGCACGTACACGGTGTCCATCCCGGCGGACAGGGGCGTGGTCCTGCCGGGCACCTACATGCTCTTCGCGCTCGACGCGCACGGGGTGCCGAGCATCGCCCGCTTCCTCACCCTCTCCTGACGGTACGGATCCGGCGCCGGCCGCGCCCCCGCCTCCCGGCGCCGGGAGGCGGGGGCGCGGCCGGTGACGTGCTGGTGGGTGCGGCCGACGGAGGTTGAGAACGCCGCCGGCCGAAGCCCTTGCCGACCCCGTTGGTCAGATCCGGCCCCGGAACGTACTGCGTCGCCACCCGGGGCACTGCTCGTCCGGGATGCCGTGTCGCGGGACGCCATCTGCTGCGCGGGGCTGCGGAGTCAGGCGCTACGGTGGGGGCCGGTACGGCCGGGCGCGAGGAGGGGACGGAGATGCTGGAGCAGGCCCTGGTGGCGCTTGCCGGTATGGGCGGGGCCGCGGTGGTGCAGGCAGCGGGCACGGACGCGTGGACCGGGCTGCGGCAGGCGCTGGCCCAGTGGTTCGGGCGCGGTGACGAGCCGTCTTGGGGGGCCGCACTGGAGCGGCTGGACCGTACCGCCGCAGAGCTCGCGGTCGCGCGGGAGGACGGCGAGGCGACCGCGGAACGCGTGTGTGTCGGGCAGGACGCGGTGTGGCGGTCCCGCATCGAGGAACTGCTTCAAGGGCTGCGTGAGGACGAACGGGACGAGGCGGCGGAAGCGCTGCGCGGGCTGCTGCGACGCCACGCTCCGGCCGACTCGCTGACGACGGGCACGGGCGGGATCGTGGCACAGGGCGACGTCCGGGTCCAGGCCGACCGGGGATCGGTCGCGGCCGGCGTCGTCAACGGGGACGTGAACCTCTCCGTCCCTCCGGCGCCGGATCCGACTCGGGGCTGAACGGCCCGGCAACAGCTGACCCCAGCCCACCCCGCGTCGACGGGAACGGCGCCGACGGCGACTTTGGTGACGGCGGCTACCGTCTCGGCGGTGACGGCGACGCCCAGGGCGTCACCGACGGCCGTACCCGTTCCGGCGGTGACGGCGACGACCCCGCCGACGAGGACGGCGAGACGTCTCCCCACCACGGCGTCACGGTCCGCGCCGACCGAGGCAGCGTGGCCTTCCACCACGCCGAGCAGGTCCACTTCCACGTCCCGCACGCGGACGGGGGCGGACCCGCCCTGGTCGTGCACGCGTACCGGACCGGCGAGACGATCTATCCGCCGCCGTCCCCGTCACCTCGCAGGGCACGGACCAGGACCGCGTCGGCCATCCTCATGGCTGGGGTTCTCGCCGTCGGCCTCGCCGGGAACGGTGCGGTGCTGGGTTCGGAGACCACGGACCGGTGGGCCGCCGTGGCGTTCCTCGTTCTGGGTACCGCGATCGGGGTCTTCGTCGGACGGTCACGCCTCCGGCGGCGGCCAGAGCAGCCTCTGTCGGAGCAGGAGCTGCGCCAGGCGGCCTCGTCGTTGGCGAGGACCCTCGCCGAGCAGTACGCACGGGACCGGGCCGCCGTCCGCATCGACGACCCCGGTCCGCTGCCGGTGCGCTGGGCGGCGGCTCCGAGCGGCATCGGCGACCACCCGGTGAACCTCGCGGGCGCAGGCGAGGCAGCGCCCCGGCTCGACGGCTCCTTCTCCGACATCGTCCGGACCTACGAAAGCCTGCCGCACGGTCGCCTCGTCATCCTGGGTGAGGCCGGTGCCGGCAAGTCGGTGCTGGTCCTCCACCTGGCCGCAGGGCTGTTGGCACGGCGGGAGACCGGCGATCCGGTGCCCGTCGTGTTCCCGGTCTCGTCATGGGACCCCGGAGAGGGGACGCCCCTGTGGTGGTGGGCGGCCGGATGGCTCGCCCAGACGCATGCCTGGGTCCTGGCGGACGACGGCCTCCCGGCCTCCGCGCGCTCCGTCGCACACGGCCTCATCACGTCCGGGCGCGTCCTGCCCGTCCTGGACGGCTTCGACGAACTCCCCGACGCCACCCGCTCCAAGGCGCTCGCCCAGCTGTGCAGAAGTCTGCTTCCGGCCGGGCGCTTCGTCCTCACCAGCCGTACCGCCGAGTTCACCGACGCGGTGAACGCCGGTGAACTCCGTATCCCCAAGACGGCGGCTGTCCAGCTCCAGCCGCTGGAACTGGACGAACTGCGCGCCTACCTGCCGCGCACCAGTCGGGAGCGGGATGACTCCACGACGAAGTGGGACCGCGTTCTGGAGCGGATGGCCGCCGTCGCCACGTTTCCGGCCGCTGATTCCGGCGCCCCGGACTCCGGCCCCCGAGATTCCGGCGCCCGGGACTCCAGCACCCATGGGTGCGGCGCCGCGGACGCCGACACCCGAGATTCCGACACTCGAGATTCCGGCGCCCGCGGCTCCGGCGCCCCGGCCTCCCACGATTCCGTGGCACGGCGTCTGCGCGAGGTCCTGCGCACTCCGCTCATGGTCTCCCTGGCCCGCGCCGTGTACAGCGACACCACCGCGCGTCCCGACGATCTCCTGTCGCAGGGGGATCTCACGAGCCGGGAGGCGGTGGAACGGCATCTGCTGAGCGCGTTCGTCGATACCGCCTACCAGCCGGACCCGGCCGGGGTCCCGGGCCGGCACGACCGAGTGACGCCGGGACGCGCCCGCCGCTACCTGGCCCGTCTCGCCCGCGGCACCGGGCAGGACATCGCCTGGTGGCGCCTTGAGGAACAGGTGCCGTGGGCCTTCCGCGCCCTGCTGGTCTCCCTGCCCCTGGGACTCCTTCTCGCGGCAGCGGTCGCCGTCACCGCCCTGCCCGCGCCGGGAGAACCGGACGTTCCCGGCGTCGGACTCCGCGCGGGCCTTCTCGCGCTCGTCGCGGCCCTGTGCGCCGGGGCGCTCGACTGGATCGGCGAGCACGGAAGCGTGGCCCGTCCCCCGCACCGGCTCCACTCGCCCCGCCGACAGGTGCTCCACTCCCTCCGTGAGCGGCCGGTGGGAGCCGTGCTCTCCGCGTCGGTCCCGGTGGCGGCGCTCGCCGTGTGGATCTGGGCCGTGGCGTCCGGCAACGGCGTCGCCGTCCTCTTCGCCTCCTTCCTGCTGGTGGCGCCGCTCACCGCGGTCTCGCGGACGCTCGCCGTCGTCCGCCGGCCCGCCGACCTGCAGGGAAGCGATCCCGTCACCCTGCTGCGCGAGGACCGCCGCGCCACGCTGGCCCTCGCCGCCCTCACCTCCCCGCACACGCGGAGCATGCTGTCCGCTCAGAAGGCGCTGCCCGTCCTGGTGATCGCCACCCTCCTGTTCTGGGGCCTGGGGCGCGGAGCGGACGCCGTCACCCCCTGGCGCTGGGCCGTCGTGTACGGCGCGGTGGCCGTGTGGTGGTTCCTCTGGAGCTGCGTCCTGTCCGCGTGGGGCCGCTTCACGCTGGCCCGCTGGTGGCTCGCCTCGACCGGACGCCTGCCCCTGCGGCTCACCGAGTTCCTCGCGGACGCGCACCGTCGCGGAGTGCTGCGGCAGACCGGCGGCCTCTACCGGTTCCGGCACATCGAACTGCAGCGCAGCCTGGCGGCCGGGCCGGAGCCCTGGAGCGCGCAAGTCCGGACGGGCCGGGTGCGGCGTCTGGGCGTCGGCGTGCTGTCGGCGGCGACGGGCGCGACCACCGTGGTCCTCCTGGTCGGCTCCGTCCTCTCGGCCCCCGGTGCGATGGGGCCGCTCCACACGCTCGCCACGGCCTGCGACCTGCTTCCGCTCTCGTCCGTGCGCCCCCTGATGGGGTATCCGGGCAGAGGCTTCGGCGGGCAGCCGCCCGTCGACATCTTCTCCGACGCGGGACGGTTCCTCGAGGACGGCTTCCGGCAGCCGAAGAAGGCCGACGACCGGCGCGCCCGAGCGCGCACCTCCTGCGTGACCACGGAGCAGTCCGCACTGCGACCCGAGACGCAGATCGTGCTGACCGTGGCCCTCGCCGCCGGAGCGGGGATGACCGACAGTGCCGAGCGCGCGCAGTACGAGGTGGAGCATCCCGGGCTGTTGAACGCCCGGGTACGCAGTTCCGGCACCGACTGGTCCGTGGCCGCGGGGACGGAGTGGGCGTCGTCCCCCGATGCCCGGTCGCGGCGCGCCGACGAGGACATCCCCGTCGGCTGGGCCCGTGGTCGCATCGGGAACGCGCTGGTGGCCGTGGACGCGGCGCTGGAGTTCGGCACCGAGCGACAGGCCCGAGACACCGCGGAGACGCTCGTACGGCAGGTCCTCGACCGGATCCGCCGCACCCACGGCCTCCCGGGCGGGCCGGTGCCCCAGGGGCCGCCCCTCACGCGTGTCCCGGAGAGCGGTGTCTCCGCCGCATCGCGCTTCGGGATCTTCGACAGGAAGCGGACGGGCCGGCTCGGCGGCGCCGTATGGGCGGACTCCGATCCCGCCCGTGTCGTGGCGCTCGACGAACTGGTGGGGCTGCGGGTACCGCGCGAAGCGCGGTGCTCCACCGGGGGCGAGGACGGGGGACAAGAGGCCGGTACGAGTGTCGTCACCGGCCGATGGCTCGCCTGCACGGTGAGCAGCGGCCCCGCTGCCGGCTTTCGCGCGGACCTTGTGTTCGCCGCCTGCGGCGCGTCCTGCTCGGCGGCCGAACAACGGGCCTTCACGGATCGGCGCCCGGGAAAGCCCCTGGCCGACTGGGACCACCGCGGCACGGTCGCCCATGACCGTTCCCCCGGCTCCGGCTACCTCTACCGGACGCTCGCGGCGACCTCTCACCAGGGGAGGAGGAAAGCCGTGCCGCTCGAAGTCCTCCTCTGGCTGCGCGTCACTTCCTCACCCACGTACCCGGATCTCGCCGACAAGGTCCTCAACGACGTCTGGACGCAGACGGAGACCGGCCGGTGAGGCGCGCGGGAAGGCCGTCCCTCTCTCGCGCGGTGGGACGGCGGCGGCCGGGTCGTGCCCGTCGACCCGGCCGGTCCCGGTGCGCGTCACCGGGCGCGGCGTGAGCGTGGGCTCCTTCCGTCACCCGGACCGATGCGTTCCCGGTGGATCGCGCCGCTCGTCCGAGGGAACCGAAGCGTGGCGCAGGGACAGGGGCGGCTCCGGTGTGGTCGAGGAGATCTCGGGTTCGAGGCCCTGCGCGGGCGTCGTGCGTCGGCGCCCGGTGTCGAGCCGCCAGGCTTCGAAGACGAGGGTCGTCGCCGTGACCACCGTGAGGCCCAGCAGCCACCCTCCGACGACGTCGCTCACCCAGTGCACCCCCAGCGCGACCCGGGTGTACCCGACTCCCAGGACCGCCGTGACGGCGAGCGCCCAGGGGAGCGGGCGCCAGGCGCGGGGGACCAGGGGGAGCAGGACCAGCAGGAGGACCGCGCAGGAGGTGGTGGCGGTCATCGCGTGTCCGGAGGGGAAGGAGAAGCCGGGGGCGTGGGACACCGGATCCGGCAGGTGCGGGCGGGCGCGCTCGACCACGTGCTTCGTCAGCAGGCCGATCAGACCACCGGCCACCGCCGTGACGGAGGCCCAGGCGGCGAGCCGCCACGCGCGGCGGGTCAGCAGCCACACCACCACGACGGCGACCAGCAGGCGCATCGCCACCGGATCCCACACGTAGCCGGTGAGGAACTCCAGGAAGTCCACCCAGCCCGGGTGTTCGAGAGCGGTCTGGTGAAGTCGCTCCGCCGTGCCCCGGTCGAGCCGGTACAGCGGCGGCCAACGGGACTCGACGAGAACCAGCGCGAGCGCGAAGGGGACCGCCACCACCGCGGTGGCGATCGCCGCCAGGACGAGCCGCGTCCCGAAGGTCGCGTCGGCACTGCGATGCCGGAGGAGCAGGGCCCGCACGGGCCTTCGGACTCGCGTGGTGCGCTGTGCCATGGGAGAGCCGACTTCCTTACGTGTCATGAGGGGAGAGCCGCAGCCGGCTCGTGGGGGAGGGGGTCAGACACCGGGGTCCCGGCCCACCGGCTCCTTCACGCCCGCTCGCGTGGCCTCCAGCTGCGCGGCGAACGCGAGGCCGAGGAAGAGGGCGAGGGAGGTCAGGTACGACCACAGGAGCAGGGAGACGATCGCGCTCAGGGGCCCGTAGACGGTGGTGAAGGAGCCGCTGGCGCCCACGTACAGGCTCAGCGCCCAGGTCGCCGTGATCCACAGGAACAGATGCACCACGGCACCGAAGGCGAGCCACGTGTACCCCGGTTGGGCACGGCGCGGCGAGAGGCGGAAGATCGCGCTGGTCGCCAGGACGGCCAGCAGGACCCCGATCGGCCACCGCAGGATCTCCCAGGCCCGGACGGTGCCCGGCCCGAGGTGGTAGACCTCGGCGAACGAGTGCGTGAGATCGCTGCCGAGGACCGTGACGACGAAACTGAGTCCCAGCGGGAACCCCGCGAGCACGGCCATCACCAGGCCGCGGGTGTACTTGCGGAGAAACGGACGGTCGCGTTCGTTCCCGTAGATGCGATTGGCGCCGCGCTCCACCTGGCACAGGCTGGTCGTCACGTTGACCAGGGAGAAGAGCAGCCCCAGCCAGAGGGCCGCCTGGCCGCCGTCGCCGGCGTGGCGACGGCTCTCGCGCAGGGCGTCGTCGACCATCTGCTGACTCGGACCGCTGGTGATCCGGCGTATCGTCAGCTCCGCGACCCGGCCGATGTCCTCCGTGTGCAGCACGCTCGACAGGCCGATGGCGGCGATGGCCAGCGGCACGATGGACAGCACGGTCTGCAGGGCCAGAGCGCGGGAGTGGCTGAAGCCGTCGGCATAGCGGAACCGTATGAAGGAGTCCCGGGCCAGCCGCCAGCCTCCGTAGCGGCGCAGCGCGGCCCATGCCTCGTCTCCGGACAGCTCCTCGCCCTGGACATCACGTCTCTGCGGAACACGCGTGGCGGTACCCATCACGAGCCTGCCGGCGTGCGGGTCGGCGCGAGCGGCGCGGGGACGTCGGGTGGAGCGGGACGGTCCGGAACTCCGGCGGCCCGGGCCACAGCGTCGCTCCTCGTGCGGCGCGGGGCTGGGGTGGCGGGCCGGACCGGGGCGGGCCGCGGAGCGCGCGGCAGTCGTACGAGCAGCGCGCCCGGCTCGGTCTCCACGGTCAGCCGCCGGCCGTCGGCGACGGCGTCCCCGTCGAGCTCCCTGGGTTGCGCCCCTGCGAACCGGATGTCGATGTGCCGGCCGCGGTAGTACGTCAGCGCGCCGCCGGCGACGGACCGTCGGCCGACCTCCACGGAGTCGGCCGTGATGCCTGCTGTCTCCCGCTGCGTCGTGGAGCGCGGGCGCAGGGCCCGGGAGAGCAGATGCCCGGTCGCGGCGAGCCACCCGGCCGCGCCCTCGGGGGCGAACAGCACGACGTCCAGCCGCCCGCTGTCGGCGCGCGCGCCCGGCAGGAGTTCGAGCCCGCCCTGCAGGGTGCCGACGTTGCCGACGACGACCATGCGCGCCCGGTGGCGGCGACGCGGTCCGCCGTCCACCCGGATCGACACCCGGGTGCGGGGGTCCCGGAGGTGCCGGGCCGCCGCGAGGAGATAGGCGGCCCAGCCCAGACGCGCCTTGAGCCGCGGTGACGCGTCGCGGACCATCGCGGCGTCGAAGCCGGCCCCCGCCATGACCGTGAACCGGGCGGGCTCGAGGCGGTCGCCGGAGACGCGCCCCAGGTCGATGCCGAAGCACTCCCCGCCGAGGGCGTCGTCCAGTGCGGTCGCCGGCTCCAGGGGAAGCCCCAGGTTGCGGGCGAGGAGATTGCCGGTGCCGCAGGGCACGACCGCGAGCGGGATCCCTGTCCCGGCCAGCACGTCGGCGCAGGCCCGTACGGTTCCGTCGCCTCCGCAGACGACGACCAGGCCGACGGCGACCGGGGCCACGGCGGCCGGGGGGTCCGCGCCCGGTGTGGTCGCGTCCGAAGCGGTCGCGTCCGAAGCGGTCGCGTCCGAGGCGGTGCCGCCTGGAGTCCGGGTGCCGATGACCTCGGCGAGCGCACCGCTCGGCCGTTCGGCGGTGGTGATCGTCCAATGCTGATCCCGATGGCCGTGCGCCTCCAGGACGGCGCGCACCCGGTCGGCGAGCCGGTCGTCGCAGGCGTGCGGATGGCGGACGACGACGACCCGTCCGGCGGCCATCCGCCGGCTCCAGGTCGCGGCGGGCGCCGAGTCGGCGGAGAGCCGACTGCCGCGGTCGTCGTCGGCGCTGTCCCGCGTGCGCCCGGCCAGGACGACCGAGCCGATGACGAGAAGCGTGAGCGTTCCGTTGACCAGCCCGCCCACGACGTCGGTGGGGTGGTGCATGCCCCGGTACAGCCGCGAGAGCGCGACCAGCGGAGGAACGAGCAGCAGAACGCCCGCGACGACGTATCGCCGGCGGCCCCGCAGACGGGTCAACGCCAGCACGGCCAGCCCTCCGAACAGGGCGACCGAGGCTCCGACGTGGCCGGACGGGAAGCTCGACGTCGGCGGCGCCGCGTCGAGGTGGGGTACGGCGGGGCGGGGTCGCCGCACGCAGACCGTGACGATCAGGAACACCGCGGACTGCGTGGCGACCGAGGCGCTGATGAACACGGCCTCCGCCCACCGGGTCGCACCCGGCAGGAGGAGCAGGGCTGCCACGCAGAGCAGCGTGACCGCGACGATCGACTGGGTCCCTGCCAGCACCGACAGCCCGGACGACACGGCGTCGGCCATGTGGGTGCGGTCGGCGGCGAACCCGCGGCTGACCCGGTCCTCCACCGAGGTGAGCAGGCCGGCCAACGGATCTCTGGTCACCAGCAGTCCCAGCCCGACCATCAGCGTCACCTGCGCGGATACCAGCACCAGAAGCCGGGAAGGTCTCGCGGCCGTGTCTGTCTGCGTCGTCATGACAGACCGCTTTGCCCGTCGCGGCCGGATGATTCCGCGCCGGGAGCAAATCAGCGCCGAGCGAGTGCTGGCCCCGCGCCGGGCGCTCGCGCCGATCGGTTACGTCGGGCGCGGCCGGCGGGAGGGCGGGGCCGGCGGCCTGCGTGCACCGAGGGCGACCTTCGCGGTCTGCACGCGGTCACGGGCGGCGCGCTCGGCCTCCGCGTCCCCGGCGCACCGAAGGAACGGGGCGCCCTGCTGATGAGGGTGGGGTGCTGCCGTCGAATCCGTTGCCCGGGGGCCGGTGCTCTGAACGCCGGGGCCGGGGGTGCGCCGGAGTGTCACCACTGCCCCTGCCGGGGAGGCGGGGCGCGGGGTGTCCGGGTGCCGTACGGACCCGGCGGCAGCCCATCGTGCGTGCGGGTGTGCCTAGGACGCCGAGGGGAAGGGGCGTCGGGTGGCGGTCCCCGCTCCGGAAGGCCCATCACTCGAGGTGCGCACTTCCGACATCACTCTTCTGGCCCGACTGTTCTTGTCCAAACCCCCTTTCTGCCAGTGTTTCTGACAGAGGACAGGGAAGCCCGACCCGGGAAGAGTGCCGGATCCGCCTTCAAGCTCCGGGGGCCATGACGCCCTCCCGTGTCCGGGGGGCAGGCGCGCTCGGCGAGGTGCTCGAAGGGCTGGTGCTGCGTCCTCTCGAACGGCGCGATCAGGGTGAGCTCCCGGGCGGCGCGAGCCCTCGTACGGCTCCACAGGATTGAGCTCGCGCGACCGGGGAAGGCGCCAGAAGCGCCGCAGTCCCCACACAGGGCAGGGCAACCGAGGCCGACGCCTGCTGCGGCGCACCAACTCAGAACGCACGAGCCCGCAGCGTCTGCCTCACCCCTCGCGGCCTTCACCGAGCCGCCGGTTCCCGACCACGAGGCGGCCAGGCGTCGGGAGTCGACATGGACGGTCCGCACCTTTCGCCGGGCGAGCGCACGATGCTCGCCGTCATCGAGCGCGGCCTGTCCCGCGACCGGCGCCTGGAGCGCCGTCTGCGGACCATGCGTGACGGCCCGTTCCGCCGTACGCGCGGACGCCTCCTCCCCATGGCGACCCTGGTACTCGCACTGGTGTCGGCCACGCTGGTGGTGCTTGCGGTGACCGCCTCCTCGGCGCCGTTGATCTGGGCCTTCGCCGCTTCGTGGGCCGGCACGCTGATGTGCGGCGTCTGCTGGGTCCGCAGGCTCTGCAAGGCGGTCGCCGGATCCGGTCGTCGGTGACAGTCGGTGACACGGGTCGCACCCGCGGTGGCACCGGCCACGAGCGAGCCCGGAGTTCCGGCCCCCGCACAAGGCCGGGCCCCGACCTGAACACCAGGTCGGGGCCCGGAGGCGCGTCGTGGGCACCTCAGCGCTTGAGGTTGTCCTTGACGTCCTCCTTGGCCTCGCGCGCCTTGCCCTTGGCCTGATCCGCGAGGCCGTCCGCGGTGAGCCGCTCGTTGCCGACCGTGCGGCCCACGGCCTCCTTGGCCTTGCCCTTGGCCTGCTCGACCTGCGCCTTGCTCTTCTCCGTGCCCGACATCGGGACCTCCTCCTGTGTGAACCGGGTTGGTCTTGACCGGCGCCTGCTCTCGATGCCTGCCCGCAAACCTTGAGCAGGCCTGGAGAATCCCGTGAATCTCGTACGCATGACCGAAGGTCGGTGGGGCAGACGGCGCCTCGGAGGTTGATATCCATGGTTCCCCTGCTTCTCGTTCTGCTGCTCGTGCTCATCCTTTTCGGTGCCGGTTTCGCACTCAACGTCCTGTGGTGGGTCGCCGTCGTGGTGCTGGTCCTGTGGCTGCTCGGGTTCGTCGCCCGGCCGAAGGGAGGCAGCGGCCGCTGGTACCGCTGGTAGGCACAAGGCACGTCCCGCACCACACGGCCGCGAACCCGTCTCTGACGAACGGGTTCGCGGCCGTTGCCTGTGGACACCCAGAACTCCATGGAGGAGGGCGGCATGACCGACAGGTCACCGCTCACCTCGTCCGGGATCGTCGCCCCTCTCGGGAGAACCCAGGCTCCGGCACCGGCCGCCGACCCTCCTACGGGTGACCGGCGGGGCTCCGACGGACGAGCGGTCGAGCCCCGGTGCCTCGACCGTCGGCGAAGAGCCCTCGCGGGTGTGTCAGCGTATGGTCGCAGTATGCGAGCCGTGCCACCTGGCGTCGCCGAGCAGCCGTCCGGCCCGGGGTCGCTCGGAGCCGCGCTGGTGGAGAGCGTGCGACGCACCGGCGCCTCCGCGGGGGTGCTCTATCTGCGGGACGACACCGCTCGCGCCCTCGACCTGGCTGTCCTGTGCGGGCTGCCCGACGAGGTTGCCTGGCCCTGGCACCGGGTCCCGCTCGCGACCACCACTCCGGTGAGCGTGGCCGTCCGGGAGGAACGTCTGGTGTGGGTCGGCTCCCAGGAGGAGATGGCCCGCGCCTACCCGCGCGTCGCGGTCAGCCTGCCGTACCGCTGCGCGCTCGCCGCCGCGCCGCTGTCCGGCCGGACGCGCTCCTGGGGCGGTCTGGTCCTGCTGTGGCCGGCCTCCCACCCGGAACGGGCCACCCGCCGGGAAACGGGCCACATCGTCGCGGAGGCCCGCCGCATCGCCCACAGGCTGGACCAGTCTCCGGAGCCGCCCCGCCTGCCCGAGCAGCCTCTCCGCGTCCCGCTCGCCCCTTCCTCTCCGTACGGGAGCCGGGCGGGCGCCGCGGCCGCGGACTTCGCCGAACGGCTGCCCGAAGGCGCGCTGGCACTGGACCTGGAAGGAAGGATCACGTTCGTGAACGGCGTGGCGGCCGTCCTGCTCGGCCGAAGCGCGAGTCGCCTGCTCGGGACGCGTCCTTGGCAGTCCCTGCCATGGCTGGACCAACCCGTCGTCGAGGACCACTACCGCACCGCCGTCATCAGCCGTGAACCCGTCGAGTTCACTTCGCCGCATCCCCCTGACCGGCCCCTCCGCTTCCAGCTCTTTCCCGATGCCAGCGGCATCAGCGTCCGGATCACCCCCGTGTCCGAAGAGCCTCCCACCGGCCGGACCCCCGCCCCGCCCCGGCTTCCACGCGTCGTCTCCGCCGCCTCGTCGACCGCCCACACAGGCCGCCTCTACCAGCTCCTCCACCTGGCGTCCGCGCTCACCGAAACGGTGGCGGTCAACGATGTCGTCGAGCTGATCGCCGGGCAGGTCCTGCCCGCCTTCGGCGCGGACGGACTGGTCCTGTCCGCGGCGGACGCCGGCCGCCTGAAAATCACCGGCTGGCACGGCTACGACCGTGAGACCCTCGAGCGTCTCGACGGTCTGCCGCTGGGTACGCAGCTCACACCGGCCGGACAAGTCCTGTCGACCGGCGTTCCCGCCTTCTTCGGCAGCACGGAGGAGATGGCCGAGGAGTTCCCGCGCGCTCCTCTCCTCAGCGGAAAGCGCGCCTGGGCGTTCCTGCCCCTCCTCATCTCCGGCCGACCCGTGGGGTGCTGCATCCTCTCCTACGACCGGCCGCACGCCTTCACCGCCGACGAGCGGGCGGTCCTCACCGCCCTCGCCGGCCTGATCGCCCAGGCCCTGGACCGGGCCCGGCTCTACGACGACGTCCACGGTCTCGCCCTCGGCCTGCAGGAGGCGCTGCTGCCCCACGGCCTTCCCTCCGTGCCGGGCCTCACCCTGGCCGCCCGCTACCTCCCCGCAAGTCACGGCATGGACATCGGAGGGGACTTCTACGACGTCATCCGCCTCGACGACACCACCACCGTCGCCGCCGTCATCGGCGACGTCCAGGGGCACAACATCGCCGCCGCCGCCCTCATGGGCCAGGTCCGTACCGCCATCCACGCCACCGCCGAGGCCTCACCCGACCAGGTCATGGCCCACACCAACCGCGTGCTCCTCGACCTGGGCACCGAGCTGCTGGTCTCCGCCCTCTACGCCCGCATCGACCTCGCCCGGGGCAGCGTCCAGCTCGTCAGCGCAGGCCATCCCCCGCCCCTTCTGCACCGCCCCGGCGAACCGGGTTCGGTCGTGGGACTCGATCCCGGCCCGCTCCTGGGCATCGACCACGGATCGGACTACCCGGTGAACCACCTGGACCTCCCGCCGGGAAGCACGCTCGTGCTGTACACGGACGGACTCGTCGAAGTGTCCGGCACGGAGCCTGACCAGACCACCCACGACCTCGCCGGGTATCTCCATCGTCACCACGGCGAGGATGCCGAGAGCCTGGTCGACCGCCTCATCCGCCGGGCGTGGCCCGCCGGCCGGCACACCGACGACACGGCTCTGCTGCTCCTGCGGACCCGGGCAGGGGACCGGTGAGCGGTGGGCGGAGGCTTGGGCGGAGCCGTCCGGTGCGCACGGCCGAAGCGCCGGCTCCCGCACGTTTCCGCCGCCACAGTTCGGGCAAACAGCACAGAACGCCCATGCGGGGATGCCCCTGAGGGGAAGCCCGCTCCAGGAGCCGAGTTCGAGAGGCAGCAAGCGATGCGTGTCGTACGAGCCACATACCTGCAGGTCCGGGGACTGATGAAGGAGTCCGAGGGCAAGGCCCTGCGGGACTCCGCCATGCGAGCCGAAGGGCGCCGGATGCGCGACGAGGGCCGACAGGTGCGAGAGGAGCGTCGGCCGCGGCCCCCCGGCTAGCCGTCGCGGGCCGGGACGGCTTCGCGGCTCTCCCGGCCTGGTGCGATCGGGCCCTCCGCCCCGTCCCGTGCGGGTCAGGCGCCGACGGCCTGCGTGACCGTGATGGCGAACGGCGTGCGGGCCGCCCAGGGGCCGCCGGTGACGACCAGAGGGATGTCGAGGCCCTCGCACAGGCGGCGCACCCGGGCGAGAACGCTCAGCGAGGCGCCGGTGGCGTAGCCGGCGGCGAGGTGCAGGCGCACACCCCCCGGCCGGTGGGCGAGCACCAAGCGCTCCACGCGCAGGGCCGCGGCGGCCCGAGCGGTGACGTCGAGATCGGCACGCAGGCGCAGAGCCAGGACGGGGCCCTCGGTGGTGTACTCCACGGGCATGGATCGCTGCCTTTCACCAGACCGACCCGTCCGCCCGCCAGCAGCGGTGACGGGCCGGTGAACACCGGATCGTCGTACACGAAGAGGCTCACAGGGGGCGTCACGACACTGTCGGGGCCCCGGGCCGAGTAAGGTCCACGGCTGCGCGACCGGTGGGCGACCACCGCACGCCCCCGGTGGGGCGTGAGCGGTCGGGACGCCGACCGGCCCTCCGAGCTGTTCTCACAGTACGCCTCTGCCCGTTTCGCGCACGGGCACACAGGTCGGTTCCAGAGCCGCCTCCGGACGCCCCGGTCGCGATCGCGCGGGCCCGGTCGCACAGCTCCGAAAGGACGCGGGTCAGTCGGCGAGGGCCACGAGCCTCGGGTGGGCGAGGTGCTCCGGAGTCCGTGCGATCACGTGGACGGGCGCCTCGGTGTGCTGCCTCTTCAACGTCTCGAAGGCCGCCTGATAGGCGTGCTCCTGCTCGTGGGCGGACGCGGGCATCCACCAGATCAGCAGGTGGGCTCGACGACGGGCACCGGTACGGGTCGCGTAGGACACCTCATGGACGATCAGTCGTGCCTGGTCCAGGGGCATGTGTACGACCAGTTCCTCGGGCGTCCAGTTCGCTTCCGCTTCCACCATGAGGACGTCACCGCGCAGGGTGAGGACCACGGTGTTCACGTCGCGTTGCTCCTTGACGTGGCGGAACGCCGCGACGTGATCGCTGCCCGGGGGCGGGGCCGCGCGTGACGCGGTGTCGGCATCGCGGACGACGGGACGGCCACCGTGCGCCGCCGGGGACGCGGGGCGCCCGGACGCCGCGCGGGGCGGGCAGGCCCGCATGGTGAACAGATGGCGGGTGCCGGTGACGTCGAGCAGATGGAGCGCCTGGGCGCCGGGGCCGCACAACTGCAGGGCTCCACCGGCCTCCTGTACCCGCCTCCGCAGCGCGAGGAGGGTCTTGACGCCGCCGGAGTCGATGAAGGTCATGCCGGACAGGTCCAGGAGGAGGGCCCGCCCGCGCAGGGTGAGCATCTCGGTCGCCGAGGCGAGACGTGAGCACGTTTCGGGGTCGAGTTCTCCCGTCACGGTCATCAGGATGCGGTCCGGGTATGTGGCGTCGGAGGCGATGTTCAGGGAGGTGCTCATGGATCTTCGCCCTTCTGCCGCCGTGCCTGCTTCCTGGCGCCTACCCCTGAGACGGGGGGACAGTCGCCCGCCGCGCCTCAGGGTTCGCCGAGGGGCCGACGACCAGGGGCGCGACCCGGGCCCGGCGCAGAGCGGGTGCCTGCGAGGACCGGCCGCCGCGTGAGCGCGCGGAACGCTCCGGAGCCCGCTCCCGCGCGAAGGACCGATGGCGGAATGCTGACGTTATGCCCGTTTTCGGCTTCGGTTACGGGGCAGTCGCGCCATGACCGGCTGACGGGGTGCACGGGAAGAGAAGCCGACCGACGCCCGCGGCACCGGTCGGGACCGCGTGTCCCCGACCGGCCGGCAGCCCCCGACGAAGGAGCGCACCATGCCCGTACGGCAGCCCTCCGCGCAACCCGAGCAGGAGATCCGGGTGGCCTCCGTGCCGGCCGGCCATGTGTACACGCGCCACTGCGCCGCTCCGGAATCCGACGGTGTACGGCGACTGGCCGATCCCCGGCCGAACGGAGCCCCCAGTACGTCGCAGCGCTGGTGGCCGCCGGTCATGCTCGCCCCGGAGTGGGTGCACGACCACCACGACGACTTCGACCTCTTCCACCTGCACTTCGGCTTCGACGCTCAGAGCCCGGCCCAGCTGTCGTCGCTTCTGGAGGCCCTCGACCGGCACGCGAAGCCCCTGGTCTACACGGTGCACGATCTCCGCAACCCCCACCAGCCCGATCCCGCCGCCCACGACGCGGCCCTCGACGTCGTCGTTCCCTCCGCCCAGCGCCTGATCACCCTGACCCCCGGGGCCGCGGAGAGCATCCGCCGCCGCTGGCACCGGTCGGCGGCCGTCCTGCCCCATCCGCACGTGGTCGAGCTGCCCCGCATGGCCCGCCCGCGCCCCCGCACCGACCGGTTCCGCGTCGGGGTCCACGCCAAGAGCCTGCGCCCCAACATGTCCGTCCTTCCGGTCGTCCGGGTCCTCGCGGATGCGGTCGCGGAACTGCGGGACGCGGAACTCCAGGTCAACATCCACCACGACGTGGCGGATTCCGGCTCAGCGGCGCACGACCCGGACCTCATGCGGGCGCTGGAAGACCTCGCGGACCGAGGGCGCCTCACCCTCGAGGTCCACGACTACTTCGGCGACGAGCAGCTCTGGGAATACCTGGAACGGCTGGACCTGTCGGTTCTGCCCTACCGGTTCGGCACCCACTCCGGCTGGCTGGAGGCGTGTCACGACCTGGGCACCGCGGTCGCGGCCCCGGACTGCGGGTTCTACGCCCAACAGAGGCCCTGCCTGACCTACGGAAACTCGCAAGAAGCCGGTCTCGACGCGGAATCGCTGCACGCCGCGGTGCGGACGGCGTACGACGAGGGGCCCGCGCCCCGGGCCACGGTGGCGGACCGCGCGCGGGAGCGCGCCGCGCTCGCCGCCGCGCACCGGGCCCTGTACGCGAGCCTGCTGTGATGAACGGCCTGCGAGTGGCCCTCATCGCGTCCGCGCGGTTCCCCATCAGTGAACCGTTCGCCGGAGGGCTGGAGGCTCACACCTGGTGGCTCGCGCACACCCTCCACCGACGGGGCCACCACGTGGAGCTCTTCGCGGCACCGGGCTCCGACCCGGCGCTCGGGGCGCGGGAACTACGGGTGCGGCGACCCGTGTTGAGCGAGGCAGCCCGCTCGGACGCGAGCATGCCGAGTGCGAGGTGGATGGAAGAGCACCACGCGTACCTGGGACTGATGCTGGACCTGGCGGCGGACGGGGAGCACCGGTTCGACGTCGTGCACAACAACAGCCTGCACCACCTGCCCATCGCGATGGCATCGGCACTGCGCGTGCCGGTGGTGACGACGTTGCACACTCCGCCCACCCCGTGGCTGGAGTCCGCCATCACGGCGCAGGACGCGTGCCCCGTCACCTTCACGGCGGTCAGCAGTTTCACCGCGGGCGCCTGGAGGCAGACCGTTCCCTCGGCGCGCGTCGTACGCAACGGCATCGACATGGACCACTGGAGGCCCGGCCCGGGCGGCGGCGACCTCGTCTGGTTCGGGCGGCTGGTGCCCGAGAAGGCGCCCCACCACGCCATCGCGGCGGCGCGCGCGGCCGGGGTGCGGCTGCGCGTCGCGGGACCGATCTCCGACCGGACGTACTTCGACGAACAGGTACAGCCCTCGCTGGGCGGCGACGTCCAGTACGTCGGACACCTGGACCGTCAGGAGCTCGTCGAACTGCTGGGTACCGCGAGCGCCGCCCTGGTCACCCCGAGCTGGGACGAACCGTACGGGCTGGTGGTTGCCGAGGCGCTGGCATGCGGGACTCCGGTCTGCGGCTTCGACCGGGGCGCCCTGCCGGAGATCCTCACCGCAGACTGCGGGCTCCTGGCGCGGGCGGGGGACGTGGAGGCCCTGGCGGAACTCATCCCGCGGGCCATGAAACTCGACCGGCGTGACGTACGCCGACGGGCCGAGGAGTTCTGCTCACTCGAGCGCACCGCCGACGGATACACCGATCTGTACGAGGAGGTGAGGTCGTGATCGGCTACTACGTCCACCACCAAGGTCGCGGACACCTGCACCGCGCCGTCTGTGTCGCCGCGCACGTACGGGGGCCGGTGACCATCCTGTCGTCCCTGCCCCGCCCGCGCTCGTGGACAGGGGGCTGGATGTCCCTGCCGCCGGACATCGACGGCGCCCCGGACGACCCCACGGCACGCGGCCGTCTCCACTGGGCCCCGGTCCGGCACGACGGGCACCGGGAGCGGCTGGGCATGATCGCCGAATGGGTCAGACGGGTGAACCCCGACCTGTTCGTCAGCGACGTGTCGGTCGAGGTCGCCACCCTGGTCCGGCTGATGGGTACTCCGGTCGTGGTCGCCGCCATGCGAGGGGACCGCGGCGACGAGGCACACCGCCTCGCCTATGACCTGGCCGACGCTCTCCTCGCCCCCTGGCCGCGGTCGCTGCCCGAGCCAGGCTGGCCCGCGCACTGGTACGCCAAGACCGTGCACACCGGAAGCATCTCCCGTTACGACGGCCGGCCCCGCCCCGCGGTCGGCGACGGGCCCTCCCGCAGGGAGGTGGTCCTGATGCTGGGCGCCGGTGGAGCCGATGTCACCGAGCGCCAGGTCGAGGAGGCGATGCGGGCGACACCCGGTTGGTCGTGGACCCGGCTCGGCGGCCCGACTGCCGGCTGGACGGACGATCCGTGGCCGGTGCTGTGCCGGGCGGACGTCGTCGTCACACATGCCGGACAGAACGCCGTGGCGGAGTGCGCCGCCGCGCGTACCGCCACCGTCGTCCTCCCTCAGGACCGGCCCCACGGCGAACAGGCCGCCACCGCACGCGCCCTGCGGACGGCGGGGCTGGCGACCGTTCGGGACACCTGGCCGGTCCCTCGGGCATGGCCCGCTCTGCTGGCGGAGGCGGCCGCGCGACCTGACCGCTGGCGGCAGTGGTCGCCCGGCGACGGTGCCCGCACCGCCGGCCGCCTGCTCACCGAGCTGTGCCTGCGCCGGCCCGGACGGTCCGCGTGCGTACCGCGGTGATCACCCTCGCCGCGGGGCGGCATCGGCATCTCCGTCTCCAGCAGGACGGACTCGCCCGCGGCGAGTGCACCCCCGACCACTACGTGGTCGTCTCCATGGCCGATCCAGGGATCGAGGCGGTCGTCGCCGGAAGGAGGCCGCACGCCGAGGTGCTCCGCCTGCCTCTGGCGGACGGGCGTCTTCCGCTGGCAGCGGCCCGCAACGCCGGCGCCGCCAGGGCTCTGGCCGCGGGCGCGCGACTCCTGGTCTTCCTCGACGTCGACTGCGTCCCGGGTCCCGACCTCCTGGACGCCTACGCCCGTGCCGCCCAGGACGGAGCGCTGCTCTGCGGCGCCGTGGCCTATCTGCCGCCCCCGCCCGAAGGGGGCTATCGACTCGACGCCCTGGCCGACATGGCGCCACCGCACGCGGCCCGTCCCGCACCCGGCACCGGGGAGGTCGTGCGCGGGGGAGACCCGCGGCTGTTCTGGTCGCTCTCCTTCGCCCTCACCGCCCGTACCTGGAAACGCGTCGGAGGGTTCTGCGAGGACTACACCGGATACGGGGGCGAGGACACCGACTTCGCTGCCGAGGCGACCCGGCGGGGCGTGGACCTGTGGTGGGTGGGCGGAGCACCCGCTTATCACCAGCACCATCCGACTCAACGGCCGCCCGTCGACCACATCGACGACATCCTGCGCAACGGAGCCCTCTACCAGTCTCGTTGGGGTAGCTGGCCCATGGAGGGATGGCTGCGCGCATTCGAAGGGCTGGGGCTGGTGCGGTACGTCCCGGCGACCGACACCTGGCGAAGGGTTTAGGAGGGCGGGCGGGCTCCGCGGGGGAGTGCCCGGGACGAGGAGGTACGCCCGACGATGCGGTCAGGAGGCGGCGTGGGCAGATATGTCCTAGTTTGTCATCGTTCCCAATTCCTCACCCAGAAGGACAGGTCATGGCTGACAAGGGCCGCACGGACAAGATCAAGGGCAAAGCGAAGGAAGCGGTCGGCAAGGTCACCGGCAACGACCGGATGAAGGCCGAAGGCAAGATGGACCAGGTCGAGGGCAAGGCGAAGGAAGCGGCGTCCGACGCCAAGGACGCCCTGCGGGGCAAGCGCGACGAGCGCTGATCGCTCCGCGGCGCGAAGGGTCCGCTCCTCACGGAAGCGGACCCTTCCGGCGTCCCGGTCGGCCTCCTGGGTCTCGCCCGCACGCGCGGACGATCACGTGACCCGGCGGGACCGCGGCATGAAACGGCATGACCGGGGCAGGCGCTGGTAGAGGGGGTCGGTGCGTCGCACGGCGGACCGACGACCCGGTGCGTGAGGGCGGTGTCAGCGATGAGAGAGCCGGCTTCCACCTCGACCAGGGAACTCCTGCGACCCGAAGCCCTGCTGGACGTCGCTCACGACGCCGGCCGCGATTACGCCCGCTGGCGGGTGCGTCTGGCGGGTGCGGACGGGGAGAGCCTCTGGATCCGCCTCTTCGAGGCCGGCGACATCAGCGTCTGGGCCCTGAGCTGGAGCAGTATGCCCCCGGGTACCGCGTACCTGGACCACGAGGGCGTGCGAGGAGCCGTCTTCGTGGCTCGGGGGTCCCTCCTGCACGAGCGGGCCCGCCTCGGCTGTGCCCCGCACCCCGAGGAGGTCGGAGCCGGTCAGGGGTTCTGCTTCGACGAGAACTTCTACCATCGGATGCACGCCGTGGGCGATGCCGGCCCGACCGTCACCGTGCACGTCTTCGCGTCGGCGGATCTGAAGCGTGTCGGTACTCCCGACCAGGACGCTCTCGTCCTGGGCTTCGGCCTCCCTTAGCCCGAGGGGCACCACGGGACGAATCAACGCCCCCGCGGGAGCCGTCCGTGCTGCGCAGCCGCCACGCCCGCGCCGCCGCTCGTTCTGATCGATCAGAACTCGTACCGCGGAGCGCCGGGCCGCCTCCGCCCGAGGTTTCGCCGCAATAGTGGTGCAGATTGAAACCAATGCATTGGGCATCTTCTGACGGGCATAAGCGGAATGGCTTCTTCTTTACCCTTCCTTGGGGAGTTTTAGAAGCATGATTTTCGGCTGGTTTGGTTCGGTCAAATCGCCCATGGCGGGCCAAAAATGCGTGGAGTGTTGAATTCCGCAGACTTAATATCGCCCCTACTGCATTACCTTCCCGTGGGGCGTGCTTGACCTGGATCTACCCCTTGCATAGCCTCCGTTTCGCGCTCGCGTTCTGACCAGACCGAGCTTCAGGCCGTTAAGTCGACCAGCAGGGGAAATCTATGTATGACGTCATCGTTGTGGGTGGCCGGTGCGCAGGATCGCCTCTCGCCATGCATCTGGCCCGACAAGGCCACCGCGTCCTCGTAGTGGACCGGGCTTCCTTCCCCAGCGACGCGGTGTCGACCCACTACATCCACCAGGCCGGTCTGCTGCGCCTGCAGGAGTGGGGTCTGCTCGACGAGATCATCGCGGCCAAGACGCCCGCACTCCGCAAGATGCACTACTCCTACCGAGGCATCGAGCTCAACGGCTTCGCGGAGCCTGTCGACGGCATCGACGCCGTCTACTGCCCCCGTCGTACCGTCCTGGACGAGATACTCGTCAACGCCGCCCGCCGGGCCGGCGCCGAGGTCGTCGAGGGATTCACCGTCACCGACGTGGTGGTCTCCGAGGGACGCGTCACGGGCATCCGCGGCCGCGAAGGAGACGGCCCCGAGCACGAGTTCAGTGCGACGATCGTCGTCGGTGCCGACGGCTTCCACTCCACCGTGGCCAAGAAGGTGGGCGCGGAGCTGTACAACGTGCGCCCCGCCGCCGGGTTCGTCTACTACTCGTACTACGCCGGCCTCGAGTCGTGGGGCCTGCACCACAAGAACGGCTTCAACGAGAAGTGGTTCGGCACCTGGCCGACCAACGGCGATGTCAACATGGTCGCCATCATCGGGGCGAAGCGCCACCTCAAGGAGTTCCGCCAGGACGTCGAGGCCAACTTCCAGGCCGTGATCGACGATGTCTCCCCGGAGATGGGCGAGCAGCTGCGGGACCAGGGCCGGCGCGTGGAGGACTTCCGCCCCATGCGCTACCCCGACAACTACTACCGCCGCGCGTACGGCCCGGGCTGGGCGCTGGTCGGTGACGCCGGCTACCACAAGGACCCCTACACCGGCTGGGGCATCACGGACTCCTTCCTGCACGGCGAGCTCCTCGCCGAGCGGATCCACCAGGGCCTCGCGGGCGAGCGCCCCATGGAGGACGCGCTGGCCGAGTACAACAAGCTCCGCGACGAGGAGAGCGCCGGCGTCTACGACTTCACGACGACGCTGGGTGAACTCACCGAACTGCCGCCGTTCTTCAAGGCGACGATGAGCGCGATGAGCAAGTCCCAGGAGTGGACCGACAAGATGCTGGGCCTGATCGGCGGCATCGTCCCGGACTACGAGATCTACGCACCGGACGCCCTGGAGCGGCTCTACGACGCCGCCGGCGTGCCGGAGGCCGAGCGGATCTACGACCCCGCCGGCTGACCGCGGCCCGCTGCCCGCCGCCGTCCCCCTCCGGGCCGACCCCGAGGGAAGACGCCGGATCCCGGACTCGTAGCCCAGTCCCGGATCGGATCCCGGAGCAGCGTCTCTCCACCGAGCGCCGGGTGCGCCTCTGCCCACGCTCGCGTCGGTGGCTCACCGCATCCGTGTGACTCGGCCCGTTTCCCACCGTCCGTTCCCCGTCCGCGACGGACATGCGTTCCGGCACCGGCACCGGCATGAGCACGGGCCCGGGTACGGCCTGAGCATGGGCTCGGGCGTTTCCCGACCGCATCGGCACTCCGGCGTGCCGTTCGGACGGCGTTCCGGCATCGGTGTCTCCCGAAGGCCACGGGAGCACCGATGCCCGGTCCGCCCTCCTGGTCCGACGTGCCCGGCCCGCCACGGATGCTCATGTCTCCCGCCCGGACGCTCTCCATACGCGCCCGGACGATCACCGTTCCCGTCCGGACGAAGCAGCCCCCGTCCGGGCGATCGCCGCTCTTCCCCTTCTCCAGCAGCACCCCAGTCACCCGCCGTCCAGGCGCGCCCGTGGCCCGGTGCGGCCTGTCCGCACAGGCCCCGGACCGCGGCAGCGCCGGCACGGCACCACTCCATGTGCTTCGCCTTCGAGGGAGTCCCGCAGATGACGCGCGCGTCCAGCATGTTCGACCTCATCAGTGACCAGGATGAGGAAAGGCCCTACTTCGAGACCGGCGGCATCGGCAGGTCGCACGCGTTCTACACGGGCGAGGAGCAGTTCCGCAGGGAGATGTCCCGCATCTACGGCCGGCGCTGGATCCCGGTCGACCACGTCTCCCGCCTGAAGGAGAAGGGCGCCTACAGCACCCTCAACATCGGCTCCGGGTCCATTCTGCTCCTCCACGGCGACAACGGAATCCAGGGCTACCACAACTACTGCCGTCACCGCGGCTACAAGCTCGTCGAGGAGGCCACCGGCAAGCGCCAGAGCCTCGTCTGCCTGTACCACTGCTGGGTCTACGACCGAAACGGCAAGCTCAAGAGCCTCAACGGCACCTACATGGACCACTTCTTCGACAAGGAGAAGAACGGTCTGCTGCCCGTGCGGACCGAGGTCCGCTTCGGCGTGGTCTTCGTGGCGCTCTCCGACGACGCTCCGGACCTCGACGAGTCACTGGGCGAGTTCGGCGAGTTCGCGAAGGTCTACGACCTCGCCGAGCTGGAGTGCGTCGAGGCCAAGGACTACCCGGTCGCCTCCAACTGGAAGCTCGTCGCGCACAACGTCAACGAGAGCCTCCACTTCCCGACCGCCCACAAGGACCTGCACCGCATCACCGACTTCGACGACGCGGGCACCTACGGCCTCCGGGGCGACATCGTCGGCGCCTGGCAGTCGATCCGTACCGGCTACAACTCCGTCTCCGTCACGGGACGCAGCGCGCGCACGCCGATGCCGAACGTCCCCGAGGGCGACCTCCAGAAGATCAACTGGATCACCATCCTGCCCAACCTGCTCTTCGGGTTCACCGCCGACTACGTGATGATGCAGTGGGTCTGGCCGGAGAGTCCCGGCACCTGCTTCGTCCGCCACTTCTGGCTGTTCCACCCCACCGAGACCGCCAAGAGCGACTTCTCGCACGAGGACGTCTTCGCGCTGTGGGACAAGGCGAACTACGAGGACTGGGAGATGTGCGAGCGGACCCACCGCGGCCTCTCCAACCCGCTGTGGACCCCCGGCCAGCTCTCCTACGACGAGGAGGTCGTCGCCCAGATCGACGCCTGGGTCGTGCGTGAGACCGCCGAGACGGCCGAGACGGCCGAGGGGTCCGAGGGGTCTGAAGCGTCCGAGGCCGAGAGTGCCGGGACCGCTTCCGCCTCCGCCGCTTCCGGGGCCTCCGCTTCCGCTTCAGCCTCCGCTTCCGCCTCCGCCGAGAACGACGAGGCCGCCGAACCCGGAAAGGCGGAGCGGTGAGCACGAAAGCCAACTGCTACCTCATCGGCGGCACCCGCGTCCTCACCCAGTGCGGGACGCGGCTCCTCGACGCCGGCGTGACGATCGAGGGCGTCCTCAGCCGCGACCCCGCGGTCGTCGCCTGGGCCGATGCCCAGGGCGTCCCCGTGCACGACCCGTCCGGCGACCTCATGGCCCTCCTGTCGGAGCGCCCGTTCGACTACCTGTTCAGCATGGTCAACTTCCGCATCCTGCCGGGAGCCGTCCTCGACCTGCCGAAGATCGCCGCGATCAACTTCCACGACGGCCCGCTGCCCCGCTACTCCGGCAGCCACGTCCCCGCCTGGGCGCTGTACGAGGGCGCCCCGCGGCACGCGGCCACCTGGCACCTGATGACCGAGGCCGTCGACGCCGGCGGCGTGCTCCTGGAGCGCTGGTTCCCGGTCCGCGACCACGCCACCGCCCTCTCCCTCACCTACGAGGCGGCCGAGACGGGCATCGAGCTGTTCGCCGACCTCGTCCCGCACGTCGCCCGGCGCACCCTCCCCGAGATCCTCGACACGAGTGGCCGCGAGCGCCGCTTCTACCGCCGGTCCGCGCGCATGGCGGGCGGCGGCGTCATCCACGCCGGCACCACCGCCGCCGAGGCCGTACGGCTCGTCAGGGCCCTGGACCACGGCTCCTTCCCCAACCCGCTCGGCGTGCCCGCCCTCATCACCGAACAGGGCGCCGTCTACGCCCGGCAGGCCCGGCTGATCCCGCGCGACGAGACCCGCACCGCGACCACCGTGCTGTCCGTCACCACCACGGCCATCACCCTGGCCGCCCCCGACGCCGACCTCGTCCTCAGCGACTGGCTGGCCGTCGACGGAAGCACGCTCAGCGGCCAGGCCGCCGCCCAGCGGCTCGGCATCGCCCCCGGCGCGGCCCTCCCGCCCGTCTCGGAGGACCGCCTGGCCGACATCGCCGACTCCCAGAAGCGCCTGCGTCCCCACGAGCCGTGGTGGCGCGCCCGCCTGGAGGACGTCCGCCCGGTCCCGCTGGCCGCCGACGACTTCTCCGCGGCCACCGCCCACTACGGGCACTACGAGCTGGCCTACCTCCCCGCCTCACGCGACGAGAGCGTCGCCGTCTTCCGCGCCTTCCTCGCGGCCGTCGCCGAGCGCGCCGGCGAGGACGTGTTCGACTTCGCCTGGTCCCCTTCGGCCGCCCGCGACCTCGCGGAGCGCACGCACGGGCTGACGGCCGCCCGCTTCCCCGTCCGCTACGACGGCGGGACCGCCCGTTCTCTCCGGGAGAGCCTCGACGAGGCTGCCGCCCGCCACGGATACACCGGCGACCTCGAGGTCCGCCTCGGCCTGGCCGGACGGCCGCTCGGCACCGACGAGCCGAGCTTCACCCGCGTCATGGTGCTGGAGCGCGATCCGGGGGAGGAGGCCTCCGCCGACCCGCACACCGAGATCGCCCTGCTGTGCCTGAGCGACGGCCCGCCCACGATCTTCGTGCGGGAGACCGCCATGGGCGAGGACGAGGCTCTGGCCTTCGTCGAGCGCGTCGAGGACCTGGCCATGGCGGCGCTGCTCCAGGGCGACGAGCCGCCGACCGAGGCCACGGACTCCGCCCGGTCCACGGACTCCACCCGGTCCACGGACTCCGCGGGGCCTGCCGACTCCAGCCGGTCCACCGACACCGCCTCCACCGAGTCCCCCTCCACGGAGCCCTCCGCCGACGCCGCCCTCTCCGCCGGGGAGCCCACCGAGGACTCCGCCGGAACGGCCGACGAGCAGACCGGCGGTCCGACCGTACTGGACCTCTTCGCCGCCGCGGCCGCGGAGCGCCCCGGAGCCGTCGCCGTCCGCGCCGGGAACCGTACGCTCGACTACGCCGATCTCGACCGCTGGGCGGACGCCGTCGCGGCCCGCCTGCACGACGAGGGCATCGAGCAGGGCGCGGTGGTCGGCGTCCTGCTGGAGCGCGGCACCGCGCTGCTCCCCGCGATGCTCGGCATCCTGCGGGCCGGCGCGTCCTTCCTGCCCCTGGACCCCGGGTACCCCGTGGACCGGCTGCGGCGGTACGTGGACGTCTCGCGCTGCGAACTCATCCTCACCGACGCCCGCACCCACGCACTGGGCGCGTCCCTGGGCCTCGCGAGGCAGGTCCCGGAGGCGGACGGAGCGGCCCAGGCCGTACCCCCGCGCGTGACCGACGGCGATCTGGCGTACACGCTCTTCACCAGCGGCTCGACCGGCGACCCGAAGGGCGTCGAGATCGGCCACGGAGCCCTCGCCGACTTCCTCACCGCCATCGGCGAACGCCTCGGCGTCACGGCGGACGACACCGTCCTCGCCCACACCACGGTCGCCTTCGACATCTCCCTGCTGGAACTGCTGCTGCCGCTCACCGTCGGCGCGACGGTCGTCCTCGCCTCCCGCGAGACCGCGGCCGACCCGTACCGGCTGGCCGAGCTGGCGAGCGGGGTCTCCGTGGCCCAGGCCACGCCGAGCCTCTGGCGCCTGCTGCTGGGGACCGGCTGGACGCCGCACGCCGAGCTGACCGTCCTCTCCGGCGGCGAGGCCCTGTCGCCCGCCACCGCGGAGCGGTTGCACGAGCCCGCCCGCGCGCTGTGGAACCTGTACGGCCCGACCGAGGCGACGATCTGGGCCGCGGCCCACCGGGTCGAGTCGGTCGGCTCCTTCCTGCCGCTCGGCGAACCCCTGCGGCACATGGAACTGCACGTCCTGGACCAGGACCTGAACCCGTGTGAGCCCGGGAGCACCGGCGAGCTGTACCTCTCCGGTACCGGCCTCGCCCGCGGCTACGCCGGACGGCAGGACCTGACGCGGGAGGTCTTCGTCGACCACCCCGTCACCGGGACGCGGCTCTACCGCACCGGCGACGAGGTCCGCCTGCACGAGGCCGACGCGGTCGAGTGGCTCGGCCGGTCCGACGCCCAGGTCAAGGTACGGGGCCACCGCATCGAGCCCGCCGAGATCGAGCGGGTGCTCGAGAGGGTCGACGGCGTCACGGCCGCCGTCGTCGTCGCGGCGCGGTTCGAGGGCCGCGGCGAACTGAGGCTCACCGCCTACCTGGTGGGCGACGCCATGCCGGGCAAGTCACGGCTGGACGCCCTGGTCGGCGCCGCCCTGCCCGCGTACATGGTGCCGGACGCCTATGTGAACCTCGACGCCCTGCCCCTCACCGACAACGGCAAGGTGGCCCGTGCCAGGCTCCCGCTGCCCACGCGCGACACCATCCTGCGTTCCGGCGAGGAGCCGGAGCCCGTTGCGGCGACGACGAGCCCCGAAGCGGCGCCCCTGACGGCGGCGGAACCGGAGCCCGCGGCGGTCACGCCGGCCGCGCAGCCTGCCGACGCGACGACGGTCGAGGACACCGCGGGTTCCGAGGCGACCGCCGACTCCGCCATGACGGAAGAGGCGCTGGCGCGGTCCGTCGCACGGGTCTTCGCGGCCACGCTGGACCACTCCGGCTTCGACGTCCACGCCAACTTCTTCGACCTGGGCGGCGACTCGGTGAACGTCACCATCGCCGCCGCCCGCCTCAGCAGTGAGCTCGGCGCCTCCGTCACCGCCCCCTCGATCTTCGCCTCGGGGACCCCGGTGAAGCTGGCCCGCCTCCTCGGCGCCGAGGGCGTCGTGCCCCTGCGCGACCCGGAGACGGCGAGGGAGACGGGGACGACATCGGCGGCCGGGACGGCACCGGCGGAGGCGTACCCGGCGGCCGAGACCGCTGCCGAGCCCGCCGCGCCCGCGCCGACCGCTGCGGATACGTCGGCGCCCCCGGCCGCACCCGTCACCGCGGACACGTCGGCAGCTCCGTCCGCGACCCTGCCCACCGCCACACCGTCCGCGACCCTGCCCACCCCCACCCCGTCCGACGCCACCTCCGCGCGCACCGCCGACGACGGCGCCCTCGCCGTCATCGGCATGGCGTGCCGCTTCCCCGGCGCCGGCACCCCGGACGAGCTCTGGCAGAACCTCGTCGCCGGCGTGTCCAGCATCGGAGCCGCCCCCGAGGGCAAGCGCGGCTGGGCCCACCTGTGGTCCGAGGCGGGCGCCGACGACGTACGGATGGGCTGGGTCGAAGGCGTCGAGCACTTCGACGCCGCGCGCTTCGGGCTCACCGACCGCGAGGCGCGCCGCATGGACCCGCTCCAGCGGATGCTGCTCAGCGTCACCTCGGAGGCCATGGAGAGCGCAGGCCGGGACCACCACTCCCTCGGCGCCTCCACCGGCGTCTTCGTCGGCGCCATCGCCAGCGACTTCCCGGAGATCGTCGCCCGGAGCATCGGCCACTCCGACCCGCACGTGGCCACCGGCACGGCCCCCTCCATGGTGGCCAACCGCCTGTCCCACGTCTTCGACTGGTCCGGCCCGAGCTTCGCCGTCGACACGGCCTGCTCGTCGTCCCTCGTCGCCCTCCACGAGGCCGCCATGCACCTGCGGGCCGGCGAGGTCGACGCGGCCGTGGTGGCCGCCGCCAACCTGGTGCTCACACCGGCCAAGACCCGCTCCTTCACCCGTAACGGCATGCTCTCCCCGCAGGGCGCCTGCCGGGCCTTCGACGACGCCGCGGACGGCTACGTGCGCGGCGAGGGCGCCGGCGCCCTGATCCTCAAGCGGCTCTCCGACGCCGAACGCGACGGTGACCCGGTCCTCGCCGTCATCCGCGGGACCGCCGTCAACCACACCGGCGGCAGCGCGGGCTTCCTCACCGCGCCCAGCAGGCCGGCCCAGGAAGCCGTACTGCGCCGGGCGCTGGCCCGCTCCGGGCGCACCGCCGCCGACATCGGCTACGTCGAGGCGCACGGCACCGGCACCCAGCTCGGCGACCTCATCGAGCTGGAGGCGCTCCACGCGGTCCTCGGCGAGCCCGCCGGCCGCACCCCGGTCGCGGTGGGCTCCGTGAAGACCAACCTCGGCCACCTGGAGCCCGCCGCGGGCATCGCCGGCCTCATCAAGACGGTGCTGGCGCTCCAGGCGGCCCACATCCCGCCGTCCCTGAACTACGAGACCCCGAACCGGTCGTTCGACTTCGACGCCTCACCGCTGTACGTGGCCGACCGTCTCCTCCCGTGGGGCCCCGGCCCGCGCGTCGCGGGCGTCAGCAGCTTCGGCTTCGGCGGTGCGAACGCCCACGTCGTGGTCGAAGCCGCACCGGGCACGGAACAGGGCGGCACGGACTCCGGCCCCCAGTTGCTGGTCCTCTCGGCCGGCTCCGACGACGCGCTGCGCACCCTCGCCCGACGGCTCGTGCTCATGCTGCGTTCCGCCTACTGCCCCTCCCTGGAGGCCCTGGCCGAGGCGAGCCGACTGCGGCCGGCCGGTGTGCACCGGCTGGCGTGCGTCGCGGACAGCGCCGAACAGCTCCAGGACAAGCTCCAGCTGTTCCTGGCCGGCGTCGAGGAGGTCCGCTCGCTCCACGTGGGCATCGCGTCCACGGCGGGGCGTCCGCACGGCCTGCCCACCGCGGCGCCCGCGAGCCGAGGTGAACTCGCCGTTGCCGCACAGGCGTTCGTCGCGGGCACCGACCTCGCCGCCGGGCCGCGCCGCCGGGCGGGGGTACGCTTCCCGACCGCGCCGCACGCCGAGAAGTACCTGTGGCTCGAACCCGCGCAGGAGCAGACGCCGCCGCCCGCCGCCGCCCGGACCCGCAGCACGTGGACGGAGCACCCGGAGGCGGCGGAGCACCTCGTCCTCGGCCGGCCCACGCTGCCGGGCGCCGGGTACCCGGCCAAGGTCGCCGACTTCCTCGGCCGGGACCGCTTCGGACTGCGCGACCTCACCTTCCGGGCGGCCGTCGAGGCCCCCGCGACGCTCACGGCCGCGCGCGACGGCGACGCCCTCGCCTTCCGCGACGGCTCCGGCGCCCTGGTGTGCACCGCCACGCTGACCGCGCCCGAGCAGCCGGCGCTCGCCGTCCCGCCCGCCGCGCACCGCTTCACCGAGGTCGGGCTCGACGCGATGTACGCCGCGTTCGCCCGCTCCGGGCTGGACTACGGCACCGGCTTCCGCACCGTGACGTCCCTGTCGGTCGCCCCCGGGGAGGCCGTGGGCGTCCTGCGCGGCGACACCGCCGGGACCGTGGACGCCCGGCTCCTGGACGGCGCCTTCCAGATCGCGCTCGCCGCCTGCGGCGCCCAGGGGCTGTACGTCCCCTTCACCGTCGAACGGCTCACCGTCCTCGGCCGGCTTCCCGCCACCGCCCGCGTGTACGCCCGGCGCGACCGGGACGCCGGGCCGGACTCCGGGCTGCTGACCGCCAGCCTGGTCGTCCTCGACGGCGACGAGCCCGTGCTCGAGGCGCGGGGCATCACCTGGAAGCGGCTGTCGTCGGCCCCGTCCGGACCGGGCGCGGCCGCGGACACCGGCCCCGGCCACCGCCCGACCCCGGTCGCGCCTCCGGCCCCCGTTCCGGCCCCGGCCCCGATGCGCACCCCGGCCGCGGTGCCGACTTCCAACGGTCACCTGCCCGGCGGCCGTCCGGGCCGTTCGCTCGAGTCGGCGCTCACCGACTGGGTGGCCGCGGCCCTGGAGCTGGACGCCGCCGAACTGGAAACCGACCGCCCGCTCCAGGAGCAGGGCCTCGACTCGATGCTCGCCGTCTCGCTGGCCCAGGACATCAGGGCCCGGCTCGGCGTCGACATCCCGGTGACACTCGTCCTGGAGGTCGGCACCGTCGACCGCCTCGCGGAGGAGCTGCGGGACGAGTACGGCGTCACGGTCCCGCCCGCCGACGCGACCGGTCTCCCGGCCGACGGGGGCCCGGGTGGCCCGGAAGGCCCCGCCGGAACGGGCGAGGGGCCGACGTACCCGTCGGCCCCGGCCCCCGCGCCGAACGGGACCGCACCGCCGGCTCCCGCGGTGCCCGCAGCGGCCCCCATGGCGCCCACGCCGACGGCTCCGGTCGCCGTCGCTCCCGCCGCGGACGCCGACACGCACGACATCGCCGTCATCGGCATCGACGGCGTGTTCCCCAACGCCGCGAACCTGGACGAGCTGTGGCGCGTCCTGGCGGAGGGGGAGGACTGCCTGACGGAGGTCCCTGCCTCCCGCTGGGACATCGACGCCCACTACGGCACGGACGGCGCCCCCGGCACCGTCTACCTGCGGCGCGCCGGTTTCGTCGACGGCCTCACCGACTTCGACCCCGGCTTCTTCCGGCTCTCGCCCGCCGAAGCCGAGTGGATCGACCCGCAGCAGCGCCACCTCGTCCAGTCCGCCTGGCGGGCCATGGAGGACGCGGGACTCGCGGGCAGGCCCCAGCCGGCCACCGGCGTCTTCGTCGGCGCCAGCTACCAGCACTACCGCGACACCGTCGTCGGCGATGTCGTCCAGACCCCCGCCGGTCTGGGCAACCACAACGCGATCCTGGCGAACCGGGTGAGTTTCTTCCTGGATCTGCACGGGCCGAGCATGACGATCGACACGTTGTGCTCGTCGTCGCTGGTGGCGTTGCACACGGCGGTGCGGAGCATCCGTGCGGGGGAGTGCGAACAGGCCGTCGTCGCCGGCGTGCACCTGGGCATGTCCCCCCAGTACTTCCAGCTCGGCTCCCGTCTCCGCTCGTTCTCCCCGTCCAACGCCCTGCGGCCGTTCGATGCGGGTGCGGATGGGTTCGTGCCGGGGGAGGGGGTGGTGACGGTGGTGTTGAAGCCGTTGGGTGCGGCGTTGCGTGATGGGGATCGGGTCCGGGGTGTGGTGAAGGGTTCGGCGGTGAATCACGGGGGTCGTACGAGTGGGTTGACGGTGCCGAGCAGTGCGGCGCAGCAGGCGGTGATCTCGGCTGCGTTGGTGGATGCGGGTGTGTCGGTGGAGTCGATCGGTCTGGTGGAGGCGCATGGGACGGGTACGAGTCTGGGTGATCCGATCGAGGTGGAGGGTTTGACGCGTGCGTGGCGGGGGTTGACGTCTCGTTCGCAGTTCTGTGCGTTGGGTTCGTTGAAGGGGAATGTGGGTCATCTGGAGCCGGCTGCGGGTCTTGCGGGGTTGGTGAAGGTGTTGTTGTCGATGGAGCGGGGTGTGGTTCCTCCGTCGTTGCATGTGGTGCGGCCGAATGATCACATTCGGTTCGAGGGGACTCCGTTCTTCCTGGCGGATCGGGTGTCGGAGTGGCCGCGTCCGGTGGATGGTCCGCGTCGTGGTGCGGTGAGCGCGTTCGGGATGGGCGGGGTGAATGCCCACGTGATCCTGGAGGAGGCACCGGAGGCCCCGGTTCGTGAGGTGGTGGGGCAGGAGTCGTTCCTGGTGCGGGTGGACGCGGCCGACGAGACCTCCGTCCGCGCACTCGCCGACGCCTATGCCGACCGGCTGGCCGAGGTCGACGACGACCGACTGGGCGACTTCGCCTACACCGCCAACACGGGCCGCGCCGAGCACCGCTTCGGCACCGTCGTCACGGGTGGCGACACCGGTGAACTCGCCGTGGCACTGCGGGACATCGCCTCGGGCGCGTCCCCGGTGACCCGTCGCAGCGGTCGGAAGTCGGCGCCCGTGGTGTTCATGCTCACCGGCCAGGGCTCGCAGTACGCGGGCATGGGCCAAGGCCTGTACAGGACCGAGCCCGTGTTCCGGGCGGCACTCGACGAGTGCGCCTCCCTGCTCGCCGGCCACCTCGACGTACCGCTGACGGACCTGCTGTTCGGCACATCGGCACACCTCCTCGACTCGACGAGGTATGCGCAGGTGGGGATCGTGTCGGTGCAGGTGGCCTTGGTGCGGTGGCTGGAGTCGTTGGGTGTGCGTCCGGATGTCGTGGTCGGACACAGCCTGGGCGAGCTGAGTGCTGGGTGGGCCGCGGGTGTGGTGGGTCTGGAGGATCTGCTGCGTCTGGCGGTGGTCCGCGGCCAGTTGATGGAGTCGCAGCCGGGTGAGGGTGCGATGGCCGCGGTGCATGGTGATGCGGCTGCTGTCGTAGAAGCCCTGAAGGTGTTTCCTGGGGTTGAGGTGGCTGCGTTCAACTCGCCTCGTGTGGTGACGGTTTCGGGTCCGATGGATGCGGTGGCACGTTTCCGTGCCGAGTCGGGTCTGCGGTCGCAGCCGCTGGTGGTGAGTCATGCGTTCCACTCGGCGTTGATGGAGGGGGCGGTCGATCCGTTCGCCGAGGCGGTGTCGGGGGTCGAGTGGTCGGCTCCGCGGGTGGCGTTCGCGTCGACGGTGTCGGGCGGCTGGCACACGCCGGAGTCGGTGAAGGACGCGGGGCTCTGGGCGCGTGGGATTCGTGAGCCGGTGCGGTTCTCGGAGGCCGTCGGACTGGTGTCGGGTGTGGGTGCGGGCGTGGTCTGGGAGATCGGTGCGCAGCCGCAGCTGACCTCACTTGCGCGCGCGTCCTGGTCGGGCGATGAGCCGTTGTGGTTGTCGACGCTGCGGCGTGACCGGGTGGACCAGGCCGAGGTGTACGCGGCTGTCGCGTCGTACGCGGGTTCGGGGTCGGGTTCGTTGGACTGGGCGGGTGTGCATGCCGGCAAGGGACACCGCACGATGACGCTCCCCACGTACCCCTTCAACCGGCAGGACCTGGTGGCGCCCCCGGCCCGCGGTGAACGTGTCACGCGCACCGCGCCCACCGTCGGACACCCGCTGTTCGACCGTCACTACGAGCACCGGAGCGAGGGACAGTGACGCACACCCCAGAGACGTACGAGAAGACGTTCACGGGCCGGGAGCCCCTCATCGCCCAGCACCGCTCCGCGGGGACCGGACTGCTCCCCGCGGCCGTGCAGTTGGAGATGGCGCTCGTCGGCGTCGCACGCCGCCGACCGTTCGCGCCCCTGGAACTCACCGGGGTGTCGTTCCTCCGCCCCCTCACGGTCGCCGACCAGGGCAGCGCGCCCGTCCGGCTCGACGTGACCCCCGGCCCCGACCGGACCCGCTTCGAGCTGACCACCCTCGTGGCCGGCACCCGCAAGCAGCTGTCCACCGGCGCCGGACGGTTCCTCCCGGCGGACGCGGCACGGCCCGCCCGCACCGCGACGGACCACGAGCCCGCCGGTGCGCGTGACATCGCCCCGGAGCGCCTCTACACCGGATGGGAGCGCGAGGGACTCCAGTACGGCCCCGACTTCCGCACCGTCCGCGCGCTCTCCGTCGCCGACGGGGGAACGGCCCGCGCCACCCTGCGGTCCGACGCCGAGCCGATGCCCTGGTACGCCCACCCGCTGCTGGTGGACGGCGTCTTCCAGGTCGTCAGCTGCGCCCTGCAGGACCTGACGGGCGCGGACGGCCCGTACCCCATGCTGCCGATCGGCGTCGAGCGGCTCGCCCTCTTCGCCGACCTGTCGACGGCGACGGACGGGGTCGCCGTGCACGTCCGCCGCACCGGCGACGACGGTGCCTACGCCACCGCCGACGCCCTGCTGCTGGGACCGTCCGGCGACGTTCTCGCCGAGTTCCAGGGCGTACGGATGCGGCGCACCACCACCGTGACCCGCCCGCCCGCGGCGGCGACCGGCGCCACGACCCCGGCACGGATGTCCGACGGCGCCGCGCGACGGCGGGACCCGCTGCCCGTCTCCCGCATCGACTGGCACCCCGAGGTGGGCGATCCCGCCCGCCGCGAACCGGCCTCCGGCACCTGGGTGGTCCTCCACCACGGCCCGGCCGACCGGCTCGGCACGGGCGCCGCGGAGGCGCTGCGCGCCGACGGCGCCCGGGTCGTGGAGGTCGCGGCCGGCCCGGCCGCGCCCGCGAACGGCGCCGCCGACCCCGACCGGCTGACGCTGGACCGGCCCGACCAGGACGCGTTCCGGCGGCTCTGGGAGGAGATCGGCGACCCCGTCGCGGGCGTGGTCCACCTGTGGAACGCCGACGGCCCGACCGACGGCCGCAGGGACGAGGAAGCGGAGCTGCGCCTCGGCCTGTACGCCTCCCTCGCCGCCCTGCGGACCCTCGGCGAGCGGCAGCGCAAGTCCCGCTTCCTCGTCGTGACCCGCGACGGCCAGCCCGTCGCCCCCGGCGACCGGCCGGTGCCCGCCCGCGCCGCCCTGTGGGGCCTCCTGCGCACCGCCGCCATCGAGTACCCGGGCCTGCGCCCGCGCATCGTCGACCTCGGAGGCGAGCCCGGCACGCTGCTTCCCGCCCTCGTGGCGGAACTCGGCGACGCACGGGGGCCCGTCGAGACCGGCTACCGGGGCGACGTCAGGCACGTGCCCGTCCGGGTGCGCGACCGCTCCGCGTACACCTCGCCGCGCCCCGCCGGACAGGGCCCGATCCGGCCCGGCGGACGCTACCTCGTGCTCGGCGGCCACGGCGGCCTGGGCCTCGAGGTGGCCGAACGGTTCGCCCGCGAGGGCGCCGGCGTCGTCGCACTGGTCTCCCGATCCGGGGCGAACCCCGCCTCCGACGAACGGGCCGCCGACCTCACCGCCCACGGCTGCCTGGCCGTCTCGTACAGCGCCGACATCACCGCCCCCGGCGCCCTGACGGCCCTGGTCGAGAGGATGCGACGGGAGCACGGCGACGTGCACGGCGTCGTCCATGCCGCCGGCACCCTCAAGGACGGGCTGATCCGCAGCGCCACCGCCGACGACGTCGCGGCCGTGATGCGGCCCAAGGCCGACGGGGTCCGCGAGCTGGCCGCCGCCATCGCCGGGAGCGACCTCGACTTCGCGGTGCTGTTCGCCTCCGTCTCCGGCACGTTCGGCAACCTCGGGCAGGGCGGCTACGCCGCCGCCAACGCCTACCTCGACGGCTACGCCCACGCGCACGGAGCGCCGTGGCTCAGCGTCGACTGGGGCCTGTGGGGCGAGGTCGGCATGGGCACCACCGTGGCGGCCCAGCTCCGGGCGCGCGGCGTCCGTCCGCTGACCACCGCGGAGGGCCTGGACGCGCTCATCGCCGTCCTGGGAGCGGAGCAGCCCGCCCGGCAGCTCGTCATCGCCCACCCGGACGCGGGCACCGAGATCGCCGAGCCGGAGGACCAGGCGCACCGCGCCGCCTCCGCTGTCTCGACCGCGTCCGCCTCCGCTGTCTCGACAGCCTCTGCCGCCTCCGCCGCCTCCGCCGAGATCGCGGGCGTCGGATCCCGTCCTTCCGGTCAGGGGGAGCGCGCCGACGGCTCCGGTGGGACAGCCGGTGACGCCGTCGGGCGAGTCGCCGACGCGCTGGCGGAGTTCCTCGTGGAACGGCTGGGAATCGCGTCCCTCGACCGCGAGGCGCTCCTGTCGGACTACGGCATGAGCTCGATCATGAGCGTCGAACTGTCCGAGGAGCTGTCACGCCGCTGGGGCGTCAGCCTCCCGGCCACCCTCTTCCTGGAGTACGGGGCCTTCGACGAACTGGCGGAGGCGCTCACCGAGCGCTACGGCGCGGCGGCGGCGCTGCCGGAACCGGCCGGGGGCGCTGCCGCCGGTGCTGTCGATGCAGCCGTCGCCGAGCCCGCCCAGGCTGTCGAGCCCGTCCGGCCTGTCGAGCCCGCCGCCGCAGAGCCCGTCCGGCCTGCCGAGCCCGCCCTCTCCCGGGTCGTGGCAGATTCCGCGACCTCGACCGCCCTCGCCGCCGCTTCCACCGCCTCGACCGTCTCCGCCCCCGCCGCCACGCCTGAGCGCCCCCGGCGTTCGGCTGCACGCGGACGCGACCTGGACGTCGCCGTCGTCGCCGTGTCCGGCGATCTCCCCGGCGCACCCGGCGGCGTGGCCGACCTGTGGCCGCTGGTGCGCGCGGGAGGCCACGCCTTCACCGACGTACCCGCCGAACGCTGGGACGTCGACGCCCACGTCGAACAGCGCGGGCCCCGCATGACGGGCACGTACTGCCGCAAGGGTGCCTTCCTCACCGACACCGACCGGTTCGACCCGGCCTTCTTCGGCATCTCGGTGCGCGAGGCCGAGGAGATGGACGTCCAGCAGAAGCTGCTCCTGGAGCACGCCTGGGCGGTCCGGGACGACGCCGGCCTCGTCGGCCGCCGTGACATCGGCGTCTTCGTCGGCGCGACCTACACCCACCACCGCGACACGCAGGGCCTGGAGACCGTGGGCCCGCACACCGCGCTCGGCTCCATGAACGCGGTGCTCGCCAACCGCATCTCGTACGCGCTCGACCTCACCGGCCCCTCGCAGACCGTCGACACCCTCTGCTCGTCCTCACTCGTCGCGCTCCAGCAGGCGGTCGCCGCGCTCCGCGCCGGCCACTGCGGCGCCGCGATCGTGGCGGCCTGCCAGGTCGGCCTGACGCCCTGGTACTACCGCAGCCTCAGCCAGCTCGGCGCCCTGTCGGAGGGCCTGCCCAAGCCCTTCGACGAGCATGCGGACGGCTTCCTCCCCGGCGAGGGAGCCCTCGCCGTCCTGCTGAAGCCGCTCGCGGACGCGGAGCGCGACGGCGACCTCATCTGGGGCGTCGTCCGGGGTACGGCCGTCAACCACGGCGGGCGCGGCAGCGCCCTGCCCGTGCCCCGCAGCGGGGCCCAGGCCGCCGTCGTCCGCGCGGCGCTGGACGACGCCGGGCTCGCCCCGGCCGACATCTCCCTCATCGAGACCCACGGCACCGCGACCCGGCTCGGCGACCCCATCGAACTCGCCGCCCTCACCGAGGTGTTCGGCGGCGACCCCGACCGCGAAGGGCCGGTCCACCTCGGCGCCGTCAAGGGCAACATCGGGCACCTGGAGCCCGCCGCCGGGCTCGCCGGGCTCGTCAAGGCCCTGCTGTGCCTGCGGCACGGGGAGATCCCTCCGGTCGCCGGGTTCGAGAAGCCCAGCAGCCACCTCGACCTGTCCTCCGGGCCGTTCGAGATCCCGACCGAGCCCCGCCCGTGGACCTCCGCGGGACCGCGGCGCTTCGGCGTCAGCTCCTTCGGCATGGGCGGCACCAACGCCCACGTCGTCGTCGAGGAGTACGTCCGGGACCACGGCGCCGAGGAGACCGGCGGCGGACCGGCCGACGAGGCCGCCCACGCGGACGGCTCCACCGGTGAACACCTGCTGGTCCTCTCCGGCCACACCCCGGAGGCCCTGCTGCGGCGCATCGCGGCCACGCGGGCGGTGCTGCGCGGGGAGACCGCCGCCGGCCTGCGGGAACTGTGCCGTTCCAGTGCCGTCGGACGCGACCACCGCGCGCACCGGATCGCCGTGCTCGGCGGCTCCGCCTGGGAGATCGGCGCCGGACTCGACCACGCCCTGCGGCTCGCGGACTGGGCACCCGGCACCGTCGTGCGCGGCTCCGTCGTGGTGGAGACCGCCTCGGCGGGCCTCGGCGTCCACGCCCTGCGCCACGTCGGAGGGGCGGCCGTCGACTGGACGTCCGTGTACCCGGACCCGGCGGTACGCCGGAGGCCGCTGCCGCCGTACCCGTTCGGCGCGGCAATCGCGACATCCGTGGCCCCGGCGGCCCCCATGGCACCGGCGACCCCCGCCGTCGCCTCGGACGCGCCGACCGGAGCCCCGGCCGCCGCCGTCCGGAGCGAGGACGTGGCCGCGGCCGTCCGCAGGCTCTCGCGGGCCCACCGCGTACTCGGCGAGGAGACCGTGCCCGGCGCCGTGCCCCTCGCCCTGGGGCTGCGGGCGGCCGCTGAACTGAGCGCCGTCGCCTTCACGGGCCGGGGGAGCGGCCCGCACGCGTTGACCACCGATCTGGACGAGCCCGGCCGCACGGGACCGGCCGCCTTCCGGCACGCCGGCCGCACGATCGCCCGGCTCACCACCGGCGCCGCCCAGGCCGGACCCGCACCCGCCGCACGGGACCTGGACGCCCTGCGCGCGGACCTCGGCCGCGACCTGGAACCCGCGGGCCTCTACGCATGGTTCGCCGCCAAGGGCATGGAACTGACCGCTCCGCTCCGGTCGATCACCGAGGTCCACTACGGACCCCGCCAGGTCCTGGCCCGCGTCGACCTTCCGGCCGACAGCCCCCTGGAGGCCGAGGCGGCGGCACTCGACGCCGCCCTCCAGGCCATGGCCGTGCTCACGCTCGCCGACCCCGAGGCGCCGACCGGCACCTTCCTGCCGGTCGCCGTCGAAGGCGCCGCGCGCTGGGGCGACCCCGGGCGCACTGCCTTCGTGCTCCTCGACGGTGCCGAGGCGGGCGCCGACGGCGTACGGCACGGCGACGTCGACCTGCTGGCGGACGACGGCCGCGTCCTGGTCCGCCTCGAAGGCATCGAGTACCGGACCGTGGCCGGGAACAGCACGAGTACGGGCAGCGCGGCAGGTAGGACCACCGGCCGCGCAGGTACGAGCGGCGGCGCAGCCACGACCGCCGGAGCAGCTACCACCGGCCCCGCAGCCACGACCACCGGCGCGGACGCGTCCGCGCCGGCGCCCCGCTCGGCACGGCTGGCGGCGGCCGAGGCGGCCGTCGTCGAGGTGGTGCGGGCGGCCCTGCACGACCCCCGGATCACCGCGACCACCGCGCTGTCCGCCGTCGGCATCGACTCGATGCTGGCGACGGCCGTCGCCGCCGACCTGGACGAGCGGTACGGGGTGCGGCTCAGCCCGACGGACGTCCTGGACGCCGCCGACTGCCGCACCCTCGCCGCCCACGTCACCGAACTGGCCCCGGAGGACACCTTCGCGCGGCCCGAGGCCGAGGCGGCACCCGCCGTAGCGGCGCCCCGGGCCGACGACGAGACCACCGGTCCGGCCACCGGCCAGGCACCTCACCGGGCGTCCACCCGGGTCTCGGACCGCGGCGCCGACCCGGCCGCGCTCTACGGAGCTGACCCCGGCGAGGCGGTCTCCGCCGACGACGTGGCCGTGATCGGGATGGCCGTGGCCCTGCCCGGCGCCACGGACCCGGCAGGACTGTGGGACGTACTGGCCGAGTCCGGAGACCGGGTCGGCCCCGCGCCCGCGCGCCGCTGGGGCCGGTACGCCGACCGCCGGGAGCCGGACGTGGGCGGCTTCCTCGACGGCGTCGAGGAGTTCGACGCCCGGTTCTTCGACTTCTTCCCCAAGCAGGCCGAGGCCCTCGACCCGCAGGCCCGCTGGCTGCTTCGCACCACCTGGGAGGCGCTGGAGTCGGCCGGCCTGCCGCCGCGCGGACTGTCGCCCCACACGGGCGTGTTCGTCGGCGCCAGCTACCAGCACTACAAGGACTACAACCTCTCCCCGGAGCTGGACGCCCCCGCCGGTCTGGGCAACCACAACGCCTTCCTGGCGAACCGGGTGAGTTTCTTCCTGGATCTGCACGGGCCGAGCATGACGATCGACACGTTGTGCTCGTCGTCGCTGGTGGCGTTGCACACGGCGGTGCGGAGCATCCGTGCGGGGGAGTGCGAACAGGCCGTCGTCGCCGGAGTCCGCGTCGCCATGTCGCCCCTGCACTACGTCGCCATGCGGAACCTGCGCGCCCTGTCACCCTCCGGCCACTCGCGGCCGTTCGATGCGGGTGCGGATGGGTTTGTGCCGGGGGAGGGGGTGGTGACGGTGGTGTTGAAGCCGTTGGGTGCGGCGTTGCGTGATGGGGATCGGGTCCGGGGTGTGGTGAAGGGTTCGGCGGTGAATCACGGGGGTCGTACGAGTGGGTTGACGGTGCCGAGCAGTGCGGCGCAGCAGGCGGTGATCTCGGCTGCGTTGGTGGATGCGGGTGTGTCGGTGGAGTCGATCGGTCTGGTGGAGGCGCATGGGACGGGTACGAGTTTGGGTGATCCGATCGAGGTGGAGGGTTTGACGCGTGCGTGGCGGGGGTTGACGTCTCGTTCGCAGTTCTGTGCGTTGGGTTCGTTGAAGGGGAATGTGGGTCATCTGGAGCCGGCTGCGGGTCTTGCGGGGTTGGTGAAGGTGTTGTTGTCGATGGAGCGGGGTGTGGTTCCTCCGTCGTTGCATGTGGTGCGGCCGAATGATCACATTCGGTTCGAGGGGACTCCGTTCTTCCTGGCGGATCGGGTGTCGGAGTGGCCGCGTCCGGTGGATGGTCCGCGTCGTGGTGCGGTGAGCGCGTTCGGGATGGGCGGGGTCAACGCCCACGTGATCCTGGAAGAGGCACCGGAGGCCCCGGCCCGTGACGTACCCGCCCCGGAGTCGTTCGTGGTCCGCGTCACCGGCGCCGACGAGACGGCCGTACGGAAGCTGGCCGCCACCTACGCCGCTCGCCTCGACACGGCACGGGACTCCGCCGAGACGGCCGACCTGTGCCACACGGCCAACACCGGCCGCTCCCCGCTGGAGTACCAGACCGCCGTCCACGGACGCTCGGCGGCGGACCTCGCGGCGGCGCTCCGCTCGGTCGCGGACGGGACCCACCCCGTCGCCCGCGTCGACATCGACCTCACCGCCGACGCGGCGGCGGCCCTGTGCGGGACGACCGCCGCCCCCGGCCACCCGGCCCACGCGGCGGAGCTGGCCACCGCCGGATACGCGCACGTCGACTGGTTCGGACTGTCCCCCGCGGGAGCCCGCGTCACGGATCTGCCCACCTACCCGTTCGCCGGGTCCGCCTTCTGGCGGGGCCCCGACGAGGCCGACCAGGCATACGACGCCAGCCAGGCATACGAGGCCGACCAGACCGACCAGACCGACCAGACCGACCAGACCGACCAGACCGACCAGACCGACCAGACCAGCCACATCGACCAGACCGGCCACAACGGGACCCCGGCGCAGGACGCACAGACGGGCACACCGGCCGTACGCGTCCGGTGGCGCGCCCGCGACCTGGCACGAGCCGCCTCGGCCGGACCGGCGACGGTGAGCCTGAACGTCGCCGACCCCGCCCTCGGGCAGGCCCTGACCGGGCTGCTGCGGGACCGGGGCGTGACCGTCGTCGCGCCCGGCGCGCCGGCCGACGCCGCCGTGGTGGTCGGACCCCGGGACACCGGGCACACGGACCCCGCCGAACTCGCTTCCCTGTGGGCCGAGATGGGTGACCTGACGCGGACGCTGCCGCAGCGGGCCGGGATCCTGTGGGCCTCGTTCGGCGGGGCGGACCCGCAGTCCGCCGCCCATACCCGCCACGGCGCGCAGGGCGGCGACGCCGGTCCGGACCCGGTCCGGGCGGCGGCCGCCATGGCCGTCCGGGCCGCGGGAGCGGAAGGCCGCCGACCCACCTCCGTCGTCCACCTGGACCCCGCCGACCCGGCCGCCGACCAGGCCGCCCACCTGGCCGCCGAGCTCGCCGCACTGGTGTCCGGTGCACCGGAGCCCGACGACGCCGACGCGGGGACCACCGTCGCCGCCTACCGGCAGGGCGCCCGGTACGTGCCGGAGACCGTGCCCGCCCGGCCCGGCCCTCCGTACTTCCTTCCGGCCGAGGGCTACTGCCTCGTCACCGGAGGGCTCGGGGCCGTCGGACTGCGACTGACCGAACGCCTCGTCGCCCGGGGCGCCCGGCGCGTCGCCGTCGTCGGCCGGTCGGCCCTCGACGCCACCCGCGCGCAGGCGCTGCGAGAGCTGGCGGGCGGCGCTGCCGAGGTCGAGTACGTGCCCTGCGACGTCTCCGACCCGACGGCCCTCGCCGCCGTCGCGGACCGGCTCGGCCGGCGCTGGGGCCGACTGGTCGGCGTCGTGCACGCCTCCGGCGCGGTCAACCCCTTCGGGGCGATGCACCGCCGCCCCTGGAGCGACGCCGAGAAGGTGCTCGCGCCCAAGGTGGCAGGCTCGCTGCACGTCGTCCGCCTGGCCAAGGAACAGTGCGCCGACTTCGCCGTCCTCGTCTCCTCGATCGCCGGGACCCAGGCCCTGGCCGGCCGCGGACTGGTCGACTACAGCCTCGCCAACGCCTTCCAACTGGCCCTCGCCGAACGGGAGGACGACGAGGTCACCGCAGTCACCGCGCACGCCTGGCCGAACTGGACGGGCATCGGGATGAAGGCCGACGACACCTTCTCCGCAGGCCACTCGGTCGGCGCCGAGGAGGCGCTCGACGCCTTCTTCGACCACCTGCGGTCGGGCGGCGCCGTCGTTTTCCCCGGCACCGCGTCCGCCCCGGCGGAGACGGTCGGCACGGCCACCGCCGCACCCGTCCCCACCTCCCCGGCCGATGCCGCGCTACCGGCCACCCCTGCGCTTCCGGCCACTCCGGCGGCGCCGGCCACCCGGCGCGACACCACCGCGATGCGTGCCCACGTCCGGGAAGCCTTCCTCCACGTCCTGGGGGAGGACCCCGGCGACCGGCCACTCCAAGGGCTCGGCCTCGACTCCCTGGTGATCGCGGAACTGGCCACCGCCCTCGAACGGGGCGGCCTGACCGTCGACCCGTCGCTCCTCATGCGGGCCCGCACCGCCGACGACATCGCGGCCGAACTCGCCGACCTGGCCGCACCCGCCGCCGGCCCGGCCGCACCCGCACCCGCACCCTCCGGCCCGGCCGCACCCGCCGCCGTCCCGGCGCCCCCGGCCGCCACCGCGCCCGACCGCACCGGGGCCGTCGACGCCACCCTGAGCGCGCTGCTGCGCCCCCTGCTCGACCGCGACCGCGACGGCGGACGGGAGGCGGTCCAGGCATGACCGGCGAGCCGAACGAAAGGACAACCGTGAGCGAGCTCGACACCCGCATCGCCGTCATCGGCCTCGCGACGAGACTCCCCGGCGCCGAGGACGTGGCCGACCTGACGGCCATGCTGGGCGGCGACGGGGTCGAGGTCGGCGAGGTCCCGCCGAGCCGGTGGGCCCGCCACCTGTACCTCGGCGAGGCGCCGCACCGCGGTACCCACCACCGGGGCGCGTTCCTGGTCGACCCTTTCTCCTTCGACCACGAGGCCTTCGGCATGACCGCCGAGGACGCCGTCCTCCTCGACCCTCAGCAGCGGGTCATGCTGGAGGTCGGCGCCCGGGCCCTGGAGGACTCCGGATACCTGGGCGCGCGCCGCAGGCTCGACGCGGGCGTGTTCATCGGCGCCCGGATGAACGCCTACGGCTTCGACCAGGGCCGCGGCACGACCGCCCCCGGCCTTCCGGTTCCCGCGATGTCCACCCTGGCGGGCCCTGCGGTGCCCACCCCGGCGGACGCCACCGGGCCCGGCCCGGCCGCCCTGTGGGGGCGGTCGCAGAACTTCATGGCGGCCTGGCTGTCCGACCGCTTCGACCTCGCGGGCCCCAGCCTCGTCGTCGACACGGCCTGCTCCTCCTCGCTCTCGGCGGTCTGGCTCGCCTGCCAGAGCCTCGCCTCCGGAAGCTGCGAACTCGCCCTCGTCGGCGCGGTCGACCTCCTGATCGACCCGCTGACCTTCGTCCTCCTCTCCCGTACGGGAGCGCTGTCACCGGACGGGCTGTGCCACACCTTCGACCGCCGGGCCAACGGCTACGTCCCCGGCGAAGGAGCCGCGGCCCTCGTGCTCAAGCCGATGGCGGCGGCGCTCCGCGACGGCGACCTGGTCCTCGGCGCGATCAGCGGGGTCGCCGTCAACAACGACGGCCGCACCATGGGCGTCACCACGCCCAACCTGGAAGCCCAGATCGAGCTGCTCGACAAGGTCTACCGGACCGTCGACCCGGCGACCGTGCAGTACGTCGAGGCGCACGGCACCGGAACCGCCATCGGCGACCCCATCGAGGTCCGGGCGCTCACCGAGGTGTTCGGGTGCCACGGCGTCCCGCGCAACTCGGTCGCGCTCGGCTCGGTCAAGCGCCGCATCGGCCACCTCCACTCGGCCTCCGGCCTCGCCGGCCTCGCGAAGATCATCGTCTCGCTGCGGGAGGGCACCGTACCGGCCGTGGCCGTCGAGTCCCCGAACCCCCGCCTCAACCTGGACCAGAGCCCCTTCCACCTGCCCGAGGCCACCCTGCCCTGGCCCGACGTGCCGGTCCGCCGGGCCGCGGTGAGCGGCTTCGGCTTCGGCGGCACCAACGCGCACGTCGTGGCCGAGGCGGTCCCCGCCCCGGCCCGCCGGAACCCAACGGCTCCGACCGGGGCCCGGCAGCCCGTCCATGTCCTCACGCTCTCCGCCGACACCGCCTACGGCCTGCGCGAACTCTGCGCCCAGTGGGTGGAGTTCCTGCCCTCCCTCCGGGGCGGGCCCGAGGAACTGGCCGACGTGTGCGCCACCGCCCGGCTCGCCCGGCCGCACCGCGCCGCGCGACTGGCCGTCGTCGGCGAGGACGCGGCCGAGCTGACGGCCGCCCTGCGCGCCAAGCTCCTCTCACCCGGTCGCACTGCCTCCGGAGCTCCGGGAACCACCGGTGCCACCGGCGCGTCCCGCCCGACCGTCTCCGTACGCCCCGAAGCCGCCGCGGCGCCGCCCGCGTGGCTCACCGCCCTCGACGGCTCCACCCCCGCCGTGCACGACGTCGTACGCCAGTTTGAGACGGCCACCGGCACCCCGCTGGCCGCGTTCTCCGGCGAACTGCTCCGCATCCTCTCGGGGATCGCCCTCGCCATCGCGCTGCGCGACCTGGGGCTGCCCCGAGACGCCGTCGACCTCCCGCCCGGCTGGGAGCCGGTCGCCGACTTCGTACGAGGGAGCCTGCCGCTGGAACAGGCGCTCGGCGACGTCCTGCGGCGCGACGGCGACCCGGCCCTCGATGCCGAGCGACAGGATGCCGCCGGCCGCGACGTCGGCGCGCGCCTGGCCGGGGCCCGTGACGAGCGGACCGCCGCAGCCGCACTGGCGGCTCTCGCCGCCGAACTGTTCGAGGCCGGACGCGACATCGACTGGGCCGCGTTCCAGAAGACCACCGGCGCCGCGTGGAGCAAGCGCCTGCTGCCGGTCGCCCAGCCGCGCGGACGCGCCCTGAACCTCGCCGAGCCGCTCCGGTCCGCCGAACCCGGCTCGCCCGCCGAGCTGGTGTCCGACGAGGGGCCCGCCGGATACACGTACGCCCGCGTGTTCGGCCCGGGCGAGGTGCCCATCGCGCAGCACTCCGTGTACCGCACGCTGATGCTCCCGGGCGTGGCCTGGTTCGACTTCCTGCGCGAGGGGTCCGCCCTGCGCGGCGAACCGTTCCACGGCGCGCTGGACATCCTCTTCCACCGCCCCCTCATCCCCACCGGGGCCCGGCGGGTCGTCGGCCGGGTCGACGGGGACGGGCGGTTCCGGGTCGAGGACGGGGAGACCGGCGACGTCTTCGTCACCGGGCGCCTCGCCGCCCGTGCCGAGCCGGCGCCCCGCCTCCAGGTCGGTCCCCTGCTGGCCGACTGCGCCGGATCCGCCGTCCACGCGGGCTCCGGCCTGTACCGGTGGCTGCGGCGCATCGGCTACCACCACGGGCGCTACTACCGGAACATCTCGTGGGTGGCGAGCCTGCCGGACGGCGGCACCCTCGCCCGGATCGAGGGCCCCCGCCAGCGCGAACTGAACCCGCCGGACGTCCAGCTCTTCCCGGGCCTCCTGGACAGCGTGACCGTGGCGGCCATCGACCCGGCCAACCCGGTCTTCGGCACCGCGGACGCCTCCGCGTTCATCCCCCTGTCGGTGGGGCGGCTCGACGTCCTGGGCCCGCTGGACGACGCCGCGTACGTCCGTACCGAGATCGCCTTCTGGAACGACGAGGCGTGCCGGGTCACCCAGACCGTCACCGACGAGTCGGGCACGCCGCTGCTGGTCTTCGGCGACATGTCGTCCAAGCGCGTCCCGGCGCTGGCGTTCCGCGAGGACACTGCGGCCGGGCCCGCACCGGACCCGGCCGCCGCCCCGGCCCCCGCCACCGTGCGGGCGACGGTCCCGGCCACCCCGGCCGCCGATCCCGCACCCGCCCTCGCCGCACCGCTTCCGGTGGAGCCTCTTCCTGAGGCCGTCGCCGTTGGCGTTGCCGATGGCTTGGCCGAGGCCGAGGGCGCTCCCGCCGCCGACCCGGCCCCCGCCGTCTTCAGTACGCCGTCCGCACGGGCGCTGGCCTGGTTCCTGGCTCTGACGGGCACGTCCGAGGAGCACGCCGACACCGAGTTCCTCTCGGCCGGTTTCGACTCCGTCGGCCTGGTGGCACTGAGCGAGCGGATCTCCCAGGAACACGACCTGTCCCTGTACCCGACGGTCTTCTTCGAGTACGCGACGCCCCGGCAGTTCGCGGACTTCCTGACGGAGGAGGCACCCGAACTCGTCGACCGGCTCCCGAGCCCCTCGGCCCCGGCCGCCCCGTCGACGACGGCTGCCACGGCCGCCCCGTCGACGACGGCTGCCACGGCCGCCCCGGCGACGACTGCTGGCCCGGCGGCATCCGAGGCACCGACAGCCCAGGCCGTCCCGACGCCCCCCGTGGCCCCCGCTCCCCCCGTGGCCCCCGTCATTCCAGCGGCCCCGGTGCCCCCGACCGCCGAGGCACCTCGGGTCGCCCCGTCGGCGCCCCATCCGCAGGAGCCGGCGCCGCCGCCCGCCCCCCAGGCGCGCGTGACTGCCGTCGCCAGGTCCCGTTCAGCCACCGAGGCCGCGTCCCACGACGACACCCACGCGACCAGGACGCGCGACATCGCGGTCGTGGGCGCCGCGGTGAGGCTGCCCACGGCCAGTACGCTGACGGCCTTCGCCGAGCTGCTCGCCGAGGGCCGCGACACGGTCGGCCCGCTGCCCGAAAGCCGTCGAGGCGACGCCGCCGGTCCTCTTCCGCACGCGTCCTTCCTCGACCGGGTCGACGAGTTCGACCCGGCGCCCTTCCGGATCTCCGCCCGCGAGGCGCCGCTGATCGACCCGCAGGCCCGCATCGTCTACGAGACGATCTGGGAGGCCCTGGAGGACGGCGGACGCGGCGGCGCCCGAGCAGGCGAGGACCGCACCGGGCTGTGGATCGCCTACAGCCACGACCACTACCACGAGGAGCGCTTCCGCCACGGAGTGCCCGAGGGCCGAGGCCTCGGCCTGGAGGCGATGATCGCCAACCGGCTCTCCTACCTGATGGACTGGCGCGGTCCCAGCACGGTCGTCAACACCCTCTGCTCGTCCTCGCTGGTCGCCCTGCACTCCGCGCTCCAGCACCTGCGCTCCGGCGACATCGACACAGCGGTCATCGGGGCCGTGCACGCCGGCATCAGCCCGGAGTACTTCCGGTCGATGGGCGACATGATGGCCCTCTCCCCGCGCCACCGCAGCCGCGCCTTCGACAGCACCGCCGACGGCTTCGTCCCCGGCGAGGGCGCCGTGGCCGTGGTGCTGCGGCGCTGCGACGACGCGCTGCGCGACGGCGACCGGATCCGGGGCGTCGTCAAGGGCGCTGCCGTGAACCACGGCGGCCGCACCACCCGTTACTCGGCGCCGAGCCCGCGGGCCCAGGCCGAGGTCATCTCGGCTGCGTTGGTGGATGCGGGTGTGTCGGTGGAGTCGATCGGTCTGGTGGAGGCGCACGGGACGGGCACGAGCCTGGGCGACCCGATCGAGGTGGAGGGGTTGACGCGTGCGTGGCGGGGGTTGACGTCTCGTTCGCAGTTCTGTGCGTTGGGTTCGTTGAAGGGGAATGTGGGTCATCTGGAGCCGGCTGCGGGTCTTGCGGGGTTGGTGAAGGTGTTGTTGTCGATGGAGCGGGGTGTGGTTCCTCCGTCGTTGCATGTGGTGCGACCGAATGATCACATTCGGTTCGAGGGGACTCCGTTCTTCCTGGCGGATCGGGTGTCGGAGTGGCCGCGTCCGGTGGATGGTCCGCGTCGCGGCGCGGTGAGCGCGTTCGGGATGGGCGGGGTCAACGCCCACGTGATCCTGGAGGAGGCACCTGAGGCCCCGGTTCGTGAGGTGGTGGGGCAGGAGTCGTTCCTGGTGCGTGTGGACGCGGCGGACGAGACCACCGCGCGTGCGCTGGCCGGCTCGTACGCGGACGCCCTGGCCACCGTGGACGAGAACCACGTGGGTGACTTCGCGTTCACGGCCAACACCGGCCGCGCGGAGAGCAGGTTCGGTACGGTCGTGTCAGGCCGTGACGCGGGTGAACTCGCGGTCGCTCTCCGGGACGTCGCCTCAGGCACAACCCCCGTCACCCGAAAGGGTGGCAGGAGCTCCGCCCCGATCGCCTTCATGTTCACCGGCCAGGGCTCCCAGTACACGGGCATGGGCCAAGGGCTCTACCGCACGGAACCGGCGTTCCGTGCCGCACTCGACGAATGCGCCGATCTCCTCGCCGGCCAGCTGGAAGTCCCGCTGCTGGACCTGCTGTTCACCGACACCTCCGGCATCCTCGGCACGACCCGGTGTGCGCAGGTGGGGATTGTGTCGGTGCAGGTGGCGTTGGTGCGGTGGTTGGAGTCGTTGGGGGTTCGTCCGGATGTGGTGGTGGGTCACAGTCTGGGTGAGTTGAGTGCGGGGTGGGCTGCGGGTGTGGTGGGTCTGGAGGATCTGCTGCGTCTGGCGGTGGTGCGTGGTGGGTTGATGGAGTCGCAGCCGGGTGCTGGTGCGATGGCTGCCGTGCACGGTGATGCGGAAGCCGTTCTCGAAGCCCTGAGGTCCTTTCCCGAAGTAGAGGTGGCTGCGTTCAACTCGCCTCGTGTGGTGACGGTTTCGGGTCCGGCCGATGCGGTGGCGCGGTTCCGTGAGGGGTCGGGTCTGCGGTCGCAGCCGTTGGTGGTGAGTCATGCGTTCCATTCGGCGTTGATGGAGGGCGCGGTGGCTCCGTTCGCCGAGGTGGTGGCCGGGGTTGAGTGGTCGGCTCCGCGGCTGGCGTTCGCTTCGACGATCTCGGGTGGCTGGCATACGGCGGAGTCGGTGCGGGATGCGGGGCTGTGGGCGCGGGGGATTCGTGAGCCGGTGAGGTTCACGGAGGCCGTCGGCCTGCTGGGTGCCGCTTCGGGTGCGGGTGTGGTGTGGGAGATCGGTGCGCAGCCGCAGCTGACGTCGTTGGCACGAGCGTCGTGGCAGGGGGTTGAGCCGTTGTGGTTGTCGACGTTGCGTCGTGACCGGGTGGATCAGGCGGAGGTGTACGCGGCTGTGGCGGCGTATGCCGGTACGGCGTCAGGAGCGGTGGACTGGTCCGGTGTGCATGCCGGCAAGGGCCATCGCACGATGACCCTCCCCACGTACCCCTTCCACCGGCAGAGGTACTGGATCTCCCCGAACGCGAACGCGAACGCGACCCAGCCCCCGATACCGACCCGACCCTCTACCCCGACCCCATCCACCCCCGACCCCACCCATCCGAACAACGTGCAACACCCGCACCACACGAACGAGAGGTACCAGCATCATGGCTAGCGAGTACGGACTGAAGCGTCACTTCAACGGTGACGCGGCCCGCCTCATCGGCGGCAAGATCCGATCCGTCCACCCCGGTTTCGACGTGGAGGACTACGCGGCCGAGACCGAGAAGCGCATCCCCGGACTGGAGCTGAAGGACCGGGTCCTGGTCCTCGCGGAAGGGCTGCGGACGCGGCTCCCCGAGGACTACGCGAAGGCCGTGCCGATCCTCCTCGCCATCCTCGAGGACGAACTCGCCGAGGGCGAGGGCATGTTCAACAGCAGCTGGTTCCTCATGCCGGTGGCCCGCTACGTCGAGGAGTACGGCCTGGACCACCCCGAGCTGTCCCTCGAAGCCATCGAGGAGATCACCAAGCGGCACACCGGTGAGTACGCCATCCGGCCCTACCTCGAACAGCACTACGAGCTGACGATGGAGAAGGTGGCCGGCTGGGCTGTCAGCCCCAGCCACAACGTGCGCCGGCTGGCCACCGAGGGCGTCCGCCCCCGGCTTCCCTGGCACCGCACGCTGGCCTTCTTCGTCAAGGACCCGCAGCCGGTCCTGGAGATCCTCGAACCGCTGCGCAGCGACTCGTCCGATTACGTGCGGAAGTCCGTCGCCAACAACCTCAACGACATCTCCAAGGACCACCCCGAGGTCGCACTCGCCACGGCGCTGCGCTGGCTGGAGGAGAGCCCCACCCCCGAGACCCGGTGGATCGTCAAGCACGCTCTGCGGACCCTCGTGAAGAAGGGCGACCAGCAGGCCCTGGGCCTGCTCGGGGCGACCGGCGGCGAGCACGTGCGCGTACCCCGGCTGCGGATCACCCCGGACGCGGTGACCGTCGGCGACACCCTCGTCATCGACTTCGACATCGAGAACACCGACGACCGACGCCACAGCATCGCCGTCGACTACGTGGTGCACCACGTCCGCAAGAACGGGCGCAGCATCCCCAAGGTCTTCAAGCTGACCACGCTGGAACTCGGCCCCGGTGAGAAGCGGACGCTGGAGAAGTCCCACCCCATCAGGGAGGTCCAGACGCGCGTGTACTACTCCGGCGAGCACGCCGTCGACATCCAGGTCAATGGCCTCGTGCGGGCCACAGGCCGCTTCGGGTTGCGGACGTGAGCGCCCGTCGGATCACCCTCAGGGCCGCCGATCCGCTGGTCGCCGACCACCGGATCGGCGGTGTCCCGGTCGTTCCCGCCGCCGCTCAGATCGACGCCCTGATCTCCGCCTGCGCCGCCGACCTGCCCGACCGGGTGTGGCAGCTGGAGCAGATCGCGTTCAAGACGCCGCTGACCGTCCCCGGCCCGGCCGCCGCCATCGAGGTGGCGGCGGTCGGGGAGGGCCGGCAGGCGGTCCGTTCCCTGCCGTCGGCGCCGGGTGCGGAGCCGGTCGAGCACAGTGCCGCCCGGGTGTCGAGCACCCCCTTGCCGCCGCCTCGCTACGTCGACGTGGCCGCGCTCAGGGCGGGCTGCACACAGCAGGTTCCGCCGGCGGACATGGCCGCGTGGCGGGACGCGAGCGGGATCTCGTACGGGCCCGCCTACCGGGTCGTCCGGTCGGCGCACCGGGGCCCCGGTCGCATGCTGCTGATGCTCCGGGCCGAGGACGGGGCGGACGGCGGCGCGGTGCCCCCGTTCGTACCGCCGCCGCTGCTCGACAGCGTCTTCCAGGCGCTCGGCATGCTCGACGACGGCTCGGCCGGCATGTGCCTGCCCTGGTACGTCGGCCGACTGGTGGCCCGCCGCCGGATCTCCGGCACGGTCTTCGCCCTGGTCGAGAGGGACGAGACCGGCGACACCGGCGGCGGCGCCGTCCGCGGCCGGGCGGTGGTCTGCAGCCAGCAGGGGGAGACACTCCTGGAACTGGACCGGATCACCCTCAAGGCCGCGGCCCCGGCGGCACCCGCCCCCACCGGAGACACCGTCACAGCGCCCGTCCCGGCGCCCCGGCCGGCCGCCCTCCCCGTGGCGCCTGTGGCGTCCGTGGTGCCCGGAGGCCCCGCGGTGTCCTCGGTGTCCACGGCATCTCCGGCGCCCGCCGAAGGCGAGCGTCCCGGATCTGGGCGGACACCGGAGGCGGCCGGGCGAGCGGTCCCGACGATCGAGGCCCTGGTCTGGCGCGAGACGGCCCAGGCAACCGCCGGCCCCGCCCGGGCGGCCGACGCCGTGTCACCCGCCACCGCCACTTCGGCCACCACCACCGATACCGGCGCCCCGCCGGCCGGCGCCGAGCGCACCGTCCTGCTGGTGGCGGCACACCCGCCCCGTGAGACCGAGGGCCACCGCGTCGTCCATCTGACGCCCGATCAGCTCGTCGACGAGGGACTCGCCGCCCTGCCGGACGGCACCGTCCCCCACGATGTCGTCTACGTGGCTCCCGACGGCTCGGCGGACGACGCGGCGGCGGCGACCAAGGCTCTCCAGGACGTCTTCGCGCTGGTCCGCCGGCTCGCCGCCCGCCCGCCCATGCCCGACCTCCTCATCGTCACGGGCACCGCGCACGTGGTGACGGAGGGGGACGAGGTCGACCCCTTCATGACGGCCCTGTGGGGCCTCGGCCGTACCCTGCGCACGGAGCACCCGCGCAGCAGGGTCCGCCTGGCCGACCTCGGCTCCGGCCCGCACCGGGCCGGGGGAGCGGAGGACGTCGACGGAGCCGCCCTCTGGGAGGCGCTGCGCCGGGACGACACGGAGCTCGCCCTCAGGAAGGGCACCTGGTACGAGCCCGTACTGCTGGCGGCACCGCCGGCCCCCGCACGCGACGTGCGGTACCGGGGCGGCCGCTTCCTGATCACCGGCGGTATGGGCGGCATCGGCTTACGCGTCGCGGAGTTCCTCGCGGACCAGGGCTGCGCCCGGCTGACGCTGGTCGGGCGGACCGTACCCGCACAGGGCGAGGCACGAGAGCGCCTCGACCGGCTCGCCGAGCGCTGCGACCTCGAGGTCGTCGCCGCGGACGTCCGATCCCCGGGGGAGTCGCCGGCCGGCCCCTTCGACGGGGTGTTCCACGCGGCGGGAGTGCTCCGCGACGGACTCGCCCGCAGCCTCATGCCCGACCGGGTGGACGCCGTCCTCGGCCCCAAAGTGGGTGGTACGCACGTCCTCGCCGACCTCGTCTCGGGCGGTGAACACCCCGCCTTCGTCGTCCTGTTCTCCTCGATCGCGGCCGTCCGGGCCAACCTCGGCCAGAGCGCCTACGCCGCGGCCAACGGCTACATGGACGGCTACGCCGCTCGCAGACGGGCCGAGGGCCTCCCCTGGTACAGCCTCGGCTGGGGCCTGTGGACGGTCGGCATGGGCGAGAGCATCGCGCCCAAGGCCGCCGCGCACGGCGTCGCCGCGCTTACCGAGGACGACGGCATCGCCCTGCTCCACGCGGCCCTGAGCCGCCCACCCGCGCACTACGTACTCTCCGCCGCGAATGCGAAGGACGCATCCATGACTGCTGTCACGCCCGACGCCGGCCTCTGGCCGTCGCTCACCCTCGCCCTCGGCAAGGTCCTGCACCTCGACTCGGTCTCCGCCGAGGACGACCTGCTGGAACTGGGCCTCGACTCCATGATGGCCGTCGAACTCGCGGCCTCGCTGGCCGCCGACGGGCTCGACGTGGACCCGATGGCGTTCTTCGAGCACACCCGGGTCGGCACACTCCTCACGCACCTGGAGTCGCTCCCTCGCGCCGCCGTCCAGGCGCCGCACCCGCCCATACCCGCGCTCCGTGAGTCGCCCTACGAGGCCCCCGCGGTTCCCGCCTCTCCGGCCCCGCAGGCCCCGACGCCCGTCGTACGGACGCAGGGTCTGCCGCCCGCACCGGAGCCGGCTCCCGCCCAGGCCTCCAACGGCTTCGTACCCGACTGGGACCGCTTCCGTCAGACGGAGCCCGCCCCGGCGGCCCCCGCGGCCCGGACGGCCCCGACCCCCGCGCCGACACCGGCCTCCGCGCCGACTCCGACCCCCACGCCCGCCCGCCCGTTCTCCCCGCGCACGGGCCCCGCCACGACCTCCGTCCCCGCCGCCCTGCCCCACCAGGCGACCGTGCCCCACCCCGCCGCCCTGCCTCACCCCGCCGTCACGCCCACCCCCGGTACGACGCCCGCCGCCGGGCCCCGCGTTCCCCGCCGTACCCTCCCCGGCCGGCTGGCCGACGCGCCGCAGGGCACCTTCCTCGACCGCCGTATCGACGCGCTGTCCGGCGACGATCGCGGGATCGTCGCCCGGGGCGAGTACTTCTACGAGCCCGTGATCGAGGAGGCGTCGGGCTCCCGCATCAAGTTCGACGGACGCTGGTTCCTGAACTTCGCCTCGTACAGCTACCTCGGCCTGATCGGGCACCCGTACATCGACGAGCAGGCGCTGCGCGCCGTCGAGCAGCACGGGACCGGCGCCCACGGCGTACGACTCCTCGCCGGCACCCTGCACCTGCACCGCGAGCTGGAGCTGGCCCTCGCCCGCTTCCTCGGCGCGGAGGACGCCATCGTGTTCTCCAGCGGCTACATGGCGAACGTGGCCACGGTCGGCGCCCTCGTCGGCCCGGGCGACACCGTGATCGGCGACGTCTACAACCACGCCAGCATCCTGGACGGGTACCGGCTGTCCAACGCCAAGGTCGTCACCTACGCCCACAACGACCTCGCCGACCTCGAACGGGCCCTGCGCAAGGCGGGCGACGGCGGGCGCCTCGTGGTCACCGACGCGGTGTTCAGCATGGACGGCGACGTGGCCGACCTGCCCGGCATCCTGGAGCTGTGCGAGCGGTACGACGCTCCGCTGATGGTCGACGAGGCGCACAGCCTCGGCGTGCTGGGCGACACAGGGCGCGGCATCACCGAGCACTTCGGCATCGACCCGGACCGCGTCCACGTCAAGATGGGCACGCTCTCCAAGACCGTCCCGAGCGCCGGTGGTTACGTCGCCGGCTCCCGTGACCTGATCTTCGCGCTGAAGAACAACGCACGCGGCTGGATGTTCTCCGCGGCGGCCACGCCCGCCCAGGTGGCCGCGGCCAAGGCCGCCGTCGACGTGATGGCCGCCGCGCCGTCCCTCCCGCGTGAACTCCGGGCCAGGACCACCCGGTACCGGGACCAGCTGCACGCCCTGGGCTTCGACACGCTCGCCAGCGAGACGCCCGTCGTACCCCTGATCTGCTCCAGCGCCGACCAGGCCGTGGAGATGGCGCGGCTGTGCCAGCTGGACGGGCTCTTCGTCCAGCCGATCGTGTACCCGGCCGTGCCGCGGACCCTTCCCCGGCTGCGGACCATCGTCAACCTCAGCCACACCGAGGCCGACCTGGACGCGGCGGTCGTCACGCTCGAGAAGGCCGGCCGCGCCTGCGGCCTCATCCACTGACCGACCACACCCGCGCGGCACCGCTCCCCGGCACGGGGGACCACCGCGCACCCGCACCGACCGACGCACCGACCGATGCACCGCGAGCAAGGGGGATCCGACCATGACCGACACCACGGCGTTCTTCGGAGCGGTTCTGAAGACCATCGCCTCGACCCGCAACCACGACAGTGACCCGGCGGCGTTCGCGTCCGGAGTCGCGGAGCCGGCGGCGCGCATCCGCGCGTTGGAGAAGGAGATCGGCGAGAGGGGACTGACCCCTGCCGAGGCCGAGGAGATCCTCCGTCTGCTGGAGACGACGCTGAGCACCAAGCGCACACCCGACGAGGAGCGCGAGTACTACCTCCAGTACATCGAGAAGGTGTCCGGCGTCAGCCGCGCCTCGCTGGGAGTGTCCGGCTGGTGAGCGGCTCCCGACTCGCGTGGTTCAGCCACGAGATCTGCTTCTGGCACGACCCCGGCGCCGGCTCGGGATACGTACCGGTCGGGCCCGGCGTCGAACCGCTGCGGCAGTTCGCGGTCGACCCGGACCTACGGCGTGCCGAGGGCCTGGTCAAGGCGACCGGGGTGATGGACCACTACTCGGCCCACACCCCGGCGCCCGCCACGGACGAGGAACTGCTCCTCGTCCACGTCCCCGGCCACATCGACCGGGTCGAGGCCGCCTCGGCAGCCGGTGCCGGCGACGCCGGCGTGTACGCGCACGTCAACTACCACAGCGCGCGGGCGGCCAGGCTCGCCGCCGGCGCCTGTGTCCAGGCCGCGACGGGCGTCCTGGACGGCAGGTTCGACCGCGCCTACTGCCTGGTGCGACCGCCCGGCCACCACGCCGAGCCCGACCGGGCGATGGCGCTGTGCCTCTACAACAACCTGGCGGTGGCGGCCCGCGCGGCACAGTGCCACGGGGCACGGCGGGTGCTGATCCTCGACTGGGACGTGCACCACGGCAACGGCATCCAGCGCACCTTCTACGAGGACCCCGAAGTCCTGTACATCTCCGTCCACCAGGACGGGCTGTTCCCCGCCGCGTCCGGTCTCGTCATGGAGACCGGCGCCGGCGAGGGAACGGGCAGCACGCTCAACGTGCCGCTGCCGGCCGGGTCGGGCCACGGCGCCTACCTCGCGGTCATGGAGCGGATCGTGGAGCCGGCGGCCCGCGCCTTCGGCCCGGACCTGATCCTGGTGGCGGCGGGCGTGGACGCGGGAGGCCACGACCCGATGGGCCGGATGATGTGCACCAGCCGGACCTTCCACGCCATGGCCTCGGCCATGGTCCGGCTCGCCGACGAACTGACGGGCGGCCGGGTCGTGTTCGCCCACGAGGGCGGCTACTCGGCGTGGTACCAGCCGATGCTGGTGCTCGGCACCGCCACCGGGATCGCCGGTCTGCCGACGCCCGAGGACCCGTTCCTGCACTCCCTGGAGCACCTTCCGGGGCAGCGCCTCCAGCGCCACCAGGAGCGGGTGATCCTGCACCTGGAGAAGCACCACCCGCTGCTGGCCGGCGGCGCGCCGGCCGGGCTGCCCGTGACGGCCGGACACGCCGTGTCCGGGGACGCGGGGCCGGGATGAGCGGCTGGTGGATGAAGGTCGGCAGCGGCGCCCGCCGTACCGCCGTGAGCGGCCCGGGGTACGCGCCCCGGGTCCGCCCGCGGTTCCGGCTGGTGGCGCTCCCGCACGCCGGGGGGTGGCCCTCCGCCTTCCGCTCCTGGTGGCAGGTGCTGTCGGAGGACGTCGAGTGCGTCGTGGCCCAGCTGCCCGGCCGGGGCGCGCGCATCGCCGAGCCGCCCATGAACCGGGTGGAGCCGATGATCGAGGCGCTCGCCGGCGAACTCGCCGAGCTGGAACCGCTGCCCTACGCGGTCGTCGGGCACAGCTTCGGCAGCGTGCTCGGCTTCGAGCTCACCCGCGCGATGGAGGCCAAGGGCCTGCCTCCGGCCCGTCTCGCGGTGTCCGCGCGGCAGCCGCCGTGCTTCCCCAGCGAGCCGCCCTTCGCCCACCTCAGAACCGACGAGGAGCTGCTGACGCACCTGACGGACATCGGCGGGATGTCCCCGGGGGTGAGGGACCGCGCCGACCTGATCGGCCCGTCGCTCCGGGCGATCCGCGCCGACCTGGAGGCGATGGAGACCTACCGGCGCCCCCGGTCCGGGGTCGCCTCCCCGATCCTCGCCCTCGGCGCCGTCGACGACCCGGTGGTGATCGGCGACCGGATGCACCTGTGGTCGCTGGAGACCTCCGGCTCCTTCGCGTACCGCACCTTCACAGGAGGCCACTTCTACCTCTACACCCCTGCCAACGCGGCCGCCGTCACGGCGCTTCTGCTGCCCGCCTCGACCCCGCCGCCTCCGGCGGCGCCCCTCATGCCTCTGCCCGGCGCCCGCGCCGGACAGCGACAAGTACGTCCCCGAAAGGAACACCGTTGACCACCGACGTCGACACCCCCGCACAGGCCACGCCACGTGAGTGGCTGGGTCTGGCCGTCCTGGCCCTGCCGACCCTGCTGCTCTCCATCGACGTGAGCGTGCTGCACCTCGCCGTGCCGCACATCAGCGCGGCCCTGGACCCCTCCGCCTCCCAGATGCTGTGGATCATCGACATCTACGGCTTCCTGATCGCCGGCTTCCTGGTGACCATGGGAACCCTGGGAGACCGCATCGGCCGCCGCAAGCTGCTGCTGATCGGCGCGGCCGCGTTCGGCCTCGCCTCACTGGCGGCGGTCTACGCCGACGGCCCGGTCTCCCTGATCGTGGCGCGGGCGGCGATGGGCCTCGCCGGGGCCACGCTGATGCCCTCCACGCTGGCCCTGATCATCAACATGTTCCAGGACGCGCGGCAGCGCGGTGTGGCCATCGCGGTCTGGGTCACGATGTTCTCCGTGGGCATCGCGCTCGGCCCGGTGGTGGGCGGCGCCATGCTGGAGTACTTCTGGTGGGGTTCGGTCTTCCTGCTCGGTGTGCCGATCATGGCGCTGCTCCTGGTGGCCGGCCCGATGCTGCTGCCGGAGTACCGTGACGAGGAGGCCGGCAGCCTCGACCTGACGAGCGTGGCCCTGTCGCTCGCCGCCATCCTCCCGGTGATCTACGGCCTCAAGGAGATCGCCAACGACGGCTTCGGCGCTGTGCCCGTCGCCGCCCTCGTCGTGGGCCTGGTCGTCGGTGTCCTCTTCGTCCGCCGCCAGCGGACCCTGGAGAACCCGCTGATGGACCTGGCGCTGTTCAGGACCGCCACCTTCCGCACCGCGCTCGTGACCCTGCTGCTCAGCATGCTGGTGGCGGGCGGCACGTACCTGATGGTGACCCAGTTCCTGCAGCTCGTCGGCGGCCTGAGCCCGATGAAGGCGGGCCTGTACCTGCTGCCGGCGGCGTTCGCGCTGATCGTCACCGCGGTGGTCTCCCCGATGGCGGCGAGCCGCTTCCGCCCCGCGTACGTGGTGGCGGTCGGCCTCCTCGTCTCGGGGGTCGGCCACCTGATGCTGAGCATGGCCGACAGCACCTCGGGCATCGCCCAGGTGGTGACCGGCTTCGCCTTCGTGTACGCCGGCGGCGGCCCGCTGATCGCACTGGGCACGGACATCGTGGTCGGGGCCGCCCCGCCGGAGCGGGCCGGCGGGGCCGCGGCCCTCTCGGAGACGAGCACCGAGCTCGGCATGGCGCTGGGCGTCGCGATCCTCGGCAGCCTCGGCGCCGCCCTCTACCACGCGGGCGTCAAGGTCCCGGAAGGGGCGCCGGACTACGCCGGTGACTCGCTGGCCGGGGCGGTCGACGCCGCGCAGGGCCTGTCCGCCGAGGCGGCCTCCGGGCTGCTGGCCTCCGCGCGTGAGGCGTTCACCGACGGCCTGAACGTCATCGGCGGCATCGGGGCCGCTGTCGCGGTCGCCTCCGCCGTACTCGTGGCCGCCGTCGTGAAGCTGCCCGCCACGGGTGGCCAGGCCGACGAGTCGGACGGTGCGGCGGAAGCCGCGCCGGTCGTGGCCGCGGAGAAGTAAGAGCACGTCCCGCCCCTCAAGGGCGGACCGAGTTCGGCCCGCGTCCTCCTGGACGCGGGCCGAACTGTCATGCCCCGGTGCTGGAGCCGGCCGCGTACGCGTCGGCGTAGTCGGCCGTGGGAGGGATGGGGGTGATGACGTCCACCAGGACGCCGTCGGGGGCGGCGACGATGAAGTGGCGCTGCCCGAAGTCCTCGCTCCGCAGCTCCAGAGCGACCCGGAGCCCCGCGCGCCGCACCAGCCGGTCGTACTCGGCGTCCACGTCCGTCACCTCGAAGTTGAGGAGGAGACCGCCGGCCGGACGGCGGTGCCCCTCGGGAATCGTGGGGTGGTCGGCGGAGACCAGGGCCAGTTCGTGGAAGGGCGGTTCGGGCCGGCGCAGGCTGACGTACCAGTCACTCGTATAGGTCGTCTCGAAGCCGAAGTGCGTGCGGTAGAAGGCCACGGCCTCTTCGAGGGCTTCGGTGCAGATCACCGGATAGAAGCTGGTCAGGGTCGAGGAGGTCATCGTGGCACCGTTCCGATCGCGAGATACGTCCGTTCGGTTCCTCAACGACCCTCGCCCCCCGGCGTCACGCCGGGGCGTGTCCTGGGCGCCGCCCGCTCGTTGCCCCTCTCAAGGGCGCGTTGACATACCTGCGGTACGCCCTTAGCGTCATTTGACCTACCGTTGGTATGTGAGCGGAGCCGTCTCGATGATAACCAGCCTGTGTCCGGTGATCTGCACGTCGCGCATGGACCAGACCCGCAGCTTCTACGGAAGACTCTTCGGACTCACCGTCGCCTACGCGACCCCCTGGTACACCGCGCTGGCCCGGACGGGGGAGAGGCGCCCCACGCTCGCCCTCCTCGACCACACCCACCCCGCCCTGCCCGAGGCGTTCCGCACGCCGATGCGCGCGGTCCGGATCACCCTCGACGTGGAGGACCGCCCCGGGCTGTGGGAGAGCCTCACCGCCGACGGAGCCGTACGGGCCGACGACCTGCGGCACGGCTCCCTGATCGACCCCAACGGCGTCCGGATCGACATCCAGGTGGCCTGACCGGCGACCTGACCGGCCGTCACGTCGCCCGCAGCGCCTCCAGAAGCCGCGTCAGCGCGTGCCGGGTGGCCTCCAGATCGGCGGAGTCCTCCGAGGAAGCCAGCCACAACGCGGCCTCGTTCATCGCTCCCGAGAGCAGATGCGTCAGCGGCGCCGCGGGCTGCGCCGGGATGACGCCCTCGGCGATCAGGGTCTCGAGGGCGTCGGCGAGGTGCCGGCCCGAGGTGGCCGCGGTCATCGCCCGCCAGCTCGGCCAGCCGAGCACCGCCGGTCCGTCCACCAGCATCACGCGCTGGACCGAAGGATTCGTGGTGGCGTCGAGGAACGCCTGGCAGCCCGAGGCGAGTTGGCTCCAGGAGTCCTTCTCGGCGTCCGCCGTCGCCGCGACGTACGCGGCCACCTCCTCCTGGACCTCTTCCAATACGGCCTGGAAGAGGGCGCTCTTGCTTTCGAAGTGGTGGTAGAGCGCACCCTTGGTCACGCCGGCCGCCTCGACGACCTGCGACAGGTTGACGGCGGCGTACCCGTGCGTCGAGAACAGCCGTCTGCTCTCGCTCAACAGGGTGTGCCGCGTCTGCTCGCGCTGCAGCGCCCGGACCCCACTTCCCATCATGCCCCCTATTTCCCGCCTGACTAGCCGAAAGCTTGCCCATACGGTACTTCGTGACCGCGCGAGGAGGCAGATGGCCACGAGGGCTGGGCCCGGCCGCAGACGCAAGACGCGGATGTGCTGCTCCCGTGACGTCGTCAGCCGGGGATGCTCAGCGGAGGGTGCTCGAGCACACGGGGCTTGTACTCGACGAGCTGGATGCGACCGTCGAAGGTGCGGTGCTCGGTCATCTCGAGGGCGACATCCGGATAGCCGTCGTAGATGCGTTCTTCGCCGGTGGCCCCGGTGATCACCGGGAACAGCACGACCCGGAACCGGTCGACGAGCCCGGCCCGCAGCAGGGACCGGGACAGGGCGAGGCTGCCGATCGTGCTGAGGAGTCCCGAACCACTCGACTTCATGGCCCGCACCGCCTCGACGGCATCGTCCCTGACGAGCGTCGAGTTGGCCCACGTCAGCGGCGCCTCCAGTGAAGAGGAGAACACCACTTTGGAGGCTTGGGTGAGCTCGTCGACGGACGCCTCCTCCTCGGGCCGGAACTCGTCCTGCCCCTCCGGGACCTTGCCGGCGGCGAAGCCCGACATCAGACGGTAGGTGTTCGCCCCCATCAGATAGGTGACCTCGGGCTGCTCCTCGAGCCACGCGAGGTACTCCGGCCCCTCAAGACCCCAGAACCCGGGCCATCCCTCGCCCGAGGCGTAGCCGTCGAGGGAGGTGATGAAGTCGACGAGAAGCTCTGACATGGCGATGTCCTTCCTAGGGTTGTCATGAGCTTGGACCGGCCGGGCGACAGGAACTCATCGGCCGCGCGGCGAAACCCCGAGAAACACCTGAGGCTGCAGCCGATCGGTCCAGCGCGAGGACCGACGACCACCGACGGCGGGCACCTGGAGCCGTCCGTCGCGGGTCCGGTACACCTCAGCCCTCCGTACGCACCTGCTGCTCGCGGTATGAAAGGGATCATCCCGGGCACCCGAGTGAGGGAGGGAGACGGATCCCTCCCGACTCAGTGAGGTGGTGTGGTGGTGGCAAGCGAGGTAGAGATCGATCCTCCGACCGGGCTGAGCTCGTCGGAGCCGCAGCCGGGGTTCCGTACGCATCCGGTTCCTCCGGCATCTGCACCGGCACGGCCGCCGGGTCTCGAGCGCAGCCGACCGGGAGCGACCATGGGGACTCCGCCCAACGATCCGGTCCCGCCAAGTCCCACCCCGACCCCGGGTCCCGGCCCGGGCCCGCAGCCGGGCCCCTTGCCCGGTCCGGTACCCGGGCCGGGAGGCCCTGACCCGGTGCCGCCGGCCCCGCCGCAGCCCGAGCCGGATCCCCAGCCGGGCGATCCGCGACCGGACCCGGGCCCCCACCCCGGCCCACTGCCTGGTCCGGTACCGGCACCGGAGCCGATCACCTGACGACGGCCTCTCCTCCGGAGCGCGAGGCGGCCTGTGCCGAAAGGTCATGGACTTCGCGCCCCGGTGGCTCGCGGTGCCCGGGCCCTCGGCGTCCGAGGCGGGGCGCCGGGGGCGCGGACCCGGACGAGAGGGAGCGCCTGGCTCAGCCGGCGGCGTTCAGCTGCCTACGGTGTGCTGGGACACTCGCTTGGCAAGGTCTGCGGCAAGCCGGCTGGCCGCGTACCCGTGATGCGTGGTGTCGAGGGACACCAGTCTCTGCAGGTAACCGATGGTCTGCAGTACTTCCGAGGTGGTCAGCAGAGGCAGGCGGGGGTCTTCGGTCTCCGTGTGGTCGCCGGTCATCGGCTCAGCAGTCTTCATGGAGGTTGATATTGGCCTGTCGAGGCCCCGGCTGAAAGGATCCGCGCCGTCGACAGGCCTCCGGCATCAGAACGTGAGCCGGGACTCCCTGCGTCATCCGCGGGAGGCCGAAGGCCCGACCTGGCGCACCATGCGGTACGTAGGTGCACCCGTCATCCTGGGTTCCGCCTTTCCCGAGGTGAGGCTCTCCAGGGCCGAACCGATGGCTGCCATGCGGCCGTCGGTGTCGGAGTTCTCGACGAAGTTGCGGTAGTCCGCCTCGCTCTGCCAGGTGACCACGTTGTAGACGCGGGTGCCGTCCGTGCTCACGTGGAAGCGGGCCGAGACGTAACCGGGGTAGAACGCCACCCACTTCTTCAGAAGCGGGGCGAACGCCGCCACCAGTTCGTCCTGGGCCTGTGACCCGCCCTCCACGGTGTAGTCGATGATCGAGACGAACTCCGTCGTGCTACCGCTCATGACGCGCTCCTGTTGCCGTTGTCCGTGAGGCGGGTGTTCCCCGCTGCACACGATCTTGCTACCTCAAGCGTGATTGAGGTCAAGGGCGCACGGGTGAGACCGCAGGCGGAGGGCGAAGCGGGCGCATCGGCTGACAGCGACGCCGACGGTACTGGTCGTTCCTGGGGGACTTGGACCATCTCAGGCTGCTGCCATCCATGGAACGCGGCACGAGTGAGGGGCCGTGCCTTCCGGGCACAGGCTCGTGATCACAGCCTTGCGGATCGCCCGTCGCGTCCGCAGGGAGCACTTCAAGTGAACCCGCAGCTTGCTCGGTTGTCGCGCGCCGCTGTTCTGGGCGGGATGCTCCACGGCCCATTGCCGGACCAGGAAGTCGTACGCGTCAGTGGTCGTCAGTGCGCTTCCGGTGATCCGTGCGCCCCGTGAGGTCACCGCGCCTTCGACGAGCCTCCTGACCCACGCCACGCCCTGCTCGTCTGCGTACAAGCCGAACCGCTTTCGAACTCGAAGGCGACGTCGACCTGCTCGGGTTCCTCGGCACCGCCCCTGCCGGACATCGCCCCCCGCGCGAGGCAGCGCGAACGGGCACCGCATCGCATCCGGATCAGTGCCCCGGGCCGTCCGGGGAGGCACCGGTGGCCGCCCCCTGCCGGCCGGCGGCGGCGGACGCGGTGGCCGAGGTCCCGCCGGCGGGTGGGCCGCTGCGGTAGAGGACTGCGGTGATGAGCAGGCCTGCGGCGAAGAACGCGGCCGACCACCAGTAGGCGGTGTCGTATCCGTGAAGCTGCGCCTGGGCGACGTTGGCTTCGTTCGGGGGCCTTCCGTGCAGATAGGCCGTGGTGGCGCTGGTGGCCAGGGTGTTGAGGACGGAGGTGCCGATCGAGCCGCCCACCTGCTGGCTGGTGTTCACCATGGCCGAGGCAACCCCTGCCTCCGTGCTGAGCACGCCCGCTGTGGCGACGGCGATCGCGGGGGCCATGACCAGTCCGAGACCGACGCCGCTGACCATGAGCGGCGGCAGGACGTGGGCGGCATAGGTGCTGCTCAGGTCGAGGGTGGTCAGCCAGGCCATCGCGGCCGCAGCCAGGCCCATGCCGAGCGGCACGATCGGGCGCGGGCCGAAGCGGGGGACGAGGATGTTCTGGGCGGTCATCGAGGTGGCCACCATCATCGCGACCATCGGCAGGAACGCCAGGCCGGTCTTCACCGGGGAGTAGCCCAGGGACTGCTGCAGGTAGTAGGTGAGGAACAGGAAGACGCCGAACATGCCCGCGCCGGCGATCAGCACCGCCAGGTACGAGGCGCCGCGGTTGCGGTCCGCGACCACGCGCGGCGGCAGCAGCGGATGCGGCGTGCGCGTCTGCCATACGGCGAACACGAGGAGGAGGACCGCGCCGCCCAGGAGGCACCCCCACGTCGCCGGTGCGGCCCAGCCGTGCTGCTCGGCGTTGGAGAAGCCGTAGACGATTCCGAACAGGCCCGCGCACACCAGCAGTGTTCCGGGTACGTCCAGCTTCGGGCGCTGGGCGGGAGCGCCCGCGGACAGCACCCGGCTTCCGGCGGTGAAGGCGATCGCCGCGAAGAACAGGTTCACGTACAGGCACCAGCGCCAGTCGAGGTATTCGGTGAGAATGCCGCCCAGCAGGAGGCCGACCGCGCCGCCTGCTCCTGCTACGGCCCCGTAGATCCCGAACGCCTTGGCCCGCTCGTCCGGCCGGGTGAACGTGGTGGTGAGCAGCGACAGCGCGGAGGGTGCGAGGAGGGCCCCGCAGGCGCCCTGGAGTGCGCGGGCGCCGACCAGCATCGGGAAGCCGACGGACGCGCCGCCGAGGGCCGAGGCGGCGGCGAAGCCGACCAGGCCGATGAGGAAGGTGCGCTTGCGGCCGACCAGGTCGGAGATGCGGCCGCCGAGCAGCAGCAGTGAGCCGAACGCCAGGGAGTAGGCGGTGACGACCCACTGGCGGTTGCCGTCGGTGAAGCCGAGGTCCTGCTGCGCGGAGGGGAGGGCGATGTTCACGATCGTCGCGTCCAGGACGACCATCAGCTGGGCGAGCGCGACCACGCCCAGAACCGCCCACCGCCGACGCCCTTCGTCGTGTCCGGCCGTACCGTCCGCGACCGTGGTCCGTGCACCGGGCATCGTGACACCTGCCTTCCTCAAGGCCTCCGCGCGGGCCGAGGGCGTCGCGGGGGCCGGTATGCCGCCTGTCCCTGTCGATCACAAGGCCCCCGGACGCGGTGCGCCACCGCACACGAGTGCCGGGGGAGCGCGGGGGGACACGGAGAGCCGGAGCAGGAACGGAAGGAAGAGGCCTCGCCTCCCGCCGGTCAGCGGGTGGGGCCGGCTCCTCTTTGGGGCAGGCGTCGGAGGCGTCGGAGCGTGCCGGGACTGCCTGGCGGCGTCGGGTGATAGGACTGCGGGTCGCGGCGGTGCGAACAGCACCGCGGCGAGCACGAGGAGCGGCTCGCCGGGGGCACTCCATACGGCGGGCCGGCGTCGTGGCGGCAGACGACGCCGGCTCCACCGAATCCGGCCCCGCCGCCCTCGGCTCCGGCACCCCCAAACTCTCCGCCCAGGCCGTCACACGCGATCTGCGCCTGCTGCTCCGCGCCCGCGAGCAGCTCCAGGTCCCGCTGATCATCGGCTCCTGCGGCACCTCCGGCCGTGACGTCGGCGTCGACTGCTGTACAAGAAACAGGCTCAGCCCGACGTCCGGTAACGCGGAGGCTTGGAGGACTCCGGGGTGCTACGGAGTGCGACAATCTGGCCGTGTCTGACGAGTTGTCGCGCTGGTATCGAGGCCGCCTGGTCGTGGGGCCGTTCAGGCCGTTCGAGGCAGGTGAGGTTGAAGCTCTCGAACGGGAGATCGGGCTGCCGTTGCCGTCTTCCTATCGCTCGTTCCTGGAAGCGGCGGGCGGGAAGAGCCTCACATACTCGGTCCGTTTGCAGGCCTGTGAACCGGAGCCGTTTCAGAGTTTCGACGACCTCTACCAGCTCGGCCGTGACGACGCTGGCGAGTACGGCTGGGGCACCCTGCTGGGCGAGTACCGCCGCAGCCGTGATGGGGGGCTCGCCCGCGAGATCTCCTTGGCCGGCCTGCTTCCGGTCGCCCGCAATGGCGGTAGCGACACCCTGTTCCTGGACCTGAACCCGGCCACCCATGGCCAGCTCCATGCGTGCGTGCATGGCATCCCCCACCCGGGCTACCTGTCTAAGGGGGTCTTCGCCCACGTTGCTGACAGCTTCGACACTTACCTCGACAGCCTTGTGATCGATCCGGACTTCGCCGAAGACGCGTGGGCGGATGTCGTCGACAGTGACTCCACCGACCCTTGGCGGCGGACCGTCGAGGAGTGGCTGGACAAGGAACTGCCGGGCTGGCGTGCCGAGCCTTGGGCAGCGGGCTAGAGCCTCCTGGGGACCGCTTTACATGGCCGGGGTGCGACGGGGTCGGTGGTCGTGGAGTGTGGCCCTCAACGGCCTTTTGGTCCAGACCTCTTGACGATTGGTCTAGTCCTTCCTAGGGTCACGGGGACACTGCGGTGGGTGCCGAGGAAGGACACCACGCACTCAGGGACACGCAGGGTTGACAGGCCGGGGACCACCCCTGCCCGCCGAACCTCACCCGAGGAGTTTCCTTGAGTACCCCAACGCGGCGGCGCCGCATCAGATCGGCACAGAGCATCAACCTGAACAAGCGGTCCAAGGCCCTCGCGGGCGCCACCGCGCTGCTCCTCCCGTTGGCCGCCATGGTCGGCCTCGCCGCCCCCGCAGAAGCCGCCGCCTCGGCCACCGCCACCTTCGCCAAGGCCTCCGACTGGGGATCGGGCTTCGAGGGCAAGTGGACGGTGAAGAACACCGGTACCACGACGCTCAACTCCTGGACCGTCGAGTGGGACTTCCCCGCGGGCACCAAGGTCACGTCGGCCTGGGACGCCACCGTCACCAACTCCGCGGACCACTGGACCGCCAAGAACCTCGGCTGGAACGGCACCCTCGCCCCCGGCGCCTCCGTCTCCTTCGGCTTCAACGGCAGCGGCACCGGCGCCCCCACCGGCTGCAAGCTCAACGGCGCCGCCTGCGACGGCGGCACCACCCCTGGTGACAGCGCCCCCTCCGCTCCGGGCGCGCCCACCGCGAGCGAGCTCACCGACACCTCGGTGAAGCTGTCCTGGACGGCCGCCACGGACGACAAGGGCGTCAAGAACTACGACGTCAAGCGGAACGGCACCACCGTCGCCACCGTCACCGGCCTCACCTACACCAACACCGGCCTGACCGCCGGCACCGACTACAGCTACACCGTGGTCGCCCGCGACACCGCCGACCAGACCGGCCCGGCCTCCGCCGCCACGGCGGTCCGCACCACCGGCGGCGGTGGCGGCGAGAACCCCGGCGGCAGCGGCAAGATCAACCTGGGCTACTTCACCAACTGGGGCTCCTACACGGTGAAGAACCTGGTGACCTCGGGCTCCGCCTCGAAGATCACGCACATCAACTACGCCTTCGGCAACGTGCAGAACGGCAAGTGCACCATCGGCGACCCCTACGAGGACTACCAGAAGTCCTACACCGCCGCCCAGTCCGTCGACGGTGTCGCCGACACCTGGGACCAGCCGCTGAGCGGTCACTTCAACCAGCTGCGCAAGCTCAAGGCGCAGTACCCGCACATCAAGGTCCTCTGGTCCTTCGGCGGCTGGACCTGGTCCGGCGGCTTCGGCCAGGCCGTGCAGAACCCGACCGCCTTCGCGCAGTCCTGCTACGACCTGGTCGAGGACCCGCGCTGGGCCGACGTCTTCGACGGCATCGACCTGGACTGGGAGTACCCCAACTCCTGCGGTCTCACCTGCGACACCAGCGGCCCGGCCTCGATCAAGAACATGATGCAGGCCATGCGTGCCAAGTTCGGTCCGAACAACCTGCTCACCGCGGCCATCACCGCCGACGGCTCCAACGGCGGCCGGCTCGACGCGGCCGACTACGGCGGCGCGGCGCAGTACATCAACTGGTACGACGTGATGACGTACGACTACTTCGGCACCTGGGCCGCGCAGGGTCCGACGGCCCCGCACTCCCCGCTGACCTCGTACCCCGGCATTCCCGCGCAGGGCTTCAACTCGGCGGACGCGATCGCCAAGCTGAAGGCCAAGGGCGTCCCGGCCTCCAAGCTGCTGCTCGGCATCGGCTTCTACGGGCGCGGCTGGACCGGCGTCACCCAGTCCGCCCCCGGCGGCAGCGCCACCGGCCCGGCGGCCGGCGTCGAGCCGGGCAACCAGTACTACAAGGTCCTGAAGACCACCTGCCCGGCCACCGGCACGATCGCAGGCACGGCATACGCGCACTGCGGCACCGACTGGTGGAGCTACGACACCCCCGCGACGGTCGGCACCAAGATGGCGTGGGCCAAGAGCCAGAGCCTGGGCGGCGCGTTCTTCTGGGAGTTCAACGGCGACACCGCCAACGGCGAACTCGTGAACGCGATCAGCAACGGCCTGAAGTAGCCCCACGTACGACGGCCTGAAGTAGCCACGCGTACGACCACGGGGGAGACCACACAGCCTGCCCGCCCCGACCAGGGGCGGGCAGGCTGTGTCACGGCTGCCACATGGCGCGGCCGGACCATCGAGCCCAGCGGGTGGCAGAGTGGAGGGGCGCGGACCTGGCCGGGCCGGTTCAGGCCATCAGGACCGAGTCGTCCTCGGGGCGCGCTCCGGGCAGTCGGTAGCGGGCGGCGATCAGCGCGGCGTCGACGTCCCGGGTTCCGGTGGATATACACAGTGTGTAGGCGAGGTCTTCCATGCGGATACGCACCTCGTGGCCCCCGTCCTCCGCGTTCAGCAGGCTCAGTGCCTCGTACTCCTCGACCAGCTTGCTCAGTACCACGGGATGGGCCATCAGCACAGTGATCTCTCCTCGCCGCCTGGGTGCCGGTTGCCCGGCTCGAAGCCGCGCCTACCCCGGTTTCCGGGGCGCATGCCGACCTCCGGCGGCGTGTCTCTGACACATCACGCACGGACAACCGAATAGTCGGCTGTCCGCGGAGCGCCGCAGTGCCCCCGGAAGGAATCTGTCAGAAGGCCGCAGCAGGCTTCGGGCTCGGGCCGTAGGCGTTCTGGTGCTGCTCGCCTTCGGCGGCGAGGAAGACGATCAGGATGATGCCGCCGACCACGGGTATCAGACCGAAGAGGACCGACCAGCCGGAGCGGCCGGTGTCGTGCAGGCGGCGGACGGTCACGCCCAGGTGCGGCAGGAGCACGGCCAGGAAGTAGATCGGGTAGAGCAGCGGGAAGGTGCCGATCGCGAGATCGACCGTCGCGACGATTACCACCGCGAGGATGTTGAACAGGAAGAACATCCAGTGTTCCTTGCGGCGCGCGCGGCCGCTGAACACCACGTACTTCTTGAGAACTTCGAGATACCAGTTCATTTGTCCCCCATCGACTAGGTGTGGCGAGCGGAAGCCCGTCCCCGCGCGACATTCCTGCAGGTGCGGTACAGCGCTGCGAAGCGTAGGGAGCGCTCGAACGCGGTGGAGCAGTAACCAGCCAGGCAGGGACGGCAGTTTGGGACTCCGGGGTCGTGCCGTCGCCTGCGACACCACTCATGTCTTCGAACGGCGCGATGTACGGAGTGAGGGACGCCGAACCCTGCACGAACATCGGTAGGAATGCGACGGCGCTTTGTCGGCAAAAACCCGTTCGTAGGAGGAGTGCGGCGGCACGTTTACCCGCGCACTCCACCTCCGGTTCGGCCGTCTGAACGGCTCGATCTGCTCGGCCTTGAGGGTCGGCTGACAGACAGTGGCGCCGTACAAGCGGCAGGTAGCGTGATCAGCCGAGAACATCGAGTCGCATCGGCGGGCTAGGGAAAGGGCGGCCTGTGTCGCACGGAATGGTGAGAGCGAGCGAGTTGGTGACCGAGTCCGAGGTCGAACTGCTGCGCCGTGCGCTCCTGGAATGGGGTGGCCCCGCACGCTGCAGTGATCAACTTGCCGTAGGCATGGGCTTCGCCGGCGAGCAGGATCTGCTCGACCAATGCCGAAGGCTCCGGAACGCACTCCGTGTGGACGCCCCCCTTGGCGCAGCAGACTGGGCACGGACACTTCTTGCTACAGAGATCGTCTTCGTCAGCGACCTCGCCGGCTCGGGTGTTGAATGGCAAACAACCACGGGGCGCGACGACGAGGCGACGATCAGGGTGCTGCGGGTGATCCAGCGGAAACTGGCGCGGATCGTCAGCCCCTACTACGGAAGGCTACCGAGCGAGTAGCGCACAGGGCCGCTCGGTCAGCTTCCACGCCCTCAGGTCGGAGTGGAAGGCGCGGGGAGTACAGAGATCGTTCAGGCCGTGACCGTCAGGAGGTCGACGACGAAGACGAGAGTCGAGCCGGCCGGGATCAGTGGTGACGGCGACTGCTTGCCGTAGCCGAGGCGCGGGGGAACGATGATCTCGCGCCGTCCGCCGACCCTCATTCCCCTGATCCCCCGGTCCCAGCCCTTGATGACCCTTCCGCCGCCCACGGCGAATTTGAAGGGCTGTCCGCGGTCCCAGGAGGCGTCGAATTCCTTTCCGGACGCGAAGGTGACTCCGACGTAGTGAACCTGGACGACGTTGCCCGGCTTCGCCTCGGGGCCTTCCCCGACGACGAGGTCCCGGACGGTCAGCTCGGTGGGAGGAGCGCCTTCCGGAACGTCGATCCGGGGCTTCGTTGGTTCACTCATCGCGGCCTCGCTACTCTCCGCCGGAGGCCCTGGTACGGACCGGCCGGGCCGCATGGGCGCTCCACGCGGTGGATGGCCACGTTACCGAGAATGCCGGTCCCGTGGAGCACTGCGAATTCCACCGTGCACGGCTCTGAGCAGGCATTCCGTGCAGGCATTCCGCTCGATGGACCACTTCGCCCGTCCGCCCGTCCGGCGCCCATCGCCGACGGCGATGAACCACCGGCGAGCCGGCAGCTTGTCATCCCGTCGACGTGAGATCAGCCCACAGGGCCACGGCATCGGGCGAGAGCGGTGGGATCCCCTCCTCCGGCGCGCTGTCGTCCTCGTCCCACCACACGCCCTGGCCCGGCGCCAGGACGTGCGCGTTCTCGCCGGTCTGCCAGCTGCCGCTCAGGACGTAGAACACCCCGGCATGCCCCGACGGCGGCGCGACCCGACCCGCGACCCGCCGTACACGGGCACTCCAGTCCCCGCGCCGCACCATGATGTTCAGGACCCGGCAGCCGCCACCGGGGAGTTCGGCGGAGAGCGCGAGGTCACCCGAGAACGTGACCGGTTCGCCCGTGCGTGCCGGAAGCCGCTCGAACACTCCGGGAGAGGTCAGCAGGACACTGTCGCCCGCCAGCAGGGTGAGCGTCCGGTCGACTCCGCCGAACGCCGAGAACGGCCCCTCCCGGTCGATGTCGGCGACACTCGCGCGCCACCCGAAACTCTCGGCGCCAGCGGGCCGGGAGGCGATTTCCCTGGTCGCACCGCCGCCGTTCCGCCACCGGCCCGGCTTCAGTGTCTCGACATCGAAGTGGTGCATGGGCGGGCTCCTGAGCTGCGTGCGGTGTGGGGGGCGAGCCGTTGGCGCCGGGGCCCGCCTACGCAGTGTATGCGGCCCTGCGGCGTCGACCGGCGCCCGAACTGGTGTTGCCTGGGTGGGGTGTACGCGTGTCAGAGATGGCTGTCGAGCAACTCCCGGAGCTCGACGGTGGTCGAGGGCCCGGTGCCGTGCGCCACCGGCTCGCCGTCCTTCAGCAGGACATAGGACGCGGCTCCGGTGATGTCGTACCGCTCGGTTGCCGCCGGACAGCGTGTGATGTCGGTCCGGACGGCCGTGAGGCGGTCCGCGTACTCGTCGGCGATGACACCGACGACGAGGTCCATCGCCCGGCAGGGCTCGATGGCCTTGGGCCATGTCCCGGTGAAGTACGCGAGTACCGGGAGCGCGCTCATCCTGAGGATGAAGTCGAACTCCGCGTCCTCACGGGGCTGGTGAACCCGCTTCGCCATGGAAGCTCCTGACCTCGTGTTCCGTCGTTCCGCCTCCATCATCTCCCGCGAGATGCGAGGGGCCGACCAGGTCGCCGAGCCCCCACCGCTGGTCCCGGTCCCGGTCCCGATCCCGGTCCTGGGCATGCTCCCGGTCCCGGTTCCGACCTCGGCCGACCGGCTGCCGGTGGTGGTGAGGGTCAGGCAGCCGGGCGGCGGCGGGCGCGCAGCAGGCGGACACCCTTGAGGGCGTACGCGGCGGCGATGAGCGCGAAGCCGACGACGGCGAGCCGGAACCAGGACTCCGCCACCACGAGGCTCAGCAGAAGGCCGCCGGACGCGAGCAGGGCGCCGACGATGTCGAGGAGGTCCGCGGGCGCCGCGGAGCGCGCCGCCGGATCGGTTCCGCGCATCCGGCGGACGGTGGGAACGAGGCCGAGGGCCTGGAGGACGATGATGCCGAGAAAGATCCACACGAACCAGTCGGGTATGTCCACGGTGGCACGCTAACGTCGGTTCCTTACGGCTCCTGAGATTCCAGGTGAACAGAAGGGGTCGGCGTCGGTGGCGGACGAGTGCGACGCTTCCTCTGCCGCGCCGGGCCGCCAGCCGCTACCGTGGTCCTCATGGCGCGGGAAATCAGGATCGAGATCAGCGACGAGGCGTACGAGGCGCTGGAGCGTGTCGCAGCCGAGAAGCACGTGCCCGCCGAGGACTACGCGGGCCGGGTGCTGGACGCCGACCTGACCCGCGCGCGCTTCGTCGAGGGGGCCCGGTCCTTCGTCGTCCAGCACGGCCAGGCCTTCGCGAAGCACTTCGGTCGCCCCGCCGGCGCCGACGCGGCCTGAGTCCGGACTCCGCGTGATTCTCACGGTCGATCTCTCCTGGCTGCTCGACGTGGCCCAGCAGGAGATCCCCGGCGACCCGGAGATCGCCGACTGGGGCTCGCTCGAAGCCGCCCGCGCGCGCCACGCCTTCCGCGTCATGGACGTACCGGTCTACGAGCGCCCGCACCACCGTGCGGCCGCACTGCTGGAACAGCTCGTCCGCGTCCCGGCCCTGGAGCACTCCAACGAGCTGTACGGCATCGTCGTCGCGGCCGCCTACCTCCATGCCTGCGGGTATCCGGTCGAGGTGACGGCGGAGGCGGCGATCGACCTCGTCGAGCGGGTGGCCGAAGGGCGGATCGACGTCCGGCAGGTTGCCGCCGTCCTCAAGGAATGGGTGCGCTGACCGAGCCCTCGACGGGCAGGAACCGGACCGGTCCGGCCCGGTTCTCCTCGGTCGCCTCGGGAAGTCGGTCGCCTCAGGAAGGACGATCCGCCTCGGGAGGGACGACGCGCATCCTTCCGGGGCCGGCGCGATCCCGGAGGTCCGCCTCGGCCGCGATCCGTCGCCCCTCCACCCGGTTCTCGTCTTGCGTCACGATCCACCCGGGTTCATCTCCTCCTCTCCCCAGCCCCGCAGTTCACCCGAACCCGAACCAGGCACCGTGCCGGTGAGACGGACGCTCCCGGTCGTGTTCGCCCTGACCGCCAGTACCGGTCCCCGTACGGTGGCGGAGACGGGGCCACGGGCCGTGATCGCGGTCACCGCGCGGCTGCCGGCGGCGAGGTAGTAGCGGGCTCCGGACGGTGCCGTCCAGTACGTGCCCGCCAACAGGTGCTGGCCGAAGCGGCTGCACGCCGCCGTGTCCTCGGGCTCCGGGCCCGGCACCGTTACCGGTCGGCTCCGTGCGTCCGGCCCCTCCCACGCCACCGCCACGCGACCGCGGCCGTCCCAGCTCTCCGCGCGCGTGCACGTCCAGATGGCGCGTCCGGCCCGCTCCGGGAGGGTCTGTTGGGCGAACTCCCATCGGTTCACGGCGCGTACCCCGGTGCCGCGCAGCTCCTGCAGCGCGCAGGCCGAACGGGCCCAGGCGGCGAGGCCCGCCGCCGACGTCGCCTCGCGCGGCTGGCGCGCCGGGGCGCCGGTCCCCGGCGCGGGGGTCCAGGTCAGGTGCGTGGGGCTGAGCTCCCCGAGGTCCGCGAGGAGGAACGAATGGTCCTCGACGATCCGGGTGGAGGAGCGCACCTGCAGCGCGGGAACGCGGCCGCAGTCGTTCGGCGCCTGCGGTACGGGGTCGGTGACGCCGAACTCGGACGCGGCCAGCCGCTGGGCGGGCACGTCGGGCCGCCGGAGGTCGCGCACCGCGCTCTCGTCGATCCAGGGGGCGAGCAGGAACCGTACGCCGCGCGGCGTACGGCTCAGCGCCACAGCGGCGCCGGTGGTCACGTCCGCGTCGTCGGCCCGGGCCAGTTCGACCGCCGGCTCGCCGACCGCCGGATCGCCGACTGCCGCGTCGCCGACCGCCGCCTCGCCCCGGTCGCTGAGCGGCTCGGCGTATCGGATGATCCGTTCGCCGTCGTGCAGGAGGACGACGGCGGAGCCGTCGACCGGGCCGGCGAAGAGCAGTCGGGCCGGTGCGGCGGGCGGGGATGCCGGAGTGTCCGGCGTGACCGTCAGCCGGACGCCGGTGCGGTCGCCGGAACGGTCACCGGTCACCTGCGCCCACGCGGTGAGGGCGCGGGTCAGCAGGGCCGTGTCGCCGGTCCCGGCCCCCCGGGCGGGCCACTGGGTGAGGTCGACACGGGCGGTGTCGGACCATCGGTCGGCGGGGGTACGCAGCAGGAGTCCGGGGTCGGCCGCACGGGCGGACGCGGCGGCGAGGGCCGTGGCGGGCGACGACGGCGCGGGTCGCGCGGGCGCCTCGGGCCGCAGCGCGAGCACGGCGGTCGTGGACGCGGCGAGCAGTACGGCGGCGGCGAGGGCCGTGAGCCGCGTGCGGTGGCGGCGGCGCAGCAGATCCGTCGGCCGCGCCTGCACCGTGCAGGGGTCGAACTCCGCTCCGTGCAGGAGCGATTCGGCATCGCGGCCGACCGTCGAGCGGATGCGTTCGGCAACGCGGAGCACCTCTTCCGGCGCGGACACGCCCGCCGCTGCGAGGAGGAGGGCGGAGGACTGCGCGGTGAGTCCTTCGAGGACGCGCAGGGCGAAGGCGGCCCGTACCTCCGGGGTCACCGTGGCCAAGGTGGATTCCAGCACCAGCTCGTCGTCGCCGCCGGCCCCGGGGAAGAGCCGCAGTCCCAGGACGGTGGGGAACGGGGTCCGCCCGAGGGACCACCGGGGCCGGCCGGCCGCCCGCAGCGCGGCGGACACGACGTGCTGCCGCAGCCAGGCGAGGACCGGTCCCGGCTCGCCGCGCTGCGCGGGAACCGTCGGCCCGGCCGCCGCGTCGGCGGGGCGGGAAGGCGCGGCCGAAGAGAGCGACTTCTGCACGAGCGCGTGCGCGGCGAGCACACGGCGGTGTCTGCCGAGAGCGGGCGGAAGGATCAGGTGGGCGAGCCGGACGAGCCGTGGATAGTGCTCGACGAGCGCCGCCTCGGCTTCGTTCCGGCCGGGGCGCTGCGACGCGTGGGCGTGCGGTATGTCGGTGCTCGGGAAGGTGTCGTGGGACTGCATGCCTATGCAAACGAGAGGCACGCGGAGCGGTCACCTCGGACGCGTGCTCTGGAGGTCCCCCGGACCGGGCCTTGCGCTCGCATCGTTCGTGCAGCGCCTGGTGCCCGCGTCCGCCCGAGTACTCCCGCGCCCCGCCCCCGACGTCTCCTGCCGGTCCCGCGCCCCCCCCGCAGGTTCCGTCCCCGGCCGTGCCGTCCCGCCGGTCTCAAGGCCCTGGCTGAGTCCTCGGCAGCAGCGCGGCGGTGAGTGCGGCGGTACGGCGGTGCCAGGCGGCGGCGCCGCGGAGCATCGCGTGCCCTCCGGTCGGCATCGGGATTCCGACCGCGTCGGCGCCCGCCGCCCGGGCCCTGCGCACGAAGTCCCAGGACTCCCGGGCCGAGGTGATCCGGTCGGCCTCGTCGTGCAGGACGTGGATCGCGCGGCCCGCGAGGTGCTCGACGGGTTCGCCCGGTGGACACCAGGGCGCCAGGGCCACCACACCGCGCACCATCGGGTCGCCGGCGGCGCTGAGCGCGGCGCGGCCGCCCATCGAGTGGCCCACGAGGACGACGGGGATCTGCCCGGCCCGCTCCCGCAGCCGCACGAGAGCCGCCGCCGCGTCCAGGGCCGCGTCGCGGCGGGAGCCGTTCCAGCCCCGGTGCCGGTAGCGGACCTCCGCGACGAGTACGTCCCGGTCGGCGAGCGCACGGGCGACGGCGGTCGCGAACGGGCGCATGCGCAGGGCGGGTAGGTTGACGAGCGGCGGCGGCCCGAGGCCCTCGGAGCGGCCCCCGTGCAGCAGGAGCACGGCCGCGGCGGGAACGGCCGGCGCGCTGCGCACGATGAGCCTGTCTGCTTCGCCGCGCCAGGTCGCCACCCGATCCCTCCGGGCCGCGTCGGGTGTCATCGGGCTTCGGTCCGCTGTGCGGGTCGGCGGGGCGGGCGCGGCAGGAAGCCGCTCGTACGGGCGACGTAGTCCGCGTATCCGGGACGCTGCGCCATGTGGGCCTCCAGGAGCCGCTTGCCGCTGCCCCAGATCAGCAGCCCGCTCATCACCAGGGGTGACACCAGGGCGAGGAGCGCGGTCCGCCAGTCCGCGCACGCGGTCAGGTAGAGGCCCCACCAGACCAGGAAGTCGCCGAAGTAGTTGGGGTGCCGGGTCCAGCTCCAGAGTCCCCGGTCCATGATCCGTCCCCGGTTCGCCGGGTCGGACTTGAAGCGGGCGAGCTGGTGGTCCCCGACCGCCTCGAAGGTGAGGCCCGCGGCCCACAGGACGAGGCCGAGCACGAGCAGCGGGTCCGGTCCGTCGGGCAGGTAGGCCGCCACCTGGACGGGCAGGGAGACGAGCCAGACGAGGCCCCCCTGGAGGAGGTAGACGGTGCGCAGCGCGTAGAGCGCCGGATGGCCGGGGGCCCGGGCGAGCATCTTCGCGTAGCGGGGGTCTTCGCCGTGGCCACGGCCCCGGCGGGCGATGTGGAAGGCGAGCCGCAACCCCCACACGCACGTCGCGAGGGTGACGGCGAGCCTCCGCCCGTCGTCCCCGTACCCGGCGGAGAGCGCCCAGGTGACGACGGCGACGGCGGCGAACGCGATCCCCCAGGCGACGTCGACGATCCGGTGGAGGCCCTTCACCGAGGCGATCGCGAAGGTCACCAGCATGACGGCGAGGGCCGCCCCGGCCGACGCGGCCAGGTTGACCGCCAGCGCGGACGCGTTCACAGGGACGTTCCCGGGGCGTCGGCGGCGACCAGGCGGAGCTGGCGGACGTCCAGGTAGCGGGCGCGGAAACCCGCCTCGGAGTAGGCCAGGTACAGCTCCCACATGCGCTGGAACACCCGGTCGAAGCCGAGCGCGCCGACCGCCGCCGACTCCCGGACGAACGTCTCCCGCCAGAGTCGGAGCGTCTCGGCGTAGTGCTCCCCGTAGCCGGTGTCGTGGGTGATGCGCAGACCGGCGGTGGAGCTCTCGCGGACGAGGGCGTCGGGCGACGGGATGAGGCCGCCGGGGAACACGTACTTGCTGATCCAGGTGTGGGTACGGGCGGTGTGGAGCATCCGCTCGTGCGGCATCGTGATGCTCTGGAGGGCGACGGCGCCGCCGGGCGCGAGGAGGCGGTGAAGGGTGGCGAAGTACGTGGGCCAGTACTCGGCGCCGACGGCCTCGATCATCTCGACGCTGACCACGGCGTCGTACTGGCCCTCGACCTTCCGGTAGTCGCACAGTTCGACGCGCACGCGGTGCGACAGGCCCGCCTCGGCGATCCGGCGCAGGGCGAGTGCGCGCTGCTCCTCGGAGAGTGTGACGGTCAGGACGTCGGCGCCTCGGGAAGCGGCGCGTATCGCGAGTTCGCCCCACCCCGTGCCGATCTCCAGGAGCCGGGTGCCCTCGCGGACGCCGGCCAGGTCGAGCAGGGCGTCGATCTTGCGGTGCTGCGCCGCGGTGAACGCGCCGGGCGCGGCCGGGAGGGTGTCGAAGACGGCCGACGAGTAGGACATGCTCGGGTCGAGGAAGCGGGCGAACAGGTCGTTCGACAGGTCGTAGTGCCGCTGGATGTTGTCGCGGGCGCCTTCGAGTGTGTTGCGGTCGTGCGCCGGGCGACGGCGGACCCAGGCGCTCCGGAGCCTGCGCAGCGGTGCCGGTACGAGGTCGTCCACGTGGGTGGCGAGCACGGTGAGGAGGCCCACGAGGTCGTCGCTGTCCCACTCGCCGGCCATGTACGACTCGCCGAAGCCGATCAGCCCGTCGGCGCCGATCCGCCGGTGGAAGGCGGTCGGGTCGTGCAGCGTGAGGGTGGGCGGGCCGACCTGCGGGGTGCCGGCCTCGCCGCTCGCGGGTCGGGGTACCGAGGCTCCGGGCCCGCCGTGGTGCGTGCGCAGCGGCAGCCGGGCGAAGGCACGGGCGAGGATCTGCCTGGCGATGGCCGTGCGCAGGGTCGAGGCGCGCGGGAGGCGGGCGACGTCGGGCCAGCGTTCCGGATCGACGGGGAGGTGGCCGAGGGCCGTGACGCTGGGGGCGGCCGGCGGGACGGAGACGGTCACAGCATGCCTTCTCGGGTGGACGGGACAGGACGGGGACGGACGGGAAGTCCCTTGAGGTACAGGCGGATCCCGTGCCACCGGATGCCGGCACTGACGGCGGCGGTGGACCACGGGTGGCGCAGCGCCGCGGTGAGCAGCCCGCGCGTGCCGGCCGGGCGGCGGTGGCCGCGGACGGTGGCGGTGAGCGGTCTGCTCCCGTCGCCGTGCCGCAGCTGGATGGTGAGGTCGAGGCGTTCGCCGGGCAGCGGCAGCCGCATGCGGTAGGAGCCTTCGACGTCGAAGAACGGGGAGACGTAGAAGTCCTTGTCGACGTCGGCCCGCCCGGCGGCGTCGGGCCGCAGGAGGTAGCAGTGCCGACCGCCGTACGTGTTGTGGACCTCGGCGACGACGCAGACGAGGCTGCCGGCCCGGTCGTGGCACCAGTACAGGGTGAGCGGGTTGAAGACATGCCCGAGCACGCGCGCGTGGGCGAGCATCAGGACCCGGCCGTCGGCGTTCCGTACGCCCTGGGACGCGAGGTAGGCGTCGAGGCCCGCGCGCAGGGTGGGGGCCCGGCCGCCGAAGTGGTCACGGGCGTCGAACCGGGCGAGGGGGCGCAGCGGGAGGGGCAGCCGGGGCAGGGCGTCGAGGTCGACCAGCCACTGGTACGTGCGCTGCCGCAGGCTGTGGCGCACGGGCTGGACACGCGTGTGGGCGACCTCGCAGAGGTAGAGCGCCGGCACGACCGGCGAGGTCGGCGTGACCGCCGCCGTGGGTATGTCCCGGGTGGTGGTCACCAGGCCACCCCCAGGGCGCGGGCCGCCTCGACGCCGGAGCGGCAGCCGTCCTCGTGGAACCCCCAGCCGTGGTACGCGCCGGCGAAGGCGGTCACGGAGGTGGCGAGGCCCGGCAGTTCGCGCTGTGCGGCGACCGAGCGGGGCGTGTAGACGGGATGCTCGTACACCATGCGGGCGAGCACGGCGCTCTCGTCGACGCGGCCGTCCGCGTTGAGGGTCACGAGGTGCGGCTCGTCCACCGGGAGGCGCTGGAGCCGGTTCATGTCGTAGCTGACCTTGACCGCCCCCGGGCGCGCGTCGCAGGACGGGAGCCAGTAGTTCCACGAGGCCCGGGCGTGCGGCCCGGCCGGCAGCACGCTGGTGTCGCGGTGCAGCACGGTGGGGTTGCGGGAGTACGTGAACGCGCCGAGGACCCGGCGCTCGTCGGGCGTGGCATCGGCGAGCATCCGCAGCGCCTGGTCCGGGTGGACGGCGACGACGACGGCCGCGTGAGTCTCGCGCTCGCCGTCCTCGGTGGTGATGCGGACCTGGTCCGTGCCGCGTTCGATCGCGCGGACCGGGGTGGCGGTGCGGACGGCGGCGAGCTGCTTGGCCACCTTCTCGACGTACGCGCCGGAGCCGCCCGTGACGGTCCGCCACTGCGGCGATCCGGTGGTGGAGAGGAGCCCGTGGTGGTCCAGGAACCGGAAGAGGTAGACCGCCGGGTACAGGAGTGCGGTGTCGGGGGCGCAGGACCAGACGGCGGAGACGAGCGGGATGGCGAAGTGGCCGACGAAGTACGGCGAGAACCCGCCGCGTTCCAGGAACGCGCCGAAGGTCAGGCTGTCGTCCGCGGTGGCGAGCAGGCGGCGGGCCGCCCGGTGGAAGCGCGGCACGTCGGCGAGCATCCTCAGGTGGCGGCCTCGGCGCAGGTTGCCGCCGCCCAGCAGACCGCGGGCGCCACGGGCTCCCGCGTAGGCGAGGCCGCAGCCGTCGCAGCGGACGGACATGCTCATCTCGGCGTCCTGGGTGGCGACGCCGAGCTCGCGGAAGAGCCGCAGGAGGTGCGGGTAGGTGCGCTCGTTGTGGACGATGAAGCCGGTGTCCACGCACACGATGCCGCCCTCGCGGGTCGGCAGCTCGTGGGTGTGCGCGTGTCCGCCCAGGCGGGCGTCCGCCTCGTAGAGCACCACGTCGTAGGTCCGCGACAGCACATGAGCGGCTGTCAGGCCGGCGACGCCGGACCCGACGACCGCGACGGTCCGCCGGTTCATTCGTTCCCCCTCGTGTCACGGGGCGTCGGCGCACGGGCTGTGCGGAGCGTCCCCATGGGTGGTTCGGTGCCGTGGTGCGTTCGGATGGGTGCGGATACGGAATTCCGATTGCCCGTTAAGGCTCCGGCGAAGGGAGGTGGCACCTCAAGACGCAACGTTTATGCGTCGTTACCGCTGGGGATTCGCGGCAGGGGAAGATCACTTCATGAGTGCATGGGTACCCGGATGAACGCCTCTCCGGAGGAGAGCGCGGGCGCCTGCTCCACACAGGCGGACACCATCGGCGTCGATGCTCGCCGCCACCGGGACATGCTGAGCACCGCGCTGTCCGCGGCGGGCCTGGTCAAGTACCCCACGGAGTGGCGGCACTGGTCGTGGAGACCGCTACCGGGCTCTGCGGACAGGAGCGGCGGCCGCGCTCTACGGGCCCGGGGAACTGGGCTGACGGCACACCTCACGAACGGCCGGTCCGTGGGTGGCTGCCTTCGTGCGGGCGTGAGTCCTCTGCGTACCCCGAGGACTGCCCTACGAGCAAGCCCCGGCGCGGAGAACGCTGCGTTCTCCGCGCCGGGGAGGGAGCCCGGCCGCTGGGTCGCCGGGCTCCCTCTCCTCCGTACGGCCGTCAGGCCAGCACGACAGGGAGGTCGAACAGGTCGTTCTGCGTGACGACCGGCTTGTTGCGGAGCTCCTCGGGCGCGACGGCGAGACGCAGCCCCGGGAAGCGCGCGTACAGGGCGGGCAGGGCGACCGACGCCTCCAGGCGGGAGAGCGCCGCACCCGGGCAGACGTGAGGGCCGTGACCGAAGGAGATGTGACGGTTCGGCGTACGGGTCACGTCGAACGAGCCCGCCGTCGGGCCGTGCTGCTCCTCGTCCCGGCCGATCGCGCCGAACGACACGATCAGTGCCTCGCCCTGGGGCAGGACACGGTCGCCCACCTCGATGTCCTCGGTGGCGAAGCGGATCAGGACGTGCGAGGTCGGCGTCGACCAGCGCAGCGTCTCCTCGATCACGTTCGCCCACGGCACCTCCCCGGAGAGGACCAGGGCACGCTGCTCGGGGTGGGTCTCCAGGGCCACGACGGCGTTCACGATGAGGCTGATCGTCGTCTCGTGCCCGGCCGCCACCATCAGCTGGAGGGTGTTGGTGATCTCCTCCGTGGTCAGCCGGTCACCGCCCTCGGACGCCTCGATCAGCGCGCTCGTCAGGTCGTCACCGGGCTTCTCGACCTTGGACGCCACGATCCCCGCGAACAGCGTGCCCAGGTCCGCCATCATCTGCGGCACCTCCTCGGGCGGCGTCTGCGTCGAGAAGAACTTCTCGAACAGGGCCTTCATCCGCGGGTGGTCGACCGGGTCGACGCCCATGAGGTCGCTGACCACGTTCATCGGCAGCGGGTACGCGAACTCGGCCTTCAGATCGACGGTCTCACCCGCGGGCCGCTCCGCCAGCCGGTCCAGCATGCCCGTCGTCAGGGCCTCGATGCCCTCCCGCAGGCGCTCCACCCGGCGCGCCGTCAGCGCCTGCGCGACCAGCGTGCGCAGCCGCCGGTGCTCGTTGCCGTCGACCGTCAGCATCGACTTGCCGGGGTTCGCGAGGCCGATCAGCGGCCAGTCCATGGGTATCTCGCCGCGCTGCCAGGCACCCCAGACGTCGATGTCCTTGACCAGACGGGCGTCGGTGAGCAGCCGCCGCGCCTCCGCGTGGTGGGTGACGGCCCAGCAGGCCACCCCACCGGGCAGGACGACACGGGCCAGCGGGCCGGCGGCCCGCAGCCGGGCGCTCTCGCCGTCGAGGTCGGCGACGAACGGGTCCAGGGCGATGGCGTCGGAGGCGGACGCGGCGTGGGCGTGCGGGCAGGTCATCCGAGGGCTCCAAGGGCGGGGGTCGGGGTGTAGGTCACGGGGAGCGCGGAGAGGCCGCGCAGCCAGGGCGAGGGCCGGCGGGCGAGGTCGGCCGCGGGCACCGCGAGATCGACGTCCGGCAGCCGGTCGAGGAGCACCTCGATCCCCGTGCGCGCGATGGTCTCGGCGACCTCCTGCGCGGGGAAGGGGCAGCGGTGCTCGCCGTGGCCGAAGGAGAGGTAGGCGTTGTTGCCGCCGGTGAGCCGGCCCGCGTCGGCGCGCACGTGCGGGTCGGAGTTGGCGGCGGCCAGGCCGAGGAGCAGCAGGTCGCCGCTGCCGATCCGGCGCCCGCCGAGGTGGGTGTCGCGCGAGGCCCAGCGGCCGGCGACGTTCTGGGTGGGGGTGTCCTCCCACAGGACCTCGTTCATGGCCTCGCCGACGCTGTGCCGGCCGCCGGACAGCGAGGCGGCGAACCGGTCGTCGGTGAGCATCAGCCGCAGCGAGTTGCCGATCCAGTCGGCGGTGGGCTGGTGGCCGGCGGCCATCATCACCATGAGGTCCTGGGCGATCTCCTCGACCGTGAAACCGGCGGTGTTGCCCACCATCCGGGAGGCCACGTCGTCGCCCGGTGCCTCCGCCTTCGCGGCGAGCAGGGCGAACATGGACTCCGCCAGGTGGCGCTGGCCCTCCAGCGCGCCCTCCTGGCCGTTGATCATGTCGTTGAGGGCGGTGACGAGCCCCGGCCCCTGCTCTTCGGAGAAGCCGTAGACGCTGGCGAGGACGCGGACCGGCAGCAGCATCGCGTACTCGGCGATGATGTCGCAGGACCCCTTGCCGCACAGCGCGTCGATCAGCTCGTCGGCGAAGCGCTCGGCCCGCTCCTTCAGCACGAACGGGTCGATCCCCTCCAGGGCGGAGGAGATGACGTTCGCGCGCTCGCGGTGCCGCTCGCCGACGGTGTAGAGGATCGACGGCTGCTTGCGGCCGATCATCGGCAGCAGCGGCCAGTCCGCCGGAATGTTGTCCCACTGGTTCCACAGGTCGGAATCGCGGGAGAAGAGGGCCGGGTCGCTGGTGACCTGGTGGAGCTCGCGGTAGCCGAGGACCAGCCAGGCCGGTATGCCGCCGTCCAGCACGACCGGGGCGACGGCCCCGTGCTCGCGCCGGATCTGCCGGTACAGCTCGGTCGGGTCGGTCTGGAAGCGCGGCCCGCTCAGGGGGACGGGCGGGTGCTCGGGGAGGGTCACGGGGTGGGCTCCGGGATCGGCTGCGGGACCGGCGGCGTGGCCGGGGCGACGACGGTCCGCAGGTGCTCGACGAGCGAGATGAGGACCTGCTTGCTGGACTCGCGCGACCGGGCGTCGCAGAAGACCAGCGGAACCTCGTCGGCGAGGTCGAGGGCCCCGCGGATCTGGGCGGGGGTGTGGGCGGGACCGCCGAAGTCGTTGCAGGCGACGACGAACGGTGTCCCGTGGTGCTCCAGGCGGTCGATGGCGTACCAGGAGTCGGCGAGCCGGCGGGTGTCGACGAGCACCACCGCGCCGAGCGTCCCGGAGAACAGCCGGTCCCACAGGAACCAGAACCGCTCCTGCCCGGGCGCCCCGAACAGGTACAGGACGTTGTGGGTGTCGAGCGAGATCCGGCCGAAGTCGAAGGCCACCGTGGTGGCGGACTTGGCGGCGACCCCGGCGGTGTCGTCGACGCCCTCGCCCGCCTGGGTCATCGTCTCCTCGGTGTTCAGCGGACGGATCTCGCTGACCGAGCGGACGAGGGTGGTCTTGCCGACTCCGAATCCGCCGACGACGACGATCTTCAGTCCGTTGTCGGCCGAGCTGTGCAGGGTCTGGCGCTGTTCAGAGGTTACGGAGTCCAACGAGCACCTGCTCCAGGATGTCGTGATCGGGAAGGCGGTACGACGCACGGGGATGCCGGGCGCTGATCCGGCCGGTGTCGTGCAGATCGGCCAGGAGGATCCGGGTGATCGACACCGGCAGTCCGAGCCCGGCCGCGACCTCCACCACAGCGGTGGGGAAGCGGCACATGCGCAGGATCGCGGCGTGCTCCGACTGCATGCCGGGGACCGGGTCGCTCTCGGAGACCACCAGGGTCACCAGGTCGAACGAGTCCGATCCGGCGCGGCTGCGGCCGCCGGTCAGGGTGTAGAGCCGGTCGGGGGAGTCGTCCCGGCCCGGCCTGCCGCGGCTCATCCCCGGGGCCTCGCGACCAGGTGCTCGCTCAACTGCTCCACCAGCTCGGACATGTTGTGGCCCACGAGGCCGGCGTCGGCGTCCTCGTCGGCGACGACCGCCAGGTGGGCGCCCTCGCCGGCCTCCACGATGAAGAGGATGCCGCCGTAGAACTCGGCGATCGCGGAGCGGACCCCGCCGGTGCCGTCGCCGAACTCCACGGAGGCACCGTGCGACAGGCTCTGGATGCCGGCGGCGATCGCGGCGAGCTGGTCGGCCTGGTCGACGGAGAGCTCGGGGGTGCGGCAGAGCTTGAGGCCGTCACGGGAGAGCACCAGGGCGTGCCGGGTGCCCGGGGTGCGTTCCAGCAGGCCCTCGAGGAGCCAGCTGAGCTTCTCGTCGGTGGTGGAGCCGGTCATTACGAGGTGCCTTCCGAGTACGGGGGGTTCGAGGTCGGCGACGGCGTCCGCGGGGCGGACGCCGGGCCGGCCGGGTCGGTGGGTACGGAGGGAGAGGTGGGGCGGTCGTCGGCGGCCGAGCCGGCGGGGGAGCCGGGGCGGTCGTCGCCGGCCGTCGCGTGGGGGACCGCCGGGGTGGGCGCGGTCTCCGGCACGGGCCCGTTCTCGGGCTCGCCGTCCGGTCGCGCGGTGCTGCCGCGGACCGCGCGCCGGAACGTGCCGAACCGGTTCGCCGCGCCGGCGGCCGCGCCGGTGCGCGGTCCTTCGGCGCGCGCCTTCTCGGCGGCCTGCGGCCCCTCCGGGTGGGCGGCGGCCATGGCCCGGCCGCGGCGGCGCTGGGGCAGGCCGCTCTCGCCGAACCGCGGGTGCTCGCCGGTGCTCTCCGCCGGGCTGTCGTGGACGGTCTCGGGCTCGCGGGCCGCGGCCGGGGTGCCGGTCGCGGCGGGTGCGGCGGGTGCGGCGGGTGTGGACAGGCCGCGGCCGGCGACCGGCGGCAGCGTGGCGGCGGGTGCGGCCGCCGGCTCCGCGGGTGCGTGGCTGATCAGCTCCTGCGGCAGCATCAGCAGGGCCCCGGTGCCACCGCGGGCGGAGGGCCGGAACGACACGGTGAGCCCGTGCTTGCGTGCCAGCCGGCCGACGACCGCGAGGCCGAGGCGGGTGCCGGAGAGGCCGGCCAGGTCCTGCGGCGCGGAGCCGACGGCGGCCTCCGCGCGGCGCTGCTGCACGTCGCTCATCACGAGGCCGCTGTCCTCGATGGCGATGATGACGCCGGCCGGGACCTCCTCGACGTAGACGTGCACCTCGGCGGTGGGCGGCGAGAAGTTCGCCGCGTTGTCCATGAGTTCGGCCAGGGCGTGCATGACGCCCTCGGCCGCGTGTCCGGCGACGGCCGCGTCGCTGCTGGAGTGCAGCCGCACCCGCTGGTAGCCGCTGATCCGGCCCATGGCGCCGCGGAGGATCGACTCCATGACGATGGGGCGGGCCCAGCGCCGTCCGGACCTGGCCCCGCTGAGTACGGCGACGGAGTCGGCGAGGCGGCCGGCCTGCGCGGTGCGGTGGTCGAGGTGGAGCAGGTCGGTCAGGACGTCCTCGTCGGCGTGCCGGTGCTCCATCTCCCGGAGGTCGGCGAGCATGCTCGTGGCGAGGGCCTGCATACGGCCGGCGGCGTTGGCCGCGGCCGCCATGGCGGCGGACCGGCCGGACTCGGCGCCGCGCAGCCGGGTTTCGAGCCGCGCGGTCTCGGCGGCGTGTTCCCTGACCAGTACGGCGATCTCGGCCGCGTGGGACCGCTCGATCTCCTCGGTCCGGGCCGCGTGGGCCGCTCGGACGGCGGCGGTCTCCGCCTCGTGGCGGTCCGCGACGGTGCTCGTCTCGCGCTCGGCGGCGGCCGCGAACCGGGCGGCGTACGCATCCTTGGAGGCGACTTCGGCGGCGAGGGCCTCGGCCCGCCGGGCCAGGAGGCGTGAGGTTCGCCCGTACCAGGTCACGGCGAAGGCGGAGGCCGAGAGCAGCAGGACGCCGCAGACGGCGAACCAGCCGAGCGGGGCGCGGACTCCGCCCGGCGCCGCGGCGACGGATGCCACCGCGAGCGCACCACCTGCGGCGGCGGTCAGCAGCGAGGCGGTCAGGGCAGGACGGAAGGGGGAGGGTGACGCCGACATCAACCAGACTCTCGGGAGCGGGCACGCGGGGATAGGGAGTCGCAACGACGGCACTATAGAGCTGTTGTTGATCAGTTCGGAACTCGCGTGATCGGATCGGCATCCAACACTGGGCATATTTTTCCGGTACTGGATCGAGGAAGGTCCGAACTTGCTGGTCCTCCAGGAACTCCCGCGGGGTAAGCGCTTCCTGACCTTCCCTCGGTCCGCTCCTCCGCCGTACGGGGCGCGCTGGAGCGGAGGTTGGCCCCTGAGCGGGCGGAGCGCACGGCTGCCCGCTCGGTGGCGGTCACCATGAGTGACCTTTGCGAACGCGCAGACAGGGTGCCGCCCTCAGGGCTCAGCCGCGTGCGCGGGGAGAGGGAAGGCGGCGGGCTGGCGGCGTAGGAGAGGAGGCCCACCCTCCGTTCGCGCCCCACGTGTACGAGACCGGACAGCCGTCCCGTCGTGCGCGTCCAGCTGGTCCGCCGGTACGTGCCGGGTGCCATGTCATGGGTGCGTGTGAACGCGTTGGCGAAGGCGAACTCGGAGGTGCGGCCCACCTGAGCGGCGACGGACCGCGACGGAGCGTCCGATGCGTGCGGCAGGCCGCGGAGCGCCCCGGGCGTCAATGCGCGGCGGCGCCGCTCTCGGCGTGACGGGCGGCGGTCTCGTACGGCGACTCCTCCTCGGAACCGGAGGCGGGAAAGACGCCCCTGGCAGCCTCCCGCCGTGCCTGTTCCATCAGCCGGCGGAACTCCTCCTCGGTCATCTCCTTCACCTCCCGGCCCCTCCGCTCGACGCTGTGCCCACTCTTGATTCGTTGCCGCGGCACCCATGGATGGGAGGACGCGACGACAGCAGATGCGGGCTCCCCGCCCACGGGCACACCGCGGCCCCGGCTGACCCTTGCCACCGCTCACGCCGAACAGCGCCGTACCGGGCCGTACCCCTAGGCCTTGGCGCTGATGGGGATGATGCCGAGGGGCTCCGTGGTCGGCTGCTCGGAGCCGCCCGCGGGCTCGACCGTGATGCCGACGGCGACCGCTTTGCCCAGGGGACCGTCGAGGACGTGCGTGGCCCGGTCACCGGTGTCGTCCAGCAGACCCGCCGGGCGCAGGTCGCCGGCCTCACCGGCGTACCAGAGCTCGTACACCCTGTCGCTCGGCAGCGCCGGGAGGCCGCGGGCGGTGAAGGCGGCCTTGGCCTCCGTGCGCGAGACGACGACCGCCGCCTCCGCCCCGTCGGAGAGCTCACCGGTGTGCACGGTGGCGTCGGGGGCGGTGAGGATGTCAGCGAAGGCTCCGCCCGCGGTGCGGGCCTGCTCCAGGGCCCGGGCCGTCTGGGCCCGCGCCTCGTCGGCCTCCTCGTGCTCCCGGACGGCGAGGGCGCCGAGCGCGGCCGCCGCCACCACGCTTGCGGCGAGCGCGAGACGCAGCCCGTTCCGGCGGAGGGACCCGCCGCGGGAAGGGGCCGTGCGCGGCCGCCGGTCCTGCGGGATACGGGACACCTGATCCATGACACGGACCCGCAGGTCCTCGGGCACCGGAGCCGTCTCGGCGGCGGCGAGCCGGGCCGCGGTCGCCTCGAACACGGCGACGTCCCGGCGGCAGACCTCACAGCCGGCGAGATGGTTCTCGAAGGCGGCCTCCTCCGTCGGGGTGAGGGCGTGCAGCACGTACGCTCCGGCACCGAGGTGCGGATCCTCCGACGTGGTCATGATCCGGCCTCCAGACAGGCGCGCAGCTGATCGAGGCCCTTCCGCATGCGGGACTTCACCGTTCCCTCGGGAGTGGACAGCGAGCGCGCCACCTCGAGGCAGGTCATCCCCTGGTAGTAGGCGAGCACCAGCGGTACCCGCTGGAGGCGGGCGAGGGCCGCAAGGCAGCGGTGCACCCGGCGTCGCTCGTCGAGGCTCTCGACGGTCTCGGCGACCTGGTCGATGTCCCGGTCCGGCGAGAGCATCCCGGCCCGCACCTCGCGGTCCTTGCTCGCCTGGACGGAACGCACCCGGTCCACGGCACGCCGGTGCGCGAGGGTGAGCACCCAGGCCTTGGCCGTGCCGAGGTCGGGCCGGAACCGGTCCGCCGTCCGCCACACCTCGATCATGACGTCCTGCGTCACCTCCTCGGCCTGGCCGGCGTCGCGCAGGATCCGGCAGGCCAGCCCCATCACCGACTGGGCCAGTGCGTCGTAGACGCCGGCGAACGCGTCCCGGTCACCGTTCGCCGCCCGGAGCAGGAGCGTGTCGAGATCGGCGTTCGGTTCACGTGCGTGAGGCAATGGTCTTCCCCCATCGTGCCTCTGGTGGTCGGTCGCCCGGGCGTGTGGCGCCGGGTCGCCCTGCTCGGAGCGGCCCGACCTGTCCGACTCTGCCGCCTGAGGCGAGGTCGTGCCGCGTGGCCGCGCCAGCCGGGTGAGTCCGGCCCGGGCCCGGGGGCCCCTCACGGCGGCCTGCCGCGGTCGTGCGCCGGGGTGTCGACCCGCAGTGCGACATGGATCGTCTTTCCGCCGATACGGGGGACCACCCTGACGGAGTCGCCGAGCCGGCGCATGATCTCCAGGCCGAAACCGCCTCGCTGGTCGCCGTCGAAGGGCCGGTGGACGTCGGGCAGCTCCTCGCTGTGGTCGCTCACGGCGATGTCCAGGGACCCGCCGTCCTCGGCGAGCGTCAGGAGGCACGGGCCGCGGGTGTGGCGGACGGCGTTGGTGACGAGCTCGGACACGACGAGGACGGCGTCCGCCGTCCGGGCGCATTCGGCCGCCTCCAGCCAGCGGACCGCGAGGCCACGGGCCACGGCCGGACTCCGCAGGCCCCAGGGAAGGGCCACGACAAGGCGCGTCGTGCTGGACGCTGTGGGTGATGCGGTGAGAGTCATGACCGCTCCCTGGAGACGGGTACGTCCTGTGTGAGGGATTCGTAGCCGTCCCCGGCACGGATGACCGATCGGCGGGGCGGGCGTCTCCCGGCGGAGCGGGCGTCCCGGACCGCATCAGGCCCGTGCTCGCGCGGACACGGGGCATGTTTTCCGGCGCTCCGTCATCTGCCGGTGGCCCGGCTCCGAATCACTGATGACCCCGCACGGCGAGAGGGCCGTCCGAACTCCACGGCGCCGTTCGACGTGCTCAAGGAAGTCGACCAATCGAGGGAGGTGTGTCTGATGACCGCGTCCATGCGCGCCCGTCGTCTGGTGGCAAGCGCCGCAGCGGCGGGACTGCTGGCGGGCGGCGCCGCGCTCGGCATGTCCGGCACGGCGACCGCAGCACCCGCGCCCACATCCGTCGCGACCGTCGTGGCCGGTGACGGTCAAGGCCACCACGACCGTCATGACCGGTGCGAGTGGAAGAAGGGGCACTGGGAGAAGAAGTGGGTGAAGGGCCACTGGGAGAAGAAGTGGACCTACCACAAGACGTGGCACCCCGGCCATCACGACAAGCACGGTGACTGGCACAAGGGCTCGTGGAGCCACGACCGCCAGTACAAGTGGGTCTACGTCCCCGCCCACTGGGACCACCACTGGGTGAAGGGTCACTGGGACTGCCACCACCGGTGACCACCGGTGAACGGCTGATCCCGAACTCCTGCCGTCGAGGGCCGGGCCTCGTGCCCGGCCCTCGACGCGCGGCGGAGCGGTCTACGCGCGTCGTCATTCTTTTTCGGACTATGAGAAAGCACCACGCCTCATCGGCGTAGTTGGAGAAGTTTCCACAATCTTCCCTCAGGGGGCGCCATGGGTCCCGACCCGGGAGAGAATCCGGACGCACTGTCCAAATGAATTAGAGGAACGATCCGTGCGACCAAGACTCTCCGGCGCAACCGCCTCCGCGGCCGCACTCGGACTACTCGGCTCCCTCGTCACCGCCTGCGGCTCGTCCGGGAGCAGCGACGGGACGGTACTGCGCCTGGTGGCGGCCGAGTACGGAAACAGCCCGGAGACCAGCTCCAAAGTGTACTGGGACAGACTGACCGCGGATTTCGTCGCCGCCCACCCCGGGAAGAAGGTCGAGGTCACGCTCTACCCGTGGGCCGACGTCGACCGGGAGGTCACCCGCCTCGTCGAGGAAGGAAATGCCCCGGACGTGGCGCTGATGGGCGCGTACTCCGACTTCGCGGCGCAAGGCCGGCTTTACGGCGCGGACGAATTGCTGCCGGTGCGGGTGGAATCGAACTTCCTGCCGCCGCTCGTGGAGGCGGGTTCGGTCGACAACACGCTCTACGGATTCCCCTTCGTGGCGAGCAGCCGGCTGCTTTTCTACAACAAGGAGCTGTTCGAAAAGGCGGGGGCGGAGCCGCCGAAGACCTGGTCCGATCTCGAAGAGGCGGCCGAGGCGCTGAAGAAGGAGAGCGTGCCCTACCCGTACGCTCTCCCGCTCGGCCCCGAGGAGGCCCATGCCGAAGCCCTGATCTGGGAGCTGAGCAACGGTGGAGGCTACGCCGGCGAGACCGGCGGATACGACATCGCCTCCGACCGGAACACCCAGACGTTCCGGTGGATCAAGAAGAACCTCGTCGAGCCCGGCCTGACCGGCCCGGTCCCGCCGGCCAAACTCAACCGGAAGGATGCCTTCGCCGCCTTCCTGCGAGGTGAGGTCGGCATGCTCAACGGCTACCCCTCGCTTCTCCATGAGGCAAGGGCGAAGGGCATCAAGGTCGGCACACTGAGCATGCCGGTGTCGGACACGCTGAAGGACGGTCAGCCCACGGCGTCGGCCGGTGTCGCCGACTGGATGATGGCCTTCAAGCGCGACGGCAATCGCGAACTGGTGGGGGACTTCCTGGAGTTCGTCTACGAGGACAAGAACCTCAGCGCGTTCGCCAGCCGCTACCACCTGCTGCCCTCGACGGTGACCGCGAGCCTGGCATCGAAGGACGCGGCGGACCCCAGCAACGAGCAGTTCCTGGACGCCCTGAGTGTCGCCGAGCTCTACCCGGTCAACGAACCGTCGTGGCTGCAGGTGAGCAACACCATCAAGCGGAACATCGGCCGGGCCGTCGAGCCGTCGGCCGATCCGAAAGCCGTCCTGGACGGCATAGCCGACGAGGTCCGGGAGATGTCCTCCCCGTCGTGACCTGACGTCACCTCGGCGCGTCGGTGCGCCAGCGTCATCTCGGCGCGTCGGCGTCGCATACAGCGCCGACGCGCCGAGATGACGCGGAAACCGATTCGCCCGGCGACTCGTCCTGGGAGACGGAGCCGAGTGGACGGGAACCAGGGTGGAGCGGGCGGACAGCGGTCTGACATCGATGCTGAAGGTGACATCGATGCTGAAGGCAGCGGTGTCGTGGAGGGTGCGGCGTCGGGTCGGACGCCGGCTTCCGGGTGGTGCGGGCGGGGGAGGGGCCGCGGGAGGCAGGTCGGTCCGCGTGAGGGCCGCGCGCGGCCGGTCGGTCCGGGCACGGGGGCGGGGCTGCGCGGCAGGCGCGGTGCTGACGGCCGGACTGCTGGCGTTCCACCGGGCGGTACCCAACTCCGTCGGCCGGCTCGGCAGTCTGCTGGAGGTGTTCCTGCCGTGGCTCGGCCTGGTGGTCGTGGCCCTGTTCGGCGTGGCCCTGCTCCGCCGTTCGGCCACCGCGCTGGTGGCCCTCCTGCTGCCGGCGGCGGCCTGGACGTACCACTTCGGCGGGCTGTTCCTGCCTGGCGGGAAGCCTGGCGGGCACGATCTGGTGGTGGTCCAGCACAACGTCAGCGACGAGAACCCCGACCCTGCGGGCACGGCCCGTGCCCTGGCCGACGCAGGGCCCGATCTGATCGCGCTGCAGGAACTGGTCTCCCCGGCGCTCCCGGTCTACGAGAGGACGCTCGCCGCGGCCTACCCGTACCACGCGGTCCGGGGCACCGTCGGGCTGTGGTCGAAGCATCCGCTGACCGGTGTCAAGCCGCTGGACATCAAACCGCAGGGGGTTCCCGGACCCTGGAATCGCGGGATGAGGGCCGTGGTCCACACGCCGCGGGGGGAGATCGCCGCGTATGTCGCCCACCTGCCCTCGGTCCGCGTCCGGGCGAGCGGCCTCGCGTCCTCCCCGCGTGACGAGAGCGCCGGCCTGCTGGGCCGGGCCGTGGCGGCCGAGGAGGTGGGCGCAGTGGTCCTGTTGGGCGATCTCAACGGCACCGTCGACGACCGCGGGCTGGCCCCGCTGACCTCACGTCTGAACGCGGCGGAGCGGGGCTTCGCCTTCAGCTTCCCCGCCGCGTTCCCGGTGGCCCGGATCGACCAGGTCATGGCCCGCTCGGCGACCGTCGCCCACATCCGGGCTCTGCCCGCCACCGGCAGCGACCATCTGCCGGTCGCCGCGAGGATCACCCTGCGTCCACCCGCCTGAGCCGCCGTGGCGGTCCGGCCCCGGCCAGCCACGGCCACGGCGGCCGGTCCGGCCCCGGCCGGCCCGCCGCCCGCTTCCGCCGGACGGCCCAACCGTCGACCGGGCGGGCCGGGTTCCGCCGCGTCGGTGGAACGGCGGCCGACCGGCAGGGGCTATCTCTTGACGGAGACAACCGACGCATCGGGAGCAAGCCATGGGCCTCATCACCATCGAGATGTTCGCGACCCTCGACCTCGTGGGGCAGGCGCCCGGCGGCCCTGAGGAGGACCCGGCGGGATTCCCGTTCGGCGGCTGGCAGGCGCCCCTTCTGGACGAGGTCGGCGGGGCGCAGATCGGCGCCGCGTACGAGGGCACGGACGCCCTCCTGCTCGGCCGGCGGACGTACGACATCTTCGCCGGGTACTGGCCCCATCAGAGCGGCGGCGAGGACGGCGGGATCGCCGCGCTGTTCAACAGCATCCCGAAGTACGTGGCGTCGCGCGGTACGCCCGACCTGCCGTGGGAAGGGTCCACGCAGCTCGGCCCGAACCTCGCCGACGCGGTGCGCGAGATCCGTGACCGGCATGAGGACGTGAAGGTCGTCGGGAGTCTGAACCTCGTGCAGACCCTGCTGCGCGAGAGGCTCTTCGACCGTATCGACCTCTGGTTGCACCCGGTGGTGCTCGGCGTCGGGAAGAAGGTGTTCGAGGACGGCGCGGTGCCCACCAACGTCACGCTCCTCGCGCCGCCCGCGGCCGGCCCGTCGGGCACCGTGTTCCTGCGCTACGGGATCGCCGACGGCACGCCCTCGACGGGGGACATGAGCCTGCCCGATCGCGGTCTCGGGAGCAACGGCTGAGGCCGGGCCGGGCTGCGGGGGTCAGTGCGCGTCGTCGCCGGGTCCTGCCGGGGCGAGGACGGACGCGGCCAGGTGCTCGCGGAACCAACGATGGCCCGGGTCGGCCGAGTTGCGCGGATGCCAGGCCATCCCGAGGTCCAGGGGCGCCAGGTCGAGCGGGATGGCGAACGTCCGCAGTCCGAGGGCGGAGACGGTGTCGGGGAGCCAGTCGGCCAGGCTGAGCGCGACGAGGTCGGTGTCCCGGGCGAGCATCATCGCGCTCGTGTGGCTGGGGACCACGATCGCGGTCCGGCGCCGCAGTCCGCGTTCCGCCAACGCGTGATCGATGGGCCCGAGGCGCTTCCCGAGACGGGAGATGCCGATGTGGTCGGCCGCCGCGAACCGGCGGGCGTCGATCGGCCCGTCGAAGAGGGGATGGTCCTGGCGGGCGATGCCGACCGGCGTCATCCGCCTGAGCTGCCGGGTCCGGATCTCAGGGTCCAGGTGTCCGAGGACGCCGAGTTCGACGTCCACCCAGCCCTGGCGCAGCCCGGGGCCGCCCTCGACCGCCTCGGGCAGGAAGACGACGTCCACCTGCGGGGCCTCCGCGTGGATCCGCTCGGTCAGGTGCGCGGCCAGTCCCACCAGGAGCAGGTCGGCCGCCTGCACCGTGAACGTGCGCTGGAGGTGGGCGGCGTCGAAGCCGGGACCGGGCCTCAGGACGTTCTCGCAGCCGCGCAGCAACGCGGCCACCTCTTCCCGGAGTTCCAGGGCGCGCGGGGTCGGGACCATGCCCTGGCCGGCCCGGACGAGCAGCGGGTCGCCGACCGCTCGGCGGAGCCGGGCCAGGGTGCGGCTCACCGCCGCGGGCGAGGTGCCGAGGAGTTCCGCTGCCCGGGTCACGCTGTTGTCCTGGAGCAAGGCGTCCAGAACACGCAGCAGGTTGAGGTCCATCACGAGCTCCTGAGCTTCTGAACTGCAGTTTTGCGTCCGGGGCAATGATTGGATGCTCATCTTTGCATTGTTGTGGCGCTCGGCGGCCCCGAGAGTGGAGACGCCCGCGGGAAACCCACCGCGGCAAACCTCCCTCCGCCCCGTCTCAAGGAGCCGCTGTGCACCCGTCACCCCGTACCGGTCGAGAAGGCGATGTCCTGGCCGTCGTCAGTCAGAGCGGGCCGACCGTTTCGTTCTTCGACGCCGGGTCGGACCGCCATCTCGGCCACGTACAAGTCCCCTCCGAACCTCATGAGTTGTGCTTCGACGCGGAGCACCGGCTCCTGTGGTGCACGCTGACGTACCACTCGGGCTACTACCACGCGAACGGCGGCCGACGCACCGACCTGGCCGTCATCGACCCCGACACCCGCCGGATCGTCGAGATCGTCGACATCGGCCCGGAACACGGGCCGCACGGCCTGGCCCTCGACCCGACGCGCGGCCGGATCTACGTCAGCGTGGAGGGCGCCGCGGACCGGCCCGGCGGCGTCGTGGTGATCGACACGGCGACCCGCCGCCCCGTAGGCAGGATCGACACCGACGCGCCCGGCCCCCACTGGTTCGCCGTCGACCCGGCGGGCAGGACGGGGTATGCGACCAACAAGGAGGCGCCGTTCGTATCGGTCGTCGACCTCGAACGGGGCGTCCTCACGGCGAAGGTCGCGGTGCCGGGCAGCGAGGGCCTCGCCGTCTCGGCCGACGGCACGCAGGTCTTCGTCGCCGGGCCCTACGGGGACTTCTCGCCCGCCGCCGAAGCGCGGCCGGCCACGGGGATCCGGGTCATCGACACCCGCACCGCCTCCGTCGTCGACACCCTGCCCACGGAGGACCTCGTCCTGCCGGTGCATCTGACCTCGACGGGGAAGCTCCTCGCGGGCGAGGTGCGCATGGCACCCGATCCCGGGTCGCGACTCGGCCGCCACGCGCCGGGCCGCCTCACCGTGTTCGCCGTCGACACCCGCAAGCCGGTGGGCGCACTCGACGTCGGGCTCTTCCCGCTCACCATCACCTCGTCCCCCGACGGCCGACTCGCCTATGTGGCCTGCGCCGTCTCCTCCACCGTCGACGTCATCGACCTGGAGACGCTGGACCGCCTGGCCCGACTGGACATCGCCAAGCTCGGCGAGGCCGGCGCGCACGGCCTGGCGTACCTCCCGAGCCCGGCCTGATCCTTGAGTGCGTCACGCGTGCCCCATGCGTGCCCCGCGCGTGCCCGCTACCGGACACCGCTCCCACCCCGGGGGACACCCGTGGCGCGAGTGGCGCGAGTGTCTCCCTCGTACGTCAGGGGGTGGTGCCCCGCTCCAGGAGCGTCATCAGCGCGCGGGCCGCCGGGCTGGTCGCCTGCGGTGGGGGCAGCAGGGCCACGGTCTCGTAGACGGACTCGCCGGTGCCGGCCAGCGGGACGGCGTGCAGGGACTCCCGCTTGTGCCGGAAGTGCCGTGGTACGGCGGCGACCCCGAGGTCCTCCTCCACCAGGTCCAGGAGGCTGTGCACGTCGTTCACCTCCAGGGTCACCGTGCGCGGGACGTCCGCGCCGGCGAAGGTCGCGTCGGTGGCCCGTCGCGGCCCCCAGCCGGGGTGGAAGTCGACGAAGTCCTCCTGCGCGAGGTCCCGGAGCGCGAGCGCCGGCCCGGCCGCGGCGAGCGGGTGCTCGGGATGGCACAGCAGCGTCATCGGCTCGGCTGCCAGCGGCACCGAGCGCAGCTGCTCGGAGTCGGCCCGCGTGCGGTAGGCGAAGGCCAGGTCGAGGCGGCCGGCGGCGACGTCCTCGGCCAGGGTGAGGCCGCCCTCCTGACGGAGCCGTATCTCCACCTCGGGGTGCCGCCGCCTGAACGCCGCCAGAAGCCCTGCCACGGGCACGCCGGCGACGCACTGCTCGGCCCCGAGGCGGAGCGTGCCGCGCACGACGCCCTGCACGGCCGCCACCGCCTCGTGAGCGGCCCGCACCTGGGCCAGGACGCGCTCCGCCTCGACCAGCAGCGCGCGCCCGGCCTCGGTCAGCGTCACCCTTCGGGTGCTCCGTACGAACAGGGGAGCCCTCAGATCCCGCTCCAGGGACCTGATCGACGCGGACAGACCGGACTGGGAGACCATGAGCCGCTCCGCGGCCCGCGTGAAGTGCCGGTCCTCGGCGACGGCGACGAAGTGCTGAAGATGCCGCAGTTCCATGACTCAGAAGCCTACGCTCTGAATCCCATCGGATTCTCCTGTTGGATTCATGCCGGGGGAGAGGGGAGATTGGTGGCGGCACGACCACCTCCCCGCCGTCCCCGCCCGCCGGGGCCGCCGCCCCCGCACCAGCCATGGAGCCGCGTTGTACACCGCACACGCCGACCGCTACGCCGACATGCCCTACCGCCGCACCGGGCACAGCGGCCTGAAGCTCCCCGCCCTCTCCCTGGGCCTCTGGCACAACTTCGGCCCCGACCGCACGGCGGAGACCCAGCGCGCCATCCTCCGCCGCGCCTTCGACCTCGGAATCACCCACTTCGACCTGGCGAACAACTACGGCCCCCCGCCCGGCGCAGCGGAGTCCGCCCTCGGTGACTTCCTGCGCACGGACTTCGCGCCCTACCGCGACGAACTGGTCGTCTCCACCAAGGCCGGATACCTGATGTGGCCGGGCCCGTACGGCGAGTGGGGCTCCCGCAAGTACCTGATGTCGTCGCTCGACCAGAGCCTGCGCCGGCTCGGTCTCGACCACGTCGACATCTTCTACTCGCACCGCTTCGACCCGGAGACCCCGCTGGAAGAGACCATGGGCGCCCTGCACTCCGCGGTCCAGCAGGGCAAGGCCCTGTACGTCGGCGTCTCCAACTACTCCGCCGAACAGACCCGTGAGGCGGCCCGCATCCTCGCCGAGCTCGGCACACCCCTCACCCTTCACCAGCCGCGCTACTCGATGCTCGACCGGCGCCCCGAGGAGGAGGGCCTGCTCGACGCCCTCGACGACCTGCGGATCGGCTCCATCGCCTACTCGCCGCTGGAGCAGGGCCTGCTCACCGGCCGCTACCTGAACGGCATCCCCGAGGACTCCAGGGCCGCGAGCGACAGTCCCTTCCTGAACCGCGACGCCGTCACCGAGGACCTGGTGACCCGCCTGCGCGCCCTCGACGACATCGCCGCGTCGCGCGGCCAGACCCTGGCCCAGCTCGCCCTCGCCTGGGTGCTGCGCGGCGGCCGGGTCACCTCCGCGCTGGTGGGAGCGAGCAGCGCGGGACAGCTGGAGGACAGCGTGGCCGCCCTCCGCAACCTCGACTTCGACAGCAAGGAACTGGCCCTGATCGACGAGCTGACCCGCCCCTGAACCGCGAGGGCCCTCCTTGAACCGCGAGGGCCCTGGGAGCAGGAGGGCGACGCCAAGCCGTCCGCCGCGGCTTCGCGGGAAGCCGCGGCGGACGGCTCCGGTCCGTCGTCGGCGCCGGCCGATCCCGTGCCGGAGCCGACGACGGCCGATCCCCGGCCCGAGGCGACGACGGCCGGTCCTCTCCCGAGCCGACGGCCTCTCCCACGCCGGTCACGCCCCGACTCACCGCGGTGACCGTCGACGACTGGCGTTACCGGTATGCCTGGAGGGGCTTCGCCACGGACGTCGACGGTGCCGGCGGGCAGTACGACAAGCCCAGGAGGAGCAGGAGGAGCAGGAGGAGACGGCCGAGCCGGAGACGGGTCACACGCCGCCGCCCATCCGCTACCTGTGACTCCCCGGCGGTGACCGACGCCCCTCCGCCGCACGGCGGATCGGCCGGCGGCAGCTTCTAGGATCTGCGCATGGCGACAAGACTCGTGCAGATCAACATGAAGGCCCAGGACGATGCCGCGCTCGGCCGGTTCTGGGCGGAGGCGCTCGGCTGGGCCGTCGACAGCGAGGGGCCAGGCGTGACCAACCTCGAACCCGTGGGATTCGCCTACCCCGACCCCGCCGCCGTCTGCATCGACATCGTCGCCCGTCCGGAACCCAAGACGGTGAAGAACCGGGTGCACCTCGATCTCGCCACCACCTCGCCCGCCCATCAGGCGGAGCTGGTCGCACGTCTCAGGGATCTTGGTGCGACGCTGGCCGACGTGGGCCAGGGCGACGTCCCGTGGACGGTCATGGCCGACCCGGAGGGCAACGAGTTCTGCGTCCTGGAGCCCCGCCCGATCTACCAGGACACCGGGCCGATCGCCGCGGTGGTGGTCGACTGCACCGACCCGCGGGGCATGGCCCGGTTCTGGGACCGGGCGATGGACTGGACGCTGCACGAGGTCACCGACGACCACGCGTCCCTGCGGTCCGCTGCAGGCGTCGGCCCCTACCTGGAGTTCCTCCGTACCCCCGACGCCAAGAGCGGGTGGAACCGCGTCCACCTCGACGTCCGCCCCTACCCGGGTGACGACATGGCGGCGGAGGAAGCGCGACTGCGCGCCCTGGGCACCACCGATCCCGGCATCGACCAGGCCGCGATCTCCTGGACGGTTCTGGCGGACCCGGAAGGCAACGAGTTCTGCCTGCTCACTCCTCGCTGACCGGACGCGCCGGCCGGCAGCTGCCCGGCATCCTCCCGGCAGCCGGCCGCCGCGCCCGCAGGGGGCGCGGCCGGGTGCCCGCAGGGGTGCCGGACGGGTGTCGAGCGCCCGTATCCGGCCACCGTTCGCCGCTGCCGTCGGCGCCGATGTGACCCCCGTGCCATGGGAGGGTATGACCAAACCATCACACCCCACGACCGAACGGACCCGTGACTTGAGCAGCCTCCCCGGATCGCGCCTGCCGGGCAGAACCTGGACCGTCCGCCTCACCGGACACCCGGACCACTCCGCCACCGTGGCCTGCAGCACCGCGGCGTGCCGGATGCCTCCTCGCTCCAAGGACCTCAACGCCCTGCGCCGCTTCGCACAGCAGCACGTCCAGGCCCACGCACGCTCCGCCACTCCGCGCCCCAACGCCACCTGCGCCTGCGGAGCGGCCGACTGCCGCCACCACACCACCAGGACGACATGCACGGGCCGGACCCTGCTGGTCCTCATCCACAACCGGATCGTGGGCGACGTGTGGACCCTGACCGAGGTCTGCCAGGCCTGCGCTCCGCACATCGTCAACGCCACCCTCCTGCCGGGCGCCGTCGCGCCGCCCGGCATCCCGGTTCCCGCAGCCGCCAATCCCGCGCCGCCGGCACCGGTTCAGGCCACCTTCTCCTCCCCGCAGCCGACCGACGCGGACGACGTCTCCGCCGCGCGCCGCAGCCAGCGCCCCCCGCGCGCCCGCCGAAGCCGAGGGGCGGAGAACCGCCGAGGCCGGTGACTCCATCGCCCGAACGCCGAGGCCGGTGGCTCCGATCTCCCGAACTCCGCGGCCGGTGAGCCTGATCGCCCGAACGCCGAGGTCCGTCCGGCGCCTCGCCCCGTCCCCGGTGTCGTAGCGAGGACTCCGACGCCGTCAGTACGCCCCGAACGACCAGAAGACGCCCACCTCGTCGTCGTTCACCGCGATCAGTCCCAGGTCGTCGAGAAGGTCGAGCCCCTTGAGGTATTCGGACGTGAGGAAGCTGTGGGATCCGGTCCCTTGGAGACCTGCCGCGACGAAGTTCGGAGCCGGGTCCGACGCGGCGGCCGTCGCGTTGGTCCAGTAGCGGGCGCTGGGACCGTACCGGTCGAGCAGCGTCCGGGCGTCCGCCAGGACCGCGTTCAGGTCCGGGCGGGATCGCACCGGGGCGGGCTCCGACTGCCATTCCTCGGCCATGACGGCGAGCGCGGCGACCGCCGCCTCCGCCTCCAGGGGGTACAGGCGGCGGGGCAACTCCGACGAGTCCGGGGGATCGAAGGGGTAGGCAGGCGCCGTGTGGCGGGCGGAGTTCGTGCGGTCCCCGTCGATGCGGATCCAGCCCCGCGGGTCGGGGACCGACCGGTGCAGTACGGCGAGGACGTCGCGCGCCCAGTCCTCGTACCGCCGCGGTCCGGTGGCGGCGAAGGTGTACGTGTCGCCGAGCAGCCGCAGCGCCGCCGCGTTCCAGGGGCAGCGGCGGGAGCGGACCTCCGTCAGAAGGTCGCCGATGTGACGGGCGAAGACGTCCTTCGGCTCGCGCGGGATGCGTCGGAGCCGGTCGACGGCCCAGGTGGCGAGCTCGTCACCCTCATCCGCCGCGGGGGCCACCGGGTCGTGGACGAGCGGCAGGTCCCTTCCGTCCCACAGCGCCTCCAGGTGTGCTTCGAGCAGGTCCAACGCGGGCCGGTCGGCAGGCAGGGGCATCGCGCAACTCTAGGCTGCCGCGGTCACCTGCCGAACCGCGGCGGGAAGTAGTGACAGTTTTAGCTGTCGGAGCTCGCGTGTGACAGGTACGCTTGTCGCATGATGGACGCGACCGCAGTGCCGACCCCCGACAGGAACGACGAGGACTTCTGGACCGCCGCCGCGGCCCTGGTGGAGCCTCCCTGGAGCGAGCCCGACCAGGGCGACGCCTTCACCATGGACGAGAGGGTCCACGACGCCGTGCGCGCCCTGGCCGAACGGATCTCGACCCGCGCGCAGGCCTACCGCGCCGCCGACAAACCCCTCGACCCCGTGCTCATGGCATCGCCCGACGCGCAGCTGGCGCTGCTCCGCGCGCTCTACGAAGCCAAGCAGTCCGTCGAACGGCTGGCGGAGAGCGCCGCCACCGTCGCGGGCCGCAGCGGGGCGAACTACGCCCAGCTCGGTGCCGCCTGGGGCGGCATCAAGCGCCAGTCCGCGCGTCTCAAGTGGCCCCACGCCGTGGTCAGGAAGGCCGCGAGCGAGTCCATCCCGTTCCACCACGCGGGCGGTACCGCCGCGGTGCACCACGATGCCGACGCCGACGCCTGGTGGTACACCGCCACTGGCGCGGACGGCAGGGAAACGGAGTCCGAGCCCGTCCACCGCACCTACGCCGAGGCCATCGCCGGAGCGACCGAGTACCTCCTCGCACACGCCCTGCCCGGCCGGCAGGCGCCCGCAGGAGACTGACCGGTACGGGTCCTCAGCGGTGAACGGTCATCCGCCGGTACGAGTGGACCGTCGTGCGTCCCGCCGGTGACGGAGGGCGAGCCGGCGCCGGCGGTCGCTGCTCTCGCGGACCCGCCGGTCGAGCTCCTCCATCAGCCGTCGCCCGCGGTGCTCCGGGTCGAGCTCGTCGAGGATCCGGTCGATCTCGGTCAGCAGCGCGCCGTACAGCTGCCAACGGCCGGGATTGGCCAGAGCCAGGGCGAGGAGCCGGTCGGCGGCGTGGTCCCTGCAGGCCCTGGCCGCCCGCAGCTCGCCCGCGAGCCGGGTCTCCGCGGCTTCGGCGTCCTCACTGCCCTGCGTGGTGACCAGGACGGCGAAGCTGACGAGCGCGTCGGCCGTGTACTGGGCGGTCTCGCGTACGGCCAGGGCGGCCGGCTCGGGCAGCAGCGGGTCCCCGTTGCGGTGTTTCGCCAGATCGGTGAGGGTGCGGGCCAGGACCCGCAGGACGACGGCGCAGATTTCCAGGGTGTCGAGGCCCGTACGCAGCACCACCCGGTGCAGCAGTCCCTCCTTGACGCGGGGGTTGAGCCGCAGGCTGTCCTCCGCGGTGCGCAGGGCCCCGTCGACGTCGGCGACGTCGTTGTCCAGGCGCCGGGCCTCGTGGAGCCGGGTCGCCGCCCGCTCGACGGGCGGCGCGCCGGTGAACTCGTCCGCCACGTCCAGGAGCAGCAGCCGCATCCGCCGGGCGAGGTCCTCGATGGAGTCGCCCGCGCTGTCGACCCAGACGGGCGGTGCCAGGAGGAGGTTGAAGAGCATGCCGACGACGGCGCCGATGAGCGTCTCAAGGACACGGTCCCAGGCGGTGTCCGACACCTGGGTGACGCCGAGGACGAGCATGGCGCTGATGGCGACCTCGGGGATGAACTCCTCGACCCTGACGAGCCTGCCGACGAGGAGCGAGGCGAGGATCACGAGGGCGAGGCTCCACCAGGAGAGGCCGACGACGACGCTGAACGCGATGGCGATCAGGACCCCGACGACGACCGAGTTCACCCGGCGCAGGCTGGTGGTCACGGTGGAGTAGAGCGTGACCTGGACGACGAGGAGAGCGGTGAGCGGCGCGGTGAGAGGGGCCGGTTCGCTGCTGAGGCGCAGGGCGACGACGTAGCTGAGCGTGGCCGCCGCCGCGGACCGTACGGTCTGGACCGCGAAGGGGTCCCGCCGGAGGCGCGCGAACACCCCGTCGCCCCGGTCCCGCCGTCCTCGGCCGCGCGCCACGCCCCACCTCGTCCCTTCGCCGCCCCGCAACGCCTCTGGACGGACCGCCTGCCCGGACGGCCCCGGGTTCAAGCGGGGGTACGCCCGGGCGGACGAGGGATCACCACCGTTTCGGGGCTCAGACCGGCTTGCGCCACACCGAGATGTGCTTCGCGGAGTCCTGGGTGAACGGCGTCCCGTCCCAGTCCGCGACGCGACGTTCCCTCTCGAGGCCGGCGAGCCGCGCCATCAGGTCGAGCTCCGCCGGCCAGGCGTAGCGGTGCCGGGAGTCGTCGCGGCGGTAGCGGCCGTCGTCACCGTCGCGGGTGAGGTGATGGGAGACGAGCACCTGCTCGACGAGGTCGAACGTGTCGAAGCCGATGTGCCCGTCGGAGACGTCGAACGGCACCGCCACCTGGCCGGGCGGCAGGAACCGCAGCGGCGGCACGCCCAGCTCGATGACGAATCGGCCGCCGGGCTCCAGATGGCGTGCGGCGTTGCGGAAGCACTCGACCTGCTCGTCCTGCGTCAGCAGGTTGGTGATGGTGTTGTACACGAGATAGACCAGGGTGAACCGGCCGGGAACGACGGTGGTGGCCATGTCCCCGATGACCACGGGGAGCGTGTCCTCGTCGACCTTGCGCCGCAGCACCGCCGCCATGGGCTCGGACAGTTCGATGCCCACGACCGGCACGCCGCGCTCCCGGAGCGGGACGCCCACGCGTCCGGTCCCGATGGCGAACTCCAGTGCCCGGCCGTCTCCGGCGAGCTCGGCGAGGAACGCGAGAGTCGGTCCGAGAGCCTCGGCCGATGACATCTCGGCCTCCTCGGTGTCGTAGCGGTCGGCGGTCGCACGGGTCCACAGCTCACTGCTCGTCACGGGCGGCCACTGTGCCGGGTTCCGAGCGGCTCTGTCGACGCATTTACCTGCCGCGAGCGTGGCGCACCCCGGCACGTCCACGGCCGGTGGGGGAGGCGGTGGGCGGCGCCGGCGGCGGTGGGCGGCGGCGCGCCGCGTGTGCCCGCGGGGCGTCAGGCGAGCACGTTGACGGCACGGGCGACCACGAGCCCGAGGATGAGCAGGGAGACGAGCGACTGCACGCCCATGGCGATCTTGGCCCAGGGCGCGAGCGGCATGACGTCGGTGGGGCTGAAGGCGGTGGCGTTGGTGAGCCCGAGGTAGAGGTAGTCGAGGTAGCGGGGCCGCCATCCGGCGCCGCTCAGCCGGGGCTCCAGGTGTTGCGGAAAGGCGAGCGCGGGCATGGAGGGCACCCGGTGAGCACGGGCGGCCGGTCCGCCGCTGTCGAGTTCGAAGTACAGCAGGGAGAAGGCGAGGACGGTACCGGCCCACACCGTGCCGCCGGTCTGCAGCAGGCTGGTGGCGGAGCTGGTCTCCTTCCCCGCGTGGAGGATGTCGTCGACCAGTTGAACGGTCGACCAGACGGCGCTGAGGGCCAGCACGGCCACCAGGGCGACCGACAGGCTCCGCAGGGCCGCCGAGCGCCGGTCGATGCGGCCCGGGTCGCCGGCGATGAGCGCCAGGAGGAGCAGACCTTCGACGGTGGGAATGAACCAGCGGGGCGCGAGCCGCAGGTCGTCGGGGAGCAGGACGGTCAGCCCCATGGCCGCGACGACGGCCGCCGCCATCGGCCATCGGGGCTCGCCGACGGGCTCGGGCGGCCTCGGGCTCTCGGTCGGCTCGGGGGTGCGTCCGGTCACGGTGGGGCCCTTACGGTCGAGTACGGGTGCGTGGCGCTGTGCTGCCCTCGGTAGGTATAGCGGGCCGACGGCCGCACGTCGGATCTCACACGCGGTGCGCGACGCCGGCTGACCCGACGACGGGAGCAGCCGGCCCCCGACCGGCGGCCGGAGGGCGTGGCGGGCACCGGGCGAGCCGTCGGCGCCCCGGCCGGGTGGGGGCCGTGGAGTGCGCGCCGCACTCCGGCATAGGAGCCTGGTGGTGTGGTGAAGCCAAGGAAGGCGGCGACCGGCGCGTCCCGGCGGAGCTGGCTCCGCGGGGCCCCGCCGCCCCGCTGGGTGCGCGTCCTGCCCGTGCTGCTGCTGGTCGGGGTCGGGGTGGCCTCCGTCACCGACTCCGTTCCGGTGGACATCGGCTTCCTGCTCGGCGCGGTGCCTCCGCTGGCCGTCCTGGCCTACGGACCGCTGGCCACGGCCCTCCTCGGTGCCGCGACGATCGGGCTGCTGACCATTCCCCTCTTCCACCTGGACAGGCCCGGCAACACCGATCTCGTCACCCTCGGCTTCGTCGCCGCGCTGAGCGTCTTCGTCTCCTTCGTCCGCGGGCGCCGGGACGCGCAGCTCGACCTGGAACGGACCGTCGCCGAGACGGCCCAGCGGGCCATCGTCCCCAACGTACGGCGCAGGGTCGGGCCCGTGCGCTGCGCGAGCCTGTACCGCGCCGCCGAGCGCGGCACGCTGGTGGGAGGCGACTTCTTCGACGTCCGGCCCGGTCCGCACGGGGTGCGCGCGGTCCTCGGCGATGTGCAGGGGCACGGTCTGTCGGCCGTCGCGACCGTCGCCTCCGTCCTGGGGGCGTTCCGCGAGGCCGTGCTGGACGACGTGGACGCGGAGTCGATCGCCGCGCGGCTCGACCGCAGGCTGGTGGTCGACTCGGCGCGGACGGAGCACGCGGAACTCTTCGCCACGGCCGTCCTTCTCGACTTCGCGCCGCACGGGAGGGAGGTCCGCGTCCTGGCCTGTGGCCACCCGCCGCCGGTCCTGCTGCGCGGCGGAGCCGTCAGCACCCTGGAACTGGACCCCGGTCCGCCGCTGGGACTGGGCCTCGCCGACGTCATGCCCGGAACGGCCTCGACGGTGTCGCTGCTGCCCGGGGACCGGCTGCTCCTGGCGTCGGACGGCGTCCTGGAGACCCGGGACGCCTCCGGCGCCTTCTACCCCTTCGTCGAGCGACTGGAGCACATGACCGGTGTCGGCCTGGACGCGTTGCCCGACGAGATCTGGGCCGACCTGAGCCGCTTCGCCCCCAGGATCGAAGACGACGTGACCCTTCTGATCCTCACCCTGGACACCTCAGGGCCGGAATGACACCCGCGCGCCCGGGGCCGTACCGCTCACTCGATCGGTCCGTCCCCCGTCGCTGCGGCCCGCCCGCCCGACGAGAGTGGACGCGGGGGGCCCGACCGAGCCGTAGGAGAGGACCGGATCCCGTGGTGAGCATCGCCGTCGACCTGAACCGCTGCCAGGGGTACGCGCAGTGCGCGTTCCTCGCCCCCGAGATCTTCACCATGCACGGCGACGAGGCGCTGCTCTACGACCCGGATCCCGACGACGCGCACCGCGAGAAGCTGGCCCAGGCCGCCGCGGCCTGCCCGGTGCAGGCCATCCTCGTCGATGCCGTCGACGAGCCCGCAGAGGCGGTGCCCGGTGCCCGGTGACGGAGCCTTGGAGCAGCTCAGACGTGAGGGCCGCATCGTCGTCGTCGGCGCCTCGCTGGCCGGCCTGCGGGCCGCCGAGACCCTGCGCGCCAAGGGCTTCGCGGGGTCGCTGACCATGATCGGCGACGAGCCCTGCGCACCGTACGACCGGCCCCCGCTGTCCAAGGGCGTGCTGCTGGGCAGGGCGCGCGCCGACCGCACCGCGCTGCCCCGGCTCCGGTCCGTCGACGCGACCTGGCGACTCGGCGTCCCCGCCACCGGCCTGGACATGGCCGCGAGGACGGTGCGACTGGCCGACGGCGACGAGGTGCCGTACGACCGGCTGCTGATCGCCACCGGTGTGCGGGCGCGGCCGTGGCCGCGCGAGGAGGAGGCGGAACTCGACGGCGTCTTCGTGCTGCGGACCCGCGACGAGGGCGCCGCGCTCGCCCGGCGGCTCGACGAGGGACCGAAACGGGTCCTCGTCATCGGGGGAGGGTTCGCGGGCTCGGAGGTCGCCTCCGCCTGCCGCGAACGCGGGCTGCCCGTCACCGTCGCCGAACGAGGTGCCGCGCCCCTCGTCGGCGCGCTCGGCGGGGTGATCGCCGCAGTGGCCGCGGACCTCCAGCGCGAGCACGGCGTGGACCTGCGGTGCGGGGTCATGGTGACGTCCCTGGAGGGCGACGCGTCCGGACGGGTGCGTGCCGCGCACCTGTCCGACGGCTCCACCGTCGAGACGGACGTGGTGGTCGTCTCGCTCGGCGCCCTCCGCAACACCGAGTGGCTGCACGGGTCCGGGCTCGGCGCCGGGCCCCGCGGCATCGCCTGCGACGCCGGCTGCCGGGCCTTCGACATCCGCGGCATCGTCACCGACGACATCTACGCCGCGGGAGACGTCGCACGCTGCCCCCACCCCCTGTTCGGATACCAGTTCCTGTCCCTCGAACACTGGGGCAACGCCGTCGCCCAGGCCGGGATCGCCGCCCACAACATGCTCAGTGAGAGCGTCGACCGACTGCCGCACATGGACGTACCGGCCTTCTGGTCCTCCCAGTTCGGCGTCAACATCAAGTCGGTCGGAGTGCCGTCGATGGCGACGGACATCCTCATCGCGCAGGGCACGCTCGACAGCCGCCGGTTCGTCGGCGTGTACGGATACCAGGGGCGCGTCATCGGCGCCGTCTCCTTCGACCACGGCCGGTGGCTGCCGTTCTACCAGGAACTCATCGAGCGCACCGCGCCGTTCCCGCCCCGGTTCCCCACGGTCGACCGGCACGCGGACGGACAACGCCCGATGGACGCGGACTTCCCCGACCCCTCGGTCCCCAGCCACGGCCCCACCGTGAGCCTCAGCGGATACTCGCCGGCCGACCGCCGGATCACCTTCACCCCCGCGCACTGACCCGCCCGGCCACGAGGACCTGCCATGACGCGAACCCTGCTGCACCAGATCCTGGACTACGCCAACCGGGCCGACCCGTACCCGATCTACGAGGAGCTGCGGAGGACGCCGGTCCACCACGAGACCGACGGACCGTACGTGATCAGCACCTACTACGAGATCCGCAGCCTGCTGCACGATCCCCGGATCAGCTCCGACCCCCGCAACCAGACGGCCGCCGGCGCCGACCCGCTGGCGGAGGCGTCGCCCGAGGAGAGCGCCCTGCCGCCGAGCTTCCTCCGGCTCGACCCGCCGGAGCACGACCGGATGCGACGCATGACGAACCGGCACTTCGGCCCGCCGCACTCCCCGCACCGGGTCGACGGAATGCGTCCTGAGCTCCACGACATCGTCACCGGCCTCATCGACGGCCTGGGCGACCCGGGCCGGATCGACCTGGTGGAGGAGTTCTCCTACCCGTTCCCGGTGACGGTGATCTGCCGACTGTTCGGCGTCCCGCGCGAGGACGAGGCACGCTTCCACACCTGGGCGGACACGCTCGCCGCGAGCCTGGACCCCGACCCGGACGCCGATCCCGCCGAGCGCGGCACGGGCGCCGCGCACGAGGCCCGGATGCAGCTGGGCATGTACCTCGCGGGCCTGATCGAGGAGCGCCGCAAGAACCCCGGGGACGACATGCTCTCCCAACTGGCCACGGCGAAGGGCCCGGACGGGCCGATGGCCACGATGGAGCTGCTGAGCACCGCGGCGCTGCTCCTGATCGCGGGGCACGAGACCACGGTCAACCTCATCACCAACGGCATGCTGACCCTGCTGCGGCATCCCGACATCCTCCAGCGGCTGCGCACCGAACCGCGACTGGCCGTCCCCATCGTGGAGGAACTGCTCCGCTTCGAGCCGCCGGTGCAACTGCTCCCGGGGCGCACCACCCTCGCCGACATCGAGGTCCGGGGCGTCACCATTCCCCAGGGCTCCACCCTCTGGCTGGTCCTGGCGTCCGGCAACCGCGACCCGCAGCGTTTCGAGAACCCGGACCGTTTCGACCCGGACCGCCCGGACATCCAGCACCTCGGCCTGGGCAGCGGCATCCACAGCTGCTTCGGCGCACCGCTGGCCCGGCTGGAGGCCCAACTCGCCCTGGCCGAGCTGGCCAGGCGACTGGAGAACCCCCGCCTCCTCGACGACCCGCCCCCGTACCGCCAGAACGCGGTCCTGCGCGGACCGCGTCATCTGCGGATCGCCTGCGACGGGATCCGACCCTAGGGCGAACGTACGGTGAAGGACCGGACGACTCGACGACCCGTCCGGTCCGTACGGTTCACGCACGACGGAGCCACGACCTTTCGTAGCGTCATATGTGTTCGTCGGTACGTCTGTTCATCGGGGTGACGGATCCCCAAGACGCGCCATCAACGCATCGCCACCCTCTGCGCCGCCCCGTCGCACCGGAGCAGCGACTGGCGTTTTCGGGCCACCGGAGATCTTCCCTACGTTTCCCGGAATCGGCCCCCCTTTTCCGTGGTGAGGTGCTGCTTCGGCCGTGCCGTCACACGTGCGGCACGGGAGCGCCTTCCGGCCAACATCGTGGTGTTTCGACTCTCCGGACAACCCGATGTCCGATGTCCTCCTCTCATAGCTCGGGCGCACCGAGCGCCCCGCACCGCGTGAGCCCCGGGCCGGAGACGTCCCGCCGGGCCGCGGCCGAGCTGCTTCCGTACAGCACCCGGAGGACGAGAGAACGATGAGTACGACGCGCACCAACCGGCTTCGACGGCCGATGCTCGTGGGGACCACGGCCGTCGCCGCCGTCGCAGTGACAGCCGGTTTCATGGCCGCCGCGCCGGACCGGGCGACGGCCGCGACGGGTCCCAAGCTGAGCCTCGTCGCGGCGACCGGCTCGGTCACGCTCACCTCGTGGAAGGAGGAGCCGGGCGTCTACCTGGACCTGGGCACGTACCTCACCGCCGAGGGGACGCCGCTGGAGCTGAAGGTGACCCGGAAGTCCTACAAGGACCCGGTCTCCATCACCCAGACCGTGTTCGAGGGGGGCAAGAGCAAGGCGAAGACGCTGCCCGTGGGCACCGTCAAGGACTTCTCCGGGCTCCCGGGCTTCGCCGAGATCACCGTCACGGACAAGAACGGCAAGGTGGTCGTCAGCCGCGCCGAGAGCTTCTGCCCGAACAACGCCAGCGGACGGATCCGGCCGGACGCGCCCGCCACCTCGAAGTATCCGGAGAGCTGCCCCACCAACGCCTTCACCCTCGGCTCGGTCTGGGGCGTCGAGAAGGGGTGGGCCGCCAACACCTACGGCGGTTCCTACACTCAGCCCGTGAAGCTCGCCGCGGGCTCGTACACGGCCAAGGTCAGGGTCGCCAAGAAGTACCGTGACCTCTTCGGCATCGCCGACAAGCCCGCCTCGGTGAAGCTCACCGTCGAGGAGCGCAGCTGGGAGAACGGCCGGTCGGCCGCCGCCGCGGAGCACGCCGGACACGGCGCCGCGCACCAGGCCCCCTCCGCCCACGCCGGGCACGGAACGGGACACGCCCCGTCCCCCGCCCAGGCCGGCGCACCGCAGACCAGCGGCGCGGGCCCCTCGTACAACGTGGGCCACGGTCCGCTGAAGGCCGCGCCCCCGGCCCTGCCGTGGGCGCTGAAGGTGCGGCAGGCCGGGCGCGCCGGCTTCCAGGCCGCCGGTGACACTCCCGGGCAGACCGACGGCTCGCGGAAGGCCTCGGCCCTCACCCCGCGGGCCGCGCGCCCCACCGGAACCCCCTCGGTCCCGAACGTCCCCAAGCCCGACCTGCGGTCCCTGCCGGCCTACGGCATCACCATCAGCGACGGCGGTCCCCAGGCCGCCCCCGGCAAGGACTACCTCGCGTTCAGCGCGAACGTCTGGAACGCCGGTCCCGCCCAGCTCGTCGTGGACGGCTTCCGCTCGCCCGGCAAGGCCAAGATGGACGCCTACCAGTACTTCTACGACGCCAAGGGCAAGCAGGTCGGCTACACGCCCACCGGCACCATGGAGTGGGACCCGCGCCCCGGCCACGTGCACTGGCACTTCACCGACTTCGCCAGTTACCGGCTGCTGAAGGCCGACCAGAAGGAAGCGGTCCGCAGCGGCAAGGAGGCGTTCTGCCTCGCCAACACCGACGCCGTCGACTACACCGTGAAGAACGCCAACTGGCACCCGTACAACACGGACCTGTCCACCGCCTGCGGTCAGGAGAACTCCATCTCCGTCCGCGAGGTGCTGGACGTCGGCTCCGGTGACACGTACACCCAGGACCTGCCGGGTCAGTCCTTCGACATCACGGACCTGCCCAACGGCACGTACTACATCCAGGTGCTCGCCAACCCGGCCAAGCGGCTGAAGGAGACCAACCTCGACAACAACAGCGCCCTGCGCAAGGTCGTCCTCGGCGGCGCCCCCGGTCGACGGACCGTCACCGTCCCCGCGCACGATCTCGTGAACGCCAACTGACCACAGGTCGATCCGCGCCGTATACGCCGAGCCGGCCCGACAGGGCCGGCTCGGTCGTCGTGCGGAGGGATCAGTCCGCGAGCACGACGTCCTCGGCCGACGGTGCCGTCGCCTCGACGGGCCTGTTGTACCGCGAATAGGTCGTGGTACCCGGCTCATCGCCGCCCGTCGTGACGACTCTCAGCAGGTACGGGGGCCCTTCCGCGGCGATGTAGACGGTGGTCGTCCCGCCGTCGCTGTCGACCGGCTTCGCCAGTCTCAGCGCCTTCTGCCCGTCGACGGTGCTCGCCTCGCCCGTCGCGGAGTCGCCGTCCCAGCCGTTCTCCCCACCCCACTTCTTCTCGCCGGAGTCCTCCTCCGTTCCGCAGAGCGCCAGTTCCTCCGGGGCGCCGGGGCCTTCGACGGGCGGCTTCGTCCAGCGGCCCCTGAGGTCGCGGACCAGGGCCTCCAGCTCCTCGGGGCCGCGGTACCGCTCCTGCAGCCGCAGGAGCGCCTCGTCGCGGCGCAGGTACACGACCCGGCCGTCGATCCTGATCAGCTCGACCGTGCCCGCCTCGCCGTAGGACATCGTAGCCGTGCAGTTCCCCCGGTCGTCGCGGGAGACACGGCCCTTCATCGGAGTCCCCATCGAGACCACGTCGGTGTGCACGGTCACGGACGTCGCCGACGCCGTCGCCGCGAGCGCCCCGCTGAGAATCCCGGGGCGCGCCCGGTCGCCCGGGAAAGGACCACAGGCGGTGGCGGAGAGGGCAACGACCACACAGGCCAGGATGGCGGCGGGGCGGCGGAGTGCTGCGGACATGGCGGCAGTCTCGCCGAGGGGAGAGAAGGAGGGAAGGCGACCGTCGGCCACCTCGCCGGCCCGCCCGCCCGGCTCGAGCGCAGGCAGCGGGCCGTCAACACGCTGATGGCCCGCCCCCGGTACCGGGGGCGGGCCACGGCATGTGCGGACGGCCCGGGGAGGGGCTGCCTCACTCGACCGCAGGTCAGCTCAGTCGGGGGCCTTCCGGGCCGCCCGGCGGCATCGGCCAGGCCTCCTGCGCTCCCGAAGACGTACTCGTCGGACCGGGCGCGCCCATCGTTCCCGGAGCCTCCCGGACCGGGGCGTCGGACGGTGTGAGCGCGTCCCCGCGGGTCGGACCGCCGGCGCTGTCCGACGGCTGGACCCGGCCGCGCCAGCCACCGGTCTCATGACCGTGGTCCTCGATGAAGCCCTTGAACCGCTTGAGGTCGCCCTTGACCCGCCGGTCGAGGATGCCGAGCGCGTCAGCCGCCTTCTCGGCCATGCCGTCGGGCTCCACGTCCATGGCGAGACTCACCCGGGTGTGACCCTCGTCGAGCCCCTGGAAGGTGACGACGCCCTTCTGCCGCACATCGCCGCCGACGGTCCGCCACGAGATGCGCTCATCGGCCAGCTGGTCGACTATCTCCGTGTCGAACTCGCGCCGGACACCCGCGATCTTGGTCTGCCAGTGGCAGTGCCGATCGTCGAGCTGGGTGACGTCCTCGACGCCCTCCATGAAGCGCGGGAACTCCTCGAACTGCGTCCACTGGTTGTAGGCGTTCCGCACGGGAACGTCCACATCGATCGTCTGCTTCACCATGCTCATGTCGTGCCTCCTGCCTGTGTCGTGAACCATTCGGTGTCATTCGGCGCGTACCCGGCGAGGATCAGCCCAATCACCGGCGTCCGATCCGGTGCGGATCCCCCTGAACCGCACTGCCGGGCAGCCGGTGCACAAGGGTGAAGCGATGCTTCACCCGAGCGTGCTCGATGCCCGCTGCGTCGCTCATGCGGGCCGTGACGTCGTAGGTGCCGCAGTGGGCGCGGCCGAGAGGCAGCCGTTCGGGCGGCAGCCGGATCTCGTAGGGACCTCCGGCGCGGAAGCTGCCCAAGGCGCTGCGCCTGGTCACGGGTTGCTCACCCTCACGGACCCTGACGGTCTCGAAGACCAGGCCGTCGGTGTCCGTACCGAGCCGGAAGGTCAGCACGATGCTGACCACCGCGCCCCCGGGCAGCTCGTACGGGGTGCCGCGGCCCGGGCCCCCGAGCGGCACGGTGAATGTCCCCAGCTCGTCGGAGACGAGCGTCAACTCCATCAGTTCGACGCCGCGGCCGGGGAGTTCACTACCGCCCGGGGCGGTACGGCGGTCGTCTGGGACGGGCGGCATGGGAATCAACTCCGCGAGGTGGGTGAGAGCCCCCGCCGGTGTGCGCCGCCGACGATCGAGGCGCATCAGGCGAACCCGATACGGGCCCGGTCCGGGAGGACCGTGAACAGGCGGAGGGTGCCCGTCCGCAGGAACAGGTGGTGCAGGGGGAGGGGGATCGGTCCGATCAGGAGCAGTTCGCGGTGGGAGAAGTGCGCGGAGAGCAGTTCGTGGAGGAAGAACGAGTCTCCGGCGGTGACCCGCGCGAGGTCGAGAACGGTGTGGGTCGCCCGTTCGTGGCGAGCGTCGGCGAGGGCCTCATGCAGGCAGGCCACGGTACCGACGCCGAACGATCCGGTCAGCGTCAGAAGGACGGTGCCGGACACCGCCGAGGCCTCGCGGACGACATGCGCGCCGCCGTTCCCCGCCAGGTAGGGCGGGAGGTCCGTCGGCGGACGGGGCGTGGGCGGCGTGGGACGTCGGTCTCCGGTCATGACGGGGGCGCTCAGTCGGGTGTCGGTCGTCGGCATGCGAGTTCGCCGACGCGGATCGCGTCGTCCAGGGTCATCAGGTCACGTGCGGTGGTCATGGCCGGTCACCCTCGTACAGGTCGGGGCAGGGGGTACTCCCGGCGGCTGCCCGCTGCGCGGTTCCGCAACCGTCGGGAACGCGGTTCTTTGTCCCCTCGGGGACGGGCCGGCGGGGGTCCGTCGGGCGTCCCGAGAGAAGACTGCCGTTTCCATACGGTTTGAAGCGATTTAACAGGGAAAGCGGCAAACGCAAGGGGGCGGACGGCGACGGGCCGTTCTCTTCTCCCGCACAGGCCTCCTGACCATGGCGGCCCCAAGGAACCGGGACACTCAGAGGGAGACAACGTGTCACTCGACGGCAGGAACGTACTCATCCTCACGACGAACTATGGAACGGAGCAGGACGAGCTGACGGCGCCTGTGGCCGCCCTGCGCGAAGCCGGCGCCGAGGTCACGATCGCAGCCCAGAAGGACGAGGCGGTCCAGACCCTCGTGTCGGACCGGCGACCGGGTGCTCTGGTCCCGACGGACACGACCCTGGCGAAGGCGACAGCGGACGGATACGCCGCCGTGGTGGTGCCCGGCGGCACCGTGAACGCCGACCGACTGCGCACCGACGGGGACGCGCGACGCCTCCTCGCCGCCTTCGCCGAGTCCGGTAAGCCCGTAGCCGCGATCTGTCACGGGCCCTGGCTGCTGGTGGAGACAGGGCTGGCCGCGGCCCGTGACCTCACCTCGTACCCGTCGCTCCGCTCCGACCTCGAGAACGCGGGCGCCACGTGGCTGGACCAGGAGGTCGTCGTGGACGTCTCCGGAGCCCATCCCCTCATCACCTCCCGCAGGCCCGGGGATCTCGACGCTTTCGCTGCGGCGATCATCGACGTCCTCGACACCGACCGAGACCGCGCATGACCTCACGCAGGGAACCGGCCCACGCGAGGAGGAGCAGGGCCCCCACAGGGGTCACGGCGGGGCGTCGGACGGACGGGCGTCGCGCAGCCGGTCCAGCCGGCGGATGACCGGTGTCGCGCTGATGCCGTGAGCGAGGACCGACAGGGCCACCGTCGCCGTCGTGAGCGCCCACAGGTCTCGGGCCCGCCCGTCGAATGCGTGGTGGCCGAGCGCGTAGGAGAGGTAGAAGAGGGAGCCGATGCCACGCAGCCCGAAGACCGCGGTGACCACCCGTTCCCGGGGGCCGGTGACGAAGCCGAGCTGTGCGAGCCACCCGGTGACCGGGCGGACGATCACGATCAGAGCCAGGGCCAGCACGACCATCGGCCAGGTCAGCGCCGTGAGCGCGTCGGTGACCAGATAGTGGCCGAGGAGGAAGAGCACTCCGGCGGTCAGAAGGCGTTCGATCTGCTCGGTGAACCCGTGCAGCACCTTGTGGTAGCCGTGGCCGCGCTCCGCGGCCCGTACGGAACAGGCGGTGACGAAGACGGCGACGAAGCCGTAACCGTGGGCGAGTTCGGTCAGACCGTAGGAGAGGAAGGTCGCCGCCAAGGCGACGAACCCCTCCATGTGCTCGGACAGCCTGAGTGACGACGCCCCGGCCCGGAAGAACATCCACCCCAGGAGCCGGCCGAGGGCCAGACCCACCGCGACGCCCATCGCGGCCTTGGCGAGGAGGTCGACCCCGAACCACCACGCCCAGTCCACCTCCGCCCACACTCCTCCGGCGGTGGCGAGCGCGAGCGCGGCGAGGACGAAGGGGAAGGCGAGCCCGTCGTTGAGACCTGCCTCTGCCGTGAGCGTGAAGCGGACCTCGTCCTCGTCGTCCTCGTCGTCCGTCGGTTCCCCCACCCGTACCTCAGCCGCCAGTACGGGGTCGGTCGGCGCGAGAAGTGCGCCGACCAGCAGCGCGGTGGCCCAGGGCCAGTCGAGGAGCAGCCAGGCGAGGGCGGCCGTCGCGGCGACCGTGAGGGGCAGGGTGATGCCGATCAGCCGCCTCGGTCCGGCCCAGGCACGGAATCCGAAGGGCCGGTTCAGGGCGAGGCCGGCGCCCATGAGGGAGACGATCACACAGAGCTCGGTGATGTGCTCGACCCAGACGCGGTGCACCACGGGGTCCATCTCCGGCAGGCGGAACGGCAGCAGCCCGGAGAGCGCACCGGCCGCCAGGAACACCATGGGCATCGACAACGGTCTGCGGCGTACGAGCCGAGGCAGCACGGCTGCGGCGAGCGCTCCGAGTCCCAGGACCGCGTAGAGGGTGCCAGGGAGATCGGTGCCCGAGGCGACGGTACTGATGGGGGACACGTGCTTCGTCCTTTCAGTCACGGACCTGCCCGTACACGTGGAGTACGCCGTCCTGTGGAAGAAGGAGGGTGGTTCCCACCCCGGATCGCCCTCTGCCCGGGCTTCTCCTCGTCCTCTCCTCAGGCTCAGGAGTCCCCACGAGCAGGTACGTCACGGCTGCCCGACTTCGCCGGACGCATGCGCGGCCTCGACAGCGCCGCGGGCGATCGACCCGACCGGCTCCGTTGCGCCGGCGCGTCACCCCTCGACGCCGGTGGCCTCGTGCGCCGCGCCCACGGGCTTCGACTCCGGCGAACTGCGCTGGCGGAGGTACACCGAGAGGATGTCTCGTCCTCCCGGAGCTGCCGAAGGCTCTCGGGGGCGAGGAGAGCGCACGCCTCGCGGTAGTCGCCGGTGGAGAGGGAGGCCTCGAAGGCCAGACCGGCCCTCGTCGCTCCGTCCTGACGTGCTTGCGGCGCCCCGCAGGCGCTGGCGGCCAACGCGAGCGTCAGCACGCCGAACAGCCGTGGAACGGACATCTTCCTCCTTCGCCGGTGCACGACACCTGTATGCCGCCCTCCAGCTACGCCCTCGCTGAGGGCCAGGACAAGGACCGCACCGCCGAAGGCCGCACACCTCACCTGTTCGATGGCGTGCCGGCGAGACGACGTCGGCCCGCAGGGCCGGGATGCGTGGACTCTGCGGCTCGCGCGATCGGACGGCCCCGTCCGCCCGGCCATCCGGACCAGCCCACACCATGGAGTGAGATGGGAACGCGGAGCGGGGGTAGGGGGTACTGCATGGACACCACGGAAACGACCCCACTGCGTGCCGTCGCCCTCGTCTGCACGCTGTCCCCCTCTCCGGCCCGCTCCAGCTCGCAGTTGCTGGCCGAGCAGACCATGGAGGCCCTGAGCGAGCACGGGGTGAGCGGCAAGGTGATCCGCGTCGCCGACCACGACGTGCGTACCGGTGTGGCGACCGACATGGGTGACGGGGACGCCTGGCCGGGGATCCGGGACACGATCCTCGCCAGCGACATCCTCGTCCTGTCGACGCCGATCTGGCTCGGTCACCCCGCCAGCACCGCCCAGCGGGTGATGGAACGTCTGAACGCCGAGATGTCCGAGACCGACGAGGAAGGCCGGATGCTCACCTACGGCAAGGCCGCCGCCGTCTGCGTCGTCGGCAACGAGGACGGGGCCCACAAGGTCAGCGCCGACCTCTTCCAGGGCCTCAACGACGTCGGCTTCTCCCTCGCCCCGAACGCGGTCACGTACTGGGTCGGCGAGGCCATGCACAAGACGGACTACCAGGACCTCGACAAGACCCCCGATGCCACCGCGGACGCGACAGCGGTCCTGGCCGCCAACACCGCCCACCTCGCCCGACGCCTCAAGGCCGCCCCCTACCCGGCCCAGACCTGACCGATTCCGGAACCGAAGCCCTCTTCAGCCCGTCGCGGCGACCGCGGCACCTCCGTCCGTGGACGGCCGTAGAGGGCCCCGGGAGGCTCAGTCCACCCGGATCCCCAGGACACAGGCGTCGTCTTCGTGACCCGCGATCTCGGGGTCGGCCAGCAACGCGTCGATCACGTCCTGCGGTCGCAGCGAGGCAGCGGCCGCCACCGCACGGGCCAGCCGGGCGATCCCTTCGGTCACGTCCTCGCCCCGGCGCTCGACCATGCCGTCCGTGTAGAGCACCAGAAGATCGCCCGGCCGCAACCGCGTGGACGAGGTCTCGTACGCGTAGCCCGGCAGCGCGCCGAGGAGCGGACCGCGCTGCTCGGTCTCCAGCGGCTCCGCGCGCCCGTCGCGCAGCAGTAGGGGCGCGGGATGGCCGGCGTCGGCCCAGTGCAGAACCTTGTCCTCGTCGAGGTGCCCGACGACGACCGTGGCCGTCTGCCCGGCGGGGTCGCTGCACACCAGCTCGTTCAGCCAGGTCGTGATCTCTCCGGCGGACGCGCCCGTCTGCGCCAGCCCCGCCAGCGCGTGCCGCTGCTGCGCCATCCGGGCCACGGCGTCCAGGCCGTGGCCCGACGCGTCCCCGATGGCGACGAGCACCCGGCCGTCCGGCAGCAGCCGGCACTTGTACCAGTCACCGCCGACCGCGGCGTCGGGCTCGGCGGGCCGGTAGGAGGCCGCCACCGTCAGCCCGACCGCGGCCAGCGCCTCGGAGTGCGTGGGAAGGATCGCCTCGCGCAGCGCGTCCGCGACCCTCCGCTCCGCCTCCGTCTGCCGCCTCAGCCGGTCGGACTCCCGCTCCGTCTCGGCCAGCCGCCGCCGGCTGCGGATCTGCGGCGTGAGGTCGCGGGCCACCAGGTTGACCGCCCAGGCCCTGCCGTCGGTCCCGGTGACCGGCCGCCCCAGCAGGTCGAGCGTGCGGAGTTCGCCGAGCACGAGGAACCGGATCCGGGTCCAGGCAGGCTCCTCGCCCGCCAGCACCGAGCTGAGGAACTCCGCGAGCGCCGTCAGGTCGTCCGGGAGCAGGGCGTCGCACAGCTGCTCCAGGGTCCACGGCATGCGTACGTCGGCGTGGAAGATGCGGCTGAGCCCCTCCGACCAGGTGATCTTCCCGGAGAGCAGATCCCAGTGCCCCCACCCCATGGACGCCAGGAACTGCGCGTCGATGGTCAGCAGCTCCGCCTGGGTCTGCACCGGCTGCCACGTCGCGAGGACCTGCTCGCCGCACCGTGCGGCGGAGTACAGCAGCGGCGCCCGGTGGATCCGGCCGAGCCGCTGCTCCGTGTAGTCGACGACCAGCCCGTCGAGAGGCTTTCCGGTGTCCACGACCTCGGCCAACGCGGACAGGAGTCCCGAGGACGCCGCACCCGGACGTGCCTCCAGGAACCGCTGGCCCACCTGGCGGTCGGGCGCCTCCAGCCAGTCCGCCGACCGGACGCGGTTGCCGGCCACGATACGGAAGTCCAGGACGGCGCCCGTGTCGTCCTGGACCGGTTCGAGCAGAACGGCCGAGGCGGGGATCGCGGCGAGTACCGAGCAGGTGCCGCTGCCGCCCGGTTCATGGGCGCCGCAGAGGCAGGGGGACGCCCCGTCCGCCTCCGCCGACGGCGGAAGCACGGCCAGGGACTGCAGGGGCGAGGCCAGCTCCGTAGCGGCCGATCCACCGAGCGGACGCTCCGCGTTCCGGCGCACCGCCTCGCGCAGAGCGGTGACCTCTCGGCCGATCATGCCCTTGAGGGCGTCGACACTGTCGGGCAGGGGAAAAGTCATCGTCGGCCTCCGCGCACTTCAGGGCATGAGGAGCGGTCAGTGACCCAGCGACTTCTTGAGCTCGGACTTGTTCATCGACGAGCGTCCGTGGATGTCGCGGCGCTTGGCCTCCTCGTACAGCTGGTCGTACGTAGGTCCCTTCGAACCGCTGGAGGACCGCTGCCCGCCTCGCTTCGACGACGACATGTCCCGTGTCGACGACGTGCTCGCGGTCTTCGACTCTCCGGAACGCGCCCGCTCCTTGTTCACCGTCCGCGCGGCGATCTCCTCGGCACGCTTGGTGCTCTCCCCGCGGTCTTCCGCGCTCTTCTTGATGTGCTCGTACTGCCGCTCCCGCTTCGGACCCGATCCACGAGGCATGACGACTCCCTTTCGTGTTCTGCCGGACTGCCGGACTGCCGGACTGCCGGACTGCCGGACTGCCGGCACGCGGCACGTTCGCGGATGCGTACGCGCTTGCGTCCCGCCCTGCCGCTGCCCGCGGAGACGGGCGTCAATCACTCGACCCTGGCATCGCGATCGCCGCACGGCAGGTGGAGATGCTCGAACAGGTGAGGGACGGAGGCATTCGGCGGTGCGACGTCCCGGCGCCGCATCGCCGTGCCGTCGTCGTTCAGGCGACGGACCTGTCGTGCCGCGGGGCTGCTCCCATCGCGAAGAGACCGGCCGTGTTCGTGATCGCCATGAGGCGCAGCAGCTGGTGGGAGGGCGCCCCCAGCCGGAGGGTGCGGCCCGAGTCCAGAGCGCGCTGCCGCGCGGTGAGGAGCGCTTCGAGGCCCGCGGAGTCGCAGAAGGACGAGTACGTGAGATCGATCGTCACCTCGGCTCCTGGTGGAGCTTCGGCGATCGCGTCCAGGAGGGTCGAACGCACTTCTTCCACGTGATGCAGGTCCAGGTCCCCGGACATGCGCATCACCGCCGCCTGCGGCGCTCCGGCCGGGCGGGGGGTCGTGGCTTCTTGTTCCGCGTGGGTCATCACGACTGTTCACCTCATCCACTGCCTGGCCACTGCCCGGAATCTCCGGCGGTAGACGGCGTTTCCGCGACCGGGGCGATCGAGGGGGGTGAGGGCATCGTCGTGGCGGCCATGCCGTCACGACGTCCCGTCCTCCGACGGCCTCGCCCGGTCGCCGGCCTCGTCGACCGCCGTGTCGACGTGCATCGCTGCCTCCTCGGCGGGCGCGGTTCCGTCGTCCAGACCCACATCCCGGGCGACGGCGTGATCATCGCGACCGGGCGGTGTGTCGACCGGCACGAGCCGACCGGCCCGAGTGGCACCCGCCTGTTCGTCGACGGGCTCTCCGGCCCCTCCCCGGAGGTCTCCGATGCCGTCGTCCTCCGGGAAAGGCTCCTCCGGAGCGTCGGGAACCTCCTGGCCGAGACGCTCGTCGAGCGATTCGCCCTCCCGCTGCTCCCGTGGGGTGGTGCCGTGCCGGGTGACGCCCCGAGGGCGCTCCGGCGGGGAGTAGCCGGGAACTGCCAGGTCGTCGACCGCGTCCGTCATGAGCGAGTTGTCAGGGTCGAGATCGGCGGAGCGGGCAGCGGCGTCGGAAGGGGCGGGCTGGTATACGTCGTCCCCACGCGCCTCGTCCGTTTCCGGCTGGTCGATGCCGCCGGTCGAATGGGATTCGATGCGGGCCATGGCTCATTCCTCCGATGTCGTGGGTGAGTACCCGATACGTCGTCGGGCCTCGCGGCTGCGGCAGAGCATCGCTCAGCCGCGCAGCGCGGGCAGCACCTTCTCGCGGTAGGCGGTGAAGAACTCCTCCTGCCCCTGCCCGATCTGGCCCACGTACACCTCGTCGAATCCGGCGTCCACGTACGCCCGCACGGCCTCGACGTGCTCCTCGACGTCCGAGCCGCACGGGACGGAGTCGGCCACCTGCCGACGGGTGACGAGCTCGGCGGCCTGCTCGAAGTGGGCGGGAGTGGGAAGGATCTGGTTCAGTTCGCCGGGCAGCTGCTCGGTCGGCCACATACGGTGCGCCGTCTCGACGGCCACGTCCCGGTCCTGGTCCCAGCAGACCTTCAGGCCGCCGATGACGGGTTTCCCGGTCCCGCCCGCCTGGCGGAAGGACGCGAGGGCGTCCTCGTCGGGGCCCATCGTGACGAAGCCGTCCCCGATGCGCCCGGCCAGTGCCGCGGCCTTGGGGCCGAAGCCCGAGACCAGGATCGCGGGCGGCGCCTCGGGAACGGTGTAGAGGCGGGCGTTGTCGACGGTGTAGTGCCGGCCCCGATGGCTGACGTCGCGGCCTGTGAACAACTCCCGCATCACGGCCACCGCCTCTTCGAGCATCTCAGCGCGTTCGTCGAAGGCGGGCCATCGGTCACCCAGCACATGCTCGTTGAGCGCCTCGCCGGTGCCCACGCCCAGGGTGAACCGACCGCCCAGCAGGACACTGGACGTCGCCGCCGCCTGGGCGGTCACCGCCGGGTGCATCCGCACGGTGGGACAGGTCACGAGCGTGGTGACGGGCAGTTCCACCGTCTGGGACAGCGCACCGATCATCGACCAGACGAAGGGGCTGCTGCCCTGGGCGCTGGTCCATGGATGGAAGTGGTCGGAGATCGCCAGACGGGTGAAGCCCGCGTCCGCCGCCAGACGTGCCTGGCGCAGCAGCTGGTCCGGGGTGAACTCCTCGCAGGACAGGAAGTAGCCGAAGGTCGTCATGCGCGCGTTCCCTTCATGTCGGCCCCCTCGGCTCCGCTACCCGGTAAGGCCGTCCCGATGCCTCCGGGGGGCCACCGGAACAGAAGGCGCCGGACACCGATGCGCCCCGGGGACCCGTTCGGCGTGTGCACGCGACAGCGGACCGTGAGTGTGTAGCGTCCGAGTCGAGCGGGCCTCCTGCCACGCGGTACGGCTGACGTGACCTCGGCAGGCCGCGAGAACAGGAGGATGACGTGGCAGGTGAGCGGATCGTGTTGGCCGAGGTCCTGGCAGCGGGGGAGAACGCCGCACCGGCGGACTCCCTCGATGTCGTGGCGCGCGATCTGCGCGACCGGTTCGGTGCCCGGTACGTGTCCTTCCTGTGCGTCGATGTCGTCGGCAGGCGCCTGCTGCGCGTCCACGACACCTCGGCCCTCCAGCAGGGGGACCGAGAGCCGCAGGTCCTGCTCTCCGGGACCGGGGTGTACGACGAGGTCCTGCGCGGTCAGCGACTCGTGCTGGTGCCGGAGGGCGAGCAGGGGCAGCGGGTGCTCGCTCCGGTGACGAACCGCGGCGACATCATCGGCGTACTGGAGGTGTCTCTCGACCGCGCACCCCTGGATGTGCTGGACCAGGTCGAGGCCGCGGCACACGCGCTGGCCTACGTCATCGTCACCGACCGCCGGTTCACCGACCTCTACCACTGGGGGAACCGCACCGCGACGGTCAGCCTCTCCGCTGAGATCCAGCGACAGCTCCTTCCGTCGGCAGCCTGTTGTGAAGCCCTCCAGTTCACCCTGGCCGGCGCCGTGGTCCCGGCCTCCGACATCGCCGGGGACACCTACGACTACAGCGTCGACGCCCGCACCCTCCACCTCTCCGTCACCGACGCCATGGGCCACGACGTGAGCGCCTCCCTCACGGCCACCCTGCTCGTCAATGCCTCCCGCGGTGCCCGCCGAGCCGGGGAGGACCTGGCCGAACAGGCCCGCCAGACCCACCAAGCCCTGCTCCACCACGGCCGCCGCTCCCTCGCGACCGGCCAGCTGCTGCGCATCGCCCTGGACGGGTCCAGCAGCCGGCTCGTCAATGCCGGCCATCCGTGGCCCCTGCTGCTGCGTGACGGAGTGGCCGACGAGGTGCAGCTGAAGGTCGACCTTCCGTTCGGCATCGCGGAGCAGGGTGCCTATCAGGTGCAGGACCTCGACCTGCGCCCCGGTGACCGCCTGCTGCTCTACACCGACGGGATGCAGGAACGCGACGCGCGGACGGTCGACCTCCGTGGACTGTTGCGCGAGACGGCGAACGCACATCCACGCGAGGTTGTACGCGCTTTCGTCGCCGCGGTATCCGACGCCTACGGCGGCGGGCCTCCGAAGGACGACGCGACCGTCCTGTGCCTCGACTGGCGTGGCCCCTGGGGATGAGTGCCGGAAGGTGGCAGAAATGGCCGGAGGCAAGAGAGCCGACACTCGTTGACACGTCAACCGGTGCTGCTGCGACACCGGTGTACCGCGATCAGCAGAAGAAGCGGCCCGTGAAGGCCGCTTCTCCTTCGGAGAGCCGAGCAGATCAGCGTCCGCTTCGACGCCGGCCCGCCGTCGCGTGGTCGTCCTCCTCCGGCTCGTCCTCGACGTCTTCGTCTTCGCCGTCGTCTTCGTACTCCTCGTACTCCTCCTCCGGCTCGTCCTCGTCGTACTCCTCTTCGCTCTCCTCCTCCGGCTCGTCTTCCTCGTCGCTCTCGTACTCCTCTTCGGGGCCTCCGTCTTCCTCGTCTTCCTCTCCGGCCTCGTCGGATTCGCTTTCCTCTTCGAGAGCCTCCTCGTGCGAGCGGACCACCTCACCGTCGCGAATCTCACCGCGCCAGCCCTCGGGCTCGTCGTCGGTGAGGGTGACGTGGCGGCGGAAGTGCTTCAGGTCCAGCCGGAGACGCCGGCCCTGTGCACGCCAGAGGTTGCCCGTCTTCTCGAACAGGCCGGAGGGGTAGTACTCGACGGTGAGCAGGATCCGAGTGAGAGACGGACCCAGCTCGTGGAAGCTGACGCAGCCGCGCGTGGAGCCCTTGGCACCCTCGGAGGTCCAGATGATGCAGTCGTCAGGCACCTGTTCCTGTACCGTCGCCTTCCAACTGCGCGTCGAGGGACCGACCTTGACCTTCCAGTCACTGCTCGTCTCGTCTCCCTGCGAGACGTTACGGACACCCTTGGTGAAGCCGCTGAAATCCTCGTACTGGGTCCAGTGGTTGTAGACCCTGCGCAGCGGTGCGCCCACGTCGATGGTCTCGATGATGCTGGTGATCTTCTGGGTGCCGCTCTTGCGCTTTCCCTTGCCCGAGCCGAACAGGTTCGACGCAGCATCGGTGACCTTGTCCTTGAGGCCCCCCAGTGATTGGCCCACCACGGCCTTGACGGGGGAGTCGCCCTTCAGCAACCGCCCGCCGATGTCGGCGATCGTGCCGCCGTTCTCCGCCACGTCGTACAGCTGGTCGGTGACGTCCTCCAGTTTGTCCGTGGCCTTGTCGGCCAATTGACCGGTCTGTGCCGTGAGGAATTCACCCAGTTCGGCGAACAGCCTGTCCAGCCCGGATTCTGACTTCTCGTCGCGGTCACGGGTGCCGTCCTGGTCGCGGTTTCGGCCTTCGGATGCCATGACCTACCTCCGCGTCGAGGGCTTGCGTGCCGCTGTCTTCTTCGCTGCCGGCTTGCGTGTCGTAGCCGTCTTCTTGGCTGCCGGCTTGCGTGCCGCTGCCTTCTTCGCCGGACGGGCGGCGGTCTTCTTGGCGGCCGTGGACTTCTTCGCCGGCGCGGCCTTCTTGGCAGGGGCCGTCTTCTTCGCCGGCGCGGCCTTCTTCGCAGGGGCCGCCTTCTTCGCCGGCGCGGCCTTCTTCGCCGTGCTCCGGCTCGCCGTCGACCGCTTCCTGGGTGTTTCCTTCGTCGTTCTCGACGCGGCCGCCTTCTTGGCCGGGCTCGCCTTCCTGGCAGGAGACGCCGTACCGCGCTTCTGGGGGGCCTTACGGGTGCGCGAGGACTCGGCGGTTGCTGATCGCGAGCTGGACTGCGGGCGGGTCGACCGGCGCCTGCGCGGCTTCTCCGGTTCTGCCTCGGGCTCCTCTTCCTCCTCCTCTTCCTCCTCTTCCTCCTCGGGTTCTTCTTCGCCCTCGGGTTCCTCCTCCCACCCGTCCTCGTCCTCGGCGGCCTCGTCGTCCTCGGGCTCGGACTCCTCCTCGTCCTCCCACTCCTCGTCCCCGTCGTACCGCTCGTCCGCTTCCTCCTCGTCCTCCTGGTCGCTGCCCCCGCCGCTGCCTATGGCGAGCGTCCGCTCGTGGAGGGAGTCGGCGAGGTCGGCCAGCTTGCGGTTGGCCGCTGCGGTGAACGCCTGGCGACCGGCGTCCAGGGCCTCACCTCTCAACTGCTCGCCCATCTCGGCGAACTGGGGTACGTCCTTGAGCTTGGTGAGCCCCTGCGTGACGAGTTGTCCCGGCTCGAGGCCGAAGCGCCGGCCGGCGAGATAGGTCGCCACGGTGAAAGCGAGGCGAGCCTTCTTCGTCCTTCCGAGCACGTAGCCGCCTGCCACTGCTGCTGCCAGGGCGATCTTGGTGGTGTCCTCCATGACCCGTGTCCCTTCACCGGGCGCTGCGGCCGTTCCGCTGCCCGCGCCGAACGCCTGGATCACGTCACGCGTCCGTTGCGGAACGCGTCCGGACGCCCCGCAGGGGCGATGGGATGCGGGCCTGCTCTCCCGGGCATGGCATATGTCCCTATAAGGTGACATTCTAGCCTTAAGCTGCTACGCGTCCCGCGGAAGTGTCATGGGCTCAATGGATTCGGATCGCCCTCGGCGGAGTACCTCGCACTCCGCCGGAGAGAAGCGCCCGCCCGCTCGGCGCAAGCCGGCGTCGAGCAGGCCGAAGGCCGTGGACCCGGGAGCAGCCATGGCTGCCGCCACCGAGCAACTCGCGAGTCTGCTCGGCAGACGTCCCGAGTCCGTCTCCTCACTCAAACCCACCGACGGAGGGTGGGAGGCGCAGGTGGAAGTGCTGGAGCTGGAACGGATCCCCGACACGACAAGCGTGCTCGCCAGCTACAAGGTCTCCCTGGACGAGCAGGGCACGCTGCTCTCCTTCGAACGAACCCGCCGTTACAACCGAGGCATGATCGATCGGCCGTTCTGAGTTCGGTTCGGCCGCGGAAGGAGGCGCCATGACCATGGTGCCGCAGAGCGGCGGAGCCGCCGTGAGCAGGGGAGGTGGTGGCTCCACAGGCAGCCTCTACGACGTCCTGGAACTCATCCTGGATCGCGGTCTGGTGATCGACGTCTTCGTGCGGGTGTCCCTGGTCGGGATCGAGATCCTCAAGATAGACGCCCGGATCGTGGTGGCCAGCGTGGACACGTACCTCCGCTTTGCCGAGGCGTGCAACAGGCTCGACCTCGAAGCCGGCCGCAAGGCGCCGGCGCAGCTGCCCGAAGTGGTCGGCGGCATGGTGGAGGGAGGGGCCCGCGGCAAGTCGAAGGGTGCGCTCACCGGTGCGGTCGAGGCTGTGACGGAGTCCCTGACAGGGAAGTCGCGAGACGACGACGAGCCGGACGAGGAGGAGGAAGAGGAGGCGGAATCCGCGCCCCGACGTCGACGGCCTGCCCGACGCCCGGCACGACGGGAGAAGGAGTGACCGATGGCCCTGTACGTCTACGCGATCACCGCTGAGAACCATCCCCTCGACATCGGCGACCTGTCCGGCGTCGGCTCCGAGCCGACCGCCGTGCGCGGCATCGCCTCCGGGCCACTGCGCGCCGTGGTCAGCGACATCTCCGAGAAGATCCGGCCCAAGCGGCGTGACCTGTCGATTCACCAGGAGGTGCAGGAGCACCTCATGCGCGGCGGCGCCGTCCTGCCCCTGCAGTTCGGCTACACGGCCGCCGACGAGTCGACCGTCGAGCAGGTCCTCTTCAAGAACGCCGACGGCTATCTCGCCAATCTGGAGAGACTCGGCGGATGCGCCGAGTACCACGTGAGAGCGTCGCAGGACGAGGAGGAGCTCCTGCGGCAGATCCTGCACGAGACCCCTGAGGCCCGCGAACTCAACGAGCGCATGCGGGGCGGCGACCGCGATCCCCAGCTGCCGATGGCCCTCGGCCAGCTGATCGCCGCGCAGGTGCAGGAACGGCAGGATGCCCTGGCGTCAGGACTGGTCGAAGCTCTCCTTCCGTTCGCTCGGGAGCACACCGTCCGGCAGGCGTCCGGAGCCGACTTCCTGAACTTCTCCCTCCTGGTGCCCGACGACCGGCGGGAAGAGTTCCGGACCGTGGCGGCGGGCCTCGCCCGACAGATCGGGGACGGCGTCGAGTTCCGGCTGAGCGGCCCGCTGCCGCCGTACAGCTTCGTCGAGTGAGTCGGAAGGAGGGAGACGATGGGACTGCTGACATCCCTGCTCACGCTTCCCCTCGCACCTGTGCGCGGAGTGACCTGGGTCGCCCAGCGAGTGCTGGACAAGGCCGAGGAGGAGTACTACGACCCGGCTCCCGTCTGGAGAGAACTCTCGGAGCTCGAGGACAGGCTCGTACGGGGGGAGATCGACGAGGAGACCTTCGAGCACCGCGAGGACGAGCTGCTCGACCGGCTCGAGGAGATCACCGCCCACCGCACGCAGACTCCATGACGGGGAATCGAGGACCGCTGCCGTGTCTGACCCCCTGCCCGACCGCTTCGGGAGCGTACCTTCCAGGGCCTCGCCGATGCCGTACGGGCCGAGTTCCTCCGCGAACCTCGCGGACATCCTCGAACGCGTCCTGGACAAGGGCATCGTCATTGCCGGAGACATCCGCATCAACCTGCTCGACATCGAACTGCTGACGATAAAACTGCGAATCCTGGTCGCCTCTGTCGACAAGGCCAAGGAGATGGGAATCGACTGGTGGGAGCACGACCCCTCGCTCTCCTCGAAGGCCGGCGGCGGAACGCTGGAGGAGGAGAACCGTCGGCTCCGCGCCGAGGTGGAAGCGCTCAAGCGCGGCGCGGCCATCAGCGACGACGCACGGCACCCGGAGTCTCTCCGGCGCCGTGAGCGGGTCGTACCGGAGATCGACGAACTCGGGACGGACGAGCCGGAGGACCAGGACGTCGATCCGGACGCGGAGGACGAGCCGGCACCGCGCCGCGGGGCGGCACGACGAAAGCGCAGCACATGACCGCCCGCGAGAACCTCACGTATGTCTATGCCGTGGTGCCCGACACCTGGCGGGTGAGGACAGGACTCGAGGGCCTCCGCGGTGTGTCGGGCGCGGACGTGTCCCTCCTCGGCGAAGGCGAGCCCCCGGAGAGTGAAGGCCTCTCCCCTTCCCTCGCGTTCGTCATCAGCCGGGTGGCAGCGCACGAGTTCGACGAACGGACGCTGAAAGCCCGCTTCGAGGACCTGGACTGGCTGGAGGGCATCGCGCGCGCCCACCACGAGGTGGTGCAGGCGATCGCCCGTGAGGACACCGTCCTCCCGCTTCGGCTCGCGACCCTCTACCAGGACGACGAACGCGCCCAAGAGGCACTGGCCGCCCAGCGGCAGGTCTTCGCCGAACGGATCGCCCTGCTCCGCGGGCGGAGCGAATGGGGCGTCAAGCTCTACATCGGCGCGGCCGAGCCGGCGAAGGACCACGGCGCCGACGGTGCCGGGAGCAGCAGCACGCTCAGCCCGGGCAAGGCGTACCTCCGTCGTCGCCGGGCCCAGCACAGTGTCAGGGAGGACCACTACCGAAACGCCCAGGAGGCCGCGCAGCGCATCGACGCACTGGTCTCCCGGTTCCGTACGCACCGGGTACGCCATCCCGCGCAGCACGGTGAGTTGGCGGGGCCCGAGGAGAACGTCCTCAACGACGCCTACCTCGTCCCGGACGACCGGACCGACAGCTTCCGTGCCGCGCTCGCCGCGGTGGCGGCGGACCTCGACGGCGTACGCGTCGAAGTCACCGGTCCGTGGGCGCCGTACTCCTTCGCCATGCCACCGCCACCGCCGTCCGAGCCGAGCCGGGAAGCCGCCGCACGGGACGGACCGGTGCGATGAGCGACGCTCACCTCACCGAGCCGCTGCCCGGCCGCCAGGTGGCCCTCATCGACCTGCTCGACAGACTCCTGAGCGGCGGTGTGGTCCTCTCCGGGGACATCGTGATCTCGATCGCCGACATCGATCTGGTCCGTGTCTCCCTCCGCGCCCTGATCGTGTCCGTCGGTTCCGAGGCGGACCCGCTCGGGCCGTCCGCCCGGAGGCAGGCGTGACCGGGGCCCGCCCGGCGCCCGGAGGGCGCGACGGCGTTCCGGCCACGCAGCCGCTGGACGGCATCGGCGCTGCCCTCGGCGACGCGTTCCGCCTCGTGCAGGCACCGCCGGCCGCCGCCGACGAACCGAGCCGCCCCGCGCGCAGGATCCGTACCGACCGGGAGTCGGTCGAGGAGGACCTCCTCAAACTCGTGCTCACCGTCGTGGAACTCCTGCGTCAACTCATCGAGAGACAGGCGCTGCGACGCGTCGACACCGGCGACCTCAGCGACGACCAGGAGGAGGAACTGGGCGCCACCCTCATGGCACTGCACGACGCGTTGAGTGACCTCTGCGCCGAGCACGGCTACACACTCCAGGACCTCAACCTCGATCTCGGCCCCCTGGGGCCCCTCCTCCCACCGGCCGACGGAGGGCCCGAATGACAGGACGGTGCAGGGCACCGGGACGATGTCACGCCAGTCACCGTGGACATCGACCGGTCGCCCTCTCCACAGACGACTGCGCGCCGGCTCTACCCGGCCCGAGGAGGTCCACGTGTCGCAGACTGCGGAGTCCGTGCACGCCCGCGCCAGGGAGGCGGTGTCCGCCCTGGAGGACCGGCTGTGGAACGTGAGCCTCGCGCTCCACCGTGAGCCGGAGACGGCCTACGAGGAGCACCGGGCGGCCCGGTTGTTGACGGGCGAGCTCGAACGGGACGGCTTCGAGTTGGAGCGCGGAGTGGCAGGCCTGCCGACCGCGTTCGTTGCCCGCACCGGGTCCGTGAGCGGGGGAGGGCCTTGCGTCGCCGTCCTGATGGAGTACGACGCGCTGCCGTCGCTGGGGCACGCGTGCGGCCACAATCTGATCGCGTCGGCGGGTCTCGGTGCGGCGCTCGCCGTGCGGGCCGCGCTCGGTGACTTCGAGGGGTCTCTGCTGGCGGTCGGAACGCCCGCCGAGGAGCGCGGCGGGGGCAAGGTCGCACAGGTGGCGGCAGGGCTGTTCGACGGTGTGGACGCGGCCCTGATGTTCCACCCGGGTGTCCACGACTGGACGTGGGCGCCGCTGACGGCCAGCGCGCAGGTCCGGGTGGGGTTCCACGGCCGTGCCGCACACCCGACCGGCAGCCCTACGGAGGGAATCGACGCGCTGGGGGCCCTGATCCAGCTCTTCAACACGCTCGGCGTGCTGAGCAGGCGGCTGCCTGCGGGCTCGCACGTCCACGGCATCGTGACGGACGGCGGAAGGGCCACGAACGTCGTCCCCGCGTACGCGGAGGGCATGTTCGGGTTGCGCGGGGCGACCACGTCAGCGCTGGAGGACCTGGTGGACGAGCTGCGCTCCTGCGCGCGGGGCGTGGCGTCCGCCACCCGTACCGGGGTGGAGGTGGCCGACGTGGGAGGGCGGTACGAGCACTTCCGTGACAACGAGGTGCTGTCGGGCCTGTTCGCCGGACACCTCGGCCGGGCGGGCATCCGCTTGTCGGAGCCGGAGCCAGGTGTGTACCTGGGGTCGTCCGACTTCGGGAACGTCAGCACGCTGGTGCCCGGGACCCACCCCTGGGTCGCCATCATGGGCACGGAAGGTTCCGGCCACACGTACGAGTTCGCGGAGGCGGCGGCGGGGCCCCGGGCGCGGCGTGTGATGACTGCGGCGGCGGAGGCGCTGGCGTGTACGGCGATCGACGTGCTGCTGCGCTCGGATGTACGGGACCGGGCCTGGGCCCGTCTGAGGGCGAAGGCGGCCGAAGGGCTGTGACCGGCGCTGCTCCGCGCTGGGAGAGGCGGGCGCCGGTCCGCGGGCGGCTCAACCGAGCAGCCAGCGCCGCATCCACCCCGCGGCGGCACGGCGGAACAGCCGCCGGTTGTCGGCACGCCGGAAGTCGTGGCCCTCGTCGCCCAGCAGAAGGAGCTCCGCGGGCAGGCCCCGGGCCCGTGCGGCGCTCACGATCTGCTCGGACTCGCCGGGCGGTACGTTCGTGTCGTGCTCGCCGTGCACCGCGAGCAGCGGCACGCGCAGCTCGTCGACGCGGCTCATGGGCGACAGCGCACGCAGGAGCGCGCGGTCCCGCTCGGGATGGCCGTACTTGTGAGCGGCGGACTCGGCGAGCCAGGGTTCGGTGCCGGCGAAGAACGTGGCGAAGTCCGACATCCCGCACACCGTGATTCCCGTGCGGAAGAGATGGGGGTGCCACACGAGCGAGGCCAGTGTGAGGTAGCCGCCGTACGAGTGCCCCATGACGGCCAGCCGCGTGGGATCGGCGAGGCCGGAGGCGACCGCGTGGGTCGCGCAGTCGGCGACGTCGTCGATGGCCGCGAAGCGTCCTTCCCCCAGGTCGGCGTCGACGAAGGAGCGGCCCCATCCGGACGAGCCGCGCACGTCGGGGGCGAAGACGTCCATGCCCTCGCCGAGCAGTTGCTGATAGAGCGGGTCGTAGACGGGGCGTTCCTGGTCCTCCGGGCCGCCGTGGAGGTGCAGGACGCATGGCGCGGGTTCACCGGGAGCCCGGCCGGGAGCCCGCCGGTACCAGCCGCCCAGGAGGAGCCCGTCGCGAGCCGTGGCACGCAGGGGGACGGGGCGTACGGGTGGGAGTCCCCGAGGCACGGAGGCGGCGTCACTCGCCGACCAGGGGGTACGTACGGGGGGCGCCGCGGCGGGCACCGACCACACTCCGGGGCGTCTCCGTGAACCCGAGAGTGCCACCAGCATGCCGTCCGGCCCCGCGGGCGTTACCCGGGTGACGACCTCGTGCTCCAACGTCACCTCGCGCGGCGTGGGCGCCTCGCTCCGTTCACCGGTGAGGGGAAGGGTCTCGAGCACGCTGGTGCCGCCGTCGTTCCAGACCAGGGCCGCTCGCCGATCGCCCTCGACGAGCGTGAGGAGTTCGAGGTCGGACGCGTCGCGAGCGATCACCACGGAGAGCTCCGTCCGCCGACCGGCGTCGTCGAGGTGGAGCGCCAGAAGTGCCGCGAACTCCCGTTCGTGGTTGCTGCGCAGCCACACCGTGCGTGCGTCGGGCGAGAAGCGGCCGATCCATGGGTCGCCGTCCGCGACGGGCAGGGCGCACGTCGGGGTCCGGTCCGCCGTACGTACGATCACGGCTTCGCGTCTGCCTCGGGGCCCGCGCCGCAGCAGGGCGAGCCGCCCGTCCTGGCTGATGTCGCACACACGCAGCGTCGCCGCCCCGGTCTCGTCGGCGATGAGCTCGGGCGCGGTCGTTCCGGTGGGATCGACGAGATACGCCGTGAGCCGGTCACGGGCCGGTACGGGCGCACGGGCGCTCGCTCCACCCGGACGGGGGCCGTCGAGGAGGGTCGCGTGCCCGTCGCGTTCCGTCCAGCCGGCGGGACGGTCCATGCCGGCGCGCGGGCCGGATCGCTCTCCCATCGGCTCGGCGACCGTCACCGCCAGGGCCGATCCGTCCGGAGCCCAGCACCCCAGATAGGCGGAACTCCCTGGTTCCACGCCCGCCAGGGCCCTGCGGTCCGAGCCGTCGGGGCGGACGCAGAGGACGCGCGTGTGACCGCTTCCCCCAGGAGCGACGGTGTACGCGATCCACTCGCCGCTCGGGGACCAGGAGACCTCCGTGACGTGATCCCGACCGGTGTCGAGGAGGTGGACGCCGCCGCCGTCCACCGGCCCGGCCCAGAGCTGCGGCGTGCCCTCGCGGTCGCAGATGAACGCCGCCTGCTTCCCCCGGGGGTCCGGGGAGGGGTGCCAGCAGCCGTGCGCCACCGACGGCCGCGGGTTGTCCCGCGGGCCGCCCGCGTCGGCGAGCTGCTCCGCGACGGGAGCCGTCGACACGGGCTCGTCCGTCAGCTGATTCCGTGTGTCTGCAGCCATGTCTCCAACAACGCTACCTGCCACAGGGCGTTCGCCCCTCGCTTCGTGCGGTGGTCGTCCGGTGCCGCCAGCAGCGTCGCCACGTAGTCGTCGCGGAAGAGCCCGCGCGCCCGGGCCTCCGGCGCGGTCAGGGCCTCCCGTACGCGTTCGAGGACGGGTCCCGCCATGTGGCGGACGGCCGGCACGGGGAAGTAGCCCTTGGGGCGGTCGACGACGGCGCGCGGGAGTACGGTGCGCCCCGCTCGCTTGAGTACGCCCTTGCCGCCCTCGGCGAGCTTCAGTGCCGGTGGGCAGGCGGCTGCCAGCTCGACCAGCTCGTGGTCGAGGAAGGGCACCCGGGCCTCCAGGCCCCAGTCCATGGTCATGTTGTCGACCCGCTTGACCGGATCGTCCACGAGCATGACGTGCGTGTCGAGCCGGAGTGCCGCGTCCAGTGCGGTCTCGGCGCCCGGCGCCGCCATCTGGGTGCGGACGAACTCGGCGGACGTGTCGTGGTCGGGCAGCATGTGCGGCTGAAGGATCTTCGCCAGCTCGGCGTGCGAGTGGTCGAAGTAGACCTCCTCGTAACGCCGGGGCTCTCGCTCCCGCCGGACGTTCGCCAGCGTGGGGTACCAGTGATAGCCGGCGAACACCTCGTCGGCCCCCTGGCCGCTCTGTACGACGCTGATCTCCTTGGAGACCAGCTCCGACAGCAGGTGGAAGGCGACGGCGTCGTGGCTCACCATCGGTTCGCTCATGGCGGCGATCGCACCGCCCAGGGCGGTGGAGACGCGGTCGGACGGCACCATCAGCTGATGGTGCTCGGTGTCGAAGTGCCGGGAGACCTGGTCGGAGTAGGCGAACTCGTCACCCTCCTCGCCCGCCTCCGACTCGAAGCCCACGCTGAAGGTCGCCAGGTCTCGCTGCCCCGCCTCGGACAGCAGGGCGACGATGAGGCTCGAGTCGAGGCCGCCCGACAGGAGGACGCCGACGGGGACGTCGGCCACCGTTCGGCGCCGGACGGCCGTGCGGAGCGCGGCGAGGACTGCGTCCCGCCAGTCGTCCGGCCCCCAGCCGGCGAACTCGGCCCGACGCGTGTAGGACGGTTCCCAGTAGTGCTGGTCGCGATGGGTCCCGTCCGGTTCCACGACGCGTACGGTCGCCGGCGGGAGTTTGCGTACCCCTGCGAGGACCGTCCGGGGCGCGGCGACCGTGGCGTGCCAGCTCATGTACTGATGCACCGCCACCGGATCGAGTGAGGTGTCCACGCCGCCACCCGCGAGAAGTGCCGGGAGCGAGGAGGCGAAGCGCAGACGGCCGGGCAGTTCAGCCAGGTAGAGGGGCTTGACGCCGAGCCGGTCACGTGCGAGGACGAGTCGGCCGGTCTCGTGTTCCACCAGCGCCACGGCGAACATGCCGACGAAGTGCCGGACGAAGTCGGTGCCCCATTGACGGTAGGCCTTGATGACCACTTCGGTGTCGGATGTGGTGACGAACCGGTGGCCGAGCCGGCGCAGTTCCTCACGGAGTTGCCGGTAGTTGTAGATGCAGCCGTTGAAGACGCAGGTCATCAGCGCCTGGCTGTCCGTCATCGGCTGGGCTCCGCGCTCCGAGAGGTCGATGATCTTCAGACGTCGATGGCCCAGTGCGACGGCGCCCTGTGACCACAGCCCCCGGCCGTCCGGACCGCGGGCGGCCATCCGGTCGGTCATGCGCTCGACCGCTGCCAGATCGGGTGGTCCCTCGTCGAAACGGATCTCACCGCTCAAGCCGCACACCCGGCACCCCCAGGACGTGCGGACGATCGGCCGCGCCCCGAAGACATTCGGGGTGGCCGGGCGGTGGGGAAGGCACGTGCCCGCCCGCGTTCGGCGCTCGTCCGGGCCTCGTTCGACATCAGCATGGTGTTCTCTCCTCGATCCGCCGTCCTATGGCAGGAGGCGTCCGCTCGCGGCAGGTGAGATCGGCGGTCCGCGTGATCGGCAGTGCGGGTGCGTCACCTCCGACGGGCCTGCGCCGGCACGTCTTCCGCCCGGGTGCGGGTCGTCCTGCGCCGTGCGCCCGCCCGACCGCGACGGTTCCAGTTCTCACCGCGGGTCTCGGCCAGGAACAGGTCCACGGCCGCGAGCAGGTCGTTGTCGTGGGCCGCTCGGCGGAGGCGGTGCGCGGCGCTGCCGCGGGCCAGTGCCTCCTCGGTCAGGCTCTGAGTGAGCTCCCAGTCGCCGTACGCCTCCAGCGTCGGGCGCAGCCGCCGGAGCAAGCTGCGCACCACGTGCGGAGCCGGCTCGGGCCGGTGGGTGGCGGGGTCGATCAGGTCGCCCTCGAGGCCGGATCGCGCGGCCCGCCACGTGGCCGTGCGCAGCCATTCGTGCCGGTCGTCGCAGGGAGGCGCATCGGCCGGGGCGCAGGCGTCGACGACGAGAGCCCGGAAGAGGGCCGAGAGCAGAACCACCGTCTCGACGCGCGGGCAGGCGTCACAGATCCGCAGTTCGAGCGTCTGCAGGTGCGCGGAGGGGCGGACGTCGTAGTAGATCATTCCAGGGTCGCTGATGACGCCGGTGACGATCAGCTCGTCCACCGCGGCGTCGTACTCCTCGGCGCCGGTGAAGCATCCTGCCGGTCCCGAGGTGGGCCAGCGCTGCCAGATCATGGTGCGCCAGCTCGCGTAGCCGGTGTCGGACCCGAGCCAGTAGGGAGAGCTCGCGGACAGCGCCAGAAGAGGCGGCAACCACGGGTTGATCGCGCAGAGCGCCCGTACGGCGGTGTCTTTGTCGGGGACGTCGACATGCACTTGAGCGCCGCAGATCAGTTGCTCGTCCGCGACGCGCCGGTACTCCTCCGTCATGGCTCGGTAGCGGGGGTCGTCGGTCGCGGGTACGGCTCCGAGTCGCGCGATCGGGGCCGCGCCCGCGGCCATGATCGCGAGGCCCTGAGAGGAAGCGGCTTCGTCGAGACGCCGCCGCGCCGAGGATAGGTCGGTGTAAAGCTCGTCGAGCAGCGTGTGCACGCCGCTGTTCGACTCGACGACCGACTGGGGGAGCTCCTGGGTGAAGTCGCCCCTGTGCCGGGGAAGCCGCCCTAGTACGGCGTCGGCCCGAGGCGTCAGCGCGCCGCTCTCGACATCGATCACATGGAATTCTTCTTCGACACCTATGCGGACGACCACTTCAACCCCTGGGCGAGTTCGACGATCTCCGGGCCTGTTCTCGATCCGGCTGCGGCCCCTGTTCGGGCCTGCTCTGCGGCTGCCCCGGCGGGGCGGATTCAAGCATGCCCTGCTCGCATGTGACGTGATGCGCTCATCCGAGCACTCGCAGCGGTGGGGCTAGGCGCGACCGTCCAGTATTTCCGTAATCGATGTTTAAGTTTGAACGGATGGTGCAGAGGCGTTAGTGGCGGCTAAATGTCAAGAAGTCCATCCCTCACGCAGGGCGCCGGGAGGAGATGAAGGTGAAATGCGGCGCGGGTCGACGCGGATACGGCCGCGGAAGGCGCCGGGTGCTGTCCCGGTGGACACCGCGGGCCGTCGCTCGTCGAAGCTTCGTGCGATTGACCAAGTGGGAGCTCCGGTTGATGGTGTGGAGCGTGCGCACGGCCTGTCGACGCGCCGTCCACGCCGTGCTTCCAGCGCCCCTTCGGCACAGAGTGTAGGGAACCGGGGCCGGGGCCGGATCTCTGAAGGGAAGAGCCATGAGTGCTCGGGAGAAAGCCAAGGCGCGTATGGAAGAAGTCGCGGGTAAGTCCGTGAGGAAGTCCGCACACGCCGTGGGAAACGAGAAGCTGGCCGCCAAGGGCGGAGCGCTGCAGGCGCGCGGCAAGGCCCGCCGCCTCAAGGAGAAGGCGAAGGACAAGCTTTCGTGATCGCCCGACCTGAGGCGTGCGTACGTGTGGGTCGTCCTCCCCGCGGCGATCGCCACGGACGGACAATTCCCCTGTGAGAGAGAAGGAATCATGGGAATAATCGCTTGGATCCTCCTCGGCCTTCTCGTGGGCATCATTGCCAAGATGTTGATGCCCGGAAAGGACCCGGGCGGCATCATCGTCACCACGCTCATCGGCATCGCCGGCGGTCTGCTCGGCGGATGGCTCGGCAAGGTCCTGTTCGACGTGGACTCCATCGACGGGTTCTTCGATCTCTCCACGTGGATCGCGGCCATCATCGGAGCGCTCATCCTCCTCGCGGCCTATCGTCTGTTCGCGCGGCGCAGGTGACGGGTCGACGGGTCCCGACTTACGTCTCATCGGCGAGGTCTGGCGACGTCTGGGGCGTTGGGGTGGCCCCAGGCAGGACGGGCGGCGTGGTTCCCGCCGCGGTCGGTGCCGCTTCCTATGGTCGGGGCAGGTACGGCAGCGGGCCGGCCGCTCAGACCTGATGGGGAGCCATGGCACGTACGACGGCAGGGTCCGGAACGGTGACGTTCGCGCAGCCAGAAGCACGCGCCTCGCGTCGATGGGCCCGCCGGCTCGCCGCCGCGGTGGGTTTCGTGGCGCTGTGCGCGCTGTCCACGACGGCGGCGGGCGCGACCCCCGCGCCGGAGGAGCGGCCCTCCGCGCACGCGCCGTTGTACGTGTCCGACTACGGCAACAACCGGGTCGTCGCCCTGCCCGCCGGGGACGGCGACCAGACGACCGTTCCCTTCGAGGGTCTCGTACGGCCGACGGGCATGGTCGGGGACGAGGCGGGCCGGCTCTACGTGTCGGACACCGGCAACAACCGCGTGGTCGTGAGGGCCGCGGACGGCAGCGGCCAGTCCACCGTCCCCACCGACGGCCTGTCGCGTCCGCTGGGACTCGCCCTGGACCGGGCGGGGAACCTCTACGTCGCCGACAGCTTCAACGACCGGGTCGTGAAGGTGTCCGTGGCCGACGGGACGCAGACGACCGTACCGACCTCGGGTCTGCTGCACCCCTGGGGGCTTGCGCTGGACGCCGCCGGGAACCTGTACGTCTCCGACTTCGTCAACGACCGTGTCGTCAAGGTGCCTGGTGACGGCAGCGGCCAGTCCACGATCCCCGCCATCGGCCTCTCCCAGCCGACCGGACTGGCACTCGGCGCCGCGGGGGACCTCTACATCGCCGACAGCGGCAACAACCGCGTGGTGAGGATCGCGGCGGGCGGCGGCCAGACGACCGTCCCGACCAGCGGTCTCAGCGACCCGCTCGGTCTGGCACTCGACGGCTGCGGCGGCCTGTACATCGCCGACGGCTTCAACAACCGCGTGGTCCGCGTCCGGGAGACCGGCGGTGGCCAGACCACCCTTCCCTCCACCGGCCTGAACACACCGACGGGCCTCGCCTTCCTGCGGCCCGGCGCGCACTCGCCTCGCACCTGACCGGCCCTGCGGTTCCGGGCCTCCGACCGCGTCGGGCTGCGCGACCCCGAGGTCTCAGGGGCCGCCCGAGCGACGCGAGGACCTCCGGGGCCCCGGAGGGGCTCAGGCAGTCTTCTTCTGCACCGCGGTCAGGTGGGCGAAGGCGATGACGTTGGCCGCGTAGCCGGTCTTCTTGTCGAAGCGGCCGCCGCAGGTGATGAGCCTGAGTTCCGGACGGTCGGTGGATCCGTACACCTTGTCGTCCGGGAACTTGTCCTTGTCGTAGGTGTTCACCTCGTCGACGGTGAAGACGGCGGTACTGCGGTCGGCGCGGGTGATCTTCACCGAGTCGCCCCGGCGCAAAGCCTTGAGGTTGAGGAAGACCGCGGGGCCGGTGAGCGTGTCGCGGTGGCCGACGAGGACGGCCGTGCCGGCCTCACCTGGGGACGGGCCCGCCTTGTGCCAGCCCGCCGTCATCGGTCTGTCGAGTGGTGGGGCGCCCAGCCGTCCGCGCGCGTCGAGGCCGAGAGAGGTGAGCGGCGCCTCGACGAAGAGAGCGGGAACGGCGATCCGCACCGGCCGCGAGCGCGCCAGAGGCGCGTGCGCGGCCGGTGGAACCCGTGGAGCGCCGCCGCCCGCGGCATCGTCCGCGCGGGCAGCGACGGCCGGGGGGCCGAGTTCCTCTGACGAGTCCGAGCAGGCCGACACGAGGCCCGCCAGTGACGCGAAGGTCACTGACAGGGTCATCGTGAGTCGGCATGCGCGACTCGGCCCCCGCCGCCGTGGACGTCGGCGGTGCGTGTCAGGCCTCGTTGCGGGCACGGCGCACTGCGGACCGGCGGACCACGACCAGCGCTGCGATGCCCGCCGCGGCAGCGGTCAGCGCGGCACCCGTGCCGAAGTTCGACTCCTCCTCGGCGCTGAGCGTCTCCAGGTCCGGGACCCCGCCGCCGCCCGCCGGGACGGAGCCGGACGGCTGCCGGTAGTCCGATCCGGCGTTGATCTCCGCGGCGGGGCTGCCGCTCGGGCGGGCCGGACGGTTCGGGCCCTGGGCCGCGGCACGGCCGGCACAGTCGATCTTGAAGCTCCTGTGCTTCGGGCCGGACGGGACCGTCCACACGAGTTGGTACGTTCCTTCCGGCAGGAGGTAACGCTCGCTGCGGGCCGCGCCGTTGACGAGTGGCAGCGTGCTCACCAGAGTGTCGCCGGGGGGCACGGTCGGCGGCTGCTCGGTGATCGTCCAGGGCACCGCCGGGAAGGACTCGAAGTTGCTCGCGACGAGGGTGAAGGCGCAGACCTCGACGCCGTCCTGGCCTCGCGAGTGCCAGCCGGCGGAACGGACGTTGAGGTCGCCGCTGTCGCCGGGAGCGGCGTGGGCGGCCGGTGCGCCGACGAGGGCGACGCCGGCGAGGGCGGCCGCCGCGGCCGCAGTGGCACCGGCGCGGACGCCGGTCAGTCGCAGGGGGCTGGACAGAGTCACGGTGAACTCCTTCATGGTGGGCTGATTGTCATACCGGTGAGTCGCGGCTCATCAGATGTCATGGGGCCCGGCATGCAAGGGATGTGCCGCTCGACTCGCGGGGAATCACCTGACTGGTCGACAGAGATCAAGGTGAGGCGGGTGGGTCGGGCCCGGGGAAGCCCGATCTCCGCGCCGTCCTCACGGCCCGGCTCCGGCCCTGCGGGAGACCGGCGGGGTCCGTGCTCCGCGGCATCGGCAGACGCTGCGTCGCCGTGGCCGCCTGCGTTGCCGTCGTGACGTCGGCCGACGCCGCGCCGCCGTGGCCGCCTACGTGGCCGCCGTACGGAAGCCGCAGTTGCCGCTGCTTGAGGACGGCGTGTTGGCCGAGCGGGCGGCCACCCGGTAGCGGTGGCAGTAGGAGTCGTGGCACAGGTAGGAGCCGCCCCGGATGACCCGGCGGGTGCCCGAACCGGGACCTCGGGGGTCCTGCCGCGGGGAGTGCGCGTAGAAGTCCGCGGCGAACCAGTCGGCGCACCACTCCCAGACGTTGCCGCTCACCTCGTACAGGCCGAAGCCGTTCGGGGGATACGAGCGGACCGGAGCCGTGGCCAGCCATCCGTCGGCCCCGGTGTTGGCGTAGGGGAACGGCCCCTGCCAGATGTTGCACTGCCACCGTCCGCCCGGGGTGAGTTCGTCGCCCCAGGGGAAGCGCCGGCCCTCGTGCCCGCCGCGGGCGGCGTACTCCCATTCGGCCTCGGTCGGCAGCCGCCGCCCCGCCCACGTGCAGTAGGCCGTCGCGTCGTCCCAGGACACGTGGACCACGGGGTGGTCCGGATCGGCCTCCGACAGCGGGCCGTGCGGGTGGCGCCAGTCGGCCCCCCGGACCTGGAGCCACCACGGCACCGAGGGATCGGCACCGAGGACGTCCGTCTGCTCGGCCGCGGCGGCGAGATGGAAGACGGCCGAACTCCCCTCCCGCTCGGCGACGGTGACGTACCCGGTGGCCTTCGCGAACGCCGCGTACATGGTGACCGTCACCGCCGTGACGTCGATCGAGAAGGGGGCGATCCGCACCTCGTGGACCGGGCCCTCCCCGTCGTCGGCGTAGCCCTCCCCGAAGGCGTCCCCCATGAGGAAGCCCCCGCCCGGCAGCCGCTCCTCGTCGTGGACGGGCGGTGCCGGGGCCGGGTCGACCGGGCCCGGCCGTTGTGAAGGTTCCGTTTCAGGCACGCAGCAACGCATTGACGGGCCTCCGTCTCGAGGATATGAATGGCCGCACATAGGAAACATTGCACATAGGAGTCGGGTCTGTGAAGTTGGAGTACGTCCTCCTCTCCCTGCTGGCACAACGGCCCCACAGCGGGTACGACCTGCGCAAGTGGCTGCAGATCGAAGGTCAGTTCCTGTGGTCCAGGGCGCACCACAGCCAGATCTACCGGGCGCTGCGCACCATGGAGTCGGACGGCTGGGTGGCCCACCAGGTCGATCCGCGCGAAGGCCGGCCGGACGCCAAGGTGTACCGGATGACCGAGACCGGGCGGGACGCGCTGCTCGCCTGGGTCCGCGGCCCGTACGAGCCGACCAGCCGATTCCAGGAGGTCGACTTCGTCGCCCGGTTCTCGATCACGGTCCCCCTGGACCGGGAGGCCGCCGTACGGCTCATCCGCACCGAACTCGCCTACCGGCGCGAGCAGATCGCCCGCAACCGGGACAGGGACCGCGCACTCCACTTCGAGGACCCCATCCCCGAACTCGACCAGGAGCTCGCCCGGCAGGTCCACGAGGAACTGCACCAGCGCGGGGCAGAGGCCGTCGACGGGTGGGTGGCCTGGCTGGAGCGCATGGAGCTGCGCCTGACCGAAGGGAAGTCCGTCCGATGAGGGCGATCATGGTGATGTTCGACAGCCTGAACCGGCGGATGCTGCCGCCGTACGGCGGCGACTGGACACACGCCCCGAACTTCGCGCGGCTCGCCGAACGGACGGTGACCTTCGACAACGCCTACGCGGGGTCGATGCCGTGCATGCCCGCCCGCCGCGAACTGCACACCGGGCGCTACAACTTCCTCCACCGCAGCTGGGGACCGCTCGAACCCTTCGACGACTCGATGCCCGAACTGCTCAAGCAGAACGGGGTGTACACGCACCTGGTCAGCGACCATCCCCACTACTGGGAGGACGGCGGCGCCACCTACCACGGCCGGTACAACTCCTGGGAGTTCTTCCGCGGCCAGGAGGGCGACCCCTGGAAGGGACAGGTGGCCGATCCCGAGATCCCCGAGGACCTGAAGCGGATGCGCTCGGCCGTGTACCGGCAGGACTGGGTCAACCGGCCCCACATGGCCACCGAGGACCGGCACCCCCAGACGCTCACGTTCGACGCCGGTCTCGAGTTCATCCGCACCAACCACGCCGAGGACCGCTGGTTCGTGCAGATCGAGACCTTCGACCCGCACGAGCCGTTCTTCAGCCACCAGCGGTACAAGGACCTCTACCCGCACGCCTACGACGGACCGCACTTCGACTGGCCCGACTACAAGCGGGTGGTCGAGACGGACGAACAGGTCGCGCACGCCGGGTTCGAGTACGCCGCCCTGCTCTCCATGTGCGACCACTCCCTGGGACGGGTCCTCGACGCCATGGACGCGTACGGCCTCTGGGACGACACCCTGCTGATCGTCAACACCGACCACGGCCTGCTGCTCGGCGAGAAGGGCTGGTGGGGCAAGTCCGTCCAGCCCTGGTACAACGAGCTCGTCCACCTGCCGCTGTTCGCCTGGGACCCGCGCTCCGGCGGCGCGGGCGAGCGGTGCGACACCCTCGTCCAGACCATCGACCTGGCCCCCACGCTCCTCGAGTACTTCGGTGTCGAGCGCCCGGTCGACATGCAGGGCGCTCCGCTGTCCGAAGCCGCCGACACGGACCTGCGCGAGGCGGGGCTGTTCGGCATCCACGGCGGCCACGTGAACATCACGGACGGCCGGTACGTCTACATGCGCGCGCCCGTCGACGCCTCCAACACCCCGCTGGAGGAGTACACGTTGATGCCGACGCACATGCGGGGCCGCTTCACCCCCGCGGAGCTGGCCGACCTCGAACTCGCCGAACCGTTCGGCTTCACCAAGGGCGTCCGCACCCTGCGGATGCCGGGCCGCACCTTCGTCAACCCGTACCACCACGGCAGCCTGTTGTTCGACCTGCGCGACGACCCCGAACAGCTCCGTCCGCTCGTCGACGACGAGGTGGAACTGCGGCTCGCGACGCTGCTCGTGAAACTCATGCGGAGCACCGAAGCCCCGGCCGGCCAGTACGAACGGCTCGGGCTGCCCGCCGAGGGCGCGGTGACCGACGCGCACCTGCTCGTACGGGCCCAGCGGGGCCGGGCCGAGAGCGCGGCCGTGCCTCTGCCGCGCACCGAGGACTACCCGCAGGGGAGGCTGTCCCTGCGCACGCCCGTCGCGACGCTCCTCGGCGACGTGGTGGCCGCCGAGATCCTGAAGCGGCACCTGCCCGGGATCGCGGACTCCGAACTGCTGCAGTTCCTGGGACCGACCCCGCTGATCGACATCGCCGCGATGGCGGGCGGCATGCTGCCCGCCGAGAAGCTCCGACAGGTCGCCGAGGAACTCGCCAAGCTCTGACGCGTACACGAAGCGTGCACGAGGCCGGTGACGGGGCGGCAACCCCGTCACCGGCAGACACCCCTCTCCCACAACTCCTGCGAAGAACGATGCGAAGAAAAGAGGTGACGTGATGCCCGAGCTTATCGAGGATCCCACCAGAACCACGAAGGACCCGACCGGCACCACGGTGAAGGGCCGCTGGCGGCAGCTCTCCCTGCTCGGCGGCGCCCTGCTCGTCGACAACACCGAGGCAAGCCTGATCAGCGGCCTGTTCCCGGTGATCAGGCAGGCGCTCGGCGTCTCGCTCGGCGCGCTGGGGATCCTGACCGCCGCCGGAAAGATCGTCGGCGTACTGGCCGGCCCGCTGTGGGTGTGGGTCGCCCAGCGCTGGTCCCGCAAGGGCGTCCTCGTCCTCGCCACCGGGTTCTGGGGAGCCTTCGGCATCGCGGCCGGATTCGCCCAGGACTTCACCCAGCTCCTCGTCCTGTGCACCGTACTCGCGGCCGGATACGCGGCTGCCGGACCGATCGCCACCGACGTCGTCGGAGACCTCTTCGACAAGAAGACCCGAGGCCGGGCCATCGGCATGCTCTACGGCGGTCTCGCGCTGGCCTCCTCGGTCTTCGCCGCCCTGAAGGGGCAGCTCGCGGGGGTCGAGGACGGCTGGCGCTGGGGCCTGTGGGCGATCGGGGCGCTCAACGTCCTCTTCGGCATCGCCCTCTGGATCTGGCTGCGCGACCCGGGGCGCGGAGCGTCCGAGCACCAGCTCGCCGACCTCGGGCGCACGGTGCGCGAGACACAGACGAAGGTGACCCGCCGGCAGGTCGCGGCCCTGTTCCGCATCCCCAGCTTCGTGATCCTGCTCGGCTCCAGACTGCTCTCGGGCCATCTCCTCGTCGGCACGTTCGGCGTGATCTTCCTCGTCGACGCGTACGGCTTCTCCGTGCAGGTGGCGTCCGTCGTACTCCTCCCGATGGGGATCGGGTACTTCGCCGGCACGCTGCTCGGAGGCTTCCTGGCCGACTGGGCCTCCCGGCGCAGTCCGCGGCACGGCCTGGTCGCCGTCCTCCAGGCCGCGCAGTTCACCTTCGGGATCGTCGCGTACTTCGGCACCCAGATCGACTACGGAAGCATCGGGCTGTTCGCCTTCTTCTTCGCTCTCATGGGTCTGGCCCAGGGCGTGAACCCCGGCGTCAACCGCCCGATGGTCATGGCGATCACCCCGCCCGAACTCCGCGGTGCCGCTTTCGCGGTCTACATCACCGTCTTCGAAGCCATCGCCTGGGCGGCGTTCAGCCTCGGTGCCGGCTTCCTCGGCGACGCGGTCGGCCTGCGGGTGGTCTTCCTCTGGGTCCTCGTCATCCTCATGGCGGTCAACGGGGCCTTCCTCGGCCTCCTGTATCGGACGTACGCCCAGGACGTCGCCCGCGTCCAGCGTGAACTGGACCGTCGGCGGGCCGAAGCCCTCGCCGGGGGAGGGGCGGCTTCGGGAGCCTGAGCGTGCCCGGTGGCTGTCGGCCGCGTGGCGAGCCGGGCTCAGACGAGGGCCGGTGCGGAGACGGGCAGGTAGGGGGTGATGTTGCCCAGGGCGCGCTCGACGTACAGCTCCTTCTCGCCCACCGGAGCGACGTAGTGCAGCGCGCTCTCGGCGGCGTCGTGGCCCTGGAGTCGGCTGATGATCCAGGCGGCGAGGTACGACGAGGCCAGGCAGCCGCCGGCGGTGGCGATGTCGCCCTTGGCGTAGAAGGGCTGGTTGAGCACCTCGACGCCGGCGGCGACGACCCAGGGCTTCGTGGTCAGGTCCGTGCAGGCGGGGATGCCGTCGAGCAGACCGAGCCTGGCAAGCACGAGCGCGCCGGAGCACTGCGCCGCGATGAGCTGGCGGGAGGGGTCCAGGCCCCGCAGGACCTGCATGATCGCGGGGTCCTCGACGACCTCACGGGTCGCGATGCCGCTGCCGACGATGACGGCGTCGGCAGCACACGCCTCCTCGAGCGTGGACATCTGCTCGATGACGACCCCGTTCATCGACGTCACCCTGGGGCTGGGCGTGGCGAGGGTGACGCGCCAGCCGTCGGTCCTGACGCGGTTCAGGACGCCGAGCGCGATCAGGGAGTCGAGCTCGTTGTAGCCCTCGAAGGTGAGGATGGCGATGTGCACGGCGGATGTCCTTCCGACTGGGTGGAGTACGACGGTAAGGACGCGCGAACAGGACAGTCAAAGAATTGTCATGCATACAATGCGGCGCATGGCAGCCCCGCGCTACAAACAACTGGTCGACGCCCTCGCAGCCGACATCCGCTCGGGGCGACTGGCCCCGGGCGCGCGGTTGCCGACGCACCGCGCTCTCGCCGCCCGCGAGGGCATCGCCCTGGTGACCGCGACGCGGGTGTACGCGGAACTGGAGGCGATGGGCGTCGTGAGCCGGGAACAAGGACGCGGCACCTTCGTACGCGACCTCGCGGTTCCCGCCGGCCATGGCATCGACCAGCAGGCCGTCGCCGCGGACGCGGTCGACCTCAGCTTCAACTATCCCTCGGTGCCGGGCCAGGCCGACCTCCTGCGGCAGGCCCTCCGGGAGGTGGCGGCCTCCGGCGACCTCGACTCGCTGCTGCGCTACCAGCCGCATCGAGGACGTCCCCAGGACAGAGCCTCCCTCGCGCGCCACCTGAGGCGCCGCGGCATCACCACGGACGCGGAGCGGGTCGTCGTCGCCGGCGGTGCCCAGCACGGCCTGGCCATCACGGTCATGGCCACGCTGAAGGCCGGCGACGTCGTCGCGGTCGACGCACTGACGTATCCGGGTTTCAAGGTGCTCGCGCACGCCTTCCAGCTCGACCTGGAGCCGATCCCGGTGACTCCCGGCGGGCCCGATCTCGACGCCCTGGAGAAGCTGTGCGCGGTACGGCCCGTGCGCGCGATCTACACCATGCCCACGCTGCACAATCCCCTGGGATGGGTCATGGACGCGGCCGACCGTGCCCGACTGATCAAGATCGCCCGGCAGTACGGTCCCCTCATCATCGAGGACGCCTCGTACGCCTACCTGGCCGAGGACCCGCCACCGCCGCTGACCGCGTCCGCGCCCGACATCACCCTCTACGTCTCGGGACTCTCCAAGAGCATCGCCACCGGCCTGAGGGTCGGCTTCGTCGTCGCCCCGCCACCTCTGCTGCCGTCGCTCGAACGCGCGATCCGGGCCACCACGTGGAACACCCCGGCCCTCACCACCGCCATCGCCTGCCGCTGGCTCGACGACGGCACGGCGGACCGGCTGGAAGCGCAGAAGCGCGACGACGCCCAGGCCCGCCAGGCGATCGCCGCCCAGGAACTGGCAGGCCTCCCACTCGTCAGCCACCCCTCGTCCTACTTCACCTGGCTCCCGCTGCCCGACGACGCACGCGCCGACCGCCTCACCGCCACCCTCGCGCGCCAGCACATCTCGGTCTCCACAGCGGAGCCGTACACCACCTCCACCCATACGCCCCAGGCACTCCGCCTCGCGCTGGGCTCCACCGACCTGGACCGCCTCCGCGTGACGCTGTGCACGGTGAGGGAGGTCGTCCTGGAGGACGCCTGCACGTGAGCTCCTCCCGATGGCCCGACTGCTCGACTACCTGAACGGCCGGCTGCCCGCTGCTGTGGTCGGCGGGGCCGACGGGACCGGGTAACGTCTTTGTCATGTTCTTCCAGACGCCGATTCACGAGTGAGTGCGTGACGGACCTGCTGACCCCGTCCTCCGAGGCAGCGGTACCCGTCCCCCCGCCGATGAATCCGCAGACCCCTTCACACCACCAACGGGAGAACCCGTGACCGACAGCAAGAACATCAACAACCCCGTGGGCCAGGGCGGCGGCCAGCGCAAGAAGCTGTCCCGTGCCGAACGGCAGAACAACGGTCCGCACCGCAACCTCGACCGCCAGGGCGCGGCCGACAAGAAGGCGGAGCTGGTGCGCAAGATGCGCGAGAAGACGCAGGGAACCGGGGCCGCCGCGCAGACGGGCGACGACACCGCACAGAGCTGACGCACCGCCGCCGGGTCGCAGGGCGGCGTCGCACGGGCAGGGCCCGGACCGCAACGCGCGGTCCGGGCCCTGTTCTCGCCTACAAGGCGACGTTCGCGACGTGTCAGTGGTGGGGGAGAGGATGTCGGCATGACACTGCTGCCGATCACCGTGCCCGCGTCCCTGCTGGACACCCACCACCTCGATCCCGACGCCGCCGACTGGGGACTGAGGGTCGATCACGCGGTGGCGACGACGGCAGGCGACACCTATGTCCTGACCGGCCTGCGCCGATACCGCGGGTACGACGACGACACTGCCGACCCCGCCGAGCGGGATTTCGGCTACCAGCTGATCACTCGCTACGGCTCCGACGGAAAGCCCACCGCCACCGCCGTGTTCGGACAGGCGGTGCCGGGTGGTGGCCCGTCGGCGATACCGGAGGCCGAGGGGACGACGCTCGCCCTCCTCCCGGACGGTGCCGTCGCTGTCAGCTCCAAGCCCGGCAGCACCCATCTGCTCTCCCCGGAGCTGGACGCGGTCCTCGCCTCCTGGCCGATGCCCTGGGGCTGGGAGAGGCAGCGCGGCCCCGGGGAAGACCCGTTCGCCGCGTCGATCGCCGTCACCCCCGCGGGTCGACTGCTGTGCGCGACCTCCGAGTACGGGCTCAGCAACTGGGCCGGCGCCCACCTCAACATCGTCGCCGTCTCCGAACCGGGTGCGGCCCTCGGGCCGGGCCGCAAGCCCGTGCTGCGCGCCATCGCGACCCTGGACGCGCGCACCGACGGCCAGAGCGACACGGACTGGTACGCGCACGTACGGTACGGCGAGGAGCCGGTGGTGCGCGGCAACCGGCCGTCGCCCTCGTTGACCGAGGCCCTGTCCGAGCTCACCGGGACCAGCGGCAGTCTCTACGGCTACCTCGACTCCAGGATGACCCGCCCGGCAGCGCTCGGCGACGACCTGTTCGTCGTCCCGGTCTTCGGGAAGACCTACCGTTCGAGCAACAGGGGCCAGGAGTTCAGCTTCGCCCTCGTCGACGACCGCGGAGCGCTGCACGGAAGGCTGGGCGGCCTGCACCTGCGTGACGACAGCCCCTTCACCGGCTTCGACTTCACCGTCGTCGCCGACCCGTACCGCGCCCGCGCCTTCCATCTCAACCGCTACGGCCTGTACGCCTGGAGCGCCGACGGGGTGCTGCGCGCGCGGATGTCCACCGCGGAGAAGCCGTTCAAGCCCCTCGTCCACTTCGCCCTCCTGGAGTGCACACCCGCGGGGGAGCTGCTCCTCGCCCACCGCAAGCAGCACCTGCTGCTGAGGGTTCCCGTGCCGCAGGACCTGGACGACCTGGCGACGGCGGTGGAGGACGCGCTGAAGGGCTACGGGCGCGAGCGCGCCGCGCTGAAGAAGCAGTACGGGCCCGTGAACTGGCTCTGGGCGGACAGCGCCGCGACCGTGCACGCGCTGTGAGGCGGCCGACGAACCCGTCGGCCAACTGGCCTTCTCAGGAACGGGCTTGCCCCTGACCCATGGGTCAGGGCTTAGCGTCCGGCCATGAACACGACGCATCAGCTCGTACGACTCCTCCGTCGCCCCGCCGGGTTGCCGACCCCGGACGACTTCGCTCTGGTCGAGGCCCCGGTTCCCGAGCCCGAGGACGGCCAGGTACTCGTCCGCAACACCCACTTCCTCGTCTTTCCGGGCTTGCGCACCCTCATGGGAGGCGAGACGCGTGATGTGCCGCTGCCGCCGCTGCGCCCCGGCGACACCCTGTTCGGGCCCGCGATCGGCGAGGTGGTCGACGGCCCGCTGGAGAAGGGCCGGTCGGTGCTGCACCTGCAGGGCTGGCGGGAGTACGCGACGCCCGGTGCCGACGCGTGCAGGCCGTTGGAGGAAGTCCTGCCCGACCCGGTGGCCCACCTGGCCCAGGGATCCGCGGCCTACGGCGCGCTCACCCGCCTGGCCGAAGTCCGAGAGGGGGACACGGTGTTCGTGACGGGCGCCGCCGGCGCCGTGGGCACCCTGGCGGGGCAGATCGCCCGCCTGCTGGGTGCCGCCCGCGTGATCGGCAGCACCGGCTCACCGGACAAGGCCCGGCGACTGGAGCGGGAACTCGGCTACGACGCCGTCGTGCTGCGCGACGGAGCCCCGATCGACGAACAGCTGGCCCAGGCCGCGCCGGACGGCATCGACATCGTCCTCGACACCGTGGGCGGGGAGCAGTTGACGGCCGCCGTCCACGCGGCGAACCGAGGAGCCCGGTTCGCGCTGGTGGGCGCCCTGGCCGGCCAGCTGTCCCCGGATCGGGCGGGCGGGAGCGCGCCGACCGTGCTCGACACGTACCGGTTGCTCACCAGGGGCATCACGATCGCCGGCTACAACGGCATGGACCACCCGGATGTCGAGGCGGAGTGGGAGACCCGCTTCGGGGACTGGCTGCGGGCGGGCGAGATCCGATTCCCGTACACCGCGATCCAGGGAATGCGGCAGGCCCCGGAGGCGTTGCCGCGACTGATCGCCGGCCGCTCCTTCGGCGCGGCGATCGTGGAGCTGTAGTCACAGCGTGGAGCCGTGGTCGACGGGGAGCGGGCATGCGGATCGGTGAAGCAGCGGCGGCGGCCGGAACCACCCCACGCGCTCTGCGCCTGTACGAGGCCCGCGGCCTGCTCCGGCCCGCGCCACGTACCCCGTCCGGCCAACGGGAGTACGGCCCTGCGGACGTGGCACGCGTGCGCGTCATCCGCAACCTGCTCGCTCTGGGCCTCACCCTGGAGGACCTGCGCCGTCGCGCCCACCGGCTGGACCTCCTCGTCCAGGACCCGGCGGGGTCCTGCGACGGCCGCCCCGGTGAGTTCCACGGTGTCGTGGCCGATCGCCTGGCAACCCTGGACGCCGAGATCGCCCGCCTCACGCACCTTCGGCAGAGCCTTGCCGCGGCGGCAGGCGGGCCGGAGCACGAGAGGGAGAGGGAGTAGCGCGGATCCGCCCTGATGCCTGATGTCTGATTCCGGATGTCTGATGTCTGTTGCCTTCGGGCCGATGCTCGGCCCGGACGGCCGCTCTTGTTCCGCCGCGACCCGGCGGGGATCATGATCGCGTGCAACGCCGAGAGGAACTCCACGAACTGCTCCTGCGCGCCGGACTCACGGTCGTCGAGGAGGTGTACCCGGGCAGTCTGTTCCCGCCGGAGGCCGGCTGGCGGATCGCGCGGGGGATCGCGGCGCCGGACGGCGCGGTACGGGAAGCCCTCGACTCCGTGTGGTGGCGTCGCCTGGCAGGCGCCGAGGGCGAGTTCCTGGTGGCCGTCCTCGGACACCGGATCGGCGGCAACGACTCCTGGTGGACCCGGGTCCGTTTCGCCGACGCCGACGCCGACGCTGCTGACGTGCCTGGGCTGACCGGCGGCCCCGGGTTCGTGGCGCTCTCCCTCGACGGGCAGCTGCTGCTCGCGGAGGTGCCCGGAGCGGACGGGGACCGGGTGACGGCCCTCGACCGGCTGCCGGAGCGGCTGACCGAGGCGGCCGAGGCCGCCGGAGCCGAGAAGGAGACCGAACGTGCCGAGATCTGGGCAGCGGTGCCAGGCCGGCCGGCCTGGCCCTTGCACTGGGCGGAGGCGATCGGCTTCAACCCGGCCGCCCCGGACGAGCTGTTGATCCGCCTGCTGGATGTGGAGCTGGGCTTCCTGCACGGCTGCGACCGCCCCGCCGTACTCGACGCCGCCGTGGCGCATCCCGATCCGAAGGTGCGCGCGAGCCCCGCGGACACCTTCCGGCCCAAGCTCACGCCCGACCAGTGGATACGCCTGGTCCGTGCCGAACCGTCGCCGAGCCGGCGCGCACTCCTGGCCGAGCACGCCTGCGCCTGGGGCGTCGAACTCCCCGACGACCTGTACGACGACCTCCTCGCTGGCCCGTCCCGCCGTCAGGCCGCCGAACTCCCGGGGCTCCCCGCGCACCACCTCCCCAGCCTGGCGGCCGACGCCGATCCCCAGGTGCGGGCGACAGCCTGCGCCCGGTGGGAGGACCTCGCCGCGCCGCTGCGGGCGCTCCTGCTGGCCGACACCGACGACGCGGTGCGTACGGCGGCGCTGCTCGCCCACCACACCGCCGTCCCCATGCCTCACGAGGTCTTCGCAGCGCTGCCCCAGCCCGGGCGCGCGCTCGCACAGTGCCGTCTCGCGCCCGGCCTCGAGGCGGAACTGCTCCGGGACGGTAACGAGGAGGTACGCCGGACACTGGCCGCCAACCCGGCGCTCAGTGCCCACGGAGTCGCCGTCCTGGCGGAGGACCCGTACGACGACATCCGTTCGGTGGTGGCGCTGCGACCCGACCTCGATGAGGAGCAACGTGCCGCGGTGCGCCACGACTTCGACCCGACGTCGATGTCGCGCACCCTGCCCTGGGTCGAGGACCGCCACGGTGACGCCGACGCGATGCGACGACTCGCAGCGTCCTCCCATCCACTCGTCCGGCGAAGCGTGGCCCGCGCCCGGCGGCTTCCACCGGACGTCGTCGAGCGTCTGGCACGGGACGAGGACCGGACGGTCCGCCTGTTCCTCGCCGAATCGTGCGACGACGCCCCGGCCGAGATGCTCCTGGAGGTCTGGCGGTGGTGGGACGGCAGCTTCTCCCACCCCGACCGCCCCCGCAGCCACCCCAACTTCCCCCGTACGGGACTGCTGCGCCACGCCTCCGACCCCTCCGGGCGGATGCGCCGTCTTGCCCTGGACGACCCGGAGTCCACGCCTGCCGACGTCGCGCGGCTCGCCCGCGACCCGGAAGCCCAGGTGCGCCACCGCGCGGCCGAGGACCCCAGGCTGTCGCCGGCCGACGCGGTGCGGCTGCTGAACGACCCGGCGGCCCACGTCCGAGGGGCCGCGATGCGCAGTCCGCGGCTGCCCGCCCGCGTCATCACCGGGCTCCTGCACGACCGCGACACGGCATGCGCGGCGGTCACCAACCCGGCGATCCCGGTCCCCGTCCTGCACCGCATCCTGGCCGCAGCGGAGGCAGCTGTGGCGGCAGCCCGACGCTGAACACCGCCGCACCCCTCCCGTACGTGGCCGACAATGCCTGCATGGGGGAACACGACACGGTCCGGGCACGCCTGCGCGCCGCTGTGCGTGCCGACGACCCTTGGACCGCGCTGTCCGCACTGTCCGCACTGTCCGCGCTCGACGCCGACCGGCCCGGCGGTCTCGCTGACGCGGTCGAGGAGCTGTACCGGTCGGACGCGGACCGGGCCGCCCTCCGCCCCTGCTTCGGCTGGCTCCTCGGGGTGCTCGGAGAGGCCGGTGACGAGCTGCTGCTGAGGTTGTTGTTGGCCGAGCAGGCCTTCGCTGCCGACGACCGCCGGGATCTGCTGAGGACCGCCGTGGCGCGCAGGCTGCGGCTCCCCGCCGAGCTGCTGCGCACGTACGGGGAACAGGCGCCCGCATCCGGTGGGACAGGCGCTCATGCCGACGGCCCGCCCGCATCCGAACTCGTCGATGCCATGGGACTCTCCGGCGATGCGTCCTTCGCCCCGCGCCTGGGCGATCTCCTCGGAAGCCCCGCCGTGCGCGGCCGCGCCGCGCTCGCGCTGGGCCGTCTCGGCGTCCGCGCGTGGACGGCGCCGATCGCCGGCCTGCTGTCCGAGGTGAACGGGCTGGACCACACCGCGTTCGTCGTCGCCCTTGAGCTGATGGGCGATCCCGCCGCCGTGCCGTACCTGCTGCGCTGGTTGGCCGAGAGCGGCGAGGACCGGGTGTACGACGTCCATCACGCGCTCGTACGGCTCACCGGACGCGACCCGCTCCTGCCGGAGCGCGCGAGCGGAGCGGCGTACGCGGCGGCCGTGCGCGCTGCCTGGGCCGGCGGACGCACCGAGCGCGCGCCCGCGGTGGTGCGGGACCTCGCCGTCGAGTCCGGCACGTGGGCCCGGTTCTCCGTCGACGACGGCGCGGGCCGGATCCGGGTCGCCTTCGACCCTCCGTCGCCCGGTGCCACCTGGCCGCGCTGGAACCGGTCCCTGACCTTCGACGGGAAGCCGCTGTACCAGGTCGGCTCGTACTGCGACACGTGCGAGCTGGGCTTGGCGTTGCTGGGTTGGCCCGAGGACGAGGCGAGGTCGATCGCAGCCCGCATGCGCGGGCGGCTGGCCCGCCTGGAACGGCTCGACGCCGCGCTGCTCGCCGAATGGAGTCCCGTGCTGGCTGAGCTGGAGACCGGTCACTACCGCGCCCTCCTGCTCGACCTTCCGCTGGAGCGGGTGTCCGACGCCGCCCGGTCGTGGTGGTACCGCCGCGCGGCGGCCCGGGCGGAGGTGGACGATGACGACTCCGCGTACGCCGATGACCCTCCCGAGGACTACTGGCCCGGTGTCGCGCACTTCCAACTGACCACGCCGGTGCCGGGCGGACGAGTGCCGTGCACGTACGGGGCCCTCCTGCCCTCGCAGCCGCTGGAGACGCTCGCCCCGGCAACCGTGGCCCGGCACACGGCGGCCATCGCGGCGGGGGAGCGGCCCGCCGCCGTGGCCCTCGGCTGGATCGACGATCGCTGTGTGGAGGCCCGGCACATGGAGAGGTGGCTGGTGGGTGCGGTGCTGGACGGTCATCACCGGCTCGCCGCGTACGCGGCCGCCGGGGTGCCGGCCCGGGTCCTCCTGCTCGCCCGTGTGGGTGAGCGCGGCGCCGAGGGCGGCCTGGAGGGACTGGCGGAGGTGGCCGCGGCGTTCGGACGCCGGGACGAATCCGGCGACGGCACCTGACCCCGCGCGGCACTCGCGCCCGAAGTGCGTCCGATTGCATCCAGTTGGGCAGCAAAAGGTGAGGTCAGAGAGTCGGATTCCTGGTTGACCAGCATTCCGGTACGGGCGATAGTGACGGTCGCGGCCGTGTTCGTCCGGCCTACTGTACCAGGGGTGGGGACTCTTGAACGACAACCAGGACAACGTGCGTGACACCGCGCGTGACGATGTGCGTGGCGACCTGCGTGACGACGTGCGCAACGGCACGCCCGATGACGTGCGCGACGACGTGCGCGATGACGTGCGAGGACGGATCGACGCGCTCGTCGCCGTCGGCAGACCGGCCGAGGCGCGGGCCGTCGCACGGACCGCACTCGCCGACGACGGGCCGGAAGCCGGGCTCTTCCTCGCGCTGGCCCGCGCCCACATGGCCGAGGACGACGACGACCACGACGACGCCGCCGAGCGGGTCTTCCGCGAGGGCCTGGACGCGTTCCCGGACGACATCGGTCTGCTCGCCGGGTACGCGGAGCTCTGCACCCGCAGCGACTCGATGGACCGGCCGGGGCGCCACGCCCGGGGCCCCGTGCTCCTCGCCCGGCTGCGGGAGATCGCGCCGGAGTCGGCGGAGTTGAAGCGGGCCGACGCTGCGGGAAGCTCCGTTTCCACGAACGCCAGGAACAGCGCCTCGGTGCACCGGGTGCAGTCGTTCGACGCGGCCCGTGCCTTCGCCGAAGCGCCTACCCCTCAGGCTGCCGCCGATCAGGCCGCCCAGTGGGCTGCGGCGGCCCCGCGCGATCTGCGGTTCGCCGTGCTCGCCGAGACGACGGCCGCTCTCGCCGCCACCGGCCGGACCTGGCTCCGCCTGTTGCTGTGCCGCGGTGTCGAGTACCGCTTCGCGACCGGTCTGGTCGTCGCCGTGCTGATCGTCCTGCGCATCACGGTCCTGCCGGCCATCCCGTACGGCATGGCGGCGGGGCTGGGGCTGCTGCTGGGCCTGCCGTTCCTCGGCCTCCGCAGACTGCTGCGGGCCGCCCGTGAGCGGGCCGCCGACCGTATCGCCGCGGCCATATCCGTATCCGCATCCGTATCCGAGGCTGCACCGGGTGCCGAAGCAGGCGACGGTGCCGAACCGGGCGATGGCGCCGACGCACACGGCGATGCCGAGACGCGCGGCGATGCAGAGGCGCGCGGCGATGACGAAGAAGCAGCCGTCGGGGGCGACGGGCCGGGGGCGCCGGAGCTGCCGCCCGTGCCGCGTGTCACTCGTCGTGAGTACGCCTTCGCCGGAGCCGGATTGGCGCTCCTGTTCGCCGTCGGCGGCACGTCGTACGCAGCCTCCCTCGAGTACCCCCGCTACGACATCGTCGCTCACGACACGTTCCGCGGTCTGCAAGGCTTCGAGCTGCGCCAGGAGTTCGACCCGTTCGGTGCGATCTCCGACAGCGAGCTGAACGATTCGACCGCCCGGGTGTACGCCGCCGCGGATGCCGCTCCCGACGCCGCCGCCGAGTACCTGGTGGCGGTGACGACCGGAGACTTCCACGAGATGCGGGAGTCGTTCGTGGACGACGACAGGCTCTTCCCCGCGGTGACGGACCAGGAGGGCGTCGTCCACGAATCCTGGCAGGCGGAGACGGGTCCCCACGGAGCGTGGATGCGATGCCTCAGGTACACCGAGGCGGGCACCGGCACGCCGCGGGCGATGTGCGTGTGGGGCGACAAGGGCAGCATCGGCATGGTCCTTTTCACGGCCGCGGACGAGAACCACGAAGCGGTCGAGGAGACAGCCCGGTCCGTGGGCACCGCCTTCCTCCGGCCCGCCGCGGACTGACCGGACGCGGCGAGGCCGGAGCACGCGTGGGCCTGCCGGGTGGGGCGGGCGAGGTACGCGAGGGGTCCGGAGCACGTGAGGTGCATTCGGCGCCCATCACCTCAGAGACCGTCGCTGACCAGGCCTGACGTCGAGCCGTCGGGCGGAGAAAAGCGATGGTCGCGGCCCTGGAGGCGCCCCTAGCATCCGCCTATGACAGAAGACATCATGGTGGCAGGCGACCGGCACGACGACACAGAGGCTGCGAGGGAGATCTCCTGGCCGGCCCAGTCCGTCGGTCTCGCCGCACTGGACATGGGCGACGCCGAGCTCGTCCACAGTTGGCGGTCCGACCCTGTGACGGCCCACCAGATGGGCATCTGGCCACGCTCCCTCACCGCCGTGCGTGAGCGAATCGAGCGCGACATCGAGGACGACGACCGCGACGACTTCCTCATCCTCGCTCCCGACGGCACCCCCGTCGGCTACGTCGCCCTGACCGGCCAGAGCATGGTCAACGGCACCGCCGAGGTCGAGCTGATGCTCTCGGCGGAGCACCGCGGGCTCGGCCACGCGACCGCCGCCCTCGACGCCGTGGTGGACCTCGCCTTCGGTGAACTCCCGATGTACCGGCTCACGGCGGAGACCCACTCCGACAACGCCCCCGCGCTCGCCGTCCTCGCCAGGTCCGGCTTCACCCTGGAAGGGACCAGCCGCGCCGCCTGCCTCCACCGGGGGCGCCGCCACGACCTCGCCGTGCTCTCGCTCCTCCGCCCCGAGTGGGAAGCGCTGAGCCGCCCTCGTGCCTGGGACGCGTGACCGGGCCTCCCACGCGCCCCGGCGCCCACTCTCAGATCCGTGAACCCTCTCGGGGCCCCGCCACCGCCGGTGGGGTGGCGGGGGCCTTCAGGCAGTGGTCGATGAGCGCGTGCATGCGGGGGACGGGCAGGGACGGGTTGGCCGCCGCACCCTCAGCGGTACGAGGGTCGGCCAGGAGCTCTTCCAGGACTTCCGGCGGCAGGCTCGGGTTGCCGGCCGCGGCCCTGCACACGGAGTCGTCGGGGTCCTGTACCGGCGGTGCGGCCAGGGCGGGATCGGCTGCGGCCAGGGCCCGTACCTCGGGGTCCGGGTGGTCGATGAGGTGGGCCCAGCCGGTGCGGGGGAACGCGGGCAGGTCGCGCAGGTGCGGACGGTGGGCCGGCCGGGTGACGAAGACCTCCAGGAGGAGGCGCGGCGGAGCCAGCGGGTGGTGGCAGGCCAACCGGATCCTGACCTCCTCGTCGTCGTCCTGCGCGAGCGTCGCGACGAGTTCCGGCGAGAGGCCCGGCCAACTCGCCGCGACCCGACGGAGCACCGCCTCCCCGGAGACCGCACAGGCGGCGAACCAGTCGGCCGACGGTCCGACGTCCGGCTCGACGAGGGACCCCGTGAACGGTTCGGAGATCGGGCACACGCAGTCAGGACCGTGCCCGACGACCCGGTCGATCACCTCGTACTCGGCCCAGGTGCGGGGGAAGGCATGAAGGCGTGCGTGCGTCCGCACGTCCTCGACCGGATCCTGACTCAGCTGCGCCACCAGGTCCGGTCCCAGGTCGGGACGGGCGGCGACCAGCTCCCGGACCGCCGCCTCGGGATGGTGGGCGAGCCGGGCGACGGCGTAGGCCGGGGTGTGCCGATTCCGCGCCATGGAGCGCACCACGCCCTCCGCGAAGCCCTGCTCGACGAGCGCGGGGGACAGGGCACACCCGCCGAACACCCATGCGTTGCGCGAGCCGAAGGACGGCAGACGGGCCTCCACCCGATCCGGGTCGAGCGCCCAGTTCCTGTCCTGTGCCGCCGCGCGGACCGCGGGTTCCGGATCGTCGAGCAGCGCAGCCCGCTGTGCCGGGGTGAGCGACTCCCACCTCCACGTGGCCGGTACCCGGAGTCCGGGGTGCGCGCTCCCGGCCAACGAGCGGAAGAAGGAGAGCGGGAGCTGCCGGGACGACATGAGCTCCGCGACGATCTCGTGCGCGCTGACCTTGCCGTCCTCGCCCCCGTCCTGCGCGGTCAGGAGGGTCACGAGGACATCGTCCGTCAGCGGTCGGACCCGGCGGGTGTAGCGACGGGAGCCGCCGGCGAGCCATCCGCGGACGATCCCCGACGGATCCGTCGCCAGAGGAGCGAGCTGTGCCGAGTCGACGTACTGATTGCGGGCGAATGCCCTGCGGATGACGACGGCCGGATGGCGCACGATAGCGTCGACGACGGCGTCAGGCAGGTCACGGCCCTCGCACATCAGCAGACCGGCCTCGCCGCCCGCTCGATCCAACAGGCGTACGAGTACGTCGGAGGGCGCTGCCGGATTGAAGGCGATTCCGCGCAGCCACGGTTCACGCAGGGAGTCGGACACCCCGGCATCCTGCCAGCCGCGCAGGTCGCCCTCCCTGTCCGGGCCGCCGTTGCAGCGCCGTACCGCTCCAGGCGGATGCCGCCGTCCGGTCGCCGCCGGAGGAACTCGTTCGCGGACCGAGGCCGTCGCTTCTAGCCTGCGTCAGGTGATGACGGGTGACGACGTGCTGGCAATCCTGGCCCTGCTGCGCCGGGCGGAGGTCGATGTCTGGATCGGCGGCGGATGGGGGATCGACGCCCTGATCGGTGAACAGACGCGACAGCACCGCGACGTGGACCTGATGCACCGGCAGGACCAGGAGGCCGCCGTGGTGGCGGCCTTCTCCGAGGCGGGTTTCGAGGAGAGCTTGAGCTGGAGGCCCATCCGCTTCGTCGTCACCGCTCCGGACGGCCGGGAGGTCGACCTCCATCCGCTCGTGTTCGCCGACGACGGATCGGCCGTGCAGGCGTCGCACGATCCGGAGCGTCCCTTCCTCTACCCCTCCTCGTGCTTCGTGACCGGCACCGTCGAGGGAAGGGTGGTCCCGTGTCTCTCCGCCGAGCAGCAGGTCTACTTCCACCAGGGATACGAGCCCACGGACCGCGATCGGCACGACATGGCTCAGCTGCGGAGGGTCTTCGGGATCGCCACCCACTTCTGAGGAGGGCTCCCTGCCGCGCCCCGTTCGGCCGGGTGCCACCGCTTCGGCGCAACGCATTGCGGTGACGCTTCCGGCATCCGCCTGAATCGTTCGGAATGTACTGGCGAGTGATCGTTTCCGCGTGATGCGCTCGGCGACGTGAACACACGTACCAGACTCGCTTTCGCGAGCGTCTCCGTCACGGCCCTCGCCCTCGTCGTCCCGACGGCGACGGCGGCCCAGCCCGTCGTCGGCCCGGAACCGACCCCCGCGCCGCTGGTCACCGCCGCCAACGCGGTGCCCGGCCAGTACATCGTGACCCTCGACCAGGGGGTCGACGCGGTCGAGGCGACGGAAAAGCTGGGCCTGAGGCCCACCTACGTCTACGACAAGGCCATCAACGGATTCGCGGCGCCGTTGACCGCGCTCCAGCTCGACACCGTCCGGAGCTCACCGGGTGTGGCGTCGGTCGAGGAGGACGCGGTGGTGCGCACCCCGCCCCAGCCGTCCGCCCCTGTCACCCCGCGTGCTCCGGCCGCGACCTGGGGCCTGGACCGCATCAACCAGTGGAGCCTGCCGCTCGACAACGACTTCACCACCCAGGGCAGCGGCGCCGGGGTGACCGCGTACATCCTCGACACCGGCATCGACTACAACCACGACGAGTTCGGCGGCCGCGCCACGTTCGGCTTCGACGCCATGGGGGACGGGCGGTACGGCCAGGACTGCAACGGTCACGGCACGCACGTCGCCGGTACGGTCGCCGGTGCGACGTACGGGGTCGCCCGCAAGGCCAACCTGGTCAGCGTCCGTGTGCTGGGCTGTGACGGCCGGGGCTCCTATTCGGGGATGATCGCCGGATTCGACTGGGTTGCCAAGAACGCCAGGCAGCCGGCCGTCCTGAACGGCTCCCTCGGCGGGGACAGGTCCGTGGCCCTCAACAACGCCGCCACGGCCCTGGCCGCCGCGGGCGTGCTGCCCGTCATCGCGGCGGGCAACTCCTCGAAGGACGCCTGTGACGTCTCGCCCGCGTCGGCGACGGGCACGGTGACCGTCGCGGCCTCCAACGTGTGGGACGAGGAGACGTCCTTCTCCAACCACGGCCGGTGCGTGGAGATCTTCGCGCCCGGCCAGGACGTCGTGTCGGCGAGGATGGGCGGCGGATCCGTCGCCATGAACGGCACCTCCATGGCCGCCCCGCACGTCGCCGGCGTCGCCGCGCTCTACAAGGCCCAGTACCCCACGGCGAGCCCGGCCGAGGTCGGCCAGTGGCTCGACGGCAACTCCACCAAGGGCGTCCTGAACAACCTCAGCACCGCCACCCCCAACAAGCTGCTGTACACCGGCGGCCTGTGACCGAGGTCCGCCCACGCCCCGGGTCCGCCCGGGGCGTGGGCGTTCCGTCTCAGTTGCGGGCGTTGAGCTCCGCGACGACGGAGGCCGGCGTGTGGCCGCTGCTGTCGGATATCCGGTGGAAGTCGACCGAGACGAAGTTCGGGTCGCGGCCACCGGCCGCCGGACGGCATTGCTGATTGACGCGGTCCCGCAGCTTGGTCCCGTTGTCGAGAGCGGAGTTGATGACCGTGGGCACGTTCCGGTGGTGACTCATGGTGAAGAGCCGCCGGAAGCCCGGCTCCTGACGGTCCAGAGGAACGTCGGACCACCGGCTGACGCAGGAGACGTCGTTGCCGAGGTCACCGAGGCTCCAGAAGTTGCTGACGGTCCAAGCCTTGTCGTACATCACGCCCAGGTGCTCACGGTCGGGCTCGTCGCTGAAGATCAGCAGCCGCTTCCCGGAGCCGACGAGGTCGGTCATCCTCGGCCACCCCTGCTGACGCACGTTCCACGCGTCGGGCCGGAAGAGCAGCTGGTCGAGGCCGCGTACCCGGCCGAGCGAGTTCCCCAGCTGCTGGGCGCTGACGTAGTCCTCCAGGAAGATGGTCACCACCTCCTGGGGGTTCGCCGCGAGGAAGTCCACCACGGTCTGCATGCTGCTCTGGAAGGACTGCCGGGGCAGCGCGTACGTGACCCCGGCGAACGTCTTGCACTCGCCGTGGCAGAGGTAGACGTCGCTCGGGTAGCAGTCGCTGCCGAAGCTGATGACGCAGAGCCACGTGCTGCGCTCGTACCAGTGGGTGTCCAGGCTCAGGCCGCGTACGCCGTTGTCGAGCTGGTGGCGCAGGGACTCGGACTGCGACACCGAACTCCAGCGGGAGTCCTCGTAGTTGGTGAACGCGTTGTGGGTGCCGAGGAAGGAGACCTGGTCGAGGCGCCGGTCTCCCCAGCGCGCCTTGGCCTGGGCCACGGCGGAAGCGTTCGCCGTCGCGGCGGCGGCCGCGACGGATCGGGCGGGCGGGGCAGGGGAGGCGGCCGCAAGGGCCGGTGTCCCGAGAAGGCCCAGCAGCAGAAGAAGGACGAAGAAGAGCCGGACGGGTCTCCTCGAGGGCGCGGTCCCGACCGGGCGCGGTCCGAACCACGGGGCCGCGCCGGGACGGGCGTTCCTGGATGACATGTTCATGGTCGGCATGGGGTGGAGCGTAGCGCGGCGGCAGTCGATTCCGACCTGTGTGGGCGGTTATGTTTGGTATGGGGTGTTCTTCCGGTTGCCGGTGCCGTCGGCGAACGAGGCGGTGGGCCTATCGACTCCCGCAACCGTCGCTTCCCCATCCCTGATGACCCGGCGCTACTGAACTACCAGTCAGTCATATCCATGGTGTACCCCGTGTGTCGGCAGGCGCAATACTCCGGACGAGCCGGCCCGCGTCGTCTCACGCCGGCCCGGCCCGCGCTTCGCACCTGCAGGCCCGCGGCTCACGTCTGCCGGTCCGCGCCTCACACCTGCCAGCCCGCGCCGCCCCACCCGCCGACGCGGCCTCACCCTCCCCGGGCTGCCGTGCCGACCACCCCGTGATCCGGTTCGCGACCCCGCCCCGCGCCCTCGCCGCGCCCCTGTGGCACGTTTCTGGAGCTGTCCTGGGGATGTCATGGCCCAGGGCTGGGGGGATGCGGACACCCACACGTCCGCATGTGAGTTGACATGAGAAGATTCGCAGCCCGATGGCTGCACGCGGGGGCGACCGCTCTGGCCGTCGTCCTCCTCCTCGGGGGCCAGGCCACGCCGGCCGCGGCCCTCACCACCACACCGGGGGACGCCGCGGCGACCGCCTACACCCGCGACTCGGTGCGCGCGGCGACCTGGAACATGTGCGGGGAAGCCGGCGGGAAGTACGCCTCGGAGGCGGGCTACTGCCCCTGGCGGAACGGCAACGCGACCGACACCGGACGCAAGAAGCCCAACGGATCCCCGATCTACGACTACGACGGCCCCCGCAAGAAGATGGAAGGCGTCGTCAAGCTCATCGACGAGCGCAACCTCAATGCCGTGCTGCTGCAGGAGGTCTGCGCCGGTACGACACCGGGCGACCTCTACGGAACGAGCCACCTCGACGAGCTCGCCAAGCTGCTCGCCGGCAAGGGATGGAGCTTCGCGTCCGCGGGCGTGACCCGGCCCGACGACGGCGAGGGGCCCGAGCCCGAGCGCAAGGATTCCGAGCTCATCGACTCGGAGGGTTCGAGCTGTCGTGGAGACGCGCTGACCGGCACGCTGAGTGTCGCCATCGCCGTCAAGGGACAGATCACGTGGAAGTCGGAGAACGACTTCAACACGCCCGTCGGCACCGGCCTCTCCATGAGCAGCAGCACCATCCTCTGCGCCGAGGTGGCCGGCTGGGAGAGCCACCTGTGCAGCACGCACATCTCCAACTTCAATGCCGATCGGTACAAGGCGAAGGACGACCCGAAGTGGGAGGTCCCGATCTCGCAGACGACGGCCAAGGCCTACTACGACAAGCAGATCGACATCGTCGTGGACACGGTGAAGAAGTTCCCTTCCGTGGTCCTGGGCGGCGACTTCAACACGAGCAACCAGGAGACGCTCCAGCCGCTCTACACCCTGATGGCGGAGTGCGACCAGAAGGCGTACCTGCCCAACGACGGCGTGTACAACGACGCCGTGAACGAGGTCACCAAGCTCACCCGGACCAACGCCTCGCTCAGGGGCGACGGAGGCTACCTCTCGTACGACATGACGACATCCAAGATCGACTACCTCTTCTCGACCGGCGGCTTCACCGGTTGCGACTCGCGGACCGAGTTCGGCGACGCGACGAACTACCTGGTCGACGCCGGCGGCCAGCCGCTCTGCCAGAAGACCGACATGGTCTGCACGCCGGACGACGACGCCTACTCCGACCACACCCCGGTCTACGGCTACACCCAGGGCGGCCCCGCCCTCTCCTGGAAACTCGACGGCAGCACCTCGGCGACCACCGGAGGCACGGCCGGGCTCACCGGCGCGAGCGTCGACGGTACGAGCGACTGGCGGACGGCCGAGCACGGCGGCGCCCTGTACATGGACGGACGCGTGGACGAGGCCGTCGCGGCCGGCGGCCCTGCGTTCGACACCGCCCGTAGTTTCACGGTCTCGGCCTGGGCCAAGCTCGACGCCGACGCCGGCACCTCCGCGGTCCTGTCCCAGGACGGCAGCCGGGTCAGCGGAGTGATCCTCTTCTACAACGCGGGGGACAACTCCTGGCGCTTCGGTCTGCCGAGGTCCGACGCCGACGGCTGGAGCATCGACCAGGCCGTCGCCCCGGGAGCGGTGAAGGGGCAGTGGACCCGACTGACCGGCGTCTACGACTCCGCCACCGGCAAGGCGAGCCTCTTCGTCGACGGTACGAAGAAGGCCGAGACCACGCACACGGCCAGGTGGCGCGCCAACGGTCCCTTCGTCGTCGGTCGCGACCTCGTCAGCGGCGTGCGCAACGCCGGCTTCAAGGGCCACATCCAGCGGGTCGAGGCCTTCGACCACGCCCTGCGCGACGACCAGGTCGCCTCCTACTCCGGGACCATGGCAGCACCCACGGGCGAGAACATCGCGATGCAGGGTCCGCAGGGGCAACTCTCCCAGGGCTGCCACCAGCATCCCGGCACCTTCGACAACGCCTTCGGCACGGCCGGCAGCCTCACGCCCACGCTCCACGCGACGGTCCGGCACCCCGACCCGTCCAAGAACGTGTGGGCCGAGTTCTCCCTGTGGGACAACACCACCGGCACCCAGATTCTGAGCCTGGGCACACCGGCGTCGAAGAGCACGACGACGGTCAAGGGCCAGGGCACGGTCTCCCTCACCGTGCCGAACCTCACCCCCGGCCACAGCTACGGCTGGCGCGTACGTACGGCTGACGACGCCACCAACAACACGCCCGTCTCCGCGAACTGCCACTTCAAGGCACCCGCGGCCTGAGGCGCAGCGGTCCCCACCCCTCACGCACGCCCCGGCCGGCGAAGGTCCGGCCGGGGCGTGCCCGGTTCTCGGTCGTGCGGGCGGGGGTACGTTCGGGGTGCGGGACGGCGCGGCCGGGAGCGGCACGCCTGCCGCGGCGCTACCGTCACGAGCATGCCAGGAACCAGCGGTGACCGGCGGTGGTCCGCGTCCATGCCGGACGCCTATGAGCAGTACCTCGTACCCGTGGTCTTCCGGCCCTTCGCCGAGGATCTTGCCGCCCGGGCGACGGCACTGCACCCTGGCCGAGTCCTCGAACTTGCCGCAGGTACCGGAGCGTTAACGTCGATCCTGCTGACAGAGGCACCCTCGGCCGAGGTGACGGCCACTGATCTGAACGAGGCGATGGTCGCGTTCGGGTCGGCCCGTGCGACGGGCGCGGCGTGGCGGCGGGCCGACGCGCAGCGGCTGCCCTTCCCCGACGGAGGCTTCGACCTGGCTGCCGCCGGGTTCACCGTCGAGGATGAGCGGGAGCTGACGCTCGAAGGCCGGGCGGCGTCGACTGCCGACCTCGCGACCGGGTACCTGACCGGGACGCCGGTGCGCCTGGCCGTGGAGGAGCGGGGCGGCGGGCCGACTGTGCGGGCCACCGTCATCGAGGAGATGACGGCCCGCCTGGGCACGGGGCCGGCTGTCGCCCCGATGACGGCGTACGTCTTCCGGGCCGCGTCGGTCCCGCGCCGCCGAATCTGACGCACGGCCGCGTGGCCCGTGCGTGCGTATGATCTGACATGGCCTATCTGATCACTGCTGCTCACCCTGACGACGCCGCGATGCTGGGGCCCTTGCACCTGCGGAACTGGCTGGACAACTACCTTGACACGGACGCGGGCGTCGACGAGGCCTGGATCCGTGAGCACCGCGGTTCCTCTGCCACCGCGGAAGGCGTGGCGCAGTGGCGGGAGTTCATCGAGAAGGCACACCGGAACCCTGCCCCGCACTTCTGCCGTGTCGTCCGGTCCGGGACGGAGATCGTCGGCTATCTCTGCGGTCACGAGGAGGACGCGGAGTCGATCACGCTCGGGCCGATGTACCTGGTGGACCACGCTCAGGGACACGGCCTCGGTGGCGCCATGATGGCCGAGTTCCTCGCCTGGGCAGGACCCGCACGCATCCGCCTGGGAGTCGCCGACTGCAACGAACGGGCGATCGAGTTCTACCGACGCCACGGCTTCGAGATCGCGGGCGAGCGATACCTCTGGCGGGGGAGACTGCCCACGCTGCCCATGACCCGCGAGGCTCCGTCGACTGCTGACTGCTGACTGCTGACTGCTGACTGCTGACTGCTGACTGCTGACTGCTGACTGCTGACTGCTGGCTACCGGTCGTCGTCGGCCAGGCTGATGAGCGCCAGCACGGACCGGTACTCCTCGGGTGAGTAGCCGGAGGGCCTCTGCCCCGTCATCTCGGTCTCCGCGTACTCCTGCCGCTGCACCTCCGCGTACGTCCGCAGAATGCTGCGGGCCTCGTCCGTGGTGCCGTCCAGAGCGGCTGCCACCTCGCTCCACGTGGCTCCCAGCTGCAGGGCGTCGCGCACGGTCCACGGGCGGTCCGACAGGACCGAGTGGTGGATGGCCTCTCCCAGGGCGAGCACGGCGAGTGCGTCGCCCGCCGTGGCGGTCTCACCGGGGTGGCACCCGCTGGGCACGTGCCGGTCCATCAGGCGGTGGTGGTGCTCGAAGTACTTCTCGGCCTTCCGGTGCAGCAGGATCCCGTACCCCACGTCGCCCGGCCGGCGGATCACCCGGGTCTGCCAGTCCTCGTGCGAGCCGGGGGAGCGGGGCTGCGTGACACGGCCGGTGGCAGAGGGCTGCGGTGCGGGTGCGGGTGCGGGTGCGGGTGCGGGTGCGGGTGGCGGAGCCGGTGCCGGGGTCGGGCGCGGGGCCTGGGTCGGGGTCGGGGTCGGGTCCGGCGGTGACGAAGTGCGGCCGCTGGATTCCCCCGTACGGCCGTCGCGTCGACGCCCGTCACGCTCCGACGTGCCGTCACGACCGGCCCTTCCCGAGGCGGACCGGATCAACGCGGCCACGGCGGCCAGTGCCCCCAGGTGTGCCCCGGCACCCGCAAGGAGGAACGGCCAGGGAGATTCGCCCTGGTGCGCAGCCTCCAGGCCCAACCCCACGGAAGCCGCCGACCCCGCGATCAGTCCCACCCAGGGCAGCAGGATCACGGGCAGGGCCCATGCCTTGGGGAGTTGATCGACGTTGACGGTCACCCAGAGGGCGGTCAGGTTGATCAACAGGCCGCATCCGGCCAGCGCGGCCACCGCGCAGAGGTAGAGGACCGGCCACTGCTCCGCGGCGCAGGAGCCGGCGCTCGCGTCGTGGATGACTGAGTTCATGGAATCCCCGCTGTTCGGCCCGCTCGCTCGACAACCACCCCTCACGGTAGGAGGGGGCGGCCGTCCCGCCATGAGCACCGGTACTCAGCGCGGCCCGGTCATGTGCTCACTCCGCCTTCGCGGCCCGAGCCCTCGCCTCAAGAGACCATCTCCATCGGGCCGGCCGCGCGCTTGAATGCGGGTGGCGTTCAGGGAGGGCCTTGCCACATGATCACGGCATGACGAGTCCTGCCGCCTTCCGGGACCAGACCAACTGGTCCGACGGTTACTACGAGCTGGCCATAGAAGTCGGGTCGAGTGATGATGCCCGGATTCAAGCCGTCCTGAGTGCTCTGTGGTCTGCCGCAGACGTGCGCGGGTGCTTCGGGCGGAGCGACCGTGAACCCGAGGAGCAGGATCCCGTGCCGTGCACCGTCGGATCACTGACCGAGTTCGGTCACCTTCACGGTCAGGTCCGCCTTCCGACAGGTCAAGTGGTCGTCTGTGGTTGTGTGGCGATCCGGGGCGGTGATGACAGCAGCGACTGGCTGGACTTCTACGTCCCCGTTGGTGCGCTGAATCAGGCGGGTCTCGCCTACTGGGACGGTCGGCCGTTCTTCAGGTCTGAGGTGATGGACGAGTGGCTGGCTGCCATCGGGGCCGAAACCTTCAAGAGCGCCTCCTTCAGCCTGGGGGTCATCGGTTTCGAGGTCTCCGGTTGCACCGACGCGTCGACGCTGGCGGGAGAGCTGCCGCAGACGCGTGACATCGGATACCTGCTTCCACAGGGCGACGTCCTGCACTATGGCGCCGCGAACACCTGAGCCTCGTCGCCCCGGGTGGGCATGAGCCTGCGGTAGCAGATGAGAGTGCAGGCGATGCCGGTGGGGGCGAGGAAGTGGTCGGCCTCCCGACTCAGCGGGTGGTGGTGACGTACTCGTGGGACGACAACGCGAACACCCGGACCCGTCGGCCTCCGGAGGGGCTGACGGTCTCACGGAGCGGGCGCATCCCCAGCTTGGTCATGATCCGTTCGGAGGCGGCGTTGCCCACTTGGGCGATGCTGACGATCCGCTCCAGCCGCCGCTCCTCGAAGCCGAACCGTACGGCGGCCGCGGCGGCCTCGGTGGCCAGGCCCTGGCCCCAGTGGGAACGCCCGAGCCGCCAGCCGACCTCAACCGCAGGCAGTACCTCCGGCAGGTAGGCGGGCACGGACAGGCCTGTGAACCCGGCCAGTTCGCCGGTGGAACGGATCTCCACGGCGAACAGGCCGAACCCCTGAGCGTCCCACTCGCTCTCCCATGCCTGGATCCCGCTGCGGGTCTGCTGTTCGTCACGGACGCTGCCGTCACGGATCCACCGCATGACCTCCGGATCGGCATGGATGGCAGCCATCGGCGCGACATCGTCCTCGTGCCACCGGCGCAGTACCAAACGGGAAGTCTCCAGCGTGACCATCCCATCATTGTGCCTGCTCGTGTCGGCTGTGGATCAGGTGTTGGCCCAGGTCACATGAGTGGTGATCAGGTGGCGTTCCAGTGTTCCCGGTCAGGGCGCGGTGTGGACGGCCGCCGGAAGGTCGTTCGCTCGGGCAACCCGCCGGAGTGCCTCGACGTCCCACTCCATGACGGACGGCTGCAGATCACACGGGAGAGAGCACGTGGCGAAGAAGGACCCGACGACGGACACGGCGGAAGAGAAGGACCGCGAGAAGTGGATGGCGCGCTTCCAGGTACGTCTCGCCATGCAGCCGGGAGTGGACCGGGAGGTCGTGCTCCGGGCGGTCAAGGAGGTCACGACGCACTGCGCGGAGACGGGTGAGCACCCGCGGGCCGCGTTCGGTGACCCGGACGCCTACGCCGTGCAGACCGCCGAACGGCTGGTTCCGGAGGACCGGGCCGCGCGCGCGAAGCGGCGTGACGGCAGGGTGGCCGCGCTCGACTCCGTACTCCGGCGGGCCAGGGACGTCACCGGCATGTGATCGGTGCGTCCCGCCGGTGCCTCCGGGCGGTGCGTACGACCGGTGAGTCCGACTGGTCGTCAGCTCGGGTGCGCGGGGTCGACCGCGAGCGCGGCGGCGACGGTGAAGAGGCGGGCGCAGCGCCGGGTCATGGCCTCCGGCGTCTCCTCGGGATGCTTGACCCACCACCGCACGAGCGTGCCGACCAGGTCCGTCCAGACGTGGCGCAGCGCGTCGGCGTCCAGCGGGTCGGTGGAGCCGGCGGCGTGCAGCAGCTCGGTGGTGCCGTCGGCCGCGAGCGCGTCGATGGCCGCCCGATGGACCGCGGCCGTCCGCGCGGCCTCACCACCGGGCGGCAGGGAACGGTCGTAGAGCACGAACCACGCCTCCCGGCGCCCCTCAAGAGCCACGAAGATGCCGCGGAGCACCCGAAGGGGCGTGTGGGGTGTCGTCCCCCCTTCGCCCATGGCCGTGCGGATCGCGTCGAGCAGGCTGTCCCCGACGGGCGTCAGGCACGCGACGTACAGGTCTTCCTTGGTGCCGAAGTACTGGTGCAGCAGCGTCTTCGTGACCCCGACGCGTTCCGCGACCGCGGCCAGTGAGGCGGCGGCGTAGCCGCGGCTCCCGAACTCCTCCGTGGCCGCTTCCAGCATCTGCTGTCGACGCACGTGCCGGGGGACGCCCTTGGTGCCGGCCTTCGAACGGGGGGTTGCCATGCGTGGATATTATCAGTAAGTAATTTACCCGTTGGTAAATTCACTCGCGGCCTCTGGAGCGCCCATGTCCGGCACGACGACGCAGCCGATCCCGCCCGCCCCCCTCCGTTCCTGGTGGGGCTGGGGGTGGGAGAGCGCCCACCCCGACGACGCCGAGTGCATGGCGATGGGCGGCCTGCTGCCCGGAACCCTGGCCCGCCCCCTCCCCGTACCCCGTATCGCCGATCTGGGCATCGGGGCACCCGCCGTCCGGCCCTCCGCGAGCCTGGCGCCGCTGATCAGCACCGATCCGGACGACCGTGCGGCCCACGCGATGGGCAAGGCGTACCGGGACATCGCGCGCGCCCTGCGCGGCCGTCCGGGGCGGATACCCGACCTGGTCGCGTTCCCGACGGAGGAGCGGGAGGTGGCCGACCTCCTGGAGTGGGCCGGCGAGCACCAGGTCGCCGTCGTGCCCTTCGGCGGCGGCTCCTCGGTGGTGGGCGGCGTCGAGTACCGGGGGGACCGCCATCGCGCGGTGCTCTCCCTCGACCTGACCAGGATGGACCGGGTGCTGGAGGTCGACTCCGAGGGCAGGGCCGCCCGCATCCAGGCGGGCACGCTCGGACCGAGTCTGGAGAACCAGCTGCGCCCGCACGGCCTGACGCTCCGGCACTTCCCGCAGAGCTTCGAGTTCTCCACCCTCGGCGGCTGGCTCGCGACCCGGGCCGGCGGCCACTACGCCACCGGCCGCACGCACATCGACGACTTCGTCCAGTCGATGAGGGTCGTCACCCCGGCGGGCACCTCGGAGTCGTGGCGGCTGCCCGCATCGGGGGCGGGCCCCTCGCCGGACCGGATGTTCCTCGGCTCGGAGGGCGCGCTCGGCATCATCACCGAGGCATGGGTACGGCTCCAGGCGCGCCCGGTCCACAAGGCGTCCGCCTCGCTCGCCTTCGACGACTTCGGCGCGGCGCTCGGGGCGGTCCGCGCCCTCGCGCAGTCCGACCTCGCCCCCGCCAACTGCCGGCTGCTCGACTCCGGCGAGGCCGCTCTCGCGGGCGCCGCGCGGGACGGCTCGGCCGTCCTCGTGCTGGGCTTCGAGTCCGCGGACGCCCCCGTCGACGGACGGCTCGCACAGGCCGTCGACCTGGCGCGCTCCCACGGGGGCCGACGAGAGCCGTCCGAGCCCGGTCGGGACGGAGCTCCCGCCGACGAGGCGGTGAACGCGTGGCGGTCGGCGTTCCTGCGGATGCCCTACCTCCGGGACGGCCTGGCCCGGATGGGAGCCGTCGCGGAGACCTTCGAGACGGCGGCCACCTGGGACCGTGTCCCCGCCCTCGTCGAGGACGTCCGCAGGACGGTCAACGAGGCGGCGCTCAAGATCTCGGGCCACCCGGCGACCGTCAACTGCCGTCTCACACACGTCTATCCGGACGGTGCGGCGCCCTACTTCACCGTGCTCGCCGCGGGCCGCCCGGGGGACGAGGTCGCCTTCTGGGACGAGCTGAAGGAGGTGGCGGGTGACGTGCTCCACCGCCACCGGGCCACCATCACCCATCACCACGCCGTCGGTCGCGACCACCGGCCGGGCTACGACCGCCAGCGGCCGGAGCCCTTCGCCCTCGCGCTGCGCGCCGCCAAGGGCGCCCTCGACCCGCACGGCATCCTCAACCCGGGGGTGCTGGTGGACTGAGACGGCCTCGCCCGACCGGACGGCCGCGGCGGGGCGTGCGATCCCGGTCGGGGGCGGTCGGCTCCGGCACATACACGGGCGGTGGGGAGGACGGGGAAGGTCGGGGAAGGCCCCCGGGAAGACGTCCACACCGCTCCGCGCCCGGCCCCTCCACGTCCCCCACGGCGGGCTCCCCGGCCTCCACGACCGGCTCCACGGCGTCCACGACCGGCTCCACGGCCTCCACGACCGGCTCCGCGGGCGCCACGGCGAGGCGCGGGCGGCCGGACGGAGGGACAATGACGTCGATGATGACCGTGCTGATAGCAGGACTGCCCGAGGGCGCCGAGTTGGAATCGGTACGCGCCCGCGTCCACTCCAGCCCGCACTTCCGCATCGTCGCGCACGCCTACGAGCCCCGGATCGCCCTGGCCCAGGCCCGTGTGCTGTTTCCCGACATCGCGGTGATCACCCGGCACCTTCCCCACCCCGAGGCCGACCTCGACCGCTACCGTCTCCTGCGGGATCTGCGCGCACTGGATCCGCCCACCGGGATCATCCTCCGCAGGGACGCCGGGGAGCCTGATCGACCTCTGGGACCGGGCGCCGAACCCCTGGAGGGAGCGATCCACGAGGTGCGCCGGGGGGAGCCCGACGCCCTCTGGGAGGCCCTGGTCACGATCGGCAGACGCCGCGCCACCTGCGACACCGACCCGACGGGGCTCTGACCCGGGCGGCGCGACCGGTGCCACGCAGGTCGCAGGCCGGCCGAGTCGCGCCGAGGGCCGCAGAGCGGTCGCAGTGCGGTCGCCGAGCTGTCGCAGACCGGCCGGGTATCCCCCTACAGAGCACGCGCTGCAGACACCGGGGTCGATCGGCCTGAAGGGTCCTGACCGCCACTGCGCCGCACCACCACGTGCAGCGGAGCGCGGAAGGACAGCAGCCCCAGCATGGCGGGGTCGCCGTTCTCGGCGAGCACCGCGTCGGGCAGCAGCCGTGCGGCCGTGCGGAGTGCCACAGCCGCCTCGGTGCGTGCCAGCGACGCCCCCGGGCAGCGGTGCCGTCCCACTCCGAAGGAGAGGTGATGGCGAATGTTGTCCCGGTACGGGCGCAGCGCCTCCGGCTCTTCGAACACCTCCGGATCCGAGCCCGTCCCCATCAGCATGAGCAGGAGCTGTGCGCCGGCGGGCAGCTTCCTCCCGGACAGTTCCACCTCGTGTGCGGTGACCCTGCGCCAGGTGGTGACCGGGGGCTCGCGGCGGAGGATCTCCTCCACCCACGCCTCCGCGAAGCCGTCCTCGGTGGCGGCCCGCGCCCAGGCCGTGGGGTCGGCCGACGCGCGGAGCAGTGCGGTGGAGATCAACTGGCCCGTCGTCGACTGCCCGGCGATGAAGACGAAGAAGCACACGGCGACGGCGGTCGGGACGTCGAGCGGCTCACCACCGGACAGCCTGTGCTCACGGAGCGAGCCGATCAGGCCGCCCGCGGGCGCGTCCCGGGCCACCTGGTCCGCCAGCCACTGGTAGAACTCCCCGACCAGCTTGCCGAGGCGGACCTGCCGCTCGGCCGACGGCCAGCCGTAGAACAGTTCCAGGGAGGCGTCGCTCCATGCCGTGAGCGTGGCGTCGGATATGCCTTCGACGCCGAGCAGGCGCATCATCACCCGGCACGGCAGAAGCTGTGCGTAGTCGGCGGCGAGGTCACAGGGGCGGCCGGACGCGTACTGATCGCCCAGGTCGGCGAGCATCTCCCGGGCCGTCTCCTCGATCAGCGGTACGGCTGCGCCCACCCGTTCGGCGTTGAAGAAGCGGGTGACCAGTCGGCGAAGCCCGGCGTGGCTCGCGCCGCCGTTGTTGGCGAGTGCGGGCGGCAGTGAGAACCGGGCCCTGGCGAGTCCGCGCAGCGTGGGCATGGAGAGCGGGGAGACGGCGTGCTGGGCGTTGTCCGGCAGGTAGGCAACCGGATCCAGCAGCACCTGCCGTACATCGGCGTACCGGCTGACCAGCCACAACCCCGTTCCGGCGTCGAAGTGGACGGGGTCGGTGCGCCGCAGGTCGGCCAGGGCGGGATGCGGATCGCGTACGAAGCGTGGGTCGGAGAGGCCGGGAAGCCCCTCCGTCCCGAGAACCGGACATGTCGTCGTGCCTGCCATAAGTACTTTCTCCACGCGGTGTCTGCCCGAACGCAGCAGGCGGCGTTCTCTGCGTGCCTGCTCGCGCCAGCGAAGACCATCGCCCCGCGTACCGGCAAGTCGGAAAGAATCACATGCCCGGATGAGACGGCCGACGCGACCGGCCCCCACCGTGAGCGTGACCGGCGGTAAGGGCCCGGGAAGGCCCGGGAAGGCCCGGTAAGGCCCGTCCGGGTGTCCTCCGTCCGGACCGTCCGTGGGACGGAGGATGCGGGTGGGGGAAGAGCTAGGGGGCACCCTAGCGCCGCCGCTGCAGAGGAGTCCCCGTATGGCCCGCACGCTCGCCCTGGTCCTGGCCGCCGCCACGGCGCTTGCTGTGGCTCCCGCCGCCACCGAGTCCGAGCCCGGCAGGGCGGCGGCGGACATGGCGGTCACCTATCGGGCGACCGCCCCGTACCAGGAGCACGCGAACGGTGTGCGTGCCGGCTACAAGCCCGATCAGTACTGCGTCTCCGACCGGGCGGGCGGCGCGGGCGCGCTCGGCTACCCGCACTTCAACCACGCCTACGACAACTCGACGGACCCTGCGCGGCCCACGGCCCTCTTCTACGAGGACGACGGCAAGGGCGGCAAGCGTCTCGTCGGCGTGGAGTGGCTGGTCCACGACCGCGACCAGAACCTGAAGACGGACGACGACCGCCCGAGCATGTTCGGGGTGCCCTTCAAGGGCCCCAACCGCGGCAACTTCCCCGGCCAGCCCGTCCACTACGCCCTGCACCTCTGGCTGTGGAAGAAGAACCCCAACGGCCAGTTCACCCCGTACAACCCGGCGGTCACCTGCCTCCCCGGAACGACCCGCCCCCAGCCGCGCCCGTCCTCCTGACACCCGGCAGGCATGGGGCCGCCCGGAACCCGGCCGACACGACTCCCTCGCACCCCGCGGGTCCCGCCGTCCGGGCCATGGCCCGCCCCTCGGCCGTAAGGCCCGCCCTTGCTATCTCGCGGTGGCCGGGAGGCGCCCGGCATCGACGATGTGCTCGGCCAGTTCGCGGGCCGCGGCGGCGGGCGGCCGGTCCTCGGCGCGCGCCGCGCCGGTCGCGAGCAGGCCGTCCACGAGGATGAGCAACTGGTCGGCGGCGAACCCGGGGTGCGGGTGTCCGAGGGCGGCGAGCTCGTCCGTGAACAGCCCGTGGAGGGTGCGCCGGTAGTCCCGGGTGACCTCGTGGCCGGGATGCGCCCGGTCGGTGAGCGCGAGGTCGGCGGCGAGGTAGCGGCAGCCGTGGAAGTCCGGGCCAGCGGCGATACGGCCGAGCCGGTCGACGACCGCGAGGAGCCGGGTCCGCGGGTCGTCGCCCGCGGCGTCCATGGTTGCGCGGTACTCCGCCACGTCCTCGGCGGTGCTGCGGCGCAGGACCTCGGCGATCAGCCCGTCCTTGCCGCCGAAGTGCTCGTACAGGGAACGGCGCGCGACGCCGGCCGCCTTGAGCAGGCTGTCCACGCCGACGCCGACACCGTGTGTGTACGTCAACTCCTGGGCGGCGACCAGCAGGCGTTCCCGGGGGCCGGGCTTGGCGGAGGCAGTCATGGCGTGATTGTGCCAGCTCTTGACGCAGTAGATCAATCGGTCTATCTATATCTGCAGAAGGTAGACCGACTGGTCTATCTCGCAGGAGGAGGCGTCATGCCCGTTCGCAGCACCGCCGAGGTCATCGACCGTTTCAACCGCGCGTTCACCGACCGCGATGCAGGCCTCCTGGTCGACCTGGTCGCCGAGGACTGCGTCATGGAGAGCGTCCAGCCCGCGCCGCGTGGGGAGCGGGTCGTCGGGCGCGAAGCCTGTACGGGGTGGTGGACCGCCCTCGTCGACGACCGGGCCTCACGGTTCGCCCCGCAGGAGGTGATCGTGGCGGGGGACCGCGCGACGATCGTGTGGACCTACCGCTTCGGCGACGGCCCGGACCAGTGGGTGCACGGCGTCAACGTCATGCGCGTGACGGACGGCCGGATCACCGAGGCCCTCGGCTTCAGCAAGACCGCCGGCGAGGTGCCGCTGGCCGCAGAGCCCGACGCTGCCTGAGGCGACACCGCATCGCCGGAGGCGCCGTTGCCTCCGGCGTCCCCGCCGGAGGCCTACCCGGCTCCGGCCAGGCCCCCTGGCTTGGGGCCCCTCCCGGCCCCGGCCCACCCGCACCCTCCACGACCGGAGTACCACCCACCTCCTGAGAAGGACACTTCCAGATGCTGAGCTACCACCTCTCGCACAGCGGCGCCGGGCTGTCCGGCCTTGCCGTCCGCGAACACGACATGCCGGTGCCCGGACCCGGCCAGGCCCTGGTGGCGGTGCGGGCCACGTCCCTGAGCTTCCGCGAACTCATGGTGCTCGACGGGACCTACGTGCTGCCGGTGAAACCCGACGTCGTCCCGGTCTCGGACGGGGTCGGCGAGGTCGTCGCGCTCGGCCCGGGCGGCGCCGACACCGTACGCGTCGGAGACCGCGTGGCCGCCACGCTCTTCCCTTCCTGGCAGGACGGCCCGTTCGCCGTCGAGCACCTCGCGCAGCGCGGTGGCTCGCTGGACGGCCTGCTCACCGAGTTCGCGCTGCTCGACACGGACTCGCTGGTGACCGTCCCGGCGCACCTGTCGTACGAGGAGGCGGCGACCCTGCCGTGCGTGGCGGTGACGGCGTGGAACGCGCTCACCGGCGACGGGTCCGGCCTCGGACCCGGCCACACCGTCGTCGTGCAGGGCTCCGGCGGGGTCTCCCTCTTCGCGCTCCAGTTCGCCAAGGCCCTCGGCGCACGCGTGATCGCCACGACCAGCGGTCCCGCCAAGGCGGCGCGGCTCCGCACCCTCGGCGCCGACGACGTCGTCGACTACTCGGCCACGCCCGACTGGGCCACCGAGGTGCGCACCCTCACCGGAGGCCGGGGCGCCGACCGCATCGTCGACGTCGCGGGACTGCTCCACGAGTCGATCCGCGCGATCGCCCTGGCGGGCACGATCGCGTGCGTCGGGTTCGTCGGCAACGCCGCCGTACCCCTCGACACCGGTGCCCTGTTCGCCTCCGGTGCCACCGTCCGGACGGTCGCCGTCGGCAGCCGCGCTCAGTTCACCGCCATGAACGCCTTCATCGGGACGCACGGACTGCGGCCCGTGATCGACCGTGTCTTCCCCTTCGACGAGGCCGTGGACGCCTACCGTCACTACGCGGGCGGCGGCCCGTTCGGCAAGGTCGTCGTCAGCCACTCCCACGCCTCCTCGGGAGTCGGTGTCCCAGCATGACACCACCCGTCACTCCGGCGCTCGTTGAGGGGGATTCCCCGGTTCCGGGGTGGGGGTGGCCACCCTCATCGCCGGGGGGCCGTCGGATGTCCCGGTGATCATCGGCTCCGTAGCGTCTTCGTCATGACCCAGACGACACCCGGCACGACTCCCGGCCAGGCACCCACCACGACGCCCCGCACCACGACGCCCGGCACCACGACGTTCCGCACCAAGGCGGCACGTACCCGCGCGGGTCGGTCCGTGCGGCACCGGAGGGCGCGCCAGTCCCTCGCCGCCGCGACTGCGGCCGCCGTCACCGCCCTGGCCGCCGCCCCTGCGTTCGCGGCGTCCGAACTCCGTCCCGTTCCGGTCCAGGTCCAGCAGGCCGCCGGGCGCGGAACCCTCCTCGGCGTCACCCCCGTCGCCGACCTGAACCGGACCGAGGTGGCCGCGTTCCTCACGAACGCCGGCATCGACGCGTCGACCGTGCGCCACGGCGTACGGGGCTACCGGCTCACCTACCGGACGCTGACGCCGCAGGGGGCGCCGACGACCGCCACCGGCCTGCTGGTGCTGCCCAAGGGAGGGGAGCGGCGGCTCGACCTCGTGGCGGACACGCACGGCACCATGGTCCACCGCGACTACGCGCCGTCCGTCGCCGAGGACTTCGGCCTCTACGCTCCCTACCTGCACGCCGCCGCGGGCCGTGCCGTGGCCGCCCCGGACTATCTCGGGCTCGGCAAGGGCCCCGGACTCCACCCGTACATGGACACGGCTTCCTCCGTATCGGCCTCGCTCGACATGCTGCGCGCCTCCCGGACCGCAGCGTCCGGGCTCGGCAGGCCGCTCACCGGCGACGTGTACGGCACCGGGTTCTCCCAGGGCGGCCAGGTCTCCATGGCGCTCGGCCGCGCGCTGACGCGGGGTGCGGACCGGCACTTCAGGCTGCGGGCCCTCGCACCGGTCGCCGGACCCTACGACCTCCGGGGCGCCGAGATCCCCGGCCTGCTCGACGGCCGGGTCAACGACATCAGCGGCGTCTTCTACATGGCGTACTTCCTCACCGCCCAGAACCGGCTCCACCCCGTCTACGCCGACCCGGCCGAGGCCTTCCGGCAGCCGTACGCGGGGTACGTCGAGCAGCTCTTCGACACCCGGCACACGGAGGAGGACATCGTCACGAAACTCCCCGGATCGGTGAAGGAACTGCTGACCGACGACTTCTACCAGCGGCTGAGCCACCCGACCGGCGGCCTGCTGACCGCGCTCAAGGCACAGGACGGCACCTGCGACTGGAAGCCCGACGTCCCGGTACGCCTCCACACCGCGGCCGGCGACACCGACGTGCCGATCGCCAACTCCGTCAGCTGCGCGGCCGACCTGGCCCGCAACGGCGTGACGGCCCCTGTGGTCGACCACGGGAAGGCCGACCACAACGGCTCCTTCAAGCTGGCGGGTCCGCAGATCGTGCGCTGGTTCGACAGGCTGGCGAAGGGCAGCACGCACGACTCGCACGGCTAGGACGTGCGCGACGCGGGAGGCTCGGCATGGCCTGGCACGGCGATGCCACGGCATGGCGATGACGTCCAGGTGCTGGAGAATGGATCTGTGACCGCCCGCGCTCGCAGGTGCATGCGCGCCGGCCCCCGGCCCGACATCAATGGGCCGGCCCGCCGCTCAGCCCGTGGCCCGCGCCGCAGTCGCCTTCCGGCCTTCTGAAGGGGAGGGACAGACGATGAACCGACGCGACGACAGCGAGAGCGGGGCACGGCCGGAGGAGGAGCGCCACGGCGCACGGCGCTCCACGTGGACCGCTGCGCATGACGGCGGCCGCCCGGAGCGCGGCAGAGCCTGCGAGCACGCCGCGACCGTGCCTGCCGCGCCCGACCGGCCGGCCGACGCATGCGCCGAGTGCCGTGCCTCGGGCGGAACCTGGCGGCGGCTGCGCTGGTGCGCGACGTGCGGACACGTGGGGTGCTGCGACAGTTCGCCGGGCCGGCACGCGTACGCACACCACGATTCGACCGGCCACCCCGTCGTCCTCTCCCTTGCGGCGGACGAGGACTGGGCCTGGTGTTTCGAGGACGAGGTCTTCCTCGTCCTCGAGACAGGTCCCCCGGAACCCGGAGCCCGACCGGGCGCCGAGAGGCGGATCTGAACGCCTCGCTGCTCAGGACGTCCTCACGTCAGGACCTCCTTGCGCCCCCATCCGCGCTGTCATCCACGCCTCTGCGTGGCGGCGCCCGGGAGGCGTTCGGCGACCTCGTCGCCCATGCGCTCGAACTCGGCCCTGAGGAACGGTGTGGCCAGCCTCGCCAGCCCCTTGAACCGGAGCGACGCCCGGTAGTTCAACCGGGTGAGCGTGGCGGACTCGGCCTCGAAACCGAGATCGTCCGTCGCCGTCACCGTCTTGTTCTCGCCGATGAACATCAGGTGCGAGGGCTCGCGTGCCACGAGCCGGTACTCGAGCTGGGTGGTGCGGCCACGGAAGCGCGAGGTGTTGCGCCACCGGGCCCCGGGCAGTACCGGCCCCCCGTCGAGCCGCTCACAGCGCACGGTCCCGGGATCCCACTCCTCGGTACGGCTGAAGTCCTCCAGGTACGCGACGAGCTCGTCGAGCGGAAGCCCGACGACGAAGCTCCGTTCCACCGTGATCACCGAACCGACCTCCAGCCTTTCGTGTCGGGGCGGGCGTCCCCACCGGGCGCGCGCCTCGAATCACTTCCCCGTCCGGGCCGGAGACGGATGCACCCCTCAGCTTCCTCGTTGCACGAGTCGAAGGCTGATGGACGTCAACGTCCCGTCAACGTTCCGTCAACGTCCTGCGCCGCGTCGCATATCGGCCAGGACCTCGCGCGCGGCCCGCGTGCCCGAGGCGAGTGCGCCCTGGACGGAGCCGGTGGCCCGGTGGTCACCGCACACGTACCGCCCCGGTGTGACGCGGGTGGTCTGTGACAGGGGGTGGGGCGGAGGCATCGCGGGCAGGGCGTCATGCACGGTGACCCGGTGGACGAGCTCCCACGTACCCGCATCCGTGCCGTACACCTCGCCCAGGGCGCGGACGACGGCGTCCACGGCCTGAGGGTCGGGCGTACCGAGAACCGACGTGGACACCAGTGCCCTGCCGTCGGGGGAGTAGTGGGGATGGACGGCGGTGAGGACGCAGCTGTTCAGGAACCGGCGCCGTGAGTCCACGACGAGGACGGGTTCGGGCAGGGGCGGCTGCGCGGCCGCGTGGTAGAGCGTGGTGACGGTCCGTCCACGCGGGACGGTGAGACCCGGAAGGAGCTCGGCGGCGGCCCGTTGCCCGGTCGCGACGACGACGGTGGGGGAGCGGACCTCGGTGCCGTCGGCGAGCGTCACCCCGTGCGCTGTGAGGGCGGCGACGGGGGTGTCGGTCCGCAGCACGCCACGGGGCAGCCGGGAGGCCAGTTGGGCGGGGACCGCACCGATGCCGTCGGCGGGGAGGCACAGGGTGCCGCGCAGCATGCTCCGCCACACGAGATGGAAGAAGCGGCCCGACGTCTCCAGGTCGTCCTCGAGGAAGACTCCGGAGAGGAAGGGCCGGAAGAACGTCTCCACCAGGTCGGGTGACACCCCGGCGTCGGCCAGGGCCGTCAGGGTCGTGCGGTCGGGCCGCGCCCGCACCAGGGCGGCCGGTGCGAGCACGTCGTAGGCCGTCAGCGCACTGAGCGCCAGCAGATCGCGGCCGGATGCCAGCCGTCCGGGCAGGAGGTCGCGGCTCTCACGGAAGCGCCGACTGGGATCGGTGAAGCGGCGCATTCCGTCGTCCGTGTGGACGAGCACCCCGGGTGTGAAGGGCCGCAGCCGCAGTGCCCGCAGGTCGAGGCGGCGCTTGACCTGCGGGTAGGCCGTGTTGAAGACCTGGAATCCGCGATCGACGGTGAAACCCGCGATCCGGTCCGTCCGCATCCGCCCGCCCACGGTGTCGCCGGCTTCCAGCAGCCGCACCCGCAGCCCGCCGGCGGACAGGTCCGCGGCGCAGGCGAGCCCGGCGACCCCGGCCCCGACGACCGTCACGTCGCACAGCTCGTCGTCCGTCGTCCCCATGTCGGCCGTCACTCCTCGTCCCTCGACCCTCGTCCCTCGACCCGGGCCGTACGCCGGCCGTCCAGGACCGCCCCCGGGGCCCGCCACGTTACGCGGGGGTCGGCCGCGGCCGAGCCGGGGCACGCCGAGCACCGGCCGCTGTCGTCGCCTGCCGTGGCCAGTCGTGGCATGTCGTCGGCTCTCGTCGTAGAGCCCGGCGTCCGTGCTGTGCGGTCAGGGAGTGACGATCGGGAAGGCCGTGTCCGGCTGGGTGACGTACGAGAGGAGCCGGGTGAGGAGGCCCGGGTCGCCGGTCGTCGAGGCACCGCCGAGACCCTCGCCCGCGAGGATGCCGAGGAGCTGCGGCCGGGTGAGGTGCACGGTGAGAGCCGACGGGGTCTTCGGCTGCTCGCCGGCGGGGGCGGAGCGGTGGGTGAGGGCGCCGTTGTGGAGGGTGAGGCGGTGGCGGCGCTGCTCGTCGGCCAGGACGAGGTCGATGGTCAGATCCTCGTGCCAGGCGCGAGGGCCGTCGATGCGGATGGCGACGGAGTCCAGGAGCATGTCGGTGGTGAGGGCCCCCACCATCTCGGGGTTGGTGGTGTCGATGGCGATGGGGTTGGCGCCCTGGCGGAGCTCCATGGCGGAGGTCAGGTAGAAGTTGCGCCAGGGGCCGTTCTCGGCACCGTGGCCCAGCCTGTCGTAGACACCGGCCAGGGTCTGCTTCGCGTCGCCGTTGCCGGGGTCGGCGAAGACCAGGTGGTTGAGGAGGGTGGCGGCGAAACGCAGGTCGCCGTCCTCGGCGTAGGCGCGGGCCTTCGCGAGAGTCTGGTCGGGGCCGCCGAGGGAGTCGACATAGCGTCGGGCCAGTTCGACGGGCGGGTGTTCCCACAGGTGGGCGGCGTTGCCGTCGAACCAGCCGAGGTAACGCTGGTAGATCGCCTTCACGTTGTGGGACAGGGACCCGTAGTAGCCGCGGGCGTGCCAGGACCTCTCCAAGGCGGGCGGGAGCTGGATCTCCTCGGCGATCTCCGGACCGGTGAGGCCGGAGTTCAGCATGCGCAGCGTCTGGTCGTGCATGTAGGCGTAGAGGTCGCGCTGGGCGGTGAGGAAGGCGACGACGTTCTCGTGGCCCCAGGTGGGCCAGTGGTGGGAGGCGAACGCCACGTCGTAGCCGTCGCCGAAGTACTCGACCGCCTCGTCGAGGTAGTGGGCCCAGATCCGGGAGTCGCGGACGACGGCGCCGCGCAGGGTCAGGATGTTGTGCATGTTGTGCGTGGCGTTCTCGGCCAGGCACAGGGCACGGAAGTCGGGGAAGAGGAAGTTCATCTCGGCCGGGGCCTCGGTGCCCGGTGTGAGCTGGAAGACGATCCGGACGCCGTCGACCGTCTCCTCCTGACCGGTCTCGGTGATGTCGAGGGTCGGCGGGATGAGAGTGAGGGTGCCGTTGGCCGTCGTCATGCCGAGGCCGGCGCTGATCTGGCCCTCGGGCGACTTGGGCAGCCGGTCGCCGTACATGAAGATCGCGCGGCGGGTCATGGCGTTGCCCGCGTACACGTTCTCGCTGACCGCGTGCTCCAGGAACCCCGCCGGGGCGAGGATCGCCACGCCCTCCTCGGTGCCCGCGGGCAGGACGCCGCGGGAGCCTCCGAAGTGGTCGCCGTGGGAGTGGGTGTAGATCATGCCGGTGACCGGGCGGTCGCCGCGGTGCTTGCGGTACAGGGCGAGGCCGGCGGCGGCGGTCTCCGCGCTGAGCAGGGGATCGATGACGATCACGCCGCGCTCGCCCTCGACGAGCGTCATGTTCGACAGGTCGAGTCCGCGGATCTGGTAGATCCCCTCGGTCACCTCGTACAGCCCCTGGCGCGCGCAGAGCTGCGCCTGGCGCCAGAGACTCGGGTGCGCGGTGTCCGGGCAGTCCGCCTTCAGGAACGCGTACGCGTCGTTGTCGTAGACGACGCTGCCGTCAGCCCCGGTGACGACGGCAGGGGACAGGGCATCGATGAACCCCCGGTCGGCGTTCTCGAAGTCGGTGGTGTCCTCGAAGGGGAGGGCGGTCATCTCTCGCTCCGTTCTCCAGGGCTCGACGTCTGCGGCCAGGGACCCCGGCGCGGGACATGACCCATCTCAGCACCGCACCCAGTCGGGTGCATGTCGAGAGGTTCGTCCTGCGTGGATTCCTGGTCGGCGCCGGGCGGCCGGCTCCGAGACGAGGGCCGAGAAGGTACGGGAGGCCCCGGGCCCGCGTGCGAAGGGAGCCGGCCGAGCCTCTGCGAGCGCACGCCGCGAGCCGCGCAGACTGCCCTGGTGCCGTCCTACTGCGCGGCCACCGGGTGCCATTCGCGGCGGAGGAGGCCGAAGACCCAGGAGTCGGAGACGTCGCCGTTGACGACGCAGTCCTCGCGGAGGGTGCCTTCGCGGACGAAGCCGAGCTTCTCCAGGACCCCGGCGGACGCCACGTTACGGGTGTCGGTCTCGGCCTGGACACGGTTCAGGTCCAGGGTGTCGAAGGCCCACGTCAGGACGGCACGCGCGGTCTCCGTGGCGTAGCCGTTGCCCCATGAGTCGGCGTCGAACACGTAGCCCAGGGACGCGCTGCGGAATTCGGGGTTCCAGCTGGTGAGGCCGCACCAGCCGATGAACGAGCCGTCGGAGACGCGGTCGACGGCGACCCGCGCTCCCCTGCCCTCCGCCTCGATGGCCCGGCAGGTCGTGAGGAAGCGCTGGGCGTGGGCCGGATCGGTCCACGGCGGGGAGTCCCAGTAGCGCAGCACGTGAGCGTCGCTGTGCAGCGCGTAGAGCCCCGCCGCGTCGTCGTCGGTGAACGGCCGCAGTCGCAGGCGGGCGGTGTGCAGCTCGGGGGTAGGCAAGGTCATGCGGAGCATCCTGCCGAATCACACTCGCCCCGGACCAACCGTTTTTCCGGACGGTCGGGGCGTCCGTCCCCGGTGGCCGTGGCGGTGGCGGTGGCGGTGCTGGTGGACACGGACGCGTCGCAGTCCGACGCGACCGGCCGGTGTCGGTCAGGACGTGTGGGTCCGGAGGCCGTCGAGGATGAGGTTCAGTCCGAAGTCGAGCGCGGGCCGGGCATCGCCGTCGTCCTCCAAGGCGCCCGTGGCCATCAGGGACACGAGGGTGGGGAACTGGTCGGGCCGGACGACCTGGGCGAGAAGGTTCCCGTAGTCCGTGCCGGACGGGACGATCTCGGTGGTGATCCGGGCCAGGTCGCGGACGGCGCTGGAGATGAACATGGCCGTGGCGACCAGGTTCTCGGCCGCGAGGCCCGACCGGGCCAGAGGCCGCAGAAGGGCCTCGAACCAGGCCAGTTCGTTCGGTCCGGTGGGGGCTCCGGTGGTCGCCACGCGCAGCATCCACGGGTGGGCGAGGTAGAAGTCCCAGGCAGCGTCGGCCCAGTTCAGGATCTCGGCGCGCCACTCCTGCCCCGACTCCGCAGGGGGACGGCCCTGTGCTCGGTCGGCCATCAGGGCGACCAGCTGGTCCTTCCCGGGGACGTGCCGGTACAGGGCCATCGCGGTGTACCCGAGCTCGCCGGCGACCCGCTGCATCGACACCGCGCCCAGACCCTCGGCGTCGGCCAGCGCGATGGCGGCCTCGACGATGCCGCCGACGCTGAGGGAGGACCGCGCGCTCTCCTTCGTCTCCCACAGGAGCCGGAAGGTGGCCGCCGCGCTCTTGTCCCCTGACACTGCTACCGCCGATTCCCCGAGGCCGATTCCGGTCGCCCAGCATAGTGGCGGGCGTTTCGGTGTTGGAGCAGTGCGATGCCGAACGCGAGGACCCAGTAGGCGTACAGGCTGGCGATGACGGCCGTTGTGCCCCATCCGTTGGCGCTGAAGAACTCTCCGGTGTCATTGCCGAAGTAGAGCGACGGGACGAACGCGAGATTGATCAGGGCGATGGCGTAAGCCGACCGGGCGGCCCATGGGAACAGCAGTCCTGAGCGTGCAGCGGCGTACCCGGCGGCCACCAGGAAGACCGCGGTGAGGATGCGGCCGATCGAGCCGTACAGCAGATAGGAGCCCTCCGCGGTGATGGTCGGATCGACCGGCTCCGCGGCGGCTATGACCTCCCCGGCCTGCAGGGAGTGGGCGACGAAGGTGCCCGCGATGTAGGCCAGTGCCGCGCCGTACGCGAGGTCCGCGACCCAGCCGCAGGCCGGGTCCGCCCGGCGGACGAGCTCGCGGACTCCGGTGGCGAATCCCAGAAGCAGGACGAGGACGACCAGGCTGAGCATGATGCGCGTCAGCACGTTGGAGTCGGGCGGTGCCCCGTCATGGACGAAGTAGAGCGGCACCTCGATGACCTGCAGGACGGTGAACGCGACGCCGGTGACACCCGTGAACGTGCGCAGCGGTAAGCCGTCGGAGCGCGATGCTGTATATGACATAAGCGTGAGTGTATGCCGTAAACTCAACGGGTCAACAGAATCCGCTGAGCCGACTGCCGGACCCCCTCGGCCTGGACGCCCCTCCCTCTCGCCGCAGTCATGCCCCGTGGCCCCGCCGCAGTCACGCCGTCTGGCCCTCGCGCCGCGGAAGCCGAGTCCGAGGGCGGTACGGCAACTGCCTGGCTCCGAGGCATGCCGAGCGGCGGGGTGCGGACAGGCGCGGTCACGCCGACGAGGATCACGAGTTCGTGGCCCCCGGGATTGCTCTGCGGGGGGACTATCGCCGCCCGCTACGGCCCCGGCCGCATCAGCAAACTCATCGCCGCCGCCCGCACCCCCCTCACCTGCGAAACTCAGGATGAAAGAGGCTCACTCAGGGTCGGAAGTGAAAGGGTGGCCCCCGCTTTTCCGTATTCTCGCCGCATCGGCGTCGGCCGTCTGTTCAGCTCCTCCGGTCGACGCTACTGTCAGGACAATGATGAAGTTCAGTGGGCAGCCTGCCGTTCCCGCCGCCGTCAAATCGTCATTGCAGTCCTTGATCGACAATCGGAAATCGTTCAGCCCGCAGTTACGTGAATTCCTCGACCTGGTCGACGGAAACCCCACCTGTCACCTATTCATCGACGCACTCGCTTCAAGCGTCGATGAGCACGGGTCCACCGGTGTGTTCGTGAGTCCGCCCCAGGCACCGCAGGGCACCCTGATCGCGGAGGCGCTCCTGCTCGAGCCGCAGATGATCCTCGCGCCGCACGAGTCGTTCATCAAGGTGACCGTGATGGCGGGCCCGGGAACGGACCCGGGTCAGGCAGCGGTCACCCTGCTGCACGAACTGGAGCTCCACGTGGCACCGGCCAGTGACCTGCTCAGGGAGATCAGTCAGGACGTGCGGTCCGACGACGCCCGACTCGGGCTGGTCCTCGCCTACCTGCGCCGCCCCGACGAGCACGTCGCCCTCGACCGCCAGGAGCAGTACGTCCGTAGCGCGGCCCGGATCCGCCTGGCCACGGTGGGGAGTTCCGTGCACGACTGGGGCGCCCACCTGATGACGGCTGCCTGCGCGGACGCCCTTGAGCAGTTCGCGGCCTACGAGACCACCCCGCCGAACCGGGTGGCGAACTCGGTGGAACGCACACGATGGCTGGCGGCCCTGGTCGAAGCCCTTCGGAGCCGTGGCCCCGAGGCCGTTCTCCAGGCGCAACCGCCGGCCCGGCCTGCGGTCCACGCACGCCCCGCCGTCGAGGGCGACCTGTCCACGCTGGTGGCCTTCAGGACGTTCCAGCGCGTCGACCCGCTCGACATCATCGACGAGGCGCGGACGGCACACGGCGCAACGGTGCTCGGTGTGCTGGACCTCTACCGGCACCGGATCGTTCCCGCCCTCCTGGCCCAGGCAGGCCCCCTCGGGCTGACCGACACGATCCAGCAGACGTTCTTCCTGACCTACCACGGCGTGCCGGGCCTGATCGCCTGGGAGGCCGGCAACACCGCTGCCGGTACCGCCGACGGCAGCCTGGAGGACGTGAAGGTCGTCCCTGCATGGCCACCGAGGGAGCCGGTCTTCTGGCTCACCCGCGAGGAACGCACCTCATGGAACCGGGACACGGGCATTCCCCGGTCGGTGCTCGACACCCCGGGCATCGAGAACGGAAGCCACCTCTACGTCGACGGCGTGAAGTACCGTGCGGCGGTTGCCGACAGTGATCGGGTCGGTGAAACGAGGCTCTTCCCCTACGGCCGCAGATACATGGCGCTGCGCCCGGTCCGCTGACCGCGCCGACCGCCGAAGCACGAGCCCTGACGTTGTCGTCGCCGTCGACGGCGATGCCCCACGCCGCTCCCGCCGCGCTCGTACGGCCGGAGCGGTGTGGTGCCATCGGGGCGAATCATGATCACCGAGGAGTCGGCAGCGCTGCCCCGGGGGTCGAGAGCGCAGCCTTCGGGAGGCAGGGCTCCCGTGCCTCCGCAGGGGATGCCGACGAGTCCCGAGTTGGCGACCCACACATTCCCGACGCTGTCCGAGGCGATGCCCATGGGCGCGGGGTCACGGGCGTACCGACACCGGTGAACCCCGATACTGCTGCGGGCCCTCGTCGCCCTGGATGACTGCCTCCTCGGCGGCTGGGGACTTGCACGGCCGGCCCGCCGCGCGTCACCCTGATGGTCGAGGGCGGGTGCTCACGTGCACACCAGCGACGAGATCTACCACCGCGTGCTCTGGGACCCGCGCTTCGACCCCGAGCGGTTCGTCATGGGGGTCGCCGAGCGCGGGGCCCCACCGAAGCGCGTCCTGCTCGCCGACTTCGCGCCGGGCGGGGAGATCCCCTGGCACCGGGTGCTGTTCTTCGAGGTGGGCGGCCAGGTCGTCTGGGACCGGGCCTCCGGTGTCGACCGGCTCGACGAGACGCTTGGCGGGCCGGTCGGTCCCAAGGCGGATCCCGCACCCGGCGCGGCCCTCGACGTCCTCGCCGTCCCGTCGACGAACCGCACCGCCGTCGCCTGGGTGCCGCCGCCCGAGCTGTGGCCGCCGATCCAGCACATCCGCCGCGCACACGACCGGCAGATCCACCGCTGGCCGCCGCACGTCAACGTGCTCTTCGGGTTCGTCCCCGAGGCCGAGTTCCCCCGCGCCCTGCCGCTGGTCGCCGCGGCGCTCGCCGAGACGCCGCCGTTCACCGCCCGCCTGGAGGGCGTCCACTGGTTCGCACACCGCGAGGACGCTACCGTCTGGCTCGACCCGGCCGCAGCGGATCACGAGCCCTGGGTGCGGCTGCGGGAGTCGCTGGACCTCCGCTTCCCGCTGTGCGGATCGCCGTCGCGCGGCTTCACCCCGCACCTGTCCCTCGGCCGTACCAAGGACCCGCATGTCCTCGCCCGTACGGCGGGGGACCTCCTCGGTCCCATGACGGCCCTGGTCGACGGGCTGGTCCTGCTCTCCCGGCGCGGCGACGAGCCGATGCGGGTCCGGGCCCGCATCCTGCTCGGCAGCGGCGACGTACACCACCCGGAGAGTCCGGCCCCTCCGGGCGGCAACCCGCCGCCGTCAACGCGGGCCTAGCAGCGGGCACTCTTCCTGGAGGCCCGCCGCACAGGCCTCCACGGCCGAGCAGTCGAAAGCCGAGCAGTCGAAACGCGAGGTCATGCGGACGCGGGGCCCGTCCCTGCCTCGGCTGTTTCGGTGTGTACGTCGCCGTGGGTGGTGACGATTCGGGCGTTGCCTTCGGTGAGGGCGTAGCCGAGGCCGACGATGGCGACGTCGCCGGATGCGACCTGGTCGGAGAGGAGTCGGGAGCGTTCGAGCATGAGGTCGACGGTGTGGCGGATGTGTTCGTCGATGATGTCGGTGTCGGCGGTGAGTCCGGCGGTGCGGGCGGCGAGGATGCTGGGGGTGACGCGTTCGACGATGTCGCGGACGAAGCCGCCGGCGGCGAAGCCGTCTTCGACGGCGGCGCGTGCGGCGGCGACGGCGCCGCAGGAGTCGTGGCCGAGGACGACGACGAGGCGGGCGCCGAGCACGCTGGTGGCGTATTCGACGCTGCCCAGTACCTCGGTTCCCAGGACGTGGCCGGCGGTGCGGACGACGAAGAGGTCGCCGAGTCCCTGGTCGAAGATGATCTCGGCGGCCAGTCGTGAGTCGGAGCATCCGAGGATCACGGCGAAGGGGTCCTGGCCGGGGGCCAGCTCGGTGCGGCGGGCGGCGTCCTGGTTGGGGTGCTGGGGCGCGCCGGACACGAAGCGCGTGTTGCCGGCGAGCAGGGCGTCGAGGGCCACGGCGGGAGAAGTTCTAGGCATGGGGCCACCCTATGATCCGCCCGACCGCCCCGCCTTGGTGGATAGATCACAACGCGCGACGCGCATCCGGCGCGCGCCTCCCGCTACCTGCGATGCCCGGAGTCTGAGGCGACGTCCGGCTCCGGAGCTTCGTCCTCGGCCGCAGGGGCGCGGAGCTACCGTCACCGCCGACAGACGTCGGTCAGCAGCTGGGCGGTGTGAGCGGGACCCCGTTGGTGCGCAGCACCTCGCGCACATCGAGAATCAGCGGGAAGACCTCGTTGTTCCGGTCCTCGCCCTGTTCGTCCCACGCCCTCTGCTCGGCCTCCACCGCCATCCGGTCCTGAGCGAAGACACGCTCCGTGAATCGGCGGATGAGGGGCCAGGCGATGTCGAGTACACCGGGGATCCCCGGCTTCGCGATGGTCAGAAGACCGTAGGCGTGGTTGGTGCGCTGCTCGGCGTCCTCGGGCACATACGCGACCCAGAGTGAGAACGCGGGCTGCCCGGAATTCTCGGGCACTGCCTGCAGCGTCTGGTACGGATACTGCGTGCGCACGGTGATGGCGTCGGGGGAGCTGCTGCCGGAAAGCCCTTCGGCGGAGAGCAGCCCCGCACCGCGGTCCTTCTTCCCGCCCTGCGGAATGAAGAGATAGCGAGCCTCGACGAACTGCGGCCCGGTCTCGTATCCGAGAAGTTTCGGTTGAATCTTTCCCAGGATCTTCCGGTGCAGGAACTGATGGTTCATGTCGAGCAGATTCTCGTGCATGAAGCTGTAATGGCAGCGCACGGTGCGAGAGAACGTCATCGTCTTGTGCTGGGAATCAAAGCCCGGAAGATTCGGGAACTCCGCCTCGGCGGCCTTCTCCGCATCACCCGGGAAAACGAACACCAGGCCGTACGCTTCGCGGACCGGGTACGCGCGAACGCCTCGTGGCGGTCTGTCGACTCCCTTGGGAAGGTAGGGGATCTGAGAGATGCGTCCGTTGCCGCGATACGTCCACGCGTGGTAGCAGCACCGGAGCGTGTCACCCTCCACGACGCCCATGCTCAGGGGCACCTGGCGGTGCGCACAGCGGTCCTCGAGCGCGAAGACGCTGCCGCTCCGCCCGCGGTACAGGGCAATCCGCTCACCCGCGAAAACGGCGGCGAACGCCTTTCCCCTGGGGACGTTCCGGGAAAGGGCGACCGGATACCAGAAGTCGGGATGGATGCCGATTCTTCGGAGGTCCGTGGCGTCGTGAGATCCAAGACCGGCCGACTGCTGCCGGGAACTCGACGAGGTCCCTGGTTCCGCCGTCATTCACCGCTCCCTCGTCGTACTGGCTTCCGCTCCGGAAGGTCCTTCGACGCGGCGCGTGGAAGCGCCTCGAGGCCTTGACGGCCAGTCTCCCCGCGTTTGGCTCTCGGAGCCCAGCTCGGGCGGTCCATTCGGGTCCGGCGCTGGGACGGGGCCTCCGGGTCGCGGGCGCCGCAGGGCTCCTGCGCGCGGAGCCCTGCGTACGGCGCCCCACGTACGGCGCCGAACGCGGGGCGGGGCACAGCTGACGGCGCTCGCCTGCGCGCGTGGCGTGGGGCGGGGGGGCCGGTGTCCGCACTCCCGGTCGATCAGCCCCCCTCGGCTACCTCCGGCGTGCCACGGGACTCTCTTATTGCCCATATATTGCAAGTGCAAGATCTAAGCAGAAGGAGTGGGCAGCAGTGGGTGGACCGATCGTCCTGGGTATCGAGTCGTCGTGCGACGAGACCGGCGCGGGGATCGTGCGGGACGGGAAGCTGCTCGCGCATGTCGTGGCGTCGAGCATGGACGAGCACGCACTGTTCGGCGGTGTGGTGCCGGAGATCGCCGCTCGGGCGCATCTGCAGGCGTTCAATCCGGTGGTGCGGGAGGCGCTCGATCAGGCGGGGCTGCGGCTGAGGCAGATCGACGCGGTCGCCGTCACCACCGGGCCGGGTCTCTCCGGCGCTCTCCAGGTCGGTCTCGCCGGGGCGAAGACCCTCGCCTACGCGGCCGGGGTGCCGCTCTACGGCGTGCACCACCTTGCCGGGCATGTCGCCGCCGACACCCTTGAGCACGGCCCGCTGCCCACCCCGTGCGTGGTGCTGATCGTCTCCGGCGGGCATACGTCCCTGCTGCTCGTCCGGGACCTGGTGCGCGAGCCGATCCTGCACCTGGGGGACACGCTCGACGACGCGGCGGGGGAGTGCTTCGACAAGGTCGCCCGCATCATGGGCCTGTCCTACCCGGGCGGGCCGGCCATCGACCGGGCCGCCCGGGAGGGGAACCCGCGCGCGGTGGACTTTCCCCGGCCCCTCACGCGCCCGGGTGACGACCCGTACGCCTTCTCCTTCTCCGGGCTCAAGACGGCTGCCGCCCGCTGGGTCGAGAAGCACCGGGCCCAGGGGATCGGCCTGCCCGTCGCGGACGGGGCCGCCGCTCTTCAGGAGGCGGTCGCCGATGTCCTGACCTGCAAGGCGCTGGCCGCCTGCGCGGCGCACGAGGTGAGGACGCTGATCGTGGTCGGCGGGGTGGCCGCGAACTCCCGGGTCCGGGGCCTGGCCGAGCAGCGGTGCGCCGCCGCGGGGGTGGAGCTGCGGGTGCCCCCGATGACGCTGTGCACGGACAACGGCGCCATGATCGCGGCCGTCGGCGACCTCCTCGTACGGTCCGGCGCCGAGCCCGCCCCGCTGGACGTGTCGATCGACCCGTCGGCCCCGCTGGAGTACGCCTCCCTGACCCCGCTGCCGCAGGCCGGGGCCGGAGCCAGAGCCGCCTGACGGAGATGGCCGAACGGGGAGGGCATGGCCGGATGCCATGGCCTCCCCGCCGTCCGGCACGGCCGGCTGACCGCTCTGGTCCGGGACGGTCGGCTTGTCCGCTCTGCTCCGGTACGGTCGGCCGTCCGTTTCCGCCGCTGTACGGTCGGCCGTCCGCTTCCGTCGCCGACCGTGGTGATCCGCCCGGAGGGCTCCGTCAGGTCACTCCGCTGTCACTCCGCCGACCGCCGCCACTCCGCTGTCACTCCGCCGACAGGCGCGGCGTGCGAGGCGGGAGGGTGCGCCGGCTGCCCGTCTTCTCGAAGGCCGCCGCGAGGGACAGCAGGGCGTTGTCGTCGTACGCGCGGCCCGCGAAGGTCAGCCCGACGGGCATGCCGATGTCTGCCATGGTGCCCATGGGCACGGTCACGGTCGGGATGCCGAGGTGGCGGGGGACCAGGTTGCCGTTGGCGACCCAGACGCCGTTGCGCCAGCCGAGGTCGGCGGACGCCTCGTCGACGTCCATGTCCGCGGGGCCCACGTCGGCCACCGCGGGGAAGACCACCGCGTCCAGGCCCAGTCCGTCCATCCACAGCTCCAGGTCGACGCGGCGCGTCTCCTCGAGGCCGCGCAGCCCCTGCTCGAGCTGCGGCATGTCGGCGAGGGAGGCGTACGGGCGCTCGCGCACGAAGCGGGGGTAGTCGCCGACCGTGTCGTCGAAGCCGTCGTACCGGTCGGGAAGCTCGCCTTCCTGCTTGGGCCAGATGCGGGCGCCGTCCACGTCGGCCAGCGTGGAGAGCGCCGGGTCGCCGTTGGCCCGCAGGAAGTCGTCCCAGGCCCAGGCGGACAGGTCCTCGATCTCGAAGGTGAGGTACTCGCGGCTGACCAGGCCGCGGGTGAGCAGCGAGGGCGCACCGGGGCGGTCGGACTCGTAGTTCGACACCACCGGGAAGTCGACCTCGACCACCTCGGCGCCGGCGGCCTCCAGGTCGCGGCGGGCGGCTTCCCACAGGGTGATCACCGAGGGGCGCGTGTCGACGCGCTGCCCGGTCTGGCCGCCGATGCCTCCGTCGGGGTTCGTCCCGGCGGCGGGGTCGGCGTTGACGTACATCCTGGGCACGCCGACGCGCTTGCCGGCGAGCGCGCCGGACGCGGCCTCGGCGTCGGCGGGCGCGAGGGCCGGGTAGGAGGCGGGGCGCACCTGCGAGGCCGGGGGCAGCGCCACCCACGGCTGGGCGCGCCACAGGTCCCCGCGCGTCTGCGGGTCGTCGGCGACGATGACGTCGAGCAGTTCCAGCAGGTCGGCCATGGTGCGGGTGTGCGGGACGACGACGTCCATGGTCGGGACGAGCGGCCAGTTGCCGCGGACCGAGATCACGCCGCGGCTGGGGGTGTAGGCGCACAGTGCGTTGTTCGAGGCGGGGGCGCGGCCAGAGGACCAGGTCTCCTCGCCGAGGCCGAACGCGCCGAAGGACGCCGCCGTGGCCGTGCCGGAGCCGTTGGAGGAGCCGGAGCCGTAGGCGCTGGTGAGCCAGTCGGCGCTGTACGGGCTCTCCGCGCGGCCGTACACACCACGCTGCATGCCGCCGTTCGCCATCGGCGGCATGTTGGTGAGGCCGATGAGGACCGCACCGCCCGCGCGCAGCCGCTCGATGGCGAAGGCGTCGCGCTGGGCGACGAGGTGCTCGAAGGCCGGGGAGCCGGACGCGGCCGTGAGCCCCTCGGCGAGGTAGCTGTCCTTGGCGGTGTACGGGATGCCGTCCAGTGGGCCCAGCGTCTCGCCGCGGGCGCGGCGGGCGTCTGAGGCCTCCGCGTCCGCCCGGGCGCGCGGGTTCATGACGACCATCGCGTTCAGGGCGGTGGCGGTACCGGGCCGGTCGTACGCGTCGATCCGCGCGAGGTAGGCGTCGAGCAGCTCGACCGCTGTCGTCTCGCCCTTCTCCAGCGCTGAGCGCAGGTCGGCGATACAGGTCTCCACGACATCGAATCCGCGCGTCATGTGGGTGTCTCCTGGGTGGTGAGTCAGGGCAGGGCGGGCCGTTGGCCGTCGGGCGACGGCGCACAGCTGGGTGCCGCACTCCTCATCGCATTAACTAGATTTTCAGTCTAGACTAAAGGTCTAGATGTGCGGAACCTAGACTTGGGACCTGGATCTCCGGAATCGAAAGTGAGCGCATGCCGACGTCAGAGACCGGGCCCGCGGAGCCCGACCGCCTCCCCCCGCCGAGCGGCGTGATGGGATCGGCGGGCGCCGACACCGCAGGCGCCCCGCGGCCCGCGGCCCGGGTCCCGATCGACCGGAAACGCCAGCGCAGCGGGGACGACGCGCGGGAGCGGGCCATGCGGGCCGCCATCAGCGTCATCGCCGAGAAGGGCACCGCGGCGCTGCGGATGTCGGACATCGCCGCGCGGGCCGGGATGAGCACCGGGCACATCCTCTACCACTTCGGCAAGAAGGACCGGCTGCTGCTCGAAGTCCTCGCGTGGAGTCAGGCGGACCTCTGGACCCGCTTCCAGCAGGCCGCCGACCGGGCCGCGTCACCTGCGGAGAAGCTGGACCTGTTCGTCCGCGCCTACCTGCCACGCCACCAGGGCGACGAGCGCTACGCACTGTGGACGCAGGTACTGGCCCAGCGCCACGACGAAGCGGGCAAGCGCATCCTCACGGAGCTGCTGGACGGCTGGGACGAACGCCTGGAGGTCATCCTCCGCGAGGGCCGGGACCTGGGGTACTTCGCCGAGGTGGACCTGCCGGAGTTCACCGTCCGGGCCGTGGCCATGCTGAGCGGGCTCGCCGAGGACGTGATGTTCGGACGGCCCCGCTGGCAGCACACCTCCGCGCACGCCTTCGCCCTCTCCGCCCTCGAACGCGAACTGCGACCCACCGGTCAGGGCTGAGGGCGACGGCAGGCGGCGCCGCTGATGCCTACGGGAGATCGGAGCGCCGGACTCCCGGGGCACCGGACCGTCAGCGCCAGCGGACCGTCGGGGGCACCGGACCGTCAGGATCAGCGGATCGTCGGGGTCAGCGGATTGTCGGGGTCAGCGGATCGTCACCAGAGCGTTCGACTGGAACAGGCCGTACCACTCGGTGTAGATGCCGCGGTCGCACGTCGTCGGGTCCGTGATCAGGCGCCCCGACTCATCGGTCTTCCGCGCCGCGTTCCCGGCCCGCTTGTGCGACCAGAAGCCTTCCAGGTGATAGCGGTAGAAATGGAAGTCCCGGACGCCGGTCGAGAAGGTGCCGGTGCACAGGCCCACGACGAACCGGCTGCTCCCCGGGGGCTGGCAGGGGAACCCGTACATCGACAGCCCGTCCTTGTAGAGGCCCACGGCCACCTGGAAGCCCAGCATCGTCGCGGGGATCTCGTACCCGTGCTTGCGGCCGGGCCGCGCGAACGTGTCGGTCCGGATGGCCACGGCGTACGCGTAGCAGTTGTTGTACGGCTCGATCAAGGGGTGGTTCCAGTACTCGGGGGCCCACACCTGGCTGTCGAAGGCGCAGAAGGGCTTTCCGTCGGCGAGCCGTCGCAACTGCTCCCTGACCTCGTCGGTGACCCCCGTGGCCTCGCCGGTGGCGCCCGTGACTTCGCCGGTGGCACCCGTCTGCTGCTGGTCTCCGGGGCGCGTCGAAGCCGCCCGGCCGCCGCCATCGGCCCGCCCGGTCCGAGCGATCTCCTCCTGGGCGGTCGTCCGCATGGCGTCGGCGTACCAGGTGCCGTTGTCGATGCCCCCGCCCTCCGACAGGTTCGAGGGCATCGTCTCCACCAGCTTCGCCGCCAGTTCCGCGCTCGCGGCCTCGTCCTTCGCGGCGCCCCCGGCGAGCTCGAACCGCTGCGGCAAGCCCTCCCTGCCGGGTCCCTCGGTGAACTCAACCCGCACCCCGTCGAAGCCGAGTCCGGTGTAGCCGCTGTGGACTTCGCCGCGGGCCTCGGGAGTGCGGAGCAGCAGCTCCTCCAGGTAGCCGACCTGGTCCGGATCGCTGATCTCCCACGAGGGGTTGGGGCGTCCGGAGAACATGTCGATGGTGATGCGCAGGGCCATGATGTTGCCTCCACCGCCCGGACCGGAGGACCCGCGGGCCTGCCGGCGGCGAGTCCTCCGGAATCGGCTGCTAGAAGGGACACTCGATGTGGACCTCGATGTCCACGCCGCCGACGTGCACGCCGATGTCCACGGACGACGACTCGGTGACCGTGGGCGTGATGATGATCGGCACGCCCTGGGCCAGTCCCTGACTGAGCAGGGCCTGCCAGGTGAAGGCGTCCTCGGGCGTTGCCGTGGCCTCGACCAACTGGGCGCGCTGCTTGTCCGTGAGCGAGAAGTACTCCTCGCCGAAGGCCAGGGCGCCGCTCGTCTGGATGATTCCGATCGCTCTGCGGCGTTCGTTCTCGTCGGCCTTCAGCTGCTGGACGAGCTGCTCGAAGGACTGCGGGTTGAGTGCCGGCTTGGTGTACGTCGCCATGACGTTCGGTCTCCTTCCGCGAAACCGTCCGGGCCGTGGTCAGGCCCGGTTCAGGCAGATGTGCTGGGTCGTTCCCGCCATGGTCGCCTGGTCCAGGACGAAGGTCCGGTTGACGTAGCCCTCGCGCATGACCAGGACTCCGTAGGAGGTCCACATCCCGTCGATGAGCGCGATGAACTGGGCGTTGGCGTCGAACAGGTAGGTGTTGTAGCCGTCCGTGATCCAGGACCAGGGCAGCAGCTCCTCGCTGGCGCAGTCGGTCAGGACCAGTGTGACGAACCACGGGATCTGAAAGTCCTCGGCCGAGCCGCCCCGCTGCTCCCCGCCGAACAGGGACCGGTCCCCGAAGAACCCGGTCCTGCGGCTGGTGCTCGTGGACTTGCCTGACACGGTGGCCAGTTGCCGATGGAACGGGTGGGTGAGGCGCGCCGTCGAGTTCCCGTTCGTCGCCTGCCGGAGGAACACCCGGACCATGGCGGTCAGTTTGACCGCGAGGTCGGCCTCATCGTAGACGGGGAACAGCTCGGGAGGCAGGCAGGGGTGGACCGGCAGGGGGAAGTCGGGCGTGGGCATGGGGTGGGCGTTCAGCTTCTGGGTGAGGTCGTCCGGATCCGCGAGGGGCATGGGAAGCGTCCGCAGCCGTGAGCCGAGCTCGTAGATGAGCGCGGTCTCCGGGTGGGCCTCGAGCAGGAGTGCCTCGAAGGAATCGAGGGAACCGCGTGGATCGGAGGAACCGCGTGGATAGGGGGAAGCGGAGGAACCGGAGGTCGTGTCAACGCTCTGACGCACCGTCATCAACTCCTGTTGATGAGTCAAGTACTGGCTCGGGACGGAGCTCCGCGTCGGGCGCGGGAGCGGCGAGAGGTGGGCGAGAGATCGCCGAAAGTGCCCTACGGCATCCACGCGTTGGGAGCGGCGTGCGAGCAGGCGCGCGACGCGCGCGCTACGGTTTCAGTCTCGGCCCGGCCGCCGCGGCGCGCAACTCGCCCGGGTCGCCGCCGGCCCATGGCTGACGTAGCGTGGAAGACAACTGATTCCCCCAGTCGTGCCCGGCGGAACTCGCCCTGTCGGAAACCACGATGACCTGTGCGGGTGGCCCCGTCGCGGAAGCACGAACCTGGCTGCGAGGAAGGGGCGGTCGTGACCGCGCTTCTCGACTACCGGAGCAACAGGATCGTCGAGCTGATGGGGGAGCCCGCCGATCATCGCGACGCGGATTGGCTGAAGGAGTCCCTCCAGCAGGCCGTCATGCTGGAACTGGCCACGCTCCCGCCCTACTTGTGCGGCCTCTGGTCCATCGAGGACCCCGACCGGGACGGCGACGCGTTCGAGGCGATCCGGCGGATCGTCTTCGACGAGATGTCCCACCTCGCCCTGGCCGGCAACATGCTCACCACCATCGGCGGTGCCCCGCGGCTGGCCGACCCGAGGACGGTGCCGGCGTATCCGGGCTTGCTGCCCGGTGGCGTACGGCCCGGTCTGACCGTGTTCCTGAGCGGGCTGACGAAGGAGTCGCTGGACCTCTACTCGCGTATCGAGGCGCCCGACGACCCGCTCGCCGAATCCCGCGCGTCCACCTCGATCGGCGCCTTCTACACGGCGATCCTCGATGTGTTCCGCACCCACGCCGACCTGATCGCGGGGACCCGGCAGCTCACCCGGAACATGTCCCACCACGGGCAGGGCAACAGCGTCGTGGCACTCACCGGCCTCCCCCAGGTGACCGCTGCCATCGAGGTCATCAAGGAGCAGGGCGAGGGAACGTCGGGCTCACCCGTGAACCCGCATCCGGGCGAGCCGGGCGAGCCCGCCCACTACCACGTCTTCCGCGAGATCTTCCACGGCCGCAAGCTCGTCAAGACCGCCGAGAACCCGGACCGATGGGAGTTCACGGGCGACGAGATCCCCATGCCCCGCGCCCTGCCGATGGCCACCGTCCCCGCGGGCGGTTGGGACACGTCGGGCTCGGCGGTCGTCGACGCCGGGACGCGCGAACTGCTCGATGCCGTCAACCACGCGTACAGCGAGATGCTGCGCCTCCTGGAGGCGGCCTGGCAGACGGATCTGCCGGCGAAGGCGAAGGAACTGCTGACGAAGGCCATCGGCACGATGTTCGACCTGCAGGGGCCGGCACGCAGCCTGATGGAGCGACCGCTGCCCGACGGAAGCGGCCGGACCTTCGGCCCCGAGTTCCGTTACACCGAGGCCTGAGGAGCGCACTTCGTCGAGCGATCGCGCGCCTCTTGTGCGCCCCTGTGCTACGAATGCGCTCCATGCGCCCCCTGGGGCGGAACCGGCCTGCCCAGCGTGCGGGAAGCCGGTCAGCGCCCCGCGTCGATACCTTGCGTGAAAGCCCCTGAGAGGGTGTCCACGAGGCCCACTGAACGGCGCCGAGCCCAGAACGGGGCCGACGACCAACGCTGTTCGTCCGCGTAGGCCCGGGCGTGGTGCGTGAGGTAGCGGGCCGCCACCCCGTCGACGAACGCCCTGTACTCCGCGAGCGCGTCCTCGTCGCCACGATCGGGGCCGCGCAGACAGCGGTCGACGGCCCGCGCCGCGCGGACGCCGGTGTGCAGGGCCGTCAGGATCCCCTGGGAGGAGAGCGGGTCGCAGGCGAGCGCGGCGTCCCCGGCGGCCACCCAGCCCGGTCCGGCCGGCGGGGCGAGCCGCTGCCCGTGGGCCGGCGCCCAGCGCGGTTCAGGCCGCGGCCCGGCCGCGTAGCCGTCCAACCGGGTCCGCACATGCCGGGTACGGGCCGCCCGTTCCAGGAACCCGGTGGCGGTGCGCAGCCGGGGATCGGCGAGGTCGCGGTCGGTGAGATGGGCGACCAGCCGCCCGGCCGGCACGCGCGCGGTGTACCACCAGCCGTCCGGTGCCGCCTCGACGAGCGTGCGCAGGTCCTGGTCGGCCGGTGCGGGGCCGGGCAGCACGGCGTACGCGGCCACGAGCCGGTCCTGCCGCAGCCGCATGGCGCTGTGCCGGGCGATCACCGCGCGTCGGCCGGTGGCGTCCACCACCCACGGGCAGGGCACCTCCCGCTCCTCTCCGCGCTCTTGCCCCTCCCCACGCTCCCGCACCACCAGCTGCCATTCTCCCGGCCGGCCCGTCCGGCGCACCGCGACGCCGCACACGAGTCGGGCTCCGGCTTCCACGGCCGCGCCGCGCAGGAACGCGTCGAACCGCACGCGGTCCAGATGCCAGTCGGGCCCATGCGGGTCCAGGACGTTCCCCCGCCCGTACAGCTCCCCGGAGCCCCAGGCCGCCTCGGTGCCGGTGCAGGGCAGGTGCCCGTCGGCGCCGAGACCGTCCAGCAGGCCCAGGTCACGCAGGAGGGGCCGGGCGGCGGGCGGCAGGGTCTCGCCGATCCGGTACGGGCCCGCTCCTCGTGGCCGGTCGCGCGGGAGGTCTCGTGGCGGCCGCTCGGAATCGGCCGCGGCCGATTTCGCCGCGGGCCCCGCCGGGCGGCCACCGGGCCGGGGATCACCGGGCCGGGGATCGAGGAGCAGGACGCGGCGGCCCGCGCGGGCCAGGCACAGCGCCGCGACCGACCCGGCCGGCCCGGCGCCCGCCACGACCGCGTCGCAGCCCGCCGCCACAGCGTCGTACCCGCCTGCCGTCACCGTGTAGCAGCCGGGCGCACCCGCGTTGCAGTCCGCCGCCACCGAGTCGTACCCGCTTGCCGCCACCGAGTCGTACCCGCTTGCCGCCACCGCGTCACAGCCCGGCACGCCCGCATCGCACCCGCCCGCCACGACCGCGTCGTCGCCGCCCGTCACGCGCGGCCGGGGAAGCGGCTGATCTTGGTGATGAAGCCCGTCGAGACCTCCTCGTCGGGCGGCTCGGCCACCTCGCGGCGGGCCTCGGCGATGCTGTCGGCCGGGCGGTGCACGGGCAGGGAGTGCCAGGGGTTGAAGGCGAGGTTCTCGCCGTACGCGGGCTGGCCGCGGGCCTCCGTGTCCTGCTGGTGCAGGGTCAGCCGGGCCACCCGGACCGGGGCGCTCTCCGCCTCCTCCCAGCGGACGGTGGCCCGGTCCAGGGGCATGCGCTCGGGGTCGGCGCGCACCTGCACGAACAGGTCGAACGCCGCCTCCCCGGCGGCCAGCCGGTGCCGCAGGTCGCTCCGGAGGAAGGACGGGTCCTCGTCGGGCGGCGCTGCCTGCGGATCACCGTCCGGGCAGCCCGCCGGGACGAGCTTGTACTTGACGTGCCGCTCGCCCCCGAAGCCGTACGGCAGCACGCTCCAGTACGTGGCCGTGAGGGTGCTCGCCTCCGCCGTGGCCATGTCCTGGAGGACCGTACGGGTGACCGGATGGCTGTCCAGATAGGCCTGGAGGACGTTGTCGACCGCCCCGGCCCGGGTGATCGCGCACATGTCACGGGCGGTGTCGACGAAGAACACGTCGTGGTTCTGGAGCAGCAGGTCCTGGGTGTCCGCGGCGCTCTCGTCCGGCAGGAGCTTCGCGCCGGGGACCCCGAAGAGTTTGATCCCGACGCCGAGGGTGGTGCGCAGGTCGGACCGGGAGGGCACGGTGTCGCTGGAGAACCGCACCCACGCGGTCAGCCCGCCCTGGGCTCCGGCCGCCGCCAGGAAGCCGACACGCAGCTCGTCGGGCAGGTCGGCGTCGACGGTGAGGACGCCCCGGGCGGAGCCGTGGGCCTTGAGGAAGACGGGCCGAAGGGCGGGTTCCTGCCCCTGCGCGATCCGCCTGCCCTGCACGAGGTCCACGAACATGGCGCGCAGCGCACCGGTGGGGTCGTCCGCGCAGTCGGGCAGGGGTTCCACGGGTCCGGACATGGGGCGGCCTTCCGGGGCGGGGCCGTCTTCTCGGCCGGTTCTCTCCTTGAGGCGGTCTCTCGGCCACTGTCCGAGGGCGGTCGGGCGGTCGGGCGGTGGCCGGTCCGCCGCGCCCAGGGGAGTGAGGGGCTCAGGGCACGGTCGCCCACCTGCCGAAACGCCTGCGAGGTGGCGCGTCCACGGGCCCGTGGACCCTCGGGGCGCACGCCCGGTGGCGCCCCCGCCAGGCGGCCGCGGTCCGGAACGTCCCAACGGCTCCGCTCAGGATGCCGAGCCACGGTTCCGCTCAGGACGCCGAGGGCGTCCGACCGCTGCCGGCCCGTGACGCCGTGACGCCCCGGGCGGCAGCAGCCGAACGAACCCCCTTTCTCCATCGGGCAGTTCACGGCGACGTTTCACGGCACCGTGAACCCCCGGTCAAGATCGTCCGAAGACGAGGTGCCGGCCTAGCAGGCGCGGCCGGTGACGGCGCCGGTGGGCTGGGTGACGTTGACGAACTCGGTCGAGTAGTTGCCCCAGAAGTCGGACGTGGTGATCGCGTAGACATTGGTCTGGTACTCGACGTACACGGCCCAGGACTCGCCCGGCTTGAGCGTGAACTCCGTGTTGTAGGTCTCGGTCACCGTGGTGTTGAGCTGCGTGCCCAACTGCGCGGTGAGCAGTTCGAGCGCCGTCGCGGAGATGTTGGTGCTGGTCTGCGTGGCGAGCGTGTAGGTCACCCCGCGGCTGTACTTGGCCTCGACGGTGGGGGACTGGTTGCGGTAGCACTTGCCGCGCTCCTCCCACACGCGGCCCCGGCTGTGGACGGTGACCAGGGGGCCGGTGCCGCTGAGGCCGCCTCCGTGAGTCGTCGGGATGTTGGGGCTTGCGGGGACGGAGGGGCGGACGGCGTGCCCGGTGACGACGACCTCGGGCAGGGTCGCGTCGATGGGCTGGCCGATCGGCCCGTCCACGACCTCCACTCCCGGGCCGCCCGGGTCGGACGGGCCGTTCCCGGGGTCGCCGGGATCACCCGGATCACCCGGGTCGCCAGGGTCACCCGGGTCGCTGGGGTCGTCGCTCCAGTCGCCGCCGTCGCCCCCTTCGCCACCGCCTCCTTCTCCGCCCCAGTCACCCCAGTCGCCGCTGCCCCAGTCGCCACTGCCCCAGTCGTTGCCACCGCCTTCGTCGCCGGTGTCCTCGTCCTGGCACAGCGTGGAGCCGCCACAGGCGTAGGCGGTGAAGGGGACGGCCACCGCCGGAACGGCGGTGAGGACGACGGCGCCGAGTACGGCGGTCGCCGCCATGGATCTCAACTTCACGAGTTCTCCCAGGTCGGGGATGGAACGGTTGGGTCTGACGGCACGGGAGTCTTCCCGGCGACCAGGCGGCGCACAGCCGTAGAACTACGCAACCGGCTACCGAGAGCGGGGACCGGCGAACGCGCCGGCGCCGTCGCCGATCGGGATCCGAGAGGGGACCGCACGGTCTGTCCAGCTGTCCTGCTGCCCAGCTGTCCTGCGGTCCTGGCGTCCGTCGTGGCTGGCGACAAGCCGCTGTCAGTGCGGCGCGTTACGTTGGACCGGAATGCTGGAGCGGGGGAGAAGTTCCGGGACTGGAGTGCGGCCTTGCCACGCGTGATCCGCGCCGCGCAGTGGTCGCAGGGGGGAAGGGGTGGTGTTCGTCGTGCCGTTACGGATGGTCGACGGTCCGCCGGTGGGACGCGAGCTCGAGCGTGCGCGGCTGGCTCAGGTCCTGGACGGGCTGGGGCGTGGCCGGGGGGCCGTGGTCGAGATCGTGGGTGAACCGGCTTCGGGGAAGACGCAGTTGGCCTGCGGCCTGGCGGAGGAGGTGGCTCGACGGGGGCTACCCGTGTTCTGGGCCCGTCCGCCCCGCTCGGCCGAGGCCGTGGGTCCGTTCCAGGTCTTCCGCGACACCGTGGGGCCGGCGGGGGACCGCGAGGCGTCCGCCCCGGCCGACTGGTGCGAACTGGTCCGGCAGCGGGCGGCAGGCGGCGTGCTGCTGGTCGACGAGCTGCACCGGGCCGATCCGTCCTCGCTGGAGGTGGCGCTCCGGCTGATCCGCGCCTCAGCGTCCGTATCCTCCGCTTCGTCTTCGTCTTCGTCCTCGCACCCGTCCCCCTTTGATCTCGTACTGGTCCTGGTGCATCGGCCGAGGCAGAGCCCACCGGCCCTGCTGGAGGCGCTCGACCTGGGCGTACGGACCGACGGGATCGTCCGAGTAGAGGTCGGCCCCCTGGGAGCGGCGGCCGTGGCGACGCTTGTCGATGGCTGGCACCGACCCGCCATCACCCCGTACGACGGCGGGTCCCTGGACACAGCCATGGCCTCCGTGCACGGGCGCTCCAACCCTGACCGGACGACCGCCTCCTCGGCTGCCCCGCATGCTGCGTCCTCTGCGGCTGCCCTGCATGCCGCGTCGGAGGGACTGCCTGGGTATCTGCGGCTGCTGGTCGCGGCCGGTTTCGACGCCGAGGTCTGGCCCGACCGCGCAGGCGGGGACGAGCCCCGCCTGCTGCGCGAAGCGGCGCCGCTGCTCGCGGAGCTCGGCGAGCTGAGCGGACCGGCGCGGGCCGCTGTACGGGCGGCGGCCGTGCTGGGCGGGACGTTCCGCCCGGCGGACGTCGCCCGCGTCGCCGGGATCGGGACCCGAGACGGCCTCACGGCGTGCGCGGAGCTGGTCCGCGTGGACCTCGTGCGTCCGGCGAGCCACGGCGGCCAAGGGCTGGCATTCCGCCATCCGGTCGTCGGACACGTCGCACACGCCGACTGCGACCTGCCCTTCCGGCTGGAGGCCCACCGGCGCGCCCTGCGTATCGCCGACGAGCGGGGTGGGCCCGCCCAGGAACGGGCCCGGCACGCCGAACACCTGGTCCACACCGACGGAGCCGCCGCTGCTCGCGTCCTCGTCGAAGGGGCCGCGCAGACGGTCACCCGGGCACCCGCGCTCGCGGCGCGCTGGCTGCGCCTCGCCCTGGACTCCCCGCCCGCCCCCGGCCAGGCGGTCGAGGAACGGGCGGCCTGGGAACTCGCCCACTGCAGGGCGCTCATCGCCGCCGGACAGCTGAGGGAGGCCCGTAGCCTCGCCCATGACCTGCTCTCGCGGGTCGGCCCCCTGCTCCCCGGATCAACCGGCGACGAGGGCACGACGCCGGCTTCGGGGTTGCGGCTGCGGACGTACGCGGTCTGCGCCGACGCGGAGCGGCTGCTGTGCCGTTACGAGGAGGCGGAGGCAATCGCCCGCACCGGAATGGCACTGCTGCCCCGGCCGCTGCCCGCCGTCCTGTCGGCCGAGGCCACCGAGCTGATCTACGTGTACGGGCTCGTGCACGTCCTGCGCGGTACCCACGACCAGATCAGGCCGCTGCTCGAGGAGGCCGCCCGGGCGCGGACGGAAGCAGGGCCGTCCGCCGGGGCGGCGCTGGCCGTGCTCATCGCCTTCTGCGACGTGTTCTCCGGCGACACGGCGCGGGCGGTACCCGAAGTGGCCCGCTGCGCCGCGCTGGTGGACGCGCTGCCGGACGGGGTGGCCGGCCAGACTCCCGACGTCCTCGCCCTCCTCGGGTGCGCGGAGCTGTACCTCGAACGGTTCCCGGACGCCCGCCGCCACCTCCAGCGGGGACTGGACGCCGCGACCGGCGGGGCGCACAAGCACATCCGCGCCCACCTGCTGCTGGGCCTGACCATGATCGACCAATGGGCCGGCCGCCTCGACGAGGCGGCGCGCAGGGCCGCCGAGGCGGAGGAACTGGCCCGGGCGGTCGACGCTCCCGACGTGGTGACGCTGGCGACGGCGATGCGCGCGATGACGCTGGTCTGGGCCCGGGGACGGCGATACACCGAGGAAGCGGTCACGCTCGCGGCGCGGGCGGTGGACACCGCGGCTCTCGGCCGTGGCTGGTGGGCCACCTCCGCCATCAGCCTGCTGGCGCACGCGCAGTTGCTCGGAGGGGACGCCGCAGGGTGCCTGCGGACGCTGCTGGACGGCGGAGGCGGCGAGGGCCTGCCGCAGGTGCAGCCCGCCTTCCGGCCCTCGCTGCTGGCCCTGATGGCGACCGCCGAGCTGAGCCGTGGTCATGGCACGGAAGCCGAGCGGCTGCTCGCGGACGCGGAGGCCGACGCCGGTCGGCTCGGTCTGGCACTTCAGTGGGCGTGTGTCCACCGGGCGGGAGCACAGTTGCGGGCGGTACGTGGGGAGCACGCCGCCGCGCTGGAGCTGTTCGAACGGGCAGCGGAGGCCTTCCGGGGCGCAGGTCTGCCTGTCCAGTACGCGTGGACGCTCATCGCCGGGGCACCCATGACGCTGTCGGTCGGCGGTCAGCATGCCGCGTTCGAGGTTCTGGAGCGGGCCGAGGCACTGGCCCGCCCCTGCGGTGCCGTCCTGGTCGTGGAGGAGGCGACACGGGTCCGCGACCGACTTGCCGGGGCCACCCGGCCAGGCGGGGAGGCCGGTCCGCCCTCAACTCAGCGGACCACGGAATCTCCGGGCGCGGATCCTTCGGGCACGGAACCCCGGGGTACGGAACCCCGATCGGGTACGGACTTCCCGTCGCCCGTCGAAGACCGGACCGCGTATCTCCGGTCCGTCCTCAGCGAGCGCGAACGCGAGATCGCCGACCTCGCCGCCGAGGGACTGCGCTCCCGGCAGATCGCGGAACGTCTGTTCCTCAGTCACCGCACCGTCGACTCCCATCTGGGCAGTGCCTACCGCAAGCTGGGTGTCTCCTCGCGCACCGCCCTGGCCAGGGCGCTGGGCCCGGCTGCGCCCGGCCGGGAGCTGTCGGGCAGACCGTGACCATGCATCGTTCAGGCTCAAGGACACAGCCTCCGCCCGTCTCATCCGCGCACCACGTATGAGGCCAAAGTGGCCCGTGGTCGACACACCTTGTGCGCACAATGTGTCTGTGCAGAGTTGGATGCCGTCGGAGCGCGGATCGTTCGTGGGGCGGCAACATGAAGTTGCCTCGCTGATCACGAAGTTAGAAGTAGAGCGGCTGGTGACGCTGGTCGGCACCGGGGGCGTCGGCAAGTCCCGCCTGGCCGCGCGGGCCGCCGGCCTCCTCGCCCCCGACGCGTTCGAGAGCGTGCACTGGGCTCCCTTGTGGTCGCTGGGGAGCAGGGCCTTGCTGACCGCGCTGGTCGCCGATGCGTGCGGGCTGTCCGATCACTCGGCACGGGACCCCGTCGACGCGCTGGCCGCCTGGATCGGAACCCGCCGGGTGCTGCTGATCCTGGACTCGTGCGAGCATCTGGTCGCGGAATGCGCCGAGCTGGTGGAGGCGCTGCTCGCCTGCTGCCCCGCCTTGGTGGTGCTCGCGACAAGTCGGGAGCCGCTGGGGCTGGTTGGCGAAAGCCCCGTCCGCGTGGATCCACTGGCACCGGACCCCGACGCGCTGGCCCTCTTCACCGAGCGAGCAGCTGCTGTCGGCATTCGGTGGGAGGATCCGGAGGACCGAGTGGCCGCCGCCGAAGTGGTCCACTGGCTCGAAGGCCTGCCGCTGGCCGTGGAGTTGGCCGCCGCGCAGCTGCCGGACCGACCGGTTCGCACCATGGCCCGGCTGCTCCGCGGCAGGCTCGGGCTCGCGGAGCAGGCCGGGAGCACCGTCCAGCCGTCGCGCCACCGGGCGCTGCGCACCACCATCGGCTGGAGCCATGAACTGTGCGAGCCGCACGAACGGCTCCTTTGGGCACGGCTGTCGGTGTTCCGCTCGGACGTGGCCGTGGACGAGGTCGTACGGGTGTGCCGGGGTGGTCCGCTGACCGAGGCGCTGGTCGCCGAGGCCCTCGTCGGGTTACGGCGCAAGAGCCTGGTCACCCTGCACGACGACCGCCTGCGGATGCTGGACACGGTCCGCGAGTACGGGGCGATGTGGCTGGCCGAGCTCGGCGAGACGGGTGCGCTGGCCGACCGGCACGCGGACCACTTCGACGAGGTGGCCGCGACCGCCGAACAGGAGTGGTGGGGGCCGGGCCAGGCGGGAGCGTACACACGGCTCTCGGCGAGCCACGCGGACCTCTGCGCGGCGCTGGAGCATCTCCTGGCCACGGATCCGCCGAGGGCGGCGGCGATGGCGGGGAAGCTCGGCTTCTTCTGGGCGTGCTGCGGCTACCTGCACGAGGCCGGGCACTATCTGGAGGAATGCATGCGGGTCGTCGCGGCGCCGGCCGACGTCCTGGCGAAACTGTGCTGGTCCCTCGGGGTGGTCCGCTGCCTCCGCGGCGAGTACCAGGCGGCGGCCGGACTGGGGGAGAGGGCGCGGTCGGAAGCCCTCCGTGCCGAGGACGAGTCACTCCTCGCAGACGCCGCCTATCTCCAGGGGCTGCTGATGCTGCTGCGCGGCGAACCCCTGGAGGCCAAGAAGACCGCCGACCGGGCACTGCAGAGAACGCATGCCACTCCTGCGGCCGCTGCGCGGTGCCGCCTGGTACGCGTGTTCGCCCTCACCGGGCTGGGAGCCGTGAAGCAGGCGCGCGACGAGGCCGAGGACCTGCGCGCGGACTCAGTCTCCGCGGGGGAGCACTGGACCCGGTCGTACACCGAGTACCAGCTGGCGTTGATAGCGCTGCACGAGGAGCGGGCGGGGGAAGCCGCCGCGCACGCCAGATCCATGCTGCGGGACAAGCGGCTCATCGGCGATGCCTTCGGGTTGGGCCTGGGCCTCGACCTGTTGGCCGCCGCGCTGGCGGCGATGGAGCGAGGCGACCAGTCGGCCGTCGCCTCCGGGGCGGGTCAGGTGTTCTGGCAGATGGTGGGCCACCCCCAGCGAGGCACGCCTGAGCTGGGCCCCCTGCGCGACGGGGCCGAGTGCGCGGCACGCGCACAGATCGGCAACTCCGCATACGACAGGACGTTCATGCTGGCGACGCTCACGGACCCGTTCACGACACTGACCGACGTCCTCGACACCGACTGAACGAGAAGCGGGACGGGGCCAGGTGGGCCAGGTGGCTCGCTGGAGCGCCGCCTTCTCACCGAGACGATCTTCGTCAGCGCGCATCGCATGCCTGCATCTGAATGCCGTCCCGCATTTGGGCGGCACGCCTTGCCGATCCCCGATCGGCCGGCGTCGGTGGGCTGGTGACAGGATCGAAGGGTGATGATCAAGGGATACGACGGTGGCCCGCTGGTGCCGGGCGAGTCACTGCTCGGCCAACCGGGCTTCTGGTCGAACTACCTCATGGCGATGTGCAACGACGGAGGGTGTGCCGAACGCCCGGCTCCTGAGTGGTTCGGTGAGGACGGTGCCGATGCCGATGCCCTGTCCGAGGTCCTCTTCGATCCTCAACGTTGGCCAGTGTTCAGGATGCCGACAGAGAACGGCGCCGGCGCGGTGGTGATCAACCGGAACCTGGATGGCGACTACGGCACCGACTACCTCCTCGCCCATCCAGGCAGAAGCAACGTCGAGCAGATCGCCGGCTGGGACGGCGACTTCTCGGGCACGGGGCTGACCTGGCTAGAACTGATCCGGATCGCCGACAACCCGTCGCTTACGGCCGAAGGCGTTCAGGACACGGCCATGCGCCTTCTCCTGTTGCTTCCCCTCCTCACTGACCCGGACATGCCGGGAACAGCATCGGCAAGGCTTGTCGCCGCCCTGACCGTAGTCGGTGCGCCGCAAGGCACTGTCTCTGTCGCGGCGAAGCACCTGCTGACCCACCTCGCGCGGAGATCCCGGCACGACCCCAGGTGGGCATCTCCGCTGAGCGGCAGCGGAGAGTAGGGCCGGGACCGCTCAACACACCCCTCATATGCCGCCCGGCGAACGGTCCTGAGGCGATGCCGAGTCTGCCGTCCTTTCCGCCCGGCTCGGTGCGCCCCGCGCCGCAGCCCACGCCCACAGCGCGGACTCCGCCGTTTCGCGGGACTGGGGCCCGTGGTCGAGGTGGAGTTGCTGGAGGTGGCGGATGGCGGCCCCCACCATCCGGCCCGGAGGTATGCCGAGCAGGGCGATGACGTCCTTGCCGTCGAGGGCCACCGGGACTCCGGGAAGCCGCTCGGAGAGGGCTCGTTCGGCCGCCGCGCGTTCCTCGGACGCGCGGGCGGCCCGCTCGGACGCGTACCACGCGTCGTAGTCGGCCGCGCCGGACGCCTTCAGCGCGGCCCGGTGCCAGTCGTCCTCGTCCCGGCCCTGACCGAGTCCCACCTCCACGAACAGATCACGGTGGTCCGGCACGCCAGGGCCGGCCGGTGCCAGACCGAGCCGGGTGAGCGCCGCGTTGATCGGCCACTCATCCCGCGGTCCGCGGAAGTCCGAGGCGTGCACCGGCCCCCACTCCCGCACACCGCCTCGCCACACCACGGCGGTCTGCTCCCCGTCGCCGCCCCAGAAGTCCGCCTCCAGGTGGGCCACCGGTCCACTCCACGAGAGGTCCCGCAGCATGTCCGGAAGGCCGCTGCGGAGCCCGCCGGAGAGCGGCAGCAATCCCATGCGTTGAGGGAGCGGTGCAACCACCGCCCCGGGCACCCCTACGGCCCAGCCCCGCAAGCGGTCGAACTCACCCACAACAGCGTCAAGTCGGTACGACATCCGCGCACCGTACTCCACGCTCACCACGCGTCTGCACCGATCGCGTCGCCCCAGGCGACGAGCAGACCATCGTCGCGACGTCGTCCCCCTCTCGTACCGGTCGGAGCCGGCGCCCCGCCCGGACGTGCGCTCCGGGTGCTGCGGCACGGCCGCTGCGCACCATGCTCCCGCGCGGGGCACCCGCCCTTCCCTGAACCCCCGCAACTCGTAAACCCACGGTGAGCCGCCCGGAGAAATGAGTCGCTTGTCCTATATTCCGCCTGTGCGAAACATCCATGGAGTGAGCCGCCGAACGCTGCTCAAATCATTGTCCGTAGCAAGCCTTCCGCTGGCCTTCCGGGAGTCGCCGACCGAGCGGCACAACACGGCCCCGACGCCGTTTCCACAGCCGGCCGTCACCACACCGCAACAAGCCGCAGGGGCGCCGGCTCCGGTGACCGAGCAGACGCTCGACGTCCGGTTCGCCGAGGTGTCCGTCCCGGGCCACGGCCCCGTCACCACCCGCGCGTACAACGGAGCCGTACCGGGACCGACCCTGCGCGTACGAGCAGGCGGGGTGCTCCAGCTGACCCACGTCAACGGCCTCCCGCCCAACCCGCACACCGACGGCGGCCACAACGTCCCGCACCACCCCAACAGCTTCAACCTGCACACCCACGGCATGCACGTCTCCCCGGGCGGACAGGCCGACAACGTGCTGCGCGAGTTCGCCCCCCGCACCCAGGAGGACGCCGACGCCGGCCGCCCGGAACCCCGGTACACCTCCACGATCCACGTCCCCGAGAACCATCCGGCCGGCACCTACTGGTACCACCCTCACCTGCACGGATCCATCGCCGAGCAGATCGTCGGCGGCATGACCGGCGTCGTCATCGTCGAAGGCGACATCGACGAGGTCCCCGAGATCAAGGCCGCCGCCGACCTCGTCGTCTGCATCAACGAGCTCAAGCCCAAGGACGGCCGGATCCCCGCCTTCACCACCGGCAACTGGGTGACCGGCATCCCGTCCGTCTTCACCGTCAACGGCGCCGTCAACCCCACCCTCCAGCTGCGCCCGGGCGAGGTCCAGCGGCTGCGCCTGGTCGCTGCGACCGCGTTCACCGCCCTGCGTCTCACACTCACCGGCGACGGCGACGGCGGAAGCAGCAGCGGCAGCCTGACGATGCACCAGATCGCCCAGGACGGGATCACCTTCCCCCGGACCGTGGCCCAGGACCGTATCGAACTGGCCATGGGCAACCGGGCGGACGTCCTGGTCCGCGGCGGAACCCCCGGGCGCTACGAGCTGCGCGCCGAGACGGTGCCCGGCCCGCTGATGACGATCGAGGTCACGGGAGACCCTGTCGACCCGCCGATGGCCCTGCCGGACGCCCTGCCGCAGGGCCGTCCCTTCCTCGACGAGAACGAAACGGCCACTCTCCAGCCGGACCGGGACGTGGTCTTCCACTCCGACGCACGCGTCTTCCCCGCGCCCTTCCCCAACGCCTTCCGCATCCTGGGCACCGGTGCGACACCCCCGGCCGATCCGGCCGGCGACCTCACCCGCGACCCCGCCTACGGTCTGTTCGACCCCGACGTGGTCAACCACACCCTGCCCCTGGGCAAGGTCGAGCGCTGGACCGTCCGCACCGACGAGACGCTGCCGGCGCACAGCCACCCGTTCCACCTGCACACCAACCCGATGCTCCTCACCCACCGCAACGGCAGCCGCCTCGACCCCCCGGTCTGGCACGACACCATCGGCCTCTCCGGCGGATCCCCCGGTGACTCGGTCACCTTCCTGGTCAAGTACGAGGACTTCACCGGCCGCACCATCGCCCACTGCCACCAGCTCCAGCACGAAGACCTGGGCATGATGCAGACCGTGGACTACGTCGAACCGTGAGCCCCGGCCCCGGCCCCAGCCCCGGCGCGCGCCGGGGCTGGGGCGGGACTCATGAGACCCAGGCGGCCCACTCCGACCCGTCAGGCATGACAGTGGAGCCGGACGAGAATCGTGTCACCGGGAAGGTCTGCGAGGTATGCCTCGCTGTCTTGCCACGTGGAGAGGTCCGGCGGGTCGTGGGGACACGATTCAGGCTCGCAGGAGGCATGGACGGCGTTCGTACGGCCCTCCACCCACCAACCGTCCGCCGTGAGCACGTCCGTAATCGGCGGTCCCGACGCGGTGAACTCGCGAACGTACTCGGCACGAGTGCCCTCGTAGCCGATCACAGGATGCTCCGAGGGTGCCATGGATCCCACGAACCCCAGGTATCCCATGTTCAGACTGTGGGGATGGTCGAGGTACGCCTTGATCAGCGGCTGGTCGCGGTAGGCGGCCAGCATCTCGTCCCCCCACCGGTCACCTGGGAACGCGTCAGGATCGTTCCGCCAGCGGTCGACGAACACCGCGAGGGGAACCGCCGGAGCGTGGCGGGCCGACAGGTCGTGCCACAGGTCCCAGGAGGCGGCGGCAGCCCGCTCGGAAGCGAGAGCGGGCTGCGAGAAGTCGAGCAGGGCGCGGGGCCCTCCACCGCAGACGCCGGGGATGCTGGGGAGCGGCAACCCCAGGTATCCGGGTTCGTCGTGGATGAGCCGTGGGTCGTCCCAGTGGCCAGCCGCGACCGCGAACCCCGTGCCGTCGCTGCCTCCGGTGATGTGGCGCGCGTCCCACATGCCGCGGTCCACGGGGTTGTCAGCCGTGTCGATGAAGAAAGGCGCGAGAGCTTTCGTCAGTGCCCCTTCGACATCGCCTGCCGCGGCCCCCGGCAGACACACTGTCACCCATACCCCAGCCATCCACCCCTCCGTGTCATGTCGACGTCGGCCAGCATGATCACACGCGCGGTCCACCGCATCCACCGCATTCATCCACTGCATCCACCGCACGCCGCAGAGCCGGGCGAGCACCTCGACGGCCGCACGGAGACGCCATCAGACTGCGGCAGGCAGCAGGCAGCAGGCAGCAGGCAGCAGGCGGCAGGCGGCAGGCGGCAGGCGGCAGGCGGCAGGGGGGCAGCGGCACAGGCAGCAACTCCACCGTCTCCCTGACCGGGCAGCAGCACGGCCGTGTGGGGGCTCATCGCTGCCGCAGAGTGAACATCTGCGGCGTGTGGGCGGGTACCAGCAGGTCGCTGCGGCTAGCGTCGGGGTCCGAATCGCGGCACCAAGGCCGTCCGTGTGTGCCGGGCCGCGTCGACCATCCCGGGAGTGAGCGTGTTCCGTCTTGCCACTGCTGTGACCCTGGCCGCGACGATCGTGTCCGGTGCGGTGTGGGCCGAAGCCTCGTCAGCCCCCTCGATGGGGGAGACGGGGATGAACATCCTGGTCGTCGGCACCGACAGCCGGGCCGGTCTGTCGAAGGCGGAGAAGAACCGGCTGCACGTGGGCGGCGCGGGGTGCAACTGTACGGACGTGATGATGCTGGTCCATCTGTCCAGGGACGGCCGCCGCGCCAGCGTGGTGTCGATCCCGCGGGATTCCTACGTCACGTACGCCGATGAGGCAGGGACCCGAGCCAAGATCAACGGCGCGTACAACCGTGGGGGCGGCCCACTGACGGTCAAGACCGTGGAGAAGGCCACCGGACTGCGGATCGATCACTTCCTGGAGACCGGGTTCACCGGCTTCGAACAGACCATCAACGGCCTCGGCGGGGCAACCCTCTGCACCGACAAGACACTGCGCGACGAGAACTCCGGGCTCGACCTCACCCCCGGCTTCCACGACGCCGACGGAAACGGCACCTTGCGCTACGTCCGCGCCCGTCACATCGAACGGTCCGGAGACCTCGGCCGGATGCGACGCCAGCAGCGGACCGTGTCCGACCTGCTGAGGCGCCTCACCCTTGAAGGCGCTCTGGCCGACCCGGCCGCCGCAGCCCAAACCGCCCGCGCCCTCCTGGAATCCGTGCGCCCCGGCCCGAACACGGACCATGCCGATCTCGTCCGCATCGCCCGCGCACTGGGTCGCCTGGACCCTGCCCGTACTGAATTCGCCACTGTCCCACTGCGCCTGTTCGACCACCGGGTCCCCGGAGTGGGCTCGACCCTCGTCTGGCACGAGGAACGCTCCCAGGCTCTGTGGAAGGCCCTCGCGGCCGACCGCCCGATCACCGGCGACCGGCGCATCCAGCCCGTCCCCGAGACGCCGGCTCCCACCAACCCCGTCGGGATCAAGGTGCGGGTGGACGAGGCCGCCGTGGCGGCCGCACTCCGCTCAGGAGAGTTCGTCGTCACCGACACCTCCGCGTCGGCCCCGCAGACGCGCCCCGCCGGGCCGCCGGTCATCCGCTACGCACCCGGCCGCGAGAGCGACGCCGCGACGCTCGCGGCAGCGCTGCCCGCTGCGCGCCGACAGGTCGTCCCCGGCCACGATGCGTACCTCGATGTCACCGTCGGCACCCGCCCCGTCCAGGTCAGGAAGGTCACCTACGACCGCAATGTCGTCGACGGCGCCCCCACCACTGCCGACCGCCTCGGCTGCCTGGCAGACAGCCCGCGCAACACGCAAGCGCACATCGCCGCCGACTGACGTCCCGACTCATGGGACGGACGGCCGTTCTCCAGGTCCGATGTGAGGGACGATCGGCCGGCCGCCGTCGGGGCCGACACCTTCAAGTCCGCCGCCTTCAGCCTGGGAGTCGTCGGTTTCGACGTCTCCGGTTGCACGGACGCAGCGACGCTGGCAGGAAGACTGCCGCAGCCGCGCGACATCGCGGGCGTGTGGGTGAGCCGAGTCCGGCCCTCCCATAGGGAAATCCAGCGCCCAGTGTTTGGCAGGTGTGCGAGTAGCAAGCCGGGGCACACGGATTTCTGGAGGTAATAATCATGGTTCCCCTGCTACTCGTTCTTCTGCTGATCCTGCTTCTCTTCGGTGCCGGCTTCGCGCTGAAGATTCTCTGGTGGATTGCGATCGCCCTGCTCGTCGTCTGGCTGGTGGGATTCGTCGCCCGCCCCAAGTCCGGTAGCGGTCGATGGTACCGGTGGTAGCAGGCCCGTTCGGCCGATCCGGGCCGGGTCCCCTCAGCGTGACGTGAATGAGGGACTGGAAGCCGGGTAGTCGAATTGCGGCGGTGAGGGACTCCTGCCGCGCACGACGTACGGAAATTGAACGACGCAAATGAAGTGCACGACGCACGGAGAGTGGAGACGGCGAGAATTCTCTTGCCGTCCTCTCCTTACCGGAGGAGTTGTTTTCGCGTGACTGAGCATGTGTGGAGTTTCACGTCGACCTCGGGTCACCTGGCCGGTGCCGATCTCACCGGTTACAAGGTGGAGGCGACCAACGGGAGCATCGGCAAGGTCGACAAGCACTCCGACGAGGTCGGTGACGCCTACCTGGTCGTGGACACAGGGGTGTGGATCTTCGGCAAAGAGGTCCTGCTGCCGGCGAGCACGGTGACCCGCGTCGACCCGGAGGAGGAGAAGGTCTTCGTTGACCTGACCAAGGAACAGGTCAAGGACGCCCCCGAGTTCCACCGGGAGAAGCACCTCGGGGACGCTGGGTACCGCGACGAGCTGGGCACGTACTACGGCTTCCCGCCGTTCGGCGGCCGCCCGCTCTGACCGCGCGGCATGGCACGTGTGGGGCCCGAACTCGACGAGTTCGGGCCCCACACGTGCTACGGGTCGATCCCCGGCCGGCAGAGCCCGGCCTACGTCGGCCTCAGCTGTCCGGCCTGCCGGCAAGCACACCGAGGGTCCGGCTGTGTGGCCGATGCCCTCGCGGCAGCCCTCGCCCTCCCTCGCCCAGCATCTCTCCGATCGGCTGCGGCCCCGACCCGGTCCGCGAGACGACGTCCGTCGCCGCGCCGGCTCGGGGTTTCTTTCCCCGCCCGACCGCCCGACCGCCCGACCGCCCGACCGCCCGACCGCCCGACCGCCCGACCGCCCGACCGCCCGACCGCCCGACCGCCCGACCGGACATGCGCCTCTCTCACGCAGGTCACCGACGTTCTCGCCCTCTGCGACAGAGCCCTGATCCTGAAACTGGACCTGTCGTCCGTTTCCTTCATCGACTCCAGCGGTCTCCATACTCTTCTCCACCTGCGCAGAGACATCGGCAACGACGGCGGGACCCTGGAGCTGTGCGGCGTGACCGGGCAGGCTCTCCGTCTCCTGGACATCACCGGGACACGTCCGCTCTTCACCGTTCGACCCGCCGCCTGACACCACGGGCGTCACGTCGAACGGGCATCAATACCCATGACCGGGGCAGGGGCAGGAGGAAGCCACTTGCTCGTCGTGCGGCTTGCGTGGTGAGCGATTCGCTCGTCGCCTGCCCCCCGGTTTGTGACACGCCCGGGGAAGGCGCTCCCGAGCCGCAGCTCCGGAGCATCGAGTCACACGTGTTCCGCCGACCGGAGGTGTCGTGACCCCGTACACGAGAGCGGCCGACTACGCCGCCGCAGTTCTGATCTTCCTGCAGGACAACATCCTGCTGAAGGAGCCGTTGAGGCCGGAGCACATCAAGCCGCGGCTGCTGGGACACTGGGGCTCCTGTCCCGGCATCACCATGGTCTACTCCGCTCTGAACTCCCTGATTCGACAGCGCGGCACCGACATCCTGCTGGTCACCGGGCCCGGCCATGGCGCGCCGGCGGTACACGCCAACCTGTGGCTGGAGGGCACCCACGAGGACCATGACCCCGCGCTGGCCAGGACGGGTGCCGGACTGCAGGAGCTGGCGCGTCGTTACAGTGCTCCGGACGGCTTTCCCAGCCATGTCTCGCCCGCGGTACCGGGCACCCTGCACGAGGGCGGGGAGCTCGGCTATGCCCTGGCGACCGCGTTCGGAGCCGCATGGGACGCCCCCGACCGGATCGTGGCGTGCATCGTCGGTGACGGAGAGGCGGAAACCGGGCCCACCGCGGGCGCCTGGCATTCCACCAAGTACCTCGATCCCGTGACTTCGGGCGCGGTCCTGCCGGTCCTCCACCTCAACGGCTACAAGATCGCCTCCCCTACGCTCTTCGCGACCATGACCGACGAGGAGCTCACCGACCTCTTCCGGGGCTACGGCTGGGACCCCCGCGTCGTCGATGTCACCGGCGATCCGCCCGGAGACCTGCTTGCAGCCGCAGTCCTCGAAGCCCACGACACCATCCGGGATCTACAGCACCGGGCCCGCGCGGGCGATGTGCCGGCCCGACCCGCCTGGCCGATGATCGTGCTGCGCAGCCTCAAGGGGCAGGGCGCACCGGCCGAGGTCGGGGGAACGGCCATCGAAGGCACCTTCCATGCCCACCAGGTGCCGCTGCCCGACGCCCGTGAGGACCCTGAACAGCTTGAGGCCCTGGAATCCTGGCTGCGGTCCTACCGTCCCCAGGAACTGTTCGACGAAGAGGGACGGCCGGTGGCCGCGGTACTCGCCGGCGTGCCCGGGCGGGACGGCCGGATCGGTGCCCAGGCTGCCGCGAACGGAGGGCGACTCCGCCGGCCGCTCCCTCTCCCCGCCCTCGAACCCCACGCCGTGGACCTCTCCAAGGGCCCGGGGTCGGCGCTGGCGAGCCCCACTCGAGTGCTGGGCGGTTGGCTGACCGATCTCATGACGGCGACGGAGGCGCGCCGCGACTTCCGCATCGTCTCTCCCGACGAGCTGGCGTCCAACAGACTCGACGCCGTCCTCGCCGCCAGCGGGCGCGCCTACTGCTGGCCGGTCGAGGAATACGCCGAGGACCTGAGCCCGTCGGGCCGGGTCATGGAAGTGCTGTCCGAGCACAACTGCCAGGGCTGGCTCCAGGGCTACCTGCTCACTGGCCGGCACGGCCTCTTCCCCACTTACGAAGCCTTCGCCGCGATCGTCGACAGCATGGCCAATCAGCACGCGAAGTGGCTGAAGACGTCCGGGGAGATCGACTGGCGCGATCCGGTCAGCAGCCTCACGTATCTGCTGAGCAGCGAGGGCTGGCGCCAGGAGCACAACGGCTACAGCCACCAGGGCCCTGGATTCATCAACAATCTGCTGAACCGCAAGAACACCGTCACCGGTGTCTACCTGCCACCCGATGCCAACACCCTGCTGGTCACCATGGAACGCCTTCTCGACGAGACCGGGAAGATCAACGCAGTCGTCGCCGGCAAGCACGACGCCGCCCAGTGGCTCGAGCTGGACGCCGCCCGCGCACACTGCCAGGCCGGCGCCTCGGAATGGGCGTGGGCCGGCCACTGCGACGACGGGCCGCCCGAGGCTGTCATCGCCTGCGCCGGAGGCATCCCGACCGTCGAGTCGCTCGCCGCCGCCGACCTGCTGCGCCGCGACCTGCCCGACGCCCGGATCCGTTTCGTCAACATCGTCGACCTGTGCGCCCTCGCCCCGCCGGACCGTCACCCCCACGGCTTGTCCGACGAGCGGTTCCGCCACCTGTTCGGGGACCGGACCCCGGTGGTTCTCGACTTCCACGGCTATCCCTCGGCCGTTCACCAGCTCCTCCACGGCCGTCCCCACCCCGACCGCTTCCACGTCCGCGGCTACATCGAAGAGGGCACGACCACCACCCCGTACGACCTCCTGGCCCTCAACGGCACCACCCGCCACGACCTCGCCATCGCCCTCCTGAGCCATCTCGGGCGCCACGCCGGCCGTCGCCGACAACTTGCCGAGCGGTACGCCCGCCATCGCGACGAACTCCGGCGCGAACTGCGCCGCACCGGCGTGGATCCCGCCGAGATCACCGAATGGACCTGGCCGGCGTGATCGGCGGCATCCCGTACTCGACGCGGGCTCCTGCGGCACTCGTCTCGCCGGCGTCGACGCCCGCGAGCGGACGCCGGAAGAACCTCCGTAGCCGCAAGCCGTCCACGGGCAGGTCGTCCGCCACGAACGATCGGCAGCCTCTTCGCCGGCGAACCGGGCCCGCCGCAGCCGTTCGCCACGCTTTCCGCGTGCATGGAACGGCCTCCCGGGGAAGGCGGGCAGAGGACGCGTATACCCGAGAAGGGACGGACCCCATGGCACGACCGAGGATCGTGATCGTCGGCGCGGGCTTCGCCGGAGTCGCCTGCGTACGCTCCCTGGAGCGGACGCTGTCACCCGAAGAGGCGGAGATCCTGCTGGTCACTCCGTTGTCCTACCAGCTCTACCTACCCCTGCTGCCGCAGGTGGCCTCAGGGGTGCTCACCCCCCAGTCCGTGGCCGTGTCGCTGCGCCGCAGCCGCCGCCACCGGACCCGGATCGTGCCCGGCGGGGCCGTGGGCATCGACACCCGGGCCAAGGTCTGCGTCATCCGGAAGATCACCGGAGAGCTGGTCGACCAGCCGTACGACTACCTGGCGCTCGCGCCGGGAAGCGTGACCCGCACCTTCGACATCCCCGGCCTGACGGAGCACGGCCGGGGCATGAAGACGCTGGCCGAGGCCGCCCACCTGCGCGACCACGTGATCGCCCAGCTCGACCTGGCCGACGCCGCACCACCGGGCTCGGCGGAGCGGTCCTCACGACTCGGGTTCGTCGTGGTCGGCGGCGGCTACGCGGGCACGGAGACGGCCGCGTCCCTGCAGCGGCTCACCACGAACGCCATCGGCCGCTATCCCCGGCTGGACCGGCGCGAGATCAGCTGGCACCTCGTGGACGTGGCCCCGAAGCTGATGCCCGAGCTCGGCGACCGGCTCGGCCGGGCGGCCCTCGACGTGCTGCGCCGCCGAGGCATCGAGGTCTCGCTCGGTGCCTCCGTCGCCAAGGCGGGCCCCGAGGACGTCACCCTCACCGACGGTCGCGTGCTGCCGTGCCGCACCCTCGTCTGGACCGCCGGCGTCGCCGCGAGCCCGCTCGTCGCCACGCTGGGCGCCGAGACCGCCAGGAGCGGCCGGCTGGTCGTCTCGCCGGACCTGCGGGTGCCGGAGGCGGAGGGCGTGTTCGCCTTGGGTGACGCCGCCGCCGTGCCCGACCTCGCCGGCGGAGGGGGCGATGCGGTGTGCCCGCCCACCGCGCAACACGCCCATCGCCAGGGCAAGGTCGCCGCCGACAACATCGTCGCCACGCTCCGCAGCACGCCCCTGCGTTCGTACACCCACAAGGACCTCGGGCTCGTCGTGGACCTCGGCGGTCGCGACGGCGTCTCCCGTCCGCTCGGCATCGACCTGCGCGGGATGCCCGCCCAGGCCGTGGCCCGCGGCTACCACTGGGCGGCACTGCGGACCGGCGCCGCCAAGACCCGGGTGATGACGAACTGGCTCCTGAACGCGGTGGCCGGCGACGACTTCGTACGGACCGGATTCCAGACGTACAAGCCAGGGACACTGCGGGACTTCGAGCACACGGACGACTACCTCACCCCGGAGGAGGTACGGGCCCACACGGCGACCTACGGAGGCTGACCGCTCCGGCGAGCGAAACCCGTCGGCGGGAGCCGGACGGAGCAAGGGCCTGCGGCTCCCGCCGGACCCCGGGCGAGCGCGCTGCCGTCCGTCACGGCCTGATCCGCCCCCGTGCCGCCGCCTGCCGCCGAGCCGCCTTTCGTACAAACAGTGTCTGCCGCGTGGGTGTCGGAGGCGTTGCGGGGTAGGCGCGCCGTGACGACGAAATGACCACTCCTGAACCCGGAACGGCGACGACTCGGTCAAGCACAGCGCCGATGCCTCCAGCCAGGACAGCACCCGCGCTGTCCAGAGCCCTGACCGACGTGACGGCCGTTCGAGCACATCGACGAAAGGCAAGGTGTCCCCCTCATGAGCACGGTAGAGCGGCAGCCCCAAGCCGCCGACGACCCGGTGGGCGTCCTGGTCTCACGCGCCTCGCAGCAGATGTCCGAGCTGGTGCGCGCGGAGATGCAACTGGCCCGGGCGGAGATGACCCAGAAGGGCAAGCGCTACGGGAAGGGCGGTGGCCTCTTCGGCGCCACAGGAATCATCGGCCTGCTGGGACTCCAGGCTCTGACGGCAGCCTGTATCGCCGCCCTGGCGCTGGTTCTGCCGGTGTGGGCGTCCGCCCTCGTCATCACCGCGGTCCTGGGGATCCTGGCGGCCGTGACCGGCCTGGCAGGGAGGAAGCAGATCGCCCGGGCCGGTACCCCGGCTCCCGAGCACACCATCGACAGCGTCAAGGCCGACGTGGCCGAGATCAAGGAGAAGGCACACCGATGAACGACGACGCCCGGACCAACATCGGCACCCCCGCCCCCACCCCTGCCGAGATCGGCTCCGCCGAACTGCGCGATCAGGTCGAACGGACCCGCGACGAGCTCGGCCGGACCGTCGAGGCCCTCGCCGCGAAGACCGACATCAAGGAACAGGCCAAGAAGAAGACAGCGGCCTTGAAGGGCCAGGCCGCGGAGAAGGCGGCACTGGTCTCGGAACAGATCCGCGAGACGGCGGGGCACGCCGCCCAGGTGGTGAAGGACAAGACCCCCGACTCGCTTCAGCAGAAGACCGCGCAGGCCGCGGCACACGCACGGGAGAGCGCCGCCAAGGCGGGCCAGTACGCGACGGACAAGACACCCGACCCTCTTCTGGAAAGGGCCGGGCACGCGACGACGGCCGCACGCGCCAACCGCACCCCGCTCCTGCTGGCCGGGGCCGCGGTGGCCGTCTTCGTGCTGGTCCGTCGCAGCCGGGGACGTAGCCGATGAAGGCATCCAAGATTGCGTACAAGCCCATAGGGCTGGCCCTGGGCGCCCTCAGCGGTCTGATCGCGGGCGCCGCCTTCAAACAGGCGTGGAAGCTCATCGAGGGCGAGGGCGACGCCCCTGACGCCACCGACGAGGACCGGGCCTGGAAGGAGATCCTGCTCGCCGCAGCCATCCAGGGGGCGATCTTCGCCGTGGTCAAGGCCTCGGTCGAACGGTCGGGGGCTGTGACGGTCCGGCGCGTGACGGGCACGTGGCCGGGCTGATCAGCCGCGGTGCCGGCCGCCTTCCCCGATCCGGCCGGCACCGCCCGACGCACCCCGTAGCGGCAACGCTCCTTTCGTGGAGGGCGCCATCGCCGTGCGACACGGCACTCCGCGTTCCCTGGCCCGGCAGGCGATCAACACGCTGAAGACCTGCACATGGCGCGTTCAGCGCGGGGCATGTGCAATTCGAGCATGGATACGGGCGGCACAACGGTCGTACGACCCTCCCGTCGGCGGGCGTGCCCCGGGACACCGATCCTGTCCGCACCGAGCCCGCTTTCTCCGGTTCCCCGTACCACCACGAACCAGCTCCCGGCGGCATGCGCGGCTGACCGGCAGCCAGGTGATGCCGGGGAGGGGACCCCGCCCGTCCGGGCGCGACCGGGAGAGCGTGATGCGGGGGAGGAGGGGACGACGATGCTGCGCAGAGCGCGGAACGCGGTCGCCGCGGTGGCGGGGGGCGTGGGCAGGGGCCTGCGCGCTCCCGGGCCGGAGCGGGACGATCTGCTGCTCGGCGCGAAGAGCGTGGGAGCATCCACGTTGGCCTGGATGCTCGCCCGGCACCTGCTGCCCGCTGCTGTGACGACCTTCGCCCCGTTCACCGTACTGGCCGTGCTGCAGGCGACGGTCTACCGATCGGTACGCGAGTGCGCCCGGTACCTGATGGCCATGGCCGCGGGGGCCGTGCTGGCCGCCGGCCTGGCGGCCCTGGCCGGGATCCACTGGTGGGCTTTCGCATCTCTGGTGCTGCTGGGCCTGGCCGTCGGCAGATTCCGCCCCTTCGGCAGTCAGGGCGCCCAGGTCGCCGTGGTCGGGCTCTTCGCTTTCACCACCGGGCAAGGACACATCGACTACGTCGGCCACCTCATCGCATCCGTGGCGATCGGAACGGCCTGCGCCATCGGTGCGCACCTGCTCCTCGCCCCCGCCCGGCACACCCGCCGCCATCAGGAGGCGGTCGCCCTCGTCTGCCACGAGATCTCCGCCGGCACGCGCTCGCTCGCCGACCCGTCGGCCACCGGCGACGGCGATGGGGACGAAGTGGGACGCCTGCGCGCGGGGTGGCGGCGGCTGGCATGGGAGTGCGACCGCCTGCACGGTGAGGTGGACACGGAGACGGAGAACTCACGCCTCAATCCCCGCCGCACCGTCGACCCCCGCCATGAGGCCATGCCCCGAGCCCGCGAGGCGCTGACCATCGCCCAACGCTCGCTGGACCACCTGCAGTCCATCACGCGGACCCTGGAATACGCTCTGGCCGACGGACACATCCACGCTCTGCCCCCGTCGTTCCGTGCCGACTACGAGGCGTTCCTGAACGGTGTGGCCGACGTCCTCGAAGAGATAGGCCAAGCCGGACGGACCGACCCCCGGCGCCTGGAGCAACAGTTCGCCCACGTCGGCGACCATGTGCACCACCTGCAGCGGCCGCAGGCGGTTCCCGCTGCGCCGACGATCCGGGGGACCCTGCTGACCGACGCCGGCCGACTCGTGGCCGATATCCGCTCCCATCTCCACGTCATCGCCGTGACGTAGACCCCGCGAGCCTCCCCGCGACACCGCGGGGCTCCGACAGAGCCGCAGCTGCGCGTCGGACGAGGCGACGGCCGCGTCCTCGCATGATGCCCACAGACAAGGGCAGGCGGCCCGGAGTAAGGGAACGGCCCGCTCCGAAAGGACATCGACGTGCCCACTGACCAGCTCAAGAACATCTTCGTCATCGGTCTCGACGACGCCAACCTGCCGACTCTGGGAGCTGTCCCGGACGCGGACACGTACCGCTTCCACCGCCTCCTCACCATCGAGGAGCTCCAGGAGGGGGAGGTCTCCGTGAACCGTCTCCTCGAACGAGCCAGGGCGGTCCTCGACGCCCACGAGGGAAGCATCGACGCGATCGTCGGCTACTGGGACTTCCCCGTCAGCACCCTCGTCCCGATGCTCGGCGAAGAGTACGGCACGCGCACCACGAGCCTGGAGTCCGTGGTCAAGTGCGAGCACAAATACTGGAGCCGCCTCGAACAGCGCAAGGCCGTCGATGCCCACCCGCGGTTCGGCCGCGTCGACCTCGACACCGCCGACCCGCGGCCGCCCGAGGGCGTGAGGTTCCCCATGTGGATCAAGCCCGCCCTCGCCTACTCCTCCGAGCTGGCCTTCGGCGTCAAGGACGAGGCCGAGTTCCGGGCCGCGGTGGAAGAGATCCGCGCCGGCATCGGCCGCGTCGGGCGTCCCTTCGAGACCGTCCTCGACCTGCTGGACCTGCCGGAGGAGATGCGCGGTGTCGGCGGGGAGGTCTGTCTGGCCGAGGAAGCGATGACCGGTGTCCAGGTGGCGGTCGAGGGATACGTCTACCAAGGCCGGCCTACGGTCTACGGCGTGCTGGACTCGATCAACTACCCCGGCTCACCGTGCTTCCTGAGGCACCAGTACCCCAGCACTCTGCCGCCCGACGTGATCCGCGCACTGCACGAGGTCAGCGAGCGCACCATGGCGCAGATCGGCTTCGACTCGGCGACCTTCAGCATCGAGTACTTCTACGATCCCCATACCGGCGACGTCAGCCTGCTGGAGATCAACCCCCGCCACTCACAGGCGCATGCGGAACTCTTCCAGTATGTCGACGGAGCCCCCAACCACAGCCGGATGATCAGTCTGGCGCTCGGCCGCGACCCCGCGCTCCCCAGCGGCCAGGGGGAGTACGCCATGGCAGCCAAGTGGTACTACCGCTGGTTCGCCGACGGAACAGTGCGCGGAATACCGAGCCCCGAGCGGATCGCCGCCATCGAGCGGGAGATCCCCGGCGTCCGGATCGACGTCGTCCCCCACGAGGGGCAGAGACTCTCCACCGTGTCCCAGCAGGACAGCTACAGCTATGAAGTCGCCCACATCTTCACCGGCGGCCACGACGAGGCGGACCTCCGCCGCAAGTTCGACCGCGCGGTGGCCGCCCTCGGCCTCACCTTCGACTGACCGGCCGGCCGGTGGGCCCTGCCCCCATGAAGCCGGACTCAGCGAGCACAGGAGGTAGCTCCTACATGCGATACGTGGACCAACTACCGCACTCGATCAAGGAGGAGAGGCATGTCGCTGTCCCCATGACCGACGGAACCAGGCTTTCTGCACGGATCTGGCGTCCCCACTCCTCCGACACCGAACCCGTCCCGGCGGTCCTGGAGTACATCCCCTACCGGAAGAACGACCTCACCTCCACCCGCGACGCCATCCACCACCCTTACGTCGCCGGACATGGCTACGCCTGCGTCCGCGTCGACATCCGGGGCACCGGGGACTCCGGCGGCGTCCTCCTCGACGAGTACCTCGAGCAGGAGCAGGAAGACGCGGAGGAGGTACTGGCCTGGCTGGCGGAACAGCCCTGGTGCGACGGCAGCACGGGAATGATGGGCATCTCCTGGGGGGCCTTCGCCGCCCTCCAGGTGGCCGCCCGCCGCCCCCCGAGCCTGCGCGCGATCTGCGTCTCCTCGTTCACCGACGACCGGTACGCCGACGACATGCACTACCTGGGCGGAGCCATGCTCTCCGACAACCTGGCAGAGGCCGGGACCATGTTCGCCTACGCCACCTGCCCGCCCGACCCGGCCGTGGTCGGGAACCGATGGCGCGACATGTGGGGCGAACGCCTGGAAGCGGCCCGTCCCTGGGTCCTTGAATGGCTCCGCCACCCGCAGCGCGACGACTACTGGCGCCACGCCAGCCTGAGCGAGGACTACAGCGCCCTGCGGTGTCCCGTCCTCGCCTCCAGCGGCTGGGCCGACGGCTACTCCAACGCGGTGACACGGCTGCTCAAGCACATCGACGTGCCACGCAAGGGCCTGATCGGCCCGTGGTCGCACAAGTTTCCGCACCTCGGGGAACCCGGACCCGCCATCGGATACCTCCAAGAGGTGGTGCGGTGGTGGGACCACTGGCTCAAGGACGTCGACAACGGCGTCATGGACGGCCCCATGCTGCGGACCTGGATGCAGGAGAGCGTCCCGCCCTCCACCTCGTACGAGGAACGCCCCGGCCGTTGGATCGGCGAACCCTCCTGGCCCTCCCCGAACGTGACCGAGACCGTCCTCGTCGTGCGGGACCGGACGCTCCGGATGCCCGGGGCGCCCGGTCCGGACGACGGACCCCCTGCCGCGGACCACGCGCACACCATCCAGTCCCCCCTGTCCGTCGGCCAGTTCGCCGGAAAGTGGGCGTCGTACAACGCCCCGCCGGACCTCCCGTACGACCAGCGCGAAGAGGACGGCGGCTCGCTCGTCTTCCAGACCGAGCCCCTGACCGAGCGGATCGAGATCCTCGGCGCACCCGCCGCCGTCGTGGAGCTGTCGGCCGACGCTCCCGTGGCCCAGCTGAACGTCAGGCTCTCCGACGTCGCACCCGACGGCCGCTCGACCCGGGTGACCTACGGCGTGCTCAACCTGGTGCACCGCGACAGCGAGGCCGCCCCCAGCGCCCTGACGCCCGGCCGCCGCTACACGGTCCGGGTGCCGCTCCACGGAGTCGCCCAGGCGTTCCCACCCGGTCACCGCATTCGGCTGTCGCTGTCGACCTCGTACTGGCCGCTCGTCTGGCCCGCCCCCGAACCGGTGCTGCTCACCGTGCACGAGAACGGAAGCTCCCTCACCCTGCCGGTCCGCGCCGCCGACGCCGTGACCGACGCGGAGCTGCGTCCCTTCGGCGAACCGGAGGGCTGTGAGCCGCCCGCCGTCACGCGGCTGAGTGAACCGGAGCAGGCGTGGACGGTCTCACGCGATCTGGTGCACTACCGGTCGGTGCTCGACATAGTGAAGGACCAGGGGATCCAGCGGTACGAGGACGCGGGTATAGACGTGGGACTGAGGGCGTGCGAGCAGTACAGCTGGATCGCCGAGGACTTCGACTCGGTGCGCGGAGAGTCCGCCTGGACCATGACCTTCGCCCGACCGGACTGGGAGGTACGGGTCGAGACACGCACGGTTCTCACATCGGACGCCGACACCTTCCACGTCGACGCGACCCTGGACGGTTACGAGGGAGGACGCCGGGTGTTCTCCCGAACCTGGAACGAACACGTCCCACGTACCCACGTCTAGGACCCTGTCCGACGAGGAGCGAGTGAGGAGATCAGCCGACGCGAAGCGACATGACGTCGTAGTACACCGCCGAGCCGGGGGACGGGCCGCGGCAGGTCAGTTGGTGTGCGGGTGCGCGGCGGGCGCGGATCTCGACCTCGAAGGTCGACAGTCCACCGAGGCGGCCGGCGACGCGGATCCGCCAGCGTTCGGCGTCCCGGACCGCCTCCTCGATCACGTAGTCGTGCCGACCCGACGGGCCCGCGTGGCGGAGCACCGCGGCCAGGGCGGCCTGATGGGGTGGGACGAGGTCGGTGTATCCGCGGAGGTGGTCGGCGCGGATGCGGTTCGTCAGGTGCTCTTCGACCACCGTGAACGCCAGAGGGGCGTCGAGGTTGCCATAGTAGACGCCGTCGGGTGCGGCGACGACGTTGGCGGCGAACCGGTCGCCTCCCACGTGGCTGCACTCCCACACCAGCTGCGGCCAGCCCTCACTCAGCGCACGCGCCACCGGGCGGCCGCGGACGGCACAGCAGGTGTCGTGCAGGCCGTGGGCACAGACGAGGAAGACGGGCGGGTGCCCCCTTTCTCCGGGCGCGTCCAGGGCGGTGACGATTCCCGCCAGGTCCCTGTCGTCGTCCCAGGTTCCCCATTCCTGGCTGTGGGCGCCGTCCTTCTCGTAGCGCAGGACGGCCCACCGCGGCCGTTCGTCGGGCCGTCGGCGGCCGTGGCGTCTGATCAGCAGCACACGTGCGCGCACCGCCTGGGCGGCGGAGCGCACCAGTGCCTTGACCTCGGGTTCGAGGTCAAGGCCGTCGAAGCCGTTGGACGGCCAGCCTGCCCGGTACTCGATGAGGATCCAGACCGAACCGTACGGTGCTGTGCCGGCGATCGGGTCGCCGCGCAGGCGAGCGGCGTCGGCGCAAAGGAACCGTGCCGGAGTCGTCATGGCGTCTGCCTCATGACTCGGCGGGCACCAGTACACCTGCGCGGAGAAGCCGTTCGACGAAGGGAAGACCCAGGTCGCCGGCCAGGTGAGTGCCGCCGCCGAGAACCCTGAGCGCCGCCGGGAGGTCCGACGGCGGGAAGTCGAGCCACCCGACGCGGGTGGCGAGGCGCCGGCCCACCAGCCTTGCCTCCACTGCCTGGCGAAGCCGCACCGGCGTGTGGGGCGCGAGGCTTTCGAGAGCCCTGAGTTGCGCCAGCGGCCCCATGGGCGCGGGGCGTGCCTGGCTGCGGCGGGTGCGGTGGAAGAGGGGAGTGGGGTCGGCCTCGCCGAGCGCCGCGACGAGGCATCGGCGCACGAGGGCGAGCTCATCGCCCGGTTCGTCCACACCCAGGGGAAGCGACCCTCGCATCTCCACGTCCTCTCCGAGCAACGCCAGTGCGGACTGGGCGAGCTGTTCGGCCAGCGCGTGCCGAGTCCAGGTGTGGACGCCGAGAGTCAGATGGATCGACACCGAGCCCAGAGCCTCGGCGGCGTGCAGCCATCCGCGCGGCAGATAGAGGACGTCGCCGGGTTCGAGCACGGTGTCGATGTACGCCTCTGTCCGCGCGGCATCGGCGACAGCGGCGCGGTGAGCGGTCCAGGGTTGGTCGCGCAGCGGGTTCGGGTGCACGGGCTCGTGGATGATCCAGCGCTTGGTGCCGGTGACCTGCAGGACGAAGACGTCGTGGACATCGTAGTGGTCGTCGAAGCCGCGGTTCTGTGGCGGCGTGACGTAGGCATTGGCCTGCACGGGGTGGCCCAGTTCCGTGCCGAGCCGCGTCACCAGGTCCGTGACCGGCTCCCAGGTCCGCTGAAGGGCTTGCAGGACCAGAGTGCTGCCGTCGGCGAGGCTCCGCCACAACGCGGTGTCGTCCAGCTGGTCCGCGACCGACGCGCCGACTCCTCCTGGTGAGGTGAACGAGGACTCGGGAGCGGCGGAGCCGTCCTTGGCGACGCGCAGGAACGGCGTGCGGAGCCCACGTCGGGAGACCAGCTCGTCCACCGCCGACGCGGAGAACAGGTCGGAGAAGTCACTGACTCCGCGAGTGAGCAGCGGAGCGCGCCCCCAGACCTCCAGGGCGAACTCCTCGCGGCTGAGCCCGATCAGACGCGTCTCCAGGACACGGCCGTCGGATTCAGCGGCCGTGTCCCGAAGGGTCGTGGGGACGGTGCTCAAACGCCGCCGCCGCCTTCTTCGGCCCCGCCGTCGGCTCCGCCGTCGTGCACGCCGGGCGTGCCGGCCGCGCCACCGTCCGCCGGACCTTCGGCGCCTCCGTCGGCTCCGCCGTCGTGCACGCCGGGCGTGCCGGCCGCGCCACCGTCCGCCGGACCTTCGGCTCCTCCGTCTGCGCCGCCGTCCGCACCCCCGTCTGCGCCGCCGTCTGCGCCTCCGTCGGCTCCTCCGTCTGCGCCGCTGTCCGCGCCTCCGTCGGCGCCTCCGTCCGCACCTCCGTCATGAACGTCGGGTGTGCCGTCAGCACCGCCGTCCATCGGACCTTCCTGCTTGTTCGGGTCCTGCTCGGGGTGCGCCATGTTTCCTCCTGAAGACAAGGACGATCGCTGAGAGGTCGGTGAATTCGGACCCTCAATCCAAACTCACGCACGTGGGAAGGTGCGGCAACCGGAGCCCCCACCGGGCCCTTACGGAGCGGCTGCCTCTCCGCAACGGCTTCCGGCGCGAGTGGCGCCCGGACGCTGTGCGATACGCGACGTCAGGGCGGGCACCGCCAACCGCGGGAGTGACCGGCTGGACCAACGTCTCTCCGCTCCCTTCGAGTGCGGCTGCGCTGCTGGTCGGGCGGGCGTAGCGTAGGAAGCGCCGCCATGACGGCTGCCTGTGGCGCAGGGCATTGCGCTTCAGCCCCCAGGGGCGAGTCCTCACCCGGCCTCGAAGCCGAGGAACGGGCAACATCACCCGAACGCCCATGGGCCAGTGGCCACGTCCTGCATCCCTGCCCCCCACGATCAGCCGCCCGGTCATGCAATCGGCGCCCGCCTCGGCAGAGGCCGCGTTGCGTGCCGGTCCGGCGGAAAGCAGCCGGCCATGCCTTCGGACTACGCAACCGACGGCCACGCTCTGCTGGTGAGCCTCCCAGCCGACCTGGACGTCCACGGCCGCGCCACGGCAGCCCTGCGGCTCCAGACCCTGATCCTCACCTACCGGCCGCGCCTGGTGCGCCTCCACATGCCGATGGGGCCCCCGACCGCCCCCTCGCTCAGCGTCCTCGCCCGCCTGCTCAAGCTCTGCGACGGTCTCGGCATCCTCCTCTCGCTCACCACACGACCACTTGCCGCACTGTCGGCATCGCCGTCCCGGCCCGGGAACGTGCGTCATCGGTGGCCGTCTCGGGCGTGAGGTGGAGGTGGAGGTGGATGCTGCTGGCAGGGCCCTCGGCGGGAGCGGATGCGTCACACGGTGAATGACCGGAGCCTGGAAGTGTGACCGGTCCGGAGGGACGAGCGATACGCGGCCGGGGCGGATGCATCCAAGCTGAACGATCCGGCGAGGAGACGTCATGGTGAAGAAGGACGACGTGCACAAGGGCGACGAGGTGTCGTGGAAGAGCCATGGCCAGACCGTGTCGGGGAAGATCAAGAAGAAGATCACTTCCCGAGGCCGGGCCGCAGGACGGACGGTCGATGCCTCGCGGGACGAACCGCAGTACGAGGTGGAGAGCGACAAGACCGGCCGCTCCGCCGTGCACAAGCCCGGTGCGCTTCGCAAGAAGGGGAAGGCCTCTTGACGGATCGATGAGGCCCAGCCAGAACTGCGCTGACGCCATGCGGTCGGCCTCGCCGACAGGCGTCAGGAAGGGCGAGCGGTGTGATCCGGGTGGCCCGCGGTCCGGCGGGCTTCCTTCATCGCCGCTTCGTAGAGGTGATCCCTGCCGCCCGCCAGGGCACGCAGCGCATGGCGTTCGAGGTCCCGAAAGGGCTCGTAGTAGGTGCTGTTGTACGCCTCCACGATCTGGAAGGTCCAATGGCCCGGGATGACATTGCGCCCCAGTACCTCGGCCTCCACACGGTCCGCCCAGGAGCCGTGACCGGCCTCCCTCAGCAAGGCGACCGAACGGTCCAGTTCCAGGTCCGCGGTCCCGGTCAGCTGGTGGAACCCGTAGAGGTGGCCACGGGCCCGCTCTACCGTCTCGAGTGCCTTCGACAGTGACCCCAGGGCTTCGACCGTCGCGGTGCTGACCGCGTCGGGTCGCGTGTGGCCACCGTCAGGACCGTCATCAGTGCGCTTCATGACCGTCCCCTGCCCTGCCCTGCCGCACCGTAACGCGCGTTCACGACATGCACCCGGAAGGAGTCACCGACGTGACGCCATTCGGAACGACAGGTCAGGCGCGCGTCACGAGCAAGGTGTGCGGTGTGCGCGATCCCCTCGACGGGTGAGGCGGTCAGTGCACACCGGCCCGCCGTGCCGGAGCCGAGGACGCTGCGTAAGAGGTACCGGTAGAGGGTCCGTCCCGCCACCGGGCTCCTTCGCCCCCGCCTCTTTCGCCCCCGGCACGTACGGCACCGGTCCTGGTCAGTCCTCGTCGCCGCTGGAATAGCGGAAGCGTGCCCAGTAGGGCAGGACGAACCAGCAGCACAGGTACCAGGTCACGACTCCGGCCACGAGCCACGGTACGTATCGGTCATGCGTCGCCACGCGGAGGATCAGGAACAGCGAGGACGTCAGAGTGGCGAGGAGCAGCACAAGGCCGGCGAAGATGAGCCGAGAGGCCCAGGCGACGCCGTGGGGCTTGAGGTGACGCCCGGACACGATGCGGTGAAACGCCACCGGTGCTATCAGGGCCCCCGTCGCCAGGGACCCGAGCACGACCGTGGTGAGGTAGATCGTCTTGTCGGTCTGTCCCAGGCCCCGGAAGGTCGGGGTGAAGACCACGGTGAGCAAGAAGCCCAACATGATCTGCACCCCGGTCTGCGCGACCCGTATCTCCTGCATGAGCTCCGTCCACCGACGGTCCGCCCGTTCCTCCTGCGACTCGTCGCGCGCACGTCTCTGTCCGTCCGTACCGCTCACACTCGTCTCCTCCGTCGTCGCCATGGCACCCTTGTGCCCCGGACAACGGCACACATTCGCCCTCGTGTTCGAGGGGGCTCGCGAGTGTGAGCGCCGGCAGCCCCAGGGACCCACAGAGCCCGCGCCCGGTGAGGCCGACGTGCGCGCCGTTGCGCTCAACCGACCTCTCCAGGAACGCCGTCACGGACTGAGCGAGTCGACGAGGTCCAGGAACAGGGACACTCCGAAGAGGGCGACGGCCGCGCCCCCGAGCAGCAACAGCGTCGCCACCAGAGCGAAAGCCATGGTGATGCGGGCACGCCTGAGGGCTGACCGGTAAGAGCTGTCGTCGTCCCAGTCCTGATCCCGATGATCCATACCCGCCCCCTTGGCAGGCACCCTACAAGGCGGGCGAGCCGGCTGGAGCTGAGTGACCGCCTGAGCCCGGTAACCGGGGCCAGCCGGCGGCTGCAACGGGCAGACCCACCCCCGCTCAATTCGAGCCCGCTGGAGCCGAGATCGTCACGTGCTATCGGACGGCGCTCACTCCTCGGCTGCCTGGCCGCCTTCGGTGGGGAGCCAGCAGCCGTGCAGACCGAGCGGGACCCGGACGGGGATGCGGGCGCGTGCCACCGGCCCGGAGGCCGGGTCCTCGGCGGGCACGACCAGGAACCAGCTCGACCCGTCGGTGCGGTCGGTGGCGAAGGTGAGCCAGTAGCCGCTCTCCTCCGAGTCGGTACCCGGCTCGGGCGCGAAGACCGGTTCGCCGACCGACAGGTCCCCGGCGTCCCAGACGTGGGAGGCCCCCGTCTCCAGGTCGTGGAAGCGCACGGCGTCGTACTCGCCCGACAGCAGGTCCGTCCGGCCGGTCGAGGTCGCCAGCGCGGTACGGCGATGGCGCCGCCCGATGAGGCGGTCGTCGATGCGGGGGAACTCCACGCGGGCGTCGTCCAGCAGGGTGCGGGTCATGGAGCCTGTCGCCGGGTCGATGACCGCCCGCGTCAGACCGCCACTGACCGGGTCCTGAGCCGCGCCCGGTGCGCTGCCGACCGTCAGCCGGCTCCACTGAACGTAGTCCAGGACGACCGGGGCGTCGGCGCCGGGGCCGTCGTCGTAGGCGTTCACGGTGTGCCACGTCCAGAACGCCTCGTCGGCCGCCCAGCGCGGCGGACTGCCGTCGCGGGGGATCAGGGCCACGCGGGTACCGCGCTCGGGCCGCCAGGCAAGGAACGAGCCGCCCGCCATGGCCGCGTCCAGGTCGAAGAAGGCGGGCGCGAGGACCAGGACGGCAAAGCGGCGGGTCAAGGCCATGTCGTGGATCATCATCGGCTCGTCGACGCCGTCGACGAGGGTGGGTCCGCTGGTGACGGTGCCGTCGCGGCCGATGACCGACCAGGTCAGGAAGGGCGGCTCCAGGCCGTAGCAGAACACGACCATCTCGCCCGTGACCGGATCGATCTTGGGATGGGCGGTGATTCCCGCGGGCAGGGCCCCTTCGAAGTCCTCGCGGCCGAGGGTCTCCAGTCCGGCGCCGATCCGGTACGGGGAGTCCGACTCGGCGAGGGCCAGCAGGCGGCCCCCGTGGCGTACGACGTTGATGTCGGGCAGCTCCCGGAAGGTCCCCGCGAGCTCCGGTCCGACCTGCTCGGCATCCGGAAGGATCATCGACTCCAGGCCTCCCCACAGAGCCCGCCCGGCCCATTCCTCGGCCTCCAGGGCAGGAGTGCGCACGAAGCGGTTGCGGTAGCGTGCGCGGCCCTCGGAAAGCCACACACCGTGCAGCATTCCGTCACCGTCGATGGGGTACAGGTACGAGCCGATCGGGGTGAAACGGGGATTCGGTCCGTTGCGCAGGTACAGGCCGTCCAGGGCGGCCGGGATCTCGCCCGTGACCTCCAGCTCGGCGGCGTCGACCTCCTCGGTCACCGGCGCGAACATGCCCAGCAGGTGGGGGACGCGGGTGGGGTCGAAACGGGGCGGTGTGTGCGTGTTCACGGAACCTCCCGGAACGCGGGCGCGGCGCCATACGGCGCCTTCCAGCACCTTCCAGTGAAACGCGACCCGTACCCCGGTGCCAGCGGCCAGGGCGCTCCCCGCAGTACGCGGGCGGGCCGGCCCGGCCACCCCGCTTGGGCACGGCGTCGTAGCGCTGCGTTCACCCCGATGGCAGGCGAGCACGTCCGATCTCCGCGTGACTGGTCGGGCCCATGATCGTTACCCGCAGTGGCAGCTCCGAGGGCAGTGCCAGAACCGCCCTCTCGAGCCCTGAACGCGTGTCCGACGTCAGGTCGTCACGGGGAGGAATGACGAGTGGGTGGCTGGATCAACATCGGTCTCGGGGCTGCGGCGGCACTGTGCCCACTGCCGCACCACGGAGACGTGACCGTCGTCATGGACCACTCTCCCGCTCACGGTCACCTGGTGGTGTGTGCTCCGGACGTATGGGTCGACATGGGCTACGGCGACGGGGCGCCGGAAGCCCCACGCCCCACGTGCGCCCCGATGTCCCCGTCGCCTACGCCGCCACCTTCTCCGCGGCCCACGGCGCGGCCCACGACACCGCCGCCTCCGCCGAAGGCGCCACTACCGTCTCTGCCCCTTCCCGACCCCGAGCCGGCACCGCCGAGGCCGCCTGCCCTCTCGCCACCGAAATCCGCTCCGGAGCCCGCCGCCCCGGAACCCCGAGCACTCCCAGCACCCGGCCCCGAATCGGCGCCACCAGCACCGAGCATCACGACGGCCGCTCCGGCGCAAGCGCCCGAGGGATTCCAGTGGGAGCCGCGCTCGCACTACACGGGTGGCCCGTCCCGCCCCGCTCCGCCGAAGCTCTCGATGACCATGTCCACGGTCGTGATCACCCTGCCGGCCGTTCTGGCCGCGGCCGCCTTGCGGCCCGGGTCCCGTCGCCGGGGCCGCCGCTGACGGTCCCTGCCTCTCGTCCGCTCGCCGGGCCGCTGGCCCGCCCGCCGCGCCCGCCCCCGTATCTCGTACACATCGCCTCGCTCGTCCTGGAGTTCTGCAATGCCGGAATGGCTCGTCTACACCCTGGCCTCGGCCATGGTCTGCGTTCTCGTCGTCACGGCGACCGTCCTGCGGCACCGCCGCGTGGCCGTCGACGAAGACACCTCAGAGACACCGGACGTGCTCGAGTACATGGTCATGATGGTCGGCGTCGTCTACGCCATCGTGCTCGGACTGGCGATCGCCGGCGTGTGGGAGGCACGTACCGCGGCCGAGGACACCGTCCAGCGCGAGGCACAGGCGCTGTACGAGATCGATCAGCGCCTGGACGTCTACCCGGCCGCCTTCCGGACGCAGATCAAGGAGCACATCGACGCCTACGCCCGGCACGCGGTCACCGCCGAATGGCCTGCTCTGAAGGACGACCTCCCCGTCGACAGCACCGGCGCCGAACTGCTGCGCCGCATCAGGAGCGACATCGCTCACCGAACCCCGGCGGACGAGCTCCAGGCCCAGGCCTACCAGCCGCTCCTGGACCAGGTGGCGGCGGCGGACGACGCCCGCCACCAGCGCCTGGACACCTCCGGCACCACCCTGCCCGCGGCCCTCTGGTTCGGCCTCCTCGCCGGCGCCCTGGTCACCCTGGGCCTGCTCTACACCCTGCAGATCCGCCGCTCCGCGCGCGAACTGCTACTGGCCACCACGTTCAGCGCCTTGGTGGTCTTCCTGCTCTTCCTCGTCTGGAGCTTCGACGCGCCCCTCGGCCACTCCGGAACGGACTCCGCCCAGCCTCTGAGTGACCTCTTCACCACCGCGGTCTGACCAGGAGACACGAAGGAACGCGACAGCGCCTCCGCGCCCAACCGGAATCCGGATCACGAGTACTGCATCCGGACCGGGCTCGGCGGCGGAAGTGCCGGTGAGTGCCCGCCTTACATCCCCCGAGAGGCGGGCACTCGCTTGCCCAGGACAAGGCGCTCCGGCTGAGCCGGTGGGCGGTGGCTGCCGGCGTCGCTGCGATGCACCGCACCCGGCGGCCGAAGCTCGGCCCGTTCAGGATTCGGCGGGCAGGAGTTGGACCAGGCCGACCCAGTTCTCCCCAGCCACCCATGTCTGCGTGGCGCGGACCTGCCAGCGGCCGGCGGGGAGCGGGACCGGCGCCTCGGCAGGCATCCCACCGTCGGGGTATTCGACGCCCAAGTCGGAACCCGCTTCGGCAGAGTCCATGAGCACCGCAGGACCGTCCGAGACCCAGGTGCCGCACTCCTCCCACACCGTGGCCGGGTCTGCGAGGACGGCATCTGCCGCGGCGCCGAGTCCGGCCTCGCTATCGGCGGCGAGCCACCGCAGGAACGCTCGGTGTTGGGGCAGATAGCAGCTGGTCGCCGGCTCGTCCGCCAACACCAGCGCCTGCGCGCCGTTCTCGTCGATGGGGATCACGCCGGCCAGATCATCCACTGCGCAGGCCCGGTCGTAGTCGTCCGGGGCGGTGGCGTCTCCTGGCATAAGACCACTCTCCGTGCACCCGCCCCAGGCGGCAAGGGAGGACACGGGGATGACGATCAGAGGGCCGCCCATCGACTCCACCCAGACAGGGGAGGGTCGGGAGGCAAGGTCTGCGGTCGGTGGAGAGGTGATCACGCACTCAGTGTGCCCTCGCCCACTGACACCGTCCCGCGCTCATAGGGACCCAGCACGGGGAAGGGCTCAGCACTCGCGGCGCAGAGCAGTTACGGGACACCCTTCGCGAGGCTCTGCCGCTCGTTGCGAACGTGCCTATGACGCTCGGCGATCGGGTGTGCCCTGAGAGGATCAAGGCATGGAGGAGTCATCTATGCAGATCAACGCCCTCGTCATCGATGCCGCAGACCCTGAGCGACTTGCCGCGTTCTGGTCCGAGCTGCTTGGAAGGCCGGTCGTGGGCCGCATGGGCCCCTACGTGTGGCTGCAGCGCGAGAGGGGCCTCGGCCTCGGGTTCCAGCGAAGTGACGAGCCCAAGTCAGGCAAGAACCGCATGCACTTCGACGTCACCTCACCCAACCCGACCGCTGAGCAGCAGCGTGTCGAGGCACTCGGCGGCCGCCGGCTGGAGGAATACGCCACCGGCGGGTTCCTCGTGATGGCCGACCCCGAGGGCAACGAGTTCTGCATCATCCCCGAGGGCCCGTTCGAACTCGATGACGAGGGCTGCGCGGACTACCTCTCCTGACGTGCCGCGCCTTGACCCTCGCGGATGTCTGCACCGTGGTGCCTCCCGTAGAGACCTCTCAACCTGCCCTGTCCATACAGGAGGCGCCTGATGCTGGCGGATCCGTTGCCCGGGGGCGGCGGTCTGAGCACCGGCCCCGGGGGTCCGCCGGACGGACCCGCGCGCCCCGGCAGGGAGGCGGCCGGGGTGCGGGGTGTCCGGCTGCCGTACGGATCCGGGCGGCAGCCCGTCGTGCGGGCGGGGGCATGCCCTTTGACGCCGAGGGGAAGTGGCGCCACGAGGACGGCCCGCTCCGGAAGGCCCACCCCCCAAGGTGTGCGCTTCCGACATCGGGGCGTCTGACCCGACTCCCTCTGCTCAAACGTTCCGCGGTGCAGTAACTCTGAATGCCCATCACGCCATTCCGGCGGGCAACTCGCGCACCGTGTACCGCCTCTGGGTAGTCCTCGTCAGCGGATGAAAAGGTGTGGATGCGTGAAGGGGGAGAACGGCCCATGTCGATGTGGTTGACGCTCACGAAGATTGAACCGTCGCTTGTAGAGGAGGTTCTGGAGAAGCGCGAACCCCTCGTGCGTAGCTCGACGGGAGACACCTTCGCGTGCGACTACCGCAATCTTGACGCAGTGGCTGAAGGACGTGCCGAGGTTGAGATGGGCGCGGCGGACTGGACGACCGTCTACCCGTGGCTTGCGAGGTCGGTCGGACACGGCTCCTCCGCCGTGAACGAGCACGGACCGGGCGACGCGTCAGAGTTCGTTCTTACCCTCGATGAGGTGCGCCGGGTCGCCGAGGGTCTGGTCACCGAGGGGTGGGCCTCCAGGAACGCAACGGCGTGGGCCGTGAGCAGCAAGGATCGCGGGCTGGAGGATCTGGGCCCGTTCTTCGCTGCTGCTGCCGTTGAGGAGAAGGCGGTTGTGGGCAAGGTCAACTGAACTCATGTGAAGGCATCTTGCGAGGAGTGCGCAAAAGAGGCGGGACCTTCCTGTCGTAGACCTTGAGACGTACCGCGTGGTTGGTCGGCCCGCCCCCGGTGGCATGAGCAACCACTCGTGCCGCGGCAGGTGGCGGTTCCGGTGTACTCCTTCCGCCCGGGCTGGCCGGGCCGTGTGTGCGCGGCGAGCCGGTGGGCGCGGTTGATTGTCGAGTCGACTGAGACCATCCGTCGATGGTCGGCGAACGGACGCCCTGCCTTCCCCACGCTGCGGGGAAGGCAGGGCGCCAAGCACACGCCTACTGCTCATGGGTGCGCAGGCGCATGCGTCCGCTCGTGGTCACCGAGGCCGGTACGCAGTGGCCAGCACGGAGACAGTGACCCGCTCGGGCAGGGTGGCGCCGTCGTTCAGGTCCGCACGACTCACGTGGCGCACTCGGCGCCATCGCCACCAGGTCCAGCACATCCAGCCTGGACAGGGTCGCGGAGTACTCCACCTGCTCGGTGACACCTCCTGCACCGGCAGCGACCACGCGCCACGGATTCGGCGAGCTGCCACTTCGAGTCGCCCAGGTACGTCCGTCCCGGGGCGGATCCCTGGACACTCCGAACGCCGCACCGGGGGCTGTACGCGGATCTCATCGAGCCGCGTCATCAACCAGGGGTGAGGACGTCCTCCAGCGCCGGGGGCATCGGACCAAGGGCGCGGTCGCCTGGAACACGGAGACCGGCAAGGAACTGTGGCGCCAGGCCGCGGACGAGGTGACGATCACGCCGAACGCCCTGCCGGCCAACGGCGTCCTGTACGCGTACCTCGACGGCACCGGGGCCGCGCTCGACGCCGACGACAAGAAGCCGCTCGGCTCCGGGATCGACGAGATCCCGCAGTTCACGACGAACGGGTATGCCGTCCTCCGCGGCACCGGAGGCCTCTTCGTCTTCGCAACCCAGCCCGTCTGACAGGCGCCCTGCCCCCGGTTCAGGAGGTCCGGTGGATCCGGGGGACCGGGGGACCGGGGGGCTTGGGGGCTCGGCGGTGCTCAATGGGATCAGGTGCCGGCGCCATGGGGTTGGGGCAGGAGACGGCGTACGGTGTGCACCCCGCGATGAGCCGCAGCGGCGAAGACCGGCCTGAGGGACCGGCCGGTCTCGGAGGCGCCCGGCCCGAAGGCGGGCATGCTGAGCATCACGTTGAGGACGGAGGTCCGGCCGCGTCGCTCCGTTTCTTGCGCAAGCGCGGCCTGCTCGATTCCCGCGCTTGCCGATCAGCCTTCGGCGTCCGGCGAAGGTGGTTCGGCATCCGCGGCGAGGGTGACTTGGGCCGTCCATGACCAGGGCTCCTGAAGCGTATCCCAGCTCACCTTCACATCGGTGTCGTGGAAGTCGCGCGCGAGTTCCGTCACCATCACCGCCGCCGCAATCCGCGCATCTTGCGGGTCGGTGTTGATCGGCACGTTCAACCGCCCGCAGAGCGTTCCGCTTTCGGTGAGGACACTGGTGCGCCAGCCCTCCGGCGTTGCCGACAGGACGATCCCCTTCGGAACGCCCCAGGCGGGCCGCTTCTTCTTCTCTTTCTTGCGTCTCACCACGCCGCTATCCAACATCGTCGAGCCCATGGTGACGAGTCTGGGTGGAGGATCAACCGCCACGGCGCGGTTTGGCGCTTGCCTTGCACGGCTAGCGCACATCCTTCAGGAGGGCCCCGACGAGTCCGAAGCCCTCCGGGAACTGCACCAGGCAGTCACGACGAGCCAAGTTTGTCTCGGCGGTTGCCATCTCCTCGAGAGTGTCGATCAGCTCCTGCTGCTGACTCGACAGCATGTCGGTCATGCGCGCGACACCCTCCATCACCTTGACCGCGTCGTCCTGACCGAGGGGATCTGGGATCGGGGGTTGAAGTTGCCGTTGCGGCAGCTCCTACCGTCGTGACGAGGGCCGGAGAAACCGGCCCTGCGATACATACGTGCAGGAGTCGCCATGGACTGGTCGATCGCCGAGGTGGCCCGGATGTCGGGCGTCACCGCCCGGACACTGCGCCACTACGACGAGACGGGCCTGCTGCCGCCCGCCCGGATCGGCGCCAGCGGGCGCCGCTACTACGCGGAGCGTCAGCTGCTGCGGCTGCAGCAGATCCTTGTGTTGCGGGCGCTGGGTGTCGGGGTGTCGGAGATCGGCCGGATCCTGTCCGAGCAGATCGACGAGGTGGATGCCCTGCGGGGCCACCACCAGCGCCTCCTCGCGGAACGGGACCGGCTCGACGCGCTGGCCGGCACGGTTTCCCGCACGATCGCCGAACTGGATCAGTCCAGAAAGGACGGCAATCCCATGACCATCAACCGACCGGAAAACCTCTTCGAGGGCGTGACGCCCTCCCAGTACGAGGAGAACATGCGCGACTTCCCCGAACTCGCCGAAGAGATCGGGCGACGCGCCGTCACGATGAGTCAGGCCGACGCCGATGCCGGCCACCGTGAGCGCACCGCGCAGATGATCCGGCTGGCCGAACTCATGGCCGCGGGCCTCCCGGCCGACGCCGACCGGGTCCAGGCCGAGATCGACGGCCAGTACCGGGCACTGGCCGAGCTGCGCGCGGTCTCTGCCGAGGAGTACCGGGCCATCGGGCGCTCCATCGTCGTCAACGAGACGTGGCGCGCCGCCTACGAGTCCATCGCTCCCGGCCTGGCCGCGTACCAGCGTGACGCGATCGAGGCCTACGCCACCTCCCGGCTGAACTGAGACACACCGCGACCGCCATCGCGGAAGGTCCGCGATGGCGGTTGCGGCACGCTACGACCAGTCGGTCATGCTCGATGCCTGAAGACCGGACGCGGCCGCCGAGCGGAACGAGCCGAGTCCGGGCCGCCGCCGCGGTCCCGGACTCAGCCTCGTCCAGCCGGTCGTCACATACGGGCGTACTCGCCGGTCGCGATCACGTCGAGCGGCAGGTGCACCACCGGGGCCGCCTGCGCCGGGGCGGTGTTCGTGGTCCACAGCGCGGCGATCTCGGAGCCGTCGAGTGCCGTGCGGTAGACGCGGAACTCGTCGAGGGAGCCCTTGAGCGGCTGGCCGCCGACGGGGCTGTCACCCAGGAGGAAGCCCTGGACGGCGAAGGCGTCCGGGTAGGTGAGGGAGCCCGTGATCGGCTTCGGCTTCCTGGCACCCTCGGCGTCCGTCTCGTAGACCTCCACCCCGTCGAGGTACAGCTTCGCAGCGCCGCTCTCGCGGGTCAGCGCGACGTGGTGCCAGCCCGCGCCCGGCGCGTCGACCGCGATCTCGGTCGACCCGGTGTCGGTCTGCGTGAAGGCGACGAGCTTGCGCTTCGTCACGGCCACTCCGTCCACCTGCTCCGTACGCCACTCGGTGCGTATGCGGAGCTGGCGCTCGGAGGCGCCGTGACCGAACGCCCAGACGATGCTCTGCGTAGCGGAGGCCTCGGGGTCGTGGCTGAACACCGTGGCGACGGTGAAGTCGCCGTCGCGGAGGGCTTCGGAGTCGGTGTAGGGCAGCACGACCCGTCCGTCCTTGCCGGGGCTGCCGTTGGCTCTGAACGCCCTGCCGAACCTTCCGTCGGGCCTGCCGGTGCCACCGTCGACGGAGGCGTTGTTGGCATGCGCCGACGAGTCCGGAGTGGCACGGCCCGTCGCGGCGGGACGCACCACGCTGTGCTGCTGAACGTTGCCCGGCTCCATGGACCACCTGAAGCGCGGCCTGTCACTGGGGAACACGCGCGCGGGATTGGGCTCGTTGGTGGTCGGAACGGGCAGCATCGCGTCGAGATCCTGCTGCTTCAGCGCCTTCCCGTAGAGGCGTACGTCGTCGATCGCCCCGCTCAGCGGTGCCTCGGCGCCACTCGTTCCGGGTTTCGACCCGACACGCAGACCCAGCGGAGTGGTTCCCGCCAGTTCCGTGCCGTCAGGGGCGGTGCCGGACCCCGCGGGGAACGTGAACGTACCCGTGAGGGGGAGCGGTTCGGTGAGCCTGCGGTCCACTCCGAGCCGGAAGCCGTCTGCGCTGCGGATGAGAGTCAGCAGGTGCCACGCGCCGTCGCCGAAACCGGCCGGGGCTTCGATGATCTGCTCCACGCCCTTGCCCGGTGCGGTCTCCGCCCAGGCCCGGATGCGGTTCTTCGACGGCTCGGCACGTGCCCATAGGGAGGGCGCCCAGTGCTTGGTCGCCGCGCCGTCGGGATCCACTCCGTACGCCCACAGCAGGACCTGGTTGGCGCTCGCCTGTGTCGAGTCGTGCTTGAACCAGAGCGCGTAGGTGAAGTCGTCGGAGCCGACGTCGACGCCGGGCCGGAAGGGCGTCTCTACACCGGGGTGGGCGGCGTCGATCTTGAGGGATCCCTTGTCGACGGCCGCGTCGCCGAGCCGGTTGGTTTCACTGACCCCGCCGAGGATGGTCCCGTCGACGCAGCCTTCGCGTCGGGCGCCCGTGGCCTCGACACACGCGCCGGACACGTCGTCCGAGATCGACACGTCCCGCAGGGAGACCGGGTCGGCCCTGTCCACGACGTGGAACGGCAGCCACAGCCGCAGGTGCTGATCGGCCGTGCCGATCTCGTCAGGCGTCAGGGCGGCACGGTGGAGCCGGACCTCGTCGATGGTGCCCCGGAAGGGCGCGTATCCGTCGTCCGTCCCGGCACCGATCCTGATCCCGGTGTTCCCGTCCGTGACCGGCCGGGTGACCGATCCGCTCACTGAGGCGCCCTGGGACGTCGCCGAGTGACCGTCGACATGGAGTGTGATGTCGCCCCCGGTGCGCACCAGGGTGAGGGCGTGCCACTTCTTGTCCGCGGAATCCCCCAGCCCCGGGAGGGGCACCGACACGGTGGCACCGCCGTCCTTGGCCTGCACCTGGGCGGTCACTCGGTCGCTCTTGGCATCCGTCTGGATCAGGATCCCGGGCTTCTCGGTTCCCTGCCCATGGGCCTGGAGCAGGACGGCCGGGCCGGAGTCGGGCGCGGCCGCATCGTGCTTGAAGCGCAGGGAGTAGGTGAAATCCCCGTCCGCCGGGTCGAGGGACCGGGCGTAGGGCACCTCCGCGCTGTCGCCGTTGCCGTCGAGGACGAGGCCCTGGCCGGCCGCTCCGCCCGTGGTGAGCTTGGCGTCGCCGGTGAAGTAGGCGTCGTTGGCCTGAGGTGAGGCGTCCGGAGTGGTCGGGCCGGCGGGCCGGGTGGTGCCGGGAGCGGGCACGCCCTCGTGTGCGTAGGAGAACAGGGGGCGGGGGTCGATCCGGCGGAAGTTGATGGTGGCCGCGGACCAGTCCGTACCTCCCGACATGCCGGGGAGGTTGCCGCTCTCGTAGACGAGTCCGATCTCGCCGCCGGTCAGCTCGGCGAGATCGGAGTAGCCGGACTTGCCCGGCTTGACGATGGCGCCGACGGGCCGCCAGTCGGGTCGGCGGTCACCGGTGGTCGGGTCCGGGGGAGTGGTGCTGGTGTTCCAGGCGTAGAGCCGGAGATCGGCCCGGTCCGTGGCCGAAGAGGGCGCGGCCATGAGCAGGGTGTCGCCGGCCACCTTGTCGTAGGTGTGCTGGAGGGTGAGGAGGGACCCCTGGGTGTTGGACGTGGTGAACGGGAGGGACGTGAAGGCGGGGGTACTGATCCCGTCCGTGCCGGTGATGGCGTACGCGCGGTGGCTGCCGGGGAGCTCGTTGCGCGCGCCCACGTAGACCCGCCCGTCCGGGAGCTCCGCCACGGCCGCCTCGCCCGGCTTCATCACGCCGGCGGCGAAGGAGTTCTGGGACGAGCCGGGCTTCCAGGTCTGCCCGTGGTCGTCGCTGTAGAGCACTCCGGCGTGCTGCTCGTCCTCATCGGGGCCCTGGTAGACGCCGACGACGAGGCGGCCGGGGTGGGGACCGGACTGGAGCTGGATGCCGTGCGCGGGGCCGGTGCCGAACCAGCCCTTGAGAGGCGCCGCAGTGCCGGTGGGGGCCGGGTAGGGAAGGAGGCGGTTGGTGGAGCGCGGGGCGCTGAAGCTGAGGCCGTCGTCGTCGCTGGTCTGGACGATCGCCTCGCGGCGCGGGCCGGTACCGCCGGGGGTCGCCGGCTCGGCGGTCGACAACAGAATGACCTTGTCGTTCAGCCTGTCGACGACCGGTGTGGGATTGCCCCGGGTGTACGGAGCCAGAGAGTCGGCGGCCGAACCGGAGAGCACCACACGGATCGGCCCCCACGTGCGGCCCTCGTTGGTGGAGCGGCGAACGACGATGTCGATGGCACCGCGATCCGCGCAGGAGGGAGAGGTACGGGCCTCGGCGAACGCGAGCAGGGTTCCGGCGTCCGTGCGGACCAGCGTGGGTATCCGGAAGCAGCCGTAGCCCGCGGTGCCGGAGCGGAACAGGATCTGGTCCCCGGGCTTGCCGGCGGCGGGGTCGGCACCCAGGAAGTCGGTACCGCTGGCGGCCGCCGGAGCGGCCGGGAGGAGTGTGGCCAGGAAGGCGAGCAGGGGCAGGACGAGTATGCCTGCCAGAGTATTGGATCTTCGCATCGGATGACGTTACGTCATTTCCTCGGTACGGGGAGGCACGGGCCCCCGCTCCCCGATGAGGCTGTCGCTCTCTATCGTGAGTTGGCCGCTGCCAATCCAGACGGCCCCCTGCGCGACCTCGCCGTGTCCCTCAACAATCTCGCTGTCCAACTCGGACATCTGGAGCGGCGCGAGGAGGGGCTGACGGCCATCCGTGAAGCAGCCGACCACTACCGCCAGCTGACCCTGCGGGATGCTGCGAAGTACGAACCGGATCTCCAGACTTCCCTCGAAGTGGCTGAGTGGCTGGAGTCACTTCCGTCGTCCGGCCGGCAGTCGGGCCTCTGAGAACCGGTCGCACGATCGGGGGCAGCGACTGAATGGGCCAAGCCGGAGCCCACTTCGCCGCAACCGAGTCGGCATGGAGAGCAGCCCACCAGTTCTCCAGCCGTGGATCGTGATCTCTGTGGTGAGGGACGCCGAGGCGGCAGGCGGCAAGCGTCGATCATCGCGCCCGAGCTCGCCCACGCCGTCACGGGCATCGACTCCGCCTCCGTCTAACCGGGTTCACCGCGACGGAGGGCATCCCCTGCCTCGCTGAGCTTCGCGGTCGTGGCCGGGGCCCACTCCTGCGCCTGTTCAGCGAGTCGGAAGGCGTCGTCGATCTCGCTGAGCTTCGCGGAGGACAGGACGGCCGCCCGCTCGATCAAGTCGTCCCGGGACACGGTGGTCAGCCACGAGCACGGGGTGAGGCCCGGACGCGGGAACGCGAGCCGCAGTACGCCTTCGAACGGCAGTCCTTCACCGACGCCGACCGTCACTTCGATGCCCAGACCGCTGATGTCGATGCCCGCTGGAGCGACGACCTGCATGACCCGGATCCCGGACGAGTCGTCTCCCGACAGCAGTACGACCAGCCTCCGCTCGTCGTACTGGGCCCACCAGACTTCGCCACGTTGCACAGGTCCTCCAGACACATGACGACAGGCAGACGCTGTGCGACCCTGACGCGTTGCGGAGACGGGGTGCGCCCACCGTTGACCATCAGTATGTGAAGCCTTGAAATCATGCGGCAGTCGCAGGCACAGCGTAGTCCTCGCTCGCCGGCACCAGGCGTTCGAGGGCCAGGTCCGCGACGACGCGCGGGCCCACCGGCGCCGTCGGTGGCCGGCGCCAGGGCCGCCCGCGTACAACCATCGGTGTCGATCATGGGTCCAACCGTCGTGCGGCGACCGCCGCAGCCGGATGTTCCTGGGGGGAATCCAAGGTGCAGTACCGTTCGTCCACCCGTCTCCTCGCCGCAGTCACCGCCGTGTTAGCCGTCACGTCCGGCACCGCGCTGACGGCCCTGCCCGCGACCGCCGCAGCCGCTACGGCCGCACTCGCGACTGCCCCAGCCGCTACCGCCGCACCCGCGCCGACCGCCCCGGTGAGCGCGGTGCAGTCGCCTCTCCAGGCGGCCGACGCGGTCACGCTGCCCCACCCCACGGAGATCGTCAGCGCCGGCGCGACCGGATACCTCACTCGCGCCGTGTACCCGTCCGGCACCGAGTACCGCTGGACCACCTACGCGGACGGCACCACCAGATACCTGACCACGCCCCGCACCACCTTCATGGGCGGCCAGTCAGACATCGTCTTCTCCCGCAAGGAGGGGGAGGACCTCTACTGGATCAACGACATGACCCGTACCGACAACGGCATCCGTTACGCCATGTCCCACAACCAGGGCTACATGCTCCGCGGTATCGCCGGCGAGACGCTGGTCATGTCGTACACCGACGAGGACACCGGTGTGCTCGACGTGAACCTGGTCAGGCGCCCCGCGGACACGCCCACCGGAGGCGACGTCACCGTCATCCCCGGCAACGCGCGCATGGGCCGCGTGTGGGCCAGCACCCCCGGCACAGCGCTGATCCAGTACTACACCGGCACCGGCGCCGACCTGCGTACCTTCCTCGTCGCCGTGGACACCGCCACCGGCCGGGCTGTGGACGGACCCCGGCAGACGCACTCCGAGCGGACCGGCGCCGATGCCTTCGTCTCCCGCACCCACGTGGCGTGGATCGAGCGCACCATCGCCAACCGCGTCCAGCTGGTGACGACCGTCCGCGGCGTCGACGCCCCCGAGGTCACCACGGACCTCGGCCAGGCTTCGACCGGCGCCGACATCGACGTCAACCTGGTGGGCGACTGGGTGACCACCAGCGAGCTCAACGGCCGCACCGCCACCGTCGCCTCGCCGCTCTTCCCGCTGACCGCCCGCTCCCTGGCCGACCCCCGGACCACGGTCAAGCTCCTCGACCACGTCTCCAGTTCGGCCACCGCCCCGAACGGCGACCTGTACGCGCGCGGCGGTACGGTCGCCCAGGGCGAGGGCATCTACCGGATCTCGCCCGACCCGGACGGCAAGCCGGTCGCCACCCTGGTGGCCGGCACCGACGCCCCCACCGCGCTGGCCCTCACCTCCACCGATGTCCCGTCCACGGTCGACCTGGACAAGAACGGTGGCAAGGTCACGCTCCAGTGGCTGCTGTCCCGCGAGAACGCGGGCGGCAAGGTCACCCTGCGCCATGTCCGCACCGGCAGGACGGTGGAGTTCCCGTTCGAGAACCGCGCCGGGGTCCGTCGTGAGTGGCAGGGGACCTTGGCCGAGGGTGCCCTCGCCCCCAACGGCGACTACACCTGGCAGCTCGACGCCAAGCCGCTCAACGGCATCGGCCCCGACCTGAGGAGGACCGGCACCTTCAAGGTGACCCGCAAGGCGGGCCTGCACGACTACGACGACAACGGCGCCCCGGACCTGCTGTCCCGTGACGCCGCCGGCGGCCTGTGGCGCGACGAGGTCAGGAAGACCCCGTTGTCCACCGACTACTGGTCGCTGGAGAGCAAGCCCCTCGGCGCAGGGTGGAACGGCTACAACCAGATCGAGGCCGTCGGCAACGTCGCTGGCGCCGCCGCCCCCGACCTGGTCGCGCGGGACGCCTCGGGCATCCTCTGGCTGTACCTCGGCAAGGGCGACGGCACCTTCGCCGGGCGAACGAAGATCGGCTCCGGCTGGAACGGCTACAACAAGATCACCGGCGGCAGCGACCTCAACGGCGACGGCTGGTCCGACCTGCTCGCCACCGACGCGTCCGGCGTCCTGTGGGCGTACCAGGGCACGGGCAACTGGTCCGCACCCTTCCGGGGCCGTACGAAGGTCGGCGGGGGCTGGGGCGGGATGAACCAGATCACCGCCGTCGGCGACGTCGCCGGTACGCCGCAGGGCGACCTCCTCGCCCGCGACACCGCCGGCGTCCTCTGGCTCTACCAGGGCGCCACCGGTTCGTCGTTCGCCACCCGGGTCAGGGTCGGCTCGGGCTGGGGCGCGTACACCCACCTCGTCGGCATGGGTGACGTGGACCGAGACGGACGCAACGACCTGTTCGCCTACGGCGCGAGCGGCTCCTTCGTCTACCGAGGAACGGGTGTCGCCACGGCGCCGTTCGGCCCGCGCGCGTCCAGCTCCGTCTACCCGGCGCTGCCGACTCCGCGCCACCCGATCGTCTGACCCGTTCGGCCGCTGGGCCGTAGGGGAGGGGGCGGCGGTGCGGCCAGTACCTGGCGTCACCGCCGCCCCCTGCCGTCCCGTGGCCGCAGCCGCGGCGTGTTCCGACGCCGCTCAATGCCAACCGGTGTACCCGTCGGGGTGCCCTCCACCAGTGTCGCCCCGTGTGAGGCCGTACAGGAAAAGCCCGAGCACGAGCAGCGCGAGCAGTACGGTCCACACATTGCCGGGTAAATCCGTGTTACTCGGGCGCTCGGGTGGTACGTCCCCCTGGTGCCCGGTGTCGCTGTCCTCGCCGCTCATTCCGCCCCCTCCGTCCCTCTTCATGGCACTGCGCTGCGCCGGTGACGTCAAGCCCTCAGTGGCTCGGAAGGGGCGA
>NZ_LIVV01000001.1:1619372-1660693 GCF_001905825.1 Streptomyces sp. CB02009
CGGCCGAGCGAGGGGCTCTTCCCGCGTGGCATCCACTCGGGCAGGATGGGATGTCCGCTATCGCGGTCACGCCGCCGTGCCTACGGGACCATTGGGGGAGGGGCATTCAGAGCAGGCCGATCGACCCCGACCGACTGGCTGTGCGGTTCGCGAGGTTGGCGGTCGCGGCCGCGCTGGAAGAGGACGACCCCGAGGGGTGGCCGGACAGACGACGCATCATCGGCCGTGCCGTGGCGCGGAGCATCAGCCATGACCAGAGCGCACGAATGACGCGGTTCCTCGACCATGCGCGATCCCGTGGACGAGACCTGCCTGTTGAGGATCCTCAACAGGCACTCACGCGCATGTTCCTGGACCTCCTGCATCAGCTCGATCACCTGACCTTGAGCAAGGTTGCCCGCAGCATTGACTTGATGGCCGTCGAGTTGCCCCGGTCGATCCCCCGTCATTCGGCGTCGCGGGGTTTCGTTCCCCTTCTCGACGGCAGCGACAGGCACGTAGAGACGCGTGGAGTCAGCCAACTCGAACCGGCCGGGTACCGGGTAGAGGACATGGAGGCTGCGGCTGACTCTCTGAACCTCGCCCTGGCCCGACTGTTCATCCGCCTCGGCCCACCGCCGGACCTCGTCGAAAGCGACGTTGTCCCATGGGCAGGCGACGACGGGGGAGCGCGGGCATGAGTCTCGAAGGCCAGTTGGGTCACTTCCCGGGAGACTTCGGCTCTGACCCTCTTCTGTCCGCCGGCCTGGGCATTGCGGCCCAGTGGGGGGAAGCGCTTGGCGGGCCCGAGAAGCTCCAGGCCGCTCTCAAAGCCCTCGAACCGCAACTCCGGCGCGAGCACGAGCTGAACAAGCTCCGACTCGAACGGCAGGAAGCCGACGCGGCCCGGAAGGCGGCTGCTGAGGAGGCCGAGGCGCAGCGGCGCGCCGATGCGGTGGAAAGAGAGGAGGAGCGCCGGGCACGTGAACAGATGGCCGTCCGCCACCACAGACATCAGATGCGTCTGCTGCACTCTGCAGTCGCCTTGTCGGTGCTGATGCTCGGAGGCGGACTCTATGCGATGCCGACGAACGGCTGGATCGCCGGCGCATTGTGCGGTCCGAGTCTGCTCTCTCTGTTGCGGATCTTCGTGCTACGACGGAGCACGGACGCGGATGTGCGCGAGGCGGGTCGGTCGGCTCGTGGGGCGGGCAACGCCCCTCCTCCTGTCTGATCCCGGCGAGGCGGCTGGAAGAGCGGCGCCGTCCCCTGCCCGTGGAGACGGGGCGGTGGCCTCTCAGCACGTTCGTCGTCGGTGACGCGAAGAACGGCTGGTGCAACGACTACGCCGAGAAGTCGGTCGAGGGCGTGGCGCCACCTGTGCGGTACCCGCCTACCAGTAGAACGCGGTGGGAAATACGTAGGAGAGTACGTAGTTCGACTGACGCTTCATGGAAGCGGCGATGGGAGGCTCCGGCATGAGCTCCTGGCAGAGCTGTGGTGTCCTGCCAGAGCGCTCGCTGCCCTCCCCGGAGGGCAACTGCCGCCAGTGCCCCGACGGGCAGCAGTAGCCGTCCGGTGCCGATATCCCAGTCCAACATTGGAGCGTCCTCCGTTGGTTTCCAAGATTCGCGTCCTTCTGGGCATGCTCGTGCTCCTGGCGCTGGCCATCGGCGCCATCGCCCTGCTCGCGGCCGTGAAAGCCAATGCCATGTGGTTCACGATCGTCCCTCTCGGCATCCTCTTTCTCGGCGCGTCCCTCATCCGGTCGCTCGGATGGTTCAACAAGGAAAGCCGATGACCGGATGAGGGAGCGCTGGCCGGGTGGAGGGTCTCCGCCGTTACGTTCTCTGGATCTGACACCCTAGGGTTCGGTTCGTGAGGCCCTCCAGTTTCGCCTCCCCAGTTCCGGCCTCCGGCCCCCCGGCCGGGCCCGTTCCGCTGGCAGGCCAGGTCGCAGCCCCCTGGGACTTCTCTGGGCGTTCTCTGGTCCGAGGCGTGCCTCAGGCTGCAAATCTCGCTGTCGAAGGTCTTGCCCAGTGAGGTAGAACGGCGGCATGGACACCGCAGAACTTCAGCGGACGCTGAACGAGTCGATCCAAGCCAATGTCGTGCACCACGGATACACCACCTACATGCGCGACTACGAAGTCGTCATCAACGTGTGGAAGGGCCCCCACAACCCGTCGACCTACCTGCGGTATCTCTTCCGGTACTTCGTCGAAGCCCGGTGCGAGACGTTCCTGTCGACCGGGACCTGGCGGAAGTCCTTGGACGACCGGCTCCTCGACAGCGAAACCGCCATCGGCCTCGATGGTTACGTCTGGGGCGCGCACCATCACGAGCTCTACGGAGCCGAGCTTCGTCTCAAGTCGGAGGCTGCCCTCCGATGGGCCAAGACTGTCGGGATCGACTTCCATGAGGTTCACATCGAGGCCAACGCTCACGATCTGACCTTGCTGTTCTCAGACCTTGAGGTGAGCGAGATGCCGGTCGGATACGCACCCTTCCTCGCGGAATGAGAGCCGGGATGCGTGTGACCTCGTGACGGACGTGGGTCTCGCCGGTCAGCACCACGCGTTGTGGCAGGTGGCGGGACCACCGGAGGGTAGCGGGACTACCGGCAGGTAATCGCCGGGATTCCGCACCGGCCGGGTTCGGCGTGTCCCTCGGGAGGTCCGAGCTTCCGGGCTGTTTGAATTCCCACATGACCAACCGCGACAACGAGTCTCTGTTCGGCAATCGATTCCTGACCGTGCCCGCTCCCTCGGAGACCTTCCCCCAGGAAGGAATGGCCGCGACGGATGCGATGAGGCTCGTGGATGTGGATCTCGCCATGGAGGGCGATCCGCAACGAAATCTCGCTACGTTCGTCACCACGTGGATGGAGCCGGAAGCGCAACGGCTCATCGCCGAGAACCTCCACCGCAATTTCATCGATCATGCGGAGTACCCCATTTCCGCCGAGATCGAGCAGCGTTGCGTACGTATGCTCGCCGATCTCTTCAACGCTCCGGGGAATACGACCGGATGCCGGACCCAGGGCTCGTCCGAGGCGATCATGCTCGGCGGGCTGTCACTGAAATGGAAGTGGCGCGAGCGCCGACAGGCGGCCAACCTTTCGATCGACCGGCCCAATCTGATCTTCGGTGGAGACGTCCACGTCGTGTGGGAGAAGTTCTGCCGCTACTTCGACGTCGAGCCGCGCATCGTGCCCCTCGCGGAGGGCAAGTACACGATCGGGCCCGAGGACGTCGAGCCCCACCTCGACGAGAACACCATCGGCGTCGTCGCCGTACTCGGCACCACCTTCACGGGTCACAAGGACGACGTCGTCGGGATCGACAAGCTTTTGCGAGACGTCCGCACAAAGCGCGACCTCGACATTCCCATCCACGTGGACGGCGCCAGCGGTGCATTCGTCTGGCCTTTCCTCTACCCGGACTCCAAATGGGATTTCCGGCTGGAGCAGGTACGTTCGATCAACGTCTCGGGTCACAAGTACGGCCTGGTGTACCCCGGGATCGGCTGGCTGATCTTCCGCGAGGAGTCCGACCTGTCCAAGGACCTCGTGTTCTACGAGAACTACCTGGGCAAGACCGACTCGACGTTCACCTTGAACTTCTCGACCGGCGCGTCGATGGTGCTCGCGCAGTACTACAACTTCGTACGGCTCGGCCGCCAGGGATACACCTACGTCATGAAGATGATGCAGGAGAATGCCCGCGTACTGGCGGACAACCTGCGCGACGGCGGCCGGTTCGAGGTCATCGGAGCCGATCTCGAGCAGCTCCCCCTGGTCGCCTTCCGTCTCGCGGGGAAGCACGCCTACGACGAGTCCGACATCGCATGGCAGCTCTCCGCGGAACGCGGCTGGATGGTGCCGGCGTACACGCTTCCGCCCAACGCGGAGCGGGTGAAGATCCTGCGTGCCCTGGTCAAGGAGACCCTGAGCCGCGAACAGATCGATCGCCTGAGCCAGGACATCGCCGATGCGTGTCGCACCCTGGACGCCAAGGGCGCGACCCACGACGGAGAGCGGGCGAAGGTCAAGCGCGGCACCGGATACTGACGCCGGGTACAACCCCACGCGGGCCATGTACCGATGCGCCGGCCAGCTCTCGTGTCGCGCCGACGGCGACCAGGTGGGGGAGACGCGACGATGGGACGTCAGCACGACGGCGGCGATCGGCATCCACGACCTCGCTCGTCGGCCCGCACGCCCAACAGCGAGAATGGTGCGGGTGCGAGGCATCCGCTCCGGTGGAGCGGCGTCCGACCCGAAGATCTGGTGACTACCTGACGACGAGTTCGGCGCAGCGCCTCGCAGCGCTTCGGTAGCCGACCGAACCGTCTCACTCGTACGTCTCCAGAAAGCAGCCGATGTCCGACCCGATACCAGGACGTCCCCACCAGCCCCAGAACCCTTGGGCGCCACCTACGCAGGGCGCGCAGCCCTGGCCCGTGCCACCGGCCGCGTGGGGCCCGGGGACTCCCATGCCGCCGGCAGGCGCGCCCGGCCCGGCGGCTGCGCCGCCGGGGACCGCGTACCACGAGCAGGCACGCAACGGGCGACAGAGCGCATGGGCGCGGGTGGGGGAGTTCTTCCTCGGCCTCGCGCTCATGGGGGCCGGGATGATCGGCGTGCTCGTCGGCGCCGCCGTCATCGGCATGGTCCTCGGACTCGCGTGGGCCCCGGACGACAGCGACAACATCTTCGCCGATCCGCTTCTCGACAACGCGGTACTGCTCGTGAGCCTCGCCGTGTGGATCCCCGCCGTGCTGATCGCCGTCCGTGTGAGCGGGAAGCGGCCCGCGGGCACCCTCGCGTCCGTCACCGGTCGGCTGCGGTGGAAGTGGCTGGTCTGGTGCCTCGGGCTGGCCGCCGGCGTCCTCGTGCTCCAGAACCTTCTGCTGGTCGCATGGAGCCTGATCCAGGACGGCTCCGAGGCCGTGACGGGCGAGACCCCCGGCTGGTCCGAACTTCTGCTGAGTCTGTTGGTGCTGTGGGCGCTCGTCCCCTTCCAGGCCGCCGCCGAGGAGTTCGTGTTCCGTGGCTGGCTGGTCCAGTTGTTCGGCGGATTCCTGCGCTCACCCTGGCCCGGAGTCGGCGTCGCCTCGCTGCTGTTCGCCTTCGCCCACGGCTTCGGAGAGCTGTCGGGGTTCCTGCTGCTGTGCTACTCGGCAGCCTGGTGGGGCTGGCTCACCATCCGTACGGGCGGCTTGGAGGCGGTCATCGCCGTGCACACGGTGAACAATCTGATCGCCTTCTCGCTCGCTGCGTTCTTCGGTGACTTGGCCGACGACAGCACCGCCGCTGATGCGCCCTGGGAGGCTCTTGTCGCCGAGCTGATCTTCGCGCCGGCGTTCTGCCTGATAGCTGCTCGGCTCGCTGACAGGCATGGAATCACCGCGCGTACGCCGAGCGTCAAGGTCTGATCCCCGAGGAGCGGTCTCGGACAGATCGAGCTCTCGTCGCGGCCCTGCGACGTCATCCCGCGATCACCTGAGGACCTTCCCGTCACCCGCCGAGAGCGGCGTCGGCGGCCACCAGGTGGCGGGTGACCGGGCCGAAGGAAACGAGCCCGCTCCCGGCCCCGGCGGATTCGGTTGCGGCGGCGGCGAGTTCGTCTCGGGCGCGGCGCAGGACCGGCATGTGTCCGACGGCGGCCGCCGTGCGCGCGAGGACGGCCCAAAGCGCTTCCTGGAGGAGGTCGTGAGGTGGCCGCGGCACCTCCGAGAGCGCCTGGTGGGCCTGCCGGGTGGCCCCGGAGGCGGCGAGCAGGAGGGGGTCGAGCCAGGGCCGGTACGGGCCGGCGTCGAGGTGTGCGAACTCCTCGGGGTCGGGCAGGGCATCGCCCCGCATGACCGGGATCAGCTCGACGAGGACGGCGGCGCCCGTGGTCAGGCCGGGCATGCCGCAATCGGCGGTCTCCGCGAGGACCCTCGCGTAGCGGGGGCGCGCGGCGGTCCAGCCGTCGGTCTCGCAGACGAGCAGGGCCCGGTACCAGGCGGTGAAGACTCCGGCGAGGGGTCGTTCGTCGCGGTGGGCGAGCCGGTCGATCTCCTCTGCCTGCGCCTCGGCGGCCGTGTGGTCGCCGAGGCCCGCGAGGGCCTGGAGGCGGATCAGGCGCCCCAGGACCTCGTGGCCGCGCAGTTGGTGGGCGACGGCCAGCTGGGTCAGTTCGCCACCGAGGGCGTCTCTGCGGTCCGCTGATCCGCAGGTGGCGAAGGACTGCATGAAGGCGCCGTTGAGGGCGAACGCGAGCAGCGCGGGGTCCTGGAGCCGGCGTGCCAGTCGGACGGCCTCGTCGGCGGCGCGTCCGGCGCGCAGGCGCCACGGCTCCGGGGGTGCGACCTCCGCCGCCCGGGGAAGCGGCGAGTCGGCCCCGGCGTCGCCACGCGATTCGACGGCGACGACCGACAGAAGCCGGGCGCGCAGCGCGGGCGGGCCGTCCGGGCCGAGCTGGGCTACGGCCCGGGCCGCGGAGCGGACCAGCTCGCCGGCGCCTTCGGGGTCGTCGGCACGGGTCCACACGGCCGGGACGTCGTAGGAGCCGATGATCCGGGCGGTCAGCTCGGGGTCCCCCGTGGTCTCGGCTGCCGAGATCAGGTCGCGGCGGTGCTCACGGGCTTCCTGCAGGCCGTCGGCGCCGGTCACCGCGAGGTCGCGCAGCAGACCGGCGGTGGCGTGCAGCCGGGCGCGGGCGCGGGCGGGTACCGAGCGTTCCCAGGCAGCGGCGGTGCGGTTCCAGACGCCGTCCGCCGCTCCGGCCGACTCGATCCCGGCGTCGGGCGGTGTGCTGAGGATGCGGGTCTCGGCGCGTGCCAGGGCCTGCCCGGAACCGGATCCGAATGTGCTGGTGACGACGTGGCGGGCGTGGCGCAGGGTCTCCAGTGCCTCCCCGCGCCGGCCGGCCCGGTCCAGCGCTGTCGCCAGCAGCGCCCAGCCGTCCTCGCGACCCGGGTACGCGGCGACGTGGGCGCGCAGATCGGCGACGGCGTCCCGGGCTGCGCCGGTCGCAAGGACGGCGTCGGCGCGCCGTTCGACCGCGTCGAGGCGCAGCGATTCCAAGCGGGCCTGTTCGGCGGCGGCCCACGCGGCGTGGGGGAAGTCGGCGAGGACCGGGCCGCGCCATCGGGCGAGCGCCGCGTCCCAGAGAGCCACCGCCGCGTGCGGAGGCGCTGCGGCGGCCCGCGCCGCCGTGTCTTCGAACCGCCAGGCGTCGACCGCGTCCCGTCCGGCGCGGAGGACGTAGCCGGGGCCCTCGGTGACCAGCAACCGCGACGGCTGCCGGGGAGGGCGTCCGGGTTCAAGGGCGCGGCGCAGAGCCGCGACGAAGGTGCGCACCGCGCCGACCGCGCCGCCCGGGGTTTCCTCCTCCCACAGGTCGGCCACGAGCCGGCCGACCGGTACGACACGGCCACGGGCGACCAGCAGCCGACCGAGCACTTCCCGGTGGCGGGGGGCGCCGAGCGGCAGGGGCGCGCCCTCGCCGTCCCAGGCTGCGACCGGTCCCAGCAGTCCGAACTCGACGCCCACGGCTTCGTCCCTTCGCGGGTCGCGGCGTCCCCGGGGCACCGCGCGTCCACTCATCGATCGCTGATCCGGGGCCTCCAACCTGGGTGACGTCCCAGAACGTCCCCGGACGCCCCGGACGCCCCGGACGCCCCGGACGCCCCGGACGCCCCGGAGGTCTCAGGCCTTCGGGCCTTCAGACCCGGGACATCCACTCTCCCACGAGCCACAGGAGTCGCTGTGAAGCCCCTGACCATCCCCGGATTCAACGAGCACCGGGTCGCCGTCGACGACGGCGTCACCCTGCACGCCGCCGTCGGCGGCACCGGCAGCCCCCTCGTACTGCTGCACGGCTTTCCGCAGACCCACCTGATGTGGCGGCACGTCGCCGCCGACCTCGCCGCCGACCACACCGTCATCTGTCCCGACCTTCGCGGCTACGGCGCCAGTGACAAGCCCGCCGAGAGCGACACGGAGGTGTACTCCAAGCGGACCATGGCCCGGGACATCGTGCGCCTCGCCGCGGAGCTGGGCCACGACCGTTTCGCCCTGGCCGGCCACGACCGCGGCGCCCTGGTCGCGTTCCGTGCGGCGATGGACCACCCGGGGGCGGTGTCCCGCGCGCTGTTCCTCGACGTCCTGCCGACGCTCGACATGTGGGACGCCCTGCGCGGGGTGTCCGGCGCGGTCGGCTTCCACCTCTACCTGATGGCCCAGCCCGCAGGTCTGCCGGAGCGGATGATCGCGGCTTCCGCCGACGCCTTCTTCGCCTCCTTCCTCGACACGTGGACCCGGACGCCGGAGGCGATCCCCGCCGGCGTCCGCGCCCAGTACCTCGCCGCGTCCGCCGGGGCGGTGCCGTCCATCGTCGCCGACTACCGTGCCTCTGCCGGTGTGGACGTGGACCACGACACCCTCGACCGCGAGTCCGGCAACCGGCTGACCATGCCGGTCACCGTCCTCCAGCAGGACTGGGGCGCGGCCCTCGGCTACCACGCGCAGGGCCTGTGGAGCGCGTGGGCCGACGACCTCCGGCACCGTACGGTCTCCTGCGGGCACTTCATGGCCGAGGAGGACCCCCTGCTGATCGCCCAGGAGATCCGGGCCCTCGCCGACCGCTGAGGCCGCACGCCCGATCGGGGCGCTCACAGTGGGCTCGCGGATTCCGACCAGGAAGCAGGCGGCATTGCCCGGCCCAGCTTGGCAACTCCCGGCACTGCTTGGCATCGCACGGCCTACAGCTGCCACCACCACGACTCGAGGTCTTGGTCGCCGGCGAACTCCACAGGGCTCGCGTAGGGGGATGATTCCGCGAGGGACAGAGCCTCCGTACGGCGGACGACGGCCCGCAGGTCTTGTACAGCGGTCATCGCGATGAGCTCGTCGATGTCGTACGGGCAGCCTGCGGGACCGCCGAGGAGGGTCTCGCAGCCGAACGAGTACCACAGGCCGATGAGGTCGCGGTCCTGCTCCTTCTCCGCGGCGACGGCGATGTCGCGGACCACGTCGATCAGAGGAACGGGACGGAGCGGGGCCGCGTGGGGGCCGTGGAGTTCACCGGTGGCGACCATGCGCCGCCACAGGTCGGTTCCGGCATCGCAGTACAGCAACGGCGGTTGCACGTAGCCGTCCTCCAGCCAGGAGTCGTAGCCGTCGAACTCGGGGGAGTCCTCGTCGAACGTGCGCAGCCCGGTGAACTCGGTCAGCGAGTCGAAGTACGGGGACCGCTCCGAATGGTCGGGGTGCCGGTCCATCGGAAACTGGTAGGTGAATCCGCAGCGCAGCGAAATGTTCATCACCCGGAACCTGGTGAACGAGCAGTCGTAGCGGCTTTGGAAACCGTAAAGGACGGCGATCTTGTCACGGAGACGAGGGTCCTCGCCCCCGCTGTGCCGGTCCAGGACACGCACCGAATCCGCGACCAGGTCCTCAATAACATGATCCGACATTCGTCATGTCCTTCCTTCCCCACATGCGCAGGGGGCTGTTGAATTCAGCCGGGCGGTAGGGAATGAAGCTATCGCCGTGCCCGTCGTTACTCGCGGTGCGCCGAACGCCCGCCGCTGTCGAGCCCATTGCCCTCTCTAGCGCAGTTCTTCCGCCAGGAGGTCCATCAGCAGTCCGTCGTGCCAGCTGCCGTCGGCGCCGCGTTCGTACTGCCGCATGACGCCCACCGGCCGGAAGCCGACTTTCGTGTAGCAGCGGATCGCGGGCGCGTTGTCGGCCGCCGGGTCGATCACCAGGCGGTGGAAGCCCAGGTCGTGAACGAGATGGCGGGCGAGGGTGCGTACAGCGTCGGTGCCGAGCCCGCGCCCGTGCACGGACGGGTCAAGGAAGAGGTCGATGCCCGCGTGCCGATACTCGGGGTCCTCCTCCGCGTACCACTGGATCATGCCGACGATCCGGCCCTCGCTGCGTACGGTCAGGCAGCGGGTGTCCGGGTCGGCGAGGTCGTCGGCGATCTCGGACGCCAGGTCGGGCCCGCCGCGCCAGCGTGCGCGCACCTCCGGTGTGGCCCGGATGGCGGCCAGCGCGGGCACGTCGTCGGGCCCGGCAGGGGTCAGTTCCAGGGCTTCGCCCCGCAGTACGACGGTCATGATCCGGAAGGGTAGGCCAGAGTCCGGCCGGCGGCCCCGATTTTCCTCACGGAGCGTCTGGCCCCGCGCGAGGCCTGCTGCCCACACCCGATCGCCTGCGCCAGTCCGGCGACCGCCAGATATGCGGACCGGGTCAGGCCGGGGCGCGACCCGAGTAAGCTGATGCCAATACCCGTTCGTACGCGCGGTGGTAAGTGGAACGGCACAGCAGGAACTCCTGCCCGGTGCCGGCGGCAGAGTCTCGGCTGCAGCGGCTCCGCACCCGGCGCGTACCCCGATAAGAAGTCGATGGGACCTTTATGAGGTCCCCAGGTCGATTCGGTCGTTGAGCCTCTCATGCGCGTGTTTCTCTTGACACTCACCGTGGCCCTTGTCGTCGGGGCACTTGTCCTCCTGGTATTCGCCAGCACTACGGCCGCAGCGATCTGCGCGGTCTACATCGCCGTCGTGATCCCGCTCGCCGTGCTGGTGGGCAGGGCCATCAAACGCTCCGACCCCCCGTCCTCCGACTGAACAGGGTCTCGTGCGCCGCCGCTCTTCTGCGGTCGTGAACTCGCTGCTGCGGTTGAGAGGACGCAGAAGCAGGCGAGGCGTGGCGAGAGGAAGGGGTGCTCCCCGGCTGCGGTCGCCCGGCGGGGGACGTCGTACGTCGGTGGGCTCGCCCCGCACACCAGAAGGCGGCCTCCGGACCACCGCCCGCGATGCCCGCCGAACCCTCGTCCTCGCCAAGCCCTCGATCTTCGAGCGAAAAGGTGTGCATAGGGATCCGAATCGTGGGCAGGCGGGGGTTGAGCAGGTGGGACTGCTCACCGGGTCCGCGGACTCCCCTGCCGCAGGGCCCGACCGGGTGGATGACCGGCCCGCACTCGTGGTGTTGTGCGGGCCGGTCCCTCGTCCAGAGCGCAAAGTTCCCGCGCGCTGCCCGGCACTCGAACTGACGTGGTTGCCCTGTTGGCTGCCGCTGAGACCCGCTTCCTTCGCCCTTGTCGGTCATCCGTCAGATGTGCTGTGTGCGGCTTCCCGTGGTGCGGGACCGTTGATGGCCAGTTGCCTGGGAGCCGCCGTCAAGACGGGCCGGGGTCGTCGAGCCGCTCGGTGGGGCCGGCGAAGGCGAGGAAGAGGGTCCGGGTGGTGAGCAGCCACGTGCCGTCGACCTTGAGGAACGTGTCTTCGTAGTGACCGACCTGGACCGGAGGGCGCGGCGGTACGAGGCCCCCGCTGTAGCCGTCCACACGGTAGGTGGTGAAGTAGGTGGTGGCGGTGGCGGTGTCCGCAGAGGTCACGGTGACCAGGACGTTGGTGCATATGCGGCGCGAGAGCCGGTCTGTGGGCCGACTGCCGAAGTAGACGCGCAGCGCGTCGCGACCGGTGATGAGGCGGCCGCCGACGGGCCATTGCCAGGTGCCGTCCCGTGTGAAGAGTTCCGCCACCGAGCCTGGGTCTCCGAAGTCCAGCCGGTGGACGAACTCGATGACCAGCCGCTCGCATGCCCGCTCCGCGATAAGCTGCTCGATCGGGTCGAGGGTGTGTTCATTCATGATCAACTCATATCAGGTCGAACCTGCGGTGCGGCAGCCTCACCAGTACTGGGCCACAGCCCGGGTGTAGAAGGACGGCCTGCGGCACGCACCTGCCCGGGACCACAGGGGCAGCCCTTTCGGTGTGGCCTCTGGGGACCCTGCGGCTTCTGACCGCCACGCTCCAGGAGTCAGGCCCTGTCCACGGTCGCCGCCCCACCGCCCCCCCCGAACCATGGCTCGACACAGGGTTCTGGGGTGCTCGGCGTGAGGTGTCAGCGAGCTATGGCGTGGATCAGGGAGAACGGCGCGGCGTCTGTGAGTGAAGTGACCGATGTCAGAGTGAGGCCTGCCCGGTGGCAGAGCTTCTCGAAGTCTCCACGGGTGCGCTCCCTGCCACCGAGGTTGACCAGCATGTTGAGGTCGCTGAGGTAGGTCACTCCTCCGTCGCCGGCGTCAGAGGGGTTGGTTCGAGGGTCTGTCCCCGGGGCGGGGGTGGCGGTTTCGGGGAGGATAGGTTCGACGATCAGGATGAGACCGCCGGGCGGCAGGACGTCACGGCAGTGGCCGAGGATGGTGACAGCCTGGTCGTCCGTCCAGTCATGGAGGACGCTCTTCAACAGATAGAGGTCCGAGCCTTCGGGGACGGAGTGGAAGAAGTCGCCGGCGACCAGGGAGCATCGCCGCTCCAGCCCGTGTCGGGCCACTGTCTCGGGCGTTTCGGCCAGTCCCTGCGCCGTGTCGAAGACGGTGCCGGTCAGGCCGGGGTGTGCGGTGAGAATCGCAGCCAGAAGGGTTCCCTCGCCACCGCCGACGTCCGTAACGGTGGTGTAGCGGCTGAAGTCGAAGGCGTGCGGCAGCGCGGCGGTGGTTTCGGCTACGGCTCCGCTCATCGCGGCGTTGAACTGGGCCGACAGTGCGGGGTGCTGGGCGAGGTGGCTGAAGAAATCGGTGCCGAAGGCGGCGTCGAACGCCACGTCGCCGGTACGGACACTGTCGTCCAAGTGGTCCCAGGCGCGTGTGATCACCGGCTCGGTGAACATGGCGACGAACGACGCGAGCGAGCCGGGGCTGCCGGGGTCCAGAAGTGCGCCTGCGGGGTCGCCGAGAACGAATCGGGGGAGTGTTCCCGAAGGAGGCCGAGGCCGGCCAAGGCGCGGAGCAGGCGTGTCATGGGCTGAGGTTCGGCTCCGGCGTCAGCGGCCACATCGGCGGCCCGGCGTGGCGTGTCGCCGACCAGTTCCATGACCTTCAACCGGATGGCGGCACGGAGGGTCTGCGCGGCCATGGTCCCGAAGGTGAGTCGGACGATCAGATTGCGCTCGGCCATGCCTGTTCCTCGGACATCGGGGTTCGTCATCGGTGCCTTCCTCGTCTTCGTGTAGGTGGTGTGCGCATGAGTCACAGGCCTGATGTCGCCCAGTCCGCGCGGGTAGCGGTGCGACCGGCCTCATTGGCTGCGGCGTCTCGGGAATGTGAGTGCGGTCGGGGGAGGGGACGGGAGCGGACGCGGCGGTACCGGCCACGTCAGCCGGCGGACGCGGCCGTACCCGCCAGTGCGCCCGGTGTGCATCCGGCCAGGGCCAGCACGTCGCGGTGGAGATGGGGCTGGTCGCTGTAGCCGCATGCCAGAGCGACGTTGCTGGGGCTGTGGCCGGCACGGAGTGCTCGGGCGGCGTGGTCGAAGCGGACCAGCATGGCGGCGCGTTTGGGGGTGAGGCCGATCTGGGCGGTGAAGCGGGACCGCAGGAGCTTGTGGCTACACCCGCAGGACGCGGCGAGGTCAGCGATCCGTATCCGGCCGCGCCGGGCGACGATGGTCTGCCAGGCGGCGGCTACCTCGGGTGACATCGACGGAGCCCCCACCGCCCGTTTCGCGAGGAAGGAGTCCGTCAGCGCGAGGCGTTCTGGCCACGTCCCGGCCTCTGCCAACTGCTCGCCAAGTCGTCGCGCCTGCGGCCCCCACACGTCGGTGAGCGCAGTGACAGCACCGTCCAACTCCCGTGGTGAGACACCCAGCACCGCATAGGCGGCCCGGGGCGACAAGCACACCTCGACGCACTCGACATGCTCGCCACGGACACGGGCCGGGCCCGGGGACAGTGAGGCCACCAGGCTCCTCATGGGCTGGGTGCCGCTGGCACTTCTCACCGCGACCGGGTCGCCCCCGAGCCCGATCACGACGACCACGACCAGTTGGGGGAGCACCCGCAGGTCCAGCCCGCCGGCGCCCCGGTCACGGAACCCGGCCATCCAGACCCCCTCGAGGGACGGACTCCCTGGAAGCCGGGCGACCTCCCAGCCGCTCTCGGCAACGCGATCGGCGGAGGCGGCCCTCGCTTCATGTCTGCGCATGCGGCTACGGTCCCCGACCCATAGCGGTCCTGTCTTGTACGAAAGCTCCCGGGGTCGTGCCATCCAGGGCCCCCGGGGACCCGACCCCCTCCGCCCGATGCCCTGCCCGAGGCAGAGCCGGGGCCGGACCGGAGCGGGCCGAGCTGGAGCCAATGCCCCCATCGTGTTGACTGCCCCGGCGGGGAGTGCTGGAGTCGGCAGGTGGACAGCATCCCCGCCAACCGGCGGTTCTGGAACCGGATCAGCAGCACCTACCAGCACGCACACGACTCGCAGATCGGCGCCACACCTCGGCTGTGGGGCATGTACTCCGTGCCCGACGCGCACCTGCACGCCCTCGGCGACGTCACCGGCAAGCGTGTCCTCGAACTCGGCTGTGGCGCCGGCCAGTGGTCCAGGGCGCTCGCTGCCGAGGGCGCCCTCGTGGTCGGACTCGACCTGTCAGAAGCTCAACTCGCCGCGGCGGCGAGCGCGATGGGACAGGCTCGCTATCCGCTGGTGCAGGGCGCGGCTGAACAACTCCCGTTCGCAGAAAGCAGCTTCGACCTGGTGTTCTGCGACTTCGGCGGGCTCAGCTGGGCGCCCCCGCACCTGGCCGTCCCGCAGGCCGCACGTGTTCTGGGTCATGGAGGGCGCCTGGTGTTCAACGTCGCGAGCCCGTGGTTCGAAGCCTGCTACGACGAGGCCGCCAGCCGTGTGACCACGACGCTGCAGCAGGACTACTTCGGGCTGGACTCCATCGCCGAAGGCGACGGCGCGACCAGCTATCAGCTGACCTACGGCGACTGGGTGAGGGTTCTGCGCGGTGCGGGTCTCATCATCGATGACCTGATCGAGCCGCGGCCCGAACTCGGAACACTCAATGGCTACAACGCAACCGACCCACCGGACTGGGCGCACCGCTGGCCGGCGGAGCTGCTCTGGGTCGCCCGCAAGCCGTAAGTCCTGAACGGCCCTGCACCCCGGACGAGCGACCAGCTAACGACCAGCTGACGCACGCGAAGTGCCACCGTTGCCGCAGCCATGCTTGACCGGCTCCTGTACTGGGCCGGCATCGACGGCCCTTCCTACCGGCTCCCGGTCACTAGAACCAGGCCGAGACCTTGCGAAAGGGAGTGAACGCCCGTGTCTCGTGACACCGAACAGACACGGCTCCAGGGAGCCGGCACTGTCAACTGCCCGTTCTGTGAGTGTGAGTTCATTACCAACTCGCGGCAGATCTATTGCTCCCCTCGCTGAAAGAACCTCGCGCGTCGCACGGCCCCCGCCGGCCCGCAGCTGCAGTCCTGCCCGGCCTGCGGCGGCGAGTTCACCGCCAAGCCTCGCCTCCGGTAGGTCTACTGTTTCACCGGGCTGTCGCCGCGAGGCGGAGAAGCAGCGTGATCGTCAGCGCGACAAGGAACGCGCCCGCCGGCTCGGTGAGGTGCAGGCGTCGCCCGCACTGCCTGATCTTCCACCACCACCCAGATCGACACCACGATCAGGACCCCGACCGGCCGTCCCGGAACGCGACCCTCTGGAGCCGACCGCCACCCGGACCGTCCGCACTGCCAGCAGCCGGTCACCATCGTGGCCCTGCTGGCCACCCCAGAGGTCGCCCGCCCTGCCATGCCTACCGTCCCCGACGTCATCCCGCCGCGAAGGACTCCCTGAACGACTCGGCCTGAACGTTACTAGTCATCGGGCCCGGCGGCCTTCGGCCGCCAGGCCCTCGCGATCAGGTCACAAGCCGAAACCGCTGAATGCCAGGTCGCGCCAGCGGCACCTGGCGGCGCACCACCGCGTCACGGGCGGCGGGCCCGATTCTCAGTCCCGAAGTGCGGCGACCGTCGGGCGCCTCGATCACGGCCGGCCGGGTCACAGTGCGCAACGCAGCCCAGATCAGCCGGGTCTGTTCGGTGAGGGTTTGATGCATTTCCGGTCCGACTTCGGGTTCGAACCACCGCACTGCGAGTCGCCCGCTCTCGAAGAACTCGCCCCTCTCGTCCGTTCTGAGCCGTGAACGGAGCAGCTGGACAACCGCCGAGGTCAGAGGCCCGACAGGCGTGCGGACACCCGCAGCCGGAATGATCGCTGGTGGGAGGGAAGCGCCTGCCGGGAAGCTGAGAAACGCCTGCGTGCTTCCGCAGCTCAGAGCGGACTCGATCGAGTCATGCAGGTGCACTTGGTGCAATCCAGCAGGCCCTGGGTGACTGCAGTGCCATCCAGATGAGGGAAGAACCTCGGCAATTCGCTGCCTCAGAAGTACCTCATCGGCAGGCGTCAGCCATGTGTCCGTCGTCATCGTGCGAGACCCCGCGATTGCCATGGGGCCAGGATGCCAGTGCCCTCTGCCTACCCTGTAGTCGCTCCTCGCTCCGCACCTTCCTCACACCGTTCAACGGTCAAGGAAGTGGGGTGAGGAGCATCGCTGGCAGTTTCCAAGAATCGCCATCAAAGGACCGGGATCAGCTGTGGCCTGTCGTCCCACTGGCCTGGCTTGCTCAGCTTGGCCCGTGGATGGCGGCCGCCTTCCCCGCCAAAGTGGATCGTGGAGGTCAGACCTCCACGGGACCGGCCGAGTAGTGACCCGGAGGACCCTGCTCCATGCACGATCTCGCCCTGACACGGTGAAGCGTCAGGTCAAGCACCGCTGAGGCCTGCTGGAGCAGGACCCTCGGCAACACTCTTCAGTCGGCAACACTCTTCAGGACGACGTGGACTGCTGTGGGGCGCGAAGCACGAGCAGCGTGATCTCACTGGGGGCGAAGACGCGGAAGGGCGGGCCCCAGAAGCCGGTGCCGCGGCTGGTGTAGAGCAGGGTGCGATCGCCGTGGTGGCTGAGCCCGGCGACAGAGGGCTGGTCGAGGCGGACGAGGTAGTGGAAGGGCCAGATCTGGCCGCCGTGCGTGTGGCCGGAGAGCTGGAGGTCGATGCCGTGGGCTGCCGCCTGGTCGATGAACTTGGGCTGGTGCGCGAGGAGGAGGACAGGCAGGCCGGGATCGGCGCCCTGGAGGGCTCCGGCGAGGTGGGCGCGGTGCCCCGCCAGTCCGGAGGACTCGGCTGTGACGTCGTCCACGCCCGCGACCACGAGGGTGTCACCCTCATGCTCGAGGAGGAGATGGCGGTTGCGCAGAGGCTCCCAGCCCAGCTTGTCCATCAGGTCGACCCAGCCTTGGGCCTCGCTGTAGTACTCGTGGTTGCCGGTGACGTAGACGCGGGCCCGAGTCGCCTTCACGGTGCCAAGCGGGGCGGCTTGGGCGCGGCGGCGTTCGGCCGTGCCGTCCGCGATGTCGCCGGTGTGGCACACCAGGTCCGCCTCCAGAGCGTTCACCGTCTCGCAGACCCGGGCCGACCAGCGGGCGCGGTCGAGGGGGCCGTAGTGGGTGTCGGTGATCAGGACGACGCGGGTGCCGTCCAGCCCCGCCCCCAGACGCGGGAGCTCCACCTCGAGCCGGCGCACGCGGGGGACGCGCCGCGCCTCGAAGGACCCCCACCCGAGCAGGAGGGCGGTCAGACCGAGGACCGCCCAGGTGACCATCCGCGCGCGGTCCTGTCCGTCACCGACGTCGGCCACGGTCAACGCGAGCCTCAGCAGAACGCCGAGCAGCACCGACCAGGTGAACAGCACCCAAGCGCCGCCCAGCAACGTGTCGCCCACGATCGCAGCCCAGTCCTGCTGACGCCGCCCGTGGCCGCGCACCATCGTGAGCGGCATCCCGACCAGGCCGAGGGCGAACAGCGCGGTGCCACTCACGGCGACGGGCAGCGGCCAGTGCTGTCCCGCGTACAGGAGGACCCAGCAGGGCACGGACCACAGAAGGAGGGGTGCGATCAAGGGGATGTATCGCATCAGGCGCTGCAACCGGCTCGGTGGCGCTGCAGGGGTCTCCCCGGCGGCAGAGCGGGTATTGCTGGCGTCAGCCATGTGTCCTCCAGAGATTCTGTCCGGCGGATGGATCGTACGAGCAGCGGATCCGGGTACCGTCAGCGGCCCGATCGTCGCACCAGCCGTCCCCGCGCGGTCTCGGCACGTGTCGCCATGCACAGCGGCCAAACCACATCTCGTGCGTGGCGCTGCGGGCCGGACGGAGCCTCAGCGGACCGACGGGTGGTGTGATCGCTTCCTGACGTCCTCGAGCGCGGCCGCGACGAGCCGTGTGTCGCGGGTGGTGAGGACGCGCGTGTGTTTGCTGATGTGGTGCCGAGGACGACCACGTAGTCGTTGCGGGCGGCGGCCTTCGCGACGGCTCCGCGGATGGCGTGGGTGGGCTGAGGAGGCCTTCCGCTGTCAAGCAGGTGGACTGCCGACCGACTCCGCTAGTCGGTGCCGGGCGGGTGTCGGCTTCAGTACCGGAAGGGGCGGGTGCCGGTGAGGGACCAGGCGTGCGTGATGCGCCCGGCGCGGGTCGTCAGGAGGTCGACGCCGCCGACGGAGGTTCCGTGGGTCCTGGTGCGGGCTGTCCAGAGAAGCGCCAGGTGTCCCCGGGTGGTGTCGATGACGGGTTGCCGGTGGAGGGCGATGGTGGGCGGGTCGTTGGTGGCGGCCTGTCGCTCGATCAAGCCGGCCAGCTCGGTGGGGCCGTGGGCGTCGTCAACGGGTGTGGTGCCAGAGAAGAGGCGAAAGTCGTCTGTCGCAAGGTCTGCGACCAGTTCGACCCGGCCGTTGCGGAGCTGGACCCAGTCGCGGCACAGGTCCTGGAGCGTGGCCAGGTCGGTCCGCTCGGCCGCGTGGGGTTCCGGATCTGTCTGCTCGCAGCGCCTTGCGCCACGAAGGTCCAGTCCTCCTGGATGCGGTCGTCTGTGAGGACGTTGACGTCGATGCCGGTCAGTGTCCGGCCGTCGGCTTTCACCACATCCCACAGGTACGCGAACCGATCGCCGGCGTCGACGAGTACCCGCGGGCTGAAGATGTTCACGTGCCGGGCGCGGTATGCGGTGACGAATCGTTCCTGGTCGTCCGGGCCGACCACGGAGTCCAAGTCGGCCACGCGGTCGGACCACTGCACGCAATCGTCGGACATCAGGTCGTGTGCCAGGGAAGGGTCCTCGTTCCACATGCGGCACCACGTGGTCATGCGCTTCTCGTTGTCCATGGTGAACAGCATCGCGGTCCCTGGCGACACCGTCCTGTCGGTGTTTCAGATCACCGTGCGAAGGGGTTCGGCGTCCAGGCGTTTCAGCTCGGCCCTCCAGTGGGGCTCGCGGGTCGCCGCGTGTTCGTCCGACGGTTCCAGTGAGGTGATCCGGTCGAGCTGGAAGCCTCGGACGGCTGAACGCAGTCGGCACCATGCCGCCAGATACCAGCCGTTAGGTCCCGACAAGAGGCCCAACGGTTCGACATCGCATGTTGTCTCGGCGCCGGCCCGGTCCGTGTAGGTGAGGTGCAGGACATGGCCGCAGACCACTGCGTCGACGATGGTCTCGCTCATCTTCCCACTGGCGTCTGGAGGGTGGTCCCCGACTCTGTGGACGAGTCGGGCGAGTGTTTCCTCCCGCTGTCGCACGTCGGCGGGCAGTACGGCCAGCACCTTCTGTCCGGCGCGGTGGGCGGCTGCCGCGAAGGGCGTGGACGCCGCTGTGCGCATCGCGACGCTGACCGCGAGCGCCTCGGCGGCGCTGAGTGTCACGGGCGGCAGCGTACGGTCCCGGTTAAGGCTGTATCCGCCGGCCCGACCGGTGTCACTGCGGATCGGCAGGCCCGACTGCCTCAGCGCTTCGAGATCCCGCTCGATGGTGCGCACGCTGACCTCGAACCGTCGTGCTAGCCACGGAGCGCTGCGGGGTCGGGGCGACACCGCTCGGAGCTCCTCGACCAGCGCGTACAGGCGATCGGTGCGGTTCATCGCCCCAGCCTATGTGCTGCTGTGCGGGGGCTGCGTTCCTGGTATAGAGGCCGCATAGGCATAGGCATAGGCATAGGCATAGGTGCAGGCATAGGTGCAGGCGCAGGCATGGGTGGCTGTCGGCTGGAATGCGTCCCGCGGTGGCGCAGAGCCCTTGGGCCGGCGGACCTTAGCTCTGTGTGACCGGACTGAGGGGCGGTCCGGCGTACATTCGGCCCTGACGGGGGAGTGGCTGGAGGGCTGCTCCCGGCAGGGGTTGGGCGCCAAGCGCCACCACCAGGGCGCGTTCTCCGGATCAGGTTGCTGTATACGGCACCGCCCGCGCCGCGGGTGTTGTCAGGCGGGGAAGCTGAAGTAGAGGGCTTCGCTGTAGAAGGATGCGAAATGTGTCTGCCAGTCGGTTCGGAGCGTGGCGAGCCAGGCGTCGTTCCGGCCGGCGATCGCTGCTTCGGCGTTGGCGACGGCGTCGGGGATGTCCTGGGATACCAGGTGCTGCACGCTCGCTGCCGGATCGGTATCTGACATCGAGACGATTTCCCCGGTCTCGAGAATGAAGTACTTCGCCTGCTGCTTCTCGAGGTGGGCCGTGGTCCTGGCAACGCAGTCGGTGAACTCGGTGAACTCGGTGTCCTCTTCCAGACCTTCGCCGACCGCGTGCAGGAGGTTGCGGAGCAGGGCTGCCCCGGCGGCGTAGTCCGCGGCGATGCCGATCGGAGGGTTCCAGATCATGGAGGGGACGATCGTCGTTCCGTGTCCCACCATGATCTTGTGCGCCAGCGGGATGTCCCAGTTGTGCTCGGATACGCATCGGACGTGCTGAGGGATCTGGGTCTCGTCAGGTATCGAGTCCGCGGAGTAAAGGTACGAACGGTTCGCCATGGCGGCGACGCTAACACCCGGGACCGACAGTGCCGGCGCCGTCGCACTCCTGGCGCCCAGTGGGAACGAACCGCCCCCACCTGTTCTCGGCCTTCCGGCCCGTCCCGCGCACGCCAGTGCCTGTGTGGCGACCGTGCGAGGGGAACCGTCGATTCGAAGGTGTCTCCGCGCCCCCACGCTGTGGAATCTGGGCATGGTGTCCCCCGAAATGCCTGGCGTTCTGAGGTACGCCATGTGTCGTGGTGCTGTGCCCAGTGGCGGAGGCTGGGGTCGAGGCCCACGCCGACGCCTTGGCCTGCTGCCCACACGGGGCCGCGCTGCGCCGACGGGCCCGCGCCGAAGACAACGGCGCCGACACGGCTGCCATGGCGCCCCCGAAGGGGCAAGGCGGAAGCCGTGCCGGCAGCGGGCGCTGCGTTCAGTGTTTCTTCGTCGGAGGAGCCATGATCGGCGGCGTCATCTTCACGATGTTCGAGGGGTCGGGAGCGGGGCCGCCGGGCACCTGGCCGGGGTGGTCGACGACGCCGGTCGATGCGAGGGCGAACGAGTTCGAGAACCGGCGTTCGCCGTCCCAGTCCATGCGGTATCCGCGGTACTCGTACGTCTGGGGGTCCAGGTAGAGGTACTCGCGTGTGCGCAGCTGGTCATGGAAGTCGAATGCGATGGCCAGGCTCGGCCGGTCGGCCGCGTCCCGTATCGATGTGCCGACCAGCTCCGTCCCGGGGATCAGGGCCAGCGCGCGGTAGAGCGCGGCGTTGATCTCTGGGGGAATGTTCGGGGCGGTCTGCAGGATGTTGAGGATCCTGGAGAACCGCGCGCCGGGGGTGGCGGTGGCGGCCGGAGGACGTTCTTCCATGAAGTCGTGTCGGTTGTCCGGGCCACTGCGGGTGGGAGGCGCGCTACGGTCCAGCCCGCCCGCGAAGAAGGGGTCCTCGCTCACCCGGGCGAGGAGCTCACGGGGCTCTGTGGGCAGCTGGGACAGCACCTGCCACGTCTCCCGCGGCTTTCCCCCGACCCTGCCTTGATTGAGGAAGTCGGGAATCTCGTTGACGACAACGGCGGTGCGCCCTTTCGTCTCGAACGCCTTGCCGACAAAGGCGCCTTGCGCCCCGTCGTACCGTATCCAGGAGGCCTGGTTCCCGCAGACCGGCATGCAGGTCACGGTGTCGGTGTATATCCACTGGCGGAGTCCGGGCTCCTGGCCCGGTCCTTTCGACGCGTTGACCGCGGCGGCGTCCAGCACCTGGGCGACGGTGTCCGCATGCACCCGACGGTTCTGCGGTTCCAGTACGCCCGTGGTGGCGAGGATGGTGGCGGCTGCCCCGGCCGCCAGTCCCGCGAGCACGGTTCGCCGCACGCCGGGCTGTGCGAAGACTCTCCGTGCGCGGGCCTGAGTCTCGTGCCGGGATGTCGGCGTCTGCTCGGTTCGATCGGCCCGTGCCCTTTCCAGGGCCGCCAGTTCCGCACCGAGTCGCTCCTTGAAACCGATCGGGGTGTTCATCGGGTGGCCTCCGCGAGAGGGCTGGTGAAAGTGTCGGGCGGGGTAGCGCGCCCGGCGCGCAAGGCGGCTCGGGCACGGTGCAGGCGGACACGGGCGGTCGGCTGCGAGATCCGCAGTACCTTCGCGGCTTCCTTCGTGGTCAGGCCGTCGACGGCGACCAGGTCGAGCACCGCGCGCAGCGGCGCGGACAGCACCGCGTGCCGGGCCAGCAGTTCCCTGGCCTCCCGTTCGGCGTCGATGCGTTCCTCGAAGCGGAGCATGTCCTGCTCGTCCAGCAGCCGACGTCCACTCAGCGCGGCCACCGCCTCCCGCTCGCGAGCCGTGTGACGGGCGTACGAAGCCAGAGTGTTGCGGGCGATCCCGTACAACCAGACCCGGTGTGTGCCACGTCTGGCGTCGTAGCTGTCGAACGCCTCCAACGCCGCCACGAATACGTCCGCGGTCAGGTCCGCCGCCACGTGCCGGTCGGCGGTTCTGCGGGTGACGAACCCGAGGATCGCATCGAAATGCGCCTCATAGACGTCGCTGAACGGAGTAGGACTCCGTCCAGGGTCGTGACCGGATATCAGCACCTGGGCCCTCCACAACGGTTCTGCAGTCTGTCACCCATCACTTGGCTCGGCGCCAGTGATCCGTTACTTTCCGCAGGTCAGAGCGCTGCCATCAACATCAATAGGGCACCCACGTCAGGGCTGAGAGGCAGCCCGGGCAGGCCGACGCTCACCCGAGTCGAGTGAGAACCCGTACGGCGCCACCGGCCAGATGGCGACGCGGCCCCCGGCCGGGAACGGTTGCGGCATTCCCGGCCGGGTGAGAACAGCTGTCAGGCAGATTGCCGGGTCCCCGAGGGCAAGGCGCTCACAGCTTCGACGCTGTCCGCCTGGCGCGCCGGCGTGAGGGTGGTCATGCCCGACGGCTGGGTGTCAGCCCGAGTTCCTCGGGGCTGATGATCTGATCGGCGGGCGGTGGGGTGGTGTCGACGGGCTTGCCGTAGTCGGTGAGCTTGACGTCCACGGGAGCGCTGCCGCCGGTAGCGGTGATCTCCACGGGGTAGGGCTGATCGCCCTGGGAGATGTAGCTGGTGGTGACCTGGTATCCGTCACGTTCGTAGATGACCGCGAGTTTCCGGCCGTCCCGGGTGACGTCCGCTCCACGTTCGGTGGATGCCGGCGAGTGGCTCTTGAACTGCTTGGTCATTGCGGCGAGGTCGCACATGATCGAGGATGCAAAGGCCTTGGTGGTCTTCTTGTTCATCTTGATCCAGCGGCCCTTGACCCTCTTCAGGAATGCATCGGCCTTTTGGGCGTTCGGCTTGTTCTTGACGGCCGCAGCCATCGATGTCCGCCAGAACGTCTCGTCGCCCTGGACGAAGTAGGCTCCTCTGCCCTTGATCACGTTGAGGGTGCCGGCGCCGGGCATGGTGATCGTGCCGCGGCACGAACCGGCGATGTCCAGGGCGATGTCCAAGGTGAAAGTGCCGCTGCCGCGCGGGTTCGGTGCATCGCCGGTGAGGCGCACGGACGTGGCACTTCGAAAGGCGTCCAAGGACTTGTCACTGATCTGCGCGCCGGTAAGACCGCTGAAGGAGTCCTGCGGGCCGAGCGTGCTCGAGCCGGCGCTGTCGACGCCCGCAGAGCTCTTGGAGTCCGCGCCGGTGTCGGCGGGCCCGCAGGCGGCGAGTGTGGTGACAGTGGTTGATATGAGTGCCGCCGCGACGACGCGGCGGTTGGTGCGGTATTGCATGATGCGAGGTTCCCTCCCCTGTTGAACCCGCTCACTGTAGAGGGTGAGTACGACACGACAGCTGGCGGCGCAGGCCTGGATAGCGGGGTCCCTCGCGAGGTCGAACTCGGTGTGGAAACCGGGTACGGGAACGAGCTCGGCCGCCGCGTGTTCGGAGGTGGCCGTGGGGCGTTCGGAGGTGGCCATAGGGTCGGACCGGACGGCGCCAGGATCCTCTCCTCGTGCCCGAACTGCCTGCCGGAGGCGGTCCCGTTCGCCCCTTCCATAGCCTTGGCTCACTCGCCGTTCGGCGACGAGCACGGAGGCCGATCGCCCAGATCTCAGAAGGGCGGGACGCTGCCGGCGAAGCGGCTGCGTCAGTCGGGTGAAGCCCGGTCGTGCGACTGAACGTCATCAACCGACATGTACATGGACACCACACAGCCCCAGCCCTTCGCGGGCGGCCGTTCGCCACACCCGTAGGGGACCGTCGAGAACGCTCTCGTCGCCCTCGCCGTAGTCCAGCCAGTCCTGGGCCTCGGCCGCGGTGCGCTCTGTCGGGGTGAACGTCAGGGCACGCTCGACGGGTGGCAGGGAATGGCGTACCTGGGCGGAATCCAGCAGGAACGCGCCGCACCAGCCCGGCAGCAGCGCCGCTCGCGCCGGGCCGAAGGCGTGGAACAGCGATGAGACCGCGTAGTCCTTGCTCTGGACGGAGATGAACATGCTGTCCTCGCTCTGTCCTTCCCATACATCGTCCAGTACGGAGAACGAGGGATGCGCCCTACCGGCGCACGCGTCATCGACATGGCGCCCGGGTGCGGTGAGCGATCGAAAGGACTCGACCGCGGCGACGTCGGCACGCGCGGATCCGCCGTACCCTACGCCGCTGCCGTCGGAGTACCAGGTCCGGTAATCCGGGAGGGGACTCTGCCCCCACGCCTGCCAGCGCCGCTCGGCATGGGGTTCCGCGCGGTCCGCGCTCATCGCGGGCACGAGGTACGGGCTGAGGCCGGCGATGACTTGGCCCGTGTGGCTGCTGATGCCCCAGGCGCTCATGAATCCCATGCGCGGGGACGCTATCTTCCGTCACTGACACACCCGGAGCGCCGCTGGTGAGCGAGGGCGGCGCCGGCCAGGTCCGACCGGCCGGCGCCGCCCTCGCGCAACTCGAGGAAGCGCTCCCAAGCCGTGTCGGGCAGCGCCAAGCCGTGTCGTACAGCGCCGAGCCGCGTCGGGCAGCGACAGACCGTGCCGCCGCCGCGATGCCTGTCGGGAGAGGGCCCGTCCCCAGAAGGCGTCGAGTGTGGGGATGTGGCGGCAGGCCGAGAGTGCAGGGAGAGCGCAGGGCCCGTGACCAGAAGGACGAGAACTGTGCCCCTGAGTCTGCCCCCGGACACCTCGCCCGGGAGAACACCGAAACGGTCTCGTGGGCTGTGTCCGCCTCACGAAAGGCACTCCGTTGGCACAGCACGCCCACCACCACGACCAGGCCCCCACAGCCAAGTCACCGCTCCCTCGTACGCCGGCCCCTCGGGACGATTCCGGGTTGCTCGCGCTCCAGCGCGCCGCGGGCAATACCGCAGTCCTCCGCATGCTCCAGCTCTCCAGCCATCCCCATGCCCTGGCACCGGTTCAGCAGAAGGAACGGGAGCTGGAGCGGCATCAGCACGGTGCGAGCTGCGGCCATCAGCAGGCCGAGCAGCCCGACGTCCAGCGCTCCTCCGTCCACGGCGTTCTCTCCGGCTCCGGCCGCCCTCTCGCCGCCCCGCTCCGCGAAGAGATGGAGGCCCGGCTCGGGGCCGACTTCAGCGACGTCCGTATCCACGACGATCAGGCTGCCCGCGACTCCGCCGCCGAGATCGGTGCCCATGCGTACACCAGCGGCAACAACATCGCCCTGGGCGACGGCGGCAGCGACAAGCACACCCTCGCGCACGAACTGACCCATGTGATCCAGCAACGCCGGGGCCCCGTCGCCGGAACCGACAACGGCGCCGGCCTGTCCATCAGCGACCCCTCCGACCGCTTCGAACGAGAGGCGGAGTCCAATGCCACGCGCGTCATGTCAGGAGCCGCGCCGGTTCAGCGAACTGAGGGAACTGCGGCGACCGTTGGACGCGATGTCCATCCCAACGAAACCATCATTCAAAGGATGCCGAAAGGGAGGGCCGTGGACGGGCCCAAGCAGGGCGATCATCTCTTCAATGCCCTGGGTAGCGCCATTCTGGGCCTCATTACCTCGCTCAGGACACAGAACACGGAGCTCGCGGGTGACAATCCAGATATAGCGAGGCAGATCGATCAGCTGGAGGTGCTTGCGAACGCCGCGGTGACGCAGCGCGCGAATGCTGACTTCGAATCGGCGGCAGCAGTAAAGGGAGGCGGCTCCGGGCGGACCGGAGACGCGAACTCGCAGCGTTACGGAGAATTCTCCCGGCAGATGGTCACCGCGGTCAACGAGCTCCCGTTCCTCTACGGTTGGGCGCACATGGAAGCGGCACAAGCCGTCACAGCAGTGTCAGACCAAGCCGGACTTGAATCGATCATATTCGACCAGGACGCGTATAAGAGAAAGAGGGAGGAGAACGGCGTAAAGAAGAAGCCGAAGCCGTTCGAGGCGTGGGTCGCGAAAACGAAGAATGACATGTGGACTCTGTTCCAGGCATATCGGGCGGTCGTTCTGGAGATTAACAGGGCATCTGCTCCGTAGAGCTGGGAGCCGCCCACGCGGAGGGCCACCCGGTGGCGCGGACGCAGAGCACGACGGCCGTCCTCCGGCCGGTTGCCTGCCATCCGGAGGACGGCCGCACAGCGGACCCGGTGCCACCCGGGCTGCTCCCGACCGTCGGCGATGTCGGGGTGCGGCTGCGGAGCGGCCGTCGGCCGCACGCCGGATACGACGTTCGGATCCACGTACGCATGGCCGCTCCGGAGCGGGGAACCCACAGAAACGCGCCCGAAGAGAGGGAGCCATGACCGGAGACACGGCGCGGGACAACCCTGAGCCCGCATCCACAGGAACCGTGACGACCGCCGTGCCGGCCTGACTCGACCGGCTGCCCTGCTCACGGTGGCACTGGATGATCGTGATCGGCCTCGGGACCTTGTCGACAGCCCATGACGCCATGCCCGCCATGCCTGCCATGCCCGCCAAAGGCGACGTGGCGGATCCGTCACGTAACCGACGAGACGTACGCGTGTACGCCCCTCGGCACCGGCCGTCTCGCCGGTGCCGAGGAGTCGCCGCTCACCTCGCCTCCCGCAGGGCATGCGGAACGACTCAGAACGCGTCGAAGCCGCGGCCGTCAGGCATGGGCGGCAGGGGGTGAGGGGGGCCAGCATCCCCGACGTACAACAGCCCTCTCGGCGAAAGCCGCCCTCCTGGCCGACAGCCGGTCAGGTGCGGGGCACGCAGGGGGTGCAGCAAGCAGGTGCGGGTTCGACGCACACGGTGACCGAGTCGGTGTTGTCGGACGGGTCGGGGTCCTTCTCGGCGGCGGTGACGGTGGCCGTGTTGGTGACGCGGCCGGGCCTGGTGGCCTTGGCCCGCACGGTGAGGGTGGCGCGGGCTCCGGCGGCCAGGGCGCCGACGGACCACTGGCCGGTCTCCGGGTCGTAGGCGCCAGCGTCGGTGTCGGCGGACAGGAAGGTGAGGCCGTCGGGGAGCCGGTCGGTGACCGTGACGCCGGTGGCCGGGCTGGGACCGGCGTTGTGGACGGTCAGACGGTACGTCACGGTCTGACCGACGGTCACGGTGGTCGCGTCGGCCGCCTTGGTCACGCCCAGATCGGCAGCCGGCCTCACCTCGGTCACCGCCTCGTCGGAGGTGGACGTCAGTGGCTCCGGGGTGGAGCCGAGCCGGTTCTCGTACGCGGCGACAGCGGTGTTGGTCACCCGGGTGCCCGCCGTCTCCAGACCGAGGGTGACCCGGTACTCGACGGTGGTGCCCCCGGGCAGAGCGGCGGTGTTGGCCAGACTGCCGCCCTGGCCGGCGGAGGCGCCGGTGCCGAGCCGGAAGACCACCGTGTCGCTCGCGGAGTCGTACGCGGCCTCGTCGTCACCCGCCCGGTCGGTCTTCACTCCGGCGTTCGGGCCGTCGATGATGCGGAGGGAGCCGGGCACGTACGTCGTCCCCGGCGGCAGTGCGTCGGTGAGGGTGAGCCGCTCGGCGGCTCCGCCCCCTTCGTTCTTGGCGGTGATCCGGTAGGTGACGACATCGCCGACGTCCAACGGGCCGGCCGGGACGGCGGTCTTCGTGAGCACCACGTGGGGAGCGGTACCGAAGAACACCCCGTCGAGGAAGTTGCCGATTCCACGGTTGCCGCCGGCCGCCGAGACGGATCGGAAGGCGAATCGGGTGGTGGTCTGCCCGGCCGGGACGGTGTAGGTGCCGGTGTAGTACCCCCACGCGGTGTTGCCGTCGGTGAAGGAGCGCTGCTCGACCGTGCTGCCCGGAGCGCCGATGTCCAGGGCCATCGTGTCCTGCCCCTGCCGGCCGCGGTGGTACAGCCGCCAGTACAGCTTGGTGCCCGGGGTGGTCGGCAGGTCCTGGTAGAGGGTGGAGACCTGGTTGGCGTTGAGTTCGGCGAACTGCTCGCCCTCCGCGGAGGGCACGCCGTTGAAGCCGGAGTGCCACACCTCGACCATGTGGTCCGTGGCTGTGGTGAGCCAGCCCGGGACGTGCCGCGGGGCCTGGGTCTGCGAGGCGTCCGGGAGGAACGCCATGTCGGTGACGGACGGCTGCTCGAAGCTTCCGTTGACGAGGGCGACACGGAGGGGGACGGAAGGAGGTGTGCTCATGGTGACGTCTCCGATCGGTCGACGGTGCGCGATGGACCCCGCCGGCCTGGAACACAGGCCGAGCGGCAGGAACGCCCTGTAGCTCACCGCCCCTGTGCCGCCGGGTACAGCGGAGCCTGAAGCCTCCCGGCCAGCACCGACCGTCGGGTTTACCCGCGGAGGACATCGAGCGTTACGGTGCTCCCGCCTCCCGCCGCAGACTTCCGGCGACCCCACCGGCCACCCGTGGACCACAACGCACGCGCGTACCTCCCGTGCTGACCGGATGACATGGCACTCTGGCGTTCACGCGCCACTGGAATGAATGAAGAAACGATCGCCAAGTTGACGCACATGCGTTCCATGAGCGGCTCGTTGAAGGGCCGTCCCGTTTCCGGCGGACAGGGCGATCTCGGCGATGCTGATGCGGTGACGGTGGCGAGCGTTGCGTATCGCGCGCCCCGCCCGGACATCGCGCGCCCACAAGGTTGCGAATGGCTCGCCGCTCCTCGCGCCCACCGGCCTGTTTCCTCACGGTGGGGAGAGTCTTGCTGCTGGGGTCCACGGCAAGCATGTCGATCCCTGGAGCAGCCAGGGTCAGGATGATCGGGCAGGGACCGCGGCCGAGGTCGACCATCCGAGGGACGGCGATGTGATCGTGCGCCAGAGCCGCCACGGAGTTCGTGAGCAACTCGGGATACGCCAGGCGGTACCCGCTGTAAGGGTCGGCCCTGCTCTCGAAGATCTGGCCGGCATTCGCCTGCAGCAGGCGGCGCTCGGTCTGGGTGGACACCATAGGTCTTGCCCGGCGATTCCCCGCGGCCTCTGCGGGAATTGTCCCTGAGGTCAAATCTGGCTCTGTGGAACCGGTCGCTTGAGGCGGTACGTCCCCCATACATGCTGACCGTCCTGGGGATACTCTTTGCCGTCGCGCCTACCGCCGTCTGGACAGCGATCGCCCGTACCCGTCTTGTCGGCTTCGCGATCGGCGCCACGTTGCTCGCAGGAGCCGGTCTGCTGATCAGCGTCCAGCAGGTATGGATCCACGCCCCCCGGCCCGACGCCCATCTCGTGTTCACGATCCTGGCGCCTGCGCTCATCGTCTGCGGTGCGGGACTGGAACGCCGGCACGAGAACTCCCGTCCTCCGGAATGGATGGTCCGCCGCAACGGGGCGATCGGCTTCCTGGGGATGCAGTTCGCCCTCACCCTCGTGGTCGGCCCCTGGTACGCGCTGCTGATCAGCGAAGGTTCGGAGGCCCCGCCGTCCAAGGCTCTCCCCTCGTTGCCGCCGAGCATCAGCATGATCAGCGAGGGCACCAGCTGCGGTTCCGGCGGCTGCTGGCGCTTTGTGAAGGTCGCCAGCAGGGATGACTTGTCCCGCCCGGAGATCATCCGCGCACTGGGCCTCCAGCAGGAGAGGTGCCGCCGCAACGGCTGGCTGCTCGACCAGCGTGACCTGTGCGTCGGAGCCAGGGACAACGGCAAGAACGTCACCATCTACGCCAGCTTGGGATACTGAGGGGCTGCTTCTGGCCGGTCACGGTGGTCGCGAAGGAGAACCTGTGACAGGCCGCGTGCCCCGCTGGTGACAATCAGGCTGCTCAGGCTGCTTCGACCGGACTCCTGCACCCGCCCGATGTCCGTGTCACGCTCGCACGTGGCGTAGGGGGAGTCGAGCGGCGCTGAACCGCCCCGGCTGGCCGTTGCCCTGCGGGGCACTGGCGCGAGCCGCGCCCTCGTCGGCGGGACCCTGGCTGCCGCTGTCGGCAACGACATGGCAGCGATGCCGGACCCGGCCTCGCTATGGCGCTCACCGCAGCCGCGTCGGCGGGCGGTCGGCGCGTGGATGGACGAGGTCATCCAGCAGATCCACAGACTCACCTGGACGAATCGGGCCGCCTCTGGAGGCGTGCTCTGGACGACCGGCTGCGCGTTTCGATTCCGGACCGGTGGGCGGTCCTGCGTCGTTGAGTTCTACCGTGCCCCGCGCGACGGTGAACCCCCGGGTGCCTGATGTCCGAGCTGTCGCCAGACCTTCCACGGCTGCGGACCCTGGAGCACTGGCTGGTGCTGTGCCGATGCAGTGCACCCGGTGCGCCGGGACGGCCAGCAGGCGCACCGCCCGCAGGAGCCCGGACCGCACCGCGGCCGGAGGCCGGCCACTGAGCGGACTCGATGGCGCGCACTCGCTGGGGTGGTGCGCACCGCCGACGCCTCGCGGTCACTCCACCGAGTTGACCGCATCACCGCACCGGGTCGGTGCGCACCGGTGCGGTGATGCGCGCACCGAGTCCATCCGGTGCGCACCGCGACGCGCACCACCGTCCGCTCGGTGCGCTCCACTCGGTGGGCGTGCTGCGCAGGCCATGACGGTTGAAGAGAGTTGGCCGAGTGGCTAGCTCAGGTGGTGAGCAGCTCGGCGATCTCGTGGGCGAGGTCCGGCCCGAGCGAGCCCCAGCCGTCCTTGTAGCCGTACACGCTCCCCAGGGTGCGGGCGTCGTAGTCGCCGTTCAGGATGTCTATGTCGGTCGGGGTGATGAGCGACGGGTGGGGGACACCGACGGCGCCCGAGACCTTCAGCAACTCCCTGCGCAAGGTGCGCAGATACATCGCGGCCCGGATGCTCTTCGAGGGCGCGTCGATGCCGCGCGCCAGCCACGGGTTCTGGGTGGCGATGCCGGTGGGGCACTTGTCGGTGTGGCACTTCTGGGCCTGGATGCAGCCGATGGACAGCATCGCCTCACGGCCCACGTTGATCATGTCGACGCCGAGGGCGAACGCGACGACGGCGTTCTCGGGCAGGCCGAGCTTGCCGGAGCCGATGAAGGTGATGTCGTCGGTCAGGCCCCGCTCGGCGAACACACCGTAGACGCGGGAGAAGCCCATGCGGAACGGCAGGGACACCGAGTCGGCGAAGATCAGGGGAGCCGCCCCGGTGCCGCCCTCGCCACCGTCGACGGTCACGAAGTCGACCCCTCGCTCACCCCGCTCCATCAGCGTGGCGAGTTCCTCCCAGAAGTCCATGTCCCCGATGGCGCTCTTGATCCCGACCGGCAATCCGGTCTCCGTGGCCAACAGTTCCACGAAGTCGAGCATCGAGTCCACGTCGTGGAACGCGGTGTGCCGCGACGGCGAAGCGCAGTCCTCGCCCGCGGGAATGCCGCGGATCGCGGCAATCTCGTCGGTCACCTTCGCGCCCGGCAGCAGGCCGCCGAGCCCCGGCTTCGCGCCCTGCGAGAGCTTGATCTCGATCGCCTTGACGGGCGCGCCCGCGACCAGTGACTTGAGCTTGTCGAGGTTGAACGTCCCGTCCTCGTTGCGGCAGCCGAAGTACGACGTACCGATCTGGAGGACAAGGTCCCCGCCGTTGAGGTGGTAGGGCGACAGGCCGCCCTCTCCGGTGTTCTGCATCGTCCCGGCCAGCGCCGCGCCCTTGTTGAGCGCCGTGACGGCCGCGCCGGACAGCGAGCCGAAGCTCATCGCCGAGATGTTGATGACGCTCGCCGGGCGGAACGCCTTCGCGCGGCCGCGCGGTCCGCCGAGCACTTTGGCCGAGGGCAACGCCGCTTGTGGGTCGCTCAGATCGGGCAGCGGACCGGCGAACGTACGCTGCTTCACGTAGGCATGACCCTGCACGTGCTCGACGTCGTTGTCGGTGCCGAACCCGAAGTGGTTGTTCTCCCCCTTCGCCGACGCGTAGATCCAGCTGCGCTGGTCACGGCTGAAGGGACGCTCCTCGTCGTTGGACGTCACGATGTACTGCCGTAGCTCGGGGCCGATCGTCTCCAGCAGATACCTGGCGTGTCCCACCAGGGGGAAGTTCCTCAGCAGCGCGTGCTTCTTCTGCACGAGGTCGCGGGCGGCCACCAGTGCCAACCCCGTGGCGGCTGCCGCACCTATGCTCCGAGCACGCATCACATTCGTTCCTCTCCTCGACCGGCCGAAACTCACGGTGACCCCCTACCCCGCGCCGCGGAAATGCCACGCGGTGCCGGAGACCAGCCGGCACCGCCCTCGCGGGATGGCCGCTGCGCGGCCCGTACGGGAGTCGGGCCGCGCCGCGGGCGGGTCAGAGCGCCGAGTCGAGGTGCCCGAGGTACTTGATGAGGTTCATGTTCTCGGCGTAGTCCACCGGGCAGTTGATGATCGACACGCCCGGGTCCGCCAGTGCCTCACGGAGCGTCGGCAGCAGGTCCCCGGCGGACTCGATGTGGTAGCCCTTCGCGCCGAAGCTGCGGGCGTACTGGACGATGTCCGGGTTGCCGAAGTCGGTGTTGGAGTTTTCCCCGACCTCCAGGTCCATCTTCCACTTGATGAGCCCGTAACCGTTGTCCTCCCAGATCAGCACGGTCAGCGGAATGTTCTCGCGGACCGCCGTCTCGATCTCCTGGGAGTGCATGAGGAACGAGCCGTCGCCGACCGCCGCCAGCACCTTCGACTGCGGCCTGGCGAGCTGAACCGCGAGCGCGCCGGGCAGCGAGAAGCCCATGGTGGACAAGCCGTTGGAGATGAGGCAGGTGTTCGGCGCGTACGTCGGGTAGAGCCGGGCCATCCACATCTTCAGCGCGCCGGTGTCGACCAGCACGATGTCGTCGCGACCGAGCGCGGCGCGGGTGTCGGCGATGACGCGCTGCGGGGCGAGCGGGTAGCGCTCGTCCGCGGCGCCCTGCTCGAGTTCCTTGGCCAGCAGGGCGCGGGTGGCCACGGTGTCCTCGTCGTCGATGGTCCAGCGCAGGCCGCCGAGCTCGCTGGCGAGGGCGTCAAGGGAGGCCGAGATGTCGCCGATGATGCCGACGTCGACCGAGTAGCTGTCGTCCACCTCCGCCGGGACGCGGTGGATGTGGATGATCTTCTTGTCGCCGTCCGGGTTGATCCGGGAGGGGTCGAACTCCTGCAGCTCGTAGCCGACGGCGATGACGACGTCGGCCTCCTCGAATCCGAAGTTGGTGTAGTCGCGCCGCATGAAGCCGAACGTGCCGGTCGCGCACGGGTGGTCATCGGGCAGGACGCCCTTGCCGTGGAACGTGGTCGCCGTCGACACGTCGAGTGCGGCGGCGAACGCCGCCAGCGACTCCGCGGCGCCGCCGCGCGCCGCGCCGTGTCCGGCGAGGATCACCGGCCGGCGGGCCTCCCGCAGCAGCTCCACGGCTCGCTCGATCTGCTTCGGGGACGGGGCCTCGGGCTGAACGACGTTCCTGCGCAGCGGGCGCAGGTCCGAGCCGTCCGTCGCCGCGTCGACGTCCTCGGGCACGGCGAGATAGACGGCACCGGGCCGCTCGGACTCCGCAGTCTTGAACGCGCGCCGCACCATCTCGGGGATGGCCCGGGTGGCCGGGACCTCCGCCGACCACTTGGTGACCGGGGCGAACATGCTCACCAGGTCCACGAACTGGTGGGACTCCTTGTAGTTGCGCTCCTTGCCGACCTGCGCGGTGATCGCGACGACGGGCGTGCTGTTCGTCATGGCGTCCGCGACGCCCAGCATCAGGTTGATCGCGCCGGGCCCCAGCGTCGCGGACATCACCCCCGCCGAGCCGGTGAGCCGGCCGTACATCTCCGCCATGAAAGACGCGGCCTGCTCGTGCCTGGTGAGGACGTAGCGGATCTTCTCCGAGCGGGCGAGGGCGTTGGTGAAACGGATGTTCTCCTCGCCGGGTACGCCGAACACCACCTCGACGCCCTCGTTCTCCAGACAGCGAACCAGGAGTTCGGCCGCTCCGTCGGGGGTCTGCTTCCGCTGCTCGGCGTCGCTCACGCTGATCGTGTCCTCTCCTGAGTTCTGGCCGCGCCGACGGGCGGGCCGGTCAGCCGTCTACCCCTGCCGGCCGGCCGCAGTCACAAGCTCACCGAGTGCCATCGCCTGTGGTTGGCCGACGGCACCTGGGAGCGTCTGCTCCAGCAGGTCCAGGCCGCGGCCGACGCCGCAGGCGAGGTCGACTGGGACATCTCGGTCGACTCCACTATCGTCCGCGCGCATCAGCACGCGGCCGGCGCCCGCACCGACCTGCCGCTGGCCCCGGGATCAGAGGGGGCCGCAGGGGTGGAACACCAGGACGAGACGCCGTGGCAGAGCCTTCTTGCCCGCCTGGTGGAGGTGGCGTGGGAGGCGAGGGCCTGGGCCGCTCGCGGGGCGGGCTCACGAGCAAGCTTCACCTGAGCGGGGACGGCCGCTGCCGCCCACTGTCCCTGATCGTCACTCCAGGTCAGCGGGCGGACTGCACCCAGTTCGAGCCGGTCTGGAGAAGATCCGGGTGCCCAGATCTGGCCTGGGCGGGCCGCGCAAGAAGCCCGACAGCCTCGCGGCTGACAGGGCCTACAGTAACGGCCTCATCCGCGAGTACCTGCGACGGCGGGGGATCCGCCACACCATCCCGGAGAAGACTGGCAGCCAGGCGGCCCGACTGCGCAAAGGGGCACGTGGTGGACGGCCGCCCGGCTTCGATGGGGACCGCTACAAGAAGCGCAACACCGTCGAGCGGGCGATCAACCGCATGAAGCAGTCCCGGGCGGTCGCCACTCGCTACGACAAGCTCGGCTACGTCTTCCTCGGCAGCGCCACCGCCGCGGCCCTCGTCATCTGGCTTCGGGCATGAAGTGCTACGCGACCCAGTAGTAGACGCCCTGGCCCTGGCGCCGAGCACTGCTGACGAGAGCAGCCAGACCACCCACGATCGCGTCGGCGATCTCCGTGCCGATGACCTCGCCGTCCTCCGCACGCAGCCGGGTCCACGAGGTGGCGACGTCGCGCAATCTGGCGTGCTCGGCGTCCGCGAGGGCGCCGAACTCATCGCCATGGATGAGGGCGTTGTCCAAACCGCCGGCAGCGATCGCTCTGCCACACCGCTCAGCGCGCTCCCCGACACGGTCGGCGGCGTTCTGGCGCCTGCCTCTCATACGGTTCTCGGCCCTGGTGGCGGACGCCGGTCAGGGCTGGCGGTGCGTGGGCATCGGGTGGCGCCTGGGTGCCCGGGCCCGTTGTTCGGCGGCGGTGTCGAGCTCGATGTGTTCGAGGAGCTTCTTGGTGATCTTCTCGGTGCCGTCCAGCAGGGAGACCAGGGCGGCTTCGCGGATGAGGTGGGAGAGGCTGCCCATGCGGCCGCCGGTGCGGGCGTGCAGGTAGGCGGCGTGTGTGACCAGCGTGCCGGGCCGGTGCTGGCGCAGCCGCAGCGCGCTGTCCATGCCGTTCACCAGGTCATTCCAGACCTGCTTGTCGCCGCTGCTGCCGTAGCGCAGCGGCTGGTTGCGCACGATCTTGAAGCGGCCGGCGAGCTGGGAGCCGCGCACGCCGGTCAGCAGCGGTGAGGCTTCGACGTCGATGCCGGAGTAGACGAACGTCGCTGGGATCCGCTCACCGAGGTACTTCAGCTGGTCGGAAGTCTCGGCGCCAGCCCGGCTGCGGGTGTCCATCAGATGCACGTCGTCGACCAGGACCAGCTGGGTGCCCATCTCGCACAGCAGCTCGCACACGGCGTTAGTGATCTGGATCTGGTTCATCCGCTCCAGCGTAGGCAGGCCGAGGAAGCGGGCGAGCTCGCTGATGAGCATCTTCGGTGTGGAGGACGGCGGCCCGGCGGCACGGTGATGAACAGCACCTGCAGACGCCCGTCCTGGTCGGGGTGGCGGCGCCGGTCGGCGAGTTCGACGGTGCGCCCGAGCTGCTGCATCGCGGTGGTCTTCCCGGTGGTGGCCGGCCCGGAGATGATCAGGCCGCGTCTGGCTCCGCCCTGCTGGCCGCGGTTGAGCAGCAGCAGGCGGCGTACCGCGGTGGAGATGGTGTCCATGGCAGGGGTCTTCAGCACGACGAACCGTGCGTGGTAGTCCTCCCGCTGCTCCAGCGTCCACTCCTGGTCGCCGACGTCCCGAGCCCGGGTGTGGGGCGTGTCGACGAACTGCTGCCACCTGTCCCACGTCGTCAGTGGACTGAAAGTGCTGGCGGGCTGCGCCGTCGTCACCATGCCAGGGCCTCCTGGTACGGGTCGTAGATGCGCATGCTGCCCGCCCCGGCAACGCCCGGCGTCTGCTCAGCGGCCTGGTTTCCGGCCGTTGCGGCCGTCGGCTCGGACGCTTCATCCGCGTGGCCCGCCGTGACGTCCTGGCCGCCGGCGAGGGCGGCGAGAAGGAAGTCCTCGCCGCCCGGATCGTCATCGATGTCATCCAGGCTGTCGTCGATGTCCCAGCCGTCGGCGTCCAGCGGGACGGTGAAGGAGCCGGGCAGCCCGAACGAGGCCCCCGGCGCGAGAGACGCAGGCCACTGCTGCGGTGTGGTGACGGGGGAGAGATCAGTCATCTGCGCGGCAGCCTGGGCCCGGGCAGCTACCGTCCGCTCTCGTCTGCTGCCCAGTCCCTGACTGGCACGGCGCAGCAGCCCATCCAGCGCCTGGGCGATCGCCGCCTCGTGCTCTTCGCGGCCATGCCGGCGTTCCACGGTGCGGCGGACGTGGTCGAAGGTGAACGCGGTGAAGGGGCGCCGTACCGCCGCCGCGTGGACCCACGGCACCTCCAGCCATCCCTCAGGCAGGCGCACCCACACCCGGTTCGGATCGTAGGGGTTGTGGTGGACCTCCCACCGTCCGTTCTTCTCCGTCTGCGGTGAGCGGCGGCGCCGGTAGGCGTTCAGGCCGGGGTGGTCGTAGGTGCGGCAGCCGAAGCGGACGCCATAGTCGTTGATCCCCAGCCACCGCAAGGGCAGCAGCTCAACGTAGTCGTCGGCGGACAACGGCACCGGCACGTGCCCCGTCACCGCTACCAGCGCTGCCCACATCTCGTTCGGGGAGACGGCGACCTGCGGCATCACCGGGTGTCGCAGCGCCTCGTGACGGCGCTCCTGCCACCCGCAGATGACCCACTCGTCCAGCAGCTCCTGAAGCTGCGCCAGGCTCCAGCACGCATCCTCCTGCGTGGCCGCGCCCCGCTGGCAGACGTCCGAGCCGGTGTGGCCCGGCAGATACTGGCTGAAGCCGTCGGCGATGGCGCGGAAGGTCCGCTCCACGTTCCCCTTCGCGGGGCCGTTCGCCGGCGGAACCGGCTGCACCGACACCCCCAGGCTCTCGCACGCGGAGACGAACGAAGCCGACACATACACCCGGCCCTGGTCCACCACCACAGTCTCCGGCATGATCACCGGCCGTGCGGCCGCCCGCCCCAGCCGAGCGTCCAACGCGATCAGCCGCTCATACGGGATGACGGACCGCTGCATGGACAGTGCCTTGTCCCAGCCCGGCCGCATCACTGCTGGCACCACCATCTGCGCCAGCAGCATCGCCGCGTCCACCGACGTCGTGCCCACAGGGCGCAGCAGCGCGGCGCAGAGGCTGCGCGTCGCCACGTCCAGCGCGATGCACAGTTCAAGACGGCCGGTCACACCATCATCCAGCACCGCCAGTACGTCCAGCGGCGTGCTGTCCAGCATCACCAGCTCGCCCGGCCGCAGTGCCACCGTCGGCGTGAACGGAGGTGCCGGCCGCGACGCGTGCCACCGCCGCTGCGCCGCTGTCCCCAAAAGGCCCTGCCCGTCAGCCACCGCGTGCACAAGCCGGTTGAATGTTGACGCCGGCGGCAAGTCCACCACCCCCGCGCCGTACTCCTCCTCGAGCAGCCACCCCACCTGGCGGCGCAGCCGTACCAGCGTGCCTGTCGACCGCTCCCGCTGCCCCTCCAGCCCCTTCCTGACTGCCGCGACCACCCGCTCATCGGCCCGCCCCACAGCCGACCGCTCCCGCACCGCCCGGCCGTCCACCAGCCCCCATAAGCCCTCGCTGCGGTAGCGCGCCCGCATCCGGCGCACCGTCGCCGCACTCGCGGCCCAGCCCGCCGCCCTCAACTCCTCCGCCTTCGCCTGTTCCCGCTGCGCCAGGCTCCGCGTCGCCGGATCGAACTGCTCACGCGGGGCGCCCTGGCCGACCGCGTCAGGAAAGCCGGTCTCCACCTCCCGCGCATGCCGCTGCCACGCCACAGCCCGCTCGCGCACCTGTTCCGGCAGGGCCTCAACCAGCCCGAACGGCGGCACCCTCCCTAGCGTCGGCCCGCCTTCCACATCGAAGGACGGATCAGCGAACAGATAGGGCAGCAGCACCACCGCCGAGGTGCCCTCATCGGTCACCAGAGTGGCCCGGGCACCTTCCAGCACGGCGACCGTCCATACCCGTTCGTCGTAGCGAAGGCGCGCCCCGACTCCGACAACCGCTTGCCTCATGCCGCTCCGGCCTCCTGCCGGGCGACCGAGACAACGGCGCGCTCATGCAACGGCTCGTCCAGCCGCACCCGAAGCACACCGCTCCACAGCGCATGAAAGACCGCGGGCCACAGGGCGATCGGCTCACCCAGCTCCCGCACGGCCTCCACCGCTGGCCGCGGACTCCTGAACGCCTCCACCAGAGCCGGCATCCACGGTCCTGCGGCGTACCGGGGATGCCGGTAACCGGCCAGCCACCGCACATTGGCCACCAACATCGGATCCGGCGGCCCCGCGAGCCGATAGGGCCAGCCCACTGCCTCCGCGGCAGCCGCCACAACCCGCGCCCGCTCCGCCAGCCGGGCAGACGACCCGGTGCGTCCCGCGCAGTCGAGCAACAGGCCGCTGCCGTCCTGAAGCCGGGCCATCAGCTGCGGCGCATGAGAGACGACCTTGCCGCCCTCACGCCACACCAGCTCCACTGGCCGACAGGCCAGCGCCACAACCGCCGGATCCCGGTCGAGCAGCATCAGCTGGGTCCGCATGACACCAGACCCGTACGCCACCAGCCGCCCGCTGGTCGACGACCACCACCACCCCGGCGCCACGCGCCGCCCATACCGGACGGGAAACGACCGAATCAAAGGACAGTCCTCAAAGCTAACGTCCTGCGCCGCCGCAAGCCACGAAACCTGATGTGCCTTTCCCAGAGGATCACGAAAGCACGCGTCGACCCCGCCGGTAGCCACAGGTACAGCGGAAACCTTGAGATCACCCGCCGCATCCACAGCAACAACTTCGCCAGGCTCCATACCCGAAGCCAAGTACATGAGCAGAAGCGCAGATGTTCCGATCCTCGCCGCTCACCCGAACGGATGAGAACTCTTTGCGCAGGGCGTGGTGTCTCTGCAGACCGGGCTTGGTCTGGCGGACAGCGGCCCGAAGTTCGAGGTCTACGACTGGGGAGGCGATCTCGTCCTTCATGGTGTCGTCTCGGCTCTGGCATTCCTACCCGCACGCGTCCGACGGTACGGGCTGGACGACAGCTTCACCCGCCGGACCCAGGTCCCCAGGCCGACTCGGCACCGGCGCGGTCACTGCCCAGGGAACGTCCAGTGCAGAGAGGGCGGCCTGCTGCTCTTGGGCGAGTTTGTCCCGCCTCGCGCGGGTGTTGGAGACCCACACGCCCAACCTGACGGCCACCGGTTCGGTTTCGCCGTCGACCGTGATCTGTTCGGTGTGGCCGCGGGGTACAGGCCGGTCGGCGCCTTCCCGTTCCACCCATTGCTTGAGGGCTGTGAGTCCGCGTTGGAATGCTTGTTGTGCCTTGTTCGGGCCCTTTGTCGTACGCGCCGCCGTCGGGGCGGGGGCCGGTGCCTGGTCGGGCTGCACGCCGAGCTTCGTCAGTCGTTCTTGCTGTTCGGTGGAGAGCTGCTTCCAGGTGCCTGGGTTGCGTTGCTGCTGGATCCAGCGTCCGATGTCGTCGCCCTCGAAGAGCACGCCGGGCTTGATGTCGGGCAGCACTCCATCGTCCTCGGCGTCGGCGAGGTCGGCGAGGACCTTGTGGTGGCGTTGCCAGTCGAGTGGCCAGGGGCAGTTCCAGTCCGGGTCGATCTCCGCCAGCTGCTCCGCGCGCGCCGTGGCCCGCTCCGCATCCTTCCCGAGCCCGCCCCTGCGGCGGAGGTTGGCGAGGAGCTGTCCGACAGCTAGCTGCTCCCCGTCTGCCGCGCCTTCGCCCCAGACAGCGTTCTGTCGGGGTGCGAGGTGCCCGTGTGCTTGGTGGTACGAGCGGAGTGCGGCGAGTTTGTTCTCCCATGCTTCGTCGCCGGGTTCCCACACCATGCCGGCCTCTGGCATGTCGAGGAGGTTCTTGCGGTGGGGGTCGAGCTCCCCGGCCCGCAGCGTCTTTCGCTGTTGATGCACCCATCGGCCAAGGGGGAACGTCTTCGTCGTCCCGACTGCGGTCTCGACGTCATAGGGCACGGAGTGCAGGCCGGTGATCCCGTTCTCAGCTCGCCAGCGGGTGAGGGCTTGGTAGCCCTCGAGCCAGACGAGGGACTGGGGGCGGATGACGCGGCAGCGGGTGAGGGCGGCGATGTCGGCGGCGTCGCGGGGGGAGGCGAAGTTGACCACGATGGAGGCGACCCGGTCGGCCTCCTGCTGCGCCTGGCTGGTCTCCGCGGGCATGTCCCCGTTCTCCGGGCCGGCCGCGGTCGCGGGGGAGGGGTGGACGTGGATGCGCCGGCGTTCGGCGCTGCCGCGGGTGAGGGCGCGGGAGGCGAGCTGGTCGACCATGCGTTCCGAGTGCGAGCGCAGCGCCTGGAGGATGTCGACGAGGGGCTGGTAGCTGGCCGAGGCGACCATGTCCTTCGGGTCTTCCCCGGGCTGGAGGAAGACCGGGATGATGATCCGCGCCGTCTTCACGCTGCCGTCGGGATTCGGGCGCAGGGCGCGTCCGATGTTCTGGACGAT
>NZ_LIVV01000010.1 GCF_001905825.1 Streptomyces sp. CB02009
CCGCGCCGAGCTGTCCGCCCAGATCCGCGACAACCACAACTGGGCCGTCCGCAAGGGCATCTCCGTCGACCGCTCCGAACTCGTCACCGGCGAGCACTCCGGCCTCAGGACCCTGCCCCAGCAGCCCGTCGACAACCCGAACCTGGCCGGCGCCCTCGCCGACAACGGCGTCAAGTGGACCGGCAGCGACAACTCCCGCGAGCCGCAGCAGCGCGCGGTCGGCACCGCGTCCGGCGCCGCCAAGACCGTGCCCCGCCACCCCATGAACGTGTACTACAACGTGGGCACCGCCGCCGAGATGGCCGACGAGTACAACTGGATCTACACCTCCCGCGCCGACGGCGGCAGCGGCATCTGCGAGTCCAACCCGGCCTCCACCTGCCTGCCCGCCCCGCTCCCCACGGCCACCGGCTACGCCGACCACATCGTGCCGCAGGAAGCCCGCACCGCCCTCTCCCACGTCCTCGGCAACGACCCCCGGCCGCACTACGTGCACCAGTCGAACCTCGCCGAGGAGCGGCTGCTGTACCCCGTCCTCGACCGGGTACTCGCCGACTACCGGGCCCTGTTCGCACCCAGCGCGCCGCTGGTCAACCCGGCCCAGCGGGACGTCGGCACCGAACTGACCCGCCGCGCCGCCTGGGACCAGGCGCTCGCCGCCGGAAAGGTCACCGCCTACCGCATCGGCACCGCGGTCACCGTCAAGGCCCCCGCCGGCGTCACCGCGCCCGTCACCGCCCCCGAGGGCACCCGCAAGCGCCTCGCCCTCGGCACCGCCGCCTTCGGCACGCCGTACGCCGGGACCCGCTCCGCCTGGACCGCGCCCGAACCGCTCCAGACCAGCGTCACACTCACACTGCCGACCGCCTGACCGGCACGTTCTGGGGGGAACCGCACATGCCGAGCAGTGGCCGTCACGTCACCATGCTCACCGAAGGCACCTACCCGCATGTCCACGGCGGCGTCAGCACCTGGTGCGACCAGCTCGTCCGCGGCATGCCCGAGGTCGACTTCGAGATCCTCGCCCTCACCGGCAGCGGCCGCGAACCCGTCACCTGGGAGCTGCCGTCCAACGTCACCCGGCACACCGCCTACCCCCTCTGGGGACTCCCGCAGGGGCCGACCGCGCCCGGCCTGTTCGCCGCGGCACGCCGGCCCCTGCGGGGGCGCGAGCGCCGCCGCTTCCTCGACACCTACGAGCGGCTGCTCCTCGCCCTCCTCGACCCGGAGGCGGGCTACGACTTCGGCACCAGCCTGTACGGGCTCGCCGAACTCGCCCGGCAGGGCCGCCTGACCCACGCGCTGCGCTCCGAGGCCGCCCTGCGCTCCCTGATGTGGATCTGGACCATGCCGCACCTGCCGACGCTCGCGGCCCGGCCCACCGTCCACGACGCGCTCACCGCCACCGACCTGCTCGAACACGCCCTGCGGCCGCTGGCCGCCCGGATAGCCGCCGACGGCGTCGCCCACGCCGTCTCCAGCGGCCTCGCCACCCTTCCCGCGCTCGCCGCACAGCACTTCGAAGGGGTGCCCTTCCTGCTCACCGAACACGGCATCTACCTCCGCGAGCGCTATCTCGGCTACCGCACCGAGGCGCAACGCTGGCCCGTCAAGGCCCTCATGCTCGGCTTCTACCGCGAGCTCAACACCCTCGGGTACCGCAAGGCCGACCTCATCACCCCCTGCAACCAGTACAACCGGCGCTGGGAGGAGCGCGGCGGCGCCCCCGCCGACCGCATCCGCACCGTCTACAACGGCGTCGACCCGGCCCTCTTCCCCGAGGCCGGGCCCGAACCCGAGACGCCCACGCTCAGCTGGTGCGGGCGGGTCGACCCCATCAAGGACCTCGAAACCCTGATCAGGGCGTACGCCATCTGCCGTGCCGAACTGCCCGCGCTGAGGCTCCGGTTGTTCGGCCCGGTCCCGGCCGGGAACGAGGACTACCTCACCCGTCTGGAGAAGCTCGCGGCCGAACTCGGCGTCGCCGACGGGATCACCTTCGAGGGCCGGGTCTCCGACGTCCCCAGCGCCTACGCGGCCGGCAGCGTGGTGATGCTCTCCTCCATCAGCGAGGGCTTCCCGTTCTCCCTCATCGAGGCCATGTCCTGCGGCCGCGCCACCGTCTCCACGGACGTCGGCGGGGTACGGGAGGCCGTCGGCGACACCGGGATCGTCGTCCCGCCCCGCGAACCGGCCGTGATGGCCGCCGCCGTCACCGAACTCCTCCGCGACGGGGCCCGCCGCGCGGAACTCGGCCGGCTCGCACGGCAGCGGGTCGTCGACCGGTTCACCCTGCACCGTTCGGTGGACGGATTCCGCCGGATCTACCGCGAACTCGCGGGCGACCGGGTCCGCCCCGCGGCGCGCCCGGTCCCGGCCTTCACCCCCACCCCCCTCCGCCTGAGCATCCCCGCCCCGCGCCGTGCCTCCACGGCCCTCGTACCAGGAGGCACCCCGGCATGAGCGGCTCGCTCTGGCTCAAGCCCCCGGCCACGCAGACCCCCCTCCCCGCGATCCCGCGGCCCCGACGCGAAGGAAGCGCGGGGCGCGCCACGACCCCGCCGGCCGACCGGCCCGCCGGGGCGCCGCCCCCCGGCGGACACCCGACGGGGGGCGGCACCCCCACCGGAGGAGCCTCCATCGGAGAGGCCCCCACCGGAGGCGCTCGCACCGGAGGAGCCCTCACCGCTACCGAAGAAGCCCTCACCGGAGGCCCCCTCGCCGACGATCCGCTCGACGAGCTCACCGCACGGCTCGGGGGGCTCGTCGCCGTCGCCGTGCACCCCGACGAGATCGCCGCCGTCCTCGAGTCCGACGGCATGACCGACGACCACATCCGGCTCACCTACGGCCGCGCCGACTCGTTCGCGCTCGCCGAGGACCTCTACGCGCGCGTGGAGCGCCGCCACCCCGCCCCGGAGGCGCCACCCGGAGGCGCCTGGCACAGCGGGCTCGCGGACTGCCTCCTGCGCGGGCTCGTCTTCGCCCTGCCCGGACTCGCGTACGTGCTCGCCGCGCCCCTGCTCGCCGGGGAGCAGGGCCGGTTCGGACTCCCGGGCGGAACGGTTCCGCTGCTCGCCGGGGCCGTCACCGGCTGGGTCTGGAACCAGAGCCTCGCCCACCGCGCGTACACCTGGCTGGGTCTCGGCGACCGGCCCGCCGCCGCCCGCGCCCTGCTCCTGGGGGCCCCGGCGGGCGCCCTCGCCGGTACGGTCGTCGCCCTCGCGGCGGCCGCTCCCGGCGAGACCCCCGCGGCCCTGTTCGCCGCCGGGCAGTCGGTCTATCTCGCCGCCGCCACCGTGCTCCTGGTCCTCGGCCGGGAACGGGCCCTGCTCTGCGCCCTGGCGCCGCTCGCCGGAGCCGTCCCCGCCTTCCGCTGGGACCTGCCCGACCTCCTGCGCGCCGGCCTCCTCCTCACCGCGCTCGGCGCGAGCGTCGTCTTCGCCGCGCTCGTCCTCCGGCCGGGCGCCCGGCGCGGCGCGGCCGGACGCGGCGGCCCCCCGCGCGCGACCTCCCTCCCGTACGGCCTCTTCGGCCTCGGCAGCGGTCTGCTCGTGCTCCACGCGGGCATCGGCGACAGCCTGGTCAGCGGTGCGGGCGCCGTCATCGCGCTCACCCTCTCCATGGGGCCCGCCGAGTGGCTGCTGCACCGCTTCCGGGGCGGCAGCCTGACCCGGCTGCGGACCCTGGCCACCGCGCGGCAGTTCCGCCGCGCGGTCACCGGCACCCTCGTGCTCTGCCTCGGCGGCTACCTCGGCGTGCTCGTCACGCTCACCGCCGCCGTGACCCTGGCCTGGCCCGGGGCGCCCTGGCCGACGCCGCCGCGGCTCGTCACCCTGCTCCTGATCGGGACCGTGCTCTGGCTGGGGCTGCTGCTCCAGGCCTTCGGGGCGGTGCTCAGCGCGGCCGCCGTCTGCCTGTCCGCGGCAGCGGCGCAGACGCTGGAACCCGCGGCGGGCCCGGTGGCGGCCGGGGGAGCGGCGGCCGTGCTCGCCGTCCTCACCGGTGTCCTGCTGGTACGACCGACCGCCCACCGCGTCTAGGGGAACCGTCCCGTGAATCGTTTCCTCCTGGTGCCGTTCTACGAGCACCCGGCCGACCGGCCCGAGGCCTGGTCGGCTCTCGTCGACGCGGCACCGTCCCTGTACGGCGTCGTCGTCAACCCGGCGAGCGGCGCGGGCGAGGCCCCCGACGCGGCGTTCGCGGAGGCCGCCGGCCGGCTGCGGGCGGCCGGGGTGCGGCTCCTCGGCTACGTCGACACCGCCTACGGGCGCCGCCCGCACGCCGAAGTGGTCACCGAACTGCTCCGCCACCGCGACTGGTACGGCACCGACGGCGCCTTCCTCGACCAGGTGTCCACCTCGCCCGACGCCCTCGCCCACTACCGCCGGGTCGCGGTCGCGGCCCGGTCCGCGGGTGCGGCGACCCTGGTGCTCAACCACGGCGCCCATCCCGATCCGGGCTACGAGGAGTTCGCCGACCTCGTCGTCACCTTCGAGGGACCCTGGGACACCTACCGGACGCTCGACCTGCCGGTCGCCGCCCACTACTGCCACTTGGTCTACGCGGCTCCGCCCGACGTCCGCCCGGTCACCCCGGTGCACTGCGCCGTCCCCGGCACCGGCGCGCACCCCTGGGGCACCCTCCCGCACCTCCCGGAGCCCGTCCGCTGAGGCCGGGCGGGGAGCGCGGGCCGCGGCACGGCGGTCAGCCCAGGGCGAGCGCCACCAGCGCCGTCGTCGCCGCCGTCTCCTCCACCGCGCCGAACACGTCCCCCGTCACCCCGCCGAACCGCCGTACGCACCGGCGCAGCAGCGCCGCCGCCGCGCCCAGGGCCGCACCCGCCGCCAGGACGTTGTGGAGCGCGTCGTACGGGGAGAGCAGCAGACCGGAAGCGGCGCAGAGGGCCAGGACGACCGCCGTCGAGAGGGTCGCGGACCGGACCGGTACGGTCGCGGCGACGATCGCGCCGAGGCCCTCGGGCCGGGCCGCGGGGACGCCGTGGCGGGAGGCGTGGGTGAGGGCGAGCCGGGCGACGGTGGCGGCGAGGGCGGCCCCGACCGCGCCGTGCGCCCAGCTCTGCCCGTACAGCTCGAAGAGTGCGGCGACCTGGGCGAGCAGCACGAGGAGCAGCACGATGACGCCGAACGGGCCGACGTCCGACTGCTTCATGATGCGCAGCGCGTCCTCGGCGGGCTTGGCGCTGCCGAGACCGTCCGCGGTGTCGGCGAGGCCGTCGAGGTGGAGGCCGCGGGTGAGGACGGCGGGCACGGCGGTGGAGACGACGGCGGCGAGCAGCGGGCCCGAGCCGAGTGCGAGGAACGCGCCGCCGAGCCCGGCGGCGAAGAGTCCGACGGTCAGACCGGCCAGCGGGGCGCAGAGCATGCCGGCGCGCGCCGCGTCCCGGTCCCAGCGGGTGATGCGGGCGGGGAACACCGTGAGGGTGCCGAAGGCGAAACGCAGGCCGTCCATCCGGGCAGGGTAATCGCCGCCTCCGGACGGTAGATTGCGCATACCGGGCATTCCGCGTATTCCGGAACGGGGTGGCATGGGTCACTGGTTCTCCCGCAACATCGTCGAGCCGGGCAAGCTCCCGATGCTTCTCGCGCTGACCTCGTTCATCGTGACGTTCCTGGTCACGAGGACCATCGTCCGCCTCATCCGGGCGGGGAAGGGGCCCTTCGGGAACGTCTCCTCGGGCGGGCTCCACATCCATCACGTCGTACCGGGCGTGGTCCTCACCGTCATCGGCGGTTTCGGCGCGGTGGGCAGCGACCGGCACGGCTTCGGCGCCGCCCTCTTCGCCGTGGTCTTCGGCATCGGCGCGGGACTCGTCCTGGACGAGTTCGCGCTGATCCTCCATCTCGACGACGTGTACTGGTCCGACGACGGCCGCAAGAGCGTCGAGGTGGTCGTCCTCACCGCCGCCCTGGTCGGGCTCACCCTGAGCGGCTTCTCACCCCTGGGCGTCGACGACATGACCGCCGACGAACGCCAGGACCGGCTCACCTTCATCCTGACCCTCGCCCTGAACTTCCTCCTCATCCTGATCACCCTGGTGAAGGGGAAGTTCCGGATGGCGGTGATCGGCACCCTGATCCCGTTCGTGGCGATCGTCGGCGCCGTCCGGCTGGCCCGCCCCGGCTCCTGGTGGGCCCGCCGGTTCTACGGGCGCCGCCACCGGGCCCGGGCCCGCTCCAGGATCCGCACCTACCGCCACGACAAGCGCTGGACCAGGATCCGGCGCCGTGCTCAGGACTTGATCGGCGGCTTCCAGGAGCGGGTCCCCGGACGGGGCGGCTCCACGCCCTCCTGACCGCGCCCGCGCCAGGCCTGGATCCCCATCAGGACGAGGACCCCGGCGATGGCCGCCAGATGCTCCTTGCCCGCCAGGTTCGGCTTGACGACCACCTCGACGACCATCGCCACGACCACGAGCGCGCCGGTCCACCGGGCCCCGTACCGCCAGCAGACGTAGACGGCGAGGCCCACCACGGCCGCCGACGGCCCGGTGTCGTGGACCAGCGCGTCGGAGGCGGGCAGCCCGAACGGGTTGTCCGGGCCGAGCGCGATGCCCACCCGCGCGTACAGCGTCCCGCAGAGGGTCGCCAGATAGGCGACGGCGAGGGTGCGCCACCGGCCCAGGCAGATCTCGGCGATGCCGAAGACCAGCAGCACCTGTGCGAGGGCGCCCCACACGGGCAGGTCGAGCGCGGGCACGAACAGCGAGAGCGGGGTCCGCAGCAGCGCCAGCCAGAACGGGTCCTCGGCCCGTACCGAGCCGATGTTCTGGACCGGCCGATAGCCCCATTCCTGGTTCTGCACCACCTGGAAGAGGGCGGTGAGGCAGACGGCGGCGAGCGTCATCGGGACCGCCCGCCACCTCTTCGTGACGAGCGCCGCGCGCACGGTGAAGAACAGCGGGCCCCACTCGCGGTGGGCGAACTCCCGGAGGGCGCGGGTCAACGGCCGCTCTCCAGATGCCGGCGGTGCATCCACTTCGGCAGCCCCGGGGCCTCCAGGAACCCCTCGGCGCGACCGGCCGCCAGGCCGATGCGCAGCAGGTCCGCACTCTTCTCGAAGAGCATGAATCGGGGCTCCCAGATCGGTCGGTACTTGGCGTTGGCGCGGTACAGCGACTCGATCTGCCACCAGCGGGAGAAGAAGCTGAGCAGGGAACGCCACATGCGCAGCACGGGTCCCGCCCCGAGCTTCGAGCCACGTTCGAAGACGGACCGGAACATCGCGAAGTTCAGCGAGACCTGAGTGATCCCGATCTCCTTGGCCCGCTGCAGGAGTTCGATGACCATGAACTCCATCAGGCCGTTCTCCGACTCGCGGTCCCGGCGCATCAGGTCCAGCGAGAGCCCCTTCGGGCCCCAGGGGACGAAGGACAGCACCGCCCGCAGCTCACCTTCCCCATCAGTGCACTCCAGCATCACGCACCGCCCGTCCCGCGGATCGCCGAGCCGGCCCAGCGCCATCGAGAAGCCGCGCTCGGTCGCCCCGTCCCGCCAGTCGTCGGCCTTCCGCAGCAACTCGGCCATCTCCTCGGCCGGGATGTCCTCGTGACGCCGGATCCGGACCTCGTACCCGGCCCGCTTGACCCGGTTGAAGGCCTGCCGGACCGTACGCATGGCCCGCCCGTCCAGGGTGAACTCGTCGGTCTCCACGATCGCCTCGTCGCCCAGCTCCAGGGCGTCCAGACCGTGCCGGGCGTAGATGACCCCGGCCTCCTCGCTCGCGCCCATCACCGCCGGGATCCAGCCGTGCTCGCGCGCCTCGGCCAGCCACGGTTCGATGGCCCCGGGCCAGGCCTCGGGGTCGCCGATCGGATCGCCCGAGGCGAGCGAGACCCCGCCGACCACCCGGTAGGTGACGGCCGCCTTCTCGCTCGGCGACCACACGACGCTCTTCTCGCGGCGCAGCGCGAAGTAGCCGAGCGAGTCGCGGTCCCCCTGCTTGTCGAGCAGGGCCCGCAGCCGCTCCTCGTCCTCCTCGGTCAGCGGGTCGGTGGCCCGGCGGGAGCGGAAGGCGGCGAAGAGCACCGCGAACAGCAGCAGCGTGGAAAGCACGTTGATGGTGACGTCCACCCAGCCGGGGGTGGTGATCCCGGCGAACCGCGAGTCGTCCGAGGCCAGCGTGATCAGCCGCATCACGCCGTACCGCCAGCGCTCCAGGAAGTCGGAGTGGGCGGTGGAGGTGTTGGTGACGGTCACCAGCACGGCCGCGAGCAGCGAGGTGACGAGCAGTCCGCCGACCGCGACGATCGCGGCGAGCCACGGGTTGGAGCGGTCGCCCTTCGCGTAGAACTCCTTGCGGCCCAGCACCAGCGCGAGCACGAACGCGGCGGTCAGGGCCAGCGAGATCCAGTTCTGGGCGTGCTGCCGGATCTCGGGGAAGAACATCACCAGCGCGAAGAGCAGCAGGAAGAGCCCGCCGAGCACCATGTTGAGGATCCACGCCGCCCGCTTGCGCCGCCGCATGGTGATCGCCAGGAAGAGCGTGAAGACCCCCGAGGCGAAGCCCGCCGTGAGCATGTACGGGGTGAAGTAGTTGTCCTCGTTGTGGCGGCGCAGGTCCTGCCCGAAGGAGACCCAGACGGCACTCAGGAAATTGATGAACGTGACGACGCGCAGGTACCAGACGGCGAACGCGGCGCTGCGCCGTGAACGGGCGGTCGTGCCCCGGGGTGCGGCTTCGACAGGCAAGCGGACTTCTCCCATGAAAAGCGATCATATGGGGCAGTGCTTGCCGTACGGAGACGCCGGAGACGGCCACGCGCGCGTCGCGCGTGACCGCCTCGGAGTCGGTCGTTCCTGTCCCCCCGCTGTCAGGCCTCCGCAGCGCCCTCGTCGTCCGGAGTGGTCGGATCCGGACGCTCGGGCAGCTCCGCGGCGAACGCCGCCGCGGCCTTGACGAGGGGGAGTGCGAGCAGTGCCCCGGTTCCCTCACCCACATGGACGCCGTGGTCGAGCAGAGGGTTGAGCGCCATCCGGTCCAGCGCCTTCGCCTGCGCCGGCTCCCCGCTCACCTGGCCCGCCAGCCACCAATCCGGCGCCCGGAACGCCGCACGCTGCGCCACCAGCGCGCACGCCGCGCCCACCACGCCGTCCAGGATCACCGGCATCCGCCGCACCGCGGCCTGCAGCAGGAAGCCCGTCATCGCCGCCAGATCCGCCCCGCCGACCGCCGCCAGCAGCTCCAGCTGATCACCCAGGACCGGCCGGGCCCGCCGCAGCGAGTCCCGGATCGCCGCGCACTTCCGCATCCACGCCAGATCGTCGATCCCGGCGCCGCCCCGGCCCGTCACCACGGAGGCGTCCGTCCCGCAGAGCGCCGCGATCAGCGTGGCGGCCGGCGTCGTCCCGCCCACGCTCAGATCCCCGAGCACCACCAGATCGGTGCCCGAGTCCGCCTCCTCGTCGGCGATCGCGATCCCGAGCCGGACCGCCGCCTCGGTCTCCTCGACCGTCAGCGCGTTCTCCACGTCGATCCGGCCGCTGCCGCGCCGCACCCGGTGGCGTACCACCTCGGCGGGCAGCAGCTCCGGGTCGCAGTCCAGACCCGCGTCCACGACCCGGACCGGCACCTCCGTCGACCGGGCGAGGACCGCGATCGGGCTCGCCCCGTCCAGGACCGCCCGCACCAGCTCGTACGCGGTGCCTGCCGGGCGCCCCGACACATCGAGCGAGGCCACCCCGTGGTCGCCCGCGAAGAGCACCACCTTCGGCTGCTCGATCGCCCGCACCTTGACCGAGGCCTGCGCGGCCGACAGCCACTCACCGAGCTCGTCGAGCCGGCCGAGCGCCCCCGGCGGCACGGCCAGCCGCTCACGGCGCTCTTCGGCGTCACGCCGGATCCCGCCGTCGGGGCGCTCGATCAGATCGGAGAAGTCGTCCAGATTCACGGGTTTCCGCCTTGTGGATCAGCGAGGGCCATCGGTGCTGGCACCCTACCCGCGCAGCACGAGCGCCTGACCGGCGACCACGAGGACGACCTCCTCGCACTCGTCCGCGAACGCCGCGTTCAGCCGGCCCAGCTCGTCACGGAAGCGGCGCCCCGCCGCCGTCGCCGGCACCACGCCCGAGCCGACCTCGTTCGTCACGGCCACGACCCTACGACGGGTCGCCCGCACCGCCGCCACCAGCTCGGCCGTCCGCTCGCGCAGCGCGCTCTGCCCACCGGCCGCCCACGTCTCGTCGTCCCAGGCCCCCACCCGGTCCATGGCGTCCGTCAACCACAGCGACAGGCAGTCGACGAGCAGCGCCTGCCCGTCCCCTTCGAGCAGCGGTACGAGGTCACAGGTCTCGGCCGTACGCCAGGACGCCGGCCGCCGCTCCCGGTGCAGGCCCACCCGCTCCGCCCACTCCGCATCGCCCTCCCGGCTCCCGCCCGTCGCCACGTACAGCACCTCGGGGAAGGTCTCCAGACGCCGCTCGGCCTCCACCGACTTCCCCGACCGGGCCCCGCCCGTCACCAGCGTCCGCCGCGGCACGTCCGGCACCTCGTGGTACTCGCCCACGTACAGCGTCGTCCCGTCCGGCACCGCCCGCGCACCCGCCGCCGCGAGCCGCCGGTCCAGCTCCGCGCCGGTCGGGGCGTCGTGGTCCAGGTGCACGGCGACGACATCGGTCGCGGGCCCGACGGCCCCGGTCGCCCGCAGCCGGGCCAGCGCGTCCGGCCGGCCCGTCACATCGGCGACCACCATGTCGTACGGCACCCGGTGATCGTCCGGAAGCCCCGCGGGGGACCCGCCCGGCGGCAGGTAGAGCAGCGTCTCGCCCTCGGCCGAGGTCACCTCGTACCCGGTGCCGGGGGAGTCCATCGGCACCGCCCGCACCCGGTGCCCGGAGATCAGCGTCAACTCCCGTCCGTCCGGCACCCGCCCGGCGGTGGGCAGCCCCGCGGGCACCTCCACCGCGGGCCCGTCGTGCGGATGGGTCAGCAGCACCTGCCGCACCCCCACCAGCGAATGCCCCGACCGCGCGGCGGCGAGAGCGGCCCCCGGGGTCAGATCGAGCAGCAGGGCCCCGTCCACGAGCAGCGCCGTCGCGGCGCGCACCCGCGGCCCGCGGGAGAGCGCGCACACGGCGCAGGAGCAGTCGGGACGGGGCAGTCCGAGCGGGGCACCGGTGCCGAGCAGAGTCAGTTCCACCCTCAGATCCTCCCGCGCCACCGCGAGCGGTGCGCGCCCGGCTACTCTGCGGGCAGGAAACCGATCATCCGGTGAGCGCCAGGAGGCGGACATGGCATGGACGTGGCGGTTCGAGAAGTCCGACGGCACGGAGGTCGAGCCGGTGGTGACGCCTGAGGAGTTCACCACCCAGGGAGACGCGGAGAGCTGGATCGGCGAGAACTGGCGGGACCTGCTGGGCGGCGGCGCGGACCAGGTGACGCTGTCGGAGGACGGGACGAAGATCTACGGCCCGATGCCCCTGAACGCAGAGTCCTGACCCACCCGTCCCAAGGGGTGCGGGCCCCACCCCGCACCCCGGCCGACCGCCCGGCACCCACTCCGCCCACCCCGCCCACCCCGTTGTGGGCAGTCGTTCCGCTGGGGCGGAACGGGTGGGCACAACGGAACGGCGCCCGTTGCCGGGCCTAGGCTTCCGCGCCTTGACCCGCACCCTGTTCGCGCCGAGCTAGGGGTGCGGGTTCAGGCACAAAGGGCGGGGGCGCCGCCGAGCGCGCCGTCCCGTGTGCCCACCCGTCCCGCCCTGCGGGACGATTGCCCACACGGCGGGGTGGCGGGGGAGGCGGGCGGCGGCGGGTCTCGGGGCCGTGGCCCGGGCTACATCTCGCCCAGCGTCACCTTGGCCTCCCGCGTCGCCGTCCCCCGGACGTACGTCACCGTCACCACCTCCCCCGGCTTCCGCGAGGCCAGCGCCTCCGACAGCGACGTGATCGTCGTGACCTCCGCATCCCCCAGCCGCGTGATCACATCCCCGGGCTTCAGCCCCGCCCGGCCCGCCGCCCCGTTCGCCGGTGCCTCGACCACCGCCACGCCCGCCGGCTCGTAGTCGTCGTTCAGGACCGTACGGCCGGTGATGTTCAGGGCCGCCCGGCCCGAGTCCGTGACCTTGCCGTTCTTGACGATCTGGTCGGCGATCGTCCGTACCATCGACGCGGGGATCGCGAACCCGATGCCGGCGGCCGAGCCGCCGCCCATCTCCGGGTCGACCGCCGCGAGCGTCGGGATGCCGATCACCTCGCCGTCCAGGTTCACCAGCGCGCCCCCGCTGTTGCCGGGGTTGATCGCGGCCGACGTCTGGACCATGTTCGCGATGGTCGCGCCCGTGCCGCCGCCCGTCTGCCCCTCGCTGACCGTGCGGCCCGTGGCCGAGACGATGCCCTGGGTCACGCTGCCGGACAGGCCGAGCGGCGAGCCCATGGCGAGCACGATCTGCCCCATGTCGACGGAGGCGGAGTCGCCGAACCTGGCCGGCTTCAGCCCCTGCGGCAGCGCGTCCAGCTTGATCACCGCGAGGTCCTGCTCGGGATACGAGGAGACGAGCCGCGCGGTGACCGGCTGCCCGCCCGTCGCGGCGGTCACCCTGAACGACGTCTCCCGGCCCACGACGTGCGCGTTGGTGACGATGTGGCCCTTGTCCCCGTAGACGACCCCGGACCCGAGGCTCTGGGTCGCGTCGATCTGCACGACCGAGGGCAGCACGTTCTTGATGACGGCCTTGTAGTCGTCCTCGAGGTCGTGGGCGGCGAGCGGCGCCGCGGCCTGCGTGGACCGCTCCGGCGCGGGCGTGCCTCCGCCGCCGGAGCAGCCGCCGACGAGCGCGGCGGCGCACACGGCGGCGGCCAGGGGCAGAAGGGGACGGGAAGCACGGGCACGGGGAGTTCGGGCACGGGTGGCGTCCATGTCCGGAGTATCCGTTTCGGCCCCGCCCCGGGCCCGGCGAGCGCACCCGATCAGGGTGTACGACCGCCGGAGGCGAAAGCAGCGCGAGCAGCGGCGGGCCCGTGTGCACGTGCACGCGCACGCCTGGCGCCACGCGAAGAGCGCCGCCCCCTCAGCCCCGTACCCCGCACAGATGCAGCAGCGCCGCCACCCGTCGGTACGGTTCCGTCCGTCCCGCCCGGTCCTCGGCGGCGAGCAGCCGGTCCAGTTCCTCGGCGGCCGGCAGGCCCGCCTCGGCCGGGACGCTGTCGGTGAAGACCCGCACCCCGTACCAGGCGTGCAGCGGCGCCGCGATCCCGGCCAGGGTCGCGGTCAGCGCGTCGAGGCGGTCCGCCCGTACCTTCACGCCGTTGTCGTCGGTGTAGACGTCCGAGTCGAAGCCGGTCAGCGCGCCGGACCAGTCGCCGGCGAGCCCCGGCCGCATGGAGAGGGCCTCCGCGTTCCGCACGACCAGCGAGAGGAGCCCTCCGGGGGCGAGCATCCGGGCCAGCCCCGCGAGCAGCGCGTCGGGCTCGTCCGCGTACATGAGGACGCCGTGGCAGAGGACCACGTCGAAGCTGCCGGGGAGGAAGTGCACCCCGGTCTCGCGGCCGTCGCCCTCGATCAGCCGGACCCGCTCACGGATCCCGGCGGGTTCGGTCGCCAGCGACTCGCGGGCGGCCTTCAGAAGGTCGGGATCGGCTTCGAGGCCGGTCACCGTGTGGCCCGCGCGGGCCAGGCGCAGGGCCTGCGTGCCCTGGCCCATGCCGGCGTCGAGGATGCGGAGCCGCTGTCCCACGGGATAGCGGCTCGATATCTGCTCGTCGAGCTGGCGCGCGACGAGCTCCTGGCGGATCGTGTCGCGCAGCCCGCCGGAACCGGCGGGCCAGTGCACGACCACGGGCAGCACGGGACCGCCCGATTCCGACGTCGCGGCACCGAAGGTGCGCTCGACGGACTCCGAACTGTCGGCGCTCAGGGCCGCTCTCCGCGCTTGACCTGCGGCTTCGGCAGTCGCAGTCGGCGCATCTGGAGCGTACGCATCAGACCGTAGGCGATGGCGCCGCGCTTCGGCTCGTTCGGGAAGCGCTCGTTGAGCTGCTTCCGGAGCCGGATCCAGATGCCGACCGAGTCGATGACGATCAGGATGATCACACCGAGCCAGAGGAGCAGCGAGATGTTCTGCAGCGACCGGTTGGCGTTGCCGAACAGCGACAGCACCAGGATCACCACGGCCATCGGCAGGAAGAACTCGGCGATCGCGAACCGCGAGTCGACGAAGTCGCGCACGAAGCGGCGGACCGGCCCCTTGTCGCGGGCCGGCAGGTAACGCTCGTCGCCACTGGCCAGCGCCTCGCGCTGACGGGCGAGGTCCGAGCGGCGGGCCTCGCGCTGGCGCTTGGCGGCCTCCTTGCGGTCGGTCGGCACCGTCGCGGCGCGACGGCGCTGGGTCTGCGCCTCACTCCGCTTCGGGGTCGGGCGGCCCTTGGGGGCCTCGGGGTCGCGGGGCTGCTTGGAAAGGTCCGCCGTCACCTTGTCGGTGGGGGCCTTCTCGTCCTTCGAACGGCTACGGAACACAAAACCCAAGGGTACGGGGTGGCGGGCATGAACCCCATGCCGGGCGGGAACGATCCGCTAACAGAGTGCGTCTACGGCGGTACGTACGCAGGACAGGCGTGGTTTCCCCTAGATCCATCTACTCCCTGCGCGGGAGGGGAAGCCGGGCGTAGTCGTCCTTGGGGAGGAGCGCATCAGGCTCCGAACAGTGCGGTAATGGAGACAGGGCCCGTACTGTGGATCCTGTCGAAGAGCTGGAGCCGAAGTCCGTCAGAAGGGGGCGCGCGAAGCCCATGAGCGGTGTCATGAAGCGTATGGGGATGATCTTCCGCGCGAAGGCGAACAAGGCCCTTGACCGGGCCGAGGATCCGCGCGAGACGCTCGACTACTCCTACCAGAAGCAGCTGGAGCTGCTGCAGAAGGTGCGACGGGGCGTCGCCGACGTCGCCACCTCCCGCAAGCGGCTCGAACTCCAGCTGAACCAGCTGCAGGGCCAGTCGGCCAAGCTGGAGGACCAGGGCCGCAAGGCGCTGGCACTCGGCCGCGAGGACCTGGCGCGCGAGGCGCTGTCCCGCCGCGCCGCGCTGCAGCAGCAGGTCAGCGACCTGGAGGTGCAGCACCAGACGCTGCAGGGCGAGGAGGAGAAGCTCACTCTCGCCGCCCAGCGTCTTCAGGCCAAGGTGGACGCCTTCCGCACCAAGAAGGAGACCATCAAGGCGACGTACACGGCGGCCCAGGCGCAGACCCGGATCGCCGAGTCCTTCTCCGGCATCTCGGAGGAGATGAGCGACGTCGGTCTCGCGATCCAGCGGGCCGAGGACAAGACCGCCCAGCTCCAGGCGCGCGCCGGCGCGATCGACGAGCTGCTCGCGTCGGGCGCCCTGGACGACCAGTCCGGGCTCGCGAAGGACGACATCCAGGCGGAGCTCGACCGGCTCTCGGGCGGTACGGACGTCGAGCTGGAGCTCCAGCGGATGAAGGCGGAGCTGGCCGGCGGCCCGTCCGCCCAGCAGCAGGCGATCGAGGGCGGTGGCGCGGCCGCGCCGCAGGACGCCGCCCCGCACCAGCAGCCGCAGTCCCACCCGCGCTTCGAGAAGTAGGCGGCGAAGGACGGCACGCGCCGCCGGCGCCATGCCGGCGGCGTCACGTCACGTAGGCGACAGCCCGCGCACAGACAGGACGCGTCATGATCGTACGGATCATGGGGGAGGGCCAGCTGACGCTGGCCGACAGCCACCTCGTCGAGCTGAACAGACTCGACGACGAGCTGCTCGTGGAGATGGAGTCGGGGGACCAGGACGGCTTCCGGCGCACGCTGAACGCCCTCCTGGACGAGGTCCGGCGGCTCGGCACACCTCTGCCGGACGACGCGCTCGAACCCTCGGAGCTGATCCTGCCCGCTCCGGACGCGGGCCTGGACGAGGTCAGGGAGATGCTCTCCGACGACGGCCTCATCCCCGGCTGACGGCTCGCGGCTGACGGCTGTCGACTGTCGGCCGCCGGCCGGCGACCCCGAGCGACGGTCCCGCCGACCCCTAGGGGTCGGCGGGACCGTGTGTTTCGCGCCGGGTGCGCGCCGGAGCGGGCACGGCCGCCCTGTTCCGCCCCGTACCGTTGTTGCCCGTGACCCCCACCGGACCCGCCACCGGCTCGCCCTTCGCCCGTCTCCGCGACGGGTTCCGCGCGCATCCGCTCGCCTTCGACGCGACGCTCGCGTTCGGCGTCCTCGTCTCGATGATCGCCGGGTCCTTCACCGCCCCGCACGGCAGCCCGGGCGGCCTGACCTTCGGCGACCGGGTGCCCAGCGCGGCGAACGTGCTGTTCATGGTGCTGGCCGCCGCCGCCCTGGTGCTGCGCCGCCGCTACCCCTTCCACGTGCTCTGCTTCACGGTGGCGGTCAGCCTCCTGGAGCTGGTCAACGACACCCGGCCCGCGACCATCGCCATGAGCGCCGTCATCGCGCTCTACACGGTCGCCTCCCGCACCGACCGGCCCACCACCTGGCGGGTCGGCCTCGTCACCATGGCGGCGCTGACGGCCGCGGCCATGGCCTTCGGCCCCACCCACTGGTACGCCCAGGAGAACGTCGGCCTCTTCGCCTGGACCGGCATGGCGGCGGCCGCGGGGGACGCCGTCCGCAGCCGCCGGGCGTTCGTCGACGCCATCAGGGAGCGGGCCGAGCGGGCCGAGCGCACCCGCGAGGAGGAGGCCGGCCGCCGGGTCGCGGAGGAGCGCCTGCGGATCGCCCGCGACCTCCACGACGTCGTCGCCCACCACATCGCCCTGGTGAACGTCCAGGCCGGCGTCGCGGCGCACGTCATGGACAAGCGCCCCGACCAGGCCAAGGAGGCCCTCGCGCATGTCAGGGACGCGAGCCGGTCCGCGCTCGACGAGCTGCGTGCCACCGTGGGGCTGCTGCGCCAGTCCGGCGACCCGGAGGCCCCCACCGAGCCGGCCCCGGGCCTCGCCGTCCTCGACGGGCTGCTCGACAGCTTCCGCAACGCCGGGCTCCCGGTCGCCCTGGCCCGCACCGACGGGGAGCGGCCGCTGCCCGCGACCGTCGACCTGGCCGCGTACCGGATCGTGCAGGAGGCGCTGACCAACGTGCGCAAGCACGCGGGTCCGGAGGCCGAGGCGGAGGTGAGCGTGGTCCGGGTGGGCCGCACCGTCGAGATCACCGTCCTCGACAACGGCACGTCCACGCCCGACCCCGACCCCGTGCCCAACGGCGGCCACGGCCTGCTCGGCATGCGCGAGCGGGTCGGCGCGCTCGGCGGCACCCTGACCGCGGCCCCCCGCTACGGCGGCGGGTTCCGCGTCCAGGCGATACTGCCGGTGACGTCCCGCACGGGGGAGGACACATGACGATCCGGGTACTGCTCGCCGACGACCAGGCCCTGCTCCGCAGCGCCTTCAAGGTCCTGGTGAACTCCGAACCGGACATGGAGGTCGTCGGCGAGGCCGCCGACGGCGCCCAGGCCGTGGCCCTGGCCCGCTCCGAGCGGGCCGACGTGGTCCTGATGGACATCCGGATGCCGGGCACCGACGGCCTCGCGGCCACCCGCATGATCACCGCGGATCCGGAGCTCTCCGCCGTACGGATCGTCATGCTGACCACCTTCGAGGTCGACGAGTACGTCGTGCAGTCGCTGCGCGCCGGGGCCTCCGGCTTCCTCGGCAAGGGCGCCGAACCCGAGGAGCTGCTCGGCGCGATCCGGATCGCCCACGCCGGCGAGGCGCTGCTCTCCCCGGCCGCCACCAAGGGCCTGATCGCCACGTTCCTGGCCCAGGGCCCCGGCGCGGACGTCGTGGGCGACGGCGGCCGGGGCCGCACCGAGCGGCTGGCCGCGCTCACCGCCCGGGAGCGCGAGGTCCTCGTCCTCGTCGCCGGCGGACTCTCCAACGACGAGATCGCCGAGCGGCTCGACGTCAGCCCGCTCACCGTGAAGACCCACGTCAACCGGGCCATGGCCAAGCTGGGCGCCCGCGACCGGGCCCAGCTGGTCGTCACCGCCTACGAATCGGGACTGGTACGTCCGAGGGTGGAGTGACCGGGGGCTCCGGCGTACTCCAGACGCGGTATGCGCGGGATAAGGATCTGGACCCGGGGGGCGAGGACTTCCGGCGCTCGATGGCAGATCGTATAGACGGGGGGCACCTCCGGCGGATCCCGCGGATCCGGGCCGGGGTCTTGGCTGCTCCCGCCTGTCGACGAGTACGCCACAGAAGAGAGACCCCATGTCCTGGCTGTCGAGATTCAGCCTCGCGCAAAGGGCCCTGATCGGGCTGATCTCCATCGTCGCCCTGGTGTTCGGGGCGATTGCGATACCGCAGCTGAAGCAGCAGCTGTTCCCTTCGATCGAGCTGCCCATGGTCTCGGTCCTCGCCCCCTACCAGGGTGCCTCTCCCGATGTGGTCGAGAAGCAGGTCGTCGAGCCCCTGGAGAACAACCTCAAGGCCGTCGACGGCCTGAAGTCGGTCACCTCCACGGCCTCCGAGGGCATGGCGCTCGTCATGGCCTCCTTCGACTACGGCGACGAGTCGACGAAGCAGCTCGTCGCCGACGTCCAGCAGGCCGTCAACCGGGCCCGCGCCGAACTGCCCGACACCGTCGACCCGCAGGTCGTGGCCGGCTCCACGGACGACATCCCGACCGTCGTCCTCGCCGCCGCCTCCGACCAGGACCCGCAGGCGCTCGCCGACCTGCTGGACCGCACCGTCGTGCCCGCCCTCGAGGACATCGACGGCGTCGGCCAGGTCTCCGTCACCGGCGTCCAGGACCTCCAGGTCTCCGTCACCCCGGACGACCGCAAGCTCGCCGCGGCCGGTCTCACCACCATGAAGCTCGGCGAGGCCCTCCGCTCCGGCGGCGGCACCCTCCCGGCCGGCTCCTTCTCCGAGACGGGCAAGAGCCGCACCATCCAGGTCGGCGGCGGCTTCACCTCGCTGCGGCAGATCGAGGACCTCCGCATCCCGGCGGCCACTCCCGGCAAGGGCAAGGCGGTCCGCCTCGGTGACGTGGCCACCGTCCGCCAGGAGGAGGCTCCGCGCGTCTCCCTGACCCGGACCAACGGCAAGCCCAGCCTCGCCGTCATGGCCACCATGGACAAGGACGGCAGCGCCGTCGCGATCTCCGACGCCGTCAAGGAGAAGCTGCCCGAGCTGCGCGCCGACCTCGGCGCGGGCGCCGAGCTGACCGTGGTCTCCGACCAGGGCCCGGCCGTCGCCAAGGCCGTCTCAGGACTGACCACCGAGGGCGCCCTCGGCCTCGTCATGGCCGTCCTGGTGATCCTGGTCTTCCTCGCGTCGATCCGCTCCACCCTGGTCACCGCGGTCTCCATCCCGCTCTCGGTCGTCCTCGCGCTCATCGTGCTGTGGACCCGCGACCTCTCGCTCAACATGCTGACGCTCGGCGCGCTCACCATCGCCATCGGCCGGGTCGTCGACGACTCGATCGTGGTCCTGGAGAACATCAAGCGGCACCTCGGCTACGGCGAGGAGCGGCAGTCCGCGATCCTCACCGCGGTCCGCGAGGTGGCGGGCGCCGTCACCTCCTCGACGCTCACGACCGTCGCCGTCTTCCTGCCGATCGGTCTGACCGGCGGCATGATCGGCGAGCTGTTCGGCTCGTTCTCGCTGACGGTCACGGCGGCCCTGCTGGCCTCGCTGCTCGTCTCCCTGACGGTCGTCCCGGTCCTCTCGTACTGGTTCCTGCGCGCCCCCAAGGGCACCCCGGAGGACCTGGCCGAGGCCCGCAGGCTGGCCGAGGAGAAGGAGGAGAAGAGCCGTCTCCAGCGTCTGTACGTGCCGGTCCTGAAGTTCGCGACCCGGCGCCGGCTGACCAGCCTCGCCATCGCGTTCGTCGTCCTGATCGTCACCTTCGGCATGGCCCCGCTCCTGAAGACGAACTTCTTCGACCAGGGCGAGCAGGAGGTGCTCAGCATCCAGCAGGAGCTGGCGCCCGGCACCGCCCTCGACGCCTCCGACGCGGCCGCGAAGAAGGTCGAGAAGCTCCTCGCGGACATCGACGGCGTCAAGGACTACCAGGTCAACGTCGGCTCGTCCGGCTTCATGGCGGCCTTCGGCGGCGGCACCGGCACCAACCAGGCCACCTACCAGGTCAGCCTCGAGGAGTCCGCCGACTTCGAGAAGACCCGCGACGCCATCGAGAAGGGCCTCGGCTCCCTCGACGGCATCGGCGACACCAAGCTCGCCGCCGGTGACGGCTTCGGCAGCCAGGACCTGAGCGTGGTCGTCAAGGCCGCCGACGCCGAGGTCCTCGAGAAGGCCTCCGAGCAGGTCCGGGCCGCGATCGCCGGCATCAAGGACGTCACCGACGTCCAGAGCGACCTCTCCCAGTCCGTCCCGCGCATCTCGGTCAAGGCGAAGCCCGCCGCGGCCGACGCCGGGTTCGACTCCGCCTCGCTCGGCATGATCGTCGGCCAGGCCGTCCGGGGCACCCCGACCGCCAAGGCCATCCTCGACGACAGCGAGCGGGACGTCCTCATCACCTCGGCGAAGCCGGTCACCACCCTGGCCGGCCTCAAGGCGCTGCCCCTCGGCCCGGTGAAGCTGGGCGACATCGCCACCGTCGAGCTCGTCCCCGGCCCGGTCTCCATGACCCGGATCGACGGCGCCCGCGCGGCGACGATCACGGCCAAGCCGGTCGGCGACAACACCGGCGCCGTGAGCGCCACCCTGCAGCAGAAGATCGACGCGCTCGACCTGCCCGAGGGCGCCACCGCCAGCATCGGCGGTGTCTCCGAGGACCAGTCCGAGGCCTTCCTGAACCTGTTCCTGGCGATGCTCGCGGCCGTCGCGATCGTCTTCATGCTGCTCGTCGCGACCTTCCGGTCGCTGATCCAGCCGCTGATCCTGCTGGTCTCGATCCCGTTCGCGGCGACCGGTGCGATCGGTCTCCTCGTGGTCACCGACACCGCGATGGGAGTCCCGGCGATGATCGGCATGCTGATGCTCATCGGCATCGTCGTCACCAACGCGATCGTGCTGATCGACCTGATCAACCAGTACCGGGCGCAGGGCCTGGGCGTCGTCGAAGCGGTGATCGAGGGTGGCCGGCACCGGCTCCGCCCGATCCTGATGACCGCCCTGGCGACGATCTTCGCCCTGCTGCCGATGGCGCTCGGCATCACCGGCGAGGGCGGTTTCATCGCCCAGCCGCTGGCCGTGGTGGTGATCGGCGGTCTGATCACGTCGACGCTGCTGACGCTGCTCCTCGTCCCCACGCTCTACGCGATGGTGGAGCTCCGCAAGGAGCGCCGTGCGAAGAAGAAGGCGGCGAAGAAGGGCAAGGACATCCCGGAGCAGCCGACGGAGGCGAACACCGACACGGACACGGCTCTGCTGGACGCGCTGGACATCTAGGCGGCGCGTCCACGCGGCGGGCATGCCGCGCGTACGCCGAAGGGCGCCCCGCACACTGCGGGGCGCCCTTCGGGCCTGTCCGGGGGAGAACCGTTACGGCAGAGCGAGCATCCGCTCCAGCGCGAGCTTCGCGAAGCTCTCCGTCTCCTTGTCGACCTGGATCTGGTTGATGAGGTTGCCCTCGGCCAGCGACTCCAGGGTCCACACCAGGTGCGGGAGGTCGATGCGGTTCATCGTCGAGCAGAAGCAGACCGTCTTGTCGAGGAAGACGATCTCCTTGTCCTGGTCGGCGAACCGGTTCGCCAGGCGGCGGACCAGGTTCAGCTCCGTGCCGATCGCCCACTTGGAACCGGCCGGGGCCGCCTCCAGGGTGTTGATGATGTACTCGGTCGAGCCCACGTAGTCCGCGGCGGCGACGACCTCGTGCCGGCACTCGGGGTGGACCAGCACGTTCACGCCCGGGATGCGCTCGCGGACGTCGTTCACCGAGTCCAGCGAGAAGCGGCCGTGCACCGAGCAGTGGCCCCGCCACAGGATCATCTTGGCGGCGCGCAGCTCCTCGACGGTCAGCCCGCCGTTCGGCTTGTGCGGGTTGTACAGGACGCAGTCGTCGAGCGACATGCCCATGTCGCGGACGGCCGTGTTGCGGCCCAGGTGCTGGTCCGGCAGGAACAGCACCTTCTCTCCCTGCTCGAACGCCCAGTCCAGGGCGCGCTCGGCGTTGGACGAGGTGCAGATCGTGCCCCCGTGCTTGCCGGTGAAGGCCTTGATGTCGGCCGAGGAGTTCATGTACGAGACGGGCACGACCTGCTCGGCGATGCCGGCCTCGGTCAGTACGTCCCAGCACTCGGCGACCTGCTCGGCGGTGGCCATGTCGGCCATCGAGCAGCCGGCCGCGAGGTCGGGCAGGACGACCTTCTGCTCGTCGCCGGTCAGGATGTCGGCCGACTCCGCCATGAAGTGCACACCGCAGAAGACGATGTACTCGGCCTCGGGCTTGGCCGCCGCGTCCCGCGCGAGCTTGAAGGAGTCGCCGGTGACGTCGGCGAACTGGATGACCTCGTCGCGCTGGTAGTGGTGGCCGAGCACGAAGACCTTGTCCCCGAGCTTCTCCTTGGCCGCGCGGGCGCGCTCCACCAGGTCAGGGTCGGAGGGCGACGGCAGATCGCCGGGACACTCCACGCCGCGCTCGCTCTTCGGGTCGGCCTCGCGACCGAGCAGAAGCAGGGCGAGCGGCGACGGCTGGACGTCGAGATCATGACGGGCTTGGGCCGTGGTCACGTCACGCACCCTTTCTTCGGGGAACCTTTTCGTCGAAATGACGCTATCTATCATAACCGCTTCACGTCACGTTGACGATGTCCATAGTGTCCATGTGACGAATTCGCCGCCGCCGTCGCCGGACTCCACCCCGGGCCCCGCCGGACTCCACCCCGGGCCCCCGCCGCACTTCGTCGTCCCCGTCGCTGGACAGGGTGTGCGAGCATGAAGAGAGAAAGACCCCACACGGCCCGGAATGAATCCGGGGCACCGTCGGTTGCAACCGTCGGCAAGCAGTCTCCGTACACACCGGGAGAGAAGCAGATGTCCGTATCGGACGAGAAGACCACTGTCAGCGACGGCATCCTCCTGTCCGACGCCGCCGCGGCCAAGGTCAAGGGCCTCCTCGAGCAGGAAGGCCGCGAGGACCTGGCCCTGCGCGTCGCCGTTCAGCCCGGCGGCTGCTCCGGCCTGCGTTACCAGCTGTTCTTCGACGAGCGTTCGCTCGACGGCGATGTCGTGAAGGACTTCGACGGCGTCAAGGTCGTCACCGACCGCATGAGCGCCCCGTACCTGGGCGGCGCCTCGATCGACTTCGTCGACACCATCGAGAAGCAGGGCTTCACCATCGACAACCCGAACGCCACGGGTTCCTGCGCCTGCGGCGACTCGTTCAGCTAAGCCGCATCGGCTGTACGCACCTGAGGGCGGCGGCCCGGGAGTGATCCCGGGCCGCCGCCCTCGGTCGTGCCCGCCCACCGCACTCAGCGGCGCGGCACCGCCTCCCCGCTCGCCGCGTCGACCACCGGCCGGTCGCCCAGCGGACTCTTCAGCGTCACCGTCTTCGTGAAGTCCTTGGCGATCATGATGCAGACGCGGTCGGGATCGGTCTTCTCGACGATCCGCACCGTCACGCGGTCCGGCTGCTCGTCCGCCTTCACGGTGTACGTGCTGCACACGCCGCCCCAGAAGGTGACGGCCAGCTCCCTGCCGTCCCCCTGGACCCGGACGGACTCGACGACCCGCGCGGTCTGCGTACCGTCCCCGGGCGGGGGCGTCGGCTCCGGCGAGGGCTTCGACGGCGGCACCAGGTACTCCGGGGCCACCGCCGTCCGCACCACGGTGTACGGCGCGCCGTCCGCCGGGTCCGCGGTGAACAGCCACGACGGTACGAGCAGCCGCTCACCGTCCACGTCCCGCGCGGCCAGACCGAACACCGCGGCGGTCACCGGCACCTGGTCGGGAGCGGCCCGGTCCACGATCGTCTGGCAGGGCGGAGTGGGCTCGACGTGCCCCGGCGCCGGCGTTCCGCCGGTCCGGGCGTCCTCGGGCCTCCCGTTCCCGTCCACGGCGGGCGGGGCGGTGGGGCAGTGCCCCACCCCGATCGGGCCGGTGCCCTTCGCGTCCTCGTTCAGCGCGGCGAGCGCCTTCGACGCCCCGATCACCGGGTACACGGCACCCTCGGCCGGTTCCTTCAGCGTCCCGCTCCCGGCGACCGCCCGGCCGTCCCGCGCGATGTGCAGCCCCGTCGACCAGCCGTACGTCGGCAGCCCGCCCACCACCGGATCGGCGTTGACCACCCGTACCGAACCGTTCACCACACCGGTCGCGGTGACCTTGGCGTCGTCCTGGCCGAGCGCCTTCAGGACCGGCGCGGCCGCCGCCTTCGCCGCCGCCTCGCTCAGCGGCGTACCGCCCGGCGCGGGCTTCGACTCGCCCGGCGGCGGACAGGCCCTGCCCTTGAGGCAGGCGTCGCCGGCCGGACCTCCGTCGTACCAGGAGTACGTCCAGTTCCCCGGCGCCTTCCGCGCCACGTCGAGACGGGCTCCCGAACCGTCCTTCTCGGGCCGGATCGTCCAGACCTCGCCCACCAGCGAGGGACTCCCGGAGATGCCCAGCGCTTCGGCCAGCCTGGTCACCTCCGCCGAGGTGACCAGGCCCTCGGGCCGGTGGACCGCGGCCGAGGAGGGCCCTTGGGGGAGTGGGCCCTTGGCTGTGTAGACGGTCCCGTTCGGACCGCCCCCGGGGTCCGGCTCGCCGGGCGCGATGCCCGGGCCGCCCCGTGTGTCGCCACCGCCGGTGGCGTCGCCGCTGCCGCCCTCCAGGCGCAGCGGGGTCGGCGGGCCGGCCGCGTCGGCGGCCTTGGCGGCCGCGCCCGCGCCGGTGCCGTCACCGGACGCCGTGGTGGCGAGATAGACGCCACCGCCCCCGGCGAGCAGCACACCCGCCGCCACCGAGGCGGCGATGACGCTCCGCCGCCTCCGTACGTTCTCCGTACCGCTCACCGCAACGCTCCCATCGTCTCGACCGGACGCCGATGGGACGGAGCGGGTGCGCGGACGGTTCCGTCCGTCAGCCGCCGTACTCGGCGGTCGCCTCGATGAGCCGGGCCGAGGCCGCCGGGACGACGACCCCGTGGATCAGCGCGGGGGAGACCGGAGCGGGTGCCGGGGCGGCCGGAGTCACCCAGTGCGGAGCCATCCGCGCGCCGTCGCCCCGCAGGTCGGCGAGGCTCGGCTCGGACTCGTGTCGCTCACGTGAAGCGGGGTAGATGGTCATGGGCGCACCGTATGCACCGCACGCCCCCAGGGAAAAGACCTACTCTGGGGTAGTTTCCACTGTTCGGCAGTGAGGCCCCCAGCCGGTAGCGTGAATGTCCGTCATTGCCGCCTTCCCGCAGGAGCACCCCGCCGTGCGTATCGCAGTCACCGGCTCCATCGCCACCGACCACCTCATGACCTTCCCCGGCCGGTTCGCCGACCAGCTGGTGGCCGACCAGCTGCACACGGTGTCCCTCTCCTTCCTCGTCGACAACCTCGACGTCCGGCGCGGCGGCGTCGGCCCCAACATCTGCTTCGGCATGGGCCAGCTCGGCGGCACCCCGATCCTGGTGGGCGCGGCCGGCTACGACTTCGACGAGTACCGCGGCTGGCTCGACCGCCACGGCGTCGACACCGGCTCGGTCCGCATCTCCGAGGTCCTGCACACGGCCCGCTTCGTCTGCACCACCGACAAGGACCACAACCAGATCGGCTCCTTCTACACGGGCGCGATGAGCGAGGCCCGGCTGATCGAGCTCAAGGCCGTCGCCGACCGGGTGGGCGGCCTCGACCTCGTCCTCATCGGCGCCGACGACCCCGAGGCGATGCTCCGCCACACGGAGGAGTGCAAGACGCGGGGCATCCCCTTCGCCGCGGACTTCTCGCAGCAGATCGCGCGGATGGACGGCGACGAGATCCGCACGCTCCTGGACGGCGCGACGTACCTCTTCTCCAACGAGTACGAGAAGGGCCTCATCGAGTCCAAGACGGGCTGGACCGACGCCGAGATCCTCTCCCGCGTCGGCCACCGCGTCACCACGCTCGGCTCGCGCGGCGTACGGATCGAGCGCGTCGGCGACACGCCGATCGAGGTCGCCTGCGCGGAGGAGACGGCCAAGGTCGACCCGACGGGCGTCGGCGACGCGTTCCGCGCGGGCTTCCTCACGGGCCTGTCGTGGGGCGTGGGGCACGAGCGCGCGGCGCAGGTGGGCTGCATGCTGGCGACGCTGGTCATCGAGACGCTGGGCACGCAGGAGTACACGCTGCGGCGCGCGAACTTCATGGACCGCTTCCAGAAGGCATACGGCGAAGAAGCAGCCACGGAAGTCCACTCCCACCTCACCTGACCCCCACGTGCCCCTGCGGGAGCGACCCGCCCTCGGTGCCCGCTCCGCTGTTGCGGTGCCCGCCACCCCCACCACCCCCACCTCGTTGTGGGCATCTGTTCCGCTGGGGCGGAACGGGTGGGCACAACGGAACGGTGCCCGTTGCCGGGCCTAGGCTTCCGTGCCTGAACCCGCACCCCAGGTGCGGCGCTGTGGGGGTGCGGGCCAGGGCACAAGGGGCGGAGGCGCCGCCGAGGGCGCCGTCCCGTGTGCCCACCCGTCCCGCCCTGCGGGACGATTGCCCACACGGGGGTGGGTGACGGGCGCGGGCGCGGCCCACACGGCAGCGGGCGTAGCCCGCACGCGCAGGGGCGGCGGGCGCGGCCCACGCGCCGGGGCGCGGGCGTGGCCCGCATGGTGCGGGCTGCGGGGGGTCCGGCCCCACGGCTGGGCCCGGTCCGTGCGGGCGCCGGCCGTGGGCACGGCCCGCGTGGGTGACCGACCAGGCGGGCCCGCCACCCGCCCCCGAGCGTCAGCTCACGCGACGCACCACGTACGCCACCCCACCCCCCACCGCAGGCGACTCCCCCACATACTCCTGCCCCCGCATCTCGCACCACGCCGGAATGTCCAACCGCGCCGCCGCATCGTCCGCCAGGACCGTCACCGTCCCGCCCACCGGCACGTCCCCGATGACCTTCGCCAGTTCGATGACCGGGATCGGGCAGCGCCGGCCGAGCGCGTCGACCACCAGAGCGTCCGGTCCCTGCGCGGCCGCCGGCGCGCTCGTCGGCGCGCCCAGCCGCTCCCTCACCCCCGCCACCACCGCCGGCAGCACCTCCAGAAAGCGGTCCACGTCCTCGGCCGCCGTGCCGGTCGGCAGGGACACCCGGACGTTCCCCTCGCTCAGCACCCCCATCGCACGCAGCACATGGCTGGGCGTCAGCGTCGAACTCGTGCACGACGAACCGGACGAAACGGAGAATCCCTCCCGGTCCAGCTCGTGCAGCAGCGTCTCCCCGTCCACGTACAGACAGGAGAACGTCACCAGATGCGGCAGCCGCCGCACCGGGTCGCCCACCACCTCCACGTCCGGGACGAGCTCCGGCACCCGCGCCCGGATCCTGTCCACCAGGGCCCGCAGCCGCGCCTCCTCGGCCGCCGCCTCCGCCCGTACCGCCCGCAGCGAGGCCGCCGCCGCCACGATCCCCGGCAGGTTCTCGAAGCCGGGCGCCCGGCCCGACTCCCGCTCGTCCGAAGGGCCTTGAGGCGCGAACCGCACTCCCTTCCGTACGGCGAGCAGCCCCACCCCCGCCGGCCCGCCCCACTTGTGCGCGCTCGCCGCGAGCAGCGACCAGCCGCCCTCCACCGCTCCCCAGCCCAGTGACTGGGCCGCGTCCACCAGCAGCGGTACGCCCGCAGCCCGGCAGGCCTCGGCCACCTCTGCCACCGGCTGCTCGGTCCCCACCTCGTGGTTGGCCGACTGGAGGCACGCCAGGGCGACCGCGCCCGCGTCCCCGGCGTCGAGCGCCGCCGCGAAGACGTCCGCGTCCACCGCCCCGGTCCGCCCGACCGGAACCTCCGTCACCGTTCCGCCCGTCGCCGCATGACTCTCGGCCGCGTGCAGTACGGAGGAGTGTTCGACCGCGGAGACGACGATCCGGTTTCCGACACGCCGACGCCCCGCGAGAGCTCCCGAGATTCCCGCGTGAACCGCGCGCGTCCCCGAAGGAGTGAATACGAGCTCGTCCGCGCGGCAGCCCACGGCCTCCGCCGCGGCCTCCCGCGCGGCGTCGAGCAGCAGCCTCGCGCGCCGCCCCTCCCGGTACAGCCTGGCCGGATCGGCCCAGCCCTCGTCGAGGGAGGCGAGCAGCGCCTGGCGGGCGACGGGGTGCAACGGGGCGGCGGACGCGGCGTCGAAGTACGGCATCCGCCCACGGTAGGGCCTGGGCGAATGCCCTCCTCCGAGACCCTGCTCCGACACCCCCCCGCGAGACCCTCCGGCCATCCGTGGGAGCCCAGGGAAGCCCCGGGAAGCCCGGGGGAGTCCGGGTGAGTCCGCGACGGATCGCCGACGAGGCCGTCAGCCCCGCCCCGCCCCACCCCGCCTGCTCCGCCCACCGCCGCCCCGGCCCCACCCCCCCCGTGAGCCCCCGTCAGAACCGCCTCCCCCCGCACCGGCAGACCGCCGAACGGACGCGTCCGACCCCCCTGCGGAACGTCGGAGTCCACCCCTTCGGGGACTCGGACGGCGCGTTGGGCACCCTCCCCGCGCGACCCCAAATAGCGTCCAGTAGGGTTTGGTCCGCATAAACATCCAAACCCCTGCCCGCGGCCGGGGCGGCGACCGACCAGCGAGACGGACGGCCGTGGCCGACCACTGCGGGCCGAGACTCTCGGGAAGGCGCTACGTGAGTCCCAACGGCTCCGACCGCTCGTCGCGGCGCCCGATGCGGCGGAAGCTGCCGCAGGTGCTGACTGCGGGCCTGATCCTGGCGACAGCCACGGGCTGCTCGTACAACTGGGAAGACTTCCCCCGCCTTGGTATGCCCACCCCTGTCACGGAAGAGGCGCCTCGGATCCTCTCCCTGTGGCAGGGCTCCTGGGCGGCCGCGCTCATCACCGGCATCCTGGTGTGGGGCCTGATCATCTGGTCCGTCATCTTCCACCGGCGGAGCAGGACCAAGATCGAGGTACCTCCGCAGACCCGTTACAACATGCCCATCGAGGCGCTGTACACGGTCACCCCCCTCATCATCGTCTCGGTGCTCTTCTACTTCACCGCGCGCGACGAGTCGAAGCTCCTCGAGCTCACCCCGAAGCCGGCCCACACGGTCAACGTGGTCGGCTATCAGTGGAGCTGGGGCTTCAACTACATCGAGAGCGTGCCCGGTGTGGAGGGCGACGCCAAGACGGACAAGAACCTCGCGGCCATTCCGGACAAGTTCCAGGACCAGTTCCCGGACAACGCCGGCGGCGTCTACGACGCCGGTATCCCCGGTGACCGCAACCCGCAGACCGGCAACCCGGGCCCGACCCTGTGGCTGCCGAAGGGCGAGAAGGTCCGGTTCGTCCTGACCTCCCGTGACGTCATCCACTCGTTCTGGGTGGTCCCCTTCCTCATGAAGCAGGACGTCATCCCGGGTCACACGAACTCCTTCGAGGTCACCCCGACGCAGGAAGGCACCTTCCTCGGGAAGTGCGCCGAGCTGTGCGGTGTCGACCACTCCCGGATGCTCTTCAACGTCAAGGTGGTCTCTCCGGAGCGCTACCAGCAGCACCTGAAGGAGCTGGCCGAGAAGGGGCAGACCGGCTACATCCCGTCTGGCATCGAGCAGACGGACCCGGCCAGGAATGCGGAGAAGAACCAACTGTGAGCATCCACAACGAAACCCAGGGTGCCGCCGCAGCTGAGGACTCGTACGAGAACGAGCTGCCCGTACGGCGCAAGCAGCCCGGCAATGTCGTGATCAAGTGGCTGACCACCACCGACCACAAGACGATCGGCACGCTCTACCTGGTCACGTCGTTCGTCTTCTTCTGCATCGGCGGACTCATGGCGCTCTTCATGCGCGCCGAGCTGGCCCGTCCGGGTACGCAGATCATGTCGAACGAGCAGTTCAACCAGGCGTTCACGATGCACGGCACGATCATGCTGCTGATGTTCGCGACGCCGCTGTTCGCCGGATTCGCGAACTGGATCATGCCGCTGCAGATCGGCGCGCCCGACGTGGCGTTCCCGCGGCTGAACATGTTCGCGTACTGGCTGTACCTCTTCGGCTCGATCATCGCGGTGGCCGGCTTCCTCACCCCGCAGGGTGCGGCCGACTTCGGCTGGTTCGCCTACTCCCCGCTGTCGGACGCCGTCCGCTCGCCGGGTGTCGGCGCCGACATGTGGATCATGGGTCTGGCCTTCTCCGGCTTCGGCACGATCCTCGGTTCGGTCAACTTCATCACCACGATCATCTGCATGCGCGCTCCGGGCATGACGATGTTCCGCATGCCGATCTTCACCTGGAACGTGCTGCTGACCGGTGTCCTGGTCCTGCTCGCCTTCCCGGTCCTCGCGGCCGCGCTGTTCGCCCTGGAGGCGGACCGCAAGTTCGGTGCGCACGTCTTCGACGCGGCCAACGGCGGAGCGTTGCTCTGGCAACACCTCTTCTGGTTCTTCGGACACCCAGAGGTGTACATCATCGCCTTGCCCTTCTTCGGCATCATCTCCGAGGTCATCCCGGTCTTCAGCCGCAAGCCGATGTTCGGCTACATCGGCCTGGTGGCCGCGACCATCGCGATCGCCGGCCTCTCCGTGACCGTGTGGGCGCACCACATGTACGTCACCGGTGGCGTGCTCCTCCCGTTCTTCTCCTTCATGACGTTCCTCATCGCCGTACCAACCGGTGTGAAGTTCTTCAACTGGATCGGAACGATGTGGAAGGGCTCACTGTCCTTCGAGACACCGATGCTGTGGACGATCGGCTTCCTGATCACCTTCACCTTCGGTGGTCTGACCGGTGTCATCCTGGCCTCGCCGCCGATGGACTTCCACGTCTCCGACTCGTACTTCGTCGTCGCGCACTTCCACTACGTCGTCTTCGGCACCGTGGTCTTCGCGATGTTCGCCGGCTTCCACTTCTGGTGGCCGAAGTTCACGGGCAAGATGCTGGACGAGCGGCTCGGCAAGATGACGTTCTGGACGCTGTTCATCGGCTTCCACGGCACGTTCCTGGTGCAGCACTGGCTCGGTGCCGAGGGCATGCCGCGTCGTTACGCGGACTACCTCGACGCCGACGGCTTCACCGCGCTGAACACGATCTCGACGATCTCCTCCTTCCTGCTCGGTCTGTCGATCCTGCCGTTCTTCTACAACGTCTGGAAGACCGCCAAGTACGGCAAGAAGATCGAGGTCGACGACCCGTGGGGCTACGGCCGTTCGCTCGAATGGGCGACGTCCTGCCCGCCGCCGCGGCACAACTTCCTCACCCTGCCGCGGATCCGCTCGGAATCCCCGGCGTTCGATCTGCACCACCCTGAGATCGCGGCTCTCGACCAGCTCGAGAACAAGGGTCACGTGGCCGAGGCGCTCACGGGCGGCAAGGAGGCCGGCAAGTGAAGATCCAGGGCAAGATGTTCATCTGGCTGAGCGTCTTCATCCTTGCCATGGCCGTCCTGTACGGCGTGTGGTCGAAGGAGCCGGTCGGTACGACGGCGCTGTTCCTGGCGTTCGGCCTGTCCATCATGATCGGCTACTACCTGGCCTTCACGGCCAAGCGTGTCGACGCGATGGCGCAGGACGACAAGGAGGCCGACGTCGCGGACGAGGCCGGTGAAGTGGGCTTCTTCGCCCCGCACAGCTGGCAGCCGCTGTCGCTGGCCGTGGGCGGCGCGCTCGCCTTCCTCGCCATCGCGATGGGCTGGTGGATCCTGTACTTCTCCGCCCCGCTGATCCTCGTCGGCCTGTTCGGCTGGGTCTTCGAGTTCTACCGCGGCGAGAACCAGAACCAGTAGCGGTACCCCGCTCCGCACCGGAGCACCCGAGGGGCCCGGACACTTCGTCACCGAAGTGTCCGGGCCCCTCTTTTGCAGCACTCGGCGCGCTGGGAGCGAGGATTGTCCTTAGCGTGAAGTCATGAACGACACGCCGCGCATTCGGACTGTTCTGAGTTGCACTCTTCTGGCCGTCACCGTGACCGCAGCCGCCTCGGCGTGCGCGGGCTCCGACGACCACCCGCTGTCGGCGAGGGCGTATGACGCGGCGGACCAGCTCGCGGTCAGCGCCCCCGGGGACGGCACCAAGGCGGACCCCGAGAAGCCGCTGGAGGTCACGGCCAAGGGCGACGACGGCAGGATCACCGACGTCACCGCCATCGACGCCTCCGGCCACCACCTGGCGGGCGAACTCACCGCGGACGGGCAGCGCTGGCGCTCCACGGCCGCTCTGGCGGCCGGCGCCCGCTACACGGTCCGCGTCGCCACCGAGGACGAGGACGGCGCTCCAGGGGCCCGTACGTTCACGTTCGAGACGGCCCCGGCCAAGCGGGCGCTGACCGCGACCTTCGGCCCGGAGGCGGGCACGTACGGCGTCGGACAGCCCATCACGGCCGACCTCAGCCTCCCTGTCAAGGACCGCAAGGCCCGTGCCGTCGTCGAACGGGCGCTCAAGGTCCGCTCCACACCGGCCGTCGAGGGCGCCTGGTACTGGGTGGACGACAAGAAGCTGCACTTCCGCCCGAAGGAGTACTGGCCGGCCGGCGCGAGCGTCACGGTCACCGGCAACCTGGACGGCCTCAAGGTCGGCGACAAGCTCTACGGCGGCGCGTCCAAGGCGCTGAAGCTCACGATCGGCGACCGGATCGAGGCCGTCGCGGACGCCGGGTCGCACTACATGACCGTGCGGCGCAACGGAGAAGTGATCAATACCATTCCGGTGACCACCGGAAAGCCGGGCTTCTCCACCCGAAACGGGATCAAAGTGATCCTCGGCAAGGAGTACTACGTCCGGATGCGGGGCACCAGCATCGGCATCGCGGAGGGCAGCTCCGAGTCGTACGACCTGCCGGTCTACTACGCCACCCGGGTCACCTGGAGCGGTGAGTACGTCCACGCCGCGCCCTGGTCGGTCGGCTCGCAGGGCGTGGCGAACGTCAGCCACGGCTGTGTCGGCATGTCGACGGGGAACGCGGCCTGGTTCTACGAGACCGTGCGCGCCGGCGACATCGTCCGGGTCGTCAACAGCTACGGCGACACGATGGACACCTTCGGCAACGGCTTCGGCGACTGGAACCTGCCGTGGGCCAAGTGGCGTGAGGGCAGCGCCCTGGTGGAGGCCGCCGGCAACCCGGTGGCCCCCACGGAGAAGGCCCGCCTCAGGCCACTCCCTCTCTAGGGCTCGGTTCTCCCCCTCGCTTCGCTGGGGGGACCCCCACCGGGGCGCCGAAGCCGGGCTCACAGGGCCGACCGTGCTCGACCTGCTCGTTCCTCGCAGGCCTCCGCGCGCTCGGCCCTGTTCCCCCGGTGCGCCCCTTCGGCTCACTCGCCGCGTGCGGCGACTACGCGTCGATCGACAGGCGCGAGCGGATCAGGGAGGCCAGGGACGCCGCGAACTCGACCGGTTCCACCGGAAGGGTGACCGCGGCGTCCGCGCGGCTCCAGGTGGCCAGCCAGGCGTCCTGAGGGCGGCCGATGAGCAGCAGCACCGGGGGGCAGTGGAAGATCTCGTCCTTGATCTGCCGGCAGACGCCCATGCCGCCCGCGGGAACCGCCTCGCCGTCCAGGACGCACACGTCGATGCCGCCCTCGTCCAGGCGCTTCAGCACCGCCGGCAGCGTCGCGCACTCCACGAACTCCACCGGGGGGACGTCCGACGCGGGCCTGCGCCCGGCCGCCAGCCGTACCTGCTCGCGGGTGTTCGCGTCGTCGCTGTAGACCAGGACCGTGGCACTCGACTGCATCGTTCCTCCGGCTGGGAAGGCGGGTGGGTCGTCGTCGACCGATGCGCGGATGCTACTCCGGTCCACACCCCGTCAACACCCGTTCAACACCTGTTCGAAGGGTGCCGGGAGGCCCGCGCACTGGGCCGTTCGGGCTGGACACACCCCTCTGACACTCCGAACGGCACCCCCCGGAGTGAGGGCGGGATAAGCGACCGACATAATGTCGGTCGTGGCGACAGTAACGACAGTAGAAACAGGGCACGCGCACCCGTCGGTCAATCGACCGAACCTCACCAGCGTCGGAACCATCATCTGGTTGAGCTCCGAGCTGATGTTCTTCGCGGCCCTCTTCGCGATGTACTTCACCCTTCGATCGGTGATGGGCGCCGAGTACTGGACGGAAAAGGCAGACGCCTTGAACTTCCCGTTCTCGGCGACGAACACCACGATCCTGGTGCTCTCCTCGCTCACCTGCCAGCTCGGCGTCTTCGCCGCCGAGCGGGGCGACGTGAAGAAGCTCCGGTCGTGGTTCATCATCACGTTCGTGATGGGTTCGATCTTCATCGGCGGACAGGTCTTCGAATACACCGAGCTGGTGAAGCACGAGGGCCTCTCGCTCTCGTCGGACCCGTACGGCTCCGTGTTCTACCTGACCACCGGCTTCCACGGCCTGCACGTGACGGGCGGTCTCATCGCCTTCCTGCTGGTCCTCGGCCGGACGTACGCCGCCAAGAGGTTCACTCACGAGCAGGCAACCGCCGCCATCGTCGTGTCCTACTACTGGCACTTCGTCGATGTCGTCTGGATCGGCCTCTTCGCCACGATCTACATGATCAAGTAGTCGGCGCCGCCGACACGGCGGACCGAGACATCCAGCAAGCATCGACGCAGAAGATCCTGACACCGGGGTAATCCGTGAAAAAGCTCTCCGCACGACGACGCCATCCGCTGGCGGCGGTCGTCGTCCTCCTACTCGCGCTGGCGGCCACTGGGGGGCTGTACGCCGCGTTCGCGCCCGCGGGCACGGCGAAGGCCGATGAAACCGCCCAGTCCCTCGCCATCGAGGAGGGCAAGAAGCTCTACACCGTCGGCTGCGCCAGCTGCCACGGAACCGGGGGTCAGGGCACCACTGACGGCCCCTCCCTCGTCGGCGTCGGTTCGGCGGCCGTCGACTTCCAGGTCGGCACGGGCCGTATGCCGGCCCAGCAGCCGGGCGCCCAGGTCCCGAAGAAGAAGACCATCTACTCGCAGGCTGAGATCGATCAGCTCGCGGCGTACGTGGCCTCTCTCGGTGCCGGCCCGATCACGCCGACCGAGGGCCAGTACAGCCCTGACGGTGCCGACATCGCCAAGGGTGGCGAGCTGTTCCGCACCAACTGTGCCCAGTGCCACAACTTCACCGGTGAGGGTGGCGCGCTGACCTACGGCAAGTACGCCCCGAACCTCGAAGGCGTGAGCCCGAAGCACCTCTACGAGGCCATGCAGACCGGCCCGCAGAACATGCCTTCCTTCCCGGACACGACCATGCCGGAGAAGGAGAAGAAGGACATCATCGCGTACGTCCAGGCCGTCAACGGCGACAAGGCCGACAGCCCGGGCGGTCTCTCGCTCGGTGGCCTCGGCCCCGTCTCCGAGGGCCTGTTCGCCTGGGTCTTCGGCCTGGGCGCGCTGATCGCAGTTGCCATCTGGGTCGCGGCCCACACCGCTAAGGCCAAGAAGTCATGAGTAGCCAAGAGATTCCAGAAGAGAACCTGCCGGCAGGGCAGGACACCGCGCACGGCGCGGTGAAGGTCGCCGACGACCCGTTCGCCGACCCGGGCCTCCCGCCCCACAAGCCCCGCATCCAGGACATCGACGAGCGGGCCGCGCGTCGGTCCGAGCGCGCGGTGGCGTTCATGTTCACGCTGTCGATGCTGGCCACGATCGGCTTCATCGCCTCGTACGTGATCTTCCCGGTCGACAAGATCGTGTACATCTGGCCCTTCGGCCGGGTGTCCGCGCTCAACTTCGCCCTGGGCTGGACGCTGGGTCTCGCGCTCTTCTTCATCGGCGCGGGCGCGGTCCACTGGGCCCGCACCCTGATGTCCGACGTCGAGATCGCGGACGAGCGTCACCCGATCGCGGCCGACGCGGAGACCAAGGCGAAGGTCATGTCGGACTTCGCGGCCGGTGCCGCCGAGTCGGGCATGGGCCGTCGCAAGCTCATCCGCAACACGATGTTCGGCGCGCTGTCGCTCGTTCCGCTCTCCGGCATCGTGCTGCTGCGTGACATGGGCCCGCTGCCCGAGAAGAAGCTCCGGACCACGATGTGGGCCAAGGGTCTTCAGCTCATCAACATGAACACGCACGAGCCGCTGCGTCCCGAGGACGTCGCGGTCGGTTCGCTGACCTTCGCGATGCCCGAGGGCCTCTCGGAGCACGACCACCACTTCCAGACCGAGATCGCCAAGGCCGCCCTGATGATCGTCCGGATCCAGCCGGAGGACATCAAGGACAAGCGCGAGCTCGAGTGGTCGCACGAGGGCATCGTCGCGTTCTCGAAGATCTGCACCCACGTGGGCTGCCCGATCTCCCTGTACGAGCAGCAGACGCACCACGTCCTCTGCCCGTGCCACCAGTCCACCTTCGACCTCTCCGACGGCGCCCGCGTCATCTTCGGCCCGGCCGGTCACGCCCTCCCGCAGCTGCGGATCGGCGTGAACGACAAGGGCTTCCTGGAGGCGCTCGGCGACTTCGACGAGCCCGTCGGTCCGTCCTTCTGGGAGCGCGGATGAGCACCGTGACCGATTCGAAGAAGGCACCCGCCGGTGAGCGGGTCGCCGACTGGGCCGACGGACGCCTGGGTATCTACACCCTGGCCAAGTCCAACATGCGGAAGATCTTCCCGGACCACTGGTCCTTCATGCTGGGTGAGATCTGCCTCTACAGCTTCCTCATCATCATCCTGACGGGCGTCTATCTGACGATGTTCTTCCACCCGTCGATGAACGAGGTGGAGTACGTCGGACCGTACGTCCCGCTCCAGGGACAGCTGATGTCCGAGGCGTTCAACTCGACGATGCACATCTCGTTCGAGGTCCGCGGCGGTCTGCTCATCCGGCAGATCCACCACTGGGCGGCGCTGATCTTCCTCGCCGGCATGTTCGTGCACATGATGCGCGTGTTCTTCACGGGCGCGTTCCGCAAGCCGCGTGAGATCAACTGGCTGTTCGGCTTCCTGCTGTTCTTCCTGGGCATGTTCACCGGCTTCACCGGCTACTCGCTCCCGGACGACCTGCTCTCCGGCACCGGTGTCCGCTTCATGCAGGGCGCGATCCTGTCCGTCCCGGTCATCGGCACCTACCTGTCGATGTTCCTGTTCGGCGGGGAGTTCCCCGGCGGCGACTTCGTGGCCCGGTTCTACTCGGCCCACGTCCTGCTGCTGCCCGGCATCATGCTCGGCCTCGTGGTCGCCCACCTCATCCTGGTGTTCTTCCACAAGCACACGCAGTTCGCCGGCCCCGGCCGCACGAACAAGAACGTCGTGGGCATGCCGCTGCTGCCGGTCTACATGGCCAAGGCCGGAGGCTTCTTCTTCCTGGTCTTCGGTGTCATCGCGGTCATCGCGGCGATCGCCTCGATCAACCCGATCTGGGCCCTCGGCCCGTACCGCCCGGACCAGGTGTCCACCGGCGCCCAGCCCGACTGGTACATGGGCTTCGCCGAGGGTCTGATCCGTGTCATGCCGGGCTGGGAGATCAACCTCTGGGGCCACACGCTCGTGCTGGGCGTGATGATCCCGCTGGCGATCTTCCCGGCGGTCCTCGCGGCCATCGCGGTCTACCCGTTCATCGAGTCCTGGATCACCGGCGACAAGCGCGAGCACCACATCGCGCAGCGCCCGCGCAACGCTCCGACGCGCACCGGCTTCGGTGTCGCCTGGATCACCGCGTACATGATCATGCTCGTGGGTGGTGGAAACGACCTCTGGGCGACCCACTTCCACCTCTCGCTGAACTCGATCACCTGGTTCGTCCGGATCTTCTTCTTCGTCGGACCGGTCATCGCGTTCATCGTCACCAAGCGGATCTGCCTCGGCCTCCAGCGCCGCGACAAGGACAAGGTGCTGCACGGTCGCGAGTCCGGCATCATCAAGCGCCTGCCGCACGGTGAGTTCGTCGAGATCCACGAGCCGCTCAGCCAGGGCGAGCTGCACCGCCTCACCGCGCATGAGCAGTACGACGCGGCGGCGCTTCCGCCGGCCGTCGACGAGAACGGTGTGGAGCGCAAGATCGGGCGCATGGAGAAGCTCCGGGTCAAGCTCAACAAGGGCTACTACGGCGACGACAGCCAGGTCGCCAAGCCCACGGTCGAGGAGTACAAGGAGATCCAGAGCGGCCACGGCCACCACTGATCACCTGACTTCCTGACGTTCGACACGTCGCCACGGCGAGAGCCCCGTCCATTCGATGGACGGGGCTCTTTGCCGTCCCCGGGGGTCGATAGGGTGGAGCCCTAGCCGTTACGGACTGACCAGGAGCTGCCATGAGCGCTGCGACCCCCGCTGGAGGACCTACGTCGGCGGGCCGCTCCTGGCCCGTCGTCCTGGACGGTCTGCTGTCCGGCCGAGACCAGAGCGCGGAGGACACCGCCTGGGCCATGGACCGGATCCTCCGCGGCGAGGCCACCGACGCCCAGATCGCCGGCTTCGTCGTGGCCCTGCGCGCCAAGGGCGAGACCGTCGAGGAGATCACCGGCCTCGTCCGCACCATGTACGAGCACGCGAACACGATCGAGGTGCCCGGCGCCACGGTCGACATCGTCGGCACCGGCGGCGACGGCGCCAAGACCGTCAACATCTCCACCATGTCGGCGATCGTCGTGGCCGGCACCGGCGCCAAGGTCGTCAAGCACGGCAACCGGGCGGCGTCCTCCGCCTCCGGTGCCTCCGACGTCCTGGAGAAGCTCGGCGTCAACTTGGACCTGACCCCGAAGCGGGTCGTCGAGGTCGCCGAGGAGGCCGGGATCACCTTCTGCTTCGCCGTGAAGTTCCATCCGGCGCTGCGCCATGTGGCGATGGCCCGCAAGGAGCTCGGCATCCGGACGGTCTTCAACTTCCTCGGTCCGCTGACCAATCCGGCCCGTGTCCGCTCCCAGGCGACCGGTGTCGCGGACGCCCGGGTGGCCCCCATCGTCGCCGGGGTGCTCGCCGGGCGCGGCTCCTCCGCGCTCGTCTTCCGCGGCGACGACGGCCTCGACGAGCTGACCACCACGGCCACCTCGCGGGTCTGGGTGGTCCGCGACGGTGCGGTCCGGGAGGAGGCCTTCGACCCCCGGGACGTCGGCATCGACCTCGTCCCCGTGGAGGCGCTGCGCGGCGCGGACGCCTCGTACAACGCCGACGTGGCCCGCCGGCTGCTCGCGGGGGAGACCGGTCCGGTACGGGACGCGGTGCTGCTCAACTCGGCGGCGGCGCTGACCGCGCTCGCGCCGGGGACGGGCACCCTGGCGGAGCAGATCCGGGCGGGCATGGAGAAGGCCGCGGAGGCCATCGACTCCGGCGCGGCCCGCCGGGCCCTGGAGCGCTGGGTGGCCGTCAGCAACGCCTGACCCTCCCCGCACGTCGTACGCCCACGACCCCGGTCCACGATGCGGACCGGGGTCTTGCGCTTCGGCGATCATGTGGCAGGATGCTCTTCAGGTCACGAGTGACAGCGTTTTGGCCCCGGCTTGCTGTCCGGCAACCCTCCGTCCGTGGCGGGGTGCCCCGGGTGATGACCAGGCCGTAGGCAGCGAGGTCTACGGCAAGCGCGGACCCCTCGAACACCAGGGGTCCTGGTCTCTCGAGGAGCTTTTTCCGTGAGCAAGCGAATGCGATAGGGCGAATACGCCCCTTCTTCACCCTCGGATCATCGGATCAGGGTCGCTTCCGCGTACTCCGTGTACCCCTGAGTCTCCCTGCGCACCAGTGCACCCGTGTCTTCCGAGGCATCTCACCCGTACCCCGCCGCCCCCGGCCGCGTACGGGATCACCGAAGCCATTCCGCACCGCCCGCCGGGAGATACCGCCATGTCCGCACGCCCTGACGCCGCCGTCGCCACCGTCGAGACCGCCGCCGCCCTGGTCGAGACCGCTTCCGCCGAGACCGCGGCCGAGACCGCCGACCCCTGCTGCGCCGCCCCGCTCCCGGTGCTCGGCCGGGACGTCACCGTCCCGCTCGTCACCGGCGGCGAGGTGACCTACGCGGCGCTCGACTACGCGGCCAGCGCCCCGGCCCTCCAGCGGGTGTGGGACGACGTCGCCGCGTACGCCCCCTACTACGGCAGCGTCCACCGCGGTGCCGGGTACCTCTCCCAGCTCTCCACCGACCTCTTCGAGAACAGCCGGGTCACGGTCGCCGAGTTCCTCGACTGCCGCCCCGGCGACCAGGTCGTCTTCACCCGCTCCACCACCGACTCGCTCAACCTGCTCGCCGCCACGCTGCCGGCCGACTGCCAGGTCTTCGTCTTCGAGACCGAGCACCACGCCTCGCTGCTGCCCTGGCGGGACGCCCGCGTCACCTACCTCAACGCGCCGCGCACCCCTGAGCAGGCCGTCGCCACGCTGGAGCGGGCGCTCGCCGACCGCGACCCCTACGGCCCCGCCCTCGTCTGCGTCACCGGCGCCTCCAACGTGACCGGCGAGCTGTGGCCGGTGAAGGAGCTGGCCGCGGCCGCGCACGCCCACGGCGCCCGGATCGTGCTCGACGCGGCCCAGCTCGCGCCCCACCACCCGGTCTCCGTCCAGGAGCTCGACGTGGACTGGATCGCCTTCTCCGGGCACAAGCTGTACGCGCCCTTCGGCTCCGGCGTCCTCGCGGGCCGCGCCGACTGGCTGCAGGACTCCGAGCCCTACCTCGCGGGCGGCGGCGCCTCCCGCAAGGTGGCCCGCCGGGCCGACGGCGGGGTGGACGTGGAGTGGCACACCACCGCGGCCCGCCACGAGGCCGGTTCCCCGAACGTCATCGGCGTCTACTCCATCGCCTCCGCCTGCAAGGCGCTCACCGAGGCCGGCTTCGACGGACTCGTCGAGCGGGAGCGGCACCTGATCGCGAAGGTCCGGGAGGGGCTCGCCGAGGTCCCCGAGGTCCGGGTGCTCTCGCTGTTCGGCGACGACGCGCCGCGCGTCGGCGTCATCTCCTTCGTCGTGGAGGGCTGGAACAGCTCCCACTTCGCCGCCGCGCTCTCCGCCGAGTACGGCATCGGCGTCCGCGACGGTCTCTTCTGCGCCCACCCGCTGGTCCGCACGCTGCTCGGCAGCGACCCGCAGGACCCGGGCGAGTGCGGCGCCCCCGAGGCGGCCCCGGGGGAGCGGTCGCTCAACGCCATCCGGGTGAGCTTCGGCGCCGGTACGCCGGACGAGCACGTGGAGCGGTTCGTCGGCGCCGTGAAGGAGCTCGTCCGCGACGGCGCGCAGTGGAAGTACCGCACCGAGGACGGCCGCTGCGTCCCGGACCGCGGCTGATCAGTCACTCGTACGGGTGAAGGGGGCCTCCCGAGTGGGAGGCCCCCTTCAGCCGTGCCGTGAACGAGGTCTCAGGACTCCAGACCGATGGCGAAGGCCGCCTCCAGATCGTGCTGGGAGTACGTGCGGAAGGCGACGTGCGTGTCCGTGGCCTCGACGCCCGGGATCTTGCTGATGCTGCCGGGGATGACGTCCGCCAGGTCGTCGTGGCGGGGCACGCGCACCATGGCGATGAGGTCGTAGGTGCCGGTCACCGAGAAGACCTCGCTGACGCTGTCGAGCCCGGCGATCGACTCGGCGATCTCGGGGATGCGGTCCACGCTGGTCTTGATGAGCACGATCGCGGTGATCACGGCTGGCTTTCTCCCTCGGTCGCCGCGGTTGGGGCTTTCACTCTATCCCCACCCCGGTAGCGCCCCCAGGCGTAGAGGAAGCCGACGGAGAAGCCCACCACGTGGGCCAGATAGGCGACGCCGGGACCCGCGCCCGCCGCCCGCGCCGCCAGCCACTGGAGCACGAACCAGAAGATCAGCACGATCCAGGCCGGGAAGCGCAGCGGCAGGAAGAAGAGGAAGGGGAAGAGACTGGTGACCCGGGAGCGCGGGAAGAGGAAGAGAAAGGCCCCGAGCACCCCGGAGATCGCCCCGGACGCCCCGACCAGGGTCTGCTCGCTGTTCGCGTGCGCCACCGCGTACCCGAGCAGGGCGAGGTAGCCCGTGCCCAGGTAGAAGAGGGCGAACTCGACGGGACCCATGCGCTCCTCGGCCATCGCCCCGAAGACGTACAGGAACAGCATGTTTCCCAGCAGGTGGAGCCAGCTGCCGTGGACGAAGAGCGCGGTCAGCGGGGTGAGCAGGGCGCGGGGCTCGCCGCTCATCAGCTCGGCGGGGACGACCCCCCAGCGCCGGAAGTACTCGCCCTGCGCCGCCAGGAGCTCGTCCCCCGTGCCGTACACCGGGTTGAGGCCGGAGACGGGGCCGATCACGAAGAGCACGCAGCAGGCGGCGATCAGTCCGTACGTCACGGTGGGGCCGTTGAGGGCGCCCCGCCAGGCCCCCGGGACGGCACGGGCCGCGCCTCGCCAGTCGATCATGGACAGATCATGGCGTACCGGGGCCGAACTGGACAGAGTGCCTCGCCGTGCCCCGGGGTACCGGCGAGGCCGTAGGGTACGGGCAGTACGACCGCAGTTCGACGGCGCACCGCGGCTCCCGCACCTGGTACCACGCAACAGGAAGAAGGACGGCACGATGACGACGGTTCCCCTGCCGACCGCCGACACCCGGTGGCGCTGCACGCTCTGCGGCAACCTGACCCGATTCGACGTGACGCGCTCCTCCAAGGTCGTGGAGTACGTCCATCTGGACCTCGCGGGAGACCCGACGGTCGAGGAGCGGCAGGTGGTCAGTGAGACCATCGAGTCGGTCCGCTGCCGCTGGTGCAACGCGGTGGACCAGATCGAACTGGTGGACAGGCCGGGCGCCGCCTCCTGAGGGACGGCGCGGACGACATAGGGGTGACGGATCGTGGAGCAGCCCGCGCACGGTGGAGAGCCGGCCGGCGCGGCAGGTGACGCTGCCGAGACGCTCGACCACCCACTGCCGGAAGGCGTACGGCGGCGGGTCGTCGCGCTGGTCGCCGACGCCTTCGGCGGGCTGACCGTCGCGGAGCTGCCCGCACCCCTGAGGCAGTACGCCCGGTTCACCGCGAGCCGGCGCGCCAAGTTCGCCGGGAACGCCATGGCGGCGGCCCTGGAGAGCGACCCGCTGTTCCGGCAGCGGATCGGCGAGCGCTTCAAGCAGGGCCAGCCCGAGCTGGCCGGAGCCGTCGAGACCGGCACCCCGCCGGCCGCGGCCGACCCCGTCGACGTGGCGGCCGCGGCCTATGTGCTGCGCCCGCCGGGCTGGGTCAAGCTGGTGGCCGCCGCGGGCGAGGAGGCCCTGCGCGTCGACGCCGAGCGGGCCGACGAGGCGGGCCGGCGCGAGCTGGAACGGCTGCGCGAGGAACTCGCCGCCGCCCGGGACCGCTCGCGCGGCGAGACCGAGCAGTTGCGGCACGACCTGGAGGCGGCCAGGAAGGAAGCGGAATCGCTTCACCGCAAGCTGCGCAGCGCCCAGAGCGACGTGAAGCGCGGCGAGGCCGCGCTGCGCCGCGTCCAGGGCGAGATCGACGCCGCGAAGGCGGAGGCGGCCGCCCAGGTGTCGTCCGCCGAGAGCGAGAGCCGGCGGCTCAAGGCCCGGCTCGGCGAGGTCGAGGCCGCCCTGGAGGCGAGCCGCAGAACGGCCCGCGAGGGGCGCTCGGTGGAGGACATGCGGCTGCGGCTGCTGCTCGACACCGTGCTCGACGCCGCCCAGGGGCTGCGCCGCGAACTCGCGCTGCCTCCCGTGTCGGTGCACCCGGCCGACACCGTGGACGCGGTGGAGCCGGGGCGGATGTCCCCGAAGGACATCGCGGCGCGGGCGCTCTCCGAGACCGACCCGGCGCTGCTCGACCAGCTCCTGGCGCTGCCGCAGGCCCATCTGGTCGTCGACGGCTACAACGTCACCAAGACCGGTTATCCCACGATGCCGTTGGAGAAGCAGCGGCTGCGGCTGCTGGGCAGCCTGTCGGCCCTCGCGGCCCGCTCGGGCGCCGAGGTCACCTGCGTCTTCGACGGGGCGGAGCTGGCGGCCCCGGTGCTCCTCGCGCCGCCGCGCGGGGTGCGGGTGCTGTTCTCCAAGCCCGGCGTGACCGCCGACGAGTTGATCCGCCAACTGGTGCGGGCCGAGCCGCCGGGCCGGCCGGTCGTGGTGGTCTCCACCGACCGCGAGGTGGCCGACGGGGTGGCGAAGGCCGGGGCGCGCCCCGTGGCGTCCGCCTTGCTGCTGAAGCGGCTTTCGCGGCTTTCCTGATGCATCGCCGCACATCACAACTGTTGTGTCATATGCCCGGATTCTGGAGGGCGGACCGTCAAGTGCCCATCACTGGCTGTGTGCTGCGTGTAAATTAAGTGGTCGCTGAGCGATATTTTTGCCAGTGGGATTTGAACTGATCACAACTTGGTCACTAGGGTCGGGGCTCGAACCTTCGCGCGGTTGATCACCCATCCGGGGTGGCGGCGGAGGAACCGCCTGCCCGTGACCGGTTGGGCGGCTCTGAGGAAGAAGGAGCTCGCCTTCGTGGCGTCCCACCGTCGACCCAAGCAGCCGAGCCGCATGCGCGTGACCGTACTCACCGCGACCGCGGCCGCCGCCGTAGCGCTCACCGCCCAGACGGGCGCCCAGGCGGCCCCCGCCAAGCCCACGATCGACGAGGTCAAGTCGAAGGTCGACAAGCTGCACCACGAGGCCGAGGAGGCCACGGAGCAGTACAACCTCGCCGAGGAGCGCCGCGGCAAGCTGCAGCAGGAGATCGGCAACCTCCAGGACAAGGTGGCCCGGGGCCAGCAGGAGCTCAACACCCTGCGCGACCAGATCGGTTCGGTCGCCAGCGCCCAGTACCGCTCCGGCGGCATCGACCCGGCCCTCCAGCTCTTCCTCTCCGCCGACCCGGACACCTACCTCGACAAGGCGTCCGCGATCGACCAGCTCGGCGCCCAGCAGGCCGACGTCCTCTCCTCGATCCAGGCCAAGCAGCGGAGCCTCGCGCAGCAGCGCGCCGAGGCCACCACGAAGCTCGAGGACCTCCAGGACGTCCGCAAGACGCTCGGCGAGAAGAAGAAGAAGTTCCAGGGCAAGCTGGCCGAGGCCCGCAAGCTCCTCAACACGCTGACCGAGGCCGAGCGGGCCAAGATGCGCCAGCAGGAGCAGGAGCAGGCACAGCGTGCCAGCCGCGCCGCCGGCGAGCGGATCGACCTCGGCAACGAGGCCCCCGCCTCCGGCTTCGGTGCCGCCGCGCTGAGCGCCGCCGCCACCCGCGTCGGCATGCCGTACGCCTCCGGCCACGAGGGCCCCAACTCGTTCGACTGCTCCGGTCTGACCCAGTGGGCCTACGGCAAGGCCGGCGTCAACCTCACCCGCACCACGTACACCCAGCAGAACGACGGTACGAAGATCGGCCGCAGCCAGCTCAAGCCGGGCGACCTGGTCTTCTTCAACGGCCTGTCGCACGTCGGTCTGTACGCGGGCAACAACACGGTCCTGCACGCCCCGTACTCGGGCGTCAACGTCCGCTACGAGTCCATGAACACGCTGGGCTCCTTCCAGTTCGGTGTCCGCATCGGCGGCTGACCCGCCCCGACGCGACCCGCGCAGCCGTACCGCCCAATCGGGTGGTTCGCCGCGACGCGAGCTGACCTGACGCCCCGCCGGTGACCTGTGATCTCCGGCGGGGCGTCACTTTGCGTGCCCGGCGCCTTCGTTGGACGCGGACTGATCAACGGCTACTGTCTGCCGCGCCAGTCAGCGTCGAGCCGAACGGAGCGCGATTCGTGGCGTCCCACCGCCGACCCGCCAGGGTCACCGTCCTCACCGCCGCCGCGGCCACCGCCGCGGCGACCCTCGGGGCCGTCCCCGCGAGCGCCGAGCCCGGTGCCGGGGCCGCGGCCACCCGTGCCACGGTGGACCGCCTCTTCGAGGAGGCCGAGCAGGCCACCGAGGGCTACCACCGGGCGGACGAGAAGGCGGACGCGCTGCGCCGGACGGTCTCCCAGGCCCAGGACAGCCTCGCCCGGGGCCAGGAGCGCATCAACCACATGCGGGGCGCGCTCGGTTCGGTCGCCGGCGCCCAGTACCGCTCCGGCGGCATCGACCCCGCCCTCGCCCTGCTGCTCTCCTCCGACCCGGACACCTACCTCGACCGGGCCTCCGCCCTCGACCGGATCACGGCCCGCCAGGGAGCCGCGCTCGGCGAGCTCCGGCGGGAGCAGCGCCGGCTGAGCCAGCAGCGGTCCGAGGCCCGCACGGCCCTGGCCGAGCTGGAGCGCAGCCGGGCCGAGGTCGCCCGCCACAAGCGCGTCGTCGAGGGCAAGCTCGCCGAGGCCCGCAGGGTCCTCGCCCGCCTCACCGTCGAGGAGCGCGCCGACTTCGACCGGGCCTCCCGGTCCGGCGGACGCGCGGAGGAGCTGCCGCCGATGGCCGAGGCGGCCCCGGGCTCCTCCCGGGCCGCCGCCGCGGTGATCGCCGCCCGCAGCGCGGTCGGCAAGCCCTATGTGTGGGGGGCGACCGGGCCCTCCGGCTTCGACTGCTCGGGCCTGATGGTCTGGTCGTACGGGAAGGCCGGCATCAGCCTGCCGCGGACCTCGTCCGCGCAGCGGTACGCGGGCCGGCAGGTGCCGCTCTCGCAGGCGCAGCCCGGTGACCTCGTCACGTACCGCGGCGACGCGAGCCATGTGGGGATCTACGCCGGCAACGGCCAGGTCATCCACGCCCCCTACCCGGGCGCGCGGGTCCGCTACGACCCGGTGAACATGATGTCGCACGTGACGGTGACCCGGGTCTGAGGCGGGTCAGGGCCGGTCCCGGGGCGGATCCGGACCTGCCGCGAGCCCGGGCCGGGGCCGTACCGGAAGCAGTTCCCGCCGGTCCGACCGTACGATCGGAGGCGTGTCAGGTCAGGGGTGTGGAGCGCGGAGGCCGGTGACGGCCTGCCTGACGGCCCTGCTGCTCCTCCTCGCGGGGCTCGTCGGCTGCGGCGCGTCCGCCGACCGGCCCGCCGACACGGCCGCCCGGGAGATACAGGCGCTCCTCGACCGGCACGCCAGGGCGCTCCTCGACCGCGACCGGCCCGGCTACCTGGCCGCCGTCGACCCCGCGTACGCCCCGACCGCCCTCACCGTGTTCCGGCGCCTCGCGACGGTGCCCGTCGACGGCTGGACCTACCGGCTCACCGGGGTCGACCGCACGGCCGACGACCGCGCCACCGTCCGCGCCGACCTCGGCTACCGGCTCAAGGGCCATGACAGGCGGCCCGCCACCGGCGGCCGGGTCCTCGACCTGGCCGAGCGGGACGGACGCTGGTACGTGACCGGCGACCGTCCGGCACCGGGCGCGCCCCGGCACCTCTGGGAGCAGGGCGACGTGACGACCGTCCGGGGCGCCCGCTCGCTCGTCCTCGGCGTCGGCCAGAAGCCCGAGCGGCTCCGGGAGATCGCCGCGGCGGCCGACCGCGCCGTGCCGGTCGTCTCCGCCGCGTGGCCCTCCGGGTGGGCCCGTGACGTGGTGGTCCTCGTGCCCGGGTCGCTGGCGGGGATGGGCGAGCTCCTCGGGGCGCCGGGGAGCTCCTACCGGGGCATCGCCGCCGTCACCACGGGGGAGACCCGGGGCGGCGCGGACGCCCCCGCGGACCGGGTGATCGTGAACCCGGAGGCGTACGGGGTCCTGGGGGAGTTCGGCCGGCAGCTCGTCCTCACCCACGAGACCGTCCACGTCGCCACCCGGGCCGCCACCACCCCGTCGACCCCGGTCTGGCTCTCCGAGGGCTTCGCCGACTGGGTCGCCTACCGGGACGCCGACCGCACCGCCGCCCAGGCCGCCCCCGAGCTGGGCCGCGCGGTCCGGGCGGGCCAGCTGCCGGCCCGGCTCCCGGACGACCCCGCCTTCTCCTTCGGCGCGGACGCGGAGTCGCTGGCCAGGGCGTACGAGGGCGGCTGGCTGGCCTGCGAGCTGGTCGCGGACCGCTGGGGCGACGCGAAGCTGACCGACTTCTACCGGGCGGTGGGCGCGCACCCGGGCCGGGAGGGCGCCGTGGAGAAGGCCCTCCAGGAGGTGCTCGGCACCACCCCGGAGGAGTTCACCGCCGACTGGCGGGAGTACCTGGTGAAGCGGCTGGGGTAGGCGCTGTGCGGCGGGTTCAGGGGCGGGCCGGGGGCTCCCCGTCCTCGAGTTCGGCCAGGGCCTCCGTCAGCCAGGCCTTCTCGGCCGTACCCGTCGCGCGGGCGATCCGCAGCATGCCCCGGCGGAAGAGGTCCGGCTCCCGCTCGGCGACGACCGGGGCGCCGTCCTCGTAGAAGAAGCTGGCCGGGGTGTTCAGGAACTCCTGGCGGCGGCGCAGCACGGCCGCCTGGTCCGCCCGGTCGGGCAGATGGCCGAGGAAGGACAGGAGCGTGAAGAAGCGCTGGCCGTCGGTGATCTCGGTGTCCTTGGGGGCGCGCAGCCGGGCGAGCAGCTCCCGGCGTCCGTCGGCGGTGAGCGAGAGGGTCCGGCGCGGGGCCGCGCTCGCGCCCGGTTCCGTCCGGCTGTCCACCAGGCCGTTCTTCACCAGGCGGGTGATCGCCGGGTAGAGCGCGCCGTCGCTGACGGGGCGGACATGGCCGCTGAGGCCGTGGATGCGCTCCTTCAGCTCGTAGCCGTGCAGGGGCTTCTCGTACAGGAAGCCCAGGATCGACAGCTCCAGCACCGGGCGCCCTCCTTCGCTCGCGTCGTCCGTGCTTGTCGGCGGACCGGGGGCCATGCTACCTCTTCTCGATGTACCTCGATTCGAGGTACGTAGATGCATCGAGAAGAGGGGACTCGTGTCCATGTCCGCGCACCGCCGCACGCTCGTCCGGCTCGCCCGCCCGGTCTATCTGGAACTCCTCGCCGGCGTCGCCGCCGGCGTCATCAACGTCATCTGGGTCGCCCGGCTCGGCGGGGACGCCGTGGCCGCCGTCGCGGTCGCCACCAACGTCGAGAACCTGCTCCTCGGTGTCGTCCTCGTGGCCGGCTCCGGCACCACCGTGCTCGTCGCCCGCGCCCGGGGCGCCGACGACCCGGCCGCCGTCCGCGCCGCCGTCCGCGGCGGGGCCGCCCTCGGTGCCCTGCTCGTGCCGCCCGTGGCCGTCGGCGGGTACCTGCTGCGCGAACCGCTCGCCGCCCTGCTGCTCGGCGGCCGGGACCACCCCGCCCACGCCCTGGCCACCGCCTACTTCGCCGTCTCGCTCCCCGGCACCGCCGTCTTCTTCGCCGTCACCGTCCTCGACGGGATCCTCAAGGGCGCGGGCGACACCCGCACCCCGATGCGGCTCGCCTTCCTCGCCAACGGGCTGATCCTGGTCCTCGACCCGCTGCTCATCCAGGCGTACGGGGTGCGGGGCGCCGCCCTCGCGACCGTCACCGGCCGGGCCGTCGCGCTCGCCGCGGGGCTGCTCGTGCTCCGCCGCGAGCCGCTGGTCAGGGCCGCCCGCGCGGTCCGCCCGGCCGAGCGGACCGCCGCCGCCCTGCGCCGTGCCGCCGCAACCGGTCTCCCCATGGGCGTCGACTTCGCGGTCCGGATGGCGGGCGCGCTCGCGCTCGTCTCCGTCGTCGCCCGGCTCGGCGTCACCGAGATCGCCGCCTACGGCATCGCCACCAAGGCGATGTACGTCGCGACCATGGCGTTCTACGCCGTCCGGCAGGCCGCCGCCATCCACAGCGCGCATCTGCTCGGCAGCGCGGCGGGGGCGGAGCGGGGACCCTCCCGGCCGCTCGGGCACCCGGCGGGGACCGACGCGAGCCTCGACGAGCGGCGGGCCGTCGGGCGCCAGGCCCTGCTGCTCGGGGGCGTCCTGGGCGCGGGCGCCGCCGTGCTGCTGCTCCTCGGCGCGGGGCCCGTCATGCGGATCTTCGGCGCCGGACCCGAGGTGGCGGAGGCGGGCGCCCTCTACCTGCGCTGCCTCGGCCCGCATCTGCTGCTGACCGGCGGGTTCATCGCGCTCGCCGGGGTCTTCGAGGGCACCGGCGCAAGCCCGTACCTCGCCCGGATCACGCTCGCGGGCGTCCTGGTCCAGCTGCCGCTCGCCCACGCTCTCTCGGGGTTCGGGCTGCCCGGGATCTGCCTGGCCATGGCCCTCGCGACGGCGGCCCAGTGCGCGGGTCTCGGCCTGCTGTACCGCCGCACCCTCGGCGACGCCCGCGGGCGGGGCCGGCGCGGACCGGCGCGGTCTACCGGGCCGTCTTCCCGTCGTCGGCCAGCCTGAGCAGGGTGATGCCGTCCCGCGCCTCGACGACCCGGTATCCGGGCAGCGCCGGGTCGGCCGATTCCAGGGCCTTGCCGGTCGCGCACTCCGGGTCGGAGTTGTCGGCGGCGTCGTAGATCAGCCACTCGGGTCGCTCCTTCGGGGGGAAGGAGCGCGGGAACAGGCACACCTCGCTGACGGAGGCCCGGTCGGCGAGCTGGGCGGCCAGGCGGTTCGAGGCGGCCACGGTCGCGCCGTCGGGGATCTTCCCGAGGAGTTCGTCCGAGGTCCTGACGTAGGCGGAGTCGCTCCAGGTCCGCGGCAGCACGACCTCGTGCAGGGGGTGGGTGAACAGCGTGACGCCCGTGGCCACCGCGCCGACGGCGCAGGCCTGCCGGAGCCTCCGCGCGCTCACGCCGTTCGCGGCCGCGTGGACGGCGGCGGCGAAGGCGATGGGCATGAGGACGGCGCTGTAATGGAAGTCCATTCCCCAGTAGAACGGGTTCGATCCCGTGAAGCGCCAGGCCAGCGTCGGCAGTGCGATCAGCAGGAGCGGTGACCGGAGGGCCAGGAAGCCGGTCGGGGCGACGATCATGAGGAGCGTCAGCCACTTCACCGGGGGCCAGAGGGCGCCGGCTGCCTGCGCCAGCATGCCGACCTCTTCGGCGGTCCCGGGCGGCAGATAGGCGAACTGCCCGAGGGGATTGAAGTACGGGAGGATCACCAGCATCTCCAGCGCCGTGGCGCCGGCCCCGAAGGCGGCGACGGCGAGCCCCGTCATCCGCGGCCCCTTCCACGCCGCATAGGCGCCGATCGCGGCGACCGTGAGCCCCAGGTCCTCCTTGACCAGGACCAGCGGCAGGGACCAGAGGGCCGCCGCGCGCCAGTTCTTCCGGCCGGCGGCGCAGAGCGAGAGAGACAGCAGCGGCACCGCGAAGGAGACTTCGTGGAAGTCGAAAGAGATGAGCGCGGCAATTCCCCAGGAAGCGCCGTAGGAGATTCCGACCCAATAGCCGAATTTCCGCCCCCTCGCTTCGCCCGCCCATTTCATCAGGGGAACTATGGAGAACGCCACGAGGGCCGCCTGGCACACCAGCAGCGTATAGCTGGACGGGAATACCTTGTAGGCCGGGGCGAGGAGCGCGAGGATCGGATGGAAATGATCCCCGAGTGTGTTGTACGCGGGCCCCTTGAGGTCGGAGTAGGGGGCGGAGAACTCGGCGTAGGACCGTACGATCTGGGTGAAGATGCCCAGGTCGTACCCCGTGGTGAGGTTCGCCGCATGACGCCGTGCCGACAGGAGGAGATAAAGGAGGAAGAAACTTCCGGAAACCAGGAGGAGATACTTCCCCGATATACCGGCCGGAGCTTTCGGCGCATCCTCCGCCGCGGCCCCTCCGCCGCTCTTCCCGTGCCGCTGAAGCGTGTCGACCGAGAGAATCGAGTTGTTCATGTCAGCAGAAGAACCTAACGGGAAGGCAAAGGTGCCCCAGGGTAGCACCCGTGCGTATCGGTGTTCGGGCCACTACCGCTCAGGCCGAACCGGCCAGAACCCTTTCCCGCTCGGGCCGGCGCACCTGCCCCGGGATGCGCACGACGCCCGCCTCGGTCACCGTGTGCCGCCACAGCGCGCGGCAGGCGGAGAAGGCGGCCACCACGAGGAGGCCGTTGCGCAGGAACAGGACGGCGATGCCCAGGGCATCGCTCTGCGTCACGTGCGAGAACCAGACGGGGTACTCGAACTGCGTCACGGCCGTCGCCCACAGCACCAGATGGGCGGGGCGCCGCATACAGGTCGAGCGGTAGGCGAGACAGACCGCGGCGAGACCGAACAGCCAGATCATGTACTGCGGTGAGATCACCCGGCTCGTCACGGTGAAGAGCAGGACCGCGACGAAGGCCGCGTCCGCCGTCGTCGAGGAGGAGAACCGGCGCGCCTTGAACCGCCACAGCGCCAGCCACGCGAACGCGGCGATCGTCAGCGCCATCGCGACGGACGACACCCACGAGACGTAGGGGCCGAGGAACTCCATGGACCCGTAGTTCATCCGGGCCTCGCCCTCCCAGCCGAAGTGCCGGGCCACGTGGAACACCATCGCCCCCAGCGACTCGACCTCCGTACCCCGCTCGCTCTGGTACGAGAGGAAGGCCAGCGACCCCGGCATCCACGCCACGCAGAGCAGCAGCACCGCACTCGCCGCTCCGGCCGCCACCGGCCAGGACCGCCAGGTCGCCCCGCCCTTCGGGGTGCCCGCGAGCAGCAGCGCCGGCCACACCTTGAGGACGGCGCCGAAACCGGCGAGCACACCGAGCACGCGCGGGTCGCGGTTGACGGCCAGCAGGGCGGCCACGGCGACGGCCGTCACCATGACGTCGTAGCGGGCGTACGCGGTCGGGCCGAGCAGCGGCACCGCGGCCAGCCAGAGCCACGCCCCCCGCATCGAACGGCCGGCCCGGCGGCCCGTGTGCAGGAGGAGGCCCATGACGAACGCGTCGCAGAGGAGCGCCAGGACGAAGAAGGCCGACGCATAGCCGAGGAACGGCAGCAGCACGGGGGAGAGGATGGCGAGGGCGGCGGCCGGCGGGTACTGCCAGGTCACGTCGCCCCGCGGGTACTCGCCGGTCCGCAGGACGTCGAACCAGCCCTGGTAGATCTCCCCGACCTCGGCCGTCGCGTCCGGACCGGGCACCACCACGACCCTGAACACGCACAGCAGCAGGATGATCCGGGTCAGGCCCCAGAGGCCGAGCGGGAGGCGGAGACGCGCGCGTGACCCGATGCCCACTGCCCCCGTCATACCTGTCCTGTTCCTTGTCCTGTCGGCCCGCTGCCGCGGGGGGATGGTGGTGCCGGGCGGTGGGTGCGCTCGCGGTACTGTCGGCCACGATGCACAAGACCCTGATCGTAACCAACGACTTCCCGCCGCGTCCGGGCGGAATCCAGGCCTTCCTGCACAACATGGCACTCCGCCTGGATCCCGACCGGATCGTGGTGTACGCCTCCACCTGGAAGCGCAGCCGCGAAGGGATCGAGGCGACGGCCGCGTTCGACGCCGAACAGCCTTTCACGGTGGTCCGGGATCGCACCACCATGCTGCTGCCCACACCTCGGGTCACCGCCCGGGCCACCGCGCTCCTGCGCGAGCACGGCTGCGAGTCCGTGTGGTTCGGCGCGGCCGCTCCCCTCGGCCTGATGGCCCCCGCGCTGCGCAGGGCCGGCGCACGGCGACTTGTCGCCACCACGCACGGGCACGAGGCGGGCTGGGCCCAGCTGCCCGCCTCCCGCGGGCTGCTCCGGCGGATCGGCGAGGGCACGGACACCCTCACCTACCTCGGCGAGTACACCCGCTCCCGGATCGCGGCCGCCCTCACGCCCGCCGCCGCGGACCGCATGAGGCAGCTGCCCCCGGGCGTCGACGAGAAGACCTTCCACCCCGGCTCCGGCGGCGCCGAGGTCCGCGCCCGCCTCGGGCTCAGCGACCGCCCCGTGGTCGTCTGCGTCTCCCGGCTCGTCCCGCGCAAGGGCCAGGACACCCTGATCAGGGCCATGCCGCAGATCCTGCGCCGGGTGCCGGACGCCGTCCTCCTGATCGTCGGCGGCGGCCCGTACGAGAAGGATCTGCACCGCCTCGCCGCCGAGACCGGGGTGGCCGGATCCGTACGCTTCACCGGCGCCGTCCCGTGGTCGGAACTCCCCGCCCACTACGGCGCGGGCGACGTCTTCGCCATGCCCTGCCGCACCCGGCGCGGCGGCCTCGACGTCGAGGGCCTCGGCATCGTCTACCTGGAGGCCTCCGCGACCGGCCTGCCCGTCGTCGCGGGCGACTCGGGCGGCGCCCCCGACGCCGTCCTCGACGGCGAGACCGGCTGGGTCGTCCGCGGCGAGTCGGCGGAGGACACCGCCGACCGCGTCAGCACCCTCCTCCTCGACCCCGACCTCCGCGCCCGCATGGGCGAGCGGGGCCGCGCCTGGGTCGAGGAGAAGTGGCGCTGGGACCTCCTCGCGGAGCGCCTCGAAGAGCTTCTGTAGCGGGCGCACAGGCGTGACGGAGAACGGCCGGAGGCCCGGGGCGACACTGCCCCGGGCCTCCGGCCGTTCGTACGCCGGACCGCGTCAGGCCCGGTAGATCGCTTCGATCTCGTCCGCGAAGTCCTTCGCCACCACGTTCCGCTTCAGCTTCAGGGACGGGGTGATGTGGCCCGCCTCCTCCGTGAACTGAGCCGGGAGGATACGGAACTTGCGGACCGACTCCGCCTTGGAGACCGCCGCGTTGCCGTCGTCGATCGCGCGCTGGACCTCCGCCATCAGGTCCGTGTCGTCGCGGAGGGTGGCCGCCGTCGAGCCCGCCGGCTTGCCGTGCTCCGAGGCCCAGCGGCCCAGGAACTCCTCGTCGATCGTGACCAGCGCGCCGACGAACGGCCGGCCGTCGCCGACCACCATGCACTCCGCGACCAGCGCGTGCGCCCGGATCCGGTCCTCGATGACCGCCGGGGCGACGTTCTTGCCGCCCGCCGTCACCAGGATCTCCTTCTTCCGGCCGGTGATCGCGAGGTAGCCGTCCTCGTCGAGGGTGCCGATGTCGCCCGTGTGGAACCAGCCGTCCGCCAGCGCCTCGGCCGTCGCCGCCTCGTTGTTCCAGTACCGCGAGAAGATGTGCTCGCCGTGCAGCAGCACCTCGCCGTCGTCGGCGATCCGCACCACCGAACCCGGCAGCGGCTGACCGACCGTGCCGATCTTCTGCCGGTCCCAGGGGTTGAAAGCCGTCGCCGCGCACGACTCCGTCAGGCCGTAGCCCTCCAGCACCGTGAAGCCGATGCCCCGGAAGAAGTGGCCCAGCCGCTCACCCAGCGGCGCGCCGCCCGAGATCGCGTACTCGCCGCGGCCGCCGAGCACCGCCCGCAGCTTGCTGAAGACCAGCTTGTCGAAGATCTTGTGCTTCAGCCGGAGGCCGAAGGACGGGCCCTGCGGGGTGCTCAGCGCCCTGCTGTACGCGATGGCCGTGTGCGCGGCCTTGTCGAAGATCTTGCCCTTGCCGTCGGCCTGCGCCTTGGCCCGCGCCGAGTTGTAGACCTTCTCGAAGACCCGGGGCACGCCCAGGATCAGCGTCGGCCGGAACGAGGCCAGCTCGTCCGTGAGGTTCTTGATGTCGGGGACGCAGCCGAGGCGGATCGGCGCCATCACGGACGCGACCTCGACCAGCCGCCCGAAGACGTGCGCGGCCGGCAGGAACAGCAGCACCGAGCACTCGCCGGTACGGAACAGCGGCTTCAGCCGCGCCACCACGTTGCCGCACTCGGCGAAGAAGGCCCGGTGCGTCAGGACGCAGCCCTTGGGGCGGCCCGTGGTGCCCGAGGTGTAGACGATCGTCGCCGGGTCGTCCGCGTTCGCCGCCGACATGCGCGCGTCGAGCAGCTCGTCGGACACGTCGAGGCCGGTCGCGGTCAGCTGCGCGACCGCGTCGTCCTCGATCTGCCAGATGCCCTTGAGGTCCGGCAGCTCCGCCCGTACGGACTCCACCGACTCCTGGTGCGCGCCGCTCTCGACGAGGACCAGCGTCGCGCCCGAGTCGCCGAGGATCCACTGGATCTGCTCCGGCGAGCTGGTCTCGTACACGGGCACGGTCACGCCGCCCGCGCTCCAGATCGCGAAGTCGAGGAGCACCCACTCGTACCGCGTGCGGGAGAGGAGAGCGACCCGGTCGCCCGGCTCGACACCGGCGGCGATCAGACCCTTGGCGGCCCCGCGGACCTCCGCGAGGAACTGCGTCGCGGTCACGTCCGTCCACACGCCGTCGACCTTGCGGCCCATGACGGCGACGTCTGGGTGCTGGGAGGCGTTGCGGCGGATGAGATCCGTCAGGTTGCCGTCCGCGGGGACCTCGTACAGGGCCGGAAGGCTGAACTCGCGCAAGACTGCTGCTCCTCATCGGGCGCCGGCGCCACGGCTCTGTGTGATGCACCGGTGAAGTCCAAGAACTGGCGGGTGCTCTGTGGGGGAGAGCACGACTGGACTGCCCGGACGTTACCCATCAGTACATGGTTCCGGATAGGGGGGTCCGGCCAGATGTTCCGTGCGTCACACATCTGTGGCGGTGCTCTCCGCACAGTAATCCACAGGTTTCCGGACTCGGAAGTAACCGCAGGTGACACCCCCTAAGGTGGGCCCATGCGAGTCCATGTGGTCAGTGACGTGCACGGCAACGCCGACGACCTCGCCAGGGCGGGGGACGGGGCCGACGCCCTGATATGCCTGGGGGACCTGGTCCTCTTCCTCGACTACGCCGACCACAGCCGCGGCATCTTCCCCGAACTCTTCGGCGTCGAGAACGCCGACCGGCTGGTCGAGCTGCGCACCGCCCGGCGCTTCGACGAGGCCCGTGACCTGGGACGCCGCCTCTGGGCCGAGCTCGACGTCGACCGCGAGACCGCGATCGAGGGCGCGGTGCGCCGCCAGTACGCCGAACTCTTCGCCGCCTTCCCCACCCCCACGTACGCCACCTACGGCAACGTCGACATCCCCCGCCTCTGGCCCGAGTTCGCCCGGCCCGGGACCACCGTCCTCGACGGCGAGCGGGTCGAGATCGACGGCCTCGTCTTCGGCTTCGTCGGCGGCGGCCTGCGCACCCCGATGCGCACGCCGTACGAGATCTCCGACGAGGAGTACGCGGCGAAGGTCGAGGCGCTCGGCGACGTCGACGTGCTCTGCTCCCACATCCCGCCCGAGGTGCCGGACCTGACGTACGACACCGTCGCCCGCCGCTTCGAGCGCGGCAGCCGGGCCCTGCTCGACGCCATCCGGCGCACCCGGCCCCGGTACGCCCTCTTCGGCCACGTCCACCAGCCGCTGGCCCGGCGGATGCGGATCGCGTCGACCGAGTGCGTGAACGTCGGCCACTTCGCCTCGACGGGCAGGCCCTTCGCCCTGGAGTGGTGACGGGCCCCGCGCCGCAGCGCGATAGCCTTCCGTCGGCACGTCTGTGCCCCTTTGACTTCCGCCGGACCGCACAGTGGAGGAGCCACCACGATGGCCGAACACACCAGCTCGAGCATCACCATCGAGGCGGCGCCGGCCGACGTCATGGGCGTGATCGCCGACTTCGCCCGCTACCCCGAGTGGACGGGCGAGGTGAAGGAGGCCGAGGTCCTGGAGACCGACGGGGCCGGCCGCGCCGAGAAGGTCCGGCTGCTGCTCGACGCCGGCGCGATCAAGGACGACCACACCCTCGCGTACACCTGGACCGGCGGCAACGAGGTCAGCTGGACGCTGGTCAAGTCCCAGATGCTGCGGTCGCTCGACGGGTCGTACCGGCTGGCGCCGGTCGGCGGCGGTGACCGCACGGAGGTCACCTACCAGCTGACGGTCGACGTCAAGATCCCGATGCTCGGCATGATCAAGCGCAAGGCGGAGAAGGTCATCATCGACCGGGCGCTCGCCGGCCTGAAGAAGCGCGTCGAATCCGGCGCGTGAACCCCGCCGGGGACCGGTCACGTCCTCCCGTCCGCGCGCCGGGAGGGCGCGGGTAACGTCCTCCGCATGCGGATCATCCTTGTCACCGGGTCCGGCGGCGCCGGTCGCACCACCGTCGCCGCCGCGACCGCCCTCGCCGAGGCGCGGGCCGGCCGCCGGGTCCTGCTCGTCTCCGAGGACGTCGAGCCGCTGCCGGCCCAGGACGGACTCCGCGTCCTGCGCCCCCGGCCGGCCGGTGACTTCCGCCGTGAGTTCCTCGCCCTCCAGGCCCGCTCCTCCACGGCCCTCGACCTGCTGGGCGCCGTGCCCTTCGAGGAGGCCGAGCTCACCGAACTCCCCGGCAGCCGCCCGTTCGCCCTGCTGCGCGCCCTGCGCGACGCCGCCGAGGGCGACCACGAGCTCGCCGTCGTCGATCTGCCGCCGCTCGCCGACGCCCTCGCCCTGCTCGCCCTGCCCGAGCAGCTCCGGCGCTATCTGCGCCGCCTCCTGCCGCCGGAACGGCAGGCCGCCCGCGCCCTGCGCCCGATGCTCGCCCAGCTCGCCGGGGTCCCGATGCCCGCGCAGTGGCTGTACGAGACCACCGGGCGCTGGGAGACCGAGCTGGCCGCCGTCCAGGCCGTCGTCGACGCCCCCACCACCAGCGTCCGTCTCGTCCTCGAACCCGGCCCCGCCGCCGTCCGCGCCCTGCGCACCGCCCGGCTCGGCCTCGCCCTCCAGCGCCTCCCCCTCGACTCCGTCGTCGCCAACCGGCTGCTGCCCGCCGGCTCCGAGGACCCCTGGCTCGCCGGACTCACCGCCCAGCAGCACCGGCACCTCGCCGAGCTCCGCACCGCGTCAGGCGCCGCCGGTGCCGACGGCGCCGCCGGTCCCGTCTGTGTCGTCGACGAGCTGCCGCACCTCGGCCGGGACCCCCGCGGACCCGAGGACCTCGTGCTGCTCGCGCCCGCCCGGCGCCCGGCGGCCGCCCCCGACCCCGTCCCGGCGTGGACCGTCGAGGACCGCCGGGAGGAGGACGGCGTCCTGGTGTGGCACATCGGCCTCCCCGGAGCCGTCAAGGAGGATCTGTCCCTCGTCCGCAGGGGTGACGAACTGCTCCTGACCGTCGGCCCCTTCCGCCGCAACGTGCCCCTGCCGGCCGCCCTGCGCCGCTGCACCGTCACCGGCGCGGGACTCGTCGAGGGAGACCTCCGGGTGCGCTTCACCCCCGACCCCGGACTCTGGCCCCGCACCCCCTGAGGGGGCGTGTACCGTCGAAGTACCAGCCAGTGAGGAGTACGCCATGAGCGATTCGGACGCCTGGGCCAAGGCGTGCGCCGAGGACCTGGAGGCGGAGAGGGCCCGCCGCCGGGCACAGCGGGATTCGGACACCGGCTCCGCCGCCGACGAGTTCCGCAAGCTCTTCGAGGCCGTCGCCGACAAGGTCTCCGGTGGCCTCGGGAACCCGCTGCTCGCGGGCCAGGCCGCGCAGACCGTACAGCAGCTCGTCAACCAGGCGAAGGCGGTCGTCGAGCCCGTCATCGAGCGCAATCCGCAGGTCTTCGACCACCTCGCCGCCGCCGGGAACGAACTGCTCGCCGCCTACCGCTCCGCCGTCGAGTCCCACGAGAGCCGCTGGACGCGCGACGAGAAGGTCACCCCCGACGACCCGCGCGACCCGCGCCGGGACGCGGACGGGCCGGACGGCACGGCGGGCAAGGGCACCGACGGGGACACCGGTGCCGAGGACCGCAAGGACGACGAGGGGCCCGGAACCGGCCAGCACATCGACCTCGACTGATCGGGACGCCCGTCCCCCTCGGGTACGGTGGGCCTTAGCGGGGCTCGACCGAAAACTGAGGGACACATGGGACTCACCATCGGCGTCGACATCGGCGGCACGAAGATCGCGGCCGGCGTGGTCGACGAGGAGGGCAACATCCTCGACACGCACAAGGTGCCCACCCCGCCGACCCCCGAAGGCATCGTCGACGCGATCTGCGCGGCCGTGTCCGAGGCCGGCAAGGGCCACACGATCGAGGCCGTCGGCATCGGTGCCGCGGGCTACGTCGACGACAAGCGCGCCACCGTCCTCTTCGCGCCGAACATCGACTGGCGGCACGAGCCGCTCAAGGACAAGGTCGAGCAGCGGGTCGGCCTGCCCGTCGTCGTCGAGAACGACGCCAACGCGGCCGCCTGGGGCGAGTACCGGTTCGGCGCCGGCCAGGGCCACGAGGACGTCATCTGCATCACCCTCGGCACCGGCCTCGGCGGCGGCATCATCATCGGGAACAAGCTGCGCCGCGGACGCTTCGGCGTCGCCGCCGAGTTCGGCCACATCCGGGTCGTCCCCGACGGCCTGCTGTGCGGCTGCGGCAGCCAGGGCTGCTGGGAGCAGTACGCCTCCGGCCGCGCACTCGTCCGCTACGCCAAGCAGCGCGCCAACGCCACCCCCGAGCGGGCCCAGGTCCTCCTCGGGCTCGGCGACGGCACCCCCGAGGGCATCGAGGGCCGGCACGTCAGCCAGGCCGCCCGCGCCGGCGACCCGGTCGCCGTCGACTCCTTCCGCGAACTGGCCCGCTGGGCCGGTGCCGGCCTCGCGGACCTGGCCTCGCTGTTCGACCCCTCGGCGTTCATCGTCGGCGGCGGTGTCTCGGACGAGGGCGACCTGGTCCTCGACCCGATCAGGAAGTCCTTCCGGCGCTGGCTGATCGGCGGCCAGTGGCGCCCGCACGCGCAGGTCCTCGCGGCCCAGCTCGGCAACAAGGCCGGTCTGGTCGGCGCGGCGGACCTCGCCCGCCAGGGCTGAGCGGCCCCCTCGTACGGCAACCGCCCGTCGCGTCCCTGTGGACGCGGCGGGCGGTTGCCGTACGTTACCTCCCATGGCGATCAGTGAGCTGCCCAACTCCCGCACCGAGGAGGACGGTTCGGCCGTCCTCCGGGTCCTCAGCTACAACGTCCGCTCGATGCGCGACGACGAGGACGCCCTCGCCCGGGTCATCCGGGCCTGCGACCCGGACATCGTCTTCGTCCAGGAGGCCCCGCGCTTCTTCCGCTGGCGCAAACACGCCGCCCGGCTCGCCGCCAAGAGCGAGCTCCTGGTGCTGAGCGGCGGCGCCACCGCGGCCGGACCGATGCTGCTCTGCTCCCTGCGGGCCACCGTGGAACGCACCGAGGACATCCTGCTGCCGCTCACCCCGGGCCTGCACCGGCGCGGTCTCGCGACCGCCGTCGTCCGCTTCGCCGGGGCCCGGGTCGGCCTCATCAGCTGCCATCTGAGCCTGCGGAAGGACGAGCGGTACGCCCAGGCCGGGATGGTCCTCGACCGGGTCGCCGCCCTGGGGACCCCGTACACCCTGGTCGCAGGGGACCTCAACGAACGGCCCGACGGGCCCGCCTTCCGGCGGCTCGCGAAGGAGCTCACGGACGGCTGGGAGGCCAGCCCCTGGGGAGACGCGTACACCTCGACCCCCGCCGATCCGCACCAGCGGATCGACGCGATCCTCGCCACCCCGGGGATCGAGTTCCTCGGCTGCGGGGTGCCCACGGACCTCGACCCGGCGGACCTCCGCGCCGCCACCGACCACCTTCCTGTGCTGGCGGCGGTACGGGTGCCCGCGGCGTCCTGAGGGCGGCCTGCCGACCGGGCAGGACAGCGCCCGAGGCGGCAGCACCGCCCCGGAGACCGCTCGGCGCCCCTGGCGCCGAGCGGTGCGGGGGCGGAGTCCGGAGGATCAGACGACCGCGCCGCGGCCCGGGTCGTCGAAGCCGTCGTCATCGTCGTCGTGCTTCATGCGGCCCACCAGGGTCGCGAAGCCGCCGAGGAAGCCGCCGATGCACAGCGTGGTCAACCACCAGGTCATGTCCCAGCTGAGCAGCACGGCGACCAGCATCAGCACCGGGCCGCCGACCACGGCCAGCCAGGCGAACCTGGTCGTCACGTCCGCGTCGGGCAGCGGGGGCGGCTCCGGCGGCACGAAGTGGCCCTCGTCGGACCCGCCGGGTCCGTCGTCCGGTTCGGCGGGGGAGTAGTCGCGGGGGCCGGCGGGGCGGACGCCGGGCGCGAAGACGACGGAGCTGCCGAGCGCGGGCCGCTCGGGACCCGCCTCGGGCTCGTCCTCGGCCCCGGGCTCCTCGTCCGGGGCGGCTTCCGGCGGCGTCCCGGGCGAGGTGCCCGCCGCCGGCCTCGGCTTCCAGGGCGTGCCCTTCCCGGCGGCCGGCGCGGGCTTCACCGGCCGGACCTCCCCGGAGTCCTCGTCCTCGTCGCCGGCCTCCGGCTCCGGGAGCGACAGGTTCTCGACGGTCCGGTACGGCTTCGCGCCCGGCGGGTCCGCCGGCTCCTCGCCGTACCCCGCGACGATCGCGGCCCAGGCCGCCTCCTCGTCGATGGGCTGCGGCTCGCGCCCGCCGCCGTCCTGCTCCTCAGCCACCGCTCCTGCTCCCCTGTTCGTCGACCAGACCCGGCGCCAGACGCTCGACGAAGGCCAGGCTCTCGTCGAAGATCCGCTCCGCGTCATGGTCCAACGTCGCCACGTGGTAGCTCTGTTCCAGCAGGATCTCCTTGACGTCCGTCGAGGAGATCCTGGACAGGATCCGGGCCGAGTCGACGGGCGGCACGACATGGTCCTGGGGGCTGTGGAGCAGCACCACCGGCTGCGTGACCTGCGGAAGCTCCGCGTCCACGGTCTGGAAGAACCGGCGCAGGGAGTGCGCGGCGTGCAGCGGCACCCGGTCGTAGCCGACCTCGGTGACGCCCTCCTTGGCGATGTCGCTGGCGATGCCCTTCGTCGAGGGGACCAGATGGCGGGCGACCGGCAGCGCGTACGCCGCCAGGCCGTGCACCTTGTTGCCCGGGTTGACCAGGACGATGCCCTTCACGGCGTCCCCGTGGCGCGCGGCGAGCCGCAGGGTCAGCGCCCCGCCCATGGAGAGACCGAAGACGAAGACGGTCGCGCACCGCTGCAGGAGCTCGCTCAGCGCCCGGTCGACCTCGGCGTACCAGTCGTGCCACGTGGTGAGCTGCATGTCCTGCCAGCGGGTGCCGTGCCCGGGCAGCAGCGGCAGTGACACCGTCAGGCCGCGCGCGGCCAGGTACTCGGCCCACGGGCGCAGCGACTGCGGGGAACCGGTGAATCCGTGACAGAGAAGGACGCCGACCTCTCCGCCTTCATGGCGGTACGGCTCGGCTCCGGGAAGGACCGGCACCGGGGTCTCCTGTTCGCTCGGCTTCGCGTCCGCCTTCGGGTGCGCCCTGGGTGCGCCGAAGCGACGGAAAATGGGGAAGGACCTTCACGGTACGCGACCGGACCGACACCGACCAGGGCCGTAGCGGGGGCCGTACGCCGGTACGGGATAAAGTCGTCGCCACGGCACACGGAAGGCATGGCGAGTTGATCTACGGCGCAATGAAGTTCTCCCTCGGAGGGTCCCTGAAGCTTGCCTTCCGGCCCTGGGTGGAGGGTCTGGAGAACATTCCCGCCGAGGGGCCCGCGATCCTGGCGAGCAACCACCTGTCGTTCTCCGACTCCTTCTTCCTGCCCGCCGTGCTCGACCGCAAGGTCACCTTCATCGCCAAGGCGGAGTACTTCACCTCGCCGGGTGTGAAGGGCAAGCTCACGGCCGCCTTCTTCAAGGGCGTCGGGCAGCTTCCGGTGGACCGTTCGGGCGCCCGCGGCGCGGGCGAGGCGGCGATCAAGGCCGGCATCGAGGTCATCGAGAACGGCGGCCTCTTCGGGATCTATCCCGAGGGCACCCGCTCGCCCGACGGCCGCCTCTACCGCGGCAAGCCCGGCGGCCTCGCGCGCGTGGCCCTGGCCACCGGCGCGCCGGTGATCCCGGTCGCGATGATCGACACCGAGAAGATCCAGCCGCCCGGCAAGGTCGTCCCCAAGCTGATGCGCCCGGGGATCCGGATCGGCAAGCCGCTGGACTTCACCCGCTACCAGGGCATGGAGGGCGACCGCTTCATCCTCCGCTCGGTGACCGACGAGGTCATGTACGAGATCATGAAGCTGTCCGGCCAGGAGTACGTCGACATCTACGCGACCGCCGCCAAGCGGCAGATCGCGGACGCGGAGAAGGCGGCCAAGGAGGCCGTGAAGGCCGAGATCGCTGCTCGGGAAGAGTCCGGCGCGTAGGCGACCGGCGGTCAGCCGTCCCGCACGGGACGGCCGGGGGTGGGGGAGATGGCCAAGCGCGAGCGTGTCGTGCGCATGTCGGTCGAGCAGCCGTTGTGGCGGGCGCTGACCGGCTACCGCGTCCTGACCATGGTCTACGCGGTCCTGCTGTTCGCGTTCGGCCGCGACCGGTACGAGCGGCCCTGGATCGCCGTCGCCTTCCTCGCGGTGATGTGCGTCTGGACCCTCGCGACCCTGCCCAAGGTGGCGAACGCCGCCAGCTGCACCAAGCGCTTCCTCGGCGCCGACCTCGCCGTCGCCCTCGTCGGCATCCTCCTCACCCCGCTCGCCGACGCCCACGCCCAGTCCGTCGAGGGCCCCACCCTGCCGTCGATATGGACCGCCGGATCCGTCCTCGCGTACGCGATCAAGGGCGGCTGGCGCTGGGCCGGCGTCGCCTCCTCCCTCGTCGCCGTCGCCAACATCGTCGAACGCGGCCACCCCAGCCAGGACACCCTCCACAACGTCCTCCTCGTCTGGGTGGCCTCCATCGCCATCGGCTACGTCGTCGAGGTCGCCCGCGCCTCCGAGCGCACCCTCGCCCGCGCCCTGGAGATCGAGGCCGCGACCCGCGAGCGTGAGCGCCTCGCCCGCGACATCCACGACAGCGTCCTCCAGGTCCTCGCGATGGTGCAGCGGCGCGGCACCGCCCTCGGCGGCGAGGCCGCCGACCTCGGACGGATGGCGGGGGAGCAGGAGGTGGCCCTCCGGACCCTCGTGGCCGGCGGCCTCATCCGCCCCAGCCTGGTCTCCGAGGACGAGTCAGAGGGCGCCGTCGTCCGGGTCGTCGAGGAGGACGAGCACGACGACGACTCCCCCCTGGACCTGAGGCTGCTGCTCGCCCCGCGCGCCGGAGCGAAGATCACCCTCTCCGAGCCGGGCGCACCCGTCCTCCTCGCACCGCCCGCCGCCCGTGAGCTGGCCGCCGCCGTCGGCGCCGCCCTGGACAATGTGCGGGTGCACGCCGGGGAGGACGCGAACGCGTGGATCCTGGTCGAGGACTGGCCGGACGAGGTGATCGTCACCGTCCGGGACGACGGCCCCGGCATCCCGGAGGGCCGCCTGGAGGAGGCCTGGGGCGAGGGCCGGATGGGCGTCGCCCTGTCCATCCGGGGGAGACTGCGGGACCTGGGCGGCTCGGCCGAGCTGATCTCGGTCCCCGGGCAGGGCACGGAAGTCGAGTTGAAGGTTCCACGGGGGAAGGCAGGACAGGGAAGATGAGCGAGCAGCAGCAGATCAGAGTGATGGTCGTGGACGACCATCCGATGTGGCGGGACGCGGTCGCCCGCGACCTGGCCGAGGCGGGCCTGGACGTGGTCGCCACGGCCGGCGACGGCGAGCAGGCGGTACGCCGTGCCCTCGCGGTCCTGCCCGACGTCCTCGTCCTGGACCTGAACCTGCCGGTGAAGCCCGGCGTCCAGGTCTGCAAGGAGCTCGTCGGCGGCCGGCCGGAGCTGCGGGTCCTGGTCCTCTCGGCGAGCGGCGAGCACGCGGACGTCCTGGAGGCGGTCAAGTCCGGTGCCACCGGCTACCTGCTCAAGTCGGCGAGCACCGAGGAGCTGATCGACGCCGTACGGCGGACGGCGGCCGGCGACCCCGTCTTCACCCCCGGCCTCGCGGGGCTGGTCCTCGGCGAGTACCGCAGGCTCGCGACCGAGCCCTCCCCGGCGGCCGGCGCCGACGAGCCGAAGGCCCCGCAGCTGACCGAGCGCGAGACGGAGGTCCTGCGGCTCGTCGCCAAGGGCCTCAGCTACAAGCAGATCGCCGAGCGCCTGGTGATCTCGCACCGCACGGTGCAGAACCACGTCCAGAACACCCTCGGCAAGCTCCAGCTGCACAACCGGGTGGAGCTCGTCCGGTACGCCATCGAGCGCGGCCTCGACGACGCCTGACGCGACCGGCACGGGACGCCCGGGTGCCGGGCACGGCGCCACGAGGGGCCGTATATTCGCCCCTATCGCGGATATACGGCCCATTCGTCACCTTGAGGGGAATCCCGTGGAAATCCTGGCATTCGGCGTGCAGGCGGACGAGAAGCCCCTCATCGAGAAGGCCTTCGCGGGGCACCACGACGTCCGCTGCCTGAGCGTCTTCCTCAGCCAGGACACCGCCCCCATCGCCGCCGGCTACGAGGTCGTCTCCACCAGCGTCAACGCCAGCCTGGACCACCGCGTCCTGCAGACCCTCGCCGCCGGCGGGACGCAGATGATCGCCCAGCGCTCCACCGGCTTCAACAACATCGACCTGGAGGTCGCCGAGCGCCTCGGCCTCACCGTCGCCCGGGTCTCGTACTACTCGCCGTACTCCGTCGCCGAGTTCGCCTGGACCCTCGCCATGGCCGTCAACCGCCGGATCGTCCGCGCCTCCAACCGGACCCGCGACTTCGACTTCAGGCTCGACGGACTGATGGGCCGTGACCTGAGGGGCCGTACCGTCGGCGTCGTCGGCACCGGCAAGATCGGCGAGGCGTTCACCCGGATCGCGCACGGCTTCGGCATGAACCTCCTCGGCTGGGACGTCGCCGAGAACCCCGCCTGCGTCGCCCTCGGCATGACGTACGTCGAGAAGGAGCGGCTCTTCGCCGAGGCCGACCTCATCAGCCTCCACGTGCCGCTGCTCCCGGCCACCCAGCACCTCATCGACGCCGCCGCCCTCCGGTCGATGAAGGACGACGCCATCCTGGTCAACTCCAGCCGCGGCGGACTCGTCGACACCGAGGCGCTCGTCGCCGAACTCCGGGCCGGCCGCTTCGCCGGCGTGGGGCTCGACGTGTACGAGGCGGAGGCCGGGCTCTTCTTCCTCGACAAGTCACTGGAGGTCGTCGAGGACGACACCCTGGCCCGCCTGGTGACCTTCCCGAACGTGGTGGTCACCTCGCACCAGGCGTACTACACCGAGGACGCCGTCGGGCAGATCATCGACACCACGGTCCGGAACGTCCTCGACTACACCGCGGGCCGGCGCAGCGAGAACGTCCTCGTCCCGAGGGTGCCCTAGGCCGTCTCTTCCGGAAGAGACGGCCTAGACGAGCACGCCGGCGAGGAGCGAGGCCGTCAGGGCCGCTCCGTCCGTCGTCAGCACCGACTCCGGGTGGAACTGCACCCCGGCGAAGCCCGGCCCGCGCAGCGCGTGGACCTCGCCGGTCTCCGCGTCCCGGCTCACCTCGATCCGGTGCAGCGCCAGCTCCGTCGCCGTCCGGTCGTCGCAGCGCGCGGTGAAGCTGTTGTAGAAGCCCACCCTCCGCTGCTGCCCGAAGAGGTCGATCCGCATCTGCGCCCCCTGGAACGGGATCCGCTTGCGGACGATCTCCAGGCCCAGCTCGGCGGCGATCAGCTCGTGTCCGAGGCAGACACCGAGGAGACCGTGCTGGTGCTCCCGGACCAGCTCGGCCGTCAGCCCGCGCAGGAAGCGCATCTTCGGATCGGCGGCGTCGGAGGGGTTGCCGGGGCCGGGGCCGAGGACCACCGGGCCCTCGTGGGCGAGCGCCAGCTCGCGCAGCCCGGGCTCGTCGTAGCGGAGCACCGACACGTCGAGGCCCGAGGAGCGCAGGACGTGCGCGAGCATCGCCGTGAAGGTGTCCTCGGCGTCGATCACCAGGGCGTGGCCCGACAGTTCGGCCGAGCGGACCTGCATCTTCAGCCAGAACGGCGCGAGATCGGCCCGGCGCGCGTCCAGCGCGGCCCGTACCCGGGGATCGTCGGCGAGCGGCGCGGCGGCCGGCGCCGCACCGCCGGCCGGCCTGCCCTCCCGCACCCCGAGCGCGGTGAGCACGCCGGCCGCCTTGGCGTGGGTCTCGGCGACCTCGCCCGCCGGGTCCGAGTGCCGGACGAGCGTGGCGCCGACCGGCACCCGGAGCCGCCCGTCCGCCGCGATGTCGGCCGTGCGGATCAGGATGGGGGAGTCCAGGGTCTGGGCGCCGCTCTCGTCCGTACCGAGGAGGGCGAGGGCCCCCGCGTAGTAGCCGCGGCCGACCCCGTCCGGCCCGAGGGGCTCGTACCGCTCGATCACCCGGCAGGCGTTCTGCACGGGTGAACCGGTCACGGTCGCCGCGAACATCGTCTCCCGCAGCACCTCCCGCACGTCCAGGCTGGAACGGCCCCGCAACTCGTACTCGGTGTGCGCGAGATGGGCCATCTCCTTCAGCCGCGGACCGACCACCACCCCGCCCATGTCGCCGACCGTGCACATCATCTTGAGCTCCTCGTCGACCACCATCGACAGCTCCTCGGTCTCCTTGCGGTCGGCGAGGAAGGCGAGCAGGCCCTCGGCGGTCGGGGCGGCCCCGGCCGGGTAGCGGTAGGTGCCGCTGATCGGGTTCATGACGACGGTGCCCCCCGACATCCGCACGTGCACCTCGGGGCTCGCCCCGACCAGCGTCCGGTCCCCGGTGTGCACGACGAAGGTCCAGTACGCGCCCCGTTCGCCGGCGAGCAGCCGCCGGAACAGGGCCAGCGCGTCGGCGCGGCCGAAGCCCGGGATCTCCCCGGTGTACGTCCGCCGGATGACGAAGTTCGCGCCCTCGCCGGAGCCGATCTCCTCGTCGATGACCCGCCGCACGATCCCGGCGTACTCCTCGTCGGAGACGTCGAACCCGCCGTTCTCGACGCGCACGTCGTGCGCCGGGAGCTGGGCGAGGGCCTCGGCGAGCGGCAGCTCGTGGGCCTCGTCGGCGACGAGCACGGAGAGCGGCGTGCCGTCGTCGCGGACGTCGAAGCCGCGCTCCCGGATCTGCCGGAAGGGCACCAGGGCGAGCGTCGGCCGCGGGCCGACGGGCAGCTCCGCGAGGCGCTCGGCCTCGTGGACCCGGCCGATCAGGACCTCGACGGTGTCGTGGTCACGGCCGGGGGTACGGCGGCGCAGCAGGGCGAAGGGCGGGCAGGAGGGTGCGAGGAGCCTGGAGAGGTCCATGAGGTGTGTCGTTCCTTCCGGGTGGAGTACGGAGAGGAACGGCCCCGGGTACGAGAAAGGCCGCCCCTCGGGCGGCCTTCGCGTGTCTGTCGGTGTACGCGCAATCAGTGGGCCGCCGGATGAGCGGTCCACCACCAGTTCTGGATCTGCGAGGCGTACATGCGAGCACTGTAACCCAGCCCGGCACGGGAACGGGGCCCGGTCCGCACCGTGGACGGTGCGGACCGGGCCCCGAGGCGGAGCGCGTCCCGATCAGACGATCAGGTTGTACGTGTTCCAGCCGCTGCCGACGCGGACGCGGGTGGCGTACGGGTTCGGGTAGCCGCCGGTGTTCTTGTAGAACCACATGACGCCGGTCTTGTCGCGGGCGATCAGGTCCGGCTTGCCGTCACGGTCGAGGTCGCTCGGGCCGACCATGATGTCGTAGGCGTTCCAGCCGCCGCCGACCGTGGCACGGGTGGCGTACGGGTTCGGCGAGCCGCCGGTGTTCTTGTACAGCCACAGCACGCCGGTCTTGTCGCGGGCGATCAGGTCCGGCTTGCCGTCACCGGTCATGTCACCGGTGCTGATCAGCTCGTTGTAGATGTTCCAGCCGCCGCCGACCCGGACCCGGGTGGCGAAGGGGTTGGGGGAGGCGCCGGTGTTCGTGTAGAGCCAGAGCACGCCGGTCTTGTCCCGGGCTATCAGGTCCGGCCGTCCGTCGGCGTTCATGTCGCGCGCGCCGAGGAGCTTGTCGTAGACGCCCCACCCGCCGCCGACCCGCTGCCGCGCGGCGAAGGGCGCGGCGGGGTTGCCGGAGCCCTTGTAGTACCAGAGCACCCCGTCCTTGCCGCGCGCGACCATGTCACCGGTGCCGTCGGCCCGCAGCGCGGTCATGGGCGTGACGGCGTCGTAGTCCTGCCACCCGGGCCCGACGCGGTAGCGCGCCAGGAACGGCGTGCCGCCGGTACCGGAGCCCTGGTACTGCCAGAGGACACCGGAGGCGTCGCGGGCGATGAGGTTGTAGCGGTTGGTCGCGGTGACCGGAGCCTCGGTCGCGACCTCCTTGACGTCGGCGGCCTTCACCCACGCCAGGCGGTGGTTGTAGCGGATCGGGATGAAGACGTTGGTCTTGCCCGCGACCCTGGTGCCGTCGGTGTTGTACGCGCTGTAGTAGTAGTCGCCCACCACGGAGGCGCCGGCCTTGGTGTACAGCTGGCCGGCCGGGAGGCTGTACTTCGTCAGCGACGCGTTGTTGCTGCTCTGGACCGGGACGCCGGTGCCCGCGTAAGCGGCGTCCTCGGGGTAGGCGCGGCCGTAGACCGGGATCGAGGTGGCGCCGTCCTTCGCCGCGATCGCCGTCGTGGCGGCGACGGGGGCCGTGTACTGGCCGCCGGGGTTGTAGAACCAGGCCTTCTTCCCGCCGTACCAGATCGCGGTCCAGTCGGTCCGCGACTCGGCGACGACGTGGCTGCTGCCGGCCGTCACCTTGTTCGCCCAGTTGGAGCCGAACTGCCAGCCCGCCGTGAAGTACGGGTCGGTCAGCGCCTTGTTCTGGTCGGCCACCGGCTCCGAGTAGAGGTAGCCGAAGTTGACCGGCAGCGCGACGGTGGTCTTGGTGACCGGCTGGCCGTTCACCTGCTCCGTGTACTTCATCTGCTGCTTGTTGGCCGAGGTGAACGGCGGGACGATCCGGACCAGCTGCCCGGCCTGGAGGAGGCCGCCCGCGCCACCGGCGCCGGTGGGGGCGCCGACCAGGGACATGAAGTGGTTCCAGTCCCAGAACGGGCCCGCGTCCCAGTGGTCCTGGACGTTGCTGTCCAGAACGCTCGGCACCTCGTCGTGGCCGATGATGTGCTCGCGGTCCAGCGGGATGGAGAACTTCGCGGCCAGGTACTTCACGAGGGCGGCGGAGGACTCGTACTCCGGCTCGGTGTACCAGCCGGCGTCGCCCTTGATGGCGTAGCCCTCGTGCTCGATGCCGACCGAGTGCATGTTCACGGTCTTGTTGCCCGCGTGGAACGCCTCGTTCTTGGTCTCGACCATCTGGGTCACTCGACCGTCGGCGCGCACGATGTAGTGCGCGCTGGCCCACTTGTCCGGGTTCTTGAAGACGCTCACGGCGCCGTCGTGGGTGCCCTCGACGTCGTGGATGACGATCTGGCGGATGTCGAAGCCGCCGGAGCCGTTCGGGGTGCGGCTCGCGATGTTGTAGTTGCCCTTGTCCTGCACATAGGCGGCCGGGTCGAAGACACAGGCCAGACCGGTCGGGCACTCGGGCGTCGCCGCCGTGGTGGCGGTGGACGTCGCGGCCAGCGGGACGTTCGCCGGCTTCACCGGCTCGACCGTCGGGTCGGCCGGGAGGACGACCTGCTCGCCGTCCGCCGTGATCTCGGCCTCGCCCGTCCTGATCGATTCGAAGACGCGCTTCGCGAACTGGTCGGCGGCCTTGCGGTCCTCGGACTCGCTGTAGCGGGCCACGGCCGGGTACCAGTCGCCCGGGGCGTCCGACAGCTCCGCGCCGGCCTGCTTCTGGTACTCGGCGAGAAGCGCCGCACCGGCGCGGATCGACGCGGCCGTGTCGTTCTGGACGGAGTCGGTCGAGCGGTCGATGAGCTCCGCGGCCTTGTCCAGGGTGTGCAGCTTCGGGTCGTCGGTGTCGACCGTCGCCCGGGGAACGGGCGCCAGCGCCTTCTTCTTGTCGATCTTCTTGTCGATCGACGGGTCGCCGGTGCCGTTCACGAGGTGGTCGAGGAGCTCCTCGCCGGCGTCGGCGGCGATGTCCTCCGGGTCGACCTTGGTCAGACCCATGACGTTGTACGCGCCGGTGGTGCTCGGCTGCCCGTCGTGCGACTCCCACCGCGTCTGGCGGTACGACACCGCCATCAGCACACTCTGCGGCACATCGAACTCACGCGCCGCGTTTGCGAACTGCGACTGGAGGGAAGCGTCACCAGCAGTCTTGGCGTCGCCCGCCGCGCCGAGGAGGCCGGGAGAGGCGATCGCGATGCTGCCGATCGTGGCGGTGGCCACGACGGCGGCTGCCGCGCCGTACAAGAGTCGTTTCTTCTTACGGTCCCTGCGGTGCCTCTGGGTCACGCCCACCCCTGTGATTCGACTATTCAAACGAACGTTCAAAGTGAAACGGGCCAGAGGGTAACACCACACGATGGCGTGAAGATCGGCAGGGGACATTCCGGACGCGCGTCTCAGTCGCTGGGCAGGGGGACAGGACCGGACGAAGAACCCCGTAATGTGGTCCCTGTGACCGTGAACGCTGATTCCCACGCCGTCGCCAAGGCGACCTGGCGAGACCTGCCCGCGGCGCAGCAGCCCGAGTACCCCGATGCCGAGGCTCTGCGCGATGTGATCGCGGACCTCGAGTCGTATCCTCCGCTCGTCTTCGCCGGCGAGTGCGACCAGCTGCGCGCCCGGATGGGAGCCGTCGCCCGTGGCGAGGCGTTCCTGCTCCAGGGCGGCGACTGCGCCGAGGCCTTCGACGCCGTGTCCGCCGACCACATCAGGGCCAAGCTCAAGACGCTGCTCCAGATGAGCGCCGTCCTCACCTACGCGGCCTCCGTGCCCGTCGTGAAGGTCGGCCGTATCGCCGGCCAGTACTCGAAGCCCCGCTCCAAGGGCACCGAGACCCGCGACGGCGTGACCCTGCCGACCTACCGCGGCGACTCGGTCAACGGCTTCGGCTTCGACGAGAAGTCCCGCGTCCCGGACCCCGAGCGCCTGAAGCGGATGTACAACGCCTCCGCCTCCACGCTCAACCTGGTGCGCGCCTTCACCACGGGTGGCTACGCCGACCTGCGCCAGGTCCACGCCTGGAACCAGGACTTCGTGAAGTCGTCCCCCTCGGGCCAGCGCTACGAGCAGCTGGCGCGGGAGATCGACAACGCCCTGAACTTCATGAAGGCCTGTGGCACCGACCCGGCCGAGTTCAAGGCCGTCGAGTTCTACGCCTCCCACGAGGCGCTGCTGCTCGACTACGAGGGTGCCCTGACCCGTACGGACTCGCGCACCGGCAAGCTGTACGACACCTCCGGCCACATGGTCTGGATCGGTGAGCGCACCCGCCAGCTCGACCACGCCCACATCGAGTTCGCCTCGCAGATCGCGAACCCGATCGGCATCAAGCTGGGCCCGACCACCTCGGTGGACGACGCGCTGACGTACATCGACCGCCTCGACCCGAACCGCGAGGCGGGCCGGCTGACCTTCATCGTCCGCATGGGCGCCGACAAGGTCCGCGACAAGCTCCCCGAGCTGGTCGAGAAGGTCACCGCCTCCGGTGCCGTCGTCGCCTGGGTCACCGACCCGATGCACGGCAACACCTTCGAGGCCGCCTCCGGCCACAAGACGCGCCGCTTCGACGACGTGCTCGACGAGGTCAAGGGCTTCTTCGAGGTCCACAAGGCACTGGGCACCCACCCGGGCGGCATCCACGTCGAGCTCACCGGTGACGACGTCACCGAGTGCGTGGGCGGCGGCGACGAGATCTTCGTCGACGACCTGCACCAGCGCTACGAGACGGCCTGCGACCCGCGCCTGAACCGCAGCCAGTCGCTCGACCTGGCCTTCCTGGTGGCGGAGATGTACCGCGATCAGTAGGGAGCTTCCTACGACGATGGGGCGCGGATCCGTGTGATCCGCGCCCCATCGTCGTTGCCAGGGCTTTTGCGATCCTCCGGCGTTGGGTAAGGTTAGGTTAACCTAATTGATCACGGCGGGAGGTGAACCGCGATGTACGTCTGCTCTTGCTTCGGAGTCACCGAGAAGCAGGTCAAGGCACATGCCGATGCGGGCGCCTGCACGCCCCGCCAGATCGCCTCGGCCTGCAAGGCCGGCACGGACTGCGGTTCCTGTGTCCGTCGCATCCAGGCCATCCTCGGCCGCGGCAACTGCCCGCGTCGCGACCTCCTGGACCAGGGCATGCCCGCGCTCGTGGCGGAGACCGTCACCGAACTCGGGGAAGCCGCTTAGGGGGGAAGCCTCAGCTCGGCTGCTCGATGAGCGTCGAGATGTAGAGGGCCTCACCCAGGGACTCGATCAGCTCCAGCTGAGTGTCCAGGTAGTCGATGTGGTGCTCCTCGTCGGCCAGGATCTCCTCGAACAGGTTGGCGGACGTGACGTCCCCCTTGGCCCGCATGACCTCGATCCCGCGCTTCAGACGGTCGATGGCCTCGACCTCGACCTGGCGGTCCGCCTGGAACATCTCGGTGAGGGTCTGACCGACCCGTACGTGGAAGAGGCGCTGGTAATTGGGCAGGCCGTCGAGCATCAGGATGCGCTCGGTCAGCTTGTCCGCGTGCTTCATCTCATCGATGGACTCTTCGCGCGTGTACTTGGCGAGCTTCGTCCACCCCTTGTTGTCCTGGATGCGGTAGTGCAGCCAGTACTGGTTGATGGCCGTCAGCTCGCCGGTCAGCTGCTCGTTGAGAAACTCGAGGACCTCGGGGTCGCCCTGCATCGCAGAGGCTCCTTCCACGTTGCGTGTCTACGCCGTCACTGGGCAGGATGGCCGCATCCTCGCACCCCGAATGGGGGGCGTCCAGTAAGTGCAGGCTTAGTGGGAGTTGCCCGAATCAGTCCAGGCCGGGGGTCTCCTGGTCATCACCACCCCTCGCCGTCTGTCACCATGGATGGCATGGGTCGGACGGAGAGCGGAGTGCACCGGGAAGCAGGGCAGCCGGATCGTTCGCCGGACCTTCCGCCGGGCCAGCGGCTCCAGCGCGGCTGGCCGGTCACCCACTACGGGCCCGTCCCCAAGTTCAAGCCCGACCGCTGGGAGTTCCGCGTCTTCGGCGCGACGGCCGACGGCGACAAGCGGTGCTGGAACCACGAGGAGTTCTCGGCCCTTCCCTTCTCCTCGGTCGTGGCCGATCTGCACTGCGTCACGAAATTCAGCATGCTCGGGGCCGAATGGGGTGGCGTCCCGGCCCGTACGGTCCTCGAGCTCGCCCCGCCCGCGCCCCAGGTCACCCATGTGATGGTCTGGGCCGAGTACGGCTACAGCGCCAACATGCGGCTCGCCGACTTCGCCGACGAGCGCTCGATCTTCGCCACCCACATGGACGGCGAGCTCCTCACCGCCGAGCACGGTTTCCCGCTGCGCCTGGTCGTCCCCCACCTGTACGCCTGGAAGGGCCCCAAGTGGGTCCGCGGCGTGGAGTACATGGCCGCCGACCGGCGGGGCTTCTGGGAGGAGCGCGGGTACCACAACATCGGCGACCCCTGGACGGAGCAGCGGTACTCGTACCAGGAGGAACCGGGAGACGGCCCGGAGCTGTAGCGCTCCCGGACCGTCCTCCGCGTGGTGTCGCGGGTCAGTGGTGGTACTGGTGGACCACCGCGTGCCCCTTGCCGCGGCCGATCATCCACTTGTTGACCGGGACGGTGATCACGAACGCGGCGGCGAGCGCGATGGCCAGCACGATCCAGAAGACCGGGTCGGAGAGATGGGCGTCCATGGCGCCGGGCCAGAGGGCGATGACGCCGTTGTCGATGATCTCCATGACCGCGATGGACAGGGTGTCGGCGGCGAGCGCGACCTTGAAAGCCGTCTTGAAATCGACGCCGGCGGCCAGGATGCCGCGCAGGGTCAGCGCGTAGCCGAAGAAGAAGGCCAGGATGATCGCGAGGATCATCGTCTCCATGTTGCCCCAGCCGAGCGCGGTGCCGATGATCATGCCGAGGACCTCGCCGATGGCGCAGCCGGTGAGGCAGTGCAGCGTCGCCTTGGCCGCCATGGACCAGGAGGCCTTGCCGGGGGCGTGGTGAGCGCCGTGCCCCTCGTGGTGAGCGCCGTGGTTCTCGTGAGACCCGCCGTGGTTCTCGTGATGCCCGCCGTGAGTGCTGTGGTCGTGATGGGCGTGCGCGTCGTGCTGCATGGGTGCCCCCAGGGTCGGGTAGCGGTTCCTGTCGATACAGGAACCGTATACCCCCCTGGGGTATTCCTCAACGGGATACCGTGTCAGTCCCTCAGCTTCTTGAGCAGCTCCACGTCCGCGAGGTGCCCCGCCGTGCCGCCGGGCGTCTCGATGATCAGGGGCACGCCCGCCGTCGCCGGGTGACGGAGCAGGTTGCGGAACGCGTCCTCGCCGATGTGGCCCACGCCGATGTTCGCGTGCCGGTCCTTGCGGGCGCCGACCACGTCCTGGGAGTCGTTGGCGTGGATCAGCTTCAGCCGTCCCTCGCCCACGGTCGCCACCAGCTGGTCGAGCGTCTGCGCCGCGCCGTGCGGACCGGTCAGGTCGTGGCCCGCGGCGAAGATGTGGCAGGTGTCCAGGCAGATGCCCAGCTTCGGGTGCCGGTCGAGCACGTCGAAGTACGGCCCGAAGTCCTCCGCGCGCGAGCAGAGCGAGAACCCCTGGCCGGCCGTCGACTCCAGGAGCAGATCCGGGTCGTCGTCGTGCGTCAGCTCGTCCAGCAGCGGCAGCAGCAGCTCCCGGACCTGCGCGAGCGCCTCCGCGCGGGGGCGGCCGCCGGTCGCCGAGCCGGTGTGCACCACCACGCCCTTCGCGCCGATCTCCCGGCCCCGCCGCAGCGAGTGCCGCATCGACTCCACCGACTTCTCCGCGGTGGCCTCGGTGTGGGAACCGAAGTTGATCAGGTACGGGGCGTGGACCCAGGCCGAGATCGACTCGGCGGCGCACTCGGCGCGGAACCGTTCGTCCTCGGCGGGGTTCCCGGGCGGGGTGGCCCAGCCGCGCGGATTGGCGACGAAGACCTGTACGGTCTCGGCGCCGAGCTCACGGGCGTAGCCCAGGCCCACCTTGGCGAGGCCACCGGCCACCGGGACGTGGCCGCCGACGGGGTTGCGCATCAGCTTCTACAGTCCCTTGATCGTGATCGTGACGGTGGAGCCCTCGGGCGCGGTCGAGCCGCCCTCCACGGACTGGCCCGTGACCTCGCTGCCCAGGTAGGGGAAGGACTTCTTGACCTCCACCTCGAAACCCTCGTCCTCCAGAGCCGTCCGCGCGTCGTCGACCGACTCGCCGACGACGTCCGGGACCTCGACGAGCCGGGGGCCCTTGGAGACGGTGAGGGTGACGGTGTCGCCCTCGGCCGCCCGGCTGCCCTCGGCGAGCGACTGGGCGGCGACGGATCCGGCCGCCTCGGGGGAGTGGACCCGCTCCGTGGCGACGACCACCTTGAGCCCCTCCTCCTGGAGCAGGGCCGTGGCGTCCTCGACGGTCTCGCCGGTGACGTCGGGGACGTCGATCGGGGCCCCCTTGCTCACCACCAGGGCGACGGCCGAGTCGGGATTCCGCTCGGTGCCGGGCTCGGGATCGGAGCCGATCACGGCCCCCTGGGCGACGGTGTCGCTGAACTTCCGGGTGATCACCCCGGCGGCCAGGCCCTCCTCCTCAAGGACGCGCCGGGCCTCGGCGAGCGGCTTGTTCTTGAGGTTGGGCACCTTCACGAGCTCGGGACCGCGGGACAGGGTCAGGGTCACCGCGCCGTTGCCCCGGAGACGCTCGCCGGGCGCCGGGTCGACGGCCATGACGGCGCCGCGCTCGTACACGTCGCTGAACGCGCGCTTCGTCGTGCCGACGTCGAGGCCGGCGTCGGTGATCCGCCTGGTCGCCTCGGCCTCCGTCTGGCCGAGGACGGCGGGGACCCGGGTGAACTGGCCGGAATTGATGTACCAGACGCCGGTGCCCAGGCCGAGGGCGAGCAGGACGCCCAGGACGAGGAGCAGGGGACCGCGCGGGGGCCGGCGGCGGAAGCCGGGCGCGGGCGCCGGCTCGGGGGCCGGCAGCCGGTTCGTGAGCAGCACCTGGTGCGGGTCGGACCCGGCGGACCCGGCGGGGCCGTCGGCCGCCCCGGCCTCGACCGGTACGGCCCGGGCGATCACGCTGGTCCGGTCGTCCGCGGTGTCCCGGGCCCCGGACCTGGCCTGCGGGGGCAGGGCGTCCAGCTGCTCCTCGCCGAGCGCGGCGCGGGCCTCCCGCAGCAGGGCCAGCAGGGCGACGGCGTCGTACGGGCGGACCTCGGGATTGCGGGCGGTGGCCGCCGCGACCAGCTCGTCCAGCTCCAGGGCGAGCCCGGGAACGGCTGCCGACGGGGCGGGCACGTCGGTGTTGAGGTGCTGGTAGAGCACTTGGGCGGGGGTGTCGCCGGAGTGCGGCTTGCCGCCGGTCAGCATCTCGTAGAGGACGACACCGCAGGCGTACACGTCGGCGCGGGTGTCGGCGGTGCCGAGCTCGATCTGCTCCGGAGCCAGGTACGAGACGGTCCCGAGGACCGAGCCGGTGGTGGCGGTCGCCGAACCCACGGCCCGTACGAGACCGAAGTCGGCGACCTTGACCCGGCCGTCGTCCCCTATCAGGACGTTCTCCGGCTTCATGTCCCGGTGCACGAACCCCGCCCGGTGCGCGGCGCCGAGCGCGGCGAGCACCGGCTCCAGGATGTCCAGGGCGGCCCGGGGCGCGAGGGCGCCGCGCTCGCGCAGGACGTCGCGGAGGGTGCAGCCGGCGACGTACTCCATCGCCAGATAGACGTACGCGCCCTCGGCGCCCTGGTCGAAGACGCCGACGACGTTGGGGTGGGAGAGGCGGGCGACGGACTTCGCCTCGCGGATGAAGCGCTCGACGAACGCGGCGTCGGTGGCGAGGGCGGGGTGCATCACCTTGAGCGCGAGGACGCGGTCGAGACGGGTGTCCACGGCCCGGTAGACGGTGGCCATCCCGCCGACGGCGATGCGCGCGTCGACGCGGTAGCGGCCGTCGAGCAGCCGCCCGACGAGGGGGTCCTGAAGGGTCGTGTCCACGGCGTCGAGTCTACGAGGGGGTGGGCGGGGGGTCGGCCGCGCGCCCCCGACTGCGACCCACCTGTGACGAGCCCGCCCCGGTCCGGGCCCGCCCCGCCGGGCTGCCGCCCGCCTGACCGGGGTGCGGGCCGCCCCCGCCGCCGGGCAGCCGCCCCGCCGCCTCGCCGGGCCGAGGCCCGCCAGCCCGGGGCCCCGCTCCGACGGGGCGGTGCCCGCCCCGCCCACCCCGTTGTGGGCAACTGTTCCGCTGGGGCGGAACGGGTGGGCACAACGGAACGGCGCCCGTTGCCGGGCCTAGGCTTCCGCGCCTGAACCCGCACCCCAGGTGCGGCGCTGTGGGGGTGCGGGCCAGGGCACAAGGGGCGGAGGCGCCGCCGAGCGCGCCGTCCCGTGTGCCCACCCGTCCCGCCCTGCGGGACGATTGCCCACACGGCGGGTGGGTCGGGGTACGGGCGCGAGCGCGTGGCGGGCGCGTCGGTCGGGTCAGAAGGCTGGGCGTTCCGGGTCCAAGGTGGGGCGGCCTTCGCTGGGCGACGACGCCTCCGCGAAGTGCCGCCGCGGGATCCGCCCCGCCCGGTGGGCCAGCCGCCCCGCCTCCACCGCGTGCCGCATCGCGGAAGCCATCAGGACCGGCTCCTGCGCGCGGGTCACCGCCGACGCCAGCATCACCGCCGCGCACCCCAGCTCCATCGCGAGCGCCGCGTCCGACGCCGTGCCGGCCCCCGCGTCGAGGATCACCGGCACTCCGGCCCGTTCCGTGATCAGCTGGAAGTTGTGGGGGTTGCGGATGCCGAGGCCCGAGCCGATCGGGGAGCCGAGCGGCATGATCGCCGCGCAGCCCGCGTCCTCCAGCTTGCGGGCGAGGACCGGGTCGTCGTTGGTGTAGGGGAGGACGGTGAAGCCGTCGTCGACCAGCGTCTCGGCCGCCACGAGGAGTTCCTCCCCGTCCGGGAGCAGCGTCCGCTCGTCGGCGACGACCTCCAGCTTGATCCAGTCGGTGCCGAGCGCCTCCCGGGCCAGGCGGGCGGTCAGGACCGCCTCGCCCGCGGTGAAGCAGCCCGCCGTGTTGGGCAGGACCCGGATGCCGAGCCGTTCCAGGACGGAGAGGACCGAGCCCTGGACGGTCGGGTCCAGGCGCCGCATCGCGACGGTCGTCAGCTCCGTACCGCTGGCGACCAGGGAGCGCTCCAGGACGTCGAGACTGGGCGCCCCGCCGGTGCCCATGATGAGCCGCGAGGAGAACTCCGTACCGCCGAGGGTGAACACGTCGTCGGACATCGCGCTCAGCCCCCCTGGACCGCGGTGAGGACCTCGACCCGGTCGCCTTCGCCGAGGAGCGTCGTCGGCCATGCGCCGCGTGGGACGACCGTCTCGTTGAGGGCGGCGGCGACCCCGGCGCGGGCCTGGGTCAGGGTCGCCACGAGGGCGTCGAGGGTGACGGGGCCGGAGAGCACGCGGGCCTCTCCGTTCACGGACACGTTCATGCGGGCTGCTCCTGACGTACGGGCGAGGGCGCGGGGGAGAAACGGCGGGGGGTGAAGGGGCGGGCCTCGTCGGGGAGGACCCCCGTGGTGAGCACCTCGGCCATGACGTCGCCGGTGACCGGGGTGAGCAGGACCCCGTTGCGGTAGTGGCCGGTGGCCAGGTGCAGGCCGGGCAGGGCGGTGGGGCCGAGCAGCGGCGCGTTGTCGGGCGAGGCGGGGCGCAGACCCGCCAGGGTCTCGGTCAGCGGGAGCTCGGTGAGCCCGGGCACGAGCTCGTGGGCGTCGCGCAGCAGCTCGTACACCCCGCCCGCCGTCACCGTGGTGTCCCAGCCGAGTTCCTCGCTGGTGGCGCCGACGACCAGTTCGCCGTTCTCGCGGGGCACCAGGTAGACGTGGCTGCCGCGGACGACGGCCCGGACCGTCCGGGAGAGGAAGGGGGCGTACGGGGCCGGTACGCGCAGCCGCAGCACCTGGCCCTTCACCGGGCGCACCGGCGGAAGCACCTCGTCCGGCACCCCCGCGAGGCGGCCGCTCAGGCTGCCCGCGGCGAGCACGACCTGGTCCGCCGTCAGTTCCCCGCCTCCGGCGAGCACGACACCGCGGGCCCGGTCCCGTACCACCGTCAGGCGCTGCGCGAGGTCGCGGTGGAAGACCACCCCGGCCCGTTCGCAGGCGACGAGGAGCGCGGCGGCGAGCCGGCGCGGATCGACCTGGTGGTCGCCGTCCACCCGCAGCCCGCCGCGTACGCCCGGGGCCAGCATCGGTTCGAGGCGCCGGCACTCGCGGCCGCTGAGCCATTCCGACGCGAGCCCGCAGCGGGTCTGCAGGGCGTGCAGTTCGCGCAGGTGGGCCCGGTCGTCGGCGTCGAGGGCGACGGCGAGGGTGCCGCAGGCGCGGTGGCCGACGTCGTGGCCGGTGGCCTGCTCCAGTTCGGCGACGAACGCGGGGTAGCGGGCGGCGGAGGCGAGGTTGAGCCCGAGGAGGGTCTCCTCGCCGTAGTGGAGTTCGGTGACGGCGGCGAGCATCCCGGCCGCGACGTGGGCGGCGCCGCCGCCCGGCGCCGGGTCGACCACGGCGGTGCGCAGGCCGCGCAGCGCGGCCCGCCAGGCCGTGACCAGGCCGATGATGCCGCCCCCGACGACGAGCACGTCGGCGCTGCCGCGCGCACCGGCCCGGAGTGCACCGGCCTCGTGCGCACCGGCTTCGTGCGCGCAGGCTTCGCGGATGCCGGCTTCGCCCGCACCGCCCTCGTGCGCACCGCCCCCCGACGCGGCGGCGTCCGGTGCTTCCGCCCCGAACGCGGGGTCCTCGGACCCGTGGACTTCGGAAGAACGCATGGGCGTCCAGCCCCTCCCTTCGCCGGCATGACCCGGATCAGGTTCGTACGGTCGGAGGCCGTCCCAGCCTCCCTCTCAGCCCGGTGCGTCCGGGCTCCCGCGAGTGCTTTACGCCCGACACACTAGCTTCCGCCTCCGGGGGGCCGCAGACCCCTCCCTTCCTGACGGATCGTCAGATGCGTAAGGTGGTCGGGTGAGCGAGCAGAAGCAGGCAGAGCAGCACGTCGTGATCGTCGGCGCCGGGATGGCGGGCGTCCAGACCGCCGTCGCCCTGCGCGAACGGGGTTTCACCGGCCCCGTGACCCTCATCGGGGCCGAGCCCCATCAGCCCTACGACCGGCCCCCGCTCTCCAAGGCCGTCCTCCTCGGCAAGGCCGAGGGCTCCGCCTTCGAGATCGACTTCGAGGAGCTCGGCGTCGAGCTGCGCCTCGGCCTCGACGTCACCGGACTGCGTGCCGACGACCACGAGATCGACACCGAGGCCGGGCCCGTCGGGTACGACGTCCTGGTCGTCGCCACCGGCGCCCAGCCGATCACACTGCCCGGCACCGAGGGCGTTCCCGGGGTCCATCTGCTGCGGACCCTGGACGACGCCGTCCGCCTCGGACCCGTCCTGGAGCGGCGGCACAGCGTCGTGGTCGTCGGAGCCGGCTGGATCGGCGCGGAGTTCGCCACCGCCGCCCGCGAGGCCGGCTGCGCCGTCACCGTCGTCGAGGCCGCCGACCGCCCCCTCGCCGGAGCCCTGCCCGCCGAGGTCACCACCCCCATGGCCGAGTGGTACGGGGAGAACGGCGCCGAACTCCTCACCCGCGCGCGCGTCCGCACCGTCGAGCCCGGCACGCCGGGCACGGTCGTCCTCGACGACGGCCGCGAGCTGCCCGCCGACGCCGTCGTCGTCGGCATCGGCGCCGTCCCCGCCACCGGATGGCTCACCGGCTCGGGGATCGCCCTCGACCCCGGCGGCGCCGTCACCGCCGACGAGCGGCTGCGCACCAGCCTGCCCGACGTGTACGCCGTCGGGGACTGCGCCTCCTTCCCCTCCGCCCGCTACGGGCGGCGCCTCCTCGTCCACCACTGGGACAACGCGCTCCAGGGCCCCCGCACGGTTGCCGCGACGATCACCGGCGGGGGCGCGGGCGGGGACGCGGACTCCGGGCCGTACGACCCCGTCCCGTACTTCTGGTCCGAGCAGTTCGGCCGCTTCGTCCAGTACGCCGGGCACCACGCGGACGCGGACGAGCTGATCCGGCGCGGCGACCCGGCGGAGAAGACCTGGTCCGTGCTGTGGCTGCGGGCCGGGGTGCCGGTGGCCCTGCTCGCGGTCGGCCGCCCCCGCGACCTGGCCCAGGGCCGCAGGCTCATCGAGTCGGCCACCGCGGTCGACCCCGTCCGCGCGGCGGACCCCTCGGTCCCTCTGAAGGCGGCGGTCGCCTAGGGGGCGCCTCGTCGATCGGGCCGGGCCCGACTACCGGCTGTCGGTCCGGGATGGCAGGCTTGTCCTGTGACCGAGATTGACGTAAAGATCGATGCGCTCGTCCCCGCCTGGCTCTATGTGCCCGACATCGCGGAGATGCTCGATGTCGAGGTGACGCGCGTGCGGCAGCTGATCAAGGACGGTCAGCTGATCGCCGTGCGCCGTGGAGAGAACAACGCCCTGCAGATCCCCGCCGCCTTCATCCAGGGCGACAAGATCGTCAAGGGTCTCGTCGGACTCCTGACCGTGCTGCGGGACGACGGCTTCACCGACGAGGAGATGCTGGAGTGGCTCTTCACTCCGGACGAGAGCCTGCCGGGCACGCCCGCCCAGGCGCTCAACGAGAACCGCGGCACGGAGGTGAAGCGCCGCGCCCAGGCGCTCGCCATCTGACGCGCCACCGCAGGACACCATGAGCGGGTGTCGCGGCGACCGGCCCCACGGCCGGGCCGCCGCGGCCCTCGCGCCACCGGTGCGGGAAGCCCCGTGCCACCGGTGCGGGAGACCCCGTGCCACCGGTGCGGGAAGCCCCGCGCCGTACCGCCGGGGTAGCGTCCGGCGACACCCGCGGGGAGCGCCCCCGTGACACCGACGGGGGGAACCACCCATGCCCACGCCTCGTGAGCTGCTCGCCGACGCCCGGCTCTACCTGTGCACCGACGCGCGGAAGCGCCAGGGCGACCTGCCCGCCTTCCTCGACGCCGTGCTCTCGTCCGGCGTGGACATCGTGCAGCTCCGCGACAAGGGCATGGAGGCGGGCGAGGAGCTGGAGCACCTCGCCGTCCTCGCCGAGGCCGCCCGCCGGCACGGCAAGCTCGTCGCCGTGAACGACCGGGCCGACGTCGCCCACGCCATCGGCTCCCACGTGCTCCACCTGGGCCAGGGTGACCTGCCCGTCCCCGCCGCCCGGGCGATCCTCGGGGACGACATCCTGATCGGCCGGTCCTGCCACGCCGAGACCGAGGCGGCCGCGGCCGCCGTCGAACCCGGCGTCGACTACTTCTGCACCGGACCCTGCTGGCCCACCCCCACCAAGCCCGGCCGGTACGCGCCGGGGCTCGACCTCGTGCGGTACGCCGCGGGCCTGGTCCAGGACCGCCCCTGGTTCGCCATCGGCGGCATCGACGAGACGAATCTGGACGAAGTCCTGGACGCGGGCGCGCGCCGGATCGTCGTCGTCCGGGCCATCACCGAGGCCGACGACCCGGCCGCCGCGACGGCCGCCCTGGCCAAGCGGGTCCGGGAGCGTGCGGGGGAGTAGCGCCTCCGGCCGGCGGTCAGGGGTCCGTGGGGAGGGCCGGGATCCGTCGGAGGTTCGTCCAGCGGTCGGCCCCGCCGGCTGTCCAAAACTGTGTCCACCACTCGGACGGCGTTCACGCACCTCCGCGCGGCCCGTCTAACCTGCCCGTATGGCCCTTGGTACCGCTTCCGTCCGTTCGGACCGCGCCCGCACGGTCCGCGAGATCCTCGCCTCCGGCGGCACGTCGTACTCCTTCGAGTTCTTCGCGCCCCGGACCGAGAAGGGCGAGCAGGTCCTCTGGAACGCGATGCGCCGCGTCGAGGCGGTCGGCCCCAGCTTCGTCTCCGTGACCTACGGCGCCGGCGGGTCCACCCGCGGCGGCACCGTCAAGGCCACCCAGAAGATCGCCTCCGACAGCACGCTCACCCCGGTCGCCCACATCACGGCCGTCGACCACTCGGTCGCCGAGCTGCGCAACGTCCTCGGCCAGTACGCCGACGCCGGCATCCGCAACATGCTCGCCGTGCGCGGCGACCCGCCGGGCGACCCGCTGGGGGACTGGGTCGAGCACCCCGAGGGCGTCACGTACGCCGCCGACCTCGTCCGGCTGATCAAGGAATCGGGCGACTTCTGCGTCGGCGTCGCCGCCTTCCCCGAGATGCACCCCCGCTCCGCCGACTGGGACACGGACATCCGGCACTTCGTGGACAAGTGCCGTGCCGGCGCCGACTACGCGATCACCCAGATGTTCTTCGACCCCGAGAAGTATCTGCGGCTGCGCGACAGCGTCGCCAAGGCGGGCTGCGAGACGCCGATCATCCCCGAAGTCATGCCCGTTGTGAACGTGAAGACCCTCGACCGGCTGCCCCGGCTGAGCAACGCCCACTTCCCGGCGGATGTGAAAGAGCGCATCCTCGCCGTCAAGGACGATCCCGCCGCTGTACGCTCCATCGGTATCGAGTTCGCGACGGAGTTCTGCGCGCGGCTGCTCTCCGAGGGTGTCCCCGGACTGCACTTCATCACGCTGAACAGCTCCACCGCGATCGAGATCTACGAGAATCTCGGACTGCACCAGCAGTCGTGACCGGTCGTACCCGCCCCGACCCGCGGCGGTGACCGTGGAGAGGGGCGGCGGGGCATGGGGTGGACGGTCCTCTACATCGCATTCGGCGTGGTCGCGCTGTGGCTGCTGGGGGAGGTGCTCCTCCAGTACAAGGCGCGACTGCGCTGGCGCGTGCTCGCCTTCTGCGGCTTCCTCGGCGTCGTCCTCGGCGTCCTGACGTCCCTGGTGGCGGTCATCGTCGCCGGGGCGATCGCCTTCGCCGTCGGCCAGACCTATGTGACGCTCTCCTTCCGCCGCGGCTTCTCCACCGGCTGGGCGCTCGGCGGCCGCCCCGGCGCCAGCCGTCGCCGCAGGTCCGCCGCTCCGCCGCAGGCCGGACCCACACTCGAGGTCACCGAGCTCTCGTACGAGGCTGAGGAGGCCCCGTACGCCGGACCCGAGGGGGCCGATGCTCCGTCCGCCGCCGAGTCCACCGCGGTCTACGAGCCCCTGCCGCTGCCCGAGGACACCGGTCAGTACGGCGTCTACCACCTGGGCCAGGACCAGGCACACGGCGCCGCCCAGACCTCCGGCACCGGCTACGAGACCGGCCACGCGACCGGGTACGACCCCTACGCGCCCGCGTACGACCAGCAGCAGCCCGCCTACGACTACGGCCAGGACGCCGGGCAGCAGCAGTACGCCGCCTACTCCGACCCGTACATCGGCCCCGGCACGGACGGGCAGCAGTACGGCTCGTACTACGGCGACCCGTACGCCCCCTCGTACACCTACGACACCCCGCCCGGCGGGGTGTGGGTCCCGCAGCAGCGCGACACCGACCAGCCGCCCCAGACGCAGCAGCAGCCGCAGGGACCGGGCCAGTACGGCTACGAGCAGCACCCGGACGACCAGCAGCAGTACCGGTACTGACCGGCCGTGGGGCCCGGCGCACGCGCCGGGCCCTCCGTGCGTCCGGCCCCGTCCGGCCCCCGTCCTGCTGGGGTCCGGCTGCGTTCCTCTACTGGGAGCCGCGGAAGTCCGCGCCCTCCACGATGAACCCCGCCACCAGCGCGCCCGACATGCCCGCGTGGGCGAGCCCGCCGCCCGGGTGGGACCAGCCGCCCGCGAACCAGAGGCCCGGCAGCGGCGAGCGGTTGCCGGCCGGGAGCAGCCGTCCGCCGGCCCCGGCGAGCGCGGGCCCCGGCACCTCGGCGGCGCCCGTGTCCCGCCGTACGTCCTCCGGGGTGCGGACGTGCCGCCACAGCAGCCGCTCCCGCAGCCCCGGGACCGCCCGCCCGGCCGCCTCGGCCATCCCGTCGGCGAAGGCCTCCCACCCGGCCGCGTCCCGCTCCGGAGAGGTCGGCACGGTCGCCGTGACCGTCACCGACTCGTGGTCCGCGTCCGGGCGCAGCGCCGGGTCGTCCGGGCGCAGCACCGTCACCGTCGGGAGCCCGCCCGCCGCGTGGACGACGGTGCGGTGGACCGCGCCCGCCTCCCGGGGGCCGCGCAGCGCCAGACAGACCGTCACCCGGCCGGTCCCGGTGGCCTGGTGGTGCGGAACGGCGTCGCCGCGGCTCCACTCGACGACGTGGTCGCGGTAGAGCGCGGGCACCGGGGCGCCGGAGACGACGTGGTCGGCCTCGACGGTCCCGCCGCCCGCCAGGCGCACACCGACCGCCCGGCCGTCCTTCTCCAGGACGTCCTCCACGGGCGAGTCGAAGACGAACTCGACCCGCCGCTTCCGGCAGCGTTCGTACACCGCGTCGGCGAGCGCCCGCAGGCCCCCGCCCACGTACCAGCTGCCGAAGGTCTGCTCCATGTACGGCAGGACGGCGGCCGAGGCCGGGGCCGTCGCCGGGTCGAAGCCGTACGACCACGCGTACGCGTCGAGGAGGGCGGCGAGCCGGGGGTCGCGCAGCTCCCGCGCCCCGACCTGCGCGAGCGTCGTCGTCGGACGCCGCAACAGGCCCGCCTTGAGGGCCGGGTACGGCTCACGGGCCAGCGGCGCCGGGTCGGCGGGCAGGGGTTCCTCGAGGAGCGGCCGGCGGGTGCGGTCCCAGGCCTCGCGGGCCCGGACCAGGAAGTCGCCCCAGCGCTCGCCCGCGCCGGCGCCGAGCGCGGCGTCCAGGGCGGCGACCGTGCCGGCCCGGGAGGCGTTCGGCAGGTCCACGCGGGTGTCGTCGGCGAAGACGTGACGGCTCGCCGGGTCGACCTGCGTCAGCGTGACGCACTCCTCCAGCGGCTCCTTGCCGGTCTTCACGAACAGGTCCCGGTACACGGCGGGCAGATGCAGCAGCCCCGGGCCCGTGTCGAAGGCGAACCCGTCGCGTGCGAAGCGGCCGACCGCCCCGCCGTACGTCGTCCCCCGCTCGTACACCGTCACCCGGTGGCCCGCCACGGCCAGCCGGGCCGCCGCCGCCATGGCGCCGAGTCCCGCGCCGATCACCACAATCCGTGCCATGCCAGCGACCCTATCCGGCGCCCGGGACGGTCCCGAACGGGCTCAGAAGTGTTCCGAACCGTCGCCCGACGGCGGCCGTGCGCGGGCCCGGGCCTCCGCGTCGGCGAGCTGTCTCTCCTCGCGCCGCAGCGACCTGCGGCGCAGGAAGCGGCGGATCCGCTGGGCGAGGAAGACCAGTATCACCAGGCCGCCGATGAGCAGCACGCCCGCGATGCTCGCCGCCGCCACCGGATGGAAGAGCGCGAAGGTGACGATGGCCGCCACCCCGAGGTCCTCCGCGAGGCTCAGCGCGACGTTGGAGAACGGCTCGGGCGTGGTGTTGACCGCCATGCGCGTCCCGGCCTTGACGAAGTGGCTCAGCAGGGCCGTCGAACCGCCGACCGCACCCGCCGCCAGCTCCGGCAGCGAACCGTTCTGCCCGGCGAGCAGGGCGCCGACCACGGCCCCCGCGATCGGCCGGATCACCGTGTGGACGGAATCCCATATCGAGTCGACGTACGGGATCTTGTCCGCCACCGCCTCGCACAGGAAGAGCACGCCGGCCGCGACGAGGACATCGGTGCGCTGCAAGGACTCGGGCACCTCGTCGGTGAGCCCGGTCGCGCCGAAGACGCCGAACAGCAGGACCACCGCGTACGCGTTGATCCCGCTCGCCCAGCCGCTGGTGAACACCAGGGGGAGTACGGACACGCCCGCGATCGTAACCAGTCTGAGTATCCGTACCTAGGGCGCGAGATGAGTAGGTACGCGGATGAGTCCCGGACGCGGAGACGGAAGAGTGGAGTCCACGGAAGGGGCGCGGCCCCGGGAACCGCCGACACGGGGCGGCGGAACCGGGGTCGCGTGCCTGCCGCAACGGGGCACGGGGGTGTCACGGGGGACATACGGCGAAGGCCGGTCCGGCGGGGCTCGGGGGGATCGAGCCTCGACGGACCGGCCTTCGCCGTACCGTGCGTCAGGGCCTGGGGGGTGTGTTGCCGATCAGGCCGGGCTCGCGGGGCCTGGCCTGATCGACAGGGCACCCCCTAACGGCCGCCCACCCTGCCGTGCAGCAGCCGCGAGAGCGCCGCGTGCACGTCGTCGAGCGAACGCTCGCTCTGGAAGGCCTGCCAGTCGAGCGCCGCCACGAGCACCATCCCGACCAGCGCCGCCGCCGTCAGCTGGACGTCGATCTCGTCGCTCAGCTCACCGGCCGCGACCGCCTCCCGCAGCACTCCCTCGACCACGGCGACCGCCTCCTGGCGGACCACCAGGAGAGTGGAGTTCCAGGCCCGGTTGGTGCGCCAGAGCTCGGCCACGTACAGCTGGGTGAAGGCCGGGTAGCGGTCGATGAAGACGAGACCCGCCCGGATCATCGCGTCCAGCGCGTCGATCCGGCTCCCGCCGCGCCCGGCGGTGTCCTCGGCCGCCGTCCGCAGCGAGGCCGTGAGCAGCGACACCCCGTGGCGCAGCAGCTCCTCGAAGAGCTCGGTCTTGCTCTTGAAGTTGTAGTAGACCGTGCCCTTGGCCACGCCCGCCCGCTCGGCGATCTCGTCCACCGTCGTCGCGGAGAAGCCCTGCTCCGCGATGAGGGTGACGGCCGCCTCGTAGAGCTTCGCGCGCGTGGCCTGGCGTCGGGTGCTGCTGCTGTCCATGGGGTCGATTCTCACAGGTGTCGCGGGTCTCACCGGCCCGGTCTCACAGGCTCAGTTCGGGGTGGAGCCGGTCGAGTGTCCAGACCTGCTTCCTGCGGGCGGACACGGCGGTCAGCGCCAGGGCGCCCAGGGTGAACGCGGCGAGCACCGCGCAGGCCTGCCAGACGGGTCCGATCCCGCCGCCCGAGATCAGCCGGCGCAGGGCCTCGACCACGTAGCTCATCGGCAGGAACGGGTGGACGGCGTTGAAGAAGCCGGGACTGGTCTGGACGGGGTACGTGCCGCCCGCCGAGGTCAGCTGGAGCATCAGGACCGCGAGGACCAGGATGCGGCCGGCCGCGCCGAAGCGGGCGTTGAGCCACTGGATGATCGCGGAGAAGCAGCAGGTGACCAGCGCGAGGAAGCCGACGGTGCCGGCGGCGCGGGCCATCTGGAGGCCGAGGCCCCAGTGCAGGACCGACATGAGGGCCGCGACCTGCAGGACGCCGATCGCCGCCACCGGGAGCCAGCCCGCGAGGGCGATCCGCCAGGCGGAGCCGCCGGCGGCCAGCGCGCGCCGGTTCAGCGGCTGGATGATCATGTACGCGACCATCGCGCCGACCCAGAGGGAGAGCGGGATGAAGTACGGGGCGAAACCGGTGCCGTAGTTCGGCGCCTTGTGCAGCGACTGGGAGGCCAGCTGCACGGGATCGGCCATGACCTCCGTACGCCGGTCGCGGTCCTGCTCGTCGTAGTCGGGGATCCGGTCGACCCCGTCCTTCAGGCCGGACGCGAGGGTGCCCGAGCCGTCGGCCAGCTTGAACAGACCGCCGTCGAGGGCGCCCGCGCCCTTCTTGAGCTTGCCGACGCCGGTGTCGAGGTTCACGGAGCCGGTCTTGGCGCCGGAGATCCCGGTGTGCAGCTTCTCCGCCCCGGCGGCGACCTTCTTCGCACCCGTGTTGAGCTCGTTGATCTTCCTGATGGCGTCCTCGACGTCCTCGTCGAGGTGCGGCGCGCGGCGGGCCAGCTCGTCGGCCTGCCGCGTGAGCTTCGCGAGCCGCGCGTCGAGGGTCTTGAGGTCGCCCGTGCTGCCCTTCGTCAGCTCGTGGACGTCGTCCGCGATGGTGGCGACGTCGCCGGCCGTGACCGAGGCCTCCTTGAGCTTGGCGCAGACGGTCGGGAACTCGGCGGCGGCCTCGGGCGCCGCCACGCACTCCGCCTGGTGGGCCTTGGCCAGCTCGTCATCGGCCACGTGCGCCGCGCCGCGGATCACCGGGGCGCGCTTCACCAGGTCGTCGAGGTTGTGGCGGACCGCGGTGGCGGAGTCCGAGACGAGCCGTGCGGTGTCGCGGATCGACCTGCCGTTGTTCGCCAGGTAGGGGCGGACCTTGTCGGCGGTGCCGTTCACCTTGTCGGCGAGCGTCTGCGTGCCGTTGGCGACCTTGCGGGAGCCGCTCTCCAGGTCCCTGGCCCCCTTGTCGAGCTTCTTCAGGCCGGCGGCCAGGTCGCCGCTGCCGGTCTTGGCGTCGCTGAGGCCGTTCGCCAGGTCCTTCGAGCCCTTCTTCGCCTTGTCCACGCCCTGCTTGAGGTCGCCCGCGCCCTTGGCGGCCTTCGCGGTGGCGTCGTGGATGTCGGAGAAGGAGATGAAGATCTTGTCGAGGAAGGTGCGGGAGGACTTGGTGGAGGCCGCGGTGCGGACCTCGGAGAACACCGTCCGGGAGATCTGGCCGACGATGTAGTTGTTGGCGTCGTTCGTCCGCACCCGCAGGGCCCCGGTCTCGGGGGAGTCGCCCGAACTGGAGGCGATGCGCGAGCTGAAGTCGCCGGGCATGGTCAGGGACAGGTAGTACGTGCCGTCCTCGACGCCCTTGCGGGCCTCGGCGTCGCTCACCCGGTGCCAGGCGAAGGTCTTGCTCTCCAGCAGCCCCTTGGTGATGTCGTCACCGGCGTTGACCTTCTTGCCGTCGGTGGTGGCGCCCCGGTCCTCGTTGACGAGGGCGACGGGGATCTTGTCGAGCCTGCTGTACGGGTCCCAGAACGAGTACAGGTACAGGGCGCCGTACAGCAGCGGCAGCAGCAGGATCGCGACGAGCGCGGCGCGCGGCAGCTTTCCCCTGCCGAAGCGCTTCAGCTCAAGCGCGGCCAGTTTCGGCGAGCGCATCGGCCGCCCCCTCCTCGGTCGTGTCTTCGGTGAGATCGCCGGCGGCCCTGTCGGCCTTACTGACCTTGTGGGCCGGTCCGGCGCTGCCGGCCTTGTCGCTGGTGCCGGCCTTGTCGCCCTCGCCGGGCGCCCCGGTGGCGGCGGTGTCGGGGGCGTCCTCGGCGTCCCTGGTGCCGGACGCGTCCTCGGCGTCCTCGCTGTCCTTGCCGTCCTCGGCGCGGGCCTCGGTGGCGGGCGCGGTGGCTGTGGTGTCGAGCGTGGTGATCCGCAGGGCGTCCTCGGGGGCCTCGCTGCAGACCGCGACGACGGTGGTCCCGGAGTCGGCCACGGAGCGCAGCAGCGCCCAGGCCTCGGCGCGGTCGGCGTCCGAGAGCTTCAGGTCCGTGTCGTCCACGGCGAGCAGCCGGGGCCGGCCGATCAGGGCCAGGGCGATCGAGAGCCGCAGCGCCTCGAGCCGCTCCAGATCCCGTACGGACGTCCGCTCGCCCTTCGGCAGGGCGGCCAGGTCGAGCCCCGCGGCGGCCACGGCCTCGTCGATCCGGGCCCGGGCCGCGGCCCGCCGCTCGGACGGGCGGCGCAGGAACGTCCGGACGGAGCCGTCGAAACGGCGCTGGAGCATGGCCCGCTCGCCCAGGTGCTCGGCCACCGTGAAGGCGGGATCGAGCTCGCTGACGCCGGGGACGTGCCCCAGGGCGCTGATCCGGCGCACGGCGGCCATCTTCTTCGGCAGCGGCAGGCCGCCGACCTCTGCGGTGCCCTCCTTGGCCTTCATCCGGCCGGTGAGCGCGAGCAGCAGACAGGTGCGGCCCGAGCCCGAGGGCCCCTCGATCGCCACCAGCGTGCCCGGCCCGGCCCGGAACGAGACCTCCCGGAAGGCCCAGCCGCGCGGCCCCTTCAGTCCGAATCCGTCCACGACGACGGCGGCGCCGTGCGGTCGCTCCTCGGCTTCCGCTCCCACGGGCCCACCCCCCGATCCCCTTTTGAACTGACTGGTCAGTTCAAAAGTTACCCCCGAGTTGGGTTTTCAGGCAAAACCTCAGGTCAGGAGGGATTGTCAGTGGGGGCGGGCACGATGGACACATACGGCCACGAAGCCGTCACGCGACGACAGGAGGACTCGTCATGGCAAGCCCTTCCGCAGCAGCCGCGCCCCGCCGACGCCCCGCCCCCGCCCAGACCGGGCCCGCGTCCGACATCCACCCCGTCCCGCGCGCCGCCGCAGCCCCGCCGGCCGCCCTCGACCTCCTCGCCAAGGCGCGTGCCGGACTCGCCGAGGCCGCCGCGCTCGACCGCCCCCACGAGCGGTACGCCGCGGCCCACCTCGCCGCCCTGCGGGCCGCCGCCGCCGTGCTGGCCGCCCGGGCCAGGCCCGAGGCCGGACCCCGCCGCAGGCAGCGGATACGCACCGCCTGGGAGCTCCTGGCGGAGCTGGCACCCGAACTCGCCGAATGGGGCGCCCTCTTCGCCTCCGGCGCCGACCGCAGGGCCCGCGCCGAGGCCGGGATCGCCGGCGCGGCGACCCGGCGGGAGGCCGACGACCTGCTCAGGGACGCCGCGTACTTCCTGCGCCTGGTCGAGCGGCTGCTCGCCCTCCAGCCGGTCCTGCCCCGGCAGCCGGGGGCGGACGAGGCGGGCGGCTGACCGCGGCGCGGGCCCCGGGGGTGCGCCGCCGATCGGGCCGGGCCCGCGGCGTGATCGGCAAGGCACCCCCCAGGCCATAGGGTGGGGGCGTCCGTACCCGTCACCGAGGAGTCAACAGCCGTGCCGGACCCTTCCCCTGTCTTCGGTCGAGAGGCGACCTCGCGCCCGTCGCGCGCCTCCCTGCGTACCGCCGTCGTCTGGGACGTCCTCAAGGACGCCCTCGACCGCCGGGTCGAGGCCACCGGGAAGGACAGCCTCGACGTCCTCGACACCGGCGGCGGATCGGGGAACTTCGCGGTGCCGGTCGCCCGCCTCGGCCACCGGGTCACCGTCGTCGACCCCAGCCCCAACGCGCTCTTCGCGCTGGAGCGCCGGGCCGCCGAGGCCGGGGTCGCCGACCTCGTCACCGGCGTCCAGGGCGACATCAGCGGCCTCTTCGACGTCGTCGGGCGCGAGAGCTACGACGCGGTGCTCTGCCACGGGGTCCTGGAGTACGTCGACGACCCCGCCGAAGGCGTGCGGAACGCGGTCGCCGCGCTCCGGCCCGGCGGCAGCCTGAGCCTGCTCGCCGCCGGACTCGGCGGCGCGGTCCTGGCCCGCGCCCTCGCCGGACACTTCACCGAGGCCCGGCACGCGCTCTCCGACCCGGCGGGCCGCTGGGGCGCGGGCGACCCCGTACCCCGGCGCTTCACCGCCGAACAGCTCGCCGAACTGGCCGACGGGGCCGGTCTGGACGTCGGCGCGGTACACGGTGTCCGGGTCTTCGCCGACCTCGTGCCCGGCGTCCTCGTCGACACCGAGCCCGGCGCGGCCGAGGCCCTGCTCAAGCTGGAAGCGGCCGCCGCCGAGCTGCCCTCCTTCCACGCCGTCGCCACCCAGCTGCACGTACTGGGCGAGAAGCGGGGCTGAGCAGGACGGCCACCCGTTCGGCGGTGCGGGGCGCGGCACTCCATGGAGTACGCCACAGCCCGCCCGATAACGGGCTCTGCCCCGTATGATCGGGGGACAGCATCCGGCATGACGGAGGAGGGCCTGGGGAATCAACGCCTCAGCAACCGATCCGCATGGCGGCCCGGACTGGCTATTCGGCATTGAGGGCGGGTTTCACGGGGGCGATTCCCTGCCTATCCTGAAAGGGCCGCAAACCGGTCGCCCCCGCGACCGACGACTAGGAGGACTCCGTGCCGCTCTCGGAGCACGAGCAGCGAATGCTCGAGCAGATGGAGCGAGCGCTGTACGCCGAAGATCCCAAGTTCGCGACAGCGCTCGAGGGAAGCGGACTGCGTACGTACACCCGGCGACGGGTCTACCAGGCAGTCGCCGGCTTCCTGGTGGGTATCGCGCTCCTCATGGCCGGAATGGTCGCACAGCAGATCTGGATCAGCGTGGTGGGATTCCTCGTCATGCTGGGCTGCGCGGTCCTGGCGGTCACCGGATGGCGCAAGGCGCCGAAGCCGGGTGAGCAGCAGCAGGCCACCAGGGGTGGGACGACGGCCGGAGGCCGTCAGACCCGGCAGCGACGCTCCATGATGAACCGGATGGAAGAGCGGTGGCAGCGCCGCCGCGACGAGCAGCAGGGTGGCGGCCACTGACGGCCCCCTGAGCGGAGGCCCCGCGCAACGCATCCGACGAGCCCCGTGACCCGCGCAACCGCGCCCCACGGGGCTCCGTCGTACCCGCCCCCACGCGTGACCGCCGTCGCCCTACGGACACCGCCTCCACCGAGCCGCCCCCGCCCCGTTGCGGGCACCTGTTCCGCCGGGGCGGTGCCCACCCTGCCCACCCCCGTTGCGGGCGTCTGTTCCGCCGGGGCGGTGCCCACCCCGCCCGCCCCCGTTGTGGGCATCTGTTCCGCTGGGGCGGAACGGGTGGGCACAACGGAACGGCGCCCCTTGCCGGGCCTAGGCTCCCCGCGCCCTGACCCGCACCCATGCGTGCCGTACGAGTGGGTGCGGGTCCAGGCACAAGAGGCGGGGGCGCCGCCGAGGGCGCCGTCCCGTGTGCCCACCCGTCCCGCCCTGCGGGACGATTGCCCACACGGGCGGGGGCGGCGGGCGCAGCCGACGCGGGGGGTTGGCGGGGTGCGCGGGCACACGGGCGAGGGCGAGGGCGAGGGCGTGGGCGCGTGGCGACAAGGCGGTGGGCGGCGGGGGCGCGCCCACCGGGGGCGGGGCGCGCCGACGCGCGGCGATACGGCGGGGGTGTGGCCCCGGTCGGTGGACACGGGTATGGCGAGGGCCCCGCTCGGGTTGTTGGGAGCGGGGCCCTCGTTGCGTGGGGCGGGGTCAGTTGCGGTGGAGGCGGGGGGTTGCTCGGGTCAGGAGGGCGGTGCGGCGGGCCGACCAGGACGTCGCCGTCTCCGACCACCGCGCCGCCGCGGACCACCGCAGCCGCGCCGCCGACCGCGGCGCCAGCAGCGCGCGCAGGCGTGTTCCGCGGTCCGCCGAGGCGTGGAAGCCCGCCCGGATCCGGGCCGCGTCCGCCGCCAGACCCGACGCCGGCCGCGGGTTCGGCGCGTACAGCGTCTCCTCCACCGCCCGGGCCACCCGGTGCACCGCGTCGGCCGCCTCGTCGCCGAGTTCGCCCAGGCGGACGATCCGGGCCGCCGTGCGCCTCGGGGTCCGCGACTCGTCCGGTTCGACCCCGTGGTCCCAGGCCGTGTCGAGGATCTCCTGCCAGACCGCGAGCGTCGCTCCGGCCCCGCCCAGCCGTCGGGCCCGCACCCGGGTCCGCCACAGGAGGGGCAGCAGGGGGACGGCGAGGACCGCCAGGACTCCGACGACGATCAGGAGCACCGTCAGAGGGTTCGGGCCCGCACCGGACGAGTCCGCGCCGGCCACCGCCTCCTCCGGACCGCAGTCGCCGAGCCGGCGTTCCTGCGGCGTGCAGCTCGCCGAGGCGCTGGGCGCGGCGGAGGGCTGCGCCGAGGCGCTCTGCGACGGCTGGGCGGGCCCGGTGGCCGTACCCGAGGGCGTGCTGTCCTGGGTGTACGAGGGGGTGGAGCCCCGCGAGGGGGTCGGCTCGAACCGCGTCCAGCCCGCACCCTCGAAGTACAGCTCGGGCCAGGCGTGCGCGTCCCGGATGCCGACCGAGACCGAGCCGTCGGTCTGCGTGGTGCCCGGCATGAAGCCCACGGCCACGCGGGCCGGGATGCCCAGGGAGCGGGCCATCGCCGCCATCGAGAAGGAGAAGTGGACGCAGAAGCCCTCCTTGTCCTTCAGGAAGCGGGAGATCGCCTGCACACCGGTGCCGGACTCGACGTCCACGTCGTAGCGGAAGCCGCCGTCGCGGGCGAACCACTCCTGGAGCTTCACCGCCTGCTCGTAGTCGGTGCTCGCACCCTTGGTGACCTGGAGCGCGGTCGCCTTCACGTCGCCCGGCAGCGAGGCCGGGATCTTGGTGTACTCGCGGAGGATCTTCTCCGGGGCGTCGCCGGCCGCGGCCAGCTGCTCGGACGTCGGCTGGACCTCCAGGCTGGAGACGGTGTAGCGGGCGCCCTTGGTGGTCTGCTTGTCGTCGCCGACGAGCATCCGGCCGGCCGGCTCGTACCGCCAGCGGCCGTCGATGTCGACGCGGCCGGCCGGGTACGGCATCGGCAGCCACTTCTGCTCGTATCCCTCGGAGGCGACGAAGTTGCTGGTCACCTCGGTGATCCGGACGCTCTGGGAGAGCCCGTCCGGCCAGGGGAGCTGCTTGGGCACGGCCTCGATCGGGCGGGCCGAGGACTTCCACGAGGTCCCGTCGAACTGGTCGAGCGCGACGAGCCGCAGGTAGAGGCCGGAGGTGTCGCGGGCGTTGGTCCGGTAGCGCAGCACCTCCCGGTCCTCCGGCTGGCGGAGGTTGTCCTGGAGGGAGACCAGCGGGTTCACGGCCGAGATGGTGCCGCCCCGGCCCTCTCCGCCGGTTCCCTCGCCGTCGCCGTTGCCGATGAGGCCGCCGGTGAAGCCGGGCAGTGCGAACGGGACGACCATGGCGACGCCCATGGCCACCGCACCGATGCGGCGACCGGTGCGGGCCGGGGCGAAGGTGGTGCCGCCGCCGCCCGCGACGGACGAGCCCGGCCGGGCGGAGCGCTGGGCGCCGCCGAAGACCCGGCCCCACTGGGAGAGCCGGTCGCGGCCCTCGGCGAGGAGGAGCAGCAGGTAGCCGGAGGCGGCGAGGAGGAACCAGAGCCAGCCGGCGCCGCCGCCGGAGAGACCGGCCGCCACCGAGTACAGGGCGAGCAGCGGAAGTCCGGCCGGGGCCGCCTTGCGGAAGGTGACGGCGAGGGTGTCCACCAGGAGGCCGATGGCGACCACGCCGCCGACCAGCATGAGCCGGATGCCCTCGGTGTCCGGGGCGGGGATCGCGTACCGGCCGACGTCCTCGGCGCCCGCCGCGAACAGGTCGGCGGCGCGCGTGAAGACCTGCGGGCCGGGCAGGAACCAGAGGATCGCCTGCTCGCGGGCGAAGATCACGGTCAGCGCGAGGAGCGCGACGGCGAACTGCGCGAGCAGGGTCACGGGCCGGGCCAGCGGTGCCCGCCGGGCCAGCGTGCCGACTCCGCTCACCAGGGCTAGGACGAAGGCGGCCGTGAAGATCCAGGTCGCCGGCTTCACCAGGGGAAGCAGTGCTCCGGACGCCATCAGGGTGGCGCCCCAGGCGGCCAGGGTCAGCCGTGCGCGCCCGCTCATGACCATCCTCCGTAGGTGTCGGCGGCGGACTCCGCGCGGATTCCGGCCGCCTGCTGCCACAGGTCGGCGAGCTTGGCGGCGGGCGGTACGGCCAGCGCCGTCCAGCCCGCCTCGCGCAGCTGCCGTACCCGGTCCTCGACGGCCCCGGACACCGCGCCGCCGGTCAGCCAGGTCCCGGAGTCCAGGACGAAGGCGACGGCCGCGCCGGTGCGGTTCCGCATCCGGGCGGCGAGGGCCGCCTGCTCCTCGTCGAGATCGCCGACGAAGGCGATGAGCAGTCCCTCGCCGCCGCCGCGCAGCAGGTCGGAGGCGCGGGACAGGCTGCCGCCCTCGGAGTGGTCGACGACCGCGAGGGTGTCCATCATCAGCCCGGCCGTCTCGGCCGAGTCCTGGGCCGAGCCGGCGAAGCCCTCGGAGCCCTCGCCGGGCACCGAGGTGCCGGTGTCGGTGACGAGCCGGACCGCGTAGCCGCGCTCCAGCATGTGCACCAGGGCGGACGCGGCACCGGAGACCGCCCATTCGAACGCCGAGTCGGGGCCGGAGCCCTGGTAGGCGATCCGGCGGGTGTCGAGGAGGACGGTGCAGCGGGCCCGCTGCGGCTGCTCCTCGCGGCGGACCATCAGCTCGCCGTAGCGCGCGGTGGAGCGCCAGTGCACCCGGCGCAGGTCGTCGCCGTGGCGGTAGGCGCGCGGAATGATGTCGTCGTCGCCCGCGAGGGCGAGCGAGCGCTGGTGTCCGTCGCCGTGGCCCGAGGCCTCGCCGACGAGCTTGACCGGCGGCAGCGCCTCGGTCCGCGGGACGACGGTGAGGGTGTCGTACGCGTGGAAGGAGCGGGTCAGCTCGCACATCCCGAAGGGGTCGTTGAGCCGCAGCTGGAGGGGGCCCAGCGGGAAGCGGCCGCGCAGGTCGGAGCGGACCCGGTAGGACACCTCGCGCCGGCCGCCCGCCTCGACCCGGTCGAGGACGAAGCGGGGGCGGGGGCCCAGCATGTACGGCACGTGGTCCTGGAGCATCAGAAGCCCGGTGGGGAGCTTGGAGATGTTCTCCATCCGCAGCTGGACCCGGGCCTCGGAGCCTGCCTCCACCCGCTGGGGGGTGAGCCGGCGGGAGGCGGCGACCCGGTAGCGGGTGCGGTGCAGCACGAGGACGCAGATCAGCGGCAGCGTGGCGAGCAGCAGCCCGACGCGCAGCAGGTCGGCCTGGCCGAGGACGTACGCGCAGGCGGCGGCGGCCACTCCGGCGGCGAGGAAGGACCGGCCGCGGGTGGTGAGACCGCCGAGGGCGGCCCGCAGACCGCCCCGGTCGTCCTCGTCGCCCCGCTGTCCGTCCGGCACGGCAGCGGTGGTCATCACAGCCGCCGGGCGCCGGGCTGCTGGCCGTAGAGGGGTCCGGCGGGCGGGGCCGCGGCCGGGACGGGGGTGCGCTGCAGGATGTCCTGGACGACCTGCTCGGCGGTGCGGCGGTTCAGCTGGGCCTGCGCCGTCGGCAGCAGCCGGTGGGCGAGGACGGGCGCGGCGAGTGCCTGGAGGTCGTCGGGCAGCACGTACTCGCGGCCGCTGAGCGCGGCGGAGGCCTTGGCGGCCCGCAGCAGGTGCAGGGTGGCCCGCGGGGAGGCGCCGAGCCGCAGGTCGGTGTGGGTGCGGGTGGCGGAGACGATGTCGACGGCGTAGCGGCGTACGGCGTCGGCGACGTGGACCGCGCGGACCGCCTCGATCAGCTTGAGGATGTCGTGGGCGTGGGCGACCGGCTGGAGGTCGTCCAGGGGGGAGGCCGAGCCGTGCACGTCGAGCATCTGGAGCTCGGCCTCTGCGCTCGGGTAGCCGATGGAGACCCGGGCCATGAAGCGGTCGCGCTGGGCCTCGGGCAGCGGGTAGGTGCCCTCCATCTCGACCGGGTTCTGCGTGGCGACCACCATGAACGGGCTGGGCAGCTCGTAGGTCTGGCCGTCGACGGTGACCTGCCGCTCCTCCATGGACTCCAGGAGCGCGGACTGGGTCTTCGGCGAGGCGCGGTTGATCTCGTCGCCGATCACGATCTGAGCGAAGATCGCGCCCGGCTTGAACTCGAAGTCCCGGCGCTGCTGGTCGAAGATCGACACGCCGGTGACGTCCGAGGGGAGCAGGTCCGGGGTGAACTGGATGCGGCGCACGGAGCAGTCGATGGACCGCGCCAGGGTCTTGGCCAGCATGGTCTTGCCGACGCCGGGGACATCCTCGATGAGGAGGTGCCCCTCGGCGAGCAGCACGGTCAGCGAAAGCCGTACGACCTCGGGCTTGCCCTCGATCACACTCTCCACCGATCTGCGCACCCGCTCCACAGTGGTGGTCAGATCAGTGAGGCTCGCTCGATCGTCATAGGTCGTCACCCGGCCCTCCTCGGCCTTCCGGAACACGGACACCTGCCCCCGTGGAATCGCCGGAGGGTGTCGTACCCCAGCATTCTTGTTCGCATGGCCGGGTCGTGTCACTTGCGCACGGACAAGTGCGAGGGAAATGCCGGGCTTTGGGTGTTTACGCCGGGTCGGTCTCGGCCCCGGCCCCGGGATCGGTCTCCCGCCGGGGTGCTCCGGCTCGCGGCGCAGCCCCCCGGTGGGCGACTCCAGGCCACGTCCGGGCCTCGTGGTGAGGTGGCCCACAGGCCGGGGCGGCGGCGCCCCGAACGGGTGAGCCGTCCGGAATGTCCGGCCGGCTCTCCGGTGCCGTGCGACGCGCCAGCCGGTTGATTGACCGGCGGGTCCCGTGGACTAAAGTGACGCGAAGTTCACGGAGACAACGAGCGACTTCCGCGGTTTCTCCCCCCGTGTGTGCGGCGGTACCTACGGCTCGGCCTTCTTACCCGCTCGCCCGTACCTCCGCGCCGGATCTGAGAGGGCGCATTGAGCAACGACCGACACGTCCCGGTCATGCTCCAGCGGTGCCTGGACATGTTGGCCCCCGCCCTGCGGCGCCCCGGAGCGGTCGTCGTCGACTGCACCCTGGGCCTCGGCGGCCACAGCGAGGCACTCCTGCAGCAGTTCCCCGAGGTGCGTCTCGTCGCCCTCGACCGGGACAAGGAGGCCCTGCGGCTCTCCGGCGAGCGGCTCGCCCCGTACGGGGACCGCGCCACCCTCGTCCACGCCGTGTACGACGAGCTGCCCGAGGTCCTCGACAGGCTCGGCCTCCCCGCCGTCGACGGCGTCCTCTTCGACCTGGGCGTCTCCTCCATGCAGCTGGACGAGGCCGACCGCGGCTTCGCCTACGCGCAGGACGCCCCGCTCGACATGCGCATGGACCAGACGACCGGCATCAGCGCGGCCGAGGTCCTCAACACCTACGCCCCCGGCGAGCTGGTCCGCATCCTCCGCGCGTACGGCGAGGAGAAGCAGGCCAAGCGGATCGTCTCGGCGATCGTCCGCGAGCGCGACAAGGAGCCGTTCAGCAACAGCGCCCGGCTCGTCGAGCTGATCCGCGACTCCCTGCCGCAGGCCGCCAAGCGCACCGGCGGCAACCCGGCCAAGCGCACCTTCCAGGCCCTGCGCATCGAGGTCAACCGCGAGCTCGACAGCGTCGAGAAGGCCATTCCGGCGGCCGTGAAGGCCATCGGCGTCGGCGGCCGGGTCGTCGTCCTCTCGTACCAGTCCCTCGAGGACCGGATCGTCAAGGGAGTCTTCGCGGCCGGCGCGGCCACCACCGCCCCGCCCGGCCTGCCGGTCGTCCCCGAGAAGTACCAGCCGCGTCTGAAGCTGCTCACCCGCGGCGCCGAGCTGCCCACCGAGGAGGAGGTCGCCGAGAACCGGCGCGCCGCCCCGGCCCGGCTCAGGGGCGCCGAGCGGATCCGGGAAGACGTCCTGTGAGCACGGCGAAGGGGCCGCTCAAAGGGCGGGCCGCGCGGCTCGGACGGCTCATGCCGTCGGGGCCCAGCTCGGCCGCCCGCACCCCCTTCGTCCTGCTGGTCGTCGTGCTGCTCGGCGGCGGTCTGATCAGCCTGCTCCTGCTGAACTCGGCCCTCAACCAGGGCTCCTTCCAGCTCAACGAGCTCAAGGACAGGACCACCGAGCTCACCGACGAGGAGCAGGCGCTCCAGCGGGACGTCGACGACTACGCGGCCCCCGACGCCCTGGAGCGGCGGGCCCGCGAGCTCGGCATGGTCCCCGGCGGCAGCCCGGCGTTCCTCGGCCCGGACGGCAAGGTGCTCGGCGAGCCCTCCGAGGCCGCCGCCCCCAAGCCCACCCCGACGCCGAGCCCGAAGCCGGCGCCGGGCGGGAACCCCGCGCCGTTCGGCGCCACCGGCTCCCCGGTGCCGGGGACGGCCGCCGGCGCGGACGCCGCCGCCACCGGTCCCGCGCCGACTGCCCCCACCGCCACCGGTCCCGCGCCGACGGCCCCCACCCGCGCACCCGCACCGCCACCCACCCCGACGAACTCCGGCAGGTGACCCGCAAGTGCCCCCCAAGGAGCCCCCGCGCCGCCGCGTCCCCGGACCCGCCCGGCCCGCGCGCCCCCGGCCCGCCTCCGCCGGGGCCCGCACGTCCCGCCCCGCCCCGCGCCCGGCCGCGAAGCGGACCGCGCCCCGGCCGCCGGCCCGTCGGCCGCGCACCATCCGGCTCGGCAGCCCCCGGCCCCGGCTGCGGCTGGTCTCCCTCGGTCTGACCCTGGTCATGACGGCCTTCGTGGTGCGGCTGCTCCAGGTCCAGGCCGTCGACGCCAGCGCGTACGCGGCCAAGGCCGACAAGTACCGCTTCCAGGAGTACACGCTCTCCGCCGAGCGGGGCGAGATCACCGACCGCAACGGCATCGCGCTCGCCGCCAGCGTCGACGCGTACGACATCACCGCCGACCCGCAGCTGTTCACGCCCGAGGTGTCCAAGGTCGCGGACGCGCCCGAGCAGGCCGCCGCCCTCCTCGCCCCCCTGCTCGGCAAGGAGCCCGCGGAGATCGCGAAGAAGCTCCGTACCCCCAAGTCCCGGTACACGCTGCTCGCCCGCAAGCAGACCCCGCAGGTCTGGAACCAGATCAAGGACCTGCGGCGCGTCTACGGGCAGAAGGCCCAGCCGTCGGCCGGCGGCACCGGCGTGAACCTCCTCGGCGGCATCCTCAGCGAGCCCAGCACCAAGCGCGTGTACCCGAACGGCGAGCTCGCCGCCGGGATACTGGGGTACGTCAACGCCGAGGGCAAGGGCGCCGGCGGTGTGGAGTCCATGCTCGACCCGGAGCTCGCCGGCAAGGACGGCAAGATCCGCTTCACCCAGTCCGGCGGCCGCCAGGTGCCCACCGCGGGCTCCCAGGGCACCCCCGCCGTCCCCGGCTCCGACATCGAGCTGACCATCGACCGGGACATCCAGTGGGCCGCCCAGCAGGCCATCACCGAGCAGGTGGCGAAGTCCAAGGCCGACCGCGGCTACGTCATCGTGCAGAACACCAGGACCGGTGAGGTCCTCGCCATGGCCAACGCCCCCGGCTTCGACCCCAACGACCTCTCCGCCGCCAACTCCGCCTCGATGGGCAACGCGGCCCTCCAGGACGCCTACGAGCCCGGCTCCACCAGCAAGGTCATGTCCATGGCCGCCGTCCTGGAGGAGGGCAAGGCGGCCCCCGACACCCATGTCACCGTCCCCAACCGGCTCCACCGCGGCGACCGGCTCTTCAAGGACGACATCGACCACCCGACCTGGTACCTGACGCTCAACGGCGTCCTCGCCAAGTCCAGCAACATCGGCACCATCCTCGCCACCGGCCAGCTGGGCGCCACCCAGGCCGAGTCCAACAAGGTGCTCCACTCCTACCTGCGCAAGTTCGGCATGGGCAGCCCCACCGGCCTGGACTACCCGGGCGAGACCGGGGGCATCCTCGCCAAGCCGCAGGACTGGTCCACCTCGCAGCAGTACACGATCCCGTTCGGACAGGGCCTCTCCGTCAGCGCGATGCAGGCCGCCTCCGTGTACTCGACCATCGCCAACGGAGGCGTACGCATCGAACCGACCCTGGTCCGCGGCACCAAGGGCCCCGACGGGCGCTTCAGCCCGGCGGCCAAGCCCGCGGAGTCCCGGGTCGTCAGCGAGGACACCGCCAAGACCCTGGCCCGGATGCTGGAGTCCGTCGTCGACGACCGGGAGGGCACCGGCAACAAGGCCGCCATCCCCGGCTACCGCGTCGCCGGCAAGACCGGCACCGCCAACCGCGTCGACCCCGAGCTCGGCCGCTACAAGGGCTACACCGCCTCGTTCGCCGGGTTCGCCCCCGCCGACGACCCGCAGATCACCGTCTACTGCGCCATCCAGAACCCCACCAAGGGCAGCTACTTCGGCGGCCAGATCTGCGGCCCCATCTACAAGAAGGTCATGGAGTTCGCCCTCAAGACCCTCCATGTCGCCCCCACCGGCAGCGAGCCCGCCCGACTGCCGGTCATGTTCGACCCCACCCCGTGACCCTCCGGGAGCACCAGTGACAACGATCACCCCCCATTCCGGGAACCGGAAATCGAACTCCGGCGAGGCCCCGGGCTCTTTTGGCCCCCCGCAGGGTGGGCCCGGTACGCTCACCGCCGTGCCACACGCTGATCAGTACCGAACCGCCCCGCCCCGGCCGCAGCAGGCCCGCCCGACACCCCTGGGCGACCTGGCCGCGCAGCTGGGGGTCGACGCCCCCGGAACCGCCGAGATCTCGGGCATCACCCACGACTCCCGGGCCGTACGCCCCGGCGACGTGTACGCGGCCCTGCCCGGTGCCCGCGCCCACGGCGCCGACTTCGTCGCCCAGGCCGCCGGACTCGGCGCCGCCGCGATCCTCACCGACCCGACGGGCGCCGAACGCGCCGCCGCCACCGGCCTGCCGGTCCTGGTCGTCGACGACCCGCGCGGCCGGATGGGCGAACTCGCCGCCGAGATCTACGGCCGGCCCGGCGCCGACCTCCTCCAGATCGGCATCACCGGCACCTCCGGCAAGACCACCACCGCCTACCTCGTCGAGGGCGGCCTGCGCGGCTCCGGACACCACACCGGGCTCGTCGGCACCGTCGAGATGCGGATCGGCGACGAGCGCATCAAGTCGGAGCGCACCACCCCGGAGGCGACCGACCTCCAGGCGCTCTTCGCCGTCATGCGCGAGCGGGGCGTCGACGCCGTCGCCATGGAGGTTTCCAGCCACGCCCTCGTGCTCGGCCGGGTCGACGGCTGCGTCTTCGACGTCGCCGTCTTCAACAACCTCAGCCCGGAGCACATGGAGTTCCACTCCGACATGGACGACTACTTCCGGGCGAAGGCCGGGCTGTTCACGCCCGAGCGCAGCCGCCTCGGCGTGGTCAACCTCGACGACGCCTACGGCCGCAGGCTCGTCGGCGAGGCGACCGTCCCGGTCGTCACCTTCTCCGCCGAGGGCCGTGCCGACGCCGACTGGCGCGCCGAGGACCTCGTCCTCGGCTCCCACGACTCGACGTTCACCGCGGTCGGCCCGGCGGGGGAGCGGATTTCCGCCACCGCCCCGCTGCCCGGCCCGTTCAACGTCGCCAACACCCTCGCCGCCATCGCCACCCTCGCCACCGCGGGCATCGACCCGAAGAGCGCCGCCGAGGGCGTCGCCGCCGTCCCCGGCGTGCCGGGCCGCCTGGAGCGGGTCGACGCGGGCCAGCCGTACCTCGCCGTCGTCGACTACGCGCACAAGACGGACGCCGTCGAGTCGGTGCTGCGCTCCCTGCGCGAGGTCACCGAGGGCAGGCTGCACGTGGTCATCGGCTGCGGCGGGGACCGGGACACCACCAAGCGCGGCCCGATGGGCGCCGCCGCGGCCCGGCTCGCCGACACCGCCGTCCTGACCTCCGACAACCCCCGCTCCGAGGACCCGCTGAAGATCCTCGCCGCCATGCTCGCGGGCGCCGCGGAGGTGCCCGCGGAGGAACGCGGCGAGGTGCTCGTCCTCGCCGACCGCGCCGCGGCCGTCGCGGCCGCCGTCGCCCGCGCGCAGCCGGGCGACACCGTCCTCGTCGCGGGCAAGGGCCACGAGCAGGGCCAGGAGATCGCCGGGGTCGTACGCCCCTTCGACGACCGCCAGGTCCTGCGCGAGGCCATCGCCGACCGCTCGCACACCCGGGCTTCCGCGCCGGGCGGAACAGCCAGCCACCAGAACAGTCAGGGATGAAGCAGTGATCGCCCTCTCCCTCGCCGAGATCGCCGAAATCGTCGGCGGGCAGGCGCACGACATACCGGATCCGGCCGCCCGGATCACCGGGCCCGTCGTCATCGACTCCCGCGAGGTGCGGGCCGGCAGCCTGTTCGCGGCCTTCGCCGGTGAGCACGTCGACGGCCACGACTACGCGGAACGCGCCGTCGCGGCGGGTGCGACGGCCGTCCTCGCCGCCCGCCCCGTCGGCGTGCCCGCCCTCGTCGTCGACGACGTCCAGACGGCGCTCGGGGCCCTCGCCCGAGCCGTCGTCGAACGGCTCGGCACCGATGTCGTCGCCCTCACCGGCTCGGCCGGCAAGACGTCCACCAAGGACCTGATCGCCCAGGTCCTCGACCGGCACGCGCCCACCGTCTGGACGCCCGGCTCGCTCAACAACGAGATCGGCCTGCCGCTCACGGCGCTCCGCGCGAGCGACGAGACCCGGCACCTGGTCCTGGAGATGGGCGCCCGCGGCATCGGGCACATCCGCTACCTCACCGGCCTCACCCCGCCCCGCATCGGCCTCGTCCTCAACGTGGGCACCGCCCACATCGGCGAGTTCGGCGGCCGGGAGCAGATCGCCCAGGCCAAGGGCGAGCTCGTCGAAGCGCTTCCGTCGGCCGAGGACGGCGGCGTCGCGGTCCTCAACGCCGACGATCCGCTGGTCCGCGCGATGGCGAGCCGCACCAAGGCCCGCGTGATCTTCTTCGGCGAAGCGGACGAAGCGGCCGTACGGGCCGAGAACGTCCACCTCACAGCGTCCGGACAGCCTTCTTTCAGGCTTCACACACCCACCGGGTGCAGTGACGTGACCTTGCGCCTGTACGGTGAGCACCACGTGTCGAACGCGCTCGCAGCGGCCGCCGTCGCGCACGAGCTGGGCATGCCCGTCGAAGAGATCGCCACCGCGCTCTCCGAGGCGGGCACCCTGTCGCGCTGGCGCATGGAGGTCACCGAGCGTCCGGACGGCGTGACGATCGTCAACGACGCCTACAACGCGAACCCCGAGTCCATGCGAGCCGCCCTGCGCGCGCTCGCGGCCATGGGCAGGGCCGCACAGGCCCGAGGGGCTCGTACGTGGGCGGTGCTCGGCAAGATGGCCGAGCTCGGTGACGCATCGCTCGTCGAGCACGACGCGGTCGGGCGGCTCGCCGTCCGGCTCAACGTCAGCAAGCTCGTGGCGGTAGGGGACAGGGAAGCGTCCTGGCTGCAACTGGGCGCATATAACGAGGGTTCGTGGGGTGAGGAGTCGGTGCACGTGTCCGACGCGCAGGCGGCTGTCGACCTGTTGCGCAGTGAGCTGCGCCCGGGGGATGTCGTCCTTGTGAAGGCTTCCAGGTCGGTCGGTCTCGAACGGGTCGCACTGGCCCTCATCGACACCGAGGGCGAGGTTGCCGGACGATGAGGCAGATCCTCTTCGCGGGGGCCATCGGGCTCTTCCTGACCCTGATCGGCACCCCGCTGCTCATCAAGCTCCTCGCCCGCAAGGGGTACGGGCAGTTCATCCGTGACGACGGCCCGCGCGGCCACGCCGGGAAGAAGGGCACGCCCACCATGGGCGGCATCTCCTTCATCCTGGCCACGCTCATCGCGTACGCGCTGGCCAAGGTCATCACCGGTGAGCCCGTCTCGTACTCGGGCGTGCTCGTCCTCTTCCTGATGGCGGGCATGGGCCTGGTCGGCTTCCTCGACGACTACATCAAGATCGTCAAGCAGCGGTCGCTCGGTCTGCGGGCCAAGGCGAAGATGGCCGGCCAGCTGATCGTGGGCATCGCCTTCGCGGTGCTCGCGCTCCAGTTCTCCGACTCGCGCGGCCTCACCCCGGCCTCCGAGAAGCTCTCCTTCATCACGGACTTCGGCTGGACCATCGGCCCGGTGCTGTTCGTGGTCTGGGCGCTCTTCATGATCCTGGCCATGTCCAACGGCGTGAACCTGACGGACGGTCTGGACGGACTGGCCACCGGCGCCTCGGTGATGGTCTTCGGCGCGTACACCTTCATCGGGCTCTGGCAGTTCCAGGAGTCCTGTGCGAACGCCATGACCCTGACCAACCCCAACGCCTGCTTCGAGGTCCGCGACCCGCTCGACCTCGCCGTCGTCGCCTCCGCGCTCATGGGAGCCTGTTTCGGCTTCCTGTGGTGGAACACCTCGCCCGCCAAGATCTTCATGGGTGACACCGGCTCGCTCGCCCTCGGCGGCGCCCTCGCCGGTCTCGCCATCTGCTCCCGCACGGAGCTGCTGCTGGCCCTGCTCGGCGGCCTGTTCGTCCTGATCACGATGTCCGTGGTCATCCAGGTCGGCTCGTTCAAGATGACCGGCAAGCGCGTCTTCCGGATGGCGCCACTCCAGCACCACTTCGAACTCAAGGGGTGGTCCGAAGTCCTGGTCGTCGTACGGTTCTGGATCATCCAGGGCATGTGCGTGATCGTGGGCCTGGGCCTCTTCTACGCGGGATGGGCAGCGGACAAGTGACAGAACAGCTCGACTGGCACGGCAAGAAGGTCACCGTCGCGGGACTCGGCGTCTCCGGCATCCCGGCCGCCCGCGTCCTGCACGGCCTCGGCGCGCTCGTGACCGTCGTCAACGACGGCGACGACGAGCGCTCCCGGGCCCAGGCCGCCGAGCTGGAGGCGGAGGGCGTCACCGTCCGCCTCGGCGACGGGGCGACCCTGCCGTCCGGCACAGAGCTGATCGTCACCACCCCCGGCTGGCGGCCCGACAAGCCGCTCTTCACGGCCGCCGCCGAGGCGGGCGTGGAGATCTGGGGCGACGTCGAACTCGCCTGGCGGCTCAGGGGCCCCGGCGCGGCCCCCTGGCTCGCGGTCACCGGCACCAACGGCAAGACCACGACCGTCCGGATGCTCGCCTCGATCCTGGAGGCGGCCGGACTGCGGACCGCCGCCGTCGGCAACATCGGCGTCTCGCTCCTCGACGCCGTCCTCGGCGAGGAGCAGTACGACGTGCTCGCCGTCGAACTCTCCAGCTACCAGCTCCACTGGTCGCCGTCCGTCCGCGTCCACTCGGGCGCCGTGCTCAACCTGGCGCCCGACCACCTCGACTGGCACGGCTCCATGGAGGCGTACGCCGCCGACAAGGGCCGGATCTACGAGGGCAACCAGGTCGCCTGCGTCTACAACGTCGCCGACAAGGCCACCGAGGACCTGGTCCGCGAGGCCGACGTCGAGGAGGGCTGCCGGGCCATCGGCTTCACCCTCGGCACCCCCGGCCCGTCCGAACTCGGCGTCGTCGAGGGCCTCCTCGTCGACCGGGCCTTCGCCCCGAACCGGCAGAAGAACGCCCAGGAGCTCGCCGAGGTCTCCGACGTCCAGCCGCCGGCCCCGCACAACATCGCCAACGCCCTGGCGGCCGCCGCCCTGGCCCGCGCCTTCGGCGTCGACGCCAAGGCCGTACGCGACGGTCTGAAGGCCTTCCGGCCCGACCCGCACCGCATCGAACTGGTCGAGGAGGTCCAGGGGATCGCGTACGTCGACGACTCCAAGGCCACCAACACCCACGCCGCGGAGGCCTCGTTGGCCGCCTACGACCCGATCGTCTGGATCGCCGGCGGCCTCGCCAAGGGCGCCACCTTCGACGAGCTCGTCCAGAAGTCGGCGAAGCGCCTGCGCGGGGCCGTCCTGATCGGCGCCGACCGGGCCCTGATCCGCGAAGCCCTGGCGCGACACGCCCCGGAAGTACCGGTGGTGGACCTCGACCGGACCGACACTGGGGCGATGTCCGAGGCGGTCCGCGAGGCGACCCGGCTCGCCCACGCGGGGGACACGGTGCTCCTCGCCCCGGCCTGTGCCTCGATGGACATGTTCACCAACTACAACAAGCGCGGCGAGGCCTTCGCGGACGCGGTCCGCGCCCTCGCCGCCACCGGGGACGCCTGACCCGACCCGTGGAGGGTCCGGCAGGACCGGGCACGACCGGAGGGGGCAGCGACCATGCCGAGCAAGATCGCAGGGACACGCGGGCCCTCCGCCGTACGCGGCGGAGGGCGGGCCCCCGCGACCCCGCGGCGACCCCGCGGCGGGGGCCTGCGACGGCTCCAGGAGCGGGCGCGGAAGGCCTGGGACCGGCCGCTCACGGCGTATTACGTGATCATCGGCGCGGGCATGCTCATCACCGCGCTCGGCCTCGTGATGGTCTACTCCGCCTCGATGATCACGGCGCTCCGCTACGAGCTCGTGCCGTCCTACTTCTTCCGCAAGCAGTTCTTCGCCGCGCTCCTGGGCACCGGACTGCTCCTGGTCGCCTCACGGATGCCCGTGAAGCTCCACCGGGCCCTCGCCTACCCGATCCTGGTCGGCGCGGTCTTCCTGATGGTCCTGGTGCAGATCCCGGGGATAGGGCACTCCGTCGGCGGCAACCAGAACTGGATCTCGCTGGGCGGCCCGTTCATGCTGCAGCCCAGCGAGTTCGGCAAACTGGGGCTGATCCTCTGGGGCGCGGACCTGCTCGCCCGCAAGAACGACATGAGGCTGCTCACGCAGTGGAAGCACATGCTGGTGCCGCTGGTCCCGGGCGCCTTCATGCTGCTCGGACTCATCATGCTCGGCGGCGACATGGGCACCGCGATCATCCTCACCGCGATTCTCTTCGGCCTGCTGTGGACCGCGGGAGCGCCCACCCGGCTCTTCGTCGGAGTGCTCGCGGTGGCCGGTGCCCTCGGGGCGCTCCTCATCAAGACGAGCCCGCACCGCATGGACCGGTTCCAGTGCATCGGAGCCTCCGACCCCGGCGGTGAGGGAGCCCCCTGCCTGCAGGCCGCGCACGGAATCTATGCTCTGGCGTCGGGTGGATGGTTCGGTTCCGGACTCGGTGCGAGCGTCGAGAAATGGGGCCAACTGCCCGAGGCGCACACCGACTTCATCTTCGCGGTCACCGGTGAGGAACTGGGTCTCGCGGGGACGCTGTCGGTACTCGCCCTGTTCGCGGCTCTAGGCTATGCGGGTATCCGCGTGGCCGGAGGCACGGAGGACCCCTTCGTGAGGTTCGCCGCGGGAGGTGTGACCACCTGGATCACGGCTCAGGCCGTGATCAACATCGGTGCGGTGCTCGGTCTGCTGCCGATCGCCGGTGTCCCGCTCCCGTTGTTCTCCTACGGTGGGTCGGCCCTGCTGCCGACCATGTTCGCCGTCGGGCTCCTCATCGCCTTCGCGCGACAGGAACCCGCCGCGAAAGCGGCCCTGGCCATGCGCCGCCCCGGCTGGGGTAAGCGGGCCGGGGTGAGATGGAAGTCGATGCGACGGCGCGTCAAGAAGCGCCCGTCCGGAGAGCGGTGAATTTCGGTGCATGTCGTACTCGCCGGCGGGGGGACCGCCGGCCACATCGAGCCCGCGCTGGCCCTCGCGGACGCCCTGCGGAGGCAGGACCCCAGCGTGGGGATCACGGCGCTCGGCACGGAGAAGGGTCTGGAGACCCGGCTCGTGCCCGAGCGGGGCTACGAGTTGGCCCTCATCCCGGCCGTACCGCTGCCCCGCAAGCCCACCCCCGAGCTGATCACCGTTCCCGGGCGGCTGCGCGGCACCATCAAGGCGGCCGAGCAGATCCTGGAGCGCACCAAGGCGGACTGCGTGGTGGGCTTCGGCGGCTACGTGGCGCTGCCGGGCTATCTGGCGGCCAAGCGCCTCGGGGTGCCGATCGTGGTCCACGAGGCCAACGCCCGGCCCGGCCTGGCCAACAAGATCGGTTCGCGGTACGCGGCCGGGGTCGCCGTCGCGACCCCGGACAGCAAGCTCCGCAACGCCCGTTACATCGGCATTCCGCTGCGGCACACCATCGCGACCCTCGACCGGGCGCGGGTGCGCCCCGAGGCGCGCGCCGCTTTCGGGCTCGACCCGAACCTGCCGACGCTCCTCGTCTCCGGCGGCTCCCAGGGCGCCCGGCGGCTCAACGAGGTGATCCAGCAGATCGCCCCGGTGCTCCAGCGCTCCGGCATCCAGATCCTGCACGCGGTCGGCCCGAAGAACGAAATGCCGCGTGTCGACAACATGCCCGGAATGCCGCCCTATGTGCCGGTACCGTACGTGGACCGGATGGATCTCGCGTACGCCGCGGCCGACATGATGCTCTGCCGCGCGGGCGCCATGACCGTCGCCGAGCTGTCCGCCGTCGGGCTGCCCGCCGCGTACGTACCGCTGCCCATCGGCAACGGCGAACAGCGGCTCAACGCCCAGCCGGTGGTCAAGGCCGGCGGCGGGCTCCTCGTCGACGACGCGGAGCTGTCGCCGCAGTGGGTGCAGGGCAACGTCCTGCCCGTACTGGCCGATCCGCACCGGTTGTACGAGATGTCCCGCGCCGCCGCCGAGTTCGGCCGCCGGGACGCCGACGACCTGCTCGTCGGCATGGTGTACGAGGCGATCGCCGCGCGCCGCCAGGCGTAGCGCGGCGGCTGAGGGCAGGAGACGCCACGTGGCAGCCGGACCGACGACCGCGGAGAAGAGCGGCGCGAGCGAGTCGAAGAGGTCGTCGAAGGGCTCGTCGGACGGTCCGTCCCGGCCTGGCACCCGGAATCGCAGATTCCGGGTGCCAGGCACCCGGGTGCTCCTCATCGCCCTCGCGGTTCTCCTCGTCACGGCCGGCGGCATCTGGGCGCTCTACGGCTCGAACTGGTTCCGTGTGGAACGTGTGAAGACTTCCGGCACTTCGGTCCTGACCTCGGGCGAGGTCGAGGCCGTCGCCGCCGTCCCGATGGGCGCCCCGCTCGTCACCGTCGACACCGAGGCCATCGAGGCGCGGCTGCGGGAGAGGCTCCCGCGGATCGAGTCGGTGGACGTCGTACGGTCCTGGCCGCACGGAATCGGGCTGAAAGTGACGGAACGGAAGCCCGTTCTCCTGATGGAAAAGGGCGGAAAGTTCATCGAAGTGGACGCGACCGGAATGCGGTTCGCCACCGTCGACACCGCTCCCCGCGGCGTCCCCCGCCTCGTCCTCGACAGCGCCTCCTCGCCGAGTCTGCGCCGCTTCGGCGCGGACCGGCTGCTCCGGGAGGCGGTGCGCGTCCGGGGTGAACTCCCGGCCGAAATCGCCCGGAACACTCGTGTCGTACGCGTCACCTCGTACGACTCCGTCACTCTGGAGCTGACCAGGGGGCGCACCGTCTTCTGGGGCAGCGGCGAACACGGTCCCGTCAAGGCCCGCGTTCTCACCGCGCTCCTGAAAGCCACTCCCAAAGCGGGGCACTTCGATGTAAGTGCCCCCACAGCGCCCGCCTCGTCCGGGAGTTGACGGGAATCACCCCTGGCCAGCCCCCTGGTTGGCCAGCGCTACGGGTGATCACATAGGGTGAAAAGAAAAACGGGAGGTTCGGCGTGTTCGTTGAACGTGCGCCACTTGTCGACTTAGTGTCCTGTCCGGAAGAGTCCAGCGAACAGAGACACTGGTAACCCTAAACTTCAACGTTAGGGTTTGGGTCGGCGTTTCGGACCGTCCCAATCGGCATCCGTCGGAGCCGCGCGAACAACCGCGCAGCGACGACACGTAACTCGAGGCGAGAGGCCTTCGACGTGGCAGCACCGCAGAACTACCTCGCAGTCATCAAGGTCATCGGTGTCGGCGGCGGTGGTGTCAATGCCATCAACCGAATGATCGAGGTCGGTCTCAAGGGCGTCGAGTTCATCGCCATCAACACCGACGCGCAAGCGCTGTTGATGAGCGACGCCGACGTCAAGCTCGACGTCGGCCGTGAACTCACCCGCGGCCTCGGCGCCGGGGCGAACCCGGCCGTCGGTCGCAAGGCGGCAGAGGACCACCGTGAGGAGATCGAGGAGGTCCTCAAGGGGGCCGACATGGTCTTCGTCACCGCCGGAGAGGGCGGCGGCACCGGCACCGGCGGCGCACCCGTCGTCGCCAACATCGCGCGCTCGCTCGGCGCCCTGACGATCGGTGTGGTCACCCGGCCGTTCACCTTCGAGGGCCGCCGTCGCGCCAACCAGGCGGAGGACGGCATCGCCGAGCTCCGCGAAGAGGTCGACACCCTCATCGTCATCCCCAACGACCGGCTCCTGTCGATCTCGGACCGCCAGGTCTCCGTGCTCGACGCCTTCAAGTCGGCCGACCAGGTGCTGCTGAGCGGTGTGCAGGGCATCACCGACCTCATCACCACCCCGGGTCTGATCAACCTCGACTTCGCCGACGTCAAGTCGGTCATGTCCGAGGCCGGTTCGGCCCTGATGGGCATCGGCTCCGCCCGCGGCGACGACCGCGCGGTGGCCGCGGCGGAGATGGCGATCTCCTCGCCGCTCCTCGAGGCCTCCATCGACGGCGCCCGCGGCGTGCTGCTCTCCATCTCCGGCGGCAGCGACCTCGGTCTCTTCGAGATCAACGAGGCCGCGCAGCTGGTCAGCGAGGCCGCACACCCGGAGGCCAACATCATCTTCGGCGCCGTCATCGACGACGCCCTCGGCGACGAGGTCCGGGTCACCGTCATCGCGGCCGGCTTCGACGGCGGCCAGCCGCCGGCCCGCCGGGACAACATCATCGGCTCGGTCTCCGCCAAGCGCGAGGAGCCGGCCCCGGCGCCCCGCCACGTCGAGACCTCCCGCCCGCTGGGCGGCCTCGGCACGGTCGCCCCGCGCGAGGAGCCGGCCCAGGCTCCGGCCGAGCCGGCGCCGGCGGTCAACGAGACCCCGCTGCAGTCCGCCCCTCCGGTCGTCCCGCCGGCCCGTCCGTACGCGGACAGCCAGGCCGAAGAGCTGGACGTCCCGGACTTCCTGAAGTGATAGGACAGCGCTTCGACGCGAACGGCGCGCACTTCGCCTTCACCGACCGGTGGGGCGGGGTGAGCGCCGTTCCGTACGAGGAGCTCAACCTCGGCGGCGCGGTGGGCGACACCCCCGAGGCGGTACGGACCAACCGGGCACGCGCGGCCGGAGCCCTCGGGCTCGACCCCGCGTCGGTGGTCTGGATGAACCAGGTGCACGGCGCGGACGTCGCCGAGGTCGAAGGGCCGTGGGGCGCCGACGGGATCCCGTCGGTGGACGCCCTCGTCACCTCCCGGCCCGGAGTCGCCCTCGCCGTCCTCACCGCGGACTGCGTCCCCGTCCTCCTCGCCGACCCGGTCGCCGGGGTCGCGGCCGCCGCCCACGCGGGACGGCCCGGGATGGTGGCGGGCGTCGTTCCCGCCGCGGTCGCGGCCATGATCGACCTCGGCGCCGACCCCGCCCGTATCGTCGCCCGCACCGGCCCCGCCGTCTGCGGGCGCTGCTACGAGGTGCCGGAGGCCATGCGGGCCGAGGTCGCCGGGACCGAACCCGCCGCCTGGGCCGAGACGAGCTGGGGCACCCCGGCCGTCGACGTCACCGCCGGAGTCCTCGCCCAGCTCGAACGGCTCGGCGTCACGGACCGGCAGGCCAGTACGGTCTGCACCCGGGAATCCGTTGACCACTACTCGTACCGCCGCGATCGCACCACGGGGCGACTCGCGGGATATGTCTGGTTGGACTGAGAAGAGACATGACGGACCGCACGTCGGAACTCGCCGAGAACCTGGCCCGGGTGGAGGCGCGCATCGCAGCCGCCTGCGCGGCCGCCGGGCGCCCGCGGGAAGAGGTGACGCTCGTCGTGGTCACCAAGACCTATCCCGCGAGCGATGTGAGGATCCTCCACGGACTCGGCGTGCGGCACGTCGCCGAGAACCGGGACCAGGACGCCGCCCCGAAGGCGGCCGCCTGCGCCGACCTTGATCTGACCTGGCACTTCGTGGGTCAGTTGCAGACCAACAAGGTCAGATCCGTGGTGGGTTATGCCGATGTGGTGCAGTCCGTCGACCGCTTGAAGCTCGTTTCCTCGCTCTCCGCGGCCGCGGAGAGGGAGGGCCGCGAGCTCGGCTGCCTCCTGCAGGTCGCGCTCGACGCCGAGTCCGGCGAGCGGGGCGACCGCGGCGGTGTCGCCCCCGACGGGATCGAGGAGTTGGCGGCCGCGGTGGACGCCGCTCCGGGGCTGCGGCTCGGCGGACTCATGACCGTCGCGCCGCTCTCCGGCCCGTACGCGGGACGGCAACGCGCCGCCTTCGACCGGCTGATGGATTTGTCGACTGCCCTGCGCGCGACCCGTCCGGCTGCGAACATGGTGTCAGCAGGGATGAGTGCGGACCTCGAGGAGGCCGTCGCTGCCGGGGCGACACACGTACGCGTCGGTACGGCGGTACTCGGAGTCCGCCCGAAGCTCGGGTAACGTCGCGAAGCAAGTCGGACCACAGCAGAAAATATGGTCATTCCGCAGAACGGCGGGACGACCCGTGGATCGCGGGCACTTGGTGACGCTGCGACATCGGCCGGTATGGCGATCCACCACAGAGCGGAGGACTCAGAGAATGGCCGGCGCGATGCGCAAGATGGCGGTCTACCTCGGCCTCGTGGAGGACGATGGGTACGACGGCCGGGGCTTCGACCCCGACGACGACTTCGAACCCGAGCTGGAGCCGGAGCCCGAGCGCGACCGGCGCCACATCGCGCCCCCGCGACAGGTGGAGCGTGAGGAACCGGTGCGAGTGGTGCAGCCTCCGGCCCCCCGCGAACCGATGTCCCATCCTGTACCGGTACTCGCCGAAAGCGGACGTCCGGCCCGAATTGCCCCCGTGGCATCCATCACACCCGAACGTCCCAGCATGGAGAAGAACGCACCCGTGATCATGCCCAAGGTCGTGTCCGAGCGGGAGCCCTACCGCATCACCACGCTGCACCCCCGGACCTACAACGAGGCCCGTACCATCGGGGAACACTTCCGCGAGGGCACCCCGGTGATCATGAACCTCACGGAGATGGACGACACGGACGCGAAGCGACTTGTCGACTTTGCCGCCGGACTCGTCTTCGGGCTCCATGGCAGCATTGAGCGAGTGACGCAGAAGGTGTTCCTGTTGTCGCCTGCTAACGTCGATGTCACGGCGGAGGACAAGGCCCGGATCGCAGAGGGCGGATTCTTCAACCAGAGCTGAGAACACGAGAACCGGACGGACCGGTCGCGAAGCGGCCGGAACAAGTGAGAGCACGTAAGTCAGGGGAGAGGGAACCGCGGGATGGGCGTCGCACTACAGGTGGTCTACATCGTGCTGATGTGCTTCCTCGTCCTCCTGATCGTCCGACTTGTCATGGACTACGTCTTCCAGTTCGCCCGTTCATGGCAACCCGGTAAGGCGATGGTGGTCGTCCTTGAGGCCACCTACACTGTCACCGATCCACCGCTCAAGCTTCTGCGGCGACTCATCCCGCCGCTGCGTCTCGGGGGCGTGGCACTCGACCTGTCCTTCTTCGTTCTGATGATCATTGTCTACATCCTGATCTCCATCGTGAGCAGCTTCGCGAGGTGAATGTGGACGATACGGTCTTGCCGACTGCCGACGACTACGTAGAGGTGAAGAAGAGATGCCGCTGACCCCCGAGGACGTGCGGAACAAGCAGTTCACGACCGTCCGCCTCCGAGAAGGCTATGACGAGGACGAGGTCGATGCCTTCCTCGACGAGGTCGAGGCCGAGCTGACCCGCCTGCTCCGCGAGAACGAGGACCTGCGCGCCAAGCTGGCCGCCGCGACGCGTGCCGCCGCGCAGAACCAGCAGCAGCAGGGCATGCGCAAGCCCCCGGAGCAGCAGGATCGTCCCGTCGGTCCCGGCGCGCCCGTGCCCGCCGCCATATCCGGACCTCCGGTCCAGCAGCAGCCGCCGCAGATGGGCCCGCCGCAGCTTCCGTCCGGTGCCCCGCAGCTCCCGGCCGGCCCGATGCAGGGTGGCCCGATGCAGGGCGGCCCCATGCAGGGCGGTCCGATGCAGGGCGGCCCCATGGGCCCCGGCCCGATGCAGGGCGGCCCCATGGGTCACCCGCAGCAGCAGCAGATGCAGCAGCAGATGCCGCCGCAGATGCAGCAGCCGCAGCAGGGCCCCGGTGGCGACAGTGCCGCGCGTGTCCTCTCGCTGGCCCAGCAGACCGCCGACCAGGCGATCGCCGAGGCCCGCTCCGAGGCCAACAAGATCGTCGGCGAGGCGCGTTCGCGCGCCGAGGGCCTGGAGCGGGACGCCCGCGCCAAGGCGGACGCTCTTGAGCGGGACGCGCAGGAGAAGCACCGCGTCGCGATGGGCTCCCTGGAGTCCGCCCGCGCGACGCTGGAGCGCAAGGTCGAGGACCTGCGCGGCTTCGAGCGCGAGTACCGCACGCGTCTGAAGTCGTACCTGGAGTCGCAGCTGCGTCAGCTGGAGACCCAGGCCGACGACTCGCTCGCCCCGCCGCGCACCCCGGCCGCGGCCTCGCTGCCGCCGGCCCCGTCGATGGCCTCGGCCGGCGCCGGTGCGCCGTCCTACGGCGGCAACGGCGGGATGGGCGGTGGACCGTCCATGGGCGGCGCCCCGTCCTACGGCGGCCAGCAGCAGATGTCTCCGGCGATGACCCAGCCGATGGCTCCGGTCCGTCCGCAGGCTCCGCAGCCGATGCAGCAGGCGCCGGCGCCGATGCGCGGCTTCCTGATCGACGAGGACGACAACTGACGGCGCGTGGTCGCGCGATGAGCGCGTAGCCGTCGGCAGGCCGAAGGGCCGGACCCGGGAAACCGGGCCCGGCCCTTTGCCGTACCCGCGGCCGGCTGTGCACCGCACCGGCGGTGCGGGTTCAGGCGAGGGAGCCTGGGCCCGGCAAGGGTGGTGCCCGCGGTGAGGTGGGTGGGAGGGATGGCGAAGGGCCCGGCACCAGGTTGGTGCCGGGCCCTTCGCGCGGGGGGGTTAGGCCTTGCGGAGGCGGAAGGTGAGGTTCAGGGAGTCGTCCGTGAACGGCTCGCCGTACGTGGTGTCCGCCTCGCCCTGCGCGTGGTCCGTCGCCAGGACCTCGTCCGCGATCAGGCCCGCGTGGGCCGTCAGGGCCTCCGCCGTCTCCGGGGAATCCGTCACCCAGCGGAGCGCGATGCGGTCCGCCACGTCCAGGCCGCTGTTCTTGCGGGCCTCCTGGATCAGGCGGATCGCGTCACGGGCCAGTCCCGCCTTGCGGAGCTCCGGGGTGATCTCCAGGTCCAGGGCGACCGTCGCGCCCGCGTCCGAGGCCACCGACCAGCCCTCGCGGGGGGTCTCCGTGATGATGACCTCCTCGGGGGTGACGGTGATCTCCTCGCCGTTCACCGAGAGGGTCGCCTCGCCCGAGCGGAGGGCCAGCGAGAGCGCCGCCGCGTCCGCCGCCGCCACCGCCTTCGCCACGTCCTGGACGCCCTTGCCGAAGCGCTTGCCCAGGGAGCGGAAGTTCGCCTTGGCGGTGGTGTCCACCAGCGAGCCGCCCACCTCCGAGAGGGAGGCCAGGGAGCTGACGTTCAGCTCCTCCGTGATCTGGGCCTGGAGGTCCGTGGAGAGGGCCGAGAAGCCCGTCGCCGCCACCAGGGCCCGGGAGAGCGGCTGGCGGGTCTTCACGCCCGACTCGGCGCGCGTCGCCCGGCCCAGCTCGACCAGGCGCCGGACGAGGAGCATCTGCTCCGAGAGCGTCTTGTCGATCGCCGTGGTGTCCGCCTCCGGCCACGTCGCCAGGTGGACCGACTCGGGGGCGTCAGGCGACACCGGCACCACCAGGTCCTGCCAGACCCGCTCGGTGATGAACGGGGTCAGCGGGGCCATCAGGCGCGTGACCGTCTCCACCACGTCGTGGAGGGTGCGGAGGGCCGCCTTGTCGCCCTGCCAGAAGCGGCGGCGGGAGCGGCGCACGTACCAGTTGGAGAGGTCGTCGACGAAGGCGGAGATCAGCTTGCCGGTGCGCTGGGTGTCGTACGACTCCATCGCCTCGGTCGTCTCGGCGACCAGCGTGTTCAGCTCGGAGAGCAGCCACCGGTCGAGGACCGTGCGGTCGGCCGGCGCCGGGTCCGCGGCCGAGGGGGCCCAGCCGGACGTGCGGGCGTACAGCGCCTGGAAGGCGACCGTGTTCCAGTACGTCAGGAGGGTCTTGCGGACGACCTCCTGGATCGTGCCGTGGCCGACCCGGCGGGCCGCCCACGGGGAGCCGCCGGCCGCCATGAACCAGCGGACGGCGTCGGCGCCGTGCTGGTCCATGAGCGGGATCGGCTGGAGGATGTTCCCCAGGTGCTTGGACATCTTGCGGCCGTCCTCGGCGAGGATGTGGCCCAGGCAGACCACGTTCTCGTAGGACGACTTGTCGAAGACCAGCGTGCCGACGGCCATCAGCGTGTAGAACCAGCCGCGGGTCTGGTCGATGGCCTCGGAGATGAACTGCGCCGGGTAGCGGGACTCGAAGAGTTCCTTGTTCTCGTACGGGTAGCCGTACTGCGCGAACGGCATCGAGCCCGAGTCGTACCAGGCGTCGATGACCTCCGGCACCCGGGTGGCCTCCAGCGAGCAGCCCTCGGTGGGGCAGCCGAAGGTCACCGCGTCGATGTACGGGCGGTGCGGGTCGAGCTGCGACTGGTCGGTGCCCGTCAGCTCGGTCAGCTCGGCGCGCGAGCCCACACAGGTCAGGTGGCCCTCCTCGCAGCGCCAGATCGGCAGCGGGGTGCCCCAGTAGCGGTTCCGGGAGAGCGCCCAGTCGACGTTGTTGGTCAGCCAGTCGCCGAAGCGGCCGTGCTTGACCGAGTCGGGGAACCAGTTCGTCCGCTCGTTCTCCGCGAGCATGCGGTCCTTGACCGCGGTCGTGCGGATGTACCAGGACGGCTGCGCGTAGTACAGCAGCGCCGTGTGGCAGCGCCAGCAGTGCGGGTAGCTGTGCTCGTACGCGATGTGCTTGAAGAGCAGCCCGCGCGCGTCCAGGTCGGCGGTGAGCGCCTCGTCGGCCTTCTTGAAGAAGACGCCGCCGACCAGCGGCACGTCCTCCTCGAAGGTGCCGTCGGGACGGACCGGGTTCACGACCGGCAGGCCGTATGCCTTGCAGACCTTGAGGTCGTCCTCGCCGAAGGCGGGGGACTGGTGGACCAGACCCGTGCCGTCCTCGGTCGTCACGTACTCGGCGTTGACGACGTAGTGGGCCGGCTCGGGGAACTCGATCAGCTCGAAGGGGCGCTGGTAGGTCCAGCGCTCCATCTCGGCGCCCGTGAAGGACTCGCCGGTGGTGACCCAGCCCTCGCCGAGGGCCTTCTCGACCAGCGGCTGGGCGACGACGACGCGCTCGTCGCCGTCGGTGGCGACGACGTAGGTGACCTCGGGGTGGGCGGCGACCGCGGTGTTGGACACCAGGGTCCACGGGGTCGTCGTCCAGACCAGGAGCGCCGCCTTGCCGGCGAGCGGGCCGGAGGTCAGCGGGAAGCGGACGTAGACCGAGGGGTCGACGACCGTCTCGTAGCCCTGGGCCAGCTCGTGGTCGGAGAGGCCGGTGCCGCAGCGCGGGCACCAGGGGGCGACGCGGTGGTCCTGGACCAGCAGGTCCTTGTCGAAGATCTGCTTCAGCGACCACCAGACCGACTCGATGTACGAGGGGTCCATGGTCCGGTACGCGTCGTCCAGGTCGACCCAGTAGCCCATGCGGGTCGTGAGCTCGGCGAACGCGTCGGTGTGCCGGGTCACGGACTCGCGGCACTTGTCGTTGAACGCGGCGATGCCGTAGTCCTCGATGTCCTTCTTGCCGGAGAAGCCGAGCTCCTTCTCGACGGCGAGCTCCACGGGGAGGCCGTGGCAGTCCCAGCCGGCCTTGCGGGCCACGTGGTAGCCGCGCATCGTCCGGAAGCGGGGGAAGACGTCCTTGAAGACGCGGGCCTCGATGTGGTGGGCGCCCGGCATGCCGTTGGCGGTCGGCGGGCCCTCGTAGAACACCCACTCGGGGCGTCCCTCGGACTGTTCGAGGGTCTTGGCGAAGACCTTGTTCTCGTGCCAGAAATCGAGCACGGCGTGCTCCATCGCGGGCAGGTCGACCTGGGCGGGCACCTGGCGGTACTGCGGCGGTGTCATCGAGTTCCTCCGGCGGACTGTCGTCGTTCCGTCGGAGGGACGAGAGCGCTGCTCCCGCGGTACCACCCTCCTTGGCCCGGGGCGCGCACGCCCTGAGCCCCCTCATTGGGGTCGCGACGCCGGGTCTAGTCACCGCAGTGCCCTGCGGCTTTCTTCCGACGGCTCCGGGGTGATGCTTCACATCGGGCTCGCCCCCGGGCTCTCACCGTCCCCGGGTCGCTCATGGCTGCGTACGACGCTACTCGTCCCCATCCAAGCCTTTCGCCAGCACCAGTGTACGGGCCCAGGGGTGGGGTGGCAGACAGGTTTTCCCGTGACCCGAATGGCCACACGGGGCGGCGCGGACTTGGTGTGCGGCCATGTGGGGGAGGGGCGGGACGGATTACCCGGCGGGGAGCTGGGCACAACGGAGGCAGGCCCGCCCCGAGGGGTGCGGGGGCGGGTGGGAACGGCGGCGTGCCCCGTTGCCGCGGGCCTTGGGCCGATTTATCGTCCCAGCACGATTCGCGAGCAAGATCACAAAATGTGAAGGGGCCGCGACATGGTGGCGAAGAAGACCGCCGCGAAGAAGCCCTCGGCCGCCGGTTCCACCGGTTCGGCGGAGGGCGCCAAGGACGTGGCCGGGAAGAAGACGACGGTCGCGGAGCCGCCGACGGTCGCGAAGAGCACCACCGCGAAGAAGACCACCGCGAAGAAGACCACCCCCCGGAAGACCACCGCGAAGAAGGCCGCCGTGAAGAAGACCGCCGTGAAGAAGAGCGCGGGGGAGGTGGCGGTCGCCGAGGAAACGGTTGCCCCGAAGGCCGCCGCCAGGAAGACGCCCGCCAAGAAGGCCGCGGCGAAGAAGGCGGCCGCCGCCCCGGCGTCCGCCGCGAAGAAGCAGACAGGAGCCAGGACGGTGGCAGCGAAGAAGACGGCGGGTGGCGTCACGACCGCCGGGGACGAGGCCGCCGTGCCTCCCGCCCGGACCGGCGAGCTCGCGGTACGTCCCGGGGAGGACCCGTGGACCCCGGCCGAGGTCACCGAGGCCCGCGACGAGCTCCAGTCCGAGGTGCTGAGACTCCGCAGCGAGCTCGCGCACTCCCAGGAGGAGCTCACCGGCCTCATGCGGGACTCGGGCGACGGCGCCGGGGACGACCAGGCCGACACCGGCACCAAGAACATCACCCGCGAGCACGAGCTCGCCCTGGCCGCCAACGCCCGGGAGATGCTGGAACAGACCGAGCACGCCCTGGAACGGCTCGACGCGGGCACGTACGGCCTCTGCGAGGTGTGCGGGAAGCCGATCGGCAAGGCGCGGATGCAGGCCTTCCCCCGGGCCACGCTCTGCGTCGAGGACAAGCAGCGGCAGGAGCGGCGCGGCTGACGCCTGCGGGCGGCGCCGTTCGGCGGGCGCCGGGGGGCCGGGGCCGCGAGGGTTGTGGCCGGGGCGGCCCGGATCCGGCCGGGGTGGCACGGATCGGATCGGGGCGGCGCGGGGCGTGGCCGGGGAGGGCCGTGGCCGGGACGGGCCGGGCGGCGAGCCGGTGTAGCGCCGCCCCCCGCCCGGGGCGGCCTGCGCGGCGAAGCGGCGAGTCTGTGCTGCGCGGCTGCGCGGCTGCGGCCGGGGCGGCGAAGCGGCGAACCTGCGCAGCGCCGCTCCGGCCGACGGCGGCCCGCGCGGCGAACAGGCGCCGCGCCGCCGTCACCGCCGCGCCGTCGCCGGCCGGACGCCCCGCCGCCGCCCCGCCCCCGCCGCCGCGCCGTCGCCGGCCGGACGCCGCGCGGCCGGTGATCTCGGCTGCCGGTCTCGTACGCCTGTGCCGTACCCTCGGTGCACGGTCAGGCATCGAGGTCGAGGGACTCACTCACGTGGCAGAGGCGGAGCGCATCATCGGTACGCCGGATTCAGCAGGGGCCGAGGAGCCGGCCGCCTCCGACGAGACGGTGGCCGCCGACGGTACGGCCACCCCCGACGACGGTTCCGCCGCTCCCGGGGAGCGGCCGAGGGGCAGGCGCAGGATCCTCGCCCTGTTCGTCGTGGCCGTCCTCGCCTACCTGCTCGACCTGGGCAGCAAGATGCTCGTGGTCGCCAAGCTGGAGGGCCGTGAGCCGATCCGGGTGATCGGCGACTGGCTGCGCTTCGACGCCATCCGGAACCCGGGCGCCGCGTTCGGCATGGGCGAGGCCTTCACGATCATCTTCACCTGTATCGCGGCCGCCGTGATCATCGTGATCATCCGGCTGGCGCGGAAGCTCTACAGCCTGCCCTGGGCGATCGCGCTCGGCCTGCTGCTCGGCGGCGCGCTGGGCAACCTCACGGACCGGATCTTCCGCTCCCCCGGCGTCTTCGAGGGCGCGGTCGTCGACTTCATCGCCCCCGCGCACTTCGCCGTCTTCAACCTCGCCGACTCGGCGATCGTCTGCGGCGGCATCCTCATCGTGATCCTGTCGTTCCGGGGTCTGGACCCCGACGGCACCGTCCACAAGGACTGAGCCGATCCGGCCGCGAGACCCGAGCACCTCGGGGCAAGGCATACTCGACGAGTGAGTACGAGTCCCGAGATCCGCACGCTGCCCGTTCCCGATGGCCTGGAGGGCGAGCGCGTCGACGCCGCCATCGCCCGTATGTTCGGGTTCTCCCGTACGAAGGCGGCCGAGCTGGCCGCCGCAGGGAAGGTCCAGGTCGACGGCTCCGTCGTCGGCAAGTCCGAGCGGGTGAGCGGCGGCGCGTGGCTCGAGGTCGAGATGCCGGGCGCGGCCGCGCCCGTGCAGATCGTCGCGGAGCCCGTCGAGGGCATGGAGATCGTTCACGACGACGACGACATCGTCGTGATCATGAAGCCGATCGGTGTGGCCGCGCACCCCAGCCCCGGCTGGACCGGCACCACGGTCATCGGCGGCCTGGCCGCCGCCGGCTACCGCATCTCCACCTCCGGCGCCGCCGAGCGCCAGGGCATCGTGCACCGCCTCGACGTCGGCACCTCCGGTCTGATGGTGGTCGCCAAGTCGGAGTACGCGTACACCTCGCTCAAGCGCCAGTTCAAGGAGCGCACGGTCGACAAGCGCTACCACGCGCTGGTGCAGGGCCACCCGGACCCGATGAGCGGCACCATCGACGCCCCCATCGGCCGGCACCCGAACCACGACTACAAGTGGGCCGTCACCGCCGACGGCAAGGCGTCCGTCACGCACTACGACCTCATCGAGGCGTACCGCTCGGCGTCGCTGCTCGACATCAAGCTGGAGACGGGCCGCACCCACCAGATCCGGGTGCACATGTCCGCCCACCGCCACCCCTGCGTCGGTGACCTCACCTACGGAGCCGACCCGACGATCGCCAAGCGCCTCGGTCTCACCCGGCAGTGGCTGCACGCCGTCCGGCTGGGCTTCGAGCACCCGGGCGACGGCTCGTGGGTCGAGTTCGCCAGCACGTACCCCGAGGACCTCCAGAAGGCCCTGGACCGGATCGCGGCGGAGAGCCAGTGAGCGCCCCGCAGCCCGCGTACCGGGTCCGTGAGGCGGCCGCTCCCGAGGACCGCGAGGCCTGCTTCGCCGTCCGCCGGGAGGTCTTCGTCGGCGAGCAGGGCGTCCCGCCCGAGCTGGAGTACGACACGTACGACACCACCGCGGTGCACGTGCTCGCCGTCCGCGAGGACGGGCTGCCGCTGGGCACCGGACGGCTCCTCCTCGGGGCGGACGCGGTCGGGAAGACCGGCGCCGACGACTCGGTGGGCTCGCTCGGCCGGCTCGCGGTCTCGAAGGCCGCGCGCGGCCTCGGCGTCGGCGCGGCGCTCGTGCGGGGCATCGAGGCGGTGGCGCGCGAGCGCGGTCTGACCGCCGTCGACCTGCACGCGCAGACCCACGCGCTCGGTTTCTACGAGCGGCTCGGCTACGAGGCGTACGGCCCCGAGTTCCCGGACGCGGACATGCCGCACCGGGCCATGCGCAGGGCTCTGTAGGGCGCGGACCGCACCCGGACCGCCCGACCGCCCCCTGTCACACCCGCCGCGCGCGGGCGTACACAGGGGGCAGTCATCGTTAAAACGGACATACGTGACAGGGTGTGTCCGTGGATCAATTGGCCCTGTTGTTCTTGCTGCTGCTCGGCGCGCTGCTGACGGTCCCCCTCGGTGAGCGGCTCGGACTGCCCGCACCCGTCCTGATGACGCTCATCGGGATCGGGCTGGCGGTCCTGCCCTTCGTGCCGAACGTCGAGGTGCCGCCGGAGCTCATCCTTCCGCTGGTCCTGCCACCGCTGCTCTACGCCTCCGTGCAGCGGACCTCCTGGCGTCAGTTCGCGGCCAACCGGCGGCCGATCTTCCTGCTCGCGGTCGCGCTCGTGTTCGTCACCACGGCCGCCGTCGGCGCCGTCGCCAACGCCCTCGTGCCCGGTCTTCCGCTGGCCGCCGCGATCGCCCTCGGCGCCCTCGTCGCCCCGCCCGACCCGGTCGCGGCGACCGCCGTCGCCGGCTCGCTGGGGCTGCCGCGGCGACTGGTGTCGATCCTGGAGGGCGAGGGCCTCTTCAACGACGTCACCGCGATCGTGCTCTACCACGTGGCCATCGCCGCCGCGGTCAGCGGCTCCTTCTCCTGGCCCGACGCGCTCGGCGAGTTCGTCCTCTCCGCGGTGGTCGCGGTGGCCGTCGGCCTGGCGCTCGGCTGGCTCTCCAACAAGCTCATCGGGCTGCTCGGCGACGCCACCCTCCAGACCGGCCTCACCCTCCTCGTGCCCTTCGTGAGCTACGTCCTCGCCGAGGAGCTGCACGGCTCGGGCGTCCTCGCGGTCCTGGTCACCGCCCTCTTCCTCGCCGAGCACGCGGCCGACGCCGACGACGTGATGGGCCGGCTCGCCGGGCAGACGTTCTGGCAGATCGTCGACACCCTCGTCACCGGCATCGCCTTCGGCCTCATCGGCCTCGAACTCGTGCATGTCTTCGGGGTGGCCGAGGGGCGCGGCTGGCAGATGCTCGGCTGGGGCGCCGCCGTCGTCGGAGTGGTCGTCGGCGTCCGGCTGCTGTGGCTGCTGCCGGCGACCTGGCTGGCGAAACGGCTGCACGACCGCCGGGACGTCGACGAGGAGATCCCGACCAGCTGGCGGGAGACCATCGTCATGTGGTGGGCGGGGATGCGCGGCGTGGCCTCGGTGGCGCTCGCGCTCGCCATCCCGCTCCGCACCGACGACGGTGCGCCCTTCCCCGGCCGCGACGAGATCGTCTTCATCGCCTTCTGCGTGATCATCGCCACGCTCGTCGTCCAGGGGCTCACGCTTCCCTGGCTGGTGAAGCGGCTCGGCGTGCGGGCCGACGCGGACGCCGAGCGGGTCCTGGAGCGGGATCTCGCCATCCGGGCCGCGAAGGCCGCCCGGCGCAGGCTCAAGGAGATCGAGGAGGTGGAGGAGCTGCCGGAGGAGGTCCAGGAGCGGCTGCTGCGCGGGGCGTACGACATCGGTGCGCGGATCAGTCCGGACATGGTCGACGAGGAGCGGCGGGCGGCGTTCGTCGAGCGGACGAAGCGCTTCAAGGCGGTGCAGCGGATCCAGCGGGAGCTGATGTCGGCCGCCCGGCACGAGGTGCTCGCCGCGCGCAGCGAGCCGGGTGCCGACCCGGAGGTGGTGGACCGGGTGCTGCGTCAGCTGGACGTGCGCAGCATGCGGTGAGCGGTGAGCGGTGAGCGGTGAGCGGTGAGCGGTGAGCGGTGAGTGGTGAGTGGTGAGTGGTGAGTGGGGGGACGGGCGGCGGGCGCGGAGGAGGCGGGCGCCCCCCGTGGGCGGAGGAGGCGGTAGCGCCAGGTGGGAGGCGGTGCCTCTGCCGTCCGGTCGGCGGCGGGCGCCGCGGCGGTCGGTGCGGCCGGAGTCCCGTGGGGCGGGTGGCAGGATGGGACGCATGGACATCATGCTCTTCCACTCGGCCTACGGGCTGACCCCTTCCGTCGAGGCCGCTGCCGAGCGGCTCCGTGCCGCCGGGCACCAGGTCTGGACCCCGGACCTCTACGGAGGCCGGACGGTCGGGACCGTGGAGGAGGGCGTGGAGCTCCGGGACGAGATCGGCAAGGACGAGCTGCTGAAGCGGGCGGTCCTCGCCGCCGCCCCGTACTCCGAGCGCGGCCTGGTCTACATGGGCCTCTCCCTCGGGGCCTCGATCGCGCAGACCCTGGCGCTCGGCGACGAGAAGGCGCGCGGGCTGCTGCTCCTCCACGGCACCTCGGACCTCGCGGAGTCGGCCTCGGTGGACGAGCTGCCCGTGCAGCTGCACGTGGCCGATCCCGATCCGTTCGAGACCCACGACTGGCTGTCCTCCTGGTACCTGCAGATGCGCAGGGCCGGTGCGGACGTGGAGATCTACCGCTACCCGGGCGCGGGCCACGTGTACACCGACCCGGAGCTGCCCGACTGGGACGAGGAGTCGGCCGACCGGACGTGGTCGGTGGCGCTGGCGTTCCTGGACGGCCTGTAGGACCGCGCCGAACGGGTGTGGCCCCCGGGGGAGTTCCCCGGGGGCCACACCCGTGTCCGGTCGGATCAGGCGCGGTACGCCGTCCAGTAGTCGTTCATCCGGGTCACCTGGCCCGAGGTGAACTGGTACATGCAGGCGTCGTACGTGTAGTCCATGAAGTTGTGGATCGGGTCCACGCCGGCCTTGTTGGTGCAGGTGTCACGGCCGGTCGGGCACTCGTAGGCGGGGCTCTTCTCGGCCGGGGTGTCGGCGACGCCGTCGCCGCTGCCGCTGCAGCCGCCCTGGAAGGTGTGGTAGAGGCCCATCCAGTGGCCGACCTCGTGGGTGGCGGTGTCGCCCTGGTTGTAGTTGGCCGCGGAGCCGCCCGGGAGGGAGGCGTCGAGGACGACGACGCCGTCCATGGACGGCTGCGAGGCGTACGAGGACGGGAAGGTCGCCCAGCCGAGGAGGCCGCCGCCCAGGTTCGCGGTGTAGAAGTTCAGCGCGCCCGCGCCGCCCTTGCGGAGGGTCTGCTTCATCTGCTTCTCGGCGGTGGAGCCGGAGGACAGGTTGTACCAGGACGCGTTGTCCGTGTAGTCGGTACCGGCCAGGGTGAACTGGAAGTTGGAGTTCACGTTGCCGGTGCCCTGGCCCGCGTAGGCCGCGTTCAGGACGTTCATCTGGCTGGTGATCGCGCTCGCGGAGAGCTTGCCCGTCGTACCGGAGTGGATGACGTGGAAGTAGACGGGGATGTTCACCACCGCGGCGGCTCTGTCGGCGGAGCCGCTGAGGCGGGCTTCGGAACGGGCGGCGGACAGCTTCTTCTTGAAGTCGGCGTCCATGGCCGCGGCCTTGGCGGCCGTGACCTCGTTCGGCTCGGCGGCGTGGCCGTCGGCGCCGCGGGCCTTGCGGGCGCCGGACACGGCGCCGGCGTCGTCGGCGCACTCCTCGGCGGAGGCGCCCGCCAGGGTGGTGGTGCCGCTCGCGACCGGGGCGGAGAGCGGGGCAAGGGCCAGGGTTCCGGCCATGACGGCCGTACCGATCATCCGACGTGACATACGCGGGGATATGCGGACAAGAGCACGCATGGTGACTCCTCGTGGGGGGTGGGGGGAGGAACTTCCTCCGCCACGCCGGGGAGATTACGCGTCCATGTCAGCCACGGTTGAGGAGTGATCAAGCCCAATCATTCAGGGGGCAATTCGGGTCATCGGGAAGAAATTCTTGTGCTGTTTCCGGAGTTTGAGACCTCGACGTAACAGCTGAGGTGACGGAGGCGGGTGGTGTGTCCGGATTCGATCTCCGAAACCAGCCACCCGCCGTAGCGACGTGATCTCCCGTTAACAGAAGGGATCATGGCTGAAAAGCATCGCTGTGGAGCCGTCAGGACGTCACCGGGGAGACGTCAGGGAGACATCGGGGAGACATCCGGGGGACGTCAGCGGACCGGCTGGTACACCCGCTCGACACGCTGCGTCCCGCTCAGCGTCCGGTACGAGCGCGCCCAGGACGTCGTCGCGGCCGGGTCCGCCTTGTCGGAGACCGTGTAGTAGTCCATCTGCGAGCGCTCGGCCGTCACGTCGAGCACGCCGTAGCCGTGGTGGTCCATGTCCACCCACTTCACGTGCCGGTTGGCCGCCTTGACGGCGCCGGCGGCCACCACCGAGAGCGTCCCCGGGGCCACGTGCAGCAGGTCGTCCAGGTTGTCCGAGGTCACCGAGGTGACCACGAACTCGGTCGCGGCGGACGCCGACAAGGGGTACGTCGCCGCCTTCACCGGCACGTCGTTGGCCCAGGCCATGTGGATGTCGCCGGTCAGGAAGACCGTGTTGCGGATCGCCCGCGAGGTGAGGTGCCCGAGCAGCTCCTTGCGGTCGTCCGTGTAGCCGTCCCACTGGTCGACGTTGACCGCGAGCCCCTCCTTCGGCAGGCCCATCAACTCGGCGAGCGGCTCCAGGAGGTGGGCGGGCAGGGCGCCGAAGGCGATCGGCGAGATCATCACCGAGGTGCCGACCAGCTGCCAGGCCGCGTCCGAGCCCGCGAGCCCGGACTTCAGCCAGTCGAGCTGCGCGCGGCCGGTGATACTGCGAGCCGGGTCGTCGACCGAACCGCTGCCGGTCTTCGCCGGCGCGGACCGGAACGACCGCAGGTCGAGCAGGTGCAGATCGGCCAGCTTGCCGAAGCGCAGCCGCCGGAAGACCGTGCCCTCGGTGGACGCGCGGACCGGCATCCACTCGAAGTAGGCCTGCTTGGCCGCGGCGACCCGGGCCGCCCAGTCCCCCTCGGCGCCGGGGGTGTGGTTCTCGGCCCCACCCTCCCAGGCGTCGTTCGCGAACTCGTGGTCGTCCCAGATGGCGATGACCGGATGGGCCGCGTGCAGCGCCTGCAGGTCGGCGTCCGTCTTGTAGTGGCCGTGCCGGGTGCGGTAGTCGGCCAGCGAGACGATCTCGTGGCGCGGCTCGTGCTGCCGGACGGTGTACTTCGCCTCCGGGTAGGTGCCGCTGCCGTACTCGTACACGTAGTCGCCGAGGTGGAGGATCGCGTCCAGGTCGGCGCGGGCGGCGAGATGGCGGTACGCGGAGAAGTGGCCGGCCTCCCAGTTGGCGCAGGAGACGACACCGAAGCGGACGCCGGGCGCCGCGGCGTCGACGGCCGGCGTGGTGCGGGTGCGGGCGGCGGGGGAGACGGCGGATCCCGCGGTGAAGCGGAACCAGTAGGAGGTGGCCGGGCGCAGGCCCCGGACGTCCGCCTTCACCGTGTGGTCGGAGCCTGCGCTCGCCGTGCTCGTGCCGGAGGCCGCGATCCGCGTGAAGCCGCGGTCCTCGGCGAGCTCCCAGCCGACCTGGACGTCGGGGCCGAGGCCGGAGCCGGGCACGGCTTCGGGGGTGGGGGTGACGCGCGTCCAGAGCAGGACGCCGTCGGGCAGGGGGTCGCCGGAGGCGACGCCGTGGAGGAACGCGGGCGCCCCGGGGGCCGCGTGGGCCGTGGTGGCCGCGCCGAGGAGGGCGGGCGCGGTGACGGCGGTGACGGCGGCGGCCTTGACGACCGTGCGCCGCGTGGGGGCGGAGGATATGAAACGACTGGTCACGGGCAGTCAGATTACTGGCGGGTACGGTGGGTGGGGAGGGGCTTGCGGGAAAGTTCGCCGGATCGTCGCCCCCCGGTCGCGTCCGCCGCCGCGGCGGCGACGCCACCCGTGGGGCGCTGACCTGACGTGACATCAGAGGGTCGTCGGCCCCGGGAGACGATTCGCCCCACACGGCTCCGCCCGCACACGGCTTCGCCCCGCACACGGCTTCGCCCCCTGACCCGGTGGGCGGGTCAGGGGGCGAAGGAGGCCGTTCCGTGCGGTCCGGGTCAGCCCTTGAGGGCCGTGGCGATCGCCGTGTCGAACTCCGGCACGGTCATCGGCGGGTTGTCGGTGCCCGCCACCGTCACCGGCTTGCCGTCCATCTTCAGCGTCGGGGTGCCCGTGACCCCGCTGTCGTCGAAGGCCTTCGACATCTTCATCGCCCAGGCGTCGAACGTGCCGTCCTCGACGTTCTTCTTGAACGCGGCGCTGCCCTTCAGGGCCGGCACCGAGTCCGCCACCTCCAGGAGGTAGGAGTCCTTGGCGAACTTGTCGTCGTTCTCCTCCGGGTGGAACTTCGCCGAGTAGAGCGCCGCCTTGTACTTCAGGAAGGCCTCGGGGCTCACGTCGAGGGCGGCGCCCAGCGCCGAGAGGGCGTTCTTCGACCCCTCGCCCGTGGCGGCGTTGTCGATGAACGTGGCGCCGACGTACTTGATCTTGTACTTGCCGGCCTCGACGTCCTTCTCGACCGTGGAGCCCACGGACTGCTCGAAGGTCGCGCAGACCGGGCAGCGCGAGTCCTCGTACAGCTCCAGGGTCTTCTTCGCGGCCGGCTTGCCGACGACGACGGTCGTGCCGTTCGTGCCGGAGGTGTTCTTCGGGGCGGTCACGGTGGTCGCCTTCGCCGCCGACTCCCACGCGGAGGGCTTGTTCGACTGGACCACCGCGTAGCCGATGCCGCCGGCGGCGGCGAGGACGGCCACGGCCGAGACGCCGACGACGAGCTGCCGGCGGGCCCGGTCCTTCTTCGCCTGGCGCTCGCGCTCGACGCGCAGACGCTCGCGGGCGGCAGCCTTGTTGGCCTGGTTGTTGCGTGCACTCATGATCGTGTTCTCCGTGACGGTGAGGAAGGAAGGGGGTACGGCGTGCCTGGGGCGCGTCGCTCAGACGAGAGCGAGGCGCGGGCACGGCGGTCCCCGCCGTCCCACGGAGTGGGTGAGGAGCCGGGTCCGGGAGGGCCGGGGCCGTCCCGCGGGCCGTCCGGCGCGCCGCGGCGCCGGACCACCGGTCCGGAAGAGGGCCGCCATCAGGAGCAGCGGCCGGAACGCGAAGGCCGACACCGCGGCGAGCAGCCGGGCGAGCGCCCGCTCCCCGCCGCGCAGCCAGGCCGCCGCGAAGAGCCCGACGCCCACATGGGCCAGCAGCAGCAGCCAGGGCAGCGCCGGGTCGGGGGAGTCGAGGAGCGCGGCGGCCGTGCCGCTCTCGGGGACCGCCACGCCGGGCAGCGGGGTGCCGACGGCGCCGCCGCAGAACACCTCCACGCCGACCGCGCGCAGCGAGCCCGCGACCGGGCCGCCCGCGGCGCCGTAGCAGACCGCCTGACCGCTGGTGAAGAGCGTGTCGGCGGCCAGCTCCAGCGGGACCAGGAGCCCGGCGATCGGGCCGAGGCCCCGCTCGCGGCCCGCGAGGGCGTACGCCACGGCGAAGACGCCGACGGCGACCGGGACGACCGTCCCGAGCGGCAGCGGCACGCGGGAGAGCAGCACGTGGGACGCCACGGACAGCGTCACGACCAGTGCCGTGAAGAACGCCGCCCGCAGCGCCCTCAGCTGCGTCCCTGCCATGTCCATCGTCGTGGAGTGTCCCATGCCGGTCCGTAAGACGTCCTTAAAGGCAGTCTGTGAAGCGGCCCCGCAGGCACGCGATGCCCGCAGGACCCGTCACCGCCGACTGCCCGGAGTCCGCTACAGCCCCGGGATCCGGCCGTTGCGGAAGAGGTCCACGAAGATCTGGTGGTCGGCCCGCGCCCGTGCCCCGTAGCTGTGGGCGAAGTCGACCAGGAGTTCCGCGAAGCCGTCCTCGTCGGCGGCGATCGCCGCGTCGATGGCCCGCTCCGTCGAGAACGGCACCAGCGAGTGCCCGCTGGACTCGTCCGCGGCCGCGTGCATGGTCGCCGTCGCCCGGCCCAGGTCGGCGACCGTGGCGGCGATGTCCTGGGGGTCGTCGATGTCCGACCAGTCGAGGTCCACGGCGTACGGCGAGACCTCGGCGACGAGCTGCCCGGCGCCGTCCAGCTCCGTCCAGCCGAGCCACGGGTCGGCGTGCGCCTGGAGCGCCCGCTGCGAGATCACGGTGCGGTGGCCCTCGTGCTGGAAGTACTCCCGGACCGCCGCGTCCGTCACATGGCGGGAGACCGCCGGGGTCTGCGCCTGCTTGAGGTAGATCACGACGTCGTTCTCCAGGGCGTCGCTGTTGCCCTCCAGCAGGATGTTGTACGACGGGAGGCCGGCCGAGCCGATGCCGATCCCGCGCCGCCCCACCACGTCCTTGACCCGGTACGAGTCGGGGCGGGCCAGGCTGGCCTCCGGCAGGGTCTCCAGGTAGCCGTCGAAGGCCGCCAGGACCTTGTACCGGGCGGCCGCGTCCAGCTCGATCGCCCCGCCGCCCGCGGAGAAGCGGCGCTCGTAGTCGCGGATCTCCGTCATCGAGTCGAGGAGGCCGAAGCGGGTCATGGCGCGGGCGTCGCGCAGCGCGTCGAGCAGCGCGCCCTCGGCGGTGTCCAGGGTGAACGGGGGCAGGTCGTCGGTCTTCGTGCCGGTGGCGAGGGCGTGGATCCGCTCCCGGTAGGACGCGGCGCATATCCGGACCAGGTGGCTGATCTGCTCGTCGCTGAGCGCCTTCGCGTAGCCGACGAGGGCGAGCGAGGCCGCGAGCCGCTTGAGGTCCCAGGTGAAGGGGCCGACGTAGGCCTCGTCGAAGTCGTTGACGTTGAAGATCAGCCGTCCGTTGGCGTCCATGTACGTGCCGAAGTTCTCGGCGTGCAGGTCGCCGTGGATCCAGACCCGGCCGGTGCGCTCGTCCAGGTAGGGGCCGCTGTGGATGCTCCCGTCCGCCCGTCCGGCGCTCTCCTGCTCCAGGTCGGCGTAGAACAGGCAGGCCGTGCCCCGGTAGAAGGCGAAGGCCGAGCCGGCCATCTTCCGGAACTTGACGCGGAAGGCCGCGGGGTCGGCCGCGAGGAGCTCGCCGAAGGCGGTGTCGAAGACGGCGAGGATGTGCTCACCGCGCTCCGTGGCGGTGGGCTGGGGGACCGACATCGAGGGTGCCTCCTGGTACCGGGCGTACTGCAAGACTGTTCATGGCAATTTGGACAGGTGTTCCGTGTCTCTCAACGCGCGACCCTAGCCGCGAGTGCCCGACGCCTGTCAGTCCGGAGACGTAGACTTCCACGCTGTCCCCCCAGACTGTCCGCAGCCTGTCGACTCCTGTTTTCCGGAGGCCTCCCGCCGTGACCAAGCCGCCCTTCACGCACCTCCACGTCCACACCCAGTACTCGCTGCTGGACGGTGCCGCGCGGCTGAAGGACATGTTCAACGCGTGCAACGAGATGGGCATGACCCACATCGCGATGTCCGACCACGGCAACCTGCACGGGGCGTACGACTTCTTCCACACGGCGAAGAAGGCCGGGGTGACGCCGATCATCGGCATCGAGGCGTACGTCGCCCCCGAGTCGCGGCGGAACAAGCGGAAGATCCAGTGGGGGCAGCCGCACCAGAAGCGGGACGACGTCTCCGGTTCCGGCGGTTACACCCACAAGACGATCTGGGCGGCCAACGCCACCGGACTCCACAACCTCTTCCGGCTCTCCTCCGACGCGTACGCCGAGGGCTGGCTGCAGAAGTGGCCCCGGATGGACAAGGAGACCATCTCCCAGTGGTCGGAGGGGCTCATCGCCTCCACCGGCTGCCCCTCCGGCGAGCTGCAGACCCGGCTCCGGCTCGGCCAGTTCGACGAGGCCCTCAAGTCGGCCTCCGAGTACCAGGACATCTTCGGCAAGGAGCGGTACTTCCTGGAGCTGATGGACCACGGCATCGAGATCGAGCGCCGGGTCCGCGACGGGCTCCTGGAGATCGGCAAGAAGCTCGGCATCCCGCCGCTGGTCACCAACGACTCGCACTACACGTACGCGCACGAGGCCGGCGCGCACGACGCCCTGCTCTGCATCCAGACCGGCAAGAACCTCTCCGACCCGGACCGCTTCCGGTTCGACGGCACCGGCTACTACCTGAAGTCCACGGACGAGATGTACGCCGTGGACTCCTCGGACGCCTGGCAGGAGGGCTGCCGCAACACCCTCCTGGTCGCCGAGCAGGTCACCACCGACGGCATGTTCGTCGAGAAGAACCTCATGCCGAAGTTCGACATCCCGGAGGGGTTCACCGAGGTCACCTGGTTCCGCGAGGAGACCATGCGGGGCATGCACCGCCGCTTCCCCGGCGGCATCCCCGACGACCGCATGAAGCAGGTCGAGTACGAGATGGACACGATCATCTCGATGGGCTTCCCCGGCTACTTCCTCGTCGTCGCCGACTTCATCATGTGGGCGAAGAAGCAGGGCATCGCCGTGGGCCCCGGACGAGGCTCCGCGGCCGGCTCGATCGTCGCGTACGCCATGGGCATCACCGACCTCGACCCGATCCCGCACGGACTGATCTTCGAGCGCTTCCTCAACCCCGAGCGCATCTCCATGCCCGATGTCGACATCGACTTCGACGAGCGTCGGCGCGTCGAGGTGATCCGGTACGTGACGGAGAAGTACGGCTCCGACAAGGTCGCCATGATCGGCACCTACGGCAAGATCAAGGCGAAGAACGCCATCAAGGACTCCGCGCGCGTCCTCGGCTACCCGTACGCCATGGGCGACCGGCTCACCAAGGCCATGCCCGCCGACGTCCTCGGCAAGGGCATCGACCTCAACGGCATCACCGACCCCTCGCACCCCCGCTACAGCGAGGCCGGCGAGATCCGCGCGATGTACGAGAACGAGCCGGACGTCAAGAAGGTCATCGACACCGCCCGGGGCGTCGAGGGCCTGGTCCGGCAGATGGGCGTGCACGCGGCCGGCGTGATCATGTCCAGCGAGCCGATCGTCGACCACGCGCCGATCTGGGTGCGGCACACCGACGGCGTCACCATCACGCAGTGGGACTACCCCCAGTGCGAGTCGCTCGGCCTGCTCAAGATGGACTTCCTGGGCCTGCGCAACCTCACGATCATGGACGACGCCGTCAAGATGGTGAAGGCCAACAAGGGGATCGACCTCGACCTCCTGGCCCTGCCGCTCGACGACCCGAAGACCTTCGAACTGCTCCAGCGCGGTGACACCCTCGGCGTCTTCCAGTTCGACGGCGGCCCCATGCGCTCGCTGCTGCGGCTGATGAAGCCCGACAACTTCGAAGACATCTCCGCCGTGTCCGCCCTGTACCGGCCGGGCCCGATGGGCATGAACTCGCACACGAACTACGCCCTGCGCAAGAACGCGCAGCAGGAGATCACCCCGATCCACCCCGAGCTGGAGAAGCCGCTCGAAGAGGTGCTCGCGGTCACCTACGGCCTCATCGTGTACCAGGAGCAGGTGCAGAAGGCCGCCCAGATCATCGCCGGGTACTCCCTCGGCGAGGCCGACATCCTCCGCCGCGTGATGGGCAAGAAGAAGCCCGACGAGCTGGCGAAGAACTTCGTCATCTTCGAGGCCGGAGCCAAGAACAAGGGCTTCAGCGACGAGGCCATCAAGGCGCTCTGGGACGTCCTGGTCCCCTTCGCCGGCTACGCCTTCAACAAGGCCCACTCGGCCGCGTACGGCCTGGTCTCCTACTGGACCGCCTACCTCAAGGCCAACTTCCCGGCCGAGTACATGGCGGGACTGCTCACCTCGGTCAAGGACGACAAGGACAAGTCCGCGATCTACCTCAACGAGTGCCGCCGCATGGGCATCAAGGTGCTCCCGCCGAACGTGAACGAGTCCGAGTCGAACTTCGCCGCCCAGGGCGACGACGTGATCCTCTTCGGCCTCTCCGCCGTCCGCAACGTCGGCACCAACGTCGTCGAGTCGATCATCAAGTCGCGCAAGGCGAAGGGGAAGTACTCCACCTTCCCCGACTTCCTCGACAAGGTCGAGGCCGTCGTCTGCAACAAGCGGACCGTCGAGTCGCTGATCAAGGCCGGCGCGTTCGACGAGATGGGGCACACCCGCAAGGGCCTGGTCGCCCACCACGAACCGATGATCGACAACGTGGTGGCGGTCAAGCGCAAGGAGGCCGAGGGACAGTTCGACCTGTTCGGCGGCATGGGCGACGAGTCCGCCGACGAGCCCGGCTTCGGCCTGGACGTCGAGTTCTCCGACGTCGAGTGGGAGAAGTCCTACCTGCTCGCCCAGGAGCGCGAGATGCTCGGCCTGTACGTCTCCGACCACCCGCTCTTCGGCATCGAGCACGTGCTGTCCGACAAGACGGACGCGGCGATCTCCCAGCTCACCGGCGGCGAGCACTCCGACGGCGCGGTCGTCACCATCGGCGGCATCATCTCCGGCCTCCAGCGGAAGATGACCAAGCAGGGCAACGCCTGGGCCATCGCCACCGTCGAGGACCTGGCCGGCTCCATCGAGTGCATGTTCTTCCCGGCCACCTACCAGCTGGTCTCCACCCAGCTCGTCGAGGACACGGTCGTCTTCGTCAAGGGCCGGCTCGACAAGCGCGAGGACGTGCCCCGGCTCGTCGCCATGGAGCTGATGGTCCCCGACCTGTCGAACGCCGGGACCAACGCGCCGGTGATCCTCACCATCCCGACCGTCAAGGTGACCCCGCCGATGGTCACCCGCCTCGGCGAGATCCTGGGCCACCACAAGGGCAACACCGAGGTGCGGATCAAGCTCCAGGGCCCCCGGACCACCACCGTGCTGCGCCTCGACCGGCACCGGGTGCAGGCCGATCCGGCGCTCTTCGGCGACCTGAAGGTGCTGCTCGGCCCGTCCTGCCTGGCCGGCTGACCAACGGCCCCGCACGCGCAAGGGGCGCGCCCGTCGTCACGGGCGCGCCCCTTTGCCGTACGCGAAGGCCGTCAGTTGTGGCCGAAGCGCTTCTGGCGGCCCTTGCGGGCGACATCGCTCGGCAGCACCTGGGACGCGCGCTGCGACGCCTCGGACTCCATCGCCGACTGCTGCGCCTGCTGGGCGCCGCGCTCGGCCGGGGACTGCTGCTTCTGACTGCGGTTCTGGTTGCGGTTCTTGGCCATGGGGATGCCTCCTCAAAGGGACCTAGGGGCCAGGGCCGCTGTCAGACTCACATACGGTACGAACCGCCGCATGTTGGATCATTACGGAGCGTTAGGCCCCGGGGAACGTGACATCCGCCACGCCGATGATCCAGTTCCGACCGTCGAGCCCCCGCCCTTCGGGCAGACTCGAAGGAAATCCGAAGCAACTTCCGATCCCGAGGTTCCCGAAAGAGGGTGGAACACGTGGACCGCTGCGTCGTCCTGGTGGATGCCGGCTACCTGCTGGGAGCTGCCGCCAGTCTTCTGGCCGGGGAACCGGCCCGCTCCCGGATCACCGTCGATCACGCCGGGCTCATCCAGCAGCTGCGCCAGCGCGCCGAGGCCGAGACCGCGCTGCCCCTCCTGCGGATCTACTGGTTCGACGGAGCGCCCGACCGGGTGCCCCAGCCCGAGCACCGGAGACTGCGCGTGATGCCCCGCGTCACCGTCCGGCTCGGCGCGCTGACCCGGAGCGACGGACGCTGGGCCCAGAAGGGCGTCGACGCGGCGATGCATACCGAGCTGACCGAGCTCGCCAGGAACCGGGCCTGCTCCGACATCGTGCTCGTCACCGGCGACGGCGACCTGCTGCCCGGACTGATGTCGGCCAAGGAGCACGGCGTCGCCGTCCACCTCTGGGCCGTCCAGGCCGCCGACGGCGACTACAACCAGTCCGAGGACCTGGTCGCAGAGGCCGACGAACGGCGCGTCCTCGACCGGGCCTGGATCACCCGGGCCGTCCGCGCCAAGGACCTCACCGGGATCTGCGCGCCCCCGCCCGCCCCGCGCCCCGAGATCGCCGCCATCCTCTCCGCGCCGCTGCCGGAGGCCGCCCTGGCCGCCTCCGCCGAACGGGCCGCGGAGGCGGCCGCCGCCAGGGCCGCGGGGGAGGTGTCCCACGCCGGCGGCGACGCCAACGGCCACACCCACCACGGCGGCGGGCACGCGGGCGCCAACGGCCACCTCCGCGAGGACGGCCACGACCGCGGCCACGGGACCGGCGTCCCCGCCCCGGCCCCCGGCAAGGGCGTCCCCACCCCCAAGGACCTGGCGGGACTGCGCGGCCCCGGCACCGCCGCCTCCCCGGGCGCCCCCGTGCCCCAGGGCGCCAGCGCCCTCCGCTGGTCCTCCGACCGGGGCTGGGTCGAGCGCCCCGCAGCCCCCCTCGGCGAACCGGCCGAGACCGCCTCCCTGCCCACCCTCGCCGCCCTCACCAGCGCCGAGCAGCGCTGGGCGGACCGCGAGGAGGACATCACCACCGTCGGCGGAGACCCCTTCGAGGTGGGGCAGGTGTTCGCCCGGCGGTGGATGGAACGGCTCCCCGAGCAGACCCACGTCCAGAAGCTGTCCACCCTCTACCCCCGCATCCCGCACCGCATCGACGGCGAACTCCTCCGGTACGCCGCCCGGTTCGGTCTGCTCGCCCACAAGGACGACCAGATCGACGAGCACGACCGGTATGCGATCCGGGCGGGATTCTGGCGCGAGATCGACGTCCGCGCCGCCGCCGAACACGCCCCCGCGCCCGGAGCGGGCCCGTCGACCCCGTAGGCTCTTCCCCCGTGAGTACGGTGTGCGTGGTGCGGGATCTGGTCAAGACGTACCCCGCCACGCGCGGCGGGCGCGGTGCGCCGGCGACCCCCGAGGTGCGGGCCACCGACGGGATCAGCCTCGACGTGCGCGGCGGCGAGATCTTCGGGCTGCTCGGCCCCAACGGAGCGGGCAAGTCGACCCTCGTCCGCCAGCTGACCGGGCTCATGCGCCCCGACTCCGGCAGCGTCCTGCTCCTCGGCCACGACCTGGTGCGCCACCCCGAGCGGGCCTCCCGCCTCCTCGCGTACCTCGGCCAGGAGTCCACCGCCCTGGACGAGCTGACCGTCGCCCTCGCCGCCGAGACCACCGGGCGGCTGCGCGGCCTCACCGCCCGCGACGCGCGCGCCGAGCGCGACGCCGTCCTGGACGAGCTCGGCCTCGGCGCGCTCGCCTCCCGGCCCCTCAAGAAGCTCTCCGGCGGCCAGCGCAGGCTCGCCTGCTTCGCCACCGCCCTCGTCGGCGAGCGCCCCGTCCTCGTCCTCGACGAGCCCACCACCGGCATGGACCCCGTCGCCCGCCGCGCCGTCTGGGCGGCCGTCGACCGCAGGCGCGCCGAACACGGCGCCACCGTGCTGCTCGTCACCCACAACGTCATCGAGGCCGAGACCGTCCTCGACCGCGTCGCCGTCCTCGAACGCGGCCGGGTCATCGCCTGCGACACGCCCGCCGGGCTCAAGGAACGCGTCGCCGGAGAGGTCCGCGTCGAGCTGGTCTGGCGCGAGTCCGCCCCGCTCCACCTGCCCGAGGTCGCCGCGCTGCGCGAGCTCGCCCAGGAGACGGGCCGCCGCTGGATCCTCCGGCTCGCCCCCGACGCCGCCCGCGCCGCCGTCGCCACCGTCACCGGCGGGGCCGCGTTCGCCGCGCTCGACGACTTCACCCTGGCCACGCCCAGCCTGGAGGACGTGTACCTGGCGCTGGGCGGCGCGACCGAGGGACTGGTGAAGGCATGACCCGCCCCGTACCGCACGCCCACCACGCACCCCGCCGAAGCCGCGTCCCGCACGTACTGCCCGTACCGCACGCACCCCGCCGAAGCCGTGTCCCGCACGTACTGCCCGTACCGCACGTCACCCCCAGGAGCTGTACGCAGTGAGCACCGTGCCCGCAGAGGCCCTGCCGACCGGCGCGCCTGCCGTCCGCGCCGGCGCCGCCGCCGACGAGGCCGCCCCCCTCGCCCCGAGCGCCCGGCTGCTGCCTGCCCTGGCCGCCGTCTACCGCGCGCAGCTCTCCCGCGCCCGGGTCGCCCGCATCCCGCTGCTCTTCGTCGCGACCTTCCAGTCCATCGGGATCATGGTCCTGATGCGCGGGGTGGTCGACGGGGGCTCCGAGGCGCGCGCCGTCGTGGCCGGCTCCACCGTCCTCGTCGTCGCCTTCGTCGCGCTCAACCTGCTCGCCCAGTACTTCGGCCAGCTGCGGGCCACCGGCGGCCTCGACCACTACGCCACCCTGCCCGTGCCGCCGGCCGCCGTCGTGCTCGGCGCGGCGGGCGCGTACGCCTCCTTCACGGTGCCCGGGACCGTGTTCACCGCCGTGGCCGGCTCCGTGCTCTTCGGGCTGCCGCTCAGCCATCTCTGGATCCTCGCCGCCGTCGTCCCGCTCGCCGGTGCCGCGCTCGCCGGCCTCGGCGCCGCGCTCGGCCTCCTCGCGCCCCGGCAGGAGCTGGCCACCCTCCTCGGCCAGCTCGGCATGTCCGCGGCGCTGCTCCTCGGCGTGCTCCCGGCGGAGCGGCTGCCGCAGCCCGTCGGCTGGGCCCGGGACCTGCTGCCGTCGACCTACGGCGTGGAGGCCCTGGCCCGCACCTTCGACCGCGATCCCGACTGGGCGGCCGTCGCCCTCGACCTCGCCGTGTGCGGGGTGGTCGGCGTGGTCTCGCTGGCCCTCGCCACCTGGGCGTACCGGCGGGCAGCCGTCCGCTGAGGCGGGCCACGGGCACACCTGGCACGATGGCGGGGTGACCGCACCTCTGACTCCGCCTCACCAGCCACCGCCGCACGACCCCGACTGGCCCCCGCCGCCCCCGCCGATGCTGGGCCCGTCCGGGGACCGGATCACGGCGGCCGAGGTCCTTCAGGGCGTCCTGGTGACCCTCGTCTCGGCGATCGCCGGGGCGGTGCTCGGAGTGCTGTGGCTGAACCTGGCCCCGCGGGTCCTGCTCATCTCGGACGGCAAGGGCGTCTACCTCCGCAACTCGGAGGGGGAGGCGGCGATCGGCTCGGACGGAACGTTCGTCCTGCTCGCGCTGGCCTTCGGCGCGGTCGCCGCGCTCGTCGTCTTCCTCGCCCGCCGCAAGGGCGGTGTCCCGCTGGTGATCGGCCTCGCGCTCGGCGGCGTCCTGGGCTCGCTGCTCGCCTGGGGCCTCGGGACCTACTTCGGCCCCACGAGCGACGTCGTCGCCCACGCGAAGGCGGTCGGCCCCAACGTGGCCTTCGAGGCGCCGCTCGAACTGAACCTGGGGGCCGCCGCGATGCTGGCCTGGCCGCTCGCCGCGATGATCGTGCACCTGGGGCTCACGGCCCTCTTCGGCCCGCGCGACCCGGAGCCCGAGGCGTGGGACCAGCCGAAGGCGTACACGCCGGGTCCTGGCCGGAGCTGACGGCCCCGGCCGGTCGTCAGGCGCGCCCGGTCGTCAGGCGCGGCCGATCGGGGCCACGACCGCCGACGTGAGCGCGGCCAGGTCCCCGGGGGCGAGCTCCACCTCGAGGCCCCGCCGGCCCGCCGAGATGCAGATCGACGCGTGGTCCGAGGCGGAGGCGTCGAGGACCGTACGGAGCCGCTTGCGCTGGCCCAGCGGGGAGATGCCGCCCCGCACGTAGCCCGTGGTGCGCTCGGCCGCCGCCGGGTCCGCCATCGCCGCCCGCTTGCCGCCGACCGCCGAGGCCAGGGCCTTCAGGTCGAGCTGGCCGGCGACCGGGACCACCGCGACCGTCAGCTCGCCGTCGACGTCCGCCACCAGGGTCTTGAAGACCCGGTCCGGGGAGACGCCGAGGGCCTCGGCCGCCTCCTCGCCGTACGAGGGGGAGGACGGGTCGTGCTCGTACGCGTGCAGGGTGAACGGGGTGCCGGCCGCGGCCAGGGCCACCGTCGCCGGAGTGCCCCCGCTGTTCTTCTTCTGCTTCTTCGCCACGCGCGCGCTCTTCCTCAGTTCGGGTATGTCGGGGCCTGCGTCAGGTCCACCACCGGCAGCGACGGCAGATGCCGGAGGACCGCCGTCTCCGCGCGCAGCAGCGCCAGCTCCTCGCGCAGCCGGGTCGCCGTGTCCGGGGCCTGCAGCAGCCGCTGCTTCGACGGCGTGTCGAGCACCGCCGCGGCCGCGACCAGGTACGACACCACCGAGGGGTCGTCCGGCAGCTCGCTCGTGGTCAGCGAGCGCTCGCGCGCCCCGGCCAGCCGCTTCTGGTAGCTGCGGAAGGCCCGCAGCACGCCCTCCGCGAGGCTGCCGGCCTCCTCGCCCTGCTCCTCGGGGATCTCCTCGACCTCGGCGACCAGGAACGGCCCGCTCGCGTCGACGGACAGCAGCTTCACCCGGGTCGTCCCGGTGACCGTCACCTCGAAGCTGCCGTCGGCGCGCTCCCGGATCTGCACCGCGTCGGCGACGCAGCCGACCCGGTGGAAGGACTGGATGGGGTCGGAGCCGAAGCCCGCGGCCGGGCCCTTCTCCGGCAGCGCCGTCTGGTCCGGCATGCCGGGGGCCGTCGGGGCCACCTCGCGGCCGTCGCGGATGGCGACGACGGCGAAGCGGCGCGGCTCCGCGTCGTCGATCGTGAGCAGCTCGCGCATCATGGCGCGATAACGCTCCTCGAAGACGTTCAGCGGCAGCACGAGGCCCGGAAACAGCACCGCGTTGAGCGGGAAGAGAGGCAGGCGAGCGGTGGTCACAGCGGTCAGCCTAGTGGCCGCCGGGCCCGTCCCGTCCGGCCCGTCCCCCTCCGGTGTCCCAGAGAGGGGTCCGGCGGGCCAGCTCGGTCCTGACCGTGTCCCGTGCGGCGAGGAACCGGAGCAGCGGATCCCCCCTGCCCGGGCGGACCCGGGAGCCCGCAGGAGGGTCCTCCCGTACAGGTCCCCGCCCGGCTCCCCACGGGAAGGAGGTCGCGTGGACCCCGATCCGGCCGAACTCCTCCCGGGCCTCCTCCCAGCGGGCCCGCTCCACCAGGACGTACGCCAGCAGGTTGCGGACCTCGGCGGGCCACGGGTCGCCGGACGGGAAGACCGCCGACAGGGCCAGGGCCCGGTCCGCCGCCCGGTCGGTCCGCGCCCCCGGCACGGACGGGTCCCGGTCCGGCGCCACCCGGAGCAGGTCATGGGCGGCGCGGACCGGCAGCGCCCGGACGAGCGAGTCCGGGGCGGCGTCGTCGGCCGCCTGCTCGGCGAAGTCGAAGGCGGCCCGGTGCGAGCCGTACCACTGCGCCGACAGGTACTTGAGCGCCGCGACGTGGCAGCCGTAGTGGTGCGGGGAGCGGCGCACCGCCTGCTCCCAGAGCGACTCGAAGACGGCGGGCCCGGCGTGCGCCCCGCGCGCGTGGTCCAGGGCGAGCCGCCACGGCACCGGGTCGCGCGGGGCCTCCTCGGCCATCTCCCGGATCACCGGTGCGAGTTCCCGCAGCCGCTCGGCCCGCGCGGGCGACTCCCAGGCCCGGCGGACCGCTAGCTGCGCGGTGACGAGCAGGGCGTCGGGGTCGCGGGGCGCGGCGGAGAGCCAGTGGTTCAGCCACCCGTCCCTGCTGTACGCGAAGGTGGCGAGCCGGGTGACGTACCGGTCGCGGTCCTCCCACTCGCCGGCGTCCCGCGTGGTGGCGAGCAGCTTCGCCGCGGGCTCCGGGTCGGCGAGCGCGGCGGCGACCAGGGCGGGGGCGAGCCGCTCGTCCGGGGCGTCGAGCAGCACGTCGTCGTCCGGCACGAACCCGGCGGCGATCCGCGGGGCGTGCCGGGCCGAACGAACGGCGCCCCTCAGGGCTCGGAGCAAGGACATGGTGCGACGTATTGTCCCCCGACGCCCGCCTTCGCGGCAGCCGGTCTCACCCCCTGCTCACCAAACCTTCGCGGCAGCACGACGCCTCCACCGATCCTCCGCCGCGCCGCCTCACCCCCTGCTCAGCAGCCGGGTCGCCCCCGCCGCCACCGTCGTCGCCAGGATCCAGCCCAGCAGGATCAGCACCGCCGCCGCCCACTGCCATATCCCCTCCAGGCGCCAGTAGCCGTCCTGGCCGAGGTTGATCACCGGGAGCAGCAGGTCGAGCGCGTACAGCGGGCCGTTCCACGCGGGGGCCTCCTCCGCCTTCAGCGGTATCGGCCGGTAGTGGGAGAAGGCCACCGTGCCCGCCGCCCACAGGACGGCCATCCACAGCGCCGCCCGGCCGGGCCGGTAGCCGTAGGCCACGGTCCAGTCCTGGAGGTAGCCCCAGAGCTTCCCCGCCACCGGCAGGGTCTCGCGTCTGCGCCGCTGCTTGGCCAGCAGCACCTCGCGGGCGTCGGCGTCCTCCCCGCTGGCGCGCAGCACGGTCGCCAGCCGCTCGTACGGCTCGGGGGCGTACTCCGGGGTCGCCGCCGCCACCCACTCCAGGCGCCGGGCCAGCGGGAAGTGCCCGTACGGCACGAGGTTCTCGTAGGCGAAGCCGCCCATCGCGAGCCCGCCGGGTCCCGGCCAGCTGGTCGACAGGTCGATCAGGGTGACGACCTTCGCGCCGTTGAGCACGACGCGGCCCTCCTCCGGCCGCTCGCCGTTGAACCGGAGCTCCGGGGTGACGATCCGGCGCAGCGAGACCTCCTCCCGGCGCGCCCCGCTCAGCAGGAACCGGGCGTGGTGCAGGTCCACCGCGTCACCGAAGCGGCCGTCGTCGAGCCGCACCCCGCCGTGGAACTCGACCGGCTTGCGGTGGGCGCCCTGGGCGGGCGTCACCCCGTACGGCGGGGTGGCCGTGCTCTGTCCCGCGGTGTCCGACTCCTCGTACACCCAGGCCGCGTTCAGATAGAGCGAGCGCTCCACCGTCAGCTGCGGCGCGTTGAGCGCGCGGCGGCCCTGCGCGCCGCGCAGCACGCTGCCCCGGAGGCTCAGCGACACGCCGATCTTCGCCCCGCGCAGGCTCAGCTCCCCGTGCGTCTCGATCAGCTCGGCCTGGAGGTCCTGGGCGACCACCAGGCCGTCCGCGGTGATGGCCCGGCCGCGCCGGTCCGGCCACACCTGGATCTGGTTGACGAGCAGGTCCGTGCCGATCTGCGCGTCGGTGAGCCGGATGCCCCACCGCACCCGGCAGCGCGGCAGATGCAGGTCCCCCTCGGTGTGCAGCCGGGCCGCCTCCAGCCGCGGCAGCGCGCACTCGACCATCCGCAGCGTGCCGAACCTGGCCTCCGGCAGCACCACCTCGCCGTCGAACCGGCAGCCGTGCAGCTCGACGTACGGCCCTATCGTCCCGCCCGCCAGGTTCAGCACGCCGGTGATCCGCACCCCGCGCAGCTTCAGCGCGGCCACCCGCCCGGACCGGGCCGGCGGCCCGGCGAGCAGCAGCAGCGCCACCACATCGGCGCGGACGCTCCGCTCCTCCCCCCAGTCCCGTGCCCCGAAGGGGTCGTCCCGCTCCGCGACCCCCTCCGTCAGATCGCACGTCCTGCCGACGACGAACGCCCGCCACACGGCCCGCTCCGGGCCCGTGAGACCGTCCGGCATCCCGTCCTCGTGCGGCTCGGTCACTGCCGCCCCCCTCGCTTTCCACGATCCGCTCGCACGATTCCGCGATTCCGGTTTCGATCGGTTTCCGGTGCCCCGTGGATTCGTACAGCCGTTCTTCCCGCTGAGTGACGGGCTGAACGCTAACGGTCAGGAGTGGCGACAAGACGCCAGTGTGGCCCGTATCAGCCATTGATACGGGCGACCGGCGCTGTGGGCCGTCTGCGAGAATTGACCCGTGATCTCTCGAATCGATCTGCGCGGCGAGGCCCTCCCCGAGGGTTCCGCCCTGCGCGACCTGCTGCCCCGTGCCGAGTTCGACGTGGAAGCCGCCCTGGAGACGGTGCGGCCGATCTGCGAGGACGTCAGGCATCATGGCGCGGCCGCGGTGATCGACTACGGGGAGAAATTCGACGGCGTCCGCGTCCCGTCGCTGCGCGTGCCCGCCGAGGCGATCACCCGCGCCCTCGACGAGCTCGACCCGGCCGTCCGCGCCGCCCTCGACGAGTCCATCCGGCGCGCCCGCCTCGTCCACCGCGAGCAGCGCCGCACCACCCACACCACCCAGGTCGTCCCCGGCGGCACGGTCACCGAGAAGTGGATCCCGGTCGAGCGCGTCGGTCTGTACGTGCCGGGCGGCCGCTCGGTCTACCCGTCCTCCGTCGTGATGAACGTCGTCCCGGCCCAGGAGGCCGGCGTCGAGGGCGTGGCCATCGCCTCGCCCCCGCAGAAGGAGTTCGGCGGGCTTCCGCACCCGACGATCCTCGCCGCCTGCGCCCTGCTCGGCGTCGACGAGGTGTACGCCGCCGGCGGCGCCCAGGCCGTCGCCATGTTCGCGTACGGCACGGAGGGGACGGACGGCGAGCCCGGCTGCGCCCCCGTCAACCTGGTCACCGGCCCCGGCAACATCTACGTGGCCGCGGCCAAGCGCCTCCTCAAGGGCCGGATCGGCATCGACGCCGAGGCCGGCCCGACGGAGATCGCGATCCTCGCGGACTCCACCGCCGACCCCGTGCACGTCGCCGCCGACCTCATCAGCCAGGCCGAGCACGACCCGATGGCCGCCTCCGTCCTCGTCACCGACTCGGACGAGCTGGCCGCCGCCACCGAGGCCGAGCTGAAGACCCAGGTCGCCGCCTCCAAGCACGTCGACGACCGGATCGTCCCGGCCCTGGCGGGACGCCAGTCCGCGATCGTCCTCGTCCGCGACCTGGCCGACGGCCTCAAGGTCGTCGACGCGTACGGCGCCGAGCACCTGGAGATCCAGACCCGTGACGCGGCGGCCGTCGCCGACCGGGTCCGCAACGCCGGCGCGATCTTCGTCGGCCCCTGGGCGCCCGTCTCCCTCGGCGACTACTGCGCGGGCTCCAACCACGTCCTGCCCACCGGCGGCTGCGCCTGCCACTCCTCGGGCCTCTCCGTGCAGTCCTTCCTGCGCGGGGTGCACATCGTGGACTACACGCGCGACGCGCTCGCCGACGTCGCCCACCACGTGGTGACCCTCGCCGAGGCGGAGGACCTCCCCGCCCACGGCGCGGCGATCAAGGCCAGGTTCGGATGGAAGGTGCCGGAGACCAAGTGACCGGAATCAGCGATCGATCCCCTTGGGACGAGCTCCCCGTCCGGGACGAGCTGAAGGGCAAGTCCCCCTACGGAGCGCCCCAGCTCGACGTCCCCGTCCAGCTGAACACCAACGAGAACCCGTACCCGCTGCCCGAGCCGCTCGTGGCCCGCATCGCGGAGCGCGTCGCCGAGGCCGCCCGCGGCCTCAACCGCTACCCCGACCGGGACGCGGTCGAGCTCCGCACCGAGCTCGCCCGCTACCTCACCCGGACCGGCGGGCACCCGGTCGCCCTGGAGAACGTCTGGGCGGCCAACGGGTCCAACGAGGTCCTCCAGCAGCTGCTGCAGACCTTCGGCGGCCCGGGGCGCACCGCGATCGGCTTCGAGCCCTCGTACTCGATGCACGCGCTGATCGCCCGCGGCACCGGCACCGGCTGGATCTCCGGCCCGCGCGGCGAGGACTTCACCCTCGACGTGGCGGCGGCCGTCGCGGCGATCACCGAGAACCGGCCCGACGTCGTGTTCATCACCTCGCCCAACAACCCCACCGGCACCGCCGTCGAGGCCGACACCGTCCTCGCCCTGTACGAGGCGGCGCAGGCGGCCAAGCCGTCCCTGGTCGTCGTGGACGAGGCGTACGTGGAGTTCAGCCACCGGGACTCGCTGCTGCCCCTCATCGAGGGCCGCCCGAACCTGGTGGTCTCCCGGACCATGTCCAAGGCCTTCGGCGCCGCCGGACTGCGGCTCGGCTACCTCGCCGCCCACCCGGCCGTGGTCGACGCCGTCCAGCTGGTCCGGCTGCCGTACCACCTCTCCGCCGTCACCCAGGCGACCGCGCTCGCCGCCCTGGAGCACACCGACACCCTCCTCGGGTACGTCGAGCAGCTCAAGGCCGAGCGCGACCGGCTCGTCACCGAGCTGCGCGGGATCGGCTACGAGGTCACCGATTCGGACGCCAACTTCGTGCAGTTCGGGAAGTTCCCCGACACGCACGCGGCCTGGCAGCGGATCCTCGACCGGGGCGTCCTGGTCCGGGACAACGGCGTACCGGGATGGCTGCGGGTCACCGCCGGCACCCCCGAAGAGAACGACGCGTTCCTCGACGCGGTTCGTGAATTGATGAAGGAGCAGGAGCGATGAGCCGCGTAGGCCGCGTAGAGCGCACCACCAAGGAGACCTCCGTCGTCGTCGAGATCGACCTCGACGGCACCGGAAAGGTCGACGTGTCGACCGGGGTCGGGTTCTACGACCACATGCTCGACCAGCTCGGCCGGCACGGTCTGTTCGACCTCACCGTCAAGACCGACGGCGACCTGCACATCGACTCGCACCACACCATCGAGGACACCGCCCTCGCCCTCGGCGCCGCCTTCAAGCAGGCCCTCGGCGACAAGGTCGGCATCTACCGCTTCGGCAACTGCACCGTCCCGCTGGACGAGTCGCTCGCCCAGGTGACCGTCGACCTCTCCGGCCGCCCGTACCTCGTGCACACCGAGCCCGAGAACATGGCGCCGATGATCGGCTCGTACGACACGACGATGACCCGGCACATCTTCGAGTCCTTCGTCGCCCAGGCCCAGATCGCGCTGCACATCCACGTGCCGTACGGGCGCAACGCCCACCACATCGTGGAGTGCCAGTTCAAGGCCTTCGCCCGCGCCCTCCGCTACGCCTCCGAGCGTGACCCGCGCGCTGCCGGAATCCTCCCCTCCACGAAGGGCGCGCTCTGATCGTGAACGGCCTCTCCACCATCCTCATCGTCGTCGGGCTGTTCCTGCTCGGCGGCATCTACTCCTTCGTCAAGCAGCAGATGCCCAAGGGCCTCATCGCGCTCGTCGCCTTCGGCGCCGCGATGTGCCTGGTCGCCGGTGTGCTGCGGCTGGACGTGTGGGCATGACCGCGAGCACCCCCAGGAAGGTCGTCGTCTTCGACTACGGCTTCGGCAACGTGCGCTCGGCCGAGCGCGCCCTCGCCCGGGTCGGCGCCGACGTCGAGATCACCCGCGACTACGACACCGCGATGAACGCGGACGGACTCCTCGTCCCCGGCGTCGGCGCCTTCTCCGCCTGCATGCAGGGGCTGAAGGACGCGCGCGGCGACTGGATCATCGGCCGCCGGCTCTCCGGCGGCCGCCCGGTCATGGGCATCTGCGTCGGCATGCAGATCCTCTTCGCGCACGGCTTCGAGCACGGCGTGGAGAGCGAGGGCCTCGACGAGTGGCCCGGTACGGTCGAACCGTTGAACGCCCCCGTCGTCCCCCACATGGGCTGGAACACGGTCGAAGCGCCGCAGGACACCGAGATGTTCGCGGACCTCGACGCCGACGCCCGGTTCTACTTCGTGCACTCCTACGCGGTGCGCGAGTGGACCCTCGAAGTCGGCAACAAGAACATCCGCGCCCCCAAGGTCACCTGGGCCACCCACGGCGAGCCCTTCGTCGCCGCCGTCGAGAACGGCGCCCTGTGGGCCACCCAGTTCCACCCCGAGAAGTCCGGCGACGCCGGAGCCCAGCTCCTCACCAATTGGATCGAGACCCTCTGATCATGGCTCAGAAGCTTGAACTCCTCCCCGCCGTCGACGTCCGCGACGGCCAGGCCGTCCGTCTCGTGCACGGCGAGTCCGGCACCGAGACCTCCTACGGCTCCCCGCTCGAAGCGGCCCTCGCCTGGCAGAGCTCCGGCGCCGAGTGGCTGCACCTCGTCGACCTCGACGCCGCCTTCGGCACCGGCGACAACCGGCAGCTGATCGCCGAGGTCGCCCAGGCCATGGACATCAAGGTCGAGCTCTCCGGCGGCATCCGCGACGACGCCTCGCTCGCCGCGGCGCTCGCCACCGGCTGCACCCGCGTCAACCTGGGCACCGCCGCCCTGGAGACCCCCGAGTGGGTCGCCAAGGTCATCGCCGAGCACGGCGACAAGATCGCCGTCGGCCTCGACGTCCGCGGCACGACCCTGCGCGGCCGCGGCTGGACCCGCGACGGCGGCGACCTCTACGAGACCCTCGCCCGCCTCGACTCCGAGGGCTGCTCCCGCTATGTCGTCACCGACATCGCCAAGGACGGCACCCTCCAGGGCCCCAACCTGGAGCTCCTGAAGAACGTCTGCGCGGCCACCGACAAGCCCGTCGTCGCCTCCGGCGGCGTGTCGTCCCTGGACGACCTGCGGGCCCTGTCCGGCCTGGTGCCGCTCGGCGTCGAGGGCGCGATCGTCGGCAAGGCGCTGTACGCCAAGGCCTTCACCCTCGAAGAGGCCCTGGAGGCGGTGGCGGCCGTATGACCGACGGCGTGAAGAAGGTCGTCACCGGCGCCCCCTGGGAGGAGCAGTTCGGCTACTCCCGCGCGGTGGAGCTGCCGAACGGCCTGGTCCTCGTCGCCGGCTGCACGTCCGTGGTCGGCGGCCAGATCGCCGGCGGAGGCCCGTACGACCAGACGGTCAACTCCTTCAACGTCGCGTTCGAGGCCTTGAAGCAGCTCGGTCTGGGCCCGGAGGACGTCGTCCGCACCCGGATGTACCTCACCCACGCCCGGGACGTGGACGAGGTCGGCCGCGCCCACAAGGAGCTGTTCGACGCCGTCCGCCCGGCCGCTTCGATGATCATCGTCTCCGGTTTCGTCGACCCCAGCCTGGTCGTCGAGGTCGAGGTCGAGGCGTTCCGCGCGGAAGGACAGCGGGGTGGTGCGGCATGAGCCTCGCCGTACGCGTGATCCCCTGCCTGGACGTGGACAACGGCCGGGTCGTCAAGGGCGTCAACTTCCAGAACCTGCGGGACGCCGGCGACCCCGTCGAGATGGCCAAGCTGTACGACGCCGAGGGCGCCGACGAGCTGACCTTCCTCGACATCACGGCCTCCTCGGGCAACCGGGAGACCACCTACGACGTGGTGCGCCGCACCGCCGAGCAGGTCTTCATCCCGCTCACGGTCGGCGGCGGGGTCCGCGCGGCCGAGGACGTCGACAAGCTGCTGCGGGCCGGCGCCGACAAGGTGGGCGTCAACACCGCCGCCATCGCGCGCCCCGAGCTGATCCAGGAGATCGCCGAGCGCTTCGGCCGCCAGGTGCTCGTCCTGTCGGTCGACGCCCGGCGCACGGCCTCCGGCTCCTTCGAGGTGACGACGCACGGCGGCCGCAAGGGCACCGGCATCGACGCCGTCGAGTGGGCGCACCGGGCCGCCGAGCTGGGCGCGGGCGAGATCCTGCTCAACTCGATGGACGCCGACGGCACCAAGGACGGCTACGACACGGAGATGATCGCGGCCGTGCGCAAGCACGTGACCGTGCCGGTGATCGCCAGCGGGGGAGCGGGCAAGCTCGCCGACTTCCCGCCGGCGGTGGCGGCGGGCGCCGACGCGGTGCTCGCGGCTTCCGTCTTCCACTTCGGTGATCTGCGGATCTCCCAGGTCAAGGACGAGCTGCGGGCGGCCGGCCACCCGGTCCGCTGATCCGGCATTCCGCTTGGGGAAGGGCTCCTTCGGGGGCCCTTTCTCTTTCCCCGGACACGCAGGATCTGTTGCGCAATTTTCGTTGCGCAATTTTCCCTTCGTATCTAGGGTCGATGTCATGACCTCGCCGGAGCACCGCCGGATCACCGATCTCGGCACCCTGAAAGCCATCGCGCACCCGCTGCGGATGCGCCTCTACCGCGCCCTCTTCGTCGCCCGCACCGCCACCGCGTCCCAGCTCGCCGACCAGGTCGACGAGGCGGTCTCACTGGTCAGCTACCACCTGCGCAAGCTCGCCGAGCACGGCCTCATCGAGGAGGCCGAGAGCCGGTCGACGGACGGCCGGGAGCGCTGGTGGCAGCCGAGCTCGTACGGCTTCAGCATCCACGACGAGGACCTCCGCGACGCCCCCGAGCTGGCCGCCGCGAGCGCCGCCTTCGGCCGTACGGTCGACGAGCAGCGCACCCGGATGTACGCCCGGTACCTCGACGAGCGGCACACCTGGCCCGACGCCTGGCGCTCCGCCGCCCTCAGCGCCGAGTGGCTGCCCCGCCTCACCGCGGAGGAGCTCACCGCCCTCGGCGCCGAACTCGACGCCGTCCTGCGGAAGTACGACCAGCGGGCCCGCGCCGCCGAGGCCGCCGGCGACAACGAGGGCCGCGAGAACGTCGCCATCCACCTCAACGGCTTCCCCTACCGCTCATGACCGCCACCGACACCGCCCCGGCACCCGCCGCCGTCGAGCGGCCCGCCCACCGCGACCCCCAGGTCCTGCGCTGGCTCGGCGCCCACACCGCCTCCACCCTCGGCGACAGCGTCTACTACCTCGCCCTCTCCTGGACCGCCGTCAGCGCCGGCACACCCGCCCAGGCCGGGCTCGTGCTGGCCGTCTCGGCCGTGCCCCGCGCCCTGCTCATGCTCTTCGGGGGCGTGATCGCCGACCGCATCGGCCCGCGCCGGGTCGTCATCGCCTCCGACACCGTCCGCTGCGTGGTCGTCCTCGGCCTCGCCGCGGTGCTGCTCCTCGCCGCGCCCGGCCTCTGGGCGCTCGCCGCCGTCGCCCTGGTCTTCGGTGTCGTCGACGCCCTCTTCCTGCCCGCCGTCGGAGCCCTGCCGCCGCGCATCACCGGACGCGGCCAGCTCGCCCGCGTCCAGGGCATGCGAGGCCTCTCCTCCCGCCTCGGCGCCGTCCTCGGCGGTCCGCTCGGCGGCCTCGCCGTCGCCCTCGGCGGCCCGGCCACCGCCTTCGGGGTCGCGGGACTGCTCTTCGCCCTCTCGATACCCCTGCTCTGCGCGCTCCGCCTCCGGCCGCTGCCCACCGCCGGCGAGGCCCGCGACGGCACCGCCCTGCGCGACCTCGCCGACGGACTGCGCTACCTGCGGGGTCACCGCGTCCTGGGCCCGCTGATGATCGTCGTACTCCTCAGCGACCTCGGCTTCGTCGGGCCCTTCAACGTCGGCCTCGCCGTCCTGTCCGACCAGCGGGGCTGGGGCGCCTCGGGCATCGGCTGGATCCTCGCCGGCTTCGGCACGGGCGCGGGCGCCGCCTCGCTGCTCCTGACCGTGTGGGGGCGCGTGCCGCGCGCGGGAGCCGTCAGCGGCTGGACCATGACGCTGGGCGCCGTCGCCGTCGGCGCCCTCGCCTTCGCCTCCCACCTGGCCGCGGCGGTCGCCGTGGCCCTGGTCGTCGGCCTGCTCGCCGGACTCTCCGGGGCGCTGTGCAACGCCCTCCTCCAGACCGAGTGCGACCCCGCCTACCTCGGCCGCGTCACCGCCGTCTCCAGCCTCATGAGCCTCGGCCTCGCGCCGCTCAGCTTCCCGCTCACCGGCGCGGCGATCGAGCTGTGGGGCATCGGGACGGTGTACGTCGCGAGCGCGTCGGTCTGCGCCCTCGCCGGGCTCTGCGCCCTCGCGGTCGCCGCCGTCCGGCGGGCCGAGCTGCCCCGCTGACCGCTCAGAGCCCCAGCTGCTTCGTCTCCTTCAGCCGCTCGATCGCCTCCGGCTCCCCGTCCAGCTCCACCTTGGCCGAGCCCTGGCGGCCGAACAGGTACATCGTCAGCTCGCCCGGCTCCCCGGAGACCGTCACCACGGGCGTGCCCCGGTGCGCCACCGCCGTCTGGCCGTTCGGCCGGCGCAGCACCAGGCCCACCGGGACCTTCCGGCCCAGCAGACGGGCGCTGCGCTCCAGACGGGACCAGAGGGCGTCGGAGAAGACCGGGTCGAGCTCCCGCGCCGACCACTCGGGCTGCGCACGGCGCACGTCCTCGGCGTGGACGTAGAACTCGACGACGTTCGCCCCCTCGTCCACCTGCTTGATCGTGAACGGCGAGAACCGCGGCGGCCCCGTCCGGATGAGCTGGATCAGCTCCTCGTACGGCTTGTCGGCGAACTCCGCCTGCACCCGGTCCTGCCGGTCCTTCAGCGCCGGTACGAGCGAACCGGCCGCCGCGTCCGGACGCCGCTCCCGCACCACCACATGGGCGGCGAGGTCCCGGGTCCGCCAGCCCTCGCAGAGCGTCGGCGCATCGGGACCCGCCGCCTCCAACAGGTCGGCGAGCAGAAGCCGTTCACGTTTGGCATGGGTCGACATGACCGCCAGCGTACGGCGGGTGCCGCCGGTCCGCCCAGTGGACGCCCCGCCGGACACCCCTCCAGGTCGCGGCACAATGGCGCCATGAGCAGCACGCCCCGGACCCCCAGCGACCTCGACCCGGCCATCGCCGCGCGCCTCAAGCGCGGCCCCGACGGGCTCGTCCCCGCCATCGCCCAGCAGTACGACACCGGCGAGGTGCTGATGCTCGGCTGGATGGACGACGAGGCCCTCCACCGCACCCTCACCACCGGCCGCTGCACCTACTGGTCCCGCAGCCGCCAGGAGTACTGGGTCAAGGGCGACACCTCCGGCCACGTCCAGCACGTCAGGTCCGTCGCCCTCGACTGCGACGCCGACACCGTCCTCGTCAAGGTCGACCAGGTCGGAGCCGCCTGCCACACCGGCGACCGGACCTGCTTCGACGCCGACGTGCTCCCCGTCTCCGGGTCCGACGCGGACCCCGTATCCGAGTAGGGTCTGGCGCCATGGATCTCGACACCTTCCGCAAGCTGGCGGCCGACCGCCGCGTCATCCCCGTCAGCCGCAGGCTGCTCGCGGACGGCGACACCCCGGTCGGGCTCTACCGCAAGCTCGCCGCCGAACGGCCCGGCACCTTCCTCCTCGAATCCGCGGAGAACGGCCGGAGCTGGTCCCGGTACTCCTTCATCGGCGTCCGCAGCGACGCCACCCTGACGGTGCGGGACGGCGAGGCCCACTGGCTGGGCACCCCGCCCGTCGGCGTCCCCACCGACGGCGACCCGCTCCAGGCCCTGCGCGCCACCGTCGAGACCCTCCACACCCCCCGCGACCTCGCGTCCGGCATGCCCCCGTTCACCGGAGGCATGGTCGGCTACCTCGGCTACGACATCGTCCGCCGCCTGGAGAAGATCGGCGACTCCACCCGGGACGACCTCGAACTCCCCGAGCTCACCATGCTCCTCACCAGCGACCTCGCGGTCCTCGACCACTGGGACGGCTCGGTCCTGCTGATCGCCAACGCGATCAACCACAACGACCTGGAGACCGGCGTCGAGGAGGCGTACGCGCACGCCGTCGCCCGCCTCGACGCCATGGAGGCCGACCTGGCCCGCCCGGTCGCCACCGCCCCCACCGCCCTGCCCGCCTCCGCGCTCCCCGAGTTCTCCGCGCTCTGGGGCGGAGCGGCCTACCAGGACGCCGTCGAGGACATCAAGGAGCGCATCCGGGCCGGCGAGGCCTTCCAGGTCGTGCCCTCGCAGCGCTTCGAGACCCCCTGCACCGCCTCCGCGCTCGACGTCTACCGGGTCCTGCGGGCCACCAACCCGTCCCCGTACATGTACCTCTTCCGCTTCGAGAACGGCTTCGACGTCGTCGGATCCAGCCCCGAAGCCCTGGTCAAGGTCGAGGACGGGCACGCGCTGCTCCACCCGATCGCGGGCACCCGGCACCGCGGTGCCACCCCTCAGGAGGACCACGACCTCGCCGAGGAACTGCTCGCCGACCCCAAGGAGCGCGCCGAGCACCTCATGCTCGTCGACCTCGGCCGCAACGACCTCGGCCGCGTCTGCGCGCCCGGCTCCGTCGAGGTCGTCGACTTCATGTCCGTCGAGCGCTACTCGCACGTCATGCACATCGTCTCCACCGTGACCGGCCGGGTCGCCGAGGGCAGGACCGCCTTCGACGTCCTCACCGCCTGCTTCCCGGCCGGCACGCTCTCCGGCGCGCCCAAGCCCCGCGCGATGCAGATCATCGAGGAGCTCGAACCCTCCCGGCGCGGCCTGTACGGCGGATGTGTCGGTTATCTCGATTTCGCCGGCGACGCGGACACGGCCATCGCCATCCGCACCGCCCTGCTCCGCGACGGAACCGCGTATGTGCAGGCCGGAGCGGGTGTCGTCGCCGACTCGGATCCCGTCGCCGAGGACAACGAGTGCCGGAACAAGGCCGCGGCCGTCCTCCGCGCCGTCCACACCGCCAACCGGATGAACGGCGCCTGACCCCGTAGGGGATAGTGGGGTACGTGAGTGCCGTACCCGTACCCCAGCCCCGCGCCGCCCGCGCGGCCGTCCCCGGCGGCGGCCGCCGCAGCCTGGCCGCGGCCCTCTTCCTCGGCGCCCTCGGCGCCACCGTCGTCCTGCTCTCGGCGGGCCAGATCTGGGCGGAGGGCACCGCCTCCGTCATCGGCGGCAGTGTCGCCGTCGAGGCCGAAGGCGGCACCGTCACCGGTGTGCCGACCGCCCTCGCGATCGTCGGCCTCGCCGCGCTCTTCGCGGTCTTCGCCGTCCGCCGCACCGGCCGCACCCTCGTCGCCGCGCTCCTCACGCTCAGTGGCGCCGGCGCCGCGCTCGCCGCGGTCCTCGGCGCCTCCGACCGCGCCGCCCTGGACGCCGAGGCCGCCCGCCTCAGCGGGGACACCGCCGCCGCCGTGGCCGGTCTCAGCCACACCGTCTGGCCGTACGTGACCGCCGCGGGTGCCGTCCTCATCCTGCTCGCCGGCCTCCTCGCCCTGCGCTTCGGCAAGAGCTGGCCCGCGATGGGCGGCCGCTACGAGCGCTCCGGCACCCCGCGGGCCGCCCGCAAGGCCCCCACGGGCGACCCCGACCGGCCCGAGGACCTGTGGAAGGCCCTGGACCGCGGCGAGGACCCCACCCACGGGGCGTGACGCCCGGCCCGGGGCGCCCGACGGCGCCTCCGACCGCGACGCGTGATCGTCCCGGTACCCCCGATTCACCCTCGCGCGCCCGCGTGCGGGACAATGAGCGCCGAGAGTCCGCGCACGCGTGACCTCACCATCGAGCAACTGCAACGAGGAGCAACTCATGGCGGGCAGCGCCCACGGACACACCCCGGCCGCCTGGACCGGTGTCATCATCTCCTTCATCGGCTTCTGCATCGCCGGAGTCTTCATGGTGGCCGCCAACCAGGCCGGTTTCTGGGCCGGCATGGGCGTCGTCCTGCTCGGCGGCGTCGTCGGCGGCGGGATGAAGGCCGCGGGCCTCGGCATGCCGAAGGACTCGGCGGCCGTCGTCGCCGCCCGCGAGGCCGCGACGCTCCAGGCCCGTTCCTGACGCGCCACGACACCTCCGAGAGCGCAGCCCGGCCGTGCCGGGCTGCGCTCTCGCGCGTCGGGGGCGAGAATCACCGGGTGGACCCCCAGCCGACGGCCGGAGCCGTGAACGACGCATCCCGCACCCGACCGGGTGAACCTGCCCCACCGGCGGAAGCGCCCCGCCGGGAGTCTCCCGCGCGGAGGGGTCCCGAGGCGGGGCCGGTGGCGGTACCGGCGGCTTCCGAGGCGCCGGGGTCCGGGTCCGTACAGCCTCCCCACGCTCCCGCTCACGCGCACGCGTGGCCGGACGGCAGGGCCATGACGCCTCCGGGCGCCTGGGGACCCGGCCGCCCCGGCGGGCTGCTGACGCCACCACTGCCACCGGCCCGGTCGCTCGCGCGGCGGCTGCTCGCGCCCGGCGCCACGCTCGCCGGAGTGGCGGCCGCCTTCGCGTACGTCGGGACCGTCGACCCCAACGAACCCGGGCACTACCCCGTCTGCCCCCTGCTGCGCTTCACCGGCATCTACTGCCCCGGCTGCGGCGGGCTCCGCAGCGCCCACGCCTTCGTCCACGGCGACCTCCCGGCCGCCCTCGGAGCCAACGCCCTCGCCGTCGTCGGCTACGGACTCTTCGGCGCCCTCATGGTCGTCTGGCTGATTCGTGTCATCCGCGGAGTGCCCATGCGCCTCGCGGTCTCCCCGGTCCTGTGGTGGGGGATCGGGGCCGTCCTCGCCCTCTTCACCCTGGTCCGGAACCTTCCCTTCGGCTCCGCACTGGCCCCCTGAGGGCCCCGTACGGCGCCGCGGAGACTCCCGCGGGAGTCCCAGCAGGTGGGACGCGACTCCGGCCGATGCGAGTCCGGGGCCGTCCTGCGGATAGGATCGATGTGGCTGAACCTGGTTCATCATCACCATCACCGTCCCGGAAGGGGGCCCCTCGCGTGAGTGTGCTCGACGAGATCATCGAAGGCGTACGCGCCGACCTCGCAGAGCGGCAGGCGCGGGTCACCCTCGACGAGCTCAAGGAGCGCGCCGCCAAGGCGCCGCAGGCCAAGGACGGCGTCGCCGCACTGCGCGGCGACGGCGTCAAGGTGATCTGCGAGGTCAAGCGCTCCAGCCCGTCCAAGGGCGCGCTCGCCGCGATCGCCGACCCGGCCGGACTCGCCGCCGACTACGAGGCGGGCGGCGCGGCCGTCATCTCCGTCCTCACCGAGCAGCGCCGCTTCGGCGGCTCGCTCGCGGACCTGGAGGCCGTCCGCGCCAAGGTCGACATCCCGGTCCTGCGCAAGGACTTCATCGTCACCGCGTACCAGCTCTGGGAAGCGCGCGCGTACGGAGCGGATCTCGCGCTCCTCATCGTCGCCGCCCTGGAGCAGGAGGCCCTGGTCTCCCTCATCGAGCGCGCCGAGTCCATCGGGCTCACCCCGCTCGTCGAGGTCCACGACGAGGAGGAGGTCGAGCGCGCCGTCGACGCGGGCGCCCGGATCATCGGCGTCAACGCGCGCAACCTGAAGACCCTCAAGGTCGACCGCTCCACCTTCGAGCGCGTCGCCCCCGAGATCCCCGCGCACATCGTCAAGATCGCCGAGTCCGGCGTCCGCGGCCCGCACGACCTCATCGCCTACGCCAACGCCGGCGCCGACGCGGTCCTGGTCGGCGAGTCCCTCGTCACCGGCCGCGACCCGAAGGCCGCCGTCGCCGACCTGGTCGCCGCCGGCGCCCACCCGGCACTCCGGCACGGCCGGAGCTGACCGCGTCATGACCCGCCGCCGCGCCATGCCGACCCCTCCGGGCACCGCCCGGGGGACCGTCGGCGTGCCCGGCGGCAGGCTGCGTGCCGCAGCCGCGTCCGTGCCCGCGCCGCACGCCCCGCTGGCCCGGGGCTGCCGTCCGCGTGGCTGCCGCGCGCCCGCCCGCCGTGTCCACGGCCGCCGGGTGCGGTACGTCATCGGGGACGAGCCCGGCCAGGTCAACGGGATGCGATGGCGCCGGCGCCTCGCGCGCACTTCCACGAACTGACGCAACCGCTCCCAGTCCCTCGGCGCCCTCCAGGACGCCACCCGGGTGGCCCCGCCGTTCCCCGGCACCGCACCTGCCGCCGGCAGTCGCCGTCCCCTTCCCCACCCCACCCCCGTGTGGGCAATCGTCCCGCAGGGCGGGACGGGTGGGCACACGGGACGGCGCCCTCTGGCGGCGCCTCCGCCCCTTGTGCCGTGACCCGCACCCAGTCGTGCGGCGCGCACGGGGTGCGGGTTACGGCGCGGAAGCCTAGGCCCGGCAACGGGCGCCGTTCCGTTGTGCCCACCCGTTCCGCCCCAGCGGAACGATTGCCCACAACGGGGTGGGCGGGCGGGCCGGCGCGGGCGGGAGCCCGGGGTTGGCGGACGGGAGTGGGGTGTGCGCATACCGTGACCATCGACCGCACGTAAAGAGCACGGGGCACCCGCCCCGCGAGGAGCATCCGCATGTCCAGCGAGTTCTTCATTCCCGACCCGGAGGGTCAGGTCCCCACCCCCGAGGGCTACTTCGGCGCCTACGGCGGCAAGTTCATTCCCGAGGCCCTCGTCGCCGCCGTCGACGAGGTCGCCGTCGAGTACGACAAGGCCAAGGCCGACCCGGAGTTCGCCCGCGAGCTCAACGACCTGATGGTCAACTACACGGGCCGCCCGAGCGCCCTCACCGAGGTGCCCCGGTTCGCCGAGCACGCCGGCGGCGCCCGGATCTTCCTCAAGCGCGAGGACCTGAACCACACCGGCTCGCACAAGATCAACAACGTGCTCGGGCAGGCCCTGCTCACCAAGCGCATGGGCAAGACCCGCGTCATCGCCGAGACCGGTGCCGGTCAGCACGGCGTCGCCACCGCCACCGCCTGCGCCCTCTTCGGCCTCGACTGCACCATCTACATGGGCGAGGTCGACACCCAGCGCCAGGCCCTCAACGTGGCCCGGATGCGGATGCTCGGCGCCGAGGTCGTGGCCGTGAAGTCCGGCAGCCGTACCCTCAAGGACGCCATCAACGAGGCGTTCCGCGACTGGGTCGCCAACGTGGACCGGACGCACTACCTGTTCGGCACCGTGGCCGGCCCGCACCCCTTCCCCGCCATGGTCCGCGACTTCCACCGGGTCATCGGCGTCGAGGCGCGCCGCCAGATCCTGGAGCGCGCCGGCCGCCTCCCCGACGCGGCGATCGCCTGCGTCGGCGGCGGCTCCAACGCCATCGGCCTCTTCCACGCCTTCGTCCCCGACGCGGACGTGCGCCTGATCGGCTGCGAGCCGGCCGGCCACGGCGTCGAGACCGGCGAGCACGCGGCCACCCTCACCGCCGGCGAGCCGGGCATCCTGCACGGCTCGCGGTCGTACGTCCTCCAGGACGAGGAGGGCCAGATCACCGAGCCGTACTCGATCTCGGCGGGCCTCGACTACCCGGGCATCGGCCCGGAGCACGCGTACCTGAAGGACAGCGGGCGCGGCGAGTACCGTGCCGTCACCGACGACGCCGCCATGCAGGCGCTGCGGCTGCTCTCCCGCACCGAGGGGATCATCCCGGCGATCGAGTCGGCGCACGCCCTCGCCGGGGCGCTGGAGGTCGGCAAGGAGCTCGGCAAGGACGCCCTGCTCCTGGTGAACCTCTCCGGGCGCGGCGACAAGGACATGGACACGGCCGCCCGCTACTTCGGCCTGTACGACGGGGAGGGCTCCCAGTGACGACCGGCAACATCCAGCTGCTCAGCGACACCCTCGCCAAGGCGAAGGCGGAGAACCGGGCCGCGCTCATCGCGTACCTCCCGGCCGGCTTCCCGACCGTCGACGGCGGCATCGCGGCGATCAAGGCCGTCTTCGACGGCGGCGCGGACGTGGTCGAGGTCGGCCTCCCGCACAGCGACCCGGTCCTCGACGGGCCGGTCATCCAGACCGCCGACGACATCGCCCTGCGCGGCGGTGTCAAGATCGCCGACGTGATGCGGACGGTCCGCGAGGCCCACGAGGCCACCGGCAAGCCGGTCCTCGTCATGACGTACTGGAACCCGATCGACCGGTACGGCGTCGAGCGCTTCACCGAGGAGCTCGCCGCGGCCGGCGGCGCGGGCTGCATCCTGCCCGACCTGCCGGTCCAGGAGTCCGACGTCTGGCGCGCGCACGCCGACAAGCACGGTCTCGCGACCGTCTTCGTCGTCGCGCCCAGCAGCCGGGACGCGCGCCTCGCCACCATCACCGCGGCCGGCTCCGGCTTCGTGTACGCGGCCTCCCTCATGGGGGTCACCGGCACCCGCGAGTCGGTCGGTGAGCAGGCGGCCGACCTGGTCCGCCGTACCCGCGCGACCGCCCCCGCCCTCCCCGTCTGCGTGGGCCTCGGCGTCTCCAACGCCGCCCAGGCCAAGGAGGTCGCCGCCTTCGCCGACGGTGTGATCGTCGGCTCCGCGTTCGTGAAGCGGATCCTCGACGCCGACGGCGACGAGACCGCGGGACTCGCCGCCGTAAGGGAACTGGCGGCCGAACTCGCCGAGGGTGTCCGGCGCGTCTCGTAACCCATCCGGGTGGATCTGCGACCGGGGAGGCACGCACGTGCCTCCCCGGTTCGTTTCCGAGGCGTGAGCCAGAAGAACAGTGGTGACGGTAATCGGAGTGCGCGGGAGCGTCTCCAGCAGCAGCGCGAGCGCGAGAAGGCCCGCGAGAAGCAGCGGCGGATCCTGATCGTGTCGGCGGCGGTGGTCGGTGTCCTCGGACTGGCCGCGGTCGTCGGTGTGATCGCCGCGGGCGGCGACAAGGACAGCGCGTCCGACGACGCGGGCCAGGTGGTCGTGCCGGCGGGGGCGACCGACGAGGACGGCAAGCCCGCCGTGCCCACCGGGAAGTCGGACGCCCCCTCGACGCTCGCGATCTGGGAGGACTTCCGCTGCCCGGCGTGCGCCCAGTTCGAGAACGCGTTCCGGGACACCATCCACGAGCTGGAGGCCGCGGGCGCGATCAGGACCCAGTACCACCTCGCCACCCTCATCGACGGGAACATGGGCGGCAGCGGCTCCCTGCGGGCGGCGAACGCCGCCGCGTGCGCCCAGGACGCGGGGAAGTTCACCGCGTACCACGACACGCTCTACATCAACCAGCCGCAGGAGACCGACGACGCCTTCGGGGACAACGCCAAGCTGATCGAGCTGGCGGCGAAGGTGCCGGGGCTCGACACGCCCGCCTTCCGCAGCTGTGTGAACGACGGCACGCACGACACCTGGGTGGCCAAGTCGAACGAGGCCTTCCGCAACGGCGGCTTCGGCGGCACGCCGTCCGTCCTGCTCAACGGCGAATCGATCTTCCCGCAGAAGGGGAGCGAGCAGATCTCCCCGGAGAACCTGAAGAAGTGGGTCGCCGAGGCGAACAAGGGCAAGAAGCCCGGCACGGCGGCGCCGACGACCGCCCCGGCGGCCTCTCCGGGCTCCCCCTCGGCGGGCTGAGCCGCCGCCCCGGGGCCGGGTTAGTTACCCATACGTTGCCGGGTGGGCTGCCGTCCCGCCCGCCCGGCAGGGTAGCGTCGGTTCTGCCATGGAACTTGCCTACATTCCCAGCCCGTCGACCGGCGTGATCAACCTCGGACCGATCCCGCTGCGCGGCTATGCCTTCTGCATCATCATCGGTGTCTTCGTCGCCGTCTGGTACGGCAACAGGCGCTGGATCGCCCGGGGCGGCACCGCCGGCACCGTGGCCGACATCGCCGTCTGGGCGGTGCCCTTCGGCCTCGTCGGCGGACGCCTCTACCACGTGATCACCGACTACCAGCTGTACTTCAGCGAGGGTGAGAACTGGGTCGACGCCTTCAAGATCTGGGAGGGCGGCCTCGGTATCTGGGGTGCCATCGCGCTCGGCGCGGTGGGTGCCTGGATCGGCTGCCGCCGGAGGGGCATCCCGCTCCCGGCGTACGCCGACGCCATCGCTCCCGGAATCGCGTTCGCCCAGGCCATCGGCCGCTGGGGCAACTGGTTCAACCAGGAGCTGTACGGCAAGCCGACCGATCTGCCCTGGGCCCTGAAGATCACCGAGAGCGCGAACCGCGAGGCCGGGCTCTACCACCCGACCTTCCTGTACGAGTCGCTCTGGTGCGTCGGCGTCGCCTTCCTCGTCATCTGGGCCGACCGCCGCTTCAAGCTCGGCCACGGACGCGCCTTCGCGCTGTACGTCGCCGCGTACTGCGTGGGCCGGGCCTGGATCGAGTACATGCGCGTCGACGAGGCCCACCACATCCTCGGCCTGCGCCTGAACGTGTGGACCGCGATCGGCGTCTTCGTGCTCGCCGTCGTCTACATGGTGGTCTCCGCGCGGATCCGTCCGGGCCGCGAGGAGGTCGTCGAGCCGAAGGCCGCGAAGGCGGCGGCGGACAAGGCGGCCGGGACGACGGCCGACGACGAGGACGCGCCGGCGGACGACGCCGCCGCGGACGCCGTCGCGGACGCGCCCACGGACACCGGGAAGGACGCCGCGGACTCCGACGGGGACGTGGAGCACGGGGCCGGGAACGGCGCGGGGTCCGCCGCCAAGAGCTGATCCCCCCCCCGCAAGCCGGTCGGAAGGGCCGCCGGGACCGAGAGGTCCCGGCGGCCCTTCCGCATACCCGGGCACGGGGGAGGGCGATCGTGCCCGGGTGCCGGAGTCAGGACGTGCGGGCCGCGAGGGCGAGGGTCCGGTGCGCGCCCGCCACCACCGCGGCGTCCACGAAGCGCCCGTCCGGGAGGGCGAGGGCACCCGGCTCGGGACCGGCGGCCTCGACCACCTCCCGCGCCGCGTCGACCTCCTCGGGGGTGGGGAGGTAGGCGCGCTCGATGACCGGGAGCTGGCGGGGGTGGATGGCCGCCCGGCCGAAGAAGCCCATGGCCCGGCCCCGGGCGCAGCCCGCGGCCAGCGCGTCCAGGTCGCCGATGTCCGGATGGACCGACTGGGCCGGGGGCGGGAGGGCGGCCGCGCGGGCCGCGACCACCACCCGGCCGCGCGACCAGTCCAGGGCGCAGTCCTCCCGTACCCCCAGGTCCGCGCGGAGATCGGCCTCGCCGAGCGCGATGCCGCGGACGGCGGGGTGGGCGGTGGCGATGGCGTACGCGTGCTCCACGGCCAGGGCGTTCTCCAGGAGCGGGTAGAGCGGCAGGCCCGGGGCGAGGTCGACGAGCCGGTGGATGTCAGTGGCGTGTGTCACCTTGGGGACACGGAGACCGTGGAGTCCGGGGAGGAGGGCCAGGGTGGGGATGTCGCGCGGGGTGTGGACGCGGACGTGCACCGGGACGGGGTGCGGGTCCGTGAGCAGATCGGCCGTGGCCTCCAGGGCGTACGCCTTGCGGTGCGGGGCGACCGCGTCCTCCAGGTCGACGATGACGACGTCGGCTCCGGAGGCCAGGGCCTTGCGAACCACCTCGGGGCGGTCGCCCGGGGCGTACAGCCAGGTGAGGGCGGGGGTGGACGACGGGCGGCGGGCCGTTCCGTCGGCGCGGGTCGGGGTCTCGCTCCAGTGGCTCATACCGCTCCCTGTTCGCGGAGGCTGCCGATCTCGGCCGGGGTGAGGCCGAGTTCGGAGAGGACGGCGGTGGTGTCGGCGCCGTGGGGGCGCCCGGCCCAGCGGATGGCGCCGGGCGTCTCGGAGAGGCGGAAGAGGACGTTCTGCATCTTGATCGGGCCGAGTTCGGGGTCCTGCACCTCGGTGACGGTGCCGAGCGCCCGGTACTGGGGGTCGTCGACGACGTCCCGGATGTCGTAGACCGGGGCGATCGCCGCCTCGGCCTTCTCGAACGCGTCCATCGCCTCGTCCCGGGTGCGGCGGGCGATCCACGCGCCGACCGCCTCGTCCAGGACGTCCGCGTGCGCGGCCCGTCCCGTGCCGTCGGCGAACCACGGCTCGTCGATCAGATCGGGGCGGCCGACCAGGACCATGACGCGTTCGGCGATGGACTGGGCGGACGTGGAGACGGCGACCCAGGAGCCGTCGAGGGTGCGGTACGTGTTGCGGGGGGCGTTGTTGCGGGAGCGGTTGCCCGTGCGGGGCTGGACATAGCCGAGCTGGTCGTACCAGAGGGGGTGGGGCCCGATGACCGAGAGCATCGGTTCGATGATCGCCATGTCGACGACCTGGCCGCGCCCGGTCGCGGTCCTCGCGGTGAGCGCGGTCATCACCGCGTACGCCGTGGCCAGGGCGGCGATCGAGTCGGCCAGGCCGAAGGGAGGCAGGGTGGGCGGGCCCTCGGGCTCGCCGGTGAGGGCGGCGAAACCGCTCATGGCCTCGGCGAGGGTGCCGAAGCCGGGGCGGTGGGCGTACGGGCCGAACTGGCCGAAGCCGGTGACCCGGGCGAGGACCAGGCGCGGGTTGGCGGCGGAGAGCTCCTCCCAGCCGAGACCCCAGCGCTCCAGGGTGCCGGGGCGGAAGTTCTCCACGATCACGTCGGCGTCGGCGGCGAGCGCCAGAAGGGTGTCACGGCCGCCGGGGGAGGACAGGTCGAGGGTGATCGCCCGCTTGTTGCGGCCGAGGACCTTCCACCAGAGACCGACGCCGTCCTTGGCGGGGCCGTGACCGCGGGACGGGTCGGGCTTCCGGGGGTGCTCGACCTTGACGACGTCGGCGCCGAAGTCGCCGAGCATCGTCGCGGTGAGCGGGCCGGCGAAGAGGGTCGCCAGGTCCAGGACGCGCAGACCGTGGAGGGGCGCCCGGGGCGTGGGGGCGGGTGTGGGGGTCATGCGGGGTCGGTCTCCTTCTCGCCCTGGTCCTCGGTCGCGCCGAGGGAGTCGTAGGCGGCCTCGATCTCGCTGCGGTAGGGCATCGACGTGGACGCGCCCTCGCGCTGGACGGAGAGCGCGGCGGCGGCTCCCGCCCAGGCGAGTGCCTCGGGCACGGGGCGGCCCTCGCCCAGGGCGACCACCAGCGCGCCGACGAAGGTGTCACCGGCGGCGGTGGTGTCCACGGCCCGGACGCGGGGCGCGGGCACCGTCACCGGATCGGCGCCCCGGGCGGCGTACAGGCAGCCGGCCGCTCCCAGGGTGACGACGACCTCGGGGACGTCCCGGAGCAGGGCGAGGGCGGCCTCGCGGGGGTCCGACAGGCCGGTGAGCGCGGCGGCCTCGTGCTCGTTGGGCACCAGCAGGTCGATGGTGGCGAGCAGTTCGGGAGGGAGCGGCTGGGCGGGGGCGGGGGTGAGAACGGTGCGGACGCCGAGGCGGCGGGCGGTCGCGGCGCCCTCCACGACGACGGAGAGGGGGAGTTCGAGCTGGAGCAGCAGGGCGTCGGCGGTGCCGATGAGCGCCTCGTCGCCGTGGTCGAGGGAGGTGACGGTGCCGTTCGCGCCGGGGACGACGACGATCGCGTTGCCGCCCTCGTCGTCGACGACGATGTGCGCGGTGCCGGAGGCGCCCTCGGCGGTGCGCAGGAGATCGGTGTCCACCGAGCAGTGTTCGAGGGTGGCCCGGAGCCGGGTGCCGAAGTCGTCGGCGCCGACCGCGCCGATCATCGACACCTCGCCGCCGGCGCGCGCGGCGGCGACGGCCTGGTTGGCGCCCTTGCCGCCGGGGATCGTGCGGAACTCGCGGCCGGTGACGGTCTCGCCGAGGGCCGGGGCCCTCGGGACGTAGGCGACGAGGTCCATGTTGGTGCTGCCGAGTACGACGATGCTGGTCATGGGCGTACTGCCTCCAGGTGGGTCAGTTCGGCCAGGGTGTCGAAGCCGATGCCGTCGAAGGACGGGACGGAGGTCGCGAGACGGTTCTTGAGGGGGGAGGTCCAGCGCTCCGGCAGCCGGTCGGGGTGGCCGGCGAGCAGCCCGGCGACCGAACCCGCGGTGGCGCCGTTGGAGTCGGTGTCCCAGCCGCCGGAGACCGCCGCGCAGATGGAGCGGGTGAAGTCGCCGTCGGCGTGGGTGAGGGCGGCGGCGAGCAGGGCGGCGTTGGGGACGGCATGCACCCAGTGGTACCCGCCGAGTTCGGTGTGCAGACGGTCGGCGACGGTGTCGAAGTCGGGGGTGTCGCGGGCGAGTCCGATCCCCCGGCGGACCGCCCGCGCGAGGCGGGAGCGCGGCGGGATGACGGCGAGGCCCGCGGCGAGCGACCGGTGGACGTCGGCGGCGCCGGACGCGGCGGCGGCGAGGGTGGCGGCGACGAACATGGCGCCGTAGACGCCGTTCGCCGTGTGGGTGAGGGCCGCGTCCCGGTACGCCTGCTCGGCGGCGGCGACCGGGTCGCCGGGGTGGGTCCAGCCGTGGACGTCGGCCCGGATCTGGGCGCCGATCCACTCGCGGAACGGGTTGCGGTGGACGGCGGTCAGCGGGGGTTCGATCCCGTCGAGGAGATTGCGGTAGGCCACGCGCTCGGCCGTGAAGGTGCGGCCGGCGGGCAGTTCGTCGAGCCAGAGGCGGGCGACGTCGGCGGTGCTGAAGCCGCGTCCGTGGCGCTGGAGGAGCAGCAGGTTGAGGAGGGGGTAGTTGAGGTCGTCGTCCTCGGGCATCCCGTCGATGTTCTCGGCGAGGGAGGTGGCGGCGGAGCGGCGGTTCCAGGGATGGGCGGCGAGCAGCTCGGGCGGGACGCCGCGGGCGGTGAACCAGGTGGAGAGGGGCCAGTTGCCGGTGGCGCGGGCGAGGGCGCGGATGGCGTGGAGTCCGAGCTTCTCGACGGGCTTGCCGAGGAGGCAGCCGGCGGCTCGGCCGAGCCAGGCGGCGTGCAGACGGTCGCGGAGGGCGTCGTCCACGCCCACCCCTCGCCCCGCGCCGGGCGTCGGACCCCACTGGCCCGGGGCCCTGACGGGTCCGGAGGCTGCGGCGACCGGTGCGTTGCGCGCGTCGCCGGAGCCCGGCCGGGAGGTCGTCGCGGCCTGGATGTCGGCGAGAGTGGTCGGCTCCCGCGCGGACAGGGGGGTGGGGAGGTCCGACAGGGCGTCGAGGAGGGAGTCCGCCAGGGGGCGGAGGTCCGGGCGGGCGGTGGCGGAGGCGCCTGCCGTCTCCGGGGCCGGAGGGCCGCCCGCCGCCGCCCAGCGGGCCGCGAGGGCGCGGGCGTCGCGGCCGTCCTCCAGCGCCTGGCGGATCTCGTGGCCCACCAGGTCCTCGGGCTGGACCCAGGTCAGGCGGAGGTTCACCGGACGGCCGTGCCCGTCAGCGCCGCGAACGCCTGCTCGTGGGCCCGCCGGCGTCTCCTGTCCTGGGCGAAGACCTCGTGGGTCACCTCCGTCAGGGCCCTCGCCGGGGCGTGCAGGTCCAGCCGGCTCGCCTCCGCGACCCGCTTCGCCCACTCGGCCGGCACCGCCTCCTCCCCGTGCAGCGCGCCCACGATCGCGCCCGCCATCGTGGCGATCGAGTCGCAGTCGCGGCCGTAGTTGACGGAGCCCAGCACCGTGCGCCGGTAGTCGCCCTCTCCGACGAGCAGCATGCCGAGGGCGATCGGGAGTTCCTCGATCGCGTGGAGACGGGACGGGCGGCGGGCGCCGAGGGACGGGGAGCGGTAGTCGGGGCCCACCGAGTCGAACGGGGCCACCGCCCCGCGGAGCGGCGTCAGCGCCGACTCGAAGTCCCGGTGCAGGGAGGCCACTTCCGCCACCGCCTCGATCGCCGCCAGCGTCCCGTCCTTCGCGAGCGACAGGGCCGTGTCGACGACGGATGCCGGGGTGGCGCCGGGCACGCACGCCGCCGCCACCGCCGCCGCGAACACCCCCGCCGCCTCGCGGCCGTACGAGGACTGGTGCGCGCCCGCCACGTCGAGGGCCTCGGCGTACGCGGCCTCCGGGTGGCCCGCGTTGACGAGCCCGACCGGCGCCATGTACATCGCGGCGCCGCAGTTGACGATGTTGCCGCCGCCGGCCTCCCGCGGGTCGACATGGCCGTAGTGGAGGCGGGCCACCAGCCACTTCTCCGCCAGGAAGATCCGCTGGAGCGGGAGCGCCTCCGCCTCCAGCTCCGGGATCCAGACGGGGTTGCCCATGAGGTCCGGGACGAGGTGGTCCGCGACCGCGTACGCGTCCAGGTGGCCGCGGACCCTCTCGTACACCCGGATCAGCGCATGGGTCATCAAGGTGTCGTCGGTGACGTGCCCGTCGCCCTTGTGGTACGGGGCGATGGGGCGGGCGGTGCGCCACGCGTCGCCGTTCCAGGGGCCGACGATCCCGGTGACGCGGCCGCCGTGGCGCTCCAGGATCTGCTGGGGGGTGTAGCCCTCGACCGGGCCGCCGAGCGCGTCGCCGACGGCGGCCCCGAGGAGGCTGCCGGTGATCCGGTCATCCAGTGAAGGCGTCACGGCCGGGGGTGTTGTGGGTGTCATGTCGGGATTGTCCACCCGGGGAGGGTGGTTCCGTGGCTGCGAGCAGCCCGGCGAGTTCGACCAGATCCGTTCCCGCGAGGCGGGGCAGCGCGCAGCCCGCCAGGGTCCGGCAGGCCTCGCGCCAGGTCGCCGGCACCGAACGGCCCCCGCCCAGCGCCCCGGTGAGGGCCCCGGCCAGCGCGGGCGCGGAGTCGGCGACCCGGGAGAGGCAGACGGCGGCGGGGACGGCGGCCGCCGTCCCGCCCCGGGCGGCGGTGGCCAGGGCGAGCGCCACCGGGACCGTCTCGGCCGCCGCGATGCCGTAGCTGTAGACGTGGTCGACGATCTGGTGCTCCAGGAGCGGGACCAGTTCGAAGGCCGACGAGGCGGTCTGGGCCAGCTTCACCGCGTACCGGGCGTTGCGGCCGATCTCGGTGACGGGCGGCAGTTCGGCGAGCGCCGCCTCGACGGCCTCGTCGACCGTCGCCCCGCCGAGGGCCGCGGCGACGGCCGCCGCCATCGCGCGGGCGCCGTGAACGCCGTCGCCGTCCTGGGTGTACCGGGCGTCGAACTCGGCGAGTTCGGCCGCGCCGCGGGGGTCGCCGGGGTGGACGACGGCCAGCACGGCGGCGCGGACGCAGGCCGCGTCGTCGAAGAAGTGCGGGTTGTCGTGGCCGGTCGCGGGCGGACGCAGGCCGGTGGCCAGGTTGCCGAGGCCCGCGCGGACGGAGATCCGGGCGCGGAGCGGGAGGACGGCGGACTCGACCTCGGGCGCGCGTTCCGCCGCGGCGGCGACCTGTCCGGCGAGGGCGTTCCAGGCGAGGTCGACGGCGGCGCGGAGCCGGCGCTCCTCGGGGAGCCCGGTGAAGACCGGGCCGGAGGCGGTGAGGATCGCCTCGGCGGTGAAGACCGCCCATTCGGCGTCGTCGGAGGGGCCGAGCCGGAGGGGCTCGGGGGGCTGGTTGAGGGCGATGGGGACGGGGAGGGTGGTCGTGGCGTTCTGCTCGGCGAAGGTGTCGAGCTCGCGGGTGAGGCGGCGGGTCCACTCGGGCATGCGGGCGGCGCGGTGCCGTGCGGCGGGCCATCCCGCGGCGTCGCCCGCGGCGAGGCCGAGGAGGAGGCCTTCCACCGCGTCGCGCGGCGGCCTGCGGGGGGCCTCGGGCCGTCGGGCCTCCTGGGTGCCGCCCCAGGAGCCCGTGCCGTGGGGTGGGGCGAGGGCCGGCGGGTCGGTGCCCGGCAGCGGGGTCACCGTCAGGTCCTGGCGGGCGCCGAGCGGGGGGCCGGTGTCCGGCAGCCGGCGCTGTGCCCACCCTTCCCCCGGCTCCGTCAGGGGCTGCCCCCGCCGCCCCGCGGAACGGTGGCCCACGGCGGTGGCGGCGTCGCCCACGGCGGCGGGCGCGCTGCCCGCCGTCGCTGCCGCTGCCGTTGCCGGCTCCGTGGCCGTGGCCGTGCCCGTGGCTGTGTCCGTCGTCGTCGTGTCGTCGCCCATCAGGACTCCTCCTCCGGGGTCAGGAGGTCCGCCACGTCCAGGACGTGGTAGCCGCGCATCGAGGGGAGGCAGCTGCCCGTGACCGGGGTGATGGCCGAGGCCCACTCCTCGGGGATCGCCCGTACTCCGCCCGCCGCACCCGCCAGCGCGCCCGCCACCGCCGCCGTGGTGTCGGCGTCGCGGCCCATGTTGACGGCCGTCAGGACCGCCGTGCGGAAGTCGCCCCGCGCCGCCGCGAAGGCGCCGAACGCCAGACCCACCGCTTCCGGGGCCAGGTCCGTCCACGGATAGCCGCCGATGACGACCGCCGAGCGGACCTGGCGCTCGCGGGTCAGCGGGTCCGGCTGGACGCGCTGGGCGGCGACCACCGCGCGGCGCAGCGAGCGGGCCGTCCAGGAGTCCATCGGGACGGCCGAGAGGGCCGCCGCGATCACCGAGGTCACCCCCGCTCCCGCCATCGCCGCCGCGACGCCCGCCGCGACCGCCTGGCCGCCGTAGATGCCCTCGCCGTCGTGGCTGACGCTGCCGTCGATCGCGACCAGCCGGGCCGCCTCCGCCGGGCGGCCCGCCGCGAACACCCCGAACGGCGCCGCCCGCATGGCGAGACCGTCGCTCCAGGCATGCCGGTGCTGCGCGGAGATCGGCGCCGCGAGGCCCCGGCGGAGGTTCTCCAGGGTGCCGCGCTCCGAGAACCCCGCCCCGCGGAACGGGCCCTCGTCGAGATCGGCGATCCAGTGGTGCCAGGCCCGTTCCACGTGGTGGACGGTGAGGGCCGAGCCGTGCCGGGCGAGCAGCAGCGCGGAGAAGATGGCGTACTCGGTGTCGTCCGTGCCCGCCGGGCTGTCCGTCACGAAGCCCTCGATCCGGCCCCAGCGGCGGCGGATCTCGGAGGGGCGCATGTTCTCGGCGGGCGCGCCGAGCGCGTCGCCGACGGCGAGGCCGAGGAGCGCCCCTCTCGCCCGTTCGCGCGTATCGCATGCCGTGGTGGTCACCATGTCCGTGGCCCCTTCCTCGGTGGGGGCGCATCGACGGCGCCCCGATGCCTGGATCTGTGCCACGACGGGCCGCGAACGCGACGAAGAAACGTCTCTGTCACCCGCCTGACACCACGCCAGAACCCGGTTCACGCAGCAAGGTACGCCTTAGTAAGTACGGCCTGCCTTGCTGGCGCGCCCCTTACATCGCGCGTATTTTCGAGGGTGTTGGGGGCGGCGGGAGCAACCCGGCCCGCCGGAACGAGGGGAGAGCCATGTCCATCATCGAAGCTCAGGCGCCACTGCACGAGGCCCACCGCGACAACCACACGCACCGCGACGTGAACGGCGGTTGGCTGCGCCCGGCGGTCTTCGGCGCGATGGACGGACTCGTCTCCAACCTCGCCCTGATGACCGGTGTCGCGGGCGGCGCGGTCTCCACCCAGACCGTCGTCATCACCGGTCTCGCCGGACTCGCGGCCGGTGCCTTCTCCATGGCGGCCGGCGAGTACACCTCCGTCGCCTCGCAGCGCGAACTGGTCCAGGCGGAACTGGACGTCGAGCGCCGTCAGTTGCGCAAGCACCCGGTCGACGAGATGGAGGAGCTCGCCGCGCTCTACGTCTCCCGGGGCGTCGAGCCCGCGCTGGCCCGCGAGGTCGCGATGCAGCTGTCGAAGGACCCCGAGCAGGCCCTGGAGATCCACGCCCGCGAGGAGCTCGGCATCGACCCGGACGACCTGCCGTCGCCGATGGTCGCCGCCGTCTCGTCCTTCGGCTCCTTCGCGCTCGGCGCGCTCCTGCCCGTCCTGCCGTTCCTGCTCGGGGCGACCGCGCTCTGGCCGGCCGTGCTGCTCGCGCTCGTCGGGCTCTTCGCCTGCGGCGCGCTGGTGGCCCGGGTGACCGCGCGCGGCTGGCTCTTCAGCGGGATGCGGCAGCTCGTCCTCGGCGGCGCCGCCGCGGCCGTCACGTACGGGCTCGGCATGCTCCTCGGGGCCGCGCTGTAGCCCGCCCCGCGAGCGCGGGGAACCGGGTGCGGATTCCGTACGGGATGCCGTACGGAATCCGTACCCCCACAGAAGACCGAGAGGCTCCCAGAAGGGGCCTCTCGGTCATTTCGGGGCGCCTTTTCGGGGCGAAAGGCCCGTATCGGCTGTGACGTATATCCCTGGCCCGATCCGCCGCAGCGATGAGACACTATGCACGACGCCACATATGTAGCCGGTTACTCGGCGGTTTCGAACCCGTGACCAACGGGAATGAGGCCTGAGCGTCGCTGGGCAACGAAGCCCACACAGTGACGGGTCGCCGACGACCCGGAGATCCTCCGGATCACGTCGATCCGTCCCCGCGAGACAGGCCTCTGACCTCGCAAACCACAGGTGAACCCACACCACCGCTCCGTATCGGTGGTGTCCGCATGTTGGAACACGCTATCCACGTAGCGAGAAACCAGCCATCATGTAACCTGCACGAAATTTCGCGGAGGGCCAACGTCGTCCCTCGGCAGCAGAGCTCCCCCAGACGTGGTCTGGGAGATGCCCCCAGCCACGACGACGACGGGAGAGCCGATGCGTTCCGACGCCTGGTCGCCCATGGACGGTCGCCCTGCTCCGCAGGGGATGTACGACCCCCGTAACGAACACGACGCCTGCGGTGTCGGGTTCGTGGCCACCCTCACCGGTGTAGCCAGCCACGCGCTGGTCGAGCAGGCGCTGACCGTACTGCGCAACCTCGAGCACCGCGGCGCCACCGGCTCCGAGCCCGACTCCGGTGACGGCGCCGGCATCCTGCTCCAGGTCCCGGACGCCTTCCTCCGCGAGGTCGCCGGATTCGAGCTCCCCGAGGCCGGCGCGTACGCCGTCGGCATCGCCTTCCTCCCCGAGGACGGCACCGACGAGACCGCCGCGAAGATCGAGGCGATCGCCGCCGAAGAGGGCCTGAACGTCCTCGGCTGGCGTGACGTCCCCGTCGCCCCCGAACTGCTCGGCGCCTCCGCCCGCGCCACCATGCCGGTCTTCCGCCAGCTCTTCGTCGCCGACTCGGCCGGCGACGCCACCGGCATCGCGCTCGACCGCAAGGCCTTCGTCCTGCGCAAGCGCGCCGAGCGCGAGGCCGCGACGTACTTCCCGTCGCTCTCCGCCCGCACCATCGTCTACAAGGGCATGCTGACCACCGGCCAGCTGGAGCCCTTCTTCCCGGACCTGTCGGACCGCCGCTGCGCCACCGCCGTGGCCCTCGTCCACTCCCGGTTCTCCACCAACACCTTCCCGAGCTGGCCGCTGGCCCACCCGTACCGCTTCGTCGCCCACAACGGTGAGATCAACACCGTCAAGGGCAACCGGAACTGGATGACCGCCCGCGAGGCCCAGCTCGACTCCACCGTCTTCGGCGAGGGCCCGCTCGACCGGATCTTCCCGATCTGCACCCCGGACGCCTCCGACTCGGCCTCCTTCGACGAGGTCCTGGAGCTGCTCCACCTCGGTGGCCGCTCCCTGCCCCACGCGGTCCTGATGATGGTCCCGGAGGCGTGGGAGAACCACGAGACGATGGACCCGGCCCGCCGCGCCTTCTACCAGTACCACTCCACGATGATGGAGCCCTGGGACGGTCCGGCCTGCGTCACCTTCACCGACGGCGTCCAGGTCGGCGCGGTCCTCGACCGCAACGGACTGCGCCCCGGCCGCTACTGGGTCACCGACGAGGGCCTCGTCGTCCTCTCCTCCGAGGTCGGCGTCCTCGACATCGACCCCGCCAAGGTCGTCCGCAAGGGCCGCCTCCAGCCCGGCAAGATGTTCCTTGTCGACACCGCCGAGCACCGCATCGTCGAGGACGACGAGATCAAGGCCGCCCTCGCCGCCGAGCACCCCTACGAGGAGTGGCTGGAGACCGGCGAGATCGAGCTCTCCGACCTCCCCGAGCGCGAGCACATCGTGCACACCCACGCCTCGGTCACCCGCCGCCAGCAGACCTTCGGCTACACCGAGGAAGAGCTCCGCGTCATCCTCGCGCCGATGGCCCGCACCGCCGGCGAGCCCCTCGGCTCCATGGGCACGGACTCGCCGATCGCGGCCCTGTCCGCCCGCCCGCGGCTGCTCTTCGACTACTTCACCCAGCTGTTCGCGCAGGTCACCAACCCGCCGCTGGACGCCATCCGCGAAGAGCTCGTGACCTCGCTGCGCTCCTCGCTCGGCCCCGGCAGCAACCTGCTCGAGCCCACCTCCTCGACGTGTCGCAGCGTCACCCTGCCCTTCCCGGTGATCGACAACGACGAGCTGGCCAAGCTCATCCACATCAACGCCGACGGCGACATGCCCGGCATGAAGGCCGCGACCCTCTCCGGCCTCTACCGGGTCTCCGGCGGCGGCGACGCCCTCGCCGCCCGCCTCGACGCCATCTGCGCCGAGGCCGACACCGCCATCGAGGGCGGCGCCCGCCTCATCGTGCTCTCCGACCGGCACTCCGACGCCGAGCACGCGCCGATCCCCTCGCTGCTGCTCACCGCGGCCGTCCACCACCACCTCATCCGCACCAAGCAGCGCACCAAGGTGGGTCTGCTCGTCGAGGCCGGTGACGTCCGCGAGGTCCACCACGTCGCCCTGCTCATCGGCTACGGCGCCGCGGCGGTCAACCCGTACCTCGCCATGGAGTCCGTCGAGGACCTGGTCCGCGCCGGCACCTTCATCGAGGACCTGGAGGCCGAGCAGGCCATCCGGAACCTGATCTACGCCCTCGGCAAGGGCGTCCTCAAGGTCATGTCCAAGATGGGCATCTCCACCGTCGCCTCCTACCGCGGCGCCCAGGTCTTCGAGGCCGTCGGCCTCGACGAGACCTTCGTCGCCACGTACTTCAACGGCACGGCCACCAAGATCGGCGGCGCCGGCCTCGACGTCGTCGCCAAGGAGGTCGCCGCCCGCCACGCCAAGGCGTACCCCGTCTCCGGCGTCCCCTCGGCGCACCGCCTCCTGGACATCGGCGGCGAGTACCAGTGGCGCCGCGAGGGCGAGCCGCACCTGTTCGACCCGGAGACCGTCTTCCGCCTGCAGCACGCCACGCGCAACAAGCGGTACGACATCTTCAAGCAGTACACGGACCGGGTGAACGAGCAGTCCGAGCGCCTCATGACGCTCCGCGGCCTCTTCGGCCTCAGCTCCGACCGCCCCGCGATCCCGGTCGACGAGGTCGAGCCGGTCGCCGAGATCGTCAAGCGCTTCTCCACCGGCGCCATGTCGTACGGCTCCATCTCCCGCGAGGCGCACGAGACCCTCGCCGTCGCCATGAACCAGCTGGGCGCCAAGTCCAACACCGGTGAGGGCGGCGAGGACCCCGACCGCCTCTACGACCCGGCCCGCCGCTCCGCGATCAAGCAGGTCGCCTCCGGCCGCTTCGGCGTCACCAGCGAGTACCTGGTCAACGCCGACGACATCCAGATCAAGATGGCCCAGGGCGCCAAGCCCGGCGAGGGCGGCCAGCTGCCCGGCCACAAGGTCTACCCGTGGGTCGCCAAGACGCGTCACTCGACGCCCGGCGTCGGCCTCATCTCGCCGCCGCCGCACCACGACATCTACTCCATCGAGGATCTGGCCCAGCTGATCCACGACCTCAAGAACGCCAACCCGGTCGCCCGCATCCACGTGAAGCTGGTCTCCGAGGTCGGCGTCGGCACGGTCGCCGCAGGTGTCTCCAAGGCCCACGCGGACGTCGTCCTCATCTCCGGCCACGACGGCGGTACGGGCGCCTCGCCGCTCACCTCGCTCAAGCACGCGGGCGGCCCCTGGGAGCTCGGCCTCGCCGAGACCCAGCAGACGCTGCTGCTCAACGGCCTGCGCGACCGGATCGTCGTCCAGACCGACGGCCAGCTCAAGACCGGCCGCGACGTCGTCATCGCCGCGCTGCTCGGCGCCGAGGAGTTCGGCTTCGCCACCGCGCCGCTCGTCGTCTCCGGCTGCGTCATGATGCGCGTCTGCCACCTGGACACCTGCCCGGTCGGCATCGCCACCCAGAACCCGGTCCTCCGCGACCGCTTCTCCGGCAAGCCCGAGTTCGTCGTCAACTTCTTCGAGTTCATCGCCGAGGAGGTCCGCGAGCTCCTCGCCGAGCTGGGCTTCCGCAGCATCGAAGAGGCCGTCGGCCACGCCGAGCTGCTCGACACCAGCCGCGCCGTCACCCACTGGAAGGCGCAGGGTCTCGACCTGGAGCCGCTCTTCTACGTGCCGGAGCTGCCCGAGGGCGCGGTCCGCCACGCCCTGATCGAGCAGGACCACGGCCTGGAGAAGGCCCTCGACAACGAGCTGATCCAGCTCGCCGCCGAGGCCCTGAACGCCGCCTCCGCCGAGGAGGCCCAGCCGGTCCGCGCCCAGGTCGCCATCCGCAACATCAACCGCACGGTCGGCACCATGCTCGGCCACCAGGTGACGAAGCGGTTCGGCGGCGCCGGCCTCCCGGCCGACACCATCGACATCACCTTCACCGGCTCCGCGGGCCAGTCGTTCGGCGCCTTCCTGCCGAGCGGTGTCACCCTCCGCCTGGAGGGCGACGCCAACGACTACGTCGGCAAGGGCCTCTCCGGCGGCCGCGTGATCGTCCGCCCCGACCGGGGCGCCGACCACCTCGCCGAGTACTCCACGATCGCGGGCAACACGATCGGGTACGGCGCGACCGGCGGCGAACTGTTCCTCCGCGGCCGCACCGGCGAGCGCTTCTGCGTCCGCAACTCCGGCGCCCTGGTCGTCTCGGAGGGCGTGGGCGACCACGGCTGCGAGTACATGACCGGTGGCACGGCGGTCGTCCTCGGCGAGACCGGACGCAACTTCGCGGCCGGCATGTCGGGCGGTGTCGCCTACGTCGTCGACCTCGACCGGGACAACGTCAACTCCGGCAACCTGGGCGCGATCGAGGCCCTGTCGGACACCGACAAGGCGTGGCTGCACGATGTCGTGCGCCGCCACCACGAGGAGACCGGCTCCACGGTCGCCGAGAAGCTCCTCGCCGACTGGGACGCGCACGCGGACCGGTTCAGCAAGATCATCCCCACCACGTACAAGGCAGTGCTCGCCGCCAAGGACGCCGCTGAGCTCGCCGGTCTCTCCGAGGCCGAGACCACCGAGAAGATGATGGAGGCGGCGACCCATGGCTGACCCCAAGGGCTTCCTGACCACCGGTCGCGAGGTCGCGCAGACCCGCCCCGTGGGCGAGCGCGTCAGGGACTGGAACGAGGTCTACGTCCCCGGCTCCCTGCTGCCGATCATCAGCAAGCAGGCCGGCCGCTGCATGGACTGCGGCATCCCGTTCTGCCACAACGGCTGCCCGCTCGGGAACCTGATCCCCGAGTGGAACGACTACGCCTACCGCGAGGACTGGGCGGCGGCGTCGGAGCGGCTGCACGCCACCAACAACTTCCCGGAGTTCACCGGCCGCCTGTGCCCGGCTCCGTGCGAGTCCGCGTGCGTGCTCGGCATCAACCAGCCGGCCGTCACCATCAAGAACGTCGAAGTCTCCATCATCGACAAGGCCTGGGACGCGAACGACGTCAAGCCGCAGGTGCCCGAGCGCCTCTCCGGCAAGACCGCCGCCGTCATCGGCTCGGGCCCGGCGGGCCTCGCCGCCGCCCAGCAGCTCACCCGGGCCGGCCACACCGTGGTCGTGTACGAGCGCGCCGACCGCATCGGCGGCCTGCTGCGCTACGGCATCCCCGAGTTCAAGATGGAGAAGCGGCACATCAACCGCCGCATCGAGCAGATGCGCGCGGAGGGCACCAAGTTCCGCACGGGCATCGAGGTCGGCCGCGACCTGACGTCGACGGACCTGCGCAAGCGGTTCGACGCGGTGGTCATCGCCGCCGGCGCCACCACCGCCCGCGACCTGCCCGTCCCCGGCCGCGAGCTGAACGGCATCCACCAGGCGATGGAGTACCTGCCGCTGGCGAACAAGGTCGTCGAGGGTGACTTCGTCGCCCCGCCGATCACCGCCGAGGGCAAGCACGTCGTCGTCATCGGCGGCGGCGACACCGGCGCCGACTGCGTCGGCACCGCCCACCGCCAGGGCGCGGCCTCGGTCACGCAGCTGGAGATCATGCCCCGGCCGGGCGAGGAGCGGAACCCGGGCCAGCCCTGGCCGACCTTCCCCATGCTGTACAAGGTCACCTCCGCGCACGAGGAGGGCGGCGAGCGGGTCTACTCCGTCTCCACCACCCACTTCGAGGGCGACGAGGACGGCAACGTCCAGTCCCTCCACCTCATCGAGGTCGAGTTCGTCGACGGCAAGCTGACCCAGAAGCCGGGCACGGAGCGCAGCATCCCCGCCCAGCTGGTCACGCTCGCGATGGGCTTCACCGGCACCGACGTGGAGAACGGCCTGGTCGCCCAGTTTGGTCTGGACCTCGACGAGCGGGGTAACATCGCCCGAGACGCGGACTTCGCCACCAACGTCGATGGCGTGTACGTCGCCGGCGACGCCGGCCGCGGTCAGTCGCTCATCGTCTGGGCCATCGCCGAGGGCCGCTCGGCCGCCCGAGGCGTGGACCGCTACCTGACCGGCGCCAGCTCCCTGCCGGCCCCGATCCGCCCGACGGACCGTTCGCTGATGGTCTGATCCGACCGGATCACCCCGAGAACGTCCCGTACAACGAGGTACGGAACTGAGCGCGGCGCCCCCCGAATGTCCCCGACCGGACGACTGGGTGGGCGCTGTTGCGCGTCCGAAGGCGGGGAGACGGGACCGGCCGGGTCAGCTCACCGGACCGGGGAAGATCCAGGTGATCAGGGAGGCTGCCGACACGGCGAGGACGCCTACGAGGCCCATCCAGCGGGCCCAGGCGGTGGTGCGCCGGACGGTGGCAGCCCGCTCCTTCTCGTAGTTCAGCAGGTACTCCGCGTCGGTGAGCACTTCCTCGTCCGGCCGTTCGTGAACGGCTGAGACCATCATCCAGGAGGCCACAAGGAGGAGCAGGAAAGCCCCGGCGAGCAGCCCGATCACCCACCACCTCGGGCCTGTGGTCATCCTGCTCAGGTTCTCCTGCCCCTTGAGCACGAAGATCACGGTGAGCAATCCTGTGAGCGTGGTGAGGAAGTTCCGGTATCCCTCAGCCTGCTGGAGCGCGGCCCGCAGCCGCTCGGGCGGGCTCGCCATCGCCCGCCCCCGCAGGGAGGCGTTCCACAGCTCGTCGTCGGTGAAGTCACTCACAAGGAGATTCCCCCCGGCGGAAGCGCGATCCAGAACGAGGCTCCACAGCCGTCCGGGACCCCGTCCGGCCGATTCACATGCCAGGTCGTGCACTCGCATCTGGCATGCCTGGGCGAGCCTGTGGCCAGAAGATCCCGCAGGGGCTTCGAGGGGCCCTTGGTGACGTACTGGACCCCCGCGATGACGTTCTTGGTGACGCACCGGCACTGGGGACATTCGCCGGCGGCCTCCACGCCGTCGCCCTCGCTCCGCACGTGCCAGAGGAAGGCGGTCAGGGGCTGGGTGGGAGGGAAGGGCTTGCGCTGCCAGGGAATGGGGGAACTCATGCTTGCGGTCCTCTGTGCGTGGGAACGACGAGTGAGAACAACCGGGCGTAGCGGTGGAGGATCTCACGGACATCGTTCTCGGACTGCTCGGTCTCCTCGGCACAGAGGACGACGTGCTCGTCGGTGACGGTTCCCGCGATTGCGGGAGCTCGACCGGTCAACCGTTCGGTGAGGACGAGGACATCACGCCAGCCGGGGATGATGCCGCCTTCCTCGCCCTCCGGTTCGAGCGTGGTGACCTGGAGCCCGAGGGCCCGGAAGGGCGCGTACCGCTCGTAGGTCCTCGCGAGCGTCCAGCCGAACCGGCCGGCGACGAGGACGAGTTCGAGCGGACCGAGGCGCCCGGGGCCCAGCAGCCCCGGGTCGAAGGCGGCCAGGTCGAACTCGTCGGTGAGAAAGCCCTCCAGAGTCTCGGAGTCGGGTCCGGTGAAGGGGCCGGGGAGAGTGGGGCCACCGACGGCCTGGAAGGCGAGAGCGGTTCGGAAGGCGTCACCAAGGCTTTGACGGGAGCGCTTGGCCAGGTACAAGAGCTGTTGACAGGTCAGCACGGTGCGGAAGAGCATCCGTCCCTCCCGCATCCCCTCCTCGAACAATGTCGAGATCGACAGATGGGGGGCAAGGCTACGAAAGGGCTCGGAGAGTTCGACGATCTTCAAGGGAAAGGGCAGGGCGAGTGCCTCCACCTGGTCGATCTGAGCACCGAGAGTGCCTTTCTCCCGGGCGGCGAGCAGGGTCAACGGCTCGACACACAGGCCTCGCGCGTCGATGTCCCAGCGCCCACCGCGATAGGCCGAGAACGGATGAACCATGTCGAGGAGGCGGTCCAGAAAGGGGTCCATCGAGCTGATCTTTTCGAGGTTCGCCTCGACGAGGGCAAGGCACCCGGGAGTAAGCAAGCCGCACACATCCAGATGCCGCAGGTCCTGCCTCAGTGAGGCGAAGCCGTTGCTGATGTCGGCATTGCGCACGGCGGCGGCGATGCGCCATGGGCCGAAGGAGGGAGTGCCGGTCTCCGACTCGAAGGGAAAGAGCCCCCCGACCCAACGGGGCACGGTCCAATCGGCGACGGCGTCGGGGATTGCAGGTGCCGCGAGGCTTGTGGCAGCGGTGAGGTGGTTGATCTGTTCCACCACTCGGCCAACCGGAACTCGCATGCTCTGGGACCGCTTGAAGACGTCGAGGAGGCTGAAGTCACGCCTGACCCAGGGGGGCTCACCGTCCACGTCGTACGAGAGCAGGCGCCGCTCGTCACCGGTGAGCGGTCGATGGCCGAGAGTGGCATCGGACACCTCCGGCGCAAGGCGGAACCCCAGAGGTGCCAGCTCCCGGATTCGTTCGGCTAGCTGTTCACGCTGCTTGACGGAGGAGGCGCGCACGAGCAGGTCCACGGGGTGGACCGAGCCCCCGTGCCAGAGTTGGCTACTTCGCTCTGTGACCAGACTGATGTCGGAGGCGAGCAAGCTCGCCTCCGTCTCGAGGACAACGCCCTCTGCGAACGGGGGAACGTCGTCCCAGCCGGGAACGGGTACCCAGCGGGTCAGTTCTCGGGCGCCCGCGAGCGCCTCGGTCAGCAGAATGCCGTGGGCTGCGGCTACGGGAAGGAGCGGCGCGAAGGCTGCCGGCATCGGATGCCCCTCGACCGACTCGCGCCGCCGCGCCTCCCTCTCGGCGAAGTACAGGTCGGCCATGAGTACGGTCGGTGTCACAGCGTCCAGAGCGCGGATGTCGGTGGTTTCGGGCACCGGCACACCGGCGATGGCGTAGCGCCGTTGCGCGCGCACGGCCGTCGAGAGGGGTTGACCGGTGAGTGCTGCCGCCCACAGGGCAGCGGCCCAAGATCCATCGGGCACGACCCTGTCGAAGAGGAGCGCATCAATGCCTTGGGGCCGAGGGTACCCACTGGGCGTGAAGGGTCTGCGTACCTCGCTGAACACGTCCAGCACGGAGTTCCGCCATTGGACGAACAGGTCACCTTCGTACAGGCGCTCCGCACGGAACGCCTGCTCGTAGTGCCGCAGCCGGATGGATCGTCCGTCGAAGGGCAGGCACCCCACCTCACGCAGCCGGAACGCGGAGTTGGCCAGGCTTCGTTCGTCCTGTGTCGCGTGCAGGACTCCCAAGGCGTCTTCGTCGAGCGAGTCGAAGACCTTCACGGCCAGGGCCGGTTCGGTGAGGGCGAGTTCCCACAGCCACCGCAACCGCACCTCCGCGAAGCTTGCGACTGCCTCGGTCACGCCGTCGAGCAGCCGCTCCTCCACTCCTTCCTGATCCCAGTCGACCAGCCCGTTTCGGTCCACCGTCGGGACCGGCTGGTCGCGTTCGCGCAGGTTGAAGACATAGCCGTCGACCTCCGGCGCGTTCTTGATCACCACGCCGTCGAGGAGGAGCTGGCCCTGGCCCTGGACGAGCCATGCGTCGGTCCCCGCCCGCGCCGGGTCCTCCGGCCAGTCCTCCGCCGCCTTGAGCTCGCCCGGTGACCACTCCTCAGAGCGGATCTTGTTGCCCTCGCGGTCCAGTTCGAGCGCCGTCACCCGGTGGTCGCTCACCCACAGCAGTTTCCGCAGCGTCTCCACCAGTGACGGCGGTGTCTCGCCGTCCGCGCTCAGGTAGAGGCGGACCACCGTCCCACCGCGTTCCGGAGCGTCGGTGGTCTCCACGATCTCCAGGAGGCCCGAGCCGGACTGGATGGTGGCCTGGAGCGGGGCCTCCGTACGGGACGGGTTGCCGTGGAGGTCGATGGTGGCGGTGGTGACCACGACCTCTTCGGCAAGCATGAAGTAGCTGAACACTCCGATGCCGAAACGGCTGTTGAAGGGGATCGGCTCGATGCCGGCGCGCCGCCAGTTCCTGCGCTCCTGGACGAAGTCCGGATCCTGCTCGTATCGCTTGCCGGCCCGCGCGAACATCGAAGTGAGCTTCCGGCGGCTCATGCCGGTCCCCGTGTCGCGGCACTCGATGTACGGGCGATCCTCCTCGTCGTACGCCTGGACGAAGGAGATCTCGGGCTCATGCCCTCTCGCCCGGCACGTGTTCAGCCGCTCTCCATACGCGGCACGCAGCTGCCGGTAGCGGCAGGCGTCCAGGGCGTTCTGGTAGAGCTCCCTGACGGCGAGCATCTTGTCGCCGTACAGCTGGGTGCCCATGAGCAGCGGGCGGATCTCGTCCTCGGCGAGCCGGAAGCGCTCCAGCGGCTTGGTGTACTGCTGTTCCAGCGGCTCCAGGAAGTCCGTGGTCACCTTGCGTGGGATGCCGCGCAGCAGGTCCGGCGCGGTGGTGCGTGCATCCTTCCAGCCCCGGTGGAGTGCGCGGACCGAGGCGTCGGCGGTGGCTGCCAGCTCCTCCACGGCCGCGTGCAGCGCGGGGTGCGGGCAGAGGAAGTTGACCGCGAGGTCGTACCCGTCCCCACCGTCCGTCGGCATGTGCTCGTCGGCGGACTCGAGGCGGTACTCGGAGAGTGCCGCAGTGACGTCCGAGGGCACGAGGCGGCGATGCGCACCCAGGTGGTCGACCAGCACGCTGGACATGCGCCGGGGGTCGGCGGACAAGAGGGACGCCAGCCAGACGAGGTACGCGAGGTCGCGGGCGCGCCACGTGTTTCCGGGAACGGCGGGATGCTCGTTCCAGCGGAGTTCGCCGCTGTCGTTGATCCGAGGGCTGCTGCCTGGTGCGACCGTGACGTGAGCCAGTACCTGGCGGAGTTGGCGCTCGATCAGTGTGCGTTTCTGAGGTGAAGGTTCGCTGGGGGAACCGGCAGTTACCGCCGCTGTCACCATGTCCAGCAGGTGGTCGACCGCCGGGTAGTCGCCTGTACGGTCCCACAGTCGGTCCCAGTCGGCGATGAACCGGTGTCGCAGCCAGTGGTCGGCCGCCGCGGCCGGCTCGTGGAGATGACGCTGACGCAGAGTCTCGGCAGCCAGGCTCACCTGCGAGTGGGCGCGGGACACATCCCGAGCCGCGTCGCACACCAGGCGGTCGTGCGGGGTGAGGGCTTCGCGCCCCCGTCCGCCCTCGCGCCGGTCGATCCTGTCCGGCCGCAATGCCGCCAGCTCGCTCAGAGCGATGGCCACGACGCCTTCGTGAAGCAGGGGAGCAGCGAGTAGCGCCGCGGTCTCGGCGGGGGAGAGCCGCTCGCCGCCGGTGAGGCGGGCGGCCTCGACGAGCCGGCCGAGGCGCTCCACCACCCGGAGGGGGTAGTCGGGGTCGCTCCACGGGGTGACGAGCGCCGAGTCCGTGACAAGGCGACTCTTCGCGACCTCGCGCGCGAGGTCGGACAACCTTTCCTTGACCCGGTCGTGTGTGGCCGCGTCGTGCGAGGTGTGCTGCCAGAGTGTGGAAGCACTGATCGCATCGGCCCAGCGCTGGGTCACCCGCGAGCCCCGGCAGAGAACCAGCCGGTCCGCGAGGCCCTCCACGCACTGGAATTCGACCGTCGGCGGGGGCTCTACGAGCCGTGAAGCGAGCCGCTCGACCCGATTTCGGACGAAGTCGTGAACGTCCTTGAAGGTCTTCGGGGGACTGTTCCGCGACAGGGCCTCGGAGAGAGCGATACCGAAGTAGCTGCCCTTCTCGGGGTCGGCGTAGGCCGGCTGGCCGCGGCCGCTCGCGCGAAGCCAGGCCACATCGCGGTATGCGGAGTTCACGAGTGGAGTCTCGTGCGGGTCCGTGGGCGAGGATGGATCCTCGACGCGGCAGGTATCGAGGCAGACCACGACCGTGACGCCCGCGGGGAGGCCGCCGAGGAGGACCTCTGGGCTGACCTCGAGCATCGCCCGACCGAACAGCGACCCGTCGGCGCGAGGCCTGGCGTCGGCGGTGAGCAGGTACTCGCGCTCGCCGACGGTTACACCGTGGCAGGAGAAGTAGAGGAACGCGGTGTCCCCTGCCCGGCACGAGAGCATGAAGTCCTCGAGGGCGGTCTCGATCGAGCCGCACGTCGTGTCCCGTCGCTCCATGTCGGTGTGGCCCGGGTGCAGGGTGTCGATGTCGTAGCCGGACTCGGCGAGGGCGGATCCCACCATCTCTATGTCGCGGTCGACGAAGTCGAGCGGGGGGTAGCGCATGGAGAGTGCCTTGTCCCGTTTCAGGAACGGGGTCTTCCCCACGCCGATGAGCAGTGCCCGCCGCCTCCCGGTCACATCCGGCTCCCCGGCTGCGTCCGTCGACGCGTACGTCGTCGAGTTCACCTTCACCCCCAACTCCCCTGCGTGGCACCCTGGGCGCCCATGATTCCAGAACGCCACAGCGCGCGGAGGGCTCTCGAAGGGAGACGTGGACGTTCGCCAACATGCCGATTTCCAGGTGGACTTCTGCCCGGAAGCCGCCGGCGCCGAGGTGACAGACGTGGTACCCCGGGGGGCCGTCACGGTCGTGAGCTCGCCGCCCGGGGCGTTCACGCGGTCGTGTCCAGGGCCCGGAAGTGGGGGATGACCTTCGTGCCCCACTGGCGGACGGTCTCCAGGCAGGCTTCCTGCGGGACGGTGCCCATCTGGATCAGGCACATCACCTCGTCGACGCCGATCTCCCGGAGCCGTTCGACGTACGCGATCGCCGTGGCCGCGTCGCCGTACGCGTGCTCGGTGTTGTAGGTGCCGGTGTCGACCGGGCGGGCCGGGACGTTCGCCTCGTGCAGCCGGGCGATCAGCTCGTCCCGTTCGCGGGCCAGCGCGCCGGCGTGGTCCTCGTCCTCCGCGTATCCGGTGGGGGCGGGCGCGCCGCCGTACCAGTGGGCGATCGACTCGGCGAAGAAGCGCTGGCCCCGGGTGCCGAGCCGGAGCGCGCGGTCGGCGTCGTCCAGGACGACGGTCGGGCAGAGGGCGGAGAAGTGGTCGTTGACCTCGGTGGAGACGAACCGCGACCCGTCCCGGTCGGCGAGCGCCTCGTCGTACACCGCGCGCATCGCGCGGACGTCCTCGGCGCCCGCGAAGCCCATCACCAGGGCCCCGATGCCGAGTTCGGCCGCCTGCCGGAGGGACGCGTGCTGCGAGCAGGCCATGAAGAGCGGCGGGTGCGGCCGCTGGACCGGGCGGGGCAGGATCGCGCCGGGGCCGATGTCCAGCGAGCCGTGCCATTCGAACTCCGGCGCGCGCCACGCGGCGGCGAGGATCCGCAGGGCCTCCTCCGTCTGCGGCGCGGTGTCCTCGGGGCGCACCCCGAACATCCGCATCTCCTGGCGGGTCGCGCCCCGTCCGGCGCCGATGTCGACCCGGCCGCCGGAGAGCACGTCGAGCATGGCGGTGCGTTCGGCGACCCGGACGGGGTGCTGGTAGCCGAAGGGCATGGTGACCACGCCGTGGCCGACGCGGATGGTGCGGGTGCGGGCGGCGACCCAGGTCAGGAAGACCTCGGACGCGCTCATGTGGGCGTACTGGGTGAGGGAGTGGTGCTCGACCGCCCAGATCCGGTCGAAGCCCATCTCCTCGGCGAGGACGGCCTGTTCGACGCAGTCGTGGATGACGCGGTGTTCGCGGGCGGGGGTCGGGTCGACGAGCTGTGCTTCGAAGATCATGGAGAACTTCACGGGGCGCTCCTCCCGGAGGAGATACGGCGAATATGCCTAATCGAAATACTTCTAGCAGGCATAGGGGGAGGAGGGAAGGGCCGTAGACTGCCGCCCGTGGCGGACGAAGAGACCGTGCCGGCGCTACCGGCGACCAGCTGGGCCGTGCTCGGACTGCTCTCCTTCGGGCGGGAGTTGTCCGGCTACGACCTCAAGAAGTGGTCGGACCGGTCACTGGGGCTCTTCTACTGGAGCCCCTCCTTCAGCCAGATCTACAGCGAGCTCAAGCGCCTGGAGAAGGCCGGATACGCCGGCTCGCGCCTGGTCGCCCCGGAGGCGGGCCCGCGCGACAAGCGCGTCTACCGGATCACCGACGAAGGACTCTCCGCCGTCAAGGCCTGGGCCCGCACCGCGCCGCTCGACCCGCCCGTCCTCAAGCACGGGCCGATGCTCCGGCTCTGGCTCGGCCACCTCCTCGAACCCGAGCGGATGCGGGAGGTCCTCGCCGCCCACCGGGACCACGCCGAAACCATGCGGCTGCGCGCCGAGGCCGACGCGGCGGACGCGTCGGCGGACGAGGCCTGGGCGTACCCCCGGCTCACCCTCACCTGGGCCGAGCGGTACTACGCCGCCGAACGAGACCTCGCCGACGCCATGCTCGCGGACATCGAGCGGATGGGGCGGGAAGCGGCGGGCGGGGACGCCACGGGCAGGGACGCGACGGACGAGTCGGGAGGAGAGAACCCATGGCGATGAGTCTGCGGAAGGTCGAGGAGACCGCGCCCGCGCTGGTGAGCCTCTACAAGCAGGCGGGCGAGTCGCTGCGGCGGCACGGGATCGACGGCCAGCCCGTCGCCGTCCACCTCGTCGTCGACTACTCGGGGTCGATGAAGCCGTACTACGCCAGTGGCGCCGTCCAGGCCCTCGCCGACCGGGTGCTGGGACTCTCCGCCCAGCTCGACGACGACGGGCGGGTCCCCGTCGTCTTCTTCTCCACCGACATCGACGCCGAGACCGAGATCCGGCTCGACGACCACGCCGGCCGGATCGACCGCATCGTCGCCGGGCTCGGGCACATGGGGAAGACCAGCTACCACCTGGCCATGGACGCCGTCATCGACCACTACCTGGACAGCGGCTCCACCGCCCCCGCGCTCGTCGTCTTCCAGACCGACGGCGGGCCGATCAACCGGCTCGCGGCCGAGCGGTACGTCTGCAAGGCGGCCCGGCTGCCGATCTTCTGGCAGTTCGTCGGCTTCGGCGACCCCGGCAGCCGGCAGTTCGAGTTCCTGCGCCGGCTCGACGAACTGGACGTGCCGGCGAAGCGGCCCGTCGACAACTGCGGCTTCTTCCACGCGGGCCGGGACCCGGGCAGGGTCCCGGACGCGGAGCTGTACGACAGGCTCGTCTCCGAGTTCCCGGCCTGGCTCGCGGCGGCGCGACGCCAGGGCATCGTCCGGTCATGACGCGGCGTCCCCCACCTCCTCGCCGAGCCGCGCGAACTGCTCCTCGGTGAGGCTGACGTCGAGCGCGCCCAGGTTCTCCACGAGATGCGCGGCCGAGGTCGTGCCCGGGATCGGAAGGATGTGCGGGGCCCGGTGCAGCAGCCAGGCCAGGGCCGTCTGCGAAGGGCTGGCGCCGATCTCCCGGGCGACCCGGGCGACCGGTCCCTCCGGACCCGCGTGCCCGCCCATGGCGACCGGGAAGAAGGGCACGAACGCGATCCCGCGTCCGGCGGTGTGCTCGACGACGTCCTCGTGGTCGCGGTTCGCCAGGTTGTAGAGGTTCTGCACGGCCGCGATCGGCGCGACCGCCTCGGCCTCCGTCAACTGGGCGACCGTCACCTCCGAGAGGCCGATGTGCCGCACCTTGCCCTCGTCCTGGAGCTGCCGCAGGGCGCCGATCTGCTCGGCGACCGGGAAGGCCTCGTCGAGACGGTGCAGATGGAGCAGGTCGATCCGCTCGGTGCGCAGCCGGCGCAGGCTCAGCTCGGCCTGCTGGCGCAGATAGGCCGGGTGCCCGAGCGCCACCCATTCGGTGGGCGAGGGCCGCACCACGCCGACCTTGGTGGCGACCGCGACCCCCTCGCCGTACGGCCGCAGCGCCTCGGCGAGCAGCTCCTCCCCGGCCCCGAGGGCGTACGCGTCGGCCGTGTCGAAGAGGGTGACGCCCGCCTCGGCTGCCGTCCGCAGCAGCGCGATCGCCGCCGCCCGGTCGGCGGGGGCCGTCCAGACGCGGGCCTCCGGTCCCGTCGGGTCACCGGGGCCGTCGGCGAGTCGCATCGTGCCGTATCCGATCCGCCTGACCGGGAGGTCGCCGCCGAGCTGGAATATCGTCGGGTGCGAGGAGTCCGTGCCGGGCGTGCGGGCCGTGCCGTTCGCGGCGGTGGCGCTGGCCGCGCTGGCCGCGCCGGCCCTGTCGGTCGTGCTGGTCGCGCCGGCCGTGTCGGTCACGCTGGTCGTGTCGGTCGTGTTGTTCGTCATGCTCGGACCGTAGGAGCTCACACGGATGTGAGGTTCAAGCGCGCACGGGCGGATGTGAGGGGGGTCACATGAAGATCGGTGAGCTGTCGCGTGAGACCGGGGTGAGCGTCCGGCTGCTCCGCTACTACGAGGAGCAGGGCCTCCTCGCCTCGGAGCGCACCCCCGGCGGGCAGCGGACGTACGGCTCCGACGCGCCCTCCGTCGTGCGCCGGATCCGGGCCCTGCTCGGAGCCGGACTGCCGACCCGGGTGATCGCCGAGGTCCTCGACTGCGTCTGCGGCAGCGAAGGGGAGATCGAGCCCTGCCTCAGCCCGCTGCTGGTCGCCCGACTCGACGCCATCGACGAGCAGCTCCACGACCTCCAGGGCACCCGCTCCTCGCTCGCCGCGCTCGTGGCCGCGACCGAGGGGCGGAAACTCGCCACCGCCGACTGAGCGCGGGGGAATCCGGTGGCCCGCGGTCGGGGCCGTGGGCGATCATGACGGCCATGACTTCCCTGGTACGACACGTGACCATCGACTGCGCCGACGCCTACGCGCTCGCCACCTTCTGGGCGAAGGTCCTGGACTCCAAGGTCTCCGACGAGGACAAGCCGGGCGACGAGGAAGCACTCGTCGAGACGCCCGGGGCCGGCCTCCTCTTCATCCAGGTCCCCGAGCCGAAGACGGGCAAGAACCGCATCCACCTCGACCTCCAGCCGCAGGACCGCACCCGCGACGAGGAGGTCGAGCGGCTGCTCGGCCTCGGCGCGACCCTCCTCGACGACCGCCGCAACCCGGACGGCACCGGCTGGGCGACCCTGGGCGACCCGGAGGGCAACGAGTTCTGCGTCGAGCGCAGCACCGCCGAGCGCTCCGCCACGGCCTGACCCGGGACGTTCGGAGTAATACCGGACCGTAGGTGTCGGGTATCCGGTGTCTCCTGGACGCATGGGAGACACCGGAACCACCTGGTCGGCCTTCGAGGCCGTAGAACCCGCGTTCGCCGAGACCGTGCGCGAGCGCTTCGGGCAGTACACCCACCACACCCTCGCCACCGTGCGCGAGGACGGCTCGCCCCGGCTCAGCGGCATCGAGGTGGGCTTCCGCTTCGGTGAACTCTGGCTCGGCATGATGCCCGGCTCCCGCAAGGCCCGCGACCTGCGCCGCGACCCCCGGCTCAGCCTCCTCGCCAACCTGGGCGAGGGCACCGGCATGGGCGGCGGAGACGTCCGCGTCGCCGGGCGGGCCGTCGAGGTCACCGACCCGGAGACCGTCGCCCGGTACGTCGCCGACGCGGGGGAGCCCCAGCCGTTCCACCTCTTCCGGGTGGACCCGACCGAGGTCGTACGGACCTGGGTGGACGGCGACGAACTCGTCGTCCGGACGTGGTCCCCCGGACATCCGGCGCGCACCTTCCGCCGCGGCAACGACGACAGCCCGCCCCGCCTCGTGCCGTGACCGCGGGGACGGTCCCCGTCGGCGCCCGGCACCCGTGGCGCCAGAATGGACGCGTGCCGAACACTCCCCAGAGCTCAAGCAAGAAGAAGTCCCCGGTGAGCGGCGGGCCCGAGCGGCGCCGTGAACTCCTCGACACGGCGGCCGAGGTGTTCGCCGCGCAGGGGTACAACGCCACCACCGTCCGCAAGATCGCGGACGCCGCGGGCATGCTCGCCGGCAGCCTCTACTACCACTTCGATTCCAAGGAGTCGATGCTCGACGAGATCCTCTCCACCTTCCTCGACGAGCTGTGGCAGGGGTACGACGCCGTCCTCGACGCCGGCCTCGGGCCCCGCGAGACCATCGAGGCCCTGGTCACCGAGTCCTTCCGTGAGATCGACCGGCACCGTGCCGCGGTCGCCATCTACCAGAAGGAGTCCCGGCACCTCACCGACCAGCCCCGCTTCCAGTACCTCACCGACTCGCAGCACAGGTTCGAGAAGGCCTGGCTCGGCACCCTGGAGCGCGGGGTCGCCGCCGGCGTCTTCCGCGCCGACCTGGACATCCGCCTGACCTACCGCTTCGTCCGCGACACGGTCTGGGTCGCCGCGTCCTGGTACCGGCCGGGCGGCCTGCACCGCCCCGAGGAGATCGCCCGCCAGTACCTGTCCATGGTCCTGGACGGAATCGCCGTACGGACGTGAGGGCACGGAGGAGCCGTCACGGTCACCGGAAGCCGTCACGGTCGCCGTGTGCCGTCAGGGTCACCGTGAAGCCGTCACGGTCGCCGTGAAGCCGTCAGGATCACCGGACGGCTGTGAGGTCGCCCACGTCACACCCTCCTGGTCAGGTCTGATCCGTCCGGGCATCGGCCGGGAGGGGCGGGAAGGTTCCGGGGCGCACTATTGTTCCGGTAGAGACATCCGGGGCTCGTACCGCGCGTTCCGGGAAAACAGCCGGGGCCCGTATCGCGTGTTCCGGGTAGAGCAGCCGGGGCCCGCACCGTGCAGGTGCGGGCCCTGGCTGTGCCGCGAGCACCGGCCAGAAAGGCACGCATGATCCGCTCCGAACGCCCCCACAAGCGCAGCCCCCGCACCGCCCAGGCGAAGTCCACGTCACAGCCGAAGGCCTCCCGTGGAGGGCGCCGTCCCTCCGCGCCCCCGCCGCCGAGCGAGTTCACGCCGCCGGAGACGGTGACGCCCGCCCTGCCCGCGGTGGCCGCCTTCGCCGACCTCGACATGCCCGAGGGCCTGCTGCGGACCCTGGGCGAGCAGGGCGTCACGGAGCCGTTCCCGATCCAGGCCGCGACCCTTCCGAACTCGCTGGCCGGCCGTGACGTGCTCGGCCGGGGGCGTACCGGCTCCGGCAAGACCCTCGCGTTCGGACTCGCGATCCTGGCCCGTTCGGCCGGCCGCCGCGCCGAGCCGGGCGCGCCCCTCGCGCTCGTCCTGGTGCCCACCCGCGAGCTCGCCCAGCAGGTGACCGACGCGCTCACCCCGTACGCCTCCGCGCTGCGGCTCCGCGTCACCACCGTCGTCGGCGGCATGTCGATCAGCCGGCAGTCGTCCGCGCTGCGCCGCGGCGCCGAGATCCTCATCGCCACGCCCGGCCGGCTGCACGACCTCATCGACCGCGGCGACTGCCGTCTCGACCAGGTCGCCGTCACCGTCCTCGACGAGGCCGACCAGATGGCCGACATGGGCTTCCTGCCCCAGGTCACGAAGCTGCTCAAGCAGGTCGAGCCGGGCGGGCAGCGCCTGCTGTTCTCGGCCACCCTCGACCGGAACGTCGACCGGCTGGTCAAGATGTTCCTCGACGACCCGGTCGTCCACTCCGTCGACCCGTCGGCCGGCGCGGTCACGACGATGGAGCACCACGTCCTGTACGTGATGGACGAGACCGACAAGAAGGCCGTCACGCTGAAGATCGCTGCCCGCGACGGCCGGACGATCCTCTTCCTGGACACCAAGCGCTCCGTGGACCGGCTGGTCAAGCGGCTCCTCGCCAACGGTGTACGGGCCTCCGGCCTGCACGGCGGCCGCTCGCAGCCGCAGCGCAACCGGACCCTGGACCAGTTCAAGAGCGGCCAGGTCACCACGCTCGTCGCCACGAACGTGGCCGCCCGAGGCATCCACGTCGACGACCTCGACATGGTCGTCAACGTCGACCCGCCGATGGACCACAAGGACTACCTGCACCGCGGCGGCCGCACCGCCCGCGCCGGTGAGTCCGGCAGCGTCTTCACCCTGGTGCTGCCCGAGCAGAAGCGCGACATGGGCCGACTGATGTCGCACGCGGGCATCAGCCCCCGCACGGCGCAGATCAAGTCCAGCGACGAGCAGCTCGCCGAGCTGACCGGCGCGCGGGAGCCCTCGGGCGTCCCGGTCGTCGTCGAGACCCCGCAGCCGACCCAGCCGCGCAAGCCGGCCGGGTCCGGCTCCGGTGCCGGTGGCGGCCGTTCCGGCGGTCGGCGCCGCCGTCCCGCGGGGGCCGGAGGCACGGCCGGTACGGGCACGGCCTCGGGCCGTTCCGGAACCGCGGGCACGGCCTCGGGCCGCGCCGCGGGCTCCTCGGGCCGTGCGTCGGGCTCCGCGGGCCGCACCGCCGGTGCCGCCGGCGGCTCGGGCCGCGCGTCCGGCGGCGGCCGAGGCGCCGGCTCCGGCACGGGCGGCGGACGCGGTGCCGCCGCGGGCGCCGGAGCGGGTGCCGCCCGCTCCGGGCGTCAGGCTCCGGGCACCAGCCGTTCGCGCAGCGCGAGCAGCTCGCGGAACTCCAGGCCGAGGCCGTCCGACACGTAGCGGAACACGCTCCCGTACGAGGAGCGCAGCTGCTCCAGGGCGGTGTCGAGGTACTCCGCCCGCACCTCCTGGAGCGGAATGATCAGGGCCGGGTTCTGCATGAGCCCGGCCTGTTTCAATCCCTCCCGCACCTTTGCGTCGTACGCGGCGCGGAAGGTGTTGGAGGCCAGGTAGTCCGCCCGGGCGAGGGAGTCGGGCACGCCCAGGAGCGTGAGCAGCAGCCAGCTCGCCCAGCCGGTGCGGTCCTTGCCCGAGGTGCAGTGCAGGAGCAGGGGCCCGCGGCGGCGGTCGGCCAGGTCCCGCAGGGTCGCCGCGAAGGCGGCCCGGTTCGCGGGGTCGGTGACGAACGTCCGGTACACCTCGCGCATGAACGCGGCGGCCCGGCCGCCGCCCAGCATCTCCTCCTGCCGCACCGGGTCGCGCGAGCCGATCGCGGTGAGCAGCTGTCCGAACAGGCCGTTGTCGGTGACGGGCCGGGGGACCGGGACGGCACCGGCCGGGAGCCGGTCGGCGCCGTCGTGGCCGACCTCCAGGGGGATCCGCAGATCGACCACGGTGCCCAGGCCGAGCCCGGCGAGCGTGGTCAGGTCCGCGTCGGTCAGCTTGGCGAGGTGGTCGCCCCGGTAGGCGAGGCCGTACCGGACCCGGCTCCCGTCGTACGTGGGGTGGCCGCCGAGGTCGCGGACGTTGACCGCGCCCTGGAGCGGGATCTGCCGGATCGGGGGCGCCTGCGGGGACCGGGGGCGGGCGACCGCCTGTGTGGGCAGGGCGCCGAGCAGGGCGGTGGCGCCGGTGGCGGTGAGCAGCGCGCGTCGAGACAGGTGCACGGCCGGACTCCTTTGCGGCTCAAGGGGGTTGAGGGTCGAGGGCGGGCACCCGTGAGGGCGGGCGCCCATCAGGGCGGGTCCGCGTGAGTGCGGGCACCCGTGGGCGCATCGACCACCCTTCCACCTAACGTTTGTTAGGTCCGTTCTCGGAGGGAAGGTAGCAGCCGACGGGCCTGGAGGGGAGGGTCGTGCGCGGCCGCCCCGTTCCCCGCGAAGCGCCGATCACTCCCGTGCACACGGGATCCGCACGTTCGCGACCAAGGAGTCAACGTCCGGCGAATTGAAGGGAATCGGCCTTCCCGGCCGGATCTACGCGCGTCAAAATCTCAGCCATGCGAATCCCCCCTCGATTCACCTTCGCCGGCGGTGTCGCCGCCGCCCTCGTCTCCTCCCTCCTCCTCGGCGCCCCGGCCACCGCCGCGGCCCCGGCGTCCGTCACGGCCCCGGCGTCCGTCACGGCCACCGCCGCCGTCGGGGACATCTGCTACTCCGACCTCCCCGGCGAGGCGTACACGACCCTGCGTCTGATCGACGCGGGCGGCCCCTTCCCGTACAGCCAGGACGGCTCCGTCTTCCAGAACCGGGAGCAGATCCTGCCGGGCCGCTCGACCGGCTACTACCACGAGTACACGGTCGAGACCCCCGGCTCCTCCACCCGCGGCGCCCGCCGGATCGTGACCGGCGACTCGGCGCGGGAGGACTACTACACGTCCGACCACTACGCGTCCTTCGACCTGGTCGACTACGCCTGCTGAGCCCGCCCGGGAATCTGCCCGGGAGTCCACCCGGCAACCCGCCCGGGAGTCCGCCCGGGCAGGTCAGGCGCGGCGCGGGGACGTCCATTCCAGACGGGTCCTGACCCGGGGGTCGTGGACGTACTCCAGGGCGGCGAGTGCCGTCTCCCGCGCCGCGCCCTCCGGGTCGCCGTCCGCCAGGGCCGAGGCCAGCGCGTCGACGGCGCGCGGGTCCTGACGGATCGCCAGCCCGCGCGCGGCTTCCGCCGCCGTCTCCGGATCGGTGTCGCCGAGCCGCTCGGCGAGCCCCTCCCGCACCAGCGGGGTGTCGTCGGGCAGCTCGGCGAGCGCGAGCGTCGCCCAGTCCCGCACCCGCGCGTCCCCGTCCCGGCTGAGCGCGAGCAGCACCCCGAGCGCCTCCAGGTGCCCGGCCGGCACGATCCCGGCGAGGGCCCCCGCGACCGCCCGCCGGACGGCCGCGTCGGGATGCCCCGCCGCGGCGAGGAGTTCGGGTACGGCCGCCGGGTCCCCGCACTCCCCGAGCGCCGTCACCACCGAAAGGACCGGCTCCCGCGCCGGTACGGGCGAAGCCCCCGGCATCGGCGAAGGCCCCGGTACCGGCGAAGACCCCGGCGCCGAGGAAGGCCCCGGCTCCCGCGCAGAGGGAATCCGCCCGCGCCCCGCGGGTCCCGCCTCCCGCGGCACCGCCACCGCCACCGTCACCTCGGCCGCGACCCGGCGCAGCACAGGGACCGCGCTCGCCGCGAAGCCCGGCAGCGCGCCGAGCACCCTCGCGCCCAGCGCCCGGCGCAGCGGGTCGCGGTACGCGCACCACGCGGCCGCCGCCACGAACGTCTCCTCGTCGGCGCGGCCGGCGAGTTCGGCCACCGCCGTCGTCCAGTCGTCGAGCTCGGGATCGCCGCAGCGCAGCGCCCGCGCCGCCAGCTCCTCGTGCGAGGTGTGCAGCCCGAGCGCCGCCTCGACCAGCGTGGCGATCGCCGCGTGCCCGGTCTGCCGGTCGTCGCCGCGACCGGGCGCGCCGTCCTCCCGCAGCAGCTCGACGACCACCGTCACCCCGCCGTCCTCGCGGACCCGGCGGACCACCGCCTCGTACGTCTCGCCGCCCTCGTTCCCCGCGACGAGTCCGCGCCGCAGCTCGGCCGCCATGTCGACGCCGATCCAGCGCCGGGCCTCCCGCAGCGCGGCCTCCCGGGAGTTCGCCCCGTGGTCGAGCAGCGCCCGTACGCAGCCGGTGGAGCCGCGCCGGGCGGCGGCCACCAGCGGCAGGATCCCGTCGGGCCCGCGCCGGTCGGGGTCGGCCCCGTACTCGAGCAGCAGCCGGGCCGTGTCGCTGTGCCCGAGCCGCAGGGCCCAGGCGAGGGCCGTGAAGCCGTACGCCTCCTCCTGGTCGGGTGCGGCACCCGCCGCGAGCAGCGCCCGTACCACCTCGGTGTGCCCGCCGACGGCGGCCCCGCACAGGGGCAGGTCGTCGCCGTCCGCGCCGCTGCCCCGGCCGGGATCCGCCCCGGCGGCCAGCAGCACCCGTACGATTCCGGCCTCGTCGCCGACGGCCGCCCGGTACAGCGCGGTCTCCCCGTCCTCCCGGCCCTCGGGGTCGGCCCCGTCCCGCAGGGCCTGTACGGCCCCGTCCTCGTCTCCGTCACGGATGGCGTCGAACAGCGTGCTCATGCGCCGACCCTGACCCGCCGTCCGGTCCTGGCGCAAATCGATTCCCACCCTTCCGTCCCACCCGGCTCCCCGCCCCGTTCCCGGCGCCGCGGCCGGCTCGTACGCCTGTGCCAGAATCGGGCCGCATGACGCACGATCACGATCACGGCCGGGACGGTGCGACGCTCAGCGTCGGCCATGGGGACACCGCCCTCGCGAAGGCCCTGGAGGAGGGGCTCGACGCCTTCAACTTCGCGGCCACGGACACCACCCCCGAGGACCAGGGCGAGCTGTCCGTGAAGGCGGTCGACGAGCGCGGGGAGCTGATCGGCGGCCTCACCGGCTGGACCTGGAGCGGCCTCTTCGGCATCGACATGCTGTGGGTCCGCGAGGACAGTCGGCAGGACGGCTGGGGGAGCCGCCTCCTGCGCGCCGCCGAGGACGAGGCGCGGCGGCGCGGCTGCGACCGCGCCACCGTCTCGTCGTTCACCTTCCAGGCCCCGGACTTCTACCGGCGGCACGGTTACGTCGAGACCGGCCGGGTGCTCGGCATCCCCGGCGGCGCCGAGGACGTCCACTTCCACAAGAACCTGCTCCAGGACCGGCCCGGCGACCAGGGGTAGACCTCCTCCGAGCCCCGCCGGCGAGCAGGCCTAACCCGCGCACTCCAGCACCGTCCGGCACACCCCGCACCGGGCCTTCAGCGCCCGGCCCGCCGGGATCCGCAGGCGCTGCCGGCAGACCGGGCAGAGGAACGAGACACCGGTCGCCGGCGCCCCGCCCGTGAAGGCGTACGGGGCGCCCTCGCCGGCCCGCCCCCGCCGCCGCTCCCAGCCGTACCGGCGCCGCTCGGCCCAGCCGGCCCCGGCGAGCGGCGGCGCCGACCGCTCCCGGTCGGCCTCGGCCCGGCCCCGTACCCAGGCCTCGTACGCCACGGCGCTGGTGAACCACGGTGACGGGTCCTCGCCGAACACCTCGGCCCGTTTGGCGAGGACGTAGCCGAACTCCTCCGGGGTCAGATAGCCGAGCTTCTGGCTCTCCACCCCGTCCTGGCGGTACGCGTCGAGCAGCAGCCACCCCGCGCCCAGGTACGTGGTGACGACGTCGGTGAGGATCTCGTTCTCCGCGGTCCCGGGGAAGCCGAGGCCGAGCCGGTGCAGCAGGACGTGGGTGATCTCGTGGGCGAGGGCCGCGCCGATGTCCCGGCGGCGGGTCCGGAAGCGGTCGTTCAGCTCCACGAAGTACTCGGGCCCCGCGGCGAGCTCGACGGCCGCCGCGTGCTCCATCGGCCGGAAACTCACCACCAGGCGCGCCTCGGGCAGCCGCAGGTGCCGGACCAGGGCGCGGGCCACCCGCTGGGTGCCGAGGTGCAGGTCCTCGTCGTCCCCGAGGGCCACGTCGGCGGGGGCCACGCTCGTCGGGTGGCGGTGTACCCCGTCGGGGGAGAGGCGCCGGTAGAGCGCGGTGAGCGAGGCCCCGACGGCGGCGCGGTGCGGGAAGCCGTGGGCGACGCGGTCGCCCTCCTGACGGTGCGGCATACGGGACCCCCCCTCTGGCCCATTTTACGACCCGGTGCGGTGTGGCTGAAAAGGCTTCCTTGTGGCGGCAGTTGAGAGTTGTCCATAATCCGGACATGACTTGACGGGCGCATGTCATCGCCTGTCGAGGCAACCCCCCATGAGAGAAGGCAGACACGTGAATCAGAACCGCATGGTCCGTGCCCTCCAGAAGCTCGCCGCCGCCGGCGCCGTCGTCCTGGCGGCCGTCAGCCTCCAGCCCACTACCGCCTCCGCCGCCCCCGCCCCCGTCGTCGGAGGCACCCGCGCCGCCCAGGGCGAGTTCCCCTGGATGGTCCGGCTCTCCATGGGCTGCGGCGGCTCGCTGATCACCCCGCAGGTCGTCCTCACCGCGGCCCACTGTGTGAGCGGCTCCGGCAACAACACCAGCATCACCGCCACCGCCGGAGTCGTGGACCTGCAGAGCAGCAGCGCGATCAAGGTCAAGTCCACCAAGGTCCTCCAGGCCCCCGGCTACAACGGCAAGGGCAAGGACTGGGCGCTGATCAAGCTGGCCAGCCCGATCACCTCGCTGCCCAACCTGAAGCTCGCCGAGACCACCGCGTACAACACCGGCACCTTCACGGTGGCCGGCTGGGGCGCGGCCCGTGAGGGCGGCGGTCAGCAGCGCTACATGCTCAAGGCGAACGTGCCGTTCGTCTCCGACGCCTCCTGCCAGAGCTCGTACGGCAGCGACCTCGTCCCCGCCGAGGAGATCTGCGCCGGCTACAGCCAGGGCGGCGTCGACACCTGCCAGGGCGACTCCGGCGGCCCCATGTTCCGCAAGGACAACGCCGGAGCGTGGGTCCAGGTCGGCATCGTGAGCTGGGGCCAGGGCTGCGCCCGGCCCAACTACCCCGGCGTCTACACGGAGGTCTCGACCTTCGCCGCCGCGATCAAGTCGGCCGCGGCGACGCTGTAGCGGTCCGCACGACCAGGTGCCCCGGAGCGGCCTCGGCTCCGGGGCACCACCGCGTACTGGCTCCCGCCGTACGGGGACGGGCTCGGCGGACGCCGGGCGCGTCGGACTCCTGCGGGTCGCGGGCTTCGAGGGACGCCGGCCGGCCGGGCTTCTGCGAGACGCGGGCTTCGGCGGACGCCGGGCGCGACGGCCTCCTGCGCGTCGCGGGCTCAGTCGACGCCGAGCTCGACGGCGTATTGCGGGACGGGCGCCGCCTGAGGATTCGGCTAGCTCGACGGCCCCCTGCGGGAGGCGGGCTTCGGTGGACGCCGCGCCCGACGTCCTCCTGCGGGACGCGGGCTCAGTCGACGCCGAGCTCGACGGCGTACTGCGGGACGGGCGCAGCCTGAGGACTCGGCGAGCCCGACGGCACCCTGCGGGAGGCGGGCTTCGGCGGACGCCGGGCGCGACGGCCCCCGGCCCGACAGCCTCCCCCGCGGCGCGCACCGGCTCAGACGACGCCGAGTTCGACGCCCGGCTCCCCGTCCCCCTCCAGTTCCAGCAGCCACACCTCGTTCGTGCCCTCCCGCAGCACCGGGCCCGGGACGAACAGCGCCTCCTGCGGCCCCGCCGACCAGTACCGGCCCAGGCAGAAGCCGTTCACCCACACGAAGCCCCGGGTCCCGCCCGGCACCCGCAGCCACGCGTCCCCCGCCCCGGCCACCGCGAGCGTCCCCCGGCGCAGGCCCGGACCGCCCCGGCCCGCCGCCGCCTCGAAGGGCACCTTGTCCACGGCCGCCGCCTCGAAGGCGTCCAGCCGCAGCCCCCGGGACCGGAACCCGTGCAGATACTGCCGCTCGTGCCGCACACCCCCGGTGATGCCCTTCGGCTCCGCCAGCCGCGGCCCGTAGTTGACCCGGCCCAGCGACTCCACCCACAGGTCGACGACCGCAGGACCCGCCACCGGCCCGGGCAGCGACACGTCCTCCCCGTCCGAGGTGTCCAGCACCCCGGCCGCGGCCCCGTCCACGTACACCACCGCCCGGTCCCGCAGCCCCGTCACCCCCAGCGGGTACGGCTGCCGCGGCCCCGGGACCGCCACCCGGTAGCGGACCAGGCCCCGGTCCACCCCGAGCTGCTCGAAGGTCGGCGGCACCGGCGTCACCGCCTCCTCGTCACCGAGCACCTCAAGGACCGCCTCCAGCGGAGCCCACCCGTCGAGCACGCCGGACACCGGCGCCGCGAGCCCGGCCGGCGGCTCAGGAACCTCCGGCAGCGGCCCCTCCGCGTACGCCGCGAGCACCTCCCGGAAACGCCAGAACTTCTCCGTCGGCCGCCCCGCCTCGTCCACCGGCGCGTCGTAGTCGTACGAGGTCACCGTCGCCCGCAGCGGCCCGTCGTGCAGCTCACCCGCCCGGTTCGCACCGGCCCGACCGCCGAAGTTCGTGCCCCCGTGCGCCATGTACACGTTGACCGAGGCCCCGCACTCCAGGATTTCCCGCAGCGCCTCCGCCGCGTCCCCCGCGTCCCGCACCGCGTGCTCGGTGCCCCAGTGGTCGAACCAGCCGCACCAGAACTCCATGCACATCAGCGGCCCCGACGGCTGGTGGCGCCGCAGCGTCGCGAAACCCTCCCGCGCACCCGAACCGAAGTTCGCCGTCGCCAGCACCCCCGGCACCGAGCCGCCCGTCAGCATGTGGTCCTCGGGCCCGTCCGACGTGAACAGCGGAACGCTCACCGCGCAGCCACGCAGCAGCTCCGCCACCCACTCCAGATAGCCCCGGTCACTGCCGTAACTGCCGTACTCGTTCTCCACCTGCACCAGGACCACCGGCCCGCCCCGGTCGATCTGCCGCTCCACCACCTGCGGAAGCAGCCGCCGGAACCAGTCCTCCACCGGCACGAGGAACCCCGGGTCCAGCGTCCGCACCCGCCGTCCCAGCGGACCGGTCAGCCAGTGCGGCAGACCGCCGTTCTCCCACTCGGCGCAGATGTACGGCCCCGGGCGCACGATCGCCCGCATCCCGGCCCGCGCCACCGCGTCCAGGAACCGGCCCAGGGCGTCCGTGTCCACGTACCGCCCCGGCTCCGGCTCGTGCAGATTCCAGGGGACGTACGTCTCGACGCAATTGAGGCCCATCGCGCGCAGCATCCCGAGCCGGTGCTCCCACTGCGCCTCGTGCACCCGGAAGTAGTGCAGAGCCCCCGACAGGAGGCGCACCGGCCGACCGTCGAGCAGAAAGTCCTCGTCACCCACAGCGAACGTGCTCATGGCCTCACCCTCACCCTCTGGCGGCGAAGCGGTCCATGGACAAAGATCGTCGCAGTTTGGACGTTAGAGCCCGCCCGGCCCCGATCCGCCGGAGGGGCCGAGGAGGGGCCACCGCATGTACCACACCTGGATGCGCTACTTCACGCCCAGCCCCGTCCACCACCGCCTCGGCCTCGTCTGCCTCGGCGTCGGACTCCAGCACGGCACCCTGCCCACCGTCGGACCCCGCACCCTCGACCACCACGTGGCCGTCGTCGTCTCCGCCGGCAGCGGCTGGTACCGGGGCCCCGACGGCCGCCGCACCACCGTCACCGCACCCGCCCTCCTCTGGCTGACGCCCGGCGCCCCCCACCATTACGGCGCCGACCCCGGCACCGGCTGGGACGAGGCCTTCGTCGACTTCTCCGGGCCCGCCACCGCCACCTACACCGAACTCGGCTACATCGAACCCGACCGGCCCGTCGTCCCCCTCGCCGACGCCGCACCCGCCCGCGCCGCCATCGGCCGGATCGCCCGCGCCGCCCGCGCCGGCAACCCCCTCCTGGAGGTCGAGACCGGCGCCGCCGTCCACGAACTCCTCGTCGCGCTCCGCCGGTCCCGCGCCGACACCAACGCCGACGGCGACCCCGTCCTCGCCGCCCTCGCCCGCGACGCCTTCCAGCCGCTCTCCGTCGCCGAACACGCCGCCCGGCACGGCATGACCGCCGCCGAGCTGCGGACGGCCGTCCGCAGGGCCGCCGGATGCAGCCCCAAGGACTACCTGCTCACCGTGCGCCTCGGCCGCGCCAAAGAACTCCTCGCCGCCACCGAGCTGCCCGTCGCCGCCGTCGCCCGCCGCGTCGGCTACGACGACCCGGCCTACTTCTCCCGGCTCTTCACCCGCCGCGTCGGTACCGCCCCCATCCGCTTCCGCGAGCAGCAGGGACGTGCGGTGCACGGCGGCTGGAGCACCACCGTTCCGGATCCCGAACACCCGCCCACGATCCTCTCGAGATCCGTCTAAGCTCGCAGATCATGAGTGAGTCCCCGCGCCCCCACCAGCCCACCCCGCCGCAGGCCCCCGCCCCGTCCCAGCCCGACGAGGCCGTCCGGGCCGAGCTGACCCGGCTGCGCGAGAGCATCGACAACATCGACGCGGCGGTCGTGCACATGCTCGCCGAGCGCTTCAAGTGCACCCAGCAGGTCGGCGTCCTCAAGGCCGAGCACCAGCTGCCGCCCGCCGACCCGGCCCGCGAGGCCCGGCAGATCGCCCGGCTGCGGGAACTCGCCGGGAGCGCGAAACTGGACCCGGCCTTCGCGGAGAAACTGCTCAACTTCATCATCGCGGAGGTCATCCGCCACCACGAGACGATTGCGGACGGAGCACGCTGATGGCCCGCGTCACGGTCTTCACCCTCGGAGGGACCATCTCCGCACGAGGCGGTGACGCGGCCCGCATGAGCGGCCAGGAGGTCCTCGCCGAACTCGGCGGCGACCACGACGTCGTACTGAACGACTTCCGCCGCGTCCCCAGCTCCACCCTCACCCACGCCGACCTCGCCGCGCTCGCCGCCGAGGTCCGCGCCACCGTCGCCGCCGGCTCCGGCGTCGTCGTCGTCCAGGGCACCGACACCCTGGAGGAGACCGCCTTCCTCCTCGACCTGCTCTGCATCACCGAGCAGCCGATCGTCGTCACCGGCGCCATGCGCCGCCCCGACCTGCCCGGCGCCGACGGCCCCGCCAACCTGGCCGCCGCCCTCGCCGTCGCCGGCCACCCCGCCTGCCGGAACCTCGGCGTCCTCGTCGTCCTCGCCGACGAGATCCACGCCGCCCGCCTCGCCCGCAAGACCCACACGACCTCCGTCGCCACCTTCGCCTCACCCGGCGCGGGGCCGCTCGGCACCGTCGTCGAAGGCGAACCCCGCATCCTGCTCCGCCCCGCCGTCCAGGCCGCGTTCTGCCCGCTGCGGCTCGACCCCGACGTACGGGTGGCCCTGATCACCCTCTCCCTGGGCGACCGGGGCGAACTCCTCGACGCCGTCGACCACCGCTTCCAGGGCCTCGTCGTCGCCGCCTTCGGCGCCGGCCACGCCCCCGCCCGGCTCGTCGAACCCCTCGCCGAGATCGCCCGCCGCATCCCGGTCGTCCTCGCCTCCCGCACCGGAAGCGGCCCGACCCTCTCGGACACCTACCGCGGCCCCGGATCCGAATACGACCTGCTGCACCACGGACTGATCCCGGCCGGCCCCCTCGACCCCGCCAAGGCCCGGATCCTGCTCCACACGCTGCTCTCCAGCGGAGCGGCCGGCCCGGCAGGCTACGACCGCCCCCGGATCACCGCCGCCTTCGCCCACCTGAACGGCTCAGGACTCGCCTGAGAACACCGGGAAACCCCCCGGAGGACGGACCAGGACAAGGTCAGGACCCCACCACCCCTGCCCGACGCCGAACGCATCGGGCAGCATAGGGCCATGTCCGTACTGACGCGCGACGAAGCGCAGACCCGTGCCCAGCTCCTCGACGTCCAGCACTACAGCGTGGACCTCGACCTCACCACCGGCGACGAGACCTTCGAATCGACCAGCCTCATCCGGTTCACCGCCCGTACCGCCGGGGACACCTTCGTCGAGCTGAAGCCCGAAACCCTGCACTCCGCCCTCCTCGACGACGAACCCCTCGACGTCACCACCCTGGACGGCAACCGCCTCCCGCTGCGCCTGAGCGAGGGCGAGCACGTCCTGCGGATCAGTACGACCATGCGCTACTCCCGCACCGGCGAGGGCATGCACCGGTTCGCCGACCCCAGCGACGGCGCGTCGTACGTCTACACCCAGCTCTTCATGGAGGACGTCCAGCGCGTCTTCGCCGCCTTCGACCAGCCCGACCTCAAGGCCGTCTTCGAGACCGCCGTCACGGCCCCCGAGGGCTGGACCGTCCTCGCCAACGGCATCACCGAGCAGCACTCCGACGGCATCTGGCGCTCCGCCGCCACCCCGCCGCTCTCCACCTACTTCGTGTGCGTCGCCGCCGGCCCCTGGCACTCCGTCCGCACCGAGCACGCCGGGCTGCCCTTCGGCATCCACTGCCGCCGCTCCCTCGCCCCCCACCTCGACGCCGACGCCGACGAGATCCTCGCCGTCACCAAGGCCTGCTACGACCGGTTCCACGAGAAGTTCGACGAGCCGTACCCCTTCGACTCCTACGACCAGGCCTTCGTCCCCGAGTTCAACGCCGGCGCCATGGAGAACCCCGGCCTCGTCACCTTCCGCGACGAGTTCGTCTTCCGCTCCGCCGTCACCGTCACCGAGCGGCAGACCCGCGCCATGGTCATCGCCCACGAGATGGCCCACATGTGGTTCGGCGACCTCGTCACCCTGCGCTGGTGGGACGACATCTGGCTGAACGAGTCCTTCGCCGAGTACATGGGCTACCAGACCGTCAACGAGGCCTGCTCCGACCTCTTCCCCGACACCTGGGTCGACTTCGGCGTCACCCGGAAGGCCTGGGGGTACGAGGCGGACCAGCGGCCCTCCACCCACCCCGTCGCCCCCGACCCGGAAGCCGTCCCCGACACCGCCTCCGCCCTCCTCAACTTCGACGGCATCTCGTACGCCAAGGGCGCCTCCGCCCTCCGCCAGCTCGTCACCTGGCTCGGCGAGAAGGACTTCCTCGCCGGCATCAACATCCACTTCAAGCGCCACAAGTTCGGCAACGCCACCCTCGCCGACTTCATCGACAACCTCGCGGCCGCCACCGACCGCGACGTCCACGCCTGGGCCGACCAGTGGCTCCGCACCACCGGCGTCGACACCCTCACCCCCGCCCTCACCGGCGAAGGCCTCCACTGGAAGCTCACCGTCGACCGCGACGGCAGCCGCCCGCACCGGGTCGCCGCCGGCCTCTACGACCGCGACCCCTCCGGCGAACTCGTCCTCCGCGAACGCCGCGAACTCGACGTACCCCAGACCGAACCCGCCGAACTCACCGGCCCCCGCCCCGCCCTCGTCGTCCTCAACGACCAAGACCTCACCTACGCCAAGCTCCGCTTCGACCAGCCGTCCCTGGAAGCCGCCCTGCGCGGCCTCTCCCGCATCCCCGACGCGCTGACCCGCGCGGTGATCTGGAACGCCCTGCGCGACATGGTCCGCGACGGCGACCTCCGCCCCGCCGACTACCTCGAGGTCGCCCTCGCGCACCTCACCGAGGAGACCGAACTCGCCCTCGTCCAGGGCGTCCTCGGCTTCGCCCGCACCCAGATCGCCGACCGGTACGTCACCGAGGAGGAGCGCCCCGCCGCCCTCTCCACCATCCGGCAGATCGCCCGCGCCCTGCTGCGGCGCACCGAGGACGGCGAGGCGCCCGGCCTGCGCCTCACCGCCGTCCGCGCCCTCATCGACAGCGCGACCACCCCCGACCAGATCGCCTCCTGGCTCGACGAGGGCACCGTCCACGGCGGCCCCGAACTCGACCCGGAGCTGCGCTGGCGCATCCTCGCCCGCCTCGCCGTCCTCGGCGCCACCGACGAGCCGACGATCGCCGCCGAACTGGAGCGGGACCCGAGCGCCACCGGCCAGGAGGGCGCCGCCCGCTGCCGCGCCGCGCTCCCCACGGCGGAGGCCAAGGCCGCGGCCTGGTCGGCCCTCTTCGACACCGACGACCTCTCCAACTACCTCTTCACCGCCACCGCCCAGGGCTTCTGGCAGCCGGAACAGGCGGAACTCGTCCGCGACTACGTCCCCCGCTTCTACCCGGCGGCCATCGCCCTCGGCGCCAGGCGCGGCGCCGCGATGGCCGAGGCGGCCGGCCGCTACGCCTTCCCGTCGTACGCGATCGACCGGGAATCCCTCGCCCTGGGGGAGCGGCACCTGACGGACGAGATGATCCCGGCGCTCCGCCGCAAACTGGTCGACCAACTGGACGACCTGACCCGAGCCCTCACCGCCCACACCGCCTGACGAACCGCCCGGGGTCGGTGACCCGCCCCGGGCCGGGCTCGGCTCCGACCCCGCGCCGGGCCCCCGCCGGGCCGGTTCGGCTCCCGCCTGGCGTCGGGCCCCCGCCCGACCGGGCGGGCGCCCGCCCCCGCGCGTGCCTCCGCCCGGCCGGGGCGGCGCCCACCCGTCCGCGTGCGCCCGCCCGCCACGGGCACCCGCCCCGCTCGGGCTGCGCCCACCCGCCGGGGCGGATCCCACCCCCGCCACCCCCGTTGTGGGCATCTGTTCCGCTGGGGCGTGGGGGTCCCCCCGGACGGAGTCTGGGGGAGGGTGGGCACAACGGAACGGCGCCCGTTGCCGGGCCTAGGCTTCCGCGCCTGTACCCGCACCACTGGTGCGGCGCTGTTGGGGTGGGGCTTCAGGCACAAGGGGCGGAGGCGCCGCCAAGGGCGCCGTCCCGTGTGCCCACCCGTCCCGCCCCAGCGGGACGATTGCCCACACGGGGGTGGGCGAGGGTGCAGCCCGCACGGCGGCGCCGCCCACACGGTGGCGCGGCCCGCACGGGCCGTGGGCGGGGGCGCTGCCCGCTGGGGGCGGCGGGGCCCGCACGTCGCGGGTGGCCCCAGGCGGGGGTGCTGCCCGCAAGGCAGCGGGGGCGCGGGGCCCGCGAGCAGGTCGGCAGGGACGCCGCGTGGCCCGCACGGCGAGCGCCCCCTAGCACGAGGCGGAGGTGTCGTTCAGGCCGTGCGCGGCAAGGCGTCACCCGTTCGGGTTATAGCCGGCCACTCCCCGGACATACCCCCACAACCCCCGGCACCCTGTCGTCCATGCGTGCCGAACCCCCACCCCTCGCCGCCGATCCCACCGCCCTGAGCCGCCTCCTCGGCACCACCCTCGACGCCCTCCGCGACGGCGCCCGGACCCGCGGCGGCCCGCTTCCGGCCGGGGGTCCCGAGGCCGTCGCGCGGCGGGTGCGGGAGGCGCTGGGGGAGCCGCTGCCCGAGACGGGCCACGGCGCCGACGAGGCACTCCGTACCCTCGTGCGGGTCCTCGCGGAGGGCGCCGCCGACCCCGCCCACCCCCTCTGCGCCGCCCATCTCCACACCCCGCCCCTCGCCCTCGCCGCCGCCGCAGACCTCGCCGCCTCCGCCCTCAACCCGTCCATGGACTCCTGGGACCAGGCCCCCGCCGCCTCCGCGATCGAGGACCGGGTGACGGCCGCCCTCGCCGCCGAGGTCTTCCCGGACGCCCCGCGGCCCGACGCGCTCGTCACCACCGGCGGCACCGAGTCCAACCAGCTCGCCCTGCTCCTCGCACGCGAACGCCAGGGCCGCCAGGGCCGCGCCGTCCGCACCGTCGTCGGCGCGAACGCCCACCACTCCTTCCAGCGGGCCGCCTGGCTTCTCGGCCTCCCGGAGCCGGTCGTGGTGCCCACCCCGCGCGGCACCCTGGACCCGGCCGCCGTGCGCGAGGCACTGGCCGCCCTCAGCGGCCCGGTCCTCGTCGTGGCGACCGCGGGAACCACCGACGAGGGCCTCATCGACCCGATCCCCGCCCTGGCCGACCTCTGCGCCGACTACCGCGCCGACGACCGCACCGACAACCGCGCCGACCTCCCCGAGTACCGGCACGCCGACCTCCACGTCGACGCCGCCTACGGAGGCCCCCTCCTCTTCAGCCGCACCCACCGCCCCCTCCTCGACGGCCTGGCCCGCGCCCGTACCGTCACCGTCGACCTGCACAAACTGGGCTGGCAGCCGGCCGCCGCCGGACTCCTCGCCGTACGGGACGCCGCCGACCTCGCCGTACTGGGCCACACCGCCGCCTACCTCAACGCCGACGACGACACCGAGGCCGGCCTCCCCGACCTCCTCGGCCGCTCCCTGCGCACCACCCGCCGCCCCGACGTCCTCAAGACCGCCGTCACCCTCCGCGCCCTCGGCCGCGCCGGACTCGGCGAGCTCGTCGACGCCTGCATGGACCGGGCGCAGGAGCTGGCGGACCTCGTCGAGAAGGCACCGGGGCTCGACCTCCGGGCCCGCCCCACCCTCACCACCGTCCTCTTCCGGCCGAACGGCCCCGGCGTCACCGACGGGACCGTCGCCGCCGTCCGCCGCACCCTCCTCGCCGAGGGCCGCGCCGTCCTCGGCCGCGCCGAGGCGGACGGCCGCCTCTGGCTCAAGGCCACCCTGCTCAACCCCCACGCCACCTCCGGCGACCTGGCCCAGCTCATCACCCTCGTGGAAGGCAGCACGCACCGATGACCGGCACCACCCCCCAGGACGACCCCGACCGCCCCCACGATCTCGTCGGCGTCGGCATCGGCCCCTTCAACCTCTCGCTCGCCGCCCTCGCCCACGGCGCCCCCGGCGGGCTCGCCACCGCCTTCTTCGAGCAGAAGCCGGCCTTCCACTGGCACCCGGGCCTCCTCATCGAGGGCGCCACGCTCCAGGTCCCGTTCCTCGCCGACCTGGTGACCCTCGCCGACCCGGCCAGCCCGTGGACCTTCCTCAACTACCTGAAGAGCCGCGAGCGCCTCTTCCCCTTCTACTTCGCCGAGAAGTTCCACATCCAGCGCGCCGAGTACGACGCCTACTGCCGCTGGGTCAGCGAGCGGCTCCCCGGTCTGCACTTCGGGCACCAGGTCGACTCCGTCCGCTGGAACCCCGAACGGCGCCTGTTCGAAGTCGACTTCACCCAGATCGACCCGGGCGGCGAGGCCGAGGCCCTGGGCCGCGCCTACACCCGCAACGTCGTCCTCGGCGTCGGCACCGAGCCCTACGTCCCCGAGCCGCTCAAGCCGCTCGCCGACGCCCCCGGTGTCCCCGTCTTCCACTCGGCCGACTACCTCGCGCACCGCGAGACACTCCTCGCCGCCGGGCACGTCACCGTCATCGGATCCGGCCAGTCCGGCGCCGAGGTCTTCCTCGACCTGCTCCGGGCCCGCCCCGCCGGGGCCGAGCGCATCCACTGGCTGGCCCGCACCGAGGCCTTCGCGCCGATGGAGTACTCCAAGCTCGGCCTCGAACACTTCACCCCGGACTACACCCGCTACTTCCACGCCCTGCCCGAGCCGGTACGCGGCGAACTCATGCCCCGGCAATGGCAGTTGCACAAGGGCATCGACGCCGACACGATCGCCGCCATCCACGACGAGCTGTACCGCCGCACCCTGCACGGCGGCTGGCCGGAGGCCGTCCTCACCCCGGGCGTCCGGGTCCGGACCGCCGGCCGGGTGGCCACCACCCAGGTCGAGCTGCACCTGGAGCACCTCCAGCAGGGCACCCGCTCCCGCCTCACCACCGACGCCGTCGTCCTCGCCACCGGCTACCGGGAGCGCCCGGTCGACCGGATGCTCGCCGGACTCGACCCGTACCTCCGCCACGACTCCGCGGGGCGCGCCCGCGTCGACGAGCGGTACCGGCTCGTCCTCGACCCGTCCGTCACCGGCGCCGTGCACGTACAGAACGCCGAGCGGCACACCCACGGCGTCGGCGCCCCCGACCTCGGCCTCGCGGCCTGGCGCAGCGCGACCATCCTCAACTCGATCACCGGCAAGGACCCCTACCCACTGCCCCGCCGCACCGCCTTCACCACCTTCGGCCTGGAGACACGAGAGGCGCCGAGCATCCCGGCCCAGGGCCAGAAGCTGACGCCTCTCGTACAGCAGTGAGAACCCGACGGGCCTCAGAAGACGAGGCCCCCGGAAGATGAGCCCTAGAAGACGGGGACGCCGTCCCGCGTCAGCTTCCAGTCCACCGAGGCGAACAGGGACGGGTCGACCGTCCCCTTGGCCTGCACCCACCGGATGATCGTGTTGCGGATCTCGTCCGAGTCGGCCCACAGCTGCTGGGCGCCGGCGACGTGCGGGAACGCGCCGCCGCCGCTCGCCCGGTAGTTGTTGACCGCGAGGACGAACTTCGCCGCCGGGTCGAGGGGCTTGCCCTCGAAGGACAGGTTCACGATCCGGGAACCGGCCGGCCTGGCGATGTCGATGTCGTACGTGAGCCCGGAGACGGCGTCGTAGTTGTAGTCGGGGATGCCGTCGGCGTTGGTCAGCTTCGCCGTGTCGACCGGAGCGCCCGCCGGGGTCTGGACGTAGTACCGCGCGGAGAACTCCAGGTAGTCCTTCAGCTGGGCGCCCGTCATCAGTCGGGCCTCCAGGGTGTTCTCGAACGGGTACAGGCCGGCGGCGTCCTTGATGGAGACCTGGCCGGCCGGGATACGGGCCGTCCGGGAGAAGCAGGAGGCCTGCGAGAGGACCGGCAGGGACGCGTGGGCGCCGCCCGCGAGGGCCGCCTTCACGGTCTCGGCCTGGACGACGTTGATCAGGTCGATGATCGGCTCGTCCTTCCACGGCGCGTCGGCCGTGGTCATCGCGGCCGTGGAGGTGCCGATGATCTGGTTGACGTACGCCACGACCTTCTTGTGCTCGTCCCCGAGCAGCCCGGTGATCTCCGGGTCCTCCGCCACCGTGTTGGAGTTGAGGACCTGCGCCGCGACCTTCTCGACGGTCCAGCGGCCCTTCTCCCACACCAGGTCGAAGTCGAAGAGGGTGAGGCGCTGGCCCCACTTCAGGGGCTCGGACAGGACGACGTCCTTGCCGGTCTCCTTGTTCTTCACCCGGTACTCGGGGATCTCGGTGTGCGCGTGGCCGACGAGGATCGCGTCGATGCCCGGCACCTGCTCGGCGACCAGCCCGGCCGCGTTCTCGATGTGCGGGAGCTGGTCACCGTACGAGGAGGTGCCGCTGGAACCGGAGTGCGCCGAGACGACGACCACGTCCGCACCCATCGAGCGCAGCTTCGGCACCCATTTCGCGGCCTGCTCCTCGAGGCCGGGGAAGACCATCCGGCCGCTGACGTTGGCCTTGTCCCAGATGGCGATGCCGGGGTTGGTCAGGCCGAGCACCGCGACCTTCACGTCCTTGCCGTGCGGGGTGCGCAGCCGGTGCATGCTGTACGGGGCGAACGCCGGGCGCAGGGTCTTGGCGTCGAGCGCGTTGGCCCCGAGCAGCGGGAAGTCGCACTGCTCCTCGAACTTGCGGAGCACCGGGATGCCGTAGTTGAACTCGTGGTTGCCGAGCGCGGCGGCGTCGTAGCCGATGGCGTTCATGGCCTGGGCCATCGGGTGGACCGGGCCGCGGCGGGCGGTGATCGGGTCGACCTTGGCGTAGTAGTACGACAGCTGGGTGCCCTGGATGGTGTCGCCGGCGTCGATGAGGAGGGTGTTGCGGCGGCCCTTCTCCTTCCGCACCTGGTCGACCAGCGTGGAGATCTTCGCCAGGCCCACGTCGTTGTGCGCCTTGTCGTCGAACTCCTTGTCCGTGAAGTAGTCCCAGTTGAAGACGTTGCCGTGCAGGTCGGTGGTGCCCATCACGGTGAAGGAGTACCGCTTCCGCGGACGCGGGCGGCCGTGGCCGCCGTGGGCCTCGGCGGGAACGGCGACGGCTCCGGCGACGGCCACCCCGGCCCCGGCGGCGGCCGAGCGCTCCAGGAACGTCCTGCGGTTCAGCGGCATGTGTTCTCTCCCCTTGTGGTTCCGTGCCGTCGGCGCCGACCGTGGCGCACAACGCGCGTAGATTCTGACCCGGACAGCCACGTCGGCGACAGGGCTTTCGGGTCACGGAGTGGGAAAGTGTTCGGTGGACGATCGCTGCCGAACACGGAGGAGTCAGGACGTGACGCAGGAACACGCGACCCCGGAAGCGCCCCAGGTGACGGTCCGCGGAGAGGGACGGCTGGAGGTCGACCCGGAACTCGCCCGCATCTGGGTCGCCGTCTCCGCCCGGGGACCCGACCGCTCGACGACCCTCGCGGACCTCACCCGCCGCAACGCCCAGGTGCTCGACCTGGTCAAGGCGCAGGGCTCCGCGGTGGAGAAGCTGGAGACCGGCAGCTTCTCGATCTCCCCCGAACTCACCCGCAAGGGACGGGGGGAGCGGGTGCACGCCTTCCACGGCCGGGTGCGGGTCACGGCCGAGCTGACCGACTTCACCGTCCTCGGCGAGCTGGTGACCCGGCTCGCCGACCTGGAGCTGACGAGCGTCGACGGCCCCTGGTGGTTCCTGCGCCCCGCCTCCCCGGCGTACGCGGAGGCCCGCAGGCTCGCGGTGGACGAGGCGGTGCAGCGGGCGCGTGCCTACGCCGAGGCGCTCGGCACCTCGCTCTCCTCACTCCTCGAACTGTCGGACGCGGGGGTGGCGGAGCCGATGATGCCGCGGCGGGCGGCCTTCGGCTCGGCGGCGGTGGCGTACGCGGCGGAAGGCGCCGGAGAGGCCCCGCCGCTCGACCTCGAACCGCAGCGCCAGACAGTGACCGCCGAGGTCGTGGCGCGCTTCACGATGCGGCCGCCCGCACTCTGAGACAGGGGGCGCCGGGGCGCGTAAATCGCTCATCGGAGCACCCCGGCGCACAGATTCAAGACTTGTCAACAGCCTTTCACGGAAAGGTTGTTGAGTAGTCATGTCTTGCCAACTCGCTACTGGTGGGTAAGGCCTAGGCTCGACCCATGCGCCGAGCGAAAATCGTTTGTACCCTTGGGCCCGCCACCGAAACATACGACCAGATCAAGTCGTTGATCGAGGCCGGAATGGACGTGGCCCGCCTCAACCTCAGCCACGGCTCCTACGCCGAGCACGAGGAGCGCTACCAGCGCGTACGCAAAGCCTCCGACGAGACCGGCCGCAGCATCGGAGTCCTCGCCGACCTTCAAGGCCCGAAGATTCGCCTCGGCCGCTTCCGCGAAGGCCCCGTACTCCTTGAACGCGGCGACGAGTTCACCATCACCGTCGAACCGATGGAAGGCGACCGCCACTGCTGCGGCACGACCTACTCCGGCCTCGCCGCCGACGTCACCGCCGGTGAGCGCATCCTCGTCGACGACGGCCGCGTCACCCTCGAGGTCGTCTCCGTCGACGGACCCCGGGTGAACACCGTCGTGATCGAAGGCGGCATGGTCTCCGACAACAAGGGCCTCAACCTGCCCGGCGTCGCCGTCTCCGTCCCCGCCCTCTCCGAGAAGGACATCGAGGACCTGCGCTGGGCGCTGCGCATCGGCGCCGACGTCATCGCGCTCTCCTTCGTCCGCAGCGCCCGCGACATCGACGACGTCCACCGGATCATGGACGAGGAGGGCCGCCGGCTGCCCGTCATCGCCAAGATCGAGAAGCCGCAGGCCGTCGAGAACATCGAGGAGATCGTCGCCGCCTTCGACGGCATCATGGTCGCCCGCGGCGACCTCGGCGTCGAGATGCCGCTGGAGCAGGTGCCGATCGTCCAGAAGCGCGCCGTCAAGCTCGCCAAGCGGAACGCCAAGCCGGTCATCGTCGCCACCCAGATGCTCGACTCGATGATCGACAACTCCCGCCCCACCCGCGCGGAGGCCAGCGACGTGGCGAACGCCGTCATCGACGGCACCGACGCGGTGATGCTCTCCGGCGAGACCAGCGTCGGCCGCTTCCCGATCGAGACCGTGCGCACCATGAGCCGGATCGTCGAGGCCGCCGAGGAGGACGTCCTGGCCAAGGGCCTCCCGCCCCTCACCGACCGCAACAAGCCCCGCACCCAGGGCGGCGCGGTCGCCCGCGCGGCCGCCGAGATGGGCGACTTCCTCGGCGCCAAGTTCCTCGTCGCCTTCACCCAGTCCGGCGACACGGTCAAGCGCCTCTCCCGCTACCGCTCGCCGATCCCGCTCCTCGCCTTCACCCCCGACCCGGCGACGCGCTCCCAGCTCAACCTCACCTGGGGCGTCGAGACCTTCCTCGGCCCGCACGTCGACTCGACGGACGCGATGGTGGCCCAGGTCGACGAGGAACTCCTCCGGATCGGCCGCTGCCGTCCCGGCGACATCGTGGTGATCACGGCCGGCTCCCCGCCGGGAGTCGCGGGCTCGACGAACCTGGTACGGGTCCACCACATCGGGGACCCGCTGACGTAGGGCTCAGTGCGTGGGGCCGACGTGGCGGTCCATGAGGGTGACGTCGTCCCGCCGTGCCAGAGAGACGTCCTGCGCCCCGGCCGCCCGGCGCCTGCTCCGCCAGGCCGCACCGACATGCTTCGGCGTGTCGGTGGGCGGCCGCGTGGTCACGCGTGTGGGTGACGATCGCTGACTGCTCGTCGGCCTTCGAATCGAAGGAAAAGTGCCCCAGGTGGGATTCGAACCCACACTGTCCGCTGTTTGAGAGCGGCCTCTCTGACCAGTTGGAGTACTGGGGCCTTCGAAAGCGAGGACGTTACCGCCCCTGCGGGGCACCACATTACAGGAGCTAGGTAGGCTCAGGGGAGCAGTACTTGCCCCGCAACGAGGAGCTCCCGTGACCGCCCCCGAGTCGCCCCAGCCCGCCGACGACGCCGACGCGTCGCACGTCCCGCCGCTGACGACCCGCGTCGTCATCGCCGAGGACGAGGCCCTCATCCGCCTCGATCTCAAAGAGATGCTGGAGGAAGAGGGCTACACGGTCGTCGGCGAGGCCGGTGACGGCGCCAAGGCCGTCGAGCTGGCCCGCGAGCACCGCCCCGACCTCGTCATCCTCGACGTGAAGATGCCCGTCCTCGACGGCATCTCGGCCGCGGAGAAGATCGCCGGCGAGTCCATCGCCCCCGTCCTCATGCTCACCGCGTTCTCGCAGCGCGAGCTCGTCGAGCGGGCCCGGGACGCCGGTGCCATGGCGTACCTCGTGAAGCCGTTCAGCAAGAGCGACGTGGTGCCGGCCATCGAGATGGCCGTGTCCCGCTTCTCCGAACTGCGCGCCCTGGAGCAGGAGGTCGCCGACCTCTCCCAGCGGCTGGAGACCCGCAAGCTGGTCGACCGTGCCAAGTCCGTCCTGCAGACCCAGTACGGGCTGACGGAGCCGGCCGCGTTCCGCTGGATCCAGAAGACGTCCATGGACCGGCGCATGTCCATGCAGCAGGTCGCCGAGGCCGTCATCGAGGACGCCGAGGAGAAGAAGGCGGCCAAGGGCCAGTAGCCCCGCCCGCCCCGCCGTACGCGTACGGAGAAGGCCCGCCCCACGGCTCTGTGGGGCGGGCCTTCTGTCTGCGGTGCCGACCTGGCGGGTCAGTCCTCGCCGAGGTACGCCTTGCGGACGGACTCGTCGTGGAGCAGGTTCTGGCCGGTGCCGGAGAGCACGACCTTGCCGATCTCCATCACGTGGCCGTGGTCCGCGAGGGCGAGCGCGGCCTGGGCGTTCTGCTCGACGAGCAGGATCGTGGTGCCCTGGGCCTTCAGCTCGGCGATGGTGGCCATGATCTTCTGCATCATGATCGGCGAGAGGCCCATGGAGGGCTCGTCGAGCATGAGCAGCTTCGGCTGGGACATCAGCGCCCGGCCCATGGCGAGCATCTGCTGCTCGCCGCCGGAGAGCGTGCCGGCGGCCTGCTTGCGACGCTCGCCCAGGATCGGGAAGAGGTCGTAGGCGCGCTGGACGTCCTTGGCGATGCCCGCGGTGTCCTTCCGGAGGAAGGCGCCGAGGAGGAGGTTCTCCTCGATCGTCATCCGGGGGAAGATGTGGCGGCCTTCGGGGGAGTGGGCCAGACCCAGCGAGACGATCTTGTGTGCGGGGATCTTGCGGAGGGACTTGCCCTCGAACTTGATCTGGCCGCCGACCGGCTTGAGGAGCCCGGAGAGGGTCCGCAGGGTGGTGGTCTTCCCGGCGCCGTTGGTGCCGATGAGGGTGACGACCTCACCGGCGTCGACGGAGAAGGAGATGCCCTTGACGGCCTCGATCTTTCCGTAGGCGACGCGCAGGTCCTCGACTTCGAGCAGTGCGGTCATGCGTCGTTCTCCTTGCCCGAAGCAGGGTCGTGCGTGGTGTCCTCCGAGGAGGTCTCCTCGGCGGCCGGTGCCTCGTCGTCGGCGGCCTCGGGGGTGTCGGTCGCCGCGGGGGCCGCGGGGGCCTCGGGGGCGTCGTCCTCCGACGGCGCGTCCTCCTCGGTGGCCGCGTCCTCGGTGGGGGCGGCCTTCGCGGGGGCCTCCTCCGCCGGTGCGTCCGCGACGGGCTCGCCGAGGTAGGCGGCGATGACCCGCTCGTCGCTCTGGACGGTCTGGCTGTCGCCCTCGATCAGCTTCTGGCCCTGGACGAGCACGGCGACCCGGTCGCAGAGGTTGAAGATGAACCGCATGTCGTGCTCGATGACGAGGACGGCGATGCCCATGTCCCGGATGGCGAAGATGAGTTCCTCCGCCGCCCGCGTCTCCTGCGGGTTCATGCCGGCGGTGGGCTCGTCGAGCAGGATCAGGCCGGGGTCGCTCGCGAGGGCGCGGGCGATCTCGAGCTTGCGCTGCTCTCCGTAGGGGAGGTTCTTGGCGAGGTGCTGCGCCTTGTCCTGGAGGCCGATGAACTCCAGGAGCTCCATGGCCCGGTCCGTGGCCTCGGCCTCGGCCTTCTTGAAGCCGGGGAGGCGGAGCAGTGCCGACCAGAGGCCCTGCTTCATCCGGGTGTGGCGTCCGACGAGGACGTTCTCCAGGACCGTCATGTTGTGGAACAGACGGATGTTCTGGAAGGTGCGGGCGATGCCGGCGTCGGTGACCTTGTACGACGTGGGCGGCAGGACCTGGCCCTTGTACCGGACTTCGCCCTCGGTGGGGACGTAGAGGCCGGTGAGGCAGTTGAAGAAGGTGGTCTTGCCGGCGCCGTTGGGGCCGATGAGGCCGACGATCTCGCCGCTGTTGACGGTCAGGTTGACGTCGCGCACGGCGGTGAGGCCGCCGAAGCGCATGGTGACCCCGCGCGCGTCGAGCACGGCCTCGCCGGCGGTCGGCGCGGCGGTGGCGTCTGCGGTCTTCGTGGTGGTCGTCATGGTTCAGGCACCTGCCTTGGCGAGCGTGGCGGGCGTCTCGTCGTTCTCGTGGAACTCCAGCTGGTTGCGCCGGTTGGCGATCATGCCTTCCGGGCGGAAGCGCATGAGCAGGATCAGCGCGACGCCGAAGGCGAAGAGCTGGTACTCGCCCATGAACTGGAGCTTGTTGGGGATGAGGAAGAGGAGCGAGGCGCCGACCAGCGGACCGCTCATCGTGCCCATGCCGCCGAGGACGACGGCCGCGAGCAGGAAGGCGGAGTTGGGCGGGATCGGACCGGCGAAGAGGTACTGCTCCGGGGTCACCGTGTAGGTCACGTGGGCCTGCACGGTGCCGGCGAGGCCGGCGAGCGAGGCGCCGAGGGCGAAGGCGATGAGCTTGACGCGGAAGCCGTTGATGCCCATGGCGAGCGCGGCGGTCTCGTCCTCGCGGATGGCGACCCAGGCACGGCCGATGCGGGAGTTGCCGCTGCGCCGGAAGACCAGCACGACGACCGCCATGATCAGCAGCATCAGGAAGAAGTAGTTCGCGAAGCGGCCGATGGTGAATCCGGCGACGGAGTGCTCGGCGCCGAAGTCGAACCCGAAGATGTTGAGGTTCGGGATGGACGCGATGCCGTTGGAGCCGTTGGTGATGTCCGGGCCGGAGGTGCCGTCGGTGTTCATGACGGCGATGCGGAAGATCTCACCGAAGCCGAGCGTCACGATGGCGAGATAGTCGCCGCGGAGCCGCAGGGTCGGGGCGCCGATGAGGACACCGAAGACCAGGGAGGCTCCGGCGCCGACCAGGATGGCGGCCCAGAAGGGGAAGTGCACGCCGAACGGCGAGGTGGGGGCGCCCGAGACGAGGGCGGCCGCGTAGGCGCCGACGCCGAGGAAGGCGACGTAGCCGAGGTCGAGGAGACCGGCGAGGCCGACGACGATGTTCAGGCCCAGGGCGACCGTGGCGAAGATCAGGATGTAGACGCCGAGCGTCGCGTACTGGTCGTCGGTCTGGGTGAAGGGGAAGAGCGCCGCCGCGGTGAACGCACCCGCGATGGTGAGGTTCTGGTGCTTCTTGGTGAGCTGCGTGGCCTGCTGCATGAGGCCGGACTTGTTGACCGCGGCGAAGCCGAGGCCGGCCGTGATGAGGAAGCCGACGAACAGCTCGTCGTACTCGGTGCCGACGCCGTAGGTGAAGACGCCGAGCGCCACGGCGAGGATGCCCGTGATGATCAGGATCTCGACCGCGGAGTGCATCGGGGGCAGCTTGCGGGCGGTGCCGGTGGTGGCGAACGCTTCCTTGAAGACCGTCCAGCCGTTGCCGGCGCGGTGCTTGAACTGGTCCCAGCCGGTGTCTTCGGGGTCGACGGGGTGGACCGCGGGCCGCTCGAAGGGGAGGGCGAGGGCGCCGAGGAGGGTGATGAGGGTGGCGAACGCGACGATCGCGCCGCCCGGCTCCAGGTTGACCGGGCCGCCGAGCGAGACGCTGATGGCGGCGACGGTGTACCAGGTGGTGCCGAAGGCGGCGAGCGCGGCGAACTTGACGGCCGCGTCGGCGCCGGCCGGGGTGAGCCAGCGGGTGCCCTTGACGCCGTACGAGGAGAGGGCGAAGACGGCGGTGAGCAGTCCCAGGACCAGGACCTGGAGCTGCAGGCCGGCCGGGGAGCCGTAGTACGTGAGGTCGCCGGGGAACGTGGGCGTCCAGGTCCACGAGAGGAAACAGCTGGCGACGGTGAGGACGGCGCCGCCCAGGGTGAGGGCGCGGGCGGCCTTGACCGGCACGAAGCCGAGGAGGCCGGTGGCCTCGTCCTGCTTGGAGACCGGTGCTGCCTGGGGGTTCTCGGAGATGGTGGTCATGGTGCTCACGCCCTGTCCGCGACGCGCTCGCCCAGGAGGCCTTGGGGCCGGGCGAGGAGTACGACGATGAGGAGTACGAAGGCCCAGACGTCGGCCCAGGACTGGCCGCCGAGCTGCTCCATACCGGGGATGTGGCTGATGTACGCCGTCGCCATGGTCTCGGCGATACCGAGGACGACTCCGCCGATCATGGCTCCGTAGATGTTGCCGATACCGCCGAGGACGGCGGCCGTGAAGGCCTTGAGTCCGAGGAGGAAGCCCATCTTGTAGTCGACGACGCCGTACTTGAGGCCGTAGGCGACGGCGCCGACGGCGGCCATCGCGGCGCCGAGGGCGAACGCGATCACGATGATCCGGTCCGTGTTGACGCCCATGAGCTTGGCGGTGTCCGGGTCCTGCGCCGTGGCCTGCATGCCGCGGCCGACGCGGGTGCGCATGACGAAGAAGGCGAGGACGGCCATGCAGATCGGGGCGGCGATCAGGAGGAAGACGTCGCCGGTCTGGATGGTGACCGGGCCGAGCTCGATCGGACCGCCGGGGATCTGCGGGAAGGTCCGGGCGGACTTCGCCTCGGGGTACCAGACCCACACCGCGTACTGCAGGGCGAGCGAGAGACCGATGGCCGTGATGAGGGGGGCGAGGCGTGGGCCACCGCGGAGCGGGCGGTAGGCGAACCGTTCCGCTCCGACGGCTATGGTGGTCGCGACGATCACGGCACCGATGATCATGACGGGCAGCGCGACCCAAATGCTGGTGCCGCCGGGCAGGATGAGCCAGACCGTGAGCGCCCCGAAGCCGCCGGTCATGAAGATCTCGCCATGGGCGAAGTTGATGAGCTGGACGATGCCGTAGACCATCGTGTAGCCGACGGCGACGAGCCCGTACATGGATCCCAGTAGCAGGCCGTTGACCAGCTGCTGCGGCAGTTCGTTCACCGCATTGTCCTCCGAGACTTTCGACGGATGTGACACCGCGCGGGGAGCCAGGTGCGGCCCCCCGCGCGGTGAAAGTGGTGCTGAGTGGTGCTGAGTGATGCGGAGTTGCTGGTGATGCGGGGTGGTGAGGCTGATCAGCCGCCGAAGGTGTCGGACTTGACCGGCTTGAACGCGCCGCCCTCGACCTTGTAGACGGTGAGCTGCTTGTTGGTGGTGTCACCGAACTCGTCGAAGGAGACCTTGCCGGTCACGCCCTCGAAGGAGACACCCTGCATGGCCTCGACGACCTTGGCGCGCTCGGGGGCCTTGCCGCCGTTGCCCTCGGTGGCCTTCTTGACGGCCTCGATGATCGCCCAGGTGGAGTCGTACGCGTAGCCGCCGTAGGCCTCGTAGGCCTCCTTGTAGCCCTTGGCCTTGTAGTTGGCCAGGAACTCCTTGGCGGAGTCGAGGGACTCGATCGGCGCGCCGACGGAGGTGGCGATGTCGCCGTTGGTGGCGGCCGCGCCGCCGAGCTTCACGTACTCGGGGCTGTAGATCGCGTCGCCGCCGACGACGACGACCTTCGCGCCGGCTTCCTTGATCTGCTTGGCCAGCGGGCCGGCGGCCGGGTACTCGCCACCGTAGTAGACGACGTCGGCGCCGGAGCTCTTCACCTTGGTCGCGACCGCGGAGAAGTCCTTGGTGTCGGGGTTGATGTGCTCGGTGCCGAGGACCTTGCCGCCCAGCTTCTCGAACTCGCCCTTGAAGGTGCCCGCGAGGCCGGCGCCGTAGGTCTTCTTGTCGTCGATGATGAAGGCCTTGGTCTTCTTGGCCTCGTTGTAGACGTACTGGGCGGCGAACGGGCCCTGGATGGCGTCCGTGGTGGCGGTGCGGAAGTAGGACGTGTAGGTCCGCTTCTTGTCGCCGGTGCTCCAGTTGATGCCCTGGCTCAGCGCCGGGTTGGTGTTGGCCGGGGAGACCTGCACCAGCTTCGCGTCGTCGAAGACCTTCTGCATCGACTCGGCGACGGAGGAGTTCAGCGGGCCGACGACGCCGAGGACGCTCTTGTCGGCGACGAACTTGGTGGCGTTCTGCTGGCCGGCGGAGGGCTGCGCCTGGTCGTCCAGGGACTCCAGCTTGAAGGTCACGCCCTTGACGTAGGCCTTCTCGTTGGCGGTCTTGACCGCGAGGTCGGCGGAGTTCTTGATGCCGAGACCGAGGGCCGAGAGCTCGCCGGTGAGGGGCGCGTCGAGACCGATGGTCACGGTGACGTTGCCGCTCTCACCGCCGCCCTTCTCGGCGCCCTTGTCGTCGCGCGAACCACAGGCGGTGAGGGTGAGTGCTCCCGCGGTGACCGCGGTGGTGAGTATGAGCATCGAACGGTTTCGCACGAAGGGTCCTTTCCCTGGCGCGGCCCCCTCGGATGAGGCGGTGCCGTGAAGCTGCGGAGCGAGGGGTGCCGTTTTGGAACGCCGGGCCGTACTGGGGTTGGTACAGGGCCGTGCAGTAGGACGCGCCCGGCGGCGCGGTGACTGGCGGTGACTCTAAGCGCAGGTGGGGAGGGTCGGGGAGCGCCGAGGTCAGGATGTGACTGTCTTGTTATGCCGACGGGGAAAGAGTGTGCGCGCCGGGTGGGAAAACCGGGGCATAGAGGGCTGTAATGCGGTGTTCACATAGTGAGAACGCGCAGTTCCGCTAAGGGGCTTGAGCGATTCTTGGTACTGACGGTCCGCTCAGCGGACTCTCCGGATATCGGACAACGGCAGAAACCTGAGCGGACGAACCGGCCCCTCCGGTTCGGCGGCCGGCACCCTTTGTGTATGTGACACAGCGTGACGAAATTCCGGGCGGGGGCTGGGCGGGCGCGGGGTGGGAACGCCGAAGGGGCGGCACCCGAAGGTGCCGCCCCTTGGTCGTGCGTGGCTGGTCAGGCCCCCTGTGTGACCGCTCAGGCGTTCGAGGTGTCCGGAATGCTGGACGCGTCCTTCGCGGTGACCTCACGCAGCAGACACGTCAGCCGCGCCGTGCACACCCGCTTGTCCTGCTCGTCGGTGATCACGACCTCGTACGTGGCCGTCGACCGCCCGCGGTGCACCGGCGTCGCCACTCCGGTCACCAGGCCGCTGCGCACCCCGCGGTGGTGGGTGCAGTTCAGGTCCACGCCCACCGCGATCTTCGACACCCCGCCGTGCAGCATCGAACCGATGGAGCCCAGCGTCTCCGCGAGCACGGCCGAGGCGCCGCCGTGCAGCAGACCGTACGGCTGGGTGTTGCCCTCCACGGGCATGGTGCCGACGACCCGCTCGGCGGACGCCTCCAGGATCTGGACGCCCATCCGGTTGCCGAGGTGCCCGGCCGAGAACAGCGCCGGGAGGTCGACACCCAGCGCCGCGTACTCGTCGAGGACCTCCTGCGGGAACTTCACGTGCTGCTGCTCACCCATGCCCGGCTCCGTTCGTTTCGTACGTCTTCGTACGGCTGGTCTTCCTGAGCTGCCTGAGCAAACGCTTAGGCGGATGCGGATTCTTCCAGACGGACGATCACGGACTTGCTCGCGGGGGTGTTGCTGACGTCCGCCGTCGACTCCAGCGGCACGAGCACGTTCGTCTCCGGGTAGTAGGCCGCCGCGCACCCCCGGGACGTCGGGTAGTGCACCACCCGGAAGCCGGGCGCCCGCCGCTCGCTGCCGTCCGTCCACTCGCTCACCAGATCCGCGTACGCCCCGTCCGCGAAGCCCAGCGCCGCCGCGTCCTCGGGATGGACCAGGACGACCCGGCGGCCCCCCTTGATGCCCCGGTAGCGATCGTCGAGCCCGTAGATCGTGGTGTTGTACTGGTCGTGCGAGCGCAGCGTCTGGAGGAGCAGCCGCCCCTCCGGCACCCTCGGGTACTCCACCGGCGCCGCCGTGAAGTTGGCCTTGCCGGTCTTCGTCGGGAAGCGGCGCTCGTCGCGCGGACCGTGCGGCAGCCGGAAGCCGCCCGCGTCCGCCGCGAGACGGGCGTTGAAGTCCTCGAAGCCGGGCACCACGCGCGCGATGCGGTCCCGGATGGTGGCGTAGTCCGCCTCGAACTCCTCCCAGGGCGTGGCCGATCCGTCGCCGAGGACGGCGCGGGCCATCCTCGCCACGATCGCCGGCTCGGACAGCAGGTGCGGGCTCGCCGGCGGCAGATTGCCCCGCGAGGCGTGCACCTGGCTCATCGAGTCCTCGACCGTCACGAACTGCCTGCCACCCGCCTGCACGTCCTTGTCGGTACGGCCCAGGGTGGGCAGGATCAGCGCGCGCGTGCCCGCCACCGCGTGCGAGCGGTTCAGCTTCGTCGAGACGTGCACGGTCAGCCGGGCCCGGCGCATCGCCGCCTCCGTCACCTCCGTGTCGGGCGTCGCCCCCACGAAGTTGCCGCCCATCGCGAAGAACACCTTCGCCTCGCCGTCCCGCAGCGCCTGGATCGACCGGACCACGTCGAAGCCGTGGTGGCGCGGCGAGACGATCCCGAACTCCTTGTCCAGGGCGTCGAGGAAGGCGGGCGCGGGCCGCTCGAAGATCCCCATCGTGCGGTCGCCCTGCACGTTCGAATGGCCGCGCACCGGGCACACCCCGGCGCCCGGCCGGCCGATGTTGCCGCGCAGGAGGAGGAAGTTGACCACCTCGCGGATGGTCGGCACCGAGTGCTTGTGCTGGGTGAGACCCATCGCCCAGCACACCACGGTCCGCTCCGAGGCGAGCACCAGCTCCAGGGCCCGCTCGATCTCGGAGCGGTCCAGACCGGTCGCGGCGAGGGTCTCGTCCCAGTCGGCCTCCTTGGCCGCCGCGGCGAACTCCTCGTACCCGTGGGTGTGCTCCCGTACGAACTCCTCGTCGACCGCCCCGGCCGTCTCCAGGACCAGCTTGTTGAGGAGCCGGAAGAGCGCCTGGTCGCCGCCGATCCGGATCTGGAGGAAGAGGTCGTTGAGCGCGGCGCCCCTGAGCATGCCCAGCGGGGTCTGCGGGTTCTTGAACCGCTCCAGGCCCGCCTCGGGCAGCGGATTGACCGAGATGATCCGCGCGCCGCCCGCCTTGGCCTTCTCCAGGGCCGAGAGCATGCGCGGATGGTTCGTCCCCGGGTTCTGCCCGGCCACGATGATCAGGTCCGCCCGGTGCAGGTCCTCCAGGGAGACGCTGCCCTTGCCGATGCCGATGGTCTCCGTCAGCGCCGACCCCGAGGACTCGTGGCACATGTTGGAGCAGTCCGGCAGGTTGTTCGTGCCGAACTCGCGGGCGAAGAGCTGGAGCAGGAACGCCGCCTCGTTGCTCGTCCGCCCCGAGGTGTAGAAGAGCGCCTCGTCGGGGGAGGCGAGCGCCCGGAGCTCCTCCGCCAGGACGGCGAAGGCCCGCTCCCAGGTCACCGGCTCGTACCGGTCGCCGCCCTCCGGCAGCAGCATCGGCTCGGTGATCCGGCCCTGCTGGCCCAGCCAGTACCCGCTGCGGGTCGCCAGGTCCGCCAGCGGGTGCGCGGCGAAGAACTCCGGGGTGACCCGGCGCAGCGTCGCCTCCTCGGCGACCGCCTTCGCGCCGTTCTCGCAGAACTCGGCCACATGGCGCCTGTCCTCTTCCGGCCAGGCGCAGCCGGGACAGTCGAAGCCGTCCTTCTGGTTGACCTTGAGCAGGGTCCGCGCGGTGCGCCGCAGCCCCATCTGCTCCTGGGCGATCCGCAGGGTGTGCCCGATGGCGGGCAGCCCGGCGGCGGCGTGCTGCGGCGGCGTGACCTGCGGTGTGTCCTGAACCGGGTCGCCGACCGGCGGCTTGCTGACCATCGCGCTCTCCCTTGAGCGGTAATCCTGCGGCGTACGTCTCCGATCCTGTCACGCGGCGGTGACAGCCCGGCACCCCGCCGGTGCCCGCGGGAACGGTGGGCGGGATTGTCAGTCGGCCGTGGCAGGATCGTCATGTGGCCGAGACAGCATCGAAGAACCCCGCAGACACCCGCCCCCGCCTGCTCCTCATGGACGGGCACTCGCTCGCGTACCGGGCGTTCTTCGCGCTGCCCGCGGAGAACTTCACCACCGCGACCGGGCAGCCGACGAACGCGATCTACGGGTTCGCCTCGATGCTGGCGAACACGCTGCGCGACGAGGCGCCCACGCACTTCGCGGTCGCCTTCGACGTGTCCCGCAAGACCTGGCGGTCCGAGGAGTTCCCGGAGTACAAGGCGAACCGCTCCAAGACCCCCGACGAGTTCAAGGGGCAGGTCGAGCTGATCGGCGAGCTCCTCGACGCGATGAACGCGCCGCGGTTCGCCGTGGACGGCTTCGAGGCCGACGACGTCATCGCGACCCTCGCCACCCAGGCCGAGGCCGCCGGCTTCGAGGTCCTGATCGTCACCGGCGACCGGGACTCCTTCCAGCTGGTCTCCGACCACACCACCGTGCTCTACCCGACCAAGGGCGTCTCCGAGCTCACCCGCTTCACCCCGGAGAAGGTCCAGGAGAAGTACGGCCTCACGCCCTCGCAGTACCCCGACTTCGCGGCCCTGCGCGGCGACCCGTCGGACAACCTGCCCGGCATCCCCGGCGTCGGCGAGAAGACCGCGGCCAAGTGGATCAACCAGTTCGGCTCCTTCGACGAGCTCGTCGAGCGCGCCGAGGAGGTCAAGGGCAAGGCCGGCCAGAACTTCCGCGACCACCTGGAGTCGGTCAAGCTCAACCGCCGACTGACCGCGATGGTCACCGACGTCGAGCTGCCGAAGGGCGTCACGGACCTCGCCCGCGAGCCCTACGACCGGGGGGCGGTCGCCCTCGTCCTCGACACCCTGGAGATCCGCAACCCCTCGCTGCGCGAGCGGCTCCTCGCCGTCGACCCGGGCGCCGCCGAGGACACCGCCCCGGCCCCCGAGGCGGGCGTCGAGATCGACGGCACCGTCCTCGGCGCCGGCGAGCTCGCCCCCTGGCTCGCCGAGCACGGCACCGAGCCCCTCGGCATCGCCACCGTCGACACCTGGGCCCTCGGCACGGGGAACGTCGGGGAGGTCGCCCTCGCCGCCGCGGGAGGCGCCGCCGCGTGGTTCGAGCCGAGCGCGCTCGACGAGGCCGACGAGCAGGCCTGGGCCGCCTGGATCGCCGACCCCGACCGGCCGAAGGCCATGCACAACGCCAAGGGCGCCATGCGGGTCTTCCCCGAGCACGGCTGGAGCATCGCGGGCGTCACCATGGACACCGCCCTCGCCGCCTACCTCGTGAAGCCCGGCCGGCGCTCCTTCGCGCTCGACGCGCTCTCCGTCGAGTACCTGCACCGCGAGCTCGCCCCCGCGTCCGCCGCCGACGGCCAGCTCGCCTTCGGCGCCGACGACACCGCAGAGGCCGAGGCCCTCATGACCCAGGCGCGGGCCGTCCTCGATCTCGCCGCGGCCTTCGAGGAGAAGCTCGGCGAGGTCGGCGCCCGCGAGCTCCTCCACGACGTCGAGCTGCCCACCTCCGCCCTCCTCGCCCGCCTGGAGCGGCACGGCATCGCCGCCGACCGCGACCACCTGGAGGCCATGGAGCAGCAGTTCGCCGGGGCCGTGCAGCAGGCCGTGAAGGAGGCGCACGCCTCCGTCGGCCACGAGTTCAACCTCGGCTCGCCCAAGCAGCTCCAGGAGGTCTTCTTCGGCGAACTGAACCTGCCGAAGACCAAGAAGACCAAGACCGGTTACACCACGGACGCGGACGCGCTCGCCTGGCTGGCCGGCCAGACCGATCACGACCTGCCCGTGATCATGCTCCGGCACCGCGAGCAGGCTCGCCTGCGGTCCACCGTCGAGGGCCTGATCAAGACGATCGCCGCCGACGGGCGCATCCACACCACCTTCAGCCAGACGGTGGCCGCCACCGGCCGCCTCTCCTCCACCGACCCCAACCTGCAGAACGTGCCGGTGCGGACGGACGAGGGCCGCGCCATCCGGCACGGCTTCGTCGTCGGAGAGGGCTTCGAGGCCCTCATGACCGCCGACTACAGCCAGATCGAGCTGCGCGTCATGGCGCACCTCTCCGAGGACGAGGACCTCATCGAGGCCTTCACCTCCGGCGAGGACCTCCACACCACCGTCGCCTCCCAGGTCTTCGGCGTCGAGCGGTCCGCCGTCGACGCCGAGATGCGCCGCAAGATCAAGGCCATGTCGTACGGCCTCGCCTACGGCCTGTCCGCCTTCGGCCTCTCGCAGCAGCTGAACATCGATCCGGGCGAGGCCCGCGGCCTGATGGACACCTACTTCGAGCGCTTCGGCGGGGTACGGGACTACCTGCGCCGGGTCGTCGACGAGGCCCGCGCCACCGGCTACACCGAGACCATGCTCGGCCGCCGCCGCTACCTGCCCGATCTGAACAGCGACAACCGCCAGCGCCGCGAGGCCGCCGAGCGGATGGCGCTCAACGCCCCGATCCAGGGCACGGCCGCCGACATCGTGAAGGTCGCCATGCTGGGCGTCGACCGGGCGCTGACCGAGGCGGGCCTCGCCTCCCGGATGCTCCTCCAGGTCCACGACGAAATCGTGCTCGAACTCGCCCCCGGCGAGCGCGAGCAGGTCGAGGCCCTGGTCCGCGAGCAGATGTCGGCCGCGGCCGACCTGCGGGCCCCCCTGGACGTCTCGGTGGGCGTGGGCCACGACTGGGACTCGGCGGCCCACTGACCCTGCCCCGGCAGGTGGGCGCCACCCCAGGCGTCCCCTGCCGGAGCACGGGGTGTCTCGGCGATCCGGCCGGGCCCCGGGGGATGCCGCGCCGATCGGCCCGAGCCCAGGGGATGTCTCGCCGTTCAGGCCGGGCTCGCGGTGTCGCCGCTCCGGCGCGACCGGCAAGTCCTCCTAGGCGTCGGCGCCTGACGGCACCTCATGCGTGCGGCGGTCCTCATCGCCGGGCACCGGGGGAGGGGGCGTCGGACCCGCCGGCCGCGCGGGGCGCGACGATCCCAGGAGCCGGACCCCCGCCCCGTACAGCACGAGCCCGACGGCGAGCCCCGCACCGGCCCCGAAGCAGGCCGTCGGAATGACGTCCAGGGGCGTCTCGATCCGGTCCCAGCCCCAGTACGCCGCCCAGCGCAGCACCCGGTGGGCCGTCCCGGCGAGGACGCAACCGCCGATGAGTCCGGCCGCGAGCAGACGCCCGCGGCGGCCGGGGACCCGTACCCCGGCCGGCGGCTCCACGCCCGCGGCGGAGCGGAGCGCCCGCGCCGTGAACCACCCCAGGAGCCCGAGCGCCAGGGCCGAACCCCCGTACTGCGCGTAGAGATAGACCGGGAACCCGGCCACGACGTCACCGAGGAACGGGATCATCCGGGTCCCCCAGCGGTCGAGGTGGGTGAACGAGTCCCACACGACATGGGTGGTCGAGCCGACGACCGCCGAGACGCCGAACCACCCGGCGAGCGCGGCCGGGTGCCGGTCGCGCCAGACGCCGCCCCGGACGAACCCGTACACCCGCCCGCGCCACCGGGCGGGCAGCAGCACGACGAGCGGCTCACGGACGGTCAGCCACAGGGCCACCAGCACGGCGGTGATCAGGACGTCGACCGTGACGAGCCCGACGGGGGAGTGGGTGACGTCCCCGAAGACCATCGCCCCCGGGACGGCCGTCGCCGCGAAATAGGTCATGTCGGGCGCGAAGGAGCCCGCGACGAGCGCGGACGCGACCAGCGGCCCGCGCGCGGTCCCGTTCCGCCGCAGTCCGGGCAGCACGGCAGCGGCATGGCTCAGCGTGAACGGCAACGGGTGTTCCCCCAGGTTCCGGTGGCGACGGCCGCGGTACATCATCGGCCCCCGTGCAAGAGGTGTCCGACCCTCCGCCCGGTTCCCGCCCGGCGGCGCCGGGTCCGCCGCCCCCGGTCGCTCTCCGTGTCCGACCTGGGAAGTCGCCAGGCAGCCGAGAGGTGGCGAAAGCGTGAAAGGAGGTCAGGCGCCGGTGCCCGGCGGGCCGGAGTTGGCATAGGGTCGCCAGAGGTCTCGCGCGGGGAGCGCGGGACCTCAGTCGAGGGGGAAGGGACCACGGACATGTCAGCGCACTTGGGCCGCAGGCTGCGCAGGGGAGCCACCAGCGGTGCGGTGGTGGCCGCGGCGGTCGCCGCGCTCGCCGCCTCACAGGCGCCGGAGATGACCCCGCCGCCCACCGACAACGCCGGCGGGGACCGGGCCATCGGCGCCGGGGACACCGCGCCGCCGGCCGGGGACGGCTCCGCCACCGGCGACTCGCCGTACTACACCGAGCTGCCGCCGCTGAACACCCCGAACAAGCCCGGACTGCCCCCCGTCAAGCTCCCGGTGATCACCGGGCCCGCCCAGGCCGGCATACCCGCGTCCGTGCTCGCCGCCTACCAGCGCGCCGAGCAGTCGATCCGCTCGACCGCCCCCGGCTGCAACCTGCCCTGGCAGCTGCTCGCCGGCATCGGCAAGGTCGAGTCCGGACAGGCGCGCGGCGGCCGGGTCGACGCGAACGGCACCACCCTCTCGCCGATCCTCGGCCCCGTCCTCAACGGCGTCGGATTCGCCAACATCTCCGACACCGACGGCGGCGCCTTCGACGGCGACCGCACCCACGACCGCGCGGTCGGCCCGATGCAGTTCATCCCGTCCACCTGGGCCACCTGGGGCCAGGACGCGAACAGCGACGGGAAGCGGGACCCCAACAACATCTACGACGCCGCGCAGGCCGCCGGCCTCTACCTCTGCGCCAACGACCGCAACCTGGCGCTCAAGGCCGACCTCGACCGCGCGATCCTCAGCTACAACCGCTCGACGGAGTACCTGAACACGGTCATGTCGTGGTTCGAGTACTACCGGCGCGGCACCCACCAGGTCCCGGACGGCACGGGAGTGCTGCCGGTCGACCGCAGCGACGACCGGGGCCAGGACAACCGCCCCCTCCCCACGTCGCCCCTCACGCCGGCCCCGACGACCCCCGCCCCGAAGCCGTCCGAGCCGAAGCCCGACCCCACGAAGCCGGGCGGGCCCTCGGAGGTCACCAAGCCGCCGACGAAGCCGACCCCGCCGGTGAAGCCCCCGGTCACGCCGCCGACGAAGCCGACCGTTCCGCCGACCGTGCCGCCGGCCGTGAAGGTCGCCCGGCTCACGGTCGTCTCCTCCGGTCCGCTCACCGCGACCACCGGAAGCGCCTTCACCAAGACCCCGACCGTCGCGGCGCTCGACGCCGCGGGCGCGCCGATCACCGGTGTGAGCATCCGCTTCGAGATCACCGGCACCACCGACACCCGCTTCTCCGGCGGCGCGACGACCGCGACCGTCACCACGGGCTCGGCCGGCCTCGCCGCCGCCCCCGCCCTGCGGGCGGGCGAGAAGACCGGGTCGTTCACGGTCAAGGCCACCGTCGTGGGCCGCGGCATGGACGCCACCACGTTCACCGCGACCGTCACCGAACGGCAGGCGGACGCCCTCGCCCGGGTCGGCGGCGACCCGCTGTCGGCCGCCACCGGCGCCACGTTCGCCCAGTCCGTGCAGGTGAAGGCCACCGCCAAGGGCGCGCTCGCCCCCGGCGTGCTCGTCACGGCCGTGATCGCCGACGCCGAGGGCACCAAGGAGAGCGCCGACGGCCCGTCCTTCAAGGACGGGGTCCGCACACTCGTCCTGAAGACGGACGAGAACGGACTGATCGCGCTGCCGTCGATCCTCGCCGGCGACAAGGCCGGCGCGTACGTGCTCCGCCTCACCGCACCCGGCGGTGGCAGCACGGAGATCAAGCTGACGGTCACCGCGCCCACCGCCACCCCGAGCCCGAGCACGACCCCGGAGCCGACCCCCTCCGCCACCGGCTCGCCCGAGGCCTCCCCCTCGCCCTCGGCCTGACCCGGCCGCGCCTCCCTCTCCTCCCCACGCGCCGCTCCGCCGCCCCCCACCGGGCAGCGGAGCGGCGCTGCGCGTTCCCGGGGCGGTCCCGAGCATCGCTGTGCGTTCCGGGGCTGCCCCGAACGGGCTCTCCGCGTGCCGGGACGGGGCAGCGGCACCGGGATCCCCCGGCAGGGCGGTGCAACGTGTTCTCATCTCGCGGTCGCGTTGCTACGGTGCCCCCGCCCTGACGACCTATCAGATCGCACCCCGGGAGGCCGACCATGCGTGCCCTCGTCGCCGCCGCCATCGGACTCGCCCCAGTCCTCCTCTTCATCCTCCTCGTCTCCGTGGTCGATCTGCCGCCCGACGGGCCCACCTCGCCCAAGCCCCTGCTGACCGCCGATCCCGGCCCCAAGAAGTAGGGGGCGACCGTGCGCCGCCGAGCCAGCCTCGTCCTCCTCGCCCTCGCCGTCTTCTGCGCCGCGATGGCTCCGACCCTGCGCTGGTACGCCTTCCCCCGGCTGGCGAAGATCCCGCCGAACCAGTACCAGGAGACCGTCCTGGAGGCGCAGCCCGCGACCCTGCTCAACTACTCCACGCTCAAGGCGGAGAAGGTCGACAAGATCACGATCATCCAGACCCTCAAGGGCAACGTGGAGGAGTCGCGGCGCATCGAACGCGACGCCGGGCGCGACGTCGTCGTCTGGGACGCCCTCGCCTACATCACGGGCCCCGACGGCAAGATGGTCTCCAAGGTCCCCGAGCGGTACATCTTCGACGCCCACACCCAGGACCCGGTGAACGCCACCGGCGAATCCGTCGACGGCGACCCGGTCCGGCGCGAGGGCATCGAGTTCAAGTGGCCCTTCCTCACCGAGAAGCGGGACTACCAGTACTTCGACGCCCAGACCCGCACCTCGTCCCCCATCCACTACAAGGGCACCCGCACCTTCCGGGGCATGGAGGTCTACTACTTCGAGCAGACCATCCCCTGGACCAAGGTCCCCATGCCCAAGTCGATGCCGGTCAAGATCCCCCCGGAGGTCATCGCCGAATCCGGACTCACCCGCTGGTACACCACCAAGCGGATGTTCTGGATCGAGCCCGTCACCGGCGCCCCCGTCAACGGCGAGGAGATCCACAAGGAGGAGCTCCGCAACGCCAAGGCGCTGATGGGCGTCGACACCCTCACCGTCTTCGAGGGTCATGTGAAGATGCGCGAGGACTACATCCGCAGCGTCGGCGACATGGTCGCCTCCAACCGCCTCACGGTCCTCCTGCTGGTCTTCTACGCCCCCTGGACCCTGACCTTCCTGGCGCTGCTCCTCCTCGCCCTCGCCCTCTGGCTGGAGGCCCGCTCCCGCCGCCCGGCACCGGAACCCGCCACCGCCCCGCTCACCCCTCCCGTCTGAGCCGCACGCTCGTGAACCGGGTCGCCTCCGCGGCGGAGGGGTCCTCGGGCCACGGGTGCTTCGGATACCGCCCTCTCAGCTCCGCCCGCACGGACCGGTAGCCGTCCCGCCAGAACGACGTCAGGTCGGCGGTGACCGCCGCCGGCCGGCCCGCGGGGGAGAGGAGGTGGACGAGCACCGGGACCCCCGCCACCCGGGGCGTCTCCGCGAGCCCGAACATCTCCTGCAGCTTCACCGCGAGCACCGGCCGCTCACCGCCGTACTCGACCCGGATCCGCGATCCGCTCGGCACCTCGATCCGCTCGGGCGCCAGTTCCCCCAGCCGGCCCGCCTCGCCCGAAGCCCAGGGCAGCAGTCGGCGCAGGGCCTCACCGGCGTCGATCCGCCCCAGATCGGCGCGCCGCGCGGCCCGGGACAGCTCCGGCTCCAGCCACTCGTCGGCCCGCTCGACCAGCGCCTCGTCGGCCACGTCCGGCCAGGGTTCCCCCACCTCCCGGTGCAGGAAGGCGAGCCGGGCGCGCAGCTCGCCGGCCTCCCGGCTCCACCGCAGGAGCCCGGACCCCTCGCGCCGCAGCCCGTCGAGCAGCGCCTCCCGCAGGAGCGCGGGATCCGCCTTCGCCCCCAGCGGCCGGACCGTCAGCTCGACCGCGCCGAGCCGGTCCACCGACCGCGCGACCACGTCGCCGTCCTCCCAGCGGACCTCCTCGCCGGTGGACCGCAGATGCCCGGCCGCCCGCCGCGCCATGTCCTCGTCCACCACCGCCGCCAGCCGCACCCGTGCCGTCGCGTCCCGCGCCGTACGGTCCGCCACCGCCACGGCCAGCCACGGGGTGGCCCGCAGCCCGGACCCCTCACCGAGCCGGGCCCCGCTCCCCGACACCATCAGATAGCCGCCCTGCTCCCGCGCCCTCGCCACCCGCTCGGGAAAGGCGAGCGCCGTCACCAGACCGGCCACCGCGTCGTCCCCCGCCGCCGGCTCCGCCGAGCCCCCGGCGGCGCCCGGGCGCCCCGAAGCCCCAGAGGCACCCGGGGCACCGGAAGCCCCCGAGGCACCGGGCGCACCGGAAACCCCCGAGGCGCCGGAAGCACCGGAACCCCCCGAGGCACCGCCCGCCACCTCCGCCGCCGACCGCTCCAGACGGCGGGCCTCCGCCTTCCACCGGGCGCCGTACCCGTCCGCGCCCCGGCGGGCCGCACGCCAGGCCGCCGCCAGGTCGTCCCCGTAGTCGCGCGGCGGTTCCTCGCTGAGCAGCGCCACCACCTCCGCCGCCCGCCGCACCCCGACCTCCGGCGCACCGTCCAGGAGCGCACGGCCGAGCCGGGGATGGAGCCCGAGCCGGGACATCCGTACCCCTCGATCGGTGGCCCGCCCGGCCTCGTCCACGGCCCCGATCGAGCCGAGGACCGACCGCGCGGCCGTCATCGCCCCGGCGGGCGGCGCGTCGAGCAGTGCGAGGCCCTCCGCCGTCGGGTCGCCCCAACAGGCCGCCCGCAGGGCGAAGTCCGCCAGATCGGCGACCCTGATCTCCGGTGAAGGGAAGCGCGGCCTGCCCCCGTCGCTCGCCTCCGCCCAGCAGCGGTAGACGAACCCGAAGGCCTCACGGCCCGCCCGGCCCGCCCGCTGGGTCGCCGTCGCCTCCGAGACCGTCACCGTCGCCAGCGAGCCGAGACCGCGGGCGTGGTCCGTCCGCGGCTCACGGGCCAGACCCGAGTCCACGACGATCCGCACCCCCGGCACCGTCAGACTCGACTCCGCCACCGAGGTCGCGAGCACCACCCGCCGCGGCCCGCCCGGCTCCGTACCGCGCAGCACCGCGTCCTGCACCGCCGCCGGCGCCCGCCCGTGCAGCTGGAGCACCTCGGCGCCGACGCCGGCCAGCATCCCCGCCGTCCGCGCGATCTCCCCCGTACCCGGAAGGAAGCAGAGGACGTCCCCCTCGTGCCGCTCCAGCGCGAGCCGGACCGTCGCGGCCACGTGCCGGAGCAGCGTCGGATCCACCCAGGTGCCGTGGGCCGGCCGGACGCCCGACGGCGGCGCCTCGAAGAAGACCCGGCAACCGTGCCCCTCGCCGCTGCTCCGCACCACCGGCGCGGGACCGCCGCCGTCCAGGACCGTGAGCAGATCCGCCCAGGCCGCCGCGTCGCTCGTCGCCGACGCCGCGATCAGCTTCAGGTCCGGCCGCAACGTGGCCCGCACGTCCACGAGGAAGGCCATCGCCGTGTCGGCGTCCAGGTGCCGCTCGTGGCACTCGTCGAGCAGCACCACGTCGACACCCGCCAGCTCGGGATCGCGCTGGAGCCGCTGGAGCAGAATGCCCGTGGTCACCACCTCGACCCGCGTCGAGGGGCCGGTCCGCCTCTCGCCGCGGACCGAGAACCCGACCGTGCCGCCGGCCTCCTCGCCGAGCAGCCACGCCATCCGCCGGGCCGCCGCCCGGACCGCCATCCGCCGCGGCTCGGCCACCAGGACCCGACGCCGCGGTCCCTCCCCTATGAGACCCGCGAGCGCCAGCGGCACCAGCGTCGTCTTGCCCGTGCCGGGAGGCGCGGACAGCACGGCCGCACCGCGCCGGTCGAGCGCGGCCAGCAGCTCGGGGACGGCATGGCGGACGGGGAGACGGTCGAGAGCGTCGTTTCGGATCACGCACTCAGTCTCGTACGCGAGACGAAGAAGGCGGGTCCCGTCGTCCACAGGACCCACCTCTTCATATGACTAATGAGGGGGGAGCGGGCAAGGGAGGCCGCTACTCCGCGCGCTCGCAGACGAAGATCGCCGTGCCCGGGATCAGATTGCCCCGCAGCGGGGACCAGCCGCCCCACTCCTGGCTGTTCCACGCCGGCCACTCCGGCTCGACCAGGTCGACCAGGCGGAACCCGCCGGCCACCACGTCCCGCACCCGGTCGCCGATCGTCCGGTGGTGCTCCACGTACACCGCCCGCCCCTGCTCGTCCTGCTCCACATAAGGGGTGCGGTCGAAATAGGAGGCCGCGACCGACAGGCCCTCGGGACCGGGCTCGTCCGGGAACGCCCAGCGGATCGGGTGCGTCACCGAGAAGACCCACCGGCCGCCGGGCCGCAGCACCCGCCGCACCTCCCGGAACACCTTCACCGGGTCCGCGACGAACGGCACCGCGCCGTACGCCGAGCACGCCAGGTCGAAGGAGCCGTCCCGGAAGGGCAGGTCGCCCGCGTCGGCCTCCACCAGCGGCACGTCCCCGCCGATCCGCAGCGCGTGCTGGAGCTGGCGGTGCGAGAGGTCCAGGGCCACCGGCCGCGCCCCCTGCGCCGCCAGCCAGCGCGAGCACTGCGCCGCGCCCGCCCCGATCTCCAGGACGTCGAAGCCCTTCAGGGAGGCGGCCGGACCGAGGAGTCCGGCCTCGGCCTCGTCGAGCCCCTCGGGACCCCAGACGAACCGGTCGTCGCCCAGGAACGATCCGTGGTCGCTCTGGTACTCGTCGGCGTTCCTGTCCCACCAACCGCGGCTCGCGCGACTGCTCTCCGCGTCCCCCGCGTCACGCCGGGTCGCCTCCGCCTCCTCCTCGGCCGAGTCGGAGGGGACTTCGTGCTCGTACTCTTGGTTCATCTCGCCCGCCGATGTAGTTTGCGCTCAGTGCCGCTGTGTGCGGATCCCGCCGATGAGGCGTGGAAGGACACGAGTTGGTGCCGGAGTTGAGTAGATCTGCCCCGGGTGCGCGCTTCGCGCATTGACCCTGTCCGGCCGCCCCCGTATGCTAAAGGTTGCGCTGCGGGCCTGCGCGCCTCAGACGGAGCAGGCCGCGCTCGTACCTGTTGTATGTCCCCTCGGTTTTCGAGGCTCCTCCCGTCCGCGGGAAGTGGGGCCTCATTGGCTGTCCGGCTTCTTGGTGCGATACGGGCTCTCGGCGTAGCAGTACCTACGACTTTCTGTCCGTAACCGGAGCCCTTTCCCACATGACGAGCAGCACCGAGACCACCGCCACCAGCACCACCCCGCAGGTTGCGGTCAACGACATCGGTAACGAGGAAGCCTTCCTCGCCGCGATCGACGAGACGATCAAGTACTTCAACGACGGCGACATCGTCGACGGCGTCATCGTGAAGGTCGACCGGGACGAGGTCCTGCTCGACATCGGTTACAAGACCGAAGGTGTCATCCCGAGCCGCGAGCTCTCGATCAAGCACGACGTCGACCCGAACGAGGTCGTCAAGGTCGGCGACGAGATCGAGGCCCTGGTTCTCCAGAAGGAGGACAAGGAAGGCCGCCTGATCCTCTCGAAGAAGCGTGCCCAGTACGAGCGCGCCTGGGGCACCATCGAGAAGATCAAGGAAGAGGACGGCATCGTCACCGGTACCGTCATCGAGGTCGTCAAGGGTGGTCTCATCCTCGACATCGGCCTCCGTGGCTTCCTGCCGGCCTCCCTCGTCGAGATGCGTCGCGTCCGCGACCTCCAGCCCTACGTGGGCAAGGAGCTCGAGGCGAAGATCATCGAGCTGGACAAGAACCGCAACAACGTGGTCCTGTCCCGCCGCGCCTGGCTCGAGCAGACCCAGTCCGAGGTTCGCCAGACCTTCCTCACGACCCTCCAGAAGGGTCAGGTCCGCTCCGGCGTCGTGTCCTCGATCGTCAACTTCGGTGCCTTCGTGGACCTGGGTGGCGTCGACGGCCTCGTGCACGTCTCCGAGCTGTCCTGGAAGCACATCGACCACCCCTCCGAGGTTGTCGAGGTCGGCCAGGAGGTCACCGTCGAGGTTCTCGACGTGGACATGGACCGCGAGCGTGTCTCCCTGTCGCTGAAGGCGACGCAGGAGGACCCGTGGCAGCAGTTCGCCCGGACCCACCAGATCGGTCAGGTCGTCCCGGGTAAGGTCACCAAGCTGGTTCCGTTCGGTGCGTTCGTCCGCGTGGACGAGGGCATCGAGGGTCTGGTCCACATCTCCGAGCTGGCCGAGCGCCACGTGGAGATCCCGGAGCAGGTCGTCCAGGTCAACGACGAGATCTTCGTCAAGGTCATCGACATCGACCTCGAGCGTCGTCGCATCAGCCTCTCGCTGAAGCAGGCCAACGAGTCCTTCGGTGCCGACCCGGCCTCGGTCGAGTTCGACCCGACCCTGTACGGCATGGCCGCGTCCTACGACGACCAGGGCAACTACATCTACCCCGAGGGCTTCGACCCCGAGACCAACGACTGGCTCGAGGGCTTCGAGACCCAGCGCGAGGCCTGGGAGACCCAGTACGCCGAGGCGCAGGCTCGTTTCGAGCAGCACCAGGCTCAGGTCATCAAGTCCCGCGAGGCCGACGAGGCCGCCGCTGCCGAGGGCGCTGCCGCCCCGGCCGCCGGTGGCAACGCCGGTGCGGGCATCTCGGGTGGTTCGTACTCCTCGGAGTCGGACGACAACTCCGGCGCCCTGGCGTCGGACGAGGCGCTCGCCGCCCTCCGCGAGAAGCTCGCCGGCGGCCAGAGCTGAACAGGCTCTCCGCTGAGCGCTAGCCGCTAGCGAACCGAGGCCCGTTCCCCTTCGGGGGAGCGGGCCTCGGTCATGTTCCGGGGCGAAGCCCCCGAAAGCCGTGCTCCTCACCCCCGGGAAGGCCGCGCCCGTACGGAAGATCGCGCCGTCCGGGAATGGCGTCGCCACGCGCGACGTTCCCAGAGAGAACACGAGGAGGAGCGGTAATCGTGCTTGATCCCCAGGATTTGTACGAATGGGACGCCAAGGGCCTGGCTGTCGTCGACCTGGCACTGGCGCAGGAGTCGGCCGGGCTGGTCATGCTGTACCACTTCGACGGCTACATCGACGCGGGGGAGACCGGTGAGCAGATCGTCGAGGGCCTGCTCGACACCCTGCCCCACCAGCTCGTGGCCCGATTCGACCACGACCGGCTCGTGGACTACCGCGCCCGCCGCCCGCTGCTGACCTTCCGGCGCGACCGGTGGACCGCGTACGAGACGCCGTCCATCGAGGTCCGCCTCGTCCAGGACGCCACCGGCGCCCCCTTCCTCGTCCTCTCCGGCCCGGAGCCGGACGTCGAGTGGGAGCGGTTCGCCGCCGCCGTCCGGCAGATCATCGAGCGCCTCGGCGTGCGACTCTCCGTGAACTTCCACGGCATCCCCATGGGCGTGCCGCACACCCGGCCCGTCGGCCTCACCCCGCACGGCAGCCGTACCGACCTCATGCCGGGCCACCGCAGCCCCTTCGACGAGGCACAGGTCCCCGGCAGCGCCGAGGCCCTCGTCGAGTACCGGCTCACCGAGTCCGGCCACGACACCCTCGGTGTCGCCGCGCACGTCCCGCACTACGTCGCCCGCTCCCCGTACCCGGACGCGGCGCTGACCGCGCTCGAGGCCGTGACGGCCGCCACCGGCCTGGTCCTCCCCGAGGTGGCGCACGCCCTGCGGACCGAGGCCCGACGCACCCAGACCGAGATCGACCGCCAGATCGGCGAGGGCGACGAGGAGCTGGTCGCGCTCGTGCAGGGCCTCGAGCACCAGTACGACGCGGCGGCCGGCGCGGAGACCCGCGGCAGCCTCGTCGCCGAGCCCGTCGACCTGCCGTCGGCGGACGAGCTGGGCCGCGAGTTCGAGCGCTTCCTCGCCGAGCGGGAGGGCGACTCCTGACCCGTCGCGGGCAGGCCCTAAGCTGCCGCTCATGCTGAAGGTGGGCCTGACCGGCGGGATCGGCGCCGGCAAGAGCGAAGTGTCACGGCTGCTCGTCTCGTACGGGGCCGTGCTGATCGACGCGGACCGGATCGCCCGCGAGGTCGTCGAGCCCGGTACGCCGGGGCTCGCGGCCGTCGTGGAGGCCTTCGGGGAGGGCGTCCTCACCGCGGAGGGCACCCTCGACCGGCCGAAGCTCGGCTCCATCGTGTTCGCCGACGCGGACCGCCTCGCCGCCCTCAACGCCATCGTGCACCCGCTGGTCGGGGCCCGGTCGGCGGAACTGGAGAGCAGGGCGCGCACCGGAGACGTCGTCGTCCACGACGTGCCCCTGCTCACCGAGAACGGGCTCGCGCCGCTGTACGACCTGGTCGTGGTCGTGGACGCCTCCCCGGAGACCCAGCTCGACCGGCTCGTACGGCTCAGGGGCATGGCCGAGTCCGAGGCCCGCGCCAGGATGTCGGCCCAGGCCACGCGCGCCCAGCGGCTGGACGTCGCGGACCTCGTGATCGACAACGACGGGCCGCTCGACGCGCTCGAACCGCAGGTGCGGAAGGTCTGGGACGAGCTGGAGCGCCGCGCCTCGGCGGAATGAGGGTGCCCGGTCCGGTGTTCAACCACCGGATCGAGGGGAAGGATGCCATGGTGGCCGACAGAAACCCGGAAACACACGTCATCGACTTCCGCGCAGCCGAGCACCTGCTGGCAGCGAAGGACCCCCGTGGCGCCGTGAAGCTCCTGGACTCGGTGATCGCCGCCCATCCCGAGAACACGGCGGCGCGCCTGCTGCGGGCCCGCGCCTTCTTCGCCGCCGCGCAGCTGCGACCCGCGCAGCTGGAGTTCGAGCTGGTCCTGGAGCGCGAGCCGGACAACGCGTTCGCGCACTTCGCCCTCGCCCGCACCTTCGAGCGCTCGGGCCTGACCGCCCAGGCGACCCGGCACTTCCGCCTCGCGGCCGCGCTGGACCCGAAGCCCGAATACCTCCAGGCCGCCGGGTTCGACACGGAGAAGTAGGCGCTCAGAGGACGGGCGGAGGGGCCGAGCGGAGGGGCTGAGAGGCCGAGCGGAGGGGCCGAGCGGAGAAGCCGGCGCGGGCACGCGGGCGCGGCGAGCCCGAAGCCCCGGCAAGGGGAGATCCGGCGGGACGCGTGCGCTCAGCGCCGATTCCCGCCGTGATCCGGCTCGTACGGCGGGACGTTCCGGCCCGGCTGCCAGTGCGGGCCCTGGTGGATGTGGCGCACCACCATCGCCAGGTCGACCAGGACGACGAGGAACAGCACGCCGCAGGCCGCGGCCCAGCCCGGCCGGCCGAGCAGCGCGAAGACGGTCGTGCCGAAGGCGGCCCAGAGCAGTCCCCACAGACCCAGCCAGAAGCGCATGCGCAGGGGACTGCGCGCGGTCGCCGGCTCGTTCCCGGAACGCATGACGGTCACCCTCTCCCGTCCGAGCCCCGCAGGGCTCTTCCCAGGATGGACCTGCGGCGGGCCGAAGGGAACCGGCTAGTGGATGACGCTGTAGCTGCGCCACGGCAGGGCGCCCGGAGCGACCCGGTAGCTGGTGTTCGTGGGGAGGTAGATGTTGTGCTTCCCCTGGCAGTTCGGCGTCGGGAACAGCCTGATGTCGACCAGGGTGTTGTTCTCGACCCGGTGCACCCCGCTCGGGGCGATGAGGCGGTGGCAGCCGTTCACCGAGGGGCTCGTCACGGTCACCACGACCTCGCGCTCCGTCTCGTAGGAGAGCGTGCCGACCATGGTGCGGCCCAGGCTCGAACAGCCGGCGACGGCGAAGGTGAGCAGCACGGCCCCGGTGGCGGTCGTGAGACGCCGGCGAACGGACATGTCGGTTCCTCTTCTGTCGGAGTCCGGGTCGGTGTTCCGGCGGCAGCTCCGGTGCACCCGGTTTCACGCCACCCTCGCGCGCCCGGGGGCCCGTGTCATCCGCTGCTGGGCCGCTCGGGCGAACCCGCCTGGCGGCCGTTGTCAGACCCCCGCCGTAAGGTCGGAGATCCAGTCGACACCCGTCACCGGTGGGAAGGAGCGCGGAGCCGTGGCACACACCTGGACGACCAGCGCCGCCGTCTTCCTGCCGGCCGCCCTGCCCCGCGAGGGCCGGGTGGCCTTCTGGGCCCCCGACGGCGGTGCGCTGCCGGACCCGGCGGACAGCGGCGCGGAGCGCGTCGAGCTGACCGTCGCCCGGCGGCACGGCAGCGGTGCCCGGAGCCGGTCCGTCCCCGCCCTGAGCCTCCCGGTCGACGCGGCGCTGCCCCGTCTCGTCGCGGCCCGCCACCACCCGGCCGCCCATCGCGCGACCGCCGGCTGGGGCGCCGCCGCCCTGCACGCCCTGCACCTGGTGGCCCGCGGCCGCATGCTGCCGGGCCTCACCGCCGACGATCTGGACGCCTGGCGGGCCGGCCCGCTGGACGCCGACGACATCGCCCATCTGCGGGCCGTCGCCGCGGCCCTGCCGTACGAGGCGCACGCCGTGCCCGTTCCCGGGCGGGGGCCGCTGCGCCTGCCCGATCCCGAGGCCCTGGTGCGCGCCTTCCTCGACGCGGTCGCCGACATCCTGCCCAGGACCCCGGCCGCCGCCCATGCGGTGGGCGCGCCGTTCGCCGCCCGTGCTCCCCAGCACCTGCCCCGGGCGCGGGCCTGGGCCGCCGAGGCGGCGGCCGGGATGGACGCGGGCGTGCGGGTCTCGCTCCGCCTGGACTTCTCCCCCTACGAACTGTTCGACGCCGCCTCCGGAGCAGAAGCCGACGGAGCCGAGGGCGCCGACGGCGACGGCCGGGCCCCGCGCGGGAAGCGCCACGCGGCCGCCGCGCTCCTCCAGGTCCACAGCCTCGCCGACCCCACCCTCGTCATCGACGCCACGGCCCTCTGGGCCGGCGACGGCGAGCACTTCGGGCCCCGCGCCCGGGTCGACGCGGTCCTCGCCCTGCGCCGGGCCGCCCGCGTCTGGCCTCCGCTGGCCCGGCTCCTGGAGCGGGACGTGCCCGACGTCCTCGCGGTCACCGAGGACGAGCTGTACGAGCTGCTCGGCCCGGCCGCCGCCCGGCTCGCCGACGCCGGGGTCGCCGTCCACTGGCCGCGCGAGCTCGCCCGCTCCCTCAGCGCCTCCGCCGTCGTCAGCGCCGGCCTCGCCGCGCCCGGCTCGGCGACCGACGGCACCGCGTTCTTCGACAGCGAGGAACTCCTGCGGTTCAACTGGCAGCTGGCCCTCGACGGCGATCCGCTCACCGAGCGGGAGATGGACCACCTCGCCGAGGCCCACCGGCCGATCGTGCGCCTCCGCGACCAGTGGGTCGTCGTCGACCCCGACCTCGTCCGCAAGGCGCGCAAGCGGGAACTCGGCCTGCTCGAACCGGTCGACGCCCTCGCCGTCGCCCTCACCGGCACCGCCGAGGTGGACGGCGAGACCGTGCCCGCCGTCCCCGTCGGGGCGCTCGCCGCGCTCCGCGACCGGCTCCTCGCCGGACCCGAGGACGTGCAGCCCCCGCCCGGCCTCACCGCCACCCTCCGCGACTACCAGCTGCGCGGCCTGGCCTGGCTGGACCTGATGACCTCGCTCGGCCTCGGCGGCTGCCTCGCCGACGACATGGGCCTCGGCAAGACCGTCACCCTGATCGCCCTCCATCTGCGCCGTGCCCGGCGCGCCCCCACGCTCGTCGTCTGCCCGGCGTCGCTGCTCGGCAACTGGCAGCGCGAGGTGGGGAGGTTCGCCCCCGACGTGCCCGTCCGGCGTTTCCACGGAGCGGAGCGCGACCTCGACGGCGCCGAGGGCGGGTTCGTCCTCACCACCTACGGCACCCTGCGGACGAGCGCGGCCGAACTGGCCGGGCGGGAGTGGGGGATGGTCGTCGCCGACGAGGCCCAGCACGTCAAGAACCCGTTCTCCGCGACCGCGAGGGCGCTGCGCGAGATCCCCGCGCCCGCCCGGGTGGCCCTCACCGGCACCCCCGTGGAGAACAACCTCTCCGAGCTCTGGGCGCTCCTCGACTGGACCACACCCGGTCTCCTCGGCCCGCTCAAGGCCTTCCGCTCCCGGCACGCCCGTGCCGTCGAGAACCACGAGGAGATCGAGCACGAGGAGGCCGTCGCCCGGCTCGCCCGGCTCGTCCGGCCCTTCCTGCTGCGCCGCCGCAAGTCCGACCCCGGCATCGTCCCCGAGCTGCCGCCGAAGACGGAGTCCGACCACCCCGTCCCCCTCACCCGGGAGCAGGCCTCGCTGTACGAGGCGGTCGTCCGCGAGACCATGGCGCGGATCGAGGAGGCCGAGGGCATCGCCCGCCGCGGTCTCGTCATGAAGCTGCTGACCTCCCTCAAGCAGATCTGCAACCACCCCGCGCAGTACCTGAAGGAGGAGGCGCCACGCGGGAGCGGCACCGGGCGCCTCGCCGGCCGTTCGGGAAAGCTCGCCCTGCTCGACGAGCTCCTGGACACGATCCTCGCCGAGGACGGCTCGGTGCTCGTCTTCACCCAGTACGTGGCGATGGCGCGGCTCCTCGCCGACCATCTGGCCGCGCGCGGCATCCAGGCCCAACTCCTCCACGGCGGAACGCCGGTGGCCGAGCGGGAGCGGATGGTCGACCGCTTCCAGGCCGGCGAGGTCCCCGTCTTCCTGCTCTCCCTCAAGGCCGCGGGCACCGGCCTCAACCTCACCCGGGCCGGCCACGTCGTCCACTACGACCGCTGGTGGAACCCGGCCGTCGAGGAACAGGCCACCGACCGGGCCTACCGCATCGGGCAGACCCAGCCGGTGCAGGTCCACCGGCTCGTCGCCGAGGGCACGGTCGAGGACCGGATCGGCGAGATGCTCCGCGCCAAGCGGGCCCTGGCCGACGCCGTCCTCGGATCCGGCGAGGCGGCCCTCACCGAGCTGACCGACCGGGAGCTCGCCGACCTGGTGTCCCTGAGGAGGCCCTCGTGACCACCCCACGGGGCGCGCGCGGAGCGGTGCCCCGCCACGACGACCGCCGGCGCAGCTTCCCGCAGGTCGCGCCCCGGGAGGCCCCCGACGGGCGGTTCGCCGCCACCTGGTGGGGCAACGCCTGGGTGGAGGCCCTGGAGGACACCGCCCTCGACCCGGCACGCCTCGCCCGCGGCAAGGCGTACGCGGGGCGCGGCCATGTCGACGCGATCACCGTCACGCCCGGCCGGGTCGTCGCCTACGTGCACGGCAGCCGGCCCCGCCCGTACCGCACCGAGATCAGGATGCGGACCCTCGGCGACGACGGCTGGGAGCGGTTCCTCGACGAGGCGACCGCACGCCCCGACCACATCGCCGCCCTGCTCGACAAGGACGTGCCGCACGCCCTGGAGGCGGTCACCGGACTGCTGCCCGCACCGGGCGACCTCGTCCCCGACTGCTCCTGCCCGGACGACGGTTACCCCTGCAAGCACGCAGCCGCCCTCTGCTACCAGGCCGCCCGCCTCCTCGACGAGGACCCGTTCGTCCTCTTCCTGATGCGCGGCCGCGGGGAGCAGGAACTGCTCGCCGAGCTGACCCGGCGCAACGCCGCCCTGTCCGCCGCCGAGACGACCGCCGCCGCACCCCCGATGCCCACCGTCCCCGCCCGCGCGGTGTTCGCCGCGGCGGAGCGGTCCGGGCTGCCGCTGCCCCCTCCGCTGCCGGCCCCGGACCGGCCCGGCCGCCCGGCCGTGTTCCCCCCCGACCCCTACGCCCCCGACCCGCTCGCCCTCGACCTCCTGGCCTCCGAAGCCGCCGTCCGCGCCCACGCGTTCCTCACCACCGGACACGATCCGGTCGCCGCGCTCACGCCGTGGCAGGACGCCGTCCGGCTGGCCGCCGCGCACCCCGGTTCCGGTCTCACCGCCTCCACCCGCGCCCTCTACCGGGACCTGGCGTACGCGCTGGACCGCACCCCCACCGACCTCGCCCGCGCCGTCGCCGCCTGGCGGCAGGGCGGCGCCGCCGGTCTCGCCGTACTGGAAGATCCGTGGGATCCGCCGGCGGGTCCCTTCGACCGGGCCAGACCCGCCCTGATCGCCGCCGACTTCCCCGCCTTCCGCCCCTGGCGCAACCGGCTCTCCACCGACTCCCTCCAGCTCCGCCTCGGCCGGGACGGCCTCTGGTACGGCTACGAGTCGGATGCCGGCCGCGAGGACTGGTGGCCGCGCGGCGCCCCCGACCACGACCCGGTCGGCGCCCTCACCGATCTTCTGGGGCGCTGACCCACACTCGAACGGGGCCCACTCGATGGAGTGAAACCCGTCAACGGCAGGATCCGGCACGTGCGTTTGTCGCGTTGATTCCGGTACGGGCACTTGCCCGCACACCTCCGGAAGGCAGGAAGCCATGAGGCAGATTCGCCGAAGTGGTCTGGCCACACTGTTGGTCACGGGTGGGGCGATCGCCCTCTCGGCCGGCGCCGCGCACGCCGACTCCGGCGCGCAGGGCGCCGCGGTCGGTTCGCCGGGCGTCGGCTCCGGCAACACGGTTCAGCTGCCGGTGCACGTGCCGGTCAACGTCTGCGGCAACACGGTCAGCGTCGTCGGCCTGCTCAACCCGGCCTTCGGCAACGGCTGTGCCAACCGCTCCGCCGAGAAGGAGCCCGACGGCTACGGCTCGGAGGGCGGCGGCCGTACCCACAAGGACATCCCCGGTACCCCGCGCGGCGGAGAGCAGGCGGGCGGTTCGCACAGCGGCGGTTCCTCCGACGGCGGTTCCGCCAACGGCGGCGGGTCCACGGCCGAGACCCACGTCGCGGGCTCTCCCGGCGTGCTCTCCGGGAACGGCATCCAGCTGCCGGTCGACCTCCCCGTGAACATCAGCGGCAACTCGGTCAACGTGGTGGGCATCCTCAACCCGGTCTTCGGCAACACGTCGGTCAACGGCCCCTCGAAGCCCACGCCGCCGGTCGAGACGCCGACGCCGCGCCCGCAGACCCCCGTTCGGAACGTGCCGGTTCCGCAGCCGGAGACCGAGACCGAGACGGCGAAGCCCGTCCCGCTCCCCGCTCCGCAGGGCGAGACGAGCAACGTCGCGCTGGCCTCCACCGGTTCCGACAGCATCGGGTACGCCGGCGCCGCCAGTGCCGCGCTGCTGCTCGGCGGAGCCCTGCTGTACCGTCGCGCCCGCCGTGCCGGGGACCAGGCCTGACGGTTCCGCTCCGACGGCCGGGCCGACGCGGGCCGACACCCGAGCTGTCAGCCGCGCCGCCCCCGGCCGTCGGCGTTCCCGCCGCCGTGCCAGGCCCGGAGCACCGCCTCGATGGCGGGCGCCACCCTCGTCCGGGCCTGATGCCGGGGAACACCCTGCATGAGCAAGGTGTCGTACGGCGTGTCGAGATGGCGTACGGAGGCGCGCACCGCGGCCGTGACGGCGCCGCGGTCGAGGGAGCGGCCCGCCGCCGTGCGCCCCACCCGGCCACTGCCCTTCACCGAGGCGTGGACGGCGACCTCCGCGGCCCGGTCCGGCGGGATGGACGGGAAGAGCCGCAGGATCTCCGCCCGGAGGACCTCGGTGATCTCCACGTCGAGCGCCGCGCGCCGTACGGCGTCCCGCGCCCGGCGCCTGGCCCGGGCCTCCGCGTCCGCCAGGCAGGACCGTTCCGCCTCGGCGAGCGCCGCCTCCTCGACGAGCAGGCCCTGGCGCTCGTACCGGGTGCGGCGCCGGTTGTGCCGTACGACCACGGCCCAGAGCGCGCTGCCCTCACGGGCCCGGCGGGTGAGCGCCGTGTCGCCCCGCCGCAGGAAGACGAGATGCCCGAGGTCGGCGCAGTCGAGGCACACGGGGGCGTTGAACTCGACGATCATCCGCTCGAGGGGCCCCTGCCGGCATTCCGAGCAGCGGCGCCGCTTGAGCGGCTCGACGACCACGGGTGCGACGAGGTCCATGTCCGGGCCCCGTTCAGCGCACGCCGGGCGCGGCCGCGGCGATGAACTCGGCGAGTGCTTCCTTCGCCTCGGCCGAGAGCCGGGCGCGCTCCGACTCGCCCCGTGCCTCGTGCATGCAGTGCGTCTCCTCGAAGGCGGCCTCGGCCAGCCGGCGGACGTGGGGGTCGTCGCACACCAACTGCACCCGGAACAGGGCCTGCCGGGCGGCGGTCCGCTGCCGGTAGGAGGCGTGCCGGGACTCCTCCGCCTCCTCCGAGCCCGGATCCTCGGCCGCCCGGAACCAGCGGTCGTTCTGGCTGTGCCGGTAGTCGACGACCGCGCCCGCGTAGGCGCTGTAGGTCGCGATCCGCTCCTGGCGGAGCTGTTCGGTCCGGGCCAGCGAGGCGGTGCGCTCGGTGGCCCGCCCCTGGAACCAGTGGGTGGCGATGACGCCCAACAGGGTTCCCGCCACCGCTATCAGCGCCACATCCATGACCGGGCGCCCCCTCCCGTCCTGTCGTCCTGTCATCGGCCCGAAGGATCTTCGGGCCTTCAGATCATGACAGTCGAGGGGGTGTCACGTCACTGCCGGTAGCCGCTCAGAAACCGGCCGATGCGGCTGATCGCGGCGTCGAGGTCGTCGGCGTGGGGCAGCGTCAGGATGCGGAAGTGGTCCGGGCGCGGCCAGTTGAAGCCGGTGCCCTGGACGACCTGGATCTTCTCCCGCAGCAGCAGGTCGAGGACGAACTTCTCGTCGTCGTGGATCTGGTGCACGGCGGGGTCGAGGCGCGGGAAGGCGTACAGCGCTCCCTTGGGCTTCACGCAGGAGACGCCGGGGATCTCGTTGAGCTTCTCCCAGGCCCGGTCGCGCTGTTCGCGCAGCCTGCCGCCCGGAGCGGTCAGCTCGTGGATGGACTGCCGGCCGCCGAGCGCGGCCTGGATGGCGTACTGCGCGGGGGCGTTGGGGCAGAGCCGCATGGAGGCCAGCATGGTGAGGCCCTCCAGATAGTTCCTGGCGTGCTCCTTCGGGCCGGTGACGACCAGCCAGCCGGAGCGGAAGCCCGCCACCCGGTACGTCTTGGAGAGGCCGCCGAAGGTGAGGACGACCAGGTCGGGGGCGAGGGAGGCGGCCGGGTGGTGGACGGCGTCGTCGTAGACGATCTGGTCGTAGATCTCGTCGGCGAGAACCATCAGGCCGTGGCGCCTGGCGAGCGCGAAGATGCCCTCCAGGATCTCCTTCGGGTAGACGGCGCCCGTGGGGTTGTTGGGGTTGATGACGACGATGGCCCTGGTGCGGTCGGTGATCTTCGACGCCATGTCGTCGAGGTCCGGGTACCAGTCGGCGGACTCGTCGCACAGGTAGTGCACGGGCCTGCCGCCCGCGAGCGTGGTCACCGCCGTCCACAGCGGGTAGTCCGGGGCCGGTACGAGGACCTCGTCGCCGTCTTCGAGGAGGGCCTGGACGGCCATCGAGATCAGCTCGGACACGCCGTTGCCGAGGTAGACGTCGTCGACGTCCACGTCCGGCAGGCCCATGGACTGGTAGCGCTGGGCGACGGCGCGGCGGGCGGAGAGGATGCCGCGCGAGTCGGTGTAGCCGTGGGCCTTGGGGAGCATCCGGATCATGTCCTGGACGATCTCCTCGGGCGCCTCGAAGCCGAAGAGCGCCGGGTTGCCGGTGTTGAGGCGCAGGACGCTGTGGCCCGCCTCCTCCAGCGCGTTGGCGTGCTCGATGACCGGGCCCCGGATCTCGTAGCAGACCTCGCTCAGCTTGCTCGACTGCCGGAACTCCATGTCCGACCTCCCCAAGTCCCCGGAATCAGTGTTGCTTGGTTTTACCAAGTTCGAGCTTGGAAAGTCCAACAACATGTCTAGACTGCGTCGCATGCCACGTCAGCCACGCCGCCGCAGCTACGACCAGCACTGCGCCGCCGCGCGCGCCCTCGACCTCGTCGGCGACCGCTGGACCCTGCTCGTCGTCCGCGAACTCCTCGCCGGGCCGCGCCGCTACACCGACCTCCACGCCGACCTCCCGGGCGTCAGCACCGACATGCTCGCCGGCCGCCTCAAGGACATGGAGGGCGCCGAGCTGGTCACCCGCCGCCGACTCCCGCCGCCCGCCTCGGCGTTCGTGTACGAGCTCACCCCGCGCGGCCGCGACCTGCTGCCCGTGCTGCGCACCCTCGCCGCCTGGGGGGCGCCCGACCTGGGCGAACCGCGGCCCACCGACGCCGTCCGCGCCCACTGGTACGCGATCCCGCTCCTCGGGACACTCGCCGAGCTGGGCCCCGGCGTCGTCCAGGTCACCCTGGACGAGGGCGAGTTCTTCGTACGGGTCGAGGGCGACGGGGCGGTGTCGTACGGGGACGGGGCGTACGGCGGTGGTACGCCCGAGGCGCCCGACGCCCGGCTGCGGACCGACGTGGCGACGTGCCGGGCCCTCGCGGGCGGGGAGTCGACGCTCGCCGAGGCGATCGAGACGGGGCGCGCGGCGCTGGAGCGGCCCGTACGGGCGGCCCGGTCGTAGCCGGACCGGGGGATCGGTCGTCCCCGGGTGCCCGTCGGGTCCGTGGCGGGCGTCGCGTCAGCCCCGGTCCGACACCGCGTCCAGGCTTCGTGCCAGCCGGTTCCGGGCCTCGGTCTGCGCGGCGATCCGGGCGTCGAGCACGGCCAGTCGCTCGCGGGCGATCTCCAGGCCGCGGGCGGACGGCGGGACCGAGGGCATGTCGCCGTCCAGGCAGGAACGGAACGCGGACACGTCGTCCAGGGTGAGGCCGGCGTCCAGGAGGTGCCGGATGTTCGACACGCGCGTCACGGCGTCCTCGCCGTACACCCGGTATCCGTTGGCCGCGCGGGTCGACGCGATCAGGCCCGCCGCCTCGTAGTGGCGCAGCGCGCGCGGCGACACCCCCGTCCGCCGGGCCAGTTCACCGATGCGCAAGGACGCCACCTCCTCGACCACTCCTATCACGCGACCAGCGCACCCCCGTCGACGGGCAGGACGGTGCCGGTCAGGAAGGAGGCGTCCGGCGCCGCGAGCGAGGTGATCGCCCAGGCGACCTCCTCGGGGCGGCCGATCCGGCCCAGCGGAACGTGCGCGAGCTGCCAGGCCCGCAAGGCCTTCAACCGGTCGGGGGAGAGGCCCATGTGGTCCGCGATCGGGGTCTCGACCGGACCGGGGGCGACCGCCACCACCCGCACACCGTCGGGCGCGAGCTCCACCGCCCAGCAGCGGGTCAGCGTCTCCAGGGCGCTCTTGGTCGCCGGATAGACGGAGTTGGCCGGCCAGCCGCGCTGGCCGATCGTCGTCGTCACGTTCACCACGACGCCCCGCGACTCCCGGAGCGAGGGGAGGGCGGCCTGGGTCAGCAGGACCGGGGCGACGAGGTTGGTCTCGAGGAGCGGGGTGATCACGGAGCGGTCGAGGGTGCCGAGCGGGCCGCCGAGGGAGATCCCGGCGTTGTTGACGAGCACGTCGAGACGGTCGTGACCGGACACGGCGGCGCGGACGATCTCCTCGGCCGCGCCCTCCGCCGTGACGTCGGCGACGTACGGGTGGATGCCGGGGTGGCCCTCGGCGGTCTCCCGCAGCGGCTCGGACCTGCGGCCGACGGCGAGGACGCGCGCCCCCTGCTGTGCGAAGGCGCGGGCGGCGGCCCGGCCGATGCCGGTGCCCGCACCGGTGACGACGACGACCCTGCTGGCTGTGGTGGTGTCCATGAAGCCGATGGTGAAACAGTGACGCCAGTGACAAGGTCAAGCGCGGTGTGAGCGCGCGAGGTCAGTGTGCGGGGGAGAGGAACTCGAGCCGGTTCTCGTGGCAGTCGGTGATGTAGAAGCGCCGGTGTCCGGGGAAGTTTCCGTCCCACGTCACCTCGACGCCCCGGGCGGTCAGCCGCTCGGCCAGGCCGTCGATGTCGGCGACCAGGATGCCCGGGTGCCCCTTGCGGGACGGGCGGAAGTCCTCCTCGACCCCCAGATGGATCTCCAGCGCGTCCGAGCGGACCCACAGGCCGCCGCGGGCCGCGAGCACCGGAGGCTTCCGGATCTCGGTCATGCCCAGCACGTCCACATAGAATCGGCGGCACACCTCCTCGTCGCCCGGCGGCAGGGCGAGCTGTACATGGTGCAACCCGAGGCCGAAGGGCGATGCCGCCTCCGTGGTCTCGTAGGGCAGGGGCTGCTGACGCCGACTCATGGGGAACGGGTCCTCTCTTCCGGGCTTCCGGCCGCGCGGTCCTCGCCCGGCCCGGTCACCGTAATGCCGGGGGTGTCGGCCGGTGCACGTCAGGGGGATCTGCGGGCAGGATGAGCGGGATGCGATACGAGGCGATCACCTGGGAACGGCTGGCGGAGGCGCTGGCCCGACGGCTCGACGGCGCCGAGCCGTCTGACGGGAGCAGTTGGCTCAAGGTCGCCGTCGACGGGCCGCCCGCCGCGCCCGGCGGCGAGTTCGCCCACCAGCTCGCCGAGGCCCTGCGGACGCGTGGACGCTCCGTCCTCGTCGCGGGGACCGGCGGCTTCCTGCGGCCGGCGTCGTTGAGGTACGAGTACGGGAAGCAGGACCCCGATGCGTACTACGACGGGTGGACCGACAACGGGGCGCTGTGGCGCGAGGTCTTCGGGCCGCTGGAGTCCGGCGGCACCGGGCGGGTGCTGCCCGACCTCTGGGACCCGGTGAAGGACCGTGCGACCCGCAGCCCGTACGTGACGCTGCCGCCCGGCGGGGTGCTCGTCCTGCACGGGCCGTTCCTGCTCGGCCACTGGTTCCCCTTCGACCTGACCGTGCATCTGCGGCTCTCGGCCGCCGCCCTCGCCCGGCGCACCGAGGAGGCCTGGACGCTGCCGGCCTTCGCCCGGTACGAGACGGAGGTCGGTCCCGGCGACGCGGCGGACGTGGTCGTCCGCGCGGACGACCCGCGCCACCCGGCCTGGACGGGGTTCGGCGGCCAGGGCCCGTCCGGCGGGCGAGGGGCGGACGGAACGTAGGGGTGCCGTGCCCCCCTGGACCTGTCCAGGAGGTATCCAGCCCCCTAGGTCTGTCCGAGGGGTATCCAGCCCCCTCAGGCCTGTCCGAGGGGTAACCAGCCCCCTAGGGCCTGTCCGCGGGGCCCCGGCGCGGCTGTGGCTCCGTGGTCCTCCCCGGGTCAGCCGCCCGGTGGCCCCGTCGGCGGTCTGCCGCCGACCACCGTGACCGCCTCCGCGCCCGCGCGGCAGCCCGCGTCGGCCGCCTTCGCGGGGTCCGCGCCCGCGAGCCGGGCCGCCAGGAAGGCCCCGGTGAACGCGTCGCCCGCGCCCGTCGAGTCCACCGGCCCGACCGTGGGAGCCGTCACCCGCGCGGTCACCGATCCGTTCTCTGCGACCAGCGCGCCCGCCCGCCCGAGGGTGACCACGACCAGCGGGAACCGGCGGCTCAACTCGGCCGCCGCCCGCTCCGGTTCGTCGTGCCCGGTGAGCGACCGGGCCTCGTCGGCGTTGGGCAGCAGGACATCCGCGCCGTCGGCCGCCGCCAGGAACCGGTCCGCCCCGAGCTCCGCCAGGAACCCCGCCGACGCCGGATCCACGCTCACCGGCACCCCCGCCTCCCGCGCGTCCCGCAGCGCCAGCCGGGCCGTCCCGCGGCTCGGCGCGGCGAAGAACAGATAGCCGGAGAGATGCAGCCGGGCCACACCGTCGAGCAGGCCGGCCGACCAGTCGCCGGGGGAGAGCCGCAGGGCGGCGCCGCTGTCGGTGAGGAAGGTGCGCTCGGCCGAGGCGTCCACGAGCGCGATCACGCTGGCCGTCGCCGCCTCCGCGTCACGGACGAGCAGCGGACGCACGCCCGCGCGCCGCAGCGCCCGCTCGTGCCAGTCGGCCGCGTCCGTCCCCACCCGGCCGAGGACGCGCACGTCGGCGCACCCGGAACGCGCCGCCCAGCAGGCCGCGTTGGCCCCGGCGCCGCCCGGCAGGGTCCGTATCTCCGCGGCCGTGTCGGTCGCGGGCGCCAGCGGGGTCCGGTACCGGGCGACGACGTCCGTGACCACGTCCCCGACGACGAGCAGCGCACCCGCCGCCCGGCTCACCGGCCGCCCACGCCCGGCGCGGACCCGGACCCGGAGCCGCGCGAGGACCCGGCACCGGCACCGGACTCGGCGCCCGGTGCCGGTGCCGCGCCGCCCGTCCCCGCGCCGCCCGTCCCCGCGCCGCCCGGTTCCCCGTCGCCCGTCCCCGCGCCGTACGCCGTCGCGATGCTCGCCGCGAGCCGCACATTGCCCCGTACCGCCGCCAGGTTGGCCTCCAGGGACGCCCCTTCCGTGTGCACCGTCAGGTATTCGAGGAGGAACGGCGTCACCGCCTGCCCGGTGATCCCCTTCTCCTTCGCCGCCGCCAGTCCGCCCGCGAGCACCCGGTCGTGCAAGGCGGGATCCAACTGCTCCGCCACCGGCACCGGGTTGGCCACGATCAGCGCCGCCCGGGGCCCGCCGAGCCGGTCCTGGGCCCGTATCACCCCGGCCACCGCCTCCGGGCTCCGCAGGGTCCAGTCGACCGGCTCGCCCGACGAGGCGAGGTAGAAGCCGGGGAAGCGGTCCGTTCCGTACCCGACGACGGTCACGCCGAGTGTCTCCAGGCGCTGGAGCGTCGCGGGCACGTCGAGGATCGACTTGACCCCGGCGCACACCACGGTGGTGCCGACACGGGCGAGCAGCCGCAGGTCGGCGGACTCGTCCTGGGTGTCGGCCCACTCGCGGTGGACGCCGCCGAGGCCTCCGGTCGCGAACACCCGTATGCCGGCGGAGTCCGCGAGCCAGGCCGTCGCCGACACCGTCGTCGCCCCGGTCACCCCGGTCGCCAGGGCCGGGGCGAGGTCGCGGTGCCCCAGCTTCCGTACCGCCGGGTCCTCGGCGATCCGCGTCAGGGCCGCCCGGTCCAGGCCGATCCTGGCCGTGCCGTCGACCACGGCGATCGTGGCGGGGACGGCGCCGCCGGCCCGCACCAGTTCCTCCAGCTCCAGGGCCACCGCCAGGTTCCGCGGGCGCGGCAGGCCGTGGGCGATGATCGTCGATTCCAGCGCGACGACGGGACGTCCCTCGCGGAGCGCCTCGTGTACCTCTTCGGACACCTGTGTGGACATGTCCCATTCCTGGCGCGACCACGGGCCCGGCAAACCTCGGTGGCGAGCTCCGGCCACCCCGCGGGGCCGCCTTCGGATTCCGTCACCGGACGCCCGGCGGGGTCGTCCGGGGTGGCCGCGCCACCCGTCCGGCGCTGCGCCGAAGGGCTCGTGCGGATTTCGTCGCCGCGTCGGGTTCCGGGCATCGCGCCTGGTGGGAGGCGAAGCGGAGCGATTCCGTCCAGCCGGTCCCGGCCTCGGAGCGGGCCCGGGCCCCCGCTACAGTCACCGCCCATGACGACACATGACCAGCCCTCCTTCGCCGTGCACATCCCCGACGCGGAGCTCGAGGCGGAGCCCCTCGACCCCGCCCAGATCGTCTCCGGCACGCCCGAGGTGACGGGCAAGGTGCTGTGGGAGTCCGCGGACGGCAAGCAGCTGCGGGGCATCTGGCAGATCACGCCCGGCGTCGTCACCGACACCGAGGCCAACGAGCTCTTCGTGGTGGTCTCCGGCCGGGCGACCGTCGCCGTCGAGGGCGGGGACACCCTGGAGATCGGGCCCGGCGACGCCTGTGTGCTGCGCGAGGGGGACCGGACGACCTGGACGGTGCACGAGACCCTGCGCAAGGCGTACCACATCAGCCTCTGAAGCCCGGAGCCCGGAGCCCGGAGCCGGGAGCCCGGAGCCCGGAGCCCGGAGCCCGGAGCCCGGAAGTCTCTGACGCCCGGAAGCCCCTGGGCCTCTGAACGGGCCCCGCACAGCCCCGGGTTCGAGCCCGGATCGAGGTCTGGTAGGAAACCTTCCTATCCGCTAGCATCCCGGCAGCGGCTTGGCGCGGCGCCCCACCCCAAGGGGCGTGACGCGCTCAGCGAGAGCTCTGACCCGGCCGCCGAGCACCACCCCGCCGTGTGGCGCCCGAATCGCCACCCGGCCGGTCGCCCGTGTCCGTACCCCACGGCACGGGCGCCCCGGCCCGCCGTCGCGCGGCAGGTCCGTGGTGCGCCGCACCGGTGTCCAGCTCTCGCCGACCCCACAGGCCAGGGAGCCCAGGTATGCGCCTGAACGCCTCCGCCCCACCACGCCGCACCACCACCCCACTCCCCTTCGTCCTCGCCGCCGTGCTGCTGCTCGTCGGCGGGCTCCTGCTCGCCCTCCCGGACCGGGCCGGGGCCGCCGCCGACGTCCTGATCTCCCAGGGCCGGCCGGCCACCTCCTCCTCCGTCGAGGACGGCACCTTCGGCCCGGAGAAGGCCTTCGACGGCGTCTCCACCACCCGTTGGGCCAGCGCCGAAGGCGTCGACCCCCAGTGGATCCGGGTCGACCTCGGCCCCTCGGCCACCGTCTCCCGCGTCAAGCTCGTCTGGGAGGCCGCGTACGCCAAGGCCTACCGCGTCGAGATCTCCACCGACGGCACCACCTGGACCCGGCTCGCCAACGAGACCGCGGGGAACGGTGCCACGGACGACTGGACCGGACTCACGGGCCAAGGCCGCCACCTCCGCGTCTACGGGACCGCCCGCGGCACCTCGTACGGCTACTCGCTCTTCTCGGTGGAGGTCTACGGCACCACCGGCACCACGGAGCCGCCCACCGGCGCCTTCACGGTCGTCGCGGCCGGTGACATCGCCGCCCAGTGCACGGCCTCCAGCAGCTCCTGCGCCCACCCCAAGACCGCGGCCCTGGCCCAGCGGATCGCGCCGTCCTTCTACCTGACGATGGGCGACAACCAGTACGACGACGCCCTGCTCTCCGACTTCCGCGCCTACTACGACAAGTCCTGGGGCGCCTTCAAGGCGAAGACCCGTCCCGTCCCCGGCAACCATGAGACCTACGACCCGGCCGGCCCGCTCGCCGGCTACAAGTCCTACTTCGGCGCGATCGCCTACCCGCAGGGCAAGTCCTACTACAGCTACGACCAGGGCAACTGGCACTTCGTCGCGCTCGACTCCAACTCCTTCGACGACGCCGCCCAGATCCAGTGGCTCAAGGACGACCTCGCACGGAACACCAAGGGCTGCGTCGCCGCCTACTTCCACCACCCGCTGTACTCCTCCGGCGGCCACGGCAACGACCCCGTCTCCAAGCCCGTCTGGCAGATCCTCTACAACGCCAAGGCCGACCTGGTGCTCAACGGCCACGACCACCACTACGAGCGCTTCGCCCCGCAGGACCCCAACGGGCGGGCCACCGCCGACGGCATCGTCGAGATCGTCGGCGGCATGGGCGGAGCCGAGCCCTACGACATCGAGACCGTCCAGCCCAACAGCCAGAAGCGGATCAGCGGTCCGTACGGCGTCCTGAAGCTGGACCTCACCGACACCACCTACACCTGGCAGTACGTCGGCACCGACAACCAGGTGAAGGACTCCGGCCCGACCTACACCTGCCACTGATGTACCTCGCGACCACCGGTCGCCCCGACGCGCCGCCCGCCCCCTCGGGGGTCCGGCGGCGCGTCCCCGGCACCGTCCTCGCGCTCGGCGCGGTCAGCCTCGTCACCGACGTCTCCTCGGAGATGGTCACCGCCGTCCTGCCGCTCTACCTGGTCCTCGGACTCGGCCTCTCCCCGCTCCAGTTCGGGCTGCTCGACGGCCTCTCGACCGGCGCCACCGCGCTCGTACGCCTCCTCGGCGGCGCCACCGCCGACCGCGGCGGACGCCACAAGCAGGTCGGCGGGCTCGGCTACGCCCTGTCCGCCTGCTCCCGGCTCGGCCTGCTCCTCGCCGGCGGCGCGACCGGCTGGATCGCGACCGCGATCGCCGCCGACCGGCTCGGCAAGGGCGTCCGGACCGCCCCGCGCGACGCCCTCATCACCCTGCACAGCCCGCCCGAGGACCTGGGCCGCGCCTTCGGCACGCACAGGGCCATGGACACCACCGGCGCCCTCCTCGGTCCCCTGGCCGCCTTCGCGCTCCTGTGGGCGACGGCCGACGCGTACGACACCGTCTTCGCCGTCAGCTTCAGCGTCGGCGCGTTCGGCGTCCTGCTGTGGGTGCTGCTCGTCCCCGGCCGGAGGAGGGCCGACGAGAAGGCACCCGCCGTCCCGGCGGGGCCACGCGCGCGTGGCGGGTTCCGCGGCGGGCTGTCCGGTCGGTCGCCCGGCCGGTTGCTCGGCGGGCTGTTCGACGGACTGCTCGGCGGGCTGCGCTCGCCCGGGTACCGGCGGATCGTGGTCTGCGCCGGCATCCTCGGCGCCGCCACCATCGGCGACGCCTTCCTCTACCTGCTGCTCCAGCGGCGGCTCGCGTTCGACGCGACCTGGTTCCCCTTCCTGCCGCTCGGCGCGGCCGCCGTCTACCTGCTGCTCGCCGTCCCCGCCGGACGCCTCGCCGACCGGATCGGGCGGCGCGCACCGCTCCTGTACGGGCACGGGGCCCTGCTCCTCGCCTACGGCCTGCTCCTCGCCCCGCTGCCCGACACCGTGGCGCTCCTGGGCGTCCTCCTCCTGCTCGGGGTCTTCTACGCCGCCACCGACGGCGTCCTGATGGCCCTGGCGGGCCCCTTCCTGACCGAGGGCCGGCAGGCGAGCGGCCTCGCCGTGGTCCAGACGGCGCAGGCGCTGGCCCGGCTCGGTGCCGCCGTCGCGTTCGGCGCCGTCTGGACCATGAGCGGCCCGGAGACCGCGCTCGTCGCCGCGCTGCTCGCCCTCACGGCGGCGCTGTGCTGCGCCGCGCGGCTGCTGCCCACGACTCCTTCCGAGCCCTCCGAGAGGAGCGACTGACCCATGTCCGACCCGACCGGCGCCCGCCCTTCCACCCGTACGCGCGTGTGGATCCTCGTACTCGCCCTTCTGCTGCTCGGCGGCGGTGCCACCGCCTACACGCTGCGCGCGGCCTCGGGCCGCGAGGCCGCGGTCGCCGGGACCGCCGACCCCGGCTTCACCCTCGAACGCGGCACCGGCGCGCTCTACGCGCGGGACACCGCGAGCGGCCGCGTCGCGCGCGTGGACCCGTCCGCGCCCGGTGGCCGGGTGGTGGGCGGACCCTCCTGCGACCGCTTCCACGCGGCCGGGCCCACCGCCCTCTGCCTCCAGCGCAGGCCTGGCGTCCCGGCCCGCTCGTACGTCCTCGTGCTCGACCGGCGGCTGCGCGAGGTGCGCAGGATCGGTCTGCCGGGCATCCCCAGCCGGGCCCGGGTCTCGGCCTCGGGGAACATGCTCGCCTGGACCATGTTCGCGACCGGCGACTCGTACGCGCGCTCGTCCTTCTCCACCCGGACCTCGATCCTCGATCTGCGCACCGGCTACCTGGTGAAGAACATCGAGCAGATCCCGCTCACCCTCGGCGGCCGCCGGTACCACGCCCCCGACGTCAACTACTGGGGCGTCAGCTTCGCCGCCGACGACAACCGCTTCTACGCGACCGTCTCGACCGGCGGCCGCACCCATCTCGTGGAGGGCGACATGCGGAACTGGTCCGCCAAGGCCCTGCGGGAGAACGTCGAATGCCCCTCGCTCTCCCCGGACGGCACCCGGCTCGCCTTCAAGAAGCGGGTCTCCGACGGCCCGGGGGAGCCGTGGCGGCTCCACGTGTACGAGCTGGGCACCGGGCGCGAACACGCGGTCGCCGAGCGGCGCGGCATCGACGACCAGGCGCTCTGGACGGACCGGAGCACCCTGGCGTACGGCTACGGGGGAGCGGTCTGGTCGGTCCCGGCCGACGGTACGGGCACCCCGCGCCGGCTGGCGAGCGGGGCGTCCTCCCCGGCGGCGCCGCGCTGACCGGTGGCGGTGCCGCACCTGCTGACCTGCCGACCGACCGGGTGACCAGTCGACCGGCCGCACCGCCTCATGCCTTCCGGAGCGAGCCCCTGATCGCGAGCGCCGCCATGGGCAGCAGCAGGCAGGCGGCGATCGCGTTCAGCGGCCCGTAGCCCGCCTGCGCCACGATCAGGCCCGCCGCGAGGCCGCCGACGCCGGCGGCGGTGTTCATGATGAAGTCGGAGAGCCCCTGGACCGCCGCCCGGGCGGCCTGCGGCACCGAGTCCGTGAGCAGCGCGGAGCCGGACACCAGACCCGCCGACCAGCCCAGGCCGAGGAGGAACAGGCCGAGGGCGGTGCGGCCGTGGCTGGGCCCCGCCGTGCCCGCGACCAGCGCCGCCACGCCGATGAGACCGACCGCGAGTCCGATCACCGAGAGCCGCCCCAGCCGGTCGGAGAGCCAGCCCATCAGGGGCGAGAAGGCGTACATGCCGGCGATGTGCCCGCTGATGACGAGCCCGATCAGCTGGATGTCCGCCCCGTGGTGGGTGAGGGCCACCGGCGTCATCGACATGATCGACACCATCGCGGTGTGCGAGCCCGCGACGGTGACCACCGCGAGCCGGGCCTTCGGGGACTCCCGCACGGCCTTCATCCCGGCGCGCAGGGAACGTTCCTCCGGTGCCTCGCCCGCACCCGTCTCGTGGAGCGCGCGGGCGGTGAGGAGGGGATCGGGGCGCAGCAGTACGGCCACCACGGCGGCCGCGATCACGAAGACTCCGGCGGCCCAGACGAAGGGGCCGGCGGTGGCCGGTATCCCCAGGCCCGCCACGCTCTTCCCGGCCGGCGCGGCGATGTTCGGTCCGAGGACCGCCCCGATCGTCGTCGCCCACACCACGGTGGAGATGGCCCGCGCCCTGCGGTCCGGTTCGGCGAGGTCGGCGGCGGCGAAGCGGGCCGCCAGATTGGCCGAGGAGCCGGCGCCGAAGCCGACGAGGCCGAGGAGCAGCAGGGGGAAGCTGTCGGCGACCGCCCCGAGCACGGCGACCCCGGCGCCGACCGCGCCGATGAGGTACGCCAGGACGAGACCGGCCCGGCGGCCCCGCGAGGCCATCAGGGCGGCGAGCGGCATGGCGAGCAGCGCGGGACCCGCCACGGTCGCCGTGGAGGCGAGACCGGACAGCGCCTCGGAACCGCTGACGTCCCTGGCGAGCACGGCGGCGAGGGCGACGCCGGTGGCGATGCCGAGGCCCCCGAGGATCTGGGTGGCGAGGAGCACGGCCTGGACGCGCCGGCGCAGCGCGGGGAGCTCGGCGTCGGTGACGGGGGCGGGGCCGGGTATGTGTCCGGGCAGGGTGGCGTCAGGGGCGCCGGGGGTGTGGGTCACTTACGTGAGTGTGCCAGCCGTCCCACCTGATGGGAACGCCTCCCGTCGGGGCCGCCGAGCCCCCGGCCACGAGGCTGCCGAGCCACCGGCCCCGAAGCTGCCGAGCCACCGGCCCCGAGACCCGAGCCGCCCCCGGCCCCCGGTCGGAGCCCCGCCCCCGCCGTCCCGTCGACGCCCTCAGAACAGCGGCGTCGGCAGCACGCCCTCGAGTGCGAGCAGCTGCCGCTTGGTCTCCAGGCCGCCCCCGAAGCCGCCGAGCCCGCCGTCGCTCTCCACCACGCGGTGGCACGGCACCACGACCGGCAGCGGATTGGAGCCCATCGCCGCGCCGACCGCCTGGGCCGCCCCCGGCTGCCCCACGCGTCGGGCCAGGTCCCCGTACCCCACGACCGTGCCGTACGGCACACCGCTGGCCAGCTCGCGCAGCACCTGCCGGTTGAACCCGGCGGTCAGACTCCAGTCCAGGGGCAGGTCGACATCGCCCGGCTCGCCCGCGAAGTACCCGTCGAGCCGGCGTATCGCCCCGGCGAGCAGCCCCGAGGCGCGCTCCACCGGCTCCGCGCCGAGCTGCGCCGCCAGCCGGTCGAGCATCCGGTCCCGCCGTGCCGCGTCGGCGTGGAACTCGACCCGCACGAGCCCGTGCTCGGTCGCGGCGAGGAAGAGCGGCCCGATGGGGCACTCCATGACCGTCCACTCCACCGGTACGGCCCGCCCGCCGCCCTCCGGCCCCGCTTCGCTGTCCATGCCGCCCACGGTACGACCCGCCACCGACAACGGGGCCCGGAAGGCGAACACAAGATCACGAACCGGTCTCGCTCAGGTCTCACGAGTGGAAATTCCCCGGTCACGTGGTCGCGTGGCCCCCGGCGCGCCATAATCTCGCCCCGGTAGTACTACCCAGCGGTACCGACTGTTTTCGGACGACGTGGCACCAGGGGTGGAGGACACACGCTCATGCAGGGCACGGTCGACGGATTCAGCTACGGGATCGTCACTCCGGTGGCGGCGTTTCTCATGGCGTGCCTTGGCGGCGCCCTCGGCCTTCGCTGCACCACCAGATCGCTCCGCCACCGCGACAGCTTCAAGGCGGGCTGGCTCGCCCTCGGTGCCACGTCGATCGGCACCGGCATCTGGACCATGCACTTCATCGGCATGATGGGCTTCTCGGTCCGGCAGGCGCCCATCGAGTACGACCTGCCCATCACCTTCGCCAGCCTGGGCGTGGCCGTCCTGATGGTCGGCATCGGGATCTTCATCGTCGGCTACCGGGGGGCGACCGCCCTCACCCTGGTCACCGGCGGCACCATCACCGGCCTGGGCGTGGCCACCATGCACTATCTGGGCATGGCCGGGATGCGCCTCCAGGGGCGCGTCGAGTACGACACGCTCACCGTCGCGACGTCCGTGGTCATCGCCGTCGTGGCGGCCACGACGGCGCTCTGGGCAGCCGTTTCCGTACATGGATTTCTGGCCAGTCTCGGTGCGAGCCTGGTGATGGGCGTTGCCGTCAGTGGTATGCACTACACCGCCATGTCGGCGGTCAGCGTCCACCTGCACGGGGCGGACCCCGTCAAGGGCGCCGGGGACACCGCCACCTCGCTGCTGCCGATGCTGATCGGTCCCGCGGTCTTCCTCATCCTCGCCGCGGTCGTCGTCATGTTCGACCCGCTGCTCGTGATGGGCGACCCGGACTGGCGGGGCCCCGCCGCAGCCCGCCCCCCGCACCGCCCCGGCGTGCCCGCCCCGCGCCACGTACCGTCCTACGGCGAGCCCGCCAACTGGACGGCCCGGCCCGCCGGGCGCGGGGCCCGCAGGAGCGTCCCGCGGGGCGGACACCGCTCCCAGGACTGGTGACAGGGGGCCGCTGCCGAGCCGATCACCCCCCGACTGTCGGTGCCGGGTCGTACGGTGGTTGCATGCGGCCCGTTTCCAAGATCGAACGTTCGGTGGCGCCCTTCGAGGTCGTCAGTGAGTACCAGCCCAACGGCGACCAGCCCGCGGCCATCGCCGACCTGGAGCGGCGTATCCGCGCGGGCGAGAAGGACGTCGTGCTCCTCGGTGCCACCGGCACCGGCAAGTCCGCCACCACCGCGTGGATGATCGAGAAGCTCCAGCGCCCCACCCTGGTGATGGCGCCGAACAAGACCCTGGCCGCCCAGCTGGCGAACGAGTTCCGCGAGCTCCTGCCGAACAACGCGGTCGAGTACTTCGTCTCGTACTACGACTACTACCAGCCCGAGGCGTACGTGCCGCAGTCGGACACGTACATCGAGAAGGACTCCTCCATCAACGAGGAGGTGGAGCGGCTCCGCCACTCCGCGACGAACTCCCTGCTCACCCGCAGGGACGTCATCGTGGTCGCCTCCGTCTCCTGCATCTACGGCCTCGGCACGCCCCAGGAGTACGTGGACCGGATGGTCCCGCTCAAGGTCGGCGAGGAGCTCGACCGCGACCAGCTGCTCCGCCGCTTCGTCGACATCCAGTACACGCGCAACGACCTGGCGTTCACCCGCGGCACCTTCCGCGTCCGCGGCGACACCATCGAGATCTTCCCGGTCTACGAGGAGCTCGCCGTCCGCATCGAGATGTTCGGCGACGAGATCGAGGCCCTCTCCACCCTCCACCCGCTCACCGGCGAGGTGATCAGCGAGGACCGCGAGCTGTACGTGTTCCCCGCCAGCCACTACGTCGCAGGCCCCGAGCGCATGGAGCGGGCGGTCAACGACATCGAGCGCGAGCTGGAGGTCCGCCTGGCCGAGCTCGACAAGCAGGGCAAGCACCTGGAGTCCCAGCGCCTGCGCATGCGGACCACGTACGACCTGGAGATGATGCGCCAGATCGGCTCGTGCTCCGGCATCGAGAACTACTCGATGCACTTCGACGGCCGCGACCCCGGCTCCGCGCCCAACACCCTCATCGACTACTTCCCCGAGGACTTCCTCCTCGTCATCGACGAGTCGCACGTCACCGTGCCGCAGATCGGCGCCATGTACGAGGGCGACGCCTCCCGCAAGCGGACCCTCGTCGACCACGGCTTCCGCCTCCCGTCCGCCCTCGACAACCGCCCGCTGAAGTGGGAGGAGTTCCAGGAGCGCATCGGCCAGACCGTCTACCTCTCCGCGACCCCCGGAGCGTACGAACTCTCCCGCGGCGACGGCTTCGTCGAGCAGATCATCCGCCCCACCGGGCTCATCGACCCCGAGGTCGTCGTCAAGCCGACCGAGGGCCAGATCGACGACCTGGTCCACGAGATCCGGCTGCGCACCGAGCGCGACGAGCGCGTCCTCGTCACCACCCTCACCAAGAAGATGGCCGAGGACCTCACCGACTACTTCCTGGAGCTCGGCATCCAGGTGCGCTACCTGCACAGCGACGTCGACACCCTGCGCCGGATCGAGCTGCTGCGCGAGCTGCGCGCCGGTGAGTACGACGTCCTGGTCGGCATCAACCTGCTCCGCGAGGGTCTCGACCTCCCCGAGGTGTCCCTCGTCGCCATCCTCGACGCCGACAAGCAGGGCTTCCTGCGCTCCGGGACCTCCCTCATCCAGACCATCGGCCGCGCCGCGCGCAACGTCTCGGGTCAGGTCCACATGTACGCGGACCGGATCACCCCGGCGATGGAGCAGGCCATCGACGAGACCAACCGGCGCCGCGAGAAGCAGATCGCGTACAACACGGAGAACGGCATCGACCCGCAGCCGCTCCGCAAGAAGATCAACGACATCGTCGCGACCATCGCGCGCGAGGAGATCGACACCGAGGAGCTCCTCGGCAGCGGCTACCGCCAGGCCAAGGAGGGCAAGGGCGCCAAGGCCCCCGTGCCCGCGCTCGCCGCGCACGGCGCCAAGGGCAGGGGCAAGGCCGGCTCGACGGTCGAGCTCGGGGACCGGCCCGCCGCCGAACTGGCCTCGATCATCGAGGAGATGACCGACCGGATGCGCGCCGCCGCCGCCGAGCTGCAGTTCGAGGTGGCCGCCCGGCTCCGTGACGAAGTGGGAGAGCTGAAGAAGGAGTTGCGCCAGATGAAGGAGGCGGGACTCGCCTGACCCGACGCCGTCCGGCAGGGGGATCGGGGCGGGGCCCGGCGCGCGGTCCGGTGTGTTGCAAGACCGACACAAAACCGGACCGCCCCTCCGCGCTGTCAGTGGTGCTGCGTAATGTGCTCGGCAACCGCACGCACCGGAACAGCGGTCGCGGGGAACGCTAACGAGAGGGGCAAACGCGTGTCGGTCAACATGACCAAGGGTCAGGCCATCAGCCTGGAGAAGCAGGGTGGGGGCAGCCTCAGCCAGGTGCGGATGGGCCTCGGCTGGCAGGCCGCGCCGCGCCGCGGTCTCTTCGGCAAGCGCACCCAGGAGATCGACCTGGACGCCTCGGCCGTCCTCTTCGCGGACAAGCAGCCGGTCGACGTGGTCTTCTTCCGCCACCTCGTCAGCGACGACGGCTCGGTCAAGCACACCGGCGACAACCTGGTCGGCGGCGCGGGCCAGGGCGGGGACGACGAGGCGATCCTCGTCGACCTCCAGCGGGTCCCGGTCCACATCGACCAGATCGTCTTCACGGTGAACTCCTTCACCGGCCAGACGTTCCAGGAGGTGCAGAACGCGTTCTGCCGCATCGTCGACGAGACGAACGGCCAGGAGCTCGCGCGCTACACCCTCGACGGCGGCGGCAACTACACCGCGCAGATCATGGCGAAGGTGCACCGGGTCGGCTCCGGCTGGCAGATGACCGCCCTGGGCAACGCGGCCAACGGCCGCACCTTCCAGGACCTGATGCCCGCGATCCTGCCGCACCTGTAAGCAGGAGCGCACCGCACCCACCCACAGCTCCCGGCGGCAGCAGGCCACCGGGAGCTGTCCCGCATGAACCGCACCCGCTGGTCACGCCGCGTACGCCGAACAGCCGCGTACGCCGAGCGGTCGAGTACGTCGAACAGCCGCACACGCCGAACAGCCGAGAACGCCGAACAGCCGAGGGGACAGAGTCGATGACGGCCGAGCTGGTCCGGGGGCAGAACCACCCCCTGCCCGACACCCGACTGGAGATCCGGGTGTCGGCCGGTCACCCCGTCCTCGCCGGCGCCACCCTCGGCGACGAGCAGGGCAGGGTCCCCGGCGTGGAGTGGATCGCCCACCCTGGCGCGCCCTCCCTGCCCGGGATCGACGTCCCCGGGCAGGCAGCCGCCGACCACCGCCTCTCCGTGGACCTGGAGGCCGTCCCCGGCGCCGTCCACCGGGTCTCCGTGCTCCTCGCGCTGCCCGGGCCGCGGGCCGGCGGAGCCGCCCGGTTCGGGACGGTCGCCGCCCCGTTCGTGGCCGTCGCCGGCCCCGACGGCGCCGAGATCGCCACCTTCACGATCACCGGGCTCGACAGCGAGTCCGCCGTCGTCGCCCTGGAGCTGTACCGCCGCCAGGGCGCCTGGAAGGTCCGCGCCATGGGCCAGGGGTACGAGGGCGGGCTCGCCGCCCTCCTCGGCGACCAGGGCCTGGAGCGCCCCGCCGACCTTGCGGCGACGATCCTGGAGACCGTCGCGCCGGGCCCCGCCCCGGTCGCCGCTCCGGCGCGGCACGTCCCCGAGTCGGAGCACGTACGCCGCGCGGCGCCGGTGGCCGACCCGGCCCCGACCGGTCAGACGGCCCCGCCGCCGACCTCGCCGGCGGGCACCGGCACGGACCAGCCCACCCCGGTGCCGGGCGGCGGCCCGGTGAACTACTCCCACCCCCGCCGCCAGGCCGCCCCGGCGCCCGGCCCCGCACCCGTACCGGAGTCCGCGCCCCGGCAGGGGCCGCCCGTGCCGGTCGCCGGGGACGCTGCGGGCTGGTCCATGGACGAGCGGCTGTACAACCAGGTGTGGGGCATGTTCGAGGACCTGGCGCGGACCGCGGCCGCCTATCGCAGCGCCTGCGAGTTCGCCGAGAACCGGCTCGACCGGGAGCTCGACCAGACGCTCTCCGACTACCGCGCCCGCGCCGACGGCGCCAACGACGCCGCACGGGCCGCCGCCCGCGCCCGGCACGACGAGCTGGTGGCGCGGGCCCAGGAGGTCCTGGACCGGGACCTCGCCCAGCTCGTGGCCGAGTCCGGGGTCGTCGAGCCCGCCCTGCCCGTCGCCTTCGCCCGCTGGGATAACCCCGTCTGGCAGGCCTACCGCGTCCCGGCCGAGGAGCCGATGGCCGTCCGCCTCGGCGACCTCCACCTCCCCGAGCGAACGGATCTGCGCATCCCCATGCTCGTCCGGCTGCCGCTGGAGCGGGGGCTCTGGGTCGACAGCGGCCGGGGGCACTCCGAGGCCGCCGGCCTCCTCGACGAGGTCGAACTGCGGCGGCTCGCCCTGGACTGCGCGGTCGCGCACGCGGCGCGGCTGCTCGCGGCGCACCCGGCGGGCGCGTTCACCGTCCATGTCGTCGACCCGGCTGGTGCGGGCGCCGCCGCACTCGCTCCCCTCGTGGATTCGGGTGTCCTCGCGGCCCCGCCGGCCAGGGGCGCGGCAGGGGTCTCGGCGACGCTGGAGCAGCTGACCGAGCGGGTCGACCTGCTGCAGATGGCGGTGCGCGCGGGAGCCTCCGACGCCCTGCCGCCCGGCCTGGACGCGTCCCGGCAGCTGCTGCTCGTGCACGACTTCCCGCACGGCTTCGACGACCGGGCGGTCACCCGCCTCCGGTACCTCGCCGACGAGGGCCCGTCGGTCGGCGTCCATCTGCTGATGGTGGCGGACCGGGAGGACGCGTCCGCGTACGGGCCGCTGCTCGACCCGCTGTGGCGCTCGCTGCTCCGGCTGACCCCCGTCCCGGACGACCACCTCGCCGATCCGTGGGTCGGCCACGCCTGGTCGTACGAGCCCCCGATGCTCCCGCCGGGCAGCGCCGTACTCCTTCAGGTCCTCGGCCAGGTGGCGGCGGCGCGCCACGGGAGGCGGCCCTGAGAGTCCTGACGGACCGACAGCTCTGACCAGGCCTCTTGGGGGCCCTTTACCCTTCCCTTTACCTTCTCTTGGGTTTTCGGGTACTCTTCTTCGTGCGGAGGGGAGTACTCCCCATGCGCGGCGTACCCGTCAATACGGACGGATCATCCATGATCCGATCCCGGGGCGTCGGCCCGATGGCGACCGTCCGTCGCTCGGGTGGAAGAGACCTCCGGCAGCGACGACGCTGATCAGTAGCCGTACGACGCCGGAGGCGCAGTGGACGTTTCAACCACCCTGTGGGTAGTGACCATTCTCGGTCTCGCCGCCCTGATCGCTGCCGACTTCTTCATCGGGCGCAAGCCCCATGACGTGTCGGTCAAGGAAGCCGGAATCTGGACGATCGTCTGGGTCGTGCTGGCCGTACTCTTCGGCCTCGGCCTGCTGTTCTTCGGAAACAGCCAGGCGTCCGGAGAGTTCTTCGCCGGATACATCACCGAGAAGTCGCTCAGTGTCGACAACCTCTTCGTCTTCGTCCTGATCATGGCGAAGTTCGCGGTCCCCTCGCACCTCCAGCAGCGCGTGCTGCTCGTGGGTGTGGTGATCGCCCTGGTACTCCGCACGATCTTCATCGCCGCGGGCGCCGCGATCATCGCGAGCTTCTCCTGGGTCTTCTACATCTTCGGCGCGTTCCTGATCTACACCGCCTGGAAGCTCATCCAGGAGGCGCGCGCGGACGAGGACGAGGACGACTGGGAGGAGAACCGCCTCCTCAAGATGGCCGAGAAGAGGTTCGGCGTCGCCGACCGCTACCACGGCACCAAGCTCTTCATCCGGAACAACGGCAAGCGGATCATGACCCCGCTGATGGTCGTCATGCTGGCCATCGGCACCACCGACATCCTCTTCGCCCTCGACTCCATCCCGGCGATCTTCGGCCTCACCCAGGACCCGTACATCGTCTTCACGGCCAACGCCTTCGCCCTCATGGGTCTGCGACAGCTGTACTTCCTGATCGGCGGCCTGCTCAAGAAGCTGGTCCACCTCAGCTACGGCCTGTCGGTGATCCTCGGCTTCATCGGCGTCAAGCTCGTGCTGCACGCCCTGCACGAGTCCGGCGTGCACGTTCCGGAGATCACCATCCCGTTCTCGCTCGCCTTCATCGGCGGTGTCCTGCTCATCACCACGATCACCAGCCTCATCGCCTCGAAGCGGCAGTCGGAGCGCGAAGCGGCCGAGGGCGTGGCCGACGCCGACGGCATCGACGACGCCAAGAAGGACAGCATCGGCGCCTGACCCGCACGACAGGCGCAAGACGGACGGCGACGGCCGGCCGGGTACTCCCCGGCCGGCCGTCGCCGTTCCCCGTCCTCGGGCAGCCGCCTCCGCGTCCTCGCAGAGCTGTCCCCCCTGTCCTCGTCCTCAGGCCGAGGCCGGTTCGGGCTCCGCCCGCCGCTCGGCCCCGGCCCCGGCCCCGGCCCTGGACGGGAGCGTCTCCGGAAGGAGCGCGAAGCAGCCGAGGCTGACCAGGGCGACCACCGTCAGATAGGCCGCGACGCCCCAGGGCGGACCCGAGCCCCCGTCGGAGAGCGCGGTGGCGACGATCGGGGTGAGGGCGCCGCCCAGGACCCCCGCGAGGTTGTAGCCGAGGGCGGCCCCGGTGCAGCGGACGCGGGGCTCGTACAGCTCCGGGAGGTACGCGGCCACCACCGCGAACATCGTGATGAAGGCGAGCAGCGCGCCCAGGATGCCCAGGAACATCAGCAGCGGCCGCGCCGTGTGCAGCAGGGCCACCATCGGGACCATCCACAGCGCGGAGGCCGCGCACCCCGCCAGGCACAGCGGCCTGCGGCCCCAGCGGTCGGCGAGGACCGCCACGAACGGCGTGGCCGCGCCCTGCAGCGCGACCGCCGCCATGACACAGGTCAGCATCACCGTGCTGCTCACCCCGAGCCGCTCGGTGCCGTAGGCCAGGGCCCAGGTGGAGACCGCGTAGAAGGTGGCGTACCCGACCGCGAGCGCCCCTGCGGTCAGCAGCACGAGCCGCCAGTGGTCCCGGGCGACCTCGGCCAGCGGGGCGCCCGCGGTCCGCCCGGCCGCGGACAGCTTCTCGAACTGCGGGGTCTCCGCGAGCGAGGAGCGCAGCAGGAGCCCGACCGCCGCGAGCACGCCGGCGGCCCAGAACGGCACCCGCCAGCCCCAGGAGCGGAAGTCCGCGTCGCTCAGGCCGGCCGAGAGCGCCAGCATCACCCCGTTCGCCAGCAGGAAGCCGATCGACGGGCCGATCTGCGGGAAGCTCGACCAGAGCGCCCGCCGGTCCGCGGGGGCGTGCTCGGCGGTGAGCAGGACGGCCCCGCCCCACTCGCCGCCGAGGCCCAGGCCCTGGAGGAAGCGGAGTACGAGCAGCAGCACGGGTGCCGCGATGCCGATCGTCCCGTACGTGGGGACGCAGCCGACCGCGACCGTGGCACAGCCGGTCAGGAGCAGCGAGGCGAAGAGGACGGGGCGCCGTCCGTACCGGTCGCCGACGTGGCCGAAGAGGACCGAGCCGAGCGGACGGGACACGAAGCCGACGGCGAAGGTGCCGAAGGCGGCCAGGGTCCCGGCGAGCGGGGAGAAGGTCGGGAAGAAGAGCGGCCCCAGGACGAGGGCGGCGGCGGTCCCGTAGACGAAGAAGTCGAAGAACTCGATGGCGGTGCCGACGAGCGAGGCGCCGGCGAGCCTGCCCATCGAAGGCGCGGCGGGCGCGGCGGGCGGGGCCGCGGCAGCCGGGGGAGGAGGGGGAGGAGGTGGCGACGGAGCGTTACTGAGGCTCATGTCGCGCCAACTACCCCGCCGCCATCCGGGTTACGGGGGCGTGCGGGAGCACATGGCTGCTCAGCCGTGCGCTCTCCGCCTCCGCGGGGCTCCCCGCAGGGCTACCAGCCGCGCTCGCGCCACACGGCGAGCGAGGGCCGCTCGTCACCGAGCGTGGTGTCCTTGCCGTGGCCCGGGTAGATCCAGGACTCGTCGGGGAGGACCGCGAAGAGCTTGGTCTCCACGTCGTGGATCAGGCTCGCGAAGGCCTCCGGGTCCTTCCAGGTGTTGCCCACCCCGCCGGGGAAGAGGCAGTCGCCGGTGAAGACGTGCGGGTGGCCGTGCGGGTCGTCGTAGACGAGGGCGATCGAGCCCGGGGTGTGTCCGACCAGGCGGCGCGCGGTCAGCTCGACCCGCCCCACCCGGATCGTGTCGCCGTCCTCGACGGGCACGTCGGTCGCCACCGGGATGCCCTCCGCGTCGTACGCGCCCGCGTACGTCACGGCGCCGGTCGCGGCGACCACGTCGGCGAGCGCCTGCCAGTGGTCCCCGTGCCGGTGGGTGGTGACGACGGACGCGATGCCGTCGTCACCGATCAGCGTGAGGAGGGTGTCCGCGTCGTTGGCCGCGTCGATCAGCAGCTGCTCGCCGGTGGCCCGGCAGCGCAGCAGATACGCGTTGTTGTCCATCGGGCCGACCGCGACCTTCGAGATCATCAGGTCCGTCAGCTCGTGCACGTCCGCCGCGCCGCCGACCTTCACCACTCCGCTGTACGTCATGCGCTCAGACTATCGCCGGGCAGCGGCGGGCGGGGTGGCTCCCGCCGGGACCGCGGCGGCGGGCGGGACGGCTCCCGCCGGGACTACAGCGGCGGGAGCTCCGGAAGGCGGTCGCCCTCGAGGACGGTGAGACGGGCGCCCTTGACGTCGCGGCCGGAGAGCCAGCCGAGCAGCTCCGCGGCGGGCCCGCCCAGGACGACGGGGGCGCCGTCGGTGCCGCCGGTCGTCCAACCGGGGCCGCTCTCCTCGTACCCGACGCGGAGCGTCACCGGCGGGACCTCGGGGCGGCCGGACCAGCGGTCGGCGAGGAAGGCGATCTCCCGCAGGACGAACTCCTCGGGAAGGTCCTCGAGGTCGTAGCCGATCCCCAGGTCGACATGGTGCAGGTCCACCTCGACCCAGCGGCGGAAGGGGATGCGGGCGGCCGCGTCCGTGACGCCGTTGCGGAGTTCCACGGTCCGCGCCCAGTCGGCGGGCTCGGCGCCCACGGCCTGGAAGCGTTCGGCGCTCTCGCGCAGGTCGGCGACGTGGACGTCCAGCGGGCGCGGGGCGTCGCGCTCGATGTCGGCGTCGCGGGTCGCGGCGTCCTCGTACATGGGCCGGCCCCGGAGGACGTTCACCAGAGCGTCGGCGTTGCGGGCGAGGTGGGCCAGGACATGGCCACGGGTCCAGCCGGGAAGCCGTGACGGCTCGGCCAGTGCCGCGTTGTCCAGGGAAGAGGCTGCGGCGAGGAGTCGCTCGGTCGCTTCACGTACAGAGGCCAGGTCACGCACATGGTCGATCATGGCGCCGACCCTAGCGCCGCCACTCGATCGGGTGAAGCGGTGCGATCGAGGCCGGAAATCGAATGTACGTGCTATAGGCTCGACGGAAGCATCCGGCATCCTTGGTTGTTGGGTACTCAGGCACTCCAGACATCTCTGCGACCCGCACTCCCTGTGCCTCCGCTCTCTCAAGAAAGGTGCGGACCGGCGTGACCGACCGTCTCATCGTTCGTGGCGCTCGTGAGCACAACCTCAAGAACGTCTCGCTCGACCTCCCGCGTGACTCCCTGATCGTCTTCACGGGGCTCTCGGGATCGGGCAAGTCCTCCCTCGCGTTCGACACGATCTTCGCCGAGGGGCAGCGCCGCTACGTCGAGTCGCTCTCCTCGTACGCCCGACAGTTCCTCGGCCAGATGGACAAGCCGGACGTCGACTTCATCGAAGGTCTGTCGCCCGCGGTCTCCATCGACCAGAAGTCGACCTCGCGCAACCCGCGCTCGACGGTCGGCACCATCACCGAGGTCTACGACTACCTCCGCCTGCTCTTCGCCCGCATCGGCAAGCCGCACTGTCCCGAGTGCCGCCGGCCGATCTCCCGCCAGTCGCCGCAGGCCATCGTCGACAAGGTCCTCGAACTCCCCGAGGGCAGCCGCTTCCAGGTGCTCTCCCCGCTCGTGCGCGAGCGCAAGGGCGAGTTCGTCGACCTCTTCGCCGACCTCCAGACCAAGGGCTACAGCCGCGCCCGCGTCGACGGCGTGACCGTGCAGCTCAGCGAACCGCCGACGCTGAAGAAGCAGGAGAAGCACACGATCGAGGTGGTCGTCGACCGCCTCACCGTGAAGGACAGCGCCAAGCGCCGCCTCACCGACTCCGTCGAGACCGCGCTCGGACTCTCCGGCGGCATGGTCGTGCTCGACTTCGTCGACCTCGCCGAGGACGACCCCGAGCGCGAGCGGATGTACTCGGAGCACCTCTACTGCCCGTACGACGACCTCTCCTTCGAGGAGCTGGAGCCGCGCTCCTTCTCCTTCAACTCGCCGTTCGGCGCCTGCCCCGACTGCACCGGCATCGGCACCCGCATGGAGGTCGACCCGGAGCTGATCGTCCCCGACGAGGACAAGTCCCTCGACGAGGGCGCGATCCACCCCTGGTCGCACGGCCACACCAAGGAGTACTTCGGCCGGCTCATCGGCGGTCTGTCGCAGGCCCTCGGCTTCCGCACGGACCTGCCGTACGCGGCACTGCCGCAGCGCGCCAAGAAGGCCCTGATGCACGGCCACAAGACCCAGGTCGAGGTGCGCTACCGCAACCGGTACGGCCGCGAGCGGGCGTACACGACGCCGGCCTTCGAAGGCGCCGTCTCCTTCGTCAAGCGGCGGCACACCGAGGCCGAGAGCGACTCCAGCCGCGAGCGCTTCGAGGGCTACATGCGCGAGGTGCCGTGCCCCACCTGCGAGGGCACCCGCCTCAAGCCGATCGTCCTCGCGGTCACGGTCATGGAGAAGTCCATCGCCGAGGTCTCCGCGATGTCGATCAGCGACTGCGCCGAGTTCCTCTCCCGCCTCAGGCTGAACGCCCGGGACAAGAAGATCGCCGAGCGGGTCCTCAAGGAGGTCAACGAGCGGCTCCGCTTCCTCGTCGACGTCGGCCTCGACTACCTCTCGCTCAACCGCGCCGCGGGCACCCTCTCCGGCGGCGAGGCCCAGCGCATCCGGCTCGCCACCCAGATCGGCTCCGGCCTGGTCGGCGTGCTGTACGTGCTCGACGAGCCGTCCATCGGCCTCCACCAGCGCGACAACCACCGGCTCATCGAGACCCTCGTACGGCTCCGGGACATGGGCAACACGCTCATCGTCGTCGAGCACGACGAGGACACCATCAAGGTCGCCGACTGGATCGTCGACATCGGCCCCGGCGCCGGCGAGCACGGCGGCAAGGTCGTCCACTCCGGCACCTTGAAGGAGCTCCTCGGCAACGAGGAGTCGATGACCGGGCAGTACCTGTCCGGCCGCCGGGAGATCCCCACCCCGGACATCCGCCGCCCGGTCGACCCCGGCCGCCGGCTCACCGTCCACGGGGCCCGCGAGAACAACCTGCAGGACATCGACGTGTCCTTCCCGCTGGGCGTTCTCACCGCCGTCACCGGCGTCTCCGGCTCCGGCAAGTCGACCCTGGTCAACGACATCCTCTACACCCACCTCGCCCGCGAGCTGAACGGTGCCAAGTCGGTGCCCGGCCGGCACACGCGCGTGGACGGCGACGACCTCGTCGACAAGGTCGTGCACGTCGACCAGTCCCCGATCGGCCGCACCCCGCGGTCGAACCCGGCGACGTACACCGGCGTCTTCGACCACGTCCGCAAGCTCTTCGCCGAGACGATGGAGGCCAAGGTCCGGGGCTACCTGCCCGGCCGGTTCTCCTTCAACGTCAAGGGCGGCCGCTGCGAGAACTGCTCCGGCGACGGCACGATCAAGATCGAGATGAACTTCCTCCCGGACGTCTACGTCCCGTGCGAGGTCTGCCACGGCGACCGGTACAACCGGGAGACCCTGGAGGTCCACTACAAGGGCAAGTCCATCGCCGAAGTCCTGAACATGCCGATCGAGGAGGCCCTGGACTTCTTCGAGGCCGTCCCGACCATCGCGCGCCACCTGCGCACGCTCAACGAGGTCGGCCTCGGATACGTCCGGCTCGGCCAGTCCGCGCCGACGCTCTCGGGCGGCGAGGCACAGCGCGTGAAGCTCGCCTCCGAGCTCCAGAAGCGCTCCACGGGCCGCACGGTCTACGTCCTGGACGAGCCGACCACCGGTCTGCACTTCGAGGACATCTCGAAGCTGATCAAGGTCCTCTCCGGACTGGTCGACAAGGGCAACTCGGTGATCGTCATCGAGCACAACCTCGATGTCATCAAGACCGCCGACTGGCTCATCGACATGGGCCCCGAGGGCGGCAGCGGCGGCGGCCTGGTCGTCGCCGAGGGCACGCCCGAGGAGGTCGCCTCGGTCCCGGCCAGCCACACCGGCAAGTTCCTCCGCGAGATCCTCGGCGCGGACCGGGTCAGCGACGCCGGGGTCACCGTCCCGGCTGCCCGCGGGACCAGGAAGACGGCGGCGAAGAAGGCCCCGGCCAAGGCACCCGCCAAGAAGGCCGCGGCGACGAAGACGGCTGCCACGAAGTCGGCCGCCACGAAGTCGGCCACGAAGGCGACCGCCACCAAGGCGACCGCCACCAAGGCCGCCGCGAAGAAGGCGACGACGCGGGCCCGCAAGGCCTGACGTTCCCGGCAGGGCCCCCTCCTCGGGGGGCCCTGCCCGCGCGTCCGGGGTCCGTCCCGGACCCCGGACGGGGTCCGGGACGGACCCCGGGCCCGGCCGTCGGCGCCGGGCACCGCGCCGGTATCGTCGGTTCGGTCACGCCTTGCCCCGATCCACCGTGGAGCGCCCATGTCCGGCCAGTCCAGCCGCCGCACCGTACTGAAGGGCGCCGCTCTCGCCGGTGCCGCCGGGCTGGGAGTCGCCGCCTGCTCCACCGAATCCAAGCTCGGCCACGCCGGGGTCCCGACCCCGACCGCACCGGTCGACCTCGGCGCCCCGGACGACATCCCCGTCGGCGGCGCCAAGCTCTACCGCGAGCAGAAGGTCGTGGTGAGCTGCCCGGCCAAGGGCGAGTACAAGGCGTTCAGCGCCCAGTGCACCCACGCCGGCTGCGTCCTCGACAAGATCGAGAACAACGAGGGCAACTGCCCCTGCCACGGCAGCCGCTTCGACGTGACGACCGGCAAGGCGCTCAAGGGCCCGGCGACCGTCCCGCTCCCCGCCGTCCCGGTCCGCGTCGAGAACGGCAAGCTGATCGCGGGCCCGGAGTCCGCACCGAAGGCCTGAACGGCTCACCGCGGCCCGACCACATCGGGCCAGTCCCCCTGGGGGTCCCGCAGGGCTCCCGCCCCGTCAGCTCCAGTCCCAATCGATCCCCAGGATCCCCGGGCGCACCCCCTGCTCCACGACGTGCACCGTGCGGTGCCGGCCGCTCACGGTCAGCTCCGCACGGCCGCCGCGCGGCGCACCCGCCGACGCCTGCGCGAACCGCCGGCACCGCACCGGCAGCGCCGCCTCGTCGAAGCGCACCTGCAGCACGTACTGCCCGCCCGCGAAGCTGAACCCGCGTACGTACTCCCCGCTCGGTCCCCCCGTACCGTCCTCGAAGCCGTACGAGAACAGGTACGTGTCCCCGGCGCGCAGCCGGGTGTCGAAGAGCAGCTCGGCCACCAGCACCCCCGTCCCCGCGTCCCACCGCACCCGCCCCGTCCGGCAGTTCTCCGCCGCCCGCACCTCGACCCGCGACGGGTCGCAGCCCGGATCCCCGTGGTGGATGGCCAGATAGCGGTCCACGCCGTCCCGGTGCGCCCGCACGACCTGCTGCGACTCGCGCCCGACCAGCTCCCGGCCGGCCCCGACCCGGACCCGCTCGTGGTGCCCCACGGTGTGCAGCCCGCCGTCCGTCGGTGACTCCAGCGTGGCCAGGAGCTCCTCGACGGAGCCGGACGCCTCCACGAGCGAGCGGTACGAACGGGCCGCCGGGCGCTCCACCTCGGACCGCGCGGACGCGTCCTCCGTGAGCAGCCGCAGCAGCGAGTTCCCCGGCAGCTGCAGCACCTCCTCCAGCGCGCGGACCGCCTTGAGCGACTCCGGCCGCTGGGGACGGCGGGCACCCTGCTGCCAGTAGCTCAGACTCGTCACCCCGACCTTGACGCCCCGATGCGCGAGATGGTGCTGGACCCGCTGGAGCGGCAGCCCCCGCACGGCCAGCGCGGTGCGCAGCGCCAGATGGAAGGGGCCGGTGTGCAGGAGCTGCACCAGATCGGCCTCGGTGTGGCTCACGAGGACTCCTCAGTGAACGTTCACGGTGGGGGAGCGGAGTGTGGTGCCGCGTGGGGTGGGCGGGCAGGTGGACCGGGGGCGTCCGTTCACACCCGGGTCACACCGTTCACAGTCCGATGTCACCCCGCATTGAAGCGTGTTGACCGGATCCGGACAACGGCCGATGCTCCTGACCAGCGTCCGGACGCGATCCTCCACCCCCCACCCCCACACCCCACCCCCCGCTCCAGGGAGGAACGCGATGCGCAGAAGAAAGCTGAACCTCGCGGCACTCGCCGCAGCCGCCCTCTTTCTCGTCCCCACCACCTCGGCGTCCGCCGCACCCGCCGGCGAGGACGTCGCCGCCCTCGGCTCCAAGCGGCTGAACATCACCATGCAGGCCCAGCAGAAGACCAACTGGTGCTGGGCGGCCGGCGGCAACACCATCGCCACCTGGTTCGGCCGGAACTACAGCCAGAACCAGTTCTGCAACGCCGCCTTCAACCGCCAGCAGGGCTACGACTGCCCCAACAACCAGGCCACCCTCGGCAACGTCCAGACCGGCCTCAGCTGGGCCGGCATCAACCCCGGCTCCTACGTGACCGGCTGGCTGCGCTACTCCACCGTCCAGACCGAGATCAACGCCGACCGGCCCGTCGAGACCCGCATCCAGTGGTCCAGCGGCGGCGGCCACATGCACGTGATCTACGGCTACGACGACGCCAACAGCTGGGTCTACTGGGGCGATCCCTGGCCCTCCAGCGACCGCTACAACTGGGCCTCGCACGCCTGGTACGTCGACAACAGCTCCTTCTCCTGGACCCACTCGCTCTACCGGATAGGGGCGTGACGACGATGAACGCACGTGCCACGGGAGCGGGGCTCCTCACCGCCGCCGCGCTCGTCCTGCTCGGGGCGCTCCCGGCGGACGCCGCCGAGGCCCTGCCGCCCGCGCCCACCCCCGAACAGGCCGCCTCCGCGCCGGGGACCCTGGACACCCTGTCCCGGTTCTTCGCCCGGGACGGCGCCGTCGCCCGCTCCGCGGCCGCGCCGCGCGTCGAGGGCCGATCGGTGCCGGTGCGGATCCTCTCCCCGGACTTCGTCGCCGGGAAGCCGGGGGCGCCCGTCGCCCGGGTCGAGTTCCGGGCCAGCAGGGCCGTGTCCTCGGACGGCCAGAAGGCCTCGCTGTGGACCGTCGAGCGGGCGGGCGGCTGGCAGGTCGTCAACATCGCCACCGGCGACGACGAGATCCGTTACGCGGAGCTGGGCGGCGGCGGGCTCGTGTTCCGCGAGCCGCAGATCGACGCGTGGTACGTCCAGAAGGGGGCGAAGGTGCTGCCGCTGGACGAGGACGCGGTACGGGCCGTCGGCCGGAACGGGACGAGCCTGGCCGGCTACCGGGAGCGGGTGGCCCGAGCGTACGGGGACAAGCTCCCCGGCTCGGCCTACGCGAAGAAGGGCACGGCCGGGGGGTACGGCGGGCCCGGGGCGGACGCCTCGGCGGCGGGGCCCATGACTGCGCCTGCGGCTGAGCCGAGGGCCGGGGCGGTGGCGGCTGCTGCGGCTGAGCCGGGGGCCGGGGCGACGGTGACCGTGGCGTCGGCGACGGCGGGGGTGGGTGCCGGGTTGGCCCTGCTGCTGGTGTCGGTGGCGGCGGTCCGGCGGCGCCGGGCCACCACCCGGGAGCTCTGACCCGCTCCGCCCCCGGGGCGGGCACTCGTCCCCAGGACGGTGCCCGCCCCGTCGGCCTCCCGTTCCACTGGGGGCAGTCGCCCCTGCTGGAGTGCCTGCGCCTGATCGCGCCTGCGGTCGCCCCCCTTGTTGTGGCCTCCCGTTCCGCCGGGGCGATGCCCCGTGCCTGCGGCCACCCCTTCGTCGTGGTCAGCCGTTGCGCCGGGGCGGTGCACGCCCGCCCACCCCGTTGTGGGCATCTGTTCCGCTGGGGCGGAACGGGTGGGCACAACGGAACGGTGCCCGTTGCCGGGCCTAGGCTTCCGTGCCTTGACCCGCACCCGGAGTGCACCGCTGCTTGGGGTGCGGGTTCAGGCGCAAGGGGCGGGGGCGCCGCCGAGGGCGCCGTCCCGTGTGCCCACCCGTCCCGCCCTGCGGGACGATTGCCCACACGGGGCGGTGGTAGCGAGGGCGCGGCCACACGGCGGAGGGCTGCGGGGGCTGCCCGCGAGGCGGGTGACACTGTCGGGTGCGGCGCGGGTGCGCGGCCCAATCGGGCCCGCCCCGGCGGGTCGCGCAGTCAGGCGTGGCGCGGTGCGACCCCCTTCCAGGCGACCCGCGGCCACGGGGCGAGGCGACCAGGCCGCCAGGCAGACACAGGCCCACCGGCCACGTTCTTCCGGCCGGGTCAGCGGGCCAAGTAGCCGCCGTCCACCGGGAGGATCGCGCCCGTGATGAACGACGCCTCCTCCGACGCCAGGAAGACGATCGCCGACGCCACCTCCTCCGGCGTCCCGAAGCGGCCCATCGGGTGGCCGCGTGCCACCTCCGCCAGGTACTCCGGACCGCCCGGTTCCAGGCGGGCCGCCGCCACCCGCTCCGTCTCGATCGTGCCGGGGGCCACCGCGTTCACCCGGATCCCGTGTTCCGCCCACTCCACCGCCAGGTGCTTGGTCAGGCCGGTGGCGACGAACTTCGCCGGGCCGTAGACCGCCTGCCGGGCCTGTCCCGCCACGCCCGAGATCGACGACGTGCAGACGACGGCCCCGCCGCCCGTGACGAGCATCGCCTCGATCGCGTACTTGCAGGTCAGGAACATGCCCCGGCCGTCCACCGCCATCACCCGGTCGAAGTCGGAGCCCTCCGCCTCCGTGACGGAGAGCAGCGGGATCACTCCGGCGTTCGCCACCAGGACGTCCAGCCGTCCGAAGCGGTCCACCGCGGTGTCGATCATGCGCCGGGCGTCCTCCTCCCGGGACACGTCCCCGGTCACCGGGACCACCCCCGCCAGCGTCGCCAGCCGGTCCCCGTCGAGGTCGGCGGCGATCACCCGCGCGCCCTCCCGGAGGAACCGCTCCGCCGTCGCCCGTCCGATTCCGCTCGCCGCGCCCGTGATCACGCACACCCGGTCCGCCAGCCGTCCCGCCACCTGATTCGCCATGCATCGCCAACGAGTGCGCGAGGCCGGAGTGTCGGTGCCCGCCAGTAGGGTGGGGAGCATGGCAGACCCCTCCAGCTACCGCCCCAAGCCGGGTCAGATCCCCGACTCCCCGGGGGTCTACAAGTTCCGCGACGAGCACCGCCGGGTGATCTACGTGGGGAAGGCGAAGTCCCTCCGGCAGCGGCTGGCCAACTACTTCCAGCCGCTCACGAGCCTGCACCCGCGGACGGCCACGATGGTGACCACCGCGGCGTCCGTGGAGTGGACCGTCGTGTCGACCGAGGTCGAGGCGCTGCAGCTGGAGTACTCCTGGATCAAGGAGTACGACCCCCGGTTCAACGTGAAGTACCGGGACGACAAGAGCTACCCGTACCTCGCCGTGACGATGAACGAGGAGTTCCCGCGCGTCCAGGTCCTGCGCGGCCACAAGAAGAAGGGCGTGCGCTACTTCGGGCCGTACGCGCACGCGTGGGCGATCCGCGAGACCGTGGACCTGATGCTGCGGGTCTTCCCGGTCCGCACGTGCTCCGCGGGCGTCTTCCGCAACGCCGCCTCCGCCGGGCGGCCCTGCCTCCTCGGGTACATCGGCAAGTGCTCGGCGCCCTGCGTCGGCCGGGTCACCCCGGAGGAGCACCGTGAACTGGCCGAGGAGTTCAGCGACTTCATGGCCGGCCGTACGGGTACGTACATCCGCCGGCTCGAGAAGCAGATGATGATCGCGGCCGAGGACATGGAGTACGAGAAGGCCGCGCGGCTCCGCGACGACATAGAGGCGCTGCGCCGGGCCATGGAGAAGAGCGCGGTCGTGCTCGCCGACGCCACCGACGCCGACCTGATCGCCCTCGCGGAGGACGAGCTGGAGGCCGCCGTGCAGATCTTCCACGTGCGCGGCGGACGCGTCCGCGGCCAGCGCGGCTGGGTCACCGACAAGGTCGAGGCCGTCGACACGGCCGGGCTCGTCGAGCACGCGATCCAGCAGCTGTACGGAGAGGAGAGCGGGGACACGGTGCCCAAGGAGGTCCTGGTCCCGGCGCTGCCCGAGGACACCGCGGCCGTCACCGCCTGGCTCTCCGGGCGCCGCGGGTCCAACGTCTCGCTGCGGATCCCGCAGCGCGGCGACAAGAAGGACCTGATGGAGACCGTCGCGCGGAATGCCCAGCAGGCGCTCGTCCTGCACAAGACGAAGCGGGCCAGCGACCTGACGACCCGCTCCCGGGCCCTGGAGGAGATCGCCGAGGCGCTGGACCTGGACTCGGCGCCGCTGCGGATCGAGTGCTTCGACATCTCGCACCTCCAGGGTGACGACGTGGTGGCCTCGATGGTGGTGTTCGAGGACGGGCTGCCCCGCAAGAGCGAGTACCGCCGCTTCCAGATCAAGGGCCGGGTCGGGGACACGCAGGTCTGGCACGGCGAGGGGCAGGACGACGTCCGGTCCATGCACGAGGTGATCAGCCGCCGCTTCCGCCGCTATCTCCTGGAGAAGGAGAAGACGGGGGAGTGGGATCCCGAGGGCGTCGTCGAGGATCCGGACGAGGCGGGGCGGCCCAAGCGGTTCGCCTACCCGCCGCAGCTCGTCGTGGTCGACGGCGGGCAGCCGCAGGTCGCGGCGGCCCGCCGGGCCCTCGACGAGCTGGGGATCTCCGACATCGCGGTGTGCGGGCTCGCCAAGCGCCTGGAGGAGGTGTGGCTGCCCGGCGACGACGACCCGGTGGTGCTGCCCCGCTCCAGCGAGGGCCTCTACCTCCTCCAGCGGGTACGTGACACGGCTCACGACTTCGCCATCCGCTACCAGCGCTCCAAGCGCGCGAAACGCATCCGGACCAGCCCTCTCGACGCGGTGCCCGGCCTCGGCGACACCCGGAAACAGGCGTTGATCAAGCATTTCGGCTCGGTGAAGCGGCTCCGGCAGGCGACAATCGAGCAGATCTGCGAGGTACCCGGCATGGGCCGGAAGACCGCGGAGGCGGTCGTCGTGGCCCTCGCACAGGCGGCCCCGGCCGCACCTGCCGTGAACACGGCGACAGGAGAGATCATGGAAGACGACGGGGGCGGCACGGCATGACCGCGCACGAGCAGGACCGGAACGAACCGCAAGACCAGCACGACCGAGAAGACGGAGCAGGACACGTGAGTACGGGCACGAAGGAGACCCCCGGCGACAACGGCGCCGAGGCGGCCATTCCCGAGCTGGTGATCATCTCCGGCATGTCCGGAGCCGGCCGGTCCACCGCGGCGAAGTGTCTGGAGGACCTCGGCTGGTTCGTCGTGGACAACCTGCCGCCCGCGCTGATCCCCACCATGGTGGAGCTCGGCGCCCGATCCCAGGGCAATGTCGCCCGGATCGCCGTCGTCGTGGACGTCCGCGGCCGGCAGTTCTTCGACAACCTCAGGGAGTCCCTCGCCGACCTGGACGCCAAGCAGGTCACCCGCCGGATCGTCTTCCTGGAGTCGTCCGACGACGCCCTCGTCCGGCGCTTCGAGTCGGTCCGCAGGCCGCACCCGCTCCAGGGCGACGGCCGGATCACCGACGGCATCGCCGCCGAGCGCGACCTGCTGCGCGAGCTGCGCGGCGACGCCGACCTGGTGATCGACACCTCCAGCCTGAACGTCCACGAGCTGCGCGCCAAGATGGACGCCCAGTTCGCCGGCGACGAGGAGCCCGAGCTGCGGGCCACCGTCATGTCCTTCGGGTTCAAGTACGGCCTGCCGGTCGACGCCGACCTCGTCGTCGACATGCGCTTCCTGCCGAACCCGCACTGGGTCCCCGAGCTGCGTCCCTTCACCGGCCTCAACGAGGAGGTGTCGAACTACGTCTACAACCAGCCCGGCGCCAAGGAGTTCCTCGACCGCTACACCGAGCTGCTCCAGCTGATCGCCGCGGGCTACCGCCGCGAGGGCAAGCGGTACGTGACCATCGCCGTGGGCTGCACGGGCGGCAAGCACCGCTCCGTGGCCACGGCCGAGCGGCTCGCCGCCCGTATCGCCGCCGAAGGGGTCGAGACCGTCGTCGTGCACCGGGACATGGGGCGCGAGTGAAGCCGTACCGTCGACGTGCCTCCACCCTCTCGGTGCGGCGTACGCTCCGCAGGCGCGGCGCCCAGCCGAAGGTGGTCGCGCTGGGCGGCGGGATGGGGCTCTCCGCGTCCCTGGCCGCCCTCCGCCGGATCACCGGCGACCTCACCGCCGTCGTCACCGTCGCCGACGACGGCGGTTCCAGCGGCCGGCTCCGCGAGGAGCTGGGCGTGCTGCCCCCGGGCGACCTCCGCAAGGCGCTCGCCGCGCTCTGCGGCGACGACGACTGGGGCCAGACCTGGGCCCGGGTCATCCAGCACCGCTTCCAGTCCAAGGGCGAGATCAACGGCCACGCCGTCGGCAACCTGCTGATCGTCGCCCTCTGGGAGCAGCTCGGCGACCCCGTGCAGGCGCTCGACCTGGTGGGCCGGCTGCTCGGCGCCCAGGGCCGGGTGCTGCCGATGTCCGCCGTACCCCTGGAGCTCCAGGCCCTGGTCAAGGGCCATGATCCGGAGCGCCCGGACGACGTGGACACCGTGCGCGGCCAGGCGACGGTGGCGCTCACGCCGGGTGAGGTGCAGTCCGTGCACCTGGTGCCGAGCGACCCGCCGGCGGTGCCGGAGGCGGTCGAGGCGGTCCTGGACGCGGACTGGGTGGTGCTCGGTCCCGGCTCCTGGTTCTCCTCGGTGATCCCGCACCTGCTCGTGCCCGAGCTGCTCGACGCGCTGGCCGAGACGAAGGCCCGGAAGGTCCTCTCGCTGAACCTCGCGCCGCAGCCCGGAGAAACCGAGGGCTTCTCCCCGCAGCGTCATTTGGAGGTTTTGGGACGACACGCCCCTAAACTCGCCCTGGACGTGGTGCTGGCCGACGAGGCCGCCGTGCCCGACGTGTCAGCTAGGGAGCCCCTCGCCGATGCCGCCAAGCGGCTCGGTGCCGCGGTCGAGCTGGCGCCGGTGGCCGGGTCCGACGGCTCCGCGAAGCATGACCCGGAGCTGTTGGCCGCCGCGTACGACCGTATTTTTCGGATGCATGGAAGGATCGGCCCATGGCGATGACGGCAGCGGTGAAGGACGAGATCTCCCGGCTTCCCGTCACCCGGACCTGCTGCAGGAAGGCAGAGGTCTCGTCGATCCTGCGGTTCGCGGGCGGGCTGCACCTGGTGAGCGGCCGCATCGTGATCGAGGCGGAGCTGGACACCGCGATGGCGGCGCGCCGGCTCAAGCGGGACATCCTGGAGATCTTCGGGCACAGCTCGGAGCTGATCGTGATGGCCCCGGGCGGGCTGCGGCGCGGCTCGCGCTTCGTGGTGCGGGTGGTGGCCGGCGGCGACCAGCTGGCCCGGCAGACGGGGCTCGTGGACGGCCGGGGCCGTCCCATCCGGGGCCTCCCGCCGCAGGTGGTCTCCGGGGCGACCTGCGACGCGGAGGCGGCCTGGCGGGGCGCGTTCCTCGCGCACGGTTCGCTGACGGAGCCCGGCCGGTCCTCCTCCCTGGAGGTGACCTGCCCGGGTCCGGAGGCGGCGCTGGCCCTGGTCGGCGCGGCGCGCCGGCTCTCCATCGCGGCGAAGGCCCGTGAGGTACGGGGAGTGGACCGGGTCGTCGTCCGCGACGGCGACGCGATCGGCGCGCTGCTGACCCGGCTCGGCGCGCACGAGTCGGTGCTCGCCTGGGAGGAGCGGCGGATGCGGCGCGAGGTGCGCGCCACCGCCAACCGCCTGGCCAACTTCGACGACGCCAACCTGCGCCGCTCGGCCCGTGCCGCGGTCGCCGCGGGGGCCCGGGTGCAGCGCGCCCTGGAGATCCTCGGCGAGGAGGTGCCCGAGCACCTCGCGGCGGCCGGCCGGCTCCGGATGGAGCACAAGCAGGCCTCCCTGGAGGAGCTGGGCGCGCTCGCCGACCCGCCGCTGACGAAGGACGCGGTGGCCGGCCGGATCAGGCGGCTGCTGGCGATGGCCGACAAGAGGGCGCAGGACCTGGGCATTCCCGGGACCGAGTCCAACCTGACCGAGGAGCTGGACGACAGCCTGGTCGGCTGACCGGATCCCCCCTCGTACGGAATTGCGAACTCCGGGCTGCCGGTGCCTTTCTGAGGCACCGGCAGCTTTCTCGTACGCCCGCGAGGCACCCTTGACAGGCCCATGGGCGCCCATGAGCCTGGCGTCTGTTCACCTTCGTGACCGACAACAGCAAGGGGGGCTCATGAGACGTAGAGCGAGATCGATCCTCGCCGCGGCTTCACTGCTGATCGCGGGTATGGCGGCGGCACCCGTCGCCGGAGCGCAGCCGAACGACCGGGACGGCGGTGACGGCCTCTCCGTGTGGCGCGCCGAGGTGACCAAGGAGCAGGTTCCGCTGCTCCTGGAAGCCGGTGCCGACGCCCATGAACTGACCGAGCGGGTGCCCGCGAAGGGCTCCGCGACGGTCGAGCTCTTCCTCACCGGCCGGCAGGCCGGGCAGCTGCGCGGCCAGGGCGTCGAGCTCGCCGAGCACAGCCTGACGGCCTCCGCCGAGAAGCGGGTGGCCGCCGCGGGGGACGGCGTCTTCCGCCCGTACGGGGGCCCGAACGGCCTCAAGCAGGAGATCCTGGACACGGCCCGGGCGAACCCCGGGATCACCAAGGTCGTCTCCATCGGCAGGACCGTCAAGGGCCAGGACATCCTCGCCCTCAAGGTGAGCAAGGGCGCTCCGCGGGTCAAGGACGGCTCCAAGCCCGCCATGCTCTACATGTCCAACCAGCACGCCCGCGAGTGGATCACCCCGGAGATGACCCGGCGGCTGATGCACCACTACCTGGACGGGTACGGCAAGGACGAGCGGATCACCCGGATCGTCGACTCCACCGAGCTGTGGTTCGTGCTCTCCGCCAACCCGGACGGCTACGACTACACGCACGCCGACCCCGCCAACCGGCAGTGGCGCAAGAACCTCCGCGACAACGACGGCGACGGGCGGACCACCCCCGGCGACGGCGTCGACCTGAACCGCAACTTCGCCTACAAGTGGGGCTACGACAACGAGGGTTCCTCGCCCGACCCGGCCGACGAGACCTTCCGCGGCAAGGGCCCCATGTCGGAGCCCGAGACCAGGGCCCTCGACGCCTTCCAGAAGCGCATCGGCTTCACGTACGGCATCAACTACCACTCCGCCGCCCAGCTCCTGCTGTACGGCGTCGGCTGGCAGGTCGCCACCGACACCCCCGACGACGTGGCCCTCAAGGCCCTCGCCGGCACCCCGCAGAACTCGGCCGTCCCCGGCTACCGGCCGCAGGTGTCCTCGGAGCTGTACATCACCAACGGCGAGGCGGACGGACACGCCGCCAACGTCAACGGCATGCAGATGTTCACCCCCGAGATGTCGACCTGCGCCACCGCCTCCCGGGTCGACCCGAACGACGCCTGGAACGCGGCCGACTGCGCGTCCGTCTTCACCTTCCCCGACGACGAGAAGCTGATCCAGGCCGAGTTCGCCAAGAACATCCCCTTCGCGCTCGCCGTCGCCGAGACCGCCGCCCGCCCGGACCGGCCCGTCTCCCCGGTCGGCATCGAGGCCCCCGACTTCACGCCGAAGGCCTTCACCACCTCCTACGCCCGCGGCGGGGAGCAGGAGGTCGCGGTCACCGCGCGGAAGTCGCTGCGCGGCAAGACCCTGAAGTACCGGATCAACGGCGGCCGCACCCACAGCGAGGGGCTCGACGCCTGGAAGGGCGGCGAGACCTACGGAGGCGAGGACAACCTCTACTTCGACGAGTACCGCGCCGAGGTCGAGGACGCCCGGCCCGGCGACACCGTCGAGGTCTGGTTCACCGCCCGCACCCGGGAGGGCCGGGCCACCGCCTCCGCCCCCTTCAGCTACACGGTGGCCGAGCGGCCCCGCGGCGACGTCCTCGTCCTCGCCGACGAGGGCGGCACCACGGCCGCCCGGCACACCGCGGCGTACGTGAAGGCGCTGGCCGACAACGGCCGGAAGGCCGCCGTCTGGGACGTCGCCACCCAGGGCACCCCGGACGCGCTCGGCGTGCTCTCCCACTTCCGCACCGTCGTCTGGTACACCGGCGCCGAGCGGCCCTCGGGCGCCACCCAGCTCGCCGTCCGCGCCTACCTCAACGAGGGTGGCAAGCTGATCAACACCGGCGAGAAGTCCGGCGGACTCACCCAGGTCGGCCTGGCCGAGACCAACGACTTCGCCCAGTACTACCTCGGCGCCTACCACCGGGCCGGACTCAAGAACCCGCCCGCCTTCGCGGGCAGCGGGGCCTTCAAGGGCATCGGCGCGGGCCTCGGCGCCTCCGCCGACAACCCGCTGGACAACGCGGGCGCGTACACCGTCACCTCGGACACGCTGAAGCCGAAGGAGTTCCCGCAGTTCTCGAGCAGCGCCTCCGCCGGCTCCTACCCGGGCATCCGGATGCCCTTCGAGCCCGCCGAGGGCGCGACCTTCGCGGCGGTCAAGCACGCCGACGACACCTGGGCCCGGCTCAGCAGGACCGTCGACCTCACCGGCGTCCCCGCCGCGGTGGCACCGCGCCTGGACTTCCAGGTCAGCTACGACACCGAGCCCGGCTACGACAACCTCGTCGTCGAGGCCCACACCGTCGGCCAGGACGACTGGACGACCCTGCCCGACCGCAACGGCGGGACCTCCACCGAGGCCCCCGCCGACTGCGGCGAGGGCTACTACGTCCGGGGCCACCCCTTCCTCGCCCACTACCTCACCGTCGGCGAGGACGGCTGCGCCACCACCGGCACCACCGGCTCCTGGAACGCCTTCACCGGCCCCTCCAACGGCTGGCGGCAGGCCTCCGTCGACCTGAGCGCCTGGGCCGGCAAGAAGGTCGAGCTCTCGATCTCCTACATCTCCGACCCCGGTACGGGAGAGATGGGGGCGTTCGTCGACGACACCCGCCTCGTCACCGGGCCCACCACCGAGGCGGAGGGCTTCGAGACCGCCCTCGGCGCGTGGACCGTACCGGGCGCTCCCGCCGGCAGCCCCGGCAACGGCTCCGACTGGGCGCGCTCCGCGGCGCTCTTCCAGTCGCAGGCCGCGGTCACCACGCGTGACACCGTCCTCCTCGGCTACGGCCTGGAGCAGGTCCCCGGAGCGGGCGAGCGGGCACGCCTCGTGGGCCGTGCCCTCGGGGTGCTCCACCGCTGACGGAGAGTAGTGGGGACAAAGGTCCCACGACGGCCCGTACCCGTTGGTAGGTACGGGCCGTCGGCCTTTCTCCCTCACTTTCCGGGCTCGTACGGATGCGGTCGATGTCACTACGGGGGTGCTGTGGGGGTAGGGTCGTAAGCGGTCGGGGACATCCCAAAAAACAAAAATCTCGCCGGCGTCGAGCACACCGGCGTACCTAACGAGGAGATCGGTTCGTGACGATCCGCGTAGGCATCAACGGCTTTGGCCGCATCGGCCGGAACTACTTCCGCGCGCTCCTTGAGCAGGGTGCCGACATCGAGATCGTGGCTGTCAACGACCTGGGTGACACCGCGACCACCGCACACCTGCTGAAGTACGACACCATCCTGGGCCGCCTCAAGGCCGAGGTGACCCACACCGCCGACACCATCACCGTCGACGGCCGCACCATCAAGGTGCTCTCCGAGCGCAACCCGGCCGACATCCCCTGGGGCGAGCTGGGCGTCGACATCGTCATCGAGTCGACCGGCATCTTCACCAAGAAGGCCGACGCCGAGAAGCACATCGCCGGTGGCGCCAAGAAGGTCCTCATCTCGGCTCCGGCCACCGACGAGGACATCACCATCGTGATGGGCGTCAACCAGGACAAGTACGACCCGGCGCAGCACAACGTCATCTCGAACGCGTCCTGCACCACCAACTGTGTCGCGCCGATGGCGAAGGTTCTCGACGAGAACTTCGGCATCGTCAAGGGCCTGATGACCACGGTCCACGCGTACACGAACGACCAGCGCATCCTGGACTTCCCGCACAAGGACCTGCGCCGCGCCCGCGCCGCCGCGGAGAACATCATCCCGACCACGACGGGCGCCGCCAAGGCCACCGCCCTGGTCCTCCCGCAGCTCAAGGGCAAGCTGGACGGCATCGCCATGCGCGTCCCGGTCCCGACCGGCTCCGCGACCGACCTGGTCGTGACGCTCGACCGCGAGGTCACCAAGGACGAGGTCAACGCCGCGTTCAAGAAGGCCGCCGACGACGGCGACCTCAAGGGCATCCTCTTCTACACCGAGGACCCGATCGTCTCCTCGGACATCGTCAGCGACCCGGCGTCCTGCACCTTCGACGCCTCCCTGACCATGGTCCAGGAAGGCAACACGGTCAAGATCCTCGGCTGGTACGACAACGAGTGGGGCTACTCCAACCGTCTCGTCGACCTCACCGTCTTCGTCGGCGGCCAGCTCTAGACTTCAGGGCAGGCTTTCGATGTGAGCAGGGCTCGGGCAGCGCAACGCCGCGCTGCGCGAGCCCTGTTTGTGTGCTCCACCGCGTACCAAGGAGTCTGTGACAGATGAAGACGATCGACGAGCTTCTCGCCGAAGGCGTCTCCGGCAAGCGGGTGTTCGTCCGCGCCGATCTCAACGTGCCGCTCGACGGCACCACCATCACCGACGACGGCCGCATCCGCGCCGTCGTGCCCACGGTCAAGGCGCTCGCCGACGCGGGTGCCCGCGTCGTGGTCGCCTCGCACCTGGGCCGCCCGAAGGGCGCCCCGGACCCGGCGTTCTCGCTCGCCCCGGCCGCCGCGCGGCTCGGCGAGCTCCTCGGCGCCGAGGTGGCCTTCGCGACGGACACGGTCGGCGAGTCCGCCACCGCCACCGTCGCGGGCCTCTCCGACGGCCGGGTGGCCGTGATCGAGAACCTCCGCTTCAACGCCGGCGAGACCTCCAAGGACGACGCCGAGCGCGGCGCGTTCGCGGACCGGCTCGCCGCCCTCGCCGACGTCTACGTCGGTGACGGCTTCGGCGCCGTGCACCGCAAGCACGCCTCGGTCTTCGACCTCCCGGCGCGCCTGCCGCACGCCGCGGGCTACCTCATCGCCACCGAGGTCGGCGTCCTGAAGAAGCTCACGGACGACGTCCGGCGGCCGTACGTGGTCGCGCTCGGCGGCGCCAAGGTCTCCGACAAGCTCGGCGTGATCGACCACCTCCTGGAGAAGGCCGACCGCATCCTCATCGGCGGCGGCATGGCGTACACCTTCCTCAAGGCCCAGGGCCACGAGGTCGGCATCTCGCTGCTCCAGGAGGACCAGATCCCGGCGGTCCTGGACTACCTGAAGCGCGCCAAGGAGCGCGGGGTGGAGTTCGTCCTCCCCGTCGACGTGCTGGTCTCGTCCGAGTTCCCCGACCTGAAGACCAAGGCTCCGGCCAACCCGACCACGGTCGCCGCGGACGCCATCCCGGCGGACGAGGAGGGCCTGGACATCGGTCCGGAGACCCGTAAGCTCTACGCCTCGAAGCTCGCCGACGCCGGCACCGTCTTCTGGAACGGTCCGATGGGCGTCTTCGAGCACCCCGACTACGCCGAGGGCACCAGGGCCGTCGCCCAGGCGCTCGTCGACTCCCCGGCCTTCACGGTCGTCGGCGGCGGAGACTCCGCCGCGGCCGTCCGCATCCTGGGCTTCGACGAGCAGGCGTTCGGACACATCTCGACCGGCGGCGGCGCCTCCCTCGAATACCTCGAGGGCAAGAAGCTCCCCGGCCTCGTCGCACTGGAGGACTGACCCTTTCATGAGCAGCACCCGCACCCCGCTGATGGCGGGCAACTGGAAGATGAACCTCAACCACCTCGAGGCCATCGCCCACGTCCAGAAGCTCGCCTTCGCCCTGACCGACAAGGACTACGACGCCTGTGAGGTGGCGGTCCTCGTCCCCTTCACCGACATCCGGTCCGTCCAGACCCTGGTCGACGGCGACAAGCTCAAGATCAAGTACGGTGCCCAGGACCTCTCGGCGCACGACTCCGGTGCCTACACCGGTGAGATCTCGGGCTCGATGCTGGCCAAGTTCAAGTGCTCCTACGTGGCCGTCGGCCACTCCGAGCGCCGCCAGTACCACGCCGAGAACGACGAGGTCTGCAACGCCAAGGTGAAGGCCGCCTTCAAGCACGGCGTGACCCCGATCCTCTGTGTCGGCGAGGGCCTGGACATCCGCAAGGCCGGCAACCAGGTCGCGTACACCCTGGCCCAGCTCGACGGCGGTCTGAAGGACGTCCCGGCCGAGCAGGCCGAGACCATCGTGATCGCGTACGAGCCGGTGTGGGCCATCGGCACCGGCGAGGTCGCCACCCCCGACGACGCCCAGGAGGTCTGCGGGGCGATCCGCGGCCGCCTGGCGGAGCTGTACTCGCAGGAGCTGGCCGACAAGGTCCGCATCCAGTACGGCGGCTCGGTCAAGTCCGGCAACGTCGGCGCGATCATGGCGCAGCCGGACGTCGACGGCGCCCTGGTGGGCGGCGCGGCCCTGGACGCCGACGAGTTCGTCAAGATCGTCCGCTTCCGCGACCAGTGAGTATGCGGTAGCGGAGTTACGTCGTACCCTTGCGGGGGTCGGGCAGGTGCCCGGCCCCCGTCCGTATAAGTCCGAGGAAGTTGGTCCAGCCGTGGTTATGGGGTTCTCGATCGCCCTCATCGTCTTCAGCGGGCTGCTGATGCTGCTCGTGCTGATGCACAAGGGCAAGGGTGGCGGCCTCTCCGACATGTTCGGAGGCGGAATGCAGTCCTCCGTCGGTGGCTCCTCGGTCGCCGAGCGCAACCTGGACCGCATCACCGTCGTGGTCGGTCTGCTGTGGTTCGCCTGCATTGTGGTACTTGGTCTGCTGATGAAGTTGGACGGGTAACTCCGAACACTGGACGCGCGTTGGGCCTTACGTAGACTGGGGCATCTTCGAGCACCATCACGCAGGGAGTTACGACCGTGGCAAGTGGCAACGCGATCCGGGGAAGCCGGGTCGGGGCGGGGCCGATGGGCGAGGCCGAGCGGGGCGAATCGGCGCCCCGCGCCCGCATCTCCTTCTGGTGCTCGAACGGGCACGAGACGCAGCCGAGCTTCGCCAGCGACGCGGCGATCCCCGAGACCTGGGACTGCCCACGGTGCGGCTTCCCGGCCGGTCAGGACCGGGACAACCCGCCGGACCCGCCGCGCACGGAGCCGTACAAGACCCACCTCGCCTATGTGCGTGAGCGACGCAGCGACGCGGACGGCGAGGCGATCCTCGCCGAGGCGCTCGCGAAGCTGCGGGGCGAGATCTGAGCGCGGTGTGACGATGTGACGAACGGGCCTTGCCCGCGAACTCGGTTCGCGGACAAGGCCCGTTGTCAGTGGTCCCCCTTAACGTCGGTCGTGAAGGATCCTCGGATCCGGCGGACGGACGGGGGCGCACCACCATGACGATGACGAAGGCGGCGACAGCGGGCGGCAGGGCCGTGCCCGCCTGGCGGGGCGGCTTCGGGAGGCTGTGGACCGCCGCGGTCGTCTCCCGGTTCGGCGACTCCCTGCGCACCGCCGCGATGCCGCTGCTCGCCGCCTCGCTCACCGACGACGCCCTCCTCATCGCCTCCGTCACCGCCTGCGGCTACCTGCCCTGGCTGCTCTTCGGCCTGCTCGGCGGAGCCGTCGCCGACCGGGTCGACCAGCGCAGGGCCATGTGGGCCGTCGACCTCGTACGCGGCGCGCTCATGGCCGGGTTCGCCGCCGCCGTCGCCTTCGGACACGCCGGTATCGCCCTTCTCCTGGTCCTCGCCTTCGCGCTCACCACCATGCAGACCCTCTTCGACAACGCCGCCACCGCGCTGCTGCCCTCCCTCGTGCCCGCCGAGACCCTCGCCGGAGCCAACGCCCGCCTGATGACCGGTCAGCAGCTGGTGAGCGGCCTCCTCGCCGCGCCCCTGGTGCCCGCCCTGCTCCTCGCAGGGCCCGCCGTGCCGTACGCCGCCGACGCCGCCACCTACGTCCTGGCCTCGCTGCTCATCGCCTCCCTGCGGACCCCGGCACCCGCACGGCCGCCCCGGCCCGCCGGCTCCACCCTCCGGGCCGAGATGGCCGAGGGGCTCGCCGTGCTGCGCGCGGACCGCTCCCTGCGGTGGCTCTGCACGGCCACCACCCTCTGCAACATCGGCATGGGCGCCCTCATCGCCACGCTCGTCGTCCTGGTCACCGACGGCCTCCACGCCGGGAACACGGGATACGCGGCCACCCTGACCGCCTTCGCCATCGGCGGGGTCGCGGGCGGGTTCCTGGCCCGCCGGATCGCCGAACGGACCGGACGGGTACGCGCGGTGGTCCTCGCCGGCACCGTCCAGACCGGCTGTCTCGTCCTGTTGGGGACGGTCCCGGTCCTCGCGGTGGCGATCGGGGCCATGGCGGTGTTCGGCTTCATGGGGACCGTCTGGAACGTCCAGCAGACCACCCTCATGCAGGAGCGCGCCCCCGAGGGCATGCTCGGCCGGATCGCCGCCGCGTTCCGCACCCTCGCCGTCGCGGGCGCCCCGCTCGGAGCCGTGCTGGGCGGCGCGGCGGCGGCCGGCTGGGGACCGCTCACCCCGGCTCTGCTCGCGGCGGCCCTGTTCGCGCTCGCCGTCACGTCACTGGCCCCCCTGATCAATTAGGTTGGAGAGGCAGCGGGGCAGACAAGCAGTACGAGAAGAAGTGGGCGATGTCCGAGATGAAGAACGAAGGCCGCACCAGGCTCAACCGGCTGCCCGAGTGGGCGGCCCTCGGCAAGCACCGTGAGCAGCTGGGGGAGACCCGGCTGCGCGACCTGTTCGCCGCCGACGCGGAGCGCGGCACCGACTACGCCCTGCGTGTCGGCGACCTCTACCTGGACTACTCCAAGCACCTCGTCACCGACGAGACGCTGACCCTGCTGCGCGAACTGGCGGCCGCCACCGGCGTCGCCGAGCTCCGCGACGCCATGTTCCGCGGCGAGAAGATCAACACCACCGAGGACCGCGCGGTCCTCCACGTCGCGCTCCGTGCCCCCCGCGATGCGGTGATCGAGGTCGACGGGGAGAACGTCGTCCCCGGCGTCCACGCCGTCCTCGACAGGATGGGCGCGTTCTCCGACAAGGTCCGCGCGGGCGAGTGGACCGGCCACACCGGCAAGCCGATCAAGAACATCGTCAACATCGGCATCGGCGGCTCCGACCTCGGCCCCGCCATGGCCTACGAGGTCCTGCGCTCCTTCACCCAGCGGGACCTGACGCTCCGTTTCGTCTCCAACGTCGACGGCGCCGACCTCCACGAGGCCGTCCGCGACCTCGACCCCGCCGAGACCCTGTTCGTCATCGCCTCGAAGACCTTCACCACCATCGAGACGATCACGAACGCCACCTCCGCGCGGGACTGGCTCCTCACCGGCCTGGGAGCCGGCCAGGAGGCCGTCGCCAAGCACTTCGTCGCCCTCTCGACCAACGCCGAGAAGGTCGAGGAGTTCGGCATCGACACCGCGAACATGTTCGAGTTCTGGGACTGGGTCGGCGGTCGCTACTCGTACGACTCCGCCATCGGCCTCTCCCTGATGATCGCCATCGGCCCGGAGCGCTTCCGCGAGATGCTCGACGGCTTCCACCTCGTCGACGAGCACTTCCGCACGGCTCCGCCCGAGGAGAACGCACCGCTGCTCCTCGGCCTCCTCGGGGTCTGGTACGGCGCCTTCTTCGACGCCCAGTCGCACGCCGTCCTGCCGTACTCGCACTACCTCTCCAAGTTCACCGCCTACCTCCAGCAGCTCGACATGGAGTCCAACGGCAAGTCGGTGGACCGCCAGGGCAACCCGGTCGACTGGCAGACCGGCCCCGTCGTCTGGGGCACCCCCGGCACCAACGGGCAGCACGCCTACTACCAGTTGCTCCACCAGGGCACCAAGGTCATCCCGGCCGACTTCATCGGCTTCGCGCGGCCCGTCGACGACCTGCTGCCGGGCCTCGTCGCCCAGCACGACCTGCTCATGGCCAACTTCTTCGCCCAGACGCAGGCCCTGGCCTTCGGCAAGACCCCCGACGAGGTGCGGGCGGAGGGCGTCCCCGAGGAGCTCGTCCCGCACAAGACCTTCCAGGGCAACCACCCCACCACCACGATCCTCGCCGACACGCTCACCCCCTCCGTCCTCGGCCAGCTCATCGCGCTGTACGAGCACAAGGTCTTCGTCCAGGGCGCCGTCTGGAACATCGACTCCTTCGACCAGTGGGGCGTCGAACTCGGCAAGGTCCTCGCCAAGCGGATCGAGCCGGTCCTGACCGCCGCCGACGGGGACCAGAGCGGCGAGCACCTCGACAGCTCCACCGCCGGACTCGTGTCCGCCTACCGCACGCTGCGCGGACGGTAGAGCCATGACGGGGGAGAACGCGGTGCGGCTGCGGCCGCCCAGGAACGCCGTGGACGAGCGGGCCGTCGCCTGGTGGCGGAGCCGGCTCCTGGCGACCACCGCCGTACCGGTGGTGGTCCTCGGCGTCCTCGGCGCCCTCATCGGGCCCGCCCGGTTCTGGCTGCTGCTCGCGGCCGGCGCCGTCGCGGTCCTGGGCCTCACCTGCACCGCGTTCTTCCCCGCCTGGTGGTTCCGGGTGCACCGCTGGGAGGTCACCGAAGACGCCGTCTACGTCCGCACGGGGGCCCTCTGGCAGGAGTGGCGGATCGCGCCGATGTCCCGGATCCAGACCGTCGACACCTCGCGCGGCCCGCTGGAGCAGGGCTTCCGGCTCGCCACCGTCACGGTGACCACCGCCTCCTCCAAGGGCGCGATCCGGATCGAGGGCCTCGACCACGAACTGGCCGCCGAGCTGGCCGAGCGGCTGACCCTGATCACCCAGGCCACCCCCGGGGACGCCACATGAGCGAGGCGCCGGACACGATGACCGGAGCCGCCGCGGACGGGACGCGGGAGACGGACTGGCTGCGGCTCGATCCCCGCACCGTGCTCGTCCGGGTCGTCCTCTTCAGCGGCGTCCTGGCCGGCGCCGCGCTGCCCGTCACCGTCGCGCTGGCCGGGCCGCGCCCGCTGTGGCAGGCCGTCGCCTGGGTCGCCGCGGGCGTCACCCTCGCCCTGCTCGCCGACATCGTCGCCGAGACCGTCCGGCTCCGCCGCACCCGCTACCGGATCGGCGCCGAGAGGGTGGAGCTCCACACCGGGCTCCTCGTCGTCCAGCGCCGCTCGCTCGCCCGCGAACGCATCCGCAGCGCCGACCTCACCGCCAACCCGCTCCAGCGCGCCCTCGGCCTCGTCAAGGTCCGCATCGGCACCGGAGAGCACACCGGCGGCAGCGAATCCACCCTCGAACTCGACCTGGTCACCCGGGCCGAGGGGGAGCGGCTGCGCCACGAGCTGCTCGCCCGCCCCGCCGCCGCCCCCCCGGCCCCGGACCACGACCCCTCTCTCGCGACCCTCGACCCGCGCTGGATCCGCTACGCCCCCGTCTCCTTCCTCGCCCCCGCCCTCGGCGGCGCGGCGGCCGGAGCGGTCATGCAGGTCAGCGAGTGGTTCGGCGCCCAGGCGGAGGTCATCGACTGGATAGGGGACCGGTTCCAGGACGTCTCCATCCCCTGGATGATCGTCGTCCTGGTCCTCATCGCCACCGTCGCCGGAGCGGTCGGCGCCCTCGGCCTCTGGGTCGAGATGTGGTGGAACTACCGCCTGGAGCGCGAGCCCGGCGGCACCCTGCGGGTCTCCCGCGGACTCTTCACCGCCCGCTCGGTCTCCATAGAGGAGCGCAGGCTGCGCGGCATCGAGCTGGTCGAGCCGCTCGGCGTCCGCGCCCTCGGGGCGGCCCGGGTCGACGCCGTCGCCACCGGGCTCGTCAAGGACGAGGCCGACAAGCACACCGACCTCAAGACCCTGCTGCCGGCGGCGGAGCGGCCGGTGGCCGACCGGGTCGCCGCCCAGGTCCTGCGCGAGCCGCAGCCGCCCACCGGGGCGCCCCTCGCCGCCCACCCCCGGGCCGCCCGCACCCGCAGGGTGCGCTGGGCGCTGGGGAGCGCCCTGCTGCCCGTGGCGGTCCTCGTCCTCCTCGGTCTGCTCCTCACCCCGGTCCTGCTGTACGCGGCGGCCGGCTGCGCGGTCGTGCTCGGCCCGGTCGCCCTGCTGTTCGCGCGCGACGCGTACCGCTCGCTCGGACACGCCGTCAGCGGCGCCTACCTGGTCACCCGTTCGGGTACGGTCCGGCGGACCACGGTCGCCCTCCAGCGCTCCGGTGTCATCGGCTGGACCGTCAAGCAGTCGTACTTCCAGCGGCGGGCCGGCCTGCTGACCCTCACCGCCACGACGGCGGCGGGAGCGGGCGCGTACGACATCCTCGACGCCGGCCGGAGCGAGGGGCTGACCTTCGCCGCCGGGGCCGTACCGGACCTGCTCGCGCCCTTCCTCGAAGCCGTACCGACGCAGGAGGCCCGGTCCACCGAGAGGTGAACCGGGCCTCCGAGGCGCCGTGCCGTCAGGCGGACGCCGGCGGGTACAGGCTCCGCGGCAGCTCCGAGGCCGCCGCCGCGTCCAGCAGCCACAGGGTGCGCGAGCGGCCGTAGGCGCCCGCCGCCGGGGCCTGCACCTCGCCCGCGCCCGACAGCGCGATCGCCGCCGCCTTCGCCTTGTCCGCGCCGGCCGCGAGCAGCCAGACCTCCTTCGCCGCCCGGATCGCCGGCAGGGTCAGCGAGACCCGCACCGGCGGCGGCTTGGGCGCGCCGTGCACCCCGACCACCGTCCGCTCGGTCTCGCGGACCGCGGGCAGCTCCGGGAAGAGCGAGGCCACATGGGTGTCCGGGCCGACGCCCAGCATCAGGACGTCGAAGGTCGGGACCCCGCCGTGGTCACCGGGGCCCGCGGCGGCGGCCAGCTCCCGCGCGTACGCGGCCGCGGCCGCGTCGACGTCGGAGCCGTACGGGCCGTCCGAGGCCGGCATGGCGTGCACCCGCACCGGGTCGAGCGGCACCCGGTCGAGCAGCGCCTCGCGGGCCTGGGTGACGTTCCGCTCGGGGTCTCCCGACGGCAGGAAGCGCTCGTCGCCCCACCACAGGTCGAGCCGCGACCAGTCGATCGCGTCCCGGGCGGGTGCCGAACCGAGCGCGGCCAGCAGGCCGTTGCCGTTGCGTCCGCCGGTGAGCACCACCGAGGCGGAGCCGCGGGCGGCCTGGGCGTCCACGATCTTCGTGATCAGCCGGGCCGCGGCGGCCTCGGCCATCAGCTCCTTGTCGCGGTGGACGACCAGCTGGGGCGTGCTCACTTGGCCGCCGCCTTCTTGGCCGGAGCCTTCTTGGCGGCGGGCTTGGCGCCGGGCTTGGCGGCCGGGGCGGCCGACTCCGCGGCGGCTTCCGGAGCGGGCTCCGCGGCCGTCTCCACGTCGAGGTCGGGGGCGGTGACGGCCGCCTCCTCGTCGAGCCGCTCCAGGCCGAACCTGAGCGCCGTCGCGTAGGTGTCGTCGGGGTCGAGCCGGCGCAGCTCCTCCGCGATCAGCTCGGCCGTGTCGCGGCGCTTGAGCGCCACCGCGCGGTCGGGCTGCCCCTGGATGGAGAGCGTGGCGAGGGAGCCGTCCGGCCGGTCGAGGACGATCGGGCCGGAGCTGGTCTCCATCCGTACGGAGGTGAGACCGGGGCCCGAAGACTTCGAGCGGCGCACCGGGATCTTGAGCCGCTCCGCCAGCCACATGGCGAGCAGTTCGACGCTCGGGTTGAACTCCTCGCCCTCGACCTCGGCGGAGGTCACCTCGCACACGACCTGGTCGAGCGCGGCGGCGAGCATCGAGCGCCACGGGGTGATCCGCGTCCACGCGAGGTCCGTGTCGCCGGGGGTGTACGCGTCCGCGCGCGCGGTCAGCTCGTGGATGGGCTGCTCGGACGCGTACGTGTCGGTCACCCGGCGCTGGGCGAGGGCGCCCAGCGGGTCCTTCGCCGGGTCGGTCGGCGCGTTCACCGGCCACCAGACGACGACCGGGGCGTCCGGGAGGAGCAGCGGCAGGACCACCGACTGGGCGTGGTCGCCGACCTCGCCGTACAGCCGGAGGACCACCGTCTCCCCGGTGCTGGCGTCGGCGCCGAGGCGGACCTCGGCGTCGAGCCGTGCCTTGGAACGGTCCCGCGGGGAGCGCGAGACCCGCTTGATGACGACGAGGGTCCGCGAGGGGTGCTCGCGGGACGCCTCGTTCGCGGCCTTCAGCGCGTCGTAGGCGTTCTCCTCGTCGGTGACGATGACAAGGGTGAGCACCATGCCGACGGCCGGCGTGCCGATCGCCCGCCGCCCGAGCACCAGCGCCTTGTTGATCTTGGAGGACGTGGTGTCCGTCAGGTCGGTCTTCATGGCCGGCGCCAGCTCCGTCCGTCTCGTGCGAGCATCTCGTCCGCCTCGACGGGACCCCAGGTCCCGGACTGGTACTGCGCGGGCTTGCCGTGCTTGTCCCAGAACTGCTCGATCGGGTCGAGGATCTTCCAGGACAGCTCGACCTCCTCGACGCGCGGGAAGAGGTTGGAGTCGCCGAGCAGGACGTCGAGGATGAGCCGCTCGTACGCCTCGGGGCTGGACTCCGTGAAGGACTCGCCGTACGCGAAGTCCATCGACACGTCCCGGATCTCCATCTGGGTGCCGGGCACCTTGGAGCCGAACCGCATCGTCACGCCCTCGTCCGGCTGGACCCGGATGACGATGGCGTTGCGGCCGAGCTCCTCGGTCGCGGTGGAGTCGAAGGGGGAGTGCGGGGCGCGCTGGAAGACGACCGCGATCTCGGTGACGCGGCGGCCGAGCCGCTTGCCGGTGCGCAGGTAGAAGGGGACGCCCGCCCAGCGGCGGTTGTCGATCTCCAGCTTGATGGCCGCGTAGGTGTCGGTCTTCGACTGGGGGTCGATGCCGTCTTCCTGGAGGTAGCCGACGGCCTTCGCGCCGCCCTGCCACCCGGCGGCGTACTGGCCGCGGACCGTGGACTTGCCGAGGTCCCTGGGCAGCTTCACGGCGCCGAGGACCTTGGTCTTCTCGGCGGCCAGCGCGTCGGCGTCGAAGGAGGCGGGCTCCTCCATCGCGGTCAGCGCGAGCAGCTGGAGCAGGTGGTTCTGGATGACGTCACGGGCGGCGCCGATGCCGTCGTAGTAGCCGGCGCGGCCGCCGATGCCGATGTCCTCGGCCATGGTGATCTGCACGTGGTCGACGTACGACCGGTTCCAGATCGGCTCGAAGAGGGTGTTGGCGAAGCGGAGCGCCAGGATGTTCTGGACGGTCTCCTTGCCGAGGTAGTGGTCGATCCGGAAGACCTCGTTGGGCGGGAAGACCTCGTGGACGACCTCGTTGAGCTCCTTGGCGGAGACCAGGTCGTGGCCGAAGGGCTTCTCGATGACCGCGCGGCGCCAGGAGCCGTCCTTCTGGTCGGCGAGCCCGTGCTTCTTGAGCTGCTGGACGACCTTGGGGAAGAACTTCGGCGGGACCGACAGGTAGAAGGCGAAGTTGCCGCCCGTGCCCTGCGCCTTGTCCAGCTCCTCGATGGTGTCCTTCAGCTGCTCGAACGCGTCGTCGTCGTCGAAGTCGCCCTGGACGAAACGCATCCCCTGGATCAGCTGCTGCCACACCTCCTCGCGGAACGGGGTGCGCGCGTGCTGCTCGACGGCGTCGTGGACCTCCTGCGCGAAGTCCTCGTCCTGCCACTCCCGGCGGGCGAAGCCGATGAGCGAGAAGCCCGGCGGCAGCAGGCCGCGGTTGGCCAGGTCGTAGACGGCAGGCATCAGCTTCTTACGGGACAAATCGCCCGTGACGCCGAAGATCACCAGACCCGACGGCCCCGCGATGCGCGGGAGCCGTCGGTCTGCGGCGTCACGGAGCGGGTTGGCTCCGTGGACTGCGCTCAAAGTGCTTACGCCTCCGAAGGTGCGAGGCGCGAGAGCTCCGCCTCGGTGGACTTGAGAAGGTCGTTCCAGGACGCCTCGAACTTCTCGACGCCCTCGTCCTCGAGGAGCTGGACGACGTCGTCGTAGGCGATGCCCAGCTTCTCGACGGCCGCGAGCTCGGCACGCGACTGGTCGTAGGTGCCGCGCACGGTGTCACCGGCGACCACGCCGTGGTCGGCGGTGGCCTCCAGGGTGGCCTCCGGCATGGTGTTGACCGTGCCGGGGGCGACCAGGTCCACGACGTACAGGGTGTCCTTGTACGCCGGGTCCTTGACGCCGGTCGAGGCCCACAGCGGACGCTGCTTGTTGGCCTGCGCCTTGTCGAGGGCGGTCCAGCGCTCCGAGGAGAAGACCTCCTCGAACGCCTCGTAGGCCAGCCGCGCGTTGGCCAGGGCGGCCTTGCCCTTGAGGGCCTTGGCCTCGTCGGTGCCGATGCCGTCCAGGCGCTTGTCGATCTCCGAGTCCACCCGGGACACGAAGAAGGAGGCCACCGAGTGGATCTTGGAGAGGTCCAGGCCGCGCTCGCGGGCCTTCTCCAGACCCGCCAGGTAGGCGTCCATGACCGCGCGGTAGCGCTCCAGCGAGAAGATCAGCGTCACGTTGACGCTGATCCCGAGGCCGATGACCTCGGTGATCGCCGGTAGACCCGCCTTGGTGGCCGGGATCTTGATGAGCGTGTTGGGGCGGTCCACCAGCCAGGCCAGCTGCTTGGCCTCGGCGATGGTGGCGGTCGTCTCGTGGGCGAGACGGGGGTCGACCTCGATGGAGACCCGGCCGTCCTGGCCCTGGGTCGCGTCGAAGACCGGACGCAGGATGTCGGCGGCGTCGCGGACGTCCGCCGTCGTGATCATCCGGATGGCCTCGTCGACGGTGACCTTGCGGGCGGCGAGGTCGGCGAGCTGCTGCTCGTAGCCGTCGCCCGAGGAGATCGCCTTCTGGAAGATCGACGGGTTCGTGGTCACACCGACCACGTGGCTCTGGTCGATGAGCTCGGCCAGGTTGCCGGACGTGATCCGCTTGCGCGAGAGGTCGTCCAGCCAGATCGCGACGCCTTCGTCGGAGAGGCGCTTGAGAGCGTCTGTCATGAGAATTCCATCTCCATTAAGTCGTACGTATGCGGATCAGCGCGCGGTGGCGTCGATCGATTCCCGGGCGGCGGCGACGATGGCCTCCGGCGTGAAACCGAACTCGCGGAACAGGACCTTCGCGTCCGCCGAGGCACCGAAGTGCTCCAGGGAGACGATCCGGCCGGCGTCGCCGACGTAGCGGTGCCAGGTGAGACCGATACCGGCCTCGACCGCGACACGGGCCCTGACCGACGGCGGCAGGACGGAGTCCTTGTACGCCTGGTCCTGCTCCTCGAACCACTCCACGGACGGCATCGAGACGACCCGGGTGGGGACGCCGGCGGCCTGCAGCTGCTCGCGGGCCTCGACGGCGAGGTGCACCTCGGAGCCCGTGCCGATCAGCACGACCTCGGGCGCGCCGCCCTCGGCCTCGAACAGCACGTAGCCGCCCTTGACCGTGTCCTCGTTCGGCGCGTACGTCGGCACACCCTGGCGGGTGAGCGCCAGGCCGTGCGGGGCGCCCTTGCCGAAGACCTTCGTGTGGCGCTGCATGATCTCGCGCCAGGCGATGGCCGTCTCGTTCGCGTCGGCCGGACGGACCACGTTGAGACCCGGGATCGCGCGCAGCGAGGCCAGGTGCTCCACGGGCTGGTGCGTCGGGCCGTCCTCGCCCAGACCGATCGAGTCGTGGGTCCAGACGTACGTCACCGGGAGGTGCATCAGGGCGGACAGCCGGACGGCGTTGCGCATGTAGTCGGAGAACACCAGGAAGGTGCCGCCGTAGATGCGCGTGTTGCCGTGCAGCGCGATGCCGTTCATCTCCGCGGCCATGGAGTGCTCGCGGATGCCGAAGTGGATCGTGCGGCCGTACTGGTCGGCCTCCGGCAGCGGGTTGCCCTCGGGCAGGAACGACGAGTCCTTGTCGATCGTCGTGTTGTTGGAGCCGGCGAGGTCGGCCGAGCCGCCCCACAGCTCCGGGATGACCGCGCCGAGCGCCTTCAGGACCTGGCCCGAGGCGGCACGGGTGGCGACACCCTTGCCCGGCTCGAAGACCGGGAGCTTCTCGGCCCAGCCGGCCGGCAGCTCGTTGGCCTGGATGCGGTCGAACTCGGCGGCGCGCTCCGGGTTGGCCGTACGCCATTCGGCGAGCGACTTCTCCCACGCGGCGCGGGCCTCGCGGCCGCGGTCACCGAGCGAACGGGTGTGCGCGATGACCTCGTCGGTGACCTCGAAGGTCTGCTCCGGGTCGAAGCCGAGGACGCGCTTGGTGGCCGCGATCTCCTCGTCGCCGAGCGCCGAGCCGTGGGCGGCCTCGGTGTTCTGCGCGTTCGGGGCGGGCCAGGCGATGATCGAGCGCATCGCGATGAACGACGGACGCCCGGTCTCGGCCTCGGCGGCCCTGATCGCCGCGTAGAGCCCGGCCGGGTCCAGGTCGCCGTTGGCCTGCGGCTCGACACGCTGGACGTGCCAGCCGTACGCCTCGTACCGCTTCATCGTGTCCTCGGACACGGCGGTCTCGGTGTCGCCCTCGATCGAGATGTGGTTGTCGTCCCACAGCAGGATCAGGTTGCCGAGCTTCTGGTGGCCGGCGAGCGAGGACGCCTCCGCGGAGATGCCCTCCTGCAGGCAGCCGTCACCGGCGATCGCGTAGATGCGGTGGTCGAACGGGGAGGTGCCGGCGGCGGCCTCCGGGTCGAACAGACCGCGCTCGAAGCGGGCTGCCATCGCCATGCCCACGGCGTTGGCGACACCCTGGCCCAGCGGGCCCGTGGTGGTCTCGACCGCGGCGGTGTGACCGTACTCCGGGTGGCCGGGGGTCTTCGAGCCCCAGGTGCGGAAGGCCTTCAGGTCGTCCAGCTCGAGACCGAAGCCACCCAGGTAGAGCTGGGTGTAGAGGGTCAGGGACGAGTGTCCGGCGGAGAGGACGAACCGGTCGCGCCCGACCCACTCGGGGTCGGCCGGGTCGTGCCGCATCACCTTCTGGAAGAGGGTGTACGCGGCGGGCGCCAGGCTCATGGCCGTACCGGGATGGCCGTTGCCGACCTTCTGTACGGCGTCCGCCGCCAGGATGCGGGCGGTGTCGACGGCCCGCTGGTCCAACTCGGTCCACTCGAGGTCTGTGGTGGTCGGCTTAGTGCTCACCCTGGGTCAGGGCTCCTCTCCACATGTCTGAAGCCGGTGACTGAGGGTGTACCGGCGTTGTCGAGCCTACCCCCGCCGGAACGTCCCTCTTTTCGTGTGCATGCCCCTCATATGAGCGGACACAGCAAGACTGCCGCCGCCCGTGTGACTTCGCCTCCCGAGGCGCGTCCACGCCTTGGGACACACCCCCTCAACACGACCCCACCCCCGCGAAGATCGGCGTCTGGGCAACGTCTACAGTGGCGTGGTACGCGCAAGCTTCACCCCGCCTTCATCCGGGGAGCTTGCTGGGAATTTCTCTGTCAGGGGTGTGCGTGACGGCCGTCGAGTCCCGACCCGCAGGGGTCGTCTTGACTCCCAGCCCGGGGGGCCATCGGCCGTTCGGGGCCCGCGTCAAGGCATACGTGGCGCTGACCAAGCCGCGGATCATCGAACTGCTGCTCATCACCACCGTTCCGGTGATGTTCCTCGCCGAGCAGGGCGTGCCGGACCTGTGGCTGGTGCTCGCCACCTGCTTCGGCGGCTACCTCTCCGCGGGCGGCGCCAACGCGCTGAACATGTACATCGACCGCGACATCGACGCGCTGATGGACCGCACGTCCCAGCGCCCGCTGGTCACCGGCGTCCTGACGCCGCGCGAGGGCCTGGTCTTCGGCCTCACCCTCGCCGTGGTCTCCACGCTCTGGTTCGGGCTGCTCGTCAACTGGCTGTCCGCCGCACTCTCGCTCGGCGCGCTCCTCTTCTACGTCGTGGTCTACACGATGATCCTGAAGCGCCGCACGACGCAGAACATCGTCTGGGGCGGCATCGCCGGCTGCCTGCCGGTCCTGATCGGCTGGTCGGCCGTCACGAACTCGATGTCCTGGGCGGCCGTCATCCTCTTCGCCGTCATCTTCTTCTGGACGCCGCCGCACTACTGGCCGCTGTCCATGAAGGTGAAGGACGACTACGCCCGCGCCGGCGTGCCGATGCTCCCGGTCCTCGCCTCCAACAAGGTCGTCGCCAAGCAGATCGTCGCGTACAGCTGGGTGATGGTCGCCGTCTCGCTGCTGCTCACGCCGCTCGGCTACACCGGCTGGTTCTACCTGTCGGTCGCCCTGCTCACCGGCGGCTGGTGGCTCTGGGAGGCGCACGGCCTGCTCAACCGCGCCAAGGCGGGCGCCACCGGCGCGAAGCTCAAGGAGATGCGCCTCTTCCACTGGTCCATCACCTACGTCTCGCTGCTCTTCGTGGCGGTCGCGGTGGACCCGTTCCTCCGTTAGGAACCCCCCTGCAGGAACTTTCCGGGACGTCTCGACCGATGTCCCCGCTCAGATGATCTGCTCGGCCGGCGGCCGGGTCACGTGGGATAGGCCACGTGACCCGGCCGTCGCCAATAGATCTACCCCTCGGTAGCATCCCTTTCATGGCAGAAACGAAGCAGGAAGAGCGCAAGGCGGCCAGGCTCGCCAAGGAGATCAAGGCCTTCTCCAAGGAGCACGGCGGCTCCGAGGGACACCTCGCGCACATCGGCCAGGCGGGCACCCGGATCGTCCTCGTCGGCACCGACGGCGGCTGGGGCGACCTCGTCGCGCCGACGTACGAGATCGCGCGCCAGGCCGCCGAGAAGGCCGGCCTCACCCTCCACGAGGAGTTCGACGGCGAGTTCGCCGCCAAGGTCGAGACCGGCCCGTACGAGTGGACCCGGATGGCCGGTATCCAGATCGGCGGACCCTCCAACAGCTGAGGCAACAACCTCGCGCGGGGCTCACCCGTTAGGACGTGTGGAGAAGCGACACGGCCACGCAGGGAGCCCCCCGAGATGATCGACACGCCGAGCCTGGTGGACCAGTACTGCCACGGGGTGCTCCGTACCGAGCTCGGCCTCGGCACCTTCGAGGCCCGCCTCGGCGCCCAGCTGGGCGGGAGCGGCGCGCTGCCCGCCGCGGGCACCACCTTCTTCGACACCCAGACCGGCTTCGCCGTGCGCCGATGGTGCCCGCCGCTGCTCGGGCTCGAAGCGCACTGCCCGCCGGCCCGGTACCTCGCCCGCCGCCGCGAACTGGGCGTCGCCGAATCGGGCCGGCGACTGCTGAGGGCCTCCGGCATCGCCACGTACCTCGTCGACACCGGACTCCCCGACGACCTCACGGGACCGGCCGAACTCGGCGCCACCGGGGCCGCGGAGGCCCATGAGATCGTCCGCCTCGAACCCCTCGCCGAGCAGGTCGCCGACACCTCGGGGACCGTCGAGGCCTTCCTCGCCAACCTCGCCGAAGCCGTCCACGGGGCCGCCGTCCACGCCGTGGCCTTCGCCTCCGCGGCGGGGGTGCGCCGGGGACTCACCCACACGCCCGCACCCCCGGGGCCCGGAGAGGTGCGCGGCGCCGCGGGACGCTGGCTCGCCGGACGCACGGCCGGCGGCCCGCTCACCGACCCCGTCCTGCTGCGCCATCTGCTCTGGATCGCGGTCACCGCCGGACGCCCCCTGCAACTGCACACCGGGGACCGCGACCCGGCCGCGCTCGCCGGGTTCGCCGCCGCCACCGCGGGGCTCGGCACCGACCTGGTGCTGCTCCATTCGTACCCGTACCACCGCGCCGCCGCGCACCTGACCGCCGTGCACGCGCACGTCCACGCCGACCTGGGACCCGTCCTCGCGCACACCGGGGCACGGGCGGCCGCGGTCCTCGCCGAGGTCCTGGAGCGGGCGCCGTTCGGCAAGCTGCTGTTCTCCAGCGGCGCCCACGGACTGCCCGAACTCCACGTGGTCGCCGCACACGCCTTCCGCACCGCCCTCACCCGGGTGCTCGGCGAATGGGTCATGGACGGCGCCTGGTCCCGTACGGACGCCCAGCGGGTCGCCACGATGATCGCCTCGGGGAACGCCCGCCGGGTCTACCGGCTCACCTGACCCGCTGCCGGCCCCACTCCGGTGGCCGGGTAGACGGACGCCCGGACCCCCGCGGGAGCGGGGGGCCGGGCGGATACGGACCGGAGGCGGGCCGGGGTGGCTCAGGCGGTCGCGAGCGCCGGGTCGGCCTGGGCCGGGATGTCCGCGGCGGGGAGCGGGCGCTCGCGCAGGCTCAGGGCCAGGCGCAGGACCGCGATCCACATCAGGGACGAGCCGAGCATGTGGACGGCGACCAGGAGCTCGGGGACCCCGGTGAAGTACTGCACGTAGCCGATGGCGCCCTGCGCGAGCAGCACGATCAGCAGGTCGCGGGCGCGCGCCCGGGTGTCGAGCGGGGCGTCCACCACGCGCAGGACCAGCCACATGGCGAGAGCGAGGGCGCAGACGACCCAGGCGGCGATGGCGTGGAGGTGCGCGGCGTCCGTCCAGTCCCACGGCATGCGCGGCACGTCGCTGCTGTCACCGGCGTGCTTGCCGGCGCCGGTCACCGTCGTACCGAGTGCGATCAGCAGGCCCGAGGTGATCGTGATCGCCCAGGACAGCTTGCGGACCGGGCGCGGCACGCGCGGGCGGGCGGCGGTGTCGCCCTCGCCGGTCCGGTGCCAGGTGACGACGGCGACGGTGAGGAGCGCGTTCGCGGCGAGGAAGTGGCCGGCGACCGTCCACGGGTTGAGGCCCATCCACACCGTGATGCCGCCGATGACGGCGTTGCTCATCACGATCCAGAACTGGGCCCAGGCGAGCCGGGTCAGCCCGCGCCGCCACGGCTTGGTGGACCGGGCGGCGATGATCGCCCAGCCGACCGCGGCCGACAGGACGTAGGTCAGCATCCGGTTGCCGAACTCGATCGCGCCGCGGTAGCCCTGCTCGGGCGTCACGATCAGGCTGTCGTCGGTGCACTTCGGCCAGGTGTCGCAGCCGAGACCGGAGCCGGTCAGCCGGACCGCGCCACCGGTGACGATGATGAGCACGCTCATCACGACGGCGGAGAGCGCGGCGCGCCGGAGCGTCCTGGGGGACGGAGTCCAGCGCCTGGCGATGGAGGCGAGGGGGGTCAGCACGGGCCCTATCGTAGGCGGGGGCTTGTGCACGCTTTCACGAGGGGTGCCTTGTCGGGAAACGTCACCCTCTGGGGCCTCTCCGCTACTCCCAGCGGAAGAACTTCGCCGCCGCGCCGAGGCCGAGGACGGCCCAGACCGCGAGGGTCAGCGCGTCGCCCCAGGGCAGGACCGCGCCGTCCTGGAGGACCGCGCGCAGGCCGTCGGAGAGGGCCGCGATCGGGAGCAGCTCCAGGACCGAGCGGGCCGCGTCCGGGAACCGATCCAGCGGGACGATGACACCGCCGCCCACCAGGAGCAGCAGGAAGACCAGGTTGGCGGCGGCCAGGGTGGCCTCCGCCTTCAGCGTGCCCGCCATCAGCAGGCCGAGGCCGGAGAAGGCGGCCGTGCCGAGGACCAGGAGCACGAGGACCGACAGGGGGTCGCCCTGCGGGGACCAGCCGAGGCCCAGGGCGATCGCCGACAGGAGGGCGATCTGCAGGACCTCGGTCGCCAGGACGGCGAGCGTCTTGGCGGTCATCAGGGCCCAGCGGGGGAGCGGAGAGGCGCCGAGGCGCTTGAGCACCCCGTACCGCCGCTCGAAGCCGGTCGCGATGGCCTGGCCGGTGAACGCGGTCGACAGGACGGCGAGCGCGAGGATGCCCGGGGCGAGGAAGTCGACGGCGCTGTCGGCGCCGGGCGTCCCCGACGCGGGCAGGGTGACGATGTCGACGGTGGAGAAGAGCACCAGGAGCAGCGACGGGATGATCACGGTGAGCAGCAGCTGCTCGCCGTTGCGCAGCAGCATCCGGGTCTCCAGGGCCGCCTGCGCCGCGATCATCCGGCCGACGGGTGCGGCTCCCGGCCGGGGGGCGTACGTACCGGTGCTCACGACCGACTCCTTGCTCACGACCGCAGTTCCTTGCCCGTCAGTTCGAGGAAGACGTCCTCGAGGGTGTGGCGCTCGACGGAGATGCCGTCGGGCATGACGCCGTGCTGGGCGCACCAGCTGGTGACCGTGGCCAGCAGCTGCGGGTCGACGGTGCCGGTGATCCGGTACGTGCCCGGGAGCGGCTCCGCCGCGGCGGTGCCGTCGGGGAGCGCCTTGAGCAGCGAGCCCAGGTCGAGTCCGGGGCGGCCGGTGAAGCGGAGGGTGTTCTCGGCGCCGCCGCGGCACAGCTGCTCGGGGCTGCCCTGGGCGGCGACCCGGCCGGCGTCGACGATGGCGACGTCGTCGGCGAGTTCCTCCGCCTCCTGCATGAAGTGGGTGGTGAGGACCACGGTCACCCCGTCGGCGCGCAGCTCGCGCACGAGGTCCCAGGTGGCGCGGCGGGCCTGCGGGTCGAGTCCGGCGGTCGGCTCGTCGAGGAACACGAGCTCGGGGCGGCCGACGACGGCCATGGCGAGCGCGAGGCGCTGCTGCTGGCCGCCGGAGAGACGCCGGTAGGTGGTGCGGCCGCAGGAGCCGAGGCCGAGCCGTTCGACGAGCGCGTCCACGTCCAGCGGATGGGCGTGGAGTTTCGCCATGTGGCGGAGCATCTCGTCGGCGCGGGCGCCGGAGTAGACGCCGCCGGACTGGAGCATGACGCCGATCCGGGGGCGCAGGGCGGCCGCGTCGGCGACCGGGTCGAGGCCGAGGACGCGGACGGTGCCGGCGTCCGGCTTCCGGTAGCCCTCGCAGGTCTCGACGGTGGTGGTCTTGCCGGCCCCGTTGGGGCCGAGGACGGCGGTCACGGTGCCGGCCCGTACGTCGAGGTCGAGGCCGTCGACGGCGGTCTTGTTGCCGTACCGCTTGACCAGGCCACGGACCTGGACGGCGGACCCGACGGACTCGTTTCGCATGTCGGGAAGTCTAGAGAGGGGCCGGGGGCTCCCCGGCGCGGGGCCCGGGTCGTGGAACGTCCGGTTCGGGCGGTCCGCTCCACGATCTCCTTTTCGTCGCGCCGGGTGCCGAGGGGGCCGGCGGAGCCCCTGTGGCCTGCGGGTACTGCCGCGCGGGGCGGCCGCACCGGGTGCGCGGGGGCGGCCGCACAGGGGGTGTCATTCGTCCTACGAATGATCGTTTCCGCAGGTCAGGTAAGCCTTACCTGAGTGACGCACCGCACCGTCGTCCCGTCCGGCGCGGCTTGTCAGTCCGAGATTAATTACGCAACAATGGCGTTGTGAAAAACGATGGCGCGGCTCCTGTGGAGGAACTCGCGACCCGTGAGCGTTCGACGCGCAACCGGGTCGCGCGATCGATCCTGGACCACGGGCCGTCGACCGTCGCCGATCTCGCCGGACGACTCCGCCTCACCCAGGCCGCCGTCCGCCGCCATCTCGACTCGCTCGTCGCCGACAACGTCGTGGAGGCACGCGAGCAGCGCGTCTACGGGGCCCGCGCCCGCGGCCGCCCCGCGAAGGTCTTCGCGCTCACCGACTGCGGCCGGGACGCCTTCGACCAGTCGTACGACTCGCTCGCGGTCGAGGCGCTCCAGTGGATCGAGCGCAACGCCGGCGGGGAAGCGGCCGTGGCCGCCTTCGCCCGCGACCGGATCGAGGCCCAGGCGGACGCCTACCGCGAAGCCGTCGAGGCCGTCGAACCCGAGCGGCGGGCCGAGGCGCTTGCCAAGGCCCTGACCGCCGACGGGTACGCTGCCACTGCGCGGAACGCGCCGGTCGGCGAGCAGCTCTGCCAGCACCACTGCCCGGTCGCCCACGTCGCCGAGCAGTACCCACAGCTGTGCGAGGCGGAGACGGAGTTCTTCTCCCGCCTCCTGGGAACGCACGTCCAGCGTCTGGCCACCATCGCGCATGGTGACGGCGTCTGCACCACGTTCATCCCGCACAGCACTCCACAGACCACTGAATCAGCATCCGCAAGCACGGCCGGGAGGAACCCCGCATGACCACCGAGATCAGCCACCCCGAGCTCGAGGGCCTGGGTCGGTACGAGTACGGCTGGGCCGACTCCGACACCGCCGGTGCCACCGCCAAGCGCGGTCTGAACGAGGACGTCGTCCGCGACATCTCCTCGAAGAAGAACGAGCCCGAGTGGATGCTGAAGCTGCGTCTCAAGGGTCTGCGGCTCTTCGGCAAGAAGCCCATGCCGACCTGGGGCTCCGACCTCTCCGGCATCGACTTCGACAACATCAAGTACTTCGTGCGGTCCACCGAGAAGCAGGCCGAGTCCTGGGAGGACCTGCCGGAGGACATCAAGAACACGTACGACAAGCTCGGCATCCCCGAGGCGGAGAAGCAGCGCCTCGTCGCCGGTGTCGCCGCCCAGTACGAGTCCGAGGTCGTCTACCACCAGATCCGCGAGGACCTGGAGGAGCAGGGCGTCATCTTCGTCGACACCGACACGGCGCTGAAGGAGCACGAGGAGCTCTTCCGCGAGTACTTCGGCACCGTCATCCCGGTCGGCGACAACAAGTTCGCCTCCCTGAACACCGCCGTCTGGTCCGGCGGATCGTTCATCTACGTGCCGAAGGGCGTGCACGTCGAGATCCCGCTCCAGGCCTACTTCCGTATCAACACGGAGAACATGGGCCAGTTCGAGCGGACGCTGATCATCGTCGACGAGGACGCCTACGTCCACTACGTCGAGGGCTGCACCGCTCCGATCTACTCCTCGGACTCGCTGCACAGCGCCGTCGTCGAGATCATCGTGAAGAAGGGCGGCCGCTGCCGCTACACGACCATCCAGAACTGGTCGAACAACGTCTACAACCTGGTGACCAAGCGCGCCGTCGCCTACGAGGGCGCCACCATGGAGTGGGTCGACGGCAACATCGGCTCCAAGGTCACCATGAAGTACCCGGCCGTCTACCTGATGGGCGAGCACGCCAAGGGCGAGACCCTGTCCATCGCCTTCGCGGGCGAGGGCCAGCACCAGGACGCCGGCGCCAAGATGGTCCACATGGCCCCGAACACCTCCTCCAACATCGTCTCCAAGTCGGTGGCGCGAGGCGGCGGCCGCACCTCCTACCGCGGTCTCATCGAGATCGGCGAGGGTGCCCCGGGCGCCAAGTCGAACGTGCTGTGCGACGCGCTGCTCGTCGACACGATCTCCCGCTCCGACACGTACCCCTACGTGGACGTGCGCGAGGACGACGTCTCCATGGGCCACGAGGCCACCGTCTCCAAGGTCTCCGAGGACCAGCTCTTCTACCTGATGAGCCGCGGCCTCACCGAGTTCGAGGCCATGGCGATGATCGTCCGCGGCTTCGTCGAGCCCATCGCCAAGGAACTCCCGATGGAGTACGCCCTGGAGCTCAACCGGCTGATCGAGCTGCAGATGGAGGGCTCGGTGGGCTGACGCCCCACCCCGCCCCCACCGGCACACGCAGCAACCGATTTTCACGTACGCAGGAAGAGAGCACCCCAACAGCCATGGCTGAGGCTCAGAACATCCCCGCGGGCTCCACCACCGCGGGCTCGATCGCGGTGGCCGCCGAGTCCACCGTCGCCACGCGCATGAGCGCGCCCCCGTCCTTCGACGTCGCGGACTTCCCCGTCCCGCACGGCCGCGAGGAGGAGTGGCGGTTCACCCCGCTCGAGCGCCTCCGCGGCCTGCACGACGGCACCGCCGTCGCGTCCGGCGAGGGCGTCAAGGTCGAGATCGAGGCCCCCGAGGGCGTCACGGTGGAGACCGTCGGCCGCGAGGACGAGCGGCTCGGCAAGGCCGGCACGCCCGTCGACCGCGTCGCCGCGCAGGCGTACTCCTCCTTCGAGAAGGCCTCGGTCGTCACCGTCGCCAAGGAGGCCGTGCTCACCGAGCCGATCCGCATCACCGTGCACGGTGAGGGCGGCGTCGCCTTCGGCCACCAGGTCATCGAGCTCGGCGCCTTCGCCGAGGCCGTCGTGGTCCTCGACCACTCCGGCGACGCGGTGCTCGCCGCCAACGTCGACTACGTCCTGGGCGACGGCGCCAAGCTGACCGTCGTCTCCGTCCAGGACTGGGACGAGAAGGCCGTCCACGTCGCCCAGCACAACGCCCTGGTCGGCCGCGACGCCTCCTTCAAGTCCGTCGTCGTCACCTTCGGCGGCGACGTCGTCCGCATCCACCCGCGGGTGGCGTACGCGGCGCCCGGCGGCGAGGCCGAGCTGTTCGGCCTGTACTTCACCGACGCCGGCCAGCACCAGGAGCACCGCCTCCTGGTCGACCACAACACCCCGCACTGCAAGTCCAACGTGGCCTACAAGGGCGCGCTGCAGGGCCAGGACGCGCACGCCGTCTGGATCGGCGACGTCCTCATCCAGGCCGCGGCCGAGGGCACGGACACGTACGAGCTGAACCGGAACCTGGTCCTCACGGACGGCGCCCGGGTCGACTCCGTACCGAACCTGGAGATCGAGACCGGCGAGATCGCCGGCGCCGGTCACGCCTCGGCCACCGGCCGTTTCGACGACGAGCAGCTCTTCTACCTGATGTCCCGCGGCATCCCGCAGGCCGAGGCCCGTCGCCTCGTCGTCCGCGGCTTCTTCGCGGAGCTCGTCCAGCAGATCGGTCTGCCGGACGTCGAGGAGCGCCTCATCGCCAAGATCGAGGCCGAGCTGGAGGCCTCCGTCTGATGGCCTTCGTCCGAGTCTGCGCGCTGAGCGAGCTGGAGGCCGACACCCCGAAGCGGGTCGAGGTCGACGGCACGCCGGTGTCGGTCGTGCACACCGAGGGCGAGGTGTTCGCGATCAACGACATCTGCTCGCACGCGAACGTCTCCCTCTCGGAGGGCGAGGTCGAGGACTGTGCCATCGAGTGCTGGCTGCACGGCTCCAGCTTCGACCTCCGTACCGGCAAGCCCTCCGGCCTTCCCGCGACGCGTCCCGTCCCCGTATACCCCGTAAAGATCGAAGGGGACGATGTGCTCGTCTCCGTCACCCAGGAGTCCTGAGTCACCCATGGCAACGCTTGAAATCCGCAACCTGCACGTCTCCGTCGAGGCCGAGAACGGCCCCCGCGAGATCCTCAAGGGTGTCGACCTGACCATCAAGCAGGGCGAGACCCACGCCGTCATGGGCCCCAACGGCTCCGGCAAGTCGACCCTGGCGTACTCGCTCGCCGGCCACCCGAAGTACACGATCACCGGCGGCACCGTCACCCTCGACGGCGAGGACGTCCTGGAGATGTCGGTCGACGAGCGCGCCCGCGCCGGCGTCTTCCTGGCCATGCAGTACCCGGTCGAGGTCCCCGGTGTCTCGGTCTCCAACTTCCTGCGCACCTCCGCCACCGCGATCCGCGGCGAGGCCCCCAAGCTGCGCACCTGGGTGAAGGAGGTCAAGTCCGCGATGGAGCAGCTCCAGATGGACCCGGCCTTCGCCGAGCGCAACGTCAACGAGGGCTTCTCCGGCGGTGAGAAGAAGCGCCACGAGATCCTCCAGCTGGAGCTCCTCAAGCCGAAGATCGCGATCCTCGACGAGACCGACTCCGGCCTGGACGTCGACGCGCTGCGCCAGGTCTCCGAGGGCGTCAACCGCGTCCGCGAGACCGGCGAGGTCGGCACCCTGCTGATCACGCACTACACGCGGATCCTCCGCTACATCAAGCCCGACTTCGTGCACGTCTTCTCCGGCGGCCGCATCGTCGAGTCCGGCGGCGCCGAGCTCGCCGACAAGCTCGAGAACGAGGGCTACGAGGCCTACAGCACGAAGGGTGGCGCATCCGCGTGACATCTGCCCATCAGGGGCTCTCCGGCCTCCTCGACACCGAGGCGATCCGCAAGGACTTCCCGCTCCTGGATCGCGTGGTCCACGACGGCAAGAAGATCGTGTACCTCGACTCCGCTGCGACCTCGCAGAAGCCGCGGCAGGTCCTCGACGCGCTCAACACGTACTACGAGCGCCACAACGCCAACGTCCACCGCGGCGTCTACACGGTCGCCGAGGAGGCGACGGCGCTGTACGAAGGCGCCCGTGACAAGGTCGCGGCCTTCATCAACGCCCCGAGCCGCGACGAGGTGATCTTCACCAAGAACGCCTCGGAGTCGCTCAACCTGGTGGCCAACATGCTGGGCTGGGCCGACGAGCCCTACCGCGTGGACCACGAGACCGAGATCGCCATCACGGAGATGGAGCACCACTCCAACATCGTGCCGTGGCAGCTGCTCTCGCAGCGCACGGGCGCGAAGCTGAAGTGGTTCGGCCTGACCGACGACGGCCGTCTCGACCTCTCGAACATCGAAGAGGTCATCACCGAGAAGACCAAGATCGTCTCGTTCACGCTGGTCTCGAACCTGCTGGGCACGGTCAACCCGGTCGAGACGATCATCCGTCGCGCCCAGGAGGTCGGTGCGCTCGTCTGCATCGACGCCTCCCAGGCGGCCCCGCACATGGTCCTGGACGTGCAGGCGCTCCAGGCCGACTTCGTGGCCTTCACCGGCCACAAGATGTGCGGCCCGACGGGCATCGGCGTCCTCTGGGGCCGCCAGGAGCTGCTCGAGGACCTGCCGCCCTTCCTGGGCGGCGGCGAGATGATCGAGACCGTCTCGATGCACTCCTCGACGTACGCGCCGGCCCCGCACAAGTTCGAGGCGGGTACGCCCCCGATCGCCCAGGCCGTCGGCCTCGGCGCGGCCGTGGACTACCTCTCGGCGATCGGCATGGAGAACATCGCGCGCCACGAGCACGCGATCACCGAGTACGCCGTCCGGCGCCTCCAGGAGGTTCCGGACCTGCGGATCATCGGCCCCACCACGGCCGAGGACCGCGGCGCGGCGATCTCCTTCACGCTCGGCGACATCCACCCGCACGACGTGGGCCAGGTCCTCGACGAAGAGGGCATCGCGGTCCGGGTCGGCCACCACTGCGCGCGGCCGGTCTGCCTGCGGTACGGAATTCCTGCGACCACGCGGGCGTCGTTCTATCTGTACTCCACCCCGGCCGAGGTCGATGCCCTGGTCGCCGGTCTGGAGCACGTACGGAACTTCTTCGGCTAGGGGACGGCTCGTGAAGCTGGATTCGATGTACCAGGACGTCATCCTGGACCACTACAAGCACCCGCACGGGCGCGGTCTTCGGGACGGCGACGCCGAGGTGCACCACGTCAACCCGACGTGCGGCGACGAGATCACGCTCCGCGTGAAGTACGACGGCTCGCGGATCGAGGACGTGTCGTACGAGGGGCAGGGCTGCTCCATCAGCCAGGCCTCGGCGTCCGTCCTCAACGAGCTGCTCGTCGGCAAGGAGCTGGCGGACGCGCAGAAGATCCAGGGCACCTTCCTGGAGCTGATGCAGTCCAAGGGCCAGATCGAGCCCGACGACGCGATGGAGGAGATCCTGGAGGACGCGGTCGCGTTCGCCGGTGTCTCCAAGTACCCGGCCCGTGTGAAGTGCGCGCTGCTCAGCTGGATGGCGTGGAAGGACGCGACCGCCCAGGCCCTGGGCGACGCGGCGGAGAGGAAGTCGGCATGACCGAGAACGCCGAGGCCACGATGAAGCCGGCCTCCGAGGAAGAAGTCCGCGAGGCGCTGTACGACGTCGTCGACCCCGAGCTGGGCATCGACGTCGTCAACCTGGGCCTGATCTACGGCATCCACATCGACGACGCGAACATCGCGACGCTGGACATGACGCTGACGTCGGCGGCCTGCCCGCTGACCGATGTGATCGAGGACCAGGCGAAGTCCGCGACGGACGGCATCGTCAGTGAACTGAAGATCAACTGGGTCTGGATGCCCCCGTGGGGACCGGACAAGATCACGGACGACGGCCGCGAGCAGCTGCGCGCGCTCGGCTTCAACGTCTGAGACACCACCGCGTACGAGACGGCCGTGCCCTTCGGGGCACGGCCGTCTCGCATGTCAGGGGCCGGATGCGGGCCGGCCGGCGGCTCGGCTAGCCGAGCCCCGCGGCGCGGGCCAGCTCCGGGGCCAGGTTCTCCTTGCGGATGCGCAGGTCGACGTAGAGCAGCGCGGTGACCAGCGGCGGGAAGACGGAGACGACCGCCTGGCTGACCAGCTGGCCGATGATCAGCACGGTGAGGATGACGACCATGGAGCCCACCACGGCGGCCGAGTCCTCGCCGGAGAAGTCGCTGAACGACAGCGGGGCCGACGCCAGCGCGGACAGGAGCTGCTGGATCAGCATCCCGACGACGGAGGCCATGATCCCGGCGGCGAACAGGCAGCCGAACACCCGCCACCAGTCGCCGCGGACCAGGTGCGCGGAGCGGCGCATCGAGGCGACCGGGCCCTGGCCCTCCATCACGGCGGCGGCCGGGGCCAGGCTGAACCTCACCCAGATCCACAGGCCGAGCGGCAGGACCACCACGGCGGCGAGGAGCATCAGCAGGGGGATCGTGAACGAGACGTCGGAGGCCGTCGCGCCGCTGTCCAGGTCCCCGAGGTCGGCGACGAGCGCGGCCACCATCGCGGCGAAGGCGCCGAAGAAGAGGATCATCGGGACCAGCAGCGCCGCGGTGGTCAGGAACACGGTGCCGAGCACGGCGGGCACCCGGGCCCAGGACCGGCGCCAGAGGGCACCGAAGGAGGTGGGCCGGCCGAGCACCGCCTCCTGGACCACGGCCGGGCAGGCCGCCGCCACCAGGGCGCTCGCGCCGACGAACACGGCCATGGCGACCAGCCAGACGCAGCCGAAGGCGATGATCAGCGGGCGGACGTCGTCCCAGCGCGGCTCCTGCCCCGCGGGCAGGTCGAACACGGCGGGGAAGCCGTCGCCGACGGCCAGGAACGCGATGCCGATCGCCGCTCCGACGACCAGCAGGGCGCCGAGGTAGGCGGCCGCCCCCACCCCGAGGAGCTGCTTCCAGTAGCGGCCGAAGGTGGTGAAGGCGCCGGTCAGGATCGTGCTGAAGGAGAGCGGCGCCAGGGGTATCACGCCGGGCTTCGGCGGCGGGGGCGGCGGCGGATAGCCGTAGCCGTAGGGCGGCGGCGGCCCTGGGGGACCGTAGGGCGGCGGCCCTGGGGGAGTCGTCATGCGGGACACCGTATCGGGCAGTTATGTGTACGCCCGTACGCATCGTTGTGTACGCTTGTACGCATGGGTTACGGACTGCTCGCGGGCGCCATCGCGGCCGAGATTCTCGCCACCACCTTCATGAAGTACAGCGAGGGCTTCAGCAAGCTCTGGCCCTCGCTCATCACCGGCATCGGATACGTGGTCGCCTTCGCGCTCCTCGCGCAGGCGCTCAAGACGCTCCAGGTCGGCACCGCGTACGCCATCTGGGCCGGCGTCGGCACCGCCGCCGTCGCCGCCATCGGCATCCTCTTCCTCGGCGAGACCCTCAGCCTCGCCAAGATCGCGGGGATCGCGCTCATCATCGCCGGGGTCGTCGTCCTCAACCTCGGCGGTGCCCACTGATGGCCCGCGCGCGCCGCCACGACCCCGAACGGCGGGACCGGATCGTCGACGCGGCCCTCCGGGTCGCCGGACGCTCCGGGATCGCCGGGCTGAGCCACCGCACCGTGGCCGCAGAGGCGGACGTGCCGCTCGGCTCGACCACGTACCACTTCGCCTCCCTCGACGAACTCCTCGTCGCCGCCCTCCGCAAGGCCAACGAGGACTTCGAGCGGCTGCTCCGCGAGCACCCCCTCCTCAGCGCGCCGGACACCGACACCGCCACCGCGCTCGCCCGCCTCATGGGGGAGTGGATCGGCGGCGAACGCGCCCAGGTGGAGCTGGAGTACGAGCTCTACCTCGCCGCCCTGCGCCGCCCCGCGCTCCGCCCCGTGGCCGCCGAGTGGGCCGAGACCGTGGTGTCCGCCCTCTCCCGCCGCACCGACCGGGTCACCGCACGCGCCCTGGTCGCCCTCGTCGACGGCATCTGCCTCCAGTCCCTGCTCACCGGCGAGCCCTACGACGAGGAGTACGCGCGCGTGATGCTGACCCGGGTGCTGCGACCGGCGTGAGCGGGAGCGGGAGCGAGACCGGGGTGACGGGCCACGCGCCCCGTACCCGCCCTGAAGGGAGCACCGGGCCGGACAACGTCCCGTACCCGCCCTGAAGGAAGCACCGAGACGGGCCCTCCCGGGCTCGTCGGAACCGCCCATCCGCTCGACCGACACCTGAGACCGGTTGGCCCGCGCGGGGCCCCGCCGGTTAGGTTTTCCGTCATGACCACTGCTCCTCGCACCACCGGCGCCGTCGCCGCCGGCCTCGCCACCATCGCCGGCGACGGCACCGTTCTCGACACCTGGTTCCCCGCCCCCGAGCTGACCGAGGCCGCCGGCCCGGCCGGCACCGAGCGGCTCACCCCCGACGAGGCCGTGAACGCCCTCGGCGAAGGCGCCGCCAAGGCCCTCGGCGTGGACGCCCGCCGCGGCGTCGAGGTGGTCGCCGTCCGTACCGTCATCTCCTCGCTCGACGAGAAGCCGCTCGACGCCCACGACGCCTACCTGCGTCTGCACCTGCTCAGCCACCGCCTGGTCAAGCCGCACGGCCAGAGCCTGGACGGCGTGTTCGGCCTCCTCGCCAACGTCGCCTGGACCTCGCTCGGTCCGGTCGCCGTCGACGACATCGAGAAGGTCCGCCTCAACGCGCGCGCCGAGGGCCTGCACCTCGCCGTCACCAGCATCGACAAGTTCCCGCGGATGACGGACTACGTCGCGCCCGCCGGGGTCCGGATCGCCGACGCCGACCGGGTGCGGCTCGGCGCCCACCTCGCGGCCGGCACCACCGTCATGCACGAGGGCTTCGTCAACTTCAACGCCGGCACCCTCGGCACCTCGATGGTCGAGGGCCGGATCTCCGCCGGTGTCGTCGTCGGCAACGGCTCCGACATCGGCGGCGGCGCCTCCACCATGGGCACCCTGTCGGGCGGCGGCAACGTCGTCATCTCGATCGGCGAGCGCTGCCTGATCGGCGCCGAGGCGGGCGTCGGCATCGCGCTCGGTGACGAGTGCGTCGTCGAGGCCGGCCTGTACGTCACCGCCGGCACCCGGGTCACGATGCCCGACGGCGAGATCGTGAAGGCCCGCGACCTCTCCGGCGCCTCGAACATCCTGTTCCGCCGCAACTCGGTCACCGGCGCCGTCGAGGCCCGCCCGAACAACGCGGTCTGGGGCGGGCTGAACGACATCCTCCACAGCCACAACTGATCCGGTGACTCTGCGTTAACACAACGCAGAGTCACTGCACGCAGACGAGGCGAGGAGTCGACATGAGGGCGAAGCCCATGGTCGCAGGAGTGCTCACGACGGTGGCGGTCCTGCTGCCGGCCGGGACGGCCGCGGCGGACGAGACGCACACCCACAACGGGCCCACCGTCACCAACGGGCCCAGCCTCTCGCTCCACACGGGTCAGATCGACGACCCGCTGGAGGACGTGCTGGAGCACGCCGCCGTCCTCGGCAGGACCTACACCACCGACTCCGCCTGAAGCAGCGCCTCGTACAGCCCGCGCAGCCCGTCGACCGACTCCCGGTCGGCGGGCTGCAGCGGTTCGCGCACCGGGCCGCCCAGCAGTGCCTTGACCGTCACGGTGCCGGGCAGGCCCGCGGCCATCATCCGTTCGGCGAGCGGCAGCAGCCGGGCGTTGAGCCGGGCCGCCTCCACCGTGTCGCCCGCGTCGAAGGCGTCGAGGACCGCGCGCAGCTGACGGGGCACCACGTTCGCCACCGTGCTGACGTAGCCGGCGCCGCCGACCGCGTACAGCGGCAGGTTCAGCTCCTCGCAGCCCGAGTAGTACGCGAGCGGGGTCTCCGCGATCACCCGGGCCGAGCCCAGCAGGTCGTACGCGCAGTCCTTGACGGCCACGATCCGCGGGTGCTCGGCGAGCCGCCGCAGCGTCGCGGTCTCCACGCGGGTGCCGGTGCGGCCGGGGATGTCGTAGACCATCACCGGGAGGCCGGTCGCGTCCGCGACCTTCAGGAAGTGCGCCTCGACCGCCGACTGCGGAGGACGGCTGTAGTACGGGGTGACGACGAGCAGGCCGTCCGCGCCCGCCTCCTCGGCCCGGCGGGCCAGTTCGGCCGTGTGCCGGGTGTCGGCGGTGCCGACGCCCGCGACGACCGAAGGGCCGGGGCCCACGGCGTCCCGGACGGCGCGGACGAGCGCGGTCTTCTCGGCGTCGGTGGTGGTCGGCGACTCACCGGAGGTGCCGTTCAGGACCAGACCGTCGCAGCCCTCGCCGACGAGCCGGGCGGCCAGCTTGCCCGCCTCGTCGAGGTCGAGCCCGCCGTCCGCCGTGAACGGGGTGATCATCGCGCAGAGCGCGCGGCCGAAGGGACGGGCCGGGCGGGAAGGGGAAGTGCTCATCCCCGAAGTCTGAGCGGTTTGCACGGTGAAGGTCCACTTAGATCTTCTTCGACGGAAACATCACGATCACTAAAGCGTGCGGGCTCTGGCATGATCGACGGGCGCGACAGGGGGACATGGAGACAGCACAGCATGAGCGCACACAGCACCGACGGCGACCGCGTCGCCCTCGTCACCGGATCGTCCTCGGGCATCGGCGCCGCCGTCGCCCGCCGCCTCGCCGAGGCCGGATACCGGGTCGTGGTCAACTCCGCCCGCTCCGTCGAGGCGGGCGAACGCCTCGCCGCCGAACTGCCCGGCGCCGTCTACCTCCAGGCGGACGTCTCCGACGAGACCCAGGCGAAGGCCCTCGTCGAGCGGGCCGTGGAGACCCTCGGCCGGCTCGACCTCCTCGTCAACTGCGCGGGCACCACCCGGTTCATCCCGCACGACGACCTCGAAGCCGCCTCGCCCGAGGTCTGGCGCCACCTCTACGACGTCAACGTCATCGGCGTCTGGCAGACCGTCACCGCCGCCGTCCCGCACCTGCGGAAGACCCGCGGCGCCATCGTCAACGTCTCCTCCCAGGCCGGCGTCCGGCCGGGCGGCAGCTCCATCCCGTACGCGGTCTCCAAGGCGGCCGTCAACCACATGACGAAGCTCCTCGCCAAGACCCTCGGCCCCGACGTCCGGGTCAACGCGGTCGCGCCCGGCCTCATCGACACCCCCTGGTTCGACGGGGTCGACGGTGCCGACGCGGCCAAGGCGCATGTGGCCGACGTCGTCCCGCTGCGCCGGGTCGGCCGGGCCGAGGACATCGCCGGGGCCGTCCACGACCTGGCCCACTCCGCGTACATCACCGGCGAGGTGCTGCTCGTGGACGGCGGCGGGCACCTGCTGGGCTGACGGCGGGGGGCCATCTGCTCGGCTGAGGGTGGCCCGCGAGGCCTGCCGCCGGGCTGCCACACCTGCCGCCGGGCTGCCGGGCCCCCCGTCGGGCCGCCGGGTCAGAGCGGGAGCTTGAAGCCCTCGTGGCTGCGCGCGTACCCCAGGGAGGCGTAGAAGCGGTGGGCGTCCGTCCGCCGCTTGCCGCTGGTCAGCTGGACCAGCGCGCAGCCGCGGTCCCGGGCGCGTGCCGCGGCCCGCTCCATCAGCTCGCGGCCGAGGCCGCCGCCGCGCCGGTCGGCCCGGATCCGGACGGCCTCGACCAGGGCGCGCTCGGCGCCCCCCTTGCCGAGCCCCGGGATGTACGTGACCTGGAGGCAGCCGAGGACCAGCGCACCGTCCGTCAGGACCAGCATCTCGTTGCGCGGATCGGCCCCGATGTCCGCGAAGGCCCGCTCGTGGGCCTCGGTGACGGTGACCGAGCGCGGGTCGACGACCGTGTCCTCGTCGGCGAGGAGCGCGAGGACGGCGGGAAGTTCGGCGCGGGTCGCGGGGCGCAGGGCCAGGTCGCTGAGGATCATGGCGCGAAGTCTCGCACGGGAGCGGGGGTTGACCTCAACCAAGGTTGAGGGACCACGGTGGAGCCATCCGAGGAACCCCCGAGGAACAGGAGACCCCATGAACGCCGTCGCCCACCCCGACGCCCGCCCCGACCTCCACCGCCCCGGAGTCGGCGCCGTCCTCGTCAGCACCTGGCGGGTCGGCACCCCCGAGCGCCAGCGCGCGGCCGTCGACGCCATCCGCACGGCGTGGGAGAACCGCGCATGGCCGGACCTCGGGCTGCTCTCGTACAGCGTCTCCATCGGGACCGACGGCGACACGCTGCTGCACTACTCGCAGTGGACCGCCGAACAGGACTACGAGGACTTCGTCCGCACCTACCGCGACGACCGGAACGCCGAGATCGACGCCGCCGTGCCCGGCGTCGAGCGGGTGGAGCTCCGCCGCTACGGGCCGATCCACCGCTCCGCCGTCCGCGACAGGCCGGGCACGGGGGAGCTGCCCGGGACCGTCGTGGCCGTCGAGGCCGACTTCGGCGGGCCGGAGACGGGAAGCCGGGAGGACTGGGTGGACACCGTGTTCGCCGCCATGGACGAGGACGCGGCGCTGCGGCCGGGGTCCGGCGGGTCCGGCGTCCACTTCCATCTGTCCACCGACGGCGGCCGGGTCCTGAACTACGCCGAGTGGGAGAGCGAGCAGGCGCACGTGGAGTGGCTGGCGGACGACGCCCGACTGAGCGAGGCCTGGACACGGGTGCACCGCCATCCGGGGCTCGTGGGCAGCCGGGTGAAGCGGTACACGCCCGCGCTCAGCCTGAGCGCGGGCGTGTGACACGGCCGGACGGCCCGGAGCGGCTCGTCGCCGCGCCGGGCCGCCCCGGGGTGAACTACGGGCGGAAGCGCACGACCTGGGGGTCGTGGTCGCTGTCCTGGTCGGCGAACTCCGCGTTGATGTGGACGCTGTCGTAGTCGAAGTGGCGCACGCCGGGGCTCGTCAGGATCTGGTCGAGCACCTGGCTGTTGCCCTGGTAGACGTACGAGTAGCGCTCGCTGCGGGGCAGCGACTTCACGGCCGGGTACAGCGCGCCGCCGTCGGTCAGCGCCTTCGTCGTCCCGGAGAACTCGAAGTCGTTGATGTCGCCGACGACGAGGACGTCGGCCTGCTTCTCGACCGCGAGGAGCTGCTTCACGAAGCCGTTGACGGACTGCGCCTGGAGCAGTCGCTTGGCCTCGGAGGAGCGGGCCGGCGGCTGGTGGTGCGAGACGATGGACTCGTCGCCGCCCTTCGAGCCGAAGTGGTTGGCGATCACGAAGACCGTGCGGCCGCGGAAGACGAACTCGCCCGCGAGCGGCTTGCGGCTGCTCTCCCAGGCGGTGTTCGACGGGTCGATCCGGCCGGGGGAGACCGTCAGGGCCGCGTGGCCCTTGCGTCCCGTCACGCCGGTGGCGGAGCTCGGGTCGGTGGCCGCGCGGTCGGTGAAGGAGACCCGCTCGGGGTTGAAGAGGAAGACCTGACGGATATTGCCGCCGGGCTCGCCCCCGTCCTTGTTGTTCTCCGGGTCGACCGAGCGCCACTCGTACGCCGGGCCGCCGGCCGCCACGATCGCGTCCGTGAACTTCTTCACCGTCTGGTCGGCGGCGACCGTGCCGTCGTTCTTGGCGCCGTTGTTGTCCTGGATCTCCTCCAGGGCGAGGATGTCGGGCGAGGCGAGGTTCGCGACGACCGCCTTCGCGAGCGCGTCGAACTTCTCCTGCGGGTCGGTCGGGTCGAGGTTCTCGACGTTGTACGTCGCCACGGCCAGCTCGTTCCGCTGCTGCTTGTCCGTGGACTCGCGCTCCAGGCCCCGGTCGACGACCGTGCCGAGGGTGCGGGCGGTGAGGGTGTAGCCGCCGAACTGGTTGAAGTCGAGCGGGCCCTCGGTGGTGCCGGTCAGCCGGTCGCCGACGTTCGCCTTGGGGAAGGGCTGCTGGGCGACCGGGGTCAGCGACTGGATCTGGAGCCGGCCGGTGTTCTGCGACTCGTACGAGCCGTAGACCGTGCCGCCGCGCCGGTTTCGGTTCTCCCAGGGCTTCACCGTGACCCACAGCTCGGAGTACGGGTCGGTGGCGCCGACCACGCGCGAGGAGCCGATCCGGACGTTGGTGCCCTCCAGGGACTCGTAGTAGTCCAGGGCGTACGTGCGGGGCTTCAGGGTCAGGCCGTTGATCGAGCCCGCGGCGGCCGGGTCGCCCTCGGGGGTGTACGCGTCGGGGACGGACCAGGACGAGATGGTCACCGGGGCGGGGACGGGGTTGCCCTGCGAGACCACGGTGACGACCGGCTTCGAGAGCTGGGTCAGCGACTGGTTGCCCGAGGTCAGCCCGCCGGGGACGTACTCGGTGACCGTGCCGCTCAGGCTGACCGCGTCACCGACGGCGACCGTCGGGACGGAGCTGGTGAAGACGAAGAGGCCCTCGCTGGTGGCGGGGTTGCCGTCGCCCTCGGGGTCCTGGATCCAGAAGCCCCGCGAGCCGTAGGTGCGGACGCCGGTGACGATGCCCGTCACGCCCGAGACCTGCTGGCCGACGAGCGGCGAGACGCGCGTGGTGCCCTGGATGTCGTGGATGCGGACACCGGCCGCGTCCTCGGCGGCGGCGTTCGTCGAACCGGCCAGCAGACCCGCGGCGAGAGCGGCGGCGACGACGGCGGAGACCGCCGCGGAGCGCGCGACGGTGCGGCCGGCAGATCTCGGTATGGAGGAAGGCATCAGGGGACTCCGAGGGTGCTTGGAGGAACGGCAGATGAATCTACGCGCGTCAATCTCTTTGCACAGCGCCCAACTTGTCAAGAGTCGACGGGTGTACGAAGGCTGACGGACACATGAACCGACGGACGGCCCCCCGGATGCGTCTACGCTGAGAGCCGCGCTCCGAGCCCGCCTCCGAGCCCCCGCACCCCTTCACCCCGCCAGTCACCCTTCACCCACGGACGCGTCGAGGAGACCCCCCAGATGTCAGCGGAGCACCCCACCCTTCCCCCCGTTCGGCTGCGTGCGGACGCGGAGCTGGCCCGGGACGCGCTGGCGGCCCCCCTCCTCGCGAACGCGGTACGGCTCGCCCGCTGGGCCGGACCCGACACCCGGGTCGACGCGGGCGGCGAACTCGTCGACGAGCAACTGCCCGAGGCCGTCGAGGTGCTGGGCCTCATCGACGACGAGGACGCCGAGATCTCGGCGGGCGACGCCTGGCGCCTCGCCGTCGACACCGGCCTGGTCAACGTCGAGGACGGCGAGGAGGACGAGGCCGGCGATGCGCCCGGGCGGGCCTCGGCCGGCGACAACCTCGCGGTCGTCACGGGCGGTTCGCCCCAGGACGTCCTCGCGCTCTGGCTGGACGGCTTCGACGTGGTCTTCGCCGACGCCGTCGCCCCCGTCATCGATGACCTGGACGAGATCGTCGGCGAGGACGGCGAGATCGACATCGAGTCGCTCGACTGGGACCCGGAGATCGAGGCCGAGTTCCTGGAGGGCGTCCTCGGCAACCTCTACCTGCTCACCGTCAGCGAGGGCGGGCCCGGCGAGGGCCCGGTGCCGCTGCCCGCGCTCGCCGCGTCGATGGTCGTCCCCGACGACATGGGCGAACCGACCGACGACGTCCTGGAGCAGGTCTCGGACGCGATGATGCGCCTCGACGAGCAGTTCCGGCTGCTCGAACCGATCGGGCTCGTCGAGTACCAGCCCGTCGACGAGGCGCTGATGGCCGAGGAGGGCGAGGAGCCCGCGCCGCCCATCGACGACGAGGACGTCACGCGGTACGGCATGGTCCGGCTCACCGAGCTCGGCCTCTACGGCATCCGGGCCCGGATGCTGGAGGCCGGCGTGGACGCCCCCGCCGTCGGCGACCTCGCCGACAAGGGCGCCGACGTGCTGCTCGACGGGATCTCCGGCTACCCGGAGGCCGCCGCCCGCGAGGAGACCGCCGCCTGGCTGACCGGCCGCGACGCGCTCACCGCCGCCCGCGAGCTGCTGCACGCCGCGCGCGGCTCGGACGCCGGCTCGCCGCTGCGCCGCCTGCACTGCCAGCAGACGCTGTCCCTGGTGGGCGCCGAGGCGGAGCCCGCCGTACGGGAGGTCCTGGACGACGCGGAACTCGGCGGTCTCGCCCGGGTCTGGCTCGCCGAGCGGGGCGCGGCGGACGTGCCCGCGCCGCCGGAGTCGATGATCTTCTGGCTGGCGATCGACACGATCGCGGCCCAGCTCGACGCGGACGGCGACCTGCAGGAGCTCCAGGAGCTGATCGAGGGGCTCACCGGACGGCACAGCGGCTTCTTCGAGGCGGCCTGGCGGGTGGACCACCCGGCGACCGCGGAGGTCCTGGAGGCGATGGGACGCCTGCACCGCGACAAGAGCGCGGCGAAGGAGGCCCGCAAGGCGGCCTTCAAGGCCCGGTCGCGGGCGGGCTCGGGCGCGTAGCGGCGGAGGAGCGGCGGGGCCCCGCCGGACGGCGCGTCCGGCGGAGGGACGGGCCGGGGTCGCAGGGCGGTGCGTCCGGCGGGGGCCCGGGCCGGGGTCGCAGGGCGGTGCGTCCGGCGGTGCCTGGGCCGGGGTCGCAGGGCGGTGCGTCCGGCGGAAGAACGGGCCGGGGCCGCCGGGCAGTGCGTCCGGCGGTGTTCCTGTGGCGTTCAGGCGGTGTTCGCGGCGGCACGGGAGGGTGGCCCGCGACATCCGGGCCAGCACAGGGAGACCGTCACACATGCCCCTCAACCGCAGAGAGTTCACGAAGCAGTCCGCCGCCGCCGGTGCGGGCCTCGCCCTCACCGGCGTCGTCGGCGCTCTCGCCACCGCGCCCGAGGCCCTCGCCTCCGACGACCTGGACGCGTACGGAGCCGGTCACGGCCACGACCACGGTCAGGGGAACGGCCACGGCCACCGGCTCGGGTACGGAGAGCTCGTCGCCGACCCCGAGGGGATGCTCGCCCTGCCCGCCGGGTTCTCGTACCGCGTCATCACCCACAGCGGTGTGACCCGGCTGGAGTCCGGCGAGTTCACGCCCTCCAACCACGACGGCACCGCCGCCTTCGCCGGACCGCGCGGCACCACGTACCTGGTCAACAACCACGAGCTCAAGGGCACCCGCGACAAGTGGGCCCACCCGGTCCCGCTCACCGAGGGCCTCGTCTACGACCCGGCGGCGGCCGGCGGCTGCACGGTCGTCGAGGTGCACCGGGACGGCACCGTCGCCGAGTGGGTCGGCATCGCCGGCACCTCCACCAACTGCGCGGGCGGCAGCACCGCCTGGGGCACCTGGCTGACGGGCGAGGAGAACTCGGACCGCGCCGGCGTCAACGGCATGACCAAGGACCACGGGTACATCTTCGAGGTCGACCCCCGCGACCGCCGCGCCAACCGCGCACCGAAGCCCATCAAGGCCTTCGGCCGGTACGACCACGAGGCCGTCGTCATCGACCCCCGGCGCGGCCACGCGTACCTCACCGAGGACGCCTCCAATCCCAACGGGCTGCTCTTCCGCTGGGTGCCGCCGAAGGGCTTCGAGCACGGCCGGGGCAAGCTCCGTACCCTCGCCGACGACGCCGGTGTGCTCCAGGCCGCCAAGTGTGTCGACTCCGCCGGCCGCTTCGTGGACGACCTCTCCCGGGCGAGCCGGATCGGCACCGTCTACGGCGTGGACTGGGTCGACGTCCCGGACCGCGACGGCCGCACCGTCTCCGTCCGCAAGCAGTTCGCGGACGGCCGGATCACCCGCGCCCGCAAGCTGGAGGGCATGTGGTGGGCCGACGGCGGCGCGTACGTCGTCTCCTCCTACGCGCGCGAGGAGAGCCCGGGTGCCGCGCACGACGGCCAGGTCTGGTTCTACGACCCCAAGCGCCGCACGCTCACCCTCAAGGTGCTGCTCGGCGTGAACGCCGCCCCGGACGTGGACGGTGCCTTCGACGGCCCCGACAACATCACCGTCTCCCCGTACGGCGGGCTCGTCATCGCCGAGGACGGCGAGGGCGTCCAGCACCTCTTCGGCGCCACCGACTCGGGCCGCACCTACCCGATCGCCCGCAACGACCTCAACGGCAGCGAGTTCACCGGCGTGACCTTCTCGCCCGACGGTGACACCCTGTTCGCGAACATCCAGGACCCGGGCATCATGGTGGCGATCACCGGACCGTGGCGCCGCCAGCCGCGCCGCTGACCTGCACCCGGCCTTCACTTCTGACCTCTGGTCAGCTCCATGGACTGACATCTAACATGTCAGTCCATGGACGCATTACGGCCCGTGGGCCGGACCCTGCTGCGAGACCGGGCCTACGAGGCGCTGCGCGAGGCCATCGTGCGCGGAGACCTCGCCCCCGGCGCCCCCCTCAAGGACGCCGACCTCGCCGACCGGCTCGGGCTCTCGCGCGCACCCGTGCGCGAGGCGCTGGCCCGGCTCGGCGACGAGGGGCTCGTCGAGTCCAAGCCGCAGAGCTACACCCGGGTGACCCGGCCGGTCAGCCGGGTCGTCCGGGACGCCGCCTCGGTGGTCCGGGTGATGCACGAACTCGCCGCCAGGACCGGTGTGCCCCTGCTGGGGCCCGAGGGCATCCGGGCCATGCGCGAGGCCAACGAGCGCTTCGCCGCGGCCGTCCGCGCCTCCGACGTCGAGGCCGCCCTCCAGGCCGACGACGAGCTGCACCAGGTCCTCGTCGTCGCCAGCGGCAACCACGCGGCCGCCGCCACGATCGCCCGGTACACCCCTCTGATCCGCCGTGTCGAGCGGCGCCTCTTCGGCGACGCCGGGAGCTGCGGCTCGGCCGAACTGCACGCGCGGCTCATCGAGGCGTGCGCGGCGGGGGACGCGGGGGAGGCGGTCCGGGTCACCACGGAGATCTGGGCGGCCCTCGAACAGCTCGCGGACGACGCCATCGAGGTGGCGGAGGTGACGGGCATCCCGGCGCCGGGGTCCGCCCCGTCCGCGGAGTCCCGCACGGCGCCCGAGCCCGCCGCGTCCCCGGCGTCTCCCGCGGCGCCCGGGTCCGCGGCTCCGTAGCGCGCCCGGACCACCCCGCCCGCCCGCGACCCGCGCCCCTCTCCACGCCGCCCGTGTCCGGCCCGCGAGCCGTCCTCACGGGCGGCCGCACCCGTCTCCGTCCCGTCCTCGCACGGGTCTCCGCACCCGCACCCGCACCCGCACCCGCACCCGCATCCGCACCCGTATCCCTGTCCAGGAACGTCGACCAGCAGCCGTCACTCACCGGGAGCCGCATTGCCGATCACCGACTTCGACCGCTACCCGCTCCTCTTCGGGCCCTCGCCGGTCCACCCCCTCGAACGGCTCACCCACCACCTCGGCGGCGCCACCCTCTGGGCCAAGCGCGAGGACTGCAACTCCGGTGTGGCGTACGGCGGGAACAAGACCCGCAAGCTGGAGTACCTGGTCGCCGACGCCCTCGCCCAGGGCTGCGACACCCTCGTCTCCATCGGCGGCGTCCAGTCCAACCACACCCGCCAGGTCGCCGCCGTCGCCGCCCGCGCCGGGCTGCGCTGCGTCCTCGTCCAGGAGAGCTGGGTCGACTGGCCCGACTCCGTCTACGACAAGGTCGGCAACATCCTGATCAGCCGCCTCGCGGGCGCCGACGTGCGCCTGGTGAAGGCGGGCTTCGGGATCGGCTTCAAGGAGAGCTGGGAGCTGGCCCTGCGGGAGGTCGAGGAGAGCGGCGGGAAGCCGTACGCGATCCCGGCGGGCGCCTCGGACCACCGGCTCGGCGGGCTCGGCTTCGCGAACTGGGCGTACGAGGTGGCGGACCAGGAGCGTGAGCTCGGCGTCTTCTTCGACACGGTGGTCGTCTGCTCGGTGACCGGCTCCACCCAGGCCGGCATGGTCGCGGGCTTCGCCGCGCTCGCCGAGGAGGTGGGCGGCCCGGCCCGCCGGATCATCGGCGTCGACGCCTCCGCGAAGCCCGTACCGACGCATGAGCAGATCACCCGGATCGCCCGGGACACCGCCGCGCTCATCGGGGTCGAGCGCCCGGTGACGGCCGCCGACGTCGAGCTGGACGAGCGGTACCACGCCGGGGTGTACGGCGTCCCGGACGAGGCCACCCTCGACGCGATGAGGCTCGCCGCCCGCACCGAGGGCATGGTCACCGACCCGGTGTACGAGGGGAAGTCGATGGCGGGACTGATCGATCTGGTGGACCGGGGGGAGATCGGCCGGGACTCGACCGTGCTCTACGCCCACCTCGGCGGCCAGCCCGCCCTCAACGCGTACAGCGCCCTGTTCTGACCGCGCGGACCCCCTGTTCCGACCGGGCGGACCCGGTTCGGAACAGGGGGATCCGGTCGCTCAGAGTGCCTGGGCGGCCGGCTTCACCATGCCCCGGACGGTCCGCGACTTCACGAACTCGCCCATCGCCGTCATCTCCCACTCGCCGGTGAACTGCTTGATCAGCTTGGCCATCATCACGCCGGTCTGCGGCTCGGCGGTGGTCAGGTCGAAGCGGACCAGCTCCTCGCCCGTCGCCGCGTCGATCAGCCGGCAGTAGGCCTTGGCGACCTCGGTGAACTTCTGGCCCGAGAACGAGTTCACGGTGAAGACCAGGCCGGTCGCGTCGGCGGGCAGCCGGCCGAGGTCGACGACGATCACCTCGTCGTCGCCCGCGCCCTCACCGGTGAGGTTGTCGCCGGAGTGCTTCACCGAGCCGTTGAGGATGGACAGCTTGCCGAAGTAGCAGCTGTCGAGGTGGTTGCGCTGCGGGCCGTACGCGATGACGGAGGCGTCCAGGTCGATGTCCTTGCCCCGGTACGCGGGCTCCCAGCCGAGGCCCATCTTGACCTGGGAGAGCAGCGGGCGGCCGCCCTTGACCAGGGACACCGTCTGGTTCTTCTGGAGGCTGACCCGGCCCTTGTCGAGGTTGATCTTGCCGGAGGCGGCGGGGACCGGGGGAGCGGCCGGCGCGCCGGCCGCGATGCGGGGGTCCACGGCGGCGACGGGCGGCGCCGGCGGGACCGGGGGCGCCACCGGCGGGGCGACGGGCGCGGGCGGGGCGACGGGGGCCGGTGCGGCCGCGGCCGGGGCGGCGGCCGGCTCGTCGTCCACCGAGACGCCGAAGTCGGTCGCGATGCCCGCGAGGCCGTTCGCATAGCCCTGGCCGACGGCGCGGGCCTTCCACGCGCCGTTGCGCAGGTAGATCTCGACGACGACGAGCGCCGTCTCGGTGGCCAGCTGGGGAGGGGTGAAGGTGGCGAGGACGCTGCCGTCGTCCGCGTTGCGAAGGGTGGCGGTGGGCTCGATGCCCTGGAAGGTCTGGCCCGCGGCGTCGGGGCTCGCGGTGACGACGATCCTCTCGATGCCGGCCGGGACGGCGCCGGTGTCCACCAGGATCGCGTCGGGGGCGGCACCGCCGCCGGAGCGGTAGGTGACGCCGGGGCCGGACGGCTGGTTGTAGAAGATGAAGTCGTCGTCCGAGCGCACCTTGCCGTTGGCGCCGAGCAGCAGGCCCGAGACGTCGAGCCGCACCGGGGCGGCGACGTCCACCGCCACGCGAGCGACGGTGAGGGGGATGTTCGAGCCGGGGGTCATTGCGGTCATGCCAGGGCTAACGATCCGGGTCCCTTTGCCGTTCCCTTACCCTCGGCCGGTTCGGCCACCTTGATTACGGGGGTGGTTCCTCGCCTGCCGCTCGTTGCCGAAGCGGTACGCGCCCGTCCACCGGGCCATGACGAGCTGGGCGTCGCCCGACTCGACCTCGGCGAGGAACTTCTCCGCGCGGGCGCCGCGCAGCACGCCCGCGGCGCGGCCCAGGTGGGTGAGGACCACCGAGCCGTCCCGGCGCTGTTCGTAGGTGAATCCATGGGGTCGTGGCATGCCGGGCATCCTGCCGTTCCCGGTCAGATCCGTCATATGAATATTCTTTCGACCCATGGGTGCAGTGGGGGCGCAGGGGCCGGTGGTACCGGCGGGGGCGGGGGGCGCTGTGAGACCGGTCGACAGGAACTGTTTCCGGACACAGGACGTGGACGAGGCACGCGTCGAGCTCGACGCCCGCTACTACGCGAACCGGATGGACCTCGTCGACCGCGAGCACCGCCCCTTCGCGGCCCGCTTCGACACGGTCGTGCTCGGCCCGCTGGTCATCGGCGACCTGAGCTGCGGCGCCGATGTGCGGATGAGCTTCGGGGAACTGGGCGCCTACCACCTGAACGCGCCGCTCAGCGGGCGGATGGAGATGCGCCAGGGCGGTGCCTCCGTCGTCGCGACGGAGGCCGAGGCCCTGCTCCTCGACCCGGCGGGCGACACCTTCCTCGACCGCTGGACCGGGGACTGCAGGACCCTGTCGGTGAAGGTCGGGGCGGCCGAACTGCGCGACCGCCTGGAGGCGCTGATCGGCCGCCCGCCCCGGGGCCCGCTCGTCTTCGCGCCCGGCCTGGACATCACCCGCGGTCCCGGTCTGAGCTGGGTGCGCTTCGCCCGCCAGGTCGCCGCGGAGGCCCTGGCCGGAGAGGGCCTCGCCCGGCACGAACTGGTGGCGCGCCCCTTGCAGGAGGCCCTGCTCAACGGGCTGCTGCTGGCCGCCGAGCACCCCTGGCGCGAGGCGCTCGCGCACCCGGGGGAGCCGCGGCGGCCGGCTCCGGTCAAGCGGGTGATGGACGCGGTGCGGGAGCGGCCCGAGCATCCCTTCACGACCACCGAGCTGGCCGCCCTCGCCCGGGTGAGCGTGCGCCGGCTCCAGGAGTCGTTCCGCGAGTACGTGGGGATGTCGCCGATGGCGTACGTACGGGAGGTCCGCCTCGACCGGGTCCGCGAGGAGCTGCGGGCGGCCGCACCGGACGAGGTGGGCGTGAGCGAGGTGGCCTGGCGCTGGGGCTTCGCCCACCAGGGCCGCTTCGCGGCGCGCTACCGGGAGAAGTTCGGCGAGTCGCCGTCGGAGACCTTGCGCGGGTGCCGCTGAGAGGGCTGTGCGATGTCCGCGCGACGGCTGCTGGGCGTTCGGCGTGCGCCGGGGCGCACAAGGGGGCGCGTAATTCTCTGACCGGCGGGGTTCCCTGCGTCAACCCACCGCGCATTCCGGACAGGGGTCGCGTTCCGCGGCTCGCGATGATCTTCGTCCGGGCCTACGGTGGGCAGGTCCGGCCGCCAGCGTGCGCGCCGTGACCCGGGCCCCGGCCGGCTCCCCCGTATCAGTCCGGCCGGGTCCTGCGTACCCCTCCCGCCGGCCTCTGCCGCTCCCGCTCGCCCGCCGGTCACGCCGGGATTCTCACGCGAGCCCTCCGTTGCTCATCAGCAGCTGCCCGTTGATCCACTGGCCTTCGGGGGAGCAGAGGAAGTCGACCAGGTGCGCGGTGTCCCGAGGGGTGCCGAGGCGGCCGAGCGGCGTCTGGCGCACCATCTCCTGCCGGAGCGGCTCCGTCATCCATCCGGTGTCCACCGGACCCGGATTGACGACGTTGGCGGTGACCCCGAGGTGGGCGAGCTCGCGCGCGGCGGCCAGGGTGATGCGGTCGAGCGCGCCCTTGCTCGCCCCGTACGGAAGGTTCCCCACGGTGTGGTCGCTCGTCAGGGCGACGACACGGCCGGTCCCCTGAGGGCCGGTGAACCGGCGGCCGTACTCCCGGATCAGCAGCCAGGACGCGCGCGCGTTGACCGCGAAATGCCGGTCGAAGCTCTCGACGGTGGTGTCCAGGAGCCCGGAGTCGACCGACTCGCAGTGGCACATGACGAGCGCCGTGACCGGGCGCCCGAGCCGCTCCTCGGCCGTGTCGAAGACGCGTCCGGGCGCCTCGGGGTCGGCCAGGTCGGCCTCGACGGCCGCGCAGGCGGCGCCCCGCGCGGTGAGCCGTCCGGTGACGGCCGCGGCCGCGCCCCGCTCCTCGCCCCACTCCATCCGCCGGTCGTACGGGGTCCAGTACGTGAACGCGATGTCCCAGCCGGACTCCGCGAGGCGGTCGGCGATGCCCGCGCCGATGCCGACCGTCCGGCCGACGCCGGTCACGAGGGCGAGTGGGCGGTGGCCCATGGTGTGCTCCTGTCGTCGTGTCAGTGCGGCCACCGGGGCGGGGTCACGCAGAAGTGGCCGCCCAGGTAGAGGGCGTCGGCGCTGTCCTCGGGAGGGAGGCCCTTGGCGGCGATGAGCTTCTCCGCGTAGACCTCCGAGTCGTCCTGCGGGGCGTACCCGAGCGCCCTGGCCGAGGAGAGGTCCCACCACGCGCGCGTGTTGGCGGACGAGCCGTACACGACCGTGTGGGCCACGTCCTCGGCGGTGAGCGCGGCGTGCAGGAGTCGGGCGCCGTCGGCGGGGCTGAGCCACATCGACAGCATCCGGACGGAGGTGGGCTCGGGGAAGCAGGAGCCGATGCGGACCGACACGGTCTCGACGCCGTGCAGGTCCCAGTAGAGCTGGGCCAGGTCCTCGCCGAAGCACTTGGACAGGCCGTAGAAGGTGTCGGGGCGGTGCGGGGTGCCGACCGGCACGAGGGGGTCGCCCTCGCGCGGCTGCCGGGTGAAGCCGACGGCGTGGTTGCTGGAGGCGAACACCACGCGCGGGACGCCCTCCTCGCGTGCGGCCTCGTAGAGGTGGTAGGTCCCGGCGATGTTGGCGGCCATGATCTTGTCGAAGGTCGACTCCAGGGAGATGCCCGCCAGGTGCACGATCGCGTCGACGCCCCGGACCGCCTCGCGCAGTGCCGCGCGGTCGGCGAGGTCGGCGACGATCGCGTCCGGCGCCCCCGGCACGGGGGCGACGTCCAGGAGGCGGAGCTCGTAGCCGTACGGGGGCAGCAGCTCCCGCATCAGCGTGCCGACGCCTCCGGCGGCGCCGGTGAGCAGGACGGTGCGGGGTACGGCCATGGAGCGGATCTCCTCCGTCGGGCGGCGTGCGGTGGCATTCAACTGCACGCCGTGGCATTCACGTGAGCGGAATTCACAACCGTGGACACGCTAGGGAGCGGTCCGACGGAGCGTCAAGAGTCTGCGGTGGGGTGCGTTCCCTCCTTGACCGGCCCTTCCGTGCTGTTCTAGCGTGCGAGGCGTCAGTGTTCAAGAATATGGATGACAGTCATAACTGTGCACGAGATGGCCCTGCACGACGGACTTCCCTGGGAGCGACCGTGACCACTGCCCCGCTCGCCGGCCGGCTCGACGGCCTGCTGTTCTTTCCCGTCACCGCCTTCGCGCCGGACGGCACCGTCGACCTCGACACCTTCCGCGCCCATGTGCGCGCGGGCGTCGACGCGGGCGCCGCCGCCGTGTTCGCCTGCTGCGGCACCGGCGAGTTCCACGCCCTCACCCCCGAGGAGTTCCGGGACTGCGTCGCCGCCGCCGTCGAGGAGACCGCCGGCCGCGTCCCCGTCGTCGCGGGCGCCGGCTACGGCACCGCCCTGGCCGTCCAGTACGCCCGGCTCGCCGAGGAGGCCGGCGCCGACGGGCTCCTCGCCATGCCGCCGTACCTCGTCGTCGCCGACCAGGCCGGACTGCTCCGCCACTACACCGAACTCGCCGCCGCCACATCGCTCGACGTCATCGTCTACCAGCGCGACAACGCGATCCTCACCCCGGCCACCGCCGTCGCACTCGCCCGTACGGACGGGATCATCGGCCTCAAGGACGGCCTCGGCGACCTCGACCTGATGCAGCGGATCGTCAGCGCGGTCCGCGCCGAGGGCCTCGGCCTGCTCTACTTCAACGGCCTGCCGACCGCCGAACTCACCGGCCCCGCCTACCGGGGCATCGGCGTCACCCTCTACTCCTCCGCCGTCTTCTGCTTCGCCCCCGACATCGCCCTCGCCTTCCACCGCGCGCTCACCACCGGCGACGACACCACGGTGAACCGGCTCGTCGACGACTTCTACCGGCCGCTCGTCGAACTCCGCGCCCAGGGCAGGGGATACGCCGTCTCGCTCGTCAAGGCCGCGGTGCGGCGGGAAGGATTGGACGTGGGACACGTACGGCCTCCGCTGAGCGAGCCCGCGCCCGAGCACGTCGACGCCCTCATGCTGCTCGTCGAGCGGGGCCGGGCCGCCCTGAAGGAGCTCGGCGCGTGAGCGGGGACGCGAAGGCGGCCGGGACCGCCGGGGCTTCAGAGGCTGCCGGAACAGTCGGCACCGAAGGGGCCGCCGGGGCCGGTGGTGCGGGCGGCGGCGTGCGCGCCGGTGCCTTCGTCTACCCCTGGGACGTCGACGCCGACCCCGCCGCGCCCGGGATGCTCGCCGGGCTCGGCCTCGCACAGGTCACCCTCGCCGCCTCGTACCACTCCACGCGGGCCCTGACCCCCCGCCACCCCGCCCACCGGATCGTCACCGCCGAACACGCCGCCGTGCTCTATCCGCCGGACCCGGACCGCTGGTCCGGCCGGCCGCTCCGCCCGTACCCGGCGGGGGAGTGGGCACCCGGCGACGCCTTCGGGCGGGCCGCGGAGGCCCTCGCGCCCACCGGCCTCGACGTGCACAGCTGGGTCGTGCTGGCGCACAACTCCCGGCTCGGCGCGGAGCATCCGGAGACCTCCGTCGTCAACGCCTACGGCGACCGCTACCCCTGGGCGCCCTGCGTGGCCCGCCCCGAGGTCCGCGAGCTGCTCGTGGACCTGGCCGCCGAGGCCGCCGTACGGCCGGGCGCCGCCGGAACCGAGCTGGAGTCCTGCGGCTGGTACGGCCTCGCCCATCTCCACGCCCACGACAAGACCGGCGGAGTCGCCCTCGGGGAGCGCGAGCAGTACCTGATGTCGCTCTGTTTCTGCTCCTCCTGCCGGGAGGGGTACGGGGCCGGGGGCGCCGATCCCGACGAGCTGGCCGCCGCCGTGCGCGGCGCCCTGGAGCCCGTCTGGGCCGGATCGGGGGCGCCGGGCGGGCTCGGCGCCCTGGAGGGCCCGGCCGCGGCCTGGCGCGCCGGCACCGCCCGCGGCTTCCAGGAGGCCGCCGTGGCCGCCGTACGGGCCGCGGCCCCGCCCGGCTTCCGGGTCCTGCTGCACGCCGACCCCGACCCGTACCGCTGCGGCGCCGACACCGGCACCGACCCGGCGCACGTCCTGGGACTCGCGGACGGGGTGGTCGCCCGGCCGCACCGGGTCGCGGAGTTCGCGGCCCACGCGCGCGCGGACACCGTCCTCGCGGCGAACCTGTCGGTCGTCACCGGCATGGGCGGCGCGCCGGACCGGCTGGCCGACGACGCGGAGCGGGCCCGCGCGGCGGGCGCCACCGAACTGCGGCTCTACCACGCCGGGCTGGCCTCGGACGCGGACCTGGCCGCCGTCCGGACGGCCCTGCGAAAGCGGGTCTAGGAAGCCCGCCGGGTAGCCGCGTCGGGAAGTCCCGCCGGCGAGCCCCGCCAGGAAGCTCCGCCAGGAAGCCCTGCCGGGGAGCCCTGCCGGGAAGTCCCGCTGAGAAGCCCTGCCGGGAAGCCCCGCCGAGAACCCCCGCCGGCAAGCCGCGTCAGGACGCCTCCGCCTCCGCCTGTTCCGTCTCGGCCCCCTCCGGGGGTGCGGCCAGCAGGCGGGCGGCGGAGGCGCGGGTGTCCGCCACATGGGCGCGGGCCAGCGCCTCCGCGCCGTCCTCGTCGCGGTCCCGGACGGCCTCGTAGAGCCGCTCGTGGGCCCCGCACATCGGCTCGCCGTCCGACTGCGCCGAGGTGAGCCGGAAGAGCCGCCGCAGCCGGGAGTCGAGCGGGGCCATCAGGTCCACCAGGAGCGGGTTGCCGGAGAGTTCGACGATCTGCCGGTGGAAGTCGGCGTTGAGGGAGACGGCCTCGCGGAGCCGTCCGGACTCCGCCGCCTTCCTGGCCCGCGCCAGCAACCGCTCGAGGTCCCGCAGTTGGGCGGGGCTCGCGTGCCGGGCGGCGAGCCGCGCGGCCAGGCCCTCCAGGTTCTCCCGTACGGCGAAGAGGTGCTCGGCGTCCTCCGGCCCGAAGTCCGCCACCACCGAGCCCCGGCGCGGCTGCACCGAGAGGAAGCCCTCCGACTCCAGGCGCTGCATCGCCTCGCGCACCGGAACCCGGGAGACCCGCAGCTCGTCGGCGATCTCCCGCTCCACGAGCCGCATGCCCGCCGGGTACTCCGCCTCGATGATCCGCTCGCGCAGCTCCACGTAGACCCGCTCCCGCAGGGACGGGTGGGTGTCCCCGATGGCGGTGCCGCGGGCGGCGGGGCGGTGGACGGTCACGGGGCGGCTCCAGTCGGGTGGATGTCGTACTCCATCGATCTTCGCAGACCCGTTCCCGGGGGAACCGTCGGCCCCGGCCCGGGAAACTCGGCCCCCGCAAACCGTTGCCTGGTATTCGGTATACCAGCTACCTTGGCGCCGCACCGCGCTCACCAGGGGAGATCTCGCCATGGCCCCGTCGAGCCGTACGGAATCCGCGAAGGAGAAGCCATGAGCGAGGCCCCGGCCCCGCCGCCCACCGCACCCGACGAGCCCACCGTGCTCGTCCGCAGCACGCTCCCCGACGGCCGCACCGCCGACGTCCACCTCCGCGACGGCCGCGTCCTCGCGGTCGAGGACCACGTCCCCGGCCGCCCCACCCCGCCCGGCGCCCTCGACCTCGCCGGCGCGCTGCTGCTGCCCGCCCTCGTCGACGGGCACGCCCACCTCGACAAGACCCTCCTCGGTGCCCCCTGGCGCCCGCACCGCGCCACCGCCACCCTGCGCGAGCAGATCGCCGCCGAACGCGCCTCCCGCCGCACCGAGGAGGTGCCCGTCGCCGAGCGGGCCGCCGCCCTCGCCTGCCGCATGGTCTCCCTCGGCACCGGCCACGTCCGCTCGCACGTCGACGTGGACCCGGACACCGGCCTCGACCATCTCCACGCCCTCCTGACCGTCCGGGAGAACGTCGGCGACCGGCTCGGCATCCAGCTCGTCGCCTTCCCGCAGAGCGGCGTCGTCACCGCGCCCGGCGTCGTCGACCTCCTCGACGCGGCCCTCGCCGACGGCGCCGACCTGATCGGCGGACTCGACCCGGTCGGGTTCGACGGCGACGCCGACGGCCAGCTCGACATCGTGTTCGGTCTCGCCCAGCGCCACGGCAAGGGCGTCGACCTCCACCTCCACGACGGCGGCGAGACCGGTACCGCGCAACTGCGGGACATCGCGGCCCGCACCGCCGCGCTCGGCCTCGGCGGCAAGGTCGCCGTCAGCCACGCCTACGCCCTCGGCGACGTCGGCGAGGCCGAACTCGACCGCACCTGCGCGGCCCTGGCCGCCGCCGGGGTCGCCATCATGACCAACGGCCCCAGCGGCCCGATGCCGCCCGTCCTGCGGCTGCGCGAGCAGGGCGTCCGGGTCTTCGCCGGCTCCGACAACATCCGCGACACCTGGTGGCCGTACGGCACCGCCGACATGCTCGAACGCGCCACGATCATCGGCCTCAGGGCCGGACTCATGACCGACGCCGAACTGGGCGCCGCCGCCTCCCTCGTCACGGACGAGGCGGCCGCCGCGCTCGGTCTCACGGCCTACGGCCTCACCCCGGGCAGCCGCGCCGACCTGGTCGCGGTCGCCGCGGGCTCCGTCGCCGAGGCCGTCGCCTCCCACCCGCGCCGACTGCTCGTGCTGCACGGCGGCCGGGTCGTCGGCCCCTTCGCCGACGACACCTACCCCGCACTCGTACCGGCCGCCGGAGGAGCGAGATGAGCACCGGAACCACCCCCCGTACGCCCCGCGAAGAGACGCGACGGGAGAAGGGGAGCCCGGAGGCGGGCAGGCTCGCCTCCGGCCGGATCGGCACCTTCGACCTCGTCTTCTTCGTCGTGGCCGCCGCCGCGCCGCTCACCGTCCTCGCCGGGGTCGCGCCCTTCGCCATCGGCATCGGCGGCCCCGGTGCCCCGCTCGCGTACCTGGTCTCCGGGGTGCTCCTCGCGCTCTTCGCCGCCGGATTCACGGCGATGAGCCTGCACGTCCGCAACGCCGGGGCCTTCTACGCGTACGTGGCCCGCGGCCTCGGCCGCACCCTCGGCGTCGGCACCGCGTACGTCGCCGTCGTCTCGTACAACCTCGTCACGCCCGGGGTCGCCGCCGCCTTCGGCTACTTCGCCGCCGGGTCGATCCGCGACTCCACGGGCGTCGACGTGCCGTGGTGGCTGCTCTCCGGGTTCTGCGTCCTCGCCGTCGGGGTGCTCGGCTGGCTGAAGGTCACGCTCAGCGCCAAGGTCCTCGGCATCGCCTTGGTCCTCGAAGTCCTGTCGCTCGTCGTCATGGACGGCGGCATCATCGGCGAGCGCGGCACGGCCGCCCTCGACCCCGCGTCCTTCGCGCCCTCGACGCTCGCCGCCGGCGGGGTCGCGGGCATGTTCGTCCTGGTCATCGGCGCCTTCACCGGCTTCGAGGCGACCGCGATCTTCGCCGAGGAGGTGCGCGAGCCGCGCCGGACCGTGCCCCGGGCCACCTTCATCGCGATCGGCTTCCTCGCGGTCTTCTACTCCCTGGGCTGCTGGCTCGTCATGGGCGCCTTCGGCACCGACGAGGCCGTGGAACTGGCCCGTGCGGCCGACGGACCGGAACTCACCTTCCGGGCCGCCGAGCTGTACGCCGGGCCCTGGCTGGCGGACGCCATGCACGGGCTCATCGTCGTCAGCGCCTTCGCCGCGACCCTCGCCTTCCACAACGCCGCCGCCCGCTACCTTTACGCCCTCGGCCGCGAGGGCCTGCTGCCCCGCCGGCTCGGCGCGGTCTCCGGCAGGCACGGCTCGCCCGTCGGCGCCGTCGCCGCCCAGACCGCCTTCAACCTGGCGGTCGTCGGCGCCGGAGCGCTCCTCGCCGCCGACCCGTACGGCGAGGTCTTCCTCTGGACCAACAGCGTCGGCGTCCTCGGCATCATGGGCATGCAGGCCCTCGCCGCGCTCGCCGTCTGGGCCTACTTCCGCCGCGACCGCCACGGCCTCTCTGCGGCCCGCGTGGTCTGGGCCCCGCTCGTCTCCTGTGCGGGCCTCGCGGTCCTCACCGTGCTGGCGGTGGTCCACTTCGACCTCCTCACGGGCCGCACGGGCGCCGTGAACACGGCCCTCCTCGTCCCGCTCCCCGTGGTCCTGGCGGCCGGCCTCCTGGTCGCGCTCCGCATCCGGCGCGCGGACCCGGAGCGGTACGCCTCCCTGACGACGGTGGACGTGGAACGCGACTGATCCGGTACGGGTACGGGGCCGGGGCCGCGCCCGCCCCCGTACCGCCCGGTCGTCCCTGCCCGGCCGTCCGTCTCAGGTCGTCCGTATCCAGTCGTCCGTTCCCGCCCGTCAGACCAGGCGCCCGTCCCTCGCCACGACCCGGCCCGCCCGGACCACCAGGTCACGGCGGGGGAGGTCCACGACCACCTGGGGGACGCACTCCCCGTCGACGAGCATGAAGTCGGCGGGCGAGCCCGGCCGGAGGTCCGCCCTCGGGAGGCCGAGGAGGGCCGCGCCGCCGTCGGCCGCCAGCCGGAAGCAGGCCTCGAACTCCTCGTCGAGCCTCAGGTCCAGGGCCCACGCCGCGAGCCAGGCGCGGTGCAGCATGTCCGCGTTCCCGAACGGGCTCCAGTTGTCCCTGACCCCGTCCGAGCCGAGACCGACCCGTACCCCGCGCTCGGCGAGCCGCCGGAACGGCAGGATCGTCGTCACCGACAGGGCCACCGTCGTAAGGGCGATGTCCGCCTCCGCGAGGAGGTCCGCCGTCTCGTCGAGCGCCCGGCCCGACAGGCCCGCCACCGCGAAGGCGTGCGCCACGCTCACCCGGCCCTGCAGCCCCAGCGCGCGGGTGCGGGCCGCGATGTCCCGCAGCGGGGCCAGACCCTGCTCGCCCCGGTCGTGCAGATGGATGTCGAGCCCCAGCCCGTGCCGCTCCGCGAGCGCGAAGACGGTGCCGAGCTGATCGCCTCCGGCCGCCTCGCCCTCCGCGTCGAAGCCCGCCGGATCGATGCCGCCGATGTGGGTCACCAGACCGCTCGCCGCCGCCTCCGCGAGCAGTTCGGCCACCCCCGGTGTCCGGACCACACCGTGCTGCGGGAAGGCGACCAGCTCCACGTCCACGATCCCGGCCAGCTTCGCCGCCGCCTCCGCGACCCCCTCGATCCCGGAGAGGCCGTAGGCCGGGGCCACGTCCGCGTGGGCGCGCATCGCGCGCGTGCCCAGGGCCGCCGCGTGCGACATCAGCCGCAGCGCCCGCTCGCCCACCGGCGTCGGCAGCGCGCGGGCGAGCTCCACGTCCCCCGCGACGTACGCGGCGATGCCGTCCGCCGGACGCCTGCTGCGCCAGGGCTCGCCCCAGGACGTCTTGTCGGGGTGGATGTGCGCGTCGACCAGGGTCGGCAGCGCGAGCCGCCCGCCGCCGTCGACCCGCTCGACGACGGCGCCTGCCGGGGCCTCCGGCACCAGCACGCCGTCCACGGCGATCAGGTCGCCGGCCGGCCCGCCGAAGGGCCGTACGTCGTGGAACAGGGTCGCGGTGCGGGGCGGCGGAGGCGGGGTCACGGGGGTCTCCTCGGAGCGGTCGACGGCACGGGAAGCGATGCCGCGATCTGGTATACCACGGAGCTTCCTCGGGCCCCGGGCTCCCGGGTCCCTGCGCCCCCGGACTCCGGCCTCCGGGTCCCCGGCCTCCGGACTCCGGCCCCCGGGTCCCCCGCCTCCGGGCCCTCGGCCTTCGTCCCCCGGGTCCCCCGCTTCCGGGCCGCCGGCCTCTGGGGCCCGGCCCCTGGCCTCCGGCCTGGGCCCCTGGCCTCCGGGCAGCGGGCCTCCGGCCTCCAGGCCCCGCCCCCCGTCCCTCACCAGGCCAGGTCCTCCAGCGCGTCCAGGTCCGGGACCGCCTCCACGGCCGGTTCCGCGTCGCCGCCGCCCACCCGCAGTTCCGCCCAGATCGTCTTGCCGCGCCGGCCGTAGCGGGTGCCCCAGCGGTCCGCGTACTGCGCCACCAGGTACAGCCCGCGCCCGCCCTCGTCCGTCGCCGCCGCGTGCCGCAGATGCGGCGAGGTGCTGCTGCCGTCCGACACCTCGCAGATCAGCGTCCGGTCGTGGAGCAGCCGCACCCGGACCGGGTCGGCCCCGTACCGCACCGCGTTCGTGATCAGCTCGCTGAGGACGAGTTCCGCCGTGAACGCGAGCCCGTCGAGCCCCCACTCCGACAACTTCGCCGCCGCCGCGTTCCGTACCGGCGAGACCGCCGACGGGTCGCGCGCCACCTCCCACTCGGCGATCCGCTCACGGTCGAGCAGCCGGGTGCGGGCCACGAGCAGCGCGATGTCGTCGCGCGGCGTGGGCGACAGGAGGGTCGCGAGGACGTCCGCGCACGTCTGCTCCGGGCTGCGGTCCGGGCGGGCGAGGGCGGACCGCAGCAGCCCCAGACCCGCGTCGAGGTCCCGTCCCCGGTCCTCCAGGAGCCCGTCCGTGAAGAGCACCAGCTTGCTGCCCTCCGGCAGCAGCAGCTCCGTCGCCTCGAACGGCACGTCGCCGAGACCGAGACCCAGCGGCAGCCCCGGCGCCAGCTCGGGGAACTCCACCCGCCCGTCCGGAGCCACCAGGGCCGGGCCGGGATGACCCGCGCTCGCCACCGTGCACGACCCCGACGCCGGGTCGTAGATCGCGTACAGGCAGGTCGCGCCGGTGATGCCCTCCTCCCGCCGCCGCGCCTCGCCGTCCGGCCCCTCCGACTCCCGGTCGTCGATCCTGGCCGTGAGCTCGTCGAGATGCCCGAGCAGCTCGTCCGGCGGCACGTCGAGGGTCGAGAAGTTGTGCACCGCCGTCCGCAGCCGCCCCATGGTGGCCGCCGCGTGCAGCCCGTGCCCGACGACGTCCCCGACGACGAGCGCCACCCGCGCGCCCGGCAGCGGGATCACGTCGAACCAGTCGCCGCCCACCCCCGCCTTCGCCGGGAGGTAGCGGTACGACACGTCCACCGCGCTCTGGTCCGGCAGCACCCGGGGCAGCAGGCTCCGCTGGAGCGTCACCGCCATCGCGTGCTCCCGGGTGAACCGGCGCGCGTTGTCGATGGCGACCGCCGCCCGCGCCGCCAGCTCCTCCGCGAACGACAGGTCCTCGTCGCCGAACGGCTCGGGCGTGTCCGCGCGCCAGAAGTTCGCCATGCCCAGGACCACCCCGCGGGCCAGCAGCGGCACCGTGAGCAGCGAGTGCATGCCGTAGGCGAGGGCCCGGGCGGCCCCTTCCGGGTCCTGCTCGCGCCAGCCCTCCGCCGAGGCCAGCTCCGCCTGCGCCATCGCGTGCCCGGCGCTGAGGGCCGTCGCCATCGGGGTGCTGGGGACGTCGAACCGGATGGTGTCGCCGACCGGCTGCAGCGGCTGGTCGGGCCGCAGCCCGCTCAGCGCCGTCCGCCGCATCTCGGTGGTCGCCGGCGCGGACGGCGGCGGCTCCTCGCCGCGCAGCACCGGTTCGAGCAGCTCCACCGTCGCGAAGTCCGCGAACCGCGGTACCGCGACCTCCGCCAGCTCCTCCGCCGTCCGTACGACCTCCAGGGTCGTCCCGATCCGCACCCCCGCCTCGTAGAGCAGCTGGAGCCGGCCGCGGGCCACCGCCGCCCGGCCGGTCAGGGCGGCCAGCTCGGTGGTGTCCCGCATCGTCATCACGCAGCCGGACTCCCGCCCGGCCGGGAGCGTGGGCCGCACGCTCACCGCGAGCAGCCGGTCGCCCGCCCGGTGCACCTCGTCCGTAGCCGACCGGCCCGACTCCAGGAGTTCGACCGTACGGGCGTCGAGTCCGAGCTCCGAGACGTGCCGCCGCTCCATGTCCGGCGTGAGGCCGAGCAGGCGGCGCGCCTCGTCGTTGGCGAGCAGCAGCCGGCGGTCCGGGCCCACGATCAGGACGCCTTCGCGCACCGCGTGGAGGACCGCCTCGTGGTGCTCCTTCATCCGGGTCATCTCGGTCGGGCCGAGACCGTGGGTCTGCCGCCGCAGCCGCCGGCTCACCAGCGCGGCCCCGCCCACGGCGAGCACGAGCGCCCCGCCGGCGACGCCGATGAGCAGCGGCAGCCGGTCCCGCACCGCGTCCGAGATGTTCTCCACCTCGACGCCGCTGGTGACCACGCCGACGACCCGGCCGTCGTCGTTCACGACGGGGACCACGGCCCGTACGGCGTCGTTGGGCGCGCCCCGGAACAGCTCCGTGTAGGACTCGCCGTCCACCACCGCCCGGTTGAGGTCGCCGGTGACCCTGCGGCCGATCAGGTCCGGCTGCGAGTCGGTGTAGCGCACCCCGTCCCGGTTCAGGACGGCGATGAAGTCCACCCCCGTCGCCCGCCGCGTCTCCTCCGCCCGTTTCTGCAGCACGGCCGTCGGGTCGGGGGAGGCGAGCGCCGCGTCGATGCCGGGCGCCTTCGCGAAGGCCTCCGCGACCGCGAGCGAGCGGACGCTGGCGTCCCGTTCGGTGTCGTTGCGCGCCTGGTAGAACGTCACGAACACGACGGCCGCGATCACCAGGAGCGCGATCAGCGCCTCCAGGGCGAACACCTGCCCGGCCACGCTCCGCAGCCCGGTCCCGCGCTCACCGGTCCGCCCGCCCCGCGCCCCGGCACCCTTCCGGCCGGCCCCGTCCCGGGCCGTCATCCCGTGCTCCGGGCGATGAGCAGCGCCACGTCGTCCGGCGCGCCGGGCCGGCGCAGGGCCCGGAGGAGCGCGTCGCAGGTCTCCTCCAGGGGCCCGCGCATGTCGTCGAGGAGGCCCACGAGCAGGGCGAGCCGCTCGTCGATCGCCTCGTGGCGGGTCTCGATCAGACCGTCCGTGTAGAGCACGAGCCGGTCGCCCGGCCGGAAGGGCACCCAGGTCGTACGGAACGTGCCGCCGCCCACTCCGAGCGGCGTTCCCGGGGGTACGGCCACCAGCTCGGCCGGGCCGTCCGCCGGGATCCGCACCGGCGGCAGGTGCCCCGCGTTCGAGATCCTGACCCGGTCGAGCGCCGGGTCGTGCACGGCGAAGAGACAGGTCGCGATGTAGTGCTCCAGGCCCGCCGTGATCCGGTCCAGGTGCCGCAGGACCTCGGAGGGCGGGAGGTCGAGGTCGGCGAACGCGCAGGTGGCGGTCCGCAGCCGGCCCATCGCCGCCGCCGCGTCGATCCCGCTGCCCATCACGTCCCCGACCACCAGCGCCGTCTTGTCGTCGGGCAGCGGGATCACGTCGTACCAGTCGCCCCCGACCTCGCTCGACGCCTGCGCGGGCTGGTAGCGGGCCGCGACCTCCAGACCCGCCTGATCAGGCGGCACGCCCGGGAGCAGGCTGCGCTGGAGCGTGACCGCCGAGTTCCGCACGCTCTGGTACCAGCGCGCGTTGTCGATGCTGACGGCCGCGCGGGCCGCGAGCTCCGTGGCGAGCAGCACGTCGTCCCCGTCGAAGGGCAGTCGGTTGCGGTCCCGCTTGAGGTCGAGCGCGCCGAGCACCTCGCCGCGCGCGATCAGCGGCACCGCCAGGTACGAGTGCACCCCCGCGCGGGCGAGCAGCTCCGCGGCCTCGGGGCTCCGGGCGATCCGGGACAGGTCGCCGGGGCCGACGCGTTCCACCAGGACGGGCTGCCCGGTGTGCACGCACCGGGTGACGAGCCGGTCCGCCCCGTACATGGTGATCGCCCCGGGCGGGTCCGCCGCCGGCAGCGCCTCCGTCCGGCCCGCGGCCTTCACCGCGAGGGCCCGGAACAGTTCGGGTCCCTCCTCGGGGGCGCCGGGTCTGCGCAGGGCGAGGACGGAGTCGAGGACGTCGACGGCGGCGATGTCGGCGAGTTCCGGCACCACCACCGAGGCGAGCTCGTCGGCCGTCTTCTCCACCTCCAGGGTGGTGCCGACCTGGGCGGAGGCGTCCGCGATGAGGGCGAGCCGCCGCCGGGACCGGTCGGCGTCCGCGTCCGCGCGCATCCGCTCGGTCACGTCGATCACGGAGGCGGCGACCCCGAGGATCCGGTCCTCGGGCCCTTCGAGGCGGTAGAAGGACAGCGACCAGGCGTGGTCGTGGTCCGGGTCGGCCGGGGTCCGTCCGACGGTGGGATGGTCGAGCAGCGGTGTGCCCGTGGTGAGGACGGCGCGGAGCGCGGCCTCGAGGGCCGGGGCGTCGATCTCGGGCACCATGTCGCCGATCCGGCGTCCGATGTGCAGCGCGGCCGGGATCCCGTTGATGCGTTCGAGAGCCGGGTTCACCAGGACGTAGCGCAGGTCGGTGTCGAGGACGGCGAGGCCGATCGGGGACTGGGACACCAGCCGGTCGGAGAGCGCGAGCTCGGCCTCGATCCGTTCGACGGCGGAGCGGTCGGCGGCGATCCCGAGCGCGTAGAGACCCCCCAGGTCGTCGGTGAGCCGCATGTTGCGGAACTCCACGTTCCGTACGGTGCCGTCCTTGTGCCGCACGGGGAAGACGCCCGCCCAGGTCGAGCCCTCGCGCAGCACCTCGCCGAAGAGGCGCACCGCCTCGTCCCGGTGGTCCGTGCCGACGACCAGCCGGGCCATGTACTGCCCCAGGGCCTCGTCGGCACGGAAGCCGAAGAGGTCCTCGGCCTGCGGGCTCCAGAGCACGATCCGGCCGTGGGCGTCGATGACGACGGCGGCGACTCCGAGGACGTCGAGGAGGCCCTTGCCGTCCAGGGGCACGCCGACCCGCCCCGTCGTTCCCGGGAAGGAACCGGCCGTCACACTGCCCTCCTCCCGCCGCGCCGTGCTTTCTTCCATGCTCGCCGCCCACCGGTCGCCCCGCACCGCGAGCACCGCGGGAGCCCGGCCCGGCCGGCGGGCCGGGCCCGGGGACGCGGGGCGGGGACGGGGCCGTCAGCCGACCGGCACGGACGCGCTCCCGGCGGCCGGCTCCCGGCCGCGCCCGCGCCGGGCCCGTACCGTCACCGCCGCCGCCCATCCGGTCCCCGCGAGCGCGAGCGCCGGCAGCAGGACGCGGACGTCGACCAGGGCGACCAGGCCCGCGCCGAGGGCGAGGGCCAGCGCGTTCGGTGCCATGACCAGGGTGTGCGCGGTCGCCGCCACCCGGCCCAGCGCCTCGGCGGGCGCCTCCCGCTGCACGGCCGTCATCACCGCCACCAGGACCCACGGCATCCCCAGACCGATCGCCGCGCTCGCCGCCAGGGCCGTCGCGTCGTACGGCAGCGCCCGCACGCCCACCGCCACCGCGAACAGGCCGAGACCGGCGGCGGCGAGCGCCCGCTCGGGGATCCGGCGCAGCAGCGGGCCCGTGACCAGGCCCGCGAGGACCGAGCCCGCTCCCTGCACGGCGTAGAGCACCCCGGCGTAGGCGGGCGCGTGGCCGAGCCCCCGGTCGACGACGGCGTAGACCGCGGCCCCGTTCACCCCGGCGAGCAGCATCGTGAACGCGCCCGTCGCGACCAGCGGCCGCAGGACCGGCGAGGCGAGGAGCAGCCGGGCGCCCTCGGTGGTCTCCCGCCACCAGTGCCGGGACTCCGGCCGCGCCGGGCGTTCCTCCCGTACGGGGATCAGCGCGAAGAGGCCGGCCGCGAGCGCGAAGCTCGCCGCGTCGAGCAGTGCGACGGTCCCGCCGCCGCAGGCGGCGAAGAGGCCCGCCGCCGCGAGCGGGGCGATCAGCTTCGTCGACTCGTTCGCGGTCATCCGCAGCCCGTTGAAGGCGCCGAGCCGCTTCTCGTCCATGGCGGTCGCCACCAGGGCCTGCTCCGCCGCCTCGTGGACGGCACCCTGCGCCCCGTAGACGAGCAGGACGGCGAAGAGCAGCCACACCCGGTCCGCCGAGTCCACCCACAGGAGGACCGGGAGGAGCGCGCGCGGCCATCGCCAGGTCGAGGACGACCAGGAGCGGCCGCCGCCGCACCCGGTCAGCGAGCGTGCCGAGCAGCGGCCCGAGGAGGACGGGCGCCCAGAGGGCGAAGGCGGCCAGGGCCGCGAGACTGTCGGAGCCCGTCAGCGATTTGACCCAGATCCCGGAGACCAGCCACATCGCCGTCGTCCCGAATCCGGACACGACGATTCCTGTCAGATACCAGCGCATGGCCACAGGCTGTTCTCTGAGGTGGCCACGGCGGATCGGGCATCTTCCCTAGCGGGCGACCCGGGCTGCCCGGGCGGGCCGGGCGGCCTCTAGGGAACCGGGGAGGCGGGTGAGGCCGGGGAGGCCGCGTCCGGCACCGCGCGCCCCTTCTCGTACCGCAGGGCGAGCCCCGTCACCACCGCGCCCAGGCCCTCCCACAGGCCCACGCCCAGGAACCCGGCCGGGGCGCGGCCGCCGACGACCGCGAGGGTGAAGACCGCGCAGGTCAGGAGCCGGAAGGGGACCGTCCAGCGGAAGAACGGCTTCCAGTCGGCGAGCGCGGCGAGCACGTAGTAGACGCCCATGTTGAGCGCGGCCATCGAGGAGGCGGTGAGGAAGACGAGCGTGTGGTCGCCGTCCGCGCGCCCGCCGTCGGGCACCGGCTCGAAGCCCATCACCGTGAGCAGCGCGTCCGGTGCGACCAGGCCCACCACGCCCAGTGCGGCGGCGAGCACGCCGAAGACCGCGATCGTCCAGCCGGACAGGGAACGGGGCAGACGCACGGCGGTCCTCCGCGAGGTGGGTGCAGGATCAGCGGTTCGGTGAACGGGGTTCGCACGCGTGATCGGTCGCGCGCGCGTGACCCTGCATATCGTGCGACGGGCCCCGACGGCCAATCGGGGCCCGGCTCACGTCACTTCACGGCGTCCGCATGCCACGCCCTCCACGCGGGCGTCACTTCAGCGCCGCCGCCATCATCTTCTGCGCCACCGGCGCAGCCAGACCGTTGCCGCTGACCTCGGAGCGGGCCGCGCCCGAGTCCTCGATCAGCACCGCGACGGCGACCTGCTTCCCGGTCGAGGGGTCCTTCGCGTACGAGGTGAACCAGGCGTACGGCGTCTTGCTGTTGTTCTCACCGTGCTGCGCGGTACCCGTCTTGCCGCCGACCTCGGCGCCCCTGACGGCCGCGTTGGTGCCGGTGCCCTCCTCGACCACGGTCCGCATCGCGCTGCGCAGCTGCTCGGCCGTCGACGAGGAGACGATCCGCTCGCTGTCGCCGTCCTTGTACGTCGTGAGCGGGTCGCCGTCGGAGTCGACGACCTCCGACACCATGTGCGGCGCGGCCAGCAGGCCGTCGTTGGCGATCGCCGCCGACACCATCGCCATCTGCAGCGGGGTGGCGGTGACGTCGAACTGGCCGATGCCGGTCAGGGCCGTCTGCGCCTTGTCCATGCCGGACGGGTAGACGCTCGCGTAGGCGCGGACCGGGACGTCGAGCTCGGCGTCGTTGAAGCCGAACTTCTCCGCCATCGCCTTCACCTTGTCCTGCCCCAGGTCGGCCGCCATCTTCGCGAAGACGTTGTTGCAGGAGTAGCGGAGCGCGGTGCGGATCGTGGCGTCCTCGCAGGGCGCGGACGCGTTCTCGTTCCTCAGCACGGTCCGGGTGTTCGGCAGGGTGTACGGGTCGGGGCTCTCCGTCGCCGTGTCCACCGAGCCGTACAGGCCGTCCTCGAGGGCCGCCGCGGCGACCACCAGCTTGAAGGTGGAGCCGGGCGGCAGCGGCTGCCGCAGCGCCCGGTTGACCAGCGGCTTGTCCTCGTCGGTGGTCAGTGCCTTCCAGGCGTCGCCGTTCGTGGTCCCGGCGATCTTCGACGGGTCGTAGGACGGGGTGGAGACCATCGCGAGGACGCGGCCGGTGGCCGGGTCGACGGCGACGGCCGCGCCCTTCGTGTCCCCGAGCGCCCGGTAGGCGGCCTTCTGCACGTCCGGGTCGATCGTGGTGATGACCGTGCCCGGCTGCTGCTGCTTGCGGGTGAGGGCGTCGAGGGGGTTCTTCAGCCGGTCGTCGGTGCCGTCGAGGACGTCCGCGTAGATGCCCTCCAGCTGGGTGGCGCCGTACGCCTGCGAGCTGTAGCCGGTCACCGCCGCGTACAGCTCGCCGTCCGTGTACGTACGGCGGTACTCGAGGTCCGTTCCCTCCGTCTTCTTCGAGCCGGTGACCGGCGAACCGGCCACGACGATGTTCCCGAGCGGCTGCGCGTACTGCGCGATCGTCTTCCGCCGGTTCTTCTGGTCGTCCGCGAGCGCCTTCCCCTCGTACGCCTGCACCCAGGTGGCCCGGCCCAGCAGGGCGAGCACCAGGAGCAGCACGAAGACCGAGGTGCGCCTGATCGTCTTGTTCATCGCACCTGTGGGGACGAACGGCCCGGTGGGGGACGTTCCGGATGTGGCCGGTTTCTCAGCGAACCTTCATACGGGGCGGGCACCGGTGTGGCGGCCGTCACCCCGCCGCATGGGCCGTGACCCCGCCGTGCGGGCACCGGTGGGGCCGCCGTCACCCCGCCGTACGGGCCGGGCCCCCCCGGCGGTGCTCGCCGTCACCCCGTCCGGACGAACCCCGACTCGTACGCCAGGATCACCGCCTGGGTGCGGTCGCGGGCGCCCGACTTCGCCAGCACCGACGCCACGTGCGTCTTGACCGTGGCCGCGCCGACGCCCATCCGGGCCGCGATCTCCGCGTTCGTGAGGCCCGTCGCCACCAGGCGCAGCGCCTCCGCCTCCCGCTCGGTGAGCCGCGCCACCCAGGGCGGTGCCTCCGGCGGGCGGTTGCGGGCGTGCTCGGCGGCCAGGCCGCGGACCGCGGCCGGGTAGAGCAGCGAGTCGCTGCGGGCGACCAGCCGGACCGCGCTCACCAGCTCCTCCGCCGCCGCCCGCTTGAGGAGGAAGCCGGCCGCGCCGACGCGCAGGGCGTCGTACACGTACGCGTCGTTCTCGAAGGTGGTCACCACCACGATCCGGGGCGGCTCCGCCATGCCCCCGAGGATCTGCTCGGTGGCCCGGATGCCGTCGATCTCCGGCATCCGCACGTCCATGAGGACGACGTCCGGCCGCTCGGCGCGCACCACCGACACCGCCTCGGCGCCGGTCGCCGCCTCGCCGACGACCTCCAGGTCGGGCTCCGCGTCGAGGATGACCCGCAGGGCCGTCCGCACCATCCGCTCGTCGTCGGCGAGCACGATCCTGACGGGGGCGCTCATCGGGGGATCCTGACCACGAGGCGCCAGACGCCGTCCGCCGGGCCGGCCTCGGCGGTGCCGCCGAGCAGCCGGGCCCGCTCGCCTATCCCGCGCAGACCGCGACCGCCGTTCGGGCGGGCGACCGGGGGCCGTGCGGGCAGGGGGTTCTCCATGCTGATCTCCCATTCCTCGGTACGGGCGTCGAGTACTACGCTCACGGGCTCCCCGCCCGCGTGCCGGGCCGCGTTCGTCAGACCTTCCTGAACGATCCGGTACGCCTCCCGGGACAGCGCCTCCGGTACGGGCGCGAGGTCGCCGGACACGGTCAGCGCCACCCGCGGCCCCGCGCCCCGCACCAGGGACTCCAGGGCGTCGAGCCCCGGCCCCGGCCCGGGCCCTCCCGCTCCGGCCTCCCGGGCCTCCCCGGCCTCTCCGCCCTGCTCGTCCTGCCGCAGCAGTCCGAGGACCCAGTCCAGCTCGCCGACCGTGCGCCGGGTGGTCTCCTCGATCGCGGTCAGCGCCTCCCGGACGAACGCCAGGTCCGCCCCGGCGCCGCCGTCCAGGACCCGGCGTGCGGCCCCCGCCTGGAGGGTGACCGCGCTCAGCGCGTGGCCGACCGAGTCGTGCAGCTCCCGGGCCAGCCGGTTGCGGGACTCCGCCTCCGCCGCGCGCCGCTCGGCCGCCGCGAGCCGGTCCGCCGGGCTCGGCCCGAGCAGCCGGGGCGCCTGCAGGGCGAGCAGCGCCCCGGTCCCGGCGGCCGCGGCGGCGAGCGCGAGCAGCATCAGGAGACCCGCGGGGAGCGCCGCCCAGCTCCACCACGGCCGGTCGAGACCCCAGAGCCGGCCCAGCTCCGACTCCCGCAGCGCCGGGGAGAACGGCAGGGCCATCACCGACACCGCGAAGGGCGGCAGGGCGAGCGTCGCCCCGCTGACCAGCGCTCCGGCGCCCAGGTGCAGCGTGAACCAGCCGGCCGTCCTGGCCCTCGCTGCCGGGCCCTGGGCCGGGCCGTCCGCGTACCGGTCCGCCGGTACTCCGCACAGGGCCCGCGCCGCCGCCACGGACATCGGCCGGGCCAGCGGGAACAGCGCGGCGACCGCGACCAGCGGAAGCCCCACCGCGTACGCCCCGAACTGCACCGCGAGGCTTCCGGTGAACAGGCCGCCCGCGCCGAGCAGCGCCCCCACGACCACGGAGCCGACCATCCAGAACGGCATGAACAGCGCGCCGCCCACGATCAGATGGAGCCAGCGCCGCCTGGCCCGCTGGCCGAGGAGGGCGACCGCGCACCGTCTCACGCCTCGGCGCTCCGCCGCCGCAGGACCGCGGCGAGGCAGGCGGCGAGGAGGAACCCGGTGATCATTTCGCCAGCGTAGGTCAGCTGGGCCAGGGTCGTGACCTGCTTGTCGGGATCCGTCTCCGGCATCAGCGCGACCAGGGACATGTAGGCGCCCCAGCAGCCCACCGCGCCCGATCCGGTCCACGCGAGCGCGAGGACGGTACGCACCTTCAGCCGGGCGGGCCGGCGCAGGACCAGGCACAGGGTGAGGGCCGCGGCGACGACGACGAACACGCTCCACTGGAACTCCAGGACGGCGAAGTCGGCGTCCCGCTCGACGATCTGCCGGGGCGACAGGCCCGCGTCGGAGCCCAGCAGCCGGCTCACGTGGAGCGTGAGGGGGAAGAGCGCGACGGCGGCGGCGGCCAGGGCGGCGATCCGTACCCCGGGCCCGGAGACACCGGCGGGCGGTCCGCCGAGCCGGCCGCTCCAGAGGTGGCCCCAGCGGTCGCGGGCGTACAGCGTGAAGAGGGTCCCGAGGGAGAGGCCCTGGAGGATGAAGCCGCCGTAGACGACGGCGAAGACCCAGGAGTCCAGGAAGGGTTCGGCGGGTGCGGCGGACCGCTCGTCGCCGTTGAGGAGGGCGACCGCGAGCTGGGCGGGGTAGCCGGTCATGATCGGGGCGAGCAGTCCGGTCGCCGCCCACATGGGGAGCGCGAGGAGCCAGGCGGGCACCCGCCGTCCCCAGCGCTGGGTGAGGAGCAGGGCGAGGACGATCACGAGGACGTCGGCCAGTACGGAGACCGAGTTGGCGACGGCCAGCACCTGCCGGTTCTCCAGGAGCACGCTGCCGGCGGGGATGCCGATCTCGCTGCCCGCCACCCAGGCGGTCTTGAGCGAGATGTACGGGAGGCAGGCGAGGATCGCGACGAGCCGCAGCGCCCGGCGGGCGGGGCCGGGCCGGTCCTCGGTGCGGGGCGCGGGCGAAGGAGCGGGGGAGGGGGCGGCTGAGGGGAGGGGCTCGGTCTCGGTCATGGCTCCAGGCTCGTGCCGGGACCCGTGCCGCCACGTCCTGCCCGCCGGTGATCCGCCTCCGCCGCACGGGGGAGACGAAGATGATTGACCCATGTTTTTCTAGATCAATTGCACCCGTTCCGGGGGTCAATGAGCTTCTAGAGTAGTGCTCATGAACGAGAACGCGCCTTTCGCCCCGCTCCTGACCCGCGCCGCCACCGCCGAGACCACCGCGGACCCCAGCAGCGTCATGACCCTGCTCGCCGACTCCGGCACCACCGGCGGACAGCTCACCAGCTACCGCTCCACCTTCGCGAAGGGGGCGGTCGGCGCCCCGGCGCACTTCCACACCAAGGCGTCGGAGATGTTCTACGTCATCGACGGCTCGCTCCAGGTCCTCGTCGGCGAGGAGCTGTCGGTCCTGGAGAAGGGCGACTTCCTGCTCGTGCCGCCGCACACCGCGCACGCCTTCGCGGCCGCGCCCGGCGCCGAGGCCGACGTCCTCTTCGTCTTCACGCCCGGCATGGCCCGCTTCGACTACCTGCGCCTCCTCGGCCGCGTCATGCGGGGCGAGGCGAGCTTCGAGGAGATCAAGGCCTCTTCGGAGCAGTACGACAACCACTACGTGGACAGCCCGGTCTGGCAGCAGGCGCTCGCCGAGCGCGGATGACCCGCCGCCGGGGCGCGCCCCGGACGGCCGCCCCTCGCGGGAGGCCTCAGAGGCGGCGCGTGGCCAGCGTCAGCCGGTCCCGCGCGTCGAAGAGCGTGTCCTTGATCATCTGCTCGTGCGCCGGGGTGAGCCGCGCCACCGGCACCGAGCAGCTGATCGCGTCCCGCGCCGGGGTCCGGTAGGGGATGGCGACGCCGAAGCAGCGCAGCCCCAGCGTGTTCTCCTCGCGGTCCACCGAGATGCCCTGCTCGCGGATGACCCGCAGCTCCTCGATGAGCTGCTCGCGGTCGGTGATCGTGTGCTCGGTCAGGGCCGGGAGGGTCTCCGGGAGCAGCTTGCGCACCTGGTCGTCGGTGTGGGTGGCGAGCAGCGCCTTGCCGAGCGAGGTCGAGTGGGCGGGCAGCCGGCGCCCGACCCGGGTGAACGGCCGCAGGTAGTGCTGGGACTGACGGGTCGCCAGGTAGACCACGTTGGTGCCGTCGAGCCGCGCCAGGTGGATGGTCTCGGTGGTGTCGTCGGAGAGCCGGTCCAGGGTGGGCCGGGAGGCGGCCACCACCTCGTCGCCGTCGATGTACGAGGTGCCGACGAGCAGCGCCCGCACCCCGATGCCGTACCGGGTGCCGGTCGCGTCCGTCTCCACCCAGCCCAGCTCGACCAGGGTGCGCAGCAGCATGTACAGGCTGGACTTGGGGTAGCCGACGGCCTCCTGGACGGCGGCGAGCGAGTGCATCCCCGGGCGCCCGGCGAAGTACTCGAGCAGCTCCACGGTCCGCACCGCGGACTTCACCTGCGCCCCGCCCATGTCGGCAGTCGCCATGACCCTCGCCCCTTTTCCGTCGTCCGGTCGCCCCCTGGCCGGCCGACCGGACAGGGCCCCTTGTGAAGACGGCCGGGCCGTCCCTAGAGTCCCGTACGGATGCGTTCATCTACGGGAACTGTGTTCAGAATAGCGAACAGGGGCGTGGCAGTGGCGGCAGAACCAGTGTGGAGTGTGGACCCCCGGACGGGGAAGCCGCGCGAGCAGGTCGCGGTGGAGGCCGCGGCGGAGGACGTCGACCGGGCGGTGCGGGCCGCGCACGAGGTCCGCGAGACCCTCGCCGACCGGTCCGTACGAGCCGCCTTCCTGCGGACCGCCGCCGACCTCCTCCAGGAGTCCGGCGAACGGATCGTCGAGACCGCGGACGCCGAGACCGCCCTCGGACCGGCCCGCCTCAACGGCGAACTCGCCCGTACGACGGCCCAGCTGAGGGCCTTCGCCGACGTCGTCGACCGAGGCGCCTTCCTCGACATCCGCATCGACCTGCCCGACCCCGCAGCCGTCCCGCCCCGGCCCGACCTGCGCCGCTGGAAGATCCCGCTCGGCGTCGTCGCCGTCTACGCCGCGAGCAACTTCCCGCTCGCCTTCTCCGTCCCCGGCGGTGACACCGCGAGCGCCCTCGCCGCCGGCTGCCCCGTGGTGATCAAGGCCCACCCCGACCACCCGGCCACCTCCGAACTCTGCGCCGCGCTGCTGCGCAGGGCCGCCGCGAAGGCGGGCCTCCCCGAGGACGTCGTCGTCCTCGTCCACGGCTTCGACGCGGGCGTCGCGCTCGTCGGCCACCCGCTCGTCGCGGCCGCCGGCTTCACCGGCTCGGTGCGCGGCGGACGGGCCCTCTTCGACGCGGCCGCCGCCCGGCCCGTCCCCATCCCCTTCCACGGCGAACTCGGCTCCCTCAACCCGGTGGTGCTCACCCCGGCCGCCGTCGAGGAGCGGGCCGAGGAGATCGGCGCCGGGCTCGCCGGCTCCATGACCCTGGGCGCGGGCCAGTTCTGCACCAAGCCCGGCTTCGTCCTCGCCCCCTCGGGCGAGGCCGGCGACCGGTTCGTGGGCGCGCTGACGGCGGCCCTGGGCGACACCGAGCCGGCCGTGATGCTCGACCACCGGATGCGGGGCGACTTCCTCGCCCGCACCCGGGAGATGGCACGGGACGAGGGCGTCACGGCACCGGTGCACCCCGAGGCCGGCGATCCGCACACGGTCAGGGCCGGCTTCCTCGCGGTCACCGTCCGGACCCTGGTCGACGACGACCGCCGGGACCTCACGGAGGAGTGCTTCGGCCCGGTCACCGTCGTCGCCCGCTACGACTCCCGTACGGAGATCACCGAGGCCCTCGCGCGCGTGCCCGGCAACCTCACCGCCACCCTGCACATCGCCGAGCAGGGCGAGGACGAGGACGCCGCCCCGCTCCTCGCCGCACTCACCCCGCTCGCGGGCCGCGTCCTCGTCAACGGCTGGCCCACCGGCGTCGCCGTCGCCGCCGCCCAGCACCACGGCGGCCCCTACCCGGCCACCACCTCCACCGCCACCTCGGTCGGCGCGACCGCGATCGAGCGCTGGCTGCGCCCGGTCACCTACCAGTCGACCCCCGGGCACCTGCTCCCGCCGGAGCTCCGCGACGGCAACCCGCTGGGCCTGCCCCGCCACTGAGCCCGGCCACCGGCGGTCACCCCCCGACGCGCACCACGATCTTCCCGAGGTGCGCGTTGGACTCCATCAGCCGATGGGCGTCGGCGATCCGTTCCAGACCGTCGAAGGTCTCGGCGATCACCGGCGCCAGGGAGCCGTCGCGCAGCCCCGCGCCGATGAACCCCGCCACCCGCCGACGCCCTTCCGCGGTCCTCACGAGCGCCCCGTTGGCGTAGGTGTGGACCGTCTGCGGCCAGTTCATCGACAGGGCCACCGGCCGGGGGTCCAGCCAGCCGTACAGCACCGCCGTGCCGCCGGGCCGCAGCGCGTCCCCGAGCCGGGCGAACCCGGGACCGCCGATCGCGTCGAAGACGAGGGCGGCGCCCGCCCCGCCGGTCAACCGCCGCACCTCCTCGGCCAGGTGCCCGGTGCCCGTGGCGTCCGTGGCGTCCGTGGTGGCGGCGGCGTCGGTGGGTTCCGTCACGATCACGTGCGCGGCCCCGAGCTCCAGGAGCCGCTTCCGCTTGTCCTCGCCGCGCGTGGTCGCCACCGGCACGGCGCCGACCCGCAGCGCCGTCTGGATCGCGGCCGTCCCCACGCCGCTGGACGCCCCCGTGATCACCACGTGGTCGCCGGCGCCGAGACCGCCGGTCAGCACCATGCCGCCGTACGCGGTGGAGTACGTCAGCCAGACCGCCGCGGCCGTCACCGCGTCCACCCCCTCGGGCCGGGCCACCAGGTACTCCTCCGGCAGCACCACCCGCTCCGCGTGCACCCCGTGCGTCCCGAACTCGAAGTTGGCCGCCGCCATCACCGGATCACCCGGGGCGTACGCGGTGACCCCCGCCCCGACCGCCTCGACGACCCCCGCCGCCTCGTAGCCGATCCGCGAACCCGGCAGCGTCGCCGGGTAGTAGTACGTGCCCGCGCGGAAGAGCGCCTCGGCGCGGTTGAGTCCGATCGCCTCGACGCGTACGAGCACCTCGCCCGGCCCGGGGTCGGGCAGCGCCACCTCCTCCACGCCCAGCACCTCGGGACCGCCGAGCCCGTGGAAGAGAACCGCCTTGGTCGTCCTGCCTGTTGTCGTCGTCATGCCCCGACCGTAGAAGCGCGCGGCGAGACGATCCATATCCCCATGGCTCCCGGTCATGTCCGATCGTCTCGCCGTCCTCGGTGAGGAGTACGGTGCCGGGATGGACGTACTGAGCGATGCCATCGCCGCCATGCGCACCGGCCGGCCCCACTCCTCCCGCACGGTCCGCTTCGCGCCCTGGGGAATCCGCTTCCCCGCGAGTCAGGGCGCCGGATTCCACGTCGTCCTCCAGGGCACCGCCTGGCTGCTGCCCCGGACGGCACCGCCCCCGTCCGGCTCGGCCCCGGCGACGTCGTCCTGCTCGCCCACGGCACCGGCCACGGACTCGCCGACCGGCCCGACACCCCGCTCGTCGACGCCCTGCCGGCCGCCGACGGCTCCTGGCCCACCGGGCCCGACCGGGGGCCCGTCGGCGCCGAGGAGACCCTGCTCCTCTGCGGCGCCTACCAGCTCAGCCGGGCCCGCGCCCACCCGCTGCTGACCGAGCTGCCCCCGTACGTCCACCTCCCCGCCCGGGTCGGCGCCCACCCCCGGCTGCGGGCCGCCGTCGACCTGCTCGGCGCCGAACTCGCCGAACCCCAGCCGGGATCGGACGCCATCGTGCCCGCCCTGCTCGACACCCTGCTGCTGTACCTGCTGCGCACCTGGTGGCTCAGCGTGTGCGCCGACCGCTCCACGGGCTGGTCGGCGGCCCTCGGCGACCCGGTCGTGGCCGGAGCCCTCCGGGCCCTCCACGACGACCCGGCCAGAGCCTGGACCGTCGAGGAACTCGGCGCCCTCGGCGGCCTCTCCCGCGCCGCCTTCGCCCGCCGCTTCACCGCCCTCGTCGGCCGGTCCCCCCTCGCCTACCTCACCTGGTGGCGGATGACGGCGGCGGGCCGCCTCCTGCGCACGGACGACCTCCCGCTCCGCGCGGTGGCCGAACGCTCCGGATACTCCTCGGAGTTCGCCTTCGCCAAGGCCTTCAAGCGGGAGTACGGGATGGCCCCGGGGCAGTACCGCAAGGGGGCCTGAGCCCGCTCAGCGGCCCCGGCGGCCCGGCAGGCGGAGGGAGAGCAGCGTCGTCAGGGCGAGGAGGGCCGCGCTGATCAGCAGGCTCGTGCGGAGCGCCGACTCCACGGACGCCGCCGCCAGGGAGCCGAAGACCGCGATCGCGAGGGCGCCGGCCGTCTGCCGGACCGCGTTCAGGAGGCCCGCCGCCGTGCCCGCGCGCTCCGCCGGGACCGCCTCCATCATCGAGGCGATCAGCGGCGGCAGCGAGAAGCCCGCACCCAGGGCGAGGGGGACGAGCAGGAGCGCCTGGGCCACCTGCGGGGTGTGCGCGTCGACCGTGAGCAGACCGAGCAGGCCCGCCACCGCGACCGCCTGGCCGACGACGATCGGCAGCCGCGCCCCGTACCGCGCCGCCACCCGCGCCGACAGGATGTTCACCCCGGCGAGCAGCCCCGTCATCGGCAGGAACATCAGCCCGGCGGCCAGCGCAGTGAGGCCCAGCACCTGCTGGAAGAAGAGGCTGAAGACGAACAGCATTCCGTAGAAGGCCACGCTGTTCGCCGAACCCGCCGCCACCGCCACCGCCACCGTCCTGTTCTGGAACAGGCCCAGCGGCACCACCGGGTGCCTCCGCCGCGTCTCGACCAGCAGGAAGGCGGCGAACGAGACCCCGGCGAGCCCCAGCGCCCACCACGCCTCCGTGCCGCCCTCGATGGCGGCGAAGGTCAGCGCCCCGAGCGCCGCCATCGCCGTGAGCTGCCCCGGCAGGTCCAGCGGGGCGGGCCTGCGCCGCGAACGCGCCACCCGGCTCAGCAGCGCCAGCGCGAGCAGCCCCAGCGGAAGGTTCACGAAGAAGATGCCCCGCCAGCTCCACGCCGTGGTCAGCGCCCCGCCCGCGACCGGGCCGAACGCCACCGCGACCGTGCCGCCCGCGGCCCAGAGCGACACCGCCCGTGCCCGCCGCACCGGATCGCCGTACGCCTCCCGGACGAGCGCGAGCGAGGCCGGCAGCATCACGGCCGCCGCCACCCCCTGCACCGCCCGCGCCGCCAGGAGCGCCGGAAGGCCCGGGGCCAGACCGCAGGCCGCCGAGGCGAGGACGAAGGCGACGGCGCCGATCCCGTACGCCCGGCTCGCCCCGACCCGGTCGGCGAGCGCCCCGCTGGAGAGCAGCAGCGCCGCGAAGGCCAGGGTGTACGCGTCGACCACCCACTGGAGCCCCGACATCCCGGTCCGCAGATCGGCGCCGATCGCGGGCAGGGCGACGTTCACGACGGAGGTGTCCAGCGTGATGAGCGCGAACCCGAGCATCGCCGCGGCCAGGGCGGGGCCGGGGGACGTCCGGGCGGAGGAGGGGGCGTCGACGGGCGGTTCGGCGAGGTCTGTTGAGGACATGGACCCAGCTTCATGATCGACGGACCCGTACAGTAGTGGCCCGAATGCCATATGCCCGGAGGTTCTGGCCACATGACAGCCGAGTCCGCGCCCCCGCCCCGCGTCCGCCGGGTCGCCGTGATCGCCGCCCCGCCCGTCTCGATGTTCAACCTGGCCATCCCCGAGATGCTGTTCGGCAAGGTCGAGATCGACGGCGCACCCGGGTACGAGACGGTCATCTGCGCCCCCGACCCCGGGCCCGTCACCACCACCGGCGGCCTCGACCTGCACGTCCCGCACGGCCTCGACGCCGTCGCCGGGGCCGACACCGTGGTCCTCGCGGGCAGCGGCTCGTACACCGACCCCGACCCGCGCATCCTCGCCGCGCTGCGCGGCGCCGCCGGCGCCGGCAGCCGGATCGCCTCCATCTGCACCGGCGCCTTCGCGCTCGCCGAGGCCGGGCTCCTCGACGGCCGGGCCGCGACGACGTACTGGGCGTACCGCTCGCTGCTCGCCGCCCGCCACCCGGCCGTCGACCTCCAGGACGACGTGCTGTTCGTCCAGGACGGGCCGGTGCTCACCTCCTCCGGGTACGCGGCGGGCATCGACCTCTGCCTGCACGTCATCCGCACCGACTACGGCGCCGCCGTCGCCAACACGGTCGCCCGGCTCGCCCTCGTGGCCCCCGTACGGCCCGGTGGTCAGACCCAGTTCACCCAGACCCCGCTGCCGCCCGAGCGCGGGGTCTCGTTCGCCGCCACGCGCGCCTGGGCGATGGAGCACCTCGACGCACCGCTCGGCCTCACCGACCTCGCCCGGCACGCCGGCGTCTCCGTCCGCACCCTGTCCCGCCGCTTCCACGCCGAGACCGGCGTCAGCCCGCTCCAGTGGCTGCTGCACCAGCGTGTGGAGCGGGCCAAGGAGCTCCTGGAGACCACCTCGCTCGCCATGGACGCGGTGGCCCGTGCCAGCGGCCTCGGCACCGGGGACTCCCTGCGCCGGCACCTCCTGGGCCGCACGGGCCTCACCCCGAGCGCCTACCGGTCCTCCTTCAGCCGCCTGCCGGCGGCGGACGGGCCCGCCGCGGCCGTCGCCGCCCCGCCGTCGGCCGCGACGCCCCCGCTCCCGCGCGCCGCGACCGCCCCGCCGGCCGCCGTACGCACCCCCGCCGCAACCGCCCCGCGGCAGGCGTAGGCCACCCCGCCACAACCGCGCCGCCGGCCGCCACCCCCTCCCTCCCGCGCGCCGCGACCGCCCCGCCGGCCGTCGTTGGCCCCCCCCGCCGCAACCGCCCCGCCCTCCCGCGCGTCCTGAAGAACCATGATCCGACTCGCCACCCCCGCCGATCTCGACGCCGTCGTCGCCCTCCACACCGAGGCCCGCGCCACCTACTACCGCGGTCACCTCCCCGACGCCGACTTCCTCGGCCCCGAGGAGATCGCCCGCTCCCGGTCCGGCTGGGCCGCCGCGGTCGCGCGCGGCGCCGTCCTCTGCGCCGTCCGGGACGGAGAGCTCGCGGGCATCGCCGCGTACGGGGAGCGCGACGGCCGCATGCACCTCACCCAGCTCCACGTCCTCCCGGCCCGCTGGCGCGGCGGCGTCGGCACCGAGCTCCACACGGCCTGCGTCGACGGCTGGCGGGCCGCCGGGCTGACCGAGGCGCGCCTTGAGGTCTTCGAGAAGAACGAACGCGCCCAGGCCTTCTACGCCGCCCACGGCTGGACCCCCGACCCGGAGACCCCGCGCGACGGCGACCACCTCGTGCTCCGGCTCACACTCGGGCCGGAAACGGAATGAAATCCGGCGGCGGGGTCGTTGTCGCGGCAGAACACCCCGAACACCCCGCCGCCCCACCCCGGAGAGAAGTCATATGCGCGTCGAGATCTGGAGCGACATCGCCTGCCCCTGGTGCTACATCGGCAAGGCACGCTTCGAGAAGGGACTCGAGGCCTTCGCCCACCGCGAGGACGTCGAGGTCGTGCACCGCTCCTTCGAGCTCGACCCGAACCGCGCCAAGAGCGACACCGGCCCCGTCCTGGAGATGCTCGCCACGAAGTACGGCCGCACCCTCGACGAGGCCCGCGCCATGGAGGCGCACGTCGCGTCCAACGCGCACTCCGAGGGCCTCGGCTACCGCACCGAGGGCCGCGACCACGGCAACACCTTCGACATCCACCGGCTGCTCCACCTCGCCAAGGACCGCGGACGGCAGAACGAGCTCCTCGACCTGGCCTACCGCGCCAACTTCGCCGAGGAGCGCTCGGTCTTCGACGCCGGGACCCTGGTGGCGCTGGGCGTCGAGGCCGGTCTCGACGAGGCCGAGGTGCGGGCCGTCCTCGCGGACGACTCCGCCTACGCCGACGCCGTCCGCGAGGACGAGCGCGAGGCCGCCGAACTCGGTGCGAACGGCGTGCCGTTCTTCGTGCTCGACCGCCGCTACGGCATCTCCGGCGGCCAGCCCGCCGAGGTCTTCACCCAGGCCCTGGAGCAGGCCTGGCAGGGCCGGGTCCTCCAGACCGTCGGCGGCGACGCGGCGGTCTGCGACACCGACGGCAGCTGCGAGGTCCCGGGCGCGTGACCTCCCGCACCCGGCCCGGCGCGTGATCTCCCGCACCCGGCCCGGTGCATGATCATCCACACCCGCTCCCACCTGCGGAGATAAGCGCGGCTTGGGGATTCCCCGCGATTCAACCCCATTGACGGGTGATCGCGGGGAATCCAGGGTGAGAACATGAATTCCCTGGAAGAGCCCCTCGGGGGCGCCGAGTTCGCGCCGAAGAACACCTACCTCAACACCTCCGCCTGCGGGCTGCTGCCGCGGCGCGCGATCGAGGCCGTCGTGCAGCTCGCGGAGGAGACCGCCGCCGGCCGCCCGGGCGGCGCGGGGGACTTCGAGGTCGTGAACGAGGCCCGCGCCGCCTACGCCCGGCTCGTGGGCGTCGCGCCCGAGCGCGTCGCGGTCGGCAGCTCGGTCGCCGTGCACTGCGGCATGATCGCCCAGTCGATGCCGGCCGGTTCCGAGATCCTCTTCCCCGAGGGCGACTTCTCCTCCGTCATCACCCCCTTCACGATCCGCGGCGACCTCAAGACCCGCTTCGTGCCCCTCGACCGGCTCGCCGAGTCCATCGGCCCCGACACCGCGCTCGTCGCCTTCTCGGCCGTGCAGTCGGCGGACGGCAGGACCGCGGACTTCGCGGCGGTCCGGGCCGCGGCGGCCGCGCACGGCGCCCGGACCCTCCTCGACGCCACCCAGTCGGCCGGCTGGCTGCCGCTGCGCGCGGGGGAGTGGGACTACACGGTCGCCGGCGGCTACAAGTACCTGCTCTGCCCGCGCGGGGCGTCCTTCCTCACCGTCACCGAGGAGGCTCAGGACTCGCTCCTCGCGATCCACGCCAACTGGGTCACCGGCGAGGAGCTGTGGGTGAACAGCTACGGCCCGGTCCGCGAACTGGCCGCCAGCGCACGCCGCTTCGACGAGCCCGTGGCCTTCCTCTCGTACCACGGGGCGGCCCGCTCGCTCGCGCTCCTGGAGGAGGTCGGCGTCGAGCGGATCGAGGCCCACGTCAAGGGGCTCGCGGCCCGCTTCCGCGCCGGAGTCGTCGCCCTCGGGCACGCGCCGGTCATGGACGAGTCGGCGGTCGTCGCCGTCCCCGGCCTCGGGGACCGCGCGGACGCGCTGCGCGAGGCCGACGTCCTGCTCTCCGTCCGCGCGGGCCATCTGCGCGCGTCCTTCCACCTGTACAACACGGCGGCGGACGTGGACCGCGCCCTGGAGGTCCTGGCGGGCTGACACCGGTACGGCGGGGCGGGCTGACACCCGTACGGCGGGGCGGGGGGCGCCGGTCCGGGCGTACCGGTCAGCAGCCGCGCGGCGGGGCCGCGCAGTCGCCCGCCTCGCCCGCCTCCTCGCGCAGGTTGTCCGCCACGAGGCCGAGGAGCCGCGCCAGCTCGGCCCGGTCGTCCGGGCCGAGCCCGCTCAGGGAGGCCTGCTCCAGGTCGGACCAGACGCCCTCGACGCCGGCGCGCAGCGACCGGCCCTCGTCCGTCGCCTCGACCAGGACCGCACGCCGGTCGGCGGGGTCGGGCCGGCGCAGGACGAGGCCGCAGTGCTCCATGCGCTGGAGCATCTTGGTCACTGTGGAGGCGTCGAGCCCCAGGGACTGGATCAGCTCGGACTGGCGGACCGGTCCGCAGTCCCAGAGCCGCATCATCATCATCTCCTGGCCCGGGTAGAGGCCGAGCTCCCGCAGCCGCCGGCCGGCGGCGATCCGGTGCATCCGGGCCACCCCGGCCAGGGCGACGCTGACGGGGCCGCCGTGGGCGGCGGAGGGCACCTTCTCGGTACAGACGGGGTCGGTTCCTGACATCGGGGCTCCTCGGGACGGCTCTCCCCACACTTTACCTTGGTCGGCCAAGCAATGGGTTACAGTGGCAGTCGAGCCAGATACTTGGCCGACCACATAAGTTCGTGAAGGGGACAGCCATGACCACCGCCTTCGACCCCGTGGACCTCGCGGGGACCCGGCTCGCCAACCGCATCGCAATGGCCCCGATGACCCGCAGCCGCGCCGACGCCGACACCCGCACCCCCACCGCGCTCGTCGCCGAGTACTACGCCCAGCGCGCCTCGGCCGGCCTGATCATCACCGAGGGCACCCAGCCCAGCGCCGTCGGCCAGGGCTACCCCAACACCCCCGGCCTGCACAGCGCCGAGCAGGTCGCCGCCTGGCGCGAGGTCACCGACGCCGTCCACGAGCGCGGCGGCAGGATCTTCGCCCAGCTGATGCACGCCGGCCGGATCAGCCACCCCGTCGTCCTCGGCGACGGCCTCCACCCCGTCGGCCCGTCCGCCGTCGCCCCCAAGGGCCAGCTCTTCGCCGGCACCGGCCTCATCGACTTCGTCGCCCCGCGCGAGCTCACCACGGACGAGATCCGGGAGACGGTCGCCGGCTTCGCCGAGGCCGCCCGCAACGCCGTCGACGCCGGTTTCGACGGCGTCGAGATCCACGGCGCCAACGGCTACCTCATCCAGCAGTTCCTCGCCTCCGGCTCCAACCACCGCACCGACGAATGGGGCGGCCCGGTCGAGAACCGCATCCGCCTCGCCGTCGAGGTCGTCGAGGCCGTCGCCGCCGAGATCGGCCCGGAGCGCACCGGCCTGCGGATCTCCCCTGCCAACACCTACAACGACATCGCCGAGACCGACACCGACGAGCTCTACCCCGCGCTCGTCGCCGCGATCGACCCCGTCGGCATCGCGTACCTGCACGTCACGGAGCCCGCGCCGGAGATCCGCGAACTGACCCTCGCCCTGCGCAAGGCCTTCTCCGGCACGTTCATCCTCAACCCCTCCACCGAGGGGCCGACCGGCGCCGACGCGCTGGCCCTGATCGAGGACGGCACCGCCGACCTCGTCGCGTACGGCGCGCTGTTCCTCGCCAACCCCGACCTGCCCGCCCGACTGCGCTCCGGCGGCCCGTACAACACCCCGGACCCGGCGACCTTCTTCGGCGGCGACCACCGCGGCTACACCGACTACCCGGCGCTGTAACCGGAGCGCCCGGAGCCGTGACCGGAGCACCCTGAGAGGTCCGGAAGCACCCGGCGGCACGCGGAAGGGGCGGGGTCCGACACCGGACCCCGCCCCTTCCGCGTTCCTTCCCGTCCCCAGCGCGGGTCGGCGTACGCGGGTCGGTCAGACCGCCCAGGCCTCCGTCACCGCCCGGCGCGCGCCCTCCAGGTCCACCGCACGGCCCGCCTCGCCGAGCGCCGCGCCCAGCGCGGCCAGCGAGGACTGCACCGCGCCCGGAGTCGCGTCCACCCCGTAGTGGTTGACCCGGATCATCTCCGCGGCCAGCGCCCCGCCACCCGCGATCAGCGGCAGCGACGGATCGGCGGCCAGCGCCTTCGCCACCAGCTCCGAGGCGTCGGTACCCGCCGGCACGCGCAGCGTCGTCGCGACCGGCGCCGCGTCCTTCGCCTCGTACACATACGGCTCCAGGCCGCCGCCCAGGGCCAGCGCGCCCGCCCGGGTCGCCGCCGCCGCGGCCGCGTGCCGCGCCATCAGCGCGTCGAGACCCTCCGCCTCGATCCGCTCCACGCAGGCCTCCAGGGCCAGCATCTCCAGCTGCGCCGGAGCGTGCAGCAGCGCCTTCCGGCCGCCGTCGATCCAGCGCTCCTTCCAGTCCAGGAGCGAGAGGTACGAGCGGCGCGGCGCGGCCGGGTTGGCGGCGAACCGCTCCCACGCCCGCGCGCTCACCGACACCGCCGACACACCCGCGGGCCCGCCCATCGCCTTCTGCGCGCCGATGATGCACATGTCCACGCCCCACGCGTCCGGCAGCACCGGCTCGGCACCGATCGACGCCACCGCGTCCAGGTAGAACAGCGCGCCGTGCGCCCGCACGACCTCACCGATCTCCGCCACCGGGTTGGTGTTGCCGGTCGCCGCCTCCGCGTGCACCAGGGACACGAAGTCGATCTCCGGGTGGGCGGCGAGCGCCTGCTCCACCTGCGCGGCCGTCACCGCCGTGTGGAAGGGCACCTCCAGGTCGACCACGGTCGCGCCGCAGTCCCGCAGCCAGTTGCCGAAGGTCTGCCCGTACGGCCCGGTGACCACGTTCAGCGCCGTCGATCCGGCCCGCGCCCCGCTGCGGATGCACCCCTCCAGGGGGAGCAGCGCCTCGCCCTGGGTGATCACCACGTCCTGCTCCGTGGAGAGCAGCGCGGCCACCCGCCGCTCGATCGACGCGAAATGCGCGGCGGTCAGAGGGGCCAGGTCCAGGAGCGGATGTGTCACGGTCACGGCGGTGCCTTCTTCGACTCGGATTCGTGCGGGCGGAACTCCGGATCAGGGTACCGAGGGGCCCTCCCCGGCCGGGGTCCCGTCCTCGTACAGTGCAGACATGAGTGATCGCGCGGTGCTGCACGTGAAGGGTCGGGTGCTCGTCGGCCCCGAGGACGTACGGGACGAACTGTGGTGCGTCGACGGGCGGGTCACCTTCGACCGGCCCGCCGCAGAGGCGGTCACCGTCGAGGGCTGGGTGCTGCCCGGCCTCGTCGACGCCCACTGCCACGTCGGGCTCGACCGGCACGGCCCCGTCGACGAGGCGACCAGCGAGAAGCAGGCCCTCACCGACCGGGACGCCGGCACCCTGCTGATCCGGGACGCGGGTTCGCCCTCCGACACCCGCTGGATCGACGAGCGGGAGGACCTGCCGAAGATCATCCGGGCGGGGCGGCACATCGCCCGCACCCGCCGCTACATCCGCAACTACGCCCACGAGATCGAGCCCGCCGACCTCGTGGAGTACGTCGGCCGCGAGGCCCGGCGCGGCGACGGCTGGGTCAAGCTCGTCGGCGACTGGATCGACCGCGAGGCCGGCGACCTCACCGCCTGCTGGCCGCGCGCCGAGGTCGAGGCGGCCATCGCCGAGGCCCACCGGCTCGGCGCCCGCGTCACCGCGCACTGCTTCGCCGAGGACTCGCTCCGCGACCTCGTCGAGGCCGGCATCGACTGCATCGAGCACGCCACCGGACTCACCGAGGACACCATCCCGCTCTTCGCCGAGCGGGGCGTCGCGATCGTCCCGACCCTGGTCAACATCGCGACCTTCCCGCACCTCGCCGACGGCGGCGAGGAGAAGTTCCCCCGCTGGTCGGCCCATATGCGCAGGCTGCACGAGCGCCGCTACGACACCGTGCGCGCCGCCTTCGACGCGGGCGTCCCGGTCTTCGTCGGCACCGACGCGGGCGGCTCCCTCGCCCACGGCCTGGTCGCCGAGGAGGTCGAGGAGCTGACGAAGGCCGGCATCCCGCCGATCGACGCGCTCGCGGCGACCGCCTGGGGAGCCAGGGCGTGGCTGGGACGCCCCTCCCTGGAGGAGGGAGCCCCGGCCGACCTGGTCGTCTACGGCGAGGACCCGCGCGCGGACGTCCGCGTCCTCGCTGCGCCGCGCCGGGTCGTCGTCAACGGGCGGGTGGTGGGCTAGGGGGTGTCCTGCCGGTCCCGGGACACCCCCGGGACCGGCCCCGACCGCTCGCCGCCGGCCGTTCAGCGGCGGGTCAGGAACGCCAGCCGGGCCTTCTTCTCCGGGAGGAAGACCTCCGGCAGGTCCACCTCGGGCAGCACGACCTCCGGGCCCAGCTCGAACCCGGCGCGCACCATGCGGGCGATCGCCTTCTCGTTGGAGGCGTCCGGCTCCACGACCACACGGGTGTGGTCGCGCAGCGTGAAGGCGACGAGCGCGGACAGGAGCCGGCCGGTGAAGCCCGGCTGCGGCGCCGGGTTCGGCGCGATCAGGAAGTGGGCGCCGATGTCCCCGGGCTCCACCTCGTAGCACTCGCTGACGCGATCGGCCTCGGGGTCGTACGTCTGGAGCAGGGCGACGGGCTCGTCGTCCAGGACCACCAGGAAGCCGTGGTGGGTGGTGAGCGAGTCGAGGTGCGCGTAGATGTCCCGGACCTGCTCGACGGTGGTGCCGACCATGCCCCAGAAGCGGGCCCGCTCCTCGTTGACCCAGGCGTGGAGGAGCGCGGCGTCGCGCTCCGGCTCGACGGGCCGGACCGTGACGGTGCCGAAGCCCTCGACTCTCCGGACGTAGGCGGCGGTGGCGGTGGTCATCCCTGCTCCTTGGTGAGGTTCTGCCAGTCGGTGGTGACGGGGGCGAGCTCGCCCCTCAGCCACAGCGGAAGCTGGTCGCGGTGGTGCGGGTCGCCGGGCACGCCGGAGGCGCCGAACGGCACGATCCAGCCGCTCCGTTCGCGGTCGGCGAGGTCCCAGACGTAGCGGGCCGCGGAGGCCCGGGCGCTGCGGTCGGTCCACCCGGGCACGCTGGACGTGGAGAGCACGCAGTCGTGGTCCCCGCCGAGCCCCGGCCACCGCGCGTCGTCGGGGTCGGGCAGCGCCTGCCAGGGCGCGAGCCGGTGCGTGACGCCCCAGGCGGCCGGGGGCTCACCCGCGGCGACCTCGTCGAGCGCCTCGCGCACGATCCGGTCGACGTCCGCGGCGGGCACGGGCCCGGCCACGAGCAGGGTCTCCAGGGCGTAGGCGACGCGCGGCCCGAGGGCCAGCCAGGGCCGGAACACCTCGGGGTACGGGGCGGGTTCGCGCAGCGCCGCGAAGGCCTCGTGGGCGGCGAGCCGGCGGACGACGGCCCCGCGCACGGCGGCGTAGAGACCGGCGTCGGCGCTCTCCGCGTCCATCCGCCGGTCCCAGGCGAGCAGCCGGTCGCGCACGGCGGAGGCGGCGGGGGAGAGGGCTCCGGCGCGGGGCCCGGCGGGGGAGCTGCCGGAGCCGGCCCGTCCGCTCCCGCCGTCGCCCAGCCGGGCCACGGCCGCCAGGAGGCGGGCCGCCGAGCGGTTGTCGGTATCCCGGTGGACGGCGGTGATGCTCTCCGGGGTCCAGTCCGCCGAGGCGCCGAGCAGCGCGTCGATCCGGTCCGCCCGGTGCGGCGGCGCGAACTCGATGCCCAGCGGCGCGGCGAGGCCCCGGGCGTTGGCCATCACGGCGTGCCCGTCCACCTCGGCGCGGGGCAGCGGCGCCGGGGCGTCCTCCCACGCGTGTGCCGGGTCCCAGGCGGGCACGATCCGCAGCGAGTTGGTCCGGTGCCGTACGGGGACCAGGCCGGCGACCCGGTGCAGCAGGCCGCCCCCGGTGTCGGCGGCCAGGACGACGTTGACCGGCTCGACCCAGCCGTCGAGGGCGGTGTCCACGTCGGCGACGGTCCGGGCGCGCAGCAGCGCGGGCAGCACCTCGAACCCGAGCCGTCCGGTGACCCGCGGCGGGTACCGCAGAGCGACCGCCTCCCAGACCGGGGCCTGGTCCTGAGAGGCCTGCTCCCGTGAGTCCTGCTCGTCGTCCACCCCGATGATCACCGGGCCCCGGTCGGTCTCGACGACCTCGACCTCGACCGGCTCCCCGCCCGCGACCTCGATCGTCTCGGTGTGCGTCGCCGCAGGGCGCCAGCCCTCGGGGCCGTACGCCTCCACCCCGCCGTCCGGGAGCCGCCGCAGCCGCTCCCGGTAGAGGTCCTGGTAGTCCGACATCGCGTTGGTGATGGCCCAGGCCGCCGGCCCGGTGTGGCCGAAGTGGGCGAGTCCGGGGATGCCGGGCACGGCGATGCCCACCACGTCGTACGCGGGGCAGGCGAGCCGGATCTGCTGGTAGACGCCGGGCGCCTCGATGAAGCGGTGCGGGTCGCCTGCGACCAGGGCCGCCCCGCTCGCGGTGCGGCCGCCCGCGACCAGCCAGCCGTTGGAGCCCGAGGTCCCGGGCCCGTCGGTCGCGAAGAGCTCCGTCCACTCCTCGCCGAGCCGCCGGGCGACCTCCTCGCGCCACAGTTTGGTGGGGAAGCCGGCGAACAGGATGTGGGTCGTCAGCCAGACGGCGAGCGGGGTCCACGGCTCCCACCGGCCGGGCGCGAGGCCGGTCTCGGCGAACTCGGGCGCCCGTGCGGCCCCTTCCGCCAGGCCGTCGTTGACCCCGTCGACATAGGCGCGGACCCATGCCGCCGTCGCCGGGTCCTCGCGCTCGAGCCGCTCGAAGCAGCGGCGGGCGGTGTCGGCGAGCCGGGAGCGCCGGGCGAAGGTGTCCCAGCCGAGCTCGGCGGCGCCGAGGAAGGCGGCGGTGGTGCCCTGGGCGCGGTGCCGCTCGACCTCCAGCTGCCAGGCCCGGTCGCGGGCGGTGACCCGGCCCTGCGCGAAGGCGAGTTCGTCCTGGTCAGCGGCGCGCAGATGGGGGACGCCCCACGCGTCCCGGTAGACCTCGATGCTCACGGAGACCCCGATCCCGTCCATGTACCTGACATGGCGTGGACCATGTCTTCTGCGATTTTCTTAGGTTAGGCTGACCTAAATTAATCTACAGGAGTTCAGGGGAGGGGATTGCGGTGGGTCACGGCTGGCAGGGTGCCGTTCTCAAGTTGATGCGGGGCAAGGACTTCACGTTCACCGTGACGGGGGCCGAGCAGGTCACCGAGGACTACCGCAGGGTGCACTTCACGGACGGCGGTCTGCTCGCCGCCGCCGGGATCCACCCCACGATGTGGGTCCGGATCTGGTTCGAGAACGCGGGCAAGCCGCACCAGCGCGCGTACACGCTGGTCGATCCCGACCAGGAGGCCGGCACCTTCAGTCTGGAGTTCGCCCTCCACGACGGCGTGGCCAGCCGGTGGGCCCGCTCCTGCGCCCCGGGCGACACCGTCGAGGCGACCCTGCAGGGGACCGGTTTCGACGCCCCGGAACCGCGCCCCGGGCGGCTCCTCGTGGTCGGCGACCCGGCGTCGCTGCCCGCCGTCAACTCCCTGCTCGACGCGCTTCCGGGCGTCCCCGCCACCGTCTGGTTCGAGACCCAGCACGCCTCCGACGAGGAGCTGCCGGTCCGGCTCGACCCCGAGCACCACGAACTGCGCCGGGTGCCGCGGCGCGACGGCGGGGCCGACCTCGTCGCCCGCGTGAAGGCGGAGCTCCCCGGCCTCGCGGAGTCCGACCCGTACGTCTGGATCGCCTGCGACACCGCGACCACCCGGACCCTCGCCACGTACGCGCGCAAGGAACTCGCCCTGCCCAAGGAGCGCGTCCACGCGCTGGGGTACTGGCGCGCGAGCTGACCGCCCGCTCCCGATGCGCCGGGTTGACGATCCGTTACCCCGGCGCTCGGCGGCTCGTTCACACCCTTGCCGAGGGACCCGCTGTGTCCCCTCGCGTGCGAAAGACGCGGGACACCCGGGAACGGTTGTGTCGAAAAAAATCGAATATGAACACGGAAACCCCCCTTTGGAGTGAACTCACGTCAGGCGACTGTGGGTTCACTCTCCGTGCGTAAAGATTCCGGTGTCTCAAGTCGCCGAGGCCGCGCCGACCCACCGTCCCCGTGGTGAGCGGCCGGCGACGCCATGTCTCTTGTGGGGGTTCCACCATCTTGAACAGCAACACCTTCCGCATGCCCGTACGCCGTACCGCCGCAGCCGCGACCGTCGCCGCCCTGGCCGTCGGCCCCGTGCTCCTCGCGGCCCCGGCGGCGCAGGCCACGGACGGCGAAGGGCGCGCCACCGCAGTCGTCCTGCGGACCGGCCTCGACGTCTCCCTGCTCGACAAGACGGTCGACGTGCCGCTGCGGGTCTCCCTCAACGAGGTCAAGGCGCCGGAGACCGAGAGCGAGACCGCGCTCTCCGTGAAGGTGCAGGGGGCGGAGCAGGGCAAGCCGATCGACATCCTCGCCGCCGACGTCGCCACCGCGACGGCCACCGTGGACGACAAGAAGGCCGAGGGGTACGTGAACCTCGTCAAGGCCCGGGTCCACGTCCCCGGAATCCCGCTGCTCTCGCTCATCGAGGTCCAGAAGGTGACCTCCAAGGCGCTGTGCGAGGTGGGGAAGAAGCCGGTCGCCGAGTCCAACGTCCTGGGCCACGTCATCGTCTTCGGCAAGAAGACCACCCTCTCCACCGGCGGCCGGACCCAGGTCAGCGTGCCCGGTGTCGGACAGGTCACCCTCGACCTGTCCCGTACGTCCACCACCTCGCGGACGGCGGCGGCGACCGCCCTCGAACTCAAGGTGGAGGTCGACCCGCTGAAGCTCGGCGTCGCCGAGGTCAACGGCACCGTGACGCTCGCCGAGGCCACCTGCGAGACGCCCAAGGGCCCGGCCCCGACGGAGAAGCCCACCGAGGAGCCCACCGGGAAGCCGACCGAGCAGCCCACCCAGGAGCCCAGCGAGCAGCCCTCGGAGCAGCCCACGCAGCAGCCCTCGGTCAAGCCGAGCGACGCCGGCGGCATCAAGACCAACAACGGCGGCACCACGCCCACCCAGAACCTCGCCGAGACCGGTGGCAGCTCCACCACCCCGTACATCGCGGGCGGGGCGCTCGCGCTCCTCGTGGCCGGCGGCGGCGCGCTCGCGCTGACCCGCTCGCGCGCCCGCTCCCGAGGCTGACGGTCCGAGGGGGACGCGCAGGGGCATGCGCCGGAGGCTCCGGGGGGAGCCTCCGGGAGAGCACGGGTCCGGGGGAGGGCGACGGTGACGACGTCGCCCTCCCCCGGACCCGTGTGCGCGCGACGCCCGCCGGTGGTCCGGCGGCGGCCGCTCAGCCGGCCATCAGCAGGGCCTGGTCGAGGGCCTGGAGGAAGCGGTTCGTCGTGGCCCGGTCCCGGACCGCGATCCGCAGCCAGTTCCGGTCGAGCCCCGGGAAGGTGTCGCCCCGGCGGGCGGCGAAGCCCAGCGACCGCAGCCGCTCCCGGACCGCGTCCGCCCCGTCGATCCGTAGCAGCACGAAGGGGCCCTCCGCCCCCGGCACCGTCCGCACCTCGTCGAACTCCGCCAGCCCGGCGAGCAGATGGGCCCGCTCGACCCCGGTCCGGTGCGCCGCGTGCTCGGCCTCCGCCAGCGCCGCCCGCGACATGCAGGCCTCCGCCGCCACCAGGGCGGGCGTCGACACCGGCCACAGCGGCTGGGTCCGCTCCAGGGCGGCGATCGTCGCCGGCTCGGCCAGCACGTACCCGATCCGCAGCCCGGCCAGCCCCCACGTCTTGGTGAGGCTCCGCAGCACCACGAGCCCCGGCACATCGGTCCGGCCCGCCAGCGCCTCGCGCTCGCCCGGCACCGCGTCCAGGAACGCCTCGTCGACCACCAGGGTCCGCCAGGGTCTCGCGAGCGCGGCGATCGAGGCGGCCGGGTGCAGCACGGACGTGGGGTTCGTGGGGTTCCCGATCACCACCAGGTCCGCGTCCTCGGGGACCGCCGCCGGGTCCAGCCGGAAGCCGTCCTCCTCGCGCAGCAGCACCCGGCCCACCTCGTGGCCGACGTCGCGCAGCGCCGCCTCCGGCTCGGTGAACTGCGGATGCACCACGACGGGCCGGCGCACCGGCAGCGCCCGCGCGATGAGCACGAAGGCCTCGGCCGCGCCCGCCGTGAGCAGCACCCGGTTCGAGGGCAGGTCGTGCCGTTCGGCCACGGCCGCGCGGGCGGCCCGGCCGTCGGGGTAGGCGGCGAGTCCGGTGAGGGAGTCGGCGATCCGCTCCCGCAACCAGTCCGGAGGGGTGTTCGTCCGGACGTTGACCGCCAGGTCGATGAGTTTCTCGTCCCGTACCTCGGCGTCACCGTGGTGGCGCAGGTCGTGGGCGTCGGTATGCAGATGCATGTCCAGGGCCGCCGTCGTGTGGGGGGTGGGGATGGTGGGGGGTGAGCCGGGCTCGCCAGCGATGTACCCGTGAGTTCGGGGCAACAACCGTACGCCTGGGGCGTCTTCGTTCGGGTGAACCCGGACAGAAGCGGCGAGAGCGCACGTTGCGCGCCGGGATTTCCGCTTCGGTACGAGCAGCCCGGCGGACGAGCCCCCACCCGCCGCGAGCAGCGCGGCCGCCTCCGCCACCGACGCCGTACCCGTCGCGGCCAGCGGCCGCGCCGACGGATGCGGTACGGGGACGGCCGCGAGCTCTGCCGCGGTGAACGCCCGCACCGGGACCCCGAGCGCCCCGGCCGCCCCCGCGATCCCCGGCTCCGCCGCCCGCGCGTCGAGCGTGGCGAGCGAGCGGACGTCCGCACGCGTCAGCCCCGCCTCCCGCAGCACCGCGTCGACCAGGGCGAGGACCTCGTCCACCGGGACCCCGGCCCGCGCGCCGACACCGAGGTGCGCGGACGCCGCCCCATCCGATACCAAAGGCCCATGGCTGTAGTCGTCGCGCTCGGCGCGTTCCTCATGACGCTCTTCGGGGGCTGGGTCGCGGGACGCGTCACCGACCGGCGCCACCTCGTCCTCGGGCTCGCCGGCGGACTCATGCTCGGCGTCGTCGGACTCGACCTGCTGCCCGAGGCCCTGGAGGCCGCGGGCGAGGAGGTGTTCGGAGTCCCGGAGGCCCTGCTGCTCTTCGTCGGCGGCTTCCTCCTCGCCCATGTCGTGGAGCGGCTCCTCGCCGTACGCCAGGCCGCACACGGCGTCGCGGCCGACGAGCGGGTCCCGCAGGTCGGCATGACGGCGGCGGCCGCGATGGTCGGTCACAGCCTCATGGACGGCATCGCGCTCGGCGCCGCCTTCCAGGTCGGCGGCGGCATGGGCGCCACCGTCGCGCTCGCCGTCATCACCCATGACTTCGCCGACGGCTTCAACACGTACACGATCACCAGCCTCTACGGGAACGCCCGCCGCAAGGCCGTCGGCATGCTCGTCGCCGACGCCCTCGCCCCGCTGATCGGCGCCGCCTCCACCCTGCTGTTCACCCTTCCGGTGGAACTCCTCGGCGCCTATCTGGGCTTCTTCGGCGGCGCCCTGCTCTACCTGGCCGCCGCCGAGATCCTGCCGGAGGCCCACCACGACCACCCCGCCCGCTCCACCCTGCTGTGCACGGTCGGGGGCGTCGGCTTCATCTGGCTCGTGGTGGGCGTCTCCGGCGGCTGAACTCACCTGCAGTGCTCCACGAAACGCGCGGCGGCCTCAGGGGACCCCGCCCAGTGGGTGTGGACATAGCTGGCGTGCACCCCGCCCTGCACGAAGCCCTCGACCCTCCGCTCGGGCTGCCGCAGCCCCCACGCGGCCGCCGCCCCGGCGCCCGGCTCGATGACGGTCCGGTGGAACTCGTGCCCGCGCATCCGCGCCCCGGCGGGCGCGAGCACGCTGTCGCTCACCGCGACGGCGTCCCGGTACCCGAGGGTGAGCCGCTCGGACATCCGCGCGTCCGCGTCGAGCACCCCGCACATGGGAGTGCCGTCGAGCGACCGCGCGAGGTACAGCAGCCCGGCGCACTCGGCGGCGACGGGCGCGCCGGACGCGGCGAGCGCGGCGACCGCCTTCCGCAGCGGCTCGTTGGCGGACAGCTGCTCGCCGTACATCTCGGGGAACCCGCCGCCTATGACGAGCCCGGACGTCCCGTCGGGGAGGGCCTCGTCCCGCAGCGGGTCGAAGGTGACGACCTCGGCGCCGGCCGCTCGCAGGAGCTCGGTGTGCTCGGCGTACGAGAACGTGAACGCGGCTCCTCCGGCGACGGCGACGAGCGGCCCGCGGCCGCGGCCGGCCCCGTCCGCGGCCCTCGGCCCGGCGGCCCGGTCGGGCCCACCCTCCTCGGAACCCCGCCCGGAGGCAGCACCCCCAGCGCTCCGCGGAACGCCCGCCACCACCCCGTGCGGTTCCCACGGCTCGGCGTGCAGGGGCGGCGCCGACCGCGCGAGCGCCATCAGCGCGTCCAGGTCGCAGCCCTGGCGCACCTGCTCCGCCTGGGCGGCGACGGCGGCGAGCGCCGCCGCCTGCCGCTCGGCCACCGGCACGAGCCCCAGATGCCGCGACGGGGTCGCCACGGCGGGCGCCCGCCGCAGGACGCCCAGCACCGGCACCCCGGACTCCCCGAGCGCCTCCCGCAGCAGATGCTCGTGGCGGTCCGTCGCGACCTTGTTCAGGATCACGCCGCCGATCCGCACCTCCGGATCCCAGGACGCGAACCCGTGCACCAGCGCGGCCACCGACCGCGACTGCGAGGACGCGTCGACGACCAGCACCACCGGCGCCTTGAGGAGCTTCGACACCTGTGCGGTGGAGGCGAGTTCGCCCTGGTCGGCGGCGCCGTCGTACAGACCCATGACGCCCTCGACGACCGCCAGGTCGCACCCGCGCGCCCCGTGCTCGAAGAGCGGGGCCACCAGCCCCGTACCGCACATGTACGCGTCGAGGTTGCGGCCCGGCCGCCCCGTGGCGAGCGCGTGGTAGCCCGGGTCGATGTAGTCCGGCCCGACCTTGTGCGGCGAGACCGCCAGACCACGGCCGGCGAACGCGGCCATCAGGCCGGTCGCGACCGTGGTCTTGCCCGCGCCCGAAGAGGGCGCGGCGATGACGAGACGTGCTACCACTCGATGCCCCGCTGGCCCTTCTGACCGGCGTCCATCGGGTGCTTGACCTTGGACATGTCGGTGACGAGGTCCGCGAAGTCGACGAGCTCCTGCGGCGCGTTGCGGCCGGTGATGACGACGTGCTGGTGCCCGGGGCGGTCGCGCAGCACCTGGACGACCTCGGCCGTGTCGATCCAGCCCCAGTGCAGCAGGTACGCGAACTCGTCGAGGACGTAGAACGTGTACTTCTCCTCGGCGAGGTCCCGCTTGACCTGCTCCCAGCCCTCGCGGGCCTTCTCCTCGTGCGACTGCTCGCCCTCGGCGACCTCGCGCTGGATCCAGGACCAGCCCTCACCCATCTTGTTCCAGGTGACGGTGCCGCCCTTGCCGGTCTCGCCGAGCGCCTTGAGGGCGTTCTCCTCGCCGACCCTCCACTTGGCCGACTTCACGAACTGGAACACCCCGATCGGCCAGCCCTGGTTCCAGGCGCGCAGCGCCATGCCGAACGCGGCGGTCGACTTCCCCTTGCCGATGCCCGTGTGCACCATCACCAGCGCGCGGTTGCGGCGCTGACGGGTGGTGAGACCGTCGTCGGGAACGACGGTCGGCTGTCCCTGCGGCATTAAGCGGCCCTCCTGGCGGTGGTCTTCCGGTTTCCCTGTACGTCCCGGACGAGGCCGGCGATCGAGTCGGCGCGCAGCTCGTCCAGGGTGACGGCGGTGCCGCCGAGTTCACGGGCGAGCTCACGGGCCAGTCCGAGCCGCACCGGTCCGGACTCGCAGTCGACGACGACGGAGGCCGTGCCGTCGGCGGCGTGCAGCCGCGCCGCGCGGGCGGCGAGCGCCACCGGGTCGGCGCCGCCGCCGGTGGCCCGCCCGTCGGTCACGACGACGAGCAGCGGGCGCCGCGAGGGGTCCCGCAGCCGCTCGACGCGCAGCACGTCATGGGCCTTGAGGAGACCGGCCGACAGCGGGGTGCGGCCACCGGTCGGGAGCTTCTCGAGCCGGGCGGCGGCCGCGTCGACGGACGAGGTCGGCGGCAGCGCGACCTCGGCGGCACGGCCCCGGAAGGTGATGAGGCCGACCTTGTCGCGCCGCTGGTAGGCGTCGAGCAGCAGGGAGAGGACGGCGCCCTTGACGGCGCTCATCCGCTGCCGGGCCGCCATCGAACCGGAGGCGTCCACGGCGAAGAGCACCAGGTTCCCCTCGCGCCCCTCCCGGGTCGCCTGCCGCAGGTCGTCCCGGCGGACCACCAGACCGGGGCCGGTCCGCCCGCGGGCCTTCTGGTACGGGGCGGCGGCCTGCACGGTGGCGGCCAGGTGCAGCTTGGTCAGCGAGCCCCGGGGGCGTACGGATCCGGTGGTGCGCCCGTGCTCGGTGCGGGCCCGGGAGCGGCGCCCGGCCGCGCCCTCGCCGAGGCCGGGGACGCTGAGCACCTTCGTACGGAAGGGCTCGGCGGCGGCGACGGCGGCGCGCTCACCGGAACCGGCGCCCTGCGGGGCGGGTTCGGGGGAGGGCGAGGGCGAGGACGGCGCGGGAGGCGAGGCCTCCTCGGGAGCGGGGGAGTGCTCGGCGGCGGGCCCGTCGCTCTGCGGCGGGACGCCCCCGCCGGGACCGCCGTCCCCGGGCCCCCCGTCGCCGGGCCCGTCGGGCTCGGGGTCCTCGTCCGGCTCCTGGCCCTGGCCCTTGAACTCCTCCAGGGTCTCGTCGAGCTTGTCCTCGTCGAGGCCGGGGGCGTCGAAGGGGGAGCGGCGCCGCCGGTGCGGGAGGGCGAGCAGGGCGGCCTGCCGCACGTCCTCCGAGGTGACCTCGGTGCGGCCGGCCCAGGCGGCGAGCGCGGTCGCGGTGCGGGCCATGACGATGTCGGCGCGCATGCCGTCGACCTCGAACGCGGCGCAGGTGGCGGCGATCTGGAGCAGCACGGCGTCGCCGAGCGTCACCTGGGGCAGCAGAGCCCGTGCGGTGACGATCCGTTCGCGCAGCGCGGCCTCGTCCGCGGCCCAGCGGTCGGCGAAGGCGGCGGGGCCGTCCTCGAAGGCGAGCCGCCGCCGGACGACCTCGACGCGCTGCTGCGGGTCGCGCGAGGCGGCGACCTCGACGGTCAGCCCGAAGCGGTCGAGGAGCTGGGGCCGGAGCTCGCCCTCCTCGGGGTTCATGGTCCCGACGAGCAGGAAGCGGGCGGCGTGCCGTACGGAGACGCCCTCGCGCTCGACGTAGGAGGAGCCCATGGCGGCGGCGTCGAGGAGGTGGTCGATGAGGTGGTCGCTGAGCAGGTTGACCTCGTCGACGTAGAGGATCCCGCGGTGGGCGGCGGCGAGGAGGCCCGGTTCGAAGGCCTTGACGCCCTCGCTGAGCGCCTTCTCGATGTCGAGGGAGCCGACGAGCCGGTCCTCGGAGGCGCCGACGGGCAGCTCGACCATCCGCGCGGGGCGCTGGACGCCGGGCTCGGTGCCGTGCGGGCCGTCGGGGCAGCCGAGGTCGGGCGAGGCCGGGTCGCAGCTGAACCGGCAGCCGGCGACGACGGGCACGGCGGGCAGCAGCTCGGCGAGCGCGCGCACGGCGGTGGACTTGGCGGTCCCCTTCTCACCCCGCACGAGCACACCGCCGACGGCCGGGCTGACGGCGTTGAGCAGCAGCGCGAGCCGCAGGTCGTCCATGCCGACGACGGCGGTGAACGGATACCGGGTACTCATCGGCCGGTCACTCCTTCAGATCGCGAATGTTCGAACGACGGCCCGGGGCCGCCAGGAATCCTCGACACGTGGTGCGGGCAGTGCGGGTAGTACGGGCGGTGCGGGCGGTGCGGGTCGGGACCCGGACGCGGAGCGCGGTTCACGGCGCACCCGGCGGCACGAACGGCAGCCCCGCGGGAGCCCCCTGCTCGATCAGCCGCAGCAGGGCGTCGGTGTCGGCGTGCTCCTCGATCAGATCCCCCAGCCGGTCCAGCTGTTCCTCCCGGAGCGTCCCGAACGACGTGTCCGGCGCCGGTACGAACCGCCGTCCGGCCGCCGTCGCGACCTCCCGCAGGAACGCCCGCCGGAACCCGTCGCTCTCCAGGGAGCCGTGCCAGTGCGTCCCCCACACGGAGCCCACCCGGCACCCGTCGAGGAACGGCTCCCCACCCCGTACGTCCGCGACGCCGTGGTGGATCTCGTACCCCTCGACGTGTTCCCCGAGCGCCGAGCCCACCGGCCGCGCGAGCGTCTTCTCGGGCGCGAACCGCACCCGGACGGGCAGCAGCCCGAGCCCCTCGACGGACCCCGCCCGGGACTCGACCTCGTCCTCGATGTGTTCGCCGAGGACCTGGAAGCCGCCGCAGATGCCGAGCACCGGACGCCCCTCGGCGGCCCGTCGCGCCAGCGCGTCGGCGAGCCCGCGCTCCCGCAGCCAGGCGAGCGCCCTGACCGTCCCGCGCGTCCCCGGCACCACGACCAGGTCCGCGTCGACGAGCTCCTCCGCCCGGTCCACGAACCGCACGACGACCCCCGGCTCGGCGGCCAGCGCGTCCACGTCCGTGAAGTTGGACATCAGCGGCACGGCGCAGACGGCGACCCGCAGCACGTCCTCGCCGACCGGCGGCGCGACGACGGACTCGCGCACCGCGCCCCGCAGCGAGACCCGGAGGCCGTCCTCCTCGTCGATGCCGAGCCCGTGGGCGTACGGCAGGACGCCGAAGGTCCGCCGCCCGGTGAGCCCGTGCAGCATGTCCAGGCCCGGTTCGAGCAGGGTCACGTCACCGCGGAACTTGTTCACGAGGTAGCCCGCGACCAGCTCCTGGTCCTCGGGCGCCAGCAGCGCCGTCGTACCGAAGAACTGGGCGAAGACCCCGCCCCGGTCGATGTCGCCGACCACGACGACCGGCAGCCGCGCCGCCCTGGCTATCCCCATGTTCACGATGTCGGTGCGCCGCAGGTTGATCTCGGCCGGGCTGCCCGCGCCCTCGCAGATCACGGCGTCGTACGTGCTCCGCAGCTCCTCCAGGCACGCGAGGACCGGCTCGAAGAGCTCCTCCCGCCGTCCGCCGCGCAGCGCCTCCCCGGGGGACGCCCCCCCGGCCTTCCCGAAGAACCCGCGGGCGCTGAGCTCGCCGACCGGCTTGCCCATCAGGATCACCTGGCTGGACCGGTCGCTGCCGGGCTTGAGCAGGACGGGGTTCATCAGCGCGGTGGGCTCCACCCGCGCCGCCTGCGCCTGCATCGCCTGGGCGCGCCCGATCTCGGCCCCCTCCCTCGTGACGAAGGAGTTCAGCGACATGTTCTGCCCCTTGAACGGCGCCACCTTCAGTCCCTTGCGGACCAGCCAGCGGCAGATGCCGGCCGTCACGACGCTCTTGCCGGCGTCGGACGTGGTCCCGGCGACGAGCAGTCCCCCACCCCTCATGCGTTCCTCCGCTTCCGGGTCGACGCGGCCAGGGCGCCGATGATCAGCCGGCCGCCCACGCAGGCGGCCAGAGTGAGTCCGGTGACCCGGCGCGACAGGCGTACGGCCCGGTCGATGTCGGCCACCTCGACGGCCCGGCCCTCCCCGTTGAGCACCGGACGGTGCTCGACCCGGCCGCCGTACGACAGGGTGCCCCCGAGGCGTATGCCGAGGGCGCCGGCGAAGGAGGCCTCGACGGGGCCCGCGTTGGGGCTGGGATGCTTCGCCGCGTCGGCCCGCCAGGCCTCCAGGGCACCGCGCGGATCGCCGCCCGCGACGGTCGCGAGGACGGCCGTCAGCCGGGCCCCGGGCCAGCCGGCCACGTCGTCGAGCCGGGCCGAGGCCCAGCCGAAGCGGCGGTGGCGCGGCGACTTGTGGCCGACCATCGCGTCCAGGGTGTTGACCGCGCGGAAGCCGAGGAGGCCCGGTACGCCCGCGACCGCGCCCCAGAAGAGGGCGCCGACCACGGCGTCGGAGGTGTTCTCCGCGACCGATTCGACGACCGCGCGGGCCATCGCGGGTCCGTCCAGGGACTGCGGGTCGCGCCCGCAGAGATGCGGCAGCCGCTCCCGGGCGACGTCCAGGTCCCCGGCGGCGAGCGCCCCGCCGATGGCGCGGGCCTCCCGGCCCAGGGTCGTCCCGCCGACGACGGCCCACACGGAGGCGGCGGTCAGGGCGACGGCGGCGGCCGGCCGGTTCCGTACGGTCCGGGCGGCGAGCGCTCCGAGGGCGACGGCCGAGCCGGCGCAGACGGCGGTGTGCAGGGCACCCCAGCCGCGGTGGTCGTGGTGGAGGCGGTTCTCGACCGCGGCGGCCGCCCGGCCGAACGCGGCGACGGGATGTCCGCGGCGGGGGTCGCCGACGAGCAGGTCGACGACGAGACCCGCGGCCGCTCCGTACGCGAATCCGTCCGGGGAGAGCCGGCTGGTACTGCTGCGGCCGGGCATGGCGCATGTCCTCACTCAGGGTCCGCGCCCTGGATCGACGTGACCGGCGGCGAGAGTTCCTGACTCCCGGACCCCTCGGATCCGGTCACAGTGGCGGGACCGCGCCGGATTCGCACCGGACTTCCTCTGCTGCCGCCGTAATGGCCTCGGCAGTCCACCACGGGCCGAGAACAGCCGTCAACTCACCCTTGACCTGCAGCGGGTCACTGTGCGAAGCACCACAGACACGACGGCGGGGCGGTCCGCACCCGAAGGTGCGGACCGCCCCGCCGGTCACGCGCGGACCGTCAGACGACGATCAGGTAGATGCCGTACGCGACGGCTGCGGCGCACAGGGCGAAGCAGGCGTACGCGGCGGTGCGGGCCAGAGCCGCGGAGCCTCCGCGGGCGGCGGCCTCCTCCTGCTTGGTGAGGCCGACGATGCCGAGGGTGAAGAGGCCCACGAGGGCGACGGTCGCCACGAGGCTGACTCCGAAGACGGAGCCGAGAGCTGCCCAGTCGATCTTCATGTCGTTCGTTCCTTAGACCGCGGCGGCGGGGGCCGGGGGAGCGGTCGGGTCGGTGGGGGCCGGGGCGGGGATGGTCGTCCTGAGGTCCTCGTCCGCGACGGCGGCGACGGAACCGGCGGCCGGCGGCGGAGTGACGGCGGCCATGGCGGTGGTCACGACGCCCGCGGGCTCGTCGTCGAGGTCGTCGGCGGTGACGTTGTTGTGGTCGACCGGCTTGCGGCGGGAGAGCGACCAGATGACGCCCGAGCCGGCGACCAGCAGGACCGCGACGGCGGCGATGCCCCAGGGGCCCTGCTTGGTGAGGAACTCGGCACCGGCGCCGACCACGGCCGCGGCGGGCAGGGTCAGGCCCCAGGCGACGAACATCCTGGTGGCGGTCGACCAGCGGACGACACCGCCCTTGCGGCCGAGGCCGGCGCCCATCACGGCACCCGAGCAGGACTGGGTGGTGGAGAGCGAGAAGCCCAGGTGCGAGGAGGCGAGGATGACCGTCGCGGCGCTGGTCTGGGCGGCGAAGCCCTGCTGCGGCTGGAGGTCGGTGAGGCCCTTGCCCATGGTGCGGATGATGCGCCAGCCACCGAGGTAGGTGCCGAGGGCGATGGCGACACCGGCGGAGACGATGACCCACATCGGGGGGTTCGAGCCGGGGGCGACGACACCCTGGGTGACCAGGGCGAGGGTGATGATGCCCATCGTCTTCTGGGCGTCGTTGGTGCCGTGGGCGAGGGAGACGAGACCGGCGGAGGCGATCTGGCCGGCCCGGTAGCCCTTGGCCGTGGCCTTCGCCTCGGGGTTGGCCTTGATCTTGTACGTCAGCTTGGTGGCGGCCATCGCGGCGAGGCCGGCGACGAGCGGCGCGGCGACGGCCGGGATGAGGACCTTGGTGACGATCGTCGGGCCGTTCACGGCCGACCAGCCCGCCGACATGACCGCGGCGCCGATGAGGCCGCCGAACAGGGCGTGGGAGGAGCTGGACGGAAGTCCGAGCAGCCAGGTCAGGAGGTTCCAGAGGATGGCGCCGACCAGCGCGGCGAAGATCACCTCTGTACGAATGCCCTCTTCGTTGATGATCCCGCCGGAGATCGTCTTGGCGACCTCCACGGACAGGAAAGCGCCGACGAGGTTCAGCACGGCGGACATGGCCACCGCCGTCTTCGGCTTGAGAGCACCGGTCGAGATGGTGGTGGCCATCGCGTTCGCGGTGTCGTGGAAACCGTTCGTGAAATCGAACACGAGAGCTGTCACGACCACAATGGCGAGCAGCAGCGTGATGTGTTCCATTTACCCAGGCAATCGTTTGACGTCAGTGGCTGGACGAACGTAAGCAACCTGGGTGAACGGAAGATGAACTGGGTAGGGCGCTGTGGTGTCCCAAACCGGCGTCGAGGGATTCCGCTTACGGCTCCGGGCCATGAACCGTCCACGATGCGGTCACCCCGCAACCCCGGGTAATCCGGCCCATCACCGGGCACATGCGACCTGCCCCGGTTCCTCCGCCACCGACCCGTTCCGGTCCCTGGACGAAACCATCCGACCGGGGGACCCCGCCGACGAGACCCATGTCACTCCCCGGAGGGTCCCAGAGCCCTCGGCGGGCCCCGCGCGCCGAGCCCCCCGTCCCGCCCCCGGACCGCCCCTCTCCTCCGGCCCGTCCGGGTCCCACCGGTGGCAGTCCGCCCCCACCCTGCCGAGACTGGGAGCGTGCGCCCGGCTACAGCGACGGCAGCGGCCGTCACCACTCTGCTCGGTGTCGGCGCGGCCGCGTTCGCGGCCGGCCGGTACGCCAGCGACGTCGCCCTCAGGGCGCCGTCCGGACGTCCCCTGCCCGGGGATCCCAAACTCACCGTGCACGCCACGGGACCCGAACGGATCACGCTCACCCGCAGCCTCGCCTCGCTGCGCCCCGGCACGTACGGCATCGAGGGGCACGGCCAGCACGCCGTCGTCGGCCCCGTCCTCGACCGGGTCCCGCACACCGCGGACACCGTCGTCCGGCGCCTCGAACGCGTCGAGCGCGGGGTGCTCGGCCCCGGCTCCCGCGTCCGCCTCACCCCCCAGCTGCACATCGGCACGCCGATCAGCGCCCTCGGGCTCGCCCACGAGGACGTCGAGATCCCCGGCGAGCTCGGGCCCCTGCCGGCCTGGCTGGTCGCCGCGCCCCGCACCACCTGGGTGATCGCCCTGCACGGCCTGGGCACCACCCGCGAGCACCCGCTGAACGTCGTCCCCTTCTACAACCGCCGGAAGATCCCCGTCCTCGTCCCCGCCTACCGCGGCGACGAGGGAGCACCCGCCTCCCCGGACGGCCTCGCCCACCTCGGCGACTCCGAGTGGCGCGACGTCGACGCCGCCATCCGCTACGCCGTCCACCGGGGCGCCTCGAAGGTCGTGCTGCACGGCTGGGGCAGCGGGGCCTCGATGGCCCTGCGCGCCGCCGCCGAGTCGGGGGTGCGCGACCGGATCGGCGGACTCGTCCTCGACTCGCCCGTCCTGGACTGGGAGGCCACCCTCCGCAACCTCGCGGCGGCCCACCACGTCCCCGCGCCCCTGCTCCCGCTCGCCGTCCGCGCCGCCCAGGGCAGGACAGGACAGCACGGCGACCTCCTGGAGGAGGCCTCCGCGCCGGGCGTGCTGCGCGTTCCCGTGCTCCTCCTCCACGGCCCCGACGACACCATCGCCCCGTGGGAGCCGTCCGTCGAACTCGCCGCCCGCCGCCCCGACCTGGTCACCCTCCAGACCGTCCGGCACGCCCCGCACGCGGCGATGTGGAACGCCGACCCGGTCCGCTACGAGGAGGCCCTGCGCCGCTTCCTCACCCCGCTCCTCTAGGGCCCGGCGGGCGGCGCCGGGGACGGCGCGGCCGATTCCGATTGGGCTTTCGGGCCGTCAGCGGGAAGACTGCCCCCGTGACGTCTCGAAAGCCCGATGAACCATTGGCGCGCAACTCCAGACTCCGACTCGTCCGCCCGCGGGCGCTGGCCACCGCCCGACGGGCCGTGACGACCCGGCGCACCCGGCCGGCGCCACGGCCGCCCGAGGGCACTCCGCCCCGTGCGGAGCTGGCCCGCCAGGCCCGGCACGTCCTCGCCGACGCGGTACGGATCGCCCGCTGGGCGGCCGTCGAGCGCGGCGCCGTCGCCGCCCCCAGCGGCCCCTCGGCCCCCTCCGCGCAGGAACGGGCCGCCGCCGCACTGGACCTGACGCCCGGCCAGGTCCGGGCCGGCTGGGACCGCGCCCGGCTCGCCGGCCTCGTCGAGCTCCACGGCGACACCGCCCGCCCCGGCTGGCGGCTGCACGCCTGGGACCGCGACGACTCCGCCGTGCTGCGCGGCTGGGTGGCCCTCTTCGACGCCTGGTCCCTGGTGCACCCGGCCCCCGAGGGGGTCGAGCCGAGCGCCGTCGCCGAGGTCGTCGAGGCCCTTCCGCAGGTCCTGTCGCTGCTCCAGCTCTCCCAGGGCCCGGTCCTCGTCCCCGCCCTCCTCGACCTGCTCGGCCAGCGCGTCGAGGAGCTGCGCGAGGTGCGCTGCGAGGTTCCCGGGGCCGAGCAGGCCCCCGAGGCCCCCGCCACCGCCGCGAACAGCGCCGACGGCCCCGACAGCGACGACGGCGACGATGCCGACGGCGGCACCGACGGGCTCCCGGCCCTGCTCGACTGGGCGCTCGAAGGCCTGGCGGCCGTCGGCGCGCTCACCCTGGACCCCGGTGCGGAGGGGCGTCACGCCACCCTGACCCCGCTCGGCAACTGGGCGGTCTGGGTCAAGCTGGAGCAGATCTGCGTCGCCGCGCAGAGCCCCGCGGGGAACATCGAGCAGTCCGCGGAGGACATGCTCCGCGGCTGCGCCCGGCTCACCCCGGGCCCCGCCCGCGCCGAGTACCGCGCCTGGCTCGCGGCCCGCACCCTCTCCAGCGCGGTGACCGAGCTCCTCACCGTCGCCCGCGGCGAGGACGCGCTGCTGCGCGGGCTCGCCTTCGAGGCGCTCCGGGTCGTCGGCGCCCCCGCCGAGGCCGAGGTGCGGGCCACCGTCGCGGAGCCCTCCCTGCGGCCGTACGCGCTGCTCTGGCTCGCCGAGTACGAGGGCGCCGACCCCGACGACGCCCAGGAGGTCCTCACCCGTGAGGAGTCCACCTGGCTCTGGGTGGACACGGCCGCCGCCGTCGCCGACCACGGGGAGACCGAGCTGCTCGTCCGGCACCTGGACTCCGCCGTGCAGGGCACCGTCCCGGCGCTCCTCGACGAGATCAGGGCCGTCGGCCACCCCCGTACCGTCCAGGTCCTGGTCGCCCTCGCCGCCGCCCACCCGGACCCGGCGCTGGCCAAGGCCGTCCGCCGGGCCGCCTTCCAGGTCCACACCGGGGGAGCGTGACGGGACCCCCGCCCGGGGGATCCCGTCGGGGGAACCACCCGGCGCCCGGCGACTCCGCGGCGCGAACCTCCCCGGCGCCCGGCCGCCGCGCGGCGCGAACCTCCCCGGCGCCCGGCTACTCCGCGGCGCCGGGGGTGTACGTCCCGAAGCTCCAGACGTTGCCCTCGGCGTCCCGCGCCATGTAGTCCCGCGAGCCGTACTCCTGGTCCTTGGGCGGCATCACGATCTCGACGCCGTGCGCCACCGCCCGCGCGTGGTGCTCGTCCACGTCGTCCACGTGCACGAACACGCCGACCGGCCCCGCGTCGGCCATCAGCTTGTCGAACTCGCTGCCGGTGCCCCTGCTGCCCAGCATCACCACGCCGTTCCCGTACGACAGCTCGGCGTGCGCCACGCGCCCGTCCTCGGTCTCGTACACGGCGTCCGCCCGAAAGCCGAAGCCCTCCGTGAGCAGGCTGATCGCCGCCTTCGCGTCCTCGTACGTCAGCGTCGGACAGATGTGGGGAGCCTCAGCCATCCCGATCACTTCCCTCTCGATTCAGTCGCGTGTGACCCGGATCTCAGTCTGGCAGTCCCCGCCGGTGATCAGCGGAAGGTGTTGCACCGGGCCATGTCGCCCGTCCGGTAGCCCTCGTAGAACCACTGCTGGCGCTGGGCCGCGGAGCCGTGCGTCCAGTTCTCCGGGGTCACCCGGCCCTGGAACCGCTCCTGGATCCGGTCGTCGCCCACGGCCGCCGCCGCGTCCAGGCCGTCCCGGATGTCCTCCTCCGTCAGCTTCGTCAGCAGCGGCCGGCCCGTGCGGTCGTCGGGCGTGGTCGTGGCGTGCCGGGCCCACACGCCCGCGTAGCAGTCGGCCTGGAGCTCGACCCGCACCGCGTTGGAGTTCGCGCCGGTCCGCCCGTCCTGGGCCCGGCTCAGGGTCCCCATCAGGTTCTGGATGTGGTGGCCGTACTCGTGCGCCACCACGTACGCCTGGGCGAAGGGTCCGCCGGTCGACCCGAACTTGGTGCGCAGCTCGTCGAAGAAGCCGAGGTCCAGATAGACCTGCCGGTCGCCGGGGCAGTAGAACGGCCCCACCGCCGAGGTCGCGGAACCGCAGGCGGTCGGGACCCGCTGGCTGAACATCACGGTGGAGGCGTTCCCGTAGGTGCCGCCGCGGCGGGTGTACTCGCTCCGCCAGAAGTCCTGGACGCTGTTGACGACGGCGACGATCCGGCAGTCCTCGCGGGTGTTGGCGTCCGAGCCCTTCTTGCAGGCCTGATCCACCTGGGCGGCCCCCGACGCGCTGGCCGCCGGCTCGTCGCCGCCCGAGGAGAGCCCGAGCTGGTCCGGTCCCACCCCGAGGAACAGGCCCAGGATCAGGGCGATGAAGCCGATGATGCCGCCGCCGACGGTCGCCCTGCCGCCCGGGATGCGGCTGCCCCGGACGTCCTTGACCTCCGAGGTGTCCAGATCGGCGTCGTCGTCGAACTGCACGGTCCACCACCCTCCGCGTCACTGCCGCGGCAGAGGCCGCCGCCCTGCGCCGAGTATCGGTCGATCTCCCAGCACCCGCCCCTTTTGTCAAGCAAGAGCGGATATGTGAGAAAGCTCCGATCGCCTGCCCGGGCCCCCTCATGGCCGAAAAGCAGTTGCAGGGGCCCGTTAGACTGGCCGTATGGCCATTCTCCCCGTGCACTAGCGGCGTCGAAGCCCTCCACCAGCCGTCCTTCCGCCGTTTCCCACCGCCCTGGAGTCTGTCCGTGATCACCGCTTCCGGCATCGAGCTGCGCGCCGGCGCCCGAGTCCTCATCGAGTCCGCTTCCTTCCGTGTCGCCAAGGGCGACCGCATCGGCCTCGTCGGTCGCAACGGAGCGGGCAAGACCACCCTCACCAAGTGCCTCGCGGGCGAGGGCCAGCCCGCCGCCGGCCAGATCGCCCGCTCCGGCGAGGTCGGCTACCTCCCGCAGGACCCGCGCACCGGCGACCTCGACGTCCTGGCCCGCGACCGCATCCTCTCCGCCCGCGGCCTCGACGTCCTCCTCAAGAAGATGCGGATGAACGAGGAGCGCATCGCCACCGGCTCGGGCGCCACCCGCGACAAGGCCATGCGGCAGTACGAGCGCCAGGAGACCGAGTTCCTGACCAAGGGCGGGTACGCGGCCGAGGCCGAGGCCTCCACCATCGCCGCCGCCCTGGGGCTGCCCGACCGGGTCCTCGGCCAGCCGCTGCACACCCTCTCCGGTGGCCAGCGCCGCCGCGTCGAGCTCGCCCGGATCCTCTTCTCGGACGCCGACACGCTCCTCCTCGACGAGCCGACCAACCACCTCGACGCCGACTCCATCGTCTGGCTGCGGGACTACCTGAAGAGCTACCGCGGCGGCTTCATCGTGATCTCCCACGACGTCGACCTCGTCGAGACCGTGGTCAACAAGGTCTTCTACCTGGACGCCAACCGTTCCACGATCGACGTCTACAACATGGGCTGGAAGCTCTACCAGCAGCAGCGCGAGGCCGACGAGAAGCGCCGCAAGCGCGAGCGCCAGAACGCCGAGAAGAAGGCCGCCGCCCTCAACTCGCAGGCCGACAAGATGCGCGCCAAGGCCACCAAGACCGTGGCCGCGCAGAACATGGCCAAGCGCGCCGAGCGACTGCTCTCCGGCCTGGAGGCGGTACGCGCCTCCGACAAGGTCGCCAAGCTCCGCTTCCCCGACCCCGCGCCCTGCGGCAAGACCCCGCTGACGGCCGAGGGACTCTCCAAGTCCTACGGCTCGCTCGAAATCTTCACCGATGTGGATCTCGCGATCGACAAGGGCTCCCGCGTCGTCATCCTCGGCCTCAACGGCGCGGGCAAGACCACGCTGCTCCGGCTGCTCGCCGGCGCCGAGAAGCCCGACACCGGCGAGGTGACCCCGGGGCACGGCCTCAAGCTCGGCTACTACGCCCAGGAGCACGAGACGCTCGACCCCGAGCGCAGCGTCCTGGAGAACATGCGCTCGGCCGCTCCGGACCTCGACCTCGTCCAGGTCCGCAAGACGCTCGGGTCCTTCCTCTTCTCGGGCGACGACGTCGACAAGCCGGCCGGGGTGCTCTCCGGCGGCGAGAAGACCCGTCTGGCCCTGGCCACCCTGGTCGTCTCCTCGGCGAACGTCCTGCTCCTCGACGAGCCCACCAACAACCTGGACCCGGCCAGCCGCGAGGAGATCCTCGGGGCCCTGCGGACCTACCAGGGCGCCGTCGTCCTCGTCACCCACGACGAGGGCGCGGTCGACGCGCTGGAGCCGGAGCGGATCATCCTGCTCCCGGACGGCGTGGAGGACCTGTGGGGCCCGGACTACGCGGACCTGGTCGCGCTCGCCTGACCCGGAGAGGACCGGGTGATCATGCCCGGCTGGATCATTCGGCCCACGGGTGATCCTTCATCTGAGTGAGGGCGTCTCGTACACCCCGGCGCGGTGCGCTGCCGAATCCTTCCGGCAGACCCGCGCCGGACGTGTGTTCCCCCTGTATCGCTGACCTGCTGATTCCCGTGCGGGGCGCCCCGGGGCCCGCTTTCCGGCCCAGCGGAATCTGAGCTTCCGGTCGTGTCGAACGCGCGCCCGTCCACAAACCCGGCGGCATGGACCTTGTCGAATGGGTGGCCAGGACGCACGGGAGGGGTGATCATGAGAAGTCCAGAGCGCACTTCCCATGAGGAGGCACGGGTGGCCGAGACTCTGAAGAAGGGCAGCCGGGTGACCGGCGCCGCGCGCGACAAGCTCGCGGCAGACCTGAAGAAGAAGTACGACTCCGGTGCGAGTATCCGGGCGCTGGCCGAGGAAACGGGCCGCTCCTACGGATTCGTCCACCGGATGCTCAGCGAGTCCGGAGTCACGCTGCGTGGACGCGGCGGAGCGACCCGGGGCAAGAAAGCCGCCTCGGCCTGACATAGGACGCCTCTACCGGGCCACCGGACCCCCCGGTGGCCACCCGGTCGGCCCTCGCGCCGGCCCGGTGGTTACTGTGCAGTCACTTAGCATTCGCATGCAGTGTGCTGCACCGTAACCGGAGGCGCCCCATGACTACGCTCGACGACTCTGAGCTCGTATTCGACAAGGACGGTGTACGGCTCACCGTCGAGGACGCCGTTGCCACGGTGACCCTGACCAATCCGGCGAAGCGCAACGCTCAGTCTCCCGCTCTGTGGCGGGCGTTGACAGAAGCCGGCCGGTCGTTGCCCGGCAGCGTGCGGGTCGTCGTTCTGCGCGGTGAGGGACAGTCCTTCTCCGCCGGACTCGACCGGCAGGCGTTCACGCCCGAGGGCTTCGACGGAGAGCCGTCCTTCCTCGATCTCGCGCGCGGTTCCGACGCGGACCTCGACGCGGTCATCGCCGAGTACCAGGAGGCGTTCACCTGGTGGCGCCGCAGCGACCTCGTGTCGATCGCGGCCGTCCAGGGGCACGCCATCGGCGCGGGCTTCCAGCTCGCTCTCGCCTGCGACCTGCGGGTCGTCGCCGAGGACGTGCAGTTCGCCATGCGTGAGACCAGCCTGGGTCTCGTCCCGGACCTGACCGGGACGCACCCGCTCGTCTCGCTCGTCGGCTACGCCCGCGCGCTGGAGATCTGCGCCACCGGCCGCTTCGTCCACGCGGAGGAGGCCGAGCGCATCGGCCTCGCCAACCTGTCCGTGCCCGCCGACGAGCTCGACGCGGCGGTACGGGACCTCGGCGCCGCCCTGCTCGCGGCGCCGCGCGACGCGGTCACCGAGACCAAGGCGCTGCTCCAGGGCGTCTCCGGCCGCTCGTACGAGGACCAGCGCGTCGCCGAGCGCGCCGCCCAGGCCCGCCGCCTGCGCGACCTCGCGGGTCTCGGCGACTGACCTCGGGCAGACGCTCGACCGGGCAGGCGGCCGCCACCTGCCCGCACACCTCTAGCGCAGGTCCGACACCACGACCGTGACCGCGGCGTCCTCCGGGACGGCCGCGGTCACCGCCGTGCGCACCGCGCGGGCCACGTCCAGGGGGCGGGCCCCGGCCGTCACGGCCAGTTCCACCCGGACCCCGTCCGGCCCCCGGCGCACCGGCGGCCCCAGCGTGTCCGTCACCGCCGCGACCCCCGCCACCCCGAGCGCGGCGAGCGCCACGGGGTCGTCCGTCGCGGGCGAGGTCGGGCCGGGCGGGGGAGCGGCACCGGCGTCCGGCTCCGGCGGCGCCGCGTCGAGCAGCTCCGCCACCCGCAGGTCCACCGCGCCGACCACGAGGCCGAGCCCGCCCTCGGCCGCGGCGAGCAGCGCCGCCCGCAGTTCCTCGACGAGCTCCGGGAGAGGGCGCCCGGCGATCGCGCCGAACGAGGCCGTGACGAGCAGGCCGCCCGGTCCCGGATCCTCGGCGGCGTCCGCCGGCCGGATCCGCAGTGCGCCGGGCACCACACCCCGTACGGCCCAGGCGGCCCGGCCGAGCATCTCGCGCACCGCCCGCTCGGTGATCCAGGCCCCGTCCGCCGTTGTGCCGAGCGGCAGCAGCCTGCCCGGCGAGAGGCGGTCCCGCACCGCCGCCGTCCAACCTTCAGCAGTCGTCATTGCCCCAGCCTGCCGTATCCCCGGGGCGAGACCGGGGAACCGCCCTTAGTGTGGGCGAAGAACCCCGAAATATCCCAGAAGGGGCGAAATCCAATGACGGACACCACTCAGACCGGCGCGCCCGCGACCGACGGGCCCCGCCGCACCTCGGTCACCAAGCGGGGCGGCGGAGACCCGGCGTCCCGGGGACGGACCACGATCGCCGACGGCGTCGTCGAGAAGATCGCCGGTCTCGCCGCCCGCGACGTCGTGGGCGTGCACGCGATGGGCAGCGGCCTCTCCCGCACCTTCGGCGCCGTACGCGACCGGGTGCCCGGCGGCGGCGGTGCCAAGTCGAACGCCACGCGCGGAGTGAAGGCCGAGGTCGGCGAGGTGCAGACCGCGCTCGACCTGGAGATCGTCGTCGACTACGGCGTCTCCATCGCGGACGTCACCGGCGACGTCCGGGAGAACGTCATCACGGCCGTCGAGCGGATGACCGGACTCGAGGTCGTCGAGGTCAACATCGCGGTCAGCGACGTGAAACTGCCGGACGAAGAGGACGAAGAGCCGGAGTCACGGCTCCAGTAGTCGCTGACGACGGCGCACAGATGGCTCAGGAGGACTCGGAAAGGGGTCAGGAATGAGCATGGCGGTGGTCGGCCTGGTGGCCGGCATGGCTCTCGGCTTCGCCGGATACTTCGGCGGTTTCGGAGCGTTTGTGCTGGTCGCGGCCTTGGGGGCGATCGGCTTCGTGGCGGGCCGCTTCCTCGACGGCGACCTCGAACCCGGCGACCTGTTCCGCGGCCGCGACCGCGGCGACCGGCGGCGGTGACCCGGGGTGGCAACCGACCTGGTCTCCCCGGACCCGGTGCGTGACCGGGGTGCCACCTCGATCGCCGACCGGGTGGTGGCGAAGATCGCCGCCCAGGCGGCCAGGGAGGCCGCCGGCCCCGCGCCCGAGGGAGGATCGAAGCCGCACGCCTCGGTCGTCGTCCACCGGGACGTCGCCCGGGTCGCGGTGAGCCTCGACCTCGACTACCCCACGGACATCGGGGCCCGGTGCGGGGCCGTCCGGGGCCGGGTGCGCGCCCGCGTGGAGGAACTCGTGGGCATGGAGGTCCACGAGGTCACCGTCCAGGTGGAACGCCTCCACTCCCCGCTCACCCGCCAGGCCGGCCCGAGGGGCCGCCTGTCATGACGACACCTCCCGAACCGCCCCCCGACCACGAGCCCGCTCCGGCCCCCGGCGACGAGCCGACCCGGGCCCGCGGCGGCGCTCCCGACGGGGCTGCCGGTTCCTCCCCCTCCGGACCGCCGCGCGGGGCCCCCTCCGACGGGGCCCCCGTCCCGGTCCTCACCGATGCCGATGCCGACGCGGGCACCGGCCCCACCCCCGACCCCGGTACCGGCCCCGGCCCCGCGTCCCGCGTCCGCCGCTTCTGGTCGGTCCGCCGCATCCCCGCCGCCGTGCTCGCGGCACTCGTCCTCGGCGGCGCCGGACTCCTGCTCTACGACGTGGCGGCCGTACGGGCCGGCCGCACCGCCATGGCCTGGCGGCGGGAGCTGGCCGCCGGCCTCGCGACCCGGCCGCTCGACGACACCTGGGTCGTCGTCGGCGCGGCGGTCGCGGTCGTCCTCGGCCTCTGGCTCCTGATCCTCGCCGCGACCCCCGGCCTGCGCGCCATCCTCCCGATGCGCCGCGAACACGCCGACGTACGGGCCGGACTCGACCGGGAGGCCGCGGCCCTGGCCCTGCGGGACCGCGCCATGGAGGTCTCCGGCGTGCAGTCCGTCCGGGTCCGGGTGGGACGCTCCAAGGTGGCGGTCAAGGCCGCCTCGCACTTCCGGGAGCTCGACGAGGTCCGCGCCGACGTGGAGGCGGCCGTCGCCGCGGGCGTCGACGAACTGGCCCTCGCCCACCCGCCCGCGCTGACGGTACGGGTGGCCCGGCCGCCCAGGAAGGCGTGAGCCATGAGCCACGAAGGAGTGCCCCGGTGACGGTCGTCCTCCGGCGCGTCAACCGCGTCCTGCTCGGCCTCGCCGGGCTGCTGCTCGTCGTCGGCGGCGGGGGAGTCCTCGCCGCCGCCCTCGATCTGTCCGTGCCGTCCTGGTGGCCCTGGTCGGGCCCCTCGGACGTGCTGCTGTCCGCCGCCGACCGGCAGCGCTGGCGCGACGAGGGCTGGTGGTGGCCGGTGGTCATCGCGGTCCTCGGGCTCGTCGTCCTGCTCGCCCTGTGGTGGCTGCTCGTCCAGTTCCGGCGGGCCCGGCTCGCCGAGGTCGTCGTCGACAGCGGCGACGGCGAGGTGGCCGTCCTGCGCGGCCGGGCCCTGGAGGGCGTCCTGGAGGCGGACGCCACGGCCCAGGAGGGCGTGGCCAAGGCCCGGGTCGCGCTCACCGGCCGCCGGGCCACCCCTCGTACCCGCGTGGCGCTCCGCCTGGAGCCGTACGCCTCCCCGGGGGCCGCCCTGACCACGCTCAGCACCCAGGCCCTGGCCCACGCGCGGGCGGCCACGGGCCTGCCCGCGCTGCCCACCGAGGCACGCCTGCGGGCCGTGAAGCACCGGGCCCGCAGGGTCGCCTGAGGTTCCGCGGGGTCAGAACTCGGCGCGCGCCCCGCCGTCCACCGGGAGCATCAGCCCCGTGAGGTAGGAGGCGGCCGGCGACAGCAGGAACGCCGCCGTCCGCCCGAACTCCTCCGGGGTGCCGTAGCGGCGCAGCGGGATGGTGGCCTCGTTGGCCGCGCGGGACGCGTCCGCGTCGCCGGACAGGGAGTCGAGGAACCGCACCCGGTCCGTGTCGATCCGGCTGGGCAGCAGGCCGATCACGCGCACCCCGCGCGGGCCCAGGTCGTTGGCGAGGGACTTCGCGAAGCCGGCGAGCCCCGGGCGCAGACCGTTGGAGATGGTCAGACCGGGGATCGGCTCGTGGACCGAGCCGGACAGGACGAAACCGATGACGCCGCCCTCGCCGAGCGTCTCGGCGGCCGTGCGGGCCAGCCGGACGGCTCCGAGGAAGACGGTGTCGAAGGCGGCCGCCCACTCCTCGTCGGTGTTGTCGGCCGCGAAGCCGGGCGCCGGACCGCCGACGCTGATGAGGATGCCGTCGAAGCCGCCGAACCGCGCCCGTGCCTCGGCGACGAGCCGCGCCGGGGTCTCCGGGTCGGTGTTGTCGGCGGCGACGCCCGCGGCGCCCGCCCCCAGCTCTGCCACCGTCTCGGCGACGGTCTTCTCCTCGCGGCCGGTGACGAGCACCTTGGCCCCTTCGGCGAGCAGCGCCTCCGCGGAGGCCCGCCCGAGCCCCCGCGTCGCCCCGGTCACCACGTACACACGGTCCTTCAGCCCAAGATCCATGGGCCTATCCTGCCGGGTCCCGATCCTCGGCGGCCAGTGCGAGCGCCGTGCCCACCAGGCCGATGTGGCTGAAGGCCTGCGGAAAGTTGCCCAGCTGACGGTCCGCCACCGGGTCGTACTCCTCCGCCAGGAGGCCCACGTCGTTGCACAGGCCCACGAGGCGTTCGAAGAGCTCCAGGGCCTCCTCGCGGCGGCCGCACAGCCGGAGCGCGTCCGCCAGCCAGAAGGAGCAGACCAGGAAGGTGCCCTCCTGCCCCGGGAGGCCGTCCACCGTCCCCGACGCGGTGCTGTAGCGGCGCACGTAGCCGCCGTGCATCAGCTCCGCCCGCACCGCGTCCACGGTGCCCACCACCCGGGGGTCGTCCGGGGGCAGGAAGCCGACCTGCGGGATCAGCAGCGTCGCGGCGTCCAGCTCCTGGGAGCCGTACGACTGGGTGAAGGTGTTCCTGACCGGGTCGTAGGACCGGGCGCACACCTGGGCGTGGATCTCGTCCCGCATCGTCCGCCACCGCGCCGCGTCCCCCGGCAGCGACGGGTCGGCCTCCAGGGCGCGCACCGCCCGGTCGGCGGCCACCCAGGCCATCACCTTCGAGTGGGTGAAGTGCCGGCGCTTCCCGCGCACCTCCCACAGTCCCTCGTCGGGCTCGCGCCAGGTCGACTCCAGGAAGCCGAGCAGGCTCAGCTGGAGGTTCCAGGCGTGCCGCTCCGCGGGGATCCCGGCCTCGCGCGCGCGGTGGAGCGAGTCCATGACCTCGCCGTACACATCGAGCTGGAACTGGTCGACGGCCGCGTTCCCGGTCCGTACCGGCGCCGAGTCGGCGTAGCCGCGCAGCCAGTGCAGGGTGGTCTCCGGAAGGCGGCGCTCTCCGGCGGGTCCGTACATGATCTGCAGGTCGGCCGGGTCGCCGGCGACCGAGCGGAGCAGCCAGTCCCGCCAGGCGCTCGCCTCGTCGACGTATCCGGCGGCGAGCAGCACGCCGAGGGTGAGGGAGGAGTCGCGCAGCCAGCAGGCGCGGTAGTCCCAGTTCCGCACGCCGCCGACCTCCTCCGGCAGGGAGGTGGTGGGGGCCGCCATGATCCCGCCGGTCGGGGCGTACGTGAGGGCCTTGAGGGTGATCAGGGAGCGCAGTACCGCCTCCCGGTACGGGCCCCGGTAGGTGCAGCGGCCCGCCCACGCGCGCCAGTCCGCGAGGGACTGCTCCAGGGCCTCGTGGGGGTCGACGAGCTCGGGGCGCGGCTCGTGGGAGGGGTGCCAGGTCAGTACGAACGCGACCTTCTCGCCCGCGGCGACGGTGAAGGAGGAGCAGGTGGAGAACTGCTGGCCCCAGGTCTTCACCTGCGGCTCGCTGCGCAGCCAGACCGCGTCCGGCCCGGCGACCGCGACGCGGTGGCCGTCGGAGCGGCGCATCCAGGGCACGATCGAGCCGTAGTCGAAGCGGAGCCGCAGGACGCCGCTCATCTCCACGGTGCCGCTGACGCCCTCCACGATCCGCATCAGATCGGGGGCCCTGTCCCGCTGGGGCATGAAGTCGACGACCTTGACCGTGCCCGTACGGGTCTCCCAGTAGGTCTCCAGGACGAGGGAGTCCTCGGCGTACCGGCGCGTGGAGCAGGTCGTGGCGCCCTTGGGGGCGATCCGCCAGTGGCCGTTGTTCTCGTCGCCGAGGATCGCGGCGAAGCAGGCGGCGGAGTCGAAGCGGGGCAGACACAGCCAGTCGACCGATCCGTCGCGGCCGACGAGCGCGGCGGTCTGGAGATCGCCGATGAGGGCGTAGTCGTCGATACGTTGCGTCACGCTTTGGGCTGTTCCCGGAAGAGGCGCCTGTCAATCAGAGGGACGGCGTGGCCTGGACCGTTTCGGCGTCCCGTTCCGGGGTTCCCGGGGCGTCGTTCCCCGTGGTCCCGGAGGCGGCGGCGGCCTGCCGGTCGTGCTTCTCGCGGCGGACCAGGATCACCCAGCCGACGGGTACCCCGGCCGCGAAGAGCCACCACTGGACGGCGTACGCCATGTGGGCGCCGATCGACGCGTGGTCGGGCTCGGGGATCAGTTCGGGGGTGTCCCCGGCGGGCTCGGGCCCGGTCTGCTCCAGGTAGCCGCCGAGCACCTCGCGGCCGATGAGTTCCGCCTGCTGCGCGCTGTTGATGAGCATGACCTGGCGGTCCGGCAGGCCCTTCAGGTCCTTGATGCCGCTGGCGCCGGTCGTCTCGTCGGCCTTGAGCCGGCCGGTGATCGTCACCTCGCCCTTGGGGGCGGGCGGCACCGGCGGGTAGGAGTGCTGGTCGGCGGCGGCCGGGACCCAGCCGCGGTTGACCAGGACGATCCGGCCGTCCCTGAGGACCAGCGGGCTCAGGATGTGCACGCCGACCCGCTCGTCGGAGGAGGTGCGGCGGCGGACGACCACCTCGTGGGCGGTGTCGAAGGTGCCGGTGGCGGTGACGGGCCGCCAGTAGTCGGAGCGCGGGACCGTGTGGCCGGGGGAGGTGAGCTCCTCGACCGGGACCGGCTTCGCCGCGATGCTGTCCGCGATGAGGGCGTTCTGGGCGACCCGGCGCTCGTGCCGGTGGAACTGCCAGAAGCCCAGCTCGATCATCGTGGGGACGAGGACGAGGGCGATGAGGGTGAGGATCACCCACTGCCGGGACAACAAGAAGCGGTACACCCCATGACCGTACAACTCGGTCGACGGGGTGTACGCACGGGGGGCGGGCCCGGGATCGTCTCCCCGGCCCCTGCCGTCCGCGGCCCCGCCCGCCTCACACCCTGTCGACGATGCCCACCTTTCCCTCCGCGCGGGCGCAGTGGCCGCCGCAGTACCAGCTGCCGTCGACCTCGACGCCCTGCCCGATGATCTGGACCCGGCAGTGCTCGCAGATGGGCGCCATGCGGTGGATGGCGCAGGCGAAGCAGTCGAAGACATGGACCGCGCCCTGCGCGTGTACCTCGAAGGACATGCCGTAATCGTTTCCGCAGACCTCACAACGTGCCATGCGCCACAGGGTGGGGCTCCCGGAGGGCGGGCGCAGCTCGGCACGCCCGCCGGGCCGGGGGTGTCACCCGTCTGCCGGGGCCACGTCCCGCAGCAGCTGGGTGTACGCCGCCTCGTCGACGATCGGCGTGCCGAAGGACGCGGCCTTGACCGTCTTGGAGGTGGCGGAGTCCGGGTCGTTGGTGACGAGGAGGCTGGTGAGCCGGGAGACGCTCCCCGCCACATGGAGCCCGGCCTCGACCGTCCGGTCCTCCAGGAGCTCGCGGTCGACGGAGGTGTCCCCGGAGAACGCCACCCGCATGCCCTGCTTGAGCGGTTTGTCCTTCTCGTACCGTCCCGGGTTGGGGTACGGGCACGGCGGCCGCTTCCGCGAGGGACGCCAGCTGCCCGCCCGGTACGAGGAGGCGTACCCGGCCTGGTGGCCGATCCTCGGCTGCGCGGGCGACGCGGCCCACTCCGTCAGCGGCCGGCACTCGAGCAGCGGCAGCCGCACGTTGCGCTCGGCCGCCGCGTGCAGGCTCGGCCGGAACGCCTCGGCGAGCACCCGCGCGTCGTCCAGGGCGTCGTGCGCGCGCTGCTGCACCACGCCGAAGTGCGCGGCGAGCGACTCCAGCTTGTGGTTCGGCAGGGGCAGCGACAGCTCCTTGGCGAGGGCGATCGTGCACAGCCGCTGCCGCACCGGCGCGGCGGACTCCGCGCGCGCGTACTCCCGGGCGATCATCTGCCAGTCGAACATCGCGTTGTGCGCGACGAGCACCCGCCCGTCCAGCCGGGCCGCGAACTCCGCCGCGATCTCCGGGAAGAGCGGAGCCCCCTCCAGGACGTCGGTGGTGAGCCCGTGGATCCAGACGGGCCCCGGATCACGCTCGGGGTTGACGAGCGTGTACCAGTGGTCCTCGACGTTCCCCTGGGCGTCCAGCCGGTAGACGGCAGCCGACACTATCCGGTCGTCGCGGGCGAGTCCGGTGGTCTCCACGTCGACGACCGCGTACCCCTGCGGGTAGGCGGCCGGCCACGTCGCTGCTGTCGTACGGTCGTCAAGCACGGTCACAGAGAATACGGCCCGCGGCCGACAACTCCGTCCTCGGTCTCCCCGGCGGCCCCGGCCGGCCCGGCGAGGAGCCCGTCCACCAGGGCCCGCACCGAGTCGACGAACAGGCGCTCGGTGTCGATCGGCGCGGCGAGCGCACGGGCCAGGAGGCCGTCGGACTCGGCGTCCTCGCCGCTCCACAGCTCCTCCTCGGCCGGCGACTGGGCCGGGGCCCGCTCCCGGTTGCGCTCCACCAGGACGTAGCCGACGACCTGGAACTGCACGGCGCGGACGGCCCGCGCCGCGTGCGCCCCGCGCAGTCCCGCGGCGTGCGCCTCGTGAACCAGGGCGCGCTGGGCCGGCAGGAACATGCGTTCCGTCAGGCCCCGTTCGTGGACCATCGCGACCAGGTGGGGGCGCTCGCGCAGGGCGCGGCGCAGCGCGCGGGCGACCGAGACCAGGCGCTCGGCGGGGGTCGCGCCGCGCGGGCGGATCGTGTCGAGGTCGGCGACCGTCCGCTCGACCAGCGCGTCGAGCAGCGACTCGCGGTTGCCGACGTGCCAGTAGATCGAGGTGACCGCGGTGCCGAGCTCGGCCGCGAGCCTGCGCATGGTGAGGGCGTCCGGGCCGTGCAGTCGCACCAGGGCGGCCGCGGTCTCCAGGACTTCCTCGCGGGTGAGTGCGGCGCGTGCCATCCGGTCCCCCAACTCTCTTGCGTGCACGGGTCTTTACCCTTCATCGCCGCCGGTGTAACTCTGTTACAGACCCGACCCGCTGAAGGGTGGTACGTCATGGCACGAGTACGGTACGGGGCGCGCACGGACGCCGAGATCACGGCGGCCCGCACCAGGAGCGCGAAGCTCCCCGACATCTGGTCCACCGGAGTGGTCGCCGTCTGGGAGACCGATCCGGACGTGGTGGCGGCCGTCCTGCCGCCCCCGCTGAAACCCACCGAACGGCCCCTCGTCCGGGCCAACATCTCCCAGGTCGACCTGCCCGGCTACCCCCTCGGCGCCGGCTCGGTGGCGGTCGCCGCCGCCCACGGCGACCGCGAGGGCTGGTACCCGCTGGTGATGCCGATGACCCACGAACGCGCCCTCGTCGGCGGCCGCGAGGTCTTCGGCGAACCCAAGAAGCTCGGCGAGGTCGTCGTCGAGCGCGACGGACTCGTCGTCCGCGCCTCGCTCGGCCGGCACGGCATCGCCTTCGTCGAGGTGCGCGGCGCGGTCTCCGGACCGCTGCCCCTGCCGGAACCGGTCGAGAAGACCGACTTCTACTTCAAGTTCCTGCCGGGCGTGGACGGCACCGGCTTCGACGCCGACCCCGTCCTCGTCCACTGCGTCCGCAACGAGAAGGTGCGCAGGCTGGAGCGCGTCACCGGCGACGTGGTGCTGCGCGAGTCCATGTACGACCCGGTCGCCGACCTCCCCGTCCGCCGGCTCGTCGAGATCACCATCGGCGAGAAGACCACCGACCAGAAGGGCACGGTCGCCGAGCGCGTCTCCGCGCGGGCCCTCCTGCCGTACATCCACCAGCGGTACGACGACCCGCAGCAGATCCTCGACGGCCCGCCCGAGGGGAGCGTCTGATGGAGCTGCGCGCGGGACAGGTCGCCGTCGTCACCGGCGCGGCGAGCGGCATCGGGCGCGCGATGGCCCGCCGCTTCGCCGCCGAGGGCCTGGCCGTCGTCCTCGGCGACGTCGAGGAGGGGGCGCTCGCCGAGGCCGCCGACGAGCTGATGGAAGGCGGCGCGCAGGTCCTCGCCCGCACGGTCGACGTCTCGGACCCCGACGAGGTGCGGTCGTTCGCGGAATCCGCGTACGACACCTTCGGCGCCGTCCACGTGCTCTGCAACAACGCCGGCGTCGGCTCCGGAGCCGAGGGCCGCATGTGGGAGCACGAGCCCAACGACTGGAAGTGGGCCTTCTCCGTCAACGTCTGGGGCGTCTTCCACGGCATCCAGGCCTTCGTCCCCCGGATGCTCGCGGGCGGCGAACCCGGCCACGTCGTCAACACCTCCTCCGGCGACGGCGGCATCGCCCCGCTGCCCACCGCCTCCGTCTACGCGGTCACCAAGGCGGCCGTCGTCACCATGACCGAGTCGCTCTACGCCCACCTCAGGGCGGAGCACGCGCGCGTGAGCGCCTCGGTGCTCTTCCCCGGCCCGCACATGCTGCGCACCGGCCTCTGGGAGTCCCACCGCAACCGGCCCGAGCGGTACGCCAAGGAGCGCCCGCGCCGGAGCCCGTACCGCAGCCTCGACCAGTGGGAGGCCGCCATGAAGGAGGCCGGGCGCGAGGTCGCCTTCACCCCGGTGGAGGAGGTCGCCGGACACGTCGTCGACGGCATCCGCGCCGACCGCTTCTGGATGCTGCCGGAGAGCGAGCACAGCGACCGGCAGATCACGGCGCGCTCGCGGTCGATGCTCGACCGCTCGAACCCGTCGTACCTGGAGAACTTCATCCTCGACTGAGGGGGCCCCGATGGCCGATCCGAACGACCCGTATCTGATCATCTCCTCCGACTGCCACGCCGGGCTGCCCACCGAGGAGTACCGGCCCTACCTCGACTCCCGCTTCCACCGCGCGTTCGACGAGTTCCTCGCCGGACGCGAGGCACGCAGGGAGGCCATGACCCGGCTCGGGGTCCGCAACGAGGCCTTCGCGAACAAGTGGTTCAGCGACAACGCGGAAGGGCTGCGCGGCGGCTGGGACGCCGGGCAGCGGCTCAAGGAGCTCGACGGCGACGGGGTGGCCGCCGAGGTCGTGTTCCCCGACGCGGACGCCGTCGACAGCCAGACCGCCGCGCCCTTCGGCGTCGGCCTCGGCCTCTCCGGGGACCAGGACCCCGAGCTCGGCATGGCGGGCGCGCAGGCGCACAACCGCTGGCTCGCCGAGTTCGTGGGCGGGAACGCCCTCAGCGCGGCGCGGCACTGCGGGGTCGCGCTGCTGCCGATCACGGCCGAGCCCGCGAAGGTCGTCGCCGAGATCCACCGCGCCAAGGAGTCCGGGCTCGGGGCGCTGATGATCCCCTCCATGTGGGTGGACCGGGAGCCGTACCACGACCGGCGCTACGACCCGGTCTGGGCGGCCGCCGCCGAGACCGGGATGCCGCTGGTCACCCACTCGGGAGCGGCGCCCCGCGAGGAGTACGGCGACCACCTCGGCATCTACGTCTCCGAGGTCACCTGGTGGCCGGCCAGACCGCTGTGGTTCCTGCTCTGGTCGGGCGTCTTCGAGCGGCACCCCGGGCTCCGGTTCGGCGTCGCCGAGTCGGGCTGCTGGTGGCTGCCGAACCTCCTCTGGTTCATGGACCGGCTGTACCTCGGCGCGCACGGCGGAAAGAAGCTGTCCCCGTTCGCGGAGCTGCGGCGGCCGCCGAGCGAGTACCTGGACCGGCAGGTCTTCATCTGCGCCACCAACACCAAGCGCCGCGAACTCGCCCAGCGGTACGAGATCGGCGTCGACAACATCCTGTGGGGCTCGGACTTCCCGCACCCGGAGGGAACCTGGCCGGACACGCGCGCGTGGCTCCGGAAGACCTTCCACGACATCCCGGTGACGGAGACCCGCCGGATGCTGGGCCTCGCGGCGGCCGAGGTCTTCGGGTTCGACGTCGGGAAGCTGGAACCGATCGCCCGCCGCATCGGCCCCACCCCCGCCGACCTCGGCCAGCCCGCCGACCAGGCCGCCGTGGAGGCCTCCTGGGCCCGCTCGCGCGAGGTCGGCCGGCACTGGCTGACGGACCACGACTTCCCGGTCCTGGGGGCGAACTGATGGACCGCTACACCGTCATCTCGGCCGACTGCCACGCCGGCGCCGACCTCCTCGACTACCGCCCGTACCTGGAGAAGAGGCACCACGAGGCCTTCGACGCCTGGGCGGCCGACTACGTCAACCCGTACGAGGACCTGCTCGCCGACACCGCCGACCGCAACTGGAACTCCGAGCGCAGGCTGCGCGAGCTGGAGGCGGACGGCATCGTCGCCGAGGTCGTCTTCCCCAACACCGTCCCACCGTTCTTCCCCAAGGCCTCCCTGATGGCCCAGCCGCCCGGCCCGGCCGAGTACGAGCTGCGCTGGGCCGGACTCCAGGCGCACAACCGCTGGCTGGCCGACTTCTGCGCGGCCGCGCCGGGGCGCAGGGCCGGCGTGGCGCAGATCCTCCTCAACGACGTCGACGCGGCGGTCGCCGAGATCCGCCGCGTCCGCGAGGCGGGCCTCACCGGGGGCGTCCTGCTGCCCGGGGTCCCGCCCGGCTCACCGGTGCCCGAGCTGTACTCGGAGGCGTACGACCCGATCTGGGCGGTCTGCGCCGAGCTCGACGTCCCCGTCAACCACCACGGCGGCTCCGCGTCACCGCCGCTGGGCGACGAACCGGCCGCCCGCGCGGTCTTCATGGTGGAGACCACCTGGTTCTCCCACCGGGCGCTGTGGCACCTGGTCTTCGGCGGCGCCTTCCGGCGCCACCCCGGGCTCAAACTGGTCCTGACCGAGCAGGGCTCGGGCTGGATCCCGGGCGTGCTCGACATGCTGGACTACTACCACGGCCGCCTGGTGTCGGCCGCGACGAAGGCCTCCACGGCGGAGTCGAAGTTCGGCGCGGGCCTCGCCGAGGCCATGGGCAAGGGCCCCAGCGCGGTCTGGCGCGACAACTGCTTCGTCGGCGCGAGCTTCATGCGCCCCCACGAGGTGCCGCTGCGCGACCGGATCGGCCTCGACAAGATCATGTGGGGCAGTGACTACCCGCACGACGAGGGCACCACCCCGTACTCCCGCGAAGGCCTCCGGATCGCCTACGCGGGACTGCCGAAGGACGAGGTCGCGGCGATGGTCGGCGGCAACGCGGCCCGCGTCTACGGCTTCGACCTCCGCCTGCTCGACCCCCTCGCCGCCGTCCACGGCCCGCGCGTCGAGGAGATCGCCGAACCCCTGAAGGAGGTCCCCGCGGGAGCCACCAGCCCGGCCTTCGCCCCGGGCGGGTCGGTCCGCGTCTGGTGACCCGCCAGGTGCGACGCTCCTGACGTGACCGACGCACCCGAGGCGACCGACGCCCCCGCGCACGACGACCACGGCGGGGGCCTCGGCTCCCGTCTCAACTGGCTCCGGGCGGCCGTGCTCGGAGCCAACGACGGAGTCGTCTCCACCGCGGGCCTCGTCGTCGGCGTCGCCGGCGCCACCGAGTCCCAGGCGGCGCTGCTCACCGCGGGCCTCGCCGGGCTCCTGGCCGGGTCGATGTCGATGGCGGCGGGGGAGTACGTCTCGGTCTCCACCCAGCGCGACTCCGAGAAGGCCGCCCTCGCCCAGGAGAAACGCGAACTCCGCGAGGACCCCGAGGCGGAGCTCGCCGAACTGACCGGCCTCCTGGCGGCCCGCGGCCTCTCCGACGACGTGGCCCGCGAGGCCGCCGAGCAGCTCACCGCGCGCGACGCGCTGCGCGCCCACGCGCGCGTGGAGCTGGGCATCGACCCGGACCGGCTCACGATCCCCTGGCACGCCGCGGCCGCGAGCTTCCTCGCCTTCACCGTCGGCGCCCTGCTCCCGCTCCTCGCGATCGTCCTCCCGCCGGCCTCGGCCCGCCTCTGGGTCACGGTCGTCTCCGTCCTCGCGGCGCTGACCCTCACCGGCTGGTGGAGCGCCCGCCTGGGCGAGGCCCCCGCGGGCCGCGCGATCCTCCGCAACGTGGCGGGCGGCGCCCTGGCCATGGCGGTCACCTACGGCGCGGGCTCGTTGCTGGGAGCGACGGGCGTCTAGCCGTCCGCGGGCTCCTTGTCGGAAGGTGCCAAGCCTTGCTGACAACTCGTCTCGCATACTTGTTGGTAACGACGTCTATCCGTGCCCCGACCCCCGCCTCTACCGTCATCGGCATGCCCAACCTGCCCGATGTCGTGCTCTGGTCCATACCGGCGTTCGTCCTGCTCGCCGTCCTGGAGATGGTCAGCTACCGCCTCCGTCCCGACGAGGACGCCGCCGGCTACGCGGCCAAGGACACGGCCACCAGCATGGGCATGGGGCTCGGGAGCCTCTTCGTCGACCTCGTGTGGAAGATCCCGATCGTCGCGATCTACACGGCGGTCCACGAACTCACCCCGCTCCGCGTCCCCGTCCTGTGGTGGACGATCCCGCTGATGCTGCTCGCCCAGGACTTCTTCTACTACTGGCAGCACCGCGGCCACCATGTCGTCCGGATCCTGTGGGCGTCCCACGTCGTGCACCACAGCAGCCGCAGGTTCAACCTCTCCACCGCGCTGCGCCAGCCCTGGACCGGCTTCACCTCATGGCCGTTCTACCTGCCGATGATCGCGCTCGGCGTCCACCCGGCCGCCGTCGCCTTCTGCTCCTCGGTCAGCCTCGTCTACCAGTTCTGGATCCACACCGAGCGGGTCGACAAGCTGCCCCGGCCCTTCGAGTACGTCCTCAACACCCCCTCGCACCACCGCGTCCACCACGCCTCCCAGGGCGGCTACCTGGACCGCAACTTCGGCGGCATCCTCATCGTCTGGGACCGGCTGTTCGGCTCCTGGGTCGGCGAGACCGACCGGCCCGTCTACGGCCTCACCAAGAACATCGAGACCTACAACCCGCTGCGCGTCGCCACCCACGAGTACGCCGCCATCGCCCGCGACCTCAGGACCGCGCGCGACTGGCGCGAGCGGGCCGGCCGGGTCCTCCGCGGCCCGGGCTGGCAGCCGGCACCCGCTTCCGCGGCCACGCTCGCACCCGCCTCCGTGCCCCCGCCCACGGCCCCGTCCGCACCGACCTCCACACCCGCCTCCACACCCGCCTCCGCGCCCGCCGACTCCCCGGCCCCCGGCGCGGCCGCCCCGGAGGCCGCCGCGTGACGACCGCCCCCCACGGGCTCTCCCGCGCGCTGCTCGCCGCCTTCGGGCTCGCGACCGCCGTCGACCTGGTCTCCCTGCTCGCCGGCGCCGAGCCCGGCCACCAGATCGCCAAGCCGCTCCTGATGCCCCTGCTCGCCGCGTACGCCGTCACCCGGGGCGCCCCCCGGCAGCTGACCGCCGCGCTGCTCCTCGGCTGGGGCGGCGACGTGTTCCTGCTCTCCGACGCCGACGGGGCCTTCCTCGTCGGCATGGGCTGCTTCGCCGCAGGCCACGTCTGCTACCTGGTCCTCTTCGGACGGCGGCACACGTCCCCGGCGCTCGGCGCCCTCTACGCGGCCGCCCTCGCCGGCACCGTCCTGCTCCTCTGGCCCGACCTCCCCGCCGACCTGCGGGTCCCGGTCGCCTGCTACTCGCTGCTCCTGACCGCCATGGCGTACCGCGCGAGCTCCCTCGGCCTCCTCACGGGACTGGGCGGCGCGCTCTTCCTGCTCTCCGACACCCTGATCGCCACCGGGATCGCCGAGTGGCCCCGGCTGCCCGCGCACGACTTCTGGGTCATGCTGACCTACATCGCGGCGCAGTACCTGCTGACGGCGGGAACCCTGCGTGCGATGTACGGTGAACGTCGTACAACTGTCTGACAGCAAGGAACGCCCGTCATGCGCGCCACCACCATCCACGCCCCGTTCGACATGCGCGTGGAGGACGTGCCCGACCCGGTCGTGCAGGAACCCACCGACGTCGTCGTCCGCGTCCTGCGCGCCTGCGTCTGCGGCAGCGACCTCTGGGCCTACCGCGGCGAGTCCGCCCGGCAGCCCGGCCAGCGCATCGGCCACGAGTTCCTCGGCATCGTCGAGGCGGCGGGCTCCGACGTCACCGGCTTCACCGCGGGCGACCTCGTCGTCGCCCCGTTCGTCTGGTCCGACGGCACCTGCGACTACTGCGCCGAGGGCCTCCAGACCTCCTGCCCGAGCGGCGGCTTCTGGGGCTCGGTCGGCTCCGACGGCGGCCAGGGCGAGGCCGTCCGCGTCCCCTTCGCCGACGGCACCCTCGTCAAGCTCCCCGCCGACGCCGCATCCGACGACCGCCTGCTGACCGCGCTCCTCGCGCTCTCCGACGTCCTGGGCACCGGCCACCACGCCGCCCTGGGCGCCGGGGTGCGCAAGGGCTCCACCGTCGCCGTCGTCGGCGACGGCGCCGTCGGCCTCTGCGGCGTCCTCGCCGCCAAGCGCCTCGGCGCCGAGCGGATTATCGCGCTCGGCCGCCACACCGCCCGCACCGACATCGCCCGCCTCTTCGGCGCCACCGACGTCGTCGCCGAGCGCGGCGAGGCCGCCGAGGCCGCCGTCCGCGAGCTGACCGGCGGCCAGGGCGCCCACGGCGTCATCGAGGCCGTCGGCACCGAGCAGTCCATGCGGACCGCCGTCGCCATCGCCCGCGACGGCGGCTCGATCGGCTACGTCGGCGTCCCGCACGGCAGCGGCACCGGCCTCGACCTGTCCGTCATGTTCGACCGGAACATCGCGCTGCGCGGCGGCGTCGCCCCCGTCCGCGCGTACATCCCCGAGCTCCTCCCGGACGTCCTCGACGGCACCGTCGACCCGTCGCCGGTCTTCGACCTGACCGTCGGCCTCGACGGCGTCCCCGACGGCTACCGCGCCATGGACGAGCGCACCGCCCTCAAGGTGCTCGTCACTCCGTAGTCCAGACGGGCTCGTCCCCACCCTGGAGGCCCGGCGGGCGCGACCAGCCCGTCGGGCCGCCCTCGTACGCGACGGGCGACAGCGCGTGCCGCAGCCGCCCCAGCGGGCCCTCCGACTCCGTGACGTACCGCTCGGGCTCGTACCGCGGCAGCGCGTGGGTCAGCCAGTGCCCCGTCTGGGCGAGGGCCAGCCGGACGAGCCGCGTCCCGCCGTCCCGGTCCTGCTCGGTCAGCGACCGCAGGACCGCCGCCGCGAGCAGATAGCCGCTCCCGTGGTCCAGGGCCTGCGCCGGCAGCGCGCCCGGCTGCTCCGCCGAACCCTCGGTGACCGCGATCCCGGTCGCCACCTGGACCAGGCTGTCGAAGCCGCGCCGCCCGGCCCACGGCCCGTGGTCGCCCCAGGCGGAGAGCCGCGCGGTGACCAGACCGGGGCGGTGCAGCTCGAAGCGGTCCAGCGCGCCCGGCCGGTAGCCGGCGACCAGCACATCGGCCGCGTCGAGGAGTTCCTCGAAGGTACGCCGGTCCGAGGGGCGGTCCAGATCGAGCGCGGCGGTCCGCTTGCCGACGTCCGTGTCCGCGTGCTGGTCCGGCAGTTCGGGGTTGTCCGGCGGGTCGATCCGCAGCACGTCCGCGCCGAGCAGCGCGAGCGTGCGGGTCGCGACCGGCCCGGCGATCACCCGGGTCAGGTCCAGGACCCGCAGCCGGCCGCCGCGGCGCCGGGGCGGGGTCTCGTCGAGCCGCTCCCGGGTCAGCAGCGGCCGCGCCGCCACCGACCGGCCCTGCTCGTGCGCCGCCCACTCCGCGGGCGTCCGCAGGGCGACGGCCAGCCCCCCGGCCGCGTACACCGCCGACTCGACATCGAGGGCGTTCCGCGCGCCGACGGCGGCGGCGACGGCCTCCACGGTCCCGTCCCGCACCTCGAGCGCGGCCAGCAACGCCGCCCTGTGGTGCGGATAGTTGGCGTGCGTACGGACCCAGCCGTCGGCCGCCCGCCAGAACCGGGAGAGCGGTGCGAAGCTCACCGGGGCCCGCCCGTCGACCCGCAGATGACGCTCGCTCACGAACGCGGTGGCGACGGCCCCGTCGTCCACGCGGACCGGCCCCGGGAGCCCGGCCCGTTCGACGGCGGCGAGCCCGGCGACGGCGACCGCCGCCCGCGCCAGCTCCATCACGGGCAGCCGCGCGGCCAGCAGCCCCGCCGGCCCGCCGTACTCCACCCGGTCCACCAGGGCGGGATCACCGCCGAGCTCCGACCACAACAACTCCGTACCGGTGCGCACTGTGTCGTCCATGGACCGCACTATGGCACTCAGTGCCACGAGGCGTGCGGAGGGCCCTGGTGCGGCACACCGCACCAGGGCCCTCGCTCACTCACTCAGTCACGCACCGGTCACCCGCCGACTAGCGGCGGACGGCGTCCAGCGCGTCGATCAGACCGGCCCCGTAGAAGCCGTTCTTGTTCTTGGGACCCTCGCAGACGGCGTCGATCTTGCCGTCGCCCTCGATGTCGTACGGGTTGGTGCAGGCGCGGTCGTCGGCCTGCGCGTACAGCAGCGCCTTGAGGGCCGCCGGGCTCGCGTAGGGGTGCGTCGACTTGAGGAGCGCGAGGACGCCCGCCGCGTGCGGCGCCGCCATCGACGTACCGGCCTTGTAGTTGTAGCCGCCGTTGACCGTGGTCGACAGGATGCGGCCGTTGACCGCCGGGGCGTCCGGGGTCTGGTACTCGGTGCGGTCCCCGCCGGGGGCGGCGATGTCGATCACACCGAGACCGTAGTTGGAGTAGGACGCCTTGAGGTCCTTGGCGCCGGTCGCGGAGACCGTGACGACGCCCGGGAGCATCGCCGGGTAGTCCAGGCACTCCTTCGGGTCGATGACCCGGTCGCCGGGGGTGGTGTCGTTCGGGCTGCTGTTGTCGACGATCGAGTCGGCCGCGAGGTCGAACTTCGAGTTGCCGGCCGCGGCGACGTTGACCGTGCCCTTGCGCTCCGCGTAGCGGGTCGCACGGGTGACCGCCTCGATGAGGGCCTTCTGGTCCTCGTCGTTCTTGCAGGCGAACATCCACGGGTCGGTGTAGTAGCTGTTGTTCGTGACGTCGACGCCGTGCTCGGCCGCCCACACGAAGCCGCAGACCACGGCCTCGGTGTAGAAGAAGCCGTCCGGGGTGGACACCTTGATGCCGGAGACCTTCACGCCCGGGGCGACACCGGTGATGCCGATGCCGTTCTTGGCGGCGGCGATCGTACCGGCGACGTGGGTGCCGTGGTCGCTCTCGCCCGGGTTCGGACGCCACGAACCGGCGGTGGTGTCCGGCTTGCCGGAGACGCAGTTGGCGGAGGCCTTGGCGTCGAAGTTCGGCGCCAGGTCCGGGTGGGTGTCATCGACACCGGTGTCGATGACACCGACGGTCACCCGCTTGCTGCCCAGCGTCCGCTGGTGGGCCTTGTCGGCCTTGATCGCCGGAAGGTCCCACTGCAGGGGCTCGAGGGCGTCCTGCTCGTCCGTCGCCCGTGCCGTGGCGGCCTTGGCCTCGGCCTCGGACAGCTCCTGCGTGCCGCCACCGACGGAGTTGTCGGTCTGCACGGAGAGCGGGGCGGTACGGGTCGAACCGGCCGACACCACACCGCGGGCCTTGCGGATCGTCTTCGCGAACTCGGGGTTCTGCGAGTGGACGACTATGACGCCTATCTGGTCGTACGAGATGACCACCTCGCCGCCCGCGGCGGCAATGGCCTTCTTCACCTTGGCGGCGGTCCAGTGACCCCCCGCGACGTTGACGACGTAGGACAGCTTCGGCCCGTTCGTCGCCACGGTGGCAGCCGCCGGTGCGTCGCTCAGTTCCGCGGCGGAGGCAGCGCCGGAGGGAAGGAAGCCGAGCGAGGCCGTGAGCGCGAGACCAACAGGCAGAGCGAGAGCTCGGCCGCGCCTCGATCCCAGATGAGCCATGGGTTCTCCACATCATCCGTATGTACTGCCCGCGCGCGGGTTTACGCGCAGGCAGGTGCATGACGAGTGAAGCTATCGCTGATCTTCCATGCCCTTCAATGAGTTGAGAAGACTTCATGAAGATCTGGCCGAAGAAATCCCCCGGGTGAACCACTTCCCGGTCCGCTCCGTGCCGTTGGACAGGGGAGGGGCTCCGTTCGGAACCCCTGATCCCGCACCCCCGGTGAGGCCCCCTTGACCATGCCGTCCGTCCCCGCGTCACGAGGAGATTCCGTGGCTACCGAAGCACCGCCGCCGCCCAGAGACGGGACGGAGGCCGCATCCGCCCCCGCAGCGCCCACGACGGAGCAGTTCGTCGAGGTGCAGCAGGGCCCGGAGTTCGGCGAACTCCGCCGTACGTACCGCTCCTTCGCCTTCCCGCTCACCCTGGCCTTCATCGCCTGGTACCTGCTGTACGTGCTGCTCTCCAACTACGCGGGCGGCTTCATGGGGACCAAGGTCTTCGGCAACATCAACGTGGCCCTCGTCCTCGGCCTCGGCCAGTTCGCCACCACCTTCCTCATCGCCTGGCTCTACTCGCGCCACGCGGCGAACCGGCTCGACCCCCAGTCCGACGCCATCAGGAAGCGCATGGAGGGCGACGCATGAGCACCCCCGTCCTGCTCGCGGCGGGCAACGCCACCAGCGAGCACCGACCGCTGATCATCGCCCTCTTCGGCGCCTTCGTCATCGCGACCCTGGTCATCACCGTCTGGGCCGGCCGCCAGACCCGCAGCGCCGCCGACTTCTACGCCGGCGGCGGCCAGTTCACCGGCTTCCAGAACGGCCTCGCGATCTCCGGCGACTACATGTCCGCCGCCTCCTTCCTCGGCATCAGCGGCGCCATCGCCCTCTACGGCTACGACGGCTTCCTGTACTCGATCGGCTTCCTCGTCGCCTGGCTCGTCGCGCTGCTCCTGGTCGCCGAACCGCTGCGCAACTCGGGCCGCTTCACCATGGGCGACGTCCTCGCCTACCGGATGCGCCAGCGGCCCGTCCGCACCGCCGCCGGCACCTCCACCATCGTCGTCTCGATCTTCTACCTGCTCGCGCAGATGGCGGGCGCGGGCGTGCTCGTCTCGCTGCTCCTCGGCATCACCAGCGACGGCGGCAAGATCGCGATCGTGGCCCTCGTCGGCGTCCTCATGATCGTCTACGTGACGATCGGCGGCATGAAGGGCACCACCTGGGTGCAGATGGTGAAGGCCGTCCTGCTGATCGCGGGCACGCTCCTCATCACCTTCCTCATCCTGCTGAAGTTCGACTTCAACCTCTCGCAGCTGCTCGGCGCCGCCGCCACCAACAGCGGCAAGGGCGACGCCTTCCTGGAGCCCGGCCTCAAGTACGGCGCCACCGCCCTCTCGAAGCTGGACTTCCTCTCCCTCGGCATCGCCCTCGTCCTCGGCACCGCCGGCCTGCCGCACATCCTGATCCGCTTCTACACGGTGCCGACCGCCAAGGCCGCCCGGAAGTCGGTCAACTGGGCCATCGGCATCATCGGCGGGTTCTACCTGATGACGATCGTCCTCGGCTTCGGCGCCGCCGCCCTGCTCAGCGGCGACACCATCACGGCGTCCAACAAGGCCGGCAACACCGCGGCCCCGCTCACCGCCCTCGAAGTCGGCGGCGGCGCCGGCTCCACCGGCGGCGCGATCCTCCTCGCCGTGATCTCCGCCGTCGCCTTCGCCACCATCCTCGCCGTAGTCGCCGGCCTGACCCTGGCCTCGTCCTCGTCCTTCGCGCACGACATCTACGCGAACGTCATCAAGCGCGGGAAGGCCACCGAGAAGGAGGAGATGCGGGCCGCCCGCTGGTCCACCGTCCTCATCGGCATCGTCTCGATCGCCCTCGGCGCCCTCGCCCGCGACCTCAACGTCGCCGGCCTCGTCGCCCTGGCCTTCGCGGTCGCCGCCTCGGCCAACCTGCCGACGATCCTCTACTCGCTGTTCTGGAAGAGGTTCACCACCCAGGGCGCGCTCTGGTCGATCTACGGCGGACTGGTCTCCTCGGTCGTCCTCGTCCTCTTCTCCCCGGTCGTCTCCGGCGGCCCGGCCTCGATGTTCAAGGGCGTGGACTTCCACTGGTTCCCGCTGGAGAACCCCGGCCTCGTCTCGATCCCGCTGGGCTTCCTCCTCGGCTGGCTCGGCTCGCTCCTCTCCAAGGAGGAGCCGGACGCCGGCAAGTACGCGGAGCTGGAGGTCAAGTCCCTCACCGGTGTCGGGGTGGCCGCAGCGGTCAAGCACTGACCGGAGCGCAGTCGACCGTATACGGTCCGCGATCCCCGGACGGCCGCGTCGTAGAGTTCTACGACGCGGCCGCACCGGTCCTCGTGACAATCTGCCCTGCTCGTGGGCCGCGTGCTCACGTAGGCTCGAACCACACGCAACCACAACGACGGGGAGGGGGGCCCACAGTGCTCATCGACACCTACGGCCGGGTGGCCACCGACCTGCGCGTCTCGCTCACCGACCGCTGCAATCTCCGCTGCACGTACTGCATGCCGGAAGAGGGCCTGCAGTGGCTGGCGAAGCCGGACCTGCTCACCGACGACGAGATCGTCCGCCTGATCCGCATCGCCGTCACCGACCTCGGCGTCACCGAGGTCCGCTTCACCGGCGGCGAGCCCCTGCTCCGCCCCGGTCTCGTCGGCATCGTCGAGCGCTGCGCGGCCCTGGAGCCGCGCCCCCGGATGTCCCTCACCACCAACGGCATCGGGCTGAAGCGCACCGCCGCCGCCCTGAAGGCCGCCGGTCTCGACCGGGTCAACGTCTCCCTGGACACCCTGCGCCCCGAGGTCTTCAAGACCCTCACCCGGCGCGACCGCCACCAGGACGTCCTCGACGGCATGGCCGCCGCCCGCGACGCCGGCCTCACCCCGGTCAAGGTCAACGCCGTCCTGATGCCCGGACTCAACGCCGACGAGGCCCCCGACCTGCTCGCCTGGGCGGTCGCGGAGGGTTACGAGCTCCGCTTCATCGAGCAGATGCCGCTGGACGCCCAGCACGGCTGGAAGCGCGACGGCATGATCACCGCCGGTGACATCCTGGAGTCCCTGCGCACCCGCTTCACGCTGACCGCCGAAGGCGCCGACGAGCGGGGCTCGGCCCCCGCCGAGCGCTGGGTCGTGGACGGCGGACCGCACACGGTCGGCGTCATCGCCTCCGTCACCCGCCCGTTCTGCCGGGCCTGCGACCGCACCCGGCTCACCGCCGACGGACAGGTGCGCACCTGCCTGTTCGCCACCGAGGAGACCGACCTGCGGGCCACGCTCCGCTCGGACGCCTCCGACGCGGAGGTCGCGGAGCTCTGGCGGAAGGCGATGTGGGGCAAGAAGGCCGGCTCCGGCCTCGACGACCCGGAGTTCCTCCAGCCCGACCGCCCGATGTCGGCGATCGGCGGCTGAGCGGCGCAGGCCACGGGTCCGAACCCCGTCCGGGCCCCGGGCCGGCGGCCCGTCCCGCGGCTCAGGACTCGGCGGACTCCCAGTCGGCCAGCGGCACGACGTCCTTGAGGAAACCCCGTACGCCCAGGAACTGGGACAGGCTCTCCCGGTGCTCCTCGCACGCGAGCCAGGTCTTGCGACGCTCGGGCGTGTGCAGCTTGGGGTTGTTCCACGCGAGCACCCAGACGGCGTCGGCGCGGCAGCCCTTGGCGGAACAGATCGGCTTCTCTTCGCTCACCTGATCATTGTCCAGCAAGGGCGATGCCGAGCAGCCACGGGGGGAGCTGCCCGGCACCGGTCCGTCGCTCCGACGGGGGATGCGGAGCGCGTAGGCAGTATGTCACGGCACATGGGGTGCGGTGCACTGGAACTTCATGATTGATCTGAGCATTTCTTGAGGTTTCCGGCCACTGTCCGTGATCAGTTCCGGCCGTACGGTCGCTCCCCGTCCCCGTCCGCGGAGGCCTCCGCGGCACCGAGCGCGGGCCGCACCGGAGCCGGTACGAAGGTGGAGGGAAGGGACGGAGCCGTCTCGCGTCCCGCGTTCGCGATGACCACCGCGATATAGGGGAGCAGGATGCCCAGGGCGAGCGCCACGATCGCCACGTGCCGCTCGACGTTCCACAGCACCGCGGCCGCGATCACCGACAGGGTCCTGACCGTCATCGAGATGATGTAGCGCCGCTGCCGCCCCCGGACGTCGTCCGCGAGCCCCTGCCGGGCCCCCGTGATCCGGAAGACCTCACTCCCGTCACGCTTCGACATCGCCGTCCACCACCCACCGGTCACGCCGGACTCTCCCGGGTCCGGACCTGGCTCCACCGTACGCCCGCCCTCCGGTGCCGACGAGACCGGGGCACGGATGGCGCTGTCCGACATGCGCTGTATGGCCGAGGGGTCGAGACTGGGCGCACATGCGTACAAGGAGGCGACGATGAGTTGGTTGTGGGCGATCATCGTGGGATTCGTCCTGGGTCTGATCGCGAAGGCGATCCTGCCCGGGAAGCAGCAGATCCCGCTCTGGCTGACGACCGTGTTCGGCATTCTCGGCAGCGTGCTCGGCAACGCCGTCGCGACCTGGATCGGTGTCAACGACACCAAGGGCATCGACTGGACCCGCCACCTGCTCCAGCTGATCGGCGCCGTCGCCGTCGTCGGGGTGGGCGACATGCTCTGGGCTTCGATCAAGGGCAACAGACAGCGCGCCTAGCGCCACCGGAGACGGGAGGCCCGGTACGGCACTTCACGTGCCGTACCGGGCCTCCCGGCGTGTCCGCGCGATGCCGCTACGGGATCACGCGCCGGCGAACTCGATCGCCGCCAGGTTCTTCTTGCCGCGCCGCAGCACCAGCCAGCGGCCGTGCAGGAGCTCGTCCGCGGACACCTCGGCGTCCTCGGCGGTGACCTTCACGTTGTTCACGTACGCCCCGCCCTCCTTCACCGTGCGGCGCGCACCCGACTTGCTCGGGGCGAGACCGACCTCGGTGAACAGGTCGACGACCTGACCCAGCTCCGTCACCCGCGCGTGCGGCAGCTCGGACAGGGCGGCGGCCAGCGTCGCCTCGTCCAGCTCCGCCAGGTCGCCCTGGCCGAACAGCGCCTTCGACGCGTTGATGACGGCCGCGCACTGGTCCGCGCCGTGCACCAGAGCGGTCAGCTCCTCGGCCAGCGCGCGCTGCGCGGCACGGGCCTGCGGACGCTCGGCGGTCTGCTGCTCCAGCTCCTCGAGCTCCTCGCGGGACTTGAAGGACAGGATCCGCATGTACGTCGAGATGTCCCGGTCGTCCACGTTCAGCCAGAACTGGTAGAACGCGTACGGCGTCGTCATCTCCGGGTCGAGCCAGACGGCGCCGCTCTCGGTCTTGCCGAACTTGGTGCCGTCCGCCTTGACCATGAGCGGGGTCGCGAGCGCGTGCGCCTCGACCCCCGGCTCCAGGCGGTGGATCAGGTCGAGGCCGGCCACCAGGTTGCCCCACTGGTCCGAGCCGCCCTGCTGGAGCGTGCAGCCGTAGCGGCGGTACAGCTCCAGGAAGTCCATGGCCTGCAGCAGCTGGTAGCTGAACTCGGTGTAGCTGATGCCCTGCTCGGACTCCAGGCGCCGGGCGACGGAGTCCTTGGTCAGCATCTTGTTGACCCGGAAGTGCTTGCCGATGTCCCGCAGGAACTCGATCGCCGACATGCCGGCGGTCCAGTCCAGGTTGTTCACCATGACCGCGGCGTTCTCCCCCTCGAAGGAGAGGAACGGCTCGATCTGCGTCCGCAGCCGGTTCACCCAGTTCGCGACCGTCTCGGGGTCGTTCAGGGTGCGCTCGGCCGTCGGCCGAGGGTCGCCGATCTGCCCGGTGGCCCCGCCGACCAGCGCCAGCGGCCGGTGCCCGGCCTGCTGGAGCCGGCGGACGGTGAGGACCTGGACCAGGTGGCCGACGTGGAGACTGGCCGCGGTCGGGTCGAAACCGCAATAGAAGGTGACGGGACCGTCCGCGAGAGCCTTGCGCAGTGCGTCCTCATCGGTGGACTGGGCGAAGAGCCCACGCCACTTCAGCTCATCGACGATGTCGGTCACGTCGTCCGTCTCCTTGTGATGCAGGTGGGAAGGGTCGTCTCAGTCTAGGTGGGTCAGACCCCCTTGCTGACCGAGCTCATGTTGAAGTCGGGGATCCGCAGCGCGGGCATCGCGGCCCGGGTGAACCAGTCGCTCCACTCGCGCGGCAGCGTCTTCTCCGTACGGCCCGCCTCGGAGGCCCGCGACAGCAGGTCCACCGGCGACTCGTTGAACCGGAAGTTGTTCACCTCGCCGACCACCTCGCCGTTCTCGACGAGGTAGACGCCGTCGCGGGTCAGTCCGGTGAGCAGCAGCGTCGCCGGGTCGACCTCGCGGATGTACCAGAGGCAGGTGAGGAGCAGACCGCGCTCCGTCGAGGCGACCATCTCCTCCAGGGAGCGCTCGCCACCGCCGTCCAGGATCAGGTTCCCCGCTCCGGGCGCCACCGGCAGCCCGGTGAGCCCCGCCGTGTGCCGGGTGGTGATCAGACGGTCCAGCTTCCCGTCGCGCACCCAGTCCGTCGGCGCGATCGGCAGACCGTTGTCGAAGACGGAGGAGTCGTCGCCCGAGGAGTGCGCGATGACGAACGGCGCGGACTCCAGGCCCGGCTCGTTCGGGTCGCTGCGCAGGGTCAGCGGCAGCGGGGACAGGGTCTCGCCGAGCCGGGTGCCGCCACCGGGCTTGGAGAAGACCGTACGGCCCTCGACCGCGTCCCGGGCCGTGGAGGACCACAGCTGGTAGATCAGCAGGTCGGCCACGGCCGTCGGCGGCAGCAGCGTCTCGTACCGCCCGGCGGGCAGCTCGATCCGGCGCTCCGCCCAGCCGAGGCGGGTCGCCAGCTCGGCGTCGAGCGCGGCCGGGTCGACGTCCTTGAAGTCCCGCGTCGAGCGGCCGGCCCAGGCGGAGCGCGAGCGGTCCGGGGACTTGGCGTTCAGCTCCAGGGTGCCGTTGGGCTGGTCGTGGCGGAGCCGCAGACCCGTGGACGTCCCCAGATAGGTGGAGGTCAGCTCGTGGTTGGCGAAGCCGTAGAGCTCACGGCCGCCGGCCCGGGCGCGGGCGAAGGCCTCGCCGAGCGCCGGCGCGAAGTCGGCGAACACGGCGGAGGAGGTCTCCGCGGGCGCGTCCGTGAAGTCGGGCGACGCGGGCACGTCGGTCACCAGCGGCTGGGCGTCCTCGGCGGGCCCGGCGGCCCGCGCGGCGGCCTCGGCGGCCCGCACCAGGGGCTCCAGGTCGTCGACGGTCACGGCGGACCGCGACACGACACCGGACGCGGTGCCCTGGGCGCCGTCGACGGTCGCGATGACGGTGAGCGTACGGCCGCGGGTGACGCCGTTGGTGGTGAGCGCGTTGCCCGCCCAGCGCAGATTGGCCGAGGACTCCTCGTCGGCGACGACGACACACCCGTCGGCACGGGACAGCTCGAGGGCCCGCTCGACGATCTCGTACGGCTTGCTGACGCGGCTCATCGCCCGGCCTCCTGCGTCGTGTTGAGGATGTTGACGCCCCGGAAGAGGGCGGAGGGGCAGCCGTGGGAGACCGCGGCGACCTGGCCCGGCTGGGCCTTGCCGCAGTTGAAGGCGCCGCCGAGCACGTACGTCTGCGGGCCTCCGACCTGCTCCATCGAGCCCCAGAAGTCGGTGGTCGTGGCCTGGTAGGCCACATCCCGCAGCTGTCCGGCGAGCCGCCCGTTCTCGATGCGGAAGAAGCGCTGCCCGGTGAACTGGAAGTTGTAGCGCTGCATGTCGATCGACCAGGACCGGTCGCCGACCACGTAGATGCCGCGCTCCACACCCCCGATCAGGTCCTCGGTCGACAGACCGCCCGGATCCGGCTGGAGCGAGACGTTCGCCATCCGCTGCACCGGCACGTGCGCGGGGGAGTCGGCGAAGGCGCAGCCGTTCGACCGGCCGAGGCCGGTGAGCTTCGCGATCCGCCGGTCCAGCTGGTAGCCGACGAGCGTGCCGTCCTTCACCAGGTCCCAGCTCTGCGCCTCGACGCCCTCGTCGTCGAACCCGACGGTCGCGAGACCGTGCTCGGCGGTCCTGTCGCCCGTCACGTTCATGATCGAGGAGCCGTACGCCAGCTTGCCCAGCTGGTCGAAGGTCGCGAAGGAGGTGCCCGCGTAGGCCGCCTCGTAGCCGAGCGCCCGGTCCAGCTCGGTGGCGTGCCCGATCGACTCGTGGATGGTCAGCCAGAGGTTCGACGGGTCGACGACCAGGTCGTACCGGCCCGCCTCGACGCTCGGCGCCCGCATCTTCTCGGCGAGCAGCGCCGGAATCTCGTCCAGCTCCTTGTCCCAGTCCCAGCCGGTGCCCGTCAGGTACTCCCAGCCCCGCCCGACCGGCGGCGCGATCGTCCGCATCGAGTCGAACTCGCCGGTCGTCTCGTCGACGGCGACGGCCGTGAGCTGCGGGTGCAGCCGCACCCGCTGCTGGGTGGTCACGGTGCCGGCGGTGTCCGCGTAGAACTTGTTCTCGTGGACGGTGAGCAGTGAGGCGTCCACGTGCGCCACGCCCTCCGCCCGCAGCAGCCGGGAGCTCCAGTCGGCGAGCAGCGCGCTCTTCTCCTCGCCGGGGACGGAGAAGGGGTCGATCTCGTACGAGGAGATCCAGGTGCGCTCCTCGTGCACCGGCTCCGCCGCGAGCTCGACGCGCTCGTCGGAGCCGGCCGCCGCGATCACCTTGGCGGACAGCTTCGCCATGGCGACCGCCTGCGAGGCGACCTTCGCGGCCCCGTCCATGGTCAGGTCGACCCCGGAGGCGAAGCCCCAGGCCCCGCCGTGCACCACCCGCACCGCGTATCCCAGGTCCGTGGTGTCGGAGGAGCCGGACGGTTTGGCGTCGCGCAGCCGCCAGGAGGCGCTGCGCACCCGCTCCAGGCGGAAGTCCGCGTGCTCGGCGCCGAGCGCGCGCGCTCGGGCGAGCGCCGCGTCGGCGAGCGCCCGCAGGGGCAGCGCGACGAACGAAGGGTCGATCTGGTGGACCACGAGCGGCCTCGCTCTCGGTGATCGGAAGGCTGGGGTCGAGCAGGGATGGAGCTGTCGTTGATCTGCCACGGAAGTCAATCACGGGACGGCACGCGGGGTCGGCGCATTACCGACGCCCGGCGACCTGAGCTGTAGGGACCCGACAGTGACACCCGGGTGCCACTGTCGGAGGTCGATTCCTCATGTCGGGGGCGATACCGATAGGTTTTCGGCTACCAGACCGCTATCGAAAGGGTGATCCGTTGAGCCGCTCGGTTCTCGTCACCGGAGGAAACCGGGGCATCGGCCTCGCCATCGCCCGCGCGTTCGCCGAGTCCGGCGACAAGGTCGCGATCACGTACCGCTCCGGCGATCCCGCCGAGCTCGAGAAGGCCGGTCTCCTGGCCGTCAAGTGCGACATCACCGACGGCGAGCAGGTGGAGCAGGCGTACAAGGAGATCGAGGAGAAGCACGGTCCGGTGGAGGTCCTCGTGGCCAACGCCGGCGTGACGAAGGACCAGCTCCTCATGCGCATGTCCGAGGAGGACTTCACCTCCGTCGTCGACACCAACCTCACCGGCACCTTCCGGGTCGTCAAGCGCTCCAACCGCGGGATGCTGCGCGCCAAGAAGGGCCGCGTCGTCCTGATCTCCTCGGTCGTCGGGCTGCTGGGCTCCGCGGGCCAGGCGAACTACGCCGCCTCCAAGGCCGGCCTGGTGGGCTTCGCCCGCTCCCTCGCGCGTGAACTGGGCTCCCGCAACATCACCTTCAACGTCGTCGCCCCTGGTTTCGTCGACACCGACATGACCGCGGTGCTCACCGACGAGCAGCGCGCGGGCATCGTGTCCCAGGTGCCGCTGGGCCGCTACGCCCAGCCGGAGGAGATCGCCGCCGCGGTGAAGTTCCTCGCCTCCGACGACGCCTCGTACATCACTGGAGCCGTCATCCCGGTTGACGGCGGATTGGGCATGGGTCACTGACCATGAGCGGAATTCTCGAGGGCAAGCGCATCCTCATCACCGGTGTGCTGATGGAGTCCTCCATCGCCTTCCACACCGCGAAGCTGGCCCAGGAGCAGGGCGCGGAGATCATCCTCACCGCCTGGCCGCGGCCGACGCTGACCGAGCGCATCGCCAAGAAGCTGCCCCACCCCGACAAGGTGAAGGTCCTGGAGCTCGACGTCTCGAACGACGAGCACCTCGCCCGCCTGGAGGGCCAGGTCCGCGAGCACCTGGGCGACCGCCTCGACGGCATCGTGCACTCCATCGGCTTCGCGCCGCAGGACGCGCTCGGCGGCAACTTCCTCAACACCCCGTTCGAGTCCGTGGCCACCGCCATGCACGTCTCGGCCTTCTCCCTGAAGTCGCTGACGATGGCGCTGCTGCCGCTGATGAGCGAGGGCGGCTCGGTCGTCGGCCTCACCTTCGACGCGAAGTTCGCCTGGCCGCAGTACGACTGGATGGGCCCGGCCAAGGCCGCCCTGGAGGCCACCAGCCGCTACATGGCCCGTGACCTGGGCAAGCAGAACATCCGCTGCAACCTGATCTCGGCGGGCCCGATCGGCTCGATGGCCGCGAAGTCGATCCCCGGCTTCGGCGAGCTGGCGGCCGTGTGGGACAGCCGTTCCCCGCTGCAGTGGGAGCTCTCGGACCCGGAGCCGGCCGGCCGCGGTGTCGTCGCGCTGCTCTCGGACTGGTTCCCGAAGACCACGGGCGAGATCGTCCACGTGGACGGCGGCCTGCACGCCATCGGCGCGTAACCGCCGCTCGTTCGAGCCACAGGGCCGTGTGCCCGTCCCGAAGGGGGCGGACACACGGCGTTCGCCGTTCCGCAACCCCTGCCCGACTCGAAAAGTAGAGCGAACCACCCCAGACTGGGGCAGAGCGTGATGCTTCTGCTGCTGACGGGGAGGAGGTACGGGCATGCGTGCGATACGACACGGCTTCGGCGCGTTCGTCTCCGTCGCCGTACTGCTCACCGGGATCGCCGTCGCCGCCGAGGTGCGGGCCGCGCCTGCCCCGGCCGAGGAACCCCCCGCCGCCGCGGCGGCCGAGGAGCCGGAGAACTTCGGCGCCTCCTGCAGCACCGTCGTCCGGGGCTCCACCGTCACCGCCCACTGCCGGAACCCCTACCCCCGCACCGACCGGGTCCGGCTCCACGTCGAGTGCGAGCGCTGGTGGGACGTCGACTCCGACAGCGCCCCCGTGGAGGTCGGCCCCGCCGACTACGGCGAACTCACCGCACGCTGCTGGAAGGAGGTCCGGTCCGCCTGGATCACCCACCAGCCGGCGGACCAGGCTCCCGATCCGACTCCGGTACGGGGCTCCTGAGGCACATGTAGGGGTAGCCGGCCGCCTCCGCGCCGGCCCGCTCGGCCTCGCCCTCCCGGATCGCGTCCACCAGGCGCCCGTGGTCCATCCAGTTCTCCGGCCGGAGCTCCTGCCCGACGTCGTCGCGCAGCCACTCCCGCAGCAGGTCGCCCAGGTCCGCGTAGAGCTCGGTCAGCACCTCGTTGCCCGAGGCGGCGACGACCGCGTGGTGGAAGGTCGCGTCGGCGCTGACGAACCGCTCCGCGTCTCCCGACTCCCACGCCTCCTCCCGGCGGAGGAGCAGCGTGTCGAGCTGCTTCAGGTCCCGCTCGGTGCGCCGCGCGGCCGCGAGCCGGGCCGCGGCGGACTCCAGGGTCGAGCGCAGCTCGGCGACGTGTCGGGGGTCGGAGCCGGCGAAGCGGCGGTGCATGACGCCCGCCAGCTCGCTGGTGGCGATGACGTACGTCCCGGAACCCTGGCGGATGTCGAGGAGCCCGTTGTGCGCGAGCGCCCGCACCGCCTCGCGCACGGTGTTGCGGGCCACGCCCAGCTGCTCGACCAGCTCGGGTTCGGTCGGGATGCGTGAACCCACCGGCCACTCGCCGGAGGTGATCTGGTTCCGCAGCTCGGCGATCACCTGATCGGAGAGGCCTGCGCGCCGGGGGTGGCCGAGGGCCATGGAGCACCTTCCCATTCGTTCGGGTCGCCCAAGTCGTTCGGGATTGGACAACCAATCATCCCATGATTCTATGATGACCTCATGCCTGACGAGCCGAAGACCCTCGACCCCACCGCACGACCGGCCACGACCACCGTTCCGGGAGCCGCCACGGCCCCGCCCGGAGCCGCCGTCGCCGGCGATTCTCCCGCACGGGCACGGGCGCAGCGCTGGACCCTCGGCCTCGTCACCGTCGGACTCGTCCTGGCCGCGCTGAACCTGCGCCCGGCCATCACCAGCCTCGGCGCCCTCCTCGAAGAGGTCAGCGCGGACCTCCACATGAGCGGCACCGTCGCCGGCGTCCTCACCTCGGTCCCGCCGCTCTGCTTCGCCGTCTTCGGCATCACGGCCCCGCGCCTCGCCCGCCGCTTCGGCCCCGCCGCCGTGGTCTGCGCGGGCATGGCCGCGATCTTCGCCGGCCTGGTCCTGCGCCCCCTCGCCGGCGGCACCGTCGGCTTCCTCGCCGCCAGCGCCCTCGCCCTCATGGGCATCGCCGTCAGCAACGTCCTGATGCCGGTCATCGTCAAGCGGTACTTCCCCGACCGCATCGGCAGCATGACCGGCCTCTACTCCATGGCCCTCGCCCTCGGCACCTCCGTCGCCGCGGCCGCGACCGTCCCCATGACCGCCGCCCTCGGCGGCGACTGGCGCATCGGCCTCGGCGTCTGGGCGGCCGTCGCCGCGCTGGCCGTCCTGCCCTGGCTCCCGCTCGTCCGCGACCGCGACCGCGCCACCCCGGAGAGCGGGACGACCGCCGCCGGGTCCGCGGGCGCCGCCGCGACCTCCGCGACCTCCGCGACCTCCGCGACCGGGGCGGCCGCCGCCGCGACCGCCGCCCCGCGCATCACCCGCAGCCGCACCGCCTGGGCCCTCGGCTGCTACTTCGGCCTCCAGGCCACCGGCGCCTACATCACCATGGGATGGATGCCGCAGATCTTCCGCGACTCCGGCGTCCCCGCCTCCACCGCCGGCGTGCTCCTCGCCGTCACCATGGTCATGGGCGTCCCGCTCGCCTTCGTGATCCCCCGGCTCGCCACCCGTATGAAGAACCAGGGCCCGATCGTCGTCGCCCTCGGCCTCTGCGGCCTCGCCGGCTACACCGGCCTCTTCCTCGCCCCCGCCGGCGGCGCCTGGGTCTGGGCGGTGCTCCTCGGCGTCTCCAACTGCTCCTTCCCGCTCGCCCTCACGATGATCGGCATGCGCTCGCGCACCGGCGCCGGAGTCGTCCGGCTCTCCGCCTTCGCCCAGAGCGTCGGCTACCTCATCTCCATCCCCGGCCCCCTCCTCGTCGGCGTGCTCTACCAGCACAGCGGCGGCTGGGGACTCCCGATCGCCCTGATGGGCGGGCTCATGGTGCCGCAGATGATCGTGGGAACCCTGGCGGGCAGGGACCGGACCGTCGAGGACGAATCCTGAGATGCGAGACTGTCGGCATGCCAGTTCTCGAACCCAATCCCCCGAACGGCCAGAAGAAGCTGCTCATCGTCTTCGGCGCGATGATCGGCATCACGGTCGTCATCGGCTTCATCGCCTCGTTCGCCTCCCCGTGACGCCCGCTCGGCACGCACGTGGTGGGGTTAACCCCCGTATCCCCTAGGGGGCGGTACTCAGGGTGAAGTGGGTGGATCACCGGATGGGCCGAGGGGCCCGCGATCCCTAGGTTGGAGACACCAGGGAAAGCGAGTCCCCACCCACGGAGGCGGTCATGTCGGCCCACACGTCCACCCGCGTCCGACCCGAGGCGACCGGCGTCGACACCCGGCTGCCCTGGTGGGCACTCGCCCTCCCGGCGATCGCCTTCGCCGCCCTCATGATGCTGATGACCGGGCCCGGTGAGGCGCACGCGACGGCCGGTGACCCGGGGGTCGGAGGGTTCCTGGAGCGGATCCAGCAAACGCTCTCTCTCTGAGTCGGCGCGAGCCGATTCGTGCGAAGCTGAGGACCATGAGCGTCGACACACCCCGCAGGATCGTGCTGCTCCGACACGCGAAGGCGGACTGGAACCAGGAGTCCGACCACGAGCGCCCCCTCGCCGAGCGAGGCCGCGCGGACGCCCCCGTCGCCGGCCGCCGGCTCGCCGAGACCGGCATCGCCTTCGACCTGGCCCTCTGCTCCACCGCCACCAGGACCCGTGAGACCTGGAAGCTGGCCGTGCAGGCCCTCCCCGAGCGCCCGAAGACCGTCTACGAGGACCGGTTGTACGAGGCCTCGCTCGGCGAGCTCATCGCCCTGCTCAACGAGACCTCGGAGGACGTGTCCGACCTCCTCGTCATCGGCCACAACCCCGGGATGCACGCCCTCGCCGACGCCCTCGCGGGCCAGTCCGAGGGCGATGTGCTGCCCCGGCTGAACCGCAGCGGGTTCCCGACCTCCGCGTTCGCCGTCCTCACCTTCAACGGCTCGTGGAAGTCCCTGGAGCACGGCGCCGGACGCCTGGTCGACTTCTGGAGCCCGCACGCCTGACCGGCCCGCCCGGCCCGCGCACCCCGGGGGAACCCGGACGCCCCCGCCGAATCCCGTACGCCCAGGATGCATCGCCTACGGCCCCGGACGCCCACCGGCACCCCGGCCGTAGCCGTGTCCGACGCCGTGTCCGAAGCCGCATTCCGATGCCGACGCGGCTGCCGTACGGAGGAGGGCCCGGCCGTCATCCGACGGCCGGGCCCTCCCACGTTCGGGTTCACCCACGGCTCAGTGCAGCAGGTCCTCCGCGCCGCCGTCCGCGGCCTCGACCTCTTCGCGGGTGATCCCCAGCAGGTACAGCACGGTGTCCAGGAACGGCACGTTCACCGCCGTGTGCGCGGCCTCGCGCACCACCGGCTTCGCGTTGAACGCCACGCCGAGACCGGCCGCGTTCAGCATGTCCAGGTCGTTCGCCCCGTCGCCGATCGCCACGGTCTGCGCCAGCGGCACACCCGCCTCCGCCGCGAACCGGCGCAGCAGCCGCGCCTTGCCCGCCCGGTCCACGATCTCGCCGGTCACCCGCCCGGTCAGCCTGCCGTCCACGATCTCCAGAGTGTTGGCCGAGGCGAAGTCCAGCCCCAGCCGCTCCTTCAGGTCGTCCGTGACCTGCGTGAACCCGCCCGAGACGACCCCCACCTGGTAGCCGAGCCGCTTGAGCGTACGGATCAGGGTCCGCGCACCGGGCGTCATCCGCACCTCGGCGCGGACCTTGTCGACCACCGAGGCGTCGAGCCCGGCGAGCAGCTCCACGCGCGCGTGGAGCGACTGCTCGAAGTCCAGCTCCCCGCGCATCGCCGCGGCCGTCACCTCGGCGACCTTGTCCTCGCACCCGGCGTGCGCCGCGAAGAGCTCGATCACCTCGTCCTGGATCAGCGTCGAGTCGACGTCCATGACGACGAGCCGCTGGGCCCGCCGGTGCAGCCCGGCGGAGACCACGGCCACGTCGACCCCGATGGAGTGGGCCTGCGTGGCGAGGGCGGTCCGCAGCGGCTCGGTCTCACAGCCCGACACGGCGAACTCCACGGCCGTGACCGGGTACTTCGCCAGCCGGAAGACACGGTCGATGTTGCCGCCGGCCTCCGCGATCCTGGCCGCTATGGCCGCCGTCTGCTCCGCCGTCAGCGGGTTGCCCAGCACGGTGACGTGCGAGCGCCCCTCACCCCGGGGGCGATTGTCGCCCGTACCCGAGATGATCTCGGCCTGGAGTTTCAGCGACTCGGCCCAGCTGTGCACGGTCGCACGGAGCTCGCCCTGCGAGGCGACGGTCGGCTCGGTGACGAGCGCGCACAGGACGAGGCGGCCGCGGGAGACCACCTGCTCGATGTCCACGACGTCGACGGAGTAGGCGGCGAGGGTGTCGAAGAGTCCCGCGGTGATCCCGGGACGGTCCTTCCCGAAGATCTTGACGAGAAGGGTGGGAACGTCTGAGGTCTGCGATGCGCTCATGGTGCTTCCACCGTATCGGGCACCAGGTGCCACCCGACCCCCCGTCCCGCCCAGCGGACACCCGGGTGGGCGCGCCCTTGATCACCGGAGCGCCGTCGGAGACCCTGCGCCGGGTCTTCACGCGGCCCGACTTTCGGAGAGGGGACCGGGCCTGAAATAGTTCCCCCCGGATGATTCGCATCCCTGGACTCCCCGCGACGGGGGTACATCGGGGGACAAGTAGTGGGGCATGGAGTGCCAGAACTCGTACTGGAATTGAACGGAAGGACCTGGACGCTCGATCCGTCCAGGTCGTACACCCTGGGCCGCGACCCGCAGGGCGACCTGGTCATCGACGACGCCAGGGTCTCGTGGCGCCACGCCACCATCAGCTGGGGCGGCCGGAGTTGGGTCATCGAGGACCACGGCTCGACCAACGGCACGTTCCTGCAGGGGCAGCGGATCCACCAGGTGGAGATCGGCCCCGGCTCGGCCGTCCACCTCGGCAACGCCACCGACGGCCCGCGGCTGAATCTCGCCGCCGCCGGCGCCCCGGCCCACCAGCAGGCCCCGGTGGCCCACCAGCAGCAGGCCCCGGCCCACCAGGTCCCCGCCCACCAGGCCGCGGAGCAGGCCGCCCAGGCCGAGTGGATCACGCACCAGGCCCCGCCGCAGCAGGGGCAGCAGCAGGTCCCGCAGCAGAACTGGCAGCAGCAGGGCCCGCCGCCCGTGCACCCGCAGGCCGCCCCGCAGCAGGTCCCGCACCAGCAGGGGCACGGCGGCCCCGTCGAGCAGTTGGCGCAGAAGGTGCCCGGCCAGGGAGGCGGCGCGGCAGGGCCCTCGGCGGCCTACGCCGACCGCAGCCCCACCACGTTCCACCAGCTGTCCCTCGGCCGTGTCATGCGCATCGGCCGTGCCCTCGAGAACGAACTGGTCGTCTCCGACCTCCAGGTCTCGCGGAACCACGCCGAGTTCCACGCGACGCCCGACGGACGCTTCGAGATCCGCGACCTCGGCTCGCACAACGGCACGTACGTCAACGGCCAGCCGATCACCAAGGGCGGCTCCGCCCTCCTCGGCCCCCAGGACATCGTCGGCGTCGGCCACTCGACCTTCCGGCTCGTCGGCGGCCAGCTCGAGGAGTTCGTCGACACCGGCTCCGTCTCCTTCTCGGCCCGGCACCTCACGGTCACGGTCGACGGCGGCAAGCAGATCCTCAAGGACGTCTCCTTCGGCGTCCCGGAGAAGTCGCTGATCGGTGTCATCGGCCCCTCAGGATCCGGCAAGTCCACGCTGCTCAAGGCGCTGACCGGCTACCGCCCGGCCAACGAGGGCGACGTCCTCTACGACAACCGGAGCCTCTACAAGCAGTTCGCCGAGCTGCGCCAGCGCATCGGTCTGGTCCCGCAGGACGACATCCTGCACAAGGAGCTGACCGTCCAGAAGGCGCTGCGGTACGCGGCCAAGCTCCGCTTCCCCGGCGACACCGCCACCGTCGAGCGCGAGGCCCGCATCGGCGAGGTGCTCCGCGAGCTCAAGCTCGACATCCACAAGGAGAAGAAGGTCACCTCCCTCTCCGGTGGTCAGCGCAAGCGCGTGTCGGTCGCCCTGGAGCTCCTGACCAAGCCGTCGCTGATCTTCCTGGACGAGCCGACCTCCGGCCTCGACCCGGGCATGGACCGCGATGTCATGCAGCTGCTCCGCGGCCTCGCCGACGACGGCCGCACGGTGCTCGTCGTCACCCACTCGGTGGCCGAGCTGGGCCTCTGCGACAAGCTGCTCGTCATGGCCCCCGGTGGCTCGGTGGCCTACTTCGGCCCGCCGGACGAGGCGCTGAACTTCTTCGGCTACTCCACCTGGGCCGACGTCTTCTCCGCGTTCGAGAACTACCGCGACTACGACTGGGCGGGCCGCTGGAAGGGCTCGCAGCACTACCAGCTGTACGCCGCCGACATCGACGCCGTCGCCGCGCAGCCCGTCCAGATGCCCCAGCAGGCGATGTCCAGGCCGCCGAAGCCGCAGGGCTGGGGCTCCCAGCTGTGGACCCTGATCCGGCGCTACGTCTCCGTGATCGCCTCCGACGTGGGCTTCATGGCCCTGATGGTGATCCTGCCCGCCGTCCTCGGCGCGGTGTCCGTCGTCATCCCCGCCGACTTCGGCCTCGGCAAGCCCACGCCCCCGTCCCGCTTCAACGGCGACGCCGGCACGATCATGCTGATCCTCGCGGTCGGCATGTGCTTCAGCGGCGCGGCCAACTCGGTCCGAGAGCTGATCAAGGAACGGGTCATCTACGAGCGGGAGCGCGCCGTCGGCCTGTCCCGCTCCGCCTACCTGATGTCCAAGGTCATCGTCCTCGGCGTGATCACGGCCCTCCAGGGCGTGATCATCTGCGCCATCGGCTTCTCCACGCGCGCGCTGCCCGAAGAGGGCCTGCTCATGCCGCCGGCCGTCGAGCTGTGCATCCAGGTCATCGGGCTCGGCCTGACCTCGATGATGGTCGGCCTGGTCATCTCCGCGCTGGTGAAGACCGCCGAGAAGACCATGCCGCTGCTCGTGATGTTCGCGATCATCCAGGTCGTGTTCACCGGCATCCTCTTCCAGGTGTACGACTCGCCCGGCCTGGAGCAGTTCGCCTGGCTCATGCCCTCCCGCTGGGGCATCGCCGGCGCCGGCGCCACCCTGGACCTGGCGCACCTGATGCCGCCGTGGGACCAGAAGAACCCCGCGAACACCGACCCGCTGTGGGAGCACACGGTCGGCCAGTGGAGCCTCAACCTCGGCATCCAGCTGTTCATGGCGGCCATCTGCTGCGTCGCCGTGGCGCGGCTGCTGCGCCGCCACGAGCCCGAGGTCATGCGCAAGTGACCGGCTGAGCGACCGTACGCCGAAGGGCGGCACCCCCGTGCGGGGGTGCCGCCCTTCGGC
>NZ_LIVV01000011.1 GCF_001905825.1 Streptomyces sp. CB02009
CTCCACCGCCCGCGCCGACCGCATCTCCGAGGCCTGCTGCGCGGCCTCCGCACCGAGCGCGCACGCCTGGTCCAGTTCGCCCAGGGCGAGCCGTGACGTGGCCAGGACCACCCGGCAGAAGAGGCGGCTGCGGGCGAAGCCGGGGGCCCGGAGCTGGAGGGCGCGTTCCGCGTGCTGGGCGGCCGGCCGGTACTGCTGGAGGTCGCGGTGGCAGTGCCCGAGCTCGTCGGCGAGCTGGGCCTCGTCGAACATCCGGGCCCAGTACGGCACCTCGTCACCCGGCCGTGCCGCCTCCAGGGCCCGCTCGGCCCGTACGAGCGAGGCGCTGCACGCCCGTGCCTCGCCGAGCACCGCGTGCCCCCGCGCCTCGACCGCGTGGAGCATCGCCTGGACGACCGGCGGCGCGGCCGGCCCGACGCCCTGCTGGGCGACCCGGGCGAGCTGGACGGCCTCCCGGCCGTGGCCGAGGTAGACGGCCTGGCAGCTCATGGTGAGGAGCACGTACGAGCCGTACGCCCGGTCCCCGGCGGCCTGGGCGAGCCGCAGTGCCTGGACGAAGTAGCGCTGGGCGAGGCCGTGCGCGGCGATGTCGTACGAGGTCCAGCCGGCGAGCCGGGTGAGGTCGGCGGCCGCGGCGAAGAGCCGCCGGCCGACGGACTCGCCGTACGTGCCGCGCAGCATCGGCTCGGCCTCGTGTTCCAGGTAGCGGACGAGGGCCTGCCGGGCGTGCCCGCCGCCGTAGGCGTGGTCGAGCGTGCGGAAGAGCTCGCCGACCGAGCGCAGCGCCGCGATGTCCCCGCTGGAGACCCGCTGGCCGGGCCCCCGGTCGGTGCCGCGCTGCCGGGGCACCGAGAAGCGGCCCTGGGGCGGCACCCTGGGGTCGTGCGCGAGCCGGGGGTCGAGGCCCTGACGCGGGTCGAGGCCCGGGCGCGGGTCGTGCGGCGGGCGGCCCTCGGCCGTGACCGCGGCGGCGACGGCCGAGGTGCCGGACGACACCCGGGGGCCCTGCGGGGCGTCGCCCCGCGCCACCCGGTCGTCCGCGCGGCCGATCAGCCAGTCGCGGCTGGGTACGACCAGGCCCGCCGGGGTGAAGGCGATCTTGCGGAGCTCGGCGTGGCTGCCGGAGTCCTTCCGCCAGAGCCCGCTGACGATGTCGACCGCCTCCTCGGGGGTCGCGGCGAACTCCAGGCCCGCGTAGACCGGGGCGCAGGCGTCGAGGCCGAGGTCCTGGGCGGACAGCCGGCGGCCGAGGCGACGGGTGAAGACCTCGGCGATCAGCGCGGGAGTGGTGCCGCGCGGCTGCTGGCCGCGGAGCCAGCGGGTCACCGAGGTCTTGTCGTACCGCAGGTCGAGACCGTGTTCCAGACCGAGCTGGTCCACCCGTCTCGCCAGGCCCGCATGGGAGAACCCCGCTTCGGCGATGAGCGCGGCGAGCTGGCGGTTCGGGATGCGCTGCGGTGGTCGTTCCGTCATCAGCTGTGCGGTCTCCTGCCTTCCGGGTCCCGCCGGCAGCCCCGTCGGACCCTCATGGAACGGCGTGAATTTAGCGGTACTCACGGCCTGTACCGCCGCCTTCGCCCCACATTCATCCGATCGTGTGAGGATTGACGGCATCGCTGACGTAGGCGCTCTCGGCCATCCGCCGGAGGAGCTCCCGCCCGGCGGGCCAGGACGCGGTCCCCGTCCACCTGCCGGAGGGCCGTTCCCGGCACCGCCGTACAGTGGCATGGGCGCGAATGACGCATGGTGCCGCACCGGCCCGGGATGATCCCCGGATTCCGGTCCCCGGCACCCAGGAGGAGGCATGGCCGTGAGTGAGCTGCGATTCGTCCGCCTTGGGTTCGGCGCGGAAGCCGTCGACTACCAGGTGGCCTGGGACAAGCAGCGCGAGGTGCACGCCGCGCGGTTCGCCGACGAGACCGACGACACCTGTCTGCTCCTCGAGCACCCGCCGGTCTACACGGCCGGCCGGCGTACGGCGGAGAACGAGCGCCCGCTCGACGGGACGCCCGTGGTGGACGTCGACCGCGGCGGCAAGATCACCTGGCACGGCCCCGGTCAGCTCGTCGGCTACCCGATCATGAAGCTGCCCCGCCCGGTGGACGTCGTCGCACATGTGCGCCGGCTGGAGGAGGCGCTGATCCTCACCGCCGCCGAGTTCGGCGTGGAGACCAGCCGGGTCGAGGGACGCAGCGGCGTCTGGGTGCTCGGCGACCCGGTCGAGCAGCGCCCGGCGCTCGGCGGGCTCTCGCTCGACTTCGACCCGCGGCTGAACGACGAGGAGTTCGACCCGCGTCTGAACGGCCCCGAGTACGCCCCGTCCAACGCGGGCCAGCGCCGCGAGGACCGCAAGCTCGCCGCGATCGGCATCCGGGTCGCCAAGGGCGTCACGATGCACGGCTTCGCCCTCAACGTGAACCCGGACAACGCGTGGTTCGACCGGATCATCCCGTGCGGCATCCGCGACGCGGGGGTCACCTCGCTCGCCAACGAGCTGGGCCGCGACGTCACGATCGAGGAGGTGCTGCCGGTGGTGGAGAAGCACCTGCGGGCGGTCCTGGAGCAGGCGGACCTGAAGCCGCGCGAGATCGAGCGTCCGGTGGAGACGGCCGCGGTCTGAGGTGTGCCCGCAGGAATGCAGGGCGCTGGCCAGAGGTTGGCCAGACGTAGTAAGGCATGGGAAGCAACGGCGTACCCTGGTGTGCGCCGAAGAATCGAAGCTACAGGAGCCGATGTGTCCGCAGTCGCACCCGACGGACGCAAGATGCTGCGCCTGGAGGTCCGGAACGCCCAGACCCCCATCGAGCGCAAGCCCGAGTGGATCAAGACGCGGGCGAAGATGGGGCCCGAGTACACGAAGATGCAGAGCCTCGTGAAGAGCGAGGGGCTGCACACGGTCTGCCAGGAGGCGGGCTGCCCCAACATCTTCGAGTGCTGGGAGGACCGCGAGGCGACCTTCCTCATCGGCGGTGACCAGTGCACCCGGCGCTGCGACTTCTGCCAGATCGACACGGGCAAGCCCGAGGCGCTGGACCGGGACGAGCCGCGCCGTGTGGGCGAGTCCGTCGTCACGATGGATCTGAACTACGCCACCATCACCGGCGTCGCGCGCGACGACCTGGAGGACGGCGGCGCCTGGCTGTACGCGGAGACCGTGCGCCAGATCCACCAGCAGACCGCGGAGCGCGCCGACGGCCGCACCAAGGTCGAGCTGCTCGCGCCCGACTTCAACGCGGTGCCGGAGCTCCTGGCGGAGGTCTTCGCCTCCCGCCCGGAGGTCTTCGCGCACAACGTGGAGACCGTGCCGCGGATCTTCAAGCGGATCCGTCCGGGATTCCGTTACGAGCGTTCGCTCGACGTCATCACGCAGGCCCGTGACTACGGTCTGGTCACGAAGTCGAACCTGATCCTCGGCATGGGCGAGACCCGTGAGGAGATCAGCGAGGCGCTCCAGCAGCTGCACGACGCGGGCTGCGAGCTGATCACGATCACGCAGTACCTGCGCCCCTCCGTCCGGCACCACCCGGTGGAGCGCTGGGTGAAGCCGCAGGAGTTCGTGGAGCTCAAGGAGGAGGCCGACGAGATCGGCTTCTCCGGTGTCATGTCGGGCCCGCTGGTCCGGTCCTCGTACCGCGCGGGTCGCCTCTTCCAGCAGGCGATGGAGAAGCGCAGCCGAGCCGGAGCGTAGGTTGCGGGTCCGCCCGAGGTACGAGGGCGGGCACGCGGCCGGAGCGGTGGCGAGGCGGAGCTCGACCGGCAGCACGGAGAAGCGCGGCGCGGTGGACAACGCCACGCAGGCTGTGTGAATCGGAGCACAAGCGGTTACCGGTCAGTAATGGCCGGATCGGACGCGGCCCGTACGGCCCCGCAGCTCAGCGGGGATGTACGGGCCGCGTCCGCGTTTCCCGTGCCCTCCACATGGCCGCATCAACGTTTCATCAGTGTTTGACCACCGGGTCACGCCCTGGTAACACCAGTCTGTGAGCCTGGTTTCACTCACCGCCACGACTCGCTCACATCCCCGCTCGTACCCCCCGCCTCGTCTCATCCGCAATCGAGGGAGGACCCCGACATGCCGGCCGCATCGACGCACGTCCGCGTCACCGCGATCCCGTCCGTCACCGACGCCCTGAAGGCCGTGGAGGCGCTGCTCCTCGGCGCCGGGCAGCGCACCGCCCGGCGCAACGCCTGGAACTCCGTCCTGGAGGACCGGCGCAACGCCAAGGACCGGGTCGAGGCCCAGCACGTGATGGAGGTCGCGTCGGGCCGGACGTCCCGGGCCACGTAAACTTCAGGACATGGCGAGGAAGGCAAACACGGGCAGCGCTGACGCTGCGAACCAGGGGCGGCTCAAGCAGATCGCCCTCACGTACAAGATGACCCGAAAGGCTGACCCCAAGGTCGGTCTTGTCGTCGCAGGCGTGGGCATCGTCGTACTCGGTGTCCTCCTCGCGATCGGGTTCCTGATCGGTCACCCGGTCTACCTGGGCATCCTGGGCTTCGTCCTGGCGCTCCTGGCGGCGGCCATCGTGTTCGGGCGGCGCGCCGAGCGCGCGGCGTTCGGGCAGATGGAGGGCCAGCCGGGCGCTGCCGCGGCGGTGCTCCAGAACGTCGGGCGCGGCTGGACGACGACCCCCGCGGTCGCGATGAACCGCAGCCAGGACGTCGTGCACCGGGCGGTCGGCCGGGCGGGCATCGTGCTGGTGGCGGAGGGCAACCCGAACCGGGTGAAGCCCCTGCTGGCGGCCGAGAAGAAGCGCATGAGCCGCGTCGTGGTGGACGTGCCGGTGACCGACATCATCGTCGGCGACGGCGAGGGCCAGGTGCCGCTCAAGAAGGTCCGTACGACCATGCTCAAGCTTCCTCGGGTGCTCACCGGCCCGCAGGTGACGGCGGCCAACGACCGGCTGCGGGCGATGGGCGACCTGATGAGCAACATGCCGCTGCCGAAGGGTCCGATGCCGAAGGGCATGCGGATGCCGCGGGGCGGAAAGATGCGCTGACGCGCCCGACCGGAGGCGACGGCCTTCAGAACTGCTGCATGAGGAAGGCCCCGGACCGTCACACGGTCCGGGGCCTTCCTCATGGGATCTGCGCCGACGAGGCTCCTCGGCCGCCGGCGGCGCAGGTGTCAGAGGCGGACCTGTACGGCGCCGGAGAGGCGGTCGTGGAGGCCGCGGCCGTCGCGGTCCCAGATGAGGGCGGGGATCGCCAGGCAGACGAGCAGGGAGCGGAGCGCCACCCGCGGGAGGCCGAGGCGGCCGCCGTTCACGGAGACGACCCCGAGGCCGAAGAGGCGCTTGCCGGGGGTGGAGCCGATGGTGCCGACCGTCAGCACGCTCAGGACGAGCAGGATGACGAGGGCCCAGTTGCCGGTGGCCTGGTTGTAGCCGTCGGTGATCAGGCCGTATGCGATCAGCGTGCAGAGGGCCCAGTCGACGGCGAGGGCGCCGAGACGGCGCCCGGGGCGGGCGACCGAACCAGGCCCCTCCTCGGGCAGCCCCAGCTGCTGACCGCGGTAGCCGAAGTCGACGCCTGCGTCCTCGGCCGCCGCGCGGGGGCCGGAGAGCCAAGATCCGAGTGCTTGCCTGTTGTCCACCCGACCACGGTACTGCGCCCGTTTTTGATCAGTTCGGGCCGGGTAGGCGAAGGGTCCCGACCGGCGCGGCGGCACCCACCTCGGTTAACTTCGACGAAACAATTGGGTCATGCTTGAGAAATCCCGTCTGCCTATGGTCGGGTCCAGCGTGTGCCACCGCACTGGCCGCACGAACCAGCTGCAAACCCCGCCCCTCCCCGGGCCGGGAGTAGGAGGAGTGGGATGTCCGAGACGCACGGGTTCCAGAACGCCGACGAGGTCAAGAAGTACATCAAGGACAACGACGTCAAGATGGTCGACGTCCGTTTCTGCGACCTTCCGGGCGTGATGCAGCACTTCACGATCCCGGCGACGGCGTTCGACCCGTCGGAGGAGCTCGCCTTCGACGGTTCGTCGATCCGCGGCTTCCAGGCGATCCACGAGTCCGACATGGCGCTCCGCGCCGACCTGTCGACGGCCCGTGTGGACCCCTTCCGCCGCGACAAGACGCTGAACATCAACTTCTTCATCCACGACCCGATCACGGGCGAGCAGTACAGCCGTGACCCGCGGAACATCGCGAAGAAGGCCGAGGCGTACCTCGCGTCCACCGGCATCGCCGACACCGCGTACTTCGGCCCCGAGGCCGAGTTCTACGTGTTCGACTCGGTGCGCTTCGAGACCTCCGCGAACCAGGGCTTCTACCACATCGACTCCGAGGCCGGCGCCTGGAACACCGGTGCGGAGGAGAACAACCGCGGCTACAAGGTCCGCTACAAGGGCGGCTACTTCCCGGCCCCGCCGGTCGACCACTTCGCCGACCTGCGCTCGGAGATCTCCCTGGAGCTGGAGAACGTCGGCCTCCAGGTCGAGCGCCAGCACCACGAGGTCGGCACCGCCGGCCAGGCCGAGATCAACTACAAGTTCAACACGCTGCTCGCCGCGGCCGACGACCTGATGCTCTTCAAGTACATCGTGAAGAACGTCGCCTGGCGCAACGGCAAGACCGCGACCTTCATGCCGAAGCCGATCTTCGGCGACAACGGCTCGGGCATGCACGTCCACCAGTCGCTGTGGGCGAACGGCGACCCGCTGTTCTACGACGAGACGGGCTACGCGGGCCTCTCGGACACCGCCCGCTACTACATCGGCGGCATCCTCAAGCACGCCCCGTCGCTGCTGGCCTTCACCAACCCGACGGTGAACTCGTACCACCGCCTGGTCCCGGGCTTCGAGGCCCCGGTCAACATGGTGTACTCGCAGCGCAACCGCTCCGCCGCCATGCGCATCCCGATCACGGGCTCGAACCCGAAGGCCAAGCGCGTCGAGTTCCGCGCGCCGGACCCGTCCTCGAACCCGTACCTCGCCTTCTCGGCGCTGCTGCTCGCGGGCCTCGACGGCATCAAGAACAAGATCGAGCCGGCGGAGCCGATCGACAAGGACCTCTACGAGCTCGCTCCCGAGGAGCACGCGAACGTCCAGCAGGTCCCGACCAACCTGGAGGCCGTGCTCAACGCCCTCGAGGCGGACAACGAGTACCTGCAGGCCGGCGGCGTCTTCACGTCCGACCTGATCGAGACGTGGATCGACTACAAGCGCACCCACGAGATCGCCCCGATCCAGCTGCGCCCGCACCCGCACGAGTTCGAGCTCTATTTCGACCTCTAAGCCGTACCGCGCGCGAGGTTCCGCCGAGGCCCGTCGCCCCTTTCGAGGGGGCGGCGGGCCTCGCCGTTTTCCGGCCAAGATCACAGGAGTGCGAACAGGTGACGAACTCTCGTCCGTACCTACGAGTAGGGGGTTCACGCTCCGCGACCGGTCGATAGCGTGAGGTCGTCGCCGCCGCCACACCCGGAGCACTGGGCTCCGCTGGGACTAGCGGGCGCGATGAGGACTGCCGACGTGACTCAGGCGGCTTTCGCCCCTGCAGAGACGCTCCGACTCCAGCCGTACACCGATCACTGCCGCGTCATCGCCGACGAGGGCGCGCACGTGGTCATCGGCGTCTCTCCGGGAAACAGTTATTTCACCGCCCAGCGGCTGCGCGAGCTGACGCGCTGGGGCTTGGACCACTTCGATCAGGTCGATCTCGTCTACACCGACCTGTTCGTCTCCGACATGTACGAGGCGCTGGGATACGGGGCCGACGAGGCGCGGCGCAAGGCCGTCAAGAACCTGCGGGGGGTGCGGGCGAAGGTCGGGGCCGCCGCGACCGAGGCCGATCCCACGGGGGTACGGGTACGGGCCCGCGGGATGTCGGAGTTCCAGGCCCTCCCCGCCTACCAGGAGCTGCACCGGCAGGTGCTGGCGGCCGTCGACGGGGATCCGGTCGTACGGGCGACCTGCGACGCGCTCACCGGGATCTTCCTGGCCGGGAAGCTGACGCCGGGGCAGGAGGCGAGCGGGCTCCAGAAGGAGGTGTGCCGGGCGTACATCAGCGCCGAGGTGCCGCTGTTCCTGGACACCCCGGCGATCCTCGGGGTGCCGTCCTCGCTCAACTGCTACCACCAGGCCCTGCCCCTGGCCGATCTGCTCTACGCCCGGGGCACCGGGCTGCGTGCCTCCCGCAACCAGGGGCACGGCATCCTCACGCCTGTCGAAGGAGACGCGCGATGACCGCGGTCATGACGCACGACCTGCCCGCGTTCCCCTTCGACTGGGACGGGACCCGGCTGCCCGCCGAGGTCGAGGCGCTCCGCGCCGAACCCGTCCGGCGGGTGCGGACGATCGCCGGGGCCGAGGCCTGGCTGGTCTCCTCGTACGAGCTGTGCCGGCAGGTCCTGGAGGACCCGCGGTTCAGCCTCAAGGACACCTCTGCGCCGGGGGTGCCGCGGCAGTACGCGCTGACGATCCCGCCGCACGTGGTGAACAACATGGGCAACATCACCGGCGCCGGGCTGCGCAAGGCCGTCATGAAGGCGATCAACCCGAAGGCGCCGGGGCTCGAGGAGTGGCTGCGGGCGCGGGCCGGGGCCCTGGTGGACGCGCTGGTCGCCGAGGGGGCGCCCGGGGAGCTGCGGGGCGCCTACGCCGATCCGTACTCGGCGGGGCTGCACTGCCGGATGCTGGGCATCCCGGAGGGGGACGGGCCGCGGCTGCTGCGCAGTCTGGACGTGGCCTTCATGAACGCCCCGCACGAGATCGAGGCGGCCCGGCTCCACTGGGACCGGGACATCGCGTACATGACCGAGCGCCTGGACGATCCGGCGACGGGCGGGCTGATGGCGGAGCTCGCGGCGCTGCGCGAGGATCCCGAGTACGCGCACCTGACGGACGAGATGCTGGCGACGGTGGGCGTGACGCTGTTCGGGGCCGGGGTGATCTCCACCGCCGGGTTCCTGACGATGGCGCTCGTGTCCGTGCTGACCCGGCCGGACGTGCGGGAGGCGCTGACCGCGGGCGGCGCGGGCCGGGTCGCCGGGGCGATGGACGAACTGCTGCGGGTGAACCTGTCGATCGGCGACGGGCTGCCGCGGCTGGCCCTGGAGGACGTACGGCTCGGCGAGGTCGAGGTGCGGGCCGGTGAACTGGTCCTGGTGCTGGTGGAGGCCGCGAACCACGACCCGGGGCACTTCCCCGACCCGCTGGTCTTCCGGCCGGACCGGGAGAACGCCGCCGACCACCTCTCCTTCGGCGGTGGACGGCACTACTGCCCGGCGACGGCGCTGGGCAAGCGGCACGCCGAGATCGCCCTGGAGACGCTGCTCGACCGGCTGCCGGAGCTGCGGCTCGCGGTGCCGGTCGAACAGCTGGTGTGGCGCACCAACTTCATGAAGCGGCTCCCCGAACGGCTGCCGGTGGCCTGGTAGCGGGCGGGGTCCGACGACGGCGCTGCCCGGCCGGGGCCGGGCAGCGCCCCTCCGCCGTCAGCGGCCGTAGCGGATCATGGCGCGCACCATGCGGCAGGTGGTGTCCGAGGGCGGGTGGATGCCGAGGTGGTCGGCCGTGGTGCGTATCGTCGCGTTCGTGGCCTTCGACGGGACGTAGACGCCGGCGTCGAGGAGGGCGATCGCGAGGCGCATGGCCTTCAGTCGGCGGTTGTGCGTCACGTACCACTCGCGGGGGCGGCCCGCGGGGAGCGGCTTCTTCCGGAGCGGCTTCCAGGGTTCGAGGGACGGTGTCCGGATCACGGCGAGAGCCATGGGCTACCTCCTGGCGAACGGCGGGGTGCGGGCCCTCCCCGGGACCCTCACCTTCACCCCTTATTTTAGTGCCCCCCACTGACAATCGCCCCTGGCCAGAGGGGGTTTGGGGGGTGGTGGAGAGTGCCCTGGGGGGTACCGTGGGAGACATGGAGATCTGGATCAATCCCGCCTGTTCCAAGTGCCGCAGCGCCCTCACCCTTCTCAACGCGGAGGGCGCCGACTACACCGTGCGCCGCTACCTGGAGGACGTGCCCTCCCCGGACGAGATCCGGCAGGTGCTCGACCGGCTCGGGCTCGAACCGTGGGACATCACGCGGACGCGGGAGGCCGTGGCCAAGGAGCTCGGGCTGAAGGAGTGGGCCCGCGACGAAGGGAGCCGGGAGCGGTGGATCGAGGCGCTCTCCGCGCACCCCGAGCTCATCCAGCGGCCGATCATCACGGCGGAGGACGGCACGGCCGTCGTCGGCCGGTCCGAGGAGGCCGTCCGGGACGCGCTCTCCCGTTAGGGCGAGCGTTCTCCCGCCAGGCCGGGCGGGCGTTGCCCCCCGGTCGCCAGGAAGTCCGTGAGAGCGGTCAGGGCCTTCGGCGGCAGGGTCGCCGGGAGGGTGTGGTGGGTGGCTCCCGGGACGAGTTCCGTCCGCAGGCCCAGCGCCGTCGCCGTCCTCGCCGCCTCGCGGGCGTCGTGCGTCCGGCTGCCCTCCGCCAGGAGGACCAGGGCCGGCGGGCGGAGGGCCGCGAGTGCGGTGGCGGTCGGGCGGGGGCCCGTGACCGGGCGGAGGCGCGGGAGTTCCGCCGCCAGGGTGTCCAGGCGGCGTACCCGGGGGTCGTGGTCCGCGCCGCCCGTCTCCCACGCCAGGAACGCCGCCGTCCGCGCGGCCGTCGGACGCAGCAGCGTGGGCAGCGCCCGCAGCAGGTAGCCGGGGCGGAATCCGGCGAAGCAGCCGGTCGGGTCGAGCAGCACGAGACGGTCGGTCCGGTCCGGGGCCGCCAGGGCGTACCGGAGCGCGATCCACCCGCCGTAGGAGTGGCCGCAGAAGGCCGCCGAGGCCAGTCCGAGGCCGTCGAGCACGGCGTCCAGCCAGGCCGTCAGATCGGCGGCCGTGCGGATCGGGCGGCCGTCCGTCCCGCTGCGGCCCGGGCCGCCGACCAGGTCCACCGCGTGCACCCGGTGCGTGGTGCCGAGCGCGGCGGCCGTGGTGCGCCAGGAGCCGGCGGTCGACCCGCCGCCCGGCAGGAGGAGGACCGGCGGGCCGTCCTCGGCGCCGTGGTGCAGGAGGTGCGTGGTGCCGTAGGGGGTGGGGAGTTCCGAGGTCGTCGTGGGGTGCGGCCAGGTCGCGAGCAGGTCGTCGTACGCGGAGCCGAAGGCGGAGGCCGAGGCGGAGGCCGAGGCGTGGACCAGGTCCGTGGTGGAGTCGTGGGCGGAGTCGTTGTCGGAGGTTCGGGGCGTGGGCATCTCCTACTCCTCTCGTTCGGCGATACTCTCGCTCAGCGAGATAATAGGAGGACGCGGTGGCCGAGTCACCCGAGATGCTCATCTTTCATCTGCTGCGCGAGGTCACCGTCGAATACGGCCTCCGGCAGGGCGAGTTCGCCGCCCGCAACGGCATGCACCCCACCGACGTACGGGCCCTGATCTGCCTCCTCGACGCCGAGCGCGCGGGCACCGACGCCACCGCCGGATGGCTGGGCGAGCGGCTCGGACTCAACTCGGCCGGCACGACCGCCGTCGTCGACCGGCTCGAACGCCTCGGCCACGTCGCCCGCGTCCGTGACGCCCGCGACCGTCGGCGCGTGCTCCTCACCGTGGAGGACCGGGCCAAGGAACTGGGGCGTGCCCACTTCGGGCCCCTCGTCGCAGGGGCCGTCGCGCTGCTCGGCGGGTTCGAGGAGGGCGAGAGGGAGGCCGTACGGCGGTTCCTGACCGGCGTACGGGACCTCCTGAGCGACGGTGAGAAGGCGTGACCGCCGCGGACCACGACGGGCTCGGGGTCGATCTGCATCTGGAGCTGAGCGCCGCCGGCGGGCGGCGGGCCGTGCTCATCGCCGCCCTGCGCGAGGCCGTACGCGGCGGGCGGCTCGCCCCGGGGACCCGGCTGCCGCCCTACCGGTCGCTCGCCGCCGACCTCGGCATCGCCCGGAACACCGTCGCCGACGCGTACGCCGAGCTCGTCGCCGAGGGCTGGCTCACCTCCCGCCAGGGCTCCGGCACCCGCGTCGCCGACCGGGTCGCCGCCCCCGCCCCCCGGCCCGTGCGGACGACCGCGCCGCCCCCGCTCCCGTACGACCTCGTCCAGGGCAAGCCCGACCCCGGCGCCTTCCCCCGCGCCGCGTGGCTGGCGGCGGCCCGGCGGGCCCTGGCGGCCGCGCCGCACGAGGCCTTCGGGATCGGCGACCCGCACGGCCGGATCGAACTGCGCCTGGCGCTCGCCGAGTACCTCGCGCGCGTGCGGGGCGTCCGCACCGCCCCGGACCGGATCGTGGTCTGCTCCGGCGCCGCGCACGCGCTCCGGCTCCTCGCGCGCGTGCTGGGTCCGGCGGCCCCCTGGGCGGTCGAGGCGTACGGGCTGCCCTTCCACCGCGGGCTCCTCGCCGAGGCCGGGGTCACCACCCTGCCGGTGGCCGTCGACGGGGACGGGGCGCGGGTCGCCGAGATCCCGGAGCACGCGCGCGCGGTGCTGCTGACCCCCGCCCACCAGTTCCCCACCGGCGGCCCGCTGCACCCGGAGCGCCGGGCCGGGGTCCTGGAGTGGGCGCGGGCCTCCGGCGGTCTGGTGATCGAGGACGACTACGACGGGGAGTTCCGCTACGACCGGCGGCCGGTGGGCGCCGTCCAGGGCCTCGACCCCGAGCGGACCGCCCTCATCGGCTCCGTCAGCAAGAGCCTCTCCCCCGCCCTGCGGATCGGCTGGATGTGCCTGCCGTCCGCACTGGTGGAACCGGTGGTCGCGGCGAAGGGCCGGCGCGAGCCGTACGCCTCCGCGACGGACCAGCTCACCCTCGCGGACCTCCTCGCCACGGGCGCGTACGACCGGCACGTCCGGCGGATGCGCCAGCGGCACCGCGCGCGGCGCGACCGGCTGACGGCGGTGCTCGCCGAACGGGTCCCGGCGGTACGGGTGACGGGCATCGCCGCCGGGCTGCACGCCGTCCTGGAACTGCCCGCGGGCACGGAGCGGGCGGCCCTCGCCGCGACGGCCCGGCGCGGGGTCGCGGTGGAGGGGCTTGCCCCCTACCGCCATCCCGGCGCCCGGGACGCCACCGGCCCCGACGACCCGGACGGCCCGGACGACCCGGCTGCTCGGGACGGTTCGGCTCCTCGGGACGGTTCGGCTCCTCGGGACGGTTCGGCTCCTCCGGTCGCCCCGGGCCCTCCGGACGGTCTGGTCGTCGGCTACGCGACGCCGCCGGAGCGGTTGTACCCGGGTGCGCTGGACGCCCTGTGCGCGGGGTTGTCCGAGGCGCTCGGGTCCTGACGGGCCCCCCTCGCCGCCTTCGCCGCCTAAGCCGCCTAAGCCGCCGCCACCTTCGACTCCGCCGTCGTCAGGATCTCCGTGAGGCGGAGGCCGAAGCGGACGTCGCAGGCGTCGGGTTCACCCGTGCGGGCCGCGTCGACCAGGGCGTCCACCGCCGCGCCGAACGCCCCCACCGCCCCGTCCCAGCGGGGCATTTCGGCCCGGCCCCCGGTGCCGTACAGGGTGAGGGCCGCCTCCGCCGCCTCCGGCGGGGCGCTGAGGGTGAGGGTGGCGGTGCTGCTCGCTCCCGAGGTGTGGCGGAGCACCAGGTGGTGGGTGTCCGCCGGGCCGCGCGCCGCGGTGATCTCCGTGACGTCGCCGAGGACCGGGAGGAAGACCGACAGGACGTGCGGGCCCACGTCCCACAGGCCGCCCTTCTCGCGGCGCCAGGGCGAGGCCGCGTACGCGCTGGCCGACCCGGTCCCGTAGAGCGAGCCCAGCCAGTGCGCCTCGCCCAGGAACCAGCCGCCGGCCGCCGTCTGTTCGTCGATCCAGCGGGCCGTCGGCTCCGCGAAGCGGAGCGTGCAGAAGACCACCGAGGCCGCTCCCGCGGCCTCCACCGCCTCGGCGACCTCCCGCGCCCCGGCGACCGTCGTCGCCACCGGCTTGTCGAGGAGGACGTGGCAGCCGGCCCGCGCGGCCCGGACGGCCAGCGGGGCCTGGACGTCCGGCGGGAGCGCGAGCGCGACGGCGTCGCTGGCCTCGAACAGCGCGTCCACGTCGTCGTACGCGCGCGTGCCCGAGGCGGTGGCGAGCGCCTCGGCCGCCTCGGGGCGTCTGCCCCACACCCCGCTGAACTCGACTCCCGGATGCCCCGCCAGCGCGGGTGCGTGGGTGTGACCGGCCCAGGGGCCGGTGCCGAGGAGTCCGATCCGGGGCTTCGCGCCCAGCTGCTTCGCCATGCCCCCAGTCTGCCGGGTGCCTCCGACAGCGGTCCCCGCGGACCCGCCCGCCCCGGGCCCTCCGTGTAATCCGCTCGCGTCCCTCCCCCCGCCCGGTGTTAGCGTTTCCGGGCCGGCCGCGGGACTCCGGTGCGACTTCCGGAACCTGCCTCTGAAGCAACGTCTTCGCTGTTCGTGCCCTCATTCCCCGGCCGGCATCCACGCGGTACGAGAAGGAGAGAGCCGTGTCCGAACTCGTCGCCGCCGAGGACGTGCTCCTCTTCGTCAACGCCGCCGTGACCGCCACCGGCCAGCGCGAGTTCCGTTCCTCCGCCGCCGAGCAGCGGTTCTCGCTCCGCTTCGTCCACGAGTACGTACGGGTCAACTACCGGCCCGTGTACGCCGCGGCCCTCGCGCTCGACATCAACCACCACAACGCCGCCCTCGTCGTCGAGCAGTTGCTGCGCACCGCCGACGAGGCGGGCGGGCCCGAGGAGAAGCGGGCCGAGGGGCGGCTGATCGCGGCCCGGCTCGCGCTGCTGCCGCCGCAGCGGGTCTACCGGCTGTTCCGTACGCTGCGCGCCGCCGGGGTCAACAACCGGCGTACGCGCGCGATCGTGCGCGGGTGGCTCGCGGCCCGCCCCGATCCCGCCCTGGACGCGGTGAAGTACCGGAGCGGCCTGAAGGCCTCCCTCCGGCACGTCCACGGGCGGCTGCCCGACCCCGAGACCGGGGACTTCCTCTTCGCGCCGGGGCGCCGGGTGCGGTACGAGAACCCGACGCTCGACGCGTTCCGCCGCGCCCGGTACGAGCAGGGCGCGCTGTACGAGCTGCCGTTCACCGTCGCCGAGGGCTTCGCCGCGGCGCACGGCGTGCCGCGCGCGGTGTTCCTGGAGCGGATCGCGCCCCGGATGACCCGGCTCGAACAGCTGAGGACCGAGCGGGCCGCCGATCTGTCGGTGATGCCGCTGACCCGGCTCGCCCTGTACGTCCTCTCGCTGCCGTTCGGCGAGCGCGTGGAACGGCGGGCCGAGCTGACGGGGGCGCTGCGGGCCGCGGGCCGGCGGGCGGCGGGGCCGTACGCCGGGAGCTGGGGGCGGGTCACGGCGGTCCTCGACGACAGCTTCTCCTCCTCGGGTTCGGCGGTGAAGCGGCGGCGCCCGCTGGCCGTCGCGCTCGGCTCCCACCATCTGCTGGAGGCCCTCGCGGCGCCGGGGGCGTACACCCCGCTCTGGACCTCGGGCGGCGACGACCCGCTGCTCGTCCGGCCGTACGGGGCGACCCCGCTGGGCCTGCGGGTCCTGGACGGTCTGGAGACCGGCCCGGACCGGCTCGTGATCGTCACGGACGGCTGGGACAACGCCCCGCCGGGGCTCGCGGGCGAGGTGCTGCGGGTGTGGCGGTCGCGGCTGGATCCGGAGCGCCGGACGAGCGTGGTGCACCTGAACCCCGTATACGACGCGCAGGGCTTCGACGTGCGCCGGCTCGCCCCGAGCGTGCCGGCGGCCGGCATCCGGGACGCGGAGGACCTGGCGGCGCTGGTGGAGATCGCTCAGTTCGCCGAGGGGCGGACCGGGTTCGCGGAGCTGCGGGCCTATCTGGACCGGCGGGTGGAGCTGTTCCTGAAGGCGGCGGAGGAAGGGGGCCGGGGATGACCCGGATCGATCTGACCGGGCTCGACGTCCGGCCCGCGCAGGTGTGGGGCGGGGTACGGCTGGTGCCGCTGGTGCGGTCCGAGCCGGTTCCCGGGCTGCGGCTGCACCGGGAGGTGTACGGCGGGTTCGGCTCGGTGGACCTGCCGGACCGCTCCACGTACACCTCGTACGTCCCGCACGCGTTCGTCGCCGACTGGACGGGGGCGGGGTCCGGGGCGGGCCCGGCGCCGGGGGCGGGCCGGGAGTCCGCCGCGTACGGGACCCGACTCGGCGGCGGAGGCGGCGGGCGCGGCGACGGCGGCCGTGACGAGGCGCCGGACTGCGTGCCCGTGCGCCGTGTCCACCGGATGGCGAAGCGGCGGCGCGACAAGGACGGGCGCGCCGAGGCGCGGCTGCGCTTCCTGCCGCTGCACCTCGCGCTGGAGGGGTATCTCGCGCTGCACTTCGGCGGTCCTTCGATCGTCTGGGACGAGTGGTCCCGCGAGGCGCTCCGGCACGGCCTCTCGCCGCGTGCCGAGGCGGCGTACGCGGGGTGGGCCGTGCCCGGGCTGACGGAGGCGCTGCGGATCTTCGAGGTCCACCCGGGCCAGTGCGGGCTGCTGCTGTACGTGGCCGACTCGCTGGCCGCGGCCTTCGTGGTGCCGCACCCGGACGACTACCGGCTGCTGCACCCGACGCTCGTGGAGGACCTGTACGGGGAGCTGGTCCACCAGTACGCGTACTACGGCGGTCCGGTGCCCGAGTTCACGGCGCGGATCCGGGACGGGGCCGGCGGCATCCGTACCCTCGCGGACCTGCGGGCGGCGGCCCGGCAGCAGGAGCGGGCCTGGGCCGCGGCGCACGACGGGCTCATGGCGCGGGACCTGCTGGAGACCCCGTACGCCTTCGAGCGGGTCCACCGGGCCGGGCCGTTCGACCTGCACCGGTTCCTGCCGCCGTTCGAGCGGGGCGGGCGGGAGCAGCACATCGGGGAGCTGATCACCGACCGCAAGGGGCGCACGGCCTATCTGAAGACGTTCCGGCTCTCGGAGAACCAGATCCGCAAGGGGTACCTGCTGCGGCGGCTCGCCGACTGCGACTGGCACCTGGGGCGGGCGGCGGAGGCCCTGGGGACCTCGTACACGGAGGTCGTACGGCGTGTCCGGAGCGCGGGTCTCGGTGCCTTCCTGGACGAGCACTCCGTCGCACGGCGGCTCCGCGAAGATCGGGAAAGCTGAGTAACACGGGGTTCACATTCGGGCAACCGACGGGAAATCCCGTGTTGCGAAGCTGCGACCGGACACAGACACCGCAGCTTCTCGCAGCGCCGCGAGCCGCCGCGACACCCGCAGCAGCACGCCCAAAGGATGAGGCCAGTGACCTTCAAGGCTGAGTACATCTGGATCGACGGCACCGAGCCGACCGCGAAGCTCCGCTCGAAGACGAAGATCATCGTGGGCGGGGGTGCCACGCTCGGCGAGCTGCCGATCTGGGGCTTCGACGGTTCCAGCACGAACCAGGCCAAGGGCCACGCCTCGGACCGCGTCCTCAAGCCGGTCTTCGTCTGCCCGGACCCGATCCGCGGCGGCGACGACGTCCTGGTGCTGTGCGAGGTCCTCAACACGGACATGACGCCGCACGAGTCCAACACGCGTGCCGCGCTGGCCGAGGTCGCCGCGAAGTACGCCGCTCAGGAGCCGATCTTCGGCATCGAGCAGGAGTACACGTTCTTCGAGGGCACCCGCCCGCTCGGCTTCCCGGTCAACGGCTTCCCGGCCGCCCAGGGCGGCTACTACTGCGGTGTCGGCGCGGACGAGATCTTCGGCCGCCCGATCGTCGAGGCGCACCTGGAGAACTGCCTCAAGGCCGGTCTCGGCATCTCCGGCATCAACGCCGAGGTCATGCCGGGCCAGTGGGAGTTCCAGGTCGGCCCGCTGGCGCCGCTGGAGGTCTCGGACCAGCTGTGGATCGCCCGCTGGCTGCTGTACCGCACGGCCGAGGACTTCAACGTCTCCGCGACGCTGGACCCGAAGCCGGTGAAGGGCGACTGGAACGGCGCGGGCGCGCACACCAACTTCTCGACGAAGGCGATGCGCGAGGGCTACGACGCGATCATCACCGCCGCCGAGTCCCTCGGTGAGGGCTCGAAGCCGCTGGACCACGTCAAGAACTACGGCGCCGGCATCGACGACCGCCTGACGGGCCTGCACGAGACCGCCCCGTGGGACCAGTACTCCTACGGCGTCTCGGACCGCGGCGCCTCGGTCCGCATCCCGTGGCAGGTCGAGCAGGACCAGAAGGGCTACATCGAGGACCGTCGCCCGAACGCGAACGTGGACCCGTACACGGTGACCCGCCTCCTGGTGGACACCTGCTGCGAGGCGCTCGCGAAGGCCGGCCAGGTCTGATCCGCACCCCTGTACGCCGAGAGGCGCCCACCCTTTCCGGTGGGCGCCTCTCGGCGTTCCCGGCGGGCTCCTCCCGGCGCGCGGCGGGGCTCCTCCCGGGCTCGTGGACCGGGGCGGGTCTCCCGGCATGTGGGAAGCACGACACGGGTTTTGGCCGACGAAGGGGTCGTCGGGGGCATTCCCTTCTGGTTCAATAGGGATATGGCCATCACACAGAACGACACCGCGACGGGTCGTCACGACCTCGAGCCGTTCTGGCCTTCCCGGCAGCACCACGACTTCGACCGGGTGTGTTGCCGCGCGAGGAACGCGTCGGCCCTCTAAAGCCCTGATCGGTTCGGTCCGGTCCACGGCCTTCGGCCGACGCGCACGACGTATGACGTACGACTCCTGTCCGTCCGTTCCTCCGCGCGAAAGAGCTGACTCCCCATGGCCCAGACCGCTCACAGCACCCCCACCGCCGTTCGTCCCGGCCGTCATCGACTGCGCGCCGTCGATCCCAACGAGGTCGTCGACTTCGCGCAGGTCGCCGACTTCCTGCCGCCGGGCGCCACCCTGCTGCCCGCTCCGCCGCACACCCTGCCGACGCTGCCGGGCCGGCCGCCGATGGTCGGCTACCTCGTGCTCGTCCCGGCCGATCAGCAGCCCCGGCTGCCCGTCGCCGCGCCCGTGGCCGCGCCCGTCGCCGCCGCGCTGGAGGACCAGGGGCCCGTGGCCATCGACGGCGTCCAGCGGATCGCCGTCGTGGACGGGCAGGCGCTCGACCTGACATATCTCGAGTTCGAGTTGCTCGCCCATCTGGTGGCGCACCCCCACCGGGTCCACACCCGCGACCAGCTGGTCACCACCGTGTGGGGGTACGGCCACGTCGGCGACGGGCGCACGGTCGACGTGCACGTGGCCCGGCTGCGGCGGAAGCTGGGCGCCGAGCACCGCCACACGATCCAGACCGTGCGGCGGGTCGGCTACAAGTACACGCCCTGACCGGCCGGTTCGACCGGCGCGGTCAACTCGCCCGCGTCGTGCCCCTCGCCCTGGACACCAGTCCCAGGGCGAGGTCCACGGTCAGGAAGAGCAGCAGGCTGAGGCCGAGCAGCGGGACGAACCAGCCCACGGCGGCCGTCACCGCGAGGAGCGGGAGCAGCATCGTCACCGGGACCTTCCGCCAGGCGCCGCGGGCCGCCGGGCGGCCCGGGCGGCGCAGCCACCACATGCGGTAGCCCCAGAGGATCAGCAGGATCAGGGCGAGGGCCAGGACCGCGAGGGCCAGCTGGTTGAACAGGCCGAGGAACACGCCCATGTGCGCGTCGATGCCGATCCGGGTGAGCTTCGCGAGGAGCGGGTAGTCGGCGAAGCTCAGCCGGTCGAGGACCTCGCCGTCCGCCGGGTCCACCGCCACCGAGTCCAGCTGGAGCGGGAACTGCGCGTCGGTCTCCTTGACCACGTACCCCTTGCCCTCGCCCGGCAGGACCACCGAGACCTTCGGGCTGTCGATGCCGGCCGCGCGGGCCGCCTCCAGGGCCCTGTCGAGGCCGATGTCCGGACCCTGGGCGGTGGTGCCGCCGGTGTGGCCGCCGCCGTGGCCCTCGTGTTCCGAGGAGCCGCCGGCCGCGCCGCCGACGGTCGCCGTGAGCGTGGGCGTGGCGCCGCCGAGGCCGTCCTGGACGACGCCGATGTTCTCGCCCGCGTACTTCGACCAGGTCAGGCCCGTCGCCGACAGCAGGACGAGTCCGGTCACCGCCCACAGGCCGACCGAGCCGTGCCAGGACAGCGTGCGGCGGCGCGAGGCCGGGCCGCCCTCCGGCACGAACAGGGCGCGGCGGTTCCTGCGCCGCCGGCCGAGCCACAGCAGGAGACCGCCGAGGGCGATGACCCAGAGCCAGCTCGCCGCCAGCTCGCTGTAGTTGCGGCCGAACTCCCCGAGGTGCAGATCGCGGTGCAGACCGTCGATCCAGGTGCGCAGCGGGAGGGCGCCGGAGCTTCCGTAGCTGGGCAGCTGCCCGCGCACCTCTCCGGTGTACGGGTCCACGAAGACGGCCAGCGAGGCGTCCTCCGCGACGTCCGGGTCGGCCATCAGGACGCGGGTGGTCGCGCCGGGTTCGGCGCCGGGCCAGACGGCGGTGACGGTGCCGTCCGGGTTGGCCTCGCGGGCGATGTCCACCTGCCGGGAGAGCGGCAGGGTCGTCTCGCCGACGGGGACTTCGAGCTCGTGCGCGTAGAAGAACTTCTCGGCCGGGTAGGAGAGCGCGTAGAGCAGACCGCTCGCGGCGGCCACGAGGAGGAACGGGGCGATGAGCACGCCCGCGTAGAAGTGGAGGCGGAGGACGAGGGGGCGGAGGGCGCTCCAGGTTCCGGCCTTCCGCGGGGTGGGGGTGGAGGGGGCTTCCGTGCCGGCCGTCCCGGCCGTTGTCTCTGCCGTCTCGGCCGGGGCGTGCTGGGCCGACGAGGTGGACGGGGTGCGTTCCGACGGTGGCGCCTCGGGCGTTTCCGGGCGTGCGGGATCGTCGATGGTCATCGCGGTGACTGTCCTTGGAGTCGATGCAGACAGGGGGAAGGGACCCCCGGGTCAGACGTCTGCTCCGAGGGTCGTGGCGCGGGGTGCGGACAGCCGGGGCGGGCCGCGCCGGGACAGGGTGTGGGCGAGGACGACGGTGTGCGGGCGGTGGGCGCCGCACCGGGCCCGACGGACGGGGCGACGCGGCGCGTCGGGGACCTGTGCGCGGGCGAGGAGCAGCCTCAGGGGGGTGAAGGCGTACGCGAGGGCGGCGCGGGCGAGCGTGAAGAACGCCGCCTCGCCGTGCGCGAGCCAGAGGCCGCAGAGGAGCGCGGCGAGCAGGTGGGCGGCGAGCATGCCGGTGCTCATGTCCATGAACATCGCGGCGGTGGCGCTCAGGTCGTGCGGGCCGGCCATGCCCGCCGTGCCGTCGGCACCCGCCGTCCCGTGCATCGCGTGCATGTTGTGCATCGCGTGCAGGCCGTCCATGCCGTGCATGGCCGTCGTCGCCTGCGGGGCTGTCGCCGGATGGCCCGTGTCCCCCGCCCGGGAACCGGCCAGCGAGAAGAGCAGGTGCAGGGCGCCCTGGAGGACTGACAGCGCGCCCGCGATCGTCGGGGCGCCTCGGCGCCGGCCGGCGGCGGCCCACGCGGCGGCGGCCGTGACGGTGAAGGCGCCGAGCAGCGTCAGCGCGGGAAGCTGGTGCGCAGACATGGACGAATGCCCCACGGCGGCCAACGTCACGCACACCACCGCGAAAAGGGCGGCTCTCACTGCGCGCAGGGGCGACCGGGCATTCGTCATCGCCCGTCATGGTGCCACCCCGTCCGAGGGCGCACGAGACCCCCCTCCCGAACCGATGACGTTCCTCCCGAGGCCGTGACCTTCCTCCCTCGGCGGAATCCTCCGGCAGCGAAAAGCCCTGGTCCCCCGCCGTGCCGCACGGGACGCTCCGATCATGAAACTGTTGATGCTCGGAGGTACGGAATTCGTCGGCCGCGCGGTGGTCGAGGCGGCGCTCGCCCGCGGTTGGGAGGTGACCGTCTTCCATCGCGGCCGGCACGCGGCACCGGCGGGGGTCACCTCGCTCATCGGCGACCGCACGACCGGTCCGGACGGTCTCGCCGCGCTCGCCACCGGCTCGTGGGACGCCGTCGTGGACACCTGGTCGGCCGCGCCGTCCGCGGTGCGGGACGTGGCACGGCTGCTCGCCGACCGGGTCGGGCGGTACGCGTACGTGTCGAGCCGTTCGGTGTACGCGTGGCCGGCGGCGGCCGGGCTCGACGAGGACGGCCCGCTGGTGGAGGGTTCGGCCGACGACGGTGACGTGCCGTACGCCGAGGCCAAGCGGGGCGGCGAGCTCGCCGCCACCGCCGCGTTCGGCGCGGACCGGACGCTGCTGGTCCGCGCGGGGCTCATCCTCGGCCCGTACGAGAACGTGGGCCGGCTCCCCTGGTGGCTGGGCCGGATCGCCCGCGGCGGCCCGATCCTCGCCCCCGGGCCGGCCGGGCTCTCGGTCCAGTACGTCGACGTCCGGGACCTCGCCGAGTGGACGCTCGACGCGGTGGCCGCGGGGCTCTCGGGGCCGTACAACCTCGTGTCGCCGCCCGGGCACGTGACGATGGGCGATCTGCTCGACGCCTGCGTACGGGTCACGGGATCCGACGCCGAACTCCGCTGGACCGCGCCGGAGGCGCTGGTCAAGGCGGGGGTGGCGCCGTGGTCGGAGCTGCCCGTGTGGCTGCCGCCGGGCGAGATGTACGACGCGATGCACGCGGCCGACGTCTCCCGCGCGCTCGCGGCGGGGCTGCGCTGCCGGTCGGCGGCGGAGACGGTCGCGGAGACCTGGGCGTGGCTGGAGTCGGTCGGCGGCACGGCGCCGCAGCGTCCTGACCGGCCGCAGGTCGGGCTCTCCCCCGAGCGCGAGGCGGAGGTGCTGGCGGCGCTCGCGGAGGGGTGAGGCGGGGCGGAGGGGCCGAGGGGCCGAGGGGCCGGGGAGACGGGGACAGCGGCGGGGGTCGGGGCGCGGCTGGGGCCCGGTCGCCCCGAAACATCTGGAACTGCTCGTATCGGGGCGATCCACTACGGTCGACACGAACGCGTACGTACCGGAGGAGTCGACGTCATGCCCGCCATCCCCGCCACCTCCGTCGCCAACCTCCGCGACCTGGGCGGCCTGCCGCTCGCCGGCGGGCACGCCGTCCGTCCGGGCCTCGTCCTGCGTTCCGCCCACCTCGACCGGCTCGACCCGGCCGAGCCGGTCGTGGCCGCGCTGGGCATCCGTACGGTCGTCGACCTCCGTACGGAGGTCGAGCGCGCCGACCGGCCCGACCGGCTCCCCTCCGGTGCCCGGGGCCTCGTCGCGGACGTGCTCGCCGATCATCTGGCCACCAGCGGGCTGCCGCCGGCCGCCCGCCTCAAGGCGCTGCTCACCGACCCCGCGCTCGCCGAGGAGCACCTCGGCGGGGGCCAGGTCCGGTCGGCCTTCGCCCGGACGTACCGGACCTTCGTCTCCGGCGACTCCGCCCGCGCGGCCTACGGCACGCTCCTCGCCGAGCTGGGCGCCCCCGACGCCGGTCCGCTGCTCTTCCACTGCTCGGCGGGGAAGGACCGGACGGGGTGGGCGGCGACGGTCGTCCTGTCGCTGCTCGGCGCGGACGAGGAGACCGTGCGGGAGGAGTACCTGTCGGTCAACACGGCCGTACGGCAGGCGTTCGCGCCGATGATCGAGGGGTTCACGGCCCAGGGCGGCAACCCCGATCTCGCGCTCGACCTGATCGGGGTCCTGCCGCAGTACCTGGACGCGGCGCTCGACGAGGTGGCGGTCCGGCACGGCTCGATGGAGCGGTACGTACGGGAGGGGCTCGGGGTCCCGGACGAGGTGACGGACCGGATCCGCGCGCGGCTGACGGTCCGGAAGGGGTAGCGGCCGCCGGGGTGACCATCGGAAGAATCGCTCGTTCTGCTGAACGTGAGCACCAAGGATCTCGTTCCCTCGCCCGTGGGCCCCGTCGACGTCGAGCAGGCCGAGGCCGCGCTCGTCGAGCGCTATCCGCGTCTCGTCCGCATCGCCTACCTCGTGCTGCCGCCGTCGCTCGGCCGCAACCGCCGGGTGCTGACCGCGCACGCGCTCGTCCAGCGTTCGCTGCCCCGCCGCCGGGTCGCGGGTCCGTCCGTGCCGGAGCCGCGGCTCGCGGAGGACGCGGTCGATCCCGGGTACGCGTACGTACGGAGCGAGGTGCTGCGGCAGGCGCTGGTCGCGGGGCTGCCGCTGCGGCGCCTGGCGCTGCCGAGCCGGGCGCAGTTCCCGCCGCTGCTGCCGCACGTGTGGGGGCTGCGGCTGTTCCCCCGGGTGGGGGGCGCGGACGAACTCGCCCTGGACCAGCGGCTGTCCCGGCTGTCCGGGCCGGGCCGGGCGGCGTACGTCCTGCGGGGCCTGGAGCGCCAGGGCGACGCGGAGGTCCTGCGGGTGCTCGCGGCGGCGGGCGTGGCGGACCCGGCGGCGGCACTGGCGGAGGCGGACGCGCTGGACGACGCCCCTGAGCTTCCGGGCGAGGGGCCGGGCGGGGCGCTTGCGCAGGCCGGGGTGCTTCCGCCCGGCGGGGTGCTTCCGCCCGGCGGGGGCGGGGCGGGCCCCGAGGGCGGGGCCGCCGCCGAGCCGGGGGGACCCGGCCGGAGCGGTGCCGGGGGCGCGGGCGGCGACCGGCCGGGGCCCGACGCGGCCGGTCGCCCGGACCTCCCGGGCCACGGTGGACCCGGCCCGCGTCGCAGCGGTGCCGCCCTGCTCGAGTCCGACGAGTTCGACCCCTGCGCCCTGCAGGCGCGGCCCACCGACCTGCTGCGGCGGCGGCAGCACGCGCGGGCCGGGATCGTCGCCGTCGCCGCGCTGCTCGTGTGCGGGGCGCTGCTCGGGCTGCCCGGGGACGGTTGGGGCAGAAACGGTGCTGCCGCTCCTTCGTACGCCCGCAATCCCGCCGCCGAGGCCGCGCTCGATCCCGGGGCCCTCAAGCGGGTCGACCCGGCCGTCTGGCCCGCGTCCACCCGGCAGGACTTCTCCGTGTGGCCGGCGCGCGGTGCGCTCACCGGGGACCGCGCGCTGCTGCGGCGGGCACTCGCCGTGTGGGCGCGGCCCGGCGCGTCCGTGCGCTCGTCCGCCACGCCCGGGACGCCGGTCGGGCCGCCCATGGGGCCGCCCCAGCTGCTGTTCGCCGGGGAGGTCGACGGGGCCAGGGTGGTGATCCTCCACGACGGACTGCGGGCCGTGCGGTACGCGGAGCCCGTCGGGGGCACGGCCGGTGCCGCGCTCGACTTCGCGCGGACCGACGGCGCCGACGCCGTCGGCTCGGCCGCGCTCGTGCTGTCCCGCGCGGCCGGCAACGTCCGCTATCTGACGGCTCCCTGGGTGCGGGAGACCTCGGTGCGGGATCTCCTGGCGCCCGGCGAGGACGCGAGGCAGCTGGGCCGCGACGCCGTCGGGGTGACCGAGCCGATGACGAGTCCCGCGCTCGCGAAGGGCTGCACGCGCTGGAACACCCTTCAGGTGCGGGACGGTTCGGGGTTCCGGATGCTCGCGGACCTCGGGGAGCTCGCGCCCGCCCGGCTGCTCTGGGGGCCGCCCGCCGCACCCGCCGACGCCACGGGCCCCGAGGCGCGCGAGGCCTGGGCGCGGACCGCGTGCCAGCTGTCGGCGGTGCGGGCGCACGGCGTGCGGTCGGTGAACGCCTGGCGGTTCGCCCGGCAGCCGCTGCCCGAGGGCGCCGGGAGCGGCACCTGGTTGTGCACCCGCGCGGAGACCTGGCGCGGCACGGGCAGCCGGGTCCTCGCCCAGTTCCTGGTTCCTTCGCCGTCCGTGCCCGCCGCGCTCGCGGCGCGTTCCGAGGGGTCGCCCGCCTGCGGTGTGCGCGATCCCCGGGTGCTGGCCGGGGTGCTCTGGCAGGCGCCCGGCGGCGGCTGGTACGTGCTGGCCGCCGGGAGTCCGGACTTCACGGCCCTGGAGACCTCCGGCGGGGTGAAGGGCCGGTCCGACGGTCCCCTGTTGGCCGTGAAGGCCGCGGCGGGTGCCCGCGCCGACCTCGCCGGCACCCTGCCGGAAGGCACGCGGGTGCGTGCGCTGAGGTGAGGTCGGAGCCGGTCCCGGGAGCTGGGGAGCGCCCCTCCCCGCAGGTCAAAAAGACCGTGCACACCTCTGTTGCCACCGCGCTACCCCTCAGTACATTGACGCCATGTCTAATACGCAGCCTGCACCGGTGGCGTCGGAGCACGTCGAGCTCAAGGCCCGGAAGGTCTCCTTCGACTGGGAGGAGACTCCGCTCCACTGGGTACCCGGCGATCCCTTCACCACGCACACGATCAACGTGCTGCACCTGCTGCTCCCGGCCGGCGAGCGCTGGTTCGTGCACGTCTACCAGCAGGCGCTGCCGTACATCACCGACGACCGGCTGCGCGCGGACGTCATCGGCTTCATCGGCCAGGAGGCCATCCACTCCCAGGCCCACGACGACGTCCTGCCCCACCTCAGGGAGCAGGGCCTCGACCCGACCCCGTACACCGCGCAGGTCGACTGGTTCTTCGAGAAGCTCCTCGGGGACCGGACCCTGCCGCCGGGCCGGCCGCGCCGCTGGTGGCTGATGGAGCGGGTCGCGATGATCGCCGCGATCGAGCACTACACCGCCTTCCTCGGCAACTGGGTGCTGAACGCCGACGAGCTCGACCGGGTCGGCGCCGACCCCACCATGCTCGACCTGCTGCGCTGGCACGGGGCGGAGGAGGTCGAGCACCGCTCGGTCGCCTTCGAGCTGTTCATGCACCTCGACGGCGGCTACCGGCGCCGCGCCCGCACCTGGGCGCTCGCGTTCTCCGCGCTCGTCTTCCTCTGGCAGCGGGGCGTCCGCTTCTTCATGGAGAACGACCCCACCCTCCTCGACGGCAAGGCCTCCCTCGGCCAGTTCGTCCGCAAGGGCCGGCAGGGCGTGCTGCCCTCCACCCCGGACATGCTGCGCTCGATCCCCCGCTACCTGAGCCGCGCCTACCACCCCTCCCAGGAGGGGGACACCGCACAGGCGATGGCCTACCTGGCCTCCTCGCCCGGCGCCAACGGAGGCCACTGATGCCCCGGTTCACCACCGTCGCCCTCGTCGCCGGGGCCGCACTGCTCGTCCGCCGCGCCGTCCGCAGCCGGATGACGAGCGCCCCGCTGTGGCCCATGCCCGCCCTCGACGAACCCGTCTCCGGGTACGGCCGGGGCAGCACCGTCCCCCGCAAGGCCCGCGTCACCGCACGCACCACCCGGGCCGACGGGGTCGTCGAACTGCGCCTGGAGGGACGCGGGTTGCCCGCCTGGCAGCCCGGCGCGCACATCGACCTCGTCCTGCCCTCCGGGCTCGTCCGGCAGTACTCGCTCTGCGGCGACCCGGCCGACCCCGCCGCGTACACCGTGGCGACCCGGCTGATCGAGACCGGGCAGGGCGGCCGGGGCGGCTCGCGCGAGGTCCACGAACAGCTCCACGAGGGCGTGGAGATCGAGATCCGGGGACCGCGCAACCGCTTCCCGCTCGTCGACTCCCCCGCGTACGTCTTCGTCGCCGGCGGCATCGGCATCACGCCGGTCCTGCCGATGCTGCGCGCCGCCGAGGCGGCCGGGGCGGACTGGCGGCTCGTGTACTGCGGCCGCAGCCGCGCCACCATGCCGTACCTGGCGGAGATCGAGTCCCTCGGCCGCGCCGGGGACCGGGTGACCGTCGTCGCCGAGGACGAGACCGGCTACCCCGACCTGGGCTTCCTCGCCGGGGTACCGGCCGGGACCCCCGTCTACTGCTGCGGCCCCGACGGGCTCATGGACGCCGTGGCGGCGGCGATGCCGGAGGGCGCGGCGCCGCGCGTCGAGCGCTTCTCGGCCGCCGCGACGACCGGCGGCACGGCCTTCGAGGTCGAGCTGCGCCGCTCGGGGCGCACGGTGCGGGTGGCCGCGGACCAGTCGGTCCTCGCGGCGGTGCGCGAAGAGGTCCCGGGCCTCATGTACTCCTGCCGGCAGGGCTTCTGCGGGACGTGCCGGCAGCGGGTCCTGGAGGGCGCGGTCGACCACCGGGACGAGCTGCTCACCGATGCCGAGCGGGACGACTCGATGCTGATCTGCGTCTCGCGCTGCGCGGGAGAGCGGCTCGTCCTCGACCTCTGAGGGCCGGCGGGCGGGACACCACTACGGCAGGACCAGCCAGTCGAGGGCCAGCGCGGCGAGGAGGCCTCCCACCAGGAGCCAGGTGCCGAGCCGCGTACGGCCGTTGCGGGAGAGCTCGATCACGACCCCGCAGAGGATCATCGCGAGTCCGTACACCCCCACGACCAGGACGGAGGTGCGGCTCGCGAGGCGGATCACCAGGACGACGGCCATCGCGACGAGCAGCACGGAGGCGACGGCGACGCGGATGCGACGGGCCTGCTTGGGCGTGAGGCCGTCGGCGTCTGCGTCCTCGTCCTCGTCCTCGTCTTCGTCCGACTCGTCGAGGTCGTCGTCTTCTTCGGCCTCGTCGTCCTCGTCACGGTCGTCCGCCGCTTCCCGGGCGGCCTCGGCCGCGGCCGTCCCGCGGCCCTCGGCGGGGGCCTCCTCGCGTACGGCGTCGGGCTCTTCGGCCTCGGGGGCCTCCGGGGCCTCGGTGGCCTTGACGGCCGGGGTTTCCTGGTCGGAAGCGCTCATGGGGCAGGAGCGTATCGGACGACGTTAGGCTGTTCGTATGACGACCGGGGTACGCCGCAGGATGGGCGTCGAGGAGCGCAAGCAGCAGCTGATCGGGGTGGCCCTCGAACTCTTCAGCCACCGCTCTCCCGACGAGGTCTCCATCGACGAGATCGCCGCGGCCGCGGGGATCTCGCGGCCGCTGGTCTACCACTACTTCCCCGGCAAGCAGAGCCTCTACGAGGCCGCCCTCCGGCGCGCGGCCGACGAGTTGGCGGCCAGGTTCGTGGAACCGCCGCAGGGTCCGCTGGGGGCGCGGCTGCTGCGGGTGATGGGCCGCTTCTTCGACTTCGTCGACGACCACGGGCCCGGGTTCGCGGCGCTGATGCGGGGCGGTCCCGCGGTGGGCTCCTCCACGACGAACGCGATGATCGACGAGGTGCGGCAGGCCGCGTACGTGCAGATCCTCGCCCATCTCCAGGTCGAGAAGCCCTCGGCGAGGCTCGAGTTGGTCGTGCGTTCCTGGGTGTCGCTCGCCGAGTCGACGGCCCTGATCTGGCTGGACGGCCGCCGGGTCCCGCGCGCCGAGCTGGAGTTGCAGCTCGTGCACGACTTCGGGGCGCTCGCCGCGGTGAGTGCCGCGTACGACGCGGACATGGCGGAGATCCTGGTCGGCATCCTGGCCGACGAGCCGGCCGACGGCCCCTTCGGGGAGCTGGTGGCCCGGCTCGTCGCGCTGGTGCCGGCCGTGTCGCCCGAGGCTCCCGCCGTACCGTCCGTCCCCTCCGTACCCGATCAGCGCTTGCGGTAGGACGATTCGAGGTCGCGGATCTCGACGGACAGCCGGACGCCCTCCGGCGTCCCGAGGAATCGCGGCAGCAGGTCGAGGACGGCCTTGGAGAGGCGCGCCTTGACCTCGTCCGTGCGGCCGAAGAGCAGCGCGATCTCGACGTGGACCAGGGCGTCCCCGGTCGAGCCGTCCCCGACGACCGCTTCGTCGACCTCGCGGAACCGGGTCTTGCAGGCGTCGAGCGCCGTGTCGACCGTCGTGACGACGAGCGGGTGCAGGGCGAGGGCGAAGCCGCGCCGGTCGAGGGGCGCGGAGTGGTCGACGGTGATCTGCGGCATGGGGCACTCCCGGCCAGGAGGGATACGGCTTTCGGATGTCTGGCCACAGCCTTACGGTGATCGTCATGACGGCACAAGTGACCTTCCGGCAGGCGGACGCCGGTGACGCGGACCTGCTGGTGGACCTGTACGACGGCGCGGCCCGGTGGATGCTGCGGAGCGGGATCGACCAGTGGAAGCCCGGTGGGAAGAGCGCCGAGCACTTCCGCGAGCGGGTCGGCGCCGGCGAGGTGTGGCTGGCGTCGCACGGCGGCCTGGCCGTCGGCGCGTACGAGTTGTGGTGGGCGGACGAGCAGGCCTGGGGCCCGCAGCCGCCGGTCGCCGGGTACGTCCACCGGCTGATGACGGACCGGCGTTCCGCGCCCGCCGGGACCGGACGGGAGCTGCTCGCGCACGCGGAGGGCCGTGTCGCGGCCGGTGGGCGGTCGGTCGCCCGGCTGGACTGCTTGTCGAACAACCCGCGGCTCCGTACGTACTACGAGGCCGCGGGGTACCGTGCCGTCGGCGAGGAGCCGGGAAAGCTCGCCGCCGACGGCACGCGCTACGGGGTGACCCTGATGGAGCGGTCGCTCACCCCGGGTCCTGCGGGTGGGGCCGTCACCTCGCCGTGAAGACCGCCACCGTCCGCGCCGGGACCGTGAAGGTGCCCGAACCCGGCGCGTAGGACGACGTCTTCACGACCGTGTCGGAGCCGTTCGCCTGCACCGGGTGCAGGGCGTACGGCGTCCCGGCCAGGCCGGGGATCCGCTGCGTCTGCTGCCGCGGGCTCGCGTTGAGGACCACCACCAGGTCGCCCAGGCGCATCGTGATGACGCCCGGGGTCTCCTCGGGGCCGGAGAGCGGGAAGGACAGGGTGTCCTGCACGCGGTTCGCGGTCGCGAGGGAGAAGGCCGGCTCGGTGGTGCGGATCTTCTGGAGGTCGCGGTAGGCGGCGGAGGCGCCGTCGATCTGCGCGCACCCGACGTTCAGGGCCGGGTTCACCAGGAGCGGCTTTCCGTAGCCCCACTTGGCCTTGTTGTCGGGGGCCGGCGGGAGGCCGCGGCCGAAGCCGTTGCCGTCGCCGCAGTCCCAGTGGATCGCGTTGAACCAGTCGCCGCTGTCGTACGAGTTGCGGTCGAGGGACTTGGAGCGCAGCAGGTCCGAGCCCGCCTGGGAGAGCGCCGGGCCCTGCGAGAGGGTCGCGGTGGCCATGGCGAGGACCTGCATGCGGGCCCGGTCCGCGGCCGGTGTGCCGGCCGGGAGCTTGAAGGCGAGGGCGTCGTACAGGGTCTCGTTGTCGTGGGCGTCGGCGTAGGCGAGGGCCTCGCCGGGGGCGGCCGCGTATCCGGCGGGGGCGCCGTTGTAGTCGACCTGGCTGCCCTTGACCGTGCGGCCTGAGGTGTCGGTGAAGGAGTAGTCGGCGAGGTTGCCGGTCAGGCCGACCTTGATGAGGTCCTGGTAGTGGAGGAGCCGGGCCTTCTGCTGCTCCGGGGTGCCGTTGGCGGTGGACGTGTTGGGGTCGGTGAAGAGGCCGGAGGCGAAGCCCTGGACGCCGGGGTCCTCGTCGAAGGGGCCGCCGCCGCGGACGGCGTCGCGGGCCCGGTCGGAGAAGGTCGCGACGCCGGTGCCGGCCATGTTCTTCTGGGTGGCCTGGACGAAGCGGGCGTCGTCGGCGATCTCGCCGAAGTTCCAGCCCTCGCCGTAGAGGATGATCGCCTTGCCGTCGACGCCGTCCTCGGCGACGGTCAGCTCGTCGAGGGCCTTGCGCACGGCGAGGATGTTCGCCTTGGGGTGGTGGCCCATGAGGTCGAAGCGGAAGCCGTCGACCTTGTAGTCCTTGGCCCAGGTGACGAGGGAGTCGACGACGAGCTTGCCCATCATCGCGTTCTCGGGGGCGGTGTTGGCGCAGCAGGTGGAGGTGGCGACGGTGCCGTCGGCCTGGAGGCGCTGGTAGTAGCCGGGGACGATCCGGTCGAGGACGGACTTGTCGGACTGTCCGGAGGCCACGGTGTGGTTGTACACGACGTCCATGACGGTGCGCAGGCCGCTGCCGTTGAGGGCCTGGACCATCTGCCGGAACTCGACGGTGCGGCGGGTCCCTTCGGGGTCGGTGCTGTAGGAGCCCTCGGGGACGGTGTAGTGCAGCGGGTCGTAGCCCCAGTTGTAGGCGTCCTTGGCCGCGGCGGCGGCGACGCAGGCCTGCTGCTCCTCGGAGTCGGGGGCGTAGACCTTGAGGTCGCAGGCGGGTTCGGTCCGGTCGGACTTCTTCTCGGGGATGGTGCCGATGTCGAAGGCCGGGAGGAGGTGGACGTAGGAGGTGCCGGAGGCGGCGAGCTCGCGCAGGTGCCGGGAGCCCTTGCTCGCCTTGTCGGTGAAGGCGAGGTAGGTGCCGCGGTGGTCGGCCTTGGCCGTGGGGTCCGCGACGGAGAAGTCGCGGATGTGGAGTTCCTGGATCTGGGCGTCGCGCAGCGGCACGGCGGCCGGCTTCCTGAGTCCCCGCCAGCCGGCCGGGGCGAGCTTCGGGTCGGTGAGGTCGACGGCGAGGCTGCGGGCCGAGTCGGTGGTGAGGGCGGTGGAGTAGGGGTCGGTGACCTTGTTGGTGACGATCTTCTGGACCGTGGGCGCCCAGACCTTCACCACGTAGCGGTACGGCTTGCCGGTCCAGGACGCGGGTCCGGTGACGGACCAGACGCCGGAGGTGTCGTCGCGCCGCATGGGCAGGGTCCGGCCGTCGAGTTCGAGGGCGACGGACTGCGCGGTGGGGGCCCAGACGGAGAGGCCGACCCGGCCGCCGCGGAAGACGGGGCCGAGGGCGGCGCCGGTGGCCTTCTTCGCGTAGAGGTCGTCGAGGACTCCGGCGGTCTGCACGCCGGTGGCGGCGAGCAGGGCGCCGTTGGCGGCGCGCTGGGTGGCGATCAGCTGTCCGCGCAGGGAGGCGCGGACGCGGTCGGTGTCGCGCGGGTCGACGGTGAAGGCCGGGTACTCCGCGAGGTGGGGGTACTTCGCCTTCTGGGCGTCGGTGAGGGCGGTCCGGTCGAGCCGGAGCCACTGGCCCTCGGTGTTCAGGGCGCCGTCGGTGACGGTGATCCCGCCGTCCTTCGCGTACACGAGCTGCTGGCTGGTGGCCTCGGTGGCCTTGACCTTCCAGACGACGGTGTTCCGGTCGATCCACTGGGCCTCGGCCTTGCCGAGGTCGAGGTTCGGGGCGCCGCCGACGGTGGGGAGGAGGTACTTGGGCTGTCCGGCGAGGGCCCAGACCTCGTGGCCGAGGCTCGCCAGGTCGAGGGACTGGTCGGTGGGGAGGTCCTTCTCGTCGCCCTTGTGGAGGATGTACGAGAGGGAGGTGGCGCCCTCGGTGAGCGGGACCTCGTAGACGGCGCCGTAGGCGTCGACGCGGGTCGGCATGAGGGGCTTGGACCAGTCGGTGGGCTGGGCGGCGCCGGTCCAGGTGTGGAGGCCCCAGCCCTCGTAGTTCCCGTCGGGCCGCTGGTAGTGGATGACGGCCTTGGTCTTGTCCTGCGGGGCCGGGGACGGGTTCGTGTCGGACTGGCCGTCGGCGCCCTGCGTGATCCAGACCTCGCCGGTGCGGCCGAGGTCGACGGTGCGCTGCGGGCCGTCGGCGGTGCCGTTCTTCTCGACGGTGTACGCGACGGTGGACGCGCCTTCGGGGACCTTCACCCAGGCGAAGGCGCCGTGGGCGTCGCGGCCGGTGAACGCGGCCTCCTGGCCGGCGGCCTTCAGGGTCCAGCCGTCGTAGTTCCCGTCTTCGCGCTGGTAGTGGACGACGGCGTGGGCGCGTTCGACGGCGACCGGCTTCTGGGGCGCGGGGGCCTGTCCGGCGGTGCTCCCGGCGGTGGCGCTCGCGATGCGGCCGGTGCTGTCGACGACGACGGCCTTGTAGCGCAGGGCGGTGCCGGCGGGGGCCGTGACGTGCTGGGTGACCTTGTAGGGGGCGTGGTCGGCGGTGCCGAGGGTCTGCCAGCGGCCGTTGCCGGTCTGGGCGGCGAAGACGACGCGGTTGAGGCCGCCGCCGCTGACGTCGGCGGTGAGCTCGACGGTGCCGGTGGCTCCGGCGGCGGGGGCCCTGAGGCTGACGGAGGGCTTCACGGCGGGGGCCGGGAGGGGCTTGTCGGCCTTGAGGACGAGGGAGGAGAGCGCGGGGACGGTGACGGTGACCTTGCCGCTCGCGGCGGCCACCGCGCCCTGGCCTCCGTACAGGGCGCGGAAGTCCGCCGAACCGACGGGGACGGTGACCGTCTTCGCGGTGGTGGCGCTGTTGGTGGCGACGAGGTATTCGGTGCGGGTCTTCGGGTCCGTACGGGAGAAGGCGTACACGGAGCCCTCGGCGTACCGTTCCTGCTGGACGCCGTCGCGGAGGGCCGGGTGCTCGCGGGTCAGTTTCGACAGGGCGGCGACGGACCGGTACACCGGGTGGGTGGGGTCGTACGCGTCGGTGGCGTGGGTGCGGTCGGTGCCGAGCTGGTCGTCGTCGAGGTAGTCGGCGGTCTTCGAGGCGAAGAGGGTCTGGCGGGCGTCCTTGTCGCCGCCGGGGCCGGTGAAGCCCTGCTCGTCGCCGTAGTAGACGACCGGGTTGCCGCGGGACAGGAACATCAGCTCGTTGGCCAGCGTGGCCCGGCGGACGAGTTCGGTGTCGGAGGCGTTCGGGTTGTCCTGCTTGAGGAAGGTGCCGATGCGGCCCATGTCGTGGTTGCCGAGGAAGGTCACCTGCTCGTAGGCGTTGGCCTTGTCGGTGGTGTACCGGTAGTCCTCGGCGAAGACCTTGGCGAGCCGGTCGGCTCCGGCGCCCTGGGAGGCGAAGGCGCGGGAGGCGTCCTGGAAGGGGAAGTCGAGGGTGGCGTCGAGCCGGCCTCGGGTGACGTACGGGGAGGTGACGGCGGTGTCGGCGGAGTAGACCTCGCCGAACATGAAGAAGTCCTCGCGGCCCTGCTTCTTCGCGTAGGCGTCGAGGGCGGTGGCCCACTGGGTCCAGAAGTCGAGGTCGACGTGCTTGACGGTGTCGATGCGGAAGCCGTCGATCTTGAAGTCGCGGACCCACTTCTCGTAGATCCGCTTCATGCCGTCGACGACCTCGGGACGCTCGGTCCACAGGTCGTCGAGGCCGACGAAGTCTCCGTACTCGGCGGACTCGCCGACCCAGGTGGAGTCGCCCCGGTTGTGGTACATCGAGGGGTCGTTGAGCCAGGCCGGGACCTTGGTGTCCGCCTTCTCCGCGGAGGCCACGGGGGTGTACGGGAAGGAGTCCCGGTCGACCTTCCCGACGGCCTCGCGGTCGTCGAAGGGGCGGCCGTCCCTGTCGAGGTACGGGTAGGCGCCCTTGGGGCGGTAGCCGTACTTCTGCTCGGCGTAGTCGACGGTGTCCGCGGTGTGGTTGGTGATGACGTCGAAGAAGACCTTCATGCCCTTGCGGTGGGCGGCCGCGATCAGCTTCTCCAGGTCCTCGTTGGTCCCGAAGTGCGGGTCGACCTGGGTGAAGTCGGTGATCCAGTAGCCGTGGTAGCCGGCGGAGGCGTCCTTGCCCTCGCCCTGCACGGGCCGGTTCTTGAAGATCGGCGCCATCCAGATGGCGGTGGTGCCGAGGCCCTTGATGTAGTCGAGCCGCTCCGTGAGGCCCTTGAGGTCGCCGCCCTGGTAGAAGCCCTTGTCGGTGGGGTCGAAGCCGGTCTGCGTCCGGCTGCCGGTGAGGCCGCCCCGGTCGTTGGAGGTGTCGCCGTTGGCGAAGCGGTCGGGAAGGACGAAGTAGAACTGCTCGCGGGTGAGGTCCTGGCGCGCGGGCTCGGCCGCGAGCGCCCGGTCGGAGGGCGGGGCCGGGGGCCTGGGCGCGGCGGCCGCGGGGACGGCGGGCACGAGGGCCGCGCACAGGGCGGCGGCCAGTGCGACCGCCGTTCGCTTGCGTGTCACGGGGGTGCTCCCTGGAGGAGGGACGAGTGTACGGATACGGGTGCGGGTGCGGGTGCGGGTACGGGTGGGAGGGCCGCCCCGGGTGGGGCGGCCCTGGAGGGGTGGGGAGGTCAGCTGCGGAAGGTGTCGTTCACGGCGATCTGGCCGGAGGCGGGGACGGTCGCGGTGCGGTTGGCGCCGGACTCCCAGGTGACGTTCCCGGCGGCGTCCTTGCGGAGGTACTTGTACTCGAAGGCCGTTCCGGCGGGCAGCGCGACCGTGCGCTTCCAGACGGGGTATGTCGCCGGGTCGAGCTTCAGGGCGGCGGCCGGGGACCAGTTGCCGAGTTCGGCGCGGTTGCCGGTGACGTAGATGTCCTGGCCGGGCACGGTGGTGGCGGTGGCGTTGAAGGACGCGCCCGAGGTGGCGGGCGGGGTCGTCGGCGGCGTGGTCGTGCCGGAGCCGCAGTTCGTCGCGTTCACGTGCAGGGCCAGGGCGGTGTTGGCGCCGAGGGTGGCGGTGAACTGGCCGGACCCGTTCACCGTCACGGGGGTGTTCGACTGGACGTCGCAGTAGGTGCCGGCGGGCAGCGAGGTCTGGAAGGTGCGGGTGAGCGTCGAGGTCTCGTGGTTGATGGCCACGTACGCCTTGGTGCCGCGGCCGAACGCGATCGCGTTGCCGCCGTTGTCCCACCAGCCGGTGACGGCCTGGCCGCGCGCGGTGTTGCGGAAGGCGACCATGGAGGAGATCTCGCGCCAGGCGTGCTGGCACTTCCAGCCGTCGGTGTAACAGGCGTTGACCTGGCCGTTGTTGGGCGGGCCCGCGTCCTTGTCGGTCCACTCGTAGCCGGAGTGGACGTCCGGGGAGCCGTAGGGCCAGGCGAGCATGAAGACGGAGGCGAGGGTGTAGTTCGCGCCGTCCTTGTAGGAGAGGGTGTCGCCGCCGCGCTCGGTGTCGTGGTTGTCGACGAAGACGCCGGACTGGCCGGATGCCATGTAGCCCCAGGCCTCGCCGAAGTTCTTGAGGTAGGCGAGCTTCTCGTTCTGCAGGACGCGCTTGAGGTCGCGGGCGTAGCGGAACTCCTGGACGTCTCCGCTGCCGAGGTACTCGCTCGGGGAGACGGCCTCGCCGGCGCCGTGGATGGCCTCCAGCTTCCAGTACACGCCGGGGTTGGTGAGCCGCGACTTGACGTTGGCGAGGTCGGCGGCCGGCATGTGCTTGGCGGCGTCGACGCGGAAGCCGTCGACGCCGAGGGAGAGCAGGTCGTTGAGGTAGCCGGCTATCTTCCCGCGGACGTAGTCCTCGCCGGTGTCGAGGTCGGGGAGCTGGACCAGTTCGCAGTTCTGGACGTTGCCCCGGTCCTGGTAGTTGGAGATCGTCGCGCGGCAGTCGTCCATGTCGGAACCGGAGTACAGGCCCGGGTAGTCGTACTTGGAGAACGGGGTCCCGCCCGTTCCCGTACCGGAGCCGTTCGCCATGTGGTTGATGACGGAGTCGGCGACGACCTTGACGCCGGCCGCGTGGCAGGTGTCGATCATGTTCTTGAAGGCGGTGCGGTCGCCGAGACGTCCGGCGATCTTGTAGCTGACGGGCTGGTACGAGGTCCACCACTGGCCGCCCTGGAGGTGTTCCTGGGGCGGGGAGACCTGGACGTATCCGTATCCGGCGGGGCCGAGGCGGTCGGTGCACTCCCGGGCGATCGAGGCGAAGTTCCACTCGAACATCACCGCGGTGACGTCCTTCTCGCCGGGCGGGGCGGCCTGGGCCGGGGCGTTTCCCGTGACGGCCACAGCGGCGGCTCCCGCCACGAGGGCGAGTGCAGCGGCCACGGTTCTGCTGGCCATGATTCCTCCTGCTGACTTCACTGTCGCAAGAAGTTGCCGAAAGGTTCAGCAACTGTTTTCAGCCGTGACCGTACGAGTGCCCCGACGCCCGGTCAACCCTCCGGACACCGCAACGCAAGTTGTTACGCAATGACTTGCGGCAGCGCGGCGCGCACGGGCGGCTGCGCCGTGGAGCCGCGGACCACCAGCTCCGGCTGGAACACGAACTCCGTGCGCTGCACCGGATTCCCCTCGATCTCCTCCAGGAGCGCGCCGACGGCCGCCGTCGCCATGGCCTGGACGGGCTGGCGGACGGTGGACAGCGGGGGGCTGGTGAAGGCGATCAGCGGCGAGTCGTCGAAGCCGACGACGGAGACGTCCCCCGGCACGTCGAGGCCCCGGGCGCGGACGGCGCGGATCACGCCGAGCGCCATCAGGTCGGAGCCGCAGACGATGCCGGTGCAGCCCTCCCGCAGCAGGATGTCGGCGGCCGCGTGCCCGCCCTCGACGCCGAACAGCGTGGGTCTGATGAACCGCTCCGCGTCGGCGCGTTCGACGCCGAGGAGCTCGTACAGCTCGGCGGTGAAGCCCTCGGCCTTGCGGCGCGAGGGCACGTAGCGGGTCGGGCCGATGGCCAGGCCGATGCGCTCGTGCCCCAGCTCGACCAGGTGCCGCACGGCCATCCGCGCCGCGGCCCGGTCGTCCGGGGAGACGAAGTTGGCGTCGATGTGCTCGTTGTAGCCGTTGATGAGGACGTACGGCACACCGCGGGCGGACAGCCGGGCGTAGCGGGCCGGGTCGGCGGAGGCGTCCGCGTGCAGCCCGGAGAGGAAGACGATGCCGGCCACCCCGCGCTCCACGAGCTGCTCGACGAGCTCGTCCTCGGTGGCGCCGCCGGGCATCTGGGTGCAGAGCACCGGGGTGTAGCCGTGCCCGGCCAGGACCTGCTCGACGACCTGCGCGAACGCCGGGAAGATCGGGTTGGTCAGCTCGGGCACGACGAGCCCGACGAGCCCCGCGCTGCGGCGTTTCAGCCGTACGGGGCGCTCGTAGCCGAGCACGTCGAGCGCCGCGAGGACCTTGTGCCGGGTCGCGCCGGCCACCCCCGCCTTGCCGTTGAGGACACGGCTGACGGTGGCCTCGCTGACCCCCGACTGGGCCGCGATGTCCGCGAGCCGCGGGGCGCCGTTCCCGGCGCCCCGCGGCAGGGGGATCGTCACACCGCCCACCAGGCGGTCGCGTCGGCGGGCAGGACCGCGGTGTCCTCGCCGTCGACGGTGACGGTCTCGATCTCCTCGTTGGAGAGAAGGAACCGGCCGGGCAGCGGGACGGAGATGGCCCGGCCGGTGGTGTTGGCGATGCAGGCGAAGCCGTCGCGGCGGAAGGAGAGCACACCCTCGGGTGCCTCCAGCCACTCGACGGCCTCGCCCGCACCGAGTCCGGGCTGCGCCCGCCGGACGGCGAGGGCGCTGCGGTACAGCTCCAGGGTGGAGCCGGGGTCGCCGGTCTGCGCCTCGACGCTCAGGCCGCCCCAGCCGGCGGGCTGCGGCAGCCAGGAGCCGCCGGCGCCGAAGCCGTACGAGCTGCCCTCGGCGGTCCACGGGATCGGGACACGGCAGCCGTCGCGGAAGCCGTCCTGGCCGGAGGCCCGCCAGAACGACGGGTCCTGGCGGACCTCGTCCGGCAGGTCGGTGACGTCGGGCAGGCCGAGCTCCTCGCCCTGGTAGACGTACGCGGAGCCGGGCAGCGCCAGCATCAGCAGGGTCGCGGCGCGGGCCCGGCGCAGACCGAGGGCGCGGTCGCCGGCCTCGCGGAGCTGGGTGCCGAGACCCGCCGGGTTGGCGAAGCGGGTGGCGTGCCGGGTGACGTCGTGGTTGGAGAGCACCCAGGTGGTGGGCGCGCCGACCGGGCGCATCGCCTGGAGCGAGTCGTCGATGACGCGGCGGAGCTCGGCGGCGTCCCAGTGGGTGCCCAGGTACTGGAAGTTGAAGGCCTGGTGCATCTCGTCGGGGCGCACGTAGTTCGCGGTGCGGTCGACGGTCGGGGTCCAGGCCTCGGCGACGAGGACGCGCTCCCCGTCGTACTCGGAGAGCACCTTCCGCCAGGAGCGGTAGATCTCGTGGACGCCGTCCTGGTCGAAGAAGGGCATGACGTCGTTGCCGAGCAGCTTCAGCTGGTCGTGGGCGCCGAGGTCGGGCAGGCCCTCGGCCTTGACGAGGCCGTGGGCGACGTCGACGCGGAAGCCGTCGACGCCCATGTCGAGCCAGAAGCGGAGGATCGAGCGGAACTCGTCGCGGACGGCGGGGTGTTCCCAGTTGAAGTCGGGCTGCTCCGGGGCGAAGAGGTGGAGGTACCAGTCGCCGGGGGTGCCGTCCGGGTTCTCCGTGCGGGTCCAGGCGGGGCCGCCGAAGATGGACTCCCAGTCGTTGGGCGGCAGTTCGCCGTTCTCGCCCTTGCCGGGGCGGAAGTGGTAGCGCTCGCGCAGGACCGAGCCGGGGCCCTCGCGCAGCGCGCGCTGGAACCACTCGTGCTGGTCGGAGGAGTGGTTGGGGACCAGGTCGACGATGATGCGCAGGCCCAGGGCGTGGGCGTCGCGGATCACGGCGTCGGCGTCGAGGAGCGAGCCGAACATGGGGTCGATGGCCCGGTAGTCGGCGACGTCGTAGCCGGCGTCGGCCTGCGGCGAGGCGTAGAAGGGGGAGAGCCAGACGGCGTCGACGCCGAGTTCCTTGAGGTACGGCAGCCGGCTGCGGATGCCCTCCAGGTCGCCCATGCCGTCGCCGTTGCCGTCGGCGAAGCTGCGCGGGTAGACCTGGTAGATCACCGCGTCTCTCCACCAGCCCGTGTGCGTGCCGGTGGTCGGGGCGTCGGCCGGGGTGGCGAGATGCTGGGTCATGTCTTCCCTGGGAGGTAAGGAGGTGCGTGCAGAGGTGCGTGCAGGGGCCGGGCGCAGGGCCGTCAGCCCTTGACGGCACCGGCGGACATGCCGGTGACGAGGTGGCGCTGGGCGAAGAGGAACACCAGGGCCGCGGGGATGGCGATGAGCACGGAGGCCGCGGCCATCGGACCCCACTGGGCGCCGTACTGGTTGACGAACTTCTGGAGTCCGCCGGCGAGGGTGAGGTTCTCGTCGCCGACCATGAAGGCGGAGGCGTAGGCGACCTCGCCCCAGGCGGTGATGAACGAGTAGAACGCGGTGACCGCGATGCCCGGCTTGGCCAGCGGCAGGATCAGCCGCCAGAAGGTGCCGAAGGGCGTGAGGCCGTCGACGTAGCCGGACTCGTCGATCTCGCGCGGGATGGTGTCGAAGAAGCCCTTCATCATCCACGCGCAGAACGGGACGGCGATGGTCAGGTACGTGATGACCAGGCCGGCCGGCTGGTTGAGCAGGCCCATCGACGCCATGATGTTGTAGATCGGCACGATCAGGACGGCGACCGGGAACATCTGGGTGATGAGCAGCGTCCACATCAGGCCGCGCTTGCCGGGGAAGCGGAAGCGGCTGACGGCGTAGCCCGTGGTGGCGGAGATGAAGACGCCGATGACGGTGGTGAGGGCGGCGACGAGCAGCGAGTTGCCGAACCAGGTGAGGAACGGGGTGTCGTTCAGCAGGTTCGTGTAGTTCTCGAGCGTCGTCTCCTTGAAGAAGTCCGTGGTGATCGCGTACTTGGCCGGCTTGAGCGAGGTCAGCAGGACCCACAGCACGGGGAAGACGGCGATCACGGACGCCACGATCAGGGTGACGTGCAGGGCGACCGAGGCGAGCGGTGAACGGCGGCCGCGGATCGGCGCGTTGACGACGGCCTGGGGGGTGGGGGTCGTGGTCGTCACCAGACTTCTCCCTGCTTGCGGAGGACTCGCCGGTAGACCGCGGCGAAGAGCATCAGGAGGACCAGGATGAGCACGCCCCAGGTGGAGGACTGGGCGAAGTCGCGCGGACTGACCTCGAAGGAGAACTTGTACGCCTGGGTGACGAGGATCTGGGTGGCCTCGCCGGGTCCGCCCCGGGTGAGCAGGAAGATCACCGGGAACATGTTGAAGGTCCAGATGGTGGAGAGCAGGACCACCGTCGTCGACACCGAGCTCAGGCCGGGCATGGTGATGTGCCGGAAGCGCTGCCAGGCGTTGGCGCCGTCCATCTCGGCGGCCTCGTACAGCTCGCCGGGGATGGACTGGAGCCCGCCGAGGAGGGCGACCATCATGAACGGCACGCCGAGCCAGACGTTGACGAGGATGACGGAGAACTTGGCCCAGGTGGGGTCGTTCAGCCACGGCACGGCGTCGATGCCGCCGCCCGCGAGGATCTTGTTGAGGAGGCCGTTGTCCTGGTTGTAGAGGAAGCGCCAGGCGAAGACGGAGACGAAGCCGGGCACGGCCCAGGGCAGGATCAGCAGCAGCCGGTAGAAGGAGCGGCCGGCGATCTTGCGGTTGAGGACGTTGGCGAGGGTGAGGCCGAGCGCGAAGGTGACGGAGACGCAGGCGACCGTCCACAGCAGCGTCCAGCCCAGGGTGGAGAGGAACTGGCCGCCGGTGAGCGCGTCGGCGTAGTTGTCCAGGCCGACGAACTCGTAGGTGGCCGGGATCTCGTTGACGCCGATCGACCGTGCGACGTTCCGCTCGTTGGCGTCGGTCAGCGACAGGTAGATGCCGCGGACCAGCGGATAGCCGATGATCACCGCGATCACGATCGTCACCGGGGCGATCATCGCCCAGGCGTACCAGTGGGTGGCGAGGGAGCGCTTCCTGACGCTCCTGCGCTTGCCAGTTCCGCGGCTCCGGCCGCGGGCGACGCTGTCGCCCGCGGCCTTCACCACCGACTGGCTGGGGGTGTCCACAGCCATCAGCCGGCCTGCCTTCCTGTTACTTCCAGTCCTTCAGGAGCTTGCGGTAGGCGTCGCCCGTCGCCTTCGCTCCCGCGTCCGGGGTGGTCTGGCCGGTGAGGACCTTGGTGTACTCGGTGACGAGGGGCGCGAAGAGGCTGCCGGTCTCCGGGATCCAGGGGCGCTCGACGGCCTTGTCGACGACCGGCTTGAAGAAGCCGATCATCTCGTTGGTCGCGACGTCGGGCTTGATGAAGACGGACTCGCGGGTCGGGAGCAGGCTGAGCTCCTTGGCGACCGTCGCCTGGGTCTCGGCCGAGGTCATGTACTCGGCGAAGGCGTAGGACGCGTCGAGGTTCTTGGAGCCCGCGTAGACGGCGAGGTTGTGACCGCCCTGCGGGGCGCCCTGGCCGGCCGAGCCGGCGGGGACCGGGGCGATGCCCAGGTTCGCCTTGTCGGTGAACTCCTTGCCGGCGTAGGTGTCGGCGACGGCCCACGGGCCGTTGATCATCATGGCGACCTTGCCTTCCTTGAAGGCGGTCTGCATGTTGTTCCAGCCGTCGGTGGCGTCGGTCTTGGCGGCACCGGAGTCCACCAGGTCCTTGACGACCTTGAAGCCCTTCACACCGGCGGCGTTGTCGACGGTGATCTGCTTCTTCTCGGCGTCGACGAGGTCGCCGCCCTCGCCGTAGAGGAAGGAGAGGAACCAGTAGGCGTCGTCGCCGCGCAGGTAGAGGCCGGGGTTGCCGGTCTTCTTCTTGATCTTGGCGGAGACGGTCTTGAGCTCGTCGATGGTCTTGGGGACCTCGACACCGGCCTCCTTGAAGATCTTCTTGTTGTAGAAGATGCCCATGGAGTCGATGACCTGCGGGACGGCGTAGGTCTTGCCGTTGTACTTGGTGGAGGCGGCGGCCTGCTCCAGGAAGTCGTCCGCGTCCTTGAGGGCCGGAGTGCCGTCGAGCGGGGCCAGGTAGCCGAGGTCGGCGAACTCGGGGGTCCAGGCGACCTCGGAGCGGATGACGTCGGGGGCGCCGGAGCCGGACTGCGCGGCGTTCTTGAACTTGTTCTGCGCCTCGCCGAACGGCACGTTCACGTACTTGACGGTGACCTTCGGGTGCTTCTTCTTGAAGTCCTCGGCGACCTTCTTGAAGACCTTGTCCTCGGAGCCGACCGTGGAGGTGTCCCACCAGGTGACGGTGCCGGAGAGCTCGCCCGAGCCCTTCGCGCCGCTGTCGCCCGAACCGCTGTCACTCCCGCACGCCGCCAGGGTCACGCCCAGGGCCGCGACCAGCGCGGTGGCCGCTATGCCACGCCGCATGTGAACTCCTTCAACTGATCCCGGGGGGACGAGGGGCTGGAACCTTCCTCATGCGACCGCTCCCTCGCGGCGCTCCGGGTTGCCAGGAACGTAACAGGGATGAAAACGAGCCGAAAGAGCTTGCGGGAACTTTCTGCAAGGACCGGGGATCGTTACATCCGCGTGTCCCGAAGGTTGCCGTTGAATCGCTTGACAGCAGCTGACACGCGCCCCTCAGGCGCTGAACGGCCCCGTGCGCACGCCCCCGACGCACCACGCACGCCCTGCAAGTCCTGCAAGACCTTGCGGAGTGGCTTGCATCACGCGTACCTCATCCGTGCGGTGGGCAATACGCCCCGTGACCGGTACAGTCCATCCTCATGACCGCGCGGCTCTCCGACATCGCAGCCCAGGCGGGGGTCAGTGAGGCCACAGTCAGCCGCGTGCTCAACGGCAAGCCCGGTGTGGCCGGGGCCACCCGCGAATCCGTCCTTGCCGCGCTCGACGTGCTCGGCTACGAGCGGCCCGTACGACTGCGCCAGCGCAGCGCGGGCCTCGTCGGCCTCATCACCCCCGAGCTGGACAACCCGATCTTCCCCGCGCTCGCGCAGGTCATCGGGCAGGCCCTGACCCGGCAGGGATACACCCCGGTGCTCGCCACCCAGACCCCCGGCGGGTCCACCGAGGACGAGCTCACCGACATGCTGGTCGAGCGGGGCGTCGCCGGCATCATCTTCGTCTCCGGACTGCACGCCGACACCACCGCCGACATGACGCGCTACGACCAGCTGCGCGGCAAGGGTGTCCCGTACGTCCTCCTCAACGGCTTCTCCCCCAAGGTGCAGGCGCCGTTCGTCTCCCCCGACGACCGGGCCGCGATGCGGCTCGCGGTGACGCACCTGGCCGCGCTCGGCCACACCAGGATCGGGCTCGCCGTCGGACCGAAGCGGTTCGTGCCGGTGCTGCGCAAGATAGAGGGCTTCCAGCAGGGCATGGCCGAGCGGCTCGGCCTCGGCCCCGACGAGTCCGAGGCGCTGATCCAGCACTCCCTCTACACCCTGGAGGGCGGCCAGGCCGCGGCCGGCGCGCTGATCTCCCGCGGCTGCACGGCGGTGGTGTGCGCCAGCGACATGATGGCGCTCGGCGCGATCCGGGCCGCACGGCAGCAGGGGCTCGACGTCCCCAGGGACGTCTCCGTCGTCGGCTTCGACGACTCTCCCCTCATAGCGTTCACCGATCCGCCGCTGACCACCATCCGGCAGCCCGTGCAGGCGATGGGGCAGGCCGCGGTCCGCGCGCTGCTCGAAGAGGTCGGGGGCACTCCCGCCCCGCACTCCGAGTTCGTCTTCATGCCCGAGCTGGTCGTCCGCGGGTCGACGGCCTCGGCCCCGCCCGCCGTACGCGCCTGACCACGTACGCGTCGTCCGTACGCGTCCGACGCCCGCGCGCGCCGAACCCGCTCCCGCTCCCCCGCCCGACCCGCCCCCGACCTGTCCCTGTACCTGTTTCCGACCCTTACGGCACCCTCCGTACGACCTCGTTCCTGAGGTGGACCGGGTGCGCCCCGAACCCGTCGGAGGGATGATCGGTCGGGGGGAAGGGATCTGGCAGACTCTCTCCCTATGGGTGAAACGACCGTGAAGAGTTTGGACAACCGGACGACCCCGTCGTCACCCACCGTGGCCGACGGCAGGTTCGCGCGCCTCCGTGCGCGCGCGCCGCGGCGTCCCACGATCTGGTTCGAGATCGCGCTGATCGCGGTGAGCTACTGGACGTACTCGCTCATCCGCAACGCGGTGCCGGAGCAGAAGGCCCAGGCGCTCAAGAACGCCGACTGGATCTGGCAGGCGGAGGAGTCCCTCGGCCTGGCCTTCGAGCACGCCGTCAACCATGCCGTGAACTCGGTGACATGGCTGATCGTGTCGATGAACTACTACTACGCGACGCTGCACTTCGTCGTGACCATCGGTGTGCTCGTGTGGCTGTACCGATGGCACCCGGGCCGTTACGCGGCGTTCCGGACCGTCCTGTTCGCCACCACCGGTGTGGCCCTGGTCGGTTACTACCTGTACCCGCTCGCGCCGCCCCGGCTCATGAACGGCCAGGACTTCGTCGACACGGTGCTCGTCCACCACACCTGGGGCTCGATGGCCTCGGGCAACCTCAAGCACGTGTCGAACCAGTACGCGGCGATGCCGTCGATGCACATCGGCTGGTCCCTCTGGTGCGGCCTGACGATCTTCCTCCTGGCCAAGGCGCCCTGGGCGAAGATCCTCGGCCTGCTCTACCCGATGGCGACCCTCGTCGTCATCGTCGCCACCGCCAACCACTTCTGGCTGGACGCGGTCGGCGGCATGATCTGCCTCGGCTTCGGCTTCGCCGTCTCCTACTTCTGGTACGGCTCCCGCCCGCACCGCCTGCCCAAGCTGGTCGAGCCGATGCCGGGCGTGGTGACGCGCGGCGGCCCGCCTCCGAAGGGGGAGGCGGACCGCGAGGACGCCCGGGCCGGTGCCGCCCCGTCCACCGGGACGGGCACCGGGACGGGCACCGGGACGGACCCGGCCGAGAAGACCGGCACGGAGCCGGAGCGCTCGGTCAGCTCCGGTAGGTGATCCGGCCGCCGGCGACGGCGAGGCGGATCGGGGCGTTCTCCGTCTCGTCCGCCGGGGCCTCCACCGGGTCCACCGCGAAGGCGGTGAGATCGGCCCGGTGGCCCGGGGCGATCCGGCCCGCGATCCGCTCCTCCCCCGCCGCGACCGCCGCGTGGGTGGTCATCCCCTCCAGGGCCATCAGGCCCGTGAGCCCGTGCCGGGCCGAGGCCGCGCCGCGCGGGGCCCGCGCGGTGGCGAGGACCTGCCGGGCGTCGTAGTGGGCGATGGGCCAGTCCGAGCCGAGTGCGAGGTACGCCCCCGCGTCCCGGAGGTCGCGGCAGCGCCAGGCGCGGGCCGCCCGCTCCTCGCCGAGCCGCCTGGACCACTCGTCGGTGTGGTCGGCGCGGGTGTACGCGGTGTGCGGGGGCTGCATCGAGGCGACGACGCCGAGCGCGGCGAACCGCCCCAGCTGGTCGTCGGGGACCGTCTCGATGTGCTCGACGCGGTGGCGGGGACCGCCGGGGCCCAGCGCTTCCACGGTGTCGAGGACGTGCCGTACGGCGGCGTCGCCGATGGCGTGGGTGGCGGTGCCGACGCCCGCGCGGTGCAGATGGCGCACGGCGGCGGAGTACGCGGCCGGATCGGGCCAGAAGGCGTCGGTGCCCCGGCCGTGGCAGTCGGCGTGCTCCAGCCAGGCGGTACCGCCCTCGACGGTGCCGTCCATGAAGAACTTCACGCCGCCGACCGCCCACATCCGCCCGGCCCGCCCCTGGAGCCGTACGAACCCGTCCAGCTCCTCCTCGCCGACGCCCGGCATGCACCAGGGCGCGAGACGGAGGCGCAGCGGCAGCTCGCCGTCCTCCTCCAGGGCGGTCAGGAGGCCGGGTACGTCGGGTCCGCCGAGGTCCATGACATGGGCGGAGGTGAGTCCGGTGGCGGCCATGGCGGTGAGCAGGCCGACGAGCCGGTCGCGGCGCTCGGCGTACGGCTGGGCCGGCAGGACCGGGGTCAGCAGGTCCATGGCGGCGTGCTCGACCAGGTGCCCGGTGGGGCGGCCCTCGGTGTCGCAGACGATCTCGGAGAGCTGGGCGAAGGCGCGGGGCCCGTCGATGCCGGCGGCCTTGAGGGCGGCCTCGCTGGCCAGGACCGAGTGCCCGTCGTAGAGGCGGAGGTACGCGGGGGCGCCGCCGAGGACGTCCTCGATCAGGTCGCGGTGGACGGGGCGGCCGCCGAAGACGTTGTGGTCGAGGCCGAAGCCGATGATCCAGCCGTCGCGGCGCTCGGCGCCGCGGAGGGCGGCCCGCAGTCCTTCGAGGTCGGTGACGCCGGACAGGTCGGTGCCGGTGAACATCTCCAGGCCCCAGACGGGGTGGCTGTGGGCGTCGGTGAGACCGGGGGTGAGGGTGGCGCCGGCCAGGTCGACGACCTCGGTGCCGGGGCCGCGCCAGGCACGGGCGTCGGCGGCGTCGCCGAGGGCGGTGATCAGTCCGTCGCGGACGGCGACCGTGGTGTGGCCGCTCGGCTCGGGGGTACGGACGCGGGCGTCGACGAGGAGGAGGTCGGGGGCTGCGGACACGAGGGGTCGGCTCCTTCGGCGTGCGGGTGGGGGTGCGGGTCGAGGTGCGGGTGGGGGTGCGGCCGGGAGTACGCGGCGCCGGGAGGGTCGGTCTGCGCGGCGCCCGGCGGCTCGGTGGGCGGTTCCTCGGCGAAACGGGCGTAGACCTCGGGGCGCGTGCGGCGCAGCCGGTACGCGAGGAGGAGCCCGAGGACGAGGACGGCGGGGACGACGGCGACGAGGACGGTGTTGACCGTCGGGGAGGCGCCGGTGAAGAGCTCGACCTTGGAGGCGACCAGCCAGATCGCCACGGCGAGCAGGACGGCCGCGGCGCCGGGGGCGACGAGGGTGCGCAGGGCGCCCTCCTGGTGCGGGACGCGCCGGAAGTAGCGGACGACGGCGAGGGCGGCGAGCAGCATCAGCGCCATGAGCCCGAGCATCCCGGGGGTGTTCACCCAGAGCAGCAGCTGGGTGTACGGGTCGGCGCCGGCGGCCGCGAAGCCGAGGACGACCACCGCGCCGAGCACGGTCTGGGCGAGGCCCGCGACGTACGGGGAGCGGTGGCGGGGGTGGATCCGGCCGAGGGCGGCGGGGAGGACGCCCTCCTCGGAGAGGGCGAGGGCGTAGCGGTTGATCGCGTTGTGGAAGGCGAGCAGCGAGGCGAGGATGCTGGTCACGATGAACACGTGCATCAGGTCGGCGGCCCAGGGGCCGACGTAGGTGGTGATGGCGGCGAAGAAGAGTCCGCCGGTGTCTCCCGCGGCGGCCTCGACGACCTTGTCGTCGCCGAAGGCCTGGATCACGGTCCAGACGACGAAGGCGTAGAAGAGGCCGAGGAACCCGACCGCGATGTAGGTGGCGCGGGGGATGGTGCGGGCCGGGTCGCGGGCCTCGCGGCGGTAGATGACGGTGGACTCGAAGCCGGTGAAGGCCGAGAAGGCGAAGGCCAGGACGGCCGCCGTGCCGGGGACGAGGACGTTGCCCGGGGCGAAGGAGGCGAGGGAGAGCCCGTTCGCCCCGCCCTCGATGAGTACGCCGCCGGCGAGGAGGACGAGTATGCCGGTCTCGGCGACGAGCAGGACGCCGAGGACCTTGGCGCCGAAGTCGATGGAGCGGTAGCCGCCGTACCAGATGACCAGCAGGCCGGCGAGGGCGATCGGGAGCCAGGGCAGGTCGGTGCCCCCGAGGGCGCCCGCGGTGTCGGAGGTGGCGGAGCCGAGGAGTCCGTAGACGCCGATCTCCATGCCGTTGTAGCCGACCATGGCGACCAGGGCGGCGGCGATGCCGAGCGGCTTGCCGAGTCCCTGGGCGATGTACGCGTAGAAGGCGCCGCCGCTGCGGACGTGGCGGCTCATGGTGGTGAAGCCGACGGCGAAGACCGCCAGCGTGATGCCGGCGAGGAGGTAGCCGGCCGGTGCTCCGATGCCGCCGAGGACGAGGGCGATGGGGGCGACGCCGGCCATCACGGTGAGCGGAGCGGCGGCGGAGACGACGAAGAAGGAGATGTCGGCGGTGCCGAGGGTGCCGGTGCGCAGGCCGGGTGGCTTGTCGGAGGTGCTGGAGGACATGCGGGAGAAGCCCTTCTCGTAAACCTAAAGGCTTTCGGTTGGCGCAATGTAGCCTCGTGTCCAACGATTCGGGAAGACCTGAACAGCGGGAGAACGTCCATGGGCCGGCCGCACAAGCCCCTGCTCGACCGGGTGCGCATCACCACCACGGCACTCGAACTCGTCGACGAGCAGGGCGACTTCAGCGTCCCCCAGATCGCCAGACGACTCGGTGTGCAGACGGCCTCGGTGTACCACCATGTGGACGGCAGGGACGGCATCGTGGAGCTGCTGCGGGAGCGGATCTGCGCCGCCATCGACGGCGGCACCCTCGACGGACGGCCCTGGGACGCGGCCGTCGCCGCCTGGGCGCGCTCCTACCGGGCCGCCTTCGCCGCCCACCCGAAGGCGATCCCCCTGCTCACCACCTCGCCGGTGCGCGCCCCGCGGGTCCTGGAGCAGTACGAGAAGGCGGTCGCCCTCCTCCTCGACGCGGGCTTCGCCCTCCCGGACGTGATGCCGGTGATCATCGCCCTGGAGAACCTGGTCCTGGGCTCGGCCCTCGACATGGCGGCCCCGGAGGCGATGTGGGAGCTCGCCGACGACACGGCGACCCCGCGGCTCGCACGGGCGCTCGCCGCCTTCCCCGAGGGCGGCCGCACCGACACCGCCTTCGAACTGGCCCTGGCCGGCTACCTGACGCACATCCGGGGCATGCCGGACGGGGCGTAGCCACGGGGCCGACCCTCGTGCGGCGCCGGCTCACGTGCGGGGTCGACTCACGCGCGGCGCCGGCCTGCCCGCACCGCCGGGCCCCCGCGGCGGCTACGCCCGCGCGACCGCCCCGGCGGGCCTACGCCCCGTAGAACAGCTCCTCGACGACGGCGCGGGCCCGGCGGGTGATCCGCCGGTAGTCGTCGACCATCTCTCCGACATGGCCGGCCTCGTACCCCAGGTACCGCCCCACCGCGGCGAGTTCGCGCGGGTCCGAGGGGAAGGTGTCGCCGGGCCGGCCGCGGACCAGCATCACCGCGTTGCGCACGCGGGTGGCGAGCACCCACGCCTCGTCCAGCGTCTGCGCCTCCTCGGTGGGGATGAGGCCGGCCGCGTGGGCCGCCCGGAGCGCGTCGCGGGTACGGGTCGTCCGCAGCCCCGGCTCCGCCCAGCCGTGCTGCATCTGGAGCAGCTGGACCGTCCACTCGACGTCGCTCAGGCCGCCGCGCCCCAGCTTGGCGTGGAGGGTCGGGTCGGCGCCGCGCGGCAGCCGCTCGGACTCCATCCGGGCCTTGAGGCGGCGGATCTCGCGGACGGCGTCCTCGCCGAGACCCTCGGCCGGATAGCGCAGCGGATCGGCGAGTTCGATGAACCGCTCCCCCAACTCGCGGTCGCCCGCGATGGGTTCGGCACGCAGCAGCGCCTGGCTCTCCCAGACGAGGGACCAGCGGTGGTAGTAGGCCGCGTACGACTTCAGGGTGCGGACCAGGGGGCCGCTCTTGCCCTCCGGCCTGAGGTCCGCGTCGATCAGCAACGGCGGGTCTGCGGTGGGGAGTTGGAGCAGCCGTCGCATCTCGGCGACCACCTTGCCCGCGGCCTTGGCCGCGTCCTGCTCGTCCACGCCCTCGCGCGGCTCGTGCACGAACAGGACATCGGCGTCGGAGCCGTACCCCAGCTCGTGGCCGCCGAAGCGGCCCATGCCGATGACGGCGAACCGGGTGGGCAGCTCGTCGCCCCACTCGGCGCGGACGGCGGCGCGCAGGGCGCCCGCGATCGTCGCCGCGTTGAGGTCGGTGACCGCCTCCCCCACCCGGTCGACCAGCGCGCCCGGGTCGGGCTCGCGGGGGCTGTCCTCGGTGCCGTACGAGCCGATGAGATCGGCCGCAGCGGTCCGGAACAGCTCCCGGCGGCGCACCCCGCGGGCCGCCGCGACGGCCTGCTCGGCGTCCGACGCGCGGCCCACCGCCGCCAGGACCTCCTGCTCCAGGTGCTCCCGGCCGCGCGGCTTCAGCCCCTCCGGGTCGCCGAGCAGCGCGACCGCCTCGGGGGCGCGCAGCAGCAGGTCGGGGGCGAGGCGTCCGGCGGAGAGGACGCGGGCGAGGTTCTCTGCGGCGGCGCCCTCGTCCCGGAGCAGCCGCAGGTACCAGGGGGTCTTGCCGAGGGCGTCGGAGACCTTGCGGAAGCCGAGCAGGCCGGCGTCCGGGTCGGCCGAGTCCGCGAACCAGCCGAGCAGCACCGGGAGCAGCGTCCGCTGGATCGCGGCCTTGCGGCTGACCCCGGACGCCAGGGCCTCCAGGTGGCGCAGGGCGGCGGCGGGGTCCGCGTACCCCAGCGCTTCGAGCCGCTGCCCGGCGGCCTTCGTGCTGAGCCGGATCTCGCCGGGGGCGAGCTGGGCGACGGCGTCGAGCAGCGGCCGGTAGAAGAGCTTCTCGTGCAGGCGGCGGACGACGGCCGCGTGCCGCTTCCACTCCTTGTTCAGCTCGGCGACCGGGTCGGTGCGCAGCCCGAGCGAGCGGCCGAGGCGGCGCAGGTCCGCGTCGTCCTCGGGGACGAGGTGGGTGCGGCGCAGCCGGTACAGCTGGATGCGGTGCTCCATCGCCCGCAGGAAGCGGTAGGCCTCGTCGAGCTGGGCGGCGTCGGCCCGGCCGACGTACCCGCCGGCCGCGAGGGCGGCGAGCGCGTCGAGGGTGGAGCCGCTGTGCAGTCCGGCGTCGCTGCGGCCGTGCACGAGCTGGAGCAGCTGCACGGCGAACTCGACGTCGCGCAGGCCGCCGGGGCCCAGCTTGAGCTCCCGGTCGATCTGTGCGGCGGGGATGTTGTCGACGACCCGGCGGCGCATCTTCTGCACGTCGGGCACGAAGTTCTCGCGCTCGGCGGCCTGCCAGACGAGCGGGGAGACGGCGTCGATGTACTGGGCGCCCAGCTCCGGGTCGCCGGCCACCGCGCGCGCCTTGAGCAGCGCCTGGAACTCCCAGGTCTTCGCCCAGCGCTGGTAGTACGCGAGGTGGGAGGAGAGCGTACGGACGAGCGGGCCGTTGCGGCCCTCGGGGCGCAGATTGGCGTCGACCGGCCAGATCGTGCCCTCGACGGTGGTCTCCGAGCAGATCCGCATCAGGTGCGAGGCGAGCCGGGTCGCGGCCTGCATGGCCTTGGCCTCGCCGCCCTCCGGGTCGCCGGCCTCCTGGGCAGGCTCCCCCACGAAGATCACGTCCACGTCGGACACGTAGTTCAGCTCGTGACCGCCGCACTTGCCCATCGCGATCACGGCGAGCCGGCACAGGGCGGCGTCGGCGGGCGCGGCCGCGCGGGCGATGGCGAGCGCGGCGCGCAGGGTCGCCGTCGCCAGGTCGGCGAGCTCGGCGGCGGTCTCCGCGACGTCGATGGTGCCGCACACGTCACGGGCCGCGATGGCCAGCAGGCACCTGCGGTAGGCGACCCGCAGCGAGACCTCGTCGGTGGCCTCGGCGAGACCCCGCTCGAACTCGGCGACCCCCGGGTGCAGGTCGGCCGCCTCGTACGTGACGAGGGACTCCCAGTCGCGCGGGTGCCGGGCCAGGTGGTCGGCGAGCGCCTCGGAGGCGCCGAGCACCCCGAGGAGCCGGTCCCGGAACGGCTTGGCCGCGAGCAGGGTGGTCGTGAAGGTCTGCCGCTCCGTCTCGGGCTGCGCCTCGACGAGGCGGACGAGACCGCGCAGGGCCAGGTCGGGGTCGGCGGTCGCGCCGAGGGCGTCGAGGAGGACGTCGTCGCCGCGCAGCGTGGACAGCTCGGGCACGTCCAGGAGCCGTTCCGCCCCCGACGGGTCGGTGAATCCGTGCCGCAGCAGACGTGAGAACGTGCTGCTCCTGCGTCCCGGCACCGTCATTCCGCCGCTCCCTCCGAGCAGGTCCGCCCCGGGGCCGACCCCAGGGCTCACCCCCGGGTCGGAACCCGGGCGGATCGAGCCTATCCGGAGCGGGGGACGGGGGCGTTCAGGCCTGCGGTTCGCAGCGGATCACACGTGATGTCCCGCACATCGATGGCTTTTCGAGTCCGATGAACCGTATTCCTTGAAAGTCCGTCTTGCTGGGGGCGGACCACTCCCGCCCGTCCGAACCCGCCGAAGCGACCCTGACGCGGACCCGACGCATGCGCGGGACCACCCCGCCTGCCCGAGCCCGATCAGGCGACCCCTGAACCCGCCCCGTACCCCAGCGCGGGACCGCCCCGCCTGCCCGACCCTGTTGAAAGCGCGCCGCCGACCATGCCCGTACGCCTCCGCCGCCGTCTCACCCTGTCCCGCCGCAGGACCGTCTCCACCGCGGTCACGGCCGTCCTGGTGGGCGGCACCTTCGCCGGACTCCTGTCGGTGACCGGCGCGCCGAGAACGGCCGCGGCGCAGACGGCGACGCAGGACGGAGCGGCGCCCGCGTCCCCGGCCGCCCCGCCCCGGGCCTCGGCCCCCTCGCCGGTCCCCATGCCCACCGGCCCGGACGCCCAGGACCCGGCCTCGGACCCCGGGGCGTCCGGACGGCCCCCGGCGTCCACCGCGCCCGGCGGGAAGTCCGCCCCCTCGGTCATGCAGATCGTGGCGCACCCGGACGACGACCTGTTCTTCATGAACCCGGACATATCCCAGACCATCCGCTCCGGCACGCCGCTGGCCGCGGTGTACCTGACGGCCGGTGAGTCCGACGGCGTCAACGCCCGCCCCCGCGACGCGAAGGCCGCCACGGCCGACAAGGCCGCCTACGCCGAGGCCCGGCAGAACGGCATCCGGGCCGCGTACTCCGAGATGGCGACCGGCAGCCGGACCAGCCCCTGGGACCGGGTGGCGATCCCCACCGCCGGCGGCGGCCTGGCCGAACTGGACACGCTGCGCGCCGACCCGAAGGTCCGGCTGGTGTGGCTTCAGATACGCGAGGCGGGGTCGACCAACCAGTACCGCCCGCACAGCCTCAACGGCCTCTGGCACGGACTCATCGGCACGCTGGAGTCGCAGCGCTCCTCCGGCACCCCGGTCACCGCCGACTTCCGGTACACCAAGGACGAGGTCGTGGCGACGATCGCCGGCCTCCTCGACCGCTTCCGGCCCACCTTCGTCCGCATGCAGGACCCGAGCCCCGGCACCGACCCGAAGACCGGGAAGATCCGCGACCACCAGGACCACCTGTACGGCGCGCGGTTCGCCCAGGCCGCGCTCGCCCGGTACGCCGAGCTCCCCGGGCACCCGCGCGTCGGCGTGCAGAACTACCTCGGCTACCCCACCAGCGTCCTGCCGCACACGCTCGACCCCGAGACGGCGGGCGACAAGCTGAAGACCCTGAAGACCTACGCCTGGATGGACGGCGTCAACGACTGCGGGACGCCCGCCGGCTGCGGCGACCTGAAGGTGGCGGCGCGGCCCGCCGGGCGCGGCTGGACCGCGACCGTGCGCTACGCCCGGGGCACCTCCACCTCCTGGGTGCAGCGGGACCGGGACGGCGGACTGCACGCCTTCTCCGTCCTCGACGGACAGCTCGCGGCCTGGCGGAAGCCGGCCGGCGGCGGCGCCTGGAGCGGCCCGACGCTGCTGCCCGGCGGCGGCATGGACACCGGTGTGACGTCGGTGTCGCTGCCCGACGGCCGCATCGCGGTCTACGGCACCCGGACGTTGCTCACGGGCGGCCCGGCCGGCTACCGCCGCGAGGTCGTGAGCACCGAGCAGTCGGCGCCGGGCGGCGCCTTCGGTCCGTGGCGCTCGCTCGGCAGCCCGGAGCGGAACGACGCGACCGGCACCTCCGACATCAGCGCGCCCGCCGTGACGGTGGGCGCCGACGGCCGCGCGACCGTGGTCCTCCGTGACAGCCTGCGCCGTCTGACCGCCCGTGAGCAGGGCGCGGACGGCGGCTGGGGGCCCTGGCGGGTGCTCGGCGGTGTCGACGTGGTCGGCGACCCGGTCGCGGCGACGGACGGGCAGGGCCGCGGGTACGTCTTCGCGAGCACCGTGACGACCGTTCTGGTGTGGGCGCAGCAGGTGCCCGGCGGCCCGCTCACGGGCCCGTCGCTGACCGCGCTGCCGCCGACGACCCTGGCGCTGAGCGCGACTCCGGCGCCGAACGGCGACGGCGTACGGCTCTGGTTCCGCAAGCCGGCCTCCGGCGATCTCCGCAGCGCCGACTTCTCGGGCGTCGGCCCGGTCTCCCCGGTCACGGAGCTGCCCGGCGGCGTGGCGGGCTTCGGCCCGGTGAGCGGCGGCGACGGACTCCTCGCGGTCCGCTCCAGGACCGGCTTCCTGGCGACGGCGCCGCACGGCAGGACGGGGGCCTCGGCGCCCGCGTGGAAGCTGGAGAGGTTCCTGTTCGCGGGGGCGCCGGACGCGGGCAGGGACGGAGTCGCGGCGATCGGCCTGGACGGCCGACTGCACTGGACGCCGGCGGGACCGCAGGCACCGGCCGGGCGGACTGTGGCTGCGGCGGAATGAGCGGCGGAGGGCGGTGGGTCCCCGAGGCGTAGGGGGCCGGCGGGCGGTGGGTCCCGGCCGGACGACCAAGAAATACGGCGGGCCGGGCGTTTCGAGGTGCGCGACGGGGCGTCCCGGGGGGACGGTGGTACGGCCCTGACGGCACCCGGCCGCGCCTCGCACGGCCACGGCGCCGCGAAGGGCGACACCTTCGGACAGACCCGCCGGCGTTTCTGAGGAGAGCCCCCGTGAACTGGACATTGGAAGTCGTCCCGGTCCCCGTCACCGACATGGACCGGGCGAAGGAGTTCTACGCCGGGAAGTGCGGCTTCACCGTCGACCTGGACGACGCGGTGGCGCCGGGCGTGCGCGTCGTCCAGCTGACGCCGCCGGGCTCGCGCTGTTCGCTCGCGCTGCTCAGCGGGATGCCGCCGCTGCCGGGCACCAGGACGATGGCCCCGGGCTCGCTCCAGGGACTGCAGTTCTGCGTGACGGACATCGAGGCGGCCCGGGCGGAGTTCGTCGGGCGCGGGGTGGAGGTCTCGGCGATCCAGCACATCGGCGAGCAGGGCTGGGAGCCCGGCAAGGGCGGCACGTGGAACTCCTTCATGACCTTCGAGGACCCGGACGGAAACGGCTGGATGGTCCAGGAGGCTCCGTCGGAGCTCTCGGAACGCTGACGGCGGCCACGTCCTCCGGCGTCGAGTGCCCCGCCGCGCCCGGCCGGGAGGCGAGGTGGCCGGCCACCTCGGCGGGCCGCCACGCCCGCCTCGTGGAGCCTGGCGGCGAGGTGCCGCAGACAGGCGGCGGAGGGCGGGCTGAGCCCGTCGGCCGGCGGCATCGGCCAGGGCGCGGTCAGGGTCGGCACGGGGAGGCCGTCGAGGTGCCCCGGGCAGACGAGGGTCTCGTACCGTCCCCCTAGAACCCCCGGTAGAAGTGCCGGAGCCGCTCGTCCTCCGCCACGCACGGCATCCCGGCGGCCTCCATCACCCGGTGGGAGGCCGGATTGTCCAGGTCGGCGTCGCCCTTCGCGCCGGAGGCACCGGCGCGGCGGGCGATCTCGAGGAGCGCCCGCAGCGCCTCGGAGGCGTACCCGTGGCCGCGCGCGACGGGCACGAGCCCGTACCCGACGGTGACGACCCCGATCTCGTCGGGCGGCCCGTGGAACCCGATGCCCCCGACGGTGACGCCGCTCTCCGCGAGCCGTATCGCGTACGGCCGGAACACTCCCGGGTCGCCCCGCTCGGCGACCCCCCGCAGGAAGCCGGTGGCCGAGCGGACGTCCCCGTCGCCGGGATACCCCTCGCCCCACAGGTCCCCGGTCGCGGACTCCCGGGCGACGATGCGCCCGGCGTCGGCGACGGTCAGCGGCTGGAGCAGGAGCCGCGCGGTGGCGACGGATTCGATCTTCACCGGGGCAGTCTGGACGGACCCGCAGCCCCGGGCAACGGATTAATCACCCGTGGACGGGCGCCCGTTGCCACACCGTGCCGCGAGCGGGGCGAGCCTCAGCCCAGGACGGCGTCCAAGATCTCCTCCACCCAGTACCTCAGGCGGTGCCGACGGCTGCAGAACCGCTTCGGGCGCCGCCACCGGCTGCGCTCGTCGAGCGGCCGACGGCACTGCCTGCAGTGCTTCACACGTGTCCGATCCCCCATGCCCCGACTCTAGCGGCCACCTCTGACCTGGGAGACTCCTCGTTTCCCCGGACGGCGGCCCGGGGACGGCCCAGGCCGCGTGAGACGGCGCAGGGCCGACGGTTCGCCACCGTCGGCCCTGTGTGTCCGTTCCGGGCTGTGCCCGTTCCGCCCCTCGGCTACAGCACCGGCAGGTTCTTGCGGAGTTCGAAGGCGGTGACCTCGGAGCGGTACTCCTCCCACTCCTGCTTCTTGTTGCGGAGGAAGAAGTCGAAGACGTGCTCGCCCAGCGTCTCCGCCACCAGTTCGCTCTTCTCCATGAGGGCGATCGCCTCTCCCAGGTTCTGCGGGAGCGGTTCGATGCCCATCGCACGGCGTTCCGCGTCCGAGAGGGCCCAGACGTCGTCGTCGGCGCCGGCCGGGAGTTCGTAGCCCTCCTCGATGCCCTTGAGGCCTGCGGCGAGGAGGACGGCGTAGGTCAGGTACGGGTTGGCGCCCGAGTCGATGGAGCGGACCTCGACACGGGAGGAGCCCGTCTTGCCCGGCTTGTACATGGGGACGCGGATCAGGGCCGAGCGGTTGTTGTGGCCCCAGCAGATGTACGAGGGGGCCTCGCCGCCCGAGCCGGCCGTGCGGGACGAGCCGCCCCAGATGCGCTTGTACGAGTTGACCCACTGGTTGGTGACGGCCGAGATCTCGCCCGCGTGCTTCAGCAGGCCCGCGATGAACGAGCGGCCGACCTTGGACAGCTGGTACTCGGCACCCGACTCGTAGAAGGCGTTCCGGTCGCCCTCGAAGAGGGACAGGTGGGTGTGCATGCCCGAGCCCGGGTAGTCCGAGAACGGCTTCGGCATGAACGTGGCCTGCACGCCCTGCTCCAGTGCCACCTGCTTCATCACGAGGCGGAAGGTCATGATGTTGTCCGCGGTGGAGAGGGCGTCCGCGTAGCGGAGGTCGATCTCCTGCTGGCCCGGGGCGCCCTCGTGGTGGCTGAACTCCACCGAGATGCCCATCGATTCGAGCATCGTGATCGCCTGGCGGCGGAAGTCCATGCCCACGTTCTGCGGAGTGTGGTCGAAGTACCCCGAGTTGTCCGCCGGGGTGGGGCGGGTGCCGTCGAGCGGCTTGTCCTTGAGGAGGAAGAACTCGATCTCGGGGTGGGTGTAGAAGGTGAAGCCCAGGTCCGAGGTCTTGGCGAGCGCCCGCTTCAGGACGTACCGCGGGTCGGCGAAGGACGGCGACCCGTCCGGCATCAGGATGTCGCAGAACATCCGCGCCGTGCCCGGCGCCTCGGCCCGCCACGGCAGGATCTGGAACGTCCCCGGATCCGGCTTGGCGATCATGTCCGACTCGTATACGCGGGCGAAGCCCTCGATCGCGGAGCCGTCGAAGCCGATGCCCTCGTCGAAGGCCTGCTCGAGCTCGGCGGGCGCCACGGCCACCGACTTGAGGAAGCCCAGCACGTCGGTGAACCACAGACGTACGAAGCGGATGTCGCGCTCCTCGAGCGTACGGAGCACGAATTCCTGCTGCTTGTCCATTTCCACACCCATCCTCGCTGGTCAGGCCGCCTGCTCCCACCGCCTCAGAGCACATCGGGGGGCACCTGAGCATCCCACCACATGGTTTCGCGCACGTTGCACACCCATAGTGCCTGCTCGGGTGTGACTCAGGTAACGGGGGAAGGGCTGCGTCCGGGTGTCCGTTCGCCCCTCGTCCGCCCTCCCGCCGGTACCGAGTGGTACCCCGTTCGGCCCACAGAACCCCCGCGCCCACTACGATCTGCGCCCATGGGGGCCACACGGCTCGTACGCCCGTCCCAGCACGCGCGTCCCATGGCACTGGTGAGCGCCGTGGCGACGCTCCTTGCCGCGCTCTTCTTCTGCCTGGGCGCCGGGCCGGGGCCCGAGGCCCATCACGCGGGCACCGGACCGGGGGCAGCGAGCGGGTCGGCGGGCACCAGCGCCGCCGCCGGCACGGCCACGACCGCCGCCCGCACGGCCGCTCCCGCCGCCCGCGCGGCCGCCGGCTCCGTCGCCGAGTACATCTGCCCGTACGACCGCGGCGGCTGCTCCCTCTTCCCCTCGCTCTCCCCCGCGGTGCTCAGCGCGCCCCCGCTCGATCCGCCGCTGCACGCGGCCGACGGGCTCCCGCGCGTCGAGCCGCCGTCCGGTGACGGCGCCGCGCGCCGTTCCGGCGTCCGGCCGCGCGCGCCGGATCTGCACGTCCTTCAAGTTCTCCGGACATAGCGGCGCCGGGCGTCCCGCCCCGCTGTGTCCACCCCCGAACTCCACCCCCATCCCTGAAGAAGGACGACATCACCATGGCCGCCAAGAGCTCCGCCAACGCCGACCGCCGCGCCCGAATAGAGGAGATGCGCCGCGCCGAGCAGGCCCGTGAGCGCCGCAACCGCCTCGTCACGATCGGCGTCTCGGGCGTCGTCGTCCTCGGCCTCGTCGGCTTCGGCACCTTCGTGCTGATGAAGAAGTCCGACGAGCAGGACAAGAAGGACGCGGCCGCGAAGGCCCCCATCGCCGCCGAGCAGTCCTGGGACGCCAAGAAGCTCGGCCGCAACCACGTCGAGACGGCCGTGAAGTACGAGATGAAGCCGCCGGTCGGCGGTGACCACCACCCGGTCTGGATGAACTGCGACGGCGTCGTCTACAAGAAGGCCATCGCCGAGGTGAACGCCGTGCACTCCCTGGAGCACGGCGCCGTCTGGGTGACGTACAACAAGAAGGCCGCCGCCGACGACGTGAAGAAGCTCGAGGACAAGGTCGGCAAGACCAAGTACACGCTGATGAGCCCGGTGGACGACCAGGCCGGCGCCATCATGCTGTCCGCCTGGGGCAAGCAGGTCACCGTGGACAACGCGAGCGACCCGCGCATCGACGCCTTCTTCACCAAGTACGTCCAGGGTCCGCAGACCCCCGAGCCGGGCGCCGCCTGCACCGGCGGGATCGGCCAGTGAGCCGGCTCGGCGAAGTCGACGGCGACGACCTGCTGACGCCCTCGGCCCGCCGGCCGAACAGGACGCAGTGGGCGGCGATCACGGCCGTCGCGCTCGCCCTGCTGTTCGCCGGGGGCGCCGTCACCGTCGCCTCCGCCGAGCGCGAGGAGGCGCCGCGTACGCCGTCCTCGCTCTCCGCGGACGCCGGCTTCGCCCGGGACATGGCCGTCCACCACCAGCAGGCCGTCGAGATGTCGTTCATCGTCCGGGACCGCACCCGGGACGAGGAGGTGCGCCGACTCGCGTACGACATCGCCAACACCCAGGCCAACCAGCGGGGCATGATGCTCGGCTGGCTCGACCTGTGGGGCCTGCCCAAGATCGAGTCCGGCGTCGAGCCGATGACCTGGATGGGCATGGGCGGCTCCGGCGACACCGGTCCGCTCGACGGGGCGCTCATGCCCGGCATGGCGACCAACGCCCAGTTGGACCAGCTGCGCCGGGCGAGCGGCCGGGAGGCCGAGGTCCTGTACCTGAAGCTCATGACCGAGCACCACAGGGGCGGGGTCCACATGGCCGAGGGCTGTGTCCAGAAGTGCTCGGTGGAGATCGAGCGCGGTCTCGCGCAGGGCATGGTCGACGCCCAGAAGTCCGAGATCCTGCTGATGGCGGACATGCTCAGGAAGCGCGGCGCCTGACGCCCCGGGTCGGTGACCCGACGGCCCCCGTGACCCACCGCGGTCGCGGGGGCCGTGGCGTACGCGGACACCTCGCGGGAGCCGTGCCGTGCGCGGACAGGTCCTCGCGGCGGTCGGACCGTGCGCCGACAAGTCGCGGCGGACGGACCGTGCGCCGACAATGGATGGGGCTCGGGGACGTACGTGTGACCACGTCCGACGAAAGGTACGCATCCCATGACCACGGCGAAGGACATCATGCACCCCGGGGCCCAGTGGATCCCGGCCCACGAGACGCTCGACCGCGCCGCCCAGCTGATGCGCAACCTGAACGTCGGCGCGCTGCCCGTCGCCGACGAGAACGAGCGGCTCTGCGGCATCATCACGGACCGCGACATCGTGGTCGGCTGCGTGGCCATGGGCCACGACCCCTCGAAGATCACCTGCGGCGAGATGTCCCAGGGCACCCCGCGCTGGGTCGAGTCGGGCGCGGACGTGGGCGCGGTCCTGGAGGAGATGCAGGGCCACCAGATCCGGCGGCTGCCCGTCATCGAGGAGAAGCGCCTCGTCGGCATGATCAGCGAGGCCGATCTGGCCCAGCATCTGTCGGACGAGCAGCTCAAGGGGTTCTGCGAGAGCGTCTACGCGCCTTCCTGAGGCCCCGGCACCTCTTCCCGGCCGGATCGCAGGACAGACTGCGGGCCGGAGCGCGGAACAGACCGCGGGTCGGATCGCAAGATCACGGCGGCGACCGCTGCCGGGCGGTCCTTCATGACCAGATGGCCCGACGGCACGGCAGCCTCGTAGCGGGCGCCGAGCCGTCGGGCCAGCGCGCGCTGGCGCCGTTCCCAACGGGCCGAGCCGTCGGGGGCGGCGAGGACGGTGACGGGGAGGCCGGGCGGCAGCGGGTGCGTGGCGCGCAGGGCGAGGAGTTCGGCCGCGACGGCTCCGTAGTGGGCGTTCTCCCAGAGGGTGCCGCGCAGGACGCGTGAGGTGCGGTACACCCGGTGGACGAGGGCGGTGGGGGCCGGGTCGTGGCGTACGGCCGCACGGCGCACCGCGGGGCCCAGGGCGGCCGGGGCGCCCGCGGCGCACAGGACGGTGCCGAGGACCCGGGCGACGGCCCCGGCGTACGTGCCCACCCGGGGGTGTTCCTCCACCGACGAGTCCACGAGCACGAGCGCGCCGGTCCGGTCCGGGTGGAGTCGGGCGAAGGCCTCGGCGTGGAATCCGGCGATGGAGTGCCCGACGGCGGTGGCGGGGCCGGGGAGCCCCAGCGCGTCGAGGAGCGCGGCGATCCGGTGGGCCTCGCCGGCGGCGGTGGGCGGGCCGGCGGCGGGCTGGGAGAGGCCGTGCCCGGGGCGGTCGAAGCGGACGACCGTGCGGTGCGGGGCGAGGAGCGGGACGACCGGGTCCCAGTCGAACCAGCTCATCCCGAGGCCCGCGCTCAGGACGCAGACGGGTCCCGAGCCCTCGACGACGACGTGGTGGGCGACGCCGTCGATCCGTACGAAGGCCGGTTCTCCGGCCGGTTGTCCGGTCATCGCTCCTCCTCCGGGGCGGGGCGGGACGTGGCGAGGGAGTAGGCCAGGACCGCGAGCCACACCGCCACCAGGAGCACCTGGAGCCGCTGGCCGGCGCCGAGCGCCCAGGTGCCCTTCCCCGCCTCGAAGGCGGCGACGGCGGCGAGGGTCCAGACGGTGGCGGCGAGCTCCAGGGCGACGACGACCGGGCCGGTACGGGCGAGGGGCCGCCCCCGGCCGTAACGGCGGGCGGCCACGGTGAGCGCGACGAGGGCGAGGAGGGCGCCGGTCATGGCGAGACCGGAACTGACGGCATGGGCCGTATGGGTGGCGGGCACGAGCCCGGCGGCCTCGCGCGCGGCGCACGCGGGGTCGGTGGTGGCGGCGCAGCTGAGCGGGAGACGCGAGTCGGCGACGGTGGCGGCGCCGAAGAGGGCGAGCGCGCCCCACCCGAGGACCGACCAGGGCTCGCGGACGCGCCGCCGCAGCGGGCCGGCGTCCAGAGTGCCCGGCCCAGCGGCTTCCGAGGCGGGCCGACGGACGGCCCACGACTCCCCGGCGGGCCCGGCCTCCGAGGCCCATCGGTGACCGGACCCCCTCGTCTCCCGGTGTCCGATCCCCCTCGTTCCCCGGCGCCAGGTCCCCGCCCATCCCAGCACCGCACCCGCCAGGACGAGCGCCCCCGACACCAGGTCGGTCGCCCGGAAGAAGGTGCCGAACGGCTGGTCCGAAGCCGCCAGTTCGGAGACGTACGTCCGGACCGGGTCGAGCCCGGTCCGCAGGACGGCTTCGAGGACCCACGCGGTGTACGCGAGCGCGCCGAGGGCCAGCAGGGCGGCCGAGGCTCGTGTCACGTTTCCGGGCATAGTGGGTCTGACGCTACGGCGTGCCGGAGGGTTGCCGCTGCCCGGGGTGGATCCGGCCCGGTTCTGCCGGGTGGTCAGCGGCCGCCGCGGGCGTCACGCGCGGCCCGTTTCCCAGGACATCGCGTCGGTCTGACGATTACACTGGCCGGGTGCCTCAACTACGCCTCGCCCTGAATCAGATCGACTCGACCGTCGGAGACATCGCCGGGAACGCCGAGGCGATCGTGCACTGGACCCGGCACGCCGCCGGACAGGGCGCGCATCTCGTCGCGTTCCCCGAGATGGCGCTGACCGGATACCCCGTCGAGGACCTCGCGCTGCGCTCCTCGTTCGTCGAGGCCTCGCGGACGGCCCTGCGCGGTCTCGCCCGCCGGCTCGCGGACGAGGGCTTCGGGGAGCTGCCGGTCGTGGTCGGCTATCTGGACCGCTCCGAGCGGGCGGAGCCGAAGCTCGGCCGGCCCGCCGGCTCGCCGGAGAACGCCGCCGCGGTGCTGCACCGGGGCGAGGTGGTGCTCCGCTTCGCCAAGCACCACCTGCCGAACTACGGGGTCTTCGACGAGTACCGCTACTTCGTCCCGGGCGACACCCTGCCGGTCGTCCGGGTGCACGGGATCGACGTGGCCCTGGCGATCTGCGAGGACCTGTGGCAGGAGGGGGGCCGGGTCCCGGCGGCGCGTCACGCGGGGGCGGGGCTGCTGCTGTCGGTCAACGCCTCGCCGTACGAGCGGGACAAGGACGACACGCGCCTCGAACTGGTCCGCAGGCGGGCCCGGGAGGCCGGTTGCGTGACCGCGTACCTGGCGAGCACCGGAGGCCAGGACGAGCTGGTCTTCGACGGCGACTCGATCGTGGTGGACGCGGACGGCGAAGTGATCGCGCGGGCCCCGCAGTTCGTCGAGGGCAGCGTGATCCTGGACCTGGAGCTGCCGGCGGCCAGCGACGAGGCGCCGGAGGGCCTGGTGAACGACGGGCTGACGATCGACCGCGTGGTGCTGTCGCGGGAGCCGCTGCCGGCGTACGAGCCGGAGCTGACGGGCGGCTACGCGCACCGGCTGGACGACGAGGAGGAGATCTACTCGGCGCTGGTCATCGGGGTCCGGGCGTATCTCGCGAAGAACGGTTTCCGCTCGGTGGTCGTCGGCCTCTCCGGGGGCATCGACTCGGCGCTCGTCGCCGCCATCGCCTGTGACGCGCTCGGCTCGGACCACGTGTACGGGGTGTCGATGCCCTCGAAGTACTCCTCCGACCACTCGCGCGGCGACGCAGCCGAGCTGGCCCGGCGCACCGGGCTCCACTTCCGCACGGTGTCGATCGAGCCGATGTTCGACGCGTACATGGGCGCGCTGGGCCTCACCGGCCTGGCCGAGGAGAACCTCCAGTCGCGGCTGCGGGGCACGATGCTGATGGCGCTCTCCAACCAGGAGGGCCATCTCGTCCTCGCGCCGGGCAACAAGTCCGAGCTGGCGGTGGGCTACTCGACGCTGTACGGCGACTCCGTCGGCGCTTTCGGGCCCATCAAGGACGTCTACAAGTCGACCGTGTTCCGGCTGGCGCGCTGGCGCAACCGGGCGGCGGAGGAGCGCGGCCAGACCCCGCCGATCCCGGAGAGCTCGATCAGCAAGCCGCCGAGCGCGGAGCTGCGCCCCGGGCAGGTCGACACGGACTCGCTGCCCGACTACGACACCCTGGACGCGATCCTCGCCCTGTACGTGGACCAGGACCGGGGCCGGGACGAGATCGTGGCCGCCGGCTTCGACGAGGAGCTGGTCACGAGGACGCTGCGGCTGGTGGACACGGCGGAGTACAAGCGGCGCCAGTACCCGCCGGGCACCAAGATCTCGGCGAAGGGCTTCGGCAAGGACCGGCGCCTGCCGATCACGAACCGCTGGCGGGAGACGACGAGCTGACCTGCTTCCCGGCAGCGGGGGAGGCTTCGGCGAGGGGGCTCTGCGCGACGACGCGCGAGGCCCCCTCCGCCGTACCCCGGTCGCGGTCGAGGAGGCCCGCCACCGCCGCGATCGCCAGGCCCACCACCGTGAGGCCCGCGCCGACCAGGGCCGGCGAGGTCCAGCCCCAGCCGGCGGCGACGGCGGCGCCGCCCGCCCAGGCGCCGCCGGCGTTGGCGAGGTTGAAGGCGGAGTGGTTGGAGGCGGAGGCGAGCGTCGGGGCGTCCTTGGCCTTGTTCATGACCAGCATCTGGAGCGGGGTGGTGGTCATGAAGCCGACGGCCCCGAGCACCACGACCGTGACCAGGGCCAGCCAGGGCACGTGGACCGTGAAGCGGAAGGCGACCAGGGCGAGGACGAGGGCGGCGAGCGAGCCGTAGAGCGTCGGGCGGAGGGCCCGGTCGGTCAGCGGGCCCGCGGCGAGCGCCCCGCCGGTCATGCCGAGGCCGAAGAGGGCGAGGACGAGGGTGACGGTGGAGTCGCCGAAGCCCATCACCTCGGTGGTCATCGAGGCGAGGTAGGAGTAGACGGCGAAGACGCCGGCGAAGCCGAAGACGGCGGTGAGCAGGCCGAGCAGCACCTGCGGGCGGCCGAGCGCGCGCACCTCGCGGCCCAGGCTCTGCCGCTCGTCCACGGGGACGTGCGGGACGAGGCGGGCGAGCGCGGCCATGGCGATCAGGCCGACGGCGGCGACCACGAGGAAGGTGGCCCGCCAGCCGAGGTGCTGTCCGAGCAGGGTCGCGGCGGGTACGCCGAGGATGTTGGCGACGGTCAGGCCGAGGAACATCGTGGCCACCGCCCGCGCCTGGCGGCCCTCGCGCACGAGCCGGGCGGCGACGACCGCGCCGAGGCCGAAGAAGGCGCCGTGCGGGAGTCCGGCGAGCACCCGGCCTGCGATCAGCCAGCCGAAGCCGGGGGCGAGCGCGGAGGCCAGGTTGCCGACGGTGAAGAGGGCCATGAGCAGGAGCAGCATCCGCTTGCGCGGGATGCGGGAGCCGAGGGCGGTGAGCAGCGGGGCGCCGACGACGACGCCGATCGCGTACGCCGAGACGAGGTACCCGGCGGTGGGGACGGAGGTGCCGAGGTCGTCGGCGACCTGCGGGAGCAGGCCCATCATCACGAATTCGGTGGTGCCGATGCCGAAGGCGGAGACGGCGAGCGCGAGCAGCGCCAGGGGCATGGGGAGGGCCTTTCCTGAAGATAGTTCTTCTACGGAACAAAGGCTCTCAGATGTTTTCTTCCCGGCGGCTTCCGGGGAGTGAAGGGGAGATTTCGACCCGTGTGCTACGTGACACCGAGGTCACGTGGCCAGGCGACCCGGGCCGCGGGTCACCGGACACCGCCGCGCGGACCGCGGATCTCCGGACGCCGCGCGGGCCGCGCCCCGTCAGAACGCCACGCGGGCCGCGACCGGCAGGTGGTCGCTCCGGGTCTCCGGGAGGGCCCAGGACGACATCGGCTCGACGCCCTTGACCAGGATCTGGTCGATGCGGGCCATCGGGAACGAGGCGGGCCAGCTGAAGCCGAAGCCGTCGCCCGCCGCGCCCTGGGTGGAGCGGAGCTGCGAGGTGATGCCGTTGAGCGCGCGGTCGTTCATGGTGCCGTTGAGGTCGCCGAGGAGGACGATCCGCTCGTGGCGGTCGCGGGAGATGGCCTCGCCGAGGGCGTTCGCGCTGTCGTCGCGCTGGTTGGCGGTGAAGCCGGCGTTCAGCTTGACCCGGACGGACGGCAGGTGGGCGACGTACACGGCGATCTCGCCCTGGGGGGTCACGACGTCGGCGCGCATCGCGCGGGTCCAGCCCATCCGGATGTCCACGGGCTGCGGGTCGCGCAGGGGCAGCTTGCTCCAGAGCCCGACCGTGCCCTGGACGGAGTGGTACGGGTAGGCCTTCGCCAGGCCCTTCTCGTACGCCGGGACCATGTCGCCCTTCAGTTCCTCCAGGGCGAGGACGTCGGCGCCGGAGGCGGCGAGCTGCTCGGCGGTGCCCGCGGGGTCCGGGTTGTCGGCGTTCACGTTGTGGGTCGCGACGGTCAGGTCGCCGCCGGCCACGGACTTGTCGGCGACGAGCCCGCCGAAGAGGTTCAGCCACACCACGGCCGGCAGCAGCAGGGCGATCAGCGCGGTGGCGGACCGGCGCAGCAGGGCGAGGACGAGGAGGAGGGGGACGAAGAGGCCGATCCAGGGCAGGAAGGTCTCGGTGAGGCTGCCGAGGTTGCCGATCCGGTTGGGGATGTCGGCGTGGAGAACCATCAGCAGGGTGAGGGCGACCGCGAAGAGCGCGAGCAGGATGCCGCGGCGCCAGATCCCGGGGTCGCGGCGGAGTCCGCCGAGGGCGGTCCGGAAGCGGGAGGAGTTCGTCGGCTCGTTCCCCGTGCCGCCCTGCTCGGTCTCCGTCATGTCCACCCGCGCCATCGCCCGTCCTCACTGCCTTGCTGCCGTGCTGTCTTGCTGCCGTGCTCCGTGACCCGACGTCGACACTAGGGGATGACGGGGTCGTCGTACGTCCGGTGGGACGACGGGTACGGCGTGGCGGGTTCCTGCAGGTGGCGCCCGCGGGCGGGCTGTGACAGAACGCGCACATTTGGCCGGGTCCGGTCTTGTGGCACGGGCGGTGGTCAGTCCCGGGGCCGCAGGCCCTCCATCACGGTGTCGACGACCCGCTCGGCGAGGCCGGGTTCCAGGGAGGCGCCGGGGCGGATGACGGTGCGCAGCAGCAGCGGGCCCGTGAGGAGGTCGTTGACGAACTCGATGTCGAGGTCGTCGCGGATCTCGCCCTGTTCCATCCCGCGCCGGACGGTGTCCAGGCTGAGGCGGCGGCGCGGTTCGATGACGGTGTGGTGGTAGGCCTCCCACAGCCGGGGGTAGAGCTGCATCTGCGCGAACGCGTTGTGGAGCAGGCTGGAGGTCCGCTTGGCGACGCCGCGTTCGCGCATCGATTCCAGGAGGATCACGAGGTCGCCCCGGACCGAGGTGCCGGAGAGCACCGGGTCCGGGGGTTCCATCGAGCGGAGCAGGTCGACGAAGAGCTCTTCCTTGCCGGTCCAGCGGCGGTAGATGGTGGCCTTGCCGACGCCGGCGGTGCGGGCGATCCGCTCGATGGACAGTTCGGCGAGCGGGACGCCCTCGTCGAGGAGCCCGCCGACCGCGTCGAACACGGCCCGCTCGACGCCCTCGCTCCGGGGCCTCCCGCGCCGGGCCCCGGCGGGTGCCCCCGCCGAACCACCGGTCGAACCAGCGGTCGGACCAGCGGTCGGACCGCCGGCCGCACCAGCGGTCGGGCCACCGGCCGCATCACCGGTCGAACCGCCGGTCGCGGCCCCGTCGCCCTGGGTCTCCGGGATTCCGGGGGTCCCGCCGTCCTGCCGCGACACGTGCGCTCCACCTCTCGTTCGGGCCCTCGGACGCCACCGGCGCCTTCAGGCATCACCGGCGCCCTCGGACTCCACCAGTGCCGTCGGGCACCACCGGCACCGTTGGGTACCACCGGTGCCTTCCGACACCACCGGCGCCTTCGGGCACCACCGGTGCCGTCGGCACCTCGTGTCCTACCGTCGGGCCGATTCTCCCGCCTCGGACGACGGGCCCGGCACCGAGCCCCGCCGGGTGTGGCCCGCCGGGCCGGTTCCGGTTGCCGCCGCACCCGGTTCCGCCTCGCCAGGACCCGTTCCGCCCGGTCCCGCCCCGCCGGGTCCCGCGGCACCCGGTCCGGGGGCGCCCGCGGTGCCCGCCGGCGTGCGGCCGGGGAGGAACATCGCGACCACCGCCGCGCCGATCAGGCCGATCACCGCAGAGGCCAGCGCGGTGACGTGCATGGCGTCGAGGAAGGCGTCGTACGCCGGGGCCACCAGGTCTCGGCCCGCCGGGCCGAGCTTCTCGGCCACCGCGAGCGTCGCCTCGACGGACTCGCCCGCCGTGGCCCGCAGGGCCTCGGGGACGCCGCCGAGGTGACCCTCGATCTCTCCGCGGTACGTGGAGGAGAGCAGCGAGCCGAGCACGGCGACCCCGAGCGCACCGCCGACCTGGCGGAAGGTGTTGTTGATCGCCGAGCCGGAGCCGGCCTTCTCACGCGGCAGCGCCTGCATGATCGCGACCGTGACGGGCGGCATGATGTGCGCCATCCCCGCGCCCTGCACGAAGAAGACGATCTCCATGACCCAGACCGGGGTCGAGGCGTCGAAGAAGGCGAAGGCCGCGAGGCCGAGGGCGACGAGCAGCATGCCGGCGGTGCAGACGGCCTTGGCGCCGAAGCGCTCGACGACGAGCCGCGCGCGGGGCGCGAAGACCATCTGCGCGACGGCCAGCGGCAGGATGAGCAGCCCGGACTGCAGGGCGCTGTAGCCGCGGACGCTCTGCAGGTAGAAGGCGGAGAAGAAGGTCACGCCCATGAGCGCGAAGAAGACGAGCGCGATCGCGGCGACGGCCGCCGAGAACGCGGGCCTCTTGAAGTACGTCATGTCGATCGCCGGGTGGTCGCTGCGCCGCTCGTGGAGGACGAAGAGGACCAGGACGGCGAGGCCGCCGAGGACCGGGGCGAGGACGGTGGCGTCGGTGAAGTCGGCCAGTTCGCCGCCGCGGATGATCCCGTAGACGAGGAGGACGAGTCCGACGACGGAGAGCAGCACGCCGGGGATGTCGATCCGGCCGGGCCTGGGGTCGCGGGAGTCGGGAACCAGCCACATCATCAGGGCGAGGGCGATCAGCACGACCGGCACGTTGATGAGGAAGATCGATCCCCACCAGAAGTGTTCGAGCAGGATGCCGCCGGTGATCGGGCCGATCGCGATGGCGAGGCCGACGCTGCCGGCCCAGATGCCGATGGCCTTGGGCTGCTCCTCGCGCTCGAAGACGTTCATCAGGACGGCGAGCGTCGCGGGCATGACGAAGGCGGCGCCGAGGCCCATGACGGCCCGGAAGGCGATGAGCTCGCCCGGGGAGCCGGAGAGCGCGGCGAGCGCGGACCCGATGCCGAAGACGGTGATGCCGAAGAGGAGCACCTTCTTGCGGCCGAGGCGGTCGCCGAGCAGGCCGGAGGTGAAGAGGAGCCCGGCGAAGACGAGCGTGTAGGAGTTGATCGCCCACTCCAGCTCGCTCTGGGTGGCCCCGATGCCGGTGGGCGCGGGGGCGGCGATCGTCTTCACGGCGACGTTCAGGATCGAGTTGTCGAGGACGACGATCAGCAGGCTGAGCATGAGGACGCCGAGGACGGCCCAGCGGCGCCGGTGGACGGCCTCGGGGACCCGGGGCGCGGAGGCTCCGGGGGGCGCGGCGGAGGCGGAGGAGGCGGAGGACGGCTGTGACATGCCCACCACCCTAGGGGCATTTCGATACGAGACCGTCTCGTATCGAAATTCCTGACCGAGCCTTTACGTTGCGGGCGTGTGAACGCCCGCGACGGCACGCGGTCCGCCCGCGGCGGCGCGTCGGTCCGCCCGCGCCGACGCGCCGGTGTGAACAGCGCCACTCCGGCCCACTTCCCCGCCCGCCCGGCGAAGTGCCACCATGGATGTGGTCCGGGGACGCCGTCAGGGCGCCTCGAGATGACACAAGGAGCCGTGCACCATGACGCTTCAGGCTGCCCAGAAACCGCCCGCCGACAGCAGCAAGGCGCTGTACGGCGGCAAGGGCACGCGCCGCATCACCGTCCACGACATCGCCGCCGCCAAGACCCGCGGCGAGAAGTGGCCCATGCTCACCGCCTACGACGCGATGACCGCGTCCGTCTTCGACGAGGCCGGCATCCCGGTGATCCTCGTCGGGGACTCCATGGGCAACTGTCACCTCGGCTACGACACCACCGTGCCCGTCACGATGGACGAGATGACGCTGCTCTCCGCCGCGGTCGTCCGGGGCACGAAGCGCGCCCTCGTCGTCGGCGACCTCCCCTTCGGTTCGTACCAGGAAGGGCCGGTCCAGGCCCTGCGCAACGCCACCCGGCTGGTCAAGGACGCGGGCGTCGGTGCGATCAAGCTGGAGGGCGGCGAGCGCTCGCTGCCCCAGACCGAGCTGCTCGTCCAGGCCGGCATCCCCGTCATGTCCCACCTGGGCCTCACCCCGCAGTCCGTGAACACCATGGGCTACCGGGTGCAGGGCCGCTCCGACGAGGGCGCGCACAAGCTGCTCCGCGACGCGAAGGCGGCGCAGGACGCGGGCGCGTTCGCGGTCGTCCTGGAGCTCGTACCGGCCGAGCTGGCCGCCGAGGTCACCCGCTCGCTCCACATCCCGACCATCGGGATCGGCGCGGGCGCCGGCACCGACGCCCAGGTCCTCGTCTGGACCGACATGGCCGGTCTGACGGGCGGCAAGGTGCCGCGCTTCACCAAGCAGTACGCCAACCTCCGCGAGACGCTCGGCGACGCCGCGCGCGCCTTCGCCGAGGACGTCAGCGGCGGGGCGTTCCCCGCCGAGGAGCACACCTTCCACTAGTCGCGACCGGCCCACACAGCCACTGCGGCACCACCCGACAGCCCGCCGACATCCCCCATCGGCGGGCTGTCGGTCGTCTGTCGGAGGATTGTCGGTGGCCCCTGGTCTAGTAGGGGCCATGACGCGATCACACACCAACGCCGTCGAGGTCCGGGGCCTCGTGAAGCACTTCGGCGACACCAAGGCCCTCGACGGGGTCGACCTGGACGTACGGGAGGGCACCGTCCTCGGCGTGCTCGGCCCGAACGGCGCAGGGAAGACCACCCTCGTCCGCTGCCTCTCCACCCTCCTCGTCCCGGACGCCGGGACCGCCACCGTCGCCGGCTACGACGTGGTGAAGCACCCCCGCCAGCTGCGCCGCACCATCGGGCTCACCGGTCAGTACGCCTCGGTCGACGAGAAGCTGTCCGGCTGGGAGAACCTGTACATGATCGGGCGGCTGCTCGACCTCTCCCGCGCCGACGCCCGCCGCCGGGCCGACGAGATGCTGGAGCGCTTCTCCCTCACCGACGCCGCCAAGCGTCCCGCCATGAACTACTCGGGCGGCATGCGGCGCCGGCTCGACCTGGCCGCCTCGATGATCGGGCAGCCCGCCGTCCTCTACCTGGACGAGCCGACCACCGGTCTCGACCCCCGCACCCGCAACGAGGTGTGGGACGAGGTCCAGCGGATGGTCTCGGAGGGCGTCACCGTCCTCCTCACCACCCAGTACATGGAGGAGGCGGAGCAGCTCGCGAACGAGCTGACCGTCATCGACAAGGGCAAGGTCATCGCCCGGGGCGGCGTCGACGAGCTCAAGGCCAAGGTCGGCGGCCGGACGCTGAAGATCCGCCCGGTGGACCCGGTCCAGCTGCCCGCGATGGCCGCCGCGCTCCGCGAGACCGGCCTCGACGGGGTCGCCGGGTCGACCGTGGTGCCCGACGAGGGCGCGCTGTACGTGCCGATCCTCACCGACCAGCAGCTGACCGCCGTCGTGGCCCTGCTCGGCGCCCGCGGCTTCGGCATCGCGCACATCGGCACCCATCTGCCCAGCCTGGACGAGGTGTTCCTGGCGATCACCGGCCAGAAGACCAGCGTTTCCGACGAGATCAACGAGGAGGTCGCCGCATGAGCACGACCACGGTCACCAAGTCCCCCGTCGGATCCCCGAGTCCGGCGGCCGAGCGGCGCGAGCCCGTCGCCGAGGGCCGGATCGGCCTCCGGGCCAACCTCCGCCACATCGGCGCGCTGGCCCGCCGCAACGCCCTCCAGATCAAGCAGGACCCGGAGTCGATGTTCGACGCCGTCCTGATGCCGATCATCTTCATCCTGCTGTTCGTGTACGTCTTCGGCGGCGCGATCTCCGGCAAGGGCAACAACGACGTCTACGTCAACTACGTGACGCCCGGCCTGATGGCGATGATGGGCATGAACATCGCGATGGCCGTCGGTGTCGGCATCAACGACGACTTCAAGAAGGGGGTCATGGACCGATTCCGGACGATGCCGATCGCCCGGTCCTCCGTCCTGATCGCGAAGATCGTCGTCGAGGTCGGCCGGATGCTGATCGCCACCGCGATCCTGCTCGGCATGGGCTTCCTGCTCGGCCTGGAGATCCACACCTCGGTGCTGCACCTGTTCGCCGCCATCGGCCTCTCGATGGTCTTCGGGGCGTCCCTCATGTGGATCTTCATCCTGCTCGGCCTCACCCTGAAGACCGCCCAGGCCGTCCAGGGCATGGCGATGCTGGTCCTGATGCCGCTGCAGTTCGGCTCGTCGATCTTCGCCCCGACGAGCTCCATGCCGGGCTGGCTGGAGACCTTCACCGACTACAACCCGCTGTCGAACCTCGCCGACGCGGCCCGGAACCTGATCAACGGCGGTGCGGTCGCCCACTCCGTGTGGATGGTGCTCGGCTGGGCGCTCCTGATCACGGTCGTCACGGCGCCGCTGGCGGTGACCAAGTTCCGCAAGAAGACCTGAGTCCACCACGGGGGTTCAGGACTCGGCGCGCTCACTGATCGCGTCGGCGGCGCGACCGAGCAGGGCGGCGGCCTCTTCCAAGGAGAGGCCGTCGCCTTCCGCGTGCGCCGCGGCGAACTCCGCGTCCCCCAGCGCGGCCCGGCACAGTTCCTCGGCCCGCGCCAGGTTCTCGAGCTCCATCGGCGGGGCCAGGTGCCCCGGCGGGACCATGGTGTCCCTGGCACCGAGCAGCACCGCCCCCATCCGCGCGCCCGGACCGCCGAGCCCGGCCAGCGCCCAGGCCGCGACGACCAGATGGACCCCGGGCATCTGCGGGGCGACCATCATCGACAGCGCGCCGAGGGACCTCTCGTAGGCCTCCGTGGCGAAGGCGAGCGCGGAGCCGTACCGTCCGTCGAGGTCGTCGAGCCAGCCCAGGCTGCCGAGCGTGAAGCCCTCGAAGATGGAGAGCGTCTCGGAGCCGAACTCCCCCCGCAGCGCGTGCAGGTGCTCGCGGGCCTCGTCGGTGCGGCCGCTGCGGCCGAGCGCCAGGGCGAGGAAGATACGCGCCCCGAGCAGGGGTTCATGACCCCAGAGGTGGCCGCCGTCCACGATCTCGCGCAGGATCGCCTCGCCCTCGTCGAGCCGCCCGGTCTCGACGAGCGTTCCGGCGTACCGGGCCCGCAGGAGCGCCATCTGCGACTGGGCGCCGATCCGTTCCGCGTAGCCAATGGCCGCCTCGAAGTCCGCGGCCGCGTCCTCGAACGAGAGCCGCCGCTCGTGGGCCTCCGCGCGGGAGGAGAGCGCCTCGGCCGCGCCCCAGGAGTCCCCGAGCCGGACGAAGATCTCCAGGCTCTCGTCGGCGTCGGCGATCGCCTCGACGGCCTGGTCCCCCCGGTTGGCGAACATGTTGGCCCGCATCTGGAGGGCGTTGGCGAGCTCCCAGTCGTAGCCGTAGCGGCGGCAGGTCCCGATGGTCGTGTCGAGGAGCTCGCGGAGCCGGCCTGCCTCGCCGATGAGGAGGACCGCGAAGACGGCGAGGGAGCCGGGCAGCCGGGCGTTCTGGGGCAGGCCGGGCTCGTAGACGGCGGTCATCTCGCGGAGCCGCTCCATGCCCGCGGGGCTGGTCCAGCGCCCGGTCTCGTGATCCATGTTGCTCAGCTCGACGAGCCGCACCCCGCGCCGGGCCTCCCAGCGCTGCTCCTCGGCGAGCGGCGGCGGCACAGCCGTGCACGGCTCGTCCAGGGGGACGACCGGGGCGGCGGGCGGCGTGAACGGGTCGGGTCCGAGGGCGGCCGTCGCCCGCGCCCAGTGCAGGGCGTCGGAGCGCAGGTCGCGCATCTGCCAGTACCAGAGCAGGGAGTGGACGAGGACCAGCGCCTCGTCCTCCTCGTGGGCGTCGACGGCCCGGTGCAGGGCGGTCCGCAGGTTCCCGTACTCGGCGCCGAAACGGGCGACGGCGGCGACCTGGCCCGATCCGCGCAGCTCGGGATCGGTACGGCGGGCCAGCTCGCGGTAGTACGTCAGATGGCGCCGCTCGACCGCCGCCCGCTCACCGGCCTCGTCGAGGCGCTCCCCCGCGTACTCCGCCACGGTCTCCAGGAGGCGGAAGCGCATCCCCTCGTCCCCCGGGCCGGCCACCACGAGCGACTTGTCGACGAGCGCCCCCAGCAGATCCAGTACGTCGAGCCCCTCGCCGGTCCCGTCGTCCGTGCAGACCGCCTCGGCCGCCGCCAGGTCGCAGCCTCCCGTGAAGACGGCGAGCCGCCGCAGCACCGCCCGCTCCACCTCGTCGAGCAGGTCCCACGACCAGTCGACCACGGCCCGCAGCGTCTGCTGGCGCGGCAGCACGGTCCTGGCCCCCGAGGTCAGCAGCCGGAACCGGTCGTCGAGCCGGTCCGCGATCTGGCGCGGCGTCAGCATCCGCAGCCGGGCCGCGGCCAGCTCGATCGCCAGCGGCAGACCGTCGAGGCGGCGGCAGATCTCCTCCGCCGCCTCGGGGTCCTCGCCCACGGTGAACCCCGGCCGCGCCGCCGCGCCCCGCTCGTCCAGCAGGCGCAGCGCCATGCCCGTCGGCAGCGGGCCCAGGGGCCGTACCAGCTCCCCGGGCACGCCCAGCGGCTCACGGCTCGTCGCGAGGACCCGGAGTCCCGGGCAGCGGGCGAGCAGGGTCTCGGCCAGTCGGGCGGCGGCGGCCACGACGTGCTCGCAGTTGTCGAGGAGCACCAGCATCCGGCGCCCGGCGCAGTGCTCGACGAGCCGGGAGAGCGGGTCGTTGCCGGCCCGGAGCTCCTCCGCTCCCGCGCCCCGCAGGACGGTCTCGCGGGCGCCGACGGCGGCGAGGACCGCCTCGGGGACGGCCTCGGGGTCGGTGACGGGCGCGAGTTCGGCGACCCAGACGCCGTCCGGCCATGCCTCGGCCGCGCGCTCGGCGGCCTCCTGCGAGAGCCGGGTCTTCCCGGCGCCGCCGGGGCCGAGCAGGGTGACCAGCCGGGCGTCCTTCAGGTCGCTGCGGAGGGCGGCGATCTCCTCGTCACGGCCGACGAAGCTGGTGAGCCGGGCGCGCAGGTTGCCTGGAGCGGGGGCGGCGGGGGCGGTAGCGGTGGCGGCGGGCGCCCGGTCCGGCGCGGGCTTCGGCCCGCGCTTCGGTTCCGGGCCCTGCCCCTGCCCCTGCCCCCGGGCGAGCAGCTCCGCGTGGAGGGCGCGCAGGGCCGGTGACGGGTCCGTGCCGAGGCGGTTGGCGAGGGCGCGCCGGACCGACTCGTACGCGGCGAGGGCCTCGGCCGCGCGTCCGGTGTCCCGCAGGGCACGGATCCGCAGCGCCTGGAGGGGCTCGTCCAGGGGCTGGGCGGCGCAGAGGGCGGTCAGTTCGGGGAGGACCGCGGGCGCCCGGCCGAGTCCGAGGGCCGCGTCGAGCGCGGCCCGGCGGACGTCGAGGCGGCGGGCCTCCCAGCGGGGGGCCTCCGTGTCCCGGTCGGGCAGGTCGGCGAGGGCGGGCCCGCGCCAGAGCCCGAGGGCCTCGTCGAGGAGGGCGGCGGCCCGGGCGGGGTCCCCGGCGCCGAGCGCGGCCACGCCCTCGGCGGCGAGCCGCTCGAAGCGGCGGGCGTCCACGTCCTCGGGCCGGGCGTCGAGGCGGTAGCCGCCCTCCGCGGAGACGATCCGGTCCCGGCCGAGGGCCTTGCGGAGCCGTCCGACGAGGGCCTGGAGCGCGGCGACGGCGTCGGCGGGCGGCTCGTCGCCGTGCCACACCTCGTCGACGAGGTCCGGTACGGGCACGGTCCGGCCGGCCCGCAGCGCGAGGACGGTGAGCAGCGCGCGGACCCGGGGGCCGCCGACGGCCACGTCGGTGCCGTCGGAAGCGCGGGCGAGGGTGGGGCCGAGGACGCAGTAGTGCACGGGCCCATTCTCCGTGAGAGGGTGCCCGACTCCGGAACTCGCCCCGTCACCCGATACGTTTCCCGCACATCAGACACCGCACGACACGCCCTCCGTCCCCTGGGAGCTTCCGCGATGACCACGGCCACCACCCGGCGCCACGAGCGGCGGATCAGCCCCGTCTTCCTGGCGATCCTCGCCGTCATGGCCGTCACGGGCTGGGCGGTGTGGACGGACTTCGCCGCCCTGCCCGGTCTGGCGATCTTCCTCTTCGTGACCTCGGCGTGGGTGGTGTCGCTCTGCCTCCACGAGTACGCGCACGCCCGCACGGCCCTGCACGGCGGTGACATCACGGTCGGCGCGAAGGGCTATCTGACCCTGAACCCGCTGGCGTACACCCACGCCGTCCTCAGCATCATCCTGCCCGTGCTGTTCGTGATCATGGGCGGGATCGGTCTGCCGGGCGGCGCGGTCTTCATCGAGCAGGGCCGGATCAAGGGCCGCTGGAAGCACAGCCTGATCTCGGCGGCGGGTCCGCTCGCGAACGTGCTGTTCGCGCTGGTCTGCACGGCCCCGTTCTGGCTGGGCGCGCTCGACGGCGTCCCGCTCCCGTTCCAGTTCGCGCTGGCCTTCCTGGCGTTCCTCCAGGTGACCGCGGCGCTCCTGAACCTGCTGCCGGTGCCGGGCCTCGACGGGTACGGGATCGTCGAGCCCTGGCTGTCGTACAAGGTGAAGCGGCAGATCGAGCCGTACGCGCCGTACGGCTTCTTCATCGTGATCGCGCTGCTGTTCGTGCCGGCCGTCAACGACGGCTTCTTCGACGCGATCGACGCGCTGATGCGGTCGCTCGGGGTGCCGGAGCTGTCCCGCTACTGCGGCTCGCAGCTGTTCCGGTTCTGGCAGGAGGCACCGGAGTTCTGCCAGGTCTGACGGCGGGACCGGGGTCCCTGGGGGCGGACCGCCGCCGGGGGCTCGGGCCTCGGCGCGCGCGGAGGCCCTCCGGGCCTCTAGGCCTCGGCGCTCGCGGCCCTCTCGACCTTCGCGCGGCGGATGTAGTACCAGGCCATGTTGGAGGACAGGCCGGCGATCAGGATCCAGACGACGCCGAGGAAGCTGCCCTCGACGAAGGAGACGACGGCCGCGGCCACGGCCAGGGCGCAGACCACGAGGGCGAAGAGGGCGAGGCGGGGCATGGGGGTCGGCTCCTGTCCGGGTACGGCTGCTGTGCCCGTCCAGTGTCCCCCATGCCCCGCGTGCGGCCCGGACCGGCTCGGCCGTCCCGCCGGGAAGCGGCTCAGATGTCGGTGACGCGCAGCCCGGCGTGGGCCTTGTAGCGGCGGTTGACCGAGATCAGGTTGGCGACGAGCGACTCGACCTGGTGGGCGTTGCGCAGCCGGCCGGCGAAGACGCCGCGCATGCCGGGGATGCGGCCGGCGAGGGCCTGGACCAGCTCGACGTCGGCGCGCTCCTCTCCGAGCACCATCACGTCCGTGTCGATCTCCTCCAGGGAGGTGTCCTGGAGGAGGACGGCGGACAGGTGGTGGAAGGCGGCGGCGACGCGGGAGTCCGGGAGGAGCGCGGCGGCCTGCTCGGCGGCGGAGCCCTCCTCGGGCTTGAGCGCGTAGGCGCCCTTCTTGTCGAAGCCGAGCGGGTTGACGCAGTCCACGACGAGCTTGCCCGCGAGCTCCTCGCGCAGGGACTCCAGCGTCTTGGCGTGCCCGTCCCACGGCACGGCGACGATCACGATGTCGCTGCGGCGGGCGCAGTCGGCGTTGTCGGCGCCCTCGACGCCGTGGCCGATCTCCTCGGCGGCCTGCTGGGCGCGGTCGGCGGCCCGGGAGCCGATGATCACCTTCTGTCCGGCCTTGGCGAGCCGGTAGGCGAGGCCGCGGCCCTGGTCGCCGGTGCCGCCGAGGACGCCGACGACGAGGCCGGAGACGTCGGGCAGGTCCCACGGGTCCTTGGGGGCGGCCTTGGCGGCGGGGGTGCTGGGAGTCGAGGAAGTCATGGACCCGACACTACCGAGCGGTCGGCCCCGCCGGGGCGGCTCCCGTACGGGTGGAACGACCGCAACAGGCCGCGCGAAGGCCTCCGCCTGGTGCAGGATGCGGGGCCATGGATGCCGTACGGGTCGCGTTGCTGCGGGAAGTGCTCGCCGGGACGGAGTGGCCGCGGGCGGCCCGCCGGTTCGCGGGTGCGCTCAGGTCCTCGGTCGTCCCGCACCGGGGCGGGCTGCTGCTGGTCGGCACGGAGGAGTACGAGCCGTGGCACCTGGCGGCGCACCTGGTCGACGAGTCGGCCTGGTCAGGGATCCCCGAGCTGGCGCCGACACTGGTGCGGCACCGGGTGCGGCCGGGGGATCCGGCGCATCTGGCGGTGGGGCTCGGGCGGCTGGAGGCGGCGGGGCGCGGGGCGACGCTGCTGATGGTGGCGCCGGAGCGGCCGGACGCGGGGCTGCTGCAGCGGGTGCACGACGCCCGCCGGGCGGGGGCGACGGTGCTGTCGCTCGACGGGGGCGACGCGGAGGTGCGCGGGCTGGCGCACGAGACGCTCACGGTGGCGGCGGGGGCGGAGGTCGACCTGGACACGGTGCAGCATCTGGTGAGCGCGGCGGCCGGCGAGAACAGCCTGCCGTCCCCGCGGGGGAGCCGGCGCTTCCGCGACCGTCTCTCGGACCTCGCGGACCGGCTGACGGCGCCGCCGCCTGCGCGCTGGTAGGCGCCGGGGCGGGGACGCGCCGGCAGGCGCCGGGGCAAGGGGCGTCGTGACGGGCAAATGAAGTTGCCTTCGGCACCCTATGGCCGGAGCATGACCCTTCGTGTCCTCTGTGCGTTCTGTGTTCTCCACGTTCTCCAAGTTGTCCAGGCTCTCCGCCCTGCTCCCCGATACCGCGCCCTGGCGCGAGTCACGCGACTTCCGCCTCCTCTGGGTGCAGGGGCTCGTGACCTTCTTCAGCAGTGCGATGGCGATGATCGCCCTGCCGCTGCAGATCAAGGAGCTGACGGGTTCGCCGCTCGCGGTCGGCGCGATGGGCGCGGTGGAGCTGGTGCCGCTGATCGTGTTCGGCCTCTACGGCGGGGCGCTCGCCGACGCGGTCGACCGGCGGCGGGTGATCCTGTGGACCGAGGCGGGCCTCGGGCTGCTCGCGGGACTCCTGCTGGTCAACGCGCTGCTGCCGGAGCCGATGCTCTGGCCGCTGTACGTGGTCGCGGCCGGCGTCTCGGCGCTCGCGGGTCTCCAGCGTCCCGCGCTCGACTCGCTGTTCGCCCGGATCGTGCCGCACCGGCACCAGACCGCGGCCGCCGCGCTGAACTCGCTGCGCTGGCAGATCGGCGCGATCGCGGGCCCGTCGATCGCGGGTCTGGTCGTGGCGTACGCCGGTCACGCGCCCGCGTACGGGGTGACGATCGCCGGTTTCGCGGTCTCGGTCCTGATGTGCCGCCGCCTCTCCCCCGCCCCGCCGGCCCACGACGCGGAGAAGCCCTCGCTGCGGGGCATCGCGGAGGGCGCGCGGTACGCCTGGTCGCGGCCGGTGCTGCTCGGCACGTACGCGGTCGACCTCGCGGCGATGTTCTTCGCCTTCCCGAACACGATCTTCCCGTTCCTCGCGGACGAGCTGGACGCGGACTGGTCGCTGGGCCTGATGTACGCGGCCGGCTCGGTCGGCTCGCTGGTCCTCGGACTGACCAGCGGCTGGACCGCCAAGGTGCGGCGGCACGGACTGCTCGTGGCGGGGGGTGCGGCGGGCTGGGGCCTGGCCATCGCGGCGGCCGGCTGGTTCGGGAACATCTGGCTGGTCCTGCTCTGCCTGGCCTTCGCCGGGGCCGGGGACATGCTGAGCGGGCTCGGGCGCTCGACCATCTGGAACCAGACGATCCCGGAGGAGCTGCGCGGCCGGCTGGCGGGCATCGAGGTGCTCTCGTACAGCGTCGGCCCTCAGCTGGGCCAGGTCAGGGCGGGCGCGATGGCGGGCTGGACCGGCACCCGTTCGGCCGTCTGGACGGGCGGAGTGGCCTGCGTCGCCTCGGTGGGCCTGCTCTGCCTGGCGCTGCCGAAGCTCCTCACGTACGACTCCGAGACCGACGAGGACTCCCTGCGCCGCAAGGCCCAGCAGGAGGCCGCCCAGCGCGAGGCGGAGCGGCCGGAGGCGGCCGGGACCGTCTGAGCGGTCCCGGCGTCCCCGCGGGGGTCTGCGCCCGGCGTCAGTCCTTCCCGCCCTCGGGCGTCCCGTCCTTCCCGGCGCCGTCGTGCCAGCGCGGGTCGGTCTCCCACTCCAGGTTCCGCTCACGGGCGGTCTCCATGGCGTGGGAGGCCTCCTCACGCGTGGCGTACGGGCCGAAGCGGTTCTTCGCCGGGCAATCGGGGCCCTCCTCGACCTTCTTGTGCTCCAGGCAGTAGTACCACTCGCCCGGTTTGCCCGCGGTGCGCTTCTTGAACAGGGCCATCGTCGTCGGCTCCTTCCCTTGGGACCATGCTGCCCCAAGACCCGGTCGTTAGACTCGCTGGCATGTCTGGCCAGTCGCTTCTCGTCCCGGGGGAGCTCTCCCCCCATCGTTCCGTTCCGGGCTCCATCCGCCGCCCCGAGTACGTCGGGAAGCCCGCCCCGACCCCGTACACCGGGCCGGAGGTGCAGGACTCCGACACCATCGAGCGGATGCGGATCGCCGGCCGCATCGCCGCGCAGGCGATGGAGGAGGCCGCCAAGCACATCGCCCCGGGTGTCACCACCGACGAGCTCGACCGGGTCGCGCACGAGTACATGTGCGACCACGGCGCCTACCCGTCCACCCTGGGCTACCGCGGGTTCCCGAAGTCGCTGTGCGCCTCGGTCAACGAGGTCATCTGCCACGGCATCCCGGACTCCACCGTCCTGCGGGACGGCGACATCGTGAACCTCGACGTCACGGCGTACATCAACGGCGTCCACGGCGACAACAACGCCACCTACCTCTGCGGCGACGTCGACGAGGAGTCGCGGCTGCTCGTGGAGCGGACCCGGGAGTCCCTGAACCGGGCCATCAAGGCGGTGAGGCCGGGCCGTCAGATCAACATCATCGGCCGGGTCATCGAGTCGTACGCCAAGCGCTTCGGCTACGGCGTCGTCCGTGACTTCACCGGGCACGGCATCAACTCGTCCTTCCACTCCGGCCTGATCGTCCCGCACTACGACTCGCCCCACCACACCACCGAGATCAAGACCGGCATGACCTTCACCATCGAGCCGATGCTGACGCTCGGCACCCACGACTACGACATGTGGGACGACGGCTGGACGGTCGTGACCAAGGACCGCAAGCGGACCGCGCAGTTCGAGCACACGCTCGTCGTGACGGAGACCGGGGCGGAGATCCTCACCCTGCCCTGAACCGGCACGGACCCCCTCGAATCGGCGCGGACCCCCACGGGTTCGCGCCGATTCGCATGTGGTCCCCCTCCGGACGTTGCCCCCGGCCCGCGATTGGGTACCGTTTTTACCGACAGGACGTCGGGAACCAGTTGACTTAGGTAAGCCTAAGTTGGGAGGATCGGCACTGGTTCCCGTCCCATCGGTCCCGGAGGCACGCCTTGGACACGCCCTTCTCCACGCTCATCCGTACGGCTTCGCACGAGCAGCACACGGAAGCGGAGACGTCGTCCTTCATGGGCGACCTCCTGGGCGGCCGCCTCGGCGTCGACGCCTACGCGCGCTACACCGAGCAGCTCTGGTTCGTGTACCAGGCCCTGGAAGAGGGCGCGGAGGCCCTGCGCGACGACCCGGTCGCCGGGCCGTTCATACAGACCGAGCTCTTCCGCACCGCCGCCCTGGAGCAGGACCTCGCCCACCTGCGGGGCCCCGACTGGCGCGCCGGGGTCTCCCCGCTGCCCGCCACCGTCGCCTACGCCGAGCGGGTCGCCGAGTGCGCCCGTGACTGGCCCGCCGGATACGTGGCCCACCACTACACCCGCTACCTGGGCGACCTGTCGGGCGGCCAGATCATCCGCGACAAGGCGGAGCGCACCTGGGGCTTCGCGCGCAAGGGCGACGGCGTCCGGTTCTACGTCTTCGACGAGATCACGAACCCGGCCGCGTTCAAGCGCGCCTACCGCGAGCTGCTCGACGGTGTGAACGCGGACGACCTGGAGAAGCAGCGGATCGTCGACGAGTGCAAGCGCGCGTTCGCCTTCAACAGCGCGGTCTTCCACCAGCTGGGCGGGGAGTTCTCCCTCAGCGCGTGACCCCCGGGGCCCACCGGCCCCCCGGGGACCGCCCGCGCCGTCAGCGCGCGAGCGGTCCCTCCAGGCGGACCCGTCCGCCGAGTTCCACGATTCCGTCAGGGCCGGGGGCAGTGAGCAGCTGCGAACCCCGGCCCTGCGTGATGTTCAGGGCCCGTCCCAGCTCTGCCGTGAGCAGCAGCGCCGCCGCGCCGGTCGCCTCGTCCTCGTCGATGCCGTCGCCGCGCCCCGGGAAGGCCCGCGCCCTGATCCGGCCCGCGGCCTCCTCCTCCCAGGCCCAGGCATAGATCCACTCGCCCGGCTCGGGCACGTCGAGCGCCTCCACCTCGGCGGCGGAACCGTACTGGCGCAGGGTCCGCGGCGGCGCCCACTCGGCGCGCGCCTCGATCCAGGTGAACTCCCCGTCGCCGCGTACCCACACCTCGCCCGCGGGCGGACAGATGACCTCCAGGTCGAGCAGCCAGGCCGCGCCGACCAGCGGGTGTCCGGCGAACGGCAGCCGCACGCCGGGCGTGTAGATGTCGACGATCCCGCGCTCCGGGTCGTCCACGAACACCGTCTCGCTGAATCCGAGTTCCTTGGCGAGCGCCTGCCGGGAGGCCTCGTCGGGGTGGGCCCTGGCGTCCCGTACGACTCCGAGGGCGTTGCCGTACCGGCCGTCGGCCGCGCAGAAGACCCGGAGGACGTCGATGTCTGAGGCGATGCTGGGCACGGTCGTGGTCATGGCGGAAATTGAACCATTCGCCGCACGGCGGCAAGGCCGCACCCGGAGATGTCGGGTGCGGCCCTGCGGGGTGCCCGCGGGGCGGGACGGCCGGTCAGGAGCCCGTCGCGCGACGGCGCACGGCGACGACGACGCCCGCGCCGGCCGCCACGGTCAGGGCGGAGGTGGTGAGGAGGAGGGAGGTGGAGACCCCGGCGCCGGTGGTGGCGAGGGCGCCGGAGCCGCCGCCCGTGGTGGACGAACCGCCGACGGTGCCGGAGCCGCCGGCCGTACCGGCCCCACCGGCCGTGCCGCCGCCCACGGTGCCGCCACCGCCGACGGTGCCGCCGCCCGTGGTGGACGAGCCGCTGCCGCCGGACGTGCCCGAGCCGCCGCTGTCGGACCCGCCGGCGGTTCCGGTGCCGCCGGTGGTCGGGGGCAGCGTGGCGCCGCTGTCGGACGTCAGGCTCAGGGTCAGTGCGTCCAGCTCGGTGCCGGCCGGGTAGCCGCCCTGGCCGCCGGGGGCGGTGAAGGTGGCCGAGCCGGCCTCCGTCAGCTTCGCCGGGACGTTCGCGAGGGTGACGACGTCCCCCTTCGCGGACCAGTCGGACGCCGAGAGGTCGAGCGTGGCGAACGCCACGTCGTTCTGGGTGCCCTGGGCACTGGTGACGTCGGCGGAGAGGGTGCCGGTCGTGCCGGACGCCTTGACCTTCAGGTCGCCGACGGTCCAGTCGATGCCGTGGGCGTTGCAGACGAAGGCGACCTTGCCGGAGAAGGCGGCGTCGACCTTACGGGCGTCGGCGTCGAGTTCGGCCTTCACGAAGCCGAAGTCGTAGGCGGAGCCGTTCTTCTTCGCACCCTCGGAGGCGGTGACCGTACCGCCGCAGATCTGCCCGACGTACCGCTGCCAGCTCTCCTTGACGCCCCAGGTCAGCTTGCCGTTGACGACACCACCGGGGGCGGGGGTGGGCGCGGGGGTGGTCGGGTCCGTCGTGGGATCCGTCGTCGGGTCGGTGGTCGGGTCAGTCGTCGGGTCCGTGGTCGGATCGGTCGTCGGATCGGTCGTCGGGTCCGTCGTCGGGTCCGTCGTCGGGTCCGTCGTCGGATCGGTGGTCGGGTCGGTCGTCGGATCGGTCGTCGGACCCGTGGTCGGGTCCGTCGTGGGATCCGTCGTCGGGTCCGTCGTGGGGTCGGTTGTCGGGTCGGTGGTCGGGTCCGTCGTCGGGTCGGTGGTCGGATCGGTCGTCGGGTCCGTCGTGGGATCGGTCGTCGGATCCGTCGTCGGCGTCGGAGTCGGGTCCGTCGTCGGATCGGTCGTCGGCGTCGGAGTCGGATCCACCGTCGGGTCCACGGTCGGCGACGGGGTCGGCGGGGTGGTCGGCGGCGGGGTCGTCGGGCGGCTGCCCGCCTTCACCGTGAGCGTGGCCGCGTCGAGCGCGTCGCCCTCCTTGTAGAAGCCCGCGAACGCCGCCGCGCCGTCCTTCGTCAGCTTCGCCGGTATGTCCTTGAACACCATCGCGCCGCCCGCGCCCTGGCCGGGACGGATGCCGGTCATGTCGAGCGCGGCGAAGGCGATGTCCTCGCGGGTGCTGAAGGAGCCGTCCTTCTCCTTGGTGACGACGTCGGCGGTGATCTCGCCGGTCGGCGTCACCACGCCCTTCGTCGAGAGCTTGACGTCCGAGATCAGGATGTCGAGGGCGCCCTCGTGGGCCTCGAAGTGGACGCTGCCCTTGAAGTCGGTGGCGGTGCCGTGGGTGCCCATGTCGTAGGTACCGGTGCCGTCGACGAAGGTGAAGACGCCGTTGTTCGCGGCCTGGGTGGCACCGCCGGCGACGGTGGTCTTCCCGTGGGCGAAGGGCATGGCGAGGTAGGAGCGGAAGGACTGCTTGATGCCCCAGTCCAGGGTGCCGTCGACGAGCGTCATCGGGGGCGCGCCCTCGGCCGCCGCGGGCAGCGCGAGGACGACGGCGCCCGTGCCCAGGGCGGCGGCCGTGGCGACGGCGGCGGCCAGGGTGACGGAACGGCGCAAGGGGATGGCCATGACGGGGTTCTCCTAGGGACGCGGGGGCGCAAGGGGGGTGCGCGGGAAGGGAGGTGCGGGGGCTCAGACCGTGGGGGTGCGGCCGGTACGGCGACGGCGTACGGCACCGAGGACGGCCAGTGCGGCGACGAGCAGCACACCCGCGGCGATCGCGAGGTAGGTGCCCGTGGACGAGGAGGGGGACTCGGCGGACGCGGCGGCGGGGGCGGCGGCCGCGGAGGCGGTGGCGGCGGGGGCGGCCGGCGCCGACGGGGTGGCGGTCTGCGCGGCCTCGCTGCCGAGGTCCGGGAGGGCGGGCAGCGCGGCCTCGGCGTCGACGGTGACGGCGAGGGACACCGGGTCCATCGCGGTCCCGGCCTTGTACATCCCGCCGAAGGCCTTGGCGCCGCCCTCGGTGAGGGTGGCGGGGGCCTCGGTGACGGCGGCGAGGCCGTTCTTCGGCGTGAAGTCCCGGGCGGCGAAGGTGACGAGGGGGACGGCCCTGTCGGTCTTCCCGGCGCTCGTGACGTCGGCGCTGAGGGTGCCGGTGCCGCCGGTGACCTTGACGGCGACCTTGCCGAGGGTGAGGTCGAGGTGGGCGCCGGTGAAGCGGACGCTGCCCGCGAAGGCGGCGTCGAGGGTGCCCTTCTTCGGGTCGTACGTGCCCTTGCCGTTGGTGAAGCGGAAGAGCGCGCCGCCGTCCTGGGCTCCGTCGGCGAGCGTCCACCTGCCCTGGGAGATGGCGCCGGTGACGTATTCGCGGAAGGTGCGGCGGACGCCCCAGTCGACCGCGGCGGCCCGGAGGGAGCCGGTGCGTGACGGCGCCTTGGAGGAACTCGCCTTGGGCGACGGGCTCGTGGAGGGCCGTGTGGTCGGGTCGGACGGCGCGGTGGTGGTCGGCGGGTTCGTCGGGGCCTGCTGCCGCGGTGTCCTGACGTCGACGCTGAGGCTGACGGGGTCGAGCGCGGTGCCGGCCGGGTAGTAGCCGGCGAAGGCGGAGGCGCCCTGCGGGGTGAGGGTGGCGGGCACGCCGGCGAGGGAGACCGGGCTGCCTCCGCCGCGCATGTCGATGCCGCCGAGGCCGAGGGTGGCGAGCGGCACCTGCGACGAGGTGGTCACGCGGCCGCTGCCCTTGGCCTTGCTCGCCATGTCGGCGTAGAGGGTGCCGCTGCCGCCCTGGATCCGGATCCGGGGGCGGCTGATGGTGAGGTCGAGCTCGTTCGTGCCGTCCGCCTTGCGGTGGCCGGTGAAGTGGACGCCGCCGGAGAAGGCGGCTTCGAAGGCGCCGGTCGCGGGGTCGTAGGTGCCCTGCGCGGAGTGGAAGCGGAACTGGCTGCCGCCGATGGTGGCGGCTCCGCCGGTGAGGCCCCAACTGCCTTGGGCGATGGGCCCGGTGACGTAGCTCTGGAAGGAGGACTTGATGCCCCAGTCGAGTCGTCCGCCGTTCACCGTGCGGCTCTCCGCGTGGGCCGCGCCGGCCGGGACGAGGGCGGCGAGCAGGGCCGCGAACAGGGTCACGGCGAGCGCGCGGGCGGGTCTGGACAGCATCATGGAACCCCTCCGAGGGCTGGCAAGTGAGGTAAGGCTAACCTAAACTACGTCGAGCCTCGGCTGGAATCCCCGGCGACGAACTCGTCCGACCAGAACCACGGCAGTACGAAGCGGAACGAACGACAGGACGGTGTCCGGTGCGCAGAACTCGCCTGGCGGGAGCGCTGACAGCAGTGCTAGCCCTGGCCCTCATGGCGACCGGCTGCGGTGGCGCAGCCGGCGACGGGACCGGAAACGGAAGCGGAAGAAAGTCGTCCGCAACCGATACGTCCACCACGGCCCGCGACCGGGTCGAGCCGCTCGCCGACCCGGTCGCACCCCGGCTCCCCGCCACCGTCCCCTCGGCCGACGGACGCACGGTCACCGTCACCTCCACCGACCGGATCGTGCCGCTCAGCGGCTCCCTCAGCGAGATCGTCTTCACCCTCGGCCTCGGCCCGAAGGTCGTCGCCCGGGACATCACCGCCACCTTCGAACAGGCCGCGAAGCTCCCGGTGGTGACCCGCGCCCACGACGTCTCCGCCGAGAGCGTGCTCTCGCTGCGGCCCACCGTCGTCCTCGCCGAGGGCACCACGGGACCGGCCGAGGCCATCGCGCAGATCCGGGACGCGGGCATCCCGCTCGTCGTCGTGAAGCCCGCGAAGGCACTCTCCGACGTCGGCACGCGGATCGACGCGGTCGCCGCCGCCCTGGGCGTACCGGACTCCGGCACGGCGCTCAGGAAGCGCACCCAGGAGCGGATCGACGCGGTACGGAAGGGCATTCCCGCCCGCGCGGAGAAGCCCCGGGTGGCCTTCCTCTACGTCCGCGGCACGGCCGCCGTCTATCTGCTCGGCGGCGCCGAGTCCGGCGCGAGCTCGCTCCTGGAGGCCGCGGGGGCGATCGACGCGGGCAAGGAGTCCGGTCTCACCAAGGACTTCACCCCGATCACCAGCGAAGCCCTGGCGAAGGCCGCCCCCGACGCGATCCTCGTCATGAGCAAGGGACTCACCTCCGTCGGCGGGATCGACGGCCTGGTGAAGGTCCCCGGCGTCGCCGAGACCCCGGCCGGCGCCGACCGCCGGGTCGTCACCGTCGACGACGGCGTCCTCCTCAACTACGGCCCGCGCACCGACCAGGTCCTGACCTCCCTGGTCGGCCAGTTGTACGGGGAGAAGAAGTGACGGCGCTCCAGGAGACCCCGCCGGCCCTCGGCAAGGACCTGCCGCCGCAGGCGCCTCCCGCCGCCCGGCCGCGCACCGCCGCCCTCCTCACCGGCGGCCTCCTCGCCGTCCTGCTCCTCCTCGCCCTGCTCTCCGCCGGGATCGGGGCGTACGAGATCCCGCTCGGCGACGTCCTCGCCTCCGTGCAGCACCGGATCGGGCTCGGCGGACACGGCCTCGACCGCACGGCCGAGAGCGTCCTGTGGAACATCCGGCTCCCCCGGGTCGTCCTCGCCGTCCTCGTCGGCGCCTCGCTCGGCTGCGCGGGCGCCCTCATGCAGGGCGTGTTCGGCAACCCGCTCGCCGAGCCCGGCGTCATCGGCATCTCGGCGGGCGCGGCCGTCGGCGCGGTCGGCGCCATCGCCCTCGGCCTCACCTTCCTCGGCAACTGGACGGTGACGGTCTGCGCGTTCGTCGCCGGCCTCGCCACCGTGCTCCTCGTGTACGCGATGTCCCGCTCCGGCGGCCGTACGGAGGTGGTGACGCTGATCCTCACCGGGATCGCGGTGAACGCCTTCGCGGGCGCGCTCATCGGCCTGTTCATCTTCTTCGCCGACAACGCCCAGGTCACCCAGATCACCTTCTGGCAGCTCGGCTCGCTCGCCCAGGCCACCTGGCCGAAGGTCCTCGCCGTGCTGCCGTGCGCGCTCGCCGGCCTCGTCGTCGCCCCCTTCTACGCCCGCAGGCTCGACCTGCTCGCCCTCGGCGAGCGGCCCGCCCGCCATCTCGGCGTGGACGTGGAGCGGCTGCGGATCGCCCTCGTGCTCGTGGTGGCGCTGCTGACGGCGGCCGCCGTCGCGGTGGCCGGGATCATCACCTTCGTCGGGCTGCTCGTCCCGCATCTGCTGCGGATGGCGAACGGCCCGGGCCACCGCTTCCTGGTGCCGGGCAGCGCACTCGGCGGCGCGGTCGTCCTCACGGCCGGCGACCTCGCGGCCCGTACCCTCGCGGCCCCGGCCGAGCTTCCCCTGGGCGTCCTCACCGCCCTCCTCGGCAGCCCGTTCTTCTTCTGGCTGCTGCGCAGGACCCGTCGCAGGCAAGGTGGTTGGGCATGACATCGGTACGTCTCCGGGGGCTGCTCCCCGCACTCGCGCAGCGGCGCACCCGCGTCCTGCCCGCCGCCGCCGCTCCGGGCGGGACGGTCGCCGAGGCCGTCGGCGTACGGGTCGAACGCGCCGGCCGGGCCGTGCTGGACGACGTCGGCATCGAGGTGCGGGCCGGAGAGGTCCTCGCCCTGGTGGGGCCCAACGGGGCCGGCAAGTCGACCCTGCTCGCCGCGCTCGCCGCCGATCTCGTACCGAGCGCCGGAGAGGTACGGATCGAGGGCCGGCCGGCGGCCGCCTGGACGCCCGGCGAACTCGCCCTGCGGCGGGCGGTGCTGCCGCAGGACGCCGCGCTCTCCTTCCCCTTCGCCGTCGGCGACGTGGTGCGGATGGGCCGGGCCCCGTGGGCCGGGACCGAGCGCGAGGACGAGGACGAGGCGGCGGTCGCCGGGGCGATGGCGGCCACCGAGGTCGAGGCCTTCGCCGGGCGCCCCTTCTCGGCGCTGTCGGGCGGCGAGCGGGCCCGGGTCGCGCTGGCCCGGGTGCTGGCCCAGCGGACCGGCCTCCTGCTGCTCGACGAACCGACGGCCGCGCTCGACCTGCGCCACCAGGAACTGGTCCTGCGGGTCTGCCGGGAGCGGGCGGCGGCCGGGGACGCCGTGGTGGTCGTGCTGCACGACCTCGGGCTCGCGGCGGCCCACGCGGACCGGGTCGCGGTGCTGCACGACGGACGGATCGCGGCGGAGGGGCCGCCGTCGGAGGTCTTCGGCGAGGAGTTGCTGAGCCGGGTCTACCGGCAGCCCGTGGAGGTCTTCCCGCACCCGCGGACCGGGGTCCCGCTCGTCGTGCCGAAGCGCGCCCACGCCACCACGCGACGAACAGCGAATCGGACAATTCGACACTCTTGACCGGCCCTTGACCACTCCATGAGAACCCCATGAAGCCCCTGTGATCCCGCCGTGTCCGGTCCGCCGGACCTGAGAGCTGAATCACTGGACGACCGGGTATGGCTGAGGTAAGCCTCGGTTAAGTTAGGTCCGCCTCAGTCCCCGTCCCCGTGTTTCTGGAGTCTCCATGCGAGCCGTTCGCCTCTCCGTCGTCACCGCCGCCGCGACCGCGGCGGCCCTGGCCGCCGTCACGGGCTGCACCGAGAAGAGCGACGCGAAGGCGGACGACGGCACGATCACCGTGGTCGCCAAGGACGACTCCTGCGAGGTCTCCAAGAAGGACTTCCCGGCGGGCCACGTGCAGCTGTCCGTCGAGAACCGCGGCTCCAAGGTCACCGAGGTCTACGTCCTCTACCCCGACGACCGCATCGTCACGGAGCGCGAGAACATCGGCCCCGGCACCAAGGCCAGTCTGACCGCCGAGATCAAGGCCGGCGACTACGAGATCGCCTGCAAGCCCGGCATGGTCGGCGACGGCATCCGGCAGCAGGTCAAGGCCACCGGCGGCGCCGCCGCCGTCAAGCGCTCCCCCGAGATGGACGCCGCAGTCGCCGCCTACCGCCAGTACGTCCAGGCACAGGCCGACGCGACCCTGCCCAAGGTCAAGGTCTTCACCGACGCCGTCCGCGCCGGGGACGTCGAGGCCGCGAAGAAGGCCTACGCCGAGTCCCGCATCGGCTGGGAGCGCACCGAGCCGGTCGCCGAGTCCTTCGGCGACATCGACCCCAAGGTCGACGTCCGCGAGGACGGCCTGGAGGACGGCCAGGACCCGGCCAAGGACTGGACCGGCTGGCACCGCCTGGAGAAGGCCCTCTGGCAGGACAAGAAGATCGGTGAGCGCGAGAAGCAGCTCGCCGACCTCCTCGACAAGGACCTCGCGGACTGGGTGAAGCGGGTCGGCAAGGCCGAGATCACCCCCACCTCGATGGCCAACGGCGCCAAGGAGCTCCTCGACGAGGTCGCCACCGGCAAGGTCACCGGCGAGGAGGAGCGCTACTCCCACACCGACCTCGTCGACTTCAAGGCCAACGTCGAGGGCGCGCAGAAGTCCTTCGACCTGCTCAAGCCGGTCGCCACCAAGAACGACCCGAAGCTCGTCGCCGACCTGGAGAAGCGGTTCGCCGCCCTGAACACGCTCCTCGACAAGTACCGCACCGACAAGAACAGCTACGTCTTCACCTCCTACGAGAAGGTCGGCAAGCCCGAGCGCAAGGAGCTGTCGGACGGCGTCAACGCGCTCGCCGAGCCGCTCTCCAAGCTCTCCGCCGCCGTCGTCAAGTAACCGGCAGAGAGAGCGGGGAGGCGCGGACGTGTCCGAGGAGACCCAGGAAGACCGGGAGACGCAGGCGGCCCGGGCCGCCGCGCCCTCCCGCCGCACCGTCATCGCCGCGGGCGGTGCCGGGCTCGCGCTCGGTGCCGCCGCGGCGGGCGGCGCCGCCGCCCTGCTGGCCCGGGACGGGGACACCCCGGTACCGGTCGCCGACAGCGGCGCGGCCGTGCCGTTCCACGGCCCGCACCAGGCCGGCATCGCCACCGCCGTCCAGGACCGGCTGCACTTCGCGGCCTTCGACGTGACGACGACCGACCGCGCCGAACTGGTCCAGCTCCTCAAGGACTGGACGCGGGCGGCCGAGCGCATGACCGCGGGCGCCGAGGTCGGCGAGGGCGCGTACGGCGGCCTCCCGGAGGCGCCGCCGGACGACACCGGAGAGGCCCTCGGCCTCAAGCCCTCGCGCCTCACCCTCACGATCGGCTTCGGCCCCACGCTCTTCGACGGGCGCTTCGGGCTGAAGGACAAGCAGCCCGGGGCCTTGGTGGACCTTCCCAAGTTCCCGGGCGACAACCTGGATCCGGCGCGCAGCGGCGGCGACCTCTGCGTCCAGGCGTGCGCCGACGACCCGCAGGTCGCCGTGCACGCCATCCGGAACCTGGCACGGATCGGCTTCGGCAAGGTCGCGGTGCGCTGGTCACAACTGGGCTTCGGCAAGACGTCCTCGACGACCCCGGACGCCCAGACCCCCCGCAACCTCTTCGGCTTCAAGGACGGCACCCGCAACATCGCCGGCACCGAGACCGAACGGCTCGCGCGGCACGTCTGGGTCTCCGGCAAGGACGCGGAGGGTCCCGCCGCCTGGATGGACGGCGGCTCGTACCTCGTCGCCCGCCGCATCCGGATGAACGTCGAGACCTGGGACCGCACCCCGCTCGCCGAGCAGGAGGACATCTTCGGCCGCGACAAGCGCGAGGGCGCGCCCGTCGGCAAGGCCAAGGAGCACGACGAGCCGTTCCTGAAGGCGATGAAGCCGGACTCCCACGTCCGGCTCGCCCACCCGGACACCAACGCCGGGGCGACCATCCTGCGCCGCGGCTACTCCTTCACCGACGGCACGGACGGCCTCGGCCGCCTGGAGGCCGGGCTGTTCTTCCTCGCGTACCAGAAGGACGTGCGGACCGGCTTCATCCCGGTGCAGACCTCCCTGTCCCGGGCCGACGCCCTCAACGAGTACATCCAGCACGTGGGTTCGGCGCTGTTCGCGATCCCGCCGGGCGTCCGGGACAAGGGCGACTGGTGGGGCCGGGCGCTGTTCTCGTGACACTCCACGCAACCCCGGGAGGGAACCGGCGTGTTCGGTAACTATCTGATCGGCCTGCGCGAGGGCCTCGAAGCAAGCCTGGTCGTCTGCATCCTCATCGCCTATCTGGTCAAGACCGGCCGGCGGGACGCGCTGAAGCCGATCTGGATCGGCATCGGCGTGGCCGTCGCGGTGGCCCTGGCCTTCGGCGCCGGCCTCGAATTCGGCTCCCAGGAGCTGACCTTCGAGGCGCAGGAGCTGCTCGGCGGCTCGCTCTCGATCGTCGCCGTCGTCCTGGTGACCTGGATGGTCTTCTGGATGCGGCGCACCGCGCGGCACCTCAAGGCCGAGCTGCACGGCAAGCTGGACGCGGCGCTGCAGATGGGCACGGGCGCGCTGGTCGCCACCGCGTTCCTCGCGGTGGGCCGCGAGGGCCTGGAGACGGCGCTGTTCGTGTGGGCGTCGGTCCGGGCCTCCTCGGACGGCACGTTCGCCCCGCTGGCCGGTGTCCTGCTCGGCCTCCTCACGGCGGTGCTCCTCGGCTGGCTGTTCTACCGCGGGGCGCTGAGGATCAACCTGGCCAGGTTCTTCACCTGGACCGGCGGGATGCTGGTCGTGGTGGCGGCGGGCGTCCTCGCGTACGGCGTGCACGACCTCCAGGAGGCCCGCTTCCTCGACGGCCTCGCGAACAAGGCCTTCGACATCTCGGCGACCATCCCGCCGGACAGCTGGTACGGCACGCTCCTCAAGGGCGTGTTCAACTTCCAGCCGAACCCGACGGTCCTTCAGGTCACGGTGTGGACGCTGTATCTGGTCCCGACGCTCGCGCTGTTCCTGGCCCCGATAGGGTCGGGTCCGTCCACGCGGGTGAAGAAGCAGAAGGCGACCGATGAGCAGGCTGACGCTGAGGCGAGCGCCGGGACGACCGCTTGAGCGGCTGTCGGCAGGACGGTCCACGCGATCCGCGGGAGCCACGCGCCCCGCGCGACCGGTACGCCTCCTCGCGGCGGCGGCGGCCGCGACCGCCCTCGCGCTGACGGCGAGCGGCTGCGTCACCGTGCACGGTGAGCTCGCGCTGATCCCGCCGGCCACCCAGGCCGAGGCCGCGCAGGCCCTCGCCGACTTCACCGCCGCCTACAACAGGGCCGACAAGGCCCACGACCCGGCCCTGGACGCGAGCCGGGTCACCGGTCCGCTGGGCGAGATCAACCAGGCGGGTCTGCGCGCGCGTGCGGTGACGTCGCCCGGCGGCAACGCGAACCACCGCCCCCTCGAACTGTCGGACGCGCGCTTCGTGCTGCCCAGGAAGGCGGGCTGGCCGCGCTGGTTCCTCGCGGACACCGACCCGAACCTGGACACCGACGAGGGCGCCGGCGACCAGCGCTGGCTCGTCGTCTTCGTGCGCAACGGGCCCCAGCAGCTGTGGGAGGCCGCCCATCTGGTGATCATGGGCCCGTCGCAGGTGCCCGAGTTCGCCGAGGAGGACGGGTACGCGGTGCCGGTCGCCGCGGACACCGACACGCTCGCGGTCGCGCCCGAGGACCTCGGCACGGAGTACGTCGCGTATCTGAAGGACGGGCAGCCGGGTCCGTACGCGGCGGGGCCGCACACCACGGCGCTGCGGGAGCAGCGGGAGAAGGGCGCCAAGCGCCCGGGGCTCGCGACGCAGTACCTGGACCGGGTCGCGGACCAGGGCGACTTCGCCCCGCTCGGGCTGCGGACGACGGACGGCGGCGCGTTCGTCTTCTTCGCGACGCGGTTCTTCGAGCGGCAGACGGCGGCGCCGGGCTACCGGCCCAAGGTCGACCCCGACATCAAGGCGCTGCTGACCGGCGAGGTCAAGAACACGGTCACCAAGGAGTGGGTGTCCAACCAGGCGGTCCTGGTGAAGCCGGCGGGCACCGACCGTGACGGGGTCACGATCAAGGCCCGGCTCCAGGGCGTGGTGGGCGCGCAGGGCTCGTAGGCCCGGGGTCAGCGGGTCAGCGGGTCAGCGGCCAGGCGATCTCGTGGGCCGAGTGCTCGCCGTCGCTCTCCGCCTCGCGCGCGGCGACGTGGCGGGCGCAGGCGTCCTGGAGGGTCTCCAGGAGGTTCAGCGGGTCGGGCAGCGGGTGCTCGGGGCCGCGGAGCCAGGCGACGACCGGGTGGGCGCTCTCGTCCCCGGGGAGCCGGGCGGGCGGTACGAGGACGTAGCTGCCGCGGCAGTGCCAGCGGAGCCCCGGGTGCTCGGCCATGGTCTCGGGGTGGCAGTCGAGCTCACACGGCCACCACTCGTCCTCGTCCTCGGGGGTGCCGCGGGTGGCGGTGAAGAAGAGCATCCGCCCGCTGACCGAGTCGACGTCGACGGACTCGGCGACCGGCCCGACCTCGACGCCCTCGGCGAGGAGGCGCTCCAGGGCGGCGCGGCCGGCGGCGAGCGGTACGTCGAGGACGTCGTGGACCATGCCGGTGGCGGTGATGAAGTTCGCCTCGGGCTCGTTGCGGGCCCAGCGCTCGATCTGGGCGCGGTCGGTGGTCGACTGCGTCTGCCAGGCGAAGGAGACCGGGTGCCGGGCGGGGGTGGGACAGCCGATCCGCTCACAGGAACAGCTGTAGCCGACGGGGTACGCGGCGGGGGCGAGGGGCAGCCCGGCGGCGGCGACGGCCAGGAGCAGCGTCTCGCGGTCGTTCTCGTCGTCGGCCGCGGTGCGTTTCGGGCGCCTGCGCAGCCACTGTGCGAGTTTGCTCTCCGTGCCGCGGTAGCGGCCGATCCCGTCGCCCATCTATCCCCTCACACCTCATGCTCGCCCGTTCGGCTCTGCCCATGGTCCCACCATCCTGCGCCCTGGGTGACCGGAGTGCGGAACCGGGGTCGGGAACCGGTGTGCGACGGGTGTGTCAGACCCTCGGCGCGAGGCCGCGCAGGGCGAGGTCGACGAGGCTGTCGGCGTACGCGTGGGTGAGCGGCAGCGTGCGGTGGAGCCAGCGGTGGTGGAGCGGCCCGACGAGGAGTTCGAGGGCGATCCGGGGGTCGACGCCGGGGTCCACGTCGCCGGCCGCCTGGGCCGCCTCGATGCGGCGGACGTAGTACTGGAGCTGCGGTTCGAGGAGCGCCTCGGTGAAGCGGGCGCCGAGCTCGGGGTCGACGATGCCCTCGGCCGCGAGGGCGCGGGTGGGGGCGTCGAAGGCGGGGTCGTTCATCTCGTCGACGGTGGCGCGCAGGACGTACCTGAGATCGGCGGCGAGGTCGCCGGTGTCGGGGATCTCACTGTCGGCGTCGCCGCCCAGGGCCTCGTTCGCGCGGGAGGCGAGGTCCAGGAAGGCGTCGAGGAGGACGGCGGCCTTGGACGGCCACCAGCGGTAGATGGTCTGTTTTCCGACACCGGCGCGGGCGGCGATGCCCTCGATGGTGGTCTTCGCGTAGCCGGCCTCGGAGACGAGGGCGAGGGCGGCGTCGAAGATGGCGCGGCGGGAGCGCTCGCTGCGGCGGGAGGCGTCGGGGGCCTTGGTGTCGGGCATGGGCCCAATCTAGCAGCCCACGAGACGTCACGTCTCGCGAGACGTGGCCGGAACCGAACCACCCGAACGGTCCACAGCGCGGCGGGCCCGGAAGGCGGACCATGGGGTCACCGATCCGGCGGATCATCACCCCGCCGGTCCTCTGAACTCCCGTCCGTGAGGAGCCCTCATTGCGCACCACTCCGCGCACGTCCTCGCCCCGCCGTTATCTGATGTGCCCACCCACGCACTTCACGGTGACGTACTCCATCAACCCCTGGATGGACCCCACGAAACCGGTCGACCTGCCGCTCGCCCTCGCCCAGTGGGAGGACCTGCGCGACCGCTACCGCGCGCTCGGCCACACGGTCGAGACCCTCGCCCCCGACCCGGCGCTGCCGGACATGGTCTTCGCGGCGAACGGCGCCACCGTCGTCGACGGCCGGGTCCTCGGAGCGAAGTTCGCCCACGCGGAGCGCGCGGGCGAGGCCGGGGCGCATCTGTCCTGGTTCCGAGGAAACGGTTGGGCAGCCGACGACGTGCAGGTTCCGGAGCACGTCAACGAGGGCGAGGGGGACTTCGCCGTCACCGCCTCCTGGATCCTCGCCGGGCGCGGCTTCCGCTCCAGCCCGCTCTCGCACGACGAGGCGCAGGAGTTCTTCGGCCGCCCGGTGATCGGCCTCGAACTGGTCGACCCGCGGTACTACCACCTGGACACGGCGCTGTCCGTCCTGGACGACGCGGGCGACGAGGTCATGTACTACCCGGACGCCTTCTCCCCCGGCAGCCGCGCGGTGCTCGCCCGGCTCTTCCCCGACGCCCTGATCGCGACGGAGGAGGACGCGGCGGCCCTCGGCCTGAACGCGGTCAGCGACGGCCGGAACGTGCTCCTCCCCCAGGCGGCGGTGGGCCTCTTCGAACCGCTGCGGCGGCGGGGCTTCGAGCCGATCGGCATGGACCTGGGAGAACTCCTCAAGGGCGGCGGCAGCGTGAAGTGCTGCACCCAGGAGCTGCGGCCCTAGGCCGGCGGGCCAGGTCCGGACTCCTGCCCGCCCGACCCGCCGTCGGGTCAGGCGGGCAGGGCCGGACGAAGGCGGACGGGGCGGGGGTCCGGGAAGGGGGTCCGCGAAGAGGATCCGGGAAGCGGTCCGGGAAGGGCCCTCAGCCCTCGTCCTCCGGCGGCCAGGCGTCGCCCCACTCCGCGTCGCGGGCCTGCTTGTACAGCGGGCCGTGCCGCTTGGTGACCGTGTCGCGGGCCAGCCCGTCCGGGCCGCACAGGTCGAGGAGCACCATCCCCTTGCGGATCTGCGGCCTGCGGGTGATGCGGGAGACCGCGGGCTCCGGCGGGAACCGGGTCGCCGCCACGTAGCTGTACTTCTCGTCCTCGTACGGCAGCGAACCGCCCTTCACCTTCCGGTGCAGCGAGGAACGGCTCACCCGGGCCGAGAAGTGGCACCAGTCCGTGCCCGGCTCGATCGGGCAGGCCCCGCTGTGCGGGCAGGGCGCGGCGACCGTGAACCCGGCCTCGATCAGCAGCGTGCGGGCCGCGATGATCCGCTCGTAGCCGTCGGGGGTGCCGGGCTCGACGATCACGACCGTCTGCGCGGCCCGCGCCGCCTCGGTCACGAGCGCGGCCCGGTCGGCCGCGGTCAGCTCCTTGAGCACGTACGAGACGGTGACGAGGTCCGTGTCGGCGAGCTTCAGCGCGTCGCCGATCCTGGCCGTGCGCCACTCGGCGTCCAGGGTCCCGGCGGCGAGTTCGCGGCCGAGGGCGAGGGCCGGCTCGGCCCAGTCCAGGACGGTGGTGCGGGGCGGCCGCTCCTCCCAGGCCTCGGCGACGGCCCAGCCGGCCGCGCCCGTACCGCCGCCGACGTCGGTGTGGGTACGCGGCTCCCAGTCGGGCGCCGCCTCGCGCAGGGCGCCGAGGGCGCCCCGTACCGCCTCGAAGGTCGCCGGCATCCGGTACGCGGCGTACGCGGCGACGTCGGAGCGGTCGCGCAGCACGGGGGCGTCCGTCGGGGTGGTCCCCCGGTAGTTGGCGATCAGCCGGTCGACGGCCCGGGCGGCCTGCTTGGGCGGCAGCCCGTCGAGGAGCCCGGCGAGGGCGGCGCGCAGGGAGTCGGCGGAGGGAGCGGAGGCGTTCACCGAGACATTCTAGGCGGCGGGACCGGTGGCTCCGGCGGACGTCCTGGCCGTCTGCCACGGCCTGCACAGGCCGAGGAAGCAGGTCAGTGCCAGGACGGCGCAGGTCAGCTGCACGACCGCCATCGGGACGGCGGTGTGCTCGCCGGCGATGCCGACGAGCGGCGAGGCGACGGCGCCGACGAGGAACGACGTCGTGCCGAGCAGCGCGGACGCGGAGCCGGCGGCGTGCGGGGTGCGCATCAGGGCCTGGGCGTTGGTGTTCGGCATCGCGAGGCCCATCGCGGACATCAGGACGAACAGTCCGGCCGCGACCGGGACGAGTCCGACCTCGCCGAAGACGCCGCTGGTCATGAGGAACAGCGCGAGGGAGGACACGAGGATGGTCCCGAGGCCCCAGCCGAGCGCCTTGTCGAGGCTGACGCGGCCGACGAGCAGCTTGCCGTTGATCTGGCCGACGGCGACGAGGCCGATCGAGTTGAGGCCGAAGAGCAGGCTGAACGTCTGCGGCGAGGCCCCGTAGATCTCCTGGACGACGAACGGCGAGGCGGAGATGTACGCGAAGAGGGCGGCGAAGGCGAGGCCGCCGGTCAGCATGTACCCGGCGAAGACGCGGTCGGCGAGCAGGCCCTTCATGGTGCGCAGGGCCTGGCCGACGCCACCCTCGTGGCGGCGCTCGGGCGGCAGCGTCTCGGCGAGGAAGCGCCAGACGACGAGGGTGAGGAGGACGCCGATGACGGTGAGGACGTAGAAGACGCCCCGCCAGTCGGTGATCCGCAGGATCTGGCCGCCGATGAGGGGCGCGATGATCGGGGCGACGCCGGAGATCAGCATCAGGGTGGAGAAGAACCGGGCCATCTCCACGCCGTCGTACAGGTCGCGGACGACCGCGCGGGCGATGACGATGCCGGCGGCGCCGGCGAGGCCCTGGAGCAGCCGGAAGCCGATGAGCATCTCGGCGGTGGGGGCGAGGGCGCAGACGGCGGTGGCGAGGACGTACACGATCATGCCGATGAGCAGCGGGCGCCGGCGGCCCCACTTGTCGCTCATGGGGCCGACGACGAGCTGGCCGAGGGCCATGCCGGCGAGGCACGCGGTGAGGGTGAGCTGGACGGTGGCGGCGGGGGCGTTCAGCGCGCCGGTGACCTCGGGCAGGGCCGGGAGGTACATGTCCATGGAGAGCGGGGGCAGTGCGGTGAGCCCGCCGAGGACGAGGGTGACGAGCAGCCCGGTCCGGCGGGCCGCCGTGGTGCCGATCGACTCCGGGGCTCTTTCGGTTATGTGCCCTTGTGTTGTTTTCTGGCCGCTCTCCGGCATCGACCGCTCCATTTCGTTGAATCCTTGCCTATGCTCTCAGCTCGACCGGCATGGTCGAGACCTCTGCGGGACCGGTGGGACAGATGGGGACGGGTGGGCACATGGGTAAGACGGTGCGCTGGGGAATCCTGGCGACGGGCGGCATAGCGGAGCGGTTCACCACGGACCTGCTGACGCTCGACGGCGCGGAGGTCGTCGCGGTGGCGTCCCGCACGGAGGCGTCCGCGAAGACCTTCGCGGACCGGTTCGGCATCCCGCGCGCGTACGGCGGGTGGGACGGACTCTTCACCGACGCGGATGTCGACGTGGTGTACGTGGCGACTCCGCACCACGCGCACCGGGAGGCGGCCGGCCGCGCCCTGGAGGCGGGCAAGGCGGTGCTCTGCGAGAAGGCTCTCACGCTCAACGCCCGCGAGACAGAGGAACTCGTCACCTTGTCCCGGGACCGCGGCCTCTTCCTCATGGAGGCCATGTGGATGTACTGCAACCCGCTGATCCGGCGCCTCGTCGAGCTGGTCCGCGACGGGGCGATCGGCGAGATCAGGACCGTACAGGCGGACTTCGGGCTCGCGGGCCCGTTCCCGGCGGACCACCGGCTGCGGGACCCCGCCGTGGGCGGCGGGGCGCTGCTCGACCTGGGCGTGTACCCGGTGTCGTTCGCCCAGCTGCTGCTCGGCGAGCCGGACACCGTCCACGCGCACGCGCTGCTCTCGCCGGAGGGGGTCGACCTGAACACCGGCATGCTGCTCGGCTGGTCGGACTCCGGCGCGTCGGCGCTGCTGTCCTGCTCGCTCGACGCGGACACCCCGCTGACGGCCTCGGTGACGGGCTCGCTGGGCCGGATCGACCTCCCGCGCGGCTTCTTCTTCCCGGAGCGCTTCACCCTGCACCGCGCCGGCCACGAGCCGGAGGAGATCACGTCGTCGGACGATCCCCACTCCCTCCGGCACGAGGCCGCCGAGGTCATGCGCTGCCTGCGGGCGGGCGCGACGGAGTCCCCGCTCGTCCCCCTCGACGGCTCGCTCGCGGTGATGCGGACGCTCGACGCGGTACGGAACCGCATCGGCGTCCGCTACCCGCAGGAGGACGCGGCGGTCACGCGGGCTTGAGCCCCGGGTCGCCCGCCTCCGTCACGAAGGAGGCGGCCGTGGCGACGGGAGCGCCCTGGGTCGTCACGTACGGCACCGTGCGGAAGTCGGCCCGGGCGGTCTCCTCGCCGAGCGCGACCGTCACGTAGCCGCGCCGCCCGTTGAAGAACCTCAGGTGCGGGTTGGCCTGCATGAGCTTGTCGTAGTTCGACGGGCGGTCGGCGCCGTCCTTGCCGCTGGTGACGGAGGTGGCGACGATCTCGGTGCCCACGGTCCGGGAGCCCGGGTCGCGGAAGTCGGCCTTGATGTCGAGGCCGTAGCCGACGTGGACGTCACCGGTGAGCACCATCAGGTTCTCGACGCCGGCGGCCCCGGCACCGGCGAGGAGCCGCTGCCGGGAGGCCGGGTAGCCGTCCCAGGAGTCCATGGAGAGCTTGAAGTCGGCGGTGGCGCGGTCACGGCGCTCGGCGAACACGACCTGCTGCGGCAGGACGTTCCAGCGGGCGCGGGAGCCGCGCCAGCCGTCGAGCAGCCACCGCTCCTGCGTGGCCCCGGTCATCGTCCGGGCCGGGTTCTCGGACTCCGGGCCCGGGACCTGCCAGCCGTCGCCGTACGCCTGGTCGGAGCGGTACTGGCGGGTGTCGAGGATGTCGAACTGGGCGAGCCGCCCGAAGCGCAGCCGGCGGTAGAGCCGCATGTCGGGCCCCTGGGGCCGCTGGGGCGTGCGGAGCGGCTGGTGCTCCCAGTAGGCGCGGTAGGCGGCGGCGCGGCGGAGCAGGAACTCCTCCGGCGGGACGCCGTTCTCGGGGGTGCCGCCCGCGTAGTTGTTCTCGGTCTCGTGGTCGTCCCAGGTGACGACGAAGGGGTGGGCGGCGTGCGCGGCGCGCAGGTCGGGGTCCGACTTGTAGAGGCCGTACCGGAGCCGGTAGTCGTCCAGGGTGAGCGTCTCGCGGTCGAAGACGGCCGGGAGGGTCCGGTCGGTGTAGGCGCGGGCGCCGCCGGTGGCGTTCACGGCGTACTCGTAGAGGTAGTCGCCGAGGTGGAAGACGACGTCGACGTCCTCCTGCGCGAGGTGGCGGTAGGCCGTGAAGTACCCGTCGTGGTACGCCTGGCAGGAGACGGCGGCGAGCTTCAGGCCGGAGGTACGGGCCCACGGGGCGGGTGCGGTGCGGGTACGGCCGACGGGGCTGCTCCAGTTCCCGACCCGGAAGCGGTAGAAGAACTCCCGGTCGGGGTCGAGGTGCTCGACCTCGACGTGCACCGTGTGCGAGAACTCCGGGTGCGCGGTGGCCCGGCCGCGGCGGACGGTCCGGGTGAAGCGCTCGTCGCGGGCCAGCTCCCAGTGGACGGAGACCCGCTCGGCGGGCAGTCCGCCGCCGGGCTCGAAGGGGCGGGGCGCGAGCCGGGTCCACAGCAGGACGGAGCCGGGCAGCGGGTCGCCGGACGCCACGCCGAGGGTGAACGGGTCCTCGGAGACGCGCCGCCCGTCGAGCTCGGCCGCGGCCGCGGTGCCCGCGGCGGGAAGCTGCGTGGCGAAGGCGAGCACGGCGGCGGCCCCGGTGGCGGTGAGGAACCGGCGGCGGCCCACCTGGCGCGCGGCGGCGCGGAGTTCCTCGGAATGCTCGTGAACGTCGTGTACGCGGTTCATGTGCCCCTCCCCAGACGGATGCGGTCCGTCGGTCATTCGAGGGGGGCGGGACGACCTCGCGTTGTCGGGTACAGAACATCCACGTGTCGGGACGATGAGTTCATGGGGCACGCGTCTCGCGTACGCTGCGCGCCCATGAGCATCGCAGTGGTGACGGGAGCGGGATCGGGCATCGGCCGGAGTGTGGCCCTCGCCCTGGCGGCGGCCGGCTGGTCGGTGGCCCTGGCGGGACGGCGGCCTGACGCCCTGGAGGAGACGGCGGCGGCCCTGCCCGACGGGGACTTCCTGACCGTCCCCACGGACGTGACCTCGGCGGAGGAGGTGGCGGCCCTCTTCACGGCCGTACGCGACCGCTACGGCCGCGTCGACCTGCTCTTCAACAACGCCGGTACGTTCGCGGGCGGCGGCGTCCCCGTCGAGGACCTGGACCCGGACACCTGGCGCGCGGTCGTCGACGTCAACCTGACGGGCGCCTTCCTCTGTGCCCAGGCGGCCTTCCGGACCATGAAGGAACAGTCACCGCAGGGCGGCCGGATCATCAACAACGGCTCGATCTCGGCCCACGTACCGCGCCCGAACTCCATCGCGTACACGGCGACGAAGCACGCGATGACGGGCCTGACGAAGTCCCTGTCGCTCGACGGCCGCCCGTACCGGATCGCCTGCGGCCAGCTCGACATCGGCAACGCGGCGACGGAGATGACGGCCCGCATGCAGACCGGCATCCTCCAGGCCAACGGCGAACTGGCGGCGGAACCGGTGATGGACGCGGCGGACGTGGCGGCGACGGTGGTGCACATGGCGGCCCTGCCGCTGGAGGCGAACGTCCAGTTCGCGACGGTGATGGCGACGACGATGCCGTACATCGGCCGGGGGTAGCCCCGCCCGACGCACGGCGTGCGGACGACGGAAGGTGCGGAGGCGGTGTCAGGCCTGCCCGGTCTCGAACCGGGAGACCTTGCCGCCCTCCACGCCGAAGTGCCAGCGGGTCTTCATCTCGCCCCAGGTGTCGTTGCGGAAACGCGCGACGATGTCGCGCCCGCCGCTCTTCTCGGACTCGATCTCCATGTGCCCGCGCGAGGAGAAGATCTCCCGCTCGGTCCACTCCGCGAGGTCCCGCTCGGACCCGTCGTCGGACATGGTCGCACCGGGAGTCAGAGCCTCCCGGAAAGCCGTCTGGTCATTGGCGTTGAGGGCCGCGACGAACGCACGCACGGCCGGATCGGTGAGCCGCTCCACGGGAATGGTCATGCCCTAGCCGTACACCGCCCGATCCGGCCTCCCCGGCGAACACGCCGTGCGCCTGCCGCGTGTCAGCGGACGGGCTGGGCCACCTGGGCGAGCAGCGCGCCGCTCTCCTCGGCCGCCAGGACCCGCTCCAGGACGAGGTCGCCGGTCATGCCGGGGAAGAACCGCCCGGCCGGCCAGCTCCGCTCGTACGGGGGCGGATCGAGGACGACGAGGCGCACGCCGTCCACGACGGGGATGTCGGCGGGGCAGCCCTCGTTCCAGATCCATTCGCCGTCCGCGCCGAGCAGGTTGAACGACCCCGTCGTGGACGTCTGTCCGGGCCTGTCCCGGCACATGGCGACGGCCTCGGCCGAGGGCGCCCGGCCCGGGAGGTGTCCGCCGCCGACGAGGGCGTCGGCGAGGAGCGTGTGGAGCTGGAAGTTGTCGCCGATGCCGGAGGCGCGCAGCGCGAACCCGGCGCCGGTGGCGCGGTCGATCGCGACGACGGGCTCGTCGTCGAGGACGGCGAGGGCGTACGCCAGGCACTTGAACGGATCGCCCGACAGCTCCGAGACCCGCGCCACGGAGGCCCGCAGCTCAACCTTTCCGGGGGTGCCCCGCCGCACGGCGGGCGAGTTGAGCATGGCCACACAGGCCATCTCGAACTGCGGGAGCGACTGCCAGGCCATGACCGGCTCGAAGCCGATCCGCTCGAAGTCCGCCTCCTCAAGGCCTTCGCCCTCGTGGCCGGGCAGCTCGCCGCGCCCGGCCGCCGCCCACGCCTCGCAGAACACCGCAGCCGCCGCGAAGGCCTCACGCGCCTGCGCGAAGACCGCGGGAGCGCAGGCGGTCGCGTCCGCACCCCGTTCGACACAGGCCCCGATCACCACGGCCACGATCCCGCGCGGCCCGGGCGGGACCTCGGCCAGGAGGGCCGCGAGACGCGGCCCGGCAGCGTGGAGCTCCGCGTCCTTGGCCTTGTCCACCGTCGTGGTCAACTGCCCGAAGGCCTTCTCCGCGGCGTCGGCGTCCTGGGAGCGGACCGCCGTCTCGAAAGCTGCCACGGCGGCCGGGAACCGCCCTCGTCCGAATATCATCCGCGCACCCTAGCGGAGGGGTCCGACAGGCCGGTTCGGGCCGGGGCGGCGGGATGTGCGGGATGCCAGGAAGCCGGAGCCATTCGATCCCGATCCCGCTCTCCGGCGCGCGGAACCTGCCCCTCTCTGACGACTTCTCACCGCCACACAGCCTATGAGCTGCGTGTTCCCTGGCACGGGGCGGGGCGTTACGGCACTCTCCGGCCTAACCGCCACACGCGAGCCACTCAACCGACTCAACCCACTCAACCCACTCAACCCAGGAGGAGCGATGTCGAACGCCGGCAAGGTCGTCAAGCTGTACGCGAAGGGGGCCCCGGTCGGAGTCGAGGACGGAGCCGTGGTCGGCTACCTCGCCGACCCGACCCGCGCCGGGGAGTGGCTGATCACCCGGGACGACGAGGGCTTCCGGCTCACCGCCAAGGGCACGGAGGAGACCATCGCGTCGGAAGGCACCGAGCGGGCGCCCGTCGTCGCCCGCCCCGACGACTCCCCCGCGTCCGTCTGGCGCCTCCAGCGCGTCGAGGGGGACGAGGGGGCCGAGGGGGACGGTGACGGCGGCACCGTCGCGCTCACCACCCTCACCTCACTCGCCGACCTCCGGGACGGCACGTACGTGATCGACCAGAACGGTCTGGCCCTCGGCCGCGACCTGTTCGAGGACCGCTCCCTGCTCCCGAAGCGCATCTTCGTCCGTACGGACGACCGGGACCCGCAGTGGCGCATCGAGGTCCTCGCCTGAGACGGCCGCCCGGCGCGCACCCCATCCGGAACCCGGGTGGGGCAGGCCTTCGTCCTCCCCGTCAGCCCGTGAAACCCGGCACCACCAGACCCGACTCGTACGCGATGACCACCGCGTGCGTCCGGTTCTGCGCGCCGAGCTTGGTCAGGACGTTCCCGACGTGCGTCTTGACCGTCTCCAGGCTCACGGTGAGGGACTCCGCGATCTCCGGGTTGGACAGGCCCGTGGCCATCAGCCGCAGTACTTCCTCCTCACGCCCCGTCAGCGCCGCCCTCGGCAGCGCCTCCGCGGAGTCCAGCGGACGGGCGGCGACCATCCGGCGCAGGGTCGCCGGGAAGAGGATCGCCTCGCCCGCCGCCACCACCCGTACCGCCTCCGCGATCTGCCGGACCGGAAGCCGCTTGAGCACGAAGCCGCTGGCACCCGCGCTGAGCGCGGCGGTGACGTAGTCGTCGTTCTCGAAAGTGGTGATCACGACGACCTTCGGCGGCGCCGGGGCAGGGCCCCCGCCCCTCGACCCCGCCGGCTCCCTCGGCGCCGCGAGGAGGCGGCGGGTCGCCTCGATCCCGTTGCACCGGGGCATCCGCACGTCCATCAGGACCACGTCCGGCCGCAGCCGCAACGCCCGCTCGACCACCTCGACGCCGTCGGCGGCCTCCCCGACCACCTCGATCCCCGGCTGTGCGGCGAGCAGCATGCGCAGACCGGTACGGGTCACCTCGTCGTCGTCCGCGATCAGCAGCGTCGTGGCGGTCCCGGTGCCGTCGGGGCCGGTCATGCCGACCACCGTGCGGGCAGCCTGACCGCCAGCCGCCAGCGCCTCGGCCCGTCCGGGCCGGCGTCGATCTCGCCGTGCAGGAGTCGTACGCGCTCGGCGAGACCGGGCAGCCCGTGCCCGGACGTCGGGAAGGCCCGCGTGCGGCCCGTACGCGGCACGGCCCCCGTCTCGTTGACCACATCAAGCTCCAGCGCCTCCGGCCCGGCCGCTACCCGTACGGTGATCGGACCGCCGGAGCCGTGCCGGACGGCGTTGGTCAGCCCCTCCTGGACGATCCGGTACGCGGCCCGGGAGAGCGTCCCCCGCACCCGCGTCGGATCCCCCGACCGCTCCCACTCCACCACCGCCCCCGTGTGCCGCACCCGTTCGAGGAGCTCGGGCAGGTCGGCCAACGTGCGGATCGGCGCGGCCGCGGCGGCCTCGGCGGTACCGGAAGCCTCGACGGCGCCGGTACCGGCCGTCTCGGCCTCGCGCTCCCGCAGGACGCCCAGGACGTAGTCCAGGTCTTCCAGCGCGGCCCGGGCGGACTCCTCGATGCTGCGCAGGGCGGCCCGCGCCGCCGCCGGGTCGGTGGACACCAGCTCGCCCGCCACCGCGGCCTGGATCGTGGTCGTCGTCAGGGTGTGACCGATGGAGTCGTGCAACTCGTGGGCCAGCCGGTTGCGTTCGGCCAGCTGCCGCTCCCGCTCGGCCGCGAGGGCGAGCCGCTCGGCCGTCGACGGCCCGAGGAGCCGGGGAGCCGACCACCGCAGGGCGCGCGTCACGAGAACGCAGACGACGGCGGCGAGCAGCAGACAGCCGAGCGCCAGGGCCCAGCTCTGCCAGCCGCCCGTCACCCGTGCGGACCGGCCGAACAGACTGAGGGCCAGCTCGGCGCGGAGCCAGCCCCCCGGAAGGGCCAGGGCCAGGAAGAGCAGCAGCCCGCTCGCGAGCGCACCCGTCCAGCCGACGGTCACGTGCAGCAGCAGCCAGAGGGGGGTCCGCCAGCGCTGTCCGGCCTCGGGTGAGGTCCCGGGCGGACGGGCGGCCGAGGGCGCGGGCAGGACCACGCGCAGGAGTCGGCGGGCCGCCAGGATCAGCACCCGTCGCGTGGTGCGGGCCAGGCCGACCAGGACGATCAGGGCGGCCCAGACGACCAGCACCATGACGAACAGGACGCCCTCGGGGGCGGATCGCCACACGAGCGCCGGAAGCAGCGCGAAGGACAGCAGGGGGAGGCTCGCGAGGGCGGCCGCGTAGGCGAACAGCGCGCCCGTGTACGTGGAACGGCGCAGCAGCGGCCGGAGTGCCTTGATCATCATCGGCCAGTATGGACGGGCGACCCACGGCGGACCTCCCCCGATCGGGGGAGGTCTTTCTCCCGCGTTCCCGCGATGCGCTCAGCGCCCCCGGAAAACATGATCGTGTCCTGCCCGATCGACGGAAGGACAACGGATGAACACGCGAGCGATGAAGACCAGGACGTCGAGGTTCCGCCTCTCCCGAGCGCACAAGGGCCTCCGACGCGGGGGCGCGGCGGCCGCGGCGGCGGTGGTCGTCGCGGTGATGACGGCGGGCGCGCTCGCGCCGCCCGCGGCGGTCGCGGCGACGCGGCCGGACGCGGTGCAGCAGGGTCTGAACGCCCTGGTGCGCGGGGGCCAGCCGGCGGCACTGGCGAGCGTCGAGGACGGCAGGGGGCACGCCCGTACGTACACCGCGGGGGTCGGCGACCTGGCCACGGGCGCGAAGGTGCCCAGGGACGGCCAGGTGAGGATCGGCAGCAACACGAAGACGTTCACGGCGGTGGTCGTGCTGCAACTGGTCGGCGAGGGGAAGATCGGCCTTGAGGAGTGGGTCGACACGTACCTGCCGGGGGTGGTCAGGGGGAAGGGGCTCGACGGAGGGAAGATCACCGTCCGTCAGCTGCTGCAGCACACGAGCGGGATTCCGGATTACGGGGCGGACATCAGCGACGAGGAGATGCTGCACCGGTACTTCGAGCCCCGTGATCTCGTGGATGTGGCGCTCACGCACGAAGCCGAGTTCGAACCGGGGAAGAAGTGGAGTTACAGCAACACGAACTACGTACTGGCGGGGCTGATCGTCCAGAAGGTGACGGGGCGCCCGTTGGCCGAGGAGATCGACCGGCGGGTCGTGAGGCGGATCGGGCTGCGGCACACGTATTTCCCGGGGCAGGGAGACAGGAGCATCAGGGAGGCGCACCCGAAGGGCTATCACCGGATGAAGGCGGGTGAGCCGCTGCGCGACGTCACGCAGCTCGACCCGTCGGCGGGCTGGGCGGCGGGCCAGATGATCTCGACGAACTCGGACCTGAACCGCTTCTTCGGCGAACTGCTCGGCGGCGATCGCCTGCTGCGCAAGGCGCAGCGCGAGCAGATGCGGACGACGGTCCCGATCGAAGGGACGGAGTTCCACTACGGGTTGGGACTCATGAAGAGGCCGCTGTCGTGCGGAGGCTTCTACTGGGGCCACGGCGGCGACATCACGGGCTACGAGACCAGGGGCGGAGTCACGGAAGCCGGGCGGGCCGCGAACGTGACGGTGACGAGCATCCCGACGGAGACGGAGGCCGTGAAGGGTGTGGCGGAGGTCGTGGACACGGCTTTGTGCGGGTGAGAGCGGGTGAGAGGGGTGGGCGCCGGAGGGCGGGGGTGAGGTGTCTGGGGCGACGGTCCAGCTCTACCTCGGGTGCGGCCGCCCTCTTTCCGAGTGTGGCGTCCTCCACCACCGCGTCAAGGGCGCTCCTTCGTCGCGTCGGCTTCGCCGATTCCGCTGCGCTCCACCCTTGACCCGGCGGCGGAGGCCGCCTTTTCACACTCGGAGGGCGGCCGAGGGCCGGGGCCGACGCCAAGGCCCGGGTAGTGGGCGCCGCTTGGGGGCGTCTGATCGACGGTGGGTGGGGGCTTGGTTCGCGGCCGGGCGGGGTGGGCTCCGGTCGGCTGGTTCGGGGTGCGCGGTTGTTGAATGGGGCGGCCCGGCAGCGCTTAGCGGCTGTCCTTCGTCGGTTGGCTGGGATTCAGGCCCCGCTGGTCACTGCCGGTGGGTGGTGGGGTGGGGTCGGTGTGAGTTTCTTGCACTTTCAGCGCCCGATAAGGGCGATTCGCCCCTGATGGGGCATCTTTCGGGGCGTGTTACTCGGAGTAGCCCGCAGTTTCCTCCACCCACACCCCACCGGGGGTGACCAGCGGGGCCTGAAGCCCCACCACGGACCACCACAACCCGCTAAGCCGTGCCCAACTGCCCCATTCAACTGCCGCGCACCCACCCACCGACCGGCACACGCCCGCCGACGCCGGCCACTGCCCGAGGCCCGGCGTGGACCCGGCCCCCCGGACCGCCCTCCGAGAGTGTTTTCGCTCCTGGAGGTGGTGGGTCAAGGGTGGAGCGCAGCGGAATCGGCGAAGCCGACGCGACGAAGGAGCGCCCTTGACGCACCACCGGAAGGAGCGACTCTCGGAAAGAGGGCGGTCCCACCCGTCACTCACACACCCGGCCCACCCCAAGAAACCCAAGACCCGCACCCCACCCGTACCTAGTCCAAGCAGAACTCGTTCCCCTCCGGGTCCGCCATCACGATCCACCCCGCGCTCATCGGCGGCTCCGGCTCGAAGCGGCGCAGCCGCTTTCCTCCCCGCGCGACCAGCCGTTCGCAGGCCGCCTCCAGCGCCGCCATCCTCTCCTCCCCCTCCAGCCCCGGCGCCGCCCGCACGTCGAGGTGCACCCGGTTCTTCGCCGTCTTCCCCTCCGGCACCTGCTGGAAGAACACCCGCGGCCCCTGCCCCTCCGGGTCCTCCAGGGCCGATCGCGTGTTGCGCTCCTCCTCCGGCACCCCCAGCTTCGCCAGGAACTCGTCCCACACGGCCAACGGGTCCGCCCCTTCCGGCAGTTCCACTCCCGGCGGGCCCGGATGGACGTACCCCAGCGCCTCGCGCCAGAAGGTCGACAGCGTCCTCGGGTCGTGTGCGTCGAACGTGACCTGGAATCGGCGGCTCATCGTGCTGCTCCCTTCCTCGCGGTGTGATGGATCCACCCTGGCACCCGAGGCGGACAGGATCGGTCCGCCACCTCTGGCAGGCTGGGCCACATGGACGAGCGAGGGACCACCGAGCGGGTACTCACCCTCCTCGGGCTGCTGCAGCAACGCCGGTCCTGGTCCGGCCCCGAGCTTGCCGACCGGCTCGGCGTCACCCCGCGCACGGTGCGGCGCGACGTCGAGCGGCTGCGCACGCTCGGCTATCCGGTCCACGCCGGCCTGGGCGTGGGCGGCGGCTACCGGCTGGGCCGGGGGCAGGATCTGCCGCCCCTCCTCCTCGACGACGAGGAGGCCATCGCGACCGCGGTCTCCCTGCTCGCCGGCGCGGCCGCCGGTTCCGGTGACGCCACGATCCGGGCACTGACAAAGCTGGACCAGGTGCTCCCGGCTGCGGCACGAGGTGCGCACCCTGTCGGGCTCGGTGGAGTTCTTCGGCTCGGGCCGCGCACCGGTCGACCCCGACGTCCTCATGACCCTGGCCGGGGCCTGCCGCGAGGAGGTCGAGGCGGGGTTCGACTACCCCTCCGGGGGCTCGGTCGGGCCGCGCCGGGTCGAACCCCATCGCCTGGTCGCCTCCGACCGCCGCTGGTACCTCCTCGCGTACGACCTCGACCGCGACGGCTGGCGCACCTTCCGCCTGGACAGGATGACGGCGGTCGCGGCCCGGACGTGGCGCTTCCGCCCGCGCCCCGCGCCCGACGCTGCGGAGTACGTGCAGGAGGGTGTCACGAGCCGGGTCTACGCCCACCGGGCACGCTTCCTCGTCCACGCTCCGGCGGCCACGGTCCGCGCGCAGGTCCCGGCCTCGGCGGCGGTCGTCCACGAGCGGGGCGAGGACCGTTGCGAGGTCCTGAGCGGCGCGGCGAGCCTCGACCGCGTCCTCATGCACGTACTCCTCCTCGGGCACGAGTTCGAGCTGCTCGATCCCCCGGAGCTCAGGGACCGCTGCCAGGCTCTGGCGGAGAAGCTCCTGTCCGCTGCCTCCACCCGGTGGCCGCGCCGTCCTGCCTAGACTGGCGGCCATGGCATGCCGCATCAGTGAACTGGTCATCGACTGCGCCGATCCCGAGCGACTCGCCGCGTTCTGGAGCGAGGTCCTCGGGTACGTGGAGCTCGGCCGTGACGACGACGGGAGCATCGAGATCGGGCCGCCCGGCGTCGGCTTCGGCGGGCCGCAGCCGACCCTCATCCTCAGTCCCAGCAGCGATCCGCGCTCCGGGAAGCTCCCGCTCCACATCGACGTCAACCCCACCGACCGCGACCAGGAGGCGGAGTTGGAGCGGCTGCTCGCGCTCGGCGCCAGGCGGGCGGACGTGGGTCAGACCGGGGCCGAGAACTGGCACGTCCTGGTCGACCCGGAGGGCAACGAGTTCTGCCTCCTGTACCGCCGCCTCCAGCCGCTCTGAGCCACCACCACGGAACCGGGCCGGGCGGAGGGCGGGCGGGGCTCACCGGCCACAGTCCGGTCGGGTCCGGTCGGGTCCGGTCGGCTGGGCGCCGCCGCCGCACCGCCGCGTCCGAATTCCGCCAGCGGCCGCCTCGCCGCCACGCGACGCTGGCCGTATGAGCACTCAGACCACCACCACGACCGCATACGACGCCCGCCCCATCGGGCCCTCCGCCCTCGCCGAGCTGCGGGTCACCGACGACGCGGGCCGCGTCTGCGTTCCGTACTCCGCCGACGAGGGCGGCGACCCGCTCCGCTGCTGTCTGCGTCTCTCCGTCCCCGGCGAGCGGATCGCGCTCGTCTCGTACGCGCCGCTGCGGCGCTGGGCGGCCGAGACGGGGGCAGAGCCGGGCGCGTACGACGAGCAGGGCCCCGTCTTCGTCCACGCCGAGGAGTGCGGCGGGCCCGCGCCGTCGGAGGCGTACCCCTTCGCCCGGGCGGAGGCGCTCAGGACCGTGCGTCGCTACGACGCGGCGGGCCGCATCGTCGGGGGCCGGCTGCTTGAGATTCCGGCGGCGACGTCCGAGGGCTTCGACCGGGCGTTCGCCGAGGCGTTCGCCGACCCGGCCGTGGCGCTGGTCCACGTCCGGGCGGTCGAGTACGGCTGCTTCCACTTCGAGGTCCGTCGCCCCTGAGCGGCGGGCGCCCCGCCGGCCCGTTCAGCGGGACGGCGTCTGGAGCCAGGGCCTGCGCCCGGGGCCGGTCGGGTGGGTGCCCGTGACGCCCATGACGACCGAGTAGAGGCTGGTCTCGGCGGCGATGAAGAGGCGGTTGCGCTTGGCTCCGCCCCAGGTGATGTTGGCGACGGCCTCGGGCACGTTCAGCCGGCCGATCAGGGTGCCGTCGGGGTCGTAGCAGTGCACGCCGTCGCCCATGGCGGCCGCCCAGAGCCGGCCGCCGTCGTCGAAGCGGAGGTTGTCGAAGCGGGCGGCCGCACGGGCTCCGGCCTCGGCGAAGACGTCGCCGTCCGAAAGGGTTCCGTCCTCGCGCACGTCGAAGACCCGGATGAGGCCCGCCCGGGTGTCGGAGACGAAGAGCTGCCGTTCGTCGGCCGAGAAGACGAGGCCGTTGGGGGCGGCGAAGCAGTCGGCGACCAGGCGTACTTCGCCGGTGGCGGGGTCGACGCGGTAGACGTTGTTGGCGCCGATCTCGCTCTCCGCGCGGTAGCCCTCGTAGTCGCTGGTGATGCCGAAGTCCGGGTCGGAGAACCAGATGGAGCCGTCGGACTTCACCGTCGCGTCGTTCGGGCTGTTGAGGCGCTTGCCCTGCCAGCGGTCGGCGAGGACGGTGATCGTGCCGTCGTGTTCGGTGCGGGTGACCCGGCGGTTGCCCTGCTCACAGGTGATCAGACGGCCCTGGCGGTCGAGGGTGTTGCCGTTGGTGTGCCCCGCGGTGCGACGGAAGACGGCGACGTCGCCGGTCTCCTCGTCCCAGCGCAGCATTCGGTCGTTGGGGATGTCGCTCCAGACCAACTGCCTCCATGCGGGCAGGTAGATCGGGCCCTCGGCCCAGCGGCAGCCGGTGTGGAGGACCTCCAGGCCGTCGTCGCCGTTCATGCAGCGGCCGGTACGGAACCGGTCGTCGAACATCTCGTACAGTGCGGGGCGCTCGCTGGTCATGCGGGTTCCTTCCCATCCACACGGATGCCGTTCCGAATGTCGTACGGCGCGAAGAGAAGACTGCCGAATGAGATACGGTCTCGACAAGATCGGACCGAATGGAGAGTTGTGGATCACATCGATCGCGTCCTGCTGGCCCAGCTCCAGCAGGACGCCGGCCAGTCCTACGCCGCGCTGGGCCAGGCCGTGGGCCTCTCGGCCGGGGCGGCCCATGAGCGCGTACGGAAGCTGAGGGAGCGCGGCGCGATCCGCCGCACCACCGTCGAGGTGGACCCGGCGGCGGTGGGCGGAGCCGTCCTGGCGTACGTGATGGTCGACTCGGTCGCGTGGATGGGCGATTCGGCCGAGGACTTCGCCGCGCTCCCCGAGATCCTGGAGGCGCACGTCATCGCGGGCAGCGCGTCGGTGCTCGTGAAGGTCAGGACGGCGACCACGGAGCGGCTGCAGGACGTGCTGCGCCGGATCTACGCGATCGAAGGCGTCAGCGGAACGCAGGCCACGGTCGTCCTGGAGACCTTCTTCGAGCGGCCGGTCTCCCCGGAGCTCGGCGCCGGGTGAACGGGAAGGGCCCCCGCCCGGCGCACTGCCGGACGGGGGCCTCCCACGTGGGCCGACAGACGAGTCGGGCTGTACGCCGGGTTCTGTCCCCCGGGACCTCGCGGTCGTCGGGGCGACGGCCATCCATCTAGGACCGGCGTTGCCACCGGCCTCCTGCGGTCTACCCGCGGACTCGGGCGAGCAGCCCTCGAACATCCGCGCAGGGACACCGAGGTGTCCCCTCTTGACCTTGCTCCGAGTGGGGTTTACCTAGCCGCCTGAGTCACCTCAGGCGCTGGTGGTCTCTTACACCACCGTTTCACCCTTACCGGGGACCGAAGTCCCCGGCGGTCTGTTTTCTGTGGCACTGTCCCGCGGGTCACCCCGGGTGGCCGTTAGCCACCACCCTGCTCTGTGGAGCCCGGACGTTCCTCGGGAAGATCCGAGGATCTCCACGCGGCCGCCCGCCCGGCTCGTCTGCCGTGCCGACCATGCTACCCGGCGATCAGGAGGCCGAAGGACTCAGAGGAAGTCGGCGGTCTCCAGGTCGAAGCCGAAGGGGGCGGGGAGCAGGAGGGGCTTGCCGAAGGGTGCGAGGTCCCGCCGGAGGTACTCGCCGCCCTCCGGGTCGCTGAAGAGCGTCACAGTCGAAGTGTCCCGGTCGACGAGCAGGTAGAGCGGGATGCCGCCGCGGGCGTAGCAGCGGCGCTTGATGTCACGGTCGACGTTCGGGCGGCGCGAGGTGACTTCGAGAACGAGGGCAACGCCCTCGCACGGCATCCACGGGTCCGCGCCCCGGAACAGACGCCGGGCCTCCGGCGCGAAAGTCCCGTCGGGGATGACGTGATCCCTCGGAGCCCCAGGGGCCTCCTTCAGGGTGAGGCCCTTGTTCCCGGAGAAGTCCATCCCGGTCACCGACGTGCGGATCACCTGCGTGACAATCCGGCTGATGTAGTCCTCGTGGTCCCCGTCCGGCGGCGGCGTCACGACGATCTCCCCTTCGATCAGCTCCGCCCGGAAGCCCTCCGGCGTCTCCAGCGCCAGGAAGCCCTCCAGCAGGCCGTCGGCCTGCGTGAGTGGTGCGTGCGGCATGGCAGTCATGTCGTGATCGTCGGACATCGAGGCACCCGCCGTCCCTGTGATCGAGGTCGTTCCCCCGATCGTGGCACATGATCGGGGACGGTCCCTGGAGTGACGCTTGACCTTGCCGTAGCGTCAGGGTTTCTACTGGGGCCATGCGTATCGGCGAGATCGCCGCGCTGGTCGGGGTCACCCCCCGTGCCGTGCGGCACTACCACCAGTCGGGTCTGCTGCCCGAGCCCGCGCGGCGGGCCAACGGGTACCGGGAGTACGGCGTCCGGGACGCCGTCCTGCTCGCCCGTGTCCGGCGGCTCACCGAGCTGGGGCTCGGGCTCGACGAGGTACGGGTCGTGCTCGCCGACGACGAGGGGCGCGGGCTCGTCGAGGTGCTGGAGGAGCTGGCGGAGGACCTGGTGCGCCAGGAGGCGGAGATCCGGGCGCGGCGGGAGCGGCTGGCCGGCCTCCTCGACGAGGCCAGGGCCGGGCGGCTGCCCGCCGACGGGCCGCTGTCGCCGGAGCTCACCTCGCTGCTGGCCGGTCTGGGTGAGCTGCCCGATTCCCCGATGGCGGCGAAGGACCGGCAGATCCTGGCCCTGATGGACGTCGTCGTGCCCGAGGGGGAGCGGGCCCGGCTGATGGGTCTGATGGAGGGGGCGGCCGAGCACGCGCGTGAGGTGTACCCGCTGCTCGACGCGCTCTCCGGAGCGGCGGCGGACGACCCGCGGGTCGCCGAGGCCGCGCGGGTGCTCGCCGGCTGCCTGCCGGACGAGCTGGGGGCGGACATGCCGTCCGGGGCGCCGGGCGAGGCCGGTGCCTTCGACGCCTCCCTCGCGGACGCCCTCTTCGCGGACCTCGCTCCGGCGCAGTCCGCGGCCGTCCACCTGGCGATGCGCCTGGTACGGGAACGACGGGAGCGGGGCCGATGAGGGGAGCACAGGTGAAGGGTGAAGGGAGCGGGACGAGGAGGGGTGGTGTGCGTCTTCTGCGGTGCGTCGCCTACGCCGTGCTCCCCGCCGAGCTCGTCCTCGCCGTCCTGCTCGTCGGCGGGGTCCGGATGCCCGCCGCCGTGTGGGCCGGCGCCGAGCTCCTCGTCGGCGCGCTCGTGCTCGCCGAGGGCGTCTCGTACCTGCGACTGCGTCGTGAGGGGCTGTCCCGGCGGGAGGCCGTGGCCGAGCTCGTGCCGGAGGGCGTGCTGCGGATCGTCGGGCACGAGCTGCGGATCATGGCGAGTCTGGGGCGGTGGGTGGCACGGCGTCCGCACGGGGTGGAGGGTGCCGACGGCGTGTTCCCGCACGCGCGGGACCAGGCGGCGCTCATGTACGGCTTCGCGTTCGTGTGCGTGGTCGAGAGCGTGGGCATGGCGTACCTGCTCGCCGACTGGCCGGTCGTGCACGCGGTCGTCCTGGTCCTGGACGTGTACACCGTGCTGTTCGTCCTCGGCCTGCACGCCGCCGCGGTGACGCGGCCGCACACCCTCGCGGGGGACGTCCTGCGGCTGCGTCAGGCCGCGCACGTCGACGTGTCCGTGCCGCTCGACCGGATCGCGTCCGTCCGGCACGAGCTGGTGTTCTCGCACGAAAAGGCCGAGGGGGAGCTGAACCTGGCCGTCGGCTCCCAGACCTCCCTCACCGTCGAGCTGACCGAGCCGGTCGACGCGCCGCGGTTCTTCGGCGCGCCCCGCCCGGTGCGGCTGATCCGCTTCCACGCCGACGACGCGCGTGCCCTGTACCGGGAGCTCGGCGGGGCCGTCACGCGGGCGCGAACAGCACCTTCGCCGTCCCCGGGTCCGCCTCCGCGAGTCTGACCCGCAGCCACTCCCCCAGCGGCAGCCGGGACTCGCCGCCCGCGATGCGGGCGACGACCGCCGGGTCGTCCAGGTGGACGGTGCCGACGGCGGGTTCGCGTTCCTTCACGTCGATCACGTACGCGTCGAAGATCTCGCCGACGCGTTCCCGCAGCAGCGCCGCCTCGACGATGTCGACGCTCTCGCGCTCGACGGTGTTGGCGCGGCGCGAGCCGTCGGCCATCTCGTCGGGGAGGGCGGGCAGGGCGGCCCGTACCCACTCGGGCGGTTCGTCGCCCGCGACCGCCGCGACGCACAGCTCGCCCGCGTACCGGTCGACGAGGCGGCGCAGGGGCGCGGTGCAGTGGGTGTACTCGTCGGCGACGGCGGCGTGCACGGCGGGGGTGGGGATGTGGCCGTCGGTGAAGACGGTGTACCCGGCGCCCCTGAGCAGGGTGGTGCACTCCTGGAGGAAGGCCGCCTGGCGCGGGTCGGCGGGGTCGGCGGCCCGGACGACGTCGGCGTAGGAGACGTGGTGCGGCCAGTCGACGCCGAGGGCGTGCGCGGAGCGGCGCAGCCGGGCGACGGCGCCGTCGGGGGCGGTGGGGAGGGTGCGCAGGATGCCGGTGCCGGCGGCGGTCATGAGGTCGGCGGCGGCCATGCCGGTGAGCAGGGAGATCTGGGCGTTCCAGCCGTCGGCGGGGAGCGGGGCGCGGTAGGCGAGGGAGTACGTGTGGTCCCGCTCGACGATCTCCTGCTCGGGGACGTTGAGGGAGATCCCGCCACGTTCGGCTTCGAGGGCCTCGCGGAGGCGTCCGATGTCGCGGAGGAGGGCCACGGGTTCCTCGGCGGTGCCGGTGTCGATCTGCTTCTGCACGGTGGCGTAGTCGAGTTTGGCGCGGCTGCGGACGAGGGCGCGGCGGACGTCGGTGGCGACGCGGCGGCCTTCGGCGTCGAGGTCGATGCGCCAGAGGAGGGCGGGGCGGGGTTCGCCGGGGAGGAGGCTGGCGGCTCCCTCGGAGAGGACGGTGGGGTGGAGGGGGACCTTGCCGTCGGGGAAGTAGAGGGTGAGGACGCGCCGGTGGGCCTCGGCGTCAAGGGCGGAGCCGGGGGCGACGAAGGCGGCGACGTCGGCGATGGCGTAGTGGACGCGGTAGCCGCCGTCGGCCCTGCGGGCCAGGTGCATGGCCTGGTCGAGGTCGGTGGAGGTCGGCGGGTCGATGGTGAGGAAGGGCAGGTCGGTGGCGTCGTACGCGGGGAGCCGGGGGGCTTTCGCGGCGGCTTCGGCCTCGGCGAGGACGGCGGGCGGGAAGTCCTCGGGGATCGCGAGCTCGGTACGGAGTGCGCGCAGGGCGGCCCGCAGCGGAGCCTCGGCTGCGCCGGTCACGTGAATGTGGCGGCGGGGCATGGACCGAGCGTATGGGGCGGGGAGGGGTGCGGCACCTCGTACGCTGGGCTCCTGGGGCCGCACCCCCATCCCCGTACGGACGAAGGAGAACCACCGTGCTCGTGCTGTTGCCGCCCTCCGAGGGCAAGGCCTCCTCGGGGCGCGGGGCGCCGCTCAAGCCGGAGTCGCTGTCCCTGCCGGGGCTCGCGGAGGCGCGGGCGGCGGTCCTGGACGAGCTGGTCGAGCTGTGCGCGGCCGACGAGGAGAAGGCGCGCGAGGTGCTGGGCCTGAGCGAGGGCCTGCGCGGCGAGGTCGCGAAGAACGTGGAGCTGCGGACGGCGGGCGCGCGGCCGGCCGGGGAGATCTACACGGGTGTGCTGTACGACGCGCTGGGTCTGGCGACCCTGGACGCGGCGGCGAAGCGGCGGGCGGGGCGGTCCCTGCTGGTCTTCTCCGGGCTGTGGGGCGCGGTGCGGGTGACCGACCGGATCCCGTCGTACCGCTGCTCGATGGGGGTCAAGCTGCCGGGGCTCGGCGCGCTGGGCGGGCACTGGCGGGGCGCGATGGCCTCGGTGCTGCCCAAGGCGGCGGGGGACGGGCTCGTGCTCGATCTGCGCTCGTCGGCGTACGCGTCGGCGTGGAAGCCGAAGGGCGAGGTGGCGGCGCGGACGGCGACGGTGCGGGTGCTGCACGCGCCGACCCGGAAGGTGGTGAGCCACTTCAACAAGGCGACGAAGGGCCGGATCGTCCGGAGCCTGCTGGAGGCGGGGGCGACGCCGCGGTCGCCCGAGGAGCTCGTGGTGGCGCTGCGGGACCTGGGGTACGTGGTGGAGGAGAGCGGGAAGCCGGGGGCGCTCGACGTTCTGGTGGACGAGATCCACTAGGCGCCACCCTTCCCGAGCCCGTTGCACTCTGCGCAACGCTCGTTGCGTACTACGCTCGTCGTGGGCAGGATGAAGTCCATGACGAGCGTGTTCGACCTTGCCCCGGAAGCCTCTCCCGTCCCGGTCGTCCCGGTGGTCGTGATCGAGGACGTCGCCGACGCGGTGCCCCTGGCCCGCGCTCTGGTGGCCGGCGGGCTGCCGCTCGTCGAGGTCACCCTGCGCACCCCGGCCGCGCTCGACGCCGTCCGCGCCATCGCGGCCCAGGTGCCGGGCGCGGTCGTCGGCGCGGGGACGGTCGTCTCGGCGGCCGGGGTCGCGGACGCGGCCGGCGCCGGGGCACGGTTCCTGGTCAGCCCCGGGTGGACGGAGCGGCTGCTCGGCGCGATGCGCGACTCGGGCCTGCCCTTCCTCCCCGGTGTGTCGACGACCTCGGAGGTCGTGGCCCTGCTCGAACAGGGCGTGACGGACATGAAGTTCTTCCCCGCGGAGGCGGCGGGCGGCGTCCCCTACCTGAAGTCCCTCGCGGGCCCGCTCCCCCGGGCCCGGTTCTGCCCGACGGGCGGCGTGTCGCTCGCCTCCGCCCCCGCCTACCTCTCCCTCCCGAACGTCGGCTGCGTCGGCGGTACGTGGATGCTGCCGCCCGACGCCCTCGCGGCCCGCGACTGGGCGCGGGTGGAGGCGCTTGCGCGCGAGGCGGCGGCCCTGCGGGGGCCCGTCAGCGCGCGGTCCCGGTGAACTCCACGCCCAGGTGGTCGGTCACCGGGCGGTAGCCGAGACGCTGGTAGAGGGCGTTGCTGGTGGGGTTGGCCAGGTCCGTGAAGAGCACGACCCGGGTGGCGCCGGTCGCGGCCGCGACCCGGCCGACGGCATCGGTGGCCCCTGCCGCGTATCCGTGTCCCCGGTCGGCGGGCGGGGTGTAGACGAGGTGGACGCGGGCCTGGCCCTCGATCGTGCGGGAGACGGCGGCCATCGAGACCGCGCGGCCGTCGGGCGTCTCCCAGAGGACGAGGCGGCCCTCGGAGATCCGCTCGGTGACGAAGCCGGTGTAGTCCTCGGCGGGCTCGTCGCCGATGGCCGTCGCGAACTCCCTCGTCCAGGCCGCGACGAGCGGGACGTCGGCGCCGGTGGCCGTCCGGTGCCGGCCGGCCGGGGCCGGGTCCGGCGGGGTCGGCTCGCCGAGCCGGAAGAGCCTCATCCGGACGGTGGGCGTCCAGGGGCGGCCCGAGGCCTTCGCGTACGCCTCCACCGCGGCCGTCTCGCCACGGACCCCGGTCGGCTCCTCCCCCGCGGGGAGGGCGAGTGCGAGGGCGGCCTCCACCGTCGTCGCGCCGAGGTCGAGGGCCCCGGAGGAGGAGAGCGCGAGGACCCCCGTGACCCGGCCGTCGGGCTCGGCCCACCAGCCGAGCCGGGCCGCCCTGTCCATGAGGGTCAGCACCGCGGTGTTGCGCGCGGGCTCGGCGGCGAGGTGCGTCCCGGCCGCGGTACGGAAGGCGGCGGTGTCTTCGGTGAAGTGCCAGCTCATGACGGGATGGTGGTACGGGGCGCGGTCCCGGCGCCACCGCTTTGCGGCGGCGGCCCTGTGCGGCGGCGGCCCTGTGCGGCGGTGACGCCGACGGTCTGCGGCGGCGCCCCGTCGTGGCGCGCCGCCGCCCCCGCCTCCTACCGGAGGTGGGAGGTGTCGTTGAGGAGCCGTACGGACGCGTTGCCGTCGGCGTAGTAGGCGACCGCCGAGATCGAGGCGGCCGACAGTTCCATCCGGAACAGCGACTCCGGCGGGGCGCCGAGCGCGAGCCGGATCAGGGTCTTGATGGGCGTGACGTGGGTGACGAGGAGGACGGTCCGGCCCGCGTGGGCGGCGGTGAGCCGGTCCCGGGTCGCGGCGACGCGGCGGGCGACGGTCGCGAAGCTCTCGCCTCCGCCGGTGGGCGCGGCCTTCGGAGAGGCGAGCCAGGCGTCGAGGTCCTCGGGGTGCCGCTCCCGGACCTCGCCGAACGTCAGCCCCTCCCAGGCGCCGAAGTCGGTCTCGCGCAGCCCCTGCTCGACGCGGACGTCGAGCCCGAGGCGGGCGGCGACGGCGGCCGCGGTCTGGCGGCAGCGGGTGAGCGGCGAGCTGACGATCTCCTGGATGGTCCCGCGGGCGGCGAGCGCCTCCGCGACGGCCTCGGCCTGCCGGAGTCCGGCCGCCGAGAGCTCGGGATCGGTCCCCCCGCTGCCGGAGAACCGCTTCTCGGGGGTGAGCGCGGTCTCGCCGTGCCGGAGGAGCACGAAGGTGGCGGGCGCGCTCATGTCGGGCCCGCCGGACCAGCCCTGCCCGGGAGCGGCGGGGGCCGACTGCGCGGGGGCGGCGGAGGCGGACTGCGCGGCCGGGGCGGGCGCGGGGGCCGCGGCGCCCGCCTCCGCCTCGAAGTCTCCCGAGGCCGGGGCCGTGAGGGCCTCCTCGGCGGCGAACAGGCCGTCGTCCTGGGCCGCGGGGCGCGCGACGCCGCCGGGCCAGGCGCCCGGGCCCGTGCCCGTACGGCCGGGGCCGGGGTCGGCGGACGGGCTGGCGCCCGTCGTCGAGCCCGCACCCGTCGCCAGCGCGGCGCGCGCCCGCGCCGCGCCCGCCGTCGCGTCGCCGGGCGGGCCGGACGGTGCCGGGGGGAGGGTCGCGGCGTTGCGGGCGGCGGCGGTGTCCAGGGCGGCCGTCGAGTCGGACGGCTCCCACTGGCGGCCCTGCTTGCCCGCGTCCATCGCCTCGTTCGCGAGCCGGTCCGCGTGCTTGTTCCGCTCGCGCGGGATCCACTCGTACCGGACCCGGCCCGCCGGGAAGACCCGGCCCGCCTCGGCCGCGAGGGGCTTCATGTCCGGGTGCTTGATCTTCCAGCGGCCGGACATCTGCTCGACGACCAGCTTGGAGTCCATCCGGACGTGCACGGTGGCGTCGGGGAACAGCGACCGCGCCGCCTTCAGGCCCGCCACCAGGCCCTTGTACTCGGCGACGTTGTTCGTCGCCACGCCGATGTACTCGGCCGCCTCCGCGAGCGTCTCGCCCGTCACCGGATCCAGGACCACGGCGCCGTACCCGGCGGGCCCCGGGTTGCCCCGGGAACCGCCGTCCGCCTCGACGATCACCTCACGCGAAGACGACGACGTCATTACAGGCCGGACTCCGACGTGCGGACGAGGATCCGGCGGCAGTTCTCGCAGCGCAGGACGGCGTCCTTGGCCGCGGCACGGACCTCGTTGACCTCGGTGATGTTGAGCTCGATGTGGCAGCCCTCGCACTTGCGCTGGTACAGCCGGGCCGCGCCGACGCCGCCCTGCTGGACGCGCAGCTTCTCGTACAGCTTCAGGAGGTCCGCCGGGACGGTGCCCGAGACGAGCTCGCGCTCCTTCTCCACGGACGCCTCCTCGGTGGCGAGCTCGCCCTCGGCGGCGTCGCGGCGGGCGGTCGCGTCGTCCGTCTTGGCCTGGACGGCGGAGACCCGCTCGTTCAGCTCGGCGAGGCGCTCCTGCACGGACTCGCGGCGCTCCATGACCTCGAGGACGATCTCCTCCAGGTCGCCCTGGCGCTTGGCGAGGGAGACGATCTCGCGCTGGAGGTTCTCCAGGTCCTTCGGGGAGGACACGGCGCCGGAGTCGAGGCGCTGCTGGTCGCGCGTGGCCCGCTGGCGGACCTGGTCGACGTCCTGCTCGGCCTTGGTCTGCTCGCGGCCGCAGTCGCTCTCCTCGGTCTGCGCGGCGACGAGCAGGTCGCGCAGCTGGGTGAGGTCCTTGGTCAGGGACTCGATCTCGGCGTGCTCGGGCAGCGACCGGCGCTTGTGCGCGAGCTGCTGGAGGCGGACGTCGAGGGCCTGGACGTCGAGGAGGCGGATCTGGTCGGCGGGCGCGGCGTTCAGTTGGGGGCTCCAGGGGAGGTGTGGTGGGAGGACCAGGGGTCGGTGACCGTCTTCGAGACGTGGACGCGGAGGTCCCAGCCGTGGCGGTCGGAAATCTCGTCGAGCTGGGCGGCCGCCTGCTCGCACCAGGGCCATTCGGTGGCCCAGTGGGCGGCGTCGACCAGGCCCAGAGGCGACTGCTGGGTCGCCTCGGAGACGGGGTGGTGGCGCAGGTCCGCGGTGAGGAAGGCGTCCACGCCGGAGGCACGTACGGCGTCGAAGAGGCTGTCTCCGGAGCCGCCGCTGACGGCGACGCGGCGCACGGTCATGCCGGGGTCGCCCGCGACCCGGATGCCCTGCGCGGTGGCGGGCAGCCGCTTCGCCGCGCGGGCGGCGAACTCGGCGAGGGTCTCGGGGTGGTAGAGCTCGCAGATCCGGCCGAGGTTGTTCTCGGCCACGAGGGGGCCGGTGACCCGGAGGTCGAGGGCGCCGGCGAGGGCGTCGGAGACGCCGGGGTCGGCGGTGTCGGCGTTGGTGTGCGCGACGTGGAGGGCGATGTCGTGCTTGATGAGGCGGTGCACCACGCGGCCCTTGAAGTGGCCGGCCGCGACGGTCGTCGTCCCGCGCAGGTAGAGCGGGTGGTGGGTGACGATCAGGTCGGCGCCGAGGGCGATCGCCTCGTCGGCGATCTCCTCGACCGGGTCGACGGCGAAGAGCACGCGGGTGACTTCGGCGTCGGGGTCGCCGCAGACGGTGCCGACGGCGTCCCACGACTCGGCCCGCTCTGGTGGCCAGAGGGCGTCGAGGGCGGCGATGACTTCAGACAGGCGGGGCACGAGGAAAGGCTACCTGGCCCGCCTTCGCGGCCGGTACCGCCGCCGTCACGGGGCCGGCGGCGGGCGGCCCGGGGGGGCCGATGGGCGAGCGGCCCGGGGGCGGCCCGGGGACGAGACTCCCCCGGCGACGGGCTGCCCCGGCGGCGGGCCACCCCGGCCGCGTACTGCCCCGGCGCCGTCGGCCGACGGCGGGGGCCGACGCCGGGGGCCGGCTCGTCCTCCGCCGCTCGTCGGGGGAGGCTCGCCCCCGCCGCTCGGCAGGTGGCCGCGCTACTTGACGAGGTAGCCGCGCAGGTCGTCGAGGACCATGTTCGCCGCCGTCACGCCGAGACCCAGGTACCAGGTCTCGTCCGGGACGTCCTCCGCCTGGCCGGCCTTGACCGCCTTGAGGTCCTTCCAGAGCGGGTTGGCCTGGGCGGTGTCCTTCTTGGTGGCCTTGGCCTCGCCGTACACGCCGGTGAAGATCCAGTCGCCGTCGGCCTCGTCGATCTTCTCCGGGCTGATCTCGGCCGCGAGCTCGTCGATCCGCTGGTTCTCGGGCCGCGGCAGGCCGGTGTCCTGGAGGATGGTGCCGATGAAGGACGCCTTCGCGTACAGGCGGATCTTGCCGGGGAGGTAGCGGACCATCGAGACGGTCGGCTTGTCGGGGCCGATGTCCTTGCCGAGCTGCTCGGCCTTGGTCTCGTACGCGGCGAGCTTCGCCTCGGCCTCGGCGGTCCGGTCGAGCGCCGCGGCGTTGAGGAGGTAGTTCTCCTTCCAGGTGAAGCCCGGGCGGATGGAGAACACGGTCGGCGCGATCTTCGACAGCTCGTCGTACTTGTCCGCGGCGCGCAGCTGGCTGCCGAGGATCAGGTCGGGCTGGAGGTTGGCGATGGCCTCGAGGTTGAGGTTGTTGATGGTGCCGACGGACTTCGGGGTGCCGGCGTCCTTCTGGAGGTAGGCCGGGATGCCGTCGTCGCCTTCGGCGGGGGCGTAGCCGACGGGCTTGACGCCGAGGGAGACGACGTTGTCGAACTCGCCGACGTCGAGGACGACGACGCGCTTCGGGGCGGCCGGCAGCTCGGTCTTCCCGAGGGCGTGGGTGAGGGTGCGGGGGAACTGGCCGGCCTTGGCGTCCGTGCCCATGGCCGCGGTCTTCGCGGCGGCGTCGCCGAAGTCCTTGCCGCCGGTGGCGACGTCCTTCTTCTTGCCGGTGTCCTCCTTGGCGGAGGCGTCGGATCCTCCGTCGCCTCCCCCGCAGGCCGCGAGCGAGAGCGCGGCGGCGAGGGCGACGACGGCGGCGGTGCCGCGACGGCGGAGGGACATGAGAAGGCTCCTGTACGTGTCCTGGCGGGGAGACGGGCGCGACCGGCCGGAGGTGCGGGAGGGGCTCCGTCCGGGGTGATCGGCCGGAGCCGCGGGTTCCGACCGGAGCGGGCCGGCCGGAGTCACAGCCTCCGTTTAGGTTCGCCTTACCTTACTCATCACGGGCAACTCCAGCACACGCGCCCCCCACCCCTCAGCAGAACCGCCGCACAGCCACCCTTATGTGTGAAGTGACCCTGCTCGTGTTGTTCGGCTGGAAGTGCGAAAACTAGCTTCGTGGCCGGAGGTGACGAGTCGATGACAGCGTGTGCCATCGAGACCGCGGCCGAGGACGACGGCCGCGACGGGGAGCACCCCGGCCGCGGCGCCCGGGCGACGGAGTTCACTGCGGGTCTCACGATCACGGCGAACGGCGCGTACGCGGCCAGGCTCGCGGGCGGCGGGGACGCCCTGTACGCGGAGAGGTGGACCCTCGACGGCCCGGAGCCGTACGCCGTCCCGCTCCCCCTCGACCAGCCGGAGGAGCCCGGCACCCAGCTGCTGCCGCTGGCCGACGGCCGGGTCCTGGTGGCCCGCCGCGTGGACGGGCGGCGGAACACGTTCTCGCTGCTCTACCCCACGGGCCCGGCCACCGGGGAGCTCCCGCTGGGCGCGGTGGAGGCCCCGGGCTCCGAGCGGCTGGTGCTGCTGCCGCCCTCGCCGGACGGCATCGGCGCGTACGCGATGTGCGTCGGTCCCGAGACGACCACGCTGTGGCTGGTCGCGGGCGGGGCCTTCGGTCCTGAGCGGGTCGCGGAGGTCAGGGGCCGGTGCACGGGCGGGGTGTGGCTGGACCGCACGGGCCGGATGCTCGCGCTCGACCGGCGGCTCGACGGCGGTCCGGTGAAGGCGGTCGCCGTCGACCTGGAGCGGGGCGGGGAGGTGACGCCGCTGCTGCAGATCACCGAGGACAGCGACGACCGGCTGCTTCTGGCGGACCCGGACAGCGGGCTGCTGCTGCTCCGTTCGGACGCGCCGGGGCACGACCGGCTCGGCTGGGGTGTGCTCGGCAGTCTGCTGCCGGTGCGCTTCCCGGAGTGCCTGCGGCTCGACGACGCGGCGGTGACGCCGTTCGCCGTCCAGCCGGGGCAGGTGCTGATGCCCGAGACCTGCGCGGTCGCGCTGCGGATCGACGCGGCGGGCGGCAGCTGGGTGGGGACGTGGCAGCCGATGTCCCGGCGGATGGGCCAGTTGGCCGCACCCGTGGGGTGGCTGGCCGGTACGGGGCTGTGGACGGCCGGGGGCGTGCTCCGGCTGCCGTACGTGACGGCCGGGGCGCCCTGCGGTCTCGCGGACGTGGAGGCGCCGCCGGAGCCGGAGCCGGCGCCCGACGCGGTCGTCGCGGGGCCCGCGGCGGGGGGTGGCGCGGCTGCCGAGGGGCCCCGGGTGTGCCGTCCCGTGCCGTTGCAGCAGGCTCCTCTCACGGACGGGAAACCGGCTGGCTAGACTCTCGGGCTGCACAGCACGACCGATGTCTACGGGGTGAGTTCGACCATGTCGGAAACCAGCACGGACGGGCAGGAGCCGAACGGCTCCGGCAAGCACCGCGGGGACGCCGCGCCGACGGAGGACTCCGCGTCCTCCCCGCACGGCCGCCACCGCCGCGAGCCCGTCTCGCAGTAACGAGCGGTACCAGGCAGGACGAAGGGCCCCGGGTCACCCCGGGGCCCTTCGTGCTCCCCACCGTCCCCCGGCCGGGCCGCACCCCGGCCGGGGGTCGTCCCCGGTCCTCAGCCCTTCTTCAGGCCGAGGACCTCGGAGGCCGCGAAGGTCTCGCCCGCGGGGCGGGACGCGTAGTGCGGGCTCAGGAGGCCGTCCAGTTCCTCGTACGTGAACGCCTCCTTGGCCGTGTCGAACTTGGCCGCCACCCGCGGCCGGTCCACGATCGCGACCATTCCGCCGTGCACGACGAGCAGTTGGCCGTTGACCCCGGCCGCCGCCGGGGAGGCGAGGTAGCCGACGAGCGGCGCCACGTGCTCGGGGGACAGCGGGTCGAGGTCTCCCTCGGCCGTCGGCTCGGCGAAGCCGGCGAAGACGTCCTCGGTCATCCGGGTGCGTGCCCGGGGGCAGATGGCGTTCGCCGTCACCCCGTACCGGGCGAGCGCGAGGGCCGTGGACGTCGTCAGGCCCACGATGCCGCCCTTGGCGGCCGCGTAGTTCGGCTGGCCGGCCGAGCCGGCGAGGAAGGCCTCGGAGGAGGTGTTGACGATCCGGCCGTAGACGCCGGTCTCCCCCGCCTTGGCCCGGGTCCTCCAGTGCACCGCCGCGAAGTGCGTGGTGTTGAAGTGGCCTTTGAGGTGGACCCGGATGACCGAGTCCCACTCCTCCTCGCTCATCGAGAAGACCATCCGGTCGCGCAGGATGCCCGCATTGTTGACGAGGACGTCCAGTTTGCCGAACTCGGCCACGGCCAGGTCGATCAGGGTCCGCGCGGTCTCGAAGTCGGCGATGTCGCCGAGGTGCGCGACGGCCCTGCCGCCCGTCGCGCGGATCTCCTCCGCGACCTCCTCGGCGGGCGCGGCGGAGGCGGCGCCCGAGCCGTCGCGGCCGGGCTGCCCGTAGTCGTTGACGACGACGGCCGCGCCGAGCCGGGCCAGTTCCAGGGCCTCGGCGCGGCCGAGGCCGCGCCCGGCGCCGGTGACGATCGCGCTCAGGCCCTCAAGGGGGAGTGACATCTCGCGGGAGTCCTCTCAGATCTCGATGCAGGTACGGAGGGCCGCGCCGGTCCGCATCTGCTCCAGGGCCTCGTTGATGCCCGCGAGCGGTACGCGGTGGGTGATGAGCGACTCCAGGTCGATGCGGCCGGCCCGCCAGAGCGCGATGGCCCGCTCGTAGGAGCGCAGGACGTCGCCGCCGCCGTACATGGAGGGCAGGATCCGCTTCTCGTCGAAGAACAGCTCGAACATGTTGAGCTGGAGGTTGTCGTCCATCGCGCCCGCGCCGACGACGCAGAGGGTGCCGCCGCGCCGGGTGTTCTCGTACGCGGTGCGGGCGGTGGCGGACTTGCCGACGACCTCGAAGACGTAGTCGAAGCCCTCGCCTGCGGTGATCCGCTGCTTGGCGTCGGCGAGCGCGTCCGGGGCGACGGCCTCGGTGGCGCCGAAGCGCAGCGCGGCCTCGCGGCGCGACGCGACGGGGTCGACGGCGACGATCTGGGCGGCGCCCTGGAGCTTGGCGCCCTGGATCGCGGAGATGCCGACGCCTCCGCAGCCGATGACGGCGACCGACGAACCGGCTTCCACCTTGGCCGTGTTGATGGCGGCGCCGAGTCCGGTGGTGACGCCGCAGCCGATGAGGGCGGCGATGTCGAAGGGCACGTCGTCGGGGATCGGGACGGCGCATCCCGCGTCGACGACGACCTCCTCGGTGAAGGTGCCGGTGCCGGCGAAGCCGAAGACGTCACCGCCGGGGCGCTTGAAGTTGGGCGTGCCGGCGTTCATGAACCCGGCCAGGCAGAGCTGGGTCTGGCCGCGCTTGCAGGCGGGACAGCTGCCGCAGGCGGGCAGCCAGCAGAGCAGTACCCGCTGGCCCGGGGTGAGTCCGGTGACGCCGTCGCCGACGTCGAGGATCTCTCCCGCGCCCTCGTGGCCGGGGATGAAGGGGGCGGGCTGCGGGAGGACGCCGCTCATCGCGGAGACGTCGGAGTGGCAGAGGCCGGTGGCGCGGACCCGGATCTTCACCTTGCCCGGGCCGAAGCCCACCGCCTCGACGTCGTCGACGACTTCGAGCTTGTCCTGGCCGATCTCGTGCAGTACGGCTGCGCGCATGGTGCGGCTCCAATCAGGCGATCGGGCGATCAGGAGTGTTCGACGAGGGTGTCGGCGAGGACGGAGGCGTCGTCGCGCTCCACGGCCGTCACCGCCACCTGGACGCGGCCGTCCCCGGCCCACATCCGGATGCGCAGGGTCTCGCCCGGGAAGACGATCCCGGCGAAGCGCGTGCGGTAGGAGCGGACCCGGGCGACGTCCCCGCCGAGCACCGTGTCCACCACCGCCTTGAGGGTCATGCCGTACGAGCAGAGCCCGTGCAGGATCGGCCGGTCGAAGCCGGCGAGCTTGGCGAACTCGGGGTCGGCGTGGAGCGGGTTCCAGTCGCCGGAGAGCCGGTAGAGCAGGGCCTGTTCCTCGCGGATCGGCCGTTCGACGGTGGCGTCGGGCGCGCGTTCGGGGAGCGCGAGGCGCTCGGAGGGGCCGCGGTCGCCGCCCCAGCCGCCTTCGCCGCGGACGAAGATCTGGGCGTCGCTGGTCCAGAGCGGGCCGTCGGCGTCGGAGGCCTCGGAGCGCAGGACGAGGACGGCGGCCTTGCCCTTGTCGTACACGGCGGCGACGCGGGAGGTGGAGACGGCGCGGCCGGAGACGGGGACGGGGCGGTGGAGGGTGACCGTCTGGCCGCCGTGCAGGACGGCGGCGAGGTCGATGTCGATGCCGGGGGCGGAGAGCCCGCCGACGACGCCCATGCCGGCGCCCGCGACGGTCGCGAAGCTGGGCAGGACGTGGAGCCGGGATTCGAGGGTGTAGCGGAGCTCGTCGGGGTCGGTCGCCGGGATTCCGGCGCCCAGTCCCAGGTGGTAGAGCTGGACGTCCTTGTGGTCCCAGGAGATCTCGGCGCTGCGGGGTTCGGCGGCGACGGCCTTTGCGGGGTCGATGGGCATCGGGCTGCTGCTCCTCGTGGCGGTGAAGACCTCGGCGCGGCCGTCCGCACCGTCGGCCGCACCGAGGCCGTGCGGGAACCGTCCCGTACGCGGCCGTTCTAGAACGCGTTCTAGGTCGGTGGTCCCCATGTATAGCCCAGGCGGCAGGAGTTGGGAACCCTCCCGGCAGCCGTCACCTGACGGTACGTCAGAGACGGGGCCCGGTACATTTGTCACGGCCAGGTCCGTACATCAGCGCCTGCCGGGCGGCGGCCCCCGGTTCGTACCGTCGACGCATGACGAAGGACCTGACGCACGCACCGGCGGTCGCCTTCCGGGCCGCGACGAAGACGTACGGCGCCGCCCGCGCCCTCGACGGGATCGACCTCACCGTCCGGCGCGGCGAGACGGTGGCCCTGCTCGGCCGCAACGGCGCCGGGAAGTCGAGCACCGTGAGCCTGCTCCTCGGCCTCGACGAGCCCGACAGCGGCCACGTCGAACTCTTCGGCGGGGCCCCGGCCCTCGCCGTCGCGGCCGGCCGGGTCGGCGCCATGCTCCAGGAGGGCCAGGCCACCCCCCGGGTGACCGTCCGCGAGGTCGTGTCCTTCGTGGCCCGGACCTACCCGGCGCCGATGCCGGTCGCCGAGGCCCTCGCCCTCGCCGGACTCACCGGGTTCGCCGAGCGCCGGGTGGCCCGGCTCTCCGGAGGCCAGGCGCAGCGGGTCCGCTTCGCGATCGCGCTCGTCGGCAACCCCGAGCTGGTCGTCCTGGACGAACCGACCTCGGCCCTCGACGTCGAGGCCCGCCAGGAGTTCTGGGAGGCCATGCACGGCTACGCACGGCGGGGGAACACCGTCCTGTTCTCCACCCATTACCTGGAGGAGGCCGACGCGTACGCCGACCGGATCGTCGTCCTCGACGCCGGCCGGATCGTCGCCGACGGAACCGGCGAGGAGCTCAAGCGGGCCGCCGGCGGCAGCCTGGTCTCCTTCGACCTGGCGGGCAGCCCGACGGAGTGGCTGACGGCGCTGCCCGGAGTCACCTCCGTCGAGGTCCGGAAGGACCGCGCCCGGCTGCGCACCGAGGACTCGGACGCCACCGTCCGCGCCCTCGCCGCGCGGGACGCGATCCGCTCCCTGGAGGTCACCCGGGCCTCCCTGCACGACGCCTTCCTCACCCTGTCCCACCGGACCGGCGAACGACTGGAGCCCGCCCGATGATCACCGCCTACGTCCGCCTCGAAGTCCGCCGCGCCCTGCGCGAGGCCGGATTCGTCATCTCCACCGTCGGTGTCCCCGTGATGATGTACCTGCTCTTCACCAACCTCGGCGACGGGGACGACGGCCCGTACAAGAAGGCCGCGATGGTCGGGATGGCGGCGTACGGGGCCCTCGGGGCCGCGCTGTCCGTCGGCAACGGGGTCGCCGAGGACAAGACCACGGGCTGGCTGCGCCAGCTGCGCATCACCCCCATGACGCCCCTCCAGGTGGTGACCGGCCGCGCCCTGACCGGGGCGGTGGTCGTCCTCCCCGCGATCGCCGCGGTCCTCCTGGCGGGCGCGCTCGCCAACGGCGTGCGCATGGCCGCCTGGCAGTGGGGAGCGGTCGCCCTGACGCTCTGGCTGGGCTCGCTCCCCTTCACCCTGCTCGGCCTCGGCAACGGCTACCGGCTCACCGCGCAGACGACCGGGGTCGTGAACGTCGCCTGCAACCTGGGGCTCGCGGTGGTGGGCGGACTGTGGTTCCCCGTCGCGCTCTTCCCCGACTGGCTCCGCACGGTCTCCGAGCTCACGCCGACGAACCGGTTCGCCGAGCTGGGCGTGGCGGTGACGGAGGGGACGGCGCCGGGGGCGGCGGCCCCGGCCGTCCTGCTCGGGTGGGCGGCGCTCTTCGGCACGTACGCGGCGGTCTCGTACCGTCGTTCGGCGAGGACGGTGTGAGGGGGACGGCGATGGGGACCATCCGGCGGGGCGCCAGGGCGCTGCGCGACCAGCAGCAGTGGGAGCGGGGCCCGAACGGGCTCAGCCTCCTCCCCTGGCTGCTGATGGGCCTGGGCGCGCTCTCCCATCTGCTCGGCGGCCAGGCCCCCAACCCGTGGATCGGCGGCTTCGGGCTGCTCGCCTTCAACACCCTCTACATCGCGATCGTCTTCCGCGCCTGCCACCCGCCCAGCCGGGAGACGCCGCTGACCTGGGGGCTCCTCACCGCGCTCGGGGTGCTGACCTTCGCGCTCGCCGTCGGGTACGGGAGGGAGTGGCTGCTCCTGTTCCCGCTCCTGGGCCTCGCGGTCGGGGCGGTGGTGCGGCACGGGCCGCTGCTGCGGTGGGTGAGCCCCCCGCTCGTCGTGGCGGTGGGGGTGGTGACGTTCTGGCGGGACGGCTGGGACTCCATCGGCGTCGTGTACGGCACGTTCATGTCCGTGATGGTGACGGCGGCGATCCTCGCGCTCGACGAATCGGTCCGGCAGCTGCGGGCGACCCGGGAGGAACTGGCCACGGCCGCCGTCGAGAAGGAGCGGCTGCGGTTCTCCCGCGACCTGCACGACCTGCTCGGCCACACGCTCTCGGTGATCGTGGTGAAGTCGGAGGTCGTACGCCGGCTCGCGCCGCGCGACCTCGACGCGGCCCTCGCCCAGGTGGCGGACATCGAGGCGGTCGGCCGACAGGCGCTCACCGAGATCAGAGAGGCCGTCACCGGCTACCGCGAGGGCAGCCTCGCCACCGAACTGGACCGGGCGCGCGACGCGCTGTCCTCGGCCGGCATCGAGCCGGTCGTACGCCGCTCGGGCCCGCTCCTGGAGCCGCAGACGGAGGCCCTGCTCAGCTGGGTGGTGCGGGAGTCCACGACGAACGCGGTGCGGCACAGCGGCGCCACCCGCTGCGTGTTCGCCCTGGAGGGCACCGCCGACCGGGTCCGCCTCACCGTCACCGACGACGGCCGGGGCCCGGCCGGCCGCGCGCCGGGGGCCGACGGCATCGCGGGCAGCGGTCTGCGGGGCCTGCGCGAGCGGGTGGCGGCGGCAGGCGGCACTCTTGACTCGGGACCGGCTCCGCGGGGCGGGTTCCGGGTCACCGCGGAGCTCCCCGTGGAGACCCCCGGCCCGCACGAGTGCGAGGGGGTGCCGACGACATGATCCGTCTGCTGCTGGCGGAGGACCAGGGGATGATGCGCGGGGCGCTGGCCCTGCTGCTCGGGATGGAGCACGACATGGAGGTCGTCGCACAGGTCGGGCGGGGTGACGAGATCGTGGACGCGGCGCTGCTCGCGCGGCCCGACGTCGCGCTGCTCGACATCGAGCTGCCGGGCCGTTCGGGTCTGGACGCGGCGGCGGACCTGCGCACGGAGGCCCCGGACTGCCGGGTCCTGATCCTCACGACCTTCGGCCGGCCCGGGTATCTGCGCCGTGCGATGGAGGCGGGTGCGGCGGGCTTCCTGGTGAAGGACGGGCCGGTGGAGGAGCTGGCCGAGTCGATCCGTCAGGTCCTGCGGGGTGAGACGGTGATCGACCCGGCCCTCGCGGCCGCGGCGCTCGGCGCGGGGCCCAATCCGCTGACGGGCCGCGAACGGGACGCCCTGGCGGCGGCGGTGGACGGCGCCACGATCGCGGACATCGCGGCGGCCCTCCACCTCTCGGAGTCGACGGTCCGCAACTACCTGTCGTCGGCCATCGGCAAGACGGGCACGCGCAACCGCATGGAGGCGGTCAGGGCGGCCCGCCGCCAGGGGTGGCTGTAGCTCCCGGCGGCTACAGGCCGGCGAGCGCCGCCGCGCGCTGGGCCTCGAAGTTCTTCACGTACGCGTCGAAGACCGGGGTGTCCTCGTACTTGAGCAGCGTCTCGTCGTTGTACTTGAGCGCCGTCGTCGTGTAGGTGTGGCTGCCGGTGAAGACGATCTTCTTGTCCGGGCCGCCGTTGTACGTGCCCTCGACCAGCAGGTACTTGGTGTGGGAGTCGGAGCCGCCGCGCTTGTCGTTGTCGAGCTGGTGCAGGGTGATGCGGCCCTTGCCCGTCACGGGCCTGGTCAGCCAGTTGGCGACCTGCCCCATGGGCGTGTCGTCGGCCGTCCAGTTGTCGAGCGACCGGTAGACGATCTCGATGTCGCACCCGGCCTGGGCGAGTTCCCACAGCTTCCTGGCCACCTCGGTGCGGGTGATGTGGCCCTGGGCGATGCGGATCTTCGTACGGCCGTCCGGGGTGCCGAAGCCCGCGGAGTTGCCCGTGCAGGAGTCCGGGGTGGCGACCGGCGCCACCGTCGCGAGGATGTTGACGACCGTGTCGGTGCTCGACCGCGGGAAGAAGTAGACCTTCGCCTTGCCCGCCTGGGTGTCGTGCGCGTAGTCCGCGACCTGCGGCGCCTGCCCGGCGGCGGCCGCCGCGAGGTCGTCGGCGTACCGGGTGTACGCGGCGAACAGCTCCGTGTTGCCGACGACGGTCAGCGCGTCGTTCCACCAGTCGTCGGTGTCCTGGCTCGTGAGGTTCCCGGAGCCCTGCACGACCACGTCGTCGACGAACACGTCTCCCTTGCCCTTGGTGCGGGAGAAGAGGAAGAACTTGTTGTGGTTGACGTTGTCGTACGTGCCGTTCGGGTCCGCCGCCGTGGTGCCCGGGTCCAGCGCCAGGCAGGCCTCCTCCGGCTTGCAGGTCCGCACCCAGGAGCCGGGGCTGCCCGCCGGGTCCGCCAGCCGGGTCTTCAGCGTCTCCAGGCCGGTGGACCTGCTGTCCGCGTCGACGACGACCTGGACGGTGACGCCCCGCTTGTGGGCGTCGCCCAGCTTGTTGGCCAGGTACACGGAGTGGAAGAGGTACAGGGAGATCCGGATCGTCGACCCCGACTCCGCGCCGTCGACGAGCCCCGCCAGGTGGGAGAGGATGCGTCCCCGCGCGGAGGCGTCGGTGCTGTTCGGGTCGTTGAACACGGGGCCGGTGGTGACGGCCAGGACCGGTTCCGCCGAGGCCGACGGTGCGACGAGGAGGGACGCGCCGACGGCCAGCGCGGTCACGGAGGTTCTGATTCTGTTCTTGATCGATATCACCCGCGCATTGTCACCCGCGGGCGGTCGCCGTCCTCGCCTGCCGGGGGAGCCAGAGGAGCATCAGCGCCGCCGCCCCGACCAGCACGCCCGTCGCCACCCGGAAGGCCATCGCGTACCCGGGGACGAGGGACGCCGGGTCCGGTGCGCCCGGGGTGGCGGCGGGGGTGGCCGCGGCGGCGATCGTCGAGAGCACCGCGAGGCCCAGCGCGCCGCCCATCGTGCGGGAGGTGTTGACCAGGCCCGAGACGAGGCCCGCGTCGGACGGGGCGGCGCCGGAGGTGGCGAGGGCGGCCAGCGGGGTGGTGGCCAGGCCTATCCCGGCCATCATGAGGATGCCCGGGCCGAGGATCGTCCCGAGGAACGTGCCGTCGGCCGTGAGGGTCGACTGCCAGGCGAAGCCCGCCGCCCCGACGAGGGCCCCGGCCACGGCCAGGTTCCGCGCGCCGACGATCGGCATCAGGTACGGGGCAAGCTTGGAGCCCAGGACCACGCTGAGGGAGCTGGGGACCAGGGCGAGACCCGCCTGGAGCGGGGTGTACGCGAGGACGCTCTGCGCGTAGGTGGTCATGAAGAACCACATGCCGAAGGAGGCCGAACCGCACAGCAGGATCGACGCGTTGGCCGCCGACACCGCGCGGTTGCGGAAGATCCCCAGCCGCATCAGCGGTTCCGCCGTGCGGGCCTCCACGACGACGAACGCCCCGAGGAGCACCAGCCCGCCGAGGAGGGTGAGCAGGGTCGCCGGGGCCGTCCAGCCCGCCTCCTCGGTCTGGACGATGCCGTACGCCAGGGTGGCGAGCCCCGCGGTGACGAGGACCGCGCCGGGCAGGTCGAGGCGGCGGCCGGCGCCGGTGCGGGACTCGCGGAGCCAGAGCAGCGCGCCCGCGAGGACGACGACGCCGACGGGGACGTTGATGAGCAGGACCCAGCGCCAGGACAGCAGGTCGACGAGGACGCCGCCGACGAAGCCGCCCGCCGCGCCGCCGGCCGCGCCGACCGCGGTCCAGGTGCCGATGGCCCGGGTGCGGGCGGCTCCGGCGGGGACGGCCGCGGTGATCAGGGTCAGCGTGGCGGGCGAGAGGACGGCCGCGCCGAGGCCCTGCGCGGCGCGGGCGGCGACGAGTTGCCAGCCCTCCTGGGCGAGGCCGCCCGCGACCGAGGCGGCGGTGAAGAGCCCGAGCCCGAGGAGGAACATCGCCTTCCGCCCGTAGAGGTCGGAGGCGCGTCCGCCGAGCAGCATGAAGCCGGCGAAGGCGATGGCGTAGGCGTTGAGGACCCATTGCAGACCGAGCGCCGAGAGTCCGAGGTCGGTCCGCATCGACGGCAGCGCCACGTTCACGACGGAGACGTCGAGGACGACGAGGAACTGGCCCGCGCAGGCGGTCAGGACGACCGCCCAGGCGCGGGGGGCGGGTGGGGAGGGGGTGGCGGAGGTCGTCGGTGCGGAGTCGGTCTGCGGCATGGATGTCATGGTCGCAGACCGCATCCGCCCCGTACATGGGGAGATGGTCCTACGACCTGCGCAGCAGGGTCACCACCGCCGCCCCGCCCAGGCCGATGTTGTGCGCGAGCCCGACCCGGGCCCCCGTCACCTGCCGCGGCCCCGCCTCGCCCCGCAGCTGCCAGACGAGTTCGGCGGCCTGCGCCAGGCCGGTCGCGCCCAGCGGGTGGCCCTTGGAGATGAGGCCGCCCGAGGGGTTCACGACCCAGCGGCCGCCGTACGTCGTCGCGCCGGACTCGACGAGTTTGCCGGAGGCGCCCTCCTCGCACATGCCGAGCGCCTCGTACGTGAGGAGTTCGTTGATGGAGAAGCAGTCGTGCAGCTCGACCACGTCGACGTCCTCGATGCCGAGCCCGGCGCGGTCGAACGCCTGCCGGGCGGCGGCCCGGGACATCGGCCGGCCGACGGCGTCGATGCAGGAGCCCGAGGCGAAGGACTCCTCGGTGTCGGTGGTCATCGCCTGTCCGGCGATCTCCACCGCCCGGTCCCGCAGCCCGTGCTCGTCGGCGAAGCGCTCGGAGACGACGACGGCCGCGGCGGCGCCGTCCGAGGTGGGCGAGCACTGGAGCTTGGTGAGCGGCCGGTGGACGGTCTTGGCGGCGAGGATCTCCTCGACCGTGTAGACGTCCTGGAACTGGGCGTTGGGGTTGTTCGCCGAGTGCCGGTGGTTCTTGGCGCCGACGGCCGCGAGCTGCGCCTCGGTCGTCCCGTACCGCTCCATGTGCTCGCGGGCGGCGTTGCCGAAGATCTGCGCGGTGGGCGGGCTCGCCTCGAAGCCGTGGCCGGCGGCCATGATCCCGTAGTGCCGGGCGACAGGCGAGGTCGTGAAGTCCCCGGCGCCCGATCCGCCGCCGAGGGCGCCCCGGCTCATCTTCTCGAAGCCGACGGCGAGGACGCAGTCGGCGATGCCGCCCTCGACGAACTGGCGGGCGGTCATGAGGGCGGTGGAGCCGGTGGCGCAGTTGTTGTTGAGGTTGTAGACGGGGATGCCGGAGAGCCCGAGTGCGTACACGGCGCGCTGTCCGGCGGTGGAGGCCTGGAAGCAGTAGCCGACGGCGGCCTGCTCCACGCGCGCGTAGGGGACTCCCGCGTCGGCGAGTGCGGCGGTTCCGGCCTCCTTGACCATGTCCCAGTACTGCCAGTCCCGGGTCTCGGGCTTCTCGAACCGGGTCATCCCGACGCCGACGACGTACGCCTTGCCCATCTTCGGTTCCCCCTCAGTCTCTCGGCAGGCCGAGCAGCCGCTCGGCGACGACATTGAGCTGTACCTGTGTGGTGCCGCCCGCGATGGTGAGGCAGCGGGACATGAGCAGGCCGTGGACGGCCCGTTCGCCGGGTCCCTCGCGCACGGCGCCTTCCGGGCCGAGGAGTTCGAGGGTGAGTTCGGCGAGCTTCTGCTGGTGGAGGGTCTGGACGAGCTTGCGGACGCTGGCGCCCGCGCCGGGTTCGAGTCCGGACACCTGGAGCAGGGTGGTGCGCAGGCCGATGCAGGCGAGCGCGTGCGCCTCGGCGAGCAGGGCCCCGATCCGTACCCGTACGGAGCTGTCGACCCGGTCCGCCCTCGCGATGACGGCTTCGAGGCCGGTGTCGAAGGCGACCTGGTCGGCCATGTGGACGCGCTCGTTGCCGAGGGTGTTGCGGGCGACCCGCCAGCCGTCGTCGACCTCGCCGACGACGGCGTCGGCGGGGAGGATCGCGTCGTCGAACCAGACCTCGTTGAAGAGGGACTCCCCGGTGATCTCCTTGAGCGGCCGTACGTCGATCCCGGGGGTGTTCCGCATGTCGACGAGGAAGTAGGTGAGGCCCTTGTGCTTGGGGGCGGCCGGGTCGGTACGGGCGAGCAGGATGCCGTGGTGGGCCCACTGGGCGGCGCTCGTCCACACCTTCTGGCCGTTGATCCGCCAGCGGCCGTCCTCGGTGCGCTCGGCTCGGGTGCGGAGGGAGGCCAGGTCGGAGCCGGCGCCGGGCTCGGAGAAGAGCTGGCACCAGAGGCGCTCGCCGCGCAGGGTCGGGCCGAGGTGCTCGTCCTGCTGGGCGGGGGTGCCGTGGGCGAGGAGGGACGGCACGACCCAGGTGGCGATGCCGAGCCCGGCGACGGTGATCCCGGCCTCGTCCAGGGCGCGCTGGACGGCGAGCTGCTGGAGGGGGCCGGCGCCGAGGCCGTACGGCTCCGGGAGGTGCGGGGCGGCGTAGCCGGTGGGGGCGAGGGCGCGGCGGGCGGCGGCCGGGTCGAGCCCGACGGCGGGGGCGACGGCCTCGCGGGCGGCCTCGCGGTACGGGTCGGCCTCGGGCGGCAGGTCGAGCCGGAGGCCGCGGCGGACGCCGGTGGCGGCGTGCCGGAGGGCGTCGAGCCGGTGCCGGTCGCCGGTGCCGAGGAGCTGGCGGGCGACGAGGGCGCGGCGGAGCAGCAGATGGGCGTCGTGCTCCCAGGTGAACCCGGTGCCGCCGAGGATCTGGATGCAGTCCTTGGCGCAGCCGAACGCGGTGTCGAGCGCGGTGGCGGCGGCGAGCGCGGCGGTGAGGGGGCGGGCGTCGTCGTCGCCGGCCCTGGCGGCGTCCCAGGTGAGGGCGCGGGCCTGTTCGAGCCGGACGAGCATGTCGGCGCAGAGGTGTTTGACGCCCTGGAACTGTCCGATGGGGCGGCCGAACTGCTCGCGGGTGCGGGCGTGTTCGGCGGCGGTCTCGACGGCGCGGGCGGCGGTGCCGCAGGCGTCGGCGGCGAAGAGGACGGCGGCGAGGTCGTGGACGAGGGCGGTGTCGAGGGCGAGCTCGCGGGCGGCGGGTACGTGGTGGTTCCGGGCGGTGATCGCGGCGGTGGGGCGGGTGGGGTCGGCGCTCTCGTGGGGCCGGACGGTGAGGCCGTCGGTGTCGACGGCGAGCCAGACGGAGCCGTCGGCGGTGGCGGCGCGCAGGATGACGAGATCGGCCTGGGCGCCGCCGAGGACGGGGGGCGCGGCGCCGTCGAGGAGGTGGCCGCCGGCGGTGCGGACGGCGGTGAGGGTGCCGGGTCCGGTGCTGTCGGGGCCGTCACCGGTCCCGGCGGGCCCCAGTTCCGCACCGGTCCCGGGGAGGGCCACGGCGCCGATCCGCTCCCCGCTCGCGAGGGCGGCGGCGAGCTCCGTCTCCCCGGCCCTGCGGAGCAGTTCGGCGGCGAGGACGGAGGGCAGGTAGGGCCCCGGCAGGAGCGCCCTCGCGGCCTCCTCCACGACCACGACGAGGTCGCCGAGATCGCCGCCCCCTCCCCCGCACTCCTCGGGCAGGTGCACTCCGAGGAGTCCCTGCCTGGCGGCGGCGTCCCAGTAGACCGGCCGTCCGGTGGCGGTGTCGGGGACGTCCAGGTGCTTGCGGACCTCCTCGGGCGGTACGGCGCGTTGGAGCCAGCCCCGGACGGATCGGGCGAGCTCCCGCTGTTCGTGCGTGATGGCGATGCCCATGCGCGGCAGACTAGAACACGTTCCATTCTGACGGAAGGTCAGATACGGGAATGGACGGAGGATCCGGGCCGGGAGTCCTGCACCATGAACTCATGAACATCAGCGACGTCCCGGACGGCGACCCGATCCGACTGCTCATCGGCCACGAGGTCAGCGCCGTGTCCTTCGTGCGCGACTACGTCGAGCTGCACTTCGACGGCCCGGTGCTCCGGTGCCTGGCCGACCCCGTCGGGGTGTACGACGGCAGCGAGTGGCGCTTCCCCGAACCCGGCTCGCTCGACCTCATGCGCAACTACATCGGCGAGACCGTCGACGACTCCGAGCTGGATCCCGACCGGATCATCGCCCTTCGCTTCGGGCGGCACCGCTTCGTCGTCCCGCTGGACGACGGTTCGAGCAGGGGCCCCGAGTCGGCCCACATGATCGGCACGGACGAGACCGGCCGTACGTCGATCCTCGGCGGCTTCTGGGTCTGGTAGCAGGCGGGGCGGAACTACCTTTCCGTGTCGACCAGTTGCGCGTCGACGACCGCGAGGCCTGCCTCCCCCCTCTCGAACAGAGCGAGCAGAGCCGGCAGCCCGATGGGACCGGACACCGGGCCCCCGGCGTGGTCCAGGAGGAGGACCGGCGGCCACTCCCCGTCCCGCGCGGCCGGGACGAAGCCGGTGCTCAGCCCACGCCGCAGCAGGACGACCCGGTCGGCGTCGAGCGGATCCGCCGCCAGCGCGTCCAGCTCCGCGCGCACCTCCTCCGGATGCGACCGCAGGTCGTGTGCGAGCACCTCGCGGCGGGCGAGCAGCGTCACGGTGAGCCGGCCGGCGGTCCGCTCGTAGCGCGCGGACAGGTCGTCCCGGAGCAGATAGAAGACCCCTTCCTCACCCTCGTGCCCCCGGTTCAGGAGGAGAAGCGCCAGGCGCTCACCGGGGTCGGCGGCGGCCTGGTCGAGGTCCAGGATCACCTCCTGCCCCTCCGGGTCGAGCGAGGGGACCGCCCCGATCCACATCCGGGGAGAGTCGCACGCGCCGTCCGCGCCCCGCGTGTCGCCCTGGTCGGCCAGGTCTTCGTCCGTCGTCATGACCGGGATCCAAGCACAGGCCACCGACACCGGAAGGGCGTTGTCAGTGGTGCCTGCCACTCTGTCGGTACAGCGGAACGACCGCGCACGGAGAGAGCGAGCACGCCATGGGCACCTGGGACATCGGCCCCTTCGACAACGACACCGCCGCCGACTTCTCGTACCGGGTGGACGAGGCCCCGGCGGAGAAGAAGGCCGAGGTGCTGCGCACGGCCTTCCGCGAGGTGATCGACACCGGCGACGCGTACCTGGACGCGGACCTGGCGGACGAGGCGATCGCCTCGGCGGCCCTCCTCGCCGCCCAGTGCCCCGGCGGCGACCCCGTCACCACCTCGTACGCCCCGAAGGAACCCCTGCCGACCCTCCCGGCCGACCTGCGCCCGCAGGCCGTGGCGGCCCTGGACCGGATCCTCACCGAGCCGTCCGAACTGCTCGAACTCTGGGAGGAGTCGGACGGCGAGGAATGGAAGGCGGGCGTGCGGAAGCTGGTGGCGGTCCTGGCCGCAGCGGACGGCGACCGCCCCGTCAGCTGACCCCGCGGGAGGCGGATCCCCGCCACGCGAGGACCGCGCTCGTGACGGTCGCGGTGACGGCAGTGACCGCGAGGACGAGGAGCCCCGGGTTGACCCACCACGGGACGACCTCGATGCCGTGACACACCAGGCTCACGGGCAGCGCGCTGCTGGAGTCCGGGGAGTCCATGATCCCCACGCCGAACCAGCACGCGTCCTCCGGCTGGAGGAACGGCATGTACGAGAGGCCGTACAGGTGCACCGCACCCCCCGCGAGGTAGGCGAGCCCCGCGACCCAGGCGGCCTTCCTGGCGGGCGTGCGGCGGCGCCGGGGCGGCGGGAGCGGGGGCAGCTCGTCGCCCCGGCGGGCCCGGACCAGCCCGACGTACGTGATCCCCGCCCAGGCCGGCAGGCCGATGGCGAGGATCATCGTCCCTATGAGGGTCGCCATGATCAGCGACCGCCGATACGTCCCTCGGCGGCGGCCGTCACGAAGGCCGTGAATGCGGCGGGGGTGGCGAGGAAGGCGGGGCCTTCGGGGTTCTTGGAGTCACGGACAGCGATGTGGGCAGCCAGGTCGGCGACCTCGATGCACTCACCGCCGTTGTCCCCGCTGTACGAGGACTTACGCCAGCTCGCTCCCGCCAGGCTCCGGTTGGTCTCCATAGTGTTCCTCCATGACGCGGGTGATCAGCGTGGTCGAGTCCTCCACCGACAGAGCGGCCGCTCGCAGGTGATCGTAACGGAGCGACCCCTCCCTGAACGCGGCCGAATCCACGGTCATGTGCCCCTGGACGAAGTCCTCGGTGTAGACGAGGTCGGGGTCGCTCTCGAAGCGGAGGAGAGTGAACGAGCCGTGCGAGCCCGCGTGCGCACCGACCTCGAAGGGAAGGATCTGGATCTTCACCCACTCGCGATCCTGCATCCCCAACAGGTGGTCGAGTTGCTCCCGCATCACCGTCCGCCCGCCGACCTCCTGGTGCAGCGCCGCCTCGCTCAGGACGACCCAGAACAGCGGCGGGTTCTCGCGGTCCATGATCCGCTGGCGCTCGATGCGGGCGGCGACCATCCCGTCGAGATCGCTTTCGACCCTCGCCCCCATCAGGGCCCGGGCGTAGCCCTTCGTCTGGAGCAATCCGTGCACCACCTGCACCTGGAACGAGCAGAGGTACGTCGCCCGCGCCTCCATGTCCGCGTACGGCCTGAACCACGACGGCAGTTGACTCTTCAACACCAGCCCCACCAGCCGGGTGAAGAGCCCGCCCGTCATCAGCGCCGCGTCGAGCCGCTCCGAGAACTCCCTGGTCGGGACCTTTCTCGCCGTCTCGACCTGGCCGACCAGGGAGCCCGTGCAGAAGAGGACGTCCCCGAGCTGCGACTGACTGAGCCCCGCCTCCTCTCTCAGGCGGCGGAGTTCGTATCCGTAGTAGTCCAGTGGCGAAGCACTCGGATCCAGGCTGCGGATGTTGACCACGGCGAGGTCACCCCCAAGCTCACGCGGTGAGGCGTTGTGTTCAGGCCGTAGCCGAGCGTAACGAACGCCACCCACTCTGGTGGCATGAATCAGGCAACAGACCTCTACCCTGCGGCACTTGCGACGAGCTACCGCATGCGGTTCACCGTCGGTGACCACTCCGCGGGTCACATGCGCCGCATCCTCCGCATGTTCCTCACGCGGTGGGAGCTCGACCGGCTGGCCGACTCCGCGGGCCTCGCGCTGACCGAGCTCGTCGCCAACGTCGTCCGGCACGTGCCCGGCCGGCGTTGCGCGGTGCTGATCCTGCGGGAGCCGTACGGCCTCCGGGTCGAGGTCGCCGACGGCGTGCCCGGGGCCCTGTACGCGAAGGCGGCCGGTCCGCTGGACGCGGGCGGGCGGGGGCTGGTCCTGGTGGAGGCCGTGACGGACCGGTGGGGGGTCGACGAGCGGGCCGACGGGAAGACGGTGTGGTTCGAGTGCGACGCGTAGGGCACGATGGGCGCCGTCAGCCGCGTACCCGCCAGTAGGAGTCACCATGTCCGAGCCCGCGCCCGAGATCCTCGCCGCCTTCGAGGCCGCCAAGGGCTTCATGCCCGTCGGTGAGGGGCTCGCCCTGTACGCGGCGGCCACGGAGGCCGCGAAGCTCGGGCTGCCGCTCCTGGAGGTCGGCACGTACTGCGGGCGCTCCACGATCCTGCTGGCCGACGTGGCGCGGCAGGCGGGGACCGTCGCGGTGACCGTGGACCACCACCGGGGCAGCGAGGAGCAGCAGCCGGGGTGGGAGTACCACGACGAGACGGTGGTCGACCCCGAGGTGGGGCTCATGGACACCCTGCCGACGTTCCGGCGGACGCTGCGCAAGGCGGGGCTCGAAGAGCACGTGATCGCCGTGGTGGGGCGGTCGCCGCAGGTCGCGAAGGTGTGGGGCGGACAGCTCGGGTTCGTGTTCATCGACGGCGGGCACACGGACGAGCACGCCGGCAACGACTACGAGGGCTGGGCCCCGAAGGTCGCCCCCGGGGGCCTGCTGGTCATCCACGACGTCTTCCCGGACCCGGAGGACGGCGGCCAGGCGCCGTACCGGATCTACCTCCGCGCGCTGGAGTCGGGGGACTTCGAGGAGGTCTCGGTCACGGACTCGCTGCGGGTGCTGCGCCGCCGGGGCTGAGTCGCGGGGCTGAACCTCCGGGGCCGAGCCGGGGGCCGGAACGCCGACGGCCGCCCCCTCGGAAGGGGACGGTCGCCGGGTGACGCGTGGCGGGGTCCGGAGACCTGGGTCAGAACCCCGAGGTCACGTACAGGCAGTTGGTGTAGCTGTAGCCCGGTTCGATCTTCGCCTTGCTCGACTTGGTGTCACCGGCCGTGGACGTGCCGGTGGAGACCCGCTTCTGGAGGAAGTGGTAGTCGCCGGCCGGCAGCAGCAGGGTCGCCTTCGGGTACTTCGAGGACGGCCCGGTGCAGGCCTTGATCTTCTTGGAGCCCGCGAAGATCGGGCTCGGGTACTTGGTGCAGGTGCCGCACGCGTTCAGCGTGACCTTGCCGGTCAGCGGGCCGGTGTAGAGCAGCTCGACCTCGCCGGGGCCGTCGTTGCTCACCACCATCACCATCCGGGTCCCGCCGGGCGCGTCGGCCGGGGGCAGCTTCCCACCCGCCGCGGGCTCCTCCTCCGCGATCTCGGCGGCGATGGCGATGGAGCGGGCGTGCGCGGCCTGCGGGCTGCTCGGGTAGTCCTTCGCGTACGCCGTCATCGTGTCGAGGGCGGCCTTGAAGTCCTTGTTCTTGAACTGGTAGGTCCCGCAGGCGAAGTCGCCCTTCTGGACCGCCGCGTCGGCCTGGTCCGCGGCGCCCTCGACCGACGGGTCCGTCATGCCGTCCAGGGAGGCGCTGATGGTGTGCAGCTCCTTGGTGCTGGCGCAGGGGGTGCCGCCCCCGGCGAGGGCGTCCGTCCGGGTCCTGATCGACGCCTCGAAGGCCGGCGCGACCTTGGGCGCGTACGACGACTTCGGGAAGGTCTTGAGGAGTTCGTTGAAGCTCTCCCTGGGATCCGGTTCGTAGGTCGCGTTGCCGATGCCGGCCGCCCCGCACTCGTAGAGGGAGTGGGCGAGCGGCTCGTCGGTCTTGGCCGGCCGGGTGCCCAGGAGGTCCTTGTCGACGGTGGCCGGGAGCCCCCGCAGATAGGTCAGGCGCGGGATCGCGTCGCAGTACACCTTGTCGGCGTACGGCTTGGAGATCGTCGCGAAGTAGGTGTCGAGGCGCGCGGGGACGAGCTTCCCGGCACGTGAGCCCGCGTGCTCCTCGGCGAGCTTCTCGTACTCGCCGAGCGCCTTGCGGAAGGTCGGCTCGGCCGTGGCGAAGCCGAGGCCGTCGGCCGACTTCACGAGCTCGTCGGCGGCGGCGAGGCGGTCGAGCAGGGCCTGCTCCTTCGCCTCGTCGCGGGCCGCCCCGTACGCGAGCGAGCCGCCCGCGGGCACGGCGAGCAGCACGAGGGCCAGCGGCAGCGCGAGGCGGCGGAAGGACGCGCCGATCGGGAGGGTCGCGCGCAGGCCGCGGCGGGCGCCGTCCGCCGCGACGGCCAGGAGGAAGACGCCGTAGCCGACGAGGAGCCCGGCGGGCACGCCGTCGACGTCGGCGGGCAGGGCCAGGAAGAGCAGGGCCGCGGTGGCGATCCAGCAGAGCGCGGCGCCGACCCAGTTGCGCAGGAGGACGTAGCCGAGGCCCAGGCAGGAGAGGTTGAGCAGGCCGATCAGGGCGGCCTGGGCGCCGTTCGCCTCGCCGCGCGGCTGGGCCGGCGGCTGCCCGCCGTCGCCGGGCGGCGGACCGTAGCCGGGCGGGCCGTAGCCGGGCGGCGGTCCGAAACCCGGCGGGGCGCCGGGGGGCGGCGGAGGCGCGCCGGTGCCGGCCCAGCCGGGCGCGGTCGGGGGCCCGGCGGCAGGAACCGGGCCGGGAGCGGCGCCGGCGGCCCCGGGGCCCGGCGCGGCCGCCGCGCTCGGCGGCGGGTCGGTCGGCGGCGGGTCGGTCGGCGGTCCGAAGCCCGCGGAGGGCCGCGCCTCCCAGGGCGCGGGCGCCACGGGCCCGGCCGGAGGGCCCGGGTCGTGCGCGGGCCGGTCGGCGGGCCGGTCCGCGGCGGCGGACCGCAGTATCCGGGTCGACGGGTCGAGCGGCTCCGCCTGACCGGGCCGGCCCGACGGGCCCGCTTGATCCGGCCGGTCCGATCGGCCCGGCTCGCCCGGGCGGCTCGATCCGCCCAGGGCGCCGTCCCGCACAGGCCGGTCGGACGGCTCGGGACGTGCGTCGTTCGGTTCTTCCCCCACCACGGTTCCCCCTCGTGGGTCCATGCGCGGTGACACCCCACCGTCGCCTCTTGCACCTACCCTTCACGGTCTGCTCACACGCGTCCACCGATCCGCGAAGCGGTGACCAAGCTGCGACGTACCCGCTGCGCGTTTCCGTCCCGCGCAGGGCCTAGAGTCGCCGGGTGCCGTACGACCACCGGAAGACCACCCGCCGCACCCGCAGCCGTACCCGCGGCCTCGCGCTCGCCCTCGCCGCCACCGGCTGCTGCGCCGCACTCGCCGGCTGCGGGGCCTCGCAGGCCTCGCCGTCGGACGGGAAGTCCACCGAGAGCCCGGAGGCCGCACCGTCCGCCGCCACCCCCGCGCCCTCCGGGCCGTCGGGGACCGCGAGCGGCCCGGGGACCGCGCCCTCGCTCGCCGGAAGGACCGTCGTCCTCGACCCCGGCCACAACTCCGGCAACTTTCGCCATTCACGCGAAATCAACCAGAAGGTGAACATCGGGACGACCCGCAAGGAGTGCGACACCACCGGCACCTCCACGAACGCGGGATACACCGAGGCCTCCTTCACCCTCGACGTCACCCACCGGCTGCGCGACCTCCTCACGGCACGCGGCGCCGAGGTGGTCCTCACCCACGACGCCGACCGCCCCTGGGGCCCCTGCATCGACGAGCGGGCGAAGATCGGCAACGCGGCCCGCGCCGACGCCGTCGTCTCCGTCCACGCGGACGGCTCCGCCGTCGGCAACCGCGGCTTCCACGTGATCCTGCCCGCACGGGTGCGGGAGGGCTCCGCCGACACCACGAAGATCGTCGGACCCTCGCGCGCGCTCGGCGAGCGGATCGCCGACCGGTTCGCCCGCGCCACCGGAACAGCCCCCTCCAACTACCTCGGTTCCGGTACGGGGTTGGACGTCCGCGACGATCTCGGCGGACTCAATCTCTCAACCGTGCCCAAGGTCTTCGTCGAATGCGGCAATATGCGTGATCCGAAGGACGCGGAACTGCTCACGTCGGCGGCGTGGCGGCAGAAAGCCGCCCAGGGGATCGCGGACGGCATCGCCACCTACCTCGAGGGGTAGAACCCGCGGGCGATAGATTCGCTCCGTACGATGGGGCAGCTCCGTGCCATCCCCCGTGCCATGACCTGAGCGCCACCCCGACGCGACGACCCGACGAAGGACTTCTTACGTGAATATCCGCTCCCTCACCCGAGGCGATGGCGTGCTGATCGGTGCAGCGGTGGTGCTGTTCATCGCCTCGTTCCTGGACTACTTCTCCTACAAGGGCCTCACGATCGACGCCCCGAACGCCTGGGACTCCCTGGGCAACGCCATCGGTGTGTACATGGTGGGCGTCATCGGGGCGGCCCTGGTCGTGCTGAACCGCGCACTGCCGCAGCCCCGCAAGATCGCCGGGATCGACCTCGGCCAGTTCGGCGTCGCCGCGACCGTCGTCACCGCGTGGTCCCTCCTCTGGACCGTCCTGGACCTCGGTGAGGTCGAGGCCGGCGCGGGCCTGATCCTCGGCCTGATCGCCTCCCTGGTCCTGGCCGGCGCCGCCGTGGCCGCTCCGCTGGTCCCCGCCCTCAAGGCCCCGCTGATGAGCGCGCCGAGCCCGCAGACCCCGCAGCCGTACGGCATGCAGCCGGGCCAGCCCGGCCCGCAGGGCGTCCCCGGCGGCTACGGCTACCCGGGCGCGCAGCACCCGCCGTACGGCGGTCAGCAGGACCCGTCGCAGGGTGCGGGCCAGCCGTTCGGCGGACAGGCCGCCGCCCCGCAGCCGCAGGCCCCGCAGCAGCCCGAGCCGCAGGCCCAGGCCCCGCAGGCGCCGTCGGCCGGGGGCTTCGAGCCGTTCTGGTTCGCCGTCCCGGTCGCCCGCCCGCTGTACGCGGAGGACGGCTCGCAGGCTCCGATCGCCGAACTGGCCCCGGGTACCTGGTACCTGGCGGTCGAGCAGCGCGGCTCCACGCTGGTGGCCCAGACGCAGGACGGCCGTCGCGGCGTCCTGCAGGACACCACGGGCATCCAGCGCGGCTGACCCGGCGCAGCGGTACGACCGACGGCCCCCCGTCCGGAAGCACATCCCTTCCGGGCGGGGGGCCGTTGGCGTACAGTCCCCGCATCCACCCGAACTGACGGATCGTCAGAAAGGATGCGGGGCATGCGACTCGGACTCGCCCTCGGCTACTGGGGCCGCGGCCCCTCCCCCGACCGCCTCGACCTCGCCCGCGAGGCCGAACGGCTCGGCTACGACTCGGTGTGGACCGCGGAGGCCTGGGGCTCCGACGCCTTCACCGCGCTCACCTGGATCGCCGCCCACACCAGCCGGATCAGACTCGGCACCGCCGTCGCGCAGATGGCCGCCCGCGCGCCCACGACCACCGCGATGCACGCGCTCACCCTCGACCACCTCTCCGGCGGACGCGTCATGCTCGGCCTCGGCCTGTCCGGANACTGGGGCCGCGGCCCCTCCCCCGACCGCCTCGACCTCGCCCGCGAGGCCGAACGGCTCGGCTACGACTCGGTGTGGACCGCGGAGGCCTGGGGCTCCGACGCCTTCACCGCGCTCACCTGGATCGCCGCCCACACCAGCCGGATCAGACTCGGCACCGCCGTCGCGCAGATGGCCGCCCGCGCGCCCACGACCACCGCGATGCACGCGCTCACCCTCGACCACCTCTCCGGCGGACGCGTCATGCTCGGCCTCGGCCTGTCCGGACCGCAGGTCGTCGAGGGCTGGTACGGGCGCCCCTTCCCCCGCTCCCCGCTGACCGCGACCCGCGAGTACGTCGACGTGGTCCGCCAGGTACTGCGCCGCGAGGGCCCCGTCCGGCTCGACGGGCGCCACCACTCCCACCCGTACACCGGCTCCGACGGCACCGGCCTCGGCAAGGCCCTCAAGCCGATCACCCACCCGCTCCGGGCCGACCTCCCGATCCTGCTCGGCGCCGAGGGACCGAAGAACATCGCGCAGACGCTCACGATCGCCGACGGCTGGCTGCCGCTGTACTGGTCCCCCGAGCGCTGGTCCGAGGTGTACGCGCTGCCCGAGCGCCTCCCGGAGGGCTTCCTCGTCGCCCCCATGGTCCGCGCCCAGGTCTGCGACGACGTGACGGCCGGACTGCTGCCGGTCAAGGCGATGCTCGGCTTCTACATCGGCGGCATGGGGCACGCGGCCCGCAACTTCCACGCCGACCTGATGGGGCGGATGGGGTACGAGAAGGAGGCGCGGCGCGTCCAGGAGCTGTTCGCCGCCGGACGGCGCGAGGAGGCGGTCCTCGCGGTCCCGGACGCCTTCGCGGACGAGATCTCCCTGGTCGGCCCCCGGCAGCGCATCGCCGAACGGCTCGACGCATGGCGGCGGGGTCCGGTGACGGACCTCCTCGTCACGTCACCGGACCCCGCCACCCTCCGCCTGCTCGCGGAGCTCAACACCTAGCGCAGGTCAGCCGCCGCTGAGCTGGGAGGCGCTGGGGACCTTCTCGACGACCTCGGCGCCCGCGCTCTTCCCCGCGTCCTTGACGCTGTTGATGACGTTCTCGAAGGCGCCGACGTCGGCGTCGCCGACCTCGCCCTTGCGGAGCTTCGTCCCGAGCTCCTTGAGCGACTCGATCCCCGCCGTGAGCGGCGCGACCGCCTTCGACAGCAGCGGATCGCCCTTGGCGTTGTTCGTCGCCGCCTTGAGCCGGTTGTACGTGAACGCGCCCGCGAGGCCCGCCTTCACCAGGGCCAGGGTCCGGCCGTCCGCGCCCTTCTTGAACTTGCCCGTGCGGTACGGCTTCACGATCCACTGGTACGTGGCCCCCGCGGCCAGCCCCGCGTTCGCCACGAACCGGGTCTTGGCGAGCTTCTGCTGCTCGAACGTGCCCGAAGCCGTCGGGGTCGCGGAGCCGCTCGCGCTCGCGTCGTCGTCGCTGCCGCAGGCGGCGGTCGTGAGCAGCAGGGCGCAGGACAGGATCAGGGCCACGACACCGCGCGACACGGACCGGGGTACGGATCTGGGCACGACAGGACCTCCCTGGGGGTTGTGGCGCCAGCCTCGCCCGGGGCCCCTGGTGCCGCCACACGAGCGACTCCAAATGGGGCCCGACCCTCGCCCGCACATCCCCTCTTCAGAGAATCCTTGCAGGTCAGAGCCCTGGGACGTCCCTCGGCGTCCCTGGGACACCGTCGTCTCTGGCCCCGCCGCCCGGGCGGCCCGGAGAGTGGAACGGTCGGTCCGGGACGGTTCCGGACCCAGGGGGGTCTGACTCATGGTGACGCGCCGCAGCTGCGACGCAGGCGGAAGATGCCAGTGGTTCTACGCGAGGCCCGACACCCGGCTGAGACCGGGCATCGGGATCTACCGCGGCTTCCGCTCGACGGCCGGAACGCCGCAGGAGCGGCTGGTGGTACCGACGGGCAGGGTGTCCCTGTTCATCGGGTTCGGAAGCGAGATACGGCTCGGCCGCGCGGCCGAGCGGCGGGAAGGGACGGCCCGTCGGGAGGGCGGTGGCAGCTCCCGTGCCTCCACCGCCCTCCCGTCCGCCTCCGGTCCGTCCTCCCGCCTCCCGACCGGTGCCGGTGCAGTCGCCGGCGCCCTCCCGTCCGAAGGCGACGGCGCGGGGTGGGACACCGTGGGCCGCCCCGCCCTGCACACCTCGGTCGTGTCCGGGCTGCACACCCGCGCCCGGGTCCTCGGGCACCAGGGCGACCTGCACGGGGTCGAGCTCACCCTCGCCCCCTGGGCGGCGTACCGCCTCTTCGGCAGCCCCCTCGGTGAGCTCGCGGACGTCCTCACCGACCCGGCCGACGTGCTCGGCCGCCGCGCGCGGGACCTCACCGCCGCCCTGGAGGCCGCGCCGGGCTGGGCCGGGCGCTTCGCCGCGCTCGACGAGACCCTGCTGCGGTGGGCCGCCGACGTCGCTCCGTCCCGCGAGCCGTCCCCGGCCGTCCTCCGCGCGTGGGAGCTGCTGAACCGCAGCTCGGGGACCGTGCCCGTGCGGGAACTCGCCGCCCGCTGCGGCTGGAGCCCGCGCCACCTGGAGAACCGCTTCCGCGAGCAGATCGGGCTCACCCCGAAGCGGCTGGCCCGGATCCTGCGGCTGAACCGCGCGATCCGGCAGCTCACGGCCGGCGGGCGGCCGGCCGACATCGCCGCCGGGTGCGGCTTCTACGACCAGTCCCACCTCAGCCGGGAGTTCACGGACCTGACGGGGATGCCCCCGGGCCGGTTCCTGGCCACCCGGAAGGAGGCCAGCGCCTGGCTGGCGGGCTGACGGGCCGGCTGCCGGACGGGCGGGCCGCCGCGGCGCTGTTCGCTTTCGTCCAATACCCGGGCGCGTCGGGGATGTCAGTCTTCCGTACGGGAATCCCGACGACACGGGGGTGCGTCGGGCTCCGTCCGCACCACCTGCGGAAGGCCCGGCGAGCACGACGCGGAACGGGCACCGCCGCGGGGTTCCGCCGTCCGTACGGGACGGCGGAGCCCGCCGGTCGCGCGTCCCCCGGTCAGTCCTCTTCCTGGCTGGGGATGAAGCGGCCGGTGCAGCTGCGCGCCTTGTCCTTGGGCAGCGCCGCGCAGACCCACACGGAACCGTCGTCCGGGGCCGCGATCAGGGGCGAGTAGACGTCCCTGTCGAAGTGGACGACATCGGCCTGCGCCGCGCCGTCGGAGTTGTTCACGACGACCGTCGCGCCGATCTCGGCGAAGGAGATCCGGCCCCACGCCGCCTGGCAGGCCCGGCTGTAGCGGAGTTCGATGACCAGGTCCTTGGGTATGGACCCGGTGCGTACCGTGACCGCGTCGGCGCCGCAGTTCATCTTCTTGGGGTCCCTGCCCTCGCAGGCGGCCCCCTTGCAACCCGTCTGCGGGCCCGCGACCTTGACGGAGGGCGACGGCTGGGGCGCCGCCGACGTGCTGCCGAGCCCGAGCGTGAACCAGGCCACGAGAGCGCCCCCCACCAGGACCGGTCCGAGCACGGCGGCCCACCGCAGGAAGCGGGAACGACGCCCGCGCGACGGGGAGTCGGCCGTCTCCTGCGCACCGCCCTCGTCCGGCTCGGCGCCCGCGTCCGACGCCTGCTCGGCGCCCTCGGCGCCCTCGGCGCCCGCTCCCGGGCCGCCCCCCGCCTCCCGCTCCGCCTGCGCCCGGTCCCAGAGGCCGAGCAGCTGCGCGGACGGTGTCCCGCACAGACCCGCGAGGCTCTCCACCGCGTGCCGGGGCGGGAACTGCTTCCCGTTCACCCACCGTTCCCACGACGACTTCGCGTAGTGGGTCTTCTGGCTGAGCTGGGCGAAGCTCAGCCCCGACGCCTTCTTCAGGGCGAGCAGTTCGCTCGCCAACTCCTCGGCCGAAGCCTTGGATCTACCGCCGACAGTCCCCGCACCGTCCACTTGGTCCTGCTCTCCCGCATCCCTTACTCATGCCCATGCCAGCCATGAACGGATGGAGTCTAAAGCTCCGGGGAGAACACGATTTGCCATTGCTTGACCAGCGTGTCGGGCAGGGGATCAGCAGCAGTCCGGGTCGAGTCCGGCCGGGAGTCGTTCGCCGCCGAAGACGGCCACGGTCGCCTCCTCGCCGCCGAGGGCGGCCACCGCGAGCAGCAGGGAACCGGCCGTCCAGGCCGTCTGCTCCTCGGGCCACACGGCCTTGTCGCTCTCGGTCGCGCCCTCGAAGACGTACCCCGTCCAGTACATGCCGTTCTCGGCGCGCAGGTGCTGGATGTCCTGGAGGACGGTGAGGGCCCGGTCGGACTCCCCCATCGCCCAGAGCGCGAGGGCGAGTTCGCAGCTCTCGCCGCCGGTCACCCACGGGTTGGGGATCACGCAGCGCACACCGAGACCGGGCACGACGAACGCGTCCCAGTCGCCCTCGATCCGCTCCTTCGCCTGGGAACCGGTGACCGCGCCGCCGAGGACCGGGTAGTACCAGTCCATCGAGTAGCGCGACTTGTCGAGGAAGCGCTCGGGGTGGCGGCGGATCGCGTGACCGAGCGCCCCGGTCGCCAACTCCCAGTCGGGCTGGGGCTCTTCACGGGTCTCGGCGATCGCGAGGGCGCAGCGGAGCGCCTGGTGGATCGACGAACTCCCGGTGAGGAGGGCGTCGTTCACCGGTGTCCCGTCGGCCTCGCGCTTCCAGCCGATCTGACCGCCGGGCTGCTGGAGCCTGAGGACGAACTCGACGGCCGCGTAGACGGAGGGCCACATCCGGTCGAGGAAGGCGTCGTCACCGGTCGAGAGGTAGTGGTGCCAGACGCCGACCGCTATGTAGGCGACGAAGTTGGACTCCCGGCTGCGGTCGGTGACCTGGTCGGGCTCGCCGTCGTGGTAGGCCGCGAACCAGGAGCCGTCGCTGTTCTGGTGCCGGGCGAGCCACTCGTAGGCGCGGGCGGCGGCGGCGTGCTCGCCGGCCGCGTCCAGGGCCATGGCGGCCTCGGTGTGGTCCCACGGGTCCAGGTGGTGGCCCCGGAACCAGGGCAGGGCGCCGTCCTCGCGCTGGACGGCGAGTATCCCGGCGACGGTCTCGGCGGCCTGCTCGGCGGTGAGCACCCCGGGCAGGACCAGGTGTTCCGCGATCCGCTCGGGTGAGGTCACTTGGACGCGGCCTTGGGAAGGTGGGGCTTGGTCGCGTACGCCACGAAGCTCTTGCCGACCACCGGGTTGAGCAGCTGCTCGGCGACCCGGGTCAGGGCGGGCTTCTTCATGATGTCCCAGACCAGGAGCTTGTGGTAGGCGCGGACCGGCAGCGCCTTGTCGTTGTCGACGCCGAAGGCGCACTTCAGCCACCAGTACGGCGAGTGCAGGGCGTGCGCGTGGTGGGTGCCGTACGGCTTGAGTCCGGCCTGCCGGATCCTGTCGAGGAGTTCGTCGGCCTTGTAGATGCGGATGTGGCCGCCCTCGACCTCGTGGTACGCGTCGGAGAGCGTCCAGCAGATCTTCTCGGGGCCGTACCGCGGGACGGTGATGGCGATCCGCCCGCCGGGCTTGAGGACGCGGACCATCTCGGCGAGCACGCCCTTGTCGTCGGGGATGTGCTCCATGACCTCGGAGATGATGACGACGTCGAAGGACTCGTCGGGGAACGGCAGGTTGAGCGCGTCGCCCTCCATCGCGGTGGCCGTCGCGCCCGCGGGGGCCTCGCCGGCCTCCTTCATGGCCGCGAACCACTTGGCGACCTCGCGGATCTCCTCGCCGTTCTGGTCGAGGGCCACGACCTGCGCACCGCGCCGGTAGCACTCGAAGGCGTGCCGGCCGGCACCGCAGCCCAGATCGAGCACGCGGTCGCCGGGGGCGAGCGGGAAGCGAGTGAAGTCGACGGTCAGCACGAGCTGCCTGCTTTCGCGGTAGGAGTGGGTTCCGGGCAGTCGTTCGGTGAAGCGATCGCGGTCCCGGGTGCGCGACGGGGGCGGGATGTCACCGGCGGGCCCCGGCTCCCTGCCGGGCGACCGCCTCGCGGTACAGCTCGGCGGTGCCCTGCGCGGCCTTCGCCCAGGTGAAGCGCTCGAGGACCCTGGCGCGGCCCGCACCGCCGAGCCGGGCCCGGAGCACCGGGTCGCCGAGCACCCGCCCGAGCGCCGCGGCCAGCGCCGACGCGTCGCCGGGCGGCACCGCGAGACACGTCTCCCCGTCCGCCCCGGCCACCTCGGGAATGGCGCCGCCGGTCGTCGCGACGAGCGCCGTCCCGGTCGCCATGGCCTCCGCCGCCGGCAGCGAGAACCCCTCGTACAGCGACGGCACGCAGGAGACCTGCGCGGACCGCACCAGGTCGACGAGCTCCGCGTCGCTGATGCCCTTGACGAACTCCACGGCCCCGGCCAGCCCGTACCGCTCGATGGCGGCGGCGACCGGGCCGTCCTCGGCGCGCTTGCCGACGACGACGAGGTGCGCGTCCGGGTTCTCGGTGCGGAGCTTGGCGAGCGCCTCGATCAGGTGGATGAGGCCCTTCAGCGGGACGTCGGCGCTGGAGGTGGTGACGATCCGGCCGGGGACCTCGGCGACGGCCTGGTCGGGCGACCACAGGTCGGTGTCGGCGCCGATGTGGACGACCCGGATGCGGTCGTCGCGTACGCCGAGGTGCTCGACGATCTCCTGCCGGGACGTGCCGGAGACGGTGAGCACGGACGGCAGCCGGCGCGCGACGCGCTTCTGCATGCGGGTGAAGGCGTACCAGCGGCGGACGGAGGCGCGGCGCTTCCAGTCGGCGGCGGCGTCGAGTTCGAGCTGCCGGTCGACGGTGATGGGGTGGTGGATCGTGGTGACGAGCGGGGCGCCGATCGCGCGCGGGCCGCCGAGGAGTCCGTACCCGAGGGTCTGGTTGTCGTGGACGACGTCGAAGTCCCCGCGGCGGGCGGCGAGCATGCGCCGGGCCCGCAGGGAGAAGGTGAGCGGCTCGGGGAAGCCGCCGGTCCACATGGTGGCGACCTCGAGGCCGTCGATCCAGTCCCGGTACTCGTCGCGCTTCGGGGTGCGGAACGGGTCCGGCGAGCGGTACAGGTCGAGGCTGGCGAGCTCGGTGAGCGTGAGTCCCGCCAGGTCCTCACCCTCGTCGAGGACGGGGTACGGCTGCGAGCCGATGACCTCGACGCTGTGGCCGAGGCGGGCGAGCTCCCGGGAGAGGTGCCGGACGTAGACGCCCTGGCCGCCGCAGAAGGGGTTCCCCTTGTACGTGAGGAGAGCGATCCGCAACGGTCTGTCACCGGCCGCGGTGACGCCCTGTCGGGGGCTTGCCTCTATGGCCTCAGCGGTCATGCGCGACCCCCTTCGAGCGTGGTTTCGCCGGAGCGTAACCGCTCGCGCTAATCTAGAACAAGTTACAGACTTGATCGTTCTTGATCTTCTGGCCTGATCTTCTTGATCCCTCAAGGAGGAAAGAATCTACCGGCAGGTAGCTCTGTGGTGAGAGCCGGAACAGGTGATTCGCGCCACGGCGCCCACACCGCCATACTGTCGCTCCCCACCGCACGGAACGGGACCTCATGACCGCAGACATCAGAGCGGACCACAGACCCGCGGCACCACCGCTCACGGAGCGCCAGGAGGCACGGCGCCGCCGCATCCTGAACGCCAGCGCCCAACTCGCGGCGCGGGGCGGCTTCGACGCCGTGCAGATGCGGGAGGTCGCGGAGGCGGCCGGGGTGGCCCTGGGGACGCTGTACCGCTACTTCCCCTCCAAGATCCACCTGCTGGTCGCGACGATGCAGGACCAGCTCCAGCACATGCACACGACCCTGCGGAAGCGGCCGCCCGCGGGCGCCGATCCGGCGGAACGCGTGGCGGAGACGCTGATGCGCGCCTTCCGCGCGCTCCAGCGCGAGCCGCAGCTCGCCGACGCGATGGTGCGGGCGCTGACCTTCGCGGACCGCGGGGTGAGCCCCGAGGTCGACACCGTCTCCCGGCTGACGACGGCGATCATCCTGGACGCGATGGGCACGGAGCACCCGACTCCGGAGCAGCTCTCGGCGGTCCGGGTCATCGAGCACACCTGGCACTCGGCGCTGATCACCTGGCTGTCGGGGCGCGCCTCGATCGCGCAGGTGAAGATCGACATCGAGACGGTCTGCCGGCTGATCGACCTGACGGCACCGGAGGCGGCGGCACACCGCTGACGGGCGGGCCGGCCCTTGGGGACACCCGCGCACCCCCGCGCACCCGCACCCCCGGCGGCCGAGGCGCCGGGGGGTGCGGGTGGCGCCGTCGGATCAGGACGAAGGCGTGGCCTTGTTGGCCGCCGTGAGGGCCGCCGCGCACTCCGGGCTGCTGTCGACGGCCACGAACATGACCAGCTTCAGCGGGCCGGCGGAGTGGTTGCTGGCCTGGAGCTGCCAGCCGCTCTTCTTCAGGGACTTGATCACCGAGCCGCCCTGCTCGGTCTTCCGCTCCTCGTTCCAGCCGCCCTTGGCCAGGGTCGCGACGGTGTCCGCGTAGGACTTCGCCGGGTCCTTCGCCTTCTCGGCGTCGGCCGTCCAGCTGACCATGCAGTCCTTGGCCTCGGCCGGGATCTGCTCGCCCGAGGCGTCCTGCGTGAAGCCGGCCGCGGTCGCCGCGTCGGTGAGCTCCTTGGTGACCACGGCGCCGGTGAGCCGCTCGCCGTCCGAACTGCCGGAACCGCCCGTCGCGGACGCACCGGCCGAGGACGAACCGGCCGATGACGAACCGCCCTTGTCCGCACCGCCCTCGCTTCCGCAACCGGCGACGAGCAGCACCACACCGGCGGCCGCGGCCACCCACGAAACCTTGCGCACAACACTCCCAAAGACGCACGTACGACGGCCTCTTGCCCCCGTTTACAAGGGCACAGTTTTGCACGTGGGAACGGGCGGTGTACGCAACCACGCCTTGCGTCAGCCCCGTTCGGCGTCCTCGCCGAAGAGGGACTTCTGCTCCTGCTCGGTGAACCGGTTCATGCAGGCGTTCTCCGTCGCCTGCAGGGAGACCATCTCCATGGTCATCGCCCCCCGCATGCCGGTGTGCCGGGCGTACAGCGTCCAGCCCCGCTTCCTGAGCGTGTGCTGGAGCATGGTGCTGCCGCTGTCGTCGAGCTTCTCCACCTGGCGCTCGCCCTGCACCCAGTCCTCGGCGACGAGGGCGGTGACCGCCTTCTCGAGGGCGCCGCGCGAACCGTCGACGGACGGGCCGACGTACTGCCAGGAGGCGGTGCAGGCGAGGGCGCGCTCCTGGAGCCGCTCCTGGTCCGTGGACGGGGTGGGGCGCGGCGTGGAACCCGTGGGGGCCGGGCCGCCGACCCCCGGCAGGTCGGACTTCGGCAGCCCCGCCTGCTTCACGGCGGCGACGATCTCGTCATGCGCCGTCTCACGACCGAAGGCCGGGGCGGCGGCCTCTCCCCCGGCGCCGGTCCCGCATCCGGCCCCGAGGACCACCGCCGCCGTCGCACCCGCGACCGCAGCCCACCCTCGGCCCCGACCCCTGCCCCTACCCCGCATGACTGCCCCGCTCCCCGCGCGTACGTACGTGTGCCGAGGGAGTCTCACACACGCGGTACGCGCAGGTCACGGCGGTTCCGGCGGTCCGGCCGCCCGAGGGCCCGGCGGTCCGGCTACTCCTCCGGAGGGAAGACCGGCTCCCCGCCGTCCGCGAGGGTGATCATGATGGCCTCCACCGGGCACCCCTCGGCCGCCGCGAGCAGCTTCTCGCCCGCGTCCGACTCCGGTTCGCGTGCGTGGGACTGACGGGCGGTGTCGAGCCGGAAGCCGTCCGGGGCGTGGTTCACACACATGCCGGAGCCGATGCAGACGCTCCGGTCGACCTCGACGTGCCAGCGGTCCCCCATCACGCGCCGCCCTCGTAACCGGCCGGCAGGTGGATCATCTTGTGCTCCAGGTACTCGCCGAAGCCCTCGGGCCCGAACTCCCTCCCCAGGCCGGAGTTCTTGTAGCCGCCGAAGGGACCGAGCATGTCGAGGCTGAAGGTGTTGACGTTGAAGGTGCCGGTGCGCACCCCGCGGGCGAAGTCGATGCCGTGCTCCACGTCCCCGGTCCAGACGCTGCCGCTGAGCCCGAAGTCGGAGTCGTTCGCGAGGCGCAGGGCCTCGGCCTCGTCCCCGTACGGCAGGAGGCAGATGACCGGGCCGAAGATCTCCTCGCGGGCGATCCGCATGGAGTTGTCGACGCCGCCGAAGAGCGTCGGCTCGACGTACCAGCCGCGGTCGAGCCCGGCCGGGCGGCCGCCGCCGGAGAGGACCTTGGCGCCCTCCTCCTGGCCGATGCGGATGTAGTCGAGGGAGCGCTGCTGCTGCCGCCGGGCGACCAGCGGCCCGACCTGGGTGGCCGGGTCGAGCGGGTCGCCGACGACGAGCGCGCCGGCCGCCGCGGCGAAGGCCTCGGCGGTCTCCTCGTACCGGGAGCGGGGGACGAGGATCCGGGTCTGGGCGACGCACGCCTGGCCGTTGTTCATCCAGGCGGCCGGAACGATCCCGGCGACGGCGGTGGCGAGGTCGGCGTCGGGCAGGATCACGGCGGCCGACTTCCCGCCGAGTTCGAGGGTGACGCGGGTGAGGTTGCGGGCGGCGACCTCCATGACCCGCCTGCCCGCGGCGACCGAACCCGTGAAGGAGACCTTGTCGACGCCGGGATGGCCGACGAGGTACTCGCTGACCTCGCGGTCGGCGGGCAGGATGCTGAGCACGCCCTCGGGCAGCCCGGCCTCGGTGGCGATGTCGGCGAGGATGTACGAGTCGAGCGGCGACTCGGGCGAGGGCTTGAGGACCACCGTGCAGCCGGCGAGCAGCGCGGGCCCGAGCTTGGCCGCGGCGGTGAACTGCGGGACGTTCCACGGGATCACGGCCGCGACCACGCCCACCGGCTCGCGCCGGACGAGCAGCGGGCCGAGGACGCCGCCGCGCCGCTCCTCGTACGTGAAGTCGCGGGCGACGGTGATCGCCGCGTCCCAGACCATCATCGCGCCGAGGGCCTGGGCGAGGACGGACCAGGAGTACGGGGAGCCGTTCTGCGCGCTGATGGAGCGGGCGATCTCCTCGTGGCGTACGGCGATCGCGTCCTTGATGCGGCTGACGACGGCGATCCGCTCCTCCACCGTCATCCGGGGCCAGGGCCCTTCGTCGAAGGCCCGGCGGGCGGCGGCCACGGCCCGGTCGACATCGGCGGTGGAGGCGTGCGGGACGCGCCCGATGACCTCCTCGGTGTGCGGGGAGACGACCTCGATGACGTCCTCGCCGAGCGGGTCGGTCAACTCCCCGCCGATGAACAGCTTCGCGTGCTCCACAAGCTCGGTCATGACCGCCGCCTTCATGAGGAGATGTTGTCGTCCCTGACGATGCATCAGAACTGATACCAGTTCTAGTTCCAGGGAGCAATGGCCCGGACAGAATGGGCCCCCACCAGCCGTTTCTCCCTGCTCGGCATGAGGTGGGTACGGCCCCGCAACGGGAACGCGGGGGCGGCGTGGCCGGCGTGATTCTGCTGGAGCGGGCCACGGGGGCGCACCGGCGCGCGGAGGCGGGTGACCGGCCGGGCCGGATCGTGCTGACGACCTGACGATCGGGAAGGGAAGAAGGCGCGTGGTTCCGGACAACCCTGGGGGGCTCTCGCCGGTCGGAAGGGTGACAACGAAACAGACGCAGGGGGAACCCGATCATGTTCGAACGACACAGGCCCTGGCTGAGGACGGCGCTCGCGGTCACCGCCGTCGCGGTGGCCACCGCCACCGGCGCGGCCTCCGCCGTCGCCGCTCCGGAGGCGGACCCGGTGGCACCACCCTCCTTCCAGCTGTACGGCGTCGAGAAGCAGACCCACTGGCTGTGGAACTGGTTCTACCGGGGCCAGCTCCTCTCCTCGGACGGGCCCGACTTCGTCGACCACTCGGACCTCGCCGACCTCATCCCCGTCCTCAACCCCGACGTAGACGGGTACGGCTACGGCAAGTGGACCCTCTACAAGAACGGCCGGCTGGACTTCGACGGCCGGATCGACGGCGAGTACCGCTGGCCGGAGAACGTCGGCCGGGGCTGGGACATCTACCGCACGGTCCTCTCGCCCGGCAGCATCGGCGGAGCCGGGGAGGCCGACCTGCTCGGCGTCGACAAGGCCGGTGTGCTGTGGAGCTACCTGGGCTACCCGGACGGCCGCCTCACCACCCGCATGCGGGTCGGCGGCGGCTGGGGCCAGTACACCGAGCTGGCCGGCCAGAGCGATCTGACCGGCGACGGCAGGGCCGACATCACCGCCCGCGACAAGGCCGGCGTCCTCTGGCTCTACAAGGGCACGGGCGACTACAAGGCGCCGTTCGCGGGCCGGACGAAGATCGGCGGCGGGTGGAACGCCTACGACCGGCTGCTGGCCGTCGGCGACGACGACGTCGACGGCAAGGCGGACCTGCTGGCCCGGAAGACGACGGGCGAGCTGGTCCGGTACCCGGGCACGGGCAACGCGGCGCGGCCGTTCAAGGCGCCGGTGCGGATCCCGGGAGGGAGCCGCATGAAGAACTTCATCCTCTTCTAGGAGTACGCGACTTCACGCGAGGCGGCCCCGTTCCCGGCATCCCTGGTCCGGGGCCTCACCCTGCCGGCGCCTCCCCGGGGCCGCCCGCACCCACCGGCCGGAGACGACCGATCACGACGGCCCGATCACAGGTCGGCCGCACCCCGGAGGCAATGCGGTACAAGCCACTCTGACGGTTCGTCAGTTCTCGTTATAGTGGGCCGTGGTCGAGCACGCTCCGTACCGTCGCGGCGGGCTTCAGCACCGCGCCGTGGAGAACTTCCGCACCACCGTGGAGAGATGAGGATCCATGCAGGAACCCATGCCCCAGGTGACCGAGCACGGCGGAGGCGTCTGGGCGCTCCGGGTGCCCATCCCCGACAATCCGCTCGGCCACACGCTCGTCCACGTCCTCGACACCGACCGCGGCCCGGTCCTCGTCGACACCGGCTGGGACGACCCGGACTCCTGGACCGAGCTCACCGGCGGGCTCGCCGCGCTGGGCATCGACGTGTCGGACGTCCACGGCGTCGTCATCACCCACCACCACCCCGACCACCACGGACTGTCCGGCAAGGTCCGCGAGGCGTCCGGGGCCTGGATCGCCATGCACGCCGCCGACACCGACGTCGTACGCCGCACCCGGGAGGCCGAGCCGGGCACCTGGCTCGACTACCTCGCCCGCAAGCTCGCCGCCGTCGGCGCCCCCGAGGACCACCTCGTCCCGCTGCGGGCCGCCCGCGCCGCCGGCCGGCTGCGCACCCTGCCCGGTCTGCGCTCCGCCCTCCCCGACCGGGAGATCGTCCCCGGCGAGCTCCTCGACCTCCCCGGACGGCGACTGCGCGCGATCTGGACCCCCGGCCACACCCCCGGCCACGTCTGCCTGCACCTGGAGGAGGAGCACCCCGCCCGGCTGCCCGGCCGCGGCCGGCTCTTCTCCGGCGACCACCTGCTGCCCGGGATCACCCCGCACGTCGGCCTGTACGAGGATCCCGACGACTCCACCGTCACCGATCCCCTCGGCGACTACCTCGACTCCCTCGAACGCATCGGCCGCCTCGGCGTCGCCGAGGTCCTCCCCGCCCACCAGCACGCCTTCGCCGACGCCGCCGGACGGGTCCGGGAGCTCATCGCCCACCACGAGGAGCGGCTCACCGGGCTCCTCGGCCTGCTCGCCACCCCGCTCACCCCCTGGCAGCTCGCCGTGCGGATGGAGTGGAACCGCCCCTGGGACCAGATCCCCTACGGCTCCCGCAACATCGCCGTCAGCGAGGCCGAGGCGCACCTGCGCCGACTGGTGAAACTCGGCCTCGCGGAGGCGGTGCAGGGGACGGAGCCCGTGGAGTACGTGGCGGTGTGAGGCGCCGGGCTCCGACCGGACGGAGCACCGGTGTGAGGCGCCTCGCACCCGCCGGGCCGCGGGCCTACGGGCCGGTAGAGTGGGCGGGTCGTCATCATGCCCGTACGGGGGGAAGCCGGTGGAATTCCGGCACTGACCCGCAACCGTGAACGGCCCCCTCCGGGGAGCCGTGAGTCGGAATGCCCCGTCCGGGACGTGACCGCCGGCACCGTCGAGGAATACGGAGCCGGAGCCTGGTGCCCCTGAGGCGTGCCGGTGCCCGGCCGCAGGAGAGGGCCCCATGAACACCGTCCGCCGCGGCGCCACCGCGCTCGCAGCCGCCACCGTCCTGCTCGGCACCGGAGCGGCAGGGGCGGCGGGAGCGGCCACCACCGCACCCTCCCCCACGCCCTCCGCCGTCACGATCCCCGACGGCCTGTACGGCACGGGCGACCCGACGTACGACGGTGTCTGGCGTCAGTCGTACGCCTTCCTCGCCCAGCGCGCCACCGGCTTCCAGCCCGCCGACAAGGCCGTGGACTGGCTGCTCGGCCAGCAGTGCGCGGACGGCTCGTTCAGCGCGTTCCGCGCGGACGCCGGGACGCCCTGCGACGCGAAGACCCTGCGCGACACCAACGCCACCGCGATCGCCGTGCAGGGGCTCCGCGCGGTCCGGAAGCAGTCGGCGTCCCCCGAGACGATCGACAAGGCCGTCAAGGCGGGCTCCGACTGGCTGCGCACCGTCCAGAACAAGGACGGCGGCTGGGGCTACAGCCCCGGCGGCGCCAGTGACGCCAACTCCACCTCGGTCGTCGTCGGCGCGCTCGCCGCGACGGGCGTGCGGCCCGGCTCGTTCACCTCCGCCGAGGGCCGTACGCCCTACGACGCGCTCCTCTCCTTCGCGCTGCCCTGCTCGGACAAGGAGGGCCCGGGGGCCTTCGCGTACCAGCCCGACAAGGCCGGCAAGCTCGTCGCGAACGCCGACGCCACCGCCGCGGCCACCCTCGCGGGCCTCGGCAAGAGCGTCGTCGCCACCAAGGCCTCGCCCGATCAGCCGCCGGTCTGCAACGACCTGTCGAAGCCGGCGATCGAGCGGGCCTCGCTCAACGGCGCCTCCTACCTGGCGAAGGCCCTCGCGAAGACCGGCCACCTGACCCTGCCCCCGATGCCGGGCGCCACCGACACCACCGAGCAGCCCGACGTCGGCAACACCGCCGACGCCGTCGTCGCGCTCGCCGCCTCCGGCGCCTCGAAGGAGGCGAAGCCCGCCCTGGAGTGGCTGGAGAAGAACTCCGCCGCCTGGGCGAAGGGGAGCCCGGCCGCGTACGCGCAGCTGATCCTGGCCGCGCGGGCGACGGAGACGGACCCGCGCGAGTTCGGCACGGCGGACCTGGTGGAGCAGCTCAACGCCACCGGCCCGGCCCCGAAGACGCCGGACACCTCCGCCTCCTCCACGAGTGACGACGAGGGCGGCTTCGACATCTGGTGGATCATCGGGATCGGCACGGTCGTCGGCGTCGGCATCGGCTTCCTCGTGAGCGGCCGCAAGAAGTGACCGGCGCGCGAGGGCACGGCGCCGGCGTGGACGGCGCTCACGGGGACGGCGTTCCCGGCGCCCGCGTGGACGTCGCCCGCGTGGACGGCTCGCGAGGGCACGGCGCGCGGCGGCGCGGCCCCCGTGCCGCCGGAGCCGCGGCCGGGGCGCTCCTCACGCTCGCCTCGGTCTTCGCCGCGGCCGCCCCGGCGCAGGCCGCCGGCTACCGCTACTGGTCGTTCTGGGAGAGCGACGGCGGGAAGCCCTGGGCGTACGCCACGCAGGGCCCGGCCACCGCACGCCCCGCCGACGGCGACGCGATCGGCTTCCGCTTCGCGATCAGCAGCGGCACGAACGACGCCTCCCGGCCGTCCGCCGCCCCCGACTTCACGGGGATCTGCGGAGGCGTGGAGAAGAAGGACGGCACGAAGCGGGTCGCGGTCGTCGTCGACTTCGGCGGCCCGGCGGACGCGCCGCCCGGCGAGACCCCGCCGGAGAAGCCGGTGAAGACCGGCTGTGCGCAGGTCCGCGAGGACGCGACGGGCGCGGAGGCGCTCGCCGTGGTGGCGAAGCCGCTGCGGTACGACGGCGCGGCCATGCTGTGCGGGATCGCCGGCTACCCGGCGCGGGGCTGCGGCGAGCCCGTCGCGGACACCGGCGGGACCGGCGGGACCGGAGAGACAGGGGAGACCGGGAAGACGCAGCCGTCGGCCGCGCCGAGCGCGTCGGCGACCGCCGGCGAGGAGGACGGAGGCCCGTCCTTCGGCGTGCTCGCGGGCGGGGCGGCCGTGCTGGCCCTGGGCGGGGCGGCGATCTGGAAGGCCCGCCGGCGCGGATGAGTCCGGTATGAAGGTGCCTGACGTCCTCCGCGCCCCGGAGGCGAACCGGTCCAACGCGCTGCACGCCGGAGCGTGGTGGGTGTGGGCGCTCGGCCTGGCCGTCGCCGCCTCCCGCACGACGAACCCCCTCCTCCTCGGTCTCCTCGTCGGGGTCGCGGGCTATGTCGTGGCGGCCCGGCGGACGGACGCGCCCTGGGCGCGCTCGTACGGCGCGTTCGTGAAGCTCGGCCTGTTCGTCGTCTTCCTGCGGGTCGTCTTCTCCCTGCTGCTCGGCTCCCCGATCCCGGGGTCGCACCCGCTGTTCACACTGCCCGAGGTGCCGCTGCCCGAGTGGGCGCAGGGCGTGCGGATCGGCGGGCGGGTGACGGCCGAGCAACTGGTGTTCGCGCTGTACGACGGCGCGAAGCTGGCGACCCTGCTGATCTGCGTGGGCGCGGCGAACTCGCTCGCCAACCCGGCGCGGCTGCTCAAGTCGCTGCCGGGCGCGCTGTACGAGGCCGGGGTCGCCGTCGTCGTGGCGATGACCTTCGCGCCGAACATGGTCGCGGACGTGGTGCGGCTGCGGACCGCCCGGCGCCTGCGCGGCCGCCCCACGGGCGGAGTGCGGGCCGTGCTCCAGATCGGGCTGCCGGTCGTGGAGGGGGCGCTGGAGCGGTCGATCGCGGTCGCGGCGTCGATGGACGCGCGCGGGTACGGCCGGACGGCCCAGGTCCCGGCCTCGGTCCGGCGCACCACGAACCTCCTGACCCTGGGCGGACTGCTCGGCGTCTGCGCCGGTTCGTACGGGCTCCTCGCGGCGGAGGGCGCGGGATACGGTCTGCCGCTGCTCGGCGCCGGGCTGCTCGCGGCGATGGCGGGGCTGCGGCTCGGCGGACGCCGGACGGTCCGCACCCGGTACCGGCCGGACCGCTGGGGGGTGCGGTCCTGGCTGGTCGCGGGGTCCGGGGTGGCGGTGGCCGTCCTGATGATCTGGGCGAACACCTACGCGCCCGAGGCGCTGCACCCCGGGGTCGTACCGCTGGAGGCGCCGGAGCTGCCGCTCTGGCCCGCGGTGTCGGTCCTGGTGGGCCTGGTGCCGGCGTTCGTGGCCCCCGTACCCGCAACAGCTCCCGCTGCGAAGGAGAAGGCGTGATCCGCTTCGAGAACGTCTCGGTGACCTACGAGGCGGGTGCCGAGCCGACCCTGCGGAACGTGGACCTGACCGTCCCCGAGGGCGAGCTCGTCCTGCTCGTCGGCCCTTCGGGCGTCGGCAAGTCGACCCTCCTCGGCGCGGTCTCAGGCCTCGTCCCCCACTTCACCGGCGGCACCCTGACCGGCCGGGTCACGGTCGACGGCCGCGACACCCGCACGCATCCGCCGCGCGAGCTGGCGGACCTGGTGGGCACGGTCGGCCAGGACCCGTCCGCGCACTTCGTCACCGACACGGTCGAGGACGAGCTGGCGTACGGCATGGAGTCCCTGGGCCTCGCGCCGGGCGTCATGCGGCGCCGGGTCGAGGAGACCCTGGACCTGCTCGGCCTCGCGGAACTCCGCGACCGCCCGATCGCCACGCTCTCCGGGGGCCAGCGGCAGCGGGTCGCGATCGGCTCGGTCCTGACCCCGCACCCCAAGGTCCTCGTCCTGGACGAGCCGACGTCGGCGCTCGACCCGTCGGCGGCGGAGGACGTCCTGGCGGTGCTGCAGCGGCTGGTGCACGACCTGGGCACGACCGTGCTGCTCGCGGAGCACCGTCTGGAGCGGGTGGTGCAGTACGCGGACCAGGTGCTGATGCTGCCGGAGGGCGTGATGGGCGCCCCCGCCGAGATCATGGCCGTGTCGCCGGTGCACCCGCCGGTGGTGGGGCTGGGGCGGCTGGCGGGCTGGGACCCGCTGCCGCTCACGGTCCGCGACGCACGACGGCGGGCCGGCGGGCTGAAGTCCCGGCTGGAGGGCCGGGTCCCCGCCGGGCCCCTGCCCCGCGTTCCGGCTCCGTCGGCGGTCGAGGCGCCGGAGTCCGGGGGCGGGGCCCCCGGCCAGGAGAAGGGGAAGGGGAGGGGGCTGAGCGGCGGAAGCGGCAGAGGCGGGAGCGGCCTCTTCAAGCGGCGCCGCACCGAGCCCGCACCCGCCTCCACCACCGGCACCGCCACCGCCACCGGCACTCCCCTCGTCCGTACCGAAGGCCTCGCCGTCCGCCGCGGCCGCGTCGAGGCGCTCCGCCGTATCGACCTCCAGGTCGAGGCCGGCGAGACCCTCGCCCTCATGGGCCGCAACGGCGCGGGCAAGTCCACCCTCCTCTCCACCCTCGTCGGCATGATCGCCCCGACCTCCGGCACGGTCCGCGTCGCGGGCCGGGCCCCGCACAGCACAAGCCCCCGCGAGCTGATCCGCCAGGTCGGCCTGGTTCCGCAGGAGCCCCGGGACCTGCTGTACGCGGACACCGTCGCCGCCGAGTGCGCGGCGGCCGACGGGGACGCGGGCGCCGCGCCCGGGACCTGCCGGGCGCTGGTGTCCGAGCTGCTGCCGGGCGTCGCGGACGACACCCACCCCCGGGACCTGTCGGAGGGGCAGCGGCTGGCGCTCGCGCTCGCCGTGGTCCTGACCGGCCGCCCGCCCCTGCTGCTCCTGGACGAGCCGACCCGCGGCCTCGACTACGCGGCGAAGGCCCGGCTGGTCGCCCTCCTGCGCGCCCTCGCCGCCGACGGGCACGCGATCGTGCTCGCGACGCACGACGTGGAACTGGCCGCCGAGCTGGCGCACCGGGTGGTGATCATCGCCGACGGCGAGGTGGTGGCGGACGGGCCGACGGCCGAGGTGGTCGTCTCCTCCCCGGCGTTCTCGCCGCAGGTGGCGAAGATCCTGGCCCCGCAGCCGTGGCTCACGGTCGAACAGGTGGAGGCGGCGCTGTGAGCACCCGCCCGGTACGCGCGGTCCGGCTGGGACCACGTTCCGTCACCGCCCTCGCCCTCGTCTCCCTCATCGGGCTCTTCGCCTTCTGCTGGCCCCTCTTCGCGGACGCAGGTTCCGCCGTGACCTCGCACGCCGGGGACGCGCCGTGGCTGTTCGCGGCGCTGCTGCCGCTCCTGGTCGCGGTGGTCGTGGCGACGATCGCGGACTGCGGGATGGACGCGAAGGCGGTGGCGATGCTGGGCGTGCTGGCCGCCGTCGGGGCGGCCCTGCGGCCGCTGGGCGCGGGGACGGCCGGTCTGGAGCCGATGTTCTTCCTGATGGTGCTGAGCGGTCGGGTCCTCGGTCCGGGCTTCGGTTTCGTCCTCGGCGCGGTGACGATGTTCGCGTCGGCCCTGCTCACGGGCGGGGTGGGGCCCTGGATGCCGTTCCAGATGCTGTCGATGGGCTGGTTCACGATGGGCGCCGGGCTGCTGCCGGGCGCGGCGCGGCTGCGGGGCCGGGGTGAGCTGCTGATGCTCTCGGCGTACGGGTTCGTGGCGGCGTTCGCGTACGGCACGATCATGAATCTGCAGGGCTGGGTGCTGCTCCAGGGCCTGAGCAGCGGGATCTCGTTCCAGCCGGGCGCCCCGCTCGACGAGAACCTGGTCCGGTTCCTCGCCTACGTCACCGCCACCTCCCTCGGCTGGGACCTGGGACGGGCCGTTCTCACGGTCGTCCTCACCCTCACCGTCGGCCGCACGCTCCTGAAGGCGCTGCGGCGGGCGACGCGACGGGCGAACTTCGAGGCCCAGGTCACATTCGAGGGCCCCGGGAGGCCCTCCCCGGGTGAGCCGCCCCACAGGACCTACGGCACGTACGAGCCGGAATAGTAGCCGGACGGTACCCGCCCAAAACGCCCACAGCAGGGCATGACCTGCGGAAACATCCCACACCCTCCCCCCGGGACCTTCCTCCGGGGTCCGAACCTTCCTCGTACAGGGGGTCGTTGCGTCGGCGTTCCAGCCCTGCTTGTCTGGTGGACGTCGCCAGGCAGCCGGTGCTCACCGCAGCGCCTCGGACGGCCGGTTCCCCCCAGTTCCCGGGTTCCCCGGGCTCTGGTTCCGGCTTGCCGAAATCGCCTGACGCAGCCCTTGTTCCCGAAGTTAGGCAGAGATCTTGATCCGCTCGATCACCACTCGTGTCGCCGCCCGCAAGAGGACCCTCGCCGGCACCGCGGCCGTTCTGCTCGCCGCCTCCGGTGCGGTCATCGGCACGACCGGCTCGGCTTCCGCCGCCAGCCCCCAGGACGTGGCCCGCAAGATCGTGCCCGCCTCGCAGTACGCGTCGTTCAGCAAGATCGTCGAGCACGAGTCGCACTGGAACCACACCGCGACCAACTCCTCCAGCGGCGCCTACGGCCTCGTCCAGGCCCTCCCGGCCTCGAAGATGTCCTCGGCCGGTTCCGACTGGAAGACGAACCCCGCCACCCAGATCAAGTGGGGCCTGAACTACATGAACGAGCGCTACGGCTCCCCGAACGCCGCTTGGGCGTTCTGGCAGGCCAACGGCTGGTACTAAGAGTCACCGCCGCACACGCGCACACCCGCAAGGCCCCGCCTCCCGTCAGGGAGGGCGGGGCCTGCGGCGTTTCCGCATGACCTGCGGCGTTTCCGCGGGGCCGACGAAGTTTCCCTGGCCCTGGCCCCGGCCCTGGCCCCGACCCTGGTCCCGGCCCCGCCGATCCCTACAGCCGCTGGATGATCGTCCCGGTCGCCACGGCCCCGCCCGCGCACATCGTGATCAGCGCGAACTCCTTGTCGGTGCGCTCCAGCTCGTGCAGGGCGGTGGTGATCAGCCGGGCTCCGGTCGCCCCGACGGGGTGGCCCAGGGCGATGGCACCACCGTTGACATTGACCTTTTCCAGGTCCTGGTCGAAGACCTGCGCCCAGCTCAGCACCACCGACGCGAAGGCCTCGTTGATCTCGACGAGGTCGATGTCCCGGAGCGACATCCCGGCCTTGCCGAGGACGGCTCGCGTGGCGTCGATCGGTCCGTCGAGGTGGAAGTGCGGGTCGGCGCCGACCAGGGCCTGGGCGACGATCCGGGCCCGGGGCTTCAGCTTGAGGGCGCGGGCCATCCGCTTGGAGGCCCACAGGATCGCGGCGGCGCCGTCGGAGATCTGCGAGGAGTTCCCGGCGGTGTGGACGGCGGTCGGCATGACGGGCTTGAGGCGGGCGAGGCCCTCCATGGTGGTGTCGCGCAGGCCTTCGTCGCGGTCGACGAGCCGCCACATGCCCTGCCCGGCGGCCTGCTCCTCCTCGGTGGTGGGGACCTGGACGGCGAAGGTCTCGCGCTTGAAGCGCTCCTCGGACCAGGCGTTCGCGGCGCGCTCCTGGGAGAGCAGGCCGAGGGAGTCGACGCGTTCGCGGGTGAGGCCGCGGTGGCGGGCGATGCGCTCGGCGGCCTCGAACTGGTTGGGCAGGTCGACGTTCCACTCGTCGGGGAAGGGCTTGCCGGGTCCGTGCTTGGATCCGGAACCGAGGGGAACGCGGGACATGGCCTCGACACCGCAGCTGATCCCGATGTCGATGACGCCGGCCGCGACCATGTTGGCGACCATGTGGCTCGCCTGCTGGGAGGAGCCGCACTGACAGTCGACGGTGGTGGCGGCCGTCTCGTAGGGCAGACCCATGGTGAGCCAGGCCGTGCGGGCCGGGTTCATGGACTGCTCGCCGGCGTGGGTGACCGTACCGCCGACGATCTGCTCGACGCAGTCGGCGTGGATGCCGGTGCGTCCGAGGAGTTCGCGGTAGGTCTCGCCCAGGAGGTAGGCGGGATGGAGGTTGGCGAGCGCGCCTCCGCGCTTGCCGATGGGGGTGCGTACGGCTTCGACGATGACGGGTTCCGCGGCCATGAGCTCGTCCTCTCCTCGACCGGACGGGGCGTCCCGGCAGCCCGTCGGTCGGCGTCACGGGGGAACTAGTACACGTTCTAGTTCTGAGTGCAGTCTTATGACTGCTACCGCGGGTACGCAAGGGTCCGGGAGGCAACACTTCCCGTTCCGACCCTTGCTACTTGTAGAACTCGTTACTAACTTTCCCGGCAACTCCTGACGGCCCATCAGATCCCCTCATCAGAATCCCTCAGATGCGGAGTGTGCTGCCGATGACCTGTCCCCACCTTCCCGAGGGGTTCGACGCCACCGACCCCGATCTGCTCCGCGACCGCGTCCCCTTCCCGGAGTTCGCCCGGCTGCGGCAGACCGCACCCGTCTGGTGGTGCCCCCAGCCGCCCGGCGTCACGGGCTTCGCGGACGGCGGGTACTGGGCCGTCACGCGCCACGCGGACGTCAAGTACGTCTCCACCCACCCCGAGCTGTTCTCCTCCAACGAGAACACCGCCGTCATCCGCTTCAACGAGCACATCACCCGGGACCAGATCGAGGTCCAGAAGCTGATCATGCTCAACATGGACCCGCCCGAGCACACCCGGGTCCGCCAGATCGTCCAGCGCGGCTTCACCCCCCGGGCCATCCGGAACCTGGAGACGGCCCTGCGCGACCGCGCCCACGCCATCGTCGACGAGGCCAAGCGCGCCGCCGACGCAGACGGCACCTTCGACTTCGTCACCCGGGTCGCCGTCGAACTCCCCCTCCAGGCCATCGCCGAACTCATCGGCGTCCCCCAGGAGGACCGTTCCCGGATCTTCGACTGGTCGAACAAGATGGTCGCGTACGACGACCCCGAGTACGCCATCACCGAGGAGATCGGCGCCGAGGCCGCCATGGAACTCATCGGCTACTCGATGAACATGGCCGCCGCCCGCAAGGAGTGCCCCGCCGCCGACATCGTCAGCCAGCTCGTCGCCGCCGAGGGCGAGGGCAACCTCTCCTCCGACGAGTTCGGCTTCTTCGTCCTCCTGCTCGCCGTCGCCGGCAACGAGACCACCCGCAACGCCATCAGCCACGGCATGCACGCCTTCCTCACCCACCCCGACGAGTGGGAACGCTTCAAGCGGGAACGGCCGGCCACCGCCGCCGAGGAGATCGTCCGCTGGGCGACCCCCGTCGTCTCCTTCCAGCGGACCGCCACCCAGGACACCGAGATCGGCGGGCAGAAGATCGCCAAGGGCGACCGCGTCGGCCTCTTCTACTCCTCCGCCAACAACGACCCCGAGGTCTTCACCGACCCCGAACGCTTCGACATCACCCGCGATCCCAACCCGCACCTCGGCTTCGGCGGCGGCGGACCCCACTTCTGCCTGGGCAAGTCCCTCGCCATCAAGGAGATCGAGCTGATCTTCAACGCGGTCGCGGACGCCCTCCCCGACCTGACCCTCGCCGGCGAACCGCGCCGGCTGCGGGCGGCCTGGCTGAACGGTGTGAAGGAACTCCGGGTCCGCGCCGGGTCCTGAGCCCGCACAGCGGGGCGGGACCGGGCAGGGCGGGACCGGGCGGGGCGGGGCGGGGCGGAACCGGAGGGCCACCCGGCACGTCCCACCCCGCATGCGGGGGACACACAGGATTCTGGCCACCATCGTCGCGCTGCTCGCGCTCCAGCTCGGTTCGCTTCTCTCACCGGCGTACGCCTGCGGCTGCGGCGCCATGATCCCGACCAAGGACCAGCGCATCGGCGTCGACCGCGAGGAGTCCGCCGTCCACTGGGACGGACGGACCGAGACCGTCGTCATGCGCTTCAACGTCCACGGCGACGCCCGGCACGCCGCCTGGATCATGCCCGTGCCCAGCCGCGCCGGCGTCACCCTCGGCGACCCCGAACTCTTCGACGCGCTCGACCGGCTGACCGAGCCCGAGCAGCGCGAGCGCTCGTACTTCTGGCCGCGCGAGGGCGACTGGCCGTTCGACCACGACTACGGGGACAGCGCCGGCGCTCCCGCGCCCGGAGCGGGCGGCGTCGGCGTCGTCGGCCGCGAACGGCTCGGCCCCTTCGACGTCGCCCGGCTGACCGCCACCGACCCGGACGCCCTCGGCGACTGGCTGCGGACCCACGACTTCGAGCTCCCCGAACGGCTGACCGGCGCCCTCCAGCCGTACGTGGAAAGGCGATGGGAGTACGTCGCCGTCCGCCTCGCCCCCGAGCAGAAGGACGCCGTCCTCCAGGGCGAGCTGACCCCGCTGCGCATCACCTTCGCCTCTCCCGAACTCGTTTACCCCATGCGCCTCTCACGGCTCGCGAAGACCTCGCAGAGCCTCGGCCTCTCCATCCTCGCCGCGCACCGGATGGAGCCCCGCTCCCCCATCGGCGGCGACGCACCCGAGGTGACCTTCGCCGGCCGGATCGAGCCCGAGGGCCCCGTCGCCGCCCTCGCCGGCGAGGGGCCGGTCCGACTCACGGTCCTGGAGCAGGACTTCCCCCACCCGGAGCGGATCGACGACGACCACCACCTGCGGGCCGTCGCCGACACCCCGTACCGCCGCGTCGAGTACACCGACCGGCTCCTCACCGTGGGCGGCGGAATCCCCGTATGGCTGCTGACCGTGGGCGGCGGCCTGCTCCTCGCCGCCCTCGCGACGCTCCTGGCCGTACGGACGGCGAGGCGCCGCCCGGCGGCCGGCCCCGGTGTACGTTCGGCCGTATGACGAACCCTCAGTGGAACGCAGTCGACGCCTACTTCACCGAGACGATCGCCCCCGCCGACGAGGCGCTGACCGCCGCGCTCGACGCCTCCGCGGCGGCCGGGCTGCCCGAGATCGCCGTGGCCCCCAACCAGGGCAAGCTCCTCCACCTGCTCGCCCTGACGCAGGGCGCCCGGAACATCCTGGAGATCGGCACCCTCGGCGGCTACAGCACGATCTGGCTGGCCCGCGCCCTGCCCGCCGACGGCCGGCTCATCACCCTCGAGTACGACCCGGCCCACGCGGACGTCGCCCGCGCCAACCTCGCCCACGCCGGCCTGGACAAGGTCGTCGAGGTCCGCACCGGCGCGGCCCTGGACAGCCTGCCGCGACTGGAGGCGGAGGGCGCGGGCCCGTTCGACCTGGTCTTCATCGACGCCGACAAGGTCAACAACCCGCGCTATGTGGAGTGGGCCCTGAAGCTCTCCCGCCCCGGCACGCTGATCGTCGTCGACAACGTGGTGCGGGGCGGCAGGATCACCACCCCCGACCCGGACGACCCGGCGATCACCGGCACCCGCGAACTCTTCGCACTCGTCGCGGCGGAACCCCGCCTGGACGCGACGGCGATCCAGACCGTCGGCACCAAGGGCTACGACGGCCTGCTGCTCGCCCGCGTGGTGCGCTAGCGCCGGGACCCGGCGGGCGTCCCCTCCCCCGCCTCACGAGGGGAAGGGGGCGTCCCGGGGTACGTCAGACCAGGTCCGCCAGCAGTTCCGCGAAGAGTGCCGGCCGGCTGAAGTAGCCGACGTGCGAGGTGTCCAGGGTGTGCACGTCGAAGGGGTGGCGCGGCGTCAGCCCGTCGGCCTTGCGGATCATGTGGTCCTGCACCGCCGGGGTGATGCTCGCGTCCCCGGAGAGCCGGACGTAGGTGTGCGGGACCCGGCCCCAGCGCTCCGCCGTGACCAGCGCCCCCGGCTCCAGCACCCCGTGGTTCTCGTCGGGGTCCAGCGTGTCGAGCAGCGCTCCGAACGCGCGGTCGGTGGAGTCGGCCATGACGGCGGCCTTCAGCTGGGCGAACACGCCGGGATCGGCGTGGGCCGCCCGCCAGTTCAGCCGGACCACCCGCGGATCGGCGGACTCGCCCGTCAGCGGCACGGCGATCCGCGCCACCGCCGCGTCCAGCAGGTTCTCGTCGGCCACGTCCCACGCCCCGGTGAGCATCGCCGGGTCGGCGAGGCAGAACGCGGAGAGGTAGACCACCCGGTCCACCAGGTCCGGCACCGCGTCGGCGACGGCGCCGATCGTCAGACCGCCGAGACTGTGGCCGACCAGCACGACCGGCCCCAGCGGGGCCAGCCGCCGCAGGACGCCGGTCACGTGCCGGACGTTGTCCCGCAACGTGACGCCGCTCATCGGGGACGGGGCGGCGGCCAGCGCAGCCAGGTCCTGGGGCTGCCGGTAATAGGCGGCGGGGCCTTCGGCCCGGGCGCCGTGCCCGGGGAGATCGACGGCGTACGAACGGTGTCCGAGCAGCGCCAGCTCGTTCTGCAGCGGGCCCCAGGCCCGTGCGTTGCTGGAGCCGCCGTGGACGCATACGAAAGTGGGGCGCGAGGGTGCGCGCATGGTGGGGTTCCTCGTCATCAGGAGGCGAACGGCGGACACGGGTCCGGGTGCCGGGCGCGGGCCGGCACCGCGGTCAGCACCCCGAACGGGTGCGGATCGCCTGCCGGTTGTGGATGACGGAACACATACGGGCGACCCTAACAGAACGGAGCGTCTCGCGACCGGGGGTCATATCCTGCCGTTCATGAGCATCGTGAAGATCAATGAATGGGTCAAGCCACTCACATAGAGCTTGGTCGGCGCGTGTCGCTACGGCTAGCAGCCTAGAAGCCGTCAGCCCCTGCCGTCGGCCCATGCCCCCACTACGCACGCCGTACATGGTCGGGCGGGACAAGCCACTCCCGCCCGCCGCGCTCGGGCCACAGGAACGCCATGGGGCGCTTCCGGCGCTCGCTGGGCAAGTCGGCGGGATCCTCATAGTCCCGGATCACGTCACGCAGGATGCCAACTCTTCCCGTGCCGTCCTCGACGCGCCGGCCGATGTCGTCCGGGCCGATCACTTGGGGCACTTCATGTGCTGGTAGACGGCCTTGTCGGGCTGGGAGGGCTCGCGCAGCGTGCCCCGGCGACAGCGTTCGAGCGAGGCAATCGGATTGTTGCAAGCGGGACAGACCTCGCCCGAAGGGGCGTAGGTCGTGTACTCCCACTGTCGTGCGTCCGTTTCACGCTCCTGAGCCTTGCCGGGCATGTCGTCGTCCCCTCGGTCCGTCTGCGTGCTTGTCGAGGACGCTAGGAAGGCACCCGCCGGAAGCTCCATGAAATTGCACGAGTTTGCATGCCAAATCACGTGTCTCATTAGCATGTTGACGCTCTGAGCGCAGGTCGGGATGGCTTATGCAAGCCCACGCAATTACCTGGACCAGGGAGTCAGCCATGGCCGTAGAGTTCGTAGGCATCGACCCGAACACCGACCGCGATCACTGCCCGACGGTGTGGGCGGACGCGGAAACTCAGGAGATCTTGTTGCAAGGCTGGAAGCCGGACAGCGAGACTCAGGCCCGGTGCGAGGCGACCAGCCCCGCGAACGGGCCGGTTCCCGACAGTGAGGCGATCGTCAGGCTTCCGGCCCGCATGATTCCGATGATCCGGGAGGCGTGCGATGCCATCGAGCGTGCCCAGCTTCGCTGAGCTGTTGGGCCGGTGCGAGCGGTCCGCCGTGCACCTGGAGATGCGTGACTCGTACGCGTCCACCGACAGGTTCGAAGCGTGGAAGCGGGGCGAGCGCATCGACTGGGACGACCGCGCGTCCTGGTGGCACCCATACGACCAGTTGATTGCGGACACCGTGGCACGAGGGGTGTCGATCCGTCGCGCCCGGATCGTCTCCGAACCCGTGACGGAGTACATCCGGTGGGAGCACTACGTCACCCACGCCAACGTCACGGCCGGCGAGGACGTCCGATGGCTGCCGCGCCGCCGAGCCACGGACATCGCCCTCCCCGGCAATGACTTCTGGCTCTTCGACGGCGAACTCCTGCGCGTGCACCACTTCTCCGGCGACGGGGCGGTGGTCGAAGACGAGATCACGGACGACCCGGCGACGGTGAAACTCTGCGCATCGGCCTTCGAAGCCGTATGGGACCGGGCCGTCCCGCACCACCTGTACGCGATCTGAGGACAGCCAGCTCCATGCCCCCACACCCCTCATCGAGCGTTCAGCAAGCCCGTGAAGCACTCGCGGGCCGACTGCACGAGCTACGCAGGGACGCCGGAATCAGCGGGCGGGAGCTGGCCCTCCGGCTTCGGTGGTCGGACTCGAAGGTGTCGCGCATCGGCAACGCCAAGACACCCCCGTCCGACGCGGACATCCGAGCATGGTGCCGGGCGTGCGGAGCCGACGACCAGGCGCCGGACCTCATCGCGGCGAACAGACAGTCCGCAGACGCCCACATCCAATGGAAACGCCTCCAGCGAGGCGGCCTACGGCACGTGCAGGAATCCACGGAGAGCCTGTACCGGCGCACGCGCCTCTTCCGTGTCTACGTCTCCGACGTGATCCCCGGCTTCCTCCAGACACCCGGCTACGCGACCGCGCTCCTGTCGTCCATCGCGGACTTCCGGGGAACACCGGACGACGTGACGGAGGCAGTCAAGGTCCGCATGAGACGGAATGCGGTGCTGAACAACGCGGCGCACCGATTCTCGTTCGTCCTGGAGGAATCGGTCCTGCGCTACCGGCTGTGCACCGTCGAGACGATGGCGGCGCAGCTCGGTCACCTCCTGGCGGTCATGGACCTCCAGAACGTGGCCGTGGGCATCGTCCCGTTCTCGTCGCAGCGAACCGTCTGGCCCATGCCGACCTTCACCATCTTCGACGACACGAGGGTGCACGCGGACACCCTGGACGCCGCGTCCACGCTGAAGCAGCCGAGCCAAGTCGAGCTGTACGCACGAGCCTTCGACCGACTGTCGCAAGGGGCGGCACGGGGAGCCGCCGCACGCACGCTCGTGACGTCCGCCTTATCGTCGCTCGGCTGACCACCCAATGAGTACGGAAACGCCAAAAGACCCCCATGCCCCTCCCCGGCTAGGAGAGAGACACAGGGGCCATATGACGGTGTCAGCCGTTCAGTACACCAGTGAGGCGGGCGGCTGCCTTGCCTCCGAAGAGCGCGATGCCGCAGTAGAAGTCGATACGCGTGCGGTAGACGGGCTTGTCGTGCGACTCGCCCAGGTCGGTGACCTGAACACCACCGTTGGTGAGTCCGGAGACACCGGCGTCCGCCTCGGTCGCGCCGAAACGAACTGCGTAGATGTCACCCGTCTCGGCACCGCCGGTCCCGGTCGTCAGCGGCAGCACGTCCGTGCCGTCGAGACGCTGGCCGGCGTCCAGCAGCGGGATGCCGTTCCACATGACCGTGGGCTTTCCGGCGATGTCCGTGCTCAGCAGTTCACTGCCACCGAGCCGCCGGAAACCGGATGCGATCTTGGCACGCAGCGCGGCGTTCATGTAGAGCGCGCCGTTCTTGCCGTCGATGCCATGCACCTGGTTCGTCAGGGTGTCGAGCAGATCGAAGAAGTCGTGCCCGTGGGCAACGGCCCCCTTGCCCTTGGCATCAATGACCTGGCGCCCGACCAGCCGCTTGCGAAGACCATCGAACCCCTTCGGGTTAACCTCGACGTCGCCGTTGAAGAACTGGTCGGCGAAGTGGATCGAAGCGGCCTTGACCTTCATATGGGTCTGAATCGCACGCTGATCGTTGAGGTTTCCCCGCGTCTGGACGATGAACTTGTCCACGTCGGCGTCACCTCCCAGGATGGCCAGAGTCTCGACGCGCTGGTTCAGCGTGCCGGTGCTCTCCGGATACGCCTCGTTGATCGCAGGGAAGGCCACGCCAGGAAGGCTGGACTCCTCGTTGTACTTGAACGCGCTTCCCTCCACGTGAACAAGGGGAAGCCGGTCAAGAATCGGCGACTCCTGAACGAACGTCTCGATTACGCCGCGCTGAAGTTGGTCAAGGGTGAGCTTGGCCGATTCGGCAAGAGTGAGAGTCAAAGAAATTCCTTCCATAGTCAGTTGATTGATCAGCGCATGGCTCTCCACAGAAACGCTCAAATGAGCCATGCGAGTTTTTTGCCTCCCTGCCGATCTTTTGGCGGGAGGGAGGGGAGTACCCCCCTGGTCAGAACGGCGGGCGCTCGGTGGCCTCACGGTGGGACCTACGCTCCGCAGCGAACCCGCCGGGCTGATTCCGCGCGGTCTCGCGGCTGTGGCACGTCGAGCACAGCGGACGCAGACGAGAGAACGCGTCCGGATCGGACACGCCACGTGCGACCAGCGGGCGACGCGACTCCGGGAAGTGGTCAGCCACCGTCGCCAGCTTCGTGCACAACACGCACCACGGATGGGCGTAGAGGTAGCGGCGCCGGATGTTCGGCCACCGTCGCCCGTACGCGCTCGTCCCTGATGTCTCCCGTAGTGCGGTCGCCTCACGCTCGTGTGCGGCACAGCGTCCGCCACGAGCGGTCAGTTCGGGGCACCCGGGTACCGAGCAAGGGGGGCGGGGTCGTCGGGGCACAAGGGATCACCTCCAAAGCGCGCATGGGGGGACATGTGGGAGCACACTGATTACATGGCGTCCAGTGACCGATGGTTTAGCGAAGGTGCACAGATATTCCGCAGGATGGACACGGCGGGACTTTTCGGCACAACGCAACTTCCGGAGGGTGGAGAGTACTATCCATGCCCGAGCTGCAAGACGGCATATTCGCGAGATGAGATTTCAGAACTAAGCCGTGAAGACGTCCCACCTAAAAGTCAGGGCGGAACGCCCATACTTCTGACCTGTGCCAGTTGCAACCACGCTGCTGGAAAGCACTTTGACGCCCATGCCGCTAGAAGATCAGTCATCCACAACCTCGCCATGGGTAGAGATCCCAGAAGGAAAGTTAGGACAGAATTCAATGCGGGTGGCGCTGTCATTCGGGGCTACGTTTCCCATGACCCTCAAGGGATGGTCATGAGAGGCGTGCCCGAGCAGAATTCTAACGAGCAAGTCAAAGCACACATTCGAGAATTGGATAAGATGTGGGATAGCGGAGCCGATCCGGTCTTCACCGTCAAGGCCACAGAGAGATTCATTGAATGGCGCGCAGCCGTTTCATGGGTTCGCGCCGCATATCTTGCGTCATTCACAGCGCTTGGCTGGTCCTATGCATTCAGACCCGAGCTAGATCCCGTGCGGCATCAGCTAATGAACCCGGACAGCGAAACACTCCGTCGACTTGCCTTGATCGACTTGAACGCATCAACGGACCGCAGAGGGATGCTACTCGTAAAGACCCCGGAAGAACTGCGAAGCATGCTGGTTGTCATTGGCCACTATTCGATACTACTTCCAGGCGTCACAGATCCACTTTCGTGTCTGGAGTTGTCAGAAGCAATCTCGCAGTGGAGTCGCCCAGGTAGCCTGGCGAATGCGACACTCAAAGGCGATCCCGTCCCATGGCCTACTCAGCCTAAGTACGCAATGGATGAATGGCTTCTGGGTCGACTTAACCGTGCGGGAGGGAGTCAGGAACCGGACTCCTGAGCCCCGAACTCCGTTGCCGTCTTGAGCTGGTGGCACAAGCGGCACAGCGGTTGAACGTTCCCGTCCGTGTCCTCGCCACCGAGGGCGAGCGGGCTCACGTGGTCCACGTCCGCGAGGACGAGCGACCCGCACCGGGCACACCGAGCACCACCACGTGCACCGACCAGAGCACGGAGCCGAGCGGCCCCCGAGTGAACCCGGACCAGCACCGCACGACGGACCCGCCGAGCATGTACCGAAGAACGTCGTTCTTAGACCTTGTGGTGACCCTCGCGGCGTCCGCAGTGAGTGGCGGGCTCGGTGCAGTCAATACACCGCATGGTCACCCCTTGGTCGTCGTCCTGGTGCTCGTCATTGCGTGCCCACCCCCAGACTTGAACCGGGGAACTCTACGGCCGATATCTCCGAGCCGGGGCCGGTACCGCGCACCTCTGCTCTGTTGGGTCAGGTGGGCTTAGTCGTCCTCGCTGGCGGGACAAGTCCGGACACGGTGGGGGACCGCACGCGCTTACAACCCCTTTCGGCGCCCCCGGTCAAGGGGCGGTTACTCATGGGTGGTGCGGTCCCCGCGCTCTGCCTCACGACCCCTGCGGCCACCCCCGTAACGGCGGGGTGCGTGGTGCAGGGGCAGAGCTGCGAGAGAGCGGGCACTCGGTCCGCCGGATTCCCCCTCGGGGTGGGTGCGCGGTAGTCCCGCTCTCTCTTGCCCCAGTAGTAGGGACCGAAGGTGTCCCGCGCCCTCGCCGCATCGTGCGGTGGACGGTCGGGGCTCGCTCGGTGCCTCCCTGGTGCCCTAGTAGTAAGGACCGAGGGTGTCCCGAGGGTGCCGAGCGGTGTCGGTGGTGACGACAGAGACCCCGGTTTCTCTTTCTCTGTATTTTTTCTATGCGTTCTAAAAAGTTTCGAAAGTCGTCACTCTCAACACCTCCTCGCCCCGCTGTGGCCCCCCACCCGAGCAAATCGGCGCCGCCAAGAGACGCATCCAGCGCGCCAAGCCCCTAGTCGAAAGCGGGCTTCATGGCCCCTCACTGTGTTGTGGGGACCAGCAGATTCCCGCGCCGCCTGTCCTGCCGCGAGCCGTGCCTCTCGGTCCCTCACTGTGGTGGTGTGGGGACCACCGGATTCCCGAGGGCCGAGGCATGACGGGATGACGTTTCGACGGACGGTCTGGTTTTCTCCTTATTTTTTTCTTGTGCATACGAAAAACAGTCTGAACCGTCATACCGTCATGGCTCCGCCCGCTGGTCGGCCCCGCTGCGGGCACAGCAAAGCCCCGGCGGTCCGTGAGGGACTACCGGGGCTTGGCTCGGGCGGCCCGCCACCCGCTTTCCTAGCGGCGGACCCTGTAGACCTCTCAGGCGGCTCAGGCGCCCGCAGAATCAGGCGCCGCAGCCCATCGCACGATCACCCGGTCCCTCGTGTTCGCGTTCCGGCCCCTGCCGACGGACTTGGTGATCCTCACGGAGTCGATGAAGAGCGCCAGGAACTCCCGCTTCTTCTCCAGGTCCCACACCGCCCATGTCGATCCCTCACCGATAGGATCTCCGTCCACGCTTGTCCACTCGTTGGGGATCTGGATGGTTCGGCTACCAGTCGCCTCCAGTTGCGCCAGCCGTTCCGCCGTCCGCTCCTCGTGGGCAGCCAACCGTGCCATGGACTCCCTGAACATCTGCGCACCGGTCTCGTCGCCGTAGACGCCGGCCAGCCGGTCCACATGGAGGATGCGGCGGGACTCCCGCACGTGCTCCAACTCGGCTCGCACCGCCGCGCGTTCCGCGTCTCGCTGGGACGTGTCCTGTTGGCGGGCGAAGCGCCGTGACGCCTCGGCCAGCCATTCGAGGTCTTCCGGGTCGTCGGGGTCCATGGCCATGAGACGGGCCCACACCCGCCCCGCCGTCTCACTGTCCGCCGCGTCCTGGCCGATGACGAGACCACCGTGGCCCGGGACCACTCCCCCGGCCCGGTTGCACTTGTAGTAGAGCTTCCCGGCCCGCCGGTCGGTCACCATCACCGATCCGCATACGTCGCAGAACAGCAGTCCATGTCCGGCCAGCAGAGTCGGTACGCGTCGGCCCGCTCGTACGACCACCTGTGTCCGGCCGTCCAGCACGTCCTGGAGCTTCCACCACTCATCCGTGGGAATCAGCGCTTCGTGCGACTGGACGGGCTGCCCTTCATCGTCACGCAGGATGACGCGCTTCCCCGTCTTGCCCGGGATGGGGTTGCCATCGGCGTCCTTGGTCGCCTGTACCCGTCCCTGCCACTCGATCGCGTACCCGGCAAGGCGCGGGTCCCGCAGGATGCGCAGGACCGTGGATGACACCCACGCGGGGCGCTCCACAGCTTCCGAGACTCCCCGCGCACGGCGCGAGGCGAGACGCTTGGCCCCCGACTCCCCCAGGGACTCCGCCTTCGTGGGAACGCCGTCTTCATTGAGTCGCTTGGCGATCTGCGAGGCGGACACTCCCTCTGCTGCCCACTTGGCCATGTCACGGACGTGCGGGGCTTCCACCAGGTCCGGGACGAGTCGGACGACGGACAGCTTGCCGCTGGTCGCCCTCTCCGTCGTGAAGCCGTACGGGGCGACGCCGGAGACATGACTACCGGCTCGCCGGAGCGTGTCCTTGGTGGCGGAGACGTACGCCGACTTCATGTCGGACTCCTGCTGCGCCAGACCCGCGATGATGGCGAGGATGCCGACGCCGACCGGGGTGGACGTGTCGAGGTACGGCTCTTCGACGCTGACCAGCCGCACGCCGTGCGTCTCCAGCTCCTCGATGATCCGCATCGCCTCCAGCGCGCCACGGCGCGTAAGGCGGGAGAGCGAGAAGACGACTACCGCGTCCACGTGCCCGCCGCGTACGGCCGTCATCATCTCTTCGAAGCCGGGACGGTGGATGCTCGGGTCCCACCCCGACTTGCCCACGTCCTCGAAGTGGCCCGCGTCGCTCCACCCCTTCGACGCGATCAGCGAGGCGCACCGTTCGCGCTGCGCCACGGGCGATGCCTGCGAGTCGTCCTCACGCCGCTTTGACTGGCGGATGTACGAGACTGCACGTACGTGATCAAGGCTCGGCGCAGCGCCCGGCCTGTGCTTCCTGAGAGGTGTCATGTGCCTAGTGTGGTAAAGATCAACGTCCTGACCGTGCCGGCCGAGCAGCGTGAGGTCCTGGAGCAGCGCTTCGCCTCCCGGGCGGGGGCCGTGGAGGGGTCCGACGGGTTCGAGTGGTTCGAGCTGCTGCGCCCCGTCGAGGGCACCGACCAGTACCTGGTGTACACGCGCTGGCGCAGCGAGGAGGACTTCCAGGCCTGGATGAACGGCTCCATGAAGGCCGCGCACGGAGGCGGCGGCGCGGGCGGCGACAAGGGTGCGGGCGAGGGCGGCGAGCGGCCCAGGCCCGCGGCGTCCGGTTCGACCCTCTGGTCCTTCGAGGTCGTCCAGCAGGCGTCGCCGAAGAGCTGACCGGCGCTCCCCCGTCGGCGCCGGGCCGACGGCCCCTTCCCGCCGGACCGGCACCGGCCCGGCCCTGGGTCGACGCCGGGAGAAATCGAGCTGCGTCCCAGGTCGTGCGCGCCGCACAATGACGCTCATGACCTGGACCTTCTCCCCCGAGCACGTCGGCACCCCGGACGCCGCCGCGCTGCGCCGCGACTACCTGGACGACGTCGCGAGCCGCTACTGGAAGCGCCCCGCGACGCGGGAGGAGCTCGACGAGGGCCTCACCGGCGACGGCGCCGAGCTGCTGACCCCGCCGACGGGGCAGTTCCTGGTCGCACGGTACGAGGGCAAGCCCGCCGGCTGCGGCGGAGTGCTGCTCCTCGACGAGGACCGCGCCGAACTGACCCGCGTCTTCCTGCGCCACGCCTTTCGCGGCCTGGGCGGGGCGGGCGCGCTCCTGGCCCGCCTGGAGGACGAGGCGCGCGGGCTCGGCGCCCGCCGGATGGTCCTGAACACGCGCCTCGACCTGGTCGAGGCACGCGCCCTGTACACCCGGCACGGGTACGACGAGATCCCGGCGTACTGCACGGGCCCGTACATGGACATCTGGTACGGCAAGGACCTCTGACCGCCCGTCCCGCTTCGGGGCCGACGCGGACCGCCGGGCGGCGGCTCGGGGCCAGTCAGTCCGGATCGGCGGCTCCGGGGCCGCACCGTCCGCACCGCAGGATCGGCGCGTCGGCCGGGCGGCTACCCGTCCTGGTCGCGAGGCGGATCCGGGTCGCGCGGGCGCTCCGCGTCCGGGCCGCCCAGCTCGGCCGTCAGTTCCTCGACGAGTCTCACCAGGTCGGTGGGGCGCTCCGGCCCCCACCAGGCGCCGAGCAGCTCGGCGAGCGACTCCTCGCGGGCCGCGTCGAGCCGCGTCGCGGCCAGCACGCCCTCCTCGGTGAGGATCAGCTGGACCCCCTCACGGCTGACCAGCCGCCGTTCCTCCACCTGCCGGGAGGCCTCCGTGATCACCCGCAGCGGCACGGGCACGTGCTCGGCGAGCCGGACGGGTTCGACGGTGCCGTGGCGGCGGATGCGGAGCAGCAGCCAGCTCGCGGCGGGCAGCAGGTCGAGCCCGGCGCGCGTGGTGATCTTCTCGTAGATCTCCCTTCGGCCTTCGCGGGAGTTGAGCACGGACAGGGCGCGGGCACCCTCCTCGTACGAGGAGCGCTCCGCGGGACCGGCGGCGGGCGGCCGGCCGGTGTCGGGCGCGGCGACCGAGCCCCGCAGCTTGTCCTCCTTGAGGAACAGGGCGACGAGGAAGGCGGCCAGGACCACCGGTGCCGCGTACAGGAAGACGTCGGCGATGGACATGGCGTACGCGTGCAGGACCTCGGGGCGCAGGTCGGCCGGGAGCGCGGTGACGGTGCGCGGGTCGGCGGCGAGCTGCTCGGGGCCGATGCCGGGCGGGACGTCCTGTCCGGAGGCGGTGGCGGCGGCGAACACGTCGTCGAGCGAGTGGGTGAGCCGGGTGGTGAAGATCGTGCCGAAGACGGCGACGCCGAAGGAGGCCCCGATGGAGCGGAAGAAGGTGGCTCCGGAGGTGGCGACGCCGAGGTCCGCGTATGGGACGGCGTTCTGCACGACCAGCACGAGGACCTGCATGACCAGGCCGAGGCCGACGCCGAAGACGAAGAAGTAGACGCTCATCTCCGCGGTGGAGCTGTTCTCCGTCAGCCGGTGGAGCAGGAGCAGTCCGAGGCAGGTGACGGCGGTGCCGGCGATCGGGAAGACCTTCCAGCGGCCCGTACGGGAGACGATCTGGCCGGTGACCGTCGAGGTGATCAGGATGGCGGCGACCATCGGCAGCATGTGCACGCCGGACCTGGTCGGAGTGACGCCCTGCACGACCTGGAGGAAGGTCGGCAGATAGGTCATCGCGCCGAACATCGCGAGGCCGATCACGAAGCTGATGACCGAGACCAGGCTGAACGTCCGGATCCTGAACAGCTTGAGCGGCAGCACGGGTTCGGCCGCCCGCCGCTCGACCTGCACGAACAGGACGAGGAGTACGGCCGCGAGGACGGCGAGGCCGATGATGTGCGCCGAGCCCCACGCCCAGGTGGTGCCGCCGAGCGAGGCCACGAGGACCAGACAGATGGCGACGGAGGCGATGAGAAGGGTGCCGAGGTAGTCGATGGTGTGCCGGGTGGAGCGCACCGGCACGTGCAGGACGGCGGCGATCACGAAGAGGGCGACGATGCCGATCGGCAGGTTGATGTAGAAGACCCAGCGCCAGGAGAGCTGCTGGGTGACGACTCCGCCGAGCAGCGGACCGAGGACGCTGGTGGTGGCGAAGACGGCGCCGAAGAGTCCCTGGTACCGGCCGCGCTCCCGCGGCGGCACGAGGTCGCCGACGATCGCCATCGACAGCACGATGAGACCGCCGCCGCCGAGGCCCTGGACCGCCCGGAAGGCGATGAGCTGCGGCATGTTCTGGGCGATGCCGCAGAGCGCGGAGCCGATGAGGAAGAGGACGATCGCCCCTTGGAAGAGCCTCTTGCGTCCGTACTGGTCGCCGAGCTTGCCCCAGAGCGGGGTGCCCGCCGTGGACGCGAGTATGTAGGCGGTCACCACCCAGGAGAGGTGCTCCATGCCGCCGAGCTCGCTGACGATGGTCGGCAGCGCGGTGGCGACGATGGTCTGGTCGAGGGCGGCCAGCAGCATGCCCAGGAGCAGCGCGCCGATCGCGACGAGGATCGTGCGGCGGCTCTGCCCCTCCCCGGGCGCGGGGGCGCCACCGAGCTCGGAGGGGCTTACTTCCTGGGCCATGGGCGTCTCCTCGGGGCGTCTCGTCGGGCGTCCCGCCGGACGACCCCTGGGACGGCTTCTCCATCCTGATCCGAATGTCCGGATATGGCCTGCGGAGTTCGTCCGCCCGTTCGCCCCTCGGAAGGGTGTGGGCTGCATAATCGCCAGCAGTTGTCTCGGGGAGGGGACCCATCATGACCGGACACGTCTGTCCTGAATGCGGTGTACAGAGACCTGGCTGCGCCTGCGCCCGGGCCGAACTGGCGGCGGCCGAGGACTTCGATCCGCTCCGGATCAGGCCGTACGTGACGCTGGACGCGCTGGAGGGCGATCCGGGGGGCGAGCCGGGGGGCGAGTCCGGGGCTGGTTCGGGAGCCGTGGCGGGGGCTGTGGCGGGGGCGCCGGGGGGTGCGGGGTCGGGGGGCCTCGGCTTCCACGGCACCGACGCGCGCGGCCGTGGCGCGTACGGGGACGACGCGCGGGGCGCCGGTGCGTACGGGACGGACTCGCACGATCCCGGTGCGTACGGCTCCGGACAGGTCGGCGGGTACGGCTCCGGGCAGGCCGGCGGGTCCTCCGCGGCCGCGGAGGACCCGCCGACGGCCCCGCTGGCGGCGATCCGGCCGGACGGGGGCATCGGCGGCGGGAACGAGCGCGAATACGGGCAAGGGCACGGGCAAGGGCACGGGCACGGGGACGTGCGCGAACACGGGCACGGACAGGAGTACGAACACAGGCACGGGCGCGGGCACGAACTCGGGCCGTGGCCCTCCGGCGGCCCCGCGGCCCGTCCGGCCGAGCCGTACCCCGGCGCCGGCAGCGACCCCTCCGAGACCATGCCGCTCCTGCTGCGCGGCGGCGGCGACATCCCCCCGCCGCCCGGCCACGGGCAGGGTCAGGGGCGGGGACGCGGGCGCCGGCGCGGCGCGCTGGTCGCCGCCGTGGCCGCCGTCGCCGTCGCGGGCACCGCCGCCCTGGCCGCCGCCGTCCTCGGGGGCGGCGAGGAGACCGAGGACCGGGCGGGCGTACCGGACGTGACCACGAGCGCGTCGCTGAACCTGGGGGTGTCGGAGGCGCCGTCCCCCTCCTCCTCGTCGCGGAGCCCGGAGCCGACGCCCTCGTCCCCGACGCCGCGCGAGACGTCCGCGTCGGCGTCCCCGTCGGCGACCTCGTCCTCGCCCGCCCCCACGGCCGCGTCGCCGAGCGCCTCCGCGACCACGAGCGGCGCGGCGGCTCCCCCGTCGGCCTCCGCCTCGTCGGCGCCGCCCGTCGCGCCGACGGCGACTCCGCCGAGCGCGACGACGCCCCCCGCCGAGTCGCCCGGGGAGGGGGAGGAAGGCCAGGAGGAGACGCTGGGCTACGGCTCCAGCGGGCACGAGGTACGGGAGCTCCAGCGGCGCCTCGCCGACGTCGGGCTCTACCACGGCCGCGTCAACGGCAGGTACGACGACGACGTGTGGGAGGCGGTGGCGATCTACCAGTCGTACATGTACATCCAGGGCGACCCCGAGGGCGTGTACGGACCGAACACCCGCGAGGTCCTGGAGCGGAACACCCCCCACATCTGACGTCCCCGTCCGGCTCCCGGGCCCGGGTTCCGCGCGGGGCGGAGGCACCGGCAGGCGAACCGGTTGGCCAAGACGCCCTCCGGTTTTGTATCGTGGGAAAACAAAGTGGCCCCGCCCGCATACCCTGACCGGTGGGCGGGACCGCTTCGTTCTCCGCACCACCCCCTCTGGAGACCTGATGCCTGCCACCACCCCGGCAACGCTCACCGCCCGCGCCCTCCTGCTCGACATGGACGGCACCCTCGTCAACTCGGACGCCGTCGTCGAGCGCTGCTGGCGACGCTGGGCGGAGCGGCAGGGCCTCGACGGGGACGACGTGCTCAAGGTGGTCCACGGCCGCCAGGGGTACGCGACGATGGCCGTCCTCCTCCCGGACCGCCCGATGGCCGAGAACCACGCCGACAACCGCGTGATGCTCGCCGAGGAGACCGCCGACCTCGACGGGGTCGTGCCCGTCCCCGGCGCCCCCGCCTTCATGGCCGCGCTCGGGCGGCTGCCGCACGCCCTGGTGACCTCGGCGGACGAGGCCCTCGCACAGGCCAGGATGGGCGCCGCCGCGCTCCCGATGCCGGAGACCCGGGTCACCGCCGAGCACGTCGGCGCCAGCAAGCCGGACCCCGAGGGCTTCCTGAAGGGCGCGGCCGAGCTGGGCTTCGCCCCGGCGGACTGCATCGTCTTCGAGGACTCGGAGGCCGGCATCCAGGCGGGCCGCGCGGCCGGCATGCGGGTCGTGGGCGTCGGCCCGCGCGCGGCGGCCTTCGCGCCGGACGTGCACGTCGCCGACCTCACCCGCCTGCGGGTCGAGCCCGCGGCCGACGGTTCGATCACGCTGACCGTGCTCCCGTAGGACGCCGAGCGCGCCCGGCGCCACGCCTCTCCGGCGGGGCGCGGGGAGCCCCAGGCCTCCGGGCTCCAGACCCTCGGGCTCCAGGCCTCCGGGCTCCAGACCTCCGGGCCCAGCACCACGAGCACGGCGAGCACGGCGAGCACGGCGAGCACGGCAAGCACGGCGAGCACGGCAAGCACCGCGCGCACCACAAGCACCACAAGCACCACAAGCACCACCACCAGCGGCAGTAGCACCCCCCCACTCCAGCAACAGCACCTCCCCACCAGGGGATTCGCGACGGGACGAGACCCCGGGCCGAAAGGGCCCGGGGTCTCGTCGTATCCCCGCACGCGCGGCCGCCGAAGGGCACTCCCGCGCCACCTCCCCGGCAGCCAGCGGAATCTGGCGCTCCATCAGGACACGTCGCACCCCTTGATGTGACGTGCCCATGTCGCCACCCTGTTACCTGGCGCACCCCCCATCGAAACCTCGCGCCGCCACGATGACCGGGCCGCCGCCCGGCACCCACGGGGACGGCACCCGCCAAGGTCCGCCCACATCACGGGAGTTCCCATGCCCATCGGCAACATCTACGCGCGTCGACTCGCCGTACTCGCCACCTCCGCGGCCCTCACCGTCACCGGCCTCCTCGCCACGGCCCCGGCCGCCCAGGCCGCCATGCCCACCCCGGTCAGCGCCGCCACGGCCCGCACCTACCTGGCCTCCCTCACCGTGAAGGCGGAAGGTTCCTCCTCCGGCTACAGCCGGGACCTCTTCCCGCACTGGATCACCCAGTCCGGCGCCTGCAACACCCGCGAGACCGTCCTCAAGCGCGACGGCGTGAACGTCGTCACGGACTCCAGCTGTGCCGCGACGAGCGGCAGCTGGTACTCGGAGTACGACGGCGCCACCTGGACCGTCGCGTCCGACCTCGACATCGACCACATGGTCCCGCTCGCCGAGGCCTGGCGCTCGGGCGCCAACGCCTGGACCACCTCGCAGCGCCAGTCCTTCGCGAACGACCTGACCCGGCCGCAACTGATAGCCGTGACGGACAACGTGAACCAGTCGAAGGGCGACCAGGACCCGGCGGAGTGGCTGCCCTCGCGGACCGCGTACCGCTGCACGTACGCCCGCGCGTGGGTGCACGTGAAGTACTACTGGAACCTCAGCGTCGACTCCGCCGAGAAGAGCGCCCTCCAGTCCGTGCTCAACGGCTGCTGAGGACACCGCCGCTGACACAGCGTCAACAAGGGCCACCGGGAAGTGAACCTGACCACACACGTCCCGGTGGCCTGATGTTGAACTTGCAAGCACTAGTGAGGGGTGCCTAACCTAACGGCCTCATCGGTTTCCGTCCCCACTCCCCGTCCACCCCACGGACGGGGCCAGGCCGAAGGAGTCCCCCCATGAACACCCCGAACACCGCGAACACCGCGAACACCGCGAACACCGCGAACACCGCGAGCCCCCCGGACAACCAGCAGCACGCGAAGAGCCCCGGCGGGGTGAGCGGCCTCACGGGCCGGCTCGACCAGTCGCAGCCGTACGCGCTGGGCCTCTTCCGCATCGTCGTCGGCCTGCTCTTCGCCTGCCACGGCGCCGCCTCGCTCTTCGGCGTCCTCGGCGGCGCGATGGGCGGCGGGACGGTCCCGGCCGGCACCTGGCCCAGCTGGTACGCCGCCGTCATCCAGCTCGGCGCGGGCGGCCTGGTGCTGTTCGGCCTGGGCACCAGGACCGCCGCGTTCCTCGCCTCGGGCTCGATGGCGTACGCGTACTTCAAGGTCCACCAGCCGGAGTCCCTCTTCCCCCTGCAGAACGGCGGCGAGACCGCTGCCCTCTTCTGCTGGGCCTTCGTGCTGCTCGTCTTCACAGGCCCGGGCGCGCTGGCCCTCGACGGCCTCTTCCGCGGCCGCGTCGGCGCGGGCGCCACGGCGCGCAGGACGAGCGAGGAGCGCGAGGAGCAGGCCACCCCGGTCACGGTCTGAGCGAGTGACATACAGGAAAGGGCCGGACCGCGCAGCACGCGTTCCGGCCCTTTCCCTTGTCCCCGTCAACCGGAACCGGCCCCTCCCCCGGGCACATTCCCGCAAAGTCGCACACGTTCGCGCGGGCCCGGCGGAGCCCGGCACCCACCCGGTGGACGGCCCCCCGCCCCCGCGTAGGCTCTGCCCCTGTGAATCTGCTCGACAGCCTTGGCTCGCTGCGGTCGCTCACCGCCGGTCCATGGATCTACCCGGTGGTGGCGACGTCGATCCTGCTCGACGTCTTCCTGCCCGTGCTGCCGAGCGGCTTCCTGGTGATCACCGCGGCCACGGCGGCGGCGTCGGCCACCGCGGCCACCCCCGACGTACCGTCCCTCCTCCCCCTGCTGCTCTGCGCGGCCACGGCCTCGGTCCTCGGCGACTTCCTGGCGTACCGGCTGGCGCTGCGCGGGGGTGCGAGGCTCGACCGGACGATCGCCCGGTCCCGACGCCTGTCCATGGCGCAGGAACGTCTCGGCACCGCACTGGCCAGGGGCGGCGGGCTGCTCGTCGTCCTCGCCCGCTTCGCACCGGCGGGCCGCTCGGTGGTCTCGCTGGGCGCGGGCGCGGCGAAGCGGCGCGTGGAGGAGTTCCTGCCGTGGTCGGCCCTCGCGGGCGTGACCTGGGCCTCGTACAGCGTGGGGCTCGGCTGGCTGGGCGGGCAGTGGCTGGGCGCGACGTGGTTCAGCGCGGGAGTGTCGACCCTCGCGCTGTTCCTCGCGGGCGGGCTCGCCGCCTATCTCATACGGCGTCCGGCTGAGGCTCCCGCGCCTGCCTCCTGACGACGGACGGCTCGGGGGCCGCCGAGGCCTCCGGATGCGTGTGGTGCGCGGCATGCGCGGGGTGCGCACCGCGTACCACCAGCCCGTCGAGGAGTCTCGCGGTCGCGTCGGCGATCTCGTCCACGGCCCGCTCGAAGACCTCGCGGTTGTGGGCGGCGGGGGCGCGGAACCCGGAGACCTTGCGGACGTACTGCAGGGCGGCGGCGCGGATGTCGTCCTCGGTCGCCTCCTCGGGCAGCGCGGGCGGTCGGAGCGTCTTGATGCTGCGGCACATGCCTCCAGTGTGGCGCGCGCCACTGACAACCGCCGAAGACGGCAGGCCCCGGACGCGAGCGAGCGGTCCTCGCCCCCGGACAGCCCCGGCCCCGGACGGCCCCGGCCCCGGTGCCACCACCGGTCACCCGGTGCCACCACCGGTCACTCCGGCGACCCGGCATCCCGGCGGCCTGCGGCGCTCCGGCACGACGTACAGCGATCCGGCGACCCAGAGAAAGCCACTGCCTCCTCAGGACAGCCCGCGCCGGCTCCGCGCGTTGATCTCGGCGGCCCGGGCGCGCAGCTCACGCATCGGCGTGGCCGGCTGTACGTCGGCGGGCTCGGCCTCCCACTCGGCGCCACCGTGGACGGGCCGGATGAGGCAGCGCCAGGAAGCGCTCCCGGAGACACCCCCGGGGCCACTCCCGGACGGGGTTCCGGGCGAGGTCCCGGACGGGCTCCCCGGCGAGGTCCCGGGCGAGGTCCCAGACCGGCTCCCCGGCGAGGTCCCGGACGGGCACCCGGACGAGGTTCCGAGGACGTTCCCGACGTAGAAGCCGACCCGCCCGGTGGCGGCGTCACGGACGAGGTCACCGACCTCCGGCAGTGGCTGCACGCATCCCCTCCGTCCCGATTCCTGAAGCCTGGGGAGAACCAGAGAAGCCCTCCACCCCCTCCCTGTCAACGTATCTCTAGAGATGTCCCCCGATGGATGGATCGACCGGGCGGGGCGGCGCACACGTGTGCACCCTGGCCTCGGGGTGCGCCGTAGGGTGTCGGCAGATGAAGGGAGTGGTCCACCCGTGACTGACCAGGACAGCGCTCGTCGGCCCAAGTACCAGCGCATCGCCGATGAGTTGAGAACCGCGATCCAGTCGGGCGCGTTCGCGCCGGGTGACCGGCTCCCCGGTGAGAACGACCTCATGACGACCTACGCCGTGGCCCGGATGACGGCCCGTCAGGCCCTCTCCGTACTGCGCACCGAGGGACTCGCCGAGGCCCGCAAGGGCGCGGGGGTCTTCGTCCGGGTCTTCCGTCCGCTGCGCCGCCGGGGCATCCCGCGGCTGTCGGGCGAGCAGTGGGGCAGCGGGCGTTCGGTCTGGTCGGCGGACGTGGAGAACCGGGACCTGGTCGTCGACCAGATCGAGGTGGCCGAGACCGAGGCGGGGACGCGGGTCGCGGGGGCGCTGAACCTGACGCCGGGCGCGCCCGTGTGCGTACGCAGCCGCCGTTTCGTCCTCGACGCCAAGCCGGTGCTGCTGTCGGTCTCGTACCTGTCGGCGGAGCTGGTGCGCGGGACGCCGATCACCGAGCCGGACACGGGACCGGGCGGCACCTATGCCCGGCTGGCGGAACTGGGCCACCGGCCCGTGCGGTTCCGCGAGGAGATCCGCTGCCGGATGCCGACGGCGGACGAGTCGGACCGGCTGGCCCTGGAGCTGGGGACGCCGGTGGTCCTCATCGGGCGTACGGCGTTCACAGGCCCGGGCGTGGCCGTGGAGCTCAACGAGATGACGCTGGACTCGTCGTCGTACGTCCTGGAGTACGACTTCGACGCGTGACGTCGAACCGGAGGCCGGGATCGGCGTGGGCGATGTCGCCCGGGTACGTCTCCGATGCCAGCGCGACGGCCTCCGCGGGCGGCAGCGCCGGCCCCACATGGGTCAGGACGAGCCGCCCGGCACCTGCCTCGGCCGCGGTTCTGCCGGCCTGGGCGGCGGAATGGTGTCCGGGGGTCTCCCCGTCCGCCTCGCACACGAGAAGGTCGCAGTCGCGGGCGAGTTCGACGAGGGAGGGGCAGGGCTCGCAGTCCCCGGAGTAGACGAGCGAGCGCCCGTCCTCGTCCTCCACGCGCAGAGCGAAGGCGGGCAGGCCGTGCTCGACGGCGCGGGAGGTCAGGGTGAGCCCGCCGACCCGCACGACATGCGAGTCGTACAACTCCTCTACCTTGAACGCCCTTTCGACGGGACTGCGTTCCGGGCCGTTGGTGAGGAACCCGGCGAGCCGGTCGGCGGTCCCGGCGGGCCCGAAGAGGGGCACGGGCAGGACCGGCTCCAGCCCCGCGTGGAGCAGGGCGTAGAAGAAGGTGAGCAGGTCGGCGGAGTGATCGGCGTGCAGATGGGAGATCCACACCGCGTCGACGTCCCCGAGCGTCACGTGCCGCTGGAGTTCGGCGAGGGTGCCGGTGCCGGCGTCGACCCAGACGCGGGCGCCGCCGCCCTCGACGAGATAGCCGGAGCAGGCGTTGCCGGGGCGAGGGAAGGGGGTGGCGGAGCCGAGCACGGTGACCCGCAGGGGCGCGTCGAACATGAGCCAAGATTAAATTACCGGGGCGCCAACTCGTGTGAAGTTGTGCGGAGAAGGTGAAGAGCGTGCGTATTCTGTGTGCTCGCCGGGTCCCATCGGCGGGCTCCCGGCAGAAACTGAGGGACATTCATGCTTCGCGCACGCACGTTCGCGGCCGTCACCGCGGCCGCCGCTTCCGGCATCCTGCTGCTGCCCACGCAGGCACAGGCCGCCGGCTCGGTCCACCTGTACAAGATCTACTACGACAGCCCGGGCACGGACCGCCGCTCGAACTCGAGCCTCAACGCCGAGTACGTGCAGATACGCAACACGACCGGCGCGGCGGTCAACCTGCGCGGCTGGACGCTGACGGACGCGTCGAACCACAAGTACACGTTCGGCAACTTCACCCTGGGCAAGGGCAAGATCGTGACGGTCCGCACGGGCCGCGGCACGAACTCGGCGGCGAACGTCTACCAGAACCGCGGCGCGTACGTCTGGAACAACGACCGCGACACCGCGACGCTGAAGAAGTCGAACGGCACGCGGATCGACACGTGCTCGTACAACTCGACGCGGGTCGACTACAAGTGGTGCTGACCCCCACCAAGGCCTGAACACCGGCCGAAACGCGCGGCCCCGGGGAAACCCCCGGGGCCGCCCGCGCACCTACTCCCCTCCCACCTACTTCCCGCCCGCCGCGGTGTCCGACTCGCGGACGTCCGACTCACGGGCAGCCGGCTCGCGGGCGTCCGACTCACGGGCAGCCGACTCGCGGAGGTCCGGCTCCCTGGCGTCCGACTCCCGGGCGGCCGGGATCCCATGCTGCTGAACGTCGGAGTTGACCTGACCGCCGAGGGTCATGACGTTCAGGGTCGCGGAGTTCTCGTTGGCGATGGCCTTCTCGACCCGGGCGACGAGCGTCGAGAACGCCTCCCGCCTGGGAAGGTTGTGGTATGGCCCGACCTTGGTCTCGAAGTAGACCCGCTCGTGCCCGAGGAGCTGCTCGGTGGAGCGGTAGTTCTTCCACTGCTCGCGGTACCGGTAGACGCTCTCCAGCGACACGGCGGCGACGACCACGACACTCAGCACGGTGGCGGTGACCCGTGCGAAGGCCAGATCCAGATTCACGAACACGGGCACGAACGCGCCACCGACGACGGAGACCGTCCGCATCCGCAGATGCATCGCCTTCATCCGGGTCGCCTTGGCGTCGTACCAGTCCTGGTACTGCGAGAGCCTCGTCTCGATGTACCGCTGCGGCGTCATCTCGCCGCGCTGCGCCCCGGGTTCGGGCGCGTCCCCCACCTCTGCCATGCGGCGAGTACACCGGCGCCACCAGGCGCCCGTCAACTCTTCACCCATTCCCCCACAGCCCACCGCAAGGTAGTTTCAACCACCGTCGGGAACCGACCGACTCACCTTCACCCACGACGACTTCAGGGGAAACCGTGACGCCGCAGACCCACCGCACCCACCTGACGCCCGCCACCAGGGCGGCCCTCGCCCTCGCCGCCCTCGCGGCCGCGGCGGCAGCCGTCCTGGCGGCCCACCCGACCACGGACACCACGGCCAGCGACCGCGAGACGGGCACGGTGAAGGTGGAGGCGAGCGCGGGCGACAAGAAGGTGGAAGTAATCAAGGCCTGACGGCCCGCCCGGGCCCCGAAGAGAGCCGCGAAGGCAGTGGCCCCTCACCCTCCGCCCGGCGAGGGCACCCACCCTTCCCCCGTCTCCCCTCAGGCGTCCGCGAACCAGGAACGCCCCCGAGCCCAGTGCGTCACCCAGCCCGTGAAGCCGGGGACGCCGGGCATCACGGCGTCGGGCGATTCGGGACCGAAGGGCATGGCGCCCTCCCCGGCGATCTGCCAGACGTGACCGCGCTGCGGGCCGGTGACGATCAAGTGCCAGTACATGCCGCAGCCGTCGGTGCCCAGCAGCAGCGAGCCGTGGTCGAACACGGGGTCCGTCCGGGCCTCGAACTCCTCCACCGACAGCTCCTCCTCGTCACCCTCCGCCTCCCACAGCCACGCCGCAGTGAGCGGAAAGGGCTCGGCGAGCAGGCGTGCGGGACGGCCGGACCCCCAGTCGGGGGGTGTCTGAGCGAGAGGCAGCAGACCGTAGTAGGGCGGCCCGGCGCGCAGTCCGTCGCAGACCTCGGCCACGAAGGTGCGGTACGGCTCAGGGAGCACGATGCCGTGCTCCGCCTCGAAGGACCGCACCGCCTCCCACCCGGCCGGCGGCACCGCCTCGGGGCGAGAGGCGAAGACCTCGCGGAGGGCGGCAAGCTCGGCCGGGTCGCAGGTTTCCGTGTTCATGCCGGCCATCATCCAGGACGCGGGACTACGACGACCGGCGCGTTGGGCCGCCGGAAGCACCCTCGTCCCGCCTGAACTCATGCGTACACCCTCCGGAGGTCACGTCCCGCGTGAAGCAGGCGACGAAGGACGTCGGAGAGCCGTAGAAGGCCAGCTGCATGTCGTCGCAGTCCGCACCGTCGAAGGTGACCTCGCCGTACGTCCCGGACGGGGACCAGGCCCCCCGCTGCCGCTCGGCGAACCCGGTACACCCCCACCCGACGACGTCGCTCTCGTCCAAGCCCGTGGCGGTGAACGTGCCGTCGTCCTCGAACTCGACGGTCGCGCCGCTCCACTCGGACCACACCCCGGTCAGCTGATCGACACGACCGACGGAAACCGGGTAGTACCCGGAACAACCGGCCACCAGAAACACCACAACACTCCCCAACACAGCACGCCGGCACGCCCGCAGATACTGCCCGGGAGCCATGAACCCCTGCCTCTCGCGCCTCCCACGCACGCCCGGGAGCGACGACTCGACGAACCAACGAAGACCATCTTGAACGCGTTCAATTAGGAATGTCAACGAGATGGCCAGCACGCCAAAGCCCCCAGCCGCTCACGGCTGGGGCTTTGGCGTGCTGGACGCGGACGGTTTCGAACCGCCGACATCCTCATCGACCGCGAGCAGCCGTACCTTCCGGCAGGTCGCTGACGCGCCGGCCCGTCACCAAGTAACCCGCGAAACTGACATCCGGCCTGGCCTTCGCCCACCCGTCCGCCTTCATAATCGGAACGAGTACGGTCGTGCCCGGAACGGGGTAGTTCACCTTGCCAGTGGCGCCCGGGGGCACTCCGTAGCGACAGTGCACCTCGACGATCGACACCACTTCCACCGAGGTAGGCGCGTGTCCTTCGTCCTGGCCGTGATGCTCTTCGCGGAAGTCGATCTCATCCGCACGTTCGCTTCCGACGACGTCGGCGTAGTCCTCCGGATCGACCTCCAGCAGGGCCCACGAGACAACATCGCCCGGAGCAAAGCTCTCTCCGCAGCACTGCATCTGCCAGTCATCGACCCAGATCGTCAGCGTCATGACGCCATTGTCCACCGAGCGACCCACGCCGAAGAGGGCCTCGGGCAGGACTATCGGCGGTGGCAGTGTTGTCAGGGAGAGATGTCAGGCCACCCGGGGGCATGACGCCCTTCGGCGGCCAACTCTTCGCCCTCCAGCGCCGCGATGGCGCGCCGACGCCACCTGACGGTCAGCACCGTGGCGACCACAAACGCGAGTAGGGCCACGACGACGCTGCCCCACACCACGGCGCCAATCGAGTACCCGAGTGTCTCCAGAGTGCTTCACGCTCCCGCTTCGCCATCCTCGCCGCTGACCACGACCTCCAACGAACGCCGCCTCGCCTGCTCCAGGCGGCCAGCGCATAAAGCCAGTCGGACAGGACCAAGTGCCCTGTCACTCGCGAGTTGGATGATCACTGGCTCTTCGTCCACATGAAGACCGTACAGACGAGCCTCAGCCGCTCGTTCTCTCACATCTCAGCGCGGGCGGATCCCCGCATCCGCCCGCACGACGCCCATCACGGGTGCACCACGCTCCTGACCCGCGCCGCGTCCCGGCTCGGGTCGTGATGGACGCCCTGGGGCACTCACAGGTGGACCGGCTGCTCCTCCGGCGCCGCCCTGAGTGAGACTGCCGTCAGCCTCTACCGTCAAAGGCCCCCGCAGCGATGAGCTGTGGGGGCCTTTGTGCTGGTGGGCGCGGACGGTTTCGAACCGCCGACATCTGCTTTGTAAGCCTGGCGCCGATCACGCAGGGGTCTTGGCTGGTCAACGAGCGTACGGCGGCCCTGCGCGCCCCACGCTTGCCTACACCGCCTCGGACCCCAATTGACCGTGGCTGTCTGCTCGATCTGGCACGGATCTGGCACGGGCCCCTGCGCCGACGCCCCATGGCTGGCTACCTCCTATTCCCAAAGCAGGTCCTGAAGCGAATCGACCCATTGGTCGGGTAGCACCACTGCGACCAATACGAACGCCCAGAATGGAACCACGAGGGCCATACCGGCCAGAATGGCCGGAACCACGCGCCAGCCTTGAAGCCGGTCGAAGGGGTGACCACCAAGCGCCAGCTGCTTCCTCACACTGCCATTGAGTAGTGCACCCGTCACGGTAGGCTCTTCGCCGACCGGGCCGTCGAATAGAAGGTAGTAGGTTACGATCTGCCCCTTCGAGAGATGCGCTGGAGCCAGAGATACATTGCCTCCACCGTCGATCTCCATAGGCGGGGGTACCGCCGTACCGGCACGAACAACAGGCCTCCCGAGAAGGCCTATGACAGGACGGTCGAACTCGAAGGTAAGAGGTACCTCGTTTGGAAACATTCTGCTTTCAATGTCCCGCCTGCCCTGGTTTCCCAAACTGAGTTCGATCACGTGTGGTGTGTCGAGACTGGCACCACGATGCTGGATAACGAATTCGTGGTCCTCGAACCGCGGCATTGGAATACCGCGGGCGTCGTGCGCCAACCTAATCTTCGGATTCACCGCCTTCATGGTCGCCCACATGGCTCCTGCGCCCGCCGCTAGGGTCGCGAAGAAAGCCAGTGCTGTCCATACCGTTGCGTTGGAGTACCAAGCCCCCGCCAGCATCACCATGACCACATTCAACCGGGACAGAACCGTGGCGTCCAACAACCCCTGCACACCGTGCAGATGAACCATCACGCCCCTGCACCACTCGATCCAATGACCATCGAGGATCCGCTGGGGTCTACCTCGCGATCGTCGTCACCACGGAGCAGCGCTGGCCCCCGCCACAACGAAGCCGCCCCCTCCGACCACGAACAGAGGGAGCGACCTCGTCGCGTCCCTCGCAGCTCCATACGTGCCCGACTGCCCAACTCACCCGATCTGGCCATGATGCAGCGGCGAACCCACCCTGTTCTCTTCCGCAGCGAACCAACTGGCTATGTCGTCCAGGGTGGTCCTGACGGGTCTGCCAGCGAGGTACTGCTTGTAGCACGCTTCCTGCCGCCGCGCCGGCCGACCACCGGGAAGCCTGTCAACCGGAAGCCAGACCGTCTCTTCGGCCCGTAGGGGCGCTCTGATCGGAGCGGTAAAGCCGGAGATCCTCTCTACGAGCATCGGCAACTGATGCGTTGCCCGATTTCTCGCGAAGCGAGTCCCCAGCATGACCTGACGGCCATACTCCTGGCAGTCCTTGTACACGATGTCTCGTGCTTCCAACTGCTCGTCAAGCACGCAGCCCCAGTAGATCACCTCAACAGCAGGAATGATCAAGTGCTCCTCAGGGTGGCCCGCGTCAAGCTGGTTGTAGTAGCGCACGCGCGCCGAGTGGAAGCCGTGCAGTGCCACGCGAAGCATCTCTGGCTGTGTCGTCACGAAAGACACGTTAGAACACGTATCCAACGCATTCAGGAGAACCCGAGCAAGCACCCAACTACCGGCCGACAGGCACCTCGTAGACGATCTCGCACAGAGCGGCAGGGACGACAATGTCAGCCGTCTCTACCGGCCGACCCTGGTCGCTGTAGTACGTGCGCCGGATGTGCGTGACGAGACCGGCCTTCTGGATCCCCAGGAGTGAAGCTTCCTCAGCTGTTGCCTGGCGTGGTTCAGGCTGCTCAACGGCGTGGCTGACGTTGACGCCGATTGCTGCCATCCGGTTCACGACGCCAGCGCCAGCGTGCGGCCCGCCCTCAGGCAGAACGACAAGAGTCCCGCTGGTGAGGTCGTACGGCTCCCAACTCGTCGACAACTGCACAGGCCGCCCGTCGGCGAGAAACTCGTACACGGTCCGGACGCACAGCTCGCCCTCACCGATCCCAAGCCGCGTGGCGATCTCCGCCGGCGCGGGCAGCTTCGCATCGGTCCGGCTCTCCCAGCCACCATTCCGCCCCACGGCCTTCATGTCCGCCCGGAACGGCGACCCGTCCGGCTGCTCGCGCGCCGCAGACCGAACCATCCGCACCCGCTGCCGAGGCTCGGCCACGTAGGTCCCGGACCCTGCCCGCCCCTCCAACACGCCCTGGGAGATCAGCAACTCCTGGGCTCGACGGACGACGTCCTCGCCCACCCCGTATCCCTGGCCGATCTGGGCCCGAGAGGGCAGCCGGTCTCCAGGAGTCCACTCGTGCTCCGCGATCCGCCGCCGCAGTTCGTCGGCGATGCGGAGATAGGGCGGCTGCTCAGGCATATGGAAAATCTAGTCCACTAGCTCTAATCTAGTTAACTAGCTTCACTCAAAGTGATCGCCGGTGACGGAGGCTGCCCTGTGCCTGCTCCAGAAGTAAGCGCGGAGGCCCTCGCCGCCCGGTTGTCAGCGGTCGGACTCACCACACGCGTGGAAGAGCACCCGCGGCACACATCGATCGAAGCGGAGGTACCGGAATCCCTCCCCGCCGAGACATGGCGGGGGGTCCTGGAAGTCGTGGCTGCGGCGGACCGATTCGGTCTCCTGGCCACCAGCTTGGGCGGCCGCACCCTCTGGGCCGCCGTGAACAAAGCGGTCCCCGCGACGGGCGATGTCCGGGGACCTGGCCATCAGCGATAGGAGCTGATCAGCATGTTTGACCGTATCCGGCGCGCCATCACGCGCACCAGAGAGCGGTACGCCCAAAGGGCCCGGCGCTGCGAGCCCTTAACGCCGACCCGCCCGACGCTCGCCCTCCCCAAACCCTCCCCCGACCTGGCGCTGTCCCTCCGGCAGCTCGGAGACCGCACGACATTCCTCCCGGGCGAAGAGACAGCCCTCGTCCGCCCGTACGTCCTGGCCAGCGAGCAGCGCACCCGGCAGAGCGCGGAGCCGGTCCCGCAACACATCCTGACCCACACGTGCTTCGCGCCGGCGGAGGCCCACGGATGACCCGCGTCCCGCCGACGGCGGCCACGCCCTACCGGTCCAGCGCCTGCCAGATCGGCACCCACCACGAGTGCGCGCACTCCTCCCCGACGACGGCACCGATCAACATCCCGGTCGTCTACGAGGCCTGCGCCTGCTCCTGCCACTCCGCTACAACGTCACCGGAGGCGGCCTCATGAACAGCTTTCCCTCGGGCGGCGCCCTTGCCTCTCCGGTCGAGATCACCACGGCCACGGTGCAGCGCGGCGACGTGATCCAGATCGGCGGCCAACCATGCCGAGTGGCCGACCTCCGCCAACTGCCCGGCGGCGCCAAGCGCCTCCTCTTCGAATCGGGCGAACTCCTGACCATGCACACCCGTACGCGACTGATCGCCGTACGAGTGCTCCGAAGGTGGTGAGCGCCCGCATGCTGTCCCTACGCCACACCATCGCCGCGGACCTCCGGACCCAGATCACCACCGGCCACCTGAAGGCCGGCGCCCGCCTCCCCTCGGAACCGAAGCTCGCCGCCCAGTACAAGGTCAGCACCCCAACACTGCGCAGCGCCCTCGCACTCCTCCAGGCCGAGGGCCTGATCGAGAAGATCCACGGCAAGGGCAACTTCGTCCGCCACCCCCTCCGCAGACTCACGTACACCGAAGGCCACCTCGCCCCGGACGCAGACCTCCACGTCACGATCCGCACCACCAACCTCCGAGCCCGCGGAGACCTCATCCCCCTACTCAAGGTCCCCTCATGCACCCCGCTGACTGAGTTCCTCTGCCTCACCCACCAAGGAGAGAGGCCGCACAGCCTGGCCCGCATCTACGTCCCGCGCGACCTGGAGCCAGCCGAACTGCCGTGGCCTCGCCACGGACGGGCGGAGACCCGAGAAGTGGTCACCGCCCGACTCCCCACTCCAGAAGAGGCCTCCGCCCTCCGGCTCAGCACGACGCTGGCCGTGCTCGCGATCACGCGAGTGTCTGCCGACGTCACAGGCCGCGTGATCGAGTTGGCTCGCCTGATCCTCCCGGGTGACCGCGCCGAAGCGCTCTTCACCACTCACCACACGATCGAAGAAAGGAGAACGGAAGGATGAAAGCCCACAGCGAGCTCCGCCTCCTCCCGTGGTCTGGCCCCGATGGAAAGCCCTGTTATCTGAGCACTGACAACGACGGCAGCCGTCTGTCCCGCCTGGCCGACACCACGGAAGCGATCCAACTCGACCTGGCGGCCGACCTCATTCGTCACGCGTCGGAGGCTCTCGGTGACCAGGGCACGGAGGCGGGAGAGCTCCGTCGTCTGTCGGCAGACCTGGTCAACGCGCTACAGGACGTACTCCGCGTAGCAGCAAGCCGTGGTCATCGCCTGCCACCATCTACCCCCTCCGCAATCAGTGGAGGCACCGACCCTCAACTGCCCGCGGCGGCCTTCGGCTAACGGACATGACACAGTCAAGGTGAGAAGGGCCCCGGGTTATCCCGGGGCCCTTCTGCATCACAGCGCTTCGCCTTGCCAGCTGCGGAGGCTCGGTCGATACCCTGCGATGCACTAGGGCAGGAAGCTAGTCCTACTCCCGAGCGGTATGGCTTTGGAGCCGCTCCGCTCCAGCCACTAGCAGACCGCGACGACGGCGGCGCAACCTTCCTGACACGGTGCGTCGGTCGGGACTCGACTGGCAGGGTGGGCACTTACCCTGAGCCGCCCACCGAAACGTCGGTACCTGAGGGCAGCCCGTCGCCAACGTGCACAGCCGCTCTCCCACAGCTCCTCACCCCAAGAGAGAAGAACCGAGCGCGCCTCCTCATCAACTCGCCAGTCGTTCCACGTCGTCACCGTTGCGGGGCCTATCGGGCCAGGCGGCTCCCGCCTAGGGTGTCATCAGCACGACAGCAGGGGGGTAAATGATCGACATAGACGTGGCTGCTTCCATGGGACCGTTGCGAGGCGACTTGGCCAAGAAGCAACGGATGGAGATGCTCCAGGACAGCTACTTGCGTGCTGTGGCCGCAGCTGCGGGATGCACCATGGCCAAGCCGGAGCCTGACGATGGGATCGACTGGGTTCTGACTCACGCGTCAGAAGAGCACACCGCAGACTGCCAAGTTGACCTGAAGATACAACTGAAGAGCACTTGGATGAGCAAGCCGAATCCACAGAACGGATTCGTGTCTGTCAACTTGTCCAACAGCAGACTTGCCATGCTCGCCAAGAGTCCGGTCATCGTCCACCGCATCCTGGTCGCCATGATAGTTCCAGAAGATGTTGCGGATTGGGTTGAGGCAAGCCACGATATCTTCAAGCTACGCCATTGCGCGTACTGGAGAAGCGTGACGGGCATGCAGTCATCAGGAATAGACAACACGGCCGTAAGAGTCTCCACTAGTCAGATATTCGACGATGCGGCCCTTTGTGACATCATGAAGAGAATAGGGAATGGGGGCGCCCCGTGAATACGCCACCCGACTTTCAGGAGATCGCCGAACACCTCACCGATGCGCAGCTTGCCCTAGCTCTCCAGCAAAGCGGTTGGGAAAAGTTCGGCGGTCGGGATTCCCTCTATAGCCGCTGGCGCCCGGGCGCTTCGGAGTCTGGCGCAACGCGGGGGCTCTTGCTGCCCCAAGATCGAAGCGCGGAAGACTACTTCGAGCTCCTGAGCCAGGCCGTAGCATCTGCCTGGAATCTCGGAGATCTTCGAATCAGGTCGATCCTCGAACGCGCGGCCTCACTTCATTCCCTCGGAGACGAGATGAAGTTCCACAAGGAAACACGAACCCGAAAGGGGACGATTTCGTGGACGGCTGGGGTTGACCTGCATTCAGGCGCGCATAAGTCGATGATGGTGGCAGCCAAGACGCGCAAATCCCGTTCCGCATACTACGGTAATTCCAACTCGTACCTGGCCAAGTCCTTCCTCGATTCGGTACTCATGGGACAAACCGAGGTGGGCAGTTATGTCGTGACGGCCTATGTCCCTCCAGCCGAGGTATTCACCGAGCGCAAAGTGAATGAAGGGGCCACGATCCCTTTGGTAGGCCGCCATAGCGGAAGAGAGATCACCAAAGGGCTGGTCGATGTCATGGAGGCTGCACGCGAGTCCGTCGACCACTTCCAGGCCTCCGGTTCCACCAGTGGATTTATCGACTACGTGAGCCGGGGGTTCTGCTACGAACTAACGCAGGCCCTGCGCAGCTTGATTCGGGATTCTGACGGTGCGGAAATTGAAGTCGAGTTCAACTCTTCCGATGACCTCTTCGAGACATCCCCACCACCGCGTCAAAGCCTAGAATTTACGGCATCGGATTACAGTGCGCTAGAGACAGCAGGAAATCTCCTTGCGGCCACAGCGCAAGCGGAATTCGTGACGGTTCTTGGTACCGTGACCCTCCTAGAGCGACCGAAGCCAGGGAACCCGGGAATCGTCCGGTTGGATGTAGTAGGGGGGACTGCTGCACGAAAGATGCGGGTCCGCCTAAAGGTCGAGGATTACGATATGGCGGTAGATGCCCATCGGAATAACCTCGCCTTGAGGATTTCAGGACGCCAGGAACTCGAAGGCCACTTCTATTGGCTGTACGACCCTGAAATTATTGAGCTTGTGAGAATAGTTCCTGAAGAATCGACGGATAGTATCGATTCAAGTGCACAAGATCCTCTCTTCTAAGGGCACCTGACGCCCGGTTGTCGCTGCTGTCACGCGGTATCGGCCCGCCAGGCTCGGCCGCGACTTGCCCCAGCTTCCATCCCGTCTGCCGTCGACCCACACGCCGTGGAGCGGGCACGGGTCCTGGCGTCCAGGTGGAGCGCGCCACTGCACGAACGACCTGGACGCCAGGACCCGTGTCTGCTCGGCTCTGCCTGGGTCGATGGCAGACGGGATGGAAGCCCCCACCACCACACCCCACCGGCCGGCACCCGCGCACAGGCCCCCTCCATCCCGGAGCCTGAGCGCCCCCGCCGGAGGCATCGTCTTGAGCCGCACTCGCGTATCGCCTCGGCCACGTTGTGGGTTCGTCGCCCATCAACCCGAGCTGTCAGGCGTGCGGACGGCGGCCGGGCTGGAGCGGGGCGCAGACAGGAGCGCAGGCCCGGGCGACGGGCCGCGCGCGCCGCGCCATGCGCGGTGGGTGCCTTGATGAAGTAGAGAAAGTCTTACCGCGCTTCCGGGCTTCGCTCGGCCTTGAACTCGCTCAGCAGGTCGAAGAACAGGTCGATGCCTGCCCTGCCGCTTGCTTCCGCAGCCTTCGTGATCTCGACCGCCCATCCCAAGGGACTGGCGAACGCGTGGCCAAGTCGCGGCCACAGCCACTCGGCGAACGGACCCTGGTGCTCGAAGTCCGTCATGGCCTGGGGGCCGTAGATCTCGGATGCGACTCGGTAGCCGTACAGCATTGCCTGGAGTTCCAGGAGGGAACCGCCGCGTACGAACATTCCGGGTCGCAAGCGGACCTGATCCAGGAAGTCATAGACGTCACGCCATTCGCTGACGGGCTTCAGGGTGGTCATGCAGACGTGTCCATGAGGCGGCGGCCGTCATGGCTTCGGACGTGGGGGCCGTTTCCGTCCAGGGCGTCCAGGAGGCGGATCGCGTAGACCTCGGCCATGCGCTCCTCGACCTCGGCCGGTGTCAGCCAGTCGACCGCGGTGGACTCGTCCGAGGTTCGTTCGGTGCCGCCTGAGGGCTTGCAGCGGAAGACCAGGGCGACGATGCCGCGGATGGTGTTCTTATAGACGCCCGTCAGCTCGTCCACCTCGACGTGAATGCCGGTCTCCTCCAGGACCTCGCGGGCTACGCCCGCTTCCGGGGCCTCGGTGAGTTCGAGGACTCCGCCCGGGAGTTCCCACGTGCCGTTGTCCGCTCGGCGGATGGCCAGGAGGCGGCCGTCTTCGCGCACTACCGCTCCGGCCACGGACACCGAGTGGAGTGGCGTTGACTTTGTTCCCGCGCTCCCGTTACTCATGTACAGGAGCATAGGAGAGTGGGTAGGACCGTGGGAACTCCAGCAGGAGCCGGCAGGGCCGTACCTCGGTACGTGCAGATCGCCGACGAGATCGTTCAGCAGATCCGGTCCGGCGTACTCAAGGCCGGTGACATGGTGCCCAGCGAGTCCGAGCTCGTCGAGCGGTACGGGGTCGCCGGCGGGACCATCCGTAAGGCCATGGTCGAGGTGCGGGCCAGCGGGCTCGTCGAGACTCGGCACGGCAAGGGTTCGATCGTGAAGGATCGGCCTCCTGTACGGCTTCGGTCTTCGGATCGGTTCCGCGCTTCTCATCGGCGAGGCGGTAAGGCTGCCTATCTCGCCGAGTCCGCGCAGTCCGGCGCCACGGCCAAGGTGAGCGTGCTCTACATCGGGCCCATGGAAGCGCCTGCGGACATCGCCGAACGGCTTGGTGTCGACGTGGGGACGCAGGTGCTCGCGCGGCGGCGGCTGTACTTCCGGAACGGGACGCCCGTCGAGACCGCCTCGTCGTACCTGCCGTGGGACGTGGTGAAGGACATCCCCGAGCTGTTCGCCGAGAACCCCGGCCCCGGTGGCATCTACGCCCGGCTCGAAGACCACAGCCACACCTTTGCCGAGTTCGTGGAGACCCTCCAGGCTCGGCCGGCCGCGAAGGCGGAGGCGTCCGAGTTGGCGCTGAGTCCTGGCGCCCCCGTGATTCAGCTGGTGCGGGACGCGGTGACCACGAAGGGTCGCGTCGTGGAGGTCTGTGACACCCTCATGGCCGCTGACCAGTTCGTCTTCCAGTACCGGATCCCCGCGACCGACTGACGCTCACTCAACTCCCCTCAACCCGCTGCGGTTTCTTTCCGTGGCGGGTTGACTCATGTACAGGAGTGGGGCACTCTTCTTCATGCCACTCCTATACAGGAGTGAAGGAGCCCAACCTCTATAGAGGAGTGATCCACTGTGCGTCAGATCCCCGTCGACACCTCCGCCGCGATGGTGATGGTGGCCCAGCCCCCGGCCCCGAAGATTGCCAACCGCCAGACCGGCGAGATCGCCACCGACCGGGACACCGGTGCCCCGCTCATGACCGTCGACGTCATGTTCGTCATGGACGGCAACGCCGAGATCCTCAACCTGACCGTGCCCAAGACCGGCATCTCCGAGGAGCTGTCCATGGGCATCCCGGTCGCCCTGACCGGCGTCGTCGCCCGGCCGTGGGAGAACGAGTTCAACGGCCAGAAGCGCCACGGCATCAGCTTCCGCGCCGTCGCCGTCACCTCACTCGCCGCCGCGAAGGTCGGCTGACCCATGACCGCCTTAACGGTCACCCTCGCCTTGGTCGCCACAATCGCTCTGCTGCTGCGGTGGCAGCGTCCGGCCTGGTACTGGATGAGCTTCGGCGTCGTCTTCGCCGTGGTGCGGATCCTCGCCCGGTACGCGTCGGTCATGGACGCGTGCGGGCTGACCGTCCCGCCCTCGCGCTGGCGCCTGGCGCTGGCCCGGATGACCGGCCGGCCCATCCCCGACTCGCGGGCTCCCCGGATCCTGCGGCTGCGGCCGACACGTACCGGGCTCGTACTGCGGCTGAAGCTGCGTCCTGGTCAGGACGCGTTCGACTTCTCCGCCGCCTCGGACCGGCTCCGGCACTCGTTCGTCATGCAGAACGTCACCGCCCGGGAGATCCGCTCCGGTGTCGTCGAACTGCGGATGACCGGCTACGACGTCCTCAAGCGGGTCCAGATGCCCGCGGCCGCCCGTGCTGGGGTCATGCGGGTTCCGGTCGCCATGCGGGAGGACGGAGAGGTCTACTACCGCGACTACCGCCAGACCCCGCACGCGCTGAACGTCGGTGCCACCCAGTCCGGGAAGTCCGTCTATCAGCGCAACCTCGTCGCCGCGCTCGCCACGCTGGATATCGCCCTCGTCGGGATCGATTGCAAGCAGGGAGTCGAACTCGCGCCGCTCGCCCGACGGTTCACCGCCTTGGCCGACAATCCTGATGCAGCTGCCGATCTCCTCGACACCCTCGTCGAGCACATGGAGGACGTCTACCAACTGATCCGACGCGAGCAGAGATTGAGTGCAGACCTCCCGGATGCGGAGATCACCGCCGACATCTGGGACCTGCCCGATCACCTGCGACCGACGCCAATCGTCCTCCTGGTCGATGAGGTCGCCGAACTCGCCCTCTTCGCCACGAAGGAGGAAGAGAGGCGGCGGGACCGGATCATCACCTCCCTCGTCCGGCTCGCCCAGCTCGGCCGCGCCGCCGGCATCTACCTGGAGGTCTGCGGGCAGCGCTTCGGCTCCGAACTCGGCAAGGGCATCACCATGCTCCGCGCCCAGCTCACCGGCCGCACCGCCCACCGCGTCAACGACGAGACCTCCGCCAACATGGCCTTCGGAGACATCGCCCCGGACGCCGTCCTCGCCACGGTCCAGATCCGCACCGACCGGCCCGGCACCGCTGTCGCCGGCGACTCCTCCGGTGGGTGGGTCCGCATCCGTACTCCCCACCTCACGCTCCGGCGGGCCGTGAACATCGCGAACTCCCACGCTCACCGCACGCCCGAGATCCCCGCGCTGGACGCCTTCCGGCCCGTCCTGCCGCCCCTGGGCAAAGCCGCGGCGCCCTCAACCGTCACGGCTCCCGCGATCGCCTGACTCCCCCCGCTCCACGGCGGCGTGACTGCTTCACGCCAGGTCCCTACCCCTCCCATGCCCGAAACCGGAAGGAGGACCTTCTGATGCGCCCCATCCGCCGACCGGACGCGGTCCTCGTACAAGCCGTGATCGCTGGCGCCCTGTCCTTCGCTCACCTCCACGACCTGGCTGCGGCTGCCGGACAGTCCGGTTGGAAGGCCTGGGCCTACCCGATCTCCGTCGATCTCCTGCTCGTCGCCGCCTGGCATCGGCTGAGGACCTCGCGGGCCGCCGGTGAGCCTGTCCGCTCGGCCTGGACGTGGTTCATGGTCGCCCTGGCCGCGTCGCTCGGTGCGAACGTCGCCACCGCCGGTCTCCTCGACCTCGGCCACGTCCCCGGCTGGCTGCGCATCCTCGTCGCGGGCTGGCCTGCTCTCGCGTTCCTCGGTGGGACCCTTCTTGTCCACTCTCCTGGACATCCGGCGGTCGCCGTGCCGACGGAACCCGGCACGGCCGCCGAGCAACCCTCGGCCTTGGAAGCGGTCATCGAGCGGGATGACGTCAACGAGTCGGAGCCCGAGAGCGCCGCCCCGGCACTCCCCTCCCTGGAACCGGAGCCCGAACCCGCCCCCGTGGCCGTACCGCCGGCGCTCGTCGCTCACGCCCGGAAAGTCGCCGACGACTACCGCGCCCGCACCGGCTACCCGATCGATGCCGACACCCTGCGCGCTCGCCTCGGCGTCCCGCCCCTGATGGCCGCTGCCATCGCCGCCCAGCTCGTCTGAAGGGAGACCCTCATGGCCCCTCGCGATCACTTCCACTCCGTGATGCGGATCGGCCCGGTGCAGATCGGTACCCGCCGCGATCGCCACGGCCGCACCAAGTACGCCGCGGTGTGCACGTCCGACGGCTGCGGCTGGTCCGCCGAGTACTCCAGCTCCTCGGCCGCCCAGCTCGCCGCCCGCACCCATCGCTGCAAGCCCCGCTGACCTCGAAGGAGACCCGCCTCATGGACGTCCCGCTCTGGCTCGCGCTGATCGTCGTCGGCGGCCTCGGCATCAAGCTCATCCGCCCGCCCTGGTGGCTCGTCGCCGTGATCCTCCTCGGCGGCTACCTTCTCGCCGACAGCGTCCTCGCCCCGCTCATCGACACCACGATCAGCAAGTAGGGAGAACCGTCATGTTCCAGCCGCGCATCCCGGTCAACCCGCTTCCGACCGGCATCGTCACCCCGCTCGTCCACCCGACCGTCACCACCGACATCGCGCCTCACACCGCCGATGCGGTGGCCTGCCACCACCACAACGCCCCGGCCTCTGCTCCGGTCCCGGCGCCGTCCTCCGGCGTGCGCCTCACCCCGGCCGGCCTGGCTGTCGTCGTGGCTGGCGGCGCCGGAGCCGTCCTGGTCGTCGGCACGGTCCTGGTCTCCATGCTGCTCGCCGTCGCCGTCAGCGCCGCCTCGGTCGCCGTGTGCGCCGTCGTCCTGCGCTCGCTCCTCAACGGCCAGCACCGACAGCGCTAGTCGTCGAACTCGAAGCCCGACGCCTCCGCACGGGCAATGATGTCGCGCACTGCCTCAGGGCTCGTGATGACGGATTCAAGAGCCGTCTTGAGTCGTGCGAGATCGCTCGAACTCCCGACCGCGCAGAACGTGCCGGCCTCGCTGTCGAATTCGAGGTCCTCGGCAATGTCCGGCCAGGCGAACTGCACGAGACCTTCCCAGAAGTACCCGTTCGGCTCGTGCCCGGCGGCGGCTACAGCGGCGTCGGCAGCCAAGTCACCGGTATTCAAGGTCAGCGAGTGCTCGCCGTCGAAGTCATACAGGTTGATCGTCACGGCGTGATCGTCTCACCGCCCTCTGACAGGGCCGCCCAATCTCTCGGGGCGCCCGTCCGGCCCCCACCCACACCGGTCCGGTGGGCCATTCCAATCACCGCACTAGTCGGCCTCCGGGCGGCTCAACCGCCAAGTCTCCGCCGCCCGGAAGCCCCGCTCCTGCCCAGCTCGCAGAACCAGAAGGAAGCACTCCATGATGACCGCCCCAGCCGCCCCGTCGGCGGGATTCGACACTGCCACCCTGAGCGACATGCTCCGGGTCGCTGGGTCCCCCGGCTTCGATCGCTGGAAGGAACAGATCCACCGCACCGGCGGCTGCTCCCACCCCATCCATCTCCAGGGCTGGATCCTCACCCGGGACAAGGCCACCGGCGAGACCCTCCACCGGTACTCCACCGACACCGAACCGGGCGCCCGGCTCCGGATCGCCTGCGGCAACCGCCGGGCCTCCCGTTGCCCCGCCTGCGCCTGGACCTACGCGGGCGACACGTACCACCTCATCCGCGCCGGCCTCGCCGGAGACAGCGCCCGGGACATCCCCGCCGCCGTCCGCGAGCACCCCCGCGTCTTCCTCACCCTCACCGCCCCCTCCTTCGGCCCGGTCCACAACCGCCCCGGCACCCGGCCCTGTCGCTGCGGCGCCCGTCACGCTGAGGACGACACCGCCCTCGGCACACCGCTCGACCCCGACTCATACGACTACGCCGCCGCCGTCCTCTTCAACAACCACGCCGGGCAGCTCTGGCAGCGATTCACGAACCGCCTCCGCCGGGAGATCGCCGCCACGGCCGGCCTCTCGCAGAGGGAGCTGAAGGCTGTCGCCCGGATCTCGTACGGGAAGGTTGCCGAGTTCCAGAAGCGCGGCGCCGTCCACTTCCACGCCGTCGTCCGCATCGACGGCCCGGACGGTCCCGACTCGCCCCCGCCGTCATGGGCGACCACCGAGCGCCTCACCGATGCCATCCGCACCGCCGCCACCCACGCGTACACGACCGTCACCGTCCCAGCCGTTGGCCATCAGCCGTTACGTCGCCTCCGCTGGGGCACCCAGCTCGACATCCGGCCCGTGAAGGCGTTCGGCGACGGCTCCGACATCACCGAACAGGCCGTCGCCTCGTACATCGCCAAGTACGCCACCAAGGCCGCCGAGACCACTGGCAGCCTCGACCGGCGCATCGGCAACCGTGAGGCTCTCGTCCTCCTCGGCGTCCCCGACCACACCCGCCGCCTTGTCGAAGCCTGCTTCGACCTCGACCCGCTGTATCCGGACCGCCGCCTCCTCGCCTGGGCCCACATGCTCGGCTTCCGGGGCCACTTCTCCACCAAGTCCCGCCAGTACTCCACCACCCTGAGCGAACTCCGCCAGACCCGCGCCGACTACCGCGCCGCCCAGGAACGCACCGCCCGCGGCCTCGACGACGTCGAGCCGGACACCGTCCTCGTCCTCACCTCCTGGACGTACGCCGGACACGGCCACTCCCCCGGTGAGGCCGCCCTCGCCGCCTCGATCGCCCGGGACATCCAGCTCAACCGTGAGACCGCCCGCGAAGCCCTACGCGACCAACTCGCCCTGGAAGGAGCACCTGCATGACCGACCGACTGCTGACCGTGGGCCAGGCCGCCGAACTCCTCGGCACCACCGAGAGGTTCCCGCGTCGCCTCATCGCCGAGCGCCGGATCGTCTTCATCAAGGTGGGACGGCATGTCCGCATCCCTGAGCGGGCCTTGGAGGAATTCGTCGCTGCCCACACCGTCCAGCCGATCGCCACTCCTCGCCGATTCGCGGCGGTGGCCTGATGGCGAACACCAAGGGAAAGCGGCGACGCTTCGGTGCCGTGCGCAAGCTGCCGTCAGGGCGGTTCCAGGCTCGCTATCAGGGGCCCGACGGGATCACGCGATCGGCTCCCGAGACGTTCGCCTCGCAGACCGATGCCGATCGGTGGCTCGTCCGCAAGGAAGCGGAGATCATCGACGGCAAGTGGAAGAACCCGGACGACAAGGTTCTCTTCGGGGTGTACGCCGACGCATGGTTCAAGGAGCGCGACTACGCCGCGACCACCCGCGAGCGCAACGGCAGCGCACTGCGGCTCCACATCCTGCCGACCTTCGCGAACGTGGTCCTGAGTGAGATCACCACACCGCAGATCCGTCGCTGGCGTGCCGGCCTCCTGGAGTCCGGTGTCGGTGAGCCGACGGTCGCCAAGGCTTACCAGATCCTCCGCGCCATCATGAACACCGCGGTCGACGACGAGCTGATCCAGCGCAATCCCTGCCGCATCAAGGGCGCCGGAGCGGCCAAGACAGCTGAGCGGCCGTTCCTCGACGTCGCCGAGGTCTTCCAGCTCGCCGACGCCGTGCCGGCGCGCTTCCGGGTGTTCATCCTGCTGGCTGCCTTCACCGGGCTCCGCTTCGGAGAGCTCGCCGCGCTTCAGCGCCATGACGTCGACCTCGACCGGCGGACCGTCGCCGTACGGCGTTCTCTGGCCGAGACCCGTACCGACGGCATCCTGGTCAAGACGCCCAAGAGCGCGGCCGGTGTGCGTACCGTCGCCTTCCCGGCCTCGCTGGCGGAGAGCCTGGCCACTCATCTCGCCGTCTACGCCGAGCCGGGTCGGACCGGGCTGGTCTTCACCGGAGCCCGCGGCGGGCAGCTGCGCCGGAACAACTTCCGCCGGCTGTGGCTGCGGGCCCTGAAGGACACCGGCCTCCGCGACGTCCATTTCCACGATCTGCGCCACACCGGGAACACCCTCGCCGCGACCGGCGGCGCCACGACACGTGAGCTGATGCAGCGGATGGGGCACTCGTCGGTGCGGGCCGCGCTGATCTATCAGCACCTGGTGAACGGGCGTGACCACGCCATCGCCGCCCATGTTGATGAGCAGATCAAGAAAGTCCGGCCGGGCGAGTCCGGCGACGCATCTGGCACGTAACTGGCACGGCGCCGCTCCGCCGCCTCCCCACCCAAAGAACGACAAAGGCCCAGGCTCCCGGTTCAATACCGGTGACCTGGGCCTTTGTCTATCTACCTGCTGGTGGGCGCGGACGGTTTCGAACCGCCGACATCTGCTTTGTAAGAGCAGCGCTCTACCCCTGAGCTACGCACCCGTGGAGGAGGCATCAGCCTACATGGCGCATGGGTGGGTGCCGCAAACCGATACCTCCCGGTGCGGGGGGTATCCCCACCCCCGGGACGGTGGGTCGCCGGATCGTGACGGCGGGTGGTGGGGTCGTACGGTCGGGGGACTGTCCGCGTTACTGGTTTCTTGTGGGGGTCTCGGCGTCATGGCTGCTGTCCGTCGTCCGTTCCGCGTCCTGCTCGCCTCCGGTGGAGTGCTGGTCGCCTCTCTCGCGCTCGTCGGGTGCGGCTCGGATGTCGAGGGGGCGCCTGTGGAGCGGAAGACGTTCGCCTTCGCCGGCGACGCGCTCACCGTCGACTCCGACAACTCCGAGCTCGTGATCACCCCCGCCGACATCGACGACGTACGCGTCGAGCGGCAGGTAGACGGCTGGGTGTTCATGGGGTCCGGGCCCGATCCCGAGTGGAAGCTCGTCGACGGGAAGCTGACCCTGCGGGTCAACTGCAACGGCGTCTCCTCCCACTGCGACGCCCTCCACCGGATCCAGGTCCCCCGCGATGTCGCCGTCACCGTCGACAACGACAACGGGCGCGTCACCGCCGACGGCTTCGCCACCCCGATGAAGGTGCGCTCCGACAACGGCGACGTCCGCGTCCGCGAGGCCGGCGGGCCGCTCGACATCGGCACCGAGAACGGTGACGTCACCGTCGATCCCGGAGCCACCGCCCCCGAGGTCGTCGCCCGGTCCGACAACGGCGACGTCCGCATCGCCCTCGGCACCGTCCCCCGCCGCGTCGACGTCGTCACCGACAACGGCGACGTCCACGTCTCCGTCCCCACCGCCGAGTACGAGGTGACCGGCGCCAGCGACAACGGCGACGTCCGCATCGACGTCCCCCGCCGCGACAAGAGCGGGCACTCCGTGAACGTCCGCAGCGACAACGGTGACGTCTCCGTCCTCACGGCGAACTGACCGGCCCGTATGTTCGTCCTTACCGGGTGGGAGAATGAACCGGACCGGGCACGGCGGACACAGCACGGGAGAGGTACGTGGCGGCGAGCGACGCGAGGGGGGCGAGCGGCGTCCGGCGTCGTGACGCGCCAAGCCGGGGGCAGACCCCATCCGAAGGCGGCCCGCGGCCGGGGACGACCGGGCTCCGGCTCGCCCTCGCCCTTCCGCTGCTCGTCGGCGCCCTGCTGCCGCACGCCTTCGCCGGCGGCGGCACCCGCCGCTGGTTCGGCGGACGCGGCGAGAGCCAGCGCGCCGAGGCCCAGGCCGCCAAGGACGCCGCCGCTGCCGCCTTCTACGAGCTCGACACCGCCCAGCGCGGGCTCCGCATCTCCATCGAGACCATCACCGCCGTCGACAGCTCCCCCGAGACGCGCCGCGCCGTCGAGGGCTTCGAGGCCCTCGGACGCCGTATCGACGAGGTCAGCCACACCTACATCAGCGCCGTCGACGCCCACGACCTCGACCGGGACGAGCTCGACGCCGCGACCGCCGTCCGGGCCCGCTCCGAACTGACCCGCGCCAAGGACGAGCTGGACCGCGTGAAGGGCGAGCTCGACCGGTTCGAGGCGGGGCTCACCCCGCTCCTCGGGCAGGCCGAGACCCAGCTCGCCCGCCTCGCCCCCGCCGTCGAGCGGGCCCGGCAGGCCCTGCGCGGCGCGAGCGGCGCCCTCGACTCCGTACGCGAGAGCGGGCTGCGCGCCGACGACCTCGCCGCCCGGCTCGCCGCCCTCGGGCCCGAGCTCACCCGGCTCAACGAGGGCGCCGGGCGCCACGGCGTCCCCGAGACCCTGCAGCGCGCCGACAGGGTGCTGCGCGACGCCGAAGCCGTACGGGCCGAGGCCGAGCGGCTCCCCGCGCGGGCCGCCGAGATCGACCGGCGCCTCGTCTCCCTCCGCACCCGCACCGAGGCCCTCACCACGCGCACCGGTGGCGTCGAACCGATCCTCTCCGAGCTCCGGCGGCGCTTCACCGCACCCTGCTGGCAGGACCTCCAGCACGTGCCCGAGCAGGCCGCCACCACGCTCCGGCAGGCCGAGGAACGGCTCGCCGAAGCCGGCAGGGCGCGCGCCGAGCAGCGCTGGCCGGACGCCACCTCGCTGCTCTCCACCGTCCGCGCGCTGCTCGACTCCACCGACGAGGCCGTCTCCGCCGCCGGCGACCGGCTGCGCCGCCTCGAAGCCGTCGCCAAGGACCCCAAGGCGGAGATCGACCGCGCCCGGTTCGCGGTACGGGACGCCCAGCGCCTCGCGATGGCCGGACGCAGCACCCCCGACCCGCGCCACGCGCGGCCCCTCGACGAGGCCGTCGCCCGCATCGACCGCGCGGTCGACACCCTGGAGGGCCGCCACCCGGACTACTGGCACTTCCTGACCGAACTCGAGGCCGTACGGGCCACGGCCGCGCACGTCGTCGGCCAGATCAGGGAGGACCGCGGCGGCGCCACCGGACAGCAGTGAGGAGGGGAGCGACGCGTCGCGGTCGGGTCCCCTGCCCCCGGCCGGGCGCAGGCTCTAGCCTGTTCCCATGCCTCGTTACGAATTCCGCTGCCGGACCTGCGGCGACACCTTTGAGCTCAGCCGGCCCATGGCCGAGTCCTCCGACCCGGCCTCCTGCCCCGCCGGGCACGACGACACCGTCAAGCTGCTCTCGGCCGTGGCCGTCGGCGGCTCCGCCTCCGCCGCCCCCGCGCCGAGCGGTGGCGGGGGTGGCGGAGGCTGCTGCGGTGGCGGTTGCTGCGGCTGATCCCGGTCGGCCCGTAATTGCGGCCCGTAGATCCGGTCGGTTCCTGTCAGTCCCGGTCGGTCAGACCGCTGCCGCCGCCCTGAAGCGGCGCAGGATCTCCTCCCCCGCCGCGACCCCGCGTTCCGCCAGGACGTCGAGGTGGGGGGCCGTCCAGTCGCTCTCGGCCAGTTCGCCGTGGCCCGGGCGCCACGCCCGGTCCGCGGCGAGCAGCAGGTCCGCGTCCAGGAGCGAGTCGCCGGCCGCGAGGGTGAGCGAGGCGCCGGTGCGGCGGGCGACCTCGCGGACGGCCGCGCTCTTGGTGAGCGGCTTCGGTACGGCGTACACCTTGCGGCCCTGGAGCGAGACCGTCCAGCCGCGCTCCCCCGCCCAGGCGCCGAAGCGCTCCAGCCAGTCCTCGGGCAGCCGTTCCCGCTCGACGACGAGGTACGCGAAAAGGTCCTCGGCCACGCGGTGCTTGCGTACCCAGGACAGGTCCGTGGTCGCGGTGAGGTAGGCGCGGATCTCGGAGAGCGGCGCGCACTCCTCCGCGAGCCTGCGGATCACCGAGGCGTGCCAGTCGGCGTCGGTGACGCCGTCGACGAGGATGTGCCCGCCGTTGGCGCAGATCGCGTACTTCGGTGCGCCGCCGGGGAGTTGGATGCGCTGGTACTGCTTGCGCGTCCGCGTGGTGGTGGGGACGAAGACGGCCTCGCCGGTCAGTCGCTCCAGCAGTCCCGCCGCGTGCTCGGTCATGTACGAGAGCGGCCTGGACTCGTGGACCTCGACGCAGAGCAGCCGGGGCGCCTGGGCGTCGGGCATGCCGAGGGCCAGCGCCGCGGACGAGTAGATGAGGGTGCGGTCGAGGTCGCTCGCGACCAGGACGGGGGCGGGGGCGGAAGCGGGGGCGGAACCCTCGGCCGGGACCGAGGCCGGGACCGTGTTCGGGGCCTGGGCCGTGCTCGGGGCCTGGGGCGGAATCGGGGCCTTCGTCGTCGTCGTCACGCTCGTGGTCGTACCCGTCGTCTCGGTCGTCCTACCGGTCGTGCCCGTGGCCGTGTTCGTCCCGCTCTCCGTACTCACTGGGACACCACCGCCTTGCCGTCGGCGCCTGTCGCACCCCTCGTGTACTGAGGGTGTATCAGGCCGACGCAGCTGTACGGGAGTTCGTCGACCTCCTCGACCGGTACGCCGCGCTGCTCGGCGAGCAGCCGGACGTGCGCCAGGTCGGCGTCGGCGCCCCGCTTCGCGAGGATCTTCCAGGGGACGCGGCGGAGCAGGACACGGGTGGTCTCGCCGACGCCCGGCTTGACCAGGTTGACGTCGTGGATGCCGTACTCCTCGCTGATCCGCTCGACGGCGGCCCAGCCCTCCCAGGTCGGGGTGCGGTCCGCGGCCAGCAGTTCCTTCACGTCGGCGTCGACGGCCGCACCGACCTCCTCGAAGCGGGCGGCGACGGCGTCGAGGAAGGCGCGGGATACGTCCACGCCGGCCAGCTCGCGGTAGAACTTCCCGCCGTGGAAGTCGTTCGGTCCGACCAGGTCGGCGCGGAGCACCGTACGGGAGATCAGGCCGGAGACCGTGGAGTTGAGGCAGGCGGAGGGGATGAGGAAGTCCTCGCGCGTGCCGTAGGTACGGACGCAGGAGCCGGGGTCGGCGAGGACCGCGATCTCCGGGTCGAAGCCCGTGACGCCTTCGGCGGCCTCGAACTCCTTGATCGCGTCGGCGAGTTCACGGGTGATGGCGCCCTTGCCGGTCCAGCCGTCGACGAACACGACGTCGGCCGGGTCGTGGTGGGCGGCGAGCCAGCGCAGCGCGTTGGCGTCGATGCCCCGGCCGCGCACGATGGAGACCGCGTAGTGGGGCAGGTCCAGGCCGTGGCGGGCCTGCGCCCAGCGGCGCATGAGGACGCCGACGGGGGTGCCGGCGCGGGCCAGCGAGACGAGGACCGGGCTGTGACCCGGCCGCTCGCGCTCGGCCAGGACGGTCTCGGTGACGGTGCCGACGGCGCGGGCGATGCGGGCCGCCGAGGTCTCCAGGGCTGCGTGGAACAGCTCCTGGTATCGGTCGCTCGGCTGGTACTCGACCGGGAGCGACTCGGCGTAGTGGGCGCCGCCGCTCTGGATGGCTTCCTCGCGTTCCTCGGTGGGCGCCTCGAGCTCGACGTCCGAGAGGTCCTGGAGCAGCCAGCCGACCTCCTCGGGTGCGTACGAGGAGAAGGCGGGGCCGCGGAGGGGCTCGGGCAGCATGGAGCTCCTTTCGGGAGCTTCGACGGCTTCGGTGGTGGCTTCGATCGCTTCGGTGGCTTCGGTGAGCCTGGGGGCCCCGGTGGCCCTGGTGGCCCCGGTGACCTCGGTGCCCTCGGTGACCTCGGTGCCCTCGGCCGTGGGCGTGTACGAGGGGACGACCGCGAGCACGACGCGCGGGATGTGCGTGGCGAGCTGGGCGAGCAGGCCGTCCGGGGCGTGCAGGGCCGGGGTGTCAGCGGTGGAGTCGACGACCAGGACGACGGCGTCGAAGCCCGCTCCGGCCACGTTGTAGGCGTAGCGCTCGCCGGGGCCGTCGGCGGGGTCGTCGTGGGCGGGGAAGACGAGCCGGGTGCGGATCGCGTAGCCGGGGTCGTCGACGGCGAGGACGGGCGAGCGGGTGGTCGTGGAGTACCGGACGTCGTGCCCGGCCTCCTCCAGAGCGGTACCGAGGCGCAGGGGCGCGTACATCAGCTCCTCGAACCCGAGGACGAGCACACGCGGCCCCCCGGCCGACGGGCCCGGCTGCGCCTCGACACCGGAGGCCGACCGCGCCCCAGCCGTCGCGCCGCGCTCCGTCCCGGCTGCCCCACCCCCCAGTGCCTCCGTGATCCTGGCCGCCATCGCGGGCAGTGCCGTCTCCAGGCGGTGGCGCTGGTCCGGTGTGAAGCCGTGTCGGCCGCCGTCGGGCAGGCCCTCCGGCCAGTCCAGCGCCACGCGCGCGTGCTCCTGCCCGCCCCGGGCCGTGGTCGGGCCGGGTGCGGAGACCGCCCCGGGGGCGTACGCCCGTTCGTGTTCCGCCACCAGCGCCTGACCCTTCTCCAGGACCCCGTCCGGGAGGCGTACGGTGCCGGCGGCGCCGGATATCAGGTCGACGCGGGCGCCTATCTCCGCCGCGAAGGCGTCCAGGCGGCCGAGGTCGGCGGCCGAGCGCATGTCGACGAGGGCGACGACGACGTACCGGTCGCGCGGGTAGCGCTCGTGCAGGGCCCGCACGGTGTTGAGGACGGTGTTGCCGGTGGAGAACTCGTCGTCGACGAGGACCAGCGGGCCGTCGCCGGCGAGCAGCTTGGGGTCCTCGGGCAGCAGCAGGTGCGAGGTGGCGTGCGAGTGGGACTCCTCGAAGCCGCCCGCGCGGGCGACTCCGGCCACCGGCCGCCGGGTGGAGTGGAGGTACGGGGCGAGGCCGAGGCCGTCGGCGACGGCGTGGCCCAGGGCGGTGGCCGTCTCGGCGTACCCGAGGACGACCGAGCGGGCGGCCTCCTCGTCGCCCAGGAGCGCGCGGACGCGCCGGCCGAGGTCGAGGCCGGAGCCGTAGACCACGGACGGCCGCTGCGGCACGTGCTTGCCGAGCACGCTGGAGACCAGCAGATGCGCCCGCTTGGGGTTGCGGCGCAGTGCGAGGCCCAACAGGTCCGGTAGCGCCTCGTCGCCGATCAGTTCGACGCCCAGTCGCTCCGCGACCCACGTTCCGGTCCACACCACGTCGTCGACGTCCCTTCGTCAGCCGGCCAGTCCGGCGGTGAGCAGATCCACGAAGCCGACGTCCTCCTTGGCGACGCCGAAGAGCTCGGCGCGCAGGAGGGTGCGTTCGGCCCACGCGCGATGCGGCTTCACTTCGTTCATCTTGTTCGTGTAGGCGGAGCGGAGGACTCCGCCGCCGCCCTGTTCGGGCCGCAGGATGTCCTGGGCGTCGCTCCACTCCTCGTGGCTGACCACGGAGAGCGCGTGCACCGGCACCACATGGGTGGGGTGGATGCAGGTCTTGCCGAGCAGGCCGTTGGCGCGGTCGAGTTCGATCTCGCGCAGCAGGCCGTCGAGGTCGTGTTCGATGAGGGCGGTGCGCAGGTCCTCGGCGCGGCCTTCGAGGAAGGGGCTGCGGCGCAGCTGGGGCTTGAACATGCGCTCGCCGGGCCGGAAGTACTCCCAGACGGGTCCGGTGACGGTGAAGCCGGTGCCGTCGGAGCGGCCGAGGACGTTGACGACGTCGGCGATGACGTTCGCGACGATCTTGACGTCGTAGGCGGTCATGTCGGGCGAGCGGCGGAGCCCGTAGGCGGAGCAGAAGTCGGTGACGCCGAGGCGCAGGGCGAGGACCCGGTCGCGGTACTTGTCGGTGATCGAGGCGATGCCCGCCAGGGTCTCGGCCCGGGTCTCCAGGTGGAGGAGCTCGGGGGACTCCAGGACGGGCATGGCGAAAAGCCGCCGTCCGCTCGTCCGCTCGGCCAGGGCGAGCGCTTCGAGGAACGCTTGGCCGCGTGCCTCGGTGAACTTGGGCAGTACGAATCCGGACAGTAGGCGGACCGTTTCTCCAAGCCGGGCGACGAGCTCGGTGATCTGCCGGGGATCGCGGACCCGGATGAAGAGCAGGGGCAGATCCGCGGCGGGATCCGTGGCGGGGTCGGCGTCCGTCACGGTTCCTGCGGCATGATCGGCGAGGTCGGCGAGGTCGGCGAACTGGCGTACGAGGTTGTCCTCGCCCGCCTCGACATCGGCGTCACTGATGGAATCCTCCAGGCAGAGCACCATGGAGACCACTCCACGGGCCGCCTGCTTGCGCACGTCGTCGGCGAGCCGGGGCCGGGTGGCCGGGCTGTAGAGCGTGGCTCCCAGGGCCACGGCGAGCGTGCGCGCGGGCGAATCTGCCGTGAACGCGGCCGGTTCCCGAAGGAAGAGACCAGCCCGCGCCGCGGACGGGATGTGCCCGAAATGACGCATATAAGTCCCCCGTCTACCTCTCTGGAACCTGACGACATGTGGCCGGTAATAGTACGTAGGTGCGGGTGTCCGCAGTTCCCTTCGAGCATGAAATCCAGGTAACTCATCGGCGTCCGTCGCGCCGCCCCGCGACAGGTGACGCCCCCGCGTTGTCCGCGGGTCCGTCGGGAGGGCAGGATTACGGTCATGACGCACGCGATGCTGAAGGGCTCCAACGTCCCTCTCGACACCGCGGCCGTACGGGCCGTGCTCCGCTGGACCCCGGGCTCCGGGGTCCCCGACGTGGATGCCTCGGCCCTGCTCCTGGGGCCCTCCGGCCGGGTGCGGTCCGACGAGGACTTCGTCTTCTACAACCAGCCGCGCCACCCTTCGGGCCTGGTGCGACGGCTGCCGAAGAAGCGTGACTCCAAGGGTCTCACGGACACCGTGGAAGCCGACCTCGGAAGCCTCGACCCCTCCGTCGACCGGGTGGTGATCGCGGCCTCCTCCGACGGCGGCACCTTCCGCTCCGTCTCCGACCTGCGGATCCTGCTGTACGACGCGACGGCGGGACCCGACGCCGAGGCGCTGGCCCTGTTCTCCGTGACGGCGGAGACGGGCGAGGAGACGGCCGTCATCTGCGGCGAGCTGTACCGCCGCGGGGACGGCTGGAAGTTCCGCGCCGTGGGTCAGGGCTACCCGACGGGCCTGGTCGGCCTCGCCACCGATTTCGGCATCTCGGTCGACGAGGACGCACAGGAGGCGCAGGACGCGGCGCAGGAGGCCCTTGACGCCCGGAGCGCCCAGGACGGCCCCCAGGCGGCCCAGGGCGGCTTCCGCGAGGTCCCGGGCGGCCACGGCTCCCCCGGCGGGTCCCAGGAGGTCACGGCGGCCACCGTCGCCTCCCGCGCCGGTGACCCGGATCCCGACCTGACGGTCGCCCACACCCCCGTACCCGTGCCCCCGCAGCCCACCGTGCCGCCGCCCATGCCCGACCGGGCGCCCGCCTACGGCTACCCCCAGCAGCAGCCGGCGACCGCCGGCCCGGCCCCCGCGTACGGCTATCCGCAGCCGGTGACCGCCCCCGAGCAGAACCCGGCACCGGAGTTCCGCATGCCGCCGATGGGTCCCCAGTTCGTCCGGTCCTGAGGCCGGTCCCGAGGCCGGGCCTGGGGCGGGTCCCAGGAGCGGCCCCAGGGGCGTCCCCGGGGACGCGGGCAACGGCTACGCCTTGGTCTTGTAGCCGCGCCCCCACTGGAGACCCCAGCCGTACAGCCGGTCCAGTTCGGCCTGGAAGCCGTACACGAAGCGCACCTCGCGGCGGACCGTCAGCTCCCCCTTGGCGTTCTCCACGGAGAAGACCGCGCAGGAGCGGGCCTGCGGGGCGCGCTCGTCGAGCTCGATCTCGATCCGGGGGCCGTTGCTCGGATAGAGCGTGATCTTGGCGTGGGTACGGTCGAAGGCCGGCGTCTGGTCGTAGATGTACACGAAGAACAGCAGGCGCTTGATCTCGTCCTTGTGGTCCAGATTGACGAAGATCGTCTCCCCGGAGGAGCCGCCGAAGCGGTCGTCGCCGCTGAGCTTCACGTACGGCGCGCCGTTCAGGTCGCCGAAGAAGCCGCCGAGCGGCTGCACCACGCCCTTGCTGCCGTCGGCGAGCTCGTAGAGGCAGCCCAGGTCCAGGTCGACGTTGACCATGCCCTGGGTGTGCGCCTGCACGACCTCGGGCTTGAAGAGCTGGGACGGGTTGCGGAGCAGCCGGCCGCTCTGCCGGGAGCGTCCTTCGAGGTCGGAGGTCCGCATCCGCCAGGAGAGGTTCACCCGGAGGTTGCCGGTGGCGGCCCCCTGCTTGGTGAGCGAGACGGACGGGCGCCGCTTCGTCAGGTCGATCGTGTTCGACGCGGCGCTGCCCGAGTCGAACTGCGACGCCGTCCTGCCCGGAAAAAGGTTGTCCCAGAAGGCCATGCCGCCTTCACCCCCCACTGATCGCCGGCCCCACTGTCCGCCGGCACCGCTGACCACCGACACCGCACATGCCTGCGGGGCGGCCGGGTGCACCGACCGCCCCGCAGTGAAGCGTTCCTCATTGCCGGGGGTGTCACACCCCGGACGACACCTCGGTCTTGTTCCCCGCGGGACCCGACCCGCCCTCGGCCGCCGCGAGCGCCTTGTTGCGCCGTACGGAGGACCAGAAGGACCAGGCGATGAGGGCGACACCGATGAGACCGGTGACCACCTCGGGGATCTGGTAGCGGATGGAGACCATCAGGATCAGGGCCAGCGCGCCGATCGCGTAGTGCGCGCCGTGCTCCAGGTAGACGTAGTCGTCGAGGGTGCCCTGGCGGACCAGGTAGACCGTCAGCGAACGGACGTACATCGCGCCGACGCCGAGGCCCAGCGCCATCAGGACGATGTCGTTGGTGATGGCGAAGGCGCCGATGACACCGTCGAAGGAGAAGGAGGCGTCGAGGACCTCCAGGTAGAGGAACATGAAGAAGGCGGCCTTGCCGGCCAGCTGGACGACGCCGACCTTCTTGCCGCTGCGCTTGGCCTCTTCCTCGGCCTCGTGCTCGCGCTCCTCCTCCTCTTCGAGCTTGTTCTCGAAGAAGCCGGAGAGACCGCCGACGACGAGGTACGTGATGAGGCCGAAGACACCGGAGAGCAGGACGGTCGACGCCGCGTCGATGTGCGTGCCGCCGTGCTGGTGGGCCTGGGTCGCGAAGGTCATGGCGCTGATCGCCAGGACGACCAGGGCGATGCAGACGGACAGCATGTCGATCTTGCCGAGCTTGGCCAGGGGGCGCTCCAGCCAGCCGAGCCACTTGATGTCGCGGTCCTCGAAGATGAAGTCGAGGAAGATCATCAGCAGGAACATGCCGCCGAAGGCCGCGATCGACGGGTGGGCGTCGGTGACGAGCTGCTCGTAGCGCTCGGCGTCGTTGAGCGCGAGATCGACGGCCTCGATGGGGCCGATCTTGGCACTGATGGCCACGATCACGACCGGGAAGACCAGCCGCATGCCGAAGACGGCGATGAGCACGCCGACGGTGAGGAAGATCTTCTGCCAGAAGGCATTCATCTTCTTCAGGATTCCGGCGTTGACCACTGCATTGTCGAAGGACAGCGAGATCTCGAGGACACACAGGATCGCGACGATCCCGAACGCCTCCCACCCCCCGTAGAGCACCGCTGCGACCAGGCCGAGCGCCGTGATGGCGAACGACCAGCCGAAGGTTTTCAGAACCACTGTTTGCCCCAGGTGAATTACACGGCTTTACGAAACGTTGACCCCGAAGTCTAGAGCGATGCCCCGCAGCCCCGACGCGTACCCCTGACCGACCGCGCGGAACTTCCATTCGCCGTTGTAGCGGTAGAGCTCGCCGAAGATCATCGCGGTCTCGGTGGAGGCGTCCTCGGAGAGGTCGTAACGGGCGAGTTCCTGGCCGTCCATCTGGTTCACGACGCGAATGAACGCGTTGCTGACCTGACCGAAACTCTGGCTCCGGTTGTCGGCGTCGTGGATCGACACCGGAAAGACGATCTTGTCGCAGTGGGCCGGCACCTTGGAGAGGTCCACGATCAGGGACTCGTCGTCCCCGTCGCCCTCGCCGGTGAGGTTGTCACCGGTGTGCTCGACCGAGCCCTCGGGGCTGCGCAGCTGGTTGTAGAACACGAAGTACTCGTCCCCGAGCACCCGGCCGGCCTGGCACAGCAGTGCGCTGGCGTCGAGGTCGAAGGGGGCTCCGGTGGTGGAGCGCGCGTCCCAGCCGAGCCCGACGAGGACCTGGGTGAGGTTGGGTGCGGCCTTGGAGAGGGAGACGTTGCCTCCCTTGGCGAGCGTGACGCCCATGATTCTTTTCCTCCCCGGTGGTGATGAGGCACGTCCGGCGCCGCACGGGAGGTGCGGCGCCGGACGGTTCGAACGGTTCGGCTCAGACGTTGACGCCGAAGTCCTGCGCGATACCGCGCAGGCCCGAGGCGTAGCCCTGGCCGACGGCGCGGAACTTCCACTCGTCGCCGTTGCGGTACAGCTCGCCGAAGACCATGGCGGTCTCGGTCGAGGCGTCCTCGGAGAGGTCGTACCGGGCGATCTCGGCGCCGCCGGCCTGGTTCACGACGCGGATGAACGCGTTGCGCACCTGGCCGAAGGACTGCTGGCGGTTCTCGGCGTCGTAGATCGACACCGGGAAGACGATCTTCGCGACATCGGCCGGCACCGTGGCCAGGCTGACCTTGACCTGCTCGTCGTCACCCTCGCCCTCGCCGGTGAGGTTGTCACCGGTGTGCTCGACGGAGCCGTCGGCGCTCTTCAGGTTGTTGAAGAACACGAAGTCCTGGTCGTTGCGGACCTTGCCCTCCGGGCTCACCAGGATGGCGCTGGCGTCGAGGTCGAAGTCCGTACCGGTGGTGGTGCGGACGTCCCAGCCCAGACCGACGGTCACGGCGGTGAGGCCAGGGGCCTCCTTGGTCAGCGAGACGTTGCCGCCCTTGCTGAGGCTGACTCCCACGAGTCCCTCCATGTGGTTTCCAGGGGCAGCGCCCCCAGTCGTGCGTTGGCATCGGATCAACGAGTGGATCCTAGTGACGGGTTCCCGCTCGAAACAGTCGATTCGCCCGGTGAATCCAGGTGTCGGGTCCCGGAGGCGCTTCCGGCGGCGGTCCCGGCGGCGCTCCCAGAGGCGGTCAGATCGCTTCGAGGGTCTTGAGGGCCTCGAGGTACTCGCCGAGGTCGCGTGCGTCCGGCAGGGCGTTCACGACGGTCCAGCGGACGACACCCTCCTTGTCGATGATGAAGGTGCCGCGCACGGCGCAGCCCTTCTCCTCGTCGAACACACCGTAGGCACGGGAGGCCTCGCCGTGCTTCCAGAAGTCGGAGAGCAGCGGGTACTCCAGGGACTCCTGCTCGGCGAAGACGCGCAGGGTGTGGATGGAGTCGGTGGAGACGGCGAGGAGCTGGGTGTCGTCGTTGACGAACGCCGGGAGGTTGTCGCGCAGCTCGCCGAGCTCGCCCGCGCAGACGCTCGTGAAGGCGAAGGGGTAGAAGAGCAGGACCACGTTCTTCTCGCCGCGGAAGCCGGAGAGCCGGACGACGCGCCCGTGGTTGTCCTTGAGCGCGAAATCCGGGGCCTCGGTGCCGACCTCGATCGCCATCGCGTACGCATCCCTTCGGCGGGGCCCTGACCTTGGGCCGAATCGGTGAACCCCACCCTACGGCCTGTCCCCGCGCGCCTCCGCGAGGCCCGGCGGACCGGCGGGCCCGCGCGCACGAAAGCCCCCGCCGGCGGACCGGCGGGGGCTTCTCGCAGCGTTGGTGATCAGCGCTTGGGGGCGGTCAGGCGGGTGCCCGTCCAGTCCTTGGCGACGCTGATGCTCTTGGTCTGGGAGAGACCAGCTGTCTGCGCGGCATCGTTGATGTCGGACGGCTCGATGTAGCCGTCACGTCCGGTCTTGGGCGTCAGCAGCCAGATGGTGCCGCCGTCCTCCAGAAGACCGATGGCGTCCACCAGGGCGTCGGTGAGATCGCCGTCCTCGTCGCGGAACCAGAGCACGACGGCGTCAGCGACGTCGTCGTAATCCTCGTCCACGAGCTCGGCCCCGATGATGGACTCGATGCCTTCACGGAGATCCTGGTCGACGTCGTCGTCGTAGCCGATCTCCTGGACCACCTGTCCGGGCTCGAACCCCAGCCTTCCGGCCGGGTTGGTCCGCTCCTCCGCGTGGTCCGCGGTCGCGCTCACGGCTTGCCTCCTGCTCATTCGGTAAATGCTTGGGCCGCGCGTATGCGCGCGGCGCTGGCCGTAGTCCACACGTGCCGGGGTGGATCGCGCAAGTACCCGGCCGCGGAGACCGCCGAAACGGTGACGTTTGGGGCCGTCTCGCCGCAACTTCCGGCGCTGCTCGGACCCCGCTCCGTGATCAGGCACACATGATTCGTGCCGGTTTGAGGACTTCTGAGGTTTCAGTCTGCCGAACGCCCGGACGAAACGCATGCGCGGGTTGAGCGTAAGGTTGCGATTTGACCGCACCCAGACACGTGGAGGACACCGCTGGGGGTTACCCCTCGGTAAATGTGACGTCTGGCGCACACGGGGTACACGATGGACATCCCGACCACTTCGTGGCCCCGTGGGCACCACCGAACAGCGAAGGAAGAGCGTGGCTCCCGGATCCGATCGCAACCCGATCATCATTGGCGGCCTTCCCAGCCAGGTCCCGGATTTCGACCCGGAAGAGACCCAGGAATGGCTCGACTCCCTCGACGCGGCCGTGGACGAGCGGGGCCGTGAACGGGCCCGCTACCTCATGCTCCGGCTGATCGAGCGGGCCCGCGAGAAGCGCGTGGCCGTGCCCGAGATGCGCAGCTCGGACTACGTCAACACGATCGCCACCAGGGACGAGCCCTTCTTCCCCGGCAACGAGGAGATCGAGCGCAAGGTCCTCAACGCCACCCGGTGGAACGCGGCCGTCATGGTCTCGCGCGCCCAGCGTCCGGGGATCGGCGTCGGCGGCCACATCGCGACCTTCGCCTCCTCCGCCTCGCTGTACGACGTCGGCTTCAACCACTTCTTCCGCGGCAAGGACGAGGGCGACGGCGGTGACCAGATCTTCTTCCAGGGGCACGCGTCGCCCGGCATCTACGCCCGCGCCTACCTCCTGGACCGGCTGAACGACACGCAGCTCGACGGCTTCCGCCAGGAGAAGTCGAAGTTCCCGAACGGGCTCTCCTCGTACCCGCACCCCCGGCTGATGCCGGACTTCTGGGAGTTCCCCACGGTGTCGATGGGCCTCGGCCCGCTCGGCGCGATCTACCAGGCCCGGATGAACCGGTACATGGAGGCGCGCGGCATCGCCGACACCTCGAAGTCGCACGTCTGGGCGTTCCTCGGCGACGGCGAGATGGACGAGGTCGAGTCGCTCGGCCAGCTGTCCATCGCCGCCCGTGAGGGCCTGGACAACCTCACCTTCGTCGTGAACTGCAACCTCCAGCGCCTCGACGGCCCGGTGCGCGGCAACGGCAAGATCATCCAGGAACTGGAGTCGATCTTCCGGGGCAACGGCTGGAACGTCATCAAGCTGATCTGGGACCGCTCCTGGGACCCGCTGCTCGCGCAGGACCGCGACGGCATCCTGGTGAACAAGCTGAACACCACCCCGGACGGCCAGTTCCAGACGTACGCCACGGAGACCGGCGGCTACATCCGCGACCACTTCTTCGGCGACGACCACCGGCTGCGGGCGATGGTCGAGGGCATGAGCGACCAGCAGGTGCTGCACCTGGGCCGCGGCGGCCACGACCACAAGAAGATCTACGCGGCCTACGCGGCGGCGAAGGCGCACGCCGGCCAGCCGACGGTGATCCTCGCCCAGACCGTCAAGGGCTGGACGCTGGGCCCGAACTTCGAGGGCCGCAACGCGACCCACCAGATGAAGAAGCTGACGGTCGACGACCTGAAGCGCTTCCGCGACCGGCTGCACATCCCGGTGACCGACCGGCAGTTGGAGGACGGCCTGCCGCCGTACTACCACCCGGGCCGGGACTCCGAGGAGATCCAGTACATGCACGACCGCCGCAAGGCGCTGGGCGGGTACGTCCCCACCCGGGTCGTGCGGGCGAAGCCGCTGGCCCTCCCCGACGACAAGACCTACGCCGCCGCCAAGAAGGGCTCCGGGCAGCAGTCGATCGCCACCACGATGGCCTTCGTCCGCATCCTGAAGGACCTCATGCGGGACAAGGAGATCGGCAAGCGCTTCGTGCTGATCGCCCCCGACGAGTACCGCACCTTCGGCATGGACGCGTTCTTCCCGAGCGCCAAGATCTACAACCCGCTGGGCCAGCAGTACGAGGCGGTGGACCGTGAACTCCTCCTCGCGTACAAGGAGTCGCCGACCGGCCAGATGCTGCACGACGGCATCTCCGAGGCCGGCTGCACGGCCTCGCTGATCGCCGCCGGTTCGGCGTACGCCACGCACGGCGAGCCGCTGATCCCGGTGTACGTCTTCTACTCGATGTTCGGTTTCCAGCGGACCGGCGACCAGTTCTGGCAGATGGCCGACCAGCTGGCCCGCGGCTTCGTGCTCGGCGCCACCGCCGGCCGGACGACCCTGACCGGCGAGGGCCTCCAGCACGCGGACGGCCACTCCCACCTGCTGGCCTCGACCAACCCGGCCTGCATCGCCTACGACCCGGCGTACGGCTTCGAGATCGCGCACATCGTCAAGGACGGTCTGCGCCGCATGTACGGCTCCGAGGCCGAAGACGTCTTCTACTACCTGACCGTCTACAACGAGCCGATCCAGCACCCGGCCGAGCCGGCGGACGTGGACGTCGAGGGCATCCTCCAGGGCATCCACCGCTTCAAGCCGGCCGAGGCGGGCACCATCCCGGCGCAGATCATGGCCTCCGGTGTCGCCGTGCCGTGGGCGATCGAGGCGCAGCGGATCCTCGCCGAGGAGTGGAACGTCCGGGCCGACGTCTGGTCCGCGACCTCCTGGACCGAACTCCGCCGCGAGGCCGTGGCCGTCGAGGAGCACAATCTGCTCCACCCGGACGAGGAGCAGCGCGTCCCGTACGTGACGCGCAAGCTCCAGGGCTCCGAGGGCCCGTTCGTGGCGGTCTCGGACTGGATGCGGGCGGTGCCGGACCAGATCTCCCGCTGGGTGCCGGGTACGTACGGCTCGCTGGGCGCGGACGGCTTCGGCTTCGCGGACACGCGGGGCGCGGCCCGCCGCTACTTCCACATCGACGCCCCGTCGATCGTGCTGGCCGTGCTGACCGAGCTGGCCCGTGAGGGCAAGATCGAGCGCTCCGCCCTGAAGCAGGCGGTGGACCGCTACCAGCTGCTCGACGTGGCGGCCGCCGACCCGGGCCCTGCGGGCGGCGACGCCTGATCGGACAGCCCTCGGGTAGCACAGCGCACCTGGTGAGGGGCGGTGGGACCTCGGTCTCGCCGCCCTTCGGCGTTCTCTACGATTCCCCGCATGAGGGATCGCTGGGAAGAACGCACACAGGCTCCGCTGCTCGTGCTGGCCGTGGCGTTCGGCGTCGCCTACGCCGTGCCGATCGTGGCTCCCGGCGCCGCACCCTGGGTGCACCGGCTGTGCACCCATGTCGAGTGGGCGGTCCGGGCGGCCTTCGCCCTCGACTACCTGGTCCGGCTGGCACTGGCCCCGGCCCGCTGGGCCTTCGTCCGCTCCCATCCCCTCGATCTGCTCGCGGTCCTGCTGCCGATGGTGCAGCCGCTGCGGCTGCTGCGGGTGGTCTCCACCCTCCTCCTCGTGGGCCGGCGGGCCCGGATGGCCCCTCAGATAACGCTCACCACCTATGTGGCGGGCGCGGTCGTCGGGCTGATGATGTTCGGCTCGCTGGCCGTGCTGCACGTCGAGCGGGACGCGCCCGACGGCAACATCAAGACGCTCGGGGACGCGGTCTGGTGGTCGTTCACCACGATGACCACGGTCGGCTACGGCGACCACGCCCCCACCACGGGTCTCGGCCGCGTCCTCGCGGTGGGCCTGATGCTCTCGGGCATCGCCCTGCTCGGTGTCGTCACCGCCAACATCGCGGCCTGGTTCATCTCCCGCTTCGACCGCGACGACGCGGTGGAGCGCCGCCAGACCGAACTCCTGGAAGCACTGACCCGGGAGGTCCGCGAACTGCGCGCGGAGGTCGCGAAGCTGTCGGCACCGGCCGGGGCCGTATCAGCCGGGGCTCCGGGGCCGGAGCCCCGGGACGTCCCCGCGCCTACCGCTCCCACAGCTTGAACGCTCTGACCTCGTAGGGCGTCTGCGGCACCCAGGTCCCGCGCCCCGGGTAGGTCTCGAACTCCCCCGCCTCCGCGCACTCGGCGGACTGGTACGTGGTGACCGGCCGTCCCGTGCGGTTGGCGAGGGACTGGGCCGAGGTGCCCGGCGGCAGCGCGACGCAGCTGTCGATGTCGGTCGTCGCCAGCTCGTGGCTTTGCGCCCTGCCCTTGAAGTCGGGCTTGGACCAGAGGCAGAGCCGCCCCGGCCCGCAGGCCCCCAGAGCGGTCCCGGACGGTGCGGCCGCCGCCGGGACCGCGAGGCAGACGGTCAGGACGGCCGCGACGAGCAGTGCGGTCTTCGTATACACGTACATGCTGATGAACCCCCGTTCAGTCACTCTCCGTAGTCAAAAGCATGGCGGAGGTCACCCTGAGACGGAAGAGGGGCCGCCCCCGTTCACGCGAACGGGTGACGGCCCCTCAGAGAGCCCCGAGCGACGCCGGACCACGGAGACCCCGCGGGGCGCCGGACCGCGGAGACCCTCGGGACACGGACCGGACGTCAGATGTGGCCGACGCCGGCGCCCGCCTCCGCGTTCTCGCCGCGCTTGGTGAGCGTGGCGACGAGGGCCGCGACGACGGCGACGACACCGGCGACGGTGAAGGCCAGGCCCATGCCGTCGAGGAAGGTGTCGTGGATGACGCCGGTGATCTTCTGGAGGACGTCGGGGGTCATCCCCGGCGCCTGGGCCAGCTCCGGCGGGGCCATGCCGAACTCGGCGGCCTGCTCCAGCTGCGGGTTGACCGGGGCCGGGATGCCCGCGTCCTTCCAGTTGCCCTCGAAGGCGCCGGCGACCTTGGAGGACATGACGGCGCCGAGCACCGCCGTACCGAGCGCGCCGCCGACCTGCATGGCGGCCTGCTGGAGACCGCCGGCCACGCCGGAGAGCTCCAGGGGCGCGTTGCCGACGATGACCTCGGTGGCGCCGACCATGACCGGGGCGAGCCCGAGGCCGAGCAGGGCGAACCAGAGGGACATGACGAAGGTGCCGGTGCCGGCGGAGAGCGTGATCATGCCGAACATCGCGACGGCCGTGCAGACCATGCCGCCGACCAGCGGCACCCGCGGGCCGAACTTGGTGATCAGCGCGCCCGCGAGGGGCGAGGAGACGATCATCATCGCGGTCAGCGGCAGCAGGTGCAGACCGCTGTCGACCGGGCTGAGCCCCTTCACGCCCTGGAGGTAGAAGGTCACGAAGAACAGGCCGCCCATGAAGGCGAAGGCCATCAGGACCATCAGCACCACACCGGCCGAGAGCGGCACGGAGCGGAACATGGCCAGCGGGATGAGCGGCTCCTTGACCTTGGTCTCCCAGAAGGCGAAGACCGCGAAGAGCAGCACCGCGCCGAGCAGGCCGCCCCAGGTCTTGCCGCTCGACCAGCCCCAGGACTCACCGGCCTTGATGAGGCTCCAGACGAGGGAGGCCATGGCGCCGGAGAGCAGCAGGATGCCGAGGACGTCGAAGGAGCGCGGCGCGTTCTCCGCGCGGTGGTCCTTGAGGATGACCAGGCCGAGGACGAGCGCGACGATGCCGACCGGCACGTTGATGAAGAAGACGGACTGCCAGCTGACGTGCTCGACGAGCAGGCCGCCGACGATCGGGCCGCCCGCGGTGGACGCGCCGATGACCATGCCCCAGATGCCGATGGCCATGTTCAGCTTCTCGGCGGGGAAGGTGGCGCGCAGCAGGCCGAGCGCGGCCGGCATGAGCAGGGCGCCGAAGAGGCCCTGGAGGACACGGAAGGCGATCACGGCCCCGATGGACTCGGAGAGGCCGATGGCGCCGGAGGCGAGGGCGAAGCCGGCGATGCCGATGAGGAAGGTCTGCCGGTGGCCGAAGCGGTCACCGAGCTTGCCGGCGGTGATCAGGGCGACGGCCAGCGCGAGCAGGTAGCCGTTGGTGATCCACTGGACCTGGGCGAGCGAGGCGCCGAGGTCGGTCTTGATGGCGGGGTTGGCGATGGCGACGATCGTGCCGTCGAGCGCGACCATCATCACGCCGACCGCGACTCCGAACAGCGTCAACCACGGATGGCCACGCAGTCCCTTCGCCGGGGCCGGTGCGGGTTCCCGGGCGTCCCCCTGACCCTGCGGGGCCTTTTCCACGGTGATCTGACTAGTCATGGAAACGAGGCTAGTGACAGTCACTGACAATTGACAAAGCGATTCACGCGCCGGTAACTGTCACGTAGCTCACAGGTACGCTGAGCTGGACGAAATGCGTGAAAAGAGGATCCTGACGTGACCTTGCCCGGTCTGCGCGAGCGGAAGAAGCAACGTACGCGCGAGGCGCTGATCAAGGTGGCCCTCGAGCTCTTCACCGCGCACGGCTACGAGCGGACGACCGTCGACGAGATCGTCGACACCGTCGAGGTCTCCCAGCGCACCTTCTTCCGCTACTTCTCCTCCAAGGAGGAGGTCGCCTTCGCCGTCCAGCAGATGGTGGAGGAGCGTTTCGTCGAGGCCCTCCGGCGCCGGCCCGCCGACGAGGGGCCCTTCGACGCGCTGCGCAACGCCGTGCTCTCCGGCTGGGACACCATCGGCGACGCCATCACCGAGGTCGTGCCGCTGGAGCTGTACCTCCGCACCTTCCAGATGATCGAGTCGACGCCCGCGCTGCTCGCCGTCCATCTGCGCCGGTCCATGGAGATGGAGGAGACCCTCGCCGGGATCATCGCCGAGCGGGAGAGCCTCGACGTCGACGCGGACCCGCGCCCGCGGATCGCGGTGGCGGCCTTCAGCGGTGTGATGCGTGTGACAGGGCAGATGTGGGGCCGGGGCACGGACCAGAGCCTGGAGGCCATCCGTGCCTTGACCGAGCGGTACTTGGACCACCTCGCGCCCGCCCTCGCACCCCGCTGGCGCGACGGGGCGTAGGTCACGATCGGTCGGGTCGTTCACCGGCGCCCCGTAGGGTGGCCGCCCGTGACCCCCGTCGAAGCCGACTCCCCCACGCTCGTCGTCCTGCGCACCCTGCTCGCGCTCGCCGTCGTGTTCGTGCTGCTCACGACCACGGGCTGGACGACGATCAAGCACCGTCCGGTGCCCGGTCCGTCCCGCGAGGCCGCGCTCGCCGCCTGGGCGCGCGACCGGATCGACCACCGCCCCCTCCCCGGACCGGACACCCCCGCCGGGGGCATATCCGCGTTCTTCGCCCGCCTCGGCCACGCGCGCGCGGCCGGGCTCGCCGAACGGCACCCGCTCGTCGTCGGCAATCTCGACGGCGCCCCGGTCGCCCTGCGCTACCGCGCCAACCGCATCACCCTGGGCCGCGCGCTCACCGCCGAACGGGACAGGGTCCGCGACACCCGGCTCTCCGCCGACGGACGGCACGAGGCGCAGCGCCGCCTCGACCGCTTCGTCTCGCTGCTGCGGCCCGGCCGGCAGATCCTCGCCTTCGACCCGACCGGCACGGGGCGGACCGCCGAGGTCCTCGGGGACCTGGCGCGGGCCCGACGCGTCTCGGTGATCGTGCCCGGCGTCGACACCAACCTCCTCACCTTCCAGAAGACCCACGGCCGGTACGCGGCTCCCGCCGGCATGGCCGAATCCCTCTACCGCGCCGAGCGGCGGGCCTCCCCCGGCGCCCGGGTCGCCGTGATCGCCTGGGCCGACTACACCGCGCCCGCCGGGGTCGGCGTCGACGCCATGACCGGCCGCCTCGCCGAGGGAGGCGCCGCCCGGCTCGTCCGGCTGACCGAGGCACTGCCCGGCGACGCGCGCGTGGCGCTGTTCTGCCACAGCTACGGCTCCGTGCTCTGCGGTGTCGCCGCGCCCCGGCTGCCCGCCCGGGTGACGGACGTGGCCGTGGCCGGCAGCCCCGGGATGCGGGTGGAGCGGGCGACGGAACTCCGCACCCACGCGCGCGTGTGGGCGATGCGGGACGCCGACGACTGGATCGCGGACGTGCCGCACCTGGAGGTGGGCGGGGTCGGGCACGGAGCCGATCCGGTGGCCCCGGAGTTCGGCGCCCGGCTGCTCTCGGCACGCGGCGCCGTCGGCCACAGCGGCTATTTCGAGCCGGGCACCGAGAGCCTCGGCAACTTCGCCGCGATAGGCGTCGGCTCCTACCGGGAGCTGGTCTGCGCACGTGCCGACAGCGCTTGCCACGGGGGAATATCCGGTACGGAAGGGCGCTGACGCGCGTAGATCACATAATTTCGGGACCTTTCACGGGGGCGACGCACGGGCACGCGCCGCTTACGATGAGGCGTATGGGTGATGTGCTGGCCGGAATTCATGCCACCTGGGAGTTCGAGAGTGACGCCCTCGTCATCCGCTTCGACCGGGGGAACCGTGCGCCGAGACTCTTCGGTGTGCTGCGCGAACGACGTGTACCGCACGAGGCGCTGGCGTCCGTGACGCTCTCGCCCGGCAAGCGGGGCACCGTCGTGCTGCACGCCGTGCCGAGACCGGGCGCCGATCCGCTGATGGAGGCGGCCGCGGGGCAGCTCTCGGAGAACTGCGACCCGTACCGCCTGGTGCTGCCGGCGGACCGGGAGACGCTCGCCGAGTACTACCGGGACGAGCTGCGGGGCGCGGTCGGGCCCGGGACGGGGGCGGCGTACTCCGACGACCCCTCGGACGGGGGCGAGGTGACGCCCGCCGACCGCTTCCTCGTGGCGCCGCCGCAGGGACCGCAGTCCTTCAAGGCGTACGACGGGAAGGCGAGCTTCGACGGGCAGTCGGAGGTCTCGTTCCGCTGGTCCTGGACCGGGGCGTCCTCCGAGAAGTGGAAGGCGGGTGACCAGTTCTTCCACGTACGGGACCTCTGCGGGGTCGAGTGGCGCTCGCCGGACGTCCTGGACGGGCATCTGCGGCTGGTTCCCCGGGGCGGCGAACCGCGCGCGCCCCAGCCGGACCGCGACCCCGCCTCCGTCGTGTTCGGCCTCGGATACGGGCCGGTGCACCTGTCCCTCCCCTTCGCGGCGGCGGTCCTCGCGGCGATCCGGACCTCGGACCGCGTCCCGGCCCGTACGGCCGCCGCTCCCGGGGCCGTCGCTGAAAGGATTCGGCACCTGGGTGAACTGCATCAGGCGGGACTGGTGACGGACGAGGAGTTCTCGGCGAAGAAGGCGGAACTCCTCGCGGAGTTGTAGGGGGGCAGGCCCGGAACCGCTGCCGGGCCCGGATCCATGGGACGCACCACGGGCCCCACGGAGCCCGCCCCACAGAGCCCGCGGGCCCCGGCGTCATACCCCGGTATCAGGGCAGAGCCCGGTCCCCGGTATGACGTCGGGGGCCGGGCCCCCTGCCTACCCTGAGCGGGTCATGGCTACCGAACCGCGGCACGAGCCGCCCACCCCCAGCCTGCGGCAGCTCAGCACCCGGACACGCGAGATGTTCCAGGGGCTCGGGACCGCGCTCACCACGCCCACCACCCCGGGGGCGCCGCTCCTCGCCGACGCCTCCTCGCGGTGGGTGCGCCTGCTGCCGTACGCCGTCGCCCTCGCGTTCGTCGCCTCGCTGCTCCCCACCACGGTGCACCTCCTCGCCGGGGACTACGGCGTCAACGGCGCGCTCGCCGGGGCCCTCGGCACCGCCCAGACCGCGCCGCTGCTGCTCGCCGTCGCCCGTCCGCTGCAGGCCTGGTGGATCATCTTCGCCGCCGACGTGCTCGGCGCGGTCGTGCTCCTCGCCGCCGACGGACCGCGCGCCGAACTCTGGCCCTGGACCCCGCCGGCCGTCGTCGGCTACTGCGCGCTGATGATCGCGCTCGGACTGCGCGAGTCCCGCCGCGCGCTGTTCGGGGTGTGGCTGGCGACCGGCGTCGCCGGGTACGTCCTGGAGGTCTTCCGGCCCGCCGGCTACACCAGCGTCCACACCCTGCTCGTCGTCCTCAGCGGGGTCCTGCTCCTGCTCACCTCGGCGGTACGCGCGCGTGGCGACGCCCAGCGGCGGCTCGTCGAGCAGGAGACCATCAGCGAGGCCGAGCGGTCCCGCCGCACGCTCCTGGAGGAGCGGGCCAGGATCGCGCGCGAGCTGCACGACGTGGTGGCCCACCACATGTCGGTGATCACCGTGCAGGCCGACTCGGCCCCGTACCGCATCCCCGACCTCCCGGACGCGGCACGCGAGGAGTTCACCTCGATCGCGTCGAGCGCGCGCGAGTCGCTGGCCGAGATGCGACGGCTGCTGTCCGTGCTGCGCAGCGACGGCAGCGAGGGCGAACGGGCCCCGCAGCCGGGCCTCGACCGGGTCCAGCAGCTCGTCGAGGCGACCGTACGGGCCGGGGTACCGGCCGAGCTGCGGCTCGCCGCCGACCTCGGCGACGTACCGCAGGCGGTGGACCTGTCCGCGTACCGGATCGTGCAAGAGGCCCTCGCGAACGTCGTGCGGCACGCACCGGGCGCGTCGACCCGGGTGTCGGTCCGGGCGGACGGCGGATGGCTGACGGTCCTCGTCGTCAACGGGCCCTCGGCGGAGGCGGGTTCCGGGGTGGAGCACGGCGCGTCCGGCACCGGGCACGGACTCGTCGGCATGCGGGAGCGCGTACGGTTGACGGGCGGCTCGCTCGACACCGGGCCGCTGCCGGACGGCGGCTTCCGGGTCGCCGCGCGGCTGCCGCTGACCCCGGACCCTCCGGCCGTGTCTCCGCCCCCGCCGCCGACCCTGCCGCCGGCCCCGCCCTCGAACGCCAAGGACTCCGAGTGACCATCCGCGTGATCATCGTCGACGACCAGGCCATGGTGCGGGCCGGATTCGCCGCGCTGCTCGCCGCACAGCCCGACATCGACGTCGTGGGCGAGGCCCCCGACGGGCGGCAGGGCGTCGACGTGGCCCGCTCGACGCACCCGGACGTGGTCCTCATGGACGTGCGGATGCCGGAGCTGGACGGGCTCGCCGCCGCCCGGGAGATCCTCCACCCGCCGACCGGGGTCACCCACCGGCCGAAGGTCCTCATGCTGACCACCTTCGACGTGGACGACTACGTGTACGAGGCGCTGCGCGCCGGCGCGTCCGGCTTCCTCCTGAAGGACGCGCCGCCGGCGGACCTGATCGCGGCGGTACGGGTGGTGGCGGCGGGCGAGGCCCTGCTCGCCCCGTCCGTGACCCGCCGGCTCATCGCCGACTTCGCCGCCTCCCGTCCGGCGCCGCGCAAGGACACCACGGCGCTGCGGCTGAACGGGCTCACCCCGCGCGAGACCGAGGTCCTCGAACTCATCGCCCGCGGCCTGTCCAACCAGGAGATCGCGGACCACCTCGTCCTCGCCGAGCAGACGGTGAAGACCCACATCGGCCGGGTCCTCGCCAAGCTGGACCTGCGCGACCGGGCGCAGGCGGTGGTCTTCGCGTACGAGTCGGGGCTCGTGACCCCGGGCGCCTCCTGACCGACGCCGGAGGGGGGCGAGGGCCGTGGCCCCCGGAACGCCCTGAGCGGCGCGTGACCCCCGGCACGCCCTGAGCGGCGCGTGACCGCCGGGACGCCCTGAGGCGGGGCGAACGCGGCCGTGCTCCCGGCGCGACCCCGCCCCCGGGTGGCTGTCCCCCGGGGGAAAACCCCACCCCCCGCCTGGTGTTGCCTGCTCCTCCACCCCCTACCCCGGTATCAAGGGGGAGTTGGCTCCCCGGTGTGACGTGCCGTCACCCGTCGTCTTCCTACCTTCCTCTCGCCAGCGAACGAGCGAGTACCGGAGAGGGAGGGCGACCCCATGCGCCGTATTTCGAGGACCCTGACCACCGCGGCCCTGGTGGCCGCCGCGGTCGGCGGGACGGCCGGCTGGGCGTCCGGTGACAGCCAGGAGGCCGTCACCGGGGCACCGGTCGGTACGGCGGAGTGGCGGGCCGCCGGGCTGCCGGACCCGGAGCGGATGGACCCGGCCGGGGTGGCGCGGTTCTTCGCCGGCCTGAGCCCCGCACGGCAGCGGGAGCTGGCCCGGACGCACCCGACGGTCGTCGGGAACCTCGACGGGGCGCCGCTGGAGCTGCGGTACGAGGCCAACGCCCGCACCACGCACGGGGCGTTCGGCGGGGCGCGGGTCCTCGCCCACGACACGCGCGGCCGGGGCCAGGTGGCCCTGGTGTACGGCGATCTGGCGCGGGCCGAGCACGTCGCGGTGATCGTGCCCGGCTCGGACGTCGACGCGGGCCGCGTACGGCCGCTCACCGACATGGCGGTCTCGCTGCGGCAGGCCGCCGGCGGGGACACGGCGGTCGTCGCCTGGGCCGGGTACACCACCCCCGTCGGCGTCGGTCTGGACGCGGCCACCGGCCGGCTCGCCGAGGCCGGGGCGGACCGGCTCACCCGCTTCGCGGACGGTCTCGCGGCGGTCGGGGCGCCCGAGCCGTCCCTGTTCTGCCACAGCTACGGCTCCGTCGTCTGCGGCCTGGCCGCCCGCGATCTGAAGGCCAAGGACCTGGTGGTCCTCGGCTCCCCCGGGATGCGCGCGGAGAACGTGAACGAGCTCGGCACCACGGCCCGCGTCTGGGCGGCGAAGGATCCCACCGACTGGATCGACCGCGTCCCGAACGTCGAGGTCGGGGACCTCGGGCACGGCGCCGACCCCACCGGACCGGCCTTCGGGGCCCGCCGGATCGCGGCCGACGACGCGGTCGGCCACGGCGGCTACTTCGCGCCGGGCACCTCCTCGCTGCGCGCCTTCGCCGCGATCGCCGACGGAGCGGTCGGCACCGTGGACCGCTCCGCCCTCACCACCGCCGGCGCCCGCACCGAAGGAGACGCCCGATGAGCTCCCTCGCGACCATGGCCCGCCGCACGGCCCGGACGATCGAGTCGGGCACCCCCGCCCACCGCGACCGGGCGATCGACGGGCTGCGCGCCCTGGCCCTGCTGGCCGTGCCCACCGGACACTGGCTGCTCGGCGGCTTCACGCTCTCCTCCGACGGGGCCCTTCACAACGCCAGCCCGCTGGGCACGTTCGCGGGCCTGGCGCCGGTCAGCTGGGTCCTCCAGATGCTGGGGATCTTCTTCCTGGTCGGCGGCTACGCCTCCGTCCTCTCGTACCGGCGCAGAAAGGGCTCCACGCGCGCGTGGCTCGGCGGGCGGCTCGCGCGGCTGGGTCGTCCCGTCCTCGGTGTCACCGCCGTCTGGGCGGCGCTGCTGCCCGTGCTGCACTTCGGGTTCGACGTGCCCGTGGACACCCTGCGGACCGCGTCCACGCTGGTGATCCAGCCGCTGTGGTTCGTCGGGGTGTACACGGTGGTCACCGCGCTCACCCCGCTGTGCGTGCGGGCCGCCCGCCGCCTCGGGGTGTGGGCCGCGGCCCCGCTGCTCGGCTCGGTGGCCGTCGTCGACTTCCTGCGGTACGGCCCCTACGCCGACGCCGTACCGTCCTGGCTGAGCCTCCTCAACATCCTGCCCGGCTGGCTCTTCGCCTATCAGCTCGGCGTCTCCTGGGGCGAGGGCCGGGTCACCCGGCGGCACGCCTGGGGACTGCTGATCGGCGGGGCCGCGCTCTTCGCCGCCCTGCTGCTCGCCTTCGGCTACCCGACCTCGATGGTCGGCGTCCCCGGCGAGGCCCGCACCAACTCCCACCCGCCGTCGCTGCTCGTCCTCGCCCTGGCCGCCGCCCAGAGCGGCGCCGCGATCCTGCTCAGGGACCGGCTCGGGAGGCTCCTGAAGCGGCCCGCGCTGTGGGCACCGGTCGTGGTCGTCAACCTCTCGGCGATGACGATCCTGTGCTGGCACCAGACGGCGATGCTCGCCGCGGCCGTCCCCGCCTCGTACCTCGGGGAGGTCCCGGGTCTGGTCGGCGCACCGGACTCGGTCGGCTGGATCCTGGCACGGCTGGCGTGGATGCCGGTCTTCGCCGGACTGCTCGTCCTGATCGGGCGGTACGCGCGCGGGTTCGAGTCGCCGTGGGCGGGCACCGGCCCGGGCCGGCGGACCCTCGCGGGGCTGCTCGCGGCGGGATTCGCGGTCTTCGCCCTGGGACTCGCGTGACACGCGCCCCGGCGGCTCGCCTGACGCGCACCCCCGCGGCTCGCCTGACGCGGAGGCCCTCAGGCCACGCGCGACACGTCGGCAGGCCCTCGGGAGGCAGGCCCTCAGGCCTCGCGCGACACCGCCGTGAAGCGCATGTCCGGGTAGCGGTCGCCCGCCACCAGGCCGGCGATCGGCTCGAGTTCGGCGAGTTCGGCGCCGGTGAGGGTGATCCGGGTGGCGGCGGCGTTCTCCTGCAGGCGGGAGCGCTTGCGGGTGCCGGGGATCGGGACGACCGTCAGCCCGTGCACGGAGGCCCGCTGCTGCACCCAGGCGAGGGCGATCTGCGCCGGGGTCGCGCCGTGCGCGGCGGCGATCTTGCGGACCGGGTCGAGCAGGGCGGCGTTCCGCTCCGCGTTCTCGCCGGTGAACCGGGGCTGCTGCCGGCGGAAGTCGCCGCCCGTCAGGTCCTTGGCGGCGTCGGCGAAGGATCCGGTGAGGAAGCCGCGGCCGAGCGGCGAGTACGGCACCACCGTGACGCCGAGTTCGGCGGCGGCGCCGACGGCGCTGCGCTCCACGTCCCGGGAGAAGAGCGACCACTCCGACTGGAGGGCGGCGATCGGGTGGACGGCGTGCGCCTCGCGCAGTTCGGGCCCGGTGACCTCGCTGAGGCCGAGGTGCTTGACCTTGCCCTCACGGACGAGTTCGGCCATCGTGCCGACGGACTCGGCGAGCGGGACCTCCGGGTCGCGGCGGTGCATGTAGTAGAGGTCGATGGTCTCGATGCCGAGGCGGCTCAGGCTGCCCTCGACGGCGGTCCTGATGTACGCGGGGTCGTTGCGGATGCCCCGGTAGGAGGGGTCGTCGGCGCGCCGCTCCAGGGCGAACTTGGTGGCGAGGGTGACCTCGTCGCGGTGGGCGGCGAGGAACGGGGCGAGGAACCGCTCGTTGGCGCCGTTGCCGTAGGCGTCGGCGGTGTCGATCAGGGTGACGCCGGCCTCCAGGGCGGCGTCGAGGGTGTCGCGGGCGGCGGTCTCGTCGGTGTCGCCGTAGAACTCGCTGATGCCCATGGCGCCGAAGCCCTGGACGCCGATCGCGGGTCCGTCCTGGCCGCCGAGCCGTACGGTGTCGATCCTGGTCGCGCTGGTCATGAAGACGTTCCTCCGCATGTGGTCCCGTAGTGACTGATCTTGATGTCGAGCACGGCGAGCGTGTCCTGGAGTTCGGTGATCCGGGAGAGGACGTCGCGCCGGGTGGCCTCCAGGAGTTCCCGGCGTTCGTCGCGGGTGTGGTCCCCCTCGCGGACGAGTTCCGCGTACCGGACCATGTCGGCGACCGGCATGCCGGTCAGCCGCAGCTTGCCGACGAAGGCGAGCCAGCCGAGGTCGCGCTCGGTGAAACGGCGCTGGCCGGTGTGCGAGCGGTCGACGTGCGACATGAGTCCGATCCGCTCGTACCAGCGCAGGGTGTGGGCGGTGAGCCCGGTCAGGGCCGCGACCTCGCTGATCGTGTAGAAGGCCCGGGGGATCCGGGTGCCGCCCGTGCCGGTGCTCGTCGTCGTGCCGGTCGTCGTGCTCGTGCTCGCCATCACGCTCATGACCCCCACGCTAAAACGTTGGAGTGCACTCGAAGCAAGTAGGCTCGGCCCCATGGAGAGCAGCGTGCCGAGCCTGGCGTCGATCGAGAACTGGCCCGTTCCCACCGCGGCGGCCGCCGTGGTCCGCGCGGACGGCACCCTGGCCGGGTCGTACGGCCCCACCGGGCAGCGCTTCCCGCTCGCCTCCGTCACCAAGCCGCTCGCGGCGTACGCCGTCCTCGTCGCGTACGAGGAGGGGGCGCTCGACCTCGACGAGCCGGCCGGGCCCGAGGGCGCGACCGTTCGCCATCTCCTCGCCCACACCTCGGGGCTCGCGTTCGACGAGAACCGGGTCATGGCCGCGCCGGGCACCCGCCGGATCTACTCCAACACCGGTTTCGAGGCCCTCGGCGACCATCTCGCCAAGGCGACGGACATCCCCTTCGCCGAGTACCTGCACCAGGCGGTCCTGGAGCCGCTGGGCATGACGTCGACGTCGCTGGAGGGCTCGCCCGCCAAGGACGGCGTCTCGACCGTGGACGACCTGGTGCGGTTCGCCGCGGAGGTACAGGCGCCGCGGCTGCTCGACCCGCGCACCGTCCTGGAGGCGATGAGCGTCGCGTACCCCGGTCTGACCGGCATCCTGCCCGGTTACGGGCACCAGCGCCCCAACGACTGGGGCCTCGGCTTCGAGATCCGCGACGGCAAGTCCCCGCACTGGACGGGTGCCCTGTCCTCCCCGCGCGCCTTCGGGCACTTCGGGCAGTCCGGCACGTTCCTGTGGATCGACCCGGACGCGCGTGCCGCGTGCGTGGCGCTGACCGACCGGCCCTTCGGCGCGTGGGCGGTCGAGGCCTGGCCGCCGTTCACCGACGCGGTCCTCGCCGACCTGCGGACGGCCTGAGGCGCGTCTGTCCGCGAGAGCGGCTAGCCGTCGCAGCGGGCGGTGGGCAGGGCCCCGTCCGGGCCGTTGAGCGACACCTCGACCAGGCCTTCCGCGTCCTCCGCGAAGGCGGTCGTGCAGATCAGCTGGCGGACGGCCGCCTCCGAAAGGTTCTTGACGGGGAAGGGCGTACGGACCCAGACCAGCCGGCGGTCCGGGTTCCCCGGCGGAGCGTTCCTCTTCGAGGCCTGCAGCAGGGTCGGGGTCTCCCCCTTCGCCTCGGGCAGGGCGGTGGTGATGCCCGCCGCCCTCTCGTTCTCCCTGGGGCCGGCGAGGAGCATGGCGAGGATCTTGTCGGTGACGATCCCGCCGCGGTTCAGGTCGTCGCGGGAGATCTCGTAGCCGGGACCGAAGATGTCGGTCGGGACGTGCTCGCCCGAGCCCTCCGGCGGGGGCGTGTTCGTGGTCTCCGGGAAGGGCCGGCCGAGGTCGCGGGCCACCGGCATCGACCGGCCGTCGGGGCCGACGAAGTAGAGCACGATCCGTTCCCCGGGCGTCGGCGGCGCGACATGGAGCGTCGCCGCCGCGCCCGCCTCGACGACGTCGGTCTTCTGTATGCCGCAGCCGGCCAGCGCGGGCGGCGCCAGCAGGGCGAGCAGGGCGACGGCGGCCGCGCTGCGGCGCTTCGCGGCCCCACCGGCTCGCCGGCCGTGCGCGGCGGTGGCCTCCCGGGTGTTCACAGCGGCATCCGCACGGTGAAGACGGCCCCGCCCTCGGGGTCGTTGGCGGCCGTGACCGTGCCTCCGTGGAGCCGTACGTTCTCCAGGGTGATCGCGAGGCCGAGGCCGCTGCCCGCCGAGCGGGTACGGGCCTGGTCGGCCTTGTAGAAGCGGTCGAACACGTGCGGCAGGACGTCCGGGTGGATGCCCGGGCCCCGGTCGGCGACCTCCGTCACGAGCTGGTCCCCCTCCGCCCGGAGCCGGACCGTCACCGGCGCCCCGCCGTGCCGCAGCGCGTTCCCGACGAGGTTGGCGACGACCACGTCGAAGCGGCGCGGGTCCAGCCGGGCCCTGATCCCCTCCGCCAGGTGCGGGACGACCTGCGCCGGGTCGGTCCAGTACCGGTGCTGGAGGGTCTTGCGGACGCAGTCGGCGGCGTCGACCTCGTCGGTGTGCAGTTCGGCGGCGCGGGCGTCGAAGCGGGAGATCTCCATGAGGTCTTCGACGAGCACGGCGAGCTTCCCGGTTTCGGCGCTGATCAGGCGGACCGCGCGGGCGGTGTCGCTGTCGAGGCTCCCCGCGTCCTCGTCGAGGACCTCCGTGACGGCGAGCATGCCGGCGAGCGGGGTGCGGAGTTCGTGCGAGACGTCGGAGGCGAAGCGGCGGGCGCGGGCCTCGGCGTTGCGGAGTTCCGCGACGGAACGTTCCAGCTCGGCGGCCGACTCGTTGAACGTCCGGGCGAGATCGGCGAGTTCGTCGCTGCCCTTGGCGTGGATACGGGTGTCGAGCCGGCCGCGGCCCATGCTGTGGGCCGCGTGGCGCAGCTCCCGTACCGGCCTGAGCACGCCGCGCGCGGCGATCAGGGCGGGGATCAGGGCGATGGCGAGCGCGGGCAGGGCGCCGTCGCGGGCGGCGGTGACCATCGCCTCGACGTTGGCCTCCTCCTCGTTCAGCTCCATGACGGCGTAGAACACGAGACCGGTGCGCTGCGGCGGGCCGTCGGGCGAGCGGGCGAAGAAGACGGCGGGGACGGCCATGGTGAGGTACGGGGTGCCGTTCTTGACCACCCGCTGGAAACTGCCGTGCGGGACGGCCTCGTCGTCGGCGGCGCGGGCCCGCAGCTCCGGGGTGATGACGGAGGAGGTGGGCCGGTCGGTGGAGGAGACGCGGAGGGTGCCGTACTCGGCGTAGACGCGCCAGGTGCGGGGCTTGCCCTGGCGGGCGACGAGCCTGAGCGAGTCCCGCAGCATCTCGGGCTCGATGGGCAGGGTGATGCCGAGCGCGTCGACCTGCTCGCGGAAGGCGGAGACCGCGGTGTTCTGGGTCTGCTCCAGGATGGCGTTGCGGGCGGCCCGGTAGGTGAGGGCGGCGGTGGTGCCGCAGCCGACGGCGGCGACGAGCAGGAACGCGAGGACGAGCCGGGTGCGGAGCCCGAAGGGGTGCGGCCGCAGCCGCGGGCTGCGGCCCCCGTGGCGGGAGGCGCGCCCGCGCCCCGCCGCCCCGTGACCGTCCTGACCGGTGCGACCGCGGGGCCCCCCGTCCCCGGTGACCTCGTCCCCGGTGACCTCGTCCGGGGTGACGCAGGCCTTCACTGCGGTCCCAGCGGACCGAAGCGGTAGCCGAAGCCGCGCAGGGTCTGGATGTAGCGGGGGTCGCCCGGGGCGTCCTCGATCTTGTTCCGCAGCCGGCGGACGCAGGCGTCGACCAGTCGGGCGTCCCCGTGGTAGCTGTGCTCCCACACGTGTTCGAGGAGCTGCTGCCGGCTGAAGACCTGCTCGGGCGCGGCCGTGAGATGGAGCAGCAGCTTCAGCTCGGACGGGGCGAGGGCTATCCGCTCGCCCGCCTTGGCGACGGTGAGACCGGCCCGGTCGATGGCCAGCTCCCCGTGGAACTCGACGGCGGCCCGGCCGCCGGCCGGCTCCTCGATGCGGCGCAGCACGGCCCGTATGCGCGCCTCGATCACCTCGGTGCGCGCGGGCTTGACGATGTAGTCGTCGGCGCCGGCCTCCAGACCGATGACGACGTCGAAGTCGTCGCCGCGGGCGGTCAGCATGATGATCGGCAGCTGGCTGCGCTCCCGGACCCGGCGGCAGACCTGGACGCCGTTGATGCCGGGGAGCATGAGGTCGAGCAGCAGCAGATCCGGCCGGAACTCCGCGAGCGCGTCGAGGCCGGCCTCCCCGGTGGCGGCGGTGCGCACCTCGTGCCCGCGACGCCGGAGCCCGAGCTCGACGCCTTCACGGACGGAGGGGTCGTCTTCTATCAGGAGCACGCGGGGCATCTGTGAAGTATCCAAGGTCGAAGGGCCCCTCCTGCCGGAGGGGTGTCTCAGGTGCGGTGGGTGAGGCCGCGCAGCCGGCCGGTCCCGGCCCCGATGAGGGACTGGACCTCGGTGAGCCGGAGGGGCCGGGCGAGGACGGCGAAGACGGTGAGGACGGTCAGCGCGCCGGCGATCCCGGAGGGGACGGCCCCGGCGGGACCGGTGAGGTCGGTGACGAGGAGCCCGTAGCCGGCGGCGGGGACGGCGGCGGACAGCAGCCGCGCGAGCGCGGAGAGGGAACCGCCGGAGACCGGCGCCCCCAGGTCGACGGAGGCCGGAGCACCCGGGGCCCCCGAAACCGGAGCCGCCGCGCCGCCGGAGGCCGGGCCGGTCCCGGAGGCCGGACCCGCCCCCTTGAGCCGCCTCCTCAGCACGTACGCCGTGAGGCCCCAGCCCGCCCAGAGGGCGAGCGTGTACCCGGCGGCCATGCCGGCGACGGCCCACTCGGTGGGCAGGAGGCGGTAGGCGGCGAACGACAGCCCCGCGTTGAGTCCGGCGATCACCAGGTTGAGCAGGAACGGGGTACGGGTGTCCCGCAGCGCGTAGAAGGCGCGGTTGCACACGTACTGCCCGGAGAGGGCGACGAGGCCGGGGGCGAAGGCCATCAGGATCCACGACATCGCGCGGATGTCGTCGCCGGTGGTCGCCCCGTACCGGAAGACGACCGTCATCAGCGGCACGGCGAGCGCGAGGAGGGCGCAGGCCGCCGGGACGACCGCGGCCTGGCTGGTCCGCAGGGCGTACGAGACGTCCCGGCGGACCCCGGCGAGGTCGCCGTCGGCGGCGGCCGCGCTCATCCGCGGCAGCAGCGCGGTGACGAGGGAGACCGTGATGATGCCGTGCGGGACGGTCCACAGCAGATAGGCGTTGTTGTACGCGGCGAGGCCGCCGCCGCTGACGGTGCCGCCCGCCGAGGTGGCGAGCAGGGTGGTCACCCAGTACGCGCCCTGGTTGGTGAGGACGAGCAGGACCAGCCAGCCGGCCGAGCGCAGCGGTGTGGCGAGGCCGCTGCCGCGCCAGTCGAAGCGGGGCCGCCAGCGGAAGCGGGCGGCGCGCAGCGAGGGTACGAGGGCGAGCGCCTGGAGCACGATGCCGGCGGTGGTGCCCCAGCCGAGCAGGGCGGTCTCCCCGGGGGTGAGGGCGCCGCCGTCGCTGACCACGAGGAACAGGGCGAAGACGGAGACGACGACCACGTTGTTGAGGACGGGCGTCCACATCATGGCGCCGAAGCGGCCCCGCGCGTTGAGGACCTGTCCGAGCAGGGTGAAGAGACCGAGGAAGAAGATCTGCGGCAGGCACGCGCGCGCGAAGGCGAGGGTCATCTCCCGCTGCTCGCCGGTGTAGTCGGTGTACGTGTCGACGATCAGGGGCGCGGCGAGCACGGCGCCGGCCGTGAGCACGACGAGGGCGAGCGCGCAGAGGGTGAGCAGCCGGTCGGTGTAGGCGACTCCGCCGTCCTCGTGCTCCTTGGCGGCCTTGACCAGCTCGGGGACGAAGACGGCGTTGAGGGCGCCGCCGAGGAGGAGGGTGTAGATGATGGTGGGGACGGTGTTGCCGACCGCGTAGCCGTCGGCGACGGCGGCCGCGCCGAGCGCCGCGGCGACGACGGCGGCGCGGACGAAGCCGGTGGCGCGGGAGACGAGCGAGCCCGCGGCCATGAGCGCGCCGCTGCGCAGCGCGGACGGCTTGGCCTTCGCCCGGCCCCTCCCGGGCCTCTCCGCGGTGAGCGTGGCCGTCATCGGCGGGCCAGGTACGCCTGGAACGCGCGGAACAGCGCGTGGTTGGTCGTGCCCTGCATCGGTGTCTCCCACTCCCCCAGCGTCTCGACGACCTGTCCGCCCGTGCCGAGCTTCCAGCGGAGCAGCCCGTGGGCACGGTCGCCCGGGTCGAGGGTGGAGGGTACCCCGCGCAGGTCGTAGACGGCGGCGCCGAGCGCGTGGGCGTCGAGCATCATGCGCCACTGCAGGGCGTTGGAGGGCCGGACCTCGCGGCGGTGGTCGGCGGAGGCTCCGGTCTGGTACCAGACGCGTCCGCCGACGGTGACCATGGTGTGGGCGGCGAGGATCTCGCCCTCGTGGCGGGCCAGGTAGAGCTTCATCCGGCCGGGGTGCTCGGCGTTGAGGACGGCGTACTGGCGCTCGTAGTAGGCGAGGGAGCGGCCGAGCCGGAAGCCGTCGCGCTCCTCCGTGATGCGGAGCAGCCGGTAGAACTCGGGGAGGTCGGCGGCGGATCCGACGGTGATCTCGACCCCGGACTTGCGGGCCTTGCGGACGTTGCGCCGCCATTCCTGGTTGAGGCCGGTCCACAGGTCGTCGGAGGTGCGCCCGGCGAGCGGCACCTGGAAGACGTGCCGGGGCTGCGCGTCGGCGCCGTCCTCCGACTCGCCGCCGCAGCGGCGCCAGCCGCGGGCGCGGAGCCGTTCGGCGACGGCGGTCCCCAGCGGGTCGACCTCGTCGGCGAGGACGTCGGAGAGCCGTCGGCCGGGGCCGGCGGCGGCCTTGACGGTGGCGGCGTTCCACCGCCGGTAGGCGGGCCCGGGGCCGATGCGTACGGCGAAGGCGCCGCAGGAGCGGAGATGGCCGAGGAGCGGTCCGAGCCAGCCGTCGATGTCGGCGTCGGCCCAGTCGGCGACGGGGCCCTCGGGCAGGTAGGCGAAGTACTTGCGGGTGCCGGGGAACGGCCGCAGGAGGACCAGGGCGACGCCGGTCAGTTCACCGGACTCCGGCCCCCAGCCGATCAGTTGGTGCTGCCAGCCGTCCTTCACCCGGGCCCAGGCGGGGACCTGGAGGAAGCTGGGCCCGCCCGCACCGGAGCGGGACGCGAGGAAGGCGCGGTAGACCTCGGGGGTCACGGGGCCGAGCCGCAGGGCGCGGCGCTCGGTGGGTGCGGCCGTCACGAGCAGGGCTGACACAACGGGAGCCTCCTTGTTCCGCCCCTCGGTGGTGGGGCGCACAGCAGGCTCACAGCCGAATTCGACGGAGTCGCGCGTCGTATGTGACCGGACGATGACCGTTGTGCCGCAGCCCTTGTCATACGGGCCCCGGGCCCCTCCTTCGAAGCGGGGAGCGACCTACAGTCCGAAACATCCCACTCGCTCCTCATCACTGCGGAGGTATCCCGTGCTGCGCATACGCACGCCCCGTCCCGTTCTCGCGGCCGTCGCGCTGACCGTCTCCCTGACGGCCTGCTCGGCTCAGGCGGCGAGCGGTCCCGGGGGTGGCGGGGCCCCCGCGGCGGACGGGGCGAAGGCCCCGCCGGCGAAGGTGACGGTCGTGGACCCGGCGGCCGGTGTCCCGGTGACGGTCACCGCGACGGGCGGCACGATCTCCGAGGTGAAGGTCGTGGACGCGGACGGCGGTTCGCTCGCGGGGCGCGCGGCGGCGGGCGGCACCCGCTGGGTCTCGGACCGCAAGGCGGCGCCGGGCACCGCGTACACCGTGGAGGTCACCTCGCGCACGGCCGACGGCAAGGAGTCGACCACCCGGTCCTCCTTCACGACGGCCGAGGCGGACAAGGTCAACAAGCTGACCCTCGCGCCCGGCAAGAACACCACCGTCGGCATCGCCCACCCCCTCTCGATCGTCTTCGACCTGCCGGTGACGAAGAAGGCGGACGTGGAGAGGCAGTTGAAGGTGACCACCTCGAACGCGACCGAGGGTTCCTGGGGCTGGGTCAAGGACTACTCGGGCCGGGACAGGGCGGACTGGCGCCCCCGTACGTACTGGAAGCCGGGGACGAAGGTCACCCTGGAGGCGAACCTGAACGGCACCGACTCGGGCGGTGGTTGGTTCGTACGGGACTACCGCACCGGCTTCACGATCGGTGCGGCGCAGATCGTCAAGGTCGACCTGGACCGCCACCAGCTGACCCTGAGCAAGGAGGGCCGCACGGTCCGCACGATCCCGGTCTCCGGCGGCACCCCGGGCGGTGACAAGCGGTCCTGGCGGGGCACGGCCGTGCTGATGGCGAAGGAGGGCACCATCAACATGAACTCGGAGACGGTCGGCCTCGGGGACGCCTACGACAAGATGGTCGACTACTCGATGCGGCTGACCTGGTCGGGCATGTACGCGCACGCGGCCCCGTGGAACGCGCCGTACTTCGGCAACGCCAACAAGAGCTCGGGCTGCATCGGCATGAGCGACGCGGACGCCGCCTCCTTCTACGGCGCCGTGAACGTCGGCGACCCCTTCGAGATCACCGGCAGGGAGACCAAGGGCACGGTCGACGAGGGCAACGGCTACGGGGCGTGGAACCTGAGCTGGGAGCAGTGGAAGAAGAAGAGCGCGCTCGCCTGAAGGACCGGCCGGGGGCCGCTCGGGCAGGGAGTGCTCGGCCCGGCCGGCCCGGGTGGCCCGGGTGGCCCGGGTGGCCCGGGTGGCCCGGGTGGCCCGGGTGCGCTCAGCCGAGGGCCTTGCGCCAGTCCCGCATCTCCCAGATCAGGAGCTCCGCACCGGTCGTGGCGACGAGGGTGTGTCCCCCGGCGTCGGTGATCCGGGCGGCGTCGCCGGGGTGCAGCGGCTCCTCGTCCAGCCGGACCGTGCCGCGTACGACGTGGGCGTACGCGAAGTCGGCGGCCGGTACGGCGACGCTCTCGCCCGCCGCGAGCCGGCGGACGTGGAGCCGCGCGTCCGCCGCCGGGAGGTCGTAGGGCTCCCCCAGCCCGCGCACCACCTCGTACGAGGGCTCCCCGCCGGGCGAGAGCGGTGCGAGCCACATCTGCACGAAGACGAGCGGCACGTCGGCGTCGTTGCGCTCCACGTGCCGGACTCCGCCCGCGGAGCTGAGCCGCTGGAGGTCGCCGGGGCGGACGACCGTGGTGTGGCCGGCCGTGTCGTGGTGGGTGAGCTCCCCCTCGACGACCCAGGTGACGATCTCGGTGTGGCTGTGCGGATGCTCGTCGAAGCCCGCGCCCGGTGCGAGCCGCTCCTCGTTGCAGGCGAGGAGGGCGCCGAAGCGGAGGTTGTCGGGGTCGTAGTGCGGCCCGAAGGACAGGGCGTGCCGGGTCTCGATCCCGGCGGCCGGGTCGCCCCCGGGGTACCGCTCCCCCGCGCGCTGGATGCGTATCACGGGGCCCACGGTAGTGCGGCCGCCCCGCGCGCACCCGGCCCCCCGCCGGAGTCGAACCCGCCCCGACCCCGCACGCTGCCGTCCCGATAAGGCAGTCTTGTCCCCGTGCCAGAACCCACGAACGCCCCTCACCCGCACGCCGCGACCCTGAAGCGCCTCGAACAGTCCTCCGGGCGGCTCGCCGCCAACGCCATTGCCCGCATGGACGAGACGCTGCCGTGGTACCGGGCGATGCCGCCCGAGAACCGGTCGTGGATCGGTCTGGTCGCCCAGGCCGGCATCGCCGCGTTCACCGAGTGGTTCCGGCACCCGGAGACCCCGCAGGCCATCTCGACGGACGTCTTCGGCACCGCGCCCCGCGAGCTGACCCGCGCGATCACCCTGCGGCAGACCGTCGAGATGGTGCGCACCACCATCGAGGTCATGGAGACGGCGATCGAGGAGGTCGCCGCCCCCGGCGACGAGTCCATCCTCCGCGAGGCGCTCCTCGTCTACGCCCGGGAGATCGCCTTCGCGACCGCCCAGGTGTACGCGCAGGCCGCCGAGGCCCGGGGCGCCTGGGACGCGCGCCTGGAATCTCTCGTGGTGAACGCGGTCCTGTCCGGCGAGGCCGACGAGGGCGCGGTCTCGCGGGCCGCGGCGCTCGGCTGGAACTCCCCGGACCACGTGTGCGTGATCCTCGGCACGGCCCCCGACGGCGACAGCGAGCTGACCGTGGAGGCGATCCGCCGCGCGGCCCGGCACGCCAAGCTCCAGGTCCTCACCGGTGTCCTCGGCAACCGGCTGGTCGTCATCGCCGGCGGCAACGACAACCCGCTGGCCGTGGCCAAGGCCCTGATCGGTCCGTACGCGGCGGGCCCGGTCGTCGCGGGCCCCGTGGTCCCCGACCTGTTGGCCGCCACGCGCTCCGCGCAGGCCGCCGCCGCGGGCCTGAAGGCCTGCTCGGCCTGGCAGGACGCCCCGCGCCCGGTCCTCGCGGACGATCTCCTGCCGGAGCGCGCCATCGCGTCGGACCCTTCGGCGCGCGAGCAGCTGGTGGAGGAGATCTACAGACCGCTGGAGGAGGCGGGATCGGCGCTGCTCGAAACTCTCAGTGTCTATCTCGAGCAGGCCAGCAGCCTGGAAGGCGCGGCCCGGATGTTGTTCGTACACCCCAACACCGTGCGCTACCGGCTTCGACGTGTGACCGACGTCACCGGCTGGTCACCCTCTGATGTCCGCTCCGCGTTCACTCTGCGGATCGCGCTCATTCTCGGACGCTTGGCCGACGGAGATCCGCAGTCCTAGACTTTTGTCGAACACCAACAATTCCCCCGACGGTTCTTCGTCCCTGTCCCCACGGGCGCTCGGAGCCGTCCGCAAGAGAGAGTGTGAGGGTGCTCGTACTCGTCGCTCCCGGCCAAGGCGCCCAGACGCCCGGCTTCCTGACTCCCTGGCTCGAACTCCCCGGCGCCGCCGACCGCATCGCGGCCTGGTCGGACGCCATCGGGCTCGACCTCGCCCACTACGGCACGAAGGCGGACGCGGACGAGATCCGTGACACCGCCGTGGCCCAGCCGCTCCTCGTCGCCGCCGGCCTGCTGTCCGCGGCCGCCCTCGGCACCGTGACCCCCGGCGTCGTCGCCGGTCACAGCGTCGGCGAGTTCACCGCCGCCGCGTTCGCGGGCGTCCTCGACGACACCGCCGCGCTGCGTCTCGTCCGGACCCGGGGGCTCGCGATGGCCGAGGCCGCCGCGATCACCGAGACCGGCATGTCCGCGCTGCTCGGCGGCGACCCCGAGGTCACCGTCCCGCACCTGGAGAAGCTCGGCCTGACCGCGGCCAACGTGAACGGCGCGGGCCAGATCGTGGCCGCCGGCACCATGGAGCAGCTGGCCGCCCTGGAGGCGGACAAGCCCGAGGGTGTCCGCCGGGTCGTCGCGCTCAAGGTCGCCGGTGCCTTCCACACGCACCACATGGCCCCGGCCGTGGCGAAGCTGGAGGCGGCGGCGAAGGAGCTGTCCCCGGCCGCCCCGGCCACCCGCTACGTCTCGAACAAGGACGGCCAGGTCGTCACCGACGGCGCCGAGGTCGTGGCCCGGCTGGTCGGCCAGGTCGCGAACCCGGTCCGCTGGGACCTGTGCATGGAGACCTTCCAGGCGCTCGGCGCGACCGCGCTGATCGAGGTGTGCCCCGGCGGCACCCTGACCGGCATCGCCAAGCGCGCCCTGCCGGGCGTGTCCACGGTCGCCCTCAAGACTCCCGACGACCTCGACGCGGCCCGTACGCTCATCGCTGAGCACGCGGCCGTCTGACAAGGAGTGTCGAGAAGCATGTCGAAGATCAAGCCCAGCAAGGGCGCCCCGTACGCACGGATCCTCGGTGTCGGCGGCTACCGCCCCACCCGGGTCGTGCCGAACGAGGTGATCCTCGAGAAGATCGACTCGTCCGACGAGTGGATCCGCTCGCGCTCCGGTATCGCCACCCGCCACTGGGCCTCCCCCGAGGAGACCGTCGCCGCCATGTCGGTGGAGGCCTCGGGCAAGGCCATCGCCGACGCCGGGATCACCCCCGAGCAGATCGGCGCCGTGATCGTCTCCACGGTCTCGCACTTCAAGCAGACCCCGGCCGTCGCCACCGAGATCGCCGACAGGATCGGCGCCGGCAAGCCGGCCGCGTTCGACATCTCCGCCGGCTGCGCGGGCTTCGGCTACGGCCTGACCCTCGCCAAGGGCATGGTCGTCGAGGGCTCCGCCGAGTACGTGCTCGTCATCGGTGTCGAGCGGCTCAGCGACCTGACGGACCTGGAGGACCGCGCGACGGCCTTCCTGTTCGGCGACGGCGCCGGTGCCGTGGTCGTCGGCCCCTCCGACGAGCCGCACATCGGCCCCACCGTCTGGGGTTCCGAGGGCGACAAGTCCGAGACGATCAAGCAGACCGTGCCGTGGAACGAGTTCCACGTGGGCGACGTCTCGAACCTGCCGCTCGACAGCAGCGGCGAGATCAAGTTCCCCGCCATCACTCAGGAGGGTCAGGCGGTCTTCCGCTGGGCCGTCTTCGAGATGGCGAAGGTCGCCCAGCAGGCGCTGGACGCCGCCGGCATCGCGCCGGACGACCTGGACGTCTTCATCCCGCACCAGGCGAACATGCGGATCATCGACTCGATGGTGAAGACGCTGAAGCTGCCGGAGCACGTCACGGTCGCCCGTGACGTCGAGACCACCGGCAACACGTCCGCGGCCTCGATTCCGCTCGCCATGGAACGACTCCTGGCGACCGGCAAGGCGAAGAGCGGCGACACGGCCCTCATCATCGGTTTCGGGGCGGGTCTCGTCTTCGCCGCGACGGTCGTTACCCTCCCCTAGGCACTCCGGTTCTCCCGGAAGCCTTTTCACAAGTAATCACAAGAAGGAGCGCCACCATGGCCGCCACCCAGGACCAGATCGTCGAAGGCCTCGCCGAGATCGTCAACGAGATCGCCGGCATCCCGGTCGAGGACGTCCAGCTGGACAAGTCCTTCACCGACGACCTGGACGTCGACTCGCTCTCCATGGTCGAGGTCGTCGTCGCCGCCGAAGAGCGCTTCGACGTCAAGATCCCGGACGAGGACGTCAAGAACCTCAAGACGGTTGGCGACGCTGCCGACTACATCCTGAAGCACCAGGCCTGATTCGGCCCTCGCTGACTCGGTCCGCCACCCGGCGGTGGCGCCGTATTCCGACCATCACACACATGGAGAACGAATTCCTGTGAGCTCGACCAATCGCACCGTGGTCGTCACCGGTATCGGCGCAACCACACCGCTGGGTGGCGACTCCGCGTCGACCTGGGAAGGTCTTCTCGCGGGGCGCTCCGGCGTCAGGCCCCTCGAGGGCGAGCGCTTCGCCGAACTGCCCGTGCAGATCGCCGCGACCGCCGCCGTCGACCCCGGTGACGTCCTGCCCCGCCCGCTCGCCCGCAAGCTGGACCGCTCGGCGCAGTTCGCGCTGATCGCGGCCCGTGAGGCCTGGGCCGACGCGGGCTACACCGCCCCCGCCGGCGAGGACGCGTCCGTCACGCCCGAGCGGCTCGGGTCGGTCATCGCCTCCGGCATCGGTGGCGTAACGACTCTGCTCGACCAGTACGACGTGCTGAAGGAGAAGGGCGTCCGCCGCGTCTCCCCGCACACCGTGCCCATGCTCATGCCCAACAGCCCCTCCGCGAACGTGGGCCTCGAGGTGAACGCCCGGGCGGGCGTCCACACCCCGGTCTCCGCGTGCGCGTCGGGTGCCGAGGCGATCGGCTACGCCGTCGAGATGATCCGTACCGGCCGTGCCGACGTGGTCGTCGCCGGCGGTACCGAGGCCGCGATCCACCCTCTGCCGATCGCCGCCTTCGCCAACATGATGGCGATGTCCAAGAGCAACGACGAGCCGACGAAGGCCTCGCGTCCCTACGACACCGGCCGCGACGGCTTCGTGCTCGGCGAGGGCGCCGGCGTCGTGATCCTGGAGTCCGAGGAGCACGCGAAGGCCCGTGGCGCCCGCGTCTACTGCGAGGTCCTCGGCCAGGGCCTGTCGGCCGACAGCCACCACATCGCGCAGCCCGAGCCGACCGGCCGGGGCATCGCCGCCGCGATGCAGAACCTGCTCGACGCGACGGACCTCAAGCCGTCCGAGGTCGTCCACCTCAACGCGCACGCCACGTCGACGCCGCAGGGCGACGTCGCCGAGATCAAGGCGCTGCGGAAGATCCTGGGCGACGACCTGGACCACGTCGCGATCTCCGCGACGAAGTCGATGACCGGCCACCTCCTCGGCGGTGCCGGCGGCATCGAGACCGTCGCGACGGTCCTGGCCCTCCACCACCGCCTGGCCCCGCCGACGATCAACGTCGACGAGCTGGACCCGGAGGTCGACGCCGACATCGTCCGCGACGAGCCCCGCGCACTCCCGCAGGGCACGATCGCCGCGATCAACAACAGCTTCGGCTTCGGCGGCCACAACGTGGTCCTGGCGTTCCGCACGGTCTGACCGCGCGTCCCGGACGCATGACGGAGGCCCACCCCCTTGCCGGGGGTGGGCCTCCTTCACGTTCTCCTGCCCGGTCCGGGGCGCGCCGAAGGGACCGGGGGCCGCGGTCGGGCGGCGACCCCGGTGGCGGGCCGTGACGGCGGGTCAGACGACCTGGTGCAGCCAGCGGACGGGGGCACCCTCGCCGGCGTACCGGAAGGGCTCCAGTTCGTCGTCCCAGGGCTTGCCGAGCAGCCGGGCGATCTCGGCCTCCAGCTGGGTCTCGCCCTGCGCGGAGCGGGCGAGTGCGGCCCTCAGCCGGTCCTCGGGGACCAGGATGTCCCCGTGCATGCCGGTGACGGCATGGAAGATGCCCAGGTCGGGGGTGGCGCTGTAGCGCTCGCCCTCGGCCGTGGGGCAGGGCTCCGCGGTGACCTCGAAGCGGAGCATCTGCCAGCCGCGCAGTGCGGAGGCGAGTTCGGAGGCGGTGCCGGTACGGCCCTGCCAGGAGAACTCGGCTCTCCAGGTGCCGGGGGAAGCCGGCTGACGGATCCAGTCGAGCTGGACCCTCGCACCGAGGACGCCCGCGACCGCCCATTCGACGTGCGGGCACAGCGCGCGCGGTGCGGAGTGTACGTACAGGACTCCACGTGTCGTCACCGGGACCTCCAGTGTGGGACGAGGTTCGCCTTTCCCAGCGGCCTCAGTAAACAGCATCAGGAGCAAAAGGTCACAAACCCTAAAAAAGGGGACAGGATGTGACGTGATGTAATTTACCGGAGCCGGTCGGCAAAGGTGCCTCTGGTTCGACGGGGGAAAAGCTACCGTGCCGCACCGTCATCGGTGTGACGTACGGTCGGTCCGGGGGCGGGAGAACATGAAGCTTTCACCCGCCAGGACGCCGAAGGAGGGGCCGGGGATGCGCGGCCGACGCGGAATTCGTACGGCTGTCGCCACCGCGACGGCGGCGCTGCTGTGCGCGGGAGCCCTGTCCGGCTGCACCGCCGGGGAGCCCACGGAGAAGACCCCGGAGGCGGGGGCCGCTCCGAGAACGGCACCGCCGGCACCGACGGCGCCGAAGGCGGCACCGGAACCGGCCCCGAAGCCCACCTCGCTGTGGGACGCCTCCCCCGCCTCCGTCGCCGCCGTCGGCGACTCCGTCACCCGCGCCTTCGACGCCTGCGCGATCCTCGCGGACTGCCCCGAGTCCTCCTGGGCGACGGGTACGGACACCGCCGTGAACAGCCTCGCGCTGCGCCTGCTCGGCCCCGAGAAGGTCGCCACCCGCAGCTGGAACCTGGCGCGGACCGGGGCGCGGATGGCGGAGCTCCCGGAGCAGATGGCGGTGGCGGCCGCCGAACGCCCCGAGCTGGTCACGGTGATGATGGGCGCGAACGACGCCTGCCGGGCCACCCCCGACCTGATGACCCCGGTCGACGACTTCCGGACGCACTTCGAGACGGCGCTCGCCCGGCTGCGGAAGGGCGCGCCGAAGGCGCAGGTGTACGTGGCGAGCGTGCCGTCCCTGATGCATCTGTGGTCCACGGGGCGGGTCAGCCCGATGGGTCTTGAGGTGTGGAAGCTGGGGGTCTGCGGCGCGATGCTGGCGGACGCGACGGACCTGAGCGCCGCGGCGGAGCGGCGCCGCGCCGAGGTGCAGGACCGGGTGGTCGCGTACAATCGGGTGCTCGCGGAGGTGTGCGCGAAGGACGAGCGCTGCCGGTACGACGGCGGGGCGGTCTTCGGTTTCCGTTTCGACACCGGCCAGTTGAGCCCCTGGGACTTCTTCCATCCGAGCCGGGACGGGCAGGCGCGGCTCGCGGAGCTCGCGTACCGGCGGATCACGGCGGAGTGAGGGCCCCGGGGCGGTTGTCAGGTGCCGCCCCGGGGCCGGTCGTGAGGACCTCCGCCGTCAGATCTCGACGGTGGTGGTCAGGCGGGCGTCGGTGAGGGAGTGCGCCGCCAGGACCTCGTAGGTTCCGGCGACGAGGGTCCAGTCGCCCTTCTCCTCGTCCCAGATCTCGAAGGCGCGGCGGGGCAGTTCGATCGTGGCCTCGACGGTCTCGCCGGGGCTCGCCTCCACGTTGGCGAAGCCGGCCAGCCAGCGGGCGGGGCGCTCCGCGGAGTCGTCCACGGGGGCCAGGTAGACCTGGACGACCTCGCGTCCGGCGCGGTCGCCGGTGTTGGTGAGCCGGACGGTCGCGGTGCCGGGGCCGGCCGTCAGGGCGTCGTACGACCAGGTCGTGTAGCCGAGGCCGTGGCCGAAGGCGTACGCGGGGACGGCGCCGGCCTTGTCCCAGGCCCGGTAGCCGATGAACACGCCCTCGGCGTAGTCGAGTTCCCCCTCGGTGGGGGTGGTCTCGGTGACGGGGACGTCGGCGAGGGCGACGGGCCAGGTGGTGGGGAGGCGGCCGCCGGGCTCCTCGGCGCCGGTGAGGACGTCGGCGAGGGCGGCGCCGCCCTCCTGGCCGGGGAACCAGCTGAGCAGGACCGCGGCCACGTCCTCGCGCCAGGGCAGTTCGACCGGGGATCCCGCGTTGACCACGACGACGGTGTTCGGGTTGGCGGCGGCGACGGCCCGGACGAGGTCGTCCTGGCGGCCGGGGAGGGCGAGGTCCTTGCGGTCGAAGCCCTCGGACTCGACGCGTTCGGTGGTGGCGACGACCACGACGGCGGTGTCGGCGGCGCGGGCCGCCTCGACGGCTTCGGCGATCAGTTCGTCGGGGTCCCGGCGCGGACCGAGGTGGACGAAGGAGAACATGACGGCCGGCAGCGGGGCCGCGAAGTCCTTGTCGAGGGTGTGGAGCAGGGAGACCTCGACGGTCTCGCCCGCGGTGAGCACGACCTTGGCGCGCTCGACCGGGGAGCCGAAGAAGGCCTCGAAGGGGTCGGTCTCGGGGCCCATGGCCTGGACGCCCTCGTAGAGGGTCTCGCCGCCGATGGCGAGGGTGTAGGCGCCGAGGCCGCGGGTGCCGAAGGAGTGCTCGCCGGACTCGCGCGGGGTGAAGGTGCCGACGACCTCGACGGAGGCGAGGGCCTCGTGGGTGACGCCGGCCGGGAGGTCGTCGCCGATCCACTGGACCTGGCCGTTGGGCAGGGAGCCCTCGCCGAGCACGGTGCCGGAGGCGTCGCGGCAGCGGGCGCGCAGGGTGAAGCCCGTCGAGGTGGAGCCGGCGGGGGTGAGTTCGTCGCTGGGGTCGGCGCCGACGGTGAAGGTGACCGCTCCCCCGTCGGGTCCGGCCGCCAGGGCGGCGGTGAGGCCGGCCAGCGGGGAGACGACGTGCTCGGGGAAGACCTGGGCGGAGCCTCCGCCGAGGACGCGGGCGTCGCGGGCGGCGGCGCCGGAGAGGGCGACGGTCGTCCCGGGGGCGAGGGGCAGCGCGCCGTTCTCGTTGCGGACGAGGACGAAGCCGCGGCGGGCGACCTCGCGGGCGAGCGCGTCGCCGTCGAGGTCGGCCGGGGGTTCGGTGACGACCGGCGGGGCGCCTTCGAGGACACCGACGCGGGCGGCGAGCCGCAGGACGTTGCGTACGGCGGCGTCGACCGCGGACTCCTCGACCTCGCCGGCGCGGACGGCGGCGGCGAGCGCCTCGCCGTAGACGGTCCGCGGGCCGGGCATGGCGACGTCGAGGCCGCCCTCGATGTCGCCGGTGGTGGAGCGGGCGGCCATCCAGTCGGAGACGTTGCAGCCGTCGAAGCCCCACTCGCCGCGCAGGACCTCGTTCACGAGGTGGTGGTTCTCGGTCATGGTCACGCCGTTGACCTGGTTGTAGGCGGTCATGATGCCCCAGGGGTGGGCGTTCTCGACGATGGCCTCGAAGGGGGCGAGGTAGAGCTCGCGGAGGGGGCGCGGGGCGATCCTGTTGTCGACGGTGAAGCGGTCGGTCTCGGCGTCGTTGGCGACGAAGTGCTTGACGGTGGTGCCGACGCCGCCATCCTGGACGCCCTGGACGTAGCCCGTGCCGACGGCGCCGGTGAGGAAGGGGTCCTCGCTGTAGGCCTCGAAGTGGCGGCCGCCGAGCGGGGTGCGGTGCAGGTTCACCGTGGGCGCGAGCAGGACGTGGACGCTCTTGCGGCGGGCCTCCTGGGCGAGGAGGCGGCCGGCGCGGCGGGCGAGGGCCGGGTCCCAGGCCGCGGCGAGCGCGGTCGGGGAGGGCAGGGCGACGGACGGGTCGTCGGCGGTCCAGCGGACGCCGCGGACGCCGATGGGGCCGTCGGACATGACCAGGGACGCGAGTCCGATCTCCGGCAGGGCGGGCAGGGACCACATGTCCTGGCCGCCGAGCAGCCGGGTCTTCGTGTCCAGGTCGAGCTTGGCGAGCGCCGCCTCGACGGCCTCTTCCCGTGCGGCGTCCGCCGCTGCCCGTGCCGTGTCCGCGCTGGTCTCCGTCATGGCCGTACCTCCTCGTTGACGTACCGATGACCCCGATGGCGCCATCGTGCACCCACTTACCTGTAGATCGGTAGGTGATGTTATCTCTTCGTTATCTTATGGACGGGGTACGGTCCTGTCGGAACGACGAGCGGAGAGGGGCCACGGCGATGGTGCGGGCCAGGAGCGAGGAGCGGCGGGCGGACATCCTGCGCGCGGCCCTCGAAGTGATCGCCGAGCGCGGCTACCGGGGTGCCACCCTCGGCTCCGTCGCCGAGCGCGTCGGGCTCACCCAGCAGGGACTGCTGCACTACTTCCCGACGAAGGAGGCGCTGCTCGTCGCCGTCCTGGAGGAGCGCGACCGCTGGGACACGAGCGGCGGCCGGGACCGCGAGGGCTGGCGCCTCGACCTGCTCGAATCGCTCGTCGAGTACAACGCGATGCGGCCCGGCATCGTGCAGACCTTCTCCGCGCTGCTCGGCGAGAGCGTGACGGACGGGCACCCGGCCCGGGAGTTCTTCACCGAGCGGTACGCGCTGGTGCGGACGAACATGGCGCAGGTGCTGCGCCTGGAGTTCGGCGACCGGCTGCCGAGCGGGCTGAGTCCCGAGCGCGCGGCGCCGCTCCTGACGGCGGTGATGGACGGGCTCCAGTACCAGTGGCTCCTGGACCCGGCGGCGGTGGACATGCCGGCCGCGTTCCGCGACTTCCTGCGGCTGCTGCACGGCGGCGAGGCCGGGCCGCTCGGCGGCGGGGCCGGGAACCCGGCGCCCGGGGACCGCGGCTAGCGGGAGTGGCTGGCGGGTGCGGCGACCCCGCCGACGGGGGCTGCGGGCGGGCGGGATGATGGGGGCATGATCGTCGCAGCCACCCAGTTCGCCCCGGTCGCCGGGGACATCGCCGCCAATGTGCGGACCGTCGCCGACATGGTCCGGGCCGCCGGCGCCGAGGGCGCCCGTGTCGTCGTCTTCGCCGAGCTCTGCCTCAGCGGGTACGAGCCGACCCTGATCCGGGACACCCCCGACCTGGTCCTCACCGAGGACGACGCCCGCCTGGAGCCCGTGCGGGAGGCCTGCCGCGCCGTCTCGGCGGCGGCCGTCGTCAACGGGCCGGTGCGGACGGCGGACGGCCGGCCCGCGGTCACGACGCTGGTCGTGGGGCCGGAGGGCGAGCTCCTCGCCCGGTACGACAAGCAGCGTCTGTACGGGATCGAGCGGGAGGTCTTCGCGCCGGGCACCGCCGACGGGCGGTTCACCCTCGACGGGATCCGGTTCGCCACGGCCACCTGCTACGACAACCGCTTCCCCGATCTCGCGGAGCGCGCCGCCGCCGACACGTGCGCGGTGTACCTGGCGAGTTCGGTGCTGGGCGCGGACAACGACTCGTTCGAGACGGTGTATCCGGTACGGGCCAGGGACTTCGGCCTGTACGTGGTGCTCGGCAACGTCCTCGGGGCCAACGAGGACGGCGTGGGCTGCGGCGCCGCCGGCGCCTGGGGCCCGGACGGCGGGCGGATCGCCGACGCGGGCCCGGACAAGGCGGGGTTCGTGCTCGCCGAGGTCGGCTGACCCGAGGAACCGGCTCGGGTGCGGGCACCGGGCGGACCGGGGCGGCCGACTCGCGGAAGGAGCCGGGCGGCCGACTCACGGGAAGAGCCGGGCGGCCGTGGGACATTCGGCCGCCCGGCTCCGGACCGCCGCCGCGGAACCCCCTGGTCCGCGACGGCACCCCGCCCCCCGTTACGGGGCGCTCAGGCCCAGCGTGTACGCGCCGGAGCCGCTGTACGCGTGGACGATGTACCGGTAGTAGCCGGCGGTGCCGGAGTAGCTGGTGTTCTCGTCGGCCGTGGCGGTGCCGCCGACGGCGACGTCGACCCAGCCCGCGCCGTTCCACTTCTGCAGGTAGAGGTCGTAGTCCTTGCCGGCCGGGCCGCGCAGGCAGCCCACGTGGGTGCCGGAGGTCGCCGAGTAGTAGTAGGAGCCGTCGGGCTGGACCGCGGTCTGGCCGGAGGTCAGGCTGCCCTGGTAGGTGTGCTCGGCATTGGCGCAGCCGGTGGGCGGGGTCGTGGTGCCGACCGACAGCTGGTAGGTGACGGTGTGGGTGGCGGAGCCCGTACCGGTGACGGTGATCGGGTAGGTGCCGTTGGCCGTGCCCGCCGCGACCTGCACGGTCATCGTCGACGCGTTGCCGGAGGTCACCGACGCCGGGCTGAAGGAGACCGTGACACCGCTCGGGGCGCCGCTCGCGGAGAGCTGGACGGTCTGCGCGCTGCCGCCGGTGGTGCTGGTGTTGACCGTGGAGGTGACGGAGGCACCGGCCTGGACCGAGCCCGAGGACGGGTTCAGGGCGAGCGAGAAGTCCGGGGTGGTGGTGCCGCCGCAGTCGGTCTCACCGGACTGGGCGGGGACGCCGATCGCGTTCCAGGCCGCCTTCACCGCGTTGCACTCGGTGCTGCCGTAGGTGTTCTTGGCGCTGGTCAGGGTGGCCTTGCGGGCGGCCAGGTGGTTCCAGGAGGAGGTCTTCATGAGCAGCGCGCCCATGAATATCTTGCCGGCCTTCTGGATGCCGATGCCGGTCACGGAGGACGGACCGCCGGAACATATGGGGCTGCTGGGCTTGCCGCCGCCCGGGTTGGAGCCCTCGGCGAGCAGGTAGAACCAGTGGTTCTGCGGTCCGGCCGCCGCGTGCACCTCGGTGCCCGAGTTCAACTGCGGGTAGCAGTTGGGGTCGTTGCCGACCAGCGAGGGGTTGTACATGTTCCGGATCGGCTTGCCGTCGCCGAAGAAGTTGACCTTCTCGCCGACCGTGTAGTCCGGGGTGTCGTTCGGGTTGTTGGCGTAGTGCTCGGTGAGCGCGCCGAAGATGTCGCCGGTGGACTCGTTGAGCCCGCCGTTCTCGTTGGAGGAGCCGGCGCTGCCCGGGGTCCGGTCGAAGATCTCGTGGCCGTACTCGTGCGCCACGACGTCGATGCCGGTGAGCTGGTTCGAGCCGGTCTGGGCCCGCCCGTAGGTCGTCTTCGTGCCGTCGTAGTAGGCGTTGACCTCGGAGAGTCCGGCGCGGGCCGGGACCATGCCGCCCTGGCCGTTCTGGCCGTTGTAGCCGAACCACTCCTTGAGCATGGAGTGTTCCTTCTGCGCCGCGTACATGATGTCGACGCAGGCGGTCACCAGGTCGTTGGCGCCGTTGTTGCCCCAGGGCGAGGAGCCCGTGTACGCGCTGCCGTTCTGCCCGCCGCACTTGAAGCCGCCGCGGCTGGTGTCGGTCATGGAGCTCGCGGCGGTGTCGATGGTGACGTTGCCGTTGTGGTAGCCGCGGCCGTCGGCGTGCAGGATCTTGTCGGTGGCGCGGGCGACGGAGCCGGTACGGGCGTCGACGAAGGTGTCGAGGGAGCTCGGGGCGTCCTGCGCGGTCCGGCCGACGACCAGGGTGTGCCAGGTCAGCACGGCCTTGCCGCCCTTGAGGAGGACGGTCAGCTCGGGGGCGCTCGCGCTCTCCACCGAGGCCAGCTGCCCGCGGGCGGTGGCGAGGGCCGCGGCGGCGGTCACCGTCGCCCGGGTGGAGAGCTTGATGGCCGGTGCCGGGGCGCCGGTGACCTCGCGGACCTTGCCGGAGCTGTCGGAGACGACGACCGCGTCACCGCCGACGACCGGGAGGCCGCGGTAGGTGCGCTCGTACGAGGCGTAGTACAGGCCGTTCGACCAGGGGGTGACGGAGGTCCGGACGAGGTCCTCGTCGGCGCCGTGCCGGAGCTCGTCGAGGCCGCTGGCCGCGGCGCCGTCGGCGGCGGCGAGCGCGAGGGACCTGCCGTGGCCCGGGGGTACGGGCTGCGCCTGCGGGGCCGCGGTGGCGGTGGCGGTGCCGGCGAGGGCGGTCGCGAGGCTCGCCGAGAGCGCCAGGGCAGCCACGGCCGCCGTGATTCTGCTGGGGTGCAACGTCTGCTCCGATCAGGGTGGGATCGTGGTGGGGGAGACGGATCGTCGCGCCGAGTATGGGCGTGGACATGACTGGATAGGGACATCTCATCCGGCATAAGACGCGGGTTATGGTGCGGCCGCGCGGTGCTGCGTACGCTGCTGAAATGCAGCTGGAGTTGAGGCATCTGGAGGCCGTCTGCCGGATAGCGGAAGCGGGCAGTCTGGGACGTGCCGCCGGGCGGCTCGGGGTCTCCCAGCCGGCGCTCTCCGCGCAGCTCCGGCGGATCGAGCGGGTCGCGGGAGGGGAGCTCTTCCTCCGCGGCCGCAACGGCGTGGAGCCCACCCCGCTGGGCGAGTTCGTGCTCTCCAAGGCGCGGCTCGTGCTCGGCGAGATGGACGCGCTCGCCGCCGGCGCGCGGGCCGTCGCCCCCGGCACCCCGCTGCGGCTCGGCTGCATCCTGCTCGTCCTGGTCGACGGGCTGCTCGGGCAGCTGGAGCGGGTGATGGCCGGTCAGGAGATCGCGGTGACCGTGGAGCACTCGGCGACCACCCTGACCCGGCAGCTCGGCGCGGGCCGGTACGACGCCGTGCTGTACGGGGAGGTCAACGACCACGAGGTCGCCCTGCCCGAGGGCACCACGGCCAGGACGCTGGTCCCCAAGGAGCCCTTCTGCGTGCGCCTCTCGGCCGCCCACCCGCTGGCCGGGAGGGACCGGATCGCGCTGGCCGAGCTGGCCGGCGAGTCCTGGATGACGCTGGTGGAGGACGACGACGGCGGGCCCGAGGCGCTGGTCGCCGCCTGCGCGAAGGCCGGGTTCACGCCCTCGCTGCGGCACCGGGTCGCCGACCGGAAGATGCACTACGACCTGATCGCCTCGGGCCGGGCGATCTCCATGAGCCAGCCGACGGCCCCGTACGCGGAGGGAACGGTCCTGCGCCCGCTGGAGGGCGACCCGCTCCTGGGTCGGATCCGGCTGGCCTGGAACCGGGCGGCGGTGCCCGCCCGGCAGGCCGAGCTGCTGTACCGGGCGGCGGTCCACGCCTATCTGGCGAACGTCGGCAACAACGCCTTCTACCGGGAGTGGTGGGACGCGAGACCGGAGCTGCACCCGGTCCTCGACGTCTGAGACGACACCGGACGGCGCCGGACGGCCCCGCGTGCCGCCGCGTCAGCGGGGGAGGTGGTGCGCCCCCTGGCCGCCACCGGAGGAGGGAAGGGTGCCGCCCGGGTGGTCGTTCTCCCGGGAGTCCCCGTCCCGGTCGTCGCCCCCGGTCTCGCCGCCCAGCTCGCGGGCCATCAGGGTGGCCCCTGCGACCGCTCCCGGCATCAGGAAGACGGCGACGAAGGGCACGATGAAGGCGAGGGTCAGCGGGACGCCGAAGCCGAGGACGGCCAGCCGGCGGCCGCGGAGCAGCTGGAGCCGCTCCTTGAGCTCGACGCCCCGGCGCTGGAACGCGACGGACGTCAGCTCCTCGGTGAGGAAGAAGCCGGAGACGCAGAAGCCGACGGCGGGGACGACGGTCTGGCCGATCACCGGGATGAAGCCGCAGGCGAAGAGCAGGACGCCGTAGAACGCGACCCGCAGCAGGATCCGCAGGCTGTCACGGGCCGAGATCCACAGGTCGCGCCAGAGCGGGAGCCCGGACTCGGGCACCTCGCCGCCCTCGCTGCGGTCGACCTCCTCGGAGAGCGACTCGTAGAACGGCTGGCCGACGAGCAGGGTCACGGCGGTGAAGGTGATGACCGCGAGGAAGAGGCCGAAGGCGACGACGAGCGCGGTCAGGGTGCCGCGGAGGATCCCGAGCCAGGGAGAGCTCCAGTCGTCGGCGAAGGGCGTGACCCAAGCGGCCAGGTCGTCGGCGCCGTAACCGAGGCCGACGAGCGCGCCCGCGTAGAGGACGAGGGTCACGAGCCCGGGCAGCAGCCCGAAACCGAACCACCGTCCGTGGGTGCCCACCCACTTCTGGCCCTTTACCAGATAACCGAAACCCACCCCGAGATCGCGCATGAGGGTCACCCTATCGGGGCCCTCGCGGCGGCCCGCACGCAGCGAGGACCGCACCCCGACGACGGTCGGGGTGCGGTCCTCGGACAGCGGTCTGTCAGTGGGCTCAGACGGCGAGCTCGACCGTGATGTTGCCGCGGGTCGCCTTGGAGTACGGGCAGACCTGGTGCGCCTTCTCGATCAGGCTCTTGGCCGTCTCGGCGTCCACGTTCGGGATGGCCGCCGAGATCTTGACGATGATGCCGAAGCCGTCGTCGTTCTTGCCGATGCCGACCTCGGCGGTGACCGTCGAGCCGGAGATGTCGGCCTTCTCGTTGCGGGCGACGACGCCGAGCGCGCCCTGGAAGCAGGCGCTGTAGCCCGCCGCGAAGAGCTGCTCGGGGTTGGTGCCCTCGCCGGAGCCGCCCATGGCCTTGGGCGGGTTCACGACGACGTCGACCTTGCCGTCGTCGGTGGCGACACGGCCGTCACGCCCGCCCTCGGCGGTGGCGACGGCGGTGTAGAGGACGTCGGAGTGCTGGATCGGCATGCGAGGTACTTCCTTCATGGGTTCGCCGCGACTCGCGCCCACGATCGCGGCGGCTGAGGGAAGACTAACCGGTCACCGAGACGATCATCTTTCCGGTGTTGTCTCCGCGGAGCAGTCCGAGGAAGGCGTCCACACCGTTCTCGATGCCCTCGACGAAGGTCTCGCGGTGCTTCAGCTCGCCGGCCGCGAGCCAGCCGCCGACCTCCTGGACGAACTGCTGCTGGAGGCCGTAGTGGTCGCCGACGAGGACGCCCTGGAGGCGGAGCCGCTTGCCGATGATCATGGCCATGTTGCGCGGCCCGGGGACCGGCTCGGTGTCGTTGTACTGGGCGATCATGCCGCAGATGGTGGCGCGGCCGTGCACGTTGAGCGAGGAGATCGCGGCTTCGAGGTGGTCGCCGCCGACGTTGTCGAAGTAGACGTCGATGCCGTCCGGGGCGGCCTCGCGGAGCTGGTCCTTGACCGGGCCGTTCTTGTAGTTGAAGGCGGCGTCGAAGCCGAGCTCCTCGACGAGGAACTTCACCTTCTCGTCGGAGCCGGCGGAGCCGATCACCCGGGAGGCGCCCTTGAGGCGCGCCATCTGGCCGACCTGGCTGCCGACGGCACCGGCGGCGCCGGAGACGAAGACCGCGTCGCCCTCCTTGAAGGAGGCCACGTCGAAGAGCCCGGCGTAGGCGGTGAGGCCGGTCATGCCGAGGACGCCGAGGTAGGCGGAGAGGGGGGCGAGCGCCGGGTCGACCTTGGTGGCGTGCTGGGCCGGGACGTCGGCGTACTCGCGCCAGCCGAGGCCGTGCAGGACGTGGTCGCCGACGGCGAAGCCCTCGGCGTTCGAGGCGACGACCTCGCCGACCGCGCCGCCGTCCATGGGGTGGTCGAGCTTGAACGGCGGGATGTACGACTTCACGTCGTTCATCCGGCCGCGCATGTACGGGTCGACCGAGAAGTGCAGGTTCCGGACCAGGATCCGGCCCTCGGCAGGCTCGGTGACCGGGGTCTCACGGAGCGCGAAGTCCGCGGGGGTCGGCCAGCCGTGCGGGCGGGCGACGAGGTGCCACTCACGGCTGGACGCGGGAAGAACGGACATGAGCACGGCCTCCAGAGAACGTACGAAAAGCTTCAGATCACAAAAGGTTCACTACCTGAAACAACCATGCACCTAGATATTTTATGTTGTCAAGCATCTGGGTAGGATGGAGGACATGGCCACCCCACGCACGGACCCCGTGACCCTCGAAGTCGTCGAACTCATCGGCACGGTCGTCGCGCGCTACTACGAGGAGTACGAGCAGGCCGCCGCGCAGCACGCGCTGACCGGCGCGCAGGCCCGGGTCCTCGGCCTGCTCTCGCTGGACCCGCTGCCGATGCGCCGGATCGCCCAGAAGCTGAAGTGCGAGCCGTCCAACATCACCGGGATAGTGGACCGCCTGGAGGCCCGCGGCCTGGTGGAACGCCGGCCCGACCCGGCGGACCGCCGCGTCAAACTGGCCGTCCCCACGGAGGAGGGACGTGCGACGGCCCACCGGCTGCGCGAGTCCCTGGACTTCGCGCGGGAGCCGCTCGGCGAGCTGACCGGGGCCGAGCGGACGCTGCTGCGGGACCTGCTGAAGCGGATGCTCGGCGTCCAGCCGGACGTCTAGAGCGGGAGCGCGAGCGGGAGCCCGAGCGCGGAGGAAGCCGGCGCCGCGCCGGGCCGGACCGCCCCGGCGCCGGGGCTCGGACCGCACCGCTCAGGCGGGGACGGACTCCCGGTCGGAGCCGTCGAAGGGCGGATAGTTCTCGGCGCCCGTGCGCTCGGCCGCGTCGATGTAGCCGGCGAGCGCGTCACGGGACCGGGCGAGCCGTTCCATCTGGTCCTCGATCCGGTCCATCCGCGACCGCATGGCGGCCAGCAGCTCGGGGCAGCCGACCAGCTCGGGGACCTCGCCGACCGCGCACGGCAGCAGGTACGCGATGTCCTCCGAGGACAGTCCCGCGCCGAGCAGATGCCGGATCTGCCGCACCCGCAGCACGGCGCTCTCGTCGTACTCCCGGTACCCGTTGGAGCCCCGGTCGGCCTCCAGGAGGCCCTGGGCCTCGTAGTAGCGCAGCTGATGGGTGTGGACACCCGTCCGACGGCTCAACTCCCCGATCCGCACCGCAACCTCGCCCTCGTTCGCGCACGCGTCCGCTTGACCTTCACACCGGTATCAACGTTCACGATGCTGCCATGACCGACAGAGCAGCCGCACCCGAGAACGCATCCGCCACCGCACCAGCCGCCGCATCCGCCACCGCATCGGCCGCCGCACCCGTGACCGTCATCGGACTCGGCCTGATGGGCCGGGCCCTCGCCGGCGCCTTCCTCAGGGCCGGGCACCCCACCACCGTGTGGAACCGTACGAGCTCCAAGGCCGCCGCGCTGGTGGCCGAGGGCGCGCGCCTGGCGCCCTCGATCGGCGCCGCGCTCGACGCGAGCCCCCTGACGATCCTCTGCCTCACCGACTACGACGCCGTGCACGAGCTCCTCGGCACGGACGACCTGAAGCTCGACGGCACGACCCTGGTCAACCTGACCTCGGGCGACTCGGCACAGGCCCGCGCGACCGCCCGCTGGGCCGGGCGGCGCGGCGCCCGCTACCTGGACGGCGCCGTCATGGCCGTCCCGCCGGCGATCGGCACCGCCGAGGCGGTCGTCCTGCACAGCGGCCCCCGGGCGGACTTCGACGCCCACTCCCCCACCCTCGAAGCGCTCGGCACCGTCACCCACCTCGGCGAGGACCACGGGCTCGCGTCCCTGTACGACGTGGCCGGCCTGGCCATGATGTGGAGCGTCCTGAACGCCTGGCTGCAAGGCACGGCCATGCTGAGGAAGGCGGGCGTCGACGCCGCCGCGTACGCGCCGTTCGCCCGGCAGATCGCCGCCGGGGTCGCCGACTGGCTCCCCGGGTACGCCGAGCAGATCGACGCCGGCTCCTTCCCGGCCGAGGTGTCGGCCCTGGAGACCGACGCGCGGGCGATGGAGCACCTGATCGGGGAGAGCGAGGCGCTGGGCGTCAACGCCGAACTCCCGAAGCTGTTCAAGGCGATGGCCGACCGCGCGATCGCCGCGGGGCACGGCGGAGAGCAGTACCCGGTCCTGATCGAGGAGTTCGGCAGGCCCGGGGCGGGCTGACGGCTCGCACCGGGCCGCGGCAAGGAGCCGCAGGTCAGACGCACCACCAGAGGAACGGGGTGCACGTCTTGGTGGGGCTCGGGGTCGGGGTCGGCGTGGGGGTGGGACTCGCGGTCGTGGCCGTGCTCGACGGGGTGGGACCGGTGGCGGTGGGCGTGCCGGACGGAGACGTCTGGGGCTTCGTGGCCGACGGGGTCGCCGTGGGGGTCGCGGGCCGGGTCACCGGGTCGGTGGGCGTCGACGACTGCTCCGGGGCGCCCCCGTCCCCGCTCCCCGTGCCGGGGCCCGTACCGGAACCCGGGCCCGTCCCCGTACCGGAGCCCGTGCCCGGTCCGCCGTCCGCTCCCGGGCCCGCGCCCGCGCCGGTGCTCGTGTCCGCGCTCACCTGGCGGGGGCGGGCCGGTGCGGACGTGACCGGCGACGGGTCGCCGCCGTCCGGGGCGGCGGTGGTCTCGACGGGCTCCGGTGCCAGCGGGGACTGGGTGACGTCGAGTTCCTCGACCGCCGTGGCGGCGCCCGCCTCCTCCGGTTCCTCCATGGCGAGCCGGGCCATGCTCAGCGAAGCGGCCGCGAGCACCAGGCCGAGGGTTCCCACCAGGACCGTACGGCCCCGGCGGCTCCGGCCGCGGCGGCCGCCCTTGCGCGCGGCGGCGCGGTTGCGGTCGGCGGACCGGCCCTGCGCCGCACCGCGGGCGGCACGGCGGCCGCCGGGGGCCGGACGGGGCGGTTCGAGGACGTCGAGTTCGTAGACGTGCTCGGACGGCGGCGGGTCCGCGCGCCCGGAACCGGCCTCCTGCGCGGGGGCGGTCTCGTGCCCGGGGCCGTACTCGTGCCCGGGGGCGTACGGGGACCTGGTGCCGGCGTCGTACCCGGGGGCATACGGGGACCCGGCGCCGTACTCGGCCCCGGCGCCGTACTCATGCCCGGCGCCGTACTCCGGCCCGCGCCCGGCGGGCTGCGCCGGCGGGCCCGGCGGGTACGCCTGGACGGGCGCGGCCGGCCGGCCGGGTATGTGGGGGGTCTCGTACCGCAGTTCCTCGACGGGAGTCCCGCACCCGGCACAGGCGAGGGCCCCGTTGAGATGCCGCCGGCACGCGTGGCAGTAGTCCATGGGGCCCGCAGGCTATGCGGCCGGACGCGGCCTCAGGTAGCCGCGGAAGTGAGGATTCTGTGAGGAAACCGCAGGTCGTCGGCGGTGCGTCGTGATTCTCCCAGTTCGGTAGGTCCTGCCGGGCCCGCCGGAGCGGGCCCCGGGCGGCGCAGCCCAACGCGCGCCGCGCCCCGGACGGCCGGACCATTTCAGGAGGAACGCGCAACGCGAACCCACCTCGCCCGTGCCAGCACCGCACTCCGGAGGATCCGCCGTGACCGTCAGCCTTGAGCAGCTGCGCCGTTGCCATGTCGCCGTCGACCTGGGTGCCGCCCGCACCCGGGTCTTCGTCAAGGGCGCCGGACTCGTCGTCGACGAGCCCAGCGTCGCCGCCGTCAACACCCGCACCGGAGCGCTGATCGCCGTCGGCGCGCTGGCCGAGAAGATGACCGGCCGCACCCCCGACTACATCCGGGTCGTCCGCCCCGTCTCGGGCGGCACGGTCGTCGACATCGAGATGGCGCAGCGCATGCTCCGTCACCTCCTCGGCGAGAAGCTGCGCCGTCAGCTCCGCCGCAAGCCCCGGCTGCGCGCCGCCGCCTGCACCCCGCACGACAGCGACCCGCTCGCCCAGCGCGCCGCCGTCGAGACCCTCGTCGGTCTCGGGGCCCGGCGCGTCGAGCTGGTGGACACGCTGATCGCGGCGGCCGTCGGCTGCGGACTGCCGGTCGAGCAGCCGACCGCGACGATGATCCTGGTGTGCGGGGCGGCGACCACGCAGGTCGCGGTGCTCTCGCTCGGCTCGATCGTCACGGCGGAGCGGATGCCGGTGGGCGGCGACGCCATCGACCACGCCGTCATCCAGCACCTGCGCCACCACCACGAGCTGATGCTGCCGAGCCAGTCGGTCCGCCCGCTGCAACTCGCGCTCAGCGGCAACGGCCTGACGCCGCACGGTCCGGCCTGGACCGAGATCCACGGCCGTGACGTCGCCACGGGCCTGGCCCGTTCGGTGACCGTCGACACCGCCGCCGTGCGGGAGGCCATCCACACCCCGCTGACGGCGGTCCTCGACGGCATCGGGAAGGTGCTGCGGGACTGCCCGCCGGACCTGGTGGCCGACCTCGCGGACCGCGGGATCATGATGGTCGGCGGCAGCGCCCTGCTGCCGGGGCTCGACCAGATGCTGCGCGAGGCGACCGGCATGCCGGTCCACATCGCCGAACGGCCCGACGTCTGCGCGGTCCTGGGCCTCGGCGCGATGCTGGAGGGCAAGGTCCAGCCGATGGTCCTCGACCCCCTGTCGGAGCGGAACCCGCTGGCCGACGAGGACTGAGGACCGGTCGGACACACTCCGCGAAACCGAACGATTCGTACGACAATGAGACCATGACGATCATGGACGAGGAGAGGGACGGGGACACGGACGAGGACGCGCCCCGCCTGCCCATGCTGCTCGAAGCCGTCCTCAGCGTCGGCACGGACCTCGAACTCCGCACCACCCTGCAGCACATCGTGGACTCCGCCACCGAGCTCATCGGGGCCCGCTACGGCGCGCTCGGGGTCGTCGACCCCGAGCGCCGCCGCGTCACCGAACTCTTCACCGCCGGCATGACGGACGAGGAGCGGCGGCGCGCCGGAGGCCTCCCCGACGGGCACACCGGACTGCTCGGCGTCCTCCTCCAGGACCAGCGGCCGCTGCGGATCGACGATCTGACGGCCGACCCGCGCTCCTCCGGAGTGCCCGAGGGGCACCCGGAGATGCACACCTTCCTCGGCGTCCCCATCCGGGTCCACACCGAGGTCTTCGGCAATCTGTACCTCACCGAGAAGCGCGACGGCCGCTTCACCGAGGAGGACCTCTCGCTGCTCCGGGTGCTGGCCTCGCAGGCCGGCATCGCCATCGGCAACGCCCGGCTGTACGAGACCGCCCGGCAGCGGGAGCGCTGGATCGAGGGCGCGGCGGCGGTGACCACGGCCCTGCTGACCGGCGCGTCCGCCGAGAACGCGCTGATGACCGTCGCCGAGCAGGCCCGCATCCTCGCCGGCGCCTCGGCCGGAGTCGTCCTCCAGCCCACCCCCGAGGGCGGGATGGAGATCGTCGCCGCCTCGACCACGGACGATCCGGGTGATCTGGTGGGGACGGCGATCGCGCCCGGCTCCCCCGTGCTCGTCCAGCTCCTCGGCGGGGAGCCCGTGTTCGTCGAGGACTCGGCGACCGACCCCCGGATGACCACCCCCGTCCGGTCCCGCTTCGGGCCGTCGATGATGCTGCCGCTGCAGAGCGGAGGGAAGCTCATCGGCACGCTCGCCCTCCCCCGGCGGCGCGGCGACCGGCCGTACACGGCCGTCGACCGGCTCCTCGCCTCGCAGTTCGCCTCGCAGGCGGCGCTCGCGCTGGTCCTCGCCGACGCGCGCCACGACAGGGAGCGGCTCGCGGTGTACGAGGACCGGGACCGGATCGCCCGCGACCTGCACGACCTGGTCGTCCAGCGCCTGTTCGCCACGGAGATGATGCTGGAGTCCACCCGGCGGCGGGCGGTCGACTCCTCCGAGGACAACGCGCTGCTCGGGCGGGCGGTGGACGAGCTGGACTCCACGATCCAGGAGGTCCGTACGACCATCTTCGCGCTCCAGCAGCCTCCGGCGGACGCCCCGACGTCCTTCCGGGGGAAGGTGCTGCGGGAGACCGGCGGGGCGGCGGTCCTGCTCGGCTTCCAGCCGTCCGTGCACTTCGCCGGAGCCGTCGACACCCTCATCGACGAGGAGACGGCCGGACGGCTCCTCGCCGCGCTGCGCGGGGCGCTCGCGGCGGCGCACCGGCGGTCGGGGATCGGCACGATGACCGTGGAGGTGTCGGTCGGGGACGCGGGGGCCGCGCTGCGGGTCACCGACGACGGCACTCCGCCGACGACGGTGACCTGGCCGTAGCTCCGGCCGCCGGTGCGGGGGTACGGCCAGGCCACTCGTACGGACCAGCCCCGCGCGCCGCCCGCCCCTCCCCGATCTTGACTGGAGGCGTGGACACCGAGACCAAGCCTCCGACCGCGGCGGCCTACCGCAATCTGGTGACGGCCACCGTCGGCTTCACGCTCACCTTCTGGGCATGGGACCTGATCGCGCCCCTCGCCAGCTGGTACGGCGACCGGCTCGCACTCAGCTCCTTCGAGCAGTCGCTGCTCGTCGCGGTGCCCGTCCTCGTCGGCTCGCTCGGCCGCATCCCGGCCGGCGCGCTGACCGACCGGTACGGCGCGAAGCTGATGTTCCCGCTGGTCTCGGCGCTGACGATCATCCCCGTCCTGCTGCTCATCGTGGTCAAGGACACCTACGGCCTGCTGCTGGTCGTCGCGTTCCTCCTCGGCCTCGGCGGCACGACGTTCGCGATCGGCGTCCCGCTGGTCAACTCCTGGTTCCCGCCGGAGAAGCGCGGTCTGGCGCTCGGCGTGTTCGGCATGGGCATGGGCGGTGTGGCGCTCTCCGGCTACTTCACCCCGCGCATCGCGAAGCACGGCGAGAACCTGCCGTTCATCGTGGTGGCCGTGGCGCTCGCGGCGTACGCGGTGCTCGCCGCGTTCCTCATCACCGACCGGCCCGACCGGCCCGTGCCCACCGCCTCCCTGGCGGCCCGGCTCGGCGCGGCGGGGCGGTTGCGGGTGACGTGGGAGCTGTCGGCGCTGTACGCGATCGGCTTCGGCGGCATCGTGGCGTTCGGCGTCTACCTGCCGACCTATCTGAAGACCTGGTACGAGCTCGACCCGACGGACGCGGGGACCAAGGCGGCCGGATTCGCTCTGGTCACCGTCGTCTTCCGGCCGATCGGCGGCTGGCTCTCGGACCGGATCCATCCGGCGCTCGTCACGGCCGCCGCGCTCGGCGTGGTGGCGCTCCTCGCCATCGTCCAGGCCTTCGACCCGCCGCTGAACCCCGGGGGCACGACCGCCCTGCTGATCATGGCGGCGGGTCTGGGCACGGCGAGCGGTTCGGTGTTCGCGCTGGTCTCGCAGGTGACCCCGCAGGCGAAGGTCGGCAGTGTGACGGGCATCGTCGGCGCGATGGGCGGCCTGGGCGGGTTCCTGCCGCCGCTGGTGATGGGTGCGATCTACAGCGCGAAGGGCTCGTACTCGATCGGCTTCATGCTGCTGTCGGACCTGGCGCTGGCGGGGTGCGTGTACGCGTGGGGCCGCATGCGCGGGATCCGGCCGGAGGGCGAGGACCCGGCGCCGGAGGCGACGAAGGTCACGGCGGGCCGTCCCTGACGGACGGCAGAATGCCTCCCGGAACCCTCGTTCTCGACGTCGACCCGAGGAGTACGACCGGTGAGTGCGCTCTTCCCGGCCCTGTCGGACCCGTCCGACCGGCCCGCCCTCCGCTGCGGCCCCCACACCCTCACCTACGGGGAACTGGCGCGGGCCGCCGGGGCCCTGGCCGCCCGGATCGGAGGGTCAGGACCGGTCGCCGTCTGGGCCACGCCGACCGCCCACACGGCCGTCGCGGTCGTCGGGGCCCTGCTCGCCGGCGTGCCCGCCGTACCGCTCAATCCGCGGACGGGCGAGCGCGAGCTGGCGCACATCCTCGACGACAGCAAGCCCGCCGCCGTGCTCACCGGCGCCGGGGACGTGCTGCCCGCCGGCCTCGCCGGGCTGCCCCGGATCGTCGTGGACCTGGCGGCGAGCGGCCCTCAGGTCGCGGAGCCGGCCGACGCCGAGTCCCCCGCGCTGATCGTCTACACCTCGGGCACCACCGGCCCGCCGAAGGGTGTCCTGCTGTCCCGGCGGGCGATCGCCGCCTCCCTCGACGCGCTCGCCGGGGCCTGGTCGTGGACGGCCGACGACGTCCTCGTGCACGCGCTGCCGCTGTTCCACGTGCACGGGCTGATCCTCGGGATCCTGGGGCCGCTGCGCCGGGGCGGCGAGGTCCGGCACCTGGGCGCGTTCTCGGTGGAGGGCGTGGCGCGGGAGCTGGGCGGCGGCGGCACGATGCTGTTCGGCGTGCCGACCATGTACCACCGGCTCGCGGACGCGCTCGCCGAGGACCCGGGTCTGGCCGGGGCGCTGGCCGGGGCGCGGCTCCTCGTCTCCGGGTCGGCGGCGCTTCCGGTCCACGACCACGAGCGGATCACGGCGGCGACGGGCCGGACGGTCGTGGAGCGGTACGGGATGACGGAGACGCTCATGAACACCAGCGTCCGGCCGGGCGGCGCGCCGCGCCCCGGGACCGTCGGCCCCCCGCTGGCGGGCGTGGACCTGCGGCTCGTCGAGGAGGACGGCTCCGTCCTGGAGGAGCTCGACGGGGAGACGGTCGGCGAGGTGCAGGTGCGGGGCCCGAACCTGTTCTCCGGCTACCTCAACCGGCCGGACGCGACGGCCGCGGCCTTCGACGGCGACTGGTTCCGCACCGGCGACGTGGCGGTCCGGGAGGCGGACGGCGCGGTGCGGCTCGTCGGCCGCAGGGCGACCGACCTGATCAAGAGCGGCGGCTACAAGATCGGGGCGGGTGAGATCGAGAACGCGCTCCTCGACCACGCCGGGGTGCGCGAGGCGGCCGTCACGGGCGAGCCCGACCCGGACCTGGGCGAGCGGATCGTGGCCTGGGTGGTGCCGGAGGACGAGGAGCGGCCGCCGACGGCGGAGGAGCTGGCCGACCACGTGGCGCGCCTGCTCGCCCCGCACAAGCGGCCCCGGGTGGTGCGCCTTCTCGACGCCCTCCCCCGCAACGACATGGGCAAGGTCCTCAAGAAGTCCCTGACCGCCGGAGGCTGAGCGGACGGAGCCGGGCCCCCTCCCGCGGTGAGCGGGAGGGGGCCCGGGCCGTGCGCAGGTGAGCAGGTGGCCGTGCGGCTACTTCACTCCCACCGCGCGGATCAGTTCCTGGGTGACCGAGCCGCCCCGGTCGTCGCTCGCCCCGGCCCGCAGCGAGACGGAGGCCGCGCCGGACGGGACGCGCAGCTCGCCGTCCCAGGCGGCGCCGTGCCGTGCCTTCCTGAGGGCGACCTTCGTCCAGGTCCTGCCCTCGTCGTAGGAGGCCTCCAGGGTGCCGCCGGTGATGGTGCCGGTGCCGGTGGCGCCTTCCACGTACTCCGCGAAGATCCCGACGGACAGCTTGCGTCCGGCGCGGACGTCACCGTTGATGTCGGTGTCCACGTCGAAGCCGAGGTTGAGCATCGGCAGGTAGGTGATCCGGTCGGACGGGGTCTCGGCGGAGCGGAAGGTCCACTCGCTGCGGCCCTTGCCGGCGAGCCGCCAGCGCGCCGGGTCGAGCGCGGTGTCGGTGACGACCTTGTAGGTCGCCTCCTCGGCCGGGGCGTCCCAGGCGTAGGCGCCGGAGCTCATCTTGCGGTCGACGCGGGTGCCGTTGACGTACACCTCGGTGTACTGGGTCATCGACTCGTCGTTCCACACGTTGCCGAAGCCGGTGTGGTCGGTGCCGGAGTCGCCCCAGCCGGGGGTGTTGAAGCGCAGGTCGTTGCCGGTGCGCTGCTGGCCCCAGCCGAGGCCGGTGCCCAGCCACGGGTGCCAGACGGGGCCGAACCAGTCGAGGTCCACCCGGCTGCCGCCCCGGTAGGACGGGGTGCCGCCGCGCTGTTCGAGGGACTCGCCGAGGTCGACGGACTCGTGCCAGCGCTGGCCGGTGCCGGTGGAGACGTACTCGGTGCGCTCGGTCGGGAAGGAGATCCACTCCTTGAAGCCGAAGCCGATCGGGAAGGTGTCGGTAATCGAGTAGCGGAACTCGCCGCCCAGTTCCTTGCGCTTGGTGGGCGCGTAGAAGGTGGAGCGGATGGTGGCGAGCTCGTCCTTGCCGGGCCGGAAGACGAGGTCCTTGCCGATGGCACCGGGGTGGCCCTCGGAGAGGTCGTACGTGAACGGGGTGAAGCGGGTGCCGGTCAGGTCGACGCGCTTGCCGCGGGCCGCGGCGGCGGCGAGCCGCTGGGCGTCCGCCGTGTTGACGGTGGCGACGGCGAGCGGCCGGTCCTCGTAGTCGGCGGTGCCGAAGAACTTCATCAGCCGGCCGGGCTGGTCGTCGGTAACGAACAGGGCCTTGGCGCCGGCGTCCTGGGCGTTCTGCGCGAGCTGCTTCGGGTCGGCGCCCTCGGTCAGCCGGACGAGGACGGCCTTGCCGGTGGCGTTCTTGCCGGTGTACTCGGCGGGGGTTCCGGTGCCGGCGTCGACGACGCCGAGGCGGTGGCCGCCCTCCAGGAGGGTGCCGCCGCCCTGCGGGGTGGCCTCGGAGAGGCGGGTGCCGTCGACGCTCGCCTCCAGCAGGGGCTTGCCGAGGCGCCAGACGGTGCGGTACTCGAAGGTGCCGGTGGCGGGCCTGGCGGTGGGCGCCGCGAAGATCGAGTCGTAGGTCACCGGGACCTGGACGGCGCCGCCGTAGGAGGCTCCGTTGGCCTTCCGGTCGAACTCCATCAGGAGCTGCCGGGTCTCGGTGCGCTTCTCGACCTCGGCGCGGATCTCGCGGAGCTGCCGCCCGTCGAGGGTGATCTCCCGGTCGCGGTCGAGGGTGATCTCGGGCGCGGTGAGGAAGCCGAGGCCGAGGGAGTCCTTGCCGTGGGAGCCGCGCACGTCGAGGAAGGTGTCGACGGTGTACGTGCCGGGCTTCAGGCGCAGTTCGAGGGTGCCGGACTCGCCGACCGTGGCCGGGAAGGGGTCGACGCCCTGGGTGAGCTGCTGCACGCCCAGGTAGGCGGGGGTGGCGGCGCCGTCGCGGTCCTTGACGTGGACGGTGAGGGTGTAGCGCTCCTCCTCCTTCACCAGGCCGAGCGCGGTGTGCGCGACGACGGTGCCGGCGGCGGTGGCGGTGACCCGGCCGGAGGACTGGCCGACGGGGGCCTTCGCGCCGTCACCGGTGACGGTGGTGCTCGCGGTCCCGTGGGCGGGGACGGTGAGGGCGGTGTCGGCGAGGGCGGCGACACCGGCCGGCATGCCCTCCACAGCCAGGTTCAACTCGACGGGGGCGTCGGAGGAGTTGGTGTAGGTGACGGTCTTCGTGACCGGCTTGTTCCCCTCGTAGGGCCAGCCGAAGAAGCCGAGGTCGGCGGAGCCGGTCGCGGTGACGTTCGCGGTGATCGCGGCGGCCACGTCGACCCGGCCGGAGCCGAGCGCGTACGAGGAGGCGTCGAGCGTCTTCGACGAGGACATCAGCGCGGTCTTGAGCTGGGCGCCGGTCCAGTCGGGGTGCCGCTCGGCGAGCAGGGCGGCGACACCGGCGACGTGCGGGGTCGCCATCGACGTACCGCTCATGGAGGTGTAGAGGCCGCTGCCGGGGACCAGCTGCGAGCGGGCGGCGAGGATGTCCACACCGGGCGCCGACAGGTCGGGCTTGAGCGCCTGGTCGCCGTAGCGGGGGCCCTGGCTCGTGAAGTAGGCCGCCTCGTCGGCGGAGTCGACGGCGCCGATCGTCAGCGCGGAGTCGGCGGCGCCGGGCGAGCCGATGGAGCCGGGGGCGCCGGAGTTGCCCGCGGCGATGACGAAGAGGGCGCCGGTCTCGGCGCTGAGGGTGTTGACGGCCTGGGCCATCGGGTCCGTGCCGTCGCTGGGTTCGCGGGAGCCCAGGCTCATCGAGACGATCTTCGCGTCGATGTCCTTGGCGGCCCACTCCATGCCGGCGATGATCTGCGACTCGGAGCCGGAGCCCTCGTCGCTGAGGACCTTGCCGACGGCGAGGGTGGCGCCGGGGGCGACGCCCTTCTCCTTGCCGTCGGAACCGGCGCCGCTGCCGCCGACGGTGGAGGCGACATGGGTGCCGTGGCCGTCGCGGTCGGCGACCTCCTGGCCCTCGATGAAGGACTTCGACTCGGCGACCCGGCCCGCGAGGTCGGGGTGGCCGAGGTCGGCGCCCGTGTCGAGGACGGCGACCTTCACGCCCTTGCCGGTGAGCCCGGCCTCCCAGGCCTTCGGGGTGCCGATCTGCGCGTTGGACTCGGCCATGGCGGCCTTGACCCGGCCGTCGAGCCAGACCTTGGCGGGGGCGGCGGTCCGCGCGGTGGGGGCGGTGAAGCCCCGCCAGAAGGCGGCGGGGTCGGTGGCGGTGACGGCGGCGCCGCCGATGCTGGGCAGCGGGCGGACGGTCTCGGCACCGCGCGGGGTCGCCGCGGCGGTCCGGGCGCCCTTGCCGCCGTAGGTGACGATCAGCGGCAGGTCGCCGGTGATGCCCTGCGCGACGAGGCCGGTGACGTCGAAGAGGCGGGGGTCGAGCGCGCCGGAGGCCAGGTAGGGGCGGGCCTCGTCGGGGATGACGGTGACCCGGCCGCCGGCTATCTGGCTGCGTATCGCGCCGGTGGCGCCCTCGGCCCGGTCGACGGTGACGGTCTGCTGCCCGCCGCCGAGGTCGCTGAGGGTGACGCGGTCGCCGGTGACGAGGGTGACGGTGGTGCTCGCCGCCGCGCCCTTGAAGGTGTCCGGTACGGCTGAGGCGGTGGTCCCGGCGGCGGCGGTCTGCCCCGCCGAGAGCATCACGAGGGAGACGCCCGCGGCGATCAGCGCGGCCCTCCCTCTGTCGAAGGGCGTGGTCCTCGACGTCATCGTTCGAACTCCTCGCGGACCCGGGGTCGGGGGTGTTTTCCGGGTGCCGCGAGGAGTCTTGGCCAGGTGGACGGGAGTTGACTCCGTTCCGTCCTGGCGGTTATGCGCCGTGGCGGCCAACCGCCAGAACAGGACGTGCCGTTCGGGGAGAATTGCTCACGGAGTCGGGTCGAGCGCGTCGTACCGGCGGAAACCGCGCCCGTACAGGGCGAGGGCGCCGACCGCGACGACACAGGCGATTCCGCCGCCCGTGACGGCGACCGCGGGCGAGGTCAGGTCGGCCACGGAGCCCGCGAGGAAGTCCCCGAGCCGGGGCCCGCCTGCGACCACCACGATGAACACGCCCTGGAGCCTGCCGCGCATCTCGTCCGGCGCCGCGACCTGCATCATCGTGTTGCGGAAGATCATCGAGACGGTGTCGGAGTACCCCGCGACGGCGAGCAGGAGCAGCCCCAGCCAGAGGTTCCGGGTGAGCCCGAAGACGGCGATGGCGGTCCCCCAGCAGGCGACGGCGATCAGGATCGCCTGCCCGTGGTGCCGGATGCGGCCCTGCCAGCCGGAGAGCACCCCGCCGAGCAGCGCCCCGAACGCGGGCGCGGCGACGAGGAGTCCGGCGGTCCTGGCGTCGCCGCCGAACCAGAGCACGGCGACGGCGGGGAACAGGGCGCGGGGGTGGGCGAGGATCATCGCGCAGAAGTCGGAGAAGAACGTCATACGGAGGTTGGGCCGGGTCGCCAGGAACCGCAGCCCGTCGAGGACGGAGGCCCTCCTGCCGCCCTCCTTCCGGTCCGGGAGCATCGACGGCAGCCGCCACATCGCGTACAGGCTCGCGGCGAACGCGACGGCGTCGACGAGGTACGCGGTCTGGTAGCCGGCGAACCCGACGATCAGCCCGCCGAGGCTCGGCCCGACGAGCATGCCGAAGGTCGTGACCATCGAGTTCAGCGCGTTGGCGGCGCGCAGCTGCTCGGGCGGCAGGAGCCGCGGGATCATCGAGGAGCGGGCAGGCGAGTTGAGCGCGGCGCAGACGGCCTGCAGGGCGACGATCCCGTAGAGGAACCAGACACGGTGGAAGCCGGCGAACGCGGCGGTGGCGAGCGCGACCGAGAGCACGGCGGAACCGCAGGCGCTGTAGAGCCCGAGCTTGCGGCGGTCGACGGTGTCGGCGATGGCACCGCCGTACAGCCCGAAGACCACGAGCGGGACGAGCGAGAACAGCCCGACGAGGCCGACGGAGAACGGCGACCGGGTGATGTCGTACACCTGGAGGGAGACCGCGAGCGAGGTCATTCCCTGCCCGACCCAGGAGACGGTGCTGCCGAACCAGAGGCGGCGGTAGTGGGCGGAGGTCCGCAGCGGGGTGAGGTCGGCGAAGAGCCGACGACGCTCGGGGGCGGGGGCCTCGGAGGGCCGGGACTCGGGGGGCTGGGACTCGGGTGCCGGGGAATCGGACGGCTGGGACTCGGGGGGCTGGGACTCGGGTGCCGGGGAATCGGACGGCTGGGACTCGGGGGGCTGCGGCTGCGACCGCGGCTGGGTGGCGGTCACGCGATGTCGTAGCGGAGCTCGGGGCGCTCCCAGTGGATGCGGCCGGCGGGCGGGACGGCTCCGGTCCTGACGGCGCCCGTGCGCAGGTAGAACTCCTCGGCGGGCGGATGCGCGACGACCCGCACGGCCTCCAGCCCGGCGGCCCGGGCCTGCCCGGTCATGTGCTCCATGAGCAGCCGTCCGATGCCGAGCCCCTGGGCGCTGTCGGCGACGAACGCGAGGTCGAGCTCGGCGTCGTCGACGAGCAGCGCGTAGAACCCGAGCACCCGGTCGCTCGCGTCGACGGCGACGAACACCGGATGGTGCTCGATGTACGCGCCCCCGACCTGGTACCCCTCGACCATCGAGGCGTAGTCGCCCCGATAGGCCCGGGAGCTCCTGACCAGCCGGGTGAGCCGCTTGGAATCGTCGGCGACGGCACGCCGGACAGTGAACTCGGACATGGGGCGAGTATAGGGGCGCGTACCGCAGTCGATCCTTACGTTTTGGTCAAGGGTTCAAGCGTCGGATCCGTGTGCCGCGCGGCTGCCCCGCCTCCGCCACCGCCCGCTCATGGGACAGGGTCGTGCCGTGGGCGAAGGTCTCCGTGAAGACCCCCGGGCCCAGCACCGTGCGGGCCGCCGCCTCCGCGGCGTCGACGTCCGCTCGCTCCGCCGGGGGCAGCGGCGCGCCCGTCGAGGCGCGGAGGGCCGACGCCGCGCCCAGGAGGAGGGCGGCCTCCTTCGCCCGCCCCGCGCCCGCGTGGGCCGAGGCCAGGCCCTCCAGGGCCAGTGCGACCGCGCGCGGGTCGCCGGAGGACAGCGCGGTGCCGTAGCCCTCCTCCTGGAGTCCCAGCGCGCCCGCCGCGTCACCGCGCGCCAGTGCCGAGAAGCCCAGCTCGGCCAGGATCAGCGCGTTGGCCGAGTCGAGGCCGACCGCCCGGTGCCAGTCCAGGACCTCCCTCATGTGCGCCTCGGCCTCCTCGACCAGGCCCTCGCGTCTGGCGCCCAGGCCGAGGCCGAGCACCGCGTTGATCTCGGCCGCCCGGAACCCGACCTCGACCGCCCGCTCCCGGGCCGCCGCGTGGTACGCCCGCGCCTCCGCCAGATCGCCCCTCAGCAGGGCCGTACGCCCGATCCCGGCCAGCAGGTCCGGCACCTCGGCCGTCAGACCGAGGCCCTCCGCCGCCGCCAGACCCGCCCGCTTGAGCCCGTCCGCGCGCCCGTACTCCCCGTGGATCTCGGCGACCGTCGCCAGCGGGTACACCGACCACAGCCGGCAGCACGCGTCGCCGACCTCGGCGAACAGCGCGTCCGACCCGGCCGCGTCCTCCTCCGCGCCCGCCACGTCGCCGCCGAGCAGCCGCTGCACCGAGCGGTCCGCGAGGGCCGCCGCCTCGACCCAGCGGTCCCCGTGGGCGCGCGCCCCGTCGAGCGCCTCCCCCGTCAGCCGGCCGCCCTCGCTCTGGCTGCCCGTCCCGCAGAGCGCGTGCGCGAGGAACCAGCGCGCCCACGCGTGGTCCGAGGGCCGCAGCGGCGCGGTCGCGTCGTAGGCCGCGAGCGCCTTCGCGATCCGCTGCCGCCGGTCCGTGCCGTCGCCGCCCATGATCGCCAGACCTGTGCGCCAGACCTCCACGCGGGCGCGGAGCGCGCGCTGTTCGGGCCGCACCCGGCCCGTCGCCGCCTCCGGGGGCGCCGCGGTCTCCGGGAGGGCACCGGTCTCCGGGCCCGCCGCGGTCCCCTGAGGCGCTTCGTTCTCCGGAGGGGCCGCCCGCAGTGCCGCCGTCGCATGGCGGAGCGCCTCTCCGAGGCGGCCCCGCATGACCCAGTACCAGGCCAGTGCGTCGACGAGCCGGAGCGCCGCGCCGGCGTCCCGCCCCGCGCCGGGCGGGGCGGCGAGCGCCCGGTCCAGGGCGGCCCGCAGGTTCGAGGCCTCCGCGTCGAGGCGGGCGAGCCGGCGGCGCTGGCCGGGGCCGCGCAGAACGGGCTCGGCGTCCTCGGCCAGCCGCAGGTAGTGGGCCAGGTGACGGTCCCGTACGGCCTCCGTCTCGCCCGCTCCCTCGAGACGTTCGAGGCAGTACGCGGCGACGGACTCCAGGAGCCGGTAGCGCGGCCCGTCGGGACCGTCGACCGCCACGACGAGCGAGCGGTCGACGAGGCGGGCGAGCAGCCCGAGGACGTCCCCGGCGGCCACGTCCCCGGCGCTGCCTGATTCCGCGTCACGGGACTGCGCGTGGCTGGGCTCCGCACCAGCGGACTGCGCGCCAGCGGACTGCACGCCACGGGATTCCGCCCTACCGGACTGCGCGCCGTGGGTCCGCGCGGCCCCGGACTGCACGCCACCGGACTCCGCGCCGGCGGACTGCGCGCCACGGGTCCGCGCGGCCCCGGACTCCGCGCCTCCCGGCCCCGCCCGGCCCGCGCACACCTCCTCCGCCGCCCCCAGCGTGCAGCCCTCCGCGTGAACGGCCAGACGCCGCAGCACCGTTCGCTCATGCTCGCCGAGCAGCTCCCAGCTCCAGTCGATGACCGCCCGCAGGGTCTGCTGCCGGGCCGGCGCGCCGCGCAGCCCCGCGTCGAGGAGCCGGAAGCGGTCGTCGAGCCGCGCCAGGAGCCCGTGCACCCCGAGGGCCCTGACTCGGGTCGCGGCCAGTTCCAGGGCGAGCGGGATGCCGTCGAGACGACGGCAGACGGCCCGTACCGCCTCCTGGGCGGCGGGGTCGAGCGCCGCGCCGGACGCGAACCCGGGCGCCGAGGCCGCCGCCCGTGCCGTGAACAGTTCCACCGCGCCGTCCGCGTCGAGCGGCTCCACCGCCCACAGCGTCTCGCCGGCGAGGGCGAGCGGCTCCTGGCTGGTGGTCAGGACGACGAGACCGGGCGCGGTGCGCAGCAGCAGCTCGGCGAGGGAGGCCGCCTCGTCGACGACGTGCTCGCAGTTGTCGAGGACGAGCAGCGCGCGCCTGCCGCGCAGGGCCTCGGCCAGCCGTTCCGCCGTGGTGAGCGCCCTCTCCCCCTCGGGGCGCAGCCCCCACACCCCGTCGTCGCGGAGTGCGAGCGCGGCGGCGACGACCTCGGCGAGCTCCCCGCGCGCGCCGGCGAACTCGACGAGCCACACCCCGTCCGCGAACTCCTCGCGCACCTGCCCGGCCGCCTCCAGGGCCAGCCGGGTCTTCCCGACGCCGCCCGGCCCGGTGAGCGTGACGAGCCGCCGCTCGGCGAGCAGCCCCCGTACCTCGGCGACGGCCGCGTCGCGCCCGACGATCCCGGTGAGCGGCGTGAGCAGATTGCCCCGCGGGGGCCCTCCGCCCGCGGTCGGCGGCGTCGCCCCACGGACCGCGGCAGACGGTACGGCCGCCGGTGCCGGTATCGGTGCCGATATCGGCACCGGCATAGGTGCTGAGAGCGTGGCGTCCTGGCGCAGCATCGCCGCGTGGAGCGCGGTCAGTTCGGGGCTCGGGTCGAGGCCCAGCTCGTCGGCGAGGAGCGTGCGCAGCTCCTCGTACCCGGCGAGCGCCTCACTCTGCCGCCCCGCCCGGTAGAGGGCTCGCAGCTGCACCGCGCGCAGCCGCTCGCGCAGCGGATGCCGTGCGACGAGCTCCGCCAACTCCCCTGCGAGCAGGCCATGTTCCCCGGCGTCGAGGCGCGCCTCCGCAAGCGCCTCGCGGACGGCCAGCCGCTCCTCCTCCAGCCGCTCCGCCGCCGCCCGCGCGAACGGCTCCTCCGCGAACCCGGCGAACGCTGGTCCCCGCCACAGGTCGAGCGCCCCGCCGAGCAGGACCGCCCGGCCCCGCGGGTCGGCCGTCTCCCGGGCCCGGGCGGCGAGCCGCGCGAACTCCTGTGCGTCCAGTGCCCCTTCGGGTACGGCGAGGAGATAGCCGGGCGCCTGTGTGACGACGAGGCCGCGCCCGCCGGGCTCCGCCTCCTCGAAGGCGCGGCGCAGCTGGGAGACCTTGGCCTGGAGGGCCCGCAGCGGGTTGCCGGGCGGCTCGTCGCCCCACAGGTCGTCGACGAGACGGAACGCGGCGACCGGTCGGCCGGCGTCGACGAGGAGCGCGGCGAGCAGGGCCCGCACCTTGAGTTCGGGGACCCGGACGAGCGTGCCGTCCTCGGTCCGTACGGCCGTCTCCCCCAGCACCGCGAATCGCATGCGGCCACCGTAACCCGGCGTCGATCACCCGCCCGAGCCGGTCCGAGCCGGTCCGAACAGGCCCGTTCCGCACCCGAACCCGGCCCGAACAGAACCCGAGCCGTTCCCGAACAGCCGGCCGTCAGAGTCATCCCCGTCAGCAGGAAACGACACACACGGAACACCAAGGAGCAGGACATGAGCAGCACCGAGCCCCTCGCCGGCCGGACCGCCCTCGTCACCGGCGGCAGCCGCGGCATCGGCCGGGCGATCGCCCTCCGCCTCGGCGCGGACGGCGCCCGGGTCGGCGTCCACTACGCCAGCAACGAGGCGGCCGCGAAGGAGACGGTCGCCGTGATCGAGGCGGCCGGCGGCTCCGCCTTCGCCCTCCGCGCCGAACTGGGCGTCCCCGGCGACGCCGACGCCCTCTGGGCCGCCTTCGACGCGGAGACCGACGGCGACCACGGTCTCGACATCCTCGTCAACAACGCGGGGATCGCCGGCCCCGGCCTGATCCACGAGGTCGAGGAGGCCGACTACGACCGGGTGTTCGCGGTCAACGCCAAGGCGCCGTTCTTCATCATCCAGAAGGGCCTCGACCGGCTCCGCGACGGCGGCCGGATCATCAACATCTCCTCCGGAGTCACCAAGGTCGCCTTCCCGGGCATGACCTCGTACGCCGCCGCGAAGGGCGCCGTCGAGGTGCTGACCCTGACCCTCGCGCAGACCCTCGGCTCCCGGGGCATCACGGTCAACGCGGTCTCGCCGGGCACGATCGAGACGGACATCCACCCGTGGATGGCGGACCCGGACGCCAAGGCGCACGCCGCCGCGTTCTCGGTCTTCGACCGGGTGGGGCAGCCGGGTGACGTGGCCGATGTCGTCGGCTTCCTGGCCTCCGACGACTCCCGCTGGATCACCGGCCAGAGCATCGACGCGAGCGGCGGCTCCGGCCTCGGCCTCTGACGGCCCGGTGCCGGCCGCCCGAGGGCGGGCCCGTGACCGCACCGGGCCCGCCCCGCCCCCCGAACGCGCCCACGCCCCTCCCCACCCCCGTGAAGGAACCCCAGGTCATGGCAGCTCACACGCTCCTCGTCCTCGCCCACCCCCGTACCGACTCGCTCACTGCCCAGGTCGCGGCCCGGCTGCACGCCCGCATCGAGGGCGAGGGCGGCACCGTCGACGTACTCGACCTGTACGCCGAGGGGTTCGACCCGGCGCTCCGCCCGGAGGACGAACCGGACTGGGAGAACCGCGAGAAGGTCTACTCCCCCGAGGTCCGCGCCCACATGGACCGCGTCCTCGCCGCCGACGACATCGTGGTCGTCTTCCCGGTCTGGTGGTTCACCCCGCCGGCGATCCTGAAGGGCTGGATCGACCGGGTCTGGAACTACGGCTTCGCGTACGGCCGGAGCCGTCCCCGGCTGGCGGGCAAGCGGCTGCTCTGGCTGGCCCTGATGGGCGGCACGCCCGAGGAGATCGCGCGGCTCGGCATGACCGACGCGCTCGGCCTGATGCTGGTGACCGGCATCTCCGAGTTCTGCGGACTCCCCGACGCCCGCCTCCGCGTCCTGCACGGCACCGAACTCTCCGGCGTGCCGGTCGAGTTGCGGGCCGGCCGGGTCGCCGAACTGCTCGACGAGGCCGAGCGGACCCTGGCGGAGGAACTCCCGGGCGCGACCGCCACGACCGCGACGGGCACGACGGCCACGACGGCCACGACGGCCACGACGACGACCACCGCCACGACGAACAGCAGTGCGGCCGCCACCGTGACCGCCCTCGCCGCCACGACGACCACCACCGAGAACACCCTGCACGAGGAGCCGGCCCGATGACCACGACCCTCGCGGAGAACACCGCGACACCGCCCCGGGCCGGAGCCCGCCAGTGGCTCGGCCTCGCCGTCCTCCTCCTCCCCGTCACCCTGATGACCGCCGACCTCGGTGTGCTGTGGCTCGCCACCCCGTACCTGTCGGCCGATCTCCGCCCCAGCGGCGCCCAGTTGCTCTGGATCACCGACATCTACGGCTTCCTCACCGCCGCCACCCTCGTGATCATGGGCACGCTCGGCGACCGGCTCGGCCGCCGCAGGCTTCTGATGGCCGGGTCCGCCGGCTTCCTGCTCGCCTCCGTCCTCGCCGCCTACGCCCCGAACGCCGGGACGCTCATCGCGGCCCGCGCCCTCCTCGGCATCGCCGGGGCGGCGGTCCTGCCCTCCACGCTTGCCCTGATCAGCCACATGTTCGCGGACGCCCGGCAGCGGGCCACGGCCATCGCGATGTGGGTGACCGCCCTCTCCGTCGGACTCGCGATCGGACCGGTCATCGGCGGGGTGCTGCTCGCCTCCTGGTGGTGGGGCTCGGTCTTCCTGATGGGCCTGCCCGTCATGCTGATCGCGCTGGTCACGGCACCGCTGCTGCTCCCCGAGTACCGCGACCCGAACCCCGGGCGCCTCGACCCGGCGAGCGTGCTGCTCTTCCTCCTGGGGGTCCTGCCGCTGGTGTACGGCGTCAAGTCCCTCGCCGCGCACGGCCCGACGGCCGAGGCGGCCGTCGCGTTCGCCCTGGGGGCGGCCTTCACGACCCTCTTCGTCCGCCGCCAGAACCGTCTGGAGTCCCCGCTCCTCGATCTGCGGCTCTTCAGGAACCGGGCCTTCACCGGCGCCCTGCTCACCCTGCTCCTGGGCATGACCGCGCTCAACGGCGTCGAGTACCTGGTCCCGCAGTACCTCCAGGCGGTCGCGGGTCTGCCGCCGCTCGAGGCCGGCCTCTGGCTGCTGCCCGGAGCCGCGGGCCTGATCGCCGGCTCGCAGCTGACCCCGTTCGTGGCGCGGCGGATCCGCCCGGCGTACGTCCTCGCCGGCGGGCTCCTGGTCTCGCTGGCCGGGTACGCGGTGATCGCCCTGGCCGAAGGGGTGACCGTGGCCGCCCTCGGCCTCGCGGTCATCATGTTCGGCGCGGCCCCGATCAGCGTCCTGGGGACGGCCCTCGCGGTCGGCTCCGCCCCGGCCGAGAAGGCGGGCGCGGCGGCCGCGACCGGTCAGACGGCCTACGACCTGGGGCTCGCCCTGGGCATCGCGGTCACCGGCAGCGTGGCGGTCGCCGTCTACCGGGGCGGCATCCCGGCGGACGCGCCGGCCGCGGCCCACGAGAGCGTGGGCGCGGCGCTGGCCCTGCCCGACGAGGGGCTGCGGGAGCAGGCGCGGGAGGCCTTCACCACGGCCCTCCACTCGGCCTCGGCCCTGAGCGCGGTCTTCGCCCTGGTGACGGCGGTCGTGGTCCTGACCCTGCTCCGCAAGGTCCCCCGCTCCTGACCCGTCTCCCCCGGGCCTGCCGCAAGCCGCGAGCCGCTCGCCGCGCCCACCGCGCGGCGGGCGGCTCGCGTGGTTCGTCCGGCGTCGGCCGCTGCCCTTCGCGTGGCGCCGGCGAGGCCGTCTAGCGGCAGACGCCCAGGTCGTCCGGGTCGACGCCGTCGAGCCGGGCGGCCAGGGCGTCCAGGCGTTCCCGCAGGTCGCGGATGTCGGCGAGGTCGAGGCCCGTCGCGGTGGCGATCCGGCGCGGCACGTCGCGGGCCTTCTCCTTCAGCGCGGTCCCCTCGGCGGTGGGCCGGACGGTGACGGACCGCTCGTCCTCGGGGCTGCGGCGCCGCTCGACGTATCCGGCCGCCTCCAGGCGCTTGAGCAGCGGGGACAGGGTTCCGGAGTCGAGCTTGAGGCGCTCGCCGATGCCCTTCACGGGCAGCTCGCCGTGCTCCCAGAGGACCAGCATGGCGAGGTACTGGGGGTAGGTGAGCCCCAGCTCCTTGAGCGCCTCGCGGTAGACGCCGTTGAACGCGCGGGTCGCCGCGTGCAGCGAGAAGCAGATCTGGTGGTCGAGCCGGAGGAAGTCCTCGTCCGGGACGGTGTCGAGCGTCTCCATGGCTCCAGGATACGCGAGGGCACCTCACACGCGATTGAATTGTGCACAACTTAATCGTGCGCTATTAATAGAGAGCCACCGCAGCACACCTCCCGAGGACAGGAACGGACACCATGGACGCGATCTACACCGCTGTCGCCACCGCCAACGGCCGCGAGGGCCGCGCCGTCAGCTCCGACGGCCACATCGACCTCCCCCTCGCCCACCCCCAGGCGCTCGGCGGCAACGGTCAGGGCACCAACCCCGAGCAGCTCTTCGCCGCCGGGTACGCGGCCTGCTTCGCCAGCGCGATGAACCTGGTCGCCCGCCAGGAGAAGATCGACATCTCCGACGCCTCGATCACCGCCGAGGTCTCCATCGGCAAGGACGCCGCGGACGGCGGCTTCGGCCTCGCGGTCGTGATGCGCGCCGAGTTCCCCGACCACCTCCAGGGCGATGCCGGCGCGTCCCTCCTGGAGAAGACCCACGCGTTCTGCCCGTACTCCAAGGCGACCCGCGGCAACATCAAGGTCGACCTCGTCGTCGAGTAGTTTTCTGTCGGTTCACGTACGCCCCTGAGGGTCATCGACCCTCAGGGGCGTTCGTTCGTGAGCTCTTCCGTTCGGGCACGGGGGATTCGTCTGCCGTACGACGGGCAGTCATGGAACGGCCCCCGGCCGGTGGTTCGCGGGCGCTCTCCTTGGGGCGCCCATCCGCCGGTCCACCCGGCCACCGCACGCGCACCCCCACCCGTGCCCGTCCCCACCCGGAGGAGAACTCCCCCATGGCCGACCTCGACCGTCGCCGGTTCCTTCAGCTCGCCGGCGGCACCGCCGCGCTGACCATGCTCTCGGAGAGCATCGCCCGCGCCGCCGCCATCCCGGCGCAAGGCTCCACCGGCACGATCCAGGACATCGAGCACATCGTCGTCCTGATGCAGGAGAATCGTTCCTTCGACCACTATTTCGGGTCGATGAAGGGCGTACGCGGCTTCGGCGACCCCCGCCCGGTCACCCTGCCCAGCGGAAAGTCGGTCTGGAACCAGTCGGACGGCAGCAAGGTCACCCTGCCCTTCCGTCCGGAGAGCGCGAAGCTCGGCATGGAGTTCCTCCAGGGCCTCAACCACGACTGGGCGGGCGGCCAGAGCGCCTTCAACAAGGGCAGGTACGACAACTGGGTACCGGCCAAGACCAAGGCCACCATGGCGTACCTCACCCGCGAGGACATCCCGTTCCACTACGCGCTCGCCGATGCGTTCACGATCTGCGACGCGTACCACTGTTCGTTCATCGGCTCGACCGACCCGAACCGCTACTACCTGTGGACCGGCCACACCGGCAACGACGGCACCGGCGGCGGCCCGGTCCTCAACAACGCCGAGGCGGGCTACGGCTGGACGACCTACCCGGAGCGCCTGGAGGCGGCCGGGGTGTCCTGGAAGATCTACCAGGACATCGGCGACGGGCTGAACGCCGCCGGCTCCTGGGGCTGGATCAACGACGCCTACCGCGGCAACTACGGCGACAACTCGCTCCTGTACTTCAACACGTACCGCAACGCCCAGGCCGGCCAGCCGCTGTTCGAGAAGGCCCGCACGGGCACGAACGCCAAGGCCGGCGACGGCTTCTTCGACCGGCTGCGCGCCGACGTCCAGGGCGACCGGCTGCCGAAGATCTCCTGGATAGCCGCCCCGGAGGCCTTCTCCGAGCACTCCAACTGGCCCGCGAACTACGGCGCCTGGTACATCTCGCAGGTCCTCGACGCGCTGACCTCGAACCCCGACGTGTGGGCCCGTACGGCCCTGTTCATCACGTACGACGAGAACGACGGCTTCTTCGACCACGTCGTCCCGCCCTACGTCCCGGGCTCCGCCGCGCAGGGCCTCTCCACCGTCGCGACCGGGCTCGACCACTTCCCGGGCAGGACCGGCTACGTGGCCGGCCCCTACGGCCTCGGCCCGCGCGTCCCCATGCTGGTCGTCTCGCCCTGGTCCAAGGGCGGCTACACCTGCTCCGAGACCTTCGACCACACCTCGGTCATCCGCTTCATGGAGCAGCGCTTCGGGGTGCGGGAACCCCAGATCTCGCCCTGGCGGCGGGCCGTCTGCGGCGACCTGACCTCCGCCTTCGACTTCTCCCGCACGGACCCCTCGGCCACCGCCCTGCCGCCGACGTCCGGCTACTTCCCGCCGGACAGGAACCGCCACCCCGACTTCCTCGCCACCGCCCCGGCGACCGGCACCATGCCCCGCCAGGAGCGCGGCGCCAAGCCCACCCGCCCGCTGAAGTACGCCCCGTTCGTGGACGGCGCCGCCGACACCGCGGCCGGCAAGTTCCGCCTCACCTTCGGCGGCGGACCCTCGGCGGGCGCGCAGTTCTACGTGACCTCGGCCAACCGCACCGACGCGCCCTGGACCTACACGACCGAAGCCGGCAAGACGATCGCGGACACCTGGAACACGACGTACTCGAAGGGCGTCACGGACCTCACGGTCCACGGCCCCAACGGCTTCGTCCGCCGCTTCCGCTCCCCCGGCAAGACGGCCGTCCCCGAGGTCACGGCCCGCCACAACGCCACCGCGGGCACGCTGGACCTGACGTTCACCAACGCGGGCGCGACCGCGACGGTGACCCTCATGAACGCCTACGGCGGCGCCCAGAAGACGCTCTCCGTCGCGAAGGGCGCCACGGTCACCCACAGCGTCGCCGTCTCGGCGGCCCACCACTGGTACGACGTCACCGTCACCTCCTCCGCGAGCACGGACTACGTCCGCCGCCTCGCGGGCCACGTGGAGACAGGCACGGCAAGCGTCTCGGACCCGGCCCTCCTCACGTACTGACCACCCGGACGGAAACCCCCCGAGGGCCCGTGCGCGTCGTCCCTACGACGCGCACGGGCCCTCGGGCGCCGACGGCGAGATCCGGCCAGGCGGGAGGGCATTCGGGTGGGACGGCATCCGGCCGGGCGGGGTCGTTCGGGGCGGCGTGTGAGACGGCTCACGGGTCGACCGGAAGGAGCGCGTTCCACGCCATCCGGGTGATTCCCCGGGCGTGTCGCGGGGCGTCGTCCGGGGTCCGCCCTCGGGAGGTCGCAGACTGGGGAAGAGGTGCCGGCCGTGGAGGGCGGGCCTCGCACCGCCGAACCGTCCGCCCGGTGGATCACGGGTCGGAACGATTCTGCGGGCACCACGAAGTGGTGGGGCGGGTGGGACTCGAACCCACGGCCGACGGATTATGAGTCCGCTGCTCTAACCGGCTGAGCTACCGCCCCGAACGGTGAGGCGCGTACATGTGTGCGCGCCGTCTGCCGCAGCATAGCCGCTCATACGATCTCCTGCTCCGGAAGATCGGCTCTGCTCGACCATGAAGACAGCCCCGCGCTCCGCATGGTTCCCGTAGACGCGAAAAAGGACCCCGAAGGGTCCTCTTCCGTTCCGCTCCCCCGACTGGACTCGAACCAGTAACCCTCCGGTTAACAGCCGAATGCTCTGCCAATTGAGCTACAGGGGATCGCGCTCCCCCGACTGGACTCGAACCAGTAACCTGCCGGTTAACAGCCGGCTGCTCTGCCAATTGAGCTACAGGGGATTGCTGCGTTGCACCGAACGTACCCACTCCGGATGCTCCGGGCGGGCGGTTGCTCGCTGCGACACATACATTAGCGCAAGCAGGGGGGTGCTCCGCCAATCGGTAACGCCGGGGGCACCGCCTGGGCACCTGCGACGCGTCGGAGACGCGTCGGGCAGGCATCAGTGAAGCTCTCCAGGGAAGGTGGTGGCCATGCGATACAAGCTGACGTTCGTCGTAGGACTCGCCCTCGGTTACGTGGTCGGCACGCGGGCCGGACGCGAGCGCTACGAGCAGATGAAGAAGTCCGCGAAGCAGTTCGCCGAGAACCCGGCCGTGCGCAACGCCGCCGAGTCCGCCGCCCAGACCGGGCGGCAGGTCGCGGGCAAGGCCGCGCACGTCGTGGGCGACAAGGTGGGCGACAAGCTGCCGGCCTCGGTGACCGACCGCTTCCACGCGCTGTCCGGGCGCGGCGGGGCCAACGGGAAGGTCGAGGAAGACGACTGGGGCACCAGCAACACCTGAACCGCCCGCGTGCGGCAGAATCAAGTGTCATGGGGATAGTCGCCGGACTCGACAGCTCAGCGGAGTTCACACGCATCGTCGTCTGTGACACGGACACGGGTGCCGTACTGCGGCAGGGATACGCCCCTCACCCGGGCGAACCCAAGGCCGTCGACGTCGACCCGCAGACCTGGCTGCTCTCGCTCGGGGAGGCCGCCACCGGCGGGCTCCTGGAGGGCGTGCAGGCCATCGGCGTGTCCGCGCAGCAGCACGGACTCGTACCGCTCGACGCGCAGGGCGGTCTGGTGCGGCCCGCCCTCGTCCGCAACGACAAGCGGGCCCAGATCGCCGCCGCCGACCTCGTCGAGTCGCTCGGCGGCCGACAGGCATGGGCCGAGGCCGTCGGCTCCGTGCCCGGAGCCGGGCAGCCGGTGGCCAAGCTGCGCTGGCTGGCCCGCACCGAGCCCGAGCACGCCCGGCGGGTCGCGATGATCCTCCAGCCGCACGACTGGCTGGTCTGGCAGCTCCTCGGCCGGCCCGCCCGGCGCACCACCGACCGCGGCGCCGCCTCCGGCACCGGCTACTGGTCGGCCCGCACCGGCACGTACCGCCCCGATCTCGTCGAGCTGGCCCTCGGCCACCAGGCAGTGCTGCCCGAGGTCCTCGGCCCCGCCGACGCGGCCGGCACCACGCCCGAGGGGCTCCTCATCTCCGCCGGCACCGGCGAGACGATGGCCGCCGCGCTGGGCCTGGGGCTCGGCCCCGGGGACGCGGTGGTCTCGCTCGGCGCCTCCGGCTCCGTGATGGCCGTCCACCACGAGGCCCTCGCCGACCCCAACGGCATGATCACCTCCTTCGCCGACGCCACCGGCATGCACCTGCCCGTCGTCCACACCTCCAACGCGGTACGGGCGCTGCGCGGCACCGCCGAGATGCTGGGCGTCGACTCCCTCGAAGAACTGTCCGCGCTGGCCCTGAAGTCCACGCCGGGCGCCTCCGGGCTCGTCCTGCTGCCCTATCTGGAGGGCGAGCGGACCCCGAACCTGCCGCACACCGCCGGCACGCTCAGCGGGCTGCGGCGCGAGTCGATGAAGCCCGAGCACCTGGCACGGGCGTCGTTCGAGGGCATGCTGTGCGCGCTCACCGACGCCATGGACGTGCTGCGCGGACGCGGTGTCGAGGTCCGCCGGGTGTTCCTGCTGGGCGCCGCGGCGTCGCTTCCGGCGGTGCAGGCGCTCGCGCCCGCGCTGTTCGGCGCACAGGTCGTCGTCCCCCAGCCGGCCGACTACGCGGCGCTCGGCGCGGCCCGGCAGGCCGCCTGGGCCCTCGGGGTGGCGCGGGGCACGCTGTCGCCCTCGGCTCCCCCGGCCTGGCAGGGCGCGGCCGCGCAGATCCTGGAGCCCGGCGAGGACCTGGCCGCGGGCCGGGCGGTGCGTCAGCAGTACGTGGCGACCCGGGACCAGCTCCACCCGGGGGCGTTCGGTTCGTAGCGTCACCGGGGGATCGCACCCCGTTCCCCCCTTCGCGCGGGGCCCGGAACCCGTTCGTAAAGTCTTCCCCAGGGCCGGCCCCGCACCCCGAAACGGAGTCGTAACGCCCCGGGCGTGCGGGCGATAGTGGAGCCGTGCTCATAAGACTTCTCCGAACCCACCTCCGGCCCTACCGAAAACCCATCGCGCTGCTCGTGCTGCTGCAGTTCCTGCAGACCTGCGCGAGCCTCTATCTGCCGACCCTGAACGCGGACATCATCGACAACGGTGTCGTCGAGGGGGACACCGGATACATCATGCGCTTCGGCGCCCTGATGGTCGGCGTCTCCGTCGTCCAGGTCGTCTGCAACATCGGGGCCGTGTTCTACGGCGCCCGCACCGCGTCCGCCCTGGGCCGGGACGTGCGTGCCTCGGTCTTCGACCGGGTGCAGTCGTTCTCCGCGCGGGAGCTGGGGCACTTCGGAGCGCCCTCGCTGATCACCCGTACGACCAACGACGTGCAGCAGATCCAGATGCTGGTCCTGATGGCGTTCACGCTGATGGTCTCGGCGCCCATCATGTGCGTCGGCGGCATCGTGATGGCCCTCGGCCAGGACGTGCCGCTGTCGGCCGTGCTGCTGGCCGTGGTGCCGATCCTCGCCGTCTCGGTCTCCCTGATCGTGCGGAGGATGCGGCCGCTCTTCCGGACCATGCAGGAGCGACTCGACACGGTGAACCGGGTGCTGCGCGAGCAGATCACCGGCAACCGCGTCATCCGGGCGTTCGTGAAGGACGGCTACGAGGAGGAGCGGTTCCGCGGCGCCAACACGGAGCTGACCGATGTCTCGATGGCCACCGGCCGGCTGATGGCCCTGATGTTCCCGGTGGTCATGACCGTCGTGAACATCTCCAGCGTCGCGGTGGTCTGGTTCGGCGCGCACCGCATCGACAGCGGCGGGATGCAGATCGGCGCGCTGACCGCGTTCCTCGCCTATCTGATGCAGATTGTGATGGCGGTCATGATGGCCACCTTCATGTTCATGATGGTGCCGCGGGCCGAGGTGTGCGCCGAGCGCATCGAGGAGGTCCTCGCGACCGAGTCCAGCGTGGTGCCGCCGGTGAACCCGGTGACCGAGCTCGGCCGGCGGGGTCATCTGGAGGTCCGCGGCGCGGACTTCCGGTACCCGGGCGCCGAGGAGTCGGTCCTCAAGGACGTCGCCCTCGAAGCCAGGCCGGGCGAGACGACCGCGATCATCGGCTCCACCGGCAGCGGCAAGTCCACCCTCCTCGGACTCGTCCCCCGCCTCTTCGACGCCACCGGCGGCGAAGTCCTCGTCGACGGCGTCGACGTCCGCGACCTCGCCCCCGACCTCATGGCCAAAACCGTCGGACTCGTCCCCCAGAAGCCCTACCTCTTCTCCGGAACCATCGCCACCAACCTCCGCTACGGCCGACCCGACGCCACCGACGAAGACCTCTGGCACGCCCTCGACATCGCCCAGGCCGCCGACTTCGTGCGGAAGCTGGAGGCCGGTCTGAACGCGCCCATCGCGCAGGGCGGCACCAACGTCTCCGGCGGGCAGCGGCAGCGGCTCGCCATCGCGCGGACGCTGGTGCAGCGGCCGGAGATCTATCTCTTCGACGACTCGTTCTCCGCGCTCGACTACGAGACCGACGCCCTGCTCCGGGCCGCGCTCGCCCGGGAGACCTCGGACTCGACCGTCGTGATCGTCGCCCAGCGGGTCTCCACCATCCGGGACGCCGACCGGATCGTCGTCCTCGACGAGGGCCGGGTCGTCGGCACCGGACGGCACCAGGAGCTGATGGCGGACAACGAGACGTACCGGGAGATCGTGCTCTCCCAGCTCACCGAGGCGGAGGCAGCCTGATGGCCGGTCCTGGCGGACGCATGATGGCCGGTGGCGGCCCCGACCAGCGGTCGATGGACTTCAAGGGCTCGGGGAAGCGGCTGCTGAGGCAGCTGGCGCCCGAGCGCGGTGCGCTCTGGGTGATGCTGATCGCCGGTGTGCTGTCGGTGGCGGCCTCCGTGGTCGGCCCGAAGATCCTCGGCAAGGCGACCGACCTCGTCTTCGCGGGTGTCGTCGGGCGGCAGATCGAGGGCGGCACGAAGGCCGAGGCGATCGCGGGCCTGCGGGCCTCGGGCGACTCGGGCATGGCGGACATGCTGAGCGGGGTCGACTTCACGCCGGGGCAGGGGATCGACTTCTCCGCCGTCGGCGAGGTCCTCCTCGTGGTCCTCGGCGTGTACGTGGCGGCGGGCCTGCTGATGCTGGTCTCCACCCGGATGTCGATCAAGGTGATCAACCGGACGGTCTTCCGGATGCGGGAGGACGTGCAGACGAAGCTGGCGCGGCTCCCCCTGTCGTACTTCGACAAGGCCAAGCGCGGCGAGGTGCTGTCCCGGGCGACCAACGACATCGACAACATCTCGCAGACCCTCCAGCAGTCGATGGGCCAGCTGATCAACTCGCTGCTCACGATCGTCGGCGTGCTCGCGATGATGTTCTGGATCTCGCCGCTGCTCGCGCTCGTGGCGCTGGTCACGGTGCCGGTCTCGGTCTTCGTCGCGGCGAAGATCGGCAAGCGCTCGCAGCCGCACTTCGTGCAGCAGTGGAAGACCACGGGCACGCTCAACGCGCACGTGGAGGAGATGTACAGCGGGCACGCCCTGGTGAAGGTCTTCGGGCGGCAGGCGGAGTCCGCCGCGGACTTCCGCGAGCAGAACGAGGCGCTGTACGAGGCCGGGTTCAAGGCGCAGTTCAACAGCGGTGTGATGCAGCCGGTGATGTTCTTCGTGTCGAACATCAACTACGTCCTGGTGGCCGTGGTCGGCGGTCTGCGGGTGGCGAGCGGCACGCTCTCCATCGGCGACGTGCAGGCCTTCATCCAGTACTCGCGCCAGTTCTCGATGCCGCTGACGCAGGTCGCGTCGATGGCGAACCTGGTGCAGTCGGGCGTGGCCTCCGCCGAGCGGATCTTCGAGCTGCTCGACGCGGAGGAGCAGGAGCCGGACGCGCCGGCCGACAAGGCCGACAAGCGGGGGCCGTCCCTGGTCGTCGGCTGGGAGACGGCCGACCTCAAGGGGAAGGTCGCCCTGGAGGGCGTCTCCTTCCGCTACGAGGCCGACAAGCCGCTCATCGAGGACCTGTCGCTCACGGTGGAGCCGGGACAGACGGTCGCGATCGTCGGCCCGACCGGCGCCGGCAAGACGACCCTGGTCAACCTGCTCATGCGGTTCTACGAGGTCACGGGCGGCCGGATCACCCTCGACGGGGTGGACATCGCCTCGATGTCCCGGGAGCGGCTGCGGACCGGGATCGGCATGGTCCTCCAGGACACGTGGCTGTTCGGCGGCACCATCGCGGACAACATCGCGTACGGCGCCACGCGCGCGGTGACCCGGGCGGAGATCGAGGAGGCGGCGCGGGCCGCGCACGCCGACCGCTTCGTCCGCACGCTGCCCGAGGGGTACGACACGGTCATCGACGACGACGGGGCGGGGGTCAGCGCGGGCGAGAAGCAGCTGATCACCATCGCGCGGGCGTTCCTGTCCGACCCGGTGATCCTCGTCCTCGACGAGGCCACCAGCTCGGTCGACACCCGGACCGAGGTCCTGATCCAGAAGGCGATGGCCCGACTGGCCCACGGGCGCACCTCGTTCGTGATCGCGCACCGGCTCTCCACGATCCGGGACGCGGACGTGATCCTGGTGATGGAGAACGGCTCGATCGTCGAACAGGGCACGCACGAGGAGCTGTTGTCGTCCGGCGGGGCGTACGCCCGGTTGTACGCGGCGCAGTTCGCGCAGGCGGTCGCGGAGGTCGACTGAACGGGCGGGTGACCCGTGCCGCATGATGGCGGCATGGGTCACACAGTCAGAGGTTCCTGGGTGCCGTCGGTCGCTCTCCGGGTCGGGGCCGGAAACGTGGAGGTGTCCGCGCTGCTGCTCGGCGCGGACGGCCGGGTCCGGGGAGACGCGGACATGGTGTTCGAGGGCCAGCCGGTCCATCCGTCCGGTGCGGTCCGCCACGAAGAGGCCTCCCTGGTCGTCGAGTTGGGCGCGGTGGAGGCGGCGGTCGAGCGGATCGTCGTCGCCGGGTCGGCCGGCGGCGGTGTCCTGTCGGCGGTGGCCCCGGACGGGGAGGCCGTCGTCGCGTGCACGGTGACGGGCGGGCCGGACGCGCTGGCCGTCGTCCTCGCGGAGTTCTTCCGGGAGTCGGGCGGGTGGAAGGCCGTGGAGGGCGGCCGGGGGTACGCCTCCGGGCTCGCCGGACTCGTCACGGCGTACGGCGTGGACGTGGCGGAGGAGGAGCCGGCCGCCGTCGCCGGTCCCGTACCGCTGACGGGGGTGGCGAAGGTGCCGGGCCAGGCACCGCCCGTGGCGGGTGCGCCGGCCGCCTGGGAGCCGGTGGGGGCGCAGCCTGGGGCGACCGCCGGGGAGCCGGTCGGGGCGCTGTTCGCGCCGCCCGTCGTCGGAGGTCCGCTGCCGGTCGCCGCGGCGGCCGGACAGGTCGCGGCGCCCGCTCCCCCGGGGCCGTTCCCGCCGGCCGACCGGCCGTACGAGCTCGTCGAGGGCTGGGAGTTCGGCCCCGTCTTCGAGCCCTTCGTCGTCGAGGGCCGCGGCAACGACGTGATCCAGCTCGACGACCGCGTCGGGGACGGTCCCGTCCTCGTCGAGGTCGCACAGGAGGGCCGGGGGTACCTGGGCCTCTTCACGCTCGACCGGCGCAACAGGGACGAGACCGACTTCCTCCTCAACGACCTGCTGCCCGAGTTCCGGGGCAGCACGTTCGCCCAGGTCCCCAAGGGCCGGCCGCTGCGCATGCGGCTCGCCGCCGACCACCGCTGGATCCTGCGGGTGAAGCCGCTGGCCGCCGCCCGCCGCCTGGAGGGAACGCTGCACGGCTACGGCCCCGAGCTGCTGGTCTACCGCGGCGGCGGGGCGGACCTCCGGGTGGACTTCCAGGGCAGCCCGGAGGACGGCCGCGGGTACGCCGGCATCCAGAGCTACGGGGTCGAGGGGCGCACCGGCGGGCGACTGCCCGCCATGGACCTGCTCCTCAACGAGATCGGGCCGCTCCGGCAGACCGTCCCGGTCCCGCGGGGGCCGCAGCTGCTGCACCTGCGTGCCGAGGGCGCGTGGACGTTCACCGTCCAGGAGCTGGACTAGTCGAGATAGCCCCGCAGTTGGTCCGCGTACGCGTGGTCCCGGAGTTTGTTGAGGGTCTTGGACTCGATCTGGCGGATGCGTTCGCGGGTCACGCCGAAGATGCGGCCTATCTCCTCCAGGGTGCGGGGCCTGCCGTCGTCGAGGCCGTAGCGGAGCTGGACGACCTTGCGTTCGCGCTCGCCGAGGGTGGAGAGGACGTCCTCCAGGTGGCGGCGGAGCAGGAGGAAGGCGGCGGACTCGACGGGTGAGGCGGCGTCGCCGTCCTCGATGAGGTCGCCGAGGGCGACGTCGTCCTCCTCGCCGACGGGGGCGTGCAGGGAGACGGGTTCCTGGGCGAGGCGGAGCACCTCGCCGACCCGCTCGGGGGCCACGTCCAGCTGGGCGGCGACCTCCTCGGCGGTGGGTTCGTAGCCGCGTTCCTGGAGCATCCGGCGCTGGACGCGGATGACGCGGTTGATGAGTTCGACGACGTGCACGGGGACGCGGATGGTCCGGGCCTGGTCGGCGAGGGCCCGGGACATCGCCTGGCGGATCCACCAGGTGGCGTACGTGGAGAACTTGTAGCCGCGCGCGTAGTCGAACTTCTCGACGGCCCTGATGAGGCCGAGGTTGCCCTCCTGGACGAGGTCCAGCATGGTCAGGCCGCGGCCCACGTAGCGTTTGGCGACGGAGACGACGAGGCGGAGGTTGGCCTCGATGAGCTTGCGTTTGGCGATCCTGCCGAGGACGACGAGCCGGTCCAGGTCGCTCGCCAACCGGGAGTCCAGGTCCGGGGTGTTGGCGAGTTTCTCCTCCGCGAACAGACCCGCCTCGACGCGGCGGGCGAGGTCGACCTCCTCCTCGGCGGTGAGCAGCGGGATGCGGCCGATCTCGCGGAGGTACTGGCGGAAGAGGTCGGAGGAGGGCCCGTTGCCGCCGGGGTCGGGGCGCCGTCGGGGTGGTGTCTCCGGCTGTTCGTCCGATGCGGCGGCGGGCGGTTCCTGGGACACGATCCGGGTCTGCACGGCGGGCGACCTCCAGGGAGGGTGATCGCTGCCGGTCCGGGGGCGTAGGGCAGCGGGACGACACCGTTACCCAGTGTGGGGTACGACACAGTGAGCCCACGAGGGGCGTGCGGTGACTTTTTGAGACCGGGGCGTGACTGACTGTGCGTCAGAGGGCGGCGGCGCCGTGTACTTGCAGCGCAGTCTTGTACTGCTGGAGGACGAAGAGCTCCTGCTGGGCGGCGCCCACCTGCTCGGGGCTCGTGTGCCCCAGTCGCTTCAGCGCCGCATTGAGCTGTTCGATACGACGGTCGACGGCACGGCGCCGGACGGTGACCAGTTGGTCGGACGCGTAGACCTCGTCGGCGCCCTTGGCGGCGTAGATCCTCTCTACGGCAAGCTCGCGCACGAGGGTGCGCACAGTGTCATTGGGCGCAGATTCGAGGACAGCGTCCACGTAATCGGCAGGGGCGCCGTCCGCGCCGCCCGCGTCCTGGATGCACTGCCGGACGGCGGCATACGGCGGTGCGGTGAACTCGTCAACCCCGTACGCGTCAAAGAAGGGGGAGACCAGCTCGGGCCGCTGCAGGGCCAGCTTGAGGAGTTCACGCTCGGTCTGATGGACGGGACTGCGCAGGTTGAGCGGGGGCCCGGCGGGTGTGGTGGGGGCCGTCACGTCGTCGTACGAGCGCTGCCGGGAAGGCTCGGGGGCGCCGCCCTTGCCACGCTGCCACTGGGCGATCCGGCTGACCCGCCGCACGACGAACTGGTCCTCCATGATGCCGAGGAGGCCCGCGAGCTTGACCGAGACCCTTTGGCGTACGGACAGGTCCTTGAGCTTCGCGACGATCGGGGCGGCTTCGTCCAGCGCCGCCGCCTGGCCTCCGGCGGTGTCTAGGTCGTACCGCTTCACGATCTGCCGGAGCGCGAAGTCGAAGAGCGGAACACGGGGCTCTGCCAGCTCGGCGACCGCCTCGTCGCCCTTCGCGAGGCGCAGGTCGCAGGGGTCCATGCCGTCGGGGGCGATGGCGATGTAGGTCTCGGCGGCGAACTTCTGGTCGTCCTCGAAGGCGCGCAGGGCGGCCTTCTGGCCGGCGGCGTCGCCGTCGAAGGTGAAGATGACGCGGGCCGAGCCGTTGTCCATGAGGAGCCGGCGGAGGATCTTGATGTGGTCGCCGCCGAAGGCGGTGCCGCAGGTGGCGATGGCGGTGGTGACGCCGGCCAGGTGGCAGGCCATGACGTCGGTGTAGCCCTCGACGACGACGGCCCGGCTGACCTTGGCGATGTCCTTCTTGGCCAGGTCGATGCCGTAGAGCACCTGGGACTTCTTGTAGATCGGGGTCTCGGGCGTGTTGAGGTACTTGGGCCCGTTGTCGTCGTCGCGGAGCTTGCGCGCGCCGAAGCCGACGATCTCGCCGCCGACGTCCTTGATCGGCCACATGAGGCGGCCGCGGAAGCGGTCGATGGGGCCGCGGCGGCCGTCCTGGGAGAGTCCGGAGAGGATCAGTTCCTTGTCGGAGAAGCCCTTGCCGCGCAGGTAGCGGGTGAGGTGGTCCCAGCCGGCCGGGGAGTAGCCGACGCCGAAGTGGGCCGCGGCGGCCTGGTCGAAGCCGCGCTCGGCGAGGAACTTCCGGCCGATCTCGGCCTCGGGCGAGTCGAGTTGCCCGACGTAGAACTCGGCGGCGACCTTGTGGGCCTCGACCAGGCGGATGCGCTCCCCGCGCTGGTGGCCGGGGTTGTAGCCGCCCTCCTCGTACCGCAGGGTGATGCCCGCCTTGGCGGCGAGGCGCTCGACCGTCTCCGAGAAGGAGAGGTGGTCGATCTTCATCACGAAGGCGATGGTGTCGCCGCCCTCCTGGCAGCCGAAGCAGTGGAAGAGTCCCTTGCTCGGGCTGACCTGGAAGGAGGGCGACTTCTCGTCGTGGAAGGGGCAGAGGCCCTTGAGGTTCCCGCCGCCCGCGTTGCGGAGCTGGAGGTACTCGGACACGACGGCGTCGATCGGGACCGCGTCCCGGACCGCCTTCACGTCGTCATCGTTGATCCTGCCTGCCACGCATGAAGTCTACGGGTGTCCCACCCCTTTCAGATCAGGCTCTCCAGGGGTACGGAGGGGTCGGCGAGGGCCTCCGGGTCCACGGCCGTACGGGCCCTGATGAGGTCCTGGATCGGGCCTGTGACGTCCCACACATTCACGTTCATCCCGGCGAGGACGCGGCCCTCCTTGAGCCAGAAGGCGATGAACTCGCGCTTGCCGGTGTCGCCGCGGACCACGACCTGGTCGTACGAGCCGGGGGGCGCCCAGCCGGAGTACTCCATGCCCAGGTCGTACTGGTCGGAGAAGAAGTAGGGGACGCGGTCGTAGGAGACGCGCTGCCCGAGCATGGCGCGGGCGGCGGCCGGGCCGCCGTTGAGGGCATTGGCCCAGTGCTCGACGCGGAGCCGGGTGTGGAGCAGCGGGTGGTGGGCGGCGGCCACGTCGCCGGCGGCGAAGACGTCGGGGTCGGAGGTCCGCAGCGCCTCGTCGACGGCGATGCCGCCGCCGTCGGCGCGGTCGACGAGGGCGAGCCCGGAGTTCTCGGCGAGGACGGTGCGGGGGGCCGCGCCGATCGCGGCGAGCACGGCGTGTGCCGGGTGCTCCTCGCCGTCGTCGGTGCGGACGGCGAGGACCATGCCGTCCTGGCCGACGATCTCGGTGAGCCGGGCGCCGAAGTGGAAGCGGACGCCGTGGTCGGTGTGCAGGTCGGCGAAGAGCTGGCCGAGCTCGGGGCCGAGGACCCGGTGCAGCGGGGTGGGGTCGGACTCGACGACGGTGACCTCGGCGCCGTAGCCGCGGGCGGCGGCGGCGACCTCCAGGCCGATCCAGCCGGCGCCGGCGATCACCAGGTGGCCGTTGTCGCGGCCGAGGGTGGTGAGGACCTGGCGGAGCCGGTCGGCGTGGGCGAGCCGGCGCAGGTGGTGGACGCCGGCGAGCTCGGTGCCGGGGACGTCGAGGCGGCGGGGCTCGGCGCCGGTGGCGAGGAGCAGCTTGTCGTAGCGGATGACGGTGCCGTCGCCGAGGCGCACGGTGCGGGCCTCGCGGTCGATCGCGGTGACGGACTGCCCGAGGTGCAGTTCGATGTCGTGGCCCGCGTACCAGGCGGCCTCGTGGACGAAGACGCTGTCGCGTTCCTTCGCGCCGGTCAGGTACCCCTTGGACAGGGGTGGGCGCTCGTAGGGGTGGTCGCGTTCGTCGCCGATGAGGATCACCCGGCCGTTGAACCCCTCGGCACGCAGGGTCTCCGCCGCTTTGGCCCCTGCCAGGCCCCCGCCGACGATGACAAAGGTCTGATCTGCGTCGACCACGTCGTTTCCTCCTCTTTGCGACCGCTTCCAACCTACGCCCCCGGGCGTTCGTCGGGCCGTACCGCCTCGGGCCGTGCATGCGAGCGTCCCGCACGGAGGGTGGTGACGGAAGAGGGCCGACTCCCCGGGGGTGCCCCGGCGGGGCGCCCCCGGGGCCTTGCGGGCTCAGCCGTGGTGCGGACGGAGACGCGCGTGCAGGGCGCGGGCGGAGGCGTCGGTGAGGGAGGCGATCTGGTCGACGATGACGCGCTTGCGGGCCCGGTCGTCGCGCGCCTGGTCGAACAGCGACCGGAACTGGGGTTCGAGCCCGTCGGGGGCGCGGGCGACGAGCGCCTCGGCGAGTTCGGCGACGACGACGCGCTGGTCGGCGCGGAGGGCCTCCTGCTGGGGGCGCTGCATCACGTACCGGTCGGCGACGGCCTTGAGGACCGCGCACTCGTTGCGGGTCTCCCGGGGGACGACCAGTTCGGCGGCGTAGCGGGTGAGGCGGCCTGAGCCGTAGGCCTGCCGGGTGGCGCCCTCGGCGGCGAGGGCGAACCGGCCGATGAGCTCGCTGGTGGCGTCCTTGAGGCGGGCCTGGGCGACGGCCGAGCCGTCGTAGCCGTGCGGCCACCACTCCTGGTCGACGAGCCGGTCGAGGGCCTCGGCGAGCTCCTGCGGGTCGGTGTCGTCGGGGACGTAGCGGCCGATGGCGACGGCGGCGATGTCGGCGCGCTCGGGCTCGGCGAGGAGGAGGTTGGGGTCGATGTGACCGGCGTGCAGGCCGTCCTCGAAGTCGTGGACCGAGTAGGCCACGTCGTCGGCCCAGTCCATGACCTGGGCCTCGAAGCACTTGCGGTGGCCGGGGGCGCCCTGCCGGATCCAGGCGAAGACCGGCAGGTCGTCCTCGTACACGCCGAACTTGGACGAGCCGGGGTCGTCGGGGTGGCCGCCGCGCGGCCACGGGTACTTGGTGGCGGCGTCGAGGGCGGCGCGGGTGAGGTTGAGCCCGACGCTGACGGGCTCGCCCTCGGCGTCCTTCACGAAGCGCTTGGGCTCGATCCGGGTGAGGAGGCGGAGCGACTGGGCGTTCCCCTCGAAGCCGCCGCAGTCCTTGGCGACGTCGTTGAGCGCCTGCTCGCCGTTGTGCCCGAAGGGCGGGTGGCCCATGTCGTGGGAGAGGCACGCTGCCTCGACGAGGTCGGGGTCGCAGCCGAGGGCGGCGCCGAGCTCCCGGCCGACCTGGGCGCACTCCAGGGAGTGGGTGAGCCGGGTGCGGGGGCTGGCGTCCCAGGCGTGGCCCCGGGTTCCGGGGGTGACGACCTGCGTCTTGCCGGCGAGCCTGCGGAGCGCGGCGGAGTGCAGCACGCGGGCGCGGTCGCGCTGGAAGGCGGTGCGGCCGGGGCGTTTGTCGGGCTCGGCGGCCCAGCGGTCGGTCGCGTCGGCGTCGTAGCCGGGGGTGTCGGCGGCGCCGGTGTTGCCGGTGGGGTCCGGGCTGTCCTTGATCTCCGCGCCGCCTGTGCTGCCTGTGCTGTCTGTGCCGTCTGCGATGCCTGCCATGCACCGAAGGTAACCGGAGGGGCCGACAGAAGCGCTCAGACGGTGGCGAGTTCCCGCTCCCGGGTGGTCGCGCGCAGTGCCGCGTCGTAGCGGTGCAGGACCAGCCGGGCGAGGGCCGGGTGGGCGCCGAGGGGCGCGGAGGCGATCCAGGGCGCGTGGGCGGCGGCGCGGGTGGCGAAGAGGCCGGGGGCGGTGAAGCAGGAGGCGACGGCGACCCGGTGGCGGCCCCGGGCGGCGAGGGCGCGGACGGCGTCGGGCACGGTGGGCGCGGCGGCGGAGGCGTACGCGGCGACGACGGGGACGCCGCCGAGCCGCTCGCCGAGCAGGGTGGCGATCCGGCGGAGCTCGGCGCCGGAGCGGGGGTCGCGGGACCCGGCGGAGGCGAGGACGACCCCGGCGGCCCGCGAGGCGCCGTCCTCGGGGGTCCAGCCGGCCTGCGCGAGCCGGTCGGCGAGGCCCTCGACGAGCAGGGGGTGCGCACCGAGCGGCCCGGCCACGCGGGCGCGGAGTCCGGGCGCGGCGGCGAGGGCGGCGGGCAGGTCGTGGGTGACGTGGTACCCGGGGGCGAGGAGCAGGGGGACGAGGACGGCCTCGCGGCCCTCGGCGGCGAGCTCCGCGAGGGCGGCGTCGAGGAGCGGGGTGTTCAGCTCGATGTGCGCGAGGCGTACGTCGAGGCCGGGGCGCAGGTCCCCGACCCGCTCGAGGAGGCGGCCGAGGGTGGCACGGGCGCGGGGGTCCCGACTGCCGTGGCCGACGGCGACGAGAACGGGCGCGGTCGGGGCGGCTCCCGCGCGGGCGGGGCGGAAGGATGCGGCTCCCCCGCGGGCGGGTGCGGTCGGGGTCGCTCCTGCGCGGGCGGGGGCGGGTGTGGCGGGGCCTGGGGTGTTCATGGGCGGGGGTACCTCCTGCTCGTGCTTCCGCGGCCGGTGGCCGTACGGACGCACGTGGCCGAGCTGGATTCCGAGCTGCTCGGTGATCCTGCCGAGCAGTCCGGCGGCGTTGGCGAAGGTGCTGTCCGGCTCCGTCATGCACCGATCCTGCGGGGCACAGGTTGCCTGCCCGTTGCACGGGGGTCACGACTGTTTTCCGTGACCTCACGCGGGTGCGCCGGCGGGTGTCAGGTGCGCGCGGCGCAGCTCCCCGCACCTACCCTGCCCCCTTTCCTCATTCCGAATCACGGAATATCTTTTCCACCATGAGAATGTCCCCGCCCGCTCTCCCCCGACGCGTCGCCGCCGAGTTCATCGGAACCGGCGCCCTCGTCGCCGTCATCGTCGGCTCCGGAATCCGCGCCGACACCCTGAGCCAGGACATCGGCGTCCGCCTGCTCGCCAACGCCGCCGCATCCGCCATCGGTCTCGGGCTGCTCATCGCGCTCATCGGGCCGCTCTCCGGCGCCCACTTCAACCCCGTCGTCACCCTCTCCGAGTGGTGGTCCCGAGGCCGTACGGACGGCTCGCGCGAAGTCCTCGCCTACATCGCCGCCCAGCTCGCCGGGGCCGTGACGGGCGCGCTGCTCGCCGAGGCCATGTTCGGGCGGGTGCCCGGCGCCTGGGCCACCGAGTCGCGCTCCGACCTCCACCTGCTGCTCGGCGAGGCCGTCGCCACCGCCGGGCTCGTCCTCGTCGTCCGGGGCCTGCGCCACATCGGCCGCCCCGGGCTCGCCCCGGTCGCCGTCGCCGGCTACATCGGCGCGGCGATCTGGTTCACCTCCTCCGGGTCCTTCGCCAATCCGGCCGCCACCGTCGGCCGGGCGTTCTCCGACTCCTTCACCGGGATCGCCCCCGGCTCGGTGCCCGCGTTCGCCGCCGCCCAGCTGCTCGGCATGCTGCTCGGGATGGTCCTGGCCGGTGTGTTGTACGGAACACGCGAGGCCGCCGCCGAACCGAACGCCGCCGAAGCGCGTCGGACGGGGTGACAGGACGACACCGACACCACCCGCCACGGAGGTTCCCGCATGCCGGCACGGCTCACCCGGTTCATCCCGCGCACGACCCGGGCCCGCCGCCGCACCGTGCAGGCCGTGATGCTGGGCGCCGTCCTCGCGCTCACCCCGGTCACCTGGATGCACACCGCCGCCGCCGGGAAACTCCGTACCACCGCCGACGTGCCCGCCCGGGACGTCGCCGTCGTCTTCGGCGCCGGACTGTGGAAGGGGCGCCCCACCCCGTACCTCGCGCACCGGCTCGACGCGGCCGCCGAGCTGTACCGGACGGGCAAGGTCCGGGTCCTGCTGGTCACCGGCGACAACAGCAGGACCGCGTACGACGAACCCAGCGCCATGCGCGCGTACCTCACCGCGCGCGGGGTGCCGGACGGCCGGATCGTCAGCGACTACGCGGGCTTCGACACCTGGGACTCCTGCGTCCGCGCCCGGAAGGTCTTCGGCGTCGACCGGGCCGTGCTCGTCACCCAGGACTTCCACATCAAGCGGGCCGTCGCGCTGTGCGGGCGGGCCGGCGTCGACGCGTACGGCGTCGGGGTCCCCGAACCCCACGACGCCACCTGGTACTACGGCACCACCCGGGAGGTGTTCGCCGCCGCCAAGGCCTCCCTCGACGCCGTGCTCCGGCCCGACCCGCACTTCCTCGGACCGGAGGAGAAGGGCGTCACCGAGGCGCTGGCCTCACCTCGGGAGCCGTAGCGGGCGGAGAGCATGGCACCGCGCCCGTAATCAGCGGTGCCGCCCCGCGTAACACGCCTGACCCACGCTGGCCGCATGTCCGAGGCCACCGCCGTACCCACCCACTGCCCCTACTGCGCCCTGCAGTGCGGCATGTCGCTCCGCCCCACCGGCGTCCCGGAGCTGCCCGCCGAGGTGGTCGACCGGACCGACTTCCCCGTCAACCGGGGCGCGCTGTGCGGCAAGGGCCGCACCGCCCCCGCCGTGCTCTCCTCCCGGGTCAGGCTCACCGAGCCCCTGGTCCGGAGCCCTGACACCGGGGCCCTGGTGCCCGCGTCCTGGGAGGAGGCCCTCGCCGCCGTCGCCGACGGGCTGCGCCGGACCCGCGCCGACCACGGTCCCGATGCCGTGGGGGTCTTCGGCGGCGGCGGCCTCACCAACGAGAAGGCGTACACGCTGGGGAAGTTCGCCCGGCTGGTGCTCGGCACCTCGCAGATCGACTACAACGGGCGCTTCTGCATGTCGTCGGCGGCCGCCGCGCACGGCAGGGCCTTCGGGCTCGACCGGGGGCTGCCGTTCCCGCTGGAGGACATCCCGAGGACCGGCTGCGTGATCCTCGTCGGCTGCAACCTGGCCGAGACCATGCCGCCCGCCCTCCGCTACCTCACCGAGCTCAAGGAGAACGGCGGAAAGCTGATCGTCGTCGATCCGCGCCGCACCCGCACCGCCGAGCAGGCCGACCTCCACCTCGCGCCCCGCCCCGGCACCGACCTCGCGCTCGCCCTCGGCATGCTCCACCTCGTGGTGGCCGAAGGACGCGTCGACCAGGAGTTCGTGGCCACGCGCACCTCCGGCTGGGAGGAGGCGCGCGCCGGGGCCATGTCCCACTGGCCCGAGCAGGTCGAGCGCATCACGGGCGTGCCGCTGCCGCTGCTCCGGGAGGCCGTCGCGCTGTTCGGCGACGCCGCCACCGGCATGGTCCTCACCGCGCGCGGCCCCGAGCAGCAGTCCAAGGGCACCGACACCGTCGGCGCCTGGATCAACCTCTGCCTGGCCACCGGGAAGGCGGGCCGGCCCCTCAGCGGCTACGGCTGCCTCACCGGCCAGGGGAACGGCCAGGGCGGCCGCGAGCACGGCCAGAAGGCCGACCAGCTCCCCGGCTACCGCAAGCTCGACGACCCGGCGGCACGCGCGCACGTGGCCGGGGTCTGGGGCGTGCCCCCCGAGTCGCTGCCGGGGCCAGGACGCAGCGCGTACGAACTCCTCGACGCGCTCGGCGGGGACGTGCGGGCCCTGCTCCTCATGGGCTCCAACCCGGTCGTCTCCGCGCCGCGCGCCGCGCACGTCGAGGGGCGGCTGCGCTCGCTCGACTTCCTCGCCGTCGCCGACGTGGTGCTCTCCGAGACCGCCGCGCTCGCCGATGTCGTCCTGCCCGTCACCCAGTGGGCGGAGGAGACCGGCACCATGACCAACCTGGAGGGCCGGGTACTGCTCCGCCGGCGCGCCCTCACCCCGCCCGCGGGGGTACGGAGCGACCTGGAGGTCCTGCACGGGCTCGCCGGGCTCCTCGGCTGGGAGAAGGGCTTCCCCGCCGAACCCGAGGAGGTCTTCGACGAACTGCGCCGGGCCTCGGCGGGCGGCCCGGCCGACTACTCGGGCATCAGCTACCGCCGGATCGAGGAGGAGCAGGGCGTGTTCTGGCCCTGCCCGGAGACCGGGACGGGTACCGGCACGGGCACGGGGACCGGGAGGGGCACGGGTACCGACACCAGCACCAGCACCAGCACCAGCACCAGCGAGACCGTCACCGGCGGGTCCCGCCACCCCGGCACCCCGCGGCTCTTCCTCGACCGGTTCGCGACACCCGACGGGCGGGCCCGGTTCGTGCCGGTGGTGCACCGGGCGGCGGCCGAGGAGACGGACGCCGAGTACCCCGTCGTCCTCACCACCGGCCGGGTCGTGTCCCAGTACCAGTCGGGCGCGCAGACCCGGCGGGTCGACGAGCTGAACGCGGCGGCCCCCGGCCCGTTCGTGGAGCTCCATCCCCGGGTCGCCGAACGGCTCGGGGTCGCCGAGGGCGAGCGGGTCGCGGTGGTCTCGCGGCGCGGCCGGGCCGTCGCACCGGCCCGGATCACCACGGCCATCCGGCCGGACACCGTCTTCATGCCCTTCCACTGGGCGGGCGAGGGCCGGGCCAACACCCTGGTGAACCCGGCGCTCGACCCGGTCTCCCGGATGCCCGAGTTCAAGGTGTGCGCGGTACGTCTGGAGCGCGCCGGGCGGGACACCCCGTAGCACCCGCCCGGAGGAGCACGGTGCGGAGCGCTGCCGGGCCGCGCGCCGGGCGCGGCTCCCCGGACGCGGTGGACGCACCCGTACTCCCCCGGGAGTAACCGCAGCCGCCCACCGCCCCCGGCAGTACCCCCCGACTCGGCCGTCAGCCCGACGAAACGCCCTCCGCGCGACGGGACTCTGGGATCGACCCGAAGAGGACCGATGAAGGGGGGCCCGATGCAGGGCCGTAAGAGGATCGTCGGCTGGGGGGTGCTGGCCCTGTGGGTGGTGGTGCTCGCCCTCGCCGCACCGCTCGCCGGAAGGCTCGGCGACGTCCAGCGCGACCGCGCCGTCGACTACCTGCCCGCGAGCGCCGACTCGACGCAGGTCGCGACCGTCATGGAGCAGATGCCGGGGGGCGGCTCCACCGACCTCGTGCTCGTCTACCACCGGGACGGCGGACTGACCGCCGCCGACCGGGCCACCGCCGCCCGCGAGGTGCGGCAGGTCGCCGCCGGGCACCCGCTCGCCGCACCGCCGCGTGCCGTCCCCTCCGAGGACGGCACCACCCTCCTGTACGCCGTGTCGAGCACGGAACCCGGCACGGACGAGACGGCCAGGGACGCCTTCGTCCACGACGTCCGCGCGACCGTGAGCGGCGAGGTCGGCGGCCCCGGCGCGCTCGCCACGGACGCGGGCGAGGTCTACAACTCCCTCGACGGGCCGCTCCTCTACACGACCGTCGCCGTCGTCGCGGTCCTCCTGATCGTCATCTACCGCAGCCCGTTCCTCTGGCTCGTCCCGCTGGCCGTCGCCGGCGTCGCCGACTTCCTGTCCATGGCCGTCACCTACGCCCTGCACCAGGGCTTCGACATCAGCGTCTCCGGCCAGAGCACCGGCGTCATGACGATCCTCGTCTTCGGCGCGGGCACCGACTACGCGCTGCTCCTCGTCTCCCGCTACCGCGAGGAACTGCGCCGCGTCCCCCGCCCGTACGACGCCATGACCGCCGCGCTGCGCGGCTGCGGCCCCGCCGTCCTCGCGTCCTCCGGGACCGTCGCCCTCGGCATGCTCTGCCTGCTCGCCGCCGACATGAACAGCAGCCGGGGCATGGGCCCCACGGCCGCCGTCGGTGTCCTGTGCGCGCTCGTCGCGATGACGACGCTGCTCCCTGCCCTGCTCGTCGTCCTCGGGCGACGGGTGTTCTGGCCGCTGATCCCGGCGTACGGAAGCGAGCCGAAGGCCGCGCGCCGCTCGCTCTTCGCCGCCATGGGCTCGTCCGCCGGACGGCGCCCCCTCGCCGTCCTCCTCGCGGGAGCCGCCGCCCTGGCCGCGCTGGCGCTCGGTGCGCTGAACCTGCCCGGAGCGCTCAAGCAGGAGGACACCTTCAGCTCCACCCCCGAGGCGGTCGCCGCGATGAAGACGCTGGCCGCCGCGTACCCGGAGACGGGCACCCAGCCCGTCACCGTGGTCGCCCCGACGGGCCGGGTCCCCGAGGCGCTGCGGACGGCGCTCGCCACCGACGGCGTCGCGCAGGCCGAACGCGGTCGCAGCGGCGGCGGCTGGACGGAGATCTCCGTGGTCGCCGCGCATCCGCCGCAGTCCGCGGCCGAGACCGCGACCATCGAGGCGCTGCGGTCCGCGCTCGGCGACGGGGTGTACGTCGGCGGGCCCAGCGCGGAGCAGCTCGACATGGCCGACACCAGCGCCCGCGACCGGAACATCGTCGTCCCGCTCGTCATCGTCGTCGTCCTGCTGGTGCTGGTCGTGCTGCTGCGCAGCCTCGTCGCGCCGCTGATCCTGATCGCCGCCGTGGTCGCCGTCTGGGGCGCGTCCCTCGGCATCGGCGGTCTCGTCTTCGAGGGCCTCTTCGGCTTCGGGGGCACCGACCCGGGCCTGGCCCTGCTCTCGTTCGTCTTCCTCGTCGCCCTCGGCGTCGACTACGGCATCTTCCTGATGCACCGGATGCGCGAGGAGTGCCTGGGCGGGGCGGAGCCGGGTGCCGCGGCCCTGACGGCCCTGCGGACGACCGGCGGGGTGATCGCATCGGCGGGGCTCGTCCTCGCCGCGACCTTCGCGGTGCTCGTCAACATGCCGATGGTGCAACTGGCGGAGCTGGGCTTCGTGATCGCGGTCGGCGTCCTGCTCGACACCTTCCTGGTCCGCACCTACCTGGTCACGAGCGCGAGCGTGCTCCTCGGCCGGAAGGTGTGGTGGCCGGGTCCGCTGGCCAGGAAGCCCTTGCCAGCGGCGGGTCAGGAGCCCGAGCGGGAGCCCGTACGGGTCTGATCACGAGCGGCCGAAGGGGCTCCACACACTGTCAGGAGCCCCTTCCCGCAGGGAGGATGGACACCATGGACTTCGCAGCGGCCTTCACCCGTGACCCCCAGGCGGGGCCGGACCCGGTGCGGCGCGACGCGGCGGCCGCCGCCGTGTTCGCGGTGCTCGCCGCGGTGCTCGCGCTGACCGTCGACGACGGCCGCCGCCCGGACGCCCTCGGCTGGGTCCTGCTGCTCGCCGCGCACGTCCCGCTGGCCTGGCGGCGCAGGGCCCCGCTGCCGGTGCTGCTCGCCGTCGTGGCCGTCGTCGCCCCGTACCACGGGCTCGACTACATGCATCTGGCGCCCATTCCGGCCTCGATGACCGCGCTCTACACCGTCGCATCCACCGGCCGGCCGCAGCGCACGGTGATCGTGGGACTCTCGGTCACCTCCGTCACCCTCACCATGCAGCTCTTCGTCAACCCGCACGAGGTGGTGGAGCTGCTGCGGGTCTCCGGCTGGGTGATCGCGATGCTGGTCTTCGGCGCGAGCATCCGGCTCCACCGGCAGCTGGTGGCGGGCGTGGTGGAGCGGGCGGAGTACGAGGCCGAGCGGAAGGTCACCGAGGAACGGCTGCGCATCGCGAGGGACCTGCACGACCTGCTCGCGCACTCGATCACCCTCATCGGCGTGCAGACCTCGGTCGCCGCGCACGTGCTGGTCGCCGACCCGGACCGGCTCGACCGGGAGGCGCTCGTCCGGGCGCTCGACGGCATCGCCGAGACCTGCCGGGGGGCCCGGGCGGAGGTGCGCACCACGCTGGACGTGCTGCGGGCCGCGCCGGAGGGCCCGCTGCCCGACCTGGCCTCGCTGCCCGATCTCGTACGGTCCTCGGGCGCGGCCCTCTCGGTGCGGACGGCGGCGGCGAGGATCCCGGCGGCCGTGGGCGCGGCGGCGTACCGGATCGTGCAGGAGTCCCTGACCAACGCCGTGCGGCACGGCGGTCCCGGCGCGGACGTGCGGGTCGATGTCGGCCTCGACGAGGAGGTGTTGACGGTACGGGTGACCAACGGCGGCGCGGCCTCCCGGGTGCCGGGCCAGGGCGCGGCGGGCGGAACCGGCGGCTCCGGCTACGGGATCCTGGGGATGCGGGAGCGGGCGAGGAGCGTGGGCGGCACACTGAGCGCGGGCCCGCGCGCCGGCGGGGGCTTCGAGGTCGAGGCGGCGCTGCCGCTCTCGGTGGGAGAGGTGGCGGTGTGATCCGGGTGCTGCTCGCGGACGATCAGGCGCTCGTCCGGGCGTCGTTCGCGATGCTGCTCGACTCGGCTCCGGACATGGAGGTGGTGGGCCAGGCGGCCAACGGCCGGGAGGCGGTCGAGCTGGCCCGTTCGTCGCGGGCCGACCTGGTGGTGATGGACGTCCGGATGCCCGAGCTCGACGGGATCGGCGCGACCCGGCTGATCGCCGCCGACGAGGACCTGGCCGGGGTCAAGGTGCTGGTCCTCACCACGTACGACACCGACGAGCACGTGATGGAGGCGCTGCGGGCGGGTGCGTCGGGCTTCGTCGTCAAGGACATCCTCCCGGCGGAACTCCTCACCGCGATCCGTACGGTCGCGGCGGGCGAGGCGCTGCTGTCGCCGGGCCCGACGTCCCGGCTGATCGCCCGGGCGCTGGCCGCGCCGCAGCCGCCGGCGACGGGCGGCCCCGAGGGGCTCTCGGACCGGGAGCGCCAGGTCCTGACGCTGACGGGCCGGGGCCTGAACAACACGGAGATCGCGGAGACGCTGGGGCTCTCGCCGCTCACGGCGAAGACCCATGTCAGCCGGATCATGGGGAAGCTGTCCGCACGGGACCGGGCCCAGCTGGTCATCATCGCCTACGAGTCGGGCCTGGTGAGCCCGGGCCGCTGAGCCGCCGGTCGACCACGTCCGCCGGTCCGCCGGTCGGCCGCGTACGCCGGTGCGCCGGGCCGCCGGTCCGGCCCGCTCGACACAGCACCCTCCCCGGCGGCAGGGCCTACGGCCGGTCGAACCAGTCGCCGCTCTCGATGACCGCGCCGAGAGGGGCGTCCGGTGCCGCCAGGAAGACCCACGCGGACACCCGCGCGCTGTCCCGCACCCGGACGACGTCCATGGCGACCCGCTCGTACCCGACGGGCAGCTCCAGGCGGTCGAGCAGGCCGAACAGCTCGCCGTAGGCGTCGGGCGCGGGCGTGAGCAGGGTGCCGACCACCTTGCCCCCGTCCGCCGGGACGACGTACGGGTAGCCGGGTCCGTCGTGCAGGACCGCCCCGTGCAGCACGGCGTCCGCCTCGGCGCCGATCCGGCCGGCGAGGAACCGGTCGTGGTTGTACGCGCCCGGGCGCAGCGTCCCGTACACGAAGAACGGCCGCTCCTCGTGGGGCGGGGCCTCGATCTCCAGGGTGGCGGACGTCTCGCGCTCGACCCAGCGGGCGTACCCCTCGCTCACCCGGGTCACCCGGGTGGCGAGGATCTCGGGCGTCTCGTAGTCGTGGGCGGCGAGGAGGTGGGCCTCCAGGGCCGGGTAGCGGGCCTCGGTGGTCTTGAACACCACCTCCCACTCCTCGGTGGTCTCGATCGCGCCCCGCCAGTGGTAGACGGACGTGACGGGAGCCGAGATCTGCGCGCAGGCGACGAGCCGGGCCTCGACGGCGCCGCGCGCCAGGGCTTCCGCCTTGGCGCGCGCGTCGGTGGTGGTGCGGACGGTGACGATCACGTCTCCACCGTACGGGCGAACTGGGCCGCGTGCAGCCGGGCGTACGCTCCCCCGGCGACGAGGAGTTCCTCGTGGCCGCCCTGCTCGGCGATCGAGCCGCCGTCCATCACCAGGATGGTGTCCGCGTCCCGGATCGTGGAGAGCCGGTGGGCGACGACGAAGCTGGTGCGGCCCGTCCTGAGGGAGGCCATCGCCTCCTGGACGAGGAGTTCGGTCCGGGTGTCGACGGAGCTGGTGGCCTCGTCGAGGACGAGGATGACCGGGTCCGAGAGGAAAGCGCGGGCGAGGGTGACGAGCTGCTTCTCGCCGGCGCTGAGGCCGCCGCCGTCCTCGTCGAGGACGGTGTCGTAGCCGTTGGGCAGGGTGCGGACGAACCGGTCGGCGTGCGCGGCCCTGGCCGCTTCGACGATCCGCTCGCGCGAGACCTCGCCCGGCATCCCGTACGCGATGTTGTCGGCGATGGTGCCGCCGAACAGCCAGGTGTCCTGGAGGACCATGCCGATGCCGGAGCGCAGTTCCTCCCGGGTCATGGCCGCCGTGTCGACGCCGTCCAGGGTGATCCGGCCGCCGGTCACCTCGTGGAACCGGAGGAGCAGGTTGACCAGGGTCGTCTTGCCGGCGCCGGTGGGGCCGACGATGGCGACGGTCCGGCCCGGCTCCACGGTGAGGGACAGGTCCTCGATGAGCGGCCGGCCCGGCTCGTAGCGGAAGGCGACCTTCTCGAAGGAGACCCGGCCGCGGAGCGTCTCCGGCCGCTGCGGCTCGGCCGGGTCCGGGTCCTCCTCCTCGGCGTCGAGGAGGTCGAAGACCCGCTCGGCGGAGGCCACTCCGGACTGGAGCAGGTTGGCCATGGCGGCGACCTGGGTGATCGGGCCGTTGAAGTCGTACGAGTACTGGATGAAGGCCTGGACGTCGCCGACGGACAGCGTGCCGCTCGCCACCCGCAGTCCGCCGACCACCGCGATGACCACGTAGTTCAGGTTGCCGACGAAGGTCAGGGCGGGCTGGATGAACCCGGACACGAACTGGGCCCGGAAGCTCGCCCGGTAGAGCTCCTCGCCCAGCTCGTCGAAGCGGCGGACGGCCTCCGCGCGGCGGCCGAAGACGACGACCTCGGTGTGGCCGGTGATCATCTCCTCGACGTGGCTGCCGAGCCGGCCGGTGACCGCCCACTGCTTCACGAACTGCGGCTGGGCACGGCGGCCGACGAAGCCGGCGACGACGATCGAGACGGGCACGGTGGCGAGGGCGACGAGGGCCAGCACCGGGGAGACCCAGAACATCATCGCGAGGACGCCGACCAGGGTCAGCAGAGCGCGGACCATCTGGCTGAAGGCCTGCTGGAGGGTCTGGGTGATGTTGTCGATGTCGTTGGTGGTGCGGGAGAGGACCTCGCCGCGCTCCTGCCGGTCGAAGTAGCCGAGGGGCAGCTTCGCCAGCTTGTGCTGGGCGTCCTCGCGGAGCCGGTGGCCGGCCCGCTGGACGACGGTGGTGGCGATCCGTAACTGCACCCAGGTGAAGAGGGAGGACCCGGCGACGACCAGGGCGGACAGGGCGAGGAGCCGGCCGACCGCCCGGAAGTCCACCCCGGCCGGGCCGGTGGCGCCGGTGATGACGAGGTCGGTGGCGCGGCCGAGGAGGAGGGGGTTGAGGACGGTGAGGGCGACGCCCGTGGCGCCAGCGGCGAGGAGGCCGAGGAGCGGGGCCCGGTCGGGGGCGAGGGTGCGCAGCAGGCGGAGCCCGGAGGCTCGGAAGGACAGGGAGCGTTCGACGCCGGGCGTGGCGGGGAGGCCGGGGCCCCGCTGCGAGGAGGAGGGGCCGGTGCGGGCGGGGACGGCGCGGGGGCCCTCCCCGGGTCCTTCGGGTGTGTCCTGCGCGGTGCGGCTCTCCGTGGCCGTGCTCATGCGGCTTCCTCCTCGGTGAGCTGGGAGAGGACGATCTCCCGGTAGGTGGGGTTGTCCTGCATCAGCGACGTGTGGGTGCCGGTGCCGACGTTCCGGCCCCGGTCGAGGACGACGATCCGGTCGGCCTGCCGGATGGTGGAGACCCGCTGGGCGACGATGACGACGGTGGCGTCCGCCGTCTCCTCCTTCAGGGCGGCGCGGAGCCGGGCGTCGGTGCGGGGGTCGAGGGCGGAGAAGGAGTCGTCGAAGAGGTAGAGGCGGGGGCGGGCGACGAGGACCCGGGCGATGGCGAGCCGCTGCCGCTGGCCGCCGGAGAAGTTGGTGCCGCCCTGGGAGACGGGCGCGTCGAGCCCCTCGTCGAGCCCGCGGACGAAGTCGGCGGCCTGGGCGATGTCGAGGGCGTGCCAGAGGTCTTCGTCGGTGGCGTCGGGTCGGCCGTAGCGGAGGTTGGTGGCGATGGTTCCGGAGAAGAGGTACGGCTTCTGCGGGACGAGTCCGACGGTCTTGGCCATGAGGTCGGGGGCGAGGTCGCGGACGTCGACGCCGTCGACGAGGACTTCGCCGCCGGTGGCGTCGAAGAGGCGGGGGACGAGTCCGAGGAGGGTGGACTTGCCGCTGCCGGTGGAGCCGATGATCGCGGTCGTCTCGCCCGGCCGGGCTTCGAGGGCGACGTCCTTGAGGACCGACTCCTCCGCGCCCGGGTACCGGAAGTCCGCGCCGCGGACCTCCAGATGACCGCGGTCGTCCGTGGTGGCGACGGGGAAGACCGGCGGGGCGACGGACGGGCGGGTGTCGAGGACCTCGCGGACGCGGACGGCGCCCGCCTCGGCCCGGGGCATGTGCATGAAGAGGAAGAGGGCCATCATCACGGACATCGAGATCTGGAGCAGGTAGCCGAGGAAGGCGACGAGCCCGCCGGGCTGGAGGGTGCCGGAGTCGATGCGGTGGGCACCGACGTAGACGAGGGCGACGGTGGTCAGTTCCCAGACGATGAGGACCGTCGGGAACATCAGGGCCTGGAGTCGGCCGGCCCGGAGGCCGACGGAGTGGAGTTCGCCGTTGGCGGCGGCGAACCGTTCCCGCTCGTGCCGGTCGCGGACGAAGGCGCGGACCACCCGGACGCCGGTGATCTGCTCGCGCAGCACCCGGTTGGCGCGGTCGATCCGCTCCTGCATGCCCGTGAAGAGCGGCCGCATCCGCAGGACGACGGTCCCGACGGCGCCGGTCATCACCGGCACGAAGAGCAGCAGCACCAGGGCGAGCGGAACGTCCTGGCGCAGGGCCATGGCGATGCCGCCGAAGCAGAGGAGCGGCGCGGCGACCAGCATGGTCAGGACGAGGACGGTGAACGTCTGGATCTGCTGGACGTCGTTGGTCGTACGGGTGATCAGGGAGGCGGCGCCGAACCTGCCCCGCTCCCGTGCGGAGAAGTCCTGGACCCGGCGGAAGACCTCGGAGCGCAGGTCGCGGGCGACGCCCATGGCGACCCGGGCGCCGGTGTAGGTGGCGGCGGCCGCGGCGGCCGCCTGGAGGAGGGTGACGGCGACCATCGCGGCGCCGCCGCTGAGGACGCGGCCGGTGTCGCCGCGCAGGACGCCGTGGTCGATGACGCCGGCGTTGAGGGCGGGCAGCGCGAGGGAGGCGAGGGACTGGGCGAGCTGGAGGGCGACGAGGAGGACGAGGAGGGACCGGTACGGCCTGAGGCGGGGCGCGAGCAGTCGCAGCAGCATGGTGACGATTCCTCACGCGCCGTACGGATGGATGGACTTGGCGTTCCTGAGGGCGCGTCCCCACCATCCGAGCTGGTCGAGGAGCGCCTTGGCCGCGCCTTCCGCGGCGGCCGGGTCCTTGTGCCGTCCGTCCTCGTCGAACAGCCCGTGGGCGTGGTGGAAGGAGACGGTGTCGCGGACGGTGACCGCGTGCATCTCGGCGTACACCTGCCGGAGCTGCTCGACGGCGCGCAGGCCGCCGGAGATGCCGCCGTAGGAGACGAAGCCGACGGGCTTGGCCTGCCATTCCGTGTAGTGCCGGTCGATCAGGTTCTTGAGGGCGGCCGGGAAGGAGTGGTTGTACTCGGGGGTGATGACGACGTAGGCGTCGGCGTTCTCCAGCACCGGTGTGACCTTGGCGAGTTCGGCGCGGACGGCCGGGGACGGGTCGTAGGAGAGGGAGGTGGGGAGGTCGGTCTCGGCGAGGTCGAGGACGGTGACATGGAAGTCCTCGCGCTCGGCGAGCCGGGAGCGGAACCAGTCGGTGACGACCGGGGCGAAGCGGCCTTCGCGGTCGCTGGCGACGACGAGGGCGAGGGTGAGCGGGGCGGGGGCGGAGGCGGCTTCCGCGGCGGCGGGCCGCACGGAGGGGGCGGCGGGAACGGTGGCCGTGGAGGCGTTCGTGGTGTCCATGCGGATGATCGTGGTACCTCAAGTTTGGTTGAGGTCAAGCGGCGTCCGACGGCTCTTTCCCCGGGGCGTTTCCCCGGACGTACGGTGAGGGCATGACGACTCCGCCTCCCTACATCGAGATCGACGGCGTCCCCGCGGCCACCGACCCCGGACTGCTCGCCGCCCTCATGTCCGGCTTCGGCCACTTCACCGCGATGCAGGTGCGGAACGGGCGCGTGAAGGGCCTGGACCTGCACCTCGCCCGTCTCGACCGCGCCACCCGCGAGCTCTTCGACCGGGAGCTGGACGGCGGGCGGATCCGCTCCCTGATAACCGGCGCCCTGGAGTCCTCGGGGCAGCGGAACGCCTCGGTACGGGTGTACGTGTACCCGGGCATCCGCCTCGTGGTGACGGTCGCCCCGCCCGCCCCGGACGGCCTCGGCGCCCCGCAGCGCCTGACCACCGCCGAGTACTGGCGGCCCGCGCCGCACCTCAAGCACCTCGGCGGCTTCGGCCAGAGCTACCACCGCGAGGCGGCCCAGCGCGCCGGTTACGACGACGCCGTGCTGATCTCCCCGTACGGCGAGATCGCCGAGGGAGCCATCACCAACATCGCGTTCTGGGACGGAAGTTCCCTGGTCTGGCCGTCGGCGCCGTGCCTCGAAGGCATCACCATGGCCCTCCTGGAGCCCCGCCTCCCCTCGGTCCGCCGCCCGGTCACCCTGGCCGACCTCTCCGGCTACCGGGCCGCGCTCGTCACCAACTCCCGTTCCATAGCGGCCGTGACGTCGATCGACGAGGTGACGTTCGCGGTGGACGAGGAGCTGATGGAGCGGGTGTACTCGACCTACGACTCGGTGGAGTGGGACGAGTTGTAGAGCAACTCGGGATCGACACGGGATCGACACGGGGGAGTTCAGCGGAATGGTCGCGAGATACGTCGTCTCGCCGCGCGGCGGGCGGCGCGCCCACCCCGACATCACGTCGGCGCTCCGGGCGGCGGCCGCACGGGGCCGGCCGGCCCTGATCGAGATCGCGCCCGGCCGGTACGAGGAGTCCCTCACCGTCCGGGGCGACATGCGGCTGGTCGCGGCCGAGGGCCCGGGCTCCGTGGTCGTCGGCCGGCCCCGCGGCCCCGTCCTGGACGCCGCCGGATCGGTCCGGGTGCACGGCCTCACCCTGGTCGGCCGTGAGACGGACGTCGCCGCCTGCCACGCGGGCGCGCTGACACTCGAGCACACCGAGATCCGCGCCCACGGCGGCGTCGCCCTGCACGCCCGGCCGCACACCACCGTCACCCTGCGGGACAGCGTGGTCGCCCACGGCAGGACCCTCTTCACCGGCGGCGCGGGGCTGGTCGAGCGCTGCCGGTTCACCGACGCCCCCGACAACGCCGTCGCCGTGATCGAGGGGGCGCGCGTCTCCGTCCTGGGCAGCCTGATCGAGGGCAGCAGGATCCACGGGCTGCGGGTCAGCGACGCGCACGCCGAGGTCGTCGGCTGCGAGCTGACCGGCACCGGGCAGGCGGCCCTCACGGCGGACGCCCGGGCCCGGCTCGTCGTGGCGGACTGCGTGATCACCGCCGTGCACGGCGAGGGGATCATGTTCACCGAGCAGTCCAGGGGCTCCGTCGACCGCACGAGGGTCGACGGAGCCCGGCACGGCATCGGCGCGGCCGGCGGCGCCGATCCGCTGGTACGGGGCTGCGTCCTCGCCGACTGCCACGACACCGGCATCAACGTGCAGACGGACGCACGGGGCCGGTTCGAGGACTGCCAGGTGCTCGGCTCCGGCAACATCGCGGTGTTCGTGACCAAGGGCGGCGCGCCGGAGGTGCACGGCGGCCGCATCTCCGGCGGCAACGTCGGCATCGCGGTCACCGAGAGCGCCCGGGGCCGCTTCACCGGCATCGCGGTCGAGGACCTGACCAACACCGCGCTGCGGGTCTTCGACGACTCCGGGGCCACGTTCACGGACCTGCGGGTGGAGCGCTGCCAGTCCGGCCTGGAGGCCCGGGGCAACGGCGGCACCACCGCCGAGGTCGCGGACACGGCCTTCCGCGACTGCGAGATGGCCGCCGTGGCCATCGGCGGCCAGTCCCGCGTCACGCTCAGGAACGTGACGGCCGAGCGCGGCATCCTCGGCTTCGGCGTCTCCGACGAGGCACAGCTGCGCGTGACCGACAGCGTCGTCACGGCGGTGAGCGGCGCCGGGGCCGGAGCCCTCGGCAGCGGACGGCTCATCGCCCGGAACCTCACGGTGAACGGCTCGGGGGCGCTCGGCGTCTACGGGACGGGCTCCGCGTACCTCGACATCACGCGGAGCGGGTTCGCCGACTGCGCGCACGCCGGCGCGAGCTTCGACGCGGAGGCCGGCGGGCAGCTGGTGGACTGCGCGGTCGACGGCACCACCGGGGTGGCCGTCGTCGGCAACGGCCGGGTCGAGACGGTCCGGCTGCGGACCTCGCTCAAGGTCCTCCGGCACGCGGAGAAGCCGGCCGGGCCGCCGCAGCAGATCATCAACATCTTCAACGGGCCGGTCTTCAACGGGCCGGTCCACGACATCCAGGTGGCCTGGGGCAACGAGAACGTCAGCCAGCACCAGGACAGGACGGAAGGAGACGGTTCCCGCTCATGAACGAACGACCGGACGAGAACGCCACGCCGGAGCAGGACGCGCAGGGGAGCCCCGCGGCCCAGGTGAACCACTACAACGGACCGGTGTTCCACGGCACCGTCTCGCAGGGCCAGTTCGCCTGGGACAACGGGACCGTCACCCAGAACCAGCAGAACAACGGCACGCCCGGCACGGTCGCCCCGGGGTACGAGGCACTCGCCGAGCGGATCGGCGAGCTCCTCCGGCAGCTCCCCGGGGCCGGCCTCGGGGAGGCGGAGCAGCGCGACACCCAGGAGGCGGCCGAGGAGGTCCTGGCGGTGATCAGCCAGGAGGAGCCGGTCGAGGAGGGCAGGGTGCGCCGGGCGCTCACCACGCTCAGGGGCGCGCTCGCCCCGGTGGCGACCGGTGTCGCGGCCGGCGCGACGGTGGGCGCGCAGGAGTGGGCCCTGGCGGCGATCACCGGCCTGACGGGGGGCTGACGGGCGGCACCGGTCACCCGTTCGGCACGGAGCATCAGCTGACACAACGACACCCGCCCTGACCTGCACGTATGCCGGAAATCCAGGCGACACACCGTATCGGACGGCCCAATCCTGATGCCTCATCAGGAGGCGCGGCGCGCGCGGCGGCTCTTATCTCGGTCTCAGAAGGCCGTTCCGGGAAGTCCCTCCCGGGAGGACCGCCCCGCTCGACCGCTCGCGCGCCCCGGAGGCCCCCCATGCGCACCATTGTCCGCCTGTTCACCGGTACCGCGCTGACGGTCGCCGCGATCGGAGCCCTCGCCGTCCCCTCGGCATTCGCCGGCGACTCCGAGTGGCTCGAGATCTTCCCCTCCGAGGCCGAACCCGGCGCCAGCGTCACCGTGAACACGCTCGCCTGCGGCAAGCACGGCCGCGGCGTCGGGGACGCGAACTCGCTCGGCGCGGGCGAGTTCCAGCTGCGCCCGAGCACGCACAAGGAGGTCGTGGTCGGCCAGTTCCACGTACCGGAGCACGCCAAGGCCGGCACGTACGGCATCAGCGTGGCCTGCGACAACGGCAAGACGGCCCGGGGAGACCTGACCGTCAAGCACCGCCGTCCCAGCGGCCACGTCCAGACCGGTGTCGGGGGCAGCGTCGGCCCCGACACCGCCCAGGTCACGGCAGGCGCGGCGGTGCTGGCCGCAGCTGCCGTGGGCGGGGTCTTGCTCCTGCGCCGCCGGGCGAGCGGCGCGCAGGGCCACTGAGACCATCCGCCTGTCCTGCCCCCGCCGGAGCGCCCGAACACGGCCCGGCGGGGGCAGGGCCACACCCCAGGGAGCCCAGGTGGGCAACAGGAGCAAGGGCTGGGGCATAGCCGCGGCCGCCTGCGTCGGGCTCTGGCTCGTCCAGAACGGCTCGGAGCAGGTCACCCCGCCCGTGCCGTCGGCCGCGCAGGCCTTCGCCGCCGGGCCGAGCGTGCACACCGACGCCGCGGCCGATCCGCTGCCGCCCTCGGCCCCGGTCCGGCTGCGCATCCCCGAGACCGATGTGGACACCCCGATGATGCGGCTCGGCCTGGCCTCGGACGGTTCGCTCGGCGTACCGCCGGCCGGGAACCGGAACATGGCCGGCTGGTACGGGGACGGCACCTCGCCCGGCGCCAAGGGCACGGCGATCGTCGCGGGCCATGTCGACAACGCCGAAGGACCCGCCGTCTTCTACACGCTCGGCGCCCTGAAGAAGGGCCACCGGATCGAGGTGGACCGGGAGGACGGGCGGACCGCGGTGTTCACGGTGGACGCGGTCGAGGTCTACGGGAACAAGGACTTCCCGGACCGGAAGGTGTACGACGAGGCGAACCGCGCGGAGATCCGGGTGATCACCTGCGGCGGCGGCTTCTCGCAGAAGAACGGCTACCAGGGCAACGTGGTCGCCTTCGGGCACCTCATCGGAGTGCGGTAGCGGGGCCGGCGGCAGGCCCGGGGGCACGCCCGACGGCCGGTCGGACGGCGGGTCCGGTGGGCGTCAGGCCCACTGGTCGAAGGCGAGCTTCGCGACCAGCGAGAGCACCACCACGAGCAGCACCCCGCGCACGAACTCGGCGCCCTTGCTGAGCGCCATCCGCGCCCCGACCGTCCCGCCGATCAGGTTGAAGACCGCCATGACGGCGGCGAGCTGCCAGTACACGCTGCCCTGGTACGCGAACATCGCGAGCGCGCCCGCGTTGGTGCAGACGTTGACGATCTTCGCGGTCGCCGAGGCGGTCACCAGGTCGAGATGGAGCACCGCGGTCAGCGCGAGCACCAGGAAGGTGCCGGTGCCGGGGCCGAACAGGCCGTCGTAGAAGCCGATCCCGCCGCCGACCACGACGATCGCGGTGACGATCCGGGCCCGGGTCAGCGGCGCCCGCTCCTCCCCCTCGGCCTTCGCGCCGAACGAGGGCCGCAGCATCACGAAGGCCGCCACCGCGAGCAGGACGACCATGATCACCGGACGCAGGACGTCGCTGCTGATGCCCGCCGCGAAGAAGGCGCCCGCCATGGAGCCCGCGAGGGCGGCGAGCCCGATGCGGACCGCCGTCCAGACCCGTACGGGCGCCTTGCGGACGTAGGTGATCGCGGCCCCGGTGGTGCCGACGATCGCGACGGCCTTGTTGGTGCCGAGGATGTGCGCGGCCTGGACGTTCGGCAGCCCGAGCAGCAGGGCGGGCAGCAGGAGCAGCCCGCCGCCGCCGACCACCGCGTCGATCCAGCCCGCCACGAGCGCGGCGAGGCACAGCAGGACAAGGGTGGTCAGTGAGATGTCGGGCATGCCCGTGAGCCTAGGGAGGCGATCGTTGCCCCGTCCATCAATCTCTGGAGAGTTGAGCTACGTCTGAGCTTGCGGCGCCCGGACCGCGGTCCGGAGCCGGCGGCGCGGCCGGGGTGACGGAGGCCGTGAGGAGGGTTCCGGCGAGCGCCCCGGCGCCGAGGAGGGCGGCGGCGAGCAGGCGCCGGGCCTGTTCGGCGGAACGGACGCGCGGGACGCGGGGGACGCGGGGAGCGCCGTGTCTAGGCATGGTCGAAGTCCTCGCTGTGGATGCGGGAGGCCGGCACCCCGGCCCGGATCAGGTTGGCGGTGGCGGCGCGGGCCATGGCGGGCGGCCCGCAGAGGTAGACGTCGTGGGCGGCGAGGTCCGGCACCAGATGGCGCAGGGCGCGCGGCGCGAGGGGGTCGAAGGAGTCGTCGGAGCGGCCCAGGAGGAAGTGCAGGGCGGCCTGCCGTTCGTGGGCGATGACCTCCAGCTCCTCCCGCAGGACGACTCCGGCGGCGTCCGAGGCCCGGTAGAGGAGCGTCACGTCGCCCGGCCCGCCGGGCAGCGTCTCGAACAGGGTGCGGAGCGGGGTGATGCCGACGCCTCCGGCGAGCAGCAGCACCTTGCGGCGGGTGCGGCGGTGGGCGGTGAGCGCGCCGAACGGGCCGGACGCGAGGACCCGGACGCCCGGGCGGAGCCGCCGGATGCGGCGGGTGTGGTCGCCGCACGCCTTGACGGTGATCCGCAGGGTGTCGTCGCGGACGGGCGCGGAGAGCGAGAAGGGCAGGGCGGTCGCCCAGAGCCCGCGCCGCAGGAAGCGCCAGCGGAAGAACTGGCCGGGCTCGGCGCACAGCCGGGCCACTCCCCTGCCCCGGACGAGCACCGAGACGACGCCCGGTCCCTCGTCGCGGACCTCGACGACCCGCAGCTCGTGGCGGAGGGCGGCGCGGACCGGGACGACGAGCCGGTACCAGAGGAGGAGGACGGCGACGGTGCCGTGGGCCATCGACCAGGCCCAGCGGACGAGGAGGCTGTCGGCGATGTCGGGTCCGGCGAGCTGGTGGACGAAGCCGAGGGCGGCGGCGAGCAGCGCGCCGAGGTGGACGGCCCGCCAGACCTCGTGCCGGACCCGGCGCCGTACGGCCCGGGCGGAGGTGACACCGACGGCGACGAAGAGGACGGTGCCGGCGGTGGCGGCGGCGATCGCCCCGTACGACAGGAGGCCGCCGGTGGCGGTGACGAGGTCGGTGCGGGTGTGCACGGCGTAACCGCAGAGCGCGAGGAGCGCGTGCGCGCCGATCAGGCCGAGGACGTACCGGCCGCCGAGGGCGTGCCAGCGGGCGAGCCGGTCGGCTCCGACGCCGTGCTCGACGGCCGGGACGCGGGCCATGAGCAGCAGCAGGACGAGGACGCCGTACCCGGCGAGCAGACCGGTCAGGTGCGCGCCGGACGCGAAGAAGGCGTCGAGGCGGGCGGAGGGCCGGGCCTGCACACCCCAGAGCAGGGCGACGGCCCCGGCGCCGCCCAGGATCGCGGTCCGCAGGCGGTCGGGGGCGAGCCGCAGGACGGGCAGGGGCGGGGCGGGTGCGCGCCGCGCGGGGGCCGGCGGCGGGGCCGGTTCGGCGCGGTGGGGTCGGAGGGGTACGTAGAGAGGATGGCTGGCCTCGGTGGTCACATCCGGCACAGTAGGTCCGCCCGTATACGGGAATCCGCAGCTCAGCTCCCTCCTTCCGATCCTTAAGCCTGACTTGAGCCGAGCCTGACCACCGGTTAATCCTGACGGCCGGCCCGCCCGGCCTCACAGCGGACGGGGGCGGGCACGGAGATCAGCGTTCCGTACGGGAAACAGTCGGGATGCCGTCGGGTAACACCGGCCGCGCACGCTTCCCGGTATGAGTACACGGATCGTGGTGGTCGGGGGCGGAACGGCGGGCGCCCGGCTCGCCCAGCGCCTGCCCGTCACCCTCCTCGGCGAGGAGCCGCGCGCCCCGTACAACCGGGTGCTGCTGGCCGACGTCCTCGCCGGGCGGTACGCCCCCGAGGTGATCGCCCTGCCCGGGACCCGCGAGCCGGCCCGGCTCGGGGTGCGGGCCGTGCGGATCGACCGGGCGGCGCGGACGGTGGAGTGCGCGGACGGTTCGCTCGTCGGCTACGACCGCCTGGTCCTGGCCACCGGCTCCAACCCGGTGCTCCCGCCGCTGCGCGGACTGCGCGGCCCGGGAGGCGCGGAACCTCCGGAGGGCGTCCACGCCTTCCGTACCCTCGACGACTGCCTGGCGCTGCGCGACCGGGTGCGGCCGGGGACGCGGGCGGTGGTCGTCGGCGGCGGGCTGCTCGGGGTCTCGGCGGCACGGGCGCTGGCCGCGCTGGGCGCGGAGGTGGTGCTCACCCAGCAGGGCGAGCGCCTGATGGAGCGCCAGCTGGACGCGACCGCCTCGCACCTGCTGCGCGAGCACGTCGAGTCGCTCGGGGTCGAGGTGCACACCGAGTGCCGGGTGAGCGGTCTGCGGCAGCGGGACAGCGAGGTGACCGCGGTCGAACTGGCCGACGGCTTCGTCCTCGACGCGCGGGTCGTGGTCCTGGCGTGCGGGGTCCGCCCCCGGGTGGCCCTGGCGCGGGAGGCGGGGCTCGCGGTCGGGACGGGGATCGTGGTGGACGACGAGCTCCGGACGTCCGACCCGTACATCCACGCGATCGGCGACTGCGCGGAACACAGGGGAAGGGTCTACGGCCTGGCGGGCCCGGCCCTGGACCAGGCGGACGCGCTGACGGCCGTCCTGCTGGCCGGGACGGCCGCGCCGACGCCGTGCGGGCCCTCGTCGCGCCGGGCGGAACGGCCGCCCGCCCCGGGCGCGGAGGCGGGCGCGGCCCCCGCGGACACCGGGCCCGCCACCGGCTACAGCGGCACCCGCGCCCTCACCCGCCTCACCCTCGGCGGCGCCCGGCCCCTCGACCTCGCCGCCTTCGGCGACACCACCGCCCTCCCAGGCGACGACGTCGTCCAGCTCACCGACGCCACCCGCCGCTCCCACCGCAAGGTCGTCGTCCGCGGGGACCGCCTCGTCGGTGGCGTCCTCCTCGGCGATCTGGCCGCCGTCGGCACGCTCGCCCGGGCCTGGGAGGGCGACGAAGCCCTGCCCGACGAGGCCCCCCTGCTGCACCTGCTCACCCACGACGGAGGCTCCTCATGACCACCCCCACCATCGTCCTGGTCGGCCACGGAATGGTCGGCCAGCGGTTCCTGGAGTCGCTCGCCGACCGCGGTGTCACCGAGCGGGCCAGGATCGTCGTCCTCTGCGAGGAGCCGCGCCCCGCCTACGACCGCGTCCAGCTGACCTCGTACTTCGCCGGGAAGACCCCGGACGACCTGTCGATGGTCGAGGCGGGCTTCATGGAGAAGCACGGCATCGAGCTGTACGTGGGCGACGCGGCGGAGTCCGTGGACCGGGAGGCCCGTACGGTCACCGCCCGCTCCGGCCGGGTCTTCGCCTACGACGCGCTCGTCCTCGCCACCGGCTCGTACCCCTTCGTGCCGCCCGTCCCCGGCAAGGACGCCCGCGGCTGCTTCGTGTACCGGACGATCGAGGACCTCCTCGCCATCGAGGAGTACGCGAGGACGGCGACGACCGGCGCGGTCGTCGGCGGCGGCCTGCTCGGCCTGGAGGCGGCCGGCGCGCTGAAGGGCCTCGGACTCGACACCCACGTCGTGGAGTTCGCGCCGCGGCTGATGCCGGTGCAGGTCGACGAGGGCGGCGGCGCGGCGCTGCTGCGCACGATCGAGCGGATGGGTCTGACCGTCCACACCGGGACGGGGACGCAGGAGGTGCTGACGGCGGACGGCTCGGTCACGGGCATGAGGCTGTCGGACGGCTCCGAACTGGCCACGGACCTGGTCGTGTTCTCGGCCGGTGTACGGCCCAGGGACCAGCTGGCCCGCGACTGCGGCCTGGCCGTCGGGGAGCGCGGCGGGATCGCGGTCGACGAGCGGTGCCGCACCTCGGACCCGGCGGTCTTCGCGATCGGCGAGTGCGCCCTCGCCTCGGACGGGCGGGTCTACGGCCTGGTGGCGCCGGGCTACGAGATGGCGCAGACGGTGGCCGCGACCCTGGCGGAGGAGGCGGGCGAGGACGACGGCTTCACCGGCGCCGACATGTCGACGAAGCTGAAGCTGCTCGGCGTGGACGTCGCGTCCTTCGGCGACGCGCACGGCACGGCCGAGGGCTGCCTCGACGTCGTCTACTCCGACTCCCGCTCGGGCGTCTACAAGAAGCTTGTGGTGAGCGGCGACGGCGTCCTCCTGGGCGGTGTCCTGGTCGGCGACGCCGAGCAGTACGGTCTGCTGCGCCCGCTCACCGGGACGGTCCCGCCGGTCTCCCCCGAGCAGCTGGTCCTCCCGGCGGGCGCGGGCGCACCGGTGGCTCTGGGGCCCTCGGCCCTGCCGGACGACGCGGTGATCTGCTCCTGCCACAACGTGACGAAGCACGCGATCGGCCAGTGCTCCTCGCTCGCCGAGGTGAAGAAGTGCACCAAGGCCGGTACGGGCTGCGGCAGTTGCGTGAAGGTCATCGAGAAGCTGCTGCCCGCGCCGGCCGAGAAGGGCCTGTGCGGCTGCTTCCCGTACACCCGGAGCGAGCTGTACGAGATCGCCCGCACCCTGCGGGCGACGTCGTTCGCCGCGCTGCTCGACTCGCACGGGCGGGAGGGGGCCCGCGGCGGGGAGGGCTGCGAGGTCTGCAAGCCGACCGTCGGATCGATCCTCGCCTCCCTCAACAACGGCTACATCCTGGACGGCGAGCAGGCCTCCCTCCAGGACACCAACGACCACTTCCTCGCCAACATGCAGCGCAACGGCTCGTACTCGGTCGTGCCGCGGATCCCCGGCGGTGAGATCACCCCGGACAAGCTGATCGTGATCGGCGAGGTGGCCCGCGACTTCGGCCTCTACACGAAGATCACCGGCGGCCAGCGGATCGACCTCTTCGGCGCCCGGGTGGACCAGCTCCCGTCGATCTGGACCCGGCTGGTGGACGCGGGCTTCGAGTCCGGGCACGCGTACGGCAAGGCGCTGCGCACGATCAAGTCCTGCGTGGGGCAGACCTGGTGCCGGTACGGCGTCCAGGACTCGGTGAAGATGGCGATCCGGCTGGAGCTGCGCTACCGGGGCCTGCGCGCCCCGCACAAGCTCAAGTCGGCCGTCTCCGGCTGCGCCCGCGAGTGCGCGGAGGCGCAGTCGAAGGACTTCGGGATCATCGCCACGGCGAGCGGCTGGAACCTGTACGTCGGCGGGAACGGCGGCGCGACCCCGCGCCACGCCGACCTGCTCGCCCAGGACCTCTCCGACGCCGAACTGGTGCGCCTGATCGACCGGTTCCTGATGTTCTACATCCGGACGGCGGACCGCCTGGAGCGGACATCGACCTGGCTGGAGCGCCTGGAGGGCGGGCTCGACCACCTCAAGGACGTGGTGGTGCACGACTCGCTCGGGCTCTGCGACGAGCTGGAGGCGCTGATGGCGGCGCACGTCGCCGACTACCAGGACGAGTGGGCGCAGACCCTGGACGACCCGGAGCGGCTGCGGCGCTTCGTCTCCTTCGTGAACGCCCCGGAGGCACCGGACCCCTCGGTCCGCTTCGTCCCGGAGCGCGACCAGATCAAGCCGGACCTCACGATCCTGACGCTCGGCAGGACGAACAGCACGCTGGAAGGGGCTTCCTCCCGATGACGACCCTCACGACACCCGCGACTCCTCCCTCTCCTCCCTCTCCCCCCTCTCCCGCCACGACGATCCTCCAGATCTCCCCCGGGCCCGGTTCCTGGGTGACGGTCTGCGAGGAGGAGCGGCTGACCCCGGGCCGGGGCGTGGCGGCACTGCTGCCGGACGGACGGCAGGTGGCGGTGTTCCGTGACCGCTCGGGGCGTACGTACGCGATCGACAACCGCGACCCGTTCACGGGGGCGCAGGTACTGTCCCGGGGGCTCGTCGGTACGGCGGAGGGGCGGCCGTTCGTGGCCTCGCCGCTCCTGAAGCAGCGCTTCGACCTGGAGTCGGGGCGGTGCCTGGACGACGAGGAGGTCGCGGTGGCGGTGTATCCGGTACGGGCGAAGTAACTTGACCGATCGTTCCAGATAGTCGTACGGTCTCCCGGTGGCCAGGACCAAGGAATTCGACCCCGACGCCGCGCTCCAGGCCGCCCTCGACCTGTTCTGGGCGCGCGGCTACGAGGCGACGACGATGTCGGACCTCGTGGAGCACCTCGGCGTGGGCCGGGCCAGCATCTACGCGACCTTCGGCAACAAGCACGCGCTGTACCTGAAGGCGATGGACCGCTACCTGGAGACCCGCGACCCGCGGGCCGTCGAGGAGCTGTCCGCACCGGGCCCGGCCCTGCCGGCCGTCCGCGCGTTCGTCCGCCGCTTCGCCGCCGAGGCGTCCACCGACGACGAGCGGCTGAACGGCTGCTTCGTCACCAACTCGGCGGCGGAGCTGGGGCCGCACGACACGGCGGTGGCCCGCCGGGTCGAGCTCAGCTGGGAGCAGATCGAGACGCTCCTGCACGGGGCGCTCGCCCGGGCACGCGCCGGGGGCGAGCTCCCGGCGGACCGGGACCCGCGCGCCCTGGCGCGCATGCTCCTGGTCCTGCTGCAGGGGATCCGCGTGGTCGGCAAGGCGTCGAGCGACCCGGCCAGGGTCCGGGACGCGGCGGAGCAGGCCCTGCGCCTGCTGGACTGAGGTCGCGGATCAGCGGAAAGGGCGCCCACGGGGGGCGCCCTTTCTTCGGGGCTCATTCTGGAACGTACGGTCAAATATAGGGGGACGGAATGTCATCGACGACGACGCGGGAATCCGCCGGAGGCGAGTGCCGCACGGCGGGGAGCGGGACAGCGGGGAGCGGGACAGCGGGGAGCCGCACGGCAGGGAGCCCTACACCCGGGAGCCGCACACCCGGCCGCCGCACCCGCGAGCTCCGCACCCGCGGAGGCTTCGCCCTCCTCGCCGCCGTGCAGATGACCCTCATCTTCACGCTCGCCTCCCTCGCCGTCCCCCTCCCCCGCATCGGCACCGAGTTCCGTCTCGACCGCGCCCAGTTGATCCTGCTCAGCGCCGCGTACGGCCTGACCTTCGCCGGTCTGCTGCTCTTCGGCGGGCGGCTCGCCGACCGCTTCGGCGGGCGCCGGACCCTCACCGCGGGGCTGCTGGTCTTCGGCGCCGCCTCCGCGCTCGCGCCGCTCACCCCCGGATACGAGGCGCTGCTCGGCGCCCGGTTCGGGCAGGGCGTCGGCGCCGCGCTCGTCGCCCCGGCGGCGATGGCGGTGCTCCGGTCCCTGTTCCCCGAACCGGCCGCGTACGGCAGGGCGATGGCCACCTGGGGCGGCCTGTCCGTGCTGGGCGCCACCGCCGGGAACCTGCTCTCGGGGGTGATCGCCGCGGCCGCGTCCTGGCGCGGCACGTTCGCGGTCCCGGTGGCGGTGGCCGTCGCGGCCCTGCTCCTGGCACCGCGCGTGCTGCCGGGGACCGCACCCCGAGGCGGCCCCGCGGCGGCGGGCCGGTCCCTCGACCTCCCCGGCGCCCTGCTCGCCACCGCCGGGATCACCCTCGCCAGCCTCGGGCTCGTCCTCACCGACGCCCACGCCTGGGGCTCCGCCCCGGTCCTCGTCCCCCTCCTGGCGGGTCTCGTCCTGCTGGCCGCCTTCGGGGCGGTCGAGCGGCGCACCGCCGACCCGCTGCTGCCCCCGGACTTCCTGCGCGACCGGCGCCGGGGGCTCGGCCTGGCGGCGATCGGTCTCACGGCGACCGGCATGGCGGGCGTCTTCATCCTGCTCTCCCTCTCGTTCCAGCAGCAGCGCGGCTGGGACGAGCTGCGGGCCTCCGCCGCCTTCGTGCCCTTCGCGGCCGTCCTGCTGGCCTCGGGGCGGCTGGCGGGCCCGCTGATCCGGCGGTACGGCCCCGGGCGCGTGACCGCGACCGGGCTCGGGACGGCGGCGGCCGGACTCGCGCTGCTCGCCGCGACCGGGTTCGACGCCTCGGTGCCGTACGCGTACGGACTGCTCCCCGGCCTGCTCCTGCTGCCGGCCGGCGGCGCCCTGTCCTTCTCCGCCGCCGCCGTCCTGACCACCGAGGGCGTCCCGGCGCACCGGGCGGGGCTGGCGGGCGGCGTCCTGAACACGGCGATGGAACTCGGCCCGACCGTGGTCTTCGCCGCCCTGCTCACCCTCGGCGGGGACGCGGTGTCCCTGGCGGCGGCCGCCGCCCTCTTCACCGCACTCGCCGTCCTCACGATCCGCGTCAAGTAGCCAGCACTCACAAGGGAGTCGACTCACATGAACGCACGCTTCACCGACCGCGTCGCCCTCGTCACCGGGGCCGGTTCGGGTCTCGGCCGGGCCATCGCGCTCGCCTTCGCCGCGGAGGGCGCGAAGGTCGTCGTCGCCGGCCGTACCGCCGAGCCCCTGGAGGGGACGGTCGCCCTGATCGAGGCCGCCGGGGGCACCGCCACCGCCGTCACGGCCGATGTCGCCGACGCCGGGTCCGTACGCGAGCTGGTCCGGCGCACGGTCGAGGTGTACGGCGGCCTCGACGTGGCCGTGAACAACGCGGGGGTCTTCCGGGGCGGCCACAGCGCCGCCGACTTCCCCCTCGACGACTGGCGGACGCTGCTCGACATCAACGTCACGGGGGTGCTGCACGCCCTGCAGGCCGAGGTCGCGCACATGCGGGCGCACGGCGGCGGGGCGATCGTGAACATCGCGTCGAACCTGGGCCCGCACGTCCGGATCCCGGGAGTCTTCGGCTACCAGGTCTCGAAGGCCGCCGTGTCGGCGCTGACCAGGGCCGCCGCCCTGGACCACATCGCCGACGGGGTCCGCATCAACGCGGTCAGCCCCGGCGCCTCGGAGTCCGCGATGTCGCTGCGGCCCGGCGAGACGGAGGCCGATCGGGAGGTCCGGATGAAGCAGGAGTCCCCGCTGGGCCGGATCTCGTCCGCCGCCGAGGTGGCGGCGGCCGTGCTGTACCTCGCCTCGGACGCGGCCGGCTCCGCCGTCGGCACGGACCTGGTGATCGACGGCGGCGTCTCCGCCTGACGCGCGCGGGGCTCAGCCCTGGGCGGCCGCCGGGTCCATCCAGAAGACCTCCCAGTGGTGGCCGTCCAGGTCCGTGAAGGAGCGGCCGTACATGAAGCCCATGTCCATCGGCTCCTTCGCGGGGGTGCCGCCGGCGGCGAGGGCGGCGTCGGCGAGCTCGTCGCACCGCTCACGGCTCTCGGCGCTCAGGGTGACCAGGACCTCGGTGGCCTTGGTGGCGTCGGAGACCTCCTTGCCGGGGGCCATGAAGGAGCGGAACTTCTCCTCTTCGAGGAGCATCGCGAAGATCGTGTCGCTGAAGACCACACAGGCGGTCGACTCGTCGCTGAACTGCGGGTTGTGGGAGAAGCCGAGCTTCTCGAAGAAGGCCCTGCTGGCGTCGACACTCTTGACGGGCAGGTTCACGAAGATCATCTGCGGGGCCATGGTGTGCTCTCTCTTCCCTTGCGGTCGCTCCGGTCGCTCCGGCGGCTCCGGTGCTTCGGCGCTTTCAAGAGGTAGGACGGGCGTCCCGCCCGTAACTCATCGCTCTCCCGAAGATTCTTTTTCGCTCAGGCGGCGGAGCGCAGCTCAAGGGCCGCCAACGGTACGAACCCGCCGCCCGTGCCCTCCGTGCCGGCCGCCGGCCCGGCGAGGCGCCGCAGCATCGCGAGGGCGATCCGCTCGCCCTGGGCCTTGGCCCGCCCGGCCAGCGGCCCGGCGTGGAGGCCGTCGACGGCGGCGTGCCAGAGCTGGACCCAGCGCCCGAAGTGGGCGGCGGTGAGGGGCCGGGCGGAGTGGAGCGCGGCGTGCGGCGCGAAGGCGTCCCGCCCGTAGTCGGCGGTACGGAAGAGGGCGCGCTCCCAGAAGTCGGTGATGCGCGGCAGATGCGCCTCGAGATCGGTCCCGGCGACCTCGGTGAAGAACGGCCCGATGAGCGGGTCGGCGAAGGCGGCGCGGTAGAAGCGCCGCAGCACGACGTCGAGGTCGTGTCGGCCGCTGATGTCCCGGGTGGCGCGCATGCCCCCAGTGTCCCTCCTGTGCGGGACCGCCCGTAGAGCCGAACGTCCTCTCCCCCTCGCGCGCCGTCCCTCGCGCGCCCCCTCCCCCGCGCGTGCCGTCCCCCGCGGGCCCCCTCCTCCGCACGCCGGCCCGGGCGCCCCGTCCGGCGGGGCCCCGCCCCGTACCCGCCTCTTCCTCTTCACCGGTTGTTGATGCACAGTCAATTCCGTACTCCTAGTTTCCGGAAGCGCGCGACCCCGTCGCCGACCGGACTGACGGGGCGGTTCACCACCCTTCTCAGGAGTGAGACGTGGAGCGACGCAGTTTTCTGCGCGGAGCGGTCATCGGTACGTCGGCGGCGGCCTTCGGCGGCACCCTGATGCACGGCGCCGCCTACGCGGCCCCCGCGCAGCCCGGCGCCGGCCCCTACGGCGCGCTCGGCGCGGCCGACGCCAACGGCATCCTGCTGCCCGCCGGTTTCACCAGCCGGGTGATCGCGCGGTCGGGCCAGACCGTGCCCGGCACCTCGTACACCTGGCACAGCGCCCCCGACGGCGGCGCGTGCTTCGCCGACGGGACCGGCTGGATCTACGTGTCCAACTCGGAGATCAACCCGAGCGGCGGCGCGAGCGCGGTGCGCTTCAGCTCGACCGGGGCCGTCACCGGCGCGTACCGCGTCCTGTCGGGCACCCGGCAGAACTGCGCGGGCGGCAGGACCCCGTGGAACACCTGGCTGTCCTGCGAGGAGGTCAGCCTCGGATACGTCTACGAGACCGACCCGTACGGGGTGAACGCGGCCGTCCGGCGGGACGCCATGGGCCGCTTCAAGCACGAGGCCGCCGCCGCCGACCCGGTCCGCAAGGTCGTCTACCTCACCGAGGACGAGACGAACGGCTGCTTCTACCGCTTCATCCCCACCACCTGGGGGAACCTCTCCGCCGGCACCCTCCAGGTGCTGGTCGCGGGCTCCGCCGCGAGCGGCTCCTTCACCTGGCAGAACGTGCCGGACCCGGACGGCTCCCCGACCGCGACCCGCAGCCAGGTCTCGGGCGCGAAGAAGTTCAACGGCGGCGAGGGCTGCCACTACGCCAACGACACCGTCTGGTTCACCACCAAGGGCGACAACCGCCTCTGGCAGCTCAACCTCGCCGCCAACACCTACGAGCTGGCGTACGACGACTCGCTCGTGCCGAGCGGCGCCGCCCCGCTCACCGGTGTCGACAACGTCACGGGCTCCTCCTCCGGCGACCTGTTCATCGCCGAGGACGGCGGCAACATGGAGATCTGCGTCATCACCCCGGACGACGTCGTCGCCCCGTTCCTGCGGATCAACGGCCAGTCCTCCTCGGAGATCACCGGCCCCGCCTTCTCCCCCGACGGCAGGCGGCTGTACTTCTCCAGCCAGCGCGGCACGAGCGGCAGTTCCTCCGGCGGCATCACGTACGAGGTGACGGGCCCGTTCCGCGCCTGACGCCCGCCCCCGGGCCCCCGAGGGTGACGTGGGGGCCCGTCCCGCGCGCGGCACCCGCCCCGGACCCTACGAGGTGACCGGGGGCCCGTTCCGCGCGTAGCACCGCAGATCCACCGTCCGTTGGGCGCCGCCGAGCAGGGCGGCGCCCAACGGCGTCAGGGTGTGCAGGACCGCGTTCCCGTGCCGCAGCGTCGCGATGAGCCCCGCCTCGCGCAGCACGGCCGCGTGCTGGCTCGCCGAGGCCAGCGACACCCCGGCCCGGCGGGCGAGCTCGCTCGTCGTACCGCCGTCGCCGATGGCGTGCAGGACCGCCGAGCGGGTCTGGCCGACCAGCTTGGCGAGCGAGGAGCCGCCCGGCGCGCGCACGGTCGGCGCCTCGCCGTGGGTGACGGGGTAGACGAGGACCGGCGGCAGCGCGGGGTCGCGCAGCACCACGGGGGTCCCCCGGCAGAAGTACGAGGGCTGGAGCAGCAGCCCCCGCCCGTCGAGGTGGACGTCCCGGTCGACCGGGTAGTCGGCCTCCAGGACGGGCGCGCGCCAGCGCAGCATCGGCGGCAGCGAGGCGAGGAGTTCGTCGGCGCCGCCGTCCAGGAGCGCCCGGCCGCGCTGGGCCCGGTCGGCCTCGACGCGGGCCCTGATGTGCGGCCAGTACGGCTCCACGGCGGCCCGGTGGTAGCTCCGCAGCGCCCCCACGAGCCGGTCGAAGGGCTCCGCGCCGCCGTCGGCGAGGGCCCGCAGCGAATGGGGCACGGTCCGCCCGCCGGAGCGGTGCGCGGCGAGCAGCGAGAGTTCGCCGCGCAGCCGGCCGGAGTCGGTCGCGCGGATCGCCTCCAGGCCCTCGTCGAGCCCGTGGACGCCCTCGGCGGGCGTCAGGAAGTCGGGGAAATAGCCGCGGCTCGGAACGAGCGCGGCGAGCAGCCTGGTCTCACCACCGAGCCGCATCCGGGTTTCGGAGCGCCATTCTCCGAAGACGACCGGGCTGCGCCGGTCCCTTAAACGGTGAAAGCTGAGAATCGTTTCCCACAGAACATCGGGCCGGGCGGCGGTCCGCACCCCCGCCAGGTCGTTTCCGGTGAAATGAATCCGCAGCATGACGTCCCCACCTGTGCACTCGCAACCACCCCCGACGACGAGTATGCACAGCATCACTGCACGTTACCAGGGTGTTTCAGCCACAGTTGAAAAGCATCGCGGCAATGGGGGCGGAACCGAAAAGCTGTACGGGTCGGGCAGGAAACCTTCAGGACCGAGGTGACGTGGTGAAGACCGTGGGGGGCTTTGCCCGTCCGGCGGCGGTCGGCGAGGTTGCGGCTCACCTGCCCGGCATCGGTAAAGGGCGCGGCCTCCGGGTGGGGATCCGGGGGTCGCGCCCGCTCCATTCTTTGCGGTGGATCCTTTGCGGGGAACGAGGAAGTTCAATGGCCAATAATTCAATCAGGCGCAATTGAACAACTACTCACATCCGCTCAACAAACAAACGACGGGACGGACACCTCCGCACAAAGGTGTCCGTCCCGTCGCCGTGTTTCCGGGGCCGCCGCCCGCCGGTGAGGGTGGTGAGCAGACCGGCGGCGCCCCCGGTCGTACCGGAGTGGTTCGGTGATTCCCGCTGCTGAACGGGGGTTCAGGAGGACCCGACCGCCGCTCCTGACCCCCCGTTCAGCAGGGCTCAGCGGCTGTCGCTGCCCTTCGACTCGGCCGCCGCGCGGCCGGCCTCCAGACGCGCCACCGGGATCCGGAAGGGCGAGCAGGACACGTAGTCCAGACCGACCTCGTGGAAGAAGTGGACCGACTCCGGGTCGCCGCCGTGCTCGCCGCAGACACCGAGCTTGATGTCGGGGCGGGTGGCGCGGCCGGCCTGGACGGCGCTGCGCACGAGCGCGCCGACGCCGTCCTTGTCGATGGTCTCGAAGGGGCTGACGCCGAAGATGCCCTTCTCCAGGTACGCGGTGAAGAACGAGGCCTCCACGTCGTCGCGGGAGAAGCCCCAGACCGTCTGCGTGAGGTCGTTGGTGCCGAAGGAGAAGAACTCCGCGGCCTCGGCGATCTGACCGGCGGTCACGGCGGCGCGCGGCAGCTCGATCATGGTGCCGAGCGCGAGCTTGAGCTCGACGCCGGTGCGGGCCTGGACCTCGGCGATGACCTGCTCGGCCTCCTCGCGGACGATCTCCAGCTCCTGGACGGTGCCGACGAGCGGGATCATGATCTCCACGCGCGGGTCGCCCTTGGCGTCGATGCGCTGGGCCGCGGCCTCGGCGATCGCGCGGACCTGCATGGTGAACAGACCGGGGATGACCAGGCCGAGGCGGACACCGCGCAGACCCAGCATCGGGTTCTGCTCGTGCAGCCGGTGCACCGCCTGCAGGAGGCGCAGGTCGTTCTCGTGCGGCTCCTTGCGGGACTCGGCGAGGGCGACGCGCACCGACAGCTCGGTGATGTCGGGCAGGAACTCGTGCAGCGGCGGGTCGAGCAGCCGGACCGTGACGGGCAGGCCGTCCATGGCCTCGAAGAGCTCGACGAAGTCGGTCTTCTGCAGCGGCAGGAGGGCTTCCAGGGCGTCGTCGCGCTCGACGTCGGTGTCGGCCAGGATCAGCCGCTCGACGTACTGGCGGCGCTCGCCGAGGAACATGTGCTCGGTGCGGCAGAGGCCGATGCCCTGGGCGCCGAAGCGACGGGCGCGGTTGGCGTCCTCGGCGTTGTCGGCGTTGGCGCGGACGCGCAGCCGGCGGACGCGGTCGGCGTAGGCCATGATCCGGTGGACGGCCTGGACGAGCTCGTCGGCGTCGTCGGCGCCGGCGTGCATGCGGCCCTCGAAGTACTCGACGACCGGGGACGGTACGACGGGTACCTCACCGAGGTAGACCTTGCCGGTGGAGCCGTCGATGGAGACGACGTCGCCCTCCTCGACGACCTGGCCGTCGGCCGTGGTCATCCGGCGGCGCTTGGTGTCGACCTCGAGCTCCTCGGCGCCGCAGACACAGGTCTTGCCCATGCCGCGGGCGACGACGGCGGCGTGCGAGGTCTTGCCGCCCCGGGAGGTGAGGATGCCCTCGGCGGCGATCATGCCGTCCAGGTCGTCCGGGTTCGTCTCGCGGCGGATCAGGATGACCTTCTCGCCCGAGCGGGACCACTTGACGGCGGTGTACGAGTCGAAGACGGCCTTGCCGACGGCCGCGCCCGGGGAGGCGGCGATGCCGCGCCCGATCTGCTCGACCTTCGCGGCCTCGTCGAACTTGGGGAACATCAGCTGGGCGAGCTGGGCACCGGTGACGCGCTGGAGCGCCTCGGCCTCGTCGATCAGGCCCTGGTCCACGAGCTGCGTGGCGATGCGGAAGGCGGCACCGGCGGTGCGCTTGCCGACACGGGTCTGGAGCATCCAGAGCTGGCCGCGCTCGATGGTGAACTCGATGTCGCAGAGATCCTTGTAGTGGGTCTCCAGCGTGTTCATGATGTCCATGAGCTGGTCGTACGAGGTCTTGTCGATGCCCTCGAGGTCGGCCAGCGGCACGGTGTTGCGGATGCCGGCGACGACGTCCTCGCCCTGCGCGTTCTGCAGGTAGTCACCGTAGACGCCCTCGTGACCGGAGGCGGGGTCGCGGGTGAAGGCGACGCCGGTGCCGGAGTCCGGGCCGAGGTTGCCGAAGACCATCGAGCAGACGTTGACGGCGGTGCCGAGGTCGCCCGGGATGCGCTCCTGGCGGCGGTACAGCTTCGCGCGGTCGGTGTTCCAGGAGTTGAAGACGGCCTCGATGGCGAGGTCCATCTGCTCCCGCGGGTCCTGGGGGAAGTCGCGGCCGGTCTCGGTCTTCACGATCTTCTTGAAGTGCTCGACGACCTTCTTCAGGTCGGCGGCGTCGAGGTCGGTGTCGCTGGCGACCTTCTTCGCGGCCTTCGCCTCGTCCAGCGCGTCCTCGAAGAGCTCGCCCTCGACGCCGAGGACGGTCTTGCCGAACATCTGGATGAGGCGGCGGTACGAGTCCCACGCGAAGCGCTCGTTGTCGGCCTGGTCGGCGAGGCCGACGACGGACGCGTCGGAGAGGCCGATGTTGAGGACGGTGTCCATCATGCCCGGCATCGAGAACTTCGCCCCGGAGCGCACGGAGACGAGCAGCGGGTCGTCGGCCTGGCCGAGCTTCTTGCCCATCTTCTGCTCGAGGGCGTCGAGGTGGGCGCTCACCTCGTCGCGGAGCTCGACCGGCTCCGAGCCACTCTCGAGGTAGACCTTGCACGCCTCGGTGGTGATCGTGAACCCGGGAGGGACCGGCAGACCGAGGTTGGTCATCTCGGCCAGGTTCGCGCCCTTGCCACCGAGCAGGTCCTTCAGGTCCCTGTTGCCCTCGGTGAAGTCGTACACGAACTTCTGATCATTGTTTTCCGACACGGGTCCCGACTCCTCGATGACTCGGTTGGCTGCCCTGACGGCGAGGAACATACCCAGATCGAAGGCTTCTGGGGAGGTACGCCTAGCGGTCACGTGGCCTTAACCACCCGTCCGCCAGCACTTCGAAAGTAACCGAGAAGTAGCTTCCACTTTCAGACCCCGAAGACGTCATGACCCAAATCAAAGAAAAGTCGCTCACATGAGCGCCCATCCGAGCACTTGCGTTCAAGTCTTGAACGCAAAAAGGGTGGCACCCCGTGCCACCCTTCAGGCGGTGCAGCCGTTCGTAACCTGCTCATCTGAGCACCACCCCCCTCAAGGGTGGCGAGGATCACTCCCCCGGAACGGCCGAATCGAGGCCGAATCTCAGCCGCCGGACGTGTCCAGCTCGGCGTCCTCACTCACGCCGGAGCAGTCGTAGGGGTCCTTCAACCAGCCGTCCGGCAGGACAACTCGGTTGTTTCCGGACGTACGACCCCGAGGACCGTCGGCGCCCACCGGCCACGGCTGATCAAGGTCCAGCTCGCTCAACTGAGCGCTCAGTTCGTCGAGGGACGAGGTGATCGCCAGCTTCTTGCGCATCTCGGAACCCACCGAGAAGCCCTTCAGGTACCAGGCCACGTGCTTGCGGAAGTCGATGACACCGCGTGCCTCGTCGCCGATCCACTCGCCGAGCAGCCGCGCGTGCCGCACCATCGCGTCCGCGACCACCCGCAGCCCCGGCGCCGCGTAGGCGCCCGTGCCCTCGAAGCCGGCCACCAGGTCGGCGAAGAGCCACGGCCGCCCCAGGCAGCCGCGGCCGACGACCACGCCGTCGCAGCCCGTCTCCCGCATCATCCGCAGGGCGTCGTCGGCGGACCAGATGTCGCCGTTGCCGAGGACCGGGATCTCCGGCACGTGCTCCTTGAGACGCGCGATCGCGTCCCAGTCCGCCGTACCGCCGTAGTGCTGCGCCGCCGTCCGCCCGTGCAGGGCGATCGCCGTGACGCCCTCCTCCACCGCGATCCGGCCCGCGTCCAGGTACGTGATGTGGTCGTCGTCGATGCCCTTGCGCATCTTCATGGTGACCGGCAGGTCGCCCGCGTTGGCCACGGCCTCGTTGAGGATCGCGCGCAGCAGCGGCCGCTTGAACGGCAGGGCCGAGCCGCCGCCCTTCCGGGTCACCTTGGGGACGGGGCAGCCGAAGTTCAGGTCGATGTGGTCGGCGAGGTCCTCGTCGACGATCATCCGGACGGCCTTGCCGACCGTCACCGGATCCACCCCGTACAGCTGGATCGAGCGCGGCTGCTCGGTCGCGTCGAAGCGGATGAGCTGCATGGTCTTCTCGTTGCGCTCGACCAGGGCGCGCGTCGTGATCATCTCGCTCACGAACAGCCCCTTGCCGCCGCTGAACTCGCGGCAGAGGGTGCGGAAGGGGGCGTTGGTGATGCCGGCCATCGGGGCGAGCACCACCGGCGGCTGCACGATGTGCGGCCCGATGGCAAGGGGGGAGAACGCGGTCATTGGCCCATTGTCGCGCACTGCGCCGGTCATTAGTTAGCCGTACTATCCGAACATGCCAGAGCTCACACGCGCGGAGCTTCCCAGGCACCGGCAGCTCGTCGTCCTGGCGATCTGCTGCATGAGCCTGCTGATCGTCAGCCTGGACAACACCGCGCTCAACGTCGCCCTGCCCTCGCTGCGCGACGACCTCGACGCCTCCGTCTCCGGCATGCAGTGGGTCATCGACGCGTACACCCTGGTCCTGGCCTCGCTCCTGATGCTGGCCGGCTCCACCGCCGACCGGATCGGCCGCCGCAGGGTCTTCGTGACCGGCCTCGTCGTCTTCGCGCTCGGCTCGCTGCTCTGCTCCCTCGCCCCCAGCCTGGAGGCGCTGATCGCCTTCCGTGCGGTGCAGGCGGTGGGCGGCTCGATGCTCAACCCGGTCGCCATGTCGATCATCACCAACACCTTCACCGAACCCGCCGCACGCGCGCGTGCCATCGGCGTCTGGGGCGCCGTGGTCGGCATCTCCCTGGCCCTGGGGCCGCTGGTCGGCGGCGTGCTCGTCGAGTCGGTCGGCTGGCGTGCGATCTTCTGGGTCAACCTGCCCGTCGCCCTCGTCGCCCTGCTCCTCACCCTCCGGTACGTCCCCGAGTCCCGCGCGCCCCGGCCCCGGCGCCCGGACCCGGTCGGACAGCTCCTGGTGGCCGCGCTCCTGGGCTCCCTCACGTACGCGATCATCGAGACCGACCCGCTCTTCGCCGGCATCGCGGTGGCGGCGCTCGCCGGTGTCCTGGTGTACGAGCCGAGGCGCCGCGAACCCCTGATCGACCTGCGGTTCTTCCGCAGCGCGCCGTTCAGCGGTGCCACCGTCGTCGCGATCTGCGCCTTCTCCGGCTTCGCCGGCTTCCTGTTCCTGAACACGCTGTACCTCCAGGAGGTGCGCGGGCTCTCCCCGCTGGAGGCCGGCCTGTACGTGCTGCCGATGGCGGGCATGACCTTCGTCTTCGCCCCGCTGTCGGGCCGGCTCACGGGCGCGCGGGGACCCCGCCTCCCGCTGCTGCTCGCGGGCACGGCGATGGCGGCGGGGGCGCTGCTCTTCGCGGCCTTCGAGGCGGAGACCCGTGATCCGCTGCTCTTCACCGGGTACGTGGCCTTCGGCATCGGCTTCGGCCTGGTGAACGCGCCGATCACCAACACGGCCGTCTCCGGGATGCCCCGGGCGCAGGCCGGGGTGGCGGCGGCCGTGGCCTCGACGAGCCGCCAGGTGGGGCAGACGCTCGGCGTGGCGGTCGTCGGGACGGTGCTCGCGACGGGGGTGGGCGCGGGAACGTCCGCGGACGACTTCGTGGCGGCGGCGCGGCCGGGCTACTGGGTGGTGACGGCCTGCGGCCTCGCCGTCCTCGCGGTCGGCGCGCTGACCAGCGGCGCGTGGGCCCGCCGCACGGCGGAGCGGACGGCCCGGTGCCTGGAGACGGACGACGAGGGGGCGCCGCGGGCGGACGGGACGGACCTGCCGCTCAGGCGGCGGTGAGGGCCTGGGCCTTCCGGGCCGGCCGCGCGTCACCGGCGGCGCGCGCGTCACCTGCGGCGCGAGCCTCCCCGTCCGCCCGCCCTTCCCGGCCTGCCTGAGCCTCCCGGCCTGCCGGGGCCTCCCGGCCCGCCTGAGGGGGCTGCGGCTCTCCGGTCGCCCGTGCCTCGTCGCGTACGGCCAGCTCCAGGAGCTGGTCGAGCCGCGCCCTGGACTCCTCGTCGAGGGGCACGTACGTGCCGAGGCGGGGTCCGGCGGCCGGTCCCAGCCAGAGGTTGGTGTGCTCCAGGCGCAGGACGCCCACCTCGGCGTTCCGGATGACCTTGGCGCGGCCGGCGAGGTCGGCGACGTCACGCCGGTCCCAGAGCTCGCGGAACTCCGGGGAGGCGTCCTGGAGCCGCTGGACCAGCGCCTTCCAGGCGGGTTCGGCCAGGTGCTCGGCCATCGAGGCACGGAGCTTGCCGACCATCGCGCGCAGGACCTCGGGGAGGTCGCCGAACGCGGCGCGGAAGTCCTCGTTGGTGAAGGCGAGCCAGAGGGTGTTGCGGTCCTCGCGGGGCAGCGCGTCGAGGTCGCAGTAGAGCCGCCCGAAGGTGCGGTTGTAGGCGAGGAAGTCGTACCTGCTGTTCTGCACGCAGGCGGGCACGGGCTCCAGCTGGCGGAGCAGTTCGCGCAGCGCGGGGGTGACGGCCGGGCAGGCCGTCTCGGGGTGCGGGTCGCTCTGGGCGGCGAGGGCGAAGAGGTGGCTGCGTTCGGTCGGGTCGAGCAGCAGGGCTCCCGCGAGGGCGTCCAGGACCTGCGGGGAGACCTGGATGTCACGGGCCTGCTCCAGCCAGGTGTACCAGGTGACGCCGACGGCGGAGAGGTGGGCGACCTCCTCGCGGCGCAGGCCCGGGGTGCGGCGGCGGCGCCCCCGGGGCAGGCCGACCTGCTCGGGGGTGATGCGCTCGCGCCGGCTGCGCAGGAAGGCGGCGAGCTCGTGTCGCCGCGTGCCGGGTTCGGCCGTCGTCATCGTCGTCACGCTCCCAGGGTGCCGGGCCCGTGAGACCCGTGCCAGGTACTGCTTCTACCAGGATAAAGACACTCTGGTACCAGGCTGAGGAGCGGCGGATCGTCGGTCCCGTGACTACGACCTCCGCTTCTCCCCGCTCCGCGGCCTCTCCCCCGGGCGGCACCCCGCCCGGAGCCGCCCCCGTCGTCCACGACCGGCCGGCGCTCGGTTCGCTCGGCCTGTTCACCGTCCTGCTCGGCGCGGCCCTGCCCCTGATCGACTTCTTCATCGTCAACGTCGCCCTGCCGTCGATCGACCACGACCTGGCGGCGGGGCCGGCGCTCCTGGAACTGGTCGTCGCCGGGTACGGCCTCGCGTACGCCGTCCTGCTCGTCCTCGGCGGACGGCTCGGGGACCTCTTCGGGCGCCGCCGGCTCTTCCTGGCGGGCATGGCGGCCTTCGGGCTGACCTCGCTCGCCTGCGGGCTCGCCCCGGACGCCTGGACGCTGGTCGGGGCGCGGGTCGCGCAGGGCGCGGCCGCGGCGCTGATGCTGCCGCAGGTCCTCGCGACGATCCACTCCTCGACGGCGGGCGCCCGGCGGGCCAGGGCGCTGAGCCTGTACGGGGCGACCGCGGGCCTCTCCATGGTGGCCGGGCAGATCCTGGGCGGTGTCCTGGTGGCCGCGGACCTCGCGGGCTCGGGCTGGCGTGCGGTGTTCCTGGTGAACGTGCCGGTGGCGGTGGCCGGCCTGGCCCTCGCCTTCCGTACGGTCCCGGAGACCCGCTCGGACCGCCCGGCGCCGGTGGACGTACCGGGAACGCTGCTGCTCGCCCTCGCGCTGACCACCCTGCTCGCGCCGCTGACGGAGGGCCGGGCGGCGGGCTGGCCGGTGTGGACGTGGGTGTCGCTGGCCGTCTTCCCGTTCGCCGCGGTGGCGTTCTGGCGGGTGGAGCGGCGGACGGACCGCCGGGGCGGCACGCCGCTGGTCCCGCCGAGCCTGCTCGCCCTGCTGCCGCTGCGCCGCGGACTCGTGCTGCTGCTGCCGCTCTGCATGGGCTTCGGCGGCTTCATGTTCGTGATCGCGGTCGCCCTGCAGCAGGGCCTGGGCCTGGGCGCGATCGCCTCGGGCCTGGCCCTGGTCCCGATGGCGGTGGCCTTCTTCGGCGCCTCCCTCGCGGGCCCGCGGCTGGTCCGGCGCTGGGGCACGCGCGTGGTGACGGCCGGCGGTCTGATCCAGGGCGTCGGCATCGGGCTGCTCGCGCTGACGGTCTGGCGCGCCTGGCCGGACCTGTCGGTGGGGGTGCTGCTCCCGGGCATGGCGATCGCGGGCCTGGGCCAGGGCCTCCAGCTCCCGGTGCTCTTCCGGGTGATCCTCTCGGAGGTCCCGGGGGAACGCGCGGGCGTGGGCGGCGGCGTGATGGTGACGACCCAGCAGTCGGCCCTCGCCCTGGGCGTCGCCACCCTGGGCTCCCTCTACCTGGGCCTCGCGTCCTCGGCCCCGGACGCGGGCACGGCCCTGACGACGACGCTGCTGGTCCAACTGGCCATGGTGGCGGTGACGGTGGCGCTGTCCGTACGCCTGCCGAGGAAGGTCGGCTAGCGGGACGTCCGCCGAGGACGGCGGACCGGCGAGGAGGCGAAAGGGCCCGGAGCGTGGAGACGCCCCGGGCCCTTCGCGCTGCGGTGTGACTACTCCTGGCCGGTGCCGGTGCCGGTGGCGTCCGTGGCGGCGGTGCCGGTGGTCTCCGTCGCCGTCCCGGCGGCGTCGGCTCCCTGCGTGCGCTCGCGCATCTTCTTCAGGAGGTCCTGCTTGCGGTCGTCGGCGGAGCGCTGGGCCGCCGTACGGCTCTGGCCGTTGCCGTGCTGGTCGGCGCGGGACAGCTTCTTGCGCTGCCCTCCGACGCCGAGGAGGTTGTTGCGGCTCTTCGCCACGGTGTTCTCCCGTCAGTGAGGTGGTCGGTGGTCTGACTCGGGCTGCCGGCGAAGGCGCTCACTCATAGATCTGGAAGAACGAGTACATGGCGGCGACGCTACTCCGGCCCCGTGGGCGGGGGCACCCGGTTTTCCGGCGGCGCGCACGGCCGCGCGACACGGGAGACGAGACGGAATGACAAATATTGAAATCTGTCATCGGTCATGTCATGGTTGATGTGGAACACCGATCCACCGGCATCCACAGCAACATCCGCATCCGCATCCGAGGAGACAGCCATGACCACCACCAGGCGCCCCGTCCCCACCCGCCCCCTCGGCACCACCGGGCCCGAGGTCTCCGCCCTCGGTCTCGGCTGCATGGGCATGTCCGCGCTGTACGGCGAGAGCGACCGCGCCGAGTCGATCGCGACGATCCACGCCGCCCTGGACGCGGGGGTGACCCTGCTCGACACGGGCGACTTCTACGGGATGGGACACAACGAGCTGCTGATCGAGGAGGCGCTGCGCACGGCCCCCGCGGGCGCCCGCGAACAGGCGCTGACCAGCGTGAAGTTCGGTGCCCTGCGCACGGTCGAGGGCGGCTTCACCGGGTACGACGGGCGGCCGGCCGCCGTGAAGAACTTCGCGGCCTACTCGCTCCAGCGCCTCGGCACCGACCACATCGACATCTACCGCATCGCCCGCGTCGACCCGGACGTGCCGATCGAGGAGACCGTCGGCGCCATCGCCGAGCTCGTCGAGGCCGGGCACGTCCGGCACATCGGGCTCTCCGAGGTCGGCGCCGACACCCTGCGCCGGGCCGCGGCCGTGGCCCCGATCGCGGACCTCCAGATCGAGTACTCGCTGATCTCCCGGTCGATCGAGGACAAGATCCTGCCCACCGCCCGCGAGCTGGGCATCGGCATCACGGCGTACGGCGTGCTGTCGCGCGGGCTGATCAGCGGCCACTTCACCCGGGACCGCGAGCTGGCGGCGAACGACTTCCGGGGCATGAGCCCGCGCTTCCAGGGCGACAACCTCCAGCGGAACCTGGACCTCGTGGACCGGCTGCGGGCGCTCGCCGAGGCCAAGGGCGTGACCGTCGCGCAGACCGCGATCGCCTGGGTCCTCGCCCAGGCCGAGCGGCAGGGCGCGGACATCGTCCCGCTGGTCGGCGCCCGGCGCCGGGACCGGCTCGCGGAGGCGCTCGGCGCCCTGGACGTCACGCTCGACGCCGCCGACCTGGCGGCGATCGAGGAGGCCGTCCCGGCGGGCGCGGCGGCCGGCGACCGCTACCCGGCGGCGCAGATGGCGCATCTGGACAGCGAGCACTGACAGGTACTGTCCTTCCATGGCCGCCACCGAGACCCTGACCGCCGAGCGCATCCTCGAAGCCACCGAGGAGGTGCTGCGGCGCTACGGCCCGGCGAAGGCGACCGTCGTGGACGTGGCCCGGGTCCTCGGCGTCAGCCACGGCAGCGTCTACCGCCACTTCCGCACCAAGGCGGCCCTGCGCGAGGCGGTGACCGAGCGGTGGCTGGAGCGGACGATCGTCGCGCTGCGGCCGCACGTCGAGGGCGAGCGGCCCGCGGACGAGCGGCTGACCGACTGGCTCACGGCCCTGTTCACCCTGAAGCGGCGCAAGGCCGGCGGCGATCCGGAGCTGATGGCCACGTTCCAGGTCCTGATCGGCGAGAACAGCGCGGTGGTCGACCGGCACGAGGAGCACCTCGTGGAGCAGATCGCCCGCATCCTGGAGGCCGGTCACGGCGAGGGGCTGTTCACGGCCCCGGAGCGGGACTTCGGGACGACGGCCCGCGCGGTCTTCGACGCCACGGACCGCTTCCACAACCCCGCACACGCCGCCGACTGGTCCGCGCCGGGCGTGGAGGACGCGTTCGCGGCGGTCGTCGCCCTGGTGCAGCGGGCGCTCCGGGCCTGAGCGCCATGCCCATTTGAAGATCATTTGGCCTGGACTTTCCCCTTCCCTGTCCGGTACATGACTAGCGTTCCCCCGCACCGCGACCGCACTGCACCGCTCCCAGGGGGAACCATGTCCGCACCCGACAAGCCGCCGGCCCGCTCGGGCCCCGCCGCCGCCGTCGGCTGGGTCCTGACCATCGGGCTCAACGTCGTCGCGCCGATCCTGACGTACAACGTCCTGACCGAGGACCACGGCTGGTCCGAGTTCGCCGCCCTGCTCGCCGGCAGCGCCTGGCCGGTCCTGGACAGCGCGATCATGGTCGCCTGGCGGCGCAGGATCGACGAGTTCGCCGTCGTCACTCTGGTGTTCCTGGTGATCACGGCCCTGGTCTCGCTGATCGGCGCGCACACCGCCCGCGCGCTGCTGGTCAAGGACTCCGGGATCACGGGCCTCTTCGGGCTGCTCTGCCTGGCCACCCTGCTCGCACCCCGCCCGCTGATGTTCTACTTCGGGCGCAAGTTCGCCACCGACGGCACCCCGGCGAGCACCGCCTGGTGGAACGGCATGTGGCAGTACGAGGGCTTCCGCTCCACCATGCGCACGATGACGCTGGTGTGGGGCGTGGCGTACGTCGCCGAGGCGCTGCTCCGCGTCGCCCTCGCCTACGCGCTCCCGACGAGGACCATGGTCGTGCTGAGCCCGGTCATGATCTACGGGGTGCTCGGCGTCCTGGGCGTGTGGACGGCCTGGTTCGGGAAGCGCCGCGCGGCCGAGGGCGCACGGCGCCAGGCCGAGGCGGAAGCGGCGACCGCCTGACACGGCCCGCCACCCGACGGCGTACGACACACGGCACGGCAAAGCCCCCGGTTCCGACATCGGAACCGGGGGCTCTCCCGTACGCGACCGGAGGTCAGCAGCCGATCAGGCGGCTGCCCAGGTAGCTCTGGATCTGGTCGAGGGAGACGCGCTCCTGCTTCATGGTGTCGCGCTCGCGCACGGTCACCGCGTTGTCCTCGAGGGTGTCGAAGTCGACGGTCACGCAGAACGGGGTGCCGATCTCGTCCTGACGGCGGTAGCGGCGGCCGATGGCGCCGGCGTCGTCGAAGTCGATGTTCCAGTTCTGGCGCAGGTCCGCCGCGAGGCCCTTGGCCTTCGGCGAGAGCTGCGGGTTGCGGGACAGCGGCAGGACGGCGGCCTTGACCGGGGCCAGGCGGTGGTCGAGGCGCAGCACGACGCGCTTCTCCATGACGCCCTTGGCGTTCGGGGCCTCGTCCTCGGTGTACGCGTCGAGCAGGAAGGCGAGCATGGTGCGGCCGACACCGGCGGCGGGCTCGATGACGAACGGCGTGTACGACTCGCCGGACTCCTGGTCCAGGTAGGACAGGTTGGCGCCGGAGGCCTTGGAGTGGGCGCTCAGGTCGTAGTCCGTGCGGTTGGCGACGCCCTCCAGCTCGCCCCACTCGCTGCCGCCGAAGGAGAAGCGGTACTCGATGTCGGCGGTGCGCTTGGAGTAGTGGGAGAGCTTCTCCTGCGGGTGCTCGAACCAGCGCATGTTCTCCTCACGGAGACCCAGGCCCGTGTACCAGTTCCAGCGCTGCTCCATCCAGTATTCCTGCCACTGCTCGTCCTCGCCCGGCTTGACGAAGAACTCCATCTCCATCTGCTCGAACTCGCGGGTGCGGAAGATGAAGTTGCCCGGAGTGATCTCGTTCCGGAAGGACTTGCCCATCTGCGCGATGCCGAACGGGGGCTTCTTGCGCGCGGTGGTCTTCACCTGGGCGAAGTTGGTGAAGATGCCCTGCGCGGTCTCGGGACGCAGGTAGGCGACGGAGCCGGAGTCCTGGGTCGGGCCGAGGTGCGTGGCGAGCAGGCCGGAGAAGTTCTTGGGCTCGGTGAAGGTGCCCTTGTTGCCACAGTTGGGGCAGTTGAGGTCGGCGAGGCCGTTCTCGGGGAGACGGCCGTGCTTCTCCTCGTACGCCTCCTCCAGGTGGTCCGCGCGGTAACGCTTGTGGCAGGAGGTGCACTCGGTCAGCGGGTCGGTGAAGGTGGCGACGTGACCGGAGGCCTCCCAGACCTCGGTGGCCAGGATGACCGACGAGTCGATGCCGACGACGTCCTCGCGCGCGGTGACCATGTAACGCCACCACTGACGCTTGATGTTCTCCTTGAGTTCGACACCCAGCGGTCCGTAGTCCCAGGCGGCGCGCTGGCCACCGTAGATCTCGCTGCACGGGTAGACGAAGCCACGGCGCTTGCTCAGGCTGACGATGGTGTCGATCTTGTCGGCGGCCACGGTGCTCTCTTCATTACGACGACGAAGTGCGAATGCCACAGGTTACCGGCGCCCGCACCCCCCGTATCAAATCGGTTCGGTGGGGGGACCGCGCGAGGGGTCGCGTGGGCGGGGCCACACGTACGACAATTGACAATCGTTTCCAGTTTTGTTGAAAATGAGTGTCATGAACGTACGTCGCCGCCTCATATCCAGCACCGCCGCCGCCGCAGCCGTCACGCTCGGCATCGTCACCCTCTCCGCCTGCGGCGGCAGCTCCGACGCGGCCGACAAGGGCGGCGACGGCAAGCTCGACGTGGTGGCGTCGTTCTACCCCATGCAGTACCTGGCCGAGCAGATAGGCGGCGGCCACGTCGCCGTCGACACGCTCACCAAGCCCGGCGTCGAGCCGCACGACCTGGAGCTCAAGCCGAAGCAGATCGGCGAGCTCGGCGAGGCCGACGTCGTCCTCTACCTCAAGGGCATCCAGCCCGCCGTCGACGACGCGATCGCCCAGGCCGGCGTGAAGAACACCGTCGACGTCGCCACCCTCACGAAGCTCGAGGCCCACGGCACCGGGGTCGGCCACGCGGGCCACGACCACGCCGAAGGGGAGCACGCCGAGGGCGAGCACGCGGAGGAGGAAGCCGGTCACGACCACGGCTCCGAGGCCGGCAACGACCCGCACATCTGGCTCGACCCCGTGAAGTACGCCGAGGTCGCCAAGGGTGTCGGCACCGCCCTGGAGAAGGCCGACCCGGCGAACGCCGCCGACTACCGGAAGAACACCGACGCGCTCGTCAAGAAGCTCGGCGACCTGAACACCGACTTCGCGAACGGCCTGAAGAACACCACCACGAAGACCTTCATCACCACCCACTCCGCCTTCGGCTACCTCGCCGAGCGCTACGGCCTGGACCAGGAGGGCATCTCCGGCATCGACCCCGAGTCCGAGCCGAGCCCCGCCCGGATCAAGGAACTCCAGGACGTCGCGAAGAAGGACAAGGTCACCACGGTCTTCTTCGAGACCCTCGCGAGCGACAAGACCGCCAAGACCCTCGCCGGCGACACCGGTCTGAAGACCGACGTGCTCGACCCGCTGGAGGGAATCACGGACACGTCCAAGGGCGATGACTACATCGAGGTCATGCGCTCCAACCTCGCCGCGCTGCAGAAGGCCCTCGGCGCGAAGTGATCACCGCACAGCAGGAGGTACGAGCCATGGCAGCCCCGGCATCGGAACGGGAACCCGTCATCTCCGTCCGCGGAGCCACCGCGGCTCTCGGCGCCCGGCCCGTCCTCCGCGGTGTCGACCTCACCGTCCGCCGCGGCGAGGTCGTCGCGCTGCTCGGCGCCAACGGCTCCGGCAAGTCCACCGCGGTCCGCTCCGTCATCGGCCAGGTCCCGCTGACCGGCGGCACGATCGAGCTGTTCGGCACGGACCGGAAGCGCTTCCGCGACTGGGCGCGCGTCGGCTACGTCCCGCAGCGGACCACCGCCGCGAGCGGCGTCCCCGCCACCATCCGCGAGGTCGTCTCCTCCGGCCGGCTCTCCCGCCGCAGGTTCGGCTGGCTGACCAGGGCCGACAAGGCCGCCGTCGAGCGGGCCATCGAGCTCGTCGGGCTCGCCGACCGCGCCAAGGACTCCGTCTCCGCGCTCTCCGGCGGCCAGCACCAGCGGGTCCTGATCGCCCGCGCGCTCGCCTCGGAGCCCGAACTCCTGATCATGGACGAGCCGATGGCCGGCGTCGACCTCGCGAGCCAGGAGATCCTCGCCTCGACCCTGCGCGAGCAGGTCGCCGGCGGCACCTCCGTCCTCCTCGTCCTGCACGAGCTGGGCCCCCTGGAGCCGCTGATCGACCGCGCGGTCGTGCTCCGCGACGGCTGTGTCGTCCACGACGGCCCGCCGCCGGAGGCCCTCGGCCAGCACGCGCTGCCGGGCCACGACCACGTCCATCCGCACGCGGCCGGGGAGCCGCTCCGTACGGGTCTGCTGACCTGAGGAAGCTGACCTGATCATGGAAATGCTCGATCTCGCCTTCATGCAGCGCGCGCTCCTCGCGGCCGTGCTCGTCGGCATCACCGCGCCCGCCGTGGGCATCTACCTGGTCCAGCGCCGCCAGGCTCTGATGGGCGACGGCATCGGCCATGTCGCCATGACCGGCGTCGGCCTCGGCTTCCTCCTGAACTCCAGCCCGGTCTGGATGGCGACCCTGGTCGCCGTCGTCGGCTCGGTCGGCATGGAGCTGATCCGGGCGTACGGCAAGACCCGCGGCGACCTCGCGCTCGCGCTGCTCTTCTACGGCGGCATGGCCGGCGGTGTCCTGCTGATCAACCTCTCGCCGACCGGCTCCAACGCCAACCTCAGCTCCTACCTCTTCGGCTCGCTCTCCACGGTCTCCGAGGAGGACATCACCGCGATCGGCATCCTGGCCGCCTTCGTCGTCCTGGTCACGGTCGGCCTGCGCCGGCAGCTCTTCGCGGTCAGCCAGGACGAAGAGTTCGCGCGCGTCACCGGCCTCCCGGTGCGCGCCCTGAACCTGCTGATCGCCGTCACGGCCGCGGTGACCGTCACGGTCGCCATGCGGGTCGTCGGCCTGCTGCTGGTCAGCGCGCTCATGGTGGTGCCGGTCGCGGCGGCCCAGCAGCTGTCGAAGTCCTTCCGCGCGACCTTCGTCCTCGCGGTGGTGACGGGCATCACGGTCACCCTGGCGGGCACGGTCACCTCGTACTACCAGGACGTGCCGCCCGGCGCGACGATCGTCCTGTACGCGATCGGCGTCTTCGTCCTGCTCACCCTGCTCGCCACGCCGCTCGCCAAGCGGCGGGCGCGGGCGGCCGAGGCGGGCGCGGAGAGCTGTGACGCACCGGTTCCGGCGACCCGGCGCCCCTCGGACGACGTGAAGGTCTGATCGGGCCCGGACTCAGGGCCGCGGGGGGCTGGCAGAATGGCGGGGGCAGACAAGCATTCAAGGAGGCCCCCGTGGTGACGGCAGGACCCCCCGTACGAGGCCGCTCGACCAAGCAGCGTGCCGCCGTCTCCGCGGCGCTGAACGAGGTGGACGAGTTCCGCAGCGCCCAGGAGCTGCACGACATGCTCAAGCACCGCGGCGACTCGGTCGGCCTCACCACCGTCTACCGCACGCTCCAGTCCCTGGCGGACGCGGGCGAGGTCGACGCGCTGCGCACGAGCGAGGGCGAGACGGTGTACCGCCGCTGCTCGACCGGCGACCACCACCACCATCTGGTGTGCCGCGTCTGCGGCAAGGCCGTGGAGGTGGAGGGCCCGATGGTGGAGCAGTGGGCCGAGACCATCGCGTCCGAGCACGGCTTCGTGAACGTGGCGCACACCGTGGAGATCTTCGGAACCTGCGCGGACTGCGCCGGGAAGTGACGCGCGAGCGGTGACCTGACATACGAGAGGGCCCGTACCCCCGGGGTACGGGCCCTCTCGCACGCTCGGCCCACCCCGGGTGCTCGGCCCACCCCGGGTGCTCGGCCCACCCCGGGTGCTCAGCTCACCCCGGGCGCTCAGCTCACCCCCGGGCGGAGTTCCGGTCCAGGACCGCCCGCAGCCGGTCGACGCCGTCCGGGTCGGAGAGTCCGCTCTTGGGCAGGTACGCGAAGCCGGTGCCGGTCCGCCGGGCCGTGAGCAGCACGAAGAGGCGGGGCGTCTCGACGTACCGGGGCAGCATGGCCCACCGGATCGTGACGTCGGTGTCCCGGGTGGTCCACCGTCCGCCGTCCTCGCCGACGACGGCCCTCGCCTCGCCCTGGGACCGGATGGTCAGAAAGAGGCTGCGCGCCGTCCCCCAGGGCACCAGCTCGGCGGCGGTCACGGCCACGAGGCCGAGCAGGGTCATGACGACCGCGGTCCCCGGGTCCGGCTCCCGCACGACGAACAGCGCGAGGGCGGCGACGCCGAGGGCCAGCGCGCAGGCGCCGCGGGCCGCCCACCGCAGCGCGGGCCACCAGCGAGTGGCCCGCAGCCGGACGCGTACGGCCTCGCTCACGTCCGCGAGGTCCGGCGGGTAGACGAGGACGACCCCGTCCCGGGTGCGGTGCTCCGTCGCTCCGTCCACCCGCGGCTCAGCCCTTGTCGAGGACGGCCATGTCGGCCGGGTCGACGCCGCCGAAGCGGCGGTCGCGCTGGGCGTACTCGACGCAGGCCCGCCACAGGTCGCGGCGGTCGAAGTCGGGCCACAGCACGTCCTGGAAGACCATCTCGGCGTACGCGCTCTGCCAGATCAGGTAGTTGGAGGTGCGCTGCTCGCCGCTGGGCCGCAGGAACAGGTCCACGTCCGGCATGTCCGGGTAGTAGAGGTACTTCTGGATCGTCTTCTCGGTGATCTTCGCCGGGTCGAGCCGGCCGGCCCGCACGTCCTCGGCCAGCGCCTGCGCCGCGTCCGTGAGCTCCGCACGGCCGCCGTAGTTCATGCAGAAGTAGAGCGTGAGCTTGGTGTTGTCCTTGGTCTGCTCCTGCGCGACCTGGAGCTCCTTGGCGACCGACTTCCACAGCTTGGGCATCCGGCCGACCCAGCGCACCCGGACGCCGAGCGAGTCGAGCTGGTCGCGGGACTTGCGGATGAAGTCGCGGTTGAAGTTCATCAGGAAGCGCACCTCCTCGGGGGAGCGCTTCCAGTTCTCCGTGGAGAAGGCGTACAGCGAGATCGACCCCACGCCCATCTCGATCGCGCCCTGCAGCACGTCGAGGACCTGCTCGGCGCCGACCTTGTGGCCCTCGGTGCGGGGCAGGCCGCGCTCCTTGGCCCAGCGGCCGTTGCCGTCCATGACGATCGCGACGTGCTCGGGGACCAGCTCGGACTGGAGCTTCGGCGGGCGGGCGCCGGACGGGTGCGGCTCGGGGGCGCTGTACTCCCGGCGCTGGCGACCGAGCAGTCGTGCGATGGCCATGACGTGGTCTCTCCTACCTAGCTTTTCTCTACGTACCGCAGGGAGCGCAGGCCGCGCTCCAGATGCCAGTGCAGATAGGCGGACACGAGTCCGCTGCCCTCCCTGACGTGACGCGGCTCGCACGCGTCCGCCGTCGCCCAGTCGCCGGTGAGCAGCGCGCTGAGCAGGCCGATGGCCTCCGGAGAGGGTACGACGCTTCCCGGCACCCGGCAGTCGCCGCATATGACGCCGCCCGCCGCGACCGAGAAGAACCGGTTGGGCCCGTGCATGCCGCACTTGGCGCAGTTCTCGAAACTCGGCGCGTAGCCGTTCACGGCGAGCGAGCGGAGCAGGAAGGCGTCGAGGATGAGATGGGGGGCGTGCTCGCCCCGGGAGAGGGTCCGCAGCCCGCCCACCAGCAGCAGGTACTGCTGCACGGCGGGCTCGCCCTCGTGGTCGGTGAACCGCTCCGCGGTCTCCAGCATGGCGGTGCCGGCGGTGTAGCGGGCGTAGTCGGTGACGATGCCGCTGCCGTACGCGGCGATGGTCTCGCTCTGCGTGCAGAGCGGCAGGCCGCGCCCGACCAGCTCGCTGCCCCGGGCGAAGAACTGCACGTCCACGTGCGAGAACGGTTCGAGCCGGGCGCCGAACTTCGACTTCGTCCGCCGCACCCCGCGCGCCACGGCGCGTACGCGCCCGTGACCGCGCGTGAGGAGCGTGATGATGCGGTCCGCTTCACCCAGCTTCTGGGTGCGCAGCACGATGCCGTCGTCGCGGAACAGACTCATGGGCTCATTCTCCCGTACGGCGGAGGCGCCCCGGGCCCGAGTCGTGAAGGAGCACTAAGGAGCCCCGCGGAGTCAGGGCACCTCGCCGCGGCTCCGCGCGTTCACGTGCGCCGTGGCCGCGCTCAGCCGCTCGGCCGAGGTGGCCTCCCGTACCCCGTCGGGCTCCACGTCCCATTCCCGTCCGCCGCCGAGCGGCCGGACCTGGACATAGGGCCCCACGTGCCCCATGACCCTCCCGACCCGCCCGGTGCGGATCTCGACGACGTACGAGCCGATGGGCAGTGTCATGACCGGTTCTCCTCCCCCGGCAGGACGGCGGCGGCGAGGAGCCGTGCCGTTTCCACCGTGCAGCATCCCAATTCGACGAGCGGCCTCGGAGGATCGGCGGCGAGGGTGACGACGTCGAGCCCGAGCGAGGGAAGCCGGATTCCGGCCCTCGCGAGTGCCTCACGCAATTCGGTCACTGCCTCTTGTGCGACTTCGATCGCCTCCGGGGTCTTCTTCATGATGTCTTCCTCACCAACGTATGCCTTTCCGAATCCATTTCCTGCTTCGCCTCACCAGGGTGGCGGCGGATCCGTAGAATCGACAGATGTGCAGGTCGTACAACTGCGGGGTAGGGTTGGGGAGTTAATCCATGGCCAGAGGCAAGCAGCAGGATGCCTGGGTGTTCTTCGGGGAAGTGCTCAAGGAACGCAGGGAGGCCGCGAGCCTCACCCAGGAGGAACTGGGCGGACGGGTGTTCGTTTCAGGGGCGTACATCGGCCTGTTCGAGCAGGGAATCCGAAAGCCGCAGTTGGACGTGGCGCAGAGAATCGACGTGGTCCTACAAACCGGCGGTATTTTCGAACGCACGGTTCGCAAGCTCATCGACAAGTCGCCGTACGCCTCCTATTTCCACGCGGTGGCGGATCTGGAGGCGGTGGCGACGAAGATCTGCGAGTTCGCACCGACGGTGGTGCCGGGGCTGATGCAGACCGCGGGGTACGTGCGTGCGGTGACGGTGGCGACGCACCCGTTCGCCACGGAGGAGTTCATCGAGGAGAAGGTCACGGCACGCATCGGCAGGGCGGCGGTCCTCAGGGGCCCTACAAGCCCGGAGTATTGGGCCGTCCTGCACGAGAACGCGTTGCTCACCCCCGTGGGCGGCCCGTCCGTGATGGCCGCGACGCTCGACCACATCACGGCGCTGGCGCAGGAGCGGCGAGCGCTGGTGACCGTCCTGCCTCGCTCGGTCGGCGCGCACGCTTACATGACCGGCTCGCTCAAGCTCATGGAGTTCGAGGACCAGCCCCCAACGGCCTATGCGGAGACCGGCTTTTCGGGCACGTTGCTCGACGATCCGGCGGTGGTGAAGCAGGCACAGCGCGCCTACGATCTGCTCAGGGTCGCCACGCTGTCGCCGGAGGCGTCCCTCGCACTGATCGAGTCGGCGGCGGAGGACTTCAGACGATGCGTGCCTACGACCTGACCCACGCCCACTGGTTCAAGAGCTCCTACAGCAATGGCGACGGCGGCGACTGCGTCGAGGTCTCGTACGACTTCACGGACGCGGCGTGGCGGAAGAGCTCCTACAGCAACGGCCAGGGCGGCGACTGCCTCGAAGTCCTCGACGGCGTCACCGGCGTCGTCCCCGTCCGGGACAGCAAGAACCCCACCGGCCCCGCCCTCCTCGTCCCCACCGCCGCCTGGACCGCGTTCGTCGCCGGTCTTAAGAGGTGACGGCCCTCGTACTGCTCGGCAGCGACGACACCGCCCTCCGGTTCGAGGAAGGGGCGGTGCACCTCCGTCGGGCCGACGGGGAGCACCGCATACCCCTGGCGGCCGTCGGGCGCGTCCGCGCCGAGGGGCAGGTCGTCGAAGTGCGGCTGACCGCAGCCGATGAGGACGACGAGACCGCCTACCGCGTCGAGGGCGCGAGTTCAGCTGGGCCTTCCCCTTCGCCGGTCCCGTCGCCTTCGTGGGCGCCGCCCTCGCCCTGAACGCCGGCCACGCGCTCCACCGGTGGTGGTCCTACGGGCGGGACGGCGTCACGACGACGGCGGAGTTCTCCCACCGTACGGACGGCAGGCGGGCCCGCCGGGTGTACCGGTACACGGACGCGGCCGGCCGGAGCCACACGTACGCCTCGAAGAGGGGCGGCGGCGAGCTGCGCGTGCGCTACCTGCCCCACGCCCCGTACCGCGCCGTCACCGCCGTGACGCCCTGGCGGCTGGTCGGCCTGGTGACGAGGGCTCTCACCGGCGCGGCCCTCTGCGTGGGCGGGATCGTCGGGGTCGTCCTGTCGGTCGGCGACTGACGGGACGTCCCGGCGCCGCGGCGGGCGCGGCCGGCTCTCGCCGTGGACAGGCCCTTCACTCAGAGTCAGCCCGCCCTTACGATCGCGCCATGTCGATCACGTCCCCCATTCCCGCCCTCCGAGGACCCGACGGCACCGGGCTGCGCGCCGAAGGGCAGGCGCTGCTGCTCCGCCGCGCCCGCGAGGAGCTGCACATCCCGCTGAAGGCCGTGGCACGCGTCCGCGTCGAGGGTCGGACCGTGGCCGTCGAGCTGACCGCACCGGCCGGTGCGACGCCGCACGTCCAGCGGTTCGCGGACGTGGACGAGGCGGCCGCCACGGCGTTCGCCGACGGAGTCAACGCGGCCCTGCCGGAGCGGCCGGAGACGATCGACGGCGCCGGGTACATATCGAGCACCCGCCTGGGCGACCCGTCCGTCGGGAGGGTCTTCCGGGTGATCAAGCGGGGGGCGCTCTACGGGACCCTCGCGATCGTCGCGCTGTGCGTGCTGGTGATCGCCACCGGGCACGCCGCCGGGATCGTCATCATCATTCCGAGCGGCTTCCTCGGGCTGTTCTTCCTGGTGCTCGGCTGGGCGACCTCGTATCCCTCCCGTGAGGAGCACCGCCTGCGCAAGCACGGGGTCACGGTCGCGGCGGAGCGGGCCCCGGGCGAGCAGTCCGTCTACCTGTACAAGGATCCCGAGGGGCTGAGCCGCACCGTGGGGAAGTTCGCGGACACGTGGACCATCGACGTCGCCTACGATCCGCAGGACCCCGGGCACGTGGTCGTCCTCCGGAGCCGGGGCGTGCGCGCGCTGGACCTCGCCCTGACGGGGAGCGGCCTCCTCATCGGCCTGGTCGGCGCCGCCGGGGCGGTCACCGGGGCGGTTCTCGCGCTGCTCGGCGTCGGCGGCCTCTGAGATCGACATCTTCACTTATGGAAGTCATAAGTTCGCCTTATGAGTCCATAGACCGGGGTCGGGTACCGCTCCGCGTGCCGCATTATTTAGGGTGACCTAAGTGTCG
>NZ_LIVV01000012.1:0-74245 GCF_001905825.1 Streptomyces sp. CB02009
GCGCGCCAGCGGCGCCATCGGTTTGATGAGTCATTCCGGACGATCGGTAGTCGCAGGCGAGGAGAGGACCCGCGGCTGTGCGGCACGGCATGAGTGAGGCCTGGTGACAGGTGTGCGGGGGTCCGCATCTGCACCGTTCAGAGCAATGCCCCAGCCCGCCGACATCAACTTCCGTGCCAGGTCTTCAACCTGGCCGGCGACGGTGGCCAGGAGTGCATCCACGTCATCGACTCGTACGATCCCCGACTCTTCGCGACCTGGCACGGATGGCCGACCCCACCGGCCCCGGCCGGAACACCAGCGCAGTCAGCAGCGTCGACGACTCAAGTCCGAGAAGGGACTCCGCTCAGCCTTGCCCGTAACGCCCGAGGCCACCAGGAGCAGCGTCAGCGGACGCTCGGTCATAGCAGGACCTCGTAGGGCCCGGCAAGATCGTCTGCGGTATTCCACGACGCGTGCCGAAACCCGGAGAAGACTGCCCCCTCCTTCTCGCATTCGTCCTGCAAAGACCGCGCATAGAACTTGACGTGTGTGTAATCCGGGAACATCACATACGCAGGTGTGCAGGTCCGGCTCTGGAACTGCATCCCCGTGAGCACGTCCATGTGCTGGTCAACGAAGGACTGCAGGTCCCCGACGACGAATCCCAGATGCTCGAGCCCCATCGCGTAGACCCTCTGGTGGAACGGTGGGATCAGCTCAATAAGATCCAGAGTTCTCTCCCCCAGCATGAGCGGCTCTGCCAGCACGATCTTCGAGATCGGCCGCCCGTTCCACACGTTCTCGAAGTTCGCCGTGGCCGCAGCCTCCAGGCCATGCCGGGTCTCAAGATAGTCGCGCCACGTCGGGGCCCTCACTGCCACGTGGCTGAGCGAGAAGCCGCCCGCATCAATGCCCAGCCCTGCCAGGCGGTCGACTTGCCTCCCATAGAACTCCTGCGCGGCAGCGGCCAACACGCCGCTATCGGACAGCTCCCGGTTCCAGGACACAACAATCCCTCCAGATCTCATAGCCGTCCCCGGCTCCCTAGTCGGCAGTGCGCTGCTCATCCAGATCGACCCAGCAGTCGTCGTCCCACCAGCAGAAACTGAGGGGTTGTTTGAATCCGTGCCCTGCGGAGCGTAGTGCCGCGTCCATCGCCACGAAAAGATCGCGCTGCTCTCGATAACAATGCTCGATATCATGCTGGGTTCCACAGGCCGCGAGCTTGTTACCAGTGGAAGGGAACAAGAAACCGGCGCCATAGTTCCAGCCGTACAAGCGGTAGACAGTCACTCCGTCGGCATCCACGCCGTTCGCAATCTCAAGATTGTTTTCTTCGTCCGCCATGAAATCTGCGAGCCCGCTTTTGCCAATGACGGATTGAAGCTGATCAAGCTCGACGGGACTGAGATCGCTTAGAGACCGGGGATGACGCTGCTGGGTTATCGACAGACTCAGATCCACCTCGGGCTTGTAGGAAGATTCTCGCGAACGACCACAAATGATCTCCGCAACGAGATCGCCGTAGATCTCACCCGCACCAGGCTCGACTTCCTTCTGCATCTGGACCAGAGGGCCGCATCGGTTTACAAAGCACCCCGGAGCCTCTGCACAGCGAGGCTGCCCTTCTTGGGCGGTCCACCAAACGACGTCACGTTGCCGGAGACAGGTCGCGAGAACAAGAGCATGATCTACTCATCTCGGGGCTGGAGGGCGACAGTGGACTACGGCCCTGTCTGCGTGACAGCCAGTCGCATCTCACCGAAGTACGCCAGGTCCCGAGCTGCGACGCGGGTAGTGCCGGGCCTGCATCTGAGTGATTCAGCGTCAGCGAGCGCTTCCCACAGCCATCGGTCGTCGACCGCACCGTTGATGTAGTATAGGGCGTAATCGGCTTCGGGGCCGAAGCCTTCCACCGGCCTGTCAAGAAGCACGGAGAACGCCGCCGTCAGGTCCTGCTCCCACGAATTCGTCACTTCGATCATCGTAGTCGAGCAGCTCGGGTACCTCAGGTGGCCGTCTGACACCGCCTCGCACCGTTCTCGGCCGAGGGACTCTTCGCCAGCCTTGTCACGTCGACCGGACCGGCGGCGTTCCGCGTGTGTACGTGCAGGGCCCCGACGGGGACTCCGTAGGCGCCTGATCGAGTCACGTTGTGCGCTGTCGGCCCATCAGGAGGTGCTGGAGCCGGCGAGGGTTCGTACGGTCGTCTTGGTCACCTCACTACAGGACGGGTGCCACCTGGCTGGTGCCGGTCCCGTCGCTTCCCCGAGCACGACAGGACCGGCACCTCCTTCGGCGTCTACATGGGCTCGCGGTAGGGGTAGCCCTCCCTTCGAAACCCGAGTGACCGTCTCATGAGGTTCAGGGGGTCAGCGTGTAAGCGCTGATGACGCTCTGGTTCATGGTGTTGCCGCGTGTGTCGCTCAGTGCGGTCCTGAGCGAGACGGTCTTGGCCCCCTTGGGATGGTGCAGGGTGACGGAGCGTCCGCTCTTGGCCATGTCGACGGGGGCAGTCGTCCAGGTGATGCCGTCATCGTAGGAGACCCAGACAGCCAGGGACTTCACGCCGAGATCGACAGCTGGACCGTCGATGGCCAGGGGGACGGTCAACGGCTTTCCGGCCTTTGCGGTGCTGGCGGCGCTGAGCAGTGGGTCGAAGCGCACGGTGGAGAGGGGCAGGCGGACCCGCCGTCCGTCACCGGGGTCGGCGGAGGTGAAACTCCAGCGTGTGGTCACTCGAGTGCTGACCGCGGCCACGCCCTGGTCCCGTGAGAAGTCCGTGGTCAGCGTGTATCGGGTGGGAGCAGCGGGCAGATCTGTGGCGGTCGCGTAGGGCGCCATGCTCAGATCGAACGGCGACTGGTCGGTTTCCATCAGTGTTGTGTCGTTGGCGGTCAGGGTGACACGGGTCTTGCTGGTGCGTGAGGTGCCGAGGTGTCCGGCCCCGTCGGAGAACGGCGCTACGGACATGCTCAGCACGTCACCGTGCCGCCATGCCCCCGATTCCCCGAAGACCCGGGGGGCGAATACGCCGGTACCGAAGGTGGTGTGGTACGTCGCACCGGCCTGATAGGTGCGCTCGGGGGCGCGCAGTACGGCTTCGGGGTTCTGCTCGCCGTCGGTCTGCCACAATTCCACGCGCCAGCTCAAGTCTCCGGTGGCCAGCAGATGCTGCTTGATCGTGGTCGGAAGCGTGTCGAGTTCGGTGCCCCGTCCTCCGAAGCCCTGCAGGGCGGGGGTGTTCCAGGTCGCGCTGAGCAGACCACGGCGGCCTGGTGCTGATGCGCCGGCCGAGATCTTCAGCGTGGCAAGCTCTCCGGCACGGACGTGGTGGGTGAAACCCGTGTAGTAGGAACCATGCCGCGTCCAGGCCGCGCTGAAGCGGTCGCTGGGAGTGGTCCAGGAACCACCGAGGAAGGCAGAGAATCGTCCCGGCGGTGCCGAGGGCCCGACCTGTCCCACGGACAGCGTCGAGTAGTCACTGAACTCCCAGACGCTGCTTGTTCCGTCGGTGGACTGGGGCAGCGACCAGCCGATGGAAGCGGTCTCGGCCGCCGCCCGATCGTCGGGCATGCTGATCTCGATCGTTTCGGCCGTGCGGGCGTCCACGGTCATGTCGGTGTCTTCGGTCAGCTGAAGGTGGGGTGCCACCATCAGGACACGTCGACGATCGTCCGGTCCAGAGGCTGAGAACAGGGTTTCCAGGACGTACTCGCCCTTGGGCAGTCGCGTGGTCGTGGTGCCGTCCCCGTCGTTGTCGTCCAGTGAAGTGCCCCAGCCGGGTCGGGCGACCACCGAGGAACTCGGCGTGGCTGGTACCCCCTGATGGTCCCGATAGCGGACGGTCAGGGTGTGGGACTCCTCTTCCCGCTGTACGGCCAGGGCGGTACGTATCTGCTGGCCGTCACCGGCGGCCACCAGGACGCCGGTCTTCGTTCCGTCCGTCGTTCCCAGGCGCGTATCCGCCGTGACGTCGGCCTCTGCCGTACCTCCGGCCGGCACCGTCAGACGGCGCGGTGACGCGGTGAACATGCCCGGCGGGACGGTACCGCCCTGACCGGTGGTCTCGACGGCGAGGTCGAGCGTGACCGGGGTCGTTCCCAGGTTGCGGTAGGTGACGTACCGGGTGACCGGCACGTCGTCCGTGTGGGGCCACTGCTGCATCCCGAAGTTGACTCCCGCCCGCTCACCGACCACCTGTTGTGTGATGACCCGCGCTACGTCTACGTGACCCACGCCCTGACGGTCGTTCGGCGAGGGCTGCCCGGTGGGACAAGCCGATCTCCGTTACGTGCAGGTCAACTACTGGGGCTTCAACGGGTACCGCTACCGCGGCGACAACGTCACGCACGAGTCAATCGCCCGAAGCACGGCAGACGTTTTCACGGACCTGTACCGGCTCCGCCATCCGATACGGCAGATGCGGCTGGTGGACGACTTCGGGAAGGACGCCGTCAAGGGGGCGAACGACTACGCGGCCATGGCGGCGGACAACACCAGTGCTTTCAACTGTCGCTACGTCGACGGCAAGGAAGCCCAGCGCGTGCTCTCGCCGCACTCCTGGGGGCTCGCGGTGGACATCAACACCTTGGAGAACCCGTTCCGGGCGAGGACGGGCGTCTTCCCGGGTCCGGCCTACCTGGACCGGGATCTTCATCACCCGGCCCTGTTCTCAGGGCCCGAGGACCCAGCGGTGAAGCGTTCGAGAGCCGAGGGCTGACGTGGAGAGGGTGGTGGGACGAGGAGAACTACCACCACTTCGAGGCGCCCCCGACGAAGCGGCCGGAGACGAATTGACATCGCTCGGTGCTCCGGGTTACGCCTGCCGGCCGGGTCGGCCCGATGCCGGTCTGCCCTGCGGACAGCGGCTGGACTGCCGCCTGAACGCCGACGTTTCCTGCTCGGTGCTCGATCAGTCAGGCGGACGGCCGCGTTACGGCCGTCCGCCTGTGCAGTGGTGACACGGCGCGGGGCTGCCGGCCTGCCGACAGCCCCGCCCCTGGGATCGATCAGTCGTCGTTCGGCCCGTTCTGAGGCACCGAGTAGCGTTCCATGACGTTCTCCTCCACAGACTGCTCAGGGAAGCTGTAGTCCGATGTGGGGTCCAGCGTCTCCGTGATCGTGTCGATCGCCGACTCAACGAGGTCGTCCGCCACCATGTCCGACCCTGGGATGGCGTCCAGAGCGTTTTCCACGGGACCAGGGAGGCCTATGACTTCGATGCCCGCCTTGACAGCGCCGGCCAGCACCTGGGCATCGGAGGGCGAGTTGAACGTCTGCGTCGTCGAGGACGTCGGGGCGTTCGCGGTGCCGCACTGGCCGAAGCACAGGATGCCTACCACGGTGTCCGCGAACTCCTGGACGAGCATGTCTGTCACCTCGTCGAGGATCTCGCCGATGGGATCGTTGATCTGGTCCGGCGGGGCGAGATCACTGCGGTTGGGGGTGTGGCAGCCACCCGGGCAGTCACCGTTTGGGGCCTTGTAGCCGTTGGATCCGGAGTAGCCGCCCGCTGCGGGCGATCCGTCGTTGCCGCCCCATCCTCCGCCGCTGCCGGACCCGTTGCCGGTACCGGTGCCGTACCCCATCGACGTGAGCCAGTGCTCCATACTGGTTCCAGGGTCATTGAGAGGATCCCCTTCCTCCGGATAGCAGGTGATATTACCGCCTTCCCCGTTAGTCGTGATCTTGACGCAGAACATGAATCCGCTGGGATCGGTGTTGTTGAGCGGACTGTTCTTGACGTAGCTGTACGGGTTCCAGGACTGGCTGGACCCGGGGCTCGACACGATCGGGTCCGGCGTCAGGAAGGTCTTGTCGGCGGAGTCGTAGATGCGCCCCTTCATGTTGATCGTGCCCAGGTCGTCGTCGTGCTCGTGTCCGGTGAAGCCCCGGGTGAGGTCACCGGTCGTTCCGGTGTAGGGGGCGCGGTCGGCGTTGATGCGAGCGCCGAACGGGTCGTAGAAGTACTGCTGCTGCCCCTGGCCGATGGCCGTGGTCTTCACACTGCCGATGGCGTCGGTGATGTGGTACTGCATCGTGGTGCTGGTTCCGTCGAACACAGCCTGTCCGATGAGACCGTCAGAGCCCTTCACGTGGAACACGTGCTTAGTGCTGGAGCCGGCCGTGCGCTTCTCGTACAGACCGGGGACGGTGAAGGTGGTGCCGTCCGGGCTGGACTCCTTCACACGCGATCCGAAAGCATCGTAGGAGTACGTGGTGGTCTTCCCAGCCTTGGTGACGGTCTTGGGCAGGTTGAACGGGGTGTAGGTGGTCTGGCGACCGGAGCCTTCGGTCTGGCGGCCCTTGGCGTCCACGGTCGCCTGTCGTGCGGACTGGCCGGCAGGAGTGACAGAAGTCAGCGTGTGCGGCTGGCTGCCGTCCGCCTTCCCGAACCCGTGGGTCTCGGTGACCGTCCCGTTCTTCTTGACCGTGGTCATGTTGCCGATGTTGTCATAGCCGTAGGAGATCGTGCCGGCGTCGCCCAGGGTCCAGTCGGTCAGGCGGTTGAGCTTGTCGTAGGTGTACATCTCGTTGCGGTTGGACACGGCGTCGTACTGACGCTTGACCATGCCGGTCGGGTAGTAGTCGTAGTGGAGGTCGGTGAGCTTGGTTCCGGGACCGTCGGCCCGCACGTTGTCGATGTCGGTCAGCTGGCCGGTGGTCGGGTCGTAAGTGTTGTCCAGCACGATGCCCGAGGTGCCGGTGCCCATGATGGCCGTGTCCAGAGCATCGTTGGCTGTGCGCGCGGTGGTCTGCCAGTACGGCTGGTTGGGCTGGTTCGGCGTGACGTCGGTGACCTTCGTCAGGTAGCCGATCGTGTTGTAGTCGTACCGCAGGGTGAATCGATCCCGTCCCGGGGCGGAGGGGTAGCTCGCAGTCGCGATCTTGCCCGTCGTCGGGTCGAAGGTACGATCGGACGCGTAGCTCGCGGTCCCGTCGATGTACTCCATCCCGGTCTGCCGGCCCTCGGCGTCGTAGGTGTACTGGGTACGGATGCCGTCGGCACTGGTGGTGGCAGCGATCTGTCCGACGCCGTGGGCACTGGTGTCCCAGACGAAGCTGTTCGCTCCGGTGTTGGTGGTACGAGTGATGCCCCGGCCGAGGTCGTCGTAGGTGATCTCAGAGAACTCGCCGGTGGCGGTGTGCGTTTCACGGCGGAGGTCGCCGGTTCCGTAGAACGTCGCCTCAGTCGTGCCGCTGTCGGGGTCGGCCAGGCTGGTGCGCCGTCCGAGCGTGTCGTAGCCCATCGTGGTGACGTTCGCGGCGTCGTCGGTGACCTTGAGGAGGGTGTCGAAGGGGCCCCACTTGTACTGCGTCGACACGTTCTTGCCGGCAGGGTCGTTCACCGAGGTGATGAGGCGACCGTTCTTGTCCCGGGTCTCCTCCACGACGTTCCCGGCTCGGTCCGTGGTCGTCGCGAACAGACCGGTGTGCGTGGTGGAAACCGTGCTGGCGTTGGGCAGTACCGTCTCCACCAGGCGGTCGAGACTGTCGTAGGTGTACCGCGTCACTCCCGCGGGAGTGCTGCCCCGGTAGGGATTGGTGACCGAGCTGGCTCGGTGCAGGGAGTCGTAGGCGACATCCACCGTGGAGACCTGACCGTTGAAACCCTGGCTGGTAGCGGAGACCCGGTAGCCATCGGAGTCCGTGACCTCCGTGGAGATCTGGCCACCCTGCGTGGTCGTAGCGACCAGGCCGTTCGTGCCGCCGGTGACCGGTCGGCCGGAGTAGGCGTGCGTGACGGTCCGCTGACCCGGCCGCGCCACCGCCAGGGGGCGGCCGAAGCCGTCGTAGGTGGTGGTGGTCTGCACGCCGTTGACGTCCATGATAGCCACAGGCTGTCCTGAGGCGGGGTGCACGGCCGTCCACGCACTGGGCCGGTACTGCTCAAGTGCGTGCTCGGACCAGATCTGGCTGGCGAAGATATGCTCGTCCGGGGCGCCGGGGTAGCCCGCCTCGTACTCCGTGTGAGCAGTGCGTGAGGGCACTCCGGGCGCGCTGGTGGTGGTGCTGCTGGGCAGACCGTAAGCGTTGTACCTGGTGGTGACGGTCGACTGGAGAGAGGTGTCGGTCGCGTTCTTCTCCACCTCGGTCTTCTCGGGCCGTCCGAGCGTGTCGTTGGTGTAGGTGACGTTCCTGGTGACCGCCGGTATCGCGGGGTCGGCCTCCTTGCGGGTCTCGGTCGTGCCGGTGCGCAGGCCGATCAGCCAGTCCGCGGTTCGGTTGTCCCAGGTGGTGGTGGTCTCCTGGGTGACGCCGTCCGTGGTCGCGTTCTTGGCGTAGGTCTGGTTGCCGTAGGTGTCGTAGTCGTATGTTCCGGTGACCACGCTGGGCGGGTTCGTGGGCGTGGCGATGCCGCTGATCTTCTGGAAGGGCCAGTTGCCCCAGTCGATGTTCACCGACTCTTCCCAGGTCTTCGTCGAGGACGAGGTGACCGGCGTGGTGTAGTTGTAGCCTCCCCGGACCTCACGCGTGTACGTGGTCTCCTGGACGCGTGCCGTGGCGGTGGCCGGCTTGGACGTGCCCACGGGCGAGTTCATGATCGGGGTGGCGACGGTGACTTTCGCGGGGGTGAAGGCGTAGGGGTATCGCTCTCCCAGCAGGGGGAAGGGCATCGTGACCCGTGTCTCGTTGTTGAAGGTGAGGATGGTCTCCGAGGGTCGCGCCGGGTCGAGGATGCGCATCTTCCCGAAGCCCAGGAATCCGCGTCCTCGCAGATCGCTGACCGGGTCCATGAAGGCGTAGTGCTGCGTCCCCTGAGGTGAGTCCACCTGCTTGGCAACGACCATGCCCGTACGGATGCACCGCAGCGGGTAGGCGCACGAGTGGTTGTCGCCGATCGGGTAGGAGTCGTCGCTGTTCCACTGGGAGGAGTAGTAGACCGAGTACTGGGGGTTGGGGGCTCCCTGGTCGGTGATCCGGGTGAGGCGGTCGGTGACGAGGGCCGCCTGCTCGAGTTCGACCATCTGGTTGCCCTCGGTGATGTACAGGAAGTCCTTGCGTCCGTCGCCGTTGAAGTCACCCACCCTGGTGGGTCCGCCGAGGAGGTCGTCGTAGGCGGAGGACTGCGGCGTCATGGGCAAGGGCTCGGCGAAGGTGCCGTCCCCGTTGGAGTAGGCCACCGACGGACCGACGGCGGAGTCACTGCCACGGGTGTAGCCACGGAGCAGGATGTCGTCCCGGCCGTCCTGGTTCATGTCTCCCGAGCCCACGATATAGGGATCGAGCACGCCGAGAACGGTGCTGGCGGTCTCGACGACGGAGCGCTTCGCGCCGAGACCGGTGTTCCAGAACAGCGAGGTGACGGTGGAAACGGGATCGGTGTAGACCCAGTCGACGAGACCGTCTCCGTTGAAGTCGCCGGTCGTCTTCGGGGTGGTGAAGAAGGCGTGGCCCGCGCCGTTGGGGCTGCTTGACCGGCCCATGACCTCCCCGTCGGCCGACTGACCGATCGCGTAACCGCCGTCCGGCGTCGCCCCGTCCTGGTGAACCATGATCTTGCTGCGCCCGTCACCAAAGACGTCGCCCGCGTAGGTGAGGGTGTCGGCCTGGCTGATCTGCTGGTTGGAGGTCTCGGGCGCGGCAAGTGTGCCGTTCTCGTTGCGCCGGACCTTCAGCCGGGCGTAGCTGCTGCTGGGGATCGGTTCGACGTAGACGAGGTCGAGCCGGCCGTCTCCGTCGAGATCGACCCAGGTGTCCTCACCGCAGTCGACGCTGTTCGCCTCGGCTCGGCATTCGACGCTGCCCGACATTCCAGTCCCGGCGAAGGCATGGGTTGTCTCGTTCCACTGGCGGAGCTGGGCGCGCCACTTGCCGGTGCCTGTGTCCTTGATCGGAATCCAGATCTCGTCCTTGCCGTCGCCGCTGAGGTCGACGGGACGGGCCTGGTTGCCGGCGGCCTCGGCGCCCCACGCATTGCTCCACTGCCGACTCAGCGGAACAGGGTTCCCGTCCTCGTCCCGCGCTCCCAGGAACGTCTTGCCCGGAACGGAGAAGGCGCCGTAGACGGCGTCGTCCAGGCCGTCACCGTTGACGTCCATCACGTGGAGGTACCGCTCGTTCCCGCTCACCGTCGAGGGAACCGTTCCCACGTTCCGCACCGTGAACGGCGACGAGGCGCTGTCGACGTTCCAGCCGAAGTTCTTGCTGTACTTGCAGCCGCCGGCCGCAGCGCACTGCTTGACCGACGTGAGCAGGCTCTTGCCTGTCCGCCCGCTCGGCGCGTAGGTCAGGTCGTACTGCCAGACCTTCGCCGTCGTGGACGGGTTCGGCGCGTACATCGCGATGGTCTTGATACGCCGCGTCTGCTTGAACGGCACGCCGGACTTCCAGGAAGATTGCTTGTCTGGCCTTGCTTCCAGCTGGAATTCGACATAACGGTGGGCCGCCTCGGATCCGTGTGACGTGTACCGGATGCGGTGGGGGGCTATCTCCAGGCCGTCCGCGTCGACCAGGTTCTGGTACTCGTACGTGATCCCGTTGCCGGACCTGTCCTTCTCGCTCGTCAGCACCCACAAGACGTTCGGCGAACCGGCCAGGACCTGGGAGTTGGTCCACGTTCCCCCATCCGACTTGGAGACCCGGTTCACGTACCGGCCAGCGGAGACGGCAGAGTATTCGAGGACCCTGCCAGCCTTGGTGTACGCCACGAACTTCCCGTTCGCGCCCGCGGCGTTCTGGGACACGACCTTGGTGAACGTATCCTTCTCGGTGCGGTACTCAGAACCGTCCGCGCCATACGTACCGCTGGTACCGACAAGGCGCTGGCCGTCCAGACAGAACTTGTCCGCGCTGCCGAACGTCACACCCCTGGCCTGACCATCGGTCGCCTTGGACGAACCACACCGTGTGATCTGCGACGTGCCGGACAGGGACCACCCATGGCCGACCAGACTCGACTTCGCGCTACTGGAGTAAGAGAGCGAGAGCGTCGGTTCCATGTCGGCCCGGCCATCGGGAACCTCGAGTGGCATCGAGGCCGTGAAGTCGCCCGACGGACTCACCTTCGATGTGATCGGGAGGTATCCGACCGAACTCGCCGCAGTCACCGGCGATGGGGGGACTGTCAGCGGAGTGGGTGGTGTCGGCGGCGTCGTTGCAGCTGACGCCTGCGGAATGAGGGTTGGCAGGGTCAAGGAGAGCATGACGGATCCCACCGTCGCTCTCGTCCAGAATCCAGGTCTCATGTGGATCTCTCTTGTGTTGACTTGATGTGCTCTCGGACGCAAGGACGCAGAGTAGAGAGAGTCCACGCGGTCGTTGAGCGGCGGTAGAGCAGTTGCTGCTCTTGCTCTTCCCCGACCATGGCCGGGGAAGAGGCTTCTCACGAGCCTCGTCCACGAGGCCCACGCCTACTTGGGGCAGTCCTGCGCTTCAGAGGCCATCAGCGCGGATCCAGCCGTGCGAAGGGAATCCGACTGCATGGTCTCGACCTGCGCCGTCGTGAGACGTGCGGTGTCGTAGTTCGCCTGCGCCAGGTTCCGCACTGCGGCCGTGACACCGTCTTTGTAGTCCTCGGCGGTGTCGGAGAGGCCGTTGGGCGCTTCGCTCGCCACCACGTCCGCGTGGCGCTGCAGCGATTCGTAGTACTCCCGCCCTGCGTCTGCGGGTGCGGGTTTCAGGAGCTCGTGCAGGTGCGTGCAGTACGCCTCGCTCGCAACGTTCTCGCTCTCCTCGCGCACGAGCTGGACCATGACGATGCCTCCGATCGCCATGACGATCAGCAGGACAGCCGCCGATATCTTCCCCCCGGGAACTGTTATGGCCACGGGCACTCCTTGGGCTCACCCTCGCACCTTGAAAGGCGTGTAGCTGGAACGACGCCTGATCAGAGCTTCCCGGCGCCGCAGTGGCGTCGGCAGAGCATCAGGTACTCAACACGCTCCCGGAGCGATGTGCAGTTCTGGCGGTCTGGTCGGACGGCTACGGCCAGATGTTCCAGGTGCACGTCGAAGCCCGGGCATCGGCCGGGTGAGTACACCGACGCGGGTGCCTGGGACTAAAAGGGCGTTTGTCCTGGTCAGGGCGTTTGATAACTGGCGCGATGTTGGCCGCTTGGGGTCGCCAGTGCTGGCGTGTGAGGGTCCGCCTGTGGAGTGTGATGTGTGCGGGCGGTCGATGTGGCGGTGGCCGGTGCCGCCGACGGTCTGGGAAGAAGAGATCTGGTCCTGCTTGTAGTGCCATGCGGCCACCCATGTGGGCGGCGAGTGGTTCGAGATTTCGCGACCGCCGTATCTGCCCCTGAGGATGCGTTGGGAGAAGGCCGCCGCGGACGGCCTTGCCCCTGGTGTCTCCCACGCGTTCGGCATCTTCGACAAGACGCTGTGCGGCATCCAGGAAGCCGGCATGTCACCGTCCGACTACTCGTGGCTGCCGGAACGGGAAGACGCCTGCGGCGCCTGTCGGGAAGCGGCGAGTCTCATCGATAGCCGCTGGCCGCGGTCGATGAGGAGTGAGGATGCGCGGGTCAGCGTGGCCCGGCGGCTATGAGTCCTTCCAGTTCGGAGTCGACTCTCGGGTGAGCCTGCGGCTCATCAGGTCGATCATCGCGAGGTGGATCATCGCTTCGGAGCGATGGGGGTGGGTTCGTAGTCGCGGGTGAGGCGGCGGTGGTGCATGAGCCATCCGAAGGTCCGCTCGACGACCCAGCGTCGCGGCATCACCTTGAAGCCCTTGTGAGCGGGGTCGCGGCGGGTGACTTCGACGTCGATGCCGAGGCGGGCGCCGTGGTCGACGACCTTGGTGCGGTAGCCCGTGTCGGCCCACGCCTTCGTGACACGCGGATGGTCTGCGGCGATGCTCGAGAGAACCTGAATGCCGCCGGCGTTGTCGGAAACGTTGGCGGCTGTGACCAGCACGGCCAGGAGGAGGCCGAGCGTATCGACGCCGATGTGCCGTTTGCGGCCCGCGATCTTCTTGCCCGCGTCGATGCCCTGGCCAGCCGCAGGCACATTGGCCGAGGTCTTGATGCTCTGGGCGTCCAGGACGCAGGCGCTGGGTTCGGCGTCGCGGCCTTCGGCCTCCCGGACCAGGCGTCGCAGGAGACCGTTGAGCTGGCCGAAGACCTCGCCCTTCTGCCAGGCGGCGAAGTTCCCGTAAACCGTCTCCCATGGAGGAGAGTCGTGCGGCAGGTACCGCCACGGGATCCCGGTCCGGTCGACATAGAGGATGGCGTCCATGATCCGGCGCAGATCGTGCTCGGGCGGTCGGCCGATGTCCAGGCCCTTTCCTCTTCGCTCGGCCCGCCAGGCCGTCAGAGTTGGTTCCAGCAGGTCCCAACGGGCATCGGACAGGTCACTCGGATACGGCCGCTGTCTGCGAGGCATGTTTCGGTAGTACCGATGGCCGCCGTCCCGCCACAGGGCGCAAACCGGCGTGACCGGGGGCGTGTTGGGATCAGACAGGAGTGAAGAGCCCAAAACGGGCCCTTGAAGGCCGTCATCCGCCTCACCTGTCACAAGACAGGTCTACTGCCCCAGCCGGCCCGAAGCGGTCCGCTACCTAAAGTGCGATGAAGCGCCCCTGTTGGGATAAAACGCTCACGCTCTTTAAGAGGTTGTTTTCACCCGCAATGCCTGCTTATCAGCCAGTTCTTGAGGTGTTGGACGGTGGTGCGGGTGAGGCCGTGGAAATCGTCGGTATCTGCGGGGCTGGTGGGGTTGCGGGTGGGGCGGAAGACGACGTAATCCTGTTTCATCCCAGGGTGCCCAGCCTTCGTAGTCGTGTGCTTCCACTGCCGCTGCCGTGCGCCTGGGCACATTCGGCTCGTGGCGGTACGCCGGAAGCATGCCGAAGCGATGTCCGTATCCGAGTGACCTGTCCGATGCCCGCTGGGAGTTGATCGAGCCGGTCCTCGCTGCCTGGCGGCTCGAGCGCCGCAGCAAGGCCCTGCACTTCGGCCGGCCACCCGAACATGACCTGCGCGACATCATGGACGCGATCTTGTACGTGGACCGCACCGGGGTCCAGTGGCGCTATCTCCCGCATGACTTCCCGCACTGGAACACGGTCTACGGCTACGTCGCCAAATGGGCCGACGAGGGCGTGTTTGCCCAGCTCAACGGCTTACTGCGGCAGCTGCTGAGGGAGAAAGAAGGCAGGGACGGTGAACCATCGGCGTGTGTGATCGACGCCCAGAGCGTCAAGACCTCCACCAGCGTTCCGGCCTCGAGCCAGGGCATCGATGCCGGCAAGAAGATCGTCGGCAGGAAGCGGAGCATCGTCACCGACACGCTCGGCCTCCTCCTCGCTGTTGTGGTGACTGCGGCCAGCGTGCAGGACTCCGTCGCCGGCACCCACCTCCTGGACCAGGTCGCTGCCGACCACCCGGGCATCCGCAAGGTCTGGGTCGACGGCGGTTACCGCCAGCACCTCGTCGAGCACGCCGCGACCCTCGGCATCGACATGGAGATCACCGCCCGCAAGTCCGGGACCAGGGGCTTCACCCCGATCCCGAAACGATGGGCGGTGGAACGGACCTACGGCTGGCTCATGCTGAACCGCCGCCTGGCCCGCGACTACGAAGCCCTGCCCACCCGCTCCGAAGCCCTGATCCACATCGCCATGACCAGCCTCATGACCCGCCGCCTCACCAGTGAGAACACCATCTCCTGGCGCGACCCGAAGAAAGTCACAGAGCATCCCATCTAGGGATGAAACATTGGACGAAAACGACCTCTAAGGTGACGGGCAACTGCAGGGCATGGGAGTCTCGGTCGTCTACAAGGTGCTCAGGATCGCTTGTCGGACGGCGCGGAGCAGTCGTGCGGGATCGGGTTGACGAGCGGCCAGGCCGAGGCCGGCACAGAGAATGCGTAGGGCCAGGTCGCGGGTCACGGTCTCGTGCTCTGTCTGCGCTGAGACGCACGCGGGGAAGCCTCGGACGACAGCCTGGAGCAGTGGGTCGGACTCGTTCTGTGCGGTCCCTGTGAGCACAGCCGGAACAGCGGGGTGGTTCCGGGTCAAGAGCATCACGTGCTCAATAAGACGGTCGAGCATGCCTTCGGGCGTCAGAGGGCCTGGCTCCGTCCTGATCCGAGACGCTAGACCCATCGTGTGCTGGAGCTGAGCGGCGAGACGCCGCGACACCTCCTCGACGACGGCCTCCTTTGAAGGAAAGTACTGGTAGAGACTTCCCGGGGAGATGCCAGCGCGACGCGCGATGGCGTTCATACTGAGGGGCTGCACCCCGAGCTCAGCCATGAGGTGCTCTGCCGCATCCAGGATCTGGCCGATCCGACGCTCGCCTCTGGCCTGGCGCTTGCGCTGTCCATGGGCGGGCTCGTCGGCTGCTGTTCCGTCAGACCGGGGCATGTCGATCCGCCGCCTGTTTCCGTAGAAGAAGATCAAGCGACCAGTGCGCCCGGAGAAAAGTACTGCGGGCAGCCACAGGATCGCTGAGCATTCCCTACTCCATCCAGATACTTCTCCCTGCACCTGAGGGCGCTGCCCCGGCTCCGGAACGCAACACGGCCCGGCGCGCCGACAACGGGGAGAGGGGGCGGTACGTATGTGTTGGCCAGGCCTAACGAACAGGCCACCCCAGGTAAGGTTTCAGTCATCTGGAGTACTTCTCGCGGCTTCGCGGTGAGCAATGACCACTCACCGGGGTGGCTCTCCTCACACCATGCCGGATCGACCTGTCATGATCCACGCACCCCTTGACGCCCCGTAGAGCAGCACACGCCCGGGGCGGGCGGCTCAGAATCTGGGCACTCCTGTCCTGGCCGGCCGAGCTGGCCCATCTTCTCCAAGAGGAACTCGTTCGGTGACGCGACTCGAGATGCTGCCCGTCCAACCGCTGCTCACCCGGGACTACGAGATTCGACGGACGCGCATCCATGAAGAACTGCGCAATCGCTATGGTCCGGTGGCACCGGTAGATCTGCTCGGCACGCCTGTTTGGCTGGTCCTCGGTTTCGAGGAGTCACTCACGGTTCTCCGTGACGACGGCCAGTGGAAGAAGAGCCTGAACTACTGGCTGTCCTACATGGAGGGCAGGATCCCTGCGGACTGGCCCCTCTTGCCCGCACTCGAGTGCGACATGATGATCTTCTTCGACGATACGCGGCACCGGAAGGCGCGGGCAGCGTTCGAGTCCGCGGTCAGACCGTTCCAAGACCTCTCTCTGCCTCACGCCCGGCAGCTCAGGAGCATGATCACGAAGTACGCGGATGAGCTCATCACGCTGTTGTCCGCGGATGGCGGCCGAAGCGGGACCGCCGACTTGTGCGGGCAGTACACCCGGCCTCTGCCGCTGATGGTCACCACGCGCCTCCTTGGATTCTCGGACTCCTTGGGAGACCAGGTGACCATGGACGTCTGGAGGGTCCTCGACGCGGGGCCGGACGCGCCTGCCTCGCTCGAGAGGCTGATGGCCGCATTGCACGGGTTGGTCCTGGCGAAGCAGGCTTCACCCGGCGACGACATCCCGTCGTACATGCTCGCCTCGGATCCGTCCGCAAGCACCGAGGAACTGGCCTGGGCGCTGTACCTGGTGCTGTGTACCTCGACGGACATGGTGGGGGCCCTGCTGAGCAACACCATCGTGGAGATCCTTGTGGGAAGCACCGGAGCGCGAGCCAGTCTGTCGGCCGGGATGGTCGGCGAGGCAGTGAACCGTGCAGCGCTCGCCAATCCGCCCCTGCACAACTTCACGTTCCGCTTTCCTGTCGCCCCCACCCGTCTCGGTCGATTCGTCATCGCCGCGGGGGATCCCGTCATGGTTTCGCCGGCAGCAGCCCACGCCGACCCGCTGTTCGGTCAAGCCGAAGCCGCCGAGGCGATCGTCAGCTCCCGTGCCCACCTGGCCTGGGGTGCAGGACCCCACCAGTGTCCCAGCCGGGACCTGGCCAGCAGTATCGTGGCGATCGGCGTACAGCGTCTGTTTAAGCGTTTCACCGACGTCCAGCTCATGCTGCCCAGCGATCAACTCCCCTGGCGCATCTCACCGCTGGTGAGCGGACTTCGGTCGCTTCCAGTGCGGTACATCCTGTCGGACGTACCGGCGCAGAACGTTCCGTCCGCGCCGATGGCACCGGAGACACCGGGCGCCGCATCCCGCACTCCTTCGGAACCGGCGCGCTCGGCGTTCCGGCGGATGCTGGCAAGCCTCCGCCGTCGACCTGACTGATGGTGGAGCTGTCCGGTTGCGTTGGGGATGTGCGGAGGCTGCGCCCTGCACCGATACACACCGGCGGGGTCCTATCATCTGCTCAGAATTCTCTTAGATCAGGGGTTGACATGTTCTTGGGCCTTCGGACGGTGATGTATCCCGCGCCCAACCTCGCTGCCGAGAAAGCATGGTGGGAGTCCGCCCTCGGAATCGAGCCTTACTTCGACGAGCCGTTCTACGTCGGCTTCAACGTCGGCGGTTACGAGTTGGCCCTCGACCCGCACGCCGATCCTGCCGAGGGACCCATGACCTACTGGGGCGTTCCAGATGTCGACAAGGCGGTGACGATGCTGATCCAAGCCGGTGCGACCGCGCGTGGGACAGTCCAGGAGGTGGGCGGGTCGATCCGCGTCGCATCCGTTGTCTCCCCTTCCGGATCGGTCATCGGATTGATCGAGAACCCGCACTTCGCGCTCCCTGACCCTCCACCGCACGTCGGCGAAGGGCCGGGCCGCTAGTGATCCGCAGTCTCCGGGCCTTCTGGCCGGTGGTGTTGCAGTCACCCGCCCAGGTCCGTGTCCTCGGGATCTCGTAGGCTCCCGGCCATGAACGAGACGGAGTCCAGCCGGCGGGTGATCGATGGGCGCTTCGAGTTGGAGGCGCGGCTCGGTGGCGGCGGCATGGGCATGGTGTGGCGCGCCCGGGACCTGGTCCTCGACCGGGCGGTCGCGCTGAAGGAGGTGCGGCCGCCGGATCCGGGGTTCGCCGAATACGATCCGCAGGGTGCTGCGGTGCTGCGGGCCCGGGTGCTGCGCGAGGCGCGGGCGCTCGCCCGTGCCGACCATCCCAATGTAGTGACCATCCATCATGTCGTGGACGGTGGGGAGGACGGCTACCCGTGGCTCGTCATGGAGTTGGTCACGGGCGGATCGCTGCAAGATCGCCTTGACAGGGGACCACTCGCGCCCGTCGAGGCGGCTCAGGTCGGTCGTGAAGTGTTGGCCGCTCTTCGTACCGCGCATGCCGTCGGCATTCAGCACCGCGATGTGAAGCCCGCGAACGTGCTGATGAGACCCGATGGACGTCCCGTCCTGACGGACTTCGGCATCGCGGCGATCAGGGAGTCGACCGCCTTGACCGTGACGGGCTCCGTGATCGGTACCCCCGACTACATGGCGCCCGAACGCATCTCCGGTGGCGAGGGCGGTCCCGGCTCCGACCTGTGGTCGCTGGCGATGATGCTGTACGTCGCGGTCGAGGGACACCATCCGCTGCGCAAGGGATCGACTCTCGCGACACTGGCCGCCCTCTTGAGCGAGGAGCTTCCGCCGCCCCTTCAGGCAGGCCCGCTCTCCGCCTTCCTGAACGCCGTGCTGGTCAAGGATCCGGCCGGCCGGGCGGACGTGGAGACCGCCGACCAACTGCTCGCGGCTGCGGCCGAGGGCCGGGGCGCGGCTCCGGGCACTCCCCTGGGGACGCCCGGGACCACGTCGTACCGGCTGGCCTCTCCCCCGCCGACACCCGTCCCCTCGGCACCTGCCGGGTCCGGACAATCTTCGGGTTTCGGCCCGCCCACCGGATTCGGACAGCCGTCCGTACACGACGCCGTACCGGGCCCTTTCCCTACGCCCGGGCCCTTCTCCGTGGGGCCTCCAAGGCAGACGCCGGCTCGCCCTGGCGGCCGTGCGAAGAGCCGGCTCATGATCGCCCTTTCCGTCCTGGGGACGGTGCTGGCAGGCGTCCTGATGTGGACCCTGCTGCCAGATGGCGGCGATCAGGGCCGCAAGTCGGCGGCCGATTCGCACCCTTCGTCGTCCACTCCGGCAAAGGACGCGAGTACCCCACTGCCGAGGGTCTCCCGGTCCGAGTCGGTGCAGGAAGCCGACGCGAGGAACGACCTGCTCACCCCGGAGGGCATACGCACGGCGGTGGAGGAGATCAAGGCGGCGACGGGCACGGACCGCGCGTGCGACTTCACGGTCTACGCGGACTACGTGTCCGCGGAGATCATGGTCAAGGGCAGCGACACCAAGTACGACAGCTACACCTACCGCCCGGGCCAGGGTGTCGAGAAGGGCATCATCAGCAGTACCCTCATCGGCGGCGAACGCCCCTTCGACCTGGACGCCTTCGACTGGGGCGTTCTTCCTCCGCTGCTGGAGCGAGCGGAGAGGGAACTGAACGTGAAGCAACCCACGATGCGCTATGTCATGGTCCGTCCTACCGACACCACGTTCGGCACTCCCATGGGGCTTGCCGTCTATCTCGCCGACGACTACGTCACCGGCTATCTGGACGCCGACCTGGAGGGCAAGGTCACCCGCGTCATGCCCGCCACGGACTGACCCGGCCCCCTCACAGCCTTGCTGCCGTCGGTCGTCCGCTCTCGCTCTGGCCAGTCCTGAACCAGCCGGCCATGGTCATGGCCTATCCTCCGAAACGGGTGAGGGGGGTGTGAGAGCAGTACGGAGGGCGCTTGTGAGCTGCTCGTCGTCCGCTCCGAGGCGACGCCCGGCAGCAACGTACGCCTGTGCCGCTTGGAGGAGCTGTGCTTCCGTGGTGGGAGTGGGGCCAGGAGGCCGTGTGACGCGCGTGCCTGCGCCGCGGCGGCTGTGCACGAGCCCTGCGTTCTCCAGCTCGCGGTAGGCGCGGGCCAAGGTTCCTGCGGCCAGGCCGAGGTCGGCGGCGAGTTGCCGCACTGACGGCAGTCGCTCGCCCAGGGGCAGCTGCCCGCTGAGGATGAGTGCGGCCAGCTGAGTGCGTACCTGTTCGTAGGGCGGTACGGGACTTCTGGTGTCCACCAGCAACGTCAAAGGGCTCATTGCGCTACTACCCGTGGGCTGCACGCGCGGGCCAGGGTGATCAGGAAGTAGATCAAGGCCGCAGTCGACATGTAGGAGAAGACCTGCATCACGTTGCCGAGTATCAGGGTGTGGGAACTCTGACAGGTGAAAGAAAAGGCGTTGCTCATGAAGTAGGCGCATGCCGCAGAGGAGGAAGTCAGCAAGACACCGCAAGCTTGGACCACGGCGCCGGCCGATGATTCACGCTGCCGTTCGTCGGCATCCTGCAGTGTGGGGTCGGAGTCGTAGGGAGGCCGAGTGGCGATGCGCCGCAAGGCGAATAGGGAGAGCCCCAGCCCGACCGCCGCTACGGAGAGTATCCACGGTATGTTCGTGATCCCCCAGAAGTCAGCGTCCTCGGGCAGGCCTGAGGGGCAGAGGAAGACGAACTCGGGGGGAGTCGGCCCCCAGTCGCCCCGCACTTCGTCTGACGGAATCCGGGGGGCGATGTTCAGGAAAGCTGCGGTGGTACCGACCATGAGCAAGAGGAAGCCTATGGTCAGAGCCGTCAGCAGAAGCGTCTGCGTCCGGGAGACGTAGTCGCGGATGCGTCGCTGCTTGAGCCGTGCACTTCGCAGACTCCCTGTCGGCGTGGCGATCAGCAACTCACTGATCAGGATCGCTGCCACTACACACGCGCCCAGCAGTGGGCCGATGAGAAGAAAGGCCGTCTTCCCAGCACCGGTCTGGAAGGCGTTTGTAAGGAAGAGCAGGGTGGCAACCGCGAAGCCAACTGCCATGCCACCGCGTCGCCACTTGTACACACGCCGCACTCTCCGCAGCTGCGCGGGAGTTGAGGCGAGCGACTCGGGCTGGCGGGCAGGGTTCAAGATCTCGGCAGCGGTGAAGACCACGGCGACAGCGAGACCGAAGAGCTGTCCGGTAACTCCGGCCCCCGAGTCAGCCACAACGCCCGCCAGGATCAGACCCCCTATCAGGGCAGCAAGCCTCCAAGTCGCGATGGCTCGAGCTCGTTCTCTTCTCTCTGGGGTCAGGAGGGCGTACTGGTCTGGCGTGGAGGAATGAGGAGGAGCAACAAGCCGACCGCCAGTGCAAACAGAAACAGCAGGCTGAACATGCCCGCGCCTCGCTTCCTGTAGGTGTCCCGAGGATGTCGGTAACGTACGGCCTCAAGACGCATTGTGTCAAACAGTCGATACATTGCGCTTTTGGAGAGCGGGGCGGCAAAGCAGGCTCCCGACCACAGGTGACAGTTCCCACAAACGAGGCGCAGGGGGTCATAGGCCGACATGACCCCATGGCAAAATCCGTCACATGAGCGAGTGGGAGATTGCCCTGATCGCCGCCGGGGCGGCCATCCTGGGCAGTATCACGACGGGCTTCTTCACATGGAGGGCCAGCCATCGACAGACGAGCGCTCTGATATCGACCGTCCAGGCAACCTTCCTCGAGCAGCGTCGGGTTCGTACAGAAGAGCGGCGGCGGGCCGTCTACGGCGACCTGCTGACTGCTGGGCAGGCGTGGGAGCTTGGCGCCACCGATGGAGAGGCCAGGACGTTGAGAGCATTTCACCTGGTCGAACTGGAAGGACCCGACTTCGTCGCGTCGGCCGCGCTTGACTATGCCAGCGCCGACCCCGGGGACGAGTCCGCCCCTGCTCGAGAGAAGTACCTCAAGGCCGTGCGCCGCGCCCTCAACGAGACCTGACGCGCGCTGTACGGGGTGGCCTTGCCTGTCCGACTTCAGACCGTCGCACCCGTCGACCTGTGTCCTCATTGGATTCCGGCGGCGCCGTGAGACTGGGGCAGCCCTGGCGAAGAGCCTGGCCGGCCTCCTGCCCGGGCAACCCGTGGCACAAGTCGAGAGTTGGGTGGTCCACGGCCCATCGGTGGCAGCTGTGTGATGCCCCAGGTGGTGCGTGTGGTGCGAGTTCTTGCCAGCCGGTTCACTGCGGGCCGTCTGAAGGCGACGGCCATCCCCTTCCCCGTCCGGAGCCGCTCTTGCCGGACCCGGCGGCGCGGCAGGACTCGGAGTTGGTCGCGAAGAGATGGACCGCCTCGGTCATTGCTGCGGGGTGAAACGGAGCGGGCTGGCGCTGGTCCGCGAGCGCGTCGGCCTCTGCGGGGATCGGCGACACCGGCTGAAGGGGTTGGGACGGCCCGACGGTACTGCCCCCGGGGTGTGCCCCTGGGCGCCGGGCCTCACCCGCGCACGCCATATCGGCACGGGCTACGCCGACCCTACAAGATCGGCACGGCTCCGACGTCAGCCGGAGCGCGACCGCCGGAACCGGGCAACACCCCTACCCGGCGCGAGGGTGCAGCAGTTCGTGTCACGGGACAGGGACCAACCTGCCGGATCTCGCTCATTCATCGCCGAAATGGCCTCCCCGGAAGCCTTCACAGGCCGTTCCGGGAAAGCCATTTCGTCCCACCAGCTACTTCTTGACCTCGACGCCGGTCAGGATCGGGTCGCCGTCCTGGCCGTACGCCACGCCCGAAACATTCTCGGAGTAGCCCGCGTTGACCTTGTAGTACCAGAGCGGGATCGACGGCATGTAGTTGACCAGGTCCTTCTCGATGGCCTGGTAGGCCTTGACCGACTCGTCGAGAGTCGCTGCACCGTCAGCGGCCTCGATCTTCGCGTCCAGTTCGTCGTTGCTGAAGCCGCCCTGGTTGCCGGCGGCGCCGGTGCGGAAGAGGTCGCTGATGAAGTTGGAGTTGAGCGGGTAGTCGAGCAACCAGCCGGAGCGGTAGAACGACTTGACCTGCTTGCTCTTGCGAGCGGTCAGGTCGGCCTGGAAGTCCGGCTTGCTGTCGCCGACGCACTGGACGTCGGTGGCCTGCTGGATGGAGTTGCAGACAGCGTCCACCCACTCCTTGTGGCCACCGTCGGCGTTGAGCTGGATGAAGATCTTGTTGTTCGGGACGCCGCCGCCGGCCTTGATGAGCTCTTTGGCCTTCGCCGGGTTGTACGTGGTCACGGCGCCGGCAGCGTTTGCCTGGTAGCCGAGGACGCCCTTGGCGACCCAGCCGGTCGCGGGCTCACGCGTACCCTGCAGCACCGTCTTGGTGATGGTCTCGCGGTCGATCGCCATCGACAGACCCTGGATGACCTTCGGGTTGACCTTCGGCTTCTTCCACTGGTCGGCGTAGAAGGCGACGGCGATGGACTGGATCGCGGAGTACGGCTGGTCCACGGCGCGGTCGCCGAGGTCCTGGCGGTAGACCGGGAGGTCCTTGGGCGCGATCTGACGGAGCACGTCGACGTTGCCGGACTTCAGGTCCTCGTACGCGGCCTCGAGGGTGGTGTAGTTCTTGAAGATCACACCGCCGTTCTTCGCCTTGTTCGGGCCCTTGTAGCCGTCGAATCGAGTGATCTCGATCTTCTTCTTGTGGTCCCAGCTCTTGAACTTGTAGGGACCGTTGCCGACCGGCTTCTGGCCACCGGCGGCGGGGTCCTTGTAGAAGGACTCAGCCATCGGGGCGAAGGCGATGTAGGCGAGCTTGTGGCCGAAGGCCGGTGTGGCCTTGGTCAGCTCGATGGTGAACGTCGAGTCGTCGACGATCTTCAAGCCGTCCATCTTGTCGGCGGGCGTGGCGCCCTCGGCCTCGGGGTGGACCTTGTCGTAGCCCTTGATGTCCGCGAACCAGGAGGACAGACCCTGGGCGTTCTTGACGTTGGCGTTCCAGTTCCACGCGTCCACGTAGGACTTGGAGGTCACCGGGGTGCCGTCGTGGAAGGTCCAGCCCGGCTTCAGCTTGACGGTCCACGTCTTCGAGTCCGTCGTGGTGACCGACTCGGCGTTGATCATCTCCAGGGAGCCGTCAGCCTTGTAGTCGACCAGGGTCGAGAACAGGCCGGCCATCACGGCGGAGCCGTTGGACTCCATCGTGTCACCGGTGAGCAGGGGCTTCTCAGGCTCGCCCAGCTCGATGGAGAAGATTCCGTTCGGGTCAACAGCGCCCTTGGCGTCGTCGCTGTCGCTCTTACCCCCGCCACAGGCGGTCGCAGCGAGGGCGACGATGATCGCGCCCGTTACCCACTTGGCGCTCTTGGCACCGCGCATGGGCTTCTCCTTCGAGGAATGGTTCGGCCTTGTGGATGGGCCGCATGGCGAATCTGAGGAAGCAGTGTGGGCCAGTACCTGAGACTTCTTTGAGGGCCTCGGATGTCAATCCGTCTGGCCTGCACCGCAATGAAATGATTCAAACCTTGCGAGGAATCGTCCTGGTGAGTAATCGGTACTCAAGATGGGATCGCGGCGGAACATCCCAGGTCAGGGCATGGGACCGTCGCGGCAAGCCGGGACTGGCACCGCATGCTCCAGGGGGTCACCGCTTGTCGCGGCTCGTCAACGGCACCACTCCCCTGGCCGGTCCGGTTCATGGCCGACGGAAGCGAACGAAGTCGCATTCGTCAGCGTCAGTGGCAAACTCCACCCTCCAGTTGCCGGCCCCCAGCGTGATGACGCCCACCCCGTCATCCGCTGCTATCTGAGCCGGGTCCACCGCCCCTGCGGCTGCCGAATCGAACATGTAGAGGCGGCCGTCGGTCAGCGAGATGACGTCGACTCCCACCGAACGCCAGCTGCCTGGGAAAACCTTCTCAGGGTCGCCATCCGCTTCGTCGATCGCGGAGCGCACCAGCGACCCGCCTTCGGCACCCGCCTCGAACCAGGTGAGGATCTCGCCGTCCAAGATCAGAACCGGTGTTTCCTGGACACCGACCCACCCGAAGCCGCCGTGCGGCGTCGGCTCGTAGACCCCTGGAGAGCACGCCCGGTCGTAGTCGCACTCAGGGCCGCTCGAACCACCCCACGTCCACCCTGCAGGAACCTCAACACCTACAGGAGGCAACGTGCCCCGCCAGTGCCCGGCAATCTCCGCCGGGATCACGATGACCGGTCCGCCGCCCGAAAGGGTCCACGGCCGCCCGCTCGCATCGACGTTGAGCTCCACTGGCACCTCCACTTGACCGACTCGGGGCGCAGCCGGCCCCGGCGCGATGTTCCCATGCAGACAACCAGCGCGAACGAGTCAGCATCACTCATGTCATGGAATCAGCGTGCCGGGTCCTGAACCGGGCCTGTCGACATCAGGACTGCCGGCACCCGAGACCAGCGACTAAAGCGACCGGACTTCCAGCACCCCCGCTCGGCCCGGTTGAGTGATTCGAGGGGTCAGGTCAACATCTTCTGCAGCACGATGACAGGCCTGCCGTGTTCGTTGGTCGCGCCACGACGGACTTCCTGCCATCCCAGTGTTGTCCAGAACGCCAGAGAGGACGGCATGCTCTCGAACACGCACAGCCTGAGGTTGTCCCGGCCCGCTGCACGAAAACGGTCCTCGGCCAAGTCGGCCAGTCGACGGCCCAGTCCGCGTCGCTGCATTGCGCCGTGCACGATCAGCATCGCGATCCATGGGTGACCGTCCCCCGGATGTTGATGCAGCAGGGAGATCAGCCCGATGACTGAGTTCTCCTGGTCTCTCGCAAGCAGTACTTCGCAGCCGTCGGTGGTGACTTCCGCCCGCAGATCTGATGCGACCTGCTCGTGCTGGACGTCGTCGGGGTCGTACTCGCCAGCGGCGCGACAGTACTCGGGGTTGCTCGCGTAGAGCTCAACGACCGCGGTGATCTCCTGCGCAGAGAAGCCAAGCGGAGACAGGTGGAGCCTGGACATGCGGGCCAGAGTAGTCAGCCTTGCATGCGGCCGCCACATACGAGAGGACTCGACGAGATCCCCTTCTCGTCCCACTGACAGATGGCATGTTCAGTCCACTTCCAGCAGTTGCGGTCGTTTCTTTATGAGAGGGGCGCACATGCAGAAATGATGACGCCCTGGAAACGATGGCTTCTCTTTACGATTGGGCGTATGAGCACTACCCGAAAGATCCACCCCAAGGAACGGTTGCTGAACACCGCGTCCCGCCTCTTCTACACAGAGGGCGTCCACACCGTGGGCGTCGAGCGTCTCGTCACCGAGGCGCAGGTGACGCGTGCCACCTTCTACCGCCACTTCCCCAGCAAGGACCACCTCGTCGCTTCCTACCTCACCGCCACGGCCGCCGGGATCCGGGAGTCCGTCGCGAAGGTCAGGGAAGGCAAGTCCCCGCGCGAGGCGATCCGCGCGGTCATGTCTCTCCTCGGTGACTCGACACTGGAGGACGGCTACCGCGGCTGCCACTTCCTCAACGCCGCTGCCGAGTTCTCTGATCGTGACCATCCCGTGCGCACGGTGATCGACCAGCAGCGGTCCTGGCTGTTCAGCGTCCTGCGCGAGCTCTCGGCCGACACGGGGCACCCCGACCCCGACCACGCCGCTCAAGTCCTCATCATCCTCCACGACGGCGCTTTCCAGGCCGCCGAACTCGACAACCCAAAGGCCGTCCGTGAAACGCTGCGGCGTGCCGTCGATGAGGTCTTCATCGTCAAGGATTCCTGACAACCCCGCCGGGGCGCCCGCGGCGGCACCACGCCGTCCACCCAAGTGGGAGGGCCGGCACGGTGTGCGGCGGACCCACTCCTCAGCCTCGCGTGTGCGGGGGCTGCGACGGAGCCGACGCGGCACTCAGCCGACGCCCGTGAGGTGGTCCTGGTCTGGGGCGAGCGCACCGCCCGACGGCCGCGGCCGAGGTTCTCCTCGCCGAGCCCCTCAAGCCTGCGGTAGGACAGCCTTGAGGACCAGCGGTACAGCCATTGACGCCAAGAGGTCGCGCGGATGGGCAGCGTCGTTTCAGTTCTCCCAGCGGAGATACCAAGTCGGCTTGGTCACTGTGTGTGCTGCGAACCCGCTGCGGGCGGTTTCCGGCTCGGTGGCACCGACGTGGTGCAGCCAGCCGATCTGCCAGCGGAGTTCCTCTTGGTCCGCCGCGTCCGGATCGTTGAGGCCACCATGGGCGTGGACCGCCCGGGCGACGTCGTCCCTCGCGAAGTCCGCGGCGGCCCCGGCGTCCCTGGGATCGCCCGAGAGCGCGACTATGAGCGCGTGCTTGGTGGCAGCGATCACACCGAAGGGAAGGGCAATGCTCTGCTTGGGAATGTCGCAGTAGTCCCCCGACTCCCGATCGAGGGTTTCTGCCAGACGAGCGACGGTCCCGTCGGGAACGGCCACGCCGGAGGCCCGGTCCCATGCGGTCGTGATCGCTTCCCAGACATCGCCTGGGTGGCACAGTCCATGTACAGGTCGAATACCCGCTCGGTAACACCTGCGGCAAAAGCTGCGCGCTGTTCATGGGACATCGCGAGGAGAACGGCGAATTCTGGCTCCGGCAGCATGCTTTCGCCTCTTTCGGCAGTCAGCTGGTTCAGCGAAACGGTAGTCGCCAAGATTCAGGGCAGGCACGTCGTCACGGGCGAAGGTGGGGGCGCGTGTCCAACTGCTCGCCGTCGTGGCGCCGGTCGATGACACTACCGACGGCAGATGCGCAGCAGCTCACCTTCCAGGAGTATCCGCGACGAGGACATCGCCGGCTGTCCCCGCTCAAGCACCGCAACCTCAGCGTCCTGGGCCGCGACAGCTTCACCGCCTCCACCCCGACGGCCGCGACCTCCGGTCTACGTCTCACCTGCCGTTGCTGTCAGCCGCCCCTGCACGCGTGTCCTAAGAAAATCTGGGCCGGGTGTCAACGTGATGGGCGATGAACGGCGTATGAGGGGGTGGAGAGGCGCCGCTCCGTCCTGTTGTTTCATCGTCGCAAGGAGTGTTCGACTCATGACACGTCTGAAGAAGTATGCGCTCGCCGCGTCCGTAGTGGCTGCTCTGGCGGGGGTACCGACCGCAGCCTTCGCGTTTCCTTCCTCATCTTCGCCTTCCCCCGTGACCGAGCGGCCGACCGAGGTCGACCAGCAGCCGACCGAGGTCGACCAGCAGCCCACTGACATGGCTGGAGTAAAGGCGAAGGGAGCTGTACGCATGGTGGACCCGGGTGAGCAGGTGTCGGCGGGGGCGGGGGTGGAGCTGTGGCTGACGAAGCAGGGCAAGCACTGGTCGACTCCGGAAGGCGGCACGCAGTTCCGCAGCGTGCGTGACGGCAATGCGGCCAACCCGGGCCTGGGTGTGCAGCAGGAAGGCGTGAACGGGCGAGTGTTCCTGTCCGGCACCTTCAGGGGCACGGGCATGCCCGGCCGAGTTGAAGTGCGTACCGCGGACAAGGTGATCCAGGGCACCGTGGTGACGCTCGCGGGCGAGCCCGGCTGGGGCGCATGGTACGCCGACGGCGGCACAGGCAAGACCGAGACCCTCACCCCGAGCCACCCCCAGCCCGACAGCTTCTACGAGAGCATCACCGTCTACGACACCACCGGCAAGATCATCGCCCAGTTCAACAACCGCACAGCGGGCTGAGTGAACGGTGCGGGGGCCGGGACACCGCGCCCCCGCACGTGCCGCAGTCTCTTCCTTTGATGAGTGAGTTAAGTTTGTGAAGCCCGAAAGTGACAGTGACTTCTCCGCGTTCGTTGCGGCACGCTGGCCCCGGCTGGTCCGTATCGCCTACATGCTGACCGGAGACTTCCATGAGGCGGAGGACTTGGTGCAGACCACATTGGTCAAGGTCGGCGCACAGTGGCGTCGCGTCCACCCGGGCGAAGTGGACGTCTATGTGCGTCGCGCCCTGGTCAACAACAACCGCAGCCGCCTGCGGAAGAAGCGCGTCACGCACATACTCGTTCCGTTTCTGCCGGAACCGGAACCCGTCGGCCACCTGGAGACCAACGACTATCGGGTCGCGATACTCCAAGCGCTCAGCGCTCTGTCCACCCGCCAACGGACAGTCCTGATCCTGCGGTACTGGGAAGACATGAGCGAGAACGAAGTCGCCAAGATCTTGAACTGCGCTCCTGGCACCGTCAAAACGCACGCACATCGCGGCCTGACCGCGCTGCGGGCCCACCCCGCCCTCACCTCCTTCACCGGAGCCGCTCAATGACATCTCTGCCTGCCAACGACGCGCTGCGCCATGCTCTGGACGACATCGCCTGCGCGATCACACCTTCCCCGGCTCCCTTCCAGGACATCCAGCACGCGACGCGCAAGCTCCGCCACCGCCGCCGCGCTGCCGCAGTAGCAGCGGGCTGTGGACTGCTCCTCGCCCCTCTCGCGGTGTACGCAAACCACTACCTCAAAGCGGACTCCACCGCTGCACCAACCGCAAGCCGGTCCTTCCAGCCCGGCACCGCCCGGGTCGTGATGCCCGGTGAGCGGGTATCGGCGGGGCCGGGGGTGGAGCTGTGGCTGACGAAGCAGGGCAAGCACTGGTCGACTCCGCAGGCCGGCACACAGTTCCGCAGCGTGCGCGACGGCAGCACGGCCAACCCGGGCCTGGGTGTGCAGCAGGAAGGCGTGAACGGGCGATTGTTGCTGTCCGGCACCTTCAGGGGCAAGGGCACGCCCGCCCGGGTCGAGGTACGCACCCGTGACAAGGTGATCCAGGGCACCGTGGTCACGCTTGCCGGTGAGCCAGGCTGGGGCGCATGGTACGCCGACGGCGGCACAGGCAAGACCGAGACCCTCACCCCGAGCCACCCCCAGCCCGACGGCTTCTACGAGAGCATCACCGTCTACGACACCACCGGCAAGATCATCGCCCAGCTCAAAGGCCCCGCCAGCTGACGTCACTGTGCACCGATGATTGTCGCGCATCGCACGGTCGATTCGATTTTCACACATGGTCATCTGTGAGAGTTCCGCTGCGTCCCTGCCTTCCGGTGCTGCAGCAGTGAATGCGTACGACTCCCCCGGCGTCTCACGCACCTGCGGCGACTTCGCCGGGAAGATGCCCCGGGCTCGATTTGAGTAGCGCTCTCTCTCGAAGCCGCCAGCGCGAGTGTGTCTCATGAACTCGCAGACCGACACCGGGTGAGCAAGCTCGTGCTTCCACCTGACGTGATCGGCCTCACAGGGAACTGCTGGGCCGGCAGGTGGCGGAGAAAGTCATGGATCCAGATTTTCGCGCCCGTATACGGGCCGGTGACGAAAGCGCCTTCGGGGTGCTGTTCCATGAGCACGGGAAAGCGGTGTACAACCATTGCTTTCGGCTTACGGGAGAGTGGGGCGCGGCAGAGGACTGCACGTCACTGGTGTTCTTGGAGGCGTGGCGGCTGCGGGCGAAGGCGGAGCCGCACGGGGGCAGTCTGCTGCCGTGGCTGCTGGCCCTTTCCACGTTCGTGGTGTACCGGCGCCGACGGGTGGCAAGACGGCACCACGCGCTGATGGAGCGGCTGCCTGCTCCCGGGCCGCTGCCGGACTTCGCCGACGAGCTGGTGGGACGGCTGGACGACCAGAAGCGGCTCGTCGCCGTTCGGCAGGTGATCCGCCGGCTCTCGCGTGCCGACCAGAACGTGCTGGCGCTGTGTGTGTGGGCCGGGTTGGACTACGCCGCCGCCGCTCAGGCCCTGGATGTGCCGGTGGGCACGGTCCGTTCACGTCTGTCCCGGGCTCGCCGTCGTCTGGAGAAGCTCGTGGAGAAGAACCTTGGCCTTGACGTGGAACCCCACTCCGCAGAGTGGCGGATATCAGGTGACTGCACCGATGCGGTCCGGCCGAAGGGGGAGACGGAGAAGTGAACCGCGACATGGACGACGACCTGCAGGCGCTGCGGCGGATGCTGCCGATGCCTGCCGAACGTGACATCCCTGCCGGTCGACGCCACCAGCGTGAGGACCACCTGATGACCAGTTGGCTGAGGATGAACAGGACGTCGACGGCAGGACGGACCCGCCGATCGCGGCGTCTGGCTCTGATCGCGATACCGACCGCGATGGGCGCCCTGGCGGCCTCATACGGCATGGGATTGCTGCCTGGGCTGGAGCAGGCCCCCGATCCCGTCGCGGCGCCTCCGGCCATCGCCCAGGCCGGAACGGGATCGACCGGTGGGGCGGTCCAGCTTCTGGATCGTATCGCCACGGTCGCTGCCACCAAGCCCGCACCGGCCGTGCGGGACGACCAGTACACCTACGCCGAATCGCTGGGCTCGTCATGGGTGACGCTGCAGGACAGCGCCACCCCTCGGAGTTACCTGGACAAGCCCCACAAGCGGCAGATCTGGCGGTCGGCGGACGGCTCGCGCCCCGGACGCCTGGACGCGAAGGGCGACTCGGACGAGCTGCTCCCTCATGGCACGGGTTCCCTTAACGGCCCGACCTACCGCTACCTGGAGTCTCTGCCCACTGACCCGGACGTCCTGTTGGAGAAGATCTATGCCGATACCCGTGGCGCGGGTCCCGGCCCGGACGAAGAGGCGTTTGTCACCATCGGCGATGCACTGCGTGAACAGGTCGCACCGCCACAGGTCAGCGCGGCTCTCTACAAGGCCGCCGCGAAGATTCCCGGTGTGAGCGTGGTACCGGACGCTGTCGATGCTGTCGGCAGGCACGGCATCGCGGTGGCCTTCCTCCGGGCCGACGGCGAGCGCACCGAGTGGATCTTCGACAAGAAGACTCTGGACTTTCTCGGCGAGCGGAGCGTCGTGGTCAAGGACACGGACTGGGCCAAGAAGGGCCAGGTCACCAGCACGGATGCCCTCCTCCGAAGGGGCATCGTCGACAAGCCCGGTCAGCTTCCCGGCACGCACGTCGGCTGAATCGTCTTCCGACTGGTCCAGGCCTCGTTCCGGCCTGGCCACGACGAGCACTTCGCTTGCAGTCCTCGCGTTCGGGTGGGACCTCGGCCGCACGTCATGCGAGGGACTCCGGACGGCCGGCTGGCCCCGCTGTGGCGAGAGCGGAGGTGCGCTGCTCTCCAAGTCGGCCTGACGCATCCGATTCGCTGCGAACGATGCAAAACGATGCATCTCAAGAGAAAAGCGACCCGCAGGAAAGGGGCTCAGACCGCCGTTGAGGCGAGTGTCGGTATGAAGAGGCCTACGGGTCACTGACAAGCCCTCAGCGGCCCGTACAGGGCGTTCGGGTCCTCATGGCCGGGCTCGTTCCACCCGAGCGGGCGACGAATCGCCTCTCCCCTGCCGGTACGGCGGCCCCTCGGCAACGCCGTTGAGGTCTCGGGCCTGTGAAATGCGCTGAGGCCATCGGGGTCGGGAAGCACATCGCCGGTGCGGCGTTCGACAGGTCGCGAGTTCGGCTTCCTCGCCCTGGGGCCGGCCCCTCCCGCTGGCCCGCTACTCCACGCGATGAAGAGGATCGGCTCATGTGCCGCGTGGTGCCGGGGACTTCCCGCGACGACGAGGGCAGGCCTCACGGTGCCATGGCCCTCCTCGACGCTCTTGGAGCTCGGTGGTGATAACGGCGTTATCACCACCGACCGACCACTCGCTCGCCCTGCCGGGACTTCGCCAGCACATGAGAGGCGCAGGGAGGCACATACGCCAGACACCATCGAGTGACTCGGTATGCCTGATTTGCCCGTCTGACACGCAGAATGACTGGCCGTCACACACTTTCGGAGATGAAGTTAGTAAGCTGACCTCATGGTCACTCCTAGCCCCAGTGGAGACAGAGAGAAGGTCGTCTCCAAACTGCCGTCCTGGCTTCGTCAGGACCTGAAGGTTCGCGCTGCCGAACTCGGTGTCGACATCCAGGACGCCACGTCCCAAGGCATCACCGCCTGGCGTGCGGCGGATGCCGACTACTCCCCCATCGACACCGCAGGCGCCGCGTCGTTCTCGACGTGGCTGCCGCCGGGACAGTGGGACGAGTTCAAGGACAGCTGCAACGAGCGCGGCATCCCGTTCGTCCAGGGTCTGGCCCAGTCCATCCAACTGTGGCTGAACACCCACCCTTCCCCCAGGCATCGCCCGGTCACCGGCGTCTCCCAGCGGAAGATCGTCATCAACCAGAAGGGCGGTGTCGGCAAGACCGCTGTCGCTGCGGGCCTCGCCCAAGCCCTCGCCGAGGACGGCATGTCCGTCCTTCTCGTCGACTACGACCCTCAGGGCCACCTCAGCGATCAGCTGGGAGTAGGGCAGATCTCGCCTGGAACGGACAGCCTCGTGCTGCACATGTGCGGCGAAGGCAAGGGAAACCTCCGAGACCTCGTGGTCACCATCGAGGAACCCCGTTTCGGCAAGCGGCTGCACGTGCTGCCGGCCTGCCCTGACGGCTTTCTCCTGGACGCCAGGATCGCTCTTTCGCGCATGCGCAACAAGGAGGCTGCGCTGGAACGGGCTCTGCAGCCGCTCGAGAAGGACTTCGACGCCATCGTCGTCGACTGCCCGCCCAGTCTCGGGATGGCCACCGATGCGGCCATCTACTACGGGCGCCGGCGCCAGGGTGAGGGCACGGGGATCTCCGGCATGGTCATTCCCGTCCTCGCCGAAGACTCATCGGCCACCGCGTACACGATGCTGGCAGACCAGATCGAGTCCCTGCGCGACGACCTCAAGCTGGACGTCGAGTATCTGGGGCTCGTGGTCAACCTCTACGACAGCCGGCGCGGATTCGTCGCCACGTCCTCGCTCCAGGAATGGCGCGAACTCGGCGACCCGAGAGTCCTCGCCGTCATCGGTGATCTGAAGGAACAGAGAGAAGCGGTGCGCATGCACCGTCCGCTGCTGGCCTACGCTCCGCACAGCGATCAGTCCGAGATTATGCGGCAGATCGCCAGGGAGATCTCATGAACAAACGTGATCAGCTCGGTTCCTCCTCCTCCTTCGCACGGGCAAGCCAGGCGCGCAGTGTGCGTCGACAGCTCACGGACGCCGCGTTCGGAGGAGTTCCCACCGTCCTCGACCTCCCGCTGATCAGTGGCAACCCCGACAACCCGCGGGAGACCCTGGGCGATGTGTCGGGCATGGCGGACAGTCTCCTGGAGATCGGTCAGATCCAGGCGATCACGGTGGCTTCCGTCGAGGCGTATCTCCAGGACAGGCCCGAGCGAGCCCCGGAACTGGAGCCAGGCGCGGAGTACGTGGTCATCGACGGCCACCGTCGTCTCGCGGGCGCCAAGGCAGCCGGCCTCACGTCGATAAAGGTCACCGTCGACGATGCTCGCGTCTCCACCGACGAGGTCCTGCTGGAGTCGGCCTTCGTGGCGAACGCACAGCGGGAGAACCTGTCCGACCTGGAAGAGGCTCAGGCCCTCCAGACTCTCGTGAAGTTCTACGGCTCCCAGCACAAGGCCGCCAAGCGGCTCGGAGTGACCCAGCCGTACATCTCGCAGCGCCTGTCCCTGCTCCAGCTCGAGCCCCAGCTGCAGGCCGACCTCGAGGCAGGCCTGCGAAAGGTCGAGCATGTCCGCGGGCTGGCCAAGCTCAGCCCCTCCGAGCAGCTCGCCACGGCAGATGCCAGAGCCCAGCAGTCGAAGGAGAAGCGGCAGAAGCGCGCTGCTCCGGACTCCCCCGTCCCTCCGAGTGATAACGCCGTTATCACTCGCGCACAGCTCACGGCGTCCGAAACGAAGCAGCTGGACAGTGATAACGGCGTTATCACCAACCCGAGCCCGGGCACTTCCAGCACGCCCTGGCTCTCCGCTGATAACGGCGTTATCAGCGACCCCAGCAGGGAAGCTTCCAGCACGGCACGGTTTCCCGCTGATAACGCCGTTATCAGCGACAGGCGAGAGGCGCCAACGGGACAGCCCGATGCTCCGAAGCCGCAGGGCGGCGGGGGAGTCCCGTCCGCCTCCGGTCTTCCGTGGCACAGCCCTCAGGCTCTCAACCGCCTTGTACGCCAGTACATGTCCTTTGAAGACCGCTACACACTGGCCAAGCTCCTCACTGAGGACTGACCCACGAAGCGGGCGGCCCTGTCCCTCTCGACTCCTTGGGGCTCGGCCGCCCCCGTGCGTATGGATCTTTACGACCGTCGGCCCGCTATCGGGCGCCGGTCGCAACTGAACGGGAGGGGATCGCGGGTGGCCGCGGTGCAGCTGACACGGACACACAGAACTCTGATCGGTGTGGTGATCGCCGGTGCGCTGATCATCGCGGGGATCGGATTCGCAGGCTCGTACGCGGCCGTGCGCGAGCTTGCTCAACAGAAGGGTTTCGGCACCTTCTCGTACTTCTTTCCGATCGGCATCGACGCCGGCATCTGCGTACTCCTCACCTTGGACCTGCTGCTGACCTGGCTACGGATCCCGTTCCCGCTGCTGCGTCAGACGGCTTGGGTACTCACGACCGCCACGATCACCTTCAACGGCGCGGCTGCCTGGCCAGACCCGCTCGGCGTCGGCATGCACGCCGTCATCCCGGTCCTGTTCGTCGTCGCTGTCGAGGCCGCACGGCATGCCGTGGGCCGGATCGCCGAGATCACCGCCGACAAGCACATGGAAGGTGTCCGCCTCACCCGCTGGCTGCTCGCCCCTGCGCCGACCTTCCTGATGTGGCGGCGCATGAAGCTGTGGGAGATCCGTTCTTACGAACAGGCTGTGCTGCTGGAGCAGCACCGGCTCGTGTACGAGGCCCAGCTGCAGGCCCAGTACGGTCGTGGATGGCGACGCAAAGCTCCGGTGGAAGTGCTCATACCGCTGCGTCTCGCTCGCTACGGCGTACCGCTTGCCACAAGTGCCCCGCATGTTCTGGAGGCTGCCGGCCTCGAAGTGCACAGCCCGGTGACGGTCGGGCCGCCCGTCGATCAGCTGACGGTCGACGAGCACCAGCACGCCCTGGAGCCCGACCGGAGTGAGTCGGCCAGGGACAAGGAGTACGAGACGGAAGAGGGGCTGGATACCCAGCGGAGAACCGTCTTTCCCGACAGCGTGGAAGGCGATGAGTCCACGAACGAGGCTGTGGCCGAACCCCCGTCGGTCACAGCGGAGCTGACCGATGACCGCTCGCCTGTGACTGAAGGCGCGGGTGCCCTGCCCGGCGGGGGAGAGGCTCTCGGCCGCCATGGCGCGGCCGATCCGCATCCGTTCTTCGAACCGGCGCCCCCTCAGTCCTCCTCCGCGTCGGCGGCTCCGCTGGCCGATGAGACGCCGCCAGGCGAGCCCGCTCTGGCGTCGACTGCTGAGGCCGTGGTCGGGTACCAGGCCGATGGGGGAGTGGTCGAACAGAAGCCGAGCGTTCCCTCTCCCCGGTCGGCGGAGGCTTCGGTCGAGCCGGCGCTGTGGGAGGCCACGGTCGCCGAACTGGGACAGGCGACGGCCAGAGTTCCCGAGCAACAAACCGACGACCAGGAGCTGGATCCCGTACAGCAGCAGATCGTGACCGTAGCCGAGTGGCTCCGCGAGTCTGAGGAGACTGGGCAGAGACTCTCCGGGGCCGAAGTCGCCCGGCGTCTTGGACTGTCCCCCCGGACGGGCCAGCGACGTCTGGACAAGGCCGCCGAGCATCTGGCCGACCAGCAGCGGCAGCATGGCCGAGCACGTCTTCGGTCCGTCTGACGCTCACCGTTCCTCCCACGTCGGTGGCCGATGACCGAAGCCGGTCATCGGCCATTGTCATCACTCAAGGGTCGCCACCGAGCGGGAGCGTGACCTTTGTTCGGTGCTTGAAGACCGGGCGGAGCGCCCCACCTGCCCCCACCCTCGGCCAAGGACCCCGACTGCGGGCTGCCACCGGTCGTGGCCGATCGGGCCGGTGACCGATCTCGTGACAAAGAAGCAAGCACCCTCGTGGCTGATGCGGAGCTCGGTGGCCGATGGCCGATGGCCGATGGCCGATGGCCGATGGCCGATCCCAGGTCAATCGGCCATCGGCCATGACCGGCCCTCGTCTCTTACCGTCCGCATCGGCAAGGGAGTTTACTGACGCGGGCCGGGCTCACCCAGCCCAGAGCCGAGCGCCCCTGTCGAAGAGTCCTATGCTCTTCGACGAGTCGTTCGAGGCGGATGCTGAGCAGGCCCTTCTGCCATGAACCCCCGCCTTTCAGCAGACCCTGGCCGATGGCAGAAGTCTCCTGTGGCCGATGGCCGATGGCCGATTGGCTGATCCGGACTTCCGTCGGCCGATCGGCCATGAGCGGCTGTGCCGCTCCGTAGGGCCGGCAGCAGCTCCTGGTCGGACGAGGTCGGCCTTGACAGATCGCCTGCTGTGGCCGACCGAGTCGTCGTCCGAACCATGCTCGCAAAGCGAATCTGGTGGCCCGTTGGTGGGTCGAGCGGATGCGAAGACCGGCGCGGCCGGACCTGCCGCCCCAGTGCCGTTGTCGGTGTAGTGGGTGGTCTCCAAAGTGCTGACCCAAACAGCCGCATTCAGCACCTGCGCTGTCCATCACCACGGCTACCAGTCGGGCGGCCCCCCGTTCTCCAGGTGCCAGCTTGGGAAGTGCAGCAGCGGTGGCGGCCTACGCCACCACCGACTCATAACGTCCGCAGCCCATGCCGGTTTGGATCAGTCATCAGACAGCTGCTTGGGCACGTGCGGTAGAACACGAAGGTTTGGTGTGAGCCCCGCTGCGAAGGCCTTCTCGTGGCCGTCTCCTGCCGATGCGTCCAACTCCAACAGGCCGCTTGCGGTCAGCTCTTCCAGGAGTACCTCGTACAAGCGGGGCCAGACACCTGCCTCCGTCCAGTCGCGAAGACGCCTCCAGCAGGTCACACCGCTGCAGCCGATACGCTCCGTGGGCACCTGCCGCCAGCTCACGCCTTCGGACAGCGCATAGACGATGCCGCGCAGAGCCACGCGGTCATCCACTCTCAGCCGTCCTGGGTGCTGGCGGCGGCGCGGTGGCCGCGGCGGGAGCAGGGGAGAGACTCGCCTCCACAAGGCATCAGGCACAAGATCATCCGACACCTGTCAGATCCTGCCAGCAAGTGCCCCCGCTTCCCGAGAGTGATTGCCACTCATTCTGAATCGAGTTCCAGCCGGGCGCGCCGTCGCTCGGCACCCTCATCCTGCTCCAGGATCCGGGGGCTCCCGTACGTCTGTCCTACTGTCGACACGACGCACAGGACCAGCAGTCACAGTCGCTTGCGTCGCTCCACGAACTGCGGCCTCGATCAGCGACTGAAGCAGCAGCTACTGAAGCCCAGTGACTGAGCGACTCTTGGTCGCTGACGTAAAACACCAGGTCAGAGCACATCCCGTGCTCACCCGAGCGACTGAAGCGACTCAACTTCTATATATCAGCGATGTAGCTTGTGCGTGTGTGCGTGATATATAGAGTCACTCAGTCGCTTGAGTCGCTGTTCTGGGGCTAACAAGGCCTCTGACCTGGTGTTTTACCTGAGTGACTGAAGGCAGCGACTGAGCCCTTCGATCGCTGGGCTCGGTCGCTGAGTAGCTGGCGACCGAGAAGAGCGGCGCGCCCGTGCTTCAGGTGGTACGCGCCTCGCTGCTCCGTTCGCTAGGCTGTCCTTGTTCTTGAGTCGCTACGGTCGCTGAGGGGAGTACCAGATGGCCCCTGACCTGCAAGTTTCCGTCAGCGACTCAACAGATCTCGTGACTGCGGCCCCCAGCCCCGACTCTCTGCTGGTCGCTCGTTGGTGTGCGAGTCTCGGATGGCCGGTCCACCCGCTCGCGCCTGGACGCAAGACGCCGGCGGCGAACTGCCCCGAGTGCCGGGACCAGAAGCACGACCCTCGGCAGTGCCCCTGCCGTGAGGCAGGCAGGTGGTGTCACGGCTTCCACGCTGCCACGCTCGACATGCAGCGCATCCACAACTGGTGGGGCCCACGGCCGCAGATGGGCGTGGGGGTCTCCTGTGGTCCTGCCCAGCTCGTGGTGATCGACATCGACGCTCATTCCTCCCTGGTGCCGTCACGGGACCGGCTGCTGCCGGGTATCGACATCGCGAACGACATCGACGTGTCCGCGATGACCACTGGCTTTCACACGCTCGCAGTGCTTGCGGCTCTGAGAGGACAACGCAGCCCCGCAGACGACGAGTCCACGCTGCGCGTCAGGACTCCCTCAGGTGGACTGCACGTCTGGTACCGGAGTACGGACTCCAGGCGGTGGCAGTGTTCGTCGGGTTCGAGCACCACCAGAGCGCTCGCCTGGCAAGTCGACGTGAGGGCGGAGAAGGGCTACATCATCGCCCCGGGAACCTCCACAGAGGCAGGAACCTATCTGCCTTTCGGACCCGTTCGTACCCCCGCTCCGCTGCCGGCGTGGCTCGCGCTGGAACTTCAGAGGACGCATCACCTTCCCGCTGCCCATGTCCCGGCCCCCAGGCCGGTTCCTGGGCGTGCCAGGCAGGCAGTCATGGAGGTGCAAGGGACCAGCCCTGCGGAGTCGGTACTTGCCACGGTGCTGCAAGAGGTCGCCGCCTGCGGAGCGACTGAAGAAGGAGCCGGTTTCTCCGAGAAGCTCAACAAGGCCGCGTACACGGTGGGAGGTCTGGTCGCAGGTGGTCATCTGCGGGCGGACGACGCACATCGTGCTCTCATCGAGGCGGCCCGCGTGGCCCGCCCGGGTCAGGAGCGGCGAGCGGAAGCCATCATCCGCAGCGGCATGACTGCCGGCTCTCGGCGGCCTCTCCAGCCCGGGAGCCGCTCGTGACGAGCTCTCCTGGTGGCGAGCCGAACATGCTCTTCGACTTCGATCCGCAAGCCCTCGCCGCGGAGATCATCGCCAAGTCCGTGACCACGCTGCCCCCGCAGGCGGACGGGAAGCTGTCGGGAACCTCCGCGCATGGAGCCACCGTTCACGGCCTCATTCCCGACTCGCTGACCGACCGGGGGAACGCCAAGCTCTTCGTCAAGCTCTACCAAGCGGATTTCCGGCATGTCCCCGGCCTGGGTTGGTACCGGTGGGACACGACGCGCTGGCAGGTCGACGAGGACGACTCCGTGCTCTGGGCCGCCGGAGAGATCGGCGAGCACATCGCCCTGCAGGACCCCAGCGGGGAGCACCCTGTCGAAGCCCTGCGCAAGCACCGTCGGCGGGCTCTGAGCACGTCCGGCATCAATGCGCTGCTCCTGCAGGCCAAGTCGGCTCCGGGAATGGTCCTCAAGGCAGAACACCTGGACGCCGACCCCTACGCCCTGTGCACTCCCGCGGGGGTCGTGGATCTGCACACGGGGCTCGTGCGGACGCCCGACCCGAACAAGGACTTCCACTCGCGATCGACGAGTACCGGACCGGCCGCGATGCCGATTCCCCGGTTTCTGCGCTTCCTCGGTGACACCTTCGGGGAGGATCCCGAGGGTGTCGAGATGATCTCCTTCTTGCAGCTGCTCCTGGGCTACTCGGTCACCGGAGACGTGGGCGGCCAGGTGATGCCGTTTCTGTTCGGCGCGGGCAAGAACGGCAAGTCCGTCCTTCTCGACGTCCTGATGAAGCTCCTGGGCGACTACGCCGATGCCGCGCCGCCCGGCTTCCTGATGGCGCGGCCGTACGAAGGGCACCCCACAGATCTAGCAGAGCTGCACGGTCGCCGTGTCGTCGTCTGTTCCGAGGTCAAGCCGGGAGACAAGTTCGACGAAGCCCGGTTCAAGCTCCTCACCGGCGGAGACCGGATCAAGGCCCGTCGTATGCGCCAGGACTTCTTCTCCTTCACCCCGACGCACAAGCTGTGGTTGCTGGGCAACCACAGGCCCGAGGTCGGGACGGGAGGATTCGCCTTCTGGCGGCGCATGCGCCTCATCCCCTTCGAACGGACAGTTTCGGACGACCGCAAGATCGACAACTTGGCCGACATCCTCGTTGCCGAGGAAGGTCCCGGCATCCTCAACTGGCTCATCGACGGGGCCCGCCGCTACCTGAACGGGGAGAGGGACCTCACCGGGCCCGGCAAGGTGAGCATCGCCACGACGGCCTATGCCGAGACGGAAGATCACACCGGTCGTTTCTTCGACGAGGCCTGCCTGATGAATCCCGACTGCAGAACCGAGCAGAAGACTCTCTACGACGCCTATCGGCGCTGGTGCCTGGGGGAGGGATGCCTGCCCATGAACAACAGGACCTTCGCAGCCAGGGCCCGTGAGCTGCTGGGGTTGGCCTCTCCGAAAGAGATGATCTTGTCGAATTCGCGGAAGTACTACCCTGGTATCGGACTGCTGGCTGACGAGGAGATGGCATGAGTTCCCTGATCAGCGAAGACGATCTTAAGCACGAGGCCGAGCTCGTCTGGCTTGAGGACATCTCATGTCTCGACTACGTGCGGCAGAGCCTCGATCGTCTGCCGACGCGGGGCGGCAGGCCTGCTTACCATCGGGACGGGCGCATGGTCGGCTATGCCACGCTCGGTTCCGAAGCGAAGTCGTCCAGGGCTTCGGGGACGTTCCGCCGCCGAGTGTTCTGGCTTCTGCCTCACGACCGGGACACCGAACCGGACGGCCTGTACGCCGGTTCCGCTCCGGCTGAGGCCGTGGATCCCGGGTCCCTCAAGCCGAGGGCGAAGGGACGCAAGACAGAGCGTTCAGAAGGGGGACCGCCTTCCAACGCGATGCAGCAGCTGGGCATAACTCTTCCGTTGTGATCCGCGGCCGAGCGACCGGAGCGACTCAAGCGACCGGACTTCGGGACTGCTTCGCGAAGCGCCGGCACAGGGCGCTGCCACTCGGCATCCCTGGGATCCGCGTCGAGGCGGGCTCCCGCTCCCGCCGGTGACACGACGTCCTCTCGGATCAAGAGAATTCATGCGTCGGGTACGTCGGGGTTCCGGCCTTCCTCGGAGAGCAGCCCGATGCCCGGGTAGTGCTTCCGCTGGTTGGAGTGGATCATTTCGTTGGGTGATTTCAGCCCGACGAGTTCTCGGGTGCGCGTGGCGAAGGCACGGGAGGACATCGCGGATGCACCTTCGTGGTGACACCACGTCGTGTACGCGGAGTAGAGCGCCGTCTGCTCGGCGCGCAGCCCCTGGTCGAGTCGACAGCATTCCCCGTAGAAGCGTCCTGTGTGGTCCTCGGTCTCCGCGTAGGCCGTCGTGGCGATGCGGACCCTTTCTGGGCCCGTGAGGTCCCGCTGGCCAGCGAGATAGCGCCGGGCGCCGTCGATGAGCCAGTTGAGGATGCCAGGACCCTCTTCTGTCACGAGTACGTCGGCGAGGTTGTCGACCTTGCGCTGATCGGGGACGACGCGTTCGAAGGGGATGAGGCGCATGCGCCGCCAGAAGGCGAAGCCTCCCGTCCCGACTTCGGGCCTGTGGTTGCCCTGGAGCCACAGTTTGTGTGTGGGCTGGAAGCTGAAGAAGTCCTGACGCATGCGGCGCGCCTTGATGCGCTCGCCCCCTGTGAGCAGCTTGACCCGTGCCTCGTCGAACCGGTCACCGGGTTTCACTTCGGAGCAGACGATGACCCGTCGGCCGTGGAGTTCCGCCAGGTCCGTCGGATGACCCTCGTACGGCCGCGCCATCAGGAAACCGGGCGGGGCGGCGTCCGCGTAGTCGCCCAGCACCTTCATCAGCACGTCCATCAGCACGGACTTGCCGTTCTTGCCGGACCCGAAGAGAAAGGGCAGAACCTGCCCGCCGACGTCGCCGGTGATGGAGTAGCCGAGCATCAGGTGCAGGTAGGCGATCACCTCGCGGGCCGGTTCGTCGTCGCCGAAGGTGTCCACGAGGAAGCGGTCCCAGCGCGGCGTCGGCATCGGCAGGGGGCAGACCGTGGTCGACCTGGAGTGGAAGTCGGTGCTGGGATCTGGCGATTTCAGGAGGCCGGTGCGCAGGTCCGCGATTCCGCTGGGAGTGCACAAGGCGTACGGGTCGGCGTCCAGACGGCCGGCGTGCAGCACCATGCCAGGTGCCGACCTCGCCTGGACGAGCATGGCGTTGATTCCCGCGGTGGACAGAGAGCGTCGGCTGTGGTGCAGCAGGGCGGTACTGCTGAACCGGCCGTGCGGGTCTTCCGCGGACATGTTCTCGGCAAGGTCGCCGGCAGTCCAGAAGACGGTGTCGTCCTCGTCGATCTGCCAGCGGGTGGTGGCCCACCGGAACCAGCCGATCCCCGGCACGTGCCGGTAGTCGTTGGCGTGGAGCCGGACGAACAGCTTGGCGTTGCCCCGGTCGGTGAGGGTGTCCGGCAGCAGAGCGTCTGCAGGCTCCGAGTCCGTCGGTTCCGCCGCCAGGGAGGGCGGCGGAACCGACAGCCGGGAACGGATGCGGGCTGCGCCGCCCTCCCTGGCGGAACCCAGCGGAGATTCGGAGCGGGGGGAGGTCACCGGCGCCCCGCGCGCGCAGTGTGGGACCACACGTGCGGACAGTCCGAGGAAGTACGGACCCGCAGCTGGTCGGCGCCCCCCACGGGGCCGCTCTGTCCGCGCGGCGGCCCAGCGTGCTGGGTGGGGCCAGGAGGCAAGCTGTGGTCTCGGCCGCCCCGAGGAGCCCGGAAGCGGCGCAGCGGGGTGTCAGGGCCGCCTGAGAACGACTGAGAGTTTGCGATCGGGATTCCAGGGCCGACGGCGGGGGCATGTGAGGGGCGGCCACCGTGGCGTGCGCCGGGCGGCGCCACAGCCGCTGACGGGACCCGGTCGAGCTCGACGCCGGAGAAATTCGGGGAGTCGGCCCGGTCGAACAAGGATTCAGCAGTCATCGATACCCCCTGTCAGCTACTGAAGCGACTCAATAATGCACACACCATGGCGGTGCCCATCAGGTGTGATCACTGATGGTCGCCGCTTTCGCACGGACCCTTTGGGTGATGGCACAAAGGTGGGCGGGAGAGTGCCTGTCTGTGCGCCCAACGCCAGCCGGAATGCCCGGACTCTCTGCGAGGAAGCAAAAGAAACCGCAGGTCAGTACCGGTTTCGGTGCCCAGTAAAAGGCTCAGGCGACGGAACGAAGTGTTCCGGCGCGCAGGCGCTCTCGCCTCGGCTTGCGGGAGAGGCGCAGGGCGGTCCGCATCAGCTGTCTTGTTCCGAAGAGAACCCCTTTGACCTGCAGCTTCTTCGAGTGCGTGGGGGGCGGCCCACCGGCCTGGTTCCTCGAGCCGGGGTGCTGGTGGGGAGTTGCCCACCCGGCGGCGGTCCTGCCCCTGCCCAGTGGACGGGGGGACACGGGTTCTGCCTCACTTTTCGGGCGCCGGTTTCCGGACCGTCTGTTCTCTGTTTCCGTTTTGCGGCCGTGACGGTAGCACCGATCGCGCCAGTCGTTGCTGAGTAATGACTGGGGTAGAATTGAGTAATCGCGCGGAACATCGACCCCCGGTCGCTTCTGTAAGGAGCCTGCAAGGCTCCGCGTCGAGGCATATGTGAGGGATTCCAGAAAAGCGGATGGGGACGCTCCCCGGACGCTGTCACTGTCGTAAGGTCGGCCTCCTCATGGACCGCGACATACGACTCGACGAGGCGGCGACGGGCTGCGCCTGCCCATCCGCGACACCGGCGCGCCGATCGCGGCATGACGTGCGCCGGGAAACATGCCCTCGGCGATGCCGTCGGGCGGGACCTGCCGGAAGAGTGGGGCGTCCGCCGCCGGAAAGCGGCGGACGCCCGGGCAGGCTTTCGACGCAGACACTCCCCGCTCTGCTGTCACCTGCCGGCTGGACCGTGCTACGTCTCGTCCAGCCTCGCCCGGGGGGTCGACGTCCCCTTCGACCCGAACCCCGGACCATCTGTGGCCGCCTGGACAGTCGGTCCGGCGCGATGCGCCGGACCTCGGCGGACCGTTCTTCGGTAGCCCCCGCAGGCGTGGGACGACTGCCTGGTGGCCGAGCCGCCCTCCTTGATCCTGCTGGGCCCGGGCCCAGGAGATCAGCTACGAGCGAGAGGAGCCCGGTGGCTGATGGAGCACGGACGCCGCTTGGAGTGCGTTGGGCGGCTCGTGTTCATTTCTACAGGTCCGGATCGGCGCAACCGCTGGGGGGCGCCCCCCAATGACCACCCCCAAGTTTCACGGCGGGAAGGCGCCGCCATCGTGCCCTTGGGGTGAGTGGGATGACGCGGCCGGGGCCGGGGAGAGCGGGGAGGGCCGACCGGGTGGTCATACACATCCGTAGGAAGCGGGACGACGTCTCCTGACGCCGCGGCAGCCCCCGGGTGAGCTGCCGATGGCTAGAATCGATTTCTGGTGTGAGGTGAATTGGGGTAGTGAGGGTGGATATCTTTCCTGTCTTCGAGAGGGCGGCCGACCTCGGTCACATGAAGGACTTCCTGGCGGATCTGCCGGAATCCGGTGGCCGGGCCGTGATCGTCGAGGGCGAGGCGGGGATCGGCAAGACACGGCTCATCGAGAAGACCCAGGAGCTTGCCATGGAACTCGGCGTGGTCGTGCTCTCCGCCTCCGGTTCGGACCTGGAGCGGAAGTTCCCCTTCGGCATCGTCAGGCAGCTCTTCGAGCTGCCGCTCCTGCGGGCTTCGGACGAAGACGGCCTGCTGATCGGCGCGGCCTCCGCCGCCTCACACGTCTTCACCGGAGAGAACGGGCCGACCGGCAACAGTGAGGCGGCGACCCTCCACGGCCTGTTCTGGCTCACCGCCAACTTCTGTAGTGGGCCGACCCTGATGGTGATCGACGACCTGCACTGCTGCGACGTGGCCTCGCTGCGGTACCTCGCCTACCTCCTTCCGCGCCTGAAAGAGCTCCCCCTGCTTGTCGTGGCAGGATTCCGCACCGGTGAGCAACCTGAGGACGGCCCGCTCTTCAGCCGCATCCTCACGGATCCCGGTGTCGTCGAGATCAGCCCGGCCCCGCTCAGCGAGCAGGCCTCCCACGACCTGCTCCGGTCCGCCATCGGTTCGGACGTCGACCCTGAGTTCGCGACGGCGTGCCGAGCCGCTACGGCGGGCAATCCCTTGCTGTTGCACGCGCTCGCACGGACCGTGCTGCTTCAGGACATGACCCCCGAGGCGGCCAACAGCTCGCGGGTGGCCTCGCTCGGACCACGCGCGCTCTCCCACTGGGTCGCGCCGCGCCTCGCACGTGTGGAGGACACCACCCGACGAGTTGCCGAAGCGGCCTCCGTGCTCGGCCCCGGAGCGCAACTGGACGCCCTCGCGGAGCTGGCGGAGACGGACGTCCTGGCGGCGACCGAGGCCACGTCCGACCTGGCGCGACTCGGCCTGCTCAAGATCGAGACTGCCGGGGAGTTCACCAGCCGGTCGGTCACGTTCAGCCACGCTCTCGTCCAGAGCGCGGTCTACGGCACGCTGACAGACCGTCAGCGTGCTACTGCCCACGCACGCGCGGCGCGTGTCCTGAGTCGACTCGGCGCCGACGGCGACCGGGTGGCCGCTCATGTCCTCCAGACCCCCGCGGGCGACGACGGCCCGGAGATCGTCGCCCTGATGCGGAGCGCGGCGGCGGCCGCGCTGCTGCGCGGCTCTCCGGAAACGGGATACGCGTACCTGCGCCGGGCGCTCAAAGAGAAGATGCACGACGAGGAGCGACTGTCACTGCTGCGGGAGACGGCGGCCGTCGCCGTCCAGGTCGACCTCATGGAAGCCGCTCCACTGCTGGAGGAAGCCCTCACCTATACCACCGACCCCGCAGAACTCGCCGACATCAACGCTCGCCTGGGCGCCGCGTACGGCTTTCTCCGCGCCCCGGACCGCGCCTGCGACGCATTGCAGGAAGCCCTGCGCCATCTGCCTCCAGAACAGGAGGACGAGCGCCGCCGACTCGAAGCGACGCTGCTCGTCGCCGTCTTCGTCGCCCCTGGACGGGTCTCTCTCAGGGACCGTCTGCCGGAACTGAGGAGCTTGCCGGCCTACGACAGCATGGGTGGCCGCATGCTCGACTGCATGATCGCCAGCCAGGCCATGGCCGTCGGCGACACTTCGGAACTGCACCGGGTGCGTGAAGCACTGGTGGATGGCCGACTGGTGCGGGAGGCGAACGGCGAAGGCCCCCTGGTCTGCGGCTGGATCGCCCTGCTGGCCTCCGACGATCCGCTCGGCATGACCAGCCTGGAACAGGCCGTCAAACACGCGCAACGGCAAGGCTCGCCGCGCGCCATCGCCCCCGCCTACAGCTTCCGCTCGCTCGCCCTGCTCTGGGCCGGGCAGCTTTCGGAGGCGGAGACGGACGCCAGGACGGCGCTGGGTCTCGCCGAGACAGGCCGGGTGGACATGGACCCGTGCTTCGCCGGGGCCTATCTCGCGCAGACGCTGGTCGAACAGGGCCGGCTCGCCGAGGCCGAGGCGGTCCTCGAAGAGCTGAGCGTCCTCCCGCCTCACGATTCTCCCGGCCCCGTCTACTACCTCTTCGACGCCCATGCCCGGCTCCTCAGGGAGCAGGGCCGATTCCAGGCCGCCGCCAGAACGGCGCGCGACGCGTCCAAGGTCTGGCAGTTCTACGGATTCGACAATCCCTCCTTGGCCGGGTGGCGGACGGAGCTGACGCTCGCACTGCACGCGCTGGGAAGGAGCGAGCGTGCCGGGGCGCTCGCCCGCGAGGAGGTGGAGGCGACCCGGAAGTGGGGCGCGCCCCGCGCGTACGGTCGGGCGCTGCGCGTCCTGGGCGTCGTCACCGGCGGTCAGGAAGGGATCGCCTCGCTGCGCGAGTCCGCTGCCGTGCTGGCACGCGGAACGGCGAGGCTCGAATCCGCGAGGACCGCCTTCGCACTGGGTACCGCTCTCGTGCCCGACCGACGGGACGAGGCTCAGCAGCATCTCCTCCAGGCGTTGGACCACGCCGACGTCTGCGGAGCCGCGCCGTTGATGGCGGAGTGCACCACCGCGCTGCGCGCCGCGGGCTTCCGCCCTCGCAGGACCAGGGCCACCGGACCGGATTCCCTCACGCCCAGTGAGCGCCGTGTGGCGCTGCTGGCCATCACGGGAGCGACGAACAGAGAAGTCGCCCAGGAACTCTTCGTCACGCCGAAGACCGTGGAAGTCCATCTCTCCAGCATCTACCGGAAACTCAGGATCTCCTCACGGGAGCAACTTGCCGACTTCGCCGGGCGGCTCGCTGACGGCACATGACTGCCTCCGGCGGGGGCGCGGCGAAGTCCATGGCAGTAAAAACTTCTGACGGGGCATAACTGAACGGATTCCGCTCCGGAACGGGCGGGGTGCGGTACTCCGGGATGCGAGGTAGGTCGTATGGCGATCCACGATGGTGAACGCACCCTGCTCGAACGCGGTGATGAATGCGCTTTCATCCGGTCGGCGGTCGAGGCATCCCTTTCCGGGGACGGCGGTCTCATCCTGTTCGAAGGCCCCGCCGGCATCGGCAAGAGCAGGCTGCTCCTAGAGGCACAGGACCTCGCCGGCGCTGGGGGAGCGGTCGTGGTCTCCGCCAAGGCATCGGAACTGGAGCAGGATTTCGCCTACGGCGTCGTGCGACAGCTCTTCGAACCCTTGCTGGCGACTGCGGGTCCCGAGAAGAGAGAGAGCCTCTGGGCCGCCCCTGCCGATCAGGCGAAGGACATCCTGGTCAACGGGCCCGCGCAGACCCCCGTGGGTGACTTCGCGCTCCTGCACGGGCTCTACTGGCTGACAGTGAACGCGAGCCAGCACGCTCCTCTCGTCATCCTGCTCGACGACATCCAGTGGGCCGATGTCCCGTCGCTGCGCTACATCGCGCACCTGCTGCCGCGCCTGGCCGACATGAACGTCCTCGTGGTCGCGGCGCTGCGCACCGGGGAACCGGCCGCGGACGCCTCCCTCCTCGATCAGATCGTCGCCTCGTCCGCCACGCGTGTCGTCCGGCTGAATCCCCTGAGTCCCGACGCCACGGGAGTTCTCCTCCGAGAGATCCTCCGCTCCCTGACGGACAGGGAATTCTCCGACGCCTGTTACAACGCCAGCGGAGGGAATCCGCTTCTCCTGCGCGAACTCGCCCGCACCGTTACCTCTGAGAATCTCGCTCCCGCGCGGAAGAATGCCGATCAGGTGGCGGGACTCGGCTCACCCACGGTGTCCCGGATGGTTGAGGTACGCATGTCCCGGCTGCCTCCGGAGGCGGCCGCACTCGCCCTGTCGGTTGCCATCCTCGGCGGACCGGTCGAGATGCTCCACGCAGCGGCGCTCGCCGACCTGCCCGACGACGTTGCCGCTCGCAGCGTCGAGGCGCTGGAGCAGCTGGAGATCCTGCGGGTGGAACGGCCCGCGGAGACCGTCTCCTTCGTGCACCCGCTCCTGCAGCGCGCCGTCTACGAATCCGCCAGTGCCGCCCGGCGCGCCCTGCTGCACCAGCGGGCTGCCGATCTCCTCCTCGGCAGCGGTGCCGACGTCGAACGCGTCGCCGCGCACCTGCTGCGCGTCCCCCCGCACCGGGGGGACGCGACCGTGGCCGTACTGCGCCGAGCGGCCGACCAGGCGTCCTTCCACGGCTCGCCCCAGACAGCACTGACCTATCTGGAGCGAGCCCTGCTCGAACCGACGAGGCTTCCCGCCGAGCGAACGGAACTCGTCCGCCAGGCCGGCCTGGTGGCCCAGCAACACGACTGGCGCAAGGCGGCCGACTACCTCATGGAGGCGTACGAGCGGACATCCGGTGTCGAGGAGCGGGCACTGCTGGCAGAGCACCTCGGCCGTGCCCTGTTCATGGTGGACCGGAACCACGAGGCCGTTCCCCTGTACGAACGGGCGATCGCCGGTTTGGACGACTCCCTTCGGGACCTGCGTCAGCGTCTGCAGGCGGGGCTCATCAATGCGGCCGTGTCCGACACGGAACTCCACCCGACCGGGGACGCACTGGTCGCCCGGCTGTGGGACGATCCGACGACGAACGGCCTCGGGGGCAGATCACTGGACTCCCTGCTGGGATGGCACGCCTCGCTGGCCGTCTCGGTGGAGCCGGTGACCGCGCTGGCCCGTATCCGTCGTGCCGTTGCCGACGATGTCCTGCTCGAACGCGCCAACGGGACCGAGGCGTTCGCCGACGCGTGGTGGGTGCTGATCGCCGCGGACGAGGAGCAGGCACTCAGCCTGCTTGACAAGGCACTTGCCGAGTCGCACCGGCGCGGCACGGTGGCGGCCACGGCCGGGGCGTACTGCCTGCGGTCGCTCGCCTGGCTCCGTCGCGGGTCGCTCGAAGAGGCGGAGGGCGACGGAACTCTGGCCATGCACCTGTGCGACACGGCCCACTTGCGCGTGGCGCGGCCGCTCACGGCCAGCTTCCTCGCCGACACCCTGATCGAACGGGGCCGGCTGGACGAGGCGGGGCGGGCCCTGGACTGGTGGGACCGGTCCACCAGGTCGGCCACCGCCGCGCAAGCCTTCTGGCCCGAGGCGAGCAGGGGAAAGCTGCTGATCGCGAAGGGCGAGGTGGAGGCAGGGCTTGAGCTGCTGCTCGCTTGCGGGCGGAGACTGGAGGCCCAGGGCTGGCACAACCCGGGGTTCCTCAGCTGGCGGGCGGAGGCGGCGATGGCGCTGCGCGCCGTGGACCGGATGGAGGAGGCGCGGTCCTACGCGGTGGAGGACCTGCGCCGCGCCCGCCAGTGGAAGGCCCCGTGGGCACTCGGCCGGGCGCTGCGGATCGGCGGCACTCTGGCGAAGGAGCGGGGGGACCTCGCTCTGCTGAAGGAGTCGGTACGAGTGTTGGAGCCGTCGCCGGCACGGCTCGAATTCGCGAAGTCCTTGCTTGAGCACGGTGCGGCGCTGAGGCGCTCAGGGCGGCGGCAGGCCGCCCGCGGACAGCTCGAACGAGCCGTCGAGGTGGCCCTGCGGTGCGGGGCGCCGGCCGTCGTCGAGCGCGCGCGCGGTGAACTCGCCATCGCGGGAGGCAAAACGCAGGGGAGCGCCTCTGACGGGCCGGCGTCTCTCACTCCGGCCGAGCGCAGGGTCGCCGAACTGGTCGCCACCGGAGTGACCAACCGCCAGGTGGCTCAGGAACTGTTCATCACCCCCAAGACGGTCGAGGTGCACCTGTCGATGGTGTACCGGAAGCTCGGCATCACGGCGAGGGCTCAACTGGGCGGGGCGCTCGACGCGGAAGGGGGCCGGGCCGCAGACTGACGGCGACGGGTCGCCTCGGGAGGTTTCAGCAGGATGCTCAGGCGGTGGACCACTGGGAGACGACGTCGTCGTGGACCGTGATCCACATGCCGTCTCCCGCCGACGCCACGGTGTGCATCGGCAGGGGCTCCGGATACACCACGGAGTCGGCTAGTTCGAGGGACGGCATGTCCAACAGCCAGCTGCGCGGCGGGGTGACGCCGTCGTCGAACGTCGCGAGGACGGACGACGCGTCGCGGTGGACAAAGGTGTACAGGCCCGGATGGCCTTCGGGGAGTATGTCGGCCATGAGCCGCTCGGCAAGGAGCACGTTCGACGGATGGGCGTGACTGCGGAGAGTGCTGAGGCTCCGGGTGAGGCAGTGATTTCCGTCGGGTGCCACGGCCTCCAGGGACTGGTGGTCGTCATGGGAACTCTGGCCGAGCGGCTCCATGACAAGACGCCGCCCTGTCGCACCCACCCAGTATCCGGATACCCAATCGTGCTCCTGGCCTACGACCAGGCCGACCTGTCGGCCGCCGGGATGGGGATGGAGTCGCGCGTAGGAGAGGTCCACCCCCAGCGAGGCACGTGCGAGCAGCTCTCCCGTCGCGGCGTCGTAGGCATGGCACTCGTCGCCGTCGAACGGGCCGTCCGGGCCCTCGCCGTCCGCTTCCTCGGGCCGCACCACGACCCACAGCACGGAACCGTCGGGAGAGAAGGCGCAGGCTCCGCGTCCGGAGGGATAGTCGCTCCAGTATCCGTGCTGACGACGCCACTGGATCCCGCTCAGTGGGCCGGAGCCCGCGACCTCGATGCCGTCGTCACGGGATACGGCCAGGAGGCAGCCGCCCCGGCCGACGGCGAAGTCATCGGCATCGCCGGAGTCATGGCGCAGGGGAAGGGGAAACCGGTGGCGCTCCTCCAGGTCGGCGTCGAGCACGATAGCCTCCCCGGGTCCGCCGCCGTATGCCATCCACCAGCCGCCGCCCCAGACCGGAACCACCCCCGTGGGTCGGCCCGGCAACGTCTTCCGCTTGAGCAAACGTGCACGCATGGGTGGGGACGCTACCGGTCGCGTGTGTCCGCCTGTCGGAGTAATCATTGCTCAACATGCAGGTCAGCGTGGTGCGTAGGAAGTGGTGAGCGCAGCGGTCTGTCATGGATCCGGAGCACGGTCGTTGCGGGAGTATCGCGTCCACGACGGGGGAGACGTGGACGCGATACCCGCAGGAGCACCCGTCCAGATCGGGTGACGCCCGGTCGGGACCGATCCCGTGGGGAGGAGGGTGGACCTCTCCTCCCCACACACGCGTGGGGAGTCCCGGCCGTTCCATGGAACCGCCGCGTCGTCGCGCACGGGAGAGTAGGGCGTACTCAATTCTCGGAACGACGTCCTTCCGTCGTGAGCGGTACCGCTGGTCCCCGCGCCCGCGATCCGGTCACGACGGGCTGTCGCACAATGCCGTCAGCGCGCGTCGCCAGACGGTTCGGATGTCGTCGGACGCACAGCTGAAGTCGTGCGTCAGCTGATCCCAGGACTCGAAGGAGGTGAGTGTGCAGACCGCTGCGACGAACCCTTCCCGCCGGCGGGGGGCGAGCGCGGCGAGTTCGCTGCCGAAGTGGTCGCGCACCTGCTCCGCCATACGGCCACGAGCGCGGTGCAGCGTCGCGGCGAAGTGCGGATGGTCGAACGCGCGGGCTCGGCCGTAGCGGGCGAACGGTGCGATCTCCTCGTACAGGGCGATGCGGCTGTCCGCATAGCGCCGCACGCGTTCGTCCGGTGTTCCCGTGCCGATGCCGGGGATCTCGAAGAGTCCGCCGAAGCGGTCGAAGTACGCGGCCGTCGCCTCGTGTAGGAGATCGTCGAGGGTGTCGAAGTATCGGAACAGGGTCGCCGAGGAGACTCCCGCCCGTTCCGTCATCTGCTGGGGTGTGGGTGGTGCGGAGCCCTCCTGGAACAGGGCGATCACGGCCTCGATGACGGCCAGGCGGCCCCGGTCGCGCCGTGCGCGCCGTCCGTCCGTCATCTTCGGCTTCGGTTCTGAGTTCACGGATCCATCCTAGGTATCCGGCAATCTTATGAAAGTTTCACTCTCAAAATCTATTGAGAGTGAGACTCTCATTGGGTACGTTCGAAACGCGGCCGGCGAAGGCGGCTTTCCGCCCGACAGCGGTCCGCGTCACAGGCGGTCGGCCGGGGCAGCCGGTCGCGAGAACCCGTCGCCCGTGGCCAGGGGTGCGACCCGCCGTCAGACCCCGTAGGTGCGGCGACCCTTCGAAAGGGCCATGATCGTGACGGCTGTCTACCGCCGTACCGAACTGCTACCCGTCCCGGTCGCCGACGTGTGGCGGACGCTCGCGGCATTCGGCGACATCAGTTCCTGGGCACCCAACGTCAGCCATTCCCGGCTGATCGACGACGCGACGCCGGGCCGGGGAACCACGCGGCGCGTCCAGGTGGGCCGGATCTCCGTCCTCGAGACGGTGATCGAGTGGGAGCCGCCGTACCGGCTTGCCTACCGCATCGAGGGACTGCCACCGTGGCTCGGGCGGATCACCAACGAGTGGCGGCTCGACGCCGAAGCGGAGCGCACGAGAGTCACCATCATCACCACCGTCCGAGCTAGGGGGCCCCTGCCCACGCCGCTGCAGTCGATCGTCGGCCGGCGCCTCGCGGCCGCGTCCGAGCACCTGCTGGCCGGCCTGGGCACCCATCACCCACACACGGGAGTGAAGCCGTGAGCACCGAGCAGCGTCCCGACGTCGTCATCGTCCTCACGGACGAGGAGCGGGCGGCACCACCGTACGAGAGCGAGGAGCTCGGCGCCTGGAGGCGCAAGGCGCTCCCCGGCCGGAACTGGTTCGACGACCACGGCGTGAGTTTCGAGCGCCACTACACCGGATCCCTCGCCTGTGCCCCGAGCCGGCCGACGCTCTTCACGGGGCACTTTCCCGATGTGCACGGTGTCACGCAGACGGACGGCCTGGGCAAGCGAGCCGACGACTCCCGGATGCGCTGGCTCCGGGAAGGCGAGGTGCCGACCCTCGGGCACTGGTTCCGTGCCGCCGGGTACGACACCCACTACGACGGCAAGTGGCACATCTCCCACGCGGACCTGGAGGACGCGGACGGCCGACCGCTTGCCACCAACGACGAGCAGGGCCGGATCGACCCGGCCGCGGTGCAGACGTACCTGGACGCGGACCGCCTCGACCCCTTCGGCTTCTCGGGCTGGGTCGGGCCCGAGCCGCACGGCGCCGCGCTCGCCGATTCCGGGCTCCGCCGGGACCCCCTGATCGCCGACCGGGTCGTGGCCTGGCTACAGGACCGGTACGAGCGCCGGCGCGCGGGCGACGAGGCGGCGCTCAGGCCTTTCCTCCTGGTCGCCAGCTTCGTGAACCCGCACGACGTGGTGCTCTTCCCCGCATGGGCCCGGAGCGGTGACCCCCTGCCCCCTTCTCCTCTCGACCCGCCCGCGGTGGCCCCCTCGCCCACGGACGACGAGGACCTCCGTACCAAGCCCTCCGCGCAGGTCGCGTTCCGGGAGTCCTATCCGACAGGCTACGGACCCGCCCCGCTCATCAGCCGCACCTACACCCGCAAGGCGCAGCAGTACCGTGACCTCTACTACCGGCTGCACGCCGAAGTGGACGGCCCGCTCGACCGCGTCCGGCGGGCGGTGACTGAGAACGGCTCGGCGCACGCGGTCCTGGTCCGTACCGCGGACCACGGGGAACTCCTCGGAGCCCACGGCGGACTGCACCAGAAGTGGTTCAACCTCTACGACGAGGCCACCCGCGTGCCGTTCGTGGTCGCGCGCGTGGGCAAGGACGCGACGACCGCCTCCACCGTGACCGACATGCCCACCTCGCACGTCGACATGGTCCCCACCCTGCTGGCCGCCGCCGGAATCGACCAGGACGCGGTGTCGGCCCGGCTCCGAGAGTCGTTCACCGAGGTGCATCCGCTGCCGGGCCGCAACCTCCTGCCGGTCGTGACCGATCCGCGACTGGCCGACCCGGCGCGCCCCGTCTACCTGCAGACCCGTGACAACATCCTCGAAGGGGACACCGGCGCCTCGGGCCTTGCGCGCAAGCTCGGCCGTCAGAACCGCCCGCCCCTGCCCCTGCGCATTCAGGTGCCTCCCCACGTGGGCACCAGTTTCGAGGGCGTGGTGACCCGTGTCGACGCGGCGGACGGCGGGCAGGGCCACCTGTGGAAGCTCGTCCGCACCTTCGACGACCCGGCCACCTGGACCGAGCCGGGCGTACGGCACCGTGCGGCGGACGGCCCGGGCGGCATCGTCCACCGTGACAAGGCGCTGCCCGACGAGTGGGAGATGTACGACCTCACCACCGACCCGATCGAAGCCGACAACCTGGCCCACGGCTCCTGCCCTCCGGAGCCCTTCGCCCACCTGTGCCAGGTACTCAAGGACCAGCGGAAGGAAGCCGTGCCCGAACGCAACGCCCCCTGGCCGCACGAAGCCCGCAGGGCGCCCTCGGACGCGCCGAAGGTGCCGGGCGTACTCAAACTGGTACGCGGGGCCGCCCGGCGCGCGGGCTTCCACCCGCACGATCCGCATCCGCTCCGGGTGGACGCGCGCGGGAAGCGGGCGCTGGTCGTCGCGACGAACCACGGGGCGCTCGACGTCGGCAAGCCGACGGGAGTCTTCGCCAGCGAGATGACCGTGCCGTACTACGCCTTCCTCGACGCGGGCATGGAAGTCGACCTGGCCAGCCCGGCCGGCGGACTGATCCCCGTCGACCCGCTGTCGATGAAGCCCCCCGTCCGGACCGAGGCGGACGACAGGCTCCTGGCGGACGCGGCGCTGAGGGCCAAGGTCGCCGACTCCCTGCCCGTCGGCGGACGGACCGCAGCCGACTACGACCTGGTCTATCTGGCCGGGGGCTGGGGCGCCGCCTTCGACTTCGGCACCTCCGCCGAACTGGCCGCCCTGGTCACCGAAGCCCACGCCGCGGGGCTGGTCATCGGCGGCATCTGCCACGGCCCCCTCGCGTTCCGCATGGCCGTCACCGAGGACGGCAGGCCCCTCGTCGAGGGACGGCGCGTCACCGCCGTCACGGACAAGCAGGTGCGCGAACTCGGCATCCAGTCCACGCCGTTCCATCCCGAGACCGAGCTGCGGAGCAAGGGGGCGATCTTCGAATCGGCCACCCGCTTCCGTGATCCGCTGGCCAATCACTGGGTGGTCGACGGGCGACTGGTCACCGGGCAGAACCAGAACGCGGGTCCCATGGTGGCCCGCGAGATGCTCCGGCTGGTCTGCTCGGGAGGAGCTCCCGCGGACGCCTGACCGCCCGTCCTCCGGCGGCGCTCCGTCGTCCGGCGGAAACCGTCGAGCGTGGCCCTCCGCGCAAGGGCCACGCTCCGCGCCCGGAAGCGCTCGTGTTCGAGGCCCGGTGTCGACCGACACCGGGCCTCTCCCTTGCCGGTGTGGGACGTTGCCACGGAACCGCGCTGCCGGACGTCGCAACCTTCAGAGGTCCTGTCTCACGTCCCGCATCCGTGCCCACTCGGCACGACGCGCCCCGCCGCCGGAGCGACGGGGCGCGTCCTACGATCTCGCCGGGACCCTCAGTGCATCAGACTCACATGGGGAGTGGTCGACTCCGGCACGCCCAGCTGTTCGGCGTCCCGCTCAGGTCGCAGGAAGACGGTGGCCAGCAGCCCTGCGACGCCCAGGAGCGCCGCGGTGAAGATCCAGCCGTTCCTGTACCCGTCCCCGACCGTCGCCCCCGCGTCCACGATCGTTCCGAGAACCAGCGGTGCGAGGATGCCCCCCAGGGCCATGACGCACACGGACGCTCCCAGTACCACGCCACGCTGCGCCGGAGGGGCGATGCGGGCGCAGCTCGTCTGGCTGACCGTCAGCATGACGAGCGCCAGGGCGACGGGGCCGAACAGCATGGCGACGCGGACGGCGTCGTTGCCGGTGAGGGCCAGTGTCACGACGGCGGCAGCCGACAGCAGGAGGAGGAGACCGGAGCCGGAGCCTCGGGGCAGGCGGCCGGGACGGCCGCTCCGGGCGGCCCGCTGCGCCACCAGACCGTGGACGAGAAGCACGGCGCCGTTCGCCACAGCCCCCGCCCCGACGATGAGACCGGCCTCGCGGGCACTCCAGCCGTGCACGGTCTCGAGGTAGTCGGGCAGCCACGTCAGCAGCGAGCTCATCAGCCAGTACGCGGCGAACGAGCCGACGCACGCGCTGAGGAACGTGCGGCTCGACAGAATGCGGCGCAGCGGCACAGAGGGCTCCTGACGTCCCTCCCGCGCCGTCGCGGGCGGCGGGGCAAGGGGCCCCTCCGCGCCGTACCGCCACCAGATCACCGCCCACAGGAGCCCGATCAACCCGACGGCGCCGAACGCCCAGCGCCAGCCCCAGGTGGCGATGACGAAGCTGAGCACCGGGGCGGCGACCGCGGTTCCGCCGGCCGCGCCGACCATCAGCACGGCCGTGGGCAGCGCCCGCTCACGGTTGTCGAACCAGCCGTGCAGATGGTGGACGGCCACGGGGGTCGCCGGCCCTTCGGCCGCGCCCAGCAGCACCCGCGTGACGACGAGGGTTGCGAAACCGGCCGCGGTCCACACCATCGGCAGCTGGGCGCACGACCACACAAGAGCCATGGCCAGCAGCAGCACGGGGGTGCGGACCCGGCGGGTCATCGCGGAGACGGCCAGCGCGGACACCGAGAACAATGCGAAGAAGGCGGCCTGGGCGGCGCCGAACTCCTGACGGCTGATGCCGAAGTCACTCATGATGGCTGGGCCCGCGAGGCCGAGTACGGCCTTATCCGCGAAGTTGACCAGCATGAATCCGAGCAGGAGGGAGGTCGTCAGCCTCCGGCCGCCTCGCCGTTCGCCTCCTGGGGGCAGGAGGGCCCGCCCGGCTTTTCGGCCGGCTGGGGGTGCTGGCGCCGGGCCGGCCTGTTCGAGCGACCGGGCGGACGGGTCATGAGCGGGCATACCGCAGCTCCCTGGTCAGTGCACGCGAGATGGCGGCCTCTTGCGCTCTCCGCTCAGGAGCCCCACGGCACGAGCCGAGTGGTGCACCGGTAGCGGAAGAACGGAAGGAGCCGGGACAGATGCGCTGTTCCCCGGCCTGCCACGGGCGAATGGAGGACACGCCTCCGGCCGCCGTGCGTCGGCCGGCGGCGGCCGACGGGGACGGAGTGACGCCTTCGGGGCGGAACCGCCCCCGCGGAAGAATCTCAGCCTGCATCTCCGGGCCCACCGGCGGTGGAGCAGTATCTACTCATCTGTGCCACCGGGGACCGCGGAACATCTCCTTCCCGGCCCGGGAAGCAGCACGTCGTGCCTAGGGAAACAGCCTGCTGAGCCCTGACACCAGGGCAACGGCTGCCCTGGCTGGTCCTCGCGATTTGGTCCCGGAGCCCAACCCCGCGCCGCACTTTGGACTGCGAGGCCGAGAGCGCGAACGCGGGCCCGCAGTTCACTCGTGGCAGGGCGCCGGCGCGATGCACCACCCCGGCGCCACGGCCGGACCGGCCACGGACGAAAGGCGTGCCATGGACGAGCTCATCGGTGTCTGGACCCTCGACGGCTTCTCGGCCGAACGCGAGGGAGAGGTCACCCACCCGCTCGGTGAGCATCCGGGCGGGATGCTCGTGTACACCGCCGACGGATGGGTGAGCGCGCTGCTCGTCCCCGAGGGCCACGGTGACCGGCCCGCCCCGGAGCACGCCACGACGGCCGCCTACGCCGGCCGCTGGGAACGCTCGGGAGACACGGTCCTGCACCACGTGGGACTCAGCCTCCACGCGCCGTGGGTGGGCACGATCCTGCGACGTGACGTCCGTCTCGCGAGCGAGACGGAACTCGAGCTGACCACGACGTCGTCGTCCGGCGCCCATTGGTCCCTCCGCTGGCGCCGCGCCACCGCCTGAGACCGGGCGGTCCCGGACTGGGCCCCTCACCTGAGCGGTCTCCCATCCCTTGACGGAGGTGTCGAACGATGCGCATGGCAAATCTCGACGGCCGACTGGTCGTCCTCCGCGGCGGCGGTGCCGTCGATGTCGAAGAGGCCAGTGGCGGCGCGTTCGCGTCCGACCCCCAGGCCGTGTTCGACCGATGGCCGGAGTTCCTGGCGTGGGCGGACAGCTCGGATCCGGAAGACGAGGGAAAGCCGTACGACGAGCGGTCACTGGGCGCGCCGGTGCCCCGGCCGCGCCAGATCTTCGCGATCGGGCTCAACTACCACGACCATGTGGCGGAGTCGGGCCTCAAACCGCCGGAGCACCCCTCGGTGTTCACGAAGTACCCCACCTCCCTCACCGGTCCCTATGCGGAGATCGCCCTGCCCAGTGCCTATACGGACTGGGAGGTCGAGCTGGTCGTCGCCATCGGGCAACGGGCCCACGACGTCTCCGAGGCGGAGGCATGGGACCACGTCGCCGGACTCACGGTGGGCCAGGACCTCTCCGAACGGCGCATCCAGCTCCAGGGCGCCGCGCCCCAGTTCTCCCTGGGCAAGTCCTTCCCCGGCTTCAGCCCCATCGGCCCGTCCCTGGTGACGCCCGACGAACTCCCGGACCCCGACGACCTGGAGCTGTCCTGCGCGATCGGGGACGAGACGCTCCAGCTGGCCCGGACGCGCCAGATGGTCTTCCGGGTGGCCGAGCAGATCTCCTGGATCTCCCGCATCTGCCCGCTCCTGCCCGGTGACCTGATCTTCACCGGTACCCCGGCCGGCGTCGGAGGAGCCAGGGACCCGCGGCGCTTCCTCGCACCGGGAGAAGAACTGCGAAGCCGGATCCCCGGGATCGGTGAGCTCCGCAACCGTCTGGTCGCCGGCCCGTCCTACCCCACCGGCCCGTAAGGCGGCCTGCCGCACCGAAACCCCGCCGGCCTCCTTCCGGAGAACCGGTCGGCACGCCGCCGACACAGCCAACCCCTTCGTCACCGACCCTCGACCGGGAGCCACACATGGGTCTGCACCGCCTCGCACACCTCACCATCGGCGTGCCGCAGGTGGACGCCACCGTCGCCTACTACACGGACTTCGGCCTCACGCCTCTGGGCGACGGCCGTTTCGCGACCGCCGACGGCGGAGAACAGCTGAGGATCGTCCACGCCGCACACCGGCGCCTCGAAGGCATGGTGGTGAGCGCGGACGATACCGACGACCTGCGTCGGATCCGTGCCGCGCTCGTACGCCTCGGCATGCCGTGCGACTACTCGGAGCTCTCCCTGCGCGCCGTCGACCCCGGCACCCGGGTGACCGTCACGGTCGAGGTCCAGCCCCGCGTCAGTCAGCCCGTGCCCGCTGACACCCTCTACAACCGGCCGGGCGCGGCGCCCCGGATCGACGCGCGCTCCGCTGCCGTACTGCGCGAGTCGCCCGTCCGCCCCCGCCGACTGGGCCACGTCGTGCTGGGCTCCACGGACCAGGAGACCTCGCAACGGTTCTTCACCGAGGGCCTCGGCTTCCGGGCGAGCGACCTCGTGCCGGGAGCGGCGTTCCTCCGCTGCTCCACCGACCACCACAACGTTCTGGTGCAGCGGGCGCCCGTGCCCTTCCTCCACCACACCTCCTGGCAGGTCGACGACGTCGACGAGGTCGGACGCGGCGCCACACGCATGCTGGAGGGCCACCCCGAGCGCCATGTATGGGGTCTGGGGCGGCACTACCTGGGCTCCAACTTCTTCTGGTACCTGAAGGATCCGGCGGGCAACTTCTCCGAGTACTTCGCCGACATGGACTGCGTGGTGGACGACCAGCTGTGGACCCCTCGCGTCTGGGAAGACATCCGCGCGCTCTACAGCTGGGGTCCGCCCGTCCCCGCGTCCTTCCTCGCGCCGGAAGACCTGGCGGAGCTGATGACCGGATCCCACGAGGCCGGCTGAGCCCGGAAGGCGAGAGATGCACACACACGACACCATGGACGCCGACGCGTTCGACGTCCTCGTCGTCGGAGCCGGTCCCGTCGGCCTGACGACCGCCATCCAACTCGGCACCCACGGCTGGCGGGTCGGCGTCCTCGAACGCTGGCCCGAGCCCTACGCCCTGCCCCGGGCCGTCGTCTTCGACCACGAGGTGGCACGCGTCCTGGCCGCCGTCGGCCTGGGACACGTCCTGCCCGAACTCTCCGAGCCCGCCTCGGACTACGAGTGGCGCAACGCCAAGGGCGAGACCCTCCTCAAGCTCGCCTTCGACGAGAGCAGCCACTCCGGCTGGCCGTACATGAGCATGTTCACCCAGCCGCGGCTGGAGGAGGCGCTGGAAGAGCACGCCCGGGCGATGCCCACCGTGGACGTGCTCCGTGGATGGGAGGCCGTCGACCTCGTCGAGGACGCGACCGGGGTCCTCCTCACCGCCCGACGCACCGCCGCGCCGGAGGACGCGGGCGAGAGCCGCGAGCTGCGCGCCTCGTACGTTGTGGGGTGCGACGGCGCGAACAGCTTCGTCCGCTCCCGAATGGACGTGTCGCTCACAGACCTGGGATTCCAGTACGACTGGCTCGTCCTGGACGTCATTCCACACGACCGGGAGCGCGTGTGGTCGCCGCTCAACCTCCAGCTCTGCGACCCGGAACGACCCAGCACCGTGGTGTCGGGCGGACCGGGCCGCCGACGCTGGGAGTTCATGCGCATGCCGGGCGAGACCGTCGAGGAGCTGAACCGGGCGGACACGGCCTGGAAGCTCCTCGAACCGTGGAACCTCCACTCCGGCAACGCCACCCTGGAACGGCACAGCGTCTACACCTTCCAGGCACGGTGGGCGGACTCCTGGCGGAAGGGCAGGCTGATCCTGGCGGGAGACGCCGCCCACCTCATGCCGCCCTTCGCCGGCCAGGGCATGTGTTCCGGTATCCGGGACGCGGCCAACCTCACCTGGAAGCTCCACCTCGTCCTGTCCGGCCAGGCCCCCGAGAGCCTGCTGGACACCTACACCGAGGAACGCTCCCAGCACCTGCGGCACGCCATCGAACTCTCCGTGTTCCTGGGACGGATCATCTGCGAGCAGGACCGGACGAAGGCAGCCGAGCGCGACACCCACATGCTGGCCGACCAGCGCGCCCGCAAGGACCCGCTGGCCGCCATGCCGGCGCGCACCCTCACCGGAGGCATGGTGGCCCACGGTGAGGACGGCCGGCCCACGGAGCAGGCGGGGCGCCTCGCCCATCAGGGGCGCGTACGTTTCCGAGGCCGTACCGACCTCTTCGACCAGGCGGTCGGGCCCGGATTCGCGCTGATCGCGGCCCAGGACCCCCGCCCCTTGCTCGACGACGAGACCGTCGCATGGTGCGCGCAGGTGGGACTCCGTCTCGTCACCGTGGTGCGGGAGGACGAGGCCGGCCCCGACGACATCGCCGATGTCGACGGCAGCTGCCTCGGCCGGTTGGAAGCGACGGGTCAGCACGCTCTGCTCGTCCGCCCCGACCACTACGTCTTCGGCGGGGCGGCCAGCGCGGAGGACGTCCCCGGGCTGGTGACGCAGCTGCGGGAGCGGCTGTCCGGCGGGTCGGCCGCAGAGCCCGGCTGACCGGCTAGGCTCCGGCAGTGGGCGCCCTTCATACGAGACGCGTCCCAGGGGAAGGGAGTACCTCACCCATGACCCGGCACTGGCTCCTGCGGCTGCAGCCGCCCGGGGAGAGCACGACCGTGCCGGCGCTGCCCCTCGCGGCGCTGGTCACCGCGACCCATGTCCTGGGCGTGGAACCCGTCGCATGGGCGGTGCGCACGGCGGACGCCATCGCGGCGGACATCGTCGAGCAAGTACCGGCTCACGGGGGAGGCTCGTCCTCGCTGACCACCCTGCGGCGTTCCACGGAATCCGCCGTCCTCGCCACACTGCTGCTCCTGTTGCCCTCGGCCGTTCGGTCCGTCACCGCCCTGACGGAGGAGACCCGCGAGGGGTGCCGCGAGTTCGCACGGCGCGCCATCCCGTTGGAACAGGTCCTCCGGGGCGTGCGGCTGGGGCACGCGCATCTGGCGGACGCCCTCGCGGAGGCCGTCGAACAGCACGTCCGGGCAGAGGAGCGGCTGGGGGAACTGCGCCGTGTGAACGAGTTGCTGTTCGCCTACGCGGATGCCCACGCCAGCCAGATGGCGGAGACCTACATCGCGGAGCGGAACCGCTGGCGGGGAAGCGACGAGGCCGCCCGCCGCGCGATCGTGGACGACCTGCTCGCCGGGAGGGACGTCGAGGCGGAGGGCGCCACCCGGCGGCTGCGGTATGACCTCGCCCGCTGTCACGTGGCGGTGGTCCTGCACTGCGACGACGCTTCCGCCACGGCGTCGCCGGCTGAACGCCTGCACCACGCGGGGGTGTCCCTTGCACGCGTGACGGAGGCCGCCGGCATGCTGCTCGTCCCGGCGCACAAGGCGGGCGCATGGGTCTGGCTGGCGTTCCCGGACGAGACGGGATGGCCCGAGCCGGGGGACCTGCGTGAGCGCGTGGTGCTTCCGCAGGGGGTGCGGGCGGCTCTGGGCCCCGCGGCCGCAGGACCCGCCGGTATGCGGCGCAGTCACCTCGGGGCCCTCGCGGCCGAGCGCGTCGCGGCGCTCGGGGGCGAGGCGCCGCTCTGCGACTACCGGGAGGTCAGGCTGACGGCCCTGGTGACGGCGCAGGCCGAGCAGGCCGACTGGTTCGTGGGGGAGATCCTCGGGCGCCTGGCCTCGGAGGGAGTCCGCGAGCGGCAGCTCCGCGAAACCCTGCGCGTCTATCTGCGAGAGGGGCGCAGCCTGCAGGGTGCGGCGCAGCGCCTTCTCGTCGCGCGCAATACCGTGACCTATCGCGTGCACCGGGCGGAGGAACTGCTGCCCGAGCCGCTCGCGGCCATCGACCCGCTCGAACTGCAGATGGCGCTCGAGATCGCCCATGGTCTGAGCGGCCGCACGTCCGAGGTCTGAGGACGGCGGGCGTGGCGTCCCCGCACGGTCGCCGGTCCACCTGCCGCGCCGTGCGGGGACACCGCCGTCACCTCATGCCGGAGATGGAGCTGGGGATCGAGACCGTCAGCTTCAGCACGTTCTCGTCGGTGACGTCGAAGTCGATGTACTGCCCCAGCTTGGTGGCTGTGTCACCGCCGTCGGTCGGGACGTCCCAGCCGGAGTCGGTGAGAACCGCGGTATAGGTCTTCAGCGCGGAGAGGGAATCGCTGTCGCCGGTGATGTCGCGGAGCCGGTGGCCGTGGGCGACGGCGCACTCTGCGACGGCTCGGACATGTCCGTGCACGTCGTGGTGGTGAAGGTCAGTGCTGCCACCACGAGAAGGGACGGGGCCAGTGCCCTGACTTTGGGTCGCACGCTGTACGGCCCGTCGCATCCGGCCCCGTCGGCGCGCACACGCGACGGGGCCCTCGGCGCCTGCGCGCCGAGGGCCCCGTGGTGGGCACTGCCTAGGACTGGCCCGATGTCACCGTCGAACGGTCGTCCTCGGGGGAGGGGCCGGCCGAGGGGACCGCGCCCGGAGAGGCTGTCGGCCCCGCGAGGCTCTTCTCCAGTCCAGATCCTTCCACGTCGACATCCGGCAGGATCCGGTCCAGCCAGCGCGGAAGCCACCACGCCGCCTTGCCCAGGAGTCCGAGGACCGCGGGCACGATGGTCATGCGCACGATGAACGCGTCGAACACCACGGCGATGGCCAGACCGAAGCCCATCATCTTGATCATGGTGTCGGTCGACCCCATGAACCCGGCGAAGACGCTGACCATGATGACGGCCGCCGCCGTCACGACCCGGACCCCGTGCTCGAACCCGACGATCACCGCCCTGCGCGGCGCCTCCCCGTGGACATAGGCCTCGCGCATGCGGGTGACGAGGAAGACCTCGTAGTCCATGGCGAGACCGAACACCACGCCGATCAGGAAGATGGGCACGATGCTCATGATGGGAGCAGGCTGTTCCACACCGAAGAGTCCGGAGAACCATCCCCACTGGAACACGGCAACGACCGCGCCCAGAGCGGCCACCACGGAGAGGAGGAAGCCCAGAGCGGCCTTCAGCGGGACGAGGATGGACCGGAACACGAGCATCAGGAGGATGAACGCCAGGCTGACGACCAGCGCGAGGTAGGGCACCAGAGCGTCGTTGAGCTTCTGGGACACATCGATGTTCATGGCCGTCTGGCCGGTCACCTGAACAGTGTCGTCGGTCGTCGTACGGATCGCCTCCACGAGGCTCTCCGTCTCACTGCTGCTCGGCTTGAACTCCGGCGAGACGTTGAAGACGGACGTGGTGCCCTCGTCGTTGAACCTCGCGGGGGAGACCTTCGCCACCCCCTCGATCTTCTCGATCTCCGACCGCACCACCTTGACGTAGTTCTTCGGGTCACCCTCCTCCGTCGCGTCGACGACGACCATCAACGGCCCGTTGGCGCCCGGACCGAAGGACGAGTCCAGCATGTCGTACGCCCTGCGCTGGGTCGTGCTGACCGGCTTGGTCCCGTCGTCGCCCAGGCTCAGCTCCATGCTGCCGACCGGGATGGCGAACACGGCCAGCACGGCGATACCGAGGACCAGGGCCGCCGACTTCCAGCGCAGCACGAGCATGGCCCAGCGCTTGCCCGCGTTGGGCTTTCCCTCGGCGTCGACGGTGACGGTGTTCCCCTCCGCGAGCGCCTTCCGGGCCTTGCGGCTCAGGACGCGGTGCCCCGCGAAGCCGAGCAGGGCGGGGATCAGCGTGAGCGCGATCAGGACGGCGATGACGACCGTGGCGGCCGCGGCCAGACCCATCTTCGTCAGCACGGGAATGTTGACGACCGTGAGACCCACCAGGGCGATCACCACGGTGAGGCCCGCGAAGACCACCGCCGAGCCGGCCGTTCCGACGGCGCGTCCGGCCGACTCCTCCGGTGTGTGACCCTCCTGCAGCTCCGAGCGGTGCCGGGAGACGATGAACAGCGCGTAGTCGATCCCGACGGCCAGACCGATCATCGATGCCAGCGACGAGGTCGTGCTGCTGAGTTCGAGGACGGAGGTCAGCGCGTGGATGCCGGAGATGCCGATGCCGACGCCGACGATCGCGGTGAACAGGGGCAGCCCCGCCGACACCAGTGAGGCGAACGTGATGATCAGGACGATGGCAGAGACTCCGATGCCGATGATCTCCGCACTGCCCGCCTCGGGCGTGGTCTTGAGGGCGTCACCCCCGATCTCCACGGTCATGCCGTCGTCGCGGCGCTCCTGCACGGTCTCCTCGAGAGCGGACCGCGTCTCCTCCGTCATGTCGCCGGACTGGACCTTGTAGCTGACCTGGGTGTAGGCCGTGGTCCCGTCCTTGCTGACCCCGTTGTTCTTGAAGGGGTCGGTGACCGAAGCCACCTGATCCGAACTGGACTTGAGGTCGGCTACGAGGTCGGCGACGACCTTCTTGTTGTCGCCCGACGTCACCTTCTCGCCCGAGGGCACCCGGAGGACCACACGGGCGATCGCACCGTCCGCGCTGGAGCCCGGGAACCGCTCCTCGATCAGGTCGTAGGCGGTCTGCGCCTCCGTCCCCGGGATGGCGAAACTGTCCGACGGCGAGCTGTTGGACTGCGCTGCGGCGAAGCCGGTGAGGCCCAGCAGCAGAACCCAGAAGAGGGCGATGAGGCGTCGTCTCCGGAAGGAGAGTTTGCCGACTTTGTAGAGGAAGGTGGCCATGGGAGGACTCGCATCGTTCGGAGACTTGGGACGATTCGCCACCGAGAGTGGTGGATCCCTTGGCGGGTTCGGCGGCGGCGGATCCCGGAAAGGGCCGTCACGGCCCACGGATCTTCATCCCGTTATACGAAGGCATGCCGGACAGGTCATCAGTGATGAGTACTCACTCGTCACAGGAGTCCATGGGCGCGCGCCGTTCCGGCACCCGCCGACGGAACCGGCTCCGTCCCCGCCCTCCGCACCCGTGCTCCCTGAGAACGGGCGCCCTCGCCCAAGGGTCCGGAGGACCGCCCGCACGCCGCTACCCGACGTCGTCTCACCGGCACGCACCGTCAGCAGAAGGGGGCGGGAAGGCGGTCAAACCGGTTTCGGCAGTTCTTTGGGGGGTTCCTAGGGGGGGACCCCTCATGCGTGGATCCCCGCGGGCGGCTGTCCTTGAATGCGTCCCATTGTTCCTTCCCACACGCAGACAGGACACCCCATGGGCTACTCAATCGACCACGCTCTCGGTGCCCGATTCCTTGAGTACCGGCGGCAGCGCACCTGACCCGTACTCCGCACCCGTCCGAGTCAGACCAGGCGCCCCGGCGCCCTCCGCGCCCCCACGCGGTCCTCCCACGATGCGCCGCACCGCAAGGAAAACCATGTACGCACGCACGGATCACGAGTCCCGGTCCTCCAGCCCCGTCCACCCTTCGCGGGCGATCGACCGCCCGGCGCTCGTCGGCCGTGACGAAGCCCTCGGTGAACTCGTGAGACGCCTCGTCACACCGGGATATGGAGGGGCGGCCGTCACCGGCGGCCCCGGCACAGGGAAGTCCCGTCTGCTGACGGAGGCCGCCACGGCCGCCGAGGAGTTGGGCTACCGCCTCATCCGCGTCCAGTGCACGCCGTCGAGCAAGCGCATCTCCCTGCAGGCGGTGGCTTCGGCCTTCCGCACGGCCGGCCTCCCCACACCGGAAGACGTGGACGACGCCGTGGCGGTCCTGGCCGCCGCCGGTCACCGCAACCGCGTACGCATCCTGCTGTGCGTCGACGACGCCCACCTCGCGGACACGGCCACGGCCGAACTCCTCCTCCGCGTGGTCCGCGACAGGGCGTGCGGCGTCCTCATGGCAGTCAGCGACACACCGCTCGCCTCTCCTGAGATCCACGCGCTGTGGACGAACGAATGGATCCCCAGGACCGTCCTTCCCCGGCTTTCCCAGGAGGAGGTGGAACAGGTCTGCCTCGGGTTCCTGCCCGGGCTCGTGGGCGTGGGCGTGGCCGAGAGGTACGCCGTGCTCTGCGACGGAGACCTGCTCCTGCTCCAGGAACTGCTGGCGGACGCGATCGAGACCGGTGCGCTCAGGACGGTCGACGACGTCTGGTCGGACGCGGAGGCGTCGTTCGCCTCTGACCGGCTGGTCCCCCTCGTCGCTTCCAAGCTGCGCCAGCTCGACACCGACCACCAGACGGCCTTGGAGGCGGTCGGCGTCGCGGAGGTCCTCCCGCTGTCCGTCGCCAGGGACATCGCCCCGGCCGAGATCTGGGAAACCCTCGAAGGACGACGGCTCGTCGAAGTGGTCCCGGCTCCGGAGGAGATGGGCCTCACACTGCAGGACAACGTGGTCCGCCGCTTCCTGCTCAGCCGACTCCCCGTCCTGCGAAGGCGCCGTCTGCTCACCACGCTCGTGACCGCCTTCGAAGCGAACGGCGCATGGAGCCGGGCGAACACGATCCACCGCGCTCTGTGGAACCGCGAACTCGGCACGCCGCTGACCGCCGGCGAACTCGAAGTCGCCGCAGCCGAAGCCTGGTGGGCCCAGGACTGGCGAACCGCTGCTCAGCTCGCCCTGTCCGCTCGGGACATGGATCGGTCGGGGGCCTCCGAGACCCTCCTCACCCGCGTCCAGCAGTTCCAGGGTTCCTGCGCGCAGCCCGGCGCCGCGCGAGGCCCCGTGCCCCTCGGCCGGGTCCCCGAGCCCGGCACTCCCTCCACCGGGGCAGGAAGTCACCGTGTACCGGACGACCGAGAGCGCCTCCACCAGAACGCCTCGGCCCCGCGACCGCATGGCGGCGGTGCCGAGGCCAAGGTCCTGGCCGCCGTCGGACTGGGACAGCGCTTCCTGGACGCGGATCAGCCCCGGCTGGCCTGGCAGACGGTGAAGCCCCATGTCCTCGTGCCCGACCCGTCCCTGCGGCTCGGCGTGGCGACCGTGGCGGTGCCGAGTCTCCTGCGCATCGGACGCGTCCACGACTGTCTCGCGCTCGCCCCGCACTGGGAACACGCCATCGATGAACTCAGGAGCCACGGCGTACCGGAGTACGACCCGTTCTCGGTCAGGACGCAGCTTGCGTATGCGCGCGGCCTGGCCGGCGACCCCGAGAAAGCGATCGACGAACTGTCCGCGGACCTGCGTCGGGCGGCCTCGCAGAACAACAGCCAGCTGTCCGGCGCGGCCGCCGTCCACCTCGCTCGACTGCTGTTCACCCAGGGGCAGGTACGCAGGGCGTACCGGCTCTTCGCGGCGGTGAACGAGAAGGACGTCACGGAATCGACGTACCGTCTCGCCGTCTCGGGCGCCGTCGTCTGCGCGGTGCACCTCGACGACGCCCGGGCGGTCGAGCGCGCCACCAGCAGGCTCGCGGCGCTGCGCCTCGGCCCGCTGCGTCCCGTGGAGACGGACATCGCGTCCGCCGTCATCGAGGCGCACGAAGGCCGTAAGACGAACGCGGTGCAGATCCTTCAGGTGGCCGCCGACGAACTACTGGAGGCCGGCGCCCTCGGGCAGCTGTCCGAGGTCGTCCATCTGCTGACGAGGTTCGACCGTGCGAAGCTCGCGGACGGCTACCGCGCCGACGCCATCACCTCGCTGCAGGGCGGCCTGCCCCGGGCGAGCGTCCAGCTGGCCCAGGCCACCGCCGCCCGCAACCCGGAAGGCGTCAGCCAGTGCGCCCAGTTCTTCGAGTCGGCGGGTGCCCCGCTGTACGCGGCGGAGGCGTGGGCCATCGCCTTCCGGCTCCACCGGCAGGCTGGCCAGCCCCGCCTCGCGACGGCTGCCGCACGACGCTGCGAGACGGCTCGTGAGGGCTACGACGGCGCCAACCCGCCCCTGCTGCACCTGATGGGCGAGACCGAGTTGCTGAGCGGCCGTGAGCGGGAGATCGCCCTCCTCGCGGCGCAACGGCACACCAGCCAGGAGATCGCGGACCGCCTGGTGATCTCCGTGCGCACCGTGGACAACCACCTCTACCGCATCTACCGGAAGCTGGGAGTGTCCAGCAGGCAGCAGCTCCGGCTGGCGCTCGCGTCCGTCTGACCGGTGGGGGAGGGTCACCGCAGGGCCTGCTCCAGCTGATGACGTCCCGGGATGCCGAGCTTGCGGTAGACGTTGCCGAGGTGGACCTCGACCGTCTTCCCCGTGACGAAGAGGCGGCGGGCGATCTCACTGTTCGACAGACCTGCGGCGGCCATGCGGGCCACGCGCGTCTCCCCAGGGGTGAGGGAATCCCGGCCACTCGCCGCCCGGCGTCGGGGACGGGCCCCTGACAGACGGAGCTCGGCCAGCGCATGGTCGCTCAACGGCACGGCGTTCGCCGCGTTGGCGAGGTCGAGAGCCTCCGTGAGGTTTGTCCGGGCCGCGGCCGTGCGTCCGGCGCGCCGGAGGGCTGAGCCGTACGCGACCAGGGACTTGGCGTACTCCAGCCGTGCGGGGGAGTCCCGGAGCACTTCGACCGACTCCTCGAAGTCCTCCGGCTCGCCTTGCGGCCCCTGCAGCAGGGCGGCCAGACGAAGGGCGCGCCCCAGCGGCCGGGCCGCACCCCACCGGCGTGCCAGAGTGACCTCGTCGGACACCAGCTGTCGGGCGGTGTCCGTCTCGCCCATGAGGTGGTGGCAGCGTGCCGCCTCCGACCGCCACGCGCAGAACGCCGGGTTCGTCCCGCCGAACCCGTAGAAGGCCCGGCCCGCCTCCGTCGCGGCGTGCAGGGCATCGGCGGTGCGCCCACACAGCCGAAGCAGCCGGGCACGGGTGATGTCCCGCAGGTAGGTGAGCACCGGGCCTGGACCGTCCTCTTCCGGCTCCGACCAGTCCAGCACCTGCCGGGCCCTGTCCAGCGACCCCCGCTCGGTGAGGACGCCGGCGAGGAAGGGGCCCGCGAACGCGCGGCCCGCCGCGCTGTGTGTCCGGTCGGTCAGGTGAACGGCTCGTGCCAGATCGGTTGCCGCGCGGTCGAGACGTCCTTCCCACCAGTGCCCCAGACCGCGGCACGCGTACACGGGTGCCGCGACGGACAGCGCGCCCTGTCGGCGGGCGAGCCGCATCTCGTTGTCCAGGATCTCCATCGCGTCGGGGACCTCGGCGGCGAGCAGGACGTACCAGGCGGGCCCCTTCGCGTGCATGCGGAGGTGGGCTTCCTCGTGGGCGGTCTGCCGGACGCCGAGCCGGGCCTTGTCCACCGCGGAGCGCTGTCCTGCGAACGCCTCGGTGAGAGCCTCGAACCCGTCGAACGACACCTCGCCCGCGACGTCGGTGCGTGGCGGGCGGGGGGCTGTGGAGCCGTGGCTCGGGGAAGCGGACGTCCCGAGACCGAGGCTCATCATGCGAATGCGGTACCTGAGCGCCGATCGGTCCCGCGCGGTCTCCGACCGGGAGAGGGCTTCCGCCGCGCTGGCCACCGCCGCGTCCCCGTCCCCCCGCAACCACAGTGCCGCGCTGAGGGCCGACAGCAGGGGTGCCCGGCCGCCTGGCGAGGCAGCGACGGCCTGGCGGTAGTAGGAGACGGCCCGGCTGACGTCGAAGCGGAGCGCGAGCCCTCCCATACGCGTCAGCGTCTCCTCACGGGCGGCGGCGTCGGTCGTCTCTTCGAGGCAACGCGCCAGGTAGGCACACGCACGTTCCGGCTCACCGCGCCGCAGGGCGGTGTCCGCGGCCGCGTGGAGGATCCCGTACACCCCCGCGAGGCGCGCCGGAGCGGGTACGTGGAGGAGGTGCCCCGCGATCTGATCTGGTGGAGCGTCGCGCGCGGACAGTACGACGGTGGCCCTCAGATGACCCGTGATCAGCTCGTCCGCGGTGAGGGTTCGTTCGACCGAGGTTCCCGCAAGCGGGCTGCTGAACACGAACAGACGCGGGCCGGACCCGGAAGGGGGTGCGTCGTCGGCGAGGCCGGCCCCTTGCAACTCGGCGTAGGCGGAAGGGGCCTGCCACGGTGTGACACGGGCATGCTCGGCAACCACTGCCAGGGGAGTGCCTTCCCCCAGAACGGCCGCGCTGCGCGCCAGCCGCGCCGAGGTCTCCTCCACGCGGTCCAGCCAGAGCCTCGCGCGCAGGGCCAGGGACCGCGGGCGCAGGGACGCGAGTGTCTCGGTGTTCCCGGCGACAGGATCGACACCGCGCAGAACTGCCTCGACCGCCAGCTCCCGAGCCAGCAGCGGAATCCCGCGCGACAGTCGGAGGAGCGCCTCTGTGAACGGGCCCGCCGCCTCCTTCCCGAACACGTCGTGCGCCAGCTGACCGATGCCGTGCGCCGTCAGCGGCGCCAGTCCGAGAAGCGTGTCACCCACGTCGTCGACCAGCATGCTGAGAAGCCCCTGGTTCGCGTGGCGCTCGGAGTCGGGCCGGAGAGCACCGATGAAACCGGCACGCAGGGGCCGGAGCCGCGGAAGGAGATAGAGCAGGAACCGGAGGGAGGCGGCGTCGGCCCACTGCAGGTCGTCGGCCAGGAAGAGCACGGGCTCGGCTCCGGTCTCGCGGGAGACGGCCGACAGGACCGCGTGGAACAGCGCGTAGTCGTCCTGGCCGGCACCATGAGCTCCGCGCCCCGGGACGGGAAGTGCCGGCCCGGTCGGGCTTCCGTCCGCGAGCCGGGGGCCCGGTCCCGCGAGCCCCTGCTGGGTCATCTGGCGCACCAGGCCGAGGGGGAGGCCCTGCTCCAGGATGGTCGAGCGCACTCTGATCACCCGTACTCCGTGCTGTCCGGCGCAGACCTCGGCCGCGTCGAGGAGAGCCGTCTTGCCCAGGCCGCCGCGGCCCTCCAGCAGCACGGGACGAGGCGTGCCGCCCCGGGCGAGGCTCTCGGTGACACCCGTGACGGCATGCAGTGCGGTGTCCCTTTCCCTGAGTTGCTGCCGCCGCTCCGGAGGTTTCCCCATCGACTGTCTCCCATCCCCGGAGCCGGTGGCTCCCTCGTGCCGACGACTGCACCGTCTCCTTCGCGGTGCGCCGCCGGCCGGTGTCGCCCGGGCGTTCCGGTCCGACGTGAAACGGCGGCCGCCCGCAGCGCCGAGGTGACAGTGTCGCATGCCGGGAATGGGCATTTGGGGGCATTTTTCATCTGCATACGATGGAAAACAATGCGATTCGTGGCGAATGTCGCCGAGTAGCTTTTACTCTTCCGGTTCTTGCGGGTGCGGCCAAAATGGGGCGGGTTGTGCTTTCTCTAAATGAACTCGGGAGGGAGAATTGCTGAGGCGCGAGACATTGAAACTGGCCGGCGGCATCGTGGCGGGTTTCGCCGGTGCTGCGGGCTCGATCCAGGCCGCACAGGCTGCAGACCAGGTCAACCGCTCCTGGCCGCCAACCTGCAACCCTCGTATCGGTGAATGGAACCTCGCCGACGAGAGCATTTATGAGAACCGAAACTGGACCACCCGGTGGCAGGGAATCACTTGGTCGCACCGTCACTACTACTTGACCAACAATACGGACGACGGCCCTTGGGGAACGGCGTCGTACGAAGGCATCTGGCGTATGCCGCACGACTGGCCCGGGGCCTCCGGGATCGTCATGGTGGCCAAGAGTCCCTATGCCAAGGGCAGTACTCACCCCGGCTCCCCGACCTACGACCCTTTTAGGAGGCAACTGTATGTGCCGGTAGAAGGGCCGGGGCACATCTGGCGCCTCCAGGTCAATGCGGACGGGTCGCTCACCACCATCGAGACCGGCGGATATCTGGGAGGAAGCGGTCCTGGCGGAAGCCCCCAAGGCGAATGGCAGATTCCTTTCCTCGCCTTCAATCCGCGAGACAAGCTTCTCTACAGCTGTCGCTACGATCAGGCAGGGGGTGTGCAGAAGCTCTATGCGTACGATCCGCTGCGGAAGTATCGACTCGTGAAGACGTTTACGTTCCCGTACAAGCTGAACAAAATCCAAGGCGGTGTATTCTCCGACAACGGGAACTTCTACATCACCTCGGAACACACCAAAGAGATCGGCGCCTACAACGTCCATGCCACGGAGCTGAAGATGTGGCACTGGGGCAACTACCGATTCAACTGGGATGACCTCGAACTCGGGGGGTCACCATGGGGCCGCCGCTCGACTACGCTCAGACCGGTCCCAACAGGATTCACGTCGGGGCGCTGGACATCGACGACAACCTCTCGACCGATGACCTGTACCTCAAGCACATGGCCGTGCCGAATCCGCGGGTCGTCTGACCGGGCCGGGCTGACCGACGTCGCCTTTCGCGGGGCGACGACGGTCTCGTAGGCGCCGGACCTTCACCTTGCCCGGCGTCTACGAGTGTCGATCACGTGGAACGGCCGACTAGTACACGTAGTCCACTGTCTTGATGGTCAGACCCACGCCGCAGGATCCGTTCCCGTCGTCGGCCATGCCCACGGAGAAGTTCCGGTCCAGGTCGTACAGCTCCGCGGCCGTCAGCCACCCGAGGCGTGCGGTTACGGCGCACGCCCTGTCGTTGCCGCCGAGCAGAAGTACTACTCCGTGGAGTTGCACAGTCCGGTGTCGGCGAACCGGTAGGTCACGCCGTCATCCATGGCACGCTTCTCGTTGGATGCGGCGTTGTGCCACAGGCCGATGCCGTCACCGTCATCGAAGCCGCCGAAGTTCCGGTGGATCTTCATATTGTCAGCCGGATCGCCACGCCTCGGCCACCAGAGTGCCGTAAGCCTCGATGGTTTCGTCGTTGTCCAACCGGATGGTGTTGAACGAAACTTCGACGGCATAGGCCTTGGGGGCGAGCTTGATGCCGACTGCCGACGCCTGGGGGCGAACGCTCCGCCTATCAGGGAGGCACCCACATCGAGTGCGGCGACGCGGGCTACTGCATTCCTGCTGCTCCTCATGAGCATCTCCTTTCGGGGGGGGGGGGGGGGG
>NZ_LIVV01000012.1:74267-198667 GCF_001905825.1 Streptomyces sp. CB02009
CGAAGTCCGGGCCGGCGGTTCTCGGGCGTGCGGACGCGGTCAGGGGGCGGTGGTGATGACGGTGACGCCTTCGAGGCGGGCGGTCGTGCCGCTGCCCCCGCCCCCGTAGCCGACGACCTTGGGGCCGTCGCCGTTGTCGCTGCCCAAGGCATAGGTGACCGAGGCGGTGGCCGACTGGGTGTACAGATCGGCGTCGTTGGCGGGATTGTGGAACGTGACCGAGTGGTGGTTCCCGCTGTCGCCACGAACCCCCACGACGGTGAGCGCATGGCCGCCGACCCGGTCGCCCTCCGCGTCGTAGAACCCGACGGAGGCGTTCATGACGTCCCGTCCGCCCCGGGTGAGTTCGACCATGAGCCGGCTCACGTTGTCCTCGTCGTCGAGCTCGATGTAGTCCGCCTCGAGCTGGTCTTCGTAGCCCTTCGACTCGATCAGGTCATTGATGCCGTCGACCGTGTGCTGGTGGCTGGTCCCACCGGAAGGGTCGGTCTCGGCGAGGTTCCCCATGCGGCTCAGCTTGGCCGTCACCTCGTTGTAGTTCACCGGGTCGTTCGCCGTCGGGTCGAAGTCCCCCGCCAGCAGGTTGGGGTAGCCGTGCTTGTCCAGGTAGAACATCTGATTCAGCGCGGCCGTGGGCGCACAGTAGTTCGCCCCGTTCTCCGGCAGCCCGGCCCGGCGCTGGTCGATGTCCGGCATGCCGCACACGTTGTACGACCAGGAACTTCCGTTGTCGCTGGCACCGGATATGCACAACGGGGTTCCGACGGCCTGGGCCGGAGCCGCCGTGAGCACCGCCCCGGTGGCGGCGATGGCCAGCAACGCCAGATGGGTGGCGGCCTTGCGCGCCGATATGCCACGCATTGTCATGAGTTCCCTCCCTGGTGAGACACCGGCGCTTCCGGAACCGTGCGCTTCGGTGAGGGCTCGATTCTGGCGGGAAAGAGTCTGGCGCACGTGAGTAGGCAGTGCTCCGACTTTCCCTTTCTGTAGGGCAAGTTGTCCGAACTGATAGTTAAAGCGGCATACGCTCGTGTACAAAGATGGGCGCGTGCCTGTCGCGCGGTGCTACCGGGTTCAGCGGCGGGGCGTCTCGGCGGGTCGGATGTCGGCCGCCAACCGAGTGACCATCGCCCGGGGATCCTCACCCACAACAGGGGTGAGCCGTGCGGCGGCCGCCGGGCGCCCCCGCGCGGGCGGCTCCTCGGCGAACAGGGCTACTCCGAGAGCGAGTTCGTCCGCCCAGCTGGTCGACCAGGCCGTGCGGTCACCGGCACCGCCGGTGTGCGTCGCGACGGGGCCGTCGACGGGCGCTTCCCCACCGCCGGACTCCCTCGCCGGGGCCGGACGTGCCTGGTAGAGGGTCTTTCCACCCCGCGTGATCCTGGCGATCGTGTACGGAGTGGTGTACCGGCCGCCGGCGGCCTCAGCGGCGTAGGCGGCGGTCACCTCGACGGGGGTGGCTGTCGGCTTGCGGCGCAGGGCGTCCAGCGGTGGTCGCGACAGGCCGACGGAGAGGGCGTCGAGGACCGTACCGGTCTCAACGGCGCCGCTGAGCGCGTCGTTGAAGGGCTGGCGGGCGTAGTCGGAGCCGCCGTACAGCGCACGGATCGCCCCGTCACCCGGGACGACCCCGACGACCGACGTGTGGAGCCGGGCCTTGACCGGCGCCCGCCGCGCGGGGCCGGAGTCGATGCTCCTGGCCTGGACGGCCTGGGTCGCGCGGTCCTGCAGCGCGAGGTCGAAAGTGGTGTGCACCCGGTAGCCGCCGCGGGCGAGTTCCTCCGGACTGATGTGTAACCGGTCGGCGGCTTCGGCCGCCGCCACGTCCAGCAGGTACTGTCGCTGGCCCTCCGTCTTGCCCGACGGGTAGAAGCGGAACGCCGGGAACACCGCCCCGGCCCGCTCCGCAGCCGTCAGGGTGCCGTTGAGCACCATGCCGTCCAGTACCCAGGCCCATCGTCGCCGGAGCGTGGTGGTGACGTCCCTGTCGCCTCCGGCCCGCTCGTAGTACGAGGGGAGATTGATGATGGCGGCGAGGGCCGCTCCTTCTTCGAGACTGAGCCGGTCGGCGCTCACTCCGAAATAGTTACGGGCGGCGGACTCGATTCCGGCCGCACCGCGGCCGAAGTACACGGTGTTCAGATAGCCCTCGAGGATCTCGTCCTTGGAGCGGGTCCGGTCCATCTTGACGGCGATCATCGCCTCCCGGGCCTTCCGGGAGAAGGACTGCTCGGGGGTGAGCAGGGCGTTCTTGACGTACTGCTGGGTGATGGTGGAGCCCCCCTGCCGAGCGCCGCCGCTCACCCCTGCCCACGCCGCGCGGGCGATGGAGCTGGGTGCGATGCCCGAATCGGTGCGGAACGAGCGGTTCTCCGCGGCGATCACGGCTTCCTGTACATGCCGGGGCACGCGTGACAACGGCACTTCCTGCCGGTCCACCGGGCCCCGGCGTCCCACGTAGTCCCCGCGGTCGTCGAGGAAGACCGTGCTCTGCACCACCGCTTCCGGGTGCGGGGCCGGGATGTCCACCATGGCGTACGCGCCCGAGACCGCCCCGCACACGCCCGTGGTTAGTGTCACCAGGAGCCAGGCCGTCCGACGCAGCCATCGCCGCTTGCGCCTGCCCGGAGGAACCGCTTGCGCGCGCGCACGACGATGACTTCGCCGGCGATGTGGTCGTAGCGGGAACGGGAGGGGGAACTTCGGCATCGGGACTCTCGGTGGAAGGGAGAGCGGGGACCGGGCGCCCCGCCCGGGACGGCGGGCACCGCTACCCGGAGACGGGCGGTGCCGGGGGCTGCCCGTCTCCGGCAGGGCGGGTCCCCGCACCGGGTGTGGTCAGGGGAGGGTGAGGGTGGCGATGGTGTGGCCGGCGGCGTCGAGGACGGTGACGCTCTTGACGAAGTTGTGCTTGCCGTCGTTGTTTTTGGTGCCGGTGGGGAGGGGGCTGGTGGCGTACCAGGCGCCCCAGCCGGGGTGGCCGGCGAGGCTGACGACGTTGCCGTGGACGGTTCTCTTGTCGGTGACGATGCGGACGGTGGTGGCGTCGCCCTTGCCGTGGAAGACGCCGGAGAGGAAGTAGGTGTCGTCGGCGGGCTCGGTCTGGAGGTTGACTCCGGGGCGGCTCATGTCGAGGTTGCCGTCGGTGACGCTGCGGAACTGGTCGGCCTGGGTGGGGGTGGACCAGTGCTTGCCGTCCTTGGTGAGCCAGAGCGACACCTTGGGGGCTGCCTGCACCCGCTCACCCGGCGCCACCACCCGCGCCGAAGCCGCCGGTGAGGCGGGCTGCCCGATCGTCTCCGGTACCGGGGAGGCGAAGCGGACGGCGGTCGCCGCACAGGTGACCAGCAGCAGTCCACAGACGGAGGAGAGCACGGTAGTGCGGCGTCTCCGCCGTCGTCGGCCCGCCTTCTCGATTGCGGCCAGCGGTACGGGAGAGGGTGTGATGTGTCTGGCGGCCTCGGTGAAGATCCGGCGGAGCTGCACGCTGTCGGGCTGGGGACTCATCTGCGGGCTCCGGTGGGGAGGACGTCGGAAGCGAGGGCGGGATGGTCGCGCAGGGCCGCGAGCCCCCGGCGGGCGTGGGTCTTGACCGTGCCCAGCGAGCAGTTCAACGCCGTGGCGATCTCCTGGTCGCTCATGTCCTCGAAGTAGCGCAGCACCATCACGGTGCGCTGGCGGTCCGGCAGCGCACCGAGTGCTGTGGTGAGGGCCGCCCGTTCCTCCATGGCCTCGGCGTGGCCGCCGTGCGTACGGTGCACCATCTCGGGGAGGAAGGGCATGAGCAGGTGGGCCACGCGCTTCCTGCGGACACGGTTGATGTTGTTGTTTATCAGCGCTCTGCGGAAGTAGGCGAACGCCTCGTCGGCGGGGATGCGCGACCAGCGGGCGTACGCCTTGGCCAGGGTGGTCTGCACCAGATCCTCGGCCTCGTGGAAGTCGCCGGTCAGCATGTGCGCCGTGCGCACCAGACGGGGCCAGGCCGCCGCGGCAAACTCGGCGAACGCGACACGGCTGTCGTCCGTCACTGCGGGTCGTTCCCCCGGAAGATGGATGTGGTCGTCGAGGCGGGACGGGGTCCGGACGTGCGGACCCCGTCCCGGGGCGGTGCGGGGTTCAGGGCGGGTCCCCGCACCGGGTGTGGTCAGGGGAGGGTGAGGGTGGCGATGGTGTGGCCGGCGGCGTCGAGGACGGTGACGCTCTTGACGAGGTTGTGCTTGCCGTCGTTGTTTTTGGTGCCGGTGGGGAGGGGGCTGGTGGCGTACCAGGCGCCCCAGCCGGGGTGGCCGGCGAGGCTGACGACGTTGCCGTGGACGGTTCCGTTGTCGGTGACGATGCGGACGGTGGTGGCGTCGCCCTTGCCGTGGAAGACGCCGGAGAGAAGGTACGCGTCGTCGACGGGTTCGGTCTGGAGGCTGACTCCGGGGCGGCTCATGTCGAGGTTGCCGTCGGTGACGCTGCGGAACTGGTCGGCCTGGGTGGGGGTGGACCAGTGCTTGCCGTCCTTGGTGAGCCAGAGCGACACCTTGGGGGCTGCCTGCACCCGCTCACCCGGCGCCACCACCCGCGCCGAAGCCTTGGAAGCCTCCGGCGACACCGACGCCGCCTGGTCGGCGGACACGGTCGCCTGGCCGGCCGAAACGAAAGCGTGCGCCATCGTCGGCACCCCCACCACCGCGGCCGCGAGGGCGATGGCCGCCGTGTACTTCTTGATCCGGGTCATGGACGAAACTCCTTGCGGATGGGATCGATCAGGGTGAAGGGCGCCTCTTCATCCACCTAAACCCGCTTTACCCAGCATCTGGATGACACGGATCCCGATCTTTTCCGCGGCGGCGCGGACGGGCTGTCGGGCGGTGACCCGTGATCGTGGCCCGTCCGTCCGCCCGCCCGCCTCCGGCCGTTCGGCACACTCCTGTCACAGGCGCGCGGGATCGGCGCAGGTCGGCGAGGGGGCCACCGCCGTGCTCTCCGAGTGCCGAGACAGGAGCAGGATGCCCCGTGTGACCACGGCACCGGCGACGAGTGCGCACAGGAGCCCCAGGAGACGGCCGCGGAAGTGCTCTCCCAGCAGCAGCAGACCGACGGCGGCGGCGACCGTGGGGTTGGTGATCGTCTGAACGGCCAGCGGAACCCCCAGCCCGCCGCTGCGATAGGCGGCCTGGATGAGCACGAGGCCCGCCACGGAGAGGAGGGCGGTGGCGGCGATGCTCACCAAGATGTAGAACCCGGGGAGGTTCTGCCGGTCCGTGAGGTCGACGGCCAGCGTCTGACTGAGGACGGACGCCCCCGCGAAGGCGATTCCCGAAGCCGCGGCGTAACGGAAGGCGCCCCCCTTCCGGGAGGGTGCCGCCAGGGTCAGCGCCACGATCGAGAACAGGCAGAGGCCGATGACCAGACGGAGTTCGGGCCGGGTCAGCGTCTCGACGACAGGGGCGGGTTCCGTGGTGAGGAACAGCCCGACGAGGCCGATCGACGTCAGGGCCGCGCCCCGCCGTTCGGCGGGCCGGATCGCTTCGCCGCCCAGCAGGGCACGCAGGGGGAGGACGAGGACCAACGTCAGGGTGCCGATGAGCTGCACCATGGTCAGTGAGCCGAACCGCAGGGCGACGACGTGGAGCACGCCCCCCAGAGAGTTCAGCGCCACACCACGCCACAGCGATCCGGCCCTGACGGCGCGGCGGAGGGCGCTGAGTTGTTCCTCCGTCGCGTCCGTGCGGGCCGCTGCTTTTTCCTGGCTGATCGCCGCGAGGGCGTAGCAGAGGGTCGAGGCCACGGCGGAGGTGACGGAGACGAGAGTGTCGCTCATGGCGGAACTCCGCAGGGGAGAAGTACGGGACGGTGGGGCCGGGGCGTTCGGGAGAAGGAGGAACGGCGGCAGGTGTCATGGTGACGCGAGTTCTTCGCGGGAAGGTAGGCAATTGCTACTTAGCCGTGACTTCCGGAGGGCAGGACGGGGGAGTGACGCCCTTTTCCTGAGCCGTTCGCGGAATCGTCCGGAAGGCCGGAGAACACCATCCGGCGGAAGCCTCGTGAGGAAATGGGATTCCTCACAGAGACACCACGGTGAGCGCCTGTCAGCCCTGTCGCACACTGTCGAGGAACAGCCCGACGTAGCGCTCCGCGTCGACCTTCAGGGCCACGTCCACGAGGGGGTGGCTCTCCGCGTTCCGCGCGGCGCCGTACGAGCGCGGGGCCCTACGGCGGTCGACGATCGTCTGACCACGGGTGCGGCCCGGCGCCAGGGCCACGCTGACGGGGAGCGCACGGGTGACGAGTCCGGCCGGATCGGCGACGGCACAGACCGCTCCGGCGTCGCCCAGTCCGCCGGCGGCCGGACCGTCGGCCTCCGGGCCGTCGAACGGCAGACGCGACAGCAACTCGCCCGCCAGCCACGTCCCGGGCTCCCAGCTCGTCCGCAGACGCCGCACCTCGTCACCCGGAACGAGGACACGCATGAACACGTCCAGGCTGTACATCGTGATGGGCACTCCGGCCGTGAGGAGGACCGCAGCCGCCTCGGGGTCGTGCCACACATTGAACTCGGCAACGGGGGTCGCGTTTCCGGTGGACACCGCACCACCCATGAAGACGATCCGCTCGATGTTCCGGGTCACCTCGGGGTGTGTGCGCAGCAGCAGGGCGATATTGGTCAGGGGTGCGGTGGGGACCAGGGTGACGGGGCGCGGGGAGGAGAGGATCTCGCGGCGCAGGACCGCCACCGCGTTCTCCGCTGCCGCGCGACGCCGGGGTGCGGGCAACCCCAGTTCGCCCATTCCGTCGGCGCCGTGCACGTGCAGGGCCGGACGGGCCGGTTCGATCAGCGGCCGAACGGCGCCCCGCGCGACGGGGATGGCGGGCGCGCCTGCAGCGTCCAGGACCTGCAGGGTATTGCGGACCACGTCGTCGACGTCCGCGTTGCCCGCCACGCACGTGACCGCTCTGAGATCCAGACCCGGATGCCGCACGGCGAACAACAGACCAAGGCGTCGTCGAGACCCGTGTCGCAATCCATGATGATGGGGATGGGGGTCATCCCGCTGGCCACCAGAAGTCTCCTTCGTTTCCGCACGGGATTCGCATATCCCGCACCGACGATAGAGGCCGACGGAGACAGGGACGGCACGTCCTCGGATTCTTGAGTAGCCAATACTCGTGATGCGCCACCCATGCGTGACTTTCAATGTTTCCGGACACACGAGTGAGTGTCCCGGGGCGCGATGGGTTTCTCGTTCTTCCCCCCCAGAGCCGGGAAACCCACCGCCACCGTTGTGTTCGTGCGGCTCGCGTTCAGGGGGTGCACGAGAGCGGCACGGCGCTTCCCCGGTCCGCTCACGGTGAGCCGCCGCCCAGGTCGGTCCCGCCCTGACCCGAGACGTTCTTCCACAGGACGGGCTCAGGAGCGGAATCCGGTACGGGGACCCGTCGGGCGTCGCATCCCCACGGTGCGCCGCACCTTCCCGAGGTCACGTCGTGCGCCGGGCGCGGCTTGACACATCGTTCCCGTAGGACGGGACCCGACGGAAGACATACACGGTGCAGCACAATCCCCCCACCACCCCGGCGAGCCCTGGGACCGCTGACGGCGAGCCCTTCTCCTCCGCTTCCCGACCCCCGGAAGCCGTGACGGATCCCAAACCCGCCCCCCGACGGCGGATGCCGCCGAGGCGCGCCGCAAGGCTGCGGCGCCGGGCGGGCGGGATGACCCTCCTACTCCTCGGCGCGCTCGTCACGGTCCAGGCGGTCCGCCCGCTGCCGCAGAACGAGTTCATCCCCACGTACGACACCGGGCACACCTTCGCCGGCGGTGCACCTGAACTCCCCTGGCCGGGCGAAGGACAAGCGGCCGTCGACGTGGAAGGCATCGGGGTCATGGGAGTCCGGGGCGAGGGACGACCCCGGCCGATCGCCAGCGTGGCGAAGACCATGACCGCCTACGTGATCCTCCGGGAGCACCCCGTCGAGGGCGACGAGGAGGGTGCGCGCATCGAGGTGGACCGACGGGCCGAGGAGCAGTCCCACGCGGCGGACGAGTCGACGGTGCCCCTGACGGCGGGGCAGACCTTCACCGAGAAGCAGCTGTTGCAGCTTCTCATGATCCCGTCGGGCAACAACGTCGCCCGACTGCTGGCGCGTTGGGATGCCGGGTCCGAGGACGCGTTCGTGCGGAAGATGAACGACGCGGCCCGGGAACTGGGCATGACGGAGAGCACGTACACCGATCCCAGCGGACTGGATCCGGCGACCGTCTCCACCTCGCTCGACCAGCTGAAGCTGGCGAAGGCTGCCCTTCGGAGCCCCGTGCTCCAGGAGATCGTCGACACGCCGCAGATCGAAGTCCCAGGTGTGACGGGAACGATCTACAACAACAACCGTGCCCTGCTCGAACCTGGTGTGGACGGTGTCAAGACGGGATCCTCCACCCCGGCGGGGGGCAACCTGCTCTGGTCGGCGCGCACCGTGGTCGACGGAAGAAGCCACCGCATCGTCGGGGCGGTCTTCGGAATCCGCTCGGGAGGCACCCTCCACCAGAAGCTTCAGAAGGCGATCGACGACAGCGCGACGCTCATCCGGGCGGCGCGGAGCGCCATCCGCTCCGAGACCGTGATCGAGGAAGGGGAGGTCGTGGGATACGTGCACGACGGGTTGGGCGGCCGTGCCCCGGTCGTCGCGGTCGACGAGCTGAAGGGATCGGGTTGGGCGGGTCTGCGGACCCGGATCGGACTGACGGGCGCCGTCGCGCTGCCCCGCTCCGCGCCCGACGGAACCCTGGTGGGAAAGGCCGTCGCCGGTGAGGGAACGGGCAGCACCTCTGTGCCCTTGGCGCTGCGCGGGACCATGGAAGAGCCCGGTCTGCTGAAGCGGCTGCTGCGCCTGTGGTGAGCGCGGTCCAGTGACCCGCAGGTGGACCTGTGACAGATGGACCCGGGATCCGGGGGGCGGGCCCCCGGATCCCGGTGCGGCGTCACCGGACGGAGAAGGCCGGCGAGGTGCCGTCGAAAGGCGTGACGGTGCCGGTCACACTCTTGGAATCGCCGTGATAGACGATGCGGTAGAGCCCTGGGGCGATGCCCCGCCAGATGTCCCAGGTGATCGTGACCCGGGAAGCGGCGAGGCCCTCGCGCTCCCAGTGGAAGCGCGTGGCCCAGTCGCCGTCGTCGGCGACGGTCCGCCAGGTGCCGGTAGCCTCCCGACGCTGCACTTCCAGATAGGTGCGGCCCCGACGGAGGTCGTTGCTCGGGTGGGCGCCGGCGAAGACGACCTCGACCCGCTCCCCGGCCCGGTAGCTCTCACGGGGGCGCACCAGGATGTCCCCGAACGACGTGAAGAACTGCGGAACGTCGACCACCACGCCCAGCTGCATCGACAGGACCTCGCCCGAGAGATCCGGTGACGGCGGGCCCATGGGCAGGGGGGTGCCGTCCCGCAGTGACACGGCCAGCTCGTGTGCGGTCTGCTGGAGGGCCGGGAGCTGCCAGCGCCCGAAGAGCGTGCTGCCGCCTTCATAATGCTGGGCGTCGTACTCCTCGGGTGTGGTCAGGTAGTGGAAGTAGGCGTTGGCGTACCCGGCGACCAGGACGTCCTCCACCTCCGCGCCCACGACGGAAGCCACCGTGCGCCGCAACCGCAGCCCTGCGCAGACGGTCACCTCGCCCGGGATGCCGATCAGGTAGAGCCGCCCGATGCGGACCAGCATCACCGGCACCCGTTCCTGGACCCAGGGGTAGAGGCGGTTCGCCTCGCCGATGGGGGCGAGGATGTCCTTCGGGGACTGGGCGGCTTCGAGGTCGGGTGACGCTTCGTAGATCAGGGAATCCGAGACCGTGTCCCAGAAGGAGTTCTCGCCCTCCTCCAGCCCGGGGAAGGCGGGACCGTCCTCGACGCTGCCCGCAGCCATGGAGGCGCCGATGCACGGCTTGGAGGTCCGGTGCACCCGCCCGTCACCGGTGAACTCGGGCCGCACGGTCATCCTGGAGAGATCGATGTAGACCAGACGGCTGTCCACGACTCCCGTCAGCCGGGTGCCCGGCCGGTGCAGCTGAGCCGCAGCCGCCTCGTACTGGCGGAGGCCGGAAGCCTGAGTGTTCGCGAAGTCCTGGGGCGTGGTGGGGGGCTTCAGGTCGAGGTTCGGTGACATGTCACCGCTGTTCGTCTGGGCGAACGCCGCCACGAAGTCAGGAGTGTCGGGGGAGCGGTAGGCGACGTCGTGCACCTCGTGCTCCCAGTGGTACGCCGCGAACCCCTTGTTGTCGCCGCTGATCAGCCGGTTCTCTCCCGACATGCTCGTGCCGTGCACCGGGAACCAGTTGACCGCGCCCACCGGTCGCCCGTGCCGCTCGATCCGCAGCAGGGTGGACTGCGGATCGACGGCGTTCGGAAAGTGCCGGCGGTCGGCCTCGGGGTTGCGGTCGAAGGCGGCCCGCGACCGGTTGATGCTGGCGCCCGTCAGGCGGCCGTGGCTGAGCACCAGGTCGGAGGGAGCGGTGTCGTCATGCGCCTGCCGCACGGCTTCCACGATTCCCTCGACCATGGCGTCGAAGGTCTTCCGATGGAACCCGAGCGTCGTCAGGTTGTAGAGCAGGTGGTGCGCGTACCCACCGGGTCCCGAGTGGCTGTGCGTGGCGGTGATCAGCACGTTGCCGTCGTGGTAGAGCCTCCCGTACTTCTGGACGAGGCGCTTCACGACCTTCTGCCGGACGCTCTCGAAGATCATGGCGCAGTCCACGACGACGAGCAGGACCCTGCGGTCGCTCCTTGGGGCGACCACGACGAAGGCGCGGGCCCGGAGCCTCGTGTGGAGTCCGGCGGCCTGTTGGTCGATCCGGCCGTACCCCATCATGCCGACTTCCGCGACTTCGCCGGTGGCGTCGGCGATGCCCCGGCCCACCAGATAGCCGTCGGCGGCGGCCGTGGCCGGAGAGCCCTCCAACGCCACGGCGCCTGCCAGACCGAGAGCGCCGACGGCTCCCGCCTTCATGACCGTCCGGCGGCTTTGCGTGCTCCTTCGTGCGGACATCCACAGCTCCTTCGGCGCGGTACGGGGGACCGACCGCGGTCGACGTATTCGGGAAATCGTCCTTGCCCAGGTGTCCGGCACACCTCCGGCTCCGGCCGTGCTGCCCGCGTGGACGGAATCCTGGCCCTCGACCACGGACTGCGGTGGGCGGAAACAAATGAAGCTGTGGCACGGGACCGCCTGCATCCTCTTGGAATGTTTCCCCGGGACGTGCTGGCTATTGCTACCGGCGCTTCACGGGCGGCGCAAGGGCCGACTCGCACCCACGGCCCGCGTCACCTGAAGCGATTCCCTGTGAAAGGGCTCCGCGCTGTGTTGATGTCACCTGGTATGTCCGAAGCTATACCTCAATTCGTACCCGGGATGCTGCCGTCCTGTGGTGAAACAGGCAGCTCGTGCGCAGAACGTGAAGAAAATCAGGTCGGTAGGAATTACTCAGTCTTCTTCTATTTCGCAGGGCTAGGGTCGCGGGATCCGTGAACGGTAATTGCCAGATCGAGGAGGCCCGTCTTGCGACTGTGGAGTGACCTGTCCTGCAGGTGCACTGTGCCGCTTCTGCTCACCTCAGTGGCTCTGACCTGCGTCTCCGTGGGCATGGACGTCGACAGACGCGGAGGGGAGCCACGTCGGCCGGACCCGGTGACAGACGGCATGGAGGCATCGTCCGGCCCGGGGGGCGCGGCCGGACCCGGGGGCGGGGTGACCCTTGCGGACGGCACGGCCCCCTGTGGGACCGGCCAGATCCGTTTCGAGATGCGGACGGTGGCCGAGGCGCTCCGGCGCGTGATCCTGGTCGCGGTCAACACCGGCGAGCGCCCCTGCCGTCTTCCCGCGACCCATCCGACCGTGCGGTTCGACGAGGTGGCCGAGGCCGCTATCCCGTCAGGTGTCCAGGGAGAGGCCGTCGTGCTCGCCCCCTCGCAGCGCGCCTTCGCGGGCATCGTCTTCCCTGCGGTCGCCTCGCCCGGGCGGCGTGGACAGAGCACGAGGGTCTCGGTCGCTCTCGCCCCTGACGACCAGCCGACATGGGTGACCGTTCGCCCGGGGCTCACCGTCCGCTCGGCCGAGGTCTCCGGATGGTTCGCCGCTTCGTGGTGAGGATCAGAAAGCGGGCCGCCGGCCCCCGGACCAGGCCGTTCACCGAGCCATCGGCAATCTAGGGGGTGTTTCTTGGGGTTTGTTCACCCATGTCTGGTATGGGCGATTGCTCTTGGGTGGAAGGAGCCAGCCCACCGGGTCGTCACACATGGGAAGGGACCGCGATGTACGTCATCCCCCAGGAGGCCACGACCACGAAATTCGGCTCCGGCCCCGACTCTCCCGGAACGGCGTCCGCGCCGCCAGCCCCTGGCGGTCCGGAAGCTCTGGCCGACGGTGACGGATACTCCCGCCCGGAGCGCGGTGACTGGGCCCGCAAGCCCCTCTCTCACACCCCGGAGGCGCCTGCCGTGGCCCGCCACATCGCTGAGATGGTGCTGAACGAATGGCACGTGGACGCGGCGACGGCCGACGCGGTGCTGCTGGTGACCTCGGAACTTGTCACCAATGCCGTGACACACGCCGAGCCTCCCGTGGTCCTCAGTCTGTGCCTCCAGCACCACGGGTGGTCGGTCTGGGTCGGTGTCACCGACGGAGGCCCCGCTAGGGAAGGCGGCTCCGATTCTCGGACGGAGGCCCGGGCCGAGGACGAGCACGGGCGTGGCCTGTACATCGTCGAAGCGCTGGCCGATGCCCGGGGCACCTTGAGCCATGTCGTCGCCGTCACCCACTGGGCACGTCTCACGGTCGGCCCGGACGCGTGCTAGCAGCGGTCGCGCGGCGGGGCCGAAGGTCTCGCCGGGATCCGACCGGAGGGGCCCTGTGGGAACGGTGGACGACTGCCATGTCCCGCCCCGCCAAGGCGCAGAATCCTTTCCGGAAACGGTTTTCGGCGTTTTGAATATGCCACCCGGGATACGCTCTGTGTCGCGTGAGAAGTGAACCTCCTCCGAGCGTGCCCGTCGCGCCTATTCATGAGCCGAGAGAGTAGGAATCGCTCATGCCTGGAGGTGTCGGGTGATCGAATCTGGACAGAGAAATATCTCACCTCTCTGGAGTCGTGATGGACACCTCTCAATCGGTCTCTTCAGCTGAATCTCAGGCATCCGGCAGGTTTGGCTGGTGCGCATGGCATCAGGGATACATGCACAATGTCCGCCTCATCGACGTCATCGAGCAGGGGAGCGGTGCCTTAGCGGCCGGAAGCTTCTACGCTTGCCATTCCTGTCGCCTGGCCTACGACCTGACGCCGTTGTCCGCCGTCGGGTGAAGGCGGACGACGAGGACCGGTCGGGCTCCCGGATCCGGGAGCCCGACCGGTCCTCCGTGCTGTCCGAGGGGTCGGGCAGGGACGCGTCGGGCCCCCGGCGCGGCCGGTGCCCGGACGACAGCCCTACAGGGGGGAGGCGTAGGCGACCGTGACGGTGTCACGTCCGATGGTCATCTTGCTCTGCGGCAGATTGCTCGCGTAGCAGGCGTACTGGGCGAAGCACAGGTTGACCCCGCGCGCCATGTGCGAGTAGTGCGGCGACAGGTAGCCGTTCGTGTTCATCCCGATGAAGCCTCCCACCGGTGCCGAGACGGCGTCGGTCACCATGCCCTGGGGGTAGACGACGGAGGTCTTGTCGGTGAAGTAGTCGTAGCGGTCGTAGGGCGAGACCGAGATCTGCCGGGTCCACTCGGCCCCGGACTGCGTGTTCGCCGTGCACCACGAGAACTTGTGGTGCCAGGTGTAGATCTTCTCGCCCAGGTAACTGATGTTGGTGAGCGGGTAATCGACCGCCTTGCACACCTGGTTGTACGTCGCCGCGAGGGACGTCTTCTTCGCGGGCTGGGTCGTGAGCGTCGTGACGGTCGGCTTTCCGGCGACGGTCTCGACCGGCACGGACGCCGCCAGATACGCGTTGCCGCCGATGATCTTCAGATCGGCGGCGTCGGCCTTCCCGGCCACCGCGTGCTGGATGGCGAGGCGGGTCCTCGCGTCGCCGGCGTCCTGGGTCTGCGCGGCCGCGAGATCGGCGGAGCCGATGAGGCTCAGTCCGGCCAGCGCGGACATGCACGCGAGAGCGAGCGGGTTCTTCTTCATGGGCCCTCATATCCATAGACGTTCCGCGAGCGCTTGACGTGCGGCAGTGCGGCATCCTCACCCGTCGATCTCTGCTCCGGTGGTTCTCTCTTCGACGAACACCGAGAAAGCCCTCGCGCGTCAGCGAAGGACATTCACAGACGTTGTACGCGTAGGCGGGGACGGCAATGCGCAGGAGGCGGCATCGCGGATGGTGGAGAAGGGAGTCGACATGACTCCGGTCTCCCTGCGGTGTACGGCAACGGCCGGAGACCTGATTCCGAGTGCAATCCTGGGTGCGGTCGAGCGGTGGTCCATCAGTAGCCGCTACTCACTCCGCTCTCTTCAACTCCCTTGATTAAAGGCAAGGTTGATGCATGCGAGAAGAACCGACCAGAATGCGGTCGGCTGCCGAGCGCTGGATTCGACGTCCACGTGCGCGGAGGCGTTCTTGAGCTCCAGCACCAGTTGAGTAGCCCCTACTGAAGCTGGTGCGTTGCCGTTCCGTGAGGATGCGACGCACAGCGGTTGGGAGATCTCCAGTGGATCTGGAGACGGACCCGGTCGGATTCTCAGGGAGGGACCGAGATGAAGAACTTCGCGCGCGGGACGTCCGCCGTGGCCGCGGCACTGATCGGCGGCATTGCGCTGTTTCCCGGGAGTGCGCATGCGGCGCAGCCCACGGAGTTCGTGGTGAAGGTGGTCTACGACACCGTCGAATTCGACAGCGACGAGTGCGGCATCAGCGAGTACAACTGCGTCGAGGTGTACGGCAAGCTGACCGCCGACAACAGCGCGTCGACCACGGTCAGGCCGGGGCTCGAGATCGGTACTGCGGACGCGGACGGCTGCCCCTCGGGCAACGCCATGGTCTGGAACGACGACGCGGTCGCCGGCATGTGTCATCGGTACGTGGACGACGTCAGGCTGTTCGACTTCACCAAGACGGCGACGCGCTCCTGCACGAAGACCGCCTGCGACGGCACCTGGAAGAAGAACAACCGCGAGATCGAGATCCGGGTGAAGCCCGGTCAGTCGATCAACACGGCCGCCAAGTTCTACGACTACGACAGCCTGTCCGACGACGACCTCATGTGCAATGCCGCGTTCCAGCACACCTACGCGGCGGAGGAGATGAAGACGCTCAACGGCGCGTACACCGTGGCGAACTCGGCTGACGCCGGCTGGTGCAAAGTGAACTTCCGCATGTACACCAGCCGGGTGGTGTACTGACCGCCGAGGACGCATGCGCCAGCGCGGAAACTTTCGCCTCAGTGTGCCCTCGCGCCGCCCCGGCGCGAGGGCTCCCTGCCACGAGAAGTCCCGTCAGACCCCAGCCCTCCTACAGCACCGCCGGGCGGAGCGTGGGCCAGACGGTTTCTTCCTCCAAGGCGAAGGCGACTTCCAGAAGGGTACGTTCGTCGCCGTGTGCGGCGGCGAGCTGGACGCCGATCGGCACGCCCTCGTCCGCCATGCCCATGGGGAGCGAGAGGGCCGGTGTCCCCGCGACGTTCTGCAGCGGGGTGAAGGCGGCGTATCGCTGGAGCCGGTGGAGGAGCTCGTCGTACGCGACTTCGGGGCCCAGGTGACCGAGTGGTGGTGGCACGTGTGCCAGGACGGGGGAGAGGAGCAGTTCGTGGTGGTCGAACACCTTGGCATAGGTGTGGGCGGCGCGACGCAACCGCCGTAGCGCCCCCGGGGCCTTGATCCACCCTCCGCGGAGGAACTGCCAGCGGAGCCCGCTGGTCAAACCGTCGAGCAGCGTGGTGTCGAAGGAGCGGTCGAACATGATCTTCCCCATTCCCCCGACCACCCCGGCGAGCATCGTCCAGTAGGTGACGAAGTCCGTGCCGAAGTCGTGGGCCGCCGGCATCGCGATGGGCTCGACGGTGTGGCCCTGAGCCTCCAGGAGGCGCGCGGTCCGCTCCACGGCGGCCCGGGTCTGCGCGTCGACGGGCGCGTCGGCCACCGACTCCATGAGGAGACCTACGCGCAGCCGCCTTCGTGCCGGTCCTTCGACCAGGCCGATGGGAGCGAGTCGAGGATTGCGCCAGTACAGCTCGGCCGCGGCCACGTACGCCGCGGTGTCGCGGACCGTCCGTGTCAGGACACCTTCCGAGACGATGTTGATGGGCATGGTGCGCGCGAGCTCGCCGTCGCGGTGCCGGCCCCGGCTGGGTTTGAGGCCGATCAGTCCGGCCGCGGCGGCGGGGATGCGGATGGAGCCGCCGCCGTCGTTGGCGTGAGCGATCGGCAAGGCGCCCGTGGCCACCAGCGCCGCCGCCCCGCCGGACGAGGCGCCGATGGAACGTGTCGTGTTCCAGGGGTTGCGGATCGGGGGCGCGCTGCGGAACTCGCTCGTGGCGTTGAACCCGAACTCCGGTGTGCGGCTCTTGCCCAGCACGGTCAGGCCGGTGCCCATGAGTTGCTGGGCGTACCGGCCGGTCCGGTGGACGGGTGCGGCGTGGAAGGCGTCGGTGCCGTAGTTGGTCGGCATCCCGTCGACGTCGGTGTTGTCCTTCACCATCGTCGGCACGCCGTGGAGCGGGGCTTCGGAGCGGCCGGAACGGAGAGGCCGTTCGAATGCCGTGTACGCGGTGGTGGCCAGCAGCGGGTCGACACGACGGATGCGTTCGATAGCCGCGGTCTCGACTTCTCGCAGGCCGAGTTCTCCGCTGCGGATCAGGGCGGCGAGAGCGACGGCATCGTGGTCGGCAAGGGCGTCGTCGGTGAAGGCATGAACGCGGGTCGGCTTGCTCATGGCCTCACGCTAGGAGCCGGGTGAGCAGAAGTCTAGAACTTCTTACAGACTTTAGGATGGCTCCATGAAGCGACGCCATGGGGAGAACGCGCAGCGGCGGCGTGCCGCCCTGATGCAGGCCGCCGTCGAGGTGACCGCCGAGAAGGGGATGGCAGGCGTGACGCACCGCGCGGTGACGGAACGGGCCGGGCTGCCCCTGGCGACCGTCGGCTACTTCTTCGACTCCATCGACGAGCTGGCCGTGGAGGCGCTGCGGACGCGGATCGCGGCCGACGCGGAAACCATGGGAGGGCTTGCCGAGCACCTCAAGCAGCAGGACAGCGGCCCCGACGAGGTCGCCGCCGCCTTCGCCGCAGCGGCGGGCTCGCTGCCCCGCGTCGAGGCCATGGCCCTCGTCGAGGCCATGCTGCACGCTGCCCGGGCTCCGGAACTGCGGCATGTCGTCGTCGAGGCCCTCGACATGGGCCGGGGCGTCGTGGCCGCGGCCGCGGCCACGGCAGGTCTCAGCGACGAGGAAGCGGACACCGGGGCCTTCCTGGCCCTGATCCACGGGTACATGCTGCACAGCCTCGCGGCGCCCGACCTGGTGGACTCGGAGGCGCTGCTGCGCGGCGTCCGCGCGCTCTTCCTCGGAGGGCTGCTGGAAGCCGGACATGTCGATCTCGCCCTAGAACTCGCAGGCCGGGACCCCGGTTCCTGATCCGACACCGGCCGTTCGGCTCGTCGGTCCGTCAGCTTCCGGATCCTGATGCCCCGGCGGGCCCGCCGACGCTCCGGCCTCTGGCGGAGCGGGGCTGTCCGGCGAACGCCGCGAGGAAGCGGTCGCGCAGGGCGGTGGAGGACAGGGCCGTGGCGGCGAGCAGCGCCCGGTTCGAGAGCCCGACGGGGTAGCGGGCCTTGGGCCGTCTGGCGACGAGCGCCCGTTCGACGGTGCTCACGACGGCGGAGACGGGTGCGGTGTACCGCTGCATCGTGGTCACGGACCGTCGGATTCCCGCAATGTGGCCCTCGTACAACTCCCGTAGGTGCGGGGCCATGGAGTGAACGGTGTCGTCGACCATCGCCCCGGCACCTCTCCACATGTCGGTGGTCGTCGGCCCCGGCTCGACCAGGACGACGGGGACGCGCCAGGGACGAAGTTCGACGCGCAGCGTGTCCGCGATTCCTTCCAGTGCGAATTTCGAGGCGCCGTAGACCCCTGTCCAAGGAGTGTTCACGCGGCCGCTCACCGAGGAGACGAAGACCACGCGCCCTCCTGACCTGCGCAGTCGGTCGAGCACGACCTGGGTGGTGCGGGTCGCGCCTATCACGTTGACCTCGAACACCTGGCGAATGGCTTCCGGGGTGACGGCTTCCACCGGTCCGTCGGCCACGATTCCGGCGTTGTTGACGAGGGCGTCGAGGCGTTCCGGGAGCACGTCCGTGAGCGCGTCGAGATGGGTGGAACGGGTGACGTCCAGCAGGACCGGGACGATCCTGTCCGGGTACAAGCGGGTCAGATCCTCCAGATCCGCCGGGCGCCGGGCGCCCGCGTAGACCCGCCAGCCTTCCTCGGCCAGGTGGGCCGCGCAGGCCCTACCTATGCCGCGAGCGGCGCCGGTGATCAGAACCGTGCGGGGCCCGGGAGGGGAGGCCGGGGAAGGCGCGGCCTTCCGCCGGCGCGGTGTGCCGGTGCTCATGAACGGCTCCGAAAAGGTAGGGGCGCCGGTGAGGGGGGCGGCGCACGGACTGGCCTGGCGCGGTGCGGTGCGGTGGCAGTCGGATCCCGCCGTGGCCCGCCGACAACCGTACCCAGAAGTGTAGAAAGATTTCCAGACTCTGAGGTTCGCTCTGGCGACTCGGCTGTCCGGCGCCTCCGGAGTCGCCGCCTGGCCGTCGCGCGGGGCTGAGCGCCGAGAGGAGCGGGCTGGAATTCTGGGTAGCGATTACTCATCCCATATGCCCTTTTATCTCGAATCGTCATGGATAGGGAGCCTGAGTCCCTGCCGGCTCTCGGTCACGATGAGAGGGAGAACCATGACGCAGATGCAGCAGAGCACGCCGACACCACCGCTGCGCGCGCTCACGCCCGCCCAGGTCGCCGCCCTTCCCGTCGACGCTCTCGCCCGGAGCGTCGTTCTCGACATGACGAGGTCCGGCAGGGCCACGGTGAGTCTGAAGAGGTGGGCCAGCGGGATCCGCCAGGCGTACCGGGGGCACCCGCAGGCTCTGAGGGCGATCAGCGAATCCGTGGCGTGGCTCCGTCACCACATGGCGCTGGTCGACGACCTCGGCGTCGGACTGCAGGGCGACTGGATCACCCTGAGCCGCCACGGAGCCCAGTGGCTGCAGCACGGCGGCGCGCCCGGAACGCCGTGAACCTGCGCAGGGTCACGGACGGAGCGCCGTGACCCTGCGCGAGATCACGATCCGTGCCTCGGCCCCACGTGAGCAGGAAATGCTCATGCGCCTTCGTGATCGTCGGCGTACACAGCTTTGACGATCAAATTCTCCGGAAGGCTTGGAATGAGAATCAGTGGGAGCCGCGCCGCCGCGATGCTCTGCATCACCGCGGTCATGAGCGTGCCGACCGTCGCGCACGCCGCGCCGGGGGCCGGCGCTGACGCTCCGGTGGTGACGTACGAGCGGGGCCATGTGATGTCGTGCTCCGGGAAGGCGGGGGAGCGGTCGGTCACGGTCGACCTGTACGACAACTCCCTGCACGGGTCCTTCGCCGAGGTGCACGTCGAGGGCCCCGACGGCGAGTTCGGAGGAGGCACGACGCCGGACAGGCTCTTCCGTGGCGGTGCCGTGCGCACCGAGGTACCCGTACGACGGCTCGGGGGCGAGGAGTCACCCGCCGGCGTCGCGAGGGTGGTGGGCATGTACGCCCCGAGCGGCCCGTCCACCCCGGTGCACGACGTGTACGAGGACAACGGATGGACCATCGTCGCCGATGGAACGCACCAGCCGCTCAGGACGCGCATGGTGATCAGCGTGCTCGATCACACCACACGGCTGACGTGCGGCGAGGCATTCGCCTACGACCTCAAGGTCACCAAGACGCCTCTCTGACCCCGGCTGTCCCCCGGACTTGTCGGCGTCGGGCGGACAACCGCCCGACGCCGACGAGCGGCAGCGCGGGCGAAGGCTTCGAAGGACGTCACCTTCCTACGGGCGGCGGAGCAGGACGACCCCGGCCTCCTCCGCCACGACCTCGTACCCCTTCTCCCGGAAGCGCGCCACCTCGGCCACTTCCTGGTCCCTCCCGATGGGCCAGCCCTGCGGCTCGGCGGTGTCGGCGACGACCCACTCCGGTGCGTCCTGGTTCTGGGGCAGCCCGAGGACCATGACCGTGCACCGATGTGTCAGCTGAGGGACGAACCGGTTGGACGCGGAGACTGTTTTCCCGTCAGGAATCAGCTCCAGCACTCGTTCGGCGACGGCGACACGTGCGCCCGGGGTCCACGTGGCGGTGCCCGCGAGCTGGGCGAACGGGTGCAGCGGCAGGGCGAGGACGGTGAAGAGAGCACTCGCCACGAGGCCGGTGCACACCGTATCCGGCCACCTGGCGGCGCGTTTCTGTCCGCGCACCTTCATCAGCGCGTGGACGAAGGCGCCGAAGGCCACGGGCATCAGGACCGCGCTGTAGTGGAACTTGGTCCCCCAGTAAGCCTCGTTGGCGGAGGCGAACCGCCACGCGAGGGTGGGTACGGCGATGAGGACCAGCGGCGAGCGAAGCGCCAGGAAGGCCGTCGGCGCGAGGAGCATCAGCATCGTGAGCTGCTTCACCGCGGGCGTCACCAGTCCCAGCGTGTAGTGGGCGAGGAGACCGGGCGCGCCCGAGGCCGAGCCGTCGGGGACCTTGTCGAAGTAGGCGAACACGCCGTCCGGGTTGAACGCGGGTACGACGACGAGCATGGTGAGCGCGGTGCCGGCGAGGCCGGCGACCGCGGTGACGATGCCCAGCCGTGCACGCCCGCGCAAGGCGATGTAGGTCCCGACCGCGGCCACGGTCAGGCCCAGGTCCTCCTTGACCAGGAGGAGCGGCAGACTCCAGGCGACGGCCGCACGCCATCGCTCGTTGCCAAGTGCTTCGACGGCGAAGGCGAGCAGCGGTACCGCGAAGCACACCTCGTGGAAGTCGAAGCCGACGGTCTGCGCGATTCCCCAGGAGAGGCCGAAGCCCAGCCCGACGACGGCGGCTCCGGCCGTTCCCACCACCCGGCAGGCCCACCGGGTCAGCGGGACGACTGCCAGGGCGAGCAGGAACGCCTGGGTCACGAGCAGGGTGTACGGCGAGGGCCACAGCCGGTAGAAGGGGGCGATGGTCGCGGTGACCGGGGAGAAGTGGTCGCCGAGCAGGGGATAGTCGTGCCCTTTGAGCTCCGACACCGGAAGCCGGCCGTGCGCGTAGGAACGCACAGCCTGCTCGAAGATTCCCAGGTCGTATCCGGTCGTCAGCATGAGCCGGTGACGGGAGACCGATAGCACCGTGTAGAGGACGAAGCAGAAGCCGGCCAGGCCCAGCGCCAGCAGGTTCGCCCGAGAAGCGCCGGCACCGGCTCCTGATCGGGCCCTGGCGAGGAGAGCGGAGAACTTCTGGGCCGCGGACAGTTCCGAGTGAAGATCCTTCATCGGTTCTCCTGCGGGTCGGTGCCGACACCGTTCGGGTTCCACTGACGGACGAGTCCGTTCATGAGCCGGGCCGACTGGCGATCACACGTCGTTCACCAGCCAATGGCACCGCAGGGGAAACCTCATGAGTAGCTCCTGCTCAAGCAGGAGCAGGCAGGTCCCGTCGCGGGATCTCGGTCGCACCGGGACAGACACGGGAGTGAGTAACTCCTACTCAAGTCCTGGGCGACGGAGCCGACTACCTTCGGGACGGTCCCACGCCCCGCTCCGGACGTGGGCGTGACGCTTTGAAGGGCACTCGCTTGACCGGGATCTACTTCCACATGCGGCTCGAGTTCCGCACGGCGGCCGACCGGGACCGCTGGACGGACGCCGGATTGGCCACACAGCGTGATTCCCTCGCGGACGCGCCGGGATTCGCCTCGCTGGACCTGGGCGACGACGACCTCCTGGGCGGTGAGCTGAGCGTGGCCGGGCAGACGCACCTGGACGGGGCGCTCGCCTACCTGGACGAGATCGACTTCTCCCTGGACGAGGAGCTGATCACAGGGTGCTCCGCGTACTTCACCATCGACGGACAACCGGCCGTACGGATCCTGACGGCAGGCGTACTTCCGCGCGGCGCCACGGTCGGCGACCTCCTCGACCACCTGAGCTCCTCGGGCGTCGCCGGTGGCATCGTCGAGTACCTCGCGCAGGACGAGGACACGGCACTGACGGTGCACGGATTCCTGCCGGACTACGACACGTACCGGGACTACCGACTCCCGATGATCTACGCGGGGTCGGCCGCGAGTAGATGGGGAGCCCGGGGCGGCGTCACCTTCGTCGGACCGGCGGACGGAGAGTACGTCGTGACGTTCGCCGACTTCAGCGGTGGATCGGCCGAGATCAGCGAGCCGGATCCGCAGGACGTGACCGAGCGGGACCTCTCCCGGCGGTTCCGGGGGATCGACCGGGAGACCCTCTACAACACGTGGCGGTCGTCCGGCGCGCGATGAGCGCCACCCGTGCCGCTCGGCAGCGTGCCCGACCGCCGGAGACTCCGCTGCACGTCATGACCGTGGTTCCCCGGGCCGCGACCGGGGAACCACGCCTTCCTAGCCCTGCCCGTCGATGATGGTCATCTTCTCCTCCAGTGTGGCCGGGACCTCCAGCACGTCGGCGGTGAGGCCGCTCGCTTCGAGGGCGGACCGGACGACGGCGGGTGAGGTGTCGGCCAGCCGCACGCGGGTGCCGTTCAGGGTGACGGGGAGTTCGGCCGCGTCGAGTGCGGCGAACGCGTCGGCCCATCGCGGTGTGTCCACTTCGCAGGCGGTGGTGGAGCCGATGATCTCGGCTTCGGTGCCGGCGGCGACGACCCGGCCGCGCGCCATGAGGACGAGCCGGTCGCACTGCTGCGCTTCCTGCATGTAGTGCGTGGTGACCAGGACGCCCGTCCCGCCCTCGGCCTGTGCGTGGACGGCATCCCACAGACGGGCGCGGGAGAGGGGGTCGACACCGGAGGTGGGTTCGTCCAGGACCAGGAGTTCGGGCCCGTGCGCCAGGGCGAGGGCGAACGCCAGCTGTCGCTGCAGGCCGAGGCCGATCTCCCCCACGAGGCGGTGCTCCACCGCCGCCAGGGAGGGATCGAGGACGAGCGGCGGAGCGCCAAAGGCAGCGCGGACGAAGGAGATGTTCTCCGCGACCGTGAGGGTCTGCCACAGACCGAGTCCCTGGGGGACGTATCCGAGCCGGCCGCGCGTCGTGCGGTCCGGAGTGCGCCCGAAGGCCGTGACGGCGCCGCCGGTCGGGACCTCCAGGCCCAGCAGCATGCGGATGAGAGTGGTCTTGCCCGCGCCGTTGGCGCCCAGCAGCCCGACGATCTCGCCGGGCCGGACGGCCATGCGCACGGTGTCCACGGCGGTGAACGAACCGAAGCGCTTGGTGACGTCGTCGGCGCTGATGAGGACGTCGGTCATGTCAGTTCTTCTTCCGCGCGGCGAGGGTGAGGGCGATGACGGCGTCCTCCATGTCCGGCGTGACCGGGGTCTCGCCCTGCCGGGCGGGCCCGGGATGCCAGGACCGAGTGGCGCGTCCGCGGCGCCAGGACGATGCGCGGGGGCCGGAGGGGGCGTTCCCGCTGGTGATGGTGCCGGGAGTCAGGGCGAGCACCTCGGACGGCGGTCCGGAGGCGAGAGTCCTGCCGTTGTCGAGGACCAGGCAGGTGGATGCCCGTTCGGCCTCGTCGAGGTAGGTGGTGGCCATGACGACTGCGGTGCCGTCGGCGGCCGCGCGGGAGACGAGGCGCCACAGGTCGACCCGGGAGACCGGGTCGACACCCGTGCTCGGCTCGTCCAGGACGAGCAGCCTCGGGGTGTGCAGGACGGCCAGGCAGAAGGCCAGCTTCTGCCGCATGCCGCCCGAGAGCGCGCCGGCCTGCCGGTTCCAGGCCCGGTCGAGGGCGGCGGCCTTCAGGAGCTGGTCGCGGCGCTGTGCCAGCTTCGGACCGGACATGCGATGGGCGGCGGCGACGAAGGAGATGTTCTCCTCGACGGTGAGGTCCTGCCAGACTCCGGAAGCGCCGGTGGGCATGAATCCGCAGGTGGCGGCGGCGGGCGCGTCGACGTGCCCGGCAGTGAGGGCGACCCTGTGCACCAGCGTGCGCAACAGGGTGGTCTTTCCCGCGCCGTCCCCGCCGACCACGGCTGCGACCTGTCCGGGCACCACGGTCAGGGTGACGTCGTCGAGAGCGGTGGTGCCGTCGAAGACGACGGAGGCGCCGAAGGCTCCCCAGCCGTCGGCCGGCACGTCGGCGGAGGCCCGGGTGGTGGGAGTCATCGTCCGCTCCCCGTGGGTGCGGGGCTGCGTACGGCCTTCGGGGCGGCGGGTGCCAGGTCACGGCGGAAACGCAGGACGGCTGCCGTGAACACGAGGATCGCCATGCCCGCCAGAACACCGAGGGGCATCGCGAGGGAGTCCAGCGGTGCGTCGCGGAGCATCACGCCGTTGGAGATCATGTTGAAGTAGGTCAGCGGGAACAGATAGCCGATCCACTTCACACCTGCGGCCATCGCGTCGAGCGGGAAGATCATGCCCGACAGAAGGATCTGCGGCATGAGGGTCAGCAGCGCCATCTGCATGGCCTGTCCCTGATTCTGTGACACCGAGGAGATCAGCACCCCGATTCCGAGCACGGTGAAGAGGAACAGGCCCGCGCCCAGGGCGAGTACGGCCACATTCCCGGTGAAGGGAACGTCGAAAAGGAAGCTTCCCAGCACCGTCACCAGCACCATGTCGACAGAGGCCAGCACGAAGTAGGGCGCGATCTTGCCACCGATCACGTCGGACGCCTTGAACGGCATCACCGCCAGCTGCTCCAGGGTGCCGGCCTGGCGCTCACGGACCAGACCGATCGCGGTGATGATCGTTCCGATGAACGCCATGATCATGCCGACCAGGCCGGGCACCATCACCCACGAGGTCTGCAGGTCGGGATTGAACAGTACGTCCGGTGTGAGCAGACCGCCCGAGGCCGCAGCGGCGGCAGCTGCGGACTGCGCCGCGAACAGGTCGGAGCCGTCGATCAGGACCGTGGACTCCGTGCCCGTCCCGGTGGCCATCACCACCGCGCCGGCCTCCCGGCCGCGCAGCGCCTCCTCGGCCTGGGCGGCAGTGCCGGCGGGATCGACACCGTCCACGACGAACGGGGCGTGCAGCTGCGCCGCGACCGCGTCCGCATGCGGTCCGTAGACGAAGGTGGACACGTCGTCGACGTGGAAGTTCGCCGCGTATCCGAAGACCACGAGCAGCACGAGGGGCAGGACGACGATCATCGCCATCGTCCGCTTGTCACGCCGCAGTTCCAGGAACTCTTTGAGGATCATCGCCCACACGGGGCACCACCGCCTTCAAGGAGACGCCGTACAAGGAGCGTCATGTCCGGAGAACCCCCGCCGGGACGCCGGACACGGGGGGGGAGAGAGGAGCAGCGTAGAAACGCCGATGACAGAAATGCAACAAGCGTTTAATTAACGCTAGGCTCGGGGCCATGAGCACTCCATCCGGCCGCCGCCCCGGCCGTCCGGCAGGCAGCCGAACCGGTCAGAGCCCGGCCCGTGACCGGATCCTCGAAGCGGCCCGTCGGCTCTTCGCCGAAGGCACCTACGCGTCGACCACCATCCGCGCCGTCGCTGCCGAGGCCGGCGTCAACGTCGCGTTGGTCAACCACTACTTCGGCGGCAAGCGGTACCTCTTCGCCGCCGCTTTGCGCCTTCCCCTGCACGTACGTGAGCGAATCGCCTCGCTCGTCCGCGACGACCCGTCGGATCTGGGTGAACGTCTCACCCGGCTGTACCTCCAGCTATGGACGGATCCCGCGTTCCGGACACCCGCCACGGCCATGATCCGCTCGATCTTCACCGATCAGGACGCCGCCGCCGCCCTGGGCCGATTCCTCACGGACGAGATGGTCGGCCCCGTCGTCGTCGCTCTGAGGCGGGACCAACCCGAACTGCGGATCTCCCTCGCCGTCACTCAGCTCGTCGGCCTCGCGGGTGGCCGGTACATCCTCGGCGCCGCACCTCTCGTGGCCGCCGACACCGAGCACCTGGTCGCCTGCGTCGGACCCACCATCCAGCACTACCTCACCGGAGAGCTTCCCCGACCGCCCGCTCCGTGAACGCCCTGTCCGCCGCACTGTCCGGCACGCATCCGGCCGGCGCCGGCAGGGGATCCCGAGAAGGAGACCGGACGGCGTCAGGCTGCGGACGCGTCCTGGCCGACGTCCACGGCCCTCAGCGGCGACAGCGCGTTCCTGAGCCACAGGTAGTAGACCGGCTGGCGGGTGTTCCACTGGGCTGCGAGCCGGGACTCCACAGGCACGAAACCGGCGCTCAGCCAGCACTTGAGCGCCCGGTCGTTGTCCGGGTGAACCCTGAGGAAGACGCTGTCCGCTCCGTCCCCGACGGCCTGGGCGAGCAGCCGTCGGGCAAGTTCGCGGCCCATCCCCCTGCCCCGGTGTTCCGGCGCCACGATGAGCCGCGCCAGCTCGACCTCGGATTCCTCCTCGTCGAACCACAGCTCGCCGTATGCCAGTGGTTTCTCCTCCTCGACGAGGAGGAAGGCGCTCACGTCACTGTGCCGCTGCCATCCGATGACGGTCAGTTCGGCCACCGGAGATTCGCGTCGCCCGCACCACAGGGCGCTCTCCTCCGCTGAGAGGGGCCAGTCGGCCACCTCGCGGGCGTGCTCCGGAGTGAAGAGGCGAAGCTCCATGACGCAGTCCATCCTGTGCAGTGTTCCGAGCCGGTCGGGTGCAGGCCGTCGGGCCAGGCGCCGCGTCTGTGACGCTAGGGGGAACCCTTGGGGAGGTCTACGGCAACGCATACTCAATCTCCCCGGGCAAACCGCCTGTATTGCTCAGGCGGGAAGTTTCGGACCGCCCTTCTGAGGGAGCGGCCGCTCGGATCCGAAGAAGGCCGCTCCGAGGGAGTCCTGCAGCCGCCAGCTCGCGCCGCTGACGCCGTCTTGGGAAGAACGGGCGAGCGACTGGATCGCCCGCACGGCCTCGGGCGGGTGCCCGGCGATCAGCCGAGCCAGGGACAGCGCCTCCTCCAGGGCCTCGCCATCGGGAACGACCCTGTTGACGAGGCCGTGGCGGCCGGCGAGACCGGCGGCCAGGGGAGCTCCGGTGAGGAGCATCTCCATCGCCAGGTGATACGGCAGGCGGTGGGGCAGCCGCACGGCACCCCCCTCTGCGGGGATGAGTCCGCGCGTCACCTCGGGGAGTGCGAGGACGGCACCGGAGCCGGCGACGATGAGGTCGCACGCCAGCGCCAGTTCGAGCCCGCCACCCACCGCTGCGCCCTCCACGGCGGCGATGAGCGGTTTGGTCGGCTCGGCGCGGGTGAGGCCGCCGAGCCCGCGGTCCGCCACCACGGGAACCCCGTCGACGGGGAACTTCTTGAGATCCATGCCGGCGCAGAAGTGTCCTCCCGCCCCGGTCACCACACCGACGCGCAGCGCGGGGTCCTCGTAGAGTTCCGACAGGGCGCCGTCCAGCGCCCGGGCCGTGTCGATGTCGAGGGCGTTGCGGGCCCGGGGCCGGTTGAGCGTGATGACCAGGACGTTGTCGAGGCGTTCGACCAGGAGCGAAGCCTGGGCGGGGGTGGTCATGCCGAGTACCTCCGAGGAGAGCGGATCAGATCCGGACAAGGGGAAGACGGGCCAGTCCTCGCATCACACGCGACTCCTTCCACTCCAGCTCTCCGGCCGGCACCGCGAGCCGGGCCGAGCCGAGCCTTTCGAGGAGCAGGGGAAAGGCGATCGCGCTCTCCAGCCGTGCCAGCGCAGCACCCACGCAGAAGTGGGGGCCGTGCCCGAAGGCGAGGTGGGGGTTGGGATGGCGTGTGATGTCCAGGCGGTCGGGGTCGGCGAAGGCGGCGCCGTCCCGGTGTGCGGAGCCGAGCAGGAGACAGACGGTGTCGCCGGCCCGGATCAGGTGGCCATGGAGTTCGAAGGTCTCGGCGGCGGTCCGGAACGTCGAGGTGCGGGCCGGACAGTCGTACCGCAGGAACTCCTCGACGGCGGTGGACACCAGCTCGGGCGAGTCCGCCAGGAGCTTCTTCTGGGCGGGGTGTTCGAGAAGGGCGAGCATGCCGTTGCCGATGAGGTTCATAGTCGTGTCGTGACCGACCAGCAGCAGGAGGTACGCGGTGGAGAGCAGCTCCTCCTCGCTCATCGTCCCCGCCTCGTCGCAGGCGGCGACCAGGGCGCCGAGCAGGTCCTGTTCGCCCTCCGCTCCCGCCACACGCTTGTGCGCTATCAGGGAGCGCAGGAACTCGGCGAGGCCGCGTTCGTCCCGCTGCCGTTCCGCAGAGGAGATCCCGGCGGAGGGAAGGAGTACCGTCGCGGCGACGACGGCGCGGGCGGCAGGCGTGGACAGGTGGCCGGGAACGCCCATAATCCGGCAGATCATCCGGAAGGTGAGCGGAGCGGCGAAGTCGGCGATGAGGTCGATCTCCGTGTGCTGCTCCACGGCGTCCAGCAGGGCTTCCGCGTCACGGCGGATGTCGTCGCCCAGGCCGGCGATCCGCCGAGGAGTGAAGGCGGAGTTGATGAGGCCGCGCAGTTTCCGGTGCTCCGCACCGTCTGCGTGGAGGACATGGCTGTTGAGACCCGCAGGTCCCGGCACGTAGCCGGGCACCCGGCCCGGCTCCTTGCTGAGCCGCGCATCGCTCAGCAGCGGCTGGATGTCCTCGTAGCGGGAGATCTGCCAGACGGTGCGCCCGCCTGATCCGACTTCGGCGTGAACCGGGGAATGTTCCCTGAGCCAGGCGTAGTAGGGGTACGGGTCCCTCATGCGATTCCGCGCGAGTTCATCCGGAACACGGAGGTGGGTCAGGGCATGGCTCCGCATGTCGGCCGCCTAAGGGAAGAAGGGCCCCGATCACGGGAACCCGCCGGGAGGGGCCCTTTCAGAGGCCCGCGCGTCTGGAGGCCACGCTAGGTCGCGTACCTGTCGATTTCCGGCTCAATGGTGAGTATTCGCTACTTGAGAGGGACAGCTCATGCGCCGTCGGCGGGGAGCAGCGCCGACGGCCGCCCGAGCGTCACCAAGGGACGTGCCGGTAGTCCTTGAGGAGGACGCCGTGGAGGGGCGTGCCTGCCTGCCCCTGAACGATGGGGTGGTAGATGCGGGCGGCGCCGTCGACGATGTCGAGCGGAGGCCGCCAGCCGGTCGCGGCATGCCGTGCCCGTGCGGCGAGGGGCTTCTTGTCGGTGCCCCATCCCGTGTGCACGCTGCACACGTGTATCCCGCACGTGGCCAGGTCGACGGCGCTCGTACGGGTGAGCATGTTCAGAGCTGCCTTGGCCATGTTGGTGTGCGGGTGGTCACCGGTCTTGTTGCGCACCTCGAACTGGCCTTCTACGGCGCTGACGTTGATCAGGTAGCGGGACGGATGGGGTGAGGCCTGCAGGAGCGGCAGCAGACGGTCGGCCAGCAGGAAGGGCGCGACCGCGTTGACCAGGTGGACCTCCAGGAGTTCCACCGGGTCGATCTGTCCCAGTCGCCGCGTCCAGGAGTTGGTGCTCGCCGTCTCAAACAGGAGCCCGGCCTCGTCGAGGACCGCCCGGGGCGGCGGCGCGGTGGCGGGAACCTCCGTGCCGGGCACGGAGGGCGGGGGACCGGAGGCGAGTTCCGCCGTCCACGAGGGAGGCGCGGTACGCGGCCCGGGCGTGCGGAAGCCCGGTGCAGTCCATATCTGATCCGACGGGAGAGCCGCGGGCGTGGCCTCCGAGGCGGCCAGCGCGCTGTACGCCCGAGGGGAGCGCCGCAGGGTCTGGGCAGCGTTGTTGATGAGGATGTCCAGATGCGTGCCCTCGGCGAGCAGTCGGTCGGTGAAGGCGAGAACCTGCCGGGGATCGCACAGGTCCAGCGCGGCGATGTGCAGCCGGTGCCACCAGTCGGCGGCCCCGGGTGCCGCTGCGAAGCGTCGCACCGCGTCCTGGGGGAACCGGGTCGTCACGGTGAGGTCGGCACCGTCGCGCAGAAGCATCAGGGCGGCCTGGAAACCGATCTTGACCCGTCCGCCCGTGAGGAGCGCCTGCCTGCCAGGTCGGTACGGGCGGTGCGGCGGGCGAACCCCTCGTCGGCACAGCGCGGGCACAGGAGGTGGTAGAAGTGGTGAACCTGTCGGTAGTGGTCCTTGCAGACGTAGCAGCGCTGGGGGCGATGGAGCAGCCGGGGTGTTTCGCCGGTGGATGTGACGTCCGCCGACGGCTGTTGCTTCGCGCCCTTCTCGTGCCGGGCCTCGATGTAGTCGCCGACGCCCAGCCCGGGCCGGGCGGGAACGACCGTGGGCAGCGCCGTGTCCATCACCCGATCCACGGCGCCGGTCGCCGTGGTGGCCTGCAGCTTGGCATCCGCCTTCGCACGGCTGCCGCGGGCCTCCAGGCGACGTTGCCGCCGTCCGTCACGCAGCAGCCGGGCGGCCGCCACCTCCAGCAGACGCCGGTCCGCGTCCTCGGCCGGTCCGAGCCGAGCCTGTTCCAGAACCTCCAGACAGACCCTGACGAGTTCGCTGTCCAAGTAGGGCTCTCTTTGTGTCTTGTCACCGACGATGCGCGGTCGCGGGGCGCTCCGGCGGATTCCGGAGGGCAGCCCCGGCACAGGTGCGCGGACCTGCGTGGAGGGGGACGTCTCGGCAGGAGCTGCGGTTGTGAGTAGGCGCCACTCAACTGTCCCGGCGCGGTGGCTCGGAGAGCACCGACAGATCGAGCACCTGCCGGCGGTGGTCGCCGGATCCGGTCTCACGGTCCCCCAGGCCGGGGCGCGGTGCTAGCGCCGACGATGCGCAGCGCGAGTTCGCCGTACTCCCACACGACCGCGTCCTCGGTGAGTTCGCCGTCGTCACGGAACCAGACGGCGACGCCCATGCCGAGGTCGAGGATGGCGTAGGAGGCCAGGCGGGCCGACGTCACGTCGAAGCGGCGAGCGGTGATGCCCGCGCTGATCAGGTTCCGGAAGCCGGATTCGTATGCGGCACGCTTCTTCAGCACCTCGCTTCTGTGCGGCTGTTCGAGGCTGCGGATCTCGCGGTTGCCGACGAAGGCCTCCGCGTGGTGCCGGGCGTGGTACCGCACGTGGGCTTCGGTGGCCCGGCGCAGGCGTTCCGCGGGGTCGATCGTGGTGGCGATCGCGGCGTGGTGCAGGTCGAGCAGGTTCTCCATGGTGGAGGCCATGATCTGTGCGAGCAGCGCCTGCTTGGAGACGACGTGTTTGTAGAGGCTCGGACCGCGGATGCCGACGGCCGCGCCGATGTCGGCCATGGTCGTCGCCCGGTACCCGCGGTCCGTGAAGAGTTCGAGCGCGGCGGCCCTGATGTCATCGGCTCGTGACACGAGGCGCTCCCTTCTGGCCCGACTGGTGGAACGGGTGGCTACTCAAGGATAGCCAGAACCCTTGAACGGCTCAGTCGAGGCTCTCTACAGTTGGCTAACAATCATTAGCCGACCCTGGTGGGAACCGATGGCCGTTGATCTGACCCCCGATGCCGTGACCGCCGACCTGGCGCAGCGAACCTCGCGCTTCGTCCGCGAGGTCGTCCTCGGGGTCGAGGAGGAACACCGAGGCGTCGTCCGCACCGAAGCGGTGCGGACACGACTGCAGGACGCCGCCAAGGAGGCGGGTGTCTTCGCCCCTCACGCGGCGCGGGAGTTTGGCGGGCACGGGCTGGACATGCGGGGACGCGTACTCGTCTTCGAGGAGGCGGGGTACTCGCTGCTCGGACCGCTGGCGTTGAACATCGCCGCTCCCGACGAAGGCAACATGCACCTGCTTGAGGCCGTCGCGACATCCGCACAGAAGGAGCGATACCTGCGTCCGCTGATCTCGGGATCCCTCCGTTCGTGCTTCGCCATGACCGAGCCGGCACCTGGAGCCGGGTCCGACCCGGACGCCTTGACCACCCGGGCGGAGCGCGTCCCGGGCGGTTGGCGCATCCACGGCCGCAAGTGGTTCATCACAGGGGCCGACGGTGCGGGTTTCGCCATCGTGATGGCGCGCACGTCGGGAGCTCCGGGGGACCGGGGCGGCGCCACGATGTTCCTGGTCGATGCCGATAATCCGGGGATGAAGACGGTCCGGCACATCGAGACGCTGGACGAGAGCCTGTTCGGCGGCCACGCCGAGCTGGCGTTCGACGACTGCCTCGTGTCCGACGAGGCGGTTCTCGGTGAGGTGGACGAGGGTTTCAGGTACGCGCAGGCCCGGCTGGGTCCGGCCCGCATGACGCACTGCATGCGCTGGCTGGGCATCGCCCGTCGGGCGCAGGACATCGCCGTGGCGCGCGCCATCGACCGCCGGCTGTTCGGCTCCCGACTGGCCGATCTCGGCATGGCCCAGCAGATGATCGCGGACAACGAGATCGACATCGCCGCCGCCCGGGGGCTGATCACACAGGCCTGCTGGGAGCTCGACCGCGGCGGTTCCGGAGCGCAGTCCACCTCGATCGCCAAGACCTTCTGCGCCGAGGCGATTTGCCGCGTGGTGGACCGCTCACTACAGATCTGCGGAGCGCTGGGCGTTTCGGGTGACGTACTCCTCGGGCGGTTCCTGCGTGAAGTGCGACCGTTCCGCATCTATGACGGATCGTCCGAGACGCACCGTTGGGCCATCGCCCGCCGAGCGGTCAAGCGACACGAGCAGGCGGTAGGCCGATGAATGTGGTCGACGGGCTCGATCCGGACGCCGTCGCGCGGTTCTTCTTCGAGCACGTGCCCGGCTTCGACGGGAAACTGCGCGCCGAGCTGGTGCAAGGCGGGCGCTCCAACCTGACGTACAAGGTGACGGACGGCCGTACCTGCTGGGTGCTGCGCCGACCGCCGTTGGGCGACCTGACACCGTCGGCGCACGACGTGGGCAGGGAGTTCCGGGTCCTCTCCGCACTCGCCGACAGCGGCGTTCCCGTGGCCCGCGCCGTGGCCCTCGGTGACACATCGGTCATGGGGGTGCCCTTCTCCGTCGTCGAATACGTGGACGGCGTCGTCATGCGCACCGAAGAGGATCTGAACGCGCTCTCCGACCGGACGGCCGTCCGATGCGCCCACGCCTTGGTGGATGTACTGACCCGCCTGCACGACGTCGAGCCCGCAGCGGTCGGACTGTCGGGCCTCGGGCGGCCCGAGGGCTACCTGGCCCGCCAGGTCGGGCGCTGGTACGGCCAGTGGCTGCGCGTTCGGACCCGTGACCTCACTGACATCGAGGTCCTCCACGAGCGGTTGGCGGCGGCCCACCCGACCGAGAGTGGCGCGTCGGTCGTCCACGGCGACTTCCGGATCGACAACGCCATCCTCGCTCGTGACGACCCGTCGCAGGTCCGCGCCCTCGTAGACTGGGAGATGGCCACGATCGGCGATCCGCTCGCCGACCTCGGCCTGCACCTGGTCTACACGGACCCGGCGTTCTCGCCGGTTCTCGCCGGAGGGGCCGCTTCGACCAGCTCACGCCTGCCGTCGCCCGAGGACCTGGCCCAGCGCTATTCCGCGATGAGCGGCCGGAGCCTGGACCACCTCGGCTTCTACCTTGCACTCGGATACTTCAAGATCGCGGTGATCGCGGAAGGTATTCACGCCCGCCATCGGCAGGGCCTGACACTGGGCTCCGGGTTCGAGACTGTGAGGGACGCCCCGGCGCCCCTCGCCGCAGCCGGATTGCACGCTCTGCGGGGAGGGGGCTTCTGAGCGTCGGCCCTCTGGATTCCGCCCGGAGATCTGCTACGTTCACCCGTATGTTCCTTTCCCGTGCCTAGGAGTCGGCGTTCCACATCCCCGGATGTGGCCTTCGCTGCCCATGCACGCGCGAGCGCTGTCACTTCAGCACCTCTTGCAAGGAAAAGAACATGTCTTCGTCCTCAGCGACGTCGTACGCGGCCGTACTGCGGACCCGCCACTCTCGTTGTGCCTTCGGCGCCGCCCTCCTGGGACGACTCTCCTACGGGATGGTCTCCCTGTCGCTGCTCCTTGCGGTCACCGGGGCCACCGGCTCCTACACCGCGGCAGGCGGCGTCATGGCCGTTTTCGGGCTGACCAGCGTCTTGCTTTCTCCCGCCCGCGCCGGTCTGGTCGACCGCTACGGGCCGCGCCGAGCGCCGCCTCCCATGGCGGTCCGCTGGCGGTCCTGCTGGTCGTTCTGGCTGCAGCCGCTGGTTCCACCACGCCGCCTCTGGGCCCGGTCATGCGGACCTTGTGGCGCGTCCTGATCCCCGACCGGCCGCTGCTGCAGCGTGCGTACAGCCTGGGCGGCGTGGCCGAGGAACTGCTGTTCGTGACCGGACCGCTGCTGGTGGGAGTGCTGGTGAGGGTGGCCGCACCTTCGACGGGACTCGCCGTGAGCGCCGGTCTCGTGGCTACGGGGTCTCTGTTGCTCGCCGGGTCCGCGGCCGTCCGGCTGCGGGAGGAGCAGGGCAAGGAGACCGCAGCGCCGGCGGGACCACTCGAGGACACCCGTTCAGGCGGGGCGACGGCCGGCCTGCTGGGAGCCGGTGCGCGCATGAGACAGGCGGTCGCCGTCTCCGCCGGCGTCGGCACGGGCCTAGGAGCGCTGGACCTCCTCGTGATCGCCTTCGCCGATGAACAGCGTGCTCCTCACATCGTTCCCCGGGTCCTCGCCGCTTTGTCCGGGGGCAGCGCGGTCGGTGGCCTCGTCTACGGCACGGTCTCGTGGCGCGCCACGAGCAGCGCACGGCTCACGTTCCTCGCGATCGTGCTGGGGCTCGTCGTGGCGACGACCGGCCTCTCCTCCCACTCCTACGTTCTCGTTGCCGGGGCGGCGGTGTGCGGAACGCTCGTGGCGCCCACCCTCACCACGGCCTACCTGATCGCCGACGAATGCGCGGGTCCAGGTGCCCGCACTAGATCGGGCGCGTGGGTCAACACCGCCTTCAACGCCGGCTCGGCGGGCTCCACGGCGACGGCCGGGCTACTGGTGGGGCACCTACCGTTGCCGGCGTGCTTCGTCCTCGCTGCGGCCCTGGTGGTGCTGTCCGCGGTGACAGCCCTGCCCGTCCGCGAATGGAACAGGGACTCGGGAACGGCAGGCTGACCCTTGCCCCGCGCATGACCAAGAGATCGGACACGAACGACGGTGTGACACCCCGACGTACGGCAGTGTGCGCCCCGCTTGCTCTGATCGCCCTGCTCGACCACCATGCGCACTTGTGCACAGCGGACGCCCCCGGCACCGGAGGAACGGGTGCCGGGGACGTCTGCTGCCCTGGGCCCGGGTGTCTCGCCAGGCTGGACAACGGGGGAGTGGGGGAGTGTCGTCCACACCACCTCTCAGGGGTGTCCTGCGGTCGGTCAGGGCGTCCGGTCAGGGCGCGGTCGTGAGGACCATGACGCCTTCGAGGCGGGCGGTGACGCCGGTTCCGCCGTAGCCGTTGACCTTGGGGCCGGCACCGTTGTCGCTGCCCAGGGTGTAGGTCTGGTCGAGCGTCGTGGAATGGATGTTGAGGAAATTGTCGTTCGCCGGGTTGTGGAAAGTTATCTGGTGGTGGCCAGCACTGTCCCCCTGAACGCCCACAACCGTCACGTGATGGCCTCCGACGCGATCCCCCTCCGAGTCGTACCAACCGATCGAGGCATTCAGCAGGTCTCGCCCACAGCGGGTGAGCTCGATCATGCGCTTGCTGATGTTGTCCTCGTGATCAGGACCTGAGCCTGCCGGCGGCCCCCGTGGTGTCTCCTCGCTAGGGAGCGACGGTCGGTCGGCCGACGACCGGAAAGTGGTCCGAGAAGTCCGTGAACGTGTAGCCGTTCATCGTGTAGCTCGGGGAGTGCACGGTCTTGGTGCCGTTCGTCCATCCACCGGCTGGCTTCGCGTGGTCATTACGGAGAAACACGTAGTCCAGGTGGGCCGGAGTGGCGTTCGGCTCCCGGTAGCGGGCTATCGAGTTTGTCCGCGGGTCGAAACTTGACGTGGTCCCGCTGGGCAGGGTGGGCGGCGCCACGTTGAGGCGGGAGAGCGTCGAGCTGTACTCGCTGCTCAGCGCGTTCACGTTGAGATCACCCGCGATCATCACGGGTTCGGAGGCCGGAATCCTCAGTGCCGTGAGATACGTGCTGATCTCGTCGAGCTGCTTGGCCCGCACGGACTTCGCCTCGCCTGGGTCACAACCCGGGTCGTCCGCCTGAAGGTGGGTGCCGACCACATGCACCCGCTTGCCGGCGGCATTGACGACAGCGTAGGCGAATCCCTTGCTGGCCCAGAAGTCGTCGCCGCAGCCGTCCTCAAAGATGTGCTGGGACCGGTAGACGATGGGATACTTGCTCACGATTGCGACCCCCCCGTCCTCGTTGGGGAAGCCCTGGTAGGAGCCGGTGGTCCGGTCCCACCCTTCGTCACCCCGGCCGATCACCGGCGTCTGGTAGGGGTGGTGGACGCGGAGCCGGGGAAAGAGGTTGTCGTCCGTGGCGCTGTCGTCGAACAGCTCGGTGAGGACCAGGATGTCCTCGTTGCGCAGGTGGTCGGAGTTGCCAGCCATCCGGGCGCGCTCGTCGGGGTCCCAGTCGGTGATGCCGCTCGGGAGCAGCATGAGGTTGTGCGTCATGACGCTGGGGAACGCCGCGGTCGTCGTGGCGGTGGGCTCGGCGGCCAGGTCCTTCGCGTGCGAGGGACCCGTGGCGACGGCGGCGATGGCCAGGGCGACGCCCATCCCTATTCCGGCGGTTCGCTTTCCGATCATCAGTGTTCTCCGTTGTGGTGGTGGGGGGAGACGGTCTCGGATGGTGACAGCGGGATCTGCCCGGATGCCGCGCCGCGACAGCGGCCGGCCCCTTGGGGCGAGTCGGCCATGACCGGGGAGGCGGAAGGCGCCCCGGTCATCAGGTCCAGTTCTCGGTCACCGATGCGTAGCCGGAGGTGCTGCTGTTCAGCACCTTGGCCCACCCGCCCACGGACTCGGGGCCTGAGCGGGTGTCGGAGACGTAGGGCGTGGTGATGGTCTGGTAGTGACCGGCGCCGATGGTGTACCAGACGTAGTAGTCCTGGTGCGTCAGCTCGTACCAGTTCATGTCGTAGAGCTTCGACATCATGCCAACGGTGAGCGTGTAGGGGTAGGGGTTGTAGACCTCGGTCCAGCCGTAGTCACCGGCTCCGGAGTTGATGCATGCGCGCATGAGCGCGCTCGACCCGGAGAAGTTGGCCCACGAGCTGCACTTCGTGCCCGAGGCCGCCTGCGCCGTGCCGGTCCCTCCGAGGGTGACCGTGCACGCCAGTGCAAGGGCACCCACGAGGGACAGACCGGCTCTCCTGATGCTCTTCATGCCGTCCGCCTCGATTCACTAGGGTCTCCGGCCTCCACAGCCGGAGCGTTAGTGCTTCACGGTAGGAGCGACGAGCAGGCGGGGCAGGTGTGTTATCTACTCAACATCCGACCGCTGATAACAGCCCCTATTAGGACAACCGCTGGCCGGTGCGACTGTGCAGTGCAAGGGGTGCCAACGCGCCACATGGCGCGTTTCGGTGGGCAAATCTCCCTTTCCTCGGAGCATGCCAGGACTGGATGGGATTCGTTCCGGTGGGAGCCTTCGAGGAAGGGGGGCCTGTGACGTGGACAAGGGGCTCTTCCTGCGGCGAGGTCCGCCGCTGGAGAGAGCCCCTGGCGCCTCCCGGCCGGGGCGTCATGCGCATCGGCCGGGAGGGAACTGCTAGTGCTGCGACCGGGAAGGTTCACCGGGATGGGAAGAGAGGGGTGTGCCCGTCCCGTTCAGGCCGTGGTGCCGCCGTCAGTTCATCGTTGAGTGCCGGCGATGAGAGCGTCGACCTCTTCGGCGAGGGTGGTGATGTCGACGGTCTGGGCGGTGTCGACGATCAGAGCATGCCCGCCCAGTCCGAGCGGTCCTGGGTGGGCGGCCCAGACAGCGACGCGATCGCTGATCTCCTCGCGGGTGAGGCCCTGGTCGAGGTGGCCGGGGTGGCGTTTGCGTGTCCGGAACCGTTCAGCGACAAGACCGGGATCACAGTCGCAGAACACCTCGACCAGCTGGGCGTCGAGTTGGCGGATTCGGACGGGGGCGGTGTCGCGGTGCCACCAGTTGACGAGGATGGCTCGCCCGGCGTCGGTAGCGAGCGCGAACAGGATGTCGTCGCTTGCCCGGCTCAGTCGGTAGCGCCATGCCTGATCGCCGATGCCGAGGGAGTCGTAGAGCGATTCCAGGATCACGTCCTTGTCGATGACCGGCAGGCCGAGTTCCGCGGCAAGTCCGCGGGCCAGGGTGCTCTTGCCGCTGGCCGGCAGACCGGAGACGATCACGAAGGCGTTGTCGATCACCACGTCAGTGTGTCGCAGCCCGATTTCCGGGCTGCCCGCAGGGTGAGGCCGACGCTGCTTCCGTCCTGCTCAGGCCACTGTTGGCAGTGGTCTGCCGCCCCAGCGGACGACTTTCTCGCTGCGGATGCGGGCGCGTTCGCGTCGTAAGGCGGCCAGGACTTCAGGGTGCCGGGCGTTCATGTTGCGCCAGCGTAGGTAGGCATGCAGGGCTCGGGTCTGGACGGTGTGGTTGGGGTGGTGGGAGTTGGCCAGAGTGAACTGCCGCAGCGGTCCGAAGTGAGCCTCGATGGGGTTGGCCCAGGAGGCGTAGGTCGGGGTGAAGCACAGCTCGACCTTGTTCTTGGCCGCCCACCGTTTCATCCGCCAGTTCGTGCGGGCGGAGAGGTTGTCGAGGATCACGTAGATCGGGGCGCCGTCCGGACGGGCTGCCCGGATCGTTTGCATGGCCGCCCAGGTGTGGTCGATGCCCTTGCGCCGGCGGTTGATTCCCCACATCTGGTCGTCGCCAACGGAGTAGCAGCCGTGGAAGTAGGTGATCCCGTGTGTTCGGCGGAACGTGGCGAGCAGCCGGTCGGGGCGGCCAGCGCTCGGCCCAGCAGGAGCCGGCGGTGGGGCGGATCCCGAGCGGTCCGAACTCGTCGAAGGCGAACGTGCGGTCGGGTCGCTCGTTGATTGCGTACTCGATGCGGGCGAGTTTGGCGTCAAAGTCCGCATCCGGGGATTCCTTCCAGGTCTTCGTGCGCTGGAAGGAGATCCCGCGGCGGGCCAGTAAGCAGCGCAGGGCCTCACGGCCGATCCGGACGGACCGGGCGATGTTGCGTCGCAGGTGATCGGCGCGCTTGCGGATCGACCAGCGGGTGAAGGGCTTGCCCAGTGAGGTGGGGCGGGTGGTGGCCGTCGCCACGACGAAGTCTTCGTCGTCACGGCTGAGCAGGCGGGGACGGCCTCCCGCCCAGCGAGGGTCCAGGCATGGGAGCCCGATCTCGTTGAACTTGTGGATCACGTCGCGGACGGTGTCCTCGTCCGCTTGACCAGGCGTGCGATGACCGGGACCGTGCTGCCGCCGGCCGAGGCCAGCAGCATCATCGCCCGACGGAACCGCACCGAGCTGGTACTGCCCCGCCGCACGACCTGCTGCAGTTTCTGCCCCTCCTGCTCGGTCAGCCCACGAACCCGGACCGGATGCACCACCCTGCCTCCCCACGATGGTTGGAAGCGTCGTCACTTCCGACCAGCACAACGAGCGACCCGGTGAACGTTCGCAGTCACAGCACTAGATGCTGGCGGGGTTAGGAACGTTGATGTGCTTCATGTACACGTCGTCCGTACCCAGGTCGACCTTGACGCACCCCACGTGGAGACGAACCGGTCCCGTGGCCGGGTAGTTCCGTGGAGGCCCCAGCGTGATGCCCTCCACCTCGAGGTCGGGACAGTTGAGGTTGTACCTTCCCCAGTACCACATCTTGTTCTCGGTGGGGTGGACGTTGTAGGCCACGACCTCCTTGGAGTGGTCGGACGTCAGGTACAGGTTGCCGTTCTCGGAGAAGACGCCGCCCTGGACGCGGCGTATCTTGTAAGGGAACGGGATCGTCCGTGTGAGGACGAAATTGCGCGCGGGATCGTACGCGTAGAGGTAGTTGACCCCTGACCCCTCGTCGAACTTGCAGCTGTAGACCAACCTGTCGCGGGGGTTGAAGGCCAGGAAGGGAATCTGCCACTCACCCTGAGGGCTGCCGCTCGGGCTTCCTCCCAGGTACTTCGTGCCCGCGTTCGTGGCGAGCGTTCCCGGCGTGGTCTCGGTGAGCGTCCAGATCTGCCCGTCCCCCTCGAGCGGGACGTGGATCTGCTTGAGGAACCGGTCGTAGGTGGGAGCGCCGGGGTGCTTGGCGGGCCAAGAGCTCCTGACGACCTCGACGGGGCTCGTGAAGTCGTGATTCCAGCGCCAAATGCCCTCGAAAAGAGCGTGGCCGGCGTCGGCGTCGTTGTGCGTCATGTAGTAGTGCGACTGGGTGGCGACGATTCCCTGCCAGCGGTTCGTCCAGCCCTCGTGCTCGCTGCGGGTCTCCCACGCCAGGTTCCACTGGTCGATACGTGGGTTGCACGTAGGCGGCCACGCGACCGCCGCGCCGGCCGTGGGCGCGTTGACCCCTGTCACTGCGACTCCGGCAGCCGCTCCTGCTGCCAGCTTGAGTACATCTCTCCTGCGCATGCTTCCTCCGAATAGTGATTGCTGCGTTGTGGTCCTGCCGACTCGTCGGCGCGCAGAGACGAGCGGCCGCTCCTATGTGGCGGCGTGGTCCGCGCCCGCACGGCCGTATCGGGGCGAAACCGGGTTCGCCGTTCCGGCGGGGATCTGGGTAGCGGTCTTCAGGACATGTCGACGAGGCGCTCGATGAAGTACGCGCCCGACAGGCGATAGTTGCCGTCTCGATATCCGATGACCTTGTACCCGTCGTCGTTGCGGCTGCCCCGCGTGAAGCTCTGCTCCGCGAACGGGGAGTGGGTGGTGAGGTCGCCGCTGCCGCCGTTCGGCGCCGCGGCGGGGACGTTGAAGGTGATGGTGCTCGACCCGGACGAGGTGCCGACCGAGTTGGTCAGTGTGACCGCGTGGCCGCCGATGTCGTTGCCGTCCTCGGCGTAGTGGCGCATCCGTTGGACGAGCAGGTTCTTGCCGTGGCCGCGCGAGCCGAGCTGTGCCAGCGTCCGGCCGGGGAGGGCTTCGTCCGTCAGGCCGACCTCTGAGGCTTCGAGGGCGTCCTCGTAGCCCTTCTCCTCGAACTGATCGTTCATGCTGTTGTCGGCGCCGGATGGAGTGCCGTCCTCCCCGTCCGTGTCCATGAGTTCGCCCAGCTTTGCGATCTTGCTGGAGACGGCGCTGTAGTCCGGATCGGTGCTGCTCTGGGGGTCGTAGTCTCCGACGAGCAGGTTGGAGTAGCCGTGCTTGTCAAGCCAGAACATGGCGTTGAGCGTCGATGTCGGCACAGTACTGCGATCCGTTGCCGGGAAGGCCCACCCCGGGGGGCCGATGTCGGCGATGCCGCACATTCGGTAGTTCCAGGAGGTCGAGCCCGCGGTCTGGCTGGGGATGCAGAGGCTGGGAAGGGGCGCGGCCGATGCCGCCGTGACGGGAACCATGGAGCCGACCGTTGCCCCGATGCCGAAGGCGGCCATGACAGCGCGACGGGCCAGGGTGCGTCGAGGGGGCATAGGGGCTCCTGGTGTTGTGTCCTACAGGCGTGGCCGACCGGGCTGGTGGAAGGCGGACGCGAGCTGCGGCACCATCGGACACGGCGCTCGGGTCCGTGCGGCTCCCGCAGCTCATTGCAGCCTGTGATTCGCTGAAAGACTTGAGTAGTTGCTGCTTGTACGTGCTCCGCACTCTCCGGACAGGTGGCAGAACCTGTTCTGTGCGGGTGGGCCGGGCCGGCCTAAACGCGGAGCCGTTGGACTGACTCTGACGGCACGTTCGTGCCGCGCGCTTGGCCGATCGGCCAGATGCCCTTCCATGTCGCCAAGACGCCGTGCCAGGAAACGGACCAGATCATCCGCAGACAGGGGAATCGCCCCTTGACGGGGTTGGCGGCGAGCCGATGTGCCGACGGCCGTCTCCGCAGTGGCTCGTTCGCACGTCGCTGTGCACAGACCTCGGCGATCACCGCCGAAGGCGTCGGTCCACACCGGGGCCGTGCGACGCCCGAGGTTGAGTAGCGACTGCCGTTCCGTCGGTCTGTTCGTTTGTGAAGACTTGAAGGTGCTCGCCTGTGATGAGCACCACAGGCATGAGGGGTCGTGCGGGGCAGCGTTTCGCGGCCCACGTGCTGTCTGGGGTGTGTACAGGGCGAATGGCCCGTCCGCTCCGGTCCCGCGACCGATATCCGCGCTGTTCGATCTTGAGGAGTCTCGATGCCTTCCGCTGCCTCGCGTCCCGTGATGCACTCCTGGTCGTCCCTGGCCGAAGGTGCCCGCGCGCAGGCGACGGGGGCGGCCGAGTCCACTGATCCGTGGGAGGAGCACATCCCGTTGACCGGAGCGGTCGTGCGTCCGGGTACACCGGCACGGGGTGTCGTCTCCGTGTTCGGCCGGAAGACCGACGCCTTCGCTGTGCTCTCTGGCCTCGTCCGGAACCGGGCCTCGCCCGGCCCCGTTCCGTGCCGTCGTCGCCTCCTGGGGAGCGGCGGACGGTGCCTCCCCCGTCCACTTCACGCCGCCTGTCTCCACGCGTCCCAGTCCCACTCCCGGGGCATTCGGACACGCGAGGACGGGTTGGCGCCGTACCCCGGTCGAGGTTCGCGTGAGCAATGCCGCCGATGACGAATTCCATGCCTTCATGTCGAGCCGTTGGCCGAGTCTGGTGCGCACCGCCTATCTCCTGACAGGCAGCCATCACGACGCCGAGGACCTGGCCCAGAGCGCTCTCGCCCGTGCCTACGCCAAGTGGGACAAGGTGCGGTGCAGCGACGACATGGGGGCCTATGTCCGGAAGATCCTGATCCATGTCCACGCGGACCGTTTCCGCAAACGGACCGTACGCGAGTGGTTCACCCCCCGGCTGCCAGACATCGCCGTGGCGGACGGCACTGACCAGCTGGAACACCGCAGCGCGCTCATGGAGGCGCTGGAAGCACTGCCACAGCGGCAGCGCTTCACGGTGGTGCTCCGGTACTTCGAGGACATGCCCCCCGCTCAGATCGCCGCCGTCCTGGGGGTCAGGGAAAGCACCGTGCGCAGTCAGATCACCCGCGCCCTGGCCAAGCTCCGTGAAGGCGGAGTGCGGGCGGCCCTGGCAGAGCAGCCCCACGAAGCCCCGGCCCCTTCCCACCGGAACGTCGCGCCCGCGTTGAGAGGAACCCCCTGATGAACGAGGATCTCGCCCTCGCGGACATGTTCAAGGCGGCCGCGGCGGCAGTGCCCGTGAGCGCCGTGCCCATGGACGCAGTGATGCGTCGCGGCCGACGCATCCGCCGACGCCGTCAGGCGCTGCGGTCCGCCGCCGTGGCCGCCGCCCTCATCGTCCCTTTCGCCGGTGCCGGCCTGTCCTCGACGGTGTTCGGCCGGTCCACCACCTCGGCCCTTCCCGCAGTTCCGGCAGGCACCTCGGTGACGCCCAGGGTGATGGCCGCAGGAGAGAGGCTCCTGTTCGGTCGTGACCACTCGATGTGGCTGACGGCCAGGAGCGTGTCGGTGGCGGCGCCGGATTCGGTGCACGACGTGCACATGTCGGCGGACGAGGTGCCTTGGGGCGGGATCTCGGCCGCTATGACCGCAGACCCCGACGGCACTCTGTGGGCGGGCATCTACCGTGGTCCGGGCCGTCCGGCCCGCGTCACCGTAGTCGCCGACGGCCGCACCACGACCGTCCTCGCCGCCACGCTGCCCGGCGGCCCGGACTGGATCGCCTTCGCCGCCCACGAACGGCACGTCGGCCATTCTGCCTCGGCCCTCACCATCACCGTTCAGGCCGGCGACGGAACGACCCTGGCGACCCTCACCAAGCCGCCCCGCACCTGACTTCTCCTCCCCGCCGCACGAGTGCGGCACACCGACGCACCTCCCACTCATCCCTCTTCCCGCCCCTCACGGAGCCCACCGGAGTGTCACCATGCAGAGCACCGCCCACCGGATCAGCGACGGGCCGGCCTCCGGCCGCGTCGGTGACAGCAACGCCCGCTCCCGCCTCCTGCCCCGTCTGCGTTCCACCACCGCCGGTTTCGTGGTCAGGATCGCGGTGTGGGCCGACGACACCGGCAACCACCAGGAACCCCTCTCGCTGCTCCCGCCCCGGCGCCGTCGTGTGAACGGCCGGTTGCCTGATGTCCCGTAGCCTCGCCGACGACCGGCCCGGCGCCCCGCGGCAGTCCGGACCGGGATCGCTCCCCCATCGCCGACGGGCCGCGGTCCCGCCCGTCGGCGGACAGGCTTTGGAACCGGACCACCGGCACGCCCCCCGGCGGGACACCATCCGCCTGCGGCTGGTGGCTGCGCCGTCCACTCGAGCGCGCGCCCGTCATCGCCGGAGCGCGAACCGGCATGGGTCGATGATGCTCGGCGCTCTGACCTCACGCATCACCGGCTTCGCCCGCAGCTCTGTGGTCGTCGCGGCGCTGGGCGCGGGACTCACCGGCGACGTCTACGCCGTGGCCAACACCTTGCCGAACATCGTGTTCATGCTGTTGATCGGCGGGACGCTGAACTCGGTCCTGGTGCCCGAGCTGGTGCGCGCCGCCGAGGAACCTGTCCGTGGAGCGGCGTTCACCGACCGTGTGGTCACCGCCTGCCTGGTCCTGCTGCTCGCTCTGACGGCCGCCGCGGTCGTGGCCGCACCATGGCTGGCCGGCCTGTACGCCCCGGACTTCACCGGCGCCCAGCGGGACGCGACGGCTGCGCTGGCACGCCTCTGCCTCCCGCAGATCTTCTTCTACGGGGTCTTCGGACTCCTGGGCCAGGTGCTTGCCGCACGCGAACGGCCCGGCGCCATGATGTGGGCACCGGTGGTCAACAACCTGATCGTGATCGGGGTCTTCGGCCTGTTCCTGGCCACGGCCGGGGAGGCCCGCGGTGTCGAGAACATAACGGACAGCCAGTGGACCTGGCTCGGCGTGGGAAGCACCGTGGGCATCGTGGCGCAGGCCGCCGTCCTCGTGCCGTTCCTCAACAGGTCCGGGTACCGGTGGCGACCACGATTCGACTGGCGCCACGCCGGGCTGACCGCCCCGCTCAAGGCGGCCGGGTGGGCCCTGCTGCTGATCGCCGTCTCCCAGGCGGCGTTCTGGGCCGTCACCGTACTCGCCACGGGCGTCAGCGAACGGGCCGCCACCGAGGGGGTGACCACGGGCGTCGGCCTGACCGCGTACAACAACGCCTACCAGCTGTGGATCGTCCCGCAGGGCGTCATCGCCGTCTCCCTCGTCACCGCCGCTCTCCCCGCTCTGACGCGCGCCGCCCACTCGGCCGACTACACCGCCTTGGCGGCCGGACTCGTGCGCACGGTACGCGGGCCCCTGGGAGTGATCACCCTCGCCTCCCTCGCCTTTCTCCTCATGGGCGAGGAGATCGCGGCCCTCGCGTACGGTTACGGCACCGTCGGTGAGGCGGACGTACGGGTGCTCGGCCACGTCCTCGCCGCCTTCGCGCTCGGACTCCCCGCCTTCTGCGTCCAGTACGCCCTCACCCGCGGCTTCTACGCCCTGGGGGACGCGCGTACCCCCGTGCTCCTGACGCTGCTGACGGCCGGAGCCAACGCCGCACTGGCCGCGGCTGCGGCCCGGCTGCTCCCGGTCCACTGGGCGGTGACCGGGATGGCCGCGGCCCATACGCTCGCCTGTCTGCTCGGCGCCGCGGCCACGGATGCGCTGCTGCGCCGCCGCCTGCGCCGTCCCGGACCGGGGGCGTTTCCGGGTGAGACGTTCCCAGGGTCGGAGCCCCCGGCCCTGGGCCAGCTCGGCACACATCTGAGGGTCGTCGTGGCTTGCCTGCCCGGCGTCGCCGCCGCACTCGCCTACGCCTCGCTGGCGCACGCCTATGTGGGGGAGGGGTGGCCCGGTGACCTCGTCCTGGTGCTGGGTGGATGCCTCTTGCTGGGCACTTCTTTGCTGGTCTTGAGCCGCCCCTTGGGCGTCACCGGCAGCGTCGGGGCCGTGACTCAGGTGCTCGGTCGGCTCCTGAGGCGTTCTAGACCGCGGGGCCTGCCGCCCGGACGCCACTAGCCCTCCGTAGGAAGCCCCCACGAGTCCGGCCGGCCGTTCCCACCGCCCACCTGGATTCCGGGTCGGCTCTCGTCCCTCTTTCGACCCGTGACCAGAGAGATGCAAACCTCCGTGAACGTTCTCCGACGCGTACTGCCGTCCGTCCTGGCCGCGGTGCTGCTGACCGGCTGCTCCGCTGCCGCCGATGCCGAGCCGGAGTCGGTCGCGCCCGCGGCCACCCGAGCGGCCGCGCCCCTGATCACCGTGTCCGTACCGGACGGCTCCACGGCGGTGGAGCCGGACTCGGCCCTGCGCGTGGCCACCACGTCCGGGACGTTGACCTCGGTCCGTGTCGATCCCGCCGATGGCGGCGACGAACGGGCCCACGTCGCCGTTCGGGGGAGCATGGACCACGACCGGCGCGCATGGACCGCCGAGCGGACGCTCAGCCCGGCCACGAAGTACGAGGTGGAGGCCGTCGCCGCCGGTCCGGGAGGCCGGCGCACCACCACGCGCACCAGCTTCACCACCCTCTCGCCGGGTCTGACGAACCGCGCCCTGCTGGGACCGGGAGACGACCAGGTGGTCGGCATCGGAATGCCCGTCACCTTGCAGTTCGATCACCCCGTGACCGACCGGGCCGCGGTGGAGAGGAAGCTGAAGGTCACCACCCGCCCCGAGACGGCGGGCTCCTGGGGTTGGGTCCGCGATCCCCACACGAGCAAGGAACGTGTCGACTGGCGCCCTGACGCGTACTGGCGTCCGGGGACGGAGGTCACCGTCCGGGCTGAGCTCAGCGGCGTCGACACGGGCGGGGGACGGTACCTCTCCCGTGACATCTCGACCAGATTCACCATCGGCACCGCTCGCGTCAGCCGCGTCGACCTCGCCGCCCACCGTATGACGGTGTCCGAGAACGGACGGGTCCAGCGCGTCATCCCGGTCTCCGGAGGGGGCCCGGCCACCCCCACATACAACGGGACCACGGTCGTGATGGACAAGGACGCCGAGATACGCATGAACTCCGAAACCGTCGGTCTCGGCAGCGCGTACGACATGGACGTCGAATGGGCCGTCCACCTCACGACGTCCGGCACCTATCTCCACGCCGCCCCCTGGAACGCCTCCCTCATCGGCAACAGCAACGCCAGCCACGGCTGCATCGGCATGAACACCGATGACGCCCAGTGGTTCTACGACCAGGCCCGCCCCGGGGACATCGTCGTCACGACCGGATCCGAGGGCGCCACGGTGGATGTCGGTAATGGCCTGGGGGACTGGAACCTCACCCATGAGCAGTGGAGGAAGCGCAGTGCCCTGTGACAGGACCGGTGCCCTCGTACCGGCCGGTGCCGGCAACGCGATGGTGTGGACTTGCTGCCCCGGACCGCGGGCAGAAGCACGAGCCGGACCTAAGGCGCACCGATGCATTTCCGTATCGCATACATCTATGCATCCGATAAAGTCTGGGCCGCGCCGGTCAACCCGGCGGCGAGGAACGGGCGGACGCCTTTGCGCGGCAAGGACGCACCTGCGGCGGAGCCGCGTCTGACCGCTTCGCGTGTCGCCCGCAAGGGCCGGCCAGGCGTACGACGGGGCGACCGGACGCCCACGCCGACGCGGCACCGGCCCCAAGGAGGGAGTGCTGTCGTGGAAGCTGACGTCATCGTCGTCGGAGCAGGGCTGGCCGGACTCGTCGCGGCGCGGGAACTCACCTCCCGCGGCCGGAAGGTCGCCCTGGTGGACCAGGAGAACGCCGCCAATCTCGGAGGCCAGGCCTACTGGTCCTTCGGCGGGCTGTTCCTGGTCGACACCCCGGAGCAGCGGCGCCTCGGCATACGGGACTCCGCCGAGCTCGCCTGGAACGACTGGTGGGGCAGCGCCCGGTTTGACCGCCTTGAGGACGAGGATTCCTGGGCCGTGCGCTGGGCCCGCGCCTACCTGGACTTCGCTGCAGAGGAGAAGCGTTCCTGGATCGCACGGCGCGGAATCGAGCTGACACCGATCGTGGGTTGGGCGGAGCGGGGTGATCTCCGCGCGGACGGCCACGGCAACTCCGTACCCCGGTTCCACGTCGCCTGGGGGACCGGCACCGGCGTGGTGGGTCCTTTCGTACGCGAGGCGCAGCGGGCCGCCGAGGCCGGGCTGCTCACCTTTCACCACCGCCATCGCGTCGACGAACTCGTCGTCCGCGACGGTGTCGTCACCGGTGTCCGGGGCACGCTCCTGGCACCGGACACCGCTCCGCGGGGAGCACCCTCCAACCGGGAACACGCTGGCGAGTTCGAGCTCACCGCCCAGGCCGTGATCGTCACCTCCGGAGGCATCGGCGGCGACCACGCCATCGTGCGCCGCCACTGGCCGGCACGCATGGGAACACCCCCGAAGAACATGATCACTGGTGTCCCTGCCTACGTGGACGGGCGCATGCTCGACATCAGCGCCGCAGCGGGTGCGCGCCTCGTCAACCGGGACCGCATGTGGCACTACACCGAAGGCATCCGGAACTGGGACCCGATCTGGCCCGGACACGCGATCCGCATCCTGCCCGGCCCGTCCCCCCTGTGGTTCGACGCCCTGGGCCGACGCCTTCCGGACCCCTGCCTGCCCGGCTACGACACCCTGGGCACGCTCAAGCACCTGAGGACCACCGACGACATCGCGGCGTACGACCACTCATGGTTCGTCCTCACTCAGAAGATGATCGAGAAGGAGTTCGCGCTCTCGGGATCCGAGCAGAACTCCGACATCACCAGCGGCGACCGCAAGGCGGTCCTGCGCGAGCGTCTTCTCGGCCGCGGGGCCCCTGCGCCGGTGGAGGCGTTCAAGCGCCACGGCGCCGACTTCGTCGTCGCGGCCACCTTGGAGGAACTGGTGGACAAGATGAACGGGCTCACCGCCGAGCCGCTGCTCGACGCGGCGGTTATCCGAGCACAGATCGAGGCACGTGACCTGCAGATCGCCCACCCGTACAGCAAGGACGCCCAGGTCCAGGGCATCCGCAACTCCCGCCGCTACCTGGGCGACCGGCTCAGCCGCACCGCCGCCCCGCACCGCGTCCTGGACCCCGGGGCAGGCCCGCTGATCGGCGTGCGGCTCCACGTCCTGACCCGGAAGACCCTCGGCGGAATCCAGACAGATCTCGACTCCCGCGTGCTCGGAGCCGACGGCCGACCTGTCAGCGCCCTCTACGCGGCGGGGGAAGCCGCCGGGTTCGGCGGAGGTGGCGTCCACGGCTACAACGCCCTGGAAGGCACCTTCCTCGGAGGCTGTCTCTTCTCCGGCCGTGCCGCGGGCCGGGCGGCGGCGGAGGCGGTCGCGTGAGCACGCACGACGGGGTCCGGAAGCGGTCGGTCGTGAACGCCCGCACGCCGCGCGTCGCGGTGTTCGGAGCGGGGAGCATCGGCTGCTACCTGGGCGGCCGGCTCGCCCCCGTCGCTGACGTCACGCTGGTGGGCCGCCCCGCGGCGATGGCCGCGGTCCGTCGGAACGGACTGACGCTGACACACGGCGACCACATCGCCCGCCACGTGCCGGGCACGGGGCTGCGGGCCGGCACCGACCCCCGGAGCGCCGCCGGGGCGGACTTCGTGCTGATCACGGTGAAGTCCGCCGACACCGTCACCGCGGCCCGCGACCTGGCTCCCCATCTCGGCCCCCGCACCATCGTGTGCAGTCTCCAGAACGGAGTCCACAACGCCCGCGTCCTCCAGGACGCACTGCCGGGACACACCGTGCTGGCCGGAATGGTCCCCTACAACGTGGCGGAGACCGCTCCGGGGCACTTCCACCAGGGGAGTGGCGGCGCCCTGATGCTCGACGACACGGATGGCGGCCGCCGCCTGGCCGGCCTTCTGAGCCGCGCCGGCCTGGAAGTGCGACCCCAGGCGGACATGCGGGGCGTGCAGTACGCGAAGCTGCTGATGAACCTGAACAACGCGCTCAACGGCCTGTCCGGGCTCCCCCTTCGCGACCAGCTCGAACAGCGCGCCTACCGGTCCTGCCTTGCCCTCTGCCAGCACGAAGCCCTCGCCGCCTACCGGGCCGCGGGGATCGTCCCCGCCCGGCTCACCCCGGTACCACCGAGTCTCACCCCGGCCCTTCTGCGACTTCCCGACCGAGTCTTCCGGACCGTGGCCCGCCGCAGCCTCCTCATCGACGCCAAGGCCCGTTCATCTCTCTGGGACGATCTGGAACGGGGCCGGCGCACCGAGATCGATCAGCTGCAGGGCGAGGTCGTGGCCCTGGCACGGCGTCACGGGCTGTCCGCTCCCGCGTGCGCCCGCGTCGTCACCCTTGTCCGCGAGGCGGAAGTGGCCGAGCCCGGTCGACGGCGAAGGTGGAGCGGGCCCGACCTACTGGCGGTGCTCACCGCCGCACGCTGTCAGGGAGCCTGACACCACTCGGGCACCCGCCGGCGCGGGGCGGTTCCAGTCGCGTACCGCGCCGACGCCCGCATCCGGTGGTGCGCAGGTCGGAGGGGAACCGCGCGGCCCGGACTCAGCCCGTGCCGTGGAGGTTCTTGGCGGTGGGGGAGGTCGGGACGGACGCGGGGTCCGGGTAGGTGCCGAACAGCCGGTCCGCCGTTGCCGTGGTCGTGACGGTGAACCAGTAGTGCTCGTTCTTGTAGTGATGGAACCGGTGGTTGCGCCAGACCGCCTTGTAGGACGCGCTCCGCGGCTTGTACTCGCTGTGGATGAGGTAGTGCGTCCACTCGTACACGAGGCCCACCGCCGCCACGGTCGCCATGAAGGTCAGCGCCTGTCCGAGAGTGGGGAAGGCGAGGAACGCCACGGCGTTGTAGCCGATGATCACCCAGATCAGCGCCTGCCAGGGTATGAACACCAAGGGCACGTCCCGAGGGTCCGCATGGTGTTCGCGGTGCTTCCGCGCCAGCAGGGTGTCGAGCATGACCCCCGCTACCTTGCGCGGACGCCAGTGCAGCACGAAGACGTGGATCACCCACTCCAGTGCGGGAAAGAGCGCGAGAAGGATCACCGGAGCGAGGGCGTCGCCCGCGTGCCAGTTCCCGAGGGCGAACCGGGCGGAGAGCAGCACGACGAGCAGCCCAAGGATCATCCAGGGGGAAGGGTGCCGCCAGAAGGCATGGAACGCGTCGCGTAGGGTCACCTCCCGGCGCCCGGGGGCCGACAGGGCCGCCTCGTCGGCACGCACCCGTGCCCGGGGATCCAGCGCCGACGGCACGTCCCCGTCCGAACGCCGCCGGGCCATCGCCTTACGCAGGTTCATCGCTCTCCTCCAGCAGGTTGATGACGTCGATCAGTGCCTCGGTGGCGGGACCCAGCAGTTCCTTGCCGCAGAGGCGGGCGCGCGGCGCGTCGCCGTCGGCGACGGCCGTCGCCAAGGCGTCGTAGGCCTCGGTTCTGTCGACCTCGACGGCCATGACGTACGCGAGCGCGTCGAGAGCCGGCTCGTAGGCCGCGCGAAGGCTGTTGAACATGAGGCGGAAGGTCACCGAGCCGGCGGCGTCGGTGACGTGTTCCCAGAAGGTCAGGGCATGCCGCTGCCGGTCGACCGGGTCCGTGGACTCCCCCAGTGCGGCGATGGCGTCGCGCAGTTTCCGTTCCGTCTCCGGTCCGCGGCGCTCGGCGGCGAGTTCGGCGATCTTGGGGCCCACGTGGAGCCGCGCCTCCAGGATGCTGCGGGCGACACCGAGGTCGATCTCGCCCCCGGCGAAGAGAAGCCGGGGCAGCAGGTCCAGGCCGCCGGCTCTGCGGATGTCGCGCACCGTGGTGGTGTCACCCTGGCGGACCTCCACCAGGCCGGCGTGAGCGAGGCGTTGCAGCGCCTCGCGGATCGCGGGACGCGAGACGCCGAGGACTTCGGCGAGGCGTCGCTCGCTGGGCAGGCTGTCGCCCGGTGCGACGTTGCCGCTGACGAGTTCCTGGAACAACTGGTCGAACACTGCGTCAGGGACCGAGCGACGGCTGATCGGCTGCAAGGGCATGCCGAGATGGTAGGGCTCTGCAGCCAACTGGTCTAGTGGTCAGACCAGTTGGCTTTGCCGGGGCCCAGAAGGGAACGAATCGCCAGATTCCTACGCAGCGGGCTGGGACGGCGGCGTCAGCTTCGGCATGGCCGAAGACGGGCTGTCGGCCCGGCGGAACCGAGTCCTGTGCTCGGCCGTCTCCTCGTCGAGCGCCGTGGCGGCGGAGATGAGGGAGAGATGGGTGAACGCCTGAGGAAAGTTCCCCAGCTGCTCGCCCGAGGGCCCGATCTCTTCGGCGAAGAGGCCGACGTGATTGGCGTACGTCAGCATCTTGTCGAAGGCGTACCTTGCCTGCCCGATGCGTCCGCTCCGCGCCAGTGCTTCGACGTGGAGGAAGCTGCACAGGTTGAAGGTGCCTTCCGAGCCGCGCAGCCCGTCGGGTGAGGCCTGCGGGTTGTACCGGTAGACCAGACTGTCGCTGACCAGCTCGTCGTTCATCGCGTCGAGGGTGCTCAGCCAGTCGGGGTCGTGCGGTGAGATGAAGCCGACGCGGGGCATGAGCAGGAGGGAGGCGTCCAGGACGTCCGTGTCGAAATGCTGGACGAAGGCCTTCCGGTCTTCGTGCCACCCGCGTTCGAGGATCTGCTGGAACACCGCGTCGCGTGCGTGGGTCCAGCGGCTGACATCGGCTGGGCGGGAAGAGGCAGCCGCGGCCCGTAGGCCGCGCTCGAACGCGACCCAGGTCATCAGCCGGCTGTAGGTGAAGTTCTGGCGGCCGCCCCTGGTCTCCCAGATTCCCTCATCCGGCTGGTCCCAGTTCTCGGTCAACCAGTCCAGTACGCCTGTCAGCGCCTTCCAGCCGCGGATGGCACCGATGTCGCCGTCCGCCACCAGGGCGTCCGCCGCCTCGCCGTAGATGTCGAGCTGGAGTTGGTCGGCTGCTGCGTTTCCGGCGCGAACCGGTCGTGAGCCCTTGTACCCCTCCAGGTGGTCCAGGGTCTCCTCGGTCAGGTGGGGGTCACCGTCCACCCGGTACATGATCTGCAAGGGGTGCCCGGAAGGCGTGCGACCCGCCTCGATCCTGTCACGCAGCCACCGACGGAAGGCCAGCGCCTCCTCGTAGAAGCCCAGATCGGTCAGTGCCCGCACGGAGAGCGCCGCATCACGAACCCAGGTGTATCGGTAGTCCCAGTTGCGTTCACCGCCGACCTGCTCGGGCAGTCCCATCGTCGCAGCGGCGATCGGCGCACCGCTCGGAGCGTAGGTGAGGAGTTTCAGGGCGATGGCCGACCGGTTGACCGCGTCCTGCCACCGACCGGTGTACGTGCACGAACCCAGCCAGGACAACCAGTAGGCTCGACAGGCGTCGAGTTCGGCGGCGACCTGGCCCAGGGACAGCTCCGGTGGCATCGCGACCCCACTGTCCGTCCCAGTGAGCGCGAACGCGGCACCCTCGCCGGCGGACAGGGCAAAGCGCGCCTCGACGTCGCCGTCCAGCTCGCGCAGGGCCACGCCGGGCGTTGCCTGGAGGTACAGGTCCGTGCCGGGTCCGTGGAACGCTGCCGAGCGCTCGTCCGTGACGTTCACGCGATGGGTGGCGCGGCCGTAGTCGAAGCGCGGACGGCACACCAGCGTGAAGGAGAGCGTCCCTCGGACCACGCGGACGGCACGCACGATGCGGTGCGTGCCCTGAGGTCCCGCAGAGTCGAGGGGCACCATGAAGTCCGCGACCTCGCCGACTCCGTCCGCCGACATGAACCGGGTGATCAGGATGGCGGTGTCCGACAGGTACAGCTGCCGTACGGTGAGCCCGGACCCCGCGGACGGGTCGGCGGCCAGGCGGCAGTAGCCGCCGCGGTCGGCGTCCAGCAGCGATCCGAAGACACTCGGCGAGTCGAACCGGGGGGTGCACCACCAGTCGACGGTTCCGCCGGCAGAGACCAGGGCGGCGGTCTGAAGGTCGCCGATCATCCCATGGTCGGCGATGGGAGCGTATCGGTCCACGGGGGCTCCTTAGGCCGTTCCCCGATCGACCCCCTCATCCAAGCTAACCCCTCACCGCAGACCGCGGCACCCCAGGAGTTCTTCCCCTGTGTCGGCGGGACACCACCCACTGTGCGGAGATCGCAACCGCAGAACAGGCAGAAGGGGCCGGCCGCAGTGCGACCGGCCCCTCGCCTTCCCTCCGACAGGGGTCTGTGGCCGACGGAGAGAGTCTGAACCAACATGGGGGGCACCGGTTGGCTTTGTCGATGCACGCATCGACGAACGGTCGGCTCAGCCGCTCGGTTCAGCATCTCCTGCCGACGACCGATCGGAATGAGTAGAACTCACTCAACATCGTTCCTGGTCGTGGTCGGTTCAGACGCTTTCCGGGTCGCGCGCGGCGCGCAGCGGGTCCGGGCGGCCGGGTGCGGGGAAGGGGTCCTTCCAGAACCGGGGGGCCACCCGGCGCCACACGAGCATCAGCACGATGCCGCACAGCGTGAGGAAGAGCGCGATGACCAGCGGCGGCCCCAACCCGAACCAGGAGACCCCGCTGTAGGAGTTGGCGGGATCGGCCATGTCCCGTACGGACTCCACCAACAGCCAGCAGAGCATCCCGGCACCGACGAGGGGACCCACGCCAAGCAGGAGGAGGTTGCGCAGGCCGGTGGTCAGAAGGTGCCGGTGGTGGACCGCGCAGGCCAGGCCGGTGAGGGCGTAGTAGAAGGCGATGAGCAGGGACAGGGCGGTCAGGGAGTCGGCGAGGGCGTTGTCGCTGAGCCAGTGCATCACCAGGTACCAGACCACGGCGATGGCGGACACCCACCAGGTGGCGATGTCCGGAGTGTGGTGCCGCGGGTGGATGCGCCCCATGGCGTCCGGCAGTGCGCGGCGCCGCGCCATGGACAGTGCGGTGCGGGAGGCCGGGATGATGGTGGTCTGGGTCGAGGCGAGCGCCGACGTGGCGACGGCCAGCAGGACCACCCAGTCCCAGCCGCCGAGCACCTCCGTGGACAGGGCCGCGAACACCGCTTCCTCGTCATCCGCGCGGTCGCTGAGGAAGGCGGGACCGCAGTAGGCGATCACGGCGAACGCCACAGAGACGTAGGTGACCAGAAGGATGACAGTGGCCCAGATGCCGGCGAGACCGGGCGCCGTGCTGGCGCCCTCCGTCTCCTCGGTGAGGTTGACCGCCGACTCCCAGCCCCAGAACACGAACACACCGAGCAGCAGCCCGGCGGTGAGGGGCGCGCCGCCCGCACCGAAGGGATTGAGCCAGTCGACGGAGGGGCGGACGGCGTCGAGGCTGCTGGTTCCCGCGTACACGCGGTAGAGGGCGACGGCCACGAACACCAGGAGTCCGGCGATCTGCAGGAGAGTGAGCACGTTCTGGATGCGGGCGGAGGTCTGGGTGCTCCGTACGCACAGGAGGGACATCAGGAGGATGACGAGGACGGTGAGGGAGCGCAGTATCCACGCGTCGGACGCCCAGCCGTCCAGGCCGACTGCCAGGAGGGTGAAGCGTACCCCCACCTCCGCGAGGGAGCCGATGACGAGGACACCCGTCATGGCGATGGCCCAGCCGCCCATCCAGCCCGTGGTGGGGCCGAGGGCGCGGGAGACCCAGGAGAACGTGGTCCCGCAGTCCGGGTCGGCGCGGTTGAGGTAGTAGAACGCGGAGGCGATCAGCAGCATGGGCACGAACGAGGCCAGCATCACGCCCGGCACGTTGACCCCGACGAACGCGGCGATCGGGCCGATGACGGCCGCGAGCGAATAGGCGGGAGAGGTCGCGTTGAGACCGATCGCGACGGAGTCGACGAACCCGATGGCGTTCGGGTCGAGGGCGGCAGGCGGTGCGGACGCATCGGGAACATCGTGACTTCCGGCCATGCAGCCCTCCTTGTGCGTGGTGTTGGTGTGGAGACGGTCGCGGCGTGCCGCACGTACCGCCGGGAGGCCTCCGGGCCGGTCGCGGGCCCGACGCGCGGAAGGCGGGCCGGCCCGCGCCACGGTTCGGCCGGGATGGCCGGCGACTGCTGAGATCCCGCGGTACAGGAGAGGAAATGCGGCGGAGGGCACCTGGGTCAATAGCGTTGGCGTAAGGACGGTGTCGGGTCGAGTGCGGTGGCTCCGCCGCCACTCACCCGCCTGTCCGTTCTTATGCCAACGGCATTGACGCTAGCTGGACGGGTCGCGTTGCATCGGCCCAGCGGAGGCACTCCGCTTCCCGGACGAAAGGTGTCTGACATGCGAGTCCTTCTCGTGGGTGCGGGCGGCGTGGGGACCGCCGTCACTCGCATCGCGGCCCGTCGCGACTTCCTGACCCACATGGTCGTCTCCGACTACGACCTGTCGAGGGCGGAGGCCACGGTCGCCGCACTTCCCGAGGCGGGTGACCGGTTCAGCGCACGCCGCCTGGACGCCTCGGACGAGGAGGCCGTCCGACGGGTGCTCGTCGAGGAACGCTGTGACGTGCTGCTGAACGCGACCGATCCGCGCTTCGTGATGTACCTGTTCCGGGCGGCGCTGGCGGCCGGGGCGCACTACATAGACATGGCGATGTCGCTGTCGGCACCACACGCCGAGCAGCCGTACCGGGAATGCGGTGTCAAGCTCGGCGACGGCCAGTTCGAGCTGGCCGACCTGTGGGCGGACTCCGGGCGCCTGGCCCTGGTCGGGATGGGCGTGGAACCCGGCCTGTCCGATGTCTTCGCACGTTACGCGGCGGACGAGCTCTTCGACGAGATCGAGGAGATCGGCGTACGTGACGGTGCGAACCTGACCGTGGAGGGCTACGAGTTCGCGCCCTCCTTCAACATCTGGACGACCATTGAGGAATGCCTCAACCCGCCGGTGGTCTACGAGCAGGACCGGGGCTGGTTCACCACCGCTCCCTTCAGCGAGCCGGAGGTGTTCGACTTCCCCGAGGGGATCGGCCCGGTGGAGTGCGTCAACGTGGAACACGAGGAGGTCCTCCTCATCCCCCGCTGGGTGGACGCGCGCCGGGTCACCTTCAAGTACGGCCTGGGTGACGACTTCATCGCCAAGCTGAAGACCCTGCACGCCCTGGGACTGGACTCCACGGCGAAAGTGACCGTGCAGGGCGAGGACGGTCCCGTACGGGTCTCCCCGAGGGACGTGGTCGCCGCCTGCCTGCCGGACCCCGCGACGCTCGGTGAGCGGATGACCGGCAAGACCTGTGCCGGCACCTGGGTCAAGGGCGTCAAGAACGGCGCACCGCGCGAGGTGTACCTCTACCACGTGGTGGACAACCAGTGGTCCATGCGCGAGTACGGTTCCCAGGCCGTCGTCTGGCAGACCGCCGTCAACCCGGTCGTCGCTCTCGAGCTCCTCGCCAACGGCGCCTGGTCGGGCAAGGGGCTGCTGGGCCCGGAAGCCCTGCCGCCGCGCCCCTTCCTCGACCTGCTCACGGCCTACGGCTCGCCGTGGGGCCAGCGCGAGCAGGAGTGACGGAGGCGGGTGCAGTTCCTCCGGCGTACGGCGGAGGAGCCGGGCGATGTGGCCTTTCCAGCTGTATTCCGCTTATCGCTGCATCAGCGAGGCCCCATTCTCGGATCCGACGCAACGCCCGACAGAATGAGTAATTCAAGGGCTGGTCGCGGGGCTCGGAGCCACGTACCGTCGTCCCTGAGGCTGTGCGGGGGCTCTATCAGATCATCACCTGAACGGTTGACGTGTATGTACCTTGATCCCTTCGCCGCTGTCGTCGCCTACGCTCGCGTGCGTCGGGAACGTGCATCGGAAGAAGGCGTCGGACCCTGTACGTGTGTCCCGTCCGACGCCGAGCCCGAATTTGGAGCAGGATTCTCGGACAGGTTCGTCGCCGGCGGCGAGCGAGGTGCCCGATACCCGGGGACATGGCGTGATCACGAGGACGACGCGTTCGAACTCGCCGGGATACTTGCTGCGACGGAACGTGCACACAGGTGACCGCAGGCTCCGAAAGGACGCATGCGTCCGGTGAGAGGAATCCCGCGCATCATCCGCAGTCGCCATCCGCCTCGGCAGCGGAACCTAGGAACGACTGGGGGCACCCTGAGCAGTACTCAGGGTACCCCCATGGTCTGTGTGCGCCGTTTCCATTGGCTAGAAGCCCTTGGCTTCCTCGACCAAGATGTCCGATGCGCCTCAGTAGCATCCGTTGCCGTAGTTCGGCGCCGTAAGAGACTGCTGATTCGGGTAGTACGTCACCACGTACTCACTTCGGTAGGTGAATCCCGCAGTACATGAGACGGCGACTCGCCACTTCCTCCCGATGTACCCATTGTTGACATGGCACGTCGCGCCACCGAAGTAGTAGCCGTAGGCCCCGTTGCTGGTGTTGTACGAACCTTCCGTGCAGGTGAGGACGCCGCTCGGTGTGGTGTACGCGGAGGCACCGCCCGCCGTCACCAGGATGGAACCGGCGGCAAGGAACGCCGCTCCCAGCGCCATTGCTGTTTCCTCATCGCCGACTTCATAGCGTCTCTCTTTGCGTTCGGCTCACCATGGATCCCTGGAAAGACGTGCATGCTCGGTCTTCCCGGGGATCATGGGCGCCGCCATGTGGGGGTGAAGCAGTCTCTGGCCCCGGCATCGTGCAAGCAATAGTAATCACTACTCTTCGACAGATAGTCAGCTCGTTGGCCTGTCGCTCCAACTAGACTTGGTTTAGAGGGAGTTGCTGCACGTCGATGGTCCAAATCCCGGCGGCGGCAACGGTCCTGGACGGCTCTCGGCGCGTGAGTCAGGGGATCTGGGGCCTTCCGGTCACAGACTGCCGGAGACCGAACTGGGCGTAGAGACCGTGACCTTCAGGACCTCGGCGTCACTGATGTCCCAGCCGATAGTCTGCCCCCGTTTGGTGGCAGTGGCCTTCGTGCTGGCATCGACGTCCCAACCGCCGCTGGCGAGAGCGTTCTTGTAGGCCTTCGCTGTTGCAGGGGAGCCCGTCTCATTCGAAGCCCGGTCATAGATGAGAGTGAGCGCGTCCTCCCGCTCGCTGCGAATATCACGGAGCTGGCGCGTCGGGGGCAGCAAGGGAGCGGCATCGAGGTAGTACAGGGAGACGTGCAGGTCTCCTTCGTCCCCCAGACCGATCGCCATCCTCTGCTGCCCACGCGTGGTCCAGCCTGCCGAGTTCATCTCGTAGCCAGCCACCGCCAACCGGTCCTGGTAGCTCTCCAGGGCGTCGTACGCCGAGCCTCGGGGAGCGAAGGTCAACGCCAAAGCATGGCTGCCCTTCGTCTCGGCGTCCAGCGCAGTCGCGTTCCCGGGAAGGGGCAAGCGGGTGCGCACTCGCTCCTCCTCCCGACCGCCTTCGGGTGTGCCGGAGTTCCTGTCGTTCGAGCCGGTGGCAGACGGCGTACTCTGCGACGGAATCGCAGTGGTCCCGCACGCGGTGACGGTGAAGGTCAGGGCACCTGCCATGAAGAGCGACGGGACGATTGCCTTGATATGCGGTTGCACGAAGTTTACTCCCATATCCGAGTCGCCGGTTCTCTTCCTGTCGAACCCTATGGGTGACGCTTTCGGTCGGTAGGAGTATTCACTACTCAGCGATCAGTTCGGAAATGTAGAGCGGAAGTGCAGCGCATGGTCTTCTTCCTGGGGGAATAGGGAGGATTTTGTGCTCGTCTGCACGTGCGGGTCATTCTGTGAAGGTTCTGCGGCGAGGCTGTGGCACATGTTCCCTGGTATGCGTTTCGCGCTCATGCCGACCCTTTGGGCAGCAACTGCAGGCGTGCTCGTGCCGGTTTTCGTACGTGTAGTGATGACAATTTCATATGCCAGAGATCGGCCTCGCGGCCGTATCTGCCGCGTTGCCAGGAGTCATGCACGCCCCTGTTCAGACGCAAGCGGCCTCGGGTGGGATGCCGGAGGACTCACCTGTACCAGATACGACCAGGGTTGAGGAGGCCCCGACAGGGAGCGGGTGCTTTCGGCCCCGTGATGACCTGGGTCTACCCGCCGGTGGCGAAGCCGGGGAAGAGGGTCATTCCGCCGTCGACGTACAACGTCGTGCCCACCACGTAGTCCATGAGGTCGGAGGCGAGGGCGACCACGACGCGCGCGATGTCCTCGGGCTCGCCGACCCGGTCGTACGGGATGAGTTGCAGCAGTTCCTCGGTCGCCTCCGGCGTCTCCCAGGCCGCGCGGTTGATGGGCGTCCTGATCGCGCCGGGGGCGACTGCGTTCACCCGGATCCCCTCCGGCGCCAGTTCCTGGGCGAGGGTCTGCATCATCATGAGGACACCGCCCTTCGAGGCGGCGTAGTTGACGTGCCCGGCCCAGGGAATGAGCTGGTGCACCGAACTCATGCAGATGATCTTCCCCGCGGACCGGGAGACCTCGGGGACGACCCCCCGGCGCCGGAACTCCTTGGTCGCCTCACGGGCACACAGGAACTGGCCGGTGAGATTGACGTCCAGCACCTTCTGCCACTGGTCGAGGGTCATCTCGGTCAGTCCGGCATCGCGTTGCAGTCCGGCGTTGGCGACCAGGATGTCGATCGTCCCGAACTCCTGGACCATCCGGTCCATCATGGCGACGACCTGGTCCTCCTGGGACACGTCGGCTTCGTACGCGGCGGCACGGACGCCGAGGGAGGCGATCTCGTCCACCACCTCCTGGGCGGCCGTACGGTCCGCCACGTAGTTCACGACCACGTCGGCGCCGGCGCGCGCGAGACCAATGGCCGTGGCCCTGCCGATACCCGAATTGGCGCCGGTCACCAGAGCCTTCTGGCCGTGCAGCAGCCGTGCCGGGATCACTTCCGGCGGCGCTCCCTCGGTCGAGTTCATGCGGTCCTGCTTCCTGGTCGGGCGGCTTGCGCGGACTCGGCGCTGGCGCGCTCGGAGACGGCCACGCAACCATCCGGCGACACGGTTGGCCTGCTCACGTGATCGGCCTTGGGCCGTTCGAGGCGGGATCTTCGTCCGGACGGACCAGACGACTGCGACCGTCGCCCCTGGTCTCGTCCGCGAAGCCGCAGGACGGCTGAACGGCGAGAAGTACCGGGAGCCACAGGACTCCTCCGAGGTCGCATGTAACGCGTTGGCCGCAAGTCGACAAGAGACAGTGAAGGGACGGCGCAGAGGGGATCGATGTGAGCCATCCGCCAGGCGGATATCAGGTGGCACGGATCAGTGAGGATCCGGAGGCGTTCGAGGCGTTCTACCGGGAGCACGTGCAGGCGATGCTGCGGTACGCCGCTCGGCGCTGCCGAGATTCCTTCGACGCCGCGGATCTGGTGGCCGACGTGTTCCTGGCGGCGATCTCAGCGGCTTCCGGATACCGCGAGGAGCTGGGCAGCCCTCGCGCGTGGTTGCACGGCATCGCCCGCAACGTCGCTGCGGCCGAGGACCGGCGCGCGGCACGTCTCTGGTCGGCGGAGAGCCGGATCTGTGGTCACTGACTCCTGGAGAGCGATGACATCGCCCGGCTGGAGGAGCGCCTTGATGCCGAGAAGGTCGGCCGTGACCTGCTTCAGGGCATGAGCGCGCTGCCGTCCAGCCAGCGGGCCGTACTGGAGATGGTTGCCGTCGACGGATTGACCGTCACCGAAGCGGCCGCCGCTCTGCGCATTAGCACCGTGGCGGCCCGGGTGCGGCTGCATCGTGCCCGCCGAGCCATGCAGGGCCGACTCGCCAAGACGGCGGGGCCACGCTCCGCTCCGTCCCCATCCGTATGGGAGGTCTCATGAACCCCGAACGCTTCGAGGAGCGCTTGATGAACGAGTTGAAGGACCATGTCGAGCAGCGTGCTCTGGCCGCGAGTGCCGCGGAGGCGACCGCCCGCACTGCGACGGTTCGACACAGGCGCTGGGTCCCGGTCGCTCTGGCCACCGGCCTCGCCGCCTCGGTCGCCGCTGTCGTCCTCGTCCTGAACCCGATCGGGGGCGCCGGGTCGCCGGTGGCCGGAGCGGACGGGGCGGAGCCCCCGACCGCCGACTCGCTCGATCGCATCGCCACGGTCGCCTACACGCTGAAGCGTGACCGGCGCGGAGTCGTGAGCGTCACCATTCGTGACGCCGACGCCGCACGGCCGAACCCTGCCCGGCTCCAGCAGGACCTTCGGGAGATGGGCGTGAACGCCCGTGTCTACCAGGACGATCCGACCTGCCGACCGGACCAGGGAGAGGATCCCGACCTCGGCCACGCCACGCTCAAGGCCATCGATCTCCACCACCGCGACGGCGCCTTCACGGCCACCGTCCGCCCCGACAGGTTCCCTGCCGGAACTCATCTGGAGATCGTTCTTTCGCCCAGCTCGGTGGATCCGGCCCAGATCGACGACCTCACTTTCGGTCTGCGTACGGGCGCAGCCCCTGAGTGTCGCCACACGGCCTTCTCCGAGAGCGAGCTCCCCGTCCGCCGGGCCACCACGGAAGGAGAGCTGGTTCCTGACCGCCGTTGATGGTTCTGGGCGATGCTCGGCCACGGCGACGGCGGGGGACTTGGCTCGGTCGACCTGGGGGAGCCGGTTCAGACGGGTTCCTCCCGGTCGCTCGGGCGAAGGAGGCTGCGTCGTCCGAGGGAGGGAAGCGTCATCAGCGCGCCCGCTGCGAGAACGGCGCCGACGCCGGCCACCACCCAGATGGCCCGGCCCGTGGCGGCAGCGGAACTGCCGGTGGAGGCGAGTTGCGCGGTGTAGATCGACGAAGCCAGAGCCAGGGCGACGGACCGCCGACCTGACGTCCGAGCAGCAGTGTCCCCACCGCGGCTCCCATGTCGCGCGGTGCGACGGCGCTCTGCACGGTTATCTGCAGAGCGGAGAACGTGGGGCCGCTCCCCACACCGATGAGGGCCATGTACAGGGCCGCCTGCCAGTCCGGAGTGCCGGGGGCGAACTGCGAGAAGCCGAGAGCGCCCCGAGCCACCAGGCCGTATCCGGCCAGCACGGCCGTCCGGAGTCTCCCGCCCTGTCCGCCCTTCCTGCCGCGCGATGAAGGCGGCTCCTCCATTGACGGAGAGGTAAAGCCCCACGAGAAGGGGATAGATGAGGAGACCTGAGTGGGTGGCGTCCACTCCCTTCAGGTGCTGGAAGTACGGCGGCAGCAGCAGGATGCAGGAGAACAGCGCGAAGGTCGAAGCGGTACCGGATGCGAGCAGGGCTGCGACGTGGCGGCTGAACAGCAGTCCGGGCGGTACGAGCGGTGCGGGTGCCAGCTCTCGGCCCGGACGAAGACGAAGAGCAGCCCGCATCCCAGGCCGAGGGCTCCCAGGCTGCCGAGCGACGCCCAGTCCTCGGACCGGGTGGAGGAGTCCAGTCCCTGGAGGATGGGCCCGACGGCCAGGACCAGGACCGAGATGCCGAGCAGATCTAGTGGGATCCGGCGGGACTCGTTGCGGCCCAGCTTCGCCGGCAGCACGCGGAGGATTACACACAGCGCCGCGATTCCGATAAGCAGGTTGACCAGGAGCGTCGATCTCCGGCCGACCGTGTCGGTCAGGAACCCTCCCACCAGCGGACCGCCGAGGAAACTCAGCGCCATGAGGCCGGCCAGCGCTCCCTGCGCCGAAGATCTGCATTGACCCGTGTGCAAGTCGGACACCATAAGGAACGACAGTCCCTCCAGCGCACCTGCCCTCAAACCCTGGACGGCACGGAAGGCGATCAGCTGGCCCATCGACTGGGCTCCCGCGCAGGCAGCCGATCCGGCCAGGAAGATCAGCATGCCGACGACGAGGAGCAGACGCCTTCCATACCGGTCGGAGAGTCGGGTGTAGACGAACAGCGTCACCGTCGCGGGCGAAAACGCGGTGAGGCTCTTCTTCGCGGGCATGCTCACCCCCGAGGACCGGCAGGCCGCAGGCTGCCGTGATCTCGCCTATGTGGAGGAGCAGATCAGGACGCTCGAAGTGCTCCGCGAGCAGGTACAGGCCGCACCCCCCTCCGCAGTACTTCCTCGCGACGATCGAGCTGGGGCTCCGGGTGAACGCCGTCTATCGCGAATGGCTCGAGGAACAGATCGACCAGGCAGAACAGGAAGCAGGAGGACACCATGACTGAGCGCACGTTCCGGATCGCCGTACGCGGCTCCTTCGACCGGCTGACCCAGCCGCAGAGGGATCGCCTGCTCGAATGCGCCGGTCAGCACGATCCCTTGTACGCCTCTTTCACGGAGGACGGTCACCTCTCCTACGACATCGCGGCACGCGCCGCGTTCACCTTCCAGTTCCTGGCGACGGGAAAGGAAGAGGAGGACATCGTCGGGGCCGCCAAGAGATGAGCAACGACGCCGTACGTTGACGCCTCGTCCGAGCATGCCTGACGTCGCAGGGACTCCGAGCCAGGAGTCGCCACGCATGCCCCGGCGGTGTGCGCACACGACAGTGGGCCGTGCGGATGAGTATGGGGCAGGCATGGCGATCAGGTGCGTGCAGTAGCACGGGTCGCGGGCCGGGAGGTGCTATCACCTGACACAGGAACAGGGACACGGTCCTCCGATCGCGTCCCCGACGTGAGGAGATGATGCACGTGTCGGCCGGACCGCCCGCAGAACCCGATCCCGCACGGGAAAATCCGCTCGCGATGGTCCGGACACGGGGCTACCTGTTCATCCTGCTCCTCGCGGCGCTGCTCGGAGTGCCCATCTCCGCAGTGGCCTTCGGGTTCCTCGCCCTGGTACACGAACTTCAGGAGCTCGTCTACCACGACCTGCCGAAGGGACTCGGATTCGAGGAGACGCCCGACTGGTGGGCCGTCCCCCTCCTGTCTGTGTCGGGCGTGCTGGTAGCCCTGAGTATTCGCTACCTGCCGGGCGGCGGCGGCCACAAGCCGGCCGAGGGGCTGAAGGCTTCGGGCGGGGCGTCCGTGAGCGCGGTGCCCGGTGTCACGCTTGCGGCCATCGCCTCGTTGAGCCTGGGCATCGTGCTGGGTCCTGAGGCTCCCTTGATCGCCATCGGAGGAGGACTGGCGGTCGGATTGATCAAGCTCTTGAAGAAGGACGCTCCCGCTTCGGCGGGAGACCTTCTCGGTGCGGCCGGCAGCTTCGCAGCCATCAGCGCGCTGTTCGGGTCGCCGCTGCTCGGCGCGTTCCTGCTCATGGAGGCCACCGGGCTGGGCGGCGCGATGCTCGGGGTGGTGCTGGTGCCCGGTCTGCTCGCCGCGGGTGTCGGCTCGCTGATGTTCACGGGGCTCGGCAGCTGGACGGGTCTCGGCACCTTCTCCATGAGCCTGCAGCACGTGCCGCAGGCCGACCGGCCGACTGTCGCCGCGTTCGGCTGGGCCCTGCTGGTCGGCGTGGTGGCGGCGTTCCTGGGGGAGGGAATCCGCCGTGCGTCGCTCCGCCTGCAAGGGGTGGTGGAACGCCGGAGGCTGATCCTCACCACTCTGGCCGGGGCGCTCATCGGTGTGTGCGCCCTGGTGTTCGCCGCGGCCACCGACAAGCCGATCTCCGACGTGCTGTACTCCGGTGAGTCGACGGTCGGCCCCCTGCTGGCTGAACACGCGTCCTACTCGGTCGGCGTCCTCGTGCTGCTCGTCGTGTGCAAGTCGCTGGCGTACTGCCTGTCGCTCAGTGCGTTCCGGGGCGGCCCGGTCTTTCCCGCCGTGTTCATCGGTGGTGCGGGCGGCATCGCGCTGGCCCATCTTCCGGGAGTGGACACCACGACGGGGTTCGCCATGGGCGTGGGGGCCTTGAGCGTGGCGATGCTGAGGCTGCCGATGACGTGCGTTCTGCTCGCCACCCTCCTCCTCGGGAGCGAGGGCATCACCGTGACGCCCCTGGTGATCCCGGCGGTGGTGGTCGCTTATGTGGTAACCCTGTGGCTTGCGCCGCGGAAGGAGCAGGGCTCGCCGAGGCTTCAGCCGGCAGCGGCCTGACGACGGGCGGGACCGGCCTCGCAGAGGCGGTGCCGGCGGCCCGATCCGGCCCAGTGGCCGAGCCGGACCGTTGAGGAACTCGCCCGAGACTCGATCAGGTACGAGCAAGAGGAGTCGAATTGTTCCTGGTGATACCGACCGCTTTCGAAGAGCTGTACCTATCGGGTCGATTCGACTACTGGGGCGTTCCCTACCATTCCCTCTCGGATGCGGAGCGCACTCGTCTGTATGAGACGCGACAGGCTGAAGTGCTGTGGTGGGACGGAATCGAGTGGGAGTACTCGCCTGATGATGTGAAGAGTTTTGCCGGGGACGGCCAGCTGAGCCCGGGTCTCCACCCGTTCGCCGGCACGGGCCATGGTGACATCTATTGCTGGTATCCGCGATGGTAAGACGGACCGGATGTGCCGGTCGTCCTGTACATTCACGACGAGCCGGAAAGTCACCTCTTCGCGAACAGTTTCTCTGAGTTCCTCATCCGTGGAGTACTCAGGTCCTTCTCTGTCGAAGGCGCAGGTGACGGGGCATCTGGCGGTGTCGGTGCGGCGGGTGTCTGGCGCCGTCATGTGGAAATCATCGGCCCGTTTCTTGACCCGGCGCACCTGCGGACCCTCAAAGAGATGGGGGATCCACCCAGCTCGTCGGAGTGCGCCGCCGCTGATCGTCGAATAGCGGAACTGCTTCCGATCAGGAAGATCATCGGATCTCAGCCACCGGTCCGATACGACGAGGACCTCATCTCCGACCGGCCCACCCTGCTGCGTCTCTACGGCGAATCCGTTTCTTACTACAGAAACCTGGTGGTCCACGAGGGTATGGAGGAGTTTCGACCGAAGCTCGACCAGGCGGAGGCTGCGTGCGCGAGGGTCCTTCGAGGTGAATCCTGAAGGTGAGCCCCGCATCAGAACCTGTTCGACGTGTATGCATCTCATCGAAGCTTGATCCTGATAACCGCTTGCCTTCGCCGGTACGATTGCGTCATCCGCGAAGAGGAGTTGACTGTGAAGGTTGAGTGGGTTTCGCTTTCCGGCGAAAATATCGCCGATATCGCTGATCTGGCTCAAAGGTGCATGAGACGTGACAGCGGCCTTCGTGCAACGGCATCGCGAGCCTTCCTGGAGCGTCGGTATGCGGGTTCCACGGTGAAGGCTGTCGGCGCCTTTAAGGGTGGCCACTTGCTCGCCTGTGGAGCGGTTCGTCCTTTGACTGGATCTTCTGTGGTGGTTGGCCTTGTGGATCCGGCCCATCGAGGTCGCGGATTGGGTTCGGAACTCTTCGACCGGCTTCTCGATGTGGCGAAGGAGCGATCAGAGCGTCTTCAAGTGGAGACTGAGTCGTTGACGCAGGAGGCCCATGAGATTTTTCGATCCCGAGGCTTCGATCGGGTATTCGCCGAAGATATCTATCGATGTGACCTCACAGATCCTCTTCCGCAGGTTCCACTGCTTCGAGATGTTGAGGTCGAGGAGTGGAAAGAAAGCAACCAGGGAGCTTTCTACGATGCCTACCGAGCCTCTTTTGAGGACCGTCCCGGATTTCCGGGATGGTCGCAAGCGCAGTGGGTTGACTGGCTGGTCGATGAAACGTTCTTGCCTCAGTGCTCGCTAGTAGCGAAAACAGGCAACGGTATTCCGATCGGCTTTGTGACATGTGCGCAAGAATTTCTAGTGCAGGTCGGCACCGTGCCAGAGTGGAGGCAGCGCGGCCTCGGGCGAGGTCTTGCAATCGCTGCTCTTGAACGCATGCGGGTGAGCGGCAGCACTGAAGTCTTCCTCGACATCAACGTCAACAATCCCGCGTCCGCGGCTCTCTTTCAAGGGCTAGGATTTTCCGTCATCGCCCGACGTGCGCGATATGAGCAGCGGTAAAACTAGATGCATGGGCAGACACCTCGCTGGATGGCGCCATCAGATGCCGGACATGGGCTTCTTCGGCCAGCCTCCGCTGCTGAGCGCAGGTGCTGGGGGCGTGAAGTCGCTGACAGGTTGCGGCGGTAATGGGAGAGTGGTGCTCAGAAGGACATGCGCGACAGCACTGTCGCGACGATGGACTCCGGTGACCGGTCGATCTCCACGACCCACGCGTGCTCGTCAGGCCCCGGCTCCTGGAGGTCCTCGAGCTGGCTGTCCAACAGATCCGCCGGAAAGAAATGCCCGGCCCGCGCGGCCAACCGGGAATGCAACAGCTCTCGCGTCCCGCGGAGGTACACCAGCTGGATCTCGCGGTGCCCGGCCCGCAAGGCGTCCCGGTAGTCGCGCTTGAGCGCCGAACAGGTGACGACGGCACCTCTCCCGTCGGCGCGCATCTGACCCATCCACCGGCCGACCGCCGTGAGCCAGGGCCCCCGGTCGCGATCCGTGAGAGGGTGGCCAGCAGCCATCTTGGCGCGGTCGGCGTCCGAGTGGAACTCGTCCGCGTCCTTGTACACCCAGCCGAGCCGCTCGGCGAGAAGCCGACCCACCGTCGACTTGCCCGACCCGGCGACGCCGACGACGAGCACCATGCGCGGCCGTCCGTCAGTCGTCTCCTCACGAGTCATGGCAGTGTGCCCGACTCAGCGAAGTGCTGGCCGGGCGGCCGTGCATCGGCTCGCTGCCCGTGCGCGCACGGGCAGCGAGCACTCTTCCGGCTGGAGGGTGGGTCGTCATGGCGTACTGCTCCCCTGTCTGTCTGCCCAGAAGCCGCACGGCGGGGCGGCACCTCCAATCTGGCCTCCGTCGCCCGCACGACGCATCTCGGGGAAGGCGGGCCCCAGCCGGTCCTGCCCCCACGCACCCGTGGTCCGGCGCAGGTATTGCTGCGGCCCGCATTCGACGTCAGCCTCCCGCAGACCGCCGGGTGCTACGGGCGCTCGTTCTCTTCGTCCACGAGGGAGACGGCACCGCGGGATTCGTCGATGATGACGTCCCCCTTCCTCCACCGGTCGCCGGCGGAGGCGTCCGGGTCCTGATTGTCCTTCTGCGCGATCCAGCGAGAACCGCTGTAGAGATAGGTCTGCGGATCGAGGAGAACCTCCTCGCGGAGGGAGCCCGCCTGCTCGCTGCCGGGCAGATAGACGGCGATGGCGTCGCGCTTGAGGACGTCGACGGCCCGTGCCGCCTCGACGCCCGGAACGGTGGCGAGGGCGCGGTAGACGGTGGCCAAGCCCTGCGGCGGTGCCGGGTAGGCACGTACCAGAATCTGCAGTACTCGGAAGTCGTGCTGGGTAGTGCTCTCGGAGCCGTCTCCGGGGAGGAACGCACGGGCCTTCCTCTTCGCCTCGTTCGGGTCACGGGGCAGAGCGGCGAGGAAGTCGTACGTCTCGCGGGGCGAGTGATCGTCGCCGGCCCGGCCCTTCTCCAGGGAGGGATCGGCGAAGCGGGTCCACGATTCGCGCTGCCGCAGCCCGGGCTGCTCCTGGTCGGTCGCGTTGGCCGCGGTCCCCCTGACGTAGACCCAGTCGTCCTGCTCGACCCGGGGTGCGGCACCCCTGGCGATCGCATCCGCCGCCTGGTTCAGGACCTGCTTCGCACCGCCGAGCTGGCTGGTATAGGCAGGGCGCGCCACGGGGACGAACTCGGGATCGCCGCTGCTCCGCAGCTGGCCTCCCACGAGGGTGACGGCGGTGATCGCAGCAGCCGAGGCCGCAGCGGTCAGCTGCCATCTGGCGGGCCACCGGCGTGCCGTCGCCCGACCGCGCGTGGTCCGCAGCAGTTCCTGGCGGCCGGCGGCGAGGCGGTGGGGGTCCGGTTGCGGGGCATGGGAACGCAGGGCCCGCAATTGCTTCATCTCGTTCATTCTCCAGCTACCTCCGAGGCATCGACTGCGAGGGCGGGATCGGCGCCGAGCGCCGTACGGATCTTGCGACGGGCGCGGTTCAACCGTGACCTCACCGTCCCCAGGGGGATGCCCAGGGCATCGGCGACCTCCTGGTAGCTGAACTCGGCCCAGGCCACCAGCAGGAGTACATGGCGGTCACCTGTCGACAGCCTGGCCAGCGCACCGGACAGCTCTCGCTGCATTCCCTGTGCGACGACTCGGCTGTCCGCGTGGTCTGCCCAGGACTCCGCCACCGGATCAAAGCCCGTGCGCGCGTAGGCCCTGAGCATCCGCACTTCCGAACGTCGCTGCCGGCTGATCAGCTTCGCCGTGATTCCGTAGAACCACGGGCGGGCGCTGACCGCCGTGCTGTCGAAGCGATCACGGGTGCGGAAGGCGACCAGGAAGGTCTCCGACGTCACGTCGTCGGCCGCCTGGGCTCCCAAGCGCCGGGTGACGTAGCGATGCACATCCGCCGCGTACCGGTCGTAGAGGTGCGCGAACGCTTCTGGGTGCTGCAGCGATTCGCCGATGGCAGCAGCATCGGGTGATGGTGGCCCCGTCACATGGACTCCAACTGATCCGTACCGACCTGTCATCCCGTTGTTGCCCGAACCCGTTGATCGAGTTCACGGTGTGATCGCGTCAAAGCCCGGAAACGCCGCGAACCCACGCGGGTTCGCGGCGCTGAGCAGTGCCTGCGGTTCTTGCGACGGGCCGATGTCGACATCGGTACGCGCGTCGAGGGACGCCCGGAGCACGACGAAGTGCTTCACAGGCGGACGATCTCCGGCCTCAAAGCCTGCCTGGTTCGGCGCTCTGCGTCCGGTGGCGCAGACGCTCCTTCCCGTTCAGTCCGCCCCACACCCCGAACTTTTCGCTGGTCTCCAGCGCGTCGAGCAGGCAGCGGGCCTTCACGGGACAGGTGTCGCACAGTCGCTTGGCTTCGAGATCCCAGTTCTTGCGGGCGACCGCCGGGGCGAAGAATATCTCGGGATCCACGCCCCTCGCCGTGCAGGCGCCCTGCTCCTTCCACGTATCGGCGGTTCCCGTTACCAGGGGAGATCGCATCGCAGTCCCTCCTTGAGGGTGTCCGTTACGATCCCATCGTCCAGTTTGGCTGGGCGGACCCTGTGAGTATGCACTGCTCATCTTCTTGCGACCGGGCCCGAGGAGGAACGGACGCGGGGTGGCACGAGGGCGTCGTCCACCAGAGGGGCGCCATCCCCGGCGGGAGTCAGGACAGGGTGAGCCGGGAGGCCGGAGTCATCAGGGCCGGGCGTCCACCGGCAGTCCCGCGACGTCGTCGACGTCGAACTCGTGAAGAGGGCAGCGGAGCCATCCGCGGTTCATGGGCACGACGGGCTTGTCCCAGTCCAGGTCGTCGTCGGCATCGTCCTGCGGCAGATCAGGATGAGCGGCGAGGTACTGCTGGAGCCAGGGCATCACCACGGTGCCGACCCGCTGCCGGCTCCAGGTCTCCCAGGGGTCTTCGCCCAGCGTTGCTCCAGGACCCATGAAGAAGGCGATCGGCGTGTGCTGGTGGATCTCGCGTACCCACTGCTCCACCGAGGCACTGAACGCTGCGGCAGCCTCCTCGGTGACAGGGAACTCACCGGCGCCCCAGCTGTGCGCGACGATGGAATCGTAGACGTCACCGGGGGACTCGCAGGAGAACAGCTCGTCGTCGCCGTGGAAGAAGCCGTGAATCGGCTCGGGGCAGAAACGGGCGGTAAACGCGAGGTCGGCCTCGGTGACCGGCTGCTGGAACGCGATCCACGCCCCGTCCGCCTTGTCGAAGGTATCGGGGTCGAGCGGACCGTGGTTGAGATACACGAACGGAAAGTCCGACACGTAGCGCTGCTCTCAAGGAGGGCCGGATCAAGGCCGACGAGGGCTCGGTGGTGATCAGGGCGGCCAGTGTGCGGGAGAGGTCTGCCGCACACTGGCCGTGGCCGGGCTAGTCGAGGAAGACGGCCTCGTCGTACGTCGACTTCCAGGTCGACCCGACGATCGCGTTCAGCCGGGAGTTGACGAAGCCGACTCCGGCGCTGGACTTCCAGGATCCCCAGCAGTCGTAGGAATCGTAAGGAGCGAGGTAGGCCTCCGGGCAGACCTTGTTCGCAGAGTTGTTCGCGTACTGCCCCGCGTACACGTGGACCGTGCCCGACTGCTGACCGGTGTGGTAGGCGGAGGTGTGGATGCGGTACTCGCCGGTGCGCTGCTCGACACAGGTGATGAGCGTGACTCCGTACACGTCGGGAGACGAAGAGTTGCACCTCGTGGTGGTCGCCATCGAGGCCTCGGACGTGGCAGCGAGGCTGGGAGACGCCCACACGAGGGAGACGGCCAGGAGGGACGTGGCGATCAGGCCAACAGACTTACGCATGCAAAACTCCGCAGATCTTGCTTAAGAGGACTTTTCTCTTGAGCGACTGTCACATTAGACGCGCCCTCGTCGGTCTTGGAGTGAGTACCGCGTACTCAGACGGGGGCGAGCCCGGTGTGCGGCGACGGCCCCCCGTGGAGCCGCCCCTCAGGACCTGCGTCCGGGCATGCGGCTGCGGAACTGAGGACGGACGGCCCGGACGCGAACACGTCCGGGCCGTCCTCAGTTCCGCAGCCGCATGCCCAAGGGCATCACCGCGTGCCGTCATCGACGGAGTAGAGGGCCCAGATGATGAAGCCCGACATGGCGATCATCAGGACGGACCACACCGGGTAGTAGGGGAGGGAGAGGAAGTTGGCCAGGATGACGAGGGTGGCGATGGTCACGCCTGCCACGCGTGCCCACAGCGCGGTTTTATAGAGGCCGATGCTGATGACGATGGCGACAGCACCCAGGATCAAGTGGATCCATCCCCAACTCGTGAGGTCCAACTTGAAGATGTAGTTCGGTGTCGTCACGAAGACGTCGTCCTCGGCGATCGCCATGATGCCCCTGAAGACACTGACGAGGCCGGCCAGACCCAACATGACGGCCGCGAAGGCGGTGAGTCCGCTCGCCCACGCCTGGTGGCCCGTGTCGGTCGCACGGGCGGCGCTCTGCGATCTGTGAGCGCTGTGTGTGGTGGCCATGGCCACCCCTTCCGTCGTGACCCCCACCGAACTGTCATTGACGTGACCGGGCGACGTCCTTCAGCGGCGGGTCGCCACCCTGCCGTCGCCGGCCATGACCTGGGCCTTCGCGTGGAGGAACTCCTCCTCGGTCAGGTCGCCGCGGGCGCGAAGGTCGGAGAGCTTCGTGAGTTCATCCGCCTGGCTGCGTCCCCCGTTGCCCGCAGCGTTGCGGATGTAGGTGTCCATCTCCCGTTGCTGCGCCTGGACGTGCTTCCGCTCGCGGTTCCCCATTCCCTTGCCTCGCGCGATGACGTAGACGAAGACACCGACGAAGGGAAGCACGACGGTGAACAGGAGCCAGCCGAACTTCGCCCACCCGCTCAGCTCGTCATCACGAAAGATGTCGAGGATGACCCTGAACAGAAGCATGAACCAGAGGATCCACAGAAAGATCCAGAAGATCGACCAGAAAGCGCTCAGCAGGGGAAAGTCGTAGGCCAGGTACATGTCTCCTCCGCCCCGCAGTCAACCGAATTCCCACCGATCTATTTTGCCTCCGCGTCCGCACACGCGCACGTCGAGGAGCACGTCTGCCGACAGGGACGACGAGGGGATCCGGCGTCGGCGGCCGCCGACGCCGGAGCCGGGACGACGTACGCCTCGAACAGGCAGCCCCGGAGAGCCGGTCGTACAGTTGGCAGGTGGGCGGCCTGACGCCATGGGGGAGCGGCATCTGCCCGGACCAATCACTGTTTCATGGCCCCGATGGGAGAAGCCCCGCCATGGCCACAGCATCGGAAACCCCCGTCCTGGACACCCTCGCCGCGATGACCGTTGACTCGGTGGAGCGGTGTGGTCTGCCCCCAGACACGTTCTTGCTCACTCGGATCGCAGCCCTCGCGGCTTCGGACGCCCCTCCTGTCTCCTACGTCGCCCACATCGACCCCGCGATCCAAGCCGGCCTGACGGCCGAGCAGGTCCAGGACGTCCTGGTCGCCATCGCCCCGGTGGTGGGAACAGCCCGGGTGATGACTGCCGCGGGCAACATCGCGAAGGGTCTCGGCATGACCATCGCGGTGGCCGAGGCGGAAGCCCAGGCTCAGGACTCGATGTAAGGGGAGCCTGTACGAGGCGGCACTCGCAGCAGTGGAATCCGGCGTCTCGGCCATGACCGCGGCTGTCGGCGGCTGCACGCGAGTGTCGCGCTCACGCGGGGGTGTGAGGGCAACGGATTCGACCAGGGCGGAGGGGCGCCATGGCAACACCTGCGGACGCCGTCGATGTCATCGGCCATGTCACCGACCGGTTGAAGAAGGCGCATCCTCACGTGGCTGCCGCTCTGGTGAGAGAAGCGGTACGAACGGCCTACGAGGAATTCCGGTACGCGCGCGTCCCCGACTACCTTCCCGTCCTGATGGAGAGCAGAGCCGACGAGCTGCTCCCCTCCGGAAGGGAGAATGCTAGGCCCGGCGCGGGCTGATGCCATCGCCGCTCCCCGGATCGTCGACGCACCGCCCTCCTTCGGGGGTCGGCGCGTCGACGACGGCTCAGGCCGCGTTCTGCCGCTCGCGAGGCTCGGCGTCGTAGAGCCGGGTCGCAGCGATCGTTTCGGCCGTCGCGAAGACGATGTGGGCGATGGTCGAGATGTATCCGAGGGCGACGGCGCCGACTAGGGTGTAGATGTCCCAGAGGAGAATGTTGCACAACGCGAGGAAGGCGTGAGCGACAGCCGCGTATACGTGCCACTGCCTCGCCGGAGCAGTGCGGCTCGCGCGCCACAGCATCACTCCGAAAAGAAAGGCGAGCCCGTGGGCTTCAAGGCCGCCGATTCCCACGGAGGGTTCGCCCCTCAGCATTTCCTCCCACGGGCCGGGAGCGAACCAGATTGACCAGATGTCACCTGTGATGATCGAGACGCCACCGAACGCCATGAGGAAGTATGAATTGATGCGCAAGATCTTGCGTCTGATGTCAGCGTTCGTCATCTGTGCCACCTCGCGCCTTCACGGAATGCCTTCCTCAGCATAGGACTGCACGATGCGGTCCGCTAGAGAGTCACGTTACGCCGGAGGCCGGGCACTTCGATCCGCAATGGCTACTCATGCAGGGTGCGTGTCCACCGTCACGATCGGGCCGACGGCCGTCTCGAGGACCGCCTCAGTGTGGTCACGGCGCTCCGGAAGGACATGCCGCGTTCCTGCCACATCATGCCCGTGGCCGCGCCGAGGATGATCACCACCCCGACGGCGATGAAGAACGACATGAGGGCGAAGACGACACCGATCGGGCCGTACTTCTCGTCGTACTCCGTGACCATGCCGGAGAACACGAAGTGGAAGACGACCAGCATCCCCATCCACAGGACGCCCGTGGCGACAGCGCAGGGCACCAGGCTGCGCCACGGGATGCGCCCCGCCAGCAGGAACCACATCGTGAACCACCAGAACGCGATGAAAGCCGGGACGTTGACGATCCACCACAGGACGGGCGCCTGGGCGTACATGCCATGCCCGACGACGCTCGCCAAAGCGGCGCAGCCCACGACCAGACCCAGCCAGGCCAGTGCGCGAACGATGTCCCGGAGACCTTGCGGACGCAGCTGGAACATCTGTTGGTACAGCTTCTGGAGCGAGCCGGCGGAGGCGAGGCCGCCCAGGACGAAGAACACCCACGACAGGCCGGTGACCGCTGCCGAAGTCGCCGCGGACGAGGCGAACAGGTCACCCACGGCCGCGGCCGCCCGTTCGCTGAGCCCCAGTCGCCGGCTCAGTCCCGTCACCGCCGACCGGCCCGCGAGGGCGGTCGCGACGAGCATGAACGGGACTGCACAGAGGAGGAGGGTGGCGGCCAGCAGGATGGCCTGGTTGAGGAAGTCGAACGCGTCCAGCCGACGCCACAGGTGCTCTGCCCATGATCCCCTGTACTTCGCCCGGCCCCACTCACCGGCGGACCGGGTCCGGCCGGCCCGCCTGGCGTCCTTCCTGCCCGGCGCTCCGCGCAGCCCCTCTTCGCCCCGCCGCGCCATTCGGTCGTCACCTGGCCTGCCCGATGCTCTGTCCCTCGCAGGCATGACGCACACCTCCAGGGCTGATCCCTCCGGCCGCGCGGGACGACCGCGTGCGGCGGCGCGCGGCCGGGGCACGGTCCTCCATCCACCGTCGCACGCCACCCGGGCCCTGTCAGATTTCGGATTCCGGACGGTCCTCTACCGCGGAGGGCAAGTGAGTATTCTGCACTCACGGCAAACGGAACCGGAGAACGCATGATGGGTGCGCAGCGTATGCACCTGATGGAAAGACTGCGATGACTTCTTCTCCGACTGTGAACATCCCCGGGCCGCGGACAAGTGAACTGCTCTGCGCCACTGCAGATGTGGATCCGGAGGTGTTCTTCCCTCCGCCCGACGCGCCCCGCAACTGGGACCGCGTGGCAAAGCGGCTTTGCAAGGCCTGCCCGGCGAGAATCTCGTGCCTTCGCACAGCTCTTGAGCACGGTGAAAAGCATGGCGTCTGGGGCGGATTGAACGGAAAGGAACGCTCGCGTTTCACGGAGCGAGAGCTTCCGAGCGAGGCAGTGCTCCGTCGGACGCTCGGAGTGAGAAGCGCCCGGGAGATTCGGCCGACATCCTGATATCAGGCGTCCCGGTCCCGGAACGGTATCGCCTGCGCACGGGCGGGGGCCGTGTCGAACGGTGTGGAGTTTCGAAGCGGGGCGAGGCACGTAGGGCCGAGTTCGACGAGGCATTCCCGGACGAGATCCCGCCCGCTGCCCCGGAGCGTGCCGCGGACGCCGCCCGATGACCCTCCGCATCGACGTCTCCCGGCTCCTCGACGTACAAGCGCAGAGCGTTCCCGAGGACGAGGACGTCAGGGTCGCCGACCACTCCGCCCTCGCTGTCGTCGCCTGCCACAAGACGTGCATGCCACGCCCCACCACCGCCGACCGCGTTCGAGCCCGGCGCGTCCGACTCGCTCCGCACATCCGCCCGGCGTCTCACGCAGGCCCGTCGGGTGAGTAGAAACTACTGAGGCGCGAACCCGGTCGTTCACGGACTCTGGTGACAAGGGGGGCCAAATCCAACTTTCTGCCCTATCAGGCAGAAAGTTCCGATATCGGCCCGCTGTGGGATCGGGCAAGCCCGATGGCGTGTGCCTGCCCCGACCCGTGCCCCTGGACGGACGCTCGGCCGACGCGGGACGTGCCTATCGGCCGGCGGGGCTCGTGTCCTCTGGTGAGAACGGGGGCCGGGCCGCGATCCGTGCGCGGTCGGCCGCCGAGCCGAAATGGAGATCGATGCGGCGGGCCGCCTCGGCCCATTCGGCCATGGTGCGGACCGGTGCGAGCGTCCGCACCACGAAATCCGACGTGACCCGGTCCCGCGTACGGCTCCAGAGGACGTCGGCGGGCTCGTCCAGCAGGCTTCCCACCGTGCCTTCGTACATCGCCATGCCCCGGACGCGACCGTCGGGCTCCACCTGCATGAGGTTGGTCAGGGCATACCCCCGGGCGACCAGCTCCGGGTGCATCTGCAGAGCGCGCCCGTCGAAGGTCTGTACGGAGAGGGAGGGCGGCACGAGCTCCCTCAGGCGCGCCCCCAGCTCCGGGTGGGCGAGCGCGTCCAACTGCGCGTCGGTCAGGAGTTCATGGCGCGCATAGCCCTCACGGTTCGCCAGGCCCCCGGGAACGGCAGCGCCGAAGGACAGGTACCCGAGGTGGGCGAACCGGCCCGCCACGTCCCGGCACATGGCTTCCATGTCGTCGAAGTTGCTGCGGACCAGGGTGCAGTCGATTCCGAAGGCCACAGGCGGCCGAGTGCCGCTCCCGGTAGCCTCGTCGAGGAGTTCGAGGGCGCGCATCGCCCGGTCGAAGGAGCCGGCCCGTCCTCGGATGCGGTCGTGCACTGCCGCGGTAGCCCCGTCCACGCTCACGTGCACGCTGGAGAACACCCCGAGAAGACCGTCAAGGCGCGCACGGTCGAGCAGCCAGCCGCTGGTGAACAGGCCCACCTCGATGCCGGCGTCCCGGAACATGCCGGCCAGGACGGGAAGGTCTTCCATGAGGAGAGGTTCCCCTCCGCTCAGCTGTATCGCTTTCGGCTTCAGCGAGATGAGGGCTTTCGCCACCCTCTTCCGGTCCTCCGGCTTGAGCCGGCGCGAGGGACGGCGGCCCGATTCGGAGTAGCAGTGCGTACAGCGGAGGGGACAGGCGTAAGTGACGTCCCAGTTCACTTCACGGGGGCCGTTCATGGCAGGGCTCCTTGATTGTCGCCGAGTGGCGGGGGTGGGGCTTCGAGGGCACTTCGCCCGCAGGCGACCGGACGTGTGACGTGATCCACCGACCAGTGCGCGGCGGCCTCTGCGTAGAGCGCGGACATGCCCAGGAGATCGGAGTGGGGGGCCACCAGAGGATGGTCACCCTCGAGCAGGACGGTCCGGTCGGCACGAGCGGCCGACGTGAGCCGGTGGGCGACGACGATCAACGTGGTGTTCTCACGCCCGGCGAAGGCGGACTCGGCGCGCGCCTCGGTCTCCGCGTCCAGCGACGACGTCGCCTCGTCGAGGACGACCACCCGGGCGGGCGAGAGGTAGGCGCGGCCGAGGGCGAGGAGCTGTCGCTCCCCCGACGACAACGAACGCGCTCGGTGGGAGAGGGAGGCGTCCAGTCCGCCCGCGGCTGCGATGACAGGTGCGAGGCCGAGGAGATCGACACACTCCTCCAGAGCTCGCGGATTCGGAACAGCCGCCAGATAGAGGAGGTTCTCCCGGAGAGTGCCCGGCGCGAGCCAGGCTTCTTGCGGAATGATGGTGACCTCGCGGCGCAGTACGTCCGGGCGGATGCGGTCCAGCGGTACGCCGCCGTAGCGCACCGTTCCCGAGTCGGCCGGGCGCAGGCCGCTCAGCAGGTCGACCAGCGTGGACTTGCCGATACCACTCGGCCCGACGATCGCTACGTGTTCTCCGTGCGGGATCACCAGACTGAAGGCACGCACGACCGGCGTGGCGGACGCGCCGAAGGCGAACGTGACCCGGTCGAACTCCAGGTCCGATCCCCGGGGCAGGTCCGGCCGGGATCCCGGTGCGGCGGTCGACGGCCCACCGTCGATGACTTCCCGCAGGCGGCCTGCCACCACGCCGAGCTGCAGTCCCCACGCCCCGAGGAGATTGGTGACGGCACGAAGGGCGGGCTCGATGCCCTGGGTCAGACACAGCATGGCACCGATCAGCTCGCCCACCGTCAGCAGGTGACCGCGCAGGAGCCACGGAGCGGAGACGAGCAGCGCGATCATGGGCAGATGACAGCCGACCGCGATCACTGCGATCCGCGTGGCGTCCGTCCTCGCCGCGGCCCGCAACGCGGCTGCATGCAGCTCGGCCGCGTCCGTCACGTCCGCGACCGCTCGTTCCGAGGCACCCGCCGCCGTGATGTCGCGCATCCCCGCGACGAACAGTCCCATGCGCCGGGACACGGCCTCGCCGGCCAGAACGGCGACATGCCGTCGGCGTGCCATGACCGGGAGCGCCCGCCAGAGGGCGAGGACGGCGACCATCAAGGGAGGCCCCGCGATCAGACCCACGACGGGTGACACGCTGACCGCTCCGACGAAGGCCATGACGACGGTCAGGCCCATCCGGAGAACGGAACGCAGGAGAGCCGACGTGAGCGTGCGCACGGTGTCGATGTGCCCGGTCAACTGCGCGATGACGGACGCGTCGGGGCCCTGGCGGACCGCGGCCGCCCGGCCCACCGTGGCGGTGACCAATCGCCTGGTCAGACCGTCCCGGAGTGCCTCGACGACATCGGCGAGCGGAGCGAACACCGCCCTGGCTCCCAAGGCCTTGACGAGGAGCGCCAACGCCACGACCGCGAGCCAGGACGTGCCGGCAGCCGGGTGCCCGGCCAGGAATCCGTCGTCCAGAGCCTTCGCCACGGCGACTCCCGTGACCAGCGCGGGCAGCGCTTCCACGGTGCTCCACACCGTGAGCCGCCGAAGGGCCGCGCCGTTGCCCCGCATCTCGTCCCGCAGCAGCGCCCAGCCCGTGTCGGCCCGCATCCGCTCATCCATCGTGTTCCGCTTTCGCCGACTCGCACACGGCTTCGAGGGGAGTGACCACGGCGCCCCCGTCGACAGCCAGGACCGACCTGTAGGCCGGTATGTTCCACAACCGGTCGTGAGGGCCCGCTTCCCGTATCCGCCCGTCCTCCATCCAGAGCACGACGTCGGCCCGGGCGGCGGTGGCGGCCCGGTAGGTGACCGCGATCTCGGTCCTGCCGGTGTCGAACGCGCGCCCGACCAGGACCTCGGTCAGCGCGTCCAAGTGGGAGGTGGCCTCGTCGAGGACGAGGACGCACGCGCCTTTGAGACGAGCGGCGGCGCGAGCCAGGCCCAGGCGCTGACGTTCGCCACCGGACAGGGCCAGGCCGTGGAGAGGCGTGCCGTAGCCGCCGGGCAGCCGGTCGATGAAGGCGTCGGCGCAGGCGGTGCGCGCCGACGCGACGGTCTCCTCGTCGGTCGGCTCGGGGCTCAGTCCGTAGGTGATGTCGTCGCCGACGGTGCCGCCGAGGGGCTCCGGCCGGGCGAAGGCGTAGACCACCGACCGGGCCCGCGCTGCGGGGGCCATGGTGCTCACGGGCACGCCGTCCAGACGTACTTCGCCCGAATCGGGCCGGACCAGGTGACCGATGACTCCGGCCAGAGCGGACTTCCCCGAACCCGAACGGCCGACCACCGCCACCTTGGAGCCGGCCGGGACGTCGAGGTCGACCGCGTCGAGCACGACCTGATCGCCTCGCGTCACGGTGACGGACCGCAGCGTCAGGGCGCCGGGGCCGACGGGCGGCGTCACCTCGCCTGCCTCCGGCGTGGGCCGTCCGAGGACGTCGACGAGCCGACCGGCACTGGCACGCACTCGCGCCAGTCGCGCCAGCGGGTCGAGGTTGTCCAGGAGCCCGAGAGCCATGGCGGTATAGGCGGTCACGGCCACGAGGCTCCCGGGGCTGATGTCTCCCGCGCTGACCTTGAACCCGGCCACGACCAGTACGGTGAACTCGCAGACGGGTGCCAGCAACGAGGAACGCCACGTGGCCTTCTTCTGGGCGGTCCAGGACTCCCGGCCTTCCGCAGACAGGCGGGCCAGGGGCTGGAGGACCCGGTCGATCTCCCGTTGCGCGGTCCCCATCGCCGCGATGCTGCGCGCCCCGTCCGTCACATCGGAGAGGGACGCTGAGAGCTCGCCCTGGATCTCTTGGTAGCGCGATTGATTCCGACTGTACGAGCGGAAGAACCTGCTGGAGATCGTCGTGATCGGAGCGGCGGTCAGGAGGAAGGCGAGAGCCACGGTCCAGTCGATCGCCCACAGCGCGAGAACACCGCAGATCGGAGTGACGAAGCCGCTGAGCAGGCTGATCAGACCGTAGGAGGCCTCAGCCGTTTCGGACGCGTTGCCCACGAGCCGGGTCACGAGATCACCGTGCCGGAGGTCGCGTGTGCCCGTCTGTCCGACCGCGAGCACATGACGGGCCAAGGAGACGCGGAGCCACACCGCGGCACGGGCGCTCGTGTAGACGCTGCCCAGAAGCACGGCGGCGGAGGCGAGTACGCCCAGAACGAGCAGAACGGACGGCCGGACGGCCTGCGCGAGCCCCTGCTCCCGCGATGCCGAGTCGAGGGCGGCGGCGATCGCGGCAGGGATGAGGAGCGAGGTGAACGACCGCAGGGCCACCCCGAGCACGAGCACCGCTGCGGAGCGCCGGGACGTGGCGACGGTCCGCACCAGGAGCCGGTCGGCGTCTCTTCCGGCCCTGGAGCTCGTGGGGGAGCTGGCTTGCGGGCTGCCGGTGCGCGCGCTGCGGAGAGCGAAGCGCCTCACAGGTCTCCTCCTCCGCTCGGGATGAGAGCCCCGCATCCCGACAGCAGGAAGGCGGTGACCTCCTCCTGGAGACGGGATCCCTGGGGGCCCGACAGCACGTTGTGTCCGCCGGAGGCTTCGCGGACGACGAAGTCCTCTCCCTCGCGCCGCCCGTGGGCCGCCAGCCGTCGGCGCAGTTCCAGCGACTGACCGACGGGAACGACCTCGTCGCCCGTTCCGTGCACCACGAGCAGTTGTGCGGTGATCCGATCGAGGCACGCCTCAGCGGTCCTCGGCTCGTGAGCCGAGCCGGACGGCTGGTGGGGCCACGCCCCGTGCCGGGCCAGGAAGGCCCGCACGGACGTGTTCGCCATGCCGTGCAGGCTTTCCGGGGAAAGGAACGGCGCGCTGACGGCGCACCGTGACCAAAGATGTGGGCGGTGCGCGGCGGCGAGAAGGGCGAGATGGGCTCCGTAGCTCTCGCCGTACAGCGTCATGGGGGGCATCCCCCTGCGCCGGCGGGCCAGCGCTTCGCTCATGCGGAGGACGTCATCCAGATCGGGACCGCCCCAAGCCCCCCGCACGGCCAGACGGTGGGCGGCCCCGTACCCCGTACTGCCTCGCTGGTTGGGCGCGACCACGGCGATGCCGGCCTTCGCCAGTCGCCGGAAGAAGGGGGAGTGGTCCAGCTTCCAGGAAGCCTCCGGTCCCCCGTGCAGCGCGATCACGAGGTGGCGGCTGACACACCAGTCCCGCCCGCCGTACACCACGACCTCCATGTCGTCGTCGGCACCGGGGAGCACCTCGGTGTGCGCAACCGCCCGGCGACGGGGCACACGTCGCGTCCGTGCCGGGGGCGTGCGGCGCGGGGCGATGACCCACGGACGGGAGGGTTCGTCCGGTGTGCTTCCGATGACCTGAAGCCGGTCCGTCCACCGCGCGGACGGAAGGAAGAGGGCTTCGGCGTCGCCCGCAACCTTGACGGGCAGCGCCCTCGAGTCGAGGCTGCCGCGGAGCAAGCGGGTCCTGGCGCCTTCGGTGACGAGGAGCAGCAGGTGCCGGGCATCGGGGGACAGCGCGATCGGAAGGGGCGTGGGACCGCCCGCGGGGTCGACCAGGGCGGCTGCGGGCAGCGGTCGTTCGACGCCGTCGGTGACGAGGACCAGCCGGGTCCCGGATGCCGAGGTCGACACGAGGAGAGCCGTCTCGGCGTCCGGGGCGGCGAGCAGCAAACGACCCGTGCCGTCCGCCTCGGGCGCGCCCTGCGCGCCGCCCGGAGCCGGGGGGTTCGTGAGGGGCTCGACCCGGCCCGTGATCAAGTCGATGCCGACCGGGCGGGACCGTCCCTCCTGGAGGAGGTCGAACCCCATGCGCAGACCGTGCCGGTCCAGCCGCGTACCGTTGCGCAGCATGCCCTGGAGGCGGTTCTGCGGCACCACCAGGCGCAGCTTCGTGGAATCCTCGGCTACGGTCCAGAGGCTCGACCCACCCTCTTCGGTCGTGACGGCGACGGCCGACCAGGACGGTCCCTGGCCGGCCACGAGCCGTAGAGAAGGGGCATCGGACCGGGCCAGGGTCCGTTCCTGCGCCTCGTGGTCGCCCTCGCCGGGACCGAGCAGGACGATCTCGTGCCGTCCTCCGCTCGGACGGGTGAGTACGACCCTCCCGTCGTCGAGAGGGACGAGCTGGGTGGCCAGTGACTGACCCCCGGTGGTGAGCATGCGCGGCGTCCGGTCCGCCGCGCCGCCGAACCACGACTCCACGCCCCACCCGCTCCGGGTCAGCCGGAGGCACGCGATGTGACGGGCGTGATCGGAGAAGGCGAAGCTCTTGCGATGAGGCTCCTCACTCACGGTGGCCTCTGCGAAGCGGCTCGTCCGCGTGGCGCTCGTCGGCCCACTGAGGGGACGGTTCGCCGAGTGCGTCGTCATGGCGTCCCTGCCCGGGGCGTGGGAGCGAGCCGGGGCATGCCGGGGAACGGCGTGGCGCTGCGGCGCGGACCGGGCATCCACAGCCGGGCTCCGCCGTGCTCCAGCCGCATCAGGAACCCCAGCGCTCCGGAGAGCCCCGTGCCGTAGTCCGCGGTCACCGAGTGGCCGCTCTCATCGGTCACGAGACCGAGGCCTCCGCGTTCGGCCCTCAGGACGTACATGACCTCGGCCACGTCGCGTGCCATGTGCTGATAGCGCGCGTCACCGGTGAGTTGAGCCATGTCGACGAGGAAGTCCCCGTCACCCGCGAGCCCGTGGCAGGCCGCGTTGCCGACGTTCCATCGAGCCCGGTGCACCGTTTCCGCCGCCTGCCGGGATAGATCGAGCGAGCGGTCGTCGCCGGTGACCCGCCAGAGCCGTGCGAGGAAGGTCCCGACGCCGGATGCTCCGCTGCACCAGTGCTGCATGTCCCGTTGGCCGTCCTGTCGCGGCGACGGGCCGGCGGGCCAACGAGCCGCGCCGCGCGACGTCTCGGCGACCGCGCACAGCGTCCGTCCTGCTTCGACTGCGGCGTCGAGATAGGCCTGTCGGCCGGAGAACTGGGCTGCGGCCAGGAGGAACGCTCCCGCTCCGGCGACGCCGTGGGCGAACCCGTAGTGGACCACACCGGCGAGGTCCGAGCGGAACTCCGATGGGATCGGCCAGAGGATCCGGCCTTTCTCCCTGCGACCGCCTTCCAGGACGCGATCCGCACAGGTGAGCGCGGAGGCGGTCAGGGAGGGACGGCCCGACTCGCCGCCCACGTGGAGAAGGGCCATGCCCGCGCCGGACAGTCCGTGGCAGATGTCGGGGTTCGGCCAGTCGAGAGCGACGGTCTCCAGCATCTCCACGGCACGGGACGCCAGTTCCTCGTCGTCCAGGAACCGGGCGGCGTCGTAGAGGGCCCATGCGGTGCCCGAACGGCCGAAGTACAGTCCCGGCAGCGAACTCGGAACCTCCCGCGAACGTCGGGCGGTCCACTCGGCCACCCGCTGAACCGATTCCCGGTACGTGGCGTCGCTCACCGACCGGGCGGCCTGGACCAGAACGCCGAGCACACCTGCCGCGCCGTGCTGGACGTTGCAGGGGTCGGTGGTGGAGCCGAACTGGCCCGACATCCACAGACGGTCCTCGTCGGGTCGCATCGTGTTCAGCAGGTGCTGGAGACCTCCCTCGACGAGGTTCTCGGTGTGACTCCCTGTCGCTGCCGTGGTCTGAGTCCCGCAGATGCGACTCGGGTCCGCCGGGGTGGCGCGCGCATCGGGCTCGGCACGACGCGCTTCGTACGGTGGTGCAACGGAGCCGGTGACGGACGCGGAGCGCTCCAAGTGTGCGACCGCCTGACGTATCTGCCACCTGTCGGTCGGTTCGTCGGCGGTGAGCCCCTTGATCACGGGGGCGAGTGCGCGAAGCCCGGGCTGACTCTCCTGCATCGCCTCGATCAAGGCGGTCCTGCGGCCCTGGCCGGCCTCGGTGCCAGGGCTCGGCCCGACGATCAGAGGGTCTCGGCCCGTCGCCAGGAAGAACAGCACCATGCCGAGGGCGTACGCGTCGACACTGCGGGCCGGGGCGGGAGCGAAGCGGGGTGCCGTGCTCTGCTCGGGTGCGCCGTAGGCGGGCGTGTACATCCGGCGTGCGGGCTCGCCCTCGGTGACGGCGCCCTCCAGGTCGACGAGAACCACCTCGCCGTCAGGCGTGACCATGATGTTCTGCGGGGTGACGTCACGCAGGACGAGACCAGGCACGCCGTGTGCCCGGTCCAGCAGCGTCGCGACCTTCGGTGCCAGAGCCGCCACCTCGTGGAGTGGTACGCCCGTGCCCGTCCCGGACGCGTGAACATGATCGGTGGCCCAGCGGCGCAACGTCACGCCCGGGACGTGTTCCTGCGCGAGGAAGAGGCTTCCCTGTTGCTCGACGAGCGCCACGGTGCGCGGGGCGATACCCAGGGGGGCGAGCGCATCGAGGATCTGGGCCTCATGGCGCAGGACGTCCCGTGCGTCGGTGCCGTCGAGACGGGCGTCGACATGTGGGCGCGCGTGCTTGAGGACCACCTCCGCGCCGGTGCGCTGGTCCAGCGCACGATAGACGCCGCCGCGGTTGGCGTGCTTGATCGCCTTGGAGACGCGGAAACGTCCGCCCACGAGTACGGCCGTCGTCGCATCCCCCGCCGGCCGAGGGGGAGGTGCGTCGAAGGGAGGGGACGAGGCCCACGAAGGGGGGCTGAACCATGCTCGACGCTCGTCCTTGATGAGGCTTCCGTCCGGAGCACGGAGGAGGAACTCGAACGATCCGTCAGGCGTGAGCGTCGGCTTCGCGGCGAACACGCCGTAGCGGAAGTGGACGAGGCTTCCGGGAGCGTACGGGCGGTCGGACAGGATGCGAGGACCGTGAAGATCCGAGGTCGCGTCGTGCAGTCGTCGGGCGAGAGCCCGGCATGTCTCGTTGTCCTCCGGATAGGCCGTCAGGAACTTGCCGCCGTAGCCACGTGGCTGGTTCCGGTCCACCAAGGTGGTGGCCCTGTCAAGGTCTCGGGCGAACTTGAAGAAGCAGCCGGCCGAGAGGAGGATCTCGGCTCCGCGCGCGAGAACGAGGGGGGCGGACAGCGGAGTGGCGGACAGGTGGATCTTCCAGCCCTGGTCCGCAGAGGAGTGGCGCGGCGGGACGACACGGCACCAGAAGTCGTCCTTCCGAAGGGTCCAGCCGCCGCCGTGACGGGCGACGGCTGCCTCGGCCAGGTCCGTCAGAAGCCTGAGGTCGGCGAGGGGCTCACGCCCGGCCGCCGTCTTTCTGTGCATGTTCGTCCTTTGCGTCACGGTGGCCGTCGGAGTACCGGTCCGGAGACCCCGGTGCGGCGTGCGCCGCACCGGGGAACGCGGGGCCCGCGTTACGGGAGCGTGTTCTCACACGTGCTGCCGCAGGAAACGGAGCACGTGATCTCACACGGCCACAGACCCTCGATCTGCTCGTTGTCGAGCGTCTCCAGAAGTTCGATGTTGTCGGACATTCCTCCTCCTTCCTCAACCGAGGAGAGCCAGGGCTCAGGTGTCATCCGGTGGTCAGGCCTGCGTGGCCGTACACGTGATCCCGCAGGTCGCCGTGCACGTCTTCTCGCAGGGCCACAGACCCTCCGGCTCGTCCGCGACGATCTCTTCCAGGAAGTCGACGTCAAACGTCATGGTGTTCGTTCACCCCCTCACCTCATGCATGAGGCGCCCTCACAGCGCTCGACGCTCCTCAGCTAAGACGTTGATCCAGATCTGAGTGAGAGCGTTCATTACTCAATCGCCGTGCTCCATAGGGCCTTTGAGCGGGCCGATGCGTGGCGTTCGCGCAGCTTCCGCACCCGTCCGGGCCGAGCGAGGACCGCCCGGACGGGTGTGCGGACCCCGACGTGACACCAGGCGCCGGGCGCGCTGCCGGGGCGCAGCGGGACACCGCCCCACGGCTCCGGCCGCGGCGTCAGCGCTGGATCCCCGCGTGGGGCATTCGAACGTCGAAACGCCTTTCGCGGGATTTCTCAGAGCTTTCTCAGGTCCTTCTCATAAAAGATTCCCGAGTAGACGCGGCGTTACCTGTGATGCATGGATGCCCGACTCTTCCGGAACTCGAACTTTAAGTAGAGAGTACTCAACGAATTTCCGCTGCGAGCCGCCCTACTGGAAGCGGCTGAGTTACTGTGAGGCCATGAACTCTTGGCGCAACAAGTTTCCTTGCCTCCGCTCAAAAGGCCGTACCGCCCTCGCTCTAAGCGTGTTCGGCGCTTTTGCCGTTCTGCTGCCTCTCGGTGAAATGGCGACGCGTGGATACGCTACCTGGAAGATCGCTTCCGTTGCCGAGCGGAGGATTCATACGGATGCGGAAGTCAGCCTCGGGTCGACTCCGGCGGTTCTCCAGTTGGGTAGCGGAAAATTTTCCGACGTGAAGGTGGAGGCCCGTCAGGCTGATTTCGGAAAGAATGTGAAGGTGGACTTCGTTGCGCACCTCATGAATCTCTCCCGGAACTCTTCCGGTGCGTCCGTTGAATCCAGCAAGGTGCGAGCCGAGGTGACGGAAGAGGCGATGTCGGCGTCACGGTCGGCGGAAGGCGGCGGGAACGTCGAAGCCGACCCGGAAACAGGAACGCTTGTGGCGCATGTCGGGCCGGGTGGCGGAATCGACATACCGCTCACGCCGTCCTTGGCCGGGGACAAGGTGACGCTCACCGCAGGTGATCCGACATTCTCCGGAAACCCGGTCCCGAGCGGCCTGGCGGACATGATCAAGAGCAAGGCAGAACTGACGGTGGACATGTCGGATCTCCCTCTGGGACTGAAGGTGGACGCGCTCGCCGTCACCTCCACGGGCCTGCAGCTCGACCTCTCCGGCGGCCCCGCAACCCTGGAACAGTGAACGGCGCGCCGCACGCCGCTGCCTCGACGGCGTTCAGAACGTGGCAGCGAGCGGGGCGGCCGCCATGGCCGTGTACCAGAGAACCAGCAGGCGATAGGTGGCGTCGTCACTCGCAGGACTCCTCAAGGTGACGACGCGCACGGCAGTCGCTGCGCAGATGACCGCCGCCACGGCCTCGACCCATCCTCCGGTCCACAGAACATGGGCCTCGACCAGCAGCCGGACCGCGACCGGAGTGAGAAGGAACCCTACGCACAGATAGATCCGCACGGCCCGGGCTCCGTAGACGAGAGGAAGCGTCCGGCGCCCCATGCACCGGTCCCCGGCCACGTCACGAAGATCCTGCAGCGGCATCAACAACATCAACAATGCCGAGACCGCGATGACGCACGGCACGAACCGGGCGGGTTCGCCGCCGCCGACCTGCCAAGCCGAAAGCAGCTGAATCCCGGCCTGGACGCCGACGATGAGCGGTTTGAGAAAGGGCCGCTTCGCGAGACCGAGATGGTTGTTGGCGCCCGCCACGACGACCCAGAGCAGCGCCAGATGGACGATGCCGAGCAGCCAGCCGCTGAAGAGCAGTGCCACGGTGGCGGCGGCGAGCCGCCACCAGGCTCCTCGTAAGGTCAGAAGGCCGGTGACCAAAGGGCGCGACGGTTTGTTGACGCGGTCTTCAGGCACGCCCACGATCTGGTTGGAGAGATCGAAGACGCAGATGGCCAACAGGAAGTGGACGCCTCCGAAGCACACCGATCTGACGGGTTCGGTGCCGGAGAACCGTGCGGCCGCCAAGATGGTCACCAGCGCGGGCAGAAGCGCGATCAGGACGTTCGAGGAAACCACGGCCGCGAAGGTACGGACCTCTCGGGTCGCCGTGGAAACGACCTCTCCCACCAGGCGCTCGACACGGGGAACTCCGGACGGCCCGGCACCCTCGCGGACGTCCCCGCCAAGGGGTGAAGCGAGCTGTCGGGCACGGCGGTTCGGTAAGGGGTGCACGAGATTCCTGAAACGAGAGGACGATGCCGGGCCACCGGCCTGTCCGGCGCGGTCGCGGTTCCATTCAGCTATGGAACCGGCCCGGAGGGATGCGTGTTTTGTACTCAAGCGAGCACATGCCGGCCCCACCGGCGGTGACGCTCGCTCTCGGGCTGAGGGGCGCACCTTGTGGCGAGCGTCACATGAGGGGGACGGGGCGCGGAGCAGCGTTTGACGATGCGGGCGACGTCTGGGGGAGGACGGGTCGTGAGGGGCTGTCTGCTCCGGCCGTCACTGCCGTCCCGTCATGGTGCGGCAGCACCACGGGGTTTCACCGCCCGCCCGGGTCGCTCGTCGGAGTGGCCGAAGGGCATTGCCAGCAAGGACGACCGGATCTTCGGCCACGGTGTGCGGCGTGCCACGCACCGTGTTGTCGCCTGGTCTTTCCTTCTTCTGCCGGAAGGCTAAGAGATGAGTGAACAACACAAGCGGGGCAGGCTGCTTGCCGCCGCCATGGCGGCGCTGATGGTGGCGGGCGGTGCCGGCACCGCCGTCGCCGCTGCGACGGCCGACGGAAGCCCGTCCCTGAAGGCGAGCGCCGACGCGAAGCCCGTTTCCGTGCGTACGGTCACGCTGGTGACCGGGGACCAGGTCGTGCTGACGGGGTTCGCTGGGGGCAGGGAAGGCGTGACGGTGCGGCCCGGGCCAGGCCGTGAGCACGTCTCGTTCACCTACCGGTCGCACGGCGACTCGCTCTCCGTCATACCCTCCGACGCCCTGGAGCTGCTGCGGAGCGGAGCGGTCGATGCGCGCCTCTTCGACGTGCAGGCGCTCGAGGCGATGGGGTACGACGACGCAGCGCGAGCGACCTTGCCCCTGATGGTGCGCTACGACGCCACAGACCGGGGGCAGGGTGCCCGGTCCGCCGTGAGCCGCCTCGCCGCACCCAGGACGACCCTCAAGAGCGTCAACGCGGATGTGGTGGCCACCCCCAAGGCGAAGGCCGGCGAGGCCTGGGAGGCCATGACCCAGAAGCGGGGAATGTCCCGTGTGCTGGCTTCCGGCGTCTCCACGATCTGGCTGGACGGGGCAGTGAAGGCCTCCCTCGACAAGAGCGTTCCTCAGATCGGAGCTCCGGACGCCTGGCACGACGGACTGACCGGTCGTGGTGTCCTCACCGCGGTGCTGGACACCGGCATCGATCCGGCGCACCCGGATCTGGCGGACGCCGTCGTGACGTCGCAGGACTTCACGGGGAGCGCGAACGGGACTGCGGACGCTCACGGCCACGGCACCCACGTGGCCTCCATCATCACCGGTGACGGCAGTGCATCGGCCGGCCGATACGCCGGAGTCGCCCCTGACACCAAGCTGCTGGTGGGCAAGGTGCTCAACAGCAAGGGGCAGGGGTCCGAATCCGGGACCATCGCCGGCATGGAATGGGCGACCAGCCACGGCGCCAAGGTCGTCAACATGAGCCTGAGCGCGTCCGCCACGGACGGCACGGACCCCATGTCCCAGGCTGTGAACAGCCTCACCGCCTCCACCGGAGCGCTGTTCGTCGTCGCGGCAGGCAACGAAGGCGTGAACGAGAAGGTCAGCAGCCCCGCATCGGCAGACGCCGCGCTCGCCGTCGGAGCGGTTGACGCCGACGACCAGCTCGCCGACTTCTCCAGCCGCGGCCCCCGCCTCGTCGACTCGGCCGTCAAGCCGGAGATCACCGCCCCCGGCGTGGGAATCGTCGCCGCACGGGCGGCAGGCACGTCGCACGGCGACGTGGTCGACGACCACTACACCAAGCTCAACGGCACCTCCATGGCGACTCCGCACGTTGCCGGAGCGGCCGCGCTCCTCGCGCAGCAGCATCCGGACTGGGACGCCGCACGGCTCAAGGACGCGCTGACGAGCACCGCCAAGCCGACGGCCGGCCTGGACGTCTTCGCCCAGGGAGCCGGACGGGTCGACCTGACCCGAGCAGTACGCCAGGACGCATACGCCACCCCGGGTACCCTGTCCAACTACCTGAAGTGGCCTCACGCCACTCCGGTGAAGCGCACCGTCACCTATCACAACGACGGTGACGAGCCCCTGACGCTGAGCCTCGACGTCACACTCGACGGAAGCGGCGAGAACGGCCGGCTGATCACGCCGGACGCGGATCAGCTGACCGTGCCGGCCCACGGCACCGCCGCGGCCCAGCTCACCATCGACCCCGCCCAGGCGGACGCCGGCACCTACAGCGGGGTGCTCACCGCACGGAGCGCGGACGGTCAGACCGTCGTTCGCACCGCTCTCGGTGTGTTCTCCGAGGACGAGGTGTACGACACGACGATCCGTCTCACCGACCGGGCCGGAGAGACGCTTTCCCCCGCCCTCCTGCAGCTGATCAACCTCGACACCGGGGAGGGATTCGACGCCCGCGCCGTGGGAGACGCGCTCGTCGGCCGCGTCCCGAAGGGCCGCTACACCGCCAACGCGGTCATCTTCAACTCGACCGGAAGCGTACAGAGCGCCACCCTCGTCTCCCAGCCGGACGTGGTGGTTGCAGGCGACACGACCGTCAAGCTCGACGCCCGCGCAGGAAAGATCGTGCAGGCCGACGTGGGCACCGAGACCCAGGCGGACACCCGGTGGGTCGGGATCAACGAGACGATCGCCGGCGTTCTGAACGAGTTCAGGGTCTTCACCCAGGACCCCGAGGCCGTGCTGTACGCCGCGGGCACCCCTGCGGTGACCTCCCGCCCCTACACGTTCGTCCACCTGGCAGCCCTGCATGCCCCCGCCGTCCCCGGCAGGCCTGAAGCGGCCTACAACCTCGCGCTCACCCGTGACGGCGGGATCCCCGCCGATCCCAGTTTCCAGGTCCGCAGCGACGAGCTGGCCAAGGTGCGCGTCCGCTACCACACGCAAGGCGATCCGGCGCCTGCCCACCGGTCCAACCTGGCGTCCTTCGACGGCAGCGCCCGCGCCTCGGGCGGAGGCTACAACGTCAAGCTCGCGAGTGAGCACACCGAATACTTCACCGCCACGAACCGCGTGAAGTGGCTCGGCGCACTGGACACCGGTACGTCATTCGAGACCAGCCCACTGACGCAGTACAAGCCCGGCAACGCCACCACGGAAGAGTGGAACAAGGCAGCCATCAGCCCGGCCGCGCCGGATGCCGGACGCTGTGAGAACTCCCTCTTCGCGCCCATCCAGGCTTTCTCGACGTCGGCCGCCGGCCACCTTGCCAGCGCTTTCGAGTACACGGGCACAGCCACGCTGCTGAGGGACGGAGAGGAGATCGGCACTACCGACGACCCCCAGTTCGCCTTCTTCACCGACCTGCCCGCCGGGCCTTCTCGATACACCCTCCGCCTGGCGGCACACCATGACACTCCCGCGGTGGCCCTGGCGACGAAGGTCGACGCCGAATGGACCTTCTCCTCTGCCGAGCCCGAAGAAGGCTGCGAGAAGCCCCAGAAGCTCCCGCTGCTCAACACGCGCATCGGCGCGGGCTTCGACCTGAACAACAGTGCTCCCGCGGACAAGCCCCTGCCCGTGACCATCAAGGTGGAACGTGCCGACGCAGAGACCCCTGCCGTCAAGGCGTTGTCCCTCGAGACGACGTTCGACGACGGCGCCACCTGGCACAAGGTGCCCGTGAAGAGCACCGGATCGGCCTCCTTCTCCGCTGTCGTCCCGCCCGTCGCTGCCGGCAACGGCTACGTCGGACTGCGCACGACGGCCACGGACACCGACGGAAACGAACTGAAGCAGACGGTTCTCCGCGCCTACCGACTGCGCTGAGTCGAAACCAAGGCCGCCAGCCTCGTCCACGCGTTGGACAGCGGGTGTGTCCGTTGAGGGCTGGCCTTGCTCGACTGTCGATCCGTCGGGCGACGTGCTCGACGGAAACGACAGAGCCCCCGCACTTCGGTGCGGGGGCTCTGCCGGGAACTCGGCCCTCGCAACCACGACGAGAGACAGCCGCAGCAGGCCAACGGCCGGGTCCGGTCGTCCTGATCAGCCCCGAGGAGGGTGCTGACGGCGAGGTCGGGGGCGGCCCGGTGACGGATGAGGAGCGGCCTCCGGTGAGGAGAACCCGCCGGGCACCGCGGCGCGCTGCCTCGGCTGCTCCACGGGAGCGGGCACGGGGTTGAGCAGGGCGGGCCTGGCCGTGGCCAGAACAGCGATGTGGGGGATGTTCCGGGCGCAGGCCTGGCAGACCTCTGCCAGGGTCCAGACCTGTCCGACGGCCGGGTTGTGGACGAGGACCAGCAGACTGGTGCCGGCGCAGTGGACGGGCGTCTCGTGGAGGCCGCAATGCGCGCTGCCGCAGCTGCAGGCGGCGTTGGGGCGGGCACCGGCGAGGCGTCCGTGAGCTCTGACGTGTTCCGCCGGAAACGGCGCATGCCGGCAGCGTCCTTCGAGCGGGGCGGCATGCGGCACCCGATGGTGCTGCAGGTAACGGACACGGTGTGGTCGGGGTGGCCGGTGAGGCGGACCGTCCAGGTCCGTCCCGGCACGCGTGCTCCGGGCATCAGGGTCACGTCGCGTCCTGTCGTTGTGCGGTTGGTGGCTGGCTCGTGCAAGAGCCGGGGTGCGCGCCGGGTCGCGGAGGACAACCTGCCAGCAGCGCGGGGCGTCCGGGGGCAGAGCGCGCGCAGGGCGGGGACCACTTCGGCCGAGGATAGCCGCGCTGTTGCTCTGATCCCCTCGTACGCCGCGCTGTGCGGCACGGCACTCGGCCCCTCGGGCGCGCCACCGATCCGCGGACGGCCGCTGGCGATTCGGTGCGTCGGAGACGTGTCGTTCCAGGCGGTGGCGTGTGCGACGCCGGTCGACGACCAGGCCCGACGTATCCGTCATAACCGTTGTGTCTACTGCAGTGCTTTCAGGGCGCTGCTGAACCGCTCGTACTCGGAGTCACCGGTGGGCAGCAGGTTTGACTGAACCATTGCCATCCCGATCTTGAGCTCGATGTCGTCGTCGTCGCACTCAAGCCCGCACTGGATGATCTCGGCAATCATTTCAGTTGTGCCGGCCTTGAAGATCGAGCCGCTGTCGCCCTGGTAGAGCCAGGCCTCGAAGACGACGAATCCATCAGTTGCCACATCCCAGAGTTCGCAGGAATTGAGCACGGACTCAAGCTCTGATTCATCGTGGGATGAAATGCGCTCCTCCGGGGGCAGGTCCTGGCCATCGTAGGCAATTCCAGACAGCCTCAGCTGTTCAAGCTGCGTGGTGTTCAGTCGATCCACCGACGTAATTTTGCGCATGCCTGTGAACTCATTCATGAAGGAATGCTAGCAGCCTGTTCCCGAGCCGCCCCCGCGCAGTAATAAAACCCAGAAGAGATCTGTCTCGGGCATCTTCGGCAGATTGTCTTGCGGTCCCCAGTGGTGAGAAGAGTATGTGCTACTCATTCTCTGCCGCATGCGGGGCAAAGTGGTTGACCAGCCGTCGGCATGACGTACGAAGGGCGCCTTGTCTGCTGTTGTGTTGAGCGAGAAACTTCTTGTGTCGAAGTCCCTCCACCGACGCAACCAGTTCACCCACCCGAACAAGGATCCGCCCGTGACCCCTGATCAACTTTTCGACGACATCGCTGCCGACCTTGCCCACTGCGGCGCCACCGCCGGCGTCATGTTCGGCAAGCGCGCCCTCAAGGCTCACGGCAAGGCCTTCGCCTGCCTCAAGGGCGATTCCGGCGCGTTCAAACTCGGCGAAGGAACCACCGTTCACGTTGAGGCCCTCGCGCTCACTGGAGCGGAGCTCTTTGACCCGTCCGGGAAGCACTGTCCCTTCAAGGACTGGGTCGTCGTCCCCCACGCGCACGCCGCGCAGTGGCTCAACCTGGCCGCAGCCGCACTGAACGGCATCAGTTCACAACCCGAGTGCCGAGCGAGTGCGGTCTGGACGAGTACGAGGTCCGCCGCTACATCGGCTGGTATCGGCACATCACCCTGGCCATGCTCGCCCACGCTTTCCTCGCCGGGCTTGCCGCCGAATGCAGCAAAGGCTGTGAAACGACGCCACCAGCATTGTTGCCCTCACCGTGGCAGAGATCCGCCGGCTCCTGGAACATCTCCTGCCCCCAACCAGAACCCGGCGCGATCCTCGACATCACGCAATGAACTGGTCCCACTGGCGACGACATCGGCAAGCAGTTGCTCGGCGCTGTCACTACCAAAGAAGAACCAGCTCAAGAAACGATCCGCTGCTGGAGTACTAGCCACGGCTGAACGCGAACGTCTTCGAAGGGCAGCTCTGCGGGGCCGTGCGGTTGCTGCTAGAGGACGCGGTGTACAAGGCCTTTGACAGGCTGGTTGACCTCGTTGTCGTCGTGTGGGGCCTCGATCGGGCCGATCCGTCTCAGCCAGCCGATCGCGGCGAGCGCTGCGACTCCGGCCAGTAGCAGGCTAAGTTCGTCGATGTCGGGGTATTCGCCGGTCGCCGGCTTAGCGTTCTCCACACGCCACTCAACCCCCGGCGACCGCGCTAAGGCACGCGACGATGGTCGACACCGTCGCGGCGAGCGCCGCCGACTTCGGAGGTCCGGTTGCGGCACCAGACAGGCGTCCGCATCCCAAGGGCGGTCTTCACGGGCGGATCGTCGTTCATGTCGGCGAGTTCTCCCTGGTCAGAAACCACATGCATGTTGACTGCGGAGCCGTCGGTCTCACCAACAGCCACACGGCCAACCTCACGGTCCTCCTGCTTCCCTCGAACGGGTTGTACTCGTGTCCCCGCGCTAAGGGTTGTCCCGCAAAGATCTCGGGGGCGGAACTTGTGGCTGACGAGCGGGCGTACGGGCTTTCGGCATGGCCGCAGACGAACCTCGGCAAGGCTACGGAGCTGTTGCGTCAGGCTGTTGCCGAGATCAGCGTTTCCGATCAGGGAGCTCTTCGAGTCCTGTTCGCGGGCGGTTTGGCTTGCTGGTGCCGATCAATGACGAGCGGTCAGCATGGTCAGTGACGGTCCTCGACCATGGAGTTCTCACCGCCAAGCCCGGCGGCGGGGTGGCAGTAAGCGATCCCGGCTCCGAGACGTAGTCCGGCCTCGTTTGATGACCCGGGCTTCGAGCGAGGACCGGCCCTGATCGATGATCATGATGTGGCGAGTGTGATCACGGCATCGGAGCCGTCTTGGATAGCCCCATTCGCAGGGCTGAGCCCGCGCTGCTTCAGCGAACTGCTGACGGCGTTGCGGCGCGATGGAGCAGATGTGATCCACCGCGGTCGGCCGTGGAGTCTGCCGCTGGAGGATCGGGTGCTGCTGGTCACGGCCTATTGGCGTACCAACCTGACGTTGCGGCAGCTCGCTCCGCTGTTCGGCGTCTCGAAGTCCACAGCTGGCCGAGTCATCAACCACCTCGGGCCCCTGCTCGCGCTCCGGCCCCGCAAGCGGTTCGCGAAGGACGCCGTGCTCATCGTGGACGGCACTCTGGTCCCCACCCGCGACCACGTCATCGGCGAGCGTTCGAAGAACGACCGGTACTCCACCAACCACCAGGTCGTCATCGACGCCGACACCCGGTTCGTGGTCGCCGTCGGCCGGCCCCTGCCAGGCAACCGCAATGACTGCAAGGCATGGGAGCTGTCCGGTGCGAAGGCCGCCGTTGGCAGGGCAACCGTGATCGCTGACGGCGGTTACCGCGGCACCGGCCTGATCATCCCGCACCGCCGGGAACACGGTCAGGCCGAACTACCAGCCTGGAAAGAGGAGCACAACGCTTCCCACCGCAAGGTCCGGGCTCGCGTCGAGCATGCCTTCGCCCGCATGAAGGCGTGGAAGATCCTCCGCGACTGCCGCCTCAAGGGCGAGGGCGTTCACCACGCCATGCGCGGCATCGCCCGCCTCCACAACCTCGCCCTCGTCGGGTAAGACACAGCGCCGCTGGTTGATTGGCACGCCGCAGATCATTTACGGGACAGCCCTTAGGCACTGGGTGGTTGGTGCCTTTCGGCGTTCTGGTGGGTGGATGGCCGCCTTGCAGCGCGCATTCGCTCAACTCCTGGCCACCGCAACCCACTCCGCAACGCAGCGTCTCCGAGCTCCAGAACGAGGGCGACCAGGCCCAACGCCTCGCACTGTGCTTCATCGGCGTCGTCCGCCTGCACAAGAAGAGCCATCCGCACGCACCCGGTGGTCCGATCAGGGCTGTACGCCTCACCACCCCGGTTTCCGCGTTCGACGGTTAGGTACCCGACGCCGCCCCGCCCTGAGCGCGCCTTCATCAGCTCCGCACTCAAGGAGACCGACTGCTCTTTGCTCCAGTCGCGTGCTACAGCGTGCGCAGTGGTAACGAATCTGCTGGTCAGAGCCCGATTCAAATCCTAGGGGTATGCCTAGGGGGGTATCCCTGGCGCCCCTTCTGTGCGGCATTGGAATCGTTGTCCGTGTAAGGGCTCAGCATGAGTGAGTGGTCTCTGAAGGACAGGAGGGATCCTGGTGTTTACCGCCCCGAAGATCATGGTCACATTCGGTGAATCGCACGGCCGGCGTCCAGCTACGGCGCGTGGCGCCTCCGTCCGACCGGTAAAAATCCCTGCGCCGAGGCCGCCAAGCGACGACAAGGCATGGCCGCTCGAGCACGTACCCCAGTCTGTCCGCACGGCTCGAAGGATCGCCACGCAGGCTTTGACGGCATGGGAGGTACCGGAAGAGGCACAACAGATCGCGCTCCTGGTGGTTTCCGAGTTGGTGACCAACGCGGTCGAGCATGCTCAGGCACCCATGGCCTTGCACCTACACCGCCGACGTGCAGAAAGAGAGCTGTGGATCGGCGTTACGGATGGCGGACCGGCCGAAGTGGAAGGCGCCTGGACCACGTCCTGCACCCCTGATGAACACGGCCGCGGCCTAGCCCTGGTCGATTCGCTGACGGAAGATCACGGCACATACAGCCATGTGATGCCCCCTGCCACCACGCACTGGGCCCGCCTGCCCGCTGCGGTCTGAACAAGAACCCGGCTCTCGTGCGTGGTCGTGAGAGGCGGGATCCCCAGGGCTTCGGGGATTTCGCCCCAGACCTCGTCGGCCCGGATGGCGCCACTGGAACGCCGCCAACGGATCAGAAGCGTTCGGAGTTGAGCACCAGACTCGCCCAGAACGATGCCCAAAGGTCTCTCAACAGTCCGCTGCTGTAAACAACGAAAAGAACCGCGCCAATAGGTCAGACACTGTCTGGTGTCCGACCCGGAATCGATCGGGCCAGGACACCAGACGAAGATCCACAGCCACACATGGGCAGTTCCGATTTTCGAATCCGCGATGATCGTGGAGTCTCCGGAGCCGTACGGCGATCGTCGAGTGGGAGCCGTCAATCATCCCTGTCGCAGCGGCAGTCGGCGAACACCCTGCCAGTGGATTCTTTGAGACCTCAAGAATTGGAAAGGCATTCAATCCGTGCGCTTTACATCTCACCAGATATCCATCGCGGTGATCGCCGCTGCTTCGGCCTCGATCTTCACCGCTACCACCGTGGCTGCTGCGCCCCTTGAGACGTGGGACGCCGTTGCTGCCTGCGAAAGCAGCGGCGATTGGAGTGCCGTCAGCCCTAGCGGATACCGTGGTGGGCTGCAGTTCTCGCAGAGCACATGGCAGGAGTTCGGCGGGACCCAGTACGCCCCGACCGCAGACAAGGCCACGAAAGAGCAGCAGATCATCATTGCCGAAAAGGTCCTTCAAGACCAGGGACCCGGTGCCTGGCCAGTCTGCTCAGTCAAGGCTGGACTGGCCGGTAGCATCGCCACTGCGCCCTCTGAAGAGGAGGTACCGAGGGCCTCCTCGACGCAGACAGCAGCCCCTGCAATCGTCCAAAGGGCTCAAGTCCCTTTCGCCACCTACAAGGTGCAGCCGGGAGATACATGGAACTCCATTGCGATGCAGCTTCACATTGACGGTGGGGCCCAGCAGTTGAAGGACTCGAATCGCGCCCTTCTGGGTGACGGGGTGGACGCACCACCTGTAGGTGTCCGGCTGTCAGTTGGAGCCGTAGACATTGACACCGCCCCTCACGCGGCCAACGAAAAGCCCGTCACACCTCAAGTGGAAGTGGAAGTTGCACCGTCCGAAGAGGCGAAAGCCACAGCACCACTGGACCAGACGCAGGTGACTACGTCCTACCGTGCCCCCGGTTCGATGTGGTCCAGCGGATACCACACCGGAGTTGACTTCGCTGCGCCCAATGGAACTCCCGTAAAGGCCATCAGCTCCGGAGAAGTGATCCGGGCCGGCTCCGGAGGATCCTATGGGAACGAAGTCATCGTTCGGCATGCCGACGGCCACTACAGTCAGTACGCACACCTTTCACAGATCGCCGTCCAGGAGGGACAAGAAGTCTCCGGAGGATTCCAGATTGGGCTGTCCGGTAGCACTGGAAACAGCAGCGGTCCACACCTGCACTTCGAGGTCCGGACAACTCCTGACTATGGGTCGGACATTGATCCGACTGCCTACCTCGGCAGTCTCGGAGTGACGATCTGATGCCCCGTTGACGGTGGGTGCCGTCAGCTGAGCTGACGATGGTGAACAGCCGCTGATGAAAGCGCTGTACGACTGCACGAGCCGCACTTGTGCCGTCACGGACCGGGACCCGACGCTGCGTGGTGCCCTGGCCGCCCACCTGAAGAGCCACCTGCTGGGTGACCCCGAACGGCGGCCGTGGCGTATTGCCAGACCCGCAGGGTACGGACCGCCAGGCCTGGCTTGTTGAGCAGAATGCTGGGATCGGCCAACGTGGATCGGGAGCACGACGTCACCGCACTCCGCACCCTGTCTCAACTGGCCATCGGTGCGACTGGCACACCAGAGCCTTCGCGGGGGCGGGGTGGCACCGCCCGCCGCACGACCCGGGCCCCGCGCCGAGGACGCAGCCCGAGGTTGCCCGGTGATGACGGCCTTACCGAACTCGCGGGGCGTCTCGACAGGCACCTCGCCCGCGCCACCCTCTCCCTGCAGGGCAGCGAACTCTTCGCCACCGCACTCCTGCTGGAACACCGCGAAGGAAGCGATCACCTCGACGCACTGCACTGCGGGCATCTGCCACCCCTGGCCGTTGGCCCCGGCCACGAGGCCCGCGAGTTGCAGCTGCCCGCGCTCCTCCCCTTGGGGTTCAGCAGCCTTGACCGGACACCGTCCCCACCCCCGTACGCCTGAACCTCGCCGACGACACCGTCCTGCTCCTGCGCACCGACGGCCTCAGCGAAGCCCGTAACGCGGCCGGCGCCTTCTACCCCGTCATCGCGCGCCTGCGCACGGCTCCGACCAGCCGGCCACGCGACCTGATCACCCACCTGATGACCGGCCTCGCGCAGTGGACTCACGACTCCGCCGACGACATCGCCCTCATCGCCCTGACCACAAGCCCTCGGTCACCGAACGCAGATGAACCCCCTCAACCTGAGCACGCCGAACCACAGCCGGACCGAGCACAACCCGAGACGCGGCTCCTCACCGCTGCTCCCCACTTCCGCAGAACTGTTCCTGAGGCCCGCCACCCGGCCCAGGTGGACATCGTTGCTGCGACTCACATGGAAAGGACGCTCGGCGCCTCGGCGGTCGATTTCGTCGACTCAGGGCAGGTCGATGCAGCCGCAGCCGGGATTCGTGCGGCTGTCGGTCACGGAGCGCCGTGGTCAGTGCTTCGGCAGCATGGCTGCTTGAGGTTGCGTGTTGCCCCGGCCGGGCCGATCCTTAGGCCGCGCAGATCCCCATGGCGGACATGACGAGCAGGACGATCACGAGCAGGGCGACGTAGGCGACGGAGTGGACCCGGTCTGGGACGTGGGCCGCGGCGCGGCGGACCAGGGCGATGGTGGGCAGCGAGCCGCCGAGGAGCGCGGCGCAGGCGAGCAGGTCGATGGAGCCGAGTTGTCCGGCTCGTGCGTGCAGGGTGGGCGCGGCCAGGGCGTACACGGTGGTGCCGACCGCCGCGACGGGCACGCTGAGCGGGTTGGCCATCGCCGTCGCCTCGGTCATAGGCAGGCCTCGGCGGCGTAGCAGTGGCACGGTCATCACGCTGCCGCCCACGCCCAGGCACGCGGCGACCGAGCCGATCCCGATCCCGATCCCGCCCAGCGTTCTGGCCGGGCGGCTCAGCGGACGCGGCGTTCGGGCCTGCGTGACGGACAGGAAGCCCCTGCGGAGGACGCTGTCGGCGATTGTCACCAGCAGGTACGCGGCGAACAGTATCTGCAGCGTGGCATCGTCGATCTGGGTAGCCGCGAACGACCCGGCTACCGCGCCGACCAGTACGAATGCGGCCATGGGCCAGATGCACTCGCGGCGCAGCCGGCCCTGGCGCCACTGCGCCAGGGTGGCGAGGGCTGAGTTGACGACCATGACCGCCGTCGACGTCGCCACCGCCACGTGCATCGCGTCGGCACCGGGGTGCGCTGTGACGTTCCAGAAGCCGTAGACGACAGGGACAGTGATGAAGCCACCACCGAATCCGAAGAGCACCGTGGTGACCCCGGTCAAGCAGCCGAACAGAAGAAGCGTGAGGTAGGAGGTCTGCACGTCCGCGACGCTACGGACCTCACTGCATGGCGGGCAATCGAATGAATGCCAAGAACCTTTGCAGATCAGACAACCGAGCCCTAGCCTGGCAGTGTGCGCAACGTCCGCATCGACGAGATCGACGACTTCGACCGTGCCGTCCTGGCCATCGGCACCGACTACCCGCCTGGCCATCTGCTGCCGTACCACGAGCACCGCCGGGCCCAGGTGCTGTACGCCGCTACCGGCGTCATGGAGTTGGCAACGGCGGAGGGCACCTGGACGGTGCCCCCTGATCGCGGGGTGCTGATCCCTGCCGGGACCCGGCACCAGGTTTCCATGCCCGGGGTCAGCACGCGCAGCCTCTACATCGAACCCGCTGCCGTGCCTTGGTTTCCCACCCGCTGCGAGGTTGTCGAGGTCTCCGCGCTGTTGCGCGAACTGCTCCTGGCAGTGGTCGACATGAAGCCGCGCTATCCGGAGCACGGTCGCGACGCGGCCTTGGTTGGCCTGCTCCTGCACGAACTGTCCGACCTGGCACCGCTGCCCCTGGACATTCCCTTGCCTGCCGACCCGGCACTTTGGCGACTGTGCGACGCGTTCCTGCGCCATCCCGACGTCCACGATCCGCCCGCCCGCTGGGCCACCGCCCTCGGGGTCAGCGAACGCACCCTGGGCCGGCGGTTCCGCAGCTCTACCGGGCTGAACTTCGCCCAGTGGCGGCAACGGGCCTGCATCGTGCACTCCATGCGGCACCTGGCCGCCGGCGCGCCGGTCACCCGCATTGCGGCCGGCCTCGGATACGACAGCCCGGCGGCGTTCACCACTGCATTCCGCACTCTGCTGGGCCGCCCGCCGAGCGCCTACCGGGCTGACCGATAGACAGGGTGCTCGATCTCCGAGACTCGCTGGACGACGTTGCTGACCCGGCAGAAGCGGTCGAGTTCGCTGTCGAAGCGGAGGAGAGAGGCAGCTATGCGGGGACAGTCCCAGGCTCCAACAAGGGCTTGCGTCGATCGCGTCCGCCACCCGGCTCCGAGGCCTATCAGTCGGCCGTCTGCGGGCCGCGCGCGCTGCACGCGCCAAACGCGCCGCGCCGGGGGAGCGGACCGTCGAAGACCACGGTGATTGGTTCGGGCACACAGGCCCGCCGTACGAGCCCGCGAGGCGTGGTCGCTCTTGGAGGCCCGGTGGCTCGACGGCTCTTCCGCGCTGGTGAATTCATACCGGCTCCGCTCACGACATGACGCATGCCCGACGGCTCACCTGGCGCGGTCTTCACGCGCCCATGTGTTCGCTCTGAGTTCTTGTGCCGGCTTGGGGTTCTGCCTGCTGGGGAAAGAGGACGTTCTCCAAGGCCTCCAGCCCGAACAGCATGAGCACGAGCAGTGCCGGCAGGAGCAGAGCAATCACGACCATGACGCCTCCCGGTGGATCAGAGATCGGGGGGAACGTGGTGGTAGGGGCTTCAGCCTACGATGGTCCGAACGGGGCAACGGCGCACGCGTAAGACACCGCGTGTAGGCCGTTCGAGTGCACTCGGCTGGTCGGAGGGCGACAGGTGCACCACGACGGCTTCGCCATCGGTGTCGCGCACTGCGCGCCCGACATCAGAGTCTTCCTCAGGCCGCCGGGGTGAACCAAGCAGAGGACGTGGACCTTCGCCGACCCCGACGTCGTGGAGTGGCCAGCGGCCGGCCCCGAAGATGGGGAGTCCTCCCGCTGGGTTCCTGCGGGGCTCGTGCCGAAAGGCCGCTGAAGTACGGCAGGCGCATAGGCGCAGGTTGCCGTCGCCCGTGCTGATAGGTCGTGCACAGGTGAAGGCTGCAGACGCATGCCAGGAGCGGCGCCGTTGGGGCCGCCAACCTCCGTCGTACCCGCCCACGAGGTCACGGTGCATTCGCGTTCAGGGCGCGTCGCACCGCTTCTCGGGGACCCCCTCGTGTGGCTGAGTGCCGTGCGAGGGCGGCAGCAGGAGCGTCACACTCACATACGGTCCGTCTGAGGAGTGCTGCACGCAGAAGTCGATGAGGCCTGCTCTAGATAGCCGATGCAGTGACGCTTCCATGACGGTCGACGGGACTTTCAGGGCCTGGGCGGCCGACGTCAGCGGAAAGGTCACCGCCGAAGCGGGGAACACCCCACGAGGATCGGTCGCAAGATCCACCAGAAATCCCGCAACGACCCCGCCCAGCGGCACACCCCGCGCACACAGAACCCAGCGCAGAGCCCAGTCATGAGAAGAGGACATTTACATCATATTGACTCAAGTGTGCCGTGTAGTCGCTGGATCCATTGAGACTCTGAGCATCGACAAGATCGCCGTCGTCACTGGAACCGAACCGGCAACCGTCGTGGCACTCCTGGCCTCCCGACACCGGCAACACGCCGAGAAGCGCTCCCAGCCGCCCACCGAGATCACGCCCTGACTCCTGCAACGGCATCATCCAGCAGCGTGAACGGGAAAGACACTGCCGCGTCCCACGCCCCGGAATGCGGCGGCCGCAAGGCCCGCCTTGGACCGGCGCTCTCGACCAGGTGGCCTCACGCCCTGCGGGCGCGTGCGGCACGTCCACAGAAGAGCGGTTGTAGTTCATCACGAGGGCGCTGCTGGTATCGGGTCAGGGCCCATAGTCCCGGTGCTGGCTGTCCGCGCGGGCGGGGGACAGGACAGGTCCGTGAAGGCCAGGGGGATCCCGCAGGTGCCCGGTAAGCACCACGATCTTGAAGTCGACGGGCCTGTCATCGAAGGCAGACCAGAGGCAAAGACGGCCTCGGACCGAGACGGTTCGTCCTCTCACCGGGGAGCGCTCCTCATTAGGGAAGCGCGTGCCGTATGGGTGGCGTCAATAGTCCGGAAGGACTGATCGCCTTTTCCTGCGATGGCAGCTCGGAAGGGGCGCGGGCATCGTGACTCGGGTCTGGACCGGGGCAAGCGGCCTGGCCAGCGGCTGCCGACTTCAGGCAGCCGGCAGCAAGAGACGCGATCCGTGCTCCTGGAGAGCCGCGACAAGCAAGGAGATTCCATGGTGAACTACCGCCGCCCTGTCCTCGGACGGGTGCTGACGAGCGCGGCGATCGGCCTCATCCTGGCCGCCACGGGTTCAGGACTCGCACAGGCCAGCGGGAGCGCGGCTCCGGCCGCCTCCGAGCCGCGCGCGGTATGCCCGCCCACGCCCCTGTGGGCCAACACCGGCGGAGCCACTCCGACCCTGATCCAGTACGACAACGCGGGCAACACGATCAGCACCGCCCCGCTGCTCCGCGAGTACGGCGACATCGCGTTCAGCCCGAACGGCTCCACCCTCTACGGCATAAACTTCCCCGACGCGGCCACGCTCTACACGATCAACCCGGTCACCGGGGCGGAGACCGCGAGCATTCCGATCACGGGGCCGCTCGCCGAGGTGGCCGCCATCAACGGCCTGACCGCCCGCGCGGACGGCATGCTGATCGTCGGCTCCTTCGCCACCAGCCAGATCTTCCTGCTCGACCCCGCCACCGGCCTCTCCACGCTGTTCCCCGCCTCCTTCCCGGCGGACATCGTGTCGGCCGGCGACTTCATCACCCTGGACGACGGCGACATCCTCGCCTTCGGCGCCCCGGACACCACCAGCCCCTCTCCCGTCTTCCGGATCCGCCCCGACAACACCGTCATCCAGATCGGCACGGTCCCGCAGACCTTCGGCGCCGCCAAGTCCGCCAGCCAGGTGTACGCCTTCGCCTCCAACGGAGACATCAACCAGATCAACAGCCTACCCATCACCGCGTCGACCGCGCCCCTGCCGATCACGACCATCAAGGCAACCGGCAGCGGCTTCTACGGCGCCACATCCACCCAGGACGCCGGCACCTGCGTCGCTCCCGCCTACACGATCGCCAAGAAGGCGACTCCGGCGGGCAGGGCGCATGAGGGTGACACCATCACCTACACCGTCACCGTCAAGAACACCGGCACCACAGCCGCCAGCGGCAACTTCTCCGACGACCTCAGCGACGTCCTGGACGACGCCACCCTCGTCGCGGGCTCGGTGACCTCCACCTCCGGCACCGCCACCGTCACCGACAGCACCCTGAACTGGACCGGCACCCTCGCCCCCGGCGCCACCGCGACCGTCACCTACAAGGCGAAGGTCAACACCCCCGACAACGGCGACCGCCTGTTGACCAACGTCGCCGTGCCGACGGCCCCGGGCGGCACCTGCGCCACCTCCCGCGGCTGCACCACCACCATCAAGGTCGACAAGAAGTGCGACAAGCCCGGCCACGGCGGCTACGGCGACACCAACGGCTACGGTGACAGTAAGAGCGACAGCAAGGGCAAGTGGATGAAGCCCACTATCACCCACTGACGCATCACCACCGGGACCCGTCACCAGGCTGACGGCGCCCCGCTTCACGTACCGAGATCACCAGGGCCGCTCCCCCCACCCGCCAGGGAAGCGGCCTTGCCCCGTCTCACGGATATCACCTGGCCCTCGTCTGCTCGGCGAGACCGGCTCGACCTGGACGGCACCGGCCCAACCCACTCCGCAGTGGTCGACCTCAGGAGAGACCCTCCATCATGACCTGCTCCGTCATGCGCAGATATGCCTCGGCGGTGCTCTTCGCGGCGTCTCGGTCACCTGCGGCCACGGCATCAACGACCGGCTTCAGCCGACCGTGGGCCACACCAGGATCCGTGAACGGACCTACCAGAGCGGCCCGTACCGGGAAGTAGGCGTTGAAGAGGGTGTTGGTGAGCAAGACGTAGACGCGATTGCCGGTCGCGCGGGCCAGGGCGCGGTGCACCTCGATGTCGGCGAGCTGGACACCGTCTCCCGGATCGGCCATTCGCACGGCCTCCAGGAGACGGAACAATTCGCTGCGTTGCGTGTCAGTAACTTGGCTGGCAGCACGCTCGGCAATCAACGCACCGACGCTGCGACGGACTTCGAAGATCTCCCCGATCCAGTCAGGGTTGTGGCGCACGAGCATGGGCAACAGATCAGCGCCTCCCGTACGGGCAAAGTCGCGCACACGAGTGCCGATACCGTGATGGGTCTCCAGCAGTCCTGCCTGGACGAGTCGGCTGAAGGCATGCTTGAGCGTCGTCCGGGTGACTCCGTACCCCTGCGCCAGCTGCCGTTCGGAAGGCAGAAGACTTCCTATGGCGTGGCGACCAGCGAGGATGTCCTTGCGTAGACGACCTTCTAGGACATCGACAATGGTTTCGCGGGGCAGCGCCTCCACGACTCACCTCCCACGATGGACAGGACACTGGATCATCCAAGCATTCGTTGCGATTGCGGGAAGTCAAGAGGCCGACACCGCTCCGCATCCGAGCAACCCGTCACAAGGCGAACGGGGCCGGAAGGAGGAGACGGGTGTTGCGATCGGTTCTCTGACCGCAGGATCCAGAACTGCCGAGACCGGTTCTCTTCTGCCAGTCGTTGAGTGCCAGTTCGCGGGCTTTCGACGCCAGGCCCATGGGGGTGGTGGGAGTACTGATCTGTGTGGGTGCGTCGGTGTCGAGGATGGTGGTGAAGATCGAGACGGTGTCCGGTGTGGCCGAGACCTCGATGATCCGGCTCTGCTGGGGCCAGTCGATATGGGCTGCGGTGGTGACCTCCCAGAATCCTCCGAGCTGGGGCCACGTGGAGGGTCGGGAGTGCGGCAGGATCCTGTTCCTATGAGTGTGTCCGTTGACCAGTGCGATGACATTGGGGTGCTGCAGCAGCAGTGCCCGTACGGCGTCTCCGTCCTTCCGTGGGGACCACCAGTCCCAGGGGCTGGACGTGTTACCCATGGTGTCCAGCGTGTGGTGGGAGAAGACCACGAAGAGCCGGTCGGTGACGTTGTGGCCGACCAGGTCTCCGGCGGGGGTGAGGTACTGCCGGCTGCCGCGTCGGAGTTCCGTCTGCAACCACCGGTACTGTTCGGCGTCGATCGAGCCGTCCGCGCCGCCGTTGTCGTTGACCGTGTCCAGCACGAGGCAGCGGACCGGCCCATTGTCGAACGCGTAGTAGGCGGTCCCGTCCGTGCGGTTGGCGGCGGTGAATCCATGACCCACCGGCCCTCCCGTAGTGGCGAAGTGCTCCTCGATCATCTCCGCCTTGCTCAGCAGGCGCCGTGCCGGATCCGGGGTGACGGTCCTCAGCGGGCCGGTAAGAGCTGTCTCCAGTGCCTTGCCGAGGTCCAGGGAGGCGGCCGTTCGGGCCGTTTCTTCCAGGTCCGCGGGCCATCCGACCGGCTTCACCGAACCTGTGGCGATCTCGTTCAGCAGCCACCCCGTGGGCACGTTGCCCTGAACGAGGCAGTCGTGGTTGCCATAGACGGCGTACCAGGGCATCCCGATCCCAGCCGCGGTAAAAGGTCGACGTGCCTGTTCCAGCAGCCCCGGAATCTGGGGAAAGCCCCACAACCTCTTCGGCCGGTCCGGTGAGGCAGCGGGGTCGGGGTGCCAGTAAGCGACATCGAACCGCTCCAGGTCGGCAACCCCCTCCCAACGACTGGAGCTGCCGGAGTCGGGTCGGATGACGCCGCCGTCCAGTAGGTCGATGTACCAGCGCATCTCGTTGAACTGCGCGTTGTCTACACTGTCACCGGTCACCACCGCGAACGTGACCGGGAGTCCGGTCGCGGGCCCGGCGCCGACCCGTGCGACGGCTCGGGCCATCGCGTCGACCACATGCGTGGACAGCATCTCCTGCGGACGATGTGATGCTGCCAGTGCGGCGCCCCAGGACGACGAACCAGGGTCGGCGTACCGGTCGAGGAACTCCACGCGCGCCGGCGACTGGGCATCTGCCACATGCAGGTCCGTCAACTGAGAGAAGGCCAGCAGAGGGCGCCCCACCCCGGACGACGCGACAGTTCCGCCGAGCTCCCCGCGCACCACGTGCGGCTCACCCGCACCTACGAGCACGGCCCGGTAGCCACCCACGCCCTCTGGGCCGGGAAGCAATGTCCGCGTCAGCGTCGTGCCCGACGAAGCGCTCTGCTCAGCGAACGCCGGCTGAGGTACGCCCAGGGCACCCGCTGCCGCGCCTAACGCGGCGACTTCCAACAATCTCCGACGCGAAATAGCCATGTGTGCCTCGCCCTTCGAACTGGATGAGTGGCTCATCCAGAGAACTACTGTCTGCTGGCGCCGTCAAGAGACCTCCGCACCTGAGACTTCTGGGTCCTGAGCATGAGGAGGAGGAAGGCGGAGGAAGGCGGACACGGGTCGTCGTTCGACGGGGCGTGGGGCCCGTTGAGCGTGCTCTGCACACGACGGTCAGCAGGAGGACGCGAACACGAGGAGCCCGGAAAGCCGCCAGCCGCCTGTGCGAGAAGGTGAAACCACGTCGGCGCCGCGTCTCGGCCCTCACGAGGCAGCGGCGAACCGTTGACCTGAAGGCGGCCCTCACCGGAACTCGCCCGCAACATGGCCCGGCGCCCGCGCTGACCGGTTCGCTAGCGGCGCCTGAGGACCGATACGTCGATACCACTCTGAGCAACTGGGCCCGAACCGCATTCTGCCCGTCGTCTCGCACGGTCTCTGTTTCGATTCGTTGCGCTTGCACGTCCGGCGTGAGGTGCTGTTCGAGGCTGTGTCGGCTGAGCCTTTCCCGCCACGAGTCAGGTGCAGTGATAGGCGAAGGTCCCCTCAGCCGTGTGCGAGGTGGGCGAGGTGACGACGAGGCGTGCCGTGGCCCGGTGGGACCCGGTTCCGTGGAAGGTCCACAGGAGGTGGAGGCTCGCCTCCTCCTGGCCTCGGGACAGCGTCTCGCGCAGAGTGCCGGAGCGGGTGCCGTCGCTGCGTTCCCAGTGGTACGTGAAGGTGCCAGGCCTGCCGTTGGCGCGGACGACGCCGACGACGTTCGCCGTGCCGTTGCAGTCGAGTGCCTGGCCGGGAGTGGTGACGGCGACGGACCGCACCGCTACCTGGGGACCGAAGTTCCACCACGCGAGGAAGAGTAGGACGGCACAGAGGATCAGAGCCGCGGGCACGTATCGGAGCGGCCGCCGCCGGCGACGGGGCTGCGACGCCGGAGGCGGTCCTCCGGGCAGCGCGCCATGCCAGATCAGGGCTGCGGTGGGGGTGTTCTCGGCGCGCCGGGCGACGACCGAGGTCACTCCCGGGCCGAAGCGGAGGACGTCGCCCTCGACACGGTCGGGCTCGATGTCCGGGGCTGGGTGCTCGAACCAGTGGCTGCCGAGTTCGGTCGCGCAGTAGTCGTCGTCGTTCATGCGATCTCACATCGCCGGATGAAGACCTGTTGGAAGGAACCGCCGCTCGCTGCGGGAGGGTCCGTGGTCGCGTTCACGCCCCAGTAGCAGTCTCCGCCGCGGAAGGCGTGGGTGACGGTGAGGGTGTACTCGGTGGCTCCCTGACGCCGGATGGTCTGGGAGCCGTCCGGTGCGCCTGGCGCACCGCTCTGGTCGCTGGTGGACCAGGAGGTGAGAAGAGTGATCGGGCCCGTGCCGTCGGTTGTGATCCGCACGGTGGCCTCGCCGGTGCGCGAACCGGTCTGGCGCAGGCTCGTGACGGAGACCGCCCGCACGGAGACGGGCTGCGTCGTCAGGGTCGTTGTCGGCGTGGGCGAAGCTCTGGTCGACCGTGTCGCGGGCGGGGTGGTGGCCGTCGGAGAGGTGGCCGAGGGGCCAGTGCCGGGTGTCGTGGCTGCGTCGTCCGACGCGGACCCGTCGGGAGCCACGGACGGGATGGTCGCGGGGGCCTTGGTGGTCGCGGGCGTCTCGGCCGAAGCCGAGAGTGACGGTGAGGCCGTGGTCGTGGTCGGTTCCGGAGTGGGATCGGTGCTCGGGTCAGAGGGCGTGGTGCTCGGCCCGGTGTTGGTGACGGCGGACGCCCGGGCGGTGGGCCGGTCCCCCTCTGTTCCCTCGGTACCCACCTGCGCTGCGACGGCGAACAGGGTCGCGAGGACGAGCGCGCCCGCACCTGCGGACACTCCGAAGGGGAGCCGGCGGGGGCGCGGCGCCTGCGGCTGGACCAGGGCGGTCGTGGCGAAGGCTGTGGTGCCCTGAGCTATTCCGCCGGAAGAGGGGAAGAGCAAGGGGAGGAGTGCGGCCAGGGCGGCGAGGCGGCCGCGTCCCCGTTCCTCCCAGTCCGAGCCGTAGGCGGCGGTGGCGACCGATTCGAGTTCGCTGACGAATGCGGCAGCGTTCTCCGGCCGCGCGTGCGGGGTCTTGGCGAGGCCGCGCCTGATGAGCGGGCGCAGAGACTCCGGTGCCTGCTCGTCGGGCACGGGAGCCTTGAGATGCTGGAGGGCCAGTTCGGCGAAGTTGTCCCCGGCGAACGGCTTGCGTCCGGTCAGGCACTCGAAGAACGTCGCGGTCGCCGCGTAGACGTCGGCGGCGGGTGTGGCGGGAGCACCACTCCACTGCTCGGGGGCCATGTAGGCGGGAGTACCGGCTACGCCCGGCCTGCTGTCGTGCCCGGTGGCGATCCCGAAGTCGACGAGCTTGGAGGAGCCGTCGGCGGCGACGAGGACGTTTTCGGGCTTGTAGTCGCGGTGCACGACGCCTGCCCGGTGGGCGGCGGCGAGACCGAGGAGGGACCCCTTGAGGACGACGAGAGCGGCTTCAGGCCCGGTGGAGCCCTCCCGGGCCAGGAGGGCGCGCAGGGCGATGCCGTCGACCAACTCCATGACGATGGCCGCGCCCTGGGGGGCCTCCACGTACTCATAGAGTTCCACGACGTACGGGGTGTTCAGGGCGCCGAGCAGCCTTGCCTCGGAGCGGAAACCATGCACGAACACCTCGTCCGCGCGGAGCTGTTCACTCAGGTACTTCACGGCCACCGACATCCCGGTCGCGTCGTGCCTGGCCAGCACGACGCGACCGCTGGCCCCCGCGCCCAGTTCCCGGGATTCCGTGTACCCCGGCACCGTCCAGGCCATCATTCCCCATACCCCGGCACAGTGGCCGTCTCCCTCGTCAGGGACGGACTCTTGCCAGAGTCGGCCTGATCCATCTGTCTCGTCCTCGATCGACACCGCTGGTGCGGTTCTCGCGTGCCTCTTTTCGAGCCAGGCGCCCTAGATGTTCTCGTGCGCGTGGCAATCGTGGGTGAGCAGGACCTACTCAAGTGACCGGAGCGACGAATTGAGATGGGGTCCATGCCGTCGGCGCGGACCCGGCGTCGAAGCGTCTGCGATGCAGGTCAGGCGACCGGGCAGATGGCCGGTCCGGCACTTCATGAATGCGGCGTGCTGAGCGCTCCGCCGGTGCAGCAGCTAGTGCCGAGGGATGTGCCGTCCGCGATCACCGTTGTGCCCCGCCGCCGTGGCGGGTAGGTCGTACCGGGAGCGGTCTCCGCAGCAGCTGGTCGCCTTCCGCGTCGGGAGGCGGTGGGACACGTACTGGGCCGAGCAACTCCTCCCGGCCTGGAAGGCTGAGCGGGATGCGGGCCGGGTGCCGCGGCCGCCGTACGGGCCGCTGACGGCGATGCTGAAGGACACCGCCGAGTGCGGGAACCTCGCCTGCGACGATCGGGTCGACGTCCACACGGATCAGCCCTGTGCCGCGTGCGCGACCCGCGCGCAGGATCGGCTCGCGGACCGCGCGGCGCCACAGGACCACCCGGGCGTTCCGGACGAGCCTCCGGTCCTCCCGGCGCAGCGGGAGCGGGTCGTCGTAGACCACTCCGCCGGCCTCCGGCCCGAGTGCGACGACTGCGGGCGTCCGTTCGCGGCTGAGACCGCCGAGACGCTGTGCGTGGACTGCCGCCCGAGCTCCGTCCCGGCCCCCTTCTGACCACGCAGTGGCGTACGGCTGTCAGTGCCGTACGCCACCATTCCCCAAGAGCTTCTAGATGGTGAACAGTCACCGACTCGATCTACGTAATGGGGACCCTTGGCATGCCGATCGTGAAGATCGGTGTGTCGAATGACCCGCAGCTTCGCCTTCGATCCTCGCCCGCACCGCCACCCCGGTCTTCCCGCACGGCCGCTCCCTGATGCCCGGCCTTCACCTGGCCGCCGCCCGACCCGACCGCGTCCTGGCCGTCGAGTACCGGCAGCAGTGGGAACCCGGCCGCCAACACCTCCACGCCCACCCCGTCGAACCCGACTGCGGACACCTCACCTTGCCCACCGCCCCCGGCCTGGGCGCCGCCCCGAGGAGCGCACCATGCTGAACACGCCCCGCGCCCTGCCCGTACGCGGCCGCACCGTCCCCGCCGCCACCGGCCCCCTGCTCGACCCTGTGGGCCGGCCGCCCTGGCTGCCGCGGCGCCGACGGTTGGCCCGCTGGCCTCTCGACTCGGGGACCGCGTACGGAGGAGAAGCCCCGGGGCGTCACTCGAAGCCGATCGATGGGGAGGTCGGGCCGGCTGGTCGTTGACCCGCTCTCTGTGCGCCCCCGCGTCGAGTGATCCCCGGTGTGGGGGCGCCATGCGTTCCTGGCCGGGGTGGCTAGAGGGCGGGGGTGTAGTGGACGACGGTGGTCTCGCAGGCCTCGGCGTACACCTTCAGCGCGTCGGCCTCGTTCTGGTCGGCGGTGAGGCCCCAGCGGAGCTTCGTGGCGACCCACTCGGAGACGTAGCGGCAGTGCGCGTCGGGGAGGGGCGGCATCCACTCGGCCGGGTCCTGGTCGCTCTTGGACCGGTTCGACCGTGCGGTGACCGCGACGAGAGACGTAGCGGCGTCCTGGTCGTTGGCGTAGGCCTCCCGCCGTGCCGCGGTCCAGGCGCTGGCCCCGGAATCCCAGGCCTCGGCGAGCGGGACCATGTGGTCGATGTCGAGTTTGGCGGGGTCGTTGACCTCCTGACCGTCGTAATACGACTTCCACAGCCCGCCGACAGCTTGCAGCCGGCCGCCACCGTCGGTACCTCGACGGCCTCGGCCAGGAGGACCTCGTTGCGGGTGTTGCAGCCGTCTGCCAGGTCCAGGCCGCGGTTCCAGTGCTTGAAGCTCTCACGCTGGTAGCCCGCGCGAGACTCGTCGGCAAGGGGGACCTGCCCGACGGCATCGGCCAGGTTCAACACCCGAGCGCCCGCAGGGGTGGCCGGGGCGGCTGTGGCCGCCGAAGGGAGAGCGACCGGGGTCAGGGCAAGAGAAAGAGCGGCAGCGCCACGAATCAGGTTCTTGATCACGAACACAGGGATATCGGTCCAGCACCCTGTTCCGCTGCGTGATGAGAGTCTCCGTCAGCCGTGTGGGGGAGCACGTTCACTGCCGAATCGATCCCGCACAGGACCGCGCCCACCGGTCCCTCAGCGGGCGCCCGGGGCCGTACTGACGGACGATGAGACGGAGCCCGCCCGGGAAGCCGTCGCACGTTGCACCGGGCGGGCAGCTCACTGCCTGTGGATCAGAGGCCGCGGAGCATCACGGCGTACACCGGGGAGTCGGCGAAGGGCTGGCGTTCGCCGATCTTGCGGTAGCCCCAGCTCTCATAGAGGGCTTGGACTCGGGGATGGGTGACGTCGACGAGGAGGGCGGCCAGCGGTTCGGGGCGCCGGCCGACGAGCTCGGCGTGCAGCTGCTCGGAGAGGCCTGTGGCGCGCCACTTCGGGCGGACCATCAGCTCCGACAGGTTGAACGTGTCGTCGGTGGCGGGGGCGGGGGAGAGGTACTCGCGCCACCATTCCCGCTCGTGGACGGCCGGGGCGCCGTAGGCGTAGCCGGCGGGCTCGTCGCCGTCGTAGGCGATGACGCAGTCGAAGCCGGGCAGGCCGCTCCAGTGGTCGACGAACCAGGCGAACCGGTCCTGGTCGTGGAAGGGGTCGTCCATCTCGGCGGCGAAGGCCTCCGCGTGGACGTCGAGGAGTGTCTGCCGGATCTCGGCCGCCTGAGTGTGTCCGTAGCGGCGGAGGGCGTAGGCGGGGGTCATGGGCGGCTCCATTCGGTGCGGTAGCGGTCTGCCCAGTCCAGTGCGGTGGCCGAGCCGGGCGCGAGGGTGATCAGGTCGCGGTGGAAGTCGCCGATGAGGGAGCGCATGCGGCCCGGGAGAGGGGCGCCGCGCATCTCGTCGAAGACCTTCTCGGTGGTGGCGGTGGCCTGCTCGATGTCGCCCTGGTGGAGCTGGGCGAGCGACAGCCGGACGGTGGCGAGGGCGCGGTTGCGGCGGAAGGTGTCCGGCAGCACGGCCAGGGCCTGGAAGGACGCGGCCTCGGAGGAGACGGCGTCGCCGAGGCGGTCGCGGACGATCGCGGTGAGCGCGAAGAGCTCCGCTGCCCCGTAGAAGGCGATCCAGCTGGGCCGGGGCCGGTCCAGGTCCGCCTTGGCGAGCGAGGCTTCGGCGAGGTCGAGCGCGTGCAGCGCCTGACGGCCCTCGTTCAGGTGCGCGTGGGCGATGGCGGTACGGGCGTGCGCGAGGCTCGCGTACAGCGGATCGCGCCGGGTGACGGTGCTCGCCTTCGCGGCCTGGCCGGCGGCTAGAGCCTCGGCGTGGTCACCTTGCTGGTGGGCGAGCATCGACACCGAGTTCCACACGCGCAGGGTCAGGGCCGCGTCCTGCGCGAGACCGGCGAGGTACAGAGCACGGTCGAGGTGCTGTCGCGCCCGGGCCCGCTCGTGGGCGTCCACACACGACCAGGCGGCCGTCGCGGTGAAGTCGGCGGCGAGTGCGAACAGCCGCTGCCGGGTCCGCTGGGTGGCGGCCCGCGCCTGGAGACCGACGGCCTCCTGGGCGCCGGCGAGCGCGGCCTTCTCGACCCGGTCGTGGCCACCACGCTGGTCGTCGAGGGCGTTGACCGTGTCGAGCTGCTGCCGAAGCCGCAGGACGTCGCTGCCGCCGACGGACGGCGCGGCCCCGGACAGTGCGGCGGCCGCTGCGGAGGCGGTGCTGAGGAAGGTACGGCGGCGCAACGGGTCCTCCGGGGCGGCACGGTGCTTGCGGCGGTCGGGCGGCACGAACCCTAAGTCCGCTGCCGAGTGCCCGCTGACCTGCTCCAGTGCCATCCGGGCCTTGCCCTGGGGCCACGTTGTCTCGCCCGAGCGCCACTTACGCACCGTCACCTCGGACAGCCCGCCTCGCGGGGAGGTCTTCTGGGTGACGTCGCGGATGACGGTGTTCAAGGCTGTTGCGAGTTCGAGGGCCGTCCAGCCGTTCTTCGCCATCCAGGCGACGAACGCCTCATTCCGTACGCGGGGCATCCCCTCACGGTAGAGGGTGCAAGCCCCGCCGCGAGGGTCAAAGAACAGTCAATTCGCTACGCAACTCGCAGGCAAGGAAAGCAACTTCGATATGCACCTTCCCCACCCAGGCGCGGTTGTCTGGAACGAGACGCCGACACACCGCCTCGGGAGGCGAATCCATGCATGACATCCCCCTCACCCCGACCGGCCTCGTGCGCCTCGACGCCGCCACGACCGCGGTCGCCCTGTACGCCTGCGACCCCGACCCCGACGTCGTGCGGGGGATGCTCGCGGCGGCGGCCGCTGTCGCCACCGGCCACGGATGGAAGACCGCCGCGGACGGCACGGTCTCCGACGACTGCCTGCTGACCCAGACACCGAGAACCCGTCCGGGATGGGAACGGGTGAGGAGCCTTGCCGAGCAGCGCCGGATCCATCTGGTGGTCGTCCCCGCCTTCGGGCACATCGGCTTCACCTTGGATGAATGGCTCGCCGAGCAGCGCTTCCTGCACCGGCACGGAGTCTCCGTCGCCACCGTCGAGCCGATGCTCGACGCCTTCCTGGCGGGAGCCGCCCGGTGACGTACGGCAGCACCGTCCACGACCCCGCCGGACGGTGGGACACCGACATCCCACTCGACCGCGAGCGAAACGAGCAGCTGGCCGCAGTGGTGCTCAGCTGGCGACAGGGCGACGATGACCTCCCGATACAGGCCGACATTGAGCAGGCGACCTTTCAGCTCACCGGCTACGCGAACCTCCTCGTTCGCGAACTGCAGGCGAAGGCTGCGGCCTTGCCGCGAAACGGACAGGCCTCCGTAGTGGCGGTCAGGACCTTGGCACACATTGCCGCCGGGGAGGCTGTCAGACGCCTGAGCGTCCCGCCGGTTCACGGCCGGCAGCCGCTGAGGGCGGCACACTCCCGAGCGCGGCTCGTCGACGCCCTCCATGCCGCGCTCGACCGCACCCTCGCCGCCATGCCCGTGGTCGGCCACTGAAACCGCTGCGCACTGGCCCCCGCCCGCACGGGGTCAGTGCGCAGTTTGGGGCCCGCCCGTCGGCGGCGGGCACCGCCCACTCCTCTTGCGTGAACAACTGCACCGAGCCGGCGGCGCGCGACGAGCGCGGAATGCTGTGGGTGCTGCCGCTTCTTGATGGCGCCGAGGACCCGTCCTGGGAATGGTGGGCACGGCTATCCCGCCCATGCGTGAGGGCTGCTCGACGGTCACGTTGAGCTGCGTGTCCGTGAGGCGGAAATTATCGGCGTCCGCGGCACTCTTTACCCCGGACCTGGCCGGAACCACCCTGTTGACCCCGACGCCCTGGTCTCGTTCGACTTACCGGACCAGCCGTTCGTCATCGCCCGCCAACTCGTCCGCGAACTGCGGCAAGTCACCGTGGTCGCCTTCAGGGAGACCTCCCCGTAGATCGGTAGATCGGTAGAGCGGCATCGTCCAGAGCCCCCTGGCTCAGGCCACCCCTTCCCCTCAGAGCCCCCGGGTGCCGGGGCGACCTCGCACTCATGCAGTCCCCCCTCACAAGCAGGAGTCCCGGCACTGGGCCGCACCACCCCATGCACGTGACCTTCGATCAAGGAGAAGCATGTACGCCCACTCGGATCGTCTTCCGACCAGCTCGCCCGTCCCGCAGGGCCTCACCACCCCGGCCCCGTGGGGCGTGAGCCGCATGGCGCCCTACCCGACCATGGCGCCCGAGCACAGCTCCGTCCGGCTCGACCCGGCCACCCAGACCGCCGTTTTCTTCGACCAGCACGGCGCCGTGATGGAGATGCCCGCCCACGGCACCTCGACCGGCACCCAGCCCTCGACGGGTACCAGCCCGGACGGCAACGGCAGCACCCAGGACTCGGACTCGGGGAGTGACAACGACCAGTGACTGACACACGTCCGGTGTTGGTCGTCACCAGCCTGAACGACCCCACTGCCGACGTGGTGATCAGCGAGCTGCACGACCGGGGCGTCCCGGTCGTGCGGCTCGACTCCGGGGACTTCCCCGCATCACTGTCGGTGGAGGCCGAGATCACCGAGCACGGGATCCGGGGACAGCTCCGCACCCCCTCCCGCGCTGCCGACCTCGCGCGCGTGCGCTCCTTCTACTACCGCCGCCCCAGCGGATTCGCCTTCCCGCATCTGGATGCTCAGGACGCGCGCTTCGCTCTCACCCAGGCCCGCTATGGCTTGGGCGGGGTCCTGGCGTCCCTGCCCGGGTGCCTCTACGTGAACCACCCCCACAGGATCGGCGACGCCGAGTTCAAGCCCTCCGGACTCGCGGCCGCCGTCGACGCCGGGTTCCTCGTCCCGCCCACGCTCATCACCTCCGACGCCGATGCGGCACGGGCCTTCGTGAAGCGGCACGACTCGGTCATCTACAAGCCGTTCTACAACCCCGTCTATCTGGTCGACGGCATCTGCAACGTCGTCAAGGTCGCCGAGGTCGCTGCCGGCGACATCGACGACTCCGTGTCCGGGACCGCGCACCTGTTCCAGCGGCGCGTACCCAAGACGGCCGACGTCCGCGTCACGGTCATAGGCGAGCACGTGTTCAGCGTCCGCATCGACTGCGGCCTCCTGGACTGGCGCACTGACTACAGCCGGCTCACCTACACCGTCGTGGAGACCCCGTCCGGGATCCGCCGGGCGCTGCGCCGGTACATGGACCACTTCGGGCTCGTCTTCGGCGCTTTCGACTTCTGCGTTGGCGAAGACGGGGGATGGTGGTTCCTGGAGTGCAACCCGTCCGGTCAGTGGTACTGGCTGGAGACCGAGACCGGCCTGCCCATGTGCGCAGCGCTGGCCGACCTCTTGGAGAGGAAGCCGTGACCGACCAGGCTCGATCCCTTCGCGCGCAGCTCCTGAACGAGCTCACGGCCGCTGGCGTCCTGCGCACCGATGCGTGGAAAGCCGCCGCTGGCCAGGTGGCCCGGCACGAGTTCCTGCGCGGCGGGTTCTTCCGCAACGCCGGCGGCGCGGCCTGGGAGCCGGTACTGCCAAACGACCCGGGATGGCTCGAGTCCTGCTACCGCGACGAGTCCCTCGTGACACAGATCGCGGGCACGATCCTCCCCCAGGACGTCCACGGCCAGATCCTGCGGGAGCCGACCAGCTCCAGCACCCTGCCGTCGCTCGTCCTGCGCATGCTCGAGGACCTCCAGGTCGAACCCGGCATGCGCGTCCTGGAGATCGGCACCGGCACCGGCTACTCCACGGCCATCCTCGCCACCCGCCTCGGCGACGACCTCGTCACCTCCGTCGAGTGCGACAGCGACATCGCCAGCCGAGCGGGAGCCGCCCTATGGGAGCAGGGCATCCGCCCGACCCTGGTGACCGGAGACGGACTCCAAGGCCACCCCGAGGGTGCGCCGTACGACCGGATCATCGCCACCTGCGGCATCAAGACCGTGCCTGCGGCCTGGATCGAGCAGACCCGGCCCGGCGGCCTGATCCTCGCCACGATCGGAGGCTGGCTCCACGCCTCGGAACTTGCCCGCCTGACCGTCCACGAGGACGGCACGGCCTCCGGCCCGCTCCTCGGCGGGCAGGTGAGTTTCATGCTCGCCCGCCCGCAGTCGCCCCCGCCGCTCGGCCTCCTTCCCGACCTGGGAGCGGGCACGGAACGAGTGGCCGACATCGGGGCGGACGCCCTGGACGCCTGGACCGCCCGCTTCATCACCCAGTTCGCAGTCCCGAACACGCAGCGGCTCACGCTCACCCGAGACGGCCGCACCGAGCACGTCCTTCTCGACCTCCTCACCGGCTCGTGGGCCGCCGTCTACGAGGAAGCCGGCCAGTGGATCGCCCGCCAGGACGGCCCGGACCCCCTCTGGGACACCGTGGAGGAACACCTCGGCCGCTGGCACATTACCGGGAGGCCCGCCCTCGACAAGGCCACCCTCACAGTCACCAGCCACGGGCAGACGCTCGCCTGGTGAACCCTCCACAAGGGCCTGTCCATCCACCTCACAGCGATGGACAGGCTCTTCTGGCATGAGGAGTGCAACAGAATGCGGCCGTTGACGTTCGTGAGTTGAAAAGGGTTGGCCGCTACGTCAATCCCGCAATGAACCGGAGGAACGGTGACGACCGCGACGGTTCCCCTCTCGCCCAAGACCGCAACCACGTGCACGAGAGCTTGTTCGCCTGGCTCGAGCCGGCTACGGCGACGACGCCTGCCCCGGCGCCCTGCAGCGCCCTATTCTGGTCCCCGCACCTGCGGGGATGGTTCCGGGCTGGAACTGGTCGATTCCGAGATCGACCAGCGGAGGGCGCAGGTTGTATATCTCGAGCTCTGAGACTGCTCGCAGCGCAGTGGTGGGCTTGCGTCGGTGTCGTGGGGATGGCCCGCGTTCGTTGAGCTGCGGGTGCTGGGAAACGGGGGCTGGGCCTCTACCCCGGGGGGGGGCAGCAAACCGGTCATCCATCCACCGAGTTCGAACGTACGTGCGCAATGCTGCAGGCGCGTAGCCCAAGAGCAGCCGCAGTCGTCGATGGTGCAGTCTGCCTGCGGCCGCGGACGGTCCTGCCGCACCCGTCCGGCGCAGGTAGGCCGGCTCGCCCACGACAGTGTGCGCAGAGGTCACCAGCGGGGCATTCCGGTCCCCAGGCGTTGCGCCAGAGCCGCCTCCCTCTGGGGCGGGGGCGGTGTGTTCGGCGGCAGTATTCGGTCTGGGGCGTCTGTGCGGTTTCAAGTCCCTACTGCGGTGGCTCGGGTTGTTGGTGGCTGCGCCAGGCGAGGCCAGCGGACGGGCCGTGCGGTCCGTCAGTCTCTGCGAGTACTGCAAGGATCAGGGCCGAGTGAGACATGCCGTTGCCGAAGCTGAATGGTTTGCCATTCTGGGGGCTGGCCCGGCGACGGTCGCGGCCCTGCACAGGGCTCCTGTCTCTGGGACCGCCCAGGCCACAGATGATTGATGTCGGGATCATGGCGCGACTTCTCTGGTTCAACTGCAGTAGTTGGTTGGTGCTTTGAGTAGCCATTCCTCTGCTGTGTCGCGGTGTGCGGCTGGCAGAGTCACTACTGGCCGACCAGGCCACTTGAATGACAGTGGGCAGACAACCGTGCAGGTTGTCTGAGCGGGCGCGGATCTTGGGTTTGATCTTTTATCCGAGATCAGAATTCCCGGATGCCGCAGGAGGGGGTGCGAACGATCACTTCACGAAAATTCGACGGTAAGTACTTCCAGTGAAAGAATGAACAGTGAAACTTCGCAGTATGAGACGCGCTACACGGCGTCTGGCTGTTCTAGCGGTGGCGTCTTCGTTGGCGCTGCTGGCCAGTCCGATTCAGGCGGCTCAGGCCGACGACCCGTCCGGCGAGTATGCCTACAACTATGAGTTCCCGCTGGGGACGGCCCCGCTCATGACGCCCGAGATGGTGATGGACGGTGCGGCATGGTGGTGGATTCCGACATTCCCGTTCGATGAGCAGTGCGGCGTGACTGACAATAACAGTCAGGCCATGCCTCCGGTTGGCACAACGTGCGACCTCATCAACCTCGGCCTTTCCAATCCGACGTATGTCGCCGAGCGGAATGCGACGAACTTCAAGTTCGATACCAGGCCGGGGCACTTCGAAGGCGAAGGCCGCTTCATCCGGTTCAGCTTCCACCAGGACAGCATGTGGAACCTCTCCATGAAGGTGCATGGGTGGGGTGACTGGCATCCGCAGACCCAGGCTTCCATTGAGAGTGGTGTGATCGAGGCCTATTGGCACCATTATGCCGATGTCCTCAAGGCGAAGATCGCCGACGGATCGCTGACAGGCCCGCCGGTGACCAACGAGCGGGAGCGGATCACGCGTCGCGCGTTGCAGTGTGCGGAGGGCGATGCGAACGAGGAAAACAACTGTTTCGAGCCCAAGGCGATGAGAGTCCTCGCGGGTGACGCAGGCGACAAGGGTGCCGTAGGCGACTCCGATCAGGCTCTGTCGGCAGCTTGCGCCGACGCCGACTACCTCGACCAGCCCGGCTACGCGCGTACTCGTGCTGAAGCAGATGCCCGGATTCGAAGCTGCATCAGCAACATGAGGGCAAACTTCACCGGTGCTGTCACTCAGGCGGGCTCGCTCGTAAACGTGATGTATGACGTCAACGAGACGGCGGGAAACTGCTTTGACGTCAGGGATGTTGACGCCCGGTGCAGGACACTGCGGCCGTTCGGTGTAGAGCTGCAGAGCATCCAGGACTTCTACCTGCGCAGCAACTACACGGATTCGGCAGAGGCGCCCTACACCGCGACTAACCCTCCGGGCCTGGGGCTGACTGCGCCCAGCTCTCTCCTGGACATGGTCAGCACCTCGACCCCGACCATCCCCAGCAACCTCACTCTCGGGTGCGCGCCTAGCACCGCCAACAACGGGTGCGACAGTCGGATCAAGGTTTCTGATCTGAGCAAGGACCACGGCGAGATCGCTCTGCCGCCCAGCACGTGGACCGGCTACGCCCGTAGTGCACGCGGCCAGATGAAGCCTGCAGGGGCATCGAAGACCAACTTCCAGACTGCTGTCGATGCCGCGGTCGCAGAGACCAAGCGCCAGTGGGGCGACTTCAAGGCCGCACTCAGGACCAAGTACGGCGACAGGCGCGGCCGGCACATCGCCTGCGCGCTCACGCACGACAATTTGGACAAGTGCGAGCCCGGCCCTGCCAACATGGGGGTCATGCTCGAGGACCCCGAGACCGGAAACACTGCTCCGATCGGCTGGGTCAACTGGTTCAACCCCAATCAGGTGGGCGGGCCAGTCCTGGACAACAGCATGTGGTCCATCATGGGCCTGGCCAACGACGCCGCGTACGCCCACCACCCGGATCCGTATGACCGACAGCCCTTCCACGTCATCTGGTACGCCCATGCTGACCCGGGTGCAGACTTCGACAGCGTGAAGAACAAGGTCAATAATATGACCACATACGGCGTCGGGCACAGTAGCAGGAGCGGATGGTGGAGCGACAACTGGCAGGGCCAGAGCAATAATCAGTCGCAGTACGGCCCGATTTTCAGCAACGGTCACTCTAACAATATTCGGTGCGCTCCAGGTGGCAGTGACAACGCTCCTGTGCCGACCGCCGAAGCAGGGCAGGGCGTCTTCAAGAAGTCCTTCATCTGCCAGATGGGCAGCAGCCAGTAGCGCTCGATCCTAGATTCTAGAGTTTGAGTTCGATCGGTAGCGGTCGGCTCCTGACTCCAGCCCGCGAGCCCCGGACCAGTCGTCCGGGGCTCGCGACGTTTATGATGACCAGACAGTGAGGCTTTGTCGCTGAGGGGGTGGGGGGTCGGGGTGTGGGTGGGTTGTTGAGCTGGGGTATTGCAGATTTGTGTGAGAGCGGTTTTGTGGTGTCAAAGGCGGTTTGGCTTGGGGTTGTTGCGGGTTGGTTGGGAGATTGTCTGGGTGTTGTAGGCGGTGTCGGGATCTAAAGGGCCGAGGCGCCATTTCGTGATTTCAGCTGTCTGTGCAGCTCAGTGGGGTTTTCGGCGGTTCGGGGTGCGGGTTTTGGGCTGGTGTGTGGTTTCGGCGTGGTGGTCGAGACGGATCGATTCCAGCGTTTGCTTGGTGATGCGTTCGGTGCCGTCGTGGATGGCGGTGATGGCGGCTTGGCGGATGAGTCGGGTGAGGCTTCCTATGCGGCTGGCGGTGCGTTGGTAGAGGTAGGTGGTGTGGCAGGCGAGGGCTCCGGGCTGGTGTCGTTCAAGGTTGATGGCGTTTTCGAGGTCGGTGATGGTGTCGGTGAAGGGGACGTTTGTTACCGAGTCGTGCGGGCAAGGGCCCCACTCGATGAGTGAGGCCCTGCCTGCGAGCTGCGCGCCGCGGACGCCGGAGAAGTGGGGGTATTCGTGACGTCGATGCCGGCATACACGAAGGTCGCTTGGATGCGTTCGGTGAGGTCTTTGATGAGGTCGGCGGTTTCGGCGCCGGTGGTGGTGCGGGGGTTGACGCGGTGGATTTCGTCGATGAGGACGAGGCGGACATCGAGCTGGTTGTAGGTGTGGCAGACGCTCTCGGTGATCTGGGTTTGCGTCATCCGGGCAGTGATCGGGATGCCGAGGTCGACACTCATGCCGAGGGGCTTGCACGCGGCGGCGAACGACTTCGACAGGCAGATGCTGCCGCGGTCGGTGATGAGCGTTTCCGGGATGACGGCTGGGCGCGCAGCGGCTCCTTGGAGGCGTTCGTCGAGGGTGAGCAGCCGCTGGTGGGGGAGTAGCGAGCTGTGGGCGAAGTAGAGGGCGTCGGGCCAGGTGGGCCGGGCCGGATGGGGGACGGCCATCTCCGCCAGGAGCAGCGCGGCGTTGACGGCCTGGGTGCTGGACGGGCACAGCACGGCGGCCAGGATGGCACGGGTGGCGACGTCGACGGCGATGTTGTGGTGGTGGTTGTGGGTTGACCGTTGACCTTTCAAGGCTGGAGGAACCACGGCGGGTTGGTGGGGTGGGGGGGGAAGGGAGGGTCAGTGCTGTCGGCCGCGTTGGGGGTTGTCGATGCGGGTGATTTTGTGGCTGGTCTCCAAAGCCTCACGAAGGCGAGCGTTGTCCTGGGCGAGGCGTTGGATGTGGGCTGCTGCGTAGTGGAGGTTGTCGGCCAGGGTCCGGTTGATCCGGCGGAGTTTGGCATTTCTGGCGATGAGGATGTCGTAGGGACTCGGCCGTGCCATAAGGCCCGCTGTCGGGGACGGATGGTGGCGGCGGGCTGCGATTTCGTTGGCGAGTTGGGGGAAGTGGCGGCGGAAGGTGGTGTTGCTGAGGCCGAGTCTGGTGGCGAGGGCGAGGACGCTGGGGCGTTTGCCGCCTGTGTGGCAGTCGTTGAGGTACTGGTCCAGGGCTCGACGGGCATGGGTTTGGGTGGGGATGGCGGCGGGGCGGGTCACGCGTTCTCCGGTGGGGTGGTGTGGTTCCGTTTCAGGAATGCGGTGATCTCTTCGTGGCGGGCCTGTAGCTGGTGCTGCAGGAGCGGGGGCAGGGGTGGCCGGGAGGCGAGGCGTGGGTTGATGCGGTTGATCTCGCGTTGCCAGGCGGCATGTTTCCGGGGG
>NZ_LIVV01000013.1 GCF_001905825.1 Streptomyces sp. CB02009
TGGGTGGGTGGGTGGGTGGGTGGGTGGGCAGGCTGACGTGGTGACGGTCGCCGCGACGGTGTGCCGGCGTCCCGGCGGCGGGAGTGCGCCCGTACGACCGACGTGCGGCGGTCGCAGAGTGTCGCGCGGAGGCCGTACGGGACGTCGTGCGGCAGTCGTGCGGTGGCGGTACGGCGGTCGTACGGCCGGCGCACGGCCGCTCGGGCGGTCGGGCGGTCGCCCGGGCGGCGTCAGGCAGACGGCGGCCGAGCCCGACACGGTGCGGGCACGGATGGCCGACCGGCTGTCATTCCAACGTTGGAAATCGGCGTGCAGCGGAATGACAGCACGCCGTCCGGCCGGTGTCCAGACCCCTCGCACCGTTCCGCTGACCGCACCTCACCATCGGGGCGACGCTGCGGGGTTGCCGCTTGAGAGCGCATTCAGGAAACGTCGCGCCGACCTCTTGCCGTGTGCTCCACGGCGCAGTTATAACGTTGTAAAGCCGCCGACGCCGCCCAGTCGCACTCAGGGCGTCGAGGCCGAGTTTCCCCAGTTCAGGCTCATCTCTGCCAGGCAGGCACAGCCTTCCTGACGGGCTGACAACGTTTCCCATCCCCGCGCGACCGCACGCCACTCGGCGGTGCTGTCCCCCGCCAAGGAGTGTCTTGACATGGCCCTTCCGAAGAGATCCCGCGCGCTGTCCGTCGCCTGTCTCGTGGTCGCCACCGCCACACTGGCACTGAGCGGCTGCGCCAAGTCCGAGACCTCCGACCAGGCCGGCGGAGACAGCAGTCAGGGCGCACAGGTCGTCCAGACCCCCACGGCGTCGGCGGCCACCGGCTCCGGCTGCTCACTCACCGCGTACGGCGCTCCGAAGCTGGACCTCAAGAACGCGGTCGTCGGCTTCTCCCAGTCGGAGAAGGAGGCCAATCCGTTCCGCATCGCCGAGACGCAGTCCATCAAGGACGAGGCCGCCAAGATCGGTGTGAAGAAGCTGCTCACCACGAACGCGCAGTCGCAGCTCTCCAAGCAGATCAGCGACATCCAGGACATGCTGGCCCAGGGCGCGCAGTTCCTGATCGTCGCCCCGCTCAACTCCGACGGCCTGGAGCCGGCCCTCCAGGCGGCCGCCGCGAAGAAGGTCCCGGTCCTCACGATCGACCGCAAGGTCAACGCGACCGCCTGCAAGGACTACCTGGCCTTCCTCGGCTCGGACTTCGTCGAGCAGGGCAAGCGCGCCGCCGACGCGATGATCAAGGCGACGGGCGGCAAGGGCAAGGTCGCCATCCTGCTCGGCTCCTCCGGCAACAGCGTCACGACCGACCGCACCAAGGGCTTCGTCGACCAGATCGCGGCCCAGGCGCCGGGCATCGAGATCGTCGCCCAGCAGACCGGCGAGTTCGCCCGCGACAAGGGCCAGCAGGTCATGGAGCAGCTCATCCAGTCCAAGCCCGACATCACGGCGGTCTACGCGGAGAACGACGAGATGGCCCTGGGTGCCGTGACCGCGCTCAAGGCGGCGGGCAAGGCCCCCGGCAAGGACGTCAAGGTCGTCTCCATCGACGGCACGCGCAACGCCGTCCAGGCCCTGGCCAACGGTGAACTCAACGCCGTCATCGAGTCCAACCCGCGCTTCGGACCCCTCGCGTTCGCCACCGCCCAGAAGTTCTACGCCGGCGAGGGCATCCCCGAGGACGTCATCATCGCGGACCGCGCTTATGACCCCGCCAACGCCAAGGCGTCCCTCGGCGGAGCGTACTGACACGACGACGCCGCCCCCGGTCGCCGCGCTCGCTGGAGCGGTGGCCGAGGGCGGCGCACGGAACCCCGGGGGCTACGCGGTCACCACGGGACTCGGGGGCCACACGGTCATCACGGAACACCGGGGCCACGCGGGTCACCACGGGACCTCCCCGCCCGTGGTGACCGGCCCCGCCCGGGCCCCGTGGTGACCGCCCCCGCCAGGACAACCCGCCCGGACACCCCGCGTACCACCGCACCGCACCCCACCCCGCCACCCCATCCCACCCACTCGAACCATCTCCGGAAGGCCACGCTCATGGCACCCCCCGAAGCGGCCCCGTCCGCGACGATCGGCACCGGGCCGTCCGTCGCGCCGACGGTGCTGGAGGCACGCGGCGTCGGGAAGCGATTCCCCGGCGTCGTGGCCCTCGACGACGTGTCGTTCACGCTCCGCGCCGGCGAGACGCATGCGCTCGTCGGCGAGAACGGCGCGGGCAAGTCCACCCTGATCAAGGTGCTCACGGGCGTGCACCGCCCGGACAGCGGCGAGTTGCTGCTCTCGGACCGCCCCGTCCACTTCTCGCGCCCGTTCGAGGCGCAGCAGGCCGGCATCTCAACGATCTACCAGGAGGTGAACCTGGTTCCGCTGATGAGCGTGGCGCGCAACATCTTCCTCGGCCGCGAGCCCCGGACCCGTCTCCGTCTGATCGACTTCCCGCGGATGCACGCCGAGGCCGCGGCCCTGCTCGACGGCTTCGGCGTCCGCGTCGACCCCCGTCGTCCGCTGCACACCCTCGGCATCGGCGCCCAGCAGATGGTGGCGCTCGCCCGCGCGGTGTCGGTCCAGGCGCACGTGGTCGTCATGGACGAGCCCACCTCCTCCCTGGAGCCGCGCGAAGTCGAGACGCTGTTCCGGGTGATCGGCGACCTGCGCCGGCAGAACATCGCCGTCGTCTACGTGAGCCACCGCATGGACGAGCTGTACCGCATCTGCGACCGGGTCACGGTGCTCCGCGACGGGCGGCACATCCACACCGGCGACCTGGCCGCCCTCGACCGGATGCAGCTGGTCTCCATGATGCTGGGCCGGGAACTGTCCGAGGTCCGACGGCACGGCACGACGAGCTTCGCGGGCGACGGCCACGACATCGCCCGCAAGCCCGTCCTCACGGCGACCGGCATGGTCAGGAGGCACCAGCTGGACGACATCTCGCTGGAACTGCACCCGGGGGAGGTGCTGGGCCTGGGAGGCCTGCTGGGCTCCGGCCGCAGCGAGACGGCGAAGGCGCTCGCCGGTGCCCTGCCCCTGGACACCGGGCGGATCACCGTCGACGGCGCGCCGCTCGACCGGATGTCCTCGGCGAGCGCCATCCGCGCCGGGATCAGCCTCCTGCCGGAGGACCGCAAGGCCGAGGGCATCGTGCCCGGCCTCTCGGTGCGCGAGAACATCGTGCTCGCGGCGCTGCCGCGCCTCTCGCGCGCGGGCATAGTCTCCCGCGCGCAGCAGGACCGTGTCGTCGACATCTTCGTGAAGCGGCTGCGGATCAAGGCGTCCAGCCCCGAGCAGAAGGTCGGCGAACTGTCCGGCGGGAACCAGCAGAAGGTGCTCCTGGCCCGATGGCTGTGCCTCGAACCCAAGGTCCTGCTGCTCGACGAGCCCACCCGGGGCATCGACGTCGGCGCCAAGGCCGAGGTCCAGGCCCTCATCGACGAACTCGCCCAGGAGGGCCTCGCCGTCCTCCTGATCTCGTCCGACATCGAGGAGCTCGTCGAGGGCTCCGACCGGATCGTCGTCCTGAGGAACGGGGCCACGGCCGGCGAACTGACCGGGGACCAGATGTCGGAGGACGAGCTGCTCGCCGTACTCGCGGACCACTCCCCGGCGGCGGCGACAGCACCGACAGCACCGACAACCGAGAAGGACGCGCGCACGGAGACCGGGCCCGGGACCGCAGGCCGGCCCGCGACCGCAAGCACGGCCGAGACCGCAGTCCGACCCGAGACCGCCGTCCCGGCCGCGGCCACGGGCCGTGCCGAGGGCGCCGAGGAGGACCCCCGATGACCACCCAGGTGACCGCGGCGCCGCCGGTCGGCGCCCCCGTACGGCGCAGCGCCCCGGCCTGGTTCCAGGAGTACGGCGTGTACGCGGCGGTGGCAGCGCTCCTGCTGTTCAACGCCTTCTTCACCGAGCACTTCCTCACCGTCGACAACCTCCGCACCCAGCTGATCCAGGTCGCCCCGATCGTCATCGTGGCCCTCGGCATGGCCCTGGTGATCGGGACCGAAGGAGTCGACCTCTCCGTCGGGTCGGCCATGGCGCTGGCCGCGGCACTCCTGCCGCTGTACCTGGGCTACGGCCTCGTGCCCGCCCTGCTGATCGCGCTGCTCGCCGGCGCCGTCGTCGGAGCGGTGAACGGCGCCCTCGTGTCCGTCGTCGGGCTCCAGCCCATCGTCGCCACGCTCGCCCTCTTCGTCGGCGGACGCGGCATCGCGCTGGTGATGGCGGACGGCCAGCTCAAGCAGATCGTCAACCCCGACCTGCTGGCACTGGGCACCGGAAGCCTCCTCGGCATCCCGCTGGTCGTCCTGATCGCGGCCGTACTGGCGCTCGCGGTCGCCTTCCTCGTGCACCGGACCACCTTCGGACGCCAGGTCGTCGCGATCGGCGGCAACCGGTCCGCCGCAGCCCTCTCCGGACTGCCCGTCAAGCGGGTGCTGACCGGCGTGTACATCCTGTGCGGGGTGCTCGCCGCCCTCGCCGGCATCCTGGCCACCGCCCGGCTCACCGCCAGCGACCCGTCCTCCCTCGGCACCCTCATGGAACTGTCCGCGATCACCGCGGTGGTCGTCGGCGGAACCCCGCTCAGCGGCGGATCCATCCGGGTGCTCGGCACCGTCGCGGGCGCGCTGCTGATGCAGCTGCTCCGCGCCACGCTCGTCAAGCACGACCTGCCCGACTCCACCGCCCAGATAGCCCAGGCCGCCATCATCATCGCCGCCGTCTACGTCGCACGGGAGCGCCGATCCCGATGAACCCCACCTCCTCGCTCGCCGCACCGGGGACGGGCACCACGCCCTCCGCGCCCACCGGGAGCGGTACCGCCGCCGACCGCGGGCGGGCCGACGTCTCCGGCCGGGAACGGCTCGCCGCGCTCGTGCAGCGCCAGGGCGTCCTCGCCGTCCTGCTCCTCGTCGTCCTGATCGCCTCCTTCGTCTACCCCACGTTCGCCACCCTCGACAACGCGCGGGGGGTGACGGTGCAGGCGTCGTTCCTCGCCGTCGTCGCGCTCGGCATGACCCTGGTGATCATCACCGGTGGCATCGACCTGTCCGTCGGCTCGGTCTTCGCGCTGGGCGGGGTGCTCGCCGCCTGGGCCTCCCAGTGGGGCATCCTGCCCGCGCTCCTCGTACCGCTCGGGGCCTGCGGGGCGATCGGCCTGATCAACGGCCTGCTGATCGCCCGGGCCGGAATGGCACCCTTCATCGTCACGCTCGCCTCCCTCCTCGGCGCGCGCGGACTGCTGCTGGCCCTGACCGACGAGGGCGCCACCACCTACCTGGTGCCCAAGGGCTCGGCGTTCGCGGAGCTCGGCCAGGGCAGCATCGGAGGCTTCGGCTACCCGATCCTCCTCGCGCTCGCCCTCTTCGCCGCCGGCGGGCTGGTCCTCCAGCGCACCTCGTTCGGCCAGACGCTGTTCGCCGTCGGCGGCAGCAGCGACGCGGCCACCCTGATGGGCCTGCCCGTGGCCCGCGCCAAGGTGACGGTGTACCTGCTGAGCGGTCTCCTCGCGGGCCTCGCGGGGGCCGTCAACGCGGCCCGGCTCTCCTCCGGTGTCACGATCATCGGCGCGGGCATGGAGCTCGACGCGATCGCCGCCGTCGTCATCGGCGGAACGCTGCTGGTCGGCGGCGCCGGCTCGGTGAGCGGCACCCTCTGGGGGGTGCTGCTGCTCGCCGTCATCCAGAACCTCATCAACCAGATCGGCACCCTCAACTCCTCGTACCAGTCGGTGGTGAGCGGCGGGTTCCTCATCCTCGTCGTGGTCGCGCAGCGGTACCTGTCGCGGAGCCGAAGTACCGTCTGACGGGGGACGGATCATGCTCGAACCCGAGCCGTTCCAGAGCCGTGCCCGAGAGCCGATCCAGAACCGACCCAGAGCCGAACCGGAGGAGTGCCGTGGGCGTCAGCCTCAAGGACGTCGCGCAGCGGGCAGGCGTGTCGATCAAGACCGTGTCCAACGTCGTGAACAACTACCCCCACGTCACGCCCCAGATGCGCGCCAAGGTGCAGCAGGCCATCGACGAGCTCGGGTACCGGCCGAACCTCACCGCCCGCCATCTGCGCAAGGGGCGGACCGGCATCATCGCCTTCGCCGTGCCCGAGCTCGGCAACCCGTACTTCGCGGAGCTGGCCGGCGCCATCATCGACGCCGCCGCCCAGCACGACTACACCGTCCTCGTCGACCACACCGCGGGGCTCCGGGAGCGGGAACTGCTGGTGTGCCAGGAGTTCCGCTCCCATGTCATCGACGGGCTGATCCTGAGCCCCATCCACCTGGAGACCGCCGATCTGGTCGCCCGGCAGGAGACCTCCCCCCTGGTGCTGCTCGGCGAGCGCGAGTACGAGGCGCCGTACGACCAGATCGCCATCGACAACGTGGCGGCGGCCCGCGAGGCGGTCCGCCACCTCGTGGGCCTGGGCCGCCGCCGCATCGCGTTCCTCGGCTCCCGCACCGACCGCGAGCGGCAGCCCGCCCACCTGCGGCTGCGCGGCTGGCGGGAAGAGCTCGTCGCCGCCGGCCTGGAGCCGGCCGAGACGCTCATCGTCGCCACGGACGGTTACGGCCGCTCCGACGGCGCGGCGGCCATGTCGGCGCTCCTGGACCGGGGGGAGCGGCCCGACGCGGTCTTCGCGTACAACGACCTCATCGCCCTCGGCGCGATGCGGACCCTCATCGAACGCGGCCTCCGCGTCCCCGACGACATCGCCGTGGTCGGCTTCGACGACATCGAGGAGAGCCGCTTCGGCGCGATCAGCCTCACCACCGTCGCCCCCGACAAGCACGCCATCGCCCGCCTCGCCGTGGACCGCCTCGTCGAGCGGCTCAGCGGCCGTTCGGACTCCGAGCCGCGCAGGATCAGCCCCGGGTACGAGCTGGTCGTCAGGGAGTCCACCGGGGGCGGCCGCACGGACGCCCGGTCCGGCGCCGACAGCCCGTCCGCACCGGTCGCCTGACCCGCGGACCCTCCGGTCACCCACCCCGCACGGCCACGGCCCGCCGCCCGCCGCGCACACGCCACCGTCAGCCCCTCACCGTTCGTCGTGCGCGGTTCCCACCCGTCACGACCGGTCATCCGCTCGCCCTGAGGACTCGCCATGCTCCGACCCACCATCCGCCACCGGCCGTTCGGCACCGCCCCGAGCGGAGAGGAGGTCGTCCTCTGGCGGCTGGAATCCACCTCCGGCGTGTACGCCGAGATCCTCACGTACGGGGGCGTCCTGCACTCCCTCGGCGTGCCCGACACCGACGGCGGGACGGCCAACGTGGTCCTCTCGCTGACCTCGGTGGACCAGTACGCCGAGAAGGGCCCCTACCTCGGTGCGCTGATCGGCCGCTACGCCAACCGCATCGCCCACGGCCGCTTCACCCTCGACGGCACCACGCACCACATCCCCCTCAACGATCGCGGTCACGCCCTGCACGGCGGTCCCCAGGGCTTCGACTCGAGGGTGTGGGACGCCCGCCCGCTCACCGACGGCGACACGGCCTCACTCCGGCTTTCGCTGCACAGTCCCGACGGCGACATGGGGTTTCCTGGCGCCCTCGACGTCACCGTCACCTACTCCCTCGACTCCGCCGGCACGCTCTCCGTCGACTGCACGGCGAGCACCGACCGCCCGACCGTGGTCAGCCTCACCAACCACGCCTACTTCAACCTGGCGGGCACCGGCGACGTCCTCGGCCACACGCTCCAGATCGACTCCGGGGCCTATCTGCCGGTCGACGAGGACGGCATCCCGCTCGGCCCCGTCCAGGACGTGACGGGCACCCCGTTCGACCTGACGTCCCCCCGGCTCCTCGGCGACTGCGTCCGCTCGACCGACGCACAGATCAGCCGGGCCGACGGGTACGACCACTGCTGGACGCTCCCGGGACGGGAGCCGGGCCCGCTGCGGTACGCCGCCCGGCTCACGGCGCCGGCCGGGACCCGCGTGATGGAGGTGTGGACGACGGCACCGGGAGTGCAGGTCTACACCGCCAACCACCTGGACGGGTCCCTCACCGACGGGACGGGCCGCGCCCACGAACGCCACAGCGCGGTCTGCCTGGAGACGCAGCACTACCCCGACGCCCCCAACCGGCCCGAGTACCCCAGCGCGGTACTGCGCCCCGGCACGACCGCCCACCGGCGCACGGAGTTCCGCTTCCCGCACCTCGACGCCGGGGCATAGCGCTCGCCTCCGTCGCCCCGGCGGACCGGTGATTGATTCCGATTCCGGGGGGTAGTCGCGGAACTCAGACGGTTCGTTCCGCTCTCGACAGGAAGGGTGCCCCATGCCTTTCTCCACTGCCACCGCCTCCGAACTGGCCGCGTCCGGCTCCCCGGCCCTGCTGTTGCTGCTGATCGGAGTGGCCGTGGCCGTCCTCCTGATCGGGGCCTTCTGGTGGGGCTCCCGCCGCGTGGCGCGCAGAAGGGCCTCCGCCGGAGTCCAACAGCCGCCGGCGGCTGAGGCGAGGCGCGACTCCTGGACCGCGCCGGACGAGAGCACGGACCGATGAGGAGGCCCGTAGGGCCGTGGTGGAAGGAGGACCCCGTGAGGGAACGAGGAAACGAGGACGCGAGGCAGCGCCGCACCGCTCCCACGACTCCGGCGGACGCCGAGGGGGAGAGCGGTGACAAGGAGGCGCGCGAGGCGGCCGAAGCGGCCGTGACGCGCCGCGCCGGTGACCGGGACCGCGCCGGTGACTCGGACCGGGCGGGCGCGGATGGCCACCGGGCCAAGCGTCAGCGCCCGGGCATCGGACGCGAGGAGCAGACCAGGGAGCAGCAGGAGGATCAGACCCGGGACCGGGAGGCGTGACCCCTCCGCTCCTCGGGCCGATTCCGGAACGTCAGCCGTGGGCGCCGGCGCGGACGCGGTGCGCCGTGTCGCGCAGCCACAGCGCGCTGCGCTTGGGCGTGCGGGTCTGGTCGGCGTAGTCGACGCGGACCAGACCGAACCGCTTGTCGTAGCCGTAGGCCCACTCGAAGTTGTCCAGGAGCGACCAGGCGAAGTAGCCGCGGACGTCGGCGCCCCGGGAGCGGGCCTCGGCCACGGCGGCGAGGTGGGACGCCAGGTAGGCGGTGCGGTCGGTGTCCTCGACGAAGCCGTGGGCGTCGGGGACGTCCTCGTACGCGGCGCCGTTCTCGGTGACCACCATCGGTGTGCCGGGGTAGTCGCGCGAGATGCGCAGCAGCAGGTCGGTGAGGTCGTGCGGCATCACCTCCCAGCCGAGGCCGGTCACCGGAAGGTCGCCGTGCGGCAGGTTCCGGGTGACGGGGAGGCCGCGCGCGTCGGTGGTGGCGCCGTTCTCGTCGACCCCCGAGGTGCGCATCGAGCGGTAGTAGTTGACGCCGAGGGTGTCGACGGGGCTGGAGATGACCTCCAGGTCGCCGTCCTCGACGGGGATCTCGACGGAACGCGCGGCCAGGTCGTCGACGAGGTCCTGCGGGTACCGGCCGCGCAGGATCGGGTCGAGGTAGAAACGGAACCCGAGGGCGTCGGCCCGCCGCGCGGCCTCGCGGTCGGCCGCCGAGTCGGTGGCGGGCCGGCTGGTGCCGAGGAGGTGGGTGACGGCCAGGTCGAGGGGCCGGCGGGCGGCCGAGCGCAGGCGCTGGACCGCGAGACCGTGGGCGAGGTGCAGATGGTGCACGGCGCGCACCCCGTCGGCGAAGGAGCGGCCACCGGGCGCGTGGACGCCTTCGACATGGCCGAGGACGGCCGAGCAGAACGGTTCGTTGAGGGTCGTCCAGTGGGTGACACGGTCACCGAGGCGCTCATGGACGAGTTCGGCGTAGTCGGCGAAGCGGTGGGCGGTGTCGCGGGCGGGCCAGCCGCCGGCGTCCTGGAGCTCCTGGGGCAGGTCCCAGTGGTACAGGGTCAGCCAGGGGGTGACGCCGTGCGCGAGGAGCTCGTCGACGAGGCGGTCGTAGAAGCCGATCCCCGCCGGGTTGACCGGGCCGCGCCCGTGCGGCTGGACGCGGGACCAGGAGACGGAGAAGCGGTACGTGTCCAGGCCGAGGGCGGCGAGCAGGGCGACGTCCTCGGGCATGCGGTGGTAGTGGTCGCAGGCCACGTCACCGGTGTCGCCGTTGTCGACGGCCCCGGGGACACGGCAGAAGGTGTCCCAGATGGACGGGGTGCGGCCGTCCTCGGCGGTGGCTCCCTCGATCTGGAAGGCGGAGGTGGCGGCGCCGAAGCGGAAGTGCGGGGGGAGGAGGTCGATGAGCGCGTCGTGGTGGGCGGTGGCGGACGGGGCGGGGGCGGTCACGGGGTCCTCCTGGTGCGGTGAGGCGGACGGGAAAGCGGCCCGGGCGCCCTCGCGGGCGTCCGGGCCGGGTGCGGGTGACGGGTCAGGGCAGGCGGTGGTTCTCGTCCAGCACGACACCGCGTTCGGGGCGGTACAGGTCGAAGCCCCGGGTGTCGCACTGCAGGCCGCCGACGATGCAGTGGTCGACGAGGGCCTTGAGGGTGCGCTCCTCCCACGCGTTGAAGAAGTCGTAGTGGAAGGAGTAGCCGCGGCCACTGGCCAGGCGGACCTGGCTCATGTCGCCGTTGACGGGCCACGCCATCTTGAACTCGATCATCGGCAGGGCGACCGGGTGGGAGGCCGGGCACATGTTGTCGTTGGTGCCGGGCTTGACCACCGGGTACGCCATGTGGCTCTTGTGGTCGGGGGTGTCGAGGTACAGGCCGTTCCAGCAGCTGGGGGCCTGCATGCGCAGGTTCAGCTGGACGTCGGGCCGGCTCGGACAGTTCGCCGGGATGTCGGTGTTGAAGAAGCTGTCACCGCATTCCCAGCCCTCGACGAAGCCCTTGTGGGCGCGGAACTCCTCGGCGGTCTGCATCGGGTTGCCGACGACGAACCGCAGACCCTTGGGGAAGGGCCGCACGCTGCGGTAGTCGGTGACGCCGGCCTTGTAGTAGATGACCTGCGGGCCGACGGGCAGGATCTTCTGGTCGCCCTTGTACAGCGAGGGCATCCAGTACGCGGAGGCGTCCGCGGGCGCCTTGCAGGTGGTGCTGCCTCCGTAGAGCGAGGCGGTGGTGCTGGCGGCGTCGGTGGAGGTGTTGCCCATGAACGTGTGGTCGTGGGACTTGCCGAACTGGCCCGGGTAGACGATCGGGTCGTCCGGCGCGGTGTGGGTGACGGAGCAGCCGGCCTGGAACTCGTGGTGGTAGGCCGGGGGAGGGGTGGCCGTGGACGGGGTCACCCCGGTCACCTGGGGAACGGCCGGGATGTAGCCGTCGCCGTCGGCGTCGTCCCCCGAGGGGAGCGCGGAGGCCGCCATGACATGGCCCTGGGCGGCGCCCGCCGCGTGGGCCCCGTGGGCGCTCGCGGCCGGGGCGGTGGTCTCCCCGCGGGCGGCGGCCGCGGTGTAGGTGTTCACCGTCAGGGCGGAGACGCCCAGTGCGGCGCTGAGCAGTAAGGCGGACAGGGTCCGGCCGCGGATTCTCATCGTGTTCTCCTCGTTCTCCTCAGGGGGTCAGCTGTAGATGCCGAACTCGTGGAGCGAGTAGCCCCAGCCGGTGCCGCGTGCGGTGAGCTGGAGCCGGACGTACCGTGCGGTGGCACCGGTCTCGATGGTGTCGATGTCGCCGTTGCCGGTGGTGGTGGCGTGGATGGTCCGCCACGTGTCGCCGTTGTCGGAGACCTGGACCTCGTAGGCGCGGGCGTAGGCCGGATCCCAGACCAGCTGGAGGCGGTTGAAGGAGCGGACCGAGCCGAGGTCGACCCGGATCCACTGCGGGTCGCTCCAGTCGCTGGCCCAGCGGGTGGCGGTGTTGCCGTCGGTGGCGTTGGCCGCCGGGCAGGGGCAGTCGCCGTAGGAGGCCTGGGCGGAGGAGGCGGTGGTGGGCCGGTTCAGGGCGATGTTGGTGCCCGCCACCGGCGGGGCGACGACCTTGACGGACCTGGTCTCGATGCCGGCGTTGCCGCGACCGTCCTCGGCCTGGACGTACACCTTCCACACACCCAGCTTCTCGGGCGCGGTGACGGCGAAGGCGCCGTTGCCGAGCGGGCGGTACTGCGCGTCGATCAGGCGCTTGTCGCCGTTGGCGTAGTTGCCGCTCAGGTAGATCTTGGTGGTGACGGCGTCGCCGTCGGGGTCGCGGACGTCGGCGCGGACCGTGAACTCGCCGCCGGCGGGAGCCGATCCGGCGGGCGTGACCGTCATGTTGCTGATGACCGGCGGGGTATTGTCCCCGGCTGTGGAGCCGGTGTACGCCTTCTTGAGGGCGTAGTACGAGAGGCGCTTGAGGCCGTCGGGGAGCAGGTTGAACCAGATGCCGCCGAAGTCGTGCTCGGTGCCGTAGTGGAAGACGGTCGCGCCGAGGGCGACGCCCTGGTGGCCGGTGACGCAGTTCCAGGCCTTGGTGTACCCGTCGGCCTTCTGGACGTCGGTGGGTTCGTCGGGGACGCCGTTGGCGTCCTTGGGGGTCTCCCATTCGCCGGCCGGTCCGGTCTCGGTGATGATGTACGGCTTGGTGTAGCCGCCCTCCACCCAGTCCTCGCGGACCCCGCAGATGTCGCCGTAGGCGTTCATCGAGTAGAGGTCCAGGTCGGGCGCGTTGCGCTTGTAGTAGGGCCAGGCGCCGGTCCACGCGTCCGTGGAGGTCACGGGGTGGTCGGGGTCGATGGAGTGGATCTTCTTCGCGACGTCGTTGACGAACGTCGTGTACGCGTTGCGCTGGGCCTCCAGCTCGGTGCCGCTGTAGCAGTTCTGCAGGCCGAGGACGGACTCGTTGCCGACGTTCCACATCAGGGTGGCGGGGTGGGACTTGTAGGTGTCGACCCACTTCGCGAACTCGGTGAGCATGGTGCTCTTGTACGCGGTGTCCGTCACGTAGTTGACGCAGCCGCCGGAGCCCGGGCCGCCGCCCGGCTGGAGCCAGAAGCCGTTGATCACCTTGACGCCGTTGGCGGCGGCCGCGTCGAGCAGCGGCTTGGTGCCGGCGTCGGTTCCCCAGGTGCGGACGGTGTTGACGCCCATGGACTTCACATCCGGCATGTAGCGGGGGCCGTCGGCCATCGAGGGGCCCCAGGTGACACCCTTGACGGTGTACGGCTGCCCGCCCACCGTCAGCTGCCAGTTGCCCTGCGTACCGCTCACGCGGACGGCTCCGCCGGGCTCGGGCTGCGCGGATCCGCCGCCGTACACCTGGAACTCCCACAGGGAGTAGCCGTAGCCGGTGCCCCGGGTGATCCCCTGGAGGCGTACGTAGCGGCCCTTGCCGGTCACCGCCAGCTCGTCGGTGCCCCCGTCGCCCGCGGTCACGGACTTGACGGTGCGCCAGTCGGACCCGTTGTCGGAGAGCTGGATGTCGTACGCCTTGCCGTAGGCGCCCTCCCAGTTCAGGACGACGCGGCTGACGTCCGCGCTGCTGCCCAGGTCGACCTGGATCCACTGGGCGTCGCTCCACTGGCTCGCCCAGCGGGTTCCGGTGAGGTCGCCGTCGAACGCGGCGGAGGCGGCCCAGGCGGCGCCCTCGTTCGAGGAGGCGGTGGCGGTCTTCCCCTGGGAGAGGAGGGTCTCCGCGGCGGCGGCGGGTGCGGCGGTGAGTGCGGTCGCCGAGGTGGCGAGCAGGGCACCCAGGGAGACGAGTGAGCCTGTCGTGCGGGCGCGGTCGCGGGCGCGCCTTCGTGTCGTGGGGGTACGGGTCGCGGTCATGGACGCTCCTGGACGGAGGGGGGGAGGGGGGATCGCCTTCCGGGCGGCGCGGCGGGGACTGGGCGCCGCCCGGAAGGGGTGAGAAGGCCGGGACGCGCCTCACGGGGCGCGTCCCGGCGGGACCGTCAGGGGAAGGAGACGACGGTGGACGGCACGGTCGAGGTGCCGGCGGGGACCGTGGACGCCCCGGTGTCGTTGATGACGTGGTTGTAGTGGCCCATGCCGCCGAGCGACACGACCAGGAGGCTGTGGAACTTCACGCCCGGCTTGACGGGTGCCTTGAAGCCGTGGTCCTGGCGGATGTTCGGGTCCACGTTGTAGTTGCAGTAGCTGCCGAGGCCCCAGGCCTCGTGGGTGTTCACGGAGTCGTCGACCCGGTAGGCCGCGTACCCCTTCGTCGCGCCGTTCTGGATGGCGGCCTGGTTCGGCGCGTCGTACGCCTTCTCGTTCTGGTAGAAGATCGTGCGGCCGCGCTCGCCGTACCACTCGACGTCGTACTTGTTGAAGTGCTCGACGAACAGACCGGTGGCGAGCACGTCGTCGCCGTTGACGCGGACGCCGTAGTCGGCCCGGTTGGTCTCCCAGCCGACGCCCTCGCCGTGGTCGGCGCGCCACACCCAGGTGTGGTCGATGATGGCGTCGTCGCTGTTCACGACCACGCTGGTGGTGGCCTTGCCCGCGCCGGCGCCGCCGATGCGGACGTAGACGTCCTGCACGGTGGTCGGGTTGGCGGCGTGGTCGGCGGAGGAGTTCTGCGGCCCGAGCTCCAGCAGGGTCGGGGAGTTGACCGGGCCGGCGTCGATCAGGAAGCCGGCCAGGCGGACGCCGTCGACGTCGGCGACCTTCATCGCGGTGACGCCGTTGTCCGGGATGATCGTGGCGAGGCCGAGGCCGAGCACGACGGTGTTCGCCCGGTTCACGTTGATGGTCTGGTCGACGTGGTAGACGCCCGGGGTGAACAGCAGGTGCAGGCCCTGGGACAGCGCCTGGTTGATCGTGGCGGCGGTCGCGCCCGGCTTGACCACGTAGAACTGGCTCAGCGGGATCGACTCGCCCTGCGGGGCGCCGTTGGCCCAGCTGGTGCCGCGGGCGTTGACGCGCTTGGCGGGGGCGAAGACCTTGTACTCGTTGCCGTCGAGGTAGAGGTACGGCTTCTCGCGGGAGACCGGCGTGGTGTCGAGCGTGGTGTAGCGGGGCTCCGGGAAGGAGGTGGCCGGGGCGCCCTCGACGCCGGAGAAGGTCTGGTTCCAGACGCTGTTGGACCAGCCGCCGATGGTGCTCTCGCGGGTGTACCACTGCTGCTGGGAGTAGTTGCCGATCTGGCCGTCGATCTTGGAGTCGGCGATGTAGCCGCCGCTGGCCCATCCGTAGCCGTTCGGTGCCAGGTTGAGGCCGCCCTTGACGTGCATGCGGCGGAACGAGGAGGCCTGCGAGACGGCCCACCGGTCGGTGCCGTTGACCGGGTTCAGGGTCAGGCCCTCGGCGCCGCGCCAGAAGTTCTGGGTGGCGTTGCCGTTGAACCAGCCGGCGTCGACGGTCACGTCACCGTTGATGGTGGTGTCGCCGGGGCGCAGACCGAGGCCGGCGATCTGGGTGTAGAAGCCGATCTGGGCGTTGAGGCCGTTGTACGTGCCCGGCTTGAAGAGGAAGGCGTGCCGGCCGCTGCCGAACTGGGCCGACTCCTGCTCCTGGAAGACCTGGTCCAGCTTGGCCTGGATGCCGGGGGTGGCCGGGTCGAAGACGTGCACGTTGGGGCCGAGGTCGCCGCCGCCGGGGAGCGTCGGGCCGGTCCCGCCGGTGGTGCCGAAGACCTGGAACTCCCAGAGGGAGAAGCCGTATCCGGTGGCCCGGGTGAGGCCGTTCATACGGATGTAGCGGCCGGTGCCGGAGAGCGTGACGTTGTCGGTGCCTCCGTCGCCCGCGCTGACGGTGGTGACCGTCCGCCAGTCGGTGCCGTTCTCGGAGGCCTGGATGTCGTAGCTCTTGCCGTAGGCCGCTTCCCAGGTGAGGACGGCGTGGCTGAGCGTGGCGCTGCTGCCGAGGTCGACCTGGATCCACTGGGCGTCCTGCCAGGCACTGGCCCAGCGGGTGCCGGTGAGGTCGCCGTCGACCGCGGCGGAGGCGGAGAAGGCACCGCCCTCGGTGGAGGAGGCGGTCGCGGTCTTCCCCTGGGAGAGCAGGGTGGGGGCCGCTTGCGCCGTCGTGGCGGGGGCGAGGGCGAGGAGGCTGCCGGCCAGCGAGGTGACAAGTGCGCCGACGGTGGCCCGGCGGACGCGTGAGGCGGGTCGCCGGAAGACCGGCGGGGACCCGAGGGAAGACATGGGGTCTCCTCTGGATACATGGGGGAAACGTGGGAGAGCGCTCTCCCGAAACCTTGCCCGCAGGGCGAGTTGGCGGTCAAGGCGTATGACATGACTTTTCTTTTGGCTTTCATTAAGTGTCGACGCCAACCGTTTCCGGCCAGGCGTGGACCGTCCTCCCACCGGACACACGACACCGTTAAGGTGCGCAGGTGGGGAATCGAGGACCGACTCTGGAAGACGTCGCACGCGAGGCGGGGGTGTCACGCGCGACGGTGTCCCGCGTCGTCAACGGCGTGCGCAACGTGGCCCCCGACATCCAGCGGAGCGTGCAGGAGGCCATCGCCCGCATCGGCTACACGCCCAACCAGGCGGCCCGCTCCCTGGTCACCCGGCGCACCGGGACCGTGGCCCTGGTCCTCTCCGCCACGGGCCGGTCCTTCACCGCCCGGGTGTTCTCCGACCCGTTCTTCGGACGCGTCGTGGACGGCGTCCTGCCGGTCCTGCGCCGCCGCGCGATCCAGCCCGTGCTGCTCGTCGCCGAGTCCGAGCAGGCCAGGGCCCAGCTCGTCGAGTACCTGCGGCAGGGTGGCGCGGACGGAGCCCTGGTCGTGCCGCTGGACGAGAACGACCCGCTCCCGTCGATGCTGGTGGAGGCGGGCCTGCCCACGGTCCTCTTCGGCCGCCCCCGCGACGGAGAGCGGTGCGGCTACGTCGACCTCGACAACCCGGCCGGCGCACGCCTCGCGGCGGAGCACCTGTGGTCGGTCGGCCGGCGCCGCCCGGCCACCATCGCCGCGCCGGTCACCGCCCCCACGGCGGACGAACGCCTCGACGGTTTCCGGGAGGCGTTCGCGGCGCACGGGGTGACGGCGGTCCCCGTCGTACGGGGCCGGTTCACGGTGGAGAGCGGCAGGCGCGCCATGGCGAGGCTCCTGAAGGACCACCCGGAGATCGACGCCGTGTTCGCCGCCAACGACCTGATGGCGCAGGGCGCCTGCCAGTACCTGCGTGAGCAGGGGGTCTCCGTCCCCGGCCAGGTGGCCGTGGTGGGCTTCGACGACTCGGTGGCGGCGCGGAAGTCCCGGCCCCAGCTGACCACGGTGCGCCAGCCCGTGGAGCGCATGGCGGCCGCGATGGCCGCACTCCTCGTCGAGCAGCTCGACGGCGCCCCGGCCGGGACCACCGCGAAGGTGTTCGCACCGGTGCTGGTCGTACGCGAGTCCGCCTGACCGTCCCGTGACGGCGGGCCCGCGCCGGGCACGGAGCCCGTTCCCGCCGGTCGCCTCCCGTCCGTCACGCCTCCAGGGCGTCGAGGACGGCGAGCTGCTCCATGACACGGTCGGCGGACCAGGTGTCGAGCCAGGCCGCGAACTCTCCTCCGTAGGCGCGGGGGACGGACTCCACGCGCATCACGAGGGCGAGATAGACCCGGTAGAGCGCGAGGCGGACGCGGGCGCCGGTGTCGAGGGTCAGGGCGGGAGCGACGGAGCGGTACCCGGCCAGGAGGTCGGTGTCGTCCTCGGCCGCGCCGAGCGGATCGACTCCGACGAGCTCGGCCAGCGGATCACCGAAGAAGGCGCGCTCTCCGTCGATCAGCCCGCTCAGGCGCCACGGACCCTCCCCGTCGCGGGCGAGGACGACGTTGCCCTCCCAGGCGTCGAAGTGGACGAGCGCGGCCCGGCGCACCTCGGCGATCCGGTGCCCGAACCGTACGGGCAGCCCCGCGAGGAACCCGGTGGGGGCGGGCAGGGCGACATCGAACCGGTGAGCGTCGGCGAGGACGGCGTGCAGCATGGCGGTGAACGCGGCCGGCCAGTCCGGGGCCGAGAGCCCAGCGGCGGGCTGCGGGTAGCCGTACGCCGGACCGGTCACGGCGGCGATCCGGGCCAGGCACGCGCCCAGCCGACGGCGCAGCGCCGCGCGATCGGCCGGGGCGATCCGGTCGCGCCCGGCGTGCCAGGTGGTGCCGTCGACGTAGGAGAGGAGCAGCCACTCCGCGGGGGCGCAGGGACCGGCGGGTTCATGGTGCAGGACGGTCGGCACCCGGACGCCCGTCGTGGCGGCGAGGCGGTGGAAGAGGGCCTCGGTGCCGAGGAGCCCCCGCTCGTGGGTGAGGGCGGGGGTGCTCGCCGCGGGCGCGGTCTTGAGCACCAGGCGCCGCCCGTCGGAGAGTTCGAGCAACCGGGCGGAGTTGTAGAGGCCGCCGCTGAGGGCGGTCTCCCGGACGACCGCCGCCGGGCCGAGGACGCGGCGGAGCCGTGCGGCGGCGAGCTCGTCGCCTCGGCCGGACCTCGGTGGCGGGGACGGCACGGAGCCGGCGGCCATGGACACTCCTGCGGGGGATGCCGACGAAGGGGAGGGGGGTTGGGCAGCGTGAGGTGGAGAGGGGGAGAGGGGGAGAGGGGGAGACCCGTGGAAGGCCGCCCCGGTGGTGCCGGGGCGGCCTTCCGGAGGTGCGCGACGTGGCGTCCGGTCAGCCCGCGTTCGCCTCGCGGTGGGCGCGGACGATGTCCGCGTACCGGCGTCCGCTCGTCTTCACGGTCCTGCGCTGGGTGGCGTAGTCGACGTGGACGAGGCCGAAGCGCTTGTCGTAGCCGTAGGCCCACTCGAAGTTGTCCAGGAGCGACCAGGCGTAGTACCCGGCGAGCGGGGCGCCCTTGCGCAGGGCGCTCGCGCAGGCCGCGAGGTGCTGCTCCAGGTAGCGGGTGCGCTCGGGGTCGTGGACCGCGCCGTCGGGGCCGACGGTGTCGGGGAAGGCCGAGCCGTTCTCGGTGACGTACAGCTTCCGTACGCCGTAGTCCTCGGTGAGCCGCAGCAGGAAGGCCTCGAGGCCGCCGGCGTCGATCTGCCAGTCCATGCCGGTGCGCGGTACGTCGGGGAGGCGCACCTCGCGGGCGTAGGGCGCTGGCCCCGTCGGGTCGTCGGCGACGGTGACCGGGAAGTAGTAGTTGAGGCCGTGCCAGTCGAGCGGGGCGGCGATGGTCTCCAGGTCCCCGGGCTTCTCCGGCAGTTCGACTCCGTACAGTTCGCGCATGTCGGCGGGGAAGCCGCGGCCGTACACCGGGTCGAGCCACCAGCGGTTGGTGTGGCCGTCCGCGCGGGCGGCGGCGGCGATGTCCTCGGGCCGGGTGGAGGCGGGCGCCACGGTGGAGTGGTTGGTGACCAGGCCGACCTGGGCGCCGGGCGCGGCGGCGCGGACGGCCTGGGTGGCGAGCCCGTGGGCGAGGAGCAGGTGGTACGAGGCGCGGACGGCGGCGGTGAGGTCGGTCAGGCCCGGGGCCATCCGCCCCTCCAGGTGCCCGATCCAGCCGGAGCAGAGCGGTTCGTTGAGCGTGGCCCACTGGGTGACCCGGTCGCCGAGGCGCTCGGCGACGACGGAGGCGTAGGCGGCGAGGTGCTCGGCCGTGGCCCGCTCGGTCCAGCCGCCGCGGCTGTCCGTCACCCGGTCCTGGAGGGCCTGCGGCAGGTCCCAGTGGTAGAGGGTGACGGAGGGCGTGATGCCGGCGTCCAGGAGTCCGTCGACGAGCCGGTCGTAGAAGTCGAGTCCGGGCGCGTTGACGGGTCCGTCGCCGCCGGGCAGGACACGCGGCCAGGCGACGGAGAGCCGGTAGGCGTCGGTGCCGAGGCCCTTCATCAGGGCGACGTCCTCAGGCCAGCGGTGGTAGTGGTCGCAGGCGGTGTCGCCGTGGTCGCCGTTGTCGATCGCCCCGGGGACGCGGGAGAAGGTGTCCCAGATGGACGGGGCCCGGCCGTCCTCGGCGACGGCGCCCTCGATCTGGTAGGCGGAGGTCGCGGTGCCCCAGGAGAAGTCCGGCGGGAAGGCCTCCAGGTCGAGCGTGGTGCGGGAGTCGGTGGATTCGGACACGGGGAACCTCTTCGTGATGGGTGTGGAGAGGGACGTCACTTGACCGCGCCTGCGGTGAGGCCGGCGACGAGATAGCGCTGGAGGAGGAGGAAGCCGACCACGACGGGGACGCTGACCACGAGGGAGGCGGCCATCACCTGGTTCCAGTAGACGTCGTTCTGGGTGGCGTACCCCTGGAGACCGACGGCGAGCGTGCGGGTGGTGTCGTTGGTCATGACGGAGGCGAAGAGGACCTCGCCCCAGGCGGTCATGAAGGCGTAGACGGCGACGGCGATGATGCCGGGCGAGGCGGCCGGGACGATGACGCGGAACAGCGCGCTGATCGGCCCGCAGCCGTCGACCTTGGCCGCCTCGTCGAGCTCGCGCGGGATCGAGTCGAAGTAGCCGGTGAGCATCCAGATGGAGAACGGCAGCGAGAAGGTCAGATACGTGAGGATCAGGCCCTCACGGGACCCGAACAGCGCGATGCCGGTGGCGTTGCCGATGTTGACGTAGATGAGGAAGAGCGGCAGCAGGAAGAGGATGCCGGGGAACATCTGCGTGGACAGCACCGTGACCGTGAAGACCCGCTTGCCGCGGAAGGTGTAGCGGCTGACGGCGTACGCGGCGAAGATCGCGACCATCACGGAGAACACGGTGGCCGCGCCCGCGACGACGATCGAGTTCATGAAGTAGTCGGCGAGCGGGACGGTCTCCCAGATGTCGACGTACGGGCGGAGCGTGAGCCCGGAGGGGAACCACTCGAACTTCCCCGAGACGTCCTCCAGCGGCTTCAGGGAGCTGGAGACCATGACGTACACCGGCAGCACCACGAACGCGGTGAGCAGGGTGAGGAAGATCCGCCGCGCCCAGAGGAACGAGCGGGGCGCCGCCATGGGGGAGCGCGGAGCCGCGCGCCGGGATGCGTGCTCAGACATCTGAGGTCTTCCTTCCGCGGCTGGTGAGCAGGAGGTAGACGCCCGTGACGACGAGGAGGAAGAGCAGCAGGAGCACGGACATGGCCGAGCCGGTGCCGAAGTTCCAGGTCTGGAAGGACGACTGGTAGATGTGCAGCGAGATCAGGTCCGCGGATTCGGGCGCCGCCTTGCCGAAGAGCACGAACGGCGTGTTGAAGTCGTTGAACGTCCAGAGGAACAGGACGAGCACGAGGACCTGGTTGACGGAGCGCAGCGACGGCAGGGTGATGTGCCGGATCTGCTTCCAGACGCCGGCGCCGTCGAGCGCCGCCGCCTCGTACATGTCCCGGGGGATGTTCTGCAGCCCGGCCATGACGGTGAGGAAGGCGAAGGGCCAGCCCTTCCACACCGAGACGACGAGCAGCGTGTAGAAGGCGTTGTCGCCGATGAGCCAGAAGGCGGGGCTGTCGCCGATGCCGAGCTGGTCGTGGAGGACGTGGTTGATGAGGCCGTTGTCCCGCTGGAACATGAACGCCCAGGTGATCACGGCCGCGTAGACGGGCAGGGCGTACGGGACGAGGAACAGCGTCCTCAGGAAGCCGCGGCCCCGGAAGTTCTCCTGGAGGAAGATCGCGGCGGCCGTCCCGAGGAACCAGCACAGCCCCACGGAGAGGAAGGTGAAGAGACAGGTCGTCAGGAAGGACTTCAGGAGCGCCTGCCCGACGGGGGCGTCGAAGTCGATCGCGACGGTGTAGTTGTCCAGGCCCGACCAGGGAGCCTCGCCCCAGTTCCGGATGTAGAACTGGGTCAGCTCCTTGAAGCTCATGGCGATGCCCATGAGCATCGGCACGAGGTGGACGAGGAGTTCGAGGAGCAGGGCGGGCAGGAGCAGCAGGTAGGGCAGTGCGATGCGGCGACGCCCGGAGCGGCGTGGTGCGCGTGCCCCTCCGGGTGTGGCCTTGCGCACCGCCGGCTCGGTCGTGGGAGCGACGGCGGTTTCGGTCATGGTGGGGCGGCCTACTTCTTGGGCATCTGCTGCTGGGCCTTTTCGAGCTTGGCCTTCACGGACTCCGTGGTCACCGGGCGGCCGGCGGCGGCGTCGGCGAACAGCTCCTTGACCGCGGTGCCCACGACCGTCTCGAACTGCGACTCCTCGGGCACCTGCGGCAGGGCCGCCGCGCTGGTGGAGAGGGTGTCGCGGATGACGGTGAGGGACGGGTCGGCGAAGGCGGGGTCCTTCTGGGCGCTCTTGACCGGCGGCACGGAACCGTACGACTTGTTGAGGACGACCTGCTCCTCGTCGCTCGTCATGTACTTCACGAACTTCAGCGCGCCGTCGAGGTTCTTGGTGTTCTTGAAGACGGCCAGGTTGATGCCGGCGACCATCGAGTTGGTCTGGGCGCCCTGCCCGGGCTTGCCCGACGGGACCGGGGCGGGAGCCACGCCCCACTCCTCCGGGCCCATGCCCTGCGCGGAGAAGGTCTGCGACGGGGTCTGCCACAGGACCATGCCGGTCTTGTTCTTGGCGAAGTCGCTGAGGGACTGGTTCTGCGCGTACTCGGCGTTGCCGGGGGCGACGATCTTCTGCGCGGCCATCAGGTCGATGTACTGCTTGACGGCGGCGACGGCACCGTCGGAGGTGAAGTCGGGCTTGCCGTCGGCGGTGAAGAAGTCGGCGCCGTGCTGCTTGCCGAGGACGAAGACCTGGTGGATGTTGTTGGAGAGGTTGGAGCCCTCGACCCCGATGCCCGCCTTGCCGTCCTTGCTGAGCTTCTTGCCGGCCGCGATCACCTCGTCCCAGGTGGTCGGCGGCTTGGCTATGCCCGCCTCCTTGAACATCTTCTTGTTGTAGTAGAGCGCGTAGGCCATGGAGTAGAGCGGGACGGCGGCCGGGTCCTTGCCGGCGACGCCGGTGGAGCCGAGTGCGGAGTCGACGAAGCGGTCCTTGCCGCCGATGGCCTCCAGGTTCTTCGCGTCCCACGGCAGGAGGGCACCGGTGGACTGGAGCGAGGCGCTCCAGGTGTTGCCGATGTTGAGGATGTCGGGGCCCTGGCCGGAGGTGGTCGCGGTGAGGATCCGGTTGAGCAGGTCGGACCACGGGATCACCTCCAGCTTGACCTTGATCCCGGTCTCCTTCTCGAACTGGTCGAGCTCGGGCTGCAGGACCTTCTTGTCGACCTCCAGGCTGGCGCCCTGGTTGGAGGCCCAGTAGGTGAGGGTCTTCGGCGTCGACTCGCTGCTCTCACCCCCGCCGCAGGCGGTGGCGGTGAAGGCGAGGGAGAGGGTGACGACTCCGGTGACAGCGGCTCTGACTCTGCGCATGGCTCCTGGGCCCTTTCGGGGACGAGGGGATCGCCGATGTGGTGGGCGCCTGGAGGCCTCGCCGTAACATCGGCTTAATTTAGGATGTGAGTTAAACCCCATGAGAAGGTCGCGTCAAGGCTTGTACTGCGGGTATGTTGCAACGAACGACTTCAGAGACGGGGACCAAAGTGCACGCGAGAACTGGCCGCACGGTGCGTGACCTGCGGCGCGAGAACCGCACCGCCGTTCTGCGCAGGCTGTACTTCGACGGCCCGATGAGCCGCCTCATGCTCGGCCCCGCGACCGGGCTCAGCTCCGGTTCCGTCAGCAACGTGGTCGCCGAACTCGTCGCCGACGGACTCGTCGAGGAGGCCGGCAGCGTCGACTCGGCCGGCGGGCGCCCCCGCACCCTCGTCAGGATCACTCCCGCCAGCGGCTTCATGATCGGCGTCGACATCGGCGAGACCCGGGTCAGGATCGAGCTGTTCGACCTGACCCTCACCGAACTCGCCCGTACCGAGCGCCCGCTGGCGCCCTCGGGCCCCCGCACGGCGCGCTACGACGTCGACCTCGTCGTCGACCACCTCCGCGAGGGCATCGCCGAGGTGCTGCGCCTCGCGGAGGTGCCCGCCGACCGCCTCATCGGCGTCGGCGTCGGCGTCCCCGGCATCGTCGCCCGCACCCCCGAGGACGGCGCGGTCGTGCACGGCCAGACCGTCGGCTGGGACGCGGTCCCCTTCGAACGCCTCCTCCGCGCCGCCGTCGACCTCCCCGAGACCGTCCCCTACTGGATCGACAACGGTGCCAAGACCCTGGGCCAGGCCGAGATGTGGTTCGGCGCCGGCCGGGGCGCGCGCAGCGCGGTGGTGGTCCTGTTCGGTTCGGGTGTCGGCGCGTGCGTGGTCACCGATCCGATGGGGCCGGGCCGGGCGATCGAGTGGGGCCATCTGACGGTACGGGTGCGGGGGCGCCGCTGCCGCTGCGGAGCCCAGGGCTGCCTGGAGGCGTACGCCGGGGCGGAGGCCCTCCTGGAGCGGTGGCGGGAGGCCGGCGGGGTGCCCCCGGCCGGCGCGGACGAGGAGACGGCACTGACGGCGATGCTGGCCGCGGCCTACCCGGCCGAACCCGGGACGGAACCCGGGACGAATCCCGGGACGGAGCCGGGAGCGGACCCCGGGACGGCGCCGCGGACCGAGCCGGACGCCACGGCGCTCGCCGTCCTGGCGGAGACCGCCGAGTACCTGGGCGCCGGATTCGCCGACCTCATGAACCTCTTCCAGCCCGAGCGCATCCTGGTCGGCGGCTGGGCCGGCCTCCAGCTCGGCACCCGCTTCCTCGAAACCGTCTCCGGCTACGCGAAGGAGTACGCGCTCAGCTACCCCGCCAGCCGTACCGGCATCGGTCTCGGCACCCTCGGCCCGGAGGCCGTCACCGTCGGCGCGGCCCTGCTGCCGCTGGTCGACTTCTTCGCCCAGGGAGGCCGGCGCCCCGAGAGCAAGCCCACCACCCCCGCCCCCGCCTGGCAGTCGGCCCTCCAGGACCGGGTCTCCACCTGAGTCGCCGCGATCCGGGACAGGGAATCCGCCCGGGCGGCACACCTGCCGACCAGGTCCCCCGCCAGGCGGTGACGGGGGACATACAGCCGGAACGCTCCCGGACGGTGTGGCCTCAAGAGTTGTCAAAGACGTGCTGAGCGTTGAGCAAGGGAAGGCCGGGCGACCTCATGCGGTCGTACGTTCCTGAGGTGACCCCTTCTTCCGCTGAACCTCACATAGCCCAGGGCCCCTCCGAGGCCACTTCCTCCTCACGTCGCACACTGCTGCGCACCGCCCTCACCGGAGCGGCCCTGACCGCAGGGTCATGGGCCTGGGACCTCCCCGCGGCATCGGCGACACCGCGGGCGCAAGGGAAGCCGCGGCCCACCACACCCGCGGCGGCCTTACGCGAGCTGAACGCGGGCAACCGGCGCTGGCGCACCCACCACGAGCGGCACCCGCACGAGTCGCTCGCCGTCCGGAGGGAGATGGTCGCCGGGCAGCACCCGTTCGCCGTCGTGCTCGGTTGCATCGACTCCCGCGTCGCGCCCGAGCTCGTCTTCGACCAGGGCCTCGGTGACCTCCTCACCGTGCGGTCCGCCGGAGAGGTCCTCGACGAGGCGGTGCTCGGCAGCATCGCGTACGGAGTGCTCGAGCTGGGCATCCCGCTCGTCGTGGTGCTCGGCCACCAGTCATGCGGCGCCGTGTCCGCGGCCGTCCGCGCGGAGCAGACGGGAGAGCGCCTTCCCGTACACATCCAGTACCTCGCGGACCGGATCAGACCCGCGATCGACCACAGCCAGGAGGGCGCCGCCCGCGTCGACGCGACCGTCTCGGCACAGGTGCGGCGGGTGCGGTCGCAGTTGGCTGCGGAGCCCGACCTGGCTTCCCGGATCGGTGCGGGCCGCCTGGCGATCGTCGGCGCCCGGTACGAACTGACCAGCCAACTGGTCCACCCTGTCGACTGATCGCTCCCGCTGTCCGTCCGCACGCCGGTCCACCCGCCGGCCGGCGGACGGACAGCGCCACGGTCTGGGCGTCTCCGACCGCCGCAGGGAGGTCAAGAGGCGGCATGCGCGCTTCCACGCCAAAAGAGGGCGCTCCGACGCGCGGTTAATGGCCGGGCGCCACCCTGCCCCGAGGTGCTCGGGCACCTAGCATTCGACCATCCCCGCTCACAACGGCGGGGTGGCCGGACAGAGTTCATACACATGATAGTTCAACCATTGCCGGTTGGACTACCCCACTGCGTACCCCCGGCCTTCTCGATCTCCCGCACCGCGCACCAGGTCTCCACCGCAGTAGGTCCGTGACGGCCGCCGCCGCTGAGCGCGGCGTGCCGCATCCCCCGCCCGTGGCCCGGACGCACCCGTGCGTCCCGGCCCCTCGGGAACCCAAGCACCGGATGGGAGCACCATGAGAGGTCCCCTGCTCGTGAGCGCGGCCGCCGCCGCCCTGTTCGCCTCGGCCCTGCCCGCCCAGGCCGGGCCGGGGTCGATCGTCGACCCGCCGCCGGACAGGATCGTCATCGACATCGCCACCGTGAACGGATCCGGCTGTCCCCTGGGCACCGCCGCCATCGCCGTGTCCGAGGACAACACCGCCTTCACCGTCACCTACAGCGAGTACCTCGCGCAGGTGGGCGGCGGCTCGTCCCCCACGGCGGCCCGCAGGAACTGCCAGCTGAACCTCCTGGTGCACGTGCCGCAGGGCTTCACGTACGCGATCGCCAGCGCCGACTACCGGGGCTACGCCTCGCTCCAACGCGGCGCGAGCAGCACGGAGAAGGCCTCGTACTACTTCCAGGGCTCGCCCAGCACGGCTTCCCGCACGCACACCTTCCGTGGCCCGTACGAGGACAACTGGCAGGCCACCGACGACACCGACTGGGCCCAACTGGTGTGGGCGCCCTGCGGTGTCCAGCGCAACTTCAACATCAACACCGAACTCCGGGTGAACGCCGGCACGTCGAGCCCGAGCGCCACCAGCTACATGACGATGGACTCCACGGACGGTGACATCAGCACCGTCTACCACCTGGCGTGGAAGGAGTGCCCGGCCGGCTGACAACCGCGGCGGCCGGGCGCACCACCGCGCCCGGCCGCCGCCCGGCCCTCCGCCCGGTCGCGCCCCTCAACTCGGCCCCTGCGGCAGCGACCCCGCACCGCGTGCCTCCCACGCGGGCGTCCGCTCCGACGTCCGTCTCGCTGACGATCTCCCACCACCGCGTAGTACTTGAGGATGATCCGGCGCCCATACGGAGACGGACATTCCCCCGGATGGGGAACCCGGGCCCGGGACAACCGTCTTGATCCTCGCGTCGGCTTGATCGTCGAGTCGACCCGAGGAGGTTCTGATGGCAGGTCAGGTGACGGAGAGGCCGGCGAGGGCGTCGGCGCCGGAGTACCAAGGGGCGCTGGGGTCGCTTTCGGTGAACGCCTCCCTGCCCGAGGTGCTCGACCGGGGGGTCAGGGAACTCCGGGCGGCCGAGGAGACCGGAGACCTGCGGGAGGCGGCGCGCTGCGGACTCGCCGTGGCGGAGGCCTGCCGCAGGCTCGGCCGGATCGAGGAGGCCGACCGGGCATGGAAGGCGAGCTACCGGGCGGCGCGTGCGGCCGGCCACGAGGGAGCCATGGCGTGGGCGCTGTGGAGCGGCGGCACGCTGGCCCGCCAGCGCGGTGCGCTCCGGCTGGCCTACCGGCTGCTCGGGCTCGCCGCCGAAGCGGGCGAGCGGGGCGGCGACGTCGTCGTGCGGGGCTACTCGCTGGCGGGGCTCGCCGAGACCGGGCGCATCCAGGGCGACTACGAGGCGGTGGGACGGCTCCACGAGCAGCTGCTGGCCGAGGCGCGCCGCCGGGGCGAGGCCCGCCACACGGTCTGGGCCCTGGAGGGCATCGCGCAGATGCACCGCAACACCGGCTCCTACGACAAGGCCCTGGCCCTCTTCGAGGAGGCGGCCGAGACGGCGTCGCGCGCCGAGGACCGGCGCGGCTGGGCCTGGGCCCTGCGGGGCATCGCCGACGTGGTGTCCGTACGGGACGGGGACGTGGAGCGCGCCCTGTCGCTGCTGTCGGAGGCCGAGGAGGCCTGCCGGGAGATACGGCTGGCCAGCGCCCTCGCCTACAACCACAAGATGCGCGGCAACGTGCTGTACCGGGCGGGCCGCTACGAGCAGGCCCGCGAGCTGTACGCCCAGGCCCTGGAGGAGTTCCGCGAGATGGAGGAGCCCCGGGGTACGGCCCTGTCGAGCCTGGGACTGGTCAAGGCCGAGGCCCGCCTGGGCCGCGACGCCGCGCACACCGCGGCCGAACTGGCCTCACTCCGCACGACGTTGGACCGCATCGGGCTGCGGCACGCCCGGGACATGGTGGACAAGGCCGCGGCCGAACTGGGGGTCGGCCCGCTGCCGGACCACGACGCGGACGGCGCCGGCGAAGCCGGCCGGGTCCTGCCGGCGGCCGGGGCGGAAGCGCTCAGCAAGGTCGACGTGGAGGGGCTGCGATGAGCGCCCTCCCGGCATCCGCCCCGCCGACATCGACCCGCTCCCTGTGCGCCCGCGCGGGCGCACAGGGAGGAACGGCCGTGACCTCGGCGAGCGCCACCCGCGGTCACGAGGCCTCGGCGGCCGCGCTCCTGGACCGGTGCCGCGACCGGGTCCGGCCCGCGCTGGTGGAGGCGGTGGGCCGGCTGCACCCCTGGACCGGTGAGATGGCGGCGTACGCGCTGGGCTGGGCCGATCCCGCCGGAACCCCGGATCCCGGCGGATCCGAGGGCAAGGGAGTGCGCCAGGCGCTCGCCCTGCTCGGCGCCGAGGCGGTGGGCGCGGACGGCGGCGACGCGGTCCCGGGCGCCGTCGCCGTCGAACTCGTGCACACCTTCTCGCTGCTCCACGACGACATCATGGACGCCGACGCGCTGCGCCGGCAGCGCCCCGCGGTGTGGAAGTCGTACGGGACCGGCCCGGCCGTCCTGGCCGGCGACGCGCTCCTCGCCCAGGCCGTGGCGAGCCTGGCGGAGACGCCGGGCCCCCGCACGGCGGCCGCGGTCCGGCACCTCTGCGGGACGCTGACCACGCTGGTGTCCGGACAGGCGGAGGACCTGCGCTTCGAGGAGCGTCCGTGGTCCGGTCCCGGGGCGGTCGAGCCGGACCAGTACCGGTCCATGGCCGAGGACAAGACGGGCGCCCTGCTGGGCTGCGCGCTCGCGCTCGGCGCGATCCTCGGCGGCGCCCCCGACCGGACCGTCACCGCGCTCGACCGCGCCGGGCGCCATCTCGGTCTCGCTTTCCAGGCGGTGGACGACATCCTCGGCATCTGGGGCGACCCGAGAGCGACCGGGAAGCCCGTCCACGCCGACCTCCGGCAGGGCAAGAAGACCTACCCCGTCCTGATCGCACTGGCCGCCGGAGGGAGGGCCGCGAGCGAAGCCGAGGCGCTGCTCGCGTCCGGCCGGCGGATCGACGGCGAGACCGCCGAACACGTCGCGGCGCTCGTGGAGCGCGCGGGCGGGCGGACCGGGACGCGCGAGGAGGCCCTCCGGCAGCTGGACGCCGCCCGTCACGCGCTGCGGGAGGCAACGCTGAAGCACACCGCGGCGGAGGAACTGGACGTGCTGTTCACCCACTTGCTCGACCGCACGTGGTGACGTGACGCGGCGTGGCAGGACGGCGAGCGCGAGGACGTGACGGCCGCGGGCGCCCCGCGGCTCAGGAGGAGTCGCGGCCCCCGCGGGGAATCGCCAGGTCCGTCAGGAGCGCGTCCCCCGGGCGCAGGTCGGCCCAGGCGCCGGACCAGGTCAGGACGGCGACCGCGGACGTCGGGAACTTGGTCCGCACCCGGTCCAGGAGGTCCTCGTCCGCGTCCGCCGCACCGGACGCGAGCAGCAGGACCAGGTCCTCCAGACCCGGGTTGTGCCCGACGAGGAGCAAGGTCCCGACCTCGTCGGACACGCCGTGGAGCACATCGAGCAGTTCCGGGCCGTCCGCGCCGTACAACCGCGGGTCGTGACGGGTCGGCACGGCGCGGCCCAGCTCCGCGGCCGCCAGCTCCCAGGTACCGCGGGCCCGCCGTGCCGGGGAGCACAGGACCAGATCGGGCGGCCCGCCGGCCCCGGCCAGGAAGCGCCCGACAGCCGGTGCGTCACGCAGCCCGCGCGGGCCGAGGGGCCGGTCCCGGTCGGGCACCCCCTCGGGCCAGGCGCTCTTGGCGTGCCGCAGCACCAACAGCCGACGAGACCGACCGCCGCCGGAACGGCCTTCGGCGGAGGGGCTTTTGATGGACTGGCCTTGCTCGGCACGGCTGTGCTCAGGGGACTCGTTGGAGGGCTGCACGACCTTGAGCGTACGGCCCGCGCCCCCGCACGGCCATGGATGCCACGGGGAGGCCCGCACGTCGGCGTTGCGGGTGGCACAATGCCGCGTATGAGCACACTCCGAAAGGCACATGCCGCGTAGACGGCCGGGCGCGCTTCGCGCCGGACACCCCGGGCGGCCGCGCCGTTGGGACAAGCCACCGCCGGGACGGATTCACGGACTGTCCGCCCGCACCAGCAATGCGATCCACCGCGTCGAGGAACTCGCCCCCAGCTACCTGTATCCGGGCGCCGTCGACCGGGCACTACGACGGTACGAGGCGTTCCTCGCTCCGCCGGGACGACGCCCCCTCTACCCGCAGGACCCCGATTGCGGCTGCGTGGGCCACAGCCTCGACGACGTCCGGCACGCCAGAGACCTCCTCGAAGAGGCCCTTGCACACCTGCCGCCGAGGGCGCGCGCCGAGTTGGGGCGCCGGATCGCGTCCCTCGACCGCGTGTACCTCAAGCGCACTCTGCCCGACCCGCTGGCCGATCGTCGTCCTTGGAAGGGGGACGTGTGGTGGTACCGACGTCTGTACAGAGTCCGCGAGGGCTAGTGGGTGACAGACCCGTAGCCGGTGCGTGACCGGTCGCCCGCGCCCCCGGCTCACAGGCGGATGACCACGAGCGCCGTGTCATCGGTGTTGCGGTTGCTGTTCAGGAGGTCCGCGAGGAGGTCGTCGGCCATGGTCTCGGGGTTGTCCCGGCCACGCCGCCGCAGGGATGCGGCGAGACGTGCGAGGCCGACGTCGATGTCCTCCTCGCGGCGCTCGATCAGGCCGTCGGTGTACAGCACCAGCGTGGCGCCTTCGCTGAAGGAGGCGGTCGCCTGGGGGCGGGAGACGTGTTCGGGGCGGGCGCCGAGCGGAGGGTCGGTCGCCTGGTCGAGGAAGGTCACGTCGCCCTCGGGGGTGAGCAGCGCGGGCGGAGGATGCCCGGCACTGCTGTACGTGAGGGTGTGCGTGCTCCAGTCGATGAAGGTCGTCGCCACGGTGGACGACTCGGCGCCGTCGACGGAGCGGGCGTACAGCCCGAGGACTTCGAGCGCCTGGGCCGGGCCGTCGGCGACGAGCGTGGCCGCGCTGAGCGCGCTGCGCAGTTGTCCCATGACGCAGGCGGCGGTGAGGCCGTGGCCCACCACGTCTCCCACGGCCACCGCCATCCGGTCCCCGGGGAGGCCGACCAGGTCGTACCAGTCGCCGCACACGTTCAGGCCGCCGACCGCGGGGCGGTAGCGGACGGCCGCCCGATGGTGTCCGACGGGGCCGGGGGAGGGGAGCATCGCCGCCTGGAGGGCCAGCGCCACCTTGCGCTCCCGGGCGTGCGCCTTGCGCAGGCGCTCGTTGACCTCCTGCAGTTCCCGGGAGCGCGTGTAGAGCTCGGCCTCCAGTCGGGCGGCCTTGGTGGTGCCCGCGAGACCGCCGCGCGCACGGATGAGCTGAGTGACCTCCTCCACGCGGTGCACGATCAGCACCACCTGATCGTCGGGGCCCAGGACCGGCGCGTTGACCGGGCTCCAGAAGTGCTCCTGCCAGTGGCCGGGCCGCTGGGAGTCCTCGATGTCGTAGCGGAGCAGAGCCATGGTGTCGCGCTCGCCGGACGCGACCACGCGCAGCATCGACTCCTCGGTCTCCCGCCGGCCCGCGGCGGCCGGGTCGCCGGGGTTCTCGGGGAAGGCGTCGAAGATGTAGCGGCCGACGAGCTCCTCGCGGGAACGCCCGGCGAGCCGTGCGAAGTCCTCGTTGACGTCGACGTACACCAGCTCGGGCGTGAGCAGCGCGACCATGCCGGGCAGGGCCTGGAACACGGCCGCGTAGTCGACCTGCTGATCGTTCATTTCCCGCCCGTCCCGACGCCGACCGTCGTTGAGTGCTCTTCGCGTTTGGAGGGAACGTGCCACGGGGACCGGGGTGGAGTTCTCCCCAGCCCAAGATCGTCACCCGGTTGGCCCCATGGGGGTCATCACATCGAGACGCCGGAACGTTACGTCATTCGGCTCGCGGACTTCCCGCCAGAACCGTCGCGCGGAAGGACGCCACCACCGGCCGGAGATCGACCCGGTGCCAAGCCGCCCAGAGCTGCACCGATCCTTCGTACCAAGGGAGTTCGCGTACGACGATGCCCTCGGTCGGACCGCGCACCATGCTCTGCTGGACGAGCGCGAGGCCCAGGCCGGAGGCGACCAGGCCCAGTGCGGTGAGGGCGTCGGCGGCGTCGAGGCGGATGTCCGGGGTGAAGCCGGACGCGGTGCACGACGCGACGAACGCGTCACGCCCACCGGTGGCGTGCGCGTCGCCCACCGCGATCCAGGGCTCACCGTCCAGGTCGTCGGGCGTGAGCTCCTCCCGAGCCGCGAGCGGATGGCCCTCGGGCAGGGTGAGCAGCAGGGGGTCCCGCAGCAGGGGCGCGGCGTCCAGGTCCGGGTCGTCCTCCTGAGGGGGCCGGCGGACGAGTGCGATGTCGAGGCTGCGCTGGCGGAGCCCCTCGAACTGGTCGGCCGACTCCTGGTCGTACAACGCCACGTGGATGCCCGGGCGCTCCTCGCGCAGGCCGCGCAGGGCCGTGGGCAGCACTCCCGTGTGCATGGCGTCGGCGACGTACCCGATGCACAGCCCGCCCTCCTCGCCCCGGCCGAGCCGTCGGCCCAGGTTCTCCAGCCGGTCCGCGTGCCGCAGCAGCGCGCGGGCCTCGGTCAGGAAGACACGACCGTCGGAGGTGAGCCTGATGCGCTGTTGGCTGCGCTCGAAGAGGGTGAGGCCCAGGTTCTTCTCGAGCTGGGCGATCTGCCGACTGAGCGGGGACTGGGAGATGTGGAGCCGCTCGGCGGCGCGCCCGACGTGCTCCGTCTCGGCGACGGTCACGAAATAGCGGAGTTGTCGCAGGTCAAGCATGTGGGACCTCGGAGGACTGAAGTGAGCCAGAGTAAGTCTTGGACAGTCTCATGTAGGGATCCTAACCTCGGAAGCACAAGCCAGGCGGATCGCTCACAAGCGAACCGACCATGGTATTCCACCTGAAAAAGGATCTTCCATGACCCTCTCGTCCCTCCTCCCGGGCGCCCTCGGCTTCGGCACCGCCCCCCTCGGCAACATGTTCCGCGCCATCCCCGACGACGAGGCCGCGGCCACCGTCGAAGCCGCCTGGAACCAGGGCATCCGCTACTTCGACACCGCCCCCTTCTACGGCGCGGGCCTCTCCGAGATCCGCCTGGGCGACGTCCTCGCCCAGCACCCCCGCGACGAGTTCGTCCTCAGCACCAAGGTCGGCCGTCTCGTCCTCGACGAGACCGAGGACCCGGCCGCCCGCGACCTCGGCGAGAAGGGCGGCCTCTTCGAGCACGGACGCCCCAACAGGATGGTCAACGACTACAGCGCCGACGCCACGCTGCGTTCCATCGAGGACAGCCTGAAGCGGCTCAGGACCGACCGCCTCGACATCGTGTGGGTGCACGACGTCGCCCAGGACTTCTACGGGGACGAGTGGCTGGCCGCGTACGAGACCGCCCGCACCGGCGCGTTCCGCGTCCTCCAGCAGCTCCGTGACGAGGGCGTCATCAAGGCCTGGGGCCTGGGCGTGAACCGCGTCGAGCCCCTGGAGCTCACCCTCGACCTCGACGAGCCGAAGCCCGACGCGTTCCTCCTCGCCGGCCGCTACACGCTGCTCGACCACAGCCGCGCCCACCAGCGCCTGCTCCCCGCCGCCGCGGAACAGGGCGTCGACATCGTCGTCGGCGGCCCCTACAGCTCGGGCATCCTCGCCGGGGGCACCCACTTCGAGTACCAGAAGGCGCCGGCGGCGATCATCGACAAGGTCGAGCGGATCAAGGCCGCCGCCACCCGCCACGGCGTCGGCATCAAGGCGGCCGCCCTGCAGTTCTCCCTCGCCCACCCGGCCACCGTCGCCGCGATCCCGGGCGCCACGAAGCCCAGCCGGATCGCGGAGGACGTCGCCGCGCTGGAGGAGACGATCCCCTCCGCCTTCTGGAACGAGCTCCGCGCCGAGGGGCTCATCGCGGGGGACGCCCCCGCACCGGTCCCCACCGTCTGAGCGGCTTCCCACCGACCGCCCCCGCATCGGTCCCCACGGGCTGAGCGGCTTCTTACCGCCGCCCGACGGACCTCCACCTGACACCCCCCACGCCCACCCCCGCAGAACAAGGAGCACCCATGGCCACCACGACCGCGACCCTCGACATCCCCGCGTCCCCGGACAGCGTCTGGCAGCTCGTCGGCGGCTTCGACTCGCTCCCGGACTGGCTGCCCTACATCCCCACCAGCCGCCTGGGAGAGGGAGGCCGCGTCCGCACCCTCACTAACGAGGACGGCGGCGTGATCGTCGAACGCCTCGAGTCCTTCGACGACAAGGGCCGCAGCTACAGCTACTCCATCCTCCAGGCCCCGTTCCCCGTCACCGACTACCTCTCCACGCTCATCGTCCACGCGGGCCCGGACGCGACCACGGCACGTGTGGAGTGGACCGGCACCTTCACCCCGGACGGCGTCAGCGACGACGAGGCCGTCGCCCTCTTCCACGGCATCTACCGGGACGGCCTGGCGGCCCTGCACGCGACGATCACCGCAGGCGCGAGGATCACCGCAGGCCTCTCCCAGCGGACCGTGTGACGACTCACGCCCCGCGAAACACGACGCACGCTTCACGCCCACCCGGTCCGGAGGCCGGCACGCTTCAGCGGCCCCCGCTCGTGGGACGGAGAGGAGCCGCCGTCCTGGTGAGCAGGGCGCGTGCCAGGAGTCCCGCGCCCAGACATGAGGCGCCGTCACCGAGGGCGGCCGGAACGACGGTGGGCGTGCGCTGGAAGGTGAGGCGGGCCTCCACCGCCGCCCGCAGCGGCGTGAACAGGGCCTCGCCGACCTCGGAGAGTCCACCTCCGACGATCAGGGGGCGAAGGTCCAGGACCGTGTGCGCGGCGATCAGTCCGTCGGCGAGCGCGTCGATCGCCGCCTGCCAGATTCGGGTGGCGGCCTCGTCGCCCGCCGCGGCAGCTCGGGCGCAGTCGGCGCTGTCCACGGCGCCGACTGCGCCGCTCACCTCGCTCCAGGCGCGGCCGACGGCGTCCGTGGACACGACTGCCTCCATGCAACCGCGCCGACCGCAGCCGCACGGCGGGCCGCCGGGGCGTACGACGACGTGCCCGATCCTCCCGGCGAGTCCATGGGCGCCGGCCTCGATGCCGTCGTCGACGCCGATCACCCCGTCGACGACGGTGCCGAGCGTCACCAGCAGGAACCGGCCCGTACCGCGACCCGCCCCGAGGCGGCCCTCGGCGAGGCCTGCGGTGCGTACGCGCGACTCGACCGCGACCGGTATCCCGCCGAGCCTGTCGCTCAGCCGTCTCCGCATCGGGACGGCACTCCGGCCCAGAAGGACGGAGTGCCCGGCCGGACCGCTCTGCTCGGCGGACATCAGTCCGGGAACGGCGACACCCGCGGCCTTCGCGGCCGCGCCGAACCGCTCCAGACCGTGGGCCCGCAGATCCTCCGCGAAACGCAGGACCGACTCAACGACGACCTCCGGACCGGGCCCCCGCGCCGGGCTCCGCCGCTCCTCGTGCAGCAGTGCGCCGTCCGGCGCGACCAGCGCCGCCGTCATTCCGCTGTCGCCCACGTCCAGGGCGATCACATGGCTCATCGGAACACTCCCGCGGTGTGCCTCACATCGGTCCGTTTCTCCCACAGGAGCGGCGCTCCCGCTGGGGCGCACCGCGGGGACCCTTCCCCCGGGGCGCTCCTCCTGGGTCGTGCGCCGGCTGCCGGGACGGGAGGCCGGGTCCGCCCGGCAGCCGGTGGTGCAGGTGCCGACACGGTCAGATCACGGCCTGTCCTCGACGCGGACGAGGTGGTGGCCGCGCATCGTGTAGAGCCGGCCGCGTGCGTCCACGGTGACGTGCGGGCCGCTGTACCAGGCGCCGTTGATCTCGGGCACGACCGTCGTGACGGCGAAGGTCTTCGGGTGGATGCGGAACAGCGTGGTGTCGGAGACGCCGTAGACCGCACCGCGGCCGGTCACCATGGCCGCGAAGCCGGGGCAGATCCCCCGCAGGTCGGCGGTGTGGACCACCTGACGGGCCGGCAGGTCGACGACGAAGAAACCACCCCTCCGCGTGAGGCCGAAGAGGTGCCGCCCCTGCACCGCCAGCGCCGCCACGCCCGTGGACAGCGGCAGGTCGGTGCGCCACACCTCGCGCCCGGCGACCGGGTCGAAGGCGACGAGGGTGCCCCGCGGCCCCTGCGCGGTGGGGTTGTCACCTCCGAGGTACGCGATGCCGTCCCGCGTGGCGACGGCACGGACCAGCTGGTTCTCGTCGACCGGATCGACGAAGACGGCCTTCCTGCCCTTCCTCGGCGAGTAGGTCCACAGGGAACCGCCGCCCTCGGTGTCGGACTGCGCGCCGACCAGCAGCAGACGGTTCACCGGGTCGTAGCAGACGTCGAGGGGCCGGTTCTGCTCGCTGGGGAACGACGCGAGCTGTCGGGGCTGCTCGTCCTCCGCGGGGTCGTACGTCCACATGCCCTGTCCGCTGTACTGGCCCGTGTAGAGGACCCCGTTCAGCACCTCGGCGTCCTTCGCCTCGCCCGGAGCGCGGAGGTTGACCACCTTCCCGGTGCGCAGGTCGTGGCGGGCGATGACGTTGTTCCCTCCGACGTAGACGTATCGGCGGTCGGCGGCGATCCCCATGACGGTCTGAGGGTCGACGGATGCGCCCGCCGAGCCGAGATCGGTGACGGTGGACGTACCGGCCGCGATGTCGACCTCGGCGACGAAGCCGTAGCCGGAGACGACGGCCAGTGTTCCGCCGGTGTGGTCGAGCCCCCAGATCTCCCCGAGTTCGGGCCCGTCGAACGCGACCGGCGTGATCGTCCGGGTCGCCATGGTGTACGCGTGCAGTCCGGCGTCACCGGCGAAGTAGATCCGCTCGCCGTCCGTCGTGAGGGTCTTCGCCACCTTCCCCCGGGTGGGAGTCACGGTGTAGGAGGAGAGGTCGGCCAGGTCCATCACGGCGAGCTTGGCGGCCTCCGTGGACCCCGAGGTGCTGACGACGAGGCGGTCGCCGAGGACGGCGAGTTCCCGCAGGCTGGGGTCCCGCTGCAGCTCCGGCGGCGTGATGTCGGTGAACGTGCCTTCCGCCCGGTCGTACGCGTACAGCGAGGCCCTGCTCGCCTCGCCCCCGCCCGACAGGACGCTGCCGGCACCGAAGAAGACGGTCGTGTCCGTGGCGGCGACGGCCCTCGCGAGGGTGGCGTTCGGGTCGGGGATGCCCAGCTTCGTGACCGCTCCGGTGCCGGGGTCGTACATCCACAGCGCGGGCGCCTTTCCCGGTATGCCGCCGACGGCGTACACGGTGCCGTCCGGGGCGACGGCGAGCTCGCGGATGTCCCGGTCCTCGGTGCGGCCGACGGCCACGGCGGGCCTGTCGGGGGTCGTCAGGTCCCAGCGGAAGAGGTTCGGCCTGCCCTCGTCGGCCTTGGTCAGGACGCCGGCGTACAGGTACCTGCCCGACGGGTCCGCGGCGAGCGCCTGGACGGAATGGCCCGTGCCCAGGTCGGTGCGGGCCACGACCTTGCGGGTCGGCAGATGGAAGGCGATCAGCCGGGTGGGGGTGAGGTTCCGCGAGCCGATGCAGACGGTGTCACCGACGAGGATCCCGCTCATGAGGGCGAACTGCTCGATGGCGGGCCCGAGATCGGTGACGGTCGTACGGGGGCGGGACGGTGCTGCCTGAGCGGGCGCGCCGAGCAGCGGGGCGGTGGCGGCGCCCAGGCCGAGGGCGCCGCCTGCGCGGAGCAGTTGACGCCTGTCCATCGACGGAGAGTGCTGCATGGGGGACTCCTTGGGTCGTCGTGCGGGACATGGGGAGAGGCGGAGAAGGGCGGTGGTGCGCCTGCGTGGATCCAGGCGCGGGTTCCGGCACGGGTTCCGGCGGGTTCAGGCCGACGTGGCGAGGGCGGTCTGGTGGACGGCGTGGCGGAACGGCCGTCCGGCGCAGTACCGCTCGACCTCGTCGAGCGCGCTCACGGCGATCCTGCGGAGTTCGCCGCCCAACGAGCCCGCGATGTGCGGTGTGAGCAGGACGTTCGGCAGGGAGTAGAGCGGCGAGTCCGCGGGCAGTACCTCCGGCTCGGTGACGTCGATGACCGCGTGGATGCGTCCGGTCGAGGCCTCCGCGGAGAGGGCTTCGGTGTCGACGAGGGAGCCTCGCGCCGTGTTGACGAGCGTGGCACCGTCCCTCAGGAGGGACAGCCTGCGGGCATCCATCAGATGGTGGGTGTCGGGCAGCGCGGGGGCGTGCAGCGAGACGACGTCCGAGGCCGCGACCAGCTCGTCGAGTGTCATGTGCCGCGCGCCGAGCGCGGCGGCCTGCGCCGGGCCGACATGGGGGTCGGCGAGCAGGAGGTCGAGATCGTAGGGCCGCAGCAGTTCGAGCACCTTGCGGCCGACGAGCGAGGCGCCGACGACTCCCACGGTGCGGCGGTAGTTGCCGAATCCGGGGAAGAGAAGCGACCAGTCGAGCGGGGAGCGCCGGTCGCGGTACAGGCCGCCGATGTCCAGGACCCGCTTGTTGGCGAAGAGGATCGCGGCCACGGTGTACTCGGCGACGGGGACGGCGTTCGCGGCGGCGGCCGAGGTCACCGCGAGCCCCCGGTCCCAGCAGGCCTGCGTCACATGGTGCTTGACGCTGCCCGCCGCGTGGACGACCGCCTTGAGGGCCGGGGCGCGGTCCAGCACCCCCGCGTCGAGGCGAGGGCATCCCCATGAGGTGATCAGGAGTTCCACGTCCTCCAGGCCCGGCGCGTGGGAGAAGTCCTCGACCACCTCGACCACGTGGTCCGGGTCGATGTCGACGTACGTCCTGAGGCGTGCGGCCTCGGACGGCGGGAACAGCGCGTCCCGGTGGCGCCGGCTCATGGCGAAGAGGGCTCGGGGACGAGGGGGCGCCGCCGAGGCGGGCGGGGTGTCCGAGGTGGCAGGGGTGTCCGTGGCCGGGGCACCGGTCGTACTGCTTGTGCCGGTCGTGCTGCTCGTACTGCTTGTGCTGCTCGTCCTGCTTGTGCTCGGGGGCATGCGTGAGTTCCTCGGGTTCCTTGCGGTGACGGCCTACTTGACGGCGCCGGCGGTCATGCCGGACTTCCAGAACCGCTGCAGCATCAGGAAGACGGCGATCAGCGGGGCCACGGCCACCAGCGAGCCGACGACGGCCAGCAGGTAGTCCTCGGGGTGGCCTTGGGAGAGTGCGGACGAGTACCACACGTACAGACCGAGGTTGACCGGATACAGGTCCTGGTCGGACAGCATCACCAGGGGCAGGAAGAAGCTGTTCCAGATCTGCGTGAACTGGAAGAGGAAGATGGTGACGAAGCCCGGTGCCAGCATCGGGAACGCGATGCGGAGGAACGCCCGGAACTCGCCGGCCCCGTCCATTCGCGCCGCCTCCAGCACCTCGTCCGGCACATAGGCGGCACTGAACACCCGCGCCAGGTACACGCCGAACGGGAAGACCAGTCCGGGGACGAACACGCTCCAGAAGGTGTTGACGAGCCCGGCTTCGGCGGCGAGCAGGTACAGCGGGATCGCCAGCGCGGTACCGGGCACCATCACGCCCAGCAGCACCAGCGAGAACAGCCGCTCCTTGCCGGGGAAGGCCAGCTTGTCGAAGGCGTAGCCCGCGGCCACGCTGAAGACCGCTGCCAGCAGCGCACCGACGCCCGCGTACACCACGGTGTTGGCCACCCAGCGCAGGTAGACACCCCCGTCGGCCGTGAAGAGGTGCCCCAGGTTCTCCCCGAGGCGGACCTCGTCGCCCAGCGCGAAGCCGTTCGTGCCGAAGAGGTCCTCACGGCTCTTGGTCGACGACATCAGGAGCCAGGTCAGCGGCAGCAGGGTGTAGAGGGTGGCGAGGGCGAGGAGTGCGGTGACACCTGCCTTGGACAGCAGCGCCGAGTGACGTCCGGCGGCGCGCCTCGACCGGCGGGGGAGCGGGCCGGGCCGGGGCGGCGGCGGGGTCGAGGGCTCGGGGACGGCCGGGGGAGGAAGGACGGAGGACGTGGTCACGGCTTGCTCCCGCGGCGTGAGATCCGGGTGACGGCGAACGACAGCACGGCGGCGAAGAGGGCGATGAGCAGCGAAGCCGCTGCCGCCAGACCGAAGTCGTTGTTCTGGAAGGCGGCCGTCTGGACGTACATGTTGGGGGTCCAGCTGCTGCCGATCGCGCTGGACGCGTTGTAGATGACCTTCGGCTCGGTGAAGAGCTGGATCGATCCGATGACGGTGAAGAGGACGGCGAGGGCCACCGCGGGGCGGATCATCGGGACCTTGATGGACAGTGCCGTACGGACGGCGCCGGCGCCGTCGACACGGGCGGCGTCCAGAGTTTCGCGGGGCACGGCCTGCAGGGCCGCGTAGAAGATGACCATGTTGTAGCCGGTCCACTCCCACACGGCGATGTTGGCAGCGGAGAAGACGGCGTTGTCGGCCGACAGGAAGTTCAGGTGGATCCCGCCGGATTCGAGGAAGTCGATCACCGGGCTGAGGCCGGGCGTGTAGAGGTACACCCAGATCAGCGCGGCGATCAGTCCCGGCACCGCGTGCGGCAGGAACAGCGCCAGCTGGAAGAAGGAACGGGCCTTGGCGAGTCCGGTGTCCAGCAGCAGGGCGAGGACCAGTGCCCCGCCGATCATCACGGGGATGTAGACGGCGCAGTACGCGGCGACCACGAGGAACCCGTCACGGAACGCCGGATCGGACAGGGCGCGTGCGTAGTTGTCCCAGCCGGCGAAGACGCTCTCGGTGCCGCCGAACCCGAGGCCGGAGGTGCGGGTGGTGAACAGGCTCAGCCAGGCCGCGTACACCAGCGGGGCGAGGGTGACGGCCGCGAAGAGGCCGAGGAAGGGGGAGAGGAGCAGCGCGGCGGTCCGGCGCTGTCCGAGAGTGGAGGGGGTCGCCATGACGGCCCTTTCGGGGTGGGGCGGGATGGATCGGGAGGTGCGTTCGGGAGAGCCGGCGGGCGCCCGGTGCGCGGGCGGCAGGCGCCGGCGTGCCCGCCCAAGCGGCTCCTACGGAGCGGTCACCTTCATGCCCCGCTGCCTCATCTGCGCGACGGTGGTCCGCTCGGCGAGGGAGAGCACCGCGGGCAGTGAGGCCGTGCCGTCGGCGACCTTGGGAAGTTCGTCGACGAGGGCGGTGTTGGTCGCCCCCATGACCGGTCCCCAGGTCCAGCCGGGCCGGATCGCCTCGTACGAGGCCTGCCCGACGGCGTAGACGTCCTGCCCGCCGTAGTACGCGGTCCCGAACGCGGCCCTGGTGACCGGGACGAGCGCCGGGTCGGCGGGGAACATGCTGCTGGTGCCGGAGGACACCCATGCCTTCATGCCCTCGGGGTCGGTGGTGATCCAGCGGATGAACTCCGCTGCGGCACCGCTGTTGTCGGAGCCCTTCGGGATGACGAAGGAGGAGCCGCCGTACATGGCCGAGGCGGGCCTGCCGTCCCAGGTGGGCACGGGGGCCAGGGCCCACTTGCCCTTCTGGTCGGGGACGGTGGCCTGCTGCGCCCCGGCGCACCAGCTGGCGCAGACGTAGGCGACGGTCCGGTTCTTCTGGACGCTCGTCCAGAACGGGTCGAGCGAGCTCAGCGAGTGGACGAGGTCCTCACGGGCGAGGTCTCCCCAGTAGGCGGCCGCCCTGTTCGACGGCCCGTCGTCGAGGGTGACCTTCCAGGCGTCCTTTCCGGCGCTGAACCACTGTCCGCCGGCCTGCCAGGCGAGCGCGGTCAGCAGACCGGGGTTGTCGGTGAAGAGGACGCCGCCACGGGCCCCCGGGTCGGCCTTCCGCACCTGCTCCGCCATGTCCCGGTAGGCGTTCCACGTGGTGGGTACGGAGATCTTGTGCCGGGCGAAGAAGTCCTTCCGGTACATCAGCACGAGGGGTGCCGCGTCACGCGGGACCCCCCAGGTGCTGCCGCCGAGGTCGACCAACTGCCGCACCGCCTCGGGGAAGCGGTCCTTCACCACCGGACCGAGCGTTTCGCTCAGATCCTCGATCTTGCCCTGCGCGGCGAACTCCGGCAGCTGCGGGTACTCGACGACGGCGACATCGGGCGCGGTGCCGGCCTTCACGGCGTTGGTGAGCTTGGAGTAGTACTCCTGGCCCGACGGGACCGTCTCGAACGTCACCTCGATGTCCGGATGGCTGCGGTTGAAGGCGGCGGCCACCTGATCGGAACCCTTGACGAAGGACCAGAAGGTGACCTTGCCGGCCTTCTTCCCCGTGCCGGGGGAGTCGTCCTGACCGGTTCCGCCGCAGCCGGTGAGGAGCAGGGCGAGGGCTGCGGAGCAGGCCAGGGCGGTGGTGTTTCTGCGAAGCATGATGTGCACCGATCGTTCGCTGGGGCGTCGAACGGAATCATTCGACAGCCCACTTGCTTCGTCAATGCTTTCGGCTTCATATGCTGGCAAGTGAAAGTAAGTGAAAGCTGCGTAGTGCCTGAGGTTGAAGTGTGACCCTTACGTACGAGGGGTGTCGCGCCCCTCGACGGCGCCACTGGAGTCCCGGACCCGCAGTTCCGGACGGAGCAGCAACGCGGTCAGAGGGGCGCCCGGATCGGCGAGCCTGCGCCGCATCAGGTCGACCGCCCAGGCTCCCACGGCCCTCTTGGGCGGAGCCACGGCGGTGAGCGGCACATCGCTCAGCTCGGCGACCTCGTCGTCGTACGTCACGATGGCGAGGTCCTCCGGGACGCGCAGGCCGCGCGACTGGAGGAGGCCGACCAGAGTGACGGCATCCAGGTCGTTGTGCACCAGGGCGGCCCGGACGTCACCCGCCCCGACCGCGCTCACGAGATCCTCGTACCTCTCGGCGGACGTCGGCCCGTCGCTCGGACCGACACGGTACTCCGGGCCGACGGGCACCCCCAGCGCCTGGCAGGCGGCATGGTAACCCTCGCGGATCAAGGGTGTGTTGGGGCTCTCGGCCCGAGCCGCCAGGGCGATGCGCCGGTGCCCGAGGCCGGCGAGATGACGGACGGCCAGGCCCGCGCCGTGGGCGTGATCGGACGCGACCTGCTCGACGCGACCGGATTCCGGGCCCGCCCGGCGGTCCATGAGCACCACCGGTACGTCCAGGCCGGCGGGCCACTGCTCCGCCCGCTCCGCGGGTTCGAGTCCGGCCCGCGGCATCAGCAGCAGACCGTCGGCCCCCGCCGCCACGAGCCGTCGTGCCTGTTCCTGGTTGTCCGCCAGCGTCTCGCCGGACACCGCGAGCACGAGACGCATCCCGTGTGCGCGAGCGGCCTCCCGCACCCCGCGGATGATCTCGGGGTAGTAGTAGTCGCCGGGCGGAACGACCAGCCCCAGCACGCGGTCCTGCTGGGCTGCCGGACGCGGTGCCGCGGTGCCCGGGGCGGGAGCCTGCTGGGCCGCCGCCAGGGACATCGCGCCGCCGTGCACCCGGACGACGAGCCCGCGGCCGGCCAGGTCCCGTACGTCCTGCCGCACCGTGACGGCGGAGACACCGGTCTCCGCGGCCACCTCCTTGACCGTGACCGTCCCCCGGCGCTCCACCATGCGCAGGATCGCCTCACGCCGCTCTTCCGTCAGCACCGCCCACCCCTCTCGTCGTGAGTGAAGGCTCTTTGCTTTCACTCGACAAACGAAAGGTATCAACGAAGCATCGCGGCCTGCGTGCCTGCCCGCCCGCCTCCCCGCCCGCCTCCGCGCGGTCCCGCGGAAGCGGTGCTCACTGATCGAGCACGGCGGCGACGGCCTCGATCTCGACGAGCTGGTCGTCGTAGCCGAGTACGGTGACGCCCATCAGCGTGCTGGGGACGTCGTGGTCGCCGAACGCGTCCCGGACGACGGCCCAGGCAGCCCCCAGATCCTGCCGGCGGGCCGATGCGACGAGGACCCGGGTGCTGATGACGTCCTGGAGCGACGCGCCGGCGGCAGCGAGGGCGACCCGCATGTTCTCGACGGCTTTCGCCGCCTGGCCCGCGTAGTCCCCGACCGCCGCCGTCGATCCGTCGTCGTTCAGAGGACACGCCCCGGCGAGGAAGATCAGGCGCGCCTCGGCGGGGGCCGTGGCGGCGTAGGCGTACTCGGCGACATCGGACAATGCGGCGGAGCGGATCAGAGTGATGGCACGAGCCACGGTCGGCCGTTCCTTTCCTGGTCGATGCAGAGCGCGGACATCCTGCCAACGGCGCGTCGCCTTCGCCTCTCCTTTTCCCGACGCCCTCGCGCGGTGCGGGCCGTCGACGGCCGACAGCACGGTCCGTCAGTCCGCGCCCACGGGGCGGAGCGTGACCAGGTCGGCGCCGTCGCACCAGGTGACGGCGGTTCCGGGACCCTTGCCCTCGCCCGCGAAGGCCCGACAGTCCGAGGCACCCTCCCAGAGGGGGCGGCCCTCGTGGTCCAGTAGCACCAGGCGTCTGCCGTCCTGCCAGAACCCTGCCGTGACGCGGCGTGCGGCGGCGCTCAGTCCGGCGGGGCGGACCGGCGGGGCGGACCTGTCCAGGCGCCGGTCAGGGCGGCCGGCCGCGCGGATGACCGGGTTCATGGTGCCGTCGCCGACCAGGTACTCACCGGGGGCGAGCCGCCGGGAGTGGCTGAGCGTGCCGACGTACAAAGGGACGACAAGGGCTCCTTCGGCATCGGGCAGCGCCATCGCGTAACCGGCGAACAGCGGGAGGGCACGGTCCCAGCGGCATCCGCTCCGCGGCTCGCGCGGGGCCTGGGGCTGGTCCCACACGAAGGTGCGCTGCCAGTCCCCTTCCTCGTCACCGTCGTCCTTGCCGATGCGTGCGGCGACGACGGTGACGCGACAGCTGCCCCTGGCGGGCGCGGTGGCCATGGTGAGGTGTCCGCCGTTCTGGGTGATCCGGTCGATGCCGCCGCGGGGCACCCGGAGACCCGTCAGCCAGGACGGTCGGCCGGTCTCCGGGTCGAGCGTGGCCACGCGGTCGGGGGTGACCAGATAGGGCCCGCAGCGGTGGTCGCCGGACGGCCGCTCGACGGCCAGGGCGTCGTCCCGGCAGCCGTCCAGGACCCGCACCGGCCCGCGCTCCGTGCACGTCCACGCACGCCGGCCCGACCAGGCGTCCAAGCCGGTCAGGCCGCAGGACCCGGGACGGCAGTCCGCCACCAGCACCCTCGCGAACCCGTCCTCGTACAGGAACACCCGACTGCCCGGCGCCAGTTCGTGCCGCCAGGCCAGCCGCCCCTGCTCCGGGTCGAGCCCGGCGATCGCACTCGGCCCGCGCCGGCCTTCGCGCCCGCCGACGAGCACCACCCGGTGGCCACGGACGAACGCGGAGTGCGCCGTGCCCGGTTGAGGGGAGGTCACCGCGAACTCGGCGGGCAGCGCCAACCGCCAGCCCCGGCGTCCCGGCCCCGGCAGCCGGACGAGCGCGCGGCCCTGGCCGAGCAGCCCCGCCTCGGTGGAGTTCACCACCCAGCCGCCGTCGGGCCCGGGCCGCACCGGCATCCGCACCCGCGAGGCCTCCTCGGGTACCGCCGAACCGTCGCCGAACATCGGCCCCTGCGGGGCGAAACACCCCGTGACCAGCAGAACCAGCACCCCGCCCAGCAGCCACCGCCACCGTCGACGCCGCATCGCACCCCCTCGTACCCGCGCTCAAGCTAGAGCGACCGCAGGCCCGCCCGCCCGCCCCGTTCCCCTTTCGTGACGGGCTCGTAGTGACACAGCAGCCTGCATCCTTCGGCCTAGTACGTTCTCGGTCCTGCGGAGGACGATCTTGCGGAACCGTCGCGAGAGGCTTGATCCGTGCGAACAACCATCGGATACACCCTCGAAAGCATCGGCTACGTCATCGGAGCCCAGGGACTCGTCAGCTTCGCTTCGGTGACCTTCTTCGGTACGGAGTGGGGCTGGCTGCACAAGGTCGTCGACCTCCCGTCCGCCGCCTACCTCGGCATCCTCGCCGCGGGGCTGGCCCTGGTCGCCGGCGGCGTGAAGACCCGCAAGGCGGCGGAGCCCGCGAAGACCGCCTGACCGACGGACCCCGCAGCCGGCGTCCCCCGGCCCGGTCGGGACGGGAGAGCGCGCACTGCGGCGGGGGAGCGGGGACTACAGGTGATCCGTGACGCGGGCGGCACGGGGCGAGGGGATCGTCGCCGCGAGGCGCGGGAGGTACGGGTAGTCGGTGTAGCCGCGCTCGCCGCCCGTGTACATCAGGCCCTCCTCGCGGACGGGGTTGATCGGGGCGCCGGTCCGCAGCCGCTCGACCAGGTCGGGGTTGGCCAGGAAGGGGCGGCCCAGGGAGATGAGGTCGGCGCCGGCGGCGAGGAGGCGTTCGGCTGCGTCGCGGCCGCCGTCGGCGGGCAGGGGACGGCCCCAGCCGAGCACCGGGTTGGCGATGAGGGTGCGCGGCCAGGACTTCCGGATGTCCTGGAAGAGCGGCTGGTCCGGGTCGGCGAACACGACGTGCAGATAGGCGGGACCGATGTCGTTCAGGGCGGCGACGAGGGCGGGGTAGATGTCCTCGGTGTCGCCCTCGTCGATGCCGTTGACGGTCAGGCCGGGGGCGATCCGTACGCCCACACGGTCGGGGCCGATCGCGTCGGCGACGGCCTCGACCACCTCGACGACGAAGCGGATGCGGTGGGCGACCGGACCGCCGTACGCGTCGGTGCGGTGGTTGGTGCCCTTGGCGAGGAACTGATGCAGCAGATAGCCGTTGGCGGCGTGCACCTCGACGCCTGCGAAGCCCGCGTCGACGGCCTTGCGGGCCGCGGCGGCGAAGTCGGCGACGGTGGACCGGATCTCCTCGACGGTCATCTCGCGCGGGACGACGGCGGGCCGGCGGCCGCTCGCCGTGTGGATCGGCTCGGGCAGCGGGATCGGGGAGGGAGCGACGGGCGTGAGCCCGCTGTTGTCGGGGTGGCCGATCCGGCCGCCGTGCTGCAGCTGGAGGAACATCCGCCCACCGGCGGCGTGCACGGCGTCCGTGACCTGCCGCCAGCCGACAACGTGGGCGTCCTCGTGGATGGCGGTGATGTTCGGGTAGGTCTGACCGACGGCGTTCGGAGTGGACGCCTCGGCGACGATCAGGCCGGCCGAGGCGCGCTGGGAGTAGTAGGTGGCCATCAGGGGCAGCGGGACGCCGTCGGCCGTGGCGCGGTTGCGGGTCATCGGCGCCATGACCAGGCGGTTGGGGAGTTCCAGCGGGCCGAGGCGGGCGGAGTCGAAGAGGCGGGATTCAACGGGCGATCCAACGGGTGCGTTCGTCATGCCCGTACGGTAGAAGTTGACACTGGTGTCAGGGGCAAGGCCGAGGCCGGCGAACGGGGTGGGGCATGCGGATCGGTGAACTCGCTCGGCGCAGCGGGGTGAGTGACAGGTCGCTGCGCTACTACGAGGCGCAGGGGCTCCTGGCGTCCGAGCGAACGCCCGGCGGACAGCGCGACTTCGGAGAATGGGCGGTCGACCGGGTCATCCGCATCCAGGCCCTGTACGCGGCGGGGCTCACCAGCAAGAAGATCGCACGACTGCTGCCCTGCATGCGGGACACGGACGGCGCACCGAGCGAGATCGCGACACCGCGACTGGTCGAGGAGCTGCACGCCGAGCGCGAACGCATCGACCGGACGATCGCGGACCTGATCCGCTCCCGGGACGTCCTCGACGAGGTCATCTCCGCCGCCACGTCGTCCTTCCCGGCGGCCCGTCACGCGGGGGCGTCGAGCACCGCCGTGTGACGGCGCGCGCCGCCACTACTACCACCACCACGACCGGCGGCGTACGGACAGCGACGGCGCCGGTGAGGGGGGGCCGGCCTCTCGGACCGGGCGCGACGGCTCAGGGCCGTAGACCGATGTGCTTGAGCGCGACCGCACTGAGATCGGCGATGGCTTCCTGGTCGCCCTGACGCCAGGCGTCGGCCCATCCGCCGGGCGGCACCGCCAGCTTGGCGAGCGCGCGCGGCGGGCCGGTGAGCGCGCGCAGGGCGAGCAGGTCGGCGCCTCCGGGGGCCTCGGCGAGCCGGCGCAGGGTGCTGCTGCGCCGGATCCAGAGGAGGCGCGGCGGGAGCCAGATCAGCAGGACGAAGAACACCGGAATGATGATGAGGGCCGTCGTGACCACGTTGGCGACCTGGCTGACGGTCTCCTGGAGCGACACCCCCGCGTCGGAGATGCCGGAGCCGGCGTCGGCCGCGGCCTCCAGGGGCTTCTTCAGGACGCCGCCGATCAGCGGCACCCCCGACGCCGCGTCCCCCGCACTGCCGAGCCCCTCGGCGAGACGGTCACCGGAACTCTCCACCCTGCGTCCCGGCTCGGCCAGCAGCATGATCGTGTCGCGGACGACGAGGGCCGCCCACACCGCGACGGCGATCAGGGCCACGGCGATCAGGTCGACGAGCACCTGGAGGTTCCGACGGGTGGGTGTCTGGGCGTAGAGGCGCAAGGGGTGACTCCCGTTCGAGGCCTGGCGTCGAGGAGGTCCGGCCGCCCGGCCCGCGACGCGGCCGGCCGGTCGTCGGAAACAACTCTTCCACGGCGTCTCACGGGCAAACATCCGACACACGCAGGGCGCCGAGTGACGCCGTTCCTCAGCGGAGAACGGTCGCGCAGCTGGCGGACTGTCTGCTTTCCGCCCCTGCGGCAGGGGCGGACGAGGTCCTCATCGACCTCCAGCAGATCGCGCGGAACGCGGGAGCGCTGACGGGCACGGCCACGGTGGAAATCCGCGAGCGGACTTCCGGCTCGGCTGGCACGCTGGCGCCCATGGCCGCCCTCCTGAACCCCCGGCAACGACTTGCGGCACTTCCGCGCTACTCGGCCCTGAGCGGAGAGGACTTCACCGGCCAGGACCTGATCTCGGCCAGGACATCGCAGTTGCGCTTCACGCGATGCACGTTCGTCGAAGCCGACCTGCGTCACGCCGGCTTGGACGGCTGTTCGTTCAAGCTCTGCGACCTGCGCCGAGCGGACCTGCGGGGAGCCTCCCTGCGGGGAGCGGTTCTGTCCGGCTGCGACCTTCGTGGCGCGGACCTCCGCGGCGCCGATCTCACCGGAGTCGACTTCGGCCGGGTGAACACCGGCAGACCCCGCTACGGCCTCACCGACATCACCGGAGCCCTCCTCAAGGGGGCGATCCTGCACGACGTCCGACACGAGGAGGTCATCGGATGGCAGTCCGCGGCGGGCGACATCGGATAGGAGGCCATGCGTACCAGTGCGGCTGCGGGCCCTGAGGCTCCCGGTTCCGGATGTCCCCGACGGGTCAGGCAGCCAGTCGGTTGATGTCGGCGGTCCGCAGGATGCGGGGCTCGGCGCCGTCGAGGCGGGTGGTGGCGAGCATCGCGCGCCCCACCTGCTCGGTGCTGGTCACGTAGCGCGGGACCACGCGGCGGACGACCGGGTACAGCCACGAGGTGAGCCGGTACATCACGCGGTACCAGCGCGTACCCGACGTCTCACCGTGCAAGGGCTGGATCCAGCCCGGGCGGAAGGCATAGGCGTGCATGTCCATGGCCAGGAGGGCGTTCTCCGTGCGGCCCTTCACGCGGGCCCAGGCCGAGCGGCCTCGCTCGGTGCTGTCGGTGCCTTCGCCGGAGACGTAGACGAAGGTCAGATCGGGGTTGCCGGCGGCGACCACGTCGGCGGCCGCCAGCGTGTAGGTGTACGTGATGGTCTCGTACGCGGCGGCAGAGCGCCCGGCCGCGGAGACGCCCAGGCAGTAGAAGCACGCGTCGGCCCCGGCCAGGTCGTCTGCGAGCGGGGTGAGGTCGGCGAAGTCGGAGTGGAGGATCTCGCGGAGTTTGGGGGCGGTGCGCCCGAGCGGGCGACGGACGACGGCGAGGACTTCGGTCACGCCGGGGTCCTCCGGGCAGGCGCGCAGCACCCCTTGACCGACCATGCCGGACGCCCCGAAAAGGATCACCTTCACTGCGCGGCCTCTCTCGATGGTTCGTACGGGATGGTGTGCCGGAGGAAGCAGCATCCGGCGACTGCGACTGCGACTGCGACTGCGACTGCGACCGCGTCTGCGTCCCCGCGCGCACAACGACAGGCACGCAGGTGCAGGACGAGTAGACGGTATCGCGGGCGTCCGGGCGAGCGACCACGCCGGGGCGCGGGGGTGGCGACGGACGGGGTGGGGACCCTGCCAGACGGGCGGCGGCCTACGCTGTGGGTGGGCCGACCGGATGCAGTGACCGCGCCCGCGACGGCGCTGCTCGGTGCTCGGGTGGACGGGGCACTGTTTCCGCCGATAGGCATTAGGTTAGGCTGACCTTGCCTGGCGGGCGGACCCGGGTGTGCGGGTGCGCGTTCCGGCGCCGCACGTGGGAACTCAGAGGCCGGATCGGACAGAGGCGGGGCGCAGGTGAGAATCGGTGACCGGGTATGTGCGCGTCGTGCGCCCGGCGAAGCGGGACGCCCCGTGCGAGTGACGTGGGAGGCGGGTTTCCGCCCGGCGCCCGGGACGAGGCGTCGTGGGTAAGATCGCGCTCACGGCCGGAGCCCTCTACGTCATCGTCCTGCTGCGCGCCGGAGGAACGTTCGCCGTCGGTTGGCTCGCCGGCGCCGGTGCCCGGCGCAGCAGGTTCGCCGGGCGGATCTCGTCGGCGAAGTTCGTTCGCGCCGAGCGGGCGATCCAGCGGTGGGGCGCGCCGGTGGTGGCCGTCTCCTTCCTGACCGTCGGCTTCCAGACCGCCGCGAACTTCCTCGCCGGCAGCATGCGCATGCCGTTGCCGCGCTACCTCCCTGCGCTGTTCGTGGGCGGAGCGGCCTGGGCGCTGGTCTACGCGACGGTGGGGATCGGGGCGCTCGAAGTGCTGGGACGGCTCTTCGCCGAGCAGACGGCCCTCGGGGTGTCGGCCGTGGCAGCGCTTCTCCTCGCGGTGTGCGGGGTGGTGGTGTACCGCAGAAGGAAGGCGGCTGCGTCCGCTCCGGTCCCGGTTGCCGAGGAATCGTGAGCCCCCGCCCCCGCCTCGTGACGTTGCCGGGCTACCGGCCTGGACTGCTCGCCTGGCTGGGGCAGAACGCGGCCACGATGCCTTCCAGGATGCTGACGAACTCCTGAGCCTGGATCTCGACCACGAAGACGGCCCCGGAGTCTTCGGGGTGGTTGCGCAGGTGTTCCTCACGCCAGAACTCCAGCGTGATCACCAGGTCGTCCTTCTCGCGGAACAGGTGGGCGATCACGTTGTCGGTGGTGGGGCCCCAGTGCAGGACCTGAAACCGGCTTTGCTGCTCGTAGCCCGCCTCGGGTTCGACTTCGGGATCGGCGTCGTCCATCACGCGTGCCAGGAGACGACGGTGTGTGGCTTCGGCGGACAAGCCGGGGAACGGCAGGGGAGACCCCTCGCCGGATCGCAGCCAGGCGCAGGTTTCCAGGACAGCGTGGCGGAAAGCGGGGACGTACGCCATGTTGTCGTCGCAGGTCAGCCACTTTCCCGCCGCCCAGAGGTCGACCCTGCACAGGGGGCCGGGCTCGCCGACCTCCGCTGCGAATCTGAACCTGTCTCCCAGAACCACGCTCATGCCGGTGACCGTCTCAGGTTCCTCCCCTCGGCCGGACTGGGGACGGTGCGGTGAGCTCTTTGTCACCTCGGCGGCGGGCGTCAGAGTCCGCGGTCTCGTCACCCCCGGGGCCCGGGCAGCCCCCCGGGGGGCAGAGCGCCGCCGGGGAGCCCGCCGCCGGACCCGAGTGCCCCCGGCCTCCCGACAGCCCGCCGTGAGCGTGGCGTCCCGTGTCAGCCGCGGGGCGGCCGGGTGGCGGTGTCCAGGTAGAAGGCGTCGATGCTCTGGACGGCTGCCTCGAACTCGTCCAGATTGACGGGCTTGGTCACGTAGGCGTTGGCGTGGCTGCTGTAGGCGCCGCTCACGTCGTCGGGCGCCGAGGAGGTGGTGAGCACGACGACCGGGATGGTCTGGAGAGAGGGGTCCGTCTTGAGGACCTTCAGCAGGTCCCTGCCGTTCATCCGGGGCATGTTCAGGTCGAGGACGATCAGGTCCGGCCGGGGGGTGCCGGGCGTGCGGAGGTGTTCGAGCGCGGCCACGCCGTCGGTGACCTGCACCAGGTTCCGCGCACCCCGCTCGGACAGGGCCTCCTCGATGAGCATGGCGTCGGCCATGTCGTCCTCGACGAGCAGGACGTCGAAGGGCTGGACAGGCATGGTCATCATCGGGTGCTCCATGGGTGCGTCGTCGGATTGGTCGAAGAGTCCCGGCCAGCGGCGTCGGGCGCCTTGGCGTGTCATCCCGCATGCAGCGCCGATCTGCGGGTAACCGGCACCCGCACGGGCTGCGGCCAGGGCGGCTCTGCGCTGGAGCTGCTCGGCGGCCTGCTGGAACTGCTCCAAAAGGTGCAGTACCGCCAGGGCCTGTGCCGCCTCGCGGTTTCCGGCCGGAACTCCTTCCGGCGCGGTCGGGACTTCTTCGAAGAGCTGGAGGGCAAGACGTCGTGCAAGGTGAGCCACCGCCGACGTCGCGACGGCCGCCGTCTCCTCGGGTGTGGTGCGCAGAACGAAGTTCCTGCCAGGCATGTGCGGAACTGTAGGCGCAGATCCGACCCCGCGACAACAATCGTTGTCGGTCGCGTTCTACAGTGTGCGCTGCTGCCCATCTCATCCGGAGGCGGCCATCATCGGAGGGGTTCTCGGAAATGAGCGGTAGTGCCGGACCGCGCGCGGGCAGGTTCTCCACCTGGACCACGCGCCGCTGGCTGCAGGTGGGCGTGTCCGCTTCGCTGACGGTCCTGACGCTCCTCGGGCTCGCAGGGGCCTGGGTGCTGGGACGGACCGCCTCGCTCAGCGACGACCTGGTGAACGTCAGGTCGCCCGCCCTCAGCACCGCGTTCCGACTGGAGTCGGCGCTCCTCAACCAGGAGACGGGCATCCGCGGCTACGGACTCACGGGGGCCTCCGAGACCCTCGACCCCTATCGGCAGGGGCTGGCCGACCAGGCCACGTACACCGCGCGACTGCAGGAGCTGCTCCGCGGCGATCCTGACGGTCTGAGGGATCTCCAGGCCGTGCAGGAGGCGTCGGAGAGCTGGCAGGAGCGGATCGCCCGCCCCATCGCCGCCGCCCCGGCCGGCTCGCCCTCTCCGCTGGCCGCCGGCCGGGCCACGGAGGGCAAGCAGAGGTTCGACGCGCTCCGCAGCGCCCTCGGCGGGCAGCAGGAGAGGCTGCGGACGGACCGGACGCGGGCCGCCGAGGACCTGGCGGCAACGATGACGCTGCGGAACTGGGTTTTCACCGCGATCGCGGCCGTCATCGCCGTCCTCGCGGTCCTGGTCTTCGAAGCCCTGCGCCGGGGGATCACGTCACCTCTGGAGCAGCTCGGCAGGGACGCCCGGATCATCGCCGGCGGCGATTTCGAGCACCCCATCACACCCACCGGTCCCGCCGACCTGCGCCGGTTGAGCTCGGAGATCGACTTCATGCGCAGCCGTCTCGTACGCGAGCTGGCGTTCACCGAAGAGGCACGACGGCGTCTCGACGCGCAGTCGGCCGAGCTGCACCGCTCCAACGCCGAGCTGGAACAGTTCGCATACGTCGCTTCGCACGACCTGCAGGAGCCGCTGCGGAAGGTGTCGAGCTTCACCCAGCTCCTGCAGCGGCGCTACGGCGGCCAGCTCGACGACCGGGCCGACCAGTACATCGACTACGCGGTCGACGGCGCCAACCGCATGCAGGTCCTCATCAACGACCTCCTCGACTTCTCCCGGGTCGGACGCGTCCACCGTGAGCTGGAGAGCGTCGACCTCGAGGGCGTCCACGAGCAGACGCTGTCCTCGCTGAGTGTGAGCATCGAGGAGACCGGCGCGTCCATCACCCATGACCCGCTGCCGTCACTGACCGCCGACAGCACCCAGCTGGGCATGCTGTGGCAGAACCTGATCGGCAACGCCCTCAAGTTCCACCGCCCCGACACGGCACCGCGCATCCACGTCTCCGCCGAGCGGGACGGCGAGCTGTGGAGGTTCGCCGTCACCGACAACGGCATCGGCATCGCTCCGGAGTACGCCGAGAAGGTCTTCGTGATCTTCCAGCGGCTCCACACCAAGGACGCCTACAAGGGCAGCGGCATCGGACTCGCGATGTGCAAGAAGATCGTCGAGTTCCACGGCGGCACGATCGCCGTGGACCCCGATCACCATGACGGAGCCCGCATCACGTTCACCCTGGCGAGCACCCGGCCGGTGACGGAGGGTCCCCCGGCCCTCTCCACCACGCCGGCGGCGACCCGCGCAGACGAGGAGCAGGCGTCATGACCCTCTCCCACAGAGCCGGCCAGGGCGAGGCCGAAGCCGATCCCACGTACCGCATCCTTCTCATCGAGGACGACGCAGCCGATGCCCTGCTCGTCGAGGAGCTCCTGTACGACACCGGGCTCCGCTTCGAGCTGACCACGCGGACGACCCTCGCCGACGCCCGTACCGAACTCGCCGCGCGGCCGATCGACTGCATCCTCCTCGACCTGCACCTGCCCGACATCTCGGGGACCGAGGCCGTCGCCGCCGTCCGCTCCATCGCCCCGCACACCGCCGTGATCGTCCTCACCGGCCTGTCCGAGAAACAGGCCGGCGCCGAGGCCATGACGGCCGGAGCCCAGGACTACCTCGTCAAGGGCCGGGTCGAGGCCGAGCTGCTCCACCGGACCCTGCGCTACGCCGTCTACCGCAGCGAGACCGAGCGCGCCGCCGCCCAGGCCCAGAAGGCCCGCCTGCGCGCCGAGGAGAACGCACGCCTGGAACGGCGGCTGCTGCCCCCGCCCATCCTCGGCACCTCCGCCGTCACCGTCACGAGCCGCTATCTGCCGGGTGCGGAGGGTGCCCTGCTGGGCGGGGACTTCCTCGACGTCGTCGAGGGCGACGACGGCCTGCTGCACGCCGTCGTCGGTGACGTGAGCGGACACGGCCCGGACGCCGCGGCCGTCGGCGTCTGCCTCCGCATCGCCTGGCGCTCCCTCGTCCTGGGAGGGCACCAGGGCCCGGAACTCCTGCGGCTGATGGAGCGCGTGCTGATCGCCGAGTGCGGCACCGACATGCTCTTCGCCACCTGCACGATCATCACCCTCGACCAGGAGGCGGCGACCGCCACCCTCCACCTCGCCGGCCACCACCGCCCGCTCCTCACCACGGCCGAAGGCACCCGGGAGATACCGGCGACACACGGTACGGCTCTGGGCCTCGTCCCCGACCTCGGCGCCTGGACCGCCACGGTCGTCCCGCTGCCGCGTGCCGGAGCGCTGACGATCTACACCGACGGCCTCACCGAAGGCCACCACGGCTCCGGCCGTGACCGGCTCGGTGTGGAGGGCCTGCTGCAACTCATCCACGAGCTGTCTCCGAACGACCCGGCGACCCATCTCGACCACCTGATCAAGGAGGCCCGCACCCTCAACGCGGACCGGCACACGGACGACGTCGCCGTGCTCAGGCTCGACTGGAACATCGACGCCTGGAGCGCCCGCAACGACGTCGCCGACCCCTGTCTGTCACGTACGACGGATCAGGCGTCCAGGGTCGGCCCGCCCGCGGACGAACCGACACTCGGGTAGGAGGCCGTAGGGGCTGTACGGGTTCACCCCCGCTCCGCGGGCGCCGTTGCCGATCCCGGGTCGCAAGGGGCGTGGAAGGAATCATGGGCAAGGCCGCGGTGTGAGAGTCCGGAACCGGGGTAGACGACCGCCCGGACAGGTACGAGATCAGGGCGAGGGGGACCGAGTGGAGCTGGTGGCCAGGGCTGCGGAGCGGCTGCTGACGGACGAGGTCGTGTCGGTCTCCGGCCTGTTCGAGGGCAGTGAGGACATCGCGGTCGCGCGCGATCTGGCCGGCGACTTCCTGGCCGATGCGCAGGCGGTGCACGGGCTGACGGTGTCCGAGACGGCCAGAGGCGCGGTCGAGCTGGTAGTCAGCGAGCTGGTCACCAACGCCCGGAAGTACGCGCCGGGCCCCTGCCTGCTGACCCTGGAGATCGCCGGCGGTGCGGTCGAGGTGTCGGTCTGGGACAGCAGCCCCACGCTCCCGGTTCTCATGGGTCCCGACCCGACACGGATCGGCCGGCACGGGCTGGAGATCGTGATGGCCCTCGGGCAGAGTCTGTCCCTCCACCGTGAACCCGTCGGCAAGCGCGTCACCGCGGTCATCCCCCTGGCCGACGACACCGCTACCGGCTGCCCGCTCTGACACAGACGGCCCCTCGGCAGCCGCCGACCCGCAGTGCGAGCCTCGGTGGGACCCGCTGTCGGGCTCGACGGAGATTGTGCCAGGCTCGACGGCCATGTGGACAGCCGAGTCCGTCGTGTCGGTCGTGGTGGTGGAACTTCCCGGTGTGGCGAAGGCGTTAGCACGATGATGCGTCTCCAACGAGGGACGACGTGGCTGAAGCCGAGGTGGCACGAGTGGCGATGTGGGATCGGATCAAGGACCAGGCGACCAGAGGTCTGCAGCAGGCCCAAGGGGCGCGCGGCGGCTCCGGCGGCCATGGGCCTGCTGGCGCACGGTCCGGGGGTACTTCCAGGGCCGAGCTCGTGAGCGCGCTGAAGTCGCAGCTCACATCGCTGAAGACGGAGCTGAAGAGCGGCGCTTTCCGGGACGCCAGCATGGCCATGTGCGCGTTGGTGGCCGCCGCTGACGGACGGGTCGACCCGGCCGAGCGTCAGCACGTCGAGTCGCTCATCCTCACCAATGACGTCCTTCAGAACTTCCCCACCGACCAGCTCCGCCAGCGTTTCAACAAGCACGTCGACCAGCTTTCGGCCGGCTTCGTCATGGGCAAGGCGACAGTGCTTCAGGAGGTTGTCAAGGTGGCGAAGAAGCCCACCGAGGCACGGGCTGTCATCCAGACCGGCATCGTGATCGCGGGTGCGGACGGATACATCGATCCTGCCGAGGAGCAGATCATCCGCGAGGCGTGTGGTGCGCTTGGTCTGTCAGCGGCGGAGTTCGGCATCTGACCTGCTGACCTGCTGTCCTGGGAAAGAAACACATGGCCGAGCCCCTCCGCCGACCCGCCGACCGCCGGTCCAGCGCAGGCGGGCTGGGGAAAGGTCGTAGGGCATCCTGCCCGTGGCTTCGAGCACGCTCATGGAGTCGCCCCCCGGCCTGCCGGGGTTGCGGTCCGCCTCGTGCTCGCCGTCCACGGGGTGCAAAGCGTCCCAAGCGTCGAAGAGGACATCGTCGTCCTCGTCCGTGCCGGACTCCTCGATCACGGCCTGGAGGGCGCGTTCGAAGGCGGCGCTCGACGGCCACTTGAGTCACGCGTGGATCATCGACGGCGACCCTGTCGTCCAGGGCCTCCTCAGCCTCATCGAGTCGCTCGGACTCCTCCCGCAGAGCGGTGTGTGCGGCCGGGGCGATGAATCGAGTGGCCTGGACGGCCGTGCCGAGCGGGCCGAGGATCCGTTCGGTGACCAGCAGCGTGTCCAGGTCTGCCTGACGCGGGGAGTCTGAGGGCAGGTTCACGAGACGTCGGGTGACGAAGTCGGAGTGCAGGCCCATCCGTCTGGCTTCGGTACGCGTCCGCTGCACGGCGGTCCGTCGCCGCCACAGTCCCCTCTCCTGCTCGGCAAGCGTTCCCTCCAGCCGCTCCAGGATGCCCGCGATGGCTTCCGCGCTGTCCGCACCGGCGGAACTTGTGCCGTGGGTGAAGGCGTCACGGATGTGGTCCCGGGCGATCCTTGCGTCGGTCATCCTGCGGATCCACAGCAGACGGATCATGTGTCCGGAATGTGGCTGTCCACCGCACGCAGTGGAGGTCGTCGCGTTCCTCGACGGCGCCTGTCAGGGGCGGAGGGCGTCTTCGAGGCCGCTTGAGTCCGGGAAAGACACGCCTTCCAGATCCGCAACCACGTATGGTGGCAGATCCGGGCTGTCCCCGTGCAGCAGTGCGTCCTGCGGGATGTCTTTGGTGGTGTGGTCGATCTCTCCTTGAAGGGACACGATGCGAACGTCGCCGACCATGCGGTGTGTGGCGGACGGGCGCCCGGCTCGGTCTGCTGTGCCGTTGCTGGTCATGGACTCCTCAACTCCGCCCAGGCTCGCCTGGTGGGACGCGTGCGCGGACGATTGTGCCCCGCCTGAGTGACCCCTGGATGTACCCGGACAGCTCCATGGGCGGCTTGTGGCGATTTAAGGATCATCCGTGCGGGTAGCTGCGTCGCGTGGACGGGAAGGACGAAATCAGTGAAATCCCACACCGGCGGTGACAGCGATGACCAGCCTCCCTCCGACGGCTGCCTGATGCGCGCCGGCTACGCCCTGGACAACGGCGGGGGCTGTATCGCCGACGCCCGCCGTCACGTCGCCGCCTTCCTGGACCGAGCCCGCACCGAGCACCTTCTGCACGTGTCGCAGCGGACGCGGGAACTGGCCCAGCTGGTAGCCAGCGAACTGGTGACCAACGCCCACAAGTACGCCCCCGGCCCCGTCCTGATGGAGCTGCGCGTCAGTGCCGACCGGGTGGACGTCGTGGTGTGGGACAGCGATCCGGTCATCCCCGCCGCCCGGAGTGCTGACCCGGGGCGTGTCGGGCAGCACGGCATGGAGATCATCAAGGCGGTCGCCGAGGAACTGTTCATCGAACGGGAAGCCATCGGCAAGCGCATCACTGCTCGCCTTGCCCTGGCCGACACCCCGAGCCTGGCCTAGCAGCGGGGGATGACACCGGCCGCCGCTGTTCGAGCGGCCCCGTACGTACTACCAGCCCTGCGCCGCCCCTGACATCGACAGGGCGACCGTCGCAACCGTGCCGATCCGTGTCAGGAAGCCTGCCCACCGACCGCGTCTCAGCCGGGGTGACAAGGAAGCGATCCGCCTCCCACTGGCTGGATTCTTGTCTTACGGCAACCGTTGTGGCCTGTTTACTGTTTGGCGTATGCGGGTGAGTGTGGGACCCTCCAAGGACAAGAGACCGGCTGCCATTTCACCTCGGCCGCCTTTGGGATGTGGGAGTTGCCCCCACTCCGGGCACCTGGATCCCGCCATCGTCGTCCACCCCCTTCTTCCAAGACGGGGGCGCTGCGTCTGTGGGCTCATCAACCCCCGGAAGGGGGCGTGCCCAGCATGAACATCACCACCACGATCACCGGCACCACCGCCTGCCTCAGCCCGCACGGGGAGATCGACTTCCACGCCCTGCCCCCGCTGCACTCAGCTGTGAACCGGCTGCCTTCCCACGTCACCGACCTGCTGTGGGACCTGGAGCACCTGACGTTCACCGACGTCGCCGGCCTGCACCTGCTGTTCGGCGCCGCGCCTTACGGCCACCCGCGCTACCAGACGACCGTGACGAACCTGCGCGATCAGCCCCTGCAGCTCCTGCTCATCGCTGCCGACCTGTTCCCCGCAGCCTATGACGTCTCCCGCCTGATCCCCCACACTCCCGCCGGCCTCGCAGCCCCGAGGACCTGAGCTCCCGGGGCGGGCTCGCTCGCCAGCAGGGCCTGCTCCGTCCGGCGGTCGCCTTCTCTCCGGAGTCCTGGTCGGCCCGGGGTGTGGGATCCGGTCTGCGGGGCACGCGGGTGACGAGCGCTTGACAGCGCTTCGGGCAGAGCCTGCCGGCCTCCCCCCTCCGGCAGGCTCTCGGGTGGAGAAACGGCCCGCACCGGATCCGGTGCGGGCCGTTCGCCCTGCGGAGCCGGAAGCGCCCATCCGACAGTCAGGCGTGCCAGGAGCCCGACCGGCGTATCGGTGACGGTGTCATAGCCGAATCCCCAGGGCGGCTTGGCGGGATCCAGCTGTACGACGTGCCGACGGTGCCACCACCGAGCGCACCAGCCGCCTCCCGCAGTCCTCAGACGGACGGGGTGCCGGTCACGGGCCCGCACATGAGGTTGCCGGGCTCCCCTGGATCGTCACTGATCCAGAACTGTGTCCACAACGCGGCGAACTCGGGCCTGCTGAGGTAGCCGTCGCCGTCCTGGTCGAGCCGGTCGAAGACATCCCCCGTCGGGATGGACCGGCCGTGCCAGGTGTTGATCAGCTGCTTATGCTCGCCCCGGGAGATCCTGCTGTCCCCGTTCTCGTCGATTGCGTCGAAGATGGTGTCCGCGGTCGCCGTGACCGCCTGCGGCATCGACGGAAGGCGATCCACCACCGCCATCAATTCGGCCATCCCGATCCGCTGCACACGGCCTCCGTCGCCGCTGGTTGACAGGTGCTCCCACCAGCTCATCATCACGGTGCGCACACGCGAGGCGAGTTCCGGCTCGGCGGCCACCCGCGGAAGCTGCTCCCACCGCTCCGCGAGCGCCTCGAAGTCCGATCCCTCCAGGTAGCCGTTCCCGTCCGTGTCGAATGCCTCGAACATCGCCTGGACCTTCGCGTGCTGAAACCCGCTGGCCACGACAGACCTCCTCATCAAGGGTGCTGCCTGCACACTGCCCACCTCGGCAGGCGTCCCAACGGCGCACAGGATCGTCGCGCTGCGGCAACACGCTTCCGCACGCCGGTTTCGCGCCCGCCCGGTCGACACGACGAACCGCCCGGCAGTATGAGTGACGAGGACGCGGGGCCGGAGGAGTGGCCGGTAACGGTGTGGGTGCCGGTGGAGGCCGCGATGGAGGCGGTCATCGGTCGCAGCAGCGCCGCGTGAGCAGCGCCGGAGAAGACCGGCGGTGAGGTCCACGTACTAGGTGAGGAGACGGCACCCAGCGGGCACACCTGTCCCATGCGAATCGCGAGGGACACCACCCACCCGACCTCGAGAACCGAGCGGGTTCGCCGGTATGCGGTGTCCGCGATCGCGGTGGCGGCAGCGGCTGCCGCCGGATCGAGAGCCGTGGAGCCGAACACCGAGTGGTACCGGTCTCTGCGCCTGCCCGCCTGGCAGCCGCCGCCCTGGGCCTTCGGAGCGGTCTGGACACCGTTGTACGCCTCGCTGGCGTTCGCCGGCGGACACGCTTCGGGCCGCATTCAGGGGCGAGACCGGCAGCGGTTCCTCGCGAGCCTGGGAACGAACCTGGCGCTCAACGCCGGCTGGAACTGGCTGTTCTTCCGGCTGAGGAATCCGTGGGCCGCACTCGTCGGAACGGTGCTCCTGGACGTCAGCAACGTGCAGCTGATCCGCCGGACCACGCGGAGTGATCGCACGGCCGCCCGTGCGCTGTGGCCCTACGCCGCATGGTGCCTCTTCGCCACCGGTCTGAACGCCTCCATCGCCCACCGCAACCCCTCGCGGGCGTGAGGACGAGCGGTCCCCCGAGGCGGCGCGCCGCGAGGCATTGGTCCTCCTGCAGTAGCCGGGAGTGTGCCCGGCCGACGGCCGGGTACCTCTGCGAACGGCGCGTCGCAAGCCACAGCGCCGAACGACGTCATGAACGGCCGAGAGGAAGAGGCTTCCGTGCAGTGCGATGTGGTCGTCATCGGAGCCGGGGCTGCCGGACTCTCGCTCGCATGGCGGCTGCTCAGTCCTCCTCCCGGTGTCTCCGCCCCCGCCGTCGTGCTGATCGACGCACCACCGGGACCTCTCCGCCCCCCACCGCGGACCTGGTGCTACTGGGAGCAGGGCACCGGCGCGTACGACGCCTGGCTGACCGCCTCGTGGCACCGGGTACGGGTCCGTGCGCCCGGAGGCCGTCCGCTGCCGCGTGACCTCGGCGGGATGCGCTACAAGATGCTGTCCTCCGAGTCGTTCGCGCGCGCGCTGGGACCACGCCTTGCCGCGCTGCGCCGCGTCGAAGGCGTCGCGGACGAGATCACCGACCGCCACGACGGCGTCACGGTCGCCTGCCGCGGCGCGGACGGAACCGAGCACCGCATCCGTGCCCGGTGGGCCTTCGACTCCCGTCCCCCCGACCCCGCGCCCCCGGCCCGTGTCGGTCTCGTACAGCACTTCAAGGGATGGTTCGTACGTACCGAGCGGCCCGTCTTCACCCCCGACTTCGTCGACCTCATGGACTTTCGCACTCCGCAGCCGCCCCAGGGTCTCTCGTTCGGCTACGTCCTGCCGACCTCACCGTGCGAAGCCCTGGTGGAGTACACCGAGTTCAGCCGAGACCCGTTGTCCGACGACGCCTACGACGACGCGCTGCGGCACTACACCGGGTCCCTCCTGGGGCTCGGCGACTTCGAGGTGCGCGCCGTGGAGCGCGGGCGCATCGCGATGACGGACGCGCGCCACGCCCCACGAGCCGGCCGCAGCACCTTCCGTATCGGCGCCGCGGGGGGAGCGGTCCGGCCCTCCACCGGGTACGCCTTCGCGGCCATCCAGCGCCAGACACGGACGGCGGCGTCCCTCGTACACGCGGGACGCGAACCCCTGCCTCCACGCGCCTACCCGCGCCGGTCACTCACGATGGACGCCATCCTCCTCAGGGGGATCGACACCGGTCGGCTTTCCGGCCCCGACTTCTTCACACGGCTCTTCGACGAGGTGCCGACCGAGCGACTCCTGCGCTTCCTCGACGGCGGTACGGGGCCGCTGGAGGAGTTTCGCATCGGCCTGCGCACCCCCGTCCTGTCCATGCTCCGCACCACCGCGGAGATGCCCTTCCTCACCCGCCGCACCTGATGCGGCACCCGGTCACGAGAGCGAGTCCCCGTCATGCGCTTCCCTCCACAAGACTCCGCCCCCCGTGGCCGGGACCGCAGGGCGGTCGTCGTGCCCGCCCCCGAGGGACGCAGCACGCCGCCGGCCGGCCGGCGCCCGCGTTGTGCCGTCATCGGCGGCGGAATCGCCGGCATCGCGGCGGCGACGGTACTCGCCGAGCGCGGCGTCGAGGTCACCCTCTACGAAAGGGAGCCCAGCCTCGGCGGGCGCCTGGCCGGCTGGTCGGACCGCCTGAGCGACGGCTCGGAGGTGACCATGAGCCGGGGGTTTCACGCCTTCTTCCGTCAGTACTACAACCTGCGCGGCCTCATCCGTCGCGTCGACCCCCGCCTCAGCACGCTCACCGGCCTCCCGGACTACCCGCTCCAGCACAGCTCAGGACTCCACGACAGCTTCGCCCGGGTACCACGCACACCACCGTGGAGCGCGCTCGGCTTCGTGGCCCGCAGCCCCAGTTTCGGCTGGCGTGACCTGCGCCGCATGAACGCGCGTGCGGCGCTGCCCCTGCTCGACGTACGGATCCCCGACGTCTATCACCGCTACGACGGGATCAGCGCCCGCGCCTTCCTCGACGACATCCGCTTCCCGACCGCGGCCCAACACCTCGCGTTCGAGGTGTTCTCCCGCAGCTTCTTCGCCGACCCGGACGAACTCTCCGCCGCCGAACTCGTCCTCATGTTCCACATCTACTTCCTCGGCTCGTCCGAGGGGCTCCTCTTCGACGTGCCGAACGAGCCGTACCCACAGGCACTGTGGGACCCCCTGGCCCGCTACCTCCAGGGCCACGGGGTCCGCATCCTGACCGGCACGAGCGTGCGGGAACTGACACCGGCGAACGGCGGCGGACACCTCGTCGCCTCTCAGGACGGCACGCAGCGCGTCGACGCGGTCGTCCTCGCCGCCGACACGCAGGGCCTGCGGGCCGTCGTCGAGGCGTCCCCCGCGCTCTGCGACACCTCCTGGCGCTCCATGGTCGGCGCACTGCGCACGGCTCCGCCTTTCCTGGTCTCCCGCCTCTGGCTCGACCGGCCGGTGCGCCCCGACCGGCCCGGCTTCCTCGGCACCAGCGGATACGGGCCCCTCGACAACATCAGCGTCCTCGACCACTGGGAGGGCGAAGCCGCCCGATGGGCCGCCAGGACCGGCGGATCGGTGGTGGAACTCCACGCCTACGCCGTGGACCCCGCCGCCGACCCGCACCGGACCGCCCGTGACCTGATCACGCGGCTTCATGCCGTGTGGCCCGAGACACGAGCGGCGGTGATCGTCGACCAACGCCACGAACTCCGCTCCGACTGCCCGCTCTTCGAGGTGGCAGGACACCACAGGCGCCCGACCGTGGACACGCCCGATCCGACCGTCACGGTCGCCGGGGACCTGGTCCGCACCGAGTACCCCGTGGCTCTCATGGAACGGGCGGCGACCACGGGCTTCCTCGCGGCCAACGCCCACCTCCGACGGTGGGGTCTGCGCGGCCAGACCCTGTGGACCGTTCCCGTCACGGGCCGCTCGGCACCCCTTCGGTTCCTCGCCCGGTCGGGGGCCCGTGGCAGCTTTGCGCGCTGAATCGATTGCTGGGACTGCCCAGGTTCTCGTGTTCCGCGAGATGACTCCTAGCCGGGAAACCGGCCTGTGCTCCGGAGTCGCCAGCGGCGCTCCGCATAGGCGAGGTCGTCCCGCCACAGCCGCCCGGCCGTGGACCGCATGGCGGGCCGGAGCAAAGGGGCCAGGATGCGGGCGACGGCGAAGCCGGGACGGTCCGACGTGGCCATGACCGCTTCCACCACCGCCGTGCGGGGGAGACCGGCCGCCGTGGGGGTCAGCGGGGTGGCATGGGTCTCCACCACGGAGCCCGCCCCCTCGCCCTGCACGATCCGCATGGTGACCGTCCGTGGGTCCGGAGCCCTGAATGCGGCGGTCACGGGCACCACGGCGCGTCCCGCAACCTTGAACGACACGCGCACGATCAGGGCGTCCTCGGCGTCCGGGGCGTCGTCCGCCGGAGTCGAGACGACCTGGAGATCGACGAAGGAGTACGGGTGGAGCCACGCCCCGTGCCAGGGGTCGAGGCGGTTGGCGACGACGTCCTGGGGCTCGCATGCGCCGACGCCGGTGTAGACGGCCGCGATCGCGTCCCCGGCGAGGGGACGCGGTGGTACGACGGGGTGCTCCGTCGGTTCCTCACCTCCGACGCGGTCCAGGCGCACCCAGACCAGCACGCCGTCGTCGTGGGCCGGCCAGGGTTCCCAGCCGGCGAAGGGCGATCCGTCCAGGGCCAGGCCGTGCCAGCGGCAGATGAGGGTCCCGCACCGCACCGCGCCGTCCTTCAGCGGGGCCCCGAGGTGAGGGCAGATTCCTGAGCCCGCGCACACCTCGCCGTGCCCGTCACGCCAGAGCACGATCTCGACGCCGGCCACGGTCCGGCCGGTCGGCCGGTCTGTGCGGACGTCACGGCTCGCCCCCACGACGTACCAGTTCCCCGAGGGACGGGACGTGGCCCGCCGCAGTCCCGCGGCGATCGCCGCGGGGCGCGCCTGCCTCCACGTGGACTCCTGGTCCTCCCAGGGCACCGGGGCGTGCCGGACGGTGAGCGGCAGTCGGGTCCGGCCCCCGCGCTGACGGAGCTTTCTCATCGGGCGTCCCTCGTCACGTGTTCCTGCTTTCCGCTCGTCCCCGTCGTACCGGTCGGAGGGACGGAGGACACCCGGGCCGCGGGACGGCGGCGCCGGATCCGCCGCCCGGCGCGCGCCGCCAGCGCGCCGGCGAGACCGGGCAGGGCGATCGACGCCCTGCGGCGCGCGCCGACCACGGCGCGCCGGTGCACGACCGCGTAGCCCTCTTCCTCGATCACCGCAAGGATCTCCCTGTACAGGACGAACGCGGTGCGCACGCAGGGCGCCGACACGGGTTCCAGCATGTCGATGCCGGGTTCCGCCTCGCGGTACACCTCGTGCGTCAGGGCGGCGGCCGCCCGCAGGGCTTCGGTGATGCGCCGGTCGCGACAGCCGGTGAGCCGGCTCCATCGCAGCAGTTCCCGGTCGACGCCCGAGGCGGCCAGCAGGTCACCCGGCAGGTAGACCCGTCCCCGGTCCAGGTCCTCTCCCACGTCGCGGAGGAAGTTCGTCAGCTGGAAGGCGACGCCGAGCGCCGCCGCGTACGGCTCGGCCTGCTCCCGGGGAACGACGGTCCCGAGGACCGGCACCATCTGGAGCCCGATGACGGCCGCGGAGCCGTGCATGTAGTCGCGCAGATCGGCGTACGTCGCGTACTCCCGCACGAACAGATCACGGCGCATGGAGCGCAGGAAGTCCTCGAAGTGCCGCGGGGCGATGTCGAGGCGGGCGCGGGTGTGCGCCGCGGCCGCCACCGCCGGCTCGGTCACGCGTTCGCCGCGCAGCGCGCGGTGCCACTGCGCTTCCAGGGCGTTGAGAGCGGCTGCCCGCTCGGCGGGGGAGGCGGAGTGCGTGTCGTCGACGATGTCGTCCGCCCGCCGGGCGAAGCCGTAGAGGGCGTGGACCGCGCTGCGTCGGTCGAGGGGCAGGAGTCGCGTCGCGAGGAAGTACGTCCTGCCGTGGCGGGCGTTCAGTCTGCGGCACTCCGTGTAGGCGGCGCGGAGCGGGGGATCGGTTACTCCTGATGCGTTGAGCTCACGTGTCGTCATCGGTCGCCCTGTCGCGCCGACCGGTCGTGCGCACCGCGCTCCGCGTTCGCCCCGCGGACCCCGCTCCCGTGATCCGCTGCGCGGCCAGTTTTCCGGAGATGAGTACCGGGGGGACGCCCACTCCCGGCGTGGTCCCGCAACCGGCGAGCACGGCGTTCTCCGTGCCCCGGACCAGGTTGCGCGGTCGGAAGGGCCCCGTCTGCGTGAAGGTGTGGGACACCGAGAAGGGAGTGCCCACCGTGTGGCCCCGGGCGGTCCAGTCCGCCGGCGTGACCAGGCACTCCTCGTCGATCGCTGCGCCGAAGCCGTGCAGCCCGCGCTTCTCCAGTTCGGCCACGAGGCTGTCCCGGTAGGCCGGGCCCAGGTCGCCCCAGTGAGCCGCGCCCAGGCCGACGTCGGTGTTGGGGCAGGGGGCGAGGACGTAGTGGAGATGGCGGCCGGGCGGGGCGAGGGCGGGATCGGTGGCCGTGGGCCGCGTGATGAGGAGCGAGGGATCGGTCATCAGCTCTCCTGTCCGGGTGAGTTCGTCGAACGTGCGGGACCACTCGGAGCCGAAGGAGAGGGTGTGGTGCCCGAGTGCGGGCCAGGTGCGGTCGGTCCCCGCATGCAGGATCACCGCGCTGGGGGAGTGGCGAACCCGGCCCGGACGGCGGGGCGTACGCCCCAGGAGCCGGTACGCGAGGGGGAGTTCCGTGGTGAGGACGACGGCGTCGCAGGCGATCCGCTCGTGCTCGGTCACGACGGCGGTGACGCGTGCCCCCGACCGTTCGAGTGCGGTGACCCTCTGGCCGTAGTGGAAGAGCGCCCCGGCCCGCTCGGCGGAGTGCGCCATGGCCGCGGGCACCGCGTGCATGCCGCCCCGGGGGAAGTACACCCCCGCCACCGTGTCCATGTAGGCGATGACCGCGTAGGCGGCCAGCGCCCGCGAGGGCGGGACCCCGGCGTAGAGCGACTGGAAGGAGAAGACGCGGCGCAACCTGTCGTCCCTCAGGAAGGAGCCGATGGCCCGGTCCAGCCGCCCCAGTCCGCCGAGGGCGACGAGACGGGCCAGGTCGGGGTGGATCAACTGGGCGGGGGTGTCGAAGTTCGCATCGATGAAGCGGCGCATCTGCACCGCGTACAGCCTGCTCAGCCAGTCCCGCATCCTCAGGTAGCCCCGGGCCTCCCGAGCGCCCGCGAACCGCTCCACCTCGGCGGCCATCGCCTGGGCATCGGTGTGGACGTCGATGCTGCTTCCGTCGGAGAACAGGGCGCGGTAGGCCGGGTGCAGCGGAACGAGGTCGACCTCGTCGGCCAGCGAGTCCCCGACGGCCGCGAACGCCTCGTCCAGAATGTCGGGCATCGTCAGGACGGTTGGCCCCGTGTCGATGCGATAGCCACCGAGTTCCATCCGGCCCGCCCGTCCCCCTGGGCCGGCGTCCCTCTCGACGACGGTCACCTGCCGTCCTGAGCCCAGCAGGTGCAGGGCCGCCGACAGGCCGGCGAGGCCGGCTCCCACCACGACGACGTGGTCGGTCCTACCCGGTAGCCTTCTCATCGGGCTCGTCCCGTCAGGACCGCGGTACGCCCGGGGTCGGTTCTCCCCGCGTCGCCGGGATAGCCGACGGCGGAATGCCCGGGGAGACGGACACCGCCGGCGTCGAGGAGCAGCCGGGCGACGTGCTCGGCCGGCTGCTGAACCGGCGCGGCCCCTCGCAGGACCCTGACGGCACGCTCACACAGCCGTTCGACCTTCGCCGTGACGTGCGCACGGGCCCCGTGGGCGACCAGCAGGTCCAGCACCTGGCGCACCTGCTCGTCGGTCGCGGTGGGGCAACCCACCACGGTCTCCAGCAGCCGCATGCCGTCGCTGTCGCCGCGCCGGGCGCACATCTCGCGACCCACCGCCATGAGGTAGGTCGCCTTGCCCGCCCGAATGTCGTCCCCGGCCGGCTTACCGGTCGTGCCCGGATCGCCGAACGCCCCTTGCAGATCGTCGTGCAGCTGGAACGCGATGCCCGCGCACAGGCCGGCCCGGCTCAGACCGCGGACCGTCTCAGGGCCCGCTCCGGCCAGCAACGCGCCGATGACCAGTGGATGTACGGCGGAGTACCGCGCCGTCTTGAGGATCGCGGTCCGTATGGCGCGCCCGGGGGAGTGGGCGTTCGTGGCCTGTCCGTGCAGATCCAGATACTGCCCGGCGATCATCTCGGTCCGCATGGCACGCCACTGCCTCCCGAGCGTCAGGGAGTGCGGAGACGTGAGCAGGGCTTCCGCGAACGTGTCGTCTGCCCAGGTCAGAGCCAGGTCCCCGACGAGGATCGCGGCCGAACCGCCGAGCGTGACCAGGGGGCGGGGACGCCCGGACGTCCCGTACTGCCGATCCACCGCGTCGTGGACCGCCGGCTCACCCCTCCGCATCGACGAGCCGTCCATGACGTCGTCATGGACGAGGGCGCAGGTCTGGACGAGCTCGACGGCCGCCGCCGTCAGCAACGCCGTCTCCGTCTCGTCCCCGCCTCCGCCGCAGGCGCGCATGGCCCACCACAGCAGCTGGGATCTGCGGCGTCGGCCACCCCTCGCCGTGAAGGCGGCCACGCGCCCGGCGATGTCGGCGGCGAAGATCCCCTCCAGGGCCCGCGCCTCTTCGAGGCGCCGTCCGAGCAGGTCGTCGAGCACGAGGGCGAGGGCCGCCGGGACGTCCCGGTCGACGGTCGGGGGGTCGAGAGTGCGCATGTCGGTTCCCTTGCTGCCGAGCGTCGGGCAGTGCGGTGCGTCAGGAGTTCACTACCGCCCTTGTCCGCGGATGCAGCCGTCGCTAGGCCACCTGGGCGCCGGGAACACCCCCGGGGCCGGTCGGATCCCCCGGCGTGCCTCGCGGCCGGGCCGCACCCCGTGCAGGAGGCTGGACGAAGATTCTCACCGGAGGGATGCGCATGAGCCTGTTGCGTGACGGGGACCTCGTCGCCGCGTTCGACCACGCCTCGCCGACCTACGACCGCATGACCTCCGCCAGCCCCGGGTACTCGGCTCACCTCCTCCGGTCGGCGCGGCGCCTGGGGCTCCCGCGGCGAGGCGCCGGTATGACCCTGCTGGACCTGGGATGCGGGACCGGCACCTCCACGGCGGCCCTGCTCCGAACAGCTCCCGCCGCCACCCTCATCGGGGTCGACGCCTCCGCCGGCATGCTCGCCCGCGCTCGGAGCAAGCCGTGGCCGCGGGACGTGTCCTTCGTGCACGCCCCGGTCGAGCACATGGATCAGGTGGAGGGGGCTGGCCCGTACGACGCGGTCTTCGCCGCCTACCTGCTGCGCAACGTCTCGGATCCGGACGCCGTGCTGGCCACCGTTCACCGCGTGCTCCGGCCCGGCGGACGCCTGGCCGTCCACGAGTACAGTCTCAGCGGACGAACCTCGCACCGCCTCGTCTGGACGGCGGTCATGAACGGATTCGTACGCCCCTGGGGGCGTCTCCACGGAGACGCCGCCCTCTACCGGCACCTGTTCCGCAGCGTGCTGGACTTCGACACGGCGGACGCCTTCTGCGAAAGGCTCCGCGGGGCCGGTTTCGTACGGGTGCGCTGTCTGCCGCAGCCGGGATGGCAGACAGGCATCACCCACACATTCCTCGCCGAACGCCCTTGAGCGGGGGCACCGGCAGACGAACGGACGGCGGAGCGGCCGCCCCCTGAGGCCGTACTGCCCGCAGGGACCCGGGTCGCGCCCGACGGTCGGCTCCGGCCGACAGCGGGCGCGACCCCGGCTGGTCTTCCTGTGCCAGGCGGTCACCGGTCTTCGGTGGCGGGAACCCGCTCCGTACGTCCGCGCAGCTGATGCGGGCGCAGCCGCTGCCCCTGGCTGCTCTCGGGAACGGCCACCGAGCGACGGTGTTCGTACGTCGCTCCGGGTAGCCGGTCCGTCAGGGGGCGCCGCGGCTGGTCCTCGGGGCGGGGCGGGGGAGTCGCCTCCGTCTGGAGTCGGGACCCCAGAACGAACGCGCCGATCAGCATGGTCACCACGATCAGTCCGACGAAGTACACGACAGCCTCCTGCCGAATGGATGGGTCTACGACACGTGTGCGACAGCCACCTCATGTGCGGGGTGACCTGATGGGCCGGCTCCGGACGTGGAGGAGCGCACGCTTGCGGAGCCATGGCCCTCAGATCGAGGAGAGCGGGGTGCTCGGGTCGTCCGCTTCCGGCGTCACACGCCATCCGACCCCGAGGCAGCCGGGGGGAAACGCCGGGAAGAGGTGTCCGGCCATGTCGATCCGCCATCGGTGCTCTGCCGCGCAGTCGCAGACGTATTCGCCCGCCGCGGGTGTGTAGCTGCCGGGATGGAACACGGGGCTTGCGGACATGTTGCCCACCTCACTGATTCAGAGTGACGTTGTGGCCCTATTTCAACCCCTTCGTTCCTCATGGATGCGTCGAGAGGAGAGTTCACTCGTCCGGTCTTGTGGTGCCGTTCCCCGGATGGCCTCCGCACTCCAGGTCATTGGGTGGGAGCTCCTCCGCGACACGTCACGGAGGAGCTCCGCCCCCTATCGCCGTGACAGTTCGCTGTCGGCGCCGGCCGCCGCCGGGCGCTCCGTCCTGGCCGGGCAGCAGCCGATCGGGCACAGGTCGTGGGAGGGGCCGAGGGCGCCCAGCGCGCACCGCTCGGCGCGGGTCCCCCGCTCGTGCGCGGCCCGCTCCAGGAGGAGCTCGCGGACGGCGGCGGCGAAGCGCGGGTCGGCGCCGACGGTGGCCGAGCGCCGGACGGGCAGGCCGAGTTCGGCGGCCTTGGCCGTGGCCTCGGTGTCGAGGTCGTAGAGGACCTCCATGTGGTCGGAGACGAAGCCGATGGGGACCATGACGGCCGCGGGCGCCCCGGCGCCGTGCAGCGCCTCCAAGTGGTCGCAGATGTCGGGTTCGAGCCACGGGATGTGGGGGGCTCCGCTGCGGGACTGGTAGACGAGCTCCCAGGGGTGGTCGTCCCCGGTGCGCTCGCGGACGGCGTCGGCGATCAGCCGGGCGACGTCGAGGTGCTGGCGGACGTAGGCGCCGCCGTCGCCGTGCTCCGTGACCGGTCCCGAGGAGTCGGCGGCGGAGTCGGGGATGGAGTGGGTGGTGAAGGCGAGGTGGGCGCCGGCGCGGACGGACGGGTCGAGTTCGGCGAGGGAGGCGAGGACGCCCTCGACCATGGGCTCGACGAAGCCGGGGTGGTTGAAGTAGTGCCGGAGCTTGTCGACCCGGGGCAGCGGGAGCCCCTCCGCCTCGAGGGTGGCGAGCGCGTCGGCGAGGTTCTCGCGGTACTGGCGGCAGCCGGAGTAGGAGGCGTACGCGCTGGTCGTGAGGACGGCGATATGGCGTCGGCCGTCGGTGATCATCTCGCGGAGGGTGTCGGTGAGGTACGGGGCCCAGTTCCGGTTTCCCCAGTGGACGGGAAGGTCGAGGCCGGCGTCGGCGAAGTCCGTCCGCAGCGCGTCGAGGAGCGCGCGGTTCTGGTCGTTGATCGGGGAGACGCCGCCGAAGAGGAAGTAGTGCTGCCCCACTTCCTTGAGCCGTTCCTTCGGGATGCCTCGGCCGCGCGTCACGTTCTCCAGGAACGGGACCACGTCGTCCGGGCCCTCGGGGCCGCCGAACGAGAGCAGCAGCAGGGCGTCGTACGGGGCGGGATCGTGCTGATCGAACATGAATCTCTCCGGAGGGGGCGGGACATCGCATCGTCGTTCTGTACCGGTTCCGCGCTGGAGGCGCGCGCGGATGCTCACTCCGCTGCCGGTTCCTCTGAGTCGACGCTCTGGATGTAACAGGAAGTCCAGTCTTATGCTTGTGCCGTCGAGATGTAATGAACGATACTTTCGGAAGGGCCGGGAGGTCCTGTCCGAGGCCGACCGACAGAAGGTGCACAGTGGAATTGCTGCGCGAGGAGCACGACCTCATCGGTGACCGAGGCGTTCCGGCCGAGGCCTACTACGGCATACACACGCTCAGGGCGCTGGAGAACTTTCCCCTGACCGGTCGGCCGGTGTCCTCGCACCCCGAACTCGTGGTCGCCATGGCCGCGGTGAAGGAGGCGGCGGCCCTCGCGCACCGAGAGCTGGGTGTCCTCCCCACGGAGCGCGCCGACGCCATCGTCGAGGCATGCCGTGAGATTCGCGCGGGGCGCCACCACGAACACTTCGTGGTCGACGTCTTCCAGGGCGGCGCGGGCACCTCGGCCAACATGAACGCCAATGAAGTCATCGCCAACCGGGCGCTCGAACTTCTCGGTCGCCGGCGCGGCGAGTACGAGCACCTTCACCCCAACGACGACGTCAACCGTTCACAGAGCACGAATGACGCCTACCCGACGGCCGTGAAGATCGCGCTGTACAGCGCGGCCGGTCGCCTCCTCGACGCGATGAGCGTACTGGCGAACGCCTTCACCGAGCGAGGGGGCGCCTTCGCCAAGGTCGTCAAGCTGGGGCGGACGCAACTCCAGGACGCGGTCCCGATGACCCTCGGCCAGGAGTTCGACGCCTTCGCTCTGACGGTTCGTGACGACGCGGACCTGCTCACGCGCTCCCGTGGGGCACTGCTCGAGGTGAATGTGGGCGGCACGGCCATCGGTACGGGCCTGAACGCCGACGCCGGCTTCACCGCATCGGCCTTGGCGTACCTGGCGGTCATCGCTTCAGCCCCTGTCCGCCCGGCACGCGATCGCATCGAGAGCACGCAGTCCATGGGCAGCTTCATCCAGCTCTCCAGCTCGCTGAAGCAGTTCGCCCTGAGACTGTCCAAGATCTGCAACGACCTCAGGCTGTTGTGTTCCGGGCCCAGGGCAGGGTTGGCGGAGATCCGCCTTCCCGCCCTGCAAGCCGGTTCCAGCATCATGCCGGGGAAGATCAACCCGGTCCTTCCCGAGGCCGTCAACCAGGTGTGCTTCGATGTCGTCGGCGCCGACGCGGCCGTTTCGGCGGCCGCCCAGGCCGGCCAGCTTCAGCTGAACGCCTTCGAGCCTCTGATCGTCCACCACCTGCTCAACTCCCTCAACCGCCTGGAGGCAGCGTGCCGGGTGCTGGCGCAGAGGTGTGTGCGTGGCATCGAGGCTGACGAGGCCCGCCTTCGCGAGTTCGTGGAGACGTCGGCAAGTCTCGCCACCGCCCTGAATCCGGTTCTCGGATACCAGCGGGCTTCGGATCTGGCCCGGGAGAGCCTTGAGACGGGTACGCCGGTGCGCGCTCTCGCGGCCGCCACGGGGCTGCTCACGGAGGAGGAGCTGGATGCGCGGCTCGACCTGTGGAGCCTGGCGCACCCCCGGTAGAAGACGAAGGCCCTCCGCCCGGCCTTGCCGGGCGGAGGGCCTTCCCGAGAGATCGACCGCGCTCGCGTGGGCGACCTTCGGTGTCAGCTCTTGGTCAGCGTGCAGGTGTAGACGGCGGTTCCGCTGCCGCTGTACGCCTCGAGGTCCAGGTAATAGGTCCCGGTCCCGGAGGCCGTTCTGGTGAACGTGAGCGACTCGTCGGCTCCTGCCCCGCCGTTGACGGAGCGCACCAGGGTGCTGCCGGACGCATCCAGGAGGTAGGCGTCGGCGTCGTACTGGGCGGGTATGGCGCAGTTCGTGGTGAGGGTCTGGCCGGCTGCCAAGCTGATCTTGAAGTAGTCGCGGTCGCTTGCCGACTTCATCGTGCCGGTGACCGAGCCCGGCGTAGCCAAGGCTGTCGCGTCGTCGGCGGCGTCCCGGGTGTCGTTGGGCTCGCTCTCAGCCAGAGAGGCGCCCCCGCCCTGGCTGCCGCAGTTCGTCACCGGGGTACCGCTGTAGAGGTTGCCGTCGGCGACGCCGTTCGTCACGCTCCGCAGGTAGTACCCGCAGCTGGGCCGGTTCTTGAAGTCGAACGTGCTGCCCGGTGCCAGGCGCCAGATCTTGAATCCGGAGTAGGACAGCGGCTTTCTGTCGACGGCCTGCTCGGGCTGATGGTCGGCCAGGACGACGTAGGCGTCCTTCCCGTACTGCGTGGCCATGCCGTCGCGGTCGAGGAACAGGGAGCCGCCCCCTTCCTCCACGCCGACGCCCCAGGCCGCGCCGCCCGGGGCGAGACCGTCCTTCACCGCTCGGGCGAGGAACGCCATCGTCCGTCCCATGCGGTCGCGGGTCACGAAGTGCGAATCGTTGACGACGCCTCCGTAGTTGGCCCACTGGAACATGCCGGTGGTGAAGCTGATGTAGCGGTCATAGGGGTTGGCCAGCGCTTCGGCGCTGGTGACGCTGCCGTTGCAGGCGTCGTAGACGATGGGGCTGTTGATGTGGTGGCCTGCGCTCCCGCCGCCGGAGCCGCCGCCCTTGGCCACGACCGACTCGACGGAGGCCTCCAGGGAGGTCCCCTTCCACGCGGTGTACTTGCACTGGTCGCCGCCGGCGAAGTAGACGAACTCGGCGTTGCGGACGTCCGTGTTGACCTGGCTGTTGTTCCCGTCGGCGGCGGCGGTGAGAGTCCACGTCGTACAGGAGTTCACGCCGGTCAGGCCCATGATGGTGTCGCACTCGGGAGTAGCGCTGCCCGACGTGGGTGCCGATCCCGCCAGGACCACGACGTCGATGCTGCCCGTTCCGCCGCGGATGTCCTCGATGGCGCGGGACATCGAGGCGGCGACGATTCCGCCTGCCCCGTTCATCGTGAAGGCGGGGCCGTTCCATGAGGTACGGGCCATGTCGGCGGTGTTGCCGAGGCGCACGCGATTCGCCGCGGCGTGAGCCGGCTGCTGCATCGTGAGGGCGCCCGCGACCACGACCAGGGCGATGGCCAAAGGTGCTGTCGTGCGGGAGGGGCGTGACGTCATCTGCACTCCAAGGACTGAGGGGCGCGCGGCGCTCTGTCGGCGGCAGTGGGCGGAACCGTCTGCTGCCGAGGAGGTTGCGCGGGTTGGTAGCGGAACATACAAGCCATCGCTGAGGACGGGAAGATGTAAGCCGAGATTTCGCCGGCGCGGGCTGATGTGCCGTCAGTAAAACGCCTTAAATCACCCATCGACCGGCATATTGCAAGCTGATGTCACGCGTTACGTGAACGTAACGTGAGATACATCTAGCCACTCAGGTGGATGATCTGTAACTTCGCTGGTGTGGCTGGCAGCCAGAACGCGCCAGCGAAGAATCTTTGAGAGGTTCCACTCCCATGAACATGCGTCTCGCTCGTCGTGCAGTCGCCTCCGCCGTCGCGACCACCGCGCTGATGTCCCTGTCCGCCTGCGGAGGTGATGACCCCGCTCCTCAGGCGGCCGGCAAGGTCTCGGTCGCCGGTGTCGAGATCACCAAGGATCAGACGCTTCACGACATGCTTCCCGAACAGATCAAGAAGGCGGGCAAGGTCAGAGTGGCCACCGACGTGCCCTACCCGCCCTTCGAGATGTACGTGAAAGAGGGGGAGACCGCACTGACCGGTCTCGACTACGACCTCGGTCAGGCGCTCGGTGCGAAGCTCGGCGTGACCTTCGCCTTCAGCCCGCAGAAGTTCGACGGCATCGTGCCGGCCATCCAGGCCGGCAAGTTCGACGCCGCGATGTCGGCCATCACCGACAACAAGGACCGGCAGAAGGTCGTCGACTTCGTCGACTACTCGCAGTCCGGTTCCGGCATCCTCGTCGCCGAGGGCAATCCGTCCAAGATCGTGAACCTGGACGACCTGTGCGGAAAGAAGGCGGGTGTGCAGGCGGCGACCAACCAGCTCGACCTGCTCAAGAGCCATCAGGCCGCCTGTTCGAAGGCGGGCAAGGGCCAGATCGACATCCAGACCTTCCCGAAGGACTCCGACGCCCAGCTCGCTCTGCGCTCCGGAAAGGTTGTCGCCCAGGTGCTGACCAAGCCCGCTGCCGGCTGGGTCGCCAAGACCGCTGAGAGCGGCAAGGCGTTCGACCTCGTCGACGACCCCGCCGCCCCCGGCGGCTACAACGCCTCGCCCAACGGCATCGCCGTCAGCAAGCAGCTGCCCCAGCTGTCCGACGCGATCCTCAAGGCTCTTCAGTCGCTCATCGACGACGGCAACCTCGTGCACATCTACAACAAGTACGGCGTCGCCTCCATCGCCGTCCCGAAGGCCACCAAGAACGCGGCGGTGGACTAGACATGATCGACACCAAGACCCCGGCCGCAGCCCTGCGGGGCGAACCCGCCGCGCAGGAGCTGGAAGTAGTCCCCCTCCGCAACTACGGGCGCTGGATCGCAGCCGTCGCGTCGCTGCTCGCCCTCGTCGGGCTGGTCGGCTCCCTCGCCAAGAACCACAACCTTCATTGGGAGATCGTCGGCAAGTACCTCTTCGCCGACCTCATCTTCGACGGCCTGGCCACCACCTTGTGGCTGACCGCAGCTGCCATGGCCCTCGGCCTGGCGCTCGGCACACTCATCGCCGTGATGAGGCTGTCCACGAGCCCCGTCCTCTACGGTCTCGCCACGGCCTTCGTCTGGGTCTTCCGCGGCACGCCGCTGCTCGTCCAGATCATCTTCTGGGGGTACGCGGCCGCCCTCTACAAGTACGTGAAGATCGGTGTCCCCTTCACCGACATCACGTTCTTCCAGGCGGAGACCAACTCGCTGCTGACCCCCGCCATCGCGGCTCTGCTCGCCCTCGGACTCAACGAGGCGGCATACGCCTCGGAGATTGTCCGCGCGGGCATCCAGTCCGTCGACCCCGGCCAGGCCGAAGCCGCCCACTCCCTCGGCATGCGCCCCGCGCTCACCATGCGCAGGATCGTCCTGCCCCAGGCCATGCGCGTCATCATCCCCCCGATGGGCAACGAGAGCATCAACATGCTCAAGATGACCGCCCTGGTATCGGTGATCTCCGCGCACGACCTGATGTCCAACATCCAGGACGTGTACGCCCAGAACTACCAGGTCATCCCCATGCTGGTCGTCGCCAGCCTCTGGTACCTGGCCCTCGTCACCCTCCTGAGCATCCCCCAGGCCTGGCTCGAACGGCGCTACGGCCGCGGTACCGCACGCGCCGGCCACGTCTCTCCGCTCCAGCGCATGCTCGGCGGAACCAGGGAGTGGCTCGGCAGGAACAGCAAGGAGCAGAGTCGATGAGCACTCCCATGGTGCGTGCCGAAGGCGTCCGCAAGCACTTCGGCAAGCTCGAGGTACTCAAGGGAATCGACCTCAGCGTCGACCGCGGACAGGTCTGCTGCCTCCTGGGCCCCTCCGGATCGGGCAAGTCGACCTTCCTGCGCTGTATCAACCACCTGGAGAAGGTCGACGGCGGCAAGCTCACCGTCGACGGCGAGCTGGTCGGATACCGCCAGAACGGCGCCAAGCTCCACGAGCTCAGGGAACGCGAGGTCGCCGAACGCCGACGAGACATCGGCATGGTCTTCCAGCGATTCAACCTCTTCCCCCACATGACGGCAGTGGAGAACATCACCGAAGCACCGGTGAAGGTCGGCGGCGTGTCCAAGGCCGATGCCCGCGAGCAGGCACACCTCCTGCTCGGGCAGGTAGGCCTCGCCGATCGGGCCGATCACTACCCCGCCCAGCTGTCCGGCGGACAGCAGCAGCGCGTCGCCATCGCCCGCGCCCTCGCCATGAAGCCCAAGCTGATGCTCTTCGACGAGCCGACCTCCGCCCTCGATCCCGAGCTCGTCGGCGACGTCCTCGACGTGATGCGACAGCTCGCCGCCGACGGCATGACCATGGTCGTCGTCACCCACGAGATCGGATTCGCCCGCGAGGTCGGCGACACCGCAGTCTTCATGGACGAAGGAGTCGTCGTGGAGGCAGGCGACCCGCGCCGCGTCCTCGTCGACCCGGAACAGGACCGCACGCGCGCCTTCCTGTCCAAGGTCCTGTGAGCGCGCCCCCGCGGGGGCGGCTTGCCGCAGACCTCCTGGACCACGCCCGCACCCTCCAGCCCCGCTACCTGCGCGACCTCGAACACCTCGTCTCCATCGACTCCGGCTCCTACACGCCCCGCGGTGTCAACCAGGTCGCCGACTGGGTGCAGAACCGGCTCACGGACACCGGCTTCACCGTCGAACGGGTGACATTCCCTCCCGACCGGCACGGATCGCAGGCGGGCGATGCCCTGGTCGCCCGGAAGAAGGGCGCGCTCGCCGAGCCCGACGGCGGCAAGCGGATCCTCCTGGCCGCCCACATGGACACCGTCTTCGAAGAAGGAACCGCAGCCGCACGCCCCTACAGCCTCACCGGCAGCATCGCGGGCGGCCCCGGGGTGAGCGACGACAAAGGCGGCCTGCTCGCAGGCCTGGTCGCCCTGGAACTCCTCCACGAGCACGGCATCGACACCTATGACGAGCTCGTCTTCCTCGCCACTCCGGACGAGGAGATAGGCTCGCCCGCCAGCAGGGAACTCACCGAGCAGACCGCGCGCGGAATGCACTACGGCCTCGGCCTCGAATGTGCCCGGGAGAACGGTGATCTCGTCATCGCCCGCAAAGGCGTCGCCGACTTCCGCCTCACGGTCACCGGGCGCGCCGCCCACGCGGGCATCGAGCCCGAACGCGGAGCGAACGCCGCTCTGGCGGCAGCACACCTCGTCGTCCAGATCCAGGCACTCAACGGCCACTGGGACGACGTCACCGTCAACGTCGGCGTGGTGCGCGCCGGAACAAGGGCGAACATCGTCTGCCCCCATGCGGAACTGCGCATCGAGGTCAGAGCCGCCACCACCGCCGACGTGCGGCGCGTCACCCAGGCGATCCAGGAGATCGCCGACCACCCCGCAGTGCCGGGAACAACGGTCGAAGTCGAACAGCTCGACCTGTGTCCGCCGATGGAGGACACCCCCGCGTCGCGCCGCATGCTCGACGCCGCCCGCGGCGCCGCCCGCGCCGTAGGCGTCACGCTCGGCGCCGCGGCCACCGGGGGAGTGGGCGACGCCAACCTCATCGCCGGCATGGGCGTGCCCATCCTGGACGGCCTGGGGCCCATCGGCGGCGCCGACCACAGTCCCCAGGAATGGCTCGACGTCTCCAGCGTCCCGCACCGCATCGCCATGCTCGCCGACCTGGTCGCCTCCCTCGGCAGCGAGACCAACCCCGCGTAACCAACCGGTTCCCCCGGCATCGGCCCCCGCGAGATGCCAGAAGCGATCCGGCACGACGACCACCGACCCGCCCGGTCAGCCCACCACCACACCGATGGAGAGCCACCATGCGCGCACAACCCGGCACGGCACGCCGCACCGTCCTCGCGGGCAGCATCGCCCTCGCCCTCCTCACCACAGCCCCCGCGGCACACGCCTTCAGCCAGCGCCCTCAGACTCCTCGCGGCTCCCTGGTCCTCGTGGGAGGCGGCCTGAAGGACGACAACACCCAGGTGTACGGGGAGATCATCAAGCGGGCCGGCGGCCCCTCCGCCCGCATCGGCGTCATCACCGCCGCGTCGGTCCCCGAGAGCCAGGACCCCCATGCGGGCGACCCGGACCTGTGCAGCAACTCCGCCTGCAACGGCGCCTACTACGCCGACCTGTTCAAGCGGCACGGCGCAGCCGACGCCCAGTGGATACCCCTCGACATCGACCACGTCGCCGACGCGGACTCCGACGCCGTGGTCGCCCAGATCAACTCCATGAGTGGCTTCTTCTTCGGCGGCGGCGACCAGTACCGCTACATCACCACCCTGCTGCACGGGGACCGGCACACCGACTCCAAGGCCCTCGCCGCCATCCGCGCCAAGCTCGCCCACGGCGCCGTCGTCGCCGGATCCTCCGCCGGAGCCCAGATCGCCTCCGGCGCCGACATGGTCAGCGGCGGCGAATCCTACGAAGGCCTGCGCGACGGCAGCGCCCCCGGCTACTACGAGGACCCCACCCGACTCGCCTACATCCCCGAAGGCGGCTTCGGCTTCCTGCGCTCCGGACTCATCGACACCCACACCGGCACATCCGGCCGCGAAGGACGGGCCCTCAGGCTCGCCGCGGACACCGGTCACGACCGCGTCTACGCCCTGGAGGAGAACACGGCCCTGGTCGTCGACCATCCCGGCACGAGTCGCGAGCACCTCACCGTGCTGGGACCCAACGGCGTCGCCGTACTCGACCTGCGCCACGCCCGTACCCGTACGGCCGCAGCCGGCTGGACCTTGCGCAACGCCCGCTACACCTATCTCACCGACAGGGACCAGTACGACGCCCGCACCTGGGCCCCCCAGCCCGCGGCGGACAAGCGGCCCCTGACCGCCACGAACGCCGACCCCGTCCCCGCCTGCACCGACGTCTTCTACTCGGTCGCCAACCCGAACGGCACGCCGTACGCCTTCCGCACCACGGCCCGGGCTCTCGCCGCGACCCGCGCACAGAACACTGCGACCGCCAGCACGTTCGAGACCGGTCCTCGCTTCGACGTCACCTTCAGAAAGAGCGGCGGATTCTCCGCCTGGACCACCGACGGCGTCAACGCGCAGACCCTGATCGACCTGAGGATCACCATCGATCCCAGGTGACCGAGATCCGGACCCACGGCAGGCCTCCCGGATGCCTCCGGTGGAGGCCGGGGGCCTGCCCCGGACAGCTCGTGACACCCCCCGCGCACGCAGGACCGAAGAGAGACACCCGTGGTTCCCAGCCCCATCGCCGACGACATTCGCCGCAAGCTCGGCATCCTCGCCCCCGCTGAACGGAAGGTCGCCCGCATCCTGCTCGCGTCCTATCCTTCCGCCGGATTCGAAACGGTCGCCACGATCGCCGAACGGGCCAACGTCAGCGCACCCACGGTCCTTCGCTTCGTGGCACGCCTCGGTTACACCAGCTTCCCCGACTTCCAGGCCGCCCTGCGCAAGGAACTCGACGACCGCAGTGCGTCGCCGATCTCGCTCTACGAAACCGCCGCAGACAGCGCCCACGGACAATCGACCGACGGTCTCGTGGCCTACAGCAGCACGCTCTTCACCAAAGCCCTCACCCACACCCTCACCGACATCCCACGGCACGACTTCGCCGGCGCCCTTGCCCTGCTGTCCGACCCACGCCGCCGCGTCACGCTCGTCGGAGGCAGGTTCACCCACCTCCTCGCCCGCTATCTCGGGCTGCACCTCATGCAGCTGCGCGACGACATCCGCTTCCTCCCCGACCGAGACGTGGAACGCACCTCGCTCCTGGCCGCGCTCACCAAACGCGACGTCCTCGTCATCTTCGACTACCGGCGCTACGAGAACGACAAACTCGCCATCGCGCAGCTGGCCAAGGACAGCGGAGGCAAAGTCATCGTCTTCACAGACATGTGGCTGTCCCCCACCAGCACACATGCCGACGTCGTGCTGTCGCACCGGGTCGACACACCTTCTCCCTACGACAGCCTGGTACCCACGCTCGCCGTCGTCGAGACCCTGGTGGCTGCTCTCGTCACAGCGCTCGGGGACGGCGCACACCGACACATGAAGCAGGGCGAGGAAACAGCGCGCCGCGTCGAACTCGTCTGACGCCGCCGCGGGCCGCAGCACGCGGCGCCCCTGCCCTCACCCGAGAGATCACCGAAGGAAGAACACCATGCGATCCCACGTCGTACCGACTGCGGTCCTCACCGCCGTCGCCGCCCTTCTCGTGACCGCCTGCACCACCCAGACCGGCGAATCGGCCGCCACCGCGGCACCGGCCACTGGCCCCGTCGAGGTAATTCCCGGCCTCACCGTCAAGCCCGACCCGAAGCTCCACGCCATGCTGCCGGAGGGTATCCGAGCCACGAAGACCGTCCGTGTCGCGACGGACATCCCCTATCCGCCCTTCGAGATGTACGAGAACGAGGGCAGCAAGCAGATCACCGGCATCGACTTCCACCTCGGGCAGGCCATCGGTGCCCGGCTGGGCGTGACGTTCGACTTCAAGGCCCAGAAGTTCGACGGAATCCTCCCCGCCGTCCAGGCCGGCAAGTTCGATGCCGTCATGTCCGCGATGACCGACAAGAAAGCACGGCAGAAGTCCGTCGACTTCGTCGACTACCTCAACGCGGGACCCGGCTGGCTCGTCGGCAAGGGCAACCCAGCCAAGATCACCGTGGTCACCGACGCATGCGGCAAGCCGGTCGGTGTACAGACCGGAACCAACCACCAGAAGCTCCTCGAGCAGCGCCAGCAGCTCTGCAAGGCCAACGGCCTCCCGCCGATCGAGATCCTCACCTTCTCCAAGGACTCCGAGGCCCAGCTTGCCCTGCGCAGTGGCAAGGTCGTCGCTGACTACCTCGACGAGGTCACGGCCGCGTACGTCGCCGCTACGGCCGACGAAGGCAACGCCTTCTCCACGGTGACGGGACGCGCCGCGGTCGGTGAGTACAGTGCCTCACCCATGGGAATCGGCATAGCCAAGGACCACGCCGGCCTGAAGGAGGCGGTGCAGGCCTCGCTGCAGTCGCTGATGGACGACGGCTCCTACCTGAAGATCCTGAACAAGTACAACGTCCCGAACATCGCGATCCCCGAGGCAACCGTCAACGGAGCGCTCGACTGAGTTCTGGCGACATCCCTCAGAGGAGCCCGGCGCGTCTGGCGACGGCCTCGGCATCCTTCATCCGCTGATGCGCGTCGGCGCCGAGCTCGCTCAGCGTCGCGGCGACGACGGACTCGATGAGAGCGAGGGTGGGTGTGAGGCTGTCGTAGGGGGAGTCGGAATGCACCTGGCTGGTCAGGACGACGTCGGCGTGGCTCGCCGCCGGCGACAGCCAGGGATCGGTGAAGACGATGACCTTGCCCCCACGTTCCCGTGCCAGCTCCGCGATGACGGCCTTGTCGTCCTCGTAGCGCCGGTAGTCGAAGAGGACCGTCACGTCCCGACGTGACAGCTGCGTCAAGACCGCGGCGCGCTCCACGTCCCGATCCGGAATGAAGGCGACCTGATCGCGGAACTGCATCAGATGGAGCCCCAGATACTCCGCCAACAGGTGGGTGAAGCGCCCACCCGTGAGATGGATACGGCGACGAGGGTCACTCAGCAGCGTGACCGCGTGCCCGAACTCATGGGGAGAGATCTCGTCGAAAGTCTGAGACAACGCATGCTGCACCAGAGCCAGGGAACGCCCCGCGGCCGGATGGGTACCCTCCCCCTCCTCCGCAACGGGTGCTTCCTGGCTCCTCGCCGAACCGCCGCTCTCGTACAGAGTGATCGGTGAGGCGTGACGAGCTTCGAGCTCGGAACGCAGGGCCGCCTGCAGGTCCGGGAATCCGCGGTAGCCGAGCCGCGAAGCGCAGCGCAGCACGGTGGGGGCAGACACAGAAGCCCGGTCGGCGATGGTGGCGACCGTCTCGAAGATCGCTGCGGGGTAACCGGCCAGCAGTACCCTCGCCACCTTGCGCTCAGCGGGGCTCAGCTCTCCGAGTCGACTGCGGATCTCGTCCGCCAGTGTGCCGCCCATGTCGATCCTTCCTGCACCTCGCGCCGGGTTCCTCTGTCTTTCGGTGGCGGCGGACGGAACCGGCCGCCTGGCGGAACCGCCGCGCCAACCGGCCTTCGAGCAGGCGGACCAGGCCGCCATGAGGGCTGTCCGATCGACGCCGGCTGATCGACCTTCGGTACAGGCCAAGCTCATCCGATCCTCGAATGTACCGTACGTTACGTGCTCGGGTGAAGTCCGCCGCCCCCTCCCTCCGCGGACGGAGCGTGCGTCCCCGTCACCGCACCGGAGCAGCGATCCCTTCCCTCTGACCGGTCACCGTGGGGACGCCGCCGATCCGCCGGTCCGACCGCTCTCTGCGCCGTTCGGCCGACAGCCGTGACTCGCGGGGCGGAAGGCGGGGAAGGCGGGAAGGACACGACGGCCAGCACATGACCCCGACCGCCGTCGGAGGAGCGAGCACCGTGGACGACGCCGCAGCCGGGAGCGAGCGCGGGACACCCCGTGACGGAACGGAGACGTCGCACGTCTCGCTCCTGATCAACGGGACGACGCACGAGCTGAGGCTCGACAACCGCACGACCCTCCTGGACGCATTGCGCGAGCACCTGGACCTCACCGGTACGAAGAAGGGCTGCGACCACGGCCAATGCGGCGCCTGCACCGTCCTCGTGGGCGGCCGGCGGATGAACAGCTGCCTGCTGCTCGCCGTCACCTGCGACGAGCCCGTCACCACGATCGAGGGTCTCGCCGGGCAAGGCCGCCTCCACCCCCTTCAGGAGGCGTTCGTCTCCTGCGACGCACTGCAGTGCGGCTACTGCACACCGGGCCAGATCTGCTCGGCCGTGGCCATGCTGGACGAGGCCGCCGCAGGGCACCCCTCACACGTCACGCCGCCGGAGGGGCCGGGCGGGGGCGACCCCGGACCCCTCACTCCGGAGGAGATCCGGGAGCGGATGAGCGGCAACATCTGCCGCTGCGGCGCCTACGCCAACATCGTGGACGCCATCCTGGAGGTCGTCGCGTGAAGCCCTTCGGGTACCTTCGCGCCGAGCGCACCGAGGAGGCGCTCGCCGCGTACGCGGCGCACCCCGGCGCCCGCTACATCGCCGGCGGAACCAATCTCGTCGACCTCATGAAGCTCGGAGTGGCGGACCCGGCCTTCCTCGTCGACATCGGCCGACTCCCGCTGGACGGCGTCGAGGAGACGCCGGACGGAGGCCTGCGCATCGGGGCGACCGTCCGCAACAGCGACCTGGCCGCCCATCCGCTGGTACGGAGCCGCTACACCGCGCTCTCGCAGGCACTCCTCGCAGGAGCCTCCGCGCAACTGCGCAACGCCGCCACCACCGGCGGCAACCTGCTCCAGCGCACCCGCTGCACCTACTTCCAGGACGTCTCGAAGCCCTGCAACAAACGTACGCCGGGCAGCGGCTGCCCCGCCCGTGAAGGCGTCCACCGGGACCTGGCGGTGCTCGGACACTCCGCGCGGTGCGTCGCCACCCACCCCTCGGACATGGCGGTCGCACTCGCGGCCCTCGACGCCCGCGTGCACCTCCTCGGCCCCGACGGCGAACGGACCGTACCCCTCACCGAGTTCCACCGGCTGCCCGGTGACACGCCGGAGCACGACAGCGTCGTCCGACCCGGTGAACTCGTCACCGCGGTGACGCTCCCGCCGCCCGTCGCCGCCCACAGCGCCTACCGCAAGGCCCGCGACCGCGCCTCGTACGCCTTCGCGCTCGTCTCCGTCGCCGCGAGCCTCACCGTCGAGGACGGAGTCGTGCGACACGCCGCCCTCGCGTTCGGCGGGGTCGCGCACGCGCCCTGGCGTGCCCGCGCGGCCGAAGAGGTCCTCAGGGGAGCGCCGGCCACGGAGGAGACGTACCGCCGCGCCGCCGCGGCGGAGCTCGCCGCGGCCGAGCCGTTGCGCGACAACGCCTTCAAGGTGCCGCTCGCCCGCGGCCTCGCCGTCCGCGTACTCACCGACCTCGCGTCCCGCCCCTGAGGAGCCGGCCCCCGCCATGCCCATGAACCCCCCGCCCCAGGTGCCCCCCACACCCGACGAAGGACCTGCCGTCTCCCACGACCCCGCCGTCCCTCAGTACCAGGCCGTCCTTCACGACCCTGCCGTCTCCAGCGACCCCGCCGTGCGCCGTGACGCCGGCCAGAAGGTGTCCGGCACGGCGCGGTACGCAGCCGAGCACACCCCGCCCGGCTGCGTCCACGCCGTCCCCGTCCCCGCCACCGTCGCCCGGGGCAGGGTGACCGCCGTCCACGCGGACGACGTCCTGCGGCGCCCCGGCGTCCACGCCGTGCTCAGCCACACGAACGCGCCCCGTCTCGGCGAGGCCGAGGACCCGACACTGACGCTGCTCCAGACCGACCGGGTGCCGCACCGCGGCTGGTACGTCGCCCTCGTCGTCGCCGACACCCCGGAGAACGCCCGCGCCGCCGCCGAGGACCTGCGGATCGACTACGCCACCGAGGACCACGACCCGGGTCCGCCCGCCGGCCATCCCCGCCTCTACGCACCCGAGGAGGCCAACGGCGGCCACCCGGCCCTGCGCGAACGCGGCGACTTCGACGCGGCCTTCGCCGCGTCCGCCGTCCGCGTCGACGCCACGTACACCATGACCGCGCAGCACAACCACCCGATGGAGCCGCACGCCGCCACCGCGTGGTGGGAGGACGGCGCCCTGACCGTGTACGACTCCAGCCAGGGGGCGACGAAGGTACGGGACGTCCTCGCCCAGCTGTTCCAGGTGCCCGGTGACCGCGTCACGGTCGTGTCCGCATACGTCGGCGGCGGCTTCGGCTCCAAGGGCACCCCGCGGCCCCAGGTCGTCCTCGCCTCGATGGCCGCCCTGCACGTCGGCCGGCCCGTCAAACTGGCCCTCCCGCGCCGCGAACTCGCCGCCGTCGTCGGCCACCGGGCCCCCACGGTCCAGCGCGTCCGCATCGGAGCGAACGCCGACGGCGTGATCGACGCCCTCGCCCACGAGGTCGTCACCCAGACCTCCACGGTCAAGGAGTTCGTCGAGCAGGCGGCCGTCCCGGCCCGCACCATGTACACCTCGCCGCACAGCCGGACGAGCCACCGTGTGGTGGCCCTGGACGTCCCGACACCCTCATGGATGCGTGCCCCCGGCGAGGCGTCCGGCATGTACGCCCTCGAAGCGGCCATGGACGAACTCGCCGTCGCCACGGGCGTCGACCCGATCGAGCTCCGGCTGCGCAACGAGCCCGACACCGAACCCGACAGCGGCAAGCCGTTCAGCAGCAGGGGTCTCACGGACTGCCTGCGGGAAGGCGCGCGCCTCTTCGGCTGGGAGGGGCGCGACCCGCGGCCGGGAGTACGACGGGCCGGCGACCGGCTGACCGGCACCGGAGTGGCCGCGTCGACCTACCCGTACCTCCTGAGCCCCTCGTCGGCCTCCGCGCACGCCGCGCCGGACGGCACGCACCTCGTACGGCTCGCCGCCACGGACATCGGAACCGGGGCCAGGACCGTCCTCGCCGGGATCGCCGCGGAGGCGCTCGCCGTGCCACCGGCCTCGGTACGCGTGGAGCTCGGGAGCAGCGCGCTGCCGCGGGCCCCTCTGGCGGGCGGCTCCTCGGGCACCTCGTCCTGGGGCTGGGCCGTCCACAAGGCCTGCACGGTCCTGGCCGGCATGCTGCGCGCGCACTCCGGCCCCCTGCCGCCCGAGGGCCTCACCGCCCGGGTGGACACCACAGAGGAGGCCGGCCGGGAATCCCCGTACGCACGGCACGCGTTCGGTGCGCAGTTCGCGGAGGTCGACGTGGACTCCGTGACGGGGGAGGTGCGGGTCCGGCGTCTGCTCGGGGTCTTCGCGGCGGGCCGGGTGCTCAGTGGACGCACCGCGCGCTCCCAGTTCATCGGCGGCATGACCATGGGACTGGGCATGGCGCTGACCGAGAGCAGCACGCTCGACCCCGCGTTCGGCGACTTCGCGGAACGGGACCTGGCCTCCTACCACGTCCCCGTCTGCGCCGATGTGCAGGCGGTCGAGGCGCACTGGCTCGCCGAGGAGGATCCCCACCTCAACCCCATGGGCGGCAAGGGGATCGGGGAGATCGGCATCGTGGGGACGGCGGCCGCGATCGCGAACGCCGTGCACCACGCGACAGGCGTACGGCTGCGGGAGCTGCCCCTGACCCCGGACCGGCTGATTCCGCACCTGCCCGGCTGACACCCGTCCCGGCCACGGGCCCGTGCGGCCTCCCGCGCACGGGCCGGCCCTTTGCTCGCTCCGTCGATCGGCGTGGCCGCGCTGATGCCGACGTGAAATGCCTACGCTCGTCGTATGACCGAGAGTGAGATCCAGCTCAAGGCGATCGCGGCGCTCACCGCCCTGCGCGGGGGAGTCGCCCAGGACTACGTCTCCGACCTCCTCGGAGAGGTCATTCCGACGCGGTTCCTGGTTCCCGACACCGACGACGCGGTGGAGGTGGGGGCGGCGGTGCTGACACAGCTCACCGGGCCGGTCAGCGCTCTGGTCCGCGGGTTCATCCTCGCCTTCGAGACGGTCGCCGACGCGTACGACCAGACGGAGACCGGAGAACCCACCGAACAGATCCTGCAGGCCCTTGCCCTGGAGATCGCGAGCGACACCGAGTGAGCGGCCTCCGGGCCACGGGCGGCCTCACGCGTCGCCCACGCCTCCGGGTGGGCCCCGGGCTCCGGCGTTGACGAACCAGTGGATGGAACACCCTCCCCGTGCAGACGTCTGCGGCCTTCCGCGATACCCGTCCCGCCTGGTGACCCCGGTCCCAACCCGTTCGGCCCGTCCCCGGTACGGCCTCCTGCCGGGCGGGGCTTTCGGGAGGGGGCCGGCTACTTCTCCATGCCCATCACTGCCCGCCACCACGCGGCGGTTCCTGCGGACCGAACGTCAGCGTGAACAGCGCCCCGCCGCCGGGTGCCGCCCCCGCCGTCAGCTCCGCCCCGTGCGCGCGGGCGATCTGCCGGGCCATGGCCAGACCGAGGCCCGAGCCGGGCAGGGCGCGCGCCGCTTCGGCGCGGTAGAAGCGGTCGAAGACGTACGGGAGGTCGGCGGCCGGGATTCCCGGACCGTGGTCGCGGACCGTCAGCTCCAGCCCGCCCGCGCTGCCCCCGCTTCCGTACGTGCTCAGCGTCACCTCGACCGGGGTGCCCGGCGGGCTGAACTTGGCCGCGTTGTCCAGCAGGTTCGTCAGCAGCCGGGCCAGTCGCGCCGGAACTCCCGGCCGGACCGCCTGCGCCGCCCCCGCCCCCGCATCCAGCAGGAACGGGGTCTGCGGCCAGTGCGTACGCGCCGTGGCCACCGTGTGCTCCGCCACCTCGACGATCCGCACGTCCTCCAGGAGGGGCAGCGGCTCCTCGTCCCTGGCCAGCTCGATCAGGTCGTTGACCAGCCCGGTCACCTCCCGGATGCCACGTCCCAGCGCCGCCGACGCCCGCTCGCGCTGGGCGGGCGTCAGCCGGTCGCCGCGGGCCAGCAGCTCCGCGTTGGTCCGCAGCGCGGTCAGCGGGGTCCGCAGCTCGTGCGAGGCGTCCGCGACCAGCCGGCGCTGGGAACTCACCGACTGCTCCAGCTCCCCGAGCATCGTGTTGAAGCTGGCGGCCAGCCTGGTCACCTCGTCCTGCCGGCCCGGCGGGCCCGCCGGCAGCTCGATGCGGTGGCGCGGGTCCCGGGTCGCCGCGATCCGCTCGGCGGTCGAGGTCAGCCGGGCCACCGGGGCCAGGCCCGCGCGCGACACGGCATACCCGAGCAGTCCGGCCAGCAGAACCCCCACCCCGCCGACCCCCGCAAGCAGCACGGCCGCCTGCCGCACACCCTTCTCCACCGGGTCCGCCCGCAGTGCCACCTGGAGGGCCAGCCCGTCCCCGAACGGCGTGGTCAGCATGCGCAGCGGCTGCCCGAACCGGCTGACGTTGCTGTAGTACGGGGCCCGCTTCCCCGCCGCCACCTCCCGTACGGGCGGGGAGACGGGCAACGGATACGGCTCGCCCGGGTCCACCGCCGGGTCGGCAGGGACGATCTGGGCGCAGGCGGGCGCAGAGAGGTAGCGGCACTCGCCCGCCACGACCTGAGGACCCTCCCCCCGGTTCTCCTGGATCACCCGGGTCGCGGACTGGGTGAGGGACAGGTCGAGCTGGTGCAGCAGTTCGTAGCGGATGACGAAGAACGCCGCCGCGCACACCCCGACCGCGACCAGCGCCACAGCGGCCGAGGCAGCCAGCGCGAGGCGCGTACGGAGCGGCCGCCTGCGCCGCCAGCGGGCGCCCAGCCTCCGTACCCCGCTCACACCACGTCCAGCCGGTAGCCGAGCCCGTGCACGGTGTGGACGAGGCGCGGCTCACCGCCCGCCTCCAGTTTCCGCCGCAGATAACCCACGTACACCGCGAGCGAGTTGGAATCGGGCCCGAAGTCCCGGCCCCAGACCCGCTCCAGGATCACCTCGCGCGGCAGCACCTGGCCCGGATGCCGAAGGAGGAGCTCCAGCAGGGAGGCCTCGGTGCGGGAGAACTCCACCGGACGGCTGCCCCGCCGCCCGGTGCGCGTCACCGGATCCAGCGTCAGATCCGCGAACGCCAGGTCCCCGCCCGGGGCGGGCGGCGCGGCCCGCCGCAGCAACGCCCGCACCCGCGCCACCAGCTCGTCAAGGGCGAACGGCTTCACCAGATAGTCGTCGGCGCCGGCCTCCAGCCCGTCCACCCGCTCGCTCACCGACGACAGAGCGGTCAGCACCAGCACCGGCGTCCGGTCCTCCACCGCCCGCAGCCGCCGGCAGACCGCGAGGCCGTCCAGCACCGGCATCATCACGTCAAGGACCAGCGCGTCCGGCTGCCAGGCGGCCACCTCCGACAGCGCCGCCAGGCCGTCGCCGACACCCCGGACCTCGTACCCCTCGACGCTCAGCCCGTCCTCGACGGCGGCCCGGACGTCCGGTTCGTCCTCGGCCACCAGGATCCTGCTGGTACTCCGCGGACCGCTCGCGCCGCCCACGCCCGTCCCACTCATGTCGCTCATACCGTGAAGCCTGCCAAACCGGACTCTTAGAACCCTCTTAAGCCGTGTCCCGAGAGTGGCGGCCATGCGCACACCACTCTCCGTCGTGATCGGTGCGGGCGGCACCGGCGGCCACATCTACCCCGGTCTCGCCCTGGCCGAGGCCCTGCGCCGCGCCGACCCCGACGCGGTCATCTCCTTCATCGGCACCGAGCGCGGTCTGGAGACGACCCTGATCCCCGCGGCCGGATACCGGCTGCACACCGTCGACATGATCCCCTTCGACCCCGCGCTCGGCGCGAAACGCTTCCTCCTCCCGGCCGCGCTCCTGCGCTCCGGGGCCCAGGCCCGCTCGGTCCTGCGCACCCAGAAGGCACAGGTCGTCGTCGGGATGGGCGGCTACCCGAGCGCCCCGGCCATCGTCGGGGCGAAGATGGCCGGGCTGCCCAGCGTGATCCACGAGTCCAACGCGGTCCCGGGCCGGGCCAACCAGTTCGCCGCCCGGCTCACCGAACACCTCACCGTCGCCTTCGACGGCAGCCGCGCCCATCTGTCGGGCGGCGAGCGGGCACGGACCGTCGGCATGCCGATCGCCGCGTCCCTGGCCGCCCTGGACCGACCGGCCCTGCGCGAGGAGGCCCGGCGGGCCTTCGGGATACCCGGGGGAGCGCGGGTCGTCCTCTTCAACGGCGGCAGCCTCGGCGCGGCCCGCCTCACCGCCGCCGCCGTGGACCTCGCCGCCCGCTGGCAGCACCGCGGCGACGTCCATCTCCTGATCAAGACGGGCCCGGCCGCGCTCGCGGACACCCGGCGCGGACTCATCGACGCGGGGGCGGGGCCCGTCGCCCAGGCGGTGCCCTACCTGGACCGGATGGATCTCGCCTACGCGGTCGCCGACCTCGTGGTCTGCCGTGCGGGCTCGGCCACGATCGCCGAACTCGCCACGACCGGGGTACCCGCCGTCCTCGTGCCGTACCCGCACGCCCCCGGCGACCACCAGACACACAACGCCCGGGTCCTCTCCGACGCAGGCGCCGCCCATCTCCTCCCCGACGCCGAGACCACCGCCGACCGGCTCGCCGCACTGATCGACCCGCTGCTCGCCCACCCCTCGCGGCTCGCCGTGATGGGGCGTGCCGCAGACCCGGGAAGCCACGCCCGCGCCGCCGACCTGCTCGCGGAGACCGTCATCCGACTCACCGGACAACCCACCACCACAAGGGAGCTCACCTCATGAACAGCACGACCATCGACTGGACCGGCCGCACCGTCCTGGTGACCGGAGCGGAGGGATTCATCGGCTCCACCCTCGTCGACCTGCTCGTCGACCGCGGGGCTCGAGTCAAGGCCTTCGTCCACTACAAGCCCTACGCAGACAAGGGCCACCTCGCCCGCTACCTCGACGACCCGCACGGCCCGGTCGAGTTCATCGCCGGGGACGTCGGCGACGCGGGCCGGGTCATGGACGCGGTCGAGGGCTGCGACACCGTCTTCCACCTCGCCGCGCTCATCGGCATCCCCTACAGCTACGACGCGCCGGGCGCGTACGTCCGTACGAACGTCGTCGGAACCGAGAACATCGCCGAGGCGTGCCGCCGCCACTCCGTACGGCGCCTCCTGCACACCTCCACCAGCGAGGTGTACGGGACCGCGCTCACGGCCCCGATCAGCGAGGACCATCCCCTCCAGCCGCAGTCGCCCTACTCCGCGTCGAAGATCGGCGCGGACATGATGGCCCTGTCCCACTGGCACGCCTACGAGCTGCCCGTGACCGTCGTACGGCCCTTCAACACCTACGGCCCCCGCCAGTCGGCCCGCGCCGTCATCCCCACGATCCTCGCCCAACTGCACGCCGGAGCCCGCGAGATCCGCCTCGGCTCGCTGACCCCGACCCGCGACTTCACCTACGTCACCGACACCGCGGCCGGGTTCCTGGCGCTGGCGGGCTGCGACCGGGCACTGGGGGAGAGCGTCAACCTCGGCACCGGCCGGGAGATCTCGATCGGAGACCTCGCGAAGGCCCTCGTCACCGCCTCCGGCCGGGACGCCGAGGTCGTCGTGGACCCGGCGCGGCTGCGACCCTCCGGCAGCGAGGTCCACCGGCTGCTCTCGGACAACACGCGGGCCCGCACCTGGGCGGGCTGGGAGCCTGCAGTCGACCTGGAGGAAGGCCTGGAGCGGACCTCGGCATGGGTGGCGGACCATCTGCACCTCTTCGCCCCGGGGCGCTACCAGGTCTGATCGGCGCCAAGAGACGCCCGGCTCACCACCGCGCCCCTGTCCTCGTCGGGGAGCGGAGTTCACGCTCCTCCTCCGGGAGCGTCCGCAGGGCGTCCCGCTCCGTCCGAAAAGCAGCGAGCCGGACGGCAGTAGGCGGCAGCGGAACACAGGGAGCACCGAGATGCAGGTCCGTCCGTGGCGCCGCGGCCCCATGCGACCGAGCACGCCGCTTCCACACGCTTCCGTGCGCGTGGAAGCGACCGGGGCGGGTGCATCCGAGCGGGGCCGGAGGACGGAAACCCAGGTGTCGGAACGGCGCGATCGTTGAAAGGGAGCCCTGGTGTCCGAAGTGGTCGATCGAGTGACCGCACATGGCGGAAGAGCGTGGGCCGCCCTGATCGGCTTCTTGCTTGCGGTGTACGCCGTCGCGGCGGTGGGCGCCCTCGCCTCCGCAGATGCCGCGTCGGTCTACACGTCACTGGACCTGCCGGCCTGGGCTCCTCCCGCTTGGCTGTTCGGCCCTGTCTGGACCGTCCTCTACGCCACGATCGGTGTTGCCGCATGGTATGTCTGGCGGCGACAGGCCGCGCCGAACAGGAAGCCGGCGATGGCGTGGTGGGTGGTGCAACTGGCCCTCAACCTCGGCTGGACCCCTCTGTTCTTCGGGCTGGGTGCCTACGGCGCCGCGCTCATCGAGATCCTTCTCCTGGTGGTCGCGACGGGCGTCACGATCCTGCTGTTCAGCCGCGTGTCCAAAGCCGCAGCGCTCCTGCTCGTGCCCTACCTGGGCTGGGTGTGCTTCGCCACGGCCCTCAACGCGGCGATCTGGGCGGCGAACGGCTGACGGGCTCGAACTGCCCGAGGTGAAGGCGTCCGTCGTGGCATCCGCGCCAGCTGGGCCGGCCCGCACGAGCGTCGTAGCCATAGGGCCGGCGGTCGCGAGGTGGCTGGGGCGTGCCGATGGCTGGGCCGCCTGCCGTTGTTCAGTTGTTCAGTTGTTCAGCTGTTCAGCGCATGAGGGCGGCGAGGAGGTCGGATCCGAGGGTCGTGACGTGTGTGTGATCGAGGGTGTAGTGGACGTAGCGTCCCTGCCTCCGGGCGGTGAGGAGACCTGCGCGGCGCAGGACGGCCAGGTGGCGGGAGACCTCCGGGGGAGTGAGCTTCCAGGCGTGGGCGAGTTCGCTGTTGGTGTGCGGGCCGCGGGCGAGGGTGCGGAGAAGCCGGAGCCGTACGGGGTGTGCCAGTGCTTCGAGTCGAAGGGCGACGGTTTCCTGCGCCATGGGCTGTGACGGGTTGTGCGGGGTCGCGGGGTACTGCACGACCGGGGGCCGTCCGGGTGCGTGGATGACCACCAGGTGTGGACGGCCGTAGGTGCTGGGGATGAAGGTGACGCCCTGGTCGTGGGCGGTGGTGGTGTTGTCCTGGAGTTGATCCACGATGATGCTGTTGCCGTCGGGTGCCAGGGTGACCGCGCTGGAGACGGAGCCGAGAGTTGCTTCGATCCCGTGTCGTGTCAGCAGGTCGTTCTTCTGCCGTAGGTCGGCGGCGAGTTCCGTGGCGATGGCGGTCCAGGCGGTGTCGAAGAACGCCGAGGCGCAGTGTTCGAGGGTGCGGCGTATCTGTGCTCGTACGGCGGTCGGGTCGGTGAGGAGCCGTTCCGCGAAGGCTTCCTGGAGTGCCCCGCGGGCTTGGGCGAGGTCCAGGGCGCCCGCTCGTGCGGCTCGGTCGGCGAGTGGTGACGGTGCTGGAAAGTGGAGGCGGTTGTTGCCGCATGTGGTGGTGAGTGCGGTGGCGACGTACGTCTCGTCGTCGATCCGGTCCAGGTCGTCGAGCTCTGCCGTGAGGGTGCGTCGGGGGCGGGCGGGGACGAGGAAGTCGGCTCGTGAGGAGCGCCAGAGGAACTGGGCTTCTCTCAGCTGCCGGGCCAGCTCGGGCGGCATCGTGGCCCAGACGCCGTCGGCCCAGTCGGCCAGCTGGGGGTGGTGAGCGGGCTCGGCCAAGACGTGCAGCATCGCAGTCAGCTCGGCCAGGGGGGAGGCAGCGAACCGCAGCCGTCCGGGAGGCAGTCCGGTGATGTCGATGCGCAGCGTCATCCCTCCATCATCGAGGGCCGGGCAGCCGTTGACGCCGTTGGTTGACGATGTACGTCAACCAGCGTGCCGTGTCGGCGGCCCGGCTTCAGCTTGGGCGCTATGCCATCCACCACCCGGACCCAGATCCGTCCCCGCGCCCTCCTGCACGCCTCCGGAGGCCCCCGCTATGCCGTCGCCCTCACCGTGGACGCGATCGGCACGGGCTTGCTGCGACCGTTCCTGCTGCTGTACGGCGTCATGGTCCTCAGGCTGCCGGCGCCGGAGGCCGGCATCGCGATGACAGTCGGAATCGTCGTGGGTCTCCTGTGCATGCCCGCGGTGGGGCGGTGGCTGGACCGGGGCGCGCGCAGCACGGTCGTGGCGGCGTCGATGCTCGTGCGGGTGCTGGGAGTGGTGCTGCTGCTGGCCACTCCGGAGGGCAGTGCGGAGCTGTTCACCATGGCCGCGCTCTTCCTCGGCGTCGGCAACCAGACGTGGCCGGCCGCCCATGCCGCTCTCGTCGCGACCGTCGCCCACGGGCGTGAACGCGACGCCGCCCTCGCAGCGGCCCGCGCCCTGCGCAACGCCGGCCTGGGCGCTGGTGCCCTCCTGGCCACCGTATGCCTGGCGGGCGGTACTACCGCGTTGCGGTCTCTGGCGGTCGTCACCGCGCTGGCCTACCTGGTTGCGGCGGCGCTGACCTGGTCCGTTCGCGTGCACGCCCGCCCAGCCTCTCCCGCTGCGGTCGTGGCCGGGGGCGCCGAGTCCGCACCCCGGATGGGTGCGCTGCTCGCCGCCAACGTGATCTATGCCTTCTGCCTCAACGTTCCGGAGATCGCGCTGCCTCTGGTTCTGGTGACGCAGATGCACGCTTCCCCCATGTGGCCCGCGGTCATCTTCGTGGCCAACACGGTGCTGGTGGTCACCTTGCAGGTCCCCGTCACCGTCCTGCTGTCCCGCTTCCCCCGGCGGTCTGTGCTGGTGGTCGCCGGTGCGGTGCTGACCGCTTCCTACCTCGGGTTCCTCGCGGCCGTGTCCATCGGGCACGGCTGGGCTGCCCCGGCCGTCGCGGTGGTGTCGGTGCTGTGCACCTTCGGAGAGATCATCTATGCGGGCAGTGCCACCGCGCTCGTCACCGCTCTCGCCCCGGCGCATGCCCTCGGTCGAGTCCTCGCCCGCTTCCAGCTCTCCACAGGGTTCGGGCTGGCCGTCTCTCCGGCGGCCCTCACCGCTCTCGCACCCCACGGCCCCGTTGCCCTCTGGGGCGGCCTTGCCGCCGGGACGCTCCTGGCTGCCTGCGCTGTCGCTGCCTGAGCATGCTCGACCGCGAGTCACCACACACCGCAGTTTGCGGGTGCGTGGTGTCGGGTCAGTGCCGGGGCGGCGGGTGCGGATGGCTCGTGGCCCTCCTCGGCCGCGCTGTCTGGAATGGGGCCTGGACGCTTCCCGGTGACGTCGCTGTGCCGCTGCTACCTGGGCCAGGCCTTCTCGGCAGTTCGGCGTGCTGTCGCAGCTCGCGCTGCCGGCCACGGGAAGCGAGCACCTCCACCAAGGCGTCGATCACTTTCCACTGGGCAACCACGCGCTGCGGACCACTCCGTGCAGACGCCGTCGGGCCCCGGGTGCTCTCCGTGAGATTCCTTCGGCACCGGTGTCACGTATCGAGCAGCTCCCCGTACTGAGCAATGCCGGTACCCACCGGTGAACGATGCGCTTCACTGGACGCTCAGGGGAGGAATCGCGATGGAAGTCTCGCTTCTGGCCGCAGGGCTGTGCGCTGTCTCATACCTTGCACGATGCTTCACGGTCTGGTGCCGAGCTCGGCGCGAGCAGGAGGCAGCCATGTCTCAGCACCGTGCGGGAACGACAATGGCCGTGGAGCTCCCGGACGGCAGCCGAGTGCGGATGCGGTCCGCGTCCGGTGACGAGGTCCTGATCGAGGTGGGCCGGCAGCGGTCCCGGGGGCGTCGAGTGCCGCATGGCGGATGAGACGGCACCGCTTCGTCGCACCGGGCAAGGGGCTTCGCCAGGGTGGCCGACTGAGGCTCTGGCGGCCCTCCTGGTGGGGCTGGAAGAGCTTGGAACCCACGTCTCCACAGAGAACGCCGGCATCCTTGCCGACACCAAGAGCGACTTGCGTGCTGTTCTTGGGTCCAAGGAACGAACGCGACTCCCGCGCATTCTGTCGACCATCGCGGCGGCCGCGGCAGCGGAAGGGGCCAATGGGGCGCCGGTCCTTGACCTGGTGAGAACCGCTCTCCACGAGCTGTACGGGCGCGTAGGCGCTATCGCAGGGCTCGCCGGCACGACTGGCGAGCCCTTGGTCCGCACATGCGAGAGCCTGCCCGGCATCGGCCACTGCAACCAGCAGGCGTTGCCCCCAGCCGCCGTCGCGCTACAACAGCGCAGTAGTCCTCGAGCGGCCACTTCGCCCCGTCCGCGGACTCGCCGAGCAGCGGCGCGTCAGAAGCGGCATGAAGCAGGCCCAGGGCCGGGGGCGTGGGGTTTCCACACCAAGGGGGGCGGAGGGCAGTTGTCGTCGATTCGCGCGAGCCGTCCACGACCGCTGCATTGAGCGCCGAGATGGATGGCGGGTCGGGGGCGTGCCTGCTCATACCACCGGTTCTTGGCTCGTGGCCTTTGGCCCGTGATGGCTCGGCTCAGGAGTAAGTCATGGGGCAGTCGTGCCGTATGGAGTACTGTGCGGCGCGCAGATAGAGAGCCACGTAGAAGGCCGCGTCCCGGTCCTCGGCCCATGGCCCTGTCCTCACCCGGGCGGTCCGATCAACCCCGCCCTCCAGGAACCACAGGCTCAGTGTGAGGTTCTCGCCCTCCGGTATCGCGTCCACGGGCAGTTCGACGGCTTCGGCGAGCCGCTCGATCAGGGCGAGCACCTGCGGGGCTCCGGCGACCACCGTCTCTTCGCCGGAGTACGCGGTGCCGACGGGGAGCACGAGCTCTTCCTCCAACGCGAACGGCACCAGCACATTCCAGTCGAGGAGGGCCGACAGCTCCGCATCTGTCAGCCGAGTCCTGCACAGCGTCACGAAGCTGTCCATGGACGGGCTGACCTTCTCCTCGAACCAGCCCGGCGCCTTCCCCGCGACCTGCCGCGGCTCGTACGGGGGCAGCCCGCGCCGCTCCAGCTCGGTGCTCAGCGCGGCGGCGACGTCCCCGTACCCGTCCTCCCCGAGCTGTGACCAGTCCTGCGCAGCGACACTCACCAGATAGACACCCATGAGCGCAACGTACCGGCCGCCACCGACAACGTCCCTGCCTCTCGGAGGAGCGCGGCGGCCGTGCCCACCAGTTCAGCGCGCCTGAGGCACGTATCAGGGCAGAGGCGGAGGCGCCGACCGCGTGACCGCCCGGCACCCACCACCCCCTTCTCAGGCTTCGCCACGCCGGGCCCAGGTCCCCCTTCCACCCGCCGTCATCAGCGTGTTGACGATGTGCGACCGGTTGCGGCCGCCCCGAAGCAGCCGCTCGGCCGCCAGGCCGAACGCCAGCGCAGGCCCCACAAGACCGAGGGTCTCGCCAGTGCCGAGCGCCAGCCCCGCGCCGGCGAGCCCGAGGCCCGTCTCGGCCGCGGCCCAGGCCAGCCGCCCGGGCCGCTCGCCGGAGGCCGGCAGCTTTCGCCGGACCGACCGGAGCAGCGCGGGGAGGGCATCGTCGGCCGCCGCCGCGTCCCCGGCGCGCAGCGCCGCCTGGAAGCCGTCGCGCCGACGGGTCACGACCTCGTCCTGATGGATCTTCGCGATGTCCTGCCAGCCCAGTTCGGCGACCGCCGCCAGGCTGGCCGGGGCCATCCCGTGTTCCGCAGGGGCCGTGGCTCCGGGGCCGGCAGGCTCGAAGAGCGCGTCCGTCGGACGCCCGAGATAGAGCCCGATGTCGGCCGCTTCCGGGAGCGACCGCGGGGACGCCCCGTCAGTGCCCAGCGTCCGCTGCACCGCCGCGTTCCAGGCCTGCGTCGCGGTGTTCCACATCGCCGTCCTGTGCGGCGGGTCCGTCGCGTCGAGCTGGGCGAAGAGCGCGGCCCTGCGGTGCCTGTGCGACGGCTCCACGTGCTCGTCGAGATAGGCGAGGGTACGTTCCACCGGGTCGTAGTCGTGGCCGGGGAGCCCCGGCAGCTCCGCCACCTCCTCCAACACGTCGTGGTACGAGCAGGGGCGCGTCACGGCGCTCGTGCCCAGCGGCACTCCCGCCTCGCGGGAGAAGTGGTGCAGGGTCCAGGCCACTGCCTCCAGCCTGCGCCGGATCACCCCTCCCTCCTCGTACCGTGCGCCCAGCGCGGTGCCCCGCGCGAACAGCGGCCCGGGGTTCGCCTCGCCGCGCTCCAGAACGGCTTCGGACAGCCTGACCAAGGGCTCCGCCGAGTCGAACGAAGACGAGAGCCAGCCAGGCTCCAGGGCGCGGTGCAGGCCGGTGGTGACCAGGGCGAAGGGGTCGCTGCCGGCCGGAGCGGCGGTGGTGCAGCGCAGGAACGACGGGCAGCCGCGCACGAAGGCCCGGAAGTCCTCCGTCTCGAACAGCGTCTGTACCGCATGGCTGTCGATGACCTGTACGTCGCTCAGTACCACCGTGTGCCCCAACAGGGCCTGGATCTTCAGCATCACGGCCAATGACGTGTCCTGCGGATCCCACCCGGACACGCGCAGATGCTCACCATCAAGCCAGTGGGCATAGATCTCCATGGTTCCCCTTCCCCCGCCGAGCGAGGGGTTCCCCCTCGGCAGCAAACCCTACGGTGAGGAAGCCAACTGCGCTAAGTGCCTGGTCGGTTGGGGGTCGGTCGCACGCTCCGCACTGCCCCAGACGGAGACCGCGATGGCACAGCCACAGCGCGGCGGAGATCTCGTGGCGGTCCGGTCGGACTGCCCGGTGTACGTGGCCGACGGGCCCGCCCCCAGATATCTTGCCGCGCGTATGGACAATGAGGTGCGGAAGCAGTGGCAGCCGCCGCGGTGCGCGGTCGGGCGTCGAGCCCCGCTCGCCCCGTCAGGGGGCGGGCGGGCAGGACGAGGCCGCAGCCAGCTGCGTGACTCGGCTCAGGTCCACCGCGAGGGGGCCCTCCGGGGTCTTCAGCTCCAGGACGTCGCCGCGCACCGCGCCCGGCGTGCCGCACACCGACTGCGTGTCGGTACGGATCCGCAGCACCGGGTCCTCGCGGGCCGGCCCGTACCAGGTGGTCGCCACGGCGGCGGCCAGCAGCACGGTGTGCAGCAGGACGAGGAGCCGTCCCGCGCGCAGGTCCCGCAGGGCGTCGAGGGCCTCCTCGTGGTCGAGGGCCACCGGGTCGACGGGCCCGTTCGCGGGCAGCACTCGCGGCACCCCGTGGGCGGCCCGGAGCAGCAGCCAGGCACCGGCGCCGCCCGCAGTCAGCGACGCGGCCAGCAGGAGCCCCGCGGCGATGCCGGCCGGGCGGGCCAGTTGTCCGACGTCGGACCGCCCGGTGATCAGGGTGAAGCCGGTGAGGGCGAGCAGCAGACCGGCGAGGCCGTTCCGCCAGGCGGTGGCGGCCACCCGGACCCTGCGCAACTCGCCGTTCGGGCCCAGCTGTTCGGTGAGGAACTCGGCCCGCCGGAGATCCGCCGCCGTGGCCGCGGGCCCCGGCCGCAAGCGAGCCCCCGGTACCGGCAGCGTGCCGCTCCCCGGTACCGGCGGCGGTCCGCTCCCCGGGACCGGGACCGGGACCGGTCCCGGCACCGATCCGCTCCCCGCGGCCTGTCCGGCTCCAGCGCCAGCGCCAGCGCCAGCGCCGGTGCCGGCGCCGCCGGGCGGCGAGTTCATCGGCGTACCTCCTCGATCGTGAGGTTCCAATAGGCCCCGCATCCCGTGCGGTTGGCCGGGCGCTGCGGATGCGGCTCCTCGCAGTCGCACACCACCGTCACCAGGCCGGGCCCGGTGGTCTCCCGGCCGCGTACGGTCTCCGCGACGGCGGGCGGCGAGATCCACGCCCCGCACCGGGGGCAGGGCCCGGTGAGGCGTACGACCCCGCCGGGTCCCCGGTCCACGGCGAACGTGCGGGCCGCGGTGTCCGCGTAACCGGCCTCCGTGACACGGCGGAACGGCAGGGGCGGCCCTGCCTGTGGATCCTGCGACGGCATGGTGCTCCTCTCGTCGGCGCCACCGGCCGCGGTGGCGGCTCAGGGGCCGATGTGGACGAAGTGCGCCCAGGGGCGCGGGTCGACGGGCAGGATGTCCCGCCAGCGCAGGACCGCCTCGTGCAGGGCCTCGTGCACCGGCCGGCCGGCCGCCAGCCCCGCGTACACGGCGTGGACGATCTGCCCGGAGACGGCGTCGTCCGCCTGGTACACGGCCGCCACCACGTCGTGCCAGCCTGCCGTGCGCAGCCCGGTCGCGAGGGTCAGGGACTCGTCGGCGACGCGCCCGCCCCCGCGGAACGTGTCGCAGGCGGACAGGAACGCCAGCCGCGCGGGGGTCCGCCTGGCCCGGCTGAGGTCCGCGAGGGAGACCTCCTCCCCGTGCAGGACCAGGCCCGCCGCCGAGGGGTCGTCCACCGTCTGGGCACCGTGGCAGGCGAAGTGCGCCCAGGAACAGGCGTCCAGGCCCCGCAGGACGGAATCGCGGTCGGCCCGGACGCCCGACAGACGGAGGGCCTCCGGGAAGAGTTCCTCCAGCAGGTCCGCCTCCGCCTTGGCGCCCGGCAGGTCGCGCGGGTGGGGGAGGTCGCCGACGTCGACGACGAGCAGTCCGCGCCCGGACGGCGGCAGCACCGACCGGACCCCCGGAACCCCGCCGTCGTCCCTGACCGAGTCCAGGGACGGGCTGTACGAGGACACCGCACGGTCCATCACCGTCCGCGGCGCGGCGTGGTGCCGGGTGGTGTGGAGCCCCGCGGCGTGCAGCGGCAGGAACGTCAGGGGCCCGGTGGGGCTCCAGATGATCCGCGGCGCGTCCCGGCCGTCGGGTGCCCGGTCCGGTACGCCGAAGGCGTCGAGGACGGGCCCCGCGACCGTCTCGTACAGCCAGGCGAGCGTGTCGGCCGCCACGTCGGCGGGCAGCTCGCCGCCGGCGGGGGAGCCGTCCCGCTCGGGGGCCGCGGGGTCGCCGTCCTCGGGGGAGCCCACCGCGTCGAGGAACCGCTGCGTGTGTCCGGAGACCTCGTCAAGCGTCGTCGCGAGGGGCAGCGCGGTGACCGCGCCGCCGCGGACCAGCAGGGCGTGGCAGCCGTAGTCGCTGACGTTGAGCACGGCCAGGTCCGGCCCGTGCTCCGGGACACCCGCGAACGGCGGGACCCGCAGGAACTGCTCCTGCCCCGGCAGCGCGCGCACTTGGGCCACCAGGTCGTCCCACCGGCGGGCGAGCGCCATGTGGCGGTCCACCTCCGGGCCGCGCATCCGCGTGTCCGGTCCGTCGCCGTCCCGGGGCGCGGGCAGGAACCTGCCGGTGCCGCCACCGCGCCGCATGGCCTCCCGCGTCTCCTCCAGGTCGCGGACCAGCTCCGAATGCTCCTCCCGCAGGGCCGTCAGGTCGGCCCGGAAGTGGAGGACCTGCCGCCACAGCACGCTACGGCCCCGTTCGAGGAGGGTGAGGGCCTCCCGCGGCCGGTCCGCGCGGATCGCGCAGGCGGCCGCGGCAGAGGCCAGTCCGTCCAGCCTCCCGAGGACGTTCTCCCGGCTGGACCAACCCGTCCCGTGCCACGCGAGCTGAGGCAGGAGGGCGACCGCCCCGGTCAACGCGTCGGTCGCCTCGGACCAGTCACCCAGGGAGGCCGCACCCGCCGCCACCCGCCGGGCGTCCTGGACCCGGGACTCCGGGGTCAGCAGGGGGCTCGCCGCGGTGATCTTCCAGAGCTCCATCGCCTGCCGCAGGTCGGCGGGGTCACCGTCCCGTTCGGTCTTGTCCCAGAGGAGTTCTGCGTACAGGCGCAGGGCAGCCAGCCGGTCGTACTCCCCGGCCCGTTCGTTCAGGGCGGCGGCCGCGCTCAGGGCCAGGGCATCCGTCAGGTCCTGCGGGTCGCCGGTCAGTCGGTACCGCTTGCCGAGTGCGTCGCAGAGGCCCACTGCGCGCGCCACGGCGTCGAAGGCGTCGGAGCCGGTCAGCGACACGAGCCGGCGGTGCACGGAGACCGCCGCGTCGAGTTCGGCCCGCTGGGCGCGTGCCGAGTCGGGGGCGCCGGGGGCGTGCCGGGCGGCCGCCCGTGTCCGGAAGCGGGCCAGCTGTGTCAGGCACTGCACTTCGTCGGTGTTGTAGATGTGGGGGAGCGAGAGCATCCGCTGCGCCGTCGCGGTCGCCGCTTCGAGGTCCGCCGGGTCGTCGAAGGCGTCGTAGCGGGCGAAGTGGGCGTCCGCCAGGAGCTTCAGGAGGTCGGGCAGTTCCGGGTCGCCTTCCGCCGGCACGGCGGCGGCACGCAGCAGCACGTCCACGGCCTCCGTGAAGTCCGCCGCCTCGTGGAGGAGGTCGCCGCGCCGGACGAGGGCCGCCCCGAGCACGCCCGCGGAGTAGACGTCGGTGTGCGCCGAGAGGTGGCCGCCCGACCAGTCGCCCGGGATGACGGCCTGCCGTGCGAGTGCGACGGCCTCGTGCAACGGCTCGTGGCCCCCGGTGTAGTCGTGGACCATCAACAGGGCGAGCACCAGGTTCGAGCGGCGCTGTGGCAGCCGGCTGTCCGCCGACCCGGTGGCCGTGAGGACCTTCCGGAACTGGTCCACGGCGGCGACGAGAAGGTCTGGATCGCCCTGGGCGTGGTACGCGGCCTGGAGGATCCCGCCCAGGTTGGTGAGGGCGATGGCCAGGGCCGGGTGGGATACCGGCAGCTCGCCGAGCGCACGGGTCAGGGCGTCGAACGCGTCCGTCAGATCGCTCTCGGCACCGTTCTGGTGGTGCCGGTACCGCAGAGTCTCACCGAGGTTGACCCGGAGCACCGCCCGGGCCGGCCCCGGATCGACCGGGAGGTCGCTCGCTTCGGGGAAGGTCTCGACGGCCCTGCGCGCGTGTTCGACCGCCCCTTCCAGGAGGCCGCCCTCGCCGGTGTGCCGGAAGAGGGCGAGCTCCGCGAGCCCACGGAGGCTGCACGCCTGCGCGTCGAACAGCTGCTGGTGGCCCGCGTCCAGGACGGCCGGCGGCCGCGGTTCGTCCAGGACCTGGAGCACCTGCCTCAGGGCCGCGGTGTCTCCGCGCGCGTTGCCCAGCATGTACCACGCCTGTGCGCGGACGTTCAGGATGTACGGCGCCAGCCGGAGCTCACCGGGCGGGGCCTCCGGGATCAGGGCGGCCATCTCGCACGCGACCTCCAGGTCGTGCGGGGACCGGCCGGCCCACTCGAAGCGGAGGACCAGCAGTTCGGCCCCCATGGCGAGCCTCAGCCGGCGCCGCTCGTGCCCGACCGGGGTGTGGTCCACCAGCGTCGCGGCGAGCTCGGTCGCCCGGTCCAGCACGGCGACGTCATCGAGGGCCTCGGCGCGTTGCCTGATCTGCCAGACCAGCATCTCCTGGGACATGGCCTCGTCCTCATCCCAGCGGCTCTCGCCCACGGGCGTCCTCCGTCCCTTCGCTCCGGAGGACCCCGCTCATCGCAGACCGCCGTGGCAGAGCATCTCGACGACCTTGAAGGTGCCGTAGAAGCGCATCATCCGGGCGCGGGCCTGGAGGTCGAAGTGGGTGGTCCCGTGGGTGATGAGGGCCTCCTCCAGACGGGCCCGCTCGTCGGCCGGGCTGGCCTCCGCGTACCGGGCGACCATCGCGTGGGCCGTCTCGTCGTCGGCGCGCAGCCAGCTCTCGACCAACGCCGCGTAGGTGGCGTGCTGGACGAACTGCATTCCCTTGTCGAACAGGTTTCCCCAGTCCATGATCTTCTCCTCATCGTGCGGACTGTGCGGACTGTGCGGACTACGCGGACTGCGCGGGCAGATGTGCGGTCGCCTCCGCGGCGAGTGCGGCCTGGATCTCGGGCAGGGCCTCCCGGAGCAGGGCCATCGGGCCCGGTTCCGCGACGAGGACCCGGGCCGCCTCGCCGAGGAGGACCGGCACCGCGTCGGTATTGAGCAGGACGGCCCAGGTCGTGTACGTGCCGCCGTCGCGGTGCAGGGCTACCAGCCACCGCGGGCCCGGGGTGCCCGCTGCCCGACCCCGTGCGCGCTCGTGCTCGCGGGCGCGGTCCCGGTCCACCCAGCGGGCCGCCGCCACGGTCGCGGACCGTACGGCCTGGGGGGCGGCGCCGAGTTCGGCGAGCATCAGGGCGTGGACGAACCACAGGTTCCGTACGTCCGGATCACGGTCCCCGAGGGTGCGGTCGCCCCGCGCGAGCAGGGCCTGGCTCCGCCGTACGGCTTCGACCCGGTCCCCGCGCAGCCACAGGGAGTGGACCCGCCGGGCCGTGGCGAGGAAGTCGCTGAGCGGGTCGCGGCGGGCCGTCAGGGAGGCCGCGACCACCAGGGCCGCGCCCGCCGCCGTGAGGAAGCCGCCGGGACCGAGGGAGACGTCGAGCGGCGCGCCCTCCCAGGTGGCGGGGTCGGGATCGGAGACCAGGGCCGTCACGGTCCACAGGAGGGCGGCGAGGCCGGCGGCCGCCCCGCTGATCCGCTGGCGGACGCCGCACCAGCCGAGGTACCAGGCGAGCACCGCCGGGAAGGCGAGGAGCAGCAGCAGGAGGGAGACGCGGGCGTCACCGCCCGCCCAGCCCAGGGTCGTACCCAGGCCGACCACGCCGACGGTGGGATGGGCGCCGGCGGGGACGAGGTCGGCATCCGGGCCGGCGGTCCACGGCAGCAGGCAGCCCGCGGCGCCGAGCAGGACACCGGCCAGGGCGAGAGTCGCGACGGCCTTGGTCCCGGGGCGCTTGCAGGTCCGCCGCTGGCGCCGCTTCGGGTCCGTCGATGGCGGCGGGGCGTCCGTGGTCCCGGTGGCTCCCGCCCCTTCGCCGGCCCGAGGGCCCTGCCCTGGCACGGCCCCCGGGTACGGGCGGGGCGCCTGCTGCCGGCCGGGGACGGGTCCCGGCGCCGCCTGGAGCGGGACGGGCGGTACGGGTGGTGCGGTCGCCGGGGTGGCGGAGCCGGTCGTCGGGGCCGTGGTGCTCGTGGTCCCGGCGGAGCCGGTGTGCGGCCCTGAGCTGTGATCGCCCGCAGGGGCCGTGGCGCCCGCAGGGGTCATGGCGCCCGCAGGGGCCGCGGCGCCCGCAGAGGTCGTGTCGTCCGCAGGAGAGGTCGCTCCGGAGGAGGGTGTCGAGGAGTCCGACGGGTCGACGGGCCCGGAGAGGCGGGAGTCGCTCATGCCGCCCACCGCCCCAGCGGCTCGATCAGGGTGAGGATGCTGAGGAGCACCACGGCGGGCACCGCGAACACGGCCGCCGTGCAGGCCAGGGCCGAGGCCGGCGCCCGCCCGGCCGACCGCAGGTGCCGGGCGAGCCGGAACAGCTGCCAGGGCACGAGCGCCATCAGCAGTGCCACCACCGCCACGTCGCGCACCGGGGCGCCGCCGACCACGTACAGCGGGGGCAGCGGGAAGTGCTGGACCAGCGAGTACGAGCCGTAGCCCGTGGTCGTTCCCAGGGCCACGCCGATCAGCGCGGCCAGCGCCGCCGCCGACGGCAGCAGGACCGTCAGGGCCGGCCGGACCGGCGCCCCGGCACCGGAGCCGAACAGACGCCGCCGGCCGTTCCGCCGACGGCTCCAGGTCACCCCGGCCAGCACCACGGCGGCCACCGCGCAGCCGCCCGCCAGCGATCCGCCGAAGGCGGCCGCCCCGATCCGCTGGCTCGGTCGCGAGGCGATCAGCAGCTCGGTGCCCGGCCGCTGCCCCGTGCCGATCCGCAGGGCGTACCGGCCGGCCTCGATCCGCTTGCCGTTCTCCACGATCCGGCCCTGCCGCAGCCGCCCCGCCCCGTCCCGGACGGCGTACGCGACGCCGTTCGCGACGTCGTACCGGTAGATGAGGCGGGGCGGCTTCGCGCCCTTCCTCTCCGGTACCAGTGCGATGCGCGGCCCGACGAGCTCCGGCAGGGCGGACCCGGCCGGTCCGTCCGCGTACAGGCCGTACTCCCCGGTCCTCGGCACGGTCAGCACCTGGCCCGGGACCGCCGGGACACGGTCGGCGCTGCGCAGCTCGTCCTCCCAGGCCCCCATGAAGCGGGTTTCCGCGCCGATGAGGACGACCCCCGCCAGGCACCACAGGGCCATCGCGAGGGCGTATCCGGCGCGGGTCGGGCCCAGGGAGACGGAGGTGCCGCCCAGCAGGCGTTCCTGGAGCCGGGCCGCGAGCCGGCGCAGTACGCCGCCCGCGGAGGGACGCCCGTCCCCCGATGGGCGTAGATCTGTGGAATCCCCGGTACGGAGCGCCCAACTTGGTAGTCTTTCAACCAAGTTGAGTGACGGGAGGCCGATGCTGCCGGTCCCGGCAGCGCCCCTGTCGTGTGCAGTCATGCGTTCGTTCCCACCCTTCACGTCGGCGCAGCCCTGTTCGTGCGCCGATCCCCCGGTCGGCAAGGAGACCCCAGGCAGTGCTTCCGGTGAAATCCCCGTCGTGCTTCCGATCCGCTTCCGGTCCGCTTCCGATCCCGGGGAGGGCGTCATGAGTGCCGGGGTGGACGTGGAAGTGCTGGGCCGGACCCGGCTGCGGGTGGACGGTGCTGAGGTGGCCGTGCCGCCGACCGCGCTGGCGGTGCTCGCCCGACTGCTCCTCGCCGACGGCGAGGCCGTGACCGTCGACGAGCTCTACCGGGACGTGTGGGAGGCCGGGCCCGGGCCGGTCGGCCGTGCCGACCGGGTCAGCGTGCAGAAGCGGATCGTGCAGTTACGCCAGGCCCTGTCCCGGGACACCGGCGGCGGGGCCCATCGGGCGGTCGTCAGCACGGAACCCGGCCCGGTGTCGGCGTACCGGCTGGATCTGCCGAGGGAGCGGGTGGACGCCCACCACTTCCGCGACCTGGTGGCGCTGGCCCAGCGGGCGGACGCGGTGACCGAGGCCTCCCTGCTGGAGAGCGCGCTCGCCCTGTGGCGGGGGAGGCCCCTCATGGCCGTGGAGCGGCTGCCGTTCGCCCGGCAGGGCATCGCGGACCTGTGCCGGGTCCGGCTGGAGGCACGCCGCGCACTCCTCCGCGTCAACCTCGAACTCGGCCGGGTGCCGGAGGCGTTGCGCACGGCCGAGGACCTGGCGGCCGATCTGCCGGGGGACGGGGAGGTCGCCGCCACGGTCGCCGAACTCCGCTCCCGCGTCCGCTCCCGACACCGCGGCCTGCTGCGGCGGGAGTTCGACGATCCCGCGGTCTCCGTCGTCATCGCCCGCGGTGACCTGCTGACCCAGCGGGACACTCATCTGGTGGTCGGATTCACCGACACCTTCGACACCGCCACCGACCTCGACATCGTCATCAACCAGTCCAGTGTGCAAGGGCAGTTGGTCAGCCGTCTGTACGGCGGGGACCGGGCCAGGCTGGACCGCGACCTGCGTGTCGCGCTGCGGGGCGTGGAGCCGGTCGCCAAGGAGTCGCGCACCGACAAGCGGCGCGGCAAGCTCGTCCGCTACCCGCTCGGCACGGTCGCGGTCCTCCGACTCCCGGGCGTCCGGGTCTTCGGCGTCGCCTACAGCCGGATGGGCAACGATCTGGTGGCCCGCTCCTCGGTACCCGAACTCGCCCACGGCCTCGACCGGTTGTGGGAGGCGCTGCGGGACCACGGCCAGCTGATGCCGGTGGCCCTCCCACTGGTGGGCTCCGGACTGGCCCGTCTGGACGGCACCCGCCACGAGGACCTGCTGCGAATGATCGTCGAGTCCTTCGTGGCGGCCTCCCGCAGGGGCCGCTTCTGCCCCGCCCTGACCATCGTCCTTCCCCAGCCCGTGCTCGACCGCATCGGCATCCCGCAGATCGCCGCCGCACTGGCCGCCCCGTGAGCCCGACGGAAACCGGAGACACCGTGCCGAACCCGGACCAGCACCCCGAGCAGTTCCCGCAGCGGTACTCGAACCCGACGCCTGGCCACCGCCCATCCGCGGAACCAGGCCCGAACCCGGCGCCGGGCCGGGTCCCATACTCGCGCCAGGTCCCGAGCCCCGTGGCCGCCGTCCTGTCCGGCACCCTGGGCTGGCGGCTCTCCCCGGAGGGATGGGAGGCGGTCGGCCGGGCCCTCGACGAGCTGGCGGCAGCCGGCGGCAGTCCCGATACGCCTGCCGGCCAGCGGGCGTTCGCGGCCCTGCTGGCGGCCGGACCGGGCCGCGTCCTACGGGCCGGAGCCGGCGCCGCCGCCCCCGGGCTCCCCGCACCGCCCCGTATCCGCGAACGCGTCAACCACCTGGTCCACCAGCTCACCACCCCCGCCCCCGACTCCACCGGCACGTCCGGTGCCGAGGCCCGGCCGGCGGCGGGTGGCCGTCCCGAGGAGGGCAGGGACGGATGAGCCCTGCACGCGGGGCGGGGACCGAAGCCGGACCTGGAGCTGGAGCTGGAGCTGAAGCCGAAGTCGAAGCCGGATCTGGATCTGGAGCCGGATCCGAAGTCGGCTCCGGAGTATCCGAAGTCGGCTCCGGAGCTGTAGAGGAACCGCGGCTGATCGTCCACCTGTACGCGCCCTGCGAGGGCCCGGATGCCGCGGCGGCCTACGAGGGCCTGCGGGGTATCTGGTCGGCGGCCCGTTCGCTGTTCCGGATGGACCGGCCGATCCCGGGCGTGGGCCTGCCGCACGACCTGCCCGAGGAGCCGCCGGGTCCGGCGCCCCGGACGGCCGGCGGGCCGGCCGAGGAGCCCCTGGCCACCCAGGAGTGCCCCGACGAGGGTTTCCAGGCCGTCCTGCGCCGTCACCACGACGTGCTGGTCCTGTCGGCCGCCCTCGCCCCGGGGGCCATGCGCGCCCCGGGCGGATCAACCGTCGACCCGTCGAACCGGCCTGTCCCGCACGATCCGGTCGGCCTTCCCTGGGCGCCGGGACCGGACCGGCTCGACGCGCTCTGGGACGTAGTCAGCGGTGGCCGGACCGGTGCCCTGCTCGGTGGTGCCCGGCTCCACCTGTGCCGGGCCGCACCCGGCCAGGCCCCCGTGCCGCCAGGCACCGACGTGGTCGCTCTGGACCGGGGCGTGACCCTCTGGGAGCCCGGTCCCGGCGACGACGCACGGGCCGAACGCCGCCTGCACCTCGCCGCGGACACCGCGGACGACGACCTGCTGAGCGCCTGGACCTGGTCCCGCGGCGACCTCGCCTTGCCGCGGCTGGCGCGCTACCTGCTCCACGCCGCCAAACTCCGCTACGAACTGAGGGTGTTCGAACGCGACACCGGTGACGTGCGGCTGCCGGACGTCGACCCCGGGCCGCCGGACGACAGGCCCGGAGCCCTCGACCGCACGGCCGGGCTGCTCGCCCGGCGGCGCGCCGCGGCCGCCGTCCTCGCGATCTCCCTCAGGGAACTGCACCGCACCGGGACGATCGCCGCCGCGAACATGGCCGAGACCCTGCGCGACCGGGGGCCGATGGTCCTCGCCGGGGCTGGGCCGTTCGCCGACGACCGGCAGCTGGCCGACTGGTTCCTCGCCCGGGTCGACGACGAGGCCCACTACCTCGAACTGACCGCGTCCCAGGCGGAACAGGCCCTCGCCCTGCTGCCCCCGCCGCCCGCCCCGCCACCCGAGCCCTTTCCCACCCCGCCCGGGCTGCCCCGAGCGACGTCCGACCCGCACCCGAACAGATCCGAGCCACCCGACACCGTGTCCCACCCACACCCGAGTCGATCCCGACCCGAGGCGTCCCGCTCCGCGCCTGCCCCGGCCGGTGCGCCACCCGCAGGTCGGCAGGACCCCGCAGACGGGGATGTCGCCCGCACCGTGTTCGTGGTCCACGGCCGCGACGACCAGGCGCGCGACGCCGTGTTCACGTTTCTCCGCGCGCTGGACCTGAGGCCGCTGGAATGGGAGACCCTGGTCGCTGGGACCGGCAGCGCCGCGCCCTACCTCGGCGAGGTCATCGGCCACGCGGTCCGCCGCGCCCAGGCCACTCTGGTCCTGATGACCCCTGACGACGTGGTGAACCTGCACCCGGGCCTGGGCGGGGACGGCGGTGACGGAACCGGTACGGGTCTGCAGGCCCGCCCCAACGTGCTCCTCGAACTGGGCATGGCGCTGGCCGCGTATCCGGACCGCACCGTCATCGTGAAGGCCGGGGACCAGCGGGAGGTCACCGACTTGGGCGGTCGCAACTTCATCCGGCTGGACGCCGATCCGGCCTGCCGTCGGAAGATCGCGGACCGGCTGCGGTCGGCGGGCTGCCGGGTCGACGACACCGGCCAGGACTGGCTGGCTCCCGGCCTGTTCGCGGCGCTGGACGCCTACAGCCGCACCCTCCCGGTCCCGGACCCGCCGGCCTCGATGCGCTGAGGCCCGGCGCGCGGCCGCCGCGCGAGTGGCCGGTGCCGAGGCGCCGAATGGCGGCGGGCGGGCGATGACGAAGCGCGGGCAGCTCGCGTCGTCCGCACACGGCGACGCCCGGCACCGTTGGTGGCGCGGGGCGTCGTGGGACCGGCCTGCCGGGCCGGGGGAGCGGCCGTCAGCGGTGCCGCGCCAGCTTGCGAAGGAGGCGCTGTGCCTGACCGTGCCTGTGGGGGTCGGATGTGGCCCGGCGGACGAACGCCGCCCTCCGCCGGCGCCGGGCGCTCCTCCGGGGAGCGGTCACGCACGTCCAGATCCTGTGCACGATGTCCGCCTCCCTCCTCCCCGGAGCTGGGGCACGGCGCTTCCGCACGGGCCGCTCGTCGTGGCGCCGGTGCGTGAGTCGCTCGATACGGCGCCTCTATACGGGCGTGTCCCGACGCGGCGTCTCCGTGTGTGGGGGCAGCTCGATCCCGCTAAGGGGTTACTTGAGCTCGATCTCGAGGAAGGCGAGCGGCTCGGTGCCGGCGTTGACGACCTCGTGTTCGCTGCCGGCCGACCGCGCGTAGGACTCACCGGCCCTGAGCTCCGAGAGGGTGCTGCGCCCGTCGGGGGTGATCACACGCGTCCGCCCGTCGGTGACGGGGACGACGACGTAGTCGTAGGCGTGCACATGGTTGCCGGTCGACTGGCCGGGTTCGAAGTCCCAGCGGGTGACGCGGACCCGGCCGTCCTCGTGCTGTGTGGTCACGCGTGCCGTGGTGGTCATGGTCGCTCTTTTCGCGGTCGTCGCTTCGGGCGCCGCGGCCGGGCCGCACCGCCCCGACCAGCAGCTTAACCGCAGGGTCGGCCCGTGCGGACAGCGTCGGCACCCTCGTGGCGCAGAGCCGTCACCAGCGTGCCGAACTACCGAGGGCTGAGCCCGGTGAACGGGCTATCCAGACTTCTCAATGTCGGTGTCTAGCCGTTGCGGTTGTCGTCCGGGCGGGGTGATGCCGCTGGTTCAACGCTTACCTGGATGGCTCGTTTCCGAAGTTGAACTGCCAGGATCTCCATCTCGACGAGCGTGCCGATGAGACCGGTCTCGACGAGCTGCGTAGCCTGCGTTCGTGCTTCGCCCAGGGACAGTTCCCGTGCGCTGCGCAGCGCCTGCAGCACCGGAACGAGGCTTGGCACGTCTCCGGACAGGCGAAGCCGCGCCGCCCCGTGTGCTTGCAGCAGGGCTTGTCGAATGTTCTCGGGCGTGACGGGTCCGCTGTCTTGCTCGCACCACCCGTCCGAGCAGTCCGCGCATCGTCCTTCGGTGCCCCAGCAGAGCATGCCCTCGTCGAAGAACTGACCGACATCGACGGTCGTCGTTCCTCCGCAGGCCCTGCACCGGTCTGTGACCTGTACTCCTTGCGTGATCACAGGGGCTCCTCAGCGTCATCGGTCCATGCTGATGGGATCATCCCTGAGAGGTCGGCTCTCGTCGATGATCAGGTTTGTCACTGGCGGGAGACCCTATGGGGCGGTCGCCTCAGGTGGCGTGAGTTCGTAGTGTCGCTGGCCCCGGAGTAGCGCCCACAGCACGTTGCTCCGTCGCCGGGTCGGCGCCAGGCCTGCTTGGGACTGTTTCATGTCCTCGGCCCTGTTTGCGCTCGTGGTGCCGGCGTAATTCCGAGCAGCAGGTGATGTGGCTCATGGCGGCGATCGTCTTCTCTCCGGCATCGCTGGTGGTGTGCTGCCGTTCGGCAGCCTCCATGGCGGTGCGGACCAGGGCTTTGCACCAGCGGAGCTGACGGTTCCGGAGCCACTGTTCGAGCCGGCTCGCGCTGCGCCGGCGGACGGCCGCTGGTGTCTGGTGAGGAGGACCAGGGGCCGGTGGTTGCCCAGGTCAAGGGCGATCCTCACTCGCTGTTCCCCGTACCGCATCGCGATGATCTGGGTGCGGGGTGAGGGGACCATGCCGACGAGCAGGGGGTTGTGCTGAAGCCGCTGTTGCCGGTCGCGGTGATGAGCCGACCGTCGTGCGGCCGACGGAGGCTGGCCGACAGGATCCATTGAGGACCGTAGCTGTCCGCATCGTGGGCCAAGGTGTGGGTGTGGCCGGAGAGGCCGGTGGCGAAGGATTCGAGGAGTCGGCATGACGTTTCTGGTGGCGGGTGCGACCGGTACGGTCGGGCGGCAGGTCGTGGGAGCGCTGCGGGAGGCCGGGGCGCCGGTACGGGCGTTGACCCGGCGGCCTGGGGAGGCCATGTTCGGTCCGGGGGTCGAGGTCGTCGGGGGTGACCTGACCGACGCGGCGTCGCTCGCGTCGGCGCTGGACGGCGTGGCAGCCGTGCACCTGATCAACTTCGGCGGCGACGGCTACGCCCCGCTGGAGAACGGCAGGGAGCTGGTGGCGATGATCGAGGCCGCTGGGGTGCGCCGGGTCACCATGCTCGCCGGCTGGTCGGAGTCGACTCTGGAGCCGGCCGTGCGGGCGTCAGGTCTCGCGTGGACCGTGGTGGCGCCGACCGAGATCATGGCCAACGCCCTGGAGTGGGCGGACGAGGTGCGCGCGGGACGGGTCGAGCGGCCGTACGGGGACTCGCGCACCGCGATGGTGCATGAGGGGGACATCGGCGCGGTGGCGGCGGCGGCGCTGCTGGAGGACGGGCACGCGGGGGAGGAGTACCTGCTGACCGGCCCGGAGCGCATCTCGCTGCGGGAGAAGATCGCCGCGCTGGGCTCGGCGGTCGGCCGTGAGGTGGAGTTCGTCGAACTGACCCCGGACCAGGCGCGTGAGGCGATGCGGGCGCAGGGCGTGCCGGAGCACATGATCGACTTCCAGCTGGAGGTGTTCGCCGAACCGCCGGTCGAGTACAACACCCCGAACGGCGTCGTCGAGAAGGTGACCGGACGGCCGGCGCGCACGTTCGCCCAGTGGGCGGAGCAGAACGCCACCGCGTTCCGGTGAGAGTCCTCCGGCCCGCCGCCGGGGTCGGCGGCGGGCCGGACGTGGGTGGGCGGGACGCGTCCCCAGCCGTCGGGCAAGCGAGGCGGGGTTCGATGCGGGCGGCGCGGTGAGCCTGTCGTACTCGCCAGAACCTGGTACGTGACCAGAGCGGTGCGGAGATGGTCGAGGGACCGGGTTCTGCACTTGCTGGAGGCGTGAGCGGTGGTGGCCAGGACGTCGTGGGGTCAACGGCTGTCCGGCGGCCACGAGGCCGGTCAGCAGACGGGGGAGTTCCAGGCCCACGCGACGGCGGTACCGCGCTCGGGCGCCCCACTACTGTCGCCTGGGCAACGGCACGTGCGGAGGCCGGGGACGCCAGATTGCGGCCCTGGCCCGGCTGTCACCACCCACCGTTTGCGTAATGACTTGCGTACTTCTACGGAGGCGACCGGGTCAGCGAGCCGGAGAGGCTGTGAGCCGCCCATCCGATCCGCTGCAGACCGGAGAAACCGTGAAGCTCCGCCAGATGATGGTCGCCGCCACCCTCGGCGCGACCGTGCTCACCGCCGTGCCGGCGGTGACCGCCTCGTACACCGCGTACGCCTGCGAGGACAACCAGACCAGCTGCGACCACGAAGAGGAGGATCCCTGGCCGGACGACAACCCGGGCGGTTTCCCCGGCGGTGACCCCGGTGACGGGGGTTGGGGCGGCGGAGGGGACGGCGGCGGCACCGGCGGCTCGGGGGGCGAGATCGACATGTTCAACGGCGTCGTCGGCCAGCCGGTGAACGGCACACTGCCCCAGGTCGTCGTCGACGGCACCGCCACCCGGCCGCCCACCCCGATGGACCCGGCGATGCCGCCCATGTCATGGGGCTGGGACAGCGGCGCGCCGACCAACGGCGCGGGCCCGATCCAGGCCGGCGCGAAGACCGAGGTACCGACCGACTGCCACCGCAACGCCAACTCCATGCCCATACGGGTCAACAGAACCGTCAAGTACCAGGTTTCCTACCAGGTCAGCGCCAACATCTCGGCCAACGCGGCCACGGTGCTGTCCTCCTCGCTCGGTGCACAGCTCAACACCCAGATCGAGCAGTCGTACTCCGTCGACGTCACCCTCCAACCGGGCCAGTCCTGGGCCCTGTTCGTCGAGTATCAGACGTTCACCTACTCGGTCACCTCCACGAACTGGCTGGGATACACCACCACCGAGTACGTGGACGTGGTGCGGCCCACCGGCAAGGTGACCAGCCGGTGGTGCTGAAGGCCCCACGCCCCTCGGGCACGGCGGTACGACGGATCGCCCCCGTCGTACCGCCGCTGGACGCGGAGGCGATTCCCCCGGCGGAGCGGGACGAGGCGACCGCAGCGCTGGCCGAACTCTCCGACACCGCCGGTCGCCACCTGGACAACCCGGACCTCTTCCACCGGCCCCGGTTTCGCACGGCCGTGCACAGCCGTCACCTGGCCCGCATCCCCGACCGGCTTGTCACCGGCCGGATTGCCGCGGCGGCCGAACGACGGGCCGAGGCCGGGCTGCTGGCCGCCGCCTCCACCCGCGCCGAGATCGCGGATCGGCCGGGCCGCAGGCCTTGCTTCACCCCGGCCGCCCTGAGCGAACTGCACACGCTGATCGTCGCCGGGGACCCCAGCATCCCCGGCCCCGGCGGCCTGCGCCGGTCCTCGGCCAGGATCACCTGGGCCGACGGCCAGGTCTTCGCACTCACGGTGGCACCCGGCCGGAAACTTACAGACCACGTAGAACGCTGGTACCGCTGGGCCGTGCACACCACGGCTCCCGCCCTGGATGCGGCAGCCCTCTCCATGGCGCGGCTGCTGACCGTCCATCCCTTCGCCGACGCCAACGGCCGGACCGCGCGCCTCCTCGCCCAGTGTGACCTGCTGGCGGCTGGACTGCTGCCCGGGTTGCTGCTGGACCTGGACGGCTGGGTCCACACCCACCGCCGCGCACACGACGAGGCCCTCGCCGCCGCCTCCGAAGGACGATGGACGCAGTGGGGCTCTCTCTTCGCCCGCGCCGTCACCGAGACCGCCCGGCACCGCACCACCACAATCACCCGCTACAGCACCCTCCTGACTGAAGCCGCCACACACCTCACCGACGACCCGGCCGCCGCGGCCGTCCTCACCCACCTGCGCTCCTCGCCCGCGGTCTCCGCCGACTGGCTGCGCGACCGCATGGCGCACCCCCCGGAGCCGGTACTGGCCCGGCTGACGGCGAAGGACATCCTCAGCCCCCACCCCCGCCTCCCCGGCGCCCTGGTACACCCCCCATCACTCGCAGTCCTCGACGAACCCTGGACCCTCGATCCCTGGACAGGAGCCGCAGACAACCAGCCCGCCCCTTCGATGGAGGCGGACGGGGCAACTCCTCCGCTTCGGCCTCCTTCACCCGGGGCTGCCATTGCTCCCGTCTGAGGAGGATGAGCAGCGCGCGCTTCCAGGCAGCCTTCCGTGCTGTCACGCATGGAGCCTTCGCCTACGGACAGTTGGGCCGGACGGGAGGGCCCGCGGTTTCCGCCCTGGCCGGCGAGGCGGCCGGCGTCAGATCCGTCAGGCGGGCCGCGAGGGCCAGGGCTTGTGTCCCTTCAGTTTCCCTTCCGGAATCAGAGGCGTCCGCGGAGGGCGATGAGGAGGAGCATCCCGGGTGAGTCCGGGCCGGGTCCTTCAGGCTATGAGCAGGCGGAGGCCGAGGTCTGCCGTGTCGAGGTGGGCGAGGCTACTGTTGCGCTCTGCCCACCGGCCGGAGTCGAGGTCGTCGCGGAGGCTTCGCACCGCCCGCTGTTCGGCATCCGGCCCGACCTTCGTCCACACCGACATGGCACGGCGTACGTGCTCCTCCAGATACGCTCCCGGCCGGCGCCAGCAGGCCTCGAACAGGCCGTCCGCGCAGTCCCACGGGATGGGCACCGGCTCGGCGCGGGCGCCGATCGCATCGGCCATCCCCGCAAGCGAGGGGAATCCTGCGAGGACGGTGGCGAACTCGGGCAGGTAGTCGCGGGTGAGCCAGAACCGGTCCTGCCATCCGGGCTCGTCGGTGTCGAACGTCAGCACTACCACGCGGCGTGCCACGCGCCGCATCTCGCGCAGCCCTGCGAGCGGGTCCTCCCAGTGGTGAACGGTGGAGACGGCCATCGCGACGTCGAAGGAACGGTCCTCGAACGGCAGGCTCTCCGCGGCGGCGGCCACGCACGGCGCGAAGCCGGCAGGCCGCTGCTCCCGCATAACCTCCGAGGGCTCCACCGCGGTCACTTCGCGATCGGCCGGCTCGTAGGAGCCTGTGCCGGCCCCGACGTTCAGCACCGTCCGCGCGTCTCCGAGCGCGTCCAGGATCTGCGCGGCAATCTGCGGATCGGTACGCCGCGTCGCCGTGTAGGCGCCGCCGATCGCGTCGTACAGCCGTGCACCGAGCATCCCCAGCTGCTCCTCCGGTGTCACCGTCAGCCCCCTCGCCCGCGTCTCAAGTTCGTTGTCGATGGCGGCCACCATGGCGTCAGCACGATCGCGCCGCTCCAGCAGCAGGCCGCGCAGCCGGCGCAGGTGCGCGACCGCGTCGGTGGAGGATTCGCCGACCAGTTCCGCGACCTCCCGCAACCCGAAGCCCAGCCGCCGGTAGGCCAGCACTTCCCGCAGCCGCTCGACGTCACCCGCCGAGTAGGCCCGGTACCGACCCGCGGTCCGCGCCGACGGACGTACGAGCCCGATCTCGTCATAGTGATGCAGGGTGCGGACGCTCACGCCGGCCAGCTCGGCCACGCGCCCCACGGTCCAGTGATCTTCCACGAGACCGACTATGCAGCCTGACGTCACGTGAGGGTCAAGAGCCGCCTTCATGACCTGCAAGAGCGCGCTCGACGCCCTGGCATGCCGTACGCGTTCCCAACCTCCAGGTGCCCGGGGCAGAGAACGCTGCAGACGTCCGCCCGTCTGCCCCTGACCCTGATCCTGACCCGCGCGGTGACCACCCGCGTCACATGCACAGCACTGGCTGATCACGATCCAGGGCCGGACGTTCGTGGTCCGTCTATGGTCGCCGCCGCACACGACCGGCTCGTTCGGCAGGGCAACCCGGCCGCCCTCGGTCTACAGGATGGCGAGCGACTTACAGCGGATCTGGTCCGCCTGCGCCGCAGCACAGCCGTGGACTTGGTACGCGCACACCGCGCCGGACTCGGCGGCGGCCGCGCTCATTCGCTCTCAACAGCGCAGCCATCGCATCGCCGACTGCCCCCGAGCGTTGCGGCTCCATCACCTCGAGGTCCACCCGCCCCGGCGATCGGTGTTTCCCGCTGTGACTCCTCCTGCCGCCTTCCCGTGCTACGACACACGGCCATCCAAGCAATCAACAATCCGTTGTTTCATTTCTTCTGAGGGTAGGGTGGGTGTCATGTCGGACGAGTCTGGGATCGATCACCGTTTGCGTTTGGCGGGGCTGGCTGACCTCCCGCTGGGCGAGGGTGTGCCCGCGGGCGCCTTGCAGAAGGATGCTGTTCTGCTCGGCAGGCTTCTGGCCGGCGCGGAGCAGAGCGCTGGTACGGGTGAGCCGGGTGTGTCGGACGATGATGTGGCCGCGGCTCTTTCCCTGTTCGAGGACATGCGTACGGCCCTGGACCGGCTGGAGACGCAGGTGGTCATCGAGGCGAGGCGACGCGGTATGGAGTGGCGGCAGATCGCCTCCCATCAGGGAATGAAGTCTTCCCAGGCCGCGTCCCAGCGGTATCAACGGCTGGTGACCCGTCTCGAGGAAATCCGTCAGGGCATCCGGTAACGGCAGGAGATCCCCTTTCCATGAGTCACCCCCCTTCCGATCCGCTCGCCGCTGTCGACGCCCTCCTCGCCGCCGTCGATGACGGACATGTCCTGCCCGCTCCGGCCGAGCGTGTCCGTCTGCGGGAGGCAGCCGGCCTGACCCAGGCGGCCGTTGCCCAGGCCCTGGGTATCCGCGTGCCCAGCATCCAGGCCTGGGAGGAGGGACGGGCGGAACCGAGAGCGGAACGCCTCCAGGCCTACCGTCGTCTCCTCGATGGTCTCGCCCAGCGCTACCCCGCCCCGCAGCCGGCCACGCCGTCCGAGCCGGCCACCCCGTCGGATCTGACCTCCCCTGTCACGCTCCCTGGGCCGGCTCTCTCGCCGACGGCTCCGCCTGAGCCGGCATCTGGACAACCACAGATTCCTCCCGCGCCCCCGTCCGCGACTACACGCCCCACCGCCCCTCGGCCCCCCACCGCCGCTGCGCCGCATCAGGCGCCCACCACCCGGCCAACGCCGATGTCGGGCCGTGCGGGCGTGCGGAAGGCGGACCCTGTCGGTACCCCGATGCCTGAGGGCACTGACATGCGGTTCGCGAACGGGCCGCTGGCTGTCGTTGATGTCGACGCTGACGGGCGGGTTCTGGCGTACTGCACCGGCGGCCTGGTCCTCGATGTGCCTGCCACGTCCCTTTCATCCCTGGTGGAGTGGACCCTCAACGAGGCGAGGCTCGGCCAGCCGAAGTTGTCGGGGCCGGGCAAGGACGCCGACCCGCTGCTCGTCCTCACCGAGACGGCGCTCGAGCGCTACGGCCTGCCGGCGATGCTCACCGACGAGGAACGGCTCGCCGGACGGATCCCGGAGAACCACAAAGCCGTCAAACAGCTGGCCCGTGCCGAGTGGAGGCTGACCAAGCGCGGGCTGGGCCCGTGGGCGCGGATCTACCGCCCGGCGCAGGGCGCGGAACGTGCCTGCGTACAGTTGTGTATCCCGTCGTGGAACGCGCTGGACACCCGCAACTGGGGCGAGGCCGGACACCTCCCGCCCGCGGACCTCGCCCGCGTCCTGGGTGTGTACGCCTCCCGGGTAATAACGCCGCGCGGTTCCACCGCCGTGACCGGCCTAGAACTGATGACCGCCCTGCACCCGCCGACCCGCGCCTCCGCGCCCGACGCGGCCGGCAAGCGGCACTCCGAACGCAATCCCGGCTCGCTGGGCACCGACCCGGTCGACCCTGCGCCGTGCGAGGCTCCGGACGGGCACCCGCTCCTGAAGGATCTTCCGCGCTTCCACGTCCGCGGCCCGGGAGAGAAGCTGTTCGAGGAGGCGTACGACTGGGCGCGGCCGATGACGGACGCCGAATGCACCCTGCGCCACCTCGTCGGCATCGACGTCAACATGGCCTTCGCCGCCGGCGCCAACGGCCTGACCATCGGCCTCGGCGCACCCACCCGCCTTGAGAACCCGACCTTCGACCCGAAGCTGCCCGGCAGCTGGCTGGTGGACCTCTCTCACGTCGACCTGTCGAAGGTGAAGGCCGGCAAGGAATGGGTTCAGCTGGACGGCGCGCTGCTGCCCTCCCCCTTCACCCCGAAGGGCGAGACCCCCACCGGCCCAGCCTGGTATGCGACCCCGACGGTGGCGTACGCGGTGGAACTCGGCTACGAGGTGCGCCCGGTCGAGGCGTACGTCCGCTACGACAACGGCCGCTACCTGGACAGCTGGTACACCAGGCTGCGCGACGCCTACCTCGCCACGATGGCCGACCTCGGCGTCGATGCCGACCTGTCGCCGGCTGACTTCCTCACCGCGATGGACGGCTGCAAAGAGCGCGACCCGGAACTGGCTATCGTCGTCTCGGCCATCAAGGCGACGGTGAAGGGCGGCCTGGGGAAGCTGCGTGAACGCCCGCGCGGTGAGGGCTGGCGGCCCGGTGAGCCGTGGCGTGCCCTGGCCCGTCCGACGTGGCGGCCGGACATCCGGGCGGCGGTGATCTCCCGTACCAGGGTCAACCTGCACCGCAAGGTGATCAAGCATGCGGCGTTCACCGGCCAGTACCCGGTCGCGATCCTCTCCGACTGTGTCGTCTACGCCGCGAACGGGCCGAGCCCGCTTGACTTCCTGCCCTACCGGGAAGGCAAGCCGCTCCCCGGCGGCTTCAAGCTCGGCGTCAACCCGGGCCTGGTCAAGCACGAGGGCACCCAGAGCGTCTTGTGGGGCGAGGAGGTCCGCGACCGCTTCAACGCTCCCGAGCTCAACCTCGCCCGGTACATCAAGGACGGCACCGTCACCGACGCCGACAACGGAGAGTAGGAGAGGACCACGATGAGCCTGATCGGGGACGGCTTGGACAAAGCGGTACAGCAGGCTTTCACCCGCCCGGCACCGAAGCACGCGGGCCCGCAGATGCGGTACCTGGTCAAGCAACTGGGCGGCACCAAGGCGGTCGCCCAGATGCTGCGGATCTCCCAGCGCACCGTCGAGCGGTACGTGAAGGGCCAGATCAAGAAGCCCCGCCCGGATCTTGCCGCGCGTATGGAGCGCGAGGTGAAGAGGCGCTGGCAGCCGCAGATCCGGGCCAAGGCCAAGGCGAAAGCGGCGAGCACGGGCGGCATCATCATCGACACCCGCGCCCGCCTCGGCTACACCGCACCGATCGGCACAACCGACCAGGACCGCATCCGGCACCTGACCATCGCCCTGCCACCCTTGTACGCATCCCGCCTCTTCGACGCCCAGGACGCCGGCGCCGGCGACGCCCACCTCCAGCAGATCGCCGCCGAAGCACTCAAAGAGGTCTACTTCCAGGACGGCGGCCGTCGCGCCGGCTCCCTGGAAGAAGTCCGGTTCACGGACATCGAGCACCTGGAGTTCGACCTCTAGAGCCGGCCCTGTCCCGCCAGGCGGCACACAGCTGTGACTGAGCGCTTCAGTTGGCCAGTGAGCGTGCGAGTTGGCCGTCCGAGCGTTCCATGTCGATGCCGTGGCCGAGCTGCTCGGCAAAGACGTCAAGCAGTGGCTTCATCTGCTGGTAGAGAGGCACCTTGTTCTGCCGGATCCAGTGTCCGATGCTGAACCGGTCTTGGCTCCATGCCGTGTCGAGCTCGGCGTTGTTGCGGGATTCGGACGGTTGTGGGCGAATTGGGTCTCGCCGAGCGTGACTTGAGTTCAGACATAGGCCATGGCGGCGAGGCGGGCGCGGTCTTCGGAGATGTGGGCTCGGCTGTCGCGCGAGTTGGTCGGCGATCTTGTGCCATGCGTCCGGTGGCATCGCCCAGTCGCGGAGGCATTCGCGGCGGTGTCAGTAGTCGATCATCGGCGCGGACGTGAGTTCTGCGGTGATCGCGTCGAGGGCCCGATCGTAGGCATCGGGAGTTCCTTGGCTGCGGGCCCACCGTGTGATCGGGGTCCCCAGGCCTTGTCCGGCGATGCGGAGTCCGAGGAACTCGGCGGCGTCGACGACGCTCCCGCCGAGGGCTCGGCGGACGAGGAAGACGGCGGATGTGCGCCGCAGGACCGGCATGCTGATCCCAGCGGTGAACGCGCCGAGGTGACGCTCGGCCCACTTCAGCGGGAGGAACGCCGGAACGTGCTGGGGGCCGTAGTCGAGGCCGCGCTGGGGGAGGCGGCCTCCGCCGGTGCTCCGGGTGCCGCGACGCTTTCGGTGGGTGGAGACCAGGTGCTCGGCGGCGTTCTGGAATCGTTCGGAGCAGTCGTATAGGTTTCGCTGGAAGGCCGCGTCCCAGCTGCGGTGACGTTTGGGGTCGATGCCGCTGCGGGTGCGGTTTTCGACCGGTGCGAGCGGAGCCAGCGCGGCTCGCAGGTCGTCGGTCGACAGGATGGTATCGGCGGCCAGGAGGATGCTGGCGCATGCGCGGGCGTCCTGTGGCGGTGTGCTGACATGCATCGAGAGGGAGGGGTCCTTGCGTTCGACAGCACTTGGTCGGCGCGGTGCGTGTCGACGCCGGAGGCGGTGGGGCGGGCCTCCGGCCAGGTGATCATGACGAGGCCGCTGGTCATGTGGAGGTCCGGTGAAGTACTGCCCAGCGGTCGCCGCCGGGGTGGCCGGACTGAGCATGCTCACGATCTTCGCCTGTAGGTCGGCGAGTTGCCTGGGCAAGGGCCCGCCGGTGCGAGCTGCGGCTGGTCCAGACGGCCGCCGCAGAGTTGTGCGGCGCGTTGTGAGCGGCGGGCGCCGTGGTCGAGGGGTACTCGGCACTGGGACGGGTGCAGTCCGGTGATGGTCGGGCGGGGAATGAGTTGTCCGACTCCGTGGTCGGCGATGGATCGCCGGCAGGCCGGGCAGAGGTGTTCGAGGAAGCGCTGGTGGTGCGAGCAGGCGAAAACGGCGGGCAGTCTCCACTCGATCTTCCAAGGGCCGCCGTGGTCTGTCTGCGCAGGAGTGCCGTCGCCGGCGAGGCAGTCGGGGCAGTAGCGGGCGGCCGTGGGGAAGAGCCAGTCCAGTGAGGGGATGCGTTTGCCAGCGCGGACGACGTCGAGGCTGTGGACGATGGGCGGGTAACGGGGTGCGAGCGGCAGCAGGGTCAGGGCGGTGGCCTCGGCTGCCGTGAGCCGGGTGGCGGTTTGGAAGTCGCGCATCTGCTGGGCGGGCAGTTCGAGGGAGAGGGCGGTGCGGGTGATGGCCTGGGTGTTGGCCATGTAGTCGGCCAGGCCGGTGCGGCGCAGGAGTTGAGGTAGGCGTGGAGGGCGAGCCACCGTTCCTCGAAAGCGGCGGCGATCTCGCAGACGCATTCGGTCTTGCCCTGGTAGCCGCCGCCGGAGAGCATCACCCCGGCCCGGGGGGTGGGCTTGATCTTCAGCGCGTTGGTCTCGATGCGCCCGGTCAGAAGCTTCTCCACCGCCAGGCTCATCGGGGTGTCCAGCAGCGGCAGGTTCGCGTGGGTGGCTGTGCGGTGCAGGTTGTGCAGCACCTTCTTGCGCTTGCTCAGCGGCCCGAAGGCAGCGCGGTCCATGACCGGGGCCGGGGCGAACGAGTTGCGGGTGCGGCACCAGTGCTGCCAGCCGGCCACGGTGTCGCGGGCGGGGGCCGGGCCGGACAAGACAAAGGGCAGCGACTCCTCGCCGTTGATCACGGCTGTTCCTCCTGTACCGGTCCGGGAACGACGTCGTCGTCGGGAAGCGCGAACAGCGAACGCCCGCGCAGGCCCTCGCCGAGACGGGCCGGCGGGACAGACCGGGCGGCCACTGCCTGCTCGCGACGGCGGCGGCGTTCTGCATCGACGGCCCGCCGGCTCCGGCGGGCGAGCTCGGCCGGCCGCGGTGCGGCCGGCAGCGTCGTCGGGCCGGTGCGGTCGCGTTCGGCGGCCCGGCCGCGGGCGACCTCGCGGGCCCGCTCGGCCCGCTCGGCCTTGGTCATCTGGCTCGGCCAGGAGCCGACCGGGGGGTGGGCGCCGATCAGGTCGAGCAGGACGGGCAGGAGTTCGATGTCGTTGCGGGGTGTCAGCCCGGCCCGGGCCGCCTCGCGCAGCACCTGCTGTACTCGCGGGTCGGAGAAGGCCAGGACGTCCTCGCCGGTGGGCAGTCCGTTCCAGGGAAGGGTGTGCCACTGGCCGGCGAGTTCGATGAACACCTGGCGGCAGTCGCGGGGATCGCGGTGCACGACCCACTTGCCGCGGTGGCGGCCGCTGCGGGGCGAGGGGAGCGAGCCGAGCTCACCGAGAACCGGATGGTCGCCGCCGTACCAAAGTCCGCCGATCTTCACCCTGCGACGGCCGTGGAGCTTCACGAAGTGGGCGGGCAGGAGGTGGTGGTAGGGGGTCGGATCGGGGATCTGCAGGGCGATCCCGTCGCGGGCAGCCGCCATTGCGAACAGCGTGTTCGGGCTGTGTCGCCCGCCTTGTCCTGCGGGCGCATCGTCCTCGCCGGCAGCACCACCTTGCCCAGCGTGCGGGCGACCTGCACCAGGTGGTGGTTCTTGTAGACACTGCCGTGATCGCTGGTCACCGTCTCCGGCGCGAAGAAGGGCCGCCCAGCGACCGGATGGCCGGCGAACTCGGCCACGAGCGCGGCCGGGACGCCGGGATAGTGCCCTTCCATGTCCGGTGTCCAGTCCGGGCGCATCGGAAGCGGCAGCATCACGTCCCGCGGCAACATGGCCACCTCGATAGAAGCGTCCGATCCCGGCGTGAGCCGGAACGCGACCAGTGAGTGCGTGAACGCGTCGAGTGCGAGGGTGAGGTCCACGGTGATCGGCTCGCCGAACACGTCGTCGCGCAGCTTCACCGGGAACGGCGTGGTGTCCAGCACTACCACCTGGCCGGGACGGGTGGTCGTCACGGTGGAGCCGCCGGTCTCGACCGCCGCTGACGAGCGGAGGTAGCGCTGACGAGCGCCTTCGGGCCCGAACTACTCCTTCATGCCCCGAGTGTGCCCCGAACGCATTCCGCGGCGCACCCCGAGGGGTGCGCCGCGGCGGACGGCTGGATCAGCTGGTCCGGTTGAGGTAGGCGGTGGTGACGCCCAGCGGCTGTCCGCCAGGTGCTGCGGTGGTGCGGTAGAAGGCGGTCACTGTGTACTTCTTCTTCCGGCAGCCGCAACCGGTCCAGTAGGAGTAGGTGACCTTCCAGGCGCCGTCGTACACGCCGCCCCAGTCGTTCACCCACTGCCGGAGGCCGGCGTCTTCTTCAGATCGCTGAGCATTTTGGAGCTGGAACCCTAAGCCGACTGTTTGCCCTTTCCGACGTGCTTGTCTGTCTCGGCGTCGTAAGGGATCAGGCCGCGTGTGCGTGGCTGCATCCAGGTCAGGGCGAAGACGAGGGTTCGGCGTGCGTCGTGGGCGGTGGCATGCAGGCTGCTGCCTGGTGTCCAGGGTTCGTTGCCGGACCGTTCGACGATCAGGAACGCCGCAGGCATGAGCACGACGTCGGGGTGGCTCTCCAAGGCCCGCCGTCACCAGCCACTACCGTGTGCTGGTGGAGGCGAACCCGGATGCCCGGAACAGGTCGGAGCTGACCTTGTGGGCGCCGTCCTCGTTGCCGCCCACATACGGCTTTTCCGCCAACAGTCCTCGCCGGGCTTCCCAGACACCGATGGGGAAGCCGACACCACCAGCCCACGATCAAATAATCCGAAGCCAGTGGGCTAGCACGCGAGGTATTCGCGCTGCACTCGTGCCTCGATCAGGTGGCGAAAACCCGCCAGCGAGTAACGCTCGCCGGTGGACGATCCCGGCCCCGGCATCCCGGCGACCTGTGTCATCAGCCGTTGCGGCTGGGCCTGCCAGCCGAGGACGACCCGCAGGCCAAGACACTCGGCCCGCCGGTGAAGGTCCAAGAACAGCAGCAGGCCAGCGGAGTCCATGAAGACGACGCCGTGAACATCCACCATCAAGTGTGCACGTGGTCCGCGACCGGGGGTTCATCGTTCGGACCTGACGCTCCGTGCTCCCCGGGCATGCACAGGGCGCGGTCTCGCCGACTCCCCTATCCAGCGGCCGGGTCGTTCCTCGTACGAGGTGGAGGGTGGCACGCTCGCTGGCCGCCGCGCCCTGGACGCCGGGGCGGACCTCCTCGTCATCCTGGATGTGAACTGCATCCTTGGCCCCACCCTCCTGCCCCGCTACGCCGAAACGGCCCGCGATGGCGCCCTGCTGTGCGGCACCGTCGTCTACCTGCCTGCCGCCCCGCCGCCGGGCGGCTGCCCCCTCGACGCCCTGCCGCCCCTCGCGCCGCCGCACACGGGACGGCCCGTGCCGGCGGACGACGAGGTGCTCCCCGGCGGCGACCACCAGCTGTTCTGGTCCCTGTCCTTCGCCTTCACGGCACCAACCTGGCGGCGGACCGGCGGCTTCTGCGAGCGCTACACCGGATACGGCGGCGAGGACACCGGCTTCTGCCGCACCGCGGCGGCGCGCGACGTGGACCTGCGGTGGGTCGGCGGCGCCCCCGCCCAGCACCAGCACCACCCGGTAAGCCGCCCGCCCGTCGAGCACCTGGACGGCATCCTCCGCAACGGCGCCGTGTGCCGCGACCGTTGGGGCACTTGGCCCATGGAGGGATGGCTGCGCGAATTCGCCCGCCTTGGGCTCGTGCGCAACGACCCCGTCAGCGATGACTGGACCCGGTGCGCGCCCCCGCACATCGGGCCCAGCCGCTGACCTCACCGGGATGTCACCTGACCGTTCAGGCCGTCGCGTCCCTCTCCGCCTCCTGGCGGCGCCGCCCGGCCGCGACGACGGCGAGGACCACCGCCACGGCGAGGACCACCGATCCGCGCAGCCACACCTCCGTCTCCACCTGGGTGGCGAGCAGCACGCAGGAGGCGGCGCCCAGGACGGGCAGGACGGTCGGAGCCCGGAAGTGGTCCGGCTCACCCGGGTCGGAACGCAGCACCAGCACGGCGGTGTTGACGATCAGGAAGACCACCAGGAGCAGCAGCACCAGGGTGGAGGCCAGAGTGGCGACGCTGCCGGTCAGGGCCAGGAGGAGAGCCGGGACGGTGGTGGCGGCGATCGCCGCCCAAGGAGTGCGGCGGCCGGGCAGCACCCGGGTCAGCGCGGCCGGCAGCAGCCCGTCGCGGGCCATCCCGTACGCCAGGCGCGAGGCCATGATGCCGGTGAGCAGAGCCCCGTTGGCGACGGCAACCAGGGCGACGGCGCTGAACAGCCGCACGGGGACGCCGCCGGCCTCCCGGACGACCTCGAGCAGGGGACCGCTGGAAGAGGCGAGGACGCCTGTGGGCACGGTGAGCGAGGCGGCCACTCCGACCAGGACGTACACGGCCCCGGCCGTGGCGAGCGCGGCGAACAGGGCGCGGGGGTAGGACCGCCGGGGGTCACGGGTCTCCTCGGCGACGTTCACCGAGGTCTCGAAGCCCACGAAGGAGTAGAAGGCCAGGACGGACCCGCTCAGCACGGCTGCCGCGGCGCCCTTCTCCGGCGTGCCGAGCTGGACCAGGCGCCCCGCATCACCCTCTCCGCGCAGCAGCAGCCAGGCACCCAGCACCACGACCACCAGCAGGCCACCCACCTCCACCACGGTGGCGACGACGTTGGCACGGGTGGACTCCCTGATGCCCCGTGCGTTGACCAGGGCCAGCAGGACCAGGAAGACCACGGCCACCAGCGCGACGGGCAGGGTGAGGAACGCGCCGAGGTAGTCGCCGGCGAAGCCGCGGGCGAGCGCGGCAACCGAGACGACACCGGCCGCCAGCATGCAGAACCCGGCCACGAACCCGACCGCCGGGCCGAACGCCCGCGTGGCGTAGTGGGAGGCGCCGCCGGCCCGCGGGTACTTCGTGACCAGCTCCGCGTAGGAAGCGGCGGTCAGCAACGCGAGCACCAGCGCCACGAGCAGCGGCACCCACACCGCGCCCCCGGACGCGGCGGCGACCTGCCCCACCAGGACGTACACCCCGGCACCGAGCACGTCGCCGAGGATGAAGAAGTAGAGCAGGGGCGTGGTCAGGGCGCGCCGCAGCCCGGGCGGGGGAGTGGCCGCGGACCCGGCGCTCACCGCGGCACCGCCACGACGTGGACGGCGGAGCCATGGCGCGACCGCACCGGTTCCCCTTCACGGACGGCGAGCCCGCCGATCCGCTCGTTCTGCTCTCTCATCGTTTCCCACTCTCAGAAAAGACGACCGTTTCCGTCACCGCCTCTGCCCCTCCCAAGCGATATCAGTGGCGCCACGAACGAAAAACCGCTACTGCCGTTGTCCAGAAAGCGAAGACAACGGCGTGACCCGAAGGGACCCCGAGACCGGTGCCTCGCCCTTCATCGCACGTCACGGATACGACCCGGCAGGGGAGCCCAAAGGGCCGATCGGACAGCACCGCAGCACCGCAGGCAGAGTGGAGCGCCTCATGGCGCCGAGGCGCCGCTCGCCGATTGCCCGAAAGCCACCACCGGCGGCAGGGGCGGTTCGTCCCAGCGGACCAGAGAGGACCTGTCCCAGGAGGCGAAGAAGCGCGGCAGCGAGAGCCGCTCGACGATCACCAAGCAGCAGCTGAAGAACGCCCTCGGCCACTGATCTCGCGCCGCCGGCACCTGCCTCACCACGCCCAAGGCGCCCTCGATGCCGCCCGCTGCTCCTGCGCATCAACGTCGGGCTCACGATGGTGTCCGCGCCCTGCCCGCCACAGCAGCAGCTGCACGCCATGCGTCAAGCCGGGTTTCCGGGGCAGCCGCCGGATATGAACCAGAGCCTCGGCGCCGGAGAGTCCTACTGGACCCAGACGGCTTCCATGCGGTCGTTCCCCCCACTGGCAGGGCACAGCGAGGCGGATGTCGCGGTCGTCGGTGGCGGCATCGTCGGCCTCAGTGCCGCCTGGGAGCTCGCCCGCGCCGGCATGAGCGTCGCCGTGCTCGAAGCCGGCGACCTGGCTGGCGGGGTCACGGGCCACACGACCGCGAAGCTCACAGCTCTCCATACGGCCGTGTACGACACGCTGCGGAGCAAGCACGGGCAGGACGCCGCACGGCGGTACGCCGCATCCCAGAGCAGCGCCCTGCGCCACGTCGTCGAAGTCTGCGGAGAACTCGGCATCGCGTGCGAACTCGAGAGACGCCCGGCCTTCACCTACTGCGAGAAGCCCGAGGGCATCAACGCCCTGCGAGCCGAGGCCGACGCGGCACGGGAGGCCGGACTGAACGCCTCCTTCGTGACTGAGACCGGGCTGCCCTTCCCCGTCGCGGGCGCCGTCCGGGTCGAGGACCAAGCCCAGTTCCACCCCCTCAAGTACCTGTCCGGTCTCGTCGGCGACATCGTCGCGCGCGGGGGTCGGCTTCACGAGAACACCCGCGTCACGGAACTCGAAGACGGTCACCCGTGTCGGCTCACGACCGACTCCGGCGCCACCATGACCGCACAGCACGTCGTCGTCGCCACCCATCACCCCGTCTTCGACAAGAACCTGCTCTCCACCCGGCTCACCCAGCACCGGGACCTGGTGATCGCGGGCCCTATGCCCGACGGACAGGATCCGCAGGGCCTGTACATCACGCAGGAGAACGGCAAACGCTCCGTGCGCACGGCGCCCCTGCCAGACGGCCGCCGACTCCTCATCGTCACCGGACAGGCGTTCTCGCCAGGCACAGGCGAGGACACCCAGGCCGCCTACGTCCGCCTGCAGGACTGGGCCGAGCAGCACTTCCCCGGCTTCCGCACCACACACCGCTGGGCCGCGCAGGACAACAGCTCCACGGACACCCTTCCCCTCATCGGGCGCCTGCCCGCCAAGCACGACAACGTGTACGTGGCGACCGGGTTCGCCGGCTGGGGCATGACGAGCGGCGTGCTGGCCGGCATGATCATCGCCGCCCTCGCCCGCGGCGACGAAGACCCGTGGGGCGGACTCTACGACCCAGGCCGCGTCGGCTCGGCCGTACGCTCGGCGCCGACCTTCCTCAAGGCCCAGTGGGACGTGGCCAAGCACTTCGTCGCAGACCGCGTGGACGCGCTGGGCGACGGCACCAACGGCCCGGTCGAGAACCTGCGCCCCGGCGAGGGCACGGTGGTCCGCACGGGCGGCAAACCCTGCGCCGTCCACCGCGACGACCAAGGCACACTGCACGCCGTGTCCGCCGTCTGCACGCACCTGGGGTGTCTGGTCGCCTTCAACAACGCCGAACGCACCTGGGAATGCCCCTGCCACGGCTCCCGCTTCGGCATCGACGGCGAACTCCTCCAGGGACCGGCCCTGCACCCCCTGGAACGCAGGGACCCCACCGACCTCCTATGAACCGGCCGGCGGGATAGACGAGGGAAGGCAGAAGCCCTCAGCGAGAGGAGCAGCGCGATGACACAGCAGGGTACGCCGTCACAGGCAGAAGGCGAACGAGTCGACGAGGAACTCTCCGAGGAGGAAGGACATCGGGACACCCATCCGGGCCCCGAGCGCACCACCCCGTCGCAAGCCGAAGGAGAAAGGCAAACGGATGACGACGAGGCGGCGTCGTAGGACGGCGACCACGCCTCAACCGCGCCTTGCGGCCTTCGTCCGGCGCCGACCTTTCGCCGTGATCACGGACGGGATGGCAAGACGTTCGCCGGATCCTGGAGCCGGGGGCGTGCACGCGAAGCCGTCGCGCAAGGCTGCGGCATGGTCGAGGGAAGCCAGGGCAGGTGCGGGATAACTGGCGGTGCGATCCACAGGCGGCGACATGCGAAGCGTAGGCGTGGAAGAGGAACTGCTGCTCGTGGACCGGGACAGCGGCGCACCGCTCGCCGTCTCGGGGGCGGTGCTGGCGGCCGCCGAGCGTGCGGCCTGGCAGCAGCAGGGTACGGGCGGCCGGCGGGAGCACGAGTTCGAGAAAGAACTGCAGAAAGAGCAGCTGGAGTTCGCCACGAAGCCGGTCACTGAGATGGGGGAGCTCCAGGAGGAGATCGTCCGTATCCGCCGCGAGGCATCCCGCCACGCAGCGAGTGCCGGCGCCGTGGTGGCGGCGGTCGCTACATCCCCGCTGCCCGTCCAGCCCTCCCTGGACGCCGGACGACGCGCCCGGTGGATGGGTGAGCAGTTCGGACTGACCGCTCAGGAGCAGCTGACCTGCGGATGCCACGTCCACGTGTCGGTCGCCTCGGACGACGAGGGCGTCGCCGTCCTGGACCGCATCAGGCCCTGGCTGGCCGTCCTGACGGCGATGAGCGCGAACTCGCCCTTCTGGCAGGGCGAGGACAGCGGGTACGGCAGCTACCGCAGCCGGGTGTGGAACCGGTGGCCATCCGCCGGGCCGGTGGACACATTCGGGTCCGCCGACCGCTACCACGAGCAGGTCCGCGCGATGATCGAGACCGGGGTGCTCCGCGACGAGGGCATGATCTACTTCGACGCCCGACTGTCGTCCACCTACCCCACCGTCGAGATCAGGGTCGCGGACGTCTGCCTGGACGCCTCCACGCCGGTCCTGCTGGCCGCCCTCATCCGGGGCCTCGTCGAGACCGAGGCGCGCGCCTGGCAGGACGGACAGCCTCCGGCCAGGATCGGTACGAGTCTGCTGCGCCTGGCCTCCTGGCGGGCCGGACGTTCCGGCCTGGACGGACCCCTGCTGCACCCCGAAACCATGCGGGAGACGTCCGCAGAGGACGCCGTCGAGGCCCTGTACCAGCACGTGCGCGAGGCACTGAAAGACGATGGCGACGACGACCGGGTCCGGGAAGGCATCGCGCACCTGCACGAACGGGGGAACGGCGCCCGCATCCAGCGCGGGCTGCGCGCCGAGGGGCCGGAACTCGCGTCCGTCATCACCCGGTGTGCGGAGCTGACCCTCCGGTCCTGAGCCGCAGCGGCTTTCGGACTCGATCCCGGCCGATGTGAGGGGCTGCCCGAAAGGGCCAGACGGGGGTGTACCGAGACGAATGCAAAGAGCGAGGAACGGAGTGCGCGGTGACCAAGGCCAGGAAGAACGACCCGGCGCCCACATCTCCGTCGCAGGCTCCCGGCGAGAGCCGCGACCCGAAGGCCCACGAGTAAGCGGAGGAAGCGGTGCTCCCCGACATGCACGAAAGTGAGGTCGGCGGCGCCTCCCGCGCGCGGGGGATGGCGGCCGTAGTTGTCGCGCGAGCCCCCACCTCCGCCGACGTGTAGGAGGTGGGCGCTCTGTCGTGCCCTTCCTCCGGCCGGCCGGGAGGGATGCGGGCCAGCCCTTCCAGATCCAGAAGTGGTGAGCGAGGAGCAGTCGACGTGGTCGCGAACCTGCGGGCCCGGAGGGCGGCCGGACGGGCGCGACCGGACCCCCGTGTGCGGACCCGTGTCAGGCACGTTCAGGCCTGGAGTGCTTGTGGTCGTCGCAGAGGAGTGTCGGGAGCCGGTTTCCCCCTCCCGGGAGCGCCGGCGCGGCTGTGGCTGGAGCGTCTGTCGGTCAGAAGCGATGCCGACGAGCACGACCTGCTTCACAGGCGGCGCTTCACACGCAACGCAACGGCTCCGCCCTGGGGAGGGTGGAGCCGTTGAGGGGTGGTGGGGTTGGTCAGGCGTGGCGGTGGTGGTGCTTGTTGCCGGTGAGGAGTCGGTAGAGCGCCAGGAGGATGACGGAGCCGATGATGGCGGCGATCCAGGTGGAGAGGTCGAAGAAGCCGTCTATCGAGTCGACGCCGAAAATGACCTTGCCGAGCCAGCCGCCGAGCAGACCGCCCGCGATGCCGATAAGCATCGTGATGATGATGCCGCCGGGGTCCTTGCCCGGCATCAGGGCCTTGGCGATGAAGCCCGCGAGCAGTCCGATCAAGATCCAGGCAATGATGCCCATGCGCTTCTCCTACCTCGATAAATGAAGCCGGTGTCAGCATCCGTCTGCACCAAGCTGGAGGTTCCAAACGTGGGAGGGCCTGGGCGCACGTCAACCGCAGCTGGCCAACCTCGCAGTCATTGCCCTCGACCGACTCGGAACCCTCGTCCGCGACCGTCTCAAACGGCTTCAATACCGGTCCGGCACCCTCGATGGCTTCATAGCGGTCATCGGCCTGCCCCCCTATGCCCCGGCATCATCTTGACGAGTCGAAGTCAGTAGCACAGTGATCGGCATGTGGGGCGGGCTGGTCATCCAACGGCGCTGGACGCCGCGCGCCGCCGCCGTGCTCGGGCCACCGTCCTCATGACTGGCAGAAGCAGGAACAACACGGCGCCCGCGCCGGTCGAGGCCGCTAGCAAGGTCGCCCCACCGCCCTCCACATCGGACGCGGCCGCGACTGCCTGCGGATCCTCCGCCCGATACCGGACGGTGAGGTGCGCGCCCACGGGGTACTTGCTGCCACTACGGCCCGGGGGCAGGGCCGCCACGACGGTGCGGCCCTGCGCCTACAAAGGCGACCTTGCACCGTCCCAGCACGCACGTGCCGCGGGTATGCATGAATGGCGTCGGCGCGCACACCGTCCCGGAGCGAGCGCTGCTGCTGGGCCTGGGAAATCAGTACAGGGCCGACAATGCACCCAGGAGTAGCGCGAGACCCAGCCACACGAAGACTGCCGTACGGGGCTCGGCGCCTGCACGCACCGTCTCGTCCACCATGCTCGTGTGGGGATCTCTTAGCGGCGCGCGGTAGGACTACCGTCTTCGTCGTTGTCGGCCGGGTCGTGTGGCCAGATGGCGATGGCGATCAGTACGGCCGCCCACACGCCCAGTGGGGTGACCGGCCAGTAGTAGGTCAGGTCTCCCTTTTGTGCGCAGCGTGTGGCCCAGATTCCGGACATGATCAGGGCCCCGCCGAGCCAGTAGCGCCATTCGGCCAGCCAGTCTGTGAGGTCTTTACGGTTCTGCTCCGCGCGGGTGGGTGGCGGCGTGGGTATGTCGGCGGTCAGTGCGGCGAGGTCGTCTGCTGTGCGCGCCCGCATGGCGTGTTCGGTACGGATCTCGTGCTCGTGCGGATCGAGTCTCCCTTCGGCCAGCGCGGCGGCCAGCACGCCGAGCGTGTGGTCGCGGTCGCGGTCCGAAGCCCGCACTGCGGGCAGGGGAGGCTCACGTCGGTCATCCATCACCAGTCTCCTTGCGGCTCCGTGCAACGTCCCAGCTGACGACAAGTTAGAATACGACTGTATCTTAACGAAGGGAGTGCGACCGATGCCCAAGACCGTCGACAGAGACGAACAGCGTCGGCAGATCGGTGAGGCCCTGCTCCAGCTGGTCGCCGAGCGCGGCCTCGACGAGGTCAGCGTGCGCACCGTGGCCGCCGCAACGGGCCGTTCCCCCGGCGCCGTTCAAAAGTACTTCCGCACCAAGGACGAGATGCTCACGTTCGCCGCCGAACTGGCCGGCGAGCGCATCGAGCGCCGGATGGCCGGGGTGGACACCGCGCTGCCGCTGCGCCAGGCGCTGCGCGACCTGATCCTCACCACACTCCCCATGGACGCAGAGCGACGCGCCGAGGCCGCCGCGCAACTCGCCTTCGCCGTCCACGCCGCACACCACCCCCGCCTCGCCGCGATCCGGCAGCAGGTCGACCAGGACATCCGTCAGGCACTGACCATTTGGCTGGAGTCAGCCGGGCACGCAACCCACGCGCCGGCCGTAGCTGACGCCGTCATCGCACTCTCAGACGGCCTGGCACTGCGCATGCTCTACACCCCACAACAACAAGAGCACCTGCTCACAGCCCTGGACCACGCCCTGGACACCCTGATCCCGGACCGTGGGGCAGTCCGGTGTCTCCGCGAGTAGGTCGAGGAGACAGGGCGCGCCGGCGTGGTCGTCGTTTTCGGAAGGCGGCCGTCCATCTCGGATCAAGGCTCTCGTCGGCACACCGGGCGGACCACGGGACGATGCCGGCTAAGTGGGGTCCTGGCAGGCAGATGCCCACCGTCTTAAAGAGCGTTTCATCCTGGTAGGCGCGTTTGGTGACTCGGGCGTGGACGCCTGGTTCGGGTGATCGTGCGTGAGGTGTGAGGATCGTGCCGTGTGCGCACCGAGGAAGCAGTTGCGCGCGGCTGTCCGAAGGGCCAGGGAAGGGTGACGGAAGTGTTCGTGGGGAGAGCGGCGCGGCTGGTGGTCAGCAACGAGGGCGAGATGCCGCTGGATCTGATGGTGGAGCCCTTGGGTGACGTCCATCGGATCTTGTCGAAAGAGACCTGTGTCGTTGTCACTCATTCATCTGCGGCAGACGGTTCTTGGCCCGGGACGCCGCTTGGGGAGGAGCCGTTCCAGATTGACCATCGGCGCGATTCGGTCACGGTGTGGGCCAACGGCCACTGCTTCCACCTCAGCGACAGGGAGGGCAACGAAATCGACCCATACGTCTATGGAGGGTGCCCTGCCCAGGGCCCGGCCGCCTGAAGGAGCGTTTGACCTGGGGGATTAGCGGTTTACAGCACTTGGGAAGTGCCCGCTACGCCGGTACGGGAAACTGGCGGACCCCCTTCGCGAACCGCTGGTCCACCGGTCTGCTCGTCGGCAATCCCTACGGGATCGTGTTCGACCGGGTTTCCTGACCCGGGTGGGGGGCCGGGGTGAGTGCTCACTCACCGCGGCACCCCCACCGGACGCCCGGGACCGCCCGAGCCCGCCCGGGACCGCCCGAGGCGTGCGGAACGCGGAATTACGGGGTTGGGGTGTCGTTGTGCCGGGAGTGGTGGTGCGCGGCCCAGACCGCGTTGAGCAGCTTGTTGCTGGCCCCCTGCATCGCCTCGATCGTGTCCGCCTTCCACTCCCTGTATTCCTTGGTCTTGTACGTCTTGTCCTGATACGCCAGCGCCTGAAGGTCGATGGTGCGGTCGAGCACGTTCTGGCTCAGTTCCACCAGCCTGCTCCAGCCTCCGGTGAAGTTGCGGGGCGGCTCGTCCCGCCTCCCGGCCGTCTTCTCCGCGTCCGTCGCCTTCCGCTCGGAACTCAGCGCCATCCTCACAGCCGCGCGAATGTCCTCGGCGTAGGCCGAGTAGCTGTTGGAGTTCGCGGAATTCCCCTTGCCCGCGGGTGCGGCCCGGAAGGTGCTGTGGTCCCGCTTGACCCTCAAGGTTTCCGCGGCGTCCTGCAGGGCGTCGAGTGCCGTCACCAGCTCGGGGGTGGCTTCGAAATCTCTCGTGATGTCGGCGTGGATACCCATGGCCAGAGCGTTGAGCGCGTTGAAGACGTGCTCGCCCTGGGCGGAACTCGTCTCCGGCGCCAGGACCTGGTTGTACAACTGATCCGAGGTGACCTCTATGTGCCCGTCGTCATTGACGGTTCCGACGCTGCCGCGATGAGGATTCGCGGCATGCAGGGAACTGACTTTCAGCTCGTCGGGCGCGCGCTGGACGGCCGACCGCGCGGAGCCGTGCGCCACGTGCACGGACTGGTCCGGGGCCATGGCATGGTCCTCGGCCCGCTGTACGGGCGCGGCTCCGCTCATGACGCGTGTCGCGTTGGCCTCGGCCGCGCGTTCGTAGCGGTCGGAGGGGTCGCTGATGGAGAGCCCGCCGCCGTTGTCGGTGCCGGAGACGGGGCCCTGGCGCTGCTGGATGACGTGGGTGAGTTCGTGGGCGAGGGTGTGCTTGTCGCCGCCGCCGTCGCCGATGACGACGTTGTTGCCGCTGGTGTAGGCGCGGGCGCCGATCTCGGCGGCGGAGGCGCGGGCGGCGCCGCTGTCGTGGATGCGGACGTCGGAGAAGTCGGCGCCGAGGCGGGATTCCATCTCCGTGCGCAGCGGGGCGTCCATGGGGCGGCCGCCGCCGCGCAGGACATCGTGGACGGTGGAGCGCTGGACCTGAGGCGCGGTCTCCTGGTGACCGCAGCCCGCGCCGTGCGTGTGCTGCTCCTGCGCGTAGGGGTGCCCTGCCTGGCGGAGCATCTGGACCACGGCGGCGTTGCCCGCACCGCTCTGCAGGGCACGGAGAGCGTCCGGGACACTGGCGGTGCCGCGGGAGGTCGACGTACGGGCTGGTGTGCTGGTCCTGCCGGGATCGGCATGACGGGTGCGGTCGTCCGCGCGCATAGATTATCGCCCTCGTGTGGAAATGTGGTTCTTTCTGTATACGGAGGGCCCGCGGGCGCGGACAAGGGACGCACGGGCAGGATGTGCGGGGCGGAGGGGCAGAAATCCGGGTGACGGCAGGCACGAGCTCCTATTAAAGGCGAGGCGGTCAACCTCGGTGACGAACGAGCCGGTGGCCCGACGCGCTGCTACGCGAGGGCCTGGCCAAGGTGATCATGGGGGCGGCCGGTGAGCTGCCGGCGGAGTGCGTCCGCCCGGGAGCGGACCAGGCCGTCGCGGTAGGGGCAGGGGAGCCGGGCGAGTACGCCGGCGGCCATCTCGGCGGCCGCCGTCGGGTCGCCGTCCTCGCGCAGACAGGCTGCGGTGTCCATGGCCAGCAGGGCCCGGGTCATGACCGAGGGCGAGGTCGTCAAGGCGAGCGCGTCCTCCTGCGCGGCGTACGCGTCCGACGTGTTGCCCAGGAGGGTGTACGCCTGGGAGAGGTGTACGAAGTGCTTCTGGCCGGGGTAGCCGAACCAGGTGTCGGCGACTTCCTGGCCGTCGAGTCGGTCGGCGAGGTCCTGGACGTCGCGGAGGGCACGCAGGGCCCTGTCGGTATCGCCGATACCGGCGAGCGCCCGGGCGGTGACGGCTGCCGACAGCGCGGCGGCGGCCGTGGGTGCGCTACCGGCCTCGCGGCGGGCGAGCGCGGCGAGGCGGGCGGCCTCCTGCGGGGCGCCGTAGTTGAGCGGCACCATGGCGTGCCGGGCGAGGACCCAGGCGGTCATCCGCCGGTCCCCGGACTCGCGGGCGGCCCGCTCGGCGGTGGCGAACCAGTGGTGTGAGTTGCGCTGGTCGCCGCGGTCGTGCTGGACGATCGCGACGAGTCCCGCAATCCCTGCGGCCGTGCGTGCGAGATCAGCGCGGTCCCCTGCGGGATGGGAGCGGTTGAGGACCTGGCCGAGGAGGTCGAGGTCCTCGCGCATCTCGGCGAGCACTACGTCGGGGGAGCGGCCTCGGTAGCCGCCGCGGTGCCGCTCGAAAGCCGAGGCCAGATAGGCCAGGTCACCGGCCCCCGAACCGGTCAGGCCGCTGTCGATGCCCTCTCTGGCTTGTGCGATGCCGGGCAGCGCGGAGATCCCCGCTGCCGCCGCTCCGATGAAGCGCCGCCTGTTCACGTCCGCGTTCTCCTCGCTCTGGTGCCGCCGGTACTCCCGGGACACGGCCACGGCCTGCCGCACGTCGCCGACCTTGAGCCTGTATGCCGTGGCGATCGGCTCGTGCCAGACGGCCACCGGCAGTCGTTTCTCCGTTTCCCATCGCTTGAGGTTCTCCGGGTCGAACCACCGGCCGCCCTGAGCTGACTCCATCAGCCGGGCCTGCTGCTCGCGCGTGCGGCCCGCCCGCTCGCGGACACTGCGGAGTAACGCGCCGATTCCGTCCGGGCACATCATGAGCCGCCCCCTGTCATGCGTCGATGTAGTCGCATCTCTGGCCCCCCGCTCTGGCCCCCAGCAGGGCGAAACGCACCCCCGCACGGCCCCTCTGTGAGGGTGTGCCCGCCCCGTTCAATGGACGAACGCCACCGGGGCACCGGTCCCCTTCGCACCCGTCCACGCCGTACGGAGGGGACCCCCCCCCGGGGGCGCCACTCGAAGCCCGATCGAGAGGAGCACAGCCATGACCCTGACAGCCCCCGAGCAGAGCGCGCCGCCGGCGCCGCCCGCCACCGAGTACCGCGACCCCCGCGCGTACGTGAAGCCCGAGGTAGGCGTAGCGAAAGAGGTGGGTGAAAGTCAGGTTGAGGGTGGTGGCCGTGCCGAGGCGAGTGGTGGGGATGCTCTCGCGGGGGAAGCCGAGAAGAACATCCGACAGGCTTCGCTGTCCCTCTTCCGCCCGGGTGCCGAAGGTCTGCTGCAGGGCCATCGTCTCGGGATCGAGGATGTCGACGCGGTCGGAGCGGTCACCGCTGATGGTCCGCTTGAGGATCATGTGCTGTTCGCCGACCACGACGGACGCCAGCACCAAATGCACGTGATCACGTACCGCAGGCGTCAGGACGGCGGTGCCTCCGACCGCATGCTTGAGCGGCATGAGAAGGCTGGACTTGCCCGCCCCGCTGGGGCCGCTGATGACGGTGGCCGGCTGATCGAAGCGATACGTCGTCTCGGCGGTGGCGGTGGTGACCGTCAGGGCGAGGAATCGCAGGTGGGTGGCCATCAGATTTTCGTCCGCAAGGGCCTGTCCACCGCGTCGGGCAGGCGATCGTAGATGAGGGTCTTCAGCGCCGACCCCGACTTGTCGAAGTGCCTCTTCAACAGGGCGATCCGCTGGGCTACGACGGCCCACTCGTCGGTCTGTGTCAGCATCGACGCGGCCACGGCTCCATCCGCGTTCACGCGGAACTCCGCACGATGCGACCCGCTGTACGTGATGAGTCCACGGCCGGCCAGGGAGCCGAGGACGCTGTAGTACCGCTGGTCCTACGGCCCGTACTTGTACCGGGTCATCCGGCTCCCCACGGCCAGCCGCTCGGAGGACGTGGGCTCCGCCCCAGTGGGCCAGCCCTCTCCCTGCTCGACGAGCAGACGCTCCAGCATCGTTGGGCAGCGCAGGAGGAAGTCGAGTTTGGCCAGCTTCGTCAGGCCGTCCAGTGATCTCTTCGCCGTAGTGAACCGGGCGATCAGCGCACCCCTTCGACACCGTCTTCGGCCGCGCTCTGCCGCTGCGCGCGGCGAGCTGACCGCCCCCGGCGAGACGCCTTCTGGTCAACACCGCCGCAGGTCAGAGCGCCTGCTCAGGAGACGTAAGTGGTGCCCGTGGTCCAGATGCTGTGACCTGCGGCCCAGTTCTCGACGAACCGGCGGGCGGGATGGGACAGGCGCGGTGCGAGCTCGTCGAGGTTTCCCTCGGGGCGGCGTCGCGCCCCCAGGAGCAGGGCCATCGACAGGGGGGCCCTGACGTCTTCCGCGAAGGCGTCGTCGAAGATCTCCACCAGTCCCATGCACAGGTAGAGCAGTCCGGTGAGGTGGATGGCGTCCGCAGAGTGTTCCTCCCCGGCCCGCCCGGCGTACAGCGTCCGGAAAACCCGGTCGCAGCGCGCGGCACCGGTGGCGTTCCAGTAGTCCAGGAAGCGACTGTCCAGCCGGGGCGCGTCGAGGTTCACCAGGGTGTCCACGGGGTTCCCGAGCACGTGCGTCAAGTCGCCGAGCGCCGTGAGGGCGCGCCGGGACTGCTGGACGTCCGGCTGCGGGGCGCCGAGCACGTCGAAGATCCAGGCGGCGGGGGAGAGGGGACCGAGCCCGTAAGGGATGCCCGCCGTGTCGATCATGACGGAAAGCACGTTGCTGTGGGTCGCGTCGGGAGGCCCGGCGGCCTGGCGCGCCTCCGGTCGCGCGAGTGTCCTGATGGTCTTCGTTCCCGTGTAGAGGGCGAGGGCCCAGCCGGCGGAGGAGCGCCGCATCGCACGGCTCGCGATCCGGCGCACGCTCGTCCGGGAGGCGAGCGCCGATCGTACGGGATCGGCGTGAACCCTGACCCGGCGCTGCCCTTCCGCGTCCCCCGGCAGCCGGTGGGCGTGGGTGACGAGCCACGCCAGCGGGAAGCTGTGCGGGGTCTCCTGGTCCGCTTCCAGGTCCAACCGCTCCTCGGCGATCTCGCGGAACGCCGCCCAGGCCGCCTCCGGGTACGGCCCTGACGGAGACAGGAAGTTCGCCAGTTCGTTCGCGCCGGTGGACAGGTAGCTGTCGACGGCGAGCTTCATGACGAGCCGCATGGTGGGGACGCTGATCTTTACGACTTCGAGCCAGCGGGCCATGAACCGGGGCCCTGATGACGCAGAGCGCCCCTCCGGAGGGAGGGGCGCTCTGGTGGTGGGTGCCGGTTCGGCCGGTGGGTCAGGCGCGCCGGACCAGGTGGTCGACCGAGAACAGTAGGTGGTCCTCGCCGTAGTGGAAACGTCCGGCGAGGGCCTTGTACCGGGTGTACTGCGCCTCGGTGAGCGGAAGTTGGAGGACCTCCACCGCGCGCAGGAGCAGGCGGAACCCGAGGTCGGGGTCGACCTGGGTGACGACCTGTTCCAGGGCTTCCATCACCGCGGCGCCCGCCACGGGGTGGAACTCGGGGCTGACCGCCGTGGCCGCGGCGAGGGGGGACACGTCCCGGATCTCGCGGAGGACCTCGTCGGTCGCGCCGCTGGCCGGCGGCAGGGCCGCCGGAACGTAGCCGGGTGCGACCTCGGCCAGTCGCTCCTCGCACACTTCGGCGACCTGCTCCAGCCACTCTCGGCCGCCGACACCGAACCGGTCGATGCGGTAGCCGCCGTCCGTTGCCGCCAGCCACAGCACGGTGATCGCTTCATCGGACAGGCCGAGGCCGAGCACCCGGCGGACGTCCTCCAGGAGCGCCGCCGCCTCGGAGCCCGGAGGGCGCTCGTAGCCGTCGGCCTGTACGGCGAACTCGACCGCCTGGCGGGGTGTGCGGTGGTGCCAGCCCGCGGTGAACTGCCGGGCGAGCCGGGAGAGCCCGAAGTCCCCGTCGATGCCCCGCCGGGAGGCGTCGCCGACCGGAGGCCACGTGATCACGAGGCCGTCGTGGACGGCAGCCGGGGGGAAGCCGAACTCCCAGCCGAGGGCCACCAGGCGGCGGTACGGCTCGTACGGTACGGGCACGGCGTGCGCCTTGAGCGCGCGGAGCAGCAGGCGCATGCCGAGGTCGGCGTCGGCGCTGGTGACCACGTGCTCCAGGCAGGCGACGAGCTCCGGCAGCGCGGAGGCGTCCGCGAGGGCCGGGGCCGTGACGCGGAGTTCCGCCACGACCGCCCGGCACAGCCGGGGGTCCCGTACCGGGCGCACCGGCGGCGGGGTGAAGGACGCCTCGGCCTGCCGGAGCCGGGCCGAGGCCACCTCCGAGACCTGCTCCAGCCAGCCACGGCAGGTCATGCCGTGGCCGGCCGGGTCGAAGGCGTTGGCGGTGGCGGCCAGCCACACCGTGTGCAGGACCCGCTCCGGGAGCTCGGACGCCAGTAGGCGGCGGGTGTCCTCCCCCAGCTCGACCGCCTCGTCGCCCTCCGACCGGTCGGCCGCCTCCTGCGCGAAGCCGAGCGCGGCGGCCGGGTCGACGGCCGTGCCGGGACGGCTGAGGCGTTCGGTCAGGCCGGTCAGGCCGAAGTCCTCGCCGTAGCCGAGTTCGTAGTACGCGGGACGTTGATCGGTCATGGCGCCACTCCTGTGGGGAAGGCGGTCATGATGGCGTATCCGCCGCGTCCCTTGGCGTGGTTGTCGACCTTCAGCAGCTTGAGCGTGACCTGGTTACCTGCGTTCGTCACCGTCCGACCGTCCGGGTGGTACGTCTTGCCCAGGGACTGGAGAGCCGGGTAGGGGCGCGAGATGTCCAGGACCACCGCTCCGCTCTTCGCTTTGGCGACCCTCCGCGTGAATCCGGCGAACTTTTCTTCGTCGAGGACTCTTTTGCCGTCCTTCATGACGGAGAAGTAGTCCTCGAAGACGTGCTCGATGGCCTTCTGGGCAACCTCCTGGCTGGTCCACACCGTCTTCGGAACGTTCTTCTCCTGGGCCAGCGCGAACGCTTGGGTCGGAGTCAGGTTCACGTGCTCCTTGAGGGCGTGCATCTCGCCCGAATCGGCGTACTTCTTGAGGGCCGGCAGGAGTTCGTCGTCGAGGTTGAGGCAGTTGTGCACGAGCACGTCCGACGCCCGTGCGCCTTCGGTGCCGACGTAGAAGGTGTGCGTGCCGCCGACCGTGAGGTCGTAGACCTGACGGGACGCCGTGTCGGCGGCGGCGCGTACACCCGTCACCGCGAGCGGCTGCCCGTCCGGGCGGAGCAGCAGGTCTCCGGGGCGCAGGTCCGAGGCCAGGATCCAGCCGCGCTCCTCGGCGTAGATCTTGTGGCCGGGGGTGGTGTCCAGGGTGGTGCCGTCGGCGAGGCCGATGGTGACCAGGTCGTCGGAGGCGTGCCGGAAGGTGTCGGTGACCGGTTCGGGGCGGACGACTCCGGTGGCCGGGTCGCCGGCCAGGACCGCGTCGCCCACCTGGAGCGAACTGATCGGGCGGTGCGATCCGTCCGCCATCAGTACGGGTGTGGTGGCCGGGAAGCTGTTCTTCTCACACTTGACGAAGATCGATTCGGCGAGGCCTGCCTCGTACTCGATGGCTGCCAGGGCCTCCGGGTTGAGCCGGAGGTTGCGCAGGGCCCGCAGGGCGTCCGCGATGCCGATGCCGGTGCGCATGGCGGCGTCGACGGCCATGATGCCCTCGGCGATGGGCCTGAGGATCTTCCCCGAGAACAGCAGGGCGACGTCGAGGGCCGCCCAGGCGCATCCGCCCCAGCTGCCGCCCTCGCCACCGGGCCACAGCTTCGCGCACTTGATCCAGTGCCCGAAGAGGATGTCGATCGGGTCGACGCCCGACTGGTACTCGCCGATCGAGATGGTGTGCGTGATGTCCTGGGTCAGCTCGTCCGAGGGGTACTCGCCCAGGTACTTGGTCTGGTTGGCGGGGCACCTGCCGGTCGACGGGTCCGGTGCGTCGGCCGAGCACAGGTACAGGTCGAGGTAGGCCTGGTACCGGATCCTGATGGTCATCGTGCAGTCGCCCTTGTAGAAGAGGGCGTCGATCCAGCCTTCGCAGCCGGCCGTCTTCTTCAGGGTCTGCGGCTCGCCGATCTGCTCGGTGCGGTTGACCAGGTAGAACATGCGGCCGATGGAGCCGCCGATGCCGTCGGGGACGGTTCCGGTGTCGATCGTCTTCGCCTGGGCGGCCTTCTCGGCCCTGTCGGCCGCTTCCTGGGCCTCCTTGGCGTACCGGTCGGCGTCCTTCGCGGCCTGTTCGGCCTCGGTCGCGGCGACGGCGGCGCGGTCGGCGGCGGCCCGGGCGTCACGTGCCTCCTGTTCGGCACGTGACGCCGCTGCGCGTGCCGCGTCGGCGTCGAGGGCGGCCTGGTCGGCGGAGTCGCGGGCCGACTTGGCGTAGCCCTCGGAGCGGTCGGCCGCCTGGTCCGCGGCCACGGCGTCCGCCGCGGCCTGGCGTGCGAACTCGGTGCTGCGGGCCAGCGAAGCGGAGGCCAGGGAGGCCGACTTCGCGGCGTCGGCCGAGTAGTCGAGGGCCTCCTTGGCGTAGCCACGGGCTTCCGAGGCGTACTTCGCGGCGTTCGCCGCGTGCTCGTACGCGGCCTTCGCGTCGCCCTGGGCTTGGTCGGCGATGGCCTTGGCCGAGGCGGCCTCCTCCAGCGCGTTCTTGGCATGCGCGTCGGCGATGGCCTTCTGCTGTTCGGCGATGCTCTTGGACGCCTGCCCGGTCAGCACGACCAGTCCGGCGGCCGAGTCGGTGGTGACGTAGGGCGAGCCGAGCTGGACCGCGTCGTTCGCGGGCTTGGCGACCTGCGCGGCCGACTTCCCCGCGTCCACCGCGGCCTGGGCGGTCACGTGGGCGTAGCCCGCTGCGTTCGCTGCGGCGGCCCGGGCCTTGCCGGCCTCCGCGCTCGCCTGGTCCGCCAGGGTCTTGGCGGCCTTGGCCTGACTGTCGGCCTCGTCGGCCGCCGCGACGGCCGCCCGCGCGTCGAACGCGGCGCGTGCGGAAGCCGCGATCGCATCGGCGGCCGCGCTCGTCGCGGTGCGCACGGCGGCGTCCGCCTTCAGCTTCTCGGCCTGCGCGGCGTCGGCGTCGGCGCGCGAGCGCTTGGCCGCCGCCTCGGCGCGGGTCGCGGCCGCGTCGGCCTCTGAGGCGGCCTTCGTCGCCGCGTCGGCCTCGCCGCGGGCCCTGCCGGCCGCCGCCTCCGCTTCAGTGGCGTACTTGTCCGCCTCATCGGCTGCCGCGCGGGCGGCCGTGGCCTCGGGCGCGGCCTCGAGGGAGGCGGCGTAGGCGGCCTTGGCGTCGGCCTTGGCGCGCGCGGCGTCGGCCTTCTGCTCCGCGTCCCAGGCGTCGTCGCGCTTGGCCTTGGCGGTGTCGCGGGCCTTGACGGCTCCGTTGCGGTGCTCGACCGCGGTCGCCTCGGCGGATTCGGCCTTCGTCCTGGCGTTGCCGGCCTTGGTCGCCTCGGCTTCCGCGTACTTCCTGTGCTGGGCAGCCTCGGCCTGCTTGGCTGCAGCGTTCTCCTTCTCCGCCTTCGCCTTGGCCTCTTCGGCCTCGGCGGCGAGCCGCTTGGCGTGCGCCGCCGCGGCGGCGGCCTTCGCGTCGGCCTCCGCCTTCAGCGCCTCACCGAGCTTCGCCTTCGCGGTGTCCGCTTCCGTCTTGGCGTTGTCCCGGTGCGACCTGGCCGAATCCGCCGCGGCCTTGGCCTGGAGCTCGGCCGTGCGCGCGGCCTCCCGGCGGAATTCCGCCTTCGACTGCGCGGCCTGGGCGAGAGCACGCTGCGCGATGGTGTCGCTGTCGCCGGCGGCCGCGCGGGTGGCGGCCTCGGCGGTCTCGCCGGCCTTCACCATCGCATCCAGCGCGGCGACCGCGCCCTTGGTGACCTGCGCCTTCTGGAGGCCCACCAGCATGCCGCGGCCGCGCGGGGCGCCGTTCTTGTCGGCGATGGCGTACGCGGCCTGCACGGCGGCGTCGGAGGCGGTGGCCGCCGTCTTCGCGGCCGCGGCCTGTGCCTTGAGGACGGCGAGCTGCTGCTTCGCGCCGGCCTGGGCGTCCGCGAGGCCCTTTGCGGCCTGGGTGAAGTGTGCCGTGGGCTGGACCTCACCGGTGTGGCCGGAGGGCTTGATGTCCACCTGCTGGCGCGTGCTCGCGTCGCACCGGCGCAGCACCGCGGCCACTCCGGGAACGAGCGTCGGGATGTGCAGGCACTGGCCCGAGGCGACGTGCTTGAGCGCGGTGGTGGCGCGGGGAGAGTACGCCCAGGTCTGCGCCGGCCCGCTGTTGCAGGTGGCGGCCTTGATCTCGGTGCCGAAGTCGCCGCTGGTGGTGGCCACCTCCAGACATTTGTACGAGTCCGAGTTGCGCAGGTGCAGGCCGTGGTCGTCACCGGACATCTGCCAACTCTGCGATGCGGTGCGGTTGCAGAGGTTCACCTGGACCGGGTTGTTCCCGGTCCGCATACCGCCCTGGGAGTCGAGGCACTTGCCCTTGGCGCCGGTGAGCTCGATGTTGGAGCCCGCCTCGCCGATCCAGCCGATGCCGCCCGCGGACCAGTGGTCCTGCCAGCGGACGAGGTGGTCGGCGACCCACGAGTGGCCCAGCATCTGGCCGAGCGCCTCGGCCCCGGCGGCGAGCGCCTTGGTGGCGTCCTTGCCGGCGTTCACGACCTGGTTGCGCTGCACAGCCTGGGAGGAGACCTCCTGCTGCCACTCGGCGGCCGCGGTCGCGGACACGGCGCCCAGGACCTGGTCCGGGTCGACCGCGTCGCGCCAGGCGCAGCTCGCGTACCGGGTCTTCATGTCCTCGACCGCGATCCGGTACTCCGCCGTGCCCGGCGCGGGCGCGCTGCGGGCGAAGCCGCCGGAGGCGAGGAAGAGCCGGGAGTCGTCCGCGCCCATGGGCGAGGAGAACGTGCCCTTCAGCCACGAGAACGCGTCGCGTTCGGCGAGGTCCCGGTTCCAGTCGGGGCCCGACGAGGGGTCCTTGCCGTACAGCGGGGTGCCGAGGTCGAGGACGGCCTTGGAGGTCTTTGCGTCGGCCTTCGGGGTGGAGTCGACGTAGAAGTCGCTCTCGTTCTTCCAGTAGCGGTCCGAGATCCACGGGGTCAGGCCGGTCTGGGTGTGGAAGTCCACGCCCTCGCTGATGCCGGGCGGCTTGTGGAAGGTCCAGTCGTTGATGCCGGCCGGGGTCGTCAGCCCGGCGAGGGGCTTGGTCCAGGTGTCCCGGCGGGTGTTGATGTCCGCCAGTTCCTTGTCGGCGGCGGCCCGGTCCGCGGCGTACGCCTGGGACAGCGGGGTGTCCTGCCAGTGCTGCCGGTCGGCCAGCACCCGCAGCTTGTCGGCCGGCTGGTTGAGGCCGTCCTGCGCGGTGGCGGCCATGCCCGGCCCGCCCAGGCGCAGCACCTCGGCCATCAGGCACTGGTCCTGCCGCAGCAGCTCGGCATCGGTGTCGGTGAACCAGTTGTACCAACTGGCCGACAGCTCCGTACGGCCGAGCGGGACGGGCGGCGAGGTCGGCCCGCCGACCCCGAGCACGGCGAGGGCGACGGCGCCCGCGAGGGCGGGGGTGAGGAAGGCGGACTTCAGGAAGGCGGGTCTGCGCGATCTGCGGAGGCTACGGTCTGGTGTTCTGTACAAAGTGCTGTCTTCCCTCGTGGCAAGCGAAGGCAGACGGGGACGCTCGCTGCGAGGTGGCGCGCGGGTCCGGCCGGCAGCACGCAGGTGCGGCCGGCGAAGCCCGTTCGGTGCGGTCCGGTGTACCGGCCCGCGGCATCGTGTATCCCCCGTAGCGGCGCTAGTACCCCCGGCCACCGTGAACGTGTGCGAAGACGGCCAGGTCATGGCCGCCGTTGCACGCGATGATCACGGTACCCGGCGGTAACAGCATGTGCCACAGGGTTCTCGATCACTTGCCCAAAGGCCGACGGTCTGTGGTGCACGTGTGCGGTCACAGCCACTCGCGTTGTGAATGGGTGCGCTGGTGACATCGGATGGGCATCAGCAGGGGTGTGAGAGTTCTTCCTGCTCAGAGTCCACCGCAGTGGTGATCATGGCTGTCGCGCGCTGACCAGGCTGCTGCCGCTGGATGCTCATCGCAGGGATGGCTTGCTGTCACGGGCGTGCCTGCTAACACGGCCCTCTGCTCCCCGCGCCTGCGGGGTGCGATTCAGGTCGGCGTTGGTTTTCGGGTGGAGTGCACTGTCATTGGTATGAGAGATCGCGGCGATTTCACTGTCACGAAGCGGTGTTCGTGCAGGTGAACGCTGAGCGGAAATCCTGGGTGTTTTGTCTGTTTCGGTGGAAGTGGTTCAGCTGGGGGTGAGGGTGGGGTAGAACTGCAGGTCAGGAAGCTGCTCCCCGTACCCGCGGGGATGGTCCCCGGGGGTCATGGAGCTGGAGCTCCGAGGGGCTCTGCTCCCCGTACCCGTGGGGATGGTCCCGTCCCTCAGGTTGGGGGCGTTCGGATACCGGGTTGCTCCTCGTGCCCGCGGGGGTGGTCTCGGGTGCTGCGGGGATGGTCTCGAACCGCTCAAGCACGAGGGCCAGACCGAGGACTGCTCCTCGCGCCTGCGGGGATGGTTCCGAGGGGCGCCCGTCGTGATCCTGTTCCCTGCGCGTGCGGGGATGGTGTCGATGACGTCGTACGACGTGTCCGCGTGCAGCCGGCCCTACGCGGACGACGACACCGCCCTGGTTGCCAGCGTCATCCGGCCGAACTGCTGAGGTAAACCCCTGGCAGGGCTGGCCGGGCTGTCCACTCAGTGGGGCCGGGTCGATGCCGGTGGCGACCTGCCCAGCACGAGTGAGGGAGAGTTCATGCTTGATCGTGGATGAGCGCGATGCCCAACCGGTCGAGGAGCGTCGAGCAGGAGCGGCAGACGTCGGCCTCGGTGCCGTGCTCGGGGTCGCCGTGCGGGCGGATCTTGCGGGCGACGAGCGTGGCGCTCGCGAAGTGCGGTGCGGCCTCGTCCAGCGTGACCGTCCGGCCGTCGCCCCGCTGCCGGTCGAGGCCGAACAGCGCGTGGGAGATTAGGGCGGTTTCGGCGCAGTTGCCGATGAAGGGCTCGCGCAAGGCGGGCGGGAGCGTGTCGAAGAACGTCTGGACGGTGGGGTGGAGCTGAGGCTCGCTGTCACCGGTGAGGTTCGTGTGGCTGGTGATCGTGCCGTTGAGGAGCAGCGATGCGGCCGTACCGGGGATCACGTCAGACATAGAAGTCCTCCGCGTCCTTCATGGGGCTGTGGAAGAGGGAGATCATGGCTTCGTGCTTGTCGGCGCCCATGTAGTAATTGCCGGTGTGGTGCATGAAGAAGAACCGCCCCTGCTCGTCCACGACCATCACCTCGCCCTCCGAGGAGTCCCAGCCCACCGGGAAGAGCCTCACGCCCAGGTGGCGACTCAGCTCCGCGATGTCCTCGCACGTACCGTCCCAGACGATGACCGGCGTGAAGTGCAGGTACTCCTCGCGCCAGGCGTCGAGGGGCAGGCGGAGCCCCGCGTGCTCGGCGATGAAGTCCGTGGCGGCGGCGAACGGCTCCATCGGGAACCCGTTGTTCCGGCTCTCCTCGGTGATCTCCGCCACGATGGCGGGAACCTGGTCGGCTACGTTGCGGCCGGGGTACCAGCCGTGCTCGGTGAACCATGCGTCCACGTCCGCGGGGACATTGAGGTGGGGCACAGGAAGGCTCCTAACCGGTATGAGCATGGATGCCGGCCATGCCGAGGGCGATCTCGCACGAACGACACGGCGGCTTGTACTCGTTGTGTTCGAAGTGCCCGCGCCGGTCCGGGCCGATCTGCACGGTGTACATCTGCGCACCGTCCATCGCCCGGCGCACCTGGTCCAGCGTGCTGATGGACGTGCCGGACGGATCGAGCCGGCGCAGGCGATCCGAGAGGAGCAGGGCCTCCGCGCACTGGCCGTGGCCCCCACCCACGACCCGGCCTTCCCCTTCGATCATGGTGCGTACCTGATCGTAGATGTCCCGCGCGGCCGGGTGCAGGTCGGGCTTTGGGTCGCTGCGTGATGGTGGGCGCGTGCTGGTTGTTCGACAGGAATGTTGTTTGAGATGTCGCGCTGGGCGCGCGTGCGCGTTCCGTTCCTCGACGTTTTTGTGGCTCGCCGTCTGTCCACTGCAAGCAGCTCGCTGCGGGACGGAAGCCGGGCCCGGGCGGTGCTCTGTGATGGGTGAGGTAGGTCAGGGGTTGCGGTTGACCTTGATGCGGGTGAGTTGTTCTTGGACGGTGGGTTCGTGGCCGGGCTGCAGGCCGGCTGTCTGGCTGTATTCGCGCCATCGGGTGAGGTCGGTGGTGCGGGGCTGACGTTCGCCGAACAGACCCAGGATCAGAGCGGCGTTCAGGGTCCGCAGGCGTTGTTCTAGCCAGTCTCTGCTCGCCAAGAGGGTGTCGATGGTTCCGGTGGGTCTGTGACCGGTCAGGACCCGCACGACGCGGGTGCCGTCGCTCGTGCACCAGTCGCCGTTGTCGGGGTCACGCCTGAGGCCTGCTCCGTCAAGGAGTTGGTGGGAGGGCAGGGACAGGTTGACGGGAGTGTCCAGGGAGCAGTCATAGCCGCTGGCGCTCCAGTTGTACTCCTGTACGGTCGGCAGCGCGTACACCGGCTGTCCGTCGGCGTCGCGGGCGATGTCGCGCGGGTCTGTGGCGGGCGGAGGGGGTGTGGGGGCGGTGTCGGTGTCCGGTGACGTGCTCCATCGCCCGGCCAGCTCGCGCAGCTGCTGTTCCCGTGTGGCGGCCTTACCGTCGCGGTAGCCGAGCTTGCCTAGGACGTGGTCGAGGTACTCGTCTGCCTGGGCGAGGTCGTCCGGGCGTGTTTTAGAAGCCGATCATCTGGTGGCGATCGTGGCAGGCTTCCAGCCGGGTCCGGAGGCACGCACCTCCGTGCTCCGCAGGCTGGTCTGGTGGGTGCGAAGTAGATGATGGTTCGGTGACGAACATCAGTGACGACCACGTGAAGGTCCATTTCCGCATGGAGATAGACGAGGACGGCTGGCCGCCGGCGAGTGTCGAGAGCCTGTGGGCTATCGACCTCGGCGATGGGACGGTGCGGCTGGACAACACTCCCTGGTTCGTCCGCGGAGTCGCCAGCGGCGACATCATCAGGGTTCAACCGGATGATGACGGTGCTCTCTGGGCCGGAGAAACGGTGCAGCCCTCGCAGAACTGCACCATCCGGCTCATCGTGCTGAAGGACGACGGCTCTGCCGCTGCCCGGCAGAGCGTGCTGGAGGTCTTCCATCGCCTCGGCACGACGGGCGAAGGCATCGAGCGGTTCGGGATGGTGGCCTTGGAGGTCCCGCCGCAGGCAGACCTGCTGAAAATCCGCGAGCTGTTGGAGCACGGCGAGACGAAGGAATGGTGGCACTGGGAAGAAGGGTGTGTCACTGCCGCCTGGGAAGCCACTGCGCGACCGTGAGAGCAGCAGTGCCCCGTCCCGGCCTGCAGTGAGCCAGGCTGCATCGTTCTCGTGCAGGAACCGACCGCTCAGGCCCGTCATATCCATTCGCCGATCGCGGCGACCAGGACGGTGGCCTCGAAGCGGACCGCAAGCTTGTCGAACCGCGTCGCCGGAAGATGGGCTACCTCGACTTCCTCGACCTGGTCCTTTCCGAGGAACTGGCCGTCCGTGACGACCGCCGCTTCCGCCAGGGCCTGCGGCTCTCGAAGCTGCCGCACCACAAGACGCTCGACGAGTACGACTTCTCCTTCCAGCCCGACCTCGACCCGCGCAAGGTCAAGGACCTTGCCACCCTCTCGTTCGTCGAGGGCAAAGCGAACGCCGCCCTGCTCGGGCCACCCGGGGTGGGCAAGACGCACATCGCCGTCGCCTTGGCGGTCGCGGCCTGCCGGGCTGGCTATTCGATTTACTTCACCAGCCTCGACAACATGGCCCGCAACCTCAAGGCCGCCGAGACCGCCGGGCGTCTGACGAACAAGCTCGGAACCTACCTGCGGCCCGGCGTTCTCGTGGTCGACGAGGTCGGCTACCAGCCCCTCGAACGAGCCGAGACGAACATGGTCTTCCAGGTCATCTCCAAGCGCTACGAGAAAGGCTCGATCATCCTGACCTCGAACAAGACCTTCAGCGAATGGGGCCAGGTCTTCGGCGACGAGGTCCTCGCCACCGCGATTCTCGACCGACTCCTCCACCACTGCGAAGTGATCTCCATCAACGGCCCCAGCTACCGGCTCAAGAACCGCCTCCAGGCCATCGAGCGGGAGAACGACGTGGCCTGACCAGCTGCGATCAGTGCACCGGATCTTCGCCCGGCGGGATGAAGGCATCGGCGCCATCGGCATCCTCGACATGCCCCTGGGCATCGACCGTAATGGCCATCGCCCGCCCCTGCGAGGTGATGAGCCAGGCCAGCACCTGTTCCGTCAGCGGCGTTCCCCCTGGTCCCTCGTCCTTCCAGTGCACCCGCCACCCTCCACCAGGCACCGCGGCCACGACTTGGTCGGCTCGCTCCAGGTGGGAGAAGTCCTCATAGTCCGTCACCGCACGCAGGGCGCCGCGCTTGGGATCGACGACCAGGGCCGTCCCGGTCGCCTGGTCCCAGCCCTCCACACGCACCATGCGGCCGATCTCTGTGTCGGTGCCGTTGAAGATCGCGGTCCAGCCGGTCTGATTGAAATAGCGAAGAGACACCTCTCCATCATCTCGAACCACGACGCTCGCACTTCACAGGGCTCACTGTTCTGCACGTTCATCCGTACGCAGCTCTGCACATAGACGAGTACGCCGACACACGTCCGCTCCGCTGCTCCCGGTACCCCTCGGCGCGGACTGCCGCGTTGAACACTGCGGGCCCCGTCCCCTTGATTGGCTTCGCTGTCAGATAGCTGGTCGACCTGGGACATTGGCTGAAGACCCTGGATGAACATCGAGCTGGTCGGGAACGAAAGAGAGTGGGACCGCCGGCTTGGCGGCCCCACCCTTCTCAGTGATGGGTCAGCGGCGGGTGGCCTGGACCATGCGAATGGTCTCGGCGGTCTCTTCCTCCATGGCCCATCCGTGGTCCACGAGGAGAGCCTCCAGCCGCTCAACGGCGTCTTCAAGTCCGGAGTGGTCACCCAGGAGGGCCAGTGCGCGGAAGCGGTGGCGCCAGAGCTCTTCGCGTTCCCGTGCTACTTCCAGACCACGGCTGGCTACCCACAGCGCGCCCGGTCCGTCACCGGCTTCGAGGTACCAGTTCGCCAGCAGACTGGAGCTGTTGACTACCTTGTCGTTGATGTCCTCCACGATCGCCTCGGCCCAGCCGTAGTAGGTGGAGTTGACTCCGGAGAACGGGCGGCCCCGGACCAGCTCGAGGGCGCGGCGGAGCAGGGCCTGGCCGTGGGCGCGGGGTACTTGGAGGGCGACGTC
>NZ_LIVV01000014.1 GCF_001905825.1 Streptomyces sp. CB02009
CCCGCGGAGCGGGTACCACCTCGCTGCGCGAGGTGCAAGCGAACCCCCGCGCTGCGCGCGGGGGTTGCGCTCCCGCTCCGCGGGAGCGCTGGTGACCCGCTGCGCGGGTCACTCACTTCCTGCGCTGCGCTTCGGAAGTGATGCTCCGTTCGCTGCGCTTCCGGAGCTGCGGGGCTGTGCCCCGCTGGCCCGGGGGTTTCGCTTCGCTTCACCCCGGGCCGGCGAGTCCGCTGCGCTTCCTCGCCTGAACGGTCCTTCCTGCTGCGCCTCCAGGACCTTGGGCCCACTGCGTGGGCTTGGCTGGCTGCGAGGGTGGGGATGGTTCGTTCGTGCGAGTTCCAGTGCAGTGCATGCATCAGGTTGATACATGCATGTAGCTTTGGCGAAAAGGCGAGACACCCCCCAACCACCTGGACGGGGCGTGTTTTTTGGGGAAACGTCAGCGCCCTTGTTTTGCCACCCAGTCATGCAAGGAATCATGAATTGAGCGCCTTCGGGCCTTAGCTACAAGACAGTATCTCGGATTTCGGAGAGCATGAATTCCGACGTACGGAGGTACCGGAGCCGAATCGCCCTTTGGGCCGGGCTGCGGAACCCGCCTGGGAGGCTGGCCCTGCCTCCTGGTGCTTGTTGGTCACGGTCGGCACCGCCCGAGACCCACAGCCGCTGCCGCTCTGCCGCCGCCTACGGTCTGCGCGGTCTCACGGGCCCGCACGCGAAGCCGCCTCAGCCACCAGGGGTCCGGCCGGCGCCTGCGGGTGGACCTTAGCCACCTAATACTTACGCAGATCAAGAACCCGCTGGTCAGCGGCCTGCACATCCGGCGATCTGTCACCTCAGGAGGTACACAACGTCTGCGATGTGTACCTCCTGAGTAGTCACATCGCAGACGAAATGTCAGCCAGACCGACAGGTTTGGGCTCGAAACGTCAGTCAGGCTGACGTTTACGATGGCGTCCCGCTGAACGGTCTGCCATCGCCTGGAGGGGGGAGATCTGTCCCCCCTGGGGAGACACAACACGCCGGAATGTCAGTGAGACCGACATATCTGTCGGCCTGGCTGACATACTGCTGGCGTCCAAGATCAGCGAAGTGGAGAGCAGCCTCGTGACACCCGAGCCACAGCGCCGTCGGCCCGCATCGAAGCGGGCAGTGCGCCGTACGGAGCTGCCCCACGGTGATGAGATCCAAGCGTGGTCCAAGCCGGTGCAGCCGGTTGAGGACCTCGACTCGGTCGCTCGCCGCTACCCGCGCCGGAAGCTCTCGCTGAGCAGCGAGCGCAAGCCGCTGGAGTTCTACGAGCACCCGGAGCGCCCCAAGGCGTTCTCCATGGACTCGCTGGAGTTCTTCTTCCTGATCGCGCAGTACTTCCGTGAGGCGCTGCCGCTGCGGCTGATCCTGCTGCTGATCGCTTGCCAGAAGGCCGGCGGACGGATCCGGCTGACGCAGGAGGAGATGGCTACGGTCCTGGACGTGCCCCGAGCGAAGACCAACGAGGCGCTGCAGGAAGTCATGAGCCATGGCATCGTCTTCAAGGTGCGCCGCGGTGTCTACCAGTTCAACCCGCCCTACTCGTACCGTGTAGCGGAGTTCATCCCGGGCACGGAGCTGGTTGAAGCTGAGTACGTGCAGGTCGACCAAGACAAGACGATCGCGAAGATCCGCAGGGACGAGAGCCTGCCGGATCTAGTGCGGTTCCCGTCGCTGGAGCACATGCGCGAGGCGATTGAGGAACTGCGGAAGAAGCGGGCCGAAGAACGCGCTGCACGCCGACTGGCCCGTGCGCAGCGCCAGGAGGAGGGATCAGCCCAGTGAGTACCTTGAAGTGGTCGGCGACCAACGCCGACGGTCTTCTCGCTGACCTGGACCTGCCGCCCGCCGCCTACCGGGCGCTGCTGAAGCTCCGGGCGCGGAGCGAGGCCGGCGGACGCATCGCGATGGACCAGGCCACCCTCGGCGAATTGCTCGGGCTCAGCCGTCCCAGCGTGAACGCCGCACTGCGGGAACTGGAGCTGGCCAAGCTCGTCAAGAAGGTCCGCAACGGCGTCTACCAGATCAACCCGATGCTGGCCGGCTACAACTCCCCCGAGGACGCCCTCGACGCCGTCAAAGCGATGCCCAAGGCAGACCGGCTGGACAGCAAGACCTACGTGACGGACTACCACCGGGCCGTCGCCGCCTACCAGGACCAGCTCGCCGAGCAGCGTAAGAAGCGCGCGGCCGTGGCCGCTGCCAAGAAGGCCGCGGCCACCAAGAGGCGCGGTTCGCTGCACGCCGTCAGCTGATCCGGCAGGCTCCTCCCACAGGTATCGGCGCTGCACCCTCCACTGGCGCAGCGCCGATCGCGTGCTAGTCCTAGGTCCTCCTTGTACTCGGGCGATCCCTCACCAACTGATAGACCCGATCCCTCACCAAACGAAGGACACGCGCAGAGGCCGGCCGCGTCAGCAGCGCGCGGTCCACCTGGTCCAGGACGTCGCGAGTCAGACCTCGATGAAGGCGACCACGAGCCGGACGCGTTCGACATCGTCGACGTACTGGCGCAGCCGCGGGCCGGTGCTGTCGCCGGGCAGGTGTTCGCCGGCCTCGGGGTCGACGGAGATGACGACCAGGGCGCGGTCCAGGGCGTGTAGCTCGGCTTCGCTGGTGATGGGCGTCCAGCTGCTTGGCGGCGGAGACGGAGAACGCGATCCGGGCGCGGCGGGGGCCGTGCGCTGCGGGCATCAGGCGACGGCCGGGCGCTGGGCGGCGAGCCGGGCGAGGTGGGCCTCGCGCAGCTCCTCCCACGGCGTACAGTCCTCCACCGAGGGCAGGCCATTGGCGGCGATGTCCTCCAGGGCGGCGGCGAGCGGCTCGGCGCTCTCGCGGGTCTTGGCCGCGTACGCGCGCAGAGCCGGGGCGTGAACACCAGCTCGTCGACGGCGGCGCCGGGGACCAGGCGGGCAGGTTCGGCAAGCAGCGCGGCGTGGGCGAGGACCGGCGGGGCGAGAAGGCCGGCGGCGGCTTCACGGGCAGCCGGGGCGCGGTAGTGCCTGCGGGGCGCGGCCAGGGCGTGCGCGAGCCAGGCGTCGACGTCGACCTGGACGTACCCGCCGGCTCGCCGGGGCAGCTCGTCGTGCACGGCTTCGTCCCCGTCGCGAGGCTCGGTCTGCTCCAGGGCGTTCAGCGCGCGCAGCGCCTGGAGCTCGTCGACGCGGGCCGCGACCCGGGCGGCTTCGCGCAGCTCGCGCCTCGCGGTCTGCGGCGGCCGCAACTTCGGCGGCGAGCTCGTCCCGGACGACATCGTCGGCGTCCGGGACGTAGACGGTGCCTGCCGGCGCGGCCGCGAGCAGCTGGTCGAGGCGGTCCCACTCCGCGAGCTCCGCCCGGCCGCGGACGTCGTCGGCCAGGTCCTCGTGGCGGGGGTCTTGGCGCGGGTCGAAGCGGGCGTCGTCGAGGGCCACCGCGGCAACGGAGGCATCCATGCCCTTCGCCCGGCGCCGTACGGCGCGGCGGCCGATGCGGGCCGGGTCGACCGGCTCGCGGGGCGCGGCGACGCGCGGGGCGAGCGGGCTGCCGGCGGTACGCCGGGGCGGCCAAGGCGTGGTCATCGTCGGCTCTCGTCTTCGTGGTGCGGATTCGGGGAGCGGGCCGCCGCCAGAGCGCTGTGCGGCGGCCCGTCGGATATGTTTCTGGCAGGTCGTGAATTCGTCCGGGTCAGAATCGTAATTCCATTTTCAAGACCTGTGTGAAATCTGCGGCCAGACCATGGGCACGGGTGCCCCAGTCGGTGAAATACCACTCCGTGATGGCCTCCGCGACGATCAGATGCAGGTCCTCCTCCGTCGCACTGGCCTCCTGGAGCTCCAGGATCTGCTTCGCGTAGGCGGGCGAGATTGCCGTGGTGACCTGGCGCTCGCGGCCGTCGTCCGAGCTGCCCTTGCACGTGAATCCGAAGGCCGTCACGTTCACCATCATCCCTCTGGAGGTGACCGCCGCCTCACGTACCTGTGCTCTGACCTGGGGTTGCCACTCGGATTCCGCCTCCTCCGCCAGGGCGGCTTGCAGGCGCTTCTGCCGGGTCGTCAGGTCCCGGCGCGGTAGCGCTCCACCGTTCGGCGCGAGACACCCGGCGCTCCGCCAGGGTCTTGGTCGAGCCCTTCGTCCGCGTGAGGAGGAATTTCACCTGAGCCTTTTCGGGTTTTGGCGCGGGCCGGGTGAACACCTGGCGCTCCGCCCGGGCGAGGGCTTCCAGGACGTTGCCGCGGCGCGGGGCCGGCTGCTGCTGTTCGTGATCGCTCATTCCCAACACGGTCGTGGTCATCCCCCACGTGGTCGTCGATGAAATCGACAAGAAGTCCTGCGCCACGAGCGACACCATCCGGCGGCGAGCCCGGGGCGTCTTCGCCCTGCTGGAGCAGACCCTCACGGAGCAGCGCCAGGGCCAGGCGACCGCCGGCGGGGTACGGATCGAGGTGCTCCTCGACGAGCCCCAGCACGTGCGGCTGCCGAACATCGACGACGAGATCGTGGCCGGGCCTGCGAACTCCAGCAGTCCATCGCACCGGTCCAGGTCACGGTCCTGACGGGCGACAACGGCATGAGGGCGCGAGCGCTCGCCTGGGGTCTGGACGCCGAGAAGCTGCCGGAGAAGTACAAGATCGAGCAAATCACGGCCGGGCAGAAGGACGAGTACCTGCGGACTATCACGGCGCCGGACGAGTCGGAGCCCGCTTCCGTACCCTGACCGCAGAAACCGAGCGGGCCCGGACCAAACGGTCCGGGCCCGCTCGCGTCCGGGGTTCTACAGGTCGAACTCGAGGTGCTCGATGTCCGTGAACCGGACCTCCTCCAGACTCCCGGCGCGGTGGCCGCCGTCCTGGAAGTACACCTCCTTGAGGGCTTCCGCGGCGATCTCCTGGAGCTGCTGGTCGCTTGCGCCGACTTCTTGGGCTTCGAAGAGGCGAGCGGCGTAGGTCGGGGGCAGGGCGACGGTAAGGTGCCGGATGCGGTCCTGGTCCGTGGACCCGATCGGCGCGGTGTAGCCCATGCGAGCGCGGGTGTCGATGACGATGCCGCCTGTAGAGGCCGCCTTCGCCCTGGCCCTGGCCCGGATCTGCGGCTGCCAGCGGGCTTTCACCTCACGCTCAAGGCGCGCGGCCAGGTCGGCGCGGGGCTTCTTGATCTGGTCCTTCACGTAGCGCTCGACGGTGCGCTGGGTGACCCGCAGCATCTGCGCGACTGCCTTCGTGCCGCCGAGCTGCTTGACGAGGTACCGCATCTGCGGGCCCGCATTCTTGGGCGCCGGGCGGGTGAACGCCTTCTGCACCGCCTTCTCCAGGCCGTCCCCGAACAGGCTCATCGTGGCCCTCTCCTACTCTCCGTTGTCGGCGTCGGTGACGGTGCCGTCCTTGATGTAGCGGGCGAGGTTGAGTTCCGGGGCATTAAACCGCTCGCGGACTTCCTCGCCCCACAGGACGGGCTGGGTGCCCTCGTGCTTGACCAGGCCGGGGTTGATGCCGAGCTTGAACCCGCCGGGTAGCGGCTTGTCCTCCCGGTAGGGCAGGAAGTCCAGCGGCGAAGGCCCATCGGAGGCGTAGACGACGCAGTCGGACAGGATCGCGATCGGGTACTGGCCGGTGAACGCGGCGTGCTTGACGATCTTCCTGTGGAGGTTGATGCGGGTGCGGGAGATGACCGCCGCCCGGATGTCCGGCCGCCAGGTCGGGCGGGACAGGGCACGCCACGGTTCGCCCGGACGCCAGCCCTCGGCCCGGGGCCGCTCGCGCAGCTTGCCCAGACCGCCCTTGACCGTCGCCTTGACCGCCGAGACGACGATTCCCAGCTCCGGGTCGCGGGCCTTGTAGCCGTTCATCGCCGTGAGGAAGTCGGCCGGGGGGAGATCGGCTTCGACACCGAGGTCCGCCATCGTGGCGAGGTAGGCGTCGCGGAGCCGCTGGTACCAGCCGTCCAGGTACCGGCCCGTCTCGTACCGAACCCATGCCTCGACTGGGCGCACCTCGTAGCCGAGCTCCGCCGCGTAGGCGACGGTGGGCGTCGCGTACCAGGCCGGGCCCTCGGGCCGCTCGCCCTTAGGCGTGAATGGGGAGGGCAGCAGCGAACCGTCCAGGTTCACCCACTCCTTGCCGACCTTCACGCGGGACAGGTCGACGTGGGAGAGGTCGACCAGCCAGGAGCCGGGCAGCTTCGGGTCGAACACGGGTGCCTTGGCGTGCGTCGCCTCGCCGAGGCCGACGGTCAGTCCGTTGGCGCCGGCGGCGAAGGCCATGTTGACGTCAATGCCGACCAGGTGGCGCAGGGTGCACTCCGCATCGGTCATCGGACGTGCCCGAACAGCTTCTCCGCCGGGCCGCGTACGTGGAACCGGGGCAGGTCCTTGAGGGCGGGGTGGCCGTCGGGGACCTCGCAGGGCGGGAAGGCCATCGGGTCGATGGCGTCCTTGCCCAGGCTGCCGGGGTTGTGCTCCGAGTGCCGCTTGCCGTCGGCGTCCGGCGCGGAGGCCCGGGTCGGCGGGTGCAGGGCGGTCATCAGCTCTAGGCCGGTGACTGCGGTCGAGCCGCGCGGCGTCATCACACGCGAGGCGTACACGCCCAGGACGCGGGCGAGCTCCGCAGGGGGCAGCTGCCCGGCAGTACCCCAGAACCGGGTGTCCAGCGCGTTCCACGACGGGATGCACAGCTGCACGCAGGCCCGCTCCGACCCGGTCGCGGGACGGTAGATCCGCGCCCACGGACCGAAGCCGCGCTTGGTCAGCTTCCACTCCGCACGCGCGAGTTGCTTGGTGACCTTGTGGCCCTCCGGTAGCCGGCCGGCGGTCCGCTCCTCCTCCGTGAGCGTGACGGGCAGGCCGTAGCGCTCGCACGCGGCCTCGGTGAGCACGATCAGCGGGTCGGCGTCCTTGCCCGGTCCGGACAGCTTCGGAGCACCGAGCTTGGCCTCGCGCAGCGTCCAGTCGACCAGGGCCGGGATGGACTTGGCGGGCACGTCCAGGACCAGGCCGCCGGTGCAGTACGCCAGCACCTTGCCGTCCTCGACGTCGACGACCGCCAGCGGGCCGTGCTCGAACCGCGGATCGGCGCCGCCCGCCGGGGCGCCGGCCGGGGCCGCCTTCTTCGCACCCGGGCGGCGCGACGTCGACGTTTCCCGGGTGGTGCGCGCCGGACGGGGCTCGGGGGCCGGAGCAGGGGTGGCGGGGGCTTGGGGGTGCTCGGGTGCCGACGCGCCCACAGCCTCGTTCGGCTTCTCCGTGGACACTTCGGCCGAGGCGGGCGAGTTGGTGAACGTCTCCGGGACCGGAGCGGTCTCGGCAGGCGCCGGGGCAGGCCCGGTCGTCGCAGGACCGGCCAAGCTGGGGCCACCGGCGGCGGGGTAGAGCTTGGCGAGCCCGTCCAGGAGCCGGGCGTACGCGTCACGCTCGGGCGGGCGCGGTTCGGTCTTGCCGGACTCCCAGTTCGTGACCGTGGCCCGGCGCACCTTCAGCGCGGCCGCGACCTCGTCGACCGTCAGGGCATGGGCCTGCCGCAGACGCTTGCGCTCCTCGGGCGGCGGCAGGACGGCGCGGGACGCGAGCAGCGCGTCGACCGCGTCGAACAACTCGGACATGAAGCACCTCCTGACCCACCCTACCTCGCGGACCGCACATCCTGCGTACGTTCTACGTACTTCTCGCGTACATAGAACGTGCGGTGATGCATCTGGGGTGACGGTGATCCTGCCGCTCGTGTCTGTGCCCGCTGAGCCTTGGCCGTTCTTATGTCCAGCCGGGCCTTCGTCGCCCACACCGACGAATCCGCCGGAGCGGACCGGAAACCTGCAGCAGAGTGTCGCGGTCAGGCAGAGGGACGCTGCCTGGTGCCGCCGCCGCTGCCGTTCAGCGGGATCAGGCTCTCCAGGTGAGAGCCCTTTACCCAGGAGCCCAGCAGGTCGCGGTGCAGGGCCACGACGTCCTGGCGCAGCGCCAGGCCCAGCGCGTCCCTCGTGAACGCGCGGCAAGTGGTGACGAACAGGGCGACGTCCGCCCGGTGCTCGAGACGGGCGGTGCCGACGAACTTCTGCATGTCCTGGGAGGACACGCTCCGATGCGCCGCGTACTTCTTGCACTGGATGACCAGCTTGCGGCCGTCGGCCAGATAGCCGACGACGTCCGCGCCCAGGTCGCCGCTCTTGCCGCTGACGACGACCTTTGTGCAGCCGTCCCGCCGGCACAGCTCCGCGACGTACGTCTCGAATTCCTGCCATGTCAGGGCGTCGACCTGGGCCATGGACAACTCGCGCGCTCGGGCCTCTTCCTGTGCCCGCCACGCGCGGTCCCGGCTGACCGCCTGGCGGTGCGCCCGCAGCAGCGCCCAGCCGGACCCGCCCAGCGCGGCCGCGGCGAGCACCGTCACCAGGGCGGGCCACACCGTCGACCAGTTCGCGGCGACCCACACGATTGCGGCCAGCGCCGCCACCGCGCCCCAGCCCTGCAGCTGCCTGCGGGGCTGCTTCTTCAAGCGCTGGCGCCGTCGTCGTGCCGCCATCACTCCCCCGCCCCTTGGGGTCGTGATCCGCAGTGCGCGCCGGCGGGCGCTGTCCAGACGGTGTGTGGGAAGGGGCTCATCGGCTGGCCTGAGTGACGCCGCTCGTGAGCTGCCCCAGGATGTTCAAGATCCCCTGACCGGCCGGGGTGGGGGCGAGCAGGACTCCCAGTGCCAGGACGATGACAACGGTCAGCTTCTCATCGAAGCGGCTGCGGGCCTCCGTGCGCCGCCGAAGCCTCCAGATGACGACGACTGCGAGTAGCACCGCCACGTTGATGGTCACCAACCGCCCCGACCTCCCGCCGACCGGCTTTCACCCCACGGACGGCTGGATGCTGCCGCCAGCCTTCTTGTGTAGCGGCACCTTCGTGATGGTGGAGGCGGGTTGTCGACGAATGGCACAAAGCCATCGGACCTGGCCGAATAGCACGGCGGCGCACTTCGGCCATCACGGCTCGCTCGGCACGCCTTGCACAGCCGGTAGTCCCGTCCTGCGCGCGGTCCGACGCGGTAGCCCCCGGCGTCGTGCACGTCGATGGCACCACTCACCCGCAGGTCCTTGAGGGGGATGAGGCGCCGACGGTGGCTGGACAGCTGGACAGACTGTCGGCCCTGGACCATCCGGCGGTATTTCTCAACACGTCGTTCAACGGCCGTGGCGAACCGATCGTGAACACGTCGTACGACGCACTGTGCGCCTTCCGGAGGATGGACCTGGACTTTCTGGTCCTGGGCGACATGCTCTACGAGAAGCGGAACGGGTGACCGCTGCTAAAACGAGTCAGGTGGGGTGGTTTTCTGCTCGGTTCGTTGTGCTTGGACTGCTTGGGGGCCTATCACGCCGTGATAGGCCCTCCCCTGTGTGGTCGGGTGAGGGTGGGTGAGGGGTTATCACGGCGTGATAGCCCTGGGAGAGTTCGTAAGTTTGCTAACGCGTCAATGGCAGAAATTGATCTAAGTCGTTAGTAGAGTGACGTCCATGACGTCACCTGACACGGGCGGCGACCGGGAGAAGGTCGTCACTAAGCTCACCAGCACCCTTCGGCAGGACCTCAAGGTTCGTGCCGCACTCCACGGCCTCGACATGCAGGACGCCGTCGAAGCCGGCATCACCACCTGGCGGGGACTGGGTTCGAACCCCGCAGCCGTCGACACCGGCGGAGCTGAGACCTACTCCACCTTCCTTCCCGAAGGGCTGTGGGACGACTTCCGGGACGATTGCAAGGGCCGCGGCGTCTCGCTCACCCAAGGCATCGCCCAGGCCGTCAGCATCTGGCTCGAGACCAACCCTGTTCCCGAGGTCAAACGTCCTGCGATGGTCCGGCGCATCGTCGTCTGCAACCAAAAGGGCGGCGTCGGCAAGACCGCCATCACCGCCGGCCTAGGCGAAGCCCTCGCCGAGGACCCTGCCGCGCTCGTGCCGGTACGTGTCTCCAAGCACTTCGCCGCACTTCTGGAAGAAGGCGACCGGCCGGAGGACCCGCTCGCTCTGGAGGACCTCCCCGGCCTCGGCCAGCGAGTCCTCCTCGTGGACTTCGACCCGCAAGGCCACCTCACCAGGCAGCTCGGGCACGAACTGCTTCCCATGGGAGGCGACTCGCTCACCAACCATATGGCCGCTGACGGCAAGGGAGAGTTGAGCGACCTCGTCGTCACCGTCAACGAAGGCCGTTTCGGCGACAGGCTTCACCTCCTGCCCGCCTGCACCGACGCGTTCCTCCTTGACGTCCGCATCGCTTCCGTCCGTGCGAGGGAGGCCGCGCTCGAGCGCGCCCTGCGCTCGATCGAAGCCGACTACGACGTCGTGCTCATCGACTGCCCGCCGAGCCTAGGCATCAGCATGGACGCCGCCCTGTACTTCGGTCGTCGCAGGGACAACGAGGACACCGGCAACTCCGGCGCGCTGATCGTCGTCCAGGCCGAAGACAGCAGTGCCGATGCCTATGGTCTGCTGACCTCCCAGATCGAGGACATGCGGAACGACCTCGCCCTGGACATGGACTACCTCGGCCTCGTCGTCAATCACTACGACGCCCGCCGCGGTTTCATCGCCACCTCGTCGCTCCAGGCCTGGATGGACATAAAGGATCCCCGAGTCGTCGGCGTCGTCGGCGATCTGAAGGAGCAGAAGGAAGCCGTTCGGGCCAAGCGCCCCCTGCTCGCCTACGCACCCAGGTGTGAGCAGTCCATCGCAATCCGAGCCCTCGCCCGGGAGATCAGCAAGTGAGCAAGGCCAAGAACCTCGGCGTCGGTGCCTCCTTCGCGCAGGCCCGCCCGATCAGCGCCCGCCGCGCCGCGATCGGAGCCGCCACGACCGCCCCCACCGAGGGAGTACCCGACCCCAGCGAGCTTCCGCTCGACCTCATCAGCCAGAACCCCGACAACCCGCGCGAGGAACTCCGCGACCTCGACGGCCTGGCCGAGAGCATCCGTGAGATCGGCCTCGTCAACTCCATCACGGTCGCCACCGTCGACGCCTACCTGGCCGAGCGGCCCGGGCGGGCAGCGGAACTCGACGATGGAACCCGCTACATCGTCATCGACGGCCACCGCCGCCTCGAAGGCGCGCGCCTCGCCGGGGCGTCCACGATCCGAGTCAGCGTCAACAACAAGCTCGTCGCTACTGACGAAGCCCTTCTGGAAGCCGCGTTCGTCGCCAACATCCAGCGCGACGACATGAACCCCATCGAGCAGGCACACGCCCTCAAGAGCCTCGTCGAGTTCTACGGTTCCCAGAACAAGGCCGCCAAGAGACTCGGCATCGGACAGTCCACCATCTCCTCCAAGCTGTCCATCCTCGATCTCGACCCGGCCCTCCAGGCTGACCTCGTCGAAGGGCGCCGGACGATCGAGCACGTCCGCAACCTGTCCAAGCTGCCCCCCGACGAACAGCGGGCCAAGGCCGACGCTCGTGCTCTGGCCGCCGGTAAGAAGGCCACGGCCACCCGCGACCTATCACGCCGTGATAACCCCCGCGCTGAGGCGCTCCCCTCGAGCGCCGGAACTTCCCGGCCTGATGAGGCGGTGGCCGAGCTATCACGCCGTGATGACTCCAGCAATGCTCCAGATGCCACGAACCGCTCGGGAGACGACGTTCCGGCCCAGAGAGATGGCTCGGATCCTCGGGATGAGACTTCCCCGTCGGCTTCCGGCCAGCCGGTGGTCGCCACCGCCCCCGATGCCGCCCATGACCTCCAGCTGCCGTGGCACGACGGCGCAGCCCTGATGGACACCGCCTTCGACCGGCTGGACGCCGACCAGCGGAGCGCGCTCATCCTGCGGTACTTCCAACGCAGCCAAGGAGTCGAGGCCGTCATCACGGACATGAGAGGAACCCTCCCGCCGCAGGCCCGCTCCTCCCTCGCGGCCATCCTCCAACAGGTCTCCGCCGGTCTTCTGAACGACGCTTAGCAGCACCGCGAGAAGCCCCTGCTCTCCGCATTCAGGGCGGTGGGCAGGGGCTTCGGCGCACTCAGAGAGCGGAAAGCCTGCTCCCGCCACAAGGCAACGGCCGAGCGGGGGAGGAGGAGCAGGCTGGTGCAGCAGCCACAGAACGGCGTCGAGGTGTGGGCCCTGCGCGTACCGGGCGTCTCTGTGTCCTCACTTGATCTGTCGGCGCTCGACGTAAGGGAGGTCGCCGCATGGACACGTTCGTGCGCGACGCCGACCGGGCGCGCTACGGCTTCGCTCATGCGGCCCTTCGTACGGTTCTGGCCGGCCTCACCGGCTCGGCGCCGGAGCTGCTCCGCTTCGCCCGTGCTTCCCGCCCATGCTGTGGCGGGCCGCACGGAAGGCCCGTCCTCACTTCCTCCGCGTCGGTGCCGCATCAAACCCGATCGGTGTCGACGTGGAGCCCGCGCCGCAGCTCGAGGTCGCGGAGCAGCTCGCGGCAGTCCCGCATCCGGCGGAGTTCAAGGAGATGGGGACCGTACTCCCGGATGACCGACCGGCTGTCATCGCCCGCCTATGGCACGCAAGGAGGCGTACCTCAAGGGCCTGGGCATCGGACGTGGCCGCGAGTCCTCGGCTGACGGTGTCCGTGGTGACCTGCCGGGCTGGTGCCTGACCGACCTTTCCGTGGACAGCGGGTACGCGGCCGTACTCGCGGTCAGCTCCCCCACGCTGTCCACGGTCCGGCTGCGCGTTGCCGGCCTGACCGACCTGTCGAGCCGTCGGAGCGACGATTGCGCACGAATGAAGGTGCCTGCCCGGACCCGGGATCCATAGCGTGGCCATGCGTCACTCAGGAGTGACTGACTGGAACCCGGACAAGGAGTCCCACCCATGTACCTCGCGCAGACAGCTCATGGAGCGCACGGCGCGGCTGGAGCGGCCGGCGCGCACGCAGGCCACGACATGGGAGGGGCGGCCGTCTCGACCCTCGACACATTGGGAGCCGTCCTCTTCATCGGATGGACCGTGGCGATGTGGCTGGCCGTCGTCGTGCTGGCCTATGCCAACCGAGGCCCGGTCCGGCCGTGGCTCTACAAGACTGCGGTCGGCCTCATCGGTCTCGGCGTGGTCGGGCAGCTCGGTCACTTCCAGGAGCACGTCTCGCAGGCCGGCTACTGGGTGGCCAACCCGACCTCCCCCGCCTGGATGACCCCCTGGGCGATGAGCCTCGCACGGGGCATGGGGCAGATCGACTCGACCAAGCCCGCACTGGGCATGGAGATCCTCCACCTCACCGGCAACTTCATCTTCCTCGCGGGCCTCGTCGGCATCGTGCTGATCACCAAGCGGGCAGTCGGGCACCTCAAGTCCCGCAAGTGGGCCAAGATGGGCGTCTGGATGCAGACCATCCACGGCATCGAGCACATCGTGCTGACCGCGTCCGTGGCGTTGGGCGCCAGCCGAGCGATCGGCCTGTCCACCTGGTTCGGCACGATCGATCCGGGGCCGGCGTTGGTGACGTACCGGGTGTGGTGGCACTTCGTCGCCAACCTGATCGGTTCGGGCATCCTCGCCGTCTCCCTCTACCACCTGTGGAAGGAGAAGCGAGCGGTCAAGAACGGCTATGTCGAGGTGCAGCCGGAGCAGAAGCCCGCCGACATCCTCTCCTGCGATCTGTTCCCCGTGTCCGAGGGAGACGTCGTACGCTCGCCCGCTCTGACGAACCGCTCGTAGCGAGCCACAGACCGTGACGTGTGGGGCCGTGCAACGCGCGGCCCCACACGCGTTTTCGTCAGGAGCCGGCCTCGCTCGCTCCCGACGCCACGAACGCATGGGCCGGGGGAGTGCCTCTTCCCGCCCGGGCCAGGCGGCGCAGGGCGGACAGAAGGCTGTCACCGAGTACGGTGCCGACGACAAGGCTCTCGGCGAGGCTTCGGGCGTCGTCGCAGGAGCGCAGGACCTCCTCGTCTACTGCCGCGACCTTCTCGGCCGCCTCCGCGTAGTCGGCGAGGCGATCGGCGAAGCGCTCCTGGCCCAGCTCGCACAAGATGTCCAGAAGCTCCACGACCATCGCGAACTCCGGACCGTCCACCGGGGCGTCCCACCCCTGGCGCTCGGTGAGTGAGCGGACCGACTCGACGGTCCGCGGGTCCGCGGTGAGCGGGGCGAGCGGTCCCGCGTAGGACGCGACGGCTGTCATCGACCCTGGGTCGAACGTGCCGTCGGGCTCGTCCAGGGTGGTCACGATGGACCGAATCCTGGAGATGGTCAGGCCGCCGGGGTCCAGGAGCGCACGGATCAAGCGGAGCCTGTGCACGTGGTCTTCCGTGTAGTGAGCCTGGTTGCTGCTGGTAAGGAGTCCAGAGGGAAGCAGCCCCTCTCGGAGGTAGTACTTGATCGTGGCGGTGGACACGTCGGTGGTGCGGCTGAGTTCCGCGATGCGCATGCGTGCTCCTAGAGATGCGGGGATTTCCGTGTGCCGGCGGGGACGCCCTTGGCTTGCGGTGCGCCGGTCTCTGATTCGATGCGGCAACGCCAGCACAGACCTCGCGGTGCAGGGCGGCCGCATGTGCCGCCGCGGCCCCGGCAGCCAATGCCGACCACGGCGGCAGGTGCGGGTTCCAGTGAGGGCGCCGGGTGCGGACGACAGCTCGCGCAGAGGCCAGACCTACCGGGGTGGTGGGGCCGGTCGCAGTCCGGGCAGCACTCCGCGATGAGCAGGGCGGTTGCCCCGGGACGAGCCGCAGGGATCCAAGGCAGGTCGGCTTCGGAGGTCAGGGCGACGTCCACAGCCGTGGTCTCTTTCCGGGCTTCCGCCCGTTCCATGATCGTTTCTCGGCACGCCCGGCATTCCGTTCCGGTTGACCAACGGGTTCCCGATTCGCAGTCCGGGTCGGCGCAGCCCCAGCGGGGGAGTGCGACGCCCAGGAGCCAGCGTCCAGGGTCCCGAATGTCGGCGAGGAGGGTCTGTGCGAGGCGTTGGGTGAGCCGGGCCCGCAGGCGCTGAACCTGGGTGCCGTCGTTGAGCTGGCGGGCGATCTCCTGGCCGATGCGCCGCTGCACGTAGGTGTTGATCTCAGGAAGCAGGAAGCGAACTGGCGCTAGGACGGCGTGGAGTCGTGCGCTGAATGTGAGTTGGGGCCCCCGGTAGGGGCTCGCGCTGGTGCTGTGAATGGTGGGGGAGGCGGTCGGGATCTTGCTGCCCGCGCGCAGCGCGCGATCCCCCGGTGTCCCGGTGGGGTGCGGTGTCGTGTGGCGGTTTTCCACAGCGTTGTCCACCGCTACTTCGCCTACGGCGGGTGAGACAGGCATCGCTTCGTTCTCAAGTCGGTCAATCCTTAGGTCTTCCTTGTTCGCGAGCGAACGCGCATCAGGTTGGGAACCTGACCGGTCATCAAGAACAGAAGAAGGAACAGCCTGTTGGCCGTGGATGAGAAAGAGGTGGCGTCCCCGGGCTCCGGCTCGCCTGTGGACACTGATCCAGCCGGATTCCGCCAGCTCGTCGACGATGCGCCCGGCCGCTTCGGCGGTTAGTGCCTGTCCAGCGCGCGGACCGGAGTGATGGCGCAGGAAGTTGGCGAGGACTCCCTCGGTGAGGGGGATGCCGCGGACGACGGCGTAGGCGATGACGGCGTAAGCGCGGAGAAGCCGGGGACGCAGGTGTTCGCTCGCCGCGACGGGCAGCCAGATGAACCGCTCGGTGGGGCGCAGCGGACGGACCCGGCGGCGTGCGGTGGTGCCGCATCCGCCCGGGAGTGAGCGGCGCTGGCTGTCGGGGAGCTCGATCACACCGTCGGGAGCCGTGGCGCGCAGCTGCGCGAGGCCGCGCTGCACGGTCGAGGGAGAGACGCCGAGGTACGACGCGAGGGTGGCTACGCCTGCCGTACAGCCCTCGGGGCGCAGTCCGAGTGCCTTGACCTTCATGTAGACGCTCAGGGCTGCGTCGGAGTAGTGCGGCGATTCGATAAGCCGCATCGGGACCTTCACGCGTCCGCGAGGGAAGGGAGCGAGCGTCGATCGGTCGATCGTTGCCCGGAGTTGGCCGGAATCTGTGGGTGAAGAATAGCCATCAATGCCACTTTCCGTCTCGGAAAGGCGTGCAGAGGGCTGGAGAATCGCAGAACTTTGGTTCATCATGAGGTGGTCTCCTGGCGGGAGGCATAGGGGCCGCTGTGCGGCGGCTTCCTGGCTCTGGCAGAGCCTGATAGTGCGCGTTTCTGGGGTGGCACCCAGAACGGGCCTTCGCCCGTCGAGTTGGCAGCTCGGCGGGCGGTGTGAATGACCTCTCAGTGGTGGCTCACTGAGTTTCGGTCGGCGGGGTCCGCCTTGTGGCGGCAGAAGGCCGCCTTGTGACATAGATCACTCCCCCCTTTTGGGTGCTCGTTCGATGGCAGGGTTGTGCTCAGAGAGAGGACACGTCCGCCAGCTCGGCGCTCGCGCTGAGCGCGATGGATCCCCCCTGGAGCGCGTTGACGCGGATGGTCTGGCGGCTGCTGTTCGACGAGTCCGTGCCCGCCGACTCGGCCTCGATCCAACACGGCTCGTCGAACTCGACGTAGCGATGGAATGAGACATCCATCGAGGTGGGCAGAACGGCGCCGGTCTTCGAGGGCTGCATGGCGTGTCCCGCCTGCCGTACCGACTCCAGCAGCAGCATGCCCGGGACGTGGTCGAGCGCGTGGTCGAAGAGCACCGGGTGACTCGTGTCGACGCGAAGCTGCCAGCGCAGGCGGTCCGAGGTGGGAGCGAGGACGATGTCCTGCTTCCGAAGGCGGCCCACAGCGGCGCGGGAGACGGGCTCAGGCGGCTGCGGCGCCCGCGCGAAGATCTCGCCGGCCTCGCCCCGGCCCGTGCGCAGTCGCTGGTACACGGCGGGGGAGTGGCTGCCGAAGCGCACGCTGGCCATGGCCAGCAACGAGCCACGACGGACGGCCTCCATGTGCATGGACATCGTGACCGGAACCGTGCGGTTGTACCGGATGTCGGAACAGGTCACGTGCAGTTCGATGTCCGCCGGTGTGTCCTCCACCCGTAGGGCCTGCGGGTTGACCGCGAACTGCAGCCGCGACCAGGACAGGCTGTGCCCGAACGGAACGTGGTAGCCGACGTGTGCGAGCAGAGTGCTTGTTTGCCGGATGGTCTCGCAGAGCAGAAGAGGGTCGTGCAGCCCGTGCTCCGGGACGTAGAAGCTGTGGCTGCGGGGCCATTGTGCGGTGACCCTGAACCTGTCGTGGCCTTCCTTGTTCCAGCCGGTGAGGAACACTTCCGACAAGGCCGCCCGGTGAACGTACTCCCTGGCGACCGTCGTGGTCAGCGCGGGTCTGGCCTGTGGTTCCTTGGGTTTTGTCAGCATGCCTCTCCCCTAGGGCGTGCGTGTGGGGTTCCCCCCCAGTGCCCCCTACCGGTCGATGGGGGACGGGCTATAAAATAGTGGTTGTTCTTTTTTTTTGTCGAGAGGGAGGCCGGCATTGGTGGCCAGACCGCAGCAGGACCGTGCGCTGAGGACGCGGGAAGCCATCGTCATGGGGGCGGCGGAGGTCTTCGACGAGTTCGGGTTCAGCGGTGCCAGCATCAGCAGGATCATGAAGCGGGCCGGAGTCTCCCAGGGCGCGATGTACTTCCACTTCAAGTCGAAGGAAGACCTGGCGCGCGCGGTGATGAACGCGCAACCCGAGACGGTCATCCCGCGACTGGAATCGCACGGGTTGCAGCGCATCGTGGACATGACCTTCGTGTGGGCGTGGCAGATTCAGAACGACGTCCTGCTGCGCGCGGGTGTCCGCCTCACCAATGAGCAGGACGGCACCAGCGTGCGCGACGCGACGCCGTACACGGAGTGGGCCCAGATCCTCGAAGTGACCCTTCGGGAGGCTCAGTACGACGGCGAGCTGCGGGAGTCCGTCGACGTCGGTCGGTTCTCCGAGTTCCTCGTCAGCGCGTGTACCGGGATGCAGATGTACTCGAACGCCGTGAGCTCGCGCCGGGATCTGCCGGCACGGACCGTTGCGATGTGGCAGCTCCTTCTCCCTGGCGTCGCGACGCAGCGGGTCGCCGAGTCCATCGACTTGGACGTGAACCGCCTCGCCTGACCGCAGCGATGCCCGGACTCTCTCTCGCACACTTCCACCGCCCAGCTCCGACCGACTCCAGGAGATCCCTCGTGTCCTCAGGACTCAGACAGTTGCGCCTTGCCGCGGTCAACATCGACGGCGTGTTGCTCAACGACACATTCAGCCCGGTCATCCACAACTTCGTTGTGAGCCGGGGCGGCGCGTACAGCGCCGAGGTGGAGCGTCAGATCTTCTCCCAGCCCCAGCGGGTGGCCAGCGCCTACCTGACCGGCGTGGTGAGCGTGCCGATGACGGCGCAGGAGGCCCTGGAGGCCTACTTCGTCGAGCGTGAGGCCTATCTGCGTCAGGACCCGGTACGTCTGCTCGACGGCGCCGTGGACCTGGTGCGTCGTCTGCGGGGCCTCGGGCTGAGCACGATCTGCTACGGAGGACTCGGCAAGGAGCACTTCGACCGCTTCCTCGGGGAGTGGGCTCATCTCTTCGACGGGCCGGGGTACGTGTGCACCAACGACTTCCGACCTGGTATCCGTGAGATCACGAACCAGGTCTTCGGACTCGCCTACGACCAGGTGGTGTTCATCGACGACGTGGCCCGGGTGGCGGAGTCCGCGAAGGAGCTCGGCGTTCCGTTCATCGGTCACCCCAGCACCTTCGAGCACAGCCACCAGCGTCAGCTGATGAGGGAGGCGGGCGTGCGACACCTCGTGGACTCGCTCCACGCGATCGATGAAGCGATGCTGCGCACGGTCGACGCCGAAGCTGCTCACGGCACCATCTGGGCCCGTTCAGAGGCGAGTCTCGTACAGGTATAGGGCCGAGTAGCCCGACATGATCTTTTCTCGCATGAAAGCAGGGGGTATGCGCAGTGAACGAGAATACGCGTAGAGCGAGCGGTCTGCTGAGCGGCAGGGTCGCCATGATCACCGGGGCATCTAGCGGTATCGGTGCAGCGGCGGCCCGCCTGTTCGCCGCAGAGGGAGCGGCCGTCGTGCTCATGGCGCGGCGCGGGACGCAACTGAAGGACCTGGCGATCCAGATCGAAGCCGAGGGCGGCCGGGCCCTGGCGGTACCGGGCGACGTCGCCCGCTCGGAAGACGTGCGCCACGTCGTGAACGCGGCGGTGGAGGCGTACGGGCATCTGGACGTGGCCTTCAACAACGCCGGCTGGGGGACGGCCGGTACCGACCTGCACGAGACCGAGGACGCGGTCTTCGACCAGGTCATGGACGTGAACGTGCGCGGCGTGTGGAACTGTCTGCGCCACCAGGTCCCCGCGATGCTTGCGCACGGGTTCGGATCCATCGTCAACACCGCCAGCACGGCGGGCGTGGTGGCGACCGGCGCCGGAGCACCCTATGTGGCGGCCAAGCACGCCGTGATCGGCATGACAAAGGCCGCTGCGGCTGAGTACGGCGAGCGCGGCATCCGAGTCAACTCGCTGGTGGTCGGCTGTACGAGGACCGAACTCATCGAAGGGGCGATCGCGGAGCATCCCCACCTGGAGCAGGCCTTTGTCGCGCGCCAGATTCAGAAGCGCATGGCGGATCCTGACGAGGTCGCCCAGGCCGCGCTCTGGCTCGCGAGCCCGCGTGCCTCGTTCGTCATGGGGGCCGCGCTGGCGGTGGACGGCGGGCTGACCGCAGTGTGATGGCGGGAAACTGACGGTACGGCGGGCGGACGGGAGAGGTCCGCCCGCTGCACCGTCAGTGTGCTGTCTCTCCCTGGTCCGCCTTCTCCCAGGCAGGCGGATCCGCTTGCCTGGGCACGCCCGACGCCTCGGCCGAGACACCCACGAGCGCCAGGTGCCAGACGCGCTTGAGCTGGGCGACGGCGCTCTCGAACGCGGGATCCGAGCCCATGCGCGTGCGCAGGTACGCCTCTGCCCCGCTCGTCAGGTGCTCGACCAGGGTTGTCACGTCCGCGGGGAGGGCGTCCGTGTGGAGTTGACCGCTTTCGTAGGCCCGGTCCAGCAGCCCCCGGACCATGGGCAGCCAGGCGTCCGACCAGGCCTCGGTTCCCGGACGTTCCCGGCCCAGGCGGATGGCGGAGCGCACGGTCGGCTCCTGCTCCATCAGCCTGGTCAGCTCGAGGGTCAGGTCGATCACCATGCGCAGCGGTGCTTTCGGCTCGACTGCCAGGCGTTCCAGGGCGGCCAGGGTGACCGCTCGCCCTTCCTGCTGCACCGCATCCGCCAGGTGCACCTTGGTCGGGAAATGGAAAGTCATCGCGCCGAGCGACATGCCCGCCACCGAGCTGATCCGCGAAAGCGTCGTCCCGTCGTACCCGTAGAGGTCGAACTCCTCGGCCGCCGCTCTGACCAGGGCCTGGCGTGTGCGCAAGGCCCTCTCCTGTTTCACCACACCGTCTCCCGAAGAGGGCTCATCGCTGCCTGACATGTACGGACTCTGACTCTGGCCCGTCGGCGCACCGCCGGGACGTCCCGTGAGGAACAGACGTGCACCCTCCCGTCCAACGCTCGCGCCTCCTTCCTCTCCTGGGCAAGGGCGAGTTGCCCAAGGTGTTGTGAATCAGTGCAGGTCACAGGGGTGAGTCGACCTCCGTCGCGGAGTGCAGCGGAGGCCGACTTGGCGAAGTGCATGCGGCAACTCTCCTGAGTCGCAAAAAAAAGAGGGCGTTCGCTATTATTTTAGCTGAGACGGCCGCCAGGGGCCGAGAACAGGGGAGGGAACAAGCCATGGTTGCGTACGCTCACAAGGCCCGCACCTCGGTGCCGGTGTTCGCTGAGAGGGTCTTCGAAGGCCTTCTGCGGGCGGATCAGCGTCGTTGGGCGCAGGCCTACATGCAGGGCCTGTTGACCACGCCTGGCAAGAAGTCGGTCCGCCGGCTCGCGGCCGCCATATCGCCTGAACCTGCGGTCTCCCAATCGCTGCACCAGTTCGTCAACGCCAGCCCGTGGGACTGGATGCCGGTGCGGGCCGAGCTCTCCCGATGGGTCGAGCAGGAGATGACGCCGCGTGCCTGGGTGATCGGCCAGGCCGTCCTGCGCAAGCGCGGCGAGCACTCCTGCGGTGTGCACCGCCGTTTCCTGGCCTCCACCGGCCGCTCGGTCACGTGCCAGGTCGGCGTCGGCATGTTCCTCTCCTCGTACGACCAGGCCGTTCCCGTCGACTGGCGCCTGCTGCTTCCCGGCTCTTGGACGAAGGACCCGGAGCGCCGCGTCCGCACGCGCATCCCCGCCGAGGTGAGCCCCCGCTCCGTCGAGCAGCACGCCCTGGACCTCGTAGACACCCTGGCCGACACCAGCCGTACCGTGCCCCTGCCCGTCGTCGCCGACCTGGAGGCCCTCGGTGGCACCAGCGCGACGGCCCTCGTCCACGGACTTGCCCTCCGGGGTCGCGACTTCGTGGTCGCCGTCCCCGAGAGCCTCCAGGTCGCCGTGGGGCGTCACCTGAGGGTGCAGCGTCCCCAGGGAGGCGACGGCCAGGGACTGGTGCTCGCGGCCCGCAACCTCTTCGAGTTCGACGCGGGTACGTTGACCCGCGTGGAGAACGTCGGTCCCTGGGACGGTCGGGGCCGGCACACCACGGTCATGTCCAGCTTCGTGCGCCTTCCTCAGCCCGGACGGGGCGGCGAGCGGATCCACCGCACCTACCGGCTCTTCGCGGTTCGCCCTGACAACGGACGGCAGCCCGTCCAGCTGTGGCTGACCAGCCTCACGCACGCCCGTATGGAGTCGGTGCTGGCCCTGACCCGGACGCTCGCGCACGCGGGGGAGTCCGTGCGGGAGATGTCCGACGACTTCGGCCTCCAGGACTTCGAGGGGCGCTCCTACCCGGGCTGGCACCACCACATGACCCTGGTCTCCGCTGCGTACGCCTACAGCCGCTTCAACCGGCGGTCCGCACCCACCGGCGGCGGAGAGCGCCTGCTGGTCGCTGCCTGAACAAACGGGCGCGTCCTGCGACGACTTCGGCAACTCGGGGTTCCTTCACGCAACCCTCCCCGCCCTAGAGTGAGCGCATGCTGAAGCACACGTACGAGGGACAGGACTGCAACCTCGCCCGCTCCCTGGAGGTGATCGGCGAGCGCTGGACCCTGCTGATCATCCGATCGGCGCTGCTCGGCATCACCCGCTTCGACGGCTTCCTGTCCCACCTGGACATCGCGCGCAACGTGCTCTCCACCCGGCTGACCCGGCTGGTCGAGCACGAGATCATGGAACGCGTGCCCTATCAGGACAAGCCCGTGAGGTACGAGTACCGGCTCACCCCTGTGGGCCGGGACCTGACGCGGGCCGTCATCGCCCTGATGCAGTGGGGGGACCGCAACCTGCCCCAGGAGCTGGGTCCGCCGCGCCGCGCCGATCACATCGGCTGCGACGGCTCCGTCCACGTCGAACTTCGGTGCACCGACTGCGGGCGCGCCGTGCACGACGAGGAAGTGGACGTCCGCCGCATCCGCTGAACACCACGCGGAAGCGCAACAGGGAAGATGCCGCTGCGCGGCCGGCCTGCCGACGATGACAGCCCCCGCCGCCCATGACCGGAGCGGGCTCGTACGAGGAGGCATCTGTGCCCGCACTGGGAGCGCTGCGCAGGCTGATCATGGCCCCGTCCCTGGACGACGTGAGTTTCGCCGGGCGAGGGTTCACCGTGGAACCCACCGAACGCACACGGCAACTGGAAGCCGTGCCGCAAGCCGTCGTGACCGGCTTCGAATGGGGCATCGAAGACAAGGACCTGGCGACGACCGAGCGCCGTCTCGCGCTCGTCGACCCGCTGAACCGGGGATTCGCGTACGAGGGCGCGACCATGGCCTGCGCGATTCGCGACACCATGGGGCCCCAGGGGCGTCGTGCGAGGGACCTGCTGCGAGGCGGCGGCCGACCGCATATCTTCCTCAACTACATCGGCATCGGCTTCGCCATGGCCAAGCTGCCTCGGCCGCTGTGGAAGAAGCTCGTCCCCGACCTGACCGAGCCGGACCTCTATCCGGCGATGAGCTGGCTGTGCGTGGACGGGTACGGCTTCGACCGGGCCTACTTCGACACCGAAACCTGGGTCGGCGGTCAGCGCCTGGACGCCCCGTACGACTGGGACGGTGATCCGTCCTACTGGCAGCGGGCCTTCGACCAGGGCGTCGGCCGCGCGCTGTGGTTCATCCACGGGGGCCACGTCGCGAACGTCTCCGCGGCCGTGCGGGCGTTCGCGGGCGACCGGCGGGCAGACCTGTGGAGCGGCGTAGGACTCGCCGCCACCTTCGCGGGCGGCACCACAGCTGCGGACCTGGACGCTCTGCGCCAGGAAGCGGGGGAGCACGTCGGCCATCTGGCACAGGGAGCGGTCTTCGCGGCCAAGGCCCGGCACCACGCGGGCTTCGTCCCGGAGCACAGCAGCGCCGCCGTGCACGCGTTCACCGGCCGCACTGTCGAGGCCGTGGCCCACCTCGCCGACGACTGCGCGGCATCGGCGCCCGAGGCCGGCGTCGGACCCGCCTACGAGGTCTGGCGTGCCAAAGTGCGCACGCAGCTCGCCGTCGCGGTCGTTTGAGCACATCTGGAGTAGACGCCCCTCCTGGCCCCCTGGCTAGATTCGATTCGCTGTGGGATTTCAGGGATTCGAGAGGGGCGGTTTACTGCCGTGTCTAGTGCTTTTGGTGCGCTCCGCCGCAGGTTGCTTACGCCTCCTGTTTCCGAGACGACCATGGAAGTACGTGGCTTCCATGTGAAGAACGCGGAAGCGAAAGCGCGACTTGAATACGTCGGGGAGGTATTTCTCCGGGGGTATGCCTATGCCGTCGAAGCGGGTTCGCCCGCTGAGGCCGAGGAGCTCCTCGAGACCGTTCCGAGAGACATGCGGGGCTTCGCCTACGAGGGCGCCGGCATGGGTGCGGCGGTGTACGACTCGCTGCCGGGCCACTCCGGCCGCCTAGACGGGCTGCTGGCCGGCCGGGGTCGTGACCACGACTACATGATCTTCGTCGGCGTAGGCTGGGCCATGGCCCGGCTGCCGAAGTTCCTGTGGCCCGACATCTCGGTCACCGACCCATTGCTGCGCTGGCTGGCTCTGGACGGTTACGGGTTCCACCAGGCGTACTTCAAGACCGACGCGTACGTGCGGACGCCGGACATCCAGCATCCGTTCCGCTGGAACGGCGGGCACAACCACTACACGCTCAACGCTATAGACCAGGGCATCGGCCGGGCGCTCTGGTTCGTCGGCGGCACCGATCCCGACGTCGTCACCTCACTGATCCGCGCCTATCCCGAGCGCCGTCACAGCGACCTCTACGCGGGCGCCGGGCTCGCCTGCGCGTATGCGGGCGGCGTGACCGAGGACGAGCTCGCGCGCTTCGTCGAAGGCGCCGGCGAGCACCGCTGGGCGCTTGCCCAGGGATCCGCCTTCGCCACCGAAGCCCGCGTCAAGGCGGGCACGGTCATCGACCACACCCACCTCGCGGCCCGTGTCGTGTGCGGCACGACGGCCGAGCGCGCTTCCCAGGCGTGCCGGGACACCCGGCCCCAGGTGGTCTCCGGGGCCGCATCCCCGGCCTACGAGACCTGGCGGCGCGACATCGCCGCGGAACTCGCTTCTCTCTCGCTCATCTCGAAAGGTGCCGACCAGTGACGGTCACTAAGAACTGGCTCCGCAGGAATTCACCGGGAATCGTCGCGCTCGCCCTGATGGTGAGCACGTTCTACGCTGTCCGGCTGCCCGAGTCCTCGGCTGCTGATATCGACAAGCTGGCGAAGAACTTCGCATTCGAGCCGATGTCCATCGCCATGCCTGCCGGATTCGAGAAGCAGGAAGTGCGGAAGGTCAACAAGGCGTATCAGCACATCGAGGCCTGGATCTCCTCGGTCGGCGCCGGCATCGCCGTCAACGATCTCGACGGCGACGGTCTGGACAACGACCTTTGTGTGAACGACGTGCGGATCGACCAGGCCGTGGTTACCCCAGCGCCGACGCGCAAGGACAAGTACGCGCCCTTCGCGCTCAATCCGGCGCCGCTCGGCACCAGCAAGACGATGGCGCCGATGGGCTGCATGCCCGGCGACTACAACGAGGACGGCCGCATGGACCTCCTCGTCTACTACTGGGGCCGCACGCCGGTCATCTTCGTGAACAAGGGAGAGAAGGGGCAGCCCCTGACCGCTGCCTCCTTCACGCCCACGGAGCTGCTGCCCGGCAAGCGCGGTGCGACGTACACCGGCCCGCTGTGGAACTCCAACGCCGCTGCCGTGGCCGACTTCGACGGCGACGGCCACGATGACATCTACATCGGCAACTACTTCCCGGACAGCCCGGTCCTCGACCCGTCCAAGGACGGCGACGTCACCATGAACGCCTCGCTGTCGCACGCCCAGAACGGCGGCGGCGGCCACTTCTTCCGGTGGACGAAGGACGGCTACGAGAAGACCGACGACGCCATCCCGCAGAGTCTGAACAAGGGCTGGTCGCTCGGTGCCTCCGCCGCGGACCTCGACGGCGACCGGCTGCCCGAGGTATTCCTCGCCCACGACTTCGGCACCTCGGCGCTGCTGTACAACACCTCCACCCCCGGCAAGATCAAGTTCTCCGAGGTCAAGGCCGTCCACAGCGGCACCGTTCCCAAGTCCAAGGAACTGGGGCGCAGTTCCTTCAAGGGCATGGGCGTCGACTTCGGCGACCTCGACCACGACGGCATGTACGACATGTTCGTCAGCAACATCACGACGTCGTTCGGCATCCAGGAGTCGAACTTCGCCTTCATCAGCGAGGCCGACAGCCGCTCTGAGCTCCAGGGCCGCCTCAAGGAGGGCGAGGCCCCGTACAAGGACGAGTCCTCCGACCTGCGCCTCGCCTGGTCCGGCTGGGGCTGGGACGTGAAGATGGGCGACTTCGACAACAACGGAGACCTGGAGATCACCCAGGCGCTCGGCTTCGTCAAGGGCAAGAACAACCGCTGGCCACAGCTCCAGGAGCTCGCCACCGCCAACGACGCCCTCACCTCGAACCCCCTCTGGTGGCCCAACGTCAAGCACGGTGACGACCTCGCCGGAAGCCAGCGCATGCGCTTCTTCGCCAAGGACCCCGACACCGGCCGCTACCACAACCTCTCCGTCGCCCTCGGCATCGGCGAGCCCGTCCCCACCCGAGGCCTCGCCACCGGCGACGCCGACGGCGACGGCCGGCTCGACCTGGCGGTCGCCCGACAGTGGGGCGAGCCGATCTTCCTCCACAACCTCAGCAAGAACCCCGGTTCCTATGTGGGCCTGAAGCTCACCCACCCGGACGGCTCGCCCGTGGTCGGCGCGGAGGTCTGCGTCGAACTGCCCGACGGCAGCAAGCGCATCGCCCGTCTCGACGGCGGCGGCGGCCACTCCGGCAAGCGCAGCACCGACGTCCACATCGGTCTGGGCAAGGACATCCAGGGCTCCGTGCCCGCCATGGTCACCTGGCGCGACCGGGCAGGCCAGGTCCACGAGCAGAAGCTGAAGCTCACGCCGGGCTGGCACAGCCTCGAGCTGGGCACCCAGGTCAAGGAGAAGTGACGATGTCCGCACAGAAGACCGCCGCACCACGCCACAACCCCAAGGTCACGAAGGCGCTGCGCCGCTTCGCGATCTCCATCTCCGTGCTCAACATCTTCGGATACACCGTCCTCGGCTTCGAACAGCCCTGGACCTGGCCGTTCATCGCCCTTGCGACCGGCTACACCCTGGAGATCCTCCTGGAACTGCTCGGTGCCCGCGTCGAGGGCCGCGCGCCGCGCTTCCTCGGCGGCGGGGCCAAGGGCGTGATGGAGTTCCTCCTGCCGGCCCACATCACCGCGCTCGCCGTGAACATGCTGTCGTACGTCAACGACCTCGTGTGGGTCATGGTGTTCGGTGTCATCGTCGCCGTCGGCACCAAGTGGGTCCTGCGCGCCCCCGTCAAGGGCCGCCTGCGGCACTTCATGAACCCGTCGAACTTCGGCATCGCCGTCATCCTGCTGCTCTTCCCGTGGGCCTCGATCGCCCCGCCGTACCACTTCACCGAGTACCTCGACGGCGGCTTCGACTGGCTGGTGCCGGCGATCATCATCACCCTCGGCACGATGCTCAACGCCAAGCTCACCGAGCGCATGTGGCTGATCCTCGCCTGGGTCGGCGGCTTCGCCCTCCAGGCGATCGTCCGCGGCCTGCTGTTCGACACCTCCATCCCCGCGGGCCTGGCGATGATGACCGGCGTGGCATTCGTGCTCTTCACGAACTACATGATCACGGACCCCGGTACCACGCCCTCCTCGAAGTGGGGCCAGATCGCCTTCGGCGGCGGTGTCGCCGCCGCGTACGGCGTGCTGACCGCGATGAGCATCGCCTACGGCCTGTTCTTCGCCACCGCCCTCGTCTGCGGCATCCGCGGCGCCTTCCTGTGGACCGCGGACGTGGTGTCCAAGAAGCGTGCCGAGGAGGCCCTCGCCCTGGCCGCCGTCACCCAGGCCGTCGCCCAGGCCGACGCCGCCCCGGCGACCGCCGAGGCCGCCTGCGCGTGCCCCGAAGGCGCGTGCGCCTGCCCGGCCCCGGCGACCGCCGAGACCCCCGCGTGCGGGTGCCCGGAAGGCGCGTGCGGATGCGCCGCTCCGGTGACCGCCGAGGCCGAGACCAAGAAGATCCCGGTGGCCGCATGAGCAGGATCGCGATCGTCGGCATGGCCTGCCGCTACCCCGACGCCAAGAACCCGAACGAGCTGTGGGACAACGCCGTCGCCGGACGGCGAGCGTTCCGCCGTCTCCCCGACGTCCGGATGAACCTGGACGACTACTGGGACGCCGACCCGGCCACCCCCGACACCTTCTACGCCCGCAACGCCGCGGTCATCGAGGGCTACGCATTCGACCGGATCGCCCACAAGATCGCGGGCAGCACCTTCCGGTCGACCGACCTCACGCACTGGCTCGCCCTGGACACCGCGGGCCGCGCGCTCGCCGACGCCGGATTCCCCGGCGGCGAGGGCCTGCCCCGCGAGCGCACCGGCGTCGTCGTCGGCAACACCCTCACCGGCGAGTTCGCCCGCGCCAACGTGATGCGGCTGCGCTGGCCGTACGTGCGACGGGTGATGGCCTCCGCCCTCAAGACCGAGGAAGGCTGGGACGAGGACCGGATCGCCGAGTTCCTCGCCGACGTCGAGACCTCCTACAAGGAGCCGTTCCCGGCGATCGACGAGGACACCCTCGCCGGCGGCCTCGCCAACACCATCGCAGGCCGGATCTGCAACCACTTCGACCTCAACGGCGGCGGCTACACGGTCGACGGCGCCTGCTCCTCGTCCCTGCTGTCCGTCACCACGGCCGGCACCGCCCTGATCAACGGCGACATCGACGTCGCCGTCGCCGGAGGCGTCGACCTGTCGATCGACCCGTTCGAGATCATCGGCTTCGCCAAGACCGGCGCGCTCGCCAAGGGCGAGATGAAGCTCTACGACCGCGGCTCCAACGGCTTCTGGCCCGGCGAGGGCTGCGGCATGATCGTCATGATGCGGGAGGAGGACGCCCTCGCGGCGGGCCACCGCATCTACGCGACCGTCGCCGGCTGGGGCGTCTCCTCCGACGGCCAGGGCGGCATCACCCGCCCCGAGGTGAGCGGCTACCAGCTCGCGCTCAAGCGGGCGTACGAACGAGCCGGTTTCGGCATCGAGACCGTCGGGCTCTTCGAAGGCCACGGCACCGGCACCGCCGTCGGCGACACCACCGAGCTCACCGCCCTCATGGGTGCGCGCAAGGAGGCCGACCCCGACGCCCCGGTCGCCGCCATCACGTCCATCAAGGGCATGATCGGCCACACCAAGGCCGCCGCCGGCGTCGCCGGTCTGATCAAGGCGGCCCTGGCCGTCGACAACCAGACTCTCCCGCCGGCCATCGGCACCACCGACCCGCACGAGCTGCTCGCCGACGAAAACGCCAACCTCAAGGCCCTGCGCAAGGCCGAGGTCTGGCCCGAGGGAACGCCCCGCCGGGCCGGCGTCACCGCCATGGGCTTCGGCGGCATCAACACCCATGTCGTCCTCGACGAGCCGGCTTCCCGGCGCCGCACGGCCCCCGGCCGGCGCTCCGCCACTCTGGCGCACTCGCTCCAGGACGCCGAACTGCTCGTCGTCGACGGCGACTCCCCGAAGGCGCTGCGCGCCCGGCTCGCCGAGGTCGCCGCGTTCGTCGCGACCGTCTCCTACGGACAGGTGGCCGATCTCGCCGCCACCCTCCAGCGCGAACTGCGCGGGCTGACGCACCGCGCCGCGGTCGTCGTCACGTCCCCGGAGGACGCCGAGCGTCGGCTGACGCACCTGGCCGACCTCCTGGAGGCCGGTGAGAGCACCCACACCGCCGCCGACGGCCGCAGCTTCCTGGGCCGGGCCACCGGCCGTGCCCGCGTCGGCTTCCTTTTCCCCGGCCAGGGGTCCGGCCACGGCACCGGGGGAGGGGCGCTTCGCCGCCGCTTCCCCGAGGTCGCCGAGGTGTTCGACCGGGCCGCGCTGCCCGCCACCGGCGACATGGTCGCCACCGACGTGGCACAGCCGCGCATCACCACCGGCTCGGCCGCCGGCCTCCGGGCACTCGACTCGCTGCGGCTCGAGGCGTCCGTCGCCGTCGGGCACAGCCTCGGCGAACTGTCCGCGCTGCACTGGGCGGGGGCCCTCGACGAGGAGACCCTGCTTCAGGCCGCGCGTGTGCGGGGCCGTGCCATGGCCGAGCACAGCGCCTCCGGCACCATGGCCTCGCTCGGCACCAAGCCGGAGCGGGCCGAGGAGCTCGTATCCGGCCTCGGCGTCGTCATCGCCGGCTACAACGGTCCCGAGCAGACCGTCGTCGCCGGCCCGGTCGAGGACATCGAGGAGGTGCGGCGACGGGCCGAGAGGGCCGAGATCGCCTGCGTCCGCCTGAACGTGTCGCACGCCTTCCATTCGCCGCTGGTCGCCGCCTCCGCCGCGTCCTTCGGGTCCTGGCTCGACACCGCTCGCCTCGGCTCCCTCGCCGGCCGGGTCTTCTCCACCGTCACCGGCGAGGAACTCGCGCCCCGAGCGGACCTGGCGGCCCTGCTGCGCGACCAGATCACCGGACCCGTCCGCTTCACCCAGGCGGTGAGCGAGGCGGCCCGCCACGTCGACCTCTTCGTCGAGGTGGGCCCCGGCCGGGTGCTCAGCGGTCTCGCGCAGGCCACTACCAGCGTTCCGGTCGTCGCGCTCAACACCGACGACGAGTCGCTGCGCAGCCTCCTACAGGTCGCCGGCGCCGCGTTCGTCGCGGGCGCCCCGGTTGCCCTCGAACGGCTCTTCCAGGACCGACTGATCCGGCCCCTGGAGGTCGGCCAGGAGTTCTCCTTCTTCGCCAGCCCCTGCGAGCAGGCGCCGCTCGACGCGGCTCCGGCCGAGCGTCGGCCCCGCCCCGTCCGCGCGGCCGCGCCTGTACCCGAACCCGCCGCCCCGCGCGCGGAACGGACGCAGAAGGCCGAGGAGACCACGGCCGTCACGGCGGACGGCGGGGACGGCCCCGACGCGCTCGACGTGCTGCGCACCCTCGTCGCCGAACGCGCCGAGCTGCCGGCCGAGCTCGTCGACCCGGACAGCCGGCTCCTGGACGACCTGCACATGAGCTCGATCACCGTCGGACAGATCGTCAACCAGGCGGCGTCCCGCCTCGGGATCCCCGCGGCGCAGGTGCCGACCAACTTCGCCACCGCCACCCTCGCCGAACTGGCCGAGGCGCTGGACACCCTCGTCAGCACCGGAGGCGTCGAGGAGCCGACCGCTCCCGTCGTCGCGGGCGCGGCCCCCTGGGCACGGCCGTTCGCCGTGGACCTCGACAAGGTCGCCCGGCCGTACGCCGTGCCGGACGGCACCGACGGGGACTGGGAGCTGTTCGGCTCCGAGGGTGACCTGTACGCCGAGTCGCTCCGCCGGGAGCTGGCGACCGCCGGTCTCGGCGCGGGCGTCCTGGCCGTACTGGCCAAGGGCTGCGCGCGGCAGGAGGTGGAGAAGGTCCTGGCCGCCGCCAAGAACGCCCTCGCCGGCGACCGCAAGCGGCGCTTCGTCCTCGTCCAGGACGGCCGCGGCGCGGCGGGCCTGGCCAAGACCCTCCACCTGGAGGCCCCGCACCTGCGCACCACCGTCGTCCACACCACGGCGTCCGAGGAGGCCGTGGAACGGGTCGTGGCGGAGGTGGCCGCGACCACGCGCTTCGCCGAAGTCCACTACGACGAGGCCGGTGTGCGCCGTGTGCCGACGCTGCGGGCCCTGCCCGTGGAGCCGGAGCGGACGGATGTCCCGCTGGACTCCTCCGACGTCCTGCTCGTGACGGGTGGCGGCAAGGGGATCTCTGCGGAGTGCGCCCTGGCCGTCGCCCAGAGGACCGGGGCCAAGCTGGCCGTGCTCGGCCGCTCCGACCCGGCCGGGGACCGCGAACTCGCCGAGAACCTCGACCGGATGCGCGACAGCGGCGTCCGCGTGCACTACGCGCGCGCCGATGTCACCGTGCGCGAGCAGGTCACGGCTGCCGTGGAGGAACTGCGCGAGGCACTCGGCCCGATCACCTGCCTGCTGCACGGCGCCGGGCGCAACGAGCCGGGCGCGCTGACGGCGCTGACCCCCGAGGACTTCGACCGGACCTTCGACCCCAAGGTCGACGGGCTGCGCACGGTCCTCGATGCAGTGGGCGCCGAGGGCCTCAAGCTGCTCGTCACGTTCGGCAGCATCATCGGCCGGGCGGGACTGCGCGGCGAGGCCCACTACGCCACCGCCAACGAGTGGCTGGCCGACCTCACCGAGGAGGTCGCCCGCACCCACCCGAACATCCGCGCCCGCTGCATGGAATGGTCGGTGTGGTCAGGCGTCGGCATGGGCGAGAAGCTCTCCGTCGTCGAGTCACTCTCCCGCGAGGGCATCACCCCCGTCTCCCCGGACCAGGGCGTGGACATCCTGCTGCGCCTCATCGAGGACCCGGACGCCCCCGTCGTCACGGTGATCAGCGGCCGTACCGAGGGCATCGACACCGTCCGCCGGGACCTTCCCGAGCTGCCGCTGCTCCGCTTCACCGGCAACGCGCTGGTGCGCTACCACGGCGTCGAGCTGGTCACCGAGGTCGAACTGAACGCTGGCACCGACCCGTACCTGGCCGACCACCTGCTCGACGGCAACCTGCTGCTGCCCGCCGTCATCGGCATGGAGGCCATGACCCAGGTCGCCTCCGCGGTCACCGGCCGCACCGGCACCGCACCGGTCATCGAAGGCGCGAAGTTCCTGCGCCCCATCGTCGTGCCGCCGGCCGGCAGCACCCGGATCCGGATCGCGGCGACCGTCACCGGCACCGACACCGTCGACGTCGCCATCCACGCCGAGGACACCGGGTTCGTCGCCGATCACTTCCGCGCGCGCCTGGTCTTCTCCGGGACACCGGCACCGGACGGTCCGCCGCTCCAGGTGCCGGACGACACCCCGGTCGTCCCGCTCGACCCGGCCGCCGACCTGTACGGCAGCGTCCTGTTCCAGGGCGCCCGCTTCCAGCGGCTGCGCCGCTTCCACCGGGCCGCGGCACGACACGTGGACGCGGAGGTCGCCGTCCAGCAGCAGCCGGAGGGCTGGTTCGCCGGCTTCCTGCCCGGTGAACTGCTGCTCGCCGACCCGGGCATGCGCGACGCGCTCATGCACGGCAACCAGGTCTGCGTCCCGGACGCCACGCTGCTCCCCTCGGGCGTGGAGCGGATCCACACCCTCGGCTCCGGCGACCACGTCCCCGAGCGACTGCGGTACACCGCGGTCGAGCGCAGCCGCGACGGCGACACGTACGTGTACGACATCGCGGTCCGCGACGAGGACGGCACCGTCGTCGAACGCTGGGACGGTCTGACCCTGCATGCCGTACGGAAGACCGACGGGTCCGGCCCGTGGGTCGCCCCGCTGCTCGGCCCGTACCTGGAGCGCTCGCTGGAGGACGTCGTCGGCAGCCGCATCGCGGTCGCTGTCGAGCCGCACGGGGACGCCCCCGCCGGCTCGGTCGCCCAGCGACGCGGCTTCACGGCCGACGCGGCCGCCCGGGCGCTCGGCAGCCCGGCCGCCGTCCGGCACCGCCCGGACGGACGTCCGGAGCTGGAGCCCGGTCGGCACATGTCGATGTCGGCGGCGCACGGCCTGGGAGTCACCCTCAGCGCCGTCTCCGACACCGAGGTGGCCTGCGACATCGAAGCGGTCAGCATGCGCTCGGCCCACGAGTGGCGCGGGCTGCTCGGGGACCACGCGCCCGTCGCGGAGCTGGTCGCCAAGGAGACGGGGGAGGCGCCGGACACCGCCGCCACCCGGGTGTGGGGTGCTGTGGAGTGCCTGCGGAAGGCCGGCATCATGGCCGGAGCACCGCTGACGGTGCTACCCCGCCGCAAGGACGCATGGGTGGTCTTCGCCGCCGGCGACCTGCGGATCGCTACCTTCGTCACCGCACTGCGCGACGCCCTGGAGCCCGCCGTCTTCGCGTTCCTCACCCATGAAACGCCTCTCGTCGAAGGGCGGCCCTAGGCCATGGCGGACGACTATTTCGAGTACCGGCACACCGTCGGCTTCGAGGAGACCAACCTCGTCGGCAACGTGTACTACGTGAACTATCTGCGCTGGCAGGGCCGGTGCCGGGAGCTGTTCCTGCAGCAGAAGGCACCGGACGTGCTGGCCGAGGTGCAGGCCGACCTCAAGCTGTTCACGCTGAAGGTGGACTGCGAGTTCTTCTCCGAGATCACCGCGTTCGACGAGCTGTCCATCCGGATGCGGCTTTCGGAACTGGGTCAGACACAACTGGAGTTCACCTTCGACTACGTCAAGGTGACGGGTGGTGCCGAGGTGCTGATCGCACGCGGCCGGCAGCGGATCGCGTGCATGCGCGGCCCGAACACCAACACCGTGCCCTCCCGCATTCCCGAGGGCCTGGCGCGCGCCCTGGAGCCGTACGCCGCCCACGGGCCGGCACTGGCCGGGCGGACGGCATGAGCACCCTGGCCGCCGCGCCGCCGCGGGACGCCGTCGCCGGCGACCCCGCGGCGCTGCGGCGGGCCCTCGGGTCCTTCGCCACCGGCGTGACCGTCGTGACGGTCGGCGGGGCCTCGCCGCGGGGCATGACCGCCAACTCCTTCACCTCGGTCTCGCTGGACCCGGCCCTCGTGCTCCTGTGCGTGGGCAAGGACGCGGTCATGAACCGCGTCCTCGCCGAGGCCGACACCTTCGCGGTGTCGGTCCTCGGCGCCGGTCAGGAGGACGTGGCCGGGCACTTCGCCGACCGGTCCCGCCCGCCGGGCGCCGCCCAGTTCGACCCCGTCGACTGGCTGCCTGGCGAGGCCGCCGACGCCCCCCTGATCGCGGGGGCGTCGGCCCACTTCGAGTGCGCCCGATGGCGCACCTACGACGGCGGCGACCACACCATCCACGTCGGACGTGTGCTCGCCCTTGACGCCCAGCCGGACCGCGAGCCCCTGGTGTTCCACGGCGGCCGCTTCCGGCGGCTCGCCCCGGCACCGCGAGGAGGCCGACCATGAGAGTCCACCCGCCCGGTCCACCCGTATGGGCCCTGCCCGGTCTGCTGCGCAAGCTGGCGGTCGACCGGCTCGGCATGATGCGGGACGCAGCCGAACTCTCCGACGCCGTGCGCGTCTCCATGGGCCCGAAGAAGCTGTACATCTTCAACCGGCCCGATTACGCCAAGCACGTGCTGGCCGACAACGCCGCCAACTACCACAAGGGCATCGGCCTGGTGGAGTCCCGCAAGGTCCTCGGCGACGGGCTGCTGACCAGCGAGGGAGACCTGTGGCGCGCCCAGCGCCGCAACGTGCAGCCCGCGTTCAAACCGGGCCGGATCGCCGCCCAGGCCGGGGCCGTCGCGGAGGAGTCCGGCCGTCTGGTGGACCTGCTGCGAAAGCGTGCCGGGGACACACCCGTCGACGTCCTGCAGGAGGTCACCGGGCTCACCCTCGGTGTTCTGGGCAGGACCCTCATGGACACGTCGCTAGAGGGGCACGGCGGCATCGAGCACGCTTTCGAGGCTGTCCAGGACCAGGCCATGTTCGACATGGTTTCGCAGGGCCTGGTGCCGACCTGGGTGCCCTTCGGTACCCAGCGGCGGTTCCGTGCGGCACGCCGGGAGCTTACTCGGATTGTCGACGAGCTGGTGGCCGACCGCAGCGCCCGCATGCGCGACGGGGACGGGGCCGACGACGCGTTCGCCCGGATGATCCTCGCCTCCCGTGAGCGTGAGGATCCGGCACTCGGCCGCCGCCTTCTCCAGGAGGAGCTCGTCACGCTGCTGCTGGCCGGGCACGAGACGACGGCGAGCACGCTCGGCTGGACCCTGCTGCTGCTTGCCCGCCACCCGCACGTCCGTGACCTGGTACGCGAGGAGACCCGCGCTGTTCTGGCCGGGGGACGTCTGCCCGAAGCCGACGACCTTCACAAGCTGACGTACACGACGCAGGTCGTCCAGGAAGCGATGCGCCTGTACCCGCCCGTGTGGATCCTGCCCCGGATCGCCCAGGCGCCCGACGATGTCGGCGGGTTCACCGTGCCGGCCAAGGCCGATGTGCTGGTGTGCCCCTACACGCTGCACCGCCACCCGCACCTCTGGGACGACCCGGAGCGGTTCGACCCTGGCCGATTCGAACCGTCGCGGGTCGCGAACCGGCCCCGGTACGCGTACATCCCCTTCGGGGCTGGACCGCGGTTCTGTGTCGGCAGCAACCTCGGGATGATGGAGGCGGTCTTCGTCACCGCGCTCGTCACCCGCGACCTCGACCTGACCCTGGTGCCCGGGCATGAGGCGGTCGCCGAGCCGATGATGTCGCTGCGGATGCGGGGAGGTCTGCCGATGACGATCCGCTCGGCGGACTGAGCGGGACGGAACGCGAAGAGGGCCGGCCACGGTGAATGCCGTGGCCGGCCCTCTCGGTATGACGGACGATCAGCCGGCAAGACGGTCCAGGGCGTCGGCCCGCAGATCGAGCAGGGCCATCAGAATCGGCGGGTCCAGGGCGTCCAGCGGGCGCAGGGTGATCTCGGCCGGCATCAGGAGCGTGTCCTCGTGCGCGGTCACGGGCCCGTAGGTGCCGACCGACACGATGTCCTCGGCGCCGGTGCCGGAGGGCACGTGCTCGTGCCCGTACGGGACGGAGTGGACGAGGACGTACCAGGTGCCGGCCGGGACGTCACGGAACTCGAAAGAGCCCGGCCCGTCCAGGACGGCACAGCGCACCGGCTGTCCCTGCGGGACGGGGGTGGGGAAGAGGCCCACGAAGCAGTGGCCGGGCATGCGGTTCTCGGGCAGGTGCACCCGACCGCGCAGGATTCCGCGGGTGCCCTCGACAGGGGGGCCCTGGTGCTGCACCGGGCTGATTTCCGGGGTGAATCCATCCAGCTCACGGAACATGCTCGGAGATACGCCCACACATGATTTGAATCGGGAACTGAAGGTTCCGACGCTGCTGTATCCCACCTGGCTGCTGATGTCCGCCACGCTGAAATCGGTTTCGATCAGGAGGCGCTTGGCCTCCTGAAGGCGTAGTGCGGAGAGAAATCGTCCGGGCGACGTCCCCATCACGTCCCGGAATACCCGGGTGAAATGGAACTTGCTGAACATGGCGGTGCGCGCCATGTCGTCGATGGTCAGTTCCTGGCCGAGATTCGCATGCATTTCGTCGATCACTCGAAGGACGGCGGCTTCGATGGGGGTGGTGGTCACCGTTTCTCCCTGTCGTTGAATCATGCTGCCGGCCTGGATCCGGAGGCCGTCTGCGGGAACGGAGCGGGGGTCGAGTCGGTCAGCCGCCGTCGGCCGAGGTCGTCGGCGAACCTCTTCCAGGCGTGGGAACACTGGAGGGCCAGCTCCGCGACGGTGTCCGTGCAGTGCGGGGGTATCGCGTCGGCCTGCTGGCGCCAGGCCTCGTCGACCACGAAGTGGGTGTGGAGCCAGCGCAGGAACTGGCGTCCCGAGTCCGAGTGCCTCAGCGACGGGTCGCCTGCGAGCCGTCGCAGGGTCTCCAGCGAGCCGCGCGAGCGGTTCGAGCCGGAGGGCGTGGTCGTGGTGGAGGGCTCGGCCGTGCCGGCGCGAGGGGGCGGCGCCAGCGGGAGGGGCGGGTCAGGGACGTTCGGCGCCGGAGGGCGCGGGCCGGTCGCGGGCCGACGGCCCTGGGGCACCGGTGCTTCACCGCGAAGGAGCCGTCGGCGCACGTCGTGGGCTGTCCCGAGGGACAGGCCGGTCTCCTGGACGATCGCGCGCAGGGGCAGGTCGGGGCGCTTGGTCATGAGTTCTGCGGCACGGAGCCGCTCGGCCGTGCGGTCGAGCGGGTGGACCCGGCCGTCGGCCCCGATCCGGATGTTCGCGTGCGGAGAGTCCGCGGTCGAACGCGGACGGATCGAGGCGACCGTCTTCGCGTCGAGGCCGGTGGAGGAGGCGACCGATCGGTCCGAGAGTTCCGGGCGGGCACGCAGAATGCGTTCGGCGGCCGCCTTGCGGTCCGTGACCGACAGCGGAAGACCGTGGGTGATGTTGGCCGTCACCGAGCGGAGAAACGCTTCCTCGTCGGCGCCGTCGAAGTACTGCACCTCCACCGAGGACAGCCCCATCGAGGCGGCGGCGGCGACGCGGTGCATCCCGTCGACCACGCGCATGGTCGTGCGGTGGACGAGGACCGGGGGCAGAGAGCCGTAGATGTCGGCGAGACGACGCACGTGCTCCGCGTCCACGCCGTTCAGGCGCGGCGAGTCGGCCGGCAGCAGCGCCTCGATCCGCACCTGGTGGGTGAAGTTGGCCGGCAGCGTCAGAGATCTGTCGTTGCTGTCCACCTCTCCCCTTCCCCCTGGCGAGATCGAGGCGTTTTCTGCTTGCCCCTGAGAACCCCGCGGAAATAGGCCGCCCCACTGCGGAGATCGTTCATCCCGGATGAGCATAGTGAACGTCCTGTTTGTTTCTGAGGCCCTCGCCGGGAGATATCGCGACTCCGGTTAGTTGCGTGACGAGACCCATGTTCGGGTGAACGGTCCCGGGGTTGGTTGTTTGAAAAGACTCAACGCTTCTAGCTTTCTTCTCACGCCACCAGGAACACCCCCCACCTGACCGGGAGAACGAGTTGCAGACAGTACGGAGAATCCCCGAACGGAGGGTCGACATCGGGGACGAAGCGACGATCACCCTCGAGGCCTACGCGGACACCATCGTCCCGGGCGAGAAGCGCTGGCCTGGGGACCGGGCGATCGCGGGCGTCAGCACCGGTGGCGGCTCCGTCACCGCAGGCGCTCTCGATCTCCTGCGCTGGGACGCCACCGGCATCCACGACGGCCTTGAGGATCTGGCGAAGCTGGTCAACGGCCACGCCAGGACCTACGCCGAGAAGACCGGCCTCACGCTCGACACCGACGTGCCGCCCTTCGTCGCCCTCGACTACGACGACCGTGTCGCGCTCATCGTGGAGCTCACCACTCCCGGCCACGAGGAGAAGGACTTCTGGGTCCTGCTCTCCCTCTTCTGCAACATGGCCTACGACTCCGCCGCCCACCTGCACACCGCCGAGGCCCTCGCGGCCGGCCACCCGGGACTCGAGGCCATGGGCATCACGCAGCCGGACGCCGACGGACTGTGGCGATTCCAGGACTTCGGTTACGGCAGGCAGCTCGCCGACCTCCACCCCGACACCACCCTCTCCGGGAGCCCAGCATGAGCGACACGATCGAGAAGACCGACGTCCTGGTCATCGGGAGCGGCTTCGGCGGAGCCATCGCCGCCTACCACCTGGCCGCGGGCGGAGCGAAGGTCACCGTTCTGGAGCGGGGGCCCTGGCTGAAGAACGACGAGTTCGAGCACGACTACAAGCTCGGCTCCTCCTACACGCGGATCTTCGACTTCGTCGTCGGCGACGGCATGAGCGTGCTGGGCGGCAACTGCGTCGGCGGCGGCAGCGTGGTGTACTTCGCGGCCATGCCGCGGGCCCCGAAGTTCGTCTTCGACCGGAACGGCAGCATCGGCCGCAGGATGTGGCCGAAGTCCATCAGCCGCGAGACCCTCGACCCGTGGTACGACCGCGTTGAGGAATCCCTCTCGGTCAGCAAGCAGGGCTGGGAGGACGCCTCCTACGCCGGCGGACTCTGGGCCGCGGCCTGCGACCACGCCGGGCGCACCGCCAACCCGCTCGCCGCCGCGATTGACAACTCCAAGTGCGTCAACTGCAACTTCATGATGGCCGGCTGCCGCTTCGAGGCGAAGCAGTCGCTCACCGTCAACTACCTGCCCGGCGCGCTCGCCCACGGCGCGGAGATCCGCCCGCTGCACGAGGTGCAGTACGTGTCGCGGACCCCCGAGGGCGACTACCGCGTCCACTACAACATCGTCGACGACGAGGACTACCGTCTCCAGCACGGATCCGGCGTCATCGAGGCCAAGATCGTCGTGATGGCGGCGGGCGCCGGCGCGACCCCCGTCATCCTCCAGCGCAGCGAGGCCCACCTCGGCACGATGCCGCACGCCGTCGGCCGCTACTTCTCCGGCAACGGCGAGCGGCTCAACACGGCCATCATCAACGAGGACAAGGCCGCCGAGATCCTCGGCCTGAGCCGCGGCGAGGGCGACCTGCCGTACGGTGCCAACGCCATCGGCAAGGGCCCGACCGTGGCGAGCTGGGACAAGCTCGACGGCTCCCTGCCGGAGTACGCCCGCTACTCCCTGGAGCAGCTCTACTTCCCGCCGGGTCTCGGCACCATCCTCGCCCAGGTGCCGGACGCCACGGGGCCGACCTGGTTCGGCAAGGAGAAGAAGGAGATCCTCAAGAACTGGAAGTCCTGGCTGACCATCTTCTGCATGACGGAGGACGACAACGAGGGCGTCTTCGGACCGCCGCCGGCCACCGGCAACTCCCACCGCATCTCGCAGCAGATGCTCGGCCGCGGCAACCTGTCGTACAAGCCGACGAAGAACACGTGGCACGGCTGGAACCAGGCCGACGCCGACGTCAAGGAGATCCTGGAGAAGGACGGCCTCGCCAAGGTGATGCCGTGGACCAACGACCTGGTCGGCGCCTACACCGTCCACCCGCTGGCCTCCTGCCGCATGGGTGACGACCCGGAGACCTCGGCGCTCGACGACACCAACGAACTGCGCGGCCACTCCGGCATCTTCGTCACCGACGGCTCCGCCGTCCCCGGTGCCCTGACCGTCAACCCGGCGATGACCATCGCAGCGCTCGCCGAGCGGGCCGTGCCGCACATCGTGGCCGCCGCCCAGGCCAAGGGAATCGCGGTCACCTACGGCGCCCCGGCGCCCACGGGCTACAAGAACGGACGCAAGGGCGTGCTGCCTCTGCTGAAGCAGAAGAGCCTCGCCACCGTGTGACACCCCCGACCGGTTTTCCGCCGACCAGTGGGTTGCTTCAGAAAACTTTCCCTGACCAGTGAGTTGCTTCACGCGACTCGAAGCCGAACCAGGAGGCGGCGGTGCGACCGCTCGTAAGAATCATGCTGAGGGACTCCCTCCGGCAGATCCGGCACATCGCGGCCGTCCCGCACGCAGAGGCCCGCGGCCCGGTGGCCGAGGTCTACGCCCAGGCCCGGCGCGAGTTCGGCGTCGTCGCCCCGCCGCTGGCACTGCACTCGCCGTCCCCCGAGGCGCTCGCCGCCTCATGGCTCCTGCTGCGCGAGACGCTCCTCGCCCAGGGCCGGGTGAGCCGGGCTGCCAAGGAGGCGGTCGCCACCGCGATCTCCCGGGCCAACGACTGCCCGTACTGCGTCGAGGTCCACGAGGCCAAGCTCGCGACCCTCACCGGCGCGGACGCCCACGAGCCGCTCGCCGGCTGGGCGGACCGCAACGCCCTGGGCCCGGCCGAAGGGGAGGAGCAGCGTCCCTTCGACGCGGCCGACGCCCCCGAGATCCTCGGCACCGCCGTCACCTTCCACTACCTCAACCGGATGGTCCGGCTCTTCCTGCCGGACTCGCCCGTCCCCGACGCGGCTCCCGCCAAGGGGCGCGGACCGGTGATGCGGATGGTCGCCCGCGCCATGCGCCCCGACGCCGGTACGACGGTGACACCCGGAACGGCGCTCGACCTGCTCCCCACGGCGCCGCTGCCGGACGGACTCGACTGGGCGAGGCCCAACCCGGCCATCGCCGGTGCCCTCGCCCGGGCGGTCGCCTCCGTCGACGCAGCGGCCGAGCGCTGGGTCCCCGAACCCGTACGCGACCTCCTGCACACCGAACTCGCCGTCCACGACGGCACCGCCCCCGGCCCGACCCGGGCCTGGCTCGGGGAGGCGACCGACAGCCTCGACGCGGGACATGTGCCCGCGGCCCGGCTCGCGCTTCTCGTAGCCCTCAACCCCCACCAGATCACCGACGCGGACCTCCAGGAGTTCCGCGCTCTCCACCCCGAAGACCGGGAGCTCGTGGAGCTGGCCTCATGGGCGGCGCTCACCGCCGCCGTCCGCATCGGAGCCCGCTTCGCCGAGCCCACCCGGCCCCTGACATCCACCGCCGGCTGACCGGCCCCCCCCACACACACCGACACCCCCGCTTCGCCTCTGAGGAGACAACGATCATGACCCCGCTGAACGACGTGCTGAAGGACCTCGCCATCGAGATCGAGGAGACCGCCCGCCTCGTCGAGGGACTGGACGAGCAGGCCTGGCACACCCCTACACCCGCCCCCGGCTGGAGCATCGCCGACCAGATCGCCCACCTCACCTTCATCTTCCACCTGGCCGGCACCGCGGCCTCCGACCACGAGAGCTTCGCCCAGATCGCGGCCGGCGCCGCCCGTGACTTCGACGGGGCCGTCAACGCCGCCCTGAAGCAGTTCAACCCGTTCCCGCCCGCCGAACTCCTGGGCCGCTTCCGCGCACTGGGCCGCACGTCCGTCGACGCGCTCGCCGCCGTCCCCGAGGGCCAGGTCGTGCCCTGGCTCGTCAACCCGCTGCCGCCGACCGTTCTCGCCTCCGCCGGAATCATGGAGATCTTCGGCCACGGCCAGGACATCGCCGACGCCCTGGGCGTGCGCCGCGAGCCCACCGAGCGCCTGCGCCACCTCGTCTTCTTCACCTTCCTCACCCGGGACTTCGGCTACCTGTCCCGCGGCCTGACCCCTCCGGCCGAGCCCTTCCGCTTCGAGGTGACCGCCCCGAACGGCCAGATCTGGGCGTACGGCCCCGAGGACGCCGCGAACAAGATCACGGGACCCGCCGAGGACCTCTGCCTCCTGGTCACCCGGCGCCGCCACCGTGAGGACCTCGCCGTCGTCGCCGTCGGCGACGAGGCCGAGCGCTGGCTCGACATCGCCCAGGCTTACCGCGGCCCCGCCGGAGAGGGCCGCACGCCCGGCCAGTTCGCCCACGCCCACTGCGAGCACTGACCCGGCCGTGACCGTCCGTCCGGCGGCCGAGCGCCGCGCCCCGACCGCGTTACCCGGCCCGCTCACGCGGGCCCGGAGCCCACCAACCCCCCCCAGCCGCAGCCTCTGCCAGGAGCCCCCCCATGACCGCCACCTCCCTGCGCACCGCCGTCGTCATCGGCTGCGGCACCACCGGCACCTCCGTCGCCCTCGCCCTCACCACCGCGGGCGTCGACGTCGCCCTGATCGACCAGGACCCGCGGGCGACCGACGAAGCCGTGGCCCTCGGCGCCGGAGCCGCCTGGACGTCGCGACGCCCGCCCGCCGACCTCGTCGTCGTCGCCACTCCGCCGTCCGAGGTCGTCGACACCCTCTACAGCGCCCAGAGCCGGGGGCTAGGAAACGTCTACACCGACACGGCCGGCACCAAGGAGATCGTCTCCGCCGAGGCAGAGCTGCGCGGCTGCGACCTCAAGGGCTATGTGCCCGGACACCCGCTGGCCGGACCCGACGCCCCCGGCCCGGCCGCCGACGCCGCCGACGCCGACCGCTTCGTCGACCGGCCCTGGATCCTGTGCCCGTACGAGACCACGCCCGACTGGGCCCTGGAGACGGTCGCCGCACTGATCCGGCTGTGCGGGGCGGACCGCCTGTACCTGGCGCCCCACGTGCACGACCGGATCGTCGCCGAGCTGTCTCACGGCCCGCACCTGGTCGCGGCCGCCCTCTCCACCCGGTTCGCCGACAGCTCCTCGGCGTTCCTCGGCCTCGCCGACCAGGGGCTGCGGGACGCCGTCCGCACGGCGGGCGGCGACCCGTGGCTGTGGAGCGACCTCCTGGCACACAACGCCGGCCCGGTGGCCGACGTGCTGGAGCGGATCGCCGACCAGCTCGCGGGCGCCGCCGCCATCCTCCGCGAAGGAGACGACTCGGCCCCACTGGAGCTCGCCCTGACCTTGGAGGAGGGACGGCGGGGGGAGACGGCGCTGCGGCAGGCCGGTGACCTGCGCACGACGCGAGATGCGCGCACCGGCGGAAGGGTGTGACGGTCGCGTGATGACCTCCCCCTCACCGACCTCCGCGTACGCCGCCGAGGACCGATGGCCCGCCTCCGCCCTCCGCGTGGTCAAGCTGCTGTTCCGCTCCGCCTACTGGACCGTGTCCGACTTCGGCTGGGTCTGGCTCGGGATGACGACGCTGACGGTGCCGCTCATCGACGAGCCAGCCCCCGACGGGCCGCCCCCCGGCCACCCCGAGCGGCTGAGCGGACTTCCCCTCACCTCGGTGGAGCGCGCCCTGGAACAGCAGCTGACGGGCTGACACGACGGCGCCGATGTCCCAGAAGAGGTGTCCCGCGGGGCAGAGCAACGTCAGAGATGCTCTGTCCCGCCCCTGCTTGAAGCATGAGGGACGAAGGGTGACCCACCCGTGAACCGGCCCGAGGACGAGGTGCTGAGAGCAGTGACGGTTGACATCGCACAGGGCAACGCACGCGGCATTGCCTCCATCTACAACTCCGCCGTGGCGGCCTGGGCGATTGCCGCCGCCTGGGAGATCGGCGCGCTCGACGAGCTGCACCGGGCGAGGACGCTGGACACCACGGAGTTCGCCGAGCGCAACGGCCTCGACCCGCAGTCGACCACCGGCCTGTTCCGCGCGCTCTCGGCGGTCGGCCTGGTGCACCGCGACGGCGCGGTGGTCCACACCCTCGACGCCTTCGACGACATGTACCGCAACAAGTCGTTCTTCCACTGGCTCACCCGCGGCAGCGCCGAACTCTTCCGGCAGATCCCCTCGGTCCTGCGCACCGAGAACCGCACCGGAGGCGACCGCCACCGCGATCCCGCGGCCATCGCCTACGCGTGCCGCGAGATCGACCAGGTCACCTACGCCCCCACCTTCTGGGCCGCCGTGGACCGGGTCGACTTCCCCTTCACCCGTGTCGCCGACCTCGGCTGCGGCAGCGGCGCCCGGCTCATGCAGGTCCTCGACAGGCACCCGGGCACGACGGGTGTCGGCGTCGACATCGCCCAGCCTTCCATAGACGTGGCCCGCAGAGAGGCGGCGGAGGCCGGGTTCGCGGACCGGGCCGACTTCGTGCAGGGCGATGTGCTGAGCCTGGAGCCCCGTCCCGAGTACGCCGACATCGAGCTGCTCACCTGCTTCATGATGGGCCACGATTTCTGGCCCCGGGAGAACTGTGTGGCCACGCTGCGCCGGCTGCGCGAGGTCTTTCCCGCGGCCAGGCGTCTGCTGATCGGCGACGCCACCCGGACCGCGCTGCCCGACACGGAACTGCCCGTCTTCACCCTCGGCTTCGAACTCGGTCACGACCTGATGGGTACTTTCCTTCCCACCATCGACGACTGGGAGTCGGTCTTCGAGGAGGGGGGCTGGAAGCTCGTGCGCACCAACCGGATCGAGATGACCGTCGGAGAGGTCATCTTCGAACTCGCCTGACCCGTACGGTGAAGCGCCGCCTCACGCGGCGCTCTCTCCGTGATCAGTAAGTTGTTTCACGCAACCAGGGAGTCACGTACATGTCCACACTCGCCGAAGCCGTCGGGCAGACCCTCGCCGACAGCGGGATCCGGCACGCCTTCGGGGTCGTGGGCGGCGGGAACATCCTGGCGACGGCCGCGCTCACCGCGGCCGGCGTGCACTACACGGCGGCCCGCCACGAGGGCGGTGCCCTGGCGATGGCCGACGCCTACTTTCGGGCGACCGGAGACGTCGCGATCTGCACCACGACCCACGGGCCCGGCATCACCAACACCGTCACCGCTCTCGCGGACGCGGCCAAGAACCGCAGCGGCCTCGTCCTGCTCTGCGGCGACGCGCCGGTGAGCGGCCGGAGGCCGCACGACATCGACCAGAGCGCGCTGATGGCCGCCGTCGGCGTCCGCGTCGTCCGGCTCACCGACCCGGCGACGGCCCGCGAGGAGACCGCAGCGGCGGTACGGACGGCCCGCGAAGGTCATTGCCCCGTCGCCCTGTTCCTGCCCGGCGACCTGATCAACCGTCCGGCTCCCGACGGCGAGACCCCGAGGGCGCCGGTCGAGGAGGGCGGCCCGACGGTCCTGGACGACCAGGACCTGGAACCGCTCCTCGCCGCCCTGGCCGGCGCACGCCGTCCGCTGATCCTCGCCGGCCTCGGGGCCTGGCACGCGGGAGCCGGAAAAGTCCTCGGTGAGCTCGGCGACCGTCTCGGGGCGCTGTTCGCGACCACTGTCATGGCGAGCGGGCTCTTCCGTGAGAGCCCCTGGTCGCTGGGGGTCTGCGGCGGATTCGCGGCACCGTCGGCCGCCGCCCTGATGGGTGAGGCCGACGTGGTCGTCGTGTTCGGGGCGAGCCTTGACACCTTCACCCTGCACGGCGGCCGGATCCTCGACCCCGCGGCCGCCGTCATCCAGGTCGACCTCGCCGGGGACAACTGGGCCCGGCGGGCCGACCTCACGGTGCGCGGAGACGCCCACGCCGTCGCGGTACGGCTCCTCGACGCGGTCGAAGAGAGGGCGCTCCCGGTGTCGGAATGGCGCGAGCACCGCGCACCGGCCGTGGCCGGGGCGCGCGCCGGATGGGCCGCTCTCGCCTCCGACGACGCGTCCAGCACCGAGCGGATCGACCCGCGCGCCCTGACCCGGACCCTGGCCGGCATGCTCCCCGAGGAGCGCACGGTGGTGCTGGACGGCGGGCACTTCATCGCCTGGCCGGCGATGTACTGGCCCGTGCCCGACCCCGCCGGCTTCGTGTTCACCGGCGCTGCCTTCCAGAGCATCGGCCTGGGCCTCGCCGGTGCGGTCGGCGCCGCCGTGGGGCGCCCCGACCGGCTGACCGTGGCGGCGGCAGGCGACGGCGGCGCGCTGATGGGCCTTCCCGAGTTGGACACCCTGGTGCGATCGGGGCGGCCGGCTCTCGTCGTGGTCTACGACGACGCGGCCTACGGCTTCGAGGAGCACATGTACCTGCCCCAGGGCGCCGATCCGGCGACGACGTCCTTCGCCGACACCGACTTCGCGGCGGTGGCGCGCGGGCTGGGCGCCACCGCGGTCACCGTGCGCTCCGCCGACGACCTGGACGCCGTACGCGAATGGCGTGAGGCGGGCTGCCCGGGCACGCTCGTCCTGGACTGCAAGGTGGTCGCCGGCGTGGTCGCGCCCTTCCTGACCGACCTGCTGGCCCGCGCCTGACGGCGCGACCGGCCCTCAGCCGCCGAGCAGGCCGCTCCGCGCATCACGCAGATCCTTGAAGGAATCGAGGTCGGGGACCGTCCAGCCGTCTAGGTCGTACTCGGACAGGCACTGGTCGACGAACGCCTTGTAGTCGTCGATCTGCCCGCTCGCCGTCTGGGCGAACAGCAGCTCGGCGCGAACGGCCTCGTGGTTCCCCGAGTAGTTGCGCTCGTACAGTTCGTGGCGGCCGCCGAACTCGGTGCCGACCGCGTCCCACAGCAGCTTCAGGACCTTGACGCGCTCGACGGCTTCGATGCCGTTCGACCCCCGCACGTACTTGTCCAGGTAGGGGCGGATCGCGGGGTTCTTGAAGTCCTCCGCGCTGGAGTTCAGGTAGATCAGGCCGCTCGCGACGTCCTGCTGGATGATCTCCTTGATCCGGGGATAGCCGATCTGCATGAACCAGCGGTACGCCATCCCGTACTCGGGGTTGGGCAGGACCGCCCCGTTGCGCCACTTCACCGGATTGCGCGCGGCTGCGTCGGACAGCCCCCAGAACAGATTCCGCCAGGCGAGGACCTCACCGAGCCGGGTCTGCACGCCCCGGAAGTCCTGCGTGCCGGTGATCTCCAGAGCCTTGGCCAGCGCGCCGGCGATGAACTCCAGCTTCACCGCGAGGCGGATGCACCCGTGGAAGGTGAAGCGCTCCAAGAACCCGGACTGGCCCGAGAACATCTGGATCTTGGCCATGTCACCGTAGACGAACACGTCCTCCCACGGGATCAGGACCTTGTCCATGACCAGGATCGTGTCGTTCTCGTCCAGACGCGACGACAGGGGATAGTCGAACGGACTGCCCATGACGGCGGACGTCGCGGTGTAGGACGGACGGCAGATCAGCTTCACGCCGGGCGCGCCCGTGGGCACCGTGGCGACGAGGGCGAACTCCTTCTTCCTGACCGGGAGTCCGTAGTGCGCGATGAAGTTGTGATGGGTCAGCGCCGAGCCGGTCGCGACCACCTTGGCGCCGCTGACGACCAGGCCCGCGTCCGTCTCCTTCTCCACATGGACGAAGACGTCGGAGACCTCGTCCGCCGGAAGGCTCCTGTCGACCGGCGGGTGCACGATCGCGTGGTTCCAGTAGAGGACCTTCTCCTGCGACTCGCGGTACCAGCGGCGCGCGTTGTCGGAGAACGGCGCGTAGAAGTCGGCATTGGCACCGAGCGTGCCGAGGAAGGCGGCCTTGTAGTCGGGGCTGCGACCCATCCACCCGTAGCTCATCCGTGACCAGGCGGCGATGGCCTTCTGGTCGGCCACCAGGTCCTCGGCACTGTGCGGCGTGGTGAAGAAGCGGTGGGTGTAGCCGCCGCTGCCGGTGTCCGTCGTGGTGGTGAGGACGCTCTGGTGAGCCGGGTCGTGCAGCGCGTCGTACAGGCGGGCTGTCATCCGCACCGGGTTGCGGAAGGCGGGATGTGTGGTGACGTCCTTGACGCGGTCCCCGTAGATGTAGACCTCGCGGTCGTCCCGCAGGCTCTCCACGTATTCGTCGCCCGTCAGAGGGCGCGTGCGGGACGCCCCCTCCTGGCCTGCCGCGGCGTGCTGCTGATCGGTCATGAACCTCATCGTGGCAGCCGCGGCACCGGGAGGCTTCTTGCTGCGTGCGGCAGCCGGGGCCGCCTCCGCGCGGACGTGCCGAAGTCGCGCCGAAGGGCCGATTGCGCAATCCGGGAGGTGTCCCGGAGGCGGCCGCGATGTGAGCGTCGGAGGCGGAAACTGTCCCGCTTCGACGACCGACACCTCTGTCACCTCCCGGGAGGACCCCACGATGCTCACCGCCGACATCCCCACGCGGACGGACCTGGTGCAGCGCGCCGGCGAGCTCGCGCCGCTGCTGAAGAAGAACGCCGCGCAGGCGGAGGAGGACGGGCGGCTGCAGGACGAGACGATCGAGGCACTGGCCGGCGCGGGCCTGTTCAAGCTGCGCGTGCCCAAGCGCTACGGCGGCTACGAGGCGGACACCCGCACGCTGGTCGAGGTCGCCGCCGAACTCGGCCGCGCCGACGGCGCGACCGCCTGGACGACGTCGGTCTACTGGATCCCCACCTTCATGGCCTGCCTGTTCCCCGACAGCGTCCAGGACGAGGTGTTCTCCACCCCCGACGTGCGCATCTGCGGCACCCTCAGCCCGTCGGCGTTCGCGGCCCCGGCCGAGGGCGGCATCGTCGTCAACGGAAAGTGGAGCTTCGTCAGCGGTGCCCGGCACGCCCACTGGCAGGAGATCATCGCCGTCCAGCCGACGCCCGACGGTCAGCACCTGCCCGTCATGGCGCTCGTGCCGATGTCGGACCTCCAGATCATCGACGACTGGGACACCTCGGGCCTGCGCGGGACGGGCAGCGTCAGCACCGTCGCCCAGGACGTCTTCGTCCCGCAGGAGCGGGTCATCCCCCTCCCGGCGATCCTCCAGGGCCAGTACGCCTCCGAGCTGAACGCCGCGAGCCCCGTCTACCGCGTCCCGCTGCTGCCGGTCGCCGCCGCCTCCTCGGTCGGCACCGCCCTCGGTCTCGCCCGCGCCGCGCGCGACGTCTTCTTCGACCGGCTGCCGGGACGCACCCTCACGTACACCGCGTACGAGACGCAGGCCGAGGCGCCGATCACTCACCACCAGGTCGCCGAGGCCACCCTCAAGATCGACCAGGCGGAGTTCCACGCCTACCGTCTCGCCGATCTCGTCGACTCGAAGGGCGTCGCCGGCGAGGAGTTCACCCTGGAGGAGCGGGCCCGGGCCCGCGCCGACATGGGCGCCGTCGTCCGCCTCGCCAAGGAGGCCGTCGACATCCTCGCCTCGGCCTCGGGCGGCTCCTCGGTCTACCGCGACGTCCCGATCCAGCGGATCAGCCGCGACATCCAGGCCATCAGCCTGCACGCACTGATGAACCCCAACACCAACATCGAGCTGTACGGCCGGGTCCTGTGCGGCCTCGAGCCCAACACCTTCTACATCTGAGCCACCGGTCCCTACTCCAGGAGCAGCAGACATGACCACGCAGACCATCGAGAACACCGTCACCGTGACCGACGAGGACAAGGCTGCCATCGCCGCCCTGCCTCAGCGCATCGTCGAGGCCTGGGCCGCGCACGACGCCGACGCCTTCGCCGAAGTCTTCACCCCCGACGGCTCGATGATCATCCCGGGCGTCTTCCAGAAGGGCCGCGAGGCCATCCGCGCCTTCATGGCACAGGCCTTCGAAGGCCCCTTCAAGGGCACCCGCGTCACCGGAACCCCCGCCGATTTGCGCTTCGCGAACAGCGAGTCCGGCATCCTGATCACCCAGGGCGGCATCCTCGCCCCCGGCGAGAGCGAGCCGAGCGCCGAGCGCGCGGTCACCGCCTCCTGGGTGGTCGTCAAGCGTGAGGGCCACTGGTTCCTCGCCGCCTACCAGAACAGCCCCCGCAACGCCGCCTGACGGCCCCCGAATCCGCGAGAGAGGTTGAAGGTCCATGACCAACAGGGTGGGCGAGCGCGCGGTGGTGCTCGGTGCCAGCATGGCCGGTCTCCTGGCCGCGCGCGTCCTCGCCGACGCCTACGACGAGGTCCTCGTCGTAGAGCGCGACGCGATCACCGGGACGACTACGGCCCGCAAGGGCGTGGGGCAGGGACGTCACGTCCACGGGCTCCTCGCCCGCGGGCAGCAGATCCTCGACGAGCTGTTCCCCGGGTTCACCCAGGAGGCCGTCGAGGCGGGCATTCCCACCGGGGACCTGGGCGAGCTGCGCTGGTTCTTCAACGGGCGCCGTCTGAGCCCGGGCACGACCGGTCTGATCTGTGTCTCCGCCACGCGTCCTGTGCTCGAGAGCCGGGTCCGCGAGCGGGTCGCGGCACTGCCGGGCGTGACCCTGCTGGAGCGGCACGACATCGTCGGACTTGTCGCCGACGAGGGCCGGGACAACGTCACCGGTGTCCGCGTCCACGCGCAGGAGCAGGGCTCCGAAGAGCGGACAATCGACGCCGATCTCGTCGTCGACGCGACCGGCCGCGGATCGCGCACCCCGGTGTGGCTTGAGGAGTTCGGCTACGAGCGCCCCGACGAGGAGCGCATCCGCATCGACCTCAGCTACACCACGCGCAGGTTCCGGCTGCGCGACGAGGCGGTGCTGGACGGCGATCTGTCGATCAACCCCGTCTCCTCGCCGAGCCACCGGCGTGGCGCGTTCCTCTCACGGATCGAGGACGGCCTGGTCGTGGTCTCCCTCACCGGCGTTCTGGGCGACAGCGCCCCCGCCGATCTGGAGGGCTTCCTGGAGTGGACCCGGACGCTCCCGGTGTCCGACATCCACGACGTCATCCACGACGCCGAGCCTGTCGACGACGGGACGGTGTTCCGCTACCCGGCCAGCCAGCGCCGGCGCTACGAGCGGCTGTCCCGCTTCCCGGGCAACTTCGTGGTCCTGGGCGACGCCGCGTGCAGCTTCAATCCGGTGTATGGGCAGGGCATGACCGTGTCCGCGCTGGAGGCGCTGGTGCTGCGCGAGCACCTGGGCCGCGGCCCGGTGGACCCGAAGGCGTTCCTTGCGGACATCGCCGGGACCATCGAACTGCCCTGGCAGCTCTCCGCGAGCGCCGACCTCGGCTACCCCGAGGTCGAGGGCGAGCGCACTCCCGAGTGGGAGGCGGCCGGCGGCTACATGGCCGCGCTGCACGCTGCGGCCACCGTCGACGGTGAGGTGACCGCCACGTTCATGCGTGTCATGGGCCTGGTTGCGACGCCGGACGCGCTGATAAGCCCGGACATGCTGCGGCGCGTCGAGGAAGGCGCGCAGAAGGCCGCGGCGGTCCTCGCCGCGTAACGGTCCACCGGCCATGACGGAACCCGCCCCGCGTCGCGCGGGGCGGGTTCGTACGTTCAAGATCACGCCTGTCTACACTGCTGCGACCGGCAGGGAGACGACGACATGGGGGCCGATGTGAGCACGGTGGCGGTGGCGGGGGACACCGGGGACACCATGACGGCGTCGGAGCCCCGCTGGCTCGACGCGCAGGAGCAGGAGGTCTGGCGTGCCTACCGTCAGGCCGTCGACCTGTTCGAGGACGCGCTGGACCGGCAGCTCCAGGGCGACGCAGGCATCCCGCACCTGTACTACGGGCTGCTGGCCCGGCTGTCGGAGGCACCGCGCAGCCGGATGAGGATGACCGATCTGGCGGTACACGCCAACATCACGCGCTCCCGGCTCTCCCACGCCGTCACGCGCATGGAGAAGAGCGGCTGGATACGCCGTGACACCTGCCCGTCCGACCGCAGGGGCCAGTTCGCGGTTCTCACCGACGAGGGTGCCCTGCTGGTGCGGCGTGCCGCACCCGGCCATGTCGAGGCCGTGCGCCGCGGGATCTTCGATCGGCTCACGCCGGATCAGGCCGCGCGGTTCGGTGAGCTGTGCGGGCTCATTGCCGCGGGTTTCCGTGACGAGGACGGCGACCTGCCCTGGCGGCGCTGAACACCCGCATGACGCGAAGGGGCTGCCGGGACACGTGTCCCGACAGCCCCTTCGCAGTACGAGCCGTCAGCGGGCGCCCGCGCCCGCCGGCACCCTGGCGTTCAGCCGGACCGGCAGGCTGCGGTGGCCGTTCATGATGAAGGTCGGCAGCGGCTGCAGCTCGTCGCGTTCGACGGCCAGCTCCAGGTCCGGGAAGCGCTCGAACAGACGCGACAGACCGGTCGTCGCCACCAGGCGGGCGATGCCCGCGCCGAGGCAGAAGTGCGGACCGAACCCGAACGACAGGTGCGACTTGTCGGTCCGCGTGAGGTCGAACGTGTCGGGAGCGTCCGCGTGGAGCTCGGGGTCGCGGCCGACACCGGCGTAGTTGACCAGGATCGGGTCGCCCTTGGGGATGGTCACCCCGTCCAGCTCGATGTCCTCCGCCGCGTACCGCAGCGGCAGATGGGCGAGCGGCGACTCGACGCGCAGCGTCTCGTCGATCACGTCGTCCCAGGTGGCGCGGCCGGAGCGGACCAGATCCAGCTGCGAGCGGTCGCTCAGCAGCGCGGTGATCGCGTTGTCGAAGAAGTTGATCGTGGTCTCCGAGCCCGCGCCAAGGATCGCGAAGATCGTATCGGCGAGCTCGTCCTCGGTCAGCCGTGAGCCGTCCTCGTCGCGCGCGGCGACCAGGTCGCTGGTGATGTCCTCGCCCGGCTCGCGCCGCTTCTCGGCGATGAGGTCGGCCATCGCGCCGCGCCAGCCCGCGAGTACGGCCTGGGCCTGCTGCGGCGTGATGGTGGTGTCCACCATCGCGTCAATGACCTTCGCCGTCCTGGCGCGGGCCTCTTCCTCCATGCCGATCAGGTCGGCGACCAGACGGGCCGGCAGCGGGTAGGCGAACCGCTCGCGCAGATCCACCGTCTCACCGGGCTCCGCCTGCTCCAGCGCGTCCAGGAGCTGGTCGGTGAGCTCCTCCACACGAGGGCGGAAGGCCTCGGTGCGGCGCGGCGTGAACGCCTTGCCGACGAGCTTGCGCAGCCGCACGTGGTTCTTGCCGTACGCCGTCACCATGTTGTCCATCGCGACCCAGCTGATCAGCTCCCAGTCCGGCGGCACCTCGCCGTTGACGAAAGCCGGCCAGTGGTTGCGGGCGCTCTTGGTGACGCGCGGGTCGGCGAGCACGCGCTTGATCACGTCGTGGCCGTTCAGCGACCAGGCGAGTACACCGCCCGGCAGCTCCACCTGGGTCGCCGCACCCTGGGCCCGCAGGGCCGCGGCCTCGGCGTGGATGTCGCGACCGGTGGTGTCGAGGGCGAAGGGGCAGCCTTGTGCCATGGGTTCTTCCCGATCTGTACGGAGTGAGGTCTGAGGGCCGCCGTGCGGCCAGGGGACGACGGCGCCGCTCATCGGCCGGCCCCCCCGAAGTGCGCCTGTGCAAGCTCGCGGTTGGCGAGCGTCGACAGGAAGACGCCGTTGCCGGCGTGACTGTGCAACGTGGAGAGGTCGCGCCAGACGCGTTCCACGCGCTCACCGGCACGGACCGAACTGGAGCCGGCAGTGGGGAACAGCTGACCCTCGACCGCCCGCCAGGCGAGGCGCACGGCCTCCCGGCTGATGGTGGCCAGCCGCAGTTCCTCCTCGCGGGTGAAGGCCTCCACGTCCCGCAGACACAGCGCCTGCCACTGCTGTGTGGCGTGCAGCACCGCTGCCTCGGCCGCCGCGATCAGGCCGGTGGCCTCGCCGTAGCGGAACTGGAAGTCGGGGTCCTCGGTGCGCGGGACGATGGGGAAGAACGTCGTCGTACGCGTCCGCATCAACTCCTCGTACGCGTCCAGGGCGCCCTTGGCCATGCCGACGGCGAGGACGCCGAGTTCGAGCAGCATGAAGCTGAGCGGGCCGCCGCCGTACTCGGGACCGTGCAGGGTCCGGCCGGGCGTCTCCTCGGTGATCGCCATCTGGCTGAGGTGCCCGCCGAGGGCGAAGTGACCGGGGATCCGGCCGCCCTCGATACGGATGCTGTGCGATCCGCTGCCCTTGAGGCCGAGCTGGGCACCCCAGTCGTCCAGGCGCTCGAACTGATCGCGCGGGGCGATGAACAGCATCGGAGCGGGCGGCTGCCCCTCACCCTGGGAGACCAGGGTGTGGCCGATGAAGTGGGTCGCGTAGGGGGCGCCGGAGCAGTAGCTCCAGGTGCCGTCGACGATCCAGCCGCCCTCGCCGTCGGGCCGGGCCGAACCGGCCGGGGCCACCGTCGCGGGGCAGATGAAGTCGCCGTCCGCGAAGAGCTCGGCCTGGGTGGCCTCGTCGAAAAGGGTGCCCACCACCAGCGCGTGCGCCGCGCCGAAGAGGTACATCCAGCCGGTCGACGGGCACCCCCGCGCCAGTGCCATGGAGACCTTCATGAAGGTCTCGGGGCCGAACTCGTACCCGCCGTAGGCGCGCGGCACGAGGATGCGGTAGAAGCCGGCGCGGGCGAAGGCCTCGTGGGTGTCCTCGGCGTAGAAGCCGCGGCGCTCGGTCTCGGCCTGCCGCTCGACCAGGGTCGTGGCGAGGGCGTCGGCCCGGGCGACGATCTCGTCGGGGGTCAGGTCGGGCTCCGGGGGAGCCACGGGAGCGAAGGGAGCCAGGGTGGTCATCGTCGATCGGATCCTCTTGCGTCGGAAGGCCTTCGGCCCGCGGTCAGGACAGCTGGGTGTGCGGATCGGCGACCAGCGAGTCCAGCAGCTCGCGGAAGCGGCCCACCAGTTCCACGGCGGTGGACTCGTCGAAGCGGTTGTGGTCGAACTTCAGGCTGCCTGCGAGCTCGCCGCTCGGCAGCACGTCCATCGCCCACAGGCCGCCGTCCGGGATGGCAGAGCTCACCTTCTGCGACAGGTGACGGCCGCGGATCTCGGCGAACTCCAGGCCTCCGACCCGGCTTCCCTCCATCGGGAACGCGGTCTGCAGGACCTCGAACGCGACGACGGCGAGGAATCCGTTGGCGAACGGGGCGAGGAGCGCGGGGCTGTCCTCGGCGATCCGGGCGAACGGGATCTCGTGCTGGTAGGCACCGACGCACGCGGAACGCGCTTCGTCCAGGACGTCGCCCAGGGTGGCGCAGCCGGTGGTGTCGATGCGGATCGGCACGAAGTTGAAGAAGGGGCCGACCGAGTCCGTGAACCGCTCCTCGTAGCGTCCGGAGGAGAAGGTCGGGAAGACGATGTCGGTGGCGCCGGTGCGTTCGCGCAGCAGGGCGCTGTAGGTGGCCGCCATCACCATGAACGGCGTGGAGCGCGTGGCCTTGGCGAACTCGATGACGTTCGAGGAGAGGTCCGCGTCGAAGACGAAGCGGTGCACGCCGTAGGCGCTCGCCAGGTTCTCGTCGCGCGGCCGGTCGGAGGTGATGCCGGTGATCTCCGCGCCCGCGAGCCGCTCGCGCCAGTACGCGCGGGCGGTGTCCACCCGTCCGCTCCCGGCGTTGTCCTGCTGCCAGCGCGCGAACTCTTGGTACTGGGTGACCTCGGCCGTCTCGGCAGGCAGGCCTTCGACCCGGGCCGCGTACGCGGCGGCGAGGTCGCGCATGACGACCTGGAGCGACCAAGCGTCGGTGGAGGTGTGGTGGGTGGCGAGGACCAGGACGGCGTCGGTCGCGTCGAAACGACCCAGAGCGGCGCGCAGGTGCGGAAGCTCACGCACGTTGAACGGGCGGGCGTCCAGCTCGTTCAGGAACTCCTCGGCCCGTACGTCCCGCGACGCCTCGCCGTCCGCGTCCAGGTCGCGGATCTCCAGCGCGACCGTGGACGGTGCCCGGACGACCTGGTGGCCGCCGTCGTCGTCGTTCAGCAGCGCGGTGCGCAGCACCTCGTGGCGGACCACGACGTCGTCGAGGGCCTGCTGGAGGGCGGTGAGGTCGATCGCGCCGGAGACCCGCCAGCCGCAGACCAGGGTGTGACGGTGGCCGAACGCACCGTCCGTCTCGCCCTTGTCGAACGCGCGCAGGAACTCCTGGTTGTACGAGAGCGGAATCCGCTGGTCTCGTCCGGTCGCCTCGGGCGGCGCGGCGGTGATGCTCACAGTGACGGGTCCTTTCGGGGTATGGCTGAGGAGTTCAGGCCGCGGAGGCCAGCTGAGGAGCGATACGGCCCGGGCTCGGGGACCTGCGGATGAAGTCCAGGCACTCGCTGCGGACGGCGGGCCCGTGCGCGATGGGCCAGCCCACCGGCGTGTCGTAGACCCCGGGCCACAGCGTGTGGGTGCCCAGTTGGTTGACCAGTACGAGGTACGGGCGCGGAGGCGCTCCGTAGGTGCCGACGTCGTCCGGGTTCATCGGGCCGCTCCTGTCAGCTCGGGCGCCTGCGCGAGGTCCTGGATACGGCCGTCGAGCTCGGCGACCGTGGGGTGGTTGAGCACGTCGCCGACCGAGATTCCGAACCCGAGCTCGGCCTCGATGCGGGAGGCGAGACGCATGGCCTGCAGTGACTGCCCACCGAGGGCGAAGAAGCTGTCGTCGACGCCCACATCTGGCACGCCGAGCACCCGGGAGAACAGCTCGCACAGGGTGTCCTGGCGTCCGCTGCGTGACGGGGACGTGGATCCGGTGCCGGGTGCGGCGGGATCGGGCAGTGCCGCGCGGTCCAGCTTTCCGTTGGCGGTCAGGGGCAGTGCGGAGAGTTCGACGAAGGCGGCGGGCACCATGTAGTCGGGCAGCACCGCCAGGGCGGCCGCCCGCAGGCCTGCCGAGTCGAGGCCGGGGTTCTTGGGCACGACGTAGGCGATGAGGCGCTTCTCGCCACCCTGCTGCTCCCGCGCGACGACGGCGGCGTGGGCCACGCCCGGCTGACGAGCCAGGACGTGCTCCACCTCGCCGGGCTCCACGCGGAAGCCGCGGATCTTCACCTGGTCGCCGACCCGGCCGGCGAACTCGAGGAGTCCCCCGGAGCCGAGGCGCATGAGATCGCCGGTGCGGTACATCCGGGAGCCGGGCGCATCAGGCACCTCGACGAAGCGCTCGGCGGTCAGGTCCGGTCGGCCGTGGTAGCCGAGTGCGAGCCGCTCACCCGCGATGTACAACTCACCCACCTCGCCGACCGGCACCGGCCGCAGGTCCTCGTCGAGCAGCCGCGCGTCGACGGTGTCCATCGGGCGGCCGACGGGAATCGCCGCCGCCGGTTCGTAGGGCGCGGTGAGCGTGGCGTATGCGGCGAACGACGACACCTCGGTGGCGCCGTACATCGCCCGGACAACCAGCCCAGGGCAGGCGTCGAGGACACGTCGCACAGCGGTGGGGGAGATCACGTCACCGCCGGTGAGGACCTCCCGGACCGTCGCGAAGCTGTCCGGCGCCTCCTCGGCGAAGAGACGGAACAGGCCGGCGGTCACGTGCAGCGCGGTGATGCTCTCCTGCTCGATCAGCCGGCGCACGGTGCGCACGTCGAGGTCGCCGGGGGGCGGCAGCACGATCGTGCTGCCGCGCAGCAGCGGCACCCAGACCTCGTACGTGGAGACACCGAAGGCGTACGGCGCCAGGGCCAAGACCCGCCGGTGCGCGTCCCCGTCCCAGCACGAGTCGTCGACCAGACCCAGGACACCGCGGTGCGTGACCGCGACCCCCTTGGGCTCGCCGGTCGAACCCGAGGTGTGGATGACGTACGCCGTAGTGTCGGGGCCGGTCGTCACGCTGACGTCGGTGGTGAGGGCCACCGCCGTGCCACGGTCGATGGAGGGAAAGAGGACCGTGCTCGTACGCGGCAGCCCGCGCCGGTCCATCGCCGGATCCGCGAGCAGGAGCGGGGAGCCGGCACGGTCCATGATCTGCTGCATCCGCTCCAACGGGTAGGCGTCGTGCAGCGGCAGGTAGAAGGCGCCGACCTTGAGCGCGGCCAGCATGGAGACCACGACGTCGGGAGAGCGCTCCATCAGGACCGCGACCGGATCCCCGGGCCGGACCCCGGCCCGCAGGAGGCCGCGGGCGAACCGGTTGGCCCGCTGGTCGAGCTGGCGGTAGGTCAGCGTGGTGTCGCCCGACGCCACCGCCACCGCGTCCGGCGTCCGGCGCGCCTGGTCGGCGAAGCGTGCGTGAATCGAGGTGGAGACCAAGGTGTTGTCCAATCGCTCGTCCCTGCCGACTCGTAGCCGCACGGAACGGTCAGGTCTGCCGGAACGCTCACACAGCCCGATCGGGCCCTGCATCTCTTGGATTGCCGTCGTCGCGTGCCACGTCCCCGGCCTTGTGCGCGCACGCAGAGGACGCTTCCCAACACCGCACGGCAGAAGATGGCACGGCAAATGAGCCACGCCCATCCTGAACGAGCCACCGAGACGTAGAGGAGCTCTCCGCAGTGAATGCCAAGCGGGCCGCGGAACCGGCCCACCAGACCCAGCGCGTCGGAGGACTCGACGGTGTTCGCGCGCTGTGTGCCCTCGGGGTGGCCGGCGTGCACACGTCGTTCGCCGCCGGAGTCATGGGCGCCTACGTCATGCCGCCGGGCAATGAGGCACTCGCCACCCTGCTGGCCGGCCTGAGGCCGCTGGCGCTGGGCCCGTTCTTCGTCCTGTCCGGAATGCTGCTCTACAAGCCGTTCGCCCGCTGGACCCTCACCGGGAGCAAGCGTCCTCAGATCGGCCCGTTCCTCGCCAAGCGTCTCGCGCGGCTGTGGCCGGCGTACGTGCTGCTCGCACTGGTCTGCGTCTTCCTGCTCAACTTCGACGCCATCGACGGCCCCTGGTACGTGCTGCGGCCGATCCTGATGCTCCAGGTGTACGACTACACGTGGATCGCCGGCATGGACCCGGCGTGGACCGTCCCGGCCGAAATGCAGTACTACCTCGCCCTACCCCTACTCGCAGGGATCATGCACTGGCTCGCCAAGGGCGTGAGCGACCCGGTGAGCAAGGCACGCCGCATGATGATCCCCCTCGGGCTCATCACCATCGGTTCCGCCGTGTGGACCTACTACATCCACCGCCCGGAGATGGGCATCTACCCGCAGGAGTACTGGTGGCCGCTGGCCGTGGGCGGCGCCTTCGCCCTCGGCATGGCGATGGCCGTCCTCCACGTCCTCGCGGAGATCAAGCCGGACCACAAGCCCGCCCTCTACCGGATCGCCGGCGACCACCCGCTCCTGTTCTGGATCGGCGCCCTGGCCATCTACGCCTTCAACTGCTCCCAGCCGTTCGGCCGTCCCGGATACGGCGACTACGAGGGCGTCGGCCTGGCCCTCACCCAGTACTTCCTGCTGCTGGCCTTCTCCTACCTGACGGTCATGCCGCTCTCCATCCCCGGCTCCAAGTCCCGGGTCGTCGACGCGATCGTCGCCAACCCGGTCTCCCGCTACCTCGGCCGGATCTCGTACGGCATCTACCTCTGGCACTTCGCGATCATGTACTTCTGGTTCGAGACGGGCAGCGTGTTCGGCACCGAGCCGGCTCTCATGAACCAGCTCCGCGGCACGATCGGCTTCCCCGAGCTGATGACGGCGGTCCTCGTCGGCAGCATCCTCGCGGCGACCGTCAGCCACTACCTCGTCGAGCGTCCGATCGTGAACGCCGTCGGCCGGTGGGCCGCCCGCAAGGAGCGCGCGACGGCCGCGCACGCCGCCGCCTCGCAGGACTCGTACACGGTCGCCGGACCGCGCTGACCCGAACGACACCCGACACGGAAGAGCCCGAAGGCCAGGACGGCCTTCGGGTTCTTCCCGCGTGCGCGGTCCGGACGTAGCAATTCCGAAGATGCGTCCGCCGCCCCGCCGTCCTCAGGCTGGACCAGGCACACCCCACACCCCATCGGTCCTCCGCCCGACCGCGGACCCGAGACCCAGGAGAACAATGAACACGGTTCAGTCCGCCGACGGCACCACGATCGCCTACGACCGCTCCGGCGAGGGCGAACCCCTCATCCTCATCGGCGGTTCCTTCAGCGAGCGCGCGCACCCGGTCATGACGCAGCTGGCCGGCGAACTCGCCCCCCACTTCACCGTCTACAACTACGACCGCCGTGGTCGCGGCGACAGCGGCGACGCCGCCGAGTACGCGGTGGAGCACGAGATCGAGGACCTTGCCGCGCTGATCGCGGAGGCCGGCGGCTCGGCCAAGGTGTTCGGCATGTCGGTCGGCGGTGCCCTGGCGCTGAAGGCTGCGGCCGCCGGTCTGAACATCACGCAGATCGCCCTCTACGATCCGCCGTACGTCGTCGAGGAGACCGGCCCGCGTCCTCCGGCCGACTTCACCGGGAAGCTCGCCGAGCTCAGCGCGTCGGACCGGCGCGGCGAGGCCGTCGAGTTCTTCATGGTCGAGGGTATGGGCGCGCCGGCCGAAGCGGTCGCCGGCATGAAGTTCGCCCCGTTCTGGCCCGGCCTGGAGGCCCTCGCGCACACCCTGCCGTACGACACCACGATCCTCGGCGAGGACTTCGCCCTGCCGACCGAGGAGCTGGGCTCCGTCACCGTCCCGGTGCACGTGGTCCACGGCGGTGAAGCGGACGCCTGGCTGCAGGCCTCTGCCAAGGCGGTCGAGGAAGTCGTTCCGGCGGCTTCGCGGCACTCCCTGGTCGGTCAGGGGATCGCCGTCGACCCGGTCGTCCTCGCGCCCGAGCTAAAGAACTTCTTCGCCAACTGAGTCACGACGCCCGCCCGGTGCCGGGCCGGCGTACCGCCGGCATCGCATCCGGACAGCGCCCGTGGAGCCACGCTCCACGGGCGCTGACGCGCGCGCGGAACTGCGCAATCCCGAAGATGCCCGCGCGGTTGAACACCCGCCACGATGAACCGTCCCCCGCCGCGCGGCCGCTCCGCGTGAGGCCGCGGAACATCCCCCGAAGGAGATCCCTCATGCGAGCATGGCTCGAGCGAGGCGCCGCCGTGCCCGGCGGCCGCCGCGGAAAATGGCTGGTCCTCGCGATCTGGCTGATCGCAGTCATGGCGCTCGGCGCGCTGGCCGGAAAGCTCGGCGAGGTCCAGGACACCAGCTCCAACGCGTTCCTGCCGCGCGGCGCGGAATCCGCCCGTGTCAACACGGAACTGGAGAAGTTCCGTACCGACGAACTGATGCCGGCCGTCGTCGTCTACAGCGGCCAGGAGGCGCTCGGCGAAGCGGCCCGCGCCAAGGTGGAGGCCGACCGCACCGCCTTCGCCAAGCTCGCCGCCCACGGAGAGCAGGTGTCGCCCGCGATCGCGTCGAAGGACCGCAAGGCCCTCATGGTCGTCGTGCCCCTGCTCGGCGAGGAGCAGGCCGACGTCGCCGACACGATCGACAGGATGCGCGACGTCGCGGACGCCCACGCGCCGCCGGGGCTGGACACCCAGGTCGGCGGCCCCGCGGCCTCCATCGCCGACGCCTTCACGGTCTTCGGCACCCTCGACGGCACCCTGATGATGGCCACCGGCCTCATCGTCGTCATCCTGCTCCTGCTCACCTACCGCAGCCCCGTCCTGTGGCTCTTCCCCACCCTCGCCGTCGCCTTCGCCTCGGTGCTCACCCAGGCCGGCACCTATCTGTTCGCGAAGTACGCCGGTCTCCCGGTCGACCCGCAGAGCTCGGGTGTCCTGATGGTGCTCGTCTTCGGTGTGGGAACGGACTACGCGCTGCTGCTCATCGCGCGCTACCGCGAGGAGCTGCACCGCCACGAGGACCGCCACGAAGCGATGCAGGCCGCCCTGCGCCGCTCCGGCCCGGCGATCCTCGCCTCCGCCGGCACCGTCGCCGTCGGCCTCGCCTGCCTCGGCTTCGCCACCATCAACTCCTCGCGCTCCATGGGTCTGGTCGGCGTGATCGGTGTGATCTTCGGTTTCCTCGCGATGATCACGATCCTGCCGGCGCTGCTCGTCATCGCGGGCCGCTGGGTGTTCTGGCCGCTCGTGCCGCGCCACGGCGCCGCCGTCCGCACCTCCCGCCCGTTCTGGGAGCGCGTCGGCAAGTCCGTCGCCGCCCGACCGCGCCGCTCGTGGATCGCGTCCCTCGCGGTCACCGGAGCCCTCGCCCTGTGCTCGCTCGGGCTCGACATGGGCCTGGGCCAGACCGACTGGTTCCAGACCAAGCCGGAGTCGGTCGTCGCCCAGGAGAAGCTCTCGGCGCACTTCCCGTCGGGCGCTGCCGACCCGGCGACGATCATCGTCAGGACGTCGGACGCGGACCGGGCCACCCGAGCCGCCGAGGCCACGGAGGGGGTCGTCGAGGTCAGGACCGTCGCCAAGACGCCGAACGGCGAACTCACCCAGCTCGCTGCCGTCCTGGCGGGGACCCCCGACAGCGCGCAGGCCAAGAACACGGTCGAGGCCCTCCGCGAAAAGACCGACGGACTCGTCGGCGGCACGGCGGCGCAGGCCCTGGACAAGGAGACCGCCACCGCACGCGACCTCAAGGTCGTCGTTCCGCTCGTCCTGCTCGTCGTCCTGCTCGTCCTCATCTGGCTGCTGCGGTCGTTCGTCGCACCGCTCGTCCTCCTGGCCACGGTCGTCGTGTCCTACTTCGCCGCGCTCGGCACCTCGAACCTGATCTTCGAGAACGTCATGCACTACTCCGGCGTCGACTGGTCGATCCCGCTCCTGGGCTTCGTCTTCCTCGTCGCACTCGGCATCGACTACAACATCTTCCTCATGCATCGCGTGAAGGAGGAGGCCGCCGTCCACGGTCACGACAAGGGAGTTCTGACCGGTCTGATCAGCACCGGCGGCGTGATCACCTCAGCCGGTCTGGTGCTGGCCGCGACCTTCGCGGTCTTCGCCGGACTGCCGCTGGTCGCCATGGCCCAGATGGGCTTCGTCGTCTGCATCGGCGTCCTGATCGACACCTTCCTGGTCCGCACGGTCCTGGTGCCCGCGCTCGCGCTCGACCTCGGCCCGCGCTTCTGGGCGCCGGGCGCCCTGTCCAAGGCCGGCGCGTCCGGCCCGGCAGCGGAGCCTTCCGGCGCCGTGAAGGAGCGTGAGCTCGAGAGCGTCTGACGACCCGTCGCCCGTCCGGCGCCGCCGCCGTCCCCGCCCGGGGACGGCCGCGGCGCCGCGGCGTGAGCGGTCCAAGCCAGCAGCGCAATAAGGGAGATGGGACGCACGTGCCCATACGCGACGATGAAGGACGCGGGCTCGCTAGGAGCCCTCTGACGAGGGAGGACATGCCGTGTTGGGTGACGAGGACGGCTCGGCCGCCAAGCTGTGGGCCATGGCGAGCCTGGGCACGCCGATGGCGATACGGACCGCAGCGACGCTGCGCGTCGCCGACCACATCGCCGCCGGCCGCCGCACCGCGGCGGAGCTGGCGGAGACCGTCGGCGCGCACCCCGGGGCGCTCGAACGACTGCTGCGGTACCTGGCGGTCCGGGGGGTCCTGGACGTCGACGACGCCGGGCGCTACACCCTGACGCCACTGGGCGAACCCCTGCGTGAGGACCACCCCGCCGGAATCCGCGCCTGGTTCGACACCGAGGGCGCGGGCCGCGGCGAGCTGTCGTTCGTCGAGCTGCCGCACAGCGTCCGCACCGGCGAGGCTGCCTTTCCGGTCCGCTACGGACGCGAGTACTGGGAGGATCTGACCGCCGACGCCGACCGAGCGGCCTCCTTCAACGAGCTCCTCGGTGCCGACGTGGCCGTACGGGCGCCCGGTGTCGTCTCCGGATTCGACTGGGCATCGGTGGGTCACGTCGTCGATGTCGGCGGCGGCAACGGCTCCCTGCTGGCCGAGCTGCTGAAGGCGAACCCGACGCTGCGTGGCACCGTCGTCGACCTGCCCGACGCCGCGCTGGCCGCCAAGGAGCGGTTCGCCGACGAGGGAATCGGCGACCGCGCTGACGCCGTGGCCGGCAGCTTCTTCGACGCGCTGCCCGCGGGTGCGGGCGGGTACGTCCTCTCGCTGGTCCTGCACGATTGGGACGACGAGGCCGCCACCGCCATCCTGCGGCGCTGCGCCGAGGCCGCCGGGGACGCCGGCTCGGTCTTCGTGATCGAGTCGATCGGCGCGACCGGCGAGGCGCCGCACACCGGAATGGACCTGCGCATGCTCTGTGTCTACGGGGCCAAGGAGCGCGGCGTCGCCGAATTCTCCGCTCTGGCCGCGGCCGCGGGACTCGACGTCGCCGCGGTGCACCCCGCCGGGCCCTCGGCGATCATCGAGCTCACCGCCGCCCGATGAGCCGTCCCACATCCGTCGGCAGGGCGTCAGTGAAGGAGGCGTTCGCCGAGCTGGGCACAGTCCGGGGCCGCCAGCACCCCTATCCCCTGTACGAGGTGATCCGGTCCCACGGCGCCACGGCCTGGCTCAAGCCGGGCCGGCTCGTCGTCACCGGATACGAGGAGTGCGACCGCGCCCTGCGGGACACGCGTCTGCACGTCCAGGACGCCGCGGGCTACGACGCGACCTCGCCCGGATGGCGGGACCACTCCTCGCTGCGCGCCTTCACGAGCTCGATGCTGTACAGCAACCCGCCGGACCACACCCGGCTGCGTGCAGTGGCCGGTTTCGCGTTCACGCCACCGAAGATCCGCCGGCTCCGGTCCGTCGTCGTGGAGATGGCCGACCGGCTGCTGGACCGCATGGCCCGCCTCGGCGCCGGCGGGGCGCCCGTGGACCTGATCGCCGAGTACGCGTCCCGCCTCCCGGTCGCCGTGATCAGCACCATGCTCGGATTCCCGGAAGAGGACCAGGTGTGGTTCCGCGACATGGCCTCCACCGTCGCCGTCTCCACCGACGGCTTCGGGGACCCCGCTGCCCTGGAACGGGCCGACCGGGCGATGGACGACTTGACCGCGTACTTCACCGACCTCGTCGACCGTCGCCGCCGCGACCCGCGCGACGACCTCGTCACCCTTCTCACACGGACGCACGACGACGACCCGCGACGCCTCGGCCACGACGAGCTGATGGGCACTCTCATGGTGCTGCTCACCGCCGGCTTCGAGACGACGAGTTTCCTCATCGGCCACGGTGCGATGCTCGCCATGGAGCGGGCCTCCCTCGCCGGACGGTTGCGCACCGAGCCGGACTTCGCCCCGGCCTATGTCGAGGAGATCCTCCGCTTCGAACCTCCCGTGCACGTCACCAGCCGCTGGGCCGCCGCCGACACCGAGCTGCTCGGCACCCCCGTCCCTGCCGGGAGCCGGCTGACTCTGATCCTGGCCGCCGCCAACCGTGACCCGCGGCGCTTCGCCGACCCCGCCCGCTTCGACCCGGACCGCCCCGACAACCGCCCCCTGAGCTTCGGGGCCGGCGGGCACTTCTGCCTGGGCGCCCCGCTGGCCCGTCTGGAGGCCGCGCTCGCGCTGCCCCGACTGTTCGCCCGGTTCCCCGGCCTGACCGCGACCGAGCCGCCCGTGTACCGCGACCGCTGGGTCGTCCGCGGCCTCGACACCTTCCCCGTCGCGGTCGCCGCGTGAGGAGAGGGAGCCAGTACCAGGTTCCGGCCCGCAGATCCATCAAGCATTTACGAAGATGCTTCGATCGGCGGCGGGACACGACGATTTAGGGGAGTCAACGGGCCGAGAGGGCGGCTGGGGAACGCGCCGCGCCGGATCCCGGTGGCGTCGGCCGGATCCTTCCTAAGGAGACACCTCGTGACAGCACGTCTGAAGATCCTCGCCATCAACGGGTCGGAACGCGACGGCAACACCGCCGACGTCCTCCGGCACGCGGCCGAGACCGCAGAGCAGCGCGGTGTCGACTTCGAGGTCGTGGACCTGCGCAACACCTGGATGGAGCGCTGCGGACCCTGCGGTGACTGCAACGACCGCACGATCGCCTGCGAGCTGGGCGACGGAGTGTCCGGCGTCGTGCGGAAGATGATCGAGGCGGACGGGATCGTCTTCGCCGCCCCCGTGCACGGCTTCGGCACCGCGAGCCTCATGCAGACGTTCATCGAGCGGGCCGGCGTCGGCTATCTCCGCTTCGACAGGCCGCTGAGCAACAAGGTCGCGGGCATCATCTCTGTCGCCCGCCGCTACAGCGCCGGCGAGGTATGGGCACAGCTCACCGTCAACGCCCTGCTCAACCGGATGATCGTGGTCGGCAGCGGGTTCCCCGCGACGGTCCACGCGCTGCACCGGGGTGACGCGCTCAAGGACGACGAGGGCATCAAGAACGTCACGCGCATGATCGACCGCATGGTCGACATGATCCAGCTGCTCGACGAGCACCGTCGGCTCACCGGCCGGGACGACCTGCTGCCGTCCGGCGACGTCAACGAGCGAGTGGGCCTGGCCCTGAACGAGATGACGGTGTCGGCGTGACCACTGCACCGGTCGCCCCTGCCTGCGGCCGCCGGGCTCAGGACGACTTCCTCGACGTGTACGAGGAGGTCAGCAACGCCTTCTACGCCTCGACCCTGTCCGACACCGAACTGGCCCGCTGGCGACGCGAGAAGCTGACCGGAGTCCTGCGCCACGTCACCGAGCGCTCACCGTTCTACCGCCGCCACCTGGCGGGAGCGGACATCGAGGCCGTCACCCCCGGGGACCTATCGTCGCTTCCCTTCACCACCAAGGACGACCTGCGCCGCGAGATGCACGACGTCTTGTCGGGCCCGCTGTCCGAGGCGAGCATCTACTACGAGACCAACGGGACCACCGGCGCCGCCACCCCCTGCCCGCGCGGGGCCAAGGACATCGTCACCTCCAACGCCGCCGTCGAGGAGTCCTGGCGGCGCATGTTCCGCGCTCACTTCGGCGACCGAATGCCGGTGGTCGGTCTCATGGGCCCCTCCGAGCTGTACGCGTTCGGCGACGTGTTCACCGCCGTCGCAGGCTCCCTGGGCGCCTGTCACGTCAAGATCTGGCCCGAGTCGCCCCGTGTGGGCTTCCGCAAGGCGCTGCGTCTGATCGAGGAGCTCGGCGTCGAGGTCGTCGTGTGCGCGCCCGCGCTGTGCCTGAGCCTCGCCAAGGCGGCGCTGCACTACGGCTACGACCTCGCCCGGCTCCCCGTGAAGCTGTTCCTCGTGCTCGGCGAGATCTGCACCCCGGAGTTCGCCGCCAACGTCTCGACCGTGTGGCCGCACGCCGTGGTCCGTCCCGCGCTGTACGGCTCCCAGGAGGCGCTGTGCATCGCCACCGGGGGCGACAACGGCCGGCTCCACCTGTCGGTGCCCAACTACCTGGCCGAAGTGATCGACCCGGAGACAGGAGCCGTCCTCGGTGACACAGGCGAGGGCGAACTCACCCTGACCATGCTGGTAGACGGCATCAAGCCGCTGATCCGGTACCGCACCGGCGACCTGGTCCGCATCACTCCGGCACCGCCGGGTTCGCCGCTGCCCGGACCGGTCGTCGACGTCGTCGGCCGGGTCGCGGACCGGATCCCGCTGGGCGGAGCCCTGCTGTACCCCGGTGAGCTGGAGGCCGCGATCCTCGACGGCGTCCGCGGCTGCCTGGGGTACCAGGTGGTCGTCGACCACACACTCGACGGTGTCGACGAGGTCACCGTACGCATGGATCTGCTGCCCGGATCCGCCGACCCGGACGCCACCGGCACGGCCGTGGCCTCGCGACTGCGGGCGCTCACCGGAGCCGTCGTCCGGGTCGTCGTCGACAGCGACCTCGACCCGGTGACACACACCGGCTCGTTCGTGAGCTGGAAGGCGGCCCGGGTGCTCGACCTGCGATCGGGCCCCGACAGCGCGGTCGAGACCGCCCGGCAGGTCGCGCACCGCTACGCGATCACCACCTGAGCCCGAAGGACCCCCGATGACCGACCCGCACCCGGCACCTGCCGTGATCCGTGTGACCACCCGGACGCACGCGCTGCCCCCGGTGCCGATGCTGCCCGCCTACCGCGCCCTGGCCGGACGCTTCGGACCCGACGAGGTCTACCTGCTCGAATCCGCCGGGGGACCGATCCGCGACCGCCGCTACCAGGTCGTGGGCTTCGGAGCGCTGTTGTCCGTGGCGGTCGCCGACGGCGTCGTCCGCGTCGACGGCGTTCCCGCGCTGCGCCTGCCCCTGCTGGAACGTATCCGGCCGTTGCTCACCGAGGACGCCGACGGCACCCTCCGGCTGCGGACCTTTACGGACCTCTGGCCGCTGCTGCGCGCCACCCGCGCGCTGTTCGACGCCGAGGGGTCGCCGACCAGCTTCCGGTTCGGGTTCCTGAGCTACTTCGGCTACGACACCGTGCGCTACGTGGAGGAACTGCCGTACCTCATCGAGCAGCGGCCCGATCTGCCCGACGTCCAGCTCGTCCTCCATCAGGGCTGCGTCGTCCGCGACCTCGCCGACGGACGGACCGAACTCCTGCTCCACGAGTCCGACGCCTGGCCCGCCCTGGCCGCGCCGGAGATCGAGGCTCTCCTGGAGCGCGCCGAGGACACCCACCCCGAACCCGCCGCGGACACCATCCCCGAGTCGACCGTGAGCGACGACACCGCCCCCGAGGCCTTCCACCGCGATGTGGAACGCTGCCTGGAGCACATCGCGGTCGGCGACATCTACCAGGTGCAGATCGGTCACGAGCTGACCATGCGCTCCGACGCCGACCCCGTCGACGTCTACCAGCGGCTGCGTCGGCGCAACGCCTCCCCGTACATGTACCTGGCGAGCGTCGGCGGCCAGTGCGTCATCGGCGCGAGCCCCGAGCTGTTCGTACGTATCGAGGATGGCGCCATCACCATGCGGCCGATCGCCGGGACGCTGCCGCGCACCGGCGACGACGAGGCAGGCGCGAAGCGGCTGAGCTCCGACCCGAAGGAGATCGCCGAACACACCATGCTGGTGGACCTGTGCCGCAACGACATCGGCCGGATCGCCCGTGCGGACACCCTCGCCGTGCCGGACGAGTTCGTCGTCGAGCGGTACTCCCACGTCCTGCACCTCGTGTCGACCGTCACCGGTGAGGCCGAACCCGACAAGGACGCGTTCGACGCCGTCGCCGCCCTGTTCCCCGCCGGCACCATGACCGGCACGCCCAAGATCCGGGCCATGGAGATCATCGAGTCCCTCGAGCACAGCCGCCGGGGCCTTTACGCCGGTGCGCTCGGCCTGATCGACGTCGGCGGATACACCAATCTCGCGCTGTGCATCCGCACCCTCTTCCACCACGCCGGCGTCTACCGCACGCGCGCCTCCGCCGGAATCGTCGCCGACTCCGAACCCGCGAGCGAGTGGCGCGAGACGCTTGCCAAGATGAGTGCCGCCCACTGGGCGGTCACCGGTAAGGAGCTGTTGTGACGCCCTTCCTCGCCGACGCGACCGCGGCGCGGCCCCGCGTCCTGGTCGTCGACGCCTTCGACAGCTTCGTCGACATCCTCCGGCAGTACCTGATGTCGGCCGGAGCCGATCCGGTCATGGTGCGCTCCACCGCAGTGCGTCTGACGGACGTCGAACGGGACCTCCCCGACGCGATCCTGCTGGGCCCGGGCCCCGGCCACCCGGACGAGTCGGGCCATGTCGAGATCGTGCAGGCCTTCGGTGGACGTCTGCCGCTGCTCGGCGTCTGCCTCGGCCACCAGGCCATCGGCCGCGCGTACGGTGCCGAAGTGGTGCCGGCGCGTCGGCTGATGCACGGCAAGGCCAGCCCGATCGACCACGACGGACGGGGCCTGTTCACCGGGCTGCCCGCCGGTTTCTCAGCGACCCGGTACCACTCCCTCGTCGTGCCGGAGTCCACGGTCCCGGACTGCCTGGAGGTCACGGCGCGCTCCGCCGACGACGCCTACGTGATGGGGCTGCGCCACCGGACCCTGCCCGTCGAGTCCGTCCAGTTCCACCCGGAAAGCTTCCGCACCGACCACGGGATGCGCATGATCTCCAACTTCCTCGAGGGCGTACGCCTGTTCTCCGCCGTGGCCGCTCCCGCCCGGGCGGCCGCCTGAGCAGGGGCGCCACGACGGGACGCGGGAAGACCGCACGCGGCGAGATGCGCGGCCGACGGCGGGCGTGATGGGCTCGCTCGCGTCGGCGTCGCGCAGCACGGAGGCGTAGTGGAGTACTGGAACGTCACAGCGGAGACCATGCCCCGCGAGGAGCTGGAGCAATGGCAGTGGCGCAGGCTGAGCCGCGCCCTGGACCACGCCCGGCGGAACTCGCCGTTCTGGGCGGAGCGGATCCCGGACGGCATCACCTCGATGGCCGCGTACACGGAGCGGATGCCGCTGCTGTACAAGGCGGACCTGCTCGCCTCGCAGCAGGCCGCACCGCCGTACGGAACGTGGCCCTCGCTCGACCCGGCGTTCGGCGTACGCCACCACCAGACCAGCGGTACCAGCGGCAACCCTCCGGTCCGTACGTTCGACACCGAACGCGACTGGAAATGGATCACAGACACCTTCTGCACGGCCCTGTACGCCAACGGGGTGCGCTCGCACCACAAGGCCCTGGTGTCCTTCGGCTACGGCCTGTTCGCCGGGTTCTGGGGCATGCACTACGCCCTGGAGCGCATGGGGTGCACCGTCGTCCCGGCCGGCGGTCTCGACTCCAAGACGGTGGTCCGTCTGCTCGTCGACTACCGGATCGAGGTCCTCGGCCTCACCCCGAGCTACGCGATGCGGCTCATCGAGACGGCCGCCGAGATGGGCGTCGACCTCGCCCGCGACGCCAACGTCCAGGTCATGCTGGCCGGCGCGGAGCCGCGCTCCGACTTCACTACCCGGACCATCGAAGAGGCCTTCGGAGCCCGCGTCTTCAACGCCGCCGGGACCACCGAGTTCGGCGGGGTCTTCATGTTCGAATGCCCCACGCGACGCAATGCCTGCCACATCAACGAGCCGACGGTCATAGAGGAGGTCCTGCACCCCGAGACGAAGGAACCGGTCGGCTACGGCGAGGAGGGCGTCCGCGTCACCACCGGCCTGTATCGCGAGGGCATGCAGCTCTTCCGCCACTGGACCGAGGACATCGTCGTCAAGCGGCCGTACACCGACTGCGGGTGCGGCCGGACCTGGGACTTCCTGGACGGCGGCATCCTGCGGCGTTACGACGACATGCGCAAGATCCGCGGGGTCTCGGTCACCCCGGTGATGATCGAGGACGTACTGCGTGGGTTCACCGAAGTCAGCGAGTTCCGCTCCTCCATCCGCACAGTCCGCGGGCTCGACACCATCCACGTCCAGGCCGAGGCGGCTGACGTCACGGGCGCGGCCGCGCCTGTCCTGTGTGCCCGGATCGCCGAGGAGTTCAAGCGCGAGATCGGCATCCGGCCCCAGGTGGAACTCGTCCCCGCGGGCAGTCTGCCCCGCACGAAATGGAAGGCGGCACGGCTTCATGACGAACGACAGCTCGCTCGCGCCTGAGCAGCAGGGTCGGCTCCTGGAGAGCTACCGCACCCTCGTGGACCTGGCCGAGGGCTGCCGCGTGCCGGCGGTGTCCGCCGCCCTGCGCGGCGCCCTCGCCGAACTGCGCGTCGCGCTCGACGGGCAGGCGGTGGAACTGGAGGACTACTACCGGCCGGTCGGCGCAGGCGCGAGGAACTGAGCCGCAGGCGTACACCCGGCCACAGACGGCGAAGGGGCGGGACCGACAGGTCCCGCCCCTTCGCCGTCTGTGGGCTACTCCTTCGAGGCCCCCTTGACCGCCTCCTCCAACTGGGCGCCGGTGTAGGCCTCCGCGTCGCGGAAGTACTCCACCCGCAGGCTCTCGGGCCTGCGCACGCCGTTGTCGACGCGGTCCTTCTCGTACGCGTCGAGCAGCGCCTGCGCCTCGGCCGTGGCGTCGGCGAACCGCTCGGCGGGCAGGTCGCCGCGGCTCAGCACGTCGTCCATGGCCCGGGTCATGACGTCCTGGGCGCCGGCGAAGTCGCCGAAGAGGGCCCCGCGGCACGGCGGCACGCCGTCGCCCTGGCCCTCGTCGTACGAGCTGAGCTGGGCGCTCGCAAGGCGGTGGTACGGGTTCGCCTCGAACCAGCCCTCGTCCTCCAGGAGGCGGTACGAGGAGCGGGTGACCGGGACGAAGCTGCTGGCGATGTGCCGGTCCGCGGCGTTCCGCGGGTTGTTGAGGAACTGCATGAAGGCGAGTGCGCCGTCCTGCGTGACCTCGTCCAGGCCGTCGGCCAGCCACAGCGAGGTGCCCGCGATGATGTTGCCGCCGTAGGGCACGCCGTCCCGCTGCGGGAAGCGGCCGACGGACATCTCGAAGCCGGCGTTCTCGGCCGCCATCGCCATGTAGTTGAGGTCGTTGGACGAGGTGACGCGGATCGCCACGTCCTGGTCGGCGAAGGCCTTGATGTTGCCCTCCCAGTCCGGGATCTTCCCGGTGTAGAGGTAGTGGCCCTTGCGGTGCAGCTCACGCCACCACTCCGCCCAGGTCAGCATCGCCTCCGAGGACAGATCCAGGCGGGTCGCCCGGCCTTCGCGGCCGTTGGCGTTGTCGGCGAGCTCACCCCCCTGGACCGCGAGCGCCTGCTGGAAGAACAGCCCGTGGTTGGCCCACGTGACACCGTGGGACGGGCCGCCCTCCAGGGCCGCCACGGCTTCGCAGGCCGCCTCGATCTCGGCCCAGGTCGTGGGCAGGGAGGTGACCCCGGCCCTGTCCAGCGCCGTCTTGTTGCCGTAGATCAGCATGGCGGTGACCACGGCCGGCATTGAGGCGAGGTCGCCGTCCACCGAGTAGTACTCGCGTACCGAGGGGATGAGGTCGTCGAGGACGACCGGCTCGCCGAGGATCTCCGTACGGCCCGCAATCGCCTTCTGCACCGAGGTGAACAGCGGCTTCCCTTCGCGGGTGCGCGAGTCCCTGGCGGCCTGGGTGACCGCGAAGTAGTACTCAGCGACGGCCGGGGGACGGCCCGCGTCGGCGGCCTCGGCGATCTGCTGGGACAGCAGCCGGAAGTCACGGCCCTCGATGTTGATCTCGTACTCGGGGTGCGCCTTCTCGAACTCCGCCCCGAGCCGGTGGAGCCGGTCCATGTAGCCGGGGAACGTCAGGTCGGCCACCCAGACGTCGATCACGGTCTTGGCCGTCATGCCATGCCTCATCTCTCTCGTAGAAGTGCGAACGGTTCGGCGACGCGCGTCAGGCGGCGGCGGGGACGGGCCGGAGAGCCCGCGCGAAGGCGCGGATGTCCCCGGTCAGCGCGGCCGGCTGCTCCAGAGCCGCGAAGTGACCGCCCTGCTCGAATTCGGTCCAGTGCGCGATGTTCGGAAGGTCGCGGTCGGCGAAGCGGCGGATCGGCACGAAGATGTCGTCCGGGAACACGGCGACGCCGACCGGCACGGTCACCGGCGGCGGCACGGCGCCGCTCGCCGCGGCCCGGACCCCGGCGGCACCCTCGTAGTAGAACTGCGCGGACGAACCGGCGGTCGCCGTCAGCCAGTAGATCGTCACGTTCGTCAGCAGCCGGTCGCGGTCGACCGCGTCCTCCGGCAGGTCCGTCGCACCGGTCCAGTCGAGGAACTTCTCGACGATCCAGGCGAGCTGGCCGACGGGGGAGTCGGTGAGCCCGTACGCGAGGGTCTGCGGGCGGGTCTGCTGGAGCTTCATGTATCCGGAGAGCTCCGCGTCGAACCGGGCCAGCTTGCCCAGGCGTGCCTGGTCACGCTCGTCGAGGCCCTCGAACTCGGCGGGGTCCCCGGACGGGAAGGTCATCAGCATGTTCACGTGCACGCCGAGGACGTGTTCGGGGTCGATGCGGCCGAGTTCCAGGGAGATCACCGCTCCTGCGTCGCCGCCCTGCGCGATGTACTTCCCGTAGCCCAGGCGGGCCATGAGCTCGGCCCAGGCGCGGGCGATCCGCGCGGTGTCCCAGCCGGGCTCGGTCAGCGTCGAGAAGCCGTATCCGGGAATCGACGGAATCACCAGGTGGAACGCCTCCGCCGGGTCGCCGCCGTGCGCACGCGGGTCGGTCAGCGGACCGATCACGTCCAGGAACTCGGCGACCGAGCCCGGCCAGCCGTGCGTGAGGAGGAGCGGGGTCGCGTCCGGCTCGGGGGAGGTGACGTGCAGGAAGTGCACCTGCGCGCCGTCGATCTCCTCCACGAACTGCGGGTGCGCGTTCAGCTGGGCCTCGGCCGCCCGCCAGTCGAACGAGGTCCGCCAGTACTGGGCGAGCTCCTTGAGGTAGCCGACCGGAACACCCCGGTCCCAGCCGACGCCCGGCAGCTCGTCCGGCCAGCGCGTCGCGTCGAGACGGCGGTGCAGGTCGTCGAGCTGGGCCTGCGGGATGTCGATGCGGAAGGGATGCATGAGGCGCTCCGGAGAAGGCTGACCGCCGGTGGCGGGTCATCGGTCGAAGGGTGGCGGGCTCGCGGAGCCGGGACCCGTCCCGGAACACCCGGGGCGCCCAGCCGTATCGTCCGCCGCCGCCGAAACCGCACGCATCTTGCGGATTGCTCCACCTGCGCCGATTGCGGCTACGCCAGCAGAAGGGCAGCCAGGAAGATGCGGCAGTCTCCCGGCCGCTGGCAGCGTGACGGTCGCCCGTGGCGCTGGCGACCGCCGCACAGACCCTGGAAGGACACGGAGATGAACGTTTCCACCGCCCCTGCTGCTGTCGGCCTCGCCGACGCCCTCGTCGAGGCCGCGCCCGACGGCGTGGCCGGGGAGTTCCGCGCGCTGGTGGACGCCCTGTGGGAGGACGGCAGGGCCGACGGGCAGGCCCTGGCGGCCGTGCCCGTGCTCGTGGCGGCCCTCGAGCGGGCCGGAACCGACCGCAAGGGGCACCTCGCCGTCCTCCTGGGCCTGCTGTCCGAGACGGAGTACCCGAACCTGGACGGCCCGCTCGCGGGTGCCGTCCGCGGACACCTCGACACCTACCTGGAGCTGCTTGCCGACCCGGGCATCGGTAAGCCGCTCACCCTCGCCCTGCTCTACCTGCTCGCGCACTTCCCCGGCGAGCGGGAGCGGATCCTCGGCGCGGTCGCCGGCATGGAGCTGGAGGCCGAGGACCTCTCCCGCCTGGACCGAGCGCTCAGCACGCTCGACCCGGAGCGCCCTGACCTCGGCCGGGTGTGGCCCTCGCCTTCGGCGTGGACCCTGAACGAGGACGAGCGCGCCTTCGACCAGGGGTGGATCAAGGAGCTGGCACCCGAGCAGCTTGTGGCGAACTGGGAGAACGACACCCGCACCGTCCTCGGCTGCACCGGTGCCCGCGCCTACTGGGCCGTGTGCAACGGCGACCCCCGCAACCTGCCCGCCGCTCCGGTCCCCGAGCGTCGTGAGGTCACCGCCCCGGTCGCCGACGCCGCTCTCTTCGCCCCGCACATCGGCGCGCTGCGCTGCCCTTCCTGCCAGGGATCGCTGGAGTCCCAGGACGGCGTCGTGCTCTGCGGCGGCTGCCAGGCGCGCTACCCGGTCGCCGGCGGCATCCTCGACCTGACCGCGACGGCGGCCGAAGGGGACGACGCCGCGGCCGATTTCCTGGAGAAGCTGTCCCGCGTACCCAGCATGGGCCTGTTCTACGAGGCCGTGGCCCGCCCGGCCTTCCTGCGGGTCTCCGGCTCGGACTGGGGCGGCGCGGTCGCTCCCGAGGACGAGGACCGGTACATCGCCGAGCAGGTACGGCCCGTCGAAGGGCCCGTCCTCGACCTGGGGGCCGGGGCCGGCCGGTGGACCGCTGTCATCGCCGAGACGGTCGGAGCCGAGCGCCTCATCGCCCTCGACGCGGCGCTGCCGATGCTCAACGTGCTGCGCGGGCGACTGCCCGAAGTTCCCTCCGTCCTCGCCTCCGCCGCCGAACTGCCCTTCGACGACGCCTCGCTGGGCGCCGTCGTGTGCTGGAACGCGCTCCAGGCCTTCTACGCCGACGCCGGCGCGGCGATCGCCGAGGTCGGCCGCGTCCTGCGGCCCGGCGGCACCTTCACGCTGATGACGTTCCGCCGCTCCGAGGACCCCGTCTACCGCTACTTCCAGTCCGCCCACCGCTTCCCGCAGCACCAGGGCGGCCTCCAGCTCTTCGACCTCGACGACCTGAAGCGCTGGCTCGCGGACGCCGGCCTGACGATCCGCGAGGAGAGCGGCCCGGGGACGTTCGTGTTCCTCACGGCCGTGCGCGAGCACTGACACAGACAAGGAAGAACCGCTGACATGAACCAGCACGACGTCCTCCAGGAGTCCTTCGCGGCGCCCGGCTCCCCGGAGTACGACGAGGCCACGGCCGTCTTCAACCTCGCCGCCCCGGTGCGCCCCGACGAGGCCGTGACCGTCCGCACCGTCGACGAGGTCCGCGCCGCCGTGCGGGAGGCGGGCACGGGGGACCTGCCCGTACGGGTCCACACCACCGGTCACGCCTCCGGCGCGAGACCGCCCGTCGACCGCGGCCTTCTCATCCGCACCCGCCTCGACGGCGGCGTCGAGGTCGACGCCGAGCGCCGTGTCGCCCGCGTTCCGGCCGGTACGACCTGGGGCGAGGTCGTCGCGGCGGCAGCGCCGCACGGCCTGGCCGCCCCGCACGGCTCGGCGGCCCACGTCGGCGTCGTCGGCTACCTGCTCGGCGGCGGCGTCAGCTTCTACGGTCGGCACACCGGACTCGCCGCCAACAGCGTGCGCGCGGTCGAACTCGTGACCGCCGACGGCGAGCTGGTACGCACCGACGCCGAGAACGACCCCGAGCTGTTCTGGGCGCTGCGCGGCGGAGGCGGCGGATTCGGTGTCGTCACCGCCGTTGAGGTCGGGCTCTTCCCCGTGGCGAAGGTGATCACCGGAGCCACCTACTGGTCCGCGGCCCATGCCCGCCCGCTGCTCGCCGCCTGGCGCGACTGGGCCCGCACGGCACCGCGCTGTGCGACGACCTCGCTGCGTGTGATGAACCTGCCGCCCGTCCCGGGAGTGCCGCCCGCCCTGGCGGCCGGTCCCGTGCTGTGTGTCGACGGCGCGGTGTTCGCCGCGACGCCGGACGAGGTGCCCGCTGCGGAACGTGACGCCGAGGGGCTGCTGGGGCCGCTGCGCGCGCTCGCCGAACCGCTCCTCGACACCTGGGCGCTGACGGACGGCGCCGGGGTGCTCGACGCCCACATGGACCCCGCCGACCCGGTTCCGTTTATCGGCGACCACCTGCTGATCTCGGAGCTCTCCGACGAGGCGGCGGAGACGTTCCTGTCGGTCGTCGGCGAGGGTTCCGGGTCGCCGCTGGTCGTCGCCACCCTCCGTCAGCTCGGCGGGGCGTTCGCGGACCCCGATCCGCGGGGCGGTGTGCTGAACCGGGTGGACGCGGCCTTCGCGTACATGGGGTCCGGCCCTCCGTTCGGACCGGTCACCGTCGAGGACCTCGAAGCCCACTGCGTCAGGGTCCGTGCCGCGCTGGAACCCTGGGACACCGGGACCACCGTGCCCTCCCTGGTCGAGGGGTCGGACCGGCCGCAGCGTCACCTCGACGCGGATGCGGTGGCCGCCGTGGACCGGGTCCGGGCACGGATCGACCCGCGTGGCCGTTTCGCCGGGGACATCGCTCCCCGAGCGACCGCGGCGGGCTGAGCCCACCGCCACCACACGCCGGACGGCGCGACCCTCTCGGGGCCGCGCCGTCCGGCGTTCCTGCTCCCGTCCGCGACGCGATACGCCGAGCCCCCGGCCGTCGGCTGGCGGCCGACGTGCCGGGGGCTCCGGAGGGGGGACGTCCTTGCGGGACGGGCTTACTTGAAGGTGACCAGCTGGCCGCCGCCCTCGCCGGCGTCGCTGCCCAGGCCCACCTGGGTCTGGACGGCCTTGGCGTCGACGGTGCCCCAGACGGTGCGGTCGGCGCCGACGACGGCCTGGAAGGAGCTGTGCACGACGATGGTCGTGTTGATCTTGCCGGTCGCGTCCGAGACGACGTCCTTGGCGGTGGTCGCGTCACAGCCGTACTTGCCCGGCTCCACGAACGCGCACTGACCCAGGTGGAAGACCGTGTTCGGGGTCAGGCCCGAGGCGGTGACCGTGACCTGCTGGCCGTCCGAGAGGGACGACGCCGGCGAGACCGACACGACCGGCGCGGTGGCGGCGGCCATCGCGGACGGCTGCAGGGTCAGGGCCAGACCGGCGGCGACTGCGGTGGCGGCGGCGACGCGGGTGGCGAGGACGAGCTTCTTCTTGACGATCATTTGTTACTCCATGTCATGTGTGAGGGGATCTCAGGACCTGGGGACCCGGCGTGCTTCCGTGGGGCCGTTTCCCCCTGTCCGCCAACGACATTAGAAGTCGAAGATCATCGTCCGCATCTTCGAGGTTGCTTCATGAAACTCACTCCCGTGCCCCGTCAGGACGGCATTCTGCGAGATGCGTCCGCGGTTCCGGCCGGGAGACCCTCGGGGGCGGGCGCGCGCGGCCATCGGCAGAGGCGCGGAAAGCCCCTCCACACACGACGATGGGAAGAACAAGCACATGACTGCAGGCGGTGCTCCCAAGGCCGGGCGGAAGGAGTGGATCGGGCTGGGAATCCTCGCCCTTCCCACTTTGCTCGTGGCCCTTGACGTTTTCGTACTCCTCCTCGCGCTGCCGCATCTGAGTGCGGACCTCGGCGCGGACAGCAACCAGCAGCTGTGGATCATGGACATCTACGGCTTCCTGGTCGCCGGCTTCCTGGTCCCCATGGGCACGCTCGGCGACCGCATCGGCCGCCGCAAGCTGCTGCTCATCGGCGGCGCGGCCTTCGGCGCCGCCTCGCTGCTGGCCGCGTTCGCCACCAGCCCGGGCATGCTGATCGCCGCCCGCGTGCTGCTGGGCATCGCCGGCGCGGCAATCAGCCCGTCCACGCTGGCGCTGATCTCCACGATGTTCCAGGACGCCAAGCAGCGGGCCGCCGCGATCGGCATGTGGGCCAGCTGCTTCACCCTCGGCGCCATCATCGGCCCGATGCTCGGCGGCGTCATGCTCGAGCACTTCTGGTGGGGCTCGCTCTTCCTCCTCGGCGTCCCGGTCATGGTCCTGCTGCTGATCGCGGGCCCCAAGGTGCTGCCCGAATCCGCCAACCCCGAGGCCGGCCGCATCGACCTGCCCAGCGTCGCCCTCAACCTGGGCACCACCCTCCCGGTCATCTACGGAATCAAGGAGACCGCCCGCAACGGCTGGAGCCCGCTGTCCGCTGCCGCCATCGTCGTCGGCGTCGTCCTTGGCGTGCTGTTCGTCCGCCGCCAGCGGGCCCTCACCGCCCCGCTCCTCGACGTGACGCTCTTCCGCCACGGCCGGTTCAGCGCCTCACTGCTCGGCCTGCTCGCCTACAGCCTCATCGGCGGCACGGTCATGCTCCTCATGACCCAGTACTTCCAGGCCGCCCAGGGTATGACCCCGATCGAGGCCGGCCTCGGCCTGCTCCCGGGCATGGCTGCCGCGACCGTCTCCTTCATGGTCTGCCCGATCATCGCCCGCAAGGTCCGTCCGGCGTACGTCATCGGCGCGGGCATCGCCGGCGTCGTCGCCGTCCTGCTCGCCTTCTCGCAGCTGAGCGCCGACAGCGGCACCGCCACCCTGATCGCGGGCTTCGCCGTCTTCTCCTTCTGCGGCGCCCCGATCGTCGCGCTCGGCACGAACATGGTCGTCGGCGCCGTCCCGCCGGAGAAGGCCGGTTCCGCTGGCGCGCTCTCCCAGATCAGCAACGAGTTCGGCTCCGCCCTCGGCGTCGCCACGCTTGGCACTCTCGGCCTTGCCGTCTACCGCGACCAGGTGGAGGGCGCCGTCCCGGCGACCGTCCCGGCCGGCGCGGCCGACGCCGCCCGCGACAGCGTCTCCGGCGCCGCCTCCGCCGCGCAGGGCCTGCCCCAGCAGGTCGCCGACGCGCTGATGGAACCGGTCCGCGTCGCGTTCACCGGTGGCATCCACACGGTCGCCACCGTCAGCGCGATCCTGATCGCCGTCGCGGGAGCCTTCTTCGTCGCGCTGATGCGCCACGTCCCGCCGATCGGCCAGGAGGAGGCCCCGGCCGACGCCACGTCCTCCGACGAGCAGGCCCTCGCGGCCTGATCTCCGCCTGTACGCGGAAGAGCCCCCACCCGGTCGGGTGGGGGCTCTTCCGCGTACAGGCGGAGATCAGCGCAGCTCGACGTCCGTGTACTTGGCGAGCGCGGTGAGGAACTCACCGCGCGACAGGGCAGCCGCGACGAGTTCGATGTCGTCGGCCATGTAGCGGTCCACGCCCAGCGCCGGCACCAGGGAGCGCACGGCGTCGTACGTCGCCTTGGAGGCGGGGCTCAGGTCCTCGTAGCGGCGCGACACGTCGACGGCCTGGGCTGCGGCGAGGAACTCCACGGCGAGGATCCGGTTGTTGTTGCCGAGCACCCGACGGGCGTTGCGGCCGGCGATCAGGCCCATGCTGACGACGTCCTGATTGTCGCCGTTGGACGGGACGGACTGCGTGGAGGCCGGACCGATGGTGCGGTTCTCGGCGACCAGCGCGGTCGCCGGGTACTGGGCTCCGGCGAAACCGCAGTTCAGGCCGGGCTCGGTGGCCACGAGGAACTCCGGAAGTCCGTAGCTGAGGTGACGGTTCAGCAGACGGTTGAGCTGCCGCTCGGCGAGGACGCCGAGCTGCGTCAGGGCGATCGTCACGAAGTCCAGGACGAAGGCGATCGGCTGACCGTGGAAGTTCGCGCCGTGGAAGATCTCCTTGCCCTCGAAGAACAGCGGGTTGTCGTTGGCGGAGTTGAGCTCGATCTCCAGCTTGTCCTGGGCGTGGTAGAGGGTGTCGCGCACCGCGCCGAGGATCTGCGGGACGGCCCGCAGCGTGTAGGCCTTCTGGAGGTAGGTCTCGGTGCGCTGGACCTCCTTGCCTTCCTCCTTCACATCCTGCACCTGACGGCGCAGCTCCGCGTGTTCGGCGATGAGATTGCTGCCGGCCAGCAGGGCCCGCATGTTGGCGGCCGAGTCGATCTGGCCCCGGTGCGGCCGGGCCACGTCGTGGCCCTCGGCCCCGAAGGGGCTGGCGGAGCCGCGCAGCACGTCGTTGAGCAGGGCGGAGACCAGCTCGGCCTGCCGGGTCTGGGCCAGCGCGCGTTCCACGACGAGCGAACCGAGACCGGTCATCGCCGACGTGCCGTTGATGAGCGCGAGACCCTCCTTGAACCGCAGCTGGAGCGGCTCTATGCCGTGCTCCCGCAGGACCGTGGCGGTCTCCACCGGCCTGCCGTCGCGCAGCACGTAGCCCTCGCCGATCAGCGTGCTCGCGATGTGCGAGAGCGGGACGAGGTCACCGCTGGCGCCCAGCGAGCCGATCTCGGGGATCGCAGGGATGATGCCCAGGTTCAGGTAGAGCGCGAGGCGCTCCAGGATCTCCGGGCGCACCGCGGAGTGCCCCTTGGCGAGGGTGTTGAGACGCGCTGCCACGATGGCCCTCGCCTCGTCCTCGGCGAACAGCGGCCCCACGCCGGAGCTGTGGCTGCGCACCAGGTTGGTCTGCAGCTCGACTTCCTTGGACTTGTCGACCTGCATGTAGATCATCTCGCCGTACCCGGTGGTCACGCCGTAGATGGGGACGTTCTGCTCGGCCAGATCCTCCAGCATCGCCCGGCTGCGCAGCGTCTTGGCGACCGACTCGGGTGCGACGTCGGCGTGCGCCCCCTCCTCGGCGATGCGCCGGACGGCGTCGAGGGTGAGGGTCTGGCCGTCGAAGGAGACGGGGGCGGTGGCGGTCTCGACTGAGGTCAACGCTTTCACTCCAGGGCGTAGATGCGGTGCGGGGCAGAGACGAGCGGGCGAGTGGGAGGCGGGCGCCGTCCCCGTTCAGTGCAGGGCGTCGTCGGCGGCAAGCGCGCGGATGGTGCGGCGCAGCAGCTTGCCCGTCGGATTGCGAGGCAGCCGGGTGACGAAGGTGACGTCTTCCGGCACCTTGTACCAGGTCAGGGACGAGCGGCAGGAGTCGAGCAGTTCGTCGCGCAGCGCCTGGGCGGTGGCTTCGTCCACAGAATGACGTAGGACGGCGTAGGCGCGCAGCACGGAGATGCCCGAGTCGCGCCGCACCGCGCACACCGCTGCCTCTTCGACGGAAGAGTGCGCCATGAGACGGTCTTCGATCTCCGTCGGGTGGACGTTGATGCCCGCCACGATCTCGATGTCGTCGAGGCGTCCGTGGACCCGGACGAACCCGTCGGCGTCCATGACCGCGGCGTCGCTCGTGGCGTACCACGCGTCGGGGGTCAGCCTTATCGGCTCGTCGTCGCCGCTGGGGACACCGAGGCCGATGGTCGGACCCGACACCTCCAGGCGCCCCTCGACGCCGGCCGCGACCGGCTCGCCCCGGTCGTCGACGACCCGCAGGCGATAGGGGGCGAGCACCCGGCCGAGGGTGAACTCGCGCATCCGGACCGGCCCGTTGGCGAGCAGGGCGTGCCCGATCTCCGTCGTGCCGTACACGTTCAGGAGCCGGGGCCCGAGGACTCCGCGCAGCTCACGCTCCAGCGACTCGGGCAGGACCTCGCCGGCCACGACGGCCACCCGCAGCCCGTTCAGCACCCGATGGGCGTCCGGGTGGCCGAGCATGTGGGCGAAGAAGGTCGGCTGGCTGTAGAAGACGGTGACGCCGTACTTCTCCAGAACGGCCAGCGAGTCGCCCGGCGCGAGCCGCCGGGGTGTGAGCACTGCGGAGCCGCCGGTCAGCAGCGGGAAGAAGAGGGAGTTGCCCAGGCCGTACGCGAAGTTCATGCGCGGAACGGAATAGCTCACGTCGTCGGCGGTGACGCCCACGGCCGCACCGGCCGCCCGGGTGAGGATCTCCGGGTCTCCATGGGTGTGGAAGCAGAGCTTCGGCCCGCCGGTCGTGCCGGAGGTGAACGCTGCGAACGCCGGGCTGTCGTCCGTCACGGGAGCGTACGGAGGAACGAGGGTGTCGTTGCCCCGCAGTGCGTCCGGAGTGAGGACGGGCACCGTGAAGCGGTCCGCGAACTCGGGGTCCGACACCACGGCCGCGGGCCGGGCGATGTCGGCGGCTCGGCACATCTCGTCCGGGTGGAACATGGAGTTCACCGGAACGGCCACCGCCCCGATGCGAAGGGCGCCGAGGAAGGCCCAGACGAACTCGATGCCGTCGGGCAGGGCGATCAGGATGCGCGCGCCCTGTCCCAGACCGTGGGAGGCGAACGCGGCCGCCGCGCGGTCCGCGCCCGCGAACACGTCCTCGAATCGGTAGACGCTCTCGTCCACGAAGTACGCGGGGCGTTCCAGCCAGCCCCGGGACAGGGCGGTCTCCGCCAGGTGCCGGACGAAGTTGGTCATCTGCAGATCCCCTCGATCTCCACCAGCAGGTCGGGACGGCAGACGTCCACGTTGAAGAAGGCGAGGTCCGCTTCGGACCGGAACGCCTCGGCGCACCGGGCGCGGACCGCCGGCAGGTGCTCGGCATCGCGGACGTAGACCTTGACGCAGTCGAGGTTCGCCAGGCTGAAGCCGCCCGTGAGCCCGTGGCGTCGCAGGTTCTCCGACGAGATCAGCGCCTCGATGTTGTTGAGGGTGACGTCGCACTGCCGCTCGACGTTGTCGTGGTGGACCGTGTCGTCGCCGATGATGCTGGCCGTCCCCGAGACGTACAGCGCCGACCGGGCACCCGAGCCTGACTCCAGGACCGTGGCGCGCGCGAAGCTCGGCGACTTGGGGCCGTACTGCGTCGGGTACTGATGCGCCGGAGTCTGGCGCGGGTTCTCCAGGTGGCGGGCCCGACCGGGGCGGCAGGCCAGGAAGTACAGATCGATGCCGGGGCGCAGCGAGCCGATGCCGGTCGCGGCCGGCATGCCGTCCACCCGGTCGGACCAGGCCTCGAACGCCTCGGCGCGGCCCACGCAGAAGTCCCGGTAGTTCTCCATGCCGTCGGCGTTGGCCTCCGTGATGGCGCCGACCATGTTCCACATGCGGAGCAGCTCGGTGTAGCCGAGTCGCCACATCAGGGTGAAGGCGTTCTCGTACACCGAGCGCACGGTGTCGCGGTAGACGCCGCGCTCGTCGATCCGGACCGCGCAGAAGAAGTGTTCGCCGTCTTCGGCGTACACGAGGTCGCCCTCGCGGCCGGACCGCACCGGACGGTCGCTGGTCCACACCTCGGTGATCCGCTCGGTGGCGTCACCGGCCATGGCGATCCGTACCAGAGGGGCGCCGTTGTGCAGCAAGGGCGGCCGGCCGCCGGGGCCGTAGGTCACCCGGCCGAGCACGTGCCCCCGGGTCGTGCGGGCCCGTTCGTCGTCGCCGGGCCTCACGAAGAAGCAGTCCAGGGCGGCCGTCAGGGTCGGCGCGCCGGGGTGCGTGACTGTCACGATGTCCTTCCCGCCGCGCCGGGCGCGGCATGGCGAGGGTGGTCGAAGAGCGGGTGGTTACGCGGCAGCCGCCGGCCAGGGGAGGTCCCGGCCGGCGAATCCGTCCGCGTCCACCCACAGCGCCCGCAGTCCGCGCAGCGCGGTGGCGGGACCGTAGGAGGGGCTGCCGAGGGCGAAGCGTGGTCCGAGGACGCGCTGGGCGAAGCGCACGAGCACGGTCCGGGCGATGAGCCGGGCCAGCGGAGCGCCGAGGCAGTGGTGGCCGCCCGCCCCGAAGGCCAGATGCGGCGAGGCGCCGTCGGGAGCGAAGACATCGGGGCTGGGTGCGAGGGCCGGGTCACGGTGGGCCGCCGCGAGGAGCAGCACCATCACGGTGCCCCTGGGCACCGGCGTCCCGCAGAGGTCGAGGTCGGCGTCGGCGCGGCGTTGGACGACCTGGACCGGCGGGTCGAGGCGGAGAGTCTCCTCCACCACGTGGCGTGCGTGGCCCGGATCCTTCCGCAGGGTGTCGATCTCGTGCGGGGCCCGCAGCAGTGCCAGGACGCTGCCCGAGACGAGGGCGGCCGTGGCCTCGTATCCGGCGCCCAGCAGGAAGCGGCCGAGCGAGGCGGCCTCGGCGTCGGTGAGTCGTTCCCCACCCTCGTCCACGAGGGCCGACCGGGACAGCAGGTCGTCGCCGCCGGCCCGGCGCCGCCGCTCGACGGCTTCGGCGAAGTACGCCTCCAGTTCGATCTCCGCCTGCCGGAACTCGGCCCGGACCGCAGGCCCGGCCGTCCCGGTACCCGCAGGACGCAGGTCCAGGGCAGGGGAGAGCGCCATGGCCCGCCGGTGCAGCCACTGTGCGTCGGAGGACGGCAGGCCCAGCAGGTGGGACAGGACGGCCATCGGGACCGGATGGGCGAGGTCGCTGACGGCTTCGAGGCGGCCGCGGACGGCCACCGAGTCCAGGCGGTCGTCGACGAGACGGCGGACGAGCGGGGCGAGGTCCGTTACGGAGTCCGCGGAGAAGGCGCGGTCCGCCGCACGGCGCAGCCGGTCGGCGGACACCGGACAGGCGCCGGTGGAGACCGACGCGGTGTCCGTCGCCCGCAGCGCGGCCTCGCATTGGGCACGCGAGGAGAGGACGACCAGGTCGTCGCGGACCCAGACGGGCCCCGCCTGCCGGATGCGGTTCAGCACGGGGTACGGGTCGGAGCCGACGCCGCCGTCCAGGAACCGCAGCACGAGGCCGCGAGCCTCGTCGTGGTCGAGCCCGTTCCTGGAGAGGAGGTGCACCGTCGAAGGACCGCTTTCCATCGCACAGCCTTTCTGCGTCTGGTTGCGTCGGCAGCCTGTGCGACCCGCTCCAGTGACGTCCATGCCGAGTTGCGCAAGCGTTCCGCGGCTTCTCCGGCCCGCGAAGACTCAGCCAAGTCCGCTTGCCCCGCGCCGCGGTCGCTCCTGGGATGGCGGCAGGACACGTGTGAGGGGAATGCGACACATGGCGGAAGAACTCGTCGGCGACAAGCCCGGGGTGCGGCTCGGGAACCGGCCCGCGAGTGGCGGGCCGAGCACGGCTCCCCCTCCGCTGAACCCCCGGCGTCGACAGGCCCTGGCGTTGCTCCTCGTCGGCCCGTTCCTCTCGCTGTTCGACCAGTTCTGCGTCAATCTCGCGGCGCCGTCCATCAACCAGTCCTTCCGCCTCAGCCCGTTCGAGTTCCAGGCGGTGGTCGGGGGATACGGGCTGGTCTACGGCCTGGGCCTGATCACCGGCGGGCGGCTCGGCGACCTGTTCGGGCGACGGCGCATGTACCAGGCCGGCATCGCGGTCTTCGCCGTGACCTCGCTGGCGTGCGCGCTCGCCTGGTCCCCGAGCTCGCTCATCGCGGCCCGGCTGGCGCAGGGCGCGGCCGCGGCCGTCCTCCAGCCGCAGGTCCTGGCCCTGATCCGGACCCAGTTCCCGCCCGCCGAGCAGCAGAAGGCCCTGTCCTGGTTCGCCCTGTCGATGAGCCTGGGCATGGTCCTCGGCCAGATCCTCGGCGGGGCCCTGCCGACCTGGGACCTGCTCGGCCTGGGCTGGCGCCCGGTCTTTCTCGTCGCCGTGCCGTTGTGCCTGGCGGTCTTCCTGCTCCTGCCGGCCACGCTGGACGCCGACCGGCCCGCCCTCGCGGGACGGGGGATCGACATCACCGGTGCCGTGCTCAGCGCCGTGTCGATGGCTTGCGTGCTGCTGCCGCTCGCGGCGGTCCGGGAGTGGTCGTTCCTTCCCGGCGGTCTGGTGGTGTGCCTCGTCGGTTTCCTGCTCACCGCCGTGTTCGTCCGGAACCAGCGGGCCAAGGTCCGCCAGGGCCGGTCGGCGGTCCTTCCCACGGGCCTGTTCGCCGTGCCCGTCTTCGTCCACGGCGTCCTGCTCAATTTCCTGCTCTACATGGCCAGCGTGCCCTTCGCCGTCGTCCTCGCGCTGTACCTCCAGGACGAGGCGGGCCTGAGCTCCGCCGAGGCGGGCCTCGTGTTCACGCCTGCCGCCGTCGCCATCGCCGTCGGATCGAGGATCGCCGTACCGCTGCGGGCGCGCTTCGGCGGGAGCGTGCTCGTCGCCTCCGCCGCCCTGATCGCGCTCGGTCTCGCCGCGGCGCCGGCCGCCTCCGCGCTGGACAGCGACGGCGCGTCGCTCGCGCTGCTGCTGGTCGGCATGGCCGTCTACGGATGGGGCAACGGCATGATCGTGCCTCTGCTGACGGGCACCGTGATGAGCCGGGTGCCACCGCAGGACGCGGGAGCCGGGGCCGGCGTGCTCGCCACCACGCAGCAGCTCGCGGCGGCCCTCGGCATCGCCGTCGTCGGCATCGTTCTTTATCCGTCCGAGCCGGCGTCGGGGCTGCGCTACACGCCGGCGCTGATCGCAGAGGTCGGCATCGCGGCGCTCGCGGTCGTTCTCGCCGCCCGCCTGGCCGCCGTCGTGCGGCGCGGGGCGACAGCGTAGTCCGGCGCTCCGCGCCGGCGGGGCGTCAGCCGATGTCGAGACCCGCCCGGAACCACGCCTCGGCGACCCGGATGCGCTCCTCCGTCGCCGCCCGGTCCGCACCCTCGATCACGAACGCGGCGAGGAAGTCCCCGGAGTGCGAGGCGTCCTGGACGGTCTGGCCGACCTCCGCGTACGTCGTGTACTTCACGACCCCGGCCGGCAGCGTCGCCGGGTCGGGCAGGGACCGCAGCACGCCGGGCCGCTTGGTGAAGAGCAGCTGACCGGCGAGCCGGTCGGGGTCCCTGCGCCCCCCGGTGTCGGCGGGCAGCCCGAGCTGCCTGCGGACCGGGTACTCCATCGGGTCGAAGCCGAACAGCACCCGCTGCACGTCCCGCACCCCAGCCCCGCCGGCCCGGGAGGCGGCCTCGCACAGGACGAGCTCATCATCGGCGGTGTGGAACACCTCGATGTGGAAGGCAAAGTGCTCGGGTCCCCCGAACGCCTCGAGGACCCGCTCGCCGAAGTCGACGAGCCGCCGGGCCAGCGGGTCGGCGGTGTCGAGCGCGATGTCGACCCGACCCTTGCGGTCCCGGAAGTCGGCCAGCGCGTACTGGTACTGCGAGGGCCACAGGGTCGCGATCCGGCCGTCCAGGACGTTGCCGTCGATGTGGCACATCGAGCCGACGACGAACTCCTCGGCCAGCCAGTCCGGTTCACCGTCCGGAGCGATCAGCTCCACGTCCCGCGCCCACACGTCGAGCTCCTCCCGTGTGCGGAGGACGGACACGCCGACGGAGAGCAGCCCCTTGCGGGGCTTCACCACGACCGGCAGCCCGTGCTGCTCGGCGAAACGGTCGAGGTCCTCGCGCGCCCGGAGCAGCACATGGCCGGCGACGGGGATCCCGGCAGCCCGGGCGGCCTGCTTCATCTCCCACTTGTCGCGGTACACCCGAGCGGACTCGGGCCGCTGCCCCGGCAGGTCGTAGCGCTCGCGGAGCGCGGCAGCCCGCTCGATGTCGAACTCCTGGCAGGCGACGACGTCGGTGACGCCGAACTCCTCTATGAGGGCGGCGGCCCGCTCGGCCACGTGCGGCCCGGTGTCGTAGTCCGTCAGCACCTCCGCGTGCAGATACGGCGCCTCGGTGGGCAGCTCCTCGCCGAACAGGGCGAGCTGCTCGGCGGAGCCCAGCAGGACGATCTTCTCGCCGCGGTCGGCCAGCCACCGCTCGTAGGGGTTGGCGCGCAGCGAGCCGCGGTGCAGGACGAGCGTGGTCATGCGAGGGTCCCTTCGTTCCAGATGCTGACGTAACGCTCTCCGGTGTCGGGCAGGATCGTCACGATCGTCCTGCCCGCGTACGCCGGATCCCGGGCGAGCAGCATGGCGCCGTACACCGCGGCACCGGAGGACAGCCCGGCGAAGAGGGCCTGTTCACGGGTGAGCGCGCGAGCCGTCTCGAGAGCCGCCTCGTCGGAGCAGGTGATCACCCGGTCGATGAGTGCGACGTCCGTCGTGGGAGAGACGAAGCCGCCGTTGAGACCGGGGATCCGGTGGGTTCCGGCGTAACCGCGGGAGAGGACGGGTGAGCCCTCCGGCTCGACCGCCACGATCTCGACCTCCGGATTGCGCTCCCGGAGGAAGCGGCCGACGCCGGTCAGGGTGCCCCCCGTGCCCACCCCGGCGACGAGGACGTCGACCCGGCCCCCCGTGTCCGCCCAGATCTCGGGTCCCGTGGTCTCGTAGTGGGCCTGGACGTTGTCCGGGTTCTCGTGCTGACGCACGTACCAGGAGCCGGGCGTGGCGGCCTGGATCTCCTCGGCCTTGGCTATGGCACCGGCGAAGCGGTCGGCGCTGGGCGTCTGCACGATCTCCGCGCCGAGGGCGGTCAACAGGCCGATCCGCTCGGGCGTCGCGCTGTCGGGCAGGACGACCACGCATCGGTAGCCGCGCAGGGCGCACAGCCCGGCGAGGGCGATGCCCGTGTTGCCGGAGGTGGACTCCACCACGGTGCCGCCGGGGACGAGTTCACCGCGCTGCTCGGCGCCGCGGAGCATGGCGAGGGCGGCCCGGTCCTTGCTGCTGGCGAAGGGATTGGCGGCCTCGATCTTGGCGAGGACCTCGGTTCCGGGGCTGCCGTCGGGGAGGGCGAGACGGACCAGAGGGGTGTTGCCGATGAGTTCTTCGAGGCCGGCGGCGATACGCCGCCGGGCGGGTGCGGTCAGGAGATCGGTGGTCACCAGAGGACTCCAGGGGGCGTGAAGAGGTCGGGGGAGGCGGGGGAGCGGGTCACCAGGAACCCGCCGAGGCGAGCAGCCGCACCGCGTCGGGCACGGGCGCGGAGGCCGGCGTGGTCTGCCCGTCATCGGAGGCGGCGTCGGGGACAGGCCGCAGCGCGGGCGCGGGCCGGACGACGGAACGCGCCGCGTACACCCGGGCTCCGGGCGGCAGGTCCTCGGTGACGGTGGCCATGGCGCCCACCAGGGCGCGGTCGCCGATGGTGACCGGCCCGAGGACGGTCGCGTTCGCCCCGAGGATCACGCCGTCGCCGACGACCGGATGACGCCGGGCACCGGGCGGGCGGTGGTTGTCGGTCCACCAGCCCACCGCCCCCAGCGTCACCTGCTGGTAGATCGTCACGTCGTCGCCGACGACGGCGGTCTGGCCGATCACCACGGAGGCGCCGTGGTCGATGAAGACGCGGCGGCCCAGCACCGTGCCGGGATGGATCTCGACGCCGGTACGGCGGCGGGCGACCCGGGCTACGGTCCGCGCGGCGTAGCGCAGCCGTCGCCGGTACAGCCGGTGCGCCACGCGGTGGGCCCACACGGCGGAGAGACCGGTGTGGCCGAGGGCCTCCCAGCGACCGCCGAGGGACGGGTCACGGGCGACGACGACATCCAAGTCCTCGATCAGGGTGCGCAGCAGACCGGGCTGTCCGGGCATGCCGTCGGCTCCTTTCGGCGGGGCCATCGGTCAGGCGGCCAGGGCGGGCGTGTCCGCGGCCGCCGGCTCGACGTCGATGCGGATCCCCTCGCGCACCAGGCGCTCGCACAGCTCCACCGCGCTGTCGGTGTCGGCGGCCGTGGCGACGACGCTGCCGAGGCGGTCCCAGTTGTCGTTCAGGGGACGTACCGTGTCTCCCGCGCGGACGGAGACCTGTGCTGCCAGCACGTCCGGCCGGGCTCGGACGTCCTCCACTCCCGACACCGCGGTGACGGTGCCCGGCTCGCGAAGCACGGCGCGCATCACGGCGGCCCCCTTCGGGGCCGGCGCCTCGGCAAGCGGCTCGATGAGCCCGAGCGGCCAGGCGGCTCCATAGGCGATCATGTCGACGCCGTACGCGGCCTCCACGAGCTCCGGGATGTTGTCCCCGCCCAGCCGGTTGTGGGACTCGATGACGACCGGGCCACGCGAGGAGAGCCGGATCTCGGTGTGGCTGGGACCGTCCGTGACGTCCATGGCGGTCAGGAACTCCTCGACGGCGCCGGTCAGCCGCTCCCGGTCGGGGTCGGACAGCCGGGCGGGCACGGCGTGCCCGAGCTCGACGAAGTGTTCCTCCGACGTCAGCTTCTCGGTGACAGCGACGACGACGTGGCGTCCCGCGAAGCTCAGGGCCTCGACGCTGTACTCCGGCCCGTCGATGTAGGACTCCATCAGGAAGCCGTCGACGGTGAACATGGTCGAACCGCGGTCGGTCCGTCCGCCGTCCAGCTCACGGACGCGCGCCCACACCCGGTCGAGGTCATCCGGGCCCTCGGCGCGCAGCAGACCGAAGCCGGCGGTCGTGGAGACGGGCTTGAGGATGAACGGGAAGCCGGCCCGCTCGCCGAAGGCGTCGAGTGAGGAACGCCCCTCCACCAAGGCTGCGTGGGGCACCGGAAGACCCCGCTCGGCGAGATGGCGGCGCATCAGCCACTTGTCGCGCATGCGGCGGCTCGCCTCGTAGCGGCGGCCGTCGGTCAGGCCGAACAGGTCGCCCAGCCGGCTCGCCGGGTTGAGACCGGGTTCGGTGAGCGAGACGACGGCGTCCACGCCGTAGACCGCGCGGGCGGCCTCGGCGAACGGCCGCACGACGTCCCAGTCGGTGTAGTCGACGACGAGCAGCACGTCGGCGGCGTGCGTCTGGTAATCGGTGACCTTGTCGGGGTGCTGGATCAGGACGATTGTGACGCCGAGCGCGGTGAAGCGCTCCACATGGGCGTCGACGCCGCCGATCAGCAGGACGGTCTTGGCGTTGCTCACGAGAGGGATCCCTTCGGGGCGGCGAGCACGGCATCGCGGACGTTGGCGCGGAGCAGCCCGCGGACGCGGGCGAGGCGGTCGGCGGCCTCGGCGGGGGACTCGGCGTCGACGACGGCGTAGCCGTGGCGGGTGAACGAGCTTGTGGTGGCCGGCAGTTCGTCCCCAGGGGAGAAGGGGAAGTGCACCGCCTGGACGTAGGGCAGCGCGCAGACGGCGTCGAGGCCCTCAAGGGACTGCAGCCGGCCGGCGGGGAAGGAGAAAAAGCCGACGGAGGCGGTATGCCGGGGGGCGGGCGGATCGACCGGCTCCCCCGCGAGGGTGCGGAAGATCGCCGCCTCGATGTCGTAGTCCGAGGCGGTCTCGATGAGCAGCGGGATCCGGTCCCCGCCCAGCCGGGCCTGGGACTCGACGATGCGCGGGCCGCGCGGGGTGAGGATCACCTCGGTGTGCGCGGGGCCGAAGCGGTAGCCGGCCAGGTCGAGCAGCCCGATGACGACCGCGTGGATCGCGGTCCGCTCGTCCTGCCCGAGGGGAGCCGGGTGGACGTGCGAGGTCTCGACGAAGAAAGGGGCGCCCGTGGTGTGCTTGGCCGTGATGCCGATGACGTGGTGCACGCCGTCGGCGGAGAGGGTCTCCACGCTGAACTCAGGCCCCTGAAGGTACTCCTCGACCAGGTAGGGGCCCGCGAGACCGGCCTCCGCGACGCGGTCCGTCCACTCCTTGAGGTCCGCCGCGTCGCGGATCAGGGCGACGCCGCGGCTGCCGGAGGCCCGGGCGGGCTTGACGACGACGGGCAGCGGCAGCCGGTCCATGGCGGCCGCGACCTCCTCGACGCTGACGGCGGACTCCGCGCGGACGACCGAGAGCCCGTGCTCGGCGAGGAGCGCGCGCATCGCGGCCTTGTCGTTGAGGACGGTGACGGCGGACGCCGGGTTCGGGGAGACACCGAGCGCCTCGGCCTCTGCGACGGCCGGGGACATCGAATCCTCGGAACCCAGGTGGAGAACCGTGCCGATGTCGTGGGCGCGCACGGTCTCGGCGATGAGCGCGCGCAGTCCGGTCTCGTCGGAGAAGTCCGTCAGCAGCAGCTCCTGGGCGTGCTCGGCGACCTTGTCGAGGTACTCCTGCTCGCGCAGCGTCGGGTCCCAGATCGCCCAGACCTCGAAGCCTGCCTCGGCGGCCTTGTGGACGAACTGGCTGTAGGGCATCACCATCAGCAGCCGCCTGGGTGCGCCGGTGGAGGTCATGTCGGGGGCTCCGTTCTTGTGGGACTGGGGTCCGGCGCGGCGGAGTGCACATGGCCGGAGGAGGGGGCCGATGGCGGCGACTTCCCGAAGAAGCGCCGAGGCCCGCCGATCGTTTTTCGGGGAGGGGGCGGGTCGGTATCGTTGCGTCAGAAGTCGGGACAGAGCTCGGTCGGGAGCGCTGTCCCTGTCGGCTGTGGGGCCGGCCGGTGTCCGTCGGGGGGCGGCACCGGCCGGGTCTCCGTGGGGCGTCGGCTCAGCTGTCGGCCCGGTCGAAGCGCGTGAGGACGCGGGTTCCCTGAACGACGAGTACCCGGGCGAGCGCCTCGTGTTCGTTCGGATCGCCGGTGTCCAGCGTGACCAGGGCACGCTCGGCGCCGAGCTCACGGAGGTCGGCGAGGGCGGCGGTGAGCAGGGCCAGGCCGATGCCGAGGCCGCGGAAGGCGGGTGCCACGCACAGGTCCAGGACACGGCCTTCCGTGCCGGAGGCCTGGGCCAGGATGTAGCCGGCCGGACGGCCCGCCACCTCGAGCAGCAGCGCCACCTCGCCCCTGGCGCGCAGCCGGTCCCGGCTCGCGCGGAACGCCGCCGAGTCCCGTGTCTTGGGCCCCTTGGACAGACTGCGCAGATGCAGCGCGTGCATGGCCTCGTCGTCGTCCCGGCCGGCCGGCCGGAGGGTCCCGTCGTCGGGGAGCAGAGGCGGAAGAGCAGGAACCTTCAGATCGATGTCGTACTGGCCCGAGGTCGCGCCGGGGACGAACCCTGCCTCCTCCAGGACCGACGGGACCACCGTGTCACCGCGCAGGACGCCGCCGACGGTGACGGCGTACGGCCTGCCGTGCTCCGCCTCCAGCTCGTCGACCCGGTCGAGGACGAGGCACAGCAGCGTACGGGCCGCGCTCTGGCCGAGCGGGCCCGGCAGGGCCGTCAGCGCGGCGTCGACCGTGTTGCCGCGCGGCGCCAGGGCTGCCCAGGCGAGCACTTCGTCACCGGGGCCGGTGAGGCACCAGCTGTTCTCCTCGTATCCGGGGTGGCCGGTCTCCAGGAGGATGTCCTCCCGCGTGCAGGTGGCCACCCCCGTGATGTTCTCCTCGTAGGACCGCACCAGGCGGACCAGGCTGTCGAGCGGGACGTCGGCTGGTCGCCTGACGGCGAGCTGTCCGTGCGGGGCCATGTGTGGTGCCCCCCTTCCTGGGGGAGTCGGGTCCGGCGGTCGGGCCGGAGTGTCGGGGGCCGGCGCCGGGTCGGCGGCGCCGGGGCAGGTGGATCAGGCGAACGCGGGCAGGGCCTCCTCGCCGAGGGGGGAGGTGTCGCGGAACCAGCCGACGGTGCGGGCCAGGCCCTCCGCCAGCGGGGTTCTCGGCGCCCAGCCCAGTTCTCTGCGGGCGGCCGAGACGTCGGGGCGGCGCAGGCTCGGGTCGTCCTCGGGGCGGGGTACGAAGGTCAGGGGACTCGCCGATGCACACACCTCGCGTACGGCTAGGGCGAGGTCACGGACGGTCACCTCCTCGGGGTTGCCGAGGTTGACGGGACCGGAGACGCCCGCCCCCAGTGCCGTGACGAGCCCTTCGACGAGATCGTCGACGTAGCACAGCGAGCGGGTCTGGCTGCCGTCGCCGGTGACCGTCAGCGGCAGCCCGGCCAGTGCCTGCGTGAAGAAGGCGGGGACGGCGCGGCCGTCGTCGGCGCGCATCCGCGGGCCGTACGTGTTGAAGATCCGCACGATGGTGGTCCGCACCCCGTACGTGCGCCGGTAGGTCGCGGTGAGGGCCTCTCCGAAGCGCTTGGCCTCGTCGTAGACCGAGCGCGGACCGATCGGGTTGACGTTGCCCCAGTAGCTCTCCGGCTGCGGGTGCACCTGCGGATCGCCGTACACCTCCGAGGTCGAGGTCAGGAGGAAGGCGGCGCCTTCGCGACGGGCCAGCTCCAGCGCGTTGCGCGTGCCGTACGAGCCGACGAGCAGGGTCTCGACCGGCAGCCGCAGGTAGTCGAGCGGGGAGGCCGGCGACGCCAGGTGGTAGACCGCGTCCACCCGGCCGGTTATCTCCAGGCCCTCGGTGACGTCCTGGTGCACGAAGCGGAAGCGCGCGTGGTCGAGCAAGTGGGCGATGTTCTCGGCCCGGCCGGTGGACAGATCGTCCACGCAGACGACCTCGTCTCCCTGCACCAGGAGCCGTTCGCACAGATGCGACCCGACGAAGCCGGCGCCTCCGGTGACTACTGCTCGCACGGTCATTCCCTTCTGATGAGTGTCTCGGTCCGCTGCCGCGCCGTCGGCGGCCTAGGGCGCTCCCGGGCCGGCGGCCGTCCCGGAGACGACCTTCACGGGCAGTGCGGACAGATCTGGCAGCAGTCCCGGATCGGTGAGCACGTACCGACCCTCGTCGCCGTCCGCGGTGAACCCGGTGTTCAGGAACAGTTCGCGCGCGGGGGTGTTGCGGTCCGTGACGGCGATCCGGCCACCGAGCCCCGCAAGGCGGACCGGCTCGCCGTCGGACCCGTCCCGCACCGCAGCGGCCAGGAACGGCACCGCGACATCGAGACCGATGACCCGGCAGCTCAGAGCGAATGCCGCGACCTCCCCGCCGCGCACCAGACAGGCACCGGTCATGCCGTAGTCGGCGAACCGGTCGGAGACGTGAGCCACGTACACGCGCGCGTCCGCTTCGGCGAGGACGCGCCGCAGCTCCTGCGGAGTGGTGCGCCAGGCCGTCGTCGTGAACTGGTTGGTCCGGTTGAACAGCTCGGCAACCCGGTTCAGGTGTTCCTCTCCGGCCCGTGCGACGCGGACCTCCACGTCGAGCGAGCGCAGGAACGCGTCCCTGTCCACGTCGGCGGCCAGCTCCTCGCGGCGCAGCATCGCCCGGGTGGTCTCGGTCCGTCTCGCGGCCTCCTGCGTGCGCCGGCCGCCTTCCAGCGAGGGATGGGACAGCAGCAGTTCACGGAAGCCGTGCACCGGTCCGCCGGCGATGTGCAGACCAGGCAGCGCAGCGGCGACCTCGGCCCGCTCGACCGGGTTGTCGTCCAGGAAGAGGACCTGCTCGGGCGCGAAGCCCAGCCGCGCGCAGATGTCGGCGATCGCGGCGGACTTCGCCTCCCAGGTGATCCGGTGGACGACGAAGTCGTCCGGAGCCAGCAGCAGCCGGCTGCCCGCCTTCTCCCACACGCCGAGCGTCGCGTGCGCGTCGCCCTTGCTGGACGTGGCGAGGAGCACACCGCGGCTCCTGAGAACGGACAGGGCCTGATGCAGGCCGACATGCATCCAGCGGCTGGTGGTGTCCGAGTCGAGCCAGCCGAAGCCGTCGTCGGCGGCGATGCCCGGCCACAACGTGCCGTCGAGGTCGGTCACGATCAGCTTGATCCGTCCGGCGGCGCGATGGGCGCGCAGGCAGGCCAGGTACTCGCCGGCCAGGGCGCGACCGAGCGCCGGAAGCTGGTGGGGCCGCTCGTCGAGCGGGTCGACGGAGCCGCCGTGGTGGCCGAAGGGGAAGACGAGGTCGTCGAAGAGGGCGGGCGCGCCGTACCGGGCGACCAGCCGTTCCTCGTCGACGACCATCAGGTTGGCGTGCGGCCGTACGCAGTGGTCGATGTGGGCGTTGAGCTCGGCGACGACGCGGCGCAGCCCGAACTCCTCGGCGAAGTCGAAGCGGCCGAACGGGGACAGAGCGGGCGGCCCGAAGTTGTGGACGACGCCCAGGGAACCGTCGAGCGCTTCCGCGAGTGCACGGACCGCGACCGTCAGGGCGCTCTTCATCAGGGCCAGCGTGCTGGCCCGCTCCTCGTCGTCGAGGGTGTGAGCGCCGTCGAACAGACGCGTGAGGAAGGGCTGGACACCCGGCTGATAGACCGTCAGGTCAGGGCGGGAGCGGGTGATCGCGCGGGCCAGTTCGGCGGACGGGGCGGGCCACATGTGCTCGGTCTGCACATCGAGGCCCAGGTCGTGTCCGAGGGCATGCAGCGGCTCCTCGGTGAACTGGGTGACGCAGCCGCCGATCAGGAGCACACGCACCCGTTCGCCCGGACCCCGGTCGGCCGCGGCCGACGAGACCAGACGCTGGGGCAGTCCGTAGCGGGTGACCGGCCAGGAGCCGGCGGACGTACCTGCCGGGTCCTGGCCGGAGCTCTCCGGGCGGTCCGCGAACGAGGCGCGCAACTCCGCCGCCTCGTCGGTGCCGTCCGGCACGATCAGGCGCCGGTCCGCCAACGCCCGGAAGACGCCCGGGGCGGCGGCCGCATCCGGCGCGAGCGCGGCGAACGCCTCCAGGTCGAATGACGCGCCGACCAGCGTGCGTACGAGGTGCTCCCACGGAGCCTCCAGCACGATCCGCGTCTGGTGCGGGCCGTGGGAAAGCAGAATTCCGGAATCCAGAACGACCGTGGAAAGGAATACGCTGAAACGGAATGCACGGGGATCCACAGCGATTCTCCCTTCTCGCGATCGGCTGGATTCCGGCATCGGCACGGGGGACGAGCCGATGTGTTCCGGATGCTACTGGCCCTCTCGGCACGCGGGTTCTCCGAGAATGCGGAGTGGGTGCGGCCCTCTCCGAAGAGAGCACGAACCGAGATGCGCGGGGGCATCCGCGCGGGAGACGCTTCCTGATCGAGCCCGAAGGTAACGGGCAGGTGCAAGGGGGTACGCGCATGCGCAGCGGCGTCATCGAGACAGGGCCGGGGAGGACGTTCCCGGACGGTTCGACGGATCGGCCGGAGTACTCGCCGAGACAACTGCCCGAGACCATGGAAACGACCATCCCGGGGATTGTCGACGCGCTTCTGCGGAACCGGGACGCATTGCACTCCGTGCTCACCCGCGTCGCCACCGCCGAGGCTGCCACGGACGAACTGTTCCGTTCGATGCGTGCCCTCTCCGGCGCCCCGTGGGAACTGCTGCGCAATTCCCCCGCGCGGCTGGGTCGCCTCGCGACGTTCCTGCCCTCGAACAACCTCCTCTACAGCTACATCCTCTTCGGCGTGATTCCCTCGCTCTACACCGACGAGGTCCGCATTCGTCCCTCGGCGCGGGTCGCGTCCGCGGCCATGGCCGTGCACGAGATCCTCGGGCCGCAACTGCGGGGCCTGGGCGGCGGACGGATCATCATGGCGCCTTCCTCACAGCGGGAGTTCCTCGCCGACTGCGCACGCTCCGACGCTGTCGTCTTCACCGGGCAGCCGGACAACGGGGAGGCGGTCGCCGCCCACCTCCCCGCCGACGCGCTGCTGCTCACCTTCGGCTCCGGTCCCAACCCGCTCGTCGTCGGCCCGGAGGCCGACCCCGAAGCTGTCACTCGCACGGTGCTGGACGCCCGGCTCTACAACTCGGGGCAGGACTGCCTCTGCACCGACATCGTCCTGGTCCACCGCTCGCTCGCGACCGAGCTCGTGCCCCGGCTCGCCAACGCGCTCTCCGAGGTCCGTGTGGGCGACCGCCGCGACCCCGGGACCCGAGTCGCGCCGCTGGTCTACCCGGACGCCGTGGAGGACGCGGCCACATTCCTCGCGGCGCACCGCGAGTTCACGGTCCAGGGCGGCGGGGTCGACGTGGCGCGTCACATCGTCGAACCGACGCTGCTGCACCTGCCCTGGCAGGACGCGTTCCACCCTCCGGAGTTCTTCTCCCCCATCGTGTGCGTCATGGAGTACGACGACTCCGATCAGATCACCCGCTGGCTGCACTCTCCCGAGGAGACCGCCCGCGGCATGTACGTCCAGTCCTTCGGGGAGCCCGCCCTCGCCGGATCCGCGCGCATCGCGACCAGCGTCGTCTGCCACGACCGCATCACCTTCGACGCCGAGGACGGCAACCGGCCGTTCGGCGGCTACGGCCCCCGGGCCGGCAGCGTCCGCCGCCACGGCACGGCCACCGGCCGCCCCCTGCTGCTGTCCGCCGAGGCCGGTACCCGGGCAGGATCGTGAAGGCCGTCCTGGACGCTCCCGTTGTCCGGGGGCGTTCCGCCGGCGATCCGCCGCCCCAGCCCGCCACCGGCGCCCGCCGCCTCCTCGCCGACCCGGAGGCCGCGGACGCGGTCGGCGAGGCCCTTGCCGCGCTCCACGGCACCGGAGGGCCACACGGCAGCGTGCCGGTGGTTCTCGCCGCCACCGACTACTGCGTGCGTGCCGCCGACGCGTTCGCCGCCCACTGCGACGATTCCACGCGGCGGCTGCGTCCCTCCGACTCCGTCGCCCTCGAAGCCTCCGGTCTGCTTCAGCGGTTCACCGCCCTGACCGGTTGGCAGGGCCCCGGTTACGCGATCGCCGAGCCCGACGGAGACGGCGCTGCGGCCCTCCGCTTCGCCCGCGCCCTCGTCGAGTCGGGCCGGGCACCGTCCGTCTACCTGTGCGAAGTCCTCCGCCACGCCGACACAGGCGCGTTCTGGGCCGTTGCGACCCGCGTCCACCAGGATCCGGCGGACCGCCCCGGCCCTCGATCCGCCGACGGCGGGGACCGCCCGCCGGTCCCGGCAGGCGGCCCCGCCCCCGGGCTCGACCCCGTCACCCGTCACCGCAGCGCAGTCCTGCGGTCCGTCCGCCCGTCGTCCCCCGATCCAGCCGAGGAGCAGCTGCCGTGAGCGCGACCACCGAGACCCACCCCTGGCACGTCGCCGCCGCGACCCTCGCGGACGCCGGATGCGACGTCGTCGTCGGACTGCCCTCCGACGAGCCCGGCCTGATGGACGCCGCGCGCGCCGTGCCGGGGCTGCGGGTGCTCGGGGTCCGGGACCAGCGGGCGGGAGCCTGCGCGGCCATCGGGCACGCGGCCGTCTCCGGCCGGCCCGCCGTCCTCGCCGTCAACTCCGGACCGAGTTTCGCCAACGCCCTCACAGGCCTGCTGGAAGCCTCCTCGCTGGGCGCCCCCGTCGTCGTCGTCACCACCCGCGTACCGGCCCTCGGTATCGGACGCGGCGGCTTCCAGCACACCGACCAGGCGGCCATGGCCGGGCCCATCGCCAAGTGGAGCTTCCTTGTGGAGGATCCGCGACAGCTGACCTGGGCGCTGCGCCGGGCCGTCCACCTCGCGGTCAACGGTGCCCCGGGCGTCGTCCTGGTGGAAATCGCCGACGAGGTGCTGAGGGCCCCGGCGCCCGAGCCGCGGCCCGCCCCGCCGGTGCGCCGCCTGCGCTTCGCCGCCGACGCGGAGGAGGTGCGCCGCGCTGCGGCGCTGCTGGCGGCGGCGCGGCTGCCGATCGTCGTCGCTGGCGGCGGCTGCAAGCCGGCGGGCGCAGGTGCCGCCGTGCGCCGACTGGCCGAGATCCTGGGGGCGCCGGTCTTCACGACGGCCGCCGGACGCGGGGTCCTCGACGAGGAACACCCGCTGGCCTGCGGACTGGTGGGCCTCTACACCACGCCTCCGGCCGACCGCCTGCTCGCCGACGCCGATGTGGTTCTCGCGATCGGGTCCCGCCTTGAGGAGACCGCTCGCATGGGCTGGGACGGCCTCGACGAGAAGCGGCTCGTACACGTCGACGTCGACCCGGCCGTCTTCCTCACCGCCCTGGAGCCGGAGGTCGCCCTGCTCGGCGACGCAGCCCTCGTGGCCGGCCAGCTCGCCGCGGCACTGGAGACCGCCCCACCGGCCACCACCGAAGTCGGTGCCGCCCGTCAGGCCGAGATCGTCGCCGTACGCGAGGAGATGAGCACCCGCCACACCCTCGCCACGACGGACCGACCGGAGCTGAACGTCCCCGAGGCGCTGCGGCTGCTCCAGCGGTCCGTGACGCGCGACGCCACCCTCGTCCAGGAGAACGGTCTCCACGACATGTGGGGATACCACCACCCGGTGGTGTCCGTCGGCGATCGGGCCCGCGTCATCACCCCTGGCGAGCAGACCATGGTCGGGTTCGGCCTCCCGGCGGCCGTCGGCGCCGCACTGGCCGACCGCTCCCGGAGGACCGTCCTCGTCTGCGGCGACGGCGCATTCGAGATGGGCCTCGCCGCCCTGCCCACCGCCGCCGAGCTGAACCTGGGGCTGACCGTCCTGGTCCTGGACAACCGCGGCTACGGCTGGCCCCGGTTCGTCCGAGCCGAGGAAGAGGCGCCCGACGAGCTCACGCGTTTCACCGCACCCTCGCACACCGACGCCGTCGTCCGCGCGCTCGGTGGCGTTACCGCGCGCTGCACCACGGCCGCCGAACTCGCCACCGCCCTCGACGACGCGGCCAAGGCCCATGCCGAGGGCCGTACCACCGTCATCACGGTGCCGGTCCGAGACGACGACGTTCCCGTCGGCGTTCGCCGCGTCTTCGACAGCGCCCCGGCCACCGGGGCCGACGCGTGAGCCCCCGCTCCGGCGCCTCCGTGCCGCCGCTGACCGTCGACGGGGAGCACGTTCCGTCAGGCCGACTGGCCCGCCTCGCGGCCCGTACCGCGCGGGAACTTGACGCGGCCGGAGCCGGACCCGGGCGCGCCGCCGCCCTCGGCTGTGACCACCCCCTGACCGCCGTCGTCGCTGCGCTCGCCGCCGAGGCCGTCGGCGCGCCGTTGCTGCTCGACGGGGCCGCCCCCGCCCGGCGCCTCCCCCCGTCCGCCGTCGTCCACGCCACCTCCACCGGGGAGCCCGTCGTCACCCGGGCCTCGCGCCCTCTCGGCATCCCCGAGGAGACCGCCGCCGTCTTCTGGACCTCCGGCAGCTCCGGCGATCCGAAGGCAGTCGCCGTCTCCGCCGCCGCCCTCGCACACCAGGGCCGTGCCACCGCCACCCGCATGCGGGTCACGGCCGAGGACAGGCTGCTGCTCCCGCTGCCCCTGCGGCACGCCTACGGCTACAGCGTGCTGAGCGTGTGGCGTGCCACCGGCGCCCATCTGTACGTCGAGTCGGGCTTCCACCTGCGCGGCACACTCGCCCGCCTCGCCACCGGCGGCATCACCTCCCTGGACGGCGTGCCCACCATGTACCGGATGCTCGCCACCGAGGCCGCCCGGGACGCCGAGGCAGCCCGGATGCTCGCAGCCCTGCGCATCCGCGGCTGCGGCGGTGACGTCCTCACACCCGCGCTCTACGACGACTTCCTCAAGGCCACCGGCGCACCCCTGCACGACGGCTACGGACTGAGCGAGGCCGGGCCGAACGTCGCGCTCAACGCCCCGGGCGACGTCCGGCCGGGCACGGTCGGGAAACTCCTCGACGGCGTCACGGCCCGGCTGGCCGGCCCGGCCCACGAGATCCAGATCGCGAGCCCGAGCCTGATGCTCGGCTACCTCGACCCGGCCACCGGCGACCTCGACCGGGGCGCGTTCACCACCGACGGCTGGCTGCGCACCGGGGACACCGGCGCGGTCACCGCCGACGGCTGGCTCACCGTCGGCGGCCGTATCAAGGAGGTCCTCGTCGTCCACGGCGAGACCGTCGCCCCCACCGTCGTCGAGGACGCCGTGCGGACGGCGGACGGCGTCACGGACGTCGCCGTCGTCGGCGTCCGCCGTGGCGACCGCGGCGACACCGTGTGGGCGTTCGTGGAGAGCCCGGACGCCGACAGGACGGCACTGGCCGGCCGGGTGGCCGAGGCCTGCCGGCGACGGCTGCCCCCGCACGCCCGCCCCCGCACGGTCCGGGTGGTGCCCGAGCTGCCCCGCACCGGCAGCGGCAAGTACGACCGGGTCCGGCTGCGCGCCTGGGCGTCGGACGCGACGGCGGCCGCGGCATGACCGCCGTCGCCCTGGCCGGCACGGGCCTGATCAGTCCCCTCGGCCCCACACCGACCACGTTCTGGAGGGGACTCCTGGACGGGCGGCGCGCCTTCGGCGAACTACGCGGAATCGAAGGAGAGTTCCGCAGTCGTGTGGTGGCCGCCGTGCCGCTCGCCGACTGCCCCGCCCCCGCCGGCCGGCGCAAGGAGACCCTCGCGATCACCGCCGCCCGCCAGGCGCTCGACGCGGCCGGCCTGCCCGGCCTGCCGGACGGCTCCCTGCTCGTCGTCGTCTCGCAGACCCCCGTGCTGACCGCCCCGGACGCCGAGCAGAACAGCGACTTCGCCGGTCCACGCCCGGAAGCGCTGCTCGCCGCCTGCCGTGCCGACGCCCGCCGCACGACCGTGGTCCACCTCTCGCACGCCTGCGCCTCCGCCGCGTTCGCCGCCTCCTTCGCACGCGACTGGATGCTGTCGGGCCTGAGCACCACCGCGCTCGTCGTCGGGGCGAGCGCGCTCAACCGGTACGAGTACGCCAGCATGGACGTCGTCAAGACACTCAGCCCGCACGGCGCCCGGCCCTTCGACGCCGACCGGGACGGCATCACCGTGGGCGAGGGCGGCGGGGCGTTCGTCCTGGAGACCGCTGCGGCCGCCCGCGCCCGGGGCCACCGGCCCGAAGCCTGGCTCTCCGGAGCCGCCTGTCTGGTCGACACCTCCCAGGCGGTCGCTTCCGCGCCCGACGCCATCCGGGGCTGCATGAGCGCCGCACTCGACGACGCCGGAGTCCGCCGCGTCGACTACGTCCACGCGCACGCCACCGGCACCGCGCAGGGCGACGCCGCCGAAGCCGAGGCCGTCGCCGAGCTCGGCCACGGCCTCGGCGCCGCCGCACCCCTGCCGATGAGTTCCCACAAGGGCGCGATCGGGCACCTGCTGCACGCCTCGGCCTTCCCCGCTCTGGTCGCCGCGGCCGGCTTCCTGCGCGAGGCGTGGATTCCCGGCACCCCCGGGCTGCGTCGCCAGGCGCCCCTGCCCGACGGCGTGACGGCGGTCGCCGCACCGCTCAGGGCCACCACGGCCGAGCACGTCTTGGTCAACAGCTTCGGCTTCAGCGGGAACAACGCCTCGCTGGTGCTGTCCGCCGTCCGCAGCTGAACCGCGCAGCCACGAGGAGAGAACCCATGACCGTCACCGTCGTTACCCCGACCAAGGGGCGGCTCGCCCTGCTGGAGCGGGCCCTGCGCTCGGTCGCCGCCCAGGAGGGTGTGACCGCCGCCCACGTCGTGGTCGGCGACGACTGCCCGTTCCTCGGGGACGAAGTCATCCGCCATACCCTGGAAGTGGAGTTCCCCCACGCCCGATTCGTCAACGTCGAGCCGGCCGAACACCCGCTGATGCCCCGCGGCTACCTTCCGGCCCGGCTCGCCTACCTGCGCAACCTCGGCATCTCCCACGCGGAGACCCCGTACGTCGCCCACCTCGACGACGACAACGCCTACGCCCCCGACCACCTGACCTCCCTGGTGGACCTCCTGGAGCGCACCCCCGGTGCCGAAGTAGCCCACAGCTGGCGCCGCCTGCTCACCCACGGTGGCGCCGACTTCGTTCCGGACGGCGAGGACCCGTGGCACCCCATCGCTCGTCAGCGGGCCGCGTCCTACCGCTCACTGGCCGACCAGGGCATCTTCGTCCCCGGCTCCTCCGTGGTCCGCGACGCGATGCGCGTGATCGACGGAAAGCTCCTGAGCCGGGTCGACACCAACGAGCTGCTGGTGCGCCGCGAGACCCACGCGCGGATCCCCTTCCCCACCGAGTACACCGTGTGGCAGCGCATCCTGGAGACCACCGAGGACATGGCACTCTGCCAGGAGCTGCTGCGGCACGGAGTCACCGCGGTGTGCAGCGAACGACCCACGGTCGACTACTACATGGGCGGATTCTCGAACGCGGCCGCCCTGGCCTGAAAGGTCACGCTCACAGGAGGGCGGCGAGACGCTCCACGGCCCGGGAGTCCAGGTCGTGGAGGCTCGCCGCGCGCTTTGCGCACAGGCCGAGCGTCTCGGCCGACCAGGAGCGGCCGAGCAGGAAGACCAGCCGGGCCAGCTCCACGAAGCCGTCGGAGGACGCCCTCAGCAGCTCCGCCGCCTCCCGGGCACCCGGGGCGGCGTCGCCGTCGAGGACGGCCGCGAGCAGATGACGGTCGCCGGCGACCTGCCGCTGCAGCGGCCCCGACACCCGCATGCGCAGGACCGACGACCGGCTCGGGTGCTCCTCGAGCCCCGCCAGGACCTCGGGCAGGGTGCCCAGTCCGGCGAGACCCTCGCCCGGTGATTCCGGTTCCGTCATGTTCCGCACCGAGCGGGCCAGCAGTGTGTGCCGCTCGTCCGCCCAGTCCGCGGTGGGCGTCCCGGCGTCCCACACCAGCACCGGCGCCCCCGCAAGGCCCCGACGCAGCTCCTCGGCGGGGACGGTGCCCCGGTTGTCCGTGAATCCGGCGCTCTTGCGCGTGTTGCGGTCGGCGGCCCGCACCGTGTCCGGGCCGAGGCCGTGGACGAGAAAGGTGTGCGGGTAGCCGAACCACGGCACCCGGTAGAACTCGGAATGGCGCATCCCAGACAGGTCGGGCGAGACGGGGACGGCGTGGCCCCGGGACAGCTCACGCTCGACGAGGTCGAGGGCGTTCTCCGGAGATTCCGGGGAGGTCTCCCAGCGCGCGGAGACACCCCGCTGGAAGCGGGGCTCGTGGTACTCGGTGTCCAGGCCGCCGTACAGGGTGAGGAGGTCCCCATCGGCGGTGCGTTCCACGGCGAAGTTGACCGGCTGGGCGAGCGCCCGGGCGGTGTCCCGGAACCCGACGGCGTACAGGCTGTCGCGCAGGCAGTGCACCCAGCAGGAGATCCGCGCGTGGGCGACGTCCTCGACGGCGTCGAGCGAGGGACTCAGGTAGGGGAAGTCGTCGGCGTTCACGCCGGCGCCTTCTCGGAGGTCCGGAACTCCTCGGCCTGCGGCGCCTTCCCGGCGGTCCGGAACGCCTCCGCCTCCAGGGCCTTCTCGGCGGTCCGGGGTTCCTCCGCCTCCGGGGCCCGCTCCTCCGCCTCCGCTTCCGCAGCGGCCGTCGGCCGCTCCGGCACGAGACGGGTGACCAGCACCAGCACCGGCACGGCCATCGCGAGGCCCACCAGGGCGGCGCTCCAGGAGACGCCCGCCCGCTCGACGAGGACGCCGCCGAGCACGGTGCCCGCAACGAGGAAGACGTCGGAGAGCGGTACGAGCGTGGCGTAGTACCGGCCCTGGAGACCGGCCGGCAGCCGCTTCTGCACCTCGGCGAAGTACACGACGGAGGCGATGGACTCGAAGGCACCCGCCGCGAAGAGCAGCGCGAGCGCGAGGTACCACTGCCCCGTCGCGAGGAGCGCGATCCAGCACAGTCCCTCGAGGGCGTTGCCGAGGATGTACACCCAGCCCTGGTTCCAGCGTCGGAAGGCGGCGGCCCCCAGCGCGCCGAGCGCACCGCCGAGCCCCATCGCGGCGAGCAGGTAACCGAGCATCGCGGGCACGGAGGCGAAGTCCCGCAGAGAGTATGCCGCGAGGAAGGTACGGCCGAGCCCCAGTGCCACCATGTACGTGAACGCCGTCACCGTCAGCGAGGACAGCCGGCCGTCACCGCGCACCATGCGCACCAGGTCCCGTGCCCCGGTCGCCAGGGACCGGGCCCAGGCGGCGAGCCAGCGGCTCACGGCGGCGACGGCACCCTGTCGGCCCGCACCGCTCTCCGCGCGTGGCGTCTCCGCCTCGCCGCTCGGGGCGGCGGCCTTCGCCGCTCGGGGCAGCCGGGTCAGTAGGGCGGCCGCGGCCAGCGCGGTCGCGGCTTCCGCACAGAAGAGCCAGCCGATCCCGGCGGCGGCTGCGATCGGCCCCGCGAGCGCCGGTCCGAGCAGCTTCGGCACCCGCTCCGCCGTCACGATCAGCCCGTTGCCCTCGAGCTCGCTGCCCTCAGGAATCACCTGCGGGCGCAGCGCCATGGTGGCAGGGAAGCCGAACATGTAGCCGACGCCGATGGCCAGCGCCAGGAGCTGGATCTGCCACATGGCCGTGGTGAAAGGAAACAGGAGAGCGGCCACGCCGCTGCCGAGCGCGGCGAGCATCGCCACCCGGCGCGGGTCGTTGCGGTCCACGATCTGACCGGCGAGCGCGCCCAGCAGGATGTTGGGCAGGAACCGGGCGGCGAGCGTGAACCCGACCTCCAGGCCGAGGCCGTACCGCTGCATCACCAGCAGCGGCAGGCCCACCGTCGTCATCGCGGAGCCGGTCTCCAGGACGAACAGCGAGCCGACGAGGCGCAGGGCCCCGGGACTGCGCAGGACCCGGGCGAAGCTCCCGCCGGGCGCCTTGGTGGTCTGGGTGTCGTCGGTCATGTCCCTCACCTGTTCTGGGCGGCGGCCACGGGGGTGCGCAGGGCGGCGTCCTGGGCCGCCCTGCACGCGCCGAGCACGTGCTCGGCGAAGTCTTGGGGGAGATCGAGCTGCCGCAGGCGCACGGCGATCGTCGCGAGCAGATCTCTCGCGGAGGCGGCCGCGGCGGCTGCCCGCTGCGGGGTCGTTCCAGGAGAGATGCCGACGACGGCCGCGAGGGGCATACCCGTCTCGATCAGCTCGTTGATCGCGTCGGCGTGTCCCTCCTTCGCGCCGCGGCGCAGGGCGTGCAGACCGAAGCTGACGTGCCGGGACTCGTCCCGGGTCATGGCCGTGAAACCGGCACGCATCCCGGGCAGCAGGGGGATGCGCTGGAGGCTCCTGACCAGTCCGCGCTGACCGTGCAGGGCAAGGACGCCTTCGGTGATCAGATGGAAGAACGTGACGGCCCGCAGCCACAGGGCGTAGTCGTGCGGCGAGGAGTTGAGCTCACGCAGGATCGTGTTCTCCAGCGTGTGCACGGCACGGTTGGCCGGGCTCAGCGTCGACCAGGACGTGATGAGCTGATTCCGCAGGGAGGCGTCGAGGCCGAGGAGTTCCTCGGCGAGGCGGCTGACGAACACGGTGTGCCGCGCCTCGTCGGCGGCCTGGGTGCCCAGATAGACGAGGTACTCCTCGTCCGGACAGGCGGCGAGGACCGGACTCATCAGGTCCAGGCCCGTGTACTCGCCGATCAGGAAACTGGTGACGAACGCGGACAGGGAGTCCCGGGTGCCGGGGCTGAGCAGGTTGTTCCAGTGGTGGCGGTCCCGCTCCAGGTCGATGTCCGAGGCGATCCACTGCTGGCGTTCCCAGCGGCGGTAGAGCTCACGGGGATCGAACCGCCGCTCCAACGTGTCGCCCGCGCCGCCCAGCAGCGCTTCCGGGCTCAGCCGGGACAGGCCGTCCAGATCGGCCTCGTCGAACAGCAGCGTCGTCCAGCGCACCGTCTGCTCCTCCTCGTCGTTCCCGTTCCGCCCCGCGCGGGGTGCCCACCCCACGCGATCAGCCGGCCGGTTTCCGGGAGACCCGGTGACCGGCCGGCAGAATCACTGCGCCGAAGGGCGAGTCACATGACCTTGCCCATGACGAAGCCCTCGATCTCGGCGGCGACGCCGGCGTAGAGCTCCTCGTGCGAGTCCTTGATGCCGTCGAGCCAGGCCTCGAACGCGGTGGCGTCGTCGGTGCTCGGAGCGGCGGCGCCGGTCTCCTGGACGATGAGCTCCTGGATCTCGGTGCTGAGCGCGGTAGCCACGTAAGCACTCCTTTTCGTCGGGCGGGCGACTGCCCGCGCGGGGAAGGCGGAGACCGTCGGCCTCTGCTCTGTGGGGATGCTTTCAGCGCGGCTGACCCGGCCGCATCTTCTGAACTGCTATGACCGGCGGGCTGAACTGCTACGACGCCGCGGAGCGCGCCGGGTGCGGGGTGACTGCGACGTAGCCCGCGAGCAGCCCCTCCACCGTCACCGGCTCGAAGTTCACCGCGCTGGACCAGCCTCCGACGGCCAGCCGGAACCAGACCGAGCTGGTGATGATCCCGTCCCGGTGCTGGTCCTCGACCACCTCGTCGCCGGGCGACCAGCCCACGGCCTCGTAGCCGACGGAGACGTCCGGGAACACCAGGTCGATCACGGGACTGTCCAGCGACGGACCGGACCGGATGTTGGCGTCACGCCACACGGGCCCCAGCCCGACGGACAGGACGTGGTACTCGGGGGGAGTCGCGGACATGCGCTCGCTCCGTTCTCCGGCGTGCTCGTCGCACGCTCGGTGGTGAGGTTTCTTCGGGGGTACGGGACGGTGGACGTGCTCAGGCCACGGCGCCCAGGGCAGCCGGCCGTCCCGCGGCGGCGCGTGCCCCGCCCAGCCAGACCACCTGGGACACCATCTCGACGAGCCGTGCGGCGTCGGGATCGAGCTCGGGGCCGTTCCCGGAAGGCTGCTGCGGAGCGGCCGCGACGGCCACGCCCACCGGCGTCGGCCAGCCGCGCAGCGCGTGCCCGATGGTGCGCAGCGTGGCCAGGGTCGACACCGCGCCCTGGGCGGCCGCGCCCACTGCCACCGTGCCGATCGCCCGCCCCTCCAGATAGGGCACCGGTCCGCCGATGTCGTTGACGTAGTCGAGGGCGTTCTTCAGCAGCCCCGAGACGGTCGCGTGGTACGTCGGCGACACGAGGATCACGCCATGGGCGGCACGCAGTTCGCCCAGGAAGCCGGCGACGGCCGCGTGCGACCCGGCCAGTCCGGGCCGGTACGCCGGGAAGTCGATCTCGGAGCCGGTGAACACGCGGACGGACGCGCCCTGTTCGGCGCCCCGGTCGGCACACCATGCTGCCACTCGGTCGCAGGTGGAACCCTGGCGCAGCGATCCGCTGATCACGACGATGCGTGGTGCCCCCATGGGGGTGTCCCCTCTGTTAGTTCGGACGGCCGCCGGTGTGGCGGAGACCGGTGGGGCGGAGGCCCGTTCCGGGCGCCGGTGGCCCGGCCGCCAGGCGAGAACATCGGCGATCTCCGCGTCCTTGCGTCCGGCGGACTTGAAGCGCGCGTTGCGCCGTTCCTCCTCGGCACGGCCGGCGCCCTGGTCGAGGGCGCCCTGGCGGCGGGAGGCGAGCACCACGGCCCCGGCGCGGTCCACCCGCTCGCGGGCGTATGCCGCGAGTGCGTCGGACACCGTGGCCGCCGACGCAAGCGCGTCGGCGAGGACGGCCGCGTCCTCCAACGCCATGTTGGCGCCCTGGCCGAGAGCCGGGACCATCGGATGCGCGGCGTCGCCGAGCAGCGCCACCCGGCCATCCACCCACCGCGGAGCAGGGTCGCGGTCGTGGATGTCGGTGACGACCACCTCCTCGGGGACCGTGTCCCGCACCAGGCCGACGACCGGCGCGAACCAGCCCTCCAGGGCGTCGAGCAGCGCCACCCGGGCACCGGCCGCACCCATGGCGGGCCACGCCCCGGCCGGTGCGGTGATCTTGGCAGTCCAGTACAGGGTGTCGTCGCCCACCGGGGCGACGAACAGCTGGATGCCGCGGCCGTTGACGACGTACCCGCGCTGCCCGAGGGAGGAGCCGGTCGTGCGACCGCGGACCGAGGTGTAGCCGCGGTACGTCGGCGGCCCGTCGCCCAGCATCCGGGCCCGGACCGCCGAGTGGATGCCGTCGGCGCCGATCAGCACGCCGCAGTCGACGGCGGCCCCGTCGGACAAGCGCACGGTGACGTGGCCGGGGTGTGTGGTGTAGTCCGTCACGGTGGTCGCCAGTCGGACGGCCGCCCCGGCGGTGAGCGCCTCGTCTAGCAGCATCCGGTGCAGGTGGGAGCGCAATACGGGGATCTGCGGCACGCCCAGGTCGTCGGCCGCGGCACCGATCGGCTCCTCGGCGAGCACCGTCCCGTCCGCGCTCATCAGCACCCGCACCTCGTCGGGCCGGGTGATGTGCCCGACCTCCCGCAGCCGCGCGCCGATCCGCGGCCCCAACGCATCGGCGGCCCGCACCCCGTTCGGATAGATCACCAGCCCGGAGCCGCCACCGCCGATATGCCCCGCCCGCTCGACGATGGTCACGTCGAGACCGCGCGCGGCCATGCCGGCGGCCGCCGCGAGTCCTCCGATCCCGCCGCCCGCGACCACTACGGACCGTTTTCTGGCCATGTCATCCCTCCCGGGCGGCGAACGCCGCCGTCCGTGTCCTGTCCGCGGACGTCAGAAGACGGCCGTCGTACGCGCCGAAGGTGCTCGAGGCGGCGTCCCACACCGTGCGGCCGGCCCGCAGGGTGCGTTCGACACGGCCGGTGAACGTCCAGCCCTCGTAGGCCGACCAGCCGCACTTGCTCTCCACGTCGTGCGCCGAGAGCATCCAGGACGTGTCGGGTGCGAAGACGACCAGGTCGGCATCGGCACCCGCCTCGAGCCGTCCCTTGCCAGGGAGCCGGAACAGCTCGGCCGGCGCCCCCGACAGGTGCCGCACCAGACGGGTCACCGCTGCGTCCGGGTCCTCCTCGGGCCACCTGCGGCGCATCCCGGTCCACACGGCGACAGCCAGCTCCTGCACGCCGGGCAGCCCCGGCGGCGAGGCCGCGACGGAGCGCGTCTTCTCGGCGACGGTGTGCGGCGCGTGGTCACTGCCCAGCGTGGCAAGCTGACCCTCCGCCAGCGCCAGCCACAGACGGTCCTGGTCGGCCTGGTCCCGAATCGACGGCGACAGCCGCGTCCGGGCACCCAGGCGGGAGGTGTCCTTGTCGGTGAAAGACAGATGGTGGCCGGTGACCTCGAACGTGACCGGGAACCCTGCGGCCCGCGCCGCGCACACCAGATCGGCCTCCTCAGCGCTCGACAGGTGCAGGATGTGCGCCCGCGTGCCGTACCGCCGCACCAGCTCGATCACCTTGGCGACGGCGACGATGCCGCCGGTGCGCGGGCGGCGCCGCTCGTACTCCAGATAGCTGCCCGGCTCACCCCACCAGGCATCGAGGAGCGCGAAAAGCCCGTCGTCTTCCGCGTGCAGGACGAGCTGCACCCCTCCCTCTGCTGCCGCGGCGAACGCCTTCTCGAGCACGGCCGGATCGCGGACGACGGTGGGAGCGGTGTGGTGACCGGCCATGAACACCTTGGCGCTGGTCGCCACCTCGGGGTCGAGGTCCGCGAGGAGTTCGGGGCGCGCCGGGTCGAGACCGATGTGGAAGCGCAGGTCCACCAGCGAACGCCCCTCCACCAGCCTGGCCTTGTCGAGCACCGCCTCAGGGTCCAGCGTCGGGGGCACCGTGTTTGGCATGTCGAGCACGGTGGTGACACCGCCGCGGACCGCCGCCCGGCTGGCGTGCTCCCAGTCCTCCTTGTACGTCAGGCCGGGAGTGCGGAAGTGCACGTGCGAGTCGATGAGCCCGGGCAGTACGTAGTGGTCGCCCGCGTCGATTCGCTCCGCCGACGCGGGCGCCGTGTCGGTGTCGCTGACGGCCGTGATCCGTCCGTCGGCGACAAGCACATGGCCCGGACGCACGCCGTTCGGCGTCACCAGCCTGCGGCCGCTGACCACGAGGTCGGGCGCGGGGATCAGTCGGTCCACGACGCCGCCACCAGGTCCCGGCACAGGTCGTTGGTCGGCCCCATGAACGCGATGCCGCGCGCGTCGGCGAGCAGCCGCCCGATCGGGGCGCCTTCGCGGTATCCGGCCGAGCCGAGCATCCGCGCGATGTCCAGGCAGATCTCCTCTGCGGCCACACTCGCGTGGAGCTTGCTGTGCAGCGTGGTCAGGCCCGGCGCGGCCGACGTCCGCGCCCCGGCCCCGGCCACGACGGACCGTGCCGTCTCGACGCGGGTCGCCAGTTCCACTAGCCGGTGCCGCACGCCGGGCAGGTCCAGCAGACCGCGCCCCCGCGCGTGACGGACGGCCAAGTCGAACGCCGCCTGGGCGATGCCGACGGAAACGGCGCCGAGGCTGGCCCCCGACTCCCGGACCCCTGCGATGATCGACGCGGCCGCCCCGGCCGGACCGAGCCGGTCCGCATCCGGGACGACACAGCCGTCCAGGGCGATCAGACCAGTCGCCGAGCCACGCATGCCGGCGAGGTCCAGACCGAGATCCGGTACGAGTCCGGGGTTGCCGGCCTCGACCAGGAAGAACGTCTGGCCGTCCGCCCCGTATCCCGTCCCGGTGTCGGTCGGCGGCGCCGTCTGCACCAGGACCAGATAGAGGTCGGCGACCCCGGCCCCGGTCGTGAACGTCTTCGAGCCGTCCAGCCGCCAGCGGCCGTCCGCGAGGCGCTCGCCGCCGCTGGCCAGGTTCCGCTTGGCAGCTCCCGCTCCGGTCTCGCTCCAGGCGGAGGCGGCGAGCCACCTGCCGTCGGCGAGGCGCGGCAGCCACCGCTCCCGCTGCTCCTCGGTGCCCCACTCGGAGATCCGGGCGCTCACGGCGAAGTGCTGGAACGCGATGATCGCCACCGACGGGTTGACCTGGGCGATCTCCTCGACGACGCGGTTGACCGCCACGGCGTCCCCTCCCGCGCCGCCGTGGCGGACCGGAACGGCTGTACCGAGCAGGCCGCTCGCCCGTAGCGCCGCCAGCGCCTCACGGTCCGCCTCGCCGGCGTGATCGGTCTTGTCGGCGGATTCGGACAGCCGGGCACGCAGCCCGGCCGTCAGCAGCGGCCTCATGCCGCCCCCGACAGAGCCAGACATTGGGCGACCTCCTCGAATTGCAGATGGCTCAGGGGCGCCAGGACGAACGACCCCTGGAAGGTGACGTGCTTGCGCGCGACGGTCGCCCACAGCAGAGCGCCCTCACCGGCGCTGCCGGGGACCGTGGTGACCGCGGTGACGGCCGTCCGACCGCCTGGAGTCGCGATGTCGATCAGCCCGGTGTCGTCCCCGTTCTCGCGGGCGATGCTCCAGGGCACGGTGCCGGGGATCCGCACCGCGGTGCCGAGGCAGACGACGCCGGTCAGGGCGATCGACGGATGCCAGCGCGGCACGGTCACGGCGCGGGCGGCTATCCCGCCGTCCTCGGACGGCAGCACCGCCGCGATCTTGGGAAAGGCGCCCTCGCGGTGCCAGCCGAGACGGTCGGCTGCGGCGCCCCGGATCGACTCGAGCCGACCGAGCAGCTCGTCGCCCGCGGCGAACAGGGCGGCCTGGTCGGGCACTCCGAGGCCGCGCGCGTCCACGAACGCGTAGGTGTTGGCACTGTTGACGAGCGAGACGTCCACCCGCCCGCCGTCGGCCTCCAGCGTGGTGCATGGTCGACCGGCGGGCAGCAGGTCACCGAAGGCAACCGGGGACGCCTGAACGAAGGTGACGGTGAAGCCGGCCCCGTCCCGCTCGACCCGGTCGACCTCGCACACCACGCTGTCCCCGTTGTTGAGGACCTGGACACGGATCCGCGCACCCGGCACCAGACGGGGAAGCATCCCCGAACGAGAGGCCGCCACCACCGCCGACAGGATCGAATGACCGCACGAGCCGCGCAGGTCGAACCGGTCCGGAGCACCCGGAAGGGCCTGGACGAAGCGGTAGTCGAGGTCGAACATCGGATGCACCGACGGTTCGACCAAGGCGATCTTCAGTACATGCGCGCCGCCTGCGTCGACCAGGTAGCGGCGGGCCTCGGCGAGGTGCGCGAGCAGCGCCTCCTCGTCGCGCGGAAGGCGCGCGGCGTCCAATACGAACGTCGGGCAGGGGCTGCCCGACGCGTACGCGAGGTGCCCGATCACGCCGCCACCACCAGCGGTCTCGTCGCACCCGGCGGAACCCCGGCCGCACCGGGGCGCCGCACGGAATGCCGGAACTGCTCCTCCCACACCTCGTGCACGAGCAACGCCCACAGGGCCAGCGACGCGGTGTCGTCGGGACGGGCGGCCTGCGCGGCGAACAGGGCATCGACCGCTCGCCCGTCCAGCCGCCCGGCGGCCGAGACCCGGCCGGGCGCCAGCAGGTCCCGGGCGTACTCCCACAAGGAGGTTCCGGGCCGCAGCATCGCCGTCACCGGCAGGGTGAACGGCTGCTTGGGACGGGACAGCACCCGGTCCGGCAGCAACCCGGCCGCCGCGGCGTAGAGGGTCCGCTTGACCTGACCGCCCTGGATCCGCTGATGGTCGGTGAGCGACCGTCCCAGGGCCACGACCGACCGCTGACAGAACGGCACCCGGGCCTCCACCGAGGAAGCCATGCTGAGATGGTCGACGCGGCGGAGGTGGTAGGCGGGCAGGCGGTAATCCAGCTCGAAGCGGGTGACACGGTCGAGGACGGTGCCCGGGCCGTGGAGCAGATCGTCGCGGGCCGCCGCGGGCAGCGCCGGATCCGTGGCGACATGGGCCCGGTAGGCTTCGGTGTAGAGCCCGTTCCGCACAGCGGCAGGCGCCGCGGACAGGGCGTCCAGATAGCCCTGCGACCAGTCCTCACCCGCGGCGGCTCGCTCCGCCGCGACGCGCATGCGCTCGTACCCGCCGAACACCTCGTCGGCGGCGTCGCCCGTGAGGGCGACCGTGAACCCGGCGTCACGGACCGCCCGGAACAGGGCGAACGTGCTCAGGGCGATCGGGTCGGCGTTCGGCTGGCCCAGGTGCCACACCGTGTCCTCAAGGAGCTCGGGGAAACCGGCCGGGTCGATCTCCACCTGATGGTGCGTCGCCCCGGCACGCTCGGCGACCTCGCGGGCGAAGTGCCGTTCGTCGAACGGCCAGGCACCCCGGTAGGCGATGTTGAACGTGTGCACCGGGCCCTGTTCCGCCGCAAGCGCCGTGACCAGACTGGAGTCCAGCCCGCCGGAGGTGATCAGGGCCACGGGGACGTCCGCGACGAGCAGCCGGCCTACCTCGGAGCGCAGTGTGTGCCGCACCCGTCGGGACGCGGTGAATCCGTCACCGGCCGGTACGGGGGGCACCTCCGCCGCCCGCCGCCCGAGGCGCGGGGTGCCGCCCAACTCGCACACCCACGTCGTGCCTGGCTCCATCACCTCGACGTCTTCGTACATGGTCCGCGTGCCGAACGGGGTGCGGGTAGACAGGTAGGCATCCAGGGCGGACTCCCGTACCCGGCCGCCGATCCCGCCGAACCCGAGGAGTGCCGGCAGCTCGGAGGAGAACCGCAGGGAGCGGCTCGCCGCGTCCCACCGGTAGTACAGCGGCTTCATCCCGATGTGGTCGGTGGCAAGGAGCAGCCGGGGCACCTCGCCGCGCGTGTCGAGGAGCGCCAGCGCGTACATGCCGTCGAGTTGCTCGGTGAACTTCTCGCCGTACTCCAGGTAGAGGGCGGGCAGAACGGAACCGTCGCAGCGGTCGGGAAGCGAGTGCCCCCGTGCCTCCAGGCGGCGGCGCAGTTCCTCGTGGTTATAGATCTCCCCGTTGAACACCACCTGCACCGGGCCGCCACGACCGTACGGCTGCTCTCCGCCGTCAAGGTCGACGACCGCGAGCCTGTTGTTGCCCAGGCCCCAGCCGGGCACCTGGACCATGCCCGTCGCGTCCGGGCCCCCGTGCCTCTGGAGGGCGGCGACGGTCCGCATCTCGTGCGGCGTCGCCACCGCGTTGAAGTAGCCGAAGATCCGGCACATGGCTGCCTGTCTTTCGTGAGGAGGCGACGGATCAGCGGGCCGTCGAGAGATAGCGCTCCCCGCTGTCGGGGAAGACGGTGACGACCGTGGCGCCCGCCCAGCGCGGGTCGGAGGCCACGGTGCGGCTGGCCCAGGCGGCGGCTCCCGAGGAGAGTCCGACGGAGAGGCCGGTGACCCGGGTGATCTCCCGGGTGGTGGTGGCCGCGGCTTCATCCGGAACCGCGACGACCTGGTCCATCAGAGAGAGGTCGGTGATGTCGGAGACGTAGCCGGCACCGATGCCGGGGATGCCGTGCGGGCCGGGTTCGCCCCCGGACATCACGGCGCTGCGGGCGGGTTCGACGGCCACTACGTGCAGGGCCGTGCGTTCCTTCAGATAGCGGGCCGTGCCCGTCAGCGTCCCGCCGGTGCCGACCCCGCACACCAGGACGTCGACGCGGCCCCGCGTGGCCTCCCAGATCTCCGGGCCCGTGGTCTCGTAGTGCGCCCGTACGTTGGCTGGGTTGCGGTCCTGATGCGGAACCCACGAGCCGGGCAGGGTGCGCTGGAGTTCCTCCGCGTACGCCCATGCGGCCATGAGACCGTCCTGGGCCGGCACGAGATGCACCTCTGCGCCCAGCTCACGGAGGATCAGACGGCGTTCCTCGGTGGCGTTGTCGGGCATCACGATGACGCAACGGTGGCCGCGGCGGGCGCACAGCGCGGCCAGCGAGATGCCAGTGCTGCCGGAGGAGCACTCTATGACCGTGCCTCCCGTAGTCGGGAGCAGCCCCGCCTCCTCCGCGGCCCGCACCATGAACAGCGCGGCCCGGTCCTTCACGCTCGAGAGAGGATTGGCCATTTCCACCTTGGCGAGCAGGCGCACCGAGCCGGGCAGTCCCGACAGCGGGACCTCCAGCAGCGGCGTACGCCCGACCAGGTCTTCAAGCGATCGGGCCGGCGGCGCCACGGTGGCGCCCCCGGGCCGGGTACCCAGGTCTGTCGTCACGGTTCCCCTCCTCGTCCAGTTCCCGCTCACGCGGGGCCGGATCCCCGGGCCGCCGACAGATGCTCGGCGGCGATCTGCTGCAGGTGGGTGATGTCGCTGGAGACGGTGGCGAAGGTGAACCCCTCGGCGAGCCGCTTGGCGGCGCTCGCCCCGTCCAGCACGTGGATGCCGCAGGCGATGCCGTGCCTGCGGGCGGCTTCCGTGATCCGGACCAGAGCGGCCTCCAGCGCGTCGGCGGTGGCCGGGTCGCCGAACCAGCGCGCGCCGAGCGCGGCCGACAGGTCGGCGGGTCCGACGTACACCGCGTCGAGGCCCTCCGTTGCGCAGATGGCCTCCAGATCGTCCAGCGCGGCGGCCGTCTCGATCATCACGACGCATGCCACCCGGTCGTCGATCTCGGCGGGCACCGAGCCCACGCGGATCTCGGCCCGGACCGGACCGCCGAGGCTGCGCGTCCCCGCCGGATGGTGCCGGCAGGCCCGCACCATGGTCCGCGCCTGCTCGGCGCTCTCGACCATCGGGACGACGACGCCGCGCGCCCCTGTGTCGAGCGCGATCCCGATCGCGACGGGATCCGGCGAGGGCACCCGGATGATTCCGGCGGAGCGGCCGCGGGCATCCACTGCGAGCATCGCCGCCTGCCAGCCGGGCTGGTGCAACACGCCGTGCTGACCGTCCACTCCGATGTAGTCGTAGCCGAGTCCGGCGATCCGCTCGGTCCCGGCAGGGTTGTCCAGGGCTATCCAGTAGCCGATCAGGTGCTCACGACCGCGCAGTCGCGCGGCGAACGCGTCCGGGTCGTGGGGCGAGGAGTTCTCCATGCTCACTCGCCCGTCTTCAGCGCGTAGCTCTGCTTGCCGTCGAGGCCGACGGGCACGTCGCCGGTGATGGACACCCGGTGCAGCACCCTCTGGTGCTGCCCGTAGTCGTTGACCGCGTAGTGCTGCGTGCTGCGGTTGTCGAAGATGAGGACGTCGCCGGGCCGCCAGGTCCAGCGCGCGGTGTTCTCCGGCCGGCGCACGTACGACTGGAGCACGTCGATGATCGGCCTGGACTCGCGCGGCTCCAGGCCCACGAGCCACTGCGCGAAACCGCCGAGGAACAGGCTCGGCTCGCCGGACTCCGGGTGCACCCGCACCACAGGGTGCGCGGCCTCGAACCGGCGGGCCAGGAAAGCCTCGCGGACCTTGTCCCCGCGGTCGGTCCCCAGCCGCGGCTGCTCCGCGTGATTGGTGTGCACGGCCCAGAGCCGGTCGGCTATCTCACGGAGTTCGGCTGGCAGGTCCTTGTAGCCGGCGGCCGCGTTCGCGACCAGTGTGTCGCCGCCGTACGGGGGCAGCACCATGCTGCGGAGGGTCGTGCCCAGCGACGGGGTGGTGGTGAAGCTGATGTCGGTGTGCCAGTGGTCGGCACGCTGGTCCTCTCCGTCGACCGGGATGACCTGGGGAGTTCCGTCGACCGTCCGCATCATCGGGTGCGGCTGGGTGAGCGGGCCGAACCGTGCGGCGAAGGCGAGCTGGTGCTCGTCGTTGATGTCCTGGTCCCGGAAGAACAGGACCTTGTGCTCCAGGAACGCCGCGTGGATCTGCCCGAAGACGGATTCCGACAACTCTGTCGAGAGGTCGACGCCTGTCACCTCCGCGCCGATCTTTCCGCCGATTCTGCGTATGTCGAAGAGGGACACCGGCATTCCTTCCGAACCTGTCAGGAGACCTGTGCTCCCGTGATGGGCGGGCCGCGCGGGTATCGGGCGCGAGACGCCCGGCACGGGAGAAGTACCCGGCAGTCGGACGGGACCGGCCGGGCAGGACGGCGCCGATCACATCACGGCCGGAAAACGACGGCAACAGGACAGGGAATTGCGTCGCTACTTCACCAACTCGCTTCCGGCACGTGAGAAAGAGGGGCCGGGGGACCGGCTGACTTGTTCAAGTCGTTCTCCTTCCGCTGCCCCCGCTTGCCTGTCCTTCGGCGTTCCGGGGATTCTCGTACCGCCGCGCTCGCGCCCTTGAATCGTCATCTGCAGAAAAGGACCGCCGACATGCCGGTGATCACCGTCAACTGGTGGCAGGGCAATGACCGAGAAGCCCGGAGAGAGCTGGTGGCGGGCATCACCGATGTCGTCACACGCGTCTCCGGCTGCCCGGACGACGCCGTCACCGTCATCGTCCGTGACGTGGCCCCGGACCACTGGGGCAAGGGCGGTCGACTCGTCGACGAGTCCCATATCCCGAGGGGCCTGCGATGACGCTGAGCTCCCTGCACCCGAACATCCGGCTGCGGATCGCCGTCGGCTTCGTCCAGCGGCTGCTGTCCGTCATGCTTATGCCGCTCCTCGTCATCCACCTGGCGAACCTGTACGGGCCGGCGGTAGCCGGTGTGCTGACCGTCTGTGTCGCGGCGGCCGGCATCGCCTCCAACTTCCTCGGCGGGCACTTCGCCGACGTGTACGGCCGCCGTCCCGTCATGGTGGCGGGCGAGCTGGGCGCCACCCTCACCTTCGGGCTGCTCGCGCTGGCGAACTCGCCCTGGTGGACGTCCGGCACCGCCACGTTCGCCCTGTTCCTGCTCAACACGTGCTGCTCACAACTCGCCACCCCGGCCGCCGACGCGATGATGGTCGACGTCTCCACCCCCGAGAACCGGCCGCTCGTCTACACGATCAACTACTGGTCGATCAACCTCGCCTTCACCGGCGGCGCGCTGCTCGGCGGCTTCCTCTACGACGGCCACTTTCTCCAGCTGCTGACCGGCGCGGCCGCGCTGTGTCTGGTGACCACTGCGGTGATGTGGCGCTGGATCAGCGAGACCGCCCCGACCAGCGGCAAGGCGGTCGCGACCGGGCCGGCCGCGATGCTGCGCGGCTACCTCGGCGTCGCCCGGGACCGGGTCTTCCTGCGCCAGCTGGTCGCCGCCGCGCTGATCGCGGCCGTCGAGATGCAGATCGGCTACTACATCGCCGTCCGCCTCGCCCGTGAGTTCCCCGAACAGACGCTTCTGGCTGTGGGCGACTGGTCCGTGGACGTCGACGGTGTGGCGATCCTCGGAGTCCTGCGGGCCGTCAACGCGGCCTTGGTCGTCGCCCTCATCCTCGTCGCCAAGACGCTGCTGGCGCGCGTGTCCGAGCGCGTCAGGCTGTACGGCGGCATCGCGGTCTTCACCGTCGGATACATGGTCTGGGCCGTGAGCGACGTGGGCTGGATCCTCATTGCCGCTGCGGTCCTGCTCACCTTCGGCGAGATCGCCAGTGTCCCGGTGCGCCAGGCGCTCCTGGCCGACCTGATCGACGCAGAGGCCCGTACCAAGTACATGGCGGCGTACGCGCTCAACGCCCGGATCGGCCTGCTCGTCGCCGCTCTGTGCGTCACCCTCGGCGCGTTTGTCCCCTCCCTCGCCATGGGGCTGCTGTACGGGACGGCCGGGCTCGCCGCGATCCTGCTCTACCAGTCCCTGGTCGGCGAACGCGCTGTCCGCGAAGCCGAGAAGGTCACCGTCCCGGCGGCCTGAGATGACCAAGCAGCGCCGGATCCGCGGCACCTCCGGTGACTCGGCCAAGTCCGCTTGCGAGGCGGGAGCGGACGCGGATCTGATGCGCTCCATGACGAAACGGCTGTTCACCTCGGAGTCGGTGACCGAGGGCCATCCTGACAAGATCGCTGACCAGATCAGCGACACCATCCTCGACGCGCTGCTGGGCAAGGATCCGGCAGCCCGTGTGGCCGTGGAGACGCTGATCACGACCGGTCAGGTCCACGTCGCGGGCGAGGTCACCACGTCCGCGTACGCGCCGATCGCCCAACTGGTGCGGGACAAGATCCTGGAGATCGGTTACGACTCCTCGATGAAGGGCTTCGACGGCGCCTCCTGCGGCGTGTCGGTTTCCATCGGGTCTCAGTCCCCGGACATCGCCCAGGGCGTGGACACCGCGTACGAGCAGCGGGTCGAGGGCGACGAGGACGAGCTGGACAAGCAGGGCGCCGGCGACCAGGGCCTGATGTTCGGCTACGCCTCGGACGAGACCCCCGAGCTGATGCCGCTGCCGATCCACATCGCGCACCGGCTCTCCCGCCGGCTGACCGAGGTCCGCAAGAACGGCACCATCCCGTACCTGCGCCCCGACGGCAAGACCCAGGTCACCATCGAGTACGACGGCGACAAGGCCGTCCGCCTCGACACGGTCGTCGTCTCCTCGCAGCACGCCTCCGACATCGACCTGGAGTCGCTGCTCGCGCCCGACATCCGCGAGTTCGTCGTCGAGCACGTGCTCAAGCAGCTCGTCGAGGACGGCATCAAGCTCGACACCGACGGCTACCGCCTCCTGGTGAACCCGACCGGCCGCTTCGAGATCGGCGGCCCGATGGGCGACGCCGGCCTCACCGGCCGCAAGATCATCATCGACACCTACGGCGGCATGGCCCGCCACGGTGGCGGCGCGTTCTCCGGCAAGGACCCGTCCAAGGTCGACCGCTCGGCCGCCTACGCCATGCGCTGGGTCGCCAAGAACGTCGTCGCCGCCGGCCTCGCCGCGCGCTGCGAGGTCCAGGTCGCCTACGCGATCGGCAAGGCCGAGCCCGTGGGTCTCTTCGTCGAGACCTTCGGCACCGAGGAGATCCCCCTCGACCTCATCGAGCAGGCCATCGCCGAGGTCTTCGACCTCCGCCCAGCCGCGATCATCCGTGACCTCGACCTGCTCCGCCCGATCTACTCCCAGACCGCCGCCTACGGCCACTTCGGCCGGGAGCTGCCGGACTTCACCTGGGAACGCACCGACCGCGCCACCGCCCTGCGCGCCGCGGCCGGCCTCGACTGACCACCTATCCCTCCGAGAGGAACCATCGTGTCCACGATCACCACCCCGTCCGAGACCAGCCTCTTCCTGGAGCCCGTCGCCACCGAGCGGGCCCGCCGTCGCGTCGAGGAACTCATGGCCGACTTCCGTAGCGGCACCTGGCGTCCCACTCGGCTCGAGGGCCGTGTCGCCGAGCTGCTTCTCGCTTCGACCGCCGGAGACGGCATGCTCACCCCCCGCCGTATCCGCGCGGCCCTGTGGGAAGGAAACCTCGCGCTGACCTACGAGAACGACGGCCGTTTCGCCCAGGTCCTTGCCGACCTCGTTCCCGTCCTGGACGACCCCCAGCTCACCGCCCTCGACATCGTCGACGCGGCGGGCGAGCTCGTCGGCGCCGTGGCCTCCACCGCCGTCGCCGTCGCAGCCTGACCCCTCTCCACGCGTGTGGCCCGGCCGGAGGAGCTCCGGCCGGGCCACACACGCGTACGGGGCCCGATCAGGCCGCCCAGGGCGCCATCGGGTACCAGATCAGGTCACGGCGGGCCAGGATCCGCAGGTCCCAGTAGAGGACCATGAAGACACCCGCCGCGATGAACGCCGCTGCCATCAGCGCTGCGGCGCGGCTCGGCCGCTTCGTCATCCACCGGTGCAGCCGGTCCCCGAAGAGGCCGGTCACCAGCAGGAACAGAACCGACATGATCAGGATGTTGCCCAGGGTCTGGAGACTGAAGGCCACCGACCCGTACAGCACGTTGTGACTCTCGGCCGTGTCCCGGAACAGCTGACGGAAGAGCGGGAAGGGACGCCCGACGAGGAACGCCCCGATCAGACCGCCCATGAACAGCATCGGCGCGCTCGGGTACTGCTCCGACAACTTCGCCAGCGGGTCGCGCACGATGCCCAGCGCCGCCAGGCCGAGGTACGTCATGACCAAGCCGATGAGGCCGTAGACCACCATCGCCTGGATCAGCCGGCCGGAGAGGCCACCGCCGCCCTGACTTTGGTCGAACTGGGGCATGCCCGTCCCCGACATCGCGACCAGCATGCCGTACACGGCGGACACGACGACCGCACCGGCCGCCAGCTGACCCAGCGGACGCAGCGCGGCGGCCATCCGGCCCCGGCGTGAGAGGGAGCGCCCGCCGGTCAGCGGCGCCAACGCGCTGAAGACGGCGATGTTGCACGCGGTGAACGTACCGGCGATGCCCGTGACCAGGGCGAAGAGGATACCGGCCAGGGCGCCCGGGATCGGGGTTCCCTTGGCGGTGTGGCCCAACAGTGTGTCCGCCACCGTATCGCCGATGGTCTTGTCGACGAACTCCGCCGACCACACCACCGTCAGGGCGAAACCGAACAGCGCGCTCACCGCGAGAACCAGCCCACGGCGGCGAGGCACATGGCCGTTGAAGAAGAAGGAGGGGGTGGGACCTTCGGCGGTCGCGGCCTGGTCCGGCCGTGAACCGGCGGGGGCGGGCCGCTGTGCTGTCTGCGCCATGACATGCCGTCTTCCATGAGGGGGTGGGGGATACGCGGCGACACGCTAGGCGCGACGGCGCACCACCGGGGGCTCCGCCCGTGTGTCCAGCACAGCGGAAGAAGGCCCCGCGTCCACTTCGTGAGGTCCAGCCCTCACCAGGGTCCGTGAACCGTGAAGCGGGCGTACCCCTCCGCCTCCGCCGCCCGCGCGGGCTGAGCCGCGGTGTCCGTCTGCCAGGCAGCGCCCGTCACGTCCGGCAGCACGGCGTCGAAGTTCCGCCACATCCACGCCCAGGCCGCGACCGGCCGGAAACGCTCCTGTCTGTCCCCTCCCGTTCCCACACCGGCGACGACGCCGTCCTCCGGGACGGCGCTCACCCTCGCGCCCCCGTCACCGGACACACCGCGCCGGAAGACTCCGCCTCCGCCCGCGCCGACGGGAAGGCGTAACGCACGCCCGTCAGCCCCTCGGACAGTTGCCAGAGGCGGTGCTGCGCCGCCACGTCCCGTGAGACCCGGCTGGAGCGGGCCGGAGCGGGCGTGCCCCGGCTCTCGAAGAACTGCGACGGGCCGAGGTATGCACCGCCCGGCACGTGCGGGTCCGTCGCCGCGCTTAGTGCCGGCCACGCCGCCCGGTCCGCGGGCTGGGCCAGCCACCGCAGCCCCGCCCCGGCCACCGGCCGCAGCAAACGGGGCACATCGCCCTGCCACAGGCCGGTCGGAGAGAGGCCCGGATGCGCGGCGAACGAGGCAGTGGCCGCACCCGCTGTGGCAAGCCGGTGGTGCAACTCCCGTGCGAACAGCAGGTTGGCGAGCTTGGAACGTCCGTACGCCGTCAGCGACCGTCGCCCGGCCGACGACCGGGCCCCGCCCTCGTCCAAGGCCCCGAGGCCCGCCCGGTGCGTGAGGCTGGCGACGGTGACGATCCGGGAGCCGGGCACCGCTGTCATCAGGTCGAGCAGCAGGCCCGTCAGCGCGAAGTGCCCGAGGTGGTTGACACCGAAGTGCGCCTCGAAGCCGTCCTCGGTGCGCCGGTACGGAGGGAACATCACCCCGGCGTTGTTGACGAGCAGGTCCAGGCGCTCGTGGCGGGCATGCACCCACGCCGACGCCTCCCGTACCGAGTCCAGGCACGCCAGGTCCAGGCGTACGACCTCGGTGCTGCCGCCGATGCGGGCGGCTGCGGCCCTGCCCCGCCCCACGTTGCGGCAGGCGAGGAGGACGTGCGCCCCCCGGTCTGCGAGCACGCGGGCGGTCTCCAGACCGATGCCGCCAGAGGCGCCGGTGATCAGAGCGGTCCTGCCGCTCTGGTCGGGAATGTGTGCGGGGGACCAGGCCATGTCACCCTCCTGAGGAAGACGGGACGCCTGCGGGCGGGGTGCGTCAGTGCGCGGCACCGTAGCCGTGCTGGACGATGAGCTCCGCCGCCACGCCGTAGAAGGCCGGGTCGGACGGGACGTCCGTGGCCAGACCGTTCACGTAGCGGTTGAACATCGCGAACGCGGCCGCGATCAGGACCGTGTCGTGGATGTGGGTGTCCGTGGCGCCCTCGGCTCGGGCGGCGGCGATCGCCTCGTCGGAGACGGGGGCCGCCTCGGCCTGCACCTCGGCGGCCACCTTCAGCAGCGACCGGAGCAGCGGAGTGATCGCCGCCGTGTCGGGGCCGGCGAGCACGGACGCCACGAGCTCGGCGCCACCCTCCAGCTGCGCGGCCGCGAACGCGCTGTGGGAACCGGCGCAGAAAGCGGTGCAGTTCAGGTGCGACACGTACGCGGCGATCAGTTCGCGCTCGCCCCGGCTCAGCGGCGAAGGACCGCTGCGCAGCAGGGTCTCGGCAAGGTCCGACAGTACGCCCGCGGTGTCCGGGCGCTGGGCGAAGAGCCCGCTGATTCCGGGAAGGTCATGGGTGATCTCGATGTGGGGCACCGCTGAGTCCTCGTCTTCGCTTGGGGTACGGACGGGCTCATCGTCGGGACCCGCGGGCCGGCCGGCCAACTTCCAGCGTGCGGACCTCGCCCCGAGCAGTCCCCGTCAGCTCCGCACTCAGAGAGAAGCGTCGCGCCGCCCGCTAGTCCAAGAATGAGGACGTGGCAAGGAACATCTCGCGGTACGAGGAGACTTGGGCAGGTGGTCGCGTCGGTACGGGCACGTACCGCCGCCCGGCGTCATGCCTCCACGGTTCCGGCGAGCTGCCAGCCGCCCAGTGCGGGCGACAGCACCAGGGCCCGCCGACACAGGGCACGGCACCGCCGCACGGCGCTCGCCTCGTCCGGAGCCAGCAGGAAGGCGACCCCCCGGGCACCGGCCCGGCTCGCATGCACGCGTACGTGCTCGACGCCGTCGTCCGGGCGGCATGCCGCCCACAGCTCGGCCAGCAGAACGTCGGAGGACAGATCCGGCGCTTGCGGCGGCTTGGCGAAGGCGAACTCGACGAGGTGCACACACCGAGTCTGCCGCACACCACCGGCCCCGCCCCAGCCCCGGCGAGGCCACGAACATGCCGTGGCACGCATGTGCCCCGGTGCCCACACACGACCGCGGGGGGACGCTGATGCTGCGCGTACTCGGACTCGACTTCAGCACGGAGGCCGTCTACCGGTTGATGCTGGAGCACCCTTCGTGGGGCGTGGACCGCCTCGCGGAGGAGCTGGACACCGACCGTCGCACGGTCGCCCGGGCACTGGACACGCTGGCCGACCTCGCGCTGCTGCGCGCAACGACGACCGCCGACTCCTCCGGCGGCCTGCGATTGGTGCCGCCCCGGGCCGGACTCGGCGCGCTGCTCGAACGACGGCAGAACGAGCTCGCCCGCACTCAGCTGGAGATCGACGCGAGCCGCGCGGCGGTCGCCGACCTCCTCACCGACTACACGGCGCTCGGCCGAGACTCCCTGGGCGGTGCGGTGGAACGCTTCACCGGAGACGAGTCCGTCCGGCGGATCCACACAGACGTCACCGGACAGGCCCGCGGCGAACTCCTCGCCCTCGCCCCCACCACTGCCTCCGGAGGCGGCCCCTGGGAGATCGACGCCCCCCTCCACGTCGACCTGCTCTCCCGGGGAGTGAGGGTCCGCATCCTCCACCTCGACAGCACCGACGGAACACCCGAGCGTCGACGGGCGGTCCGAGAGCTGACACAGGCCGGCGCCGAGATCCGCACCCTGCCCTCCCTCCCTCTGCAGCTGCGGATCGTCGACGGGGCGAGCGCCGTCCTTCCCCTCGATCCGGAAGTCCCTGATGAGGGAGCCGTGCTTCTGCGCGAACCAGGCGCCCTCACGGGCCTGCGCGCCCTGTTCACGCATCTGTGGGACGAGGCGGAACCCCTCCCGGACGGAGGCGTCGAGGACGAGGAGCCCGACGCCTACACGCCGCAGGAACGCGCCCTGCTGAAGTTCCTGGCCGAGGGACTCACCGACGAGGCCGCGGCCCGCAGGCTCGGCATCTCCCTGCGCAGCGAGCGCCGCATGATCTCCGGTCTCTCCGAACGATTCGGTGCCCACAGCCGCTTCCAGCTCGGTCTCCAGGCCGCCCGCATCGGCCTGGTGTGACACAACAATGCCAAGGTCATTCTGTGCCACGGAAAATTGCTGACACGGCTTGTGAGGCCATGTCAGAGTAATTTCCAGAACGGACCGGAAAGCACAAAGAATCCCGAGCCGAACGGACCGCTCAATTCCAACTGAATTGCCCAGGCATAACTCCCGTCGCGCCAGCGGGAGAACACTCATGAATCGATCGGAAAGGAAATACCGACATGGAGAACGAGAAGAACCTCGTCATGGAGATCCTCGAGGACGACAACTACGACTTCGAGGCCGAGTTCAGCCCGCGTCAGGACGTCGGCCACTGAGCCCCGCACCGTAACGCGGCCGGTCGTCCCCACGGACAGCCGGCCGCGTCGGCCGTTTCCCCGAACGAGTGGTGAGTTGGATGAGCATCGACACGCAGACCTGGAAGGCGTTCGCGGCGGACCACGCCCCGGACTTCGCCCGCACCGTGTTCCTCCCCGGCCTCGTCGCCGACCCCGGACACCTCGCCCGGTTGATCGACGACGGCCTGCGCACAGCGACCCGTCAGGCGCCCGGCGACCTGCGCCTGCGTGCCTTCCGCCCCGGCGCCTTCGACTACCGGCTGACCAAGCGCTTCGTGGACACCCCCGTCGCCGACGAAGAGAGCGCCGTTGACTGGCTGGCCCGCACGGCCGACAGCGACGAGGAGTGCCTTGCCGTCAACGACATCTCATCCTGGAACCTCGACCTGGCCACCGAGGTCGCCCGACTCGTAGCGGAGCTCATCGCCGACGGCACCCACGAACTGCCTTCCGGAACCGACGTGTACACCTTCGTCGCCCACTCCGGCTGGACCCCGTTCGGCATCCACAAAGACTCGGAGCCCTCCCTCATCTTCCACCTCGGACCGTCCCCCAAGGAGGTCTGGGTCTGGCACGACAACCCGTTCGACGCATCCGCCATCACGCCCAACCCCTCGTTCGGCCGCATCACCTTCGACGTCGAGGAGCACCTCGCCTCCGCCGAGCGACACCTGCTCCAGCCCGGCGACTTCCTCTGCATCCCCCAGGACACGTACCACGTGTTCCGAAACCTCGGCCCCTCCACGTTCCTCGGACTGACCGTCTACCCGGTCAGGGCCCGGCCACTGATCACGGAAGCCCTGTGGCGCGCCGCCCACCCGGCCGAACCCCTCGCCGCCTACCCGGCCGCCGACCAGGTCACCGATCGCGCCCGCAGAATCCTCACCGACGACACCGCCGGCACCTCGCTCGCCGACCGTGTCGCCCACGAGATCGCCCTCGGGCAGCTCCGCCTGCGCACCAACGGCTACCTCAGCCGACCGCACCAGGCCGCGCTGCCCCGTACGGCCCCCCACCCCCACGCCTCGCTGCGCTGGGCCCGCCCCGGGGTGGTCACCGCCGCCCCCCATCACGGTGGCACCACCCTCGTCGCCCGCGGCCGTACCCTCATCGTCCCCGGCCCCGACCCCACCGACTTCACCGACCTGGAGAAGGCGACAGCCTCGGACTCGCCCTTCACCCTTGACGAGCTCACCGCCGTCCTACCCAAGGGCCTCGCGCCGGAACGCCGCGAGGAGATCGCTCTCAGCCTCTGCGGCGTGGGCGCGGTGGTCGCGCCATGACCGGATACGACGCCTTCGCCCACGCCCAGGCGCTCCTCACCGGCCTCGGCGACCAGGAGCCACCCACCGGCGGTGTCCGACTCCACGAGCCCGCCGCGGGCAGCGAGAACACCGCCCACGAGGCCCTGCTCGCCGGCGTATGGTCCGCCCTCGCACGGCCCGGAGCCCTCGCCACCAACTTCCGGCTCGTCGAGTCCGGCCGGCAGGTCGACCGAAGCCGCTGGATGCGCTCGCGCGTCGGCGATGGAGAGGTCCTGCACACCGCCCTCGTCCCCACCTACCTGCATAGCGCCGTCGAGCGCGGCGCGACCCTTGTCATCAGCCACCTCGAAGCCCTCGACGAGCGAGTCATGCTGCTGTGCGAGGCCCTCGAATACCTGCTGCGCGCCCGCGCCTGGGTCAACTGCTACATCACCGCAGGCGAGAACTCCGCCTTTGATGTTCACAGCGACGACCACGATGCCCTCATCCTGCAACTCCTCGGCCGCAAGCACTGGGAGGTCGACTCCCGCACAGGCGCGCGCTCCCACGACCTGGCCCCGGGCAGTCTCGACCGCGTCCTCACACCTGGCATGTGCCTGTCCGTGCCGCGCGACACCGCCCACCGCGTCTCCGGCACCGGGGAACTCACCGTGCACCTCACAGTCGGGTACGAGCCCTACGCCGACGTGCGCGAGGAGAGCCGCGCCGCCCACGAACTCGTCGGCCGCACCGCACCCGACCCCGACCCCGAATGGCTCACCACCCGCCTGGCCCTGCGCCCCGACCGCCGCGCCGGAGCGTCCCTGCGCAGCGCCCTGACCGGCGAGGTCGGATCCGGCACCCGAATCCGCTGGGCCAGCCGCTTTCCCCCGCACGTTGCCACCGGCGAAGAGCACCTGACGATCACCACCATGGGCCGGCGCATCCGTCTCGACCGCCGCCTGGAGCACCCCATCACCCTTCTCACCAGGGGCGGCGCCCTGACCTACGACGAATTGGCCGCCGACAGCGACCTGCCCGACGCCGACCTGCGCGCCCTGGTCGCCTTCGGCGCCCGCAACGACTTCCTGATCTGCGAAGGATGACTCGCCCCGTGCTCACCGCCACCCTCAAGGACCAGGCCGCGATGTTCCGCGAGCGCCGCTTCGCGACGTTCTTCACGGGCCACGTCGTCTCCAGGCTCGGCGACGCCCCCGTCCCCGTCGCCTTCGCCCTCGCCGCGTACCAGGTCTCCCACTCGGCGGCCGCGCTCACCTGGGTCCTGCTGTCGCTGTGGGGGGCACGCTTCTTCCTCGTCGCCACCGGTGGCCGGCTCGCCGACCGCTACGACCGGGTGAAGGTGATGATCGGCGCCGACCTGCTGAGGCTGCTCGCCCAGGGCGCCCTCGCCGTCATCGTGGTCAGCCCCCTGGCACTGCAGAGCTGGCACCTGTGCCTGTCCGCCGCGCTGTACGGCGCGGGAACCGCCCTGTACAACCCCGCGCAGATCGGTCTGACCCCCGAACTCGTCGCTGAGGACCGTCTCCAGCGGGCCAACGGCCTGCTCTCTCTCGTCGCCGACGTCGGTTTCCTCCTCGGCCCCGTCCTCGCGGGCGTCTTGATGAGCACCGTCGGCTTCTCGTGGATCCTCTGGCTCGACGTGGCTTCCTTCGCCGTCAACCTCGTCTGCCTCCTGCGTCTGGTCCGGCTGCACACCCCCCTCCGCCGCACCGCCCCCTTCCAGGCCGCCGCCCCTTCCACGAGCGGTACCTCCGCAGACGATGCAGCTCCTGCCGCCGACACCGACCACCGCTTCCGCGCCGGATTCGCCGTCATGGCTCGCTATCCGTGGTTCTCCTTCGGCATGGCCCTGTGGTTCGTCGTCTCTCTCGGCATCGGCCTGACCGCTGTCGCCGGGCCCGTCATCGCCGTCGAGTCCCTCGGCGGCGCCGGAGCCTGGTCCGTCCTCGCGACCTGCCTCGCGATCGGCTCCCTCCTCGGCTCGCTCGCCGTCATGTCGACGACCAAGCACCACCCCTGGAAAGCCGCTTCCGTCGTCGTCACCCTCGGCGCCGTCCTGCAGTTCGTCGCCCTGACCCTGCGCGACGAGCTGCCCACCGCCGTCCTCGGCGCGAGCTTCGCCCTGTGCGCCTTGACGACCGCCGCCTGCGGCATCGTGTGGGACACCGCCTACCAGAGCGAGATCCCCGAGCGCTATATATCCCGCCTCGGTTCCGTGGACAACTTCGTCAACGCCGCCGGAATCCCCGCCGGCATGCTCCTCGGCGGCCTGTTCGCCGACCACTACGACACCGTCTTCCTGGGCGTCAGCGTTCTGCTCGTCCTGCTCTGCGTCCCCGCCGCCCGTCTCGCCGGACACGGAAAGAAAGCGACCGCATGAACCTGGCCACCCTCCTCGCCACACCCGCGACCAACCCCGACGCCCGCGTCCACTCCCGCGGCGACCGGTACGTCGTCATCGACGACCTCCTGCCCGAGGCCGACTTCGAGGCCACCGCGGACAGCTTCGCCCACACCCGCCTCAAGCCGGTCCTCAGCACCATCGCGCCGGTGTACGACGGCTTCGCCCACCGCGGGGGAGAGGACAAGCAGCGCTTGGCGCACAGCGAAGACGACGCACCGCGCTGGCAGCGGGCGGTGAAGGAACAGATCGGCGCCCATCTCGACCTGCTGGCCGCCCCTGGTGGGGCGGACCGCCTCTCCCTCACCCTCAGCGCCTGGGGCTACCCCGCCGGTTCCCGCCTGAGCTGGCACAACGACGCCGGCGCCGGCCGCATCGGCGCGTATGTCTACTTCACCCACCGCACCTGGAGCGCCGACTGGGGAGGCGGCCTCGCCCTGATCGACGAGGAGTCCCGCGCCGACGGCGCCGACGGTGACGCCCTCGTCCACAGTGCCACCCACCCGACGCTCGTCCTGCCGCGCCCCAACCGCCTGGTCGTCTTCCGCGCCCACACCATGCACGCCGTCCAGCGCGTCGACCCGACCGCCGGCGACCGGCTGCGCAGCACCTGGACCGGCTTCATCACCGAGGACACCCCGTGACCGACACACTCACCACCCCGGACGCCCTCACCCGACTGGGCTGGACCGACACCGATACCCCCCACAGGACTGGCACCACCACCCTCGCGCGCGTCGTCGTCCACCATGGCACCGTCTGCGATGTCCTGCGCCCCGAAACCGACGGCACCCTCACCGCGCACACCGCGACCATCACCCCGGCCCTGCCCGTCACGCCCGTCGCCGGCGACTGGGTCGAACTGGGCGCCGACAGCCGCATCCACGCCGTCGCCCCCCGCCGCGCCGTCCTCACCCGATCCGGCGTCGGCCACGGCCGCCAGATCCTCGCGGCCAACATCGACACCGTCCTCGTCGTAGTGCCGCTCGCCGGCGGCCTCAACGCCGCCATGGTCGAGCGCCTCTCCGTCATGGCCTGGGACAGCGGAGCCCAGCCCGTTCTCGTTCTGACCAAGAGCGACACCACCGACGACGCGGGCGCCGCGGACACCGAAGCCGCCGAACTCCTCAGCCCCGGAGTTCCGGTGATCTCCGTCAGTGTCCTGTCCGGCGACGGCCTCGACACTCTCCGCTCCCACCTCGGCCCCGGCACGACCGCAGTCATGCTCGGCCCCTCCGGGGCAGGCAAGACCTCCCTGCTCAACGCCCTTGAGGGCACCACCGAAGCTGTCGCCGCCGTGGGGCGCAGCGGAGGCCGCCACACCACCACCACGCGCCGCCTCCACCTCCTCGCCTCGGGCGGAGTCCTCCTCGACATCCCCGGCATCCGTTCCCTGGAGGTCGCCGCCGGCCCCGACGCCGTCGACGACGTCTTCACCGACGTCGCAGCCCTCGCGGCCCACTGCCGGTACGGCGACTGCGGTCACGACGGTGACGGCGGCTGTGCCGTCACCGAGGCCGCCCGCACCGGCGCACTGTCCCCGGACCGCCTTGCCACCTGGCGCAAGCTCCAGGGCGAGATCGCCTACCGCCGCCGCCGTGAGGACCCCGCCGAGATGGCCGACATACGCCGCCAGTGGAAGGCCGTCAGCAAGCAGGCCCGCCGCAACGGCCGCCGCTGAACGGCACCACAGATCCGCACGAGAGGAGTTGGCCGAGTGCTCCGCGGCTGCCAACGATGAGGCGACGACACCTCCCAACCGAAGGACGGCCCGTGCCGCACATCCGGATCGCCAATGACCTCCCGGGTATCAGGGGACTGATGACCGACCGCCCCGACACTGCAGCCCCGCTCAACGCCATCGCCGACGCCCTGCTGCGCGGCGACTCGCCCCTCACCCGCGGCGAACGCGAACTGATCGCCGCGTACGTGTCGGAGCTCAACACCACCCGTTTCTGCGCCGACACCCACGGCGCGGCAGCGGCCGCCCAGCTCGACGGCGGTATCGACCTGGTCAAGGCCGTGCAGCACGACGCCGACACCGCCCCGCTCACCCCCCTGCTGCGGGCCCTCCTTCGCATAGCCGCCGAGGTCCAGGCACAGGCCGCGCCCGTCCGCGACGAGACCATCGCCGCCGCCCGTGCCGAGGGCGCCACCGACACCCACATCCACGACACCGTGCTCATCGCGGCCGCCTTCTGCATGTACAACCGCTACGTCAGTGGCCTGGCCACCGCGCTGCCCACCGGGCCCGGCTACTACGAGGAGGCGGGCCGTCGGATCACCACCCACGGCTACGCCACCGCCGTCTGAAGGAGAAACGGCCCATCATGTCTGCGCACTCACAGAAGAAGGCCCACCGCAGAGCGGTCACCGCCACGGTGGTCGGCAACTTCATCGAGTCCTTCGACTGGCTCGGCTACGGTCTCTTCGCGCCCCTGTTCGCCGCCCAGTTCTTCCCCTCAGGGAACTCCCTCACCTCCATCCTCGGAGCCTTCGCGGTCCTCGGTGTCGGTGTCCTCATGCGCCCTCTCGGCGGAATCCTCCTCGGCCGCTACGCCGACCGCCGAGGCCGCCGCCCCGCCCTCATGCTGGCCATCTCCCTCATGGCCAGCGGCTCGCTCCTCATCGGCGTCACCCCCTCCTACGCGCACATCGGCCTGCTCGCCCCCGTGCTGCTGCTCCTGGCCCGCATGGCGCAGGGCGTGTCCCACGGCGGTGAATGGCCCGCCGCCGCCGCGTACCTGATGGAAGTCGCCCCCGAGAAGCGCAAGGCCACCTACGGCAGCCTGTTCTCCCTCACCACCTGTGCCGGCGCCTTCAGCGCCTCTCTCCTTGGCGGCGGTCTGACCGCCGCTCTCGGGCCCGCCGCCATGGCCGACTGGGGCTGGCGTGTGCCGTTCCTCGTCGGCGGCGTCCTCGGCCTGGTCCTGCTGGTGCTGCGCTCCCGGCTCGCCGAGACCGAGGTCTTCCAGCGCCAGGTCCAGGGCCGCCGGGACCGGGGCTCGCTCCGTCAGGTTCTCGTCGCCCACCGTCGCAACGTCCTCCTGGCCGTCCTGTTCGTCGCCGGATCCGGCGCCGTCGGCGGCACGTGGACCGCAGTCGTCCCCGCGCTTGGAGGCCGCCTCGCACCCCCCGGAATGATGTTCTGGGTCGTCGTGACCGCCACCGCGCTGATGATGACGCTGAACGTCCCGATCGGTCTGCTCGCCGACAAGATCGGCGCCGCCCGCCTCCTCGTCGCGGCCAGTGCTCTGTTCGCCGTCGCCGGATCCGTCTCCTACCTCACCATGACCGGCACCTTCGCCAGCCTGCTGTTCACCTACGGCTCCGGAGTGGTCTACCTGGTCTGCGCGACGACCGTGCTGCCCAAGCTCCTCACCGAGATCTTCCCGCCCGAGGTCAGGGCCCTGGGCGTGGGCCTTCCCAACGCCGTCACCAGCGCCGTCCTCGGCGGCGTCGCCCCCGCCTCCGCCGCCTTCGCCGCAGAACACAACGCCTCCGGCTGGTTCATCGCCGGCGTCATGGCCGCCGTCCTCATGTCGATTCCGGCGTCCCTGCTGGCCCGGACCGTGCGTCCGACCGAAACCCGCGTGTCCGAGCAGGTCCTGGCCGCCTGACACAGAAGAACGCCGGTTCCCCTCCCAACCCGGAGGGGAGCCGGCGTTCTTCGTGGCAGGTACGACCTCAGGGGCGGTTGTTCTTCCCCTCGAGCCACAGCGTGTCGGAGTCGTCGGCGTGCGTGCCGCCCGAACCGACGTGCTTGTCCGAGATCTGCGCGCCGTTCTTGAACACGTGTACGAGCGCCATCCCGTGGCCACGGCCCAGGCCGTAGTCCTCCTTGAGCCACTCCAGGACCGGGCCCGCCTTCAGCTTCGGTCCCTCGAAGCCGCGCTCCTTCGCCAGGTCGATGAACTGCCGGGGCGTCAGGCCCGTCTTGTCCTCGATATTGTCCAGATATGCCTGAAAGGACATGTGCTCCTCGCTTCCCACATCGGTGGCACCGGTCGGGGCGCCTCTGTCAAGCCTGCACGGGCGCGGGGCGCGGACCGGGCTCCCGCGCGATCCTCGCCACGACTTAGCCACGTCATACGGACGCGGAGCGACCCTGCGGCAGGTATCCGTCGGCCACCAGCGTCGCCCCGATCCCGTCAAAGACCTCAGGATCCTCCGGAGTGATCGCCGCCAGCCCGTCGACGTACCGGTTGAACATGCAGAACGCGGCCGCGATGAGCACCGTGTCATGCACGGCCTCGTCGTCCGCGCCCGCGACCCGGGCGCCGGCGACGTCCTGCTCCGTCACCGCACGGGCATTTCCCCGCACCTTGTCGGCGATCGCCAGCAAAGCCCGCATCCGCTCGCTCACCGGCGCCGTCGCCGGATCACGCTGCACGGCCTGCACCAGGGCGTAGTCACCGCCGAACGCGTGCGCGGCGGCAGCCGTGTGCGAGCCCGTGCAGTAAGGGGTGCCATTCCGGTAGGACACGTACGCGGCGATCAGCTCCCGCTCGGCCACGGTCAGCGGCGAAGGCGCGCGCAACAGCTGCTCGGCCAGTTCACTGAGCCTGCGGCCCGAGGCCGGCTTGGCGGCCATCAGCCCGCGGATCCCCGGCACCGGCGCCGGGACGGCAATGTGCGGCATGGTCCCTCCTCCCCTGCCTACTTGTTGAACCAAGGAGTGGACGTGGGGTCCGTCGAGAGCTGGCCCAGGAGGAGGTTCGCGACCTTCTGCTGACCGGTCGCGGACGGGTGCACCCGGTCCGACACCAGGTCCGAGCACGCCCACTCCAGACCGTCGCTGCGACCCGGCGTTCCGCCGGCCACGCCGTCCGCGCCCAGACCGTCCGCCCACATGTACGGGCCCCACGACAGCCACGGCGCGACGCCACCCGCCCCGTACGTCAGGTCCGAGGCACCGTTGATCTGGTCCTGGATCAGCTTCTTCACTGCCCAGCCCTGCTGATAGGCACCCGCGCTGCGCGCCGGGTTGTAGGTGTAGATACGGCTCGCGACATAGCCGAGTGCCAGGTTCGGGTGCTGCGCGCGCGCGTTGCGGGATATCGCGGCGAGTGAGTCACGCAGGTTCTGCGCGCCCTGGGGGAAGGCTCCGAGGTTGTCCCCGACGTACTGCTCCTTGAGCCACATCGCCTGCACCTGAGCGGGAGTCACCCCGGCATTCGACAGCCGGGTGGCGAGCACCGACCACGTGGTGTCCGCCGGGTTCGCCCAGGCGCTGGCGTCCTTGCCGCCCTGCGCACCGTCGACGATCACGAGCTTGTCATTCAGGTTCGCGTACGAGCTCGACGTCGCGATGAACCTCTGGAACTCCTGGGTGGTGTTGGACATGCCGATCGAGATCAGCACGACCTTGCCGTTCACTAGGTCCACCTGCCCGGAGGCGTTGCGCGGCAGCACCTGGTTCTGCGCGATGTTCACACCGGCGTTCGTGTGCGCGGTCGGCCGAACATTGCTGCCGCCCGGGTAGAGACCACCGGTCAGACCGTTGTACGTACCCGTGCCCAGGTCGTTCAGCGGAACAAGACCGCTGTGCGTGTACGTGCAGTCCGTCTGCGCGGCGGACGCACCGGGCTGCGGGATCAGGGCGACACCGAACGCGGTGACGGCGGCCGTCAGGTAGACGCCGAGACGTCCGGGCTTCATGACTGCTCCTTCGGCAGAACAACGATCAGGCCGGTCGGCCCGGGCCGATACTCGCCATCCGGACAACCACTCCGCACCTCCTGCCGTGCGCTCCCTCCTCTCGAAATCCTCTGCCGCATCGCACCTGAACGAACCCAGGCCCGTGTGGTGTGTTCCAGCCACGTGGCATCAGGACCGTCACGGATGAGACCCGAGCTCGTCCCGCTCGGCCATATGCTCCCTCGAGCGGCGTACCCCGCCGCTCTCCGCGACCTCGCTCCCCCCGTAACGAGGTCGCGCCCCAGGGGCCCCGGCAGTGCAGACACCTGCCGGGGCCCTCGCAAGCTAGACGGCGGGTGCGGACTGGGCGAGAGGACCAGCCCGGCCGGCCGTCCGGCCGCTGGCATGCACCGGCGCGGGCCCAGCCGGCTACGAGTCGGGGTCGGAAGCGGGTTCAGGCGTAGGTTGCGGCGACGCTGGACCACGGCGGAGACGGGTCGGACGAGTCGGAACTCATCGGTGCCGGCACGGTGACCGGTGGCCGGTCCGGCGCAGTGGTGCAAGGGGCGGTCACGCCACTGAGGCGCCATTTGCCCGGCAGCGCCGAAACGAATCGGTCAACTCGCCAGCGGCAACCAGCGTGACCGCTCACCCGGCCGGACAAGCCCACAGAAGGCCAACCTGGGGCGGCAGGCCTGGGCAACCCTGGGCTGGACGCGGGCAGCAACTGCCTCACGGGCCGATACAGCCGAACGCCGCTCCGCGCTCATCCAGCAGAGCCCTCAACGCCGCCCGGTCCGCCTCGCTCTCCTCCAGCCGCCTAAGCAACTCCGCCACATCGGGCACCAAAGGCAGCTCCAGGTCTTCCGCCAAACCTCCGGACGCCAGCGTTTCCACATACTGCTCAGGATTCTTGCTGTGGCGGAGGCGAGCGACGGCCTCTTGGAACCTGCGTTCCACACCCCGGCGACGCGCAGACTCTGCGGTTACCTTCCGCTGAAGCCGGTCGATCTCCAGCCGATACCGCTCGACGACATCCCGGCAGGCTCTGCTCACGTTCTCCGGCTGCGCCGGGATGAAGGCCCCCGATATCGCGCCGGCCGGCCGGGCCAAGACCTCGCCCTGCGCCGTGGCTGGGTTCAGCGCGATCTTGAAGGCCCGGAGCACCTCGTTCTCCATGAGCCCACCTCCCTCCACACTGGCTTGGTAGCCCATCACCTTGGCAGGACGCTACAGGAACCCCACTGACCACGCTCCTGACCTGCATCAGAGGCACGCCCTCGCAGGCGCGCCATACAGAGCGGCCTTGTACGCGGAGGAGCCGTCGGCGAATGGCCCTGGCGGGGGAACTGGACCAGCCGGGGACAAAAAGGGCTGGTTCGTTCCGCGGCCCTGAACGCGTCTGGTCGAACCGGCCGGAAATCGAGTCCGCCGTTCCGATGCCCCCGGACCAGCCAACGGCTCACTCGCACCGGTGCCGAGACAGCCTCTGCCTGGATCGGGCGGACCCGCCCGAATTCCGAGCGAGAACCTCTCATAGTCTCTGGGCACCAGAGCCGTCCGTATCACAGGGCGCTCATGTCAGATCAGTCGCTCGGCATGTCGTGCGCGTGAGATACCGCGTGACTGGTTCCCCCGACTATCCGGAGTTTCTTTTGCTGCAAATTGCTCTCCACAGACGTGGACTCGCACGCCTGGCAGCCGCGGCCACAGCCGTTGCCCTGGCCGCCACGGTCACTGGTACCGCCGTCGCGGACGCCCCCGCGGCGCCCGGCGCGACGCAGAAGTTCCTCTCGAGTGCTCAGGCCGTGGCCGCGCTCGATCCGACACCCACCGCGCCCTCATTCTTTCTGAGCGGGATACTCCCGTCGGGTCAGATGTACGTCTACATGCGGGACGGACGAGGCGGTTTCGACTCCAGGTCGGGTGCCTACGTCTGGCGTGGGCTCACGTACTGCGTCGCGGTCGATCCCGACCTGACCGGTCACCAGGACGGCGCGTACCACGTCATGTCCAACGGCGTGGTCAACCAGTGGCGCGGCGGTCGGCTCAAGCAGGTGGCCACCGGCTGGCAGCAGTACAGCCGCGTCCTGTCGCCGGGGACTCTGGCACGCGCTGCCCACCCCGACCTGCTGGCTCGTGACCGGCAGGGTGTCCTGTGGCGCGTCCCGATCAGATCGGACGGGACACTGGCCCCGAGAGTGAAGGTCGGCGGCGGCTGGAATGCCTACACCCAGATCGCCGGGGTCGGGGACTATTCCGGGGACACCAAAGCGGACATCGTCGCCCGCGACACGCAGGGCATTCTCTGGCTGTACAAGGGCACAGGAGACGGGCGCAAGCCGTTCGCCCCGCGGCTGCGGGTCGGCAGCGGATGGAACGAGTTCAATAAGCTGGTGTCCGCCGGTGATGTCGATGCCGACCGCCGCAGCGACCTGCTCGCCCGGGACCCCAAGGGCGGCCTGTGGCTCTACAAGGGCACCGGCAAGGCATCCGCGCCGTTCAAGCCCCGCGTCAAGATCGGTACCGGCTTCCAGCAGTACCGGGACCTCTTCTGAGATCCCTCGCACGCTTGGCGAGCTGAGGCCCTGCTGGCCCGTCGCCTCGTCCATGTAAGTGGGGGCAACCCCGCGAACATGCCGGCGGTCTGGCATGCAGGCCCAGGTCGCGGTCAGGAGACTGCAGCCGGGCCCGTCCTCGTCCTCGTCGATGTAGCGCAGCTGATCACGTCCCAGGCCCTGGCAGGGGCCCAGGACCTTTCGACGGGCAGCCATCGGCCACGTCCGGAATCGATTTGCCCCTCTGGATGCCCCTGCGGGCTCGGACGGACGCGGGGAACGCGAGGGGTCACCTCGGCGGCGTCGTCTCCGTGGCAGAGGCACCACTTCACGGTGTCCTCCCTCGCTGCTGGGGTGGTGCCCGGCGGCGGCATCGGCTTCAAGGATGGGCGCCGCCGGGCCCGAACAGGGTGGCACGGGGCACGGACAGGCTCGTGGTGGCTGGCGCCCGGACGCGCTACGGCCTCCCACCGGGAGCCGGGCGCGTGGCCTTGATCATGCAGCGCCAACGCTGCGCCATCGGCTCGATGCTCGCCACGACGTCTCCACCCCACCGTGCCGTCACGACTGTGCCAAGTTGGATCCCCGACCCGCCCCGACCCCCTGGCACGATGGCCCCATGCCCATGCCACGCCTCCGCGGATCGTTCCTCTCGATCGGCTCGAAAGAATCGATACTCTCCATCGGTTCCGTCGGATCCGTGCTTTCCATCGGTTCCGTCGGCAGCGTCCTCTCGATCGGTTCGGTGGGCAGCGTTCTGTCCGCCGGCTCTATCGGCTCCGCCCTCTCCCTCCTCTCCACCGCCTCCTGGCTGAGTACGGGCTCCTTGCTCTCCGCCCAGTCCCGCTGGTCGGTCCTTTGCTGGCGCGCCCACCACGGCTTCCGCACGGCGAGCCGAACGCCGCCCCATACCCCTCGGCGTCTTGGCGCATGCGAACGTCGACGGTGGTGCCCGGTACGGCGGTGAAGCCGAACCGAGCGCGGACGTCGACCATGAGGCCGGGCGCGGTGGCGGCGTTCTTGCGGGCCTTGGCCCGGATCTGCGGCGCCGTACCTCAACGGCCGTCCTCTCGGAGAGCTCGGCCTGCGGCTTTCCGATCTGGTCGCTGACGTAGCGCTCGATGGTGCGCTGCGAGGTGCCTCCTTTGTGCTGCCGTGGTGCTGCTTGACGAGGTAGAAAACCCGGGCGGAGGTTGCGCCAGCTGCGGACGCAGGCCGCTTAGGCCGTGGCGGTTTCGATGATGTCGGCCCACCTCTAGGGACTGACGACCAGGAAGCGGACCGGGTGGGGGCGTTGGTCGGGCTGTCGATCCCGGTGGCCTACAGGCCCCGGTGGGCGATGGAGCCGCTCTCAACTGCGGCCTCGCCGGGCGTCCAGAGCTGGCTCGACGAGGTGCGCGGCGCCGTCGTCGCCTTTGCTGGACACGACGTCGTACAGGCCAGTGGCAGTCATGCGCTCGCGCGGGTCCCGGGGTCGGACTGCTTGAGGACGCGGGGGAGATGGACGTGAAGGTGCTCGACGTCGACCTGGCGGCCGCGGGCACGGAGTTCCCGAGCAAGGAGTTCGGTGAGTCCGGATGCCCTGTGCTTCCCGCCTGCACAACCGATGGCGATGCGGCGGGGACCGGCGGGTAGGGCGGCGTAGCCGGTTAGGTTGGCGAGCAGCTCGCGGGCGCCGGGCGTCGCGAGGACGATGTCCTGGACACGGGGGTTGAGACCGTCGAGGTCGAGGATGTCGCGGGCGGCAGCCGGGTCGCGGAGCCGATCACGGACGTCCTCGACCCGGTCAGCGGCGGGCGGGACGGGGCAGCCGTCCGGGCCGGTGGGCAAGTGCAGATAGCCGAACGAGATCAGGCGAATCGCTGTGAAGGGCACGTCGATCACCGGGGTCGCGGAGGGGTCGGCGCGGGGCAGTTCGAGGACCTTGTCGGCGATGAGGTCGCTCAGCTCGGTCTCGGTCAGGCCGGTGGTCTCGCGGATGGCCTGCTCGCTGGCGCCGTCGGCGTGCATCGACAGGGCGATGGACTGGTGTGCGGAAAGGTTGCCGGTGCTGGTCATGGTGGCGGGTTCTCCGGTTTCCGGGAGGGGGTGGGTGGTGGCGGGCAGTCCGAGGACGTACAGGAGGGGCGTCTGGTCGGTGGTGTCGCGGGCGTGACGCGTGACGGTCCGCGCGGCGGCGGCGAGCTCAAGCACCGGGTTGGGGTTCACGGCCGGCGCCGCAGCCTGGGCGCTGACGGTACGGTCGGTGAACACGCGTATCTGCTACGCGGCCTTGAGGCCGGCCTCGAGCCGGGAGCGGTTGAGGCACTGCTCCTCGGCGGTGAGCCGCAGCAGTGGGCGAAGGGGCCCGTTGAGTTCGCGGTCGAGGTGGACGATGCGGGCCTGGGGCACGGGCAGCGGGGTGTGCCGGGCGGCCTTGGCCCGCTCTCGGCGGGCCTGGTCCCGGGCGGCCAGGACGTCGACCCAGTCGGGTCCGAGCCGGTCGGCCAGGCGGCGGCGCAGGACGCGGCGCTGGGTCGGGGTGGTGCTTGCGAAGACGTTCTCCGTCGTCTCGTTGACCAGCGCCCACCGTAGGCAGGCGGTGACGACCGGGCAGGCGGAGCAGGCACGCCGCGCCTGCTCGAGCCTCTCTTGGGCCGCCTTCTTCGTGGCGCCGCTGAGGTCGCCTAAGCCGAGGTCGAACAGCTCGGGGCGCGTGCGGCAGCGGGTCGGGGAGGAGGTGTGCGGGAAGGGGAAGCGGGGGTCGGGGTCGGTGTGGTGGGTGCGGCTCATGACGCGGACTCCGGGGTGAGCTGGGGGAGCTGGAGGCGGACCTGGTCGACGAGGTGCTGTGTCGGCTTCCAGGCGCCGAGCTGCCCGCGGTAGGCGGGGATCGGCAGCGGGAGCTCGTGGACGTCGGCCAGGACCAGGTGCCAGGCATCGGCCTGGGCCCAGGGGGAGCAGGGCGGGGTGCCGGCCGGGTCCTGGTGGCAGTCGGTCAGGCGGGCGATGCCGACGACGGCGCCGGTGTGCAGGTCGCGGCCGCGGATCGCGGTGGCGACCAGCGGGTCGCGCAGCGGGGCGCGTTCGGTGGTCTGCCTGGCGTGCAGGAGGAGCCAGCCGCGCCACGGCCAGTGCACGGGCCGGTTCTCGATGTTCTTCCCGGCGAGGAGGCAGGTGGCCCAGGGCTGGCGGACCGTGATGCCCCGAACCCAGGTGCCCGGGTCAGCGGGCAGGGACGAGTTACTCATGCGGCACGCTCCAGCGCGGTGCCGGGGCGGCCCTGCCGGCGGCCGTTGACGGTCGGCGTCTGGAGGTCCTCGATCTCCGCCCAGCCGTAGTGGCCGGAGTGCTTGGTTCGGTACATCGAGACGTCCGCGCCGCGCATCAGGGCGGGCAGGGCGTGGATGCCGAGGTAGTCGGGGACGGCGGCGCCGACCGACGCGGCGACCGCGACGGGCCCGGCGTCGGTGTACACGTGTTCGTGCAGGGCGTCGACGAGGGCTTGGAGGTGTTGCCGGATTGCGTCCCCGCCGACGAGGGTGTCCGTGCGGGTGGCGACGGCGAACTCGTCTCCGCCCAGGCGGCCGACGACTCCGTGGGGTCCGGCCCAGCGGGCAAGGCGCTCGCCGGTGGCGGCGAGCGCGGCGTCGCCGGCGGCGTGGCCGTGGGTGTCGTTCAGACTCTTGAAGTGGTCGAGGTCGACCAGGCAGAGCAGGGAGTCCTGCCGGTGGCGGACGAGGAGGCGCTGGGCGCGTCGCTCGAAGGCGGCGCGGCGCTGGGCGCCGGTCAGCGGGTCGCGGCGCTCGGCCGTGAGGCGCCGGTGGAGTGTGAGCGCGTGGAGGGTCCAGCCGGTGAGCGGGACCGCGAGGGTGGTGATGAGGAGCGCGCGCTGGCCGATCGGGCCTTGAACACGCATGACGGGGGCCATACTTGGATCTCCCTCTCGTCTCGTACGGGATGGGTGGCCCGGGGCAGGCGGACTGGTTTGGACGCCGATGTGCGCCTGTCCCGAGGCGGAGTTACAGGGCGAAGTGGCTTCGGGCCGTGCAACTGAGCGCGTTGTGCCAGGGGCCAGCCGTCGCGGCCCGTCCACTTCAGCAAGGTGGTTCGTCGTGCGCGGCCGGGTGGCGCGGGTGGGGGAGAGGCTGGTTACCGGGTCTTCGCGCCGATGGTGGTGATCACGGCGGCGAACGTCTCCCAGCCGTGGTGCCAGGCGCTGTCGAGATGGAAGGCTCCGTTCATGCCGAAGTCCGCGAGCTTGTAGAAGCCGCCCCTGCCGGTGTTGGTGGCGATCTTCTCCAGCAAGCCCTTGGCCGGGACGCGCCGGTCGGCGGCGTAGGCGTGCTGAAGGACACCGCGAGGGCGGCTGCGGCGGCGGCCGGGTGGACGCGGATGCCGAGCGCGCGGGCGCCGAGCCCGGCGACGATGGCCTGCGTGGCCGCGTAGGTCAGGCAGTGCTCCAGGCACGCCTTACGGCCATCGGCCGTGCCGTGGACCGTCTTCTTCTCGGTGACCGGGTCCTCGTAGGTGACCGGGTGGTCGTCGGACGCGCCCTTCACCTGGGCGCAGAAGTCCGACTGCACCCAGAAGTCTCCGAGCGAGCTACCGGCACGGGTCAGTCCGAGCAGGGCGGCGAAGACGGCGGGACGGTGAGCCTGCATGAGGTGGTCCTCTCGGTTCAGGCGGCCAGCAGGTGCGGGGCCGGGGGAGCGGTGTATGAGGCGGGGTCGGCGGGCCTGCCGTCGTAGCACTCCAGGCACGCGCCCAAGGTCTGCAGGGGGATGCAGTGGAAGTAGCGCCGCCGGCAGGTGCAGCAGCTCTGGCGGGCGGCCATCGCGGCGTCGAGCGCCGCTTCCTTGGCGAGGGTCATCGCGACCTTGGGCTTCGCCAGGTCGATCCGGTACAGCCACGCGAACCGCTTGCCGCCGCGGCACTCGGTGCGGGCGGCGGGCGCCTGGCCGCCGAGGCGCAGACTTATCTCGCGCAGCCGACGACGGGTTGCGGGCCCGCCGGCCTGGCGCCACCGGAAGACCGGTAAGGAGCCGTCGCCGGGGTCATTGCGGGTCGACGTCGACCAGGTCCTGGTCGACCATCAGCCGGTCCAGGATCCGGGAAGCCGGGCGGGGCGCTGCGGGGGGCGGAGGCCGGGGCGCTGCGGACGCGGGCGCCCGATCCGGCAGCGCGGACGGGGGACGAGCACGGGATGTCCTCCAGCAGGTGCGAGTTCGGGCAGTGGCGCGCCCCGTCGACGGGCGGTCCGTCGACGGGGCGTGAGGTGAGGGCGGGTGGCCGGTCGGCCTGCCCAGTCACCGGGACCACCGCCACCGAAGTACGGGGCGGGGCGGTGCCGGTGGCCAGGCGGGTCGGTCGGAGCCTGTGTCAGAGGACGGCGGTGACGGCGAGGGCGAAGAGGGCGACTGACCCGCCGATCAGGAGTGCGGAGCCGGCGCGGGCCCACCAGTAGTGGCCCATCGTCTTCTCGTCGCGCAGGTCGCTGAGACCGTCGGCGACGCGGGCGTGGAGCACGGCAAGCGGGGACAGGGCGGCGTACCAGCGGCCCAGGCGGTCTATCTCGCCGGCGAGTTCGTGGTCGGGGAAGTGGCCGCCGTGGACGGCCTGGCGGTGGACGTCGCCTTCGGAGTCCAGGTCGTCGGGGTTGAGGACGACGGGGCTGGTGGTGCGGCAGATGGTGCAGCGGTAGCGGTATCGGCGCACGGTGGTTGGTCTCCCGAGAGGGTGGTGTGTGGGCAGGGAACGGCGACGCCCCGCCCGGAAGGGAGGTTCCGGGCGGGGCGGGAGTCGAGCTGGGTGTGGGTGTCTCTGCGTCAGGGCGGGGAGCGGGTTAGGTGTTGGGCTGTCTGCTGACGTCGTCGACACGGCGGAGGGTCTCGTGGGCCATGTCGGTGATGGTCTGGAGCTGCCTGTCGATGTCGGCCGCGTCCGAGCCGGTGAACGAGAACGGCACAGGCAGCTCCACCGGGTCAGATGTTCATGTGGTGGGCGCGCCGGATGGCGGCCTCCCACACGCTACGTACCTGTGCTCCGCTGTGGGAGTCGTTCCAGGACGGGATGGTCTGCCACTTCTTGCCGTGCTGGCGGCGGGCCTCGTCCAGGAGGAGGTTCCCGGCGTCGCAGTAGGCGGTGTTGCGGGCGCCGGCGGCGGCGCGCAGGGCGCCGATGGAGCAGCGGGCGCCCTCGGTGTTGATGAGGCTGTACCTGGTCCAGCCGTGGGTGTCGAGGAACGCGAGCGCGTCGGTCAGGGTCTTCTCGACCGGGCCGGTCAGGCGCGCGGGCTGGACGGCGATGAGAGGTGCCTGCGTGGGCGCCGTGGGGGCCGCAGGGGCGGCGGTGGCGGCGGGTTCCGGGGTGGGGTCGGGGTCGAGGCGTCGGAACGCGGCCGCGTAAAGGTCCTGGTCGATGGGGGTGAAGTCGGTACCGCTGTTGGTGCGGGTGTTCATGCTGCCCTCCACAGGCCGTTTTCGTTGGTGATCTCGCCTCGCTTCTTCAGCTCGGACAACCTGGGTTTGATGTTCTTCGCGGGGGTCTCGAGCTTCCTGGCGATGGTTTCGGCGGTCATGGGGATGGAGTGCTCCTGGAGGAGCTCGAGGATGCGCGGTTTGATCAGCTCCTGTCCTTCGGGCGCCGCCGGGGCTCCCTCCGACCGGGCGGGCCCGGTGGCGGCGTGGGGACCGGCGGGGATGTGGTGGGCCGCCGGCTCCTGTGAGGAGGGGGAGCCCTCGGCCGCGGCAAGGAGGTCGGCGAGACTGCCGACCAAGTTCTTGCCGCGCTTGTCGACCATCGGCGTCCTTGCGATCGCGTCGCGCTCGCGCCAGGCGTCGCAGTGCTCGATCCCGACCGGCCGCTCGCCTCCGGCAAGCGAGACCGGCGGCACGTCCAGGTGGAGGGAGCGGAACTGGACGGCCTGGCTGCCGGGGGTGAGGAGGTAGCCCAGGCCGAAGGTGCCGTCCTCGGGAGCGGCGGCGGCCTCGGTGGCCAGGCCGCTCATGTCCCGGTCGGCGACCTTGGCGTACTGGCCTGGCCACTGCGAGGGGATCATCGACAGGTCGATGCCCTCCGCGCCCTCCACTGCGTTCGCGCCGACCAGGGAACCCTGGCCCTTGGCGCAGCGCAGGAAGACCGCGCCGCCGCCGATGAGGAGCTGGGACCGGATGACGGTTGAGTTGCCGAGGTCTTCGGCGAGCGGGGTCTGGGTGGCCAGGACCACGCCGATGCCCCGCTTGAGGGACCGGCGGGTCAGCTGCTCCACGATCGCCTTCGCCTCCAGGTGGTATGGCGAGGAGGACGACAGCAGCATGTGCGCCTCGTCGATGACGAACAGGACCAGCGGGTCGGTGAACGGGAAGGCGGGGGAGCGGTAGCGGGCCTCGCGGTCGAGCATCATCGCGTAGGCCAGGCGCAGCGCTCCCATCGCCTCGTCCAGGCCGTCGCCGAGGTAGGCGGACAGCGAGGCGCCGGTGATGGTCCCGGCCTGCGGGGAGGCGAGGATCACCGCGATGCCGGAGCGGTGGGCGGAGAGCAGGATCTGCTCCAGCAGCCCCGACTTGCCTGACCGCGACCCGCCGACGAGGTAGAGGTGGCGGGCGCCGGACCCGGGCTGCGCGAGCGGCAGGAGCGCGGCCCGGCCATCCACGTAGGTGCCGGCGCGGACGTAGCCGCGCGAGTCCATCGCCAGCTCGTCCAGGACCGAGGAGAGCATCGTGCCGTGCATCAGCGCGTGCTCCCGCATCACCCGGATCCCCATCTGCGACGGCTTGCCGCCGGGGGCCAGGGCGATCTGGATCGTCTCCAGGTCGAGATTGCCCGCGAGGTCCTGCAGGTTGACGGTGCCGATCGCCCGGCGGTCGCGGGTGGCGATGCCTTCCCAGTCCAGCGGCCCGTCGTAGCGGGTGACGGTCAGGGATGTGCCGGGCATCGCGCCCTCCGGCACGCCGACGTACGCGGCCCACAGCTCCTGGGGAGTCGTGGGGGCGCCGACCGCGATCTGCGGCTGCGCCGCCGGTACCTTCAGGTGCACGGTGACGGGCAGGGCGTTGGGCGCGTAGTGCTTCGGGTCGCCAAGCTCGATCTGGGAGACGGGGATCTGGTAGACGGAGGCGATGTCGGCGGCCTTCACCCGCACCTGCTGCCCCTGGGGCAGGGTGATGATCCCGGTGAACGCCACGTGGTCGCTGTCGATCTCGAGGCCGAGGTGCTCCAGGTGGGCCCCGGCCTGGATGAGGACGCGGCCCTCGGTCTGCGTGGGTCCCGAGATGTACTCGCGCCACCAGGCGGTGATGAGCTGGGCCTGCGACGTCTGCCCGGTGCTCGTCCCCCCGCCCGTGGCCGGGGTCGCGGGCGTGAGCGCGGCGGCGGGCATGTGGCCGGCGAGGTTGCGGTGGTGGGCCAGGGCAGCCGCCCCGGCCGGGACTGCGAGCCCGAGGGCGATCAGCGGGTTCATGCCGCTGGCGAGAACCTCGTTGGCGGCGATGCCGCAGCCGGTGGTCGTGAGCCCGCACGCGATCAGGGACCGCAGAACAGGAGCGGAGGCGCCAACGGCCCACGCTCCCGCTCCGGCCGCCGCAGCGGCGAGGGCGGACCAGGGGCCGACCACGAGAGGCACCACCGCGAGCGCGGCAGGCGCGTACTGGACGAACTGAGCTCGGGTCGGCCCCATGATCCTTCGTTCTCCTTAACTCTGGGCGTAGAAGCCGGCTTCGGCCATGTCGACGGGGGAGGTGGCGACGGCGTCGGCGATGCCGCCGTGGTCGTTCTCGGTGGTGGTCTTCGCGTCGTCGGCGGCCGCGGAGGCGCTGTCGGCGGCGGAGGTGTAGGCGCCGGCCGCGTCCTTGACGCCGGTCATGGTCAGCGCGGCGTCGGCGAACTCGGAGGTCGTGGCATCGTCGACGGCCAGCGCCTTCATCGTTTCGGAGGCGTCCAGCATCTGCTCGGCGGCGTCGTCGACGTCGGCGGCGAGCTTGGTGACGGTCTGGGCGTGCGCGTGGACCTTGTGGGTGAGCCAGGCCAGCTTGGTGCGCAGGGCCGCGTAGTTCGCGGCGTCCTTCAGGGTCTCGGTGGCGCTCATGAACGGCTGCTCCTCTTCTATCGGGCGTTGTAGAAGTCGCGCTCGGCGGGCTTGGTCAGAGGGCTGTCGGCGACGGCCCGGAAGATGCCGCCGTGCCGGGCCTCGGCGTTCGCGGACGCGGTGCGGCACGCCTCCTCGCCGCCCTGGATCTTGTCGTGGACGTCCTTGGCGGCGGCGGCCTGGAGGTCGAGCTGCTCCTTGAGGACCTCGCACTTGGCGATGAGGTTCGCGCCGACGCCCTTGGCGGTGATGTCGGCGATGAGGGTGTCGCAGTCGGTGGCCAGCTCCAGGGCCTCGTCCATGAGTTCCAGGGCGGTGTCGGTGCTGGCCTGGCACAGGGTGGCCGAGCCCTCGGCGAGGTCGATGACCTGGGTGAGGGTCATGACCTCACCGCCACTGTAGGTACGGGACTTGCCTGTGGCGGTCGTGACGTGGATGCCCTTGTCGTCGACGGTCGCGGAGTGCGGGACGGGCGGGTTGGGCTGCATCGCGGGGTCCTTCCGGATGTTGTCGGGCAGCTTGACGGTGCGGGGCCGCGGGATGGTGCCGGCCGGGGGAACCGCGGACCCCGGCGGCACCGTCACCGGCGGAGTCATCGGTGGGGGAGTCGCCGGCGGCGGTGGCGGGGTTGTCGGGGGAGGGGGCGCCGTCGGAGGGGTTGTTGGGGGAGAGGGCGCCGTCGGAGGTGGCGGTGGCGGTGGCGGTGCGAACGGCGGTGGAGGCGTTGCCGGCGAAGTTGCCGAGGACGGGGCCGACGAGGCCGGCGCCCCCGTCGGCGGGGGCGTCGAGGACGGGGTTCCCGTCGGCGGCGTGGCCGAGGCTGAGGTCCCCGCTGCCGGCGTCGTCGAGGACGAGGACCCTGTCGGCGGGGTGGCCGCAGAAGGGCCTCCGGAGGTGGAAAAGGAAGGCTTCCCGGTCGGCTTTTTGAGGTAGGCCGATCGCCATCCGTCGCGCAGGCCACCAGCCATATGAGTGCCTGCCAGAAGCCCGTAATGCGTTTTCGCCGCGATGTTGTACGGCGTGTTTCGGAATGTGTCCGGCGCCCGGGTCGGATTCCATTTATCTTTCGTTTTTGCAGGTGGTTTCTTGATTCCTGCCTGTTCGTATTTCCCGTGTGTTTTCTCCACGCCGAACACGTAGCTGATGGCGAGGAGCAAGAGGAGTTCCATGACCCTCCCTTCTGTGACTCTGTGTGTTTGCGGTCGGTTACCGGTTACTGGTTACAGGCCCCTGAGAGCCCGGTTCGGGTCGCCTGTGGGGCGGTTCCGGGGATGTTCGGGGGCTGTAACCGGTAACCGGTAACCGCGCTTGGTAACTCAGTGCGACGACGAGCCGATGTTGTTGACGGTCGTGTTCGCGGTGTTGAACACGGACTCCAGCGTGGTGCGGATCTGCTCGCTGAACGGGGTGTACGGCAGGAAGATCCCGGAGACGATCAGCATGATGCAGATCGCCATCTGCTTTCCCTTGGTCTTCTTGAAGGTGAAGAAGAGGGCCCAGCAGAACAGGGCGAGGGCGAAGAATTGAAGCGTCATTTCACGCACCCTTCTCGAAGGTGAATCCCTTGTTGTTCATGGGGGTTACCGCGCCCGAACCGGAGGGCACGGAAAGCTTCTTGTAGGCGATGAATCCGCCGCCTCCGACGAGCGCCACCCACAGCCAGGGGCTGGAGGTGATGCCGCTGCCGGAGCTGGCGCCGGCGGGCTGCTGGGCCTTGGTGGAGGTGCCGCTGAAGACCGGGGCGTTGCACTCGGGGATCCTGGAGACGTCGTAGCTGGACGCCTTGGCGACGGCCGCCGCGCGGCCCTTCATGCACTCGCGGTAGACGGTCATCTCCCGCTCGTACGCGGCCTTGGCGGCGTCCTCCTCGGTCTGCGCCCGCTGCTTGTCGGCCTCCGCCGCGACCAGGGCGTTCGCGGCGTCCTCCCTGGCGCGCGCACGCTCCTGGGCGGCCCGGTCGGCCTGCATGTTGGTGACGGCGATGACCGTGCCGCACACGGCGACGACGGCGATGGTGCCGCACACGGCGAGCGCCGCGGTGTTGCGGCGCATCCCGTCGACCGCGGCGGAGAAACGCGAGTTCGCGGGCTTCTCTGGCTTCTCCGGAGCCTCGGGCGTCGGGGGGTTCGGGGGCGTCTGGGGGTTCATGAGGCTGAACTCCTTGTCCCAGTCGATGCCGGACATGGCTGCTGACTCCTTCTCGGTGTGGTTCGCGCCCGCTCAAGCCCGTCTCCGGCAGGCCGGGGACGAAGTTCAGCGGCGGAATGCGTCGGTGAGCGGCCTGCCGGCCGTGGCCGTCACCGCTCCGCGCTCACGCTCGGGAGCGTGAGCGCGGAGCGGTGGCGACCATGAGCGGCAGGGGCGGGTCGGGCGGCGGGGACGCGCTCAGGCGCTCGCCGGGGCGCTCGCCGGGGCGCTCGCCGGGGCGCTCGCCTTCACGCTCACCAGGGCGTCCTGGGCGCTCTCTTCGACCTGCTCACGCAAGCGCTGGGCGGTGGGGCGAGAGACGGGCTCGTCGGACAGGCCCGCCTCGGTGAGCGCGTCGCGGATCTCCGTCCACTGCGGGCGGCGCCCGAGCTCGGTGTAGAGGAGACGGATGCGGTCGTGGCGGCGCTCGGTAAGCGCGTCCCGCTCGCTGCGCGTACGGGGACTGTCCGCTCGGTGACCGTCTTCGTCCCCAGTGGCGCGCTCATCGGCGTGAGCGCCCGTGGTGAGCGCCAGGCGCTCACGCTCACCGTCAGCGTCCCCAGAGGCGAGCGCGCTCACCTCGGAGTGAGCGCCGCTCGGTTCCGGGTGAGCGTCGTGAGCGCCGCCGATCTCTTCGACGCGCTCGATGGTGTGAGCGTCGTCGGGGGTGAGCGTGTCGGCGAGCGCGGCGGGCGCGGAGCCGAGCTTGAGCGCCATCCGCTGCTCCAACGGAGCCTTCCGCCGCCACAGCAGGCCGTACTCCTCACGCAGCCGCGCTCGCAGCCAGGTCTCCTGCTGGAGGCGGGTGAGCGCCTCGTCGTAGGAGGTGATCTCCCACAAGATCATCCGGCGGCGAAGCCGAGCGGTGGGGATCGGGGCAAGGATCCAGCGCGAGCGCCGCACCGTCTCCATCCGCACCTTGCCGGTGACCGCGCCGATCCTCGTGGCATACACGTGGGAGGCGATCTCCGAGAAGACGACCCAGAGCAGGGTGAGGGCGGCGTGCCCGATGCGGCCCGAGGCGGAGTCCGACGCGTTCCAGTTCAGGTACACGGTCACCGCCGTCAGTACTCGGGGAACCCAGCGGATCCAGCGCAGTTCCATGCCCATCCGGATCAGGATCAGGTTGGCGCCGGTGAACGCGGGGATCGCGACGTCGATGCCGACCGGCAGCAGCCACGGCCACTCCCAGCCCCACGCGGCGGCCTTGGCCTCCAGCGCGGTGTAGGAGGAGAGCAGGCCGAGGGTGGAGACGACCGCGGCCGCCAGGACGATCCCGACGACCAGGAGCAGCTCCTGCCCGGACAGCGGCGGGACACCGCCGGCGGGCCGGGCGTCGTTGCGGGCCTGGCGGCGCTTGGCGCGCGACTCCGCCTTGATCTCCCGGCGGCGGGACCGCTGCATGGTGCGCTGCGTCGCTGCCTCGAGGATCCGCTCCGCCTCGGCTCGCGCCTGCGCGGCAGCGGCCAGGTCGACCGTGGCCTTGGCCGCCGCCTCCCGGGCCGTCTTCGCGTCCGTCTCCGCCTGCTCGCGGAGCCGGGCGACGTCCTTGTCGGTGACGGACCGCAGCTCCTCGGCGGAGGATCGGGCGTCGTTCAGGGCGCGTTCGGCGTCCTGGCGAAGGCCGCCAGCGGCCTTCTCGGCGCCAGCTCGCACCTGCGTGGCCTGGTCGTCCGCGCTCTCGCGCATCCGGTCGGCCTCGCCGCGCGCACGCTGGAGGAACTGTTCGGCGTCGGTGGCGGCACGGGTGCGGGTCTGGGCCGCGGTGCACTCAGCAGCCGCGAGCAGCTCGGCGCGCTTGGCCTCCGCGTCGGCGAGGGCCTTCTCGGCGGCCTGCGCGGCCTGGGCCTCCACCTCGCCGGCCTGCGCGGCCGCCGTGGTGGTGACCTCCTCCGCCTGGCGGCGGGCGTCGACGAGCAGCTGCTCGGCAGACGCCTTGGCGTCGGCCAGGACCTGCTCGGCCTCCGCGGTCGCGGTCGTCATGACGGTGTCGGCCTGGCCGCGCGCCTTGGCGAGTACCTGCTCGGCGTCCGCGGCCACGCTGTTGGCGACCTCCTCGCGCATCCGGTCGGCGTCGACCGCCGCAGCGGCCAGAAGCCGGGTCTGCTCGGCCGTGGCCACCTCGGTGATCGAAGCGGCCTCGCTCCGGGCGCCGCCCAGCAGTTCAGCGGCCCGCTGCTCGCCGTCGGCAAGAATCCGCGCGACCTCGTCGGCGGCCAGGTCCCGCAGATCGGCCGCGCGGTCGGCGGCGTCGGCCGGGACCGGGTCGGCCTCCTGGAGCACCAGCGGCACGCTCGTCTCGGGGGTAGCGGCCTGGGCGGGGACGGCGTCCAGCGGCGTCGGCGTCTTGGCGCCTCGGGGCTTCGCGGCCGGAGCGGGCTTGCGCCTGCGCCGGGTGGTGGTGTTGGCCACGGGGTCTCCTCTCTTTCCGGCGCCTCGTGCAAGAGGTCACCGCGGATCGGCGTCGGTCGGTAGGGTCGTGACCAGGCCCTCCGAGGCCCCGACAGCTCTCATGCCAGGGGCTCGGAGGGTTGTCTGCGTGAGCAGTGGTCAGCGCTGCCAGGCGCGCAGCGTGCGCCAGGCCCGGCGAAGCGGGTGCCACCGGCGGGCCCGGGTCACCAGGACGGCGGCGTCGCGGTGCCCGAGCTGGTGGAGGATCTGCTCGGAGTCGTAGTCGGCGGCGGTCCAGCCGTCGCGGCAGATGGTGCGCATGGTGCCTCCTGGATGACGGGCGTCGGCACAAGCCGATGCCCGGTAGAGGGCGTGCGAAAGGCCGGCCACCCGTCAGGCGGGCCGCCGGTCAAGGCGCGTGCGGTCAGGCGGGAAGGGAACTCGGTCGGGCTCCCGGCGGCCGGGCACGGCGGCCAGGAGCCCGACAGTCGGCAGAAGCTCGGTGTCAGATCAGCAGACCGGGCACTGCGGGCTCTCGTACCAGCCGCTGCACCTGGAGCACTGCCACAGGTGCCGCAGAGGAGCGGCCAGGACGGCCAGGAGGGTCTTCATGCCGCCGCCCCTTTTCCGCCGCGGGCCCGGTTGCGGGCGGCGCGGCGCTTCATCGCCCGCCGCTCCGTCTCCGACAGACCGCCCCAGACGCCCTCGTCCTGCCCGGACTCCAACGCCCACTGCAGGCACGCCTCCAAGACCGGGCAGCGACGGCAGACGGCCTTGGCTTCCTCGATCTGCAGCAGAGCCGGGCCGGTGTCCCCGATGGGAAAGAACAACTCGGGGTCAGCCTCAGCGCGGCAGACCGCATTGTGGCGCCAGTCCATCGCGGTCACTTCCCCTGCCGGACGCGGCGCAGCGCCTCGTCCATGTCCGTGTCGGAGTCGCCGTTGTTCCATGCGATGCTGTCCTGCATCAGGTCCTCCACATAGGTCCTGGACAGCCTCGGGGGCCCAATCCCCGGGGCTGTCGCTCGTTTTGGCGAGTCGTACGACCGGCCACGACCAGCGGCCACCCCCCTGGTGCAGTAGGGGTTGGCCGCTGATCGTGAGCGTCCGTCCGGTGCCTAGCCGGCCAGGCGGTGCGCTTGTGCGAAGACCATCGGGTTGGTCTTGCCGTTGCCCTTGCCTCCTCCGAGGAGGGCGTTGGCGTACATGGGGCGGCATCCGGAAGGGATCGTCCGACGCAGGCGTTCGGCGTGGGGGAGGAGGACGTCGACCAGGCGCTCGCGGACGCGGGCGGTGATGGTCGGGTCGGCGGCGAGGATGTCGCGGCTGGCATCGACGCGTGCGGTGATCTCCGCGCCGTGCGCGAGGGCGAGCTCGTGGCGGCGGCCGGGCAGGACGGTCAGGACTGCGGCCGCGTACCGGCGCATCTCCCGGGCGGTGCCCGCGGGCTCGTGCATCTCCAGCGGCGTACCGAAGGCGATGTCGAGGTCGACGTTGAAGTCGGCGGAGAGCGGGATGTCGAGCTCGTCCAGGAGCGCGAGGGTCTCGGCGTCGAACACCTCACCGGTGCTGAACCGGTGGGACGTCAGGGTCGGGGCGGCGGGCATCAGGACCTCCAGGTTGCAGCGCGTCAGGCGGGACGGGAGCAGAAGGCCCCGGCCTCGTCCCCCGCACGAAGCGGGAGCCGGGACCGGGGCCGTGGGCCGTTGTGCGGATCAGGCGGCGAGCGCAGCCCTGTTGCAGCGGGCGGTATACGCGCCGGCGGTCTCGCCCGGGGCCGGGTCGGGCAGCGCGGCCCTGACCGCGGCCACCAGCGCGGTGTGCGCGGGCTGGTCCGCCGGGGTCAGGGGGCGGCGCCAGACCGTGGCCAGGTGCGTGTAGGCAGCGCGGGTGAGGTGCTCCTCGAGGACGTCGCTCGCGAAGCGGTCCCGGCTGGCGTCGACCAGGGCGCGGAGAGTGCCGGTGGCCAGAGCGCGGACGGATCGGCGGTCCCCGGCGGTCTGGGGGGTCATGGCCATTGGGGCGCCGGCGGGTCCGTCGACGGCCCGACCGCGCGTGGTGGGGATCGCGTCGGCAGGCACCGTACGGGCGGCGTCGGCTCGGCGGGCGGCTGGCACCGCACGCTCCCACTGGGCTCGCCGGTCGGCGGCGCGCTCCTGGGGCTGGGCGACCTTGAGGGTCTGGACGGTGGCGCGGCGGTGGCGGGTGACGTCGACGGCGAGACGCTCCTCGCGCGCCCAGTCGCTGTACTGGCGGCGCCAGGCGTAGTCGGTGATGTCCACGTCGACGAGGCGGTTGCTGGAGCTGCAGCGGATCGAGGCGTCGACGCCAGCCTTGCCGGTGTGGTGTGGGACGAGCTTGAGCAGGTAGGTACCGCGGTTGGGGGTCAGGGCCACCCAGGTGCCGCAGTCCGGGCACACCAGCGAGATGCGGCGGGTCTGCGTGGTCTCCACGGTCCGCATGTCGATGTGTCCGGGCGACAGTGTGGAGAGAACAATTGCGTCGAGGGGGCTGACGCGGGAAGTGCGGGTGCGACCCTTGCGCTTGGCAGCCTTGGGCACGGTGAGCTCAGGCATGGCGACTCCTCGGTAGGAGAGGGGGAGGGGGGTTCACGGGGCGGATGCTCTCTCCACCCACCAGGTCCACGAGCCAATGGCCCGCGTCCCGGCGGATAGACAGCGCATCAGCGCTGAGGCCGTACAGCAGTCCGGCCGGCCGGGGGGTTTGGTCGTGCTACCGCCTCCGACCGCCTGTCCGCCTCCAGAGAGACGAGCTGCGGAACTGCGATGTTGCAGGTGGCGTAGTCCTTGCTCAGCGGAGCGTTACGGCTATCGCTATCGCCTAGTAGAGAGCCTTGCCGGCCAATCCACTTCGTCGACATAACTAACTTAGCTGATACAGTCAGGCTCGTGTCAAGCAGTTCGTTGATGAAGCTAGGAAAGTTAGCTAAGTCGAGGGGGTCGTCTTACGATGTCGCTCATGAGTAGCGAGGCCACGCAGCCGTTCCAGCGGATCGTCCAGGACTACAGCGAGAAGATCCGTCAGGGGCGCCTCGTAGCTGGTACGAGGCTCCCTGGCATCCGGGAGCTTTCGGAGGAGTACGGCGTCGCGACGGGGACGGTGCAGCGCGCTCTGACCGAGCTGCGCAACGAGGGGCTGATCTACTCCCATCAGGGGCGCGGCTCCTTCGTCAGCGATTCCTCGGGCAGTGACGACCAGGACCCAACTACGCTCGCCATCAGAGCGCTTGAATCTCAGGTCGCCGAGCTCCGTGCACGTCTGGACAAGCTCGAACAGGGGGGCGATGAATGACATCGACTCCCTCGTTCCACTTCGCATGTCCGTCCCTCCCTCAGTGGCTCTCGGCTTCGCCACGACAGTTGTAGGCCCACCTGAGGGGTGCGTTCTAGTTCTGGCTTGTGTCCAGCGCCTGGACACAACGAATGGAGACATGGAGGGGGATCAGCGTGGGGCAGAAGCCGAACGTCCTAACTCCCGAAGCATCGCCCCTAGACCGCTTCGGCTACACGGTGAGGGAACTCCGAGAGAGGAGCGGTCACACCCTCCGCAGCCTCTCGGAAGTGACGTTCTCCTCGTACTCCAAGCTGTGGAAATGGGAGAACGGCAGGCGAGCCCCAAAGCACCGCTCCGAAGTCGAAGAGCTCGATCGCCTCCTAAATGGCCGCGGGTTACTGGTCGAGCTGTGGGAGCGCATCGGCAACGGTGATTCCCCCCAGGGCCATGTGTCCGTTTCGGAGCTCCATGTGTCCGAATCATTGACGCACCTGGCCAGCGCAGCCTTGGGGCAGGCAGGCTCGAACGATGACGACACGGACACGGTCGTCGTCCCCTGCCGCGTCCACGGAAGGATCCTGTTCGTGCCCGTGCCCCGCCGCGTCGTCCTTGCCTCCGGTCTCGCCGGACTTGCCGCGACCGCGCTTCCGGCCCCAACGGCCACCGCCAGCGCCATGTCCGCAGACATGGCCTCCCCTATCGACCACTTTGCGCAGCTCCGCCGGGTGATGATCCAGACCGACAACCTGATCGGCCCCCGGCATGTCCTACCGGCTCTCCAGCAGCATCTCGCTCGGCTCGCCGCCCGCCGTCGCGCTTCCCGCGGCGCTGACGCTGCGGAGCTCCTCGCGCTGGAAACCCGCTACGAGGAGCTGGCCGGCTGGCTCGCCCAGGACGTCGGCGATGAGCGCACTGCCCAGGGCCACACCGCGAAGGCTCTGGACGCTTCTCACATCACGGGCGACACCGACCTCACCGCGTACATCCTCGGACGGAAGGCCCAGCTGGCTGGCGACACCGGCCATCCCTCCGACGCCCTCGGGCTCGCGGCCGCCGCTCGACGCACCGCCCGGCCCGGAAGCCGTCTCGAGGTCATCGCTGTCATGCACCAGGCCCACGCGCACGCGGTCCTCGGCGACGGCACCGAAGCCCTGAACACGTACGACGCCGCGCTGACGCTCCTCGGCCGCGCGGAATCCGACGGCATCTGGGGCTCATGGCTCGACGAGGCATACATCCACACCGCCCGCGCCCGCTCCCTCGCCGCGCTCGGTGAGTACGAGCAGGCCGCCGTCGGCTTCGACACCGCCATCGCCGCGCTCCCGCCCACCTACCGGCGCGACCGTGGCGTCTACCTCGCCCGCGCCGCCCGTGCCCACGCCGGTACCGGCAACGTGCCACTCGCCGCCCGGATTGGACTTCAGGCAGTCGGTATCGCCGCCGAGACCGGGTCCGCTCGGATCATCGGGCAGCTCGACCGTCTCGACCAGGCGCTCGCCCCCGCTACCCGGGAGGCTGGTGTCGCCGAATTCCGCGCTGCACTCGACCACATCGTCCTGCACCCCGCCTGACCCCCGCCCACCACCTCATGGAGTTCTCCGTGCCTCGCCCGTACGTCCTGCTGTCCGCCGCTGTCTCCCTTGATGGCTACCTCGACACAAGGCCGGGCGAAGACCGGCTTCTTCTCTCCAACGCCGCCGACTTCGACCGCGTCGACTCCGTACGCGCGAGCGTCGACGCGATCCTCGTCGGCTCTGGCACCCTCCGCGCCGACAATCCCCGCCTCCTGGTCAACTCTGAGGAACGTCGTGCGGCGCGGGTGACGGCCGGCCAGTCGGAGTACCCCCTGAAGGTGACCATCACCGGAACCGGCGAACTCGACCCCGACTGGAAGTTCTGGCACCACGGGGGCGAGAAGCTCGTCCTGGCCGTCGGCAACAAGGCTGCGGAGAAGGCCCGCTCCAACCTCGGCGACCTCGCCACCATCCAGGGCGTCCCCACCGAGGCCACCTGGCAGACCACGCTCGACATCCTCGGTGACGTGTACAACGTCCAGCGGCTCATGGTCGAGGGCGGCGGCACCATCCACACCCAGCTCCTCGAAGAGGCGCTCGCCGACGAGCTCCAGCTAGTCATCGCACCGCTTCTCGTCGGCCAGCCCGACGCCGTCCGCATGATCGGCCCCGCCAACTACCTCGGCGGCCCCACCGCGCGCCTCCGTCTCTTGGAGACCCGCCAGATCGGCGACGTAGTACTTCTGCGCTACGCCCCCAAGGACGTCTCCACGGAGCCCCGATGAGCACCGCCTCCGCACCCGGCAGCGCAAACACCCCCGGTGCTGGCCGCGAACCCACCACTGCGGACCGAGCCTGGCTAGCGCTCGCCTGCGAGCTCGCCGCCCTCTGCCCGCCCTCGACGACTGCGTTCTCCGTGGGCGCGGTCATCGTTGCCGCTGACGGAGCCGAACTGGCCCGTGGCTACTCCCGCGAGGACAATCCGCTCGACCACGCCGAGGAAGCCGCGCTCGCTAAGCTCCCGGCTGGAGATCCCCGGCTCGACAGCGCCACCATCTACAGCTCCCTCGAGCCCTGCGCCAAGCGGGCTTCCCGGCCGCTCACTTGCGCGCAGCTCATCCGAAACGCCGGGATCCGCCGCGTCGTCACCGCTTGGCGCGAGCCCGACACCTTCGTGCTCGGCGCTGACGGAACCGAGCTCCTCCAGGACGCCGGCGTCACGGTCGTCGAACTCCCCGAGCTCGCGGACGCTGCGCAGACGCCGAACCGCCATCTCATCGACGGTGATCGGTAGTGCGGCGCGTATACGTGATCTGCGAGAAGAGCGTCGCTCGCAGCGCCCTTCTGGTGTCAGCATCCCCCGAATAGCATCGCTGCGTGTATCTTTCAGGGAACCATCGATCTTGAGAGGCTGCGCTATGTCCGACCCGGACCGCTTGAAGCGGGTCGACGCCCTGCTGGACGACCTCCTGCCGCCGCCGCGCGTGCGCGCGAAGCTGCGTATCGCTGCGGGCCTCACGCAGCAGGAGGTCGCTGAGGCCGTGGGCGTGAAGCGCCTTGCCGTGGCCCGTTGGGAGCTGGGGGAGACTCACCCCCGCCGACCGCACCGAGCGGTCTACTTGCACCTACTCAACCGGCTCGCGGAGCGGTATCCCGAGGCTGCGGTTCCGGATGAGGACATGCCGACGCCGACCTCCGAGGGGGGATCGGGATGACCTAGTGGCCATCGGCCGCGCGCGCCAATAGGTGGATTGGCATCCACTCGGCCCCGCGCGGCCCGTCTCGCCGACCAGACACATTGTCTGGTCGGCGCCCAGAACCCGGTTCGAGCCGGTTCTGGGCTCCAGCTCATTGAGCTGGGTCTGTTTTCCGCAAAACCCCGCTTCGGCAAGCGGGTCTAGCAACACCCCGCCTTGGCAGGCGGGCTGCTCACTGCTCCACCCGGTCCGCGAGGACCAGGCACCACCAGTGCTCCACCCGGAACCGCAGTTGTCCCTTTGGCAAGGGCCTCTGCTGTTCCGGCGCACCACCCCCAGGTCCGACGGCTTTGGCAGGCCGTTGAGCTCGGGGCCACATCCGTACAGAGCGCTCGTCCGTGATCGGGTCCCTTGGCAGGGCCGGTCGCGGTCGGGGGCGATCCATATGGAAGTTGGTGTCCCCGCCATAGTGCATCACCTCGCCTCCCCTTGTCAGCTCGGCCGTGCCCGATTCACGCCGGTTCGGGCCGTCGACACTTCCCGTGTGACGGGATTGACTGCCCCTGTTTGCCCTTTTCGCGCTATTGGTCACGAAAACTCTTGGGGGCGGAGTGTCACACACCCCATGGTCCGGCGTACCTATATCCAGAGGGGGGCCCGTGTCCTTCTGACGGCGCCGGCCACCGCAGTGCTCTGGAGCTCCGCCCCATGCGGCAGGACGCGATCCGAAGCTTCTGCCCGCCGGGCGGGAGGGAACTGGGCTCCCGCCGCTTCGCCGACTCTGTCCACGGGCTGCTTGCACGAGGCTGCCGAGATGATCTCCATCTCGTACCTTCGGGCGAGCCGGTGAGCGCCGTGGCGGCTCCGGCCGCCGCGCTTCCGCGCCCTCGTGCGGAGTTCGCCGGCGGGGCTTCGCGCGGTCGGCTGCGGTCGGTCCCGGCGCAGGCCGGTCCGGTCGTGCGGTTGGAGCTGGGCAACCCGCTCCAGCTGTCGAAAACGATGCGCGCCCGGCTACTGGCCGCAGTGCGCGCGCTGGTGACGTCTCCGGCGCTGGCCGGGGCGTCGGACGGCGCGCGGCTGGCCTCGGTCGTGCTGACGGCGAAGGCGAAGGTCCGCAACGACTACCAGGCGAAGATCTGGGCGGCGGAGCTCGGCCGGTGGCTGGGGGTCTCCCAGTCGACGGTCGCGCACACGGTGCTGCCCGAGCTGCGCGCTGCCGGATTCCTGGGCTCGAACGTCGCGACGAACGCCTTCGGGCACGCGACGGGCCTGGAGTGCTGGGTGATCCCGATGTACCGGGCTCAGCAGGCTGGCGACCGGCGGCATGCTCTGGCTCTGTCCCGTTCGGAGCTGGCGGTGCTGCTGAGCCTGTGCGAGGTGCTGTTCGGTCCGGGGTGGGCGCCGAAGGACAAGGAGCCGATCCCGGCCGGGCTGCTCGCTGGGCGTGCGGGCCGAGGTGCTGCGACGGACCGGCTCGGGCTGCTGCTGATGGTGCTGACGACGGGTTCGGCGGGCTGGCTGCAGCTGTGCCCCGGGTCGGTGGACACCGGCCGGGGTCGTCCGGCGGCGACGGTCGCGCGGTTGCTGGGCTGCTCGGCTGCGGCCGGGGCGAAGGTCCTCAAGCGGCTCCAGGAGCACGGCGTCGCGGAGGTGGTACGCAAGGAGACCGGCTCGGGCCTGAACGCGCAGTCGCGGGTACGCCTGGTGCCGGTGGCCAAGGCCCACGGGGTGGCTGTGCGGGAGGCCCGCCGGGTCGCGAGGTCAGCCTTTTCAGACCTCGCCGGTACTGCATCCGGAGATCTTGAGACCGACGAGACGGGTGAGACCCTTGTCGCTACTGGGATCGAGGACACCGGGCGGGGTGAGACGGCCGGTTTGGCAGACCTCACCGCTACCACACAGCACCACGCTGTCCACGCTTCTGGGGTTTCTGCTGGTGATTCGCTCTCGCTCTCTGGTGGCTTTTCCGGCGAAGGCCGTGAAGGTGGAGGCTGTCGGCCGGGACGCGCGTGCCTGCGCGAGGACCAGGCCGTCGACGGCGAGACCGCCGTGGCAGAGTCCGGGAGCTCGGTGGCCGGGGTCGGCCCGCTTCGCGGTGAAAAGCCCACCAAGTCACCGGTCGACGAGCAGGAACAGGCAGGCGGCATTGCCGCTGGTGCTGATGCCCGGCTAACGGTCGTCGGCGGTCGAAAGACGCAGCAGCAGGGGCGGTCGGAACTTCCTGCCGATCTTGACCTGCGGGTGGCTCTGACGCCGGTGTCCTGGCTGTGGACGAAGTTGAACCGCTGGCAGCAGGACCACGTCGTGAAGGCCGCGGAGACGGAGCTCGCCCAGCTGCGGCAGGTGCTGGAGTGGGCGGGGCAGGCCCCGTCGGCGCTGGCCGTGCGGCTGACGTCCCGCCTCCAGGAGACCGGCGGCGAGGCCCAGATCGCCCGCCCGTTCGGCTGGATCACCCACCGCGGTCTGGTGCGCCGGCCGGCGTGCTCGGACGTGCGGTGCGACGACGGCGTCCGGCTCGACACCGGCGCCGACTGCGACAACTGCGCCAACGTGCTGCACTCACGCAGGGCGTGGCGGGTGCGGATCGCGGCTGAGGTCGACCAAGAGCTGCCCGGCCTGGAGACGAACTCGCAGTACCAGGAGATCGAGGCTCGGATGCGCCATCACGCCGAGGCCGAGGGCGCGAACTTCGTGGCCCGTCAGGCCGAGGCCCGGGCGCGAGCGGAGCGGCGTGCGACGGCCCGTGCCGAGGCCGAAGCGCAGGCCCTGGTCGAGCGGGCGCGGGCGGCGGCCGAGGCGGCGGTCCGGCAGGCCGTGGCGTGCGAGGACTGCGGCCGGGAGCGTTCGGCCGGGCTGTGCGAGGCGTGCGACCACCGGCGGCAGGCCGAGGTCCTGATCGGTGAAGCCGGTCTCCTCGCGGCCACTTGGTCGGCCGACCTGACCAACCCGGTCGCCGTCGCGGCCGTCGCCGCCAAGGTTCGTACGGCCATCGAGGACGCCATCGCCGCCGAGTGGGCGGAGTTCCAGCAGATCACCAACCCGGCCACCCTGGCGGTAGCCGGCCGGGGCGCCCTCGAGGATGCCGCCGCGCACACCGCCACGCTGACCGCCGAGAGTGCGGCCGCGGAGTACCGGCACGAGGCCCTCGTGATGCTCGGCCGCAGCGAGGATGCCCAGGCCGAGGCCCGCAAGGCGTACGCGACCGAGCTCGCCAAGCCCTGGTTCCAGGCCCTGCCCGACAGCGACGACGCCCAGCGCGCCGCGACCGAGGCCGCCGCGCGGGCGCAGACCCGCACCGCCGAGCACCTGCTCGCCGTGCGGCTGGAGCAGCTGCGCACCCAGGCCCGTCCCGAACAGGTCCGGCCCGCTCCGTGGTCGCGGCGTCTGCCCGAGCTCGCCGACCGCCCGCTGGACGGCGAGTCCCTGGAGGTGATCGCGTGAGCACCGTCCCGGAGCTGTCCGGCGTCGACCTAGCCCGCCAGGCCCTGCTCACGGCCCGGGAGGCGGCGAAGAACAACGGCGCCGCCCGGCAGAAGCCGAAGCGGCGCACCGGCACTGCCGTACGCCCGGATGGCCGCGAGCCGCTCGGGCTGGGCGTGGCGATCAGCATGATGATGACCGAACGCGGCCTGGTCGCCCCAGCCGCCGGCGGCAGCGTCCTGGCCCAGTGGGAGACCATCCTCGCCGCGGCCGCGCCCGAACTCGCCGGGCATGTGAAGGCCACGGGGCTCGACGAGGAGTCTGGGCGCCTGGACGTCGTTCCCGACGCCCCCGCGTACGGCACAAGGGTCCGCTGGATCACACCGAGGCTTATCGCGGCCATCAACAGCGCGGTACCTGAGGCGAACGTCCGGGCCGTGCACGTCCTGGCACCCGCAGCCCTTGCCACCACCACGGTGTTGTCCTCGGCGGCCGCCGAGGCCCCGCCCCCGCAGCGGGTCGTTCCGGCTGGGCCGGTGAAGACACGGGAGAGCGCGTCGGCCGGCTATCGCCGTGCTCTCGCCGCTCACCGCGCGGTCGCCCCGCCCGGAAGCCCCGGCCCTGACCGCCGCCGTCGTACGGCAGGAGCAGATCCGCCGTGAGCTCGCCGCCACCGCTTTCCCTGACATTGAGCAGGACCAGGAGAGCAAGGTGCCGATGTCGCTCGAAGACGTCCGTGCCCAGCAGCGTCAAACCGCCGAAGCCGTGCGTGCGGCCGCGATCTGCCGCGCCCGTGCCGAGCGTGCCGGGCAGGCCGGTGCAACCAGCTCTCCTGCGCTGCGCCAGGCTGGGTGAGCTCGTGCTCCGGCGGGCCGGTTTCAGCGGAAGCGCCAGTCGCTGAAGACCTGTTCGGCGTCGGCTTCGACAACGTCCCGCAGGTCTTCGTCATCGCTCGGGGCGTCGAGGCCGAGCGTGGTGAGGACGTGCCGGTAGTACTGGTAGGCGAAGTGCGGGTCGCCCGCTGCCAGCAGGGACGACAGGAGCGGCTCGTCGTCGGCCGTTGGGCGGTCGACCTGGACGAGCACCTGGACGCGTTCGTTGCTGGTGAGAAATGGGAGTGCGGAGCCGAGCTGCTGCTCCAGCCGGTTCCAGCTGGTCGTGGTCCGTTCCCGCGCCGCCTTCTTCAAGGCTCCGCGGACAGCCGCCACGGTGGGAACGAGACGGTCCGGCAGCTTGGCGGGCTCCGTGATCGCGTCCAGTTGTGGCTGCGCGGCCGGAGAGGTCTTCTGGGCCGTGCCCGGCTCTTCTACGGGGGCAGCGACCCTCTCCACCCACCCGTTCACCTTGTGCTGCTCAGCCTCGGACAGGTGGTCCCCAGCCTCCTTCGCCGCAAGAACCAGCTCCTCGACGAGTTGCTTCTGCTGCTGGGCGGACAGCTCTTCACGGCGTAAGCGGCCGGTGATGCTCTGGACCAGTCCTCGCGCCCTGTTGCGTGCTTTGCGCTCCTGGGCTTGCGTCACGGGCTGCGCTTGCGGTTCCTGAGCCTGGTCCGCGCGGCGCCTCCTGCGCTCTTCGGCCTCTGCCTCTCGGCGTTCTCCCCATTCCAGAGCCCGTCGTTCTTCCCGTTCGCGGGCCGCTGCCGCACGACGTTCGTCCGCTGCCTGCCGTTTCTGGGCAGCCTGCTGACGTGCTTCTCGAAGGAGTGTGTCGGCCGCCTGGAGGATGCCCGCTTCCTGCGGCGTGGTCGCCGTGTCGCTCTGGATAAATCCTCTGACCTGCGGGGTCAGCGTAGTGACCTTGAATATGTGACCGTGCCGGGTCGCTTCGCTGAGTTGGGCGAAGAGCCGGCGGCGGACACGGTCCTGCTGGTCGAGCAGCCCGTTCGCATGGTCGATCGCGCGTTGCAGGTGCTCGAGCGCCTGCCCTTCACAGCGAGGCACCTGGAGCTGGGCGGTGTCCCTTAACTCGCGGACGGTGGTGGTCTCCTTCTTCTGTACAGCGGTGTTGATGAGCCGGGTCAGTGTGCCGATCTGCACCGGCGCTTCCGGCTTCTCGCTGCGCGGCCGTGGTACCGGGGCTCGTTCCGCGGCGGCGCGCGCGGCCTCGATGCGGGTGACGACGGGGGTGATGAGCCGGCCGTGCCTATCGACGGTGCAGTCCGTCAGCTCGAAATCCCAGTCGGTGCCCACATGCGGGAGCTCAGTGCCGAGCATCATGACCCGCTGATTGCCCTCGCTGACGAACTTGACGCGATTGACGTAGCCCCGGCGTACCAGAGTGTGGTGGTTGACCTGTACGCCGGGGCCGAGGACGATATCGCCGGCCTGCGCTGCGTCCCAGTCGGGAGGCGTCGCGGGGTCCATGTGCAGCAGCAGCGTGTGTCCGTCCAGCTCGATCTCCACGAGGGATCCGACCGGGGCGTCGTCGCGGTCGATGTAGCGGTAGCGCGGGGTGTGGCCCTGGCGGCGCAGCCACGTCTGGGTGGCTGCCCGTACGTATAGGTGGTCCGCGCTCGCGATACCTCGGGAACGTCGGCCGCATTCGGGCAGCAGCCCGTCGGGGTCCGGGAAGTGGGCGAAGTGGCTGACGCGGACGTTGCCCCGTCTCGTCAGAAGCTGGCCGCCACACCCGCCTAGCAGGATCCCGCACCAGAACGTCGTCCCGGCGAACTCCTCGCGGAACTCATCGAGCTCGTCGGCATCTGTCGGGCAGACCACCGGATCGTCGGACTCGGGATCCGCCAGAACGGCTGTCTGAATCTGCCGGTTGTCAACGCCCATCGCCAGCCCTTCGCCAGCACAGTCCACCTGTCCCGCCTGCGGGAAGTGTTCTGCGGGCGAGGGGGGAGGGGGAGGAAGATGACCTTCAGTCGTTCAGCCTAACGAGCGTCACGGAGAGTTGCGTCAAAATGCGAGAAACGTAGCCATCCCCTCAGCCGGCGGCGTGCTCGTCGAGGAGTTCCTGGAACAGGGCCCCGTCCGCTTCGGTGAGCCCGAAGTCGCCCCAGGTCCGGCCAGCGTCCGCGAGCATCTTGGCTGCGGTCGACCTGCCAGGGAAGCGGGCCTCGAGCCGCTCCAGTTCCGGGTACGCCGTCTGGATCCTGGCCAGGGCGTCGATCTCGTCCCGGCTCCGTTTTGCCGTGGCGACCACCTTCGCATGCTCGGCCCTCGCGGCCGCCAGGATGCGCGACGTGTCCTGCTGGTTGCCCTCGAGCACGGCGCAGACGATCTCGAGGGCGTCGCGCATATCGAGGTCCGGCCGCTCGGTGTGAACCTGGCGGACCTGGTCCTCGACGAGCCTGACCGCAGACAGCGGCAGCAGGGTCTCCAGGTCAATCATGAACACGGCAAGGCGAGTCTGAAAGTCGGAAGAGTTACTCATGGACTGGCAACGAGCCAGGGGAGGGCTGGTGTTGGCCTCGGGTCTGACGGTCGAGACCACCACTGGCTAGGGCCGTCTTAGCCCTCGTTAAGCACTTCGTGCACAGTGTGGACGTAGGCCGTACGAGATGTCAGTACGTCGTTCATGTGGCGGATTTCGGCGTGCACAAAACGGTGGACGGCTTGCTGATATAGACCTGCGGCCACGATGACTTCATGAGGCCCTTCGATCTCGATCAGACCGAAAGCTGCGAAGACCTCCTTACCATCGCCAATGGGCCTTTCCTTTTGCCACTGGTCTGCGGCCGTCAGGAACGCCGCGTACGTCTCCCGACGCCGTTCATCCGCCCGGGCCCGACGCTGTTCGTCGAGGGTGGCCTGGACAGTCGATATCAGCGCGGCCGCCTGTGCCTGGCCTGCGGTCTCGGCCGCAGCGGCTTGCCGGTGGCCAGCCTTCCACGCGAAGAACCCCGTCACTGCACTGCCCAGGATGGCCGCTCCAGCGGCGATCAGGGCGATCCCCCACTCATTCATACGGCGGACCCTGCCCATGGGGCCACGTGGGAATGCGGGGTGTTGGTCTCGGGTCTGACGGTCAGGGGCGGGCTGTGGAGTCCTATGGGTTCGCGATGGCGTTCTGGGCAGCCTGGGTGAATGCGGCACGGGCGTCAGCGTGCGGTCAGGGTGGTGGTTGGGGCGCTCTGTCTGTTGAACGGCCCGCGCTGGGTAGTGAGGGGCTGTCAGTCTAGGCGGGGTGAAGGGGGATGGGCTGACGAGGTTCCGGCGGGCGCGGCGGGTTCTGGCTTGTGTGCGTCGGGCCGCTGGGCCGACCTGGGCTCATCGGACCCGGCCGCACCCACACTCCTGATGTCCGTCACCCGTCCGGCGACCGCCGGCACGGAGCTTCCTGCCTGGAGTCGTCCCGCCATGAGTACACCCCAGCCCCCGACAGGTGCTCCTACCTGGCCGTACTGCGCTCACGGCGCCGATCCAGTCACCGATCCCATCGGCTGCCGCGGCATCCACGTCCCAGGGCGCACCGATTGTCTCGCACACCTGAACGATGCCGACCGCACCTCGTACTTCACAGCCCTGGCCCCGGGCACCGACGTCGACCACCGAGGCACCCCCTTTACCGAAAGCCTCCTCAACAAGTTGCTGACCGCCCTCATCGACCCCTCTACCCGGGACCCCCACTTCGGCGCTGCCGAGTTCGGCGGGGCGCAGTTTTCCGGCGCCGCTGAGTTCGACGACGTTCAGTTCTCTGGCCGCGCCGGGTTCGATGGGGCGCAGTTCTTCGGCCGCGCCGGGTTCGACGGGGCGCAGTTCGCCCGCGCCGCTGAGTTCGACGACGTTCAGTTCTCCGGCGTTGCCTGGTTCCGCTGGGCGCAGTTCTCCGGCCGCGCCGGGTTCGGCGGGGCGCAGTTCTCCGACCACGCCGAGTTCCACGAGGCGCAGTTCTCCGGTTCCGCCGATTTCGACGGGGCGCAGTTCGCCCGTGATGCCGCGTTCGACAAGGTCCAGTTCTCCGGAAACGCCTACTTCCGCAGGGCGCAGTTCTCTGGCCACGCCACGTTCGGTGAGGCACAGTTTTCCCGCCCTGCCTCGTTCCGCAGGGCGCAGTTCTCCGAGAATTCCTGGTTCCGCGAGGCACTGTTTTCCCGCGGTGCGGATTTCGGCGGAGCACACTTCTTGACATCTGCCGAGTTGGGGCCATTGGTGTGTGCGGGAAGGGTGGATCTGTCGCGTGCAGTGTTCGGGGCTCCAGTGACGCTGGAGATCGCGGCAAGGGCCTTGTCATTCGTGCGGACGCGATGGGAGTCGACGGCCACGGTGCGTGTACGGCGGGCCGAGGTGGATCTCGGCTATACGGTGCTGGCAGCCCCGGTCGCGGTCACCGCACACCCCGCCCCCTTCAGCACCGGCAACGGCAACGTGGACGAGAGCCCGCTGACCTGCCCCGACCGAGTGCGGGTGACGTCGGTGCAGGGCGTGGACGCTGCGCATCTGGTCCTGACCGACACCGACCTGTCCGACTGCCTGTTCTCCGGCGCCTTCCATCTCGACCAGCTCCGCCTGGAGGGCCGCACCACGCTCGCCCCCACCCCCACCGGCTGGCACCGCAAGGGCGTATCCCCGATCCGATGGACCCGCCGGCGCACCCTGGTCGAGGAGCACCACTGGCGCGCTCAGAGCGCTGGACAGCCTTCCATACCCGCCGGTGCCATGCCCGAGCCTCGCCGGTGGCGTACGGGACCGCACCACCCCGACCCTGCCCGCACCCCCGACCCCGACGATGTCGCCGCCCTTTACCGACAGCTCCGCAAGGCGTTCGAGGACGGCAAGAACGAACCCGGCGCCGCCGACTTCTACTACGGCGAGTGCGAGATGCGCCGCCACGACCACACCGGTACCCCCAAGACCGAACGCCGCCTGCTCTGGGCGTACTGGGCGCTCTCCGGCTACGGCCTGCGCGCCTCCCGCGCCCTGGGCTGGCTCGCCGCCGCCATGCTCACCACGATCCTGCTGCTGATGGCCTTCGGCCTGCCCGCCTCCTCCCCGAAGCAGGAAGCCACCGGCACCGTCCCGGCCGGCGGCGGGAAGGTCACCTTCACCATCGACAAGCAGGATCCGAAGAACCCCGTGAAGGACCGGTTCACCAGCAAACGCTTCGACAAGGCCGTGAGCGTGACCCTGAACTCTGTCGTCTTCCGCTCCAGCGGTCAGGACCTCACCACCGCCGGCACCTACATCGAGATGACCTCCCGCATCCTCGAACCCGCCCTCCTCGCCCTCGCCGTCCTTGCCATCCGCGGACGCATCAAACGCTGACGGTCCCGCCTGGAGGACAGGCCGCCCGGCCTGGAAGCGGAGCTGGAGGCCTACGAGCAGCAGGCCTTGGCGCCAGGGTGAGGTCGGGTGGCCTCGGGCCTGACGGTCGAGGCCACCACGCAAAACCGTCGGACGGAGTCAGTCGTCACTCAGCCCCAGTGCCTGTCGCACGGCGGTGACGTAGGCCGTTCGCGCCGTCAACGCCTGCCGGAACAGGTTCTGCCCAGAGCAGTGGTGTCGAAGGACGTCTAGCGTCTCCGTCCAGGCCCAAGCAACGCTTGAGGGGCCCTCGAGCTCGACTAGATTGTGGGCGATTTCGAGTTGAGCGAAATCGTCAGCGTCTTCCGACCGAATGCATGTGTCCACGAGGTTCAGGACCGTCGCGTAGGCGTGGAGGCGGCGCTCTTCCGCTCGTACGCGCCGCTGCTCGTCCAGGGTCGCCTGGAGTGTCCGTCCCGCACTGGAGCAGGCTGTCGTCAACGGTCCGCGGAGGCCCGTTTCGGATTGGCAGGGTTCGCCTGGGCCAGACCGAGGGTGTTGTGCACCCGCTCCGCACAGCGGCGGCGCCCGGTTTCGACTGGGCGCCGTTTTCTGTGTGTCGGGTTGGAGTAGGCGCGGCGGACGGCAAGGCTGCGGAACCAGCTTCGCTGGCCGAGTGATGCTGTCAGGATGGTCGGAAGCGTAAGGAGGCTGTCGTGACCGATCCGATGCCCGTGAACGACGGGGGCCCGAAGGTGCCGCCGTCCTACCCGCCGCGCACCCCGCCTCCGCAGAGGAAGCCTGTCGAGGCTCCTCGGCCGCAGCCGTCGACGAAGCCCGTCACCAGCTCCCTCCCGCTTCCCAGGCCCGGGCAGGCCCGCCTCGAGACCCGCCGGCCCCGTATGACGATCAGGGCCCGGCGGGCCGCGAACTGGGCGCTCACCGGGTACCCGTGGGTGGTAGGGCAGGCGGTCGGGAAGGTCACCGAGGCCGTACGGTCCTGGGGGTACGCCCACCCTTCGGATGACGCGCTGGACGAGACCGTGCGGCTCCTCGTCGGCGCGGCGGCCGCCGATGATGGCCGGCGTATCAGTGTGCACGTTGCCGACCAGGACGACATGCTCCTCATCGCTGTCCTCAGCCACACCGGCGCCGAGCCCGACGAGACGATCTTGTCCGCCCTCGCTGCCGTCCCCGGGACGTCCAGCTGCGGTACGGACGCTTCCGACGACGGCCGCCGGGTGTGGGCGGTGCTGTCCACCGAACGCCCGCGCACTCGCACCACTCCCGCGGCCTGACACCCGCTCTGCGTGGCGGCGGCCGTCAACCGGCCCGTCACCGCTCGTACGGCCACGTAGCTCGTGCGAGCGGCGGCGAACCGATACGCCGCCTGCCGGCCGCCAGCAGGCCTCTACGGTGAGTCGTGGGGAGGTCGGGCCGACTGGTACTTGACCCGCTTCCCGTGCGCCCCCGCATCCGGTGATCCCCGGTGCGGGGGCGCAATGCGTTCCTGGCCGGGGTGGCTACGGGGCGGGGGTGTAGTGGACGACGGTGGTCTCGCAGGCCTCGGCGTACACGCTCAGCGCGTCCGCCTCTCCCTGGTCGGCCGTGAGGCCCCAGCGGAGCTTCGTGGCGACCCACTCGGAGACGTAGCGGCAGTGCGCGTCGGGGAGCGGCGGCATCCACTCGGCCGGGTCCTGGTCGCTCTTGGACCGGTTCGACCGTGCGGTGACCGCGACGAGAGACGTAGCGGCGTCCTGGTCGTTGGCGTAGGCCTCCCGCCGTGCCGCGGTCCAGGCGCTGGCCCCGGAATCCCAGGCCTCGGCGAGCGGGACCATGTGGTCGATGTCGAGCTTGGCCGGGTCGTTGACCTCCTGACCGTCGTAATACGACTTCCACAGCCCGCCCGACAGCTTGCAGCCGGCCGCCACCGTCGGTACCTCGACGGCCTCGGCCAGGAGGACCTCGTTGCGGGTGTTGCAGCCGTCTGCCAGGTCCAGGCCGCGGTTCCAGTGCTTGAAGCTCTCACGCTGGTACCCGGCGCGAGACTCGTCGGCAAGGGGGACCTGCCCGACGGCATCGGCCAGGTTCAACACCCGAGCGCCCGCAGGGGTGGCCGGGGCGGCTGTGGCCGCCGAAGGGAGAGCGACCGGGGTCAGGGCAAGAGAAAGAGCGGCAGCGCCACGAATCAGGTTCTTGATCACGAACACAGGGATATCGGTCCAGCACCCTGTTCCGCTGCGTGATGAGAGTCTCCGTCAGCCGTGTGGGGGAGCACGTTCACTGCCGAATCGATCCCGCACAGGACCGCGCCCACCGGTCCCTCAGCGGGCGCCCGGGGCCGTACTGACGGACGATGAGACGGAGCCCGCCCGGGAAGCCGTCGCACGTTGCACCGGGCGGGCAACTCACTGCCTGTGGATCAGAGGCCGCGGAGCATCACGGCGTACACCGGGGAGTCGGCGAAGGGCTGGCGTTCGCCGATCTTGCGGTAGCCCCAGCTCTCGTAGAGGGCCTGGAGCAGGTTGCACGTGTCGTCGGTGGCGGGGCCACGCATAGCGGGGCGCGTCAACGTCACACCTGGCCCGCAGTCCGGCGGTCGACATGCCACCTTGACCGCCGCAAGCACCCTGGCAGCACGCACACCGCGCACATCACCGTGCACCACATCCAGGGGGAGGGCAGCCGACAGGTGACCGTCCTGGCCATGATCAATCTCAGCGTCAACGGCTGTGCCGGCCCGAGGCCGACCACCGATTCCTCGACCACTGCCAGCCGCTGGACGGCACCCTGGCCCTCCCGGCGGTCCCGGCTCAGCGCAAAGCCCGCCCCGAGTACGAGAACAGGATCAGCGCGCTCGCATCGATCAAACCTTGATCGTTCTCACCGATTACGACGGTTCTGTTGATCCCCGAGGCCGTGATCGTGCTCGCCCTGCTGTCCTCGGCTACGTCCTGCAGACCGTCCCGTTTTGCGCGAGACCATCGGCGCCCTCGTCCCCCACCGCCGCGTCCGGCATCGCGGCCCTGACGTGCACCAGGACGACTGGCCTCGCGCTACTTGCCGTCGCCTTCGCGTCGTTCCTCGGGCTGCGCCAGGCCGTCCGCGGCAAGTAGGCCCCGCACCGATTCCAGTGCCCACCCCGATCCTTCGGGGCGGGGCACTGCGTCTCGACCGCGCCGACAGATCGGTTGCGGGGCTTGCCCACACCTGTACTCGACGCCGAACCCCAGGCTTGCCCAGGCTCACCTTGGCTTGCCCACTCGGTGATAAGCCCAGTTCGGAAGCACGCCCCTCTGCGACTGCCGGCGCTTGCGCGGCTTACTCCGCACTCAACCAAGGTGCGGACCGCCGCTTCAGCCGACCGGCATCACAACACCTCCAGGGGAACCTCCATGTCCACGACCACGCTCCTCGTCATGCTGCTCCTGTGCACCACCGGCATCCTTGTGATGGCGGGGGGCCGGCTACATCGCCTGGCGTCACCCCCGCCTCGGCATCCCCCTCACGATCGCCGTCGCGGTCGGCGGCGTGTTCGTCACCGCGGTGATCGGCTTCGCCGCGCTGAAGCTCTGACCCGCCGCGGCCACGCCGCCGACAAGGACAGACCGACCATCTGTCTGTCACACGGCCTGTCACATCGACCGGCCCGTCACGCTCTTGCCTCGGGGCTGACCAGGGCGACGGCCTCCGGACCCCCGCCAGGGGCCGGAGGCCACGCGCGTGTGACATGCCAGCCGGCGCGGGCAAGTCTGCCGGCTCCAGCCGCTGAGAGTTGCACCGAGGGTTGCACCCGAAGGTGTCTGCAGACGTGCACCTGGGGTTGCCCCGGAGGTGGGACCGGGAGTGGAACCCCCACTTCCACGATCCTGGCCGTCGTGCCTGGTCAGGACCCGTGGGCAAGCCGGATCGCCAGGACGACACCTCTTTGTACGCGTAGCCGTACGTAGAGGTCGTCTTGAGGACGGGCGGGCGGCGGGTGCCGGCGTCGCCGAGTGCGGGCGCGGTCCACTCCACGGTCCACGTTGCCGTCGCGCGGCCCGCGTACCGATCGCCCGGCTTCCCGGACGCGGTGCGCTGTAGCGGTGGCCGCAGTCCGGCAACATCGACTTGCCCCGGTCGGAGAGGGCTTGGTCTTCCTCTCTCGATCCGGCTGGCCGACGGGCACGGGCGTGCCAGGCTGGCTGCATGGGTGATCACCGCCGCGTGTACGGCAGCGAGCCCGACGAGGGCCAGGGGCCGGATCCGGGCCGCGCGTACGTCGAGCTGGTGGGCGGACCGCTCGACGGGATGCTCGTCTACATCACCGGCTGGGCCGCCGCCGACATCGCCGACGGAGCCGCCCTCATCACCGAGGCAGGAGCGTTCGACCCCGGAGGCCGCGCCCTGTACGAGCCGCTCGCCGACGGAGCCCCGACCCGGTGGGAGTGGGCTGGAGACACCTCCTAGCCCCGCGTCCTGGCGTGTGGGAGGCCGAGGCCGGAGCAGCGCGCCGGGGGTGCCTCACGTCCCGCGCTTTCGCGCGGTGGGCGCTTAACCTGACGGCCGGCTGCGGATCCTGACGGAGTCTCCCCGCCGCCGCTCGTCCGGTCCCCTGCCTCCCCCCCCTGCCGGGGACCGGACGCATTTCTGCTCGGGCACTGATCTTGTTCTTGTAGGGTCGGCGCAGCCCGTGCCGATATATGGCGTGCGCGGGCGAGGCCCGGCGCCCAGGGGCACACCCCGGGGGCAGTACCGTCAGGCCACCCCCCCCACCCCCCCTGTGCCGTGGGCTGCGTCAAGATCGTTCTCGCCTAATTAGGTGAAAACGATCTTGAACCTGAACCAGTCCGGGCCGTCTTCCCCTGCCGTGATGGCTCGTTGCGTACGGCATGGAGACGAGCAGCGAGACCGGTGTCATCGTGGCGTGGATGCGGTGCGCGGGGTGTGCGGGAGTGGGCCGGGTGATCCTGGCGAGTGAGTCGATGGCGGCGGTCCTCGCGGACGCCGGCGCCCACGTGGCGGCCGCGCATCCGGACGAGCGCGCTGCGCAGCTCCTGGCTATGGAGACGGCCGACGCGGCGGTGTTCCGGGGGCCGGACCCTCGCCCCGACCCGGCGGCGTGGGTGACGGTCCTGAACAAAAAGCTCAAGCCCGACTTCTAGCCGCTGCGCTCGCGCCGCCGTGGACGCCCCCGTGACCCTCTACCGTTCGTCGCCTCCGGACTCGGCGTCGAATGCCCGTAGGGCGGGGTCGAGTTCCGGGGCCGCGCCACAGATCGAGCACAGCCGGACCCCGGGCCGTCGGCGGCGTCGAGCGACTGGTCCAGCGACAGCCGGGGCGCGTTCGTCGGGGCCTCGCCGCAGTCGGCGGCATGCACCACGGCCTGAGACCGGCCGGTCCGCCCGCTGAGGTTCTCCAGGACCCACCCGGAAGGCCGGCGGGGACCCCGGATCTGCTCGACGAGCGACGGCGGTTCGATCCGTTCGGTGGGGACGGAGGCGTACGACACACCCTCGACCGGCATCAGGTGGTCTTGGGGGCGGAGCCACATCCGGTACTCCACGGGCTCGACGTGCCCGTCGGCGGTGTTCTGGTAGACCGGAATGGAGGCGAGGCACACCCAGCCCTCAGAAAGCTGTCGGCGCGCGTGCAGGCGCCCCACGATCTCCTGCCCGTCCGGCAGGACCACACGGATGGGCACCGCCCGGCTGCTTCATCAGCCTCTTCGCGTGCGGTGCGCCCCGCTCAAAGTCATGAGGAGGCTTCGTCCTCTACCGGCTCATCGAAGTGGACGGTGCCGTGCTCGTCGAGGGGCGGGTGGAGGGCGCCGGGGGCGTGGGTGTTGATGTCGGACGGGCGTGGGCCTTCCGGTCCGTCGAGGCCCCAGCGCAGCAGACGCCGGGCGCGGCCGATCCGGGAGACGGTGCCGTGGACCTCGATCTCGTTGAGCCGGCCGGCTCGAAGACGGTCCGCGGCGTCGGCGAACACTGCCAGCTCCGCAACGGCTTGGTGGGTGTTCTCGACGACGACACTGTGTGCGTCGACGTCTGTCTCGGCGTCGTAGGGGATCAGGCCACGTGTGCGCGGTTGCATCCAGGTCAGGGAGAAGGCGAGGGTTCGGCGTGCATCGTGGGCGGTGGCATGCAGGCTGCTGCCCGGTGTCCAGGGTTCGTCGCCGGACCGTTCGACGATCAGGAACGCCGCCGGCATGAGCACGACGTCGGGGTGGCTCTCCAAGGCCCGGACGGAGTCGTGCAGCACGTGCTCGGGGAACCTGGTGCCGGAGTAGACCAGGGAACGCAGCGACAGACGTTCCGCCGCGTCGACTGGAGTGAGGGGTGCGTCCGGGTCCAGGACGAGGCCAGCGTCGGCCCGCGGGCTGTGGGCGCCGGCGCCGGGGCTCCAGTCGGGGGTGTGGGGTTCGGGGTCGGTGGGCCGTGGTGTTTCGATGTCGCCGTGTGCGTCGATGGCCGTGTACTCCTCGGCCCGCACCACGCGGTAGCGGGTGCCGAGCACCGTAAGCTCGTCGACGCACTCCGTCTCCAACCGTGCGACCGCCGTCAGCAGCGCGCGCCGTTCCTCCGGACTCTTCGCCTCGTCCTTCGCCCGGAACCAGAGCAGCGAGTTCAGCGCGTCGCGGGCCTGCTGTGGACAGCCGTGGGTGACCTCGACGACCACCCGCCACTGCCGCCCGTCAGTTCTGCTCTGGGTGGCCACCCCGAACAGCGGGCCGCGTACGGCCAGGGCGCTGTTGCGTACCGCCGCGTCACGGGCATCGGCCTCTATCGCGGCCTCTACCGGCTCCACGGGAACCCTCACCACCACCGGCCAGCCGTCCGGTCCCGCACCCTCTTCGCGCATGAGGCCATCCTGGCGGCCTCCGCGCGGTGCCATCACGGTTTCACGGAATCGTCCGCTACTCCGGGGGTGTCGCTCCAGTCTTTCGTCGGGGAGCCGGGTGACCAAGGGAGTGCTTTCTCGACTCAGCCGCTTGATGGGGCCGGCTGTCATGGGATTTCGAACTCGCAACCGCTTGCTGCGGCATCGTGTTCGACGGCTCGCGACTCTGATCGGTCCGTGAGGCCTTAGATCTGGCGTGCCATGGCGAGCCGGTGTCGAAGTTCGCGGGAGCGGCGGCTGGTCGTGTACCGGTCGCTTTCTCCCAGCACTCCGCCGAAGGCCGACATCAGTCGGCCCACACGGGCTTGGGGAGTGTTGGCCTGGGTGGGACCTGCGGCTTCCGCGTCATGGGCAGCTCGCTCCCAGAGCGGATGGAAGAACGACGGCTCGCCGTCGAGCGCCAGGATGATCATTTGCATGGCCTGCCAGTCCGGCAGTCGTACCCCGCGAAGGAAGTCCCTGACCTCTGCCTCGGTGAGCGCGTTGCCCGTGGCCACCGCGAGGACACGGGGGGCGGGGCGGTTGGCCCGGCGGTGGAGATAGCGGACCGCGGTCACCAGCGAGTTGGGAACGACCCCGCCTCCGGACGCTTCGTTCGGGGAGATGTCGTGCATGCGGTCCTGCTCGTCCGCCCAGACCTTCCGGAGCACCTCGCAGTCGGCGCCCAGGGCCTGGCCGATCTTCTCGGTGAGGTCCAGGGTCGGGATCTTCTCACCAGCGAGGATGCGGCTGAGGTAGCTGGCCGAGACCCGCACCCGCTTGCTGAGCGCGCGCAGCGGCAGGCCGCTGCTCCGGTGGAGCTGGGAGAGCACGGGGGCCAGCTGGTTCGACACACGACGAGGGGCTCGCACGGCTGGGGGTGGAGCGCTTTCGGAAGCTGTGATGTCGCCAGCTGCCCGGACGGCCTCTCCGATCACTTCAGCTTTCCCGGACTCGGTGACGAGCAGGCGCTCGACCTTGTCTACATGGAACGACTTGCGGAGTGTCTCCGGGCTCGCGTTCATCACGTGCGCGAGAACGTCCCAGGGAATGCGGCGGGTCCGGGCGAGAAGGACGAGGCCGGCAACGAGGGCCTCGATCCGGCGCTGGATCTGGACGGCTGTCTCGACGTACTCGACGGCCGAGGCGAGCGGTCCGGGGTGAAGCAGCCGCGTGAGGTGGCGGACGTCCGCGTTGAGGTCTTCGGCGAGGCCGAGCAGGTGCCCGTGGAGGAGCTCAAGAGGTGGCTTGGGCGGCTTCTCGTCGAGTCTGGGATTCGGCGTCAGATCGACCTGACGCTCCTTGTGCCGGTCGCGGTACGCGGCCTGCCGGCAGGGGCGCCCGCAGTAGGCCGACGGACGGCCGCGGCCAGGGGCGCGGGGCGGTAGAGGGCTGTGGCAGTAGCTGCAGTAGCGCTCGGGGACGGGGCTGGACACCGGGGAGGTCCTCTCCTGCGGCCAGAGCCGCAGCTGAATGTCCTCTGAACGAGGGATATTCCGTCACGGTTAGCCGGTGTAATTCAACCTTTTCGTCATTGGGTGCACCGGCCGGTAATGAGCCGGGGGCGCGGTAAGGCGCCCCCGGCCTACGGATCAGGCGGCGAGGTGGCGCCGGGTGGCGAAGTTCCAAGCCAGACGGCCGATGACCATCAGGCCGGTGATCACCGCCGACACGATCCACGACTCCCACGGGTCCCAGGGGTTCCAGTTCGGAACCGCGATTACGATGATCGGCGTCGCCGGGATCGCGATAAACCCAGTGTGAACCAGCCGTTCGTGACGTTGGGTATTTTCGTCACGCCTGCTACTGTCACCAAAGCGGAACCGGCCCCCACGTGCGGGTTTGGTCCCGCCGAGGTCAGGAAGAAAGGGCATGATCAGCCCTCCTGTTCTTGAGGTGTTTTGGACGGCGTGAGTCCCGAGTTACAGGGGTGCCACCCTTCGCGACTCACGCCGTCGACCCTAGCCTCACGCAGCGTGCCAGCGCCAATCCATGAAGCGAACTCCATTTCGACCATTTCGCGGAGATTGCACGGCGCAAATCGGCCGAATTCGAGCATTGTCAAGATCGACGACGGGCTGTATCGGCTTTTTCCCTCCGAGTTTCCTCATACCCGAGAAATGAGCCATCCTCGGTGGTATAACGCACATCGGCATCCCCTGTGGGGAGTACCTGTGCTACGCCCCGGGAACCGTGGGACCTTGTGAGAGCGGCATTCCTTACCGGGCGGAACGCTCGTTGACGAGCCGGCAGATCGCCCGGCGCTCAGACCTTCCTCGTCGGGCCGACGCAGGATCAGGCCTCAGGTCGCCGCCGCACACGGAGGCGACGACGCGGACCACGGCGTCGGCGGGCTGGGCGATCTTGGGGTCGGGCCGGTTCTCGACGCGGACGTCGCCGGCTTCGTACATCACTGCTGCACGCGCGCCCGCGGATCTGCTGTTCGAGAGTGGTGACCAGGTCCAGCAGTGCTGCGCGCACGAGGACGGGGGCGTAGACGTCGCGGTCGAAGGCGTGGAAGGCGCTGGTGGATCGGGCGCGCGGCGATTTTTGGCGGTGCTGGGGTCGACTCCTCGGGCGCGGTCCAGCAGGGCGCGTTCGGCCTTGCTGCCCAGGACGCGGCAGACGATGGTCTCGTCCATCTCGGCAAGCGCGCCGATGGTGTGGAGCCCGAATGCCTCGCCGTACGTCGAGGTCGACTGAGCCGTCGCCGAATCCGTCGAGGCCGGAGCGCTCGAGCCTCGGGCACGGGTGACAGGGCATCGACGGTGGCTCGGATCACCGGGGCGCCTGCGGCGGGGCGGATCTGTACGGGGGCGAGCGCTCGCCCTTGTGCCTGGGCTTCTCCTTCGCTGTCCGGGGCGGCTGGTAGGCGCAGGCGTACATCCACTGCACCGCCGTCCCGGGGCAGCCAAGGAAGTTGTGTCTCGCGAAGAGACGCAGGCCCCCGGGCCGGGGACGTGACTGGGCCCCGACCGGGGGGATCGGTCGGGGCCCAGGGGTGAGGTGCGCGGTTCAGCGGTGGCGGAGGGTGTCCTTGACGTCTTCCTTGGCCTGGCGGGCGTTGCCCTTGGCCTGGTCGGCGTGTCCTTCGGCGGTCATCCGCTCGTTGCCGAGTGCCCGGCCCGTCATCTCCTTGGCCTTGCCCTTGGCCTGCTCGGCCTGTGCCTTGGCCTTCTCGGTGCCCGACATTGGGGACCTCCTCGTGTAGTACCGGATTGGTCGTGACCACCGCCTGCTCAGGATCCCGGGGCTTAAACCCGCGCGGCTCGCCGGCGGTCGGCGTCAGATCTCTCCCGATTCCCCAAACTGGTCAGCCGTCCCGAGGCGGGGGAGTGAGGAGCCGGGCGCGCGCATTATGCCCACCTGCGCCGCTAGGAAACAGCTGGAAATCATATGCATGGGTGAGGGGTGGTTGGGCATCCGGTGTTTCGGAGGTTGATAACTATGGTTCCCCTGCTTCTTGTTCTTTTGCTCGCTCTGATCCTGTTCGGTGCCGGTTTCGCGGTGAAGATTCTCTGGTGGGTCGCGATCGCCGTCCTGGTGATCTGGCTGATCGGCTTCATTGCCCGGCCCAAGAACAGCAGCGGCCGCTGGTACCGCTGGTAGCACGGCCGCTCCTGGCGTAGTTCACGGTTGGCATGACGGTGGCCGTCCACCCCCGATCGAATGGGTGTGGACGGCCACCGTCATGCCGGGAAAGGTTATTTTCCTGCTCTCCGGTGAAATCCGATGCTGCGGGTAGCCGCATGAGGGCCGGGGCGGTGGCCGTCACGCAGCAGGGAACCTGCTCACCTCCACAGAACGGCGGCCGTCCCGGCTCGAAGGAAAATGGTGGAGGTGTATCGGCGCGAACACGGGGCAGTCGGAGTCCAGGCCGGAACGAGAGTTCCGTCGCATGCGTGATCTATCTGAAGAAGACCGGTCGAGAATTTCATTCCCGATCGGGTTTCCGTTCACGGAGGGAAATCCGAATGACTGAGAATGTGTGGGGCTACCGCGAGACGTCCGGTCGTACGGTCGGAACCGACCTGACGGGTTACAAGGTCGAGGCGGCCGACGGTTCCATCGGCAAGGTCGACAAGCACTCCGACGAGGTCGGCTCCTCGTACATCGTGGTCGACACCGGCCCGTGGATCTTCGGCAAGGAGGTTCTTCTGCCGGCGGGCACGATCGACCGGGTCGACGCGCAGGAAGAGAAGGTCTACGTCGGCTGGACCAAGGACCAGATCAAGGCCGCCCCGGAGTTCGAGAAGGACAAGCACCTCGGCAACGAGGACTACCACCGGCAGGTCGGCGACTACTACGGGGGCCTCTCGAACCGCCTCTGAGGAAGCCGCAGAGGCGGTGCGGGTGTGGGGCGGCAGCCACCGGGCTGCCGCCCCACACTCATGTCCTCTCCACACGTGGTCACCGCGGAGGGCTCCCCGCCTGTGAGATGTGCCAGGGGGCTGGGTATGCCGAGCGGCAGACCGTCTTTCCCATGTCACACGTGGTGTGCAGCAGGTTGGGGTCCGCGCGTAACCGGAGCGGAACTGCCAACCTCCGGCATCCAGGAGCTCAGCGGATCCCGATCACGTAAGGTCGGCCGCAGCCCGTGCCGATATGGCGTGCACGGGCGAGGCCCGGCGCCTAGGGGAACACCCCGGGGGCAGTACCGTCGGGCCGCCCCAACCCCCTGCAGCCGGAACCGCGTTCCCCTGGTCGGGCGGCCGCGCACCCGGATGAGAGCGCCACGCAGCTCCTGGGGATGGAGACGGCCGACGCGGCGGTCTTCCGGGGGCCCGACCCTCGCCCCGACCCAGCGGCGTGGGTGACGGCCCTGAACGCGAACCTCACGCCCGACTTCTAGGAGCTGTCCGGCCGATCATCGGATGCGTACCCTTGGCTCGTGATTGGCCGCCAGAAGGGCGTCTCCGAAGCCCCAGGCCCCCAAGGAGAAGAAGCGGAACGCCACTCGCCGGCAGCAGCCCGCAGGAGGCCAGCCCGATATGCGTCAGCTCTGCCGCGAGGCGGCCCGGATCAAGGCCCCGATGGGAGCGGCCGACCTCTGCCGCAACACGTACGGCCGCTGACCCGCCGCCGGCCGCCATGCGCGGCGGCGCGTCACTCCCCCGCGTAGGCGACGGCCAGGACCGTGAGCGTGCTGGTGGCCCCGCCGACCATGATCACAGCAGTGACGTGACCGCGCGCCACGGTACGGATGATGCCGTCGTCCTCGCCATACGGCTCGGAGTGCCCGATCGGGTCCTCCTGCGCGTCGACGAGACAGACCGCGAGGTCCTGCCGCGCACAGTCGGGGAGCTGCTTGTAGATGTCGAAGACATCGGCCGGGAACGAGAGCCGGTAGGTCACGCGGCGCCCCGACCGGGCGCACGGTCACCGCGGTGACTGGCGTCCCGCAGGACGTCCAGCCGCGAATGGGTCCGCCAGACCGTCAGCTGACCACTGAACACACACGGGAAAGCGCCCGCCCTCGGCCACGAGGGACGGGCGCTTCCCGTATGCCGTGGAGCAGGTCAAGTGACGCAGCCCACACAGGAATCTGCGGCGGCGTTGTCGGATCGGGCTCGCCTGGGCCCTTAGGAGGAGAAGACTTTTCCAGCGGCTCCAGGAGGTACCCCTTGACCACCGACGACCAGACCCCCAGCTACTACATGGTCGAGGACGACGGCTCCGTCGACATGCACCTGGCAGAGAGGGTCACCGAGTTCAACTGTGATTCGGACACGGTGGGGACGGTCATGGCCTTGTTCCCGGCCGAATGGAGCGGAGGCGAGCTGGTGACCCTTCACGGGGACGGAAGCGTCGCCCTCGATCTCGACGGCAGGTTCGATCTGCCCGAACCGTTCGGCCGTGACACACCCAGGACGATGATCACCACCACCGAGGGCATGGCGGTGCTCAGGCCCGACCACCCAGCGAACCAGACGATCGAGTCCGGCTTCCAGGCCGTAGGCATCCCGGTGCCCGACGTGGTCCGAGCGCTGAACGCCCGCGAAGCCGCCATCGCCGGGGACAAGGCCGCGGTCCGCGCCTACACCACCGACACGTTGAAGCGGTTGAGCTGGTGGAACAAACCGATCTCCGACGCGCTGCTCGGCAACTGGGCCGACCCGCTCTACGACGACGGCCGGCTCACCCCCGACGCCCTAAAATTGATCATGGCCGAGGCCAAGGTCCTCAACAATCAGCGCAAGCCGATCTGGGCCCACGAGACCAACAGGCAGAAGGTGCGACTGCTCGACACCCCGCTCGGCGAGGGGATGACGCTGTACGACGTACTGTCCGAGCAGCCGGCCGACGACCTCACCTTCGAGGGCTTCGAGGACCAGCGTCTGATCTCCATCATGGAAGCCCTGACCACCGACGAGCGGGAGGTGTTCATGTGCCGCAGCCTCCGCGGAGTCGCCAACTGGAACGAGGCCGCCATGGCCGCCGGGCATCCAGAACCGGCCGTCATGGGTCAGCACGTCCGCCGGAAGGTAAAACGGCTGGCCAAGCAGCCCTCCACTCCGAAGGCGGACGCCCGATGAACAACAGCAACAACGGGCTGGACCTGCGCGTAGCCTTCGTGCTCCTCGCCGGAGGAGTCGCCTCCTATACGGCGTTCCTGCACCCCACCGTCGGCGGCGCACTCCTCGTGGGGATCGCCGTGATGACCATTCTTCACGTCCTGCTCAGGCAGTGACCTTAGCGAGTCGAGGAAGGCGTCAGCCGCCGTCCGGACGGTCAGCGCCTTCCCGGACCGGCTCCAGATGCGCTCCCGTCACATGCAGCCGGTCGGACCCGACCGCCGCCATGCGGTGACCTAGATCAATCCGCCTCCAGGCGGCAACGGGAACATCCAAGACACGCCGCGACGTTGAGGCTTGTGGTTCCCGCTGGTGTTTGGAGGGGACCGGTCTCCTGAAGTCTGAGGCACCGGTACAGGTTCGTATTCGGGCGATGACACAGCAGCCAAGCCGTACTGAGCGTGAACGCCAGCAGCGCCCAGATCGACCACCTGTCATCAACGGCAGGGTGGTCAGGCTGGGCTGCCACCGTGGCATCGGTCTGACCACCCTGCGGGGAGGGAACCCGGTGCAGATCAACAAGCTCCTGGCCGTCATCGTCGTCGTCCTCATCGCCGTCATCGTCGCACTCATCGCGGAGCGTGTGGTGTCGCGCTGCGGCGCACCGAAGCTCGTCGCCCTGCCGACCAGCGGCGCGGCCTTCCTGGGTACGGCGGGACTGGGGATGGTCATCCTCAGCTACCTGACGTCCAGCTGAACGGGTTGTGTGCGGTGCGGCAGCAGAGCCGCACCGCACACAAGTCAGCTTCGCCGGGCGTCTGCGCTCGGCCGTGAAAGCACAGCCACGAGCCCGGCGAGGTCCTCACCGCATAGCTTGCTGGCAGCTAAGTCCACGCCGATCGGCTGGACGTGCAGCCGTGTGGCCTACTTGAGGGCGGTGATCACTACCGTAAGGACTGCGGCGAGGACCATCAGCGTCGTCCCGAACGCCTTACCGAACGCTGCCACGCACCGGTTCATCGGCTCGCCACCCCATCGGGTGACAGCGAAGGCCGCTCCGGCAGCGAGGATCGAGACGATCACCGCCAGGCCGATCACCATCACCAGCAGGGCGGTGCGATTCGTGCTCACGAGCTCCTCCAGATCTTTCGGCGCGCGACGCCCTTCACGTCGCGCTGATTTCACAATCCACCTCTCACCTGCAGGAACAAAGCGGTTGGATGTTGTTGCGGTGACAACGCGGGGTTGTTCACGAACTAACTCACCGCAGGAGGAGCAAGGGTGGGGACGGCAAAGCGGCCGGGACGTCCATGGACACCAGCACGCGGACCAAACCAGAAGATCAACGACCTGGTGCAGATCCTGCGAGACTGGCTGGATACGTCGAGCATCTCGGTCAACCGCCTTCACGGTCTCCTGACCGACGATCACTTCACCGGCCCGATCCCCGCCCTGCGGCGCCTGCGGGCCCAGCTCAACGGCGACGGTCTGACGTTGGAGCTGGCCGAGGCAGTCGCTGACATCTGTTTCCCGAAGGGCGGAGACGACACTGCTGGACGACTCACCCTCATCAGGGCCTTATGGACCGCCGGCTGCCAGGCACCCCCACAGCCCCTGTCTGATCCCGCGCACGACCTCGTCCGGGCCCAGCAGCGAACGATCGAGGCCCTGGAAGAGCTCAACGTTGTGCGCCAGGCGTACGAGGTCAGCGAGCAGGCTCGACTGCAGACGCTCCAGGCGGCGACGTTGCTGGTCGCCCTGTTGGGAAACGCCCAGGCTCAAGTGGCACAGCTAACCCGTCAGCTTGACGCCATCCGCGGCTCGACGAGCCCCCAGGCGGTGGAAGAGACACAGACAGCGTCCCGACTCATTCGAGCCCAGAATCAGACGGAAGAGCTCCGCGTGCAGCTTGCCCGGGCCGAGGCCGAACGCGACCGGGCTCAACAGGTGGCTGATCTCGCTGCGCGTCAGATCAGCCGCTTGGAGGCGGAGCTGAACGACCTGCGCCCAGCTGCCGCAGCGGAAGGCTCTCTGATCCTGCCGGGTGCCAGGACGACCGAGGACGACATCGCCCTTGACCGTGTCGATGCCACTCTCAGCAAGGTCCGCGACCTGCTCGACCGCGAGCACGACGCCGTCCAGGGCGCGGCCGAGGATGTCGGCTGGATGGGAGTGGAGGGACGGAACGAGCCGCGGATCGTGGTCGGGGAAGCCACCAGCGACCGGCATCCTGCGAGCGACTCGGAGGATGCCGCCGGGTTGTTCCGAACAACCCCGGACAACCCTCCCGTCAGCAAGGACGACTCCCCGCCGCTGGCTCTGCCTGCGGACCCGAGTGCAGACATCGTGCGCTTTGTTGGTGCCGCGGCCCGGCGCATCGCGCGTGGCGTCGACTTGGACGAGATCGTGCTCGGCCTGTGCCGGGCCACCGTGCCGACCTTCGCGGACGAGATCCTGGTCTACCTGCGCGAGCCGCTCCCGGTGGGCGACGAGCGGCCGGCTTTGCCGTTCGTGCTGCGACTGCGCCGCACTGACCGGATGAAGATTTCGGAGGCGCCGGGCGAGGATCACGTCTTCGTACCTAATCCGGATCCGACCCCTGCGGCCGAACTCTGCGAGGTGCGATCCGAGGGTGCGCTGGCCGAGGTGCTGCGCGGGGTGCGGCCAGTTCTCGGCGGCTCAGCCCCTTCCTCGCTCATCGAACTTCTCGGCCCAGATCATCCGCCGCTGGACGGGTCGCGGGTCGTTCTCGCCCCCTGCCGAGGACGCCGTCGGATCATCGGGGCCGTTGTCTTTCTGCGTCACCCCGAACGGAATGCCTTCACCCCGGCGGATGTGCTGGTTGGTGGCCAACTGGCCACCCAAGCCGCCCTCGGTATCGACAAGGCCATGCTGTTCGGCCGTGAGGCGTACATCGCGGACGAACTCCAGCGCACGATGCTGCCGCACTCGCTGCCGCAGCTGACCGGCGTGAAACTGGCCTCGCGCTATCTCCCGGCGGCGGAGACGGCACGGGTGGGCGGCGACTGGTACGACGCGATCCCGCTGCCCGGCAGCCGGGTTGCGCTGGTCATCGGCGATGTCATGGGCCACTCCATGACCTCGGCGGCGATCATGGGCCAGCTGCGCACCACCGCGCAGACGCTGGCCGGACTCGACCTGCCGCCGCACGAGGTGCTGCACCACCTGGACGAGCAGGCGCAGCGCCTCGGCCCAGACCGGATGGCGACCTGCATGTACGCGGTGTACGACCCGGTCTCGCACCGGATCACGGTCGCCAACGCGGGCCACCCACCGCCGATACTGCTCCACCGGGATGGGCGCGCCGAGGTGCTGCGCGTGCCGCCCGGCGCCCCGATCGGGGTGGGCGGGGTCGAGTTCGAGGCGATGGAGCTGGACGCCCCCGCCGGTGCCACCCTGTTGCTCTACACCGACGGTCTGGTCGAGTCACGGCTGAAGGACGTGTGGATCGGAATCGAGCAGCTGCGGGACAGGCTTGCCGCGATTGCACATATGGCTGGCCTTAAGCGCTGGCCGCCCTTGGAGGCGCTCTGTGACGACGTCCTGGACATGCTGGGGCCGGGTGACCGGGACGACGACATCGCGCTGCTAGCGGCCCGTTTCGAGGGGCTCGAGCCGAGCGACGTGGCGTACTGGTTCCTGGAGCCTGAGGACAAATCCCCGGGGCGGGCCCGTCGGCTGGCCCGGCGGGCCCTGACCCGCTGGGACCTGGAGGAGCTGACTGACTCGGTCGAGCTGCTGATCAGCGAGGTCGTGACGAACGCCGTGCGGTACGCGGAGCGGCCGGTGACCCTGCGGCTGCTCCGGACGGACGTGCTGCGCTGCGAGGTCGGCGACGACTCCCCGCAGCTGCCCCGGCAGCGGCGGGCGCGGGACACCGACGAGGGCGGGCGCGGCCTGTTCCTGGTGAACCGGCTGGCCCGGCGGTGGGGTGCGACGCGGCTCTCGGGCGGCAAGGTCGTCTGGTTCGAACTGGCACTGCCAGCTCGCCTGATGGTGCAAGGAGAGAAGCACCGAGTCACACCGACGAAGCCATTCGATCAAGAGCTGTAGAGCCGGGGGCGAGCATCGGTGTCGAAGGTCTACCCTCGGCCGGGTGAGCACTGCCCCTCACCCTCATGAGGTCCTCGACGCCTGGCTCGCCGGCAGCTACGTTCGCACCGACGGGAGCCTGTCGCTAGCCGCGCCTGGGACGACGACACCGTCTACCGGTACACAACCACGCTCGCCGACTGGCCCGTCTACCCGGCTGGGCAGCCCTCGCACGACCAAGCTTGGTTCGCGTTCATCGGCCCCCAGGTCTGGCAACGTCACTGCCGACGACCTCAGGACCTGGGCAGAGAAGCTGACCAGCCAGGACGGCACTGTCATGAGCGAGGCCGCCCGGGCCCGCGCCGCGAGCGCCGTCCGCTCTTTCTGCAGGCACTGCGAAGATGCCCTAGGTGCCTCGTCCTGGCGCCTCCCGCGCCGCTCCCAGCTCGTCGGCACCCCCGCCACCAAGGAACAGAAGCTGCTCTCCCGCGATCAGATGGAAGCACTGCGCTCCGCCGCCGACGGCTACCGCGGCCCTAGAGCGTGTCTCTTTGGTCAGTTGGTCAGTTGATCGGATGTGTCCGTCCGATTAGTGATCACTGATGCGATGTGGGACCGGATCGAGCCGCTGATGCCGGCCGATCCGGTCCGCGGTCGGCGATGGGCCGATCACCGCCGGACGTTGGAAGCCATCGCGTGGAAGTACCGCACCGGCTCTCCCTGGCGGGACCTGCCGGACGAGCTCGGCTCGTTCCAGACTGCTCACAAACGGCTGATCAGGTGGGCCGTGGATGGAACCTGGGAACGCATCCTCGCCGCAGTTCTGGCAGCGGCCGACGCTGATGCCGACATCGGCTGGACCGTGTCGGTGGACTCCACCGTCTGCCGGGCTCATCAGCACGCTGCCGGTGCCAGGAAAAAGGGGCGCCGGGCCGGGCCGAACCCGACGACCATGCCCTCGGACGCTCCCGCGGCGGCCTGAGCACGAAGGTCCATCTCGCCAGCGACACCCGTGCACGGCCCCTGGCCCTCCGTATCACCGCAGGCCAGGCGGGCGACGCCCCGGCCTTCGAGACCGTCATGGCAGGCATTCGTGTTCCGCGAAGCGGACTCGGACGACCGAGGACCCGACCCGATGCCGTCCTGGCGGACCGCGCGTATTCATCCCGCGCGATCCGCAATCACCTCCGCCGACGCGGAATCCGCGCTGTCATCCCCCAGCCGTCCGACCAGGTCGGCCACCGGCTGCGGCGAGGAAGCGGCGGAGGCCGCCCACCAGCCTTCGACGCCGAGGCCTACAAGCAGCGCAACGCCGTCGAGCGGTGCATCAACCGACTCAAGCAGTGGCGCGGCCTGGCCATGCGAACGGACAAGCTCGCCATCGTCTACCAGGCCGCACTCCCCCTCGCCGCGATCCTCATCTGGACCGCCGCCTGACCGCCGAAGCACCTCGCCCGCGAAGATGGCCGCATGGACGATCTTGTGGAGTTCCTCGTCGCACGCGTCATGGACGACAACCACGCCTATGCCTACGTGGCCGGCACCCTGGGCGGCGAGGCTCTTCTCGACAGCCATCTCCCCATGCTCGACCTGATCGAGCAACTGGCGCACGACTACAAAGCCATGGACCCCTCGGACTCCCGCTCGGCCGGGTTGGCATACGCGCTGCGAGTCCTTGGCCAGTCATACGCCGAGCACCCCGCCTACCAGCAGGAATGGCGCCCATAGCCCTTCAAGGAGACAGGCCCTAGGGCCGTACCTGGTCACGAGTACCGCAACCGCATGCCCCCGAGCCTTGTCTCCATCCTCATGACACCCACTCGTCGACTGCGACCAGCCCCAAACGAACAGGAGCTACGACTGTGGAAGGTCGGCCGTGCCTTAACGGTCATCTTCGTCACCGCAGTCCTGATGTCGGGCGGCGTCTTTTTCAGCCTTGTCGTTCTGCTGAACGTCCAGGAGATCGACAACACCGCGAAGCTCGACGCGAAAACGCTCTTCGACCTGGTCAAACTCTCCTTCGGAGTAGTCGCAGGGGCCGGTGCGCTCGTTGCCCTGGTTGTCGCCTACCGTCGGCAGCGTGTCGACGAGGCCGGGGCCCACCGCGAAGCCACCCGGCTCCACACAGAGCGATTCTCTCAAGCCGTCGACAAACTCGGCTCGGATTCGCCGGCCGTCCGGCTCGGAGGAGTGCACTCCCTGGCCGGCCTCGCCGACGATGCCCCCGACGACAGCCTGCGCCAGACCTGCATCGATGTCCTGTGCGCCTACCTCCAACTTCCCTTTACCCCCGACCCAGGCGACCACGACCCGGCCCATCAAGAGGAACACCACCGCTACCTGGCCTTCCGTAAGGTCCGGCACACAATCCTGCGTCTCATCTGCGACCACTACAGCCTCCCCCGGGGCACTTACCGCTCATGGCAGGGCTGCGACCTTGACCTCACCGACGTCACCATCGACTGCGACATCTCCTTCGACGGTGCGACGTTCTCCGGCGGCAGGGTCTCCTTCAGCGACGCGACGTTCTCCGGCAGCAGGGTGTCTTTCGCCCACGCGACGTTCTCCGGCGGCGATGTGCTCTTCGACGGCGCGGTGTTCTGCGGCGGCAACGTGTTCTTCGACGGCGCGGTGTTCTCCGGCAGTTGGGTGTCCTTCGACACCGCGGCGTTCTCCGGGCGCAGGGTCTCCTTCGACGGTGCGACGTTCTCCAGCGGCAGGGTCTCCTTCGACGACGTGACGTTCTTAGGCGGCGAGATGTCCTTCGGCGCGAGGTTCTCCGGCAGCGAGGTGCTCTTCGGCAGCGCGGTGTTCTGCGGCGCCGATGTGTCCTTCGGCGGTGGGACGTTCTCCGGCAGCTGGGTGTCCTTCGGCAGCGCGACGTTCTCTGGCGGTGAGGTGTCCTTCAACCCCACGACGTTCTCCAGCGGAGAGGTGTCCTTCGGCAGCGCAAGGTTCTCCGGAGGCGAGGTGTCTTTCACCCACTCGACGTTCTCCGGCGGCGATGTGTTCTTCAGCGGTGCGACGTTCTCCGGCGGCAGGGTCTCCTTCGGCGACGCAAGGTTCTCCGGCAGCCAGGTGGCTTTCGACCAGGCGAGTGGGCTGGCTCCCGACGGACTTCTCGCTGCAGTCGGTAGGGGTGCTCCTGGGACTGTCCGCCTGTCCCAGACCTGGCTCCCCTGCGGCCCCTAGTCAAAGCGGACGAGCGCGTCCGCGCTCGTCGACCCGGGTGCGGCCCCCTGCGGCCCGCGCGTTTACGGGGCCTGAGGAACATCGGCGTGTCTGACTACGGCCGGAAGCGCTCGCGCGTCCTCGGGGAGATGCCCTGCTCCGAGGTCGTGGAGTTCGGCGGCGAGTCCTTCTTCCTCGACCTTCCCCCGGACTGCCGGCACAAAGGGCAGGGACTCGCTGGCTTCAGTGGAGCACCGCCGATGAGGTGTCACCTATGCATAGTTGCAAGGCTTTTGCCCCTCGGCTGAGGTGATTTGTGGATCTTCACGTTCACGGTGGGGCTGTCGGGTGGATTACCGGCGGTGCCGCTCGACCTCCCAGATCAGGGCCGGAACCGCGTTCCCGCCGCCCCTGCGTGTCACCAGCACTCCGTGTGTCGTGCCGTCAGCATCGGTACAGGTCAGAGGCCTTGGTGACACATGAGGCGGAAAGGAGCCCTTAGGCGCGGACGCCTGCCGATTGGGGCAGGTCCGCGCCCTCTGCGTATCGTTGAGCGAGCAGGGCCCAGACACGACGATGGGGAGCCCCGCGATGCACCGATGCTTGCCGGCCTGGGTGCAACGCGGGGACTCCCCGATTCGTCGCGATGGGCGCCATCCTCCGAGTTCTTGAGCACACGAAAGGCTAGTGCGCTAACCATGCGACACATCGACGGTACCGCAGGTACCACTACCCGGCTCACAGCCCCTCGTACCAGTGGTACCACTGGGCTGTCCTCGACCACGGGCGAGGACAAGCAGTGAGAAACCGGATCATCGCCATCGTGATCATCCTTCTCGTGGGCATGATCGCGGGATTGAGTGTGGGGATCGTCACCGCGTACCTCAGCTCCAGCAGCTTGACCTCGGTCGTCAGCGGCGGGGGTGCGTTCATCAGTGTCACCACCATCGGGATCGCGATGGCCGCCTGGCTGTTTCCCCCGAGCCAGGGACAGGGCCCGACTTCGCCGTAGTCGGGACCGAGATATCGCCCGGCCCCGGAGCCCGGCTTCCGGAGAGCTCCGGCTCTCCGGAAGCCGGGCTCACTCGCATACGCCCGAGCCCTAAGCCAGACTCGGGACGGTGAAGCGGCTTGGCCCCGTTCTGCTCACCGGGGCATGCGATCACGGGTCGGGTCTGCTTAGCCTGGGGGCGGACCCCAGGGGGGCGTCTTCGAGGAGTGCGACTCGATGCCCCGAGCCCTGTGGAACGGCGCTATTTCCTTCGGTCTGGTCACGGTGCCGATCACGCTGGAGCCGGCGACCGAGTCGCATGACGTGCACTTCCGGCAGGTCCATCTGGAGGACGGCGGCCGGGTCCGGTATCAGAAGCGGTGCGAGATCGACGGCCAGGTGCTGACCGAGGACGAGATCGGTAAGGCGTACGAGGTCACCAAGGACCAGCTCATCCCGATCACCGAGGACGATCTGTCCGGGATGCCGCTGCCCACCGCGCGAGCCGTTGAGGTCGTCGCGTTCATCGACGCCGACAGCGTCGACCCGGTCGCCTTCGGCGCGGGCGACTACTACGCCAGGGCTAAGGGCGCCGTCGCGGCGAAGCCCTACACGCTCCTGCGCGAGGCACTCAGCCGCACCGACAAGGTCGCGGTGGTGAAGTACGCCCTGCGCGGCCGAGAGCGCCTCGGACTGCTGCGACCGGTGGGCGAGGCCTTGAGCATCCAGGGATTGCACTGGGACGACGAGATCCGCTCCCCGGCCGAACTCGCCCCGCCGGAGACCGACGTCAGCGAGAAGGAGATCGAGGGTGCGCTGACGCTGATGGAGACGATGACCGTTGCCTCTCTCACGGACCTGGACGTCACCGACCACTACACCGAGGCGCTCCACGAGGTCATCGAGGCGAAGGCCGAGCACCGCGAGCCTGCCGTGCTCGAGGGCGGGGATGCGGCGACGGCCCCGGTGGTCGACCTCATGGCCGCGCTGGAGGCATCCGTGGCGAAGGCGAAAGAGGGCCGCGGCGAGAGCGGCGAGCCGGCGACCGTGCACGAGATGCCGGCGAAGCCGAAGAAGAAGACGGCAGCGAAGAAGACCGCTGCCAAGAAGACCGCGGCGAAGAAGACGACCCGCCGGAAGAGCGCCTGACCGCCGGATCGTGTCCTGGAGGCCTCAGCGCGGGTTGGTTCCTGCGTGGAGACTGACGAACAGGCCGTGACCGGCGACTACGCGGATGATGCTCGCCTGCCCCTGCTGACGGCGGCGGAGGCTCGGGACGCGGTCGGGTACATGCGGCTGCTGGAGACGCTCGACCTCACACCCAGGGGGCAGGCTGCCGGCCAGCTCGCCGCGGACCTGGCTCGACGGCTGCCCGCGGGCCGGACCGGCACGGATGCGGCTACAGGCTCCGTCTGACCGGCTGGAGGGCCGCGAATCCGTGGGTGGTGGAGCGGGCCAGGACGGATTGCAGGTGGCGGACGGCGTTCTCCGCGTCGGTGAACTCCTGCGGCGTGGGCACCACGGTGCCGAAGGCATGTTCCCGGTCGGCGGTCAGAGCGCGCCACCGCAGGACGGGAGTGAGGGCGATGTTGGCGCGGGCGAGGAACCAGGCGAGCTGGCCGTGGGTGCGGGCGGTGCCGATCGCCACAACGGCGAGGGCTTCACGCAGGCGCTCCAGGCGTTCGATGCCCGGCAGCGCCTCCTGTATGTCGAGGGGGCCGACGAATCCGGCGAGCTGAGTGGCGGTTGCGCGGGCCAGGGCCGTGCTGGCAGTGGAGAGGTCCCATCGGCCGGTGGCGGTCTGCCGCTCGGCCTCCGCGGCCAGCTCCGCCACCTGTACGGCCATACCCGTAGGGGCCGGTGCGGTGGAGGGCCGTGGAACCGCTGTGGGCCGTGCCTGAGCCCGGGATTTCCCCATGGCCGAGGGTGCCTTGGCCAGGACCTCGAACACGGCACAGGTGCCGGTGAGGTCGAGGAGACGGGCGACCTGTGGGCTGAGGCCGGCGAGCGCGAAGCCGACGTCGGCCCCGGCTGCTGTGTGGCGGGCCCGGAGCAGCTCGTTGAGGCCGGCGCATTCACAGAACCGCAGGGCGGAGCAGTCGACTATGAGAGTCTCCGGAGCCGGTGATCCGCAGAGCGCTGCGTCCAGGGCGATGGCGAGAGCCGGTGCGGTGTCGCTGTCGGCCTCGCCCGCCACGGCCAGGACGCACGTGCCCGGGGGCCCGGCAAGCCGGTGGAAGCTCAGCTCCGACATCACCGGCTCCGGGCCTGTTTCCGGCGCAGGGGTCGCTGGCGTGAGGTGGCGTTCCATGATGGCCGTCCTGTCGGTCGGAGCCCTCCGCCACCCCGATTCAAAAAGGGGTGAAAGTGCGCGGCCAGAGGCGCCGCGCGTCGAGGAGGTCCGTACCCAAAGCGCCCCCTCCACGGGGGACGCGGCGGCGCGGGGTATCGCCAACGGCTACGTCCAACGTACCCCTGAATCCACCATCTGCCGCCGGCGGCCGTTGGGCGACTGCGAACCCCGGCATCCGGCACAGCAGCGCTGTCAGTCGAGGATGCCGAGTGCGGAGTCGGGCCGGCAGATGTCGCATGCCCGTATCCCGCCGTTGGTCAGTGCCCGGCGGGCCTCGTCGCGGCTGAGCGGTCTGCGGTGGCGTGCGGCGAGGCGGCAGTCGCCGATGTGGATGCTGTCTGCGATTGGCCGTCCGCCCTCGAGCAGGAATGACAGGACCCAGCCGGGGCCCTCCGGCCGCGGCCGCACCGGACGCAGCGCCGCCTCGCGTGTCTCGACCTCCGCTATCCGCTCCCGGACGCGGTCCAGGGACAGCACGAGCCAGTGCCCGAGAGTCCTGAGCCGCGGGAGGTCGGGTGGCAGCTCGGACATCAGGCCCCCGTGCGCTTCTTCGCCTGGAGTTCGGCCACCTCTCGCTGATGGGCCTGGCACAGCGGGTTCCCGCCGAACCCGAATCTGTGGCAGGGGGCGTGGCAGCGCGCACATTTCCCGAGGAGCGGGGGAGGACACATCTGCGGCGGGAGGTTCACGGGCCGGGCAGGGGTGGTCATGGCGCGCATCCTCGGGGTCGGGCGGACAGGTGCCGATAGCGGCTGAGAGTAGAACTCGCGTTCTGCCCGACCCGCGCGGCACGACTGGCACCCTAAATCGAACAGGTGCTCTAATCAGTGTATGAGGTTCCACCCGTTCCCCGACGACCTCGTCGCCGCCCAGCGATCCTGGACCGCGACCTACGAGGAGCTCGCCCACCCCGCCACCACCCGTACGACCCTGCTTCGCCGCCGACTGCTGCACCTGTCGACGCAGCTGCACTACAACCCCTACTGGGCACACCCGCGCCCCGCCGCAGGGCGCGCAGAGCTTCGGGATTTGGTTCGTGCGCAGCGCGCGAGGGAGGGCCGCGCGGCATGACCGGTGCGAGCGTCATCTGGCACGTCCGGTGCCGGCCGGACACCTCACCCAAGGACTACCGCCACGTCCTGGACCTGCTCACAGACTTCACCCCGCAGGTCCAGCCGCTCCCGCCGCTCGCCGCGCTCGCGCAGGTCAGGGGATCGCTGCGCCTGTTCGGTGTGGACGCCGGCGAGCTCGCGGCGCGCTTCCGGGTGCGGGCGTTGGTGCAGGCCGGTGTCGACACCCACATCGGCGTCGCTGACACCTGGGCGACCGCCGCCACCGCCTCCGCCCGCGTCGGCCGGTCCGGGGTGCTGCACCTGCCCGACCACCGCGCGGTCGAACACTTCCTCAGCCCCCTCCCGATTCAGGCGCTGCACGGTATCGGCCCCGCCCAGGCCGGCCAGCTCCAGCGGTACGGGCTGCACACCATCGGCGCACTGGCCGCCATGGACGAGACCGTGGTGTGCCGCATCCTCGGCGGCAAAGCCGGACGCACCCTGCGCGCTCGGGCCCGCGGCATCGACCCCCGCGCGGTCGCGGTCCGGAAGATGCCCGAGTCCGCCTCGGAGTCCTTCGGCTTCGACCGCGACGTCTACGACCCGGTCCTCGTCCGCGCCGCGCTCCTGGACCTGGCCGTCATCCTCGGAGACCGGATCCGCGCACGGGGACAGACCGCCCGCGGTCTCACCCTCGCCGTCCGTCTTGCCGGCGGCGGCACCGCGGAGCGGACCAAACGCCTCCCGCAGCCCTCCGCCCACACCGAGGACCTGCGCACCGGCACCCTGCGGCTCCTGGACGCCATGGCCTTCCAGCGGGCCCGGATCCGCTGCCTCACGCTCACCGCCGAAGACCTCCGCCCGGCTGAGGAAGGCCCAGGTACTCAGCTCTCCCTCGACCATGCGCGGGAGGCGCGGTTGCGGCTGGAGCCGGTGATCGACAAGCTGAACGCCCGGTTCGGCCACCGGGTTGCTGGGCCTGCTGCGGCCTACCGCAAGGCGAGTTGACGCACGCTCACGTGTGAGCCGGGCCCGCCGGCGCACGGTGCAACCGCTGTTGGCGTCGAACGGGTCGTCAACCACACGACACCGCGAGGCTCGCGCGCATGGAGGACTGCGTTGGGGCGGCTAGCGTCGGGCCTGGCCTCGGGTGCCGACTGGTTATCGCTCCCGAAGCCCCGCCCGGCCCCCTGCACCCCCCAAGGCATGGGACCGGGCGCATTCCAGGCCCGTACGGTGCGCCGATGCCGCTCCGCGACCCGCTCGCGCCGCGCACCGTCCGCCTGCCAGACCCCCGCCGTCCGGCGGGGGTCTCGTCGTTTCCGGAGCCGCTCCGGCTCACCCGTGCGGGTGATCTGCCCTTGGGCGTGAGAAGCCGCCAGTCACGTGAAGTGAGCCGGCGGCCTTGCGGCACCCCACGCGCCAGCATGGGTGCCAGCAGTTTCCTGTCGAACGGATGGGCGGCCATTGCAGGGCTGACCAAGATCGCCCGGCTGCGCTTCGCTGCCACTGGACCATCGCGTTCCGTTTGTGAATGAATACCTAGCGTTACGTTCTTCGCTCATTCCCTCCTCTCGTGGACTCCGACGAAAGGGCACAGCCATGTCTTCGGCCATGCGTAAGACGACGACCACTCCCAGGGCGCGGCGGCTGGCCGCCGCCACGCTCGCGCTCGGCAGCTGCCTCGCACTCGCCGTGCCGGCGGGAGGTGCCGCCGCGGCGCCCGCCGACCCGGTGCCGACCGTCTTCTTCGGTGACTCCTACACCGCCAACTTCGGCATCGCTCCCGTGAACAACCAGGACAACGAGAGGGGCTGGTGTTTCCAGGCCACGGACAACTACCCCGCCGTCGCCACCCGGACCCTGGCCGACAAGAGCATCACGCTCGACGTCCAGGCGGACGTCTCCTGCGGAGGCGCCCTCGTCCACCACTTCTGGGAGAAGCAGGAGCTGCCCTTCGGCGCCGGGACGCTCCCGGCGCAGCAGGACGCGCTCAAGCAGGACACCCAGCTGACCGTGGGAAGCCTGGGCGGCAACACGCTGGGCTTCAACCGCATCCTGAAGCAGTGCTCCGACGAGCTCCGGAAGCCCTCTCTGCTGCCGGGAGACCCGGTGGACGAGGAAGAGCCGGCTGCCAAGTGCGGTGAGTTCTTCGAGACCGGGGACGGGAAGCAGTGGCTGGACGCTCAGTTCGAGCGGGTCGGTTGGGAGCTGGAGGAGCTGCTGGAGCGCATCGGCTACTTCGCCCCCGACGCGAAGCGCGTCCTGGTCGGCTACCCCAGGCTCGTGCCCGAGGACACCACCAAGTGCCAGACCGCGGCGCCCGGCCAGACGCAGCTGCCGCTCGCCGACATCCCCCAGGACGCCCTGCCGGTCCTGGACAAGATCCAGAAGCGGCTGAACGACACCATGAAGAAGGCCACCACCGACGCCGGAGACGGCGCCGAATTCGTCGACCTCTACGCCTACACCGGCGCCAACACGGCCTGCGACGGCGCCGACCGAGGAATCGGGGGCCTGCTGGAGGAGTCCCAGCTCGAGCTCCTCAACACCAAGATTCCCTGGTATGGGCACCCCAACGAGAAGGGCCGGGACATCCAGGCCAAGCAGGTGGCCGCCAAGATCGAAGAAGTCCTCAACCGCTGACCGGCCACACAACCGCTCTTTCCGTATGAACGAAGCCCCAGGTCCCGCTGACGATGGCGTGCGCGGTGCTGTGCGGGACGTAGACGCCGGACCTGCGGGCGATGGTGCGCATCGCGGGGCGGCCGGCCCTTGCCCAGGCGTCGCGCATCGCTCTGCCGAGGCCGGCGGTGTTCTGGACGAGGTGGGGCTTGGGCACGATGGTCGACCGGCGGCTGTCCCTGTCGGCCTTGTTCACCGCGGCCTCGGCCGCACGGTGCAGTTCGAACAGGTCGTCGACCATGCCCCATGTCAGCAAAGGGACGCACCCCTTGGCGTAGGCGAGGACGACGTTCCAGGAGGGGACCTCCTTGCCGGAGGCCGCCCGCTTGTAGTGCGAGGCGGAGAAGACCCGGTCGGTCTTCTCGACGAGCTGCGTGTAGGTGAGTCCTGCCGTCGAGCGCAGGGAGCGGAGCTTGAAGGCCAGCTCCCCGCGCTGGGGGACGGTGAAGTCGACTTCAACCTCGGGGCGTCCCACGACAGCCGCCTCAGCCGGCCGAGTGGCCGGCCGCCGCGGCCAGGACCCGTCGCAGAAGCCGACGGGGCCCACCACCGCCACCCGCGTTCGTCGCGAGGATGACCACGACGGAGAAAAGCGTCCAAGGACCGGATCGTCCGCGCCTGCGACGTCGACCACGCTGCCGCCCCCGGCGACCTCTGACAAACAGAGAAGCAGTGCACCGGGCGCCGCACGAATCGTCGAACTCCCTCAAGGTGCCCATGTCCCCCGAGCCGCTGGCTTGGGCCCGGGAGCGGCCACAGCCACGCGAGGACGACTCGGCACCTTCCTCTCCAGGGCGCCGCTCCGAGCGAGTGCCCGAGTGCAAGCACGAGGCATGCTTCCCTGGGGCTCGGCGGAGGTTCTGTCTGCGAGATGTCACACTCGGGCACGCTTGCTGCTTTAAGACCCAGACGCGTGCGACAGCGCGCCGCGAAGGTCGAGGAGTAGGCCGTGGATCCGACGTTGGTGACGGTGATCGTGACAGGGATGCTCTCACTCCTGGGGCTCTGCGCCCGGCTGGCGTACAAAGCGGTCCGGGAGCGGGCCGACGTGCGTCGCGCGGAGCTCGCTCAGCAGGGGCTTTCGGAGCGAGTGCGGCTGTTGCCGCCGGGCAGTCGGCTTTCGGAACGGTCCGCTGGGCAGGCCGTGGAGATCCTGGTCGGCGGCGCTGACCACGGCTCGGAGAGGTGATCGTGACCGAGGTTCCGGTCCCCATCACCACACGGGTGGAGTACGCGGCTCTGTGTCCCGGAGACCTCATGCCTCCGGATCGAGATGTGTTCGACGCCTTGTACACCAGCGAGATGCGCGCAGTGACCGTCTTCCTGATGAACCTGGGAGCCAGCGTCTACGAGGCGGCTGATGCTGCGCACGAAGCGTTCCTGACACTACTCCCAGACAAGTGGCGCGAGCTGGAGCACCCCAGAGCGTGGCTCCGCAAGGTTGCCCACCGGAACTACCTGCGTCAGGTCGACCGACGAGACCATCCGCTCGACCCCGTTCCGGACCGTCCCGGCGGAACCTGCCCGGTGGATCTGGTCCTACTCACCGAGGAACAGACGCGAGTTCTACAGGCTCTCGGCCAGCTGCCGCCGGCCGAGCGGGAGGCTATCGCCTGGAAGCTGGACGGCTTCACCCACGAGGAAGCCGCCCGAGCACTGGGGAAGAGCCCAGCCGCGGTGCGGAAGGCATACGAGCGGGCCAGAACACGCCTGATCACCCTTCTGGAGCTGAAGAGGAAGGTGGAGTCGAGTGAGTGACGTGTACGAAGAGTTCGACGCCGAGGACGCGCTCGACACCCTGCTCACTCAGCACCAGAACAGTCTCACCGCGACCGTGGGGACGGCTCTGAACGTGTCAGCCGGGCTGCAAAGAGCGGCCTCAGTCGAATCGATCGTGATGTCGCACGGCGTGGACCTGAGGGACCGCAACGTCGCCTGGCTCATCTCGCTCAACACATGCGAGAGGACATCAGAGGTTCGCCTTCTTGACTTCCCAGTGCCCTCGGGCGCTGAAAGTTCGTCCCTGAACGGCGTCCTGGACGCGATCCAGCACGAGATCGAGGAGCTGGAGACCCTCGCACGGCGGATCGGTGAGCAGTCCGCTGCGGCAGGCCCCTCGGCAGAGACGGAGGCCTCGCCAGTCAAGCTCGCCGTTCTTGGTGCACGAGATGAACTCGGCCGCATCATGAAGCTGCTTTCCGCCGGAGGGATCACGAAGGAGTCCGCCACCTCCGAGTTCTCCCTGGCTGTCCACCTTCTCGACGAGCAGCGTGCGAACCGGCGTGCGGCAGACACCCAGGATGATCCGTTGTGTGACATGACCTGGGTGCGGCACAGCATCACCGCCCGCCTCGCACGTTTGCTACAGCTCAGGGAGTTGGTGGTGAGACTCTTCGAGGACTCCAACGCTGGCGCCTTCCAGCTGAGCTGATCGACCGGGAAGGTCCGGACCGATGAGAAACGCCCGCCCTCTGAACGAGGGTGGGCGATTCCGGTCGGTGGGTGGCCGCGTCGCCGTTCTACAGGAACCCGATGGAGTCGGCGAGGGCCCGGCCTCCGTAGTCGTGGTCGGTCAGCAGCGGCAGCACGTAGCCGGTGAGGAGGGTGAGGAGCCATCCGAGGAGCACGAGGCCAGGGACCCACCGGTCGTACAGGCGTTGGAGAACCGTTCGCGCCGCCATCGCGAGAACGGCGTTGACGAGGATGAGGGTCAGTGGCTTCCACAGAGGCGTGGTGGGATCGGCGGAGTAGGTGGCGCTCAGCACGATCCCGGTCTCCGCGGCGGCGGCGAAGACTGCCAGACAGGTGACGGTGGTCATCCAGATCAGATCGCTTCGCCTGGTACGGCGCCGCAGCATCTCTGCCGGGTCGGCCATCACCGCGGCGGTGTGGGAGACCCGCTTGAGCGCCTCCTCGAACGCCGTCAGCTCGCCCTTGGTGGCGCCCATGGCGATGAGAAGGGGCCGCAGGCGGGACCACGAAGGCAGGACCCTCCCGGCGAGCCACTGCTTCACCACTCTGCGGGCCTTGCGCGTGGCGAAGCCCTGGCTGACCTCGGAAGCCAACCGGGCATGCGACCAATCGGCCCACCCCACGCCGGCGCGCTGCCGCAGGGCCTCGATCTGCTCTCCGAACTGTTTCGCGTCCGACGCCCCGGCCAGCGCGATCATGAGGGGGGTTGGCGGCTCGGGACGGATGACCGGGCTCGGCGGGGCATCGCCCCCGGTGCCCGCATCGCTCGTGGGCGGCCCTGGGACAACGCGAACCTCGGGAGCGGCGTTCTCCGCGTAGGGCAGGGTCCCAGTGGCGGACGACGGCGCGGGGGCGGGGCCTTCGGAGGGCTCCATGTCGGCGTCGCTGGGGGCGGGCGTCACGGCGTGAGGCCGCTCGCCGTCGAGGGAGAGCACGGTCCTCTCGGCCTCGATCCGGACCACGTTCCGCCCCGGGGCGGAGATCTCGTGCTGCGCCGCTTCCTCCCTGGCCCGCGCCTCCGCCTGGGTCACTCTGCGGGACGCGCACTCGAAGGACTCGTCGCCGAGCCGCTCGATCCGCGGGTAGGCCTCCTTGAAGGCGTCGGACTCCCGCCGGGCGATACGTGCGTACGCGTCGTAGAAGGCCGCCTTCTCCGGTTCGGTGGCGCCCAGGGCGTTGATCAAGGCGTCCAGTGCCAGGTAGAGCCTGGGGAAGTGGCTGCCGCTGAGCCACTCGTCGACGGAGTTGTCCGTGTGCCGGGCCTCGTCGCTGAGGCGGCCGGTGTTGGCCTGCGCGTTCATGCGCTGCACAGGCCATTCCTCGACGCCGGCACGGGCCCGCAGCACCCCGACCGCCCGCCCCAGGTCTGCCGGAGACAAGGCCTTGGACAAGGCCTGGACAACCACGCTCGGCCCTGCCGCGGGTGCGATACCCGTGCTGGTCACAGTGTTGTCTGCGTTGTCCCCAGGGCCCGCGTGGACAAGTCCGCTGTCTGCGGGCCGGGGGCCGTCGTGCCGGGCGACGACCTCCCCGGAGATCACCTGCGGGGATGCGGAGTCTGCGACGACGCGCTGCCCGCCGACGCCGAGATGCGAGCGCAATTCATCGAGTCCCTCGTCCTGCTCGGCAAGTTGGTCCTGCACCGCCTGGAGCACCTCGCCGATCCGCTCGAAAGGCGGCAGGTCCAGCCCGATCCCCGCCGGCTGCGGCAGCCGGCCCCCCGCACCCTGAGCCGCCCCGGTGGTCCGGCGGGCGTCGGCCTGGGCCCGCGCGACGTTCGCCTCGGCGGCCAGCCGCAGCTCGAAGGCCTGCTCGGTGGCCTTGCGAGCGTGCCGCAACTGGCCCTCCGCCTGCTCCCGGTACTTCTCGGACTGTTCCAGCGCAGCCTGGAGTTCGTGAGCGCCGTGGGCCTCGAGGCGGGCGTGGTCGCGCTCTTCGGTCAGCTGGGCGCACTGGTTTTGCAGGACGGAGACCATCTCCTGCAGCTGCGTGCACCGTTTCTCGGAGTCGGCGAGCTTGCGCATGGCCTCGATCTGCTGGAGCCGGGCGTCGTCGAGGCGTAAGAGGACCTCGCCGACACCGGCCGGCATCGACGCCGCCCGGTCCGACATGCCCGGACGCCGGCCGTGCGGCAGGAGGCCGCTGGACCGCCTTCTGCGCGGCTGCCAGGAGACGGAGTCCTTCGGTGCGCTGCCGGTCGCGCATCTCCGTGTCGGACACGAGCGTGTCGACGACATCGTTCAGCAGCTGCTCGGGGATGAGCTTGGCGCCGTTGCGGTACTCGCTCCACACCGACTTCGAGTACGGGAACGTCTCCGCCAGCACCCTCACCTGGACGCCCGCGGTGACCTTCCGCAGCCAGGTCGCGAGCGCGTTCGCCTCCTCGGTACGGCCCCTCAGATCGCTCATCGGCCGCCCTGCCTGGCCCATCCCGTCCCCCTGCACATGCGTCCGCACGATGGACAACGCCCCCGTTGTCCGCGATCAACCGCCAGCTGCCTGGGCCTTCATTGATCGCCCCAGGCGGACATTCTCACCCCCCGTCAGCTTGGTCTCCAGCTGGTTCACCGAACTCAGGAGGCCCTCATGCCCAGCCCGAACGCTCCCCGCCCGTCCCGCCGCACCTGGGCGGCCGCCTTCGCCGCCGTCCTCGTCCTCGCCCTGAACCAGGGCTGGCCCGCCGCCGACGTCATCAAGCTCGCCACCGGCATCCTCGTCCTCATCGCCCTGGTCATCGGCGCCGGCTCCAATACCGACTAGCCCCGCCGTGGAGTGCGCCCGGTCGAGGTGCCGCCTACATGAGGATCAAGGGCGCCGGAGGCCGGCCTTGCAGTGAGCGAGGGAAACGACTCAGGACGTGTCGGCTGTGATTGGCCATGCATGAAGAAGCCCCTGGCGGCGCTCGGTACAGGAGCACCGTCGGGGACTTCACACGACGAAGCCCCCGGCGGTGCTCGGCGCGGAGCAGCAGACGGGGGCTTCGTCGTCACCCGGGGCCTACGTGGTAGGGCGCCCCATCGTCCTCCACGATGTCACGGAAGGGCGGATCGACTAGATGACCGACGCCGGCCGCGTGGTCCAGTAGGCCCGCTGCGCCAAGCAGTCCTTCGGCGGGCAGACCGCCAGCGCGCTCTGGTATCGAGTGCTGCTGGGGGCTTGACTGTTACCCCGCGAGAGGGACGCCGGGCAACGGGTCAGGACGAGGTCGTGGCCACCTCGGCGGACCGGTCAGCTTCGGTCGGCGCCTTCGCGGCGCGGTGCCATGCTGCTACCCAGGGCTCGAGGATGTGGTGGTGGCCGCAGGCGATCATGAATGCCTTGAAGTTGTCGAGCTTCTTCGGGAAGACCGGGTCGTCCTCCCGCTGCACGCCCCTGAGCATGGTGTTGAGCGTCGTCCTGCCCAAGTTCGGCACCCACTTATCGGAGTCTTTCCGGAAGCGGCGGGCGTACTTATCCAGGGCGTGCTCCATCTCGCGTGCCGAGCGGTACCCCGACCTCCGCCACATCTGTTCCATGGCCTCGCACAGGTCTCTGCGGGTCCGGACGTTCCGGGGGTTGGGCAGCCCGGACACCGCGTAGGAGGAGTACGCCCTGAGGGCCGCTTTGTTGTTCATGAGCCACTTCGCCGCGTCGGGCGTGATCGGGCCTTCCGGCAGGCCCGCATGTGCCTGGACGCCGACGTGCCCGTCGGGACGGAAGACCACCGTGCAGCCGGTGGCCTCCCTGACGATCGTCGTCCACGTCTCCGTGTCGAGCGTCAGGCCGCCCGAGACGAAGGCATTGAGCAGCTTGCACAGGTGCAGGGCGCTCGGGACGCGCTCCGCGGACTCGATGCGGCTGATCGTCGAGAAGTCCATGTTGCAGATCTCAGCGAGGCCGCGCTGGCTCTGCCCCATCTCAAGACGGCCTTCGATGATCCGACCGGCCAGCCGGACCCCGGCGCTCACTTGCCACCGCCGGCGCGCCAGGACTTGAACGCCTCGGTCACCCAGGCCGCGGCGGCCGCAGCCACCACACCGATGAGGACCTCGACCTCGTGACCGAGGACGAAGAACAGGACCAGCAGGAGCACGCTGAGCGTGCCCACGGCCCACTGAAGCATCCGGGCGAAGCCGAACGCCTGCGGTGCGGGCGCGTCGAGCACGCACCCGCAAGGAAGGTTGAACGGGCGGGACCCGAAGGCCACGTCCAGGTGGATACGAAGCATCACTGCTCCTGTCTCAGTCGCCTAGCCGAGGCGGATGGCGCGAGGTTCACTACGCCTCGCGATGTGAGGCGCTTGCCTCACTCACAAGAACTTTTGCCGGGTATGCACCCGCTGCACAAGGGCGTCCAAGGAAGTCGGACAGCGTCCACGTCCCGTCAGTTCTTCTTCCCAGAGACGCGTTTGGAGGCGTCCGAACGTCCCGGTAGCGCCTGATGCTGAACGCGGTGTCCAACCTCGTCCGTTGTCACGACCGGCGGGACGTCAACACGTCCACATTTCCGCTGTCAGACCGCCATTCGCTGTCCAACCTCGTCCAACCTCCGTCCCACGTGTCGCGCAACACCGATGGTGTCCGCTTCAGTAGCGGTCGTGGATCTGTCCCTTAGCCGAGGCGGGCCACCCACGCTCACTACGTGGACTGTGAGGCAGCTCACGCTCCTTGCGCCGCAGCCCGTGTCCCCGGACGCGGGCTCTTTGGCGTTCACAGCCGGTCCGCAGGAAAGACGAAGCCCCGGTGAGGCTCGTGAAGAGCAGCCGCGGGGGCTTCACGTCGCCCGGGCCCACGGGGGGAGGCGCCGGGAGACGGTTCAGGAGGACGCGGCCGCAGCCTCGTCGGCGGGCACGGCGGCCGTCAGGCGGTCGAGGCGCTCGTACAAGTGCCCGGATCAGCCGGGCGCGTTTCTGCACTCGGTTCAGGCGCATGCACCGCTGCGACAGCTGGCCCTGTGCGCGAAGCGGGGTCACCGTCATGCTCGGCGAAGGCGGCTTCGCCCCGCACAAGCAAGCAGGGCAACCTCGACGCCTACCCATGGCAGGCCGCGCTCGACGCTCTCCGCACCTGATCAGACTGGGTTGGCCCCGTTGGACCAACAGAGCCAACCCTTCGTCAGGAGGTCGCTTCTGCAGGGAGCGCCGCCCGCTACTTCACGTACGCCGCATCGTGCTGTCGTCGATGCCGAAGACGCGGACCTCACGGCCGTGTCGGGTGTCGGCCGGTGGCCTGTACGGCGCCGAGGTGCGGTACGCAGCCACCGGCGGGCTCAGCCTGAGTGCGTCCGAGACGGCGGCTGCGGTGTGGAGGCAGGGGACTCGCTCTGGCGGGCACGGCGGGCGCGGATCCGCCGGATGGTCCAGGTGGAGGCGGCGACGGCAAGTGCGGCCGACAGGCTCCCGGGGAACTCGGGCAGGGCGGAGAGGAGGACGTCGGACACGAAGATGCGGGCACGCCACGGCGGAGGCCCTGGCGTGCCGTGCTCCTCTGTGTGGTGCGACGACGGATGTGCTGTGCGCCCGGGCCTCTGGACGCGTTCGGTGGACAGCAAGGCGCCCGCCTGGTGAACCCCCGTGTCGGGGGCGAGGTCGGCTCGGGCGCCTACCGCGACCAGTCTGATCGATCGCCCGCCACGTCGAGGCGGTTAGTTGATTTCTCCTCGTTTGCGCGTAAGAGCCGTTTGATATCCGATCTGGCCGGGGCGGACGTCGCTTGGACGGGGCGCGCCCCCGTCCGGCTACAGTCACCGGCGGGGCCCGGAGCCACTGATCCTGGCTCCGGGCCCCGCCCGTCGGGACTGGCCGGTCAGTCGTTCTTCTCCGGCGGGGTGAGCAGGTCGAAGAAGGCGTCCGCTTCCTCCGCGCTCAGTCGGCCTTCCACGACCGCGTACTGGCGCAGCGTGTAGAGGGTGTCCTTCGCCGGGATCTCCCAGCGGGTGTGGGCTTCACGGGTGATCTCGCCGATGTGGTGGTGGGCGGACTCGGGGTGGTGGCGTATGAACCAGACGAGCATCTCCGCGATCGGCCGCGAGAGGTACATGTGCAGCCACTCCTTCGCCCTCGCCTTCTTCGGCCGGGCTCGCACCTCGCGGTCCAGGTCGATGGCGTCGGCGAAGTCGTGCAGCACGGCGCTCTCGACGGTGTGGCCGAGGACGTGGGTGGGCAGGACGCGGTCCAGGCTGCTGGCGACGTTCCAGGCCAGCGCGTCGGCGATCTCCCGGACGGAGTCCTCGTTGCGGGCGCGCAGGATCCACCGCTTGCGGACGTCCGGCCTTCCCCACAGGGTGTTCTGGAAGTCGTCGGCGAAGTGGTCACGGACCTCCGCCGCCCCGCGGGAGAGCTGGTCGCGGTCACCGGCCGACATCACGGCCCGGACACCCTCGTAGGAGCGCCGGCGGGCCTCGACCCAGTCGTCGGCCACGGCCCGGGCCCACTGGTCACGGCCGCCGACCTGGGCCTGCGGCTGGGGCACCTCGCTGTTGCCGCGCGAGATGTAGGCCCGCAGCGTCGAGGCGGTGATGCCGCCGAGCTCGGCCATCTCCGGTACGCCGATCAGCTGGGCGCCGCTCAGCTCCGGGGTGGCGAGGTCGACCACGCACTTCTCCAGCGGCAGCGCGCCATCGCGCTCGGCCTGGTGGGCGGCCCACAGCGCCAGGTGGTCGCCCCAGTTCGCCACCACCGGCGCTGGCGCCTCGGCGTCGATGGCGGCGACGTCGAGCACGGCGGCCCGGGCCGCGTCGGCGCGGCGGTCGAGCATGTCGGCGGCGCTGACGGTGACCGCGGCGCGCGCCTGGCGCTTCTCGTAGTCCTGCTCGACGGGGTCCCAGACCTGTCCGGGCCGGTACCAGGCGGCGCCGTCGAACCAGTAGCCGCCGGCCCGGTAGAACAGCTGCTCGCCGTCCCAGGTGCTGTGCAGGGTGGAGGTGTCGTCGTCCTTCATCAGCAGGACGGTTCGGCCGTGCTCGGGGTGGTAGCGCACCGACCAGCCGAGCGAGTTGTCGAGCGGGTCGGTGGTGAAGGCCCGCCAGCCGCCGGAAGTACGGTGGAGGTCGAAACGGCCCCACATCCCCTCTCCCTTGTTGCGGCCGACGGCCTCGATGGCCTCGGGCCCCTCGTCGAGCGGGATGTGCGAGTCGTCGACGAACGGCAGCCCGGGCACCGGGTGGTCGGTGCTCAGCCCGTTTGCGAGGGGGTAGAGATGGACGGTCACATGTACTCCTTGATCGATGCCATCCGCTGCATTTCTTCTGCAACGCTATCTTGCTCTACTTATACAACGTCATAAACCGTCCTGTGCAGCGATTTTTAGACAACCTTGTGCAGCCCTCTGTCCTGAAGGGGCGTAGGCGGCACATCGCAACCGGGGCCGGACTTGAGGAGACGCCGCTGTGTGCCCCGGTCGGTCGGGCCGGACACCTGGCAGGGCGCCCCGGCCCCCGGGGCGCCCTGCCGTCGGGACAGCGCCCCGGGGGCCCTTACAGCTGCCCGAACTTCTCCAGGATGTTCTGCACCATGTAGAAGGAGCCGGCGAACGTGCCAGCGGCCCAGCCGATGGAGACGAGCGGTTCCGCAGCGAGGTGGCGTGCGATGGAGAAGGCGATGATGGCTGCGAGGGCCGCGCAGACGAAGCAGAACATGATCGCCATGACCTTCGTGCCGGTGGTGGGCCCACCGGGTGCGGTACCGGCCGACGGCTCTGCGGCCGGAGCCGTGGGGTTGGACGGGGGCGTCGGGGTCGGGGTGGTCACGCGGCACCTGCCTGCTGCTTGTCGTGGTTGGCCTTGGTGTGGAGCTGGGCGGGGATCCAGATCCGCCGCTCGCGGGCGGCCTGGTAGAGGGCCTTTCGGAAACGTGTCTTGCAACTGCGGACCGCTCCGTGGGTGATCTTCAGCGTGTCTGCGATCTCGGTGTCCACGAAGCCGTGGATGGTCATGCCGACGACGGCCTGGGTCTGCGAGGTCTGCTCGGCCAGGATGTCCTCGAAGTTGTTGGTGAGGACGATGGCTTCGGGCTCGGCCAGGTAGCCGGGCGCCTGAAGCAGGCCGAGGATCCCCCCGGTTCCGCCGGGCGTCTCCTCGCCGAAGTCGGAGAGCTTGTGCAGCTCGGCCCACCTGACCCGCGCCCGCGCCCACTTCAGGTAGGCGCGGCGGAACTCCCAGATGCATGTGCCGACGAAGTACGTCCGCAGGCAGCCGGCTCCGCGGGGACCGGTGTGGTCGGGGTTCCACCTCTCGTTGACAAGCGCGTTGACGCGGAACGTCTTGAGGGCGCTGACCTGCATGTCGATGAGGATCTCGTCGCGGGCGGCGGCGTCGGCACGCAGAGCGGCCCAGTCCTCGGGGTGGATCCAGAACTCGATGCCCCGCTCGTTGAAGCGCGCGATCGCGAGCCGGCCGAGGGAGCCGTCACGGAGCATGCCCTTCAGGATCGGCTCGGTCTCCCGCAGCAGCGAGTCCTGGAACACCTCGTACGTCGGGCCCTCGAAGCCGTAATGCGCGAGCTCCTCGACGATGGCGACGTCTGCTCGAATCCGTGCCGCCCGGTCGTCGGACAGGCCGACGTCGACGGCCTGTCCGATCTCATGATCCATATGCATAGAACCCTCCCCGTCTCTGCACCGCCCCGTGTCGGCGACCATGCTTTCTCTGGCGCGCGACCAGGAGCAGTTACCTGGTTGTACGGGCTGATGTGCGGCGGGAACCTGCGAATGTCACACACGAACTGAAGAAGTTCTGAACTTTCCGCCCCGAATATTTCCTTGGGCCCCTGACCTGCATCGATGCGAGGAGTCGGCAGGGGACTTGATTCCTGCGGGCAGCTGGCTCCTCGGCTGCGGGTGCCGAGGCGAGTTGAGCCTCGAGCCCCGGCTGACCCATTGAGCCCTTGGATGTGCCTTCACCGGATGAGGTGAAGGCACGTCAGCCCCACAGGAGGTCCTTACAGCAGTTCCCACAGAGGCCGCGAGCCGCTGGCCCACTCCCGCAGGAGAGCCCGTCCGACAAGATGCACCTCCTGGGAGCGGGCGAAATCGATCGCAGGCTTGGTGAACCTTCCATTGGAGACGAGCACGACGACGTCGCCTTGGTGCACCCCACGGCCAGTGCTGCTGAGAACTTGCACATCAGGGCTGCCCACTGCGCTTCCGGACCGGCCATTCCGTCGGTGCTTGCACTGGACCACCCAGCGCCGCCCCTCCGGGTCGGTCGCCTTCACGTCCGCGCCGAGATCCCCGGCACCGCCGACCTCCACCGCGTCAGCACACCCGTCACGGCGCATCAGGTCTCTGACAGCGAGCTCGAACTGATGGGGTTGCATCGAGTCCAGTTGCTCGAGCGTGTAAGGAGGCGCCGAAGGCGTTGCCCGCCGTCTCGTTGCCGCGCGCCGTCGCTGGACCATCCAGGCCGCTGCCACGACGGGGATCAGCCCGGAGACGACCAGGATCACCGGGGTGGAGAGCAGGAACTTCACCGTGGCCGTCATCAGTGCCGTGCCATCGTCGGAGCCCACGTCAACCCACTGGAGATCGGTGACCAGCTTCTTGTACCAGAGGCTGAAACCGATCCAGCCGACCAGCATCAGGGAGGCGAGGAGGGCGGTGGCGCGCCGGATGTGGGTGGCGACGGTGCCCTTGTGCAGGCCGGTGATGGCGGCGAGTTCGGCATGGGTGTAGCCCACGGCCTTGGAGAAGAGGATCAGCCGCCGCTGCTGCGGCGACATCTGGTGCAAGGCGCGTTCGACGTCGAGCCGGCCCCCGATGTCCTCCTCCACTTCGGAGACCCACAGAGGCTTGTTGCCTTCGGCCGTGCGGTCGGTGGTGTCGATGGGGTCGACGCCCCTGCGGCGGCTGGCGTCCCTGACTCGGTTGCGGACGACCGCGCACAGGTAGCCGTAGATGTTGTCGATCTCTTTGGCCGGACCGTAGGTCAGGACGATGACGAGGGCATCCTGGACGATGTCCTCGGCATCGGTGCGGGAGACGGGCAGCTTTTCTGCGGAGAGCTGGCACCGGGCAAGACGCACGAGCGCCCTGCCCTTGTCCCGGTAGACCCGGACGACCCGCTCGTGGAACAGGACCTCGTCGCTCTCAGACACGGGTGCGACCCTTCTCGCCAGCGGGTCGGCAGCTCCCGCAGCCGGACGACAGCGCGGCCCTGGCCCGCATGACCTCAGCTGCGCCGTACGCGCGGGCGAGATCGGCACTGGCGCTTGCGTGGATCACCTCGGCCACCCCCCGGGTGCGGCTGCGATCGCCAGCGATCTTGATGAGCTTCTCGGCCATGGGCACGAGACCGAGCAGCACCGCCGCGATCACGATCTCCATTGTCTTCCCTCCCGTAAGGCTGCGCGGCCGGTCCGCGAATGCCGTTCGACAGGTAAGGGGAGCCCGGGGGGCGACTGCATGACACGGGCACGAAGGTTCCCGTCGGCCGCTCTGACTGGACTCCTCGCCGGGCCGCGCCGGCTCGAAGGCTGGCACCCCTTTGACCGCCTTGCAGTCCAAGGTCGCGGCCCCTTGACCACTTACCGGTCAAGGGGCGTGTTTACACCGGCCCGCGGATCGATGAACGGAAGGGCCGCCGACCGCCTGGTCTTCGCCTTGGCCGAGTTCTTCGAGTCGATGCTCCGGAACAAGGACCAGGCACTCCTCGCATAGATGAAGAAGGTCGGGTACCTCGTCTTCTTCAAGTCGACCGACGCGGTCGAACGTCAGGAAGGGCAGGAGCACGGCATGGGCGCACCGTGAACTCGGTCAAGGACGACTACGTCGAGAACGACATGCTCTCCACGATGTACTCCACCGACAGGATCATGCGCATCTCCAACGAGTGCCTGGAGCCGACGCTGATCGAGGAGGTGGGGGCGATCATCCGCCAGGGGTGTACCGTCCGCGCCTGGCCGAACAGACCAGTTCCCGTTGCTTTCGGCAGGTAGCGATAGCAGCACGTGAAAATCTGCAGAGTGCCGCCGTGGAGATACCCGAAATCTGGTACCGCATGGAGCTTTCGTCACCTGCCGAGGAAGGCTCCGTCCGCCGGCCCGGTCCCGGTATGAGCCGTACCCGATGCCTCGCGGTATGAGCTGACCTGCGACAACCACATCTTCCCGCAATCCAGCTGGGTCTGACGGCACGGTGGCAACGGCGTCCCCTTACCCACCCAAGATCTAGTGGTTGGATGGGTTGCCCAGCCGCTGGTGCCCTTCGGCTGTCAACTGTGCGAAGTATGCTTATGCCGCTCCTCCGAGACCGGTCCTCCGAGTCTCCGTTCCGCTGTGGAACGGTCCCTGGGTTCCAGGGATATGGGACCGGATTTGGAGGGGTGCGATGACACCCGATGGTGAGCAGTCGCCGACTGGTCAGAAGCGCCGCGTGCCCATGAGGCAGGTGGTGGTCGACTGGCTGGTGCCGGTAGCCGTGATCGCGGAGTTCATCGAGTGGGCCGTGACCCTCTGGCTGGGCTAGAGGTGACCGGGACCGGACGAGATGGTCGGCTCATGACTGAGCCCGACCGCGAGAAAGTCGGCCGGGCTCGGTAGTCACACCCTGAGGCGAGGGCCTGGGACTGGCGGCAACCGGTTCCAGGCCTTCGTCATTCTCCACCCGCCGAAGCGGCTGGAGACAAAGTGTCTCCGCCAGGTTAGCCGAGCCAGGCACCGATAGGCACCAGCGGGCACGGTGAGGTCTGGTGATCCTCAGTGAGGGGGGCATGAGGTCGGGATCCGGCGGCGCGTTCCGATAGATACTGCCCATCAAGCCACCTGAGCCCCAGGTCAGGGCACTTTTAGCGGGTGGAGTGAGTTCCCATGAGTGTGGTTGTGCCGACGGCCGTCGAGCGGATCCTCCGACATGGGGCCTGGGCTGGCGGTCCGCTAATCGATTAGCGGACCGTCGTCAGCTGTTGCGGACCAGTTCGTCGCGGTCGCCCTGGCCGCCGTCCAGCTCGCCCTGGCGGCTCCTGTCGACGTCTGAAGGCGCCCCCAACGCCCGCACGCCTACCAGTCGGCCCGCACACAGGCACCCGCGCGCGGCCTGTTCGGGAAGTTGGGCTGCCCATGGACCCTCTCGTGATGACCGTCGGCCACCTCCGCGAAGTCCGAGCCCTCCACGGGGCGGACGACGACCTCCCCGTGGTCATCCACGCCGACGTCCTGGGCGGCGAGTTCGTCTCCGTGCTATGCCTGGAGTCGGTCCACTCCACCTCGACCCTCCCAGAGGGGGCCGTCCGCGAGGACGACGATCCCAGGTCGTCCTCGGCGCAGGCCTCGGCGACGGTCACTACACCCGGAAGAACTCGCTGCTCATCCGGCCTTGCTGAAGCACCGCCGCACCCGGCACCACCGACGACGCCCGCATGCGCCACCTCACCCTCGCCCTCCAGCCCCACCACCCTGCCGACGCCACCGACCGCGAGCTTCAGCGGGCGACGGCCGACGCGCTGGGAGAGGTGTACTTCCGCGGCGGCGGCCATCGCGTCCACGACCTCGAGGTCGAGCTGACCTACATCAAGTGCATCCAGTTCGACCTGTAGCTCGTGTCCGGGGCGGTAGGATCGTTCTCGATAGACGCAGGGGGATCCGGTGCGAATCCGGAACTGTCCCGCAACGGTGTGCTACCCGGCCTGGGTGGTGAGTCCGAGGACCTGCCTATCCAGAATGTGCTCGAGCGTATCCGCGCCCGTGCCCTTCTGGAAGGGCTTCGGGGCACCTCTCGAAGCCCGATCCGAACCGGATCGGGCTTTCTTGCTGTCTACTCCAGGTCTCTCCGCTGAAGGGCTGAGGTCCGCGTATACGCGCAGACGAATCAGCTTGGAGGACTTCCGTGACCATTCAGATCGCCCCGCTGGCGGTCATGATTCTCGTCGTTGCCGCCATCGTGGGCTTGACGGTGTTCAAGTACACCGCCCGCGCGTACGGGATCGCGGGACGTGGAGATCTGGCAGCGGCCATCGCCTCCGGCGTGGGGGTAGCAGCCGCGCTCGCGGTCCTGCTAGCCCCGGGCTTCGGCCATGCGCCCGGCGTACCTGCCGCACCCCCGGCCAGCACTGCGGAGCGGGTATCGCTCCAGTAGCGCCGTACGGCATCGCAGGAGGCCTGGGCACTTCGCCCAGGCCTCCCAGCAGTGCTCCCCGCCCTCGTCCTGATGCTGTCCGGGGTGGGGCCGCCGAGCCCGCGCCCAGCAATCCGGCCGACGGGATCCGCTGCAAGGCCGTCGAGGTCGGCATGGGCAAAGCGGCGAGGACAGGCCGGCCCTCACCAGTGCGGCAGCCCTCCCGGCGGGCGCCTGAATGCCTGCTGCGCCCTTGTCCGTGCACCCTCCGGGGGTGGTGTTCGTGTGCGTGCGGTGTGCGTGAGGGGTGTGGCCCGGTTTGGCCATCTGTACATGCTGCATCAGTTTGATGCAGAGGGGTGGGGCAGGCTGTTTCCAGAGTTCAGCCGCGACCTCTTTTTGAAACACCATCAGCCGCACACTATCCGACCAGTGTGGGGTGATGGCAGCTGACTTCCCAGTCGGTGCACAGTGAGGCCTGTGATGCGTTCTCGGGTGTTTCTCCGGCTGGAAGTCGGAGGCTCTCGGCGGGGGTTGGGTCACTGTTCGGGTCACTCGCTCCAGAGCTGCCCGAACCTGAGGCGATGGGACGGAATCCCCAGCCGGTGGTTTAGGCAACGGCCCGACCCACCCTCACGCCTTGC
>NZ_LIVV01000015.1 GCF_001905825.1 Streptomyces sp. CB02009
TCACCGGTGACGCGGACGCCGTCGTCCAGGTCTTCGCCTCGGACATGCGCCACTTCGAGCGGGTCCTGGAGCGGATCGCGGGCGAGCCCTTCGTGGAGCGCACCAAGTCCGTCCTGGTGCTGTCGCCGCTCCTGCGGCGCTTCTCCTCGGGGTCGCCCGCTTAACCCCGCGTACGCGACCCCGCGGGGACGCCGGCGGTCGGGCCGGTGCGGGCCGTGGTTCCCGCACCGGCCTTCGCCCGCCCACCCCCGCGGGGCGGTCCGCTCGGTCGAGTGGCCCCGTCCACCCCGGTGGGGCGCCTACTCGGTGGGGTAGACGAACTCCCAGGGCACGACCTTGAAGTCGCCCGTCCCCTTCTCGACCTTCTCGAACGGCGCGCCGCTGAGGCACGGCGGCACCTTGTCCTTCTGCGGGTCGGCGGTCATCCAGGTGTAGCCGAGCCGGTCGCCGCCGGGGGTGTCGTGCACCGTGACGCCCACCCGCGCCTTGCGGAACTCCTTCACGTCCGTCTCGACGACGACACCCGACACGACGGCCACCTTCCCGCCCGTGGTCAGGCAGTCGACCTTCACCTTGGCGTAGCCGCCCCAGTCGCCCTTGTAGTGGCTGAAGCGGAACGTGCCGGTGGCCTTCATCGGATCCTGCCGGTCCTTCTCCGCCAGATGCGCGTCGAAGGAGAACGTGATGTCGTCCCCGGCCGGGCGGTACAGCTTCGCGGTGCCGGTCAGCGCCGCCGCCTCCGTGACGGCGGCCGGCGCCGGGGCGGGCCGGTGGCTGTCGTCCGCCGAGGCGGCGGCCACGCCCCCGGCCCCCAGGGTGAGCAGAACGGCGGCGGAGACGGCGACGATCTTCGTACGACGGTTCATGGCTACGCGGTCCTTTCGGCAGGTCGCCCGGGGTCTCCCGGACGACCACCACTCTTCCGCGGGGCCCGCCGCGCGGCGTCGGGCCGCAGGACGGTTCCCCCTCCGCCGCACGGGGGAGGGGGAACGCCACCCCGGGGGGAGCCGTACGCAACGAATCGTCGCCCCACCGGTCGATCGCGCAACGGTTCGACGGTCGGTCCGCAACGCTGCCGTCTTGTCCCGACCGAGCGCGAAACCGTACCGTTTTTGACGTCTTCCCCCTGTACTTCGACCCCCGAGGATCACGCATGCCCGCGCTGCGCACCGCCCTGCTCCAGAGCTCCGGCGAACTCGGTGACGTGGCCGCCAATCTCAAGATCCTCGACGAGGCCGCAGGCCGCGCCGCCGCCGCCGGAGCGGGCCTGCTGCTCGCCCCCGAGCTCTTCCTCACCGGATACGCCATCGGCGCCGACATCGCGCGTCTGGCCGAGCCGGCCGACGGCCCCTCCGCCCGCGCCGTCGCGGCGATCGCCGTGCGCCACGGCCTGGCCGTCGGCTACGGCTACCCGGAGCGGGACACCGAGCAGCACGGGGTCCTCTACAACTCCGCGCAGCTCATCGGCGCCGACGGCGTGCCGCTCGCGCAGTACCGCAAGACCCACCTCTTCGGTGACTTCGAGCTGACCTGGTTCACCCCCGGCGACCGGCCCGTCGTCCAGGCGGAGTTCGCCGGCCTCACCGTCGGCATGATGATCTGTTACGACGTCGAGTTCCCCGAGAACGTGCGGGCGCACGCGCTGGCCGGTACGGACCTCCTCCTCGTACCGACCGCGCTCATGCACCCCGCGGAGGTCGTCCCCCTGTCCGTGGTGCCCGTCCGCGCCTTCGAGAACCAGCTGTACATCGCGTACGCCAACCGGACCGGCCCGGAGAAGGAGTTCGAGTTCGTCGGGCTCTCCACCCTCGCGGGCCCCGACGGCACCGCCCGGGCTCGCGCCGGGCGCGGCGAGGACCTCGTCCTCGGCGACGTCGACCCGGCCTTCCTCGCGGCGTCCCGCGAGGAGAACCCCTACCTCCGCGACCGGCGCCCGGGGCTCTACGGCTCCCTCGTCTGAGCCGCCCCTCCCGCCCCGACCCGCGCAGTCGCCCAGACTCACCCTTTTTCCGTGCAAGGAGTCCGTACCCCATGACGTCCACGGTGCCCACGACCGCCGTCCCCCACAGCGACGGCCAGCCGCCGATCACCATGTTCGGTCCGGACTTCCCGTACGCCTACGACGACTTCCTGGCCCACCCGGCCGGGCTCGGCCAGATACCGGCGACCGAGCACGGCACCGAGGTCGCCGTCATCGGCGGCGGACTCTCCGGCATCATCGCCGCGTACGAGCTGATGAAGATGGGCCTCAAGCCCGTCGTCTACGAGGCCGACCAGATCGGCGGCCGGCTCCGTACCGTCGGCTTCGAGGGCACCGCCACCGAGGGCCTCACCGCCGAGATGGGCGCCATGCGGTTCCCGCCCTCCTCGACCGCGCTCCAGCACTACATCGACCTCGTCGGCCTGGAGACCACGCCGTTCCCCAACCCGCTGGCCGAGACGACCCCCTCGACCGTCGTCGACCTCAAGGGCGAGTCGCACTACGCCACCACCGTCGACGACCTCCCGCAGGTCTACCGCGACGTGATGAACGCGTGGAACGCCTGCCTCGACGAGGGCGCCGACTTCTCCGACATGAACCAGGCCATGCGCGAGCGCGACGTCCCGCGCATCCGCGAGATCTGGTCGAAGCTCGTCGAGAAGCTCGACAACCAGACCTTCTACGGCTTCCTCTGCGAGTCGGAGTCCTTCAAGTCCTTCCGGCACCGCGAGATCTTCGGCCAGGTCGGCTTCGGCACCGGCGGCTGGGACACCGACTTCCCCAACTCCATCCTGGAGATCCTCCGCGTCGTCTACACCGAGGCGGACGACCACCACCGCGGCATCGTGGGCGGCTCGCAGCAGCTGCCGCTGCGCCTGTGGGAGCGCGAGCCGGAGAAGATCGTCCACTGGGCGCAGGGCACCTCGCTCAGCACCCTGCACGACGGCACCCCGAAGCCGGCCGTGACCCGGCTGAACCGGACCGCCGGCAACCGGATCACCGTCACCGACGCCTCCGGAGACATCCGCACCTTCCAGGCGGCGATCTTCACCGCTCAGTCCTGGATGCTGCTCTCCAAGATCGCCTGTGACGACTCGCNNNNGACCACTGGACGGCGATCGAGCGCACCCACTACATGGAGTCCTCGAAGCTCTTCGTGCCGGTGGACCGGCCGTTCTGGCTGGACAAGGACGAGGAGACCGGCCGGGACGTCATGTCGATGACGCTCACCGACCGGATGACCCGCGGCACGTACCTCCTGGACGACGGCCCGGACAAGCCCGCCACCATCTGCCTCTCGTACACCTGGTGCGACGACAGTCTGAAGTGGCTGCCGCTGTCCGCGAACGAGCGGATGGAGGTCATGCTGAAGTCGCTGGGCGAGATCTACCCGAAGGTCGACATCCGGAAGCACATCATCGGCAACCCGGTGACGGTCTCCTGGGAGAACGAGCCCTACTTCATGGGCGCGTTCAAGGCGAACCTGCCCGGTCACTACCGCTACCAGCGGCGCCTGTTCACGCACTTCATGCAGGACCGGCTGCCCCAGGACAAGCGGGGCATCTTCCTCGCCGGCGACGACATCTCGTGGACGGCCGGCTGGGCCGAGGGCGCGGTGCAGACGGCGCTCAACGCGGTGTGGGGCGTGATGCACCACTTCGGCGGTGCCACCGACGGGACGAACCCCGGTCCGGGCGACGTGTACGACGAGATCGCCCCGGTCGAGCTGCCGGAGGACTGAGCCGTACGGCCGGGTCCCTACGGCCGGGGCCGCACGGACCCGGCCGGTGCGGAGCGTGCTCAGGGCATGCTCAGCGGGGTGAGGAGCATCCGCCCCACCAGCCCCACCGAGCGGTCGAGGCGTTCCGTGAACTCCCCGGCCAGCTCGGGCAGGCCGCGCAGCTGCCACAGCGAGCGCGCGGCCAGCCAGGCCCCGTCGCGGGCCCGGTCGAGGCTCCAGCAGCCGAGCAGATGCGTCAACGGGTCCGCGACCTCCAAGAGGTCCGGGCCCGGCATCAGTTCCTCCCGGATGCGCTCCTCCAGCAGGACCAGGACGTCGCCGACCCGGTCGAACTCGTCCTCCAGTTCGGCGGGAGCGCACTCCAGGTCCCGGCACGCGTCGACCACCGCGAGGGCCAGGTCGTGGCCGATGTGGGCGTTGATCCCGGCCAGCGCGAACTGCAGCGGCCGTACGCCGGGATGGCGGCGGTAGCGGAACAGCGGCCGCCAGCAGGCGGGGGAGGGGCGGCCGGTCGCGGCCGCGTCGACCGCGGTCAGGTACCGCTCGGCGAACCGCACGTCGAGGGTGGCGGCGGCCCGGCGGTCGGCGAAGCCGCCCGCCTCGATGGCGTGGCCGATCTCCTCGGTGACGGTCAGATAGACCCGGTTGAAGACGGCGACCCCGTCGGCCGGATGCCAGGCCGAGCGGAAGGCCCGCATCCGGTCCACCACGGGATCGACCGCGAGGAACGGGCCGGGCTGCCGCCCGACCCGCTGTGTCTGTTCGCTCTGCCCGATCTGCTGGGTCTGCGCCATGCGGGCAGGCTCCCAGTCGCCGGGCCCGGGAGGGAACTCCTCCGGCCCGGCTTACCCAGAACGGGCGAATCCCTCAGTTCTTCGACAGCGGCCCGTCGCCGGACGTGCTCTCGCCGGACCCGCCCTCCCCGGACGTGCCCTCGTACGAGCTGGTGCCCGAGTCGAGCAGCGGCTCCTGCTGCTTGAGGTGGGCCGGGGCGAAGGCCCGCAGCACGTGGTAGCCGGTGATGACGACGATCGTGCCGAGCGCGATGCCGCCCAGCTCGAAGGTGTCCGTGAAGGTCAGCTTCACCCCGCCGACGCCGATGATGATGCCCGCGGCGGCCGGGACCAGGTTGAGCGGGTTGCGCAGGTCGACCTTGGCGTTGATCCAGATCTGGGCGCCGAGCAGGCCGATCATGCCGTACAGGATCACGGTGATGCCGCCGAGGACGCCACCGGGGATGGCGGCGACGACCGCGCCGAACTTCGGGCAGAGGCCGAAGAGCAGGGCGAAGCCGGCGGCGGCCCAGTAGGCGGCCGTGGAGTAGACCCGGGTGGCGGCCATGACGCCGATGTTCTCCGAGTACGTGGTGTTCGGCGGGCCGCCCACGGCCGTCGACAGCATCGAGGCGGCGCCGTCGGCGGCGATCGCGGTGCCGAGCTGGTCGTCCAGCGGCTTCCCGGTCATCTCGCCGACCGCCTTGACGTGTCCGGCGTTCTCGGCGATCAGGGCGATGACGACGGGCAGCGCGACCAGGATCGCGGACCACTCGAAGCTCGGGCCGTGGAACGTGGGCAGACCGACCCAGTCGGCCTGGGAGACCCCGGAGAGGTCGAGCCGCCAGTGGTCGGTGACCTGGCCGCTCGCGGACATCGAGTGGATCTTGCCGAAGACCAGGTCGAAGATCCACGAGATGCCGTACCCGAAGATCAGGCCGAGGAAGATCGCGATACGGGACCAGAAGCCGCGCAGGCAGACGACGGCGAGGCCGGTGAACAGCATCGTGAGGAGGGCCGTCCACTGGTCCTGCGGCCAGTATGTCGCCGCGGTGACCGGGGCCAGGTTGAAGCCGATCAGCATGACGACGGCGCCGGTCACGATCGGCGGCATCGCCGCGTGGATGATCCGCGCGCCGAACCTCCTGACCGCGAGGCCGGAGAGGAAGAGCACCCCGCCGACGACGAACACCGCGCCCGTCACGGTGGCGCTGGTGCCGCCGGCGGCCCGGATCGCGGCGGCGACACCGACGAACGAGAGCGAGCAGCCGAGGTACGAGGGGACGGTTCCGCGGGTCGCGAGGAGGAAGATCGCGGTCGCGACACCGGACATCATGATTGCGAGGTTCGGGTCGAGCCCCATGAGCACCGGAGCGACGAACGAGGCCCCGAACATGGCGACCACGTGCTGGGCGCCCAGGCCGACCGTGCGGGGCCAGGAGAGCCGTTCGTCCGGGCGGACGACGGCTCCCGGAGCGGGTGTCTTCCCGTCGCCGTGCAAGGTCCAGCGCACGCCGAGGTTCATGAGGTGGCTCCCGTTCTCCGGTTCAGGCGGCCGCGTCGCGACCGTAAAAGATCAGCCACATGGTATGCGCCGCCGGAGGCCGGGGACGTGCGCCGGGGCCCGGGCCGCGCTGGGCGCCCGGGCCTCCGGCCGCTAGCCGACGTGGCCCGGGGTCTTCTCCGGGGCGGGTGCCGCCGGGGTGGACCGCCGCTCGCCGGACCTGAGGACGCCCGCGCCCACGACGAGCCCCAGGGCGAGCAGGGTGACCAGGCCGAACGAGAAGACCAGCGAGGTCGCGTCGGCGATGCCGCCGATCGCCGAGGGGGCGATCAGCCCCGAGGTGTACGTGATGGTGGCGACGCCCGCGATGGCCTGGCTCGGGTTCGGGCCGCTGCGCCCGGCCGCCGCGAAGGCGAGCGGGACGACGACCGCGACCCCGAGTCCGATGAGGCCGAATCCGGCCATGGCGACGGCGGCGTGCGGGGCGACAACGACCAGGACCCCGCCCAGGGTGGCGACGGCGCCGCCGACCCGTACGGTACGGACCGCGCCGAAGCGGTCGACGACCCGGTCGCCGGCCAGCCGCGCGACGGTCATCGTCAGCGCGAAGGCGGTCGTGGAGGCGGCCGCGAGCCCGGCGGAGCTGCCCAGCTCGTCCCGGAGGTAGACGGCCGACCAGTCGAGGCTCGCGCCCTCCGCGAAGACCGCGCAGAACCCGACCGCGCCGATGATCAGCGCGGACTTCGGCGGCAGCGAGAACCGCGGCGGCGGCTCCTCGTCCGGGGTGCTGTGCACGTCCAGGACGCCCTGGCAGAAGACCAGTCCGAGGGCGGTGAGGACCAGGGCCGCGATCAGGTGGTGGAGCCGGGCGTCGCCGCCGAGGTGGGCGGCGACCGTGCCGGCCGCGGAGCCGATGAGGGCGCCCGCGCTCCACATGCCGTGCAGGCTCGACATGATGGACTTGCCGAGCCTGTTCTCGGTCTCGACCCCGAGCGCGTTCATCGCCACGTCGGACATGCCGGCGGTCGCGCCGTACACGAACAGCGCGGCGCACAGGCCCCAGATGTTCGGGGCGAGCGAGGGCAGCGTCAGGGCGAGGGTCCAGAGGGTGAGCAGGCCGCGCAGCGCCGTGCGGGCGCCGAACCGGTGGGACACGGCCCCGGCCAGCGGCATCGCCACGGAGGCGCCGAGGGCCGGAAAGGCGAGCGCGAGTCCGAGCTGTCCCGCGCTCACGCCCGCGTGCTCCTGGATCCAGGGGATGCGGGTCGCGAAGCTGCCGGTGACGGCGCCGTGGACGCAGAACACGGCGGCGACGGCGAAGCGCGCCCGCCGCAGGCGTTCGGTGCTGGTGACGGTCTCCGCCGCCATGGTCCCTCCCTGGGTGGTGATGTGGAACGGCCGGGTGGTGCGGCCGTAAACTATCAGGAACCCTGCCTGATAAATAGACCGCGGAACGGCATCCGCACCCGGGAGCGTCTGAGAGGATCGCCGCATGGCCGCATCCCCGAGCACCGCACGAGCCATCAACGACCGGTTCGCCCTGCGACTGCTCCAGGACGAAGGCCCGTTGACGGCCACTCAGCTCAAGACCCTCACCGGACTCTCCCGGCCCACCGTCGCCGACCTCGTCGAGCGGCTCCACCGGTCCGGGCTCGTCCATGTCGTCGGGGAGTCCGGAGCCGAACGCCGGGGACCCAACGCCAAGCTGTACGGACTCGTCGCCGACCGCGCGCACCTCGCCGCCCTGGACGTACGGACCCGGTCGGTCTCCGTCACCGTCGCCGACCTGCTCGGCACCACCCTCGCCGAGGCCACCGTGCCCGTCGGCGACGACAGCGACACCGGGCCCGCCGTCGAGAAGGCGGTCGCGCTCCTGGAGCGGACCGTGAGGGAGGCGGGCGCCGACCGGCTGCACAGCGTGGCCGTCGGCGCCCCCGGCCTCATCGACCCGGCCACCGGCGAACTCCGCGACTCCTCGGGACTGCCCGCCTGGCACCGGCGGCTCGTCGGCGTCCTCCAGGAACGGCTGCCCGCGCACGTCCTCGTCGAGAACGAGACCAACCTCGCCGCCGTCGCCGAACTGCGCGAGGGGGCGGCCCGCGACCGCGAGGACTTCGTCCTGCTCTGGCTCGGCCAGGGCGTCGGCGCGGCCGTGGTCCTGGGCGGACGGCTGCGCCGCGGGGCCTCGGGCGGCGCGGGCGAGATCGGCTTCCTGCCCGTGCCCGGCACCTCGGGGCTCCCCTCGGCCACCGGCTGCGACGGCGGCTTCCACGAGCTGGCCTGCGCGGCGGCCGTCGAGTCCCTGGCCGCCGCCCACGGACTCACGGCGGCGGACGCGCTGACCTCGGGGGACGCCGGGGCGGACGGTCCGGCCGCGGGGACGGCGCCGACGCCGGATCAGGCCGCCTTCCTCGACGCGCTGGCCCGCCGTCTCGCCGTCGGCGCGGCCGCCGTCGTCTCGGTCCTCGACCCCGGCTGCGTGGTCCTCGCCGGGGAGACCGGACACCAGGGCGGCGCCGCGCTCGCCGCGCGCGTGGAGACCGAACTCGCCGCCCTCTCCCCGCTCCGTACGGAGGTCCGCGCGACGGCCCTGGGGGACGCGGCGGTCCTGCGCGGCGCCCTGCTCCTGGCCCGGGACACGGCGCAGGACGCACTGTTCGGGGCGCCGACGGCGGGGCTCTAGGGGGGCGGGCCGCCGGGGACGCCGGGGACTGCGCCAGGCTTCGGGCTTCAGGCGCCCGTCGCCGCGTCGCCCGCCCCGCCGAACCGCCGCGCCAGGAACTCGTCGAACGTCACCCGCCCCACCGCGCGGTCCGGCGCCAGGTGCTCGCCGCGCCGCAGCCCCCGGTAGACCCTGCCCGGCAGCGGCACCTCGACCAGTCGGCGCCTGCGGCCGCTCGCCCGCAGATAGGCGCGGGCCAGCTCGTCGAAGGTCCGGACCTCCGGGCCGCCCATGTCCTCCACCCGGCCCGCGGGCCGCCCCGCGGCCAGCTCGGCGAGGCGCGCGGCGGCCTCCGCCACCTCCAGCGGCTGGTCCCGCACCTCCTTGGGCACCAGCATCACGGGCGGTCTGGCCAGGCCCTGGAGCAGTTGGAGGACCAGATCGTGGAACTGGGTGGCGCGCAGCAGCGTCCAGCCGATGCCCGAGCCCTGGATCATGCGCTCCACCGCGTACTTGGTGCGGTAGTAGCCGAGCGGCACCCGGTCGACGCCGACGATCGAGATGTACAGCAGATGGGGCACCCCGGCGCGCCGGGCCGCCTCGATCAGGACGCGGGCCGCGTCCTTGTCGCCGCGGAGGATGTTGCTGCAGTGGACGACCGCGTCGGCCCCGTCGACGGCGCGGTCGAGCAGCGGCCCGCCCTGCCGGAGGTCGACCGCGTAGGGCGGCGAGTGCCTGCTGAGGACCCGCACGTCGTGGCCGTCCGCGCGCAGCCGTTCGCAGACGGGCCGGCCGAGGGTTCCGGTGCCGCCGGTGACCAGGATCGTGCTCATGTCTCCAGACTGGCCGCCCTCGGCGTCGTCCGCACACGCGGAGGCGCCGCGCCCCGGACAGGGGGGCGCGGCGCTGGGGGAGCCCGGCGGCGGCAAGGGCCGTGATGTTCCGCCGCCGGGGGTTCGGAGGGGGTGGGTCAGCAGGCCCCGAGGTCCTTCCAGACGCCCCACTCGCCGGTCGTGCCCGGCGTCTCGTTCTGGGTCCACCACTGGGCCTTGTACTTGCGGCCGTTGTGGGAGACCTCGTTGCCCGCGTTGTAGACCGTGCCGGCCACGTACGCCGGGACCGTGCCGCAGCCGGTGGGCGGCGTCGTCGGAGGCGTGGTCGGGGGAGTCGTGGGCGGGGTCGTCGGAGGCGTGGTGGGCGGGGTCGTCGGCGGGGTGGTCGGCGGGGTCGTGGTGCCGGGCTCGACCACCGTCGTGCCGCGCGCCAGGTCACCGGCGAGGGCGTACGTCGTGCCGTTGATGTTCACCGTCCAGTTGGAGGGGGTGGACACCGGCAGGTAGTAGTTGAACGCCAGGTCGACCGTGGCGCCCGGGGCCAGCGACTGCCAGGCCGGGAGCTTCAGGGAGACGCGGTGGAAGTCGCCCTTCAGGCCGCCCACGTTGCTGCCCGTGTGGTCGCTGCTGATCACCTTGGTGCCGAAGCCCGACTGGTCGGAGGCGTTCGCCGGGGCCGAGGTCCCGTAGTCGAACTGGAACTCCGTGCCGCCCGGGAGGGTGGCCGCCGTGTTGTTGGTGATCTTGATCTTCGGGGTGATCGGGTAGTTCGAGTCGCCGAGCTTGAACTCGGTGAACTGCGCGTCGATCTTCACGGCCTTGGTCGGCAGGGTCGCGTTGGACTTCTTCGCGCCGTACGGGGTGGCCGCCTTGAACTTGTCGTACATCAGCGAGGTGAGGGTGTCGCCGATCTCGTACTGGCCCTTGGTGGCGTTCCAGTCGTAGTCGCCGGCCATCTCCCAGACCATCGTGCCGCCGATGCCCTTGTTGACCACGTAGTCGGCCTTGGCGGCCACCGACTGCTCGTCCTCGGTGGAGAGGAAGACCTTCTTCTGCGCGTTCCACAGCCACGGCGCGACCAGGGTCGAGTCGTACTTGCGGGCGTAGGTGCCGGTCAGCGTGGTGTTCGCCGGGAAGCCGTACTGGGTGACGTAGTCGCCGACGATCCCCTTCTCGAGGTTCTTGGCGTGCCACATCGGGTTGGAGCCGGCGGGCGACTCGACACCGTTGGTGTCCTTGTCGTGCCACAGGTTGTCGATGCCGGTGGCGCCGTCACCGCACTTGGTCAGACCGGCGCCGGCCGGGCAGGTGGTCGCGGAGGCCTTGCCCCACAGGCCGTCGGTGCCGCCCTGGACGTTCTTGTGGCCGCGGGTGTAGTAGGGCAGGCCGATGTTGATCCGGCCGGCCGGCATCGAGCCGCGGAAGTAGTGGTAGGCCCAGTCGGTGTTGAGGTACCCGATGTTGCCGTACTGCGCGGAGCCGTAGACGTTGGCGGCGGCGAGCTCGCCGTCCTTGCCGTCGTCGAAGAGGGAGGCGTTGGGCCCGACGTACTCGTTCCAGGCGCCGTGCAGGTCGTAGGACATGATGTTGACGTAGTCCAGGTACTTCTGCACCTGGAAGGTCTCCATGCCGCGCAGCAGGTAGCCGGAGGAGGGGGCGGCGACGGTCAGCAGGTAGTGCTTGCCGTCGGCGGCGCCGGCCACGTCCAGCTTCTCGCGCAGGGACTTCATGAGGGCCGCGTAGCCCTGCACGAGTCCGGCGCGGCGCGCGTTGGCGGTCTGCCAGTCGAGCGGGTTGCCGGCGTCCTTCATGGTCGTCGGGTACTCGTAGTCGATGTCGACGCCGTTGAAGCCGTACTTGCGGATGAAGTCGACGGACGAGGCGGCGAAGGTGTCGATCCCGGCCTGGTTGACCGAACCGTCGGCGTTGGTCGCCATCGAGTAGAAGCCGCCGGAGTTGACCCGGCTCCCGTTGTCCGCGAAGTAGCCGCCGGTCTCGGCCCAGCCGCCGACCGAGATCAGCGTCTTCACGTTCGGGTGCTGCTTCTTGAACTTGTTGAGCAGGTTGAAGTGGCCCTTGTAGGCGTACGCGGGGTCCATCTCGGCGCCTGCGACACCGGGCCAGGTCATCCCGGTGGCGGCGTTGTTCGGACCGTCCGTGCCGACGGAGAGCTTGTTGTCCGAGCCGATGTGCCCGAAGGCGTAGTTGATGTGGGTGATCTTCTCCCACGGGATGTCCTTGGCCAGGTACGCGGGCTGGCCGTTCTTGCCGTCGCGCCAGCCGGTGAAGTAGCCGATGACCCGGCGCTGGTGGTCCGCGCCCATCTTCTCGCGGCCCTCGGTGTCGTAGACCGAGCAGTACGGGACGTCGACGCCGGGCGTCTTGTAGAGCCCGTCGGGGCGACAGGACTCGTTGTCGGCCGCGTACGAGACGCCGCCGGAGAGCGAGCTGAGCAGCAGTCCGGCGACGGCTGCGCCGGACGAGAGCAGCGAGGCTCTTTTCGCGGTGGGGGACAACACGATCGGTTCCTCCTGGGGAGGTGGGCAAACACAACGAACAAGGGGGTGGGTCGTGTTGGGCCCGTGGGGTGCGCACCCCGCCGGGCCGTTCCTAGGAGGTGACACGGAGATTAAGAGGACTAGACCAGTGCGTCAATAGGTCTGGACCAAAGAAGAGTTCTGTGGGACTCTGTGAGCCAGACCACAGGAATCCGGCCGCATCGCCCCGCGCGGGTCGTGGCACACTGGCCCTGTATCAGCAGCAGCGCACTCCGGGGTCGGTGTAATTCCGAACCGGCGGTATAGTCCGCGACCCGTCCGCAGCCAGCGGCCGGTTGACCAGGTGAGATTCCTGGACCGACGGTGAAAGTCCGGATGGGAGGCAGTGCGCGGCGGGCGAACCCTGTCAGGGGTGTGCCGGCCGTATGTCCGCTGGTCGCCGTATCGGCATCGATCGGCGTACCCGCGGGACAGCGGCCTCGGCGCACCCTGCGCGAGGCGTCGTTCCGCTCTCTGTCGTCATCGACAGGCCCCGGAGTCCGTGCCCGAAGAGGCAGGAGGACCCGGTGGCCCAGCAGGCCGACATCACCGCCATGCGACGCGCCGTCGAGCTCGCCGCACGCGGTCTCGGCGCCACCAGCCCCAACCCGGTCGTCGGGTGCGTCATCACCGACGCCTCAGGAGACGTCGTCGGCGAGGGCTTCCATCAGCGCGCCGGCGGCCCCCACGCCGAGGTCCACGCCCTGCGCGAGGCCGGCGGCCGCGCCCGCGGCGCAACCGCCTACGTCACCCTCGAACCCTGCAACCACACGGGCCGCACCGGCCCCTGCGCCCAGGCCCTGATCGCGGCCGGCGTCAGCCGGGTCGTGTACGCCGTCGGCGACCCGAACCCGCAGGCCACCGGCGGTGCCGACACCCTGCGCGCCGCCGGGGTCGAGGTCGGGCAGGGCCTCCTGGAGGCCGAGGCGGAGGCCGGCAACATCGCCTGGCTCACCTCCGTACGCCACGGCCGCCCCTTCGTGCGCTGGAAGTACGCCGCCACCCTCGACGGCCGGATCGCCGCCGCCGACGGCACCTCCCGCTGGATCTCCTCCGCCGAGTCCCGCGCCGACGTCCACCGGCTGCGCGCCGAGGCCGACGCCGTCGTGGTCGGCTCCGGCACCGCCCGCGCGGACGACCCCCACCTGGCCGTACGCGGCATCGACGGGGCCGTCCAGCCGCTCCGGGTCGTCGTCGACACCGAGGCGACCGCGGTGAAGCCCGGCGCCCGGGTCCTGGACGACGCGGCCCCCACCCTGATCGCCGTCGCGGACGACGCCGCGGTCTCCCTCGACGGCGCCGAGGTCGTCCGCCTCCCCAGGGCCGCGCGCGGCCTGTCCGTACCCGCCCTCCTGGACGCCCTCCACGCGCGCGGCGTCCGCTCCGTCCTCCTCGAAGGCGGCCCCACCCTCGCGGGCGCCTTCGTCGCCGCGGGCGCCGTCGACCAGGTGGTCGGCTATCTCGCCCCCGTCCTCCTCGGCGCCGGCCCGAACGCCCTCGCCGACGCAGGAATCAGCACCATCACCGAAGCGTTGCGGCTCGACGTCACCGAGACCGTGCGCGTCGGACCCGACCTCCGCGTCACCGCCGCCCCGCACCCCACCGCCACCCTCAAGGGAGCCTGACCGTGTTCACCGGAATCGTCGAAGAACTGGGCGAGGTCACCGCCGTCGAGCAGCTGGAGGACGCCTCCCGCTTCCGCCTGCGGGGCCCTCTGGTCACGGAAGGCGCCCAGCACGGCGACTCCATCGCCGTCAACGGTGTCTGTCTCACGGTCGTCGAGTTCGGCGACGGCGAGTTCACCGCCGACGTCATGGCCGAGACCCTCAAGCGGTCCAGCCTCGGCGCCCTGGAGGTCGGCTCCCGCGTCAACCTGGAGCGGCCCATGGCCGTCGGCGGCCGCCTCGGCGGCCACATCGTCCAGGGCCACGTGGACGGCACCGGCACGATCCTGGAGCGCACCCCGTCCGAGCACTGGGAACTCGTCAAGGTCGGCCTGCCCGCCCACCTCTCCCGGTACGTCGTCGAGAAGGGCTCGATCACGGTCGACGGCGTCAGCCTCACCGTCGTCGAGGTCACCGACGACTGGTTCACCATCAGCCTCATCCCCACCACCCTCGACCTGACCACGCTCGGCATCAAGCAGTCCGGCGACCCGGTCAACCTCGAAGTGGACGTCATCGCCAAGTACGTCGAGCGGCTGCTCGGCCCGAACGCCAAGGAGAGCGACAAGTGAGCTGGCTCAACTCCGAGGCGTTCAGCGCCTTCGGTCAGCACATCATGTGGTCCGACATGATCGGCAACACGATCGGACTCATAGCCCTCGCGCTCGGCTGGCGCCGCTCCATCCTCACCTGGCCCGCCCAGCTGCTCTCCGGCGTGATCCTCGTCGGCGCCTACGCCTCCGCCCACCTCTCCGGCGGCGTCGGCAAGCAGCTCCTCGTCATCGGCGTCGCCGCCTGGGGCTGGTGGCAGTGGAACCGCGGCAGGCAGCAGGCCCAGGACGGCTCCATCGCCGTCCGCTTCGCCACCTGGAAGGAGCGCGGACTGCTCCTCGCCGGGGCGGTCGTCGGCACCCTCGCCGTCGGCGGACTCTTCACCCTCTACCCGTCGCTCTCCTGGAGCCCGTGGGCCGACGCGTACATCTTCGTCGGCACCCTCGTCGCGATGATCGCCCAGGCCCGCGGCCTGGTCGAGTTCTGGTTCGCCTGGCTCCTCGTCGACCTCGTCGGCGTGCCGCTCGCCTTCAACAGCGGCCTCGCCTTCTCCGGCCTGGTCTACGTCATCTACTTCGCCCTCGTCGTCTGGGGCATGCGCGACTGGTGGCTCCGGACGCGCACCACCCCCACCGCTCTGGAAGGAGCCCACGCATGACTGCCGCCCTTCCCCTCTGGGACGCCACGGACCTCGGCCTCGACCCCGTCGAGCAGGCCATCCGCGACATCGCCGCCGGCCGGCCCGTGGTCGTCGTCGACGACGAGGACCGCGAGAACGAGGGCGACCTCGTCATCGCCGCCGAGAAGGCCACCCCCGAGGTCATCGCCTTCATGATGAGCGAGTGCCGCGGACTGATCTGCGCCCCCATGGAGGGCGAGGAGCTGGAGCGCCTCGAACTCCCGCAGATGGTCGAGCACAACACCGAGTCGATGCGCACGGCCTTCACCGTCTCCGTCGACGCGGCCCCCGCCCACGGCGTCACCACCGGCATCTCCGCCGCCGACCGCGCCACCACCCTGCGGATGCTCGCGAGCGGCAACCACGAGCCCTCCGACTTCGTGCGGCCCGGCCACATCTTCCCGCTCCGCGCCAAGCCCGGCGGCGTCCTGGCCCGCAACGGCCACACCGAGGCCGCCGTCGACCTCGCCCGCCTCGCCGGACTCCGGCCGGCCGGCGCGATCGTCGAGATCGCCGGCGAGGACGGCGTCATGCTGCGGCTGCCCGAGCTGGTCCCCTTCGCCCGCAAGCACGGCCTCACGATCATCTCCATCGAGGACCTGATCGCCTACCGGCGCTCCGCCGAGCCGACCGTCCGCCGCGAGGCCGAGGTGCAGCTCCCCACCGCGCACGGCGACTTCACCGCGTACGGCTACCGCTCCACCGTGGACGGCGTCGAGCACGTCGCCCTCGTCCACGGCGAGATCGGGGACGGCGAGGACGTCCTGGTCCGGGTCCACTCCGAGTGCCTGACCGGCGACATCTTCCACTCGCTGCGCTGCGACTGCGGCCCCCAGCTGCAGGCCTCCATGGACCGCGTCACCGAGGCCGGCCGCGGCGTCGTCGTCTACCTCCGGGGCCACGAGGGCCGCGGCATCGGCCTGCTCTCCAAGCTCCGCGCGTACGAGCTCCAGGAGCGCGGCCGCGACACCCTCGACGCCAACCTGGAACTCGGGCTGCCCGCCGACGCCCGCGACTACGCGGCCGGCGCGCAGATCCTCGTGGACCTCGGCGTCCGGAGCCTGCGTCTGATGACCAACAACCCCGACAAGATCGACGCCCTGACCCGGCACGGCCTCACGGTCGAGGGCCGCGAGCCCATGCCCGTCACGGCCGGCGAGCACAACCTCCGCTACCTGCGCACCAAGCGGGACCGGATGGGCCACGACCTGCCCTGGCTGGACGGCTCCCCGGCCTCCACCTGCGCCAACCAGTAATCCCGTACGTATCCACCGGCAAGGAGAATCATGAGCGGCAAGGGCGCACCCGTCCTCAGCGTGAAGAACTGCGGCGACCTGCGGGTCGCGGTCATCGCGGCGCAGTGGCACGAGAAGATCATGGACGGTCTCGTCGACGGCGCCCTCCGCGCGCTGAGCGAGCTGGGCATCGACGAGCCGACCCTCCTCCGCGTCCCCGGCAGCTTCGAGCTCCCGGTCGTGGCGAAGGTCCTCGCGGGGCGCGGCTACGATGCCATCGTGGCGCTCGGCGTCGTCATCCGCGGCGGAACGCCGCACTTCGAGTACGTGTGCCAGGGCGTCACCCACGGCCTCACCCAGGTCTCGATCGACACCGGCGTACCCGTCGGATTCGGTGTCCTCACCGTCGACACCGAAGAGCAGGCCCTCGACCGCGCCGGCCTCGAAGGATCCACCGAGGACAAGGGCCACGAGGCCGTCACCGCCGCCGTCGCCACCGCGACCACGCTGCGCACGGTGAGCGAACCCTGGCGCTGATGGCACGACCCTTACCCCGTACTCTTAGGACCATCATGGCGAACGGAACCCCCAAAACCTTCGAAGAGCTCTTCGCCGAGCTCAAGCTCAAGGCCGAGACCGGCGACCCGGCCACCTCCCGCACCGCGGAGCTGGTGGACAAGGGCGTCCATGCCATCGGCAAGAAGGTCGTCGAAGAGGCAGCCGAGGTCTGGATGGCCGCGGAGTACGAGGGCAAGGAAGCCGCCGCCGAGGAGATCTCGCAGCTGCTGTACCACGTCCAGGTGATGATGGTCGCCCGCGGGATCTCGCTCGACGACGTCTACGCCCACCTCTGAGCACACCCCTCCGGGCGCGTACCGCCCGGACTCCCCACCACTCCCAGGCAAAGGAAGCCCACCCCATGCTGCGCATCGCCGTTCCCAACAAGGGTTCCCTCTCCGGACCTGCGTCGGCAATGCTCCATGAGGCCGGCTACCGCCAGCGCAAGGAGTCCAAGGAGCTCGTCGTCATCGACCCCGACAACGAGGTCGAGTTCTTCTACCTGCGCCCGAAGGACATCGCGATCTACGTCGCCTCCGGGAAGCTGGACATCGGCATCACCGGCCGTGACCTGCTCCTGGACTCCGGCGCCAGCGCCGAGGAGATCCTCGCGCTGAACTTCGGCCGCTCCACCTTCCGGTACGCCACCCGCCCGGGCACCGCGAACGGTCCCGAGGACTTCGGCGGCATGACGATCGCCACCTCCTACGAGGGCATCGTCGCTAAGCACCTCGCCGACCAGGGCATCGACGCCTCCGTCGTGCACCTGGACGGCGCCGTCGAGACCGCGATCCAGCTGGGCGTCGCCCAGATCATCGCGGACGTCGTCGAGACCGGCACCAGCCTGCGCAACGCCGGACTCGAGGTCATCGGCGAGCCGATCCTCACCTCCGAGGCCGTCGTGGTCCGCCGCCACGGCGCCACCGACGACAACCCGCAGGTCCAGCAGTTCATGCGCCGCCTCCAGGGCGTCCTCGTCGCCCGCTCGTACGTGATGATGGACTACGACTGCCGCGCCGAGCACCTGGAGCAGGCCGTCGCCCTCACCCCGGGCCTGGAGTCGCCGACCGTCTCCCCGCTGCACAACGAGGGCTGGGTCGCCGTCCGCGCCATGGTCCCCGCCAAGGAGGCGCAGCGGATCATGGACGACCTGTACGAGATCGGTGCCCGCGCCATCCTCACCACCGCCATCCACGCCTGCCGCCTCTGACGGCACGGACCGCCCGCACCGAAGGCACCGAGGAACCACCGATGTCCCACGCAGAGACGCCCGCCCTCCCGGTCACGTTCCGCCCCGGGCGCACCCGGGTCGTCCTGATCACGATGAGCGTCGCGATCTTCGTCGTGATCAGCGTCGTCGCGGCGATGCTGGAGCGGCTCGGCCCGGGGGAGCGCGCCAGCTTCTTCTTCACGGCCGCGCTGCTCTCCGGCTGCCTGCTGCTGCTGAGCCGTCCCAAGGTCGTCGCCGACGACGAGGGCGTCACGGTCGTCAACATCACCCGGACCCGGCGGCTGGCCTGGGCGGAGATCCTCAAGGTCAACCTGCGCCCGGGCGACCCCTGGGTGTTCCTCGACCTGAGCGACGGCACCAGCCTGCCGGCGCTGGGCATCCAGCCCGGGATCGCCAAGGAGTCGGCCATCCGGGACGCCCGCGCCCTGCGGGCCCTGGCCGACAGCCGCGGCACGGGCGCGGAGCAGACGGCCTGACGACCGATGTGCCAGGCGCACGGTCCGACCGCCCGCGGGGCGTGATGTCCCCCATCCGGGGCCGACCCCCTGCCCCTCCGGCCCTTCGCGTGACTACTCTGGAGGCGGTGGTGCCGAGCGGCACCACCGCCTCGCGTGTGCAGGGCCGCGGTTCCGCGGCCTGCGGGGCCACCCTTCGACCCGAGGAGTGACTCCCTCCAGCAATGGACGGATCGTCCGGTAGTACCTGCGCCGCCCCCTCCCAGGAGGCGGCGGCATGATCATCTCCCTTCTGCTGCTTTTCGCGGCCTTTGTCCTGATCCTCGCCAACGGCTTCTTCGTCGCCGCCGAGTTCGGCCTCGTGACCGTCGAGCGCGCCGAGGCCGAGCGGGCCGCGGCCGCCGGCGACCGGCGCGCCCGCACCGTCGTCACCGCCCTGCGCGAGCTGTCCTTCCAGCTCTCCGGCACCCAGCTGGGCATCACCATCACCTCCCTCGTCGTCGGCATGCTCGCCGAGCCCGCGCTCGCCGGACTGCTGCACGGACCGCTCACCGCGACCGGACTCCCCGCCGGGGCCGTCTCCGGCATCGCGGTGGTGATCGGGATGCTGCTCGCCTCCGCCGTCCAGATGGTGGTCGGCGAGCTCGTACCGAAGAACTGGGCGGTCTCCCGGCCGCTCCAGGTGGCCCGCTTCGTCGCCACCCCGCAGCGGTACTTCTCCGCCCTCTTCCGGCCGGTGATCTCCCTGCTCAACCGGGTCGCGAACCGGCTCGTACGGCTCCTGGGCGTCGAGCCCACCGAGGAGCTGGACTCCGTCCGCACCCCCGGCGAACTCGTCTCCCTCGCCCGGCACTCCGCCCTGGCCGGTGCCCTCGAACAGGACACCGCCGACCTCTTCGTACGGACCCTGTCCCTCGGCGGCCTCACCGCCGAGCAGGTCATGACCCCGCGCGTGAAGGTCAGCGCCCTCCAGTGGGACGCCACCGCGGCCGACGTCCTCAACCTCACCCGGGCCACCGGCCTCTCGCGCTTCCCCGTCTACCGCGACCGCATCGACGAGATCGTCGGGATGGTCCACCTCAAGGACGCGCTCGCCGTCTCGCCGCACGCCCGGCTGCGCACCCCCGTCGGCCGGATCGCGGTCCCGCCGCTCCTCGTGCCCGGGACGCTGCCCGCCCAGACCCTTCTGGAGCGGCTGCGCCGCGAGCAGCCGATCGCCGTGGTCGTGGACGAGTACGGCGGCACGGCCGGTGTCGTCACCCTGGAGGACATCGTCGAGGAACTCGTCGGCGAGGTCCGCGACGAGCACGACACGGTGGCCGACGGGCGGCCCGAGCTGGCCGCCGCTCCCGCCGAGGACGGCCGCCCCGCCTGGGAGGCCGACGGCTCCTGCCGGGTCCACACCCTGCGCCGGATAGGCCTCGACGTGCCCGACGGGCCGTACGAGACCGTCGCCGGGCTCGTCGCCGACCTCCTGGGACGCATCCCCGCCGCCGGCGACCGGGCCGAACTGCCCGGCTGGCGGCTGTCGGTGCGCCAGGTCGACCGCTACCGCGCCGAGCGCGTACGGATCGTCCGGACGGACCCGGCGTCGGACCCGGCCCTCGATACGGCGACCGACCCGGCGAGCGCCCTTGCGGCCGACCCGGCACCGGACCGGGCGAGCGCCCCCGCGGCCGACCAGACACCGGACCCGGCGTCCCGTGCGGTCCCCGGCGCGGCGTCCGCCCCGGTCCCCGGCGCGGTGCCCGATCCGGTCCCTGGCCACCTGGACGCACCCGTTCCGGTGGCGGCGGAGGCGGTCCGATGAGCACCCTTCCGCTTCTCTTCGCCGTCCTCCTCGTCCTGGCCAACGGCTTCTTCGTCGGAGCCGAGTTCGCGCTCGTCTCCGTCCGCCGCAGCCAGATCGAGCCGCTCGGCGGCGCCCGTGCCAAGCAGGTCCTGCACGGTCTGGAGAACCTGCCGCAGATGATGGCCGCCGCGCAGTTCGGCATCACCGTCTGCTCGCTGACGCTCGGCGCCGTCGCCGAGCCGACCGTGGCCCGTCTCCTCGAACCCGTCTTCCACACGGTCGGGGTGCCGGAGGGCCTCATCCATCCGCTCGGCTACGTCATCGCCCTCGCCGCGGTCGTCTTCCTCCACCTCGTCATCGGCGAGATGGTCCCGAAGAACCTGGCGATGGCCGCGCCCGAGCGGACCGCGCTCTGGCTCGCCCCCGGCCTGGTCGGCTTCGCCCGGCTCTGCCGGCCCGTGACGGCCGCGCTCGGCGCCTGCGCCCGGCTGGTCCTGCGGGCCTTCAAGGTCGAGCCGAAGGACGAGGTGGAGGCGGTCTTCACCAGCGTCCAGCTCGGCCGTCTCGTCGAGGACGCCGGCCAGGCCGGACTCCTCGACCCGGCCGAGCAGGAGCGCCTGGAGGACGCCCTCGAACTGGGCACCCGCCCGGTGACGGACGTCCTCATCGCCTCCCCCTCCCTGGTCACGGTCCCGCCCGCGGTCACCCCGCGCGAGATCGAGGAGCTGACCGTGCGCACCGGGTACTCGCGCTTCCCGGTCCGCGCCGAGGCGGGCACCGCCTTCATGGGCTTCGTGCACGTGAAGGACGTCCTCGACCTGGACGAACGGGAGCGGGCGGTGCCCCAGCGGCTGTGGCGGCCGATGGCCACGCTCCGCCCCGAACTGCCCCTCGACGACGCGCTCACCGTGATGCGCCGCGCCGCGACCCATCTGGCGCAGGTCGCCGACGGCTCGGGCCGGGTGCTCGGCCTGGTGGCCCTGGAGGACGTCCTGGAGATGCTGGTGGGCGAGGTCCGCGACCCCGCGCACCGGGTCGCCTCCGACCGGGTGCCCACCGGGTAGCGGGGGCGGCGCACCGCGCGGACTCCGCGCGCACGGCGGGGCGGGCCCTCAGGGCCCGCCCCGCCGGTCGTCGTGGCCCTCCGCTCCGGAGTCCTGGCCCTTCGCTCCGGCGGCGGGGCCCGGGTGTCAGTAGCCCGGGGGCTCCTGCTGGGGGCCGCGGTCGATCGGGCCGCGGCCCGACAGGACCTCGCCGTACGCCTGCATCAGGTCCGCCAGCCGGAGGGTCGCCAGGTCCTCTCGGGTCGGGGTGCTGGCGTAGCCGGAGAGCCGCAGGTCGCGGTAGGCGCAGGACTTCTCGTACAGGGTGCGCAGGAAGCGGCCGTTGCCCAGCTCGTCGATCCAGCCCTGGTCGACGACGTGCCCGCTGATCGAGCGCAGCTCCTCGCGGGCCTCGTCGTCCCAGCCGTCGCCGTTGGCCGCCGCGAGGACCTCGCCGATGGCGGTGAGCTCCAGCGGCCGGTACGAGGGGAAGTCCACCCGGGTGGTGAACCGGGAGGAGAGTCCGGGGTTGGTGTTGAGCAGCCGGTCCATGCCCTCCGGGTAGCCGGCCAGGATGACCACGAGGTGGTCGCGGTTGTCCTCGGCTCGCTTGAGGAGCACCTGGAGTGCCTCGTCCCCGTAGGCGTCGCCCTTGCTGTAGCCGGTGTTGGAGAGCGCGTACGCCTCGTCAACGAAGAGCACCCCGCCGACGGCCGAGTCGATCAGCTCATTGGCCTTGACCGCCGTCTGTCCGAGGAACTCGCCGACGAGATCGGCCCGTTGGGCCTCCACGAGATGGTCGCCGCCGAGCAGCCCGAGGGCGTAGAAGACCCGGCCGAGGATCCGTGCGACGGTGGTCTTCCCGGTGCCCGAGGGGCCGGAGAAGACGAAGTGGCGTTTGGGCGGCTGCACCGGGAGGCCCTGACCGGCGCGGAGCCGCGCCATCTCCAGCTGCGCCGACAACGCCTTGACCTGCCGTTTCACCGGTTCCAGGCCGACCATGCCCTCCAGCTCGGCGAGCGCCTCCGCGAGCCGCACGGGATCGGTGGGGCCCGCGGGGAAGCGCGGCGGCACCGGCTGGTTCGGCAGCGGGGCCTTCTGGCGTACGGTCTCCGGCGGCGTCACCGGTGCCACCGGCGGTACGGGGTCGGGCGCCAGCCGCACCCCGTCGCCCAGCGGGCCGGCCGACGGGTCGGGCTCGGTGCCCGGCGCGGTGTCCACGGCGTCCTGGCCGAGACCGCCGCCGGCGGTGCCCAGGGCGACCGTCGCGAGCCCGGCCGGGTCGTCGACGCCGTCGTACCCCTCGAAGCCGTCGTACTCGGCGATCGCCGCGAGCCGGGCGGCCGTGTCCATGAAGGTCGGGTCGATCCGGTGCACGGCCCGGTAGAGGGGCAGGGCGGCGGCGCTGCGCCCGGTCCCCTCGTGCGCCCGGGCCAGCCAGTACCGCAGTTCCTTGCGCTGGGGCTGCTCGCTGCGGCAGCGCATCAGCGAGGCCGACAGCAGCGGCTCGGCCTGCCCGTACATCTCCAGCCGCACCCGGGCCATGCCGCCGAAGAGCCCGGCCTCGATGCCGAGCAGCGGGTCGTCGACGAGGGTCTCGGTGTGCCGGACGAGCTGGTCCCAGTCCTTGACGAGATAGGCCCGGCAGGCGTGCAGGAAGCGGACCTGCGGGTCGGTGTCGACCGGCGGGAGACCGGCGAGGGCCCGGTCCAGCTCCGGCACATGGCGCCCGTCGAGCCAGTGGGAGGCGTGCGCGAGCAGCAGGTCGCGCGGGCTCTCCAGGACCGGCTGCACCCACCAGCCGAGCCAGTACCAGGAGTTGAGGGTGCGCCGGTACCGGGTCCGCTGCTCGCCGAAGCGGTCGCGGTTGCGGTACATGCGCAGCAGCGCGGTCGTGGTGTCGACCCTGAGCGCGTGCAGCCCGAGCCAGGCGTCCGCCATCCCGGGGTCGATCCTTACCGCCGTCCGGAACTCGTCCTCCGCCTGCGGATACGCGCCCATCGTGTAGGCGTCGATTCCGCGCAGCCAGGCGAGCTCGGCCGGGGCCTGCGCGCCCTGCGTGCCGATGTCCATCGGGTCCCCCACAACCGTCTTCGCATGGACGGGATTTGACCGCACCTGGGGGCATCGTACCTGCGCAGGGGGTGCGTACTTAAGGAGAAGCGCATGATCCGCAAGCGGTGACCCTGGGTGAGCGTCAGGGCCCGCGAAGGGCCCTCAAGGGGGCCGTCAGGGGCAGAACGAAGCCCCCGATCACGGGGGAACAATCGGGGGCTTCGCGTCTGCGGCGGCTCCGAAAAGCCGCACATTCAGAACGTAAGACCTGTACGCCCCTTGGGTCAAGCGGAGTTGAGGCACTTGCGAAAGCGGACTTTCGGCCCCTCAGTTCACGGACATGAAGCCGTCACGGTACGTGATGATCTGGTCCGCGCCCGCTGTCACACCCGGCCCGGAGAGCCAGTCGTACCCCTCGTGGCACTCGCGTACCAGGGTGTCGGCGAAGGGCCGGGAGGGGTCCCCGGCGAAGTGGCGAGTCTCCGCCACGGTCCATCCGTCCCAGAACGCGGCCTGGTCCGGGCCGTCCCGGTGGCGGCCCCGCACCCACGACTCCTCGGGGCCGCGCTCCATCCACAGCAGCCACGCGAGGAACGGCCGTACCGCCGCCCGGCCCGCGCCGACCCCCTCGACGAGGACGACCGGGGCCGGCGGGAGCTCGCGCGCCCCGCCGAAGCGGCGGAGGTTCCAGTCGTACGGGCGGTACGAGGCGCTCTCGCCCCGCGCGAGGGGATCGAGCACCTGCTCGCGCAGCCGCCCGGTCCACCCGAAGAGCTGCTCGTGCGTGGCGAGGTCGTCGAGGTGGAGGACGGGGGCGTCGCCCAGGGCGCCGGCGAGGCGGGCGGCGAGCGTGGACTTGCCGGAGCCCGCGTGGCCGTCGACCGCGATCAGCCGGACCGGTCCGCAGGAGGGTGGCAGCCGGAGCAGCGCGTGCGCCGCGCGATCGAGGTCGTCCATGGGCCCAGGGTAGGGGAGCGGGGGACCGCCGCAGGTCAGCGAGGTACCACCATCAGTGGTCGAGACCAATATTGGTGCGGCGACGCGGGGCGAAGTGCTGGCGGAGGCGTGGCGGAAGCCGCGATAGTGGGGCGCGCGCAGCCCGTCCGCGCCCTGCGGGCTCCCGGCGCCCGGAGGCCGGTACGCCCGCGTGCCCGCCCGCCCGCAGGTCCCCCGACGCGCCCGGCTGCCGACCGGCGCCGCGCCGGTCGGCCCGACGCCCGCCCGCCCCAGACACAGCTCCCACTCCCGCTCGCCCGTCCGCCTCGTCCGAAGGTCCGTACACCCACCGTTCTCGACTGGGGGTCACCGTCCATGACCAGCTCCACCCCGCGCAGAACCGTTCTCGCAGCGGCCCTCGCGGCCGCCGGAACAGCGGCCGCGGCCGCTCCCGCCGCGGCTGCCGGCGCCGACCGCGCCGCCGACTGCCCGCCCGGCGCACCCGGCGCGGCCCCTGCCTCCGCCGAGGCCGCGGGCCGGGGCCACGCCCCCGCGCCCGGCCTCGTCGACAACCGCTTCTGGTCCTCGTACACGGACTGGAGGTGCGGCAGCGCGGCCGGTACGAAGGCCGTCGCCGGATCCCGTCCGGGCCTGGTCATCGCCACCCCGGCCGGGGTCGTCGACTACACCGACCCGCACACCGGGCGGACCTCCGCGTGGGAGTACGCGGGCTGGACCTCGCCCGCGCACACCTCGGCCGTGCCCGCCACCGAGGTCATCGCCTCCTGGAACGCCCACACCCCGCCCGGCACCTGGCTCCAGGTCGAGCTGTCCGGCACGTACACCGACGCGACCGCCACCCCCTGGTACGTCATGGGCCGCTGGGCCTCCGGGGACGGCGACATCCGGCGGACCTCGGTCGACGACCAGACCGACGGCCGGAGCACGGTCTGGACCGACACCTTCGCGATCGACGACGCGACGAGCGGGCTGCGGCTGGCCTCGTACCGGCTGCGCCTGACGCTCTACCGCACCCCGGGCAGCGGCCTCACGCCCACGGTCCGGCGGCTCGGCGCGATGGCCTCGGACATCCCGGACCGCTTCGACGTCCCGGCCTCCGCGCCCGGCCTCGCCCGCGAGCTGGCCGTACCGCGCTACTCGCAGAACACCCACGTCGGGCAGTACCCCGAGTACGACAACGGGGGCGAGGCGTGGTGCAGTCCGACCTCCTCCCAGATGATCGTCGAGTACTGGGGGCGCCGGCCCTCGGCCGAGGAGCTGTCCTGGGTGAACCCGGCCTTCGCCGACCCCCAGGTCTGCCACGCGGCCCGCTTCACCTTCGACCACCAGTACGAGGGCTGCGGCAACTGGCCCTTCAACGCCGCCTACGCGGCCACGTACCCGGACATGAACGCCGTGGTCACCCGGCTGCGCTCGCTCACCGAACTGGAGAGCCTGATCCGGGCCGGCATCCCGGCCATAACGTCCCAGTCCTTCCTCAAGGAGGAACTGACCGGGGCGGGCTACGGCACCTCCGGCCACCTCATGACCGTCATCGGCTTCACGGCGGCAGGCGACGTCATCGCGAACGACCCCGCCTCCCCCAGCAACGAGGCCGTCCGCCGGGTCTACCGACGCCGCGAGTGGGAGAACATCTGGCTCCGCACCAAGCGGTACAACGCGAGCGGGAAAGTGGTCTCCGGCACAGGAGGGGTCTGCTACCTCTACTTCCCCGAGCGGCTCTCGGCCGCCCAGCGCAAGGCCCTCGCGGCCCTCGGCGTCGTCTGACGCGGCGGCGCGGCCCCGGGGCACGTGACCGACGTCTCTACCCCGGGGCCGCCCCCGTACCGCAAGGTGGTCGCCATGACCTCCACCTCCGCCGCCGCCACCCGACTCCTCCTCCGCGCCCGCACGGGCGGCCCGAAGGACGACCGGGGCCCCAAGCTCCTCGAACACGTCCTCGGCTGGACCCTTGTCGTCCTGATCGCCGTGTTCGTCACGCGCGCCGGCCTCATGTGACGTCGGGGCACCCGCCGGCCCCACCCGACCCCGCCGCATGCGCCGCCGGCCCCACCCGCCGCCGCCGCGTACGCCGCCGGTCCCACCCGACGCCGCCGGCCATCCCCCGGGCCCCCCGGCGTCCGTGTGATCCCCCGGTCGCCGGGTGATCCCGCTGCCTCGAACGGGCATACTCCCCGCGACCCCGCGCGCGCCCCGCACGCCCGTGCCCGCGCGCGCCCGGCAGGGAGGAGGGCCCGGCCATGGCCGACAGCACCCCGGACGGCGTCGAACGCCGGCTGCCCACCGAAGAGGCCCGCGAGCTGCTCGCCCTGACGCGGGACATCGCCCGGCGGGAGATCGCCCCGCGCGCGGCCGAGGAGGAGGACGCCGGGCACTTCCCCCGCGACCTGTTCACCCTGCTGTCCCGCTCCGGGCTGCTCGGACTGCCCTACGACTCCGAACACGGCGGGGGCGGCCAGCCGTACGAGGTCTACCTCCAGGTCCTGGAGGAGCTGGCCGCGGCCCGGCTCACCGTCGGGCTCGGCGTCAGCGTCCACAGCCTCTCCTGCCACGCGCTCGCCCGCTACGGCACCGACGAGCAGCGCGCCGCCCACCTGCCCGCGATGCTCGGCGGCGGCCTGCTCGGCGCGTACTGCCTCTCCGAACCCTCCGCCGGTTCCGACGCGGCGGCGCTGCGCACCCGGGCCGTCCGGGACGGTGACGGCGGCGACTGGGTGATCGACGGCACCAAGGCGTGGATCACCCACGGCGGGATCGCCGACTTCTGCACGGTCATGGCGAGGACCGGCGAGGAGGGTCCGCGGGGCATCACCGCCTTCCTGGTGCCGGGGGACGCGCCGGGACTGAGCGCGGCCCCGCCCGAGCGCAAGATGGGCATGAAGGGCTCGCCCACGGCGCAGCTCCACTTCGACGGGGTACGGGTCCCCGACGCGCGGCGCCTCGGCGCGGAGGGGCAGGGCTTCGCCATCGCGCTCGACGCCCTGGACTCGGGGCGGCTGGGCATCGCCGCCTGCGCGGTCGGGCTCGGTCAGGCGGCCCTGGACGTGGCCCTGGCCTACGCCGTGGAACGCCGGCAGTTCGGCCGGCCGATCGCCGACTTCCAGGGGATCCGCTTCCTGCTCGCCGACATGGCGACCCGGATCGAGGCGGGCCGTGCGCTGTACCTGGAGGCGGCCCGGCTCCGGGACGAGGGGCGGCCGTTCGGCCGTCTCGCGGCCATGGCCAAGCTGTTCTGCTCGGACGCCGCCATGCGGATCACGACGGACGCGGTGCAGGTGCTCGGCGGGTACGGGTACACGGCGGACTTCCCCGTGGAGCGGTACCTGCGGGAGGCGAAGATGCTCCAGATCGTCGAGGGCACGAACCAGATTCAGCGTGTGGTGATCAGTCGATCGCTGCTGAAGGGGGGAAGGTAGCAGGGCAGCAGCACGCGCCTTCGCGACGGTCTCCGCGCGGGGCTCCGCTTCCCGAGGAGGACTTCTGATGCGCAGGGTGACGTACTCGATGAGCATCTCGCTCGACGGCTACATCGTCGGGCCGGACGGCGGCTTCGACTGGACCGTCCCCGAGGACGAGGCCTTCCGCTTCTGGATCGAGGAGATCCGGGGCGTCGGCGTCCATCTGCTGGGGCGGCGGCTGTACGAGACGATGCTGTACTGGGAGACCGCCGACCAGGACCCGTCGCTCGACGACGAGGGGCGTGAGTGGATCGGGCTCTGGAACCCGCTCCCGAAGGTGGTCTTCTCCCGCACGCTGACCGAGGTGCAGGGCCATGCCCGCCTCGCCTCCGGTGGGCTGGCGGAGGAGATCGAGCGGTTGCGCGCCGAGCCGGGGGAGGGCGACATCGCGATCGGCGGCGCGACGCTCGCCGCCGAGGCGGCCGAGCTGGGGCTGATCGACGAGTACCAGGTCATGGTCTACCCGGTGCTGGTCGGCGGTGGCATTCCGTTCTTCGCCAGGAACGAGCGCCAGGTCGCGCTCGAACTCGCCGAGACCCGCAGGATCGGTCCCCGGGTCGTGTACCTGCGCTACCGCGTGCTGCGCTAGCCGGAAGCCGGGAAGCCGGGAAGCCGGGAAGCCGGGAAGCCGGGAAGCCGGGAAGCCGGGAAGCCGGGCAAGCAGGCGGGCAGGACGGTCCGTGTGCGGGCAGGCCGGAGCCGCACGCCGGGCACACCGGGATTGCTCCCCGGTCGCACCGCGTGTCCGTGTCCGTTCCCGTCAGCTCCTGCGGGTGGTCACCGCCCGTCGCCCGGCCGCATGAGCGTCCCGCTGACCCGTACCGTCCGGTCCGCCCAGACGGGGCCCGAGGCGAGGCGCGCCCACTCCTGGTCGCGGTGGCCGGGGAGGGTCCGTCCCTGGCTCGCCCAGAGGGAGAGCACGGCCTTGTAGATGGGCGGGTCGGCGGGGAGGTGGGTCGGCGCCGGCGCCGGTAGGGGGAGGGGGACGGGCATCGGCGCGGGGACCGGCACCGGCGCGGGAGGATGCGTCACCGCGGCCGTCGGAGCGGATGCCGAGGGCGAGTGAGGAACCGATTCTTCAAGGCGCGGCTCGGCCTGTCGGTGCCGACCGATTCCGCTGGGCGTCGTGTACAGCGTGGTCATGCCCGGACCAACGCCTCCCGGCGGCCTGGGTCACCGCCGAGGGGATTCGAGCGGCAGTTCGTCCGGTACCCGGTGCACGACTCTGGCCCCCCGGCGCATAGCTGACGTACCGTCAGATCTTCTCGCGGAGAACACGCGCTCGCCGACCAGGAGGTCAGCCATGTCCGTGCACCGGCACGTCGACGACCGGCCCGTCGCACTCGACGAATACCCCGTGCACCAGGCCCCGCTCTCGATGAAGCACCACGTCAGCGGCGACCGCAACGCCTACGACCGGTGCATCTTCCACGTCTTCGACCACACCGGCCGCGCCCTGCTCATCGCCGGCCTCGGGGTCTACCCGAACACCGGGGTCGTCGACGCCTACGCCACCCTCCGCGTCGGTGACCGGCTGCACGCCGTCCGGGCCTCCGACGCCCTCGGCGACGACCGGATGAACCTCTCCGTCGGTCCGTTCACCATCACCGTCGACGAGCCCCTCAAGCGCCTCTCGCTGCGTTGCGCGGCCGATCCGGACGACCCGGAGGGCCTCTCGTACGACCTCCGCTGGACCGGCGACTTCCCCGCCGTCTGGGAACCCCACCACACCCAGCGCCACGGCGGCCGCCTCACCCTGGAGGGCCGCCGCTTCGTCCAGGCAGGCCACTGCGCGGGCACGATCAGGGCAGGGGGCGAGGAGTTCGCGGTCACGCCGGGGGAGTGGACCGGTACCCGCGACCGCAGCTGGGGCGTGCGCCCGATCCCCGGAGAGGAGCCGGGCCGAGGCGCCGAGTTCCGCCCCGAGGGCTTCCACTGGCTCTGGATCCCGATGCGCTTCGAGGACCGCTTCCTCATGGTCATCGCCCAGGAGGACGCCGACGGCTACCGCACCCTCAACGAGGCCCTGCTCGTACGGAACGGCCACCGCGACGCCCAACTCGGCTGGCCCCGCACCGAGATCACGTACCGCACCGGCACCCGGCACCCGGAGCGGGCCACCGTCCACCTCACCGACCCGACCGGTAAGCCCCTGGAGATCGGCGTCGACATCCTCGCCTCCTCCCCTCTCGCCGTCGGCGCCGGCTACCCGCCCGCGACCGACTGGCAGCACGGGACGTGGCAGGGTCGCGGCTGGACCGACCGGCGCGTCTACGACCTCGCGGATCCGGCCGCCCACCCGATGGCGGCGTACGGCGTCACCGACCACGCCGCCCGCTTCACCCTCGACGGCCACACCGGCTACGGCATCTTCGAGCACGGTTCGTTCGGCCGCCACGACCCCAGCGGCTTCGCCGACCACACGTCGACGGCGCGCTGACGGACCCTCCCGCCTCCGCGGGCCGAGCGGACCGCGGAGGAGTCTTCGCCCCCGCGCGCTGAGCGGACCGCGTAGGCCCCCCCGCCGAGCTGCCCGCCGAGGAGTCCTCGACCCCCCGCGCCGAGCGGCCCGCCGACGCGCCCGCTCGACGGGGTCCCGCACCGAACCCGAACCCTCCACGTCAACGGCCTTCCGAGGAGCTCCCCTTGACCTCTGCGCCCCGCCCCCGCACCACCACCCGCGACCCCGAGGAGCTCGGTCGCCGGCTCACCGCCTGGCTGGACCGGAAGCTGCCCGGGGCCCGTGCCGCCGGGCTCGCCGTGCCCGGCTCCAACGGCATGTCCAGTGAGACCCTGCTCTTCGACCTGGAGCACCCGGACGCCCCGGTCCGGGGCTGCGCCCTGCGGCTGGCCGCCGACCCCGCGGCGTACACCGTCTTCCCCGTCTACGACATGGCCCGCCAGCACCGGGTCATGTCGCTGGTCGGCGAGCACACCGACATCCCCGTACCGCGCGTGCTGTGGCTCGAAGAGGACCCCGGGCCGCTCGGCGCGCCCTTCTTCGTGATGACCCGGGCCGAAGGCCGGGTCCCACCGGACGTCATGCCCTACACGTACGAGGGGAACTGGCTGCACGCCGCCACCGACGAGGAACGCGCCCTGCTGGAGGCCGAGTCGGTCTCCGTCCTCGCGCGGCTGCACGACCAGTTCCCGGCGAAGGAGGCCGAGTTCCTGCTGCCGGACGGCCCGGGGACGCCGCTGCGTCGGCATGTCGACGCCCAACGCGCCTACTACGCCTGGGTGGTGGAGGGGCTCGCGCCCTCGCCGCTCATCGAGTCGGCCTTCGACTGGCTGGAGGCGCACTGGCCGGCCGACGAGGGCCCGGCCGTCCTCGGCTGGGGCGACGCGCGCATCGGGAACATCGTCTACGACGGATTCGTGCCGGCCGCCGTCCTCGACTGGGAGATGGCGGCCTGCGTCCCGCGCGAGGTCGACCTCGGCTGGGCGGTCTACCTGCACCGCTTCTTCCAGGACCTGACCGTCGGCTTCGGCCAGCCGGGCCTGCCCGGCTTCCTGCGGCGCGACGCGGTCGAGCGGCGCTACGCGGACCTGACCGGGCACACCCCGCGCGACATGGAGTTCCACACCCTCTACGCGGCGCTGCGGCACGCGATCGTGATGCTCAGGATCGCCTACCGGCAGGCCCACTTCGGCGAGGTCGAGGTGCCCGCGGACCCCGACGGCCTGATCCTGCACCACGCCACCCTGGCGGCGATGGTGCGGGGGAGCTACTGGTGAGCGGAGGGGCCCGGAGGCCCCGTCCGGAAGAGACCGCCTAGGCCGCGCGCCGCATCTGCGGAACCCGGATCGGGCGCGAGCCCGGTCCGCCGACGTGCGAGAACGGCTGCGTGCGCCAGTCGAGACCCTGGGGGAGCGTCAGGAGCAGGGCGGTGTCCTGCTCCTGGACCTCCAGGCTGTCGTCGGCCGGGCTGGCCTCGGTCGCCGAGAGGCCCGTACCCGGGCAGACGGTCAGGACGAAGGGGTTCCACGGCGTCGGGCAGAGTGCGTGCTCCGGCAGCGCGTCCTCGTCCGCGAGCAGCGCGATCGGCTGCACGCACTCCGGGCAGATGACCCGGAACATCTCAAAGGTGTCGTACGCGTCGAGCTCTTCGGACGTGTCGACCGAATCAACAGGCTCCTGCATGGAGAATCTCCCCCTCGGGTGGGTCGGCCGGATCTGTGCGGCCTCGACCACAGCAAGCACTTCCCATGCGGTCGTCCGCATAATCGTGTGGCAGTACCCGAGGCCGGACACCAACCTGTGGCGTTCGTCACACGCCCGCCGCAGGTGACCCGTGATGACCCATACCGCCCGATTGCGGTCGACCCCGGCGGTGCCGCCGCCCTCCGGGAGCAATAGGGTCACCGCATGGAGGAGCTGGATCGTCAGATCGTCGAGTTGCTCGTCAAGGACGGGCGCATGAGCTACACCGACCTGGGCAAGGCCACGGGCCTGTCCACCTCGGCGGTGCATCAGCGCGTCCGTCGTCTGGAGCAGCGCGGAGTCATCCGCGGTTACGCCGCCGTCGTGGACCCGGAGGCCGTCGGCCTGCCGCTGACCGCCTTCATCTCGGTCAAACCCTTCGACCCCAGCTCCCCCGACGACACCCCCGACCGGCTCGCGGACATCCCGGAGATCGAGGCGTGCCACAGCGTCGCCGGTGACGAGAACTACATCCTCAAGGTCCGGGTCGCCACCCCGCTGGAACTGGAGCACCTGCTCAGCCGCATCCGCTCCCAGGCCGGCGTCTCCAGCCGCACCACCGTCGTCCTCTCCACCCCGTACGAGGCGCGGCCGCCGCGCATCTGACCGCGCGGGGCGCTCCGGGGGCCTGACTGCGGGGCGCTCCGGGGGACCTGCCGGACAAACCGGGTCCCGGCAGGTCATAGCCTGGTCGCATGAGTGAGTCCATGCCTCCCGCGTCTCCCGCCGAACACCGCACGGTGCTGCTGCGCGGCGGAGAAGTCCACAGCCCCGCCGACCCCTTCGCGACCGCCATGGTGGTGGAGCGCGGGCACGTCGCCTGGGTGGGCTCGGAGGGCGCGGCCGACGCCTTCGCCACCGGCGTGGACGAGGTGGTCGACCTGGAGGGCGCACTCGTCACCCCGGCGTTCGTCGACGCGCATGTCCACACCACCGCCACCGGGTTCGCCCTCACCGGGCTCGACCTGTCCGCCGCCGCCTCGCTCGACGAGGCGGCGCGGCTGATCCGCGCCCACGCCGCCGCCCGGCCCGAGGACCGCATCCTCATCGGCCACGGCTGGGACGCCTCCCGCTGGCCCGAGCGCCGGCCGCTCACCCGCGCCGAACTCGACGGGCTCACCGGCGGCCGGCCGCTCTACCTCACCCGGATCGACGTCCACTCGGCCGTCGTCACCACCGCCCTCCTGGACCTCGTCCCCGGCGTCCGCGACCTGGACGGCTTCCACGACGGGCAGCGGCCCCTCACCGGCGACGCCCACCACGCCGTGCGGGCCGCCGCCTTCGGCGCCGTCTCCGCCCGCCAGCGCACCGAGGCGCAGCGCGCGGCCCGGAGCCGGGCCGCCTCCCTCGGCATCGGCACCCTGCACGAGTGCGGCGGCCCCCGGATCTCCTCCGAGGACGACTTCACCGGCCTCCTGGACCTGGCCCGCGACGAGGCCGGCCCCCGGATCGTCGGCTACTGGGCGGACCTCGACGTCGAGCGGGCCCGCGGCCTCGGCGCGCTGGGCGCGGCCGGCGACCTGTTCGCGGACGGTTCCCTCGGCTCCCACACGGCCTGCCTGCACGAGCCGTACGCCGACCACGCCGACGCCGGCCACACGGGGGCCGCCCACCTGGACGCGGCCACCATCGCCCTCCACGTCGTGGCCTGCACCGAGGTGGGCCTCCAGGCCGGCTTCCACGCCATCGGGGACGCCGCCGTGACCGCCGTCGTCGAGGGCGTCAGGGCGGCCGCCGAGAAGCTCGGCCTGTCGAGGATCAGGGCGGCCCGGCACCGCGTCGAGCACGTCGAGATGCTCACCCCCGAGACCGTCGCCGCCTTCGCCGAGCTCGGCCTCACCGCCTCCGTCCAGCCCGCGTTCGACGCGCTCTGGGGCGGCGAGGAGGGGATGTACGCCGACCGCCTCGGCGCCGAGCGGGCCCGTACCCTCAACCCGTACGCGGCGCTGCTGCGCGCCGGTGTGCCGCTGGCCTTCGGCTCGGACAGCCCGGTGACCCCGCTGGACCCCTGGGGCACCGTCCGCGCCGCCGCGTTCCACCGCACCCCCGAGCACCGGATCTCCGCCCGGGCCGCCTTCACCGCCCACACCCGGGGCGGCTGGCGGGCCGTGGGCAGGGACGACGCCGGCACGCTGGTGCCGGGCGCGCCGGCCGACTACGCGGTCTGGCGCACCGAGGAGCTCGTCGTCCAGGCCCCCGACGACCGGGTGGCGCGCTGGTCCACCGACCCGCGCTCCGGAACGCCCGGTCTGCCCGATCTGTCCCCCGGGGTCGATCTCCCCGTCTGCCTGCAGACGGTCGTGCACGGACAGCCGGTGTTCGTACGGCCGAACGAGTGATGTAGGGATATGTCCCACCCGGGACACCCCTTCCGTACGCTTGTCCCCGACCTGCGGATCTTCCCCTCCGGCCTGGCCTTTTGGGAAGTCTCCGCAGGTCAAGCGGGTGTTGACAGCCGACCGTCGGGGGCGGGTAGGTTCTCCGCGTCCACCACAGGACGTCCGACCGGACAGCATCTCCACGCATTCGCCGACCGCCGCCCGCGCCTCGGCCGCGAGGGAAGGTTTCTCCGGCGGAAGGTGCGACCCGGGTGGGGCCCGGACGTTCAGTAGACAACGGCCTTCGGTCGATCCGCCGCCAGCGGATCCCGGGTCGGACCGAAGGACGACGGGCCCCGCACCGCACGTCACACGCGTGTACGGCCCCGCAGGGCCGCCGCCCCGTCCCGAGATCCGGCCCCGCCGCGCCGCCGCGGAGCCCGCGCCTCCGGCTCCGCCCGCCCCTCGCAGTCGACCCGCCGCGCCGGAGCACTCCGGGGACCTCGCTATGGTGGGGGCCTGCGTATGTATCCGAAGGGGCAGTAGTGAACGACGGTGGCCAGAGGCGTTACGGCCCGCTCGGCAAGGCCTTGGTGATCATTCCGACCTACAACGAGGCGGAGAACATCAAGCCGATCGTCGCGCGGGTGCGGGAAGCCGTACCCGAGGCGCACATCCTCGTCGCCGACGACAACAGCCCTGACGGCACGGGCAAGTTCGCGGACGAGATCGCGTCCGAGGACGACCATGTGCACGTCCTGCACCGCAAGGGCAAGGAGGGGCTCGGCGCCGCCTACCTCGCCGGCTTCCGGTGGGGCATCGAGCACGGGTACGGCGTCCTCGTCGAGATGGACGCCGACGGCTCCCACCAGCCCGAGGAGCTGCCGAGGCTGCTCACCGCCCTCAAGGGCGCCGACCTCGTCCTCGGCTCCCGCTGGGTGCCGGGCGGCCGCATCGTGAACTGGCCGAAGTCCCGCGAGTTCATCTCCCGCGGCGGCAGCCTCTACTCGCGCGTGATGCTCGACGTGCCGATCCGCGACGTCACCGGCGGCTACCGGGCCTTCCGCAAGGAGACCCTGGAGGGCCTGGGCCTGGAGGACGTGGCCTCGGCCGGCTACTGCTTCCAGGTCGACCTGGCCCGCCGCGCCGTCGCCGCCGGCTTCCATGTCGTCGAGGTCCCGATCACCTTCGTGGAGCGCGAGATCGGCGACTCGAAGATGAGCCGGAACATCGTGGTCGAGGCGCTCTGGCGGGTCACCGGCTGGGGCGTGTCGGCGCGGGCGGAGAAGGTCGGCAGGATGCTCGGCCGCAAGACCTCCTGACCCCCTGCCGGGGCGTCCCGCACTGATCCTTTCTTTACGACGTTCCGGCGGGGCGCCAGGCACACTGGGGACCATGACGACCGGCGCAACGCCTCCCCTCGCCCCGAAGCGCTCACGCGCGCGTACCCTCCTTCCGCTCGCCGTCGCCGCCTGGCTGGTCCTCGAGATCTGGCTGCTCACGGTGGTGGCGGACGCGGCGGGCGGACTCACCGTCTTCGCCCTGCTCGTCGGCGGCATCGTGCTCGGTGCCGCCGTCGTCAAGCGGGCCGGCCGCCGTGCCTTCCGCAACCTCAGCTCGACCTTCCAGCAGGCCCAGGCGGCCGCGCAGTCGGGCAGCGCGCCGCCGGCGCCCGAGCGGACCGGCGCGGAGGACCGCAACGGCTTCCTGATGCTCGGCGGTCTGCTCCTGGTGATCCCCGGCCTGATCTCGGACGTCCTCGGCCTGCTCCTGCTCATCCCGCCGGTCCGCTCGCTCCTCGGGCGGTACGCGGACAGGGCCGCCGAGCGCCGGATGGCGGCCGCGCCTCCCGGCAGCCTCCAGGACGCCTTCCAGCAGGCTCGTATCCACCGCCCGGACGGCAAGGTCGTCCAGGGCGAGGTCATCCGCGAGGACGCCGCTCAGAGCCCGCGCCGGGCCGACGAGTCCCACCCGCCGCTGATGCCCTGAGGTTCTTCCGCCCGTGCCCCGCTCCCTCGCCGTGGTGAGGGGGCGGGGCACGGTCATGCCGTGGCCCCGGCGGACCGCCGCGGGACCCCGGCGGGCGGGGGGCGCGGGCCAGCCAGGGGATACGGCCACGGAAACGGGCGTGGACATGCCGCCGGGCCCGGCAGACACGGAAACGCCGCGGGGCCCGGTACACAGTTCGTGTACCGGGCCCCGCGGCGTTGTTCCCGCCGGTGCGTCCGCTAGGCGGACTTGCGGCTGTCGCGCGGATGCACGGCGATGTTCATCGCGCCGGAACGCAGGACGGCCAGCCTCTCGGCGAGGACCTCCTCCAACTCCTCGCGGGTGCGTCGCTCCATGAGCATGTCCCAGTGCGTACGCGCAGGCTTGCCCTTCTTCTCCTCAGGTCCGTCCCCGTCCACCAGGAGAGCCTGGATTCCGCAGACCTTGCATTCCCACTCCGGCGGAATTTCCGCTTCCACAGAGAAGGGCATCTCAAAACGATGGCCCTTCTCGCATGCGTACTCCACGGCCTGGCGCGGGGCCAGATCGATGCCGCGGTCGGTCTCGTAGCTCGTCACCACGAGGCGCGTGCCGCGAAGAGCTCGCTCACTCATGAATCGTGCCTCCCGGGCTTGTCGCCCACAGGACAGGTGTCGCTGTCGTCGTTATCCGGTCAACGTCCGGTCGGCGGTAAAGATTCCCGTGCCGGGTCATGCGTCGCCCGTCGTGCCGCCCCTTGTTGTACCCACCAGTGCCCGTTTTGTCACATCTGACGGCAGATGTGACCCGGTGTTTTCACTAAAGCAGCACGCAGTAACGGTCCGCCTGGCAGGCCAAACGCGTACACTACCGCCCTTTCACTGCCACGTCTAAATACGGTCGGGTATCGGGTTCCCGGCGGCCTCCACCGCGCGCCGCACCGGCACCCGCGCGAGCAGGGCGAAGCCGACCACGAAGAAGATCACCAGGGAGATGATGGCATCCCGGTAGCTCCCGGTCAGCTGATACGCGAGACCGAACACGAGCGGACCCAGCCAGCTGAGGCCCCGATCGCTCATCTCGTACGCCGAGAAGTACTCCGCCTCCTTGCCGCGCGGCACCAGATGCGAGAACAGCGAACGCGACAGGGCCTGGCTTCCGCCCAGTACCAGGCCGATCGCGGCCGCCAGGCAGAAGAAGAACGCGGGCGCGTCGGCCGGCAGGAAGTAGCCGGCCACCAGGATCAGGGTCCAGACCGCGAGCGAGGCCAGAATCGTCCGCTTGGCGCCGTACGTCCGGGCGAGTCGCCCCATGCCGAGCGCGCCCGCCACCGCGAGGATCTGGACCAGCAGGACCGCCGTGATGAGTGTGGTCTGGTCGAGGCCCAGTTCCTCCGAGCCGAACACCGAGGCCTGCGAGATCACCGTCTGCACGCCGTCGTTGTAGACCAGGTAGGCGAGCAGGAAGGAGAGCGTCAGCGGATGCCTGCGCATGTCCTTCAGGGTCGCCCGCAGCTGCCGCCAGCCGCTGCCGACCGTGCCCCCGCCGGCTCCTTCCCGCCCCTCCGGACCGATCGCGCGGTCCCGGAGCCGCCGCAGCGGCACGACGGTGAAGGCGCCCCACCAGACACCGGCCGAGGCCAGGCAGATCCGGACGGCCTCGCCCTCGGTGAGGCCGAAGGAGTCGTGGCCCGAGTAGAGGACCAGGTTCAGGACGAGGACCAGCGCGCCGGACGTGTAGCCGAAGGCCCAGCCGCGCGAGGACACCGCGTCCCGCTCGTCCGGCTCCGCGATCTGCGGCAGATAGGCGTTGTAGAGCACCATCGACACCGAGATCGAGGCGTTCGCCACGATCAGCAGGAACGTGCCCAGCAGATACCGGTCGCCCGCAAGGAAGAACATGCCCGCCGTGGCCGTCGCGCCCGTGTAGGCCGCGGCCGCCAGCAGCGGCTTCTTCCGGCCCGTGCGGTCCGCGATCGCGCCGACCAGCGGCATCAGCAGGACCGCGACCACGATCGAGGCCGACACCCCGTACGCGAAGAGCGAGCCGGCCCGCACGGGTATCCCGAGCGGGTGCACATAGCCCTCCGCGTCGGCCGCCTCCCGCGCCACCGAGGTGAGATAGGGGCCGAGGAACACGGTCAGCACGCTCGTCGAGTACACCGAGCAGGCGAAGTCGTAGAAGTACCAGCCCCGCTGCTCCCGCTTGCGCGCGGCGGGATCGGTGGCGTACTCCTCCGGTTCGGTGGTTCCAGCGGTCAAGGCCGCGCCCCCTCGTTCGTCCCCGTGGCCGGGCCCGGTGATCCGGGTCCGGAGGTACCGGGACGCGCGCTCAGACCCACACGCCCCGCTCGGTCAGCACCGAGCGCAGCGTCTCCAGTTGATCGGTCATGATGCCATCGACCCCGAGGTCGAGGAGAGAGTGCATCCGGGCCGGATCGTTCACGGTCCACACGTGCACCTGGATCCCGCGCGCGTGCGCCTCCCGGACGAAGCGGCGGTCCACCACCGGGACGCCGCCCTGCCGCTCGGGGACCTGGGCGGCGACCGCCCCGGCCCGCACCGCCGCCGGAATGCCGAGCGAGCGCAGCCGCAGCCCGATCACCCCGCGGACGCCGAACGAGGTGGCCAGCTCGGGACCCGCCGTCCGCTGGGCCCGCACGACCCGGGCCTCGGTGAACGAGCCCACGCAGACCCGGTCCCAGGCGCGCTTCTCGCGGATCAGGTCCACCAGGGGGTGGAGGGCGGCCTCGGCCTTGAGGTCCACGTTCCAGCGGGCCTCCGGGAACTCGTCCAGGAGGTCGGCGAAGAGCGGCAGCGGTTCCTTGCCCGCGACGCGGGCCTCCCGCACCGCCGCCCACGGCAGGTCGGCGATCCGGCCCGAGGTGTCCGTGACCCGGTCCAGGGTCGCGTCGTGGAAGGCGACGAGAACCCCGTCCGACGTCGTGTGCACATCGGTCTCGAAGTAGCGGTAGCCCGCGGCGGCGGCCCGGCGGAAGGCGGCCGCGGTGTTCTCCAGGCCGTTCGCCGTGCCGCCGCGGTGGGCGAACGGGAGGGGCGCGGGATGGTCGAGGTAGGGGTGGCGTACGCGAGTCACCGCCGCAGTATGGCCCCTTCCGGTGTCGCGGGGGCGACCGCGGTGCTTCCGGAGTCCTGCTCGGGGACGGCGAACCAGCGAAGGAAGAACTGGGCGAGGGGGCCGATGGCCAGCGCGTACAGCACCGTGCCGACGCCGACCGAGCCGCCGAGCAGGAAGCCGGTGGCGACCACCGCCACCTCGATCGCCGTCCGCACCAGCCGGATCGAGCGGCCGGTGAGCCGGTGCAGACCGGTCATCAGGCCGTCGCGCGGGCCGGGACCGAACCGCGCCGCGATGTACAGGCCGGTCGCCACCCCGTTGAGGACGATGCCGGCCGCGAGGAGCGGGATCCGCCCCGCCAGTCCGTGGACGTCCGGGACGAGCGCCAGGGTGCCGTCCATCGCCAGGCCGATCGCGAACACGTTGGAGACCGTGCCAAGACCCGGCCGCTGCCGGATCGGGATCCACAGCAGCAGCACCACGGCCCCGACGATGATCGACACCACGCCGATGGTGAGGCCCGTCTTCTCGGCGAGGCCCTGGTGGAGCACGCCCCAGGGCTCCAGGCCGAGACCACTGCGCACCAGCAGCGCCGAGCTGACCCCGTACAGCGTCAGCCCCACGTAGAGCTGGACGAGCCGACGGGTGAGGTACCGGCCGTGGAGGCCGGAGGCGATGGACAAGGTTCTTCCCCCCAGGGTGGTGGTAGTGGACTGGCTCATGACACTCTGTGGCGGTGGAACGGATGCCAACCATGGCCAATTCGAGGAAGGTGGACTGATTTCGATGGCCCAGTGGACTTCGGCGGTAGGACCGGCTCAGCTCGCCCGGCAGCTCCAGGCGCAGCAGCCGCGGCCCGCCGGACCCGGGACGCGGAAGCCGCCCGCCTACCGCGCCCTGGCCGACGGGATCCGGCTGCTCGTCCTGGAGGGCCGCGTCCCGGTCGCCGCCCGGCTGCCCGCCGAGCGGGAACTCGCCCTCGCCCTGACCGTCAGCCGTACGACGGTGGCCGCGGCCTACGAGGCGCTCCGCGCCGAGGGCTTCCTCGAGTCGCGGCGGGGCGCCGGCAGCTGGACCGCCGTACCGGCGGGGAACCCGCTGCCCGCGCGGGGCCTCGAACCGCTGCCCCCGGAGGCGCTCGGTTCGATGATCGACCTCGGCTGCGCGGCGCTGCCCGCGCCCGAGCCGTGGCTCACCCGCGGCGTCCAGGGCGCCCTGGAGGAGCTGCCGCCCTACGCCCACACGCACGGCGACTACCCGGCGGGGCTGCCCGCGCTGCGGCAGATGCTCGCCGACCGGTACACCGCGCGCGGCATCCCCACCATGCCCGAGCAGATCATGGTCACGACCGGTGCCATGGGGGCCATCGACGCCATCTGCCACCTGTTCGCGGGCCGCGGCGAGCGGATCGCCGTCGAGTCGCCCTCGTACGCCAACATCCTCCAGCTGATGCGCGAGGCCGGGGCCCGGCTGGTCCCCGTCGCGATGTCCGAGGGGCTCGGCAGCTGGGACCTGGGCCGCTGGCGGCAGGTGCTGCGCGACGCGGCACCCCGCCTCGCCTACGTGGTGGCCGACTTCCACAATCCGACCGGCGCCCTGGCCGACGAGGACCAGCGGCGGCAGCTCGTGGACGCCGCCCGCTCGGCCGGCACCGTCCTCGTCGTCGACGAGACCATGGCCGAGCTCCACCTGGACGACGACCTGGAGATGCCCCGGCCGGTCTGCGCCTTCGACCCGGCCGGTTCCACCGTCCTCACGGTCGGCTCCGCCAGCAAGGCCTTCTGGGCGGGGATGCGCATCGGCTGGGTCCGGGCGGCGCCCGACGTCATCCGGTCCCTGGTGGCCGCGCGCGCGTACGCCGACCTGGGCACGCCCGTCCTCGAACAGCTCGGCGTGAACTGGCTCATGCGCACCGGCGGCTGGGACGAGGCCGTCACCCTCCGCCGCGACCAGGCGCGGGAGAACCGGGACGCGCTGGTCGCCGCGGTCCGCAGGGAGCTCCCGGAGTGGGAGTTCTCGGTGCCGCGCGGCGGGCTCACCCTCTGGGTCCGCACCGGTGGCCTCTCCGGCTCCCGGCTCGCCGAGGCGGGGGAGCGGGTCGGCGTCCGGGTCCCCTCGGGCCCCCGGTTCGGCGTGGACGGGGCCTTCGAGGGCTTCGTCCGGCTGCCCTTCACGGTCGGCGGACCGGTGGCCGACGAGGCCGCGGCCCGGCTGGCCGCCGCTGCCCGGCTGGTGGAGTCGGGCGCGGGCGGCGGGACCGAACCGCCGCGCTCGTTCGTGGCGTAGCCACCCGCGCGCGCAGACGCAGCAAGGGAAGCAGACGCATCACACGAAGAGGCCGGTACGGACCTGGGGGGTCCGTACCGGCCTCTTCCCGTGCGGGTGGTGCTCAGCCCTCGGCGGGGACGGGGGCGTGCAGCGGGGCGGGGCCCGGGTCCGGTTCGGCGCGGGGTGCCGGTGCCGGTTCGGCGCGGGGCGCCGGTTCGGGGCTCTTCACGGTGATCGTCTCGATCGCCATGGTCGTCTCCGCGCGGCGCTCCGGGAGGAGTTCGAGGACAGCCTGCCGGTGCGCGTCGCTGGTCGCGTCGTCGTACGGGTCGGGGGTCGCCGGCACCTGGAGGCGCAGCACCGGTCCGCTGCCCAGGCGCGCGTAGCCGCGGCCGGCGGGGACCTGGGGCGTCGGGGTGGTGTGCGGCTCGGTGCCGAGGACGGCGGCGATCTGGTCGGGGGCGGCGGGGCCGAGCACGATCCGGGCCCTGGTGTGGCTCCGTACCGCCTCGCTCAGGGTGTCCGCGCTGTCGAACTGCTCGGCCACCACCACCGTGACCTGGGCCGCGCGGCCGTGCCGCAGGGGCACCTGGAGCAGTTCCTGCGGGTCGGGGCGGCCGTCGGCGGCCGCGAGGTCGCCGAGGACGCCCGGCCGGTCGAGCAGGATCCAGAGCGGCCGCCGGGTGTCCTCGGGGGCCGGCCGGCCCTCCTGCCGGGCCCGGTTGGCGGCGATCAGCCGTCGTTCCGTCTCGTGCGCCGCCCATTCCAGGCTGGCCAGCGCTCCGGAGAGCCCGCACTCGACGGCGAGGACGCCGTCGCGGCCGGTGAGGCACGCGTACTCGCCGGTGCCACCGCCCTCGACGACCAGCACGTCGCCGTGGGGGAGGGCCTGGAGCGCGATCGAGCGCAGCAGGGAGGTGGTGCCGCTGCCCGGCTGGCCGACGACCAGCAGATGCGGCTCGGTGGAGCGGGGGCCGGTGCGCCAGATCACGGCCGGCGCGTCCTCCGTGCCGTCCGCGGCGACGACGGGCACGGTCCGCTGCACGGCGTCCGCGTCGGTGAAGCCCAGGACGGTCTCGCCCGGCACGGTGACGAAGCGCTGGGCGGCGATGGTGGTGGGCAGGGCGGGCAGCACGCTCATGTCGAGCCGGTTGCCCTCCTCGTCCCAGTCGAAGCGGTACTCACGGCCGCGCCCGGACTTGGCGTGCAGCAGCTGCTCGATGCGCGCGCGTGCGGCGGGCTCGCCGTCGGTGAAGTACGGCGGGTAGGCGATCTTCAGTCGGGTGGGACGCCCGTCCTCGTCGAAGGCGTACTCCGTGAACGCGCCGCTCCAGTCGCCGCCGTGGGCGAAGAGCGGGGCGGGGTCGTCCGCGACGGAGAAGTACGGCACGAGGGCCTCGTACAGGCCCTTGAGCCGGGCGATCTCGGCGTCGTCGGGCCCGGTCTTCACGACCGGGCGCTCGCGTCCTCGCCATGCGGCCGCGGCCATGAGCGTGACGAGCGCGAGGAGCGGCCCGTACGGCATGAGCGCGACGACCAGGACGCAGGCCGCGACCAGGAGCAGCGTCGGTCCACGCCGTTCCTTGGGGGTCGCGGCCCACTTGGCGCGCGCGGACGCGGCCAGCTTCCGCAGACCACGGGAGACCGTGATCAGTGGATGGAGCACGTCGGTGGCACTGTCGGCGGCCGTGCGCGCGATCTCTCGACTTCGAGCGATCTGTGCGCTGCCGCTGCTCAGAATGCGGGGGAGTGGTCGCCGGGCCACGAAGTGCTCCTGGGGTGGTGGAAGGGACGGAAGGGCGTCAGAACTTGATCCCGCCCAGGAGGCCGGCGAGGGACTGCCCGCCCGCCGTGATGCTCGGGGCGATGGCCGTACCCGCGAGGTAGAAGCCGAACAGCGCGCTGACGAGGGCGTGCGAGGCCTTCATCCCGTCCTTCTTGAAGAACAGGAAGCAGATGATGCCGAGCAGGACCACGCCTGAGATGGACAGGATCATTGGTTGTTCTCCTGGTTGAGGGGACAGTCACCATGAGTCCTTCCAAGTTCACAGCAAGTATCTATGTGACTAAAGGTGCATTAGGGTGAAAAACGGGTGATTTCACTTGACCGGCGGACGTCGAACGAGCTGTCGAGTGGCGAAATGCCCGGCGTGCGTTAGAGGAGCGGCCGGCGGCGGACTGCCGTGATCTTTGCCTCGGCCGGGCGCGGTCATGTCACCGAACGGGCAGTACCCTGTCGATTCACTCGTACGGCCGCGCTTGCCGTGCGCGGATCGACAACGCAGGAGAGAGGCGGGCCACCCGATGAGCGAGACTCCGGACCCCGAGGTCATCGAGCTGGCGTCCAAGGTCTTCGACCTCGCCCGCACCGGGGACGCCGACGCGCTGGCCGCCTACGTCGACGCCGGGGTCCCCGCGAACCTCACCAACGACAAGGGCGACTCCCTCGTCATGCTCGCCGCCTACCACGGCCACGCCGCCGCGGTCTCCGCCCTCCTCGCGCGCGGCGCCGACGCCGACCGCGCCAACGACCGCGGGCAGACCCCGCTCGCCGGAGCCGTCTTCAAGGGCGAGGACGCCGTCGTCCGTGCCCTCCTCGACGGCGGCGCAAATCCGGAAGCCGGGACTCCGTCCGCCCTCGACACCGCGCGGATGTTCGGCAAGGCCGAACTGGTCGAGCTCTTCGGATCCCGGTGAACGAGCGCTGAACCCCAGGTGAGAGCGGCGTCGTAAATGTGGTCGCGGTGGCGAAATGGGTGGGTCATCATGACGTCGGGCCCGGCAAAACGGGCCACCGACGAGAGGCTGAGGAAGATGGTCACTGGCAGGCGATGGACGACGAGCGGCCCGACATGTTGCCGCACGGCCTAGGCGTACGGGCGATGTACCGCCCGACCCGGGTCTTCCCGGTATCCCCCGGTCGTGTCGACAGCTTGATGTGAGGCGTCTCCCCATGTTCGATCCAGTCATAGCGCCGAGCGGCACCCTGCTCGGCCTGCTGCAGAGGGGCCGCGGCGACGGCACCCTGCACGCACTCGCCGCGCCACGCGCCGAGGCCCTCGCGGCCCTCAACCACTGCGTTCTCGAAGATCCCCGCCACGACTGGCAGGTCGAGAACCGCTCCCTCTACTACGCCCGTCTCTACCTGGACCTCCACGGAGGTCTCGACGAGATCGAGGCGCACCTCTTCGGCGCCGAGGACGTCCTCGACACCGAGGAGTCCAGGACCGGGCTCGCGCTCGCCGTCCTCGGGCACCTCGCCTCCTACGGACGCCAGGACGCCCTGCTGCTGCTCCGGCGGTACGCGGCGACCGGCACCAACTGGGCCTGGGCCCTCGACGAGCTGGCCCTCCGCGACGACGACGCAGGCCTCCGCGCGCTCGCCGTTCCCGTGCTGGCCCGCTTCCCGGCCGACGCCGAGGGCGACGCCGAGCTGGCCGGCGTCGTGCGCGACGCCTTCGAGCCCCGCCCCTGGCGGCTGTGGGCCGAGGACCAGCGCGACGCCGTCGGCGCCCGGGTCAGGGCCGCCCAGGAACAGGGCTCCTTCGACCGCTGGCAGCGCCAGATGCGCCCCGCCGGGCCCCGTCCCGGCTGGAGCGTGCGCGCCGTCCTCGACTGGGCGCAGGAGGGCTACGAGCGCGGAGCCGTGCTGTACGGCCCCGCCGCCCGCTGCCTCACCGCCGTCGCGGGACCCGAGGACCGGCCCGAACTCCTCGCCGCCGCCAGGCACGGCTCGGTGGGAGCCCGGGGCGCCGCCCTGCACCACCTCGCCGAGTCACGGGACCCCGCCGTCCTCGACCTCGTCGAGGCCGCGGCCGACGGCGACTCCGCCGAGGTCGCCGAGGCCGCGATCGCCGCGTACCGCCGCATGTGCGGCGAGGACGCCGTCGCCCGCGCCCGCGCGTGGGTCCGCCGGACCGACGCCCTCGGCGCGGCCGCCGCCGACGTCCTCGCCTGCCGCGGCACCGCCCAGGACTCCCCCTCCGTCCTCGGCGCGCTCCGCGACACCATCCGCTCCGAAGGCCCCGACGCGCCCGCGCTCGGCGGGCTCGTGGACGGCGCCGGCCGCCTCGGCATCGCCTGCGCGGCCCCCGTGCTGCGCCACGTCTACCGCGAGACGGCCTCGTCCCAGCTCCGCGGGCGCGTGGCCCGCGCCCTCGCCGCCACCGACCCCACCTTCGCGACCGGCTTCGCCGTCGAATGCCTCTGGGACTGCGAGGAGACCACCCGCGAGGTCGCGGCCCAGCACGCCGAGACCGCCGACGTGCGCGTCGCCGAGCGATTGCGCCGCCTCGCGGCCGACCCGGCCGAGGAGGTCGAGGTCCAGACCGCGGTCCGCAACCGCATAGGGCCGGACCTCCAGGTCTGACGCGGCCCGGTCGAGGTCCGGCCCCACCGGACGGACCCGGTCGACCCCCGCCACCCGGCTCCGGGGCGGCGCGGCCCCCGGCGGAGAACCCGCCGCGCGAGGCCCCGCCCCGGAGGACCGGTCGGGAGGACCGGTCGGGATGCCTGGCCGGGAGGCCCGGTCGGGAAGCTCGATCGGGCGCTCCGGCCGGTCCCGGCGCTTCCCGGCGCTTCCTGCGGCCGTTCCCGGCCGGTCCCAGCCCTTCCGGGCGTCCGCGCCCCGTGCCGCGCGTCCCGCGCCCCCCGCGCGAAACGCTCATGGGACGTTCCCTCCCCGTCCAGATCGACGTTGGCGGGGACACGCCGAACGCGACGACAACACCCGTATGCGTGTCGTCATCGTCACCGAATCCTTCCCTCCCGACGTCAACGGTGTGGCGCACTGCGCCCTGCAGACCGCGCGCCACCTCGTCCGGCGGGGCCACACCCCGCTCGTCATCGCCCCCGCCGTCGCCGACCCGGCCGCGGACGCCGACGCCCCCTGCGCCGTCGTCCGGGTGCCCTCCCTCCCCCTTCCCGGCTATCCGCAGGTACGCGTCGCCCTGCCCAGCCGTCGCGTCGCCGCGGCCATCGCCGCCCACCGCGCCGACCTCGTCCACCTCGCCGGACCGTTCGTCCTCGGGGTGCGCGGGATGACGGCCGCCACCCGGCTCGGCATCCCCGCCGTCGCCGTCTACCAGACCGATCTCGCCGGCTACGCCCGCACCTACGTGGGAACCGGCGAGGGCGCGGCCTGGCGCCGCCTCCGCGCCGTCCACGGGGCCGCCGACCGCACCCTCGCCCCGTCCTCCGCCGCCGTCCGCGACCTGGAGTCCCACGGCATCGGCCGCATCCGCCTCTGGGGCCGGGGAGTCGACACCGCCCGCTTCCGCCCCGAGCGGCGCGACGACGCCCTGCGCGCGGAACTCGCCCCGCACGGGGAACTCCTCGTCGGGTACGTCGGCCGCCTCGCCCCCGAGAAGCGCGTGGACCTCCTCGCCGGCGCCGGAAGGGTGCCCGGCGTACGGCTGGTGGTCGTCGGGGACGGGCCCAGCGGCCCGGCGCTGCGCGGCGCCCTCCCGGACGCCCGGTTCCTCGGCCGCCGCACCGGCGACGACCTCGCGCGGATCTTCGCCTCGCTGGACGTGTTCGTCCACACCGGCCCGTTCGAGACCTTCTGCCAGACGGTCCAGGAGGCCATGGCCAGCGGCGTCCCGGTCGTCGCCCCGGCCGCCGGAGGCCCCCTCGACCTGGTCGACCACAAGCGCACCGGACTCCTCGTACCCCCGGGGGAACCGGAAGCGCTGCACGAGGCGGTCGCCTCGCTCGCGGCGTCTCCCGCGCTGCGCGCCGCGTACGGCCGGGCCGGCCGGGCCGGCGTGGAGGGCCGCACCTGGGAGGCCCTCGGCGACGAGCTGATCGGGCACTACCGGGAGGTCCTGCGGGAGCGGACGGTGGTGGCGGCATGAGCGGCGACGGCGGCGGGCTCCGCATCGTGCGGCTGGCCAACTTCGTGACCCCCACGTCGGGCGGCCTCCGCACCGCCCTCGACCGGCTCGGCCGGGGCTACCGCGAGGCCGGGCACGAACCCGTCCTCGTCGTCCCCGGCGAGGCGGCGAGCGACGTCCGCGCCGAGCAGGGCCGGGTCGTCACGATCCCCGGACCGGTCCTGCCCGGCACCGGCGGCTACCGGGTCCTCGCCGACCGGCGCCGGGTCCGCCGCCTCCTCGACGACCTCGCGCCCGACCGGATCGAGGTCTCGGACCGTACGACCCTGCGGTGGACGGGGGAGTGGGCCCGACGCGCCCGCGTGCCCTCGGTGATGGTCTCCCACGAGACCGCCGACGGCGTGCTGCGCACCTGGGGCGTGCCGCCCGCCCTCGCCGCCCGCGCGGCGGACCGGCTGAACCGCCGCACGGCCTGGGCGTTCGCGCGGATCGTCTGCACGACCGAGTGGGCGGAGCGGGAGTTCGTACGGATCGGGGCGCGCAACGTCGTACGGGCCCCGCTCGGCGTCGACCTGGAGCGTTGCCGGCCCGGCCGCCGCAGCGCCGCGCTCCGCGCCCGGCACGCGGACGGGGAGCGGGTGCTGCTCCTGCTCTGCTCGCGCCTCTCGGTCGAGAAGCGGCCCGGAACCGCCCTGGACGCCCTCGCCGAGCTGCGGGACGCGGGCGTCGAGGCGGCGCTCGTGGTCGCGGGCGACGGCCCGCTGAGGGGCGCCCTGGAGCGCCGGGCGCGCGAGCGGGGGCTGCCGGTGCGGTTCCTCGGACACGTCGCCGACCGGGAGGCGCTCGCGGACCTCCAGGCGGCGGCCGACGTGTGTCTGGCCCCCGGGCCGGCCGAGACGTTCGGCCTCTCCGCCCTGGAGGCCCTCGCCTGCGGGACCCCCGTCGTCGTGAGCGCCTCCTCCGCGCTCCCGGAGGTCGTCGGCGCGGCGGGAGCCGCCGCCGTGGACACACCGGGAGCCTTCGCCTCCGCCGTACGGGGTCTTCTCGCGGCACCCGAGGCCACCCGCCGCCGCGCCGCACGCGCGCGTGCGGAGGCCTTCACCTGGGAGCGGTCCGTCACGGCCTTCCTCAGGGCCCACGACGCCCTCCCGGCCGCGGAGGCGCGCCGTCCCGAGCCCGAGGAGGTACGGCGATGACACCGGACCAGGCGTCCGCCCCGGTCGCGGCGCCTGCCTGGGCGGCGGTCCCGGCTCCTGCCCGGGCGCCGGTGGAGGCTCCTGCCCGGGCGGCGGTCGCTGCTCCTGCCCGGGCGCCGGTCGCGGCCGAGGTCCGAGTGGGGACCGAGGAGACCGCCCCGCTCGCCCCGGCCCTCGCATCCGGCCCAGCCTTCGCACCCGCCCCGGCCCTCGCACCCGCCCCCGCGCGCGTACCCCCGCCCCGTCCCCGTACCGGTCCCGTCGGCCCCGCCGACCCCGTCAGGTTCGCCGTGCTCGGGGACTCGCTCAGCGAGGGCGTCGGCGACCGGGTGGGCGGCGCCTGGCGGGGGTGGGCGCCGCTGCTCGCCGACGGGCTCGCGGCCGAGGGGCAGGACACGGCGTTCCTGAACCTCGCCGTCAGCGGGGCCCTCAGCGGCGACGTCGCCGACCGGCAGGCCCCGCGCGCCCTCGCCTTCCGGCCGCACCTCGCCTCCGTCGTCGTCGGGGTCAACGACACCCTGCGCCGCACCTTCGACATCGGGGCGCTCGCCCGCCACCTGGGCCGGGTCTGCGCCGACCTCGACGCCACCGGAGCCGTACTCCTGACCGCCTGCCTGCCCGACCCCGGCCGGATGCTCGGCCTGCCGCCCCCGCTGGCGCGCCCCCTCGCCCGCCGCCAGCGGTCCGTCAACGCCGTCGTGCACGCCCTCTCCGCCCGGTACGGGGCCGTCCACCTCCACCTCGCCGACGACTCATGGACCGAGGACCGCGGGCTGTGGAGCGCCGACCGGCTGCACCCCGGCGAGCGGGGCCACCGGGCCGTCGCCGAGGGCTTCCACCGGCTCCTCGCCGACCGGGGACTCGCCCACGGCGCCCCGCCCGCGCGGGAGCCCGCCCAGCCGGCGCCGAGCCGCGCGGAGGCCGCGCTCTGGCTGGCCACCGCCGGCACCGGCTGGCTCCTCCGGCGCAGCCACGACCTGCTTCCGCAGCTGCTGCTGCTCGCGGGCGCGGAGGTGCTCCACTGGGCCGACGGCACCGGCACCGCACCCCTCGACGCGCGCGCGGACGCCGCCCTCGCCGCCGCCCTCACGGCCACAATGGGGAGATGAACGGGCGCTGGGAGTTCTGGATCGACCGGGGCGGCACCTTCACCGACGTCGTGGGCAGACGGCCCGACGGCCGGCTCGTCACGCGCAAGGTGCTCTCCCACGATCCCGCCCGGCGGGACGACGCCGCCGTCGCCGGAATCCGCCTCCTCCTCGGCCTCGGGCCCGGCGAACCCGTCCCCGCCGACCGGATCGCGGTCGTCAAGATGGGCACCACCGTCGCCACCAACGCCCTCCTGGAGCGGCGCGGCGAGCCGACCGTCCTCCTCGTCACCGAGGGCTTCCGGGACGCGCTCCGCATCGCCTACCAGAACCGGCCCCGGCTCTTCGACCGCCGCATCGTCCTCCCCGAAGCGGTCTACGCGCGCGTGATCGAGGTCCCCGAGCGGATCGACGCCCACGGCCACGTGGTCCGGCCGCTGGCCGAGCCGGCCGTCGCCGAGGCGCTCGCCGCCGCCCACCGCGACGGTCTCCGCTCGGCCGCCGTCGTCCTCCTGCACGGCTACCGCCATCCGGCACACGAGGCCCGTGTCTCGGCGATCGCACACGACACGGGCTTCACCCAGGTCAGTTCCTCGCACGAGGTCAGCCCGCTCATCAAGCTGGTCCCGCGCGGGGACACCACCGTCGTCGACGCCTACCTCTCGCCGGTCCTCCGCAGGTACGTCGACGAGGTCGCCCGCGAACTCGCCGGAATCCGCCTCATGTTCATGCAGTCCAACGGCGGACTGCGCGAGGCGGCGCACTTCCGGGGCAAGGACGCCGTCCTGTCCGGACCCGCCGGCGGTGTCGTCGGCATGGCCCGCACATCGGCACAGGCGGGCCACGACCGCGTCATCGGCTTCGACATGGGCGGCACCTCCACCGATGTGTCGCACTACGCCGGCGCCTTCGAGCGTGAACTCGGTACACAAGTGGCCGGTGTACGGATGCGGGCACCGATGATGAGCATCCACACCGTCGCGGCGGGCGGCGGATCGGTGCTGCACTTCGACGGTCGCCGCTACCGCGTGGGCCCCGACTCGGCCGGCGCGGTCCCCGGCCCCGCCTGCTACCGACGCGGCGGACCGCTCACGGTCACCGACGCCAACGTCATGCTCGGCCGCGTCCAGCCCGCCCACTTCCCCGCCGTGTTCGGCGAGGGCGGCGACCTGCCGCTGGACGCCGAGGTCGTACGGGAGCGGTTCACGGACCTCGCGGAGGAGGTCGGCGGCGGACGCACCGCCGAGGAGGTCGCCGCGGGCTTCCTGGAGATCGCCGTCCTCAACATGGCCAACGCCGTCAAGAAGATCTCCGTCCAGCGCGGCCACGACATCACCCGCTACGCCCTGACCAGCTTCGGCGGCGCGGGCGGCCAGCACGCCTGCGCCGTCGCCGACGCCCTGGGCGTCGACACCGTGCTCGTCCCCCCGCTCGCCGGCGTGCTCTCCGCCTACGGCATCGGACTCGCCGACGCCACCGCCATGCGGGAGCGGTCCGTCGAGGCGGAGCTCGACGCGCCCGGCACCCCCGCGCGCGTGACGGCCCTCTGCGCCGAACTCGCCGACCTCACGCGCGCGGAGCTCCGCGCCGACGGCCTGCCCGACGAGGCGCTCACGACCCACGCGCGCGTCCTCCTGCGGTACGCGGGCACCGACGCGAGCCTCCAGGTCGACCTCGCGTCCCCGGACGAGCTGAAAGCCGCGTTCACAGCGACGCACCACGCGCGGTACGCGTTCACCCTGGACCGGCCGCTCGTCGTCGAGGCGGTCTCCGTGGAGGCCGTCGGACGGGCGGGTCCGCACGGACCCGTCCACACCGGTCCCACCGCCGCTCCCGCCCCCGGCACGGGCGAGCCGCCGACCGAAGGCGCCGGCGAGCCCGTCCCGCACGCCACCGTCAGGATGTTCAGCGCCGGCGCGCCCCACGAGGCCCCCCTCCACCGACGCGCGGACCTGCAGCCCGGCAGCTCCGTCGACGGCCCGGCGATCGTCGCCGAGGACGACGCCACGACCGTCGTCGACAGCGGCTGGCGGGCCACCGCCACCGACACCGGACACCTCCTCCTGCACCGCGTCACACCCCGCCCCGCGCGCGTGGCGGCGGGCACGGACGTGGACCCCGTCCTCCTGGAGGTCTTCAACAACCTCTTCATGGCCATCGCCGTGCAGATGGGCGTCCGCCTGGAGAACACCTCCCAGTCCGTCAACATCAAGGAGCGCCTCGACTTCTCCTGCGCGCTCTTCGACGCCGAGGGCAACCTCATCGCCAACGCGCCCCACATCCCCGTCCACCTGGGCTCCATGGGCGAGTCCATCAAGGAGGTCCTGCGGAGGCGCGCCGACGACCTGCGCCCCGGCGACGTGTACGCGATCAACGACCCGTACCACGGCGGCACCCATCTGCCCGATGTCACGGTCGTGACCCCGGTCTTCGACCCGTCCGGCGCCGAACTCCGCTTCCTCGTCGCCTCACGCGGCCACCACGCCGAGATCGGCGGGATCACCCCCGGCTCCATGCCCGCCTTCAGCCGGACCGTGGACGAGGAGGGCGTCCTGTTCGACAACTGGCTGCTCGTCCGCGACGGACACCTGCGCGAGGCCGAGACGCGGGCCCTGCTCACCAGTGCCCCTCACCCCTCCCGCGACCCGGACACCAACCTCGCCGACCTCCGCGCCCAGATCGCCGCCAACGAGAAGGGCATCGAGGAACTGCACCGGGCCGTCGACGAGTTCGGGCTCGACGTCGTCCAGGCCTACATGAGGCACGTCCGCGCCAACGCCGAGGAGTCCGTGCGCCGCATCGTCGCCCGCCTGGACGACGGCGCATACCGCTACGAGACCGACGGCGGCGCGGTCATCCAGGTCGCCGTCCTCGTCGACCGCGAACGGCGCTCCGCCGTCCTCGACTTCACCGGGACCTCCCCGCAGCTGCCCGGGAACGCCAACGCCCCCACGGCCGTCGTCCTGGCCGCCGTCCTGTACGTCTTCCGCACCCTCGTCGACGAGGACATCCCGCTCAACAGCGGCTGCCTGGAGCCGCTGGAGGTGCGCGTCCCGCCCGGCTCGATGCTCGCCCCGGAACCGCCGGCCGCCACCGTCGCCGGGAACGTCGAGACCTCCCAGGCCGTCACGGGCGCGCTCTACGCGGCCCTCGGCGTCCAGGCCGAGGGCTCCGGCACGATGAACAACGTCACCTTCGGCAACGCGCGCGTGCAGTACTACGAGACGGTCGCCAGCGGCTCCGGCGCGGGCGACGGCTTCGACGGCGCCGACGCCGTCCAGACCCACATGACCAACTCCCGGCTCACCGACCCGGAGATCCTGGAGTGGCGCCACCCGGTCAGGGTCGACGCGTTCGCCGTACGGGAGGACGGCGGCGGGCGCGGCCGCTGGCGGGGCGGACACGGAGTGGAGCGCCGCATCCGCTTCCTGGAGCCGATGACGGTGGCCCTCCTCACCGGACACCGCAGGATCCCGCCGTACGGCATGGCGGGCGGCGAACCGGGCGCCCTCGGCGAGAACCTCGTGGAACGCGCGGACGGCACCGTCGAGCGGCTCGGCGGCGCGGCCACCACCGAGGTCGGCCCCGGCGACGTCCTGGTCCTCCGCACCCCCGGCGGCGGTGGCTACGGCCCGCCGGCCGACCGGGACCCCCTCAACGCACCGGAGTGAACCGCACCGGGGTACCCGGCACCGCCTGCGCCACCCGGCCCAGATCCGCCTCCCGCACCACTCCGACCACGGGATACCCCCCCGTCGTCGGATGGTCGGCGAGGAACACCACGGGCCGCCCGTCCGGCGGCACCTGGACCGCCCCCAGCACCATGCCCTCGCTCGCCAGTTCCCCGTGGCGGGCCCGTTCGAGCGCCGGGCCGTCCAGGCGGAGCCCGATCCGGTTGCCGGCCGACGACACCCGGTACGCGCGCGTGACGAGGGTCCGGAGCGCCGCGGCCGTGAACCAGTCGTCGCGCGGCCCGAGCCGGACCCGCAGAACGAGTTCGCCGGGCGGGCCGGGCCACGGGGGAGCATCGACCGAACCCCGCGCCGCCGCCGCGCCCGTGTCCGGTCCCAGCGGCAGGACCGTCTCCTCGGCCGCCGGCGGCGGCCCCAGGCCGGACAGCAGGTCCGTGGAACGGCTGCCCAGCACCGGCTCCACCTCGAACCCGCCACCGATCGCCACGTACCCGCGCAGCCCGCGCGTGGCCGCGCCGACGTCCAGGACCGCACCGGCGGGCACGCGGACCGCGGTCCCCCAGGCGGCCGGGCGCCCGTCCACCCGTACCGGGCAGGGCGCGCCGCCCACCGCCACGGTGACCGCGCAACGGGGCCGCAGGGCGCAGCCGTCGACGGTGGTCTCCAGGACCGCCGCGTTCTCCGGGTTGCCGACGAGCCGGTTGACGAGGCGGACGGCCGCCGGGTCGAGCGCCCCGGAGCGGGGCACCCCGAGATGCGCGTACCCGACGCGCCCCAGGTCCTGCACGGTGGTCAGCGCCCCGGCCCGGACCACGACGACGGCCCGGTCGGTCATCGTCCGCCCCCCGCCGCGGCGCCCTCCACCGTGAACCGGACCCGTGTGCCCGGGGTCAGCAGGGCCGCCGGCTCCCGGCCGGTGTCCCACAGCACCGCGTCCGTCGCCCCGATCAGCTGCCAGCCGCCGGGGGAGGAGCGCGGGTACACACCCGTGTACGGCCCTGCCAGGGCGACCGAACCCGCCGGGACGGCCGTGCGCGGAGTGGCCCGCCGAGGCACCCCGTACCGCTCGTCGAGTCCCGTCAGATAGCCGAAGCCCGGAGCGAACCCGCAGAACGCGACCCGGAACTCGGCCGCCGTGTGGATCCGGACCGCCGCCTCGACGGACACCCCCCACAGCGCCGCGACCTCGGCGAGATCGGGCCCGTCGTAGCGGACCGGTATCCCGATCGCCCCGCCCACGCGCGCGGGGAGCGGCCCCACCTCCCAGCCGCTCAGCTCGGCCGCGAGCCTTTCCGGGTCCGCCACCCCGTCGAGCAGCACCGTCCGCGCCGCCGGCACGATCTCCCGCACGCCGGGCAGCGCGCCGGCCGCCCGGCGCCGCAGCAGCTCCGCGTGGAACGCCTCCGTCGCCTCGCCGCAGGCCAGCTCCACCAGGAGCGCCCGTTCGCCCACCCGCAACGCGCGCGGGGCGGCGGAACTCACGCGAAGGCCTCGATCCGCACCCCGGAACCCTGGAGGCGCTCGCGGACCCGCCGCGCGAGGTCCACCGCGCCCGGGGTGTCGCCGTGCAGGCACAGCGACCGCGGCCGCACCGCGACGGAACTGCCGCAGTGCGCCGTGACCACGCCGAACCTGGCCATGGCCACCGACCGTTCCACCACGGCGTCCGGGTCGCTGACGACCGCCCCCGCCTGCCCGCGCGGCACCAGCGTGCCGTCCGCCCGGTAGGCCCGGTCGCCGAAGGCCTCGGGGACGACCGGGAGCCCGGCCTCCGCCGCGGCCTCGTGCAGGCACGACCCCGGAAGCCCCAGGACCGGCAGCGTGCGGTCCGCGAGCAGGACGCCCTCGACGACCGCTGCCGCCTGCTCCCCGTCCCTGACCACCCGGTTGTAGAGCGCGCCGTGCGGCTTCACGTACGCCACGCGCGCGCCCGCCGCCCGCGCGAAGACCTCGAGGGCGCCGATCTGGTACGCCACCTCGGCCGCCAGCTCCGCGGCCGGCACGTCCATCGACCGCCGCCCGAAACCCGCCAGGTCCCGGTACGAGACCTGGGCCCCGATCCGTACCCCGCGCGCGGCGGCGAGCTCGCAGACCCGCCGCATGGTGGCCGCGTCCCCGGCATGGAAGCCGCAGGCCACGTTGGCGCTGGTCACGACCGACAGCAGCTGCTCGTCGTCGGTGAGCGTCCAGCGTCCGAAGCCCTCACCGAGATCGGCGTTGAGGTCGATCAGGGCCTCGGCCGGGCTCTGGTCCGGGGGCGTGCGCATCGACACCTCGCAGAAGGGGGGGCGTGCCGGGGCGGCACGGGGGACCGTACGATGCCGTCAACGTAGAGGATCGTTGAACGATCCGACAAGAAGACGGCAGACGAGAGGGAGCGCCGTGACAGCGAGGGAAGCCGGGGACCTGACCGACGACCGCGTACTCCTCGGCCGCACGAGCACGGCGGAGCGGGTCGCGGACATCCTCCGCACCCGGGTCGCCGAGGGCTACTTCCCGCCCGGCACCCGGCTCTCCGAGGAGGGCATCGGCGGCGCGCTCGGTGTGTCCCGCAACACCCTGCGGGAGGCCTTCCGGCTCCTCACCCACGAGCGGCTGCTCGTCCACGAGCTCAACCGCGGGGTCTTCGTCCGGGTCCTGGCCGTCGACGACGTCGACGACATCTACCGCACCCGGAGGCTCGTCGAGTGCGCCGTCGTCCGCGGCCTCGGCCAGCCCCCGTACGCCCTCGGCCCGCTCGCCGCGGCCGTGGTGGCGGGCGAGGCAGCCACCCGCGCGGGCGACTGGCCGGGCGTCTCCACGGCCAACATCCACTTCCACCGGGAACTCGTCGCCCTCGCGGGCAGCGCCCGTACCGACGAGCTGATGCGGGGCGTGCTGGCCGAGCTCCGTCTCGCCTTCCACGTCGTCGACGACCCGCGCGTGCTGCACGAGCCGTATCTGGCGCGGAACCGCGAGATCCTCGACGCCCTGCGCGCGGGCGAGCGGACCACGGCCGAGCGGCTCCTCGTCCGCTACCTCGACGACTCCCGCACCCGGGTCGCCGCCGCGTACGCGAGGGCCGTCGACGCCCCGGCGGGCCCGGCGGACTGACCGCCCCGGGGCTCCGGCCGCGGCCGGTCGCATCTGCGCCGTTTCGACCGTTGTCAGTTCGAGGACCTAATCTGTCCACCGTGACTTCGCCTGCCTCGACGGACCTCGCTCCGCCCCAGCTCAGCGCGGGGCCGCGGCCCGCGCAGGGTCCGGCCGCCGACGAAGGGCTCGCGCGGCGCCTCCGCGCGCTCGCGTGCACCGCCCCGTTGCACGACCTCGACGCGCGCAAGGCGAACCTGGCGGGTGAGTACACGGTCTACGCGATGGCCGAGGTCGCCCTCTCGGCGATCGACCTCATCACGCTGAACATGGACTTCGACACCGGCGCCGACCACGAGCAGATCGTCGCCCGCCTGCTGCCCCGCGTCGCCGCCCAGGCGCCCACCCGCCCCGCCGCCGAGCACGAGCGCGTGGCCCGCTGGGTCCTGGAGAACCTGATCAACGTCGGCAGCGTCGACCGGGGCTTCCGCGCCGTCTACGGCACCTTCGGCACCGACGGCGTGTATGTCCGCAGGGACTACGACTTCAAGCTCATCGAGGAGGTCCCGGGATACGGCGGCGGTGTCTACCTCCGGACCACCGACGAGGCGGTCAACGTCCTCGTCGGCGCCCTCGACACCGACGTCACCAGCGCCCAGATCGCCGCCGAGGTGAAGCTGGAGGTCCTCATCAACCGGGGCCGCCTGGCCGACGCCCAGCTCGCCGCCGAGCAGGCGCGGTACCGGACCGTGCAGTACGCCGAGACCCTCCGCAAGACCCTGGAGGCCACCCGGCGCAACGTGCGCGCGGTGGACTGGCTCCAGACGGTGCCCGACATGATCGCCGAGGCGCTCGACCACGTCGCCGACCGCTACCGCCACGAGAACGCGATCCTCACCAACATCCGCAAGGCCCGCGACGAGGCCGAGGCCACGTCCGACGCGAAGACGGCCGAGCACAAGCGGCGCGCCGCCGAGCTCGTCGACATAGTGAAGGACTGCATCCGGCGCCACACCCAGCTCCAGTCCCGCCTCCTGGACGCCGGGCCCCTCTTCCGCGCCGAGCAGGACCGGCAGGCCTTCGCCGCGCCCACGTCGTACACCGGCCTCGACCTGTACGGGCAGCTCGTGGCGCCGACCCTGCCGCTCCCCGTCGAGCAGGCGGCGCGGGTCACCGACGCGTTCTTCGCGCGCGGCACCGGTCTGCGCACCCCGGCGTCCGTCCGGCTCGGCGACCTCGTCGACCTGCTTCTGACCCCGCCGGTGGAGCGCGAGCACCTCGGCGCCGAGATGCCCGAACCCGACCTCATCGCCACCCCCGACGACTCCCGCTTCAGCGAGGAGCAGCTCGCGAGCGCCCTGCGGCTGCTGGACCTGGAGCACGACGCCCCGCGGCGCCTCTCCGGTCTGCTGGCCGAGGCCCGCGAGCTCGACGCCGACCTGCCGTATCTCGTGGCGCTCCTCGCCGTCCACGCGGCGAGCCCCCCGGTCGGCACGGCCTACCGGCAGGGCGAGGAGCGCCTCCTCTTCGCCGTCGACGACGGCACCCCCCTCGACGACCCGGAGTTCGGCGGCGCCGACCTCATCGTCGGTACGGCGCTGCTCGACGCCGCGGGCATGGCCGCCGGACGCACGGAGGCCTCGTGACCCTCGTCCCGCCCGTCCCCGCGCCTGCGCCTGCCGCCGCCGGCCTTCCCGTCCCTCCGCCGCGACCGCCCGACACGGAACCCGGCGCGGAGCGCGAGCAGACGTCGGCTGCCGCCCCGGAGCCCGGTGCTGCCCTGGAGCCCGCTGCCACTCCGGGGCCCGCTCCCGAGCCGGTCGGCCCCGCGCCCACCGCCACCCCCGGCCCCCGCCTCCGCCACGTCCGGACCGGCCCCCCGGCCGGCGCACCGGGCGAGAGGGACGACCAGCCGCCGCGGGTCCCCGGCACGCCGCCCCGCTTCGGAGTCGTGGCGGTGCCCCGGCCGTCCCGCACGACGTCCGACCGGCGCGGCGGCACGCCGTCCGTGCGTCCCGTACGCCTCACGGACATCACGGCCGATCCCGTCGGCCCGCCCGGTGCCGTCGAGCGCCCCGCCGCCGTCACCCCGGTCCCGTTGCCCGTACCCCGCCCCGCCGTCCACGACGGACAGGACGCGCCCGCAGGACCGGACGTACCTGCCGGACCAGACGCAACCGGAGGCCCCGCAACCCCTGCCGAACCGGGCACGCCCGTCGGCCCCGCAACCCCCGCCGGACCGGACACACCCGTCGGCCCCGCAGTTCCCGCCGTCCCCCCACCGACCGAGAGCCGTACCGAGGAGCCCCAGCCGTGAGCGAAACCCACGCCGAGTACGCCGACGCGTGGGGCGAGCAGGAGCCCCCGCAGCCCCCGGCCGCCTCCCCGGGCGGCGCCGCCGCCGCGCCCGCCGTCACCCCCGCCGACGCATCCGACGCGGCCCGCCTCGTCTCCTTCGGGCTGCAGCCCAAGCTGCTCCCCGCCCGTGACGCCGAGTACGCGGAGCTGCTCCGCCGCTACCGCGAGGACCCCGCATTCGCGCGCCTCGCCGACGCGGTCGCGACCGGTCTCGGGCTCATCGTCCTGGAGGTCTCCCCGCGCGCGGGGATGGCCGTCACCGCCGGCGAGGACTCCGTCTTCGCGGTCCGCATGGGCGACTACGCGCGGCGCGCCTCCACCGACTCGGCCGACCGCTTCCTGCACGGCCTGGCCCATCTCGCCGTCGCCGCCATGGCCTTCCCCCGCCCCGAGGACCTCGCCGACGACGCGTACATCGGCCGGCTCACCGTCAACGGCGTCGACGCGTTCGTACGCCAGGCGTGTCTGCGTCTGGAGCAGCGCGCCGAGGAGCAGGGCGAGAACACCGACCCGGCGTCCGACGCCCCGGGCCTGGAGGCCGCCTGGCGGATCTACGCCCGCCGCAGCGCCACCGGCGCCACCAAGGACGCCCGCCGTCTCGCCGGGTCCACCACCGGCATCGTCGGCAAGGCGGCCGCCTTCCTCACCGACTCCGGCTTCCTCCAGCGCACCGGCGACGAGGGCGGCGGTTCCTACCGCACCACCGCCCGCTACCAGCTCCAGGTCCGCGACATGGCCGGGTCCGCCGCCATGGCCGAGCTCCTCGAACTCGGCGTCGTCCCGGTCAGCGACGGGTCCGCCACCCTCCTGCCGCCGCCCGCGGGCGACGACCTGGAGATCGCGGCCGACGCGGGCCTGCCCTTCCACGCGCCACCGTCGGTGTAGCCGCCCCGCGCGTCCGCCGGCGCGTCCGCCCGCCCCGCGAAACCGTTCTTCCCGAGCACGAGAGCACGAGAGTCCCTCGCCATGTACGAGCTGTCCCGGGTCCGCCTCTACTCCATCGGTCCCGCCGGTGCGCGCTACGCCGACACCGTCCTGGACCTGCGGGGGGTCGGCGCGCCCGTGCCCCATCCCGCCCCCACCCAGGCGGAGTTCTTCGAAGAGGAGCCGGTCGGCCCGCCGCGCCGGCCCGCCCCCGCGGGCGTGCTCTTCCTGGAGAACGGCGGTGGCAAGTCCGTCCTCCTCAAGCTGATCTTCTCGGTCATGCTCCCCGGACACCGCAACACCCTGGGCGGCGCGAGCTCCGGCGTGCTCCGCAAGTTCCTCCTCGCCGACGACTGCGGGCACGTGGCCCTGGAGTGGCAGCACACCCTCACCGGTGAACTGGTCGTGGTCGGCAAGGCCAGCGAGTGGCGCGGCCGGCAGGTCTCCTCCGACCCGCGGAAGTTCGCCGAGGCCTGGTACTCCTTCCGTCCCGGCCCCGGGCTCAGCCTGGACAACCTCCCCGTCGCCGAGGCGACGTCCGTCCGCGCGCCCGTCGAGGGCGCCTCCGGCGCGACCGGCCGCCGCCGCACCATGAAGGGCTTCCGCGACGCGATCACGGAGGCGGGCAAGGCGTACCCGCACCTGGAGGTCTCCTGGGAGGAGATCCACGACCGCTGGAACGAGCACCTCGGCGAGCTCGGGCTCGACCCGGAACTCTTCCGCTACCAGCGCGAGATGAACGCCGACGAGGGCGAGGCGGCCGGTCTCTTCGCGGTCAAGAAGGACTCCGACTTCACCGACCTGCTGCTGCGGGCCGTCACCGACACCCGGGACACCGACGGTCTCGCCGACCTCGTCGGAGGCTTCGGCAACAAGCTGGGCCGCCGCGCGGAGCTCACCGCCGAGCGCGATTTCACGGCCGGTTCCGTCGACCTCCTCAACCGGATCGTCGGGGCCGCCGCGACCCGCTCCACCGCGCGCGACATCCACACGGCCGCCGAGCGCCGCACCCGTACCCTGGCCCGCCGGCTCTCCGCCCGCGCCGCCGTGGAACGCGCGCGGGGCGCCGAACTCGCCCAGCAGGTCACCTCCGCCGGACACGCCGTCGCCGAGGCCGAGACCGCGCGCGGGCGCGCCGCGCTCATCGCCGCCGAACTCGCCTACCGGCACGCCTCCCTGGCGCTGACCGCCGCCGAGAAGGGCGCCGCGTCCCAGCGCCGCGAGCTCACCGACGCCCGCACCGTGCACTCCGCCTGGCAGGCGGCCGAGGTCGTCCTCCGCCACCGCGCCGCCGGCGACCGTTCCGCGCGCGTGGCCGCCGCCATCCGCGAGGCCGAGCGGGACGCCGCACCGGCCCTCGCGGCGCGTGCCGAGGCCGCCGCCGACCTCGTACGGGCCCTCTCCGCCGCCGCGGAGGAGGGCGAGCGCCACGCGGCCGAGGAGGAGGAGCGCTCCACCGCCCTCCAGGAAGCCGGCGAGACCGCCCACCGCGACGCCACGGCCGCCGCGACCGAGGCCCAGCGGGCCCGCAGCGAGGCCGGTCACCTGCGCCAGCGTCTGGCCGAGGTCGAGCAGGAGACGGCCGAGGCCGTCCGGGCCGGCTGGCTCGACGACACCGCGCCCGACGCCGACCCCGCCCGCGCCGCGCTCGCCGCGAGCGACGCCGAGAAGACGACCGTCGCCGCCTGGGACACCGCGCGCGAAGCAGCCCGCACGGCTGCGGACCGCGCGCGTGAGGCCGCCGGGGCGGAAGCCCGCGCCGAACTCGCCGCGGCCCGCGCCGCGGACGCCGCGGAGGCCGCGGGGAACGCCTACGACGCGGAGCGCCGCGCCGCGGAGCTGCTCGCGGGCGAGGAGCGCCTCGCCGAACTCCTGAGCCTCCCGGCCACCGGCTCGCACCTCCCGGGCAGCGGCTCGCCCCTGCCCGGACAGCGCGCCGCCACTCCCGGCGCCGACCCCGAGGAGGCCGCCGGTACGGACACCGGTGGCCGGCCTCAGGGCCCGCTCACCGTCACCGAGTTCGACCGCTACGCCGACGAACTGCGCGGCATGCTCGACCAGGCCGTCACCTCCGCCGAGCGCCAGCTCTTCGAACTGCGCACCGCCGCGGCCGACGACTCCCGCATCCTCGGCGCCCTCGGCGACGGCGGCCTGCTGCCGCCGGGCCCCGACGTCCTCGCCACCGTCGAGTACCTCGGCGAGCACGGCATCCCCGCCCTCCCCGGCTGGCGCTACCTCGCCCAGGCTGTCGACCCCGCCGACCACGCGCGCGTGCTCGCCGCCCGCCCCGAGCTCGTCGACGGCGTCGTCATCACCGACCCCGTCTCGTACGGCCGTGCCCGCGAGGTCCTCGGCACCGCGGCCCTGCTGCCGCGCTCCGCCGTGGCCGTCGGCACGGCCGCCGCCCTCCTCGCCCCCGTACCGGCCCAGAGCACCGGCGACGACACGGGCGTCTTCCTCGTCCCGCCGAACCCGGCCATGCACGACGAGCACGCGGCCGACGAGGAGCGCCACGCCCTGCGGGCCCGCGCCACCGCCCGCGACGAGGAGATCCGCACCCTCGCCGCCCGCCTCGCCGGCGACCGGTCCCTCGCGGCCCGGATCGGCGCGTGGCGCGCCGACTGCCCGCCCGGGATGCTCGCCGAACTCTCGGCCGTCGCCACCACCGCCCGGGAGACCGCCGAGGCCGCGACCGCCACCCTCGACGAGGCCCGCACCGCGCGCGCGGAGGCCGATGAGACCGCCGCCGAGGCCGCCCAGGTACGGGACGAGCGCCAGGAGGCGGCCCAGCGTGCCCGCCGGGTCGCCGACGCCCTGGCGGGCCTCGCCTTCCGGCTGCGCGAGCGGGCCGCCTGGCAGGCCAAGCTCCGCGAACTCGCCGACGACGCCGCAGAGGCCGAGGCCCGCGCCCAGACCTGTCTGGAACGCGCGCGTGCCGCCGACGAGGACCGCCGCGCGACCCAGCGCTCCGCCGACGACGCCCACCGCACCGCCCGCGCCCTGCGCGCCGAGCGCGCCGAGATCGCCGGTGCCCCCGACACCCTCCCCGAGGGCGACGCGCCCGCGCCCCGCGCCGCGCTGCCCACCCTGCGCGAGGCCTACCGGGCGGCGTCCCAGCTGTACGAGAAGGTCGGCGTCGGCGCCGACCTGCGCGCCGAGCAGGCCCGCGCCGAAGGTGACGAGTCCGCCGCCCTCGCCGAGCTCGACCGGCTGACCAACAAGGTCCGCACCCGCGCCGAGCAGCTCCTGGAGTCCACGGACGGCGCCGACGGGCCGTCCCGGCAGGCCGCCGCCGCCCGCGCCGAGTCCCTCGTGCAGATGCTGGAGACCCGCGCGTCGGAGGCCAGCGAGAAGATCGGCCGGCTGCGCGGCGAGGCCGAGCGCCTCGCCCCCGAGGACGGCGAGGAGCACACCGAGCTGCCCGAGGAGCTCGTCCCCGCCGACGCCGAACGCGCCCAGGCCCTGCTCCGTACCGCCGGCGCCGAACTCGCGTCCCGCACCGACGCCCTGGAGGCGGCCCGCGCCGCCCACACCGGACTGCTCCGGGACCACCGGGCCGCCGAGGACGCGGCGGGCGGCTTCGACGAGACCTCCGCCCTGCTGCGGGACCTGCTCCGCGACCACACCGAGGAGGAGCGCGAGGAGGCCGAGGCGTACCCCGGCAGCCTGGAGGAGGCCCGTACGACGGCCGGCGAGGCGCGCCGCTCGCTGCGCTCCTGCACGGCCGAGCTCTCGGCGGCCGACGCCTCCGTGCGCGAGGCGAGCGACATCCTGGTACGGCACGCCAACTCCACCCGCTACGAGCAGGTCCGCACCCCGGCGCGCCAGCAGATCCGCGAACTGCCGGCGGCCGCGCTGCCCGAGCACGCCGCCAAGTGGGCCGAGGCCTTCGCGCCCCGCCTGCGGGTCCTCACCGACGAGTTGGAGCAGCTGGAGCGCAACCGCGACTCGATCGTCGACCGGCTGCGCGGCCTGGTGGAGTCCTCGCTCGCCACGCTCCGCTCGGCGCAGCGGCTCTCCCGGCTCCCCGAGGGCCTCGGCGAGTGGTCGGGCCAGGAGTTCCTGCGGATCCGCTTCGAGGAGCCCGACCAGGCCACCCTCGCGGAGCGGCTCGGCGAGGTCGTCGACGAGGCGACCCGCGCCGCCGTCAGGAAGAACTCCGACCTGCGCCGCGACGGGATGTCCCTGCTGCTCCGCGGAGTCCAGGCGGCCCTCGAACCCAAGGGCGTCTCCGTCGAGATCCTCAAGCCGGACGCTGTGCTGCGCGCCGAGCGGGTGCCCGTCGGGCAGATGGGCGACGTCTTCTCCGGCGGTCAGCTGCTCACCGCGGCCATCGCCCTGTACTGCACGATGGCGGCGCTCCGCTCCAACGACCGCGGCCGCGACAAGCACCGGCACGCGGGCACGCTGTTCCTGGACAACCCGATCGGCCGCGCCAACGCCACGTACCTGCTGGAGCTCCAGCGGGCCGTGTCGGACGCGCTGGGCGTGCAGCTCCTGTACACGACGGGTCTGTTCGACACGACCGCGCTCGCCGAGTTCCCCCTGGTGATCCGGCTGCGCAACGACGCGGACCTGAGGGCGGGCCTCAAGTACATCAGCGTGGAGGAGCACCTCCGCCCGGGTCTGCCGCAGACCGCGGCGGAGGGCGAGACGATCCACGGCGAGATCACGGCGACGCGGATGTTCCGCCGGCACACGGCGGACGACCCGAGCCACCCGGCGACCCTCTAGTCGGGCCGGTCGGGCCGGTCGAGCCAGTCGGGCCGATCGGGCGAGACCCGCAAGGGACGGCCCGGGGCACAAGCGAGCGGCCCGGCCCCCTCCACAGGGGGCCGGGCCGCTCGTTCACGTTCCGCCGGCTCAGGCCGCCTCGGACAGCGACGCCGTGTCCGCCCGGCTCTCCTCGCGCTTCGCACGGAGCGGCGGACGCGCCGTGCTGCTCGGCTCCGACACCACGCCGTTGCGCTGACGCCACACCTGACGGGTGATCCAGATGTCGAGCACGCTCCAGGTGGCCACGACGGTGGAGACCACCGCGCCGACGGTCACAGGGAACGCCAGCCAAGAGCCCGTCACGGAGCTGAAGAACGCCACGACCGCAAGGACGAGCGTCACCGATGTGATCATCACGGCCCGCACGGCGGCGGTACGCACCGGGTCCGGCATCCGCCGTCGCGCCCGGTCGTCCTCCACCCACAACTGCCGCTCCGACCGCGCCTCGTGTTCCATTGTCCCGTCACTCCCCACAACTGACCGTCTCCAGGAACGGTTGCCCGTCTTGAGCGCCTATACACGGACAGAACCCGCCCCGTACTTATTGACGCACGAGTGAGGGAAAAGGTTTCGTCCGACCAGGGATGAACGTGAGCGGGATGGGACCGGAACGAACAATTCCAGCCATCTCCGCAGGCCGGAGAAATGGCGCATCGTCAGGTGTCCTACGCCACATTGACCAAGTCCAACTCACCGAATAGCAGGACATCTCATGATCAAGACTCACTCGGCAGGCTGAAAATAGCCCGGACATGCCTTCGGGATGGCCGTGATGCAGTAGTAGGCTCACGCCGCCGTTTGTTGAATCTCAAGGTTGACGCCGCGTGTTGACGCCGGACGTCACGAACGTGAAGGACCTCCGTGGCCACGGAGGTCGAGCTGGGGGAGGCCATGCGCTTTCGCGGGAAGTCCATCCGCCGGAAGATCGTGGCGTTGCTGCTCGTCCCCCTCGTCTCCCTGACCTGCCTGTGGGGCTTCGCCACGGTCCTCACCGGACGCGAGGCCGACCAGCTCCTCGACGTCGGCTACATCGTCGACAAGGTCGGCTACCCCCTCGAGGACACCGCCCGCGTCATCCAGCTCGAACGGCGCCAGTCGCTCATCTACCTCGCCGACCCCCGGGGCACCGACGCCCTCGGCTCCCTCAACGAGACCCGCCGGGCCACCGACCGCCAGATCGCCCGCATCCGCGCCAACGCCACCGACCCCGGCGTGCGCGAGGAGATGCGGCCCGTCACCGCCCAGCGGCTCACCTCCCTCCTCCAGGCGCTCGAAGGCATCGCCTCGCTGCGCCGCTCGGTGGAGAAACGTGACATCGGCCGGATGCAGGCCCTCGAGTTCTACAACCGGCTCGTCGACCCCTGCTACAGCTTCCTCGTCACCCTCCACGCCCTCGAGAACGTGGAGATGGACAAGCAGGGCCGCGCCCTCGTCGGCATCACCCGCGCGCGTGAACTGCTCTCCCGCGAGGACGCGCTCGTCCTCTCCTCGCTCGTCGCGGACCGGATCACCGCCCGGGAGATCCGCGCGATATCCGACCTCGTCGCCAACCGCGAGCAGTTCTACGAGGTCAACCTCGAACTCCTGCCCACCGCCGAGCGGCAGCGCTTCGAGAAGTACTGGAGCAGCCCCGCCAGCCAGCCGCTGCGCACCGCCGAGAACGCGATCATCGAGCAGGGCCCCACCGACAGCCCGCGCGCCGTCACCCCCGCCTACTGGCAGGACAACGCCAGCCCCGTCCTCGACGACCTGGCCAGGGAGAACACCGCGGCCGGCGACCGCTACCAGGACCGCGTCCAGCCCGCCGCGTACAGCGTCCTCCTCAAGGTCGGCGTCGCCGGAGTCCTCGGCTTCCTCGCCCTGCTCGCCTCGATCGTCATCTCCGTCCGCATCGGCCGCGACCTCGTGCGCGACCTGCGCCGCCTGCAGAAGGAGGCCCAGGAGGTCTCCGGCGTGCGCCTGCCCAGCGTGATGCGGCGACTCGCCGCGGGCGAACACGTCGACGTCGGCACCGAAGTCCCGCACCTGGGATACGGACAGGACGAGGTCGGCCAGGTCGGCCAGGCCCTCAACACCCTCCAGCGCGCCGCCGTCGAGGCCGCCGTGAAGCAGTCCGAACTCCGGCGCGGCGTCTCCGAGGTGTTCGTCAACCTCGCCCGCCGCAACCAGGTCCTGCTCCACCGCCAGCTCACCCTCCTCGACACCATGGAACGGCGCACCGAGGACACCGACGAGCTCGCCGACCTCTTCCGGCTCGACCACCTCACCACCCGCATGCGGCGGCATGCCGAGGGCCTCGTCATCCTCTCCGGCGCCGCGCCCTCCCGCCAGTGGCGCAAGCCCGTCCAGCTCATGGACGTGGTCCGCGCCGCCGTCGCCGAGGTCGAGGACTACGAACGCATCGAGGTCCGCCGGCTCCCGCGCCTCGGCGTGGGCGGCCCCGCCGTCGCGGACCTCACCCACCTCATCGCCGAACTCCTCGAGAACGCCACGGTGTTCTCCCCGCCGCACACCGCCGTCCAGGTGCTCGGCGAGAGGGTCGCCAACGGCTTCACCCTGGAGATCCACGACCGCGGCCTCGGCATGAACCCCGACGCCCTGCTCGACGCCAACCTCCGGCTCGCCGAGACCCCCGAGTTCGAACTCTCGGACACCGACCGCCTCGGCCTCTTCGTCGTCAGCCGGCTCGCCCAGCGCCAGAACGTCCGTGTCTCGCTGCAGACCTCCCCGTACGGCGGGACCACCGCCGTCGTCTTCATCCCGGCCGCGCTCCTCACCGACGCGCCCGAGACCCAGGGCGCCGGCTTCCGCCTGGACCGCAAGACCCTGGAGCGCACCGGCCCGGCCGACGCCGGGACCGCCGACGACGGCGTCCTGCCCAGCCGGCGCCCGGCCCTCGCCCGGGTCCCGGACGTGACCGAGACACCCGGCCCGCTCGACGGCCCCGTCGAGCTGGAGGGGCCGCTCGGCAGCGAGGAGTACGACGTCCTCCTCGACGGCGCGGCGGACCTCCTCGACACCGACAGCGAACGCGGCGGCCTCTTCCTGCCCCGTCCCCGGCGCCGCTCCGGACGCGCGCCCGCCGGCGAGCAGCACCCGCAGGCCGCGGACCGGACGGACGGCCAGGACGAGGAGGAGAAGCCCGTCGACGCGGGCGCCCTCGGCCCCGTACCGCTGCCGCGCCGGCGCACCCCGACCCTGGTCGTGGACCACGGCCGGCGGCTCGACGAGCCCGACCGCGGCCGCGGCGCGGACGAGCCGGAGCGCGGCCGCGGAGCCGACGCCTCCGACCGGTCCCACACGCTCCCCGAACTGGACCAGCCGCTCAACGGCCGTGCGCACCCCGCCCCCGGTCGCGTGACCGAGGGCCCCGGCGACGCGGACCACCACGCCTACGGAACCGGCCGGGACGAGCGGCCGGTGCCCCCGCGCGGCACCGGCCGGCCGGGGGACCAGCCCGTCCCTCCGCGCGGCACCGGCCGGCAGTACGGTCTGCCCATCGCCCCGCGCGGCACCGGCCCGACCCTCGTCCCCGTACCACCGGAGGGCCCGGTGGCGCCGGCGAGCCCCGAGCCGTTCGGCGGGCTGCCCCGCCGAGTCCGCCAGGCCAGCCTCGCTCCCCAGCTGCGCGCGCACGACGCCCCGGCCGAGCGCGGCACGGGCGGACGTGCCGACGCCGGTACGAGCGGCGGCGCCGCGCCCGCGGACGCCGACCACTTCGAGCGGGACGCCGAGGAGGTACGCGCGCGCATGGCCGCCATGCAGCGCGGCTGGCAGCGCGGGCGAGAGCACAACGCCGACCCTGACGACCCGACAGCACCTGGAACGACACCCGAGGGGGACGGTCGATGACCGCACCGAACGCCGCAGCATCCAGCAGCACCGCCGGCCACGGAAACGGCGAGCTGAACTGGCTCCTCGACGAGCTCGTGCAGCGCGTCGCGTCCATCCGTAAGGCCCTGGTGCTCTCCAGCGACGGCCTCCCCACCGGCGCGTCCCAGGACCTCACCCGGGAGGACGGCGAGCACCTGGCCGCCGTCGCCTCCGGCTTCCACAGCCTCGCCAAGGGCGTCGGACGCCACTTCGAGGCGGGCAAGGTCCGCCAGACCGTCGTCGAGCTCGAGGACGCCTTCCTCTTCGTCACGGCCGCCGGCGACGGCAGCTGCCTGGCCGTGCTCGCCGACGCGGACTCCGACGTCGGCCAGGTCGCCTACGAGATGACGCTGATGGTGAAGCGCGTCGGGGTCCACCTCGGCACGGCGCCCCGGACCGGTCTGCCCGCGGGAGGGTGAGAGGGGACGGCATGAGCGACGCAGCCGAGCGGAACCAGCTGAACCAGGCGAACCGGCCCACGGAGCCGGACCAGAGCGCCGCCCCTGCCCACCACCACTGGTTCGACGACGAGGCCGGGCCCGTGGTCCGTCCGTACGCGATGACCCGGGGCCGGACGAGCGCCGCCACCCGCCACCGCCTCGACCTGATCGCGGTGGTCGTGCCCGAACCCGCCGCCGACGACCCCGGCCGTGACCAGACGCTCTCCCCCGAGCACGTGGAGATCGTCGAACGCTGCTCCGAGCAGCCCCAGTCGATCGCCGAGCTCGCCGCAGGACTCGACCTCCCCGTCGGGGTGGTCCGGGTCCTCGTCGGCGACCTCGTCGAGGACGAACTCGTCCATGTGACCCGCCCCGTTCCGCCGGCCGAGCTGCCGGACGTGAGCATTCTCCGCGAGGTGATCAATGGCCTTCGGGCGCTCTAGCCGCAGGACGCCGTACGTCGAGCCGGTGACCCTGAAGATCCTCGTCGCGGGCGGGTTCGGGGTCGGCAAGACGACGCTGGTCGGCGCGGTCAGCGAGATCCGGCCCCTGCGGACCGAGGAGGTCCTCAGCGAGGCGGGGCGGCCCGTCGACGACCTGCACGGCGTCGAGGCCAAGACGACCACCACGGTCGCCATGGACTTCGGCCGCATCACCCTGCGCGAGGACCTCGTCCTGTACCTGTTCGGCACGCCCGGCCAGGACCGCTTCTGGTTCCTCTGGGACGAGCTGGCGCAGGGCGCGCTCGGCGCGGTCGTCCTGGCGGACACCCGCCGTCTGGAGGACAGCTTCGCGGCGATCGACTACTTCGAGCGGCGCGGCATCCCGTTCACGGTGGCCGTCAACTGCTTCGAGGGCGCCCAGCGGTTCCCCGCGGAGAGCGTGCGCGGGGCGCTGGACCTGGACCCGGAGGTCGAGCTCCTGATGTGCGACGCCCGGGACCGCGAGTCCGTGAAGAACGTCCTCGTCGCCGTCGTCGAGCACGCGCTCGTCCTCGCGGACCGGAGCCACGCGACGGCGGCGCCCTGAGCGGGCAGCCGTCCGCGGAAGCCGCCCCGAGGCGTCTCAGCGCACCGCCACCACTGCGGACCCGTGCCCGAACAGCCCCTGGTTCGCGGTGATGCCGACCCGCGCCCCCGGCACCTGCCGGTCGCCCGCCGTACCCCGCAGCTGCCAGGTCAGCTCGCAGACCTGGGCGATCGCCTGGGCGGGCACGGCTTCCCCGAACGAGGCGAGTCCGCCGCTGGTGTTGACCGGCAGGCGCCCGCCGAGCGCCGTCGCCCCGTCCCGCAGCAGCTTGGCGCCCTCGCCGGCCGCGCACAGCCCGATGTCCTCGTACCACTCCAGCTCCAGGGCGGTGGAGAGGTCGTAGACCTCCGCGAGCGACAGGTCCTCGGGCCCGATCCCCGCCTCCTCGTAGGCGGCGTGCGCGATCGAGGCGCGGAAGGTGCGCGCGGCCGGTGCGACGGCCACCGCCGAGTCGGTCGCGATGTCGGGGAGGTCGAGCACCGCCTTGGGGTACGTGGGGGAGACCGTCGACACGGCCCGGACCCGCACCGGGTCGGGGTGCCCGTGGGTGCGCGCGAACTCCATGCTGGACAGCACGAGCGCGGCGCCCCCGTCGGAGGTGGCGCAGATGTCGAGGAGCCGCAGCGGATCGGCGACGACGGCCGAGGCGGCGACCTGCTCGGCGCTCACGCGCGCGCGGTAGCGGGCGAGCGGGTTGAGCGCGCCGGCCGCCGCGTTCTTCACCTTCACCTGGGCGAAGTCCTCGGGCGTGTCCCCGTACAGGGCCATCCTGCGGCGTGCGTAGAGCGCGAAGTACGCGGGGTTGGTGGCCCCGAGCACCCGGAACCGCAGCCAGTCCGGGTCGTCGGGACGCTCGCCGCCGGCCGGGGCGAGGAAGCCCTTGGGCGTCGCGTCCGCGCCGACGACCAGGACCACGTCCGCGAGCCCGGCGAGGATCTGGGCCCGTGCGGTCCCGATCGCCTGGGCGCCCGAGGCGCAGGCCGCGTACACGCTGGTGACCCTCGCCCCCTGCCACCCGAGGGCCTGCGCGAACGTCGCTCCGGCCACGTACCCCGGGTAGCCGCACCGCATGGTGTTCGCGCCGACGACGGAGCCGACGTCCGACCAGTCCAGGCCGGCGTCGGCGATGGCGGCGCGGGCGGCAGCCGTGCCGTAACTGACGAAGCTCCGCCCCCACTTGCCCCAGGGGTGCATGCCCGCCCCGATGACGGCGATGTCGTTCACGACCGCTCCTCCCGTGCGACGGGACGCCAGTGCCAGGTGGTCCAGATGTGCTCGTCGTCCTCGTCGAGGACGCCGGGCACCACCTCGACCTCCGTCCCGATGGCCAGATCCGCCGTCGTCACCCCCGGCGCGGCCTGCCCGAGGACCACCATCGCCTCAGCCGCCAGCTCGACGGCGACGAGGGTGTACGGCTCCCAGGGCGCGTCCGGATCGGAGACGTACGGGGCGGGCGGACGGTAGCGCCCGTCGGTGTACGACCAGACCCGGCCGCGCGGGGAGAGCGGGAACTCGGCGAGCTCCCCGCCCCCGGGGCAGACCGGGTTGCGGCAGCCGTCGTCCGCCCGGGGGAAGAAGACCGACGTGCAGGCCGTGCAACGGGTTCCGAGCAGCCGGAACTCCGCCTCCGGCACGGTGTCGTCGGTGAACCACCCGGCCACCACCGGTGTGCGTGTCCGTGCCATCGAGGCCTCCCGTGCCTGCCGTGCCCGCCGTCGGACACCATGAGCTGACGAACCGTCAGAAGTGTGGCACGGGAGCCCCGGGGGCGAAAGGCTCAGTGGCCGGCCACCGACCTCCGCGCCACCGGGAAGTCGAAGAACGTGCTCGGGAACGGCTCCGGCTTGAACGTGAAGTGCCACCACTCCTCCGGCAGGTTCACGAAGCCCTGCTCGGCGAGCGCGCTCTTCAGCAGCTGCCGATGGGCCCGCTGCGCGCCCTGGATCCGGGGGTCGTCGGTGTGCGAGAGCGTGTCGAAGCAGTCGTACCCGGTCCCCATGTTCACGGAGTTGTCCGGGAACCGCTCCGCGCGCGGCGCGAAGCACTCTGTCAGCCTCTCGCCCGGCACGTACGCGCGCGTGGGGACGGCCGGCAGCCGCACGATCGTCAGATCCACCGTCGAGCCCCGGCTGTGCCCGGACTTCTCCGCGATGTAACCGTCGGCGAACAACCTCGACTTGTCGACGAGCGGATAGAACTCCGCCTTCATCCGCTCGTCCGCCAGGTCCTTCGCCCAGCGCACGAAGTGGTCGACGGCCCGCTGCGGCCGGTAGCAGTCGTACACCTTCAGCGTGTAGCCGCGGGCCAGGAGCCGCACCTGCGCGCGGTGCAGGGCCTCGGCGGCCGGCCGGGTCAGGATGCACAGCGGCTGCCGGTAGCCGTCCACCGGCTCGCCCACGAAGTTGTGCTCCGTCGAGTAGCGCATCTCCTGAACGATCGTCCGGTCCACCGAGGCGAGGGCCACGAACTCCCGTGGCGCCTTCGGCTCAGGAGCCGCGGACGCCGGGGGAGCGGGGGCGGCGACGGCGCCCGTGACGGCGAGCAGTCCGGCCGCGGCCGCGACGGCGAGGGTACGGAAGGCAGAGGCAAGTCCTGTCATGGGCACACCGTCTACCAGTTCCGGCAGCGCCGGGAAAGGGTGATCGCATACGGTCGGCCCGTGAAGGACTCCCACTGCACGTTCTGCGGCGCCGCCCACCCGGCCGACGCCGGCTGGCCCCGCACCTGCCCGGCCTGCGGCGGCACCGCCTACCGCAACCCGCTGCCCGTCGCCGTCGCCCTGCTCCCCGTCACGGACGGAACGGACACGGGCCTCGTCGTCATCACCCGCACGATCGAACCCGCGCGCGGCGAGGTCGCCCTGCCCGGCGGCTTCATCGACCACGGCGAGGACTGGCGCGCCGCCGTGGCCCGCGAACTGCGGGAGGAGACGGGGATCGCCGCCTCCGCAGAGGAGGTCCGCCTCGCCGACGTGCTGAGCTCCCCTGCGGGCCACCTCCTCGTCTTCGGCCTCCTCCCGCCCCGCCCGGCGAGCGCGCTCCCGCCGTCGGTCCCGACGGACGAGACGAGCGGCCACCACGTGCTCCGCGCCCCGGAGCGACTCGCCTTCCCGCTCCACACGGAGGCGGTACGGAAGTGGTTCGCGGGGGAGTACGGCTGAGCCGGGGCGCGGGGCCCCGCCCCCGCGGGGCGCCTGCGCCGGATCACACCCCCCGCACCCGCACCGGCAGCCCCGCCTCCTCCACCCCGTCGTCCGTCACCCGCTCCACGACCACCCGGCCGTCCACCAGCCGCGACTGGTACCGCTCGATCTCGGCCGTCTCCCAGCCGTCCCCCGTGTCCCGCACCACGAGCCCGCCGCCCGTCCGCCCGGCGGCGGGCGCCCACACCTCGAGGGCCAGGCCGCCGTCGTCGCCCCGCACCGCGAGCACCGCCCCCGCCCGCGCCAGGACCGGCACCCGGGAGAGCGGAGCGTCGAGCAGCACCTGCCCGGGGCCCTCGTACGCCTGCCCCGTCGCCGTGTCGTACCAGCGTCCGCGCGGCAGCCGCACCGCCCGCCGGTCGGCGCCCCCGGTCAGGACCGGCGCCACGAGCAGCGCGTCGCCGAGCAGGAACGCGTCCTCGCAGTCGCGCAGCACCCGGTCCTCGGGCGTCCCCCACCACAGCGGCCGTACGTACGGCGCGCCCGTCATCCGGGCGAGCCGCGCCAGGGTCGTGAAGTACGGCCGCAGCCGCTCCCGTTCGGCCAGTGCCTCGCGCGCGTGCTCCAGGACCTCCGGACCGAACTCCCACGGCTCGCGCCGCCCCGCGCCGATCGCCGCGTGGGTGCGGAACAGCGGCAGCCACGCCCCCAGCTGGTACCAGCGCAGGAACAGCTCCGGCGTGGGACTGCCGTCGAAACCGCCCACGTCGGGCCCCGAGTACGGCACCCCGCACAGCCCGAGCCCCAGGACCAGCGCGAGCGAGGCCCGCAGCCCCGGCCACCCGGTCGACACATCACCCGACCAGGTGCCCCCGTACCGCTGCATCCCCGCCCAGCCGGAGCGCGAGAAGAGGAAGGGCCGCTCGTCCGGCCGCAGCCGGCGCAGCCCCTCGTACCCGGCCCGCGCCATCGTGAGTCCGTACACGTTGTGCGCCTCGCGGTGGTCGCCGCCCCGGCCGTCCAGGTGGTGGCGCGCCGAGCGCGGCAGCGTCGAGTCGCCGAAGGGGGAGAAGGACACCGGCTCGTTCATGTCGTGCCACACCCCGGCGAAGCCCTGCCCGAGCCGCTCCTCGTACAGCTCGCCCCACCACTCCCGTACCGCCGGATCGGTGAAGTCCGGATAGGCGCACTCGCCCGGCCAGACCACCCCGCGCACCTCGTCGCCCCGCGCGTCCCGCACGAAGGCCCCCGCCGCCCGCCCGCTGTCGTAGACCGCGTTCCCCGGCTCGGCCTTCACCGCCGGGTCCACGATCGACACGAGCCGCACGCCCTGCTCCCGCAGCTCCTTCGCGAGCCCCGGCAGATCGGGGAACCGCTCCCGGTCGACGGTGAACACGCGATGCCCGTCGTAGTGGTCGATGTCCAGGTGGACGGCGGACAGCGGCAGCCCCCGCTCCCGGTATCCGGCCACGATCCGCCGCACCTCGCGCTCGCTGCCGAACCCCCAGCGCGCGTGCTGCGCTCCGAGCGCCCAGTCCGGCGGCAGCGCCGGAGCACCCGTGAGCGCCGCCCAGCCGTGGAGCACGCGCGCGGGGGTGCCGACCACCACCCAGCAGCGCAGCGGACCGCCGCCCATCCGGACCTCGCTCGTCCCCGGCCGGTCGTGCCCGGACCCCGCGCCCTCCTCGCCCTCGGCGAGGGTGACCCGGCCGTCCCAGGAGTTGTCGTGGAAGGCCAGGTGCGTCCCCGCGTCCGAGACGACGAACTGCACGGGCATGGTGAGGTAGAGCGGATCGTCCCCGGGGCCGAAGCTCCCCTTCGGGTCGGTGTTCCACAGGCGGTACGCGCCGTCCCGCAGCCGCGGCCCCGCCGACCGGCCGCCGAGACCGAAGAACCGCGCGTCCGCCGGCACCTCGCTGCGCTGCACCCAGCGCACCGCCCCGTCGGACGGAGCGGCGCCGGCCACCGGCCGGCCGCCGCGCCCCGGCTCCGCACCCGGGGCGGCGGCCCGCGCCACCGGCTCCCACCAGCGCGGCGGCAGGTCCCGGCGCAGCATCACCCCGCCCGGCGTCCGGATCTCCACCGCCCCGTGCCGGGACACCGCCACCGTCACCCGCTCCGAGACGATCCGCCAGCCGCCGTCCGTGTCCGGCTCCAGGGACGCCCGCGGATCCGGCTCAGGCGCCTCACCCGCCAGGGCGTACGACGGAAGCGGATCGGCCCCGTCCCACCCCCAGAACACGGTGCCGCCCGACGACACGCGGATCCGCAGCGAGGACCGCGCGAACCGGACGGTCCCCCCGCCGGGCGCGGCCTCCGCACCCGAAGCCGGCCCCGGTACCCGGGCCCGCTCCGCACCCCTCGGCGGCAGCCCCCACGCGTCCGTACGACGCTGCCGCCACGCCGCCCGCACCGTCCGCAGCCCCCGCACCGAGCCGAACACCTTCATTGAACGCACCAGTTCACGACCGTCCATGCAGCTCAGACTGCCACCCGCCCGGGGCGGAACAGGCTCCGTTCAACTGGCGTTCACCCGTGGTGGGAGCACATATTCAACTCCCCGACCATGGGCGGGCAGACCTGGTGCGAAAGACGATCACATGGCATCGTCCTGTCAGCCGCGTCACGCGCACACCCCAGCACGTGCGCGGGACACACGCCGACCCCGCGTACAGCCAGGGAGCCGCCCCAATGACATCAGCGCAGACCGAGCCGCTCTGGCAGCCGGACGAGGAACGCATCGCCACGGCCGCCGTGACCCGCTTCCAGACCTGGGCCGCCGAACACCACGGCGCCCCGGCCGCCGGCGGGTACCCGGCGCTCCACCGCTGGTCCGTCGACGAGCTCGAAGCCTTCTGGCAGGCGGTCGTCGAGTGGTTCGACATCCGCTTCTCCACCCCGTACGAGCGCGTCCTCGGCGACCGCTCGATGCCCGGCGCCGACTGGTTCCCCGGAGCCACCCTCAACTACGCCGAGCACGCCCTGCGCGCCGCCGACGAGCGCCCCCATGCCGCGGCCCTGCTCCATGTGGACGAGACACATGAGCCCGTGCCGGTCACCTGGGCCGAGCTCCGCCGCCAGGTCGGCTCCCTCGCCGCCGAACTCCGCGCCCTCGGCGTACGGCCCGGAGACCGGGTCAGCGGCTACCTGCCCAACGTCCCGCAGTCCGTCGTGGCCCTCCTCGCGACCGCCGCGGTGGGCGGCGTGTGGACCTCGTGCGCCCCCGACTTCGGTGCCCGCAGCGTCCTCGACCGCTTCCAGCAGGTCGAACCCGTCGTCCTCTTCACCGTCGACGGCTACCGGTACGGCGGCAAGGAGCACGACCGCCGCGAGACCGTCGCCGAACTGCGCGCCGAGCTCCCGACGCTCCGCGCCGTCGTCCACATCCCGCTGCTCGGCACCCCGGCCCCCGAGGGCACCCTCGCCTGGTCCGACCTCGTCGCCGGCGACACCGAGCCGGTCTACGAGCAGGTCCCGTTCTCGCACCCGCTGTGGGTCCTGTACTCCTCCGGCACCACCGGCCTGCCGAAGGCGATCGTCCAGTCCCAGGGCGGCATCCTCGTCGAGCACGTCAAGCAGCTGGGCCTGCACTGCGACCTGGGCCCCGAGGACGTGTTCTTCTGGTACACCTCCACCGGCTGGATGATGTGGAACTTCCTCGTCTCCGGCCTGCTCACCGGCACGACCGTCGTCCTGTACGACGGCAGCCCCGGCTACCCCGACACCGCCGCCCAGTGGCGCGTCGCCGAGCGCACCCGCGCCACCCTGTACGGCACCTCCGCCGCGTACGTGATGGCCTGCGCGAAGGCCGACGTGCACCCCGGCCGCGACTTCGACCTGTCGGCGGTGAAGTGCGTCGCCACCACCGGCTCGCCGCTGCCGCCCGACGGCTTCCGCTGGCTCCACGACGAGGTCCGCGAGGACCTCTGGATCGCCTCCGTCAGCGGCGGCACCGACGTGTGCTCCTGCTTCGCGGGCGCCGTCCCCACCCTCCCGGTCCACATCGGCGAACTGCAGGCGGCCGGCCTGGGCACCGACCTCCAGGCCTGGGATCCCTCGGGCAAGCCCGTGATCGGCGAGGTCGGCGAGCTGGTCGTCACCAACCCCATGCCGTCCATGCCGATCCACTTCTGGAACGACCCGGACGGCAGCCGCTACCGCGACAGCTACTTCGAGATGTTCCCGGGCGTCTGGCGCCACGGAGACTGGATCACGATCACCGACCACGGCTCGGTCGTGATCCACGGCCGCTCCGACTCCACCCTGAACCGCCAGGGCGTCCGGATGGGGAGCGCCGACATCTACGAGGCCGTCGAACGCCTCCCTGAGATCCGGGAATCCCTCGTGATCGGCCTGGAGGAGCCCGACGGCGGCTACTGGATGCCGCTCTTCGTCCACCTCGTCGAGGGAGCCACCCTGGACGACGCGCTGATCGACCGCATCAAGCGGACGATCCGCAGCGAGCTCTCCCCGCGCCACGTCCCCGACGAGATCATCGAGGTCCCGGGCGTCCCGCACACGCTCACGGGCAAGCGCATCGAGGTCCCGGTCAAGCGCCTCCTCCAGGGAACCCCCCTGGACAAGGCCGTCAACGCCGGTTCGGTCGACGACCTCGGCCTGCTGCACTTCTACGAGACCCTCGCGGCCTCCCGCCGGGGCTGAGCGCGGGAAGGGGCCCGCCGATCCGACCGGATCGGCGGGCCCCTCCGCCTGCGGCCGGCCCTGCGGCTCCGCCCGGCCCGCGCCGCGGGCTCAGCCCTTCGGCAGCACGCCGGGCGCCGGTGCGGACGCCTTGGCGAGCACCGCAGAGACCCCGAGGACCGTCCCGGCCGGTCCCGCCGAGGTGGTCCTGGTGAGGACCGTGCGCTCACCGAGGAACGCCGACGTCGTCCGGTCGAAGATCCACTGCGTCTGCTCGCCGTGCGCGGTACGGGCCACCGCGACGCCCTCACGGCCGGCCGCGTCCTTCGCGGACGGCAGCAGGGTCACTCCGGGGATCCGCGCAGCCGCCCCGTACAGCGCGGCGGTGACCTTCGGCGGTGCCCAGGTCTCGGCGAGCAGGGTCCCGATCGCGGTGAACGCCCGCTGGTCGGCGTCGCCCTCGCCCGCGCGCGTCTGGTCCCGGACCAGGCGCAGCAGCGCGTCCGGATCCGTGGGGAGCGCCGCCACGTACGCGTGGGTCGGGTTCGTGACCGAGGGCGCCGCCGTCGCGAGGGTGGTCCTGCGGGGCGTGGCCCCGGGACCGTCCAGCTCGTACACGGGCAGCTCGGCCCCGAGCTCCGTGTCGGCGGCGCCGGGCTCGCGCAGCAGCCCCGGGCGGCCGCCGTCGACGGGGAGCCACACCTCGCGCTGGTGCGCGGGCGGCAGCGCGGCCGGTCCGCCGGCCGCGTCGCGCCCCGCGTGGGCGACGAGGCTCTTGACGTAGACGTACCCGCCCGGCCGGGCGTCCGGCGCGGGCGCGGCCGCCGCGGCCAGCGCGGCACCGGACAGGACGCGCACGGCATCAGGGGCCGCGGGCCGCCCGGCCGAGACACGGCCCGGAGGGCCGGCCGGCCCCTCCTGGGGCGCGAGCACGACGGCACCGGCCACGACCGCGCAGGCGGCGACGGGCGCGGCGATCCAGCCGAGCCGCAGCCCGCCGCGCGCCCCGCGCTCACGAGGCGGGCGGGCCGCGGCGCCGTCACCGGTGGCGAGGGCGGTCCGCAGGACGGTGTGCCGCAGCTCGCGGTCCCGCTCCGGCGCGAGCTCCGGCACCGGCGGCGGGGGCAGCAGCTCGGCGAGCTCGGCCCGCAGCAGCGCGTCCCCGCGCGCATCGGCCGTGCGGTGGTGCGGCGTACGGGGGGTGAAGGCGTTCATGCCTGGTTCTCCGGGATCGGTCGGGGCACGAGGGCGGGACGGACGGTGGACGGCGCCGCGTCGGCTCGGCCGACGGCATCGGGTGCGGTGGCTCGGCCCCGGGCACCGGGGAGGGCGGTTCGGCCCTCGGCCAGGGGGGAAGAGGCGGGGCGCGCGGCTCCGGAGTCGGCGACGGGCGGACGGGTGCCGCGGGCGGGTACGTCGTGCGGCCCCACAGCTCCGCCGGGAGGCCTCACAGCTCCGCCGGCCGGCCTCACGGCTCTGCCGGGCGACCGCACCGCGGCGGCCGCCGCCCGCTCCTCCCGGCGTGCCGTGCGCAGTTCGGCGTCGGCGAGCTTCCGGAGCCGTTCACGCGCCCGCGACAACCGGGACCGGACCGTCCCGACCGGGACGCCCAACGCCTCCCCGGCGGCCGCGTAGTCGAGCCCGGCCCACACGACGAGCGTGAAGACCTCCCGCTCACGCCGCCGGAGCCTGCCGAGAGCGGCGCGGGCGGCCCGTATCTGCTCCCCGTCGGTCATCCGGGCGAGGACGTCGTCGGCGAAGTCCGGCAGGACGCCCCGGTCGGGCATCCGGGCCAGCGCCGCGTCCCGCCGCCGTGCCTCGCGGGCGGACCCGCGCATGATGTTGGTCGCGATGCCGAGCAGCCAGGGGCGCAGACTGCCGCCCTCGGCGTGCACCTTCCCGCGGCAGCGCCAGGCCTCCAGGAACGCGGCGGAGACGACATCCTCGGCCGCCGCCCGGTCCCCGCACACCCGGAGGGCGTAGTGGTACAGCACGCGCGCGTGCTCGTCGTACGCCTCACCGAGCGCGGAGGGGTCCCCGGCGCGGAAACGATCTCTCATAGGTGATTCCACACAAGGCACTGGGCGGTGGTTCGTCCGGGTTCCCGTGACCCCCGCCACACCGCGCACCGGCCCTGACCAGGACGTGCGTCACCACTGCCCCTGCCCCCGGCCCGCGCGGCCCCCGGCCGGCGTCAACCGCCGTACGTCGCCTGCGCGTCCCCGAGGACCTCCGCGAAGTCCGCCGCCAGGCGCGGCGCCTCCTCGGGGGCGAGCGTCGACGCGGTGATCCGCACGGCCGGCGGGGCGGCGATCCGGAACCGCGCCCCCGCGGCCACCCACCAGCCCCGCGTCCGCAGCCCGTTGACCACAGCCGACTCGTCCCGCACCGGCACCCACACGTTCAGCCCGCTCGCGCCGACCGCCCGGATCCGGTACGCCCCGAGCGCGTCGATCAGGGCCGTCCGCCGCTCCGTGTACGCGGCCTCGCCGTCGGCCACGAGCGCGCGCACCGCGCCGTCGAGGAAGAGGCCGGCCACCGTCTCCTGGAGCAGGTGGCTGACCCAACCCGAGGTCATCAGCATCCGCCCGTCGTGCCGCGCGAGGGTGGCCGCGTCGCACGCGACGCCGGCCCATCGCAGGTCGATCCCGAGGTGCTTCGAGGCGGTACGCACCTGCGCCCACCGGTCGAGCCCGGCGGCGGCGAGGGTGTACGCGGTCGCCCCGCCGATCTCCGCGTTGTGGTCGTCCTCGACGACGAGCACCTCGGGGAAGTCCCGCAGCACCGCCACGAGTTCGTCCCGCCGCGACCGGGTGAAGTACGCCCCCGTCGGACACTGGCCCCTCGGGCTGCACACCACCGCGCGCACGCCGCCCCGCAGCGCCGCCCGCAGCGACTCCGGTACGAGACCCTCGCCGTCCACGGCCACGGGCACCAACCGCATGCCCAACGCGGGGACGAGGTCGAGGAGATGATGGAATCCGGGATCCTCCACGGCCACCGCGTCACCCGGCCGCAGCTCCGTCGAGAGCAGCCGGGCGATGCAGTCGAGTGCGCCGTGCGCGAAGGTCACGTGCCGTGCGGGCACGCCGTCCCGCTCGAACCACTGCCGGGTCACCTCCTCGAGCGCCGCCGTGCGGGGCGCGGCACGGTGGGACCCGTACCCCGGGGTGACCGTCGCCGGTGGCCGCAGCACGGGGAGGAAGCGCGGGTCCGGGTGGCCGCCGGCGAGGTCGACAAGGCCTTCGGGTACGCGCGGCGGACGCCGGGAGGCCACCGACGGCACGTCCGCGACGACCGTCCCGCCCCGGCCCCGCGTGACGATCAGGCCGCGCTGCCGCAGCTCCTTGTAGGCCGTCGCGACCGTCCCCGGACTCACTCCCAGGTCGTCGGCGAGCCGCCGCACGGGCGGCAGGGCGTCACCGGGGGAGAGGGCGCCGTCGGCGACGCCCCGCTCCACGGACGCGGCAATCCCCTTGGCCGTCGTGCCATCGATCGAATATTGTGCTGCCACGTAATCAAGTATGTATCAATACAAAGCAGTTGGCAAGGGGGACCCATTGAGCCGCTCCACCCGCTCCACCCGAACAGCCCTCAAAGACCGCATCCCCGGTGGCCGCGACGGCCGCCGCATGCTCGTCATCGGCTTCATCGACAAGTGCGGCACCGGACTCTGGTCCACGGCCATGGCCCTCTACTTCACGTTCGTCACCGGGCTCGACCTCGGCCAGGTCGGCCTCCTCATCGCCGTCTCCGGCGCCGCCGGCATCGCCGGCGCCCCGCTCGGAGGCCGGCTCGCCGACCGCTTCCCCCTCGTCCGCGTCATCATCGGCACCCAACTGCTCCGCGCCGCGGCCCTCCTCGCCCTCCTCACCACCGACGACTACCTCCTGCTCGTCCTCTTCTCCGCCGCCGGCGCCCTTCCCGACCGCGCCACCAACGTCCTCACCAAGCTCTACGCCGCCCGGGTCGCCGGCCCCGACCGCGTCCGCTACCAGGCCGTCAACCGCACCACCTCCAACATCGGCTGGACCCTCGGCGGCCTCGGCGCCGCGGCCGCCCTCGCCGTCGGCAGTACCACCGCCTTCCACCTCCTCCTCGTCGGAGACGCCCTCTCCTACCTCGTGATGGCGGCGCTCACCCTCCGCTGCGCCGAACCCCCGGCCCCCACCACCTCCCGCGTCGCCGCCGCCTCCACCGACGCCACCCCGGCGGCGAAGCCCTCCAATCCCTGGCGCGACCGCGGCTTCCTCCGCTTCACCGCGGCGGACTCGGTCTTCTTCCTCCACGACTCGATCCTCCAGGTCGCCCTGCCGCTCTGGATCGTCCACGCCACCGAGGCCCCCGTCGGCCTCGCCCCGCTCCTGATGGTGGTCAACAGCGCCCTCGTCGTGATCTTCCAGGTCCCGCTCTCGCGCTTCGGCTCCTCGACCGAAGCCGCCCGCCGCCTGCTCGCGCCCCTCGCGGTCCTCTTCACCGTCGGCACGCTCGCCCTGACCGTCTCCGCCCTCGGCGGCCGGACCCTCGCCGTCGCCGCCCTGATCACCGCGGCCGTCGTCCTCACCTTCGCCGAGATGATCCACACCATCGCGTCCTGGGAGATCTCCGTCGCCCTCGCCCCCGACGACGCACAGGGCGCCTACCTCGGAGTCCACGGCCTCGCCCAGTCCACCCAGCGCTTCGTCGGCCCCCTCCTCATGACCGGCCTCGTCTCCGCCGGCCCCCTGGCCTGGCCCTTCCTCGGTGCCGTGCTCGTCGGCACCAGTGCCGTGCAGAACCGCCTCGTCCGCCGACGCCTCCCCGAGCCGTCACTGTCAGTGGCGAAGGTTACGGTGAGTGAGCACTGATCGGACCGCATTCCAGGGGGAGACATGACACGGACCGGCACCACCCCAGCGAACCTCCGCCGCGCCCTGCGCCGCGAAGTACCCAGCACCGTCGGCCTCCTCGCCGACGAGCACGACTTCACGGCCATGCGGCGGTACCGCACCTTCGTCTTCGACGACCACGCCACCTACCTCCGCCAGGTCGAGGCCCTCCTCAAGACCCTCGCCACCCAGGGCGGCCACACCACCGTCACCCTCTTCGACCCCGAGGAGTACGCGGCCTACTGCGCCGAAACCGCCCTCGACCCCGACCACCCCACCAGCCGCAGCCGCTTCACCGCCCACCTCGCCGCCACCGGCGCCCGGATCACCTACACCGGACAGCCCCTCAGCACCCTCCTCCCCGAGCTGGTCGACACCGCCGTCCGCCACGCCACCTGGGAGTACGCCACGACGGTCCTCGCCACCACGGGCGACTGCGCCACCTGCGGCAAGGACATCGGCAGGGCCGCCTTCGAGCGCGCCTCCCGGCTCCTCGCCCGACTCCTGGAGGCCGCCGGCCCGGGCACCCACCACCTCGTCTGCAGCGTCCCGGCCGCCGACGACCGACTCCTCGCCGTCCTGCACGCCGACGGCACCACCGCACCCACCGCCGTCGAGGAGACCGCGGCCGCCGAGTTCACCGCCGTCCTCGCCGCGGGCATCGTCCTCGGAGCACCCGGTGGACTCGTCCTGCGCACCACCGCACCCGGCGCCCGCGACCGACTGCACGGCTGGCGCCTCACCGGCGGCACCCTCACCCCCCTCACCGAGGCCGAGGTCTTCGCCGCCTACTGCACCGACGCCCGCACCGGCGAACCCCTCTCCCCGGAACCGGGCGTCGACCACCGGGCCGGCTTCTTGCTCACCCCCGACCCCGACGACGACTGGACCACCCACCACTGACCCCGCACACGCCGAAGGGGCTCCCCGCCACCTCGGTGACGGAAAGCCCCTTCGTCGAGCACCCCCGGGAATCACTCCCCGGACAGCACCGCCTGCGCGGCCACCCGCGCCTCGTGCGCCGTGTCCGCGGCACGCGCCGCGGCCGCCGCACGCTCGCACTGCGCCAGCGTGTACTTGGCCAGCGTCGCCCGCACGTACGGAATCGAGGCAGCACCCATGGAGAGGGAGGTGACACCCAGACCCGTCAGCACACACGCGAGCAGCGGGTCGGCAGCGGCCTCGCCACAGACACCACAGCTCTTGCCCTCGGCCTTCGCCGCCTCGGCGGACAGCGCCACCAGGTCGAGCAGCGCCGGCTGCCACGGGTCCTGGAGCCGCGACACCGCGCCGACCTGACGGTCGGCGGCGAAGGTGTACTGCGCCAGGTCGTTGGTGCCCAGCGAAAGGAACTCGACCTCCTGGAGGATCGAGCGCGCCCGCAGCGCGGCCGAGGGAATCTCGACCATCGCACCGAACTTCGCCCGCAGCCCCGCCTCACGGCACGCGTCGGCGAAGGCCTTCGCGTCCGTACGGTCGGCCACCATCGGCGCCATGACCTCGAGGTACACCGGCAGCCCCTCGGCCGCCTTCGCCAGCGCGGTCAGCTGGGTCCGCAGCACCTCCGGGTGGTCCAGGAGCGACCGCAGACCCCGCACACCGAGCGCCGGGTTCGGCTCGTCCGCCGGAGTCAGGAAGTCCAGCGGCTTGTCCGCGCCGGCGTCGAGCACCCGCACGACCACCCGGCCCTCGGGGAACGCCTCCAGCACCTGGCGGTAGGCCTCGACCTGCTTCTCCTCGGACGGAGCCTTCGCGCTGTCGTCCAGGAAGAGGAACTCCGTACGGAACAGACCGACACCCTCGGCACCGGCCTCCACCGCCGCCGGCACGTCCGCCGGACCACCGACGTTGGCGAGCAGCGGCACCTTGTGCCCGTCCGAGGTGGCGCCCGGACCGCTGGACGTCGCCAGCGCGGCCTTGCGCGCGGCGGCGGCCTTGGTCAGCTCCGCCTTCTTCTCCTCGCTCGGGTCCACGAAGATCTCACCGGTCGAACCGTCGACCGCGATCATCGTGCCCTCGGCGAGCTCACCCGCGCCCGGCAGCGCGACGATCGCCGGCACGCCCAGCGCCCGCGCGAGGATCGCGCTGTGGCTGGTCGGCCCGCCCTCCTCGGTCACGAACCCGAGCACCAGCGTGGGGTCCAGCAGCGCCGTGTCGGCGGGCGCCAGGTCCCGCGCGATCAGCACATAGGGCTCGTCACTGTCCGGCACACCCGGCATCGGCACACCGAGGAGGCGCGCCACGATCCGGTTCCGCACGTCGTCGAGGTCGGCGACGCGCCCGGCCATGTACTCACCGGCACCGGCGAGCAGCTCGCGATAGTGCGAGAAGGCGTCGTAGATACCGCGCTCGGCCGTGCTGCCCACGGCGATACGGCGGTCCACATCGGCGATGAGCTCCGGGTCCTGGGCGATCATCGCCTGGGCCTCGAGCACGTGCTGGGCCTCGCCACCGGCCAGGTTCCCGCGTGCGTTGAGGTCGGCGGCGACAGCCTCGACGGCCTGGCGGGCGCGCCCCTGTTCGCGCTCCGCCTCGTCCGCCGGAATCTGCTTGGCCGGCGGTTCGAGGACCGCCGTGCCCATGTGCCGGACCTCGCCGATCGCCACACCGTGGCTGACGCCGACGCCTCGCAGCGTTGTCTCCATCTCACCCGTCTCCGATAGAGCGGCGGCGCGTGCCGCCGCGTTGAATGTCGAACTCGCGGTCGTCACGGGGACGATCCGGCTCAGCTCCAGCCGAAGAGCTGGTCGCCGGCCTTCACGTCGCCGTCCTCGACGACGTGGGAGAGCGAGTCCGCAGTGGCCTCGAGGGCCACGATGGGACAGATGGGGGACTTGCCGGCGGCCTCGACCGCGGCGGGGTCCCAGCGCACGACGGCCTGTCCGCGCTGGACGGTGTCGCCCTTGCTCACGAGGAGCTCGAAGCCCTCGCCGTTGAGCTGGACGGTGTCGATCCCGAGGTGGGTCAGCACGCCGTGGCCCTCACCGTCGACGACGACGAAGGCGTGCGGGTGCATGGAGACGATGACCCCGTCGATGGGGGAGACGGCCTCCGAGGGCTCACGTACGGGATCGATGGCGGTGCCGGGCCCGACCATCGCACCGGAGAAGACCGGGTCGGGAACTGCGGCGAGACCGATGGCGCGTCCGGCAAGCGGCGACGTCACGGTTGTCATGGGAAGCCTCCCAGGGGCGGAGATTGTGTGGCGCCGTCACTACCTGTCCTGGACGGCGTACTGTTCAGAAGCGTAAGTCATAAGAAGTCCCAGTTCCGCACGAGACGTACCAGTTGGGCGGAGCTAGGGACCACCGGAAACGATTTGCCTCAGCTGACGGTGGGATGTACTGTCGTACTCCTGCCTGACCCCAACGCGGCCTTGAGTCGCGGGTCGGCAGCACCTATCAAGCCAGATCCTAACCCCAGTGGTCTACACCTCTGCATGCTCGCAGGGACGTGGTCGGGGGGACCGAGAAAGCCTGGTAATGTTCAACCCCGCCGGGAACGGAAAGCGCGAAAGTGAATTCCTGCCCAGCGAACCCGCTCCAGCGGGTGGCAGAAACGGGAAATTGGATCTGCTAGGCTGGAAACACGAAATACCGAAGGGAAGCCCGGAGGAAAGCCCGAGAGGGTGAGTACAAAGGAAGCGTCCGTTCCTTGAGAACTCAACAGCGTGCCAAAAATCAACGCCAGATTAGTTGATACCCCGTCCATCTTCGGATGGCGAGGTTCCTTTGAAAGTCCTGCCGGCCTTCATGGTCAGCAGGCAACATACACAGCGAGGACGCTGTGGACAGTCGGCCTTATTCCGGTCTGACTGTCCCGCTCAACGCGAGTGTCA
>NZ_LIVV01000016.1 GCF_001905825.1 Streptomyces sp. CB02009
AGGTGCTGGAGCGCGGCGACAAACGCCAGCCGGACCGACTCGCCCGTCGTCGCGGACGCCTGGGGATCTCCGCTCGGGCAGGGTTCCACCCAGAGTCCGGCCTCCGCCGCAGGCGCCGGGGCGGTGTTGCCGTCGCTGGGTCCGGACAGGTCCATGGGCAGGGCCCGCCGCCTGCCAGAGGCCAGGGCGTCCAGACAGACGTTCGTGGCGATGCGGTACACCCATGACCGCAGCGACGAGCGACCCTCGAACCGGTCGATGTTCCGCCAGGCCCGGACCATTGTCTCCTGTACGGCGTCCTCGGCCTCGGCGTACGACCCCAGCATCCGGTAGCAGTACCCGGTCAGCTCGCGTCGGTACTCCTCGAGCCGGTCCACCGCACTGACTGCCACACCGTTCCGCACGTGCTCCCCTTCGATTTCGAGCCGGTGCGAGCCTTCCGCCCGGTCACCGCAACGATAGAGTCGAGGTGGGTCGTCGAACCTCTCCCGTTGCGCGTCCTGCGCGAAGCCGACGGACGATGAGCACGCCACGGTCGTCCGAGAGTCCGGGGCACGGTGCGGCTCCTCAGGCCTCCGTGGCGACCGGGCCCACGCCCGCCGTCTCGGCGTTCCGCCGGGTCTTCGCCCAGCCGGTCTTCCCGCAGACCAGCCGTACGAGGCCACGCGCCGAGACGATGAACAGGTGGTACGCGTACAGCCAGAGCGCGAGCGCGGCCTGTCCAGGGGTGATGTTGCGCTCGCATTCCGGCGCTGGACCCTGCGGGCCGGCCGACCCCGTGGTGCTGAGGAGTGGCACTACGGGTATTCAGACGTCCCAACCGGGCATATCCGCACACTGCTCGAAGTGGCGGCATGGAACCTGCGGGCCCGGGCTCGACGAGAGCTGCGAGCCGCGCTGGCCCCTGTCGACGCACGCGTCCTCAGACGAACCGTCAACGATCCTTTCGCCCCAGAACATCTGCACTGGTGGCACCGGCGTATTGAAATCTGAGGCAGCCCGGAGGCGGCTGGCCCGCCGAGCGGTTCCCGCACGGTCTGCCGGCGGGCCACTGACGGCGGATCAGAACCTGCGCACTGCAACAGGTGCGTCGTACGGTCGCCATGACTCCCACAGGACGGGCGTCCACAGCCGGTCCCGCGTCCTTTCGCACGTGTGCGGGACCGGCCCTCGACCGGCAGCACGCCGCGGTTTCCCCGCCTTCGGGGAGACCGGCCCGCACAACACCGCTGGTGCGGGCCGGTCCTCCACCCGGTCGGGCCCGGCGGGAAGGGGGAGTCCGCGGGCCCGTGAGCGGCCCCGGTCCGCTCGGCACCCGCCTACCCCCACACTTCACAGCCATACGCACCCTTTCACCCTCGAATGCAATGGTTTGAGCTGTGATCCTGTGAGCAGGCGGGGCGGGCGGCGTCGCCGTCTGCGGATCCCCCGAGCCGCAGACGGCGATCCGGCGTCCTACTCGGCGGGCTCGAACTGGACGATCGCGTCCGGGCACTCGGCGGCGAGCGCCTGGAGGGCGCCGGCCTCCGCGGGGTCCACGTTCAGGTTCCAGCGCAGCTTCGTCGCGGTCCACTCGGTGGCGTACCGGCAGCGGGCACTGGGCGCCGGCGGCATCCACTGGGCCGGGTCCTTGTCCGCCTTGGCCCGGTTGGAGCGGGCGGTGACCGCGATCAGCGAGACCGCGGCGTTCTGGTCGTTCGCGTAGGCCTCCCGGCGCTCGGCCGTCCACTCCCAGGCGCCGGACCCCCAGGCCTCCTTGAGCGGGACCATGTGGTCGATGTCGAGACCGGAGGCCGAGCGGACCTCGGTTTCGTCGTAGTAGCTCCACCACGCGCCCCCGGTCAGTGCGCAGTTCGCGCCGATGACCGGGGCCTCGACGGCCTCGGAGATCAGGACCTCGCCTCGCGTACTGCACGCGTCGGTGAGGTTCAGGCCCCTGTTCCAGTGGCGGAAGAAGTCGCGTGAGTAGGTGTCATTCTGGGCTTCCTCGGCGACCGGGAGGGCGGCGACGGCGCCGGGCAGGGTGAGCAGGCCGGCGGGGGTGTCGCCGCCGGCGTGTGCGGGCGTGGTGACGGCGAGGGAGGCCAGGGCGAGCGTGGCCGCTGCTGCGGCCCGGGTCAGGTAAGTGATCACGGTCCGCAGAAATACCGGCTCCGGTGAGAGCGGGCCGGGTGGATCCGTGGGATGTCACTCGTGGGGGCCGCCAGGTTCACCGAAAACGATCACCGGGCGGCTCGCCCTGGTTGACGCCGCGAGCCCCGGCACAGTGCTCCTCTCTCCCCTCGGCCGGCATGCCGATGATCTCCCCGGAGGGGAACAGGACGACGATGCTCTGCACAGCGTCCCGATCACCCGCTCTCCCCAGCCTTCGCTCCCCTGGCTTTGTTCACGAGTTCCGGCTCTGGCTCAGTTCTGTGGTGCGGCCACGTTGAGTGAGCGGAGCACCTCGTGGTTGACCGTCCCGATGGCGAGAATGAACCCCGGGTTAGTTTCCCCCCTCGGCTACAGACCTCTTGCTGAGGAACTGCTTCGCTGCCTCAACCGCTTCTCCGTTGAGTTCCTCGACGGAGACTCCCCAGCTCTCCTCCCAGCCGTCTAGGTTGTGCGCGCAGTGCACAAGGGGTTTCAGCTCGTCGGGGTAGCCGAGGTCATAGGCGATGTCTGCCCAGATGAGGTGAGTGCCGGCGGCGGGATCCAGGGATCCGTCGGCGATCTGACCGGCGATCCAGTCAGCCATCGCCCACTTTGCGGCCCGGGGGTCTGTGGGCGCGTGGAAGAGCAGTCCCATCTCCTCCAGTACTTGGTCGAAGAGCTCTGGCGCTTCGGGCTCTTCGCTCCGGAGAAGTCCAGCCAGCATGGCCAGGGACGGGCTTTCGACCCCAGCTATCAGCGCGTCCAGACCTGCCTGTATGAGCCGGTCCGACCCAACATGCCTGCCGAATGCTCGCTCACGCGCGATGTGTCTGAGCTGATCGAGGGCGTCGTCGCTGGTCATCAAGTCTTCTCTGTCGGCATCTGGGATGGGAAGGCTTGCACATCCGCTGGCGCCGCTGCCGTCGAGTTCCCCCCGTCGTCGGTGATCAGGACATGAGGACGCGCTTCCGCAGAAGGGCGAAGCCTGCCCGGCCGAACATCTGGCGCTTGAGCATCTTGATCCGGTTGACGTGCCCTTCCCGCGAGCGCGGACCAGCTCGGACTCGGAGTTGAGCGAGCGCTCGCGCCGGGTCGCCTCACGAGTCAGCGCGGTGCTTGCACGCCCTTTATCTGAAGCCCAGGCCCGCCACTCGGGATGGTGGACGATCCGGCGAAACCGTGATGTGACCGCACTCAGGCCGCCAGGATGGCGGCATGAGCGCAGCAGGTGCGGGAGCGGACGGGTGGCCGGTGGTGGTGAGGGTTCCGGTGGAGCCGGTAGAGGCCGCGATGGAGGCCGATGCCCTCGACGCCGCGGCGCGCAGCAGCGGTCTGGTCGTACGCGGCCCGCTGTTCGGGGTGGCCGTGCAGAGCGAGAGCGGCGGGCGGCAGTGGCAGGTGGTCCTCGATGTCGCCCACGGCTGTCCGCAGCGGGCGCGGGACGCACTGAACTCCTTGCTGTGGTTCCGGGCGAAGAATGAGGCGATGAACCCGGATCAGCGGCGTGTGCTCCTGGCGGCGGTCGCCCGCCTGGAGAAGGAGTGCGTCGACGAGCTCACTGTGCTCGGCACCCGCTACCGCGTGGTGCGGGCCGAGGAGTACGCGGCCATCGACGAGCATGGCGACATCGAAACGCCCCGGCCCACCGACCCCGAACCCCTCACCCCCGACTGGAGCCCCGGCGCCAGCGGCCCACAGGTCGACGACGGCCTCGTCCTGGACCCGGACGCCCCCCTCTCACCGCTCCAGGCGGCGGAGCGCCTGTCCCTTCGCTCCCTGGCCTACTCGGGTATCCGGTTCCCCGAGCCCGTCCTTCACGACTCGGCACGGGCCGTGGAGAGTCACCCCGACGTCGTCCTCATGCCGCCGGCGTTCCTGATCGTCGAGCGGTCCGGCACCGAGCCCTGGACACCGGGCAGCGGTCTGCAGGCCACCGCTCACGACGCACGCCGGACCCTCGCCTTCGCCCTGACCTGGATGGAACCGCGCACGCGGGGCCTGATCCCCTACGACGCCGAGCCAGAGATCGACGCGCACACCGTCGTCGCCGAGAACGCCAGCCCGGCGGCCGCCGAGCTGGCGGTGTTCGCCGATGCCGCGGACCGGCTCCGAGGCGGCCGGCTCAACGAGGTAGAGGTCCACGGCACCGTCTTCAGGATCGGCCGCGCCCGCCGCCTCCTGCGCTGGGGCCCCGACGGCCCGGAAGGGCCACGCTCTTCCGACGTCAACACCCATGCCCCCTACGCCCTTCACCCGCGGATGGACGAAGCCGGCACCGTCTACTTCGACGAGTCGGCGGAAGGCGAACCCGCCCCGTAGCCAGCCGGGAGCGTATGGTGCCCCCGCACCGGGGATCACTGGGTGCGGGGGCACACGGGAGGCGGATCAACTGACCAGTCGGCCCGACCTCCCAGAGGTGACCGTAGCGGCCTGGCGACGGCTGCAGGCAGGCGTATCGGTTCGCTGCCGCCCGCACGGGCTACATGCCTACGCCGGCGGTGACGGACAGGTTGACGCACACGTTCCGGCAAGGCCGAGCACGGGGCAGGTCAGTCGGCTTCGACGTAGGTGACGATGAGGATGCTGCCGAGCGCGGTCGCGTAGAAGATGACGCGGATGCCGTCGTGCTGGAAGTCGCGAAGTGCCGACGCGGTGGCGTGCGGCTTCACGTCAGTGGGGTCGGCCGCGATCGCGTTGAGGGCCGCGTCCAGGCGGCCGGTCTGCTCGGTGGTGAGGACGCGAACCTGCGTCTCGGCAGGTTCGATAAACACGATCCGAGGCCGGCGGCCACCACGGGAGTGCTTAGGCGACACCCTGGGCCCCGCCGTCGTGCTCGGGCAGGCCCTTCTCGGCCCGGATGTCGTCCCAGTCACGGCACCGGTCGAGGTCGATGCCCTCGGCGGCAAGGTTCTCGAGCACGTAGGCGAGCGCCGGGTTCCCGGGGAACTCGGCGCGCGCGGCGTCACGCAGCTCCCGCTGTTCAGCCTCGTCGAAAGTCAGGTGCGCCATCACGGCCCCCATCCGGATCGGGTACGCCTCCGAGGCTAGCTCCTGGGCACAGCTTCCGGGTCCACGTCGTCGAGGATGTGGCTCAAAGCTGCGCTGTTGATGGACTCGATCTCCCGCTCATACACCTGGATGCGGGCCCGCTTCCGTTCGATCTCCGCCGCTAGTGCTGCAGCCTGGGCTTCGAGCTGGTCGACATGGGCCACGGTCCGGGCTGCCGCGCCTTCGACGACCTGAACAGCCAGGTTCTCCGCGTCGTTCAGGCTGGCCCAGGAGGCACGCGGCGCGTAGTGGGCCAGCGCTCCCTCGAGCGCCTGCCTCCCGCCCCGACTGTAGATCTCCGCGAATGTGTCGTAGTCGGGTTCCTGAGCCATGGGACCTCCTGGGGTGTTCTGCGGCTCGCTGATAACGACCCCGCGCGGACGGAGGTGACGCGTGACTCCCGTTCAGCCTTGCCTGGTCCGCGGGGGTTCGGAGGACAGCACCACCCACACCCGTCGGCCTTCGTCGGAGGTGTCGGTGTCGCAGCTGGCGGTGCCGGGGACGGCAGAGAGGTCGGCGAGGACCGCATCGTCGGCGCCGGCAGCCGCGTGGCTGAGGACGACGACGAGCATTTGTCCTGGTCGGGTGGATGCTGATCCGCCAGCCCTCGTCAGCGGAGACCGCGTCGACGATGAGTCGCACGGTCTCCTCGAGGGCCTGGTCGGCGGGGTGGTGTACCCCAGCCGCGAACCGACTCGGTGGCCTTGGCTTCCAGCTTCGACACGATCTTGTCCGCCTGCTCTGGCAAGGCCCCGGCAGCGGCCCGAGCCCGGAACACGGTGAACCGCGCACTGGCTGCCACTCTCTGGTGGTGGCCGGTCAGGGCCATCTCCTGGCCGTACGTGTCGCAGTCGGGCTGCTGGGTGCAGACTGCGTCTCCCTCGCCCCCGCGGGTGTGGTGGAGGGTTCGGTCCGGACTGGGCGCGGGCGGGCCGTCGGTGCCCACATCTCGGCTGCTGGTGCGTCAGGGCTTGGGGTGAGGGCGCTTGGTGCCCATGCGGCCGTCGTGCAGGGCGGCGAGGAGCTCGTCGGGGTTGGGCTGGAGTCCGCTGCCCAGGTAGCGGATTCCCTCGCCCTCGGGTGGGGTGTCGGTGTCCTTGCCGATGGGGTGCCGGCGGCTGGTGGAGGTGCGCCAGCCGAAGCGGGAGTCCCACACTACGGCTGCGGCCGGCTGGTCAGGGTTGAGGATCACGGCGGTAGCCAGGGCGTCGCCGTCGAGCTGGCGGATCTCGACCTGGGCCTGCTGGGCGATGCCGGCGGCGGCCAGGGCGTCGGCAGTGTGCTGCAGGTAGGGCTGGGCGCCGCGGGCGTGGAGCTCGCGCTCAGCGTGCGTGACGGCGGCGCGGTGGGTGATGGCGGGGTAGCCCAGCTGAAGAGCGGCGTCCTTCAGGTCGAGGCCGGGCTGCTGCTCGACGAGGTCGGCGATGCGCCTGCCTCGGAGGGTGGCCAGGCCGTTCTGCGCGGTGGGGAACTTGGTGATGCCGAGGGTGTCGGAGACGGTCTCGACGGTGACGGCGGGGTCGGCGTCCAGGAGCTCGGCGATCCGGGGCAGGATCTGGTCGCGGGGGATCATGTCGCCGCTGCCCTCGCGGCGGCCGCCGCCGGCGCCGCGGCCGGGCCGGCTGTCCTTGTACGCGGTGACCAGTCGGCGGGGCCAGTGCTCGGTGCCCTTGGGGCCGGCAGGCACGAGGACCATGCCGGCGACCAGAGCCGGGTCCTTCTTGTAGGTGTTCCAGGTGACGGGTTCGATGCCGAGCGCCTGGGCGGCCTCGTGGCGGTCGAGGAGGTCCTCGTCGTCGTCGACCTGGGGCAGCTCGGGGATGGGCTCGCCGGCGTAGAAGGCCTTGGTCTGCTCCGCGTCCCAGAGCTGGTTGCGGGCGTCGGGCGAGCTGATGGGCGCCGGGTGGCCTTCTGCCGCGTAGGGCTTCTGGTTTCGAAGCGTGGTGAGCTTCTTGCCGAGGGCGTCAGCCAGGTCGGACATGGTCTGGACGTACGGCAGGCGTCCGGCGCGGATCATGTGCTTCTCCTTCATCACAGGGCGGGGCGCTCGTCGCGCCCCGCCGGCGGGGGTGTCAGTCGGTCGTCGGGTCGGGCAGGCAGTGCGGGTTGCACGGCTCGCCGGCCTCGGCGCCGCATCCGTCGCAGGGGCGGGCGGCCGCCTCGAGGAGCGGGCGGAGGTGAGCGAAGGCACTGCCGGCGGTGGTGTGCGGGGTGAGGCGGCCGGCGGCGATGAGGTAGAGGGCGTGGGGCGGGTTGGCGGTGGTGCGCACCCGGATGCCGGCGGTGTCGCCCGGGCCCGCGGCGAGGCCGGGAGCCGCCAGGACGCCCGCGCCGGGAACGGCGGTGACGCCGGCCTCGGCCAGGAGCTCGGCAAGGTGGGCGAGTTCAGCGTCCGCGGCTTCGGCGGTGGCCGGCCACGCGGACGCGGCAGCGTTCTGCGTCGTGCTGGCGGCGGAGTGGGTGGGGGAGAGGGGCATGGGGCCTCCTGAGTGGGTGGGTGTGTGTTCGGCGCTGCGGGCTGCCACCACCCGCGAGCAAGACAACATTACCTAGCTTGTATCATCGCTGGCAAGTCGGCTGGATCCGCAACGCCGCCTCGTACGGATACACTCAGAAGCGAGATACGCCTCTCGGGTTTCCCGGAGTGTGTGTTTTCGGTTGGCCGGCGCCCTTGCCACCCGCCTCGGCGGAAGTGGGCGCCGGCCGCTTTGGTTTCCGCCCGCCACCTGCGACCGGGGCCTTCCCCGCGCGTGCTCTAGGGCGACGGTGTCGCGTTCGATGTCGAAGCGGTCCCTGTCGCCGGGGGGGACCGAGCTCCTCGCGCAGCTCGATCGAACAGCTCTCGCATCGTCATGTAGGTGGGGTCACCGAGTGCTGCTCGTTCAGCAGCCCCGTGACCTCCGCCTGGATCGCGGGCAGAGCGAGCTCGGCGGCGTCCCGGCACCTCACTTGTATCAAGCCGAAGCGCAGATCGCGTACGACTGAAGAGGCCCCGGCACCGCACTGGGGCCCTCTCTGCGTAGTGATTCCTGGTCAAAGCCATTGACCAGCAGGTTTCTGTCAGTGAGTGTGGCAGTCCAGAGAACGGAGATCGCCGTGAGCGAAGACCTGGTCAGCCGTGCGATCGTCATGCCCGACGGCGCCAGAGTGATTGTTGTCGTGAAGCCCGCGCTTGCCGCGCTGAGCGACGCGGAGCTCCTTCTGAAGCTGCCCTTCATCGAGACCATCAACGAGCGCTGGGCGGAGCAGGAGGCCGAAGAGGAGCGGAAGCGCGAGCAGGGAGCATCATCCGACTGGGCCGTGCCGGACGAACTTCGAGACGAGATGGAACGCGCTAAGGCCAAGGGGCTGCAGTCAGACCTCCGAGTGCTTGCACAGCGTCTCCAGGCAGCCGCCCCCGAAGGCACGCGCGACTTCGATGAGGGGATCGCCTGGGCGGTGCGATGGCTGGAGAACACGGCCACAGGACTCACCCGCTAGGAGGCCGTCATGGCGGACGAGTTGCACCAGACGACCACCCGCATCCGGACTCGACATCTTTCGGAATTCCGGACTGTCGTCCTTGAGCTACCGAGCGGAGCCCCGGAGGTTCCACTCCCGTACGGTGCCGGCCTGCTTGTGCCGACCTACATCCGGATCCACTACGCCACTACTACCCGCCCAACGAGCGCACGACCGCCAGGGCGCGCGTCTTCGGATCGCCGAGGAAGCCTGGCGAGGCGAAGGAGAGTGGCCTGGTGGACGTCGAGTTCACGCATGAAGCCCACTGGGTCCCGGAGTGGGTCACGCAGCTGATGCGGGACTCCTGCCCCATCGGATGGACACTCGCCTGATGGAGTGAGCTCCCAGGCGACCCCCGTTACGCCGTCGGCGGCGTCATGTACGGCGGGTCCCGCAGCTCAATGTCGCTGACGGTGATTCCCTGCTCGTCGGCCAGGCGCTGCAGCTGCTCCTCACGCATGAAGAGGGGTGCTTCGGTGTCGACGAACTGTCCGAGGTACTCGCCCGTATGGCGGTTGTACGTGATCTTCCTGGTTGCGGCGTTGCCCTCCTCGATCCCCATCCTTTCGACGGCCACCGTGAAGCCGGTGCCCGCGGAAGCGGCGATGGCCCGGTCCCGGCACTGGTAGATGAACTCTGCTGAGGGGCGGATTGACCCGTCGCTGAAGAGGGCGCGGATCGCCTCCAGCTCGATGGTGTCGCGCGCCGCTGTGATACCAGCGGCGTGCAGGGCAGCGAGGGCCTCGTCGAAGCGCTCGGCAGGACCGTAGAGGAATGCGTAGACCGTGCCGCGTACGTCGTCCATGGCGCGACCCTACCGATGCGGGACCCGGCAAAGCACCCGAACGGCCCACTCGTGGCGGCGTGTCGCTACAGCGACGACCGGCGGTCCGCCATGACCGGGGGGTGTAGCCCGCATCGCGCGTTCGGGTGCGAGGTGTTGGGGCACGTCCGGTACGGGCGTTCACGCCATCGCCTTCGCGTTCTCGCCGTGCAGCGGGACGGCGGCGAGCTCGGGCAGACGCTGTGACCACGGCACGCGGCGGACCGGCTCGGGGCGGCCTTTGGCACGTAGCCTCTCCAGCCGTACGGCCAGGAGGTGCTCGGCGGTCCGGGTCTGGGCTGTCGCGGCAGCCTGGGTCGCGGCGCGGAGGGCGGCGTCGCCGTCGGGCATGGACTGGTGCCAGGGTTTGCCGCGTTCGGTGGCGTACGCCTTGCGTGCCTCGGCTAGGGCTTCCTCGCTGCGGCCCAGCGTGTCCAGTGCACGCTGCCGGTAGTCCGCGACCGCGTCCTCGGCGGTGAAGAACGCGTTGTACGCGGCTGCGTCCTTGGCGGCTTCGGGACCGGCGGCATCCAGGTCGGCAAGGTCGGTAATCTTCTGGAACTGCGCCCACTCGGCAGCGATGTCGTTCTCGATGGCCGCGCGGACCTCGGCGGTGACGGCCGCGATGCTGGACGGGTCGGTCAGGTCGGCCGACCAGGTGGCCTGGAGGAGGCCGGCCTCGCTGATCAGGACCTCGATCTGCCGCCGGTGGTCGCATGCCTCGCACAGCCCGGCCGACCGCTCCCGGCCGCACTCCTCACACGTGACATCCTGCCGGACTGCGGCCTCGGCTGCGGCCAGCGTTTCTGCCTCGGCACGGAACGCCGCACGCCGCACCTTCCGCTCCCGGGCTTCTTCGCGGCGGGCAACGAAGCCGACGGCTTCCGCCTTGGCATGACGGCGCATCCGGGCCTCGATCTCCCGGTATCGCTCGTCCTGCCCCAGGCCGGGCAACTGCTCGTCCACCTCGGTCGCGATCCGCACCCGCCAGGCACGACGAACGTGGAGTACGTTGGCGCAGTTGTCGCAGTCGGCGCCGGTGTCGAGCCGTGTGCCATCGTCGCACCGCACATCCGAGCACGACGGCCGGCGTACCAGTCCGCGGTGCGTGATCCACCCGAACGGGGTGGTGATCAGGGCCTCGCCACCGGTCTCCTCGAGCCGGGCCTGCAGCCGGGCGGCCAGCAGCGACGGGGCCTGACCCGGCCACTGCAGCACCCGCCCCGAGTGCGCCAGCTCCGCCTTCGTGGCCTTCACCACGTGGTCCTGCTGCCAGCGCGACAGGTTCTTCCACAGCCACGACACCGGCGTCAGAGCCACCCGCAGACCAAGATCAGCAGGAAGTTCCTCCCGTCCCAGCTGCTGCGTCTTTCGACCACCGACTACGGCAAGCCGGCTACCGAGGCCACCAGGAACGGTGCCTGCCTGCTCCTGTTCATCGACCGGTGGCTCTGCGAGCTTTTCCCCGCGGAGCGGGCTGCCCTCTGCCACCGGGCTCCCGGACTCGGCAACGGCCGTCTCATGCTCCGGGACCTGGTCCTCACGCACGCACGCGCGGTCCGGCCGATGGCCCTGACCCCCACGGCCTTCGCCGGAAAAGCCGCCAGAGCGCTGCGGAGAGACGACGGGAGTAACCATGTGAGGGTGATCAGTGTGAAGGTCTGCCGCAACGTCGGGCTCTGCAATACCCGCCACATCCTCCACCAGCACCCTGCTGACCTGCAGATCCCTCTCCGCCTCCGGCGACTCACCAGGCCCTGCCGCAACATCGGGGTCTGAAAGATCGGCCTCCAGGTCTGCCACACGGTCCTCCTGAACGTCGCTGGCGACCGTACGGCCGTGCGCGGCAGCGACCGCCGGCACCATCAGCCGAGACCTGTTCGGCATACCCGAGCCCGTCTGCAGCCGTACCCGGAGCACCAGCCCCCGGTCCTCCAGGCGCTCCAGCACCCGCTCCCCCGCCGACGCCGTGCACCCCAGCAGCCGCGCCACCGTCGCCGCCGCTCGTCCACGCCTGGTGTCCACGGTCCCACCACACAGCCGCACCCGCCCGGTCTCCCGCGCCTCCAGCACCAGCAGCAGCAACGCGAGGCGGTCCGTCGCCGCACCCCGACCGGTACGCGTACCGATCAGCCCGGCCGGAGTGACCGAGCCATCCTGGTGCGCCCAGCCCGGAGCCATCACCGCCTCCAACAACCCCAGCAGCGTCGCGAGCTGCTTCTTGGCCAGCGCCAGCGGGTGGCCAACCACGTCCTGCGCCTTCGTCAGCGCCAGCACCTCGCACTTCAGACCGCCGTCCTGGCCGAACTCCCCCTCCGCCGTGCTGATGGACACCACGCCCGAGCGGCGCAGCGCCGGAATCACAACCGAGGCAACATACGACTGCGACATACCTAGCCAACGGCCCAGCTCGGAGGTGCGGATCTCCACCACACCCGACTCCGCCGGCGTCCGTGAGGCCAGCACCACAACCGCCAGCCGCGCTGCATCCACCACACCGTCCAGACCATCCAGGTCGAGCAACGCCCGCACCACGGCACGAAGACGCACCCGCGTACCCCGCCCCAGCGCCAAAGGACGCCCCGGGCCCCGTACCGGAACAGGACCGAGAGCCACCCTTCCCCGGGCATGGCGGCGCACGTGGAAACCCCCGGCCACTGCCTGTGCCGCCAGTACCGCGCTCATCGGCTCACCTGCCGGCACACCAGGGGAAAGCCCGGCGGTGAGCACCGCCACTGCAGGTCAGAGACCTGTCCTGCGATGAGAGACCAGCGAGCGGAGAAGGAGACGTCACACAGACGGAAGGGGCGACGATGCACCGTTTCGTGACCACCGAAACGTGTGATGGACGTCACACACGTACCTCGATCAACCGAAGGTCCTGTGCGATCTGCCGGTGGACCGTCCTGCCGCAGTGGCTGTTCACCCGGCCTGCCGCAGGGCGGGCGCGGCAGGCGGCACCGTCCGTCCGGCGCGCTCGGCGCGGGCCCGCAAGATCGCGGCACTGCGGGTGGCGTCGTTGGCTTGGCGCTGCTGGGCGCGGAACTCCTCCAGCGACGTCGGCGTCTCGCCCTCCTGGTCCTCCCCCGAGATGTCGGGAAAGGCGCGGGTGCCGAGGTCGAGGCGGACCTGCGCCTGGCGGCCGACGGCCGCGGCCAGGGCCGGGTCCTGCTGGAACGGTGTCCCCGCCTCGTGGTGGAGGGCGAGCACGCGCCGGAATCCCGCAGAGGCGGTCTCGCGCGTCTTCACCGGCCCGGCCGGCTCGGCCGCCGTCCTTCCGGCGGCGGGGGGGGTGAGGTGACGGGGAGCGTGCCGGGCTGGCGGACCCGGACGGTGCGCACGGCGGCTGCGCCCGACATCTCGTTGGTGGCGGTGATGATCCGGGGGGGCATCAGCCGGAGCTGGGTGGCGTAGGCGGGCGAGTCGGGCATCAGGTCGAGCTGCCCGGTCTCCGGGTCGAAAGCGAGGGCGGTGGTGTGGGCGGCGAGTCGGGGGGGCGACGGCGGCGGCGATGTCGGGCCAGCGGTCCAGGATGCTGCCGCCGGCGGCCGGGACGTCCCAGCCCCGGTCGGCCAGCAGGCTCTGGAAAGCCCCGGAGAGTCCGACCGGGGCGCGCCCGTGGTGCTGGATGTTCGACGTCTTCTTCGGGCGGCGGGCCGGGCCGGGCCGGTCGTTGCCGCGCTGCTTGGCGTCCTGGCGGGCGCGCTGGAGCATGAGGCGGGCCAGGTCGGCCCCCGACGCCTCGGCGCCGGCAGCGGTGGTGTTCCGCTGGGTGGGGACGGCGGCGGTGGTGGTCTGGGTGGTGTCGGTCATGGTCGATGCCTCCTTCAGGCGCCGCAGGCGAGGGTGGTCAGGGAGCTGCGGCGGATCTGGTCGATCCGGCGGGCGCGGTTCATCAGCTCGGGCCCGTAGACGCTCAGGGCCTCGTCGTAGCCGCAGCCGTGGATGGTGTCGGTGATCATGCTGGTGACGCCGGCCTTGAGCTCGCCAGGGCGGCGGCGCGCATGCCGGCAAACTCGGTCTCGTCGACCTCGTAGGAGGCCGCGCCCGGGGCGGAGGCGTCGGGGAGGTCCTGGGCGACGGGCCGTGAGAGGTTCCGCGTCCGAAGCGTTCCGGGCGATGGCCGCTCCCGGCGCAGAACTCGACGTGCTCAAGGAGTCGGGCAGGTGAGGGACGCAACGTTATGCCGTCTGCTGCCAGTACGGCGGTGGAAGTAGCCGCGAGCTGGCAGCAACGCCAAGCAGGGGAGCCGGTGTCTCTTGTGCGCCCACCGCGGAGGGGATCGTCGGGCCCAGCCGGGCGGGAGAGCTCCGGGGCGTGGGCGCAGCGCCCACGCCCCGGAGTCCACCGGTTCAGACCGTCAGGCTGGGTGCGGCCACGTACTTCACGCCCTCCTCCGGCGGAATCACTTCGCCGGTCTCCGCGTCCTTGCAGTAGGCGTGGAGGATTTCGGATGCGCTGAGGGGTTTGGCGTGGGACTCCGTCAGCTTCCAGCCCATCACTTTGGAACCCTGGTCGACGGTCGTGCGGATCACCGCGCCACCGCCAGTCACGGCGGCGAGGGTGAGCACAAAGATCGCTTCGTGAGCGTCGTCCGGGTCCACGGTGCTGGTCGCGCCGTCGTTGGTGAACGGCACGGAGGCTGAGAGGGTGGCACCGTTCGTGGATGCCGCGACAACGAGATGGTGAAAGCCGTCCCCCACCGCCTTGAGGAAGCCCATCAACAGCGCAGCGGGGCGCTCAGTGTCGTACGGGGTCTTGTCGTACGCCGTGATTTCCATGCCGATTCCTCTCGGTCTGCTTCCGGTTCTCTGGTCGGCTGCCACCGCCAACCGTTGAGACAACTATAACCTATGAGCATCACTCGCGGGAAGCTTCGTGGATCTTTCCCGGGGAACTTCCGTACGCGAGAGGCGCTGCGAACCTGTGGCGCCCCACTTCTGGGTGGGCGCCACCGTGGCCGGTCAGTCCTCGTCGGGCAGGGAGATCGTGAGCACGGGCTCCATCCCGTCGCCGGGCCCGCATGTGGCGAGCAGCCACGCCCGCTCGCTCTCGTGGCCCTCCCCATCGCGGGGAACCCGGTAGAGCTCGACGGTGCAGGAAGTCCCGTCGCCCGACCGCTTGATGGCGTAGTGGGTCATCCGGAGCACGTCCCAGAGGCGTCCGGTCTCGTCCTGGCAGGTCTGCCGGTTGTCCTGGTCGGTCCAGGCGACGCAGTCGGCCCACGCCGCCGCGGTGAGGGCCACGGGGATCGTGAACCCTGCCTCGCGTGCGACGTCGTCGCCGACGGCGACCAGGGCCCCGTCGGCGAGGGCGCTGGCGCGGCTGTACGCGTGGATGGCTCCTCCGAAGAAGTCGGCCACGGAAACGGCCGGCTGCTCCGCCTCGGGGGTCCAGCGCATCGCGTCGGGGCTCATGCTGTCCGGGTTCGCGGTGCCGCTGATGAGGGTCTTGTCGGTCATGGTCTGCCCTTTCGTGAGCGGTGTTCTCGGCGGCGGCGGGGTGCCACTCCCCGCCGCCCTGGGCGGGGCGCAGCCGGGTGGCTGCGCCCCGAGGGAAGGTCAGGCGTTCACGGCCGACCGGGTGATGGATGCGCGGCGCACGTGGTGCACCACGCAGGCGTCCGTGTCCTCGGCGAACGGGTCGGTGAGGTGGTAGCGCGTGTCGGCGCTCCCGACGTGGTCCGCGTGTCCGCAGTGGGCGCAGAAGCACAGCCGGGCCATGTAGAGGCCGTGGCACTCGGGCTTGCTGCCGTGGTACAGGACCAGGTCGCCGGGCTCGACGAGATCAAGGGTGCGGAGCAGGGTGTCGGACATGGGTGCCTCCTCACGACTGTGCGTGGATTCGGTTTGCGATCGACTGCCACCGCCGACCACTGAGACAACTATAACACACATTGATCACTGCGGTGCTCGCATTAGCCCGCCCACCTGGGGGAACCGCTCTCGCCCGTATTCCGTCGACAGCGAGGGCTCCGCCGGCACTTCCTCTGTGGCCGGCACCGCTGGAGCATGCCGCGGCCGGTGCGCCGAGGGTGCGGGAGGGAGTCCGCCGCGGGCTCAGAGCGGTTCAGCCGGTGCACCCGCCGACCGGAACGCGAGTGCGCCCCCATCGTGCGGCAGGGCACGGTGGGGGCGCAGGGCGGGAGGGCGTCTATCCGGTCGTGATGCTGGCGCGTACGGCCGCGACTGCGGCGGCGGTGTCAGCGGCCAGGTCAGAGGTGTGGGAGTCGTACAGGACGGTGGCCTCGACACCGTCGCTGCCGAAAGCGCAGGCGAGCCAACCGGCGTGATCAGTCAGCGGGTAGTCCACCTCGGCCTCGTGCCGGTCCTGGCCGGTGAGCAGGACCTCGCCGCCGTCGGGGGTGGGGACGGCGATCCAGGAGCCGCCGGAGCCCGGGTGTGCATCCCTGGTGGCTTCGACGCCCGCCTCGGCCAGGACCCGCTGGAGGTACTCCCCTGCGGTGTCTTCCTCGGCGTAGCCGAAGTCGCGGCAGAACGCGTAGGCCAGATCCGCGGCAGTGTCCGGGTCGGGGGCGTTGAACTCCTCGGCCCACCGGGTGAAGTCCTCCTCGCTGGTGGCGAGCAGCTCGACCTGGTCCGCGACGGGGCCCGCGAGGACGGCCGCGATGAGCAGCTCGGTGCCGTCGACGTCGAGGGTCAGCCCGATGACGGTGTACGTCTGGGTGGCGGCGGTCACGCGATCAGCCTGAAGTGCGCGGCGTCGACCGCCTGGGCTCCGAGGTCTCCGAGGAAGGCTGCGACGACGTAGGCACCGTGGTCTCCGCCCCAGAGAGTCTCAGGGGTCTCCCCATCTTCCTCGGCGCGGTGCGGGAAGGCTTCCAGTACTGCGGCGGCCGCGTTTGCCTTGGCTTCCTCGAAATCCGCTCCGTCGGCGACGACTGCGAATGTTGAGGCGAGATCCCAGACTTCGTACCAGTCTCCGATGATGGTGAATTTCATGGTTTCCTTTCGCTGAATTCGGGGGCCCCGGAATTGGGTTCCGGGGCCCGGGGTGACCTGCGTTTAGCGGCGCGGCCGGGGGATGTCGCGGTGACGGCTGAAGAAGCGGTCGATGAGTACGAGCGCCTGGTCCTCGGTGAGGCCGAGCACGCTGCCGCCGGACGTGGTGGTGCCGGTGAACACGGCGAGTCCGCTGACCTTGTAGGGCATGGCCCGGTAGGTGTGCAGGAGTTCGATGGCCGGTCCGTTGTCGGGGTGCCCGAGCGGGAAGGCCCACTCGTCGGTCCACATGATCAGCCGGGTGGTCAGGTCGACGCATCGGACCTGGTCAGCGTCCAGTGCGTCCTGCGGGCTCATCTCGGAGCCCCAGTCGAGGAGGCGGAATCCGCCGGTGGGCTCGACCCGGAGGGCGTAGCTGTCCTGGAGGAGGGTGGGCATGGGGGTCCCCTTTCCTGGGAGTTGGTTTTCGGTGCAGGTCGGCTGCCACCACCGGCCCGCGAAACAACTATACCCGTCACTCATCACTTTGTGAACGTCTTGGAGGCGCGTTTCCCCTGTTCAGCGGCAAGCCGAAAGCCCGCCGGCGGCACGCCCCGACGCCCCGCCGGCCTTCCATAACGCTGGCGCCTGCGTCGCGATGGCCGGCCGCGAAGATGACGCCCGCCCGCGGTGCCGAGGCGCGCGGTGGAGGCGCGCTGCCGAGCCGACGGCGCACAGGCCGTCTGCAGCGGCTGGCGGCGCCGTACGGACCGCGCGGCGCCGTCCAGCTACCGACGGCCGACGTGGCCCTGGGCCGGACATGGCGGCGCCCCGGCGCGGCCGGTGGGCCGGGTCGGGGCGCGAGGGTGTGCTGGCTATGCCGTCAGGGTTCAGGGGCCGCTCAGGGACAGCGGGCCCGGTTGACGGGGGTTGAGGTCGACGACCACGTCACCGTCATCCGTGTGCACGGTGAAGACCGTGGCCCAGGACTCGGGGTCGCGTTGGACGGCGAGTGCTTTGTAGGCGGCGTGTACGGGCGTCTCAGCGTCGATCTCGATGGTCCAGCTGATGCTGTACTCCGGCATGTGCTTCGTGCCTTCCTGGACGCCCTCAGCGCCCATGTGTGGTCTTGGGAGGTCTAGGCGGCGAGGGTGAGTTCGACGTCGTCCAGGCTGCGCTCGTTGATGGTGACGCCGCTGACGGGGTCGAGGTCGTCGAGCCAGAGCTCCTCGTTCTCGGCAAGGTAGCCGTGGAGGGCGCTCGGGTTGTTGGCGATGTACGCGGGGAGGCGGACCTCGGAGGTGAATTCGTAGGTGACCTCCTCGGTCACTGTCAGGGCGAGGCGCACGGTCACTTCCTGGTCGTGGCCTTCAGGCTCGGGCGCGTCGGCGTTGACCACGAGGCACAGCAGGGCGGCCGTGTCCTCGTACGGGTCGGCCTGCGCCTGGGCAGCGTCGGGGAGTCGACCGAACGGGGTGCCGAGGCGGTCGAGCTGGCGGAGGACCTGGAGCAGGGTCTGAGGGTCGCGCGGGTCGGTCTGGCCCCAGGCCGTGCGCAGTTCGGGGTCGGTGAGCTCGGGGAGGGTGTCCACGTCGTCGAAGTCGAAGACGCACTGCGTGCCGCCTCCGGCGGTGCGGAGGCTGTCGAGGTGGAGTTCGCCGGAGTGGGGGTGGCGGCGCAGCACCAGGTAGGCGGCGTGCGGGTCCATGCTGGCGAGGGTGGCGGTGAGGGTTCGGGTCAGGCCCTGGGCCTGGTCCTGGGCGGTTTCGAGTGCGTCCTGGCAGTTCTGAAGGGTGGTGTGCATCGGTCCTCCTGAGGGTGTTGGGGGCCGGCAGTTCGGCTGGCCGAAGCTGGGCTCCTCCCCCGGCGCCTGGCCGGGGGGAGGAGCGGGTCAGGCGCTGAGGAGCTGGTTCCCGGTGCGCTGCCAGTACCCGGCCGGGGCGCGGTCCGCGCGGCACTGGTAGGTGCCGTAGGCGGTCACCTCGAACTCGTCGTCGCATACCAGGACGCGGGCGTCCGGGATGAACTCCAGCGTCTTGCTGCCGACGGGAAAGTCCCTGAAGTGCTGGAAACGGTGGGGGGTGCTCAGGAACCAGTAGACGTCGCCGCGTTCCAGGTCGGTGTAGCGGACGCTGACGGTGTCGCCGGGGCGGAGCTTGCACCAGGTGCGGACGCCGAGGTCGGCGCAGATGTCCTGGACCCTGCCGTACATGACGTCGAAGGCGTCCGGCGCGAGGCCCAGGGCGCGGTCGGTCTCGCCGCTCGGGCCGGTGAAGTGGACGGGGCCCCGGATGTCGAGGCCGTCGAAGCCGTAGTGGGCGGCGAGGTGCTGCGCCACGGTGTTGGTGGCCCCCTGGTCGCCGGGGAGGCAGTGCATGTCCGTCTCGGCGTCGAGCGGGACGGTGGTGTAGGTGCCGGGGCCGGAGAAGAGGCCGGTGAGCTCCCACTCGATGTGGGCGTCTCCGAAGGACCAGTTCACGAGCTGGTCGGGGTGGAGCGTGCCGAAGCAGCTGAATTCGTGCGGGTTGGTGAAATCCAGGGGCATACGGGTCTCCAGGGTCTTCGCGTGTGTTTCCGGTGGTGGTCGACTGCCACCGTCGACCACAAGACAACTATACCAGTTACTCTTCATTCGCGGGAGGGTCTTGGACCCCGTTTCCGCTGCTCAGGGGCTCGTTTTCACCCGTACCTGTCACGCAGAACTGGCCTCGCCCCGTACGGGGCGAGGCCAGTGGGTTGGTTGCCGGCAGTCAGGCCGTTGGTGCGGCCGCCGTGGTCAGCTGGTGGAGGACGTCCAGCGGCTGCTCGGATCGGATCAGCCGGGCGAGGCGGGCGCGCTGTTCGCCGATGCCGCGGCAGCCGGCGAGCGGCTGCAGGGCGTCCGGGCGCAGCTGTGGGACGTAGACGCAGCCGCCGAGGGCGACGACCGGGCGGGGGCCGGGGAGGATGCGAGCTGCCTGGCCTGGGCGGCGAGCATCTCGGGCGCGGCGGAGCCGGGCTGGCCCATGCGGAGTTCGTACGGGAAGCGCGGTTCGTCGGGGGCGACGAAGCCGTTCTTCGCGGAGAGAGCGACGACGTCGCCGGCGGTGCCGGCGAGGTGCTCGGCCGCCTGGCGGCACAGGAGGTGATAGCTCGGTGTAGAGCTGGCGGACGGGCAGGGTCGTCTCGGTGGCTGACTTGGCGCCGCTGCACGGTACGACGACGGGCCCGAGCGGGCCGAGCGTCCTCGACTGGGCGGTCTCGCGGACGTCGAGGGCGGCGCCGGCGCTGCGGCTGCTGTTCACCGGGACGAGCCCCTCGTGCTCGGCCGACTGCCAGGGGTAGGGGCCGGCGACGGGGCGGCGTGCCCAGGCCATCGTGCGGCCGGTGACGGGGTCGACAACGTCCCAGCCTGCGGCGGCGTATGCGCGCAGGGTGTCGTCCGTGGCGTCGGGCGCCGGGACGGCTCGGCCGTCGAGCCGTACGACCGCCTGGGCGACGGCCTCGGCGAGGGTGGGGGCGCAACGCACGACGGCCTCCCTCGGTACGGGGGCGGTGCGGGGCATCAGCTGGTCGACGTGCCACTGCCAGCCGGTGCGGAAGGCCTCCAGGTGGGCGGCGGCGTGGCGGAAGCGGTGGACGGCGCTGTAGGCGCGGTCGCGGTAGACGACTCGGCGGCGCGCACGGGGCAACGGCACGGCGGAAACAGGGCCGGTGGACATGTGGGGTGCTGCTGAAGCCGGGCGGTGCCACGGCGCGCGGCGACGCATGCCAGTCGCGGACAGGGCGGCGGGGACGGGGGTGACGGCCGCTTGGTCGGCCGTCACCCTCGCTGGTGGGCGGTGCTCAGGCGTTGGGCCGGAGGAACTGCCGGTCCGGCTCGACGCTCCAGGTCAGGTCCGGGAACAGGCGGCGGACCTGCCGTTCGGCCCAGGGACGGACGGTGTCCCAGGCCTCCTGCGTCGGTTCGTTGGCCCAGTGGTGCCAGCCTTCGGCACAGGCGGCAGTCTGCTCGCCAAGCTCAGCCATGAGGGTCTCTACGGCGATCTCGTCGGGCAGTTCCATGTTGTTCTCGGTGGTCATGGCGTAGGCGTCGAAGAGGCGCTCGGCAAGGGTCTCGCCGTCGAGGTTGTGCACGGAGGTGACCTGGAGGACGGTGCCCCGGCCGTCCGGGTCGAGGACCAGGCAGGTGGATGGCTGGGGTGCGGTGTTGATGGCCATGGGGATCAGGTCGCCAGCTCGCAGCCGTTGGGGCGTTCGCCGCCGCAGCTCGGACAGGGGTCGGTCTCGTGGTAGTACCAGCTGCTGCACGCGCAGTCCCAGGTGGAGATGGACCACGCCCACTCCCAGCCGCCGATGCCGTATAGGCCGTCCTCCACCCGGGGGTTGATGACGGAGGTGACCTGGGCCGGGCCCTCTTCTTCGAGGTACATCCAGCGGACGTGGAGGACTACTGCTCGCGGGGCGCCGCTGCTGTCGGTTCCGCCGTCGATGACGTGGATGGTGTCGGCGCAGTCGTAGCCGTACTTGACGGCGTCCTTGACGGTCTCGGCGGAGAGCAGCCGGACGGTGTCGAGGGTGAAGAAGGGAGAGACGAAGCCGTTCCAGCGGTTGGCCGGGTCGAGGACGGCCGGATAGTCGGGGGTGCCGTCGATCGTGACGCGGGTGCGGACGGAGCCGGATTTCGGGGAGGGCTGTCGGGTCATGACTCTCCTGGGTGTGTGTTCGGTTGGGTGGTCGGCTGCCACCACCGACCATGGAACAACTATACCACACATGCATCACTATTGCGGGTGGGAACGCACTCCCGACCCGGGGACCGGCAGCTCAGCAGCGCCCCAGCGGGGGCGGCCACCGCATCCGGGGCCGCCCTTGGCGGTAGCGATCCGGCCGCCGAGCGGCGCCGCTCGGCCAGGACTCGACTACGCGGCCAGGGCCAGCAGGTCCGCCGGGGCGCGCCGGCCGCACTGCTGTGGCACGTCGATCGGCGCCGGACGCTCGTCGTCGCCGTAAACCCGGCCGAGGTAGTCCACGACCGGCCGGTGCCACGGACGTCCGGTCAGGGCACCCAGGACGACCGCGCCGACGGGCGGGCACACCACGTCGCCGATGCGCTGGAACGCGCTCGTGCGCGAGTCCTTGCGGGCCGCCGGCTCCGAGGCGCGCCAGGGGTAGGTCGACAGGAATCCGACCAGCTGCCCGGCCTCGGCCTCGGTCAGCCGGTAGCCGTCCGACTCCCGGAACCATGTCCGGGCCTTGCCGGTGAGGCACCAGCCGGCCTTGTCCGCGGAGAAGGTGTTCCCGCCCTTGGGCCGTCCGCTCGCATCGACTCCCCGGACGCCGCGGGTGTTGATGCGCTCCCCCGCGGCCCACCCAAGGGCGGCGGCCAGGGTCTGCTCGGCGAAGGGCATGTTCGGCCGGACGGATCCGGGAATGCGGCCGTAGCGCACCGCCATGAAGAACACGCGGCGCCGGTGCGTGGCCACCCCGTAGTCGGCAGCGTCCAGCTCGACCCACTGCTGCTGGGACCAGCTGGCCAGGGCCAGCTCGAACGAGACGGCCTCTCGCACGTCTTCGGGCAGGTTCGCGGACTGCTCCATGGCGACCCACCGCAGGGCCTCGCCGTGGAGCTGGAGGCCCAGTGCCCAGATCAGCACCTCGGCGACGAGCCCGGCTTCCGGGTCGGGCATGGCGGCCGCCAGGGTGCGCACCTCGGCCCAGGTCGCCCCGGAGCGCTCGGCCCGGCCGCCGTGCCCGGAGGCTTTCCCGGCGGCGCGCAGCATGGCAGTGAGGACCTGGAGGGATTGAGCGGTGAGTCCGGCCCGCTTGCCTGCGGTCGACCAGGCGGGGCAGGGCGGGGAGAGAACGACGCCGACGATCCAGCACAGCGCGGGGTGTTCGGGGTCGAGCAGGGTGATGTCGATGACGATGCGGCGGTGCCCGGCGCGCTCGGCGGTGGCGCAGGCGTCGCCGGAGAGGTCGAGGCCGACGGCGTCGTACTGGGCGCCCAGGGCGGCGAGGCCTTCGTCCCAACCTCCGGGGCCGGCAAAGACGCCGATGACGCGTTCGCGGTCGCCCTCGCGGGGGCGCAGGAGCCAGCGCCCGGGCCAGGGCGCGGCCATCTCGTCCAGTTCGGCGAGGACGTCCGCGGGGATCTCGGCGCCGAGGTCGAGCGCGAGGTCGGCCAGGCACAGCGGGCAGGTGCGCTCCTCGAACCAGTCGACGCAGGTGACATAGCTGTGCCAGTCCGTGAAGCCGCAGCGGGCGGTGGTGTCGTCGTGGTCGGGCAGGAGGTGCACCAGGCCCTCGGCGTCGGTGCCGAAGCCGGTGACTCGGATGGGTTCGGCGCTGCGTTCGGCGGCCTGAGCGTCCGTCATGAGCTGCTCCCCTCGGTCGGCCGGTGCGGCGGCCGCGTGCTGCGCCTTCGGTCGGCGGTCGGGTGCCACCCCCGACCGGCTAGATAACTATAACTGCGTTATATCACTTTCGGTAGTGGGGGCGCGCACTTTCCTCTCGCGTGTCGCGTCGACGGTCAGGCGGCCAGGACCATGGCCAGCCGGCGGAGGTAGTCGGCCGCGGCCTCCTCGCCGACGTGGCGCCGCAGCGCGTCCCCCCGAGCCCAGACCAGCGGGCCTTCTTCCGCCTCGGCGCGGGCCGCCTCGGCAACGATCTCGGCGACGCTGAGCTTCTCCCGGAACTTGTGGCCGATGTGCTCCTCCAAGGCGACGTACCGGGTGGGCAGGTCCAGGCCCAGGGCCCAGCACAGCCGCACGGCGCGCACCAGGACGTCCCGGCCGGCGAGCACGCAGAAGACGCAGGACAGCCGGGGGATGAGGGCGTCGTAGACGGGGTGGTACTCCAGGGCGGCGTCGGCGATCTGCTGCTAGACGTCGGTCTCGGAGAGCTCCAGGATCGGGTGCCAGGCCAGGACCATGCGCTGCCCGGTGCTCGCGCGCATGTCGATCGCGAGCGGGAGCTTCCGGGCCCGGGCCGGCGATTCGGCAGCCCGGATTCCCAGGGCGGAGAGGATCAGGGCCTGCTCGTCCAAGCCGAGGGCGTCGGTGATCTGCTTGAACAGCGGGGCAATCTTGTCCCGCTTCAGGGCCGAGGTGCACAGCCGGCGCGCCGCGTCGGGCCACATGCCGCGCTTCTCGACCAGGCCGAGCAGGCCGCGGTCGGCCTTGACCACGATGAACTCCACGCCCCAGCGCTCGGCCTGGCGCTGCGCGAGCTCGCGCACGCCCGGCCATTCGGACTCCTCCCCCAGATCCGCGTGGACCATGACCACCTTGTCCAGGCAGCCGGCCTCGGCGGCCAGGGTGACCACGCGGTACGCGCAGACGAGCGAGTCCTTGCCGGCACTGGTCGAGACGAGGATTTTGTCCGCAGCGAGGACGAGCTCGCGGGGTGTCTGGGCTAGGCCGTTTCTTTCGGATCATCGGATCGTTGGTTGATGTGTGTCGTTGACTGACGCCCAGTGGGCCCGCATCGAGCCGCTACTGCCGGACCGGACCCCGAAGCGGGGCGGGCGGTGGCGTGATCACCGACAGGTGATCGACGCGATCGCGTTCAAGTACCGCACCGGCACGCCGTGGATGGACCTTCCCGAGCACTTCGGATCGTGGAAGGGCGCCCACAACCGACTGCGGAAGTGGGCCGCCGACGGTACCTGGGAGAAGGTCTTCACCACCCTCCTCGCCCAAGCCGACGCCGAAGGCGACCTCGACTGGGTGGTCGCAGTCGACTCCACCATCGTCCGCGCCCACCAGCATGCAGCTGGGGCTCGTCAAAAGGGGCCGCGGCCGGCGAGCCGGACGACCACGCCCTCGGACGGTCCCGCGGCGGACTGACCACCAAAATCCACCTCGCCGCAGACAGCCGCTGCCGCCCCCTTGCGTTCGTCCTCACGCCCGGCCAGGCAGGTGACGCACCCGCGTTCACCCAGGTCATGGCCCGCTTACGGGTGCCGCGGCCGGTCGGCCGGCCCAGGACCACCCCGGAGGTGGTCCTGGCAGACAAGGCGTACTCGTCTCGGGCGATCCGCAATCATCTCCGCCGACGCGGGATCCGGGCGGTGATCCCACAGCCCTCCGACCAGGCCGCCAACCGCAAACGCCGCGGCAGCCATGGCGGCAGACCGCCCGCCTTCGACCGCGAGGCCTACAAGCAGCGCAACACCGTCGAGCGGTGCATCAACAAGCTCAAGCAGTGGCGCGGCCTGGCCACTCGTTACGACAAGACCGCCACCATCTACCTCGCCGGACTCCATCTCGCCGCCATCTTCATCTGGTCAGCGAGGTGATCCGAAAGAAACGCCCTAGCTCGCCGAGGAGGGCGGTCGCGACGTCGGACCGGCGCCCGCCACCGGTTCCGCGGCCCGGGGCGTGTGGGGTGTAGAGCGCCGCGAGGGCGCGGTTGGCCGCGCGGGCCGCGGTGAAGGTCCGGCGGACCTTGGCCCGGGCGTCCTGCTCGCGGCGTACGAGGCCGGCGTGCACGGCCTGGGCGGCCGTCGGCTCGTTAGCGTCAGCCTGCAGTTGCTGATCGTGGGCGATACGGGCGCGGTCGGCAGCGGTGGCCTTGGCGGCCCGGGTGCGGGCGCGGCCGGCGGCGGTGTACGCGGCGTCGGCCTGGTGGGCGCGCCGGATTCCCTCCAGCAGCCGGCGGCGGGTGGGCATGTCCATGGGACTCCTCTGGGTGCGGGGTGGTGTGTTCGGCGCCGGGCGGCTGCCACTGCCGCCCGGCCAGGGGGTGGATCAGAAGGTGCAGAACCGGCGTGCGACCGGCGGGAAGTTCCCGCGGTGGCGCCGGCCGAGCCGCTCGATCACCTCACGGGCGCACCGGGCCGCGTCGGCGGCCGCGTCGAGCGGCGTGGAGGAACTGCCGACGAGGGTGGCGAGGTAGGTACCGTCGGCATCGTGCAGGTGCGCGGACCAGGACTCGCGATGGTCGGCAGCGGGCCGGTCGGCACGCTCGCCGGCGTACATCAGGACGTGCAGGACGCCGTAGACGGAGCCTTCGTCGTCTGGGGCATCCGGGTCGGCGGCCATGATCAGGAAGGTCATACCGCCCTCCTCGCCGGGGAAGGCGTGGCGGCCCAGGGCGGCCAGTTCCGCGCGCAGCAGGTCGCCTTCGGTGGGTTCCTTCTGGTTGGTCATCTCGTTCCTTCGCATCGAGCAGGCAGGGGCGTTGTGCCGTGCGGGCCGGTGTCGTGCGCCAGGGGGCCGGACCCCGGCGGCCCGGCCCCGTAGGGCCGGGCGGGGGGCCCGTCAGCAGGCAGCCTCGGGGTCCTCGGCCGCCGCCAGGGGCTCCCACTCCAGGGAGCGCGCGGTCTTGCGGGAGCGGCCGTCAACGGCGACGGTCACGCCGTCCCGGTACGCGCGGGCGCCGGTCATCCGTACGCCCACCGCCTCGACCGTGCCGGTCTGCCCGCTGGCGACGTGCCGGACCCGCTCGCCGACGATGCGAATCAGGTCCGCTTCCCGAAGGCGCCGCGCGCCGAGCCGGTGTCCCGCCCGCTGGACCAGGCGGCCGCCGCGGGTGGCCAGGGCGGCCTCGAAGGCCGCGCCGGAATCGGGAGCTTCGACCCTCAGGAAGTAGCGGCCCTCGGGCAGGCCGGTGTGGGTGATGGCCCAGGTGTCGGTCATCGCGCCCCGGGCCTGGTCGGCGGCGGCGCCCTGCGCGGCCGCGGCTTCCAGGGTCGGCACGTGCCAGACGAGCAACGACGGGTGGTCTCCGGGGTCGACGAGCCAGCCTTCGGTGCGCTCGAACAGCTCCTTCGCGACGCGCAGCCGGCTCAGGGGCGACCGCCCGTCGGCATCGGTGGTTAGCTTGCCGTCCTCGACCCAGCCGACGGTCAGGCGGCCGCTGGTGCCGTCCGGCCGGACCCAGTAGCCGGCCACCTCGCCGAGGTCGTCGGGGCCGGTGACGTCGGCGAGCGGCTGTCCGGACAGGGCGGTCACCGCGGCGGCGGCCGCCGGGTGTTCGGCGTCCTGGGGCAGTACGCCCGTACCGGCTGCCGGTGCGTTCCCGGCCGGGCCAGCGGCGGGCGGCGGGACGAGGACAGCGTTCCAGGAGCGCGCGCCGTACTCGGTGAGCTTGACGAGGCCTGCGGCGTGCAGGCTCCGGACGGCTGTGAGGTTGTGCCCGTATCCGGCGCCGATCGCGCCGTCGCGCTTGACGACGGCGTACACCAGACGCTGAGGTTCGGTCAGGGCGTCCTCGGCACGCTTGCGGCTCTCCTGGGCGTTCAGGAACTCGGCGCGCCCATGGGCGCCGGCCTCGGTCTGCCAGTCGCCCGAGACGACCAGGCCGCTGTTGTTGGCGACGTCGAAGCCTCCGCCCGCAGCCGGTCGGACGACGTAGAGGGCGAGCGGTTCACGCCCGGCGGCCGGGGCCGGCTGGGCAGCGGCCGGCGCCTGCTTCGGGGTCGGCCTGCGAGTGCGGGCCGGCTTCTCCTGGACGTGCACTTCCTCGACCGTGACGTTCTTCCAGCCCGCGCGCTCGGCGGTCCGGGCGGCCCGGGCGACGTTGGCCGCGGACATGGACCAGGTGTGCACGATGCGACCCTCGCCGTCGCGGCGGTCAGCGACCACCGCGTGGGTGTAGTGGCGGGTTTCGCTGGTGCGGGTGCAGCCGGTGGAGGCGACGAAGGTGATACGGGCCATGACAGGACTCCTTGTGTGTGCTGTGTGTTGTCGGGTGCTGGACGACTGCCACGGCCGACCAGCGGTTGGGACGATGGGAGACCCTCGGGGTCCGGTGCCCTGCGCCGGGGCGGGCGGTAGACCGCCCGCCCCGGGTCCAGCTAGTCCCGCTTGCTCGCCAGGTACTCGGCGATCTCATTCGCCTCGGCCACCCAGTGGGCCACCGCGTCGGAGATCTCCTCGACGTGGTGCCAGTCCTTGCACACAAAGCGGCGGGATTCCGTGGAGGGGTGCTCGATGGTCCACTCGGCGGGCGCACCGCAGCCCCAGACGAGGTTGCACAGCGGGGCGTATCCACGGCCGCCCGGACCGTGCTGCCACAGCGCCTCGTCCTGGCGCAGCGCGTCCACGTCAACGCTGGTGGCGGGGAGCTGGGCGAGGTTGGTGAAGAGCATTCGGGACTCCTGGATCTGCGAGTGTGTTCGGTGTCGTCGACTGCCACCGCCGACCGATGAGACAACTATACTCGTCACTCATCACTTTCGCAAGGGTGCCGCCCACCCGTCGCGCCGCAGGCGAGCCCAGGCGCTCACCGGCGACCAGGCGCACGCCGCACCCCCGCCAGCAGCGGGGACGCGGGTGGCCGTCAGAACAGGGCCCACCGCGTTCCAGCGTTGACCGGAGAGCCTTGCCACCGACGGATGCCTGGTGAGGCTTCACCCGGTCCCCCAGCGGCCTCCTCCTCCCGTACGATCTCGCCCTCGACGGGAGCCGCAGGCCCCTCCGGGGGGCGGTGCTATCGCCCCCCGGCATCGGGTCTACTGACCCAGGCGCAGCGCACGCCGTCGAAGGCCTGCCTTCTGGACGCGGTACCGCACCTTTCCGAACTGGTCGAGATTCCGCAGCCACTTGTAGAGGCGGATCAGGGTGCGCTCGGACATGTCATCGACCGTGCCCACCACGGTGAACTCCCTGGCGAACGCCATGCCCAGCGTCCTCGGCGCGAACGAGGGGGCGCCGAGCGTGTAGAACCACACCCGGTATCCGCCCTTCGGCGCGTTCTCGTTCCAGAGGCCCAGGACGATGGCCCGGCGGACACCGGTGTTCTTGCCCTCGACGAAGCGGGGGGCACGCACGACCATGCCCGGCTCCAGAACGGTCTGGGTGGCGGAGTCGGTGGCGACGGTCATGTGGACTCCTTTGGAGAGGGGTGGGGGGGGCGGCGGGAATCCCCTGCCGACGAGAAAACTATACCCGTCATTTATCACTCGCGCAAGGGTGCCCCCTCCTCAGGCGCGCCGCAGGCGGGCCCAGACGCTCACCGGCGATCAGACATACGCCGCGCCGCCGCCGACAGCGGGAACCGGGGGCGGCCGTCAGAACAGGGCGTACTGCGCTCCAGCGTTGTCCGGAGAGCCTTGGCGCCGGCGGATGCCTGGCGAGGCTCCAGCCGCCCCTGCAGGCTCCTCCCGTACGGCCTCGTCCTCGACGGGCGCCGCAGGCCCCTCCGGGGTCGGCTCGCTCTTGGGGCACGCGCACCGGCACCACCACACGCACGGCTCGCCGCCGGGGCGCACGATGAGCGGGGCGACGCACCTGCCCCGGGTGTCGCGTACCCAGTCGATGTTGTCGTCCACGTGCGGGCCGCCTTCCTGCCAGTGGACGCACAGGTCACAGCGGCCGGCCAGGCAGTTCCCGGCAGGTGCCCCGTTCGCACCTGGCCCATCGCGCGAAGCCGAAGGGGTACTTGCGGACTGGGGAAGAGCCAGTATTCGACCCCTGCGCTATTCGCCTCGGGCAGCTGGTGGCAGTTCTCTCTTGAACACGGTTGGCGGCTGCGGTCAAACCGCAGCCGCCAACTACCCGAGCAAGAGGGCTAGGGGTTGTCGATTGTCGCTCGCCAGCCGTCCCAGCGCGGTCCCATGCTGACTACGGCCCCTGTGCTAGCGGGGAGATCAACGAACTCCCTGAACTGCATATCGGTCCTCGTGATGACGAGGACCGGACAAGGTAGCCGCAAGCTGTGCAGTGCTTGGATCGTGACCCGGTCGGCCTCATCCACCACAAGGAGGTCAAGCTCCTGTGACGCTTGGACCAACCGATCACGCATCTGAGCGCTCACGTGGAGTGGGCGTTCTCGGTTGATCCAGGCGGGAGCCCATGCGTAGTGGAGCTTCTTGCCGTCCTGGGTGAATTCCCTGTGCAGCCAGCGGGCGAGGGTGGTCTTGCCGCAGCCGGCTGGGCCACCAAGGATGTGGAGGCGGTTCCTGATCTGCGGATCGTCGTCAACGATCGCGCGGAGCAGAAAGTAGGCAGCCTCTGCCTGATGGACCCAGTCCATGATCACCTCGCGCGAGTCACAGCCGATCGGGGTCGGTGTCGGTAGCAGCTCGTGGAGATTCGACCCGGCAGCGGTCGCCCGCCGAGCCGCCCTGAGGCACCATCGGATACGTGGCAGTGCTAAGAGATAACTAGTCGCTGTCAGCAGATGCGACAGCTTTCCGGGAAGGTGGGCCAGCTCCGCGAGCCACTCCTCGGAGTATCGCTCTGCCGCCTGTGCGTCACCCAGCCGTCGCGCCGTCCAACCTGTGAGGCGCTTGGCCATCCAGGGACACCACTCGCCGAACTCTGACAGCAACAGCGGCAGGACCACGGCCGTCAAAGCGAAGATGATGGTTTCAGCACTCATCGAGCGCCCCCGAGGCCGGGCTGCAGGATGCCGGAGTGGGCCTTCTTGGGTGCAGTCTTCCGCTCACTGACCAGACGTCTGGCCTCAGCGACATGATCTGCATGGAGACGGTAGAAACGACGCCGGGGCCCACGGACGGCCCCATCCTGCTCCCATTCACTCAGAACCCAACCGCAGGCTTCGAGGCGCATGAGGATGGGAACCACGCTCCCGCTGGGCCGGTTGATGGATTTGGCGATCTTCAAGCCGTAAAGCTCGTCATCGCCAGAAAGCAGGGCTTCGACGACGTCGACCGTCGCGTCAGTGACCCTGAAGGGATAGCTCATGCGCCAACTCTAGCTATCTAGAGATAGAAGGGCGAGTGCTGCGCGCTGGTGCTGGAACGACTGGCGCCTAGTCGACGTCGTGAACGGCTTCGAGGTATTCCGCCCAGCTGTTCTGGGCGAACTGAGCCCACCCATCCCCGTACGATCTCCCGCTCCTCGGGGGTGAGCGTGCGCTGCGGGCGGCGGATGACCGGGTGCGCGAGCAACCCGGCCTCCGGCCGCAGGCCAGCAGCGCGTCGGGTCTCGTTCATGCAGATCCCTTCGATGCTGAGCGTTCGGCAGCCTGCTCAATCGCGGGCAGGGGGCGGAGATCCCGCCCCCTGCCGCGCGCAGCGACGGTCAGCGCTCGGTCCGGGCGTAGTTGTGGCGGTCGTCGCTGGCGGCAAACTCGACCAGCTCGGGAACGTGCGCGCCCACCCAGGTGTCCAGCGGGCCGGGGCTGTCCTGCTGGCCCGTGAGCCAGCGGTAGACGTCCGGCTTGAGTTCGAAGAGCCTGCACTCCTCGTCCTCGGCGTAGAAGTCGGCGTTGCCGCCGAATCCGTAGTCGTCGGCGATGTCCCACACGCAGACCAGGTACGGGCCGCCCGCGTCGTTGATGCGCCTGAAGACGCGCCGGATGTCGTCGGCGCCGTATCCGTGCTCGAACGCCCCGTGCAGCTCAACGAGCTCGGCCCCGAGCTCCTGGGCGGCTTTTCCGGCCGCGTCGCCCTCGGTGCTGGGCGCGGGGTCCTCGCCCTCCTGGTCCTCGTGTTCGCCGCCGTGCTCGGCGATCAGGTCGCGCAGCGCCTCGGTGGGCACGTCCAGGAACGTTCCGGTCTCCGCGCCGAGGTCCCCGCCGGTGAGCCACTCCTCCAACGAGTCCTCTTCGGACCAGGCTTCGGTATCCGGGGCGGTGAGGCCCGGCGAGAGGAGCACCTCGTCCGCGGCACGGGCGCCGGGCTGGGCCTTGACGAGGAGGGCGTGGCCGTCGGCCAGGCGGATGCGGGTGAAGCCGCGGTCGGTCCCTTCGGCGATGACGGCGTCGAGCCGGGTCGCGCTGAGGGTATGGGTGCTCATGCAGTGCCTCCGAGTTGAGTGTTTCCGGGTGGTCGGCTGCCACCGCCGAACCATGAGACAACTATACACGTTATTAATCACTTCGCAAGGAGGTGCAGTCACACGATCAGGAGCACGTCCCCGATGACCCTGGCCCGGTGCAGCGGCGCTGGGCCGCCAGCCGACCTCTTGCGCGGGGTCGGCTCAGGCAGTCCGCGCAGCGGCGGGAAGACCGGCCTCTTCCCGGTGTGCTGCTTCCAGCGCGTCTCGAATCCCGGGCGCTGCTTGTCCGCGACGCCCGCCGGTGCGGCAACGATGAACGCCTCAGCGTGCGGCAGGCCTTCGAGGTCGTCCAGGTAGTGGGCGCGCCGGATCCCGGAGGCCTCTCCGTCGACCAGGCGGACGCGATGTGGGAAGCGTCCGGCAAACCGGGTGACCAGTTCCTCGGCCCGCTCGCGGGGGCCCTCGTACACGGTGCGCACCGATCGCCAGGTCGGGCCCTTCTGCTGCGCGCCGCGGCACCGCTCATCGTCGCCGGGGCACTGCGGTTCGGCGTCGACCGGCGCGCCGCCTTGGTCGACGACCGCGTGGATGCGGCGGCAGCGGGGCTTGCGCTGCTGGCTGCACCACCACTTCGGCTCCGCGCAGTCCTTGCCGTGCCAGCGCCGGCAGTCCTTGGTCCGGCCCAAGCCGGTGAGGCGGCGCACCTCGTACACCGCGTACGGGGTCTGCTCCAGGTCGGCCTGGAAGGCGTCCAGGACCGGCCGGTTGCGGTCGTCCTCGGCCAGGCGCCGGCGGAGCGATCCGCCGGGCCCATAGAGGGACATCCGCTCGTTCAGGGCCAGCGAGATGTACTCCATGCGCAGGACCTGCGCGGCCTCGGCCGGGTGGGCGCGCAGCCGCTGTTCGTAGAGCTCTCGGGAGGAGCAGACCCCGGTGAAGGGGCACTGTACGCAGTGGCTCTTCAAGATCATTTCACCGAGGCAGTCCAGGACGTACCGCTCGACGGCGGCCCGGTTCATGCCTGCACGGATCAGGGGTAGTCCGGCTCGCAGATGATCCGGCCGGCGGCCGTGTTCAGCTGGTCCTGGATGGCGGAGTCCTTCAGCGCGCGGCCGGTCTCGTCGGCGTGGTAGCCGATCACGCGGCGGAAGGTCTCGGTGCCGAACTCATGGGCGGCCCAGGTGTCCAGTACCCAGCCCTTAAATCGAATGCTGCAGCGTCGCTGGCCGGAGGCGAGCATCGGGACGGTGCCGGCGGTGCGCAGCTCGTCGGACAGGCGCCAGGGGCTGGCCGCGTGGATGCGGCGGGGCGCGCGGGAGTCGTCGAGGACCAGGACGCCGTCAGCGTCGCGCGGGCCGCCGCGGCAGATCTGGACCAGGCGGACCCGCCATGCGCGCAGGAGCGGCAGGACCAGGCGGTCGGCGAAGGACAGGGAATCGCTGAACTCGTCGCCCGTCACGGCGTGCACGATCACGAGGTCGGACAGGTCCAGCTCCAGGCCGTGGGCGACGGGGTCGTTGAGGAACATGAGGATCTCGGCCGTCGAATCCGCACCCAGACCCCAGGTGAGGACGGTCGGGCGCTTACGTCGGACGGCAGGGCGCGCCAGCCGGGCGGCGTGGATGGCCGTCCGGGTACGGGCAGGCAGGGGCATGGGTCTCCTCGGGTGGGGTGCGTGTTCGGGGTGCGCGGCTGCCACTGCCGCGGGGGCGTCTCTGATGTGTCTCGTCGGCCGCGCCGACGCTCCTCGGCGCGGCGCTCCCGGCGGTTCGCCGTAGCCAGGCTGGTCCCGCCCCGCGTCACCGGGGCGGGACACGGCCGGGGGTCAGTCCCCCAGGCTCATCCGCCAGGAGGCGCCGCAGGCCGGGGCCCTGGGAAGGGCCTGACCGCAGGGAGGAGCCCGGGCCCGCGTGGGGGCCCGAGCCGGAGGCGTTGCCTACCGGGTGTCGGCGCCAGCCGCGACCCATGCGGCGGCGGGGCTCACGGGGTTGTGCTTGACGATGGAGCGGGCAAGGGCGAAGAGGTGGCGGTATCCCTTCGGAGCACGGGTGGCCAGCTCCAGGTTCCTGACCGCCGTTTCGTACTGGTACTGCAGGACCATGCGCAGGGTCTCGGAGCGGTTCATGTCTCGCCGGTAGACGAGCACGTGGTGAGCCGCCTGGATGGCCTGTTCGCCGATGCCGGTCCAGGCGCGGCCGTTGAAGACGTGGTCCCCGGCGGTCCGGTCGGCGTCGGCGACGTCGAGGGGCCCGGTGTGGGTGATGGTGAAGCGCTTGGGCCAGGCAGAGCGGGGGCCGAAGGCCAGGGCCGCGTACGTTCCGGCGGCGGCGTCCAAGGCCACTCCGACAGAGCGGACGGTGAAGTGAGGGAGCGCCCGGTCCTGCTCGGTGTCGGCCTTGAACACGTCCAGGCGCGTGGTCCCGCCGTAGTTGTAGACGTCCACGGTCGCGGCTTCGGGGTACAGGCGGCGGGCGGTGTCGAGGACGGCGTACGCGGCGCGGGAGGTGTTCACGGGTCTCCTTGGGTGGTGCGGTTTTCGGTGTGCGGCTGCCACTGCCGCCTCGGGGCTCCCCGCCCCGATGAAAAAACTATACCAACACCCAATCACGATCACAACCTGTGACTACCCGTCAGATTTCTGTGTCGAGGGAGACTGCGGCCGCCGGCGCCGGGCTCGGCTGGAGCCTGGCGGTGGCCGGGAGGGAAAGCGGCGCACACCGCTTTCCCCTCAGTCACTGGGAGCCTGCGAACGAGCCGGAGACACGGCGTTTCAGGCCCTGGCGCACCGCAGCGGAAGGAAGTTCAGCTGCCGATGACGGCGCGGATCGCGGCAGCGGACTGCTCGGCAAGGGTGTCAAGCCCGACCGGGGCGCAGGCGTCCATGAGTGCTACCCCATCGTCGGTACGCACGACGTTCTCAGGGAGTTCCGGGTCTTCGGGGAAACCGTCATCGACGTAACGACCCTCGTAGTCGATGACGAGGTCTCCCTCGTAGTCGATCCGGAAGGTAAAGGAGGCGATGCAGGGCCCGGAGATGGTACCCGTGACGCCCCAGTACCCGGCCTCGGCCGTCCACTGGTCGCCTAGATCGGCAGTCAGGCGGGCGGCCGTGGCGTGGGCAATGTCGGAGATGCTGAACGGATACTCGACGCCGTAGAGCGGCTCAGGGACGGGCAGGGTGGAGGCGTAGACGCCATGGCCGCCGCACGCGGCGCAGGCGAGGGTGGCGTTCGTGGTGGTGTCCTTCACAGGGAGCTCCTTCGGGTTGTAAGTCGGGTGGAACGATCACGCGAGGGAGCCACACGACGACTGAGTGGGTCAGCGCATGTCGCGGACGGTTCGGGCGATCACGTGGGCGATCTCGTCGAGGGTGTCGGCGATGGTCAGCTCAGGCAGGACGCGCCGGTCCCCGTGAGCGTCCTGGACGCATAGGGGACGGTCGACGCAGCCGGGGCCGAGGTCGAGGACACCAATCGTGTACTCCTCGTCGTCGGGGGCGAGGAGGAAGCCGCAGGTGCCCCACGCGCCCGACTCGGCCCGCCAGTCGTCGCCAAGGAGTGGTCCGGCCGTGTGGGCGATATCCGAGACGTGGAATCCGAACTCATGGCTGCGCATGGAGGTCTTCCTCTCTTCTGGCTGATCCCCGGGTCCTCTCGCCAAGCTGAGCAGGGTTGCTCGACGGCGTGATGAGCCGGGAAGGTCAGGGCGGGTTGTGGGGCGGTGTTGTTGTCGACGCGGTCCCGTGGGCGAGGCGCCTGTATTTCGGCTCCTCCTGCAAGCCGGGGGCGGGACGAGTACGACCCCCCGGCGGCAGGCGCGGTGGCGAGGGCCCGCCCCGCCGGGGCGGGCCCGCTCGCCTATGCGGCGAGCTTCAGCGTGGGCGCCGGGTAGTCGCGCTCCAGCTCCAGGTCAACCAGCTCCTGCGCGGTGAAGACGAAGTGGGCGAGGGGGGTCACATCCGCCGCGTTCTCCTCCGGGACCGCGAGGACGAAGCGGATGCGGTGGACGGTGTACGCCTTGATCTGCTCCAGGGTGAAGGTGCGCATCTCACCCCGGGTGCGGCACATCGCGCGGACGATGATGCCGCCCTTGCTGGTGGTGAGGATGTTGTGGATCTCGATGGTGCGCACCGACTCGTCACCCTTGCTGTCGATGTAGGTGATGGTCGTGGCGCGCTGGCCGTCCATGGCGCGGATCAGGTCGGTCAGGGTGCGGGTGGTGGTCTGACCGGCGGTGATCTTCATGGAGTTCGACACGGGTTTCTCCCTGGAGCTTGTGAGTTCGGGGGGTGTTGGCCGGGTGCCACTCCCGACCAACAAGACAACTATAACTTACACACATCACTTCCAGGAAGCTGGAACGGTCTTTTCCTCGCCCCGATTTCGCGTTCACCCATTCGGCCGCCCGCACACCGCGCCACGCGGCGGCATCACAGCACCCCCACTTGACCAAAGTGGTGAGTAGTGGTTATGGTTGTCTCAGTTGATCGGCGGTGGCAGCCGGTCAGCGACCGCGAAACACGCACTTGGACAAATCCACAGCGAGGAGCCCCGAGATGGCCCGTACCTTCCACGACCGCCCCGCGCACCTGCAGCTCCAGGAGCGGCCCTGGATCTCCCACCTGAAGGACGGGAGCAGGAAGCCTCACCAGCAGGCGGCACACAAGCGGGACCGCGCAGCGGTCCGGCTTGCGCTGCGCCTCGGCGTCGAGCCGCCGCTCCCCCAGCGCCGCTGCGTCGACTGGGAGATGCACTGAATCAGCTCCACACCAAGCGGCCTCGCCTTCCGGCGGGGCCGCTTCGGCATGTCCGGGCGCAGCCTTCGAGCGGGAGCGCACGCGGTGTCCGGGCCGGGGCCGCGCAGCGAGCGGCCCCGGATCCGGAGCGGGGAGCAGGGAGCGGGGCCGAGGAACGGACCGAGCCGTGGAGACCGGTCCGAGCTGGCCTGGGCTGGTGCAGGCCGGGCCCGGCCCTGAGAAGACGCAGGCCTCTTCCTCCGGCTATCGCGGAGAAAGAGGTGTCGGCGCCGTTAAGGAGTGACCCACAGGGGTTGACCTGGGGCGACGAGCAGTGCCGTGAAACAGGTGGGCAACCGATGAGGCAACCATTGAGGCAACAGGTGAAGCAACCAGTGAGGCAACCGGCAAGGCAACTGGTGAGGCAACCGGGTTCAAGCGCCGGCGGCGCCCAGGAGCATGCCGAGTAGCGTCCCGCTCGCGAGGAAGGGCCCGAACGGGATGGCCGACGTGCGGGAGGCCTTGCGGAGCATGAGCAGCGCGAGTGCGTAGACGCCGGCCAGAACCTGCGCGGCCATCACCCCCGCCGCCAGGGCCGTCCAGCCGTACCAGCCGAGCACGGCGCCCAGAGCCAGGGCGAGCTTCACATCACCGAATCCGAGACTGCGCGGGCTGATCAAGAAGAGCACAAGGTAGCCGCCCGCCATCGCGAGCATGCCCCCAAGCGCCCCGGTGAATGATCCGCCCGCTCTGGAGAGGAGAGCTGCGACGCCGAGCCCGGCCAGGGCAGAGACAGCTAGCGGCAGGGTGAGGACGTTGGGCAGGCGATGCGCCATCAGATCGATCACGCCCAGCAGAACGAGAACCGGCACCGCAAGCAGCCAGATCATCAGCTCGGGGCGCGGTCCGGTGGCGTGAGCAAGGAGCGTGCAGCCCAGCGTGGTGGTCAGCGTGACCGGAAGGGCGGATGGCCCGTAGGGGGCAGCACAGGTTGTGCAGCGGGCAAGTCCGGCCCAGGTACGGATCGGGTGGCCCTGCGGACAGCTCGCACGCCAGGGCGTCCCAGCCTCCGTAGAGAGACGGTAGGCGACCCGCGGGATGAGGATCCCGGCGGCGATGCCGTAGCAGGCGGCGAAGAGCGTCAGCTGGGTCACGTGGTGAGAGTACGAGACGGCTCCACGTGCCGTGACGCTACGGGCCTTACCAGCGGCAGGTACCTCGTGGTCACGTTGGCGGCGACGCCTCCGACCGCAGCGCGGAGTAGCCGCACAGACGCATCCGTCGGTGAATCGCCGCGCTCCAGAAAGTGACCCAGGGCTCCGGAGGGAGTGACCCGTTGGGGGTTCGGGGGCGGGGTTCCGATTGGGCAACCGTTTGACCTGCAGCTTTGGTGTTCCGGGTCACCTTCTGGGTCAGGGGTGCTGAGGACAGTCGACGACACGTCATCGAGAGAGTGGGGCCGTGTCGTGGACATCCGTGTCTTCAAGGGACTGAACGCCGAGTGGGCGCTGGTGTGTGCTGAGCCGGGCTCGGGTGAGCGGGTGCGGGGCTGGCTGGAGGAGGCTGGCGTGCTGTGCCGGGGTGAGGGTCCGGCGGAGTTGGCGGAGCTGCTCGGCTGGATCGGTGTGCGGGATCGGCGGCTGGGCCGTGAGCACAGCGACCGGTGGATGCGGGCTCTTCTCGCGGTGGCCTCGGGTGAGGGCGCGGAGGCGCGGCTGGCGGCTCGGGTGGTCGTCCAGGCGATGTTGGACGGGGCGGTGCGGATGACGCTCTCGTTGCTGCGCCCCGGGCGGGACTTCGACGAGGTCGGTCAGGTCGTGGTGGCGAGCTTGTACGGGGTGGTGCGCTGCTATCCGCTGCACCGGGCCCGGAAGGTCGCCGCGAACCTGCTTCTGGAGACGTTGCACCGGGCAAGCCGGGAGCTGCGGGACGACGACCCGCAGGGGCTGGAGTGGGATCCGGCGCTGGCGGAGCTTCCCGATGCCGAGAACGTCGCGGACGTCGTATGCCGTAAGGCCTTCACGGAGCAGGCCGTGGCTGGCGGACTCGCGCACGCTGGCGAGGAGCTGGATCCCGCTCAGGCTGAGCTGGCCGAACTGCTGCTGTGGGGAATGCGGAGGGGCTTGCTGACGCAGGCGCGGGCGCGCCAGATCGCGGGTGAGGTGCGTGAGGAGTCCCGGTCTGCGGCCCAGGAGGCGGGGGTTTCGGCGGTGACGTGGCGCAAGCGGCGCAGTCGGAGCGTTGCGCGGCTGCGGTCGGTCGCGGAGCAGTGGGTGCAGGCGGCGTGACGTTCCGCGGATTGGTGGGTGCCGGGGTGTCACGTTCGGGCCGGGGCGGCTCCTTGCGGGGGTGGCACGGCGGATCGGCCGCCGGTGAACCGGTATGGGAGGTGTCGGCTGTGGTGGACACGGACGAGGCGGTGCTGGTGCGGGCCCGCCGTCGGCTGGGGGAACTGGCCGCGCTGTTGGAGGTCGCCCCGTTCTCGGCGGACACGGAGGAGGCGATGCGCTCCTATCTGCGGGATGAGGCTCCGGGAGCGCGTGCGGCGTTTGCCCGGTGGGCGGCGTTGCCGGCGCAGACCCGGCGCACTCGCGCCGCGCTGCTGAGGGAGGCGCTGACGTGAAGCGCCGGGAGCACGACTCGATCCGTGGTCGTGGCGGTGCGGACGGGCGGTCCGGTCCGGTGGTGGGGCGTCGGCCGGAGGAGGAATCTGTGGTGCTGCCCGGGGAGGCTGGCGGGTGGGCTCTGGGTTCCCTCGGCGCTGCGGCGAACGCGGTGACGGTATTGCGGCGCTCGGCGTGGGTGCTGCTGCTGACCGGGCCGGCACTGGGCGCGTGGGCGCTGCTGGCGCAGCCGGACGTGGCATCAGGTACGGCGGCGGTCCCGGAGCGGTCCGCAGCCGCGGCCAGCAGTGTCTCGGATGCAGGTCCAGGCGGGTTCGCGGAGTTGTTCGTCAGCACCTACCTGGAAGCCGGGGAGGGGACGCAGGCTTCGCTCGCGGCCTTCCTGCCCGGCGCCGAGACGCTGGCGCTCTCTGCCGGTCCCGGGAGTCAGGTGGTGGAGCAGGTCGCGTCGGTACGGATGCGTGCAGTTTCGGACGGCTACTGGGCGGTGACGGTCGCCGCTCGTGTCCGCCTGGTCAAGGCCGCCCCTGACAAGCCTGGTGCACCGGAGCGAACTGATGTGGTGATGCGGTACTTCCGGGTGCCGGTGCGGTCTGGGCCCGGCGGGACGCTCACGGCGGTGTCCCTGCCTGCCGAGGTGAGTGCGCCGCCGGTGGGGAAGGCACCCGCGCTCGTCTATGGGCAGTGGGCGGAGGCACGTCGGACGGACGCCGGGGTGAGGACGCTCGGGGGGTTCTTGTCGTCGTACCTGGCGGGCGAGGGTGAGCTGGACCGGTACATGTCTCCGGGCAGCACGCTGTCGCCGGTCGTGCCGGCGCCGTACGCGTCGGTCAGGTTGGACCGACTCGCGGAGTACGGGACGAACGCCCCGGGGGCGGCTTTCCCCGAAGGCGCGGAGATCCCGGACGGTACTCGGCGGCGGCTGCTGCTGGGCGTCACGGCGACGGATCACGCGGGCGTCGAGCGGCCGCTGACGTACGCGCTCGCGCTGAAGGCGCGGGATGGGCGATGGGAGGTGGAGGCCGTAGAAGCGGCTCCCCTCCTCGCCGTCTCGGCTGGTTCTGATGCGACGACGGACGGGAGTAACTGATGGACAGCCTGGTGGTACTGGCGGACGTGGTCACGGACGTCGACGGGTTGGGGGCAAGGATCCGGAACCTGCTGACCGGCACGGTGATGTCCCTGATGCTGGTGGTCTCCGTCATCGTGACGTGGAAGAAGACGAACTCGCTGCTGGCCGCGGGCGCGGCGTTCCTGGGGGCGGCTGCGCTGTGGTTCGCGGTGATGAACGCGGTCGCGTTCCGCGACAGCGTCGGGGAGACCATCAAGCCGGGCGGGGGCGTTGCGCCGCCGGTGACCGAGGGGCGCGGGCCGGCGGTCGTCCGGGTCGTGGAGCCGGCGGACGCCGGTCCTGGTGGTGAGGTGCTGTGAGCGCGGACACGCCCTCCGTCGAGGACGAGGTGCTGGTCGGCCGCTGCTACACCAAGGCGCGGCGGCACCCGCTGATGATCGGGATGTGGCCGGGAGGACGCGGCGCGATCTGGGGCGGGCCGTACACGGTGCCGCAGGTGATCGTGCTCGCCGTGGTGTTCGGGGGCTTGATGCTGACGCGCTCGGTGTGGGCGCACTTCGGGCTGGTGAACCTGGTGATCGCGATCGGTGTGCCGTATGGGCTGTCGCTGGTGGTGCGTCACGTGCACATCGACGGGCGCAATCCGCTTCTGGCCGCCGTGAGCGCGGGCGGGACTGTGGTGGCGCCTGCCGGGGGCCGACTCGGGGGCAGGCCGGTGAGGCCGCGGGGGCGTCGGCAGCTGGTGGGTGTGTGCAGCGTGACCTGGACGCCGGCGGCGTCCCTGCGGGAGGTCCGGCGGCTGGCTGAGAACCAGGGAGACCGGGTGGCCAAGTCGGCGGCCGAGCAGGTCGCTGATTCGTCGGGATCGGGGGTGGGGCGGCCGGTTTCGGCGGCCGCGGGGCTTCTGGCGTTGCGTCATGAGGGCGGACAGGTTCGGCAGACACGTAGCGGAAGGGCGGGGTGTGAGCGGTGAGGATGCCGATCCGGCACGTGGCCGGGAACGTCGTGTGGACGACGCAGGGAACGGTCTGGGCGGTCTTCCGGGTGCAGGGCGCTGATACGGCTCACGCCTCGCGGCGTGCCAAGCAGCAGCGGCTGGGCTCCCTGGAGGCGCTGGTCAAGCAGCTGCGGGGAGAGTCGATGCTGCTGAGCCTGTGCCCGGCAGTGGACCCGGCCGCGGTAGTCGCGAAGATGTGCGCGGACATCGATATGGGGGCCTCGCCGCGCTATCGCGAAAGCGTCGATGTTCTGCGCGGTCAGCTGGAGCAGCTGGAGTTGACGGGACGGTCGGACTGGCTGGCCCTGCCCCTGCCGATGCAGCGGGCGGAGTCGGTGCGCGAGGTGTTCACGGCCGCGCGCGCCGGAATCGCGCTGACGCTGGGACTGCTCCCCCGGCCCGTTTCCGCGCGTGAAGAGGAGCTGCGCCTTGGGCAGGCGGAGCGGCTGGCGTCGACGTGGCCGTCCGGGATCGGTGTCCGTCCGGCGTCGGCAGCGGAGGTGCTGTGGATCTACGGGCACAGTGCGCGCCGCGGCCTGGTCGAGCCGGCCTTGCCCGATGGGGTTCAGGGTGAGCGGCGCATGCGGGGGCGTGGGCGGGGGGCGGCCGCGCTGGGTCAGGTGGTCCTCGCCGAGGGCGGCCACCTTCTTGCCTGGCAGGACGAGGACGGCGACACCGAGGGCGGTCGCGGGACGAAGGCGTGGGGGAATCCGTTCGCGCGGCGGTGGCTGGAGGTGACGACAGAGTGGGGGCCGTCCTACCAGGCGATGCTGGCGCTCGCCGAGATGCCCGAGGCGTTCGCGTTTCCCGGCTCGGAGTATCTCGGCCAGCTCGATGACTTCTCCTTCCCTGTGGACTGGGTGGTGCGTCTGCGGGTGGAGGGCGGCGCGGCGGCGGAGGCCAAGAGCCGGCGTCAGGCAAGAGAGCTCGCCAACCAGTATCAGGAGTACGGCGGGGAGACGGCGGGGGTGCCGGCCAGCGTCGACAAGGCTGCATCAGGCCTGGATGAGTTCCGTGAGCGCCTGACGTCCTCCACGACGGAAGTGGAGGTGCGGGCGATGACCGCGCTGTGCGTGTGGGGCGGCACCCCGCAGGAGGCGGAACGGCGGGCGGGTGAGCTGGCCGGTCACTTCGCCGGCGGCGAGTACACGTATGTCCGGCCGCTCGGGGAGCAGGAGAACCTCTGGTACGGAATGCTGCCCGGCGCCCGTACACCGTCGGTGATGGCCCAGTACTCGCAGTACCTCCTCGCGCGTGACTTCGCGATGGCCGGCCCGTTCACCGGCAGCGCGCTGGGTGATGAGACAGGTCCTCTGTACGGGCTGCAGCTGGCGAACGGCGGGGTGCGGCCGGTGCTGTGTGACTGGTCGCGCGGCCCGCGGGAGAACGTGTCGGCGGCGGCCGCGTGGGTCGGTGAGCTGGGCAGTGGCAAGTCGGTGGGGATGAAAGGCGCCATGTACTCGGAGCTCGCCGCCGGGCGGCGTCTTCGCGGTGTCAGGCGGGGGCGGGCTGTGGTGGTGGACCGGACCGAGCAGCAGGAGTGGGTGCGCTTCGCCGAGGCCTGCCCCGGCGAGAGCGAGATCATCACCATCGACGACCAGGCTCGGATCTCCCTGGACCCGCTGCGGATCTTCACCAAGGCCTCGGAGGCACAGCGGTTCACCGAGTCGTTCCTCACACTGCTCCTGGGGCTGGCGCCGATGAGCGAGGAGGGCATCGCCCTCTCCGAGGCGATCGAAGCAGTCCTTCAGGAACCGGGCCCGTCGATGCGGGTCCTGGTTGAAGAGCTCACCAACCGGGGCGCGGGCGGGGATACGTTCGCGGCGATGGCGGCCCGCCGGCTCGCGGCAGTACGCCGCAAGGACCTCGCCCGCGCGGTGTTCGACGAGTCTTTGCCAGTGGTGCGCAACTCGAGGGCCGACAGTGTCGTCTTCGCCGTGGCGTCGCTGGCGCTGCCGTCGAAGAGCGAGCTCGAGGCGGGCCGTCTGGAGAAGCTGCAGTTCGAGAAGACGTTCGGCCGTGCGGTGATGTATCTGATCGCCGCGCTGTGCCGGAAGATCGTCTACGCGCAGCCGGATGAGTTCGCGGTCGTGGTGTGGGACGAGTGCTGGTGGCTCACGTCCTCCCCCGAGGGCCTGGACCTGGCGATCGAGCTGGTCAAGGACGGCCGCAAGCACAACGCGGGCGCCTGGTTCGGCGGGCACGATGAGGACGACATCGGCCCCGCCTCCAGCGAAAAGGGCCAGATCCTGCGCGGTCTGATCCCGCGCAAGTTCCTCTTCCGGCACACCAACCGCAACCTCGCCCGGCGGGGCCTGGCGTTCCTGGGCTGCAACCCCGAGGACGAAGACCTCCTGAACCTGGTCACCACCGGCCTGTCCCCCAACCGGCCGGACATGAACGACGCGGAGCGCGCCGCGCGTGCCGGCGAATGCCTGCACCGCGATCTGACCGGGCGGATCGGCACCATGCAGGTCGTCATCCCCGCCGACCAGGCTGCCGCCGACAACATTCACTCCCAGCCCGTGCGGCAGACAGTCTGATGCCCCAAAAGCAGCGCCTCGTGCGGAGCGCGACACGTGTGGGGGCGGGTGTCGGGGGCCGTGCCGTCGCAGTGGTGCGGTGGGCGCGGCCGGGCCGGGCGCTGCTGCTCGCGGTGGTCCTGCTGCTGCTCGCAGGCGTGGCATCTCTGACGCTGACTGCGGTGGCCGCCGCCGCGCCAAGGGCCACGCCCACCCCCTCCCCGACGGCGCCCTGGCCGCTCGCTCCGCCGGTCGATCCGGACAACCCGCTCGCGCCCGGCCCGGTCCTCACCCCGCCCGAGAACGGCACCACTCTGGAGGAGATCGGCGAGGAAGCGGAGAAGAAGGCAGCCGCCGAGAAGGCGGCGAAGGCGAAGAAGGCGCGGGAGGACTGGGACAAGGAGGTGGACAAGTACCTCAAGACCCAGGCATCCCAGGGCGGTGTGCTGTCCGCGTTCGAGGTCACCGACCGCAACAACATCCCTGTTTCCGCCTACCGGATCTACGCCGACACCGGCGACTGGAACGACTGGGAACTCAAGGTCGAGCATTTCCTCGTCGAGATGATGTTCCTCTGCAACAAGTGGCTGGTCTCCTTCGCCTGCTTCCTCATCGCCTGGGCCCTGTCGTTCTCGCTGGCCGGCCTGCTCCTCAAGCCCGCACTCCAGGTCTCGACGTCGCTGTACGGCGGAGTGATCATGCAGCTGGGGCTGCCCGCGCTGTTCCTCACGTTCTCGGCCGTGGTGGCCTCCTGGCACCTGATGTTCGGCAACCGGGCCCGCGGCTGGGGCGAGATGGCCGCGGCGATGGTCATCTCCGCGCTCGCCATCGGCGCGCTCGCCTCGCCGCCCGAGATGCTGCTGTCCAAGGACCACGGCGCGGTCGCCACAGTCCGCGACCTGGCGGTGGAAACCGCCGCGCTCGTCCTGGACAAGGAAGCCATCGACGCCGGCGGCACCGCCACGACGACAGCAGGCAGCACATGGGAGAAGGCCGGGCAGGGCTCGACAGTCGGACAGCGGGTGCGCAGTTCGGCCGGCTCGATCGCCCGGCCCATCACCGATGCCCTCGTCGACGCGTTCGTCGCCCGCCCGGCCATGATGCTCTCCTACGGGCGGACCTTCGAGGACCCGAAGAGCGGCCGCGGCCCGCAGTGCGGCACGCTGTTCCGTCAGTCCCGCATCTCCCAGGCCGTCTTCGACCAGAAGATCGACGAGATCCTGGCCGCCGACAACAAGTACGTCCAGGACGTTCCCTTCATCGGCGGCCCTCTCAGCGACCTCGTCGACACCGCGACCCAGCCCGCTGAGACGGTCGTCCGCGAGAAGCTCGCCGCCAAAGGGCCCTTGAAGGAGTTCGAAGCCGCGTGCGTCAAGGACGGCGCCGCGTCGGCGAAGAAGGCCAGCATGGAGAAGGTCGGCGGCGCCTTCTTCATGGTCATCGCCGCATTCCTGACCTGCTTCTTCATGATCGTGCTGACGTTCAGCTTCCTCTTTGCCCAGTTGCAGATCGCCCTCGAGGCGATGATCGCGAAGGTCGCGCTGGCTTTCGGGGTCCTGCCCGGGCCCGGGCGCGGCTGGCTCTGGGACCGCGCGACCGCCATCGCCCGCTCCCTGGCCCTCCTGATCGTCTCCGTCACCGCCGTCGCGGTGTTCGTCGTCGTCGTGAACGCCGTGCTCAACGCCTCCGACACCGACATCCCCGGCGGCATCACCATCCGCTTCGTCGTCCTGGACTGCGTCGTCGTCGGCGCCTTCGTCTACCGAAAGCGACTGACCCGTGCCACCCGCGGCCTGGCCACGCGCGCCCGGGCCCGGGTCGGCAGCAGCATCGCCGGCGGGGCGGTTTCTCCGTCCGAGCTCGCCCGGCCACAGCGCGGCAGCATGGGCCGGAAGCTGGTGGTGGGCGGGCTCATGCTCGGCGCGCTCGCCGCGACCGGCGGCACCAGCGCCGCCGTCGGCATCGGCCGGGTCGGCATCGGCCGGGCCGGGACCAGCCGGGCGGTCGCGCGTCTGGGCGGCAAGGCTCTGAGCGGCGCCGGGCGGGCGGTGGCCGGGACGGCGAACCTCGCCGGCCGCACGGCCCTCGCCGGGGCCAAGGGCGCGGCGAAGACGACGGCGTTCGGGTTGAAGGCGACCATCGGTCTGCCGGTCTACGGACCCCGCGCGGCCCGACGGGTCGGTGCCGCGGCCGCGGCCCTGCCCAGCCAGGTTGCCTCCGTGGCCGGCAGCGCGGTGGCCGGAGTTCAGGGCGCGGTCCAGGCGGTCCATCAGAATGTCGTGGCACCGGTGGCGGACTTCAGCGGGGAGTACACCCACAACCTGCGCTCACTCGGCCGGATCGTGACCGGCCGGGGCGGACTGGGCCGCTACACCGCCCCGCACAGGCCCGGCCCCTACCCGCCCGCACGGCGCCCGCGTCCAGCACCCCGCCCGCGCACTCCCGCCCCCGCAGCCACTCCTGCTCCCGTTCCTGCCGTACCCGCTGTACCGGCCGTGCCTGCCATGCGTCGGCGTCCGGCGCCACCGCGGGTCGTGCAGCCTCCGGCCGGACCGGCCCAGGCCATGCTCCGGCAGAGGCTGCACCGCCTCCAGGCCCAGCCTCCGCAGCCCGCGTCTCCCCCGCCACCTCAGCCCCCCGCTGCCCCGCCGACCCCGCAGACGCCTCCTCCTGCTGCCCCGCCCACTCCTGCTCGGACGCCTCGCCCTGCACGCAGGACGCCGCCCGTGAGGCCGAATCCGCGCCGCCCGGGCCGGCCATGAGCGCGTCAACGAAGACAGCGCTGACCGTCGGTTCGGTCGTCCTCGCCCCGCTGGCATTCGTCATCGGACTCCTCGTCCTGTTCATCGCCGCCGTAGCCAGCGGGGCGACCGGCAACGAGGAAGAGAGCGGGAGGTCCGCCCCAGGGCCGGCAGACGCGACGCCGTCAAGCGTCCCCGGGATCGGTCCCGTCGTCCTCAGCGCCTACGTCAAAGCGTCGGATGCCGTCACCACGCTCCGCCCGAAGTGCTTGGGGATGCGCTGGTCCGTCATCGCGGGTATCGGCAAGGTCGAGTCCGGCCACGCCGCCGGCCGCAGAGTCGCGGCGAACGGTGACGTGACGCCCAGGATCCTCGGCGTGCCGCTCAACGGCTCAGGCGCCGGCGGGAACACCAGCGTCCACAGCGACACCGACAACGGCACCCTCGACGGCGATGCCGTCTTCGACCGGGCGGTGGGCCCTATGCAGTTCATCCCCTCCACCTGGCAGGGGCCTTCCGGGCAGGACGGCAACGGCGACGGCATCCGCGACCCGCACAACATCTTCGATGCGGCCCAGGCCACCGCGTTCTATCTGTGCGGCACGGGACACAACAATCTCACCGACGAGGCGCAGCTGCGCAAGGCGGTGCTCCGCTACAACCAGTCCGGGACGTACGCGACCGAGGTCATCGGGCACGTCCGTGCCTACGATCAGCTCAGCCGTTCTGGTGTCGGCCATGGAAACTCGCCGGGCAGCCCCGTGTTCCATGACGGCAGTGCCGGCTGGCCCACTTCTGTCAGGAACCCCCGCTCTACAGCCGCGGCGATCGCCTGGGCGCGCCGAGAGGCCGTCAGTGGGGGCCGGAACTGGTACCGGGCCTGTCTCGCGTTCGTTGCCCGGACCTACGGCTGGTCCTACTCCGGCGTCCAGTACGCCGTCGATCACTACTGGCAGATGCCCGCTGCCCTGCGCCACGACCGCGACCGCAGGCCGCCGCCCGGGGCGCTGATGTACTGGGACACCGGACAGCGGGCCGGTCACGTCGCGCTGTACCTCGGCGGCGGGAAGATCGCCTCCAACGACATCCGGCGCAAGGGCTACATCGATGTCGTTGACGCGGGCGATATCGAATCCGTGTGGGGCGCCACGTACCTCGGCTGGGCCCCGCCGTACTTCCCCCAGGGTGGATAGAACACCAGGCAGACCGTTCCTACTCAGCGGACTGATCCCCGGCCGTCTGGCGCCGGGGCTCAGCTCATGTGGGTGCGCCCATGCGTGGATTGGGTGGCGCTAGGCGGCTGGCGCCTGCTGACTCTGGGGGCGTTCCGACCTCCCAGGAGCTACCTGCGGTGCGCTTCCCACGCTCGCCCTGCTTCACGGGCGCGTTGGCGGTACTGGCGCAGCTCGGGGCCGCCTTGGTCGGCGCGATCGGCCCAGTAGGCGGTGATCGAGGAGGCGAAGGCGGTGACCGCCGCCTCGGGTGCGTTGCGATAGGCGGGGACCTGGGCGGCGTGCTTCTCCGCGTCCTCGGGTCCGTGGCCGGCCAGGATGAGTTGGGGAACGAGGAGCGCGATGTCGAGCCAGGCGGCTCCCCGGTGGGCACTGGCCCAGTCGACGAAGCGGACGTTGGCGTCGTCGAGCAGGAGGTTGTCCGTGCGGATGTCGCAGTGCAGGAGTGTGTCGCCCCTCATCGCCTCGTGGTGCTCCGCGGCTCGTTCGACGACCGGGTGGTCGGCGAAGTTCGGTGCGTCCTGGTAGGGGCTCGGGGTGAGGGTGTCGTGGAGGGTGGTGACGGCGTCCAGGAGAAGCGGCAGGTCTGGGGAGCCGGGCGTGAGTTCGGGGTGTCGGCCGTCGATGTGCTCGAAGGCGAGGACGACCCAGCCGTCGGCGTCCGTGTCGGCCAGGAGTCGGGGGCCGGGCCCCTGGGGGAGGGCGCGGTTGATGGCCGCTTCGGTGCGGTAGGTGGCGGCGAACGGGTCGGTGGTTCGGATGGCCTTGACGAAGGCGGCGCGGCCGTCGGCCTGGGGCATGCGGACGCGGACGCCGGGGGTGTATCCGCCGGCCACGGGCTGGGCCGGGCCGGTGACGGCAAGCTGGCCGGCGATCCGCTCGCGGAGCGCGGGCGGGAGGTCGTCCCGGGTGGGTGTGGTCACGTCGCTCTCCAGGTGATGGTGTCGCGGTCGATGCAGACTTGGCCTTCCTGGGCCAGGTGGAGCAGGCCCCGGTGCAGTACCGCGTGGAGGTGGGTCTCGTGCCGGTAGCCGAGAAAGTGCTTCTCTGTCAGGCCCTCTGGTGACGAGAGTAGGGCGTGTGCAGCCCGGGCAAGAGGGATTTTTCCGGCGCCGGTGATCCTCAGGGCAAGGAGCGCGGCTCCTCGTTCCGCGGCGACGACGTGTCGGCGGTAGCTGTGGACGTCTCCAGTCAGGAAGACGTGGGGTGTGGTCAGGGCGTTGAGGAGGAGGCGTGCCTTGAACCGGGGCGAGTTCAGGGCGTCGGGGTCTCCGACGGGTGTGGCGTAGTCGGTGACGCCGTCGAAGCCGCCGAGACGGGCTGCGTTCTCGATCTCCCGGGTGGTGGCGTAGAGCTTGGACGTGAAGGCGACCTCCTCGTCGATGTCCAGGCCGTGGTCGGCGTGGAGCCGCTTGACTCCGTCGATGAGACGCGCGAGGCGGGCGGCCGGCAGGGGGGCGGTCCCGGTGTAGAGGAGGTCGAGGTCGGATGCGGGCCTGGGGCGGGTCGCGTGCGAGCCGTACGCGAGGGCGTAGCCGTCGCGGGCCGGGTGCAGGGCTGCGGCCGCAGTGAACAGGTGGGTGCTCACTGCTGCTCCAGGGCCCGGCCGAGGCCGGTGACGTAGGCGAGGGCGTCGCGCATGTGGCTCTCGGCGATGCGGCCGTTGTTGCCCATGAAGCGCAGCGGGTGGAGCGTGGCGCCCTGCTGGATGCGGCCGGTGTCGTCGGGGAGGGAGAACTGGTGGAAGTGCCAGCGGCCCTCGTCCAGGATCCGCGCGTGGATGGCCTTGCTGATCGTGTTGATCCGCTCGATGTCGGGATGGAGGGGGTCGTGGCTGGTGGGCAGGTACATGAACACGACGGCGGTCATGTCGGGGTCGTTCAGCCGCAGGAGGTGGGGGTTGTCGTCGACGAGGCCGGTGAAGGTGCGGGTCGTGATGAGGCGGCGGCGCATGAGGTCGGCGAGGCCTCGGCGGCCGTGGGCGCGCATCATCGCCCAGAGCTTGATCGACGACCATTCCTTGGTGCCGATGAAGGGGGTGACCTGCCCGAACGCGAAGTCCTCCTGCATGATCAGGTCCGAGTAGGAGGACACGAGCCGCAGCGAGGCGGGGTCGCGGACGAGGAGGGCGGACATCGCGTACGGGATGTCCATGACCTTGTGGGGGTCGACGGTGATGGAGTCGAAGTCCTCGATCCCGGCGAGCTTGTGGCCGAGTTCGGGCGTGAAGGCGCACATCAGGCCCCAGCAGGCGTCCGCGTGAAGCCAGATCTGGGGGTCGATGCTGCGGGTGATGTCGTGGACGGCACGGAGGTCTTCCACGGTGTGGGTGCGGCTGTCGCCGGTGTAGGCGACCACGGACATGATCTCGCCCTGCCGGTCTCTCAGTGTGCGGTCCAGGGCGGTGCGGTCGTACCGGTAGCCCTTGGTCGGTACCTCGATGACGCGGCCGCCGCAGCCGATCCATTCCAGCGCGCTCTTCACGCTGTAGTGGCCGATGCCGGCGGGGACGACGATGTTGCGGGTGGCGTCGGTGACTCCTTCGTGCATGGTGCCGGGGGCGATGTTCTCGCGGGCCAGCATCATGGCGGTGGTGTTGGAGCCGGTGCCGCCGTAGGTGGTGACGCCGCCGACGTCCCACACGGTCTTCACGTCGGTGACGGCTGGGTTGGTGAAGCCGATGAGGTCGCGCAGCCAGCGGATGACGGCGATCTCGGTGAAGGTGGCTGAGGGGGCGGCGAAGGACTGGTTGATGAGGTTCTGCTGGGCGAACAGGGCGAGCAGCCCGCCGGCCAGTGCGGCGACGTCGGCGCCCGTGTGCCCGAAGCCGAGGAAGCGCGGGGAGGCCTCGTTGTTGCACATCGGCAGGACCGTTTCCACGAGCTCCTGCACCACGGAGGGGACGCCGGTCGACCTCTCGGGCAGGTCGGTGACCAGGAGGTCGCGGATCTCGGCGGGGGCGAGGCGCTTGCGGGTCACCTGGTCGTCGAGCTTGAAGTCGACGCCGACGGTGACGAGCTGGTTCAGCAGGGCGATGGCGCTGTTGCGGTCCATCTCGCTCAGCAGAGGCATGACAGGGCTCCTTCTCGGGCTCAGTGAAGGTGCCCCCGGCCCTCCCGGGTGGGGAGGTGTCCGGGGCGATGCTGCGTGCGGAGACCTCCAACGGCGCGAGGCGCTCGCTCGAAGGGGCTCCGCGCCCGCACTCCTTGCCTTCCGGCGCGGGTGCGGGGGCTGTGGGGGGTCCACCCCTGGCAGGCGGGCCCCGTGCTGCGCGCCGGCCCCGTCCGGGCGGGGCCGGCGCGCAGCGGTTTCACGGGCTCGTTACGCTGACGGGCGCCGCGGCAAGGACGCGGTCGAGCGCGACGTGCAAGGCCCGTACGAGCCGGGCCTGGGACTGGGCCACCCGCAGGGGATGCCGCCCGGGAACCGGCGGGACGCTCAGGCGCCTGATGGCCTCCCCGATCGCGATGTGCGCCAGCGTCCGGGCCGCCACGGTGGACGCCTGTCCGTCTCGCGGCAGCGCCATGGCTGTCGACTGCACTTCGCGGACAAGGAGGTTGGCGTAGCCGGTGAGCCGGAGTGCGACCTGCTCGATGTCGGCCGTGGGCGGGAGGCTGTCATCCCCCGGCGTCCAGCTGAGCACTGTGGCCGCGAGCTGTTCGTGGAGGCTGCGGTCGAGCGGGATGTCGGCGTCCAGGGAGCTGGTTGGGTCGTGGACGATGCTGCCGTACGTCACCGGTTCTCTCCCGTCATGATGGCGTCGAGCATCGGCTCGACGGAGACGACGGACACTCCACGGCAGTGCAGAAACCGCTGTTCAGCGAGCCATACAGCCCAGGTGAATCCGATGTGTCCAAGGGCCGGGACGAGGACGATGGTGATCCGGCGCAGCTCGGCGAGCTCGCGGAGGCGGTTCCAGCCCGGCCGGGTCTGCGGCGCCTGCGTCAGCAGGCAGTCATCGGAGACTGCACCGCCGTCCGCAACCGTCCAGCCGCGCGCTACGGCGACGCCAGCCGCGGCCGCAAGCATCCCCCGGACCGTGCCGGGATCGGGGTCGGCCGCGTACAGGGCGACCGCGGTGGGCTGCCGTGGTGCCCTGGGCGGGTCGATGGGGAACATGACTCTCCTCCACGTTCTTCCGGGTGCTCCCCCAGGTAACTGCCGCCAGGGTGGTTCGGGACACAGCGAGTTGCGCCGCTTCACTCGACCTGGCCGTAGCGACTTGACTATCCGTTGACTCTCGCCGAGCTGCGCGACAGGTCTACCGTGGATCGCATGGCGCGCAACGAGGCGTTCATCGTGTGGATGGACACCGAGGGCTGGACGGCCCCTGATCTGGCGACTGAGCTGAACACGGCGATCGGTCAGAGCACCGGAAAGCCGGGCACACTCTCCGATGTGACGGTGCGCAAGTGGCGCTCAGGCGAGACGACCTGGCCCCGGATCGCGGTGCGCCTGGCTCTGGAAGCGATCAGCGGCCGGTCCGCCCAGGACTTAGGGTTCGCCGACCGGCGCCGTAAGACCAGCACTCCCCCGGAGGACTCCATGCTCCGCCGCTCCTTCCTGAACTCGACCGTCGGGGCGTCGGCGTCCTTCGTCCTGGCAGGTCCCGCTCCATCTGTCGGCACCTCGGATGTCCTGCGGCTGCGGGCACAGCTCGACTCTCTGAGGACGCTCGATGACCATCGGGGTGGGCACGCGACCTTGGAGCAGGCGGCGCTCGCCGGCGCGCACGAGGCCGCCCGGCTCCAGGAGAAGGGTGCCTCGGCGCGCACCCGCGAGCGGCTGTTCTCTCTGGCCGCCGCGTTCACCGCGGCGGCCACGTGGTCACTGATCGACGCCGGACGGCTCGACGGTGCCGGCCACCACCTGGACAGGTCCCTCACTCTTGCAGGCTTGGCCCAGGACCCCGAGATGGTGATGCAGGTATGGAACCTGCGGGCGATGCTCGCCCGGCAGCGCGGTGACTACTCCGAGGCTGTGGCATCCGCTCAGGCCGCCCTGACGACGGCCATCGCACGCCGCTCGCCGCTGCACGCGTCCCTCGCGCACGCCCGGGCCGCCGTCGGCCTCGCCCACGGCCGGGACCGCAGATCGGCGCTGAACTGCCTGGGCCGCGCGCAGGAGTCCTTGGCCAAGGTAGATCTGGCACAGCCCCGGGCCGCGTGGATCGCTTTCTACGGACCGGCGGAGCTGTACTCCTTGACCGCGATCGTGCGGGACATCGTGGGCGACGCCGCAGAGGCCGAGGCCGCCTCGCACAGAGCGCTGGCGGTGCTGCCGGAGACGTACCGCCGCAACAGGGCCTACACCACCGCACGGCTCGCCCTCGCGCAGCTGCACCAAGGCGACGCCGAGCAGGCGTGCGCCTCCGGTGGCCAGGTCTTCACCATCATGGCCGGCACACCCCTGCCGGGACGTATGCGCAGGGTGCTGGGCGACTTCCAGCGCGAGCTGCTCTCCCGAGCCCCCCACCCCATGGCCGTCGAGTGGACGGACCGGTACCGGACCGAATGGACCAGCGCATGACCGCCATAGCCCTCCGTCGCTTCCGGCACGAAGACCTGCCGGGCATCCGGCAGACCCTCCTCGCCGTGCACGCGGACGCCTACGCCGACGAGATGGACGAGTTCGCTCAGCGCTTCCCCTGGTTCGTCGACCACTGGGGCTCCCATCCCGGCTTCTCCTGCGTGATCGCCTACGACGGCAACGAGCCGGTCGGCTTCGCCTACGGCGCCCCCGCCCGCCCGGGCCGCGAATGGTGGCGCGAGCACCTGCCCGAAGCACCAGCCGAGGACTCGACGTTCAGCGTCTCGGAGCTGATGGTCCGCCCCCGCTGGCGCAAGACCGGGGCAGCCGAGCAGCTGCATGCCGCACTCCTGCAGGACCGGCCCGAGGCCCTGGCCGCGCTCCTCGTCGACCCCGGTCACGACAGGGTGCAGGCGCTGTACGAAACGTGGGGCTACCAACCCGTCGGCCGCCGGCAACCGTTCCCCGACTCCCCGAACTTCCTCGTCATGGTCCACGGCCTCCCTGGCAAGCCTGCGGCTGGGTGACCTCGCGTACAGCAGAGCCCTTCGACGACTCTAGGTGGCGCCTGAGCTGCTGGGGATGTGCTCCGTCTGCCGGTACAAGAAGGTGCCGCGCACCAGGCTCTGGATACTCCTCTTGCGGCCGGACGCGACGACCTCGCCGGCCCCGGGGCTGAACCGCGCGGGCCCCCAGATAGTGGACGGCAGCTCCGCACACATTGCTTCGTCGTAGTGCGGTCTGGCTGAGTGATCGGCCTCGTCGCGCACCGTAAGCGCTCCACGCCGCGTTGCCGCTGCGGCTCTGAGCGGCTTCAGGTGGTCGCGGGGTCCGGCCCCACATTCATCGTGCCCGGACGGTCACGTTCTTGGGATTGCGGGTCCTTGCGGAGGGCGTACGGGCGGCGCGAGGCCGCCCCGGCCTGCGGGGAGTGCCCGATGGCAACGGATGAACAGCGTCTGCTTGGGCGGCGAGATGCGGCAGTCGACGCGCTGGTGAGCTGGATTGGCTGGCTCGTCGCGGTCGTCTTCGTGGTCGCCTGCTTTCCGGGCTGGTGGGGTGGCGACCTGAGCAACCTGCCGTTCATAGGGGAGTCGGCGGCCGAGGCCGCGGCCAGGCGCAGTGGCTGGCCCGCGGTGCCGGTCCTCTTCATGACGTGCGGGGCGGTCCTGGTGCGGCGTGGCTGGTACGCGGCCGCAGACCGAGTGCGCGGGGTGGACCCGGGGCGCCGGTATCGGCGGGGCCCGCTTGGTTTCCCTTTGTCGAAGGCGAACTGGTGATGGGCGATGCCCTGCTCGGCCCGTCCAGATCCCTGTCGGCCGTGACCGCTTCGGTGACGGGGTACGCCGAGGCGCATCTGTGGTGGCTGGGGCTGTCCGTAGTGGCGGCGGCCGCCCTGTGGGGTGCGTGCTGGGTGTGGTGGCGTCGCCGTGCCCGCGCCGCGCTGAGGTCCCGGACGGTGGTCGACCTGGTGCCGACACGTGACTTCGATCCGTCGGTGGAAGAGATCGGCCGGCACGCGGCCCGTCTGGTCCGGGTGCCGGCAGCTGCCGGATGGCTGCCGCGCAGAGCGTCCGGGGTCCGCATGCGCCACATGAGCGTCGAGGGGAAGTTGGCGACTCGGCTGGAAGGGCCTGCGCGGGCTGCAGGGCTGCTGCGCCTGGTGTCGTTTCCGGACGTGGACGTGCTCGAGGTGGGCCGCAGTCATGGCGAGCTGCGACCGATCCGCTTTGCCAACATCTCGCCTCTCAACGTGACGGACAACGGGAACGAACAGGAGGTCTGATGACCCAGGTCCTGATGGAGAAGACCGCCACTCCGCCAGCCCCCAGTCGCCGACGCAAGGAGAACAAGGATCCGCATCGGGAAGAAGGCGGGGCCTACGTGGCGCGGGCGGAGCTCGTGCTCGCCCGGGCCGATCACCGGCGGCTTGCGGCGGCCAGTCTCGATCCCGATCCGCTGCAGATGATGGCGGCCGCCTGCGCGCACGTGGCGAGCGAACGGGGCGAGCGGGCCGAACTGGTCGTGGACCTGGTGCCGGTCTCTGGCCGGAAGGTGGCACGGTGGCGGCGCCGGCTCATGCGGCGGGCAGCGAAGCGGGGACCGTCGGCGTACGGGGAGCAGCTCGGAACCGGTCCGAGCGGTGGCCGGGCGGCCCCGGTGTTTGGTCAGGTGATGGCGGGGCTGAACGGCGGAACGTCATCGGGGTCCGGCCGCTCGCGGGGCGGGGCCGTCCCGCGGCCGCGGCAGACGGATCTGGCCGACGGGGTGGGAAAGTTCCTGCCGGGAGTGGACGGTCAGGTCTTCGCGGTGCAGGTTCTCGTCCGGGTTCAGGCGCGGCGTCCGGCGCGGGCGCAGGCGCTGCTGCACCAGGTGATGGCGGTGATGGATGCCTGGAGTGGGGAGAACTGGTGGCGTCCGGTGGGGCCGCGTCGTACGGGATGGCGGCCGTACAGCAACGTGTGGTGGCGTCGGTCCTCTTTCGATCGCAGATTCCACACGGGCGAGTTCGCTCCTTCGAGGCGGCAGTGGGTGACGGTCAGGGAGGTCGCCGCACTGCTGAAGCCGGCCACGGTGCACTGCGAAGCGGCGAACGTCGTGCGTACTGGCGGGGTGGTGCCGGCGGCGCCGCCGGGGCTTCCGGAGTGGACTGGGCAACCGGGTGTGGTGCCGCTGGGGCGCGTCGTGGGCTCGGACGGGCGGGCGCGCCTCGCGGCCGTGCCGGAGAAGGACGTGCTGTTCGGTGCGTCGTTCGGGAAGAGCGGATTCGGCAAGAGCGAGCTGGCTCTGGTCCAGGCCATCTCCCTGGCGTACGGGGGGCTGGGGGTGTGGTTCCTCGACCCGCATGGTGCGGCGGTGAAGCGGGCGATGCCGTATCTGTCGCATCCTGCGCTGCGCGAGAGGGTGTGGGTCATCGACCTGAGCGTGAAGGATCCTGCGGCGCGGGTCGGGGCGTGGAATCCGCTGTCGATGGAGCACCGCAGCGCTGCTCAGGTCCAGGATGTGATCGGTGCGGTGGTGGGCGGGATGGCGTCGGCGCAGGGTTGGGGTGACGGTGCGCCGCGTGCCAGGGCGATCCTGTCTCACGCGGTGCAGGTCCTTGCGTACCTGGCGCTGGAGATGTGCCGCCGGGGGCGTCCGGATCTGCAGCCCACCGTCTTCTCGATCACCCGGCTGCTCACCGATGAGGAGTGGCGCGAGGGTGTTCTGGAGCATCTCCCGGTCAAGCTGCGCCGGTTCTGGACCACCACGTTCCCCAAGTACGAGGGGAGCGCGGTCCCAGTGGTCACTCAGACGCTGGAGCAGTTGGAGACGTCGGACTCGCTGCGGGCGTTTCTGGGCCAGCCGCGGTCGACGTACGACATGCGGCACGCAATGGACACGTCGAAGATCGTGCTGCTGCGCTGCTCCGGTACGGGCTCGTCGGATCAGGTGATCACCTCGTTGCTGCTGTTCGACCTGTTCCTGGCCGGCTGCTCGCGTGAGGGCGTCGACCAGGACCAGCTGGCGACGATGTTCGCGTACTGCGACGAGCTGACCGCTATCGATGGGGCATCGCGCGGCTACGTCGCCGCGATCCTGGAGCAGCTGCGGAAGTACAAGCTGAAGCTGGTCGGGATGACCCAGATGGCGATGCGGCTGAGTGCTGAGACGCGGATGGCTCTCATGCAGAACCAGTCGCTGCTGTCCGCCTCGGCGGCGGATAGCGACGAGGCGGCGTTCGTCACCAAGCGCATGGAGCCGGTCTCTCCGCAGACCCTGATGTCCCTGCCGAAGTGGAACTACGTGATGTCCACGATGCTCCACGGCGAACGCACCACTCCGTTCCGGGTCGCCGGCGTGGCCGTGCACCAGGCCCTCGCCGACTACCACCACCCCGAACTCCTGCCGGATTTGGAGCGGGCCGTGGACGACAACCTGCGGCGCCGGACAGTCGCCGAGATTCTTCGTGCCCTCGAGGGCGACGACACCGGCAGCAGGCCTGGCTTGGACGACCGGATCCTCGCCGAGCTCACCACCTCCCGGCCCGCACCGACAACACGGCCGGAGCGACCCACCGAACCGAGCATGCCCGCAGCCGGAGACCGGCCTGCGGCCAGCGGAAGTGAGATCGGCTGATGACCACCGCCCTGTCCCCTGCCGCCACCAGTCTGCCCCGGCTCGGGCAGCAGCTGCTGCCCGTCCTCTACCAGCACCGCCTCGTCGCCACCGGCCAGCTCCATCGGATGCTGACGCCTCACGCCCAGCGGCCCGTCTACTTGCGTAGCGTCCTGAACCAGATGCGCGCCATGAAGCTGGTGGAGTGCACCGCCCGCCGGGCCGGAAGGAGGGGCGGTCCTGAACTGCTGTGGTTCATCACCCCTCGCGGCGCGGACATCGTCGAGGCCAGCCGGGAGGTCACCTCCCGGGCCTACCGCATCAGCCCTGAGACAGCCGCCTCCCAACTGCAGGAACACACTCTGGCCGTCGTCGAGACCGGGCTCGCGTTCAGCACCTGGGCCCGGGCGCTTGGCGACGAGTGCGGGCCGCTGGACTGGGAACCCGAGCTCGTCCACCGCGTGCGCGACGGGGAGAACCGGCTCGGAGACGATGCCCTGCTCATCCCAGACGCCGTCCTGCGCTACACCCGCACGACACCCACCGGGCGCCGGCTCCTCACCTACTTCCTCGAGATCGACCGATCCACCATGCAGGTCGGACGGCTCGGCCGGAAGCTCACCTCGTACGCCCGCTACGCCACCTACGTGCCCGCTCCCCCGCACGGCCGCCGCGTCACCGCCCCTGCCGGGGCCGGCCGGGAGGCATGGCGCGACCGCTACCCGGCTGTGCCACGTCTGCTGATCGTCCTCACCGGGGCCAGCCCGACGGTTCTTCAGCGTCGGATCGAGGACCTGCGGGCTCTCGCTGCTGCCGACGCCCGCGTCCGGCGCACTCCTCAGCTCGCCGTCGGCATCACTACGCTTGAGCAGCTGACCGACCGTGGCCCGTTCGAGCAGGTTGTCGTTCCGCTTCTGGGAGAGCCGACCCCCGGCGATGTCCTCCTCTCCGCCCCATCAGCTTCATGAGGCGGCTCACCAGCGCCAATGGGCGACGGTCTCTGACCAGCGCGCTCGGCGAAGACTCAGGCAACCTGACAGACTCACATCCCTTCTCGGCCCCATTTTGGCCGATTACTCCGCATCCCAACCCATCAACAACCGTTACGCCCGGTGTGGTTGGTGTGATCTTGCGTAGGCTTGCCCTTCGCGTAACTGAAGTGGTCCCGCGGTACACGACGAGCTCGTCAGGAGCCTCAAGCGGCAGGTCGCGCCGGGTGACCGCATATGCATCGGGAGACATCATGACGACCCATACGCACATGCGACGCGTGCGCCTTCGATGGACACCGCTTCTGCGAGCAGGTTCGCTCCTCGCCGTGAGCGCGTTCCTCCTCACCGCCTGCAACAGCGCGAAGGAGGGGCCCAGCGCAAAGGCCCCGAGCACTTCGCCTGCCACAGCGACGCCGACCAAGACGAAGGCCCCGGCCACCCCGGCAGACCCGGTGGAGGCAGCGAAGAAGGAAGCGATCGCCACCTACCTTTCGCACTGGAAGGAAGTGGAGAAGCGCTACGCCGACAAGGCCGGCAACGCCGGCGAGCTCAAGAAGTACGCAGCCGCGGCCGCTCTCGCGCAGGTCGAGACGGGCGCAGCGGACATGCGGAAGAAGAACGCGATCGTGCTGGGCGCGGTCACCGTCGACAACCCTGTCGCCACCAGCGCGGATCTCAACCGCAAGATCCCTCACGTCATTCTCTCCAGCTGCCTGGATATCTCCCGGTGGACGGTCACCGACCTCGACACCCAGAAGCCGGCCAGCCTGCCGAAGAACCGGCTCGTCCGATACGTCATCAAGGCCACTGTCGAGAAGTGGCCCGAGGGATGGCGCGTCATCCGCGACGAGCCGCAAGGAAAGAAGTGCTGACCCCCCGGAGAGCCGCAGTCGCAGGAGTCCTCGTGCTCAGCGCCGCGGCGTTCGCCGCTGCTCCTGCGTACGCGGATGACCCTGGTGGAACGGGTGACACGAAGTGCGGCACCTTCTTCTGCGAGGTGGAAGTCGACGTGCCTGGCTCCGGCGGCAACGGCGGCGGTTCGCCAGCCCCCGGCGGAAGCTCCGGCGGCAACGGCGGAGAAGACGGCGGCGAGAAGCCTGCCACCCAACGGGTGTGCACCTACAAGAAGCTCGACCCGCAGCCGCCCGCTGGGAGCCTGGACTGGGAAGGGCACACGCCCGGTGACGGCGCGGTCTACGAAGAGCGGTGCACCTACAACGACGGCCCCAGTCCCACAACGTTCATCCGTAACGTCTGGGCCGCCACTCCCCCAGGACCGGCCGCTGTCGATCCTGCTGTCCTGGCCCGGCAGGCCGTGGACCGGATGGTGCTGCGCGGCCCGGAGATCGGGATCACACCGAAGCCAGGCGGAATGGGCCTGGTCGGGATGCCGGTGTACCTGTGGACCGAGCGGGGCCCGGAGACGTACGGGCCGAACGTCGCTTCCGCGTCCGCAGGCGGGGTCACGGTGGCCGCGACGGCGAAGGTCGCGAAGATCGTGTGGCAGATGGGAGACGGGAAGACCGTCACCTGCACCACTCCCGGCACTCCCTACAAGGCCGCCTACGGCACGAAGTCGTCGCCGGACTGCGGACATCGGTACGCCAAGCCGTCCACGGCCGGTGCCGGCAAGTACCACGTTGCCGCAACGTCGACGTGGGAGATCAACTGGCAGGCGACGACCGGGCAGTCCGGGCAGATGACTCAGACCCGGCAGAGCGCCGTGGACATCCGGGTCGGCGAGCTCCAAGCCGTCGGCAGCTGAAGCACCCGGGTCCGTTCCAAGACGAAGAAGGCGAGAGACCGTGAGCAAGACCGCTGTTCCGGCCCCTGCGGGCCAGGTGCCTGCGCAGCCGGCGCACACCCAGATCCCGGGCGCGGCAGTCGGGTTCCGTGCGCGCAGGCGCCGCCCTGGTATGTACGCGCTGGCCATCGCGCTGATCGCGGCGGGCGGAGGCGGCGGGTTCCTCGCCTTCCAGGCGACGGGAGAGCGCACCCCGGTCCTGGCTGTCGCGAAGGGTGTTGAGGCCGGGGACGTCGTGAAGGACTCCGACTTGATCGAGGCGGCGGTCCAGCTTGACCCGGTGCTCAAGCCGGTCCTCGCCGCCGATCGGAAGAAGGTCGTCGGCAAGCGGGCCGCCGTCGCCCTGGTGCCGGGCGCTCTTCTGGCACAGGGCCAGGTCACCACGCGCACCCTGGTGAAGCCGGGCGAGCGGCTGGTCGGGATCGGCCTGAAGACCTCGCAGATGCCCGCGAGCCGCCTCTCCCCCGGCGACAAGGTCCTCGTCGTCTTCACTCCCGCGGACGGCCAGAGCACCAGCACTGCGGGCGAGGATGAGAAGGACGCCGGACCCCAGCAGATCGCGGCCCGGATCGTGAGGGTGGGCGAGCGGCAGCAGAACACCGGCGAGCAGGTCGTGGACGTCGCCGTCCCCTCTCAGGTCGGGCCGGTACTGGCCGCGCAGGCCGCGACGGGGAACGTCGCGCTCGTCGTTGACGGGCCGGGTGAATCCTGATGGCCATGATCACCCTGGTCGGTCTCCCGGGTGCTCCGGGGGTCACGAGTACGGCGCTCGCACTGCTGCGGTCGTGGCCCTTGGAAGACGGCCGTCGCCTGGTGCTTGCCGAGTGCGACCCGGACGGCGGCGCGGTCCTGTCCGGCGCGCTGCAGAGCACGGTGGTCGCCGACCGCGGCCTGAGGAATCTGACCGAGTCCTCCCGGACTCAGGACCTCGTCACGGCTTTCTGGCCGCAGCTGATCGCCCTGGAGAACGACGAGAAGCGTTCGGAGCGTAACCGGCTGCTGCTGCCGGGACTGACCACAATGCAGCAGGCCTCGAGTCTCGCGCCGGTGTGGGGGCAGCTCGCCGATCTGTTCACTGGTATCGAGGAGCACGGCCACGATGTCCTGGTCGACCTCGGCCGCGCCGGTGCGTTCGGTCCGGCCGGCGTGCTGGCGATGCGTGCGGACTCGGTCCTGGTCGTGATGCGCGGCACCCTGCGCAGCATGCACGCCGCCCGCTCCCGCATCGAGGCACTGCGCACGTTGATGGACGGCGATTCCGGGCGGGGTTCCAGCGCTCTGGGCATCCTCCTGGTCCGCCAGGGCCCCTACGGGCCGAGGGAAGTCGAGGCCGAGCTCGGTGTGCGGGTCGTCGCTTCTGTGCCGTACCGGCCGGAGGAGGCGGCGGTGTTGTCCGACGGGGCTCCCGAGGGGCGGGGGTTCATGACGGGCAAGCTGATGAGCGCCGCCAGGGACGCGACGACTCCGATTCGCCAGCAGGTGGCCACCCGGCGTGCCCGGGTTGCCTCTCCGCTGCAGCAGCGGCTGATGAGGGCGGTGCAGCAGAATGCGCGCTGACCCGATGTACCCCGCTCCCGTTCCGCCGCCGGCGGCTGCCGCTCAGGGCCGGGGGCCTGCCTCCGCTCCGGGGCCCGTTGTGTCACCGGGCCGACCAGGTCCCAGTTACGATTCGCGCCGTGGCGGGCAGGCTGCCGCCCCGACGATGGTCAACCAGGTCGCTGTACCGCAGGCGAGGGTCGACGCCCATGCGGCTGGGGAGATCAAGAGGCAGGTCAACAACCTGCTTCTTGCCGAGGCGAAGGCGAACCCCGGCCTTGTCGGTCCCGTGCGTGAGCAGCGGGCCCGGGCTCTGATCAACGAGCGGGTCGCGGTGTGGGGTGATGCCGCCCGGACCACCCGTACCGTCACCGCGGCCGAGGAGCAGCAGCTTGCCGCGCTCGTCTTCGACATGCTGTTCCGCTCCGGTCGTCTCCAGCGCCACCTCGACGACCCGCGGGTCGAGGACATCTGGATCAATGGCCACGACCGGGTCTCGCTGAAGTACAGCGGCGACAGCGAACCGGTCGCGGCCGAGCCGGTCGCCGAGTCGGAGGAGGAACTGCAGGAGTTGGTGCGCGATCTGATCCGCAACAGCGGGCAGTCGGGCCGCACGTTCTCCACCGCTTCCCCCGATGCCGCGATCCGTCTGCCGGACGGCTCTCGGCTCCAGGCACTGCACCCGGAGATCACGGGTGAGCGGACGTTCGTCACGATCCGCCGCCACCGCCTGCAGAACGCGACCCTGGACGACCTCGTCGCGGGCGGCGCCATGGACGCCACGATCGCGTCCCTGCTGCGTGCCTGCGTGCGGGCGCGGCGCAATGTGATCGTGGTGGGTGAACAGTCGTCGGGGAAGACGACTCTGATGCGAGCTCTGTTGCGGGAGATCCCGCGGCACGAGCGGTTCGGCACGGTGGAGACCGAGTTCGAGCTGTGGGCCCACCAGAACGGCTACCACACGCAGGTGGTGCCGATGGAGGCCCGTGAGTCCAACGGCGAGCGGGTCGACGGCCGCGCGGTCGGCGAGATCACGCTGCTCGACCTGATGTACCGGGCGAAGCGCATGTCGCTGAAGCGGGTCGTGGTCGGTGAGGTCCGCGGTCCGGAGATCACGGCGATGATGCAGGCCCTGACCAGTGACCGTCCCGGGTCCATGTGCACGATGCACGCCTCCGAGCCGCACGTCGTGTTCGACCGCATCGCCGAGCTGTACCTCCTGGCCCGCGGGAACTTCTCCGAGCAGCTGGCCTACCGTCAGATCGCCAACGGCCTGCACTTCGTCGTCTTCATGTCGGTCGACGAGTCCGGGCCTGCCCCGCGTCGGCTGGTGAGCCACATCTGGGAGATCACCGGCATCGGCGAGAACGGCCGCCCCGCGTACAACGAGGTGTTCCGGCCTGCGTCCGAAGAAGACCTGCGCGCGGTCCCGGCCGCTCCGCTCTCCCCAAAGTCCCGGCGGCGCCTGGAGGTGGCCGGGTTCTCCACCCACGTCCTGGATCAGGCCGCCGCCTGGAACAGGGGGCTGTGATGGGCGCCTTGTGGTGGATGCTGTGCGGGGCGATGCTCACCGGCGGCATCCTCGCCGCCGTCGTTGCCACCATCGGCACGACCGCTCCCAGAGGGCAGGGGCGAACGGCGCGCTGGCGGGCTCAGTGGTCCGGCGGGCATGACGGGCAGGCGCGTGCCGCCCGCCGCCGCGCGCTGATCATCGCCGCCGTCGCCACAACCGCTGTGGTGTGGCTGGTCTCCGGCGTGTTCGTCGCCGCCCTGATCCTGGGCGGCTCGGTGATCGGCGTGCCGTGGCTGCTCGCCTCCGCGAACCCCTCGAAAGGCCGCATCGCCAAACTAGAGGCGCTCGCCGACTGGACCCAGCGCCTCTCCGAGATCCTCCGCCTCGGCTTCGCCCTGGAACAGGCCCTGATCACCAGCCGGAAGAACCCGCCGCCGGCGATCGAGGACGAGGTCGGCGAGCTCGCTGACAAGCTGAAGGCCGGCTGGCTGCCCGTCGACGCACTGCGCGACTTCGCGAACCGCCTCGACGACGTCACCGGCGACAAGGCCTGCGCCGCACTCATGCTGTGCGCCGTAGATCCCGGCCCCGGCCTTGCCCAGGTCCTCGAGGACGTCGCCGCCCAGGTCCGTGAGGAAGTCGCCGCCCGCCGCAAGATCGAAGCCGACCGGGCGAAGTCCCGCACCGCGATGCGCACCATGACCCTGATCTGCATGGCCCTGGTCGTGACCGGCTTCCTCATCCCCTACACCGCCCCCTACGCCACCCTCCTCGGTCAGCTCGTCCTGGCCCTGCTCGGCGCTGCTTTCGCCGCGGTGCTGTGGTGGACCCGGAAACTCGCCAGCCATCAGCCGGTCCCCCGGTTCCTGATCAACGACCCGCGCAGCCAGGTCAAGCAGCCGGGTGCCGAACCTGCGGAGGTGCCGGCCTCATGAGCCTGACCGCCCTGATCCTCTGCGGCGCCGCGGCCGGAGGAGGCGTCGCTCTCCTCGTCCGCGAGGTCACGCCGTCCGCGCCCCGCCTCGGCCCGGCCCTGCGCCGCCTCGACCCGCCCGTCGCCGGCCTCGGCTCCCGCCAGCCCGGTCGTCCGCAGCCTGCCGGAGGTGCGTGGGCGGGACGTCTGGCCGAGCGCATGCCGGGCAGGATCCCGCGCGCCGATCTCGACCTGCTTCACCAGAGCCCGGAGCAGTTCGTGACCAACAAGGTGGCCCTGGCGCTGCTGGGACTGCTCGTCCCGCTCGTCCCCTCGGTCGGATGGGCGCTGATGGGGCTGCCCGTGTTCATGTTCATTCCGGCTGTGGCCGGCGTGCTGCTCGCGGCTGTCCTGTGGTTCGTGCCCGACTGGGCCGTCGCGACCGAAGCGGGCAAGGCCCGCACCGAGTTCGCGCACGCCGCGGCTGCCTGGATGGATCTGGTCGCCACCCGCATGGCCTCCAACGTCGCGGCCGACCAGGCGCTGGAGGACGCCGCCCGCATCGGCAACGGGTGGGCCTTCACCCGCATTCAGGAGGCGCTGCTGCGTGCCCGGACCGAGAAGTCGTCCCCCTGGCAGGCGCTCGCCGACCTCGGCACCCAGCTGCACTTGCCAGTGCTGAACGACGTCGCCGACATCATGCGGTTGTCATCCGACGACGGTGCCTCCGTCTACGACACCCTGCGCAACCGTGCCAAGAGCCTGACCAACGAGCTCCTCACCGCCGAGGCCGCCCGCGCGAACGCCGACAGCGAGAAGCTCCACACCCCCGCCGCACTCCTCGCCGTCATCGTCATGATCGCGATGGCGTTCCCGGCGGTCCTCAACATCTTCTCCATCTGACCGAAGCCGCACTCCGCACCATCCGAAGGGACCTCACTCATGAAGACCAGCCTCCTGCTCCGCGCCCAGGCCGCCGCGACCACCTGCGCCTGGGCGCTCCGTTCGCGTCTCGAGGAGGCCCGCGCGGAGGCTCGGGACCGCGGCGACCGCGGGGACAGCCCGATCTCCACGGTCGTCATCATCATCGCGGCCGTCACCGGTGCCCTGCTCATCGCTGGCGGCCTCGCCGCCGCGTACGGACGGGCCAACGGCAGGCTCGACGGCATCCTCGGCGGCTGATCCCAGGGACCCAGACACCTCATGCTGACTGCCCTCGCACCCGCCGACCGGGACAGGGGATCGTCACCAATCCAGGTGGCGATCCTCTTCCCCGTCGTGATCCTGCTGATCCTCGCGATCGTGCAGGGCTTCCTCGCTGCCTACGCCCGCAACGTCGCGGCGACTGCCGCCCGCGAAGGCGTCTCCGCCGGCCGCATGTACGAAGCCGGGGCCGGAGAAGGTGCAGCCAAGGCGCGCTCGGCGGTCAACGCGCTGGGCGGCGGGATTCTCGTCGATGCCCGCGTCTCCACCGCGGGCAGTACTGCCGACAGGATCAGCCTCACCGTCGAGGGCCGCGCGATCTCTCTCGTGCCAGGGCTGAGCGGCTGGCCGGTCAGCGCGTCCGCGTCCGGGCCCATCGAGCGGTGGACCACCGCGGGAGGCCGCTGATGCGCACTGCTCTGCACCGGCTTGGCCGCGCTCTGCGAAAGGAACCGGACCGGGGTGATGCCGCGATCGAAGCGGTCATCGTCGTCCCCCTCCTGATCGCGCTCGCCCTCGTGTTCATCGCCGGCGCCCGTCTCTCCCTCGCCGGGCAGAAGACCGATGCCGCCGCGCAGGCCGCCGCCCGCGCCGCCTCCCTCGAACGCACCCCCGCCGCCGGGCAGTCCGCCGCCCGCACCGCTGCCACCGACGCCCTCGGCCAGCAGGAACAGACCTGCTCGGCCACGCGGGTCACCGCCGCCACCGCCGGACTCAGCGCGCCGCTCGGTCAGGTCTCGACCGTGACGGTGACCGTCTCGTGCACCGTCCCCCTCGGTGACCTGCTGCTCCTCGGCGGAGGCCCCGGCGTGCGGACCGTGACCTCCTCCTTCACCTCCATCGTCGACGCCTACCGGGAGCGCGGATGAGCCGCAAGCCCCCCGCCCGACGGTGGGACTGGAACGACGACCGGGGCGGGATCTCCCCGTTCGTCGCCATCATCACCGTGCCCCTGCTCCTCCTCGGCGGCCTGCTCGCCATCGACGCCTTCGGTATCACCCGGGCCCACGAACGCGCCGACGGGATCGCCACCGAAGCCGCCCGCGCCGCCGCCCAGGCCGTCGACCCCGCGCGTGCCGTCACCGGCGAAGGCGTCGCCGCCGATCCCGATGCCGCCGTCGCCGCCGCCCAGGCCTACCTCAGCAGGGCCGGTGTCCGCGGCACTGCGAGCGTGTCCGGCGACGGCCGACGCATCACCATCCACGCAACCGGCAGCTACCGGGGCGTGTTCGTCCCCAAGACCTGGACCCTGCACGCGACCAGCTCGGCCACTCTGCTCCATGGCGCGACCCGACCCGAGAAGGACTGACCGCCGATGCCCGCTCCCCGCCCCCTCGGGCGGCGCCTATTGCGCGCCCTGGTCTCCGCCGTCGTCCTGGCCGCCCTGACCGGAGGCCTGCCGTGGCTGCTGTGGGCGACCACCACCGCCGTCTGGGTCCAGGGCACTGACGCCTTCGCCCACTTGCTCTCCCGTCCGGACACCGGCGCCGCGTTCATGCTCGCCCTGTGCGTCATCGGATGGATCGCCTGGGCGAGCTTCGCCATCTCCCTGCTCCTGGAGATCCCGGCGCAGCTGAGGGGCCGTGCCGCGCCACGCCTGCCTGGGCTGCACCTGTCCCAGCGCGCCGCCGGAACGCTCGTCTCCGGCATCATCGTGCTCTTCGCCTCCAGCGCCCTCGCGTCCGCGACACCCGCTCTCGCCACCGCCGGCCCGGCGACGGCAGTCACGGCCTCTACTGCCGAGGTCGTCCCCCCGGCGTCCGCAACGGCTCCGGAGGATCGCACCGCAGCCACTGCCGGAACGCGGCAGGCAGCCGAGCAGACGTACACGGTCCGCGACGCGAGGCCCGCGGAGAGCCTGTGGAGCATCGCGGAGAAGGTCTACGGCCACGGCGAGCTCTACACGAAGATCGCCGACGCCAACGAAGGCCGCCAGATGACCGACGGGTCCACCTTCCACGCCGACGCACCCATCCAGCCAGGATGGATCCTCGCCCTGCCCGAAGCCCCCACCACCCAGGCCCCGGCCGCCCCTTCGCAACCGAGCGGCGGCTCGTACACGGTCCAAGGCGGCGACACTCTGTGGAACGTCGCCGAGGAGGAACTCGGCGACGGCGAGCGGTACGGCGAACTCTTCGAAGCGAACAAGGGCGCGCCGACCCCGGACGGAGGCACCTTCGACAATCCCGACCTGATCGTCCCCGGCCAGGTACTGGACCTTCCCAAGGCCGCGACGCCGGGCACACCTCCCCCACACCGCAACAGCCCCAAACCGAATACACCGCCCAGTCCGAAGGCTCCTGACCGATCCGAGGACGCGCAGCACGATACGCCGCCGGCTCCGAGCAGCCCCGCCCCGGGCACAGAAGCCCTTCGCCCCGCGCAGCCCACACCGCCCGCAGTCCCGACTCCCTCTCCTACCGTTCTGACCCCGGGCAGTACCGCGCCCTCCCCCGGCGCAACGGCCACGCCGACGCCGGCAGTCCAGCACAGCGAAGAGGATTCCGCCCTGGGTAC
>NZ_LIVV01000017.1 GCF_001905825.1 Streptomyces sp. CB02009
TCGCCGACCTGCCGGTGGTAATCCTCGTTGCCAAGGTGCTTGTCCTTCTCGAACTCCGGGGCGGCCTTGATCTGGTCCTTGGTCCAGCCGACGTAGACCTTCTCCTCCTGCGCGTCGACCCGGTCGATCGTGCCCGCCGGCAGAAGAACCTCCTTGCCGAAGATCCACGGGCCGGTGTCGACCACGATGAACGAGGAACCGACCTCGTCGGAGTGCTTGTCGACCTTGCCGATGGAACCGTCGGCCGCCTCGACCTTGTAACCCGTCAAGTCGGCACCGACCGTACGACCGGACGTCTCGCGGTAGCCCCACACATTCTCAGTCATTCGAACTTCCCTCCGTGAACGGAAACCCGATCGGGAATGAAATTCTCGACCGGCCTTCTTCAGATAGATCACATATGCGACGGAACTCTCGTTCCGGCCTGGACTCCGACTTGCCCGTGTTCGCGCCGCTACACGTCCGCATTTATTCGGTTCGGGCCGGGACGGCCGCCGTTCTGTGGAGGTGAGCAGGTTCCCTGCTGCGTGACGGCCACCGCCCCGGCCCTCATGCGGCTACCCGCAGCATCGGATTTCACCGGATAGCCGGAAAAGCAACTCTCCTGGCATGACGGTGGCCGTCCAGACCCATTCGAGCGGGTGTGGACGGCCACCGTCATGCCAACCGTGAACTACGCCAGGAGCGGCCGTGCTACCAGCGGTACCAGCGGCCGCTGCTGTTCTTGGGCCGGGCAACGAAGCCGACCAGCCAGATCACCAGGACGGCGATCGCGACCCACCAGAGAATCTTCACCGCGAAACCGGCACCGAAAAGGATCAGAGCGAGCAGAAGAACAAGAAGCAGGGGAACCATAGTTATCAACCTCCGAAGCACCGGATGCCCTACCACCCCTCACCCATGCGCATGATTGCCAGTTGTTTCTTATCGACGCAGGTGGGCATAACGCGCGCGCCCGGCTCCTCACCCCCCACCTCGGGACGACTGACCACCTCGGGGAATCGGGAGAGATCTGACGCCGGCCGCCGGCGAGCCGCGCGGGTTTAGGCCCCGGAATCCTGAGCAGGCGGTGGTCACGACCAATCCGGTACTACACGAGGAGGTCCCCATGTCGGGCACCGAGAAGGCCAAGGCACAGGCCCAGCAGGCCAAGGGCAAGGCCAAGGAGAAGACGGGCCGGGCACTCGGCAACGAGCGGATGACCGCCGAAGGACACGCCGACCAGGCCAAGGGCAACGCCCGCCAGGCCAAGGAAGACGTCAAGGACACCCTCCGCCACCGCTGAACCGCACATCCCGCCGCCGGCCACGGCTCGCGGCTCAGCTGGGCCCCGACTCCCTCCCCCTGGGTCGGGGCCCAGCCACGTCCCCGGCCTGGCGCCCCAGTGTTCCCGAGCCACCGTCGACGCCATGCCACCCGTGCCCGAGGCTCGAGTGCTCCGGCCTCGACGGATTCGACGGACGGCTCAGTCGACCTCGCCGTACGGCGAGACATTCGGGCTCCACATCATCGGCGCGCTTGACGAGACGGACGAGACCATCGTCTGCCGCGTTCTGGGTGGCAAGGTCGGACACACCCTGCTGGACCGTGCCCGAGGAATCGACCCCCCGCACCGTCACAGCCCGCCGCGTGCCCGATCCACCAGCGCCATCCACGCCTTCGACCGCGACGTCTAAGCCAGCCATCGCCTACTCCATGGCCAGCGAAAACGTGCCCCCCTTCCAAGAGGCACTCCGACAACTCGCCGGAACGTCCGCCTCCCCGAACCAGGGACGAACGACCTGGCCCGCTGAACTGGGAAGCCGGGGATGCGCCGACGGCGCTCGCGACGCCCCCGACTGGCTGGGGCGCCGACGACGATGTGCCGCGGGCGCTCGACCCTGAAGCGAACAGCGGCAGGTGAGAAGGGGGTTGCGCGGCTAGGAACCTGGTCCTTCAGGGTCAGCCCGGCCCGCCACTCCAGGTCTGCCCGGCTGTCTCCTCGAGATCTCCTCCTGTCCCTGGTCACCGACGCCGTGCCCGGCGTGCTCAGCACACTGGCCGCTACCGGCGTCATCACTCTGGCCACCGCAGCCTGCACCCGCCTGCGAGCCCGCCGCGCTTCGGCCGCCACCGCCCTGGCTGAGGCCCAACGCCAGCTGCGCCGCTACACCCTGCTGCGTACCACTGGCCCGGACGGCACGCCCGTCCACTACGCCTCCACCCGTCCGCCCGGCACCATCGTGACCTACCCGGTCGACGGCCACCCGCAGCCCTTCGAGCTGACCGACGTCCCCCTCAGCGATGCCACGTACGCCGCCGAACCGCTCTAACCCACAGATGGAGAAACACGAGTGTCCCAGCAGCAGTTACTCAGCCCTGAGCAGGCGCTCATCTCCGCGAAGCGGGGCCTCGGCCTGCCGGTCATCGTCGCCATCTGCGGCTCGACCCGCTTCATGGACGCGATGACCGAGGCCGACCTCCAGGAGACCGCCGACGGCCGGATCGTCGCCCGCCTGGGCTGCAACCTGAAGGAGCCGCATCCCCGGTGGGCTGCCCCGGCGGAGCCGGAGAACCTCGCGGTGCAGGACGTCGAGCACGTCGAGGATGTGGCCGGTTCCGCGTACGAGGCGGAACATCTCAGAGATGTGCACAGTGTCGCCCGGCCGCGCGTAGGTGAGCAGCTCGCCGAACTTCGGACGCTGGAGGGGGTGGAAGCGGCTGGAGGTGCCCGGGTCCTCCTCGAAGACGACCGGGTCCTCGATCCCGGCCTCGGCCAGGACGAGGTCCTGCCGGGCGGTGGACTGCTGGTCGGTCGAGACCCGCTTGTAGACCAGGTTCGCCACCGAAGGGCCCCTTTCGTACGGAGGATCGGACCCTTATCTGTCGTCAAACCCTGTCAGCAATCAGCATCGGGTCCGATTGGATTCGGGCAGCCGTGAGCCCCCCTGATTGCGCGGGTTCATTGGACGCATCGCCTGCCTGTCGTCAAACGATCGTTTGACGACAGGCAGGTGGCGTAGGGCCGGGGAAGAGGAACCCGCCGGGGCATGCGGAGCCTGTCTACCGGTTTCTTTACGATGGGAGCCGTCGCCGTCGGTTGCTTCGTAGGGAGGAAGCTGCGGGTGTTCTCGGTGCAGGTCGCGCAGGAGGAGCGGGGAGTGGTGTTCGCGCTGCGTGGTGAGCTCGACTTCGACAGCATGGTCCAGCTGGACGAGGCCGGCCACGAGGTGCTGGCCCAGAGGCGGGGCGCGGGGCCAGTGGTGGTCGACTGCGCCGCTCTGGCCTTCTGTGACTCCTCCGGTATCGGTGCGCTGCTGCGCCTCAGGCAGCGGCTCACGGATCAGGGGCGAGTGCTGCGCCTGTCGGGCGTGCCCGCACCTGTGGCCCGGCTGTTCGCGGTGACCGGCCTGGACCAGATCTTCGACGTGTACCCCGACAGGGAACGGGCACTTGCGGCGGGTACGGAACGGCGTGACATCGTGGCCGCCGGTACAGACGAGTCGGCACAGCCGAGGGAGAGGCGGAGTTCATGACGCGCGTTCCGGGGCAGCAGGCCCCCCAACCTGCCGGGACGGCGGGAGCGCGCACCGCTGCTCGGGAAGGCGCGGATCATGATCTGCGGGCGCTGTTCGGCGACTCCGTTGCCATCTTCGCCTACCTGGCCGGGCCGGCCCACATGTTGGAGACGGCGAACGACGCCTTCTTCACCGCGATCGGCGGCCAGCGCACCGAGACCGGGCTGCCGCTCGGGCAGCTGATGCCGGAACTCGTCGAGCAGGGCTTCATCGCGCTGTTGGACCGGGTTTACCGCAGCGGCGAACCCCACACCGCCCGGGACGCCCGCGTCCTGCTCGGCGAGGGAGAACATGCCCGGGAGGGATTCTTCAGCTTCACCTACGAGCCCCGTTTGGACGCGGGCGGCAACGTCATGGGCGTGCGGGTGGTCGGGGTCGAGACCACCCAGGTCAAGCACGCCCAGCGGCTGACGGCCGAGCACCGGGTGCTACTGGAGCAGATCGCCCGCCAGGCCCCCCTGCCGGACGTGCTGGACGGCATGGCCCGCGCCATCGAGGCCCTCGCGCCCGAGGAAGTGCTGGTGTCGGTGCTGCTCGCCGACCCCGACGGCCGGCACCTGCGGCACGGGGCAGCACCCAGCCTCCCCGACTTCTACAACCGGGCCATCGACGGCATCGCCACCGGAGAGGGCGTCGGCTCCTGCGGCACCGCGGCCCACCGCCGCCAGCGCGTGACCGTCACCGACATCGCGATCGACCCGTTCTGGGACGACTTCAGGGCGCTCGCCGACCAGGCCGGCCTCGCCGCGTGCTGGTCCACCCCGATCCTGGCCCGCGACGGCGCCCTGCTCGGGACCTTCGCGATGTACCACCGCACCCCGCGCACACCTCAGGAAGCCGACCTCGCCCTGGCGAGGGTCTTCGCCGACACCGCCGCTCTGGCCATCGAACGCCACCACGCGGAGCAGGCCCGGAGAGCGGCCGAGGCACGGGAGAAGGCCGCCCGCGACGACCTCACCTTCCTCCTGGAGGCCAGCAGCGCGCTCACCTCCGACCTGGACGCCGCCCAGGCGCTGTCGAAACTGGCCGGCTCCTGCGTACCGAAGCTGGCCCCGCTGTGCACGGTCGACCTCATCGAGGGCGGCCGAGTGCGCCGCATCGCCGCCGCCGCCCCCACCCAAGGCGCGCGGGACCTGCTCACCTCCCACATCCCCGTCTACGACGCCGCCGACGACGCCGTCGCCCGTGTCCTGGCCTCCGGCACCACCGAGGTCGCCCGGCGCACTCCCACCGGACCCGGCCCCTGGCACGACCTGAATGTCACCGGCTACCTGTGCGTCCCCCTCATGGACCGCGACCAGGCATTCGGCGCCGTCACCCTGCTGTCCACCGGCGACCACAGCTTCGACGGCCACACCGTCGCCCTGGCCGAGGAACTCGCCCGCCGCGCCGCCTCAGCTGCACGCAACGCCCGCCAGTACACCCACCGGGCCGCCCTCGCCCGCGATCTCCAAGCCGGGCTCCTCCTGCCCGACCTGCCCGACGTACCCGGCGCCGACGTCGCGACCTACTACAGCCCGGCCGGCGAAGGACTCGACATCGGCGGCGACTTCTACGACGTCTTCCCCCTCAAAGACGGCCGGTGGGCATTCCTCCTCGGCGACGTGTGCGGCCGTGGCGCCATCGCCGCCACCACCACCGCCCTGGTCCGCCACACCGCCCGCGCCGTCGCCTCCCGCCTCCCGGGCCCCGCCGACGTCGTACAGGCCGTCAACGAAGCCCTCACCGACAGGCCGAGCAGCCACGGAACCGGCTTCGTCACCCTTGTCTACGGCCAGCTCACCCCCACCGCCGACGGCCTCGACATCGAACTCGTCCGCGCCGGCCACAACGCTCCCCTCCACCGGCAGGCCCCCCACACCGTGCACAGCCTCGACGCGAAGGGGCTCCTGCTCGGCGTCACCCCCCACACCCACGTCACACCGCACCACCTCCACCTGCGCCCCCACGAGAGCCTGGTCCTCTACACCGACGGCATCTCCGAAGCCCGCCGCCAGGACGGCGAAATGTTCGGCGACCAGCGGATCGCGCAGACAGTAGCCGACCTCCCCGGCCACCCCCGCCCCCAGCAGATCATCGACGGCATCATCACAGCGCTGCACACCTTCACCCACGGTGGCGACATCGACGACGACCAAGCGATCCTCATCCTCACCGCCACCCCTCGCCGCCCGGCGACCCCGTAAGCGACCGGTGCCGGGCTAGGTCGTGCTTTGAAAGTCGGCTCTGCTCCGCGCCCCGCAACGTGATGATCGCGGTGTGGGGCGAGGGGATCTTTCTGACAAGGCAGTGGGCGGTGCTGGAGCCGCTGTTGCCGATCGCGGTGCTGGGGCGGCCGTCGTTGGGCCAGCGGAGGCTGATCGATGGGATCCGGTGGCGGGTGCGGACCGGTGCTCCGTGGCGGGATCTGCCGTCGGAGTATGGGCCGTGGCAGACGGTCTACGGACTCTTCCGTCGCTGGCAGCGTGACGGCACCTGGCCCGAACTGCTGACCCGGTTGCAGGTCCGTGCCGATGCGGCCGGGCTGATCACGTGGGAGGTCAACGTCGACTCCACGATCTGCCGAGCCCATCAGCACGCCGCGGGCGCCCGCCGCGACGGCCAGGCCCAGAAGGAACCGCCGGGCGGAACCCGTGCCGAGCCCGACGACCACGGCCTGGGCCGGTCCCGGGGAGGCTTCACCACCAAGATCCACCTGGCCTGCGAGCAAGGCCAAAGGCCGCTATCTCTGCTGGTCACCGCAGGTCAGCGTGGTGACAGCCCTCAGTTCACCGCTGTCCTGGAAAGCATCCGGGTGCCCCGCACCGGACTCGGCCGTCCCCGTGTCCGGCCGCTGCGAGTGCGGGGCGACAAGGCGTACTCCTCCCGCGCCAACCGGGCCTACCTTCGAAAGCGGGGAATCCGGTGCACGATTCCGGAGCCTGCCGACCAGGCCGCTCACCGCAAACGGCGGGGGAAGGGCGGTGGGCGGCCTCCTGCGTTCGATCGCGAGGGCTACAAGGCCCGGCACGCGGTCGAGTGCGGGATCAACCGACTCAAGCGCAACCGGGCGGTGGCGACGCGGTTCGACAAGCTTGCGGTCCGCTTCGAGGCCACCGTCCTGGTCGCCGCGATCGGCGAATGGATATGACGGGCCTGAGCGGTCGGTTCCTGCACGAGAACGATGCAGCCTGGCTCACTGCAGGCCGGGACGGGGCACTGTTGCCCTCACGGTCGCGCAGTGGCTACCCAGGCGGCAGTGACGCCGGCACCGTAGGACGAGGTGCCTTCCACGCCGACCGCGACCACCTGGCCATGCGCGTTCAGGAAGGCCAGGGCCGCCGCGTATCCGGCTGCGGCGGTGGTGAACTCGGCGTCCGCGAGGTGGCCACCGTTGTCGCTGACGACCGCGACGTGGAGAGTGTCGGCGTGGGAGTCGACCCCGCCGAACACGTACTGGTCCGCGGCATCCGCTGCGACCACTGATGTCATTCCGATGACGCCTTCCAACCGGTGGACGGCACCGGCCGGGGGCGCAGACAGGACATTGAGGAGGCTTCCCGCCAGGCTCCTATCAGGGTCATGTTCCGCCCGGCCGGAGCCATGAGAACAGGCTCCGGAGGCCGGACAGAACACCTTGAGGACAACCCAGCAGGGCGTCAGTCAGTGCCCGAGCCACGACCACCGGAACCTGAGTATCAGCATCAATGTCAGTGCCAGCCAGTGCAGGCCTTGAGCCGTTCACCGGCGTTCGCGGCGCACCCGCGGACGAGGCAACCCGGCGGGCTGCCTGACGGCGGGCCGATCCGTTCGGCTCCCGCGGTTGTCGACGGTCACGCAATTCCCCACGGATCGCGTCTTCGGCTTCACGTAATTCCCCACCCCCGGGCCCGGTCCAGTGGCCGGCTCAGACGGCTACACGAATGGGCACAGCGTCCGCGCGCCCGTAGGCGAGCACCTGGGCGAGGACTTCACGGAACAGGATGACGTCCTCGGCCGGTGCTTCGATGACGGCCTCGATCTCGCTATCGCTCAACCGCAGGTCCTCCAGTGCATCAGGGTTGAGCGAGACGCGGAGGACGTTGCCCGTCAGCACGGCTTCGCGTACACAGCCGTACGCGGTTCCCTGCCCGGCTGTGACCAGGCAGTGTGTGTCCATGCCCAAGGCGACCTCCTGATCATCTGGGTCGTCCTCGCCTGCCATGAACATCAGGATGAAGCCGCTTCCGTCCTCCCCCTCGGCGAGAGCAGCTTCGGTGAAGTAGCCGTCAGGGTCGATCTCTGTTGTGGCGACACGAGCAGTGAATCGGTACGTCATGACGGGGTTCTATCAGCGCGTTCAACCGAGGCGGGACACAGGGGGCTGAGCGCCCACGCTCCCCTCCAGGGACGGTGCCCACGAGGTGAACTCCGGGATCACCCTGGGCAAGATCGTGAACTTCTGGCTGGGGAGTTACGTGAGCGTCCACAGCGGTGTCGGCTCAGGGCGACGTTCCCGGGGCCGCCGACGGCACTGCTGCCGATCCGTGCGCGGTCACGGCAACGTGAAAGATCTGATCATTTAGCTCGATCGTGGGTGATCGGCCAGGTTCGCGGAACGGATGGTTCCGCAGCCGGGATGATCTTGGACGTTGCCTTCGCCCGGGTCGCGTCCCGTCCCCGGGCGTCTCTCGCCGACTCTGGAGCATCCGTGCGACACCCTGTCTCCCGCCCGCGCGTGCGCGCCCTGACCGTGGGGCTCGCGCTGGCCGCGTCCGCCCTCCTGCCCTTCGGTTCGGCCGGTGCGGCCGACCAGTACGAATGGGCCGCGCTGGGCGACTCGTACACCGCCGGCGTCTTCGTCGGCGACCCGCTGCCCGCGCTGGGCGACGCGTCCCGTGACGGCTGCGACCGCACCAGCAGCGCCTACCCCAGCCTGGTCCAGAACGAGCTGGACGAGTTCCCGCCGGGCAAGCCCGTCCACCTGACCAACATCAGCTGCGGCGCAGCTGTCATCACGGACATCGCCACCACCAAGCAGAAGCCGATCAGCCCGGTCGAGCAGCCCGAGACCGGCTGGCCAGCGGTGGACACGCAGATCAAGCGGGCCGGCCTGAACGACCAGACCAACATCGTCACCATCGGTGTCGGCGGCAACAGCCTGCCCTTCGGCGGCATGCTCCTCAAGTGCCTCGAAGAGGGCGCCAAGGTCTCCGGCTCCTGCCGCGAGCACTACACCAACCCCCCGGAGGGCGAGGAGAACATCGAGGACAAGCTCGAACGGGTCCAGAACGAGTACATCCAGATGCTGGCCGAGGTCCACACCGCCGCACCTAACGCCAAGGTGATCACCGTCGGCTACCCGGCCGTCCTGCCCGAAGACAGCAGCGACTGCAACCGCCTCGCCCTGACCGAACTCAGCCTCATCAAGCACGCCGACATCGACTGGCTCCGCGACGACGTGCTCAAGCAGCTGAACAACACGATCCAGCGCGTCTCCAACTTCTTCGGCGACCAGTACGTCGACATCTACTCCTCCAGCGAAGGCCACGACGCCTGCCAGCCCACCGACGAGAAGTGGGTCGAGGGTCTCTGCGGCGACGCCGGAGGCTACTGGCCCGCCGCGATCGGCAAGCTGAACTGCGGCATCGTCGACAAGCGCGCCACCCTGGTCCACCCCAACGCGGCGGGCCACGAGAACGCCGCGAACCACGTCGAGCGAGCCATCCGCCTGGCCCTCCTCCAAAGCTGACCTGACACCGACACCGGAGCCCCGAAACCCGCGCGGAAGCGCGGCCCGGGGCTCCACCGTTTCTCCTGCGGCTCACGGCGGCGCAGCCGGGTTCAGCGGCGCCCGGCGGCTCCTACAGGGTGCGCAGGACAGCCACGACCTTGCCGAGGATGACCGCGTCGTCGCCCAGGATCGGCTCGTAGGCGGGATTGTGAGGCATCGGCCAGCTGCCCCCGGAGGAGTCCGAGCTGGACGACTTCCTGCTCTCCGGCGACAACGACCCGCACACCCTCATGACCCCGAAGTCGGCGAGTGGGTGCTCGACCGGCTGGCCGACTGAAGACCCCACGGCCCGGACCCGCTCGGCTTCTGCCGGAACGCGGAGGGCGGGCCCCGCAGCGGCAGTACGGCTCCATGGCCATCTCCCCCGCGTGTGCCTGTTGCGCCGTTGCCGGGGTGTGGGGCAGGCGGGCTGCGGCGGGGCCGACGACGGTCAGCGGGATGCCCAGGCCTTCGCACAGGCGGCGGGCCCGGGTGAGCACACTGAGGGAGGCGGGTGAGGGGGTCGGGGGCGGACAGCTGGATCCGCACAGGCCGCGGGTGGTGGGTGAACAGGAGCGTCTCGACGTGCAACGCGGCCGCCGCCCGGCTGGATACGTCCAGGTCGTGCAGGAGTGCCAGGTGCAGGACGCCGTCCTCGATCGCGTACCGCATCAGCTTGCTTCCTTCCGTGCTGTCCTTCCTGTGGCCTCCGCCGTCCTACTCGCGGCCCGGGGGGCGCTGCAGGCCCGGTATCTGGCGGCCCCGCGGTGTCGGTGCGTCAGTGCCGGCGCCCACGCGTGGCACATGGGCGGGCGTGGTGAACACGTGATGGGTTCGGGTGATCTGCAGCAGGCGCGCGGTCCGCGGGCCGAGGGCGCTCAGCACGAGGGTCTTCCCGGCTTGCTGGGCCAGTTGGTTCAGGTGGAGCAGGACATGCAGAGCGGTGCAGTCGCAGAAGGTGACGCCGGACAGGTCGATGTCGAGGCCGCGGGCGCTGGAGTCCAGGGCCGCGACGAGCGTCCGGCGTAGCTCGTGGGCGTTGTCCGTATCGATCTCACCGCACACGCGGGCCAGCATCCGCCGGGGGCCCGGCTCGATGACCACAGCCAGGGGCGGCGAAGTCATAGTGCCGTCGTCGCCTTCTGCCGTTGTCGCGCTGAAGCGTGGGGGCGGTGTGTGCATGGCCTGTCCCTTCGCTGCCCTGTAGCGGTGCGGGTGTGGGCGGTCAGTCGGCGCCGAGGTGTCGCGCAGGTCCCCCGGGTGCGCCCCGCTCATGATGATCACCGTCCTTCGTGCCGCGGGGTTCCGCCTCGGCGGTCTGGTCGAGGTCGACCAGCAGTTGCAGCAGGTCCGCAATCTCGTGTCGCCCCTCGGCGGGGTGGCGAAACAAGGTCCCGGGTGTCACCTCGTAGTGGTTGCGTCGGCCATGACGCTGGCGCGTCAGGTATCCGGCAGTCTCCAGATCCGTGACGATGGCCTGCGCCGCGCGCTCCGTCAGCCGGCAGTCCCCGGCCAGGTCACGCAGCCGAATCTCCGGATCTCGAAAGATCATGGCGAGGATCCGGGCGTGGTTTGTGACGAACGTCCAGCTGAGGCGTGACTCCACCGGTTCCATGCCCGAAATTATAGGATTTACGACTCCTGTTTGGCCAAACCGGAATCTGCATTCCGGTAAACACCCGCCGTGCCCCTGCGCAGTCCTGTGACGGTGCGGGACCGGCTGTTTACGGTGGTCACGTGACGACATCCCCCGAGCCCGGGTTCGAGCCGGTGCCCATCCGCGTGGTCCTGCCGGACGGACAGGAGATCGTGGGGCGCCTGTACGCGCGCCGACAGCTTCCTGAGGGCTGGGTGTACCTCATCTCCATCCCGGTCTACCAGAACACCGCCGACGGACACGTCGAGCCCGTGGAGTACCGGATGTGGCTCCGCCCCCAGGACCACCTGAGGCCTGTCGACGGTGTGTCGTACGACTCCGTACCCACCGAACGGATCGAACCGCCGTCGCTCGTCGAGCAGATCCTGGGTCCCCGCCGGCCTTCCGGGTGGGTCCTGGAGAACCTCGGCGGGCGGCGTGGCCGTTCGCAGGCCGTGGTGCATGCCGCCGACTGCGGCGAGGCCCCGACGAACGCGCCCCGGCTGTCGCTGGACCGGGCGCTCGACGCCGCCGGACGGCCCGGCGTCCGGCTGTGCTCGACCTGCGGCGCGGCCCAGGAACTAGACCCCGCCCTACGGGCATTCGACGCTGAGTCCGGAGGCGACAAACGGTAGAGGGTCGCGGGGGGTCCACGGCCGCGCGAGCGCAGCGGCTAGAAGTCGGGCGTGAGCTTCGTGTTCAGGACCGTCACCCACGCCGCCGGGTCGGGGCGAGGGTCCGGCCCCCGGAACACCGCCGCGTCGGCCGTCTCCATCCCCAGGAGCTGCACGGCGCTCTGGTCCGGGTGCGCGGCCGCCACGTGGGCGCCGGCCTCCGCAAGAACCGCCGCCATCGACTCACCCGCCAGGATCACCCGGCCCACGCCCGAACACCCCTTGCACCGCATCCACACCACGTCTACGCCGGTCTCGCTGATCGCCTCCATGCCATACGCAACGAGCACCACGCCGGGGGAACACGGCGCCTGAGCCAAGATCGTTCTCGCCTAATTAGGCGAGAACGATCTTGGCTCAGGCCCTGCAGGGTGCGGAGGCTGGGGGGCGGCCCGACGGTACTGCCCCCGGGGTGTTGCCCCTGGGCGACGGGCCTCGCCCGCGCACGCCATACCGGCACGGGCTGCGCCGACCCTACAAGACAAGATCAGTGCCCGAGCAGCATGCGTCCGGTCCCCGGCAGGGGGGAGGCAGGGGACCGGACGGGCGACAGCGCCGGAGACTTCGCCAGCAGCCACAGCCGTCAGGTTAAGCGCCCACCGCGCGAAAGCGCGGGACGTGAGGCACCCCCGGCGCGCTGCTGCGGCCTCAGCCTCCCTGGCGCCAGGAGACGGAGCTAGGGGGTGTCTCCCGTCCACTCCCACGGGCCGGGGCTCCGTCGGCGAGGGGCTCGTACAGGGCGCGGCCCCCCGGGGCCGAACGCACCTGCCTCGGTGATGAGGGCGGCTCCGTCGGCGATGGTGTCCGCGGTCCAGCCGGTGATGTCGACGAGCAGCCTGTCGAGCGGCCCGCCCACCAGCTCGGCGTACGGCCAGTCTTCCTCCAGCGAGAACAGCGACCGCATCGACGCCCCCTCCGAGGACGCGCTGTTCATGCAGATCAGCGAACTCAACAACTCCGACAACACCTATGTGGTCGTCCAGCCCGACGAGGACGACCCCGTCTGGTTCGCCTCCGTGGCCGTCCTCGATGAAGGCGGCTACGAGGTCGTCCGCCGTGACACCGCCCGCGACGAGCACGAGGTCACCACGGCGACCAGCACCAACGACATCGCCCGCGACCTCACCAGCTGGATAGCCGCCCGCGACTTCCCCGGACGGCCAACCAGGCAGGTCAGCGAGTTCTAAGCACGTCCTAGTTCTCCCAGGCGGCAGCACCCCGCAGCAGATGGTGGTCCGCCACCTTGTCCGTGCACTCCATAGCGTCGCCTCGTACGGTCGTGAACCAGTAGTAGCTCAGGAAGATGTAATCGATCTTCGCAGTGCTCTTGGTGGCATCCGAGCACTCCCCGCTGGCGGTGGGCTCGCCGCTACGGCAGCGGTCTGCGCTCAGGTCGCAGCCCCCAGACGCGAACTGGCTCTTGTCGTTCTCGTCGACCTCCTGAAGGACACCGGTGGAAGGCTTACCCTCGGTGTCCGCCCCGTGGTTGTAGAGGGGATTCATGTCGGCGTGCTGCGGGCGCTGGTTGAAGTCACCGGCGAGCACCACAGGGTCTCCCGCGTTGGCGAAACCACGGGTGATCGAGGCTACTGCAGCAGTCTGGGCTGTGGTGTTTTGCGCGTTGAAGTCGATGTGAGTGTTGCAGGCGCGGACGGTACGCGCGTCCACGGTGGCCTTGGCGCAGAGCAGGATGCGGTCTTCCGCCTGTAGCGGCTCGGGCAGGAAGTCGACGCTCCTGGTGTCCAGGTCGATCGTGCCAGGGCCGCCCTTCGCGAAGATGGCAAGGCCGAAACGTAGTTCACCCGGCTCGTTCGTTGCCGGTGTGGGGTCCCACCGCTTGCAGCCGGAGTAGGACGGGAGCGATGCGCCCCAGGTGGTGTCGTACTTGACGCCGGTACGGTTCGCGAGGTGGTCGCGCAGCATCAGCCACTGTCCGTAACAAACTTCCTGGAACATGACCAGGTCCGTGTCCCAGTAGTCGATCGCGTGGACGATGGCGTTCCGCCATTCCACCTTTTCCGCGTCGTTCCTGGTCTTGCAGGTCAGCGAAGCGCCGCAGATGTTGTAGGAGAGGAAGCGCAGGGTGGGGGCGGTATCTCTATCGACCACGTCTGCTGTGGCGGGGGCGGTGCCTGCCGTGAAGAGAAGCCCGACGGAGAAGACCGCCGCTAGCAGGGCTCTGAGTATTGCGCGCATCGATGCATCCTTTCTAGATCGATTAGGCAGGCCGCATAGTCTCATGCCGCTTCGCTCAGTTGAGATGTCCACGCTGAGGCTCGCATACCGCCGGCCCAGCCAGCGCTGCCGACGATGCCACCGATCCGCACCTGCACCATGCTCGGAGTCCGGGCCGGGCCGCCGACAGCCAGCCGTCCAGTCGCGCAGCAGCCGCCCCGTTGGCATTCGAGTCGTCTGAACAGTGAAACGAGAGCAGTTCGAGCTGACTGACGCGGTGCTAGCGGAAGGCACCTACTACCGCGGAGCACCACCCCCGATAGACGAAGGCCCGCGGTTCTACGTTGTTGTGCCCGCCTGCGGGCGCTTGGCGCGTTCGACCTGCCGAAGCAGCCGGTCGGCGAACTGGATGATATCGGCCGCCTCGATCGGGTCGTCGAAGTCGACGGTGCGGTGGCCGGCGGGATTCTTGTACGCGCCCAGGGCGCCGGCGAACAGCGCGGAGGCGGCTTCCTGCTCACCGCCTTCAGCTTCGGCGTCGGCGAGCGGGCCGCCCGCCTTGCCGTTCTGGTGCGGCTGGAACGCTGCGCGCATCAGCTTCACGCCGACCTACGGGTTGTCGAGCCCGGAGGCGTTCCGGACGGCGACTTCGACCGCTTTCATCGCGGTGAAGCACGCGGTTTCGTAGTCGCCCAGGTCGAAGTTGGTGCGCACGGTGTCTTCGAGGGCGGTCGAGTCCACGATCAGCCGGGCTCACCAGCACGCCATACGGAGGAGCTGGCCACACGGTGATCGCCACCCTGGATGGCGCGGAACTGGCGGCCAAGGTCGCCCGCAGCGCCACTCCCCTGGAGGTCACGGGCGGGCACCTGGCCCGACTGGTCGCCTCGTACCGATGACGCGGACGAGACGAATGGGAGGCGTCACGACGGTCGTCGTGCGCCGGAGGACTCCCCCCTGAGCACTTCGGTCAGTGCCGAGACACTGTGGCCGCCGTGGCCAGCCTCGACCGCACGTCGCAGCAGGTCGTTCAGCGGTTCGATCCAGGTCGTGTCGACGTTCGCCTCCACGCCCAAGGCCCTGTCGTGGGCCGCGCCCGCGAGAAACATGTCCACGGAGGAGGCCGCGTCCGTGTAGTTGCCGCTGTCGATCTCCTTGGCGTAGCCCGGCAGCAGGGACTTGATCATGTCAAGCCACTTGCCGGCGAACCGCACCATGCTGTCCGCCTCAAGGCCCCGGGCCTGGAGGGCGGCGGCACCCTGGAAGAACCCGACGAGCGCGGGCAGCAGCATCGCGCCCACCGCCATTTCATACAACGCGGCGAGGTCGGTCTCGGATCCCAGGTGGACGGTGTCTCCGCCCAGCACCCTCAGGGTCGTCTCGTACTCGTCGAAGACCGACTTGTCGCCGCCGTAGTACAGCAGCGTGTCCGGCGCTCCCACGGCCGCCGGCACGTTCTTGACGGCCCCTGCCAGGAATCGGGCGCCGTGACCGGCAGCCCAGGCCGCCGTCGCGCGGGCGTCGGCGGGCGCACCGCTGTTCAGCGTGACGAGGGCCCGTCCGGACAGCGCCGCCCCAGCCGGTTCCAGCGCGGACCGGGTGTCCTCGAAGGTGGTCAGACAGGTCACGACCAGTGGGCTTGCCTCCACCGCGGCCCACACTGATCCGGCGTGGGCGGCGCCCCCGGCGACCAGCGGGGCCGCCTTGGCGGGCGTACGGTTCCATACCGTTGTCGGGTGCCCTGCGCCGAGAAACGCCTCGGCCAGTGCTCGGCCCATCGAACCGAGCCCGATCACGGTCACGGGGGTGGGAATGGCCTGGTCGTCAGACATGAGTTACTCCAGCCGGTAGTCGGTGATTCGCGAGCACGCGGGCACCTGCGCAGGTGCGCGTCGAGTGGCGCCGCCGGCCGCCAACAGGCGCTTCCGTCACGGCACTTCACTCATCCTGGAGTGCCACACACATTCCGACAAGTACCTACAATTCTGTTCGGTACCAACACTTCTGTAAGGGGGATTGCTGATGGCCAGGCGGACCTACACCTGCGGACTCGACGCTGCCATCGCCGTGATGGGCGGCAAATGGAAGGGGCTGATCCTCTTCTCGCTGGGTGATGGACCTCTGCGGTTCGGGGAGTTACGGCGGACGGTGGCCGGCATCAGCGAGCGGATGCTGATCCTCCAGCTCCGCGAGATGGAGGCCAGTGGACTGGTGCACCGCGAGGTCCACCAGCAGGTCCCACCCAAGGTGGAGTACTCCCTCACCAGGTTCGGCGACTCCCTCAACAATGCGATGGGGCCGCTCGGCAAGTGGGGCGAGGAACACCTGGAGCGCATCGAGGCGATCTCCCGGGACCCGGACTAAGACGTGGTTTCTTATGGCGTGATCGTTCATTGATCCGTGCGTGGCGGATCTCGTGGAGCGACTGGTGCCAGACGAGTTGTGGGCGCTGTTCCGGCGAGTGGTGCCACCGACCGAGGTGATACGTCCGCAGGGCGGTGGCCGACGCAGGGCCGGTGACCGCGAAGCTCTGGCGGCGATCATCTTCGTGGCAACGTCGGGCTGCACCTGGCGGCAGTTGCCGCCGGTGTTCGGCCCGGCCTGGCCCACGGTCTACCGCCGGTTCGCCCAGTGGAGCCGGGACCGGGTCTGGGCGAGGCTCTACCGCGTGATCCTTGACGAACTCCGAGCGCGGGGCGAGCTGGGCTGGTCGCGGTGCGCGATCGACTCGGTCAGTCTGCGGGCGGCAAAAGGGGGCCGCTGACGGGACCGAATCCGACCGACCGCGGCAAGCTGGGATCGAAGATTCATCTGATCTGCGTCCGGAACGGACTGCCGCTGTCGTGCATCTCCGGCGCGAACATGCACGACAGTCTGGGTCTGGAGCCGCTTGTGCGCGGCATCCCACCGATCCGGTCCCGCCGTGGTCCCCGGCGTCGGAGGCCGGCGAAGCTGCATGCGGACAAGGGCTATGACTACGACCACCTGCCCCGATGGCTTCGCGAGCGCGGTATCGCCATCCCATTGCCCGCAAGGGTGTCGAGTCCTCGCAGCGGCTGGGCCGGCATCGGTGGGTGATCGAGAGAACCGTTTCCTGGCTGGCCGGCTGCCGACGACTTCACCGTCGCTACGAACGCAAGGCCGAACACTTCCTCGCCTTCGTCGGCGTAGCCGCAGCCCTCATCGGCTACCGCCGACTGGCGGCTCTGCTCACGGCCTGAGCTGGTTCTGCTGTACGTCGAAGCAGATCAGGCCCGTGGACTCCGCGACGGCCGCCGCGTACGCCGACGCCTCCTCCGCCATGCTCCACCGCATGGGGAAGTAGATCAGCGGGCCGCTGGCCGCGCCGATTAGCGGCCCGGTTGACCAGGGCGAGGTGTCCTCCTCGTCCTCGGTGGGGTCGCACCACCGCTCAAGCAACGCGGCCACGTAAGCCGCGATGCGCTCGGACGGAGGCTCTTCCACCTCGCTGTCGATGTAGCGGTCGTACAGGTCGTCAAAGACCCGGCCAGCGGTCTTGTCATCAGCCGGTTTATCGCCTACCCAGACAGCAAGGTCGTAGCTCATGCCAGGAGGCTCTCATGCCGCTCTGACAGCCATGAGAAACGACGTCTTAGACCGTGTCCTATGTGGTGAGGCAGAGGAGTCGCTTGTAGCAGCAGATGGCTGCGGCCAGGCTGAGAAAGGCTAGGTAGTGGCGGGGAAGACACGCTCATTGCGGTGGTTGAGCCGGCGGTAGCCGGTCAGCCAGGACATAGTCCGCTCGATCACCCCCCAGCGGCGGCGTCCGAGGCGTTCTGACGACTCGATGCCCTTGCGGGCGATGCGGACGACGATGCGTTTCCCGCGGAGCCATTTTCGCAGCTCAGGTATGTCGTGGCCCTGTCGGCGTGCAGGCGCCGGGGTTTGATATAGCGGCCACGGTGGGGGTCGTGTCTCGTTTGGTGACCCAGCACCACGGGCTTCAAGGCCTGGTTGGCGTGGGTGTTGGCGGCCGAGAGGCCGACGAGGAGGGGCAGCCGGTTCGCGTCCGACAGGACGTGCCTCTTGGAACCCGCTTTGCCCCGGTCCACGGGCTCGGGCCGGTGAGGCCGCCTCCTTTTTCGCCCGGACGTGGGCGGAGTCGAGGACTGCCCGGGACAGGTCGAGCAGGCCGGCATCGTCGAGGCGGTGCAGGATCTCCTCGTGCAGCCGACCCCACACCCCGGCCCTGGACCAGATCAGGCCTCCTGTTGCGCGTCAACTTCGACACCCACGGCCGCGCAGGAGGCTCTGTCTGCATGCATGCACGGGCCGCAGATCCCCCAGCCGGGTGACGGGCGCCAAGTCGCGGATCTCCAAGCTCGGCAGCAGGCTTCCTGCTATCGGTCCAGGTCGCAGGCAGTCTCGGCGGCTACGAGCCACCCGAGGTACCAACTGGCGAAGTCCGAGGGGGAGCCGTCGGTCTCGGGCATCGGATGAAGATCCGTGCCGCTGCTGCGATCGTCACGCCACATTCGGCCGCGTTCCGGTCCGGTGACGACCAGCCAGACCGCCCTCCCGCAGCCCTCATCACACAGGCAAAGTGCCCCGGCTGTGCGGCGCGGATCGTACTGCACCTCGCCCAGACGCTCCTCCCACGCCTCAAACGCCGCGTCGAGATCGGCGAGGTCGTCGAAGTCGTCCTGCAACGGCCGCTCAGCCAGGATCGCGACCGCTGCCTCCGGGTCCGCCCCTCCCGGAAACGGCTCCGCGAACATTCCTGGCTCGGCCTCCTCAATGAGTTCTCCGACCCAGCGCCAGCCCGCAGAACCGCCGCGCCGCACCGGGAAAATGCCGTACGCCGGACCGGCCCCGCCAGCTCCGACACGCAGAAGGAACGAGCGATAGTCCTCGGGCAGATCAACGTCGAGCCACACCTCGAGGTCGGCCACCTCGGCAGCGGTTAGAGGGGCATCGAGCTCAAAGCCGTGCGCCCCCGCCCCGAACACTTTGCCGCTGCCCGGCACGGCAGCCAGAGCCAGAACCCGATCACGCACCCCGGTCCAGTCGGCCATGGTGCCCAACCCTACCGGCCGCCGCCGGCGCTCGACCTTCGAGGGTCGGCGACACCGACGACCGGTGGCCCCACCGCCAAACCCATCAAGGCCAGGGGATCACCCGACCGGTTCGGCGGCCTCGAACTCGCGACCATCAAGATCGGAACGACAACAGCCACTTACACGTCATCTCGAATGGCTCGGTAGGGTTCGGGCTCGTGGTGGGGATCGTTGAGCGGTTGGTGCCGGAGGCTCCTTCGCGGCCCCGGGACGGTGGCCGACGCCGGCATGGTGACCGGGAGGTGCTGCCCGTGATCATGTACTCACACATCGCTGTTGTAGCGTGTCGCCTCAGAGGCAAGATCGTTCCGCTCGTAGTTGGCCAGGGCGAGACCCAACGCGAAGAAGGTGGGCGCCCATTCGCCCACGAAGATTCCCCATCGGTCCGCCCTCTCCAGGTTCTCTTGCTTGTTGGAGGCGACCCATGAAAAGAGGGACAGCCCGATCGAGCCCACCGCAGCAAGGTAGGCGTGCTCACTCTTGATCCCAGCGTCGTGGAGCTTCTTGACGATCATCAGTCCTCCTGTGGGTTTTGGACTTTCTCCAAGCACTTCGCGCCTCTGGCGACTCTTGGATTCAATTTCTTCTGCCGAAGCCAGCACCCCTCGACTTGAAGGCCGACCGGGTACCTGCGGACAGACGGGTCACATATCCACGGCTCGGAATGGTCGGCACATTCGCGGCCAAGGATGCGGTGATCATCTTCTAGACCTCCGCAAGGGGAGAACATCATGCCCGTTCGGACAGAATGCAGGAGAGCGAACGCAGCGCCCTTCTGGTGTGACTTTTTACCGTGCCGAGAGGAAGTCCCAGACGCCTTGCGATCTCGGGCTGAGTGAGTCCCACGTAATACGCGAGGAAGAGAACCTCGCGGCGTTCGAGTGGCAGGGCGGCCATCTGGCCGACGAGGCCGAGGCGTTCGAACGCACGCGCGCAGCCGTCGGGGCTCTCCGGGGCAGGCCCTCGGTCCAGACGACGCAACCCCTCGTAACGGCGCACCACCGCATTCGACGAATCGACCGCTTTGTGAGCCGTGATGCCTCGCAGCCACGGACCGAGGCTCCCCCGCCGCGGGCAGTACCTTCCGGAATGCAACCAGACTTCCACGAAGACCTGTTGGGCGACATCCTCGGCGTCATGGATATCGATGCAACGGCGTCGGGCCCAGCGCAGCACATGGGGATACCAGTCAAAGTAGATCGCGTCGAAATCCTCACGCGCAACGTCGCCGTGCGGCGGTTCGCCGTCTGTCCGATCCGGGCAGTTGGCACAGGAAGGCACGTGGGATTTCTGGGGCACCAGTCGTCTCCGGACAGACCCGGGGAAAGGGACGGGGCCGCGATGCTGGCGGCCGTATCGGGTCCCTCGGGACGAGGCCGCAGCGGAGTGATGCCCACGGCCCCAGCGGAACACAAGGACCCAACGTTCGCCATTCACGCGGGCCACCCGTGAAGTACGACGCCGGAGAAACCGCCCTTGCGAAGCCCGCGGTCCTTTCGGCGGTCCGGCCCTGGAGCGACGCCTGGGCATGACGGGTCGCTGCCACAGGAAGGCTACATACCGCCTGCGCCCTCACGCCGGCGACGATCAACCACAACCTGACCGTGGTCAGCACTGGCGCTGGTCGGAGACATATCGAAGCAGGTGGCAGCCCTCACCCGAGCACAAGGGCAATGCAGAGAGCCCTGCAGACCGGCATTCGGGGTCGACTACCGGCTCTTTGCCCAGTTCCCGATGGTCGCCCCCAGGGTCCACAGGATCAATGAAGGTACGACTTCGGACGCGCCTTCGTCATCGACTCCGCCCTCCACATGGCCAAGACCGACGACCTGATGCGTCGCCATCAAGATCACGATGTCGTGCGCGGGCGGCGATCTCGCCCCCGATCATGATCACTCCGATGGGCATGCTGCGATGCCCGCTGTCGGTGGTGTTGCTGATCAGGACGGTGCCGACGGCCGCCTGGTCCCGGCCGCACACGGTATGGCCTGGACCGAGGTCGGGGACCTGGAAGAGCCTGCGGGTGATGCCGGACCGTTCGGCAGTGGACTCCACACCAGGACGCGCTCCGTCTCTGCGGCAGCGTTGCGCTATTGCCATTGCCCGGCCCGTACGCGTTTGGCAAGATCACCCGGGGCCGGTGACCGTGTGCGCCGGCCATGGCTGACGACCGGCGGCGCTATGGGCCCCGGGCGCTCCCCCATCCACCGGTTGCCCGCCGACGCGTCGCCGACCGCTCCCCTCGCGCCGAAAGTTGTGTGCATGACCTCTCCGAGCAGAACTGCTCCTCGCTTGTCCGCTGTCTCGCACGCCGGAACAGAGCTCGTTCAAGTCCTTGCCCTCACTTCGGGGGAACCCGTGTGGCGTCTGCCCGCCGACGCCTACAAAGCGGAGGCCGCCCAGCGGCAGTACCGTCCTGAGTGGACCTGGGCCGCCTGGAGCCCGGACGGTCGGGTGCTGGCCCGTGCTCTGTGGTGGGGGCAGAGCGACAGCGCCCTCCCGATCGCGCTCGACTGCTTGGCGATAGCGGACGACGTACCTGCTGCGGAGAAGGCCGCCTTGGGCGCCATGCTCCTGGACGCGGGGCATCAGGCCTTCCGCGACGTGGGCGCCCAGGCCCCGCCGCTGTACAACCTCATGCGGCTGCCCGGCGCGTGGCGGGACGATCCTGAGTACGTCGCCGCCGTGTCCTGGCGCCAGGAAGCCGCCCGCCGGGCCGGACTGACCGTCGAGGTGGAGCGCCTGCAGTTCGAGTGGACGCCCCAGGTGCCGCTGCCCGCCGCATCGGAGCGGCTGGTGTTCTCCCCGGAACCCGACGACGACGTCTTCCTTGCCGCGATGCTGCGCGTCGCGGAGGGCACGCTCGACGCTCACACCCTGGAAGGCGAGGCAGCTCGTGGCCGTGAGGCCACCGCACGCGAGAGCCTGCAGTTCTATCTCGACCGGCCCGGCAAGCGGGAATGGTGGCGTCTCGCGCACACTGCGGACGGCACCCTGGCCGGCCTCGCGATCCCGTCGGCTACCCCGTACAACCGCAACGTAGGCTACCTCGGCGTCGCGCCAGAACTACGCGGTCGCGGCTACGTGTCCGAGATCCTCGCAGCCATCACCCGCTTCCAGGCCGCGGACGGTGCCGAACGCATCACCGCCACAACCGACCTCGGCAACCAACCCATGGCAGCGGCATTCACCCGCGCCGGATACCGCAACACGGAAACCCGGCTCATCTTCTCCGCACCGACGCACTAGTGAGGCAGTGAGGCGGAATCGCCACCCGGTGGGTCTTTGACGACAACGCCTCGCACCAGCGGGTGCTGCGGCGGTGTCGTCGTGGGGTAGCAGCGGAGTGTGTGTTGAGGAGGGAGAGGGCGATCAGGCTGGGAATGAGGACCAGGAGGCAGAAGGTCATGCCTGCCTCCCGGCCAGCCCCTTCCCTGCGTCCGCGCGTCTGCCGGTGGTTGGCGGAGGTCCCCAGGCCGCGGCCCGCAGTCGCTCCATCGCGGGTGTCACCCCGGTCAGCCGCAGGCGGCGGCCGTGCCCGGTCCAGCCGCGCAGGATCCGCAGCAGTGCGGAGTCGGCGAAGGTGACCAGGGAGGTGTCCAGGCCGAGGCGGCGGTAGCCGATCCTCCGCGCTGCGGTCAGCAGCAGTCGAAGCGAACCGGCGCTGCAGTGGTCGACCTCACCGCGCAGCGCGATCCGCACCGTCCCCCCGGCGGAGGCGGCGAAGGAATGGACGCTTATGCCGTGCGGCGCGGCGTCCGCGCTTCCCTCGCACCGGGTCAGGCCGGAGGCGGAGGGCGTGGACAGTATCGGAGGGTTGCTCGTGTTGGTCACGCCCCCTCAACCGGCCCGCAGTCGTGCCGGATACGTCGGCTCACTCCCTCGTGGTCCTGCTGTCGCACGTATGAGGGGAATCGCCGCCGCTGGTGCATCCGGGGGCTGCGACGGCGTCGGACGGTGGTACGCGGCATGCACACGGCGGGCAGATGTCTCAACCCGTGACGCGGAACAGGCGGGCGGTTCCGGTGAGGTCGAGCAGGGGGTGGAGCTGGTCCGGTAGGGGGCAGGCGAGGACGGAATGATGGCGGGGGCTGCGCGCCATGCCGTTCTCTCCTGCGTGAGCGCTTAGGGTTGCGCCTGGCTCCGGGTGATGACTGTGCCTCCCCGCTGCCCGTCCGGTCCCCCGCCTCCCCCCCTGCCGGGGACCGGACGCGGATCCGAAACCTGACCCGCCCACGAACCCCCGGCAGGCAGGCGGGAGTTTCGCCGTCCCTGGGGTCGTGCCTCTTCGCCCGTGCGGGTGGGATCTGCCCGCGGGTACACGTGTACAGGTCCTGAGGGGCGTCCAGCGCCAGGTAGCGGGCAGGACCCGGCCATTCGCTGGGTTCGGCCAGTGGGCGCCACGCTCGTCCTCGCTGTCGTGGCCCTCGGCGCAGAGCCGGCTGGGGGCGGCGAGCCGCTCCTGCCCAGAGTACGGAGCCCTCGGCGTTGCCCGGAACCTGCTGCTGCGCGCCCCGCTTCCCGGAACTCCACGAGACGCTCCCGTGCCGTCGGCAGAGCCGCAGACGGCGAAAGGCGGACGGCAGGGTCGATTCACCGAACACCACAGGTCTCCCTCCCGCCCTGTTGCCGAGGCAGCCAAGCGAGCCGGAACTTGGGTGAAACCGATCGGCACCGGCCGGCGGAATGCCTCCCCACACACAGAGTTCGAGAATTTCTCGACCAGATGATGGGGATGATCACCATGAACGCTCGTTCTGCTGGTACGGCTCTCGTGGCCGGCGTCGCCGTCGTGCTGTCCGTCACCGCTGGTGCTCCCGCCGTGGCCGACACACAGCATGCGGATGAACAGGCCACGGTGTCGGTGCTGCATGCCGTCCCCGGTCTGACCGTGGACGTGTTCGCGGGCGACAAGGAACTGCTTCCCGACTTCAAGCCGGGCACGCTCACCGAACCGCTGAAGCTGGATGCCGGCTCCTACGACATCAAGATCTTCAAGGACGGGGAAGGCCCGAAGGGGACCCCCGCGATCCAGAAGACGGTCGAGGTTCCGGCCGGAGCCAACGCCACGCTCGTCGCGCACCTGACGGCCGACGGCAAGCCCGCGCTCGACGCGTTCGTCAACGACACCTCCAAGGTTCCCGCCGGCAAGGCCAGGGTCACCGTCCGCCACGTCGCGGCGGCCCCCGCCGTCGACATCCGCGCCGACGGAACAGTGGTCTTCAAGAACCTGGAGAACCCGAAGGAGGCCAAGGGCGAGGTCGCTGCGGGCACGGTGTCGGCCGACGTGGCCCTGGCCGGGACCGACACGGTCGCGATCGGCCCGGCCGAGCTGGACCTGGCCGAGGGCTCCAACACCATCGTCTACGCCTGGGGCAGCGCCGCGGACAAGAACCTCGCGCTCAAGACCCAGAGCATCACCGGCATGCACTCCGCACCCCACGGCGTCCCCGCCGGCGAGACCGGCCTGGCCGCGGCCGAACACAACCAGAGCATCACCCTGGGTGCCCTGTCCGTCGGCGCTCTGGTAGCCCTCGGCGCCTCCGCCCACCTGCTGCGCCGCCGCAACAACGCCGCCTGACCCAACGGATCCCTCAGATCGCCTCTGTCGTCCGCAGCGGTGCCCGTCCACCGGGCGACCGCTGCGGACGACAGAGGCCGGAAAGGCTGGACATGAGCATGGCCGGGGCACGACGGCACCGCAAGATCCTCGGGCTGGCCGCAGCCCTGGTCGGCATCATCCTGACGGCAGCGGCTGTCTTCCTGGCCAAGGCCCGCGCCGACAACCCCTCCACTGCGCTGGATTTCGGACCCCCACCCACCGCAACGGCCGCGTCGCGGTCAGAACCGGCCGACGCAGCAGCACCCACACGGCAGCCGCCCACCCCGTCCGCCGGTAGCGCGGCCGGCCCGGCACCGCTCGAACTCTCGATTCCCCGCCTCGGCCTTCGGGCTCCCGTCGAGCAGGTCGGCGTGGCCCCGGACGGGCAGATGCAGGTTCCCCAAGACCCCGACCGGGTGGGCTGGTACCGCTTCTCCCCGGCTCCGGGGACAGGCCCGGGCTCCTCGGTCATCGTCGGGCACGTCGACGCGAAGGGACTCGGCCTGGGAGTCCTGTTCGGACTGAACAACGTACAGCGAGGCGACCAGGTACGGGTCGGACGCGAGGACGGCACCTCTGTGACCTACGAGATCACCGCTCGCCGCACCCTTGGCAAGAAGGCCCTGGCGACCTCGGGCGTGTACGACCGGGAAGGGCCCGCGGTACTGACCCTGATCACGTGCGCCGGCCCCTACCTCCCCGACCGCGGCGGTTATCAGAACAATCTGGTCGTCACGGCGGTGGAGGTAACGAAGTGACCACCATGTGGGGCGGCCTGCCGGTCCTTGCCGCTAGTGTTGCCGCCGTGACCACAGTGCCTGACGACAGACTGGGCCAGGGGTTCGCCGACGGCGACGAACCCTGCCTCAAGGAGGCGTACCGCCGCTGGGGCGCACTCGTCTACACCGTCGCCTCGCGGAAACTCGGGGACGCCGAAGAGGCCAAGGACGTCACCCAGCAGGTCTTCGTCGGAGCCTGGAACAGCCGCAAGACCTTCGACCCGAAGCGCGGATCACTCAAGACCTGGCTGATGGGTATCACCCACAAGAAGATCGCTGACGCGCTCACTCGCAGATCACGCAACCAACGCGACGTCGAAGCACTCACCTCGGTCACAGGCATCGCCGAGCAGTCGGCGCCCGCAACGGAGTCCGTGGTGGACCACGTCGTGCTGACACAAGAGCTGGAGAGCCTCACCGAGCAGCAGCGACTCGTGCTCAGGATGGCCTTCTACGAAGACCTGTCACAGTCACAGATCGCCGAGCGCACCGGACTCCCGCTCGGAACGGTCAAAACCCACACACGGCGCGGTCTGATGCGTCTGAAGAAGCGGTTGGAGGTGGACGGTGAAGCACACCGATGAAGAAACCCTGACGATGATGGCGCTCGGAGAGGAGACCGACCCCTCGGCCTCTCTCCACCTGCACGAATGCGAGGCATGCCGCCTCGACTTCGACACCTTGCGCCGTGTCGTCACCACCATGCGCACCCCACCCGCTGACGGTGACCTCCTCGCACCGCCTGATGACATGTGGGACTCCATCGCCACGGAACTGCGAATCTCTGATGAGACCACCCCGAACCCGCGTTCGCGCGAGTCCGTGCCGGTCAGTGTGCCAATTACCAGGACACCTCGCCGGGTCGGGCGCTTCGCTGTCGCGCTCGCGGCCTGCACGGCACTCCTGGGCGCCGCGGCGGGAAGCACGATCACCTGGTGGGCGACCCACACCGAATCCTCCACCGCCCCCGTCGTTGCCGAAGGCAAGCCCCTGGAATCGCTCCGCGCCAACTCGGCAGGCTTCGCCAGCATGACCGACCGAAGCGGCCGCCGATCACTGGAGATCACTGTCAAGGGCCTGCCCCGCAGCAGTGGCTACTTCGAGGTCTGGCTCATGGACAACAGCCACACCAAACTCGTCTCCATGGGGGTGCTGGGCCCCGACGGCCGTGCCGTCCTGCCGGTCCCCGACAACATCGACCTCCGCGAGTACTCCGTCGTGGACGTCTCCGTCCAGCCATACAACGGCAAACCCGACCACTCCGGCGACAGCATCGTCCGAGGAACCTACGAAGGCTGACCGACCCCGCGGATGACTCGCACGAGCTGACGGGGCCGGTCAGCGATGCTCGATCGATCTCGCTTCACGCGCCCTCCCGACCGCGGCAAATCCGGTGGCATCCGGAATCCACAGACGCGGGGCGGCAACGAAGTCCCCGCCTGCCGAACCCGGCGGCAGAGGGACGGCTCGCACCTGGCAGCCGGGGCCAACTCCGCGCCGCGACGACCGACCCACCAGACCCCGACGCCGACGCCGACTCGCGGGACGGGCCGGGGGCGAATCCGGCTGCAGGCGGGAGCGCAAACCGGCGGCATCGAGCTCCCGCACGCCGAAGGCCCGGCCGCTGACTGGGACCGGAACCCGTGTCCGCCTTGGTATCTGCGGGCAGGGCGCGCAGCTACTCGGCAGCGGCGTCCAGGTAACGGTGGTTTACAGGGCATCCGGGGCTAACGGTGAGCGGGCCGTACTTACGCAGGTAGAGCACTTGCAGTCGCGCCGTGACAGGGCGCCTCGTCACCCCGGAGAGAGGTTGTCCAAGACATCGGCGGCCAGCTGTTCCGCGTCGTCGATCGCGGCGGTGAGCTCGTCTGGGGTGGCGCCGAGTGCGCCGAACAGGGCGTGGGCGCGTGCGGAGAAGTTAGCCGGAGCGGTTGGAGGCTGCGCTGCCGCCTGGAGGGCTCCCTTCTCGTTGAGCACCCAGCACCCGGCTTGGGCGTGCAGGGCGTGCACGAGGATTCCCACCACGCGGAACAGGCAGCCGGCGATGTAGAAGGCGTCGCCCCTGGTCACTCCTTTGCGGGCGATGGACAAAGTGAACGGCACCTCCCAACGGGCGTTGGCGACCAGCGACTCACGTAGCGGCTGCGGGTATGAGGCCCGGATCTGCTCCTTCAAGGCGGCCAGTTCACCGGTGGGGTCTGCGAGGATGCGTCCGAGGGCCACCTCTCCGGCGTAGGCGTGCGAGTAGACCCCGAGCGGGTGGCCTGCCTGGGTGCCTACTTCGAAGTGCCCGGCCTGGCACTGCTGCCAGGTCCGGTGCACGCGGTCCAGGTCGCGGTAGATCCAGTCGATGTGTGCCCCGTCGACGGTCAGCCAGCCACCGCCGTCGACCCAGGGACCCCACCCGCCCGGCTCGGTCACCTCGACTGCGCCGCCGGTCAGCTCGGTGGCGAGCAGGCGCAAGGCGGCGGTGTCCAGCGGAGGGCGGTAGTAGAGGCCAAGATCGAAGTCGGAGTCGGGCCGATGCGTGCCGCGGGCCCGGCTGCCGCCGAGGCAGACCGCCACGACGCCGCCGACGCCGGCCAGCTGGTTCGCGATCTTCGTTACTTGGTCCACTGGGTGGAGTCTGCCGAACGGGACTGGTCCTGGCGACTGGATTACCGGTGACGGTTTGCGCCGGGGCCGCGGCGCCGTCGCAGCTCGAGGTTCTCGCTCTGGGAAGCTTGCAGAGCCTGCCGCAGGGCCTGGCCCCATCACAGTGGCGCCGTTTGAGCACGGCGAGCTGGGCAGTGAGGGTGTGCACGACGCTGCTGGGCGAGTCGTCGGGCGGCGGCATGACTAGCTGGGGCGGGTGGCTCCGCTGCTGGCCTCTCAGTTGCTCAACCCATCGGCGGAGTTCGGTTCAGCGGTAGAGGAAGTCGAGCGAGACATCGGCGCTCTGGGCGAGGCCGCGGAAGGTGATGGGCTGTCCGCGGCGGATCATCGCGCAGGCCCTTCTCGGCACGGGCCTGGGCCGCGGCGCTCTTGCGGGCGGCAGCCCGGCGGAGTCTGTCGGGGGTTGCCGCGCATGCCGGTCAGCTCCCGTCCTGGCTGCGGGTGATCGCGTCGGTGCGGGCGTCGACGCCGGCACCGCGGACGGCCTGGGGCGACCCGTCGACGAGGCGCGTCTGTTCCAGCTTGAGGATGATGCGTCCGAGGGCGTCCTGTTCCTGGCGGCGCCCTGCGAGCCAGACGTTTTCCTCGCTCATCGGCTGTCCGGTCCGGGCGGTAAACGCGTTCTGCCGTTCGTCGATGAGTTGGGCGGTGCATTGTTGCTGGGCGGTGAGGTCGGGCAGGTAGGTGGCGTCTGTGGCGAACTTGTCGCAGGTCAGGCAGGTTGCCCTTCGCGCATGCCTGACGGGGCGGCAACAGACACAGTCCGTTGGGCGGATGCGGTCGATGCGCTTGTCGAACTCCAGCATGTCGTAGAGGTCGCGCGGGTCGGTGGCCAGCTCCCGGGCGTCGGCGGTGATCTTCCGGTAGCGCAGGAACTCCCGCTCGTGGGTGGTGGCGAGGGTCTGCGCGTAGTGCATCAACGTGGCCGGGGACAGGTGGACGAAGTAGCGCTGGACGACGTGCAGGGGGACCCCAGCGTCGAGCAGGCTGGTGGCCTTGGTGTGCCGGAACCGGCGGGTGCTCGTCTACTACGCTATCGCCAACGCCTCCGTCTGGACCCTTACCCCGCAAGAGGGCCGACCGGCAGGATCATCCCGTCGTCGGGCTGACCGGCTGCTCGTCCTCGCCTTCGCTCTCACGGCCTCATCGGTGATCTCCGGCGCCGCCGCGTATGCGGTACGTCGCGCGGTGACCGCCCGCAGGGCGTGACCGCGGCAGAACGCGGATCGCCTGGCGTCAACGGGTGCGGCGGGAGCGTGTCAGAGCCCGCCCGCCCAGCGCAGTGCCGGCCAGCCCCAGCAGCAGGGCCACGTATGCTCCGCCCAGCCCGTTGCCGGTGCCGAGACCGCCGTCAGCGGTGGCCGCGACTAGCCCGCCGAGGGCCATGGCGATCAGCCCCGCGACCACGGCCGCCTTGGCCCCAAGCGTCCCGTTGGCAGTGCCGAGACGACCGGCGGGTCGTCTCACCGCCAGCACAGCGACGATCACGGCGGCCAGCCCCAGCAGCCCGCCGGTGGTGGCTCCGAGCCGCCCGAGGCTGAAGTCCGTGACGCTGGCTGCGAAGGGCTGGACCGAGGCGTGCGCTGCCGCTGGTGTGGCAAGACCGAGCCCGGCGAACAGGGCGGTCGCGGAGGCGGCGAACAGGCGACGAACAGGCATCATGGTGCTCCTTCTCTTCCCACGACTGGATGTGGTTCGAGCATGTCGGCCGGACCGTGGCAGGTCGTCCGGCAGGCGCCGTCACTTCGCAGTACCACGGACGCGGCAGGTGCCGCGGAGCTACTGCGGGCGTGGTAGCCGGCCGCTCGTCCGCGAGCGGGATTCGCCTGCCGCAGCCTCCGGCTACGGTGCGCGCATGAGCAAAGGACGGTTCCGCATTCGGGTCGGTGTCAGAGACTGGCTGATCGCCGTAGGCGTGGCGGCGGCGCTGCTGGTCACAGGGCTGTCCGGGCAGCACTCCGCCACCGGCCTCGGCCTGCTCGGCTACGTGCTGTTGGCGGTGGGCGGCCTGGCGCTGGCGGCCGGGCGCCGGGCGCCGGTTGCTGTCCTGGCCGTCACCGGGCTGTGCGCGGTGGGGTACCAGGCGGCAGGGTTCGATGTGGCTGCCGTCGCATTCCTTTTCGCGGTGTACGCGGCCATGCGGGCGGGGCACCGCGTCGTCACGGTGGCGGTGAGCGTGGCCGTGCTGGCCGCGCTCCCCCTCGCGGCCCTCGCCGCGGGCCTGCACGACACGGGCGAGGCGTTCGCGCAGGCCCGCGGCGCCCTCCAAATCGCCTGGCTCATCGCTGCCGGCGCCGCCGGCGAAGCCCTCCGGCAGGCCGAACGCCGGGCCGACGAAGCCGAACGCACCCGAGAGGAGACCGCACGGCGCCGCGCCGATGAGGAGCGGCTGCACATCGCGCGGGAGCTGCACGATTCGCTCACCCACCAGATCTCGGTGATCAAGGTGCAGTCCGAAGCGGCCGTGCATGTGGCCCGCAAGCGGGGCGAAGAAGTCCCGGAGGCCCTGCTGGCCATCCGGGAGGCCGGCCGGGAGGCATCCCGCGAACTCCGCGCCACTCTGGAGGCGTTGCGCGACGACGACACCACCCCACCGCACGGCCTCGACCACATCCCCGAACTGGTGGAACGGGCCAGCAGGACCGGTCTGCAGGCGACGCTGACGATCCAGGGTCGGCAACACGACGTACCGGCCGCGGTGGGCCGCACCCTCTACCGGATCGTCCAGGAGTCCCTCACCAACATCGCCCGCCACGCGGAAGCCACCACGGCATCGGTCCACATCGACTACCGCCCGGACACCGTCGCCCTGCAGGTGGATGACGACGGCAAGGCCACGCCGGACAACACCCCGGTGCCCGGCATCGGACTGCTCGGGATGCGCGAACGCGTCACTGTCCTCGGCGGCCGGCTCCGGGCAGCACCGCGCCGCGAGGGCGGCTTCACCGTCCGGGCCGAGCTCCCCATGGAGACGGCCTCGTGATCCGTGTCCTGCTGGTCGACGACCAGCCGCTCATCCGCAGCGGATTCCGCGCGTTCCTCGACCTCGAAGACGACATCGAGGTCGTGGCCGAAGCCGCCAACGGCCAGGAGGGCCTGGCGCTCGCCGGAGAACACCTGCCCGACGTCGCCCTCATCGACATCCAGATGCCGGTCCTCGACGGTATCGAGACGACCCGCCGCATCGCAGCCCACCCGGAACTAGCGGGCGTCCACGTCGTCATCCTCACCAACTACGGCATGGACGAATACGTCTTCAACGCCCTGTCCGCTGGCGCCGCCGGATTCCTCGTCAAGGACATCGAGCCGGAGGACTTCCTGCACGCCGTCCGCGTCGCCGCCCGCGGCGACGCCCTTCTCGCACCCTCGATCACCCGCAAGCTCATCAACCGGTACGTCAGCCAGCCGCTCCCCAGCACCACAAGGCCCGCGCTGGAAGAACTGACCAGCCGCGAACGCGAAGCCGTCGTACTGGTCGCACAGGGCCTGTCCAACGACGAGATCGCGGACCGCATGGTGATCAGCCCGCTGACCGCGAAAACCCACGTCAACCGGGCCATGACCAAGCTCCACGCCCGCGACCGCGCCCAGCTTGTGATCCTCGCCTACGAATCCAACCTAATAGCCCCACGCAACTCCGCCAGGTAGTGGGGTCGGCCGGCTCCCGGCAAGCGGGAGCACCACCCGGAATACCGCACACTTCGAATGACGCTCCCCGCCAGCTGGAGCGAGCGCCTGGACGGCCGGCGGCGGGAGGCCTACGCCAACGACCGGGACGCCGCCACGTCCCTGGTCGCGGTCACCGCACGGTCGAACCGTTCCAAGAGCGACCAGGACCCGGCCGAGTGGATGCCGCCCCTCACCAACGCGCACTGCCGCTATATCTCCGAGTAGGTCGCCACCAAGCTCCGCTGGGGCCTCACCGCCGACCAGCGCGAGGCCGACGCGCTGAAGGTGTACGCCGAGGCCTGCGAGACCACCGCCATCGTCCACGCGCCCGCCCCGTAGCGCTCCCCGGCCTCGGAACGTATTGCGTCCCCGCACCGGGGATCACTGGATGCGGGGGCGCACGGGGAGCGGGTCAAGTACCAGTCGGCTCGACCTCCCCACGACTCACCGTAGAGGCCTGCGGGCGGCCGGCAGGCAGGCCCTGAGGGGCTTCCAGCGCCAGGTAGCGAGCAGGACCCGGCCAGTGGTGACTACGGCTCGGCGCCCCGTGGGCTCCATCCGGCACGGATTCCTTTGCTGGTTCGTCGCGCCGCTGCTCGCGATCCAGACAGGCTTTGGGGAGCGTGTCGTTAAGAACGCGCTAGGAATTGCGCAACGGGCCGGTGCGATGGTGGGCGCCGGGACCCTCCTGATGTGGCTGATATCTGGGGTCCCAACCGTGGGGCACGGGCGTGCGGTGTACGGCATGGCCGTGATCGGCGTGTGCCTGATCGCGCGGGGCGCCGCCTTTGGCGCTCTGTGGCTGCTGGGGATCGGGGCGTGGCTGTTCGTGGCAGCTGTCGCCCTCGACCTGGTCCGTCGTCCTAGTCCTGCGCGGGGTTAATGCCCTGGTGGGAAGGCCTTCTAGGGTGCCGAGCGAGGCGGTGTCCCTACGGATGTGCGCCACGGCGGCCAAGGTGTCGCTCTTGAGAGAACGGCTTGGCCCGGCTCCGCGGTAGGGGGCTCGTGGGCTTTCGCGCTGGTGCAAGGCGCTTGGCTTCCGCCTCGTGGTAGCTCTGTCCAGATGTCCTTTGGCTTCTCACGAGTTGCTGCGAGGGCAGGGGCGGCATCGGATTCGGCGGCCGCGGAGCGCTGCTGGGAGGTCTCATACTCGGTGATCGCGTTGTCGCGTGTGCGGTGACCGCCGGGCCTGAGGGCTGGAGCAAGGAAGGTCGATGGGAGACATGAGGGACGCGAACGGCCTGGGTGCGGTGCCGGAGGTGGTCGAGAGCCCCGCGCTGCGGACGCAGTCGGCCGGGCGGCTGGCCCGCTGGATGCTGCGCCACCAGGTGCAGCCCGTGAAGCCGGAGGCTGGTGAGGGTCACACCGAACGGCACGCCTGGTGGAAGGTGATGTGCCTGACCGGTGTCGACTACTTCTCCAGCCTCGCCTACGTGCCGGCCATCGCCGCGCTCGCGGCGGGCGCTGTCTCACCACTGGCCACGTTGCTGATCGTGGCCCTGACCCTGCTAGGAATGCTGCCGATGTACCGGCGGGTGGCCAAGGAGAGCCCGCACGGCGCTGGGTCGGTGGCGATGCTGGAGGACCTGCTGCCGTTTTGGTGGGGCAAGCTGTTCGTGCTGGTCCTGCTCGGTTTCGTCGCCACGTCGTGGATCATCACCATCACCCTGTCGACCGCGGACGCCTCCGTCCACGTGGTGGAGAACCCCTTCTTTCCTCAGGCCCTGCACGGCCACGAGGTGGCGCTCACCGTGGCACTGCTGCTGGTCCTTGGAGGCGTGTTCCTGCTCGGCTTCAGCGAAGCGGTCAGCGTCGCCATTCCGCTGGTCGCGATCTTCCTGGCACTCAACGCCGTCGTCATCGCCGTCGGCCTGGCTCACGTCATCACCACTCCGGGCGCGTTCTCCGCATGGACCGACGCACTTGTCGAAGGCGGCGCCGGCTTCGGCGACCTGATGACGCCCGCGCTGCTCGCGTTCCCGCTGCTCGTGCTCGGTCTGTCCGGCTTCGAGACCGGCGTGAGCATGATGCCCCTGGTGGCAGCCGACGGCGCAGGCGACGAGGAACGGCTGCGCTCTCGCATTCGCAACACCCACAGACTGCTGACCACCGCCGCGCTGATCATGAGCGTCTACCTGCTCGCTTCCAGCTTCGTCACTACCGTCCTCATCCCCGAAGACGAGTTCCGGCCCGGTGGCGCGGCCAACGGCCGTGCCCTGGCCTGGCTCGCCCACGAGCACGTAGGGGAAGCGTTCGGCACCGTCTACGACATCAGCACGATCCTCATCCTGTGGTTCGCCGGCGCGTCCGCCATGGCCGGCCTGATCAACATCGTGCCCCGCTACCTGCCCGACTACGGCATGGCCCCCGAATGGGGCCGCGCGGTACGGCCAGTCGTGCTCGTCTACACGGTGCTGTGCATCCTGATCACCATCGCCTTCGACGCCGACGTCGACGCCCAGGCCGGCGCGTACGCCACCGGAATCCTGGCCATGATGGTCTCCGGAGCCTTCGCCGTCACCGTCTCCGTTGCACGCAGCGGCCGACGCATGGTCGCCGCCGGGTTCGCCCTGCTCACCCTGGTGCTGCTCTACGCCCTGGTCTACAACATCGTCGACAAGCCCGACGGCATCACCATCTCCGGCTTCTTCATCGCCGGCATCATCGCTGTATCCCTGATTTCCCGCGTGTCGCGCACCACCGAGCTACGGGCGGACCGCATCGTCTTTGACGAGGCAGCCCGCCGGTTCATCGCCGACACCCTGGCCCACGACAACGCCATCAACATCATCGCCAACCGCCGCCAGGCCGGCGACGAGGCCGAGTACCGCGACAAGGAACGCGAGCAGCGCGGCACGAACCCGGTCCCCGGACCGGCCGATGTGCTGTTCTTGGAGATCGACGTCGTCGACCCGTCCGACTTCAGTGAGGTCCTTGCTGTCCATGGCAGGGAGGTCGACGGGTACCGGATCCTGCGGGCCGAGGCCCCGGCCGCGCCCAATGCCATCGCGGCGATACTCCTCGCCCTGCGCGACACCACCGGCGTCAAGCCGCACTGCTACTTCGCCTGGGCCGAAGGCAGCCCCCTCCTCCACATGTTCCGCTACTTCCTCCTCGGCCGCGGCGACACTGCCCCCGTCACCCGCGAGATCATCCGCAAACACGAACCCGACCCCACCCGCCGCCCCGGCATCCACGTCGGCGGCTAAGCGCCCAGGGCAGACTCTGGCCGGCGGACAGAAAGGCCCGGTAGGCGGCATTCAGTCCAAGAGGTGGTTGAGGTGCGTGAGCCCAGCCACGCTCGGCGCCCGGAGCGAGCTGCCCCGGGTACTCCGGGCAGGACTGCGCGGAGCACCAGACCGCTCGACGAGTGCAGTCCATAGCGCCGCTTCCTCGGGCCGCAGCCCGACGACGTGGTCGAACATGCTTAGGTCCTGTCCGATGGGTCCCGAGGCGCCTCTCATTGCCTTGGGAGGGTTCAATACTCAGGTGGTGGACTGGGCACAGATGCGTGATTGCTGGTTCGATGTCGATCGCGTTCCGAAACTCTTGGAACGGGTGGAGCACGAGGACGACGCAGAAGCGTGGAAGGAGTTGGGATACCGACTCATCCTTGAGCACGACCTGGTGTCCCCGGCCAGTTTCGCTGCTCTGCCTGACTTGGTGCGCATCGCGCCACGCAGTGCGGAGGCGCGCAGCCTGGCCGGTTGGATCCTTGAGCGGGCGGCTGGGCAGCACGGCTGCGACGATCTGCTGGCGGACTGCGCAGATGCGATCAAGGAGTTCCGTAAGGTGTTGGACCGGCACCTGCGGTCGCGGCCAACTGACTACCTGGTGTCCTTTCGTGCCCTGCTCGCGGTCGAAGAGGAGTACCACTGGGCGAACGCCTTGGAGGGCTTCACGGACGACATCAATCACGTGGACTGCCCCCACTGTGGCGTGGCAGTGATGATCGTCATCGGCGGCTTCGGGTACTACTCGCAGGTGTGGGTCGGAGGTGAGGAGGTCCGGCGAAACCTGCGCCCGGCCGTCGCAGAGGAACTCAACGGAACCGGCCGGTGGATGCATCAGATCGCTGTCCGCGATGGGCAGGAGGTATTCACTATCGGCATTGCCCATCTGTTCGGCAAGGCGGAATGTCCGAATTGCGCCAGCGTCTTCAGCATCGCGGACGAGTACACATCCGCCAACCGTCCAGTGATGCGGTAGATCACGGGGAATCCGAAGCGGCCTGGCTGCGGTTCACGGGAGGAGCCACAGTCTGATTGCTGCGACGGCGACCGTGCCGTGGAAGACGTAGGCCCTCTTGTCGTATCGGGTCGCAACAGCCCGGAAGCTCTTGAGCCGGTTGATGGTTCGCTCGACTTCGTTGCGGCGACGGTAAATTCTTGGGTCGAAGCCGGTCGGCCGACCGCCCCTGCTGCCTCGACGCCGGCGATTGGCGCGCTGGTCCCGCGGCTCCGGAATGGTGTGCTTGATCTGGCGTTGCCGCAGGTAACAGCGGTTGCGGCGAGACGAATAGGCTTTGTCTCCGCCGAGGTGATCGGGTCGGGTGCGCGGGCGCCCGCCAGCCGGTCGAGGTACCCGGATCTGCTCAAGCACCGGAATCATCTGCGGGGCGTCACCCCATTGCCCCGGCGTGATGACAAAGGCGAGCGGGCGCCGCCCGCCCTCACCAGCCAGGTGGATCTTGCAAGTCAGCCCGCCCCGTGAACGGCCCAGGGCCTCGTCCGATCGGTGACGAGCCGGCTTGCTTCGCCGTCCGGGGATCTTCGGCGGGCTCGAGCGAGCACCTGCTGCGTGATGATGGACGCGGCAGGAGGTGGAGTCGACGCTCACCATGCTCCAGTCGATCCGGCCTTCAGCGTCGGCCTCGGCCTGAATCGCCCGCAGGACCTTCTCCCAGGTTCCGTCCGCCGACCACCGGCGATGACGGTCATGGACCGTCTTCCAGCTCCCGAAACGAGACGGCAGGTCCCTCCAGGGCAAGCCGGTGCGCTGCCGGAAGAGAATGCCGTTGATCACTTGGCGATGGCACCGCCAGCGCCCGCCCCTCCCATGGTTCCTTGGAAGGCACGGCTGCAGCTGAGCCCACTCGTCGTCCGAAAGATCACCCCGCCCCACGCTGATCGGACACGCTCTAGTGCTGTTTCACTGGAGTTGCGCGAGCGATAGTCCAGGGCGGTGGCCGTGCCGTGCGGCGTGGGTGCGGAAGTCGGCGAAGCCCAGATCGTCGATCTTGCACTCGGTGTCTATCTCTTCGAGCGTCCAGCAGTGGTCGGAGTAGTCGTCGATGGCGACGCCGCCGGATTCGAGGATGTGTGACAGGAGGTTGCGCATCTCGGCAGTACCGTCGATGTGGCTGGAGACGCTGACCAACAGGTACCAGGTCGGACGATGGTCGAGCGCGGAGTCCAGCAGGCCTACATCCTCGGGATTCCAGCCGGCGAACAGGTGACCGTCCTGCTCGTCCTCGAGGTCGATGGAGAGCTTCCCGTCCGTCCAGTATCCGCTCTTGCCGGGCGTCAGCCGGTCAAGCCGTGCGGCTGTCGTGGTCGACTCCCCAGCGGGGAACACGTAGACGCTGCGCATGCGCGGAGCGTAAATGGCGACGCAGGGCTGCGGCCAGGGAGTTTCACCCCGGTCATGGATTTCGTTCGTCGATGGTGGCGGTGCGAGCGGCGACTTCGCTGAATGACAGATGCCGAGGTTCACCGTTGAGGTACGTCACTGCTGGCTACCATCAGGTCCACAGCCGCTACGAACGCAAGCCGGAACACTCCCCCATCTACCGACGACTGACCAAGTGAAACGACGTCTCAGTAGGCCTCTCGGTTCACCATGGGGTCAGGCTCATTCCCAGCTTGACCCACTCAGCGAAGAAGACGGGTCGACCGGCCCGTCTAAGGGGGAGGATCTGATCGCAGGTGGCGCGGCCGTCGAACCACATCTCGCCGCGGTGCGGGCCCGCGACGACGAGGAGGGTGGAGAAGCCGCAGCCGCCCTCCTGGAGGTACACCGCGCCGGCCGTTTTCCGTTGTTCCAGCACCCCGCACTCGTGGTCCCACTCCTCCCACGCCCTCGCGTCCTGGCGGGGCGGCTCGCGCTCGCCGAGCTCGTCGTCATAGGCGCGGTAGGAATCGGGGTGCGGGAACGGCTCGGTCAGTGCGTCGTAGTCGGTATGGGTGTCGCCGTACCAGCCCCAGCCCTGCGGGCCGCGCCACAGCCAATTGAACCCCTTTTCGGGGTTTCCCTGCCGCAGGAGGTGCTCGCGGTACTCGGACGGAAACGTGATCCCGAGCTCCCCCTCCGCCTCCCGCAGGTCCGTCTCGGTCAGCCTCCGCTCCAGCGGAAAACCGTCCCGTCGCATGGCGTCCGGGTCGAAGAGCCCGGAGCGACGGCCGTCCACACGACGGAGGTACTCCGCCCTCCAGTCGATCTTCATGCCATTAGGTTAGGCACCCTGCGCGAAGGCGGACGCTCCGGCCCCTCGCTTTCCGGCCTCTGCGGATCCTCCAGAAAGCGATCCGGTCACTTCATGACACGGGGGGGGGTGATCCGGTGTCTTTTGTCCGATCGCCTGATGCTGAGGAGGAAGTCATGCCTGACAGTCACGCACGAAGCACCGCGTCGTGACTCGGCGCCGGTTACGCCGGGGCCTACGTTGCCGGGACCCTGGCGCGGCGGTTGGCGCCGTTGGAGGTCGAGATCACCGTGGTGAACGCCGAGCCGGACTTCGTACAGCGGTTGCGGCTGCACCAGCTCGCGGCCGGCCAAAAGTTCGAGGCCCCCGGATCGCTGATGTCTTCGCGGGAACTGAGATCCGGCTGATCCTGGGGTTACCGTCGTCGAACCCGAGCGCTGGGAGGATCTCAGGTGCTCGCGTGTCCGTATGTGCTGGTGGCCATCGCGGGGGAAGGAGGGCGGTGCCGCGGGCAGGAGGGTGTCGAAGGCGTAGCGGCTCTTCTGTGCAACCCGGCACGATGCCAGGTTGTCGGCCTGGTGCAGGATTCTAGGACGCTCCAGCCCATCGGCTTCGAAGGTGTCGAAGGGCCAGTCGGTAAGTGACTCCGGAGCGCGGGAAGCCACTCCCCGCCCGCGTGAGTGCGCCGCGGTCCCGTAGCCCACTTCGGCCGCCGGTTTGCCGAAGGCGACTTCCTTAAGGACCACGTTGCCCACCAACTGGTCGCGTGCTGAAACGGGTTGTGCCTCAAGGACGGCGAAGCCGAATCGGTCCCCTGCTGTTGAGCCTGCACCCATTGTGTGCCTTCGTCCTGGTTGTCCATGGCAAAGCTCGCCCAGCGGCGCAGTACTGGATCCTGGCTCACCTCGACCAATGCGGTGACGTGCTCCATGCACCAGGGGCGAAGACGAGTGCGGGAGAGACCCGCGACGCGGCGAGCTGAAGTACGACTGGGGCACTCTTCGGCTGATCATATGCGGCGGTGTTTTCACTCGACGCGGACAGCGGCCGCCCCACGTTCCGCCTTGTGACCAACCCGTCATTGCCGTGTCCGGGCGCGCAGAGCCTGGACGGACCAGTCGATCACCGGAGCCAGACTCTCCGGGGCCGGCCAGCCGTTGACCGCCGCGAGCAGCTGGAGGTACCGCTCCCAGCGCGGATCGTTCACGCTCTCCAGCCGAGTCGTCAGCCGGCGGCGAAGCTCGACGTCGTCGGGGCGGCCGAGGAGATGCGCGTAGTACGCGGTGAAGGCCGCGACGATCGGATCAGCCTGGGGAGAGGCCGGATCGATGCCGGCGGCCAAGGCCGGGCCGGCCTGGTCACGGACGGCTGCGGCGATGTCGCGGCGCGGGACCGTCACTTCGCTTCGTGCCTCCTCCGCCGCCTGGTCCTCGACCATCCGCCGCACGGCGGCGCGGAAACCCGGGTCCAGGGACATGTGGGCCAGCTCCACCCACGCCGTCACTTGCTCTGTCTTCGGGTGGTCGGGCAAGTCGGGGGTCATCGAGCGCATGACCCCCGCGAAGGCGGGGGTGGCGTCAAGACCGCCGAAGACGGCGTCGAGGAAATCGCCGATCAGACGTCTGCGTTCGTTCTCCGAAAGCCGGGCCATCCGGTGCATGAGTTCCGTCTCTTCAGGTGTGGACCCGCGCTCGGCCACCGCCGTCAGCACCGCGCGCCGCAGGCGCAGGACGCGGATCTGCACCGTCAGTGCTTTGGCGTGCGCCGCGGCGACCTCGGGAAGCGAGAGCTCACGGTCCACGACCTTGCGGATCGTGGGAAGGTCAAGTCCCAGCTGACGCAGGGTTCGCACGAGGTCCAGGCGTGCGACGGCGTCGATGCTGTAGAGGCGGTAGCCGGCCGGGCTGCGGTCCGTCGGCGCCACGATTCCACGATCGGAGTAGAACCGAATGGTCTTGACCGTGAGACCGGTCCGTCGAGCGAGTTCGCCGATCGAGTAGAGCGTGTCGCCGTTCATGTCCCCACCTTCGTGTCTCCCCCTACGGGAGACTCAAGCCCCTTCGCATGCCGGCAGGCAACCACTCCTCATCCACACGTCTTGACGAATCTTCTTGCCGGACCAGAGCGGGCGGCTCGCCGTCGGTGCGCTGCCCGGACCGGAACAGGAGTCTGGTCGGTCAGCTGGGCGAGCCGACTTCCCTGGGGCCGTAGAGGGCCGCGGGCTTTCCCGTGAGCAAGGCCCAGTAGCGGTCCCCAAAGGACCAGTGCCACCATTCCGTGGGGTAGTTCACCAGCCCCGCGGCCGTGAGTACGGTGCCCAGCAGCTTCCGGTTGAGGCGGGCCTCCTCGTCGATGTTCGCGGCGTGGGTGTAGCAGGCGCCCGCGCTCTCCTCCGGGTCCGCGTTCATACGCGTCCCCAGGTCCAGCTCGTGCCCGTCGGCGTCGGCGAGGGTGAGGTCGACGGCCGCGCCCGCGCTATGGGGAGCGATGTCGGGGGGTGACACGTACCTGCTCGCCGCCGAGTGAATCCGATTGGCGGACCACCCGGGGTTGGCGGCTCGCAGCTGTCCGGCGTACTCCTCGAAGTACTCCCGCTGGAGGCAGGGCGGTCGGTATCCCTCGACGAACAGCAGCCGCATGCCCACCGGAAGCATCGTCTGCGCCGTGAGCAGCCGCTCCAGCACGCCTTCCCGCAGGTGGGCGAAGGCGTCCGCCGGGTCCTGCTTACGGGTGTCGACGAGCAGCCGGCCGCTGAGGCGGACGTCCACGAGGCGTTCGCCGGACTCGGCGACGGGCACCGCGGCGACCTTCGGGTCCGACATCAGCACGATCTCGCTCATGGGGCCACCCTTCATCCGGCCGGCGTGGCCGAGGGGCGCACGCCGAACCATTGCTCGGCGCCGTACTCCTCGAACCGCTCGACCTCGGCGAAGCCCAGCTTCGCCGCGAGACGCATCGCGCGGTCGTTGGCGCTCCGGGTGGATAGCACCACCGGTTCGCCGGGGCGCGCGCCGGCGAACCAGTCGAGTGCCGCCGCGCACGCCTCGAAGGCGTACCCGCGGCCCCATGCCTTGGGCAGAAACAGGTAGCCGAGCTCGGCCTCTCCGCCCTCGGGGCGAACATGCCCCCGGCGCTCGACACCGCGGGGGTCGAGCGTGATCATGCCGATCATCGTTCCGCCGAGTGCGACCACGAAACAGCCGGGTCGTCGGCCGGGCACTTCGGGCACCGCGCGTTCGAGTTCATCGCGAGGCCGGGCGCCACCGATGTAGGTGCCCACCTCGGGCGAAGCGAACAGCTCGACGAACGCCGCACGGTCCCGGGCTTCAGACGCGCGGAGCACGAGCCGTTCAGTCGGTATCGGGGCCGTTGGCCAGGTTCCAGGTTCGATCATGGCGGGGAACCTACCGCACGCCCTGCGAGAACGAGCAGGAAGAAGCCCGGCGGCTGCCCGGCGATCTTTCTCCTGCGGTCTGCAACCGGGACCGCTTCGGTCGGCGTGTCGATGATCTGAGAAGCGCGCTCGAAGAAGAACCGGCGGGGCGGTGAAGCGAGCGCGGTACGGCGAACGGGCGGAAGGCGACACGGCGTGGGTCACGACCAGGTTCTCGAAGCGTTTCAGCTGGAATGCGCAGCCCTCGGCGACGCCGTGGCCGGACTGTCCGAGGCCGAGTGGAACCTCCCGACACGCTGCACTCCCTGGACCGTACGCGACCTCCTCGGGCACGTGTGCGTGGTGATCGACTGGCTTCCGGCCATGCTGGACGCGCCGGAACCCGGCGAGGCGGAGATCTCCGCGGTGGAGTACTACCGCCCGGACGACCGCTTCTCCCCCCAGACCAACGCCAAGCGGATCGCCCTGGCGCAGGACCGTGCGGCGAGGCCGGCCGACGGCGCCGCCGTCGCCGAGGACTTCGCCGTGACGTGGCGGCGGGTCGACCGGCTCTGCCAGGACCAACCCGGCGGTCGGACCGTGCGGACACGGCATGGCGACACCATGCTCCTGCCGGAGTTCGTCCTCACCCGCGTCGTGGAAGTCGCCGTCCACGGCCTCGACCTGGCCGACGCACTCGAACGCGAAGCCTGGCTCACCCCGGCGGCCGGTGACTCCGTGGCGGAGCTGCTCCTGGGCGCGGAGCACGCCCCGGCGGCCGACAAGCTGGAGTGGAGCCGTTCCCGCTTCCTGCGCAAGGCCACCGGTCGGGAGTCGCTGACCGAGGCGGAGGCCGCGCAGGTCGCACGGCTCGGTATCCGCTGGCTCGCCCTGGGCTGATCTCCGCACACGAACCGGTTGAGGTCGGACACCGCGACCGAGGTAGCGGTGGCCGGTCACGTGGCACCAGGCGGGCAGGTCGAGCGGGGTGGCCTGGACAGTGCTCAGGTCAGCGCGGTCGATCTACTTGAGCAGGCTCACCCTCGGCTGGCGCTCTACGGGGCGTGATTGATCATCACAGGATGAGGCCCGTAGGCGGTGCAGGCAGATGAGGCTGCAGGCCAGTTCGAGCAGACCCTGATGGAGATCGGCGCGTCGCTCGTCGCGGTGCGGAGCCGTTTGAACTGGTGCAGGCAGGCGAGGTGCGCTCGACCACCCAGCGCACCTCGCACAGTCCGCAACCGTGGATGACGCCGCGCCGGGCGATCAGCGGCTTGATGCCGCGCTTCCTAAGCAGGCGACGGTACTTGTCCAAGTCGTAGCCCCGGTCCACGTACAGGATCCGGGGCCTGCGGCGGGGACGTCCGCACAGACCCCGGATCGGCGGAACGGCGTCCAGCAGTGGCAGGATGCGGGTGGCGTCGTGCCGGTCGCCCCCGGTGAGTGTCACGGCGAACGGCGTTCCGTGACGGTCGACGATCAGGTGGTGCTTCAGCCCTCACCCCGTGCGGGTGTCAAGCCGTAGGGCTCGACACCCGGGGGCTCAGCACGGACGACGGGGCCCGGGTAGAGACGCTGCCCTTGACCGGTTCCTGATAGCGAGGGGGCTGCAGATGTCTCACCTGTGCGCGAGGTATCGATCGCTCCAGTGCGCCGCCCCCACGTCGCTCTCGTCGTCGTCCTCGCCGTCGGTCACCTCGCTGGCAGCAACCAGCGCCGCGATTCGATGATCATGCCGGTCAGCACACCGCCCGTCATGCCCCAGCCGGCGAACCCGGCGGCCACGTACACGGTGTCGCGCTTGGCGGGCAGGCGCCCGATGAAGGGAAGGGTGTCCATGGAGCTGTTGTCCTGGGAGGGTGCGCACGACGATGCTGGGCAAGTCGTCGGGCGGCGTCATGACTAGCTGGGGCGGGCGGCCTCGCTCCTGGTCTCTCAGTTGCTCGACCTGTCGGCGGAGTTCGCGGCCCTTTGCGGTTGACCCGCTGCATGAACGCGCCTGGCCGCACGTCCCTCAAAGGTCGACGGCTCATGACCTGCACAGGCCCCCCCATTCTCCGCTCCAGGCGGCGGAGCGCTTGTCCTTGCGTTACCTGGTCCTGTCCCGCGGCCGACGACAACTGGTTCGTAAGCCTGGCACCGCTCGCGGAGCAGTCCTTAGCAGTTCAACTGCCACACTGGGAGCCGGGTCTGCCAGCGACCTCTGCCCCGTCACACCCTCCCGATTGACCGTGCCGACCGCTCGATCTGGCACCGATCTGACACGTGCGCACGGAACCGGTTTCGTCAAAGCCGCGTCTGAGGGCCAGGAAGGGGGCGGTGTGATAGCTCAAGGCAGAGCCCGTCGTCGCTGTGCGGCGGCTGTTTCGATTCACGCGCGGCTCGTCGCGGTAGCGCTAGCGTCCTTGCTGGCTGCCGGATGCGGCATGCTGAACGATCCAGTCAAGGAACGCTGGGAGTCCAGAACCGATTTTCCAGGTTGTGGCGAGGTGGTCCTGGACCAGGGTGAGGAGATGCAGAAACAGGGCGCGCAAGAAGTCGTCTGCCTCCAGCAAGCCCTCAAGAACGGCGAGAGCGCGGAACTGAAGGTGACCTATCCCACCGTGGAGGGTGACCCAATCCGCGAGTACTACCGCTTGACCCCGCAAGGCAGACTTGAGGTGTACACCGACAGCACAGACGATCACTACTCGGACCAGAAGTGGTCGTTCACCGAGTGCTACACCCCGGAATGGTTGGCTGAGATTCCCTGCGACCTATGACCAGCGCCAACCACCCCGCCCAGGGGCATCTTGGCGATCACTGGTCGAGCCAGATGAGGGTGCTGGCCAGGGCAACGGCGGCCAGGTAGCGGTCGAGGTAGGCGCGGCGGCCACGCCGCAGCCGGTGTCGGCTTCGCGCTCGCGGCCTCAGCCCACAGGTCGCCCGCCTGCAGCGGCTGATGGCCGCCGCACCGAAGACGGATGCCGCGCGGCTGCGCCTGCACGCGGCGGTCAAAGCCCGCGCGGGCGTGTCCGCGCTGCGTGCCCTGTTCACCATCTACGCCGACGACGCCACCGATCCCCGTACGATCGGCCAGCTTGCCGACCTGATCGAGGACGCGTTCGCCGCGCTCGAAAGCTCCTGATGCCTCGTGCGTTGGCAGAGCGGAGCCGTCCCCATGCGGGTCGTGCCGCTACTCAGGAAGGACGCCGATACAGGAATGCCCACAAGCCTGGGCGGGCGCGGTCGACGGGCGAGGGGCCGACGTGATCCCCGCCTTTGAGTGCCCGGACATGGGAGCCGTCGACGGCACAGTCGTCCATGTCCAACGAGTCCGCGCAGCGAAGTTCCCTGAGCAGGGCAGCGTGCAGGCGTGGCCAGACTCCTGCTTCGGTCCAGTCCCGCAGTCGGCGCCAGGCCGAAACTCCTGAGCAGCCCACGGTTTCGGCCGGGACATCGCGCTAGGCAACGCCGGTCCGCAGGACGTGCATGATGCCGGCGAGTGCCGCCCGGTCCGGCACGCGAAGCCGCCCGGGATACCGATGGCGCCGTGCAGGAGCAGGTGGCAGAAGCGGGCCCACCCGCTCCCACAGATCGTCAGGAACAAGATCAGCACGCACCGGAGGCCTCACCTACCAGGATTGGGAAGCACCTGGCCTGTAGCGGAAGGCGCTCCGGTAGGGTCATCGGTCGGTGGGGCGGGTTCGGTGGCGGCGCCACTCGCTCGGTGTGGTGCCGTATGCGGTGCGGAAGCGCCGGGTGAAGTGACTGGGGCTGGTGAAGCCGCACCGGGCCGCGACGGCGGAGACCGGCAGTGCGGCGTGGCGAGGTGTGGCCAGGAGGCGGCAGGCCGCTTCCAGCCTCTCGGCGATGAGCCACTGTTCGAGGCGGATGCCCGCACGTGCCAGCACGACGTACAGCTGCCGTTTGGAGACGGCGTGGGCCGCGGCGATGCGTTCGGGCCCGAGGTCGGGGTCGGTGAGGTGGCGGCGTGTGTACGCCATGATGCGAGTCGCCAGGGAGTTGTCCATGGCTTCTCGGACCCGAGAGTCGCGTTCGTCGTGGCCGGCCGAGGTCAGCAGGGCACGGACGAGGTCGGTGGTGGCGTTGGCGAGGGCGCCGGCTCCAGGGTCCGTTTCGAGGCGCCCAGGGTTGAGGAACAGCGAGCGCAGGTGCCCGAGCAGCAGGTCGTGCACGGGGCTGGAGCGAAGCCGTACGGAGGCTCTGGTCACAGTGTCCACCGGCAGGCCGAGATGCTCCGTGTCGAAGGTGAGGGCCTGTGAGGCGCCGGGCCCGGACCAGCCGTAGGTGCGGGGGGCGAGTTCGTGGAAGACGCAGATGTCCTGCGGCCCGAGGGTGAACCGGGTGCCCGCCTGTTCGGCGCGGTGGATGCCCTGGGTCTGGAGCGAGACCGACACCACGGGACGATCGCGGTGGTGGCGTACATGTCTGGCCGTGCGCCGGACCTCAAGCCCTGAGCTTCGCATGTCGAAGAGGTCCAGGCCGCCCAGACGCCAGCCGTCGATGCGGGCGCTGATCCCGCTCCCGCCCTCCTCGTGGACGATCTCGTTCGGCACGGAGTTGTCCGTCATCGCGTGGTGGAACGCCTCCGCCCTGTCGCGTGGTGCGAAGTCGTCCAGGTCCAGCAGCAGCACGAACCAGCCCTCCAGCGCGGTCTTCCAGTGCGGCAACGCCCATCCTCCCGGCGACGGCGGGCAGCCGGTTGCTCACCTGTGCACGGGTCTGCTCCATTCGTGCCCGCGTGGTGACGCGAGCCCTGCGTCGAGGGGCAGCAGGCCAGCACGCACAGGCAACCCGGCGTCTCGTACGGCTTCTAGCTTCGGACGTGCGCCGCCTGACCCGCGCGGTGTGCACCCGATCCGCAGAAAGGTCCGATCCGTGACTGACCACGCATTCGTCGCGCCGGTTCTGGAACCCCAGGCCGCCGCCTTCGCCGAAGCGACCGCCACGCCGCCGTTCCTGTACCAGCTGCCGCCGGCCGAGGGCCGCAAGGCCGTCGAGGACGCTCAGACCGGCGACGTGGTGCTGCCCGCGGTCGACGAGCAGTGGGTAAGCGTTCCGGGCGGGCCGACCGGCGAGGTCCGCGCCAGGATCGTGCGGCCCGCCGGCGCGCAGGGCGAGCTGCCCGTTGCCGTCTTCGTGCACGGAGCCGGCTGGGTCTTCGGCAGCGCCCACACCCACGACCGGCTGGTGCGTGAACTGGCGGTCGGCACCGGCGCGGCGGTGGTGTTCCCCGAGTACGACCTCTCCCCGGAACACCGCTACCCCATCGCCGTGGAGCAGGTGTGGACCGTGGCCCGCTGGGTCGTCACCGACGGCACCACGCACGGGCTGGACGCCACCAGGATCGCGGTGGCCGGCGACTCGGTGGGCGGCAACCTGAGCACCGTGCTGACCCTGCTCGCCAAGGAGCGCGGCGGCCTCACCCTCGCCCACCAGGTGCTGTTCTACCCGGTCACCGACGCGAGCTTCGACACCACCTCCTACCGGCAGTTCGCCGAGGGCTACTTCCTGCGGCGCGACGGGATGCAGTGGTTCTGGGACCAGTACACCACTGACGAGAAGCAGCGCGCCGAGATCACCGCCTCCCCGCTGCGCGCCTGCGTCGAGCAGCTGACCGGCCTTCCGCCGGCGCTGGTGATCACCGCCGAGGCGGATGTGCTGCGCGATGAGGGAGAGGCGTACGCGGCCAAGCTGCGGCAGGCCGGTGTCGAGGTGACCGCCGTCCGCGTCCAGGGCGTCATCCACGACTTCGTCCTGCTCAACGCGCTGCGCGGCACCCAGGGCGCGGAGGTGGCCATCGCGCTGGCCGTCAGCACCCTGCGCAAGGCCCTCGCCGCCCACTGACCGAGGGGCGGGCGGCGAGGGGAGCGGTGGCCACCACGACGAACCGGCGCCGGCCGCCGGCCCGCGCCCGCCCCAGCACAAGGAGTGAGCCCATGGACCCACGAGACACCACCCCCGAGGGGCCCGCGGCCCCGATGCGGCCGGCCCAAGGCCGCCACCACGAGCCCGACCTTCGCGGCATGACCCGCATCACCCTGCGCCCCATCGCCTCGCCGATGCCGCTCGGCTTCTACACCGTGGCGATCGCCTCGACCATCGTCGGCTGCCTCCAGCTCGGCCTGTTCGAGGACGGCGCCGAGCACGCCGTCGCCCTGGCGATCCTGCCCGCGTTCTTTCTGCAACTGCTGGTGGGGTTCCTCGCGTTCGGCGCCCGCGACGTCCTGGCAGCGACCTTGATGGCGTGCTTCTCCGGGATGTGGCTGGCCAGCTCGCTGGTCCTGGCCACCCGCCCTCCGGGCGGCGCCCGGGTGCTGGGCGTGCTGAACCTCTGCTTCGTCCTGTTCGCCCTGCTGATGGCGAGCGTCGCCAAGCCCAAGCGGGCACTGTGGCTGGTGCTGTGCACCGCCGTGCCGCGCTTCGCCGTGGCCGCCGCCGCCAACCTGAGCGGCGCGCACTGGCTCACCGATCTCTCCGGCGCGCTCGGCCTGCTGCTGGCCGCGGTCGCCATGTATGCCGCCTTCGCTCTGATGCTGGAGGACATGCGGGGCCAGGAAGTGCTGCCGCTCGGCCGCAGCGGCCCCGCACGCCAAGCCGTCGACGGCGACCTGACGGTCCAGCTGCGCAACCTGGAGCGCCACGCCGGCGTCCGCCGCACCTTGTGAACGACCGCACCAGCCGGGAGCAGTGCGGTCTGTGCGCGTAACCCCTTGCCGTGACTCCAGCGAGAGCGAGACCTCCATGTCCACGATGCCGGTCGGCGGCGTAACCCCCGCAGCCGGGCCCGCAGAGGGCGCCGACGTCGTCCTGCGCAACGCCAGGATCCACACCGGCGACCCGTCGCGTCCCTCCGCCACCGCCCTCGCCGTCCGCGCGGGCCGCATCACCGCGATCGGCGACGACGCCGAGGTGGCCGCCCACGTCGGCCCCGCGACCAGGGTCGTCGACGCGCTGGGCCGCCGCGTCGTGCCCGGCCTGAACGACTCGCACCTGCACGTCATCCGCGGTGGCCTCAACTACGTGCTGGAGCTGCGCTGGGATGGCGTCCCCTCGTTGCGCCAGGCGTTGGCGATGCTGCGCGAGCAGGCCGGGCGCACGCCCAAGGGGCAGTGGATCCGGGTGGTCGGAGGCTGGTCGGCCGAGCAGTTCGCCGAGCGGCGGATGCCCACACCGGCCGAGCTGAACGAGGCCGCCCCCGACACTCCGGTGTTCGTGCTGCACCTCTACCAGTCGGCGATCCTCAACCGGGCCGCCGTCCGAGCCGCGGGCTTCACCCGCGACACCCCCGACCCGCGCGGCGGCCAGATCGTCCGCGACCGAGACGGCCACCCCAACGGGATGCTGCTGGCGGCGCCGAGCGCGCTGATCCTCTACACCACCCTCGCCGCCGCGCCGACCCTGGAGGCGGCGGACCGCAAGATCTCCACCCGGCACTTCCTGCGCGAGCTGAACCGCTTCGGCCTCACCTCCGCGGTGGACGCCGCCGGCGGCTTCCAGAGCTTCCCCGACAACTACGCCACCGTCATCGAACTGGCCCGCGACCGCGTGCTGAGCGTGCGGATCGGCTACCACCTCTTCCCGCAGACCGCCGGGCAGGAGATCGCCGACCTCACCCGCTGGGTGCAGAGCGTGCGGCCCGACGACGGCGACGAGTGGCTGCGCCTCAACGGCGCCGGGGAGAACCTGACCTGGGCCGCGGCCGACTTCGAGAACTTCTCCGAACCACGCCCCGAACTCGGTTCGTACGAGGGTGAGTTCGAGAAGGCTGTGCGGCTGCTGCTGGAGCACGGCTGGGGTTTCCGGCTGCACGCCACCTACGACGAGACCATCCAGCGCGACCTCGCCGTCTTCGAGAAGCTCGCCGTCGAGGGCCACTTCCCCGGCGGCAGCCGCTGGCTCTTCGACCACGCCGAAACGGTCACCCCCGCCAGCCTGGAGCGGATCTCCGCACTCGGAGGCGCGATCAGCGTCCAGAACCGCATGTCCTTCCAGGGCCAGGCCTTCACCGACCGCTACGGCCCGCAGGCTGCCGCCCACACTCCGCCGCTGAAGGAGATGCTCGCCGGCGGCATCCCGCTCGCGGCCGGCACCGACGCCACCCGGGTCTCCTCCTACAACCCCTGGGTCGCCCTGCACTGGCTGGTCACCGGCCGGACCGTCGGCGACCTGGCCCTCTACCCGCCCGACCGGCTGGTCTCCCGCGAGCGCGCCCTTGACCTGTACACCCGAGGCGGGGCCCGGATCACCGGCGAGGACGACGTCAAGGGCGTCCTCAAGGAAGGCTGGTACGCCGACTTCGCCGTCCTCAGCCACGACTACTTCACTGTGCCCCCCGAGGACATCGCGCACATCGAGGCGGTCCTGACCGTCGTCGGCGGCCGGATCGTCTACGCCGCCGCCGAGCATGAGGGGCTCGACGAAGCCCTCCCGCCGCTCAGCCCCTCCTGGAGTCCGGTCGCCCGCTTCGGCGGCTACCAGGCCAGCCCGCCCCCGTCGGCGGGAGCCCGCCAGGCCGACCTTCTGGCCGAAGCCGTCGCCGAAGGCGAGCAGCACCGGCAGTGGCGGGCCACGCGCGGCCTCGCCGCTCCCCAGCAGCAGCCCGCCGCCCTCGACCCCTGCTTCGGTCCCTGACCCACCCCGGCAGCGGTCCGCCCACTGCTCGCCCCACCTCACCCACCGTTCACCCCTCGAAAGGAACCACTCGTGTCGGACTTCAACTTCGACCTCGACGCCGTCACCGCCGCGCCCAGCCGCGACCTGCTCACCCCCGACAACGCGATGATGCTGTTCGTCGACCACCAGCCGCAGATGTTCTTCGGCGCCGCCAGCGCCGACCGCGTCGCCGTCATCAACGCCACCGTCGGCCTGGCCAAGGCCGCCCGGGCGTTCGACGTCCCCGTCGTCCTGTCCACCGTCGCGGCCGAGTCGTTCTCCGGGCCGATCCTGCCGCAGCTGCGCGAGGTCTTCCCCAAGCACGACATAGTCGACCGGACCTCCATGAACGCCTGGGAGGACGAGGCCCTGGTGGAAGCCGTCAAGGCGACCGGCCGCCACAAGATCGTGCTCAGCGGCCTGTGGACCGAGGTCTGCCTCGTCCTGCCCGCCCTGTCCGCACTTAACCAGGGCTACGAGGTCTACGTCGTCGCCGACGCCTCCGCCGGCGTCACCCCCGCCGCCCACGAGCACGCCATCCAGCGGATGACCGCCGCCGGAGCCGTCCCCGTCACCTGGCTCCAGGTCCTCCTGGAGCTCCAGCGCGACTGGGCCCGCACCGACACCTACGCCGCCACCACCGACGTGGTCAAGGAGCACGGCGGCGCCTACGGTCTGGGCATCGTCTACGCCCACACCATGATCGACCCGCACGCCGCCGGCTGACCGGAGCCCTTCCACCATGGACACCGACACCGGACTGCTCCTGCTGCGCCTCCTCGCCGGTCTGCTGCTCGCCGCGCACGGCGTGCAGAAGGTCAGCTTCCTGCTGGGCGGCAGCGGACTGGCCGGCGGCACCGAGGAGTTCCGGCACGACGGCTTCCGCGGCGGGGCGCTCACCGCCCTCGCCGCGGGAGCCGGCCAGATCGGCTCCGGCCTGCTGCTCGCGGCCGGAGCCCTCACCCCGCTCGCCGCCGCCGGGACCATCGGCGTGATGACCGTCGCGCTCACCGTCAAATGGCCCAACGGCCTGTGGGTGCAGCACGACGGCTACGAGTACCCCCTCGTCCTCATCGGCATCGCCACCACGCTCACCCTCACCGGGCCTGGCCGCCTCTCCGCCGACCACACCCTGGGCCTGCCCCACTGGCCCGCCTGGTCGGCCGCGGCCGCCCTGGCCGCAGGCGTCGCCGGCGGCCTCGCCGTGCGCACCCTGCTGCACCGCCCGCCCACGCCGGAGGCGCCGCCGAGGTCCCCGTGACCGCACCCGAGCACAACGCGCCTATGCCCATGCCCCCTCTCCGTAAGGATTCTCGATCATGACCGGCCGTCCGCTGAGCCGACGCCACACTCTCAAGGGCGCCGTCGGCGCCGCCGCAGCCCTCACCGTCGCCGAGGCCACCGGCGCCGCGCCGGCCGCGGCGTCCGACGGAGCCGGCGCCGAGGCCGACGGGGCCGCGAAGGCGACCGTGGTCCTGGTCCACGGCGCGTTCGCCGACGCCGCCAGCTGGAACCCCGTCACCGAGCGCCTCCAGCGCCAGGGCCACCAGGTGATCGCCGCCGCCAACCCTCTGCGCGGCCTCGCCCACGACGCCGCCCAGGTGACCGCCCGGCTCGCCGCCATCCCCGGCCCCGTCGTTTTGGCCGGCCACTCCTACGCCGGCGCCGTCATCACGCAAGCCGCCGCCACCGCGCCCAACGTCAAAGCCCTCGTCTACATCGCTGCGTTCGTCCCCGACACCGGAGAAGTCCTCGGCGAGCTCGCCGCCCGCTACCCCGGCTCCCAGCTCGACGCCGCCCTCACCCCCGTCCCCGTTCCCGGCCCGGACGGCTCCACCGCAATCGACCTCTACATCCGCACCGACCGCTACCACGACGTCTTCGCCCAGGACGTGGCCCGCCACACCACCCGGGTGCTGGCCGCTGGGCAGCGCCCGCTCAGCGCCTCCGCCTTCACCGACCGGGTCAGCGGCGCGGCCTGGCGCACCCTGCCGTCGTGGAACCTGATCTCCACCCAGGACCGGGGCATCGTCCCCGCCCTCCAGCGGTTCCAGGCCACCCGCGCCCGCTCCCGCACCATCGAGGTCCCCACCTCCCACCTGCCGATGCACAGCAGGCCCGACGCCGTCACCGCCCTCGTCCGCTCCGCCGCCCGCACCGTCAGCCCCTGACCCGCGCCGCCCTGAAGGAGACCCAACGTGTCGTCCCCCGCAGCAACGCCCGCCTCCGTCCGAGATCTCGCCCAGGTCGAGGCCGCCAACGCCACCGGCCGCGTCCCCGTCGTCTTCATCCACGGCCTGTGGCTGCTGCCCACCAGCTGGGACCGCTGGGCCACCGTCTTCGAGCAGGCCGGCTTCGCCCCGGTCCTGCCGGGCTGGCCCGACGACCCCGAAACCGTCGAGGAGGCGCACGCCCACCCGGAGGTCTTCGCGGGCAAGAGCGTGGGCCAGGTCGCCGACCACTTCTGCGACCTGATCGGCCGCCTGGATCGAAGGCCGGTGGTCATCGGCCACTCCTTCGGCGGGCTGATCACCCAGATCACCGCCGGACGCGGCCTGTCCCAGGCCTCGGTGGCCATCGACCCCGCCCCGTTCCGGGGCGTGCTGCCGCTGCCGCTGTCCTCCCTGCGCGCCGCGAGCGCCGTGCTCGCAAACCCGGCCAACTACCACCGCGCGGTGCCGCTGACCTTCGATCAGTTCCGCTACGCCTTCGCCAACGCCGTCAGCGAGGAGGAGGCTCTGGAGCTGTACGGCGCCTTCGCGGTGGCCGCCCCTGGCGAGCCGCTCTTCCAGGCCGCCGCCGCCAACCTCAACCCCTGGACCGAGGCGAAGGTCGACACCCACGCGGCCGACCGCGGACCGCTGCTGATCATCTCAGGCGAGAAGGACAACACCGTTCCCTGGGCGATCGCCAACGCCACCTACAAGAAGCAGGCACAGAACGAGCACGCCGTCACCGAGATCACCGAGATCCCCGGCCGCGGCCACTCCCTCACCATCGACAACGGCTGGCGCGAAGTCGCCGACACCGCCCTCACCTTCGTCCGCCGCTTCGCCGACCCGACCACCTGAGACCCCCAGCCGGCAGCCACACCACGCCGGGCGGTTACCAACCGGCCCTGCCCTCCCGCACCGGCCGCCCCGTCCGCGGGACCTCACGCGATGCGGCAGGCGGCCGGCCAACCATGACAAGGAGAACCGATGGACCTACCCCATCAGCCGACAGCCGCAACGCGCCCGGGACCGCGGCGCGCGTCGCGCCTGCCGGTGGTGGCGCTCACCACCCTCGCCCTGCTCCTGAGCGCAGGGCTGACGCCCGCATCGGCAACCGAAGGGCAGTGGCTCAACGAGGGAGGCCTGGCCCGCTCCCCCGAAGCCATGGCCTCCGACTGGTTCCGCGGCGACAACTACCAGTTCGTCCGCGGCGAAGACAACCAGATCTGGTGGCGCTACGCCAACGGCTCCTGGCGCGTCATGCCGGGCAACGGCCGCACCCACCACCGACCCGACGTCACCGTCATCGAGGACCAACTAGGCCCCCCTGGTCGTCTTCCACACCGGCGACAACGGCGAGGTCTACTACAGCATCCTGGGGGGCGCCGCCGGAAACATCTGGTCACCCTGGGCCCAACTCGGCCACGTCGGCACACATCACGGCATCTCCGCCGTCGGATACCGCGACAGAGCCACGCTGTCCACCGTCGTCGGCGACCGGATATGGGTCGCGCAAATGACGATGTCCAACGGCCGGGTCACCATCGGGCCGTACTGGAGCCCGCAGACACAGCCCCGCGTCTTCACCGCCGCCACCTACATCCACGCCCCCCTCACCACCAACGACGGCGTGTCGGTCGCGCACGAGGTAGAACTCATGGACGCCATCGTCGGGCGGGACCGCAACATCTGGATTTCCCACACAAGTCCGGACAACCTCATCAACGCCACCTACACCGCCGTGCCCGGCAACGCACAATGCGAGTCCGTAGGCCTGGGCCGCGGCGGCCCGGAGCAGCCGGTCACCGACCGCAACAACCCCGCTTGGCGGGCACAGCGGAACGTGACGCTCGGCTGCATCAGCCCCAATGACCACCAGCTCTACCTCAACCGCTCCACCGACGGTGGATACACCTGGCAGGGCTGGAACCACAGCACAGGCGGCCCCTCGCCCTCCGACGCCGCCCCGGCAATCGAAGGCGCCCCCGGCGGAGAAGTCTTCGCAAGCGTCTCCTGGGGAAACGACACCGCCCCCTTCTCCCGGCACATGGTGGTCAACAAGCGCGTCCTATGACCGGCATCCGCCCGGTGGCCGACCGCCCACGCGGATCAGGGCACTTGCTGGCCACGGCCACCCAACCGGCGCAGGCCCCGCCGGAACAGGAAGGTGATCCGCCCGTACACACCCGCCGCCGGGCAGGGCCGGAACAGGCGGCCTTCTCCGCGCCCCGCCCGCCCCGGGTCACGGGTCGAGGAGGCGCGGGCTGTCACCGTTGCCGGCGTGCAGCGCCCGCCAGTCGCCGGGGGTGATTCCGAAAGCCCTTTTGAAGGCGCGGCTGAAGTGGGCGGCGTTCGGGAAGCCCCACCGGTGCCCGACAGCGGCGATCGACCGGTGGCGTGCCGAGGGGGACGCGAGTTCCTCACGGCAGCGTTCGAGGCGCTGCGACCGGATCCACTCGCCCAGGTGCACACCATTTCGGGACAGGACCTTGTACAGCTGGCGAAGCGAGAGGTGGTGGCAGGCCGCGACACGAGCCGGCGTCAGGTCGTGGTCTCCGAGGTGGGCCCGGACATAGTCCATGACCCGCAGACACAGCGTCTCGTCCGCAGCGTGGAACGCTGCGCGGCGGTCACCGAGCCGCGCCGTGATGAGAGCACGCAGCAACTCGATGCCCGGCCTGCCCGCCGCTTCCAGGTCATGGGCGGAAGACGCCGCAGCCCGGGCCTGCTGGCGCGCGATCCGCCGCAGGCACGTGGCGGTGAGGTCCGCCAGCGGGTCCCGGCGGCCCAACGGCACCGCGGTCGCAAGCTTCAACAGACCTTCCGGTAAAGCGAGCTCGGCGCGCGGGATCCGGAAGTAGTGCTGATGGATACCGTCCCTGTTCAGCAGCGTGTAAGGGCGCGTGGTGTCGTACAGCGCCATGTCGCCGGGCCGCAGCACAGCCTCCCGGCCGTCCTGCACGACCATGCTGCTGCCGGTGACCTGCAGCCCGACGAACACGCTCGGCTCCATGTCGTCCCGGGCGAGTGCAGGAGTACGTCGCACCACGGTGGCATTGGCCCGCACCGAGCAGACAGTCAGCGGCCCGACACGGCTGATCACCCCTGACGTGCGGATGAGCCGTGGGTCGGGCTGATGGGTGATCTCCACCCGCACCACACTGCTCCAGATCACCTCGCGAATCGCCTCCGCCCGCTCGCCAGGCGCCATGACCGTACTGTCGATCAACATGTTCATCGTCTCCCCCTGGCGCCGCTCGACAAGCAGGCGCCCAAATAGAGTCAAACGGGTGGCGGCAACGGTGACAAGGCAGGACCGGACTGATCGCTCCAGCGAGATTCCGGCCGGACTCTCGCGCTTGCCGATCTTGGTCGCCAAGATAGCCGGGTGCGTGCTGGCCCCTCGTGACGGCCCGTGGGAGCGGGTAGGTCCGTCGCCGCCGCGGGGCGCCTGAATCACCCGAACCATCCGGGAGGTGCTCGGCTCCTCATGAACGGATCGCGAACCGGCGTTGCCTGACGCGATGCCCCAGCCGAGGGCTTTGGCTGCTCAGGCGTCACGGGGTGGTGTCGGCTCTGTGCTGGACGTGCGTGGCTTCGCATGGTCGCGGTCGGCGCTGGAGGCGATGGACGCGGCCACCGTGCGGGCTGCGATGCCGCGCGAGGCGATCTCGCCATACGGGGCGGCGAACCGGATCGCGGCGGCACTCGGTACGCCAAACAAGCCCGGCCAGCCGCCGGCGGTGTCCTCCTACGCGGTGGAGCGGCTGATCGCGCTGGGGCTCCTGGTCGACCTCAGTGCCCATCGGCGGTACAGCGCCCTCAACCCCGACCAGGTTGATCAGGTCGCCGCCCTGGAGCTGGCCGAGCTGCTGGACCGTGAGGCGCCGCTCGGGCCGGAGCAGGCCGCTGCCCGGCTCGGTGTCCGCCGGGTCGATTTCGAGTGGATGCGCCGCCTGGGGTGGATCGCTCCGGTCTCCTTCGGCCGCGTCCAGTTCGGTGCGAGCAAGGCCGGCGCTGTCGAGGTCCCGCGGTTCGCCGCCGGGCACGTCGACGACCTGCCCGGGGCGCACCCCGAGGTCGACTGGGCGCAGCTGCGCACGGTCGGCAAGGGCCGACGCTCTCCCCTCGCCGAACTTCAGGCGCAGCCGGCCTGAGCTCCGCAACCGGGATCCTGATGAACGACGCTTCTTCCCCCTCGGCTATCGCGTAAGGAAGCAGCGTGTCGCCCTGGCGGCCCATCAGGAACTGCACCCCGCGAGAGGGCTGCGGCCACGCCACCCATGCCGACATCGGCGCCGCGATCAACATCAAAGCCCGCGCAGAGCTCACGTCCGAGTCCGCCGCCCCAGGACTCGCCAACCATGACCAAGGCGTTCACTGCGGAGCACCGGCGAACCAGGCCCGCCCCAAGGCCCGGCGGTATGCCCCTGTAGCGAAGCCCGGCTTGCCCTACTCCGGAGAAGTGAGCGGCAAAGTACCGAAGGGCAGAGCGTCACACTCGCCTGTCAGCCAGCCAGGCTGACTGAGGCCGCGACGGTCAACTGGCGGTGGTGCAAGGGTGCGGCGTGCGCTGGGAGGTGCGCGTCTGCGCTGTCCGGCATCCGGTCTCGACGTCGTGGGCTCGTCCTCTGCTGCCCTACGCTCTGCGGCATGACTCGACGTATCGGCCGGGGCGGCCGGAAGGGACAGACCCACACCGCCACGCCCAACCTGCGCCTCTACGACGTCCCGCCAGCTTCCGATGTCACGGTGACCCGGGCCGACGGAACGGTGGTGACCCAGTCGGCGAAGAAGCCGAAGGAGACGGCGTCCGCCCGCCCGCGTAAAGGCCCGATGGTGTGTGGCATGTGCGGGGGGCCGATCACGGGCGAGCGGGTTCTGTTCAGCTGGGGTGGCGGGTCTGCCCGGGGCAAGCCGGTGCACAGCCGGTGTGACCCGAAGGCCCGGCCCGAACGTCCCCCGCGGTCCACCTCGAAGAACAAGTACGCGGCCCCACCTCCGAAGCGGACGCCTGGGCCGCGCAAGCCTGTGGGCACGTGCCCCAAGTGCGGGGCCCCGCCCGGGGAACTCTGCACGGTCCAGTACGCCGACGGCACGACCGGACAGGTCAAGATCGGGCACATCCAGCGCAGGGCCGCTCCAGACGCCTGAACCGCTCCCCATACGCGCAGCGGCTCGGCCGCAGCAGGTCTGATCAGCGGCCGTACACGCTGCGACAGAGGTCGGCGGCGCCCATGGGCGCCTGGATGCCCTGGGCCTGGCGGCAGAGCTGACGCATCTCGGGGGCCTGCCCGGTCGCCGGCTGCTGGCGGCGCGGGGCCGTGGGTTGCTTCCGCGTCTGCTTGCGCTGTTTCGCCAACGTCTTCGCCTTCGGGGTCTTCTTGGGCGCGGGCTTCGCGGCGGCGGAGTGGCGGTGAGGCGGGTGGGGGCGTACGGCAGGCCGCCCAGCCGGGAATGGGGCGGGCGGCGATGCCTTGGCCGGAGTTTTCGCGGCGGCGCGGCCGGGCGTGGGCGGTGTGACCCCGGCGCCGGCAAGCTCTTCCCGTGCAGGGGCCTCGGTCGGCCTGGGCTCGGACGGAAGCAGGGCCGGAGGCCTGTCATCTGCGGGGGCGAGCGGTGCGGGCCGCGCGGCAGGTGGTGCGGGAGCGGGGGTAGGGGGGACCGCTACGCAGCCGGTGGTCAGGGCGGCGGCCAGGAGGAGAAGAGTGGTGCGGCGCTTCATGGTCGTCACGCTTAAGCAGGTGAGGCAGCAGGGGGTGGTGACGCGGCGCGGGTCCACCGTGACGAGTGACTGGAGGGTCCGTAGTGGACGTGGCAGCGCCCCTGCCTGGGGGGGGTTGGCAGGGGCACTGTGCGAGGCGGTCGGGGAGCTGAGGACCAGTCGGCTCGGTCCTGCCTCACAGATCAGGGTAGGAGTGTCCTGCCCGTGTTCGGGGCGGAATGCCCGTCAGAAGTGGAAAACGGCGCCGGTCTTGCCGGCGGCTTCGCAGTTGTTGGCGTAGGTGCGGGTCCATTCGACGGCGCGGCCGCGGTAGGTGCCCTGGGCTGAGAGGGTGACCGGGGCGTGCTCGGCGGTGCAGATGCGGTCGTGCTCGCCGCGCAGGCGGTCGAGGTCGCCGCCGGCGGTCGTTCGTTCCGCCGGACGGCACCCTCGACGTCAGCGGCCAGCCCCGGCGTCTGGTGGCCCGCACGACCCAGAGATACGAGGCGGTCCAGGCACTGTTGGCCGAGGGGAAGCCGCTGGGGGCGATCGGCCGGACGCTGCGGCTGGACCACTCCACCGTCCGCCGCTTCGCCCGAGCCGGCAGCCTCGACGAACTCCTGGTCAAAGCCACAAGCCGGCTGTCCATACTCGACGAGCACAAACCCTATCTCCATGCCCGTTGGCTGGAGGGCTGTCACGACATACCCCAGCTCCACCGGGAACTGGTCGAGCGCGGATTCACCGGCAGCGTCTAGTGCCTCCGCCGCTACTTCCGCGCCTTCCGGCCTGCCCGTCAACCAGGACGGAAGCGGCAGCCGGTGTCCCGGCCGCAGCCCAGGCCGGCCCCGAAACCCCGGCGCATCGTCCGCTGGACCATGACGAACCCCCAGCACCTCGCGGCCGCCGACGCCGCGGAGCTAAAGGAGATCCGCACAGTCTGCCCTCACCTCGACGCCGTCACACGGCACGTCCACGACCTCGCCGAGATGCTCCACCACCTCCGGGGAGACCAGCTCCCGGACTGGATGGAACGCGTCCTCGCCGACGACCTCCCGGCCCTGCATTCCCTGGTCAGCGGCCTACGGCGAGACTTCGACGCCGTCACCGCCGGCCTCTCCACCCCATGGAGCTCCGGGCAGGTCGAGGGCCACGTCACCCGCGTCAAGCTCATCAAGCGCATGGCCTACGGCCGAGCCAACCTCGACCTCCTGCGCCAGCGCGTACTCCTGGGACCATAACCCTGCGCCAGGGACCTCCCGCTGTGAGATCGTCCGAACCTGCCGTCTATTCTGAACGCGTTCAGTCGGGTGGCGGGTGGGATGCGGATGAGTACTTCAGCGAGACGGTGGTCGGCTCTGGTCGCCGCGTTGGCGTGGGCTTGCGTTGCTTGCGCTGATGCAGGTGGAGACGCGGCTCGCATTGATCAGTCGGCGCTTACGGGCGAGTGGAGTAGCCCTGGTGGCGCTCTTCTTCACTTGCGGGCGGACCGCGGTATGACGGGTGAAAGCCTGAACAGTGCGATGCTGGGAGGCACATCGTGCCCGGACGCTGTAACCGGCCACTGGAGCTTCTTCAGCGCATCCGACGAGGCGGGTTCCTCCTTCGCTGACGACGCGCTCACCAGCGGCGACACCGTCTCCCTGAGCATCGACCCTCCGAAAGACTCCTGTCTCTTGTCGGCTCTGGTCCGGCGGGACGAGCACGGACTCAATCTCTGCCTGGTAGAAGACCCTGATTCCGACTGTTCCGCCGAAGAACTTCTCCGCCTTGAGTCAGCATCGGCAGAAGAGGCTGCGAAGTGACCCACCGCCCCTGCCTTTGAAGGAGCATCACAAGATCCCCGACAGAGCCGAATAACGCGATCGTCCACACGCCTGCCGCAGTGGACGCGGGGGGCCGTGCCGCAGGAACGGCCGGTCGTTGTGTTCGTCGCAGGTCAGCCCGGGGCCGGAAAAACGAGAGTCGCCGACCTGATCCAGGCTGCCCTGGGACAACGTGGTGGGGCAGTCCGGACGGATTTCCACGTCCTCCGGCACACGTACGCCGCCTCGATCATCCTCGAAGCCGGCGAGTCCGTGGTCACCCTCGCCCGATGGCTCGGCCACTCCAGCCCGACCATCACCCTCGGCCACTCCAGCCCGACCATCACCCTCGACCACTACGCCCACTTCATGCCCGAGGCCGGTGGCAAGGGGCGGGCGGCTGTGGACGCGCTGCTCGGTGCGGTTCCCGCGTACGTTCCGGAGAACATGGCCCTTGCCTGAGAACGGGTGGCACAGCAGACGCTGTGCCACCCGTTCTCGTTGGGCTTCGGCCGCCCCGTGGGCGGGTGACGCAGGACACTCTCGCCGTATCGATGACTTCGCCGGACGCGATCGGTCATGTCTACGACAGCATCCGAACGAGGAAGGCCCCGACATGCCCCAGACGCTCAGCGCCCGTTCCCAAGCCGTCCGCACCTCGCCGGCCTCGCGGGCGGCGGCTCGTGGCCTGATGGCAGGGGCTGTCGTGGCGGGACCGCTGTTCCTCGGAGTGGGCATCTTTCAAGGACTGACCCGCGAGGGCTTCGACTTCGGCCGCAACGCGATCAGCCAGCTCGCCCTCGGTGAGGCGGGCTGGATCCAGACGATGAACTTCCTCATTGCGGGAGCCCTGTTGATCGCGGGCGCGGTCGGGCTGCGCCGTGCGCTGGGCGGAGGCGCCTGGGGTCCGGTCCTGACCGGAGTCTTCGGCGCCTCGTTCTGGGCTGCCGCGGCCTTCCCCGCCGATCCCGGCGCTGGTTTCCCCGTCGGAGCCCCCGACGCGACCGAG
>NZ_LIVV01000018.1 GCF_001905825.1 Streptomyces sp. CB02009
CTCGGTCGCGTCGGGGGCTCGGACGGGGAAACCAGCGCCGGGATCGGCGGGGAAGGCCGCGGCAGCCCAGAACGAGGCGCCGAAGACTCCGGTCAGGACCGGACCCCAGGCGCCTCCGGCACCTCCGCCCAGCGCACGGCGCAGCCCGACCGCGCCCGCGATCAACAGGGCTCCCGCAATGAGGAAGTTCATCGTCTGGATCCAGCCCGCCTCACCGAGGGCGAGCTGGCTGATCGCGTTGCGGCCGAAGTCGAAGCCCTCGCGGGTCAGTCCTTGAACGATGCCCACTCCGAGGAACAGCGGTCCCGCGACGACAGCCGCTGCCATCAGGCTATGAGCCGTCGCCCGCGAGGCCGGCGGCGAGGTGGGGACGGCTTGGGAACGGGCGCTGAGCGTCTGGGGCATGTCGGGGCCTTCCTCGTTCGGATTTTGTCGTAGACATGACCGATCGCGTCCGGCGAAGTCATCGATACGGCGAGAGTGTCCTGCGTCACCCGCCCACGGTGCGGCCGAAGCCGAACGAGAACGGGTGGCACAGCGTGTGCTGTGCCACCCGTTCTCAGGCAAGGGCCATGTTCTCCGGAACGTACGCGGGAACCGCACCGAGCAGCGCGTCGACAGCCGCCCGCCCCTTGCCACCGGCCTCGGGCATGAAGTGGGCGTAGTGGTCGAGGGTGATGGTCGGGCTGGAGTGGCCGAGCCATCGGGCGAGGGTGACCACGGACTCGCCGGCTTCGAGGATGATCGAGGCGTACGTGTGCCGGAGGACGTGGAATCCGTCCGGACTGCCCCACCACGTTGTCCCAGGGCAGCCTGGATCAGGTCGGCGACTCTCGTTTTTCCGGCCCCGGGCTGACCTGCGACGAACACAACGACCGGCCGTTCCTGCGGCACGGCCCCCCGCGTCCACTGCGGCAGGCGTGTGGACGATCGCGTTATTCCCCAGGGTGAAGTTCACGTAGTTCCCCAGGTCCCGCCTTGAGAGGGCTAGGTTGCGCCTGGCAGCCCCAGGGCGATCAGGAGGGCAGATGAGAGCTCTTCCGCGAACAGCGCCGACCCGGTGAGCGTCTGCCGGATGGCTTCCTCGTCGGGCGTCAGTCCGGCAGCGGCCGACCAGGCGAGAGCGCCGGCCACGGCCGGTTCGACGGGGAACTGCTCCAGAGGGATCTCGTAACTCTTCGCCATCTCCCGGTTGAGCAGGCCCTCCCAGCCGTCGCCGTCCGGCGTGAGGGCCTCGATGAAGCCCACGTCGCTATCGAGAAAGGACACCATGACAGCCGGTGTCCCCGTTCGCTGGACGAGGTTCGCAAGGCTGCACCGTCCGGCGTCGGCGAAGTCCGTCACCTGCCACCCGTCCGCCAACGCCTCCGTGTCGTCGATGTCTGTGAACCCCGCTGCCCGCATGAGCTGGTGCAGTTCCCCCGTGGACCGGGTCGCCAATGATCCGCCTGAATCTCCCATGGCCCGCAAGGTAGCCGATGCCTCTGACAAGCCAACTCGTGGCCCTGAGACGTCGGCATGGGAAGCCGGGGCGGCGAACCCTAGTGGGCCCGAGGACCCCCTGGGCGGCGCGGCCTTCAGGTCAGTCTTGTTCGTCCTGTCCTGCGAGGACCAGCGGTGAGGTCGAGCAGGCTCTCCATGAAGGCCTGGAAGCGGTGCAGGTCGTCGGCCCACCCTGGGACGGCCAGGTACTGCACGGTGCTGATGGCAACCGCAGCCTCACCGGCCGCTCCGTTCGGTGCGAGACCGCCCACCCGGACCCACTGGTCCCACATCACGTCGGCCATCAGGTGATGTACGAGCTCCGGGTTCTCCACGGCACGCGTCCACAGTAGCGCCACTGTGCCGGAGGCCTTCGTGCAGGCGCGGACCGCCGCGCACAGCAGCCGGTCGTCGGCCTGCTCGACCACCCTCATCAGCCCCGGAGGCCGTCCGCCATCGGGGACTGCGCCATGAGGTCGACGCCGGCGAGTTCGGCCTTTCGATGGGCGGCTCGGATGCGCTCGATCATCTCCCTGCCCTGCGGCCAGGTGGCCTCCCACGACTCCATCAGGCCCTCGAAGCCCACATCAGATGCCCCGCCGACCAGCATGCGGGCCCCCGGTTCCGTGAGCGCCCGGTGGAAGAGGTTCGGCATGGAGTGGCTCGGGGGCAGCTCGACACCGTCCTTGGCCGCGTATGCGCGCAGCGTTCCGTCCAGGTCCCGGCGCGGGGAGCGACGGTCCTGAGCAGCTGCGCCGCGAGTTCCTCCCGCGCTTCGAACGCGGCGTCGGAGTCGCCGCCGGGGACCTGATCCACGTTGAGACCGGCCTTCTCCAGGGGCTTGCGTATCGAGGAGAGCAGAGCGTCCCTCAGCCGCTCGGCGGTCTCCGGGGTGTCGGCGAGGGCCCAGCAGTACCAGCCCGCCCAGCTGACGCTTCGGCCCTGCCCCGACGCCCGGACCAGGCCCATGGTCAGGTGCACGACCTCGGGGCGGAGCGTGCCATCGGCGTCGCGCCAGTCCTTCGTCCTCGGCAGCCACAGCTGCTGCCGCCACCGTTCCAGCTGCGTGGCGGTGACGCGATACCCATGCTTGTCCACCTCGGCGATCAGTTCGAGTTCGAGGCGGGACGGCTTCGTACGGGGCATGGTCAGCTCCTGCGGTTCGGGTCGCCGGTGGACATGGCGGTGTAGACGGCGGCCGCCGTTCCCAGGGCGCTCGCCCACTCCTGGCTCTGCGCCGCGGCGACGCCGGCGGTGAGGACCAGGAGCAGGACGAGCACGCGGCTTCCCCGCGTGGGGTGAGGGGTGAGCGGGTTGTTCATGTGCGCGGAATCCTTCCGGGTGAACTCTGCCCGGCCATTCCGGGAGAGGCAGCGTCGCTCGGGAGGCCCGGGACCGGCTTGCACGACCAGTTCCTCATGCCATCCCGGGCGAAGTGCGGGAAACCTCGCGGGGTATGACACTTCGCCAGCCGTCCCTTCCCCTCATTGAGCCGTCTCCCTCGACCACCCGTACCCGGGTTCCAGACGCCGGCGAAGGCCCCGGGCCACCGGCCCCGCCGTGGATTCGCCCCCGCCGAACAGAAGCCCCGGCGCATGGCGCCGGGGCTCCACTCATGTGACGGCCCAACCGCAGACGACATGGCGCGCGCTGTCGCGAGTGGGTCAGCTCCCCCACTCCGGGGCGACGTTCCGGACCCATCCAGTGTCGACACGCATGACTGCTCCCCTCGCTGCGCGGGCCGGTGGTCCGGCCCTGGTGTGGCGACGCTACTTCTGACCAGCGGAAACAGGGAAGAAGTGGGCGGGGCCTTCGTCAGGAGGCGTGGCGGTAGGCGCCCGCCGGCCGGACCACGGTGTGCCCCCACCGGGCGTTCAGCTTGTCGAGGACCGGCTCGATGCGGAGCCGCGCCTCGCGTTCGGGGTCGAGGGACAGCTGGGTGCCGGGGCCGTCCTCGGCGGCGGTGAGTTCCTCGGCGGTGACGGTGACCCTGCGGACGCGCGCCCGCTGGAAGGCGAGCGCGTCCCAGCTGCGCCACACGGCCGTGCGGAGGTCTTCGGTGTGGCCGGAGGGGGTGGGGAGTTTCCGTGTCCGTTCGACGCGGGCGCCGTCGGCGAGGCGTACGGACAGGGTGAGGCCGCGGGCGATCTGCCCACGTGCGCGGAGCCGTTCGGCGAGCTCGGCGACGAGGTCCAGGAGCGCGGCCCGGACGAGGACGGGGTCGAGCATGTCCCGCTGGAAGTCATGCCGGGCCGAGGTCGACTCCGGCCGGCGGAGCGGCACCACGGCGCGGGGGTCGATCCCGCGGGCCCGCTGGCGCAGTGTCCGGCCCGCTCTGCCGCCGACGACGCGGCAGACGACGTCCTCGGGCATGGCGGCGAGGGCGCCGATGGTGTGCAGTCCGTACCGGCGGAGCGTCGCGGCTTGTGCGGCGCCGACCCCGTAGAACCGGGAGCGGGGCGAGGAAGGCGGTCACGGCTCGTTCGTCGGGGAGGTGCAGTACGCCGCCGGGGCCGGTGTGGGCCGAGGCGGTCGCGGCCGTCGCCCAGGTGTCCGCGACGCCGATCCGCACGTCGGTGCCGTGGAGGAGGGCGCGCACTCGCACGCGCCGGGCGATCTCGTCCGGCGTCGCCTCGTGCAGCCGGAGCACGCCGCCGATCTGCGCGAGGGCGGCGCCGGGCGGGATGGGCTGGACGAGGGGGGTCACGTCAGCGAGGAGGTCGAGGACGGTGCGGTACTCCTCGGGCTCGATGTCCGGACGGCATCGCACGTGCATGATCACGCATCGGCTCATGCCGCTTTCGCCTCTTCTCCGTGGCCGGTGTGGACGTCCCGCGGAAGGCGAGGAGAAAGCGGCTGCGCCGGTCGTCGACCTCATGGCCGCCCTGGAGAAGTCCGTAACGGACGCCCGGGAGCGCCGCGGCAAGACCAGCGGGGGTGAGGCGACCGTGCACGAGATGCCTGCGAAGCCGAAGAAGAAGGCGCCCGTGAAGAAGACCGCGACCAAGAAGACCGCGGCGAAGAAGGCGACCCGCCGGAAGACCGCCTGACCCGTTCGGGGCGTGTCCTGGAGGCCTCAGCGCGGGTTGGGCCCTGCGTGGAGACTGACGAACAGGCCGTGACCGGCGGCTACCCGGCGAGCCCTCGCCTGCCCCTGCTGACGGCGGCGGAGGCCCGGGACGCGGTCGGCTACCTGCTGCTGCTGGAATCACTCGACCTCACACCCCGCGGACAGGCCGCCGGCCAGCTCGCTGCGGACCTGGCCCGGCGGCTCCCCGCCGACTGAGCGCGGCACCGGCACGTTACTCGAGGATGCCGAGTTCGGAGTCCGGCCGGCAGATCTCGCAGGCCCGTATCCCGTCGGCGGTCAGCGCCCGGCGGGCCTCCTCGCGGCTGAGCGGTCTGCGATGCGGCGCGGCGAGGCGGCAGTCGCCGATGTGGATGCTGTCCGCGACCGGCCGCCCGCCCTCGCGCAGGAAGGACAGCACCCAGCCGGGACCCTCCGGGCGCTGCCGCACGGGGCGCAGGGCGGCCTCCCGGGTCTCGACCTCGGCTATCCGCTCCCGGACACGAGCCAGGGACAGCACGAGCCAGTGCTCCAGGGTCCGAAGCCGTGGAAGGTCTGGAGGCAGCTCGGACATCACGCACCCGTGCGCTTCTTCGCCTGGAGCTCAGCCACCTCTCGCTGATGTGCCTGGCACAAGGGGTTGCCACCGAATCCGTACCGGTGGCATGCGGCGTGGCAGCGCGCACATTTCCCGAGGAGCTGGGGAGGGCACATCTGCGGTGGGAGGTTCACCGGCCGGGCAGGGGTGGTCATGGCGCGCATCCTCGGGGCCGGGTGGACAGGTGCCGATGCGGCCGAGGGTAGGACTCGCGTCCGGCCTGGCCGTACCCGGCACGACTGCACCCGGATTCGAACAGGTGCTCTAATCAGAATACGGGGTACCCCGCACCCTCCGACGGCCGTGAGCGCCCCACCGAACAGTGGGCAGTTCGGGCGGCGTGACCCCATCGAGCGAGGTGACCGGCCACCCCGCCCCGCGTTGACCCGATCATGAACAAGATCATGACCGCGCTCGCCGCCGCGCTCCTCGCCGCCGCTCTCGCCCCCGCCGCAACCGCCGCCGCCCCAGCCCAGGACACCCGGCTCCAGCTCACCGCCGAGCGGACCGTAGACCGGGGCCCGGACACCGTGGCATTCGTCTGGCTGGACTGCCCCGCCAGCGACCGCCCCGCCCACCCCCACCGCGCCGAGGCCTGCGCCGCGCTCGACGCCGCCGGCGGCGACCTCGACCGCCTGCGCGGCGAGCCCGACCGCATCTGCACCGCCGAGCACGCCCCGGTCACCCTCTCCGCCCAGGGCACCTACCGCGGCCGCACCGTCGAATGGACCCGCACCTACGCCAACAACTGCGAAGCCGCCGGCAAGACCGGCGCCGTTTTCCACTTCTGACGGGCATTCCGCCCCGAACACGGGCAGGACACTCCTACCCTGATCTGCGAGGCGGGACCGAGCCGACTGGTCCTCAGCTCCCCGACCGCCTCGCGCAGCGCCCCTGCCACCCCCCCCAGGCAGGGGCGCTGCCACGTCCACTACGGACCCTCCAGTCACTCGTCACGGTGGACCCGCGCCGCGTCACCACCCCCCGCCGCCTCACCTGCGGAAGCGTGACGACCATGAAGCGCCGCACCACTCTTCTCCTCCTGGCCGCCGCCCTGACCACCGGCTGCGTAGCGGTCCCCTCTACCCCCGCTCCCGCACCACCTGCCGCGCGGCCCGCACCGCTCGCCCCCGCAGATGACAGGCCTCCGGCCCTGCTTCCGTCCGAGCCCAGGCCGACCGAGGCCCCTGCACGGGAAGAACTTGCCAGCGCCGGGGTCACACCGCCCACGCCCGGCCGCGCCGCCGCGAAACCTCCGGCCAAGGCATCGCCGCCCGCCCCATTCCCGGCTGGGCGGCCTGCCGCACGCCCCCACCCGCCTCACCGCCACTCCGCTGCCGCGAAGCCCGCGCCCAAGAAGACCCCGAAGGCGAAGACGTCGGCGAAACAGCGCAAGCAGACGCGGAAGCAACCCACGGCCCCCCGCCGCCAGCAGCCGGCGACCGGGCAGGCCCCCGAGATGCGTCAGCTCTGCCGCCAGGCCCAGGGCATCCAGGCGCCCATGGGCGCCGCCGACCTCTGCCGCAGCGTGTACGGCCGCTGATCAGACCCGCTGCGGCCGAGCCCGCTGCGCGTATGGGGAGCGGTTCAGGCGTCTGGAGCGGCCCTGCGCTGGACGTGCCCGATCTTGACCTGTCCGGTCGTGCCGTCGGCGTACTGGACCGTGCAGAGTTCCCCGGGCGGGGCCCCGCACTTGGGGCACGTGCCCACAGGCTTGCGCGGCCCAGGCGTCCGCTTCGGAGGTGGGGCCGCGTACTTGTTCTTCGAGGTGGACCGCGGGGGACGTTCGGGCCGGGCCTTCGGGTCACACCGGCTGTGCACCGGTTTGCCCCGGGCAGACCCGCCACCCCAGCTGAACAGAACCCGCTCGCCCGTGATCGGCCCCCCGCACATGCCACACACCATCGGGCCTTTGCGCGGGCGGGCGGACGCCGTCTCCTTCGGCTTCTTCGCCGACTGGGTCACCACCGTTCCGTCGGCCCGGGTCACCGTGACATCGGAAGCCGGCGGGACGTCGTAGAGGCGCAGGTTGGGCGTGGCGGTGTGGGTCTGTCCCTTCCGTCCGCCCCGGCCGATACGTCGAGTCATGCCGCAGAGCGTAGGGCAGCAGAGGACGAGCCCACGACGTCGAGACCGGAGCCGGACAGCGCAGACGCGCACCTCTCAGCGCACGCCGCACCCTTGCACCACCGCCAGTTGACCCTCGCGGCCTCAGTCAGCCTGGCTGGCTGACAGGCGAGTGTGACGCTCTGCCCTTCGGTACTTTGCCGCTCACTTCTCCGGAGTAGGGCATGCCGTGCTTCGCTGGAGGGGCATACCGCCGGGCCTTGGGGCGGGTCTGGTTCGCCGGTGCTCCGCAGTGAACGCCTTGGTCATGGTTGGCGAGTCCTGGGGCGGCGGACTCGGACGTGAGCTCTGCACGGGCTTTGATGTTGATTGCGGCGCCGATGTCGGCATGGGTGGCGTGGCCGCAGCGGGTGCAGGTGAACTGATCGCGGGTGCGGCGGCTCTTGGCGTCCACGTGCCCACAGCGGTTGCACGTCTGCGAGGTGTACGCCGGGTCGACAACGGTCACCTGGGCCCCGTACAGCAGGGCTTTGTACTCGATCTGGCGACGGATCTCGCCGAAGCCGACATCGAGGATGGCCCGGTTCAGTCCGGCCTTGGCCCTGACGTTTCGGCCGGGACTCTCCGCGGTGCCGCGTGCGGAGGCCGTCATGTTCTTCACCCGCAGGTCTTCCAAGGCCACGTGGGCATACTGAGTGACCAGCCGTTTGGTCACCAGGTGCTGGCTGGATGCCCGGCGGGCAGCCACCAGCGCGTGCAGTCTGGCGACCTGGTCCCGGGCCTCCTTCCAGCCCTGCGACTGCTCGTGAGACCTCAGCCCGCGCACATGCCGGCGTGCCATGCGCCGCTGCCACTTCCGCAGCTGCCGACGAGTGTTCTCCAGATGCCGGGGATTCTCGAACAGCTGGATCTTGTGGTCGTTGATGATCACCGGATCGGAGGTCGCGGCGAACACCTTCACGCCCAGATCCACCCCCACCGTGCCCGCCTCCCGCTGGCGCCGACTCGGCCGCGGTACCGGCCCGACCGGGACACGGACGTTGAACGCCGCCACCCAGCGGTGCCCCTCACGGGAGATCGTCACCGACTTCGCCACGCCGCCCCGGGCCAGCAACCGTGCCAGACGCCGCGCAGGACGATGAAGCCGCACCGAGAACGCCGGCTGACCACCGCCACCGCCGATCCGTACATGCCGCAGATCCTGCTCGACCAGCCGCACGGCGAACATCCGAAACGAATCCCGACACCGGCCACGCCGCTTGAACCGCGGATAGCCGACGGGAGCCCCCTTGCGCCGACCCGAGCTCTTCCAGTTATTGAACGCTGTATCCGCGTCCCGGAAGGCCTGCTGACACACGATCGCGTTCACCCCCTTCCACCACGGGAACAGCAACCGCGGCTCCTGGCCCGGCAGCAGAGGACCAGGCAGCGGCTGGTCCCGCTGCGCCAGAAAGATCTTCTGAACAGCGAACTGAGAGGGCACATCGACCTTCGGCGCGTTCCTGGCCGCCTCGGCCGGCGTCTGCCCCTGAGCGATCAGCCGGTCACGTCCATGGGCCCAGAGCTGTTGGGTACCGTGCTTGAGGCCGAGGGCGTAGTTGAAGCTGCAGCGCGAGGCGTCGGCGTAGCGCTGCAGGATCGCTCTCTGGTCTGCGGTGGGATCCAGCGTCTCCCGGACCACGACAGTGGTGGTGTTCTCGTCCATGCCCGCACCATCACACCCACCACTGATAAATGCGGCAAAAAGGTGAATAGCGAAGCCAATGCGCTGTTCTCTTCGGTTCATCTCATACCGTGTTGCTCGTTCGCCTCCCCAGGAGGCGAACTCGTCCCCTGGAGGGGGGAGTAGAGCGCCCGTGGACTGCACCAGCCGCAAGGCAAGGGCAGGAAACCCCTAGCCGCCTGAACGCGGCTGGGGAGGGAAGCGGGCAGGAGAGGGCTGGAGACAGCCTGCGACCAGGCAGCTGGTCGCCCAGAGCGGCCGGGTAACCGAGTCGCCCGTCCCTAACACGCCGATGGGTTACGTGCGGAGTACGACCTCTGCTGAAAACTTCAAAGTGGTGCCGAAGCTGCGCCTTCCAGTGAGAATGCCCAGGTTGCCGAGGGTCCGGCCCGCGCGTATAGGGGCGGTCCCGCGAGGTTCACGAGGTCGCCGACGTCCGGGGAGTCCGGCCCGCGCGTACAGGGGCGGTCCCGTGGCGTACACAATCGCACCCGCGAGCACCGAGTCCGGCCCGCGCGTACAGGGGCGGTCCCTGCGAGGCGGGACCCCGAGCCGACTGGTCCTCGTCCGGCCCGCGCGTACAGGGGCGGTCCCGTCTCGGTCACCGTCTCGTCCGAGAACGGCGAGTCCGGCCCGCGCGTACAGGGGCGGTCCCTGCCACGGAGCGGAGACGCCCCCGATGCCCTCGTCCGGCCCGCGCGTACAGGGGCGGTCCCGAGATGTGGCTCGCCACCCGCAGCCTCCTGCAGTCCGGCCGCGGGTGCAGGGGCGGTCCCACCGAGAACTCGACCATCACGGCCGGCGAGTTGTCCGGCCCCGTCCAGCCGCGGCTCCCGTACCAGTGCCTGCGAGGTCTGCTGACGCGTGTAGGCGGCCGTGGTCGGGCACACGGCACCCGCCGCCGCGGCGGCCGCGATGGCTTCCGGGTCCGCGGCGAGGTACCCGCGCATCCGGTCCAGGGCAGCCGTTCGCCGACGACCTGCTCCGTGCTGGTGGGCATACCCGTTCAACGACGGAAAAGCCGCCGTGGGCGCGGCCGCCAAGCCGTTGGCCCCGCTGCGTTCAGGGACAGACCGCTGCCGCCCAACTCCCTGATTCCGCCGCAGATTGGGCCGCTTGAAGCATCTGACCAGCCCTGATTCTGAGTGATAGATGGTATAGTTGTCTTGTTGGTCGGCGGTGGCAGCCGGTCAACAAGCCGAATCCACATCTCACTCTCCAGGGAGAGCCATGACCACGTCCGAATCGCAGGTCGCTACCTCCACCGCAGCACAGAAGGGGGAGAAGGAGCCCGTAAAGCCGACCGCGAACTTCGCAGGAATCCACGCGGAGATCATCGACGCTCTGAATTTCGCTGAGTTCGGAATTGCCCCGAAGGCGCAGCCTGCCGCTCAGCGCGGTGTGCTGATCGAGACCGGCGGCAACCGCATCGTCTTCAGCGCCTACGACTTCGAAACCGCGGTGTCGGTGATGGTTCAGGCGGCCACTCCCGGCGGGGAGGGCTCCTCGCTCCTCGACTTCCCGGAACTGAAGAAGACACTCGCAGCCATGGTCGCGGGGGAGACCAAGGCCGTGGCGGCCGGAACCCGCGTCTCCCTTGCCGGGGACCTGCTGGCCACCGAACACCTCACGGTGCCCATCACCACGCACGACATCGGCGAGTACACCCAGCCGCTGGGGGCCGTGCCCGCCATGGCCACCATGGACGCGCAGGCCTTCCTCGGTCAGCTCAGCCGTGTGCTGCCCGCTGCGGGCACCGACGACACGCTGCCCGCACTCACCGGTGTCCAGGTCACGCTGGACGGCGAGACGCTCACCATGGCGGCCACGGACCGCTACCGTTTTGTCGTCGCGGAAGTCCCCGTCACCATGACCGTGCAGCCGCCGGAGAAGCCGCTGGCCGCGCTCATCCCGGCTGCCACCCTCTCCGCCCTGGCCAAGCGGCTGAAGGGCCACGACGGGCCCGTGGGTATCGGCCTTCTCGAAGACGACCATGCCGAAGGGGATCCCGTGGCCACCTGGCCCACTCCCCGCGCCACCCTGTCGCTGGGCGCCATCACCATCACGATGCGCTCGCTGGACGGCAGCCTCCCCAAGTACAAGTCGCTGTTCCCCAAGGCGTGCGAGACGTCGGTCCAGCTCGACCGCGCCACGACCGTCCGGGCCGTCAAGAAGGCGCAGGGAGTCCTGACCGCCAAGGGCCTCAAGGGCGTCCCCGTCATGTTCGCCTGGGACTCTGACGGCAACCTCACGCTCGCCCCCCGGCTGGACACGGCCGAAGGCGATGCCCGCACCAAGGGCATGTCCATCCCGACGACCGTCACCCGCGGCACCGGCGAAGGCCTGCGCGGCGGCCTCGCCGCCTTCAACCCGAACTTCCTGCTGGACGCGCTCGGCACGTTCACCGGAGACACCATCACCCTGCACCTGAGCGAGATGAAGAACGGGCACATCAGCAAGCCCGGACTCTTCACCGAGGGCCCCGAAATGACTGGCCAGGGCTACAAGCACCTGTTGATGCACGTCCGCCTCTCCTGAGCGAACAGCCATCCGCGGGGGTGGGGCCCGCCGCCCCACCCCCGCCCCCGGGCGGGGAACGCACGGTCGACGGAACGAAGTACGGGCCCTACCTGTTCACCGGCGAGATCGCGTAGCGGAATGTCGAAGACCTGCACCGGGTTGGCTGCGGTCTGACCCCTGTGTTCGAGGGGGACCGCACCTTCCGCCCGTCAGGGCTGCTCAGGTGGAGTGTCCTGCCATTGCCATCCTTTGCCGGCCATGCACTCTTTGGTCCACTCCATCAAGAGATGCGCGCCCTCCTGGGCGCGGCTCACGTCCTTGCCACCGCCGTCCGTGAACCACTGGACGAGAAGGCCGCCGAGCGATCGGCGTCACCCGTGTCGCACACCACGCACAGCTCCAGGTGGATCAGACGCCCCTGCTCGCCATCCTCCGCCGCCACCGCACTCACGATGAGATCCCCCGGCAGCGCGAACACCGCGGCAGCCAGCCCGAAAGCCTGACCCGCTCCATGGGCAACTCCCTTCGCTGGGGCCTTGCTCCCCACCCAAGACCCGCCGGCCCACGCCGTCAATCACGCCAACGGACAGAAGTCCTTCACGTCAGGAAGCCCGCTTCCTCGGGCCAGGTTCCCGGTAGGGCAAGAGCAGGCCTGGAGAGCGAGGTGCCAACGCCGCTCGAGGACGTCGTGCTCTTCCTCGCTCAGCACCGCCGCCTCCGTCGTCCCGTTCACCGAGCTCTCCCGAGCTCTCGGCCTTCGTTCTCGCAGCTCAAGAATTCTGTACGCGATACGGACGTGGTTCGTACGCGAGAACTACGGTCAAGGTACGCCGGATGTACGTTTCACTGGGTAGGGTGTTCCCCAGGAGGTGTTTCATGCCCGAGTTGTCCAAGCTGTTCGACGCGGTCGACGCCCTACTTGCATCCCGCGCAGTCCTGCCGCCGCCGACAGAGCGCAAGCGGCTGAGGACTGCACACGGCCTGACGATCGATGAAGTGGCCACCACACTGGACGTACGCCGGGCGACGGTGTCGGCCTGGGAGTCCGGCAAGACCGAGCCACGCCCGCCCGAGCGCGACGCCTACGCCCGGCTGCTGGACAAGCTCGCGGAGCTCTACCCCGCCGCCCCCGCGGCCCCCACTGTTGACGTAGAGAGGCCGACTGCGCCCGTTGCCGCACCTGTCGCTGCGGAAGCGCGGACTCTGCCCGCGAGCGAGGTGCCCGAGGCCGAGGCCGTGGCAGTGACCGAGAACCCCCAGACACCTGCTCCGGCGGCCGCTGCTCCGGCGCCCGCGACCCGTCCGTCGCGTACCGCCAGGCAGCCGTCGACGTCGCGTCGTCCGGGCGCGCAGGAGCCGGCCCCAGCCCGGACATCGTCGGGCGGTACCCGCCCGCGGTTCGAGAACGGCCCACTTGCGGTCGTCGACGTCGAGGACGGCAAGGTGCTGGCGTACTGCACCGGCGGCCTGGTCCTGGACGTGCCAGCCAAGAGCGTCCCGGCTCTGGTCGACTGGACGTTGCGCGAGGCCAAGCTCGGGGCTCCGAAGCTGTCGGGTCCGGGCAAGGACGCCGACCCGCTGATCGTGCTCACCGAGGCCGCCTGCGAGCGCTACGGCATGCCCGTCACGCTCACGGAGGAGGAGCGGACCGCCGGCCGGCTACCGGAGGGCCACAAGGTCACCAAGCAGCTCGCGCGTGCGGAGTGGAAGCTGACGAAGCGCGGGTTCGGGCCGTGGGCGCGGATCTACCGCCCCGCCAAGGGATCGGACCGTCAGTGCGTGCAGCTGTGCATCCCGTCGTGGAACGCGCTGGACACCCGGCACTGGGGCGACGCCGGGCAGTTCCCGCCGGCGGAGCTCGCCCGCGTCCTCGGCGTGTACGCCTCCCGTGTGATGACGCCGCGCGGCTCGACTGCCGTGACCGGCCTGGAGCTGATGACCGCCCTGCACCCGCCGACCCGTGCCTCCGAGCCGGACGCCGACAGCAAGCGGCACTCCGAGCACAACCCCGGCAGCCTGGGCAAGGACGCCATCGACCCGTTGAACTTCCCGCCGTGCGAGGTCCCCGACGGCCACCCCGCCCTCAAGGACCTGCCCCGGTTCCACGTACGCGGCCCGGCGGAGAAGCTGTTCGAGGAGGCGTACGACTGGGCACGGCCGATGACCGATGCGGAGTGCACCCTGCGCCACCTCGTCGGTATTGACGTCAACCTGGCCTTCGCCGCGGGGGCGAACGGACTGGCTGTCGGCCTCGGTGAGGCGACGCACGTCAAGGCCCCCGTGTTCGACCCGAAGCTGCCCGGCTCCTGGCTGGTCGACCTCTCCCACGTCGACCTGTCCCGCGTGAAGGTCGGCAAGGAGTGGGTGAACCTGGACGGCAGCCTGCTGCCGTCCCCGTTCACGCCGAAGGGCGAACGGCCCGAGGGCCCGGCCTGGTACGCGACGCCCACCGTCGCCTACGCGGCGGAGCTCGGCTACGAGGTGCGCCCGGTCGAGGCGTGGGTCCGGTACGAGACCGGCCGCTACCTCGACGGCTGGTACACCCGGCTCCGTGACGCTTACCTCGCCACGATGTCCGACCTCGGCGTCGACGCCGACCTCGCCCCCGGAGACTTCCTCGCGGCGATGGACGGCTACAAAGACCGTGACCCGGAGCTGGCGATCGTCGTCTCGGCGGTCAAGGCGACGGTCAAGGGCGGCCTGGGCAAGCTGCGCGAGCGGCCCCGGGCCGAGGGCTGGCGTCCGGGCGAACCGTGGCGCGCCCTGTCCCGCCCGACCTGGCGGCCGGACATCCGGGCGGCAGTCATCTCCCGCACCCGGATCAACCTGCACCGCAAGATCGTCAAGCATGCGTCGTTCACCGGCCAGTACCCGATCGCGATCCTGTCCGACTGCGTCGTCTACGCCGCCAACGGCGAGTCACCGCTGGACTTCCTGCCCTACCGGGAGGGCAAGCCGCTACCCGGCGGTTTCAAGCTCGGCATCAACCCCGGCCTGGTCAAGCACGAGGGCACCCAGGACGTCCTGTGGGGCGAGGAGGTCCGGGAGAAGTTCAACGCCCCGGAGCTCAACCTCGCCCGGTACATCAAGGACGGCACCGTCACCGACGTCGACAGCGGAGAGTAGGAGAGGGCCACGATGAGCCTGTTCGGGGACGGCCTGGAGAAGGCGGTGCAGAAGGCGTTCACCCGCCCGGCGCCCAAGAATGCGGGCCCGCAGATGCGGTACCTCGTCAAGCAGCTCGGCGGCACGAAGGCGGTCGCGCAGATGCTGCGGATCTCCCAGCGCACCGTCGAGCGGTACGTGAAGGACCAGATCAAGAAGCCCCGCGCCGACCTGGCCGCACGCCTGGAGCGTGAGGTGAAAGCCCGCTGGCAGCCGCAGATCCGGGCCAAGGCCAGGGCGAAGGCGGCCTCCACAGGCGGCATCGTCATCGACACCCGCGCCCGTATGGGCTACACCGCGCCGATCGGGTCCACGGACCAGGACCGCATCCGGCACCTGACCGTCGCCCTGCCCCCGGTCTACGCCGCCCGCCTCTTCGACGCCCAGGAGGCCGGCGCCAGCGACGCCGAGCTCCAGGAGATCGCCGCCGAAGGGCTCAAGGAGGTGTACTTCCAGGACGGCGGCCGCCGCGCCGGGAGTCTGGAGGAGGTCCGATTCACGGACATCGAGCACCTCGAGTTCGACCTGTAGAACCCCGGACGCCGAGCGGGCCCGGACCGTTTGTGTGACTGAGCGTTTCAGTTGGCGAGTGAGCGTTCGATCTGGCCGCTTGAGCGTGCGTTGGAGTATCCCCTGGTCAGCGGGTCGTGACGCTCCAGGCTCGGTTTCATGGAGAACGGCGGCGGGGATCGTACCTGGTCAGCGGCGTCGCTCAACTGGCCAACTGAAGCGCTCAGTCACAGTTTGGTCCGGGCCCGCTCGGTTTCTGCGGTCAGGGTGTGGAAGCGGGCTCCGACTCGTCCGGCGCCGTGATGGTCCGCAGGTACTCGTCCTTCTGCCCGGCCGTGATCTGCTCGATCTTGTACTTCTCCGGCAGCTTCTCGGCGTCCAGGCCCCAGGCGAGCGCTCGCGCCCTCATGCCGTTGTCGCCCGTCAGGACCGTAACCTGGACCGGTGCGATGGACTGCTGGAGTTCGCAGGCCCGGGCCACGATCTCGTCGTCGTTGTTCGGCAGCCGCACGTGCTGGGGCTCGTCGAGGAGCACCTCGATCCGTACCCCGCCGGCGGTCGCCTGGCCCTGGCGCTGCTCCGTGAGGGTCTGCTCCAGCAGGGCGAAGACGCCCCGGGCTCGCCGCCGGATGGTGTCGCTCGTGGCGTAGGACTTCTTGTCGATCTCATCGACGACCACGTGGGGGATGACCACGACCGTGTTCTTGCCGTAGAGCTTGGCCCAGGGGATCTTGTCGTACCGGGAGTGGTGCAGCAGGTCGTTGGTGTCCAGAACCACGGTCCGGCCCTGGTGATGGGTGTGCGCGGCCTTCATCCGGTACAGCTCGTTGCCCAGGTCCATGAAGTACGTGCGCAGCTCGTTGAGCTCGAAGTTCAGCAGCTGGGCGAGCCGGTTCGCTGTGTGGTCGCCGAAGACGACACTGGCGTAGCGCTCGCCGCGCAGCCGGGTCGCTATGGACCGGTCGGCGAAGACCTCCAGCAGTTTCTTGGTCGCCTGGAGCGTCCACTGGTCGTACTGGTTCACCACATGGCGCAGGAGCTGGATCTTCTCGGTGCGTCGTGAAGCGTCTTTCTCGCCTCCGGACGCAAAGAAGTGCGGCACGGAGTTCTGCACGTCGTTCAGGCCCTGATCTGTCACGTTCTTCAGGAGTTCGAGCGCCTCATCACAAGTCCTGCCAGGTCGCAGCAGCATCTGGGTCCTCCTGCCATCAGGGCCGTCGGCGAGCCGCCGGCCAGTTCTGCCCCGCATCGTGCCAGACCGGTCCGACAACCCAGCGAGCCGTCCGCTCGCCCACCTCACAAGGGCCTGGTCACGTACGCGCGTTCGTGTCGGAAGCCGCTCGCGGACCGGGCACCCCAGCACTGGGGCGCCCGGCCGCGAGCGCCTGGCCGACGAAGACACGAACCAGCTCAAGAGCCTTGGCGGCCGGCACTTCCTCCCTCCACTTCTTGGTCCAGTGCCGGTCGCAGTACAAGTCGAAGACGTGCCCGCTCGAGGTGGTGTCCCAGTGCCGGGCGTGCGGCTGCACGGGGCAGCTGGCGTGCCGGGCCTCGGCTTCCAGGTGAAGCCCGGCTACCGCGGCGTGGAAGCGCGGGGGAAGGGTCCGCTCCTCGCGGCAGCGGCTGCATTCCAGCAGGTGCGCCACGACCTCCTCCCGCCGCAGCAGGATCTCCGGGACACCATTCCCCTCGAAGGTGTTGCAGCTGGCGCAGACCGGGCCGCGGACCAGGTCGTGCCCGTGGCAGTGGTCCCACACCGAGGCCCTGCTCGACTGACACAGCCGGCACAGGTAGTCGTCGGCCCGCAGCTTTCGGGCCCGCATCTGCCCGTACGGCACTCCGCGCAGGTGTCCGGTGTACGCGGTGAACTCCGCCCCCGAGCACGGCGGGCACATCGTCACGTACCCGGTCTTGGTCGGTGTCCTCCAGCCGCTCCAGCGCGGCCCGCGCGCCCGGCACCGCGAGCACAGCCGCGCCCGTTCGAGGAGCTTCTCCTCGAGCGCCTCCCATCGGTCCAGGAGGTCGGCGTAGGTGCGGGGCAGCCACCAGCGGCCCTCGCTCCGGGTGAACAGCTCCAGGGGGTAGGTGCCCGCGATCGTAGAAGCGCTCCCGGATCCGTCCCGTGCGGAGACGAACTCCTCCCACGTCAGCCCGCCCGGCAGGCCGTTCTCCCCGATCCGCGCCCACTCGCTGCGCCCTGCGTACTGCCGGTCGCGGGCCAGCTCCTTGGACAAAGCCTCGTGGTACATCCAGTGGGCGATCTGACCACGCCAGTTCGCATGGTTCCAGGCGTCCTCATCCTCGCCGCGGCCCTCCTCGCGCCACCGCTGCCCGGGAAGCACGACCTCGACCAAGTCGTCGTGATCGACGGTTACGGCGGACAGGTCCCGGGCGGCCTGGCGCACGTCGCGTTCGTCGTACCGCCACGGCCCCTTGTTCTTGTATACGCGCAGCGCGACGTCGCCGACGACGACGTGTCCGTGCCAGCGCAGATGGTGCGACATCGTCTTCAGCAGGGCTTCGGGGCGCAGGGGCAGCGAGGCGTCGCGGGTCTCTTCCGTGAAGATGACGCACGCCAGTTTTGGGCTGATCATGGGCATGGGCGGAGCGTTGCAGACCCCTCTGACAACATCCCCCACCCATTCGTACGCGGCCGCGAAAGACCGATCGCACACTCGGACGCGTCCCTGCGGTTGTTCCGGGCGCCAGCATCTCGGCCGACGCTTACCGCCAGCGCCACACCATGAAGGGGCGGCCGCCCCCGGGCACCCCGGGAGCCCCGGGAGCCCCCACCTTCGGCCAGGCCCTCGACCACACCCCCCGGGAACGGAGGTCTTCTTCGAGCGCCTGGCGGTGACCGAGCAGCAGATCGCCGACCATCAGCAACCCACCGCGCCACCGATGGTCAGTGACCGCCGCTCACTGTGCGGCACCTCCACCACCCAGGCCGAGGCTATGCTGCCCGACGTCCTTGCCGCCGTGCTCAAGGCCGCGATCACCTCCCACCGGGACATGCGCGTCCTGGCGGCACTCCTTGAACAAGAGGAAGAGGATCGCCGCCGTCTCCTTCAGAGCCTCGGAGCGGTCGTCGCGAAGGAGCACGGGACGGAAAGCGCTATTTCCTGGTCGGAGCCATCTGGCAGGGTGTGGCGTGTGACAAGCGAAGGCGATACGAGCAGGGACGGCGAGGCGTGGGCGATGGATTTCCTCGTCCAGTTGCGCCAAGGCAGACAGGAGGCACATGCGCGTCGCGACGCGCTTGCGGCAGCGGTCGATGAAATAGCCGACGGTTTCACGCAACTGGGCCTTAAGTCTTGGAAATCGGAGCGTATGAGCCCGGCGCGAGAGGACATGAAGGCCCCAGACGTCATGCTCGGTGACCGCTCCGAACCAGCCGCAACGGTTCTCCGGTATGAATCGGCGGTCAACATCCTCAGTGCCGCGGATCAGCTTCGGGGTTTCGCCGTCCTACTTCGTGCAGAGAAATCGCTGATGGGCGCGGTCTCGGTCGCGCGTGGCGTCTTCGAGGCGTGCCTGTGGGCGACTGCGGTAATCGACCCGACCATCAGCACTGACGAGCGCCTGCAACGTGCCCTGACGCGCCGCCTCGCACGACTCTCGGCAGGTATCCGTCTCAGGAGAACGCTCGGCGGCGATACCGATGCCGACCAGCTCGTTGAGAGCGACGGCGACATGGATGACGCGCACGGGACCAACCGTGATCCTGCGAAGGACATCAGCGACATCTTGGCTTACGCCGAGGACCGGGGCTGGCCTGTGAAGAGGGGCCGTCGCACCCCCGAGATCACACCCCTTTCGATTGACTGGCTCAGCGAGAACCTTGAGCGCCGTATCGGCATCGAGGGGTACGCCTGGACGAGCGGCTCGTCGATGGCTCACGGCGAGCATGCTGCCGACACCGCGGCGTGGGTTGAACTGTCCCAGGACATCGGCACAGCTCCGGCATGGTTGATCCAGTTGTGGTCGAACGGTGCTTGGGCGGGACCGCGTCTTCTCCTTGCAACGCACGCCGCCTACACAGGGAAGGGCAGCCTTCGCCGCGAGTATCAGCGGTTCGAAGAGTTGTTCTTGAGCGGGGCCGGCAAGAGCTGAGGCCCTGGAGATCCATACACATGCCTTCTGTCCTCGCTGCACTGTGCAAGGCAGCGTTCACGTACGAGCGGTGGCAGGCGGTGGAGTGCACCGGCTGGGAGGAAGCCTGGCCAAACGCGACGCGCCAGGAGCAGGAGCCGGCCGTGCCGAGCAGAAGCCCACCGACTGGCTCTCGCGCCTGCGCCACTGAGCTGGGCACGGCTTACGACCAGCCGTGCTTGCCCTTCTGGCAAGGACCAGCCCGGCGAATTGGATGGATACGACGGAGAAGGCACGCCATGCTGGAAGCGATCGATGCGATGGGGGAAGCGTGAGCCGCGGGCAGACGGAAACCCTTGACGAGAAGCACCAGCGCTTGCTGGAAGCTTTCGTGCTGAGGGCCCGCAGGGTGGAGGAGCATTCGCTGGCCGCCGACTGGGACGCTCTTGTCGAGCTGACCCGCATGAGCATCAACGTCCGTGTCGACCACGGCGAGGTCCGGATCTCGTACGAGCTCCCGCCCGAGGAGGTGGTCGAATCTGCGGCAGCGCGCATCAGGCCGATTCTGCTGGAGCAGGAGGACTGTTTTCACATGAAGGCGCTCTCGGCTCTGGGCTACACCTGTCGAGCAGTGCCGCAAGATGCGGCGTGGATACGGGCCGCACGCGCTGAGTGGCGAACACGGGTGAGCCCCTCCACGCGCGACGAATCCGGCTACTGGGTCATGGTCACTGACACGTCCACGGGCGAAGAGCGTGACCTCGATGCGCACGAGCTGGCCATGGCCTGGATCTATGGAGACGTGGTGCATCACGACCCAGAGCGACGCAAGGAGGGCGACACCTTTGGACTGCGCGACCGGTTTCGCGCCGCTGTACCTCTGGTGGCTTGGGCGATGGTCGGCACGATCGAGCTCCTGAACTTTGTCCGGGCGCTGAACGAGGCCGGGGCGCTCAACCTTCGACAGGAAGTGTTCGACGAGCAGGTCGCGTTGAAGTCGACCGTGTGGGAGGAGCGCGCTGAGATGTATTACGCAGCTGTCGGCGCTCAACCTCCCTCGCTTGCGAGCTCTCCCATGCCCGAGGGGTGGCTCCCTCTGAGTAAGGCATCTGACCTATCGGTCTTCCGGCACCACATCGCGGGGCAACTTCTGAACACGAAGCGCTCACCATCCAGGACCGACCTGCCCTCGCCCGAAGAGGTCGAGGACGCCCGCACGCCCGCCGACGGCTCAAGGTCACGCATCCCGCCCCCTCCCGCATGCTGAGCGGCACTGTAGCCGTCACGGGGGCTGCTCTCCATATGGCAAGAGACTTGCCGAGACGACAGAGCTTTCTTTCCCTTCCCGTGAGGCCCGGGATCCGGTCACGACGCTGGAAGGCGGTCAGAGGCTGTCCGGGGCGCCTGGGGCATCGTCACCAGCTTGGCCCAGTCCATACCCAGCTTCGCGAGGGCATCGAGTTGGTCGGCGTCCAGCCGGTCCCTTCTTGATTTGGTGTTCGATACCCATACGCCCAGTCGTACCGGCACCGCCTCGGTCTGGCCGTCGACTTCGATCTCGACGACCGCGCCGCGGGGGACCGGCCGGTCGCCTTCCCGCTCCACCCACTGCGCCAGGGCCGCCAGACCGCGCTGGAATGCCTGCTGCGCCTTGCTCTGGCCCTTCGTCGCACGCGCGCCGACCGGGGCGGGGGGCGGTGTCGGGTCGGGCTGCAGGCCCAGGTTCGCCAACCGCTGCTGTCGCTGAGGGGGTGGGGGGTTGGCGTATGGGTGAGTCGTTGAGCTGGGGTGTTGCAGATCTGTGTGAGAGCGGTTTTGCGGCGTCAAAGGCGGTTTGGCCTGGGGTTGTTGCGGGTTGGTTGGGGAGTTGTCTGGATGTCGCAGGTGGTGTCTGGGTCTAAAGGGCCGAGGCGCCATTTCGCGTTTTCAGCTGTTTGTGCAGCTCAGTGGGGTGTTCGGCGGTTCGGGGTGCGGGTTCTGGGCTGGTTGTGATCGGGATGCCGATGTGGATGTGGGTCACGCCGTCCCCGACGACTTTCGGTCCGGTGACCGCGTCCGCGACCGCCGGCGGTGTCACCGTGACCGCCACGGCGAAGGTGTCGTCGGTCCGCTGGGACATGGGCGACGGCACCGTCGTCACCTGCGCCGGGCCCGGTACCCGCTACACGCCCGACCGGGGCAGGTCGATGTCTCCGGACTGCGGCCACCGCTATGAGCGCACCGCGGCCGGGAAGCCGGGTGAGCGGTACGAGGGTCGCGCGATGGCGACGTGGACCGTGGAGTGGTCCGCGCCCGCACTCGGCGACGTGGGCACCCTGACCGAGGTCGCCGCGAACTCCGCAAACGGCTGATCCTTCCGGTTATCTCCCGCAGGAGCGCCCGTCCTGAACATCGAAGGGCTGGGCAAGCTCCGCTACGTCGTCGAGCAGACCTTCGCCCTGCTGCACCAGTTCAAACGCCTCGCCGTCCGCTGGGAACGGCGAACCGAACTCCACGACGCTTTCGTCTCCCTCGCCTGCAGCCTCATCTGCTGGAGACGCCTCACGAAGCACAACTCATGATCGTGTTGCGAGCTCCGTGACAGTCGCCGACACCGTAGCCGTGCTGTTACTGGGTCCGGAGGTCAGCAGCACCATCACGAGACCGCGAAATACGAACAAGAATTGCGTCGACACGCGATCACGAGGGCATAATTAGGGGGGTGTCCCTAATGTGCAGTATGCCCGATTCTGGGAATTTGGTTGATGGAAGCACCCTTCAAGGGTTTCGATCCCATCGACAGGAAGTGATCTTGATGTTCACCGCCCGGGACGCCATCACCAGCTTCGGTGAAACGCGGGCCCGGCCTACTGCGGCCAGGCCCGCCCGATTGGGAAAGATCCCCGCACCGGGACAACCAGCCGAAGACAAGTCGTGGCCTCTTGAGCATTCCCCCGAAGCTGCCCGCACGGCCCGCAGGGTTACCTCGGAGACCCTCCATGGCTGGAATGTTCCCGAAGGGACTGAACAGACCACACTCCTGGTGGCCTCGGAACTGGTGACCAACGCCGTCGAGCATGCGCAGGCGCCCATCGTCTTGCACCTCTCCCGCCAGCACGCCGACGACCAGCTCTGGATCGGCGTGACCGACGGCGGCCCGGCCGATCAGGAAGGCGCCTGGACCACCTCCTGCACGCCTGACGAACACGGACGCGGCCTCATCCTCGTCGAATCCCTTACCGACGATTACGGCATCCTCACCCACGCCACCACCCCTGCCACCACCCGCTGGGCACGCCTGCCCGCAGCCTAGAAAGACCCTGACCTCCGCCGCCGGGGATCGGAATCCATCCGGCCTTGCCCCCGCAAGGTCGGAGCAGCCGCACCGCACCCTCGAGAAGGCCGCACACTCTGCGCAGCAGAGCTCCACGATTCCGATAAGTTCCCCTTTTCGAGGAAGTGACTCAAAAGGGAAACCGAATTGCGAATCCCGCAGCACAATAGACCAGGGCCCATTGAGGGAAATTTACCGAGTGCAGCGATAGCGCTATTTAGGGCCTGCCCCTGAAAATGGAACGAGCCAGAGCCGGAGCGTCATTTCATTCGTTCGTCACGCTATCAGATTTCACTTAGAGCTTTTTGTTCACTGTTCATTTCGATCAGGTTGGGTATCTATGGTTCTCTTCGGTTTGCGTCGTGAGGTGCTGTTCCTGCTAATGAGGCGGCGGGCCATGTTGCTGGTCACGGGAAGGTGGATCATGGAATCGGAGCGGGTGGGCAGGGTTTCATAGTCTTATGGCCTCCAGCAGGTCGGCGAGCCGGAAGCAGCCGGCCACGGCTCGTACAGTGTGGCGGCGTCCGCGGACCAGGGAGCCGGTGGCCTGTTCGATGGCGCTGCCGATGTCGCCGGACTGCGGCCACCGCTACGAGCGCACTGCGGCCGGGAAGCCGGGCGAGCGGTACGCGGGCCGCGCGACGGCGACGTGGACCGTGGAGTGGACCGCGCCCGCACTCGGCGACGCCGGCACCCTCACCGAGACCCGCGAGACGCCGTTCACCGTCCGCGTCGTCGAGGTCCAGGTCCTCAACTGACCTTGGCGGGTTCGGCTGACCCACTCGGGTTCAGCCGAATGTGCCTTTGCACGCTAGTTGGCCAAACGGTGCACGGTAGTTGGCCAGGGCGGACTACAGGGCAGGTATGCCGGATTGTTCCCGCATACGTGGGGTCTGGGAGAGGTTGCCCTTCAGCAGGTGCTGGGCGTGTGCTGTGCTGGCGGTATGAGCGCGAGCAGCACGCGGGGGACCGGCTTCGGGGCGGGGGTGTGGTCGGCGGCCTGCACGGTGGATGACCTGCTGGTCGCGTACGAGCCGGGGCCGGCTGACGGCGCGGTCCTCGATGTCGGGCCGGGGTGGAAGCGGCGTTGGACGACGACGTGGTGCCTGGACGGGGGCGGCTGGTGTGTCCGGTGGCCGAGCTGGAGGGTGTGCCGGTCGGGCGGACCCGGCCGGTGCGGGGGTTCAGCTGGCATCCGCGGCAGGGCCACCGTCGGGGCCTGGAGCTGTTGGTCTCGACGGGCCGGACCCCGCATGACCATCGACGCCGCTCTGCACAGCGCCCTCCAGGGCGCGTTCACCCGCCCGATCTCGAAGTCCGCCGGCGCCCCGTCCGCTACCTCGTCAAGCAGCACCACGGCGCACCCGCGACGTCGCGGAGCTCCTCGGCGTCTCCCAGCGGACCATCGAGCGCTACGTCCGCGACCAGATCAAGAAGCCGCGGGCCGACCTCGCCGACCGCATGGCCGCCGAAGTCCGCCGGCGGTGGCAGCCGCAGATCCGAGCCAAGGCCCGCAAAGCGGCGGCCACATCGGACGGCCTCATGGTCGACGTCCGCGCCCGCTTCGGCTTCACCGCCCCCGTCGGCACCAGCGACGACGCCCGCATGCGCCACCTCACCCTCGCCCTCCCGCCCCACCACGCCGCCCGCCTCCTCGACGCCCAGCAGCACGGCGCCACCGACCGCCAGCTCCAGCAAGCCACCGCCGACGCCCTGGGCGAGGTGTACTTCCGCGACGGCCGAAGCCGCGCCCACGACCTCCTGGTCGAGCTCACCGACATCGAACAGATCCAGTTCGAGCTGTAGCCCGTGGTGCTCGGCTGCCCGGCCTGGTCCGGAACGCATTGCGCCCCCGTACCGGGGATGACCGGTACGGGGGCGCGGGGGAGGCGGATCATCAGCGACCCTGCCGGCGACTACCTCCCATCGCGCACGGTAGTGGCCGACAGGGCCGCGCCGGTTGTCGCTTCCTTCGTTAGAGGGGTTCCGGTACCCGGATGAGTGACACCCGTGCGGCGGGGTGACCAAGCCCCCTCGCCGGCCCTTGTGGTCTTGGCGGTCGGGCAGGTTGTGATCTCTCGGTTTCGTGTCAGTGGTGGTTTCGCCCGGTCTTGGGTTGAGGTGCAGGTCGGAGCGGTGTTCTGGCGTTCGTTCCTGCTGTCACGAGAACGAGAGATCACGCTCACGCGGGGTAGGGAGAGAATAAACAGGTATGCATGTTTTGTTTGCTTTGGAATGAGTCGGATTCCTGCGCCGCGATCTTGTCCGGGCAAGCCGGGTGCCGATCAGGTGTACCGGTGTCGGCGTTGCTGTGACTGGGGCACGCTGGTGGCACCTGACGGCCATGGTCTTGTCCCGTGCCCGGACTGCCGACGGCGGGAAGCTGCCCCGGATTCGCCGGAGCCTCCGAGGATGAGCTGAGAGCCCGGTCAGGCTTTCTCCCTTCCGGGTGAAGGCGGAACTTCCCTGTTGACGTGGCGAGTGTCCCCAAGGGCCGGAAGGTCGTTGAGCCGGATGACGCGTGCACAGGTCCGGGCGCCCCACGGCCGGATCCGCGTAGTCCGCGGCCCCGACACCGCGCCCGGCGCCGGGGCCGCCTCCACTCTCCTTCACCCCAGGGACGAGCCAGGCCTGGGCATCTGCGGCGCCATCCACCTGTTCAGCAGGTCAGAGCACATGAGCGGCGCCGGATGAATGCGTATCCCCTGTCCGGTCCTGTGCCGGTCGCGGGGATTGCGCGGCGACGGTAGACATGGAGACGCGGACCGGTCGGCTGGTACTGCCAGGCCGGCCGCGCACCCTGGGCGGGGGAGCCGTGACTAATCCCCCCCGAGCGTCACGGCTCCCCTTCTCCACCAGGGCCGAGAACGTACGGGCGACAGCTGTTGCGCAGGTGCGCAGGCAGCCTGGAGGCGCCCGTACACCGCTCCTGGCCTGCGGCCCGTCGCCCCCAGGCCAGGAGCCCCCGCCCGGCGGAAGCCCGCCGTGAGGCCGACACCTGCCGCTCCCGGGCATCGCTCCCGTGAACGTGACGGCCGTCTTACGAGCTGGTGCGTGATAGCGGTGTAAGCGTGTTTCGCCTGGTCGTGGCCTGTTCTCAGGTGTTGCCAGTGCGGTCGGAGACGAGGCCGGCGATGGCCCGGTAGGTGTCGGGCAGAATCTCGCGCCGGTGGGTCCAGCGGGTCAGCTGCTTCCAGCGTTTGTGGTCGGCGAGTGCGTGCTCGACGGTGATGCGCTTCGATGAGTGTCGGTGCCGGGCTTCCTCTCTGGCCGCGTGCACGTGTGGGAGGGCGATCTTGTTCGGCTTTCTGGGTGGCGTGATCGCCTGACCGGGGTGGTCACGGCGGAGGCCGAGGTATCCGTCGTCCAGGGGAACCTCCACGTCGGGGAAGTGCTGGAAGCAGACGCCGATGCCCTCATTGCGTGCGGCGGTCGCATCGTGCTTCCGCCCTGCTCGCAGGGCGTCGGTCCAGAGCGTGCGGCCCTGAGAGTCGGCGATGACGGTGGCCTTCATCGTGTTCTGCTTCTTCTTGCCCGAGACGAACGCCCGGCGTCCGCCGCGGCCGGCCAGGGGCCTGCGGACCTGGACCTCGGTCGCATCCAGCCTCAGCTCCACGCCCTCGGCCTGGGCATAAGCGAACACGTCTGTCAGGGTCCGCAGCCGCAGGCCAGGGCGGTCGGAGACCGCGCATCCCCGCTCGGCCAGGAGCCCGCGTATCTCTCCGATCGCCCGGGTCACGGTGGAGCGGTCGACATCGAACAGCAGGGCGAGGAGAGAGTGCGGGAGATCATGCCGCCGGTGGATCAGTGTGGCGACCAGCCGGTCAACGAAGACCAATTGGTGCCGCGCGCCGGCCCCAGCAGCTCGCCTCCTGGCCCCGCCGCGTGTCTGGTGACGCCGTCCTTCGACGGCGGCCCTCCACGGGTCGCCACCCACCAGCACGGATGCCTCACCCGCTATCACGCACCAGCTCGTTACTCTCTTTCACCCCACGACCCAGGTCTGAGCACCTGCGATGCCATCCACCTGTTCAGCAGGTCAGAGCACATGAGCGGCGCCGGATGAAGGCTTATCCCCTGTTCGGTCCTGTGCCCCGGTGTCAGTGGAGCGTGTCGGTCACGGCCAAGGAGGAGGAGGGGCGTGTTCCCGCTCGGTCACCGTTGCGTCAGCCCGTACGGCGCAGGCGTCGTAGGGCAAGGTATGCGCCTGTCACGGCCCCGAGGAACAGGGTGAGGCCCATGCCCACGCTGAGACCGGACGGATGGAACGCTCCGCCGACTCCCGCCTGGGTGCCACCGCTGGGAACGGCAGGGGCGGAAACAACCGGGGCCGCCGACTGCGGGGTGGTGGCACTGGGGTTCACTGGCTGGACGGCGGTGGCGGTGGCGCTGGGGCTTGCCGGCGGCGCTGTCGACTGCGGGGTGGGCGGCTGGAGGGTAGTGACGCTGGGGCCTGGCACCGTCTCTGTGCTGCGTCTGGGCAGGGCTTCGCAGGCGATGCCGTCGTCGGGGCCCTTGTCCTCGTCGAGCCGGTTCGGGTCGCTCGGGTCCTGGTCGAACACTGCTTGGGCGTCTTCCTGGAAGGCGAAGTCCGCGCAGTTGAGATCGTGCGCGTGAGCGACCCCAGCCAACGGGGCGACAGATACGAGGGCCAGGGCTATGCCGGCCACCATGCTGCGACTGCTCATCGGAAGACCTCCTCGGTACCCCTGCACGCCTCATCCCACGCTAGAAGCGCCCCACGCCCGGAGCACGTGACGCTAGGCCAAACAGGGCCTGGGGTGTGGCGATACCAGGGTGTCGTTTTGCCCGGCTAGGTGATGGGCGTCGTGGGTTTTTCACTGCTGATGTGAATGGGTGCGCTGGTGACATCGGATGGGCATCAGCAGCGGTGTGAGAGTTCTTCCTGCTCAGAGTCCACCGCAATGGTGATCATGGCTGTCGCGCGCTGACCAGGCTGCTGCCGCTGGCTGCTCATCGCAGGGATGGCTTGCTGTCACGGGCGTGCCTGTTAACACCCGGCGAGCGAGGCCGGCCACCCTTCGCCTTCCGCCTCCTGGTCGTCGGCGGCGGGCACGCGGAACGTGAACGGCACGCGGAGGTCGCCGTGCTCGCGGGCGTAGATGACGGCGGCCTCCACCCCTCGCCGCCGGTGCTCGTGCTCCGGGTTGAGGACCCGCAGGTTGATGAACGCGGCGAGCGCGGCCGGGTCGCGGGGCGTGGAGAACTTCAGGAGAGCCTTGGCGGGGGCGCTGACATCTTCCGGAGCCCTCGCCGCTCCCCCGCCCGTGCTCTTGCCGCTGTCGTCCTTGCTGACGGGCTTGTAGCGGCTCGGGGCCTGCTGCTCCGCGAGGGTCTCCACGATCCTGGCGTCGTGGGCCCGCAGCGCTTCCAAGAGCTTGGCGAGGACACCGAACGGCCGCGAGGTCATCATGTTGTCCGCCGTCTCGCCTGGCCCGAGCAGGACCGGCACCACGAGCGAGGCCATCTTGCCCTCGCCCGGCTGCATCCGCAGCGCCCGGCCCACGGCCTGGACGAGGTCGGGCATCGAGCCGCGCACGTCGGCCCAGTAGACAAAAGCGCTGGCTACGGGCGCAGGTGGCGGCCCTCGTCCTGCCGTTGCCGAGTTCCAGCGGATGCCTCCCGAGGTCGTCGATAACCGCTGTCGTGTGACGTCGACAAAGGCACCGACCCTTCCTGTCCGCCGCCGACCACCCACCCTCGCGCCCGACCTGAACCGGCACCCCCCGGCCGATCCCGGCGACCGGCGGCCTCGTACCAGCCCTCGAATCAGGACGCGGCGGAGTGGGAGATTTCCCCGCATACCTCCCCAGTACGAGCACGCCGTCCTTGCCGGCGCGATGCTCCGCGAGAAGCTGCGCACCACCCCCGCCGTGCGGGGGCCGGGCGTACGACGTCGTCGCCCACCAGCAAGCGGCGATGCTCGAGCAACTCCTCGCCCCTGAGCCGGCCGACCCCGAACACGACGACCAGGAGCAGAAGCCCGGCCGCCGAGATGCGCTGGACCTGACGGCGCTGCGGGCCCTGCGGGCATCCCGCACGGACGTGGAAGCCCTCGATCTCACCGCCGACCGCGCTCCAGCGTGGGTGGGTGTACGCAGCCCAGCACCTGTCCCTGTAGAAGAGGGCCGTGGGCACGCGGCGGTTGGGGCACGCGGAGCCTTGCCCTTTGATTCGAGCGTGGCAGGGCTCCGCAACGGTCAGCCTGGAACGCGGGCGAGCACGAGCCCGCGGACTTCCTTCGCTTTGCCGGTCTCCATCAGGAACTTGCCGACGGTGTGAAACTGCGAGCCGGTGGTGAAGACGTCGTCAACGAGCAGGATGCGCTTGCCTTCGACGTCCTGCCGGAGGCTGAGCGCTGCGGCGTGTTCACGGGCGGCCTCCATTTTCTCGTTCCATCGGACGCCGCCGCCGGCCGACTTCTTCGTCTCGTGCCGCTTGAGCAGAACGGGACTTTCGGGGTCGGCGATAGGCCAGCGGCCGAGGCCGTCCTCGGCATGGGCGGCCTTCATCATGGCCTCGATGTGCTGGAGCGGTGTGCGGTCTGGCGCCGTGGGGTTGCCGAGGATGAGGTTGATGTCCGCGACCTCATCGGCGTGGGCGTTCAACCAGCCGACGATGAGCCGACCGAAGATTGTGCCCCACCCGATTGATCCGGGCTTCTGACCGTACTTGTACTCCCAGATGGTTTCTTTCAGCGGAGGCGCGTGCAGAGCCACGGCATCGACCCGGGTGAAGCGACGGACTCCCGGCTCCCAGCCGCAGATGCTGTTCCAGCAGTTCGCCGTCGGTGTCGCGAGCCTCTGTCCGCACACGCCGCAATGGTGTTCTGCCAAGGGCTTGAGGGTCCGCGCCGCGCACTCGGCACAGAGCGCGGGCGTGCCGTTCCCCTTGTATGCGCAGAGTCGGCAGTTGGGAAATCCGAGCGGTTTGGGCAGATCAGCAGCGTTGGTCACAATCCCGCCAGAGCGAGCTGGAGGCGCAGTTGCGCGGCCTGCTGTACTCGCTTGGCGTTGCCCAGGCGCGTGAGGACGTCACTGAGCTCCGCGACCTCCACTGCCTTTCCTTCCGCGACCATCTTCGCGGCCCATGGCTCCTTCGTCGCGAGGGACTTGATCAGGAAGACCTGTTTGCCGTGCTCGTGGGCGATGCGGGCCTGCATCTTGGCGCCGGAGGTCGAGGACGCCTCGATCACGATCGAGCCCATGGTGGAGCCCGAAGTGACGACGTTACGGCGGGGGAAGGTCCACGTGGCCGGCGACGAGGTGGGCCAGAACTGCGAGACCAAGGCTCCGCCCTCGTCGACGATGCGAGCGGCCAGGCCCTTGTTCTGGGCGGGGTAGATCTTCGCGGCGATGCCCGTTCCCATGACGGCGACGGTCCGGCCGCCGACGTCGAGGGTGGCCGTGTGTGCGGCAGTGTCGATGCCCTTGGCCAGGCCGCTGAAAATTACCACGTCCTCGTCAACCAGGAGCCGCGCCATCCGGGCGGCACGGCGCATCCCATCCTCGCTCGCATTGCGAGTGCCGACGATGGCGGCCGAACGGGCGTCGCGCTCTTCGAGGTCGCCGAGGTGGAACAAGAACGGCGGCAAGTTGGGTACGAGGCGCAGGTTGGCCGGGTAGTCAGGATCGAGCACCGTCACGAGGCGGGCGCCCGCCTTATTGGCTGCTTCCAGCTCCGTGGCCACGCGTGCGCGAGCGTCGTTGATCGTCGGCAGGGCTTCGCGCAGGAGGGGGAGGTTCTTGCGGGCGACAGCGGAGTCTTCGGGGATGTCACCCCCGAGGACGACCTGGAGCGCTTCGGGAGACTGGCAGGTTCGGGCGATCAAGTTCCAGTCGACGGATTTACTTCCGACGCGGAGGGCGCAGATCGCCAGTAGATCCCTCTGCTTAGGCGTTATGGCGGGCATTTTCGTGTCCTTCTACTTATGGCCCCGGCTGTTCGAAGGGTGATGCTCTGATTCTTTGGGCCGTTTCCCATCATGGCGTACGGCGTCCGGGCCGCGCACGGGGGCCCGTCGTTTCAGTTCTGCAAAACACCCGGACGGTCGCCTCTTCCTCAAGATGACCAGGGCTTCTGTCTTGAGCGGTTTCTGTCACTCTCCCGAGTGAACGCCGGGGTGACGTAGACAACTACGTTCTGTGACCGATGGACGCTTCTCGACAACTGCGCCACCGTGCTGCACTCGCGCCGGACGGGGCGGGTGCGGTCGCCCGGCCGGGGTCGACCAGGAGATGCCCGGCCTGGATCAGGATGCGCAGTACCGGGAGATCGAGGCGCGGATGCGCCGTCACGCCGAGGGCGAGCCCGTCGGCTTGGTGGCCCGTCGGGCCGAGGCCAGGGAGCGGGCGGAGCGGCGTGCGGCGGCGCGTACCGAGGCCGAGGCGCAGGCTGCCATCGAGCGGGAGCGGGCGGCGGTCCGGCAGGCCGTGGCGTGCAAGGGCTGAGGCCGGGAGCGGTCGGCCGGGCTGCCCGCGGACGACGAGGCGGCAGCCGACGGGGAGCCAGAGGAGGACGGCGCAGAGTGGGCCCTTTCCGCCATTCATCCTGCTTCTGGACTTCCCGCAGTACGACGACGAACTGCGCGGCCTGGTCGAGTGGGTGGAAGGCGTGCTCGTCCCCAGCTATCTGGCCGAGCCCAGACCCCCGCGCGGTCGCGGTCCGGAAGATGCCCGAGTCCGCCTCGGAGTCCTTCGGCTTCGACCGCGACGTCTACGACCCGGTCCTCGTCCGCGCCGCGCTCCTGGACCTGGCCGTCATCCTCGGGGACCGGATCCGCGCACGGGGACAGATCGCGCGCGGCCTCACCCTGGCCGTGCGCCTCGCCGGCGGCGGCGCCACCGAGCGGACCAGACGCCTTCCGCAGCCCTCCGCCCACACCGAAGACCTGCGCACCGGCACCCTGCGCCTCCTGGACGCCATGGCCTTCCAGCGCGCCCGGATCCGCCGCCTCACCCTCACCGCCGAAGACCTCCGCCCGGCTGAGGAAGGCCCGGGTACTCAGCTGTCCCTCGACCACGCGCGGGAGGCCCGGCTACGGCTGGAGCCGGTGATCGACAAGCTGAACGCCCGGTTCGGCCATCGGGTCGCCGGGCCCGCCGCGGCCTACCGAAAGGCGAGTTGACGCGCACCATCGCGCGCGAGCCGGGCCCGCCGGCGCACGGTGCAATCGCCGTTGGCGTCGAACGGGTTGTCAACCACACACCACCGCGACGCTCGCGCGCACTGAGGACTGCGTTGAAGCGGCTAGCGTCGGTCCTGGCCCGGGTGCCGATGGGTCTCGCTCCGCTGCCCCGTCCGGCCCCATGCCATCCCCCCCAGGCATGGGACCGGACGCGTTCCGGCCCACCGGCCGGGGCGCACCCCTTCCCCCACCCTGCTCCGCGCTCCATCACGTACGCAGGCGCTCTGCGGCCCCTTGGACCGGGAGCCCCCTGTGCGGGGCCTCTCTCGTGTCGGTCTACCGGGCTCCCGGTCCCCAGGAGCCCGGTAGACCGCTGTGTGGCTTCTAGGACAGGGGTGTGGGCGGTCGAGGGGGAGGCACGGCCCTCAGTAGCTCCCACAAGGGTGTGGAGCCGCCAGCCCACTCCGCGAGGACTGCGCGGTTGACGAGGTGCAGCCGCTGGTTGCGGGCGAACTCGATGGCCGGCCTGGTGAACCTGCCGTTGGTGACGAGGACGACGACGTCGCCTCCGTGGACGGGCCGGCCGGTGCCGTTGAGGACCTGCAGGTCCGGGGTACCGACCGCGGCCCCGGCCAGTCCGTCCCGGCGGTGTTTGCACTGGATGACCCACCGCCGCCCGAAAGGATCGGTCGCCTTCACATCCGCACCGTTGTCCCCGGCACCACCGACCTGCACAGCATCCCCGCACCCGTCACGGTGCATCAGATCCCGAACCGCGTGCTCGAACTGCCGATGATGCAACGCGTCCAGCTGCGCCAGCGCGTACCGCAGCCCCTGGGACCGCACCTGCTCCCACTGGACCGCCCGCTGCCGCCGCACCACCCAGACAGCCACCACCCCGCCTGCGCACAGCACCAGGACGACCGGAATCCATGGATGGGCGGCGAGGAACCTCACCAGACCCGTCAGGAGCAGCCACACGAGAAGAACACCGCCACCGACGAGAAAGAGCTGCTCACTGCCAGCGTTCTTCCGTGAGCGCCGCCTTGCCGGACGGCGGCGAGCGGGGCGCCGGCTCACCTGGCGCCCCCGTTCCGGTCCCACTTGATCGGGTACGACACCGCCGGAGCCGGCCGCGGAGCGGTCTCCTTCCACCCCGGCCATTTGATCGGGTAGGACACCGTCGGCGCCGGACGGGGCGCCGCCCTACCCGAGCTGGGCCACTTGATCGGATAGGTCGCCACCAACGGCCGAGGCGCCGGCGCCCGCTCGGTTCCCGTACCGCTGCCCGTCGACATGGGCGAGCCGCCGAACACGAACACCGCCGCCACGATCACGAAGGCCAACGCGGTCTGCTTGCTCGTACCGGCCGGCGCCCTCCAGTACTGCCTGACTACGGTTCCGTTCTGCTTGGTGTAGCCGCTCACTAACGGCAAAGCCGCCCCTCCCCAGGTCACGGCGCGAATCCCGCGCGACGGACCAATCTAGCGAGCCCCACTGACAGCCGGTGACCTGATGGCAACCTGGCGTGATCCTCAGGTCGGCGGTCGTAGGCTGTTCCGGGCCGGGAAACCGCTGTCGGCCGGAACTGGACATGGCGAAGGCCCCGGAGCGTACGCGCTCCGGGGCCTTCGCCACAGGTGGTGCTACTTGCGGATGTGGATGGTCACGGTGATGCCGCCCAAGGCAGCGAACGCTGCGGCCGCGACCCCGCCGACAATGGCCGCCGCGCCCGTCTGCCCGGTCACCCCGAGGTAGGCGGCGGCCAGGCCGCAGAGCAGTCCGGTGCCCACGGTGACCGCCTGCAACCCACGCGTCAGCCGCGACGCGGTGGGCGCCGCCTCGGACGCGAGGACGGGAACGGGAGGCTTGGGGCGCGCGGTCGGGCGTGCGGTACCTTCGATGAGCGTCATGGGCTTTCCTACCTCTTCCAGTGGTGGACACCCCAGGGCCGCGACGAGAGGGAGATCTCCGCAAGGCCAGGCCCTGGAAAGCGGGCCATGCAGGGATCTCCCTTCGTCACGCCAAAGGGCTTTCAGGGCAACGACTTTACGGCTCACAAGCACGAAGAAGCCGATACCGCCCGGCGAGGTAAACGGACTAATCGGGCGCCCCCATAGCAGACCCGTGCCGCGAAGTGCGGATTTGCTGTTTTCGCAGGTCACCGCCCCCTCACGCACGGTGAGGCGCAGGAATCGATAGCGCGGCACGTGAAGTAAGAGCTGTGATGGATGCCACATTCCATACCGGGGCAAATAGTCTCTAATCGCTCTGATTATGGGGTCACTTTGAGCAGTTCAAGATCGACTCCGTCGGGGGAGCGTGGATTCTCTGGTATGACGTCATGACGTCGTACGCCCGTGGAGTGGCATCCGACGTCATGACGTCGGATGCCGACCCGAACCCGCCCGGAGACAACTTGTCTTCACCTCGCGAGGTCGGCATGGGCAAAGCGGCGAGGACAGGCCGGCCCTCACCAGTGCAGCAGCCCTCCGACAGGCACCTGAACGCATGCTGCGCCCATGTCTGTGCACCCTCCGGGGGTGGTGTTCGTGTGCGTCCGGCGTGCGTGAGGGGGTGTGGCCCGGTTTCTCCATCCGTACATGCTGCATCAGTTTGAGGCAGAGGGGTGGGGAGTCTGTTTCCAGAGTTCATCCGTGACCTCTTTCTGAAACACCCTCAGCCGCCCACTAGTCGACTGGTGTTGGGTGGTGGCAGGCGGGTTTCCCAGTCGGTACACAGTGAGGCCTGTGATGC
>NZ_LIVV01000019.1:0-5177 GCF_001905825.1 Streptomyces sp. CB02009
ACGCCGCGGTGGTGGCGGGCCCGGCTCCGCGCCCGCTGCCGGCCGAGCAGATCACCGTCTCGGGGGACTCCATCACCCTGGCATAGCCCTGTCACAGCCCTGCCGTAGCCTGACCGGCATGACTCCGGACGAGCTGGTGCGCGACCACACGATCTACTCCTGTGTGATGGGCTCGCGCGCCTTCGGTCTCGCGACCGAGGGCAGCGACACGGACGTCCGGGGCGTGTACCTCGCGCCGACGCCGCTGTTCTGGCACTTCGACAAGCCCCCCGCGCATGTGGAGGGGCCGGGCGAGGAGCAGTTCAGCTGGGAGCTGGAGCGCTTCTGCGAGCTGGCCCTGCGCAACAACCCGAACGTCCTGGAGTGCCTCCACTCCCCCGTGGTCGAGTACGTCGACGACCTCGGCCGCGAACTGCTGTCGCTGCGCGGCGCCTTCCTCTCCCGGCAGGCCCATCAGACCTTCGTCCGGTACGCGGGCGGGCAGCGCCGCAAGCTCGACGCGGACGTGCGGCAGTACGGCCACCCGCGCTGGAAGCACGCCATGCACCTGCTGCGGCTGCTGACCAGCTGCCGGGACCTGCTGCGCTCGGGCGAGCTGCGGATCGACGTCGGCGAGGAGCGCGAGCGCCTGCTCTCGGTCAAGCGGGGCGAGGTGTCCTGGCCCGAGGTCGAGTCCTGGATGAACCGGCTCCAGGAGGAGGCCGACCGTGCCCTGGACACGACCCCGCTCCCGGCGACGCCGGACCACGCGCGCGTGCAGGACTTCCTGATCCGCGCGCGCCGCGCCTCGGTGCCGTCGGCGGTGTAGGTCCCTCGGAGGCCGGGCCGGGCCCAGGTCCGATCAGGCCGCCCCGGCAAGGACCGGGCCCAGGTCCCGCCTGGGCCTCCCGCCCGCCCCCGCTCCCCCGCACTCCCTACGGGCTGTGCGTCCGTGCCCGGACGACCAGGTCGTGCAGCCGGTCGTGGGCGCGTACCGACGCCTCCGGCAGCCCGGACGCCGCCTGCGCCGCGTCCAGGACCCCGTGCAGGGCCTCCGTCTCCGCCCGTACGTCCTCGACCGCCACCTCCGCGCGCCCGTGCTCCGCCGCCGCCTTCGCCGCGACGAGGTCGGGCAGCCGGGCGGGCGCCTCGGCGACCTCCTCGACCAGGGTCGGCAGATGCGCCTGCACCTCGCCCGCCCGCATCAGATGGATGCCGGTGAGCAGCGCCCGGTAGGTGTAGAGCAGCGGCTTGAGCTCGCCGCTCCGCTCGAAGAGCCGCCACTGCGTGCCGGCGAAGCCCCGGTAGTGGTGGGCGTGGTGGGAGGTGAGGACCTCGGGCACGAGCGCGACCAGCTCCGCGTGGATCGCCGTGGTGTGCGCGACGAGCGGGGAGGTGAGCTGCTCCAGGACGTAGCCGTTGCGGCGCAGCATCAGCCGGGCGAACTTCCGCAGGTCGTGGGTGACCAGGTCCATCTCGACGCCGTCCCGGTCCCACATCCGGCTGCGGGTCTCCTCGGGCTCGCGCAGCCCGACCAGCGCGTCCACCGGCAGCAGGTGCGCGCCGCGCAGGTCCACGTCCGAGTCGCGGGACGGGAACCCGTACAGGTGCGCGCCGGAGACGGTCGCGAAGAGCAGCGGGTCGGGCTGTTCGGCCACGACGGCGGCGAGGTCGGTGTCCAGGGCCGACTCCAGGGAGAGCGTCATCGGTCAAGCATCCCAGAGCGCGCCGAAGGTCAGGAGGTCGCTCCGGTACTCGACGCGCTCCTCCCACTCCTTGGGCCAGGCGTCCGCGCCGAGGTGGGCCCCGGCGAACGCGCCGGCGAGGGCGGCGATCGAGTCGGAGTCGCCCCGGGTGCAGGCGGCCCGGCGCAGCACGGTGAGGGGCTCCTCGGGGAAGAGGAGGAAGCTGAGGAGCCCGGTCGCGAGGGCCTCCTCGGCGATCCAGCCGTCTCCGGTGTAGGTGCAGGGGTCGAGTTCGGGGTCGGCGGTGCGCTGGACGGCGTCGAGGCGCTCCAGGACGGCCAGGCACTCGTCCCAGCCGCGCTCGACGAAGTGCCGGGCGGAGGAATCCTGGGAGCGGGTCCAGAGGTCGCCGAGCCAGTGCTCGTGGTAGCGGGAGCGGTTCTCGTACGCGTACGAGCGGAGCTGGCCGACGAGTCCGGCCGGGTCGACGCCCTGGGCGAGGAGGTACACGGCGCGGGCGGTCAGGTCGGAGGCGGCGAGCGCGGTGGGATGACCGTGGGTCAGGGCCGCCTGGAGCTGGGCGGCGCCGGCCCGCTGCTCCTCGCTGAGCCCGGGGACGAGCCCGATGGGAGTGACGCGCATGTTGGCGCCGCAGCCCTTGGAGTGGATCTGGCTGGCGTCCTGCCAGAGGCGGTCGCCGTCGAGGAGTGCGCAGGCGCGCAGGCAGGTGTTGCCGGGGGCCCGGTTGTTCTCGGGCGAGTGGTACCAGTCGACGAACTCGTCCCGTACGGGCCTGGCGAGGCGCAGCGGGGCGAGGACACCGCGGTCGGTCGCGGTGCGGATGCCCCGGGCGAAGGCGAGGGCCATCTGGGTGTCGTCGGTGACGTACGCCTTGCCGTTCCGGACGGGCAGCGGCATCTCCCGCCAGGGTCCGAACGAGGCCAGGATCGACGGCACGTCCTTGAACTCGGTCGGGAAGCCCAGCGCGTCGCCGAGCGCCAGTCCGATCAGGGAGCCGGTCGCGGCCTGCTTGGTCGCGGTGCGGGTCGGGTTCACGTGGATCGTCCTTCCGGTCGCAGGAGCGGCGGGTGGAGGGCGGTGGCCTCGCCCGCCCGGTAGAGAGCGGCCGGTTTCCCCCGTCCGCCGGTGAGGCGCGGCGGTCCTTCCACGGCCTGGACGAAGCCGGGCGTGGCGAGGACCTTGCGCCGGAAGTTGGGGCGGTCGAGCTCGACGCCCCAGACCGTCTCGTAGACCTGTCTCAGCTCGCCGAGGGTGAACTCGGGCGGGCAGAAGGCGGTCGCCAGGCAGGTGTACTCCAGCTTGGCGCCGACCCGTTCGTGGGCGTCGGCGAGGATCCGGTCGTGGTCGAAGGCGAGCGGCCCGTGCGTCCCGTACGGCATCCACCGGGCCTGCGCCGCGTCTCCGCCGCCGCGCGGTTCGGGTGCGTCGGGCACGAGCGCGGCGAAGGCGACGGAGACGACCCGCATCCTCGGGTCGCGGTCCGGTTCGCTGTAGGTGCGGAGCTGTTCGAGGTGGAGTCCGGCGACGGTGGCGTCGGAGAGCCCGGTCTCCTCGGCGAGTTCGCGGCGGGCGGCCCGCTCGGCGGACTCGCGGGGCAGGACGAAGCCGCCGGGGAGGGCCCAGTGTCCGGCGTACGGCTGCCGGCCGCGCTCGACGAGCAGGACGTGGAGGCGCTCCTCGCGGAGGGTGAGGACGGCGAGGTCGACGGTGACGGCGAACGGCTCGAAGGCGTACGGGTCGTAGCCCGCGGGGGCGGCTGCCGGCGCCGTCCCCGTCGCGCGCTCCGGCGCCTCGTCCGGCACCCGGTCGCCGCTCATCGGCGCTCCGGCAGCGGGTCGGCGAGGTCCCAGCCCTCGGCGAGCAGCCCGTCGACGGCGGCGACCGCGGCCGCGAGGCGTTCCTCGTGCGGGCCCGTGAGGACGGCCGTGCGGCGCCCGCTGTGGGCGAGTTGGGTGAGGAAGCGGGCGGTCATCCAGGGCCGCAGGTGCTCCCCGTCGCGCAGTCCGTCGTCCTCGAAGTCGACGCCCCGGTGGTCGGTGAGCAGCCAGAGGTGCTGCCGGCCGCGGGCGGCGATCTCGCCGGTGGCGGGGCTGGTGGTGCCCATGTACCGCTCGTGCCAGATGGTGGTGGCGAAGGCGTCGGTGTCGCAGAAGAGGACGGGGGAGCCGTCGCGGGCCGCCTCCTCCTCCAGTTCGGCCTGGCGCTGGGCGATGACGGGGAAGTCGGCGGAGTGGAAGGCGACGTCGGACCATGCGGCGCCGGGGCGTTCGGAGCGGAGTTCGGCGAGCTTGAGTTCGCTGTACTCGCGGCCGTACTCCGGGACGTACCGGGTTCCCGCCCAGACGCCGCCGCGCCGCCGGTAGTGGTCGGCGAGGGCGAGGGCCATGGTGGTGGTTCCGGTGGACTCGGCGCCGAGGACGACGACGCGCCGGGTGAGCGCGGAGCGCACGGGCGGCTCCAGGAAGTCCCAGCAGCCGACGGGGTCCGCGCGGACGGCGGTGCCGGAGACGGGGAAGCGGTCGCGCCCGGGGTCGACGCAGACGGACTCGGCGCCGAAGCGGCGGGCGAGCTCCTCCCCGTACGGCTCCGAGGTGAAGACGGCGTCGACGTGCTCGGGCACGGCGGCCCGGAAGACGGCCATGTGGGCGTCCCAGACGTCGGGGTCCTGGAGGTCGACGGGGATGTCGTCGACGGCGCCGACGACGAGGGCGTCGGGGTGGACCTCACGCATCCAGGCGACCCGGTCCTCCAGGGGGATGCTCTCCACGGAGGAGGCGCAGACGAGGACGGTGAGGCGCTCGCAGCGGTCGAGGGCGGTGGTGACGAGATGGTGGTGGCCGGCGTGCGGCGGATAGAACTTGCCGAGGACCAGGCCGTGTCCGTAGCGCTTCATGCCGCCGCCTCCACCGGGAGGGCGCGGCGCGCGGTGAGGTCCTTGGTCCAGCCGCGCAGGCCGAGGACGCAGAGCGTCATGAAGCCGACGTAGAGCAGGGAGGTCAGGTAGAGCTCCTTGTACGCGTACAGCGGTACGTAGACCACGTCGGCGGCGATCCACAGCCACCAGGACTCCAGGCGCTTGCGGCACTGGCCGTAGGTGGCCATCAGGGAGAGCGCGGTCGTCAGGGCGTCCCAGAAGGGGACGGTCGAGTCGGTGGCGCGGTCGAGCAGCAGGGTGAGGGCGAGGGTCCCCACCACCCCCGCCGTGAGCAGCCACGTCCATTCGGTGCGTGTGGTGCGGCGCACCGGGAGGACGTCGGAGCCTGGTCCACCCCCGTGGGTCCAGGTCCACCAGCCGTACACGGCGAGGGTGATGAAGACGATCTGGAGGCCGGCGTCCGCGTACAACCCGGCCTGTGTGAAGAGCAGGACGAAGAACAGGTTGTTGGCGATGCCGATGGGCCAGTTCGCGAGGTGCTGACGGGCGACGAGCCAGACGCAGAGCGCCCCGCTGCCGAATCCCAGGACCTCGGTCCAGCTGACCGGGGTGTCGAG
>NZ_LIVV01000019.1:5232-34451 GCF_001905825.1 Streptomyces sp. CB02009
TCCTTAAGAGTCATGTTGACTATAAAGGCCGACGGGCTTCGGCCACAAGCCCGGGAGCACGGCGCCGACGGCACCACCGCCCACCGCGCCACCCGGGAACGCCGAAGCCCGTGACCGCCGGGTGGCGGTCACGGGCTTCTCGGGTCCTGCGGAGGCCGGAAGGCCTTACATGCCGACTTCCTTCATCAGCATGCCGACCTCGGTGTTGGTGAGCCGGCGCAGCCAGCCCGACTTCTGGTCGCCCAGACCGATCGGGCCGAAGGCCGTACGGACCAGCTTCTCGACCGGGAAGCCCGCCTCGGCGAGCATGCGGCGCACGATGTGCTTGCGGCCCTCGTGCAGCGTGACCTCGACCAGGTAGTTCTTGCCGGTCTGCTCGACCACGCGGAAGTGGTCGGCGCGGGCGTAGCCGTCCTCCAGCTGGATGCCGTCCTTGAGCCGCTTGCCGACCTCACGGGGCAGCGGACCGGTGATGGCGGCCAGGTAGGTCTTCTTCACGCCGTACTTCGGGTGCGTGAGGCGGTGGGCCAGCTCACCGTGGTTGGTGAGCAGGATGATGCCCTCGGTCTCCGTGTCGAGCCGGCCGACGTGGAAGAGACGCGTCTCACGGTTGTTGACGTAGTCGCCCAGGCACTGACGGCCGTCCGGGTCCTCCATGGTGGAGACGACACCGGCCGGCTTGTTCAGCGCGAAGAACAGGTACGACTGGGTGGCGACGGTCAGGCCGTCCACCTTGATCTCGTCCTTCTCCGGGTCGACGCGCTTGCCCTGCTCCAGGACGATCTCGCCGTTGACCTCGACGCGGGCCTGCTCGATGAGCTCCTCGCAGGCACGCCGCGAGCCCATGCCGGCACGCGCGAGGACCTTCTGCAGCCGCTCGCCCTCCTGCTCGGCGCCGGGGAAGGTCTTCGGGGTCTTGATCTCCGGCCGGTTCTCGTACCGCTCCCGGTTGCGCTGCTCGATCTTGGCGTCGAGTTCGCGCGAGCGGGCCGGGGCCTGGCGCTGGCCGTGCGGGCCGCGCCGGGGCGGAGTACCGCCCTGAGGGGCCTTGGGGCCGCCCTTGGCGCCGCCGCGGGCCGCGGAGCCGCGACCCTTCTTCGGGGCCTCGGAGGGAGGGCTCACGTCGTAGGAGCGCTCCTCGGGGCGAGGCCGGCGCGGGTTGCTCGGGCTCTTCTGGCCGTCACGGCCGCCGCCCTGGTAGCCGCCACCGCCGCCGCCCTGGTAGCCACCGCCACCGGAGCCGCTGCCGCCGCGGTAGCCACCGCCACCGGAGCTGCCGCCTCGGCCGCCACCGCCGGCGCCGCTGCCACCCCGGCCGCCACCGCTGCTGCCGCCGCGGCCGCCGCTGTTGCCACCACGGCTCCCGCCGTTGTTTCCGCTGCTGTTCCTGCCGCTGCTGCTTCGCATCAAACTTCCGTCTTGTCGTCGTCGTCCTCACGATCCGGGGCATCCGGATCGAACGACGGGACCCCTTCCAGTGAGTCCGGCTCGACCGCCTCCGCCTCGGGGAGGAAGGGCGCGAGCTCGGGGAGCTCGTCCAGGCCGCGCAGGCCCATCCGCTCCAGGAAGTAGTTCGTCGTCCTGTACAGGATCGCACCTGTTTCGGGTTCCGCGCCCGCCTCCTCCACCAGACCCCTCTGGAGGAGGGTCCTCATCACCCCGTCGCAGTTCACTCCGCGGACCGCGGATACCCGGGAACGGCTGACCGGCTGGCGGTACGCGACGACCGCGAGCGTCTCCAGGGCCGCCTGGGTGAGCCGGGCCTGCTGGCCCTCCAGGACGAAGGCCTCGACGGCCGCGGCGTGGGCGGCGCGGGTGTAGTAGCGCCAGCCCCCGGCCACCTGCCGCAGCTCGAAGCCGCGGCCCTGGGCGGTGTACTCGTCGGCCAGCTCGCGCAGGGCGTCGGCCACCTCGCGGGGGGTGCGCTCCAGGACCTTGGCGAGATGCGTCTCGGAGGCGGGCTCGTCGACGACCATGAGGACGGCTTCGAGGGAGGGCTTCAGGTCGCTCATGCGGTGGTCTCCTGGTCGAACTCGTCGGTCACGGCCGCCGCGGGATCGGCCTCCCCGCCCGTCCAGGAGACCGTGAGGTCCCCCAGGGCGGTCTCCTGGTCGAGGGCGACGGCCTTCTCCCGGTAGAGCTCCAGGAGGGCGAGGAAGCGGGCGACGACGGTGAGGGTGTCGTCGCCGACGTCCTCGATGAGCTCCCGGAAGAGCGCGGTCCCGCGCTCCCGCAGCAGCGAGACGACCACGGCGGCCTGCTCGCGGACGCTGACGAGCGGGGCGTGGATGTGGTCGACGTACACCTGCGGCTCGGCCTTGGGCTGCATGGCCTTGACGGCCAGCCTGGCGAAGCCCTCGGCACCGATGGAGATGACGACCTCGGGAAGCAGCTCGGCGTGGTGCGGTTCGAGCCCGACCGTACGGGGATGGCGTCGGCCCTCAGCCTCCCAGCGCTCCTCGAAGATCGCCGCGATGCGCTTGTACGCGCGGTACTGGAGGAGCCGGGCGAAGAGCAGGTCCCGGGCCTCCAGGAGCGCGAGGTCGGCCTCGTCCTCGACCTCGGCGGCGGGCAGCAGCCGGGCGGCCTTGAGGTCGAGCAGCGTGGCGGCGACGACGAGGAACTCGGTGGTCTGGTCGAGGTCCCCGTCGGGCCCGAGGGCCCGCAGATGCGCCATGAACTCGTCGGTGACCTGGGAGAGGGCGACCTCGGTGACGTCGAGCTTGTGCTTGGTGATCAGCTGCAGCAGCAGATCGAAGGGCCCCTCGAAATTAGCCAACCGCACGGTGAACCGCCCGTCCCCACCGCCGGCCCCGGCCGGGGGCTCGCCGGCGGACGGGGGCGCGGGCTCGTCCTCGGCCGAGGGCACGGGCGCAGCCTCGGGCTCGGGCACAGGCTCGGGCGAAGGCGCAGCCACGGGCGCGGTGGCGGGCTCGACCTCAGGCGCGGGCTCGGTGGCGACCTCGGCCTCAGGCACGGGTACGGTCTCCGGCTCGACCTCAGGCTCGGGCGGGGTCTCAGCCCCGGGCGCGGGCACGGGACCCGGGGCGCGCACGGGCTCGGTGGCGGGCTCGACCTCAGGTACGAGCTCCGGCTCCGGCTCGGGCACGGCCAAAGGCACGGGCTCAGCCGAATGCCCGGTCGAAGGCACGGGCCCCGGCACGGGCACGGCCGGAGGCACGGGCCCCGGCTCAGGCCCGGTCGAGGGCACGGCCGAAGGCTCGGGCTCCGTCGACGGCGCGGCCTCCTCGGGCCCCGGTGCGGTCGCCGGCTCCGCCGTAGGGCCGGCTGGCTCGGGGGGCGTGGCGGCTGCGTCGGACGCCCCGTGGCCGTCTCGCCCCGCCCCCGCGGCCTGAGTGGGCGCGGGGCCCTCCGGGCCGCGCCCCAGGGCGCGGCGGCGGGGTGGACGGGACGTTTCGTCAGGGGCGTGGTGCATGGAGGTCCAGGAGAACGGGGAGCGCGGCAGCCCGCAGGCTACCGTCAGCGGCCGCGCAGGCGGCGCACGAGGATGCTCGCGTCGCCGCGGGACTCCAGGTCCGCCAGGACGACCGCGACGGCCTCCCGGACGATCCGGCCCCGGTCCACGGCGAGACCGTGCTCGCCCCGGAGGACGAGCCGGGCGTGCTCCAGGTCCATCAGCTCCTCGGCGGAGACGTAGACCGTGATCTTCTCGTCGTGGCGCTCACGGCCGCTGGGCCGCCGGTTCGGGGCCCGGCCGCCACGCCGCCGCGCCGCCGCCGGGGCGGGCACCGCGGCGGTCGGCGTCGCGGGCTTCGGAGCGGCGGCACCCTCGGGCTCCACCGTCCGGGCACGCGGCTCCGACGCCTCGGAGTCAGCCGCCGCGTGCTCCGCGGAGCCCTCGGCCGCCGTCGTGTCGCTCTCGCCCGCGGGTGCCGGGACGGCCCGGCGGGGTGCGGACGCCTGGAGCGCCGTCCCCCCGGTCGTACGGAAGAGTTCGTCGGCGCCGGGCAGACTCACTCGGCGTGACACCGGGCGAGCACCTCCCTGGCGAGCTGGCGGTAGGCGGCGGCGCCCACGGAGTTGGAGGCGTACGTGGTGATGGGCTCGCCGGCGACCGTGGTCTCAGGGAAGCGCACCGTCCGCCCGATGACCGTGTGGTACACGTGGTCGTCGAAGGCCTCGACGACGCGCGCGAGGACCTCGCGGCTGTGCACGGTGCGGGAGTCGTACATCGTGGCGAGGATGCCGTCGAGCTCCAGCTCGGGGTTGAGCCGCTCCTGGACCTTCTCGATGGTCTCGGTCAGCAGCGCCACTCCGCGGAGCGCGAAGAACTCGCATTCCAGCGGCACGATGACCTTGTGAGCCGCCGTCAGGGCGTTCACGGTCAGCAGGCCGAGCGAGGGCTGACAGTCGATCACGATGTAGTCGTAGTCGTTCATCAGCGGCTTCAGGGCGCGCTGGAGCGTCGACTCGCGCGCGACCTCGCTGACGAGCTGGACTTCGGCGGCCGAGAGGTCGATGTTGCTCGGCAGCAGGTCCATGTTGGGTACGGCGGTCTTGAGGAGGACCTCGTCCGCCGACATGCCCCGCTCCATGAGCAGGTTGTAGACGGTGAGGTCGAGCTCCATCGGGTTCACGCCGAGGCCGACCGACAGGGCTCCCTGCGGGTCGAAGTCGACGAGCAGCACCCGTCGTCCGTACTCCGCGAGCGCGGCACCCAGGTTGATGGTCGACGTGGTCTTGCCGACGCCGCCCTTCTGGTTGCACATCGCGATGATCTTCGCGGGTCCGTGGTCCGTCAGCGGGCCGGGGATCGGGAAGTACGGCAGGGGCCGTCCCGTCGGGCCGATCCGCTCGCGGCGCTGGCGGGCAGCGTCGGGTGCGAGGGTGGCCGCGTACTCGGGGTCGGGCTCGTACTCGGCGTCGGGGTCGTAGAAGTGCCCCTCGGGCACCTCGTCAAAGGCGGCGAAGTGGGTGGACTCTCGGCCCATCTCGTTGCCGGCCGTGGCGTTCACGTGTAGGCCGTCCATCGTCTTCATCGTGTGGGCTGTCGTCATGGGCTGGTGCGTCGCGAAGGTCCGCACCGCGACGGAGCCGATCGGAGCACCTGGCGCACCGCTCCCGGGAGTAATTGTCGACTCATTCACAAGTCGTCTTACCTCCTTGGATGTCACCAGGAACATTTATCGATAGGTCAGCGTGGCACCATGCCGACGGTTGGCGACTCTATGGCGTGTCACCGCTCCGCAGCAACACAATCCGCCGGACCCGGCCCGATGTGTCGGCAACCGAACACCTCTCTGTCAAGGGTGCGCGCGCATGCATCCACACGTTTCAGGGGTGTGCGAAACGGTTAAAGGGTTACGTTCGAGGCGAGTTGGCCGAACGTTCCTCCGGGTGCCGAGACGCGTCCGGCCGGACCTTGTCGAACAAGGTCCGGCCGGGTGTGCGGCATTGACGGCACGCGTTGACGGCGGTGCCGCGAGGGTCAGCCCAGGAGGGTGCTCAGCTCGACGTGCTCGAGACCGTGCGCCTCGGCGACCTCCTTGTAAACCACCTTGCCGTCATGGGTGTTGAGGCCCAGGGCGAGCGCGGCGTCGCGGCGCAGCGCCTCGGCCCAGCCGTTGTTCGCCAGCGACACGATGTAGGGCAGCGTGGCGTTGGTGAGGGCGTAGGTGGAGGTGTTCGGAACCGCGCCCGGCATGTTGGCGACGCAGTAGAAGACCGAGTTGTGGACCTGGAAGGTCGGCTCGGCGTGGGTGGTCGGGTGCGAGTCCTCGAAGCAGCCGCCCTGGTCGATCGCAATGTCGACAAGGACACTTCCGGGCTTCATCTTGGCGACGAGCTCGTTGGTGACCAGCTTCGGGGCCTTGGCGCCCGGGATGAGGACGGCGCCGATGACGAGGTCGGCCTCGACGACGGCCTTCTCCAGCTCGTAGGCGTTGGAGACGATCGTCTTCACCTTGGTGCCGAAGATCTTGTCGGCCTCGCGGAGCTTGTTGATGTCGCGGTCGAGCAGGGTCACGTGGAAGCCCATGCCGACGGCGATCTGGGTGGCGTTCCAGCCGGAGACGCCGCCGCCGATGACGACCGCCTCGCCGGCGTGGGTGCCGGGGACGCCGCCGGGGAGCACGCCGCGGCCGCCGACCGAGCGCATCAGGTGGTAGGCGCCGACCTGCGGGGCCAGGCGGCCCGCGACCTCGGACATCGGGGCGAGCAGCGGGAGCGCGCGGTTGGCGGTCTCGACGGTCTCGTACGCGATGGCGGTGGTGCCGGAGGCCAGGAGCGCGTCGGTGCACTCCTTGGAGGCGGCGAGGTGCAGGTAGGTGAAGAGCGTCTGGTCCTTGCGGAGGCGGTGGTACTCCTCCGCGATGGGCTCCTTGACCTTGAGCAGCAGGTCGGCGGTGGCCCAGACCTCGTCGGCGGTGGGGAGGATCTCGGCGCCGGCGGCGACGTACTCCTCGTCCGTGATCGAGGAGCCGACACCGGCGTTCTGCTCGACGAAGACCTGGTGGCCGTGGCGGACGAGCTCGTGGACACCGGCGGGGGTGATGGCCACGCGGAACTCGTTGTTCTTGACCTCGCGGGGGATGCCGACCTTCATCGTCGATCACGGTCCTTGAATCAGGGGGGATACATGGGGCACTGCGATACATACCCGGATGCACTGAGGCGCACCGGGGCAGACCACGTTCGAACGCGGCGCACCCAGTCTAATGAAGGAGTTCCCGCTGTCTAGCCTTTCAAAGTACTAATCTTCGATCGACCCACTGCGGATTTCGTAGGCAGATGATTCCGTTTCCAGCAGTCTCTCGGCTGCGGCCCGGTGCAGCCGGGCCGCGGCCGGGTCGCCGAGCCGGTCGAGGGTGTCGGCCAGCCGGAGCTGGAGCGCGGCCTGGAGCCGGGTGTCCTGGGCGCGCCGGGCCCACTCGACGGCCTCCTCGCAGGTCCGGAGGGATTCCTCGGGCCGTCCCGCGTACTCCTGGACCCGGGCGGCCTCGCTCAACGCCCGTGCGTAACCGGGGAGATCGTCGAGCCGACGGTAGCCCGCCGCGGCGGCCCGCCAGTTCCGCAGGGCCTCGCCGTAGCGGCCCGCGTAGGTCTGTACGGCGCCGAGGCGGGCGTACAGCCTGGCCTGATCCGCTCGCTCGTCCCGGGCGAGGCGCTGGGCGAGCGCCCGCCCGTACCAGTCGCCGGCCCGCTGCCAGTCCCCCAGCTCCTGATACGAGCCACCTACGGATTCCATTGCGCGACCGGTCGCGTACGGGTCATTTGCTGCGCGTCCGGCATCCAAAGCCGACCGATATCGCAGCAGAGCCTCCTTCGTCCTGCCGGTGCGGGCGTCGAGGTCGGCCAGGTTCAGGAGGGCGGCGGCCCGCTCCCGGTGCAACCCGCGCCGCTCGGCCACGTCAAGGACAAGCTGGTGGAGCCCGTACAGCTGGGGCGCGGCCGCCTCGGCGCCCCGGTGCGCGGCGAGCGCCCTGACCAGGGAGGCGACCAGCCGGCGGGCCAGGGTGTCGAGCTCCCCGTCGGCGACGGCGAGCCGGGCGGAGGCCAGCAGGAAGGGCTGCCGGGAACGCAGCCAGTCGGCGCCGGCGGCCACGTGGGGGAAGCGCAGGGCGCGCGGCAGGCCGGCCAGCTTCCGGCGGGCCGGCGAGCCCTCGGGTTCGGTGACCGCACGGCAGGACTGGAGGAGCCGTACGGTCCGCTCCAGCATCCGGGCCCGGGCGAGCTGCACCTCGGCGGGCCGGTCGCGCTCCTCCAGCTGAGCGCGAAGGAGGGGGACGAGATGGCCGGGGACCTCGTACTGCCCGTCCTCGCCGGCCGCGAGGAGCCCCAGGGCGGCGAAGTCGGCGAGGGTGGTCGCGGCGGCCGAGACCGAGCAGCCAGCCAGGGCGGAGGCGATGTGGGCGTCGGCCCGGCCGAGGGGGGCGAGGGAGAGGTAGCGCAGTATCCGCGCGGCGGTCGCGGGCAGCGCCTCGTGGGCGAGCGCGAAGGAACGGGTCAGCGGATCGCCGCTGAGCGCCCTCAGGCGCTTGGCCAGGTCGGCGACGGAGGCCTTGGGCCGGGTGGAGAGCCAGCCGCCGGCGAGAACGACCGCGGCGGGCAGCCCGCCGCACTCCTCGACGAGCGTCTCGGCGGCCTGCGGATCGACGGTGATCCGTACGGAGCCGGTGAAGGCGGTGAGCAGCTCGATGGCCGACTTGGGGTCGAGCCCGCCGAGGGTGCAGGGCCGCACGTCCGGGATGCCGGTGAGCGGTCCGCGGGCGACGCCGATCACCAGGGAGTCGGGGTTGTCGGGGATGAGCGGATCGGCGTGCTCGGCGTCCACGGCGTCGTCGAGGACGAGGACGGCACGGCGCTCGCCGAGCGCGGCGCGCACCAGCTCGGTCAGCTCGTCCTCGGCGGCTCCGGGGGGCTCGGGGACCCCGAGCGCGGCGAGGAGTTCCTGGGCGGCGCGGGCGGTCGGGACGGGCTCGCCGCCGGGCTCGGTGAGCCGGGCGCGGAAGATCCCGTCGGGGTACTGGTCGGAGAGTCCGGCGGCGAGTTCCTCGGCGAGCGCGGTCCGTCCGGAGCCGGGCTTGCCGGCGATCAGGAGGACGCGGGCGCGGGGTGCCTTGCGGCCGGTCAGGGTGTCGAGGCCGGTCCGCTCGATGTCGGCGCGCAGGGCCTTCAACTCCCGCTGCCGGCCGAAGAACTGCCGGCTGCCGGCCGCCGCCACCGCCTGATCCGTCACGGGCCACGCTCCCGTCCACCTGCGCACGAGCCGATCCCGCGGGGGGCTCCGCACGGGCGATCCCGAGCGTAGTTCAGGGCGTGCACCGGACCTGGCGGAGCACGACGAAGACGTCCCCCGATCGGATCAGCGGATCTTCATACCACCCCCCTTCCCCCCGTTGTGGGCAATCGTTCCGCCGGGGCGTGGGGGTCCCCCCGGACGGAGTCTGGGGGAGGGTGGGCACAACGGACCGGCGCCCCTTGCCGGGCCTAGGCTCCCGCGCCCTGACCCGCACCCGCGGTGCGCCGCGCTTCGGGTGCGGGCCGCGCCCAGCAGTCAGGTGCACCGCACCTACGGGTGCGGGTCCAGGCACAAGGGGCGGAGGCGCCGCCAGAGCGCGCCGTCCCGTGTGCCCACCCGTCCCGCCCAGCGGGACGATTGCCCACACGGCGGTGGGCGAGGGTGCGGGCGCGGGCGAGGGCCCACACGGACGGGGGGGCGAGGGCACCGGCCCACACGGACGGGGGCGCGGGCACCGGCCCACACGGACGGGGGCGAGGGCGCGGGCGCCGGCCCACACGGACGGGGGCGAGGGCGCGGGCAACCGGTCCACACGGACGGGGGTCAAGGGCGTGGGCGCGCCCACGCGGAGGTGGGCGGGGGTGCGGGCGCGGGCCTGCTCGACCGCGCCCGGTCGGCGGAGGTGCGCACCGCCTCGGGGCCCTACCTCCCCCCGCCCGCCGCAGGCGCTACGCCTCGAACGGTCGCGCCGGCCACTCCGCGTCAGCCGCCCGAAGCGCCCCCACACCCCCGCCCGCCCGCGCCGCCGCCAGCGACAGCACGCCCACCACCAGGCAGTTGTTGTGCAGCTCCCCCGCCAGGACCCCCCGCACCAGCTCCTCCAGCGGCACCCGCGCCAGCTCCATGTCGGCCTCCTCCTCGGAGACCTCGTACCGCTCGCCCTCCGCCTCGGAGAGCCCGCGCGCGAGGAAGATCCGTACGGCCTCGTCGCAGCCGCCCGGCGTCGTGTAGACGTCGGTCAGGACCCGCCAGTCCTCGGCCTTGACGTGCGCCTCCTCGTACAGCTCCCGCTGGGCCGCGTGCAGCGGGTTCTCGCCGGGGACGTCGAGGAGTCCCGCCGGGATCTCCCAGAGCTTCTGCCGCACCGGGTGCCGGTACTGCTTGAGCAGCAGGACCCGGTCCTGGTCGTCGAGGGCCAGGACGGCCACCGAGCCGGGGTGGACCTGGTAGTCGCGGCGCGCGACCGTGCCGTCCGGCATGACCACGTCGTCCGTGCGGACACTCGTCTTGTTTCCCTGGAACGGGGTCGTCGTCGCGACGACCCGCCACTCCTCCGGGGTGTCCTGCAACTCCATCTGCGTCCTCCCACGAACCGCACACGAAAAACACGAGAAACACGGAAAACCGGGGTACGGATCCGTCAGGACCCGTACCCCGGCAACGTTAACGCGCGACGACTACTGCGCCGGCTTGCCCGTCTTGCGCTCCACGGCCGCCTTCACCAGACCGGCGAAGAGCGGGTGCGGACGCGTCGGACGCGAGCGCAGCTCCGGGTGCGCCTGCGTGGCGACCAGGTAGGGGTGGATCTCGCGCGGGTACTCGACGTACTCGACGAGCTTGTTGTCCGGGGAGGTGCCGGAGAAGACCAGGCCGGCCTTCTTCTCCAGCTCCGCGCGGTAGGCGTTGTTGACCTCGTAGCGGTGGCGGTGGCGCTCGTCGACATACGGCTGGTCGTCGTAGACCTCGCGGACGATCGAGCCCTCGGCGAGCTTCGCCGGGTACAGGCCGAGACGCATCGTTCCGCCCAGGTCGCCCGCGCCCTCGACGTACGCGAGCTGCTCCTCCATCGTGGAGACGACGGGGTGCGCGGTCGCCGGGTCGAACTCGGTGGAGTTGGCCTCGGGGATGTCGGCCAGGTTCCGGGCCGCCTCGATGACGATGCACTGCAGACCGAGGCAGATGCCGAGCAGCGGCACCTTGTTCTCGCGGGCGTACTGGATCGCGCCGACCTTGCCGCTCACACCGCGGTCGCCGAAGCCGCCGGGGATGAGGATCGCGTCGACGTCGCCGAGCTGCTTCTTGGCGTCGGCCGGGGTCTTGCAGTCGTCGGAGGTGACCCACTTGACCTTGACGCGGGCCTTGTTCGCGAAGCCGCCGGCCCGCATGGCCTCGGTGACCGAGAGGTACGCGTCGGGCAGGTCGATGTACTTGCCGACGAGCGCGACGGTGACCTCGTGGTCGGGGTTGTGGACGCGGTCGAGCAGGTCGTCCCAGGTCGACCAGTCCACGTCGCGGAACGGCAGGTCGAGCTTGCGGACGACGTAGGCGTCCAGGCCCTCGGTGTGGAGCACCTTGGGGATGTCGTAGATCGACTTGGCGTCGATCGCGGCGACGACCGCGGCCTCGTCGACGTCGCACATCAGCGAGATCTTGCGCTTGATGGAGGTCGGGACCTCACGGTCGGCGCGGAGCACGATCGCGTCGGGCTGGATGCCGATGTTGCGGAGGGCGGCGACCGAGTGCTGGGTCGGCTTGGTCTTCAGCTCGCCGGAGGGGCCGATGTAGGGCAGCAGCGAGATGTGCACGACGAAGACGTTGTCGCGGCCGACCTCGTGGCGGACCTGGCGGACGGTCTCCAGGAACGGCAGCGACTCGATGTCGCCGACCGTGCCGCCGACCTCGGTGATGACGACGTCGACGTCGTCAGTCGCCATGCGGCGGATCCGGGACTTGATCTCGTTGGTGATGTGCGGGATGACCTGCACGGTGTCACCGAGGTACTCGCCGCGCCGCTCCTTGGCGATGACCTGCGAGTAGACCTGGCCGGTGGTGACGTTGGCCGAGCCGTCGAGGTCGACGTCGAGGAAGCGCTCGTAGTGGCCGATGTCCAGGTCGGTCTCCGCGCCGTCGTTGGTGACGAACACCTCGCCGTGCTGGAAGGGGTTCATCGTGCCCGGGTCGACGTTCAGGTACGGGTCGAGCTTCTGCATCGTGACCCGCAGGCCCCGGGCCTTGAGGAGCGCACCCAGGCTGGAGGCGGTCAGGCCCTTGCCGAGGCTGGAGGCGACACCCCCGGTGACGAAGATGTGCTTGGTCGTCGTGGTTTTGGGCGGCATCGCCAAGAGGGGGCTCCCGTGGTCGCGTTCTGGAGGTGCGTACCGGCGTCCCCTCCGGAAGAATCGGGGGGTGCCGTCGCTGCGGTTTCGGGGTCCTCGGCTGTCGCCGTTTCCCACCGGTCCACGGGGTACCAGGGTATCAGCGACATCGGGAGGCCGCTTCCGGCCACACGCGGCAGTCGGGTGTTCACGGACGGCGACACCGGGGCGGACCGAGCCCCCGGGCGGACCGGACGAAGCCCCCGACGGACGGGACGGAGCCCCTCGGCGTACCGTACGAAACCCCCCGACGGACCGGACTACCACCCCCGCGGACCGGACGGCCGCCCCCGGCAGATCGGGCGGAGTCGCCCGGCGGATCGGGGGAAGGGACTCCCGACGGACGGGGGCAGCGCCCCGCCGACGGGGGGACCGGCCTCCCACCGGGCAGAAGGGAGGAGCTCGCACTGCGGCTCTCACAGCGGCTCTCATCACGACGGTCACCGCGGGTCTCACCTCGACGGTCACCGCGGGTGCCATCACGACGGTCACCGCGGGTCTCACCTCGACGGTCGCCGCGGGTGCCACCCCGGGTGTCATCTCGGCCGTCACCGTGGCTGTCACGGTCGCTCACCCGCGCGGCACAGGACGTCCGCCGGAACCCCCGGCAGACGTTCCGACGGCCCCTGCCCCCACACCGGCCGGACCTTCCGCCGCCGAACCGGACTCGTTCACCTGATCGGAGCAACGCCGTTACCGACGTGATCACCGGGTCACTAGGGTGCGACGTATCCTGCTCGGACATCCCGCCGAGTCGGCCGGCCAGCGGCATCACCCCGCCCTCCCCCGGAGCCGGACACCCGGGGGCCCCATCCGGCCCAAGAGCTCGTCGAAGATCCCTTGACCGTGATGACCGCTGATGACCGCTGACCGCTGACACACGCAGAGCCGGCTGACACCCAGCCGGCACATCTGAGCAAGCGCCCCTCGGGGCGGACGTGGCCGTTCGACTGGAGTGAAGCACGTGGCCGGGCGCATCGAGGATTACGCACTCATCGGAGACATGCAGACCGCCGCACTGGTCTGCCGCGACGGCAGCGTCGACTGGCTGTGTCTCCCCCGATTCGACTCCCACGCGATCTTCGCCGGGCTGCTCGGCACCGAGGAACACGGATTCTGGCGGGTGGGCCCCGCCACGCCCGACGGCGCCGAGCCGGCCCCCGCCGACCGGCGCCGCTACCGCGGCGACTCGCTGATCCTGGAGTCCGAGTGGGACACGCCGCGCGGCACGGTCCGGGTGACCGACTTCATGCCGCCGCGCGACGGCGCCCCGCAGCTGATCCGGATCGTGGAGGGCGTCTCCGGCCGGGTCCGGATGCGCTCCTCGCTGCGGATGCGGTTCAGCTACGGCCGGATCGTGCCGTGGGTCCACAAGGTCGGGGACCGCACGGTCGCCGTCGCCGGGCCCGACTCGGTGTGGCTGGACACCGAGGCCGAGACGCACGGCAAGGACCTCACGACGTACTCCGACTTCACCGTGAACCCCGGTGACCGGATCGCGTTCACGATCTCCTGGCAGCCCTCCCACAAGGAGCCGCCGGCGCTGCCGGACCCCGAGGGCTCCCTGGAGGCGACCGCCGACTTCTGGCGCGAGTGGGTCGAGCACTGCACGTACCACGGCCCCTACCGGGAGGCCGTGATCCGCTCCCTGATCACCCTGAAGGCCCTGACGTACGCGCCGACCGGCGGCATCGTCGCCGCGCCGACGACCTCGCTGCCCGAGGAGATCGGCGGCGTCCGCAACTGGGACTACCGGTACACCTGGCTGCGCGACGCGGCGATCACCCTGTCCTCCATGCTGCGCACCGGCTACCGCGAGGAGGCCCGCGCCTGGCGGGACTGGCTGCTCCGCGCGGTCGCGGGCGACCCGGAGAACCTGCAGATCATGTACGGCATCGCCGGCGAGCGGGAGCTCGGCGAGGCGGAGCTCGACTGGCTCCCGGGGTACGAGAACTCCGGCCCGGTCCGGGTCGGCAACGGCGCCGCCAACCAGCTCCAGCTGGACGTCTACGGCGAGGTCACCGAGGCCCTCCACCTCGCGCACATGACGGGCCTGTCCCGCAACGACTACGCCTCGCTCCTCCAGATCAAGCTGATCAACTACCTGGAGAAGCACTGGGACCAGCCCGACGAGGGCATCTGGGAGGTCCGCGGCCCGCGTCGACACTTCGTCCACTCCAAGGTGATGGCCTGGGTCGCCGTGGACCGCACGATCAAGCTCATCGAGTCCGGGGACGCGGACGGCCCGCTGGAGCGCTGGCACGAGCTGCGCGACGAGATCCACCGGGACGTCTGCGAGAAGGGCTACGACCCCGAGCGGAACACCTTCACGCAGTCGTACGGCTCCAAGGAGCTGGACGCCTCGCTGCTGCTGATCCCGCAGATGGGCTTCCTGCCGCCGGACGACAAGCGGGTCATCGGCACGATCGAGGCGATCCAGCGCGAGCTGTCCACGGAGGACGGCTTCGTGCTCCGCTACCCGACCTCCGGCGAGGAGGCCGGCGTCGACGGCCTGGAGGGCGACGAGGGCGCGTTCCTCGCCTGCTCGTTCTGGCTGGCCGACGACCTGGCGATGATCGGCCGGGTCGACGAGGCGCGCTCGCTCTTCGAGCGGCTGCTCGCGCTCCGCAACGACCTGGGGCTGCTCGCCGAGGAGTGGGACCCGAGGCTCCAGCGGCAGGTCGGCAACTTCCCGCAGGCCTTCAGCCACGTGCCCCTGATCGACACGGCCCTGCGCCTGACGGCGAGCGGCGCGTACGGGGGCTGAGGCGGCCCCGCGCGGGGGACGGTGCCCGGACCTACGATGAGAGGGTCCCGTCCCCCGTACGAAAGGGGGCTCCCATGGGTCCCCACATCTCCGAAAGCGCCCTGTCAGGGCTGGTCGAGGACCTGGCCGGCGAGGTGATCATCCCCGGCGGCCCGGGCTACGACGAGGCCCGCACCCTCCACAACGGCATGATCGACCACCGTCCGTCGGTGATCGCGCAGTGCGCGAGCCAGGCGGACGTGTCCAACGCGATCCTCTTCGGCCGGTCCTGCGACCTCCCCGTCGCCGTGCGCGGCGGCGGCCACAGCGTCGCCGGGACCTCGGTGATCGACGGCTCGCTCGTGGTCGACCTGCGCCGCATGCACACGGTCGTCGTGGACCCGGAGGACATGACGGTCCGCGTCGGAGGCGGGACGACGATGGGGCAGATGGACCACGCCTGCCAGCCGTTCCACGTCGCGACCACCGGCGGCCGGGTGTCCACCACCGGCATCGGCGGCTTCACGCTGGGCGGCGGATCCGGCTGGCTGGAGCGGAAGTTCGGCCTCGCCAGCGACAACCTGCTGGCCGCCGACCTGATCACGGCCGAGGGGAAGCACGTCCACACGGACGCAGAGGAACATCCCGACCTGTTCTGGGCGCTGCACGGCGGCGGCGGCAACTTCGGGGTGGCGACCTCGCTGACCCTGCGGCTGCACGAGCTGCCGCGGATGAGCGTCGTGATTCTGTTCTTCCTGCCCGACGACGCGCCCGAGGTGGTCCGCACCTTCCGGGACATCGCCGACGCCGCCCCGGACGAGGTGGGCGGCGGGGCGATCTACATGCCGGCGCCGCCCGAGCCGTTCGTGCCGCCGGACCTGGTCGGCAGGCTGGTCTGCGCGACGCTGCTCACGTACGCCGGTCCGGTCGAGGAGCTGAGGGAGCTCGCGGCACCGCTGTTCGCCCGGAAACCGGTGGTCGAGATCGCCATGGACATCCCGTACGCGGAGCTGCAGTCCATGCTCGACGACCCGCCCGGCCTGCGGAACTACTGGTCGGCCGAGTATCTGACCGGCTTCCCCGACGAGGCCGTGGACGTGTTCTGCGACCGCGGTGCGGGAATCCCGCTGCCCGCGGCGACCCAGCACGTGCTGTTCATGCAGGGCGCCGCGGTGGCCGCCGGAGCCGCGCCCTACCCGCAGCCGTGGCGCGCCGCGCCCTGGGCCGTGCACCCGTTCGCGACCTGGGAGGACCCGGCCATGGACGAGGCCGAGATCCAGTGGGTGCGGGACGTGCGGGCCGACGTGCGGCCGTGGGCGATCGACTCCGTGTACCTGAACTTCGTCGGCGCCGAGGGCGAGCAGCGCGTGGTCTCCTCCTTCGGGGAGGAGAACTACCGCCGACTCGCCGCCGTGAAGGCCGAGTACGACCCCGACAACGTGTTCCGCTACAACCAGAACATCGTCCCGGCCGGCTGAGCCGGCCCGCCCCACGGCAGTGACGCAGGCCACAATCGGCATACGGTCCCGCAAATCCCGTGGAGGGGCGACAAGTTGTCGCCCCCGTGGACGAACTGTCCGGTCCCGTGACCGTGGGGTGATGTCGCCGCTACACGGACGCGGGGTAGCGTCCGGGCCCATGGACAATCAGGGCGGGATCCCCATGAACAATCAGGGCGGGATCACCGTGCAGCGGGCGCTCGAACTCCCGGGCCTGCGCGGCGGGCTCCCGGAGGTCGTCGCCGGAGCGGACCGGCTGCACCGCACGGTGCGCTGGGTGCACGCGGGCGAGGTGCCGAACATCGCGTCGCTGCTCAAGGGCGGCGAGCTGCTGCTGACCACGGGGCTCGGGCTCGGCACCCGGCCGGCCGAGCAGCGTGCCTTCGTCCGGCGGCTCGCCGACCGGGGCATCGCGGCGCTCGTGGTGGAACTGGGGCCGCGCTTCGCCCGCCTCCCGTCGACGATAGTGGAGACCGCGCGGGCCGCCGGCCTGCCCCTGGTGCAGCTGCACCGGGAGGTCCCCTTCGTGGCGGTGACGGAGGAGATCCACACCGAGATCGTCAACGGCCACTACGCGCTCCTGCGGCAGGCCGAGGAGGTCCACCGGCAGTGCACGGAGGCACTGCTCGGCGGCGGCGGCATCCCCCAGGTCCTGCGCATCCTCTCGGACTTCGCCGCCAACCCCGTCTTCCTGGAGACCGCCGACGGACAGCTGCTGTACGCGGCGGGCACCGAGTCCGCGCCCGCCGACCCGCTGCAGGTGTGGGACGGGCTGCGCGGCGGGCGGGCGGCCCGCGAATCGGGCCCCCCGTCCGGCACGGTGCTGGTCGACGTGCCCGGCGGAGGTCCCGGTACGGCCTCGGTGCGGGCCCGTCTCGTGCTGCTCTCGGTCTCCGGCGCCCTCTCCCCCGTCCACCGGATGGCGGCCGAGCGCGCGGCGGGCCTCCTCGCGGTCGTCCTCATGCAGGCGCGTCAGGAGGAGGAGCTGGCGGCACGCGGCAGGGGCGACTTCCTGACCGACCTGGCCGAGGGCAGGATCACGGCCGAGGACGCGCCGGCCCAGGCCCGGGTCCTCGGCTTTAAACCGGGCGACGGCCCGCTCCTGCCGGTGGTGATGCGCCTGGCCTCGGAACTCTCCCCCTCGGGCAACTGGGCCCTGCTGGCCCGCGCGGTCCTCGAGGAGCTGGCCTCCGTGGGGGTCCCGGTCCTCCTGGGCGTCCGCCCGGTCGAGGGCCGGGTGCCGCTGCTGCTCGGCCTGCGCTCGGAGTCGGAGCGGACGGCGGTCGCGGACCGGGTCGCGGCGGCGCTGCGCGCGGGCGTGGAGCGCGCCGGCCTCGAACGCGCCGGGGTGCATCCGCCGGTCGTCGTGGTGGGCGTCGCCGGCAGCTGGGCGGCGGCATCGGCGGGGCTGCGGCACGCGGCGGAGACGGCGACGGCCGCGCAGGGCCTCTCGGACCTCCCCTGGTACGACGCCCGGCGCCTCGACATCGACCTGCTGCTGTGGCGGCTGCACTTCCACGGGGACACGGTCCTCGCGGCGTTCGTGGACCGCGCGATCGGCCCCCTCCGGGACCATGACCGCACGTCCCGCCCGCCGCTCCTGCCGACCCTGGAGACGTATCTGGCGCACGCGGGCCGCAAGGCGGAGACGGCCCGGGAACTCCACCTGAACCGCCAGACGCTCTACAACCGCCTGGCCCGCATCTCCGAACTCCTGGGCACGGACCTGGACGACCCCCAGACCGTCCTGGCCCTCTCCCTGGCCCTCCGAGCCCGCCGCCACACGCCGTAGCGACCCACGGGACGGCGCCGACCCTGCGCGGGCCACGCAGCCCGCCCAGGACGGCGAGCCCGCACGGCGCACAGAGTCCGCACGGGGCACAGAGCCCGCGCAAGAACGCCCCGGCGCAGCCTCGTCCCTGCGATTACCGCCCCGCCAGCTCGTCGTAGACGCTCAGCACGTGCGCCACCGTCTCGTCCTCCGTGGGCCAGGTCCGCGCCTGCACCCGTCCGGCCGCCGCCAGGTCCATCCGCCGCTCGACGTCGTCGAGCAGCCCGCGCACCGCGGCGGCGAGCGCCTCGGCGTCCCCGTACGGCACCAGCTCCGCCGCGTCGCCGACGAGTTCGGGTACGCCGCCCACCGCCGTGGCGACCAGCGGCACGCCGAGCCGCAGCGCCTCCTGCGCGAGCAGGGACCGCGCCTCCCAGCGCGAGGGCAGCACCGCCACGTCGGCCGCCGCGAGCAGTTCGGCGACGTCCTCCCGCCGCCCGATCAGCCGCACGGGCAGGTCCTCGTCCGCGATCCGCCGCTGGAGCGCGGCCCGTTCGCGCCCCTCCCCCGCGATGACGAGCAGCGGCTGCGGATCGAGCTCCCGCCAGGACCGGGCCGCGTCGAGCAGCGTCCGGTATCCCCGGCCCCGCTCCAGCGCTCCGACCGCCATCAGCAACGGCCGGTCGACCGCGCCGAGTTCGGCCCTGGCCTTGCCGTCGTGGAGACAGACGGGCCCGCGCGCGGGCGGCACGGTGACGGGTGCGAGCCGGGCGTCCCTCGCCCCGCGGCGCCGGGCCCGGTCGACGAGTTCGGAGGAGGTGGCGAGGACGACGGTCGCGGCCCGTACGGTCCTGCGCTCCAGGAGCCGCAGGACCCCGTCCCGGGCCGCTCCGCGGGCCTGGTTCCGGCTCTCCCAGGTCGTGACGAGCGGAGCGCGGTCGCCGACCCCGGCGAGCGCGAGCGCGGCCCGCACGGAGGCCTCCAGGCCGTGGGCGTGGACCACGTCGGCCTCGATGCAGGCGTTGCGGAGCGCGGCGACCGTCGCGGGGTCGCCGAGGCGCGGCAGCGGCACGAAGTGCGCACCGGCGCCCCGGTAGTCGTAGACGCGGTCGAGTTCGGCCGGGGCGCACACGGTCACCCGCACGCCCCTCGCCACCAGCCCCGAGGCGAGTGATCGGACGTGAGCGCTGCTGCCCGCGCTGCCGCCGCCCAGCACTTGGACCGTACGGAGCTGTGTCACGCGCCCAAGGATGCCAGCCCGTACCGCCGACCGTACGCACGTTCCGAGAGCGAAACGGCGTCGTTGCGCTGTAAGGAGGGAGTAAGGCTCCGTGACCCCGGCCACGGGTTCACCCACTCGAGTGAGCGCACAAGGCGAACTCGCGCGCCCCCTTGGGGTCCGCCGGCCGGGGATCGGCGGCACGCCGCCCACACCCGGACCGGTCACGTCCGGATCGCCCACACCGCGACCGCCCACCCGGACGATCAGGCCGACGTCGGCCACCCACCCGCGCCGACGGCGTCAGCCCCTGAGGGGCCGACCCAAGCTGTCAGCCCCTCAGGGCGGGCCCACAACCCTCAGCTCCTCCAGACGGGCCCACGGCTACGGCGTCAGCCGTCCGCCCGGGCCGTCGCCAGCAGCTCCTCCGCGTGGGCCCTGGCCGTCTCGGAGTCCTCCTGGCCCGCGAGCATCCGGGACAGCTCCCGTACGCGCTCCTCGCCCTCCAGGACCGTGACGCCGGACCGGGTCACCGACCCGTCGTTGGTCTTCTCGACGAGCAGCTGCCGGTCGGCGAAGGCCGCGACCTGCGGCAGGTGCGTGACGACGACGACCTGCGCGGTCCTGGCGAGCTTCGCGAGCCGGCGGCCGATCTCGACCGCCGCCTTGCCGCCGACACCGGCGTCGACCTCGTCGAACAGGTACGTCGGCACCGGGTCGACCCCGGCGAACACGACCTCCACCGCGAGCATCACCCGGGACAGCTCACCACCGGACGCGCCCTTGGCGATCGGCCGCGGCGGGGCCCCGGGATGCGGGGCGAGCAGCAGCTCGACCTCGTCGGCCCCGGACGGGCCGTAGGCGACCCGGCGGCCGCCGACCTCGACGCCGTCGGGGTCCTCGGTCTGCCGGATGTCGAAGGACACGCGCGCGTGCGGCATGGCGAGCGAGGCGAGTTCGGCGGTGACCGCGTCGGCGAACCGGTCGGCCGCCTCCGCACGGGCGTCGGTGAGCCGCTGGGCGAGCACCGACAGGTCGTCGCGCAGCCGGTCGCGCTCGGCGGTGAGTTCCTCGATGCGGTCGTCGTCGCCGTCCAGCTCACCGAGCCGGCCGGCGCTCTCCTCCGCCCAGGCGAGGACGGCCGTGATGTCCTCCCCGTACTTCCGGGTCAGCTGTGTGAGCACCGCCCGCCGCTCCTCCACGGCCGCGAGCCGCAGCGGGTCGGCGTCCAGGTTGTCGGCGTATCCGGCGAGCTCGGTGGCCACGTCGCCGAGGAGGATCGAGATCTCCCCCATCCGGTCGGCGAGGGCGGCGAGCGCCGGGTCGTGCGACCGCACGGCCTCCAGGGCCCGGCCCGCGCCCGCGACCAGGGTCGTGGCGTCGACGGACTCGGGGTCCTCGGGAACGCCCGCGAGCGCGGCGTGCGCGAGCGCGGCGGCGGACGCGAGGGCCTCGGCGTGCCCGAGCCGCTCCGCCTCGGCGGCGAGTTCGGTGTCCTCCCCCGCGCGCGGGGCGACGGCCTCGATCTCACCGAGCCCGAACCGCAGCAGATCGGCCTCCTGGGCCCGCTCCCGCGCCCGCGTGGTGATCTCGTCCAGCTCACCGGTGACGGCTCGCAGCCGCCGGTACGCCTCCGCGTAGGAGGCCAGCGGCACGGAGACCGCTCCGCCCGCGTACCGGTCGAGCGCCCCGCGCTGCCGGGCCGGCTTGAGCAGGCCCTGCTGGTCGGTCTGGCCGTGGACGGCGACGAGTTCGTCGGCGAGCTCGGCGAGCAGCCCGACGGGCACCGAGCGCCCGCCGAGGTGGGCGCGCGAGCGTCCCTCGGCCGAGACGGTACGGCTGACGAGCAGCACCCCGTCCTCCAGCTCCGCACCCGCTTCCTCGGCGCGCGCGGCGGCGGGCGCGCCCGCGGGCACGCTGATCCGCCCCTCGACGACGGCCGAGGCCGCGCCGATCCGCACCAGGGCCGGGTCGGCCCTGCCGCCGAGCAGCAGGCCCAGGCTGGTCACCACCATGGTCTTGCCCGCACCGGTCTCACCGGTCACCGCGGTGAAGCCGGGCGACAGCTCGACCACCGCGTCGTCGATGACCCCGAGCGACCGTATCCGCATCTCCTCCAGCACGCCCCAGACCATACGAGGTTTCCCTGGTGCGACGCGACATCACCCCCGGGCGTAACTCTCCGGCGCGCCGATCGTTCGCCCCCGCCGGAGCGGCCGGCCGGGGGCGTACGCGAGCGGGCGCCCTCCCGCCGGAGCCGACGGGCGGGTCCCGTACGTCAGCGGGCCCCGCCCCGCCAGCCGGACACGGGCAGCGCGAACTTCGCGACCAGCCGGTCCGTGAAGGAGGCGTGGTGGAGGCGGGCGAGCCGGACCGGCACGGCACCCCGCCGCACCTCGACCCGCGCCCCCGCCGGGAGTTCCACCGTCCGCCGTCCGTCGCACCACAGCACTCCGTGCGGGGTGTGCGGCTCGACCTCGACGGTGAGCACCGACTCGGGGGTGGTGACGAGCGGCTTGGCGAACAGGGCGTGCGCCCCGATCGGGACCATGAGCAGCGCCTCGACCTCGGGCCAGATGACCGGGCCGCCCGCCGAGAAGGCGTACGCGGTGGATCCGGTCGGTGTCGCGCAGATCACTCCGTCGCAGCCGAAGCCCGTCACCGGGCGGCCGTCGATCGCGAGGACGACCTCCAGCATCCGTTCCGGGGACACCTTCTGCACGGCCGCCTCGTTGAGTGCCCAGTCGCGGTGCAGGACGTCGCCGTTCTCGTACACGACGACGTCGAGGGTCATCCGCTCCTCGACCTCGTACGCCTTCGTCACGACCCGGTCGACGACCTTGTCGAGGTCGTCCCGCTCGGCCTCCGCGAGGAAGCCGACGCGGCCGAGGTTGACGCCCAGCATCGGGACGCCGGAGGCACGGGAGAACTCGGCGCCGCGCAGCAGGGTGCCGTCGCCGCCGAGGACGACGAGGAGTTCACAGCCGTCGAGGGCGTCGGAGCAGGCCTCCTTCACCCGCTCGACGGACGGCGGGAGCGGCAGGTCGTCCGCCTCCGCCTCCAGGACGCGGACGCCGATGCCGCAGCGCAGCAGTCCGAGGACGACCAGTTCGGCGCTGCGCACGGCGGCGGGCCTGCCGGTGTGCGCGAGCAGGAAGACGGTACGTGGTGCGGTCTCTGATGCTGCTGCCGTTGAGCTCAACGAGGTCCTTCCGCCACGGCGCGGTCGACATCCGCCGGATCCAGCGCGGGCGCGCCTGCCCGCAGCCACAGAAAGTACTCGACGTTGCCGGAGGGGCCGGGCAGCGGGCTCGCGGTGACGCCCAGGACGCCGAGGCCCAGTTCGGCGGCGCGCCGGGCGACGTTCTTCACGGCGTCGGCGCGGAGTTCGGTGCTCCGGACGACTCCGCCCGTGCCGAGTCGCTCCTTGCCCACCTCGAACTGCGGCTTCACCATGAGGACGAGGTCCGCGTCGGGCGCGGTGCAGGCCGCGAGGGCCGGCAGGACGAGGCCCAGCGGGATGAACGAGAGGTCGCCGACGACCAGGTCGACGGGCACGCCGTCGATCGCGTCGAGCGTCAACTCGCGTACGTTCGTGCGGTCCTTCACGGTGACCCGCTCGTCGCTCTGCAGCGACCAGGCGAGCTGCCCGTAGCCGACGTCGACGGCGACGACATGGGCGGCGCCGGCCCGCAGCAGCACGTCGGTGAAGCCACCGGTGGAGGCCCCGGCGTCCAGGGCGCGCCTGCCCTCGACCTTCAGCCCGAGCGGGACGAAGGCCTCGAAGGCCCCGGCAAGCTTGTGACCGCCGCGCGAGACGTAGTCGGGATCGGAGTCGTCCTGGACGACGACGATGGCCGCGGCGGTCTCGACCTGGGTGGCGGGCTTGGTGGCGACGGTCTTGCCGACGGTCACCCGGCCCGCGGCGATCAGCTGGCTGGCGTGCTCGCGCGAGCGCGCGAGCTTGCGCCGGACCAGCTCGGCGTCGAGACGGCGGCGTGCCACTCCTGCCACGTTCGGTTCAGCTCCTGTTTTCGTACGGACGAGGGGCGGGATGCGCGTCGAGCGAGGTCAGCTCGGCACGCAGTCCACGGTGTACATCCTCGTACACCTCCAGGTGTCCGTCCGCCGGGAGGTCGTCCACCTCGGCGAGACGCGCCAGCCGGGCGTCGACCCCCGGGTGCCCGGTGAGTTCCCGTACGACCTCCAGGGGCGCGGCGGCGGCGGGCTCGTGGGCGCCGTCGCGCGGGGCCGCCGTGTCCGGCGCCGCGGGTTCGGACGTCTCGTCCACGGGCCCGGGCTCGGCGATCGCGTCGTTCATGCTCCCGACGCTACCGCGAACCCCTGGGGTACGGTCGACGGCGATGGCGACGATCACGGAGTGCCGCGACGCACTCGACACACTCTCGGACAACCTCGCGCGGGCGGACGGCGACGTACGCGGCGCGGCCGCGCTCGACCGCACCCTGAGCTGCCACATCACCGACCTGGACACCACGTTCACGGGCCGTCTGACGGACGGCCGGATCAAGGTCGAGTCCACGGTGACGGGCCCGCCGCCGACCAAGGCGCAGATCCGGCTCGCGATGACCGGCGACGACCTGGTGGCGATGGTGGGCGGGGACCTGAACTTCGCGAAGGCCTGGGCCGCGGGCAGGGTCAGGCTGGAGGCCGGCTTCCGCGACCTGCTCCGCCTCCGCTCCCTGCTCTAGCGACTGGCGACTGGCGACTGGCGACTGGCGACTGGCGACTGCTGAGCCCGGCGCTCTGGCGACCGCTGTGCCCGGCCCGCCGCCCACGGAGGGCGGGCGGCCTCACGCACGGCGGGCCGGGCTCACGCGCCGAGGGCGGGCTCCGGCGAGACAGGCACCGCCGCGGGACGCGGGACACGGGCCTTCCGCCCGGCCGGGACGACCAGCGGCGTCCCCGTCTCGGGGTCCTCGATGACCTGGCACCGCAGCCCGAAGACCCGCTCGACGAGCTCGGCGGTCACCACCTCGGATGGCGGCCCCTCGGCCACCACCTGCCCGTCGCGCACGGCGATGAGGTGGGTCGCGTACCGGGCCGCGTGGTTGAGGTCGTGCAGCACCGCGACGAGCGTCCGGCCCTGGGTCTCGTGCAGTTCGGCGCACAGGTCGAGGACGTCGATCTGGTGCTGGATGTCGAGGTACGTCGTCGGCTCGTCGAGCAGCAGCAGCGGGGTCTGCTGGGCGAGTGCCATGGCGATCCAGACGCGCTGCCGCTGACCGCCGGAGAGCTCGTCGACGTACCGCTCGGCCAGCTCGGCGACGCCGGTCGCCTCCATCGACTCCCGGGTGATGCGCTCGTCCTCCGGCGACCACTGGCGCAGCAGCCCCTGGTGGGGGTAGCGGCCACGAGCGACGAGGTCGGCGACGGTGATGCCGTCGGGCGCCACGGACGTCTGCGGCAGCAGCCCGAGGGTCTTGGCGACCTTCTTGGCCGGCAGGGCCTGGATCGACTGCCCGTCGAGCAGGACGCGTCCCTGGCTGGGCTTCAGCATCCGGGAGAGGGCACGGAGCAGGGTGGACTTGCCGCAGGCGTTCGGCCCGACGATGACGGTGAACGAGTTGTCGGGGATCTCGACGGACAGATCGCGGGCGATGACCCGCTGCTCGTACGCCAGGGTGACCGATTCCGCGCTCAGCCGCTGCTGCCGACCATCCATGCCCGTGCTCCCGTGCCTGCCGCCAGATGAAGAAGTTAGGTTAGCCTACCCAATTTCCTTGTCCCGGCCGACGTCACAGCCCGAGCCGCGCCAGCACCCTCCCCGCGTCCGGCGCCCCGCCGCCCGCGGCGTCCGCAGCCGTCCAGGCGGCCCCGCACAGAGCCCGCACGGCGTCCATGGGCTCCCCCGCGCCGGCCGCCGCGTCCGCCGGCCCCCCAAGGACCAGCTCGCCCCCGCTCGGCGCGCTCACGGAGGCCCGCCAGCCCCCGCACACGAAGCTCCCGTCCGCCTCCGCGACGACCTCCGGCTGACCCGCGAGAAGCCCCCGCAGATCGGCCGAGACATAGGTCGGCCGGTGCTCCGGCACGGCCCGCAGCAGCTGCGCCGCGTCCGTCACCCCGGTGAACACCAGCAGCGAGTCCACCCCGCCGTTGAACGCGCCCTCGATGTCCGTGTCCAGCCGGTCCCCGACCACCAGCGGCCGCCGCGCACCGGTCCGCAGCACCGTCTCCCGGTGCATCGGCGGCAGCGGCTTCCCCGCGACCTTCGGCTCCACCCGGCCGCCCGTGGCGATCCGGACGACCTCCACCGCGGCCCCGTTCCCGGGCCCGATCCCCCGCGCACCGGGAATCGTCAGGTCCGTGTTCGACGCGTACCAGGGCAGCCCCCGCGCCACCGCGTAGCTCGCCTCCGCGAACCGGCCCCACGGCATCTCGGGCCCGCCGTACCCCTGCACGACGGCCACCGGCCCGTCCTCCGCCGAGTCCACCGGCACCAGACCCCGCTCGCGCAGCGCCACCCGCAGCCCCTCGCCGCCGATGACGAGCACCCGGGAGCCGGCCGGCACGTCGTCGGCGATCAGCCGCGCCACGGCCTGGGCCGAGGTGATCACGTCCCCGGCCTCGGCGGGCACCCCGAGCTCGGTGAGGTGCGCGGCCACCGCGTCGGGCGTCCGCAGCGCGTTGTTCGTGACGTACGCCAGGTGCATCCCGCCGGCCCGCGCGACCCCGAGCGCCTCCACGGCGTGCGCGACGGCCTCCCCGCCCGCGTACACGACCCCGTCCAGGTCCAGCAGCGCCGTGTCGTACGCCTCGCTCAGCGGCACCGCGCTGCCACCCGGCCGCCGCCTGCCCGCGCCCTGCTGCCCCTGGCCGTTCCGCACCGTCACCGCACACTCCTCGCCTCACCGGGTGGGTTCCCCGCTCCCCCGATCATCGCTCATTGCACCGGCCACATACGATGACGAGATGAACACCTCAGGTCACGCGGCCGACGACGTCCGCGACGACACGGCCGGACTGCGCCTCGCGCCGTTCCGCGGACTCCGGTACGTCCCCGAGCGGGTCGGCAGCCTGGCCGCCGTCACGTCCCCGCCCTACGACGTGGTCGTACGACCTGACGGACTTCTCCATCTGGAGTCCGCGGACCCCCACAACATCGTCCGGCTGATCCTGCCCCAGGCGATCACCGCCGGCACCCGCCACCGCAAGGCCGCCGTCACCCTCGACCGCTGGCTCGCGGACGGCGTCCTCGCCCCGGACCCGGAGCCCGCGCTCTACGTGTACGAGCAGCACGGCGACGGCATCCTCCAGCGCGGCATCATCGGCGCCCTCGAACTCTCCACCCCGGCCGAGGGGGTCGTCCTCCCGCACGAGGACGTCATGCCGCACGTCGTCGAGGACCGCGCCGCCCTGATGCGGACCACCGCGGCCAATCTGGAACCGCTGCTCCTCACGTACGTCGGCGACGGCGACGGCGCGGGCGAGGTCGTCGAGCGCACCGTCCGGCGCCCCCCGCTGCTCGCCACGACCACGGAGGACGGTTTCCACCACCGCCTCTGGGCGGTGACCGACCCCGCGGAGCAGGCGGCCGTCGCCGCGGAGCTCTCCCACCACCAGGCCCTCATCGCCGACGGCCACCACCGCTGGGCGACCTATCTCCGCCTCCGCGACGAGCACCCGTCGCCGGGCCCCTGGAACTACGGCCTGGTCCTCCTCATCGACACCGCCCGCTACCCGCTCCGGGTCCGCGCGATCCACCGGCTCCTCAATCGCCTGCCGGTCGCCGACGCCCTCGCGGCCCTCGACGGCGCCTTCCGAGTACGCCGGATCGAGCGGCCCCTGCCGGAGGCCATGGAGGCCCTCGCCGAGGCCACGGCCGAAGGCAACGCCTTCCTCCTGGCCGGAGACGGCGGCTTCCACCTCGTCGACCGCCCGGAACCGGCGCTCCTCGACCGCACGATCCGTACGGACCGCCCGGAGGCCTGGCGGACCCTGGACGCGACGGTCCTGCACTCCACCCTCCTGGAGCACGTCTGGCACATCCCGGACGCCCCCGAGGACATCGCTTACATCCACGACACGAAGGCCGCGGTCGAGCAGGCGGAACGCCGCGGCGGTACGGCGGTCCTCATGCACCCGGTACGCGAGGAGGTCGTCCGGGACCTGGCCCGCCAGGGCGTCACGATGCCCCGCAAGTCCACCTCCTTCGGCCCGAAGCCGGCGACGGGCCTGGTCCTGAGAAGCCTCGCGCTGGACTGAGAGACCCCGGACAACGAAGAAGGGCGGCACCCGCACGGGTGCCGCCCTTCTCATGTGTCAACCGAGTCAGCCCTTGTCGCCGACGCTGTCGTCCTCGTCGAAGTCGTCGTCGTCCTCGTCGTCGACATCCACATCGCCATCGACATCCACGTCGACGACGTCACCGCGGTCGGACTCCTCGTCGTCCTCGTCCTCGTCGAACGCGTCGACGAACTCGACACCGTCCATCTCGGCCAGCCGGTCCGAGGCGTCCGTGGCCCCGTCCTTGTCGGCCTCGAGAGCCTTGGCGAACCACTCCCGCGCCTCGCGCTCACGGCCGGCGGCCAGCAGCGCGTCGGCGTAGGCGTAGCGCAGACGGGCGGTCCACGGGTGCACGGCGGTCGAGGCGAGCTCGGGGCTCTGCAGCGTCACGATGGCCGCGTCGAGCTGACCCAGGTCCCGGCGGGCGCCGGCGGCCACGAGCCGCATCTCGACCTGACCGGCCTTGTCCAGCTTCTGGACCTCGGGCTCACCGGCCATCGCCAGCGCGCGCTCGGGGCGGTTGAGCCCGCGCTCGCAGTCGGCCATCACGGGCCACAGCTCGACGCCACCGCTCATCCGGCGGGCGGCACGGAACTCGGCGAGCGCCTCGGAGTACTTCTGCGTCGCGTACGCGGCGAAGCCGGCGGCCTCGCGCACGGCGGCGACACGGGAGGCGAGCCGCAGAGCGACCCGGGAGTACCCGTACGCCTTCTCCGGGTCCTCGTCGATCAGCTGGGCGACCATGACCAGGTTGCGCGAGACGTCCTCGGCGAGCCCCTTGGGCAGGCTCATGAGCTCCTGGCGCACGTCCGGGTCGATCTCCTCACCGGTGACCTCCGGCGGGATCGGCAGACGCTTGATCGGCGCGCGGTCGCCACGGTCGCGGTCGTCACGACGCCCGTAGCCACCCCGGTCGTCCCGCCCACGGAACCCACCGCGGCTGTCGCCCCCACGGTCGTCACGGCGGAAGCCACCGCCACGGTTGTCGCCACCACGGTCATCGCGACGGAAGCCACCGCCACCACCGCGGTTGTCGCCACCCCGCTCGTCACGACGGAAACCGCCGCCACCGCCACGGTTGTCCCCGCCGCGGTCGTCCCGACGGAACGAGGACGGACGCTCGTCACGCCGGTCGTCGCGGCGGAAGCCGCCACCGCGGTTGTCGCCGCCACGGTCGTCACGCGAGGGGTACGAGGGCCGGTCGTCCCGACGGAACGACGAAGGACGCTCGTCACGCCGATCGTCCCGACGGAAGCCGCCGCCACGGTTGTCGCCCCCGCGGTCGTCACGGCGGAAGCCGCCGCCGCCACGGTTGTCGCCACCGCGGTCATCCCGACGGAAACCGCCACCACGGTTGTCCCCGCCACGGTCGTCACGCGAGGGGTACGAGGGCCGGTCGTCCCGACGGAAACCGCCGCCACCGCCACGGTTGTCCCCACCACGATCGTCACGGCGGAAGCCACCGCCACCACGGTTGTCGCCGCCACGGTCATCGCGCCGGAAGCCACCGCCACCGCCGCCGCGGTTGTCGCCGCCACGGTCGTCGCGCCGGAAGCCACCGCCACCACGGTTGTCGCCGCCACGGTCGTCACGCGAGGGGTACGAGGGCCGATCGTCCCGACGGAACGACGAGGGACGCTCATCACGCCGATCGTCCCGACGGAAGCCACCGCCACGGTTGTCGCCACCGCGGTCGTCACGGCGGAAGCCGCCACCACCACGGTTGTCGTCGCGCCGGTCGTCACGCGGGAAGGAAGGCCGGTCGTCGCGCCGGAAACCGCCACCGCGGTTGTCGCCACCACGGTCATCGCGACGGAAACCGCCGCCACCGCCACGGTTGTCCCCGCCACGGTCGTCACGACGGAAGCCACCACCGCCGCG
>NZ_LIVV01000002.1:0-107073 GCF_001905825.1 Streptomyces sp. CB02009
CCCCCGGCCGCCCCGCCGCCGCAAGCCCGGCATCCCGCACCCGCCCCGCCGACGCCACCAGATCCGCCAGATCATCCCCCCGCGCCCGCAACAACACGGCCGCCTCACCGACATCAAGCGCAACCCCGTCCCGCGCCCGCTTCAAAGCACGGCGCATGGCATTCGCGGTGGGGGCAGGGTGCGAGGAGCTCACGGAGGGCCTTTCTGCGGTGCGGGTGGGGAGAACGGTGGAGACGCGCGATTCCTAGGCGGCCGCCTCCGCGGCGCGGTGGTCGTCGCGGCGGATGACGCGGGATCCGGTGCGGAGCCCGGCCTCGGTGCGGACCAGGACGTCCTGGACGGTGACGCTCTGCTCCAGCCGGTTGGAGCCGTCGGCGGCGGTGATGCTCACGACGGCGTAGTAGGCGGTGTGCAGGGCGGCGTCGCCGCCGCTCTCCACCGTGAGCATGTCGAACCAGTGGCGCGGCTGCCCGCCGTCGAAGCGGCCCGCGGCCGCCTCGGCGGCCTTGGAGATCAACGCGGGGCCCTCCAGGGTGCCGACACCGGCGGGCGTGAACACCGCGTCCTCGGTGAACGTGGCGCCGAAGCCCGCGAAGTCGTTGCCGTCGAGCAGCCGCATCTGCCGTGCGTAGAACTGCTGGACCTCCACGTACACATCGGCGGTCACGGGCGTGGTCACGGTCTCGGCCATGGGGCGGGCTCCCTCGGGTGCGGTGCTCGACGTGGGCCCCGAGCGTGCCCCGACGGCCTAGAGAGGTGATCGAGCGACGGCTGAGCCCACCCTCGGGCCCGCCCCCGCCCCGCTCGCCTCAGGGCCCGCCCCTGCCCCGCCGGCCCCCGGTCGCTCGCCGCCCGTCCGCAGGCACCACCTCGCCCCGCCGTCCCCGGACCTCCGCGCCCCGCCGCCCCGTCCTCCCCGCCCGTCCGAGCCCTGTTCGAGCCCGCTTCGAGGGGGTTCGGCGACCGTGACTCGCGCCGGTCGGCGCCCGCTCTTGATCGGCGCCCGCTCCGGTCGGCGCCCACCCCTGATCGCCGCCCACCCCTGATCGCCGCCCACCTCTGACCGCCGCCCACCTCTGACCGCCGACCGGTCGCCCGACCGGTCGTCACCCATTCTCTGGAGGACCGTCCATGACCGCCGCCTTCACCCTCGCCGACTTCCGCGTCATCGTGGACGCCTGCTTCGACGGCGCCGAGGCCGCCGCGCTCGAGGAGTCCGTCCTGGACACGGAGTTCGCCGACCTCGGCTACGACTCGCTCACGGTCTACGAGATCGTGGTGCGCATCCAGGACGACTTCCCCGTCACCGTCCCCGACGAGAAGCTCGACGAGCTGAAGACGCCCGCCGCGCTCATCGCGTACGTCTCCGATCAGCTCGCGGTCGCCTGAGCCGCGCGGGTCCGGACGTGTGGCGGCGTCCGGACCCGGTGGCTCGCCAGGACGTCCAGTGCCTCCCCGAGCGTGCCGGGGTCGTCGCCGCCGGCCGGTCCGGCCAGCAGCGGGACGACCACGCTCGCGCCGGACCTGACGGACGGGTGCCTGCGCGCGGGGGCGGTCAGCGAGCGGTCCGCGCTCGCGTCGAGCAGGACCAGACCCGTGCCCGGTCCGTCGGGCGTGCCGTCGAGCAGCGCCCGCAGCGCGGGCCAGTACAGCACCGGAAGCGCCAACTGCCCCGCCCAGAACGCGGGATCGGTCGCCTCCTCCTCGCGCAGCCACCGTGCCGTACGGGTCGAGAGGAGCGCTCCTTCCGGGGCGCGCAGCGGTACGTGGGACAGCGCCCGCGCGTACGCCTCGGCTGCGCCGGCGAGGGACGGTGAGTGGAAGGCGTGCCCGGAGCGGAGCGCGCGGACGACCATTCCGGCCGCGGCGAGCCGTTCGGAGGTCCGGGCGAGGGCGTCGGAGGGTCCCGCGAGGACCGTCTGCCGCGGTCCGTTGACCGCGGCGACCGCCGCCCCCGGAGTGAGCAGCGGCTCCACGTCGGCCACGGCGGCGCCGACGGCCAGCATGCCGCCGCCGGTTCGGCCGGCGAGGGCCGTGCGGCGGGCGGCCATGACCTGCGCCGCGTCCTCGGGAGAGAACACCCCGGCGAGGGCGGCCGCTGCCAGTTCGCCGACGCTGTGGCCGAGCAGGACGTCGGGTGCGTGACCGCTCAGCGCCGTCACGCACCGGCCCAGCGCGTATCCGACCCCGAACAGCAGGGGCTGCGACACCAGGGCGTCGTCGAGCGACGGGTTGGGCGCGGGCCGCAGCCACTCCTCGCGCAGCCGGGCGCCCTCGGGCCCCAGGGCCGCGAGGAAGGAGTCCATCGGCGCCGCGAACTCCGGCACCGCCTCGTACAGGCCGGCGGCCATGCGTTCGCGCTGCGCGCCCTGGCCGGGCAGCAGCAGGACGGTGCGGCGGGACATCACTTCACGGCCTCCCGGGTCGGGCGTCCGGACCCGGCGGGCCCGGCGGGGCGGACCCAGCCTCACCGGGCCGCCTCGACGGGGACTGGAACCGCGCTGGAGGGGGCGGGAGTACCGCGGCCGGCCCGCCAAGTCGGCTGCCCGGCCGTGCAGTTCACGCCAGCGGGACTCGAGCGGGCTTTGAGGGCGCCCGCACACAGTCGTCGACATCGTCCACTCAGGAGGGGGCTCGTCCAGTGAACCGACGTGTGGCCATCACCGGCATCGGAGTAGTGGCACCGGGAGGTGTGGGCAAGAAGGCCTTCTGGGAGCAGCTGACAGCCGGACGCACGGCGACGCGGACCATCTCCTTCTTCGACGCCTCGCGCTTTCGCTCCCAGGTGGCGGCGGAGGTGGACTTCGTGCCGGAGCGGCACGGTCTGGGGCCGCGAGAGATCCGGCGGATGGACCGGGCCGCGCAGTTCGCGGTCGTCAGTGCCCACGAGTGCCTGGCCGACAGCGGACTGAACTTCGCCGAACTCGACCCGCACCGGGTCGGGGTCAGCGTCGGCAGCGCGGTCGGCGGTACGACCGGTCTGGAGCGCGAGTACCTCGTGCTCAGCGACAGCGGGCGGTTGTGGGAGGTGGACAGCGGATACGTCTCGCCGCACCTCTACGACGCGTTCGTGCCGAGCTCGCTCGCGGCCGAGGTCGCGTGGGCGTGCGGGGCCGAGGGCCCGGCGACGGTGGTGTCCACCGGCTGCACCTCGGGGCTCGACTCCGTGGGCTACGCCCGCGACCTGATCGCGGAGGGCAGCGCCGACGTGATGATCGCCGGCGCCGCAGACACCCCGATCTCGCCGATCGCCGCGGCCTGCTTCGACGCGATCAAGGCGACGACGCCGCGCAACGACGACCCGGAGCACGCCTCGCGGCCCTTCGACCGCACGCGCAACGGCTTCGTCCTCGCCGAGGGTGCCGCGATGTTCGTCCTGGAGGAGGTCGAGCACGCCAAGGCCCGGGGCGCGCACATCTACGGCGTGATCGGCGGCTACGCCACGCGCTGCAACGCTTACCACATGACCGGTCTCAAGGCCGACGGCCGCGAGATGGCCGAGGCGATCCGGCACGCCATGAACGAGGCTCGGCTCGCCCCGCAGGGCGTGGACTACGTCAACGCGCACGGCTCCGGCACCAAGCAGAACGACCGCCACGAGACAGGCGCGTTCAAGGAGACCCTGGGCGCCCACGCGTACGACGTCCCGATCAGTTCCATCAAGTCGATGGTCGGCCACTCCCTCGGCGCGATCGGCTCCATCGAGATCGCTGCCTGCGCCCTCGCCATGGAGCACGGAGTGGTCCCGCCCACCGCCAACCTGCACGAACCCGACCCCGAGTGCGACCTCGACTACGTGCCGAACGAGGCGCGCGAGCGGAAGGTCGACGCCGTCCTCAGCGTGGGCAGCGGCTTCGGAGGCTTCCAGTCCGCGATGGTCCTCACCCGCGAGGAGGCGGGCCGATGAGCGCTCCCACCACGACCGACGCCGCAACGACCGACGCCGCCACGACCGACACCGTCACGACGGCAGCCGCGTCGACCGGCGCGGAGCGGTCCGCTCCCGTCGTCACCGGCATCGGGGTGATCGCCCCCAACGGCCTCGACACCGAGAGCTGGTGGCGGGCCACCCTGAGCGGCGAGCACGGGATCAGGACCGTGGAGGACTACGACGCCTCCTCGTACCCCACCACCCTCGTCGGCCGGATCACCGGCTTCGACGCCGCCGAGCACCTGCCCGGCCGGCTGCTGCCCCAGACGGACCGGGTGACCCGGCTCGCGCTGACCGCGGCCGACCGCGCGCTCGCCGAGTCCGGCGCGGACCTCGAAGCGATGCCCGAGTACGGGATGGGGGTCGTCACCTCCAACGCCACCGGCGGCTTCGAGTTCACCCACCGGGAGATCCGCAAGCTCTGGACGGAGGGTCCCCAGCGGGTCAGCGTCTACGAGTCCTTCGCCTGGTTCTACGCGGTCAACACCGGCCAGATCTCCATCCGCAAGGGGCTGCGCGGTCCGAGCGGCGTCCTGGTCGGCGAGCAGGCCGGCGGCCTCGACGCGATCGGGCACGCCTGCCGCACCCTGCGCGGCGGCGGCGTCCTCTCCGTCACCGGGGGAGTGGAGTCCGCGCTCGACCCGTGGGGCCTGGTCGCGCACATCGCGAGTGGACGGCTCTCCCGCGCCACCGATCCGCGCGCCGCCTACCTGCCCTTCGACACCCGGGCCGCCGGGTACGTGCCGGGCGAGGGCGGGGCCGTCCTGGTCCTGGAGGACGCCGGTTCCGCCGCCGCCCGCGGCGCCACCGCGTACGGCGAGATCGCCGGCTACGGGGCGACCTTCGACCCGAAGCCGGGCTCGGGCCGGCCGCCCGGTCTCGGACGCGCCGCCCGGACCGCCCTCGACCAGGCCGGTGTCACCCCCGGCGAGGTGGACGTGGTCTTCGCCGACGCGGCGGCCGTCCCCGAACTGGACGACGCCGAGGCCGCCGCCGTCGAGGAGATCTTCGGGCCGTACGGGGTGCCCGTGACCGCGCCCAAGACCCTCACCGGCCGGCTGACCGGAGGCGGCCCCCCGCTGGACGTGGCGGCCGCCCTGCTGGCCATCCGCGACGGCGTCCTGCCGCCCACCTTCCACATCGAGCGCCCGGTCGCCCGGCACCGCCTCGACCTGGTGCGGGACGTGCCGCGCGAGGCGCGGGTGCGGACCGCCCTGGTCCTCGCCCGCGGTTACGGCGGCTTCAACGCGGCCGTCGTGGTCCGCGCGCCGCGCTCCGCCCGCTGAACCACCCCCCCCCGTCGATCCGCCGGACCACCCCACCGTTCCGCTGTTCCGACCGTTTCCCGATCCGACCAGACCGCAGAGAGGTCCGACATGAGCCTGATGACCTTCGACGACCTGAAGAAGATCCTCGCCGAGTGCGCGGGGGAGGACGAGACGACCGGCCTGGCGGCGGACGCGCTCGACACCCCGTTCACCGACCTCGGCTACGACTCCCTCGCCCTGCTGGAGGCGGCGGCCCTCGCCGGGCAGCGCTTCGGCGCCGAACTCACCGACGACGAGGTCACGTCGATCGTGACGCCGCGCGAGTTCCTCGACCGCGTCAACGTGGTGACCCCCACCGCCGCGTGACGCCCGGCGCGGCGCGGCCGTCGCGGCCGCGTGAAGCCCGCCGCCGCGTTCCCGGACTGTGCGGACGGGAACGCGGCGGCGGGCGCGCCGAACGCGGGCCGGCGTCGCCTCCCCCCTCCGTCCTTCCTCTGCCCCCGCCTCCCCCCACCTCCCTTTCTCTCTCCCCGTACGAGGAGCAGCAGCCATGACCACATCAGCACCCGGCGGACGCGGTGTCGCCCTCGTCACCGGAGCCACCCGGGGCATCGGCCTCTCGGTCGCCTCGGTGCTCGCCGAGCGCGGGCACCCGGTCTTCCTCTGCGCCCGCGACGCGTCCGCCGTCGCCGACACCGTCAAGGACCTGCGCGGCCGCGGCTACGAGGCGGACGGCGCCGCGTGCGACGTGACCTCGCCGGAGAGCGTGCGCGACTGGGTGGCGGCCGCCGTCGAGCGGTACGGCCCGGTCGAGGTCCTGGTGAACAACGCCGGCCGCAGCGGCGGCGGTGTCACCGCGGAGATCCCCGACCAGCTCTGGTACGACGTCATCGACACGAACCTCAACAGCGTGTTCCTGGTGACGAAGCAGGTCCTCACCACCGGCCGGATGCGCGAGCTGTCCAGCGGCCGGATCATCAGCATCGCCTCCACCGGCGGCAAGCAGGGAGTCGTCTTCGGCGCCCCGTACTCGGCGTCCAAGCACGCCGTCGTCGGCTTCACCAAGGCCCTCGGCCTGGAGCTCGCCAAGAGCGGCATCACGGTCAACGCCGTCTGCCCGGGGTACGTCGAGACCCCGATGGCCGCGAACGTCCGCCGCCACTACGCGCAGATCTGGGACACCACGGAGGAAGCCGTCCTGGAGCGCTTCGAGGCCAAGATCCCGCTCGGCCGCTACACCGAACCGGAAGAGGTCGCCGGGCTCGTCGGCTACCTCGTCTCGGACACCGCCGCCGCCATCACCGCGCAGGCGCTCAACGTCTGCGGCGGACTGGGGAACTACTGATGGGAGCCCCCATGCCCGGACCCGACGCCCGTTCCGCCGTGCACACGGCCGACCTGGACGCCCCGCCGGAGAACGCCTACCGGCTCGTCGCGGACGTGCTGCACTGGCCGCTGCTCTTCTCGCCGTGCATCTGGTCGCAGGTGCTCGACGCGGCCCCGGCGGAGGCGGCGCGGGCAGCCGAGCCCGCCGCGCCTTCCGCCGAGCCCTCCGCACCCTCCGTCGCCGGTGAGGAGCCCGCCTCGCCCTCCACCGCCGGGACGCCGCCGCGCCCCTTCGCGGGCCTGGGCGCCACCGACGAGCGCATCCGGCTGTGGGCGGTGGTCGGCAGCGGAGTGCGCAGCTGGACCTCGCGCCGCACCCTCGATCCGGCCGCGCTGCGGGTGGACTTCGCCCAGCAGGAGCCCGCGGCCCCGATCGTCCGGATGAGCGGTCACTGGTCCTTCGGCGCGGAGCCCGGCAGCCCCGCGGCAACGCACCGGCTCGCGCTGCACCACGCGTGGGCGACCGAGGGCGGCCAGGAGGTCGGCGACCGCATCGAGGCGGCGCTCGACCACAACAGCAAGGAGGAGATCGCGGCGGTCAAGGCCTGGGCCGAGCGCCCGCAGGCCCCCGAGGAGCTGATCTTCTCCTTCAGCGACACCCTGCTCGTCGACGGCCCGGTGAGCGAGGTGTACGACTTCCTCTACCGCGCCGACCTGTGGCCCGCCCGGCTGCCGCACGTGGCCGCGCTCGACGTGGAGACCGCGCCCGAGTCCCCGGCCGGCACCGAGGTCGAGGTGCAGACCATGGACATGAAGACGAAGGGCGCCGACGGTTCGGTGCACGCCACCCAGTCCGTACGGCTCTGCTTCGCCGACCGCAGGATCGTCTACAAGCAGACCACCGTGCCCCGCGGGCTGCTCGGCCACACCGGCGAGTGGCTCTTCGAGGAAACCCCGGCGGGCACCCTGGTGACCGCCCGCCACCAGGTGGCGCTCGACCCCGGCGCGCTGGAAGGGGTCTTCGGCCCCGGCACCACCCTGGAGTCGGCCCGCCGACTGGTCCGCGACGCCCTCGGCGGCAACAGCCGCCGCACCCTCGGTGAGGCGCGGCGGCACGTCGAGAGCCTCGGGCAGGCCGTCCGGTGACGGAGACCCTGCCCGGGGCGGCCCCGGACCGGTCGGCGCCCGCCGCGCCGCCGGGGCCGCCCCGTACCGAGGAGCCCGCCGCGGCCCCGGGGCCGCCCCGTACCGAGGAACTCGCCCCCGGCGTGTACGCGTACATCCAGCCCGACGGCGGCTGGTGCGTGAGCAACTCCGGGGTGCTGATCGGCGACGACGGGGTCACCGTGGTCGACACCACGGCCACCGAGGACCGGGCGCGCGCACTGCGCGCGGCCGTCGGCGCGCTCACAACGGCGCCCGTCCGCCTCCTGGTCAACACCCACTTCCACGGCGACCACACCTTCGGGAACGCCGTCGTCGGCGACGGCCGGGCGGCCGTCGTCGCCCACGAGCGGCTGCGCGACGAGGCCGCCGCCGCCGGTCTCGGCCTCACCGGCCTGTGGCCCGGGGTGCACTGGGGCGACGTGTCGGTGACCCTGCCCCACCTCACCTATCGGGACAGGCTCACCCTCCACCTGGGGGAAGGGCGCGAGGCCGAGCTGTTCCACCCGGGCCCGGCGCACACCACCAACGACACCCTCGTGTGGCTGGCCCGTGAGCGGGTCCTCTTCGCCGGCGACGTCGTCATGCCCGGCTGCACGCCGTTCGTCCTGATGGGCTCGATCGAGGGCAGCCTGCGCACCCTCGACCGGATCGGCGAACTCGCCCCGCAGGCGATCGTCGGCGGCCACGGCCCGGTCTCCGGTCCCGAGGTGCTGCGCGAGACGGCGGAGTACCTGCGCCGGGTCCGCAGGATCGCGGAGCAGGGCAGGGCCCGGGGACTGACCCCGCTGCAGACCGCGCGGGAGCACGGCCCCGGACCGTTCGGCCACTGGCAGGACCCGGAGCGGCTGGTCGGGAACCTCCACCGGGCGTACGCGGAGCTGGCCGGCGAACCCCTGGGCAGCCCGCTCGACGTGGTGGGGATCTTCGGGGAGCTGGTGGAGTTCAACGGCGGTGTGCTGCCCACCTGCTACGCGTGAACACCGCGGGCCCACCCGCTCCGGCCGGTGGTCCGGGGCCGCTGGCCGGTCTGCTGCCCCCCTGGGCGGCCGGGGCCGAGGAGCTCGGTCCCGGGCCGCAGCCCTGGCTGTACGCGGAGGAGGACGAGCAGCTCGCCGAGGGCGTCGTCGGCGCGCGCTGGACCGAGTTCGCCGCCGCGCGGAGGTGCGCCCGCCGGGCGCTCCTCGGACTCGGCGCCGCCCCCGGCCCGCTGCTGCGGGGCGGCCGGGGCGAGCCGCTCTGGCCGGCCGGGGTCGTCGGCAGCATCACCCACCGCGCGGGCTACCGCGCGGCGGTCGTGGGTCCGGCAGGTGCGACGGCCGCGCTCGGCATCGACGCCGAGCCGGCCGTCGCGCTGCGTCCGGGAGTGCTGCGGCGGATCGCCCTCCCGGCGGAGCACGCCGGTCTCGCCGCGCTGCCGTCCGTCCCCGGCCTGCCGTGGGACACGCTGCTGTTCTGCGCCAAGGAGGCGGCGTACAAGGCCTGGTATCCGCTGGCGCGCGTCCCGCTGGGCTTCCACTCCGCCGAGGTCCGGTTCCACCCGGAGCGCTCGGCGGTCACCGTCCGGCCGGTCGGGGTGCGGCCGGCCGCCGAGGGGGCGAGCGGCCGGCCGTACGCCGCGGCCGGGGCGCCGCCGCCGTCTCCGCCGACCGGGTCGTCGCCATCGCCCGGCAGCCCCGCCGCACCGGGAGGCGCCGCGGGGCTGCCGCTGCTGGAGGGCGGTTACGCCGCGGCGGACGGCCTGCTGCTCGTGCTGCTCACAGCCGCTGCTCCGCGTACGCTCCCGCCGCCGCCTCGAACTGCAGCGCGATGTGCGTCGAACCGGAGTTGACGTCCCGCCAGAAACGCTGGATCGGCCGGTCGGTGAGCTGACCGCTCGTCCCGGCCGTGCGGAAGAACCGGTCGACGGCGGAGACGAGCAGTTCCACCGCGTACGCGCAGTCGCGCAGGTTCCGGGTCCGTTCCAGACGGGTCACCGCCGCTCCCCGGTCGGCGACGGCGGCGCAGCGTTCGAGCAGCAGCTGCGCGGAGTCGATCTCGGCGACCGAACGGGCGAGGGTGTCGGCGTACGACGCGCGGCTGGGACCCGGGGCTCCGGTCCGGCCGGCCAGCGCCGCCGTCTTCGCCGCCACGTGCTCCGTCCAGGCCCGCTGGGTGCCACGGGCCGCGCCGAGCAGCGGGGCGGCGAAGGACAGCCCGTTCGCCGCCTCCAGGGGCACGGTGTGACAGGGGGCCTCGGAGTCCGTGGGCCGGCCCGAGAGCAGGTCGGCGCGGAGGAAGGTGCGCTCCGCCGGCACGAGGAGCCGGTCGACGGCGACGGTGTTGCTGCCGGTGCCGCTCATGCCGACGCTGTCCCAGCTCTCGACGACCTCGAACTCGGCGCGGGGCACGGCGAAGACCAGCGGCACCGGCGCCCCGTCGCCGGTGAGGGTGCCGCACAGCAGCGCCCAGTCCGCGAAGTCGACACCGCTGATGTACGGCCAGCGGCCGGTCAGCCGGTAGCCGCCCGGCGCGCGCTGGGCGGTCCCGAAGGGGGAGAGGGAGCCGACGACGAGGGTGTCGGGCCCCTCGTCCCACACGTCCTTGCGGCCCTGGGCGGGCAGGTAGGCGGCCATCCGGGCGAGGTTCGCCGCGAGCGAGGCGCACCAGGCGGTGGCGGTGCACGACTCGCCGAGGGTGACGACGGCGCGGGTCAGCTCCTCGAAGTTCCCCGCTCGGCCGCCGTGTTCGACGGGGACGAAGTGGCGGGCGAAGCCGGCGTCGAGCACGGCCCGCATCGCCTCGGGGTGGAGCCGCCGCAGGCTCTCGGTCTCGGCGGCGAGGCGGCCCGCCACCTCGGCGGCGCGCACGGCGCTCATCGCGACCCCGGTGTCGCGGGACGGCTCCGGGTGTGGGGGCAGATTGTCCAGCATCGTCGATGCCTCCTTTTCGGCCTTGCGCACAGTCCTGCCCACGGTGGCGGGAGGCGGTCGCGCAGGGCTCGAGGAGGGATCGATTCGCGGCCGGGGCGTCAGGAGCCGGGCGCGAGCCCGCGGAGCAGGTCGTCGAGGCCGGCCTTGATCCGGTCGGTGCCCAGGCTCCGTTCGTCGAGCTGGTACGCGATCAGGCTGGGCGTGAAGGGGGCGAGCAGCGCGTCGGCGAGGAAGGTGCCGTCGCGGTCCGGGGCCAGCTCGGCGAGGAGCCCGGCGAGGTGGGCGTGCTGGGCGCCGTACGGAGCGCTCGCGTAGCGGGCGGCCGGGGCGCTGGCCTCGGCGAGCAGCAGCAGCTCGCGCTGCTCGACCACGAGGTCGACGAGGGCGTGCAGGAAGGCGCGGGCCCGCTCCAGGGGAGGTGCTCCGGGACCCAGCGGCGGGGGGCCGCACAGCGTCTCGCGGAACCGGCGCTCGCGGTCCTCCAGGAGGGCGAAGACGAGTCCGGCCCGGTCGCCGAAGCGGCGGTAGACGGTGCCGACACCGACGTCGGCGGCCTTGGCCACGGCGTCGAGGGAGAGATCGGCCGCGCCGTCGGCGGCCACGATGCGGGCGGCGACGTCGAGGATCTTGCGGCGGTTGCGGGCTGCGTCGGCTCTCTCGGGGGTCGGCTCGGTCATGGCCCGAGCATATCGGAGAGTTCTCCGTTTCGAGTTGTGAAGCGGAGGAGCCTCCGTATACGCTCGTAAGCGGAGGGTGCTCCGTTTCAAGGCGGCCGGGCTGGTTGAGGCGTGTGCTCCGGCCGACGGCCCGCCCGGCCGGACGTCGGCCGGACCGTCGGCCGGACCGGCGGTCCTTCCGAAGGGCTGCCGGCCGTCGGCTGCTGGTCGCCTGTCGTCCAGTCGCCTCGCAGCCGCAGCCGCAGCCGCAGCCGCAGTCGCAGCCGCAGCCGCAGCCGCAGCCGCAGCCGCAGCCGCAGCCGCAGCCCTGCACCGACCGCCGACCCCGACCGCCGACCGCCGCCCGGCGTTCGCCCGTACCGCCCGCGCCTTCCGCCCGTACCCCGTCCGCACGCTCCGGCTCCCCCCCCGCAACCGACCGCCAGGTCCGAGGAGGCCCCATGAGTACGCCCGCCGCGCCCGCGCCGAGCCGCTGGTGGCTCGTGACGGCCGCGGGTCTCGCCGTCTTCGTCGCCCAGCTCGACGCCTCCGTCGTCGGTGTCGCCGCGCCCACCATCCGCTCGGACCTCGGTACCACCACCGAGATCGTCCAGTGGGTCTCGCTGGCCTACGCCGTCCCGCTCATCGGCCTCAGCCTGTGCGCCGGACGCTGGGTCGACCTGGCGGACCCGCGGCGCGCCCTCACCCTGGCCTGCGGCGGCTTCGCCCTCTTCTCCGTCGCCTGCGGGCTCGCCCCGAGCATCGGCTGGCTCATCGCCGCCCGGGTGGTCCAAGGCTGCTTCGCGGTCGTGATGATGGCGCTGACCCCGGTCCTCGCCACGGTCGCCGTCGCCCCCGAGGCGCGCGGCCGCGCCTTCGGCCTCGTCATGCTCTTCGGCACGCTCGGCGGCCTCGCCGGTCCCGTCCTCGGCGGCCAGATCGTCGAACACGCCGACTGGCCCTGGATCTTCTACCTCGGCGTCCCCGCCGCCGCGCTCGTCATCGCCCTGGCCGCCCGCGAACTCCCCCGGGGGGAGCGGCTGCCCTGGCCGGAGCGCCGCTGGCTGATCGAGGCGCTCACCCTGGGCGGCGCCGCCGTCGCCGTCCTCCTCGGTCTCACCTTCGCGGTCGACCGGGGCGCGGCCTGGGGGCAGTTGGCCCTGCTCGCGGTGCCCCTGGTCATCGCCTGGAGCCGCCAGAGGGAGTCCGCCGCGGTGCGCGGCCTGGTCGGCTCACCGGGTGTCCTCGGACCCCATCTGGCCCTGATCCTGGCCTATCTCGGCATCTTCCTGATCATGTTCATGGTGCCGTTCCTGCTCCAGGACACCCTCGGCGTCACGGCCGGCACGACCGGGCTCGCGCTGATCGCGCTGGCCGTGTCCACGGCCGTCGCCGGCCTCCTCGGCGGCCGGGCCGCCGACCGGCTCGGAGCCAGGGGAGTGGCGCTGACCGGGGCCCTCCTGACCACCGCGGGCGCCGCCCTGATGCTGACCGTCGACGGTTCCTCGGGGGCCGTGTCGCTCGCCTGGCGACTCGCCGTCCTGGGCTTCGGGTTCGGCCTGTTCAACGGCCAGAACCAGGTGCTCGCCATGAGCAGCACACCGCCCCACCGGCTCGGCATGACGGCCGGCACCACCAACCTCGTCCGCCAGCTGGGCGTCGCCTTCGGCTCCGCCCTCGGCGCCCTCGTCTGGACCACCGCCGACAGCGGCACCGCCGGCTTCCGGCTCGGCGCCGGCGTCGGCACCCTGCTCGTCGCCGGGGTCGCCGTCACGGTCCTGGTTGCCGTCAGGGCCCCCGAACCGGCCGGGAAGACACCCGTCGAGACCCCGGCTTGAGTCACCTTCGAGTCTCCTGTGGCACAACCTCCGAGAACCAGCGAGCTCCTGAAAAGGAAGACGTCATGTCGAACACAGAGCTGATCACCCCCGTCGCCGGCGAGCCCGGTGACTACAACATCCCCGTCGTGCAGGAGTTCCGGACCAACGGCGGCAAGGTCGGCGGCATGTTCGAGGGCGCGCCGCTCGTCCTCCTCACCCACACCGGGGCCAAGAGCGGCCGTCGCCGCGTCTGCCCCGTCATGTACGTGGAGGAGGAGGGCCGCACCCTCGTCTTCGCCACCAACGCCGGAGGCCCCCAGAACCCGTCCTGGTACCACAACGTCCTGGTCAACTCCGAGGTGACCGTGGAGACGGGCACCGAGGTCTACCGGGCCACCGCCGTCGTCGTCGAGGGCGCCGAGCGCGACCGGCTCTACGCCGAGTCCGCGGAGAAGGTCCCGGCCCTCGCCGACTACCAGTCGAAGACCGAGCGCCGCATCCCCGTCGTCGCCGTGCGGCGCCTGGCGGACTGATGCGGTACACACTGCTGGGCAGGACCGGGGTGCGGATATCGGAGATCGCCCTCGGCACCCTCACCTTCGGCGACGACTGGAAGCTGCCGAGGACGACCCTCGCCGGCATCCTCGACCGGTACGCCGAGGCCGGAGGGAACGTCCTCGACACGGCCAACGAGTACGGCCGGGGCTCCGCCGAGACCACCCTCGGCGAGCTGCTGGCCGGGCGGCGGGACGAGTTCGTCCTGACCACCAAGTACACGATGCAGATGCGGCCGGGCGACCCCAACTCGGCGGGCAACCACCGCAAGAACCTGGTCGCCTCGCTCGACGCCTCGCTGCGCCGGCTCGGCACCGACCGCATCGACCTGCTGTGGGTGCACGCCCGCGACACCCTCACCCCGGTCCCCGAGGTGATGCGCGCCCTGGACGACCAGGTCCGCGCAGGGAAGGTGCTCTACGTCGGCGTCTCCGACTGGCCGGCCTGGGAGGTGGCCCAGGCCAACACCCTCGCGGAGCTGCGCGGCTGGTCCGCCTTCGCCGGGCTCCAGATCCGCTACAACCTCCTGGAGCGCACTCCCGAGCGCGAACTGCTCCCCATGGCGCACGCCTTCGACCTGCCGGTGCTCGCCTGGGGTCCGCTCGCCGACGGGCGGCTCACCGGCAAGTACCTGGCCGGTGAGCCGGGCCGGCTCGACCACGTGCCGTGGGGCGAGGGGCGCGGACCCGGCGACGAGATCGTCGAGAAGGTCGTACGGATCGCCAAGGAGGGCGGCTGGAGCCCGGCGCAGGTGGCGCTCGCCTGGCTCCGCTCCCGGCCCGGCACGGTCGTGCCGCTGATCGGCGCCACCAAGGAGTCCCAGCTCGTCGACAACCTCGCCGCCTGCGAGGTCGCCCTGGACGCCGCCCACCTGGCGGAGCTGGAGGAGGCCAGCCGTGTCCCGGTCGGCTTCCCGCACGACTTCCTCCGCTTCCCCGCGATGACCGACGCCATCTACGGGGACCGCTGGCGGGAGACGGACGACCGGCGCACCACGGTGCGCCGGGCCGTGGCCGACGACCTGTTCGGCGGCTGACCCGCCGCCGTCGCGCGGCGAAGGGCCGGACCCGCTCTCCAGCGGGTCCGGCCCTTCGCGGCGTACGGACGGTCAGTCCTCCGGCTTGACGTTCACCGTGTCCGACAGGTCGACGCGGGCCACGACCTGTTCGATCTTCACCCGGACCACGACCCCGTTCGGGATGGTGAAGCGGTCGGAGAACTCCTCTTCCCGCGCCTTGCCGTGGTACCGGCCGCCGATCCGCGCCGTCCAGCGGCGCAGCTCGTCCACGTTCTCGTCGAGCGTCGCCCGGCCCCGGACGAGCACGAACGAGAACGGGGGCCGCTCGTCGTCCCAGAGCAGCGCGATCCGCCCGTCCCGCTGGAGCGAGCGGCCCTTCACGCTGTCCTTCTGCATCGTGTAGACGATCTCGTCGCCGTCGAGGATCACCCCGACCGGCACGACGTGCGGGCTGCCGTCCTTGCGCACGACGGCGGCCTTCGCCGTCCGCGGCGGGTCCGCCATGATGAACTCGCGCCACCAGCCCTCGGGGGCGTCCTTGTACGTGGGCATGCCGATCCTCCTCGACTCTCTGCGTACGGTGTGGTGTTCAGCCGCGGCGCCAGGTCAGGACGCGCCGCTGGGGGCGTCCGCCCACCTGCGCCGTCCCGCCGAGCGTGAGGAGGTCGCCGGCCAGGGACACGTCCCGCAGCTGGGTGGTGCCCCTCATGTGCGCGTGCGAGCTGACGTCTATCTCGTGGACCATCGCTCCGTCGGCCAGCCGCCAGCGGCCCGCGTACCCCATGAAGGAGTCGCCGGACGGCGGGGCGTCCTGCCGTCCCATGCTGACCGACATGTGACCGGTGGGGCTGTAGAGCAGCAGCCCGCTCGGCGCGGGCCCGAGCGGGCCGTCCGTGGTGCCGCCCGCGTCGTCCACGTCCCGGTACGAGACGAGCGTCCACGCGCCGACGACGTCCACGGCCCCGACGGCGGTCACCGGTCCGCCGGGGCGGCGGAGACGGTGAACCGGCGGACGTTCAGCGCCGCGCCCTGGCCGAACAGCCGGTTGCCCGGCAGGCTCTTGTCGTCCAGGAAGACCTGCGGCCGGCCGCCGCCGTCCGTCGCGCGGTACAGCCCGTCGGCCGTCGTGAGCCGGACGAGCGCCGGGCCTCCGTCCGGCGAGGCGCAGTCGAGCGCGGTGAACATACCGAGCCCGCCGTTGAGTTGACGAGGTGTCACATCGGTCTCCTCGCCACCGTGGTCGAGCACGACGTACCGGCGGTCCGGCACCCGGCCGAGCCGCTCGGCGCGGTGCCGCTCCTCGCCGTCGACGAGCCAGCGCACCCGGCCCGCGGAGCGGTCGTACGCGAGGGTCAGCCGGTGGGTGTCGCCCGGCTCGCGGTCGCCGACCGGGACCACGGCCGTGAAGGCGGCGTAGGCGCCGAGGTGCGGGCGCAGCATGGGGAGCCGCTCGTGCACCGCGTAGATCCGCCGGTCGGTGACGAAGAAGTCGAAGGCGAGGCCGGTCTCGACGTCGGCGGCGTTCATCGCCGCCGTCGCCAGCCGGAAGTCGGCCCCGGGCTCCTCGACCGCCGTACCGAAGGGATGCCCGCCGGTGCCGTACGTACGGGCCGAGAGCCAGGCGTCGAAACGGAGTTCACCGTCCTCGGGGGCCTCGAAGCCGGGCAGTCCGCCCGGGGTCGTGACGTCCGCGTAGACCAGCCACTTGACGGCGTCCAGGGCGCCGGGCAGCGCGCCGGGACCGTCCTCCTGCCCGAGGGTGTTGCCGAAAGCCGGCTCCCCGGTCACCGGGTGGGTGGCCCGGGCCGACACCTTGAGCCCCTCCGACGGCGTGACGTGGATGTCGGCGTCGTCCGGCACGAAGGGGCCCAGGGTCATCGGCGCCCAGCGCCCCGCGGTGGCCTCCGGATCCTGGAAGTCGTCCTCCCACAGCGGGGTCACCGGCGGTTCCTCACGCTCGACACCACCAGGTTCTTCATCCGGAACTCGCCGCCCTGGCCGTAGATCCGGCTGGCCTCGGCGCTGCGCTCGTCGACGAAGGACTCCTGGCGCGGTTCGCCGACCGACGGTTCGAAGTAGTTCGTGTGGACGGAGAGCCGCACGAGACCCTTGCCCGTCGGGTACGAGCCGTCCAGCAGGGACAGCAGCCCCATCCCGCAGTTGAGCTGGCGCGGCGCGACCCGGCCCTCGACACCGCCCTCGTCGAGCGTCAGCGTCCGGCGGTCCAGACGGAAGCCGATCCGGTCGACCCGCAGCACCTCCCGGTCGTCGATCAGCCAGCGGACCAGCCCCGCCGAGCGGTCGTAGGCGATCCTGAGCTTGTGGACGGCGCCCGGCCTGCGGGTCGCCAGCGGCACCGTGTGGGCGAAGGAGGCGTAGTCGCCCAGCGTCGCCCGCCCGAACGTCGGCCGTCCGTAGAAGGCGTAGATCCGCTTGTTGGTGACGACGAAGTCGAAGGCGGTCGACGTCTCGTTGTCGATGGTGTTGAGCATCACCGAGGCGAGCCGGGGGTCGTCCTCGCCGTCCGCGACCGCGTCGCCGAACGGATGGCCGGCGGTTCCGTAGGTGCGGGCGGACAGCGTGGTCTCGCAGGACAGCACCTGGCCGGGCACCGCGTCGAAACCCGGGAAGCCGTGCGAGGAGGTGTGGCTGGTGTAGGCGAGCCACTTGGCGTGGTCGCCGGATCCGGGCGCCCCGCTCGGCGTGATCTGCGGGATCGTCTGGGTGAACGCGGGTTCGCCGGTACGGGGGTTGACGCCCCGCGAGCGCACCTGCAGGCCGCGGCCCGAGGTGGTGACGATCCCGTCGTCGGCCTTGTAGCCGCCGCCCGCGACCTGGAACCAGGGGGCGTCCGCGCCCGTGGTGCGGAAGCCGTGCCGGAAGTCGTCCCAGACGACCCGGTAGGGGTGCGGGCCGCCCTTCGCGGTCTCGGCGGCGCCCGCCGGGGCGGAGGGCGCGGCCAGGGTGGCCGCGCTCAGCGCGGCGCTCAGGAGCAGTGTGGTGAGGATGCGCTTGCGCGCCATGACGGACCCTTCTGCAGGTTCTTCGGATTCACGGCCGCCCGAGGCGGTTCATGCCTGTCTGAGGACGGTTCACGCCGGGCAGGGGACAGGCCGGCCCGGACGGGCTGCGCGCCCGCCCGGACCCGGCCGGGGGTTCACGGCGGGCCGAGGACGGCCGCCGTGATCTCCGCGGGGCTGTGCACCACGGTGTGCGCGCCGGCCCGGATCAGCTCCGCGGCCCCGCTCACCCCGTACGAGACGCCGACCACCCGCATGCCCGCGGCCCGGCCCATCTCCACGTCGGGCAGCCCGTCGCCCACGACCACACAGGAGGCCGGCTCGACGCCGAGCACCGAGGCCAGGTGCAGCGCCATGTCGGGGTGCGGCTTGCCGCGCGCCGCCGTGTCGTCGCCCGCGAGGGCGTCGAAGCGGTCGTCGACACCGGTCAGCTTCACGATCGCGGCCGCCGCCGCGTACACCTTCGAGGTGGCCACGGCCAGTGCCAGCCCCTCGTCCCTCAGCCGGTCGAGCAGCCCGGCCACGCCGGGGTAGAGCAGGTCGGGCCCGGCCGCACGCACGTGCTCGCCGAAGCGCCGGCCGTACTCCGCCATCGCGTCGCGGACGACGGGGTCCTCGGCGGGCAGCCCGGTCAGCCGCGCCAGGCTCAGGTCGAGCGGCCGGCCCACGGTGGCCCGGACCTCGTCCTCGCCGGGCGTGAAGCCGTGCCCCGCGAGCACCTCGACGGTGAGCCGGGCGATGACCCCCGGGGTGTCGGCCAGGGTGCCGTCCAGGTCGAACAGGACGGCACGCACCGGACCGGTCACCGGCGGCCCGCCCGCACCGCGCTCAGCTCGACGGCGAACTCGCCCGCCACCCGCGCCGTGCTGCGCAGCAGCGAGCGGCCCGCCGCCGCGATCGACCCGCCGGTCGCCCGGGCGACCGCCTTCATCAGGTACGGGCTGATGGCGTTGCCCACCACCCCGTCCCGGTCGGCCTGTTCGAGCGCCTCGGCGATGACCCGCTCCAGCTCCTCGCCGTCGAGCGCGTCCTCGCGCGCGATCGGGGAGGTGAGCAGCACCGTGGAGTCGCCGTTGACCTCCCAGTGGAAGTCGACCGCGCGGGCGGCCACCGCCAGGTCGTCGACCCGGGTCACCGGCACGTCGGCCTCGCGCACCACGAAGGCGGGCAGCCGGTCGGTGCCGTAGCCGAACACCGGTACGCCGGCGGTCTCCAGGTACTCGGCCGTCAGCTTCGCGTCCAGGATGGACTTGGCGCCGCCCGAGACGACCGTGATCCGGGTACGGGTGAACTGCAGCAGGTCCGCCGAGATGTCGAAGGACTCCTGCGCGCGCCGGTGCACACCGCCGATGCCGGCGGTGGTGAACACCTCGATGCCGGCCCGCTCGGCGATGACGATCGTGCCGGCCACCGTGGTGGCGCCGAGACCGCCGCCGGCCAGCGCCGAACCCAGGTCCCGCGCACTGATCTTGGGGATGCCCTTCGTGGTGGCGAACCGCTCGATCACGGACTCGTCCATACCGACCACGAAGCGCCCGCCGGCCACACCGACCGTCGCGGGGACCGCACCCGTGTCCCGGACCGCCTTCTCGATGAGCGAGGCGGTCTCCGACGACGGGTCGGTGGTGATGAGGGAGGACTCCAGGGCGACCACAGGGCGCCGCTCCGCGAGCGCGGTGGCGACCTCGTCGCTGACCTCGAGCAACGAATCCATACCGGGTTCCTCTCCGTGTCTCTCCGTACCTCCGGGACTGACGGTGCTCAGGCTCGGGCCGCACCCTCGAAGCCCGGTCGAGTGCACGTCGAGCGCCCTCTCGAGCGAAATTCAGGGGCCGCTGCCCAGGATGTGCCGGACATCCACGCACCTCACGGGAGATGACATGGCACGACGGATCAGGAGCAGGGCGGCCGCCGCCGCCGCGGCGGCGGCGCTGGTCGCGCTGGTGTTCAACCCGGCGGCCCAGGCGAAGGACCGGGGCGTGCAGACGCTCCTCTCCGACGACTTCCGCGCCGGTTTCGACACCACGAACACCTGGCAGATCCTGGGCGAGGCCGGCGGCGAGTTCCCGCAGGGCGACGGTGTCGTCACCACCTCGGCCGCGGGACTCGACGTCACCCCGGGGGGCCGGAACGCCGTCACCGGCGAGCCCGCCTTCCGCACCACCACCGGCCAGCAGGACGACGGCGGGCACGGCAGCGGCGACCACGGCAAGTGGCTGGCCTTCCCGCGCGCCACCGCCAGCTCGGGCACCCCCGGCTTCGACGTCCCGGCGACCGGCGCCCTCACCTGCACGACCCGGGTGAGCGGCCGGACGTACGGCACCGAGCGGCACCCCTTCGGCGCCGCCGTGGCGAATCCGGACACCGACGTCCGGCTCGCCTCCGCCGCCGTGGTCACCGCCGACTTCGACACCAAGGCGATCTTCGACTTCTCGGTGATCAACAACCGGATCTTCGCGATCTACGAGCGGCTGCCCGAGGCCGGCAAGACCTACGCCGCCTACTCGTACGCGATCCCGGTCGCCGAGCGCACCCCCGGCGAGTACGCCACGCTCCAGGTCCGGCTGGAGGGCGGCGGCACCCGGGTCAGCTGGAAGGTCAACGGGAAGACCGTGCTGTCCACGGACCGCATCGGCACCCGCGCCTTCGACCGCAAGTACATGATCCTGGACCACGGCGGCACCGAGGAGCGCCTCAAGCTGAAGCAGCTGACCTGCGGCTTCGGCCTGTTCACCGTCCTCGACGCGGCCGCGGGCCCGCAGGGCAAGGCCCTGGTGAAGCTCGACTCCACGCCGGACTTCTACTTCGCGCCCCGGGTCGGCTCGCCCACGCCGCAGACCTTCGTCGACGAGGAGAGCCGGCCGGAGAGCCGCCTGTGGGGCCAGGGCGCGTCGATCGACGTGCGGTACGCGCGGATAGCCCGGGAGAACTGACCCGGCCCACCGACGAGCGGGTCGCGGCAGCGGTGGGGACGGCCGCCGCGACCCGCTCACCCCACGGCATGCTGCAGGAAGTCCCCGGCCGCGGTGGTCTCCAGGCTCTCCAGGCGAGGATCGCCCGCGAGCACCGCCTGGTGCAGCTTCTGGAGCCGGGGCGAGGGGTCGACGCCCAGCTCGTCCACGAGCGTCTCGCGCAGATGCTGGTACGCCTCCAGCGCACGCCAGGCGTGACCGGAGCGGTACAGGGCGAGCATCAGCTGGCCGCGCAGGTTCTCGTGCAGCGGCTGCTGGGACACGAGCATCCGAAGCTCGCCCACCAGGGCCGTGTGGCGGCCGAGCCGCAGGTCGGCCTCGATCCGCAACTCCTGGGCCCGGGTGCGGGCCTCGTCCATGCCCAGCACCTCGGTGGCCAGGACCCGGCCCATGGGTACGTCGACGAGCGCGGGCCCGCGCCACAGGGCGAGGGCCTGCCGCAGGCTTGCGGCGGCCGCCCTGGCGTCGCCCTCGGCGAGCTGGGCGTCGCCCCGGGCCACCAGGTCGTGGAAGTCGGTCATGTCGCAGTGCACCGGGCGGGCGGTCAGACGGTAGCCGCCGAAGCTCGTGGCCAGCACGTCCTTGGCGGAGGCCGCGGCGTCCGGACCCAGGGCCCGGGCGATGCGCCGCCGCACCTGGAGGATGTAGGTCTGCAGGGTGGTGTTGGCGCTGCGCGGAATGGCGTCGCCCCACACCTCGTCCATGAGCGTGGCGACCGGCACGACGGAGCCGGCCCGCAGGGCGAGGAGCGTGAGGATCTGACGGGGTTTGCCGGCGGTTGGAACGATGGACTCGCCGGACATCCGTACGTCCAGGGGTCCCAGTATTTCGATGTCCATGCTCTTCCTCCGCAGGGGAATGGGGCACCAGGAGCATCGCACGGAGAAACCCCGCCACCCCAGTGCCTGATTCACGGCCTGGGGCATGAAGCCCTCATACCCCGGCAGCGGGGTGAGGAATTCATGGAACAGGCCGTGACGGAGACACTGGTCCCACCGTGTCGCCCGCCGGAAGAATCGCTGGCACCGGTGCCGTACGCGGCACCGTCCGAGCGCGTCCGACAATTAACGGAGAATTATCATGGACAGAAATTCAGGCACCTTCAAGAGTGCTATTTCCGCGAACTCGGTTCCTGACACCTCCGGTCTTCGGATCGACCACCTCGACCGCGCCGGCGACGAGGCCGTCGCCCTCGTCACCTTCACGTGGGGCCCGGTCCCCGGTCACGACGGTGCTCCGGCCGGAGTGTGACGACCCCCACGGCGGACGGCACCACTCCCCGACCCCTGGGCTTCAAGCGCCACATGAGGGTCGAGGTGGTGCCCGACGACGCCACCTATCTGCTGTCCGAGCGCGAGGTGACGGCCCTGAGAGCCCCCGGCCTCGAGGCCCTCGCCCCGCTCCTGGACGGCACCCGTGATCTGGCCGCCCTGCAGCGCGAGCTGACGGCGGCCCTCACGGCGGACGAGGTCGCCACCCTGGTGGCGGCCCTGCGGCGGGCGGGCCTGGTCGACGACCGGCCCGCCCGCGGCTCCGCGCCCGCCCCCGAGCAGGCGGCCTACTGGGACCTGGCCGGAGTGACGGCCGACGGAACCCCGGCCGCGGTCGCGGTGCTCGCCGTGGGCGGCGCCGACGACCGGGGGCTGCGCGAGGCCCTCCGTACCGCGGGACTGAGGGTGAGCGACCCGTGCGGAGGAGCGGCGACCGACGCGGACTCCGGCCTCCTCGTCGTGGTCACCGACGACTACCTCGCGCCCGAACTCGCCGAGGTGGACGCACGGTCGAGGCGCCTCGGCCTGCCCTGGCTCCTCGCGCGCCCCGACGGCGCCACGGCCTGGCTCGGGCCCGTCCTCCGGCCCGACGAGGGCCCCTGCTGGCACTGCCTCGCCCACCGGCTGCGCGCCCACCGGATGTCGGAGCAGCCCGTGCGCCGGGCCCTCGGCCTCGCCGGGCCGGTGCCCCGGCCCCGCGTCTCGCACCCGGCCTTCCGCGGCGCGGCGCTCCAGCTGGTCGCGCTGGAGGCCGCCAAGTGGCTGGCCGGACACCGCTCCGCCGGCCAGTCCGCCGTCCGCACCCTCGACGGACTGGCGCTCAGCACCGCCGACCACGCCGTCGCACGGCGTCCGCAGTGCCCGTCCTGCGGGGACGCGGGCCTCGTCGCGGCGCTGGCCCGGCGCCCGGTCGAGCCGCGCCCCCGGCCGAAGGCGGCGTTCAGCGGCGGCGGCCACCGCGCCCTCGGCCCCCAGGAGGTCCTCGACCGCTGGGGACACCTGGTCAGCCCGGTGACCGGAGTGGTCAAGGAGATCCGGCGGGACACCCGGGCGCCCTCCTTCCTCCACTGCTACACCTCCGGCCGCAACCTGGCGCTCGGCGGCTCCCGGCTCGCCGAACTCCGCGCCGGGCTGCGGGCGGTGAGCGGCGGCAAGGGGACGACCGCCCTGGAGGCCGAGGTCAGCGCGCTGTGCGAGGCGCTCGAACGGTACTCGGGCACGCTCCAGGGCGACGAGGCCCGGGTCAGGGACAGCGCCCGCGCGCTGGGCGACGAGGCCGTCACTCCGGACCGCGTGCTGCTCTTCGACCCCCGCCAGTACCGCGACCGGCACGCGTGGAACGCCCGGCAGGGCGCGTTCCAGCAGATCCCCGAGCCCTTCGACCCGGCGGCCCCGGCGGACTGGACGCCCGTCTGGTCGCTCACCGAGCGCCGCCACCGGCTGCTGCCCACCGGGCTCCTCTACTTCGACCCCGGTACGGAGGCCGGGGTGGCGCCCGTCGCCGGGAGCGGTTCGGTCCGCGCCGACTCCAACGGCAGCGCGGCCGGCAGCAGCCTGGAGGACGCGATCCTCCAGGGCTTCCTCGAAGTCGTCGAGCGGGACGCGGTCGCCCTGTGGTGGTACAACCGCACCCGGATGCCCGCCGTCGACATCGCCTCGTTCGGCGACCGGTGGGCCGAGGAACTGATCGGCGTCTACCGGGAGCTGCGCCGCGAGGTCTGGGCCCTCGACCTCACCTCGGACTTCGGCGTCCCGGTCTTCGCCGCGCTGTCGAGACGCACCGACAAGAGGTCCGAGGACATCATGTTCGGCTTCGGGGCCCACCGGGACCCGCACATCGCGCTGCGCCGGGCCCTCACGGAGATGAACCAGCTGATGCCGGCCGTGGCCGGGGCGGGGGAGGGCGAGGGGTACGCGGTACGGGACCCGGAGCTGCTGCGCTGGTGGGGCGGCGCGACGGTGGCCGACCAGCCGTACCTGCTCCCCGACCGCCACGCGGAACCGGCCCGTCCAGGAGCTTTTCCCGCCATTCGCACGACGGATCTCCGCGCGGACGTGACATGGGCCGAGGAAACCGTCCGGGCCAGGGGCCTCGATCTTCTCGTCCTCGACCAGACCCGTCCGGATATCGGATTGCCGGTGGTGAAAGTCGTGGTCCCCGGAATGAGACATTTCTGGGCCCGTTTCGCACCAGGTCGCCTTTTCGACATCCCCGTGTCGCTCGGCAGGCTGTCCGAACCGACCCGGTTCGACGAACTCAATCCCATTCCTCTGTTTGTTTGACTCCGATCGCCCGGTCTGCAAGGCCGGGCGATCGGCCTGTCGCCGCCCGGCGGAGAGGCGTCCCGGAGCGCTCGAAATCCGTAACCTCCCTTCAATCGCGGGGGCTTAGGCTTTCGACCGGGAACACCATCGAGTCGAGGGGGCGACATGATCGGCGGCCACAGGCGGTCCGGGGGAGACGTGAGCGGGGAGCCACCGGCGACCAGATGGCAGCACCTGCCGCAGCGCCTCGCCATCGGCATGCTGATGGCGGTGCTGACCGGTTTCGGGGTGATGGGGATGCTCAACATCCTCGACGCCCACCAGAGCGAGGGGGTCCTGGGCGCCTCACTGGCGACCTTCGGCTGCCTCTTCTTACTCCAGCTGTTCCACTCCGCACAGCGCACCCGGGCGCTGCGGGAGCGGTACGGCAGACTCACGCTCGGACTCCAGGCGGTCCTCACCTTCGGCCCGCTGCCCCTCTACGGAGTGATGTGGGGCGGCATGGCGGGCTTCCTCGCCGGCTCGATCCTGCTCCTGGTGCGCGGGAGGCTCGCCTGGGCGCTCTTCGTCTCGGTCGCCCTCGTCAACGGGGGGAGCGCCCTCGCCTCCGGCTACGGGCCGGTCGACCTCACGTACATCGTGATCTCCACCCTGCTGACCGGGCTGATCGTCTTCTGCCTCTCCCGGCTGGTCGACCTCATCATCGAACTCGAACGCAAGCGTGCCGAGTCCGCCTGGCTCGCCGCCACGGAGGAGCGCCTGCGCATCGCCCGCGACCTGCACGACCTCCTCGGCTACAGCCTCTCCGCGATCACCCTCAAGAGCGAGCTCGTCCACCGGCTCATCGGCCTGCACGACGACCGCGCCCGGGACGAGATCGTCGAGGTGCTCGACATCTCCCGGGAGGCCCTCGCCGACGTCCGGACGGTGGCGCGCGGCTACCGCGACATGGTCTTCGACGACGAACTCGTCGCCGTCCAGAAGGTCCTGACCACCGCCGACGTGGACGTCACGGTCGAGAAGTCCTTCGTCGGCGAACTGGGGAAGAGGCGGGAGGCGGTCCTCGCCACGGTCCTGCGGGAGGCCGTCACCAACATGCTGCGGCACTCCACGGTCCGGCACTGCCGGATCTCCCTGCGCCGGCGCAGGGGTGCCGTCGCCCTCACCGTCTCCAACGACGGATCCCACCCGGGCCGCGGGCTCGCCGCGGTGCCGTTCGACGGGGGCAACGGCAGTGGCCTCGCCAACCTCGCCGAGCGTCTGGCCGGTGTCGACGGCACCCTCAACTCCTCGCAGGACGGCGAGGGATGGTTCCATCTGATCGCCGAGTGCCCCATCGGGAGCCCCGCCGACGCCGCCCCGAGGATGCCGGCCCCGCCGCTGGCCCGCGGCGCCTGCTGAGACGCCCGGCGGGCGGGGACGCCCTCCGGCGCCCTCCGCCCGCCCCCCCCGGGGGGCGCCCTCCGGCAGCCTGCCTCTACAGCCAGCCGGCGGCGCGCGCGATGCGCACCGCGTCCAGGCGGTTACGCGCGTGGAGTTTCGAGACGATCGAGGTCAGGTAGTTGCGGACGGTGCCCGCCGACAGATGGAGCTGCTCGGCGATCTGGGTCACGTCCGCGCCGTCCGCGGCCAGCCGCAGCACCGTCGTCTCCCGGGGTGTCAGCGGCTGCTGCCCACCGCTCTCCCACGCCGACATCGCCAGCTCCGGCGCGACCGCCAGATGTCCGGCAGCCACCCGCCGTACGCCCGCCGCCAGTTCGCTGGGCGGGGCGTCCTTCAGCAGATAGCCGCCGACCCCGGCCGCCATCGCCCGCCGCAGGGTGCCCGGCTGGTCCAGACTCGTCAGGATCAGGGTCCGACAGGACGGCAGCCGCTCCCGCAGCTCCTCGGACGCGGCGATGCCGTCCAGCCCCGGCAGGTCCACATCGATCACGGCCACGTCGGGGCGGTGCCGCTCCGCCGTCGAGACGATGCAGTCACCGCGCTCGACCTGGGCCACGACCAGTAGATCGGGTTCCAGGCTCAGCAGGGCCGCCAGGGCGCCCCGCACCATGTGCATGTCCTCGGCGAGGAGTATGCGAATCATGAGTCCCCCTTCTCACCCGGTGATCATAATCAGCCCGGCGCGTCTGGCGAAGGGGTCCGACGCAGGCTCCCGTCAAGAGGCCGGGACCACCCCGGTACGCACCAGGTGGGCGCTCTTCTAGTGCCTGTCGAGCGGCAGTTGAGGGCTACTGCCTAACTTCCCGCCCTGTGGAACCGAATCGCAGAGTCCTCCTGAAAGCCGCCGTGGCGGGCGGCGCCGTCGCCCTCGTCCCCGCCGGGTTCGCCATCGGCGGACCAGAGGGCGGGCAGACCGTGTCCGGCCACGCCGGAGCCGACGGCCACGGCGGCCACGCGGGCGCCGGGGAGCACGCCGCGGCGGGTCAGCAGGCGCCCGCGGCCCTCGGCGCCCTCGCCGAGTCCGAGGTCTTCGCCCATCCGATGCCGCTGCCCCGGGTGCTGCGACCGGTCTCGGTCACCGCGCGGGCGGACGTCTACGCGATGCGCATGCGCGAGGCGGAGACGGAACTCGTCAAGGGCGTCCGCACCCGGGTGCGGACCTACGACGGCAGCCTCCCCGGGCCCACCCTCCGGGCCTTCCGCGACCGGGAGGTGATCATCCGCCAGTACAACGACCTGCCCGTGCGCGCCGCCGTCCACCTCCACGGCGGTCACGTGCCCTCCGCCCACGACGGCCTCCCGATGGACGTGATCGAGCCGGGCGCGTACCGCGAGTACCGCTACCCCAACACCCAGCGGGCCGCCTCCCTCTGGTACCACGACCACGCCCACCACCTGGAGGCGGAGAACGTCTACCGCGGACTGCACGGCACCTACCTCCTGGGCGACGCGGAGGAGTCGGCGCTCCCGCTGCCCCGGGGCCGGTACGACGTGCCGCTGGTCATCCGCGACGCCCGCGTCGAGGCGGACGGCACCCTCACCTACACCCGGCCGGACTTCTGCCCGCACCTGCTGGTCAACGGCAAGGAACGGCCGTACTTCGAGGTCGCCGCCCGCAGGTACCGCTTCCGGCTCTTCAACGTCTCCGTCAACCGGCACATCACCCTCCGCCTCGCCGACGGCTCCGCCTTCCAGCAGATCGCCACCGACGGCGGCCTCCTCGAAGCACCCGTGGAGCGGACCGAGATCACCCTCGCGGGTGCCGAGCGCGCCGAGATCGTCGTCGACTTCTCCCGCTACCGGGTCGGCTCGTCCCTCGTCCTGGAGAACACCGCGACCACCTCCACCGAGCGGCCCGAGGTGCTGCGCTTCGACATCGTCCGCACGGCGCCCGACCTCAGCCGCGTCCCCCGCCGGCTGAGCGAGCTCCCCCCGGTCCCCACCTCCGGCACCGAGCGCGCGTTCGTGCTCGACCTCGTGCCCCGGCCGCAGATCAACGGACTGCAGTACGACCCCGAGCGGGTCGACGTGGAGACCGTGGTCGGCAGCACCGAGATCTGGACCATCCGCAACGGCGACGCCCCGATCCCGCCCCCGAACTTCCACGTCCACCACAGCTTCCACACCCACCTCGTGCAGTTCCGGGTGCTGGACCGCAACGGCGTGCCCGTGGGCCCCGGCGAGGCGGGACTCAAGGACACCGTCGTCATCGCCCCCGGCGACACCGTACGCATCGCCATGACCTGGGGCGACTACACCGGCCAGTACGTCTACCACTGCCACCAGCTCGGGCACTCCTCGGCCGGACAGATGGGCCGTATCGACGTCAGGAACGCCTGAGCCGCGCGTCGGCACGGGCCCACCCGAAAGGAGAGCCCATGCGGGTTCTGTTCACCCTCTTCCCGGGCGCCGCCCACCTCTACCCGGTCGTCCCGCTCGCCCGAGCCCTGCTCGCGGCCGGACACGAGGTACGGGTCGCGAGCCACCCCGAGCTCACCGGCGCCGTCACCACCGCCGGTCTCGCGGCCGTCGAGATCGGCGACCGGGTCGACGTCCCCGCCCTGGTCGGCGCCTGCGCGAGCGACGACCGGCTCGACCGGATCACCGGCGCCCTCGACATCGCCGACGGCGACCCCGGCAACCGCCGCAACGTCATCCGCTACTACATGCTCGCCGGGTTCTCCCTCTACCACCCCGCCCCGCCCGCCGCCGGGGCGGCCGGCGACCCGGCGCGCGGCTCGGCCACCGACGACCTCGTCGCCTTCGCCCGCGCCTGGAAGCCCGACCTCGTCCTCTGGGACCCGCTGAGCTTCGCCGCCCCGATCGCGGCCCGCGCCGCCGGCGCCGCCCACGCCCGACTGCTCTGGGGCATCGACTACTTCGGCTGGATGCGCTCCGCCGAGAACCGCCGCCGCGCCGCCGCCCTCCCCGGGGGCGATCCGGTCGCCTCCGCCATGCGACCCGAACTGGAGCGCCGCGGGCTGGAGTTCGACGAGGAGCTGCTGCTCGGCCAGTGGAGTGTCGACCTCATGCCCACCGGGATGCGGATCACCGACGAGGTCCGCTACCAGCCCGTCCGGCGCATCCCGTACACCGGAGGCGGCGCCGTCCCCGAGTGGCTCCACGGCCCCGCCGAGCGCCCCCGCGTGGTCCTCACCCTCGGCGTCAGCACCCGCAAGATGTTCGCCGAGGAGGCCGGCTTCCCCATCTCCGAACTCCTGGAGATGGTCGCCGGCCGCGACATCGAACTCGTCGCCACCCTCGACCGCGACCAGCTCGCCTCCGTCCGCAGCATCCCGGAGAACGTCCGCACCATCGACTACGTCCCGCTGGACCAGCTCCTCCCCACCAGCTCCGCCATCGTCCACCACGGCAGCGTCGGCACCTTCGGCATCGCCGCGGCCTACCGGGTCCCCCAGCTCATCGTGCCCGTCGAGGGCGGGGACGGCGTCGTCGTCGCCCGGTACCTGGAGGACCGCGGCGCCGGCCTCTCCATGGGCACGGGAGGCTTCACCGCACCGGAGCTCTGGAAGAACCTCGAACGCCTCCTCGGCGAGGCCTCCTTCCAGACCGCCGCCGACGCCCTGCACGCCGACAGCCTGGCGAGCCCCAGCCCCCTGGACGCCGTGCCCGCGCTGGAAGCCCTCACCGCCCACCACCGCGCCGGGAGGCGGTGAACCGGCATGCGCTTCACCGAACTGGCCGTTCCCGGCACCTGGCTGGCCGAGCCGCACCTCCTGCACGACGACCGCGGCTCCTTCTTCGAGGCGCTGCGCACCGAGGAGCTCTCCCGGGTCGTCGGGCGGCCCTTCACGGTCCAGCAGATCAACTACTCCGTCTCCCGGCGCAACACCCTGCGCGGGATCCACAGCGTCACCGTGCCACCGGGCCAGGCCAAGTACGTGACCTGCGTGCGCGGCGCCCTGCGGGACATCGCCGTGGACCTGCGCGTGGGATCGCCGCACTTCGGCACGTACACCGTCAACCACCTCACCGCCGACTCCGGCGCCTGCGTCTACGTGCCGGAGGGCGTCGGGCACGGCTTCCTCACCCTCACCGACGACACCACCATCTGCTACGTGCTCTCCAGCGGCCACGTCCCCGGCACACAGATCGACATCGACCCGCTCGACCCCGACCTCGCCCTGCCGTGGGGCTTCACCGAACCCCCGCTCATCTCACCCAAGGACGCGGCCGCGCCCGGCGCCGTCGAGGCCGCGGCCGCCGGACTGCTCGCGGAGTGGCAGCCCGCCGTCTCCTGAGCACCACCGACCCGCGCCACCGGCCCGCGCCACCGACCCGAAGCAACGCTCCGAAGCACCGCCCCGGACGACCACCGACCCGCACCACCGAACCACCCACCGCAGGAGGACCCATGCGCGTCTTGATGATCGGCACCCCCGTCTCCAGCCACCTCGCGCCGCTGGTCCCGCTGGCCTGGGCGCTGCGGGCGGCCGGGCACGAGGTGCTCGTCATCGGCCAGCCGGACATCATGGGGATGGCCGCCGCCGCCGGACTGAACGCCGTCAGCGTCGGCGAGCGGTTCGAGGTCGAGGAGGTCCTCCGGGAGAACCTCGGCGAGGACGAACGGCTCATCGACACCCACGCCGAGCCGGAACCCCAGGTGATGGAGGACTACTTCGCGCTCTGGTTCGGCCACCAGAGCGCGAGGCTGCCCGAGTACCTCGACTTCGCCCGGGCCTTCCGGCCGGACCTGCTCGTCTGCGACCTCCTGGAGTACACCGCCCCGGTGATCGGCGCCCTCCTGGGCGTCCCCGTCGCCCGCCACCGCTGGAGCGTCGACTTCCTCACCGGCTTCGTCCGCCCCCAGGCCCGGATCGCGCTCCTCGACACCTGCCGTGCGCTCGGCCTCGACGCGCTGCCCGACCCGACGCTCGTCCTCGACCCCTGCCCGCCGTCGCTCCAGCTCCCGGACGCCGAGCCCGGCACCCCGATCCGGGCCGTCCCCTTCAACGGCAACGGCCGGGTCCCCGAGTGGCGGCGCCGCGAATGGGGCACCGACCGGCCGCGCCGCCGGGTCGCGGTCTCGCTCGGCCTGCGCACCCTCACCCTCGGCGGGATCCCGCACGTCCGCCGCATCCTCCAGGCCTTCGAGGGCCTCGACGACACCGAGGCGATCGCCACCGTCGAACCCGAGTACCGCGAGGCCATCGGCCCGCTGCCGGACCACGTCCGGCTCATCGACCCCACCCCGCTCCATCTGCTCTTCGGCTCCTGCGACGCGGTCGTCCACCACGGCGGCGCCGGCACCACCATGACCTCCCTCGCCCACGGCCTGCCCCAACTGGTGCTGCCGCAGCTGGCGGACATGTTCGCCACCGGGGAGCGGCTCGCCGCCCGCGGAGCCGCCGTCACCCTCGCCGAAGCGGCCCGCCAGGACGATCCCGAGGAGCTGCACAAGGCACTCGACCGCCTCCTGCGCGAGCCCGCGCACACGACCGCGGCCCGCGAGCTGCGGGCCGAGATGGAGGACATGCCCAGCCCCGCCCGCGTCGTCCAGGACCTGGAGCGACGGGTGCGGGACACGCGGCCGGTGTGAGCCGCGTTCGAGGCCGACTCCAGCAGACCGGCGCAGGATCGTGGTCCGAGCCGGCGGAAGAGGACGCCACCCCCATGAGAGGAACTCCGATGAAGGCTCTGGTGCTGTCGGGCGGTTCCGGCACCCGGCTGCGACCGTTCAGCTACTCCATGCCGAAACAGCTCATCCCCATCATCAACAAACCGGTGCTCGAACACGTCCTGGACAACGTCCGGGCGCTCGGCATCGTCGACGTCGGCGTCATCGTCGGCGACCGGGGGCCGCAGATCGCCGCCGCCATCGGCGACGGCTCCCGGCTCGGCCTGGACATCACGTACATCCCCCAGGACGCGCCCCGCGGCCTCGCCCACACCGTGGCCGTCGCCCGGGACTTCCTCGGCGACGACGACTTCCTCATGTACCTCGGCGACAACATGCTGCCCGACGGCATCGAGGAGATCGCCGCGGACTTCGCCGCCGAACGCCCCGCGGCGCAGCTCCTCGTCCACAAGGTCGCCGACCCCCGCGCGTTCGGCGTCGCCGAGCTCGGCCCGGACGGCACCGTGGAACGGCTCGTGGAGAAGCCCGCCGTACCCCGCAGCGACCTCGCCCTCATCGGCGTGTACTTCTTCACCCCGGCCATCCACGAGGCCGTCGCCGCCATCGAGCCCAGCGCGCGGGGCGAGCTGGAGATCACCGACGCCGTCCAGTGGCTCGTCGAGCGGGGAGCCGCCGTCCGGGCGAGCCGCTACGAGGGCTACTGGAAGGACACCGGACGCGTCGAGGACGTCCTCGAGTGCAACCGCCGGATGCTCGACGGACTCGACGGCCGCGTCGACGGCGAGGTCGACGCCGCCAGCACCCTCACCGGCGCCGTGATCGTCGAGGCGGGCGCCCGGATCACCGGCTCGCACGTCGTCGGTCCGGCCGTCATCGGCGCCGGCACCCTCGTCGAGAACAGCCACGTCGGCCCGCACACCACCATCGGCCGGGACTGCGTCCTGAGCGACACCCGGCTCGCGTACTCCATCACGCTCGACGGGGCCACCGTCCGCGGGGTCAGCGGCCTCCACGGCTCGCTCATCGGACGCTCCGCCACCGTCGGCCCGGCCGAGGCGACCGGCCGGCAGCGGCTCGTCGTCGGCGATCACACCCACGTGGAGGTGGCGGCATGAGGCTCCTGGTCACCGGCGGCGCCGGATTCATCGGTTCGCACTACGTCCGGACGCTCCTCGACGGCGGATACGAGGGGTACGAGGACGCCCACGTCACCGTGCTCGACATCCTCACCTACGCGGGCAACCGGGACAGCCTCCCCGCCGACCACCCCCGGCTCGACTTCGTCCGGGGCGACATCTGCGACCTGCCGCTCCTCATGGAGCTGCTCCCCGGCCACGACGCCGTCGTCCACTTCGCGGCCGAGTCCCACGTCGACCGGTCCCTGGAGGCCGCCGCCGACTTCGTCCGCACCAACGTCCTGGGCACCCAGAACCTCCTGGAGGCCTGCCTGCGCACCGGAGTCCCCCGGGTCGTCCACATCTCCACCGACGAGGTGTACGGCTCCATCACCGAGGGCTCCTGGACCGAGGACTGGCCCCTGCTGCCCAACACCCCCTACGCGGCCTCCAAGGCGGCCGCCGAGATGATCGCCCGCGCCTACTGGCGCACCCACGGCCTCAACCTCTCGGTGACCCGCTGCTCCAACAACTACGGCCCCTACCAGCACCCCGAGAAGCTCATCCCGCTCTTCGTCACCAACCTCCTCGAAGGCAGGTCCGTGCCGCTCTACGGCGACGGCCGCAACGTACGGGAATGGCTGCACGTCGACGACCACTGCCGGGCCGTCCAGCTGGTCCTCACCCGCGGCCGGGCCGGCGAGGTCTACAACATCGGCGGCGGCAACGAGCAGACCAACATCGAGATCACCGAACGGCTCCTGGACCTCTGCGACGCCGACGCCTCCCTGATCCGCTGGGTCGCCGACCGCAAGGGCCACGACCTGCGCTACTCGATCGACGAGACCAAGATCCGCGAAGAGCTGGGCTACGCCCCGCGCACCCCCTTCGACCGCGGACTCGCCGAGACCGTCGCCTGGTACCGGGACCACCCCGACTGGTGGAAGGCGGCCAAGGACACCGAGGAAGGCACCGGGTGAACGTCGTCCTCCTCGGCGCCGGCGGCTTCCTCGGCGCCCACCTCCACCGCGGCCTCACCGGCGCGGGCCACCGCGTGGTGTCCTTCGCCGGCACCGGCGCGGGCGGACTCGACCTCGCGTCGGCGCCACCCGGGCGCATCGCCGCCGCCGTCGCCGACGCCCTCGGCGACCCCGACGGGACCGGCGGCGGCGCCGTCGTCAACGCCGCGGGCCGCGCCTGGAACACCGACGAGGCGGGCATGCACGCGGGCAACGCCGAACTCCCCGCACGGATCGTCCGGGCGCTCGCCCTCCTCGCCCGTCCGCCCCGGCTGGTCCAGCTCGGCACGGTCCACGAGTACGGCGCCGGGACCACCGGCACACCGACCCCGGAGACCGCCCCGCCCGCCCCCGTCACCCCGTACGGGCGCACCAAACTCCTCGGCACCGAGGCGGTGCTCGCCGCCGCCGGGACCGGCCGGGTCCCCGGCACGGTCCTGCGGATCGCCAACGTGGCCGGGCCCGGCGCCCCCACGGGCAGCCTGCTCGGCTCGGTGGCCGCCCGGCTGGCCGACGCGGCCCGCGCCCTCGACGCGGCCCCGGACGGCGGAACCGGCCGGACCCCGGTCGAGCTGCGCCTGCCGCCGCTGCGGGCCTGGCGCGACTTCGTCGACGTGCGCGACGTCACCGACGCCGTCCTGCGGACCCTCGCCGCCCCGCTCGACCGGGTCTCCGGCCGCGTGATCAACATCGGCGGCGGAGCGGCCGTCCACACCCGGGAGCTCGTCCAACGGCTCGTCGACCTCAGCGGGCTCCCCGTCAGAACCGTCGAGGAGACCGTGCCCGGAGCGCCGGCCCGGCACGACACGGAGTGGCAGCAGCTCGACATCACCCGTGCCGCCGCACTGCTCGGCTGGCACCCCGGCCACTCCCTCGACCACGCGCTGCGGGACCTCCTCGCGGCCTCATCCGCCGGCAACGGCACGGCAGGAAGGACAACGCGATGAGCGACCACCGGGCGCTTGTGCTCGACGAGGTGCGCAAGTACCACCAGGAGCAGGAGCAGCAGGCCGACCGGGGCTTCGAGCCCGGCGTCACCGAGATCTGGCCGTCCGGAGCCGTCCTCGACGAGGAGGACCGGCTGGCGCTCGTCGAGGCCGCGCTGGAGATGCGGATCGCCGCGGGCCGCAGCTCCCGCAAGTTCGAGTCGGCCTTCGCCCGCCGGCTCGGCCGCCGCAAGGCCCACCTGACCAACTCCGGCTCCTCGGCGAACCTGCTCGCCGTGTCCGCCCTCACCTCCCCGCACCTGGAGGACCGCAGGCTGCGGCCCGGCGACGAGGTGATCACCGTCGCCGCCGGATTCCCCACGACCGTGAACCCGATCCTGCAGAACGGCCTCGTACCGGTCTTCGTCGACGTCGACCTCGGCACCTACAACACCACCGCCGACCGGGTCGCCGCCGCCATCGGACCCAAGACCCGGGCGATCATCATCGCGCATGCCCTCGGCAACCCCTTCGAGGTCGCCGAGATCACCCAACTCGCCGAGGAGCACGAGCTCTTCCTCATCGAGGACAACTGCGACGCCGTCGGATCCCGCTACGACGACAAGCTCACCGGCACCTTCGGCGACCTCACCACCGTCAGCTTCTACCCGGCCCACCACCTCACCATGGGCGAGGGCGGCTGCGTCCTCACCTCGAACCTGGCGCTCGCCCGCATCGTGGAGTCGCTGCGCGACTGGGGCCGGGACTGCTGGTGCGAGCCCGGCGAGAACGACAAGTGCCTCAAGCGCTTCCAGTACCAGATGGGCACCCTGCCGGCCGGGTACGACCACAAGTACATCTTCTCGCACGTCGGTTACAACCTGAAGGCGACGGACATCCAGGCCGCCCTCGGCCTCTCCCAGCTCACCAAGCTCGACGCCTTCATCGACGCCCGCAAGCGGAACTGGCGCCGGCTGCACGACGGCCTCGCCGGCGTGCCCCACCTGCTGCTGCCCAGCGCCACCCCGCGCAGCGACCCCAGCTGGTTCGGCTTCGCCCTCACCGTCGACGTCGAAGCACCCTTCACCCGCGCGGAGTTCACGGACTTCCTCGAAGGCCGCCGCATCGGCACCCGACGGCTCTTCGCCGGCAACCTCACCCGCCACCCGGCCTACATCGACCAGCCGCACCGGGTCGTCGGCTCGCTCGTCAACAGCGACGTCATCACCGACCAGACCTTCTGGATCGGGGTCTACCCGGGGCTGACCGACGAGATGATCGACTACGTGGTGGACTCCGTCAAGGAGTTCGTGGAGGCCCGCGGATGAGCCGGGCCACCCCGACACGCCCCCCGCGCACCCTCCTCGACGGCGCCCCCCTGACCTCACGCGAGGACACGGACATCGCCGCCCGGCTGGCCCGCTCCGCCCGCGAACGGACAGGCCGGGCCCCCGGCCCCCGCGACATCACCGGCTGGCTCGCCGAACGCGCCGAAGCCACCGTCTTCGGGGTCGAGCGGATCCCCTTCAGCGCACTCGACGGCTGGTCGTTCGACCCGGACACCGGTGACCTCGGACACCGCAGCGGCAGGTTCTTCACCGTTCAGGGCATGCACGTCACGCACCAGGACGGACCGTTCCCCGAGTGGCGCCAGCCCATCATCAGCCAGCCCGAGGTCGGCATCCTCGGCATCGTCGTCAAGGAGTTCGGCGGCGTCCTGCACTTCCTCATGCAGGCCAAGATGGAGCCCGGCAACCGCACCCTGCTCCAGCTCTCGCCCACCGTCCAGGCCACCCGCAGCAACTACACCAAGGTGCACCGCGGCGCCGACGTGAAGTACATCGACCACTTCGTCCGCCCCGGGCACGGCCGGGTCCTCGCCGACGTCCTCCAGTCCGAACACGGCTCGTGGTTCCTGCGCAAGTCCAACCGCAACATGATCGTGGAGGCCGTCGACGACGTCCCCCTCCTCGACGACTTCTGCTGGCTGACCCTCGGTCAGATCAACGCCCTCCTCCACGAGTCCAACACCGTCAACATGGACGCCAGGACCGTCCTGTCCTGCCTGCCGCACGCGGGCGACCCCCGCGCCCTCCACTCCGACGTCGAACTGCTGTCCTGGTTCACCGCCGAACGCTCCCGGCACGACGTCCACACCCGGCGCATCCCGCTCGCCGAGACCTCCGGCTGGCACCGCGGCGCCTACTCCATCGACCACGAGGAAGGCCGCTACTTCCGCGTCGTCGCCGTCGACGTACGGGCCGGGAACCGCGAGGTGACCCGCTGGAGCCAGCCCCTCTTCGAGCCCGTCGCCACCGGTGTCACCGCCTTCCTCGTCCGGGAGGCCGGCGGCGTCCGCCACGTCCTCGCCCACGCCCGCGTCGAGGGCGGCTTCCTCGACACCGTCGAACTCGGCCCCACCGTCCAGTACACCCCCGACAACCACGCCCATCTGACCGGAGCCGACCGGCCCCCGTTCCTCGACGCGGTCCTCGCGGCCGCCCCCGAACGCATCCGCTACGAGGCCGTCCACTCCGAGGAGGGCGGCCGCTTCCTCAACGCGGAGAGCCGCTACCTCCTCGTCGACGCCGACGAGGCGACCCTCGCCGCGGACCCGCCGCCGGGCTTCCGCTGGGTCTCCGAGGGCCAGCTCACCTCCCTCGTCCGGCACGGCCACTACGTCAACGTCCAGGCCCGCACCCTGCTCGCCTGCCTGCACGCCACCCGGGAGCCGCGATGAGCGGGCCGCTGCGCCTCGGCCTCCTCGGCTGCGCCGACATCGCCGTCCGCCGGATGCTGCCCGCCGTCGCCGCCCACCCCGACCTGGAGATCGCGGTGATCGGCAGCCGCGACCCGGACCGGGCCAAGGCCGTCGCCGAGCGCTTCGGCGGCCGGCCCGCCGCCGGGTACGACGCCGTGCTCGCCGCCGACGACGTCGACCTGGTCTACGCCCCCGTCCCGGCCGCCCTCCACGAGACCTGGGTCGCCGCCGCCCTCGACGCGGGCAAGCACGTCCTCGCGGAGAAGCCGCTGACGCTCGACGCCGAGCACACCCGCCGGCTCCTCGACCGCGCGGCCGACCGGGGCCTCGCCCTCGTCGAGAACGTCCTCTTCGTCCACCACCCCCAGCACGAGGCGGTACGACGCCTCGTCGCCGACGGCGCCATCGGCGAACTCCGTTCCCTCCACGCCACGTTCACCGTCCCCGAACCACCCGACGACGACATCAGGCACCGCCCGGAACTCGGCGGCGGTGCCCTGTGGGACGTCGGGATCTACCCGCTCCGCGCCGCCCTCCACCTCTTGGGCCCCCGGCTCGCCGTCACCGGCGCCGCACTCACCGCCGGAACCGGACGCCGGGTCGACACCGCGGGCGCCGCCCTGCTCAGCACCCCCGAGGGCGTCACCGCCCAGCTCACCTTCGGCATGGCCCACGCCTACCGGGCCCGCTACGAGCTCCACGGCAGTACGGGCCGGATCACCGTCGACCGCGCCTACACCCCACCCGCCGACCTCACCCCGCTCGTCCGGCTGCACGGCCCCGACGGCAGCCGTGACATCCCCCTCGCCCCGGCCGACCAGGTCGAACGCGCCCTCACCGCGCTCGTCGCCGCCGTCCGCGACCGGTCCGCCCCCGACCCGGCCGTCCTGCGCCAGGCCGAACTCCTCACCGCACTGCGCCGGTACGCCGGGACCCCGGATCCGACCTGACGCGACCCGCCCCCGCCCGACCGGGCCGGATCAGAGCCGATCCGGCCCGACCCGAACGAGAGGCCCCGACCCACCCCCCCCGCATCCGGGCGGAGCCGTACGCACGCACCTCACCGCACAGCGGCAACCGGCCGAGCGCCGGCCGCGGAAACGAGTCGACGATGCCCCCAGTCAGCCTGCGCACCCCCGCGCACGGTCACAGCCGCATCCTCGGGGTCGGCGGTCACCGGCCGCGACGGGTGGTCGGCAACGCCGAGATCTGCACGCGGATCGACTCCACCGAGGAGTGGATCGAGACCCGCAGCGGCATCCGCGAACGCCGGTTCGCCGAGCCCGACGAGACCCTGCACGTCATGGCCGTCTCCGCCGCCGGCAAGGCACTCGCCCATGCCGGCGTGCCGGCCGCCGACATCGATCTCGTCCTCCTCGCCAGCATGTCCCACCTCCTCCAGACCCCGCCGCTCGCCGTCCGGGTCGCCCACGAGCTCGGCGCGCACCGCGCCGCCGGGATCGACCTGTCCGCCGCCTGCGCCGGCTTCTGCCACGCCCTCGCCGTCGCCTCGGACGCGGTCCGCGCGGGCAGCGCCCGGCACGTCCTGGTCATCGGCGCCGAGCGGATGACGGACATCGTCGACCCGGAGGACCGTACGATCTCGTTCCTCTTCGCCGACGGCGCCGGAGCCGTCGTCGTCGGCCCCTCCGACACCCCCGGCATCGGACCGGTCGTCCGGCGGGCGGACGGGGCCCACGCCCACGCCCTGCGCATGACCGCGGGCTGGGACGCCTTCGCCGAGGCCCCCGAGGAGACCGGCCGGCCCTGGATGCGGATGGACGGCCGCCGGGTGTTCCGCTGGGCCATGGAGCAGGTCGCCCCCGAGGCCGCCCGCGCCCTGGAGCTCGCCGGCGTCGCCCCCGCCGACCTCGGGGCCTTCGTCCCGCACCAGGCCAACCTGCGGATGATCGAGCTGATGGCCGAGCGCCTCGGCCTCACCGGCCGCACCGCCGTCGCCCGGGACGTGGTGCGGACCGGCAACACCTCCGCCGCCTCCGTCCCCCTCGCCCTCGACGCCCTGCTCGAACGGGGCGAGGCCCGCAGCGGCGAAGCGGCCCTGCTCCTCGGCTTCGGGGCCGGGCTCAACTTCGCCGGACAGGTGGTGCTGCTGCCGTGACCAGCCGAAGCCCCCAGGCTCTGACCGCCGCTGCCCCCACCACGGGCTCCGCCCCCGGGCCCGCGTCTGCTCCCGCCCCCGCCCCCGGGCGCGACGGCGGCCGCGACGCCTCGATCGGGGTGGACCCCGCCGACTTCCGCGCCGCGATGGCCCGGTTCGCCGCCGGCGTGGTCGTGGTGACCACCCGGGCCGCCGACGGCAGCCCCCGAGGCTTCACCGCCACCTCGTTCTGCTCGCTCTCGCTCGACCCGCCGCTCGTCCTCGTCTGCCTCTCCCACTCCTCCTCGTCGTTCCCGGACTTCGACGCGTGCGAGGAGTTCGCGGTGAGCATCCTGCGCCGGGAGGACGAGGCGGTCGCCCGGCTCTTCGCGACCTCCGGCGCCGACCGGTTCCCCGACGGGGAACAGGCCCACACGCCCGCGCTGCTGCCGGTGGTGAGCGGGGCCATCGGCCAGCTGGACTGCACGCTCCACGCCCGCCACCGCGCGGGCGACCACACCATCATGATCGGGCGGGTGGACGACGTCCGGCTCGCCCCCGGAGAACCCCTCGTCTACTACGACCGGGCCTTCGGCACCCTCGCGCCGGGCCCGCACCGGGCCCCGTGACGCGGGCGCGGGCGGGCCGCCCCCCGTTCAGGCCTGCCCGCGCCGCACCGCGCCGTCCGTGTCGATCCGCCCGCGTCGGGCCGTGCGCCGTGTGTCCGGCGTCCGCCTCAGGTCGTGAGCTGGGCGTCCGGGAAACGGACCTCGACCGTCATGCCCTCGCCGAGCCCGGTCTCCACCCGCAGTGTCCCGTCGTGGGCCTGCACCACCGCCTGCACGATCGACATGCCGAGGCCACTGCCGCCGGTCCTGCGGGCCCGGTCGGGGTCCGCCCGGAAGAAGCGGTCGAAGATGCGCGCCGCGTCCTCGGGCCGCATCCCGGGGCCGTCGTCCCGGACCCGGAGCAGGACGGCCTCGTCCTCGCGGGTCACCTCCACCGTGACCGGCGCCTCGGGCGGGGTGTGCACGGAGACGTTGCTGAGCAGGTTCGCCACGAGCCGTCGGAGCAGTCCCTCGTCGCCCAGGACGGGCACCGGCTCGTCCTCCCGCTTGAGCGCCCCCGCCTCCGTCACCGGCCGCCCCGGCTGGACCGCCAGCAGGTCCACCGCGGCCTCCCGCGCGAGCAGGGCGAGGTCCACCGGCCGTCGCTGGGGCTGCGGCTGCTGCTCCAGGCGCGCCAGCGCGAGCAGTTCCTCCACCAGCCGGTTCATCCGGTCGGCCTCCGAGGCGATCCGGCCGATGGCCCGCTCCTGCTCCTCGGGCCCCAGCATGCCCTTGTCGAACAGCTGGGCGTAGCCGCGGATGGTGGCGAGCGGGGTCCGCAGCTCGTGCGAGGCGTCGGCGGCGAACCGCTTCACCTGGTCCGACGCCTCCTCCCGGCAGCGGAAGGCCGTCTCGACCTGCTGGAGCATGGAGTTGAGCGCCGTCCGCAGCTCGGTGACCTCGCTGCTGCCGCCCGCGGTCGGGATCCGGCTCCCGAGATGGCCCGCCGCGATCGCCGAGGCCGTCTGCACCATGTCCTCCAGCGGACGCAGCCGACGGCGGGCGGCCCGCTGGGTGAGCAGCGCGAGCAGACTCAACAGGGCCGCGCTCACCAGGAGTTCGAGGAGGAAGAGCTTCTTCACCGTGGCCATCATCCCGGCCATCGGCGCCGTGCTGAGCAGGATGCCGTCTCCGGCCACCCGCTGGGCGCCCACCCGGTACACCTCCCCGTCCAGCCGTACGGAGGCCCCCTCGCCCCGGTCCGCGAGCGCGACCGGGGACACGGAGGCGGCCAGGGCGTCGGCGTTCCGGCGGGGCCCGTCCGACTCCCGTACGCAGGAACGGACCACCCGGCCGCGGGAGTCGAGCAGCGCGTACGGCGCCGAGCGGTGCAGGACCGCGGAGGGCACGGCGGCGCAGGTGTCGGGGGCGGCGGACGCGGGGGAGGGGAGCGAGGAGGGCGAGGAGGATGCCCGTACGTCCTGCACGTCCTGCCGCAGGGTGTCGTCGAGCTGCCCTATCAGGATGGTCCACACCCCGACGAGCGAGGCGGCCATGGCGAGGATCAGGCCGAGGGCGAGCAGGGCCACGTTGACGAGGGTGAGGCTGCCCCGCAGCGAACGCGGCCTGCGTAAGCCCGACTTCACCGGGGCGGACGGGCCCGTGGTCACGGGGGCAGCCGGGCCCGTGGTCACCGGGACGGCCGGGCCCGACGTCACCGCGGCGGCCGCGGCGGGCTCCGCGGTCTTCACGGCCCCGTTCATCCCGTCGCCGCCCGCAGTCCGTACCCCACACCCCGTCGCGTGACGATGAGGGGCGCGTCGCCGCTCCGGTCCAACTTCCGCCGCAGATAACTGATGTACGTCTCCACCACGGTCGACTCCACGGCCGAGTCGTAGCTCCAGACGTGGCGCAGGATCTGCTCCTTGGTGACCACGCGGTCCGCGTTGCGCATCAGGTAGCGCAGCAGGTTGTACTCCGTCGGGGTGAGGTCCACGGGCCGGCCCGCCCGCCGTACGGTGAACGTCGCCTCGTCCAGCTCGACGTCGAGGTGCCGGAGCACGTCCCGGGGGGCCCGCTCCTCGCTGCTCCGCCGGGTGCGGCGCAGCACCGAGCGGACCCTGGCCACCACCTCGTCCACGTTGAACGGCTTGGTGATGTAGTCGTCGCCGCCGAGCGCCAGCCCGCTCACGATGTCCTGGGGGGCGTCCCGCGCGGTGAGGAAGATGATCGCGGTGTCCCAGGACCTCTCCCGCTCGCCCCGCAGCCGGCGGCACACCGACCAGCCGTTGCCGTCGGGGAGCATCACGTCGAGCAGGATCAGGTCGGGGCGGTGCCGCTCCGCCAACTCCAGCGCCTGACTGCCCGATTCGGCGAAGAGTACGGACAGACCGTGGAACTTGAGCGTGATGCCCAGTACATCGGCGATGCCGGGCTCGTCCTCCACGATGAGCACCGTGGCGGGTCTGCTGGTGTCGAGGTCCATGCCCCCAGTATCGGGCCGCCCCGTCGCGTCCTTCTGGGGAAACGGCTGACGGCTGGTTGAGAGTTCCCTGTGAGAACCCGGGGAGACTCCAGGAGCTTCTGGTCCACCCGTCCACCGCCGCTCAGGCTGATCAACAGACGGCAGGAATACCTGAGTTCGACCGGACGAGGAGTGATGGACGTGGGGACGTGGGCCCGATGGTGCTTCCGGCGCAAGTGGGTGGTGATCGCGCTGTGGGTCGTCGTGCTGGTCGGCACGATCGGCGCGAGCAGCTCGCTCGGTGACAAGTACGCCAATGTGTTCGACCTGCCGGGGACGGATTCCTCCAAGGCCATCTCGCTGATGCAGGAGGCCTTCCCCGAGCAGGCCGGCGAGACCGACACCGTCGTCTGGCGGGTCGACGAGGGCAGCGTCCGCGACGACGAGGTCCGCACGAGGATGACCGCCGCCCTGGAGAAGGTCGCCGCGCAGCCGGACGTCGGCTCGGTCGCGAGCCCCTACGGCGAGGCCGGCGCCGGGCAGATCAGCGAGGACGGCCGCACCGCCTACGCGAGCGTCACCTTCACCAAGCAGGGCAACGAGCTCGAGATCGAGCAGATGAAGGCCCTCATCGAGACGGCCAGGGCCCCGGCCGGCGACGGGCTCGCGGTCGAGGTCGGCGGCGCCACCGTGGCGCTCGCCGAGGCGCCCCCTGCGCACCTCAGCGAGATCGTCGGCGTGCTCGCCGCCGCCGTCGTCCTCTTCCTCGCCTTCGGCTCCCTCTTCGGCATGCTCCTGCCGATCATCACGACCCTCTTCGCGGTCGGTACCGCCTCCGCCACCATCGCGCTGCTGAGCCGTGTGACCACGGTGCCCGAGGTGTCGACCTGGCTCGCGATGCTCGTCGGTCTCGGCGTCGGCATCGACTACGCCCTCTTCATCGTGACCCGCCACCGCAAGGGCATCCTCGCGGGCAGGACTCCGGAGGAGGCGGCCGTCACCGCCGTCAACACCTCGGGCAGGGCCGTCATCTTCGCCGGCGGAACCGTCTGCATCGCGCTCCTCGGCATGTTCGCCCTGCGCATGAGCTTCCTCAACGGTGTGACGATCTCGGCGGCCCTCACCGTCGTCATCACCGTCATCGCCTCCATCACCGTTCTCCCGGCGATGCTGGGAGTCCTCGGGATGCGCGTCCTCAGCCGCCGCCAGCGCCGCCGGCTCGCCGCCGAGGGCCCGCGGGCCGAGAACAAGGCCCGGCTCACCGCCCGTTGGTCGCTGTACGTGGAGAAGCACCCGCGCGTCCTCGCCGCCGCCGCCTTCGCGGCCATGCTGGTCATCGCCGTGCCCGCCCTCTCGCTCCGCCTCGGCACCTCCGACCAGGGCAACAACCCGGAGACCAGCACCACCCGCCAGGCCTACGACCTGCTCGCCGAGGGCTTCGGCCCCGGCTTCAACGGCCCCCTCCAGGTGGTCGCCGAGGTGCCCGGCCCGCAGGACCGGACCGCCCTGGACGGACTGGTCGAGCGGCTGCGGAGCACCGAGGGCGTCGCCCAGGTGGTCCCGGTCCCGACCGGCGCGACGTCCAAGGTCGCCATCGTGCAGGTCGTGCCCACCACCAACCCGCAGTCCGAGGAGACCTCGGAGCTGATCGACCGGATCCGCGAGGACGTCGTCCCCGCCGCGGAACAGGGCAGCGCCCTGCGCGCGTACGTCGGCGGCGGGACCGCCCTCGGCGAGGACTTCGCCGACACCCTCGCCGGCAAGCTGCCCGCCTTCGTCGGCGCCATCGTCGCCCTGGGCTTCCTGCTCCTGCTGGTCGCCTTCCGCAGCATCGTGGTACCGCTCACCGCCGCGGTCATGAACCTGATCGCCGCCGCGGCCTCCTTCGGCGTGGTGGTGGCGATCTTCCAGTGGGGCTGGGGCGGCGAGTTCCTCGCCGCCGGACGGCCGGGACCGATCGAGGCGTTCCTCCCGGTCATCATGCTGTCCCTGCTCTTCGGCCTCTCGATGGACTACCAGGTCTTCCTGGTCAGCCGGATGCACGAGGAATGGGTCCACACCCGCGACAACGCGCGCGCGGTGCGGGTCGGCCTCGCCGAGTCCAGCCGGGTGATCAACGCCGCCGGCGTGATCATGATCTGTGTCTTCAGCGCCTTCATGCTGAGCGGCCAGCGGGCCACCGCCATGTTCGGCCTGGGCCTGGCCGGAGCGGTCGCCCTGGACGCCTTCATCCTGCGGACCGTGCTCGTGCCCGCCCTGATGCACCTGTTCGGCGCCTCCAACTGGTGGCTGCCGGGCTGGCTCGAGAAGCGCCTGCCGCACTTCGCCGTCGAGCCGCCGGAGGAGGACGGGACCGGGCACGACGGTCTCGTCGTCCACGGATTCGTCCACACGGCGGACGGCTCCCCGGTCGAGGGGGCCGCGATCACCCTCCTCGCGAGCGACGGCGGCCAGGCCGACCGGGTGCTCTCCCACGTGGACGGGGGTTACGTCCTGACCGCTCCCGAGCAGGGCCTGTACGTGGTGTCGGTCGAGGCCCGCGACCACGCCCCGCACACGGCGGACGTCTCCGTCGGCGCGGTCCCCGTCCAGCGCGACCTGCGGCTCGCCCCGGCGGACACCCGGGCGCACTGACCGCGGCCCGCGGCCGCCACGGCCGCGGGCCCCGTGAACGACCCCCTCCGCAATCCCCCGCCGGAGGGGGTCCTCGCACGTCCCGACCTGTCCCGCACCTGCGCGGAAGCCGCACCGGACCCCGTGGCGGAACCCGGACCGGACCGCGTACCGGAACGCGCCGAGGACCGCCAATGGGCCAGGCCAATGACGTTTTCCACAGGGGTGGTACGGCCGCCGGGCTGCGCGTACGGTGCCAGTCATGAAGATCCTCATCAGCGCCGACATGGAGGGCGCGACCGGTGTGACCTGGCCCGGCGACGTGCTGCCCGGCACGCCCCAGTGGGAGCGGTGCCGCTCGATGTTCACCTCCGACGTGAACGCCGCGGTGCTCGGCTTCTTCGACGGCGGAGCCGACGAGGTCCTCATCAACGAAGCGCACTGGTCCATGCGGAACCTGCTCCTGGAGCGGCTCGACGAGCGGGCCGAGATGATCACCGGCCGGCACAAGACCCTCTCCATGGTCGAGGGCGTCCAGCACGGGGACGTCGACGGCATCGCCTTCGTCGGCTACCACACCGGCGCCGGCACCGAGGGCGTCCTCGCCCACACTTATCTCGCCAACTCGATCACCGGCGTCTGGCTCAACGGCGAGCGGGCCAGCGAGGGCCTGCTCAACGCCCATGTGGTCGCGGAGTACGGCGTGCCCGTCGTCCTCGTCACCGGCGACGACCTGACCTGCGAGGACGCCCTCGGCTACGCGCCGGAGGCACCCAAGGTCGCCGTCAAGGACTACGTCTCGCGGTACGCGGCGGTGTGCCGGACCCCGGCCAGAACCGCCGCCGACATCCGCGCTGCCGCGAAGACCGGCGCCGCGCTCGCCGTCCGCCACGAGCCGGTCCACGGCGGCCCCTTCACCGTGGAGCTGGAGTTCGACGCCGAGCATCTGGGCGCGGCCGCCACGGTGGTTCCCGGCGTGGCGCGCGGCGCGGAGCGGCGCGTCGCCTACACGAGCGAGACGATGTACGAGGCAATCCGCACATTCAAAGCGGTCACGACGATCGTCTCGGCCGCGGTGGAGGAGCAGTATGGCTGAGGAGGTCCGGGGCCCGGACACGACAGCGCTCGACGAGGTGGTCACCTTCACCTCCGAGCTCATCCGCATCGACACCACCAACCGGGGCGGCGGCGACTGCCGTGAGCGGCCCGCCGCCGAGTACGTCGCCGAGCGCCTCGCCGCCGCCGGCATCGAACCCACCCTCCTGGAGCGGACCCCCGGCCGCACCAACGTGGTGGCGCGCATCCCCGGCACCGACCCCTCGGCCGAGGCCCTCCTCGTCCACGGCCATCTGGACGTCGTGCCCGCCGACCCCGCCGAGTGGACCACCCACCCCTTCTCCGGCGAGGTCCGCGACGGGGTCGTCTGGGGCCGCGGCGCCGTCGACATGAAGAACATGGACGCGATGGTCCTGGCCGTCGTCCGCTCCTGGGCCCGGCAGGGCATCCGGCCGCGCCGCGACATCGTCCTGGCCTACACCGCCGACGAGGAGGCGAGCGCCGAGGACGGCTCCGGCTTCCTCGCCGACCGCCACGCCGCGCTCTTCGAGGGCTGCACCGAGGGCATCAGCGAGTCCGGGGCCTTCAGCTTCCACCCGCAGCCCGGCACCACCCTCTACCCGATCGCCGCAGGGGAGCGGGGCACCGCCTGGCTCAAGCTCACCGCGCACGGCCGCGCCGGGCACGGCTCCAAGGTCAACACGGCCAACGCCGTCACCCGCCTCGCCGAAGCCGTCGCCCGGATCGGCTCGCACGCCTGGCCCGTCCGGCTCACCGCCACCGTCCGCGCCGCCCTCGCCGAACTCGCCGCGCTCTACGCGATCGACATCGACGTCCACTCGCCGCACCTCGACGTGGACCTCCTCCTCGGCAAGCTCGGCCCCGCCGCCGCCCTCGTCGCGCCGACCGTCCGCAACAGCAGCAACCCGACGATGCTCGACGCCGGCTACAAGGTCAACGTCATCCCGGGCCAGGCCGTCGCCCACATCGACGGGCGGACACTGCCGGGCACCGAGGAGGAGTTCGCCGCGACCATGGACGAGCTCACCGGCCCGTACGTGGAGTGGGAGTTCCACCACCGCGAGGTCGCCCTGGAGGCCCCCGTCGACTCGCCGACCTTCGCGAAGCTGCGGGCCGCCGTCGAGCGCTTCGACCCGGACGGCCACGTCGTGCCGTTCACCATGTCGGGCGGCACCGACGCCAAGCAGTTCTCCCGGCTCGGCATCACCGGCTACGGCTTCTCGCCGCTCCGGCTGCCCCCGGAACTCGACTACGGAGCGCTCTTCCACGGCGTCGACGAACGCGTCCCCGTGGACGCGCTGCACTTCGGCGTCCGAGTGCTCGACCACTACCTGAAGTCGGCCTAGGACAGGCCGAAGGACCGTCATCGTTTCGCGTCACACCGTGACAGGGGGAGCTGGGATGAAAACGATCGCCGCCCACGGCAGCTGGCCGTCACCCGTCGACGCGGCGCTCGCCGCCGCCCACGACGGGCGGCCCGAGTACCCCGGCGTCGTCGGCGACGAGCTGTGGTGGACCGCGCCACGCCCCGCCGAGGGAGGCAGGCGCGCCCTCGTGCGACGGCGCGCCGACGGCACCGAGGAGAGCCTGCTGCCCGCCCCGTGGAACGTCCGCAGCCGGGTGATCGAGTACGGAGGCCTCCCCTGGGCGGCGGTCCCGCGCCCGGCCGGCGGACCCCTCGCCGTCTTCTGCCACTTCCCCGACCAGCGGCTCTACGCCTACGAGCCCGACGCCGCGGCCGGCGCCGGGCCCCGGCCCCTCACCCCCGTCTCCGCGACCGGCGGCGGACTGCGCTGGGCGGACCCGGTCGTCCACGCCGACCGCGGCGAGGTGTGGTGCGTCCTGGAGGAGTTCACCGGCCCCGCCCCGACGGACGTGCGCCGGGTGATCGTCGCCGTACCCCTCGACGGCTCCGCCGCCGACGACCGCGCGGCCGTCCGGGAACTCTCCGACGGGCGCCACCGGTTCGTGACCGGTCCCCGGCTCTCCCCGGACGGCCGCAGGGCGGCCTGGATCGGCTGGGACCACCCCCGGATGCCCTGGGACGGCACCGAGGTGCAGCTCGCCGACGTCACCCCCGACGGCACCTTCGACCGGGCCACGACCGTCGCGGGCGGGCCTTCCGAGTCGATCCCGCAGGTCGACTGGGACGCGGCCGGACGGCTCCTCCTCGTCAGCGACCGCTCCGGCTGGTGGAACCTCTACCGGGCGGAGGTCGGCACCGACGGCGGCCTCGGGGAACCGGCCGCGCTCTGCCCCCGCGCCGAGGAGTTCGGCGGACCGCTCTGGAAGATCGGGCTGAACTGGTTCACGCCCCTGGAGAACGGTCTGGTCGCCGTCGTCCACGGCAAGGGCACCACCGCCCTCGGCATCCTCGACCCCGACCGCGGCTCGCTCGTCGACGCCGCCGGCCCCTGGACCGAATGGGCCCCGACCCTCGCCGCCCACGGCAGCCGCGTGGTCGGCGTCGCCGCCTCCCCGCACACCTCCTACGAACTCGTCGAGCTCGACGCCCGCACCGGCCGCACCCGGGTCGTCGGCGCCGCCCACACCGACGCCGTCGACCCCGCCCACCACCCCCGACCCCGCGTCCGCACCTTCACCGGCCCCGGCGGCCGCGAGATCCACGCGCAGATCTACCCGCCGCACCACCCCGGCTTCGCCGGCCCCGAGGGCGAACTCCCGCCCTATGTGATCTGGGCCCACGGCGGCCCCACCGGCCACGCCCCGCTCGTCCTCGACCTGGAGATCACCTACTTCACCTCGCGCGGCATCGGCGTCGCCGAGGTCAACTACGGCGGCTCCACCGGCTACGGCCGGGAGTACCGCGAGCGGCTGCGCGAGCAGTGGGGCGTCGTCGACGTCGAGGACTGCGCGGCCGTCGCCGCGGCACTCGCCGCCGAGGGAACCGCGGACCCGGCCCGGCTCGCCGTCCGCGGCGGCAGCGCCGGCGGCTGGACGACGGCCGCCTCCCTCGTCTCCACCGACGTGTACGCCTGCGGCACGATCATCTACCCCATCCTCGACCTGCGGGGCTGGGCCACCGACGAGACCCACGACTTCGAGTCCCAGTACCTCCACGGGCTCATCGGCTCCCTCGACGACGTCCCCGCCCGCTACAAGGAGCGCTCGCCCATCGAGCACGTCGACCGCGTCACCGCGCCCTTCCTGCTGCTCCAGGGCCTCGACGACGTCATCTGCCCACCCGCGCAGGCCGAGCGCTTCCTCACCCGCACCGCCGGCCGGGGCGTCCCGCACGCCTACCTCGCCTTCGAGGGGGAGGGACACGGCTTCCGCAGGGCCGACACGATGGTCCGCGCCCTGGAGGCCGAACTCTCCCTGTACGTACGGACCTTCGGCATCACCCGGACGGACGTGCCCGACCTGGAGTACCGCACGTGACAGCACCCGACCCCGCCCTCCCCAGCCCGGCGGAGGCCCGGCCCCCGGCCGGCCCGCTCACCCGGCCCGAGCGGCTGCGGCCCGGCGCCCGGGTCGCCGTCGTCGCCCCCGCGGGGCCCGTCCCCGAGGAGCGGCTGCGGGCGGGGCTCGACATCCTCCGCGGCTGGGACCTCGACCCCGTCGTCGCCCCGCACGTCCTGGACACCCACCCCGTCCTCGACCACCTGGCGGGCGCCGACCGGGCCAGGGCCCGCGACCTGACCGAGGCCTGGTGCGACCCCTCGGTCTCCGCCGTCCTCTGCGCGCGCGGCGGATTCGGGGCCCAGCGCATGGTCGACCTCGTCGACTGGCGGGCCATCAGGGAGGCCGGGCCCAAGGCGTTCGTCGGCTACAGCGACATCACCGCCCTGCACGAGGCCTTCGCCGTCCGGGCCGGCTACTCCACCCTGCACGGCCCGATGGTCGCCGCGGGCACCTTCCTCTCGGACCCGCGCACCCAGGAGTCCCTGCGGGCCACACTGTTCACACCCGAGTCGGTGCGCACGCTCGGCCTGGACACGGCCCGGACCCTGGCACCGGGGCGCGCCCGCGGCGTGACCCTCGGCGGCTGCGTCAGCCTCCTCGCCGCCGACCTCGGCACCCCGCACGCCCGCCCCTCCGCTCGCGGCGGACTGCTGCTCCTGGAGGACGTGGGGGAGGAGCCGTACCGGCTCGACCGCATCCTCACCCAGCTCCTCCGCTCCGGCTGGCTCGACGGCGTCGCGGGCATCGCCCTCGGCTCCTGGGCGGAGTGCGGCCCGTACGAGGAGATCCGGGCGGTCCTCCTGGACCGCCTCGGCGACCTCGGCGTCCCGGTCGTGGAGGAACTGGGCTTCGGCCACAGCGAGACGGCCCTGACCATGCCGCTCGGCGTGTCGGCCGTCCTGGACACGGAGAAGAACACCCTCACCCTGGACGTCCCGGCCCTGCGCTGAGCGGCGGCCGGGCGGCGACGCGAGGTGGGGGGAGGGGGAGGCGGACGAGAGGCCCGGGACGGTACGGGCCTCCCCGACACGGCCCTTCACTGAATCTCCGTCAACAACCCTCGTTCGGCGCATTGACGGGCTCTTACACGTGTCACAGCATGGGCGCTGCCCGGGTCTCTACCAGTCGGTAGGAGTCGTGGGCTGCTCGGCGTCGTCCTCAGCGTGGAGGTCTCTGTGTCCCGTGCCGTGCCCCGATCCCGCAAGGCCCTCGCGCTCGTGGCCGGAGCCGCCGCGCTCGCCGGGCCGCTGACACTCGCCGCGCCCGCGAGCGCCGCCGAAGCCCCGTACAGCGTCACCCCGCTGCGCTTCACCGTCGAGGCCGGCGGGCGGAGTTGCGCCGTCGACGCCGACCTGTACCGGCCCGCCGGCGTGGACGCCGCGCGTCCCGCGCCCGCGGTGCTCGCCACCAACGGCTTCGGAGGCAGCAAGAGCGACGGTTCCACCGACGCCATCGGCAGGGCCTTCGCCGAGCGGGGCTACGTCGGCCTGGTCTACTCCGGGCTCGGTTTCGGGAAGTCCGGCTGCCTGATCTCCCTCGACGACCCCGAGATCGACGGCCGCGCCGCCGCCCGGCTCGTCGACTTCCTCGCCGGCGACCGCGCCGCCGACGACGGCACCCGCGCCGACTTCGTCACCCGCGACGGAGCGGGCGACCCGCGCGTCGGCATGATCGGCGGCTCCTACGGCGGCGCCGTCCAGCTCGCCGCCGCCTCCGTCGACCCCCGTATCGACGCCCTCGTCCCCCTCATCACCTGGAACGACCTCGCCTACTCCCTCGCCCCCAACGCCGCCGACCGCGCCACCCCCGGCGTCTTCAAGTGGCAGTGGGCGAACGGGTTCTACCTGATCGGCGAGGGGCAGCCGCTGCTCGTCCCCTCGCTCGACCCCAGCCGGATCAACTCGATCCGCTGCCTGCATTTCGTCACCGACGCCTGCGGCACCGTGCGGCTCCTCAACTCCGGCCGCTACCCGAAGGCCGAGACCGCGAAGATGCTGGCCTACGCCCGCAGCGTCTCCCCGGTCTCGTACGTCGACCGGATCACCGCCCCCACGCTCATCGTCCAGGGCCAGGCCGACAGCCTGTTCACCCTCAACGAGGCGAACGCCACCTACGACCGGCTCCGCGAGCGCGGTGTCGACACCCGGATGATCTGGCAGTCCTGGGGACACAGCGGCGGCCAGAAGCCCGGCGAACTCGACCTGGCTCAGGGCAACCTGGAGGGAAGCTACGTCGGACAGCGGATCCTCGGATGGTTCGACCGGTACCTGCGGAAGAACCGGGCCGCCGACACCGGACCCGCCTTCGCCTGGTACCGGGACTGGCAGAGCGGCTACGGCGCCGCCGCCGAGGTGCCGGCGCTGAGCCAGCGGCTGTACCTCTCCGGCGACGGCAAGCTCGTCGACGACCGCGCGAAGGTCGCCCGTGGCGCGCGTACGTACAGCAACCGGCTCCTCCCGACGAGCCATTCCGAATCGTCGCTCGCCGGGATGATCGGGCTGCCCGACCCCCGGCCGTACGACACCGCGGGCACCCACCTCGGCTGGACCAGCGCCCCGCTCACCGCGCCCGTCGACCTCGTCGGCGCCCCGCGGGCCACCCTGAAGGTGGACTCGCCGGCCACCGAGCGCGTCCAGGACTCCGGCGACGCCGCCGACAAGCTCGTGCTCTTCGCCAAGCTCTACGACATCGCCCCCGACGGCACCAGGACCCTGGTCAACCGCCTCGTCGCACCGGTCCGGGTGCCGGACGTCACGCGCCCCTTCACGGTCGAACTGCCCGCCGTCGTCCACCGCTACGAGACGGGCCACCGGCTGGAGCTGGTGATCGCGGGCAGCGACACGGCGTACTCCGGGAACCGCGGCATCAAGCCGGTGACCGTCGTCGACGCCCCCGGAAACCCGGGGACGCTCGAACTGCCCCTGGTCCAGGGACGGGTGGGCTAGACCGAGACGGCCCGGAGCGCCGCGTACCCGGGGCGGACGACCTCGTCGACCAGCCGCTGCCGCTCCGGCAGCGGCAGGAAGGCGGCCTCCAGGGCGGCGACCGTGAACTCCTCGAAGACCTCGGGGCCGTAACCGAAGGCGTCCACCATGTGCTGGAACTCCTCGCTCATGGTGGTGCCGGAGACCAGCCGGTTGTCCGTGTTGAGCGTGATCCGGAAGCCCAGGCGGCGCAGCTCGTCGATCGGGTGCGAGGCGTAGTCCTTCGCGGCGCCCGTCTGGAGGTTGGACGTCGGGCAGACCTCCAGGGCGATCCGGTTGTCCCGGACGTACGAGGCGAGCCGGCCCAGCGTGCCGTCCTCGGCGATGTCGTCGGTGATCCGCACGCCGTGGCCGATCCGCTCGGTGCCGCAGACCTGCACGGCCTCGTGGATCGACTCCGCGCCGACGGCCTCGCCGGCGTGGATCGTGAAGTGGCAGTTCTCCTGCTTCAGGTGCTGGAAGGCGGGGAGGTGGCGGGCCGGCGGGTTGCCGATCTCGCCGCCGGCGATGTCGAAGCCGGCCACGCCCTTGTCCCGGTGCGCGACCGTGAGCCGCGCGATCTCCAGCGAGCGGTCGGTGTGGCGCATGCCGGTGAGGAGGGTGCGGACGGTGATACGACCGCCGGAACGGCGCTCACCCTCGCGGAAGCCGTCGTTGACGGCCTCGACGACCTCGTCGAGGGTCAGGCCGCCCTCCAGGTGCTGCTCGGGGGCGTAGCGGATCTCGGCGTAGACGACACCGTCCGCCGCGAGGTCCTCGGCGCACTCGGCCGCGATGCGGGTGAGCGCCTCACGGGTCTGCATGACCGCGCAGGTGTGGGCGAAGGTCTCCAGGTAGCGCTCCAGCGAACCGGAGTCGGCCGCGTCCCGGAACCAGACCGCGAGCGCGGCGGGGTCCTCGGTCGGCAGCGCGGTGTAGCCGCACTCCCGTGCCAGCTCGACTATGGTCGCGGCGCGCAGCCCACCGTCGAGGTGGTCGTGGAGGACGGCCTTGGGGGCCCGGCGGATCCACTCGGAGACGGTGGCGGCGGCAGGCGTGGCAGGGTTGTCAGACAAGTGCATGGCGGGGAAGTGTACGCCACGTGAGACGGGCCCGCTGTGACGGGCCCGACAGGGGTGGGGTGCGACCGCGGGACGGTCCGGTGGATCCTGGCCGGACCCGCCTAGTGCGACTGCAGGACGGGCAGGGCCGGGGCGCCCGTCGGGAGCATGTGCTTGGCGGCCAGGACCGGGGTCTCGCCGACCCGTACGACCTGGGTGACCAGGACGGCCGGAGTGTCCGCCGGCCGCCCCAGCTGATCCCCCCGCCGCCGCCCGAGCAGCGTCGCCGTGATGCCGCTGTGCGCGGTGAGCGCCGTCTCCCGCGAGGCCCCGAGCAGGACCGACAGCATGGAGGCGGCCGGCCCGCGCGCGGCGCGCTCCTCCGCCGCCCGCAGGGCCGTGGCGAACTCCGGGTGCACCCGGTCGAGCAGCTCGTCGGCCGCCGCCCACTCGTGGCTCAGCGCCGCCGCCGTACCCTCCCCGGTCAGCACGGACTCCCAGAACCGCAGCTCCGCGCGGGCCGGGGCGAGCAGGTGCTGGGTGGTGAAGTCGGTCGGTTCCTCGACCGTCCGCAGCAGGGCCCGCACCCGCAGCGGCGTGCCCGCGCCGATCAGCTCCTCCAGCGGCTGGACGTGCTCGAACCCGCGCCGCGGCGGCCGGTCGTTGACCGTCCGGCCCACCCCGCGGCGTACGGTCAGCAGGCCGTCCTCCTGGAGCAGCAGCAGGGCCTCGCGCAGGGCGGGCCGGCTCACGCCCAGCTCGGCGGCGAGCTTCGGCTCGGAGGGGAGCGTCGAGCCCGGCGGGTAGGTGCCGTCGTGGACGGCGTCCGCGATCCGCTCGTAGAGCGCCACGACCGGGCGCCGCCGCTGTCCGCTGACCGCCACGGCCGCTCCTCGTCTCGATTCCGGTCGGTCCCGGTGGATGTTCCCGCGGTTCCGACGGTGTCCGGCACCACGGTAGTCGGCTCACGTTGTCTGACAAGTCACCCGTTCGGCTCTCCTCGCCGTCACGGTGAGGCGCCACTCACCTCATTCTGGTCCCACGGCTGCGGCCGGGTACGACCGACGGTACGACGGAGGAGAGGGCCGGGCATGAGTCCGAACGAGACGTCACGGGCATCGGGCGGGGGCGGGTCCGGGTTCGCCGAGGCCCTCACCCCGGGCCGGATCGGGATGGCCGTGCTCGCCATCGTCACCCTGGTCTTCATCTTCCAGAACACCCGGGAGGTCAAGATCCGGCTCCTCGTCCCCGAGGTGTCCATGCCGCTCTATCTGGCCCTGCTCGCGACCGCGCTCATCGGCGCCGCGTGCGGCGGCTACGCCGCGGCCCGGAGGCGGAAGTGAGGCGGCGCGCCGTCGTGGGGGCGGGTGCCGTCCTCGCGCTCGCGGCCGTCGCCGTCACCTCGACGGAGGAGACGGCCGGGGCCGACGACGGCACCCGGCCGGTGCCGGACTTCCTCGGCCGCGGTCTGTGGCGGGTCTTCACCCGTCTCGACCGCCGCACCCGGCTCGACGTCCACGACGTGAGCGGGCGCGACCGGCGGGTGATCTGGCCGCCGCGATGGCGGGTCGTCACCCAGTACCCGGCGGCGGGCACGGGCCTCGACCGCCGCACCACCGTCATGATCGGAGTCGTACGGAAGGGTGAGAGCTGCCCGCCCCGGGTACGTACGGCACGCCGCTGAGCCCAGGCAGGCACCGTCGAGCGGGGCTTTCGGTCGACGCCCCGGAACTGTCGAGCGGCTCGTCGGGCGAGGCCCCGGCACCGCCGAGCGGCCCGTCTGCCGACGCCAGGGCCCAGCCCCCGCCGGCCCCCGGCCCCGCTCAGCGCTTGTAGTTGATCTTCATCGTGTCGAGGTCGGTGACCGTCGACCGCAGCCCTTTGTACCCGTGGCCGAGCTTCCCGAGCGCGGTCTCCACCCGGTCCTCCGCGAGCGCGCCCGCCATCTCGTCGCCGTCCTCCGCGTCGGAGACGACGACCAGGCGGTACGAGAAGTGCTTGAGCGTCCGGTCGTAGGTCAGCGAGCCCTCCTCGGTGAACTGCATCGCGGTCAGCCCGTGCGCGTCCACCTCGGCGAGCAGCCGGGTCCGGCTCTCCTCCGACAGTCCGTCGAAGGTGCCGCGCACGATGACCCGGTAGGTGTGCTGCGTGCCCATTCCTCGTACTCCCTGTGCCCTGGTTCTCCGGCCGCCCGACGGCGTACCGACCTGCCACCCTACGGCGGCGGCCGCCCGGTCCGCCCGGAATTTCCGGCTGGCCCCGCGCCTCGGGACCGGCCGAAGCCCGAGGCGGAGAACCCCTGGTCAGGAAGGCCCCCGGGCGTGTTCCATGGGGCGATGACGACCGTACGACGTGCCGTACTGACGCTGCCCGCCGCCCCCTTGGGCCCGGACAACCCCCTTCCCGCACTGCGGGCCCCCGCCGGCGCCGGGGCCCACGCGGTCGACCCGCGGACCCTCGCGGAACTCCCGCGCGACATGGCCAGGGGCATCGGCCGGGACCCGCTGCGCAGCCTCCTGCCCGCCCCCGTGCGCGACGGCTACGGCCGCGAGCGCACACCCGCGGACCTCGACACGATCGTGATCGAGAACGACCGGCTCCGGGTGACCGTGCTGCCCGGTCTCGGCGGTCGCGTCCACTCGCTCCACCACAAGCCCACCGGACGCGAACTGCTCTACCGCAACCCGGTGTTCCAGCCGGCCGCGTTCGCCCTCAACGGCGCCTGGTTCTCCGGCGGCGTCGAATGGAACATCGGGGCCACCGGCCACACCACCCTCTCCTGCTCGCCTCTGCACGCGGCGACCGTCCGTGCCCCCGACGGCGGGCCGATGCTCCGCCTGTGGGAGTGGGAGCGACTGCGCGACCTGCCCTTCCAGGTGGACCTCTGGCTCCCGGAGGGCTCCGACTTCCTGTACGTCGGGGTCCGGATACGCAACCCCCACGAGCGGACCGCCCCCGTCTACTGGTGGTCCAACATCGCCGTCCCCGAGGACCGGCGTGTCCTCGCGCCCGCCGACGCCGCCTGGCACCACGGCTACGAGCGCGGCCTGAGCCGGGTCCCCGTACCGGTCACCGAGGACGGCACCGACCGCACGTACCCGCTGAACAGCACCCACGCCGCCGACTGGTTCTACGACCTGCCCGAGGGCCGGCGCCGCTGGATCGCCGCCCTCGACGCGGACGGCACCGGGCTCGTCCAGACCTCCACCGACCCGCTGCGCGGCCGCAAGCTCTTCGTGTGGGGCACCGGGCGCGGCGGCCGGCGCTGGCAGGAGTGGCTGACGGAACCCGGCACCCCCGGCTACGCCGAGATCCAGGCCGGGCTCGCCCGCACCCAGCTGGAGCACCTGGAGCTCGCGGCCGGAGCGGAGTTCAGCTGGCTGGAGGCGTACGGACCGCTCGCCGCCGACCCCGCGACGGCGCTCGGCGAGGACTGGAGCGCCGCCCGCGCCGACGTCGAGCGCAGCCTGTCCGGCGCACTGCCCCGCGCCGCCGTCGACGCCGCGTACACGGCCTGGCGGGAGCGGGCGGCCGACCTCGCTCCGGAGGAGGTCCTCGCGGCCGGATCCGGCTGGGGAGCGCTCGAAGTGCTGCGCGGGGGACACGAGTTGCCCGGTACGCCGTTCCCGGAGTCCACCCTCGGACCCGAGCAGGAGCCGTGGCGGGAACTGCTCCGCACCGGCGTCCTGCCGGCCCCGGTGACCGGCGCGGCCCCTCTGATCGCGCCGCTGGTCGCCTCCCCCTGGCGGGACATGCTGGAGACCGCGCCCGCCGACCCCACCACCGAGTACCAGCTCGGCATCGCCCAGTGGCACGCGGGCGACCGGGCGCAGGCGGTACGGAGCTGGGAGCGGGGACTCAAGGAGGCGGGAACGCGCTGGCCCCTGCTGTACTGCCTGGCCGTCGCCGACCGGGAGGACGGCCACCCGGAACGCGCCGCCGACCACTTCGAGGAGGCCTTCACCGACCACGAGGCGACGGCGGGCGGCGCGGAGTCCGCCACCGGCCCCGGGACGACGACGGCCGGTGCGGACGAGGACGAGGGGCGCGCGCTGTTCGCCACCGCGCTCGGCCGCGAGGCGCTCGACGCGCTCCTCGCCGTCGACCGGCCCGACCGGGCGCGGGCCCTCTGGCACCGGCTGCCGGACTCCGCCCGGCGGCGCGGGGCCTTCCGGCTGATCGAGGTACGGCTGCTGCTCGCCGAGCGCCGGCCGGACGAGGCACGGGCCGTCTTCGACGCCGGCTTCGAGGTCGCGGACCTGCGTGAGGGCGCCGAGGTCCTGGGCGAGCTCTGGCGGCGGTTCACCGACGAACTCCTGCCGGACGCCTACGAGTTCAGGATGCGACCGAGCTGAGGGCAGGGCCCCGTCCGGGGGTGAGGTCGCTACCCTGGAGGGGACGGAGACCGTGGGGGAGCGGAGGTCCGGGGATGGCGGCGTGGGCGACACAGGAGTGCCGGTGCGGGCATCCCCGCTTCCGGCACGGGGAACCCCGGTTCTCGGGAACCTGCGGCGGCTGCCTGTGCGGATCCTTCGAACTGCCCCCGGCTCCGGCCCTCGCGGACGAACCGCCCCCGCCGCCGGAGCCGGACCGCACACCCCACCCCGGCTGCCCCCTCCAGGACCCGGACTGCCTCGGGTTCCACGACGTCTACTGAGAGGTCGCGCGGAGGAAGCGGGCACCCCATTCCCGGACGTGCGCCGCGAACTCCGGCGGCCCCAGCACCTCGAACTCGGCCCCCACGTTGCCGAGCGCCTGCGTCGGCCAGTCGAGGGACGTCGACGTCATGGTGAGCCGGCAGCTGTCCGGGCCGGCCGGCTCGACCGTGCCCCACCGGCCGACCGTCCGCCGCACCCGGGCGGCTGACGCGTGGACGAGGACCTCGACCGTGTGCGGCACCGGGGCCCCGCTCGCCGCCCGCACGAAGGCCACGGCGCCCTCGGCCGGCAGCGGACGCGGCCGGAAGCGGGCTCCGGTCGCCTCCGGCCCGGTCAGCCGGTCGAGTCGGAAGCTGCGCCAGTCCTGCCGGTCCAGATCGTAGGCGACCAGGTACCAGCGCCCGCCGAGGGCGACGACGCGGTGCGGCTCGACCTCGCGCCCGGAGGCCGCCGAGCCCCGGGCGGTGTAGTCGAACCGCAGCCGCTCCCCGTCCCGGCACGCCTGGGCGACCGCGGTGAGCACCCCCGCCGCGACCGCCGGGCCGGACGCACCGGCGGAGACGGTCACCGCCCGGAGGGCGTCCACCCGGGCCCGCAGCCGGGGCGGCAGGACCCGCACCACCTTGGTGAGCGCCCGCAGCGACGCGTCCTCGATCCCCACGATCCCGCTCTGTGCCGCGTCGCCGATGCCGACGGCGAGGGCCACCGCCTCCTCGTCGTCGAGCAGGAGCGGCGGTAGGACGGCGCCGGGCGCGAGCTGGTAGCCGCCGTCGGTGCCGCGGGCCGCGCCGACCGGATAGCCGAGCTCGCGCAGCCGGTCGATGTCGCGGCGCAGGGTCCGCTCGGACACCCCGAGTCGCTCGCACAGGTCAGGACCGGGCCAGTGGCGGTGGGTCTGCAGCAGGGAGAGCAGCCGGAGGGTCCGTGAGCTGGTGTTCGCCATGCCGGAATACTGCCCGGCCTTCCGGCCGGAAAGTGACCGGAAGGCTCCCTAGGGTCGATGTCGAGGACACCATGGGTCGACGTGAGGACCAGGAAATGATCATTCGTGAGATCGCGCCGGCCGCACGGGGCGCGGGCGTCCCGACCTGCCTGGAGCCGACGCGGGCCGGCGATGTCTCGGTGCGGCTGTCGTGACCGCGCTCTCCCTCCGGGCCCTCAACCGGGCGCTCCTCGACCGGCAGTTCCTGCTCGCGCGCACCGACCGAACGCCGCTCGACGTGATCGGACGCCTGGCCGCCCTCCAGGCCCAGGAGCCCAACTGGCCCTACGTCGGCCTGTGGAGCAGGATCCACGACTTCACCCGGGCGGAACTCACCGCGCTCGTCGAGGACCGGAAGGTCGTGCGGTCCGCCCTGCTCCGCAGCACCCAGCACCTCACCACGGCCGACGACTTCCTCCGCATGCGGCCCCTGCTTCAGCCCGTGCTCGACCGCACCGCCGGCTCGTCGTACTTCACCCGGAACCGCGCCGCCCGGGACAGCGCCTCCGGGCACGGCACGGGCCTGGACGCGGCGTCCCTCGTCGCTGAGGGGCTCGCCCTGCTCGGCGGCCGGACGCTGCCCCGCAGGGAACTGGCCCGACGACTCGCCGAACGCCACCCCGGTCACGACGGACGGATCCTGGCGGGGGAGGTCGAGCTGCGGACCCCGCTCGTCCATGATCCCGCCACGGCCTCCTGGGGCTCCTGGGGCAACCGCTCGGCGATCTCCGTGACGCCCGCCGCGGCATGGCTGGGACGACCGGCCGCGGCCACCGGCGACGGCGAAGCGGCGAGGGAGCTGATCCGCCGCTACCTCGCCGCGTTCGGCCCGGCCGGCGTCAAGGACGTCCAGGCCTGGAGCGGCCTGACCCGCCTGGGCGAGGTCGTCGCGACCATGGGTGCCGAGCTGCGCCGCTACGCCGGCCCCGGAGGCGCAGAGCTGTTCGACCTGGCCGACGCGGAGCTGCCCGACCCCGAGACCCCGGCCCCGGCGCGGCTGCTGCCCGCGTTCGACAACGTCCTGCTCGGCCATGCCGACCGGACCCGGATCATCGACGACGAGGACCGTCCCCGCGTCATGCCGGGCTCGGCGCGGGTCCTGCCCACCTTCCTGGTGGACGGCCGGGTGCACGGAACGTGGTCACTCGACGCCGGAACACTACGACTCGCCCCGTTCCGCCCGCTCCGCGCCACCGACCGGACGGCCCTGGAGCAGGAGGCGCACCGACTGCTGCCGTTCGTGGGCGGCACGACGGTGGCCCACGACGACCGGCCCGCCACGACCTGACCGGCCACGACTCACAGGCCACGACCTGACCGGCCCCGGGCGTCGCCTCGGGCTTCGACCGGGTCCTCGCCCCGGCCGCGCCCGCCGGAAAGGGCGCCGGACGCGCCGAGCGCCGATCATGGGAGGGGGCACCCCGCGCGCCGGCGGGTGCTCGTACCGCCCGGGAGGCAGGAGGCACGGGAGTGGCGCGGACGCGGGAGGTCTACGTCTACGACTACGCGGCCGACTTCGGGCTCAGCGGATTCGCCGGCACCCTGTGTGCCCGGTCGACCCTCCGCCTCGACGGACCGGTGGTCCTCGACATCGCCGAGTCCGAGGCGGAGGACGACGACCACCGGCTCGGCGCGGACGCCCGGCTCCTCCTGGGGTCCCCGCTGCCGGACGACGTGCTCCGCACCGTGTGGCTGGCGGCCGTACGCCGCTGCTTCGACCCCGCCGAAGAGGGCACGGACACCCGGAGCTGGCTGGACGGGGTCGCCGAGCTGTGCCCGCCGCGCGCCCCGGAGCGCGACCCGTACGAGCTGCGGTCCCTGGACGCGCGGCGGCCCGCCGTGCCGGAGGAGGAGCTGCGGGCTGCCGTGGCCGCCGAGATCGAGTCGGCCACCGTCGGTCTTGAGCTCCGCGTCGCCGTACTGGGAATCGTCCCGGCCCTCCTCCGTGTCGTGCGCGAGGCGGACGCCGACCTCGGGTTCCGGCTGTTCCTGAGGGCGCTCAAGGCGTACTCCGTGCCGGTCGGCGCGGACGCGTACGACCGGCTGTTCGCTCTCGGGGACGCGCTGGCCTACCCGCCGGCCGTCGTCCACGAGGGGCTGGCCGTGCGCTGGCGGCCGCTCGACCCGGGCCGCCGCGACTTCGCACCCGGCCGGTTCGGGCTGCCGGCGCTCGCGTCCGCACTCCGCGGGACCGAATGGACGTACGGGGGCACCCCGCGCGAACACATCCAGCGGGTCGCCGACGACGGGCCGGGACACCCGCCGGGGGCGTACGCCGCGGTGCTCCTCGACGACGCCTGGCGGATCCTCGACTCCGCCCTGCCGGGGGAGGCGGTCGGACTTCTCTGGCGGACCGCCGCCGGGCGCCTGCACGTCCTCGACGAGGACGACTTCGACGCCGACGGGCGGGCCTGGCTGGAGCAGGTCTCCCAGGTGTGCCACGCGCATCTCGCGGAGGTCGATCCCGCCTACGCGCCTTACCTCGCGCCCGCCAGGACCGATCTCACGGAGGAGGTGCTCCGCGAGGTGCGGGAGGCGGTGCACGCCGACGCGGAGCAGGTGCGCGGGGTGGCGCGGGTCCTGGAGGGCGTGGTCACCGCGGTCGACCCGGACCTCGGCTTCCGCCTCCTCCTGCACCTCCTGGACACGTACGCGGTCCCCGTCGACGAGGCCCGGCGCGCCCGCCACCGGGCGCTCGCCGACCGGCTCGGCCTCGGCGCCGACCACACCGGGCGCGACGGATGACGGTGCCGGGCCCGGTGCGTGACCGCGTCGGGGTGTGCCGTGGTCAGGACACCCGGCAGACGATCTCGCCGTGCGGGACCATGAACCAGGCGTCCTCCCGGGTGCCCCACTCCCGCCAGGCCTCCGCGATCTCCTCCAGCTCGGCCTGGGTCGTGTGGCCGCCGGACACGGCGAGGTCGGCGTAGCCGGAGCCGGTCGTACGGTCCGCCCACAGGCCGCTCCACCAGGCGCGCTCCTCGGGCGTCGCGAAGCACCAGGTGCCGGCGGTCGTCGTGATGTCGGTGAAGCCGGCCTGCCGCGCCCAGGAGAACAGTCGCCGTCCCGCGTCCGGTTCGCCGCCGTTGGCCCGGGCGACCCGGCGGTACAGGTCCAGCCAGCCGTCCAGGACCGGGCGTTCGGGATACCAGGTGAAGGAACCGTAGTCGCTGTCGCGGGCCGCGACGATCCCGCCGGGGCGGCACACCCGCCGCATCTCGCGCAGCGCCCGCACCGGGTCGCCGACGTGCTGCAGCACCTGGTGGGCGTGGACCACGTCGAAGGAGTCGTCGGGGAAGTCCAGGGCGTGTACGTCGGCGACGGCGAACTCGACGTTCCGCAGGCCGCGTTCGGCGGCCGCGGCGCGGGCCTTCACCAGGACCTCCTCGGCCGCGTCGACCGCCGTCACCCGGCCGGGGGCGACCAGGGCGGCCAGGTCGGCGGTGATGGTGCCGGGTCCGCAGCCCACGTCCAGGACGTCCAGACCCGCGGACAGCGAGGGCAGCAGGTAGGCCGCGGAGTTGGCGGCGGTCCGCCAGTTGTGCGAGCGCAGGACCGACTCGTGGTGGCCGTGGGTGTAGACGGCCGTCTCGTGGGCCGTCTCGTGGCCCGCGGGCTGCGCGGAGGAGGTGGAGGCATGCGTCATCGGAGCGACTCCCTCGGTGTGGGTGCGTGCTCACCACCGTACGCACCGATGTCGCATGATGAGATACGCGTCTTGGGATGTGGACATGACGCGAGCTGTTCCTCAGCTGAACAGGTGCCTCCGGTAACGGAGTTCTTCGAGCATGCGGCCTCCCGTCTCCTCCCGCACGGCCTCCCCGTCCGCGCGCCAGCCCGCCGCCTCGTAGAAGCGGCGCCCGCGGGCGTTCCCCGCGAACACCCACAGCGCCGCCGTGCGGAACCCGGTCGCCACGAGGGCCTCGGCGGAGGCCGCGAGGAGGGCCCGTCCGACGCCCGTGCCCCACACCTCCGGCAGGGCGTAGAGGGCGGCCAGTTCGGCCGTGGTCCGCCGGTCGAACTCCTCGTCCGGCCAGGCGCGGAAGCAGGAGAACGCCCGCACCCGCTCGTCGGGGCCCGTCTCGACCAGCACCGCGGACCGTTCCGGGGCGGTGAGGCGGGCCCGCCAGGTGGCGGTGCGCTCCTCGACGTCCAGCGAGTCCAGATAGGGGCCGGGCAGCAGGTCGCGGTAGGCGGCCCGCCAGGACAGCACGTGCACGGTGGCGATGCCCGCCGCGTCCTCGGGGAGGGCTTCTCGTATCGGCATGCCGCATTGTCCGCCGGGCGGCTCCCCGGCCGCCCCTCCAATACGCCCCCCGAGACCCGGATCTTTGACCGCGTCCGCCCCTCCAGCCGTGGGGCGGCCCCTCCGCCCGGCCTCGGCCGCATCCGCCCCTCCGACCGTGGTGCGCCGCCTCCGCTCGCCCTCGGCCGCGTCCGCCCCTCGGACCCGCGGACGGCACCCGCCCACCTCGCACATACGGGCCGCCGCCCGGACTCTCCTTCACACTTCCGGCCCCCTGCCGGATCCGCCTCCGCACCTGCGGTCCGCCCGCCCGGCCACCGCCCGGCCCGACCTGACGAACCCCCTGTGACAGCACGATGAACGGGCCGTCCCGGCCGCCCTTCCGACCCTAGGATCGGCCGCGCCGCCGCCCGGTGGCGCGCTCTCCCACCTGCCGAGGAGTCCTGTGCCGAACTCGCCCGCGCCCGCCCGCCGTTCCGTGCTGAAGGTCCTCGCGGCGGCCCCGGCGGTCTCCGCCCTCGGCGGGCTCGCCACCGTCACCACGGCCTCCGCCGCGGCCGCGCACGCCCCCGCGCGCCCCGCCGCACCTGCCGCGACCGCACCGGCCGCACCCGCACCGGCCGTCCCCCTCGCCGCGCCCGGCATCGTCAAAGCCCTCCCGGCCGCGCACTTCACCGTCAGGAGCACCAACGCCGAGGCGCGCTTCGACGGCTTCGGGGACACCGGACTCCTCACCCCCGTCGACCGCTTCTTCGTCCGCAACCACACCACCACCCCCGTCCTCGACGCCGCCGACTGGCGCCTGACCCTCTGGGGCGACGGCCTGCACGGCCGCAGCCCGGTCCACTTCACCTACGGGCAGCTCCGCGACCTGCCCTCCGTCACCCGGACGGCCCTGATCGAGTGCGCCGGAAACGGGCGCAGCTACTACACGAGCCAGCAGGGCGAGCCGGTCACCGGCACCGCCTGGACCCTCGGCGCCGTCGGCGCCGCCCGCTGGCGCGGGGTGCGCCTCGCCGACGTGCTGCGACGGGCCGGGATCGCCCGCGACGCCGTCGACCTCCTGCCGCGCGGCCTCGACGACCCGTACGTCTCCGGCGGGATCGACTACGGCCGGGTCCGCCGCCCGCTGCCGGTCGCCAAGGCCTTCGACGACGTGATCCTCGCGTACGAGATGAACGGCGAGCCCCTCCCGTACGACCACGGCCATCCGGTGCGGCTCGTCGTCCCCTCCTGGGTCGGCATCGCCTCCATCAAGTGGCTCGGCGACATCGAGGTCTCCACCCGGCCGCTCAGCTCGCCCTGGTCCACGGACTGGTACCGCCTCTTCGGCGACGCCCACCCGGCCGGCGGCAGCGCCCCGATCAGCCGCCAGACCCTCAAGTCCGGCTACCAACTGCCCTTCGGCGCCACCCTGGAGGCCGGCCGTGTCCACCGGCTGACCGGCAGGGCCTGGTCCGCGCACGCGCCCGTACGGACGGTCGAGGTGTCCACCGACGGCGGCGCGCACTGGCGGCGGGCCCACCTCCACGACATCCCGCGGCGGGACGGCTGGGTCCGCTGGAGCACGCCGTGGCTCCCGCGCGTCACCGGACCGGCCACCCTGCTCTCGCGGACCACCGACGCCGCCGGCAACACCCAGCCCGAGCGGGCCGTCCACAACACCCAGGGCTACCTCTTCAACGCGGTCGTACGGCACCCCGTGACCGTCGCCTGAACCGACCCCTGGAGCGGCGGAATCGGCCGAACCTTCGTATAAAGGGCACGGGGGTGCCGTGCCGGCGCCCCCGAGCGCTCAGGAGGTACGGGACATGCGGCAGACGGCTCCGGAGGGCCGCGGCCCGGTGCGCTACGGCCCTCCCGCCCCCGACACCGGACTGCCCGTGCTGCCCGGACTTGCCGGGCTCCTCGCCGCCGCCGCGGGACGGACCGATCCGGAGCCGCCCGGCGGCGGCCCCGTCCTGCGCGAGGCCGCCTCCGGCTACTGGTGGCGGCGCGGCCTCCGCACCCACCCCGAGGACGTCGTGGCCGGTCCCGGCGCCCCCGCGCTGCTGCTCGCCCTGATCGCCGCCCACGGCGGTGACCTCCTGCTGCCCCGGCCCTGCCCCGCCTGGTGGACCCCGCAGGCCCGCCTCCTCGGCCGACCCGCCTGGCACGTGCCGACCCCCGCCGAGGCCGGCGGCGTACCCGACCCGTACGCCCTCCTGGAGACCGTCCGGCGGATCCGCGCCGAGGGCGGCACCCCGCGCGTCCTCCTGCTCTCCGTCGCGGACGACCCCACCGCCACCGTCGCCCCGCCCGAACTCGTCCGCGAGGCGTGCGAGGCCGCCGTCGCCGAGGGGCTGCACGTCATCAGCGACGAGACCTGGCGCGACACCCGCCACCACCCCGAGGACACCGTGCTCCTCAGCCCCGCCGAGATGTGCCCGGACGACGTGACCGTCCTCTCCGACCTCGGCGGCGCCCTCACCCCGGCCGCCTGGCCCTGCGCCGTCGCCCGCTTCCCGCCCACCGATCCGTCCCGCGCGGACCGCTGGACCGACCGCCGCGCCCGCGTCCTCGACGTGCTCACCGCTCTCGGCGCCGTCGTCCCCGGGCCCGTCGCCCCCGCGGCCGCGCACGCCCTCGACGAACCCGAGGACGTCACCGTACGGGCCCGCCGCGCCGCCGCCGTCCACGGCCGCCTGGCCGCGGCCGCGCACCGCGCGGTCCTCGCCGCCGGAGCCCTCGCCCGGCCGCCGCAGGCGGGCCGCCACCTCTACGCCGACCTCGGGCCGCTCAGGGCCGGTCTCGCCGCCCGGGGAGTCACCGACTCCCTGGAGTTGGAGAGTCACCTCTCCGCCCGCCTCGGCGCTCCCGCGACCGGCGGGCACCGCTTCGGCGACGAACTCGGCGCCCTGCGCGTCAGGTTCGGAACCGACCTGTTCCTGGGCGGTACGGAAGAGGAGCGGGCGGAGACGCTCGGCGCGCGGGACCCGGAGACGCTGCCCCATGTGGCGGCGAGGCTGGCGGAGTTCGGAGGAATCCTGGAGGAACTCCGGTGACGGCGGCTGCGGTCGGCCGCCCGCCGAGGCGATCCGCGCACCCCGCGGGAGCCCGAGCCGTACCGGCCGTACGCGCCATGAGAGTCGTGAGCGCCGTACGAGCCGAACCATCCGCGCAGAACGGAGCCCGCAGATGACGGAACGGACGGCACCCCCCGCGCGGGCCGACCGGGGCGCCCCGCAACAGCCCGACACCACCACGCCTCCCGCGGCTTCCCCCACACAGGCGCCCGCTCCCGTCCTCCATCCCGTCGGGCGGCTCCGCCTCGACTGGCCCCGCAGCTTCGCCGACCGGCTCACCGCCCCCCTCCCCGGCGTGCGGGCCCTGGCCCGCCTCGCCCGCGAGGGCGCCGTACGGCCCCGCCCCGAAGGCCTCCGCGACATCCCGCTGCTGCCCTTCGAGCCGGGCCCGCTGCCGCCCGCCGGACCCGACACCCTCGCCCTCACCTGGGCGGGTCACGCCAGTTGGGTGCTGCGCATGGGTGGGCTCACCGTCCTCACCGACCCGGTCTGGTCCCGCCGGATCTTCGGCACCCCCGCCCGGCTCACCCCCGTCGGCGTGCGCTGGGAGGACCTGCCGCGCGTCGACGCCGTCGTCATCAGCCACAACCACTTCGACCACCTCGACGCCCCCACCCTCAAGCGGCTTCCCCGGCACACCCCGGTCTTCGTCCCCGCCGGCCTCGGCCGCTGGTTCACCCGCCGCCGGTTCAGCCGGGTCACCGAGCTCGACTGGTGGGAGGCCGCCGAACTCGACGGCGTCCGCTTCGACTTCGTCCCGGCCCACCACTGGTCCAAGCGCACCCTCCTGGACACCTGCCGCTCCCTGTGGGGCGGTTGGGTGCTCACCGACCGGTCCGGGCGGCGCGTCCACTTCGCGGGGGACACCGGGTACGGCCACTGGTTCGGCGAGATCGGCCGCCGCTACCCCGGCATCGACCTGGCCCTGCTCCCGATCGGCGCCTACGACCCGCGCTGGTGGCTCAGCGACGTCCACACCGACCCGGAGGAGGCGGTCCGCGCCCACCAGGACCTGGGCGCACGGCGGATGGCCCCCATGCACTGGGCGACCTTCGTGCTGTCCTCGGAGCCCGTCCTCGAACCCCTCACCCGGGTCAGGACCGCCTGGGAGCAGGCCGGGCTGCGCCGCGAGGACCTGTGGGACCTGCCGGTCGGCGGCTCACGGGTGCTCGTGCCCTGACGCGGCGTGCCCCGGGGCCCCGCCGGCCTTCGCCCGCGGCCCCCTGAACCGCCGCCACAGCCCCGGGACCGCGCTGACCAGCACCGTGAGGCCCACCGCCGCGACGACCCCCTGCCAGGGCTCCGGGAACAGCGAGCCGCCCAGGATCCCGATCAGCTGGTAGGTCGCCGCCCACGCCAGACAGGCCGCCAGGTCACCGCGCACGAACCGCCGCAGCGGCATCTCCGACAGCAGGCACGCCAGCATCACCGGGATCCGCCCCGCCGGCACGAGCCGGGACAGGACGAGCACCGACACCTGATGGGTCTCGAGCCGCTCCTGCGCGAGCGCCAGCCGCTCCGGCGTCACCCGGCCCCGCAGCGCGGCGAGCCACCGCGAGCCGTTGCGCGAGCGCACCCCGCGCTGCCCCAGCCAGTACAGGGCGGTGTCGCCGAGGAGCGCCGCGAACGCCGCCACCAGGAAGACGACGAGCAGCGAGAGCGGCGAGCTCTGGTGGAAGGCGACCACCGCCGCCGAACTGACGATCGCGCCCGTCGGCACGACGGGCACCAGCGCGCCGAGCGCCACGAGGAGGAACAGGGAGGGGTAGCCGACGGCCTGCTGCGTCGACTCGGGCGGCAGCTCCCGCACCGCCGTCACGACCCCGGTGAGTCCGTGGATCACCGACCTCCCCCCGGCCGCGCCGCCGGTCCGCCCCGCGTCCCCCCACTCACCGGTCCGCCCCGCGTCGCCTCACTCACCGGGCCACCTCCGGACGCACCCGCTCGCCGTGCCCGAGCCGGTGGACCGCCACCTTCGGCGCCAGCCGCGCCGCGTGCCGTACGAACTCGTCGCCCGGCGCGTGGAACTCGTGGGGTCTGATTCCGTCGAGCCCGATCGGCCAGTACGTGCCGTAGTGGACCGGGACCGCTGCCGCGGGCGACAGGGCGGCGAGGGCCTCGGCCGCCCGGCCCGCGTCGAGATGCCCGTGCCCCAGGTACGGGCCCCAGCCGCCGACCGGGAGCAGCGCCACGTCCACCGGGCCCACCGCCTCCGCCATCCCGTCGAAGAGGCCGGTGTCCCCGGCGAAGTACGTCCGCGCCTCGCCCTCGACGACGTACCCGAGCGCGGGGGCGCGGTGCGGCCCCACCGGCAGCCGCCGTCCGTCGTGGAGCGCCGGCACGGCCCGTACCGTCACGCCCTCGACGGTCACCGTGTCGCCCGGCTCCACCTCGGTGAGCCGCAGCCCGTTCCCGTCGAGCCTGCGCAGCCCCGGTACGGCGGCGGGGGCGCCGCGCGGCACGACGAGCCGTGTCCCGGGCGCGAGCCGGGCCAGCGACGGCAGGTGCAGATGGTCGGAGTGCAGGTGCGAGACGAGGACGGCCTCGGCGACTGCGGCCTCGGGCGGCGGCAGGGCGCCGCGCCGCCGCCGCAGGTGCGCGAGCCGCCGCGTGAACAGGGGATCGGTGAGGAAGCGGACCCCGGAGTCCTCGACCGTGCAGGTCGCGTGACCCCACCAGGTGACCTCCACCGGCATGCCGCCCTCCGTCGTCTCGGGTTCCGGCCGTCGTCCACCGCCGTTCACGATGTCCGCGCTCGTACCCTCACTCCGTATCGAGGGTAAATGTCCGGAGCGGGTGCCGGAGGATGTTCGGGCGTCCCGTCCCGCAGTAGGGTCGGCCCATGGACGACGTTCGGGTGGCGGCGATCGCCAGCCTTACCCCGCTCGAAGAGCTGGACAGCGACCCCTTCCTCGTGGACACGCGCCGCCAGCACGCGGTGTGCGCGCGCTGGGCCGACGACCAGGGGTACGTGGTCGCCCGCCGGCTGCTGTTCTACGGGATACGGCCCGATCACGAGGCCCTGTGGGTGGACGTGGAGGCGGGGGCGGTCGACCTGTTCGTCGCCGCCAACGAGCGGGTCCTCGCGCGCGCGTTGACCTCCGTGCCGGACTTCCGCGCGGAGTGCGCGCGGCGCGGGGTGCGGGTGGAGACCGCCTGCTCCGACGGGCCGGCGTGCGAGCCGGAGTACGACGCCGCGGCCAAGGCGGGGGTCCACCGGCGGCTGTCGATGCCGACGGCCGGGTACGACGGCTGCTGACGCCGCCCCGGACTTCTCGTACGGCCGCACGTACGGCCGCACGTACGGCCGCGCCTCCGACCTTTCGCACGGCCTCGCGCCCGACCTCTCGCACGGGCGCCCCCGCCCTCACGCACGGCCTCGCTCCCGACCGCTCGTACGACTTCTCGTACGTCTTTCCGCGCGACCGCGCCTACGTCGTCCCGCGCGATCCGGCCTACGTCGTCACCCGCGACCTGACACACCCGGGCCGATCGCCGTCACCCGTTCTCTCCGCCGACTGTGGGCGTTGTGCCACGCTTGAGGCAGGAAACGGGTGAAAGGTGTAGCGGGCGTGGGTGACGGGCGATGGGGTGGCGCCGACCGCTGGCGGTCCGCGGGCAGGGCGCTGGGGCGCGTGATCGTGGTGTGGGCGGTGTCGACGCTCACCATGCTGGTCCTCGCCGGGCTGCTCCCCGACTTCGAGCTGCAGTCCACCGGGGGCGACACGTTCACGAGGACGGCGCTCACCGCCGCCGCCGCCGCAGGCGCCTTCGGTCTGCTCAGCGCGCTCGTGTGGCCGGTGATCGTGCGGGGCCTGCTGCTCGTCCCCGCCCTCGTGCTCGGTCTGCTCGTGTTCTTCCTCAACGGCTCGATGCTGCTCGTCGCGCTCTGGCTGATCCCCGACGGGCGCGGCACCGCCAACCCCGAGACCGCCGTCGTGGTCGCCGCCGTCATGTCCGCCGTCGCCTCCGCCACCTCCACCGCCCTCGCCGTCCGCGACGACGACGCCTACCGGCGCCGGATCTACCGGCTGACCGGCCGCACCCGGCCCCGTGGCCCGGACGAGGTGCCCGGGCAGGTACCCGGCACGGTCTTCCTCCAGCTCGACGGCGTCGGCCACCACGTCCTGCGCCGCGCCGTCGCCGACGGACTCATGCCGACCGTGGCGTCCTGGATCGACGCGGGCCACCGGCTCACCCCGTGGCGCACCGACTGGTCCAGCCAGACCGGCGCGAGCCAGCTCGGCATCCTGCACGGCTCCAACGAGGACGTGCCCGCCTTCCGCTGGTACGAGAAGGACACCGGCAGGCTCATGGTGTCGAACCGCCCGGCCAGTGCCGTGGAGCTCCAGCGCCGGGCCGTGCACCGCACCGGGGACGGGGGGCTGCTTACCGTCGACGGGGCCTCGCGCGGCAACCTGTTCAGCGGCGGCGCCGACCAGCTCGCGCTCGTCCTGTCGATGGCCGCCCGGCGCGGCCCGCGCAACCGCTCGCGCGCCGGCTACTTCGCCTACTTCTCCGACCCCGCCAATGCCGTCCGTACCGCCGGATCGCTCGTCGCCGAGTGCGGCCGTGAGATGTTCCAGTCGACCCGGGCCCTGCTGCGCCGCGAGACCCCGCGGGTCTCGCGCGGCGGCACGTACCCGTTCGTGCGCGCCTTCGCGACGGTCGTGGAGCGGGACGTCGTCGTCTCCGCGGTGATGGGGGACATGCTCGCCGGGCGGACCGCCGTCTACGCCGATCTCGTCGCCTATGACGAGGTCGCCCACCACTCGGGCCCGCACGGCCGGGACACCGACCAGGTCCTGCGCCGCCTCGACCGCTCGATCGCGCTGATCGCCACCGTTGCCGAGCACGCCCCCCGCCCGTACCGCATCGTGCTGCTCTCGGACCACGGCCAGAGCCCCGGCGAGACCTTCGAGGGCGCGTACGGACTGACGCTCAAGGACCTGGTCAGGGCCGGGTGCGGGCTTCCCGTGCCGCGCCGGGTGCGGAGGATCCGGACGGAGTCCGGGGGAGGTTCGGAGGCGCGGGACGCGGCCAGGGACGCGCTGCGCCTCGCGCTGCACCGGCCGGTGGACGAGACCGGCGAGACCGCGAAGGAGCTGCCCGCCCGGCCCTCCGAGCCGCTCGTCCTCGCCTCCGGCAACCTCGGGCTCATCTCGTTCCCCGACGTGCCGCACCGGATGACCCGGGAGGAGATCGACCGGCGCCACCCGGCCCTGCTCCGTGCCCTCGCCCACCATCCGGGCATCGGCTTCGTGCTGGTGGCGAGCGCCGAGCACGGCTCGGTGGTGCTCGCCCGCGACGGGGTGGAGGTGCCGGTCGACGACCTCGACGACGGGGGGCCGCTCGCCGTCTTCGGCCGGGGCGCGGCGCGGGCGGTGCGGCGCACGGACGGTTTCCCGCATGTCGCGGACATCATGGTCAACTCGATGTACGACCCGGCGACGGGCACCGTGCACGCCTTCGAGGAGCAGATCGGCTCGCACGGCGGCCTCGGCGGCGAGCAGTCGCACCCCTTCCTCCTCTCGCCGCCCGAGCTGTCGCCGCCGGTCGGCCCGGGGGAGGAGCTGGTGGGCGCGGAGCAGGTGCACCGGGTGCTGCGGCGCTGGCTGCGGGAGTGCTCGGGGCCGCAGGTCCCACTGGAGATTTCGCCGTCCACGGATGAATCGGAATCACTTCTTCCGGTTGACGGGCCGGTCACGCAGGACAAAAACCGCTGATTTGGACGCCTGTTCGCCGTTACCGGACGATGACCCGGAATGTACGACGGAAGGCGCACCACCGCATGAGCACGGCCACCACAACTCCACAGAGCGACACCGGGGCCCCCGGAGCCGCAGGGACCGCCGAGGCGGCCACCGGAACGACCGGAACCCCCGGAGCCACCGGGACCGGAACCCCCGGGACCTCCGGGGCCGACGGCAAGCATTCCCGCCGCTTCGGGCTCCCCGTCGCGACCGCCCTGGTCATGGGCAACATCATCGGCGGCGGAATCTTCCTGCTGCCGGCCTCCGTCGCCCCCTACGGCACCATCAGCCTCGTCGCCTTCGGCATCCTCACCCTCGGCGCGATCGCCCTCGCCCTCGTCTTCGGCCGCCTCGCCCACCGCCACCCCAGGACCGGCGGACCGTACGTCTACGCCCGCGAGGCCTTCGGCGACTTCGCCGGATTCCTCACGGCCTGGTCGTACTGGATCACCGCCTGGGTCTCCAACGCCGCCCTGGCCGTCGCCGCCGTCGGCTACCTCGACGTGCTCATCCCGCTCCACGGATCGACGCCCGCCACCCTCGCCGCCGCGCTCCTCGTCCAGTGGCTCCCGGCCCTCGCGAACCTCGCCGGCACCCGCTACGTCGGCGCCGTGCAGATCGTCGCGACCGTGCTCAAGTTCGTCCCCCTGCTGCTCGTCGCCGTCGGCGGACTCCTCTTCTTCGACAGTTCCCACCTCGGGCCGTTCCGGGCCGACGGCGAGAGCGCACTCGGCGCCGTCTCCGCCTCCGCCGCGATCCTGCTCTTCAGCTACCTCGGCGTCGAGTCGGCCGCCGTCAGCGCCGGCGAGGTCCGCGACCCGCGCCGCAACGTCGGCCGCGCCACCGTCCTCGGCACCCTGGCCGCCGCCTTCCTCTACCTGCTCACCACCCTGTCCGTCTTCGGGACCGTCCCGCACGAGCGGCTCGTCGCCTCCAGCGCCCCCTTCACGGACGCCGTCGACCTCATGTTCGGCGGCTCCTGGGGCGGCACGGCCGTCGCCTGCATGGCCCTGGTCTCCATGCTCGGCGCCCTCAACGGCTGGACGCTGCTGAGCGCCCAGACGCCGTACGCGGCGGCCCGCGACGGACTCTTCCCGAAGGCCTTCGCCAGGAAGCGGCGCGGGGTCCCCACGGTCGGCGTCCTGGTGACCGTCGTCCTCGCCTCGCTCCTCACCGTCTACAACTACACGGCGGGCACCGAGGGCGTCTTCGAGACCCTCGTCCTCGTCACCACCTTCACCGCCACCGTGCCCTATCTGCTCTCCTCCGCGGCGCAGTTCTTCTTCCTGCTCTCCGGGCAGTCCGACCGCGTCCACCGGCCCCGGCTGATCCGCGACACCGTCCTCACCCTCGCCGCGTTCGGCTTCTCCCTCTGGCTGGTCGCGGGCTCCGGTTACGCGGCCGTCTACCAGGGCGTGCTGTTCCTCTTCGTGGGCGTGCTCGTGTACGCCGGCATGTCGGCCCGCAGGCGGCGCGCGGCCGCCGAGGAGGTGGCGACAAGCTCCTGACCGGGGCGATCGCCGCCCGTGCGGTGAACCGGTGAATCACCGGCCCACCCGTAGGCCGCTCGGGCGGATCTCGGTCCGGACACGCGTGTCGGGACCCCGGCGGGGCAGTACGGATCACCGTGAGCCCCGCGCCCGAGCCGACCACCGCGCCGCCCGCCACCCCGGCGGGCCGCCCGGCGCGCGCGAGGCCGGGGTGCGCGAAGGAGGGGTGCGCCCAGCACGGGGGCACTGGTGAGGGACGCACCTGCCAGGGGCGCGCTCGTGAGGGCTGCACCTGCCAGGGACGCACCCGGCAGGCATGCGCCGGCCAGGGACGCACCCGCCAGGGGCGCGCTCTGCCGGGGTGGCGAGGCCGTTGCCCGGCCCCCGGCCGCCGTCTCTGGGTCGTCCTGCTGCTCGTCCTCACCGCCCTGATCGGCACCGGGTCCGGCGTCATCACCGGCGGGGCGGAACTCCGGCCCGCCGCGGCCTCCCCGGCCTCCGACCCGGGCGGCGGCGAGACCCACGACCCGGCCGGCACCGAGGCCGGACTCCCCGGCCGCACCCGCCGGCACCGGACGGGCATCCGCCCGGTCCGGCGCCCGCACCGCCCTCCGTACCGTGCCCGCGACCGGCGCCGCACTCCGGCCCACGCCCCCGTCCCCGGCCCGCGCGGCGACGCGCTCCGGTGCGTGGTGATGCGCTGCTGAGAGGCCCACGCCTCTCCGCAGACCCGACATCACCCCCGCACCACGAGGAGCTTCGCCATGCCCGTCGACCCGTTCGCCGTTCTCCAGGCCCTGCTGCGCGCCGAGGCCTCCCGGGCCCAGCGCCCCGAACGCCGGGCGCCCGAGCCCGCCGCCCCGGCCGCGGAGCCCGTCAAGGACCCGGCGCCCGAGCCGCCCGCGTACCGGGACGAACGCCTCCGCTGACCCCCCGTCACGCCCCGACGCGGGCCACGGCGAAATCTGATTGCGTACCGGCATCCGGGCGTACGAGGGTGTTCCGATGACCTCGACCGACCGGAACACCGGACCCGATCGGTCCGCCGGACCCGCGTCCGGCGAGGAGCGGGGGGCGGAGCGGAGACCCGGGGCCACCGCCGGCCCCCCTCCTCGTCCGCCCCTCCCGCGCCGCGCCGCCGAACGGCTCCTCGCCTTCGCGCGCCGCCCGTACCGGGACCGCCCGGATCCCTCGTACCGCATCCGCCGCTGGCCCGACCTCACCGCGCTCTGCTGCGCCACGGTCTTCTTCTGGTCGAGCCTGACCCCGTCGCTCGTGCCCCGCCCCTGGTACCTCCAGGGCCTCGTCGGCGGGATCACCGCCGTCATCGGATACGCCCTCGGCTCCGGCCTCGGCTGGCTCTGCCGCACGGTCGCCCCGTGGCGGCAGCCCGACCGGTTGCGTACCCGCTGCTGGCAGGCGTACTGGCTGCTCAGCCCGGTCCTCGCGGTCTGGTTCATCTCCGAGAGCGCCCGGATGCAGCGTCAGCTCCGGGTCCTCCAGGGACTCCCGCCCTCCCTCACCTGGCACACCCCGATGATCGCCCTCATCGCCCTCGGCCTGCTGCTCGCCGCGCTCCTCGTGGCCCGCGCCGTCCGCCTCGGCTCCGCCACCCTGATACGACAGCTCGGCCGGCTCATGCCCCGGCCCGCCGCGTACGCCGTCGGCGCGGTCGTCTCCGCCCTCCTCGTCCTCGTCGGCGTCCGCGACATCGTCTTCGACCGAGGCGTCGTCGACATCGCCGACCGCATCGCCGAGGCCGCCAACGACGGGACCAAGGACGGCATCCGGCGCCCCGCCTCCCGGCTCGCCTCCGGCGGACCGGGCTCCCTCATCCCTTGGGAGGACCTCGGATTCCAGGGCCGCAACTTCGCCGGCTCGACCCCCACCCGCGCCACCCTCACCGCCTGGACCGGCCGCCCCGCCCGCGATCCCGTACGCGTCTACATACCGTCCGCGTTGCCCGCCGCCTTCCAGGACGAGAGTCCCTTCGCCGCCCAGGCCAGGCTCGCCGTCCGCGAACTCGACCGCACCGGCGCCTTCGACCGCGCGGTGCTCGCCGTCGCCGGCACCACCGGCACCGGCTGGGTCGACCCGAACGTCGCGGAGGCCCTGGAGTACATGTACGAGGGGGACACCGCGATCGTCGCCGTCCAGTACTCGTACCTCCCCAGCTGGGTCTCCTTCCTCGTCGACAAGGAGAAGGCGGGCCAGGCCACCCGGGCCCTCCTCGACGCCGTACGCGCCCGGCTCGACAGCCTTCCCGCCGGCCACCGGCCCCGGCTCGTCGTCACCGGCGAGAGCCTCGGCGCCTACGCCGTCGAGGCCTCGTTCGACAGCGCCGACGACCTCCTCGCCTCCACCGACGGAGCCCTGCTGCTCGGCGCCCCCGACTTCTCCCCGATCTCCCGTGAGATCCGCCGCGACCGCGACCCGGGCAGCCCCGTCTGGCGCCCCCAGTACCGGGGCGGTGCCCACATCCGCTTCGCCCAGTTCCCCGAGACCGACCTCGCGCGCCCGCCCGCCGCATGGGCCCACCCGCGCGCGGTCTACCTGCAGAACGCCTCCGACCCCGTCGTCTGGTGGTCGCCCGACCTCCTCCTCGACAAGCCCGCCTGGCTGGACGAACCCCTCGGGCCCGACATCACCCCCGAGATCACCTGGTTCCCCTTCGTCGCCTTCTGGCAGACCTCCGTCGACATGGCCGTCTCGTACGGGGTCGACGCCCCGCACGGCCACCGCTACGGCGCCGGGGCCGTCGACGGCTGGGCGGCCGTCCTCCCCCCGCCCGGCTGGACGACCGCCGACACCACCCGGCTGCGCGCCTTCATCGCCCACCGGGCGGCGGCGTACTGACCGCACGGGGGCCGGAGTCCGGCGAAGACCGGGGAGAGCACGCAGCCGGAGGTTCGGATCCCGAGCCGCAGTTTCGGATCCGGAGCCGAAGTCGGAGGGCGGCCGCCGCTCCCTCCCTCTCAGGCCGCCTCGACGGCCTCGAACGGCCGCTCCGCACGGCGCCGGCCGTGCAGCCACACCAGGGCGGCCACGACCGTCGCGAGGGACACGAGCGCCACCAGGGCCGGGACGAGCCCGACGAGCGGGCCCGCCGCCAGGCAGCACACCCCGCCCAGGGCGAGAGCGGTCGGCCGCCGGCCCGTGGTGCGCAGCACGATCGCGGCGGCGCCCAGCAGGTACACGCCGACGCCCCCGGTCAACGACCAGGCGACGACCCCGTGGAGGGGCTCGGCCAGGCCGTAGTGCCCGGTGTCGGCGACCTGCTGGAGGACCTTCTTCATCCCGAGCGCCGTGAGCACGACGCCCGCGACCAGCGGCAGGTGCAGGAACGTGTACACGTCCCGGGCGAACCGGGTGCGGTCGTCGCCGTCGAGACCGGCGAGCCGGTGCTCGGCCGCCTCGCCGAGCTGCCGGAAGTACAGCCGCCACAGCCCGGCCGAGAGCAGCAGCCCGGCCGCGGAGGCGCCGAGCACGGCGTAGGTGAGCGGGAGTCCCGCGACGCCGACGCCCATGGCGACGATCGACTCGCCGAGCGCGATGATCACGATCAGGCCGTGCCGCTCCGAGAAGTGGCCGGGGGAGTTGACCCGCCAGCCGGACGCGCCGGTGACGAAGATGCCGAGGTAGTCGACGGCCACCGCCCCCAGCCACAGCAGGAGTTGGACCCGGCCGCTGTACGTGCTGCCGATCAGGAGCAGCACCAGCGGCGGGAGGACGGACGTCAGCGCCGTACGGCGCAGGGTGGCGCGCAGGGCGGGGTCGCCGGGGCTGGAGATCCAGTACGAGGCCAGGTGCAGGACCCGCACCGCGCCGTAGCAGAGCACGAACACCAGCGGCACCGACAGCCCGCCCGGCGGGTCCGCGAACACGTAAGGGACGGCGAGCGACACGACCAGGACGACGGCCATGACCGTGACGAGAACCCCGAACAGGGCCCCGGAGTCCGCCCGTACGACGTTCCCCAGCCAGGCGAAGCAGCACCAGCACCACCACAGCAGCGCGAGCACCACCATCGCACCGACCACCCGCACCGGCGAGGGCTCGGCCGCCATCAGGGCGGTGACCTGCGTGATCGCGTACACGAACACCAGGTCGAAGAAGAGCTCCGCGGGCGTCACCGCGTGATCGTCCCCGGTGGCCACCATGCGGGCCCGTTCCCTGTTCCACGCCATGTGTCTCTCCCCCTCCGGGGAGACCACTCCCGGCCACCCCGGCGCGAACAATACTCACGCCCGGCCCCGGACGTGGGGACGAGGGTCCGACCGGCCCAACTGTGCCCACGAACAACGATGTTGGCGCGCCCGGAGACGGATGTCCTGACCTGCCGAAGCGCCGGGGGAGGGGTCGCATTACCTCGCGCGTAATCGACCCCCGCCGACCCGCCCGGCATGCTCGGAGACACCGGAACCCGGGCGGCGCACTCCGCTCGGGCTCCGGGTCCACCATCAGCGCGAACGTCCCCCATGGAGGGTGATCCGCCATGTCCCAGGCCCTGCTCGCCGGTCTTGCCCGCACCACCCGTCCGCAGTCCGCGGTGCGCCGGTTCCTCGCCCTCGACGCCGTCGTCACCGGGGCGAACGGCATCGCCTACGCCGTCGCCTCCGGCCCGCTCGGGGAGTTCCTCGGCGTCGACGCGGGCCTCCTGCTCGAACTGGGCCTCCTGCTCACCCTGTACGCCGCCGGCGTCGCCTGGCTCGCGAGCCGCCCGCAGCCTCCGGCGCTCGGCGTGAAGCTCGTCGTCGACATCAACGCGATCTGGGCCGTCCTCAGCATCGTGGCCCTCGTCGCCTGGCTGGAGCCGACCACCGCGGGCATGGTGTGGACGCCCCTGCAGGCGGCCACCGTCGGAGGCTTCGCCCTCGCGCAGTGGGCCGCCCTCCGGGCCGTCGCCGCTAGTCGCTGAACGGCGGCAGGGCCTGCAGGTACGCGACCGTCGCCGGGTCGGCCGGGAGGAACGTCTCGATGGCCAGCTCGGCGACCGTCACGTCCAGCGGGGTGTTGAACGTCGAGATCGACGACACGAACGACAGCACGTGCCCGTCGTGCTCGATCCGCAGCGGCAGCGCGAAGTACGGGTACACCTCGTCAGGGCCGGGGGCGCCGACCTCGTCGTCGCCGTCCGAGCCGGGCGGCGCCGGATACGCCGTCACCTCCGCGTACAGCGCCCGCAACGACTCCGAGCGGGCCAGACCGATCTGACGCTCCATCTGGTGCATCAGATGCCCGCGCCACTCGGGCAGGTTCTTGATCCGCGGCGCGAGCCCCTCCGGGTGCAGGGTGATCCGCATCGCGTTCAGCGGCGGCGTCAGCAGGTGCTCCGGCAGCCCGTCCAGGAGCAGCCCGATGCCCCGGTTCGCCGCCACCACCGTGTACGAGCCGTCCACCACGAGCGCCGGATACGGCTCGTACCCCTGCAGCAGCTGCTCGATGCCCGCCCGCAGCGTCTCCAGGCGCGGGGCGTCGAGCGGCGACTCCGCGTACCGGGGCGCGTACCCGGCGGCCAGCAGCAGCGCGTTCTGCTCGCGTACCGGCACCTCCAGGTGCTCGGCCAGCCTCAGGACCATCTCCTCGCTCGGCCGGGAGCGGCCCGTCTCCACGAACGAGATGTGCCGCGCCGAGGAGTCCGCGCGCAGCGCCAGCTCCAGCTGGCTCAGCCGCCGCCGCTCACGCCAACCGCGCAGCAGCGGCCCCACTCCCGTGTCGTTCACGACCGTTGTCATGGCCAGACGGTATCCCAGAGGGGGACCCGGGTAGCTTTCCCCGGGGACCCCTGTCCGTCACCCGCGCCACCCGACCGGAGGGAGCACCGCCGTGCCCACACAGCCGCTGTCGCAGAAGGAGATCGAGGACCGACTGCGGGAGCTCCCCGGCTGGTCCGTCGAGGAGGACCGGCTCACCCGCGAGTACCGGCTCGGCGACCACTTCGCGGCGACCGCGTTCGTCGTCCACGTGGCCAGGATCCAGCAGGAGCTCGACCACCACTCGGATCTGACCCTCGGCTACAACACCGTCGCCCTGTCCGTGAACACCCACTCCGCCGGTGGCGCCGTCACCGACAAGGACTTCGGGCTCGCCGAGCGGGTGGAGGGCATCGCCCCGGGCCACGGGGCCGCCTGACCCACGGTCATCCGCGCCCCCTCGTACGATCGTCGGCATGGCGGAGACCCTGCTCGACTACGAGACCGAAGCGGCGCACTACGACCGGACCCGGGGCGGGGTGCCCCGGGCCGGCGCCGCGGCCGAGGCCGTGCTGAGCCTCGTGCCGCCCGGCGCCCGGACCCTGCTCGACCTGGCCTGCGGCACCGGCCTCGTCACCGAACGGCTCACCCGGCCGGGACTCCGCGTCTACGGGGCCGACGCCGCCCACGCCATGCTGCGGGTCGCCGGCGGACGGGTACCCGGCAGGGTCGTCCGCGCCGACGCCAGGCGACTGCCGTTCCCCGACGCCTCCCTCGACGCGGTCGGCGCCGTCTGGCTGCTCCACCTCGTCCCCTTCGCGGCGGAGATCGTCGCCGAGGCCGCCCGCGTCCTGCGCCCCGGCGGCGTCCTGATCGCCACCGTCGACAAGGACGCGGCCCACGACGTCGGCAGCGACATCGACACGGTCCTCCGCCCGTACCGCTCGGCGGGGGCGGCCACCGACCGGGCCGCGCTCATCACCCGGCACGCCGCCGCCCACGGCCTCGCGCCCGCCTCCGGCGCCCACTTCACGGGCCACGGCCAGGGCGGCACCCCGCGCGACACCGTACGGAAGCTGCGCGCCGGGTACTTCCCCTCCTGGTTCCCCGGTGACGCGGCGGCCGTCGACACGCTCGCCACCGCGCTCGCCGCCCTCCCGGACCAGGACCGTCCCCGTGCCGATCCCCGCTACCGGCTCGCCCGCTTCGTCCGGCAGGGCTGAGACGGCGCCCGCGGGCCCGCGGCTCAGGCCTCCTCGCCGGCCCAGGTCGCGTCGGCGAACGCGCCGAAGGAGCGCGGCTCCCGGCCCAGGACCCGCTTCACCCCGTCCGTCACCGAGGCGTTGTGTCCGTCGAGGAGCGTCGCGAACAGGGCCGCCAGCCATACGGCCTCCGGGGCCGGAAGGCCGAAGTCGGTGAGCATCGCCGCGTACGCGGACCGGGAGGCGGGCCGGTAGGCCACCGGCCGCCCCGAGGCACGCGAGATCTCCGCCGCCACCTCCGCGAAGCCGATCGGCCGGGGCCCGGTCAGCTCGTGCACCCGGCCCGCGTGACCGTCCGTCGTCAGGGTCTCGACGACCACGTCCGCGAGGTCGTCGACGTCGATGAACGGCTCCGCCGTGTCGCCCGCGGGGAAGACGACCAAGCCCTCCGCCACCCCCTCCGCGAGCAGCCCCTCGGAGAAGTTCTGGGCGAAGAACGCCGCCCGTACGACGGTCAGTTCCACCCCGACGGCCGCCGCGCGCAGCGCCTCCTCCGCCACGACCGCCTCGGGCTCCCCGCGCCCGGACAGCACCGTCAGCCGGCGCACGCCGTGCTCCGCCGCCAGCCGGCCGAAGGTCTCCATCGCCTGGACCCCGCCGGGCGCAGCGAGATCCGGGTAGTAGGCCACGTACGCGGCGTCCGCGCCCCGCAGCGCCGGGCCCCAGGTCTCCGGGGCCTCCCAGTCGAAGGGCGTCGAGCCGGAACGGGACCCGGCGCGCACGGTCGCCCCGCGCGCCGTGAGCCGCTCGGCCACCCGGCGTCCGGTCTTGCCGGTGGCGCTCGTCACCAGGACGGTCACGTTCCCACCACCCGCTCCCTGCCCGTCGACCCGCCGCTCGTCGACTCCCTGCTCGTCGATGCCCTGCTCGTTCCGCGTGTTGCTCGTCCGGTTCGTCATGGGTCAAGACTCCCGCCCGCGGCGCCCGCCGCCCATGCTCCGCCGTCTCACACCCCTGTGCCTGCGTCTCACCGGCCCGCCTACCCTGTTGTCCCATGGACGCACTCGCCGGACTCCTCGACGGCCCCCGCGCCAGGGGCGCCTTCCTGCTCCGCATGGTCATGGAGCCGCCGTGGTCGGTGCGCATCGAGGACGGCGCCCCGATCTGCGTGATGTGCGTGACCGAGGGCGAGGCCTGGGTCGTTCCCGACACCGGGGAACCCGTGGTGCTGCGGCCCGGGGACATCGCCATCGTCCGCGGCCCGGAGCCGTACACGGTCGCCCACACCCCCGACGCCCCGCCCACCGCCGTGATCGGGCCCGACGGCGTCTGCACCACTCTCAGCGGGGAGCCGCTCGCCGACCGGATGCGGCTCGGCGTCCGCACCTGGGGCAACGCGCCCGACGGCGGCACCACGGTCCTCGTCGGCACGTACCGGATGGACGGCGAGGTCGGCCGCCGGCTGCTCGACGCCCTCCCGGGGCTGCTCCACCTGCCCGCCGACGCCTGGAACTGCCCGCTCATGCCGTTCCTCGGCGAGGAGATCACCCGCGACGAACCGGGCCAGACCGTCGTCCTCGACCGGGTCCTCGACCTGTTGCTGATCTCCGGAGTCCGCGCCTGGTTCTCCCGGCCGGGCGCCGAGGCCCCCGCCTGGTACCGGGCGATGGGCGACCCGGTCGTCGGCCGCGCGTTGCGCCTGCTGCAGGACGACCCCGCCCACCCCTGGACCGTCGCCTCGCTCGCCGCGAAGACGGGCGTCTCCCGGGCCGCGCTCGCCCGCCGCTTCACCGAACTCGTCGGCGAGCCCCCGATGTCCTACCTCACCGACTGGCGGCTCGCGCTCGCCGCCGATCTGCTCCGCGAGAGCGACGCCACCGTCGAGTCCGTCGCCCGGCAGGTCGGCTACAGCGGCGCCTTCGCGCTGAGCGCCGCGTTCAAGCGGGTCAGGGGCGTCAGCCCGCAGGAACACCGCGCCGGGGCGTGACGCGCCGGGGCGTCACGCGGCCGGCCGCGGGGCGGGGCCCGACGTGACCTGCCCCGGCGGCACACCGGAGCAGGTCACAAGCGCGGGAGTATGACGATACGAGCAACACAGGATCGATTTTCTTGCCAGAACGGCAACGCGTCTCGCGCTCGCCGCCGACTCCCCGCACGCTGGACCCATGAGCCAGCACACCGCAACGCAGCACGGCCACCCGCACGGCGACGGGCACGGCCACCAGCACACTCACGGCGACCCGCACACCTCCGGGCACCGGCACACCCACGGTTCCCACCACGACGGAGCCCCGCTCGACTGGAACGAGATCGCCCCGCTCCTGGAGCGCCAGGCGGAGATCGAGAGCTCCGCCTACGCGGACGCCGCCGCCTGGCTCGGCACGCTCACCCCCGCGCAGGGCGTCCGCCGGGTCCTCGACATCGGCAGCGGCCCCGGAGTCGTCACCGGCGTCCTCGCCGAGGCCTTCCCGGCGGCCGAGGCGGTCGCCGTCGACGGCAGCCCCGAGCTCCTCGCCCGCGCCCGCGAGCGCGCCCGGGAACGCGGCCTCGGCGCCCGGATCTCCACTCTCCACACCGAACTCCCCGCAGGCATCGCCGAGCTGGGCAGGGCCGACGTGATCTGGGCGGGGAACTCCCTGCACCACATCGGCGACCAGCGGGCCGCGCTCGTCGAGTTCGCGGGCCTGCTGACCCCCGGTGGCCTGATGGTCCTCGTCGAGGGCGGGCTGCCCGCCCGGCACCTGCCCTGGCACATCGGCTTCGGCCGTCCCGGCCTCGAGGCGCGCCTCGACGCCGCCAACGCCGACCGGTTCGCCCAGATGCGCGCCGAGACCCCCGGACACAAGGACGAGCCGGACGACTGGCGCTCCCTGCTCGCCGACGCGGGCCTCACCCCCGCCGGCACCCGCACCTTCCTCACCGACGTGCCCGCGCCGGTGTCCCCGGTCGTACGGGAGCTGGCCCTCACCCACTTCGGGCGGGTCCGGGACGGCTTCGCGGACCGGCTCGACGCGGACGACCGCGCGACGCTCGACCGGCTCCTCGACCCGGCCGACGAGAGGTCGCTGCACCACCGCACCGACCTCTTCTATCTCGCGGCCCGCACGGTCCACACCGCGCGCAAGGGCTGACGGCCGCCGCGCCCGGCGGCCGTACCCCGGCAGGTCAGGACACCGGTTCCAACCGCCACCACTGGAACGGGGAGTCGGTGTCCTCCCACTGCCGTACGTTGCCGCCGTCGTCCTTCGAGTCGTCGGCTACCTCCAGGAACAGTCCGCTGATGAAGCTCACCAGGGCGACCGTCCCCGGAGACTGGAGGTCCTGCTCGATGATCCACTCCTGTGCGCCGAAGTTGTTCGCCTTCCACTGCTGGATGTTGGCGCCGTTCTCCGTGGATGCGTTGGCGACGTCGAGCCGCTTGCCGCTGGCCGCGTTGACCAGGTGGTAGAGCCCGCCGCCGTTGGGCACCGAGGTGATCTGCCAGTGCTGCCCCGGCGTGCCCCTCTCGGTGCCCTGCTGCACGTTGGCGCCGCTGCGGCTCGACCCCTCGTACACCTCGAGGAGCAGCCCGCTGGCCACGTTCCGCACCCGGTAGAGGCCCTCCTCGACGGGCATCGGAGACCCACCACTCACCGCATCGACTCCCTCGTCCGCCGCTCGCCCCACGGCTTCACGGTCCGCCGCCGACTCTATGCCGGGGGTACGACAACGGCGCCGAGGTACGACGACGGGCGCCCCGGGTATGACGACGGCGCCGGGTCCGCGTGGACCTCGGCGCCGTCGTCCGTACGACCGCTGGAGCGCGACCCGTCAGGCGCCGAACTCCGCCGGGTCCGGGCCGAGTCGGCGGTCCTCGTCGAGGGCGGCGATCGCGGCCAGGTCCTCGGCGTCGAGCTCGAAGCCGAACACGTCGATGTTCTCCTGGATACGGGACGGGGTGACCGACTTCGGGATCACCACGTTCCCCAGCTGCAGGTGCCAGCGCAGCACGACCTGGGCCGGGGTGCGCCCGTGCTTGCGGCCGATCGCGACGATCGCCGGCACGTCCAGCAGCCCCTTGCCCGAGCCGAGCGGCGACCAGGCCTCGGTGGCGATGCCGTACCGGGCGTGCGCCTCGCGGGAGGCCTGCTGGGAGAGCTGCGGGTGGAGCTCGATCTGGTTCACGGCGGGCACGACCGACGTCTCGCCGATCAGCCGCTCCAGGTGCTCCGGGAGGAAGTTCGAGACGCCGATCGCCTTGGCGCGCCCGTCCGCGTAGAGCTTCTCGAACGCGCGGTAGGTGTCCACGTACGTGTCCTGCGAGGGGACCGGCCAGTGGATCAGGTAGAGGTCGACGTAGTCGAGGCCCAGCTTGTCGAGCGAGGCGTCGAAGGCCTTCAGCGTCGCGTCGAAGCCGTGCTCGCTGTTCCACACCTTGGTGGTCACGAACAGGTCCTCGCGGGCGATGCCGGACGCGGCGACGGCACGGCCGGTGCCCTCCTCGTTGCCGTAGATCGCCGCGGTGTCGATCGAGCGGTAGCCGGCCTCCAGGGCGGTCGCCACGGCTTCCGCGGCCTCGTCGTCCGGCACCTGCCAGACACCGAAGCCCAGCTGCGGCATCCGCACGCCGTTGTTCAGGGTGACCGAGGGAACCTTGCTGTCCGTGCTCACGTGGAGGGGATCCTTACGTCGTCAGGGGTCCTGTTCTTACTGCTCCCACCTTGAACGATCCGGGGCGGTCCCGCATTCCGCCCCGGGGGTCGCCCTGCCCGGCGGGTGCCCGCGCGGCTCAGCCGTACAGCGCCGCGACCTCCGCCGCGTACGCCCGCTCGATCGCCTTCCGCTTCAGCTTCAGGGACGGGGTGAGCAGCCCGTGCTCCTCGCTGAACGGATGCGCGAGGATCCGGAACGTGCGGATGGACTCCGCCTGCGAGACCAGCGTGTTGGCCGCCACGACCCCCCGCCGGATCTCCGTCTCCAGCGACGGATCGCGTACGAGCTCCGCCGGTTTGAGCGGCGCACGCCCCTGCATCGCGAGCCAGTGCTCCACCGCCTCCTGGTCGATGGTCACGAGCGCCGCGATGTACGGCCGGTCGTTGCCGACGACGATGCACTGGGCGATCAGCGGATGCGCCCGCACCCGCTCCTCGAGGGCCGTCGGCGCGACGCTCTTGCCGCCCGAGGTCACCAGGATCTCCTTCTTCCGCCCGGTGATCGTCAGATAGCCGTCCTCGTCGAGGGAGCCCAGGTCCCCGGTGGCCAGCCACCCGTCGTTGAGGACGGCCGCGGTCGCCTCGGGGGCGTTGAGGTAGCCGGAGAAGACCTGGCCGCCGTGCAGCCACACCTCGCCGTCCTCCGCGATGTGCACCGTCGTCCCCGGTACGGGCTGCCCCACCGTGCCGTACCGCGTCCGCTCCGGCGGGTTCGCGGTCGCGGCCGCCGAGGACTCCGTCAGGCCGTACCCCTCGAAGACCGTGACTCCCGCGCCCGCGAAGAACAGCCCCTGCCGTCGGTCCATCGCGGAACCGCCCGACATCGCGTGCCGCAGCCGTCCGCCGAGGGCGGCGCGGACCTTCGCGTACACCGTCTTCTCGAAGAACTGGTGCTGCACGCGCAGCGCCGCCGAGGGCCCCGGGCCGGTGCCGAAGGCCCGGTGCTCCAGCGCCTCCGCGTACGCGACGGCCACCTCCACGGCCTTGTCGAACGGGCCCGTCTTCCCCTCCCGCTCGGCCTTGCGCCGCGCCGCGTTGAAGACCTTCTCGAAGACGTACGGAACGGCGAGCACGAAACTCGGTCTGAACGCGGCGAGGTCGGGGATCAGCTCCGCCGCCGCCATCACCGGCTGGTGCCCCAGCTTCACCCCGGTCCGGACCGCCGCCACCTCCACCATCCGCCCGAAGACGTGCGCGAGCGGCAGGAACAGCAGCGTCGACGCCTCCTCGCCCGGCCGGGAACGGAACACCGACTCCCAGCGCCCCACCAGCATGTCCGTCTCGAACATGAAGTTGGAATGGGTGATCACGCAGCCCTTGGGGCGGCCCGTCGTCCCCGAGGTGTAGATGACCGTCGCCACCGTCTCCGGAGTCACCGCCCTCCGGTGCCGGTGGACGACGTCCTCGTCGATGTCCGCCCCCGCGGCGGTCAGCTCGGCCACCGCGCCCGCGTCCAGCTGCCACAGACGCCGGAGCAGGGGCAGCCGGTCGATCACCGAACCGATCGTCATGGCGTGGTCCTCGTGCTCCACCACACAGGCCGTGACCTCGGAGTCGTGCAGCATCCAGAAGACCTGCTCGGCGGAGGAGGTCGGATAGATCGGCACGGGCTGCGCGCCGAGCGTCCACAGGGCGAAGTCGAAGAGCGTCCACTCGTAGCGGGTGCGGGCCATGACGGCGACCCGGTCGCCGAACCGCACTCCCTCCGCGATGAGTCCCTTCGCCAGGCCGAGGACCTCGTCCCGGAACCGCGCGGCGGTCACGTCCCGCCACGTGCCGTCCGGATCCTTCCGGCCGAACGCGACCCGGTCCGGCTCCGCCAGGGCACGCTCGAACACGGCGTCCGCCAGACCGCCGACCTGAGGCGCCGCCTCGACGGGCGGCACGGTGAACTCGCGCACTGACCTGCTCCTCGACCGTTCGGTGGCTGGAAAAGCTCGTTGTAGCGCTCCGTACAGCGCGGGTGACGGTACCCCACCCGACTGCCCGGCGGGAGGGCCTTCACCAAGCCGGGACATTCCGTGTTCGCACAGGTCAGGATGGGTGGCAGAGTCAAGTCACCGGTACTGCGGGGGCGTTACCGACCGCTCGGTACGTCCACCGGGCGGGAATCTCCACGGAATCTGTACCGGCCGCTCACGCGCCGCCACCCGACGAGGCACCGCACCTGCACGCGCGGGGCCCGGTCAGCCCGGCCGGTGCAGCCGGTCGCCGCCCGCCAGGATCGCCTCCGCCAGCGCGTCCGCCGCCTCCTGCACCGCCCCGCCCCGGCGCCCCGCACGCAGCACGAAGCCGACGTCGCCGAGCTCCGGAAGCCCCGCCACCGGCACCAGCCCCGGCGGCACCAGACCCCTCGTGTGCGCCATCACGCCGAGCCCCGCACGGGCCGCCGCCACGTTCGCGCTCAGGCTGGAACTCGTGCACGCGATCCGCCACGCCCGGCCCTGCGCCTCCAGGACCTCCAGGGCCCGCGCCCGGGTGATCCCCGGCGGCGGGTACAGGATGAGCGGGACGGGACGGTCGGGATCCAGCCGGAGCCCCGGCGCCCCGATCCAGACCAGCGAGTCCTCCCACACGAGCCGCCCCTCGCTCTCCCCGCCGCGCCGCTTGGCCAGGATCAGATCCAGCCGGCCCGCGGCGAGCCGGGCCTGGAGCGTGCCGGACAGCTCGACCGTCAGCTCCAGGTCGACCTCCGGGTGCTCGCGCCGGAACGACTCCAGGATCTCCGGCAGCCGGGTCGTCACGAAGTCCTCCGACGCCCCGAAGCGCAGCCGCCCGCGCAGCCGCGTCCCGCCGAAGTACGCGGCCGCCCGCTCGTGCGCCTGGAGGATCGTGCGCGCGAAACCGAGCATCGCCTCCCCGTCCTCGGTCAGCGCCACCCGATGGGTGTCCCGGGTGAACAGCGGCCGGCCCGTCGCCTCCTCCAGGCGCCGCACATGCTGGCTGACGGTCGACTGCCGCAGCCCGAGACGGTCCGCGGCCCGGGTGAAGCTCAGCGTCTGGGCCACGGCGAGGAAGGTGCGCAGATGGGTGGGCTCGTACACACGACGACCGTAACGCCTCACGGCCCTGCTCATCGCGGAACGCGATGACAGTCAGTGCCCTGTGCGGGATTCCCGATCACCGGACCCTGGGCCAGGATGGAACGGCGCGAGGCACCCCTCGCCGAGCACAGAGCAGTGGAGCCGATGACCGCCCGTACGCCCGCCCCCGCCCCGCGCCGAAGCCGCCCCGGCGCCCCGCGCCGCACCCTCCGGCTGCCCTCCTGGCTCCCCGTCGACGGGTACATCCTGGCGCTCCTCGGCACGGTCGTCCTCGCCGCGCTCCTCCCCGCGTCCGGCGCCGCCGCCCACGTGGCGGAAGGCGCGTCCACCGGAGCCGTGGCCCTCCTCTTCTTCCTCTACGGAGCCCGGCTCTCCACCCGCGAGGCGCTCGACGGCCTCAAGCACTGGCGGCTCCACCTCACCGTCCTCGGCAGCACCTTCCTGCTCTTCCCGCTCCTCGGACTCGCCGCCCGCGGCCTCGTCCCCACCGTCCTCACCCCCCAGCTCTACAGCGGCCTCCTCTTCCTCTGCCTGGTGCCGTCCACCATCCAGTCCTCCATCGCCTTCACCTCGATCGCCCGCGGCAACGTCCCCGCCGCGATCTGCGCGGGCTCCTTCTCCTCCCTCGCCGGCATCGTCCTCACCCCGCTGCTCGCCGCACTGCTCCTCGGCAACAGCGCGGGCGGCCTCTCCGCCGACGCGCTCATGAAGATCGTGCTCCAGCTCCTCGTACCGTTCCTCGCCGGACAATTCCTGCGACGCTGGGTCGGCGGCTTCCTCGTCCGCCACAAGAAGGTCCTCGGATACGTCGACCGGGGCTCGATCCTCGTCGTCGTCTACACCGCCTTCAGCCAGGGCATGGTCGCCGGCATCTGGCACCTGGTGACCCCGGCCCGGCTCGCCCTGCTGCTCGCCGCCGAAGCCGTCCTGCTCGCGGCGATGCTGGCCCTGACCTGGTACGGAGCCGGGCGCCTCGGCTTCGGCCGGGCAGACCGGATCGCCATCCAGTTCGCCGGTTCGAAGAAGAGCCTGGCGGCCGGGCTGCCGATGGCCAGCGTCCTCTTCGGCCCCCAGGCCGCGCTCGCCGTGCTCCCGCTGATGCTCTTCCACCAGATGCAGCTGATGGTCTGCGCCGTGATCGCGAAGCGCCGCGCCCGTGACGCGGACGAGGACCCCGGGACGGACGGGACCGCGGAGGCTCCCGCCACGACCCCGTCCGTAGGCCGGATCACACCCACGACCACCCCGGGATGATCATCCAGGCCGCTACGGTGCTCCCATGCCCGCACTCGATTCCGGCCGCACCGCGCTCGTCCTCGTCGACCTCATGGAACGCATCGTCGCGCTGCCCCTCGCGCCCCGCCCCGGCACCGACGTCCTCACGGCCGCCGCCCGGCTCGCCGACACCTTCCGCGCCGCCGACGCGCCCGTCGTCCACATCCGGGTCGAACGCCCGAACGTCGAGTCCCAGCCGCCCGGCAGCGAACTCGTCGCCGACCTCGTCCGGGACGGCGAGCCCGTCGTCGTCAAGCGCACCATCGGCGGCTTCCAGGACACCGGCCTCCACGAACTCCTCACCGGGTTCGGCGCCACCACCCTCGTCCTCGGCGGCATCGCCACCAACCTCGGGGTCGAGTCCACCGCCCGCGCGGCCGGCGACCTCGGCTACGACCTCGTCTTCGCCGAGGACGCCATGAGCGCGCTCACCGCCGACGAGCACCGCGCCTCCGTCGACCTCGACTTCCCCCGCCTCGGCACGGTCGCCCCCGTCGCCGAGATCACCCTGGAACCCTCCGCCTCCGCGAGCACCCCGGACGGGGCCGCCTCCGCCGGTGCCTCGGACGCGCCCGTTTCCGCCGGTGCCCCGGACGCGCCCGCCTCCGCGAGCACCTCGGACGGTCCGGCTTCCGCCAGCACCCCGGACGGCCGCGCGTGACCCCGGTCCCGATACGTTACGGGGCCCGCCCCTGCTCCCTCGTCGTCTGCCGGGGCTGCTGCTGCGGCGACGCCCGCAAGAACCCCGGCACCGACCACGCCGGGCAGCTCGCCCGCCTCCGCGAGGCCGCCGCGGCCTCCGGCGGCCGGCTCGCCGTCCGTACGAGCGACTGCCTCGGCCCCTGCGCACAGGCCAACATCGTCGTCGTCCAGCCCTCCACCGAGGGCCGGCGGCGCGGCGGCCGGGCGGCCTGGGTCGCCTTCACCCTCGACCAGGACTCCCTCGACGACATCCTCGCCTGGACGGCCGCCGGCGGCCCCGGCATCGCCCCGCCCCCGGCCACCCTCGCCCTCCAGATGATCGACCCGCCGAAGAACTGACCCCGCCCACGGGTCCCCCACGATGCCGTGGGGCCCGTGGGGCGTACGGGCCCTTGTCACGGTCGGCCAAGGGGTACGGGTGAATCTTGGTGGTTTACGTCACCTGTTACCCATCAGTCGCTGGCAACACTGGGAAATCCTGCCGGACGATCGAACCACCGAGGGGGTCCCGGGATGACGGGCACTCGCATTGCCGCGCTCGGGCACTACCAGCCCGCCAAGGTGCTCACCAACCACGACCTCGCGGAGTTGGTCGACACCGACGACGCGTGGATCACCAGCCGGGTCGGCATCCGCACCCGGCACATCGGGGGTCCCGACGAACCCGTCGACGAGCTCGCCGCGCACGCGGCGGGCAAGGCCCTGGCCGCCGCCGGGCTCACCCCCGACGACATCGACCTCGTGCTCGTCGCGACCTCCACGGCCATCGACCGCTCGCCCAACACGGCCGCCCGCGTCGCCGCCCGCCTCGGCATGACCTCGCCGGCCACCATGGACCTCAACGTGGTCTGCGCCGGGTTCACCCACGCCCTGGCCACCGCCGACCACGCGGTACGGGCCGGCGGGTCCCGCCGCGCGCTGGTGATCGGCGCCGACAAGATGAGCGCCGTGGCCGACTGGACCGACCGCACCACCTGCGTCCTCGTCGGCGACGGCGCGGGCGCCGCGATCGTCGAGGCCGTGGACGACGAGGAGCCGGGGGCCGTGCGCGGCATCGGCCCGGTCCTGTGGGGCTCGGTCCCGGAGATGGGCCACGCCGTCCGCATCGAGGGCACCCCGCCGCGCTTCGCGCAGGAGGGCCAGAGCGTCTACCGCTGGGCCACCCAGCAGCTGCCCGCCCTCGCCCGGCAGGCCTGCGAGCGGTCCGGCATCGGCCCCGAGGAGCTCGCGGGCGTCGTCCTGCACCAGGCCAACCTGCGGATCATCGAGCCGCTCGCCGCCAAGATCGGCGCCGTCAACGCGATCGTCGCCCGCGATGTCGTCGACTCCGGCAACACGTCGGCGGCCTCCATCCCGCTGGCCCTCGCCAAGCTCGTCGAACGCGGCGAACTCGCCTCCGGCGCCCCGGTCCTCCTCTTCGGCTTCGGCGGCAACCTGTCGTACGCGGGCCAGGTCGTCCGGGTGCCGTAGCGCGAGGCCGTTCCGTGCCGAGCCCGGGTGCCGTGGCGCGAGGCCGTTCCGTGCCGAGCCCGGGTGCCGTGGCGCGAGGCCGTCGCGGTCCGCGGTCGGCGCCCGGGTCCGTCCCGCGTGCTCCGTCCGCCGAGCCCCGTCCGCCGTGCCCCGTTCGGCGGCGCCCCGTTGGCGGCGCGCCGGTGGCGGACCTAGCTTCGATCGCGGTGAGGGTCGTCGTATTCCGGGCACGGAATCGCTCCGTGGCCGATCCCTCCCGTGATCTGGAGGACCGTCATGCGCGCGATACGTGCCGCTTCCGCCGCCCTGCTGAGCGCCGCCGCCGTGGTCGCCACGGTCGCGCCGGCCGCCATGGCGGGCGAGGACGACCACAACGTCACGTCGTTCGGCTTCTCCGTCAGTCCCGAGACCGTCGCCCCCGGCGGCAGCGTGACGCTGAAGTCCGACGGCTGCGAAGTGCCGTCGGTGACCGTCACCTCCGGGGTGTTCGACACCGTGACCCTCAACGAGGGCCGTTCCGGCAACGCCACCGTGGACATCGACGCCAAGGCCGGCGCCCAGTACGAGATCACCTTCGACTGCAAGGGCGAGCGGGGCACCGCCACCCTCACCATCTCCCAGGGCGGCACCGGAGGTCACCCCACCGGGCACGAGGAGAGCCCGCCGCCCGGAGCGCACAAGGGCGTGAAGGCCGGCTACGGCACCGCGGCCGCCTCCGGCGCGGACACCGACGGCCTCGGTGTCACCGAGGTGGTCACGGGTGTGCTGCTCATCGTCGGGGCGCTCGGCGCCGCCGTCGTCCTGACCCGCCGCCGCGCCACCGACGGCCGCCTCTGACGGCCGGGACCGGCCAGGTCCGAAACGGCCCCTCCGCCCCGGTGTGACGAGGTCCGGGACGGAGGGGCGCCACAACCGGCGGGCGCCCGCGCACGGGCGCCCGCCGGGCACGCGGTCAGAGCACGCGGTCAGAGCACGCGGTCAGAGCACGCGGCCAAGGGCACGGGCGACGCACGCGAGCCAGGGCACGGGCGACGGACGGACGACGCGCGAGGAGGAGAGCGGGCGTGGGGCGGTCGGACACGACGGGGCGGCACGGCGCGTGGGGGCTCGTCGCCGTCGTCCTCCTCGTCGGCGTCCACCTCGTGCGCGGCGGCACGGACGAGATCCGGGCCGACGGGCCCCCGCAGCCGCTCTCCGCCGCCGCACCCGACGGCAGCCGCGCCGAAGCGGCGCTCGTCCCCGCCTCCACACCCGACCCGCTGCCCCCGTCGACCCCGCTGCGGGTCCGCGTCCCGGCCGTCCGGATCGACGCGCCGGTCACCAAGGTCGGGCTCGACGCCGACGGCTGGATCGAGGCCCCGCCGCCCGAGGAGAACCGGCTCGCGGGCTGGTTCACCGGCGCGGTCACCCCCGGCGAGCGCGGTACCGCCGTCGTCGTCGGGCATGTCGACGTACCCGGCGGCCGGGCCGTCTTCTACGACCTCGGCGCCCTCCGCAAGGGGCACCGCGTGGAGATCGCGCGCCGCGACGGCAGGACCGCCGTCTTCGCCGTGTACGGGGTGGAGGTCGTCCCCAAGGAGGGCTTCCCCGCCGACCGGGTCTACGGCGACGCCGGCGCGCCCGAGCTGCGCCTGATCACCTGCGGCGGCGCCTTCACCGAGGAGAACGGCTATGCGGGCAACGTGGTGGTCTCGGCCCGCCTGGTCGAGGTCCGCTGACTCTTCTCCCGCCCACGCCCCCTTCTTTGTCCCCAACCGGGAAAAAGTCGGGGCGGATTCCTGCGCAACTTCTTCCCACTCCGGTACACCGCTGCTACGTTCCCCTCGAAAGCACGAAGGCGAGCACGTACGAGAGGGAGGGGCGCGTGAGACGCATGACGGCACGACCTGCCAACCGGCATCAGGCGCGACTTCTCAGACTGCTGCGCGACGGAGGGCCCAACTCCCGCGCACAGCTGGGAGATCAGATCGATCTCTCCCGCTCCAAGCTCGCCGTCGAGGTCGACCGGCTCCTGGAGACCGGTCTCGTCGTCGCCGACGGCTTCGCCGCCTCCCGGGGCGGCCGCCGCTCGCACAACATCCGGCTCGCGCCCGAACTCCGCTTCCTCGGCATCGACATCGGCGCCACCTCCATCGATGTCGCCGTCACCAACGCCGAGTTGGAGGTGCTCGGGCACCTCAACCACCCCATGGACGTCCGCGAGGGCCCCGTCGCCGTCTTCGAACAGGCCCTGTCGATGGCGGCGAAGCTCCGCTCCACCGGGCTCGCCGAAGGCTTCGACGGTGCCGGCATCGGCGTCCCCGGCCCCGTCCGCTTCCCCGAGGGCGTCCCCGTCGCGCCGCCGATCATGCCCGGCTGGGACGGCTTCCCCGTACGGGAGGCACTCAGCCAGGAACTCGGCTGCCCCGTCATGGTCGACAACGACGTGAACCTCATGGCCATGGGGGAGCAGCACGCCGGCGTCGCCCGCTCGGTCGGCGACTTCCTCTGCGTCAAGATCGGCACCGGTATCGGCTGCGGCATCGTCGTCGGCGGAGAGGTCTACCGCGGTACGACGGGCAGCGCGGGCGACATCGGACACATCCAGGTCGAACCCGACGGCCGCCCCTGCGCCTGCGGCAACAACGGCTGCCTGGAGGCCCACTTCAGCGGCGCCGCGCTGGCCCGCGACGCCGAGGACGCGGCGCGCGGCGGCGGGTCGGAGGAGCTCGCCGCCCGGCTCGCCGCGGCGGGCCACCTCACCGCCGCCGACGTCGCGGCGGCGGCCGCCGCCGGAGACGCCACCTCGCTCGCCCTCATCCGTGAGGGCGGAAACCGGGTCGGGCAGGTCATCGCCGGACTCGTCAGCTTCTTCAACCCCGGTCTGGTGGTGATCGGAGGAGGAGTGACCGGCCTCGGTCACAACCTCCTCGCCAGCGTCCGCACCCAGGTCTACCGGCAGTCACTGCCGCTGGCCACCGGCAACCTGCCCATCGTCCTCGGCGAACTGGGCCAGACGGCCGGTGTCACGGGCGCGGCCCGCCTCATCAGCGACCACCTGTTCTCCCCGGCGTAACACCTCAGGGCAGCTCGTCGGCTTCCCGCCGGCGGTGCGCGGCATTCGTTCCTCCCGGGCCCCGGACCCCGTCCGGGACGCCCGGGGCGGAGCGGGTGGGCGCACGCCCCCACCGGCCCGTACCACCGGCCCGTACCACCGGCCCGTACCACCCGCCCGCACCGCCGGGCCCACGTCCACCCGCTCCGGCGCCACCCGCACCCGCCGAGGGGACCTCCGCCATGCCTCAAGAACCCCTAGAGCCCCAAGAATCTCAAGAGCCTCAAGAGAACCAAGAGCCCCAGGAACGACAAGAACCCCGAGGGCACCCGCCCCTCCTCACCATGTCCGGCATCACCAAGTCCTTCCCCGGCGTCCGCGCCCTCGACGGCGTGGACCTGGACGTCGCGCCCGGCGAGGTCCACTGCCTCCTCGGCCAGAACGGCGCCGGAAAGTCCACCCTCATCAAGGTCCTCGCCGGCGCCCACCAGCCCGACGAGGGCCGGATCACCTGGAACGGCTCACCCGTACGCCTCCGCTCCCCGAGCGCCGCCGTCCGCCTCGGCATCGCCACCATCTACCAGGAACTCGACCTCGTCGAAGGCCTCACCGTCGCCGAGAACGTCCACCTCGGCCATGAGCCCACCACCGCCGGATTCGTCCGCACCCGCGACGTGAGAGAGTCCACCACCGCCCTCTTGAAACGCCTCGGCCACCCCGAGATCGACCCCGCCCGCCGCGTCGGCGCGCTCTCCGCCGCCCAGCAGCAGATCGTCTCCATGGCCCGCGCCCTCTCCCACGACGTCCGCCTCATCGTCATGGACGAACCCTCCGCCGCCCTCGACCCCGACGAGGTCGCCAACCTCTTCCGGATCGTCGCCGACCTCACCGCCGACGGCGTCGCCGTGGTCTACATCTCCCACCGCCTGGAGGAGATCCGCCGCATCGGCGACCGCGTCACCGTCCTCAAGGACGGCCGCGCCGTCGCCCGCGGACTGCCCGCCGCCACCACTCCGACCCGTGAGGTCGTCGCCCTCATGACCGGCCGCGACGTCCCGTACGTGTTCCCCGAACGCCCGACCCGCCCGCCGACGGGCGAACCCGTACTCCGTGTCCAAGGACTCGCCAGGAAAGGCGAGTTCGAACCCCTCGACCTCGAACTCCGCCCCGGCGAGATCGTCGGCCTCGCCGGGCTCGTCGGCTCCGGCCGCTCCGAGATCCTGGAGACCGTCTACGGCGCGCGGAAGCCCACCGCCGGCCGGGTCACCGTCGACGGACGCCCCCTGCGCCCCGGCAGCGTCCCCGCCGCCGTCGCCGCCGGACTCGGCCTCGCCCCCGAGGAACGCAAGGCCCAGGGCCTGCTCCTGCTCGAATCCGTCACCCGCAACGTCTCCGTCTCCTCCCTCGCCCGCTTCTCCCGGGCCGGCTGGATCGACCGCGCCACCGAACGCGAGACCGCCAGGACCGCCACCCGCACCCTGTCCCTGCGCCCCGACCTCCCGGACGTCCCGGTCCGCACCCTCTCCGGCGGCAACCAGCAGAAGGCCGTGCTCGCCCGCTGGCTCCTCCGGGGCTGCCGCGTCCTCCTCCTCGACGAACCCACCCGGGGCGTCGACGTCGGCGCCCGCGCCGAGCTGTACGCGGTCATCCGCGGGCTCGCCGACGACGGCCTCGCCGTCCTCCTCGTCTCCAGCGAGGTCCCCGAGGTCCTCGGCCTCGCCGACCGCGTCCTGGTCCTCCGCGAGGGCCGGGTCGTCCACGAGGCACCCGCCCGTGACCTCGACGAACACCGCGTACTCGACCTCGTGATGGAAGGGAGCCCTGCGGCATGACGCTCACCACCCCGGCCAAGGCGCCGCCCCGGGAGGGACGTTGGCGCACCCTCGGCCTCAGGGCCGACGTCCGCAACCTGTCGCTGCTCGGCGTCCTCGCCGTACTGATCGTCGTCGGCGGCCTCACCCGTCCCGCCGAGTTCCTCGCCACCTCCAACCTCCAACTCGTGCTCACCCAGGCCTCCGTGATCGGCGTCGTCACCGTCGGCATGACCTTCGTCATCACCAGCGGCGGCATCGACCTCTCCGTCGGCGCCATCGTCGCCCTCGCCTCCGTCTGGGCCACGACCCTCGCCACCCAGGAGTTCGGCTTCGCCGGCATCCTCTTCACGGCCGTCGCCGTCGGACTCGGCTGCGGCCTCGTGAACGGCGTCCTCGTCGCGTACGGCGGCATGGTCCCGTTCATCGCGACCCTCGCCATGCTGGCCTCGGCACGCGGCCTCGCCCTCCAGATCACCGACGGGAAGACGCAGATCGTCACCGTCCCCTCCGTCCTCGACCTCGGCCTCCCCGACGCCTACGTCCTCGGCATCCCGCCGCTCGTCCTCGTCTTCGCGGCCGTCACCGCCGCCGGCTGGCTCCTCCTCAACCGGACCACCTTCGGCCGCCGCACCATCGCCGTCGGCGGAAACCCGGAGGCCGCCCGCCTCGCCGGCATCGACGTACGCCGCCAGCGGCTCTTCCTCTACCTGCTCTCCGGACTGTGCTGCGGCATCGCCGCCTTCCTGCTCATCGTGCTCGCCGGCTCCGGCCAGAACACCAACGGCAACCTCTACGAGCTGGACGCGATCGCCGCCGCCATCATCGGCGGCACCCTCCTCAGCGGCGGCCGGGGCACCATCGTCGGCTCCGTCCTCGGCGTCCTCGTCTTCACGACGATCACCAACATCTTCGCGCTCAACAACCTGCAGAGCGACGTCCAGCAGATCGCCAAGGGCGCGATCATCGTCGCCGCCGTCCTGCTCCAGCGCCGCACGGTCCGCGACGGAACCTGACCGGACCACCGCCGAAAACCCGCCCGGACCACTGCCGAAAACCCCCCGGACCACCGCCGAAAACCCGCCCCTCACCACCACCCCCTTCACCACCACCCGCTCGGAAGGGATCCACCGCCATGCCCGAAACCAGCCGCAGACACCTCCTCCTCGGCGGCGCGGCCGTCTCCGCCGGCGCCCTGCTCACGGCCTGTACGAGCAACGAGCCGAAGAACCAGTCGCCCGTCGGGAGCGCCGCGCCGGCCGCCGACGACAAGCCCGGCACCCCCGTCACCATCGGCTTCGCCGGCCCGCAGGCCGACCACGGCTGGCTCAACGCCATCAACGACAACGCCGAGCGGCGCGCCAAGAAGTACTCCGACGTCACCCTGGAGATCACCGAGGGCTCCAACGACACCGCCACCCAGATCGGCCAGGTCCAGACCCTCATCAACAAGAAGGTCGACGTCCTCGTCATCCTCCCCGCCGACGGCAAGGCCCTCACCCAGATCGGCCTCCAGGCCATGAAGGCCGGCATCCCGGTCATCAACCTCGACCGGATCTTCGCCTCCCCGCAGGCCTACCGCTGCTGGATCGGCGGCGACAACTACGGCATGGGCCTCAACGCCGGCAACTTCATCGGCGAACAGCTCAAGGACAAGCCGAACGCCACCGTCGTCGAACTCGCCGGCATGGACAGCCTCGAACTCACCAAGCAGCGCACCCAGGGCTTCGACGACGCCCTCAAGAACTACCCCAACATCCGCAAGGTCGCCCGCCAGGCCGCCGACTTCACCGTCGAGTCGGGACAGGCGAAGATGGCCCAACTCCTCCAGGCCCAGTCGAAGTTCGACGCCCTGTGGAACCACGACGACGACCAGGGCGTCGGCGCGCTCCGAGCCGTCGCCCAGGCCGGCCGCAAGGACTTCCTCATGGTCGGCGGCGCCGGCGCCAAGTCCGCCATGGACGCCATCAAGGCCGACACCGGAGTCCTCAAGGCCACCGTCCTCTACCCGCCGACCATGGCCGCCTCCGCGATCGACCTCGCCCGCGCCCTCGGCCAGAAGAAGGGCGTCGGCGGCATGTCCGAGCTGGAGATCCCCGCCTCGATCACCCTCTACTCGGCCGTCGTCACCAAGGAGAACGTCGACGAGTACCTGCCCACCGGCTTCAGCTGACCGACCGGGCCGCCGGGTCCCGCCAGCCCGCACCCGGGCGGCCCCCCGGGCCGTCCGGCCGGACCGGTCCCCGGCGGCCCGACCGCCCCGGGGAGCAGCAACTCGCCGCACCACGAAACGGAGGAACCGTATGGAACAGACGGAGAGCGGGGCCGCACCGCCGACGCTCGGCATCGGCATGGTCGGCTACGCGTTCATGGGAGCCGCCCACTCACAGGGCTGGCGCACCGCGGGCCGCGTCTTCGACCTGCCGCTGCGACCCGTCCTCGCCGCCGTCGCGGGCCGTGACGCCACCGCCGTCCGGGCCGCCGCCCGACGGCACGGCTGGGCCGCCGCCGAAACCGACTGGCGCGCGCTGATCGCCCGCGACGACGTCCAGCTCGTCGACGTCTGCACCCCGGGCGACAGCCATGCGGAGATCGCCGTCGCCGCCCTGGAGGCCGGCAAGCACGTGCTGTGCGAGAAGCCGCTCGCCAACTCGGTCGCCGAGGCCGAGACCATGGCGGCGGCCGCCGAAGCGGCCGCCGCCCGCGGCCAGATCGCCATGGTCGGCTTCAACTACCGCCGCGTGCCCGCCCTTTCGTACGCCCGGCAGCTCATCGCCGACGGCCGCCTCGGCACCCTCCGGCACGTCCGCGTCAGCTACCTCCAGGACTGGCTGGTCGACCCCGCCTTCCCGCTCACCTGGCGCCTGGAACGAGAACACGCCGGCTCCGGCGCGCTCGGAGACCTGGGGGCGCACGCCGTCGACCTCGCCCAGTACCTGGCGGGGGAGCCGCTCGTCGGCGTCTCGGCGCTCACCGAGACCTTCGTACGGAAGCGCCCGCTGCTGTCGGGCGTCACCGCGGGCGGTCTCGCCGGGGGAGCGGGATCGGAGGCGTACGGGCAGGTCACCGTCGACGACGCGGCCCTGTTCACCGGGCGGCTCGCCTCCGGTGCGCTGGCCTCCTTCGAGGCCACCCGGATGGCCGCCGGCCGCAAGAACGCGCTACGGCTGGAGATCAACGGGGAGCGCGGCTCGCTCGCCTTCGACCTGGAGCGGCTCAACGAACTGTCCTTCCACGACCACACCGAACCGGCGGTCACGGCGGGCTTCCGCCGCATCCTGGTGACCGAACCCGACCACCCGTACCTGGACGGCTGGTGGCCACCCGGTCACGCGCTCGGCTACGAGCACACCTTCGCCCACCAGGCACGCGACCTGGTCCACGCCGTGGCGAGCGGCATCGCCCCGGCGCCCTCCTTCGCCGACGGCCTCCAGGTCCAGCGGGTCCTGGCCGCCGTGGAGGAGAGCGCCCGGAGCAACGCGGTCTACACCCCGGTCGGCTTCCCGGTCCACGCTGCTGCCGACGGATCAGCCGCGACGCCGCCCGAGACGCACGCCGACACATCCGTACCGAGCTAGGAGGCGCCCGACCGTGCCACGACCCTTCACGCTCTTCACCGGCCAGTGGGCCGACCTGCCCCTGGAGGAGGTCTGCCGGCTCGCCCGCGACTTCGGCTACGACGGCCTCGAACTCGCCTGCTGGGGCGATCACTTCGAGGTCGACAAGGCCCTCGCCGACCCGGCGTACGTCAAGGGCAGGCGCGAACTGCTCGACGCGTACGGGCTGAAGTGCTGGGCGATCTCCAACCACCTGGTGGGGCAGGCCGTCTGCGACCATCCGATCGACGAGCGCCACCAGGCGATCGTGCCCGCCCGGATCTGGGGCGACGGCGACGCCGAGGGCGTCCGGCAGCGGGCCGCCCGCGAACTCGCGGACACCGCCCGGGCCGCGGCCGCGCTCGGCGTCGACACCGTCATCGGTTTCACCGGCTCCTCCATCTGGCATCTGGTGGCGATGTTCCCGCCGGTCCCCGAGCGCATGGTCGAGCGCGGCTTCGAGGACTTCGCGGAACGGTGGAACCCGATCCTCGACGTCTTCGACGCCGAGGGCGTCCGCTTCGCGCACGAGGTCCACCCCAGCGAGATCGCCTACGACTACTGGACCACCCAGCGGGCCCTGGACGCCGTCGACCGGCGTCCCGCCTTCGGGCTCAACTTCGATCCCAGCCACTTCGTGTGGCAGGACCTCGACCCCGTCGGCTTCCTGTGGGACTTCCGCGACCGGATCTACCACGTGGACTGCAAGGAGGCCCGCAAGCGGCTCGACGGACGGAACGGCCGGCTCGGCTCCCATCTGCCCTGGGGCGACCCCCGGCGCGGCTGGGACTTCGTCTCAGCGGGACACGGCGACGTGCCCTGGGAGGACGTCTTCCGGATGCTCCGGTCCATCGGCTACGCGGGACCCGTCTCCGTGGAGTGGGAGGACGCCGGCATGGACCGGCTGACCGGTGCCCCCGAGGCGCTGTCCTTCCTCAAGCGGTACGACTTCGATCCCCCGGCCGCCTCCTTCGACGCGGCCTTCGGGACCGCCGACTGAGGTGAAGGCGCAGGTCCGTGCCGGGCGGCGAGGTGCCGCCCGGCCGGTCCGCGCTGCCCGCGAGAGGCTTTGTCCTGTCGCGGGGAAAAGTTCGACCGCGCTGGTGCGCAAGGGCTTTCCGTGGTGGACGAACCCGGCTACGGTCCCTGATGTGTACATGGCGTAACAGTGAGATGAGACCAGCGTGACGGCGCACGCCGGTCCCCGGACCACCCGCACACCCGGCCCGAATCCGGAGGACACCCGTGCACAGAAAACGACTCCGCGCCAGGAAGTCGCTCGCCCTGCTCACCATCGGACTGCTCGCCCTCGGCGCCCCCCAGGGCCTCGCCGCCGAACCCGAAGGCCCCACCCCCGGCGGAACCGCCGCATCCGCCGCCCCGGCCGCTTCCGCCGCCTCGGCCGCCTCGGCCGCCGAGGAATTCCAGCAGATCACCCTCGCCAAGGGCGGCGAGGAAGTCGGCGAACCCATGTCCCTCGCCGTACTCCCGGACCGCAGCGTCCTCCACACCTCCCGCAACGGCGAACTCCGCCGCACCGACGCCGCCGGCAACACCACCGTCATCGGCACCGTCCCCGTCTACTCCCACGACGAGGAAGGCCTCCAGGGCATCGGCCTCGACCCGGACTTCGCCCGGAACAAGGCCCTCTACCTCTACTACGCCCCGCCCCTCGACACCCCCGCCGGCGACGCCCCCGAGAACGGCACCGCCGCCGACTTCGCGCAGTACGACGGCGTCAACCGCCTCTCCCGCTTCACCCTGAAGGCCGACGGCACCCTCGACAACGCCAGCGAGAAGAAGGTCATCGACATCCCCGCCACCCGCGGGATCTGCTGCCACGTCGGCGGCGACATCGACTTCGACGCCCAGGGCAACCTCTACCTCTCCACCGGCGACGACTCCAACCCCTTCGCCTCCGACGGCTTCACCCCCATCGACGAACGCCCCGGCCGCAACCCCGCCTTCGACGCCCGCCGCACCTCCGGCAACACCAACGACCTCCGCGGCAAGATCCTCCGCATCAAGGTCGCCGACGACGGCACCTACACCGTCCCCGAAGGCAACCTCTTCGCCCCCGGCACCGCCAAGACCCGGCCCGAGATCTACGCCATGGGCTTCCGCAACCCCTTCCGCTTCAGCGTCGACAAGGCCACCGGCATCCTCTACGTCGGCGACTACGGCCCCGACGCCGGCGCCGCCGACCCCCTGCGCGGCCCCGCCGGACAGGTCGAGTTCGCCCGCGTCACCAAGCCCGGAAACTTCGGCTGGCCCTTCTGCACCGGCGACAACGACCCCTACGTCGACTACGACTTCGCCACCAAGACCTCCGGCGCCCGCTACGACTGCGCCGCCCTCACCAACGACTCCCCGTACAACACCGGACTCGTCGACCTGCCGCCCGCCGAACCCGCCTGGATCCCCTACAACGGCGGCTCCGTACCCGAGTTCGGCACCGGCTCCGAATCACCCATGGGCGGCCCGGTCTACCGCTACGACCCCGCCAACCCCTCCCCGGTCAAGTTCCCCGAGGCCTACGACGGCGACTTCTTCGCCGGCGAGTTCGGCCGCCGCTGGATCAAGCGCGTCGACCAGGACGCCGACGGCACCGTCGCCTCCATCAACGACGTCCCCTGGACCGGCACCCAGATCATGGACATGGCCTTCGGCCCCGACGGAGCCCTCTACGTCCTCGACTACGGCACCGCCTGGTTCGGCGGCGACCACAACTCCGGCCTCTACCGCATCGAGAACGCCACCGGCGGACGCTCCCCGGTCGCCGAAGCGAGCGCGAACAAGACCTCCGGCACCGCCCCCCTCAAGGTCGCCTTCTCCTCCGCCGGCACCACCGACGGCGACGGCGACACCCTCACCTACACCTGGGACTTCGGCGACGGCGGCACCGCCACCACCGCCCACCCCACCCACACCTACCGCAAGAACGGCACCTACACCGCCACCGTGACGGCCAAGGACACCACCGGCCGCACCGGCTCCGCCTCCGTCCACGTCGTCGTCGGCAACACCGCCCCCAAGGTCACCCTCGAACTCCCCGCGGAAGGCGCCCTCTTCTCCTTCGGCGACGACATCCCCTTCAAGGTCACCGTCACCGACCCCGAAGACGGCACCATCGACTGCACCAAGGTCAAGGTCACCTACGTCCTCGGCCACGACAGCCACGGCCACCCCGTCACCACCGCCAACGGCTGCACCGGCACCATCAAGACCTCCGCCGACGGCGGCCACGACGACGACGCCAACATCTTCGCCGTCTTCGACGCCGAGTACACCGACGGCGGAGGCGGCGGCCAGGCCGCCCTCACCACCCACGACCAGGCCAAACTCCAGCCCCGCCACCGCCAGGCCGAACACTTCGACGCCCAGAACGGCGTCAACCTCTACGACAAGACCCAGGCCAACGGCGGCCGCACCGTCGGCGACATCAACGACGGCGACTGGATCTCCTTCAAGCCCTACAACGTCACCGGAGCCACCAAGCTCACCGCCCGCATCTCCTCCGGCGGCAACGGCGGCTTCCTCGAAGTCCGCACCGGCTCACCCACCGGACCCCTCCACGGCTCCGTACCCGTCCCCGTCACCGGAAGCTGGGAGACCTTCCAGGACATCGACGTCCCCCTGCGGAACCTGCCCCGCAAGACCACCGAACTCTTCCTCGTCTTCAAGGGCGGCACCGGCGCCCTCTACGACCTCGACGACTTCACCTTCTCCAGCACCCCCGCGAACCGCGACGCCAAACGCGTCCTGGTCTTCTCCAAGACCGCCGGCTTCCGCCACGACTCCATCGGCACCGGCATCACCGCCCTCAAGGAACTCGGCGCCACCAGCAACATCGTGATCGACAGCACCGAAGAACCACGCCAGTTCACCACCGGCAACCTCGCCCGCTACGACGCCGTCGTCTTCCTCTCCACCACCGGCGACGTCCTCGACACCGACCAGCAGAAGGCCTTCGAGAACTACGTCTCCACCGGCGGCGGCTACATGGGCGTCCACGCGGCGGCCGACACCGAATACGACTGGAGCTTCTACGGCGGACTCGTCGGCGCCTACTTCCAGTCCCACCCGCAGATCCAGCCCGCCACCGTCCGCGCCGAGGACCACACCCACCCCGCCACCGCCCACATCGACGGCCCCTGGCAGCGCACCGACGAGTGGTACAACTACCGCACCAACCCCCGCGACCAGGCCCGCGTCCTCGCCACCCTCGACGAGACCACCTACCAGGGCGGCACCATGAAGGGCGACCACCCCATCGCCTGGTGCCAGACCTACGGCGGAGGCCGCTCCTTCTACACCGGCGGCGGCCACACCAAGGAGTCCTACGCCGAGCCCGCCTTCCGCCGACACCTGCTGGGCGGCCTCCGCTACGCCACCGGCCAGGTCAAGGCCGACTGCCGACCCCGGACCGGCTACCGCGACCTCTTCAACGGCGAGACCCGCGAAGGCTGGAAGCAGGCCGGACCCGGCGGCTTCGACATCGCCGACCGCCAACTCCACTCCACCGGCGGCATGGGCATGCTCTGGTACCAGGCCAAGGAACTCCGCTCCTACTCCCTCACCCTCGACTGGAAACTCACCGGCGACTCCAACTCCGGCGTCTTCGTCGGCTTCCCCGCAAGCGACGACCCCTGGTCCGCCGTGAACAACGGCTACGAGATCCAGATCGACGCCACGGACGCCGCCGACCGCACCACCGGAGCCGTCTACGGCTTCAAGTCCGCCAACCTCAAGGCCCGCGACCAGGCCCTCCGGCCGCCCGGCCAATGGAACACCTACGAGATCCGCGTCCAGGGCGAACGCCTCCAGGTCTTCCTCAACGGCATCAAGATCAACGACTTCACCAACACCGACCCCGCCCGCAGCCTCACCAGCGGCCACATCGGCATCCAGAACCACGGAGCCGCCGACCAGGCCGCCTTCCGCGACATCCGACTCAAGGAACTCCCCTCCTGACGGAGCTCCCCCGACCGGCTCCCGCACCCGGCTGACGGGAGCCCCCGCACGACGGTGGGCGGGGCGGCGCCGTACCCCCCGCCCACCGTCACCACCCCCACCACCCCCACCCCGCATTCCGCTGGACGAGCAGGGAGGCCGACGCCATGACCCACGCACCCCGCACCGGAATCTGGCTCATAGGCGCGAGAGGCTCCGTCGCCACCACCACCATGGTCGGCTGCGCCGCTCTCGTCGCCGGACTCCACCCACCCACCGGCATGGCCACCGAAACCCCCGAACTCGCCGACGCCGGCCTGCCCCCACTCGCCCACCTCGTCTTCGGCGGACACGACACCACCGACTGCCCGCTCCCCAAACGCGCCGAACAACTCACCACCGCCGGCGTCCTCCCGTACGGCCTCACCCGGACCGTCACCCGCGAGCTCGAGGCCGCCGACCGCGAGATCCGCCCAGGCGGCCCCGCCCCCGGCGACACCCGCACCGACGAACAGCTCATCACCGCCTTCACCCACGACCTGACGGACTTCCGCCGCCGCATTGGCCTGGACCGCGTCGTGGTCGTCAATGTGGCATCCACGGAGCCGGCGTCGGGGGGCGTCGGGCTCCCACCCAGCACCCTGTACGCCGCCGCCGCACTGCGCGCCGGATGCCCGTACGTCAACTTCACCCCGTCCACCGGCATCCGCCACCCCGCCCTCGCCGCCCCGCTCGCCGCGAGCCGGCTCCCGCACGCGGGCCGCGACGGCAAGACCGGCCAGACCCTGCTCCGCGCCGTCCTCGCCCCGATGTTCCGCCAGCGCGCCCTGACCGTACGCGCCTGGTCCGGCAGCAACCTCCTCGGCGGCGGCGACGGAGCCGCCCTCGCCGACCCGGCGGCCGCGGCCGCCAAGAACGCCGGGAAGGAACGCGTCCTCACCGACACCCTCGGCCACGGAGTCGAAGGCCAGGTCCACATCGACGACGTCCCCGCGATGGGGGAGTGGAAGACCGCCTGGGACCACATCGCCTTCGACGGCTTCCTCGGCACCCGCATGATCCTCCAGACCCTCTGGCAGGGCTGCGACTCCGCCCTCGCGGCCCCCCTCGTCCTCGACCTCGCACGCCTCACGGCCCGCGCCCACGAGAAGGGCGTCACAGGACCCCTGGAGGACCTCGCCTTCTACTTCAAGGACCCGGAAGGCACCCCACCGGCCGCACTGGCGGACCAGTACGACCGCCTGCTGACCTTCGGCCGCACCCTGGGCGACCACCCGGGGCCGACAGACGCGGAGACGGCGGACGCGGGGTCGCTGGACGCGGGAACGCCGGACGCGGGGCCGACGGACGCGGAGCCGGCGGACGCGGACCCGGGAGACACCGGGTCGGGACAGGCGCGGACGGGGACGGCCCGATGACGCGGCGGCGCACCGGCCGGGCGCAGGCCTGGGCGGAACTCCTGCGCGTATCGGCCCTGTTCTCGGTGCCCGGCGACGCCCTCGCGGGCGCCGCGGCGGCCGGAGTACGCCCCGGCCGGGGCACGCTCTGCGCCATCGGCGCCTCGCTCTGCCTGTACGAGGCGGGGATGGCCCTCAACGACTGGGCCGACCGGGCCGAGGACGCCGCAGAACGCCCCCACCGCCCCCTGCCCTCCGGACGCATCGCCCCGAGCGCCGCCCTCGCCGCCTCGGCGGCCCTGACGGCGGCGGGCCTGGCCCTGGCCTCCCGCGCGGGCCGCCCGCCCCTCGCGGTCGCCACCGCCCTCGCCGCCACGGTCTGGGCCTACGACCTCGGCCTGAAACACACCCCGGCGGGCCCCGGCACCATGGCCACGGCCCGCGCCCTCGACCTCCTCCTGGGCGCGACGGCCTCCACGGGCGGGAACCGCGGACCCCACCACCGGGCCCTCCACGCCCTGCCGTCCGCCGCCCTGCTCGGGGCGCACACCTACGCCGTCACCGCCGTCTCCCGCCACGAGACCCAGGGCGGCTCCACCCGCACCCCGCTCGCCGCACTCGCCGTCACCCTGGCGGTGGCCGGTGCGGCCTCGGGCGAGGTGCTCGGGGCGCGGCCCGCCACCACCATCTCCACCCCCTCCGGGCCCCCCGCCCCCGCCC
>NZ_LIVV01000002.1:107167-1350328 GCF_001905825.1 Streptomyces sp. CB02009
GGTCCGTCCCCTCCCGCCGGTCCGTCCCCTCCCGTGGTCTCAGCTCCCTCCTCGCGCTGGCCTACGCCCGCACCCCGGCCACCCTCCTCCTCCACGCCGCGCTCAACCCGTCCGCGGCGCTCACCGAGCGGGCCGTCGGCGGGGGGATCCGGGCCACCATCCCGCTGCAGGCCGCGCTGGCCGCCCGCGCCGGGGCGCCGGGAACCGCGCTCGCCCTGCTCGGCCTGGTCCCGGCCGCGCGCGCCCTCGCCCGGAAGGTGAGCCCCACATGAGCACCGCCCGCCCCGCCCCCCACCCGTCGGCTCCCTCGCTCGCCGGGGCCGCCGCCCCCGGCGCCGCCCTCAGCGCCGCTCCCGCCTCCTTCCCGTCCGCTCCGGACTCCGCGGGCCGTCCGCGGCTGGGCTACGGCACCAACGGCCTCACCGATCTGCGGCTCGACGACGCCCTCGGGCTCCTCGCCGATCTCGGCTACGACGGCGTCGGGCTGACCCTCGACCACATGCACCTCGACCCCCTCGCCCCCGACCTGGCCGCCCGCACCGCCCGGGTCGCCCGGCGCCTCGGCGAACTGGGGCTCGGAGTGACCGTCGAGACCGGGGCCCGCTACGTCCTCGACCCGCGCCGCAAGCACGGCCCGTCCCTGCTGGACCCGGACCCCGAGGACCGCGCCGCCCGGGTCCGGCTCCTGCTGCGGGCCGTCCGGATCGCCAACGACCTCGGCGCGCACGCAGTGCACTGCTTCAGCGGTACCCTCCCGGCCGGCACCCCGCCGGACGAGGCGTGGAAGCGGCTCGCCTCCTCCCTCGAACCCGTCCTCGAGGCCGCGGAAGCCGCCCGCGTCCCCCTGGCCGTCGAACCCGAACCCGGCCACCTCCTCGCCACCCTCGACGACTTCCACCACCTGCGCGGACTCCTCGGCGACCCCTCGCCCGCCGTCCTCGGCCTCACTCTCGACATCGGCCACTGCCAGTGCCTCGAACCCCTCCCTCCCGCCGACTGCCTGCGCGCGGCCGCCCCCTGGCTGCACCACGTCCAGATCGAGGACATGCGCCGCGGTGTGCACGAGCACCTGCCGTTCGGCGACGGTGAGATCGACTTCCCGCCCGTCCTCGCCGCCCTCGCCGAACTCACCGCCGCCGGCTATCCCGGGCTGACCGTCGTCGAGCTGCCCCGCCACTCCCACGCCGGGCCCGAACTGGCCCGCACCTCCCTCTCCTTCCTGCGTCCTGAGGCCCCGACATGGTGACGGCCGGCGCCGCCGCCCGCGCCTGGCTGGACTCCGCCCTCGCCGAGGCCGAGGCCCGCGCCCCCGCGTGGGAGGAGCGCTTCGTCGCCGCGGGCCGGCACTGCGGGCGCGAGCACGCGGACGAGGCCCGCACCCTCCTCCTCCGGGCCGCCGGAGCCGACCCCGACACCCTCACCCGTCTCTACCGGCACGGCGCCGCCGCCGAGCGCCGCGCGGTCCTCCTGGCCCTCCCCGCCCTCGTCACCGGCCCCGAGGCCGTCCCGCTCGTCGAGGACGCCCTCCGCACCCACGACACCACCCTGATCGCCGCCGCCGTCGGCCCCTACGCCGCCACCCACCTCACCCCCCACGCCTGGCGGCACGCCCTCCTCAAATGTCTCTTCACCGACGTCCCCGTCACCGCCGTCGCCGGCCTCGCCGAACGTGCCGCCGGTGATCGCGAACTCGCCCGGATGCTCGGCGACCACGCCGCCGAACGCACCGCCGCGGGACGGGACGTCCCCGCCGACCTGAACCGCGTCCTCGCCCTCACCGCCCCCACCGAGGAGTCCTGATGCGCATCTTCGACCCGCACATCCACATGACCTCGCGCACCACGGACGACTACCGGGCGATGTACGACGCCGGAGTCCGCGCCCTCGTCGAACCGTCGTTCTGGCTCGGCCAGCCGCGCACCTCGCCCGCCTCCTTCCTCGACTACTTCGACGCCCTCCTCGGCTGGGAGCCCTTCCGCGCCGCCCAGCACGGGATCGCCCACCACTGCGCCCTCGCCCTCAACCCGAAGGAGGCCAACGACCCCCGCTGCGTCCCCGTCCTCGACGACCTGCCCCGGTATCTCGCCAAGGACGGTGTCGTCGCCGTCGGCGAGATCGGCTACGACTCCCTGACGCCCGCAGAGGACACCGCGCTCGCCGCGCAGCTCCAGCTCGCCGCCGACCACGGCCTGCCGGCGCTCGTCCACACCCCGCACCGCGACAAGCTCACCGGCCTGCGCCGCACCGTCGACGTCGTGCGCGAGTCCGCGCTCGCCCCGGACCGCGTCCTCCTCGACCACCTCAACGAGACGACCGTCAAGGAGGCCGCCGACAGCGGCGCCTGGCTCGGCTTCTCCGTCTATCCCGACACCAAGATGGACGAGGACCGGACGGTCGCGATCCTCAAGGAGTACGGAACCGACCGCGTCCTGGTGAACTCGGCCGCCGACTGGGGCCGCAGCGACCCCCTCAAGACCCGCGCCGTGGCCCTGGCCATGCTCGGCGCCGGCTTCACGGACGACGACGTCGACCAGGTCCTCTGGCGCAACCCCGTCGCCTTCTACGGGCTCAGCGGCCGCCTCCACCTCGACCTCCCCACCCCACCGGACCTGCACGAGGGCAACTCCGTGCTCCGTGGCGGGGAATGAGGCGTCCCCATGCGCTTCCGGCACCCCGACGGCTCCACCGTCCACCTCGCCTACTGCACCAACGTGCACCCGGCCGAGACCCTCGACGGCGTCCTCGCCCAGCTCCGCGACCACTGCGAGCCGGTCCGCCGCCGCCTCGGCCGTGACCGGCTCGGCATCGGCCTCTGGCTCGCCCGCGACGCCGCCCGCTCCCTGACCACCGACCCGGCCTCGCTCCGCGCCCTGCGCGCCGAACTCGACCGCCGCGGCCTCGAAGTGGTCACCCTGAACGGCTTCCCGTACGAGGGGTTCGGCGCCGACGAGGTCAAGTACCGGGTCTACCAGCCCGACTGGACCCACCCCGATCGTCTCGCCCACACCACCGACCTCGCCCGGCTCCTCGCCGCGCTGCTCCCCGAGGACGTCACCGAAGGGTCCGTCTCCACCCTGCCCCTCGCCTGGCGCACCTCCTTTGACGCGGAGGCCGCCACCACCGCCCGCACGGCCCTGGCGACGCTCGCCGGACGGCTCGACGCGCTGGAGGAACTCACCGGGCGGAGCATCCGGATCGGACTCGAGCCGGAGCCCGGCTGCGTCGTCGAGACCGTCGCCGACGCCGTCGCCGCGCTCACCGCCGCACCGGCTCCGGGGCCCGCACCGAACCCGGGCGCCGCACCGAACCCGGGCCTCGCACCGAGTCCGGTCACCGCGCCGAACCCGGGCCCCGCGCCGAACCCCCGTATCGGTGTCTGCCTCGACACCTGTCATCTCGCGACCTCCTTCGAGGACCCGCGCACGGCCCTCGACTCGCTCGCCGCCGCCGGCATCCCCGTGCCCAAGGCGCAGCTCTCCGCCGCGCTCCACGCCGAGCACCCGCACCTTCCCGAGGTCAGGGCGGCGCTCGCCGCGTTCGCCGAGCCCCGTTTCCTCCACCAGACCCGAACCAGGACCGCCGCCGGCCTCCGAGGCACCGACGACCTCCCCGAGGCGCTCGCCGCGTCCGGCCACCACGCCACGACCGCCCACGGTCTCCCCGACGCGACCCCCTGGCGCTCCCACTTCCACGTCCCCCTGCACGCTCCCCCCGCCCCTCCGCTCAGCTCCACGCTCCCGGTCCTCCAGGACGCCCTCGCCCTGCTCGTCGGCGGCCCGCACCCGCGCACGTCCCACCTGGAGGTCGAGACGTACACCTGGCAGGCCCTTCCTCCCGAGAGCCGCCCCCGCACCAGGGCCCGGCTCGCCGACGGCATCGCCGCCGAACTGACCCTGGCCCGCGACCTGCTGACCGACCTCGGCCTCAAGGAACTGCCATGAGCGACCCCGCGCCCGCAGCCACTCCCGCATCCGCCGCCACACCCGCACCGACCCCCCTCCTGGTCCTCGACGTCGTCGGTCTCACACCACGGCTCCTGCCGCACATGCCCCACCTGGCCGCCCTCGCCCGCAGCGGCTCCCAGGCCCCGCTCTCCACCGTGCTGCCCGCTGTCACCTGCGCCGCCCAGACCACCTTCCTCACCGGCACCCTCCCGGCCGAGCACGGCATCGTCGGGAACGGCTGGTACTTCCGCGACCTCGGTGACGTGCTGCTGTGGCGCCAGCACAACGGTCTCGTCTCCGGCGACCGCCTCTGGGACGCCGCCCGCCGCACCCATCCCGACTACACCGTCGCCAACATCTGCTGGTGGTACGCGATGGGCGCCGACACCGACATCACCGTCACCCCCCGTCCCGTCTACTACGCCGACGGACGCAAGGAACCCGACTGCTACACCCGGCCCCCGGCCCTGCACGACGAACTCACCGAGGAGTTCGGCACCTTCCCCCTCTTCCACTTCTGGGGCCCCGGCGCCGACCTCGTCTCCAGCCGCTGGATCGTCGACGCCACCCGTCACATCCTCCGCACCCGCCGCCCCGACCTCGCCCTCTGCTACGTCCCGCACCTGGACTACGACCTCCAGCGCTACGGCCCCGACGACCCGCGGTCCTTCCGGGCCGCGGCCGCGCTCGACACCGTCCTCGCGCCGCTCCTCGCGGAGGCGCGGGCCGAGGGCCGCACGGTCGTGGTCCTCTCCGAGTACGGCATCACCCGGGTCGAGCGCCCCGTCGACATCAACCGCGCCCTGCGGCGCGCCGGCCTGCTGGAGGTCCACACCCAGGACGGCATGGAGTACCTGGACCCGATGGCCTCCCGGGCGTTCGCCGTCGCCGACCACCAGATCGCCCACGTCTACGTGAAGCGCCCCACCGACCTGCCGGCCGTCCGGGAAGCCCTGGCCGGCCTCCCCGGTCTGGAACGGCTCCTCGACGACGACGGCAAGAAGGAGCACGGCCTCGACCATCCGCGCTCGGGGGAGCTGGTCGCCCTCGCCGAACCCGACGCCTGGTTCACGTACTACTACTGGCTCGACGACGCCCGCGCCCCCGACTTCGCGCAGCTCGTCGAGATCCACCGCAAGCCCGGCTACGACCCCGCCGAACTCCTCATGGACCCGCTCGACCCCTATGTGCGGATCAAGGCCGCCAGGGAGATCGCCCGCAAGAAGCTCGGTATGCGGTACCGGCTGGCGGTCGTCCCCCTGGACCCCTCACCTCTTCGTGGCAGCCATGGCCGCCTTCCCGCGAGCGACGACGAAGGTCCGCTCATCCTGTGCTCCACCCCCCGCGCCCTGGACGGCCGCGTCGCGGCCACCGATGTGAAGAACCTGCTGCTCAGGCTGGCCGGGGTCACCGAGACCTCGGCCTGACGCCGTGGCGCAGATCCCCCAGCCGGTCCCTCCGGCCACATCCAGTGAAGCAGGCCTTTCCGACACCCAAGGAGTTATCCACAGATGAGTCGCACGCGCCGTACCGAAGCCGCCAACGACCCCGAGCTCGTCCACAGGCTCAGCCGGCGGAACATGCTGGGCGTCGCCGCAGGCGCGACCGCCGCCGCGCTGCTCGGGGCGGCGACCCCCGCCGCCGCGGCGGCCGGGACCACCGCGTCGCCGGGGCACGGCCACGGGCACGGCCGCCCCGTCCTGCCGCCGGGCCGCCTCGGCATCCAGCTCTACTCGCTCCGCGACAAGGTCGCGACCCTCGGCTTCGCCGCCGTCTTCGCGGAGCTGCGGAAGTACGGCTACGACGAGGTCGAGTACGCCGGGTACAGCCAGGGCTCCGCGGGCCCCATCAGCCTCGCCCAGCTCAAGCGCGTCACCCGCGACCATGGTCTGCGCCCGATCGGCAGCCACGTCGGCTACTACGCGAGCGACCCCGGTGCGTACACCTTCGCCCAGAACCTCGACCGGGTCCTCGACGACGCGGCCGCCCTGGGCCTGCCCCACATCGGCACCGCCTCCGGGCCCTGGCGCTACGGCTCCACCGTGGACGGCTGGAAGCGGTGCGCCGAGGAGTTCAACCGGTACGGTGCCGCGGCGCGGAAGCGCGGCATGAAGTTCTACCAGCACAACCACTCGGAGGAGTTCTCCTTCGCCAGTGACCGCCCCGACGTACGCCTCTACGACGTTCTCCTCGCCGAGACCGACCCCGACCTGGTGCACCTGGAGATGGACATCTTCTGGGCGTACGTCGGCCAGTACCGCTACTCGGTCCGCCCGGACGGCACGCCCGCCCCGTTCGACCCGCTCGACTACGTCCTCGACCAGCCCCACCGCTATCCGCTCTTCCACGTGAAGGACGGCGACCGGGACGACTCCGCCGTCCCCTACGGCTACCGGATGACGGACGTCGGCGACGGCGACATCGACTACCGGCGCTTCATCTCGGCGGTCAACCGCACCCGCCACGGGCGAAGCGCCCACCACTGGCAGGCCGAGCACGACAATCCCGTCGACTCGCTGACCTTCGCCCGCAGGTCCAGCGCCCACCTCCACTCGCTGCGGGAGAAGGGCCACTGACCCGCCCGACGGTCTCGGACCCCCGCCGACCAGGGGGTTCGGGACCGTCGCGGGTCGGTCCCGCCGCACGCTGCGTGAGCGGGCGGCGGCACCCCGTGTGCGCGGCCGGGGAAATCCGTACGTGATCAAGGATCATGGGGCGGCTTCACCCCACTGACCACGGAAAACGCTGGTGAAAGCCGCCTGGAACCCCTGGTAGAGTTACATCTGTCGCCCCGAGGGAAACCCCGCAGCGGCAGACACCTTGTCCGGGTGGCGGAATGGCAGACGCGCTAGCTTGAGGTGCTAGTGCCCTTTATCGGGCGTGGGGGTTCAAGTCCCCCCTCGGACACCAGTGGACATGCCGGTCGATCTCGTATCGACCGGCATGTCGCGTTGTACGGGCTGTGCCGTGGGTGCTGCCCGGGGCCCGGCGGCCCGGGGCGGCGAAGCCCGGCTGCGGCCGCTACTCCTTCTTGCGCGCCACCACCAGGCGGCACCGCGGGCTTCCGTCCTCGCGGGTGCCCAGGGATTCGACGGGCGTGGAGCCGACCTCGAAGCCCGCGTCCTCCAGGCGGGCGCGGACGTCGCCGAGCCGGAAGGTGCGGTAGTACATGACGAACGGTGGGCGCCAGACCGCGTTGCGGACGCGCATCGTGGCGTCGAAGCCCCACAGGATCCAGTAGAGGCGGGAGCCGACCGGGGGCGGGGCCCCGATGGGGAAGGCGAACGTGCCGCCGGGCCGCAGGGAGGCGTGGACCTGGCCGAACAGGGTGCGCTGCTCGTGCGGCAGGAAGTGGCCGAAGGCGCCGAAGCTGACGGCGAGGTCGAAGACCGGTGCGAAGGGCAGGGCCAGGGCATCGGCCCGGACCAGGCCGGCGGTGGGATGGGCCTCGCGGGCCCTGGCCAGCATGCCCGTACTGAAGTCGACGCCGGTGACCGGGCCCGCGCACACGGAGCGGAGGACGTCGAGGCCGGCGCCGGTGCCGCAGCAGAGGTCGAGTCCCGAGTCGAAGGGGCCGAGGGTCTCCAGGGTGCGGGCGACGGCGGTCAGGAGCCGTTCGGAGGTGCGGAACGGCGTCGCGTCGAACTTCGCCGCGAGCAGGTCGTAGCCGTGCTCGACGGAGGAGAGGGCCTGGACGGTCAGCTCGCGGAGGCTGGGACCCTGCGGGGTGAACATGTTCCCGACCCTATGCGGTCGGGGGTCGCGCGCGGCGGGGATCGTCCGAGTCCGTGTCGTCGCCGAACGTGCGCGGCCGTACGCGGTGGCGTACGGCCCCTGGGTCAGCGTGCGCTGCTGACCGGCGGTCCCGCCCAGGACGGCGCGATGCCCGTCAGCTGGCAGACCAGCAGGTACAGGGGGATCGGCGGGGTGTAGGGAGAGGTGCCGTCGGGGTGGTGGATGAGGCGCGGCCTGCGGTCCGGGATCTCGGCGCCACGCGCGTAGCAGGCGGGCAGCGGCCAGGTGACGTCCTGGTCGGAGCCGGCCGGGACCAGCCACCACCACCAGTCGGAGTCGGCGTAGACGCAGCCCTTGGCGGGGAGCCGGGAGAGGATCTTGAAGCCGAAGCGGGCGGGGACGCCGACGGCGTCGCAGCCGAGGCCCGTGTGCAGTCCGACGGGGACGGAGAGGCGGATGGCGCCCAGTTCACGGGGGTGGGAGGAGCCGGTGGCGCCCGGGGTGCCGGGGCGAAGGCCGGCGGAGCGGCGGGGGTCCGGTACGCGTTCGCCGGAGGGGGACCTGCGGGTCCCGGGGAGCAGCGGGATCATGCGGGTGGCCATCGACCTCAGCACGTTTCCCCCATGCCGTGGGCCAGTTCCGCCCAGACGACCTGGGCCGTCCCGTGTCCGGTGCGGTCGGCGCCCCAGGCGGTGCACAGGGCGTCCACGATGAGGAGTCCGCGGCCGCGCTCGTCCTCGCCGCAGTCGCGTATCCGCGGGTCCGCCGGGCCGCCCTCGTCGCGCACGGCTATCCGGAGGGTGTCCTCGCCCTCGCGCAGCTCGCATATGAAGCGGTCGCTGGCGGTGTGCACGACGGCGTTGGTGACGAGTTCGGAGACGACCAGGGCCACGGTGTCGCGGATGTCGGGGCCGCAGCCCCAGAGGATGAGGCGTTCCTCCGCGAGGCGGCGGGCGCGTGCCACCGAGGACGTGAGGGCGGGGAGCTCGTAGGCGAAGCGGCGGACGCCATCGGTATCGGTCTGGGGCTGCGGGCGCGGGGCCATGACTCGGGGACTCATGAGACCTGAAGGCTGCGCGTTACCAGAAGCCACGACCGGTTCCTCACAACAAGGGGCAGGAGTGCCTGTACGGCGCTGTCGCCGTGGCGCGGTGGCGCACGGCGGCAGCGTGTACTGGTTCACACCGGAACACTGTCCTCCTGAGTCGGACACTTGGCAAGTGGCACTCTGAAAATTCCAGAGTGCTGTGTTCTCTCTGGCGCGGCTTCGTGTCACACTCGTCGAAACAGTGCGTCGGGGAGGTCTGAGAGTGAGCGAGCCGCGGTCCGCCCCCACGGTGGGACAGGTCGTTCTCGGCAGGCGCCTGCAGGATCTGCGGGAGCGTGCCGGCCTGAAGAGGGAAGAGGCCGCGAAGATCCTCCGGGTGGCTCCGGCCACCGTCCGGCGGATGGAGACCGCCGAAGTCGCACTGAAGATTCCGTACGTGCAGCTCCTCCTGAGGGAGTACGGGATCACGGACTCCGAGGCCGAGGGGTTCATCGCCCTGGCGGAGGAGGCCAACCTTCCCGGCTGGTGGCAGCGGTTCCACGACGTGCTGCCCGGCTGGTTCTCCATGTACGTCAGCCTGGAGGGGGCGGCCAGCCTCATCCGGGCGTACGAGCCCCAGTTCGTCCCCGGTCTGCTTCAGACCGAGGACTACGCCCGCGCCATTCTGCGCAGCGGGGCGGTCGGTGGCGGCAGCGATGCCGCCAAGGACGAGGACGCCGAGCGGCATGTAGCCCTGCGGATGGAGCGGCAGTCCCTGCTGACCAGGGATGACGCCCCGAAGTTCTGGGTGATCATGGACGAGACGGTGTTCCGCCGACCGGTCGGCGCCGGGCCCGAAGTGATGCGCGACCAGCTCGACCGGCTGCTCGAAGCGTCGGAGCTGCCGAACGTCACCCTGCAGATCGCGGAGTTCGCGTCCGGCCACCACCCCGGCACCTACGGACCGTTCGTCCTCTTCCGTTTCGCCATGCCTGAATTGCCGGACATGGTGTACAGCGAGTACCTGACCGGCGCCGTCTATCTCGACGCGCGCCCCGAGGTGGCATCCCACCTGGAGGTCATGGACCGCATGGCGGCTCAGGCCGCGACTGCACAACGCACGAAGGAGATTCTCCGGAATCTCCGCAAGGAGCTGTGAATGGATCGCATATACAACGGCATGCCCGCCGCTGAGCTCGGTGCCGAGGGCTGGCACAAGCCGTGGAGCGGCGGGAACGGGGGCAACTGCGTCGAGGCCATGAAGCTGGCCGACGGCAGAGTCGCCGTGCGACAGTCCGCAGACCCTGAAGGACCAGCGCTCATCTACACCCACGGGGAGATCGCGGCTTTCATCCAGGGAGCCAAATCCGGTCAGGCTGACTTTCTGCTCACCTGAACCCTTCCGTCCTCCCCCTACCGTCACGTAACTCTTGTTGCAGTGCCACTCGTTCATCCCGACCAGGAGCGCCGATGACCCAGGACCCCGCATCCCCGCGGAGTGAGATACGGATCGACACCAGCACGCCGCATCCCGCGCGGATGTACGACTGGTTCCTGGGCGGCAAGGACAACTACCCGGTCGACGAGGCGATGGCACGCCAGCTCCTCACCGTCGACGCCCGCGGCCGGGACATGGCCCGCGTCAACCGGGCCTTCATGCACCGCGCCATCCGCTGGCTCAGCGCCCACGGCGTCCGCCAGTACCTGGACATCGGTACGGGCATCCCGACCGAGCCCAACCTGCACCAGATCGCGCAGCAGGCCGCTCCGGACTCCCGCATCGTCTACTGCGACAACGACCCGATCGTGCTCGCGCACGCGGCCGCCCTGCTGCGCTCGACCCCGGAAGGGGCCACCGAGTACATCCAGGCGGACGCCCGCGAACCCGAGATCATCCTCGAAAGGGCCGGAAAGGTCCTTGACTTCGATCAGCCCATCGCGCTGTCGATGCTCGCCCTGCTGCACTTCGTGGGCGACGAGGACAACGCGTACGACCTGGTCGGCAAGCTCGTGGACCAGCTCGCGCCGGGCAGCTACCTGGTCCTCTCCCATGTCACCGGGGACTTCAACCCCGAGGGCGCGGCGGAGGCGGTCGCGATGTACAAGGCGCGCGGGCTGACCCTGCGGCCGCGTTCGCGGGACGAGCTCGCCGCGTTCTTCGACGGCCTCGAGTTCGTCGAGCCCGGGGTCTCGCTCACCGCCGAGTGGCATCCGGAGCTGGGCGAGCCCGTCCCGGTACCGGGCGACGAGCCCATCCCGGGCTGGGCCGCGGTGGCCCGCAAGCCCTGATCCCGTCCGTTCCCCGATCCCGTCCGTACGGGAGGAGGCCCCGCCGGCATTCCGGCGGGGCCTCCTCCCGTTGCGGGCCTCTCCTGAGAGGGCTACGGCGCCACCAGCGTCACCAGGAACTCGCCGGTCCCGCCGATGTTGCCGGCCGCGTCGATCGTGCGGTACTCGATCCTGTGGGTGCCGTAGTCGGGGGTCGCGTCGTCCCACGGCACCGCGCGGCTGCGGCCCAGTTTCCCGTACACGAGGTCGTCGATCACCGTGCCGCCGGGCGAGAAGCGGAACGGCGCGTCCGCGTCCGTGGGCCAGCCGTAGTAGGTGTACCAGCCGTCGCCGTCGACCCTGAACTGGCTCACCACCGCGCCCTCCTGGTCGTCCCGCGCGGTCAGCCGCATCGTGAACGGCCCGTCGTACACGTACTCCACGGGCCGGCCGTGCCGCCCCACCGTGCGCAGCGGCTCCGAGAGCGCGTACGTGGCGGTCGCCGGGCGGGCGTCCACGGTCCAGCTCAACTCCTCGTCCGTGCCCACGATGCGCGCGGTGAGCGTGTGGGTGCCCGGGGCCAACCTGAGGGAACGCAGGTCCAGGTCGCGGTCGTTGGGCCCGGTCGCCACGGTGCGGCCGTCGAGGCGCCAGCGCAGGGCCGGGGTCCGGTCCACCGCGTGGGTGGTGTCGGCGTGGACCACCGACCGGGCGCCGACGGGCGATCCGAGAGGGGTGTGGCCGGTGAACGCGGCCGCGGTCCCGTCGCGCTCGGTGGTGCGGGCCGGGTCCACCGTCCACGCGACGGTCCGGGTGAGGGCCGCCGAGGCGCGGACCGCCGGATCACGGACGAAGGGCGTCGGATCGGTGACGGTCGCGGTGAGGGTGTGCGGCCCGGGGGAGAGCCGCAGGGCGCGCAGGTCGACGGTGCGCGCGCCGCGGGTGGGCAGCGTCCGCCCGTCCAGGCGCCAGGTCACGCTGAGCGCGCCGCCCACCGGGTGCAGGGTGTCGACCCACACCGTCCGGTCCGCGCCGACGGGTGCGGTGTTCGGCGTGTGGTCCTGGACCAGGTTCACCTTGGCGGAGATCGCCCGGACCATCACCTCGCGCTCCACCTGGTCGAAGGCGTAGCCGAGGGTCTTCATCAGGGAGTGACGGCTCGGGCGCCAGACGCCCTTCGTGCTGTACATGCCGCCCTCGTGGCGGCCGATGACGCCGCCCGACTCGCTCTCCTCGCCGAGCCAGCGCCACCACTTGGCGCGCTGGTCCCACATCTGACGCTCCGTCAGGAGAGTGTGGTGGGCGGAGGAGGGTTCCGGCCCGGAGTAGGCCTCGCCCGGCACCCCGCGCGCGTAGTAGTCGTACTCGTCCTGGAGGCCGCCCAGCGAATGGCCTATCTCGTGCGGGGTGATGAGCGAGGAGAGCGCGTTGCCGCCGGACGCCGTGGCGTAACTGCCGCCCGCGCCGCCGTAGGTGGAGCTGTGGGCGAGGGCGACGATCTGCCGGTTGGCGCCGCTCGTGCCCGGGACGAGATCGGCGAGCGCGGCGGCCTTCCGGCTGTCGACGGTCAGCAGCCGCTGCACGCTGCCGGGATTGCAGCCGCCCCAGAACCCCATGTCGAGCGCCGTGTCGCGGGCGGGCGAGTCGAGGCCGGGGTCGCAGTCCACGCCCGACTCGGCCGAAGGGGCCTCCACCGCCCAGACGTTGATGTACGAGCGGTAGGAGGCGAAGGGCTCGACGCTCCACAGGGTGTTCAGGTGCCGGTCGAGGTCGGCGCGGAACGCCGGCATCTCCGCCGCGGTGTAGCCGTCGCCCATGAACACCAGGTTGAACCGCCGGTCCGCGGGCCCGGTGGTCTGCACCGGGACGACGGCGGGACCGTCACCGGGCGTCGGCGTCTCGGCCGCGGCCGGCACGGTGCCCACCAGACCGGCGGCCAGCAGGCAGACCGCGACGACGCGGGCCACCTCTCGTCGAACTCCCCTGAGCTGTGAGGTCATGGGGCGCGAGCCTAGGCCGCGCCCCCGCTCCGGTAAAGCTGTTCGCCGGCCGTATGCCTCCGCGACGGATGCGCCGGTACCGGACGGCCGCTTCAGTGCCGTAGGTACGCCAGACCCGCGTGCTCCGCCGTGTAGCCCTCCACCAGGCGGCGGGCCACCGACACCGAGTCGACCAGCGGATGGAGGGCGAAGGCCTTCACGGCCGTCGCCCGCGAACCGCTCTCCGCCGCCGCGAGGACCTCCCGCTCCACCGCCTTCACGGCCGTCACCAGGCCGACGGCGTGGTACGGCAGCGGGGACACCGACACCGGGTGGGCACCGTTCGCGTCGACGAAGCACGGGACCTCGATCACCGCGTCCGCGTCGAGCGCGGCGAGGGTCGTGCCGTTGCGGACGTTGAGGATCAGCGTGGCCCGCTCGCCCCGCGCGACGGCCCGCATGAGAGCCAGCGCCACCTTCTCGTAGCCGCCGGACTCCAGGTCCTCCTCGTCGCGCTCCCCGATCCCGGCCGCCTCCCGGTTGGCCGCCATGTAGGTGGCCTCCCGGTCGGCGAGCGTACGGTGCCAGGCGGCGAGGGCAGGGGTGTCCGGCTTCCCCATCTCCTGGTAGAAGGCGCCCTGCTGGTCGCGCAGATAGGCGCCGCGGGTCCGCTCGGCCGACCGGTAGGCCTGCACGGCCTCCCGGTTGAAGTAGTAGTAGTGCAGGTACTCGTTGGGGATCGCGCCGAGGGAGCGCAGCCATTCCGGGCCGAAGAGCCTGCCCTCCTCGAAGGAGCCGAGCGCCTCCTCGTCGGCGAGCAGCCGCGGCAGCTCGTCCCGGCCGTCGATCCGCAACCCCCGCAGCCAGCCCAGGTGGTTGAGGCCCACGTAGTCGATCCAGGCCCTGTCCGGGTCGGCGCCCAGGATGCGGGCGACCCGGCGGCCGAGGCCGACGGGGGAGTCGCAGATGCCGATGACCCGGTCGCCGAGGATCCGGGACATCGCCTCCGTGACGAGGCCCGCCGGGTTCGTGAAGTTGATGACCCAGGCCTCGGGGGCGAGTTCGGCGATCCGGCGCGCGACGTGCACCGCGACGGGCACGGTCCGCAGCCCGTAGGCGATGCCGCCGGCGCCCACCGTCTCCTGGCCGAGCACCCCCTCGGCGAGCGCGATCCGCTCGTCCGCGGCCCGGCCCTCCAGGCCGCCGACCCGGATCGCCGAGAACACGAAGTCGGCCCCGCGCAGCGCCTCGTCCAGGTCCGTCGTCGCCGTGACACCGGGCGCGTCGGGCACCCCCTCACCCTGTTCCGCCAGGACCCTGGCGATGGCCGAGAGCCGCCCCTCGTCGAGGTCGTACAGGGTGACATGGGTGACCCGCCCCTCGGCGTGGTCGCCGAGGAGGGCGCCGTACACCAGCGGCACCCGGAACCCGCCGCCTCCGAGAATCGTCAGTTTCATGCTCGTACGCTACTCGGACGCACCCCCTGAGCAGCGGGATCCCGCCCCGGCGTCCACACGGCCGTCCGCATGCCGGGCACCCGGTGGGGGAGAATGGCGGCATGTCCCGACGCAAGACCCGCCCCCGTACGTCCCCGGCCCGCCCGGCCGCGCCCGCCGTGACCCCGGAGTCACCCTGCCCGTGCGGACTCGACGCCTCGTACGGCGCCTGCTGCGGCCGGTTCCACTCGGGGACCGGCGGCGGCGCGCCGACCGCCGAGCTCCTGATGCGCTCCCGCTACAGCGCGTTCGTCGTCCGGGACGAGGCGTATCTGCTGCGCAGCTGGGCGCCGGAGACCCGGCCCGGCGAGGTCGACTTCGACCCGGGGATGCGCTGGACCGGCCTGGAGATCGAGTCGGCCACCGACGGCACCGCCTTCCACCAGCAGGGCACCGTCACCTTCACCGCGCGCTACGTCCACGGCGGCGAGCCCGGCGCCCTGCGCGAGCGGAGCCGCTTCGCCCGCCACGAGGGCGCCTGGGTGTACGTGGACGGGGACATCGGCGAGTAGCCGGTACCGGTACCGGCTACCGGCTACCGGGAGCGAGGAGCAAGCAGCGAGCGCCCGGGCCGGCCCGGCCCCGCCGCGGTCCCGCGTCAGGCGCTGCCGGTCCGGCTCAGTGCGCGGTCGCCGTCGCTGTCGGGGGACCGGTCGGGGAGGCCGTTCGCGAGGTCCTCGGCGACGACCTTCTTGGCGATGGCGTCCGTCGCCACGCGCAGTTCGGGTCCGCTGGGCCGGCCGCTCTCCTGCTCGACGCGGTCGGACAGCCAGTCGCCCCACGCGTGCGTGATGACGTCCGCCTCGCGCTTGCCGGCCGCGGTGTGGGAGAGCAGATGCCCGTCGCGGGTCAGGAAGCCCTCGTCGACCATCCGGTCGAAGGCCGGCAGCAGCACCTCGGGCGGGACCCGCCGCCCCGCCGAGATCAGTCCCAGGCTCGCGTGGCCGACCGTCCGGGTGTAGAGCTCGACCTGCATCACCGCCCACGCTCCGGCCGTGTCGAGCCGGGTGTCGGAGGTGTCGAGGATCCGCCGCGCGGTGGCCATGTCGATCCGGCGCATGATCCGGCCCACGACCAGTTCCAGGTGCTGCGCGGAGTCGCCCGACGAGGTCGGGGCGGAGAAGCCCTCGCCCATGTCGGGTGCTGCGGCGCGCGCCGAGTCGCGGAGCTTCACCTGCTTGAGGAAGAGCGCGACGACGAAGCCGACGGCGGCGACCGGCACCGTCCAGAGGAAGACGGTGTGGAGGGTGTCGGCGTACGCGTTGACGATGGGTTCCGCCACCTGCTGCGGAAGGCCGTGGACCCCGTCCGGGCTCTGTGCCGCCTGCGCGACCCCCGTCGGGTCGAGGCCCTCGCTCCCGGCGACGGCAGCGGCCTCCGCGACCCCGACCCGGAGGTTGGGGGTCAGGGAGTTGACGTAGATCGTGCCGAAGACGGCGGTGCCGAAGGAGCTGCCGAGCGTGCGGAAGAAGGTGACGCCCGAGGTGGCGGTGCCGAGGTCGGAGTAGTCGACGGTGTTCTGCACGGCGATGGTGAGGACCTGCATGCACAGGCCGATGCCGACGCCGAGCACGAACATGTACAGCGACGCGAGCCAGGTGCTGGTCGTCGGTTCCATCAGGGACAGCAGATAGAGCCCCAGGCCCATCACCAGGCAGCCGACGATCGGGAAGATCCGGTAGTGGCCCGTCTTGCTGACCACGTTGCCGCTGAAGATGGAGGCGATGAGCAGGCCGACGACCATGGGGAGGGTACGGATGCCGGAGACGGTCGCCGAGTCCCCGTCGACGTACTGGAGGTAGGTCGGCAGGAACGTCATCGCGCCGAGCATGGCGAAGCCGACGATGAAACTCAGCACGGAGCAGACGGTGAAGACCGGATTGCCGAACAGCCGCATGGGCAGCATGGGTTCCGCCGCGCGGGTCTCCACCCAGCAGAACAGCCCGAGCGCGACGACACCGCCGACGAACAGCCCGATGATGACGGGGGACGTCCAGGCGTACTCGTTGCCGCCCCAACTGGTCGCCAGGATCAGGGCGCTGGCTCCGACGGCGACCAGCGCGATGCCGGCGTAGTCGATGACCGGCTTGCTCGCCGAGCGCACGGAGGGGATCGTGCGGGCGGCGGCGATGACGACCAGGATCGCGATGGGGACGTTGACGTAGAACGCCCAGCGCCAGCTGAGGTGGTCGGTGAACAGACCGCCGAGCAGGGGGCCGATGACGGTGGAGACGCCGAACACGGCTCCGATCGCGCCCTGGTACTTGCCGCGTTCGCGCAGCGGGATCACATCGGCGATGAGCGCCATCGAGGTGACCATCAGGCCGCCCGCGCCGACGCCCTGGAGGCCGCGCCAGACGATCAGCAGCGTCATGTTGGTGGCGAGTCCGCAGAGGAACGAGCCCGTGATGAAGACGATCGCCGAGATCTGGAAGATCACCTTGCGGCCGAAGAGATCGCCGAACTTGCCGACGAGGACGGTCGCCACCGTCTCGGCGAGCAGGTACGCGGTGACCACCCACGACATGTGGGCGGCGCCGCCGAGGTCCGAGACGATCGTGGGCAGGGCGGTGCCGACGATCGTCTGGTCGAGCGCGGCGAGGAGGACACCCAGCATGATCGTGCCGAAGACGATGTTGCGGCGGCGGCGGTCGAGCACGGGTGGCTCGGTGGCGGCCGGGGCCGAGGGCGCGGGCGCTGCGTCGCTGGTCGTGGTCACTCTCGCAGCGTCACATCGGCCCCGACCGGGTGCATGCGGGGGACGGCCGAACGGGCGGACCGACGGGAAGCGGTCCGGCCGGATCCGTCAGTCGGTGACCGGCCGCCTCGTCAGGGTGTGACCGGCTGGTCCCTCAGGCCGTGACCGGTCGATGTGCCCAGGGCGGCCGGCGGGTCCGCCGGAGAGTGACCGGCCGGATCCGTCAGGGCGTGACCGGCAGTTTCGGGTGGTGCTTGGCGAGGATCTTGTTGGCCCGGGCGAGCGCGGACAGAGCGTGCTCCCGGTCCGCGCGGTCCTCCGCGCAGAGCGGTCCCCGGAAGCGGTACACCTCGCGCGCCGCGCAGTCCGCGTCGATCTCGGCCTGGAGGACGTGGAGCGGCAGGCAGGAGCCGATCAGCGCGGCCACACGGTCGGGGATCGGGACGGGTACGAGGCGCGAGGGCGAGGTGATCACGGGTCAGTCCTAGTGGGTCCGGGAGGCGTACGGAAGGGTCTGCTCTCCATACGTACCGGATCGCCGTACGGGTTCAGGAACGGCGATGTCGCGGCGGGGCAACGACGCGGCGGCGCTCCGGCGGGGCGCGCGGGAGCCCGGGCGGGGGAGCGGGTACGGCCGCCGGGCGCGGCCGGGGACGTTCTCGCAGGTACGGGCCCGGGTGGCCGGCCCGGGATTGTTCACCGTCCCTGCGTATCGCCCGCGTATACGACGAACGCGTGCGCGACGAGGGTGCGTTGGGGGCGGCGGGACGCCCGCCGAATGTGAAGCATCTCACTCGGCGGATCGGCGTCCTCCGGACACGGGCCGGACGCAGCCGGACGCTACGTCAGGATCTCCGACAGGTCGTACGAGACGGGCTCGTCCAGCTGCCCGTACCCGCAGGACTCCGGTGCCCGGTCCGGGCGCCACCGCTTGAACTGCGCGGTGTGCCGGAAGCGGTCGCCCTCCATGTGGTCGTACCCCACCTCGCAGACCCGCTCGGGCCGCAGTGCCACCCACGACAGGTCCTTCTTCCCCGACCAGCGGCTCGGCGCGCCCGGCAGGCGCGCCCCCGCGTGCGCCGCCTCCTCCGCCCAGGCCGCCCAGGGGTGTCCGTCCGGCGGGTCCATCCGGAGCGGTTCCAGTTCCTCGATCAGCTCGGCCCGCCGCTGCGCGGTGAACGCCGCGCACACGCCGACGTGCTGGAGGGCGCCCTGGTCGTCGTGCAGGCCCAGCAGCAGCGAACCGACCACCGGTCCGCTCTTGTGGAAGCGGTAACCGGCCACCACGACGTCGGCCGTCCGTTCGTGTTTGATCTTGTACATGAGGCGCGCGTCCGGCCGGTACGGCAGATCGAGCGGCTTGGCGATCACGCCGTCGAGGCCCGCGCCCTCGTACTGCTCGAACCACTGGGCGGCGAGTGCGGCGTCCCGCGTCGCCGGCGCCAGGTGCACCGGCGCGTCCACGCCGGCGAGCATCCGCTCCAGGGCCTCCCGGCGCTCGCTCAGCGGAGTGTCGAGCAGCGACTCGTCCCCGAGGGCGAGCAGATCGAAGGCGACGAACAGCGCCGGGGTCGTCTCGGCCAGCATGCGGACCCGGGAGTCGGCCGGATGGATCCGCTCGCTGAGCCGGTCGAAGTCGAGATGGCCCCCGTGCTCGATGACGATCTCCCCGTCGACCACGCAGCGCTCCGGCAGCCGGGTCGCGAGTGCCTCGACCAGCTCGGGGAAGTAGCGGGTGAGCGGCTTGCCGGTCCGGCTGCCGATGACGAGCTCCGGACCGTCGCGGTGCACGATCGCACGGAAGCCGTCCCACTTCGCCTCGTACTGCATCCCGGGCGGGATCCGCTTCACCGACTTGGCGAGCATCGGTTTCACGGGCGGCATCACCGGAAGATCCATGAGGCGATTGTCCGGTATGCGGGACTTGTCGGCGAGCCCTAGGCTGACCGGCATGGCAGGCAAGGCGGCAGCGGTGGAACTGGAAGTCGGCGACCGGACCGTACGCGTGTCCAACCCGGACAAGGTGTACTTCCCCGAACCCGGCTACACCAAGCTCGACATGGTCAGCTACTACCTGGCCGTGGGCGACGGCATCACCCGCGCCCTGCGCGACCGCCCCACCACCCTGGAGCGCTACCCCGACGGGGTGACCGGCGAGTCGTTCTTCCAGAAGCGCGCGCCGAAGTACCTCCCGGACTGGATCCCGACCGCCCACATCACCTTCCCCAGCGGCCGCTCGGCCGACGAGATGTGCCCCACCGAGCCGGCGGCCGTGCTCTGGGCCGCCAACCTCGGCGCCGTCACGTTCCACCCGTGGCCGGTGCGCCGGGACGACACCGACCACCCCGACGAACTCCGCATCGACCTCGATCCGCAGCCCGGCACGGACTACGCGGACGCGGTCCGCGCCGCCCATGAACTGCGCGCCGTCCTCGACGAGCACGGAGTGCGCGGCTGGCCGAAGACCTCCGGCGGACGCGGCATCCACGTCTTCGTCCCGATCCTGCCGAACTGGACCTTCACGCAGGTCAGGCGGGCGGCCATCGCCTGCGGGCGGGAGCTGGAGCGGCGCATGCCGGACCGGGTCACCATCAAGTGGTGGAAGGAGGAGCGCGGCGAGCGGATCTTCGTCGACTACAACCAGACCGCCCGGGACCGCACGATCGCCTCCGCCTACTCCGTACGCCCGCGCCCGCACGCGCCCGTGTCGGCCCCGCTGCGGTGGGAGGAGATCGACGACGCCGTGCCGCGGGACTTCGACATCAGGACGATGCCGGTCCGGTACGCCGAAGTGGGCGATGTCCACGCCGACATGGACGGCGAGCGGTTCAGCCTGGAGTCGCTGCTCGAACTGGCCCGGCGGGACGAGGCGGAGCACGGGCTCGGTGATCTGCCGTACCCGCCGGAGTACCCGAAGATGCCGGGCGAACCGAAGCGGGTGCAGCCGAGCCGGGCGAAGAAGGAGCCGAAGGAGAAGGGTGGGGAGTCGAAGGGGGCGAAGGAGTCGAAGGAGTCCTAGGGCTGGGCCGGACCCGGTCGGCTCGGCCGGCCGAGGCGGTGGGAAGGGCGGGTCGGTGCCTCCGGGTGGGTACCGGCCCGCCCCTTCTTCGACTCTAAAACAACACGAACGATCGTGCTAGCATTTTTGCATCGGCAGATCACCACCAGGACGCAGAACCCGCAGGACGACCGAGGAGATCCCGGCATGTACCCGATGGCTCCGCTCATCCGCACCGCCCTGAACACCACCGCCCGCGTCGCCCCCGGAACAGCCGGCCGCTGGGCCTTCCGTCTCTTCGTCCGCCCGCTCGGCCGGGCGCGGCTGAAACCCGAGGAACAGGCGCTCTTCGCCACCGCCCGCATCGGGCACCTCCAGGCACGCGGCAAGGACGTCGTCACCTACGCCTGGGGAGACGGCCGCCGGCCCGTCCTGCTCGTGCACGGCTGGTCTTCGCGCGCCTCGCGGCTCACCGCCTTCGCCGAGGCGCTGCTGGAACGCGGCTACAGCCCCGTCGCCTTCGACGTGCCCGGCCACGGGGAGTCTCCGGGACGGGACAGCAACATCGTCGAATACCGGGAGATCATCCGGCGGCTGCACGCGCGACACGGCGACTTCGACGCCGTCGTCGCCCACTCCTTCGGGGTCCTCGCCTCCCTCTTCGCCCTCCAGGACGGCGTTCGCACGGCCCGCTTCGTCGGCATCGGCGGTGTCGGCTCCTTCGACCTGCTGGTCAAGGGCTTCCAGGGCGCCCTCGGCGTGGACGCCCGGGTCCTGAGGTGCATGCGGGACCATGTGGAGCGGCGGCTCGTACCGGGTGAACCCGGCGTCTGGGACCGCTTCGGGGCGGACCGCGACGCCGGTGAACTCGGCGCGCCCGTCCTGCTGTTCCACGACGACGGCGACGACATGGTCCCGCTCGTCCACTCCCGGCTGCTCGCGCGCGCCCACGGTGGCCGGGCCCGGCTCGTCGTCACCCGTGGACTCGGGCACCGGCGCATCCTGAAGGACCCGGCGGTCGTCGACGAGGCGGTGGAGTTCCTGACGGCCCCGGCGGACGAACCCTCGGAGGGGGAGCGGGTGGTCGCGGGCTGAGAGGTACGGGGTCGCGGGCGGGGCCGGGGCGGTGCGACCGCCCTTGCGCGGTGCGGGGGCGAGAGGTGCCGGGCTGTGGGACCGCCCCTTGCCCGCCGCGCCTCGTCCGGCTACGCGGCGTCGAGCGCGGCCCGTCCCCGGTCCGTGGCCGAGGCGCGCAGCCGGGCGGTGATCCCCCGCTCGGCGCGGTCGTACGTCCGCGTGTCGCCCAGCAGGACGGACTGGGCGTTGGCCGCCTCCATGAGGGCGACCACCTCGAAGGCGAGCTGGTCCGCGTCCAGGTCCGAGGCGAAGTCGCCGACCGCCTGAGCCTCCGTCAGAGACGTCTCCACGTACGTGTTCCAGTCGCGGCGGGCCTGGGCCACGGCGTCATGGACCGGGCCCGTACGGGCGTCGAATTCGGCCGAGACCGCGTAGAAGAAGCAGCCGCCGGCGAAGACCCGGTCCGAGGAGTACGTGAGCCAGTTCCGGCACAGCTCGCGCACCCGCCGAGCCCCCGGCGGCACATCCTTCAGCGGAAGGACGACGTTCTCGGCGAAGACGGCGGCCGCGGCCCTGATGGTGGAGAGCTGGAGCTCCTCCTTCGAGCCGAAGAGGGCGAAGACGCCGCTCTTGCTCAGCTGGAGCTCGGTGGCGATCCGGCCGAGGGAGAGGCCGTCGAGCCCTTCGACCGAGGCGATGTCCATGGTCCGGCCGAGCACGAGCCGACGGGTCTGGTTCCCGCGCTCGACGCGCCCGTCGGTCTTGGTCCCGGTGTCGCTCATGTCCCCATCCTACTGAACGCACGACCGTGCGGAAACTTTCCGGCCGGTGGTCCGCCGTCCGTCCGGGCTAGCCCGCCCGTTCGCCGGGGTCCCTGCGCTCCGCCGGGGCCAGCAGCAGCACCTCCAGGGCGCGGGCGCAGGCCCGGGCCTGCGCCAGATACCAGTCGAGACGGGCGTCGGTGATGAGCTCCGGTGTCGCCCGTACGGCGAGTGCGAAGCGCGCGTGCCCCGTCCGTTCCAGGACCGGCACGGCCACGGTCCGTACCCCGTGCGCCGACTCCCCGTCGTTGAGGGCGTATCCGGCCTCACGTACGCGCGCCAACTCGGCCGTGAGCGCGGGAGGTTCGACGATGGTCCGCTCGGTGAACGCGTACAGCGGCGGCAGGGAGCGCGGGCCCGCCTCGCCCGCCCGGGGCCAGGCGAGGAGCACCTTCCCGAGCGCCGTCGAGTGCAGCGGCCGGCGCAGGCCCACCTTCGGCGTCACCGAACCGCCCGCGACGATCACCACGTGCGGGCCGCTCCGCAGAGCCAAGTCGGCGGTTGCGCCGGTCCGTTCGGCGAGATCCGACAGCTCGGGCGCGGCCAGGTGCAGTCCCCGCTGGTGGTACGAGAGCCGGCCCAGCTCCGTCATCGCCGGGCCGAGCCGGTAGCGGGCGGTCCGGGCGTCCTGCTCCAGGAATCCCGCGCCGAGCAGGGTCCGGGCGAGACGGTGCGCGGTGGACGTGGAGAGTCCGAGGCGTCGCGCGAGGTCGGAGGCGCTCAGGTCGGGCCCGTTGTCATGGAAGCAGTGCAGTACGTCCAGTGCGCGGCGGACCGCCTGGGCGCCCGCCGGGGGTCGGGCGATGCCGGCCTCGGTCGTCATAGGGTTCGCTCCCCGTGGGTGATCGGGCTCCCACGCTCCCACATGGCGGGAGCCGAATCAGGGATCGGGCGAGGTCGGAAACACGCCGTTCATACGCAATCCCACATCGTGGGAGACGAGTTGTCGGCGGCGGAGCTTCCGTGGCAGGGTTCCGGCCAAGCCACCACAGCGGCACCGAGCCGGAGGGAGCAGGGCCAGCCATGAACGCACGACGCACCGACCGACGCACCGCACGTCGCACCGCGCGATGTGGGCCCACCGCCCCTCCCGCGCCGCTCGCCCTCACCCGGCGCCGTCACATCGACCTGGCGCGGGTCGCGGGGGCCGGCTGTCGCTGAGGCGGCGCGCTGACGTCGTCGGCCGAAACCCTCCCGGGGAACGCTCGCGGTGAGGGTGCCGCGACGGCGTGAGGGGTGCTCCGGCATCGCCCCCGGTACGAGATTCGGTCCCGTGCGGGTGTTCCGCCTCCGGCGGGAACCGTTCCCACGTGAGGGTCCGGTTCCGCGTCAGGGTCCGGTGTCACGCCGGGTGCGGTTCCGCGCCGGGTCCGGTGCCACGCCGGGTCCGGCCCCTGTGGGGCCTGCCTCCTCGCCAGGACCCGTTCCCCGTGCCAGGGACTCGTTCCCATGCCAGGGCCCGTTCCCACGCCAGGGGGCGCGTCCGCTCGGAGCACCTCCCGCCCGCCTTCCCGGCGCGCGCCCCATCGGCCCGTCCGACCGCCCTGTCCCCAGGTCTCCCTCCGCGTCCCCCTCCCGTGCCTCCGGCACACCCGTAGCCCCGTGCCCCCGCACTCCCTTCGCCTCTGCCGTCGCCCTGACCCTGCCCCGCCGTCGCTCGCCGCTCCCTCGCGCCCGGTCCCGGGCGCCACCCGGCCACCCGCCCCTCGCCCCCTTCACCCCGGGAAGTCCCGCCATGACGTCTGCCCGCGTGCCCGACACGCTCTGGTTCACCCGCTGCCCCGTTCCCACCGCCACCGGCGTCGCCGCCGATCGCGGCTGGCTGGAGGGGGAGTTCGCGCCCGACGGCATCGCCGTCCGCTCCCTCCAGGACGCCGAGCCAGGTGCCGACCGCGCCACCCACTTCACCCACGCGCTGCCCGGCCTCTTCCGCGAGGGCGGCAACGTACCGGCGCTGTGGGCCCGTTCACGCGGTGAACGGACCCGGCTCGTCGGCCTCACCTGGATCGAGGAACGCCAGGTGGTGCTCGTCGCCCCCGGCTCCCCGGCCCGGGGAGCCGCCGCCCTGCGGGGGCTGCGGCTCGCCCTGCCCCGGCACCCGGTCCCCATCGACTTCTGGCGGGCGATGGCCCTGCGCGGCTTCGAGGGCGCACTCGCCTCCGCCGGGTACGGGCTCGACGACGCACGCCTCGTCGACGTACCCGCCGACGGGCACCTGGGCCAGTGGGCCGCCGAGCTGGACGCCCTGCGCCGGGGCGAGGTCGACGCCGTCTACGTGAAGGGCGCCCTCGCCGTCGAGGCGGCCCGCAGGGCCGGGGCCGAGGTGGCCGTGGAACTCGACGCGCTCCCCGACCCCGCGCACCGCGTCAACAACGGCACCCCCCGTCCCCTCACCGTGCACCAGGACCTCCTGGACGAGCACCCCGAACTCGTCGCCCGCTTCCTCGCCGTTCTGCTCCGCGCCGCCGACTGGGCCGCCGACGAGCCGGCCGAGGTCGCCCGGATCCTCGGCGCCGAGACCGGTGCGGGCGCCGAGGGAGTGGCCGGGGCCTACCGGCCCGGCACCCACCGCACGCTCCACCCGGACCTGTCCGACGCCCGCCTCGACCTGCTCGCCCAACAGGAGGCGGCCCTGCGGGCCCATGCGTTCCTGCCCGAGGCCGTCGACGTACGCGCCTGGGCCGACCCGGAGCCGCTGCGGCAGGCCCGCCGACGGGCCGCCGCCCCGGTCGGGACGTCGCCGCGGCCGACTCCGTAGCCGGCTGCCCCGCCACCGCCCCCTCGCCCACCCTCCGCATCCCGAAGGACGACCGCCATGCGCCCACTCGCCCCCGTCACCCCGCCCGCCACGCGCACCACTCGCCTCGCTCTGGCGGTCCTGGCCGCCTTCTCCGTCCTCACCGCCTGCGGCGGCGGCAGCCCCGCAGCCGACGCGGCCGTCGGCGAGGGCGACGGTAACGGGGGGAAGGGAGCGAAGGGAACGATCACCATCCGCATCCCGGACCCCGGGAACGCCGGGGTCCTCGCCCGGGGAAAGAAGGACGGGAGCCTCGACAAGGCGCTCGCCGCGGTCGGCGCCAAGGTGGCGTGGACCGGCAGCGCCGGTCCCTTCGCGCCCGCCGCCCAGGCGATGAACGCCGACCAGCTCGACATCGCGACCGGCTCGATCACCTCCGGCATCACCTCCCTCTCCCAGAGCCCCGGTTTCGCCTTCTTCACCGCCACGGCACCGGACCCCGTCGGCGAGGGCATCCTCGTCCGCCCGGACTCGGACATCGACTCCGTCGAGGACCTCGTCGGCCGCAAGGTCGCCGTCAACAAGGGAGGCACCGGCGAGTACCTGCTCCTCAAGGCCCTCGCCAAGGCCGGAGTGCCTGCGGACAAGGTCGAGCGGGTCTATCTGCGCCCCGACCAGACCGCCGCCGTCTTCAACGCCGGCCAGGTCGACGCCTGGGCCGTCTGGTCCACCTACGCCGTCGCCGAGATCGGCGCGGACAAGGCCCGCTTCGTCGCCGACGGCACCGCCATCGGATCCGACAACTACAGCCTCAACGCCGTCCGTTCGGGCTTCGCCAAGGAGCACCCCGAGGTCGTCAAGGCGCTCTACGCCTACCTCCACGAGAACAGCGCGAAGGAGAAGAAGGACCCGGCCGCCTACCTGAACGTCTTCACCGACGCCGGCCCCACCGCTGTCAACGGCAAGGCCAAGGACGTCCAGATCTCCTTCACCGGCAAGGGAGGCACCGTCGACCCGATCCGGCCCGAGGACATCAAGCGCTTCGAGACGGTCGCCCGGTTCTACGCCGACCAGAAGGTCACGCCGAACAAGGTCGACATCGCCGCCCACCTCATCGACATCGAGAAGCTGTCATGACGGCCGCCCCGACCGCCGGAGCGGCAACGACCGACGCAGCCCCTGCCACCGCCACCGCCGACGCGGCAACGGCCGACGCAGCCACCGCCGACGCGACAACGACCGGCGCCGCCACCAGCGCCATCGCCACCACCACCGCCGCACCCTCCGCGCCCGCGCCCCCTCCTGCGAAGGAGTCACCAGCGGACCGGGACACCGGCAGCACCGCCGGACTCGTCACCCCCCGGCCCCATCTCCGCCGCTCCCGCTCCCGTACGTACTCCCTCACCGTCCGCGCCCTCGGCCCGGTCGCCCTCCTCGCCCTCTGGTGGACGTCCTCCGCCACCGGCGTCCTCACCCCCGACGTGCTGGCCTCCCCCGCTCAGGTCGTCGACGCCGTCGGAGAACTGTGGGGCAACGGGCAGCTGCCCGACGCGCTCGCCACCTCTCTCACCCGCTCGGGGATCGGCCTCGTCATCGGTCTCGCCGCCGGACTCGCCCTCGGCATCACCACCGGCTTCACCCGGCTCGGCGACGAGCTGCTCGACTCCTCGCTCCAGACCCTCCGCACGATCCCGTTCCTCTCCCTCGTCCCCCTCTTCATGGTCTGGTTCGGGATCAACGAGACCGCGAAGATCCTGCTCATCGCGGTCGCCACCACCTTCCCGATGTACGTCTCGACGAGTGGGGGCGTCCGCAACACCGATCGCAAACTCGTCGAGGCCATGCGCAGTTTCGGGCTCGGACGGCTCGCGATCGTGCGCCAGGTCGTCCTCCCCGGCGCCCTGCCCTCGCTCCTCGCCGGTCTGCGGCTCTCCATGACGCTCAGCGTCATCGCGCTCATCGCCGCCGAGGAGATCAACGCCACCGAGGGCATCGGCTATCTGATGTCCCAGGCCCAGAGCTACGCCCGCACCGACATCCTCGCCGTCTGCATCCTGGTCTACGGTCTGCTCGGCCTCACCGCCGACGTCCTCGTCCGCGGCCTGGAGCGGGTCCTCATGCCCTGGCGCACGGCCGGCCCCGGGGGAGGAGCCCGATGACCCCGTCCTCCACGTCTTCCGCCACGGCGGTCCGGGTCCGCGGTCTGCGCCGCGTCTTCGGCAGCCGGCCCGTCCTGGACGGACTCGAACTCGACCTGAGGAGAGGCGAGTTCCTCGCCCTTCTCGGCGCGAGCGGCAGCGGCAAGACGACCCTGCTCCGCATCCTCGGCGCCCTCGACGGAGCCGACGCGGGAGAGGCGCTCGTCCCCGAGGCCCGCACGATCGTCTTCCAGGAGCCCCGGCTCATCCCGTCCAAGAAGGTCCTCGCCAATGTGACCGTCGGCCTCCCGCGCGGCGCCGCGACCCGCGCCACCGGGCTGCGGGCGCTCGCCGAGGTCGGTCTCGAACGTCACGCCGACGCCTGGCCCGCCACCCTCTCCGGCGGTGAGGCCCAGCGCGTCGCGCTCGCCCGCGCCCTGGTCAGGGAGCCCGAACTCCTGCTCCTCGACGAGCCGTTCGCCGCGCTCGACGCGCTGACCCGGCTCCGGATGCAGGACCTGGTCGGCGAACTGCGCCGGATCCACCGCCCGGCCGTTCTCCTCGTGACCCACGACGTCGACGAGGCCGTGCGCCTCGCCGACCGGGTCGCCGTCCTGCGGGACGGCCGGCTGGTCACCGACGAGCCCGTCACCGTCCCCCGCCCCCGCGACCCCGGCGACCCGGCCTTCGTGGCCCTGCGCCGCCGCCTCCTCGCCGACCTGGGCGTCCACGCGCCCGAGGAAGCGGCCACGTCCACGGCCGCAGCCCCGGCCGCACCCACGTCCACGGCCCCGTCCACCCCCGAGCCCGCCCCCGCACCCTCCGAAGGAGTCTCCGCATGAGCGTCGTCATCGGTGTCCACCGCAGCAACCCCTCCCTCTACCACCTCTCCCGACTCGGCTACGCGGAGGAGGAACTCGCCGCGCTCGGCGAGACCGTGACCTGGCACCCGTACACCGACGGGGTCCGCACCGGTGCCCATCTCGCCGACGGCACCATCGACTTCGGCGGCACCGGCTCCACCCCGCCGGTCACCGCGCAGGCCGCCGGGCACGACATCGTCTACACCGCCGTCTCGGCGCCCCGCCCCGACCACGGCGCGCTCCTCGTCCCCGAGGACAGCCCGGTCCGCACCGTCGCCGACCTGAAGGGCGGCACCGTCCACCTGGCCGTCGGCTCCTGGCAGACCCACCTCGTCGCCAAGGCCCTGGACGACGCGGGGCTCTCGTACGCCACCGACATCACGGCCGTACGCGCCGACGGAGGCAGCGAGGAGCGGCTCCGTACCGGAGCGATCACCGCCTGGGTGGCCCAGGGCGCCGAGCTCGCGGCGGCCCGCCGCACCGGCGGACTGCGCACCCTGATCCGTACCGGCGAGGTCATCACCGACCGGTCCGTCTTCTTCACCCGCCGCGACCTCGCCGAGCAGCGGCCCGAGGTGGTGCAGGCGCTCACCCGGGCGCTCCGGCGGGCCGACGACTGGGCCGCCGCGCACCCGCGCGAGGCCGCCGAGATCGCCGCCGCGGACCAGGGCGGCACGGTCGACGACTGGGAGACGGCGCTGCGCGCCCTGCCCTGGACGATCGAGGAGGTCGGCGCGGACTTCGTCGCCGAGCAGCAGCAGGCGGCCGACATCTTCCACCGCACCGGGTTCATCGACCGCGCGATCAGCGTCGCCGACGCCCTGCCTCGGAAGGCCGGATCCCGATGACCTCACCGGCACCCGAAGTCCTCTGGTACATCATCCCGCGCGAGGGCGCCTACCCCTGGGAGCCGGCGGGCCGCCGCCCGGTCGACCTCGGCTACCTCGCGCAGCTCGCCGGCACCGTCGAACGCCTCGGCTACACCGGCGCGTTGCTCGCCACGGACCTCTACGACGTGTGGCCGCTGGGCTCGGCGCTCGCGGCCTCCACGAGCACCCGGTTCAAGCCGCTGCTCGCCGTCCACCCGGGGCTGATCGCGCCGACCCTGCTCGCCAAGATGGCGCTGAGCTTCGACAACCTGTTCGGCGGGCGGCTCCGCTTCAACGTCGTCAACGGTTCCACCGCCTCCCTGCGCGAGTACGGGCTCCACGTCGAGCACGACGAGCGGTACGAACTGAGCGCCGAGTACTGGTCGATCGTCAAGCGGCTGACGGCCGGCGAGGTCTTCGACCACAAGGGCCGCTTCTACGACCTCAGGAACGCCGGCGCCTCCTTCCGCGACCTGCGGCCCGTCCAGGAACCGCACGTCCCGCTCTGGTTCGGCGGATCCTCGGCGCCCGGGATCGAGATGGCCGCCGAGCACGTCGACGTCTACCTCACCTGGGGCGAGCCGCCGCACCTGCTGAAGGAGAAGCTCGACCACGTACGGGCCCGGGCCGCCGCCCACGGCCGCACGCTCCGCATCGGTCTGCGTCTCCACCTCATCGTCCGCGACACCGAGGACGAGGCCTGGGCGGCGGCCGACCGCCTCCTGGACGTCACCAGCGAGGCGACGTACGCCCGGCAGCTCGGCGAGCGGGCGGGCGAGGACGGCGTGGGCTGGCAGCGCCAGTTCCGCCAGCACGGCGGCAGGGTGCCGGCCAGGGCGCGCGAGCTGGAGACCCACCCGAACCTCTGGCCCGGCATGAGCCTGTTCCGGCCCGGTCCCGGCACCGCGGTCGTCGGCTCCACGGCCCAGGTCGTGGAGCGGCTGAAGGAGTACCAGGACCTGGGCGTGGACACCTTCATCCTCTCCGGCAACCCCCTCCTGGAGGAGGCCTACCGGGTGGCCGAGACGGTCCTCCCCGCCCTGGGGGTCACCATCTGAGGTCCAGGACGGCCCACTCGGTGAACGGTTCCTCCTGGACGTGGCCGCAAAGAGTTTCGGCGCGCCGCGTTGCGAACGGTCGCGAACGCCGCATTGATCGAACGTTGATGGCTCGTTTACGGCGCTCCGGCAGCGTGTACGGCATGCAGACCTACACCACCGTACTGACCGCACCGGAGCCCGACATGTCCTGGCAGGAGACCGCTCTGTGCGCCCAGGCAGGGCCGGAGTTCTTCTTCCCGGCGCCCGGCTCGTCCACCCGCGAGGCCAAGCAGCTGTGCGGCGCCTGCGAGGGGCGGGTGGCGTGCCTGGAGTACGCGCTGCGCAACGACGAGCGGTTCGGCGTGTGGGGCGGCCTCTCCGAGAAGGAGCGGTTCCGTCTCAAGCGCCGAGAGGGCTGAACCGGGGGCGCGGACGCCTCGACGCGGGGGTGCGAGGGGTCCGGGAGCACGACAGGACGGGCGCGGCGGGCTGATCACAGCCTGCCGCGCCCGTCCGTCGTGTCGTCCGGTGACCCGAAGGGTCGCTCAGCCGGCCGCGCGGGCGGCCATGCGGGCCTTGCGGGCGGCGAGCTTCTCGTCGAACTTGCTGGCCTCGGAGTCCAGGCCGTTCATGTACAGCCCCAGCTCCTCCTGCGCCTGCAGACCCTCCGGCCCGAGGCCCTCGATCTGGAGGACCTTCAGGAAGCGGAGGACGGGCTGGAGCACGTCGTCGTGGTGGATGCGCATGTTGTAGATCTCGCCGATCGCCATCTGCGCGGCGGCCCGCTCGAAGCCGGGCATGCCGTGTCCGGGCATCCGGAAGTTGACCACGACGTCCCGCACGGCCTGCATGGTCATGTCGGGGGCGATCTCGAAGGCCGCGCCCAGCAGGTTGCGGTAGAAGACCATGTGCAGGTTCTCGTCGGTGGCGATCCGGGCCAGCATCCGGTCGCAGACCGGGTCGCCGGACTGGTGGCCGGTGTTGCGGTGCGAGATGCGGGTGGCGAGCTCCTGGAAGGCGACGTACGCCACGGAGTGCAGCATCGAGTGGCGGTTGTCGGACTCGAAGCCCTCGCTCATGTGCGCCATCCGGAACTGCTCCAGCTTGTCCGGGTCGACGGCGCGCGAGGCGAGCAGGTAGTCGCGCATCACGATGCCGTGCCGGCCCTCCTCGGCGGTCCAGCGGTGCACCCAGGTGCCCCAGGCGCCGTCGCGGCCGAAGAGGCTGGCGATCTCGTGGTGGTAGCTCGGGAGGTTGTCCTCGGTGAGCAGGTTGACGACGAGGGCGATCTTGCCGATCTCGGTCACCTTGGACTGCGCCGGGTCCCAGGCCTCCCCGTCCTCGAAGAAGCCGGGGAAGTTGCGGGCGTCGGACCACGGCACGTACTCGTGCGGCATCCAGTCCTTGGTGACCTTCAGGTGCCGGTTGAGTTCCTTCTCCACGACCTCTTCCAGCGCGTAGAGCAGCCGCGCGTCGGTCCACCCTGTCGAGCTGCCGAGGTGGGGAGAGGTGAGCGTCACGGGGACTCCTGGGGACGGAGAGAGGGCATACGGGCATACCTACGAATCCGTAGGTTACGAGACCGTAGGTTAAGGCTCCGTAAGGCGTCGGCCAAGCCCGTCCCGGCGATGTCCGGTTACGTTCCGTTATGTGCGCTGCTCCGGTGGGGCGCCGGAGATGCAGGTCACGTCCTGGGGACCCTGGGGCAGGCCTCAGGAAAACTACGCAGAGCAGACGCCCGGCGGCTCGGCGCAGTCGTCCGGCGACCGAAGCGGATGGCTTTCCGGGGCCGGGTCGGCGGTGCGTGACCCGAAGCGGATGGCTTTCCGGGGCTGCGGGGTCCGGCTCCGCAGGCCCGGGCCCCGGGCCCCGCAGCCCCGGGCCCCGCAGCCGGTCCTACCGGGGGCTCGCCGCCGCCTCCCGTACCTCCTCCGCCGTCGTCGGCCGCAGCTCGCCGTCGAGCAGCAGCCAGCGGGTGATCCCCAGCGACTCCAGGAACGCCACGTCGTGGCTCGCCACGATCAGCGCCCCTTCGTACGCGTCGAGGGCCGCCGTCAGCTTCCGCACCGACGCCATGTCCAGGTTGTTCGTCGGCTCGTCCAGCATCAGCAGCTGAGGAGCCGGCTCCGCGAGGAGCAGTGCCGCGAGCGTCGCCCGGAACCGCTCCCCGCCCGACAGGGTGCCCACGGCCTGATCCGCCCGGGCGCCCCGGAACAGGAACCGCGCCAGCCGCGCCCTGATCGTGTTCCCGGTCGCCGCCGGCGCGAACCGGGCCACGTTCTCCACCACGCTCAACCCGTCGTCGAGGACGTCGAGCCGCTGCGGAAGGAAACGGAGCGGGACCCGCGGCTCGGTCTCGCCCGCGACCGGATCGAGCTCTCCGGCGATCGTCCGCAGCAGCGTCGTCTTCCCGGCGCCGTTCCTCCCGACCAGCGCGATCCGCTCCGGACCCCGCAGCTCGAACTCCCCGGCCACCCGGGCCCCGTACCGCAGCTCCAGGTTCCGCAGGAAGAGCACCTCGCGGCCCGGCGGCACGGAGGTGCGGGGCAGTTCGACGCGGATCTCGTCGTCGTCCCGCACCGCCTCCACCGCGGCGTCGAGCCGCTCCCTGGCCTCCGAGAGGCGCTCGGTGTGCAGCGCCTTGTGCTTGCCGGCCGAGACCTGGGCCTCGCTCCTGCGGTTGTTCGCCACGATCTTCGGAACGACCTTGTTCTCGAAGCTCTTCTGCCCGTACCGCTTCCGGCGGGCCAACTTCATCTGGGAGTCGGCGAGTTCCCGCTTCTGCCGCTGGACGTCCGCCTCGGCGACGCGGACCATCCGCTCCGCCGCGTCCTGTTCGGCGGCGAGCGCGGCCTCGTAGTCGGAGTAGGAGCCGCCGTACCAGGTGACGGCTCCGTCCCGCAGATCGGCGATCTGGTCGACGCGCTCCAGGAGTTCACGGTCGTGGCTGACCACGACCAGGACTCCGGACCAGTTCTCCACCGCCTCGTACAGCCGCCCGCGGGCGTGCAGGTCCAGGTTGTTGGTCGGCTCGTCGAGGAGCAGCACATCGGGCCGGGCGAGCAGCAGGGCGGCGAGGCGCAGCAGGACCGACTCGCCGCCCGAGACCTCGCCGACGGTCCGGTCGAGGCCGACCGCGCCGAGCCCGAGCTGGTCGAGGGTGGCGCGGGCCCGCTCCTCGACGTCCCAGTCGTCGGCGAGGACGGTGAAGTGCTCCTCGGCCGGGTCGCCCGCCTCGATGGCGTGCAGGGCCGCCCGCTTCGCGTCGATGCCGAGGATCTCGTCCACGCGCCGGGAGGTGTCGAGCACCAGGTTCTGGGGGAGGTGGCCGAGCTCGCCGGTGACCCGGACCGTGCCGGAGGCCGGGGTCAGCTCGCCGGCGATCAGCCTCAGGAGCGTCGACTTGCCCGAGCCGTTGAGTCCGACGAGCCCGGTGCGGCCGGGGCCGACCGTGAGCCGGAAGTCGTCGACGACCTCGGTTCCGTCGGGCCAGGAGAAGGAGAGCGAGGTACAGGTGATGAACGTGGGGTGATGCGCCATGGAGGCCTCCCGGATGCGTGAGCGCAGACGTGGTGTGATGCGAACGCGTGGAGACACCGGGGCGCGGGCTGTCTGTCGTCAGAACGGCTCGTACGCCGAGGTCGAGAACGGCACACGCGGCACAGAGGGCACGCGCGGCACGGTGTCTCGCAACCTCAGACGAGCAACGTCCTTCTCCGATCGGACGACGACATGACGTGAAGAACGGTAGGCCGGAGAGCGGGGGAGGGGCAATCGAATTACCGACCGCCCCGCGGCGGGGCTACGGATGCCCGCGCAGCAGCTCCGCCAGATCGTGGTCCCAGTCCAGGTACTGGTGCTCGCGCCCGGCCGGCACCAGGTGCTGCGAGCGCGCGAGGAACCGGCGCAGTTCCGACGTCCGGACATGGACCATGGCCACGCCTTCCGGGGCGTGGAACTCGACCACCGTGCGGTCGTACCCGTACGGACGGAGGCGTACGTCCCCGACGCCGGCCGGGCGCTCGACGCCCTGGACGAGCAGTTCGCGCGCGAAGGCCCAGGAGACCTCGACACCCTCCAGGGTCGCCGGAGGAGGGAACGCCATGCTCACGGCGTACGGGTCCTCGCGGTCGTACCGCAGGGTGGCGGGGACGGTCTCCATCCGCGGAGCGGATGCGACCAGTCGGGCCTGGACGGCCTGCTCGATGACGGCGGACACCACCGGCTCCTTTCGCGCGGACTTCGGATCCTGTGCGTCTCCCCGACACGGGGGCACCTGACACCTGACAAGACGAGCGGAGCGGCCGGAACGTGCACTCCGGATGTGCGTGAGCTGCGTCACGGACGCCTCGGAGGCCGGGGCGCGGCGCCGCGTCGGCCTGATCGCCGCAGGCAGGAACGGGTCAGCGTGCTTCGGGTACGTCGTCGTCCGGCTCGGCGCAGGGACCGGAGTGGTCGCAGTACGGCTGGTTTCCGGAGGCTCCGCAGCCGCAGAGCATCACCCGTGTCTCGTGCCGGTCGCCGTACGCGCCGCTCACGAGCAGGTCCCCGCGCATCACGAGCTGACCGGACGGCGTCCGGCGGACGGAGGCGGGGGAGTCGGGGTGCTCGACGGAGCCGTCCGCCGGGTGGTACTGCAGCGCCCCGGAGGGGCACCGGCGGACGACCTCCGCCACCAGACCGGCCTCGGCGGCGTCGGGAAGCACCCACGGACGCCGGGAGAGATCGAAGACCTCGGGCAGCCCGTGCACGCACTCCGCCGCGTGCAGACACCGGCGCGGCTCGAACGTGACGGTGATGCCCTCGCCCTCGTACTCCTTGAGCTTCGGCTTCTCGTCGGGCGCTCGCTCGCTCGTACGGTCGGTCATGCCACCCAGCCTAGGAACGCCCCGCGGGGGACGCACCCTGGACGGGGAGGGGCGGGGGGCACTAGCTTCCGGCGCCATGACGTCCATGGGGAACACGAGACGATTGATGTCGGTGGGACTGATCGGGGCGGCGCTCGCGCTGACCCTGGCCGCGCCCGCGCGAGCCGGGGAGACCCCCACGGCAGCGACCGACGCGAACACGGCCGGCTGGCACCTGACGCCGACCGGTACCGACGCCCGATTCCGCGGGCTCGCGCCCGTCGACCGCAGGACCGCCTGGGCCGCGGGCTCCAAGGGGACCGTGCTGCGGACCACCGACGGCGGCCGGAGCTGGCGAAACGTCTCGCCGCCGGGCGCGGGCGAGCTGGAGTTCCGTGACGTGGAGGCGTTCGACGCCCGCCGGGCCGTCGTCCTCGCCATCGGGGAGGGCGAGGCCTCGCGCGTGCTGCGCACCGAGGACGGCGGCGCCACCTGGACCGAGTCCTTCCGCAACACCGATCCGCGGGCCTTCTACGACTGCATGACCTTCTTCGACCGCCGGCACGGACTCGCCATGAGCGACCCGGTCGACGGCAGGTACCGCATCCTCTCCACCCGTGACGGCGGCCGTTCCTGGCAGGTGCTGCCGAACACCGGGATGCCGGACGCGCTCCCCGGCGAGGCGGGCTTCGCCGCGAGCGGCCAGTGCCTGGTGTCGGCGGGGCCGCGTGACGTGTGGCTGGCGACGGGCGGCGGCGCCACCGCGCGCGTGCTCCACTCCGCCGACCGGGGGCTGACCTGGACCGCCACCGACACGCCGATCCCGGCGGGCGACCCGGCCCGCGGCGTCTTCGGCCTCGCCTTCCGCGACCGCGCGCACGGCATCGCCGTCGGCGGCGACTACCGCAAGGACCAGCCGTCCCCGCAGGCCGGCGCGGTCACCGGGAACGGGGGCCGCGGCTGGCGGGCATCGGCGACGCCGCCGCCCGCGTACCGCTCCGGCGTCGCGTGGCTCCCGCACAGCAGGAACGCGGCGCTCGCCGTCGGCCCGACCGGCACGGACCTCACCACCGACGGGGGCCGCACCTGGCGCACGGTCGACACCGGCTCGTACGACACGGTGGACTGCACGCCGGACGGCTCCTGCTGGGCGGCGGGCGAGAAGGGCAGGATCGCCCGACTCGGCAGGCCCTGACGGGCCTTCGGGCGTGAGGAGGCAGGGGAGGGGGCCCCGACGGTGACGGCCTCCCCGGGGACCGTCAGGAGGGGAGCTGCTCCCGGAAGGCGGCGAGCTCCTCGGCGGTCTTCGTCGCGTAGAACTCCGTGATCCGGTACGCGCAGACGCCCTCGACGCTGAACGGGTCGGCCGCGACGATCTTCTCGATCTCCGCGCGGTCGACCCCGGCGGCCAGGATCACGCCGCCGTCGCGCGGGTTCTTGCGCCCCGAGGCGACGATGACGCCGGCGGCGTACTGCGCGTCGAGCCACTCGACGTGCGCGTCGAGCAGCGCGTCCACGCGCTCGACCGGCGCGGTGTAGGTCAATTCCAGAACGAACATGATCGCCAGGCTACCGGGCGGGCCCGGACCGCGGCGGACCGTCCCAGCCCCCGGACCGCGCTTCCGCGGAGACAGGGTACGCAGCTGGGAGTCGGCCGGTCGGCGACCCTAGGCTGGGCCGCATCATGACGATCATCGAGATTCCGGCGGGCTGGCCCGCCGACGAGCCCACCGCCCGGACCGTCCAGCAGGAGCTGCGCGGACGCCTCGTGCACGACGAGGACGGGCCGGCGGTCGGCGAGGGCCATGTCACGGGGCTCGACGTGGCCTACGACGACGAGCGCGATCTCGTCGCCGCCGCGGCCGTCGTCCTCGACGCGCGGACCCTGGAGGTGGTGGAGGAGGCGACGGCGGTCGGCCGGGTCTCGTTCCCGTACGTCCCCGGTCTGCTCGCCTTCCGGGAGATCCCGACGGTCCTCGCCGCTCTCGACCGGCTGACCGCCGACCCCGGCCTCCTCGTGTGCGACGGCTACGGCCTCGCCCACCCCCGCCGCTTCGGCCTCGCCAGCCACCTCGGGGTACTCACGGGCCGGCCGTCGATCGGCGTCGCGAAGAACCCCTTCACCTTCACGTACGACCAACCTGGCCCGGAACGAGGCGACTTCGCCCCGCTCCTGGCGGCCGGCGAGGAGGTCGGGCGCGCCCTGCGCACCCGGGCCCGGGTGAAACCGGTCTTCGTCTCCGTCGGCCACCGGGTCTCCCTGGCGAACGCCTGCGCCCACACCCTGCACCTCACTCCCCGCTACCGCATCCCCGAGACGACCCGCCACGCGGACTCGCTGTGCCGCAGCGCCTTGAAGGAGGCCCTCGGGGAGGCGCTCGGGGAGCGGGCAAGCTGAGTACCTGTACGGATACCGGCTCGTGCGGGGCACCGGCAGAGTGGGGCGCATGACAACACCCCTTTCCGTCGCGCCGCGTTCCACGGGGCGCGGCCCGAACCCGACCCGCCGCGGGGCCGTTCCGGCCACCTCCGCGCGGGTCGGCGCCGCCCTGTACGTCTCCGCCGACGAGGTCTCGGAGTGATCGGGCGACTGCGGTGCCTCGTGCTCGACTGCCCCGACGCGTGGGAACTCGCCGCCTTCTACCGGAAGTTGATCGGAGGTGAGGTGGTCGGCCCCGAGCCCCGATGGGCCGTCGGTGAGGGGGCGGCCGTGTTGCGCGGGGACAGCGGCCCCGTCCTCGCCTTCCAGAGCGTGGCCGACCACCGGCCGCCCGTCTGGGGTGCGCCGGAGCAGCAGTTCCACCTCGACGTGCGGGTCGACGACCTCGACGCCGCGCACCAGGCCGTCCTCGCGCTCGGGGCCGAGTCGCTCGACGACGGCGGCGACGGGGCGGCCTGGCGGGTCTACGCCGACCCCGCCGGCCACCCCTTCCGTCTCGTGCTGCCCTGAGCTCGTACGGCCTGACTCTTGTGCGGCCCTGATGTCCGAGGGGCACCGGCCCGCACGGCCCTGCCGCCTCCCCCGTTCCCGGCCCCGCCGCTCAGCCCCGGTGCGCCACCCGGAAGCGGATGCCCGCCGCCCGTAGCCGGTCGATGAGCGCGTCGCCCATCGCCGCTGCCGTCGTCACCTGGCCCGACGTCTTCGGCAGCGGGTCGAAGGCGAGGCTGAGCGCCGACTCGGCGAGCATCTTCGCCGTCTCGTCGTACCCGGGGTCACCGCCCGATACCTCGGTGAACACCCGGCGTCCGCCGCCCTCGCCGACGAAGCGAACCGAGAACCAGCTGCGGGCCCGACGCTCGGCGGACGGGCCCTGGCCCGCCTGGTAACGCTCCATCAGCCAGGCCCGTACCGGCGGAAGTTGGGCGGCCGTCACGCCCGCCCCGATGGCCGCGGTGCCCCCGAGGGCCATCGGGAGCGTCTTCACGGAGGCGTAGTGCCGGTAGCGGAAGTCGGGCCCGTACCGGTCGATGGCCGCCGCCGAGCGTGCCACGACCTGCGGGTCGAGCGTCGGCAGCGGCAGCGCCCAGGTCCCGGTCTCCCGGCTGAACCGAGGCCCGCCCAGCGGTGCGCGGGCCCGACGTCCGACCAGTCGCGGTTCGTGCAGCCGCCGTTCGTGCGCCGCCCGCAGGATCTCGCGGCCCCGGCCGAACGCGGTCAGCGCGGACGCGAAGGTGCCACCGGAGAACTGCGCCCCGGCCCGGACGAAGCCGTCCACCCGGAGCGGTACGTCCGCCGGGAGCTGCTGGACGGTGAAGTACACGCCCAGGTCGTGCGGGACGGAGTCGAAGCCGCAGGCGTGCACGATGCGGGCGCCGGTCTCCCGGGCGCGCGCGTCGTGCCGCACGTACGTCAGGTCGACGAACTCGGCCTCGCCGGTGAGGTCCACGTAGTCCGTTCCCGCCTCGGCGCACGCGCCGACGAGCCCGTCGCCGTACCAGACGTAGGGGCCGACGGTCGTGGCCACCACCCGGGCGGACCGGGCGAGTTCACGCAGCGAGCCGGGATCGGCGGCGTCCGCGACGACCAGCGGGAGCTCGGCGCAGTGCGGCCATCGCGCGGCCAGCCGTTCGCGCAGCGCCGTGAGTCCGGCGCGGTTGCGTCCCGCGAGCGCCCAGCGGCACTCCGCGGGCGCGTGCGCGGCCAGGTACTCGGCCGTGAGTTCGCCGACGAAACCGGTCGCCCCGAAGAGGACCACGTCGTAGGCCCTGGCCGCCCCGGCTCCCGCCGCCGGCGCCGCCGCGCGCTCGTGCCGCGCTCCGGCTCCCCGTCCCGCGTCCGCCCCTGTGTCCATACAGACCCTCATCTCGGCCGTGCCGCGGCGCCGTGCGCGGCTCTCGTCGTCGGCGGAGGATAGCGGGTCCCGCACCGCGTCCCGCCGCCGCCCTACTCCCGAGTACCTGTCCCGGGTAACCGCGAGTACGCCCCTCTTCCCGCCCCCTCTCCCGCCGCGGGCAATTTCCAAGCGCTTGCTCGGCCGGGGGGCTTGTGCCGAGTGGAACACGTTCCTAGCATCTCCGGTGTTACATCATTGGTGTCACACACGTCTGGGGGCTCGATGAGCACGACGCACACCGCCGGGAACGGCCCGCTCACCGGGGTACGCGTGGTCGAGCTCGCCGGCATCGGCCCCGGCCCCTTCGCCGCGATGCTCCTCGCCGACCTCGGCGCCGACGTCGTACGCGTCGACCGCCCCGGCGGCCCGGGCCTGGGCATCGACCCCGCCCGCGACCTCACCAACCGCAACAAGCGCTCGGCCGTCGTCGACCTCAAGGCGGCGGACGGCCCCTCCACCGTCCTCGACCTCGTCGAACGCGCCGACATCCTCATCGAGGGCTACCGGCCCGGCGTCGTCGAACGCCTCGGCGTCGGCCCCGACGCCTGCCTCGCCCGCAACCCGCGCCTCGTCTACGGCCGGATGACCGGCTGGGGCCAGGACGGCCCGCTCGCCACGACCGCCGGCCACGACATCGGCTACATCGCGATCACCGGCGCCCTCGGAATGATCGGCCCCGACCCCGACGGCCCGCCCACCATCCCCGCCAACCTCGTCGGCGACTACGCGGGCGGCTCCCTCTACCTCGTCGTCGGCGTCCTCGCCGCCCTCCAGCACGCCCGCGCGCACGGCGAGGGCCAGGTCGTCGACGCGGCGATCGTCGACGGCACCGCCCACCTCACCACCATGATCCACGGCATGCTCGCCGCCGGCGGCTGGCAGGACAGGCGGGGCGTCAACCTCCTGGACGGCGGCTGCCCCTTCTACGGCGTCTACGAGACCTCCGACGGCGGCCACATGGCGGTCGGCGCGCTGGAGGAGCAGTTCTACGACGAGTTCGTCCGCCTCCTCGGCATCGAGGAGGCCGCCCCCGCCCGCCGCGACTTCGGCCGCTGGCCCGAACTCCGCGAGGCCGTCGCCGACCGCTTCCGGAGCCGTACCCGCGAGGAGTGGACCGCCGCCTTCGAGGGCAGCGACGCCTGCGTCGCCCCCGTCCTCTCGCTGCGCGAGGCCCCCGCCCACCCCCACCTCGCCGCCCGCGGCACCTTCACCGAGCAGGGCGGCATCGCCCAGCCCGCCCCCGCGCCCCGCTTCTCCGTCACCCCCGGCACCCTCCGCAGGGGACCCGCCCTGCCCGGCGCCGACACCGCCGAGGTCGCCCGCGACTGGGCCGTACCCGCCCTGGAGAGCCCGGCCGGGACCCCGGAGTCCGAGAAGTGAACCGCCCGGCCCCGACGACCCGGGGCCCAGGCCCGGACGACCCGGGAGCCCGCGTGAACCGACCGACCCAGACCCAGGAGACCGCCGTATGAAGCGCCAGCTCTACACCGCCGACCACGAGGCCTTCCGGGCCACCGTCCGCACCTTCCTGGAGAAGGAGGTGCTGCCCCACTACGCGCAGTGGGAGAAGGACGGCATCGTCTCCCGCGAGGTCTGGCTCGCCGCCGGACGGCAGGGCCTCCTCGGGATCGCCGTCGACGAGGAGTACGGAGGCGGCGGCAACCCCGACTTCCGCTACGCGTCGGTCCTCGCCGAGGAGTTCACCCGGGCCGGCACCCCCGGGCTCGCCATCGGACTCCACAACGACATCATCGGCCCGTACCTCACCTCGCTCGGCACCGAGGAGCAGAAGCGCCGCTGGCTGCCCGGCTTCTGCTCCGGCGAGATCATCACCGCCATCGCCATGACGGAACCCGGCGCGGGCTCCGACCTCCAGGGCATCCGTACGACCGCCGAGGACCACGGCGACCACTGGATCCTCAACGGCTCCAAGACCTTCATCTCCAACGGCATCCTCGCCGACCTCGTGGTCGTCGTCGCCCGGACCACCCCCGAGGGAGGCGCCCACGGCCTCTCCCTCCTCGTCGTGGAGCGCGGCGCGGAGGGCTTCGAACGCGGCCGGAACCTCGACAAGATCGGCCAGAAGTCCCAGGACACCGCCGAACTGTTCTTCCACGACGTGCGCGTCCCCAAGGAGAACCTGCTCGGCGAGCTCAACGGGGCCTTCGTCCACCTGATGACCAACCTCGCCCAGGAGCGGATGGCGATCGCCGTCGCCGGCATCGCCGCCGCCGAACACCTCCTGGAGATCACCACCACGTACGTCAAGGAGCGCGAGGCCTTCGGACGCCCGCTCTCCCGGCTCCAGCACATCCGCTTCGAGATCGCCGAGATGGCCACCGAGTGCGCCGTCACCCGCACGTTCGTCGACCGCTGCATCGAGGAGCACAGCGATCCGGACGGGGCCGGGCTCGACGCCGTCCACGCCTCCATGGCCAAGTGGTGGGCGACCGAACTCCAAAAGCGGGTCGCCGACCGCTGTCTGCAACTGCACGGCGGGTACGGCTACATGAGCGAATTCCCGGTCGCGCGCGCCTACACCGACGGCCGGATCCAGACCATCTACGGCGGCACGACCGAGATCATGAAGGAGATCATCGGCCGCTCCCTCCTCGGCTGACGCCCCGCTTCCCCCTTTCCCCTGCCGTTCCCCTCCCCGTTCCACCCACCCTCATCACCCTCATCGCCCTCATCGCGAAAGGCTTCCCGTGAGCACCGAAGCGTACGTGTACGACGCGATCCGCACCCCGCGCGGACGCGGCAAGGCCAACGGCTCCCTGCACGGCACCAAGCCGATCGACCTGGTCGTCGGCCTCATCCGGGAGATCCAGACCCGCAACCCCGGCCTCGACCCGGCAGCCATCGACGACATCGTCCTCGGCGTCGTGGGCCCCGTCGGCGACCAGGGCTCCGACATCGCCCGGATCGCCGCCATCGCCGCCGGACTCCCCGACACCGTCGCCGGTGTCCAGGAGAACCGCTTCTGCGCCTCCGGCCTCGAAGCGGTCAACATGGCCGCGATGAAGATCCGCTCCGGCTGGGAGGACCTCGTCCTCGCCGGCGGCGTCGAGTCCATGTCCCGGGTGCCGATGGCCTCCGACGGCGGCGCGTGGTTCGCCGACCCCATGACGAACCTGGAGACCAACTTCGTCCCCCAGGGCATCGGCGCCGACCTCATCGCCACCATCGAGGGCTTCACCCGCCGCGACGTCGACGAGTACGCCGCCCTCTCCCAGGAGCGCGCCGCGGCCGCCGTCAAGGACGGCCGCTTCACCCGGTCGATCGTCCCCGTCAAGGACCGCGCGGGACTGACCGTCCTCGACCACGACGAGTTCCTCCGCCCCGGCACCACCGCCGACTCCCTCGCCCGGCTCAAGCCCTCCTTCGCCGACATCGGCGAGCTCGGCGGCTTCGACGCCGTCGCCCTGCAGAAGTACCACTGGATCGAGGAGATCGACCACGTCCACCACGCCGGCAACTCCTCCGGCATCGTCGACGGCGCCTCCCTCGTCGCCATCGGCTCGAAGGAGGCCGGCGAGCGCAACGGACTGACCCCCCGCGCGCGGATCGTCTCCGCCGCCGTCTCCGGCTCCGAGCCGACCATCATGCTGACCGGCCCCGCGCCGGCCGCCCGCAAGGCCCTCGCCAAGGCCGGCCTCACCATCGACGACATCGACCTGATCGAGATCAACGAGGCCTTCGCCGCCGTCGTCCTGCGCTTCGTCAAGGACATGGGCGTCACCCTGGACAAGGTCAACGTCAACGGCGGCGCCATCGCCCTCGGCCACCCGCTCGGCGCCACCGGCGCGATGATCCTCGGCACCCTCGTCGACGAACTGGAGCGACAGGACAAGCGCTACGGCCTGGCCACCCTCTGCGTCGGCGGCGGCATGGGCATCGCCACCGTCGTCGAGCGCGTCTGACCGTCCCGTCCGAACCCCTCTTCACGGATCCACGGAGAAGCAGAGACATGAGCGAGAGCACCACCATCCGCTGGGAGCAGGACGCGACCGGGATCGTCACCCTCGTCCTCGACGACCCGAACCAGTCCGCCAACACCATGAACCAGGCCTTCCGGGCCTCGATCACCGCGATCGCCGACCGCGTCGAGGCCGAGAAGGACTCCATCCGCGGCATCATCTACACCTCCGCGAAGAAGACCTTCTTCGCCGGCGGCGACCTCAAGGACATGGTCCAGGCGGGCCCCGAGCACGCCCAGGACATCTTCGACGGCGCCCTCGAGATGAAGAACGCGCTGCGCCGCATCGAGACCCTCGGCAAGCCCGTCGTCGCCGCGATCAACGGCGCCGCGCTCGGCGGCGGCTACGAGATCGCCCTCGCCTCCCACCACCGCGTCGCCCTCGACGCCCCCGGCTCCAAGATCGGCCTGCCCGAGGTCACCCTCGGCCTGCTCCCCGGCGGTGGCGGCGTCACCCGCACCGTCCGCCTCATGGGCATCACCGACGCCCTGCTCAAGGTGCTGCTCCAAGGCACCCAGTACACACCGAGGCGCGCCCTCGACAACGGCCTCGTCCACGAGGTGGCCGCCACCCCCGAGGAGATGATGGCCAAGGCGATCGCCTTCATCGACACCCACCCCGAGTCCCGGCAGCCCTGGGACGTCGCCGGCTACCGGATCCCCGGCGGCACCCCGTCGAACCCGAAGTTCGCCGCCAACCTCCCCGCCTTCCCGGCCAACCTGCGCAAGCAGCTCAACGGCGCGCCCTACCCGGCGCCGCGCGCCATCATGGCCGCCGCCGTCGAGGGCTCCCAGGTCGACTTCGACACCGCCGCCACCATCGAGAGCCGCTACTTCACCGAGCTCGTCACCGGGCAGACGGCGAAGAACATGATCCAGGCGTTCTTCTTCGACCTCCAGGCCGTCAACTCCGGCGCCAGCCGCCCCAAGGGCATCGAGCCCCGCCCCGTCCGCAGGGTCGCCGTCCTCGGCGCGGGCATGATGGGCGCCGGTATCGCGTACTCCTGCGCCCGCGCCGGCATCGAGGTCGTCCTCAAGGACGTCTCCGCCGAGTCCGCGGCGAAGGGCAAGGCCTACTCCGAGGCGCTCTGCGCCAAGGCGGTCAAGCGCGGCCGTACGACCCAGGAGAAGGCCGACGCCCTGCTCGCCCGGATCACGCCGACCGCCGAGGTCAGGGACCTGGCGGGCTGCGACGCGGTCATCGAGGCGGTCTTCGAGGACACGGCGCTCAAGCACAAGGTGTTCCAGGAGATCCAGGCCGTCGTCGAGCCCGACGCGCTGCTCTGCTCCAACACCTCGACCCTCCCGATCTCCGTCCTCGCCGAGGGCGTGGAGCGGCAGGGCGACTTCATCGGGCTGCACTTCTTCTCGCCCGTCGACAAGATGCCGCTCGTCGAGATCATCAAGGGCGAGCGGACCGGCGACGAGACGATCGCCCGCGCCTTCGACCTGGTCCGGCAGATCAACAAGACGCCGATCGTCGTCAACGACTCGCGCGGCTTCTTCACCTCCCGGGTGATCGGCCACTTCATCAACGAGGGCGTCGCCATGGTCGGCGAGGGCATCGAGCCCGCCTCCGTCGAGCAGGCCGCCGCGCAGGCCGGCTACCCGGCCAAGGTCCTCTCCCTGATGGACGAGCTGACCCTGACCCTCCCGCGGAAGATCCGCAACGAGACGAAGCGGGCGGTCGAGGAGGCCGGCGGCACCTGGACCAGCCACCCGGGCGAGGCCGTGATCGACCGCATGGTCGACGAGTTCGGGCGGCCCGGCCGCAGCGGCGGCGCCGGCTTCTACGAGTACGGCGAGGACGGCAGGCGGGGCAAGCTCTGGCCGGGCCTGCGCGAGCACTTCGCCAAGCCCGGGTACGAGATCCCGTTCCGCGACATGCAGGAGCGGATGCTGTTCTCCGAGGCCCTGGACACCGTCCGGCTCCTGGAGGAGGGCGTCCTCACCTCGGTCGCCGACGCCAACATCGGCTCCATCATGGGCATCGGCTTCCCGGCCTGGACGGGCGGCATCCTCCAGTACATCAACGGCTACGAGGGCGGTCTGCCCGGCTTCGTCGCTCGCGCGCGCGAGCTGGCGGAGACGTACGGCGAGCGGTTCACCCCGCCCGCGCTCCTGGTCGCCAAGGCGGAGCGGGGCGAGGCCTTCACCGACGCGTGACGAGCGCCGGGGGCCGGCGCCGGGCCGGCTCCCTCACCGACGCGTGACGGGCATCAGGGGCCGGCGCCCGGCCGGCTCCCTCGCCCACGCCTGACCGGCACAGAAGGCGGGCGCCTGACGGGCACAGAAGGCGGGCGCCTGGCCGGCCCCTGGTGCCCGTCACACGCGACCGGCACCGGGCGCGCCGCCGCCCGGGCCCCTCACCGATGCCTGAACGCCGTCCTCAGCTCCTCGCTGAGCGAGCGCTGGAAGGCCGTGAGGAGGGCCTGGACCACCATCGGCTGCATGTGCGCCGAGAGCGACCTCATCGCGCTCAGGTGGTCCGGGTCCTCCCCGCTCTCCCGGTACGGGCTCCACACCTCGTCCCGGAAGAGCCGGGAGAGCTCCTGCGCCGCGGCGCGCGCGTGCTCCAGGAGAACGGTCCGGGAGGCGAGGATCGTCTCGTGCTCGATGGGCACGTCGAGCAGCTCGACCCCGAGCCGCAGCAGGGACGCGTCGAGCCGGAAGGTGTCGTCGTCGCCGGTCCGGTCGAGCACGCCCATCGCGGCCAGCCGGTCCACGTCCCGCTCGGTCAGCTCCCGCCCGGCCCGCCGCTCCAGCTCCCGCCGGGTGATGGACTCGGCGGACTCCGGCGCCCAGGAGGCCACCAGGGCCCGGTGGATCGCCAGGTCCTGCGCGCTGAGGTCGGGCGGCAGCTGCTCCAGGTACCGCTCGATCGCGGCCAGCGTCATCCCCTGCCGCTGGAGCTCCTCGATCAGCGCGAGCCGCGACAGATGGCTCTGCCCGTAGTGCCCGACGCGGCGGGCCCCGATGACGGGCGGTGGAAGGAGCCCGCGTGTCCCGTAGAACCGCACGGTCCGCACCGTCACGCCGGCCCGTGCGGCCAGCTCGTCGACGGTATAGCTGGGCCCGCCCTCCTCGTCGATCCCGACGCCCATCCGAGGTGCCTCGCTTCCGGTCCACAGCAGAATCCGGCCGCCGAGGCCGACTGGGACAGTATTGCTGTCTCACCGGAGCTGTAAAAGAGCATGGCCCGTTTCCCGGCCCGTCCCACGGGTCCGGTTGTAGCCTCGCGAGATGACCGCGATCTTCGGCGAAGCCGTCCGCGCCCGACTGCGCGCGCCCCTCATCTGGTACGTCGGCACGGTGTTCCCCGACGGAGCTCCCCAGGTCAGCCCCATGTGGGTGGACCTGGAGGGGGAGGGGGAGCTGATGTTCAACACCTCGGTGGGCCGGGTGAAGGAGGAGAACCTGCGCCGCGACCCCCGCGTCTACCTCTCCCACGCGGACGCCGCCGACCCCTTCGACCGCGTGCAGATCAGCGGCGAGGTGTCCCGCTTCATCGAGGGCGAGGAGGCCCACGCCCGCATGGACCACCTGGCCCGCAAGTACCTGGGAGCGGACCGCTTCGAGTGGACGATGCCGGGCGAACAACGCGTGGCGGTCATCGTCCGCCCCCTCAAGGTCCGCCACATCGTCGGCGTCGAACGCTTCCGCCCGGGAGGCCCGGTTCCGGGCTAGCGGCGTTGTCAGTGCGGCGCCGTAGCGTGATCGCCATGAACGGGATCACGTACGTCCGGGGGGACGCGACCGCGCCGCGGGGCGAGGGCGTCAGGATCATCGCGCACGTCTGCAACGACGTCGGCGGCTGGGGCAGGGGCTTCGTCCGGGCGGTCTCACGCCGCTGGCCGGAGCCCGAGGCAGCCTTCCGGCAGTGGCACCGCGAGCGCGAGGGGAACGACTTCGGGCTCGGTGCCGCCCAGTTCGTGCAGGTGGGCCCCGAGCTGTGGGTGGCGAACCTGGTGGGGCAGCGGGGGATACGGACCGCGCGGAGCACGGCGGTGCCCGTGCGGTACGAGGCGATCGACACCGCCCTCGGGCTGCTCGCCGGCAAGGCGGCCGCCCTGGGGGGCTCCGTGCACATGCCGCGGATCGGCTGCGGGCTCGCGGGAGGCACCTGGGACCGGGTCGAGCCGCTCGTCGTCCGACGGCTCGTGGAGCGCCGGATACCGGTCACCGTGTACGACTTCGCCGCGTAACGGGCGGTGGGGCGGGGTGTCGTGGGGGATGTCGGTGCATGCGGCTAGAGTCTCCCGCTGTTCGAACTGGGGGAACGGGAACAGGGGAGTCAGATGTACACGCAACTCAGGGAGACGGCCGATGAGTTGGCCGGAGTCCTGTGGCGGGAGCACACCGTCTACCGGGAGCGGGGCGGTGGTGTGGTGATACGGGGGGAGCATGTGCGCCGCTGGATCAGCCTGGGTCCCACCGGGGGCAAGGACCAGGCGCTGCTGCGTGCCGGGCGGCTCCTGGACGGGGGCACCACCGCCCCCGCCCGTACCGAGGTGGTCGTCGACCTGAAGGCCGGGACCGCCGAGCTCGCGGCGGTCTGCCGCCGGATGCTCGCCGAGGTCGCCGCCGTCGCCGAGACCGCCCCGGCGCAGGCGACGCGTGCCGGGCGGACGGCCGGGTCCGGGAAGCCGGCCAAGCAGGCCAGGCCGGGCAGGCAGCGGAGACCGGGTCGCGCGGCGCGTGCCGCCCGGCCCGGCCGGCCCCGCAGGGAGCGGCACACGAGCCTGGGCTCCCTCGTCGTGCTGCTCTGTGTCGCCGGGGTCCTCGGTGCCTGGCTCTACAGCCTCTTCGGCGGCGGACCCGGGTACTGACGCCCCGCGCCGCCACCGCCCGCCGGCCGGCTCAGAAGCCGGTGACCGGGTAGTGGTCGGACAGGTTGGTGTACGTGTAGCTCGTGCCCCAGCTGGAGACCGTCCAGGGGGCGCTCTTCTCCAGGACCACGTGGTTGGTCCAGTTCGCGGGCCGGGCGTTCCCCGAGCGGTAGAGGACGTAGTCGAGGTCTTCGCGCGGGTCGTCCGGGTAGCGCTCGGAGGCGATCGAGTTCAGGTCGGTGTCGAAGGAGTACGGGTGGCCGGTGCGGGCGTCGGCCCCCGCCAGGCCCGCGTCGGCGAGCATCGTGCCGTACTCGGGCGTGTGCGAGTCGACGTTCATGTCGCCGGCGACGATCACCTGCTCGTTCGCCGGGATGTTCTTGGCGTCGAGGAAGGCGTCGATGGCCTTGAACTGCCGGCTGCGCATCTGCGCCGCCTCGCCCGCCGAGCAGCCCGGGTCGGTGGACTGGGCGTGGGTGCCGACGACGTGGACCCTGCTGCCGTTCACGTCGAGCACGGCGTACGCGAAGCCCTTGTTCGACCACCAGTCGGCGCCGCAGGCGTCCTTGTAGACGTGCTGCTCCTTGCGGACGATCGGCCACTTGCTGAGGATCGTCACCCCGCCGTCCTCGGGGGTGGTCGAGGAGTAGGAGCCGCCGGTGGCGTCCCAGCCGCTCTTGCTGCGGCCCACGACCGGGGTCTGGTGGGGGTACTGGCCGGCGGAGTTCGCCTTGAGGGCGTCCGAGGCGGAGTTGTCGAAGGCCTCCTGGAGGACGACGACGTCCTGGCCCTGGTACCAGGGGGCGGCGGGGATCGCCTTGGCCCGGTGGTCCTGGCCCCAGTTCGGGTAGAGCGTCTTCGAGAACAGGAACGCGTTGTACGTGAGAACCTTCAGCCGCGGGGCCTCGGCGGCCGTTCCCGCGGAGGCGGCGGTCGCGCCCGGAGCGGTCGCGGCGAGAGTGGCGGCGGCGAGGGCCAGGGACAGGGCGGCGCCAGGGGCGCGGCGGAGCGCGGCGAACGACACAGGAACTCCCATGAGGGTGTGGGGGGTTGTGCTGGCGCGGCACATACAATCAGCCAGGGTTACCTTCCGGTAGCCTTTGGATGCCGGGAATCTGGCCGGGTCCGCACGAACGCGACAACTCTCGCCGGGTAGCCCGGAATGTCGCTTTTTCTAGCAGGTAGAATGCGCGCATGACCCTCGCTTCGAACTCGACTGTCTTCAACATGGACCTCGGTCCGCTCAACCCTGTCTGGGCGGAGCTCATCCTCGGCCTGGTGCTGTTCGCCCTCACCTTCCTCATCCTGGCGAAGGGCATCCTGCCGAAGATCCGGCGCACCCTCGACGAGCGTGAGGACGCCATCGACGGCGGCACCGAGCGCGCCGACGACCTGCGCTCCGAGGCCACCCAGATCCGCGAGCAGTACGAGGCCGAGCTGGCCGAGGCCCGCCACGAGGCCGCCCGGATCCGCTCCAAGGCCGTCGAGGAGGGCTCCGTCGCCATCGCCGCCGCCCGCGCCGAGGGCAACGCCGAGCGCGAGTCGATCATCGCCGCCGGTTCCGCGAAGATCGCCGAGGAGCGCGCCGCCGCCGAGCGCGAGCTCAATGCCGATGTCGACGCCTGGGCCCACGCCCTCGCGGCCCGTATCGTCGGCGAGCCGGTCGGCGCCGACCGCGGCTGACCCGATTTCCCCGGAAGGGGCCGTCACCAGGGGCCGAAACGCCCGGGTGACGGCCCCTTCGTCGTGGGTGCAGCCTGGAGTGTGAGGAGAGAGCCCGATGGAAGAGACGAAGTCCGGCGTCCGGACCCCCGACGACGATCCGGTGCCGCCGCCCGTCGGCGGTGTGCTGTGGAGCGTCGCCGGAGACATCCGGGCGCTCCTGATGCTTCCCGCCGCCCTCACGATGCAGGTCGCCCACCCGGCGATCGGCGCGGGCGTCGACGCCCACTCGGTCTTCCGCACCGACCCCTGGGGCCGCGGTGAGCGCTCGCTCCGCTCGGTCCAGCTGTGGATCTACGGCGGCGAGGACGCCGCGCGGGAGGGACGGCGCCTGCGGCAGCTGCACCGCGACATCCAGGGCACCGACGCCCACGGGCGCCGCTACCACGCGCTGACCCCCGCCTACTACTCCTGGGTGCACGCGACCGGCTTCCCCGTCTACGCCCACGGTCTCCGGCTCCTCGCCCGCCCCCTCACCGAGGCGCAGGAACGGCAGCTGTACGCCGAGTGGCTCCAGGTCGGCAGGATCCTCGGCATCCACGACCGGGACATGCCGCAGATGATCGAGGAGTTCTGGCCGTACTACCGGAAGGTCCTCGCGGACGAGCTGGAGGCGACCGTCGTCGTCCGGGAGCTGCTCGACCCCGACCAGCCGGTGCCGGCCCCCGACCGGGGCCCGCTGCCGGTCCGGCTCGCCCTCCGGCTGCTGTGGCCGGTCCTGCGCCGCCCGTTCCTGCGGCTGCGGGCCTTCCTCACCGTCGGCATGATGCCGCAGGACGCCCGGGAGGCCATCGGGCTCGCGTGGACGGACGAGCAGGAGCGGGCGCTGCGCCGGTTCGCCCGGGTGGTCCGGACGGTGGTCCCCGTCCTGCCGGAGCGGCTGCGCTATCTGCCCCTGGCCCGAAAGGCCCGAGCGGCCGCCCGCCACGCAAGTCGCTGACGGACGGCCGGGACGACCGGCACGGGGCCGGCCGTGCGGCCGAGGGGGCGGTACGAGCCGGGGTGGACGTACGCGCCGGGTGACTGCACGGCCAGGGTGACTGTAGAGCGCCGGGTGACCTTCGGAGCGCGATGGCCGTACGAGCCGGGTGACCCTACGGCCGGGGTGGCCGCAGAGCCCCGGGCGACCGTACGAGCCCGATGACCGTACGAGCCCGATGACCGTACGGCCGGAGTGACCGTACGGCGGGAGTGACCGTACGGCGGGAGTGACCGTACGGCCGGAGCGGCCGTGCGGCCGAGGTGGCCCGGGTGATCCCGGTGCCCACGCCCGCAGTGGCCGCGGGCACCGGGATCACCGTGCCGTTCAGTGGTCGCCGTGGCGCTCCGACTCGTGGACCGTGTTCGTCGCCGCGATCTTCTTCCAGGACTTCGGCTGGACCGGCTTCGGCTGCGCGGCCCTCGGCGCCGCCGCACGCGCGGACGGCGACGAGCCGGCGGCCGGCGCCGCGGCCGGTGCGGACAGGCCGGCCGCCGCCGCGGTCGACGCGGCCGGCTTCGACGGCTCGTACAGCCAGGTGTCGAAGAGCTCGGCCAGCGGCTTGCCGGACACCTTCTCCGCGTACCGCACGAAGTCGGCGACCCGCGCGTTGCCGTAGGCGAACCGCTGCGGCCAGCCCTTCAGGATCGCGAAGAAGTCCTCGTCGCCGACCTCGTTGCGCAGGGCCTGGAGCGCCAGGGCGCCCCGGTCGTAGACCGCGATGTGGAACTGGTTCTCCGCGCCCGGGTCACCCGGCTTCACCGTCCAGAACGGGTCCTCGGCCGTCCGCGTGGCGTACACGTAGTCCGCCAGCTCCTGGGCCGTGCCCTCGCCCTCCTTCTCCGACCACAGCCACTGGCTGTAGCGGGCGAAGCCCTCGTTGACCCAGATGTCCTTCCAGTCGCGGACGGACACGCTGTCGCCGTACCACTGGTGCGCCAGCTCGTGGACGACCACCGACACGTTTGCGCCGTTGGCGAACTGCCGCGGGCTGTAGAACGGACGGGTCTGCGTCTCCAGGGCGAAGCCGCTCGTCACGTTCGGCACGTACCCGCCGAGGGCGTTGAAGGGGTACGGCCCGAAGACCCCCTCCAGCCACTCCGCGACCTCGGTGGTGCGCTCGATCGAGGCGCGCGCGGCGCCGTCGTTGTCGCCGAGGTCCTTGCTGTACGCGTTGAGGACCGGCAGCCCGTTGGCCGTCCTGTCCGTCGTGATGTCGAACTTGCCGACGGCCAGCGTGGCGAGGTACGTCGCCTGCGGCTTGTTGGAGCGCCAGTTGAAGCGGGTCCAGCCGAGGCGGGAGGACTGCGACTGCAGCACGCCGTTGCTGATGGCCTGGGTGCCGTCCGGCACCGAGACGGAGACGTCGAAGGTGGCCTTGTCCAGCGGGTGGTCGTTGGACGGGAACCACCAGGCGGCCGAGTCCGGCTCCTGCGCGGCGACACCGCCGTCGGGGGTGCGTGCCCAGGCCGTCCAGCCGTCGATCTTCACCTCGGAGGGCTTGCCCGCGTAGCGGACGACGATCGAGAGGGCCTTGTTCTTCTCCAGCGGAGCGGCCGGGGTGACCTCAAGCTCGTGCGAGCCCGAGGTGGCGAACGTCGCGACGCGGCCGTTGACCCGGACCTCGCTGACCTTCAGGCCGAGGTCGAGGTTGAACCGGGAGAGGTTCTGCTTGGTGGTGGCGACGATCGTCGCCGTGCCCTCCAGCAGGTCGGTGGCGGGCTGGTAGGTCAGGCGCAGGTCGTAGTGGGAGACGTCGTAGCCGCCGTTGCCACTGGTCGGGTAGTAGGAGTCGCCGATGCCCGGGGCCCCGGGAGTGAAGTCGGCCGCCGATGCCGGGATCGCCAGCAGCAGGGAGGCCGCGAGGGCGCTCGGAACGATGATTCTGCGGTGCACAGGTGCTCCCCATGTCATAAGAAAGTAAGACGCGCGGGTGGTCGTCGGTCCTTAGTCCGGACACTATTCAGTGCCCCGACGCACCGTCACGTCCAGAGGACCCCCTGTCACACGATCGCCATTCGGCCGACATGAACCCATCCGGCTCCTGAATCAACCGGAATCCCCCCTGATTGCCTCCGGCACTCTTTTGCACGGGAGTTGACCGGGGTACGTTCCCGCCCATGCCGATGCGAAAGCGGAGAACCCGCGGAGCCCGACTGCCGTACGGAACGCTCGTGGCGGCGGCCACGGCCGCCCTGCTCGCGACCCTGGTGACGCCCGCCGGTGCCCGGCCGGAGCCCGCGGCGCCCACCGGGTCGGCGGCCTTCGCCGGGGCGGCAGCGCCCACCGGGTCCGCGGCGCGACCCGCGCCCCCCGCGCCGGCCGTACGGGAGTCCCGGCCCGTCCACTCGTACGCCGACGCGCTCCGCGAGTCCGTCTGGGTGGACACCGGACTCGACGGCGACGGCGACGGGCGCACGGACCGGGTCGCCGTCGACATCGTCCGCCCCCGGGAGACCGCCGCGGCCGGCCGGAAGGTCCCGGTCATCATGGACGCCAGCCCGTACTACGCGTGCTGCGGACGCGGGAACGAGAGCCAGAAGAAGACGTACGACGCCGACGGCAACCCCGTCCAGTTCCCGCTGTTCTACGACAACTTCTTCGTCCCGCGCGGCTACGCCTTCGTCGCCGTCGACCTCGCCGGCACCAACCGCTCCGACGGCTGCGACGACGTCGGCGGCCGCTCCGACGTCCAGTCGGCCAAGGCCGTCGTCGACTGGCTGAACGGCCGCGCCCGCGGCTACACCTCCCGCACGGGGGACACCCGGTCCCGCGCCACGACCTGGAGCACCGGGAACGTCGGCATGATCGGCAAGAGCTGGGACGGCACCATCGCCAACGGAGTGGCCGCCACCGGCGTCGAAGGGCTGAAAACGATCGTCCCTATCGGCGCCATCTCCTCCTGGTACGACTACTTCCACTCCCAGGGTGCCCCGCTCTACGACGCCAACCCGAGCTGGCTCTCCGACTACGTCAACAGCCCCGAGGCGCAGGCCCGCTGCGGCGCCGTCCAGGACCGCATCACCGCCGGCACCCCGTACAGCGGCGACCGCACGCCCGCCTGGACCGAGCGCGACCACGTACGGAACGCGGCCGAGGTGAAGGCCAGCGTCTTCGTCGTGCACGGCCAGCAGGACCTCAACGTGCGCGCCAACCAGTTCGGCCAGTGGTGGGACGCCCTCGGGGAACAGGGAGTCGAGCGGAAGATCTGGCTCTCGCAGACCGGTCACGTCGACCCCTTCGACTTCCGGCGCGCCGACTGGGTCCGCACCCTGCACCGCTGGTTCGACCACTACCTCCTCGGCTACGAGAACGGCATCGACCGCGAGCCGGTCGCCGACATCGAGCGCGCCCCGGACCGCTGGACCACCGACCGCCAGTGGCCGCCGCGCGGCACCGCCGCCACCACCCTGCGCGCCGCCCCCGGCAGCGCGCCCGGCCCCGGCGTCCTCGGGCGGCGGGCCCCGGCCCCCGGCTCCACCGCGACCTTCACCGACGACCCCGGCCTCGGCGAACTCGACTGGGCGGCCCGGATCGACGCCGCGACCCCCGAGAAGGCCGGGTTCGTCACCCGCCCCCTCTCCCGCGACCTGCGGATCTCCGGCTCCTCGAGGGTGACCGTCACCGCCACCCCGACCACCTCCACCGCCCACCTCACCGCCGTCCTCGTGGACCTCGGGCCGGACACGATCCGCGACTACGGTGCCGCGGGCGAGGGCATCACCACCCTCACCGACCGCACCTGCTGGGGCGCGAGCACCCCCGGCGACAGCGCCTGCTTCAAGGAGACCGCGGCGCGCACGGCGGACGTCGGGTACACGGTCGTCAGCCGGGGCTGGGCCGATCTGGGCACCTGGGCCGACCCGCGCCAGGAGCGTCCGCTGACCCCCGGCAGGGCGTACACGATGACCCTGGACCTCGCCGCCACCGACCACGTCGTCCCGGCCGGACACCGTCTCGCCCTGATCGTCGGCGGTACCGACAAGGACCTGCTCGACCCTCCGTCGACCACCCCGACCCTGACCCTGGACCTGGCCCGCACCTGGGCGAGGCTGCCGCTCGTCGGCGGCGCGGCGGCCCTCGGCCGGGCCACCTCGGGCGCGTACCCGTCCGTGCCCTCGCTGGCCCCCGCCGTACCCTCGCCGACCGGCGCCGAGCCGCCGGCCGCCGTCGTCGGCCCGCGCCTGCCGGGATTCGGAGCCGCCCGATGAACCCCCGTACCGGACACCGGAGCTCGCGTCGGGCCCTCGCCCTCGCGGCGGGCGCCGCCGCTCTCGCCCTGCCCCTCGTCACCGTCCCGGCGAAGGCCGCGGACAGCGCGCCCGCGAAGCCGCTGCCGCGCACCGGGTTCGAGACGAGCGGCGGCGCCCGATGGACCACGGAGGCCGAGGAACGGGACTTCCTCGACGCCGTCGACCGGACCGGCGCACGGCTGTCGCTGCGGGTCATCGGCACCACCGCCCAGGGCCGCCCGCTCCGGCTCGCCACCCTCGGTACGGGCCGCACCACGGTGCTGCTCGTCTGCAGCCAGCACGGTGACGAGCCTGCGGGCCGGGAGGCCTGTCTCAGCACGGTGCGCGACCTCGCCCTCGCCCAGGACCGGGAGACCCTGCGCTTCCTCGCCCGGACGACCCTCCTCGTCGTGCCCACCGCCAACCCCGACGGCCGGGAGGCGGACACCCGGGGCAACGCCGACGGTGTCGACGTCAACCGCGACCACCTGGCCCTGCGCACCGCCGAGGCGCGCGCGGTGGCCGCCGTCATCCGCGACCGGCGGCCCGAACTCGTCTACGACCTGCACGAGTACGGTGCCACTCCCCGGTACTACGACAAGGACCTGCTCGCCCTCTGGCCGCGCAGCCTCGACGCCGACCCGCACGTCCACGACGAGTCCCGGACCCTCTCCGAGGAGTACGTCCGGCCCGCCGCCGGGCTCGCCGGGTACAGCAGCGGCATCTACGGAATCTGGACCGACCCCCTCACCGGCAAGCCGCTCAAGCAGGTCGCGGGCGACGGCCAGGAACGGATCCTGCGGAACACGGCCGGGATCAAGCACTCCGTGGGCCTCCTCGTGGAGACCCGGGTGGACGCCCTCGACGAGGCCGAGCAGAACGACCCGGCGCGCAACCACCGGCGCCGGGTCGCCACCCAGCACGCCGCCCTGGACGGGGCCTTCGCCTACCTCGACGAGCGGCGCGGGCCGCTCACGGCCGTCACCTCCGCCGCCCGGCGGGCCGGATACGCCGACCGCGGCCCGGTCTTCCTCGGCGGCGCCGACAACGACCCGCCGGAGCCGTCGGAGATCCTCGCCGACCCGCCCTGCGGCTACCGGCTGACCGCCGCGCAGTACGCGGAGGCCGGCGACGAACTCGCCCTGCACGGCGTCGCCGTGCGACCGGAGGGCGCCGGCGTGTTCGTCCCGCTCGCCCAGTCGCGGCGCTCGCTCGTCCCGCTCCTCCTGGACGGGCGGGCCACCTATCACCTCGTCAGTGGGAGTCCCGTGGAGAGGTGTTGACGATCACGTGCCGTAGGGGTCGGGGTGGCGTGAATCCATCGTTTGCCGAGGTAAAGTTACCCACTGGTACTGACCATGCCTCGAACAGGTCCCCACGGCCTGGAAGTTGGAGAAACCATGCGCACCACCACGACCGCACGTCGTGTCCTCACGTCCGTGCTCGCCACCACGCTGCTCGCCGGCGGCGTGCTGCTCGGCCAGACGGTGACCGCCGAGCCCGCGGCCGCGGCCAAGATGACCTGCAACATCAGCCAGCTGCGGCACGACGCCCAGAAGGAGCGCAACCGCGCCGCGCAGTTCAGGGGCCTCGGCGCCCACGCGGAGGCCCGCAAGGCCACCGCCAACGCCAACGCCCTGGAGACCCGCGCCCGTCAGTGCGAGGACGCCGAGAACAACAACAGGCCGCCGCTCTGGAAGTAGGCGCACACACCGGTAAAGCGATCCGGTGAGCAAACGCGGGGCGGGCGCTGTCCGAAAGGGCAGCACCCGCCCCGCGGCCGTCCTCACGCCTCCACGAGCTCCGCCGCCCGCTCCGCGCAGCCCCAGGCCACCGTCACGCCCGCGCCCCCGTGCCCGTAGTGGTGCACCAGACGCCCCCCGCCCGGCAGCGGCACCGCCTCGATCCGGACTCCACCCGACCGCGCCGGCCGCAGGCCCACCCGGTGGCCGAGCACCCGCGCCCCCGCGATCTCCGGCCGCACCCGCGCGCACCGCGCCACGATCGCCGCCGCCGTCGCCGGATCGGGCTCCGTCCGCTCGTCGTCCTCCTCGGCCGTCCCGCCCAGGACCAGCCGCCCCGGCTGGGGGAAGAAGTACGTCGTCCGGGAGGACCCGGCGTCCGCCGAGGTGAACCACTCCTCGATCCCCGGGTTCTCGACCAGGACCAACTGACCCCGCACCGGCCGCAGTCCGGGATCCGGTACGAGTTCCCGCGCCGACAGTCCGGTGCAGTCGACCACCACCGGGGCCCCGGCCGCCGCCTCCCCGAAGCCGCTGACCGCACGCCGCTCGAAGACCCCGCCCGCCGTCTCGAACCGGCCCCGCAGCCAGCCCAGATGGACCGGCATGTCGATCAGCGGCAACCGCGCCGCGAGACCCACGCCGTACGGCCCCGGCACCTCGTCGGGCGCCAGCTGCCGAAGCCCCGGCACCTCCCGCGCCCAGGAACCGAGCCGGTCCAGGACGGTGTCCGCGTGGACCCCGGACACCCACCGCACCCCGGTGCGCTCCGGATCGGCGGCCAGCTCCCCGTACACCCGCAACGAGGTCAACGCCCAGGCGCCCGCCGCCTCCTCGGGCTCGATCCGGTACGGCCACCACAGTGCCCCGGCCACCGCCGAGGTCGTGTCCGTCGCCTCGTCCCGCGACCAGACCCGCACCCGAAGGCCGCGCTCCGCCAGCGTCACCGCGGTCGTCAGCCCGACGACCCCGCCACCCACCACGATCACGTCGCTCTCCATGCCGGCGACCGTACCGGGACCGGGACATTTCCGGGACGGACCAGCCATGGAACGAGGACCCCCACCGGGGAATGCTGGAGGCATGCCGGCCGTGTACACGACTCTCGACCTCGCCCCCGCCGTCCTCCCGGACGGTGAGGGCGCACTCCCCGGGGCCTTCGCCCGCCCCCGCCCCCGCCCCGAGGACGTCGACCTCGTCGTCGACGGCCGGCCGCTGCTCCACCGGCTCGACGAGGCCGAGGGCGTCGACACGGTCTCGCCGCTGGCGGGCGACCTCCCGCCCGCGCTCCGCGCCGAGCACATCCGAGGCCTCCTCGACCCCGACGCGGCCGCCGGCCCCGAGGCCCCGCTCGCGGGCGGCCGCCGGGTGGTCTACTCCTGCCCCGACTGCGCGGACCTCGGCTGCGGAGCCGTCACCGCCGTGGTCGAGCACGACGGCGAGGACGTCGTCTGGCGCGACTTCGCCTGGCAGACCGGCCCCACCGCGGACCCGGCCCGCGAGGGCTACCCCGGCATCGGCCCGTACCGCTTCCACGGGGCGACGTACCGGACCGTCCTGCGACGCCTGGGCGCGGAGCGCCGGGTCGGGTCCCTGACCGCGGCACACGGCTGAACCCCTCCGCGGCCCCCCTGGCGCGGCCCGGCGACCACGTACCCCCGGACCCACCCCCGGCCCCACCCCACCCCCGGCCGCCCACTCCGGCCGCCCCACCCGCGGCCCCGCCCGGGGGCACCCGCCCCCGCCCCTGACCGGGGCGGGTCTCCGGTCGCCTAGGATTCGTACCCTGATGACTGCAACCCTCGTCGCCAAGGACCTCGCCGCCGGCCACGGCGAGCGCACCCTCTTCGCCGCGCTCGACCTCGTCGTCGCCCCCGGCGACGTCATCGGCCTCGTCGGCGTCAACGGCGCCGGCAAGTCGACCCTGCTGCGGCTGCTCGCCGGGCTCGACACCCCGGAGGAGGGGGAGCTCCGGCTCTCCCCGCCCACCGCCGCCGTCGGCCACCTCCCGCAGGAGCCCGAGCGTCGCGCGGGGGAGACCGTGCGGGAGTTCCTCGCCCGGCGCACCGGCGTCGCCGCCGCGCAGACGGCGATGGACGAGGCCACCCAGGGCCTCGTCGACGGCACGCCCGGCGCCGACGACGCGTACGCGACCACCCTGGAGCGCTGGCTGAACCTCGGCGGCGCCGACCTGGACGAGCGCGCCGACGAGGTCGCCGACTCGCTCGGCCTCACCGTCGGCCTCGACCAGCCGATGACCTCCCTCTCCGGCGGCCAGGCCGCCCGCGCCGGCCTCGCCTCCCTGCTGCTCTCCCGCTACGACGTCTTCCTGCTCGACGAGCCCACCAACGACCTCGACCTCGACGGCCTGGAGCGCCTCGAAGGCTTCGTGAAGGGGCTGCGCGCCGGTACGGTCGTCATCAGCCACGACCGCGAGTTCCTCACCCGCACGGTCACCAAGGTCCTCGAACTCGACCTGGCCCAGCAGCAGATCACGCTGTACGGCGGCGGGTACGAGGCCTACCTGGAGGAGCGGGACAGGGCCAGGCGGCACGCGCGCGAGGACTTCGAGGAGTACGCGGGCAAGAAGGCGGCCCTCGAAGCGCGCGGCCACATGCAGCGGTCCTGGATGGACAAGGGCGTCAAGAACGCCCGCCGCAAGTCCACCGACGGCGACAAGCTCGGCCGCAACGCGCGCAGCGAGGCCAGCGAGAAGCAGGCCGCGAAGGCCCGCCAGACCCAGCGCATGATCGAGCGCCTCGACGTCGTCGAGGAGCCCCGCAAGGAGTGGGAGCTCCGCATGGAGATCGCGGCCGCTCCGCGCTCCGGCTCGGTCGTCGCGACCCTCCGCGAGGCCGAGGTGCGCCGCGGCGACTTCGCCTTCGGCCCCGTGACCCTGCAGATCGACTGGGCCGACCGGGTCGCCGTCACCGGGGCCAACGGCGCCGGGAAGTCGACCCTGCTCGCCGCCCTGCTCGGCCGGTTGCCGCTGGACTCCGGGGACGCGGTCCTTGGCTCCGGCGTCGTCGTCGGCGAGGTCGACCAGGCCCGCAAGCTCTTCCACGGCACGGAGACGCTCCTGGAGGCGTTCTGCGCGGCCGTGCCGGACACGGAGCCCGCCGAGGTCCGTACCCTGCTGGCCAAGTTCGGTCTCAAGGCCGTCCATGTGATGCGGCCCGCCACCACGCTCTCCCCGGGCGAGCGGACCCGTGCCGCGCTCGCCCTGCTCCAGGGCCGGGGCGTGAACCTGCTCGTCCTCGACGAGCCGACGAACCACCTGGACCTGCCGGCCATCGAGCAGCTGGAGTCCGCGCTCGACTCGTACACCGGCACCCTGCTGCTCGTCACCCACGACCGGCGGATGCTCGACGCGGTCCGCACGACGCGGCGCGTCGAGGTCGCCGACGGCAAGGTCACCGAGCTCTGATGACGGCCGCCGCCCCGGGCACGCGATGACCGTCTCGTTCGGCTGGGGACCCGTCGCGGCACGGGTCCTCGCCCCCTCGGGGGGCTGTCTGGTCGTCGTCGACGTGCTGTCCTTCACCACGGCCGTGGGCGTCGCCGTCGAGGCGGGCGCGGCCGTCCACCCCTACCGGTGGCGGGACGCGACGGCCGTCGCGTACGCGGAGAGCGTCGGCGCGACCCTCGCCGTCGGGCGCCGCGAGGCGACCCCCGAGCACCCGTGGTCGCTCTCCCCGGCGGCCCTGCGCGCCGCCCCGGCGCCGCCGCGCCTGGTCCTGCCCTCGCCGAACGGCTCCACCATCGCCGCGGAGGCCGGTGACGCCACCGTCGTCGCCGCCTCCCTGCGCAACCACTCGGCCGTCGTCCGCATGCTCACCCGGCAGGGGTACGGCTCCGCCGAACGCCCGCTCGCGGTCATCGCGTCCGGCGAGCGGTGGCCGGACGGCTCGCTGCGCCCGGCCCTGGAGGACCTGCTCGGCGCGGGCGCCGTCCTCGCCGGGCTGCGGGCCGCCGGCCCGCACCTCCTCACCCCGGAGGCGACCGCGGCGGCCACGCTGTGGGAGGCCACCGAGGACCCGGTCGCCGCCTTGCACGGCTGTGACTCGGGTCGTGAACTGTACGAGTACGGCTTTCCGCAGGACGTGGCCGTGGCCGCCGAGACCGACAGCTCGACGACCGTCCCCGTTCTCGTGGACGGCGCATTCCAGGAGGCACCATGACCGACCTACTGACCCGGCTGACCGAGATGCTGGACGATCTCGACGCCGACGTGGACGAGACGATCGACCTCGCCGACGAGATCGCCGCCTCGGGCGACGCCGGTCTCCTGCCGCGTCTCCAGGCGGAGCTGGACCGCGCCCTCACCGAGCGGAACGCCTACGCCCGCGAGCTCCTCGGCGGTGTCGTCGCGGCGATCGGCGGCCCCGATGCCCTGCCGACCCTGATCCGCGCCTCCGCGGTCGACCTCGGCGACGACCAGGACGGTCTGGCCACCGAGATCGTCGACCTGGTGCAGGCCGACCCGAAGGCGGCCCGGGACCTCCTCCAGCCGCTGACGGAGGACGACGACCTCTCCGTCGCCAACCGCGCCGACTGGGCCCTGCGCTTCCTGCCGTAGCGATCGCGGGGCCCGGACGACCGGCCCCGACCGCACCCGACCGGCCCGTGGCCGCTCCCGCCGGCCGGAGGCCGTCCCCGGTGCCCGGACAGGACACCGGGGACGGCCTCCGCCGACGCGTGCCGTCAGCGGCGCTTGCCGCCGCCCTCGCCCAGCAGGCCCGCCTTGCGGAGGGCGTCGGCCATCGCGCTGTTCGCGGGCGCCGGAGCCGACGACCGGTCCCGGCCGCCCCGCTCGGACTGCCCGCCGCGACCGCTCTGGCCGCCCTGGCCGCCCTGCGCGTTCCGGCCGCGGTCACCCTGGCCGCCGCGCTCGGCACGGCGGCCACCGCCACCGCCCCCGCCGCCCTGCCGCTGCTGCGGCGGCCGGCCGGAGCGCTCACCGCGCTCGCGCTTGGGCGCCCCTTCCGGGGCCTCCGCGCCGGACGGGTCGTCGAGCCGCAGCGTCAGCGAGATCCGCTTGCGCGGGATGTCGACGTCGAGGACCTTCACCTTCACCACGTCGCCGGGCTTCACCACGTCGCGCGGGTCCTTGACGAAGGTCTTCGACATCGCGGAGACGTGCACCAGACCGTCCTGGTGCACACCGATGTCCACGAACGCCCCGAAGGCGGCCACATTGGTGACGACGCCCTCCAGGACCATCCCGGAGGCCAGGTCGCCGATCTTCTCCACGCCCTCCGCGAAGGTCGCCGTCCGGAACGCCGGACGCGGGTCGCGGCCCGGCTTCTCCAGCTCGCGCAGGATGTCGGTCACCGTCGGCAGACCGAAGGTCTCGTCCACGAAGTCGTCGGCCCGCAGCGAGCGCAGCGTCCCGGTGTCGCCGATGAGCGCCGCCACCTCGCCGCCCGTCGTCTTCACCATCCGGCGCACCACCGGGTACGCCTCCGGGTGCACCGAGGAGGCGTCGAGCGGGTCGTCGCCGCCCCGGATGCGCAGGAAGCCCGCGCACTGCTCGTACGCCTTCGGGCCCAGCCGGGCCACGTCCTTGAGCGCCCGGCGGGAGCGGAAGGGGCCGTTGGCGTCCCGGTGCGCGACGATGTTCTCCGCGAGGCCCGAGCTGATGCCCGAGACCCGCGAAAGGAGCGGCGCGGACGCGGTGTTGACGTCGACACCGACACCGTTCACACAGTCCTCGACGACCGCGTCGAGCGAGCGGGAGAGCTTCACCTCGGCCAGGTCGTGCTGGTACTGGCCGACACCGATGGACTTCGGGTCGATCTTCACCAGCTCGGCGAGCGGGTCCTGGAGGCGACGGGCGATGGAGACCGCACCACGCAACGACACGTCGAGGTCCGGGAGTTCCTGGGATGCGAACGCCGAGGCGGAGTAGACCGAGGCGCCCGCCTCCGAGACCATCACCTTCGTCAGGTTCAACTCGGGGTGCTTGGCGAGGAGTTCGGCGGCCAGTTTGTCGGTCTCGCGGGAGGCCGTGCCGTTGCCGATCGCGACCAGGTCGACCGCGTGCTCCTTCGCGAGCCGCGCCAGCCTGTCGAGCGCCTGGTCCCACTTGTTGGCGGGCACGTGCGGGTAGATCGTGTCGGTGGCGACGACCTTGCCGGTCGCGTCGACCACGGCGACCTTCACGCCGGTACGGAAGCCGGGGTCGAGGCCGAGGGTCGCCCGGGTGCCGGCCGGAGCGGCGAGCAGCAGGTCGCGCAGGTTCGCCGCGAAGACCCGGACGGCCTCGTCCTCCGCGGCCGTCCGCAGCCGCAGCCGCAGGTCGATCCCGAGGTGCACCAGGATGCGGGTCCGCCAGGCCCAGCGGACCGTGTCCTGGAGCCACTTGTCGCCGGGGCGCCCCCGGTCGGCGACGCCGACGCGACCCGCGACGATCCCCTCGTACGAGGAGGGGCCGGGGAGCTCGGAGGGCTCCTCCGGCTCCAGTTCGAGGCTGAGCACGTCCTCCTTCTCGCCGCGCAGCATGGCGAGCACCCGGTGGGAGGGCAGGGCCGTGAAGGGCTCGGCGAAGTCGAAGTAGTCGGCGAACTTCGCCCCCGCCTCCTCCTGCCCCTCGCGCACCTTCGCGACCAGCCGGCCGCGGCCCCACATGCGCTCGCGGAGCTCGCCGATGAGGTCGGCGTCCTCGGAGAACGTCTCGGCGAGGATCGCCCGCGCTCCCTCCAGGGCCGCGGCGGCGTCGGCGACGCCCTTGTCCGCGTCCACGAAGGCCGCGGCGGCGGCCGCCGGCTCCACGGACGGGTCGGCGAGCAGTCCCTCCGCCAGCGGCCCCAGACCGGCCTCACGGGCGATCTGGGCCTTCGTCCGGCGCTTCGGCTTGAAGGGCAGGTAGATGTCCTCCAGGCGCGCCTTGGTGTCGGCCGCCCGGATGCGGGCCTCGAGCTCCTCGGTCAGCTTCCCCTGCTCGCGTACCGAGTCGAGGATCGCCGCCCGGCGGTCCTCCAGCTCGCGCAGGTAGCGCAGCCGCTCCTCCAGGGTGCGGAGCTGCGCGTCGTCGAGCATCTCCGTCGCTTCCTTGCGGTAGCGGGCGATGAACGGCACGGTCGAACCGCCGTCGAGCAGCTCGACGGCTGCCTTCACCTGTCGCTCGCGTACGCCGAGTTCCTCGGCGATCCTTGCTTCGATGGACGTCGTCACGGTGTCCCGACTCGCCTTCTCGTGCCTCAAGCTTGCCAGTGCATTGTGCCGGGTCGGTCACCCGTACGCGGTAACCGACCCGTCCCGCGCGCGTCACCGGGCGCCTCCGGGCGCCCCGCGGTCACTCCTTGCCGACGAGATCCGCCGGGAAGGCGCCCGCGACGGCGGCCGTGACCAGGAAGCCCCGCCCCAGCTCGGTGAGCCGCTCGACCCCGGCCGCTCCGAGGTGCTCGTACGGCGCCGCGTCGAGCCGGTCGGTGTGCTCCTCCAGCTCGTCGCGGAGCGCCTTGCCCTCCTCGGTCAGCTCGCCGTCGGCGTCGAGCAGCCCGCGTCCGCGCAGCCGCTCCACCGCGGCCTCCCAGTCGGCGCGCCGCCAGCCGCGGGAACCGAGCACCCAGCGCGGGGACATGCCCTTGCCGGTGGCGGTGTGGGAGGCCAGGGCCTCGACCGGGTCGAGCCCGGCGGAGAGCAGGGCCGCGAGGTGCCCGTCGCCCCGGTGCTCGCGCAGCAGGGTGGCGGCGTGCCAGTAGGCGAGGTGGGGCTCCTCGGGCACCGGCAGGTCCGCGTGGGCCGCGTAGAGCGGCCGGGCGTGCCGGGTGCAGGCCTCGGTGGCGCGCAGCGCGAGTTCCGCGGCCTCGGCCATCTCCGCGGAGGCGACCGCCTCCTCGCCGAGCAGCCGGCGCAGGGTGGCGTCGGCGGTGCGCAGCCGGGCTTCCAGGACCTGGGCGGGCGAGGCGGTCTCCCAGACGGCGGGGAGGTGCCGGGCGAGCAGCTCGTGGTTGTAGTTGTAGAAGGTCGCGGCGACCGTGCCGGGGCCCACCGCGCCGAGGGCGGCGCTGCGCGACGCGAGCCGCATGGCGGTCTGGTCGGTGAGGCCCAGGGCGCCGAACTCGCGGTCCATGTCGGGCGAGAAGTAGAGCGTGGAGTGCAGCGGGTTGAGGGCGTTGTGGCAGCGGCGTCCCGCGCGGGGCGGCAGAGCAGTCGTCGTCATGCCCGAAGGTTACCGACTGGTCGGTACGACGGGAACGGTCGGGACCGCCCCGAGGGCCTTTTCGCGTGGCCGTCCCCGTTCCTGTGGCCGTTCCGAGGACCGGCTCCCGGGCCCGGTCCCCTCACCCTCCATGGCAGGAAAGGTGGGGTCGGCGTCATTGCGGCCGTCCCGGGCGCCTCCCAGGATGGAGGCATGACGCAGCGACCCGTTCTCGTCGTCCTCTTCGACGGCGTGCAGAGCCTCGACGTCACCGGCCCCTACGAGGTGTTCGCCGGTGCCGGCCGCGCCTCCGGCGACCCGGACGCGTACGCGATCCGCACCGCCTCCCTGGACGGCGGGCCCGTCCGCACCCACAGCGGACTGCGTCTGCTCCCCGACACCACCCTCGCCGAGGCGGTCGCCGACGGCGCACCGCACACCCTCGTCGTCCCCGGCGGCGAGGGCACCCGGGCACCCGATCCGGCCCTGATCGACTGGCTCCGCCTCCACGCCCCGGCCGCCGGGCGGCTGGTCTCCGTCTGCACCGGGGCGCTGCTCCTCGCCGAGGCGGGCCTCCTCGACGGACACCGGGCGACCACCCACTGGGTGGCCTGCGACCACATGGCCCGCTGCTACCCCGAGGTCGAGGTGGACCCGGACCCCATCTTCGTCAGGGACGGACGGCTCTCCACCTCCGCCGGGGTCACCGCCGGCATCGACCTGGCCCTCGCCCTCGTCGAGGAGGACCTCGGCCGGGACGCCGCCCTCACGGTGGCCCGGCACCTGGTCGTCTTCCTGCGCCGCCCCGGCAACCAGGCCCAGTTCAGCGTCCAGCTCGCCGCCCAGACCGCCCGCCGGGAGCCGCTGCGCGACCTCCAGCAGTGGATCACCGAGCACCCGGACGGCGATCTCTCCGTGACGGCCCTGGCCGGCCGCGCCCGGCTCTCGCCCCGCCACTTCGCCCGTGCCTTCCAGGCCGAGACGGGTACGACCCCCGGCCGCTACGTCGACCGGGTCCGGCTCGAACACGCCCGCCGCCTCCTGGAGGAGACCTCCCGCGGCGTCGAGGAGGTCGCCCGCGCCTCGGGCTACGGCACCCCCGAGGCGATGCGCCGCGCCTTCACCAAGATCCTCGGCACCGCGCCCGCCGACTACCGGCGCCGCTTCCGCTCACCCGTCAATTGAAAGGCAGCAGCATGCAGATCGCCGTCCTGCTCTACCCGGGCTTCACCACGCTCGACGCCGTCGGACCGTACGAGCTCCTCGCCCGCATCCCCGGGGCCGAGACCGTCTTCGTCGCCAAGGAGAGCGGCCCCGTCCGCAACGACCAGGGCAGCCTCGCCCTCGTCGCCGACAAGACGCTCGCCGAGGTGCCGCGCCCCGACATCGTGCTCGTCCCCGGCGGACCCGACGCGCGCGTCGCCATGGACGACCCGGAGGTCCGGGCCTGGCTCCGTACCGCCGACGAGACCAGCACCTGGACGACCTCGGTCTGCACCGGCTCCCTGGTCCTGGCCGCGGCCGGCGTCCTCGACGGCCGCCGTGCCACCACCCACTGGCTCGCCTTCGACGAGCTCAGGGCGCTGGGCGTCGAGCCCACCGGCGAGCGGGTCGTCTTCGACGGGAAGTACGTCACCGCCGCCGGCGTCTCCTCGGGCATCGACATGGCGCTGCACCTGATCGGCCGGATCGCCGGGGACGAGGCCGCCCAGACCATCCAGCTGCTCACCGAGTACGACCCGCAGCCCCCGTACGACGCGGGCTCGCCGGAGAAGGCCCCGGCCGAGATCGTCGCGCGGTGGCGGGGCGTGAAGCCGGAGGAGCTCCCGCAGGGGCGCTGAGCCGACCGGGCAGAATCCGGAAGCGACGGCCCAGGGGCCGCCGGGCCTCAGCTCCCGTACGTGAAGCGCGGCGCCCGGCGCTCCAGGAAGGCGGCGACACCCTCCGCGGTGTCGCCGCTGCCGCGTGCCTGCTCCGCCCAGTGGGCGTCCCGGTCCAGGCGCCCGTCGGCGAACTCCTTGGCCGCCGACTGGGTCAGCAGGGAGCGCGAGGCGAGCACCCGGGCGAACTCGGCGACCCGCTTGTCCAGCTCGCCCACCGGGTGCAGCTCGTCCACGAACCCGGTCCGCAGGGCCCGCTCCGCGTCGATCAGCTCACCCGAGAACAGCAGGTACTTGGCGGTCGAAGGACCCACCAGGGCGGCGAGCCGCCGGGTCGACGAGGACGGGTAGACGATGCCGAGCTTCGAGGGGGTGATGCCGAAGCGGGCACCCTCCTCGGCGAACCGCAGGTCGCAGGCGGCGGCGAGCTGGCTGCCGCCGCCGACGCAGAAGCCGCGGACGGCCGCCAGGGTCGGCCGGGGGAACGCGGCGAGCGCCTCCTCGGCCCGGACCGCGAGCGCCTGCTGCTCGTCCCCGGGCTCCCTGAGCGCCGAGATGTCGGCCCCGGCGCAGAAGGTGTCGCCCTCGCCGGTGAGGACCAGCACCCGGACGGCGGGGTCGGCGGCGAGCCGGTCCAGTACGCCGGGCAGCGCCCGCCACATGCCGGCGCTCATCGTGTTGCGCTTGGCGGGGTTGGCGATGACGACGGTGGCGACGCCGTCCGTGACGCTGTCCTTCAGCTGCGGCTCCATGGGCCGGATGCTATCCGCCGTGCCCGAACGTACGATCAGGTGGCCGCCCTGCTCTTCGACGGCCTCGGTCCGATCGCCGTCGGCGTGGGCGGGCGGTGGATCGTGCGTAGGGTGACGCCGCCCCCGATGCCCAGCGTGCCCGCGGAGCGGTCGGAAACCGCGCCCGATCAGTCGAACAACTGACATCGGCATACTCAACCGATCGGGAAGCGGCCGATAAGTGTCGACTTCTGGTCAGTAGGCCGGTACGCCTGCGCGGATTGCCAAGACTCGATCCGTGGCGAGAATCGAGCACGAGGGTGGGAACCGTACCGTGGAGAACCACGGGGGTGCCCCCGCCCGGCAACCGTCCTACGAAGGAGTCTGGCGCTTCACCGCTGCCGCGGTCGACGTCTCCGTCCCGCAGGCCCGGCACGCCGTACGCGACCTGCTGGTCCGCCAGGGAGTCCCCGTCCATGAGGAGATCATGGACGGCCTGCTGCTGATCGTCTCCGAGCTGGTGACCAACGCCGTGCGGCACGCGGCGCTGCTGTCCCCGGAGATAGCGGTCGAAGTGGCCATCGGGCCCGAGTGGATCAGGGTGTCCGTCGAGGACAACCACCCGTACCGCCCCAAGGCGCTCGAGGCGGACTACGGGCAGACGGGCGGCCGGGGACTGCTCCTCGTCCGCGAGATCGCCCAGGAGTCCGGCGGCGCGTGCGACGTCGAGCACACCGCCGGCGGCGGAAAGATCATCTGGGCGGCGCTGCCCCTGGCCCCGATGGCACCGGGGCCGGGAGCGGCGATCCACCAGCCGGTCGTCACCAGCCCCCGGACGGACCCGTCAATTCCCTGACCGCCGGACGCGCCGCGTCGAGCACCGTCATGAACCAGGCGGAGAACGGCGCGGCGGCGTGGCGCTCGGCCAGCTCGGCGGCGGTGACGAAGACGGTGTCCTCGATCTCCTCCGGGTCCGGCCGCGGCGCGGCCTGCACCAGGCCGACGAAGAGGTGGTTGAACTCCTGCTCCACCAGGCCGGAGGCCGGGTCCGGGTGGTTGTAGCGCACGGTGCCGGCCTCGGCGAGCAGCGTGGGCGAGACGCCGAGCTCCTCGAAGGTCCGCCGGGCGGCGGCGGCGAACGGCGCCTCGCCCGGGTAGGGGTGGCCGCAGCAGGTGTTCGACCAGACACCGGGGGAGTGGTACTTGCCGAGCGCCCGGCGCTGGAGCAGCAGTCGGCCCGACTCGTCGAAAAGGAAGACGGAGAAGGCGCGGTGCAGCAGCCCGGGGGCCTGGTGGGCGGCGAGCTTCTCCGCCGTACCGATGGTCGTCCCGTCCTCGTCGACCAGTTCGAGCATGATCGGCGCCGGGGCCTCGGACGGCTGGACACCGTTCGACATGATCTCCGGCATCTCCGGCGAGATCTGAGCCGCGGTGGCTGGTGTGGTCGGCATACCCATCCTTCGCTTCGGTCCTCGCCCCGGTGGGGCCACCTCAGTCTGCCGTACAAAAGCGGCTTGTCCGTACTTCGGCGGCCGGACGTGGCCGCTCCCACCGCACCGGAGTACATCCGGCGCGGCGGGAGCGGAGCGGCGGCAGGGGGCGACTAGACCCCGAAAGCCGCCGGATACGCGATGGTGCCGGGCGGAACGGGTACGGACTCGTCCAGGACGAGCGCCATCATGCTCTCGTCCGGAACCTCGAAACCTGGCTTGATTCCATACTCGGACGCCCGTACGAACCCGAACTTCGGGTAGTACTCCGGGTGCCCCAGGACGAGCACGAGCGACTCACCCCGCAGCCGTGCCGCGTCGAGCACCGCCCGGACGACGGCCTTCCCGGCCCCCGTCCGCTGGTACGCGGGCGCCACCGCGACCGGAGCGAGCGCCGCCGCGGGGGCGCCGTCCACCAGGCAGCGGGTGATCAGGGCGTGCGCCGCGATCGAGCCGTCCGGGGCCTCGGCCACGTACGACAGGCCCGGGAGCCAGGCCTCGGGGTCCCGCCGGAGCGCGTCGACCAGATCGGCCTCGGCCTCCGAACCGAAGGCGGCCGCCACCAGCGGCCGCACCGCCGAAGCCTCCTCGGCGGACTCCGGACGGGTGCGCCAGCGCGGGTCGGCGGGCCGCAGGACGAATCCCGCGTACCCGTACTCGGAGCCGTGCTCGCGCCGCATCGCGATCTCGGCGCGGGCCCCCGCCATGGCCTCGGCCATACCGGGCACGGCGGTGTCCGCCGCGTCGGCGTGCGCGGCGAGCGGACCGTAGTACTCGGCCCAGTCGCCCTCGGGCTGGAGGAAGCTCCCCAGGACGTGGTAGCCGGCCCCGACCGCCGCCGACGAGAGCGCGGTGACGGTGCGGAGCGGGTAGTGCTGCTCCCAGAAGGCGCGGGCCTCCGGGCCGGGCTCCCCGGTGGTCCAGACGCACTCGGTGAGCACCAGGGTGCCTCCGGGTGCCAGCAGCCTGCGCCACTCGGCGAGCGCCCGGTCGAAGCCGATGGCGTAGGCCGAGCTCTCGGCCCAGACCAGGTCGAAGGAGCCGTCCGGGAACGGCAGCGCGCCCATGTCGGCGCGGTGGGTGTGGATCGAGCCGTCGAGCCCGCGGTCGGCGGCGGACCGCCGCAGTTCCGCGAGGAACGGTTCGTGGAGATCGACGGCGGTCACCTCGGCGCCCGCCTCGGCCGCCAGGAGCAGCGCGGAACGGCCGGGGCCGCAGCCCAGGTCGAGCACACGCGGACGCTCGGGCAGCGGGCCGGAGAGCGCGAGGAGCCGACGCGTGGTGGCGTCGGAGCCGGGACCCTGCCGCGGAAGACCGTGGTGCAGGGCGAAGAAGGAGTCGTGCGAAGCGTTGTCGGACAACGTGGGAAACCCTTTGTGAGAGGGCCCCGGCCGACGACGTGACGGACCGGTGGGAACCGGGATCAGGTCAGCCGGAGACCCGGAAGCTGAGGAAGGACCGGGTGCTGCCGCTCGGGGCAGCCTCCATCGCGACGGTCATCAACCTCAGCTCCTCTCTCCACGTGTCGGTACGAAGAGACTAACAGGCGGCCCTGTTCTCACAGGCAGAGCTTCGCCTCGTGCTCCGCGTGCCCCACCGGCTCCAGCTGGAAGGTGCAGTGCTCCACGTCGAAGTGCGAGCCCAGGCAGCCCTGGAGGGAGTGCAGCATCTTCTCGTGCCCGACCGAGTCGAGCGCGCCCTGGTCCACCACCACGTGCGCCGAGAGCACCGGCATCCCCGAGGTGATCGTCCAGGCGTGCAGGTCGTGGACGTCCTCGACGCCCGGCAGGGCCAGGATGTGGGCCCGTACCTCCGTCATGTCGACGCCCTTGGGGGCGGCCTCCAGGAGGACGTCGAGCGTCTCGCGCAGCAGCTTGACCGTACGGGGGACGATCATCAGGCCGATCAGGATCGAGGCGATCGGGTCGGCGTACTGCCAGCCCGTGACCAGGATGATGCCGGCCGCGACGATCACGGTGACGGAGCCCAGCGCGTCCGCGAGCACTTCCAGGTACGCACCCCGGACGTTGAGGCTGTCCTTCTGGCCCCGCATGAGCAGCGACAGCGAGATCACGTTGGCGACCAGACCGACGGCCGCGACCGCGATCGCCAGACCACCCTTGGTCTCGGCCGGTTCGAGGAACCGCTGGATCGCCTCGTACAGCACGTAGCCGCCGACGCCGAGGAGCAGGAGGCAGTTGGCGAGCGCCGCGAGGATCTCGGCCCGCGCGAAGCCGAAGGTGCGGTTGCCCGAGGGGGGCCGGTTGGCGAAGTGGATCGCCAGCAGCGCCATCGCGAGGCCGACCGCGTCGGTCGCCATGTGCGCCGCGTCGGCGATCAGCGCGAGCGAGTCGGAGAGGACGCCGCCGATGATTTCGATCACCATCACGGAGAGCGTGATGCCGAGCGCGATGCGCAGCCGGTTCTTGTACGCGGCCCCGGCCGTACCCGTCGGCGCAGGGCCGCCGTGACTGTGCCCGTGGTCGTGTCCAGCCCCCATGGCTTGGCCTCCAGATCGTCTGTTCGCAGGTGCCCCGAGTCGCAAGTCAACTACGGGTGGGGGGTATGTGCAACACGGTACTGAACACCGTTGTCATATGCTCTGACCTGCGGCGATGTATTCCGGACCGTCGATGGCGGGAAGGTGCCGCCGGGACCCGGGCCGGGGCACCGGCCGGGGGCCCCGCCGGAGGCCGCGACCGTCGTTTTGTGAGGCGGGCCGCCGATCGCCCATGATGATCTCCACGGACCGCCCGCACCCGTGCGGACACGGGTGGGCCCGGGGGAGTCCGGCCCGCGAAGCCTCGGTGAACTCATGCTCGGTTTCATCCGATAGCCTCAGCCGACGTGTCGCCGCCCCGTGCCGGGCCGCACCGCCGCGCCGGGCCGCCATGGGTTCCGCCGGCCCCTCCGTCAGCTCCAAGGAGTGAGTTCGTCTGTCGACCGCCATCCTCACCGGCCCGCCGGCACCCGGATCCTCGCTCGACGGAGATCTGCGGTCGCTCGGCTTCGACGTCCGGACCGCAGCCGGCCCCGATGAGACCGGGGCCCTGCTCGCCGAGGTCCCCGCGGGTGAGCGCGTCGCGCTCGTCGACCCCCGGTTCGTGGGCCATGTGCACGCGCTGCGCCTCGCCCTCACCGACCCCCGGTTCCCCGCGGCCGCCGCACCCGGCGCGCTGACCGTGCAGAACGGGGCCCGCCCCGCGCTCGCCCGCGCCCTGACCGCCGCCGCGGCCCCCGGCGCCGACGATCTCACCGGGACGCTCGCCGACGCCCTCGACGCCGACGGCGTCGCCGTGCACCGGCCCCCGCTCGGCACCCTCGTCGCCACCGTGCCCACCGACGCCGAGGCCCGCCACCGGGCCCGCGCCGCCGTGGACGCCGTCGACGACGAGGCCGTACGCCTCCGCTCCGCCGTGAAGGCCCACGACGGCTTCTTCACCACCTTCTTCATCAGCCCGTACTCGCGCTACATCGCCCGCTGGTGCGCGCGCCGCGGCCTGACCCCCAACCAGGTCACCACCGCCTCGCTGCTCACCGCGCTGATCGCGGCCGGCTGCGCGGCGACCGGCGAGCGCGGCGGCTACATCGCCGCCGGCGTCCTGCTCCTCGTCTCCTTCGTCCTCGACTGCACCGACGGGCAGCTCGCCCGGTACGCGCTGAAGTACTCGACGATGGGCGCCTGGCTCGACGCCACCTTCGACCGCGCCAAGGAGTACGCCTTCTACGCCGGCCTCGCCCTCGGCGCGGCCCGCAACGGCGACGACGTCTGGGCGCTCGCGCTCGGCGCGATGATCCTGATGACCTGCCGGCACGTGGTCGACTTCTCGTTCAACGAGGCGAACCACGACGCCACGGCCAACACCAGCCCCACCGCGGCCCTCTCCGACCGGCTCGACAGCCTCGGCTGGACCGTCTGGGCCCGCCGGATGATCATCCTGCCGATCGGCGAGCGCTGGGCCATGATCGCGGTCCTCACCGCCGTCACCACCCCGCGGATCGTCTTCTGGGCCCTGATCATCGGCTGCGCCTTCGGCGCCTGCTACACGACGGCGGGGCGCGTCCTGCGCTCCCTGACCCGCAAGGCGAAGCGCACCGACCGGGCCGCCCAGGCCCTGGCGGACCTCGCGGACTCCGGCCCGCTCGCCGCGCTGGTGAACCGCGTCCTCGGCCGCACCGGCATCCTGATGCTGCCGCCGCTGGTCCTCGCGGTGATCGCCACGGGCGCGATGCTCTCCGCGGCCCTCAGCCGCCCCTTCGGCTCCGAGCAGACCGTCGTCGCCGCCGTCTTCTACGTCGTGTTCGCCGGCGCGGCCGTCGCCCGCCCCCTCAAGGGCGCCCTCGACTGGCTGCTCCCGCCGCTCTTCCGGGCCGCCGAGTACGGCACGATCCTGATCCTCGCGGCCCGCTCCGAGGTGAACGGGGCGTTGCCCGCGGCCTACGGACTGGTGGCCGCCGTCGCCTACCATCACTACGACACGGTGTACCGCATCCGCGGCGGCACCGGCGCGCCGCCCACGTGGCTGGTGCGCACGATCGGCGGTCACGAGGGCCGCACGTTGCTGGTGACCGTCCTCGCCGCCCTGCTGGCGAGCCGTGGCAACGACTTCACCCTGGCGCTCACCGCCCTGGCGGTCACCATCGCGCTGGTGGTGCTCGTGGAGTCCATCCGTTTCTGGGTGTCCTCCGGAGCACCTGCCGTACATGACGAAGGAGAAACAGCATGATCGGTCTCGTTCTGGCAGCCGGTGCCGGACGGCGTCTGCGCCCCTACACCGACACGCTTCCGAAGGCCCTCGTGCCTGTCGACGGCGAGACCACGATTCTCGACGGGACGCTGAAGAACTTCGCCGAGATCGGCCTCACCGAGGTCGCGATCGTCGTCGGCTACCGCAAGGAGGCCGTCTACGACCGCAAGGAGGCCCTCGAGGCGAAGTACGGCCTCACGATCACCCTCGTCGACAACGACAAGGCCGAGGAGTGGAACAACGCCTACTCCCTGTGGTGCGCCCGTGAGGTCCTCAAGCGCGGTGTGATCCTCGCCAACGGCGACACCGTCCACCCGGTCTCCGTCGAGAAGACCCTGCTCGCCGCCCGCGGCGACGGCAAGAAGATCATCCTCGCCCTCGACACGGTGAAGAACCTCGCCGACGAGGAGATGAAGGTCATCACCGCCGAGGGCAAGGGCGTCCAGCGCATCACCAAGCTGATGGACCCGGCCACCGCCACCGGCGAGTACATCGGTGTCACCCTCATCGAGGCCGAGGCCGCCGAGGAGCTCGCCGACGCCCTCAAGGCCACCTTCGAGCGCGACCCCGACCTGTACTACGAGGACGGCTACCAGGAGCTGGTCAACCGCGGCTTCACCGTCGACGTCGAGCCCATCGGTGACGTCAAGTGGGTCGAGATCGACAACCACGACGACCTCGCGAAGGGCCGTGAGATCGCGTGCCAGTACTGACCCGACTGATCCCCTCACCGGTCGTCGTCGACATCCGCAGGGGAGCGCTGGACGACCTGTCCGCGCTCCTCGCGGACCAGCGGATCTCCAGCAACGGCAAGATCGCCGTCGCGATCAGCAGCGGCTCGGGCCTCAAGCTGCGTGACCACTTCGCGCCCGAGCTGCCCGGCGCCGACTGGTACCCGGTCTCCGGCGGCACCATCGACGAGGCCGTGAAGCTCGCCGACGCCATGCGCGGCAAGCGGTACGACGCCGTGGTCGCCCTCGGCGGCGGCAAGATCATCGACGTGACGAAGTACGCGGCGGCCCGGGTCGGGCTGCCGCTGGTGGCGATCGCCACCAACCTCTCGCACGACGGGATCTGCTCCCCGATCTCGACCCTGGACAACGACAACGGCCGGGGTTCGTACGGTGTGCCCACCCCGATCGCCCTGCTCATCGACCTGGACGTGATCAGGGACGCGCCGGTCCGCTTCGTGCGCTCCGGCATCGGCGACGCGATCTCCAACCTCTCCGCCATCGCCGACTGGGAGCTCTCCCACGAGGTGACCGGCGAGCCCGTCGACGGCCTCGCGGCCGCGATGGCCCGCAGCGCCGGAGAGGCCGTGCTCCGCCACCCCGGCGGCGTCGGCGACGACGACTTCCTCGTCACCCTCTCCGAGGGTCTGGTGATGTCCGGCATCGCCATGTCGATCAGCGGGGACAGCCGCCCCTCCTCGGGCGCCTGCCACGAGATCAGCCACGCCTTCGACCTGCTCTTCCCGGCCCGCGCCGCCAGCCACGGCGAGCAGTGCGGCCTCGGCGCGGCCTTCGCGATGCACCTGCGCGGAGCCCACGAGGGATCCGGGCAGATGGTCGAGACGCTGCGCCGGCACGGGCTTCCCGTCACGCCGGAGGAGATGGGCTTCAGCGTGGACGAGTTCGTCCAGGCGGTGTCCTTCGCCCCGCAGACCAGGCCGGGCCGCTTCACCATCCTCGAACACCTCGACCTGTCCGACGACCAGATCAGGGACGCGTACGCCGACTATGCCAAAGCCATCGGTAGCTGAGCTCCGCCCGGTCGTCCACCCCCCGGGTGTGAAGGACCGGCGCAGCGGGGAGCACTGGGGCGGCCGCCTGTACATGCGGGAGATCTCGCTCAGGATCACCCGGCGGCTCGTCGGCACCAGGATCACGCCGAACCAGCTCACGTACGTGATGACCCTCGCGGGCGTCCTCGCGGCACCGGCCCTGCTGGTGCCCGGGATCCCCGGGGCGCTGCTCGGCGCCCTCATGGTCCAGCTCTACCTGCTGCTCGACTGCGTCGACGGCGAGGTGGCGCGCTGGAAGAAGCAGTTCTCGCTGTCCGGCGTGTACCTGGACCGGGTCGGCGCCTACCTGTGCGACGCGGCGGTGCTCGTCGGCTTCGGCCTGCGCGCCGCCGACCTGTGGGGCTCGGGCCGGATCGACTGGCTCTGGGCCTTCCTCGGCACCCTGGCCGCCCTCGGCGCCATCCTGATCAAGGCCGAGACCGACCTCGTCGGTGTCGCCCGGCACCAGGGCGGTCTGCCGCCGGTCAAGGAGGCGGCCTCCGAGCCGCGCTCCTCCGGCATGGCGCTGGCCCGCCGGGCGGCCGGCGCGCTGAAGTTCCACCGGCTCGTCCTCGGGATCGAGGCCTCGCTGCTGATCGTGGTCCTGGCGATCGCGGACCAGATCAGGGGCGACCTCTTCTTCACCCGTCTCGGTGTCGCCGTCCTCGCCGGCATCGCGCTGCTCCAGACCGTGCTGCACCTCGTGTCGATCATGGTTTCGAGCAGGCTGAAGTGAGGCCGGCCGTGAGCACGCCGCTCAGGGTGGGAGCCGTCGTCATCACGATGGGCGACCGCCCCGGCGACCTGCGCGCGCTGATCGACTCGGTCGCCGCGCAGGAGGGCGACCGCATCGAGGTCGTCGTCGTCGGGCAGGGCACCCCGGTCTCCGGGGTGCCCGACTGGGTGCGGACCGTCGACCTGCCGGAGAACGTCGGCATCCCCGCCGGCCGGAACGTCGGCATCGAGGCCTTCGGGCCCGGCGGCACCGACGTCGACGTCCTGCTCTTCCTGGACGACGACGGGCGGCTCGCGCACACGGACACCGCCGAGCTGGTCCGGCAGGCCTTCACCGCCGATCCGCGCCTCGGCATCATCACCTTCCGGATCGCCGATCCGGAGACCGGGGTCACCCAGCGCCGGCACGTGCCGAGGCTCCGTGCCTCCGACCCGGCGCGCTCCTCGCGGGTGACCACCTTCCTCGGCGGCGCCAACGCCGTCCGCACCAAGGTGTTCGCCGAAGTCGGCGATCTGCCGGGCGAGTTCTTCTACGCGCACGAGGAGACCGACCTCGCCTGGCGCGCGCTCGACGCCGACTGGATGATCGACTACCGTGCGGACATGGTGCTGTTGCACCCCACCACAGCCCCCTCCCGGCACGCCTCGTACCACTTCAACGTGGCCCGCAACCGAGTCTGGCTGGCACGCCGCAATCTGCCCGCGCCCCTGGTGCCGGTGTATCTCGGCGTCTGGCTCCTGTTCACCCTGGCCCGTCGGCCCTCGCTGTCCGCGCTGAAGGCGTGGTCCGGCGGATTCCGCGAAGGCTGGAAGACCCCCTGCGGACCGCGCCGCCCCATGAGGTGGCGTACGGTGTGGCGGCTGACCCGGCTGGGTCGCCCCCCGGTCGTCTGACATCGTGGTACCGACGTGCCGCGCATCTTGAACACGAAAGTTTCGACTTGTGAGTGACACACAGCAGGGCGGGGCGGTCGCGACGAGCGCGCCCCCGTCCGTCGACGAGGGCCTCACGCCGGCCGCGCTGGCCGCGAAGTACGGCCTCTCGGTCAGCGGCGCCAGGCCCGGACTGTTCGAGTACGTCCGTGAGCTGTGGAGCCGCCGCCACTTCATCATGGCCTTCTCGTCGGCGAAGCTGACCGCCCAGTACAGCCAGGCCAAGCTCGGCCAGGTGTGGCAGGTGGCGACCCCGCTGCTGAACGCCCTGGTCTACTACCTGATCTTCGGGCTCATCCTGGGTGCCAGCCAGGGGATGTCCAAGGACGTGTACATCCCGTTCCTGGTCACCGGCATCTTCGTGTTCACCTTCACCCAGAGCTCGGTCATGGCCGGCGTCCGGGCGATCTCCGGGAACCTGGGCCTGGTGAGGGCCCTGCACTTCCCGCGGGCCTCCCTGCCGATCTCCTTCTCGCTCCAGCAGCTCCAGCAGCTGCTGTACTCGATGATCGTGCTCGTGGCGATCGTGGTCTCGTTCGGCAGCTACCCCTCCCTCCGGTGGCTGCTGGTGATCCCGGGACTGTTCCTGCAGTTCGTGTTCAACGTCGGTCTGGCCATGATCATGGCGAGGATGGGTTCGAAGACCCCCGACCTGGCCCAGCTGATGCCGTTCGTGATGCGCACCTGGATGTACGCGTCCGGCGTGATGTTCTCGCTCCGCACGATGCTGGCCGACAAGCCGGCGTGGATCGGCGACATCCTCATGTACAACCCGGCGGCCATCTACATGGACCTGATCCGGTACGCGCTGATCGACGGCTACGGCTCCGAGAACCTGCCGGCGCACGTCTGGATGACCGCGCTCGCCTGGGCCCTCGTCTTCGGCATCGGCGGCTTCGTCTACTTCTGGAAGGCCGAGGAGAGGTACGGCCGTGGCTGACACCGGCACGAACACCAAGCGGTCCGACGTTCCCACCGTCATCTGCGACGACGTCCACATCGTCTACCGGGTCAACACCGGTGGCGGCGGCAAGGGCAGCGCCACGGCGGCGCTCAGCCGGATCGTCGGCCGCGGCAAGGCCGAGGTCAACCGGGGCGTCCGCAAGGTCCACGCGGTCCGCGGCGTCACCTTCACCGCCTACCGCGGCGAGGCCATCGGCCTGATCGGCTCCAACGGCTCCGGCAAGTCCACGCTCCTGCGCGCCGTCGCCGGGCTGCTCCCCACCGAGAGCGGCAAGGTCTTCACGGACGGCCAGCCCTCGCTCCTGGGCGTCAACGCGGCCCTCATGAACGACCTCACGGGTGAGCGCAACGTGATCCTGGGCGGTCTCGCCATGGGCATGAGCCGCGAGGAGGTGCGCGAGCGCTACGAGGGCATCGTCGACTTCTCCGGGATCAACGAGAAGGGCGACTTCATCAGCCTGCCCATGCGCACGTACTCCTCCGGCATGGGAGCCCGGCTCCGCTTCGCCATCGCGGCCGCCAAGAACCACGACGTCCTCCTCATCGACGAGGCGCTGGCGACCGGTGACCGCAAGTTCCAGATCCGCTCCGAGGAGCGCATCCGCGAACTCCGCAAGGAGGCCGGCACGGTCTTCCTGGTGAGCCACAGCAACAAGTCCATCCGGGACACCTGCGACCGGGTGCTCTGGCTGGAGAAGGGGCAGCTCCTGATGGACGGCCCCACGGACGAGGTCCTCAAGGCGTACGAGCGGGAGACCGCCCGCTGATTCCGGGCCCCGCAGTGCCCCCCCGCCCCCGCCCTGACCGGTGGGGGCGGTTCCGTTTTCCGCGCGTCGTGCCGCCACCCGGAATGTTCATGCTGGCAACATCGGGCAGGATATGCCCATGGCAGCGATCTCGGGGGGAAAGACCTACCACCACGGCGACCTGCGCAACGCGCTGATCTGCGCCGCCGTCGACCTCGCCACCGAGGGCGGCCCCGAACGGGTCGTCCTGCGCGAGGCGGCCCGCCGGGTGGGCGTCTCGCCCACCGCCGCCTACCGGCACTTCGACGGGCGCGGTGAACTCCTCCGCACCGTCAGGACCCATGCCCAGTGTGTGCTCGCCGACGCCATGGAACGGGCCGCGGGCCGCGAGCCCGGGGCAGACGACCCCGCCCTCGCCGCGGAGCGCCGGCTCGCCGCCCTCTGCCGCGGGTACGTCGGCTTCGCCGTCGACCAGCCCGGCCTCTACCGGGCCGCGTTCTGCGTGGCCCGCGCCGACGGAACGGCCGGGCCGCTGCCGGAGCGGCAGGTGCCCGAACCCGATGTCCGCGCCTTCACCCTGCTCCGGGACGCCCTGGACGGCCTCGCCCGCGCCGGCGCCCCCCGCCAGGCCGTCCGACACGCCGCCGGCGCCGCCGCGTGGTCCGCCGTGCACGGACTGTCACTCCTCCTGCTCGAAGGGCCTCTTCGGCGGCTTCCCGCGCAGCGCAGGAACGCCGTCGTCGAGACCACCCTCGCCATGGTCGTCTCCGGGACCCGCGCCCTCTGACCTCCGTCGAAGACCGAACTCCCCTGCCTGGTCGGAGGGTTGGCGAATCGTGCAAACGGGTCCCGGGGTGCCCGGCACCCCGGAATGGCGACGGCCGTCGTACAACGTAAGCTGGACCGGTCTGTTTCGCGGCAAGTAGGGCGATACCCCACGACCATCGGGCCTCCGGGCCACGGCTCTTCGGGCAGGGGTCGGCGGCGTGTCCGAAATAGGATGGATTGACTCGGCAGTGTAGAACGGGAGACGTGACGGCCATGACGCAGAATCTCCAGCTCCACGAGGGTCTCGCCGTCCCTCCGTCGGGCAGTGACCTGTGACGGACACCCGGCAGGCGCGCATCGACGCCTCCTCGCGCGCCACCCTCGGCAAGGCCGCGGACGAGAACTTCCCCGTGGCTCCCTTCTTCCTGCCCCGGGCCTGGCGCGACGACCTGATGGCGGTCTACGGATTCGCCCGCCTCGTCGACGACATCGGCGACGGCGACCTCGCCCCCGGTGGAGCCGACGCCCGCCACCTCGGCCTCGACCCGGAGACGGCACAGGACCGGCTCGCCCTCCTCGACGCCTTCGAGGCCGACCTCCGCCGCGTCTTCGACGGCACACCCCGCCACCCCCTCCTCCAGGGCCTCGTGCCCACCGTGCGCCGGTGCGGGCTCACCCCCGAGCCGTTCCTCGGCCTGATCGCCGCCAACCGGCAGGACCAGCAGGTCGGCCGCTACGAGACGTACGACGACCTCCTCGCGTACTGCGAACTCTCCGCCAACCCCGTCGGGCGCCTCGTCCTCGGCATCACCGGCACCGACACCCCCGAACGGATCAGGCGCTCCGACGAGATCTGCACCGCCCTCCAGATCGTCGAGCACCTCCAGGACGTCGCCGAGGACCTCGGCAACGACCGCGTCTACCTCCCCGCCGAGGACCTCAAGCGGTTCCACGTCACCGAGAGCGACCTCGCCGCGCCCACCGCCGGTGCCTCCGTGCGCGCTCTGATCGCCTTCGAGGCCGGCCGCGCCCGCGACCTGCTCGACGCGGGCGCCCCGCTCGTCGGCAGCGTCCACGGCCGGCTCCGCCTCCTCCTGGCGGGCTTCACCGCCGGGGGACTCGCCGCACTCGACGCGATCACCGACGCCGGATACGACGTGCTGACCGGCCCACCGAAGGCCACCAAGCCGAGCCTGATGCGCCAGGTGGGAGCGGTTCTGCTCCGGGCGCGGAGAGAGGGGTGAGCGCGACCGTGGAGGCACAGCCCCAGCCGTCCGCACCGGTACTGGCCGCCTACAGCTACTGCGAGGCCGTCACCGGACAGCAGGCGCGGAACTTCGCCTACGGAATCCGGCTGCTGCCGACCGAGAAGCGCCAGGCGATGTCCGCGCTGTACGCGTTCTCCCGGCGCGTCGACGACATCGGTGACGGGACCCTCCCGCCCGAAGCCAAGCAGGAACGCCTGGAGGCCACCCGCGAGCTGCTCGACCGGGTCCGCGCGGGGAAGATCGACGAGGACGACACCGACCCGGTCGCCGTCGCCCTCGCGGACTCGGCCCGCCGCTTCCCGATCCCGCTCGACGGCCTCGACGAACTCATCGACGGCGTCCTCATGGACGTGCACGGCGCGACCTACGAGACCTGGGACGACCTCAAGGTCTACTGCCGCTGCGTCGCCGGGGCGATCGGCCGGATCTCCCTCGGCGTCTTCGGCACCCAGCCCGGCGCCCAGGGCGCCGACCGCGCACCCGAGTACGCCGACACCCTGGGCCTCGCGCTCCAACTCACCAACATCCTCAGGGACGTACGCGAGGACGCCGGGAACGGGCGGACCTATCTGCCCGCCGACGACCTCGCCAAGTTCGGCTGCGGTGACGGCTTCGGCAGCGACAAGCCGCCCGCCGGCGCCGACTTCGCCGGGCTCGTCCACTTCGAAGTGCGGCGCGCCCGCGCCCTGTTCGCCGAGGGCTACCGGCTGCTGCCCATGCTCGACCGGCGCAGCGGCGCCTGCGTCGCCGCCATGGCCGGCATCTACCGCCGCCTCCTCGACCGGATCGAGCGCGACCCCGAGGCCGTGCTGCGCGGCCGTGTCTCGCTGCCGGGCCGCGAGAAGGCGTACGTCGCGGTGCGCGGCCTCTCCGGCCTCGACACCCGCACCGTCGCCCGGCGCACGGTCAGGAGGCGGGCCTGATGGCCCCGCACGCCGCCGACCCCGCGCCCCGGGCAACCCGGAGTGCCGCACCGGCGTCCCTGACGTGGGCGGACCGGTCCGGGACGGCCCCCGCGACGACCCTGACCACGATGGACCGAACGGAGGCCGTGTGACCCACGAAGGAACCGGGCAGCACACCCGCCAGCCGCAGGCCGTCGTCGTCGGCGGCGGGCTCGCCGGCATCACCGCCGCCCTCCAGCTCGCCGAAGCCGGCGTCGGCGTCACCCTCCTCGAGGGCAGGCCCCGGCTCGGCGGTCTCGCCTTCTCCTTCCGCCGGGGCGACCTCACCGTCGACAACGGCCAGCACGTCTACCTGCGCTGCTGCACCGCCTACCGCTGGTTCCTCGACCGGGTCGACGCCGCCCGGCTCGCCCCCCTCCAGGACCGCCTCGACGTGCCCGTGCTCGACGTCGCGCACCCGCGCGGCCCGCGCCTCGGCCGGATCCGCCGCGACAACCTCCCGGTACCGCTGCACCTGGCGCGCAGCCTCGCGACCTACCCGCACCTCTCGCTCGCGGAGCGCGCCTCCGTCGGCCGGGCCGCACTCGCCCTGCGCAAGCTCGACCCGGCGGACCCGGCGCTCGACGGCATCGACTTCGCCACCTGGCTCGGCCGGCACGGCCAGTCCCCGCGGACCGTCGACGCCCTCTGGGACCTGGTCGGCATCCCCACCCTCAACGCCCCCGCCCCGCAGGCCTCCATGGGGCTGGCCGCGATGGTCTTCAAGACCGGTCTCCTCTCCGAGCCCGGTGCCGCCGACATCGGCTGGGCCCACGTCCCGCTCGGCGAACTCCACGACACCCGGGCCGCGAAGGAGCTCGACGCCCTCGGGGTGCGCACCGCGCTCCGCACCAAGGCCGAGCGGATCTCCCGTACCGACGACGGGCGTTGGGCCGTCGACGTACCGGGCGAGACGCTCGTCGCGGACGCCGTCGTCCTCGCCGTACCGCAGGAGGAGACCCACGGCCTGCTGCCCGAGGGCGCCCTCGACGACCCCGACCGGCTCCTCGACATCGCCACCGCGCCCATCCTCAACCTGCACGTGGTCTACGACCGCAAGGTGCTGAAGCGGCCGTTCTTCACCGCTCTGGGCTCCCCGGTGCAGTGGGTCTTCGACCGCACGGACTCCTCCGGGCTCACCGGCGCGGGCCAGTACCTCGCCGTCTCGCAGTCCGCCGCCCAGGACGAGATCGACGAACCCGTCGCCGCCCTGCGCGCGAAGTACCTCCCCGAACTGGAGCGGCTGCTGCCCGCCGCCCGCGGCGCCGGGATCCGCGACTTCTTCGTCACCAGGGAGCGGACGGCCACGTTCGCCCCCACCCCGGGCGTCGGCCGGCTCCGCCCCGGCGCCCGCACCCAGGCACCGGGGCTCTTCCTGGCCGGGGCCTGGACCGCCACCGGCTGGCCCGCGACCATGGAGGGTGCCGTCCGCAGTGGCTTCAGCGCCGCGGGTGCCGCGCTCTCCGCCCTCGGCCGCCGCCATGACCATCCGCTGCAGGAGGCGGCATGAGTGTGAGTACCGGAACAAGAGGAGAGACCGTGCCGACTGTGCCGCCGGGTAATCCGGCCGTCGACACCGCGGACGTGTCCGCACTGCTGGAGCGGGGGCGGACCCTGTCCACTCCCGTACTGCGGGCGGCCGTCGACCGCCTCGCGCCGCCCATGGACACCGTGGCCGCCTACCACTTCGGCTGGATCGACGCGCAGGGCAACCCCGCCGAGGGGGACAGCGGCAAGGCGGTCCGCCCCGCGCTCGCCCTGCTGTCGGCCGAGGCCGCGGGCGTCGCCCCCGAGGTCGGGATCCCCGGTGCCGTCGCCGTGGAGCTCGTCCACAACTTCTCGCTGCTGCACGACGACCTGATGGACGGGGACGAGCAGCGCCGCCACCGCGACACCGTGTGGAAGGTGCACGGCCCCGCGCAGGCCATCCTGGTCGGCGACGCCCTGTTCGCCCTGGCCAACGAGATCCTCCTGGAGCTCGGCACGGTGGAGGCGGGCCGGGCGACCCGCCGGCTCACCACCGCGAGCCGCAAGCTCATCGACGGCCAGGCCCAGGACATCTCGTACGAGCACCGCGAGCGGGTCACCGTCGAGGAGTGCCTGGAGATGGAGGGCAACAAGACCGGCGCCCTCCTCGCCTGCGCGGTCTCCATCGGCGCCGTCCTCGGCGGGGCCGACGACCGCACCGCCGACAAGCTGGAGGAGTACGGGTACCACCTCGGGCTCGCCTTCCAGGCCGTCGACGACCTGCTCGGCATCTGGGGCGACCCGGAGGCCACCGGCAAGCAGACCTGGAGCGACCTGCGCCAGCGCAAGAAGTCCCTGCCGGTCGTCGCCGCGCTCGCCGCCGGCGGACCCGCGTCCGAGCGGCTCGGCGAACTGCTCGCCGCCGACGCCAAGTCCAACGACTTCGACACCTTCTCCGAGGAGGAGTTCGCCACCCGCGCGGCCCTCATCGAGGAGGCCGGAGGACGCGAGTGGACCTCCCAGGAGGCCCGCCGCCAGCACACGATCGCGATCGAGGCCCTCGACGAGGTGGACATGCCCGCCCGGGTGCGGGCGCAGCTCGTCGCACTCGCCGACTTCGTGGTCGTACGGAAGAGATGATCACCATCACCCTGATATGAGTTCGCGGTCGCCGGCCGGTGCCACCCGGCGCCGGCCGACGGCAGACCCGTAGAAGCAGAAGTAACCGACTGCGCAAAGGGGAAGCCATGACAGCGACGACCGACGGAAGCGCCGGGGCCGTGGGCCCCCGTGCGGCCGCGGCCAGCACGACGAACGAGTCCCGACGCGGAGCTGCCGCGTCGGGCACCGGCGGGTCCGCCCCGTCCGGCGCGTCCGGCCTCGACGAGGCCGCCGCGCGGGCGGCGGAACGGGCCGCCGGGCACCTGCTCGCCCGGCAGGACCCCGAGGGCTGGTGGAAGGGCGACCTGGAGACCAACGTCACCATGGACGCCGAGGACCTCCTGCTCCGCCAGTTCCTGGGCATCCTCGACGCCGACACCACGCATGCCGCGGCTCTCCACATCCGCCGCGAACAGCGCGAGGACGGCGCCTGGACCACCTTCTACGGCGGGCCCGGCGACCTCTCCGCCACCGTCGAGGCCTATGTGGCCCTGCGGCTCGCCGGAGACCCGCCCGAGGCCCCGCACATGGCCCGGGCCTCCGCCTGGGTCCGCGCCGCCGGCGGCATCGCCTCCGCCCGCGTCTTCACCAGGATCTGGCTCGCCCTCTTCGGCTGGTGGCGCTGGGAGGACCTGCCCGAGCTGCCCCCGGAACTGCTCTTCCTGCCCAAGTGGTTCCCGCTCAACATCTACGACTTCGGCTGCTGGGCCCGGCAGACCATCGTGCCGCTCACCGTGGTCTCCGCGAAGCGCCCGGTCCGCCCCGCGCCCTTCCCGCTCGACGAGCTGCACACCGACCCGGACCTGCCCGCCCCGCCCCGGCCGCTCGCCCCGGCCACCGGCTGGGACGGGCTCTTCCAGCGCCTCGACAAGGCGCTGCACGTCTACCACCGGGTGGCGCCGCGCGCCCTGCGCAGGACCGCGATGAACCAGGCCGCGCGCTGGATCATCGAGCGCCAGGAGAACGACGGCTGCTGGGGCGGCATCCAGCCGCCCGCCGTCTACTCGGTCATCGCCCTCCACCTTCTCGGCTACGACCTCCAGCACCCCGTCATGCGGGCCGGACTGGCCTCGCTCGACCGGTTCGCCGTGTGGCGGGAGGACGGCTCGCGGATGATCGAGGCCTGCCAGTCGCCCGTCTGGGACACCTGCCTCGCCACCATCGCGCTCGCCGACGCCGGGCTCGAACCCGACCACCCGGCCCTGGTGAAGGCCGTCGACTGGATGCTCGACGAGGAGATCACCCGGACCGGGGACTGGGCCGTGCGGCGGCCCGGACTGCCCCCGGGCGGCTGGGCGTTCGAGTTCCACAACGACAACTACCCCGACATCGACGACACCGCGGAGGTGCTCCTCGCCTTCCGCCGGGTCAGCCACCCCGACCCCGCCCGGCTGGAGGCGGCCGTCGCCCGGGGCGCGCGGTGGACGCTCGGGATGCAGTCCAGGGGCGGCGCCTGGGGCGCCTTCGACGCCGACAACACCAGCGCCCTCCCCAACAAGCTGCCGTTCTGCGACTTCGGCGAGGTGATCGACCCGCCCTCCGCCGACGTCACCGCCCACGTGGTGGAGATGCTCGCCTTCGAGGGACTGGCCGACGACCCCCGTACCCGCAGGGGAGTCGAGTGGCTGCTCGCCGCGCAGGAGCCGAACGGCGCCTGGTTCGGCCGCTGGGGCGTCAACCACGTGTACGGCACGGGCTCGGTCCTCCCCGCGCTCACCGCGGCCGGGCTGCCGGTCTCCCATCCGGCGATCCGCCGGTCCGTCCGCTGGCTCGGGTCCGTGCAGAACGAGGACGGCGGCTGGGGCGAGGACCTCCGCTCGTACCACGACGAGGGGTGGATCGGGCGCGGCGCCTCCACCGCCTCCCAGACCGCCTGGGCGCTGCTCGCCCTCCTCGCGGCCGGCGAGCGGGACTCCGAGCCCGTCCGGCGGGGCGTCGCCTGGCTGGCCGAGACCCAGCGCGAGGACGGCACCTGGGACGAGCCGTACTTCACGGGCACGGGCTTCCCCTGGGACTTCTCGATCAACTACCACCTCTACCGTCTGGTCTTCCCGCTCACGGCGCTCGGACGCTACGTGCACGGGGAGCCCTCGCCCGAAAAGGCCCGCTGATGGGGCGCGAGCCGGGCCCCGGCGCCCCACCTCCGCTGCTGGTCGCCTGCGCCCTCGGCATCGAGCAGCTCGCCCTGCGCAGCGGGGACCGGGCGGGCGCCTCCGGGCCCGTCACGGTGCTCCGTACGGGCATGGGGCCCGACCGGGCCCGCCGGGCCGTCTCCCGGGCCCTCGGGGCGCCCGGATGGCAGGACGCCGCCGTCATCGCCTCCGGTTTCTGCGCGGGGCTCGCGCCGGGGATGCACCCGGGGGACCTGATCGTCGCCGACGAGGCCCGCGGTCCCGACGGCACGATCGCCTGCACCGGCACCGAGCTCCTGGTGAAAGCGCTGGTCAGGGCCGTGCCCGGGCGGTCGGTCCACACCGGGCCGCTGATCGGCTCCGACCATGTGGTGCGCGGCCCCGAGCGGGCCGCGCTGCGCGCCACCGGCGCCATCGCCGTCGACATGGAGTCCGCCGCGACGCTCGGGACGGCGCGCGGCGGGCCGGGGCCGGACGCCCGCCCGGTTGCGGCCGTCCGGGTGGTCGTGGACGCTCCAGAACATGAACTGGTCCGGATCGGCACGGTACGCGGGGGAATATCGGCCTTCCGTGTTCTTCGTGCCGTCCTTCCCGCATTCTTCGAATGGCACCGTTCTTTGCTGCTCCCCAGGAGGTGAGCGAGTTATGGCCATGCCGCTCCGTCAGTCCATCCGGGTCGGGACCTATCTCTTCGAACAGAAACTCCGCAAGCGGGAGAAGTTCCCGCTGATCGTCGAGCTGGAGCCGCTCTACGCCTGCAACCTCGCGTGCGAGGGCTGCGGGAAGATCCAGCACCCGGCGGGTGTGCTCAAGCAGCGCATGCCGGTCGCTCAGGCGGTCGGCGCGGTCCTGGAGTCCGGTGCGCCCATGGTGTCCATCGCCGGCGGCGAACCCCTGATGCACCCTCAGATCGACGAGATCGTGCGTCAGTTGGTGGCGAAGAGGAAGTACGTCTTCCTCTGCACCAACGCGATGCTGCTCCGCAAGAAGCTGGAGAAGTTCACTCCCTCCCCGTACTTCGCGTTCGCCGTCCACATCGACGGCCTGCGCGAGCGGCACGACGAATCCGTCGCCAAGGAGGGCGTGTTCGACGAGGCGGTGGCCGCCATCAAGGAGGCCAAGCGGCGCGGTTTCCGCGTCACCACCAATTCGACGTTCTTCAACACGGACACCCCGCAGACGATCATCGAGGTGCTGAACTACCTCAACGACGACCTCCAGGTCGACGAGATGATGATCTCGCCCGCGTACGCGTACGAGAAGGCTCCCGACCAGGAGCACTTCCTGGGTGTCGAGCAGACCCGCGAGCTCTTCAAGAAGGCATTCGCCGGCGGAAACCGGCGCCGCTGGCGGCTCAACCACTCGCCGCTCTTCCTGGACTTCCTGGAAGGAAAGGCGGACTTCCCGTGCACCGCCTGGGCCATTCCGAACTATTCGCTCTTCGGCTGGCAGCGACCCTGCTATCTCATGAGCGACGGATACGTCCCCACGTACCGCGAACTCATCGAGGACACCGACTGGGACAAGTACGGCCGCGGCAAGGACCCGCGCTGCGCCAACTGCATGGCGCACTGCGGCTACGAACCGACCGCCGTCCTCGCCACCATGGGCTCCCTCAAGGAATCCCTCCGGGCGGTCAGGGAGACCGTCTCCGGGAACAACGGGTGAGCGACCGCGAGAGGGTGACCGTCCATGAAGCCGGTGACCGCCCATGGCCATGGAACGGGTGAGCGGCCGTGACGGGTGAGTTCGACCTGCGGGCGCTGCTCGCCGAGCGCGGCGGCGAGCGGTACGAGCTGCACGCCCGGCATCTCAACCACCAGCTGCCGCGCATGCTCCACACCATCGGCTTCGACAAGGTGTACGAGCGGGCCGAGGGCGCCCACTTCTGGGACGCCGACGGGGTCGACCACCTCGACATGCTCGCCGGCTTCGGCGTGATGGGCCTCGGACGGCACCACCCCGTCGTCCGCAAGGCCCTCCACGACGTCCTGGACGCCCAGCTCGCCGACCTCACCCGCTTCGACTGCCAGCCGTTGCCGGGGCTGCTCGCCGAGGCGCTGCTGGCGCACAGCCCGCACCTCGACCGGGTCTTCTTCGGCAACAGCGGCACGGAGGCCGTGGAGACCGCCCTCAAGTTCGCCCGGTACGCCACCGGGCGGCCGAGGGTCCTCTACTGCACCCATGCCTTCCACGGGCTCACCACCGGCTCGCTCTCCGTCAACGGCGAGAACGGCTTCCGGGACGGCTTCGCCCCGCTGCTGCCCGACACGGCGATCGGGCTCGGCGACCTCGACGCCCTGGAGCGGGAGCTGAGCAGGGGCGACGTGGCCGCCTTCGTCGTCGAACCCATCCAGGGCAAGGGCGTCCACGAGGCCCCACCGGGCTTCCTGCGCGCCGCCCAGGAGCTGCTGCACCGGCACGGGGCACTCCTCATCGCCGACGAGGTGCAGACCGGCCTCGGCAGGACCGGCGACTTCTACGCGTACCAGCACGAGGAAGGCGTCGAACCCGACCTGGTCTGCGTCGCCAAGGCGCTCTCCGGCGGCTACGTGCCGGTCGGCGCCACCCTCGGCAAGGACTGGATCTTCAAGAAGGTCTACTCGTCGATGGACCGGGTCCTGGTCCACTCGGCGAGCTTCGGATCGAACGCGCAGGCCATGGCGGCCGGGCTCGCCGTCCTCTCGGTCATGGAGGACGAGGGGACGGTCGCGCACGCCCGCCGGATCGGCGACCTGCTCTCCGGGCGGCTGAAGGAGCTCGTGCCGCGGTACGAGCTGCTCCACGAGATCCGCGGACGCGGGCTGATGATCGGGATCGAGTTCGGCCGGCCGTCCTCGCTGGGGCTGCGCGGGCGCTGGACCATGCTGCAGGCGGCCCGGAAGGGCCTCTTCGCCCAGATGGTCGTCGTCCCGCTGCTCCAGCGGCACCAGATCCTCACCCAGGTCTCCGGGGACCATCTGGAGGTGATCAAGCTGATCCCGCCCCTGGTCGTCGACGAGGCGGACGTGGACCGGTTCCTCACCGCCTTCACCGCGGTCATGGACGACGCCCACGGCGGCGGCGGGCTGATGTGGGACTTCGGGAAGACCCTGGTGAGACAGGCCGTCGGGCAGCGCTGACCGTACGGCCCCGGGCTTTTGCCTCTGAGGCAAGAAACTTGCCTCAGAGGCACGATCCTGGCGGAATGGACGCATGGACCACGTCCCCGGGGGAGCCTCCCCGGACCCCGCCACCCCGGCGCCCGGCACCTCGGGCGCCGCCGGCCCCGACGTCCTGCCGGACGTCGCCCCGCAGCTGCGGGCCCTGCGCCGCCGCCGGGGACTCACCCTGGAGGCCGCCGCCCAGCGGGCCGGCCTCTCGCCGGCCCACCTCTCGCGTCTGGAGACGGGGAACCGGCAACCCTCGCTCCCCATGCTGCTGGCCCTCGCCCGTATCTACGGTACGACGGTCTCCGAGCTCCTCGGCGAGGCGCCCCCCGAGCGCGATCCCGTCGTCCGCGCCGGGCGCTCCGAACCCGTCGAGGCCGACGGCTGGATCTACCGCCAGGCGGGCGGCGCCGGGCGCGCCCTGCAGTGCCTGCGGGTCCACGTGCCGTACGCCACCCGGGCCGACATCGTGCGCGTCCACCCCGGCGAGGAGTGGATCCACGTCCTGGAGGGCCGGGTGCGGCTCGCGCTCGGCGAGGCCGTCCACGTCCTCGATCCCGGGGACAGCGCGCACTTCGACTCGCTGACCCCGCACCGCATCGGGGCGGCGACCCCCGGAGGGGCCGAGCTGCTCTTCGTCCACACTCTGATGCAGAGCCCCGTCGCCGAGCTGTGTCTCGGTGACGGAACCCCGCACCGACGCTGATCCCGCGTACTTCCTTCGACAGAAAAGGACCGAGATGTCCGAGAAGTCACGAGCTGTCACCGGTGAAGAGCGAGGCGAGGGCAAGTTCCCCAAGGGTCTCGTCCTGCGCCTCTTCGCCTATCTGATCGCCGGACACCTCTTCGCCGGCTTCCTCTACCTGCTCTTCATGCTCGGCGGGCAGAACCAGTAGGCCCTGCTCACGCCTCCGTGAGCAGCCGCTCCCGCAGCCGCTCGCGGGTCTCGGGGGACAGCTTCAGGCCCTCCGAGAGGTAGGCGTCCACCGAGCCCCAGGTCGCCTCGATCGTCTCGAAGGCGCCCCGCAGATACTCCACCCGCGCGTCGAACAGCGGGCTCAGCAGCTCCATCACCTCGGGCGACATCGCGTCCGGGGCGGTGGAGCTGCGGCGCACCTTGTAGCGCCGGTGCGGGTCGTTCGACTTCACGTAGTCGGCCTCGATCGCCTCCCGCTCGACCCCGACGGCCAGCAGTGTGATCGCGATGGAGAGTCCGGCGCGGTCCTTGCCGGCCGCGCAGTGCATCAGGGCGGGCAGGCTGTCCTCGGCCAGGGAGTGCAGGATCCGGCTGTGCTCCACGGTCCGCTCGACCACCATCTTCCGGTACGAGTCGGACATTCGTGCCGCGGCCTTGCCGTCGCCGAGGATGTCCCGCAGCTGCGCGATGTCGCCGTCGCGGACCAGCTTCCAGAACTCCTTCCCGTCGGCCGGGTCGTTGAGGGGTATGTTCACGTTCCGCACGCCCGGCAGGTCGACGTCCGGGCCCTCGACCTTCCGGTCGGCGAGGTTCCGGAAGTCGAAGACGGTGTGCAGTCCGAGCGAGTCGAGGAAGGCGGCGTCCTCCTCGGTGGCGTGGGCGAGGTGGCCGCTGCGGTAGAGGCGGCCGGGGCGCACGGCGCGCCCGTCCGTCGTCGGCAGGCCGCCCACGTCCCGGAAGTTGCGGACCTCGGCCAGCTCGGGTTCGTTGGCCTCGACGGGCGGGACCTGCGGCAGCTGCTGCGTCACGGATGCTCCTGATGGGTCGACGTTCGGGTGCCCGACGCGAGATCGGTTCCAGGGGCAATCATCCAGGTGGGGCCACGATGGCGCACCCCCCTGGACGGGAATGGGTGATCTGTCCGAATTGGGGCCTTGCGTATAACGCGCCCTGTTTACAGGCGAGATGAGCCGCAGCGCGTGAGCAGGGTCATAGAAGTGACGGATCGTGGCCGACGGGCCCGGGCAATTGCCGTACGGAAAAAGGAAATCGAGGGTCCGTCATCCACGGAGGGTGACCGGAATTCCGAGTGGAAACCCACGGCGGGAAAGCCGGTGGAAATCACTGGCTTGTTCGCGTCGACCCCGCTCGTCTAGCGTCACCGTCAATCCGGTCGGACCGCCGAATCCTGCCACCGTCCGGAATTCCACTCATCCCATGCGTGGCAGGAGCGGGGGACCCAGGAAGTACGCCGGTCCCGCGACGCAGGACGGCTCGGGGTGAAGCCGCGTGAGAGCGCGGCCGGACATCTCCAGTCCGAACCCGACAGCTCACCTCGTAGGCGCCGGAGAGGAATTCGCCATGCCCGCGAAGGGTAAGCACCGCCGCATCAAGTCCAACCGCCTCACCCGCGGAATCGCCGCCGCCGGTACGGGAGGCGCCGTCGTCGCCCTTCCGTTCCTCGGCGCCACCGGCGCCCACGCCGCCGAGCAGGCCGCCCCGGCCGCCGCTCCCGGCCAGGCCGTCACCGCCGCCGCCCAGGTGAAGGCCGCCGCCAAGGCCGCGCCCACCGCCGCGAAGGCCGCGCCGAAGACGTACTCCGTCGTGCGGGGCGACTACCTGTCGAAGATCGCCGCCGAGCACCACGTCACCGGCGGCTGGCAGAAGCTGTACGCCGACAACCGCCAGGTCGTCGGCGAGAACCCCTCGCTCATCCTGCCCGGCATGAAGCTCACCCTCGGCGCCAAGAGCACCGCCGGGGCCGCCGCCCCGAAGAGCGCCGCGCCCAAGGCCGCCGCCCCCAAGAGCTCCGGGAAGAACGGCGACACCCCGCGCGCCTCCCGCAGCAGCGAGCGCTCCGCCGCCCCGGCCGCGGACACGTCCGCCGCGAAGACCACGCAGTCCTCGGGCTCCTCCGGCGCCGCGACCTCCGCCTCCGGCTGGTTCGCCCCGGTCAGCGGCGGCATGTCCACCCCGTACCGGGCCTCCGGCTCGATGTGGTCCTCCGGCTACCACACCGGTGTCGACTTCATGGCCTCCACCGGCACCAAGATCGTCGCGGTCGGCCCCGGCACCGTCTACTCCGCCGGTGACGGCGGCGCGTACGGCAACCAGGTCGTCATCCAGCACGCCGACGGCACCTTCTCGCAGTACGCCCACCTCTCCTCGATCTCCGTCTCCGCCGGCCAGACCGTGAGCGGCGGCGAGCAGATCGGCCTCTCCGGCGCGACCGGCAACGTCACCGGCCCGCACCTGCACTTCGAGATCCGCACCGGCCCGGACTACGGCTCCGACGTCGACCCGATCGCCGCGCTGCGCAGTCACGGCGTGAACATCTGACGCTCCGTCGCCACCCGAGGCCCGGCACACACGTGCCGGGCCTCCGGCGCGTTCCCGGGTCTATTCCGGCTTGGCAAATTCTTTATCGGTGGCATATGTCACCCGACGTCAACCCCTCCTTACGGTCGCGTAGGTCACATCCGAAGGGGAAGGATGTGCTCCCGTGGCAGACGATTCGAGATCAAGAGACAAGCACGCATTCGGGTCGTACGCGGCGATCGGTGACAGCTTCACCGAGGGCGTCGGAGACCCCGGGCCCGACGGGACGTACGTCGGCTGGGCGGACCGCTTCGCGGTGCTGCTCGCCGACCAGCTGCCGGAGCACGACGCCTTCCGCTACGCCAACCTGGCCGTACGCGGGCGCCTCCTCGACCAGATCGTGGCGGAACAGGTCCCCCGGGCGAAGGAACTCGCCCCCGACCTGGTGACCTTCTGCGCCGGCGGAAACGACATCATCCGCCCCGGCACCGACCCCGACGAGGTCGCCGAGCGCTTCGAGCGCGCCGTCGCCGAACTCACCTCCGCCGTCGGCACCGTGATGGTGACCACCGGCTTCGACACCCGGGGCGTCACGCTCCTCAAGCACCTGCGCGGCAAGATCGCCACGTACAACGGGCACGTCCGGGCCGTCGCGGACCGCTACGGCTGCCCGGTCCTCGACCTCTGGTCCCTGAGGTCCGTGCAGGACCGGCGCGCCTGGGACGACGACCGGCTGCACCTCTCGTCCGACGGCCACACCCGCGTCGCCCTGCGCGCCGCCCAGGTCCTCGGCATGCCGGTGCCGGCCGACCCGGACCAGGCCTGGCCCCCGGTTCCCCCGCGCGGCACGCTCGAGGTGCGCCGCGACGACATCCACTGGGCCAGGGAGTACCTCGTGCCCTGGATCGGCCGCCGGCTGCGCGGCGAGAGCTCCGGCGACCACGTCGAGGCGAAGCGCCCCGACCTCATGCCCCTGTAGCTCCGGGGACCGTGGGCCAGGGGAGCGCGGTCCGGGGCGGGCCGGCGGGGATCCGCTCCAGGACCCCGCCGGCGAACACGTCGTACAGCGGCAGCGTCTCCAGATGCACGTAGCCGATGTGGCAGTCGCAGACGGCGAGCGGGCAGGCCCGTGGGCGCAGGGCGGCGCGGTACGAGCCGTCGTACAGGTTGCCCAGCTCTGCCTTGACGAAATGGCAGCGCCGTACCGTCCCCTCGCCGTCCACCGAGATCACCGACTCCCCGGTCCGGCACGGCAGCCCCGCCGAGCGGTGCGGATGACGGCTGTACGGGAAGAGCGGATCGATCCCCGTCCACTCCGCCGCCTCCGCGTCGGTGTACGTGTGCCCCTCCGCGGCGTTCACCCAGAGGTAGACGTGCGCCGGCAGCGCGGCCCGCAGCCGCCGGGCGTGCTCCGCGTGCTCGGGGAGCCCCACGACACCGACGCTGAAGCGGATGCCACGCTCCGCCAGCTCCCCGCACTTGGCGAGGAACCGCTCGTACGGCGTCTGCCCCGGGTGGTACGTGCACCAGAGCGCCACGCTCTCCGGGTCCGCCTCCGCCAGCCAGCCGGTCCGGCAGCTCAGGTTCGTCTGGATCGCCACCCGCTCCACGTGGGGGAGCCGGGACAGCTCGACCAGCGCCCGCCGGTACCAGGAGCGGACCAGGCCCTCGCCCCACGGGGTGAACAGGACCCGCAGCCGGTCCCCGGTCTGCGCGGCGGCCCACCCGGTGAACCGTTCGAGCTGCGCGCGGTCCGCGCGCAGCTGCTCACGGCTGTCCCGGCGCTTGGCGAACGGGCAGTACGGGCAGTCGAAGTCGCAGGAGGAGAGCGGCCCGCGGTAGAGCAGCGTCAGGTCCATGCCCGCGTGCGGCGGAGACGTCGGTTCCACGGCCGCCCCTACTTCGGCTCGTACGCGGCCATCGCGGCCCGCACCGAGGGGGAGAAGAGCTCGGGGCCGAGGCCGTCCGAGTGGGCCAGACCCTCCGGGGACAGCCGGAGCAGCCCGGCCGGCGCCTCCTCGTCCAGCCAGCCGAGGGCCTCGAACCGGGCCAGCTCCGCCGGGAAGTCCGCGAACGGCGAGGCGCCGAAGCGCTCCTCGTACCCGGCCACCGGCATGCCCTCGGCCTGGAGCAGCGACTGGAGCAGATGGCGCCGCCTGGCCTCCCCGGCGTCGACCCACCGGCCGACCTCGGCCCGCGAGAAGTCCGCGGTCTCCGTGTAGGCGTCGATGATCGTACGGATCTCCCGCATGTCGACGGCGTAGTCGAAGGAGTAGTGGAGGGCCGAGGTGTACGAGCGCGCCCCGCAGCCCAGCCCGATCATCCCGTCGGTCTGGCAGGCGTAGTCGTCGGGGCCCAGCGGCGCGGCGTCCGTCCTGCGGAACATCCGCATCGACACCTGCGCGTAGCCCTGCGCGCGGAGGTGGTCCCGGCCGTACCGGTAGAGCCGCAGCCGCTGCTCGTCCCACTCCCGGTCGGCGGCGGGGGAGATCCGGCCGAGGCCGGTGAGCGGCCGCACGTACAGCGGATAGAGGTACAGCTCCTCCGGGCGCCAGGCGAGGGCGGCGTCCAGCGAGGAGCGCCAGGACTCCTCGGTCTGGCCGTCGATGCCGTAGATCAGGTCGATGTTGAGCACGGGGACGCCGGTGTCCCGGATCCGGCCGAGGGCCGATTCGACGTCGGCGCGGCGCTGCGGCCGCACGGCCGCCCGCGCCTCGGCCTCCACGAAGCTCTGCACTCCGATGCTGAGCCGGGTCGCACCCCGCTCGGCGAGCAGGGCGAGGCGGTCGGCGGTCGCCGTCGCGGGGGAGGTCTCCACGGACAGCGGCACCGCCCGCAGGTCCACGCCCATCCGCTTCTCGGCGATGTCGCAGAGCCGCTCCAGCTCCCCGGCGGTGAGGAAGGTGGGTGTGCCGCCGCCGAACGCGGCCGTCGCGAACCGCACCGGGTCCCGGTCGCCGAGGGCTTCGCGGACGGCCGCGGCCTGGCGGTCGAGTGCGTCGAGATAGCGCGTGGTCAGCTCGTCGGGGGCACCGATCCGGGTGAACAGGTTGCAGAAGCCGCAGCGGACCTCGCAGAACGGTATGTGCGCGTAGAGGGAGAGCGCGTCCTTCGGCTCGTCCCGCCAGAGCGCGGCGAGCGAGGGCGCGGGGTCGGGGAGCGGCCGGTACGCCGTCTTGTGCGGGTAGGCGTAGACGTAGCTCCGGTACGGACGCGGGGCGGCGCTGTCGCTCATGCCACGGCCTCCCGCTCCGGGCCGGCGAGCTCGAACTGCGCGTACGGGACCGTCCACACGACCTCGTGGCCCAGCCGGTGACCGGTGTACCCGTCCTCCCCGTAGGCGGTGCCGTGGTCGGAGCAGACGATCGCGAAGCACGGCCGGCGGCTGCTCATCGCGGCGAAGAGCCGGCCGATGTGCTGGTCGACGTACTCCAGGGCGGCGGCGTGGGTGGCCCGGGAGTCGCCGGCCTCGCGGGTGGCGCCCGGCAGATGGAACCAGTTGGGCTGGTGCAGCGCCGACACGTTGACGAAGAGGAACAGCCGCCGCTCACGGGGGAGACCGGCGACGACCTCCTCGGCGCGGGCGACCTGCGACTCGAAGGAGGTGGGGGAGGCCACGCCGAACGACGGATCCCAGTGGCTCTCCTGGAAGAGGCCGGGGAGCACGGTGCCGAGCGGCGGCTGCCGGTTGAAGAAGCCGACACCGCCGACGCAGACCGTCCGGTAGCCGGCGCCCGCGAGGGCGGACACGAAGTCCGGGGTGTCGTGGACGTAGGTGCCGTCGGCGGTCGTCTCGCTGCCGGCGAAGCGGGCCGCGAACAGCCGCGGGTGCGGGCCGGGGGAGGCGGGGGTCGGCAGGAATCCGGCGAAGATCGCCTGGTGGGAGGCGTAGGTGAAGCTGCCGGGCGCGTGGCGCCGCTCCCAGACGCCGCCGGGCAGGTGCCGGGCCAGGTGCGGGATGCGGCCCGCGGCCGCGAGCTCGGCCGCCACGTCGTACCGGAGCGTGTCGAGGGTGACCAGGAGCAGATCGTGGCTCCCGACGATCGTGTTCATGTCGGGCTGGTTCACGCGGTGCTCGTTCCTGTGGTGCTGGTGCTGGTGCTGGTGCTGGTGGTCGTGCCGGTGTTCGTGGTCGTGCTGGTGGGTCGAGCGGCGCGGGGGAACTGGGCGGCGACCTGGGCCGCGTACGTGTCGAGGCCCTCGGCGCCGCTGCCGGGCAGGCCCGTGAGGCCCGGCAGCAGATCGCCGAAGGCGTTGACCTCGCCCACGGCGAAGCGGCGCCAGCCCGTCGAGGGCAGCAGGTCGACGCCCACGCAGCGGGTGCCGGGGAAGACCGCGGCGGCCCGCTCGCACACGTCCAGCGCGTCGCTCCACCGCCCACCGGCCGCGGCGATCGCGGCCCGGGCGGCGGGCAGATCGCCACGGGTCCCGCCCAGATGGAGGTTGGTCATGGGGGAGCGGCTGGTACGCAGCACGGCGTGGGTGGCACGCCCGTCGATCACCACCACCCGCAGGTCGGCCGCCCGGCCGCCCTGGGCGGCCTTGGGCAGCCAGCGCTCGACGTGCAGCCCGTCGGGGGCGAGGGCGTCCACGATCGCGCCGACCTCGCGCTCGCTCGTGTAGCGCCGCACCCGCAGGGAGTTGAACAGCCGTCCGTCGGGCCCGCGCTCCACCGAGGTGGTGGCGTGCACCCGGCCCGCGCCGTTCGTCTCGACCGCGAGCACCCCCGAGGCGGAGGAGCCGTGCGCGAGCTTCACGAAGACCCGGCGCAGTCCGGGCTCGGCGGTCAGGGCCCTGACATCGGCCCAGCCGCGTACGACCGGGGCGGCGGGGCCGGACGTCGGCGACTCGGGCACCGGCACCCCGGCCGCGCGGAGCAGGCCGTGGCCCAGCCGCTTGTCGAACAGCTCCGCCAGCTCGGCCGGGTCGTCGACGAGCACGGCGCCCGCCGCGGCGACGGACCGGGCGAGCTCCGCGGTGGCGGCGACGAACCGCGCGTACCAGCGGCCGGTGCCCTCGACCCGGGACGGATCGTCGACCTCCCGCAGCAGCCGGTCGGCCTCCGGGTCCTCGCCGGGCGAGTCCAGGCGTACGGTCTCGCCCTCGGCGAACCGTGCCGCGCCGCGCAGCACCTCGGGCCAGGACACCACCCGCGCCCCGGGCAGCCCGGCGGACCGCAGCGCGTCCTGGAAGAACGCGACACGGCGGCCCGCCGGGTCCCCGACGACCACGAGGCGCGGGTGGCCGGTCATTCGGCGACCGCGACGTACCGCCAGACGCGGCCGTCCCCTTCGTCGTCCGCCTCCTGCGCGTCGCCGAGGTCGACGGACACGCCGTGCGGGGCGAGCGCGGCGAGGACCCGCTCCCGCATGCCCTCGGACAGGTAGTGGTGGGAGAGGTCGAGGTGGGCGAGGTGGGTCAGGGGCTGTCCGTCGAGCAGGGCCGCCGCGCCCTCGTCGGTGAGGACGCCCATCGACAGGTCGAGCCGCTCGATCCGGGCGAGGACGGGGGCGCCCGCCACGGCGGCGGCCACGGCGTCCTGGATCACGCTGTTGCGCAGGCCGAGCGAGCGAAGGGCGGGGAACGCCGCGCCGGAGAGCAGCGGCGCGAGGTCGTCCGCCGTGCTGTCGCCGCCGTACTCGTCGGTGCCGAGCCAGAGTTCCAGCTTCTCCAGGGCGGGCAGGTCACTGCCCACGATCCCGCGCACCACCTCGGCGCCCAGCCCGCCGGTCTCCACGACCAGGCTCTCCAGACCGGCGTGCCGGACCGAGGGGAAGGCGAGATCCGTACCTCCGCGCACCCCGAACTCCCGCAGGCCCGGGTAGGCGGCGAGGAGCGGCGTCACGTCGGACTGGATGATCCACGAGATCTCGCAGTCCTCGCCCGTCATGTCGCCCAGGAACACCGCCTCCAGGGACGTCAGCCGGTCGTTGGCGGCGATGAGGGCCGTGACGATGTCCGCGGAGGAGTTCTCGTACGCCTCGTCCCAGCCGCCGACGACCAGGGCGCGCACCCGCCCGACGTCGACCGTCTTCAGGAAGCGCTCGAACTGCGCGCCCCACTGCTCGTCGTCGTCCTCGCAGTAGGTCGGCGACGAGAGCCGCCAGGCGACCGCCGCGGCGTCGGGAAGGTCGCCCCGCGTGTCCGACGCGGTGTCCTGGAAGGGGAACACGGGAAGCCCGTGGAATTCCTCGAGGTAGTGGCCAACGGTCATGACTGCGCTCCCGGACGACGGACGGCGTGGATCGGCTGATCGCAAGAGTTCTACCAAGCGGCACCGACAACGCCCTCCGGCGGGTCGGCCTCCGAGGCGTCCGGGCCCGATTGTCAGACCCGGCCTCTAGCGTCGTTCCCGTGTTCGGCCGCACCGCGCCGAACGGGGAGGGGAGTGCCATGTACCGGCAGGGAGACGTCCTGATCGCGCCCGTCACGGAGACGGCCGTTCCGGAGCGGGTGAAGGCGGCGGCCGGGGAGTCCAGGGACGCCCGGGGCCGGCTGGTCCTGGCCCTCGGCGAGGTCACCGGGCACGCCCACGCGATTCCCGGGCCAGGCCGACTCGTCCGGGAGCCGGGGCCCTTCGGCCCGCTGCTGCTCGAACTGCCCGAGGGCGGCCGGGTGGTGCACGAGGAGCACGCCCCGATACCGCTGCCCAAGGGCTGGTACCGGGTGGTGCGCCAGCGGGAGTACGTGCCCGGGGCGTACCGGATCGTCGCGGACTGACCGAGAGAGACCTGGGGGCTTCCACATGAACCACGCCGTCATGAACGACGCCGTCTTGAACGACGCCGTCCTGAACCACACCACCGCTCGGGACACGTGGCGGGCCGTCGCCGCGGCCACCGGCCCGGCCGATCGCGCCGCCGCGGAGGCCGGGGTCCGGCTCGCCTACCGCACGGCGGGCCTCGCCGAACCGGAGCGCGTGCTCTGGGCGGACTCGCCGCTCGCCGCCGTCGCGCTCGTACGGGGACTGGCCGGCCAGGGCCGTTCGGTCCGGGACGAGGTGCGCACCCGGCCGTGGGCCGAGGAGCGGCGCCGGCTCCACGACGCCCTCGGGCCGGCCGGCTGGGCGGCCCACTGGCAGGCGACCGGGGCCCACCTCTGGGACCTCACCCGGAGCCTGGCCGACCGGATTCGGGCCGGGGTGACGCAGGCCGCGACCGCCGCGGCTCCGGCCGCACCGGTCGACCCCGCCGCTGCCGCGGACTCCGGCGGCGCCGCCCTTCCCGCGCCGTCCGGGCGGGAGGCGACCGCCGTGCGGCTCGTGCTGCTCGACGCGGTGCTCGGCCAGCACGACGCCGCCTGGCTCGCCGCCTTCGAGGGGCAGGGCGACCGCCTCGCCGGGCTGGCCGCCGTCGCCGCACAGGCAGGCTGGTGGTGGCCGTACGAGAAGGTCGCCGTGGTCTGCGAGCGGCCCGTGGAACTGCACCGGGACGAGGCAGGGCGGCTCGACCGGGGCGACGGCCCCGCGCTGGCGTTCGCCGACGGCTTCGCCCTGTACGCCTGGCGGGGGATGTCCGTGCCCGCCGACTTCCTCGCCGGGCTCGCCGGGCTGACCCCGGAGCGGATACGGCAGGAGGAGAACGCCGAACTGCGGCGCGTGATGCTGGAGTACTACGGCTACGACCGCTACCTCGCCGCCTCGGGCGCGCGGCACGAGCACCGCGACGAGACCGGCGTGCTGTGGCGGATCGAACTGGCCGACGACGAGGACGTGGTGATGGTCGAGGTGGTCAACTCCACGCCCGAGCCGGACGGCAGCCACCGCACGTACTGGCTCCGGGTCCCGCCCACGACCCGGACCGCGCGGGAGGGCGTCGCCTGGACCTTCGGCCTGCACCCCGACGCGTACGAGCCGCTCGTCCAGACCTGAGCGGCGGCCCGGCAGCGGCGGCCTGGCAGCGCCGGCCCGGCGGCGCCGTCCCGGCCGTGCGGAGGCGCGACTGGTACGGAGAGGTGAAGGGCGCCGGCGGTCGGGAGTGGCGTACGGGAGGCGGCGGTGGCGGGTGCTGGGATGTGCCCGCCGGACCCCCGGCACCCAGCATCGAAGGGACCGCCCGTGACGATCCGCCGGCCAAGCGCCGCCCGTACCGCCCGTCTGCTCGCCGCCACCGCCGTGCTCGGCGGGCTGCTCGCCGGCACCGTGGCGCCCGCGCTGGCCGCCGCGCCGGAGCGGACGGCCCCGCGGGCCGCCCCTGCGGAGGCACCCGCCACGGTCACCGTCACCGGCCACGGCCGCGCCTCCGCTGCACCCGACCTGGCGATCCTCTCGGTCGGGGTCGAGGCCGCCCGCAGGACCGCGAAGGAGGCGATGGCCGCGCAGAACGCCGCCGCAGAGGCCCTGCTCGCCGTGCTGGACAAGCAGGGGATCGCCGAACGGGACATCCGTACCGACAGCCTCTCGCTGTCCCCCGTCTACACGCAGAACACCGCGGGCGAGAGCAAGGTCACCGGCTATCAGGCCGGCCAGTCCTTCTCCGTGAAGGTCCGGCAGATCGACCGGGCGGGCCAGGTCATCGGCGCCGTCAACGACTCCACCGGGGACTCCGTCCGGATCAACGGTGTCGTCTTCGACGTCGCCGACCCGTCGGCCCTGCGGGTGAAGGCACGCGAGGCCGCCTACCGCGACGCGTACGACAAGGCGGCGCAGCACGCCCGCCTCAGCGGCCACCAGCTCGGCCGGCTCGTGTCGCTCAGCGAGGGGGAGTCCGCGCGCCCCGGTCCGGGCGCCGCCCCCGGCATCGCCCACGACGAGGCGAGCGTCCCGATGGCCCCGGGAGAGATCGAGGAGCAGGTCACGGTCTCGGCGGTCTTCGAGCTGGTGTGACTCCGCCGAGCGCGAGGCGGTGCGTGTGAGGCTCGGGGGTTCGCCGAGCGCGGGGCGGTGTGTGTGCGGCCGCGGCCCGAGGGCCGGCCGAACCCCCGTGGTCAGGCGCCGGAAGGCGCGTCGTCCCCGCCCCGGGCCAGATCCGCCGTGCGAGTGCCGCCGGTGACGTCCCGACCCGTACGCGCGTCCCCGTCGGCGCCGTCGAGCGGGGTCGTGTCCGCGTCCTCGCCCTCGCTCCCGGCCGCGTCCGGCAGGTTCAGCTCCCGGGCGAGGGCGGCGTCGGCCCAGCGCAGCATCGCGCTGCGGGAGAGGGAGCCGGCGTAGGCCGTGGTCTGGACGGCGAGGCCGTCGAGGAAGGCCGTGAGCCGCCAGGCGGCGGCCGCCGGGTCCGCGCAGCGGAACTCCCCGGCCTCGGCCCCCTCGGCGATCACCCGGGTCAGCGCCGCCTTCCACTCCTGGTCGAGGGAGGCGGAGACCCTGCGCAGCTCGGGGTCGCGCAGGGAGGCCGCCCAGCCCTCGATCCACAGCCGCCAGCCCTTGGCCTGCCCGGTCGGCGCGTACCAGCGCACGGCGGCCCTGAGCCGGCGTACGGCGCTGGAGCGGCGCCCGAGGAGCCGGCGCAGATGGGCCAGGTCACCCTCGGCGGCGTGCGCGAAGGCCGCGGCGACCAGCTTCTCCTTGGACGAGAAGTGGTAGAGCACCAGGGCGTTGCTCACCCCGAGCGCCGAGGCCACGTCGGCGATCCGGACGGCGGCGACCCCGCGCGCCTCGATCTGCTCGACGGCGGCCCGGAGCAGTTCCTCCCGCCGCTCGGCCACGCTCAACCGCACTCTTGCCACGTCCGCACCTTACACAGCGGGTGACGCGGGCATGATCGATCATGGTCACGGAGCGGTGTCGGCCCCGTACCAGCCGTAGCGTTCGGCGATCTGCGGCAGCCGCTCGTCCACCAGCGCGTGTGCCGCGGCGCGCGGGCTCGTGCCGTCCGCCTCCGCCCGGTCGAGCATCCCGCCGACGAGCGTCCGCATGGCTTCGCGGACCCGGGCGAAGGCCTGGTCGGCGTCGGCCTCGATGTCGCCGAAGAGCGTCCACCACCACCAGGCGTTCGTGCACGAGTTCACGACCACGTCGGGCAGCACCGTGACGCCCCGCGCGGCGAGGAGCTCCTCGGCCTCGGGCAGCACCGGCATGTTCGCCGCCTCGGCGATCCAGCGGGCCGTGATCCGCCCCTGGTTCCCGGCGTCGATCGCGTACGAGACGGCCGCCGGGACCAGTACCTCCGCCTCGGCCGCGAGCCAGGCGTCCCCGGGCTCCTCCCGGTCGGCGGGCCGCAGGGCGGCGCGGTCGACGGCGCCGTGGGCGTCCCGGGCCGCGAGCAGCGCCTCGACGTCGAGGCCGTCCGGGTTCACGATCGTGCCCCGGACGTCGGCCACGGCCACCACCCGCAGCCCGGCGCGCGCCAGGAACCGGGCGGTCGCCCCGCCCATCGTGCCGAGCCCCTGCACCGACACCCGCGTCCCTGCGTACCCCCGGCCGGCCCGGTCGAGGGCGGTGAGGACCGACTCGGCGACCCCGAGACCGCCGACCAGCTCGTCGAGGCCGATGCCGTCGACCTCGATCGCGAAGGCGTCGGCGAGCCGCCGGCGGGCCGCCGCCTCGTCGTCCAGGAGCGGGTAGACGGCCTGCACCGAGGAGACCAGGCCCGCCTCGGCCACCGCGCGGTCCACCAGGTCCTGGGTGAGGCCCAGGTCCTCCCCGGTGGTCCAGAACCGCTCGACGTACGGCCGCATGGCCCGCAGATAGCGCACGAGCACGCCGTACGCCTCGGGGGAGCGGGGGTCGCAGTCGATGCCGCCCTTGGCCCCGCCCAGCGGCACGTACCGGCCCTTCGGATCGTAGTGCAGGGCCTCCTTCATGGTCATCCCGCGGGCGAGCCCGGTGACCTCCTCGGCCGTGCAGCCCTCCCGCATCCGCAGGCCGCCGCTGGCCACCCCGCGCACCAGCCGGTCGATGACCAGATGGCCCCGGCGGCCGGTCACGTGGTCGGTCCAGGCGACGGAAAGCAGCGGGACGGAACTCATCGGGCGTCTCCTCGGGAGGGGCGGGCGGACCAGGTGCGGGCGGGCCAGGAGGCCGGGACGACCGGTCGGACGTACTGAACCATTGTTCAGTATGGCCGACTGCGCGGACCGTTCGCGGCGCGGGCCGCCCATAATGGAACGACCCCCAGAGATCAGGAGGTCCTGTGACCGGTACAGGCTCCGACCGCTCGCCACGGGCCCGGCTGCGCGCGCTGCGCCCCGAGTCCTTCGGCGCGGACCCCACGGGTGAGCGTCTCGCCCGCATCCACCGCTCGCCGAACTTCGCGGACGGGATCTTCCAGAACCCCGAACCCGCGCGACGCGGCCCCTCAGGCTCCAGCGTCGAGTTCGCCAAGATCTACTTCGACAAGGAAGCCCGCTCGCGCCGCGCCCCCACCGGCACGATCCCGGTCCACCCGACCACGGTCGCCGACCTGTCCAGGCCCCCGGCCACCGGGCTGCGCCTGACCTGGATGGGCCACTCCGGCGTCCTCGCCGAGATCGACGGCCACCGGGTGCTGTTCGACCCGGTCTGGGGCGAGCGCTGCTCCCCCTTCCCCTTCGCCGGCCCGAAGCGGCTCCACCCGGTGCCCGCGCCGCTCGCCGCCCTCGGCCCGGTCGACGTCGTCGTGATCTCGCACGACCACTACGACCACCTCGACCTGCCGACGATCAAGGAGCTCGCCGGCACCGGCACCGTCTTCGCGGTGCCGCTGGGCGTCGGTGCCCACCTGGAGCGCTGGGGGGTGCCCGCCTCCCGGCTGCGCGAGCTGGACTGGAACGAGTCCACCGAGATCGGCGAGCTGCGGCTCACCGCCACCCCGGCCCGGCACTTCTGCGGCCGCGGACTGCGCAACCGCCAGATGACGCTCTGGGCCTCCTGGGTCGTGACGGGCCCCTCCCACCGGATCTTCCACAGCGGGGACACCGGGTACTTCTCCGGTTTCAAGGACATCGGCGCGGCCCACGGCCCCTTCGACGCCACCATGATCCAGATCGGTGCCTACTCGGAGTTCTGGACCGACATCCACATGACCCCCGCCGAGGGCATGCTGGCCCACCTGGACCTCCAGGGCGGCGGGCCGGCCGGAGTGATGCTGCCGATCCACTGGGGCACCTTCAACCTCGCCCCGCACCCGTGGGCCGAACCGGGGGAGGGCACCGTCGAGGCCGCCGCCGGGGCCGCCCAGCGGATCGCCCTGCCCATCCCGGGCGAGCCCTTCGAGCCGGGCGCCGCACAGGTGCCCGACCACCCGTGGTGGCGTCCCGTCGCCCGCGTCCCCTCCGGCGGCTGGGCGGCGCCCGCTCTCACCGACGGTGACGGATCGCCCGCCGACGGGTCGCCCGGGAAGGCGGACGCAAACGCGGACGCAAACACGGACGCGAACGCGGACGCGCGCACCGGCGCGGACACCGGGCGGAGCTCGGGCGAACCCGGTACGGACACCGGCCGAGGCGCCCCCGAGGCGGCACGGACCCCCTGAGACGTCGAGCGGACCGGGCGGTCCGCACCCCTCCCGGGATTCCGCTCCGGGAGCAGCATGTCCGCAGAGGGCGGAGGCGTGGGAACGCCTCCGCCCTCTGCCGTTCCCGGCGCCGAGCGCCCACTCCCCGGCCAAGGCGTCGAGATTCGGCCGAAACCTCTCGGCCTGTCGGTCCTGTGTGCGATACCAGAGCGAGCCGGTCTGCGGGGGGAGATTTGCCAACTGAGCACCGCACATGAACGGTTGACGACTACAGTGTGTGGCTGGTGATCACCGGTAGGTAATCTCCCTGTCCCCCCACGTCTCCCCCCGTCTCCCCTCCGTGGTCCCCTCCCGCCACTCACCCGCAAGTACGCCGATTCCTGGGCACGTTCGTACCAAGGACACTCATGTCGCAAGTTCGCGCACCCGCCTCGCGGTCCGACCGACGCGAGGGCGGGCGGCACGGCCGGTCAGGCGCTCGCCCCGCCCCCGGTACCGGAGGCAACTCCCCGGCACGGCCCCCCGCGTCGCACGCCGTGGAGACCCGTTTACGCCCTCAGCTCCTCCGCACCTCCGTGCTTCCCGTCGTCGCGGTGGCCCTGGGCGGGGCCGCGGCCGTGCTCTTCACCCTCCGCTCCACCGGCGCCACCCCGACGCCCGGCCTCTGGGCCGCGCTCACCGGAGCCGCCGCGATCACGGTGGCCTCCGTGACGGCCGCCGCGCTCGGCGCCGACCGCGCCGCCAGGTCCGTCCTCGACCGCTGCAACGCCCTGCGCCGCACCAGCGCCCGCGGTCAGACCGAACTGCAGTCGATCATCGAACAGTTGCGCAAGGGTGAGGGCCCTCCGCCGCGCCCCGAGCCGCCCGCCGGCACCGCCTCCGGCGATGCGTTCGACCTGCTCTCCCAGGAGCTGGCGCGCTCCCACGAGACCGCCGTGGCGGCGGTCGTGCAGGCGTCCAGGCTCTCCAGCAGCGCCGGAGACGAACAGAAGGTCGAGGTCTTCGTCAACCTCGCCCGGCGCCTGCAGTCCCTGGTCCACCGCGAGATCCAGCTGCTCGACGAGCTGGAGAACGACGTCGAGGACCCGGAACTGCTCAAGGGCCTGTTCCACGTCGACCACCTGGCCACCCGCATCCGCCGACACGCCGAGAACCTCGCCGTGCTCGGTGGCGCCGTCTCCCGCCGCCAGTGGTCGCACCCGGTCACCGTGACCGAGGTGATCCGCTCCTCCATCGCCGAGGTGGAGCAGTACCAGCGGGTCAAGCTCGTCCCTCCGATCGACGGTGCGCTCCGGGGCCACGCCGTGGCCGACGTCATCCACCTCCTCGCCGAACTCGTCGAGAACGCCACGCTGTTCTCCGCGCCCCACACCACGGTGCTGCTCCGCGCGCAGTACGTCACGGCGGGCCTCGCGATCGAGGTCGAGGACCGCGGCCTCGGCATGCCCGTCGCCGAGCAGGGCCGGATGAACGCCCTGCTCGCCGACCCCGACCAGGTCAACGTCGCCCACCTGCTCCAGGACGGCCGCATCGGACTCTTCGTCGTCTCGGCCCTCGCCCGCCGCCACGGCATCGCCGTACGACTCCAGTCCAACATCTACGGCGGAGTCCAGGCCGTCCTCGTGCTCCCGCAGAGCCTCCTCGGATCGGACCCCGAGGGTCTGGCCCAGCCTCAGCCCCAGACCGGCGCGACCGCCGGATCCTCCGCGCCGCTCGGCCCCCGGTCGGCGGAGCAGCCGCAGGTGCCGCCGCAGCCCGCGCCCGCGGTCGCCGCAGCGGCGGCGACCCCGGCGGCCATGCCGGCACCCGCCACCGAGCGGCCGTACGGCTACGAGGACTCCGGCCGGACGCCCGCGGCTCCGGCACCAGCACCGGCATCGGCATCGGCATCGGCGCAGGTACCGGCACCGGCACAGGCACCGGCATCGCCTCCGGCACCGGCATCGGCGCCGTCGGCAGGAGCGGCACCCCTCGGCCCGCCTGCCTCCTTCCTCTCGCCGCTCCCCCCGGCGCCCGAGGCCGGCGGCCGGCCCGTGCTCCCCAAGCGGCACGCCCAGGAGCACCTCGTCCCGCAGCTGCGGGACGAGCCGGCGGCCCGCAGACCCGAGGAGCACGCCCTGCACGACCCCGGCCTGATGGCCGCGTTCCAGCGCGGTATCGGCCTCGCCGAGTCCCAGCCCGACCCCCACGAACCGCCGCTTCCAGGCGACGCGCACAAGGAGTAGACACCATGGCGAGCAATGTGCCGACCGGCCATTCCTCGGACCTCGACTGGCTGCTGAGCGGCCTGGTCCAGCGGGTCCCGTACACCCGCAACGCCGTTCTGCTCTCCTCCGACGGCCTCGTGAAATCCGTCCACGGCCTCGACCCCGACGCCGCCGACCACATGGCGGCCCTCGCCTCCGGCCTCTACTCCCTCGGCCGCAGCGCGGGCGCCCGGTTCGGCGACGGCGGCGAGGTGCGCCAGGTGGTCGTGGAGCTCGACTCCACCCTCCTGTTCGTGTCCACGGCCGGCTCCGGCACCTGTCTCGCGGTGCTGGCCGGCCGCGAGGCGGACGCCGCGGTCCTCGGGTACGAGATGGCGATGCTCGTCAAGAGCGTCCGGCCGTACCTGGTCACCCCCGCCCGGCAGGCAGCCGGTGCGGTGGGCGGCACCGTCGGCCCGTGAAGGCGACGACCCCGCAGGAAGGACCCTGGCTCGACGACGCGGCCGGCCGGCTGATCCGCCCGTACGCCGTCAGCGGTGGCCGGACCCGGCCGACCATCGCACTCGACCTGCTGTCCCTGGTGTCGGCGACGGGTTCGTCACCCCAGGCCACCCTGGGCCCCGAGCACAGCCTGGCCCTCGGGCTGTGCGACGGGCCCACCTCGGTGGCCGAGATCGCGGCGCACCTCCGACTCCCCGCCGTGGTCACCAAGGTGCTGCTCTCCGACCTCCTGGACTGCGGGGCGCTCACCGCCCGCGATCCCCGGTTCCACGACCATCCGACCGACCGTTCCTTGCTGGAGGCAGTGCTCGATGGCCTACGACAACGGCTCTGAACGCCCCGACGGTCCCGCGACCGCCCCGTTCCCCACCGCCGTGAAGATCCTGGTGGCCGGCGGCTTCGGCGTGGGCAAGACGACGCTCGTGGGAGCGGTCAGCGAGATCCCGCCGCTGAGCACCGAAGAACTGCTGACCGCGGTCAGCGCCGCCACCGACAGCCTGGAAGGCGTGGAGTCCAAGACCACGACCACCGTGGCCCTGGACTTCGGCCGGATCACGCTCGACGACCGCCATGTCCTCTACCTCTTCGGCACCCCCGGCCAGGAACGCTTCTGGTTCATGTGGGACGAGCTCTCCGAAGGCGCGCTCGGGGCGGTCGTCCTGGCCGACACCCGCCGACTCCAGGAGTGCTTCCCCGCCGTGGACTTCTTCGAACGACGGGGCATCCGCTTCGTCGTGGCGGTCAACGAGTTCGACGGCTCCTTCCGTTATGAACCGGACGAGGTACGGGCCGCCCTGGACCTCTCGCCGGACGTGCCGGTCGTCCTCTGCGACGCCCGGGTCTCCAGCTCGGGCATCAGCACCCTGCTGACCCTCGTCGAGCATCTGCTCGCCCACACCCCGCCGGCCCTGCTCGGTCACGGAGAGTGAGCGTCTTGGTTCTCCCGTACACCGCCTCCGGACCGCCGGGAAAGGGTTCGTGACCACCAGGGAAAGTGCGGTATTGTTCTCATGCGCGTCCAGCCGGGGGAAACCCCAGGTCAGACGGGCAGCGGGACGTGGCGCAGCTTGGTAGCGCACTTGACTGGGGGTCAAGGGGTCGCAGGTTCAAATCCTGTCGTCCCGACTTTTCGAAGTCGTCGATCGAGGGCCGTTTCAGAGCGATCTGAAACGGCCCTCGATCGTTTCCGGGGGTCGGCAGCCGGCAGCTGGCAGCTGGCAGCCGGCGGTCGGCGGTCGGCGCGGTCAGTGGCCGGACGGGCGGACCAGGCCGGTGTCGAAGGCGAAGACGGCGGCCTGGGTGCGGTCGCGCAGGCCCAGTTTGACCAGGATGCGGCTCACATGGGTCTTGACGGTCTGTTCGGCCACGACGAGACGGACCGCTATCTCCGCGTTCGACAGGCCCTGCGCGACGTGGGCCAGGACCTCCGTCTCCCGCTCCGTCAGCGTGCCGACGCGTTCCTTCAGGGGGCTGCGCGGCGTGGCGCTGAGCCGTGAGAACTCCGCGATCAGGCGTTTGGTGAGGTCCGGGGCGAGCAGGGCGTCGCCGCGCGCCACCACCCGTACGGCCTCGGCGAGTTCGTCGGCGGAGGCGTCCTTCAGCAGGAACCCCGAGGCGCCGGCGCGCAGGGCCTCGTAGACGTACTCGTCGAGGTCGAAGGTGGTCAGGACGAGGACCTTCACGGTGGAGCCGGCGGCCGCCGTGAGCTGGCGGGTGGCCTCGATGCCGCCGGTGCCGGGCATGCGGATGTCCATCAGGACCACGTCGGGGGAGAGTTCCGCGACCTTGGCCACCGCGTCGGCGCCGTCCACCGCCTGACCGACGACCTCGATGCCGGGTTCGGCGTTGAGCAGCACCGTGAACCCCTGTCTGACCATCATCTGGTCGTCCGCGATGAGGACGCGGATGGTGCCGCTGGTCATGTGCCGTCCTTGGGGGTGTCGAGGGGCAGGGTGGCGGTCACCTCGTAACCGCCGTCCGTGGTCGGACCGGCGACCAGTTCGCCGCCCAGCATGGCGGTCCGTTCCCGCATGCCGAGCAGGCCGTGGCCGAGACCCGGTGACAGCGGGAGGGCGGAGGGGGCGACGGAGCGGGGGGCCGGGGCGTTGGAGATCCGGAGGGTGAGTCCGGTGGTGCGGTAGCCGGTCTCCACCCGCACCGGGGCTCCCGGTGCGTGCCGCATCGCGTTGCTGAGTGCCTCCTGGACGATGCGGTACGCGGACAGTTCGACGCCGGGGGAGAGCCGGCGGCGTTCTCCGCTGATGGCGCTGTCGACGGACAGGCCGGCGGCGCGGACGTTGTCGAGCAGGTCGTCGAGCCGGTCCAGGGTGGGTTGCGGGGCGTGCCGTACGGAGTCGGCCGCCGGGTCCTCCGCGCGCAGGACACCGAGGACGCGGCGCAGTTCGGTCAGCGCCTCGACGGCGTTCTGGCGGATGCCCGCCAGGTTCTCCCGCAGTTCCTCGGAGGGGTTCTCGACGAGGTGCGGGGCCACCTGTGCCTGGATGGAGATCACGGACATGTGGTGGGCGACGACGTCGTGGAGTTCGCGGGCGATCCGTCCGCGCTCCTCCAGGACGGTGCGCATGGCCCGCTCCTCGGCGGTGAGGACCTCCTGCTCGACCAGCTTGTTCCGGGCCACCCGGCTCAGCCGCAGGGAGGCGCCGACGACCGCGGCGACCGAGAAGGCGAGCGCGCCGCCGGCCAGTTCCTCGTTGTGCACGATGCCCGAGGGCACGGCCGTGCTGCACAGCCCCGAGAGCACGGTGAGCAGGAGCGTGGCGGCGGTGACGAGCGGGGGGACGCGCAGCGCGAGGAGCAGCACCACGAAGGTGTGCATGACGATGCCCCACATGCTCCAGGGCCAGAGCATGTCGGGTCCGACGGTCGCGTCGGCGATCTCGGAGAGCAGGACCAGGCTGAGCGTGGACAGCCACCAGGCGGGCACCGGGCGGCTCAGGGCGAGGATGAGGGAGGCGGCCTGGAGGATCACGAGGAGCTCGACCGGAGGGGTGAGGACGGTCATCGCCTCCCCGTACTCGGCCATCTTGGCGACGCCCGCGAAGACGGCGAGCAGCACGAGGTGCCCGTGCGGGAGCCAGCCGAACCAGGTCTGACGGGGCAGCGGGTCGCGAGCCGTCGTCCACAGTCCGCGGCGCAGCGTGCCCGGGGCCCTGCGCAGGGCGGCGCCCAGCGCCCGCCCGTAACCGTCCCCCACCCGTTCCCCCTTACCGGTCAGGTCCACCCTATGCACGCCGCACCTGCTTCCTCGCGGCGGGTCGCCGCGCCCGGGACGGACGCCCGCCGCCCGCTTCGTACGTACGGAAGACGGCGGCGCACACGAGCAGCGCGAGCCCGAACACGGGCAGCCAGGCGAGGCGTGCGAGGACCCAGCCGTATCCGTCGGGGACGGTGTGCAGACCGGGCAGCGGGCCGTGCCCGGTCAGTCCGGAGGCGAGGAGGCCCAGGACGGTGACGGCCATCATCGCGGTCTGGTGCCACAGGAAGACCGTCATGGCACCGAGGTTGAGCAGGGCGACGGCCGCCCAGGCGGCGGGCCGGCGCAGGGCCCGGCGCAGCGGTCCCGCGCACACGAACGCCGCGCCGCACTGGGCGATGCCGAAGGTGACGGCGGCGAGCGTGGGCGGGTTGAGGTTGGAGACGGCCGCGCCGGGCACGCCGACCATGGACGCCGGATAGCCGGCGAGGACGACGAGCAGGGCGGTGGCCGCCGCACCCGTGATCAGCAGGGTCCGTCCGAGGGCCCGTTCCCTGACGCCGCGCCGGGCCCACAGGGCGCCGAGGCAGTACGGGACGAGCCAGCCGGCCACCACGTTCGTCCAGCCGAGCCAGTCGGGTCCGCCGAGGCCGAAGCGGACCGCGTCGACGTGCAGGACGACGGCGAGCGGCCACAGTGGGTGCACCTTGGCGACCAGCGGGGTCGCCGCCGTGAGGGCGGCGAAGACCAGCAGGAACCAGAGCGGGGAGAGAACGAGCCTGCCCAGTGTGTGCACGGTCTGCCAGGGCACCCCGCCGAGCGTCATGGCGAGTGCCGCGGCGGCCCATACGGCGAGGACGACGGCCACGGGCCGGAACAGCCGGCCGAGGCGGGCGATCAGCCAGTCGCGGTAGGACGTGCCCCGGGCGAGGGCGGTGGTGTGACTCCCGGCGGCGACCCGTCCGCCGACCAGGAAGAAGACGGCCAGCGTCTGGAACACCCAGGAGACCGGGGTGAACTCGGGCAGCCGGCTCAACGGGCTGACGGCCCGAAGGGTGCCGCTGTCGCTGGTCAGCGCCGTGACGAGCCAGTGTCCGAGGACCACGCCGAGGATGGCGAGGGCGCGAAGGGCGTCGAGGGCGCGGTCGCGGCCGGGCGGGGTCGCGGCGTCGATCCGGCGGGCGAGGTCACGCATCGGCCGGATCCCGTCCCGCGACGATCCGGGCCATGTTCCGCAGGGACATGGAGCCGGGGCGGAGGTAGTCGCTGTGGCCGCCCGTGCCGGCGTCGAAGACCCGGGCGCCGAACTCCGGGGCGACCGGGTCGGTGCCGAAGCCGAGTTCGCCGAACGGCAGGGAGGCGCGGACGTGCGGGACCTGGGAGATCCAGTCGTCCGTGCCACGGCCGGCCCAGACGGTGGCCGGGGTACGGAGGTCGGCGGCACGGCCGGCGCCGGTGCCGGGGCTGCCGTAGAGCACGAGACCGGCGACGGGGAGACCCTCCGCGGCCTCGGCGCAGACGACGGAGCCGTACGAGTGGCACAGCAGGGTGAGGCGCGCCCGCGGTGCGGCGGCGGCCAGTTCCCGTATGAAGGACGCGAGGAGCGGGGCGGCCTCCTCGGCGCGGCCGGAGGTCGTCGCGGCGGCGCTGAGGGTGGCGGGGGTCCGGTAACCGAGCCAGGTCAGGACGGCTGTCCCACGGCCCAGTTCACGCTGCAGGGCGGCGGCCCCGGACCGGAGGCGCGCGCTGTCCAGCCGGGTGTCGGAGCCGGGCACGAGGACGGCTGTCCGGGTGGCGCCCGCGAGGTCCCCGAACACCTCGACGCTGCGGCCGCCGTCTCGGCCGTCGAACCAGAGGAGCCGGTGGTCCTCCCCGGCCATGGCCCGCAGGGTGGCGGCGCGTCCGTGGTCGCCGTGGGCGTCGGCCATGGCCTCTGCGGCCCGGACGGCGGAGCGGTTGGCGGCGTACCGCGCGGTGAGTTCGCCGGGCGAGGCGAGCGACAGGGGGGCCAGCGGGGCGGGCGCGGGTGCGGGCACGGCGGCCGGCCCGGCCGCACCGGCGGTGGGCACCGCCACCGAGGCGGCGACGAGAGCGGCGAGCAGGGTGCGGCGCAGGCGGCGGCTGCGCGGGCGGGACGCCATGGCGTGGTCCTTCCGTACCGGGGTGGTCCTCTGTTCCGGTGCCGAAGCTATGGATCACGCCGGGTAACCGACGTCCCGCCAGGGGGGACACTTGCCGCGTAGCTCTGGAGTACTACGGGTACGGGGCGGTGCGGGGTTCGTGCCCGGGGGTTTGTGCGGGGGTTCGTGCGTGCTCCTCCGGAACGGCTCCCGAGATCCGAGGGGTCCGCGCGTCGCGGGGTCAGCCGGTGCCGCCCGGGCCGCTCCATCCGCCCAGGGCGCTCCACCTGTCACGGCCGCCCCGGTCGCGGTGGTCCGGACGGTCGCCGCGACGGGTCTCGGCCTGGAGGGCGGCGCGGGTCAGCGGGCCGTACACGCCTCGCTCCTCGTGGATGCCGCGGAGCATCTGATAGCGGCTCAGGGCCGCTTCCAAGAAGGGGCCGAACGTGCCGTCGGCCGATCCGAAGTACAGGTAGAGCCGCCGGAGCCGACGCTGGAGGTCCTCGACCTCGGGCCCGGTGCTGCCCAGGCGGAGGACCCGGGTGTCCGGGCGTTCGGGCGGCGGGGTGGTGCGGCTCGGGGCCGGGTCGGGACGGTGGGTGGCGGGGTGCGTGGGCGGCGGGGAGGTCCGCGTGGTGGTGCGGGGCGCCTCGGAGCTCGTCGTACGGGCGGACTCGGTCGGCGGAGCGGTGGTCGGGCCGGCGGCCGGGGGCCTCGCCGTGCCGGTGCCAGTGCCTGTGGCCGTGGCCGTGGTCGGGGGCGCGGTGGCCGGCGTCGTGGGCCCGGAAGGGGGTGTCGGCCCCGACGTCCGGGCGGGGGAGGGTGGTTCGGCGTCCGGGGTCTCCTGGCGCGGCGGGAGATCGGGCATCGTGAGGCTGAGCTTGTCCGCGGGCTCCCGCTCCATCCCCGAGGTCAGCCCCACCGACAGTCCGATGCCCGCGGCGAGCGCGCCCGTGATCAGCAGCGGCAGCGACATGCCGCCCCGGTCCACGGGCTTGGCGGCGGGCGCGGCCCTCCGGGCCCGCGGGGCCCTCCGCAGGTGCCGGGGCTTCCCCGCACGGTGGCGCGCGCGTGAGCCACCCGCCGCGGGGACCGTCGGCGGGCCCGGCGTGGCGTCGAAGAGCTCGACGTCCTGTTCGCGGGCCCCCGGGCCGTCGCCGCCGGGGCGGGCGACCTTCCCGAAGACGTCGTCACCAGGCGCGGGACACGGCTCCGGTTCGGGGGCGGAGCCGACTGCGACTGCGGTGGTCAGGGCAGTCCTGTTGCGCATGCGGGTGCTCCATATGTGGTGAAGCGGTGAAGGTGGGAGGGAGTAGAGGAGACTTTGACCGCCGCTCAAGACAAGCGTCAACTGGGGACGAGTGGCGCAAAGTCGGGCGCTCGCGACGTTGATTCTTAAACAACCCTTAATAAGTGACGCACATCACGTCCACACATGTACATGTGGCTGACGTGCCACCAGATCGGCCTCCGAGCAGCCGACTTCACCGGGCGCCGGCACCCGGGGTCATGCATATACAGTTCCGGGTGATGCCATAGAAAACAGGAGGCAGAAGCACATGCCATGGCGCGTCGACCCCGGCCGGAACAGCACACGCGGCAGAGCGCGGCGCGGGCGTCGTCGCACCGCGCACGCACCCGTCGAACCCCTTCCGGTCTCAGGGTCCGGCCGGGCCGAACGCCGCCGCGCCGCCGCCAAGAAGGGCCGCGGCAGACGCCGCCGGACCGTGCCCGCGTCGGACCTGGGCGCTGCCCGCGTCGCCGACGGGCCTCCGCTCTCCCGCGTGGCGGCCCGGCGGGCCGCCCGCGCCGCCAAGGACAGCGTCGGTGTCATCGCCAGCCGTGCGGTCGGGGAGCTGTTCATCACCTTCGGTGTGGTGATGCTGCTGTTCGTGACGTACCAGTTGTGGTGGACGAACGTGCTGGCCGGGCAGGAGACGGACCGGGCCAAGGAGCGGATCGAGGACACCTGGGCCAACGACGACGGCGCGGGGGACGACAGCAAGCCGGGGGCGTTCGAGCCCGGCGAGGGCTTCGCCATCATGTACATCCCCAAGCTGGACGTCGTCGTCCCGGTCGCCGAGGGCATCAACAAGGCGAAGGTCCTCGACAAGGGCATGGTCGGCCACTACGCCGAGGGCAGCCTCAAGACGGCCATGCCCTCCGACAAGCAGGGCAACTTCGCGGTCGCCGGCCACCGCAACACCCACGGCGAGCCGTTCCGCTACATCAACCGGCTCCAGCCCGGCGACCCCATCGTCGTCGAGACCCGCACCGCCTACTACACCTACGAGATGGCGAGCATCCTCCCGCAGACCGCGCCCTCGAACGTCTCCGTGATCGAACCCGTGCCCAAGGGCTCCGGCTTCACCGAGCCCGGCCGGTTCATCACCCTGACCACCTGCACGCCCGAGTTCACCAGCACCTACCGCATGATCGTGTGGGGCAGGCTGGTCGAGGAACGCCCGCGCAGCCAGGGAAAGCCGAAAGCGCTCGGGGGCTGACGAGCCGGGGAACCCACGCGGCCGCCACGTCCCTCAGGCCGCCGCCCCCGGGGCCTCCAGTTTGATCCCGACGTTGCGGACCGTGTGAAGGTACCGGGGCCGGGTCGCCGACTCCCCGAGCTTCCGGCGCAGCCAGGAGAGATGGACGTCCACCGTGCGCTCCCCGCGGTAGGTCTGCAGCCACACCTGCCGGAACAGTTCGCTGCGCGCCACCACGACTCCGGGGCGCCACGCCAGGTACTCCAGGAGGTCGAACTCCTTGCGCGTCAGGTCGAGCGGGGAGCCGTCCAGGACGGCCAGGCGGCGCGCCCCGTCGACGGCGAGCCCGCCCACCTCGACGACGTCCGGGCACAGGCCCCCGCTGCCGGAGGCCGCGCGCCGCAGCACCGCGGTCATCCTCGCGATGAGGTGCTCCACGGAGAACGGCCTGACGAGGTGGTCGTCGGCGCCGCTGCCCAGGACCCGCACGATCTCCTGCTCGTCGCGCCGGGCCGTCACGACGACGACCGGGATGTCCGAGACGGTACGGAGCATCTTGAGCATCTCCAGCCCGTCGAGGTCGGGCAGGCCCAGGTCGAGCACCATCACGTCGAACGGCTCGTTCAGGACGGCGCGCAGCGCGCCCAGAGCGGTCCCGCAGTCCCGCACGGTGTAGGAGGCGTCGGAGAGCCGCCTGTGCAGGGCGGAGCGAACGGACGGATCGTCGTCGACGAGAAGCACCTTTGCCATGCGAGGCACGCTACGTGACACACATATGTTCCGAGAGGCCGGGGCAGGTGTCGAAGGAGGGGCAAGGGCATGGCATGTGTCGGCTGCGAAGTACTCAGGGCGAGGTCGGCGGCTCATCGCCCCGGGCGGCCACCGCCGAGGGGCGGGACCGCACATCTGCCCGGTTAAGGATCTTTAAGGCAAGGGAGAGCCCGCGTTAACCCCTCCCTCGCGGATCGCCTCCTAAGATGGCGTCTGCCGCTGACGGCGATCGCCGTCAGCCCTCGTCGGTGGAGGGGATCGCCGGCCCCGGACGGCCCCGTCGGGCGTGAGGGCAGGAGGGACCGCCGCGCTACTCGGCGGGGGTGGCGGCGGTGTAGAAGACGGAGGACCCCTGCTTGGTGCGGTGTGCACGGCCCTTGGCGACCAGGTTCTCCAGGGAGGTGCGTACGACAGTGGTCTGGATGTGCCGGTCGCGGTGCTGCTCGGCGAGGACGGTCGTCACTTCGGAGGCGGAGCAGGGAGCACTGCTCGCGGCGAGGTGATGGCGGATCAGTTCGACGAGCGTGGGCTTTCCGGCAGCGGAATTCTTGTCGCCTCTCCCGGCCTTCCCCGCTTTCCCGGCCTTCTGCCGGGGGACCTGGCCGCCGGATTCGGCGGCGCCGGCCTGAAGCGCCTGCTGGAGACTGAGAAGAACGCCGTGGTCGTGCATCAGCTCGTCGAGTTCGGCCGTGAGACGGGCGACCTCACCGCGGATCCGCTCCTGCTCCGCCACATTGTGCTGGAGATCGTCGGCGACCTTACTGCTGTATGCGGACGTGAGCTCTGTTTCTCCCGGCATACTTCCCTCTTCGTCGAATGGGGTGGGACGCACACGGCGTCGCCCCGTCGCTTTTCCGCTGTCGGCTGTTCCGCTTTTCGCTGTTCCGCTTTCCGTTTGTCGCTCTGCGCTTTTCCGGAGAGGGATCACATCAGTGGTGCCGCGCCGCGGCGGACCAGGCCCAGGCCGTGCCGAGAGGCGTCGACTCGAGGGTGCGGAGCCGCGACACGTCGCTGTGTCTGCTGATGGCACGCGCTCCCTTCGAACTCGCGGTCACGCCGCGGATGCCACGGGAGGACGCGGAATCCGAGTGCACCTGATGGCGTGTTGCGGCGCACGGTCGGCTGCGTAAGCCGACGACCACTGTAAGGCATGGTCTTCACATACTCGGTTTTCGGGTATCGGGCATGCCATCGGCGAGCACTATTGGCCATGTGACCAATTCACGGCCAAGAAATTGCGACATAAACAAAAAGCGCCCGCTTCCCGGTGGAACCACCGGGAAGCGGGCGCCGGGCACGGGCCCGGTGCGGGTCAGCGGCGCGCGACCCGGGGGCGCCGGTCGATGTCCGCCTCGTCGTCGCCGAGGATCAGCAGCGGGTCGAACATCACGATGGTCCCGGCCACGATGAGGAACGCCAGGGCTCCCACCAGCATGGGCAGGACGACCGCGGTCGGCGACCCCGTCCCGGCGCCGGTCGTCGTATGGGTGTGGAGTTCCACGGAGAGCGCGGACATCCCCGTGTAGTGCATGCCGGTCACCGCCACGCCCATGACCAGGCTCGCGCCGATCGCGGCCGACAGCCCCCGGACGGAGACCGCCGCCCAGAGCGCCGCCGTGGCCGCCACCACCGCGATCGCCACGGAGGCGAGGACGGTCGTGGGCGCGTACTGGACACTGCCGCTCATCCGCATGGCGGCCATGCCCGTGTAGTGCATGCCGGCCACACCCAGGCCGGTGAAGAGGCCCGCGGCCAGGAGAACGGGGAGGCGCGTGCCCCGATAGGCGACGGCACCGACGCCGACACCGACCGACACCACCGCGAACAGCAGACTCGCCAGGGTCAGCGGCCCGTCGTAGTCGATGGCGGTCTCCCGCACCTTGAAGCCGAGCATCCCGATGAAATGCATGGTCCAGATCCCGCATCCGATGGACGCCGATCCCAGAAAGAGCCACCAGGGCATTCTGCGGCCGCTGCGTACCGATCGGACCGTGCACCGCAGCCCCAGCGCCGATCCGAGGCACGCCGTGATGTACCCCGCGACAGGAGTGACCAGCCCATAGCTGAAGCCGTCGATCGTGCCTTGCATGAATTTCCCCTGGCTGTTCATGAAGTGTGTATGTGTCAGGACTCGCGAGGTCCCGGCGGACTCTACCCGACATATGTCTGTGGGCGGACGCATGTTTTATGACCTCGATGGCATGCTCGGGCACCTTCCTTAAGAAAGTCCTAAGTATGGGTGCGCACACATGGCTAACAGGCCCTCCCGTGTTTCCATGTGGCGGACGCGCGGGGCACATGACCGGCGGTGGGCGGGCGACGACGTGGTTCGGACGGAACCCGAGAAGCTAGGGCGGGAGGCCCGCCCTCGCCCGTGCCCCGGCCTCGCAGACGAACGAGAGCCCACAGGCGGCCCGACAGGCGGGAAGAGATCAGCGGTGAACTTCGAGAACAGCCATGCGGTGCTGTCCCCCGAGAGGGCGGCGGGCCACGCGGTCCGGCCTCACGAGGACGTGGTGGACTTCGTTCCCGACGCCGTGCTGATCGTCGACGACAACGGCACCGTGGTCAGGGCGAACCTGGCGGCGGCCGCCCTGCTCGGACACGAGAGGCACACGGTCGAGGGGCGGGGGGTGCTGGACTTCCTGCCGTCCTTCGACTGGAACCTGACCCGCCCGCCGGCGGCCCCCGAGGACCCCGGAAACCCGCACACGGCGCGCGTCCGCACCACGGCCCGGGCGGCCGGGGGCCGGAGCTTCGCCGCCGAGATCAGCACCGTACGACTGGACCGGCACACCTTCCACGAGGGCATCCCCTACGGTTCCTCCCTGGCCATCTCGCTGAGGGACGTGACGCCGGACGAGGACGACCGAGCGGCGCTGTCGCGCTCCCTCCTGCAGGCCGAGACCGTGCTCCGCACCGCCGGTGAGGCGCTGATCGGGACCGACGCCGAGGGCAGGATCGACCTGGTCAACCCGGTGGCGGCCCGTCTGCTCGGCGGAAAGGCCTCCGAGTTCGGCGGACGCGAGCTGCGCTCCCTGCTCGTGTTCCTCGGGTACGACGGCGAGCCCCTCGACGCCGAGGACGCCCCGCTGACCCGTGCCCTGCGCACCGGCCTCCCGAGCAGGCTCCCCGCGCAGGAGCTGAGGACGGGCGACAGCACCCGTCTGACCGCGGACGTCTCCGTCCGCCCCGTCACCGAGGAGGGCCGGGTCGTCGGCGCCGTCGTCGCGCTCACCGACCTCCGCCCCTACGAGCGGCTCGCCGACGAGTACGTCGCCGCGCAGACCCGCTGCCTCCGCAACCACAAGGCCGAACTCGAACGGCAGCAGCGGCGTACCGACCGGGCCGTGGGCCACACCCGCGAGCTCACCGAGTTCCTCTCCGGCCCCCTGATGGGGGCGCTGCACCACCTGTACGCCGAGCTGAGCCGGCTGGCGGACGACAGTTCCCGCCCGCTGTGGCCCGAGGCGACCGCCGGCCTCGAAGCGCTGGCGGCCGACGTGCGCATGACGATGGCCCTCGTGGACAGCCGGTCCCAGCCGTACCGCCACGACAGCACACCGGTGGGACCGCAGCGGCGCACGGTGCTCATCGACGAGGTGGTGCAGGCAGGAGTGCGGGCGGCGGCGACCTTCGCGGGACCGGGGCGCGTGCGGTTCTCGGTCCACGCCCCGAGGCTCCTCGTCCATGTGGACCCCGACGACATGACGAACGCCGTCGGCCGGCTGATCGCCGATGTCATCCACACCGAGGACGACGCGGCCGACCTCGGCCCGCACCACGTCTTCGTCGCGGCCCTCCACCAGCGCAGCCTGCTGCGCATCGAGGTGCGCGGCCCCTACAACGGCGGGGCGCGCGAGCACGTCGACATCGTCCAGGGCATCGCCACCGCCCACGGCGGGACGCTTCGCACGCACCGGGCGCCGGGCGTCAGCGGCAGCACCTACGTCCTGGAGCTGCCCTCGGCCGTCGAGGACGAGGGCACGGCCGATGCCGATGCCGATGCCGATGTCGGCGAGACGTCCGCGGCCGCACTCCGGCCCACGGGCCGCCACCGTTCCCTGACGGCCTAGCCGTCGGGGAGCCGGAGGAATCCGGAAGGCGCACGGCGCGGACGGCCGGACGGGGGAGACCGGATCATCCGCGCCGTGCGGAGCGCGCGCAGATGACGCCCTGCCCTCCAGCGGGGGACGCCGGGCAGGACGGAGGTGCCCCAGGGAAGTGGGTGACCTCGTGCACGCGGAAGAAGTATGGCATAAACCTACTGCTCATGTGTCATACGAGACACGATATATGACACATCGTCATGCCGTACGGGAGAAGGGGGGCCGCACTCCGGGCCGCCTCATCCCAGCCTGATCAAGACCTCAAGGAACCCTTAAGGATCGCCGTCCCGCACGTCCGCACCTCACATATGCCACCACCGGATGGTTAGGTCTTCCGTAGCTCACCCACCACCGCTGGGCTCCCACCCTCCTCCCCGCGCAGGTTCGGCCGTCCCGGCATCCGGACATCTGCCGGTTCCCGGGCCCGGAAAGGAAACGTCGCCATGGTCCTGCCCCTCTCCCGAGGCGCCGCCCGCCTCGCGGCCCTCCTCGACGCCCTCCCCGACGGCCTCGTGCTGGTCGACGGCAGCGGCACGGTCGTCAACGCCAACACCGTCGCCCTCGGCATGTTCGAGACCCCCGGCACCGCGCTCGTCGGACGCGAACTGCCGGATCTGCTGCCGACGTTCGACACACGGCTGGTCCCGCGCTCCGCGCACCGCCCGCAGCCCGCGGGCGAGCGGGCCATGACCACGGCCAAGCGGATGACCGCCCGACGCGCGGACGGCGCCGAGTTCCCGGTGGAGGTGACCGCGGTCGGCCTGGAGGACGGCCAGGAGGGGAACGACCCGCACGGGCTGCACCCCGGGTGCGCCGGCGGCGAGCTGCTGATGCTCGTGGTCCGCGATCTCACGGGCATCCCGGACACCGAGGCCGAACTGGCCCGCTCGCAACGGCAGACCGAGATGATTCTGCGGGCGTCCTCGGAGGGCGTCGTCGGCACGGACACCGACGGCAGGGTCGTCCTCGCGAACCCCGCCTGCACCGGGATCCTCGGCTACCGCACCGCCGAGCTCGACGGCGCCGAGCTGCATCCGCTGATCCTCGGCAAACGCGCGGACGGCACCCCGTTCCCGTACGGGGAGTCCCCGCTCGCCGACACGCTCAGGTCCGGCCGGAAGCACCGGGTGCGCGGCCAGGTCCTGTGGTCCAGGGGCGGCGCCCCCGTACCCGTCGACCTCACCACCGCCCCCGTGCGCGACGGGGACCGGATCGTCGGCGCCGTCATGACCTTCACCGACCGCAGGCCCTACGAGGAGCTGATCGCACGGCACGCCGCCGAGCGAGGGAAGCAGGCGGAGCGATACGCCGCTCTCGCCGCCCGGCACGCCGAACTGACCGCCGTACTCGCCGGGTTGCGGCCGGACGGAGCCGACGCGCCCGCCGCGGTCGATCCGGAGCCCCGGCAGCGGGAAGAGACGGTGCCCACCGTCGCCCGGCACCCCACGACCCTGGGCACCCTCGTGACCGCCGGCATCGACAAGGCCTCCGCGCTCACCGGTCCGCACCGGACGCAGTTCGCCGTGCACGCCCCGCCCGTCGTCGTCACGGTCGATCCGGCGCGCACGTCGACCGCGCTGGCCCATCTGATCGCCGACGCGTCCGGGGTCACCTCCGCGGGGTCTGCCCGCTCCCGCGCGGGGGCCGTGCCCCGGGCCGACACCACCGTCGTCATCACGGCGTCGCTGCGCGGCGACCGGCTGCGCGTCGAGATCTCCGGCCCCACGGCGGTGAACGACCCCGCCCACGTCCTCGTCGCGCGCGGGATCATCGACGCCCACGGCGGAGACCTCACGGCGCGGGAACACCCCCGGGGTTCCGGCCTCACCTATGTCGTCCAGATCCCGCAGGCATCCCCGCCCGTCCCGGCGACCCCGTGGCTCGCGTCGTCCCGCCTCCCGAGGGCCGTCCAGGACCCGGTCGCCGGCTCCTGGATCATCGGCGCCGCGGTCGGCGCGCACCGGGACCGGACGGCCGCCCGCTCCCGCCCGTACGCGGTCCCGGCCGAGCCGGCCCCCCGTCTCCTGGGCGGTGGCGCCGCGGCCGAGCAGCAGCGCATCGTCCAGCTCCTCGCCAGGATCAGGCGCGACTCCGCCTGACGCGCACGGGGCCGTCACGGCCGCACGGCGCCACCACCCGAGGGTGGTGGCGCCGTGCGGGTGCGAACGCCGAACGGTCCCCCGTCCGGCGTCCGATGTCTAACGGAGCGGGGTCACTTGCCGAGCCACGCGTCGTGGACCGTCAGCGTCGACGTGTTGCCCTGTTTGTCCTTGACCACCGCGTGGAGCGAGATCCCGTTGTCCTTCGCGGGGCTCTTCACGGAGATCGCGCCGTTCCGGACCTGAACACGCTGCCAGGTCTTCCCGCCGTCGTAACTCACCGAGACCTCCAGGGACATGAGGTTCTTTCCGGCGGCGGAGCCCTGCACGGTCACCGGGACGACGACCGGAGCGTGCTCCGGGGCGCGGGAGGCGAGGTCGACCGGGGCGGAGAAGCGGACCGTGGACACCGGCAGTGCGGTGGTCGCCGTGACCGGCTTCGAACGGAACGTGAAGCCGGTCTCGACACGTGTCGAGGCGGCGGCGAGCCGCGCCGAGCGCTCCACGGACGTCACCAGGCGGTACTCGGCGTCGGAGCCGTCGACCGTGAAGGGCTGGGAGCCGGTCAGCGCGTCGTCGTTCTCGGCGACCTTGACGCCGTCGCGGTACAGCGTCGACGTGGCCGAGGTGTACGGGGAGTACCCCGAGTGGCCCGTGCCGTCGGCGAGCAGCGGCAGCGAGCCGACGAGCTGCTGCTCGCCCGTCGCCGGGTCGGGCGCCGTGCGGAACACGCCCGCGTTCCCGCCGAGGAGCGGGCCGAGGACACCGGTGTTGAACGTCTCGCGGTACGTCCGGCCGGCCTCGTACCGCTTCGGCCGGGTCATCTCCCAGCTGCCCTCGAAGGCCGGGTAGCCCCACTGGTCGCGCTCGCCCGCCTGGGTGAACTTGGTGACCCACTCGACGTCGTCGGCGGTGGAGACGTAGAAGGTGCGCGTGCCCGGCGCCGGCTGCAGGTCGGAGAAGCCGTTGCCCTCCGGCGCGCCCGGGATGCGGGCGAAGGGGGAGACGAGGGCGGACTTCCCGGGGGCGGAGGCGCCGAGGCCGACCTTGAGCGTGGCCAGCTCGTTCGCGTTCACGTGCTTGGTGTAGCCCGTCGAGACCTTGGTCGTCCTGCCGCCGAAGGCCACCGAGTACTGGCTGGTGGCGTCCTTGAGGAAGTGGGCGTCCCAGGTCTGCAGCAGCGAGCCGTCGGTGACGGCCGGACCCAGGTGGGCGGTGCGGAAACCGGCGAAGCTCCTGAGGACCCAGCCGTTTCCGACCCGGCCGATGTCGGTGCCGCCGAGCTCGTAGTACGTGCCGCCGTAGTCCACCGCGTCGATGCCCGGCACGGTGAGGTCCACCGGCTTGGTGATGCGCGCGTCGGCGGTGACGGTGGTGTCGCCGGAGATCTCCAGCTTCGGCTGGGCGATCCAGTCGGTGCCCTTGGTGTAGTCCGACGGGTCCTGGTAGACGGCCGTGTTGAAGGTGTACGTGCCCTTCGGGACCCGGAGGGTGTGGCTGCCCGGTTCGTTGTCGATGCGGGTCTCGAAACCGGCGGCGGCGCCGGAGACGCCGATCAGCGTGCTGTGGAAGGTCTGGGCGTCGGCGCCGTCGCGGCCGACGGCCCGGAGCGTGACGTCGTACGACTCCGCCTCGCGGACGGCCACCGCGGCCGTGCGGACCGACTGGCCCGCGGCGGTGGCGGTGACGTGGGCCGAGTAGCTGCCGTCGGCGTCACCGATCCGGGTGTCGGCGGTCAGGTCGACCTCGGCCCGGCCGCCGGCCGGCACCGTCACCCGGTCGGCGCCGAGCGTGAAGAACCCGGCCGGGGCCGGCTTGCCCTTCGGGTCGAGCGTCGCCACCGACAGGTCGAGGGTGACGTCGGTGCTCCCGAGGTTGCGGTAGGCGACCTTCCGGGTGAGGGGCCGGTCGTCCGCGTGCGGCCACTGCGCCGTGCCGAAGTTCAGCGAGACGGGATCGGCGATGACGCTCTGCGTCAGCGCCTTGTCGACCTGGACGCGGCCGGAGCCCTGCTGGAAGGCGGTGTAGTCGCCGGCCTTGGCGGACGCGGTCAGCGCGCCCTTGAGTTCGGTGGACTTCCAGTCGGGATGACGCTGCTTCAGGATCGCCGCCGCGCCCGCGACGTGCGGGGTGGCCATCGAGGTGCCGTCGATCTGCAGGTACCCCGGAGCGGGGTGGGGCGTTCCGGGGCGGGTGTCGATCGCGCTTCCGGCAGCGGCGGCCGCGGCGATGGCCACGCCCGGCGCGGTCACGTCCGGCTTGACGGCGCCGTCACCGGCGCGCGGGCCGGTGCTGGAGAAGGCCGCGAGGCGGTCGTCCCGGTCGACGGCGCCGACGGTCAGCGCGGCGTCGGCGCTGCCCGGCGAGCCGATCGTCGAGGCACCGCTCTCGCCCTCGTTGCCCGCGGCTATCGCGAACAGGATGCCCTTCTCGGCGGACAGCCGGTCGACCGCCGCCTCCAGCGGGTCGACGCCGGGGCTGTCGGGGCTGCCGAGGCTGAGGTTGACCACGTCCGCGCCCTCGGCGGCGGCCCACTCCATGCCGGCGAGGACGGCGGAGTCGTCGCCGAAGCCGTCGTCGTCGAGGACCTTGCCGCTGATCAGCTTGGCGCCGGGGGCGACGCCCTTGAACCGGCCGCCGGACTTGGCGCCCGTGCCCGCGGCGATCGAGGCGACGTGGGTGCCGTGTCCGACCCGGTCCACGGCGTCGGGGGAGGCGGAGAAGTTCTTCTCGCCGACGACCTGGGAGCTGAGGTCGTCATGGGTCTTGTCGACGCCGGTGTCGAGGACGGCGATCTTGACGCCCGTGCCGTCGTACCCGGCCTCCCAGGCCTTGTCGGCGCCGATCTGCCGGACACTGCGGTCCAGGCTCGCCGACCGCACCCCGTCCAGCCATACGGTGCTGATGCCGGGGGCGGTGGCCCGCAGGCCGCTGCTCCGCCGGTCGGTCAGCGCGTCCCACACCTTCGCGATGTCGTCCGGGGAGGTACGGATGGCGTCGGCGCCCAGCGTCGGGAACGTCCGCCGCAGCTGGGTGTCGCCGGCCGTACGCACCTCGGCCCGTGCGGCACCGGCGCCGCCCTCGTACCGCACGATCAGCTTCAGCCCGTCGCGGTGGCTCTCGCGCAGCCGCGCGTCGGTGAGCACATCGAGGTCGAAGAGCCGCTGGTCCAGCCTGCCGGCGGCGATCAGCGGCTGCGCGTCGCTGGGCACGACCAGCGTACGGTCCTTGACGCGCTGCACCTGTACGGGTATCTGCTCACGGCCCCGGGCGGCTTCGAAGCCCACCATCCGGCCCTCGGCGTTCACCACCACGCGGTCGCCGGTGACGAGCGGGATCCGCTGGTCGCCGCCGGGGCGCGGGGTGTCGGCCGCGGCCGACACGGGGCCGGTCATGCCTGCCACCAGGGCCACGGATGTGGCCGCTGCGATGGTGAAGGCACGTGTTCTCTTCACATGTGCGCGCAAGTCTCCCCCAGGAGCTTGGGATGAGGTCGAGTGGTCGGTTCCGGCCGGGGCGCAACGACGCCCGCCGACAGGTGAGCGCAGTATGTGAGCTGATCAACGGCGTGACGGGCGTGGGGGATCCGGGTGCACGGTTTCCGGCCATCCGGAGGGCCCCGCGTGCGATGGGGCCACGACGGCTCTGTGACGGCACCATGACGGCCGGGCGATCCTTGTGCGACACCGGTGCCCCCGGACCGTCCGCTGCGCCGTGCCCGCCGCGCTTCCGGGGACCGCGCGCTCGCGGCCGGAGCGCGTCCCTCCTCTTGGCCGTATCCGCACCCTGGGGGAAGGCCCTTCCCGCAGGGTGCGGGAAGCCGGCCCGGCGGCGGTCGCCGGGCCGGAGCGGGCGCGGCGGTGTGGTCGCCGGGCCGGAGCCGTCGCGGCGGTATGGTCGCCGGGCCGGAGCCGTCGCGGCGGTGCGCGCGGGTCAGCCGAAGTCGGGGATCGGGTGGTTCGGGGCGAGGGCCGTGACCGGGGAGCCGAGCCCGAGGAGCGCGGCGAGGGCGGTGACCGCGGCGGCGCGGGACCGGAAGAGGGAGCGGGCTGGTCTCATGGCGGGAGTATCGGGCGCCGCGCCTCCGGCCGGTGGCGGAGGCACCGCCGACCCGCACCGATGTCACCCGTCAGGCCCGCGCGTGCGGGCCGCACTTGTCCGGCCCGTGCGTGGGGGCCCCGTCGGGCCCGTGCATGCGGGGCCCTCGCCCGTCGAGCCCTCGCGTCAGGACGCGCCCGTGGTCGGGTCCGTCCCGGCCGTCAGCCAGGAGCCGATTCCCGGGAGTGCCTCCGGCCCGCTCTCGTCCTCCACCGTCGAGACGAGATCGGCGATCGTGGTGCCCGCGAGCGAGGCGCGCCACGCGGCTTCCGCGGCGCCCATCGCGCGGGCGACGGGGCAGGTTCTCGTGCACTTCTCCGGCGGCGTCGCCAGCGGTCCCCGCTGGCGGATCTCGGTGCAGACGAACGCCGGATCCGACCCGTCGACGGCTTGGACGACGTCCAGCAGGGTGATCTCGGCGGCCCCTCTGGTCAGCACGTATCCGCCGGTCTTCCCCTGGACCGAGTGCACGAGGCCGGCCCGCGACAGTGCCTGCATCTGCTTGGCCAGATAGCTCGGCGACACGTCGTGCAGCTCCGCGAGGCGGGCCGCGGGCACCGGTCGGCTCGCGGTCGTGAGCACCACACAGCAGTGGAGTGCCCACTCCACACCACCGGACAGTTTCATGTCGCCTCCCCGTTTGACTCGGATACATCCTATCCGAGTATCATCTCGGACATCGGGTATCCGAGTTTGCGTCCCAGGGGCCCCGCGGGGTCCGCGAAGGAAGGCACACCATGAAGATCACCGTCATCGGCGGCACCGGCCTCATCGGCTCCCAGGTCGTCGCCCTGCTCCGGAAGGCGGGTCACGACGTGGTCGCCGCCTCCCTCTCCTCGGGGGTCGACCTGCTCACCGGCGCAGGCCTGGACGAGGCGCTCGCCGGTGCCCGTACGGTCGTCAACGTCAGCAACTCCCCGACCTTCGACGACCAGTCGCTCGACTTCTTCCGCACCACCGTGACCAACCTGCTGGGCGCGGGCGAACGCGCGGGCGTACGCCACCAGGTCGCGCTCTCGATCGTCGGCGTGGACCAGGTCCCCGACCTGGTCTACTACCGGGCCAAGGTGCTCCAGGAGGACCTGCTGCGCGACGGCCCCGCGCCGTACTCGATCGTCCGCGCCACGCAGTTCTTCGAGTTCATGGACGCCGTGCTGTCCTGGACGGCGACCGACGGCGAAGTCCGTCTGCCCGCCACCCCGTTGCAGCCGATCGCCTCCGCGGACGTGGCCGCCGCCCTCGCCGACGTCGCCGTCGGGGAGCCGCTGAACGGCACCCTCGACGTCGCGGGGCCCGACGTCCTCGCACTGGACGAGATCGGCCGGATCACCCTGGCCGCCCGCGGTGACGACCGGCCCGTCGTCGTCGACGACCGGGCGGGCCTGTTCGCGGCCGTCCCCGGGGACGTCCTCACGCCGGGGACGGGTGCCCACCTGGCGGCCACCCGCTACCGCGACTGGCTGAGCGCGTCCCTCGCGGGCTGATCGGCCCAGCTGCCCGCCGCCCGTTTCGCACGGCTCGCGACCAGGTCGGGAGCGGTTCCGTCGGTCCGGCCGGTCCCGTCGGCCCGCCGGTGCGGCGGCGGGCCGACGGTTCGACCGTCCTTCTGTCGGCCCCGTCGCCCTAGTTGAACGGGTCGAGCGTGACGTACGCCTGCTGCGGGTTGCCGTCGTGCACCAGCGACTCGTGCGCGCCGACGTCGTCGAAGGCGAAGCCGTAGGCCTTGCCGTCGGCCATCTGGGCGTGGATCTTGCGGGAGTAGTGGTTGGTGACCGCGTCCTTGTAGAAGTCGGCCGATGACGTGTCCGGCTGGTTCGGGTTCGTCAGCAGGGTGGAGCGGTTGTAACCCGCGCAGAGCGTACGGGAGATGGGGCCGCGCACCTGGTCGTTGGGGGCGTCGAGGAGCTTGTAGCAGCCGAAGACGCTGTCGGAGTCGGGCTTCTGGAACGACGTGACGACGGCCCCCGACGTGTTGGTGAAGTTCATGACGTTCCCGGAGACCCGGCCGAAGTACTTCACGGACGGCTGGTTCGCGAACGGTGTCACCGTCAGGGTCGACGAGGCGTACTTCGTCCAGACGCGGTTGATGTAGTCGTTCATCACCCCCGAGGGCAGCGCGCCGGCCTCGATCCCGTGGCCCGGGGCCAGGGCCCGCAGCACGGTGCCGTCGGCGCGGGTCTGGATGAGGTTGGCCCAGCCGCCGGGCTGGCCGCGCAGGGCGTCGTAGAAGCCCCGGTAGCCGCCGGGCTTGAGGCGGCCCGCGTTCGCGACGGTGCCGTTGGGCCGCTTCACGCCGACGGCGTAGGGCGCCGAGACCATGTCGACCTGGGTGCTGTTGAGCCAGAGGCCCGAGTCGTTGAGCGTGTACTCGGACCAGTTGAAGAGGATGTTCCTGTTGGGGTCGTTGGGGTTCTGCACCGCGGGCTGGACGAGACCGCCGGTCGCCAGCTTGAACACCAGCTTCTGTCCGTAGCTGAAGTAGATCCGGCCCGAGAACTTCGGCAGCCGGATCGTCATCGATCCGCCGTTGGCGGGACCGGCGATGGCGGCGTCCGGTGCGGGGACGGGGACGGAGCCGCCGGCCGGCCAGGGGTGGAAGGTGCCGTTCGCGTCGGCCCAGCCCTGCCGGCCCGTCGAGAGCTCGGTGCCGAGGTTGTAGACGTAGACCTGCTCGCCGCGGCCGGAGTTGTTCGTGAAGGTGAGCGGAATGGTCGCGGGGACGGCGGCCTGGACGGTGTCGGACGGGCCGGCGACGGTGACGACGGTGCCGATCAGCGCGGCGGCGGCCAGGGTCACGAGTGCGGCGCGGCTGTGCCTGCGCCTGCGGTGTGCGGACACGTGGGGCTCCTCGGAGGTGGGGACTCCGTGTGGGGGGAATCCGTGGGTGGGTGGGGGGTCTTGGGGTTGAGAGCGCTCTCAAGAATGGTGAGAGTGAGATGGACCTGTCAATGGTTGAGGGTGGAGCGGTGTGTGCGCGGGCCGGGGTTCGGGCCGGACCAGGGGCGGTGGGTCCGGGGTTCGGGGGGCGGACCAGGGGGCGGGTCTGGCTGGGTCAGGCGCGGCGGGTTCGGGGTTCGGGGCGGGTTCGGGACGCCCGATCGGCGCAGGCGCGGCGCGCCTCGGACCTGCGGGCGGTGGTCCGTGCAGGATCGACGGGAGGTGGCCGCTGCGCCGGGGTCCAGGACGGCGGCGACGCTCCCCGCCACCCGGAACCGCCCCCCACCTGAAGGGATCCGGTCATGACACCGTTCGAGGAACCGCCGTTGCCGGGTCCCGCCGACCGGGCGCCGGAGCGCGTCGAGCCCGACGCCCGCCCCGGCACCCGGGTGACGGCGTGACCACCGCCCCGCGCGGGGGCGTACCGGGTGAAGGCCGTTACGGTGAGGCCGTGTTCCCTCCCGAACGGGCCGGTGAGGGCGAGCGCATCGACTACGGCGCGCTCGCCTACGACGACATCACCATGGCGCGCTTCCGTGCGCTCGGGGTCGGTCCGGGGTGGCGGTGCCTGGACGTCGGAGCCGGCACGGGAACGGTCTCCCGTCGCCTGCTCGACGAGGCCGGAGTGACGGGCGTGCTCGCGGTGGACCGCGATGTGCGCTTTCTCGTCGAGCGCCCGGTGACCGGCCTCGACGTCATCGAGGCCGACGTCACCGACCCGGACTTCGACCCCGGACGGTTCCGGCTCGTCCACGCGCGTTTCGTACTCATGCACCTCCCCGAGCGGGACCGTGTGATCAGGAGACTCGCCGAACTCGTCGAACCCGGCGGCGTGCTGGTGCTCAGCGACGCGGTGGACCTGACGAGCGACCGGGCGCCCGGCACCCCGTACACCCTGGTGATGCGGGCGATGTGGCAGGCGCTGAGGGAGACCATCGGCACGGACGTCTCCTGGGTGCCGTCGTACCCGCAACTGCTGCGTGATGCGGGTCTGCTGCCCGTGGCCGCCGAGATCCATGTGCCGCCGCTGCTGGCGGGGAGCCCGATCAGCCGTTTCTGGGCGGACACGTGGGAGCGGAGCAGGGCGCCGATGCTGGCGACCGGTCTGGTCGACGACGCGGCCGTGGACGCGGCGATCCGGTACCTGGGATCCGACGGATGCGCCGCGCTGTCGGCGGGCATGCTCACGGCCTGGGGACGGAAGCCGGGGGAGGGTCTGTGACCGTCTGCCCTCCTGGGCGGGGCGTCTCCGGACGGTCCGCCGGGGACGCCGGGGACGGCAGGGACCGTGCGCTCGGTGAGGGGCGGCTCCCGTGCCGGGGAGGGCCCGCGCCGACGCGGATCGGCCGACGGGCGGGGGGCCGTGTCCGATGCGAGGCTGAGGGCGTACCCGGCGTACCCCGGAACCGCGAAAGGCCTTCGCCATGATCACCACCGACTTCGTCCCCGGCTCCCCCTGCTGGCTCGACCTCGGCGCTCCCGACGTCCCGGCCGCCGCGGCCTTCTACGGCGGTGTGCTCGGGTGGGACTACGAGTCCATGGGGGAGGGGGAGGACATGGAGGGCGGGATGTTCCGGAGCGACGGGAAGATCGTCGCCGGTCTCGGCAAGCTCACCGAGAAGGGCGCGCGCTCCGCCTGGATGATCTACTACAGCGTCGCCGACGCGGACGCCACGACCCGGGCCGTCGAGGAGGCCGGCGGCACTGTGCGGGTCGCTCCCATGGATCTCGACGAGTGGGGTCGCATGGCGCAGTACAGCGACCCGCTGGGCGGCCAGTTCGCCGTCTGGCAGCCGGGTTCGAACAAGGGTGTCGAGCAGGTCGACACGCCGGGCTCGCTGTCCTGGACCGAGCTGTACACGACCGACGCCGCGGCGGCCAAGCAGTTCTACGGCAGTGTCTTCGGGTGGCAGTACAGCGACATGCCGATGCCCGGCGGGGAGGGCACGTACACGGTCATCACCCCCGCGGGACTGCCCGAGGAGCGCATGCACGGCGGCCTCATGCAGGTGAGCGAGGCGGACCTCGCGCTCGCGCACGGGCGGCCGTACTGGCACCCCGTCTTCGCGGTCACCGACTGCGACGCGGCGGTGGCCAGGGTCACCGCGAGCGGCGGCAACGTGCAGATGGGGCCGGACGACGCGGAGGGCGTCGGACGGCTCGCCGTCTGCCTCGACCCGTCGAACGCCGACTTCGTCGTCCTGGCCCCGCCCGCCGGCTGAGCGGCGGGTCCGGGTCGGGGCTGCGCCGGGGCCGGTGGGGCCTGGGTCGGTGGTGCCTGGGTCGGTGGTGCCTGGCCCGGGGGCCGACGGGTCCGGGGCCGCGCAGGTCAGCGGGCCAACTGGCCCTCCAGCCACTGCAGGACCTCCGGCGTCACCGGGTCGGTGATGTCGGCGAACTCCTCGTGCTTCTTGAGGAACTTGGCCACGTACGGGCAGACCGGCACGATCCGCATCCCGGACGCGCGCACGTCGGTCAGCGCCTGCTCGACCAGGATCGAGGCCAGGCCCTGGCCCGCGTAGGCGTCGTCGATCTCGGTGTGGAAGAAGACGCGCCGGTCGTCGCGGTCGCGGTACGCGGTGAGGCCGGCGCGCTGGTCGTCGACGAGGATCTCGTAGCGGTGGCGGGGGTCGACGCGGCGGACGACGGGGGTGGTTGCTGCCTGCTCGGTCATGATGGCGTGCCTCTCGGGTCGAGGGTCGAGGGTCGAGGGTTCGTGCGGTGCGCCGCGATGCGGTGCGATGGCGCGGGGCTCGGGTGCCTGCCGCGGGTGCGTGGCCCGGGCGAATGGCTCAGGCGCGGGGCGGGTTTCCGCGGGGGGTGAGTGCGGCGTTCGGCAGGGCCGGGGCGGGGAGGCGGTCGCCGGGGTATCCGTCGACGTGGCCGAACCGGTCGGAGGCGCGCTCCCACTCCTCCCTGGCCTCGACGATGTCCTGGTTGCTGCGGCCGATGAAGTTCCACCACATGACGATCTCCTCGCCGAAGGGCGTACCGCCGATGAGGACCGTCCGCGCGCGGTGGTCGGACTCGTTCGTCAGGGTCAGGGTGTCGTGCCCGGTGTCGACGTAGCCGAGTTCGGCCGGGCGGAGGACGGTTCCGGCGAGCCGGACGTCCCCTTCGTCGACGAGCAGACCGTGCTCGTGCGCCGGATCGACGGGGAGGACGACCGTGGCGCCGGGGTCGATGAGGAGTTCGGCGCCGAGGAGCGGGGTGAAGGTGCGTACGGGGGAGGTATCGCCGGCGAGCGAGCCGAGGAACACCCGCAGTTCCGCGCCGTCGAGCCGCACCGGCTTCGGGGCGTGGTGCTGGAAGTCGCGCTCGGCGTGGCGGTGCGCGTCGGGCAGAGCCACCCACAGCTGCACCCCGTGCAGGACGGCGGTGTCGGGGGTGGAGACCTCGGTGTGGCTGATGCCGTGGCCGCCGGTCATGAGGTTCAGCTCCCCGGGCCGTACGAACGCGTGGCTGCCGAGGCTGTCGCGGTGCTCGATCTCGCCGCTGAAGAGCCAGCTCACGGTCTGCAGACCGGTGTGCGGGTGGGGGGCGACGTCCATGCCGCCGGACTCTGCGACCCGGTCGGGGCCGTAGTGGTCGGCGAAGCACCAGGCGCCGATGAGGGTGCGGGACCGCTGGGGCAGGGTGCGCCGTACGGTCATGGCGCGCGGCCCGCCCAGCGGGACGTCCCGCGCGGAGAGAATCTCGACCTCCGTGTCGCTCATGCCCGACCCCTCTCCGTCCGTCCTCGTCAAGCGATATAGTTTCGCTTTCAACAACTATGGATGATCATAGCCCCAGAACCCGTGACGCGCACGGATTCCTCGAAGGAGCGCATGGTGAACGACGCGATCAACCACGTGAAGGACGCGAACGACGCGAACGACGCGAGCGACCCGATGGACGGTAACGCCCCGCGTGACGTGAACGGTACGACGGACGGGCGGCGGGTCTACCTCGACAAACAGAGCCCCGCGGCCTACCGGGCCCTGGTCCACACCGCCGACGCCGTCCGCGCGACCGCCGCGGAGGCCGGGCTCGACCGGATCCTGGTCGAGCTGGTCAACCTCCGGGTGTCGCAGATCAACGGCTGCGCGTCCTGCCTCGACGTCCACACCAGGGCCGCGCTCCGGGCCGGCGAGACCACCCGGCGCCTCGGCGTGCTCCCCGCCTGGCGGGACACCGAGCTCTTCACCGCACGGGAACGCGCGGCCCTCGCCCTGGCGGAGGCCACGACCGACCCGGCGGACCGCCTCGCGCAGGACCGGGCGTACGGTGCGGCGCGCGCGGTCCTGGACGACGAGGAGATCTCGGCGGTGATCTGGGTGGCGATCGCCATCAACGCGTTCAACCGCGTGTCGATCCTGAGCCGTCACCCCGTACGCGCCGCCGCCACCACCACATCCCCCGCCACCACCACGTCCCCCGCCACCTCCACCGTCTCCGCCACTACCTCGGCTTCCGGCTCCGCCCCCGTCTCCGCGCCGCTCCCCGTGGACGCTACGGCCTGATCCACGCCGCGTCGGTGGCCGCCAGACGTCTCGTGACGGCGGCGGCCACCACGAGCAGGGCGAGGGCCACTCCCAGGACGACCGCGAGTCCGGCGTCGAGGAGCAGGGCGCCGACGAGCGCGCCGAGGACCATCGCCAGGACGGACAGGATCCGCCGCCCCGGCCGGGGGTCGTCGCCACCGGTCGGGGCGGAGTCCGAGGCCAGGCCGGTCAGCGTCTGGGTCAGCACGGTCGTGGTCAGGTCCGGCACGCCGATGCGGCGGGCCACCGCCGTCTGCATCCCCATGGCGAGGCCGAGGGCGACGATCAGGGTGTACCGGCCCGGCGGGCCCACGGTGTCGTGCGCCACGAGGGCGACGACGAGCGCCGCCGCGACGAGCCCCGCCTGCAGGGCGAGCGCCGAGGCGAGCAGCCGCCCGCGGTGTGCGGCGAAGCGGGCACCGAACCGGCCGCCCGCCACCGCGCCGGCGAGGAACGAGGCCAGGGACACCAGGGAGGCGGGCGCGGACAGGCCCCCGGCGCCCGCGAGGGCGAAGCCCAGGAGCGCCACGTTGCCGGTCATGTTGGCGACGAAGACCTGCCCGAGCCCCAGGAAGCTGACCGCGTCCACGAGTCCGGTGACCAGGGTGAGGGCCAGCATGAGAGGCGGCAGCGGCCCGTGCCTGTCGCCCTTGGGCGGCACCAGCGTGTGGGCGATGTCGACCAGCAGTCTGCGCATGCCTCGGACACTCCTTCCGCGACGGGGTCCGCGGCCAGGTTCCGAAGCCCTTCTGTGACGTACACCGGTTCACTCCCGATCGCGTGCCCCGCCACGCCGGAGCGGGCCGTGTACGGTGCTCCGGCACACCGGAGCGGGCCGAGGCCGGAGGGGTACGGCCGTGTCCGTCGGCGGGGCGGGGCGTTGTGAGGGTGTGATCTCTACACGACGCATTTCCTCAGTTCTCGCCGTCGCCGCCGCCTTCTCGTGCCTCGGCGCGTCCGCGGCGCAGGCCGCCACCACCAGCCCGCTCGGCCCGCCGATCAACCCGGTCAGCGAGCTCGACGCGATCGCCACGACCGGGATCCCGGAGGAGTCCAAGGGGCAGTTCCCCGGCATCGCGGGCCAGCTCGGCGGGCTCAGCCAGGTGCACCAGGTGAACCAGCTCCGCCAGCTCACCGACCTGGCCGCGCCGGCCACCGGGCTGCTGCCCGAGATCTCCTGACCGGTCCTCCGGACGGAAGAACCGGCACCGCGCGGGGAGCGCGGTGCCGGTTCTCTCTGTGTGTGGGGCGGTCTGTGTGTGGGGCGGTTCGCGTCACCAGCCGAAGCGGCGGTCGACCAGCGCGGCGAACTCCTCGAACGACAGGACGCGGTCGCCGTTCTGGTCGGCCTGGTCGAACAGGGCCGAGGCGTCGTCGTCCGTCCCCACGCCCCACGCGGGTATGACCCCCTGTGCGGCCAGAGTCGGGCCCTTGGCCCGCAGCGCGTTGATGACCTCGATGCGCGTCAGGCTGCCGTCATGGTCGAGATCGAGCGCGTCGAAGAGAGTGCGGGCCTTGTCGCTCATGATGTGTCCTGCTTCCCTGTGGCCGCGGCTGGTGCATCGGCCGATGCGTCCCTGTGCAGAAGGACGCGGGGTTCGCCCTTCGCGTTGCCTCAGGGCCCCGTCGTTGAGAACCGTCGTCGAGCTCCGTCGTCGAAACCCGTCGTCGAGCCCCGTCGCACGGCGCGGGCCGCCGTGCGTGGAGGCGGCGAGGAGTTGTCCACAGGTTCCGGCGGTGCGGCCGGGGTGTCCGTGGCGGCCGATAGGGTGGGTGAATGGTCCTTTCCGACGGTTCCGCCGTGATCTCCGAGGCAGCGCAGGTGCTCCACCGCGTCTTCGGCTACAGCTCCTTCCGAGGCGAGCAGCAGGAGATCATCGAGCAGGTCGTCGACGGCGGCGACGCCCTCGTGCTGATGCCGACCGGCGGCGGAAAGTCCCTCTGCTACCAGATCCCGGCCCTGGTCAGAGACGGCACCGGCGTGGTGATCTCGCCGCTGATCGCCCTCATGCAGGACCAGGTCGACGCGCTCAGGGCGCTCGGGGTGCGGGCCGGATTCCTGAACTCGACCCAGGATCCGTACGAGCGGCAGGCCGTCGAGCAGGCCTTCCTCGCCGACGAGCTCGATCTGCTCTACCTGGCTCCCGAGCGGCTCCGCACCGAGGGCACCCAGCGGCTCCTCGACCGGGGCAAGGTGTCGCTCTTCGCCATCGACGAGGCGCACTGCGTCGCCCAGTGGGGCCACGACTTCCGGCCCGACTACCTGGCGCTGTCCATGCTCCACGAGCGCTGGCCCAAGGTGCCCCGGATCGCGCTGACCGCGACGGCCACCGAGTCCACCCACAAGGAGATCGCGGCGCGGCTCGGCCTGGAGGACGCCCGGCACTTCGTCGCCGGCTTCGACCGGCCGAACATCCAGTACCGCATCGTCCCGAAGAACAGCCCGCACAAGCAGCTGCTCGAACTGATCAGGGCCGAGCACGCCGGGGACGCCGGAGTCGTCTACTGCCTCTCCCGCGCCTCCGTGGAGAAGACCGCCGCCCTCCTCGTGGAGAACGGCATCGACGCCGTCCCGTACCACGCGGGCATGGACGCCCGTGCGCGCGCGGCGAACCAGGCCCGCTTCCTCCGGGAGGACGGGGTCGTCGTGGTGGCGACCATCGCGTTCGGCATGGGCATCGACAAGCCCGACGTGCGCTTCGTCGCCCATCTCGACCTGCCCAAGTCCGTCGAGGGCTACTACCAGGAGACCGGCCGCGCCGGCCGCGACGGCGAGCCCGCCACCGCCTGGCTGGCGTACGGACTCCAGGACGTCGTCCAGCAGCGCAAGATGATCGACGGCTCCGAGGGTGACGAGCAGCACCGGCGCGCCCTCGCCATGCACCTGGAGGCCATGCTCGCGCTCTGCGAGACGGTCGACTGCCGCCGCGTCCGCCTCCTCGCCTACTTCGGCCAGTCCGGCGAGCCCTGCGGCAACTGCGACACATGCCTGACCCCGGCCGAGTCCTGGGACGGCACCGTCGCCGCGCAGAAGCTGCTGTCCACCGTGTGGCGGCTGGCCAAGGAGCGCCGTCAGAAGTTCGGCGCCGGACAGATCATCGACATCCTCCAGGGCAAGAAGACGGCCAAGGTCATCCAGTTCGACCACGACGGCCTCTCGGTGTTCGGCGTCGGCTCCGACCTGGGGACCGCCGAGTGGCGCGGGGTCGTGCGGCAGCTCCTCGCGCTGGGGCTCCTCGCGGTCGAGGGCGACTACGGCACGCTCGTGCTCACGGAGAAGAGCGGCGAGGTGCTCGGCGGGCAGCGCACCGTCACGCTGCGCAAGGAGAAGGCGCCGGCCGCCGCCTCCCGCAAGGAGTCCGGCGGGCGCTCCGGGAAGGGAGCCCGGGTGCCGGTCGACCTGCCGGCGGCCGCGGTCCCGGTCTTCGAGGCGCTGCGCGGCTGGCGGGCCGCGACGGCACGCGAGCAGAGCGTCCCGGCGTACGTCGTGTTCCACGACGCCACGCTGCGGGAGATCGCGACGCAGCTCCCGTCGACGGTCGAGGAGCTCGGCACCATCGGCGGCGTCGGCGAGGCCAAGCTGGCGAAGTACGCCGAGGGGGTGCTGGAGGCGCTGGCGGAGAGCGGGGCCGACGCGGCGGCCGCCGCACCGGGAACCGAGGCCGGTGCGGCTTCCGCCGACGCGCCCGCGGACGCGGCGGACCCGGCGGTCCCCGTCGCGCGGTCCGCCGCCCTCGCGAGGTCCGCGCCGTCCGCGAGGTCCGCCGCCCCCGCGCGGCCCGCGCCGTCCGCACCTTCCGGTCCGGAGTACGAGGCCGCGTACGACGAGGAGCCGCCCTACGACATGGACGGGATGGAGGAGCCGCCTCCGCCCTACGACGACTGGCGGTAGCCGGCCGGCGACGGGCGCCGCCCCACCCGCGGATTCCTCACCCCGTCCCGCTCAGGCGGGCTGCGGGGTGAGGCGGCGCAGGCCCCGCCGGTCGTAGTACCGGGTCATGGCGAAGCCGAAGGCCAGGGCCAGGGCCGTGCCCACGGCGATCATGATCCAGCCGCGGGCCAGACCCGCGTCGGCGCGGGCGTCGAAGTACAGGATGGACCTGACACCCGCGCCGAGCTGGTGCATCGGCTCGAAGAGTCCCAGGAAGCGGAAGAAGCCCGGGGTGGCCTCCAGGGGGACGGTCGCGCCCGAGGACGGCAGGGCGAGGGCGATGAAGACGAACATGGAGACGAGCTGGCCGATGCCTCCGAACGCGGCGTTGATGGCCTGGACGCCCAGACCGACGGCGACCGTCGCGCAGTAGGAGAACAGCCACAGCATCGGCAGGTGGGAGGCGTCCATGCCCAGGACCGTGATCGTGGCCACCATGACGAGCGTCGTGGTGAGCAGCGAGATGCCCGCCGTCATCAGCATCTTCAGGACCAGCGTCTGCGTGCGGTCGATCGGGACCGTCGGGTACCGGGAGTGCCAGGGGCCGATCTCGCTGTCGGCGTAGCCGAGCGACGTGTCGACGCCGCTGTTGACGAGGTTGCCGCCGATGAAGCCGCCGAGGACGAGCAGCAGGGTGTAGTAGAACGCGGTCAGGCCCAGACCGCTGTGCCGGCCGATCGGATGGCCGACCTGGGTGGTGACGGCGACCGGGTCGGCCAGGAGCAGCCGGGTCGTCGGGACGTCGGTGCCGGCGGCGAGCTGCTTGCCGATGGCCAGCGAGGCCTGATGGGCCGCGCTCTGGTTGATCTGGGCCGTGATCGACGAACCCAGACTGCCGAGGCCGGGATTGGTGAGCACGGTGATCGTCGGCCGTACCGTCGCCCGGTTCGTGGTCAGGGCGGCGACGGACGCGGTGAAGTCCTCCGGGACGACCAGGGCGCCGAAGATCTCGCCGGAGGCCAGCGCGTCCTGCGCCTGCGCGCGGTCGAGCCGCCGCCAGTGGACGCTGTCGTCCGAGGAGCCGGCGACGATCCGGTCGGTGATCTGCTTCCCCAGGGGCTCCCGCTGTCCGGGCAGCGGGGTGCCCCGGTCCTCGTCGACCAGGGCGACGGGCAGCCTGTGCAGGTTGTCGTTCGGGTTGAGGATGCCGCCCATGTAGAGGAGCGAGAGGCCCACGGCGACCAGCGCGCTCAGGACGGTCGGTACGAGCCACAGCTTGGGTTTCCGGACGAGGGTCCGGGCGCGGACCTGCGGGCCGGGGGTGTGCGGGGGGATCGCGGACGTCATGGTGTCATCGTCGACGCGCGCGGCGCCGTGGCGGGGATTGCGGCCCGTACGGGTGGGGCGGGCGTGTCGGGCGCGGGGAGGGGCGGAGAGGCCCGTCGGTCGAGGGGCGCCACTCCGGTTGCGTCGCCCTACACGTCACGTTTGAGTGGAAAAGACCTCACTTGCGTCTCTGGAGCTGACATGTCGATGGCGTTCGGTTCACCCTTCGGTTCGTCCGATCCGTTCAGCGACATGCTGAACCGGTTCTTCGGAATGTCGCCGGCGTCCTCGCCCCCGGCCGTCCAGCGCGTACCGATCGGCCGACTCCTCACCGAGTCCTCGCACGAACTCCTCAACCTGGCCGCCCGGAAGGCCGTCGAGGACGGCACGTCCGACCTCGACACCGAACACCTGCTGTGGGCGGCGACCCAGGTCGACCCCTCCCGCAGGCTGCTGTCCCAGGTCGGCGTCGACCCCGAGGCGCTCGCCGCCCAGCTCGACCGGGTACTGCCCCGGGAGTCCGGCGAGCCCTCGTCTGAGCCCGGACTCACCCCGGCGGCCAAGCGCACGCTCGCCGCCGCCTACGGCCGCTCGCAGGAGACGGGCGTGTCGTACATCGGCCCCGAGCACATCCTCGCGGCGCTCCTCGACGACTCCGACTCCGGGGCGACGCGGCTCCTGGGCGCCGACGACCACGACGTGAAGAAGCTGCGCGGCCTCACGGACCAGGCGGCCCGCACCGACGGCGGCGCCCCGGCCGCAGCAAAGCAGCAGAAGCAGCCGGCCACCACCCTGGACGAGTTCGGCAGGGACCTCACGGACGAGGCGAAGGCGGGGAAGCTCGACCCGGTGGTCGGCCGTGCCGAGGAGATCGAGCAGACCATCGAGATCCTCTCGCGGCGGTCCAAGAACAACCCGGTGCTCATCGGCGAGCCCGGCGTCGGCAAGACCGCCATCGTCGAGGGCCTCGCCCAGCGGATCGTGGCGGGCGAGGTGCCCGACACCCTGAAGGACAAGCGGGTCGTCTCCCTCGACCTGTCCGGCCTGGTGGCCGGAGCGCAGTACCGCGGCCAGTTCGAGGAGCGCCTCAAGAAGGTCATCGAGGACGTCCAGGAGGCCGGCGGCGACATCGTCCTCTTCATCGACGAACTCCACACGGTCGTCGGCGCGGGTGCGTCGGGCGAGGGCGCGATGGACGCGGGCAACATGCTGAAGCCCGCCCTCGCGCGCGGGGAGCTGCACGTCGTCGGCGCGACGACGATCGACGAGTACCGCAAGCACATCGAGAAGGACGCCGCGCTCGAACGCCGCTTCCAGCCCGTCCTCATCCCGGAGCCCACGGTCGAGGAGACCGTGCAGATCCTCGAAGGGCTGCGGGACGCCTACGAGGCCCACCACCAGGTCCGGTTCGCCGACGGCGCCCTCACGGCGGCGGCGGAGCTCTCCGACCGGTACATCGGCGACCGGTTCCTGCCCGACAAGGCCATCGACCTGATGGACCAGGCAGGGGCGCGCGTACGACTGCGCAGCGCCGGCCGCTCCACCGAGGTCGTCAGCCGGGAGGACCGGCTCGCCAAGCTCCAGCGGGAGAAGGACCAGGCCGTGGCGGCCGAGCAGTTCGAGAAGGCCTCGGACCTGAAGCGGCAGATCGCCGATGTGGAGGGCGAGATCGCGGGCATCGAGGAGCGCCGCGAGGGCGTCGTCTCGGTCACCGCCGCCGACATCGCCGACATCGTCTCGCGCCGCACCGGCATCCCCGTCTCCCAGCTCACCGCCAGCGAGAAGGAGAAGCTCCTCAAGCTGGAGGAGGAGATGCACGCCCGGATCGTCGGCCAGGACGAGGCGGTCACCGCGGTCTCCGAGGCCGTCCGCCGCAACCGCGCCGGCATGGGCGACCCGAACCGCCCCGTCGGCTCGTTCCTCTTCCTCGGGCCCACGGGCGTCGGCAAGACCGAACTCGCCAAGACCCTCGCCGAACTGCTCTTCGGCGAGGACGACCGCATGATCCGGTTCGACATGAGCGAGTTCCAGGAGAAGCACACCGTCGCCCGGCTCGTGGGGGCGCCTCCCGGATACGTCGGGTACGAGGAGGCCGGGCAGCTCACCGAGAAGGTGCGCCGCAACCCGTACAGCGTCGTCCTCTTCGACGAGGTGGAGAAGGCGCACCCCGACGTCTTCAACACGCTGCTGCAGATCCTCGACGACGGGCGGCTCACCGACGGCCAGGGCCGCACGGTCGACTTCCGGCACTGCGTCATCATCATGACGTCGAACATCGGCGCCCACCGGATCCTCGCCCACGAGGGCGACGCGGCCGAGCTCAAGGGCGAGCTGATGGAGGATCTGCGGGGCCGGTTCCTGCCGGAGTTCCTCAACCGCATCGACGACATCATCGTCTTCCACAGCCTCACCGAGAAGGACCTGTCGGAGATCGTCGACCACCTCCTGGACCGCAGCAAGCACCGGGTCCGCGCCCAGGGCATGACCCTCGACGTCACCGAGGCGGCGAAGAGACTCCTCGTGGCCCACGGCTACCAGCCGGAGTTCGGCGCCCGCCCGCTGCGCCGCACGATCCAGACGGAACTCGACAACCGCATCGCCTCGCTGCTGCTCGGCGGAGAGGCGGAGCCGGGGGACACGATCGTCGCCGACGTGATCGACGACTCCCTCCACTGCACGATCCAGAAGGGCGACGGCGCCGGGACGGCCCCCGAGGCCCCTGCGGCGGCCGCCGCCACCGACGGCAAGGAGTGAGACCGATGGCCCCGCACCACAAGTCGAACGAACAGGTCGAGGGCGACCCCGACACCGGGCACAGCCGCGGCATGCCCCGCCGCCCGGACGAGGACGAACTGGCGGCGCGCCTGGAGGAGGACCGCGAGGAGGTCGGCCTTCCCCCGGACGGCGAGCGGCAGGCCGACTAGGGCCCGCTAGGGGTGTCCTGTCGATCAGGCCGGGCTCGCGGGGCCCGATCGACAAGACACCTCCTAGTCCACGGGCAGCCGATCCAGGGCGGCTGCCATGTCGGTGCGGCTCGCGATCTCGCGGGGCGTATGCCTCACGCGGCAGGAACACGCGCGTCAGGCCACCGGCACCGAGCCCAGTCGCTCGTCGCCCGTGTACACGTTCATCGAGGACCCGCGCAGGAAGCCGACCAGGGTCAGCCCGCTCTCCGCCGCGAGGTCCACCGCGAGCGAGGACGGCGCCGAGACCGCCGCGAGCAGCGGGATCCCGGCCATCACCGCCTTCTGCACCAGTTCGAACGAGGCGCGGCCGCTCACCATCAGGACCGACTCGCGCAGCGGCAGGAGTCCTTCGCGCAGCGCGTGGCCGACGACCTTGTCGACGGCGTTGTGCCGGCCGACGTCCTCCCGCAGGCACACCAGCTCGCCCTCGGCGGTGAAGAGCCCGGCGGCGTGCAGCCCTCCCGTGGTGTCGAAGACCCGCTGGGCGGCCCGCAGCCGGTCCGGCAGGGCCGCGAGGACGTCCGTCCCGATCCGCAGCGGGTCCTCGGCGACCGACCAGGCGGCCGTCGTGCGCACCGCGTCCAGGCTCGCCTTGCCGCACAGACCGCACGAGGAGGTCGTGTAGAAGTTCCGCTCCAGGGACGCGTCGGGGGCGGCGACGCCGGGCGCCAGACCGACGTCGACCACGTTGTACGTGTTGCCGCCGTCGGCCGTGGCCCCCGCGCAGTACCGGATCCCGGCCACGTCCTCGGCGGAGTGCACCACGCCCTCGCTGACCAGGAAGCCGACCGCCAGGTCGAAGTCGTCGCCCGGGGTCCGCATGGTCACCGTCAGCGGGCGCCCGCCGACCCTGATCTCCATGGGCTCCTCGGCGGCCAGCGTGTCCGGGCGGTAGGAGGAGTCTCCTTCGCGCACGCGCAGGACGCGCCGCCGTACGGTCACTCGTCCCATGGTTCGTTCCTCTCCTCTGAGCGCCGCTCCGACGGTGCTCGATGTGCGGCCCGGTCGTCCGGTCGTCCGGTCGTGCCTGTTCGGGGGCTTTCCCCGACTCTGTCACGGGGCCGCGGCCGGCATCTCCCCGGGCGCCCGTTCGAGGCGGACGAGGGCTGCCTACGAGGTCGGGCAGTTGCTGATGCCGGCGACGCTGTCCAGCGGCACCAGGACGCTGGTCTCCGGGCAGTACGCCGTGGTGGAGTTGCGGGAGACGGACGACGCGGCCGCCGGTGAGCTCTGGCCGGCGGAGATCGACCCCACCGAACTCGCCGCGGCGGAGCGTGGCTACCTCCTCCTGGAGCACCTCGCCCGACGGGGATGAGGGAGCGTCACGCGGAGGGCACGATCGTCACCTTGACGTGCTTCATGATCGGCTGGTCGCTCTGCGTGCTGTAGTCGACCAGCGCGCACAGCACGTTCATCTCGGGCATGTAGCCGGCCGCGCAGCCCCGGGGGATGTCGTACGGAACCGCGAGGTAGCCGCTGACCGACCGCTGGGAGCCGTCCTTCGCGGTGCTCGTGATGTCGACGGGGCCCATGTCGGCGATCCCGCGCTCCCGCATGTCGGCCCGGTTCATGAAGACCAGCGTGCGCAGGTTCTTGATGCCGCGGTAGCGGTCGTTGTCGGAGTAGATGGTGGTGTTCCACTGGTCGTGGGACCGCATGGTGCCGAGGGCCAGGGTGCCCGGCTCGGGTACGACGTCGGGCAGCGGGGCGCTGGAGAACTCGGCGCGCCCGGACGGGGTGAGGAAGACCAGTTCGCGGGCCGGCTGCTTGATGCGGAAGCCGAGCGGGAGGCGTACCCGCCGGTTGAAGTCCTCGAAGCCGTCGAGGGCCCTGGCCATGGTGTCCCGGATGCGGTCGTAGTCCTCGATGTACCACTCCCAGGGCGTCGCGCTGTCGGGCAGCGCCGCCCGCGCCATGCCGGCGACGATCGCCGGTTCGGAGAGCAGGTGCGGGGAAGCCGGGCGCTTCATGCCGACCGACAGGTGGACCATGCTCATCGAGTCCTCGACGGAGGTGCTCTGGATGCCCCTGCGCTGGTGGTCCTTCTCGGTGCGGCCCAGGCACGGCAGGATCAGTGCCTGCTTGCCGTGGACGAGGTGGCTGCGGTTCAGCTTGGTGCTGACCTGGACGGTGAGGTCGCAGGTGCGCAGCGCCGCGTAGGTGAGCGGGGTGTCGGGGGCGGCGAGCGCGAAGTTCCCGCCCATGCCGACGAAGACCTTGATCTCGCCGCGCTGCATCGCCTCGATGGTGCGGACGGTGTCCAGGCCGTGCTCGCGCGGCGGTTCGATCTCGCAGACCTCGGCGAGGCGGTCGAGGAATGCCTCGCTCGGGCGGTGGTCGATGCCGCAGGTGCGGTTGCCCTGGACGTTGCTGTGGCCGCGTACGGGGGAGGGGCCGGCGCCCTCGCGCCCCAGGTTGCCGCGGAGCAGCAGCAGGTTGACGATCTCCCGGACGGTGTCGACGCCGTGCTCGTGCTGGGTGAGGCCCAGACACCAGCTGACGATGGAGCGGTCGGCCTCGCCGTACACCCGCGCGGCCTTGAGGATGTCGGCGCGGGACAGTCCGGACTGCCGCTCGATCTCCTCCCACGGTGTGGCCTCGCACAGCGCCCGGTACTCCTCGAAGCCGCTCGTGTGGCGGTCGACGAACTCCTGGTCGAGGGCCTTGGGGTCGGTCGCCGACTGCTCCAGGACCGCCTTGGCCATGCCGCGGATCAGCGCCATGTCGCCGCCGATGCGCGGCTGGAGGTTCAGGGTGCTGGTCTTCGTCGTCTTGAAGAGGGCCATGTCCGTGAAGTCGTGCGGCACGATGGTCCGGGTGGCGGCTGCCTCGACGAGCGGGTTGACGTGCACGATCTGCGCGCCGCGGCGGTGCGCCTCGGCGAGCGCGGTCAGCATCCTGGGGGCGTTCGACGCGGCGTTCACCCCGAAGATGAACAGCGCGTCCGCGGTCTCCCAGTCCTTCAGGTCGACGGTGCCCTTGCCCGTGCCCAGGGAGGCCTGAAGGGCGCGGCCGCTGGCCTCGTGGCACATGTTGGAGCAGTCGGGCAGGTTGTTGGTGCCCAGCTCGCGGGCCATCAGCTGGTAGAGGAAGGTGGCCTCGTTGCCGAGCCGTCCCGAGGTGTAGAAGGACGCCTGGTGGGGGTTGTCGAGGCCGCGCAGGGCACGGCCGACCACCTCGAACGCGTCCTTCCACGTGATCGGGACGTAGTGGTCCGACTCCGGGTCGTAGACCATCGGCTCGGTCAGCCGGCCCTCGTTCTCCAGGTCGTAGTCGCTCCACTCGGCCAGCTCGGACACCGAGTGCGCGGCGAAGAACTCGCCGCCGACGCGCTTGCGCGTCATCTCCCAGGTGACGTGCTTGATGCCGTTCTCGCAGATGTCCAGGTGCAGGCCCTTGGTGTCGTCGGGCCACGCGCAGCCGGGGCAGTCGAATCCGGTGTTCTCGTGGTTCATCCGCATGATGGCGCGCGGGCCGTCGACGAGGGCGCCCTCGCGGACGAGGAAGCCGGTCACGCTCCTGGCCGCGCCCCAGCCCGCCGCCGGGTGGTGGTAGGGGTGGAACTCCGGGTCGCCCTCGGGGGTGGGCCCCACCCGGGCCTCCACGGGTTCCGGGGCGCCGGGCGCCGGGGATTCCTGCGCGTCCTGGTCGGTGCTCACGGCGTTGTCACCCTTTCACCTGCGGATGTTCGGGGCACAGCCGAACAGAAATCACCCCTTTGGGCAGGCTATGCCCGCCGGATCGCGGGTGCCACTCGGCTCGATCGCGGGCGCCGCTCGGATCCGAGGGGCCGCACGGGCTGCGTACCGGATCATGGGCGCCTACGCTGGCGCTGTCCTTTTCATGTCTTTTGTCTGTCAGTCTTTTGTCTGCCATCTCTCGGCGGGAGTCCCATGGTCGTCGTCCAACCCGTCGTCGCCCCGCCCTCCCGGGCTGCCGTGTTCCTCGTGGCCACCGTCAACCCCGGCGGCGAGGACACCGTGCGGGAGGCGCTCCAGGACCTGTCAGGACTCGTCCGGTCGGTGTCCTTCCGCCACCCCGACGACGGCCTCACCTGCGTCGCCGGGATCGGCTCCGAGGCCTGGGACCGGCTCGTCGGCGGTCCCCGCCCTCGCGAGCTGCACCCCTTCCCGGCCCTCAGAGGCCCCCGCCACCGGGCCCCGGCCACCCCGGGCGACCTGCTGTTCCACGTACGCGCCCGGCGCATGGACCTCTGCTTCGAGCTCGCCCGGCTCCTCGTGGAGAGCCTCGGCACCGCCGTGACCGTCGTCGACGAGGTGCACGGTTTCGCGTACTTCGACGACCGCGACCTCCTCGGCTTCGTCGACGGCAGCGAGAACCCGGGAGGCCAGGTGGCGGCCGCCGCGGTCCACATCGGCGACGAGGACCCCGGCTTCCGCGGCGGCAGCTACGTCATCGTGCAGAAGTACCTGCACGAGATGCCCGCCTGGGACGCGCTCACCGTCGAACAGCAGGAGCACGTCATCGGACGAGGCAAGGCGTCCAACGTGGAGATGCCCGACGACGTCAAGCCGTCGAACTCGCACGTCGCGCTGAACACCATCGTCGACGAGGACGGCGTCACCCGGCAGATCTTCCGCGCGAACATGCCGTTCGGCCGGGTCGGCGGCGGCGAGTTCGGCACCTACTTCGTCGGCTACGCCCGCACGCCCGCCGTCACCGAGCTGATGCTGCGCAACATGTTCCTCGGAGATCCCCCGGGCAACACGGACCGCATCCTCGACTTCTCCCGCGCCGTGACCGGCGGCCTCTTCTTCGTGCCGAGCGCCGAACTCCTCGACGACCTGCCTGCCGCGCCGCCGGACGCCGCCGTCCGCCAGGGAGACTCCCTGGGCATCGGCGGCCTGAAAGGAGCCTGACTCCCCATGACGACCCCCGACGCCACGACCCCCGGCCTCACGAGCGACCCCTACCAGGGTCCCGACACGAACAACCTGCACCGCGAACTCGCCCCGATCACCCCGGCGGCCTGGGCCGAGATCGAGGAGGAGGCCCGCCGCACGTTCCGCCGCAACGTCGCGGGCCGCCGCGTCGTCGACGTGCCCGACCCCGGAGGCCCTGACCTCGCCGCCGTCGGCACCGGGCACCTCGGCGACCTGGGCTCGCCCGCCCCCGGTGTCACCGCGCGGCTGCGCGAGGCGAAGCCGCTGTTCGAACTCAGGGTGCCCTTCACCGTCGACCGGGCCGCCGTCGACGACGTCGAGCGCGGCTCGAAGGACTCCGACTGGCAGCCCGTCAAGGACGCGGCGCGCGCCATGGCGTTCGTCGAGGACCGCACGATCTTCGACGGATTCGGGGCGGCCGGTGTCGACGGCCTGCGCGCCAGGTCCTCCAACCCGGCCGTCCAGCTCCCCACCGAACCGCGCGACTACCCCGACGCCGTCAGCCGGGCCCTGACCGCGCTGCGCCTCGCCGGCGTCGACGGCCCCTACGCGCTGCTCCTCGGCGCCGACGAGTACCGGGCGGTCAGCGAGACCTCCGACCACGGCTATCCGATCGCCGCCCACCTCGGCCGCATGCTCGACGGCTCGCCGATCTGGGCGCCGGCCCTGAGCGGCGGTTTCGTCCTGTCCACCCGCGGCGGCGACTTCGAGCTGATCCTCGGCCAGGACCTGGCGATCGGCTACACGGGCCACGACGCGGAGAGCGTGCACCTGTACTTCCAGGAGACGCTCACCTTCCGCACGTACACCGACGAGGCCGTGGTCGTCCTGGAGGCACCGAGCGCCTGAGGGCGTCCCACCTGGCCGTCACGACAGCCCTGGGGGACACGAGAGCCCTGCGGGACACGACAGCCCCTGGGGGACACGACAGGCCTGGGGGACACGACAGCCCTGCGGGAACGGAGGCCCGAGAGCCGGGAGGCCCGATGCCATGAAGAGTCCGCTGCTCCTCTCCGCCGTGCCCCGGCTCGCCCTCTCGGCGCTGGTCGCGGCGGCGGTCGGCGCCGTCGTCGGCGCCGCCACCCACGCGCCGCTGGGCGTCCTCTCGGCGATCGCCGTCGGGGAGACGGTCTTCGTCGTCGCAGGCTGGGTCACGCTGTGGCCGATGGACGCCACCACCACCCACCGCAACGTACGCCGCGAGGAGTTCCGGCCCGTCGTCGAGGAACTGGCCGTCGTCGGAACGGCGGTGGCCGGACTCGTCGGCATCGTCGTCCTCCTGCTGATCGGCAGGTCCGACCTCAGCCACGCCGCCGCGGCGACCGCGCTCGCCGGGGTGTTCATGGCCTGGGCCGCGCTGCACCTGATGTACGCCACCCGGTACGCGTACATCTACTACCTGAGACCCGGCGGCGGGATCGACTTCAACTCCCGCGAACCGCCCCGCTACAGCGACTTCCTCTACTTCAGCTACAACCTCGGCATGACCTACCAGGTCTCCGACACCGACGTCTCCAGCACGACGATCCGCGCGGTCGCACTCCGTCACTGCCTCCTGTCGTACGTCTTCGGCGCGAGTATCCTGGCCACCACCATCAACCTCGTCACGGGCATCGTCACGGGCTGAGGCGGTTCGCACGGAGACTCGGCCCCCTGGAGACCACGTCATGACCACGGCCGTCGTCGTCGGTGCCGGACCCAACGGGCTCGCCGCCGCCGCCCTGCTCGCGCGCGAAGGCCTGGAGGTCACCGTTCTGGAGGCCGCCGAGGAGATCGGCGGCGGCACCCGCAGCGTCGAGGCGATCCTGCCCGGTCTCCTGCACGACCACTGCTCCGCCATCCATCCGATGGCCGTCACCTCGCCCGCGCTCCGCGCGCTCGGCCTGGAGCGCCACGGGCTGCGCTGGCGGCAGCCCGAGATCGACTGCGTGCACCCGCTCGACGACGGCACGGCCGGGGTCCTGCTCCGGTCCGTCGCGGAGACCGCCGCCGGGCTCGGTGCCGACGGCGCCCGCTACCGGGCCCTGCTGGAGCCGTCCGTACGGCGGTGGGACGCGCTCGCCGACGACGTCATGGGCCCGCTCCTCCGGATCCCCGCGCATCCGCTGTCCCTGGCCCGCTTCGGCCTGCCGACCGCCCTGCCCGCCTCCGCCCTCGCCCGGCTCTTCCGCACGCCGCAGGCGCGGGCCCTGTGGGCGGGAGTCGCGGCCCACTCCTTCCGCCCGCTCTCCGACCCGTTCAGCTCGGCCATCGGGCTCGGCATCCTCACCGCCGGACACGCCGCCGGGTGGGCCGTCGCCGAGGGCGGTTCGCACGCCATCTCGCGCGCCATGGCCGCCGTCCTCGCCGAACACGGCGGAGTGGTCCACACCGGTGTGCGGATCACCGACCGCGGGCAGCTCCCGCCCGCCGACGTGACCCTCCTCGACCTGGACCCCGGCCAGGTCGGGCGACTGTACGGCGACCGGCTGCCACCCCGGGTGGCGGCCGCGTACGGGCGCTTCCGGCGCGGCCCCGGCGCCTTCAAGGTGGACCTCGCCGTCGAGGGCGGGGTGCCCTGGACGGACGAGCGGGCCCGGCGCGCCGGCACCGTGCACCTCGGCGGCCCGCTCGCCGAAGTGGCCTTCACCGAGAGGGAGGTGACGGAGGGTCGGATGCCCCGGCGGCCCTTCGTGCTCGTCGGACAGCAGTACCTCGCCGACCCCTCCCGGTCCGTCGGCGACGTCCACCCCGTCTGGACGTACGCGCACGTGCCGTACGGCTACGAAGGCGACGCGACCGAGTCGGTCCTGCGGCAGCTGGAACGCTTCGCGCCCGGCGTCCGCGAGCGGGTCGTGGGCCACCAGGTCACCCGACCGGCCGACTTCGCCGCCGCCAACCCCAACTTCGCCGGCGGGGACATCCTCACCGGAGCCAAGACCGTCCCCCAGCTCCTCCTGGGCGCACGCCCCGCGCTCGACCCCTACGCCACCGGGCTGCCGGGCGTGTTCCTCTGCTCCGCCGCCACCCCGCCCGGCCCCGGAGCCCACGGCATGTGCGGCGCGGGAGCGGCGGCGTCGGCACTGCGCCACCTCGGGGCACGGGCCTCGTGGCAGAGCGGCCGACAGGCCGGCTAGTCCGCGGAGCCGGCCCCGCGAGTCCCTGTGAGGACACCCTCTAGTCGCCGAGGGACAGCACGACCGCGGAGGCCGGCCCCTCCGGGGTCACGTACGTGACGGTGTCACCGGCGCGACGGCCCAGCAGCGCGCCGCCGAGGGGGCTGTCCGCGGTGACCATCGTCCGGTCGAGCACCGCGGCGACCTCGCCGATCTGGACGGTCGACTCCGTACCGTCCTCGAACCGCACGGTCACCGTGCTGCCCACGCCGACCGCGTCGGTGGGCGGCGCGCCCGCGGCGTCCGCCTCGCGCAGGCGTCCCCGGATGTCGTCCATGCGGCGGTCGAGCCGGTCGAGTTCCGTGGCGCGCTCCAGTTCGTCGGCCTGGTCGGCCCGGTCGCCCGTCTGATCGCCGCCTCCGTCCTCGAGCGTGACGGCGACGGCCTCGCGTTCGGTGCGGAGGTCGTCGAGTTCCCGCTCCAGTGCCTCGCGGGCGACGGCGCTGATGGGCTCGGGTCCACCGGTCATTCCTGCTCCCGTGGTGCGGCGGCACGGGTGGTGTGCCGCGGGCGGTCAGTTGGTGCTGGGGCTCGGGCTGCTCGGAGCCGCCGCCGTGACCGGGATGTCGAAGACGTGCTCGGGGGTCACGACGCGGGTGATGGCCTGTCCGAACAGGGTGCTGGGCTCGTTGCCGTCGTGCAGCTCGTCCGTGTTGAGGAGCACGACCAGGGTGGCCCGCGGCTCCGGCAGGTAGATCGTCAGCGACTCGTACCCGGGCAGGGATCCGTTGTGGCCGATCCAGCCCTGGACGTTGAAGATGCCGAGGCCGTATCCGGCACCGGGGATGTCCGTCGGATAGACCTTGAGGCGCTCGGCCTGCGTCTCCGGGGTGAGCAGCGTGCCGGTGGCGACCACCCGTGCCCAGGTGCGCAGGTCCTGGAGGTTCGAGATCATCGCGCCGGCCGCCCAGCCCCAGGAGGGGTTCCAGTTCGTGGCGTCCTCGACCTGGCCCGAGGCGGTCTGGACGGTGTAGCCGTGGGCGTGCGGGGACGGGAACGCGGCGTCGGTCGGGAAGACGGTCCGGTCCAGGCCCGTCGGGTCGAGAACGTTCGTCTGGATGAACTCGTGCAGCGGTGTGCCGCTGACCTTCTCCACGACGAGTCCGAGCAGGATCAGGTTGGTGTTGCAGTAGTCGAACTCGGCACCGGGCTGGAACTGGATCGGGTGCTTGAAGGCGTAGTCGAGCAACTGCTGCGGGGTGAAGGGCCGGTCGGGGTTCGAGGTGAACGCCTTGTAGAAGCCCTCGTCCGCCGAGTAGTTGAAGAGCCCGCTGCGCATGGACGCGAGGTTGCGCAGCGTGATCCTGTCGCCGTTCGGTACGTCGTCGACGTACTTCGAGATCGGGTCGTCGATGTTCAGCCGGCCCCGGTCGGCGAGTTGGAGCAGCGCGGTGACCGTGAACGTCTTGGTCTCGCTGCCGATCCGCATGTACAGGTCGGGCCGCATCGGCTGCCCGGTGTCCTTGTCGGCGACGCCGAAGGAGCGGATGTACGTGCCCTTGCCGGGCGCCGAGAGGCCGACCGTGACACCGGGGACGCCGGTCTCCTTCATGACGTCCTGGATCGCCTTGTCCAGGCGTGCGGTGACGGCCGGGGTGAGTTCGGGGAAGTCGCCCTGCGCCGAGACCGCCGCGGGGACCGAGTAGGGTCCGGGAACCGGTGGTTGGGCCGCCGGGTACACGCCGGGGGCGGACGGTCCGGCGGCGAGGGCGGTGCCCGCGCCCAGCGGGGCGGCGAAGAGTCCGAGAGCCGCGATGCCCGCGCAGACGCGCCTGCGGCATGTGCGTGAGTACCTCACGGCGGCCTCCTGCCGGCCGGGGACAACACTCCACTCCCAGGCTAGGCCGGGCCGCCGGGCCTCGCACGGCGGCTCCGCCGCGTGGTCTGTTACGTTGCCGATCACCGGGCCGCGGAGCAGAGGGGCCCGGCCCGCGAGCGAGAGGGAGACCCGCGCCATGGCCGTCGTCCACCGGACCACCATGCAGCCGACCAAGCTGGAACTGCTCACCGAGTGGCTCCCCACCCGGGAGTGGCACGCGGGCGGGGAGGCGCGGCCGGAGCGCGTCGGCGGGTTCCGGCTCGACGACCCGGCGGGCGAGGTCGGCATCGAGTTCATGGTGGTGACCGACGGAGAGGGCGACGGGGTTACCGCCCACCTGGTCCCCCTGACGTACCGCGGGGAGCCGCTGGACGGCGCCGAGCACGCCCTCGTGGGCACGTCCGAGCACGGCGTCCTCGGCAAGCGCTGGATCTACGACGGAACCCACGACCCGGTGCTCGTCGGCCAGTTGTACGCGCTCCTCACCGGCCGCGCGCAGGCCCAGGCCCAGTCCCTGTCCGACGTCCCGGACCTCACCGTCGCCGTCTCGCCGCAGACGGCGGAGGGCGCGGAGGGCGAGGCGGACGCGGCCGGGGCGGAGCTCGTACGGGTCGAGGACGGCCCGGACCACACGGACGTGGTGCTGCGCACCCCCGGCGCGGCCGCCCCGCTGACCCTGCGCGTACGGAGGGTCCTCCACGCCGGCACGGACCTGGACCCGGGTGTCGCCGGAGTGACCGCCGAGTGGCGGCTCCCCGACGGAACCTCCGTCCGGGGCGTGTTCGCCGCCGCGGTCACCGGTCTCGGGTCCTAGCGCGCGAGCCCGGCCGCTCGACACGGCTCCCCTGGATCCCCGGTCGGTTAGACCCAGTTGACCTCCGCCGCGGTGAGCAGCGGGTCGTCCACCAGCTCCCACAGCGGGACCGAGAAGTTGCCCGTGCCGTACCGGCCGCCGAAGTGGAGGCCGAGGACGCGGTGGTCGGTGAGGTCGAGCACCGGGGAGCCGCTGTTGCCGCCGAGGGTCGAGCAGTCGTGCTTCAGGACCAGGCCGCCCGGGGTGAACTCCGTGGCCGCGCCCGGTTGGAGCCGTTTCACGTTGTAGACGTCCATGAAGATCCGGCGCATCGACTCCGGCTCGTTGCGCCGGCCGTCCCAGGCCGGGTAGCCGATCACGTACACCTGGCGGCCCGGGACGCTCGCCGGGGCGTCCGCGGCGACCGCGAGCGGGGTGGGCAGGGCGCCGTCCGCCGACGGCTCGATCCGCAGCAGCGCCATGTCGACGTCCGGGTGGACGCCGATGATCTCCGTGATCTCGTACGGCACCGAGGCACCGGGCGGTTCGCCCGCGAGCGGCAGCTCCTCCGCCGGGTCCACCCGCGCCGACATCCCGTGGTCGAAGGTCCACCGGCCGCCGCCGTCGGCCGACCGGGCGAACTCCACCGCGACATGACGGTTCGTCATGACCGCGCGTGGGCCGACGAGGAACGCCGTGCCGATCCAGTCCAGACGCGGGTGGCCGGACACCTCCACCCTGCCGACCCGGGTCAGGGACTCCCGGATCGCGGGCCGTTGGCCGTCGAGGACCGCCCACTCGTCGTGCTGCGGGGCGAAGTCCTGGCGCTGCACCAGGATCGCCGGGCGTCCCTCCATGAGGACGATCGCCTCCACACCGAAGGACTCGTCGCCGTCGAGCTCGTCCTCCCGGTGCGTGGCCAGCTTCTCCAGACCGCTGACCCCGGCCTCCAGGACGCGGGCCCGCTCGTCGCGGGCGAAGCGCGAGATCTCCGAGGCCGGCGCCATGTCGGCGGGCAGCTCGTAGGAGGACTCGGTGATCTCCGCCTCCAGCCGGCCGCGCACCCGTGCGGCGACCTCCTGCAGGTCCCCGAAGATCCGCTCGGTGGCGGTCGCGACCGGCGACCCGCCCGGTGATCCGTTCGGCATGGTCCACTCACCTCGGCTTACCGTTTCCGTTCGTGCCGTTCGTGCCGTTCGTACCGCTCGCCGTGCGCCCAGGAGCCGGCCGGCCCGACTGGGCCGCCATGATCTCCTCGTACAACTCGGGGGTGAACTCCTGGAGATGGGCGAGGATGCCGCTCATCTGGGTGCCGACGTTCACGAACCGCGTCCGGGCGCCCTGGAACTCGACCTCGTCCACCTTCCGCGTCCCCCGGTGCAGCCCGACCACCGTCCAGTCGTCGAGGCAGACCGGGGAGCCCGACGAGCCGCCGCGGGTGTCGGTGAAGTACAGGATGTCGTGCTCGTCGGCCCGGTAGACCAGGTTGTTGCGCAGCGCGACCCGCTTCGGCAGCCCGCCCGGGTGCTGGATGATGTTGACCGGGACCCGCTGCCGCTCGCGGACGAGCAGCGGCCGGGTCGCGATCCGGAGCGTGGGGCGCCGTTCCTGGTCGGAGGTGAGCCGCACGATGGCGTAGTCCAGCCCCGGGTCCCAGGCGGCGAGTTCACCGGCCGTGGCCTCCGGGGCGACCGCCGCGTTCTCGACGAAGTCGAAGCGGGAGCGGGACATGAGCGCCTGCAGCCGCAGGTCCTCGTCGCTCACGTACGGACGGACGCCCGGCTGCTCGGCCGAACGGGCCATCACCACATGGTGGTTGGTGATCAGCAGATCGGGGGCGATCATCCACCCCGTGCCGCCGTGCGGATACGACGGCAGCAGCGGCGCGCCCGACTCGTACGGGGGGATGCGCAGGAGTGCGACGGAGGCCCCGGCCCGGATCCCGCCGTGCAGGAACTCGTAGGGCACGGTGTCGTCCTGGAGGACGATCTCCTCCTTCATCTCCCCGGGCAGCAGGTCCGCCGGCAGGTCCGCCTCGCCGGTGTTCGCGCGGGCGACGGTGTCGAGAGCGCCCTGGAGCACGGCACGCGGGCCCGGTTCCCCGGTCTGCTCGATCGCGTTGTGCAGCCAGATCTCCAGCGGCACCAGACCGTCGATGAGCCGCTCGACCTGGTTCATCGCGTTCAGGTCGGCGTGGATCTGCTCCCGGGGGTCCTCCAGGGGCCCGAGCGTGGCCGTGAAGTAGCCGGGGACGCCGTCGAGCAGGTCCGGGCGGACGGCCCGGTCCGCGAGCCCGGCCTCCATGGCGGCGTTGCGGACCCGGACGAGCTCCTGCTGGCGGAGGAAGGGCTCCTTGCGGAGCGCGGCCCCGGCGGCGGTCGGCGGCGGGCGGGTCCACAGCCCCTTGCCGCCGTGGCGGGGGCGCGGGCCGGCCCAGGGCTCCGACGGCGTCCCGGCGGGGGCGTCGCCCGCGGAACCGTCCTCCGGCACGCCTCCGGCCGGGCCCTCAGGCGCCGCCCCGCGCACATGCGGACCCGCGTCCATCGCGGAGGCCACACCGAGCAGCAGGGCCCCGCTGTCGTCCCGGAGGGTGAGCACCTGCCGGGCGACACTGTCCAGGGTGCCGCGCCGCCGTGCCTCCCGCAGGTCCCACTCGATCCGTTCGCGGTCGAGCCGCGCCGCGTCGTCCGGGTGGACGGCGGCCCGTCCCGCCGCCGTCTCCAGGATGCGGGTCAGCGGCCACCGCAGCGCGGGCTCGTCGGACAGGGTGGTGTCGATCCAGCGCGCGAGCTCGGTGACCACCGCCTCCTCGTCCGCCGGAAGCCCCACCAGCCGCAGGGTGTGCTCCAGGAGCCGGGGGTCCTCCGGGCAGGCCGTGGCCGCCGCCGTCCGGGCCAGGGACGGCTGCCGGGCCAGGTCGGCGTCGGGCATCCCGCGCAGCGTGCGGGCGAGCCGCTCCCGCGCCGGGACCGCGTCGACCCCGGTCAGGTCGGCGAGGTCGGCGAGCCGCGACCGGGCGACGAGGATGCCCAGGGACTCGAACCGCAGTCCCAGACCCGCGGCGATCTCCTCGGCCTCCTGGAGGTCCCGGTCCGCGTCCGCGAAGTCACCGGTGTCCTGGGCGAGCCGCGCCGACAGCTGGAGCAGTTCCAGCTGGGTCTCCGCGCAGCCCGCCTCCTCCGCCCGGTCCGCGTCCCGCTCGGCGCTCTCGCGCGCCTCGGCCGTCCGCCCGGAGCGGGCGAGGGTCTCGGCGAGCAGCGCGTGCAGCCGGCTGCACGGCGTCCACGGGCGCCGCTCGGCCAGCCGCTGCGCCGCGGCCTCCACGTACCCCTGGGTGAGCAGGTCCTCGACCTCGCGCGCGGCGATCCGCTCCCAGTCCTCCTGGTCGGCGTCGGTCATGATCTGGTCGGGGACGTGGCCGCCGATCCTGCCGAGGAGGAAGGCGGCCGACCGGTGCGGCATCTCCAGGTGCGTCGAACCGCCCAGGTAGACGGCGACGCCCGGGTCCCAGCGTTCCTCCACGGTGCGGGGGTTCTCCCCGAGGCGGAGCCGGTGGTAGATCTCCTCGGCGCGGTTCCTGGCCCCCTCGCGGGCCGCGTAGTAGGCGACGGCGCTGCGGTCCACGGCCCGCATCAGATCGGTCCGCGCGCTGTCCGAGAGGCGCAGCATGATGGCCCGGAGGTCGGCCCGGTGCCGGATGGCGTCGGGACCGGCCGACTCCATCAGGTCGACGCGCGAGGTGAGCAGTCCGTAGAGCCGCCGGGCCTCCGCGGCGGTCGCCACCTCCAGCCCCGCCGGCCCGGCCAGGACCTCCCGCACGAGGTCGGGGGTGATGAAGCGGAGTGCGAGTCCGGCCTGGACGAGGGCCCGGACGTCCTCCTCCGCGATGTGCTTGAGGATGCGGTCGTACAGCGTGCCCTGGATGAGCATCTGGTCGACCTGGCGGTCGAAGTAGCGTCGCCGGGAGGGGAGTCCGCGCAGGAGTCCGCCGATCGCCGGGGAGTCGTCGCCCACCGTGACCGCCGTACGGGCCGCCAGCCTCAGGCTCAGCGGATGGCCGCCGATCCGCTCCGCGAGGTCCTCGGCCAGTGCCTCGTCGGCGATCCCGGAGGACAGCAGAAGCTCCACGGAGGCCTGGTGGTCGAGCTCGGCGAGCTCCATCGTGCGCGGGGTGAGGACCCGGGCCGGATGGTCGAAGGGCGCGCGCCCGGAGACGATGAACCGGAGACGCGAGTAGTCCGCCCGCAGCGCCGCCCAGATGGCCCACATCCGGGAGATCAGCGGGGATCCGCGGTACTGCGCCTCCTCGGCGGAGTCGAGGACGACGACGAACGGCGGCCGCGTCCCGCCGGGCTCCGGCCGGACGGCCTCGGCGACCAGGGACGCGATGCGGTGCGCGAGTCCCTGCTCCCGGGCGCTGGCGCGGGCGTGGAAGTCGGCCGAGTAGTCGCGGGCGAGGGTCGCCCGGGTGCCGGCCAGCTGATGGAGCTCGTCGAGCTCGTTGCGCTCCCCGCGATGGGCCGCCGCCGTCTGCTCGCACTCGTCCGCGAGCGCCTCGAACTCCGTCTGCAGGGAGGGATGCTGGACCGCCAGCTGGCGGGCCATCTCCGCGATCAGGGTGGAGGGCTCGTGGACGGAGAGCGTGGGCCGCGCGAAGTCGATGTAGGCGAAGGGGAATCCGGTGGGCGAGGCGGCCAGGGCGTCGATGAGGAACTTGGCGAGCAGGGTGCTCTTGCCGATGCCGCCGATGCCGTGCATCAGCACCGGGGGCTCGGCCGGTTCCTCGGGAAGCGCGATGTAGGCGCGCAGGGAGTCGAGTTCGGCGGTGCGCCCGTGGAAGGTCCCCCGGATCAGCCGGCGCATGGGCTGGAGCAGCCGGGCGGTCTCGATCCGGTGCTGGACCTCGTCGACGGAGGGCAGTCCGGTCACGCCGGGCACCCGGCTCAGCCAGAGCACGGCCTGCAGGGTGTGGGACAGCTGCTCGACGTCCTCGACGGGGGCCTGTGCCTGTGCCTGTGCCGGGGCCGGGGGCCGCGGGTCCGCAGGCGGCAGGGCCGCTCCGGCACCGGTGAGGAGGGCGAGGGCGGTGCGCTCGGGGCCGGGGCCCTCGGGACGCAGGCCGATGTTGGTCCGCAGCGAGTCCAGCGCGGCTCCGGGGCCCGCGAGTCCCGCGAGCGCCGCCTCGCGGACCTCGGGCCTGAGTGCCCAGACGGTGGCCCCGGGGGAGGGCAGCGCGGTGCAGTCGTCGACGAGCTCCAGGACGGCCCGTCCGGTGGACCGCTCCTCGCCGGGGAGGCGGAGCAGTGCCGGTTCGAACTCCTGCAGCAGGCAGGCGGCTTCGCGGTAGGAGCGGCGCGGGTCGGGCAGGGCGGCCGCGGGGGCGGTGAGGCTCGCGCGCAGCGCGTCGCGCAGGAGGTGGGCGGCCCCGTCGGACCGCGGCGTCGTCGGTGGCAGCGTCCGGTGGATCCGTACGACGTCCTCCACGGCCGTGCACAGCCGGCGCATGTAGCTGTCGCCGTTCGAAGGGGCCGCCACGGCCCGCAGCACCTCGGCCACGGCCGTCTCCGTCAGCGCCCGGACGGTGTCCTCCTGCCCCGGGGAGGCCGTGTCGGCGAAGAACTCCTCGAAGAAGGCGCGCAGATCGCCCTCGTCGGCCGGGCGGGTGGTGTCGCGGCACTCGTTCTTGCGTATCTCGTACGGGAGTTGGCGCATCGTCGTGGCGTAGCCGAGCAGCACCAGACGGGGCACGCTGCCGGCGCGTACCGGGGTGTGCTCGTAGATCGCCCGGGCCAGGACGCCGATGGCGTCCCACACGTCCGAGTGCGGGTCGAGCCGGTCGCAGTCGTCGAGGACCAGCCAGAGGCGGCCCTCGGCGGCGCTGGCGCGGGCGACGATCCGGTGCGCCGCGTCCTCGAAGCACGGCAGTGGATCGTTCAACCGTGTGGGGTTCAACGGGAATCCCTCGGCCTCCGGACCCGCGACGAACGCCGCCAGCCGCTCCATCAGACCTGCCGCCGTCGACGTGCGGGACAGCGTCACCCGGACCGGGCGGAAGTTCTCGTGCTGGCCGATGTGACGGATGAACTCGTACGTGTAGGAGCGGCCGCTGTCCGGGGGACCGTCGACGATCAGCACCGTCTGCTCCGGGTCCGCCAGGAAGCCCCGCAGCTTCTCGCGCAGCTCGGACCGGTCGAGGAAGACCGCCGTCCCGTGCTTCAGGAGGTGGCTCCGGAAGGGATCCTGGGGGGAGCGCCGCAGGCTCTCGTCCTCCCGCAGCCGGGTGAGGAGGTTCCGGGCCTCGGCGCCCTGCTCGTAGGCGTGCGGGGCGTCGATGGCGGCCAGTGCGTCGAGGCCGGTGAGGACGGACAGCAGCCGGCGCTGGTGGGCGATGTCCCGGCGGGCGGCCGACACCACCAGGCGGGCGTTCCGGTCGGCCTCCGGGGTGAGCGGCAGGTCGTCGACGAAGTCGGCCGGCAGGCCGGAGCGCAACAGCTTCTCGCGTGGTTCGGGGGAGTCGAGGAGGTGATCCCGCACCCAGTTGGCGACGAGTCCCCACTCGGTCTCGGTGAGCGGCATACCGCACCTGCCCGGCGCTCTTGGCGCAGCGCCGGTCGCTCCGGCGCCGGGACGTGACTGATCGGGCCGGACGGCCCGTACCTCCCATCGTTTCACCGGCCCTAAGGGGTCGCAATCGGTGTGGCGGAGCGGCGCGGAGGGCGCGGACCGGGCGCGGAACGGCCGCGGGCGCGCCCGCGGCTCAGGGGTGCAGCACGATGTCCTCGTACGATTCGAGCCGCCGCCACCGCTCCTCGGGCGCGTGCGTCGCCGGCATCACGTCCACGTCGGGCAGCGGCCCGAACTCCAGCTCGGTGATCTCCGCGACGTCCGAGACGGGCACCTGGTACGCACGGAACGGGCCGAGCGGCGGCGGCGCTCCGGTCGTCGCCCCCGCCAGCGCCCGCTCCGCGTCCCGGCTCAGGTCGGGGCTCTGGTCGAGCACGTACGCGGCCGCCGCGAGCACCCCGTCCTGGAGGAACGCGGCCACCTTCCAGAAGCGCGTCGGCACCTGGATCCCCCGGTACGGCGGGTCGGAGTCGTGCAGCACCGGACCCGTGAGGACGGCCAGCCTCCGCTCCTGGACGGCGGCGTGGTCGAGCAGGTGGTTCTCCAGCCCCTGCCACAGCTGCCTGCCCTGGTTGAAACCATCGGCCCGGGGAGCGGCGTTGGTGAAGTGGTAGGTGTCCGCGTGGGCCCGGACGGCCAGGGCCGACGGTCCCCAGACCGGGTCGAACCGGCGCACCAGATGCCCGCGGTCGAGGCTGTTGTTCCGGTAGAGGTCGTCGCCCGCCTGCTGCTCCTCCGGCAGCCGCGGGTCGAACCGCCATTCGTCCTCACGGGGTACGTCCTCCAGCAGCTCCCGCCCCTCGACGCACACGGCCGTCGCGGCCGCGAGGCGCCGGTCGGGCCGGAAGACCACGGTGAAGTGGGTGTACGGCAGGATCACCGTCCCGATCGACTGCCGGACCGGCAGCGGCAGCGCGACGACCGGCCCGAGGAAGGCCTCGTCGTAGCCGGTGCGGTCGGCGAGCGCCGCGCGGCGCCCGCCGACCGGGCCCGGAGGGGGCGGGGGGCCGGAAGGGTTCATACGATGTAGGTACCGCGTGGAGAGGGGCGCGCTCGGCGCCGGACCACAGGCCACTCGATCAGACGCCCCGGGTTCCCCTCCGCCCTCCCGCCCTCCTCCTCCTCTTCCACCAGGAGGTACCCCATGGCCACCGGACTCGCCCTGCACGTCGGACTCAACAGGGTCGACCCCGCCCGCTACGAGGGCTGGGAAGGCACCCTGGTCGCCTGCGAGAACGACGCCCGCGACATGGCGCGGCTCGCCCGAACCGCCGGATTCGAGAGCACGGTCCTGCTCACCCCCGAAGGGACCGCCGCCAACGTGACCGCCGTGCTCGGCGAAGCCGCCGCCCGGCTCGGCCCCGGCGACATCCTGGTCTTCAGCTACTCGGGCCACGGCGGCCAGGTGCCCGACGACGGCCCGGCCGGCTCCGACACCGAGCCGGACGCGCTCGACGAGACCCTCGTCCTCTACGACCGGCAGTTCCTCGACGACGAGGTCCGGCACGCCTTCGACGCCTTCGCCGACGACGTACGGATCGTGTCGTTCTTCGACTGCTGCCACAGCGGCAGCAGCATCGAGATCCCCGGCGGACCGGGGGCCGGCGCCACCGCCCGCTTCATGCCCGAACCGACGCGGCGGCAGCTCGACGACCGCGACCGGGGTTTCTACGCCGACCTCCGGCGCTCCCTCGCCGCATCCGGCCCCCGGGACGGAGCGGGCCCCGACGCGCTCCTCGTCTCGGCCTGCCAGGACGACCAGGAGGCCTCCGACGGCGACGTCAACGGCGCCTTCACCGAGGCCCTGCTCCAGGTGTGGGACGACGGCGCCTTCCGCGGCGGCTACCGCGACTTCCACCGGGCGATCCAGCGCAGACTGCCCCCGACGCAGAGCCCGAACCTCCACCTCACCGGCACCCCGGACCCGGAGTTCGTGGATCAGCGGCCGTTCACGGTCTGAGCGCCGTTCACGGTCTGAGGGCCGTCGCGAGCTGCGCCCGCGACCGGACGTCCAGCTTCTGGTAGATCCGGGTCAGCCGCGCCTCGACCGTCTTCACACTCAGGTACAGCTTCGCCGCCGCCTCCTGGTTGCTGGCGCCCTGCCCCACCAGACGGGCCAGCCGCAGCTCGGCCTCCGTCAGCGCGGAGAGCGCGGGCAGCGCCTCCTCGTTCCCGGAGCCGCCCCCGGGTGGCTCGCCCACGGTGCCCGCGGGGGACTCGCACGCCAGGGCCAGCCACGGCGCCGCTCCGGCCCGCTCGAACACCGAGGCCGCCGTCTGCAGCGCGCTCTGCGCCGCCGACCGGCGCCGTCTTCGGCGCTCCACCCGGGCCAGGGCGATCAGCGCCCGCCCCCGCTCCAGCGGCAGCCCGGCCCGGCCGAAGGCCTCGGCCGTGCGGGTGAGCAGCTGCGCCGCCTCGTCCGTACGCCCCTCCGCCGCGAGCCACAGGGCGTACGCGCGGTCGCAGCCGAGCAGGACGGTGGACCGGCCGAGCCGGGCCGCCACCGGCCGCACCTCGTCGAGGAGCGCCAGGGCCTCGTCCGCCTCGTCGTGGGCGAGCAGCGCCTCGGCCAGTTCCTCGTGCCAGCGCAGCATCGACGGGTCCACGGTCGACTGGGCGCGCTCGTCGGCCTGCACGCGCCGCAGGGTCTCCAGGGCGGCGGCGACGTCCCCGTTGATGAGCTGGACCCGGCCGAGCGCGTACCGGCTGCGGGAGAGGAACACCCGGTCGCCCTCCTCCTCCGAGGCCTGGACGCTGCGCCGGGCGTAGCTCGCCGCGCGGGCGAAGCTGCCGCCGGCTGTCTCCGCGAGTGCCAGCGTGTACCAGGCGGGGCCGGGTGAGAGGCCCGCTTCCAGGGTGAGGGCGAGGGACTGCCCGGCGTGCGACAGCGCGGCCGCGCAGGCGCCCCTGCGGGACTCGAGGGCGGCCAGCGTGGAGAACAGCTCGATCGTGTCCTCCACCGAACCGCGCCGCTGGACGAGGGGCAGCAGCGCGTTCAGTTCGTCGCGGGCGTCCGTCAGACGGTCGTCGAACAGGGCGTGACGGATCGTCAGGATCTGGGCGGCGTTGCGGATCCCGAGGGGCCGCTCGGCCAACTCCAGCGCGCGGGCCTGCGCGAGCACCGCCTCCGCGTCCGGCGCGCCGAGGGCCCGCTCCATCCGCGCCTGCACGGTGAGCGCCTGCGCCGCCGTGCGCGGGTCGCCCATGGAGGCGGCGAGCGCGGCCGATTCGACGGCCGCCGTCCGCGAGCGCTGCGGATCGCCGTCAGCGAGCACGTACTTGACGGCCAGCCGGAGCTGTACGGCGGCCCGCAGGGCGGTGTCGCCCTCCGAGTCCTCCATGGCGTGGACGTACATCTCGTCGAGCCCGGTCAGCCCCTGCCCCGCCGTGTCGAGGACGGCGAGCCGCGCCCTGACCCGGTCGGCGGGCACCGCGTCACGGGCGAGCAGATCGGTGGCCGCCCGCATGGCGAGGTCGGCGCGGGCCGCGCGGGCGGCCTCCTCCGCCGCGTCGACGAGCCGCGCGATCCGCCGCGTCCCGTGCCGTCCTGGCGTCGACTCGGCGGCCAGCAGGGCGAGTTCGGCCGCGAGCGCGCTGTTCCCGCGCCGCCGGGCCAGATCGGCGGCGTTCGCGACCTCGGCCGCCAGGTCCTCGTCCGGGCTGTCGGTGGCCAGCGCCCGGTGCCGTACCGCCTCCACGGGATCGTCCACGACCTCCGCGAGAGCCGCGTGCCCGGCGCTCCGCTCCGCCCAACAGGCGTCGTGCACCAGGGTGGAGGGCAGCAGCCCCGCAGTGAAGGTCACCGAACCGTCCTCGGCGAGCGACACGAGTCCGGCCCGCTCGGCCGCCGCCAGGTCGGCCTCCGCGTTGGGCCGTCCCGCCCGCCGCACCAGCGTCGACGAGGGGCGCAGCGCGAGGGCCGCGAGCAGCAGCGTCTCCCGTACGGCGAGGGGCGCGGCGCCGAGCAGCTGGCGGGCGAGGTCGCGGGCGCGCCCGGAGAGCGTCAGCGCCTCGGCGTGGTGCACGGGGGTCCGCGCGTCGGCCAGCGAGCGGCCCACGGCGAGCGCGAGCCGCGGGTTGCCGCCGCTGGCGCGGTGGATGCGGCCGGCCATCCGGGAGGGCAGCCGGTGGTGGATGAGGAGTTCGGCGATCTCGTCGGCGTGCAGCGGCGGCACGAGCAGCACGTCCGCCTCGGACGGCACCCAGAGGTGCGCGGCGTGCGGATCGTCGGGGCGGTGCGGAGCACGGTAGGGCTCGCCCGCCTCGCCGTACGGCTCCGGTGTCTCGACGGCCACCACCCGCAGCGCGGGCGGCGCGAGGTGGAGGGCGAAGCGGAGCAGGTCCGCGCTGTCCGCGTCGACGTGCTGGACGCCGTCGACGACGAGGAGCACGGGGCCTCGGCGGGTCAGGGTGCGGAGGATCTGGGCGATGCCGAGCCGCAGGGCGATGGGGTCCCAGCCGCCGGCGTCGAGCGGCGCCTCGCGGCACAGCATGGCGACGGCGGTGCGCTGGGGCCCGGGCAGCTCGTCGAAGACCGCGGAGGACTCGGGCCGGGCGGGTGCCTTGTCGGTCGCCCGGGATTCGCGGCGCCTGCCGCCGCCGGGTTCCGGACGGTGCACGGTCGCCGCCACCGAGGCCACGAGCGCGGCGGCAGAGGCCCCGGGTATCTCGCGGTCGGAGGGCAGCGTCGCCAGCCACAGCACGGTCTCGCCGCGCGCCTCGGCGCGGGTCGCCTCGGCGAGCGCGAGCTCGGTCTTGCCGACTCCGGCGGGCCCGGTGAGCAGGGCGCGGCCCCGGGTGTGGAGGGCGCGTTCGAGGCGGGCGAGGAGTTCCTCGCGGCCCACCGGCGCGGGGGGTCCCCCCGGACCCGTGGGGCGCAGGGCGAGGTACGGAGCTGTCGTCACTGTCCATCACCTCCGGCGCGCTCGGGCCCCCGGCCCATGAGCCCCGTGGGCAGAGAATACGGAGCCCACGGGTGGAGTCCAGGCCCTGTGTCCGGCATACGGACAGGCCGCCTCGGCCGGGCGGCGCCCCGGAACGCCAGGACGCGCCCGTGGTGTAGACCACGAGCGCGTCGCTGACCAGCAATGATGCTGATGTGGGGGGTGGTTCAGTGGTGGAGCTGTGGTGCCTTAGAAGGTCAGGCTCCACGAGTTGATGTAGCCGGTGTCACCCGAGGCCACATCGCGGACCTGAAGCTTCCAGGTGCCGTTGGCGACCTCGCTCGACGCGTCGACCGTGTACGTGGTCAGGACGTTGTCGGCGCTGTCCGAGGAGGAGGACGCCTTGAGGTTGCGCACCGTGCCGTCGGGGGCGACCAGGTCGATGACCAGGTCCCCGCGCCAGGTGTGCTTGATGTCCACGCCGACCTTGAGGGCGGCGGGAGCGTTGCCGGTGCGGCCGGTGACGGCGATCGAGGACGACACGGTGGCGTTGTCCACGATCGTCACATCGGTCGCGTTGGTGAAGACGGTGCCGGCCGGCGGGGTGGTGGTGACGGCGTCGACGGTCTTCGCGGAGTCGGCGATGCCGGTGCCGCAGCCGCCGGTGCAGGTGCCGGGCAGCGGGCGGGCGTTGGCCTTGATCGCGGACTCGATCTCGGCCGGGGTGAGGGTGCTCTTGGCCGACTTCAGCAGGGCGGCGAGGCCGGCGATGTGCGGCGCCGCCATCGAGGTGCCCTGGTAGGGCTTGAAGTTCTCGGCCGACTGGGTGGTCGCGCCCGAGTTCAGCGTGGAGTAGATGCCGTTCTCGGGGGTGGTGACGGTGCCGGGCGTGTCGGTCGAGCGACGGGTCTCGCCGCCGGGCGCGGCCACGTCCACGATGGCGCCGAAGTTGGAGTAGTACGACCGGTTGCCCTCACGGCTGGTGGACGCCACGTTGATGACGTTCGCGCAGTTCGCGGGGGTGAATCCGGAGGCGTTGGCGTTGCTGTTGCCCGCGGCGACGACGACGGTGGTACCGCGTGCGACGGCGCCGTTGATCGCGGTCTGGTAGACGCTCGGGCAGGTCGCGCTCGCACCGCCCAGGCTCAGGTTGATCACCTTCGACGGGGTGGCGTTGGCCGGGACGCCCGGGACGCTGCCGCCGGAGGCCCAGGTGATGGCGTCGGCGATGTCGGCGGACGAGCCGCCGCACTTGCCGAGCACCCGCACGGGCTGGATCTTCGCGTTGTACGCGATGCCCGCGATGCCCTTGGTGTTGTTCGTGACGGCGCCGATGGTGCCGGCCACGTGGGTGCCGTGCCAGGAGGAGTTCGAGGCCTTGGAACCGGTGCCGCACTCGTTGTCGGTGGCGTTCCAGTCGCCCTCGTCCTTGGCGTCCGCGTCACGGCCGTTGCCGTCGCGGGCGTCGGCGGAGGTCGAGATGAAGTCGTAGCCGGAGACCACGTTGGTCGCCAGGTCCGAGTGGGCCGCGTAGCCGGTGTCGATGACCGCGACGGTGACGCCGGAGCCGGTCGTCTTGTCCCAGGCGGCAGGAACGTTCATGCCACCGGTGGGCTCGAACAGGTCCCACTGCTTGGTGTAGTCGGTGTCGTTCGGCGTGACCGCCGTCGCGTAGGCGCGGATGTCGGGCTCGACCGAGGCGACGGACGGGTCGGCGCGGAACGCGGCCATGACCTCCGTCACGTCCTGCTTGGTGGCGCTGTCGCCCAGGTCGACCAGGGCGCCGCCGCCGGCGAGGCGACGCTCGAAGGAGAGCTTCTCGCCCGTCTTCGCGGCCTTCTCGGCCGTGTCGCTCTTCGCGGCGGTGTTCGAGCCGGCCTCGGCGGCCTTGCTCTTGTAGGTCACGATGACCTTCTCGACCGGGGCGCTGGGGAGCGCCCGCATGGTCTGCGAAGCCGGTGCGGGCTTCGGGGTGGCAGCGCCCGGGGCGGCGGCGATCGCCCCGGTCGTGGCAGCGGCGCCGAGGATCGCGGCGCTCGCGACCACGGATATGACTCTCCGCCTGGAACCGTTCAAGGTGTGGCCCTTTCGAGTACGACGTAGCTGCGGAGCAGTGGCGGCGGCGCGGGACACCGGTGCGAAGTGGGGTCGCGATCCGGCATTCCCTGGGCTGGGGGGCCCGTGCGCCGCCACCGGCGCGACGGCCCGGGTCAAGGCCGTCCCCGGCGGATGCCACCCTCCGCATGCACCTGTCAGCGTGCGGTCGGGGGATGATATCTGCCGGTGCGGAGGACAGTAGGGAACGGGGTGGTGAACCCGATACGGGGAAAACCCTTGTCACCCCTCACGGGGTGGCGGGGGTCCGGTGAGGGGAGGTGCGACCGGGGGTGCGGGCACGGAAGTCGGCGCCGCGTCATGCACGCGCCGAGCGGGGGGAGTACGCCCGGTCGGCGGCCTTTACGGGCGCGTTGCGGCGAGCTGGTACGTACCTGCTCCACGGGAAAGGTACACACCTCTCGGCGGGAGCCCGAGGGCACCCCCTGCGAGCGGGTCGGAGTTGCCCGCGTACCTGGACCTGAAATGCCCCCGTACCGTCGGTGGCTGGGTGGCTGGGTGGCTCGGCGGGCGGGCGGCTGAGCGGCCGGGCCGGGGTGCCGTCGGCGTGAGGGCCCCGGAAGGGCGCTGCCTCAGCCGAGTTCGAGCGTCGTCACCCCGTACACGCGCGCGTGTGCCACCGGGCGGACCGGGCCCGTGTACATCCGGGCCGTCTCGAACGTCGGCTCCAGCCCCCGCTCCTCGGCCAGCCGCGCCGCCGCCGGATTCGACTCCGGCATGTCCACCGCGATCCGCGCCGAGCCGAACTCCCGCGCCTCGGCGGCGAGCGCGTCGAGCAGCGCGGCCGCGTCGGCCGGAGTGTCCGCGAACAGCGGCCCCACCCGCGCCTCGTCCTGCGCCGGCCGGACCACCCCGTACCCGGCCGGACGTCCGTCGACGATCCGTACCAGCGCGCGATGGCCGGGTGTGGCCAGCCAGGCGGCGAGGAACCGCGGCCGGTCGGCGTGGTGGCAGGTGCTGTCGTACGCGGCGAGGGCGGCCGGGTCCACGGTCCCGGCGGGCACCACACCGGTCACGGGGGAGTCGGGGGCCGGGACCTCGCCCACGTAGCGCGCCGTGCGGTAGGCCGTCACGAAGCCGGAGCGCCGGTAGTTGTCCTGCTGGTCCGGCACCCCGTCGAGCCCGACGGACCGGTCGCCCGCGTGCGCGAGCGCGCCCCGCCAGGTGGCCAGACCGTGACCGAGGCCGCGGAGTTCGGGCCGTACGAGGTAGAAGCCCAGGAACGCGTACGCGTCGTCGTAGGTGACGACCGAGATGGCGGACACGGGCTCCCCGTCGATCCGGCCGAGGAAGAACCCCCGGGGATCCTGTGCGAAGAACGGGGCGGCGTCCGAGACTCCCGGATTCCATCCCTCCTCGGCCGCCCAGGCGCGCACGAGCGCCCACTCCCGCTCCGTGGCGGGGGAGACGGACAGCGAGCCGGGGGAGGCGGAGGCGGAGGCCATGGAGGATCCCTTCAACGGCCGGGAGCGGGCGCGAACTCGACGGGGAGCCCGGAACAGATGAAACAGCTGATTTGCGGACAGATCCTCAGCGAAGAACCGGGCAAAGCGCGCCGAGCTTAGCGCCCCTCGCGACGGTCCCCGCCCACGGCCGATCGATTCCGGCCGCGGCTCGGTGGCGGGCGGCCACCGGACCCCGGGCCGTCGCCGGACCCGGGCCGCCACCGGACCGTGATCGCGCGCCGTCGGCCGCCGTCGCCCGCCGGACCGCCGTCAGTGCACGAGGCGGAGGCGCGGCCCCGCGACCGTGAGGCGCACGGTCTGGCCCCACGTCAGCTCCAGGGCGTCCGACTCGACGCCGTCGCCGAACACCACCAGCCGGTCCGACTCGACGGTCAGGCGCAGCCCCTGACCCGGGTCGAGGAGGCCCTCGACCCGGGTCGTCCCGGTCGTCGGGGACGGCCACGCCTCGCGGACGAACCAGGCGAGCCGGGCATCCGCCGGGGCGGGCAGCGCGAGCGCGCTGGAGCGCTGCTCCCACAGCGACCGCAGCCAGCCCGTCGCCCCCGTGCCCGTGCCGACGAGCACCCCCGACGAGGCCTGGGCCTCGGGAGGGAGTCCCGTCGCGTCGAGATCCAGGGTGTAGCGGGCGGTCTGATGGCTCCGCGGCCCGACGTAGATCTCGTTCAGGGCGAGCAGCCGCTGCGCGTCGTCGGTGACGGCCTCCACCATCGTGAGCTCGTCGACCGCCGCCCCGGCCCCCGCCGCGTACGGCAGCAGGCGCCGCGCCCGGTCGGCCCGGTGGCGGACCAGGACTCCCGGGTTGCGGCCCGGGTCGGCGTCGATCCCGATGACGGGCTGCCCGGTGAGGTACTTGGCCGCGTTGGCGACCAGCCCGTCCTGGCCCACCACCACGACCACGTCCTCGGGCCCGAACAGGAACCGGTCCAGATCGGCGCGTTCCACCCGGGTCTGCCGCCAGGCCAGGGGCACCGCGGCCGCCACCTCGGCCAGCGCACGGTGGGCGCGCTCGTGCCGCTCGCGCACGGCGTCCACCGAGCGGCCGCGCGCGGAGAGGAAGAACGCGGCCTGGCCGTGCGTGCCGTGCCGGGCGAGCAGCTCCTCGTACTCCGTGGTCCGGTGCACGAGGACCGCGCGCGGCGCGAGGCTCACGGCCGGGCCCCGCCCTCGCCCAGCTTGGCGAGCAGCCCCGTCAGGACATCGGGCGAGAGCGTCAGATGCTCGATGCGGGGCAGGTTCTCGGCGGCGCGGGACACGGCGAGGGCGTGCAGGGTGGCGGGTTCCACCTCGGCGTGCGCCCGCAGCCACGAGGACTGCGCTCCGGCGCGCGCCTGCCCGACCTCGCGCGCCGCCTCGGCCTCGGCCCGCGCGAGGCGGACCTTCCGCACGGCCTCGGCCTCGGCCCGTACGGCGTCGGCCGCGGCGTTCTCCTCGGCCTCGCGGCGGGCGTTGGTGCCGCGCTGCTCGACGAGCCGCTCCTCCTGGCGGGCGAGCTCGATCTTGCTCGCCAGTTCGTTCTCCGCGATGGCGCGCTCGCGCTCGACGGCGACCGCGCGTCGCTCGTAGGTGGCCCGGTCGGCCTCCTGCTGGATCTGCTCGCGGGCGGGGGTGCGCAGGGCTCGCTCGACCTCGGGTTCGGGGCGGATCGCGACCACCCGGACGGCGACGACCTCGATGCCGGTGGACGGCAGGCGCGGCTCGGCCGCGAGTCCGGCGGTGACGCGGTCCCGTACCGCCGCCACGCCGTCGACGAGGGCCTCGGCCAGCGAGGTGCGGGCGAGGACGTCGAGGGCGTGCTGCTGGGCGGTCTCGGTGAGGAGGGTGGCGATCTGCTCCAGCGGGGTGCCGCGCCACGCGCCCGTGTCGGGGTCGATGGAGAAGTCGAGCCGGGTGGCGGCGGCCGCCGGATCGCCGATCCGGTACGTGACGGTGGATTGGACGCTGACGTCCTGGAAGTCGGCGGTCCGGGCGTGGAAGGCCATGGCCAGTTCGCGGTCGTTGACCGGGACCTCGGAGAGGGCGGCGGTGAGCGGGCGGAACCAGAAGCTCAGGCCCTCGCCGTCGTGCACCAGCGTGCCGCGGCGCTGGTGGCGGATGTGCGCGGTGGGCGCGGAGCGCAGATGGCGCCAGCCGGCCCGCCGGGTGATGTCGGCCATGAAGAAACCCCCTTGTCGTCATGTTGACGATAGGGGGGTTTCCCGGTTGTCGTCAAGATGACGAATTCAAGGGCGTCCGCAAGGGTGCGTCCGGCTCGGCTGTGGCCGGATCGGGTCGGGTCGAACGGTGCAGGGGAAGGTCGTCGGCCGTCGACCGGGGGGTGGGGACGGACCGGAGAACGGTCCACCGGGCAGCGGGACGCGCGCGCGTGGAGCCCACGCTTCCGGGCCCGGAGGCGGCCTGGGGCACGAGGACGGGTGCGGGGGTCGGTGTGGGGGCGGAGACGGGTACGGGTTCGGGTGCGTGCTTCGCCGCTGTCGTCGGCTCGGGCGTCGAATCCTGCGCGGACGCAGGCGCCGTCAGCGTCACCGCCGCCGGCGCTGCCACGACCACCGCCGCGGGCGCTGCCACCTCCACCGCCACCGTCTCGGGCATCGCCACCGTGTCGGGCCGACCCACCGCCACCGGAACGACCTCCGGCTGCGCGGTCGGGGCCGCGTCCGGGGAGCCCCCCTTCGTCAGCAGCACCACGCCCCGCGCCGCGACCAGCGACGCGCCGGCCGCGACCAGCCAGCCCCACGCGCCCGCGCGGAACGTCTCGCCGAGCAGTGCCACGCCGATGATCGCGGCGGCGGCCGGGTTGGAGAGGTTGACCACGGCGAGCGGGGCCGCGAGGCCGCCCCGGTACGCGGCCTGGGAGAGCAGCAGGCCGCCCGTCGCGAAGCCCGAGATCAGCACCGCGAGGAGCGCGGTCTGCCACCAGGCCGGCTTGCCGCCCGGGAGTTCGAGCGCGAACGCGGCCGTCAGCGTCTGGGTGAGCGCGGAGGCCACGCCCGAGGCGATCCCGGAGGCCGTGGCGTGCCCGAGTCCACGCGGCGCGTGCCCCTTCGCCGAGCGCCGGCCCGAGGCGAGCGCGGCGATCAGGAGGACCGTCGCCGCGGCGACGACCAGGGACTCGCGCAGGCTCAGCGCCTCGCCCGGCTCGGTGGGGCCGGTCACCGCGACCAGCCCGACGAGACCCGCCAGGGTCCACAGCGCCCCGCGCCACTCGGTGCGCGTCACCCGGCGCCGCGCCGCGTACGCGCCCAGCGGCAGCGCCGCCACCAGGGTCAGCGCGCCGAGCGGCTGGACCAGGGTCAGCGGCCCGTAGTGCAGGGCGGCCACGTGGGCGAGGGCTCCGGCGGCGTTGAGCCCGACCGCCGACCACCACTGCCCGCGGGCGAGCAGGGCACGGAGCGCCCCGCGTCCGTCCTGGACGGGGGAGGCGGCGGCGAGCCTCGACTGGGCGACGGCGGCGAGCGCGTACCCGGCGGCGGAGACGAGCGAGAGGAGCACCGCCACGACGGTGCCGGTGGCGGGGTTCATCGGAGTGCTCCGACCGGGAGAGGGGTCGCACCGGTCTGACGCGGTACGGGTGGGGGCGCCGTCCGGCGGCCGGGGGCGCGCACGGCGAGCAGGGCGAGACCGAGCAGCGCGGCGGCGGCGAGCGCGTCGAACCAGTAGTGGTTGGCGGTGCCGACGATGACGAGCAGGGTGAACAGCGGGTGTAGCAGCCACAGGACCCGCCAGCGGGACCGGGTGGCGGCGATGAGTCCGATCGCGACCATCAGGGCCCAGCCGAAGTGCAGCGAGGGCATGGCCGCGAACTGGTTGGCCATCGAGTCGGTCTCCGGCGTCGCCCCGTACACCGAGGGGCCGTAGACCCGCGCGGTGTCGACGAGCCCGCTCGCGGCGAGCATCCGCGGCGGCGCGAGCGGCATCAGGAGGTGCAGCGCGAGGGCGGCACCGGTGAGGAGCGCGAGGACACGGCGCGACCACACGTAGTGGGCGGGGCGGCGCAGGTACAGCCAGACGAGGAAGGCGATGGTCGCCGGGAAGTGCACGGCCGCGTAGTAGGTGTTCGCGGCACGGATCAGCGGTTCGCCGTGCAGGAGCAGCTGCTGGATCGTTCCCTCGCCCGGCAGGTGGATCGCGCGCTCGGCGTCCCAGACGCGGTCGGCGTTCCGGAAGGCGCGGGACTCGTGGCCGTTGGCGAAGAGCCGGCCGAACTTGTAGACGAGGAAGAGCGCGGTGACGAGCGCGAGCTCGCGGAGCAGCGGCGGTCTGGCCGACGCGCCGCCGTCCCCCTCGCCGCTTCCGTGCTCGTCGAGCCCGGAGGGCGCGGAGTGTGCGGGGGGCGCGGGCGGTGCGGGGGTAGGCGTCAGTCCCGACCCGGCAGGACGTGGTCCTGGTATCCCGCGTATCCCGGCAGCCATCGCGCGGCCCTCTAATCAGTCAAATCGCCAACAAACGGAGTGAGCCTAGATCCGATTTCATCGAGACGCAAGCGTATCGATACGTTTGCGTCTCGATTGTGCACCCCCTACTCTCGTATGTGCAGAGACAGAGGTGTCCGGGAGGGATCGATGTCCACGTCCGCGTCCATGTCAGCGTCCGGATCAGCGTCCATGTCGGCGTCCACGTCGGGGCCGGCGTCCACGTCGGGGCCGGCGTCCGCGGAGGCCGCCACCGCGGCGGCCCGCCGCAGCAAGATCACGCCGGAGCGCGAGACGGAGCTGTACGACGCCGTGCTCTGCCTCCTGCGCGAGGGCGGATACGACTCGGTGACCATGGAGGGCGTCGCGGCCCGCACCAAGTGCGGCAAGGCCACCCTCTACCGGCAGTGGGGCACGAAGCCGCAGCTCGTCACGGCCGCGCTCGCCCAGCGCCGGTGCACCGTCTTCACCGGCATCGACACCGGCAGCCTCGCGGGCGACCTGCGCGAGGCGGGCCGGATCGCCGCCTCCCACCGGGAGCGCGACGCCGAACTCATGGAAGCCGTCGCCCAGGCCTTCATCCAGCACCCCGACCTGCGCGCCGCACTGCGGGAGACCGTCATCGCCCCCGAGGTCGCGGCCATCGACGCGGTCGTGGCGCGTGCGGTCGAGCGGGGCGAGGTCGACGCGGACAACCCGGCGATCGGCTTCGTCGCCCCCTGCTTCCTGGGCATGCTCCGCATCGAGCGGCTCTTCGAGGACCGCTTCACGGACGTGTCGACCATGCGGACCTTCGTCGACGCCGTCCTCCTTCCGGCGCTGCGCGTCGAGGGGTGAGGCGCGGGCCGGTTTGCCAGGCTGGAACCATGCCCGCACACCCCACGGAGCCCGGAGAGCCCGCCCGGCCCGCCTCGCCCGCCCCTTCTGTCCGCGTCCGCCGGATCTACGAGACACCTTCGCCGGACGACGGCGTACGGGTCCTCGTCGACCGGCTCTGGCCGCGCGGACTCGCCAAGACCGACGCCCGTATCGACGAATGGCCGAAAGCCCTCACGCCGTCGACGGAACTCCGCCGCTGGTACCACGGACCCGAGGGCGAGTACGAGGAGTTCCGCAGGCGCTACGAGGCCGAACTCGAGGCCCCCGACGCGGCGGCGGCCCTCGACCGCCTGAGGGGGATCGCGGCGAAGGAGACGGTCACCCTCCTCACGGCTGCCAAGGACCCCTCGGCGAGCCACACGTCGGTCCTGCTGCGGGCACTCGACCCGGGGGCGGAGGCGTAGGGCTCAGGACGGCGCGGGCGTGAGGACGGGCGCCGTCCTCAGGGCGACGAGCGCACCCTCCACGACGGGGCCGACCTCAGGGCCGGTCCGGCCTCAGCCGGGGCGCCTCGGCCGCCGCGTCGACGACGACGGGCCCGACGGGAACGCGCCCGACGGGAACGCGCTCGACGGCGGTGCGGCCGACGGCGGCCGCCGGGCGGGTGACTCCGGCCGTGTCCGCTCCCTCGGCCGCTCCCTCGGTCACTGCCTCGACCTCTCCGCCCTCGCCGGCGCGCTCGGCCAACTCCCGCGCCCACGCCACGAGTCCGACGGCGTCGATGCCATACGCCGCGGCCGCCGTGCTCCCCGGCCCGCCCGCCAGGCGGTCGGCGCCGCGGCGCAGCAGCCGCGCACCGCCCGCCGTGTTGCCGCGAGCGGCGTGCGTCAGGCCCACGGCGAGCTGCGCGAGGCCCTGCCACAGGTCGCGCTCGGACCCGGGGCCGGACTTCCAGGCGTCCTCGAAGACCTCGTGCGCGTGGAAGGGCATTCCCGCGTCCAGCAGCCGCTGCGCCTCGCGCAGGGTCTCGTCGGGAGCGCGGACGACACCCTCGGGCTGCCGGGGCACTCCCTCGGCACCGTACGGCAGCGGCCGGCCGAGCCCGTCGCGGGGACGCGCGCTGCGGGCCCGCCCCTCCTCGTCGCGATCCCTGCCGCGGTCCCTCGCTGTCCGGTTCACCCGTCCATTGTCGCCCCCGGGACGATCGGGACCGCTAGGCTCGACGGTCCACCGCACACCGGGCCGCGTGGGTCGCGCGGGCCGGTCACGGCAGCAGCTCTTGTGGGGAGAGTGGGTCACCGGTGCCGTCGGATCCTGAACAGTCCTTGCCCGTACGGTCGTCGGGAGCGCCTTCGAAAGCGGGTGGCGCGCCTGAGAAGCCCGGCGCGGACCCGGTGCGAGGGGGTCTCCTCCTCGAACGCGGCCCGGAACTCGCCGCGGCCGCCCGCGCGGTCGAGGGCCTCGTCGCGGAACCCGCCCGCGGCGGGTGCGTCCTCGTCTACCGGGGAGAGGCGGGCAGGGGGAAGACCGCGCTCCTCGCCGAGATCGGCCGCATCGCCGGGGACCGGTGCACCGTCCTGACGGCCCGAGGCGACGAGACGCACACCTCCGTCCCGTTCCACGTCACGCGCCAACTGCTCCAACCCGCAGTGGAGGCGAGGGAACTCCTGCCGGCGCCGGACGGCCGGGGCGCGGAGGCGGTCGGCCGGATCGCCCCCGCGCTGGGCCTCGCACCGCCGCCTCCGCCCCCGGCCGCACCCGCCGACCCGCAGGTCGTACGGGGCGGACTCGTCCGGCTCCTGGACTGCCTGGCCGCACGGCTGCAGGACCGGCCGCCCGTGCTGCTCGTCGACGACGCCCAGTGGGCCGACGCGGAATCCCTGGCCTGGCTCGACGCGTACACCCGGACCCGGAACGGCGGGGGCCTCCCCGTCCTGGTCGTCCTCGCCCACCGCCCGCCGCCACCCGAGCCCCACGCGCCCGGCGCACCCGCCACCCTGGCGGCGCTCGGCCACCGCGCATTCCTGACCCTGGGCCTGGACGCCCTGACGCCGGAGGCCACCGCCGCACTGGCGCGCGACGCACTCGGCGGGCACGCCGACGAACCGTTCTGCCACGCACTGTGGACGGTGACGTCGGGGAACGCGTACGAGACGGTCGAACTGCTCGCCAAGGCCCGCGAGCGGGAGGTCGACCCCGTGGCAGGATCCGTCGCCCTGCTCCGCGAGCTGGGGACGGGCGCGCGCGGCGGGGGCCTCGTCGCCCGCCTCCAGGCGCTCGGCGCCGGACCGACGCGCCTGGCGAGGGCGATCGCCGTGCTCGGCCCGGACAGCACGCCGCGACTCCTGAGGGCGCTCACGGGGATGGCGGGAACCGAGCTGGCGGCGCACACGGACCGCCTCCGCCGGGCGAGGATCGTGACGGCGCCCGATACGCCGGCGACACCGGCCCCCTCCGCACACGCCGACGCCACACCCACGACCGCCACGCCGTCGGCGCCTCCCGCCCCGGCGGGTCCGCTGGAATTCACGCATCCGCTGATCGCGACGGCCGTGTACGGATCGGTGCCCGCAGCGACACGGTCCGCCCTGCACGGGCGCGCCGCACGGGCGCTGGCCGAGGCGGGACACGGTCCGGCCGCCGCCGCCCGGCACCTCCTCGACGTCCAGCCGGCGGACGACGAGGACGCCGTCCGCCTGCTGCGGGCCGGCGCCGCCGAGCACCTGGCCGTCGGAGCCCCCGACGCGGCCCGCCGCTGCCTGGACCGGGCCCTCGCCGAGCCGCCGGGCCCCGAGACGTACGCCGTCGTCCTCTACGAGCTCGGCTGCGCGTCGCTGCTCACCGCGCCGGCCGCGACCGTCCGGCACCTCCGCTCGGCGCTCGACCTGCCCGGCCTGGACGACACGCTCCGCGTCGACGCCACCTACCGGCTCGCCCAGGTCCTCGCCCACAGCAACCAGCTCGGGGAGGCGGCGCGGACCGTCGAGGCCGAGGCGGTCCGCACCCCGCCCGGCACCGGCCGACGGCGCCTCCAGGCCGCGCACTTCATGTACGAGGGGTTCCAGGCCGCGGAGGAGGACGGCCCGGGCCGCTCGCGTCGCCTCGCCGAGCTCACCGGGCGCCTCACCGGGGCGGACAACCCGGAACGCGCCCTGCTCGCCGTCCGCGCCTTCGACGCGATGCTCAGGGGCGAACCGGCGGCCGAGGTCGTACGACTCTGCGACAGCGCCCTCGTCGACGGCGCACCGGCCAGGGGGCTCGGCTGGACCGACACCACCTGGGGTTTCGAGATCCCGGCGCTCACCGGCATCGCGTACGCGTTCGCCGACCGGCCCGACCGGGCGCGGGCCCTGTTCGGCGAGGCGGTGCGGGCCTTCGAGATCTCCGGCTGGAACGGCGCCCACCTGGCCTTCGCCCACACCCTCCTGGGCCTGGCCCACCGCAGGCGCGGAGACCTGCCCAGGGCGCAGCACCACCTGGAGGAGGGACTCCGCCTGGCGGACCGGGTGGGCCGCGGGCTCCCCGTCCACTGGGACACGGCCTGCCTCCTGGTCGACACGCTGCTCGCCCGGGGCCGTACCGCCGAGGCCAGGGAGGTCGCCGACCGCTACGCCTTCGGCCCGCCCTGGCCGGGAGCGATCGTGCTGCCCGACGGCCCGAGCGTCCTCGGCCGCCTCCTGCTGGCCGAGGGCCGGCACGAGGAGGCGGCCCACACCCTGGAGGCGGCGGCCGAGGCGCTGACCGCCCGCGGCCGCCACCACGTGCTCTGGGCACCCTGGCCCTTCGACCTCGCGCGGGCCCTCGCGACGACGGACCCGGACCGCGCGGCCCGCGTCGCCACCGAGGCCCGCGCCCACGCGGAACGCCTCGGCACCCCCACCGCCCGCGGCGAAGCCCTCCGCTGCCTGGCCCTCTTCGCCACCCCCGCCGAGTCCCGCCGCCTCCTCACCCGCGCCGTCGCGCACCTGGCGGAGTCCCCCTCCCGCTACGAGGAGTCCCGAGCCCGCCTGGACCTCGCCCACGCGACGGGCTCGGCCACCGCCCTCGCCGAGGCAACGGCCCTGGCCACCACCTGCGGCGCGGTGACAGCCCGTGCGTCAACCCACCCTCCGGAGTGAGGTAGTGTTTTCCCTGCACGCCGACGCGGGGGAAACCCCACGAGGACGAGCACCGGGACGTGGCGCAGCTTGGTAGCGCACTTGACTGGGGGTCAAGGGGTCGCAGGTTCAAATCCTGTCGTCCCGACTCGAAAGAGTCGCAGGTCAGAGGTCGTTTCAGAGCAATCTGAAGCGGCCTCTGACCCGTTTCCGGGGACTACGTGGGGCCCAACTCGTGTCGACCGCGCCGGCGGGCGACGACCGAGGTCTAGGAGAAGGCACCGCCCTCCGCGGGCAGGGCCTGTTCGGCCCAGATCACCTTGCCTTCCGGGGTGTACCGGGTGCCCCAGTGCTCGCTGAGCTGGGCCACCAGGAACAGTCCGCGGCCTCCCTCGTCCGTGGTGGTGGCGTACTGCAGATGCGGGGCGGTGCTGCTGCCGTCCCACACCTCGCAGGTCAGATTGCGATCGCACAGCAGACGCACGCGCACGGGCGCGGCGGCGTACCTGATGGCGTTCGTGATGAGCTCGCTGAGGATCAGTTCCGTGGTGAAGGCGAGCTCCTCCAGGCCCCACTCATCGAGTTTCCCGGCCGCGAGGGCGCGCACGGTGCCGACCTCGCTCGGGTCGAACGGTACGTCCCACTCGGCGACTCGGCCGGGGCCCAGAGTCCGTGTCCGGGCGATGAGCAGCGCGATGTCGTCGGCCGGCCGGGCGGGGAGCAGGGCGTCGAGCACGGCGCGGCGGCTGGCCTCCGGGTCCCGGTCGGGGTGGCTCAGCGCGGTGCGCAGCGTCTCCAGGCCCTCCGAGATGTCCCGGCTCCGCTCCTCGACCAGCCCGTCGGTGTACAGGACGAGCTGACTGCCTTCCGCCAGGTGCACTTCCATGGTCTCGAACGGCATGCCTCCCAGCCCCAGCGGAGGGCCGGCCGGCAGTTCCGAGATCGTCGTCGTGCCGTCCGGGGCGACCACGAGCGGTGGCACGTGTCCTGCCCGCGCCATGGCGCAGTTCTGGGAGACCGGGTCGTAGACGGCGTACAGGCAGGTCGCACCCATGACACCGCCGTCCGAGGGCGTGCCGTCGCCTTCCTGGTCCATGCGCTGGACGAGGTTGTCGAGACGGGCGAGGAGTTCGTCGGGCGGCAGGTCCAGGGAGGAGAAGTTGTGCACGGCCGTGCGCAGCCGCCCCATGGTGGCCGCGGCGTGCAGGCCGTGCCCGACGACGTCTCCGACGACGAGCCCGACGCGGCTGCCCGACAGCGGGATCACGTCGAACCAGTCCCCGCCCACTCCGGACTGCGCGGGCTGGTAGAAGTGCGCGACGTCCACCGCGCTCTGCTCGGGCAGGTCCCGCGGCAGCAGGCTGCGCTGGAGCGTCACGGCCAGATGGTGCTCGCGGGTGTAGCGGCGGGCGTTGTCCATGGTGACCGCGGCGCGGCCGACGAGCTCCTCGGCCAGGGACAGGTCGTCCTCGTCGAACGGCTCCGGCTTCTGCGACCGCCAGAAGTTGACGATCCCGAGCACGACACCCCTGGCCTTCAGCGGCGCCGCGATGAGCGAGTGGATGCCGTAGTCGACGATCTGGGACGTCCGCTGCGGGTCCTGGGCGTGCCAGCCCGGCGCGTCATGGAGATCGGGTACGAGCTCCGTCGTGCCCGTACCGTAGCCACGGGCCTGCGGTGTGGACGGCAGGAAGTCGATCAGTGCGCCGAGCGGGTACAGCGGGTGATCGGGTCGGATGCCGCTGACCGCCGTGCGCCGCATGTCGGCGCCCGGGCCGGGCTCGTCGCCGTGCAGTACCGCGTCGGCCAGATCGACCGTGACGAAGTCCGCGAACTGGGGAACGGCGACGTCGGCCAGCTCCTTCGCGGTGCGGACCACGTCGAGGGTCGTCCCGATGTCACCCCCCGCGTCGTACAGCAGCTTGAGCCGCTTGCGGGCCGTCTCCGCCCGACTGCTCAGGAGCTGCATCTCGGTGGAGTCGCGGATGGTGACCGCCGAGCCCCGCGGGAGCGTGGGCCGCTGATTGACCACGAGCAGCCGGTCCCCGGCCTCCAGCACCTCGTCCGTGGCCACCCGGCCGGACAGCAGCAGTTCCGCCATGCGACGGTCCATCCCGACCTCGTCGACGGGGCGCCCTTCGGCGTCGTCCGGCAGGCCGAGCAGCCGTCCCGCCTCGTCGTTCGCCAGGAGCAGCCGTCCGTCGCCGTCCGTGATCACCACCCCTTCGCGGACGGAGTGGAGCACCGCGTCGTGGTGCTCGTACATGCGGGTCATCTCCTGCGTGCCGAGCCCGTGGGTCTGGCGCCGAAGTCTTCGGCTGATCAGCGCCGTGCCGACGGTGGCCAGGGCCAGACCGATGGCGATGGCCAGGAGGATGACCGGGAGCTGACGGTCGGCGACGCCGGTCACGCTCGCCACCGTCAGACCAGCCGAGACCAGGGCGACGACCTGACCCCCGGGCGAGGTGACCGGGACGGTCGCCTGGATCTCCTTGCCGAGCGGCCCCTCGACACTCTCGGTGTACACCTCGCCGGCCAGTGAGGGCTCGATCGTCCCGACGAACTGCTTGCCGATGAGGTCGGGCTGCGGGTGGGTGTAGCGGATGCCGTTCGTGTCCATCACCACGAGGAAGTCCACGCCCGCGTCCTTCCGCGTCTTCTCGGTGAGGGGCTGCAGGATCGCGGACGGGTCCGGCGACCTCAGCGCTTCCTGCAGGCCCAGGGAGTTCGCGAAGGTCTGTGCCACGGACACGGACCGGTTGCGCGCCTCACGGTCGATGTCGTACCGCGACTGCAGCAGCAGGGCCAGCAGGGCACCGGCGGCGAGCAGCACCACGATCGCCACCTGAAGGACGAAGACCTGTCCGGCGACGCTTCCGAATCTTCTGCCTAGTTTCGACCGCACCGGTACGCCGGGCACGAGAGACGAGACGGGCTCACAACCCCAGTTGTAGCACCTCCCCGCGGCCAGGGCCCGAGATGTTCACGGTACGCGTCCGGACCACCGCACCCGGTTCCCGTCGCGGCCGGACCCCGGGCAGCGGCGCACGGGAGGTGCGGTCCGGCGCCGCGGCCGAACCCCGGCGGCGGCGGGTGCGGTCCGGCCGGGCCCCTGGGGGGCGGCGCACGGGCGGTGCCGCCGGGCCCCTGGGGGCGCACTTCCGCCGTCGCGCGCCCGTATGGGTCCGATCTGGACATTCCTGGTTCGGCGCGGCCGGCAGCGCAGGCCGTCGGCCTGCTTCGCCTTCGAAGGGACGCACCGGATCCGGCCGGGGCGCTCCGGAGTGCGCCCCCTTGTGCACCCGGTGCTGTGTTCCGCCTGATGCGGCAAGGGCAGAGGGGTGGGGGTGGCTGCTCGCGTCGTGCACCTCTGGCACGGCGGAGGACCGAAGGGGTGGGAATGATACGAGTGACGGTGGTCTACGAGGCGCAGCTCCTGCGGACCGCGCTGGTCGAACTGCTGAGGTCGGGCGGGATCATGGTGGGCTCCTCGCTCGACCGATGGCCGCACGGCCCGGCGGCGGGGGTGTCCGAGCCCGACGTGTACGTGGCGGACGCCGGGTGTCTGCCTGCCTCGGCGGTGCGGCCCGTGGCCGCTGCCGCACCGGCCTCGGGGGAGGGGCCGGGTGTCCGGCCCGCGCTGCTGGCCCTCGTCCCCGGGCAGCGGCCGGGGGTGCTGCGCCGGGCCCATGCCGCGGGGGCGACCGGCTTCGTCGACCAGAACGCCCCGAAGTGTCGATTATTGGAGGCCGTGCACCGTCTGGCCAAGGGGGAGCGCTACATCGACGACACGCTCGCGCTCGGGTTCCTCCAGGCGGCGGAGATGCCGCTGACCCGGCGCGAGCTGAGCGTCCTCTCGCTGGCCGCCGACGGAGCGCCGGTCGCCGAGATCGCCGCGACGCTGTTCCTGACCAAGGGCACCGTCCGCAACTACATGGCGAGCGTCATCCGCAAGGTCGGCGCACGGAACCGCGTGGACGCCATCCGGATCGCCCAGGGCGCCGGGTGGACCTAGAGCACCGCCGCGGCGTCCTCGCCGTCACGGTCCGCTCACTCGCGGACCCGGCTCCAGTGCCCTACCAGATCGCGGTAGAGAGCGGAACGCGCGAGCAGCTCGTCGTGCGTTCCGTACCGGGCCAGGGTGCCGTCGAGGACGAGGATCCGGTCGGCCCTGAGAGCGGACGACAACCGGTGGGCGACCACGACCAGGGTCCCCGGCCGCGCGCTCAGGGCCCGCTCGGCCGTGGCCTCCGCGACGGGGTCCAGGTGGCAGGTCGCCTCGTCGAGCAGGAGCAGCGGGGCGGGGGCCAGATGGGCGCGCCCCAGCGCGATCCGCTGGCGTTCGCCGAGGGACAGGGCGTCGGGCGTCAGCGTACGGTCGAGCCCGCCCACCCGGTCGACGAGCGGTGCCAGGGCGAGCGCGTCCACGGTCCGGTCGACGGCGGCCCGGTCGGCATCGGGCCGCAGGTACCGCAGGTTGTCCCGCAGGGTGCCCGTGAAGACGTACGCCTCCTGGGGGATCAGCACGCGCAGGGCGGGGAGCTCGGAGGGCGGGCAGGCCGCGACGTCGCGGCCGAAGAGCCGTACGTCGCCGTGATCGGGGGTGAGCATGCCCGCCGCGATGTGCAGCAGGGTCGACTTGCCGATGCCGCTCGGGCCGACCACGGCGATGTGTTCCCCCTGCTCGACGGTCAGTTCCAGCGCGTCCAGCACGGGGCGTGCCCCGGGTCCGTACGCGGCGCGGACGTGGCGCAGCTCCAGGGCCGCGGCGGCGCGGCCGGTACGGCGCGGGCCGGGGGAGTCGGCGGCGGGGTCGGGGGTCGGGGAAGGGGTCGGGACAGGGGGCGGCGGCTGCGTGAGCCGGTCGAGGACGACGAAGAGCCGCGCGCCCGCGGCGCCCAGGACGGTCATCAGGGTGTGCAGCGCGGGGAGCAGCGACTGGAGGACGTAGGTGAGCGCACCCACCACGGCTCCGGCCGTGACGCCCTGGCGCAGAAGCCACGGCGCCGTGGCGAGCAGCAGGAGGACCGGCAGCTGTCCGGCCGTCGCCACCGAGAACGTGCGGACGGACGCCCAGCGGGCCAGGGCGCGCTGGGCGGCGGCCGCCTCCTCGACGGCGCGGCGGTTCTGCGCGGCGGTCGCCTCCTGGGCGCCGCAGGCCACGGTGTCCCGCAGCGCGCTGCGGGTGATCCCGGCGCGCCGGCCGACGGCCTCGTCCGCGTCGAGGTACCGGTGCTGGGCCCGCGCCATGGGCCGCAGGGAGGCCGTGAACAGGGCGAGGCCCAGCACCAGGGGCGGAAGCACGACGAGGAGGAACTGCGGCGCGAGCGACAGCAGACCGACGAGGGCCCCCACGGCGACGAAGACGAAGGAACGGGTGGCGAGCACCAGTCCGGCGAAGCTGTCCCGGGCGATCTCGGTCTGACTCGTCAGCCGGGACACCGCGGTGGCGTCCCCGCTGCCGCCTCCGCCTCCGCCTCCGCCTGTGGCGGTGGCCGTGGCGGTGCGCAGGGCGCGTACGACCGACCCTTGTACGAGCTGGTCGCGCAGCGGTTCCGTGAGGTGGGGGAGCTGGGCGAAGACGCCTCGGATGACGGGAGCGCCGAGCAGGATGGCCACGGCGGCCCCCGCGAGCCAGAGGAGCCCGGTCGAGGGCGCGCCCCTCAGGAATCCGTCGTCGAGGGCGCGGGCCACGCAGTAGCCGCCGAGGAACGTCTGCGCGGATTCGGCGGCCGACCAGGCCGCCAGCTTCAGCAGGACGCTTCTGCGGAGGAGGAGCAGAGAACGGAGGAAGGCTGTGACGCGCCGGGCCGAGTCCGCCTCGCCGGGGGCGGCGGACGGTGCCGGGCGGTCCGTCGCACTCGGCGTGATCGGTTCCTTCGCCCTCTCCGGGCTCGGAGCCGGCCTCACTCGTCCGCTCCCGTCCCCGGGACGGCCGACGACCGCAGTGCGCCGGAGCCGGCGGTCGCCGGGGGAGCGTCCGCGGGCGGGGCCGGCGTGGCCTGCGTAGCCCCTGTGTCGTGTGTGGCTTCCGTGGTCTGCGTGGTCTGCGTGGTCTGCGCGGCCTCCGCGCTGAACACCGCGCGGTACTCCGGCTCCTCCCAGAGCAGGCTGTGGGGTCCGGACCTGCGTACGCGGCCCCCCTCCAGCCAGACGACCAGGTCCGCCCGGGCGGCCGTGGACACCCGGTGGGCGACGATCAGCCTGGTGCACGCCCGTGCCGGAGTGGCCAGGGCGGTCTCCACCTGGCGTTCGGTGGCCGTGTCGAGGCTCGACGTGGCGTCGTCGAGGATCATCAGACGGCCCCGGCCGATGAACGCCCGTGCCAGACCCAGGCGTTGGGCCTCGCCGCCGGAGAGCGGGGCGTCGTCCACCGGGGTCTCGTAGCCCAGCGGCAGCAGTCGGACGAAGGTGTCGGCGCAGGCGGCCGTCGCCGCGTCCCGGACGCTCGTCGGTGTCGCAGGGCTCCGGCCGGGCCCGGTCCCGGCGGCCAGCGCGGCGCCGACCGTGGGCGTGGCCCCGCCGTCGAAGACGGGACGCGCGAAGGCGTACGAGGTCGCCCCGCGCAGTTCAGAGCGGGACAGTGCCGCCAGGTCGACCCCGTCCAGGCGGACGCTCCCGGCGTCGGGGTCGGTCAGCCGGCCCGCGACGGCGGCCAGCGTCGACTTGCCCGCTCCGGAGCGGCCCACGACGGCGACCGTCGATCCGCCGCCGATCGCGAGCGTCACGTCCGTGAGGAGCGGGACGCCGCCGCGCGTCACCCGCACGCCCCGCAGTTCCAGGTTCCCGGGCGCGTCGGCCGGCAGGACTGCGGAGCCGTGCGGCATCGGCGCCAGATCGGCGAGTTCGGCGGTGCGGCGTGCCGCGCTGCGGGCTCGGACCAGGGTGCCGAGCGGCGCCGCGATGCCGCCGATCCCGGCGGCGAGCGCCGCGTACCGGGAGGCGGCGAGCAGACCGCCCACGCTGACCTCGCCCGCGGCGAGGCCGACTCCCGCGACCGCGACGACGGCCGTGGTGAGCAGCGGCAGGAGGACGCCGCTGCGGGCCACGGCGCGGCCGTGGACGAGCCACATGCGGGTGCCGTGCCGTGCCATCTCCGGCAGCGGGGCGAGGACGCGCTCCTCCTCGTGCCGTGCCGTGCCGGCGGCGGCGATGGTCCGGGCGCCGCCCAGCGCTTCGGCCAGCCGGGCGGCGACGGCGCCCTGCGCCCGCTGGTAGTGGCCGACCGAGTCGGAGGACTGGGTGGCGAACGCGCGGAGCAGCAGCAGGAGCAGGGGCAGACCGGCCACGAAGACGGCGGCGGTCCAGGGATGGATGAGCGCCAGGGCGACGAGTGCGCCGACCGGCACGAGCACGGACGACACCGAGGTCGCGAGGGCCGCCGGGGCGGTGCCGCTGTCGGTGGCGTTGACGCACAGCCGGGCGGCGACGTCGCCGCCCGAGTGGGGTGCCGCCCGGTGGGGAGCGGTGCCGAGGAGCCCGCCCAGGGCGCGCAGCCGGATCCAGGCGGTGGCGCGGGCGTTCGTCAGCTGCGTCAGAAGGACGGAGCCGGTCTCCAGGAGCACCTCGGCGGCGAGCAGGACGGCGGTCCACAGCAGCCACGTCCCCGCCCCGGGCCGGTCACGGAGCAGCAGGTCCAGGGTCCTGCCGGCGACCGCGGGTACGGCGAGCGAGCAGGCCGCGCCGGCGACCGAGCAGAGCAGCAGCGCCGCGGTGGTGCCCGCCGTGTGCCGTACGGCGCCGCGGAGCAGCCGGTCGGAACCGGTCGGCGAGGCCATCCGGCCTCCTCTCTTCCCCTCCGGAAGCGATGTCGCCGCCGGGCCCGCCGGTGTCCGGCCCCGACGGCCGGAGCCCCGGGAGCAGCGCTCCCGGGGCCCCGTGACTCCTCACCGGCGCTCGGGACGCCGTGCGGGAAGCCGGATCGGGTCAGTTACAGGTGGTGACGCTGAGGCTGCTGTCACCGCAGAGCAGGAGGCTCGCGCGGCTCCCGGTCTCGACGTCGCCGATGGCCTCGTCCTTGGGGGTCTCCAGAGACTGAAGGTCGAAGAGGTTCATGATCGTTTCCTTTCGTAGGGGACGGGTGGTGCGGGGCGACCCCGTCAGGGGGCCGGTTCGTGGGGCCGCGGAAGCGGCGGAAGGAACGGCAGGTGGGCCGGGCGGTCGCCCAGGGCCGAGGAGAGCGCGAGCAGGACGCCCGCCGTACCGGTGGAGAGGTCCATGGAGAGGCGCATCATCTGCTCGCCGGGGAAGGCGAGTCGGCCCTGGTAGGACATGGCGTGCCAGCTCAGGCAACCGACCTGGCGGCGTACGTCCCCCGGTGTCGTGCCGGGGCCGCCGACGTTCGTACGGGCGAGGTGGAGCACCATCCCCGCGACGCCCCGGAAGAGCCCGGGCTGCGCGTAGAAGGTGGCCTGCGCCGCCTGTACGATCTCGCGGCGCGCCCGGTCCAGGGCGTCGTCGCGCCGGTGGAGCAGGTAGTCGTCGATCACCATGCCGATGCCCACGCTGCCCGCGCCGAGGTACGGCATCGTGCGCCAGCCCTCGTCGACCTGCAGGGTCCCGGAGGCGCCGCGGACGCAACGGCTCAGGTCGTCGTGGAGCGCCTCGGCGGCGAGGTCGAGGAGGGCGGTGTCCCGGGTGCGCTCGTAGAGGCGTATGAACAGCAGGGCCCGTCCGGCGGAGCCGTACAGGAGTCCCGTACGCGCCTTGCCTGCCGGTGCCGCCGCTCCCGCCGCTCCTGCCGGTCGCCCGGGCGACCGGAGCGGGCGGGCGGACAGCTCGGCGCAGCGCAGGGCCGCCGCGTGGAGGCCGCTCTCGCCGGTGGCGGTGGCCAGGGCGTCCAGGGCGAGGCCGAGACCGGCCGTCCCTCCGTACAGGTCGGGGGCGAGGCCCTCGTGGTCCTGTTCGGCGACGAGTGAGGCCAGTTCGAGCGCGGCGGCCGGGTGCCCGAGCCGTTCGAGGGTCCACGCGACACCGGCGAGACCGTCGTAGAAGCCGAGCGGTGTGCCGGAGTCGGGTTGCTTGGCGTGCCGCAGGAGCCTGTCCTCGGCCTCGGGACATCGGGGTGCCCCGCTCTCGTGCAGGGCGTGGAGCACTCCGGCCGTGCCGTGACCGACGGTCATGCCTCCGCCGGAGGTGGCGAACTGGGCGATGTCCCCGGGGAAGAAACGATCCTCCCTCTCAGGTGTCGCCGACGCGAGGATCGCGGCCACCATGGAGTCACGACTGTTCGGCCAGTCACCCGGCTCCGCGGGCAGGAACGGGGCGCGGTCCGCCGGACGGTCGGCCGCCCGCGTGCTCCCGCCTGCCGGGCCGCCGGCCGGGTCGCGCGTGATCTCCCGAACCGCCTCGTCCAGGAAGCCGGGAGGTAGCGGGAACCGCGCCGCGGCGGTCTCCGCGAGGTGCGCGGCCTTGCCCCGGTCCACCGCGAGCAGACTCGTGAGCGGGATGAACAGCGCGATCCGGAGGCACGCGAGGGCGTACCGGTCCACATCGAAGCCCCGCCGGTCGGCGGGCGCCACGAACCCCGGGTTGGCGACGGTCTGGCGACCGCCCTCGGCGGCGGGTTGGGCCGCCTCGAAGTCCAGCAGGACCACCGAGGACTCGTCCTCGGACACCATGATGTTGAACAGATGCAGGTCGTTGAAGACGATCCCGCGTGCGTGCACCGCGGCCACGGCCCGCTCGACGAGCCCGTGCATCCGCAGCGCCCACTCCGTGTACTCGGCGAGCCGCTCCGCCGGCGGATCGGCCTCCATCAGCGGATGCCTCCGCGCGAAGAAGGTGTTGAGCGGCTTGCCCTCCACGAACTCCAGCGCCAGGAAGTGGTGGTCGCCCACGGTGAAGCTGTCGAGGACCTCCGGCGTGCAGGCGAGCCCCGAGAGCCGTTCCAGCGCCTCGCGTTCGCGGTGCAGCCGCGTCACGGCGTCCGCGCCGTCGGCGGCGAGGCCGGCGTACGGCCGCGCCTCCTTCAGCACGACCCGCCGCCCGGTCCGCCGGTCCCGGGCCTCGTACACCCCACCGCCGTTGGAGAAGTGCAGGGCCTTCTCGACGGCGTACGGCATGTCCTGGACGGTCACCGAGGCCCTCGCCTCCAGGTGCGGAGTCAGGAAGGCGGGGGGAGTCACCCAGGCGGGCACATGGAAGACGGGATCGCGCCGGTCGGGCACGAGCGTGCCGGACCCGTCCTCGACGGCCGGCCGCAGCTCCCCGTGCTCGTCGTAGCAGTGGCGGACGGTGAAGCTGCCGTACCGCAGGTGCACGGGGCCGCGGCCCCAGCGCAGATCGCTGAGGATGTACGGACCCGGCCGGCCCTCCAGCAGCCCCGCCAGATCGGTGGCCACGCGCTCGCACTGCTGGTCGTCGGCCGGGTACACGGTGATGAACTTGCCGCTCGCCGAGCGGTCCGCGTACTTGGCGTTGCGCTGGTGCAGCAGGTAGCGGCTGGGGACGAACTTGAAGGCCACGTCCTGTTCCAGACAGTACGCACGGACGGTGGCGAGGATCGCCTCCGCGTTGTCGAGACAGGCGGAGACGTGGATCTTCCATCCCTGCGACGGGAGCGCGTGGTCCAGGGGGCGCAGGGCGAGCCAGTCGCCCGTACGGTGGGACGTCCAGCCCTCGGGTACGGGGAGGGTGGCCGCCCGGTACAGGGAGTCACCCGCACCCTCGGCGAAGACCAGGCGGTGCGGCGCGTCGTAGAAGTGACGGTCGGCGTCGCAGAACACCGCGTACCCCTTGTTCACTGCGCACTCCCTCGGTCGGTGACGGACACGACGCTGTCACGTCCCCGGAGGGCCCCGACAGTCGCCGCTGTCACCTTCCGGCTATGCGGAACGCACAGGTAACAACAGCCCCGCGGGCGGCTCGGGTTCGCACGACCGGCCCGCGCTCGCACCCGACACGGCCGGCCGTATCGGGTGCGAGCGCGGAGTCCGCGCGGCCCGGGAAGCGGTACGACGGTCCGTCAGACCGTTTGAGGTGGCGGCCCGTCGACCAGCGCCCGGGCCGCGGCGTACTCCTCGCGGGCGGCCTGTTCCGCGACGTCGAGATAGCCGTACGCGTCGGCGCCGACCGGGATGCGCAGGGGCGTGGGGCCCTCGGCGTGGACGATGGCCAGGACCCGTGCCGCGTAGTCGTCGGGGCGTCCGGTCTCGGGGCTGTCGGCGAGTCCGCGCGCGCCTTCGAGCATCTCGCGGTTGGTCACGTCGTAGGCCGGGACCCGGTGGGCGGCTTCCGTCATGGCGGTGCCGTAGCGGGTGGCGAACATGCCGGGTTCGACGACCGTGACACGGATGCCGTGCGGGGCCGCCTCCACCGCGAGCGCCTCGCTCATGCCTTCCAGGGCGTGCTTCGCGGCCACGTAGGCGCCGAGGCCGGGGAAGGCCATCCGGCCGACGATGGACGAGACGTTGAGGATGTGGCCGTGCCCCTGGGCCCGCATCAGGGGCAGCGCGAGCCGTGCGAGTCTCCAGGGCCCGACGAGCAGGATCTCCAACTGCTCCCGGAGTTCGGCGTCGGAGACCTCCTCGACCGCGCCGAAGAGACCGACGCCGGCGTTGTTGACGAGGACATCGATGCCCCCGAGGCGGTCGACGGCCGTCCGGACGGCCTCCTCGCAGGAGGTCGGGTCCCGCAGCTCCAGCGGAACCGGGACGATCCGCCCCGGCCAGGCGGCCGCGAGATCCTCCAGGTCCGCGGTCTTGCGGGCGGTGACGACGAGTTCGTGCCCCGCCCCTGCCGCCGCGGCGGCCAAGGCCCTTCCGAGGCCCGAAGAACACCCCGTGATCAACCAGCGTCTGCCCATGGATCCCCCCGTACGGATCGCCGAAGTGATGACGCGCGAACGGTCCTGCCCTCTCGCGCCGCCGGACGCGCACCGTCCCGTCCGCGCGGGACGGGACGCGCTTCATCGTGAAGGCGAGATCCGGCCACGACCATCCCTCACGCAGGGGCGCGCGGACGCACGGTCGGGCGCATCGGCGCCCGCTCACCGAGCCCTCCGACCCGGCGAACCACCGCGTCGGGGAATCGAGTTCGGGCCTACCCCTCGAGGAGCGTCCGGAGGTCCTCCCGCCCGCCCGAGACGCGACCGGCCGCCCGCGTCCGTCGAACGCGCGGATGTCACAGGGATGTCCCGGGGCATCCGGGGCAGCCGTACCCCGAGGTCCGCACGCGGCGGCTGTACGGCCGCGATGTTCGAAGGCGGCCCCCGCCCCGGGCCGACGGGTCCGCACCGGGCGGGGGGCGAAGAGCGGCACCCCGCTCGCCGACGAAGAGCCGGACGGCAGAAGGCGGCAACGGAAGACAGGGAGCACCGAGATGCAGGTCCGTCCGTGGCGCGTCCAACCCGACTCCCGGCTGACCGCCCACGCGGTCGCCGGCCGGTACCGGCTCGACGGCCTGCTGGGCAGAGGGGGCGCGGCCGACGTCTACGAAGCCGTGGACCTCCGGCTGCGCAGGCCCGTCGCGGTGAAGGTCTTCCGCCGCGGCGACGCCCGGACCGAGGAGCACTCCGACGGCGAGGGGCGTCTCCTGGCCCAGCTGCAGCATCCCGGTCTCGTGACGCTCTTCGACTCCGGTCACGACGAAGGCCGCCCCTTCCTGGTGATGGAGCTCGTCAGGGGGACGACCCTGCGCCGGCGCCTGGCCCGCTCCGCGCTGTCGGTGACCGAGACCTGCCGCATGGGGGCCGCGCTGTCCTCCGCGCTCGCCCACGTGCACGGAACGGGAATAGTGCACCGCGACGTCAAGCCGTCGAACATCCTCCTGGACCCGACCGGGGCCCCGCGCCTGACGGACTTCGGGATCTCCCGCCGCTTCGCCGCCACCGACGACCCCGCGGCCGCGCCCCACGAAGCCGCGAGCGGCACGGACGCCCCGGCCACCGACGGCGAGGGCATCCTCACGGGGACGGCCTCCTACATGGCGCCGGAACAGGCACTGGGCCGGACCACCGGGCCGCGGGCCGACATCTACAGCCTCGGACTCGTCCTCCTGGAGGCCCTCAAGGGCGAGCGGGAGTACGACGGAACGCCCCTGGAGGCGGCACTCGCACGGCTGCACCGCCCGCCGGCGCTGCCCGCCGGACTTCCCCCGGACCTCGGCGAACTGTTGAAGGCCATGACGGCGCACACGCCTTCCAGCCGCCCCGACGCCCGCACCTGCGAGACGGCACTGGCCGCGCTGCCGACACCCGACGCGCGCGATCCCGGGGCGGAGACGGCGCCCGGCGGCCCTCCGCACCCGTCGGGAGTCCACCGCTCGCCCGGTACGCCCCCGAGCGCGCGGACCCGGCCCACGAGGACCAGGTCGCTCCACGGCCCGGGGCGACTGCTCGCCAAGAGCGCGGCCCTGGCCGCCCTGGGCGTCACCCTGACGGGCTCCATCGGCGCCGCCCCGGTCGGGAGCCGAAGCACCGCGGACCCGCTGTCCCACCGCGTGACCTCCGAGCAGATACCGGACGGGGCGGGGCACGTGGGCGACCGGAGGCGATGACGGCCGACCGACCCGGACCCGGGCCGTGGGAAGCGGCGCGTTCCGAGACCACGCGACGACGGGGCACAAGGCCGAGTGCTTCGACGGCGGCATCGCCACGATGGCCAAGGACTCGGGTCTTTCGGCCAACTCCAGTCGCGATCATGAGATGTGACGCCTCGTCCTGCTAGCTTCGGCAGCAGTCTGACGGGGTCGGGGGGACTCATGGGACGGGGAGAAGAACAGGGCAGGGGTGCGTGCGCGTGCTCCCGCGCGGCGTGCGGAACGGTCAGGAATCACCGGTGAGTACGCCGAGCCCGAGCCCGAGTCCGACCGGTACGGCACCACCGAGTCCCGGCCCGCAGCCCACCACGACACCGGCACCCGGCACGACGCATCTGCCGTCGCCGGGGCCGTCGCCGAGCACGCCAGGACCTCAGCCGACGCCGTCGCCGAGCCCGAACGCGCCGCCGACGCCGCCCGTGTCCGGCCCGCCGCCCCAGCTGCCTCCGGCGACGCCGCCCGCCGTGAGCAACCCGTGGACGGGCCCCGGCGGCTTCGACGTCCAGCCACTCCACCTGTACCAGGTGTCCGCGGCCCTCTCCGTCGAGCAGCAGTCGTTCCACAAGGCGCTCGTGCAGTTCCTCGACGTGCACGCGGGCTACTCCAAGGTGGGCGGATCCGGCACCGCCACAGCCGAGTTCGCCACCCAGTACGCCGCGGTCGTCGCCCTGCTCATGGAGGCGCACGGAAAGGCCGTGGTCGCCATCGGCGGCGCGGCGGTCGGTTTCACCACCACGGCCAACAACTTCCGGCAGGCGGACGCCGCGACCCACCCCCTCAGCCCGTCCTTCGTACCGCAGGCCCCGCCGCAGGTCATCTCCGCGCCGCCGGCCTACCCGGCTCCACCGCCGTTCGGCGTCCGCGACGGCAACGCCGTCGACGAGTTCGCCGACATCTTCGACGGCGGCGACATTCCCGGCTCCCTGATGCGCACCGTGATCGAGGAGGCGCTGCGTACCGGCCGAGCACTGGAGATACTGCCGCTCCCGAACTACCTCAGGGTCAACCAGCTGTCGCAGGCATGGCTGCCGTACCAGACGGGCGTCGGCATCATCCAGGGGCAGCTCACCGCCACCATCGACGTCATCACGGACCATGCCAACGGGGACTGGCACGGGGCGATGCTGCAGTTCGTGTCGTCGGTGTGGGGCACGACGGCCTGGGGCAAGAATACGGCCGGCTACGAGTGGGGGCACAAGCCGCCGACCGGTGCGGGCACGAGCCTCCCGGTCTTCGGCGTCCTCAGCACCACGGCCCAGATCCTGGCCCAGGCCGTTCGCACGTACGCGGAGGCCGCGGAGAAGGTCCGCACCGAACTGCGCGAGATCCTGCACAAGGCGATCAAGGACGCCCTGGCCCTTCTGGAGGTCACCGATTTCAGGGACTTCATCGGGAACTTCGTCGAGCGCCTCAAGAAGCTGTGGAAGGGCCTCGGCGCCGCGGTGCTCCTCAGCATCGACACGGACGCCGTCAACGCGGCCGTCGACACCTACGAGACCACGCTGCGGGCCCAGACGCAGAAGGTGAAAGGCCTGCTCGAACCGCTGCAGGAGGCTTCGCGCGCGGTGCCGACCTTCCAATCGGAGTCGGCGAGGGCGGAGGCGTTCGGGGCGCGCTCGCTCTTCGAGTTCGACCGGTCGATCGTCCCGCTCAACGAGCAGTCGCGGGACCCGAACGTCAGGTTCGGCATCGACCTCGCGTCCGTGGAATGGGAGCGCAACGACTTCCAGCCCCCACCCCCCGAGGGCCTGAGGGGCGGCAAGGAAGCCCACACGATCGACAAGCACATCGGGCTCACCCCCGAGCAGCTGATGCACCGACTGCGCGACCAGGGCGGCGCCGACGCGTCGACGTTCCGCGATCTGCGGTCCGCCGAGCAGTACGTGCAGACCGGGGTCAACGACCCCGCGAAGAAGACCGAGCTGGAGACCTGGATGCGCAACCAGGAGCGGAAGGTGGCCGACGGTACGTTCAGACCGGGATCCGTCAAGGCCTGGGACTTCCCGGTCACGGACGCGAACGGCAATCCGGTGGCCGTGGGAACCTCCGTGAGTCAGTCGGACTTCGCCGCGTCGGGCTTCTCGGCCCGGCCCAAGGACGTGCACACGGTGCACGTGGTCCTCGCCTACTCGCCCGAGTCGAAGTCCTTCTACGTGCTCACCGCCTATCCGAAGGCCCCTTAGCATGCGTCAGGTGACCGAACCGACCGACGCCGTCCTCACCAGCGGGGTGCTCGCCCGCCTCGTCGACCTCGCCGCGGCCTCGCGCAACCCGGGGGCCGCCCCCTTGGAGGATGAACTCCAGCGTTTCGCCCGCCTGATGCAGGACTCGCACACGATCGCCTGGGTCATGCCCTTCGACGCGGTGGCCTCGCTCCTCGAGGCACTGGCGGACGAATGCGGCACGGAGCGGTTCGCGGCGAGGCCGACGGTGTTCCGTGATCGGCTCGCTCGGGCGGCCGGCGACGAACAAGCCGACACCTTCCTTCGTACGCTCGCGGCGCTCCTCCGGGACCCGTGGTTCGGCGACTGCCCGGGCTATGACGAACTGCCGCTCTCGCAGTGGGAGGCACTCGCCCGTTTCGACATCGTCAACGAGTTCGCGTCACAGCTGCCCACCGGTGAGTACGGCAGCGACCCCGAGGCGGAAGCACTCGACCTGGTCGCCATGGATCACCCGGACTGCCACGGCAGAATCGCCGATCTCGCGGGACAACTCCAACGAGTCCTCTACATGTTCCGCTCGTCTGCCGAGCTCGACGCGGCCTTCGCGCCCGTCATGCCGTCGGTGACGACCGCGCGGCTGCGGCTGCTGCTCGACGCCGTCCACGCCCACTTCACCGAGCAGCACTGACCCACCACTCCATCGCCCCGAAAGGAGCCGCCGCATGCCCGTCGATCCGAACCTCGCCGTCGCGGACGAGGACCTGAAGCGTCTCGCCGACGATCTGGACGCCATGCGGACGTACATCGACGGGCAGGTGCGCCGGATGGACGCGATCGTCGACCGGGCCGAGGCGCGGTGGCGCAGCGAGGCGGCGACGGCGTACCGGAAGCTGCACCGCGAGGCCGGGGCGGACGCCGTTCGGGTGCGGGAGATCCTGGGAGTGCTGGCGCAGGCGGTCCGGATGAGCCGGGACGGGTTCACCCGCCAGGAGCTGGACACCCTGCGGCAGTTCCGGGCCGAGATGAAGAAGGTCGACGTCGACGCGGAGGTACGGGAACTGTCGGGAGAGAGGCCGGCCGACGCGGCTCCCGGTGGTGATCCGGCACCGGTCAGCCGGATCAGTGAGCTCTGAACATCCGTACCGCAGAGGGGGAAACATGAGTGAGGACGGCTCGATCCACGTCGACCTGGTCGCGCTGCGCGAGATAGGCGGCGATCTCGAGGACATCGTGAAGACGCTCAACGAGCGCCTGACCGCGCTCTACGACCGCACGGTGCCGGTCGTCCTGGCCTGGCAGGGCGAGGCTCGCGAGGCCTTCGTGGACGAACTCGACCGCTGGGACCGGCAGATGGAGGACCTGCAGGCCGCGCAGAAGTGGCTGCACGCCGTGGTCGCCAACGGGCACGCCAACTACTCCGCCGCCCAGCGGGCCACCCTGCGCGGCTGGGGCGGGGCCTGACATGACGACCCCTCCCGCGGCCCGCGTCCCGGCCCGCGCCGATCGCGCCGCCACCTTCCCGGACCGGGCGACCGCCCAGTGGGCCACCCAGCAGGTGATCACGCTGAACGAGCAGGTCATCCACCGCTGGCTCGCCCAGTCCACGCGGCAGCGGCTCGTGATCGAGGCCGCCTGGCCCTCGCGGCCCGATCCGGTGGGCACGCTGCTCACCACGGGGATGGCGCTCGCCGGCCAGGATCCGATCCCGGTGCGCGCTGCCAGGGTGGTGCTCCGCAGGACCGGATCCGGTGGTCCGGGCGGGCCCCCCTTCACCGTGCACTCCTCCCTGCCCGTCGACCTGTAGAGGCCACCGTGTCCCTGAACCCCGCCGAGCACGACCGCAAGTACGGCGAGCTCGACCAGGTCGTCCGCGCCCACCTCGGCCTCGGCCCGCACGCTCCCGAGGCGGTGGGCGGCTATCTGCGGCAGACGTGGCGCACCCGGCCCTGGGCGATCGCCGTCGCGGCGGAGCAGCTGCGCGTGTACGCCGACAATCCGCCGGGACGGCTGCGGATACGGCTCGGCGAGTACTACCGGCTGCCCGACGTGGGGCTGCCCCCCGAGGAGATCCGGGACTGGCTCACGGGCGTCGCCGACCGGCTCGACGGAAGCCTGGTGAACGGAGAGGCGCCACCGCCGGCCGCGCCGGCGACGCCCTGGGAGTGGCGGGCGCGCTTCCCCGAGCTGGCGCAGCTGCTCGGCGGATGGTTCTCGCAGGACATGCCGGACGAGTTCGGCGACCACGAGGCCGCGCTCGCCGACTATCTGGCGGGCACGGACGGGGGGCTCGTCGCCCAGCTCACGGGGGAGTTGTACGACCTCCTCGCCCTGGGCCTCGACGAGGACGGCCTGGCCCTCGCGCTGGTGACGCTCGGCGCGGAGGTCGAGCCCCCGGTGCCGTTCGGCCCCGGTGCCTGGCTCGCCGTGCTCGCCGTGCGGCTGCGGGCCTGAATCAGGGCGTCGCGACGGTGTTGACGTAGGCCGTGCCGGCGCTCTGGAAGTCGTCCACCGTCGTCCGGATCTCCGCCGGGGAGACGGCCTCGTCGGCCTTGTGGTAGACCCAGTCGACCTTCATGTCCCAGACGCGCGGGCCTCCGGTGAAGGGGAGGTCGATGAGCCAGTTGCTGAAGTGGATGTCCATCTGCTCGCGCGCGACGTACTTTCCGGAGCTGGTGAAGAGCTCCTTGCCGTCCAGGGAGTACGTGACCTTCCCGTCCATGGCGGTGATCACCATGGTGTGCCAGCCCGCGAGGCTCCGCTTGACGGTGTTGTGGACGCGGTCCGGCGGGTCGGCCTTGTACCAGCTGACGTTGTCGAGCTGCGGACCCACCGAACCCCAGCCGCCGTTCGGCAGGTACTCGAAGTCGAGTTCGCTGTAGTTCTCCGAGGAGTCGGAGGAGGAGATCGGGAAGAAGGTCTGGACGACGTGGTCGCCGTCGCGTCCGCTCGTGGGCCTGTCGCTGAGGTGGACCCGGGCGGCGTAGGTTCCCGTGAAGAAGTTCCCGCCGGTGGTCTGCACCTCGGTCTGCGTGGTGCCCTGCGCGGTGCCGTCCGTGGAGGAGCGCAGGCGGAGGACCTTGCCCGCCTCGGCCGTCTGGTCGGAGGGGAAGGCGGCGCCGTCGGCGCTCCAGGTGTCCTTGATGCCCGGACCGCCCCCGCCGGTGCGGACCTCCCAGCCGTGGGCGGCGAGGGAAGGGTCGTCGGCGCCGGTGTAGTCGAAGTCGTCGAACAGGGTTCCCGGCGGGCCGGTCGGCGTCGGTGAGGCCTCCCGCGCGGGCCCGGCGGCGTCGGCGCCGCCGGTCGCGGGGGCGGCGGAACACGCGGCCAGTACGCACAGGAGGGCGGGCAGCGTGAGCGCGGTCCACGCGCGGCGGCGAGAGGTGCGGCGGGGCTGGCTCACACGGGCTCCTTGGGGCGTAGAGGCGGTGACTGGACACGCCCGTTGGCATGCGGACCGATCGCTGATCGCATGAATCGAGCGGTCATCCTAGCGAAGGTTTCCAGCCATCTCGCCGCGTGTTCGCGACCCGGTCATTCAAGGGTCTGGAAGCGCTCGTCGACATACCGATCCGGTTACGGTGCTCGATCGGACCATGTCAAATACGTACATCGCACGCCAATCGATTCAGCCCATGCGCTACGGTCCGCTCTACGCTTCAGCGGTCTCCCCACCCTGCACAAAAAGGCCACAACTCATGCGCCACGTCGCCACATCCTCCCGGCGCGGATCGGTCCACTCGGTACAGCCCGGCATGGCTGAATCACATCAGTTCGCGCCGGCGCCCATACCGGTGTTCGTCGACCAGTCGGGCCTGCGCAGCCGTCAGCTGCGCCGCCTCGGCTGGCCGGTCTCCGTGGTCGGCGCGATGCTCGCGGCCGCCATGGGCAGCAGCCTCATCGGCGTGCAGTCGGACGCCCCGGCGATGGGGATACCCCCGAAGCCCTCCTACCAGCCCACCAAGGGGCCCCTGTCGCCCTCCTGGCCCTAGGGAATGTCGTGCTGATCAGGCCGGATCAGCACGACATCCCCTAGCGGGCGAAGTCCGCAAATCCTCTCGTGAAGCGTCCGGCCGTCACGCCGGACCTCGCGACCTTCCACGGCGTACCGGGGCCCTCGTGCCACCCGGAGCGACACCTGCGGGCCGGGCCGAGCGTGCCTGACCGTCCGCACCACCCATCTCCAGGAGCACCCTTGTCCCGCCACCAGCGTCGTCGGCAGTCCCTGCTGAGACCGCGCCGACTGGCTGCGCCGCCGCTGCGCTTCTTCATGCCGCTGTCCCTGCTGGCCTGCCTGCTCGCACTGCTCGTCCTGCGCGGCCTCGCCACCAACGAGGCGTTCCACGACACCCGGGTCGCGACCTCGGTCGACAAGACGACGGTGCCCGAGAACCTGCTCAAGGGCGGCCCGGTCATCGACGCGCGCGGCAGCAGGAACGAGCGCCCCGTGAGCTACCGGATCCCCGACCGCACCGTGGTCCTCAGCTTCGACGACGGCCCCTCGCCGGAGTGGACCCCGAAGATCCTGGCCGTGCTCGCGGCCCACGACGTCCGCGCCGACTTCTTCGTGACCGGCTCGATGACCACGCGCCACCCGGAGCTGATCCGGCAGATCGTCGCGGGCGGCCACGAGATCGGCCTGCACACCTTCACCCACCCCGACCTCGTGTACCAGTCCGAGGCCCGGATCAGCTGGGAGCTGGCGCAGACGCAGCTGGCCCTGGCCGGCGTCGCGGGCGTCCACAGCGCGCTGTTCCGCCCGCCGTACTCCTCCGACGCCTCGGCGCTCGACGACTGGAACTACCCGGTGATCAAGTACGTGGGCTCCCGCGGCTACCTCACCGCGTTCATCGACCGCGACACCCACGACTGGAAGCGCCCCGGCGTCGACGCGATCGTCGAGGCGGCGATGCCCCGCAAGCCCGGCGCGGGCGAACTGGTCCTGCTGCACGACGCGGGTGGCGACCGTACCGAGACCCTGGCCGCGCTCGAGCAGATCATCGTGAAGCTGAAGGGCGAGGGATACCGCTTCACCACCATCTCCGAGGCACTCGGCGCCACCAACGCCACCGTGCCGGTGCACGGCTACCAGCTGTGGGCGGGCAAGTGCTTCATCTGGGCCACCCAGGCCGCCGTGCTCACCCTGCCGGTGCTGGTCGCCCTGCTGGCCGTCGTCGGCTTCCTCAACTTCGGACGGTTCGCGCTGATGCTCGTCCTCGCGCCGCTCCACGCCCGGCGCTCCCGGCGGCGGGACGCGTGGGGACCGCCCGTCACCGAGCCGGTCACCGTCCTCGTCCCGGCGTACAACGAGCGCGAGTGCATCGCGAACACCCTGAACTCCCTCGCCGCCAGCGACTATCCGATCGAGGTGATCGTCATCGACGACGGCTCGACGGACGGCACCGCGGACATCGTCGAGGAGATGCGCCTGCCGTTCGTCCGGCTGATCCGCAAGGTCAACGGCGGCAAGTCCACCGCGCTCAACACCGGCATCGCGGCCGCGTCGCACGACATCATCGTGATGATGGACGGCGACACCGTCTTCGAGCCGTCCACCGTGCGCGAGCTGGTCCAGCCGTTCGGCGACCCGGGGATCGGCGCGGTCGCGGGCAACGCCAAGGTCGGCAACCGCGACAGCCTGATCGGCGCCTGGCAGCACATCGAGTACGTCCTCGGCCACAACCTGGACCGCCGGATGTACGACATGCTCAACGTCATCCCGACCATCCCCGGCGCGGTCGGCGCCTTCCGCAAGGAGGCCCTGGGCCGGGTCGGCGGGATGAGCGACGACACCCTCGCCGAGGACACCGACATCACCATGGCGGTGCTCTGCGACGGCTGGCGCATCGTCTACGCCGAGCGCGCCCGCGCCTGGACCGAGGCCCCCGCCAGCCTCCAGCAGCTCTGGTCCCAGCGGTACCGCTGGAGCTACGGCTCCATGCAGGCGATGTGGAAGCACCGCCGCGCCGTGACCGCCCGGGGCCCGGCCGGACGCTTCGGACGGCTCGGGCTGCCGCTCGTCGTGATGTTCGGCGTGGTCGCCCCGCTGCTCGCGCCGCTGGTCGACCTGTTCCTGCTGTACGGCGTGCTGTTCGCGGACGCGCCGATCACCCTCGCCAGCTGGGGCGGGTTCATCCTGCTCCAGGCCGTGCTGTCCTGGTACGCCTTCCGGCTCGACGGCGAGAAGCCCCTGCATCTGATCAGCCTGCCGATCCAGCAACTGGTCTACCGGCAGCTGATGTACATCGTCCTGCTGCAGTCCACGATCACGGCGCTGACCGGTGGCCGGCTGCGCTGGCAGAAGCTCCGGCGCACCGGCGAGGTCGCCGCACCGGTGGAGGCCTGACCATGACCGCGTCCTTCGAGTTCCGGGGACCCCAGGAGACCCTCCAGCTGAGGATCCCGCCCGCTCTGCGGCAGGATTTCCGGCCGGAGCCCGAACCGTCGGCACCGGCCCCGCGCAAGGGCGGCCGGGACCGCTATCTCGACCTGCTGCGCGCGCTGGCGCTGGTGCGCGTGGTGGTCTACCACAACTTCGGCTGGTTCTGGCTGCCCGTCGTCTTCCCGTCGATGGGCGTGATGTTCGCGCTGGCCGGGTCCCTGATGGCGCGCTCGCTCAGCCGTCCCGCCCTGGGCGTCATCCGGGGGCGCATGCGCCGGCTGCTGCCGCCGATGTGGCTGTTCGGCGCGGTCGTCCTCACCCTCGAGATCGTCGACGGCTGGGGCCCCGACGCCGAGGGGCACCCCGACTGGTGGTGGGGCAAGCTGCTGTTCTGGCTCGTGCCGCTGAGCACCCCGCCGTACGCCGAATCGCTGAACGGCTTCGACCACCTCGTGGGGCAGGGCTGGGCGGTCCAGGTCGTCGTGCCGCTCTGGTACCTCCGCGCGTACCTCTGGTACGTGCTGCTGTCGCCGCTCATGCTGTGGGCGCTGCGGCGGATGCCGGTGGTGACGCTGTCCGTGCCGCTCGCGGTGACGGTCGTGCTGAACACGTTCCTCATCGACCAGGAGTTCCTCTACGGCCGGGTCTGGGAGAACCTCAGCGACTTCGCCATGTTCGGCTCCTGCTGGATCCTCGGCATGGCCCACCAGGAGGGTCTGCTCAAGAAGATCCCGCAGTACGTCGTACCGTCCGTCGCGCCGCTGATCATGGTGGCCGGCTGGTGGTACCTGCAGACCCGGCCGGTCGATCCCACCGTCCCCACCGACATCGAGAGCTGGCCGATCGCCCAGGCTCTGTGGTCCTTCGGCTTCGTCGCGATCCTGCTCCACGTCAGCCCCTCCTGGGAGCAGTGGCCCCGGCCGCTGGAACGCTGGAACGGTCTGATCAGCCTGCTCAACGCCCGCGCGGTCAGCGTCTACCTCTGGCACCAGGCCGCCCTGGTGGCCGCCGTCCCGCTGATCGACCCCCTCTGGTCCGTCGGCTTCTTCTACGAGCACTTCCAGTGGCTCCTGATGAGCCCGTGGTTCACGCTGCTGGTGGCGATCCCCCTGACCGGCCTGCTGGTCCTGACCTTCGGCTGGATCGAGGACGTGGCCGCGAAACGCTCCCCGCGGCTCTTCCCGTACCCCCGCCGCGTACGGGGCAGGCGCCGGGCCGCCTGACGCGACGCGAGGGGATGTGGCGCGGGTCACGGGAACGCGGGGGCGGGGCGGGCCAGTGCTGGTCATGAACGTTTCTTCCCCGCACTCCTCCTCCGTCCCGTCCGCCTCCGTCCCGGCGGCGACGCGTCGGTCCGTGTTGCGCGGCCTCGGTGTCGCGGCGGCCGCGGGCACCGCCGCCCTCGGCCTCCCGGCCGTCACCGCCCACGCCGCGCCCGCCGGGCGGCCGGCGGGCGGCGCCTCCGGCACGTACGCGCTGACCCTCGTCCACCTGGGCCGCGACGGCGCGCCGACCACCGACTACCGCACCCTGCTGACCGCGCTGTCCGGGCCCGACGCCGGCAGCGGCCGTCAGCTGAAGGACCTGCCCAGCACCGTCACCGTCCAGGTGCCCGCCGGGCGGTACCTGCTCGACTCGACCCTCACCACCAGGCCGGTGGGGGAGGAGGACTGGGGGAACGACTGGCTCGTGCAGCCCCGGCTGGACGTCGACCGCGACACGACGGTCGTGCTCGACGCACGGGTCGCGCGCCCCGTGGACATCCGCCCGCCGGTCGCCGACGCCGTGTTCGAGCAGGCCGGGGCGTTCGTCCAGGTGACGTACGAGGGGGTCACCGGGTTCGCGAACCTGATGACGAGGTCACTGGACCTGCGCACGGCGCACCTCGGGCCGGCCGCCGAGCGCGGGGCCGTGGAGACCTGGGTGGACTCGTACTGGAACCGGCCGCGCGGCGTCTGCGCCCTCGGCTACTCCTTCCGCGGCGAGCGGGCGCTGACCGGCCTGGTCCGGCACCCGGCGCCCGGCGACCTGGCCACGCTCGTGGTGCGCGCCGGGGTGCCCGCGTCCGGCGGGGGCACGGGGCTCGTCGACTTCTCGCCGTCGGCGGGACCCTCCCCGGCGCTGTCCCTGGCCCTGCCGTCGGGGACCACCGGGACCTTCCTCCTCACTCCCGAGCGCGGCACCTGGGACCTCGTGTACGGCGCGCTCTCCGCAGCGGAGGGGCCCACCAACAACTACTTCGTCCTCGGGCGCACGTTCACGCCCGGCTCGACCACGGTGCACACCTTCGACACCCCGGTCTTCGGCCCGGCCCTGGACTCCTCGCCGGGCGCCCGGCCCGTCGCGCAGCGCACCGGCGACACCCTGGACCTGACGGTGCCGCTGCTCGCCGACGGCGACGGCCACGTGCCGTCCGCGCCCCTGTTCACGGCGTCGACCGTCACGCTGCACCGCGACGGCCGGCTGATCGCGACCCGCCGCGGCGAGAAGCCGGGACACGCCTCGTTCACCGTGCCGGCCGGGCGGGCCGCCTACCGGCTGACGGCGAACGCGACGCTCTCGCGGGGCAGTGTGACGGCGGCCTGGACGTTCACCTCCGCCGCGACGGCCACCGCCACCGACCTCCCGCTGAGCGCCGTCCGCTTCGGTCCGGACCTCGGGCTCGACGGCACCGCCCCGGCGCACACCACGAGCCGGGTGGCGGTGACGGTGGAGGGCGCGGCCCGGAGGTCGGGGGTGCGGTCGCTGACCGTGTCCGTGTCGACGGACCGGGGCGCCACCTGGAAGTCGGCGCCGGTGAGCGGCGGCCGGATCACGGTGACGACGCCGGGGCCCGGCAAGGCGGTGTCGCTGCGCGCGGAGCTGACGGACGCGCACGGCGACACCCTCACCCAGACCCACATCGACGCGTACGTCGCACGGGCCGCCACCGGGGCGCGCTGACGCGCGGGTGAGGTCAGCGGGACCAGCGGGGGTCGCGCCCGGTGAACGCGAGGAGGCGGTCCGCGCGGCTCGCCCCCTCCGGGAGGGACACCGGAGGGGCGTACTTCCCGAACGAGTCGCGCACGAAGTCGACGAGCTGCGACGCGATGTCCTCCAGCGCTTCTGCCATCTCCTCGGTCAGCGGCAGGTCCTGCCCGGTGGCCTTCGCGATGTCCCACGCGTGGAGGCCGGCGTCGAGTGCCGCGGCTGCGGTGCCGACATGGGCCGGCATCGGTCCCATCGGGGTGGGCACGCTCTCCGCGTCCCGCTCCGACTCCCACGCGGCGGCCGACGCCTCCAGCACGGCGGCCAGTTCCGCGACGGGGTCGTCGGCCACCGCGTCCACGGGCTCGAACGGGTCGCTCGCGGGCGGGAGGTCCGTGATCTGCATGACCAGCGCCTGCTGGTCCAGGCGCGCGTGGTTCAGCACCTGACGCACCGTCCACTCCGAGCACGGCGTGGCGTTCCCCCAGGCCCCGGCGGGGACGCCGCGCGCGGCGGTGAGCAGGTAGCCGTGTGCGTCAGCGAGTAGCTTGAAACCGTCGACGGTCATCCGTCGCCCCTCCCGTAGTTCCACGATCGAGCCGCCACCATAGAGCGGCACCGGACCCGGCGTCCGGCCGTTCGCCACGGCGGTGGCCGGTGGCCGGTGGCGGTGGCGGCGCCCGCCGGGCACCCGTGACATCGTGGTGCCATGACCATCGTGGTGCGCCCGGCTTCGGTCTTCGAGGATGTCCGTACCCTGGTGGGTCCGAAGTCCCCCGGGGCGAACGTCTGCTGGTGCCTGAGCTACCGCATCCCGTCCAAGCTCAACAACGAGCTCCGGGGGCCGGCCCGCGGAGCGTACGTCGCCGAGCTGTGCCGGACGTCCCCGCCTCCCGGGGTGCTCGCCTACGACGGTGACGAGCCCGTCGGCTGGGCCGCCGTGGCGCCGCGCTCGGACACCTCCTTCGCGCGCAGCCGCACGATCCCGCACGTCGACGACCTGCCGGTCTGGTCGTTGTGGTGCGTCCGCGTACGCCCCGGTCATCGCAAGAAGGGCGTCTCGCACGTCCTCATCGCCGGTGCGGTCGAGTTCGCCCGCACCCACGGCGCGCCGGCGATCGAGGCGTACCCGGTCGACAGCGGTGACGCCAGGGTCGACCTGACGATGGCGTACGCCGGGATCCGGAAGAACTTCGAACGCGCCGGGTTCACCCACGCCGCCGACACCACGTCGGTGCTCGCCGGTCACCCCCGGGTCCTGATGCGGCTCGACCTGCGCTGAGCCCGGCTCGACCTGCGCTGAGCCCGGTCCGACCGGGCCTCAGCCGACGTGGACGCGGGGGCGGCGGTCGCGGTCGGGTTCCGCCTCGCGCAGCACCTCGCGGGTGACCGGGGCGACCTCGCCCTGGCCGAGGAGGAAGAAGCGGAGGAAGTTGGCGAACGGGTTGCCCTCGGTCCACTCGAAGTAGACGTGGGGGCTGACACCCGTCAGGTCGCGGGAGTGGAGGAGCAGCGCGGCCAGCGCGTTGGGGACGGAGGAGGATTCCACGGTGAGGACGCGGAAGCGGTCGTGGAGGACCTCGCCCCGCACCGTCAGGCCTGCCTCGAACTCCGAGGGGTCGGTGACCGTCACCTCGACGAAGACGAAGTCCTCGGTGGTCGGCAGGTCGTTGTCGGCGCGGATCTGCTCGATCTTGTCGCGGTACTCGGCCACGTCCCGGTTGTCGGGCTCGTTGGCGATGAAGCGCGGGGTGCGGCGGGAGATGTCCTGGATGAAGCGCTGCGCCATCTCGTCGAGCTCGATGTGGGTGACGCGGAGCTCGAAGGCGCGGCCGAGGCGGGAGAGGAGGGAGATCAGGATGATGCCGGCGATGAAGCAGGCGCCGATCTTCACGCCGTCGGGCCGCTCGATGACGTTGACGACGGTGGTGTAGAGGAACACGGCGGAGATGACGCCGAAGCCGACGGTCCAGCCCCGCTGGCCGGCCTTGCGGGCCGCGATGGTCACCGCGATCGCGGCCGAGCAGATGAGGACGAGGACGCCGGTGGCGTACGCACCGCCCTGGGCGTCGACGTCGGCGTCGAAGATCCACGTCACGAGGAACGCGACCAGGGTGAAGACGATGACCATGGGGCGGACGGCCCGCGCCCAGTGCGGGGCCATGCCGTACTTCGGCAGGTAGCGCGGCATCAGGTTGAGCAGGCCGGCCATCGCCGAGGCGCCGGCGAACCACAGGATCAGGATGGTCGACACGTCGTAGACGGTGCCGAAGGCGTTGCCGAGGTACTCGTGCGCGAGGTAGGCGAGGGCGCGGCCGTTGGCCTTGCCGCCGGACTCGAACTCCTCGTGCGGGATGAGGACGGTGGTGATGAAGCTCGTGCAGATCAGGAAGACGCTCATGATCAGCGCGGCGGTCGTCAGCAGCTTCTTCGTCCCCCGGATGCGTCCGGTGGGCTTCTCCTCCGTGTCGCCGGGGTCGCCCTTCACGTGCGGCATGACGGCCACACCGGTCTCGAAGCCGGACAGGCCGAGTGCGAGCTTGGGGAAGACGATCAGGGCGACGCCGATCATGGCGAAGACGTTGCCGTGCTCGGCGGTCAGGGCCGCGGTCCAGTCGGTGACGACGTGGCCCTCGGTGATCACGTGCCAGAAACCGCTGATGACGACGACCACGTTGAGCCCGAGGTAGACGCCCACGAGGACGACGGCGACGCCGATGGCCTCCAGGAACCCCTTGAGGAAGACCGCGCCGAGCAGGGCGATCAGGATCATGGTGATCAGGACCTGCTTGTCGTGCAGGGCCGATTCGAGGTGGGGGTTCTCCACCAGGTGGGTGGAGGCGTCGGCCGCCGACAGGGTGATCGTGATGAGGAAGTCGGTGGCGGCGAAGCCGAGGAGGGTGAGGACGAACAGCTTGCCCTTCCAGAAGGACAGCAGCCGCGACAGCATCGCGATCGAACCCTCGCCGCGCGGGCTCTCCTCCGCCACCCGCCGGTACACGGGGAGTGCGCCGGCCAGGGTGACGATCACCAGGACGATGGTGGCGACGGGGGAGAGGAGTCCGGCGGCCAGGGCCGCGATGCCGGGCTGGTAGCCGAGGGTCGAGAAGTAGTCCACGCCCGTCAGGCACATGACGCGCCACCAGCGCTGCCCCTTGTGCCCGGTGTCGGGAGCGGCCTCCTTGGGCCGGGAGGGTCTGCCCTTCCCCATGTCGGAGAGGCCCTCCAGCATCCACGCGCGCAGTCGTCCGGTGCGCGCGTCCGGTGTGGTGGCCATGGTGGTGCTCCTGAGCTGCTGCTGGTGGGGGGATGCGCCGTCGTGCGGACGGGCCGGGCCAGCGTAAGCAACGCGTCGACGGCGGATCGGGCCGGGCGCGTCAGGAAAGCGTCAAGACGCGGCGCGCGTCAGGAAAGCGTCAAGACGCGGTGGTCACGGTCGGTACACGAGCTCGATCAGGACGGCCGCGATGAGGAGCCAGGCGCCCGCCCCGAGCACCGGCAGGGCTTCGTACGCGGCTCCGAGGACGCAGACGGGCACCGCGGCGGCGGCGAGCGACAGCGACCCGCGTCGCACGCGGCTGTCGGCGGAGGTCCGCGCCCTGGTTCGGCTCATGGCACGACCGTAGCCCCGGGGGCGCCCGTGGTCCCCCGGCGCTCGCGTCAAGAAGGCGTGAAGACAGCGCCGTCGGGCGCCAAGAACCCGCCAGGGACGACGGGGACGCGGGCACCCGGCACACACCCTGAGCGGACCTGAGCACGAAGGAGAACATCCGCATGTCCGCTCCGACCACCGAGAAGGACGTCCTGCCCGGCGCCGACGAGCCGCCGGACACCGGTGCGCGCCACCGGCTGACGGCCGTCACCGGTCTCGCCGCGCTCTCGCTCGACGCGATGGCCTCGGTGGCGTACGGCCCCGAGGCCATCGTCCTGGTCCTCGCCGCGGCCGGCGGGTACGGGCTCGGCTTCACGCTGCCGGTGACGCTGGCCACCGCGGGCCTGCTGGCGGTCCTGGTGGCCTCGTACCGGCAGGTCATCGCCGCGTTCCCGGAGGGCGGCGGCTCGTACGCGGTGGCGAAGGCGCACCTCGGCCGTCGCACCAGCCTGGTCGCGGCGGGGTCGCTCGTCCTCGACTACGTCCTGAACGTCGCCGTGGCCGTGACGGCCGGTGTGGCCGCGCTGACCTCGGCCTTCCCCGGGCTGTACGGCGACCGGGTGTGGATCTGCCTGGCCGTCCTCGTCCTGATCACGGGCGTGAACCTGCGCGGGATCGTCGACTCGGCCCGTGCGTTCATCGCCCCGACCGCCGTCTTCATCGGCGCGATCCTGGTGCTGATCGTCGTCGGCCTGTTCCGCGACGCCCCCGTCTCCACGGCCGCCTCGGACGGTCACGCCTCCGTCCTCGCCGACAACGCCACCACCGTCGGCGCCCTGCTCCTGCTGAAGGCCTTCGCCTCGGGCTGCTCGGCCCTCACCGGCGTCGAGGCGATCGCCAACGCGGTGCCGTCGTTCCGCGCCCCGGCGGCCCGCCGGGCGATGCGCGCGGAGGCCGCGCTCGGCGCGCTGCTCGGCGTGATGCTGATCGGACTGTCCGTCCTGATCTCCCGCTTCGGGCTCCAGCCCGTCGAGGGCGTCACCGTCCTCGCCCAGCTCGCCGATGCCTCCCTCGGCCACAACGGGGCTTTCTACGTCGTCCAGTTCGCCACCATGGTGCTCCTCGCACTCTCCGCGAACACCTCCTTCGGCGGCCTTCCCGTCCTGCTGAAGCTCCTGGCCCGCGACAACTACCTGCCGCACGTCTTCGGTCTGAAGGCCGACCGCCAGGTCCACCGCCACGGTGTCGTCTGGCTCGCCGTCGTCTCCGCCGCCCTGCTCGTCTTCTCCGGCGGCGACACCAACACGCTCGTGCCGCNTCGCGATCGGCGTCTTCGTCGGCTTCACCATCGCCCAGACCGGCATGGTCCTGCACTGGCACCGCGAGCGCGGCCCCCGGTGGGCCCCGAAGGCGCTCCTGAACGGTCTCGGCGCGGTCCTGACCGGGGTGTCCGCGGTCGTCGTCACCGCCACCAAGTTCCACGACGGGGCCTGGCTGATCGTCATCGCCCTGCCCGTCCTCGTCCTCGCCTTCGAGGCCGTGCACCGGGCGTACGGGCGGATCGGCGAGCGCCTCGGCGTCGGCCGGATCCCCGCACCCCCGCACCGCGAGCGCTCGCTCGTCCTGGTCCCCGTCTCGTCCCTCACCCGCCTCACCAGCGAGGCCCTCACCGCGGCCGTCTCCCTCGGCGACGAGGTCCGCGCGGTCACCGTCTGCCACCCCGACCCCGAGGACCAGGCGGCCACCGAGGCCCTCGCACGCGACTGGGCGCTGTGGAACCCGGGCGTCCCGCTGGTCCGGCTCCCCTCCGAGCGCCGTTCGCTCGGCCGGCCCATCACCGCGTACGTCCGCGACCTGGAGGCGAACGGACCGGGCACCCGGGTGACCGTCCTCGTCCCCGAGGCCGAACCCGAGCACCTGTGGCAGCGGGCCCTGCAGAACCAGCGGGGCGCGGTCGTCGCCCACGCGGTCCGCCGCGACACGAACGCCGTCGTCTGCCGGCTCCGCTTCCGATGCTGACCCGCCCCTCCCTCGACGGTGACGGTGTGACCCGGAACACGACCCCGGTCCCGCCGAGCCTCTGACCAGGGGGTTCTTGCCGTTCCCACCCCGCCGCGGGGCACGTCCCGGCCACTCGTGCCGCGGCCTCGCCCGTGGGGTGGTGTGGAAGGTGGGATCGGGGGCATGCGGGTGATGAGCGCATGGGACCGCTCACCGGCTCACGGACTTGCCGTCTCCCCCTTTCCGGCAAGCCTGTGAGCAGCCGAACGGCCCGCACCTGGCAGGGGTGCGGGCCGTTCGCCATGCCCGCCCCCGGCGGACTGGAGCGCGGCCGGGCTCCGGCCGATCACTCGGGTATGGCTTCCGAGACCGCCTCCTCAGGCACACCACCCGCCTCCTCTCCCGCCGAGTCCGAACGGCACGCCTCATGGCTGGAGTTGTTCTTCGACCTCATCGCCGTCGCGGGCGTCGCCCAGCTGGCGCACCTGCTGCACGGCACCCCGGGTGCGGAGGACCTGGGCTTCTACTGCTTGCTGTACCTGGCGTTCTGGACGGCGTGGATGTGCTTCACCACGTACGGCAACGTCGCCGCGGACAAGGTGCACACCCGAACGGTCCTGATCGGCATGTTCGGGCTCGCCGTCATGGCCGCGGCCGTTCCCGAGATCCGCTCGGACCACGCGCGGGCCTTCGCCCTCGCCTACGTGCTCGTGCGGCTCCTGGCCGCGCGCGTCTGGCAGCGGCGGGGCGAAGTCGTGGCGGACTGGCCGATCGCGCAGCTGTCGGCGGGGGTCGTCCCCTGGATCGTGTCCGTGTGGGCCGACGCGCCGGCCCGCTACTGGCTGTGGGCGGCGGGACTCGCCGTCGACCTGGGGCTCACGTTCGCCCGGTCCCGCAACCAGATCCTGGCGCGGGCCGCGGAGGAGTGGCAGGAGCACGCCGCCGGCCAAGAGCGGCCGACCCGCCCGAAGCCGGTGGCCGCCCGCATCGACGCCCGGCACCTCGACGAACGGCTGGGGCTGTTCACCCTGATCGTGATCGGCGAGAGCGTCGCGCTGACGGTGGAGGCCTCCTCGGACGTCGCGTGGACCTCCCGGCTCGCCGGGCTGGCGGTGGGCTCCTTCGTCCTGCTGCTCGCGCTGTGGGCGCTCGCGGTGCGCCGCTCGTGCGGGGTGCCGCTGCTCGGCTTCGGCGTGCTGGCCCCGCGCTTCGCACTGCCCATGCACTGCGTGTCGACCGGTGCGCTGGCCGCGCTGGCCTCCTCCCTCGGCGGAGCGGTGGTGCACGCGGACGGGCAGCTGCCGCCCGGGATGCGCTGGCTCATGTGCGGCAGCATCGCGGTGTTCCTCTCCGTCGGCCTGCTGGCGGGAGCGGTCTCGGGCCGCGGCGTCCGCTGGGTCCTGGGGGCCGGAGTGCCGGTGGTCGCCGCACCGGTCCTGCTGGGAGCGTTCGGCGGCCACGGATCCCCGGCCGCCCTGGTGTGGGCCCTGGTGGCGGTCGCCCGCTGGCCCTGGCTGTACGAGAAGCTGGCGGGACGACGGAAGGACGAGAGCTCGGACGTACGGTCGTAGCCGCGCGTGGCGCGTGGCGCGCGACCGGGGCTCGCGACCCGCAACCCGTGACCGTGCCCCGTAACCCGGTCCGGTGTGCCGGTGTACCCGTGTCCCGCGTGGTCCAGGTGGCCCCCGTGGCCGTGCGAGGGCCTGCCCCCCGCGTCACCATCGATGTGACCCGGGAAATGGGGGAGTGGGGGACGCGGGAGATACGGAGGCCGTCATGGCAGCAGGTTGGGACCCCCGGCCCTCGAACGGCACCGGTGCCGGCGGGATCGACGGAGTCGGCGGGGCCGAGTGGCGGCCCGTTCTGGACGTGCCCCCGCCGGGTCAGCAGCGCCGGTGGACGGTGTTCCTGCGCTGGCTGCTCCTCATCCCGCAGTTCATCGTCGTCGCCCTGCTGTCCTTCGCCGCCTTCTTCGTCACGATCGCGGGTTGGTTCAGCGCCCTGGTCCTGGGCCGGCTGCCCGACCCGATCGCGTCCTTCCTCGGCTCGGTCCTGGCCTACCAGACGCGGGTCTCGGCGAGCGCCGCCCTTCTCGTCGACCGCTACCCGCCGTTCGCCTTCGACGCTCCCGACTACCCGGTGCGCATCGAGCTGCGGGCCACCCCGCTGAACCGGCTCGCCGTCCTGTTCCGGCTGATCCTGATGATCCCTGCGGCCGTCCTCAGCAGCCTCGCGCAGTCCGGCTGGTTCGCCGTCAGCTGGGTGTTCTGGCTGATCGGCATCATCCTGGGCCGCCTCCCCGAACCGGTCTTCGGGGCCACGGCGGCCGTCGTCCGGTACCGCATGCGGTTCGCCGCCTACGTGATGATGCTGACGCCCGTGTACCCCAAGGGCCTCCTGGGCGACGCCCCCGAAGCCGCCGCGCAGCCGGCGTACTCGGCGACCCGTCCGCTCCGGCTGAGCACCGGCGCGCAGGTACTGGTCTGGCTGTTCCTGCTCCTCGGCCTCGCCGGCCATCTGACCTCGGGGACCGTCGACTACGACGACTCGGGCGACGACCACGCGGCGCCGGCCGCGGCCGCCGACCGGATCGCGGGATGACCGTCCCGGCGGGGTCGCGTACGTGCCGCACGCCGCCGCGCGGAGAACACGGCTGACGCGTTCCCCGTGATGCGCCGGGGGAGGTATGACCCGTCCTACGGTGGTTCGATGCGATCCGTTCCGAGATGGGCCCTGTTGTCCTCGGGGTGCGCCCCTTTGCTGCTGGCCGGCGGCTGGACCGTCGCGGCGCTGCTCGAAGGGCCCGCCTACGATCCCGTCACGCAGACCATCAGCGTCCTCGCGGCCTACGGGGCCGAGGGGTCCTGGGTCATGACCGGGGCGTTCTTCGCGCTGGGCGTCTGCCACCTCGTCACCGCCTGGGGGCTGCGGCCCGCCGCTCCCGCCGGGCGGGTGGCACTCGCCGGTGGTGGTGTGGCGGCCTTCGCGGTCGCGCTGGTCCCCGCGCCGAGCAGCGGGGGGTCGCTGAAGCACGGGGCGGCCGTCGTGGTCGGCTTCACGCTGCTCGCGGTGTGGCCGGTGCTCGCCGCCGTGCGCCGCGGCGGCGTGCCCTGGGGGCTCCGGCTGACGCCCTCCGTCGCCGTGAGCGCGCTGATGGCCCTCGGTGCGGTCTGGTTCCTCGTCGAGATGAACCGGCGGGGGTCCGCCGGTGTCGCCGAACGTCTTGTGACCTGCGTCCAGTCCACCTGGCCGCTGGTGGTGGTCGCCTCCTGCCTCCGTTACGCCGGTGACATGAGGGACAAGAGCGGTGGACGCGGTGTGAGCGACGAAAGCGATGAAAGTGGCGAAAGTGATGAGGCGTCCGCACCGCCCCGGTGACCGTGGGGGCAGGTGCGGAGGGCCGCCCGTACCCATTCGCTTACTTGTTCGATTTGGCGTTATGGTGGAGCCGTGACCGCAGCACGACCCACCCTGCCCGGACTCCAGGCATCCCTGTTCGACCAGGGCGACGAGATCCGCTTCGGCCCGCTGGACGGTCTCCGGCGGACGCCGCTCGACGACGGCGCCTGGGTCGACCACCTGCCCGGCTGGCTGCACGGCGCCGACGCGCTGTTCGAGGAGCTCGTCGGCCGGGTGCCCTGGCGGGCGGAGGAACGGCCGATGTACGACAACGTCGTCGCCGTGCCCCGCCTCCTGGCCCACTACGGCGAAGGCGCGTCCCTGCCGCACCCCGCTCTCGTCGAGGCCCGGCAGACGCTCGGTGCCCACTACGCCCCCGAACTCGGGGAGCCCTTCGTCTCCGCCGGACTGTGCCTCTACCGCGACGGCCGCGACAGCGTCGCCTGGCACGGCGACCGCACCGGCCGTTCCGCCCACCACGACACGATGGTCGCGATCCTCTCCCTGGGAGACCCCCGTGACCTCGCGTTCCGCCCGCGGTCCGGCGGCCCCACGCGGCTCCGCCTCCCCCTCGGTCACGGCGACCTCGTCGTGATGGGCGGCTCCTGCCAGCGCACCTGGGAACACGCCGTCCCCAAGACCAGCCGCGCCGTGGGACCCCGCATCAGCGTCCAGTACCGCCCCCGCGGGGTCCGCTGAGGCGGGACGCCGGGGTCGGGGTCGGGGCGAGCGGGGCCGGCGCGGGGCTGTGAATCGGGGCTAGGCGCCGGACCCGGTCTCCTCGCCCCTCCGGTGCGTGCGGAGCGCGAGGGCGCACCATACGGCCGCCGTGATCAGGGCGGCCGCCGCCATCGCGCCGACCAGTGGTGCCTCCGGGCGCCAGCCCAGGGAGAGCCGGGTGCCCAGGTACGTCAGGCCGGCCGCGATCCGGCCCGGGGCGAAGACCGGGACCTTCGCGGCGGTGGCGCGCAGGACGGCCGCCACGGCGAGGCCGATCGCGGCCCAGGCGGCCAGGTACGGCCACAGCGCGCCGGGCGCGGACGGCGGGAGCCCGTACTCCTCGGGGCCGATCCGGAAGAGCGAGGTGACCCAGCCGGCCGCCACCGCGGCCGCCGTGACGCCCACCGTCCACAGCGCGTGGCGCCAGAACGGGCCCGGCCGCGCGGCTTCCTCGTCTTCGTTGTCGTCGAAGGAGTGGGGTGCGAAGATCTCGGTCACGGTCGGTAGGACGCCGTGCGGCGACCCGGGGTTGCCCCTCGGCGCGATCAAGATCGTGGGCATGTCAGCCGGCCCAGCGGCCCGTCAGGTAGGTCAGGGCGAACAGCGTCGACAGCGGTGCGGCGAGGCAGATGTACGCGGTCCTGAAGCGCGGTGAGCGAAGGGTCCACGCGGCCAGGGTGATCCACAGGGGCCACCACAGGAGGGTCGCGCGGGGGATCGACTGGTACCAGTAGGACGTCCCCAGGGCCCACAGGCTGAGGCCGACGTAGACGGCCTCGGGCCAGCGGCGGCGGTGGACGAGCAGGGCCACCAGGGCGAGGCCGACGACCATGGCGAGCAGTTCGGCCTGGAACATGAAGGCGTAGCCGGTCGTCAGGACCTGGTCGAACGCGGACTCCCAGGTGGTGCTCCAGGCCTCCCACGGCGCGTGGAACTGGCGGTACCACCCCCGCTCCTGGGCGTGCTTCCAGGCCATCCAGTCGCCGGTACGGGCGTGCAGGTACCAGGCGTACAGGGCCGCCGGGGCGGCCGGCAGGGCCAGCCAGGGCAGCGGCCGCCAGTCGGACCGGGTGCGGGCCGTCAGGACGAAGTGCAGGGCGAGGGCGGCGGCGAGGAACAGCCCGCTGACGCGGACGGTCGTCGCCAGCGCGGCGAGCACGGCGGCCAGGGGCCAGGCGCGGCGGTGTGCGGCGAGCCAGGCCGGCAGGGCGAGGGCGAGGAAGAGCGACTCGCTGTACCCGGTGGCGAGGAAGACCGCGCAGGGGGAGAGCAGCAGCAGCTGAGCCGTCCGCCGGCCCGCGTGCGCGTCGGGCAGATACAGGCGTGCGATCCGTACGAGGGCCAGGACCGCGATCCCGCCGGCGACGAACGAGATCAGCAGCCCGGCCGCCGTCCAGCTCGGCACGACGGTGTGGACGGCCCGCAGGGCGAGGGGGAACCCGGGGAAGAACGCCTCGCGGTTGTCCCACTCGGCGTCCCACGGGCCGCTTCCCGCCGGGAAGTACCCGTCGCGCGCCACGTTCAGGAAGTGTCCCCAGTCCCAGCGTTCGAAGGGCGCGAGGACGGGTCCCGCGTCGCGCGCGCCGGCGTCGGCAGGGAAGAGCCAGGACGCGCCGTACGCGGTGATCCACAGGGAGGCGCGGGTGAGCAGGTACAGCCACAGCACGTCCCGGTCCTCGGCGCTGAGCCGCGGCAGCCGTCGGCGGCCGCGGTCGGTGCGGGGCGGGGGGAGGAGCGGCGGGAGCGGCGGCGCCTCTTCGCGCGACCTCGGGGATATCACGGACATGAGGGACTTTCGTCGAGGTGGGAGGGCATGGCGGACCGCGCGACGGCGGCGCGTCGCGGGGCGAGGGGGTCATGGGGGCCATGCGGCGGAGGTCAGGTCGGGCGGGGCCGGGCGGTCCGGCCCGCGCGGCTCAGGGCGGCGAGGTCGTCACCCGGCCCGACGGGTCCGTCGTCGTCGCCGACGGATCGCCGACGGGCCCGTCCTGGGTGGGCGAGCCCGGCGCCGTCGAGCTGCTCGACGGCGGGCCGGTGGTCTCCGCGGGGGACGGTGCCTCGGCCGAGGGGCTGACGGCCGGAACGACGGGAGCCGGCGGGTCCGACAGCAGAGCCGCCGCGGTCACCCCGCCGCCGGCGAGGATCAGGCACGCGGCACCCGCGGCCACGGCGACCCGGCGCCGGTGCGCACGCCTGGCGCGTTCGGCGATGCGCGCGACCGGTACGACGCGGGCGCGGGCCTGCCCGGAGGCGGCGGCCTGCCGGAACATCTCGCGCAGCGGGTCCCGGGGGTCCGGGGAGTCCTGGGGATCCTGGGAGTCCTGGGGGTCACGCACCGGGGTCCTCCTCAACGTTCCGGGGTTGCAGACGATCGGCGAGGGCGACCCGGCCACGGACCAGGTGCGTCTTGACGGTGCTGGCGGACTGGCCCGTCTCGCCGGCGATCTGTTCGACGCTCAGGTCGCACAGATAGTGCAGCGCCACCGTGCGGCGCTGCTGGGCGGGCAGGTCGCGCAGCGCGTCGACGAGCACCACGTGCTCCGGGCCGGGGCCCTCGACGGGCGGGGGAGCGCCCGCGCGGTCCCAGGCGTCCGACGTGCGCCTGCGGAACCGCCAGCGACTCACCGCCAGACGCCAGGCGACCGTACGGATCCACGCCTCCGGCTGCCCGTCGCGATCCAGCTGCCGCCGCCGGCTCCACCCCTTGACGAAGGCCTCCTGCACGACGTCCTGAGCCTCGTGCAGATCGCCCAGCATCACGTACAGCTGCCCTGTGAGTCGCGCGACCGCCTGCTCGTAGAACGCCTCGAACTCCTCAACGGTCAACACTCACTCCCGGATCTTTCGCTTCACCCCGCATACGCCTGGCGCCAGGCGTCCGGTTGACACGGTCCGCACATCCACAGAGTGATGGTGGTCACAGAACCGGGCCCGTCGCACGGCGTGCGGCGGGCGGTGCGAGGGCGTGGCGGCCGTCCGGGGGCACCGGCTCGCCCAGCAGGACGAAAGAAGTCCGGACGCCGGTGTCGAGAACCCGCGGACGGCTCCGTCCCCGGGGCGGAAGTGACCACAATGGGTCGCACCGGCACCGAGGAGACGGACCCCCATGGCCAAGTACCTGCTGCTGAAGCACTACCGAGGCGCTCCCGCCGCCGTCAACGACGTCCCCATGGACCAGTGGACGCCGGAGGAGATCGCGGCACACGTCACGTACATGCGGGACTTCGCGGACCGCCTCAAGGAGACCGGCGAGTACGTCGACGGTCACGCGCTCTCCCCCGAGGGCACCTTCGTCCGCTACGACGGCGAGGGGCGGCCGCCGGTCACCGACGGCCCGTTCGCCGAGACGAAGGACGTCATCGCCGGCTGGATGGAGATCGACGTCGACAGCTACGAGCGGGCGGTCGAACTCGCCGGCGAACTGTCCGCTGCGCCGGGCGCCGGCGGCAAGCCGATCCACGAGTGGCTCGAACTGCGCCCGTTCCTCTCCACGGCGCCCACGATCACGGAGTGAGGGGCCCTCACGTGGACGAGGCCCTGCTCAGGAGCCTCACGCCGGGCGTGCTCGGTATCCTCGTCCGCCGCGGAGCCGACTTCGCGGCGGCCGAGGACGCCGTCCAGGACGCCCTGGTCGAGGCGGTCCGCGGCTGGCCGGACGACCCGCCGCGGGACCCGAAGGGCTGGCTCGTCACCGTCGCCTGGCGGAAGTTCCTCGACGCGACCCGGGCGGACACCGCCCGGCGCCGGCGCGAGGACCTCGTCGAGGAGGAGCCGCCGCCCGGACCCGCGACGGCGGTCGACGACACGCTCCGGCTCTACTTCCTCTGCGCCCACCCCTCGCTGACCCCGTCCTCCGCGGTCGCGCTCACGCTGCGCGCGGTCGGCGGACTCACGACCCGCCAGATCGCCCGCGCCTATCTGGTGCCCGAGGCGACCATGGCGCAGCGCATCAGCCGCGCCAAGCGCACCGTCTCGGGCGTGCGGTTCGACCGGCCGGGAGATGTGGCCACCGTGCTGCGCGTCCTCTACCTGGTCTTCAACGAGGGCTACTCGGGCGACGTCGACCTCGCCGCCGAGGCCATCCGGCTCACCCGGCAGCTCGCGGCCGTCATCGACCACCCCGAGGTGGCCGGGCTGCTCGCCCTCATGCTGCTGCACCACGCCCGGCGGGCCGGCCGCACCGCGGCCGACGGCAGCCTGGTGCCGCTCGCCGAGCAGGACCGGGGCCGCTGGGACACCGCGCTGATCGCCGAGGGCGTCGAGATCCTGCAGGCGGCCCTCGCCCGCGACCGGCTCGGCGAGTACCAGGCGCAGGCCGCCGTCGCCGCGCTCCACGCCGACGCGCCCACCGCGGAGGAGACCGACTGGGTGCAGATCGTCGAGTGGTACGACGAGCTCGCACGGCTCACCGACAGCCCCGTCGTCCGGCTCAACCGGGCCGTGGCCGTCGGCGAGGCCGACGGACCGCGTGCCGGGCTCGCGGCGCTCGCCGATCTGACCGGCTCCCCCGGGGGCCCGCCCGCTCGCGGCCAGGGCCCGCGCCTGCCCCGCGCGACCGCCGCGGCGGCGTACCTCCACGAGCGGGCCGGGGACCTGGCGACGGCGGCGCGGCTGTACGCCGACGCGGCCCGGGAGGCCCCCAACCTCGCCGAACGCGACTACCTGACGCGCCAGGCCGCCCGTCTCCACACCCGCCTGCGCGGTTGAGCAGGAGACGGACGACCGAGACGCGCGACCGGGACGGACCACGGATACGGAGACGGTCAGTTGAGGGCGTCGTCCATCGAGCCCTGCCAGTACGTCACGCGCAGCGAGCTGTCGACGTACACCCCCATGCCGGCGAGCTTCGGCCTTGCGGTCGTGCCGTCGGTGAAGCCGACGGTGAGGCTCGTCGTCGTGTACCCGTGCTGTCCGCTGCCGTCGGCGGCGGAGAGGAGCACGCCCGCGTAGCCGGACTCGCCCGGCGCGAGGGTCACGACCGCCTGCGGGTGGGTCTCCTCGATGACCGGCGGGACGGACTGGGCCTCGCCGAAACGGGCGACCGGGTAGCCGAGGAGGTCGCAGAGACCGGAGCTGGTGTTGGTGACGGTGAGCAGCATGTGGTTGAGCGGGCGGGCGACGGGGGTGGCGGTGGTCCTGGTGTTGCCCGCGCCGCACTGCTTGTTCCGCGAGGGCCCGTCCGAGTCGCCGCCGGAGGCCGAGGCGTCCGCCCCGCCGGAGGCGCTTCCGGAGGAGCCGGTGCCGCCGGGCTTCCCGCCGGAGGCGGCGCCCGTGGCCGTACCGCCGTTCTTCGCTCCTCCGGTGGAGCCCGCCGTCCCCTCGGACGAACCGCCCCGGGGCTGTGTCGTCGTACTGCCCGCGGTGGGCGTGGCCGGGGTCGCGGCCGACTGCGTGGCGGTGGGTGCGACGGACGTCGTGGCGGCGCCCTCGTCCTTCACGGCGCCGCTGCCGCACGCGGTGAGCGAGAGCGCGGCGACGGCGAGCGTCGTGGCGGCGAGAAGACGGGTGCGGGTGGTGCGTCCGGACATGGGAGTCCCCCTCGGGTCAGGGTCGGAATTCGGTCGTTGTGCGGCACGGCCGCCGGTTCCCCGTGGCGGCCTTGCTGCGCCGACCACAGCGTGTGACAAGATCCGTCCCAGTGGCCGCCCCTCCCGGGCGGTATGGGACGCTGGAATGAATTCAAGGCGCTGACCTGCAGTGATGCACCTGCCTCGGGACGCGGGAACGAACACCGGAAGAGGGTGGAACGGTGGCGGGGGACGAGTTCGCGGCGCTGTTGGGGCAGCTCAAGGAGCGTTCGGGGCTCAGCTACGGCACCCTGGGCAAGCGCCTGCACATGAGCGCCTCCACGTTGCACCGTTACGTCAACGGGGACGCCGTACCGGTGGATTACGCGCCCGTGGAGCGGCTCGCCCGACTGTGCCGGGCGACCCCCGACGAACTCGTCGAGCTGCACCGGCTGTGGGTACGGGCGGACGTGTCGCGCGGGCGGAAGGCCGCGGAGCCGACGCCGAAGCCGCTGCCTGAGCCGACGCCGACGGAGCGCGCACCGGAGCCGACGGAGCGGGCGCCGGATTCGCCCTCCGTGGCCGCCCCGCCTCCCGTGGCCGCCCCGGCCGCCCCGGCCTCCGCTGTGACGGACCCGCCCCCGCCGCCGCGCCGCCGGCGTACCGCCGTGGTGGTCGGCGCCGCCGTGGTCGCCACCGCGGCGGCGGTCGCGCTCGCCCTCGACCTCCCGGGCGGGGACGTACCGGAGAAGGACCGGGCGGGCGGCGCGGCCGCGTCCTCCGGAGCGCCCGGTCGGTCCGGGCCCTCCGAGGGCGGGGCGACGGGGTCGGCGTTCGCGCCGACGGTCGTCACCGCGCCCCACACCTGGGAAGGTCCGTGCACCCAGCACTATCTGATCGACCGCGAGCCCGAGCAGGTCCCTCCGCCGCCCACGGAGCAGGACGCCCCGGGATGGATCGCGGCGCTCGACGCGGTGCCGGGCGGGGACCAGTTGCTCCGGCTGACCGTGCAGGGCACCGGGCGGCAGACGGTCGTCCTGGAGGCCCTCCACGTCCGGGTCGTGACCAAGAAGGCGCCCGTGGCCTGGAACGACTACGTGATGGGGGTGGGGTGCGGCGGCGAGGTGTCGACGAAGGCCTTCGCCGTCGACCTCGACGCCGGCCGGCCCACCGCCGTCCCCGTCGGCGGGCAGCGGACGTTCTCGTACAAGACGAGCGAGTCCGACCCCGTGATCTTCAACGTGGCCGCGCGCGCCCAGGCGCACGACGTCACCTGGTACCTGGAGCTCGCCTGGTCCAGCGGCGAGGAGCACGGAACGCTCCGCATCGACGACGACGGCCGCCCGTTCCGCACCAGCGGCAACCTCGCCCGGCCCGCGTACGCCTACCCCCTGGGCTGGACCGAGTGGATCGACAACGACGTCGACACCAGTGGGCGCTAGGCCGCCGTGTTCGAGGGGCGGACGCGGTGGCGGCCGCACGGGAGGGCCGGGGAACAATGGCGTGACGTCGCCCGCACGCAACGGCCCTTTCGATGAAGAAGAAGGCGAGAGACACCCATGAACGTCAGCGCACACATGGAATCCGTCTACGCGGAGGTCCGCCGGCGCAACCCCGGGGAGGCGGAGTTCCACCAGGCGGCCGCCGAGGTCCTCGACTCCCTCGCGCCCGCGATCGAGCGGCACCCCGAGTACGTCGAGACCGCGATCCTGGAGCGGCTGTGCGAGCCCGAGCGGCAGTTGCTCTTCCGGGTTCCGTGGGTGGACGACCAGGGCACCGTGCGGGTGAACCGTGGTTTCCGGGTGGAGTTCAACAGCGCCCTCGGCCCGTACAAGGGCGGGCTGCGGTTCCACCCGAGCGTCAACCTCGGCATCGTGAAGTTCCTCGGCTTCGAGCAGATCTTCAAGAACGCGCTGACGGGCATGGCGATCGGCGGCGGCAAGGGCGGCTCCGACTTCGACCCCAAGGGCCGCTCGGACGCCGAGATCATGCGCTTCTGCCAGTCCTTCATGACCGAGCTCTACCGTCACCTGGGTGAGCACACGGACGTGCCGGCCGGGGACATCGGCGTCGGCGCGCGCGAGATCGGTTTCCTCTTCGGCCAGTACAAGCGGATCACCAACCGCTACGAGTCCGGTGTCCTCACCGGCAAGCCCGTGGGCTGGGGCGGCTCCCATGTCCGCACCGAGGCCACGGGCTACGGCGCGGTCTACTTCGCGGAGGAGATGCTCGCCACCCGCGGCCAGGACTTCGACGGGCGGCGGGTCGTGGTCTCCGGCTCCGGCAACGTGGCGGTGTACGCGGCGGAGAAGGTGCACGCCCTGGGCGGCCGCGTGGTGGCCTGCAGCGACTCCTCCGGTTACCTCGTCGACGAGGACGGCATCGACCTCGACCTGCTCAAGGACGTCAAGGAGGTGCGACGGGCCCGGATCTCCGCCTACGCGGAGGAGAAGCCGACCGCGCGCTTCTCCGCCCGGGGCACGGTGTACGACATCCCGTGCGACATCGCCCTGCCGTGCGCGACCCAGAACGAGCTGGGCCTCGACGACGCCGTCGCCCTGGTCAAGCACGGGGTCCTCGCGGTCGCCGAGGGCGCGAACATGCCCTGCACGCCCGAGGCGGTGAAGGTGTTCGCGGAGGCGGGCGTCCTCTTCGGCCCCGGCAAGGCGGCCAACGCCGGCGGCGTGGCGACCTCGGCCCTGGAGATGCAGCAGAACGCGGCCCGCGACAGCTGGACCTTCGAGCAGACCGAGACCCGGCTCGCCGCGGTCATGCGCGGTGTCCACGCCGAGTGCCGGGCCACGGCCGAGGCGTACGGCGGCAACGCCGACGACTACGTCCTCGGCGCCAACGTGGCCGGATTCCTGCGGGTGGCGCGGGCGATGACCGCGCAGGGCGTGATCTGAGGGCTCTGACACAGAGGCGGCTCCGCCCGCGTGGGTGACGGCGGCTCCTCCCGGCGTGCCCGGCGGCGCGCGGGGCGGAGCCGTCCGCCGCAAGCCGGTCATTCGGGCATGAGCGGCGAAAGCGTACCAGTGCAGACCTTCCGCGACCGGATATTCACCCACTCTCCGCGCCTGGCCGTGTTCATACGGTAGTCATGGGGCCGGGAGGAACACATTGATCTTCAGTCGCAGCCGCCGCCGGAAGTCTGTCCCCAGCACCGGCACCTGCCCCTACGCGTCCGGGGACCCCGCGCCCGCAGCCGCCGTCCACGAGGGCCGCGGCCGGCTGTCGCGGCTCGTGGACCGGCAGGAGGCGGAGCGGTTCATCCGCCAGTTCCACGACGAGCAGCCGGGTGCCGGGGAGGACGTGCGGAGCCGGATACGCGAGGTGCTGGCCGAGGTCGATCGCACCGGCACCTACACGCACTCCCCGGCCGAACTCGCCTTCGGCGCACGCGTCGCCTGGCGCAACGCGGCCCGCTGCATCGGCAGGCTCTACTGGCGCAGCCTCGTGGTGCGCGACCTGCGGCACCTCACCTCCGCCGACGACATCGCCGCCGCGTCCTTCGAGCACCTCAGGCTGGCCGGCAACGGCGGCCGCATCCGGCCCGTGATCACCGTCTTCGCCCCCGACCGGCCCGGCAGCTCCGCCCCCAGGATCCTCAACGACCAGCTGGTGCGCTACGCAGGACACCGCACGCCGGAGGGAGCCTGGCGCGGCGACCCGCGCAGCGCGCCGCTGACCGCCCAGGCCCGGGACCTGGGCTGGAAGCGCGACCAGGAGCCCTTCCAGGTACTGCCGTTGATGGTGCGGGAGCACCCCGACGCCCGCCCCGAGTGGTACGAGCTGCCGGACGACGCCGTCCGCGAGGTGGCGCTGACCCACCCCGACCACCCGTGGTTCGCCGACCTCGGCCTGCGCTGGTACGCGGTGCCCGCGATCAGCGACATGACACTGGAGATCGGCGGCGTACGGTATCCGGCGGCGCCGTTCAACGGCTGGTACATGGGCACCGAGATAGGCGCCCGGAACCTCGCCGACACCGAGCGGTACGACCTCCTCCCGGTGGTGGCGGACCGGCTCGGCCTCGACCGCTCCAGCGAACGCACCCTGTGGCGGGACCGGGCGCTCGTCGAGCTCAACGTGGCGGTGCTGCACTCCTTCCAGGAGGCCGGGGTGACGATGGCCGACCACCACACCGAGTCCCAGCGGTTCCTGCGGCACATCGCCCAGGAGGACCGTCACGGACGGGAGACGCCCGCCGACTGGAGCTGGATCGTGCCCCCGGTCTCCGGCTCCGCCACCCCGGTCTTCCACCGGTACTACGACGCCGTCGACCCCTCCCTGCGGCCGGCCTTCCTGGCCCGTACGTGACCGGTGGGCGCCTGCGGCCGGCCGGCCGGCACGGCAGGACCCGACGGGGACCGTGTCCGCGAGCGTGACGGGGACCGCCCGGAGCGGATCAGCGGCGCCCCAGGACCTCGGTGACCCGGGTGAAGCCCTCCGCGCCGTGGCCCAGGCCCACCGTCCGGCGGGCCAGGCCCTCGGCGGCGCGCATCACGCTCGCGTCGATGCCGTGCGCCTCCGAGGCGTGCACGATGTGCGCCATCGTCGACACCGCGGAGGTGAGCGGGTTGCCCTCGCCGGAGAAGCTGCCGCGCTCGATGTCCTCGGCCAACTCCTCGAACAGCGGCGGCAGGATCGCGCCGATGCCCTGGGCGAAGGGCGCCAGCTCGGTGGCGGAGATCCCCTCGGCGCGTGCCACGGCCACGGCGTGGGCGAAGCCCGCCATCGAGGTCCAGAAGATGTCGAGCAGCGCGATGTCGTACGCCGCCGCCCGGCCGATCTCCTCCCCGAGGTGGGTGTGGGCACCGCCCAGGGTGTCGAGCACCGCCCGGTGCTCGGCGTGGAGCGCCTCCGGGCCGCTGTAAAGGAACACCCCCGCCGGGGTGCCGATGGACGTGGTCGGGGTCATGATGGCGCCGTCGAGGTAGCCGATGCCGTGCTCGCCGGCCCAGCGCCCGGTGTCCCGGGCCCGGTCGGGGGTGTCGGCGCTGAGGTTCACGACGGTCCGCCCCTTGAGCGCGGCGGCCACGGCCTCCTGCCGCAGGACGGAGTCGGTGGCGTCGTAGTTGACCAGGCAGACCACCGTGAGCGGGCTCGCGGCGACCGCCTCCTCGGCGGTCGGGGCCGCGACGGCACAGGCCGCGACCAGCTCACGGTCCTTGCCGGGCGTCCGGTTCCACACGGTGGTCCCCGTGCCGGCCGCCAGGAACGCGGCGGCCAGCGCCCGGCCCATCGGCCCGAGGCCGAGGACGGTGACGGCGGTGCGGTGGGAAGAAGACATGGGTGAACTCCCTTGTAGACATGTGGAGACAGCGAGAGAAGGACATCCCGGAAGAAGGAGAAGGAAGCCGATGGCACGCGCCAGGGCCCAGGACTCGAACACGTGCGGAGTGAGCGCCGCGATCGTGGTCATCGAGGGCAAGTGGAAGTCGTACCTGCTGTGGCTGCTCGAGTCCGGCCCGCACCGCCCCGGCGAACTGCGCCGGAAGATCCCCGAGATCAGCGAGAAGGTGCTGACCCAGGCCTTGCGCGAGATGGAGGAGGACGGCCTCGTGCACCGCGAGGTGCACGACGTCCTGCCGCCGAAGACCGTCTACACGCTCACCGGCTTCGGACAGGAACTCTGCGCGGCACTCGCCCCGTTGGCCGACTGGGGCCACCGCCGCCTGGAGAGGCTCGTGACCGCGCCCGCCGCTTCCTGAGGCCCTGCCGTTCTCCTTCCTCCGGGCCGCTCCCAGCTTCGCCCGGCGCCCGCACCCCGACAAGTACGCACAAAAAAGTGGGTGTGAGGGGGGCATGCGCAAGGGGGCCCTCCCGAAGGAAGGCCCCCTGAAGGTTCCGTGAAGGGGTCCGTGAAAGGTCCCGCGTCAGCCGTCGTGCTTCCCGAACGCGTCCAGGATCCGCTCGGCGGCCAGCGTCGCCGTCAGCTCGCCCGCGCGCACCCGCTGCTCCAGGGCGGGCGCGAGGTCCTGGACCGCCGGGTCCGCGTGGAGACGGCGCAGGAGCTCGTCCTGGACCATGGTCCAGGTCCAGTCGACCTGCTGGTCGTGGCGCTTGGCCGTGAGCCGGCCGGTCGAGTCCAGCAGGGCGCGGTGCTGTTCGAGCCGCCCCCAGACCTCGTCGAGGCCCGCCGACTCCCGGGCGCTGCAACTGAGCACCGGTGGCGTCCAGAAGGAGTCCGCGCCGTGCATCAGCCGCAGCGCGCCCGCGAGTTCACGGGCCGCGGCGCGCGCGTCCCGCTCGTGCGGACCGTCCGCCTTGTTGACGGTGACCACGTCGGCGAGTTCCAGGACGCCCTTCTTGATGCCCTGGAGCTGGTCGCCCGTACGGGCCAGGGTGAGCAGCAGGAAGGAGTCGACCATGTTGGCGACGGCGGTCTCGGACTGGCCGACGCCCACGGTCTCGACGAGGACCACGTCGTAGCCCGCGGCCTCCATCACGACCATCGACTCCCGGGTCGCCTTGGCGACCCCGCCGAGGGTGCCGGCGCTGGGAGAGGGCCGTACGAAGGCCGCCGGGTCGACGGCCAGCCGCTCCATCCGCGTCTTGTCGCCGAGGATGGAGCCGCCGGTACGGGTCGACGACGGGTCGACGGCGAGCACCGCGACCCGGTGGCCGAGCCCGGTGAGCATCGTGCCGAACGCGTCGATGAACGTCGACTTGCCGACACCGGGCACACCGCTGATCCCGATCCGCACGGCGTTGCCGCTGTGCGGAAGGAGTTCCGTCAGGAGCTCCTGGGCGAGGGCCCGGTGCTGGGGGCGGGTCGACTCGACGAGGGTGATCGCGCGGGCGACGAGCGCCCGCTTCCCCTCACGTACGCCCTTGACGTACGTGTCGAGATCGATCACCGCTCGTGTCCGAGGTCGGCCGCCAGACGCGTCACCAGGTCGTGGGCCGCGTCGGGGATCACGGTGCCCGGCGGGAACACGGCGGCCGCGCCCATCTCCAGGAGCGTCGCCACGTCCTGCGGAGGAATCACCCCGCCCACCACGATCATGATGTCCTCGCGGCCCTCGGCCGCCAGTTCCTCCCGCAGCGCCGGGACGAGCGTCAGGTGTCCGGCGGCGAGGGAGGAGACCCCGACGATGTGCACGTCCGCCTCGACGGCCTGACGGGCCACCTCGGCCGGGGTCTGGAACAGCGGGCCGACGTCCACGTCGAAGCCCAGGTCGGCGAAGGCGGTGGCGATGACCTTCTGGCCCCGGTCGTGCCCGTCCTGGCCCATCTTGGCGACCAGGATGCGCGGCCGACGGCCCTCGGCCTCGCCGAAGGCGTCCACCAGGGCCCGGGTGCGGTCCACGGAGGGGGACGCGCCGGCTTCGTTGCGGTACACACCGGAGATCGTACGGATCTGCCCGGCGTGCCGCCCGTAGACCTTCTCCAGGGCGTCGGAGATCTCACCGACGGTCGCCATCGCGCGGGCCGCGTCCACCGCGAGCTCCAGGAGGTTGCCCTCGCCGCCCGCGGCCCGGGTGAGGGCGGCGAGCGCGTCCTGGCAGGCCTGCTCGTCGCGCTCCTCGCGCAGCCGCTTCAGCTTGGCGATCTGCTGGGCGCGCACGGAGGAGTTGTCGACCTTCAGGACGTCGATCTGCTCGTCGGTCGCGACCCGGTACTTGTTGACGCCGATCACCGGCTGCCGTCCGGAGTCGATCCGGGCCTGGGTCCGGGCCGCGGCCTCCTCCACGCGCAGCTTGGGGATGCCCGCGTCGATGGCCTTCGCCATGCCGCCGGCCTGCTCGACCTCCTGGATGTGCTTCCAGGCGCGCCGCGCGAGGTCGTACGTGAGCTTCTCGACGTACGCGCTGCCGCCCCACGGGTCGATGGTCCGGCAGGTGCCCGACTCCTGCTGGATCAGCAGCTGGGTGTTGCGGGCGATGCGGGCGGAGAAGTCGGTCGGCAGGGCGAGTGCCTCGTCGAGGGCGTTGGTGTGCAGCGACTGGGTGTGGCCCTGGGTGGCCGCCATCGCCTCGACGCAGGTGCGCGTGACGTTGTTGAACACGTCCTGCGCGGTGAGCGACCAGCCCGAGGTCTGCGAATGGGTCCGCAGCGAGAGGGACTTGGCGTTCTGCGGGTCGAACTGCTTGACCAGCTTGGCCCACAGGAGCCGGGCCGCGCGCAGCTTCGCGATCTCCATGAAGAAGTTCATGCCGATCGCCCAGAAGAACGACAGGCGCGGCGCGAACGCGTCCACGTCGAGCCCGGCCTCGCGGCCCGCGCGGATGTACTCCACACCGTCGGCCAGCGTGTACGCCAGCTCCAGGTCGGCCGTCGCACCCGCCTCCTGGATGTGGTAGCCGGAGATGGAGATGGAGTTGTAGCGCGGCATCCGCTGCGAGGTGTAGGCGAAGATGTCGGAGATGATCCGCATCGAAGGCCCGGGCGGATAGATGTAGGTGTTGCGGACCATGAACTCCTTGAGGATGTCGTTCTGGATGGTCCCGGCCAGCTTCTCGGGCGGTACGCCCTGCTCCTCGGCGGCCACGATGTACAGCGCGAGGACCGGCAGCACCGCGCCGTTCATCGTCATCGACACCGTCATCCGGTCCAGCGGGATGCCGTCGAACAGCTGGCGCATGTCGTAGATCGAGTCGATGGCCACGCCGGCCATGCCGACGTCACCGGTGACGCGCGGGTGGTCGCTGTCGTAGCCGCGGTGGGTCGGCAGGTCGAAGGCGACCGACAGGCCCTTCTGGCCGGCCGCGAGGTTGCGCCGGTAGAAGGCGTTCGACTCCTCGGCCGTGGAGAAGCCCGCGTACTGCCGGATCGTCCAGGGCTGGTTGACGTACATCGTCGGGTACGGGCCGCGCAGGTACGGGGCCATGCCCGGGCGGGTGTCCAGGAAGTCCAGGCCCTCCAGGTCCTGCCCGGTGTACAGCGGCTTGACGGCGATGCCCTCCGGGGTCTCCCAGAGCAGGTCGTCGCCGCCCGTGGCCTTCTTGACGGCGGCGCGCCACGCGTCGGGACCGCCGTCGGCGGTCGGCGCCCCGAGCTCGATCCCGGAGAAGTCGGGGATGGACATCAGGACACTCCCATGCGGTCGAGGGCGGTGGAGAGCAGGGCGACGGCGTCACAGCCCGCGAAGAGGTACGAGTCGACACCGGGGTGGTCCGCCGGGCGGCCGGCGAGCAGGACGTGCCCGGCGCCCGCCGCGCGCAGCTCCGCGGCCACGGTCGCGGCCTGCTCCGCGTACAGCGCGTCGCTGGAGCAGAGGCAGGCCTCGCGCGCGCCGCTCTCCTCGAACGTGCCCTCGGTGACCGGCTCGATGCCGCCCGCCTGGAAGAGGTTCGCGGCGAACGAGAGGCGGGCCGAGTGCGCGGCCGCCGGGCCGAGCGCGGCCAGGTAGACGCGCGGCCGGGAGCCGGTCGCCGCCAGGTGCGCGTCCGAGCGGGCGCGCAGGGCCTCGTAGGCCTCGTCGCGGCGGACCCGGGGGAGACCGCCGGCCGGCTGCGCGGGCGCGGGGGCCCGCTCGACGGGCTTCTCCGTGAGGTGGGGGAACTCGCTGACGCCGGTGATGGGTTCGCGGCGGGTGGCGAGCCTCCTGCTGCGCGCGGACCAGGTCTCGGCGAGCCGCTCGCCGACCGTCCCGGACCGCAGCGCGGCCTCCTGACCGCCCGCCTTCTCGATGACCTGGAAGAACTCCCAGGCGGCGTGCGCGAGTTCGTCGGTGAGCCGCTCCACGTACCAGGAGCCGCCCGCCGGGTCGATGACCCGGGAGAGGTGCGACTCCTCGATGAGGACGGTGGAGGTGTTGCGGGCGATCCGGCGCGCGAACGCGTCCGGCAGGCCGAGGGCGTCGTCGAAGGGGAGCACGGTGACGCTGTCGGCGCCGCCCACTCCGGCGGCGAGCGTGGCCACCGTGGTCCGCAGCATGTTCACCCACGGGTCGCGGCGCGTCATCATCACCGTCGAGGTCACCGCGTGCTGGCGCTGCGCGCCCGCGTCCGGGGCGCCGCAGACCTCGGCCACCCGGGCCCAGAGCCGGCGCGCCGCGCGGAGCTTGGCGATGGTCAGGAACTGGTCGGCGGTCGCCGCGTACCGGAACTCCAGCTGCGCGCACGCCTCGGCGACGCTCAGTCCGGCCCCGGTCAGACCCCGCAGGTAGGCCACACCGGTCGCGAGGGAGCAGCCGAGCTCCTGCGCGGCCGAGCCGCCGGCCTCGTGGTACGGCAGCGCGTCCACGGTCAGGGCGCGCAGTCCCGGGTACCGGTCGGCGCAGCGGCGCGCGAGCCCGGTCACGGACGCGAGGTCGTACGCGGGGCGGCCGGTGCGGGCCTCGTGGCCGAGCGGGTCCGCGCCGAGGTTGCCGCGGGCCGCGTCGTCGGCGACGCCCCGCTCCGCGTAGAGACCGAGCAGCGTCTCGGCGGCCGCGGAGGTCTCGTCGCCCGCGTCGAGGACGACCGGTGCCAGGTCGAGGTAGACGCCGTCGAGGACCGCGGCGAGCGAGGAGACCGGGATGCCGGTGCCGCCCGCGCCCAGCCACAGGGACGTGACGCCGTTCTCCAGATCGGCGAGGACCAGGTCGTTGTCGGCGGCCAGATGCCGCTGGCGCACGTCCCAGCCGCCCAGGGCGCCGCCCTCGGCGCGGCCGCCGCGCACGAAGGGCGCGAAGCCGGGGAGTCCGGTCTCGGGCGTGGTCTCGGGTGCCGTGGCCGCCGTGTAGAGCGGACGGACGTCGAGGCCGTCCTCCAGGAGGGTGGAGAGGGCGTCCTCGGCGGCGTCGCCGGACACCTCTTTGCCGGACTTGCGCAGGACACCTGCCACAAGGTGTTGCCACTGTTCGTGTGGCGCTTCGGGGAATTCGGACGCCAGGGTGAGCCCGTCGTCAGGCAGGACCGTCATGCTCGGATGCTAGGGGAGATCGACAAAGTAGCAGGAGGGCGTACGACTGTGACCTTCTTCTCGTTGTCAGTGGCGGCTGCGACGCTGTCTCGTATGGACAGGGACGAGGAGCTGCTGAGGGGCCGGGTCTACGGCCAGGACCACGACGACCCCAGACCGGGCCCGAGGCCCGGCCGCGTCTATGCCGAGCTGGTCGGCGGCCCGCTCGACGGGCTGCTGCTCGACGTCACCGACCGGGCCCCGGAGGAGCGGGCGGCCGGCGCGGCCCTGGAGACGGAGCTGGGGCGGTACGGCGCCGGGGGCCGGTCGCTGTACGACCCGCGCCCCGGCGATCCGGGCCGCCTCGACTGGTCCGGCGACACGCCGTGACGGGCGTGTCGCCGGGGTGACGTGCCTCAGCGCATGACGGAGGAGAAGTTGTCCAGCTGGATCCAGGTCACCTTGTTGGTCGCCTGGGGGCCGTAGACGTTGACGGCGCCGGCGGTGTTGGCCTCGATGCGGATCGCGTTGATGCCGAGGCTGTTGTTGCGGGGGCAGACGCCGCGGGTCAGCTTGGGCGGGCGGATGGTGGCGGGCAGCGTGCCCAGACGGCCGTCCGCGGTGAACGCACAGGTGACTGTGCCGCGCAACTGGAGGAACTCCGTCCCCGCGAGCCGGATCACCCGGGCCTCGGCGGGCGCGCCGGGCTCGTTCACCACGGCGGGGTCCACGGCGATCGCCGTCCAGTCGACGACGACCTGGCAGCCGTCCACGGGGTCGGCGGCGGCCGGCGTGGCCGTGAGCAGCGGCCCGGCGACCGCGACGGCGGGGGCGGCGAGCGCGGCGGTGAGCAGGGAGCGGCGGCTGGTGCTGGGCTGGGTCATGCGGGTCCTCCGGGGCGGGTGGGGCGTGCGGGCGGGGTGACGGGGCCGGTCAGGGGGCCGGCCGCGGAGCTGTCCATGGGGCGGTGTGCGGACCTGTCCACGCGGCTGTTCGCGGAGCGGTCCACGGGGCCGCTCATCGCCAGGCGACGGAGACGCCGTCGAAGTCGATCCAGGTGATGGCGTTGTCGCTGGTGGCCCCGTAGACGCGGAGCGCGCCGGTGACGTCCGTCTCGATCCGGCACACGCAGCGGCCGGTGTTGTTGTTGCGGGGCACGTTCTGGCGCGTCAGACGGGTCGCGCGCAGCCGGTGCGGCAGGGTGCCGATCCTGCTGTCCGCGGTCAGGCCGGGGGAGCAGGTGACGGTGCCGCGCAGCTGGAGGTAGGTGGTGCCGGCGAGGGCGATCAGCCGTCCGCGCGGGCGCTCGGCGCCGGGGGAGACGCCGGCCTCGAGCGCGAGGTCCTCCCAGTCGGCGAGCACCTTGACCCCGTCCACCGCGGGCTTGGTGGGGTACCAGCCGATCGTGACGTCGCGGGAGCCGGTGGTGCCGGGGACGGTGTTGCTGAAGCCGAAGAGCAGCCGGGTCTCGCCGGTCGCGGGGTCGACCTCGGCGGCGATGCCCTCGGGCTCGCGCCGGGTGAGTCCGTCGGCGTTGGTGACCACCTGCCGGTCGATGCGCTCGCCGGTCGTCCACGCGTACGAGGTGATGAAGGCGATCCCCGGGAACGAGTCGGGTATCTCGGGGTTGTTCTCCTTGTCGTACGGCGCCCACTGGTACGCGTAGAGGACGTCGCCCAGCGCCGTGTACCCCTGGGAGACGAGGGTCTGCTGCAGCGGGTAGGGGGTCGGCACGTCGGGCGTGGCGTCCTCGCCGGCCGGCATGACGAAGGTGGTGCCCACCGGGACCCATGAGCCGGTGGCCGCCGCGGCGGCGTCGTACCGGGTGAAGTGCCGCTTTCCGTCCTTGTGGTACATGACGCACAGCTGGTTGTTCAGCGGGTCGAGCGAGGGGCCGGTGCTCGACGTGCTGCCGGGCGGGGTGAACTTCTGGCTCTGCGGGATCACGGCCCCGTCGAGGACTCCGCCGTCGACGAAGCGGAACCGGGTGACGGCCTTGCCGAAGGCGGCGCCGTCCTTCGATATCTGCAGCGGGCCGACCTCGGTCCAGAGGTAGGTGTCGGTGCCCACCGGCTCGGCGCCCATGGAGAGCCCGTGGCCGAAGCCCTTCAGCTGCATCGAGCCGGTGACCGCGCCGGTCCTGCGGTGGATGCGGTTGAGGTACAGGTTGCCCTGCGCGGCCGTGGCCGAGCTCTCCACCTGGAGGACGAAGACGTGTCCGTTGACGGGATCGGTGGCGATCGCCTGCGGTGCGGGGCCCTTCACCAGGTCGACCGTCTGAATGAGTCTGCCGGTGACGCCGGACAGATCGACGCCGTTGGCGTCCGTGGTTCCCATGGTCTCTCCCCCTGGGGTGTGCGGTGGATCCGGAGTGCGAAAGGGAGATCATCACATGAGGTGTCAGGCGCCCCGCGCGGTGCCGGATTTCGCCGTTCCGTAGCGAACCTGGGATGGGTTAGCTTAGGCTTACCTAAGTAACGGTCCTGAGCGACAGTCTCTGGTCTGTCTCCGTCACCTGTCCCGGGAGAACTCGGATGCGTCCCTTCACCACCCGCGTCACGCGGCCCACCCCTGCCGAGCGCGTGCGATCGATCCTTGCCGCCGCGCACTCGATGACGGTCGTGTCCGACGGACTCCACCAGGAGGTGCACCTCCTGGACGGGACCGGACCCATGGGCCACATCCACCTCCACGACCCGTCCGAGGAGAGCCACGCCGGGCAGACCGCGCGGATCCCCGTCCGCCTGGAGTTCACCGACATCGCCCCCACCCCCGTACGGGACCGGCTCCGGGCGCGCGTCACCCTGACCGGACTCCTCGCCGCCCCGTACGAGCCCGAGTCGGCCGCGAGCATCTGCATGGAGTTCGGCCAGGCGCTCCTCGAGGACGCTGAGGGCCGGAGCTACATCACCCTGGAGGAGCTCCACGCGACGGACATCGACCCGATGGCCTCCTGCGAGGCGTCGATGCTGACCCATCTCGTCGACGGCCACGCCGAGCTCGTCCCCCTGCTGCTCCGCCTCGTCCGGCCCCGCCCCGCACGGGACATGGTCCGCGCCCTCCCCGTGGCGCTCGACCGGTACGGCATCACCCTGCGGCTCGAGCACCCCGCCGGCCACCAGGACGTCCGGCTGCCCTTCCCCACCCCCGTCACCGACATCGACCAGGCCGGCCCCCGGATCCACGCCCTGCTCGCCGCGGCCCGCCGCTCCTCGCACCCGAACAGCCTCCTGACCTGACTTCGGCCCGACCTGACGCGACCCGGCCCGACCTGACCCGATCTGGCCTGGCAGGCGGGCCCCATCCCCCCTCCCACACCCCCTCTGGCCTGCCCGAACGCCCGTATGCGCCGGTCGAGATGCCGGAGGGGCGGGGCGGGCGAACAATGGGACGGGTAGACCCGCGCACGGTCGGTGCGGGGGACCGCTCGGGGACTTCCCAACGGGACACGGCCTTGCCCATGAACGCAGGAAGCCCGGCCGCCACCCGGCCGACACCGCCCAGGGGTGCGCTGTACAGACTGGGACACTGGTGCGCCCGCCACTTCATCGTCGTCATCGCGCTGTGGCTGGCGGCGATGGTGGGACTCCAGATCACCGACAGGGCGGTCGGAGGACAGTACTCCGACGACTTCGACCTCCCCGGGGTGCAGTCGACGGAGGGCCTCGACGCCCTCCAGGCGCACGACCCCGCAGCCGCCGGCTACGTCTCGCAGATCGTCCTGAACAGGACCTCCGGGCCGCTCACGGACGAGGCGTCGGTCGTCAACTCGACCGTCGCCGCGCTGGAGAAACTGCCCGACGTCATCGGCGTCCAGAACCCCCTGCCGCCGCCGGGCACCACCCCGCCCGCCCTGCCGGCCGGAGTGCCCAACACCGGCCCGCTGTCCACCGACGGCAAGACCGCCTACATCACCGTGCGCTTCAGCGTGCCGCCCTCCACCCTCGGCACCGGCTACCTGCCCGGCGTCGACACCGCCGTCCAACCGCTCCGCGACGCGGGCGTGGACGTCGAGTACGGCGGCCCCCTCGGTGAACTGGCCCGGCCCGCGGCCGACGACCGCACCAGCGAGGCCATCGGCTTCGCCGTCGCGATCGTGGTCCTCCTCATCGGCTTCGGCAGCGTCGTCGGCGCCGTCCTGCCACTGATCACCGCGCTCCTCGGGGCGATCTGCGGCCTCGCGCTCCTCGGCCTGATGGCGGCGGCCTTCACCTTCGGCACGGTCTCGCCCACCCTCGCCACCATGATCGGCCTGGGCGTCGGCATCGACTACGCGCTCTTCCTCATCACCCGTCACCGCCAGAACCTCATGGACGGGCACGATCCGGCCGAATCCGCCGGCCTCGCCACCACCACCAGCGGCCGCGCCGTCCTGGTCTCCGGCTGTACGGTCATCATCGCCCTCTCGGGCCTGTGGGTCTCCGGCGTCAGCTTCATCGGCAAACTGGGCCTGGCGGCAGCCTTCACGGTCGTCACCGCGGTCCTCGCCGCGCTCACCCTGGTCCCGGCCATGCTCGGGCTCGTCGGCAAGCGCATCGACCGCTACCACGTGCGCAAGCCCGTGGCGGAGACCGACGCGGAGCCCGGAGCGCCCGCGCACGGCACCTGGCACCGGTACGCCCAGCGGGTGGAGAAGCGCCCCTGGTGGTTCCTGACCGGCGGCGTCCTGGTGCTGCTCGTCCTGGCCTTCCCCCTGCTCTTCATCCAGCTCGGCCACATCGGCGACGGCGCCGACCCCAAGTCCTTCACGGACCGGCGCGCCTTCGACCTCATCTCCACCGCCTTCGGGCCCGGCGCGAACGGCCCGCTGACCGTGGTCGTCGACCAGACGGCCGTACCCTCGGCGGACCGCGCTGACCTCGCCGACAAGCTCAAGCAGGCGCTGACCGGAGTGCCCGACGCGGCCTACATCACCCCGCTGCAGGCCACCTCCGACGGGGACGTCCTGGTCGGCACCGCCTACTCGGTGGCCTCTCCGCAGGACGAGAAGACCACCCAGCTGACCAACCACCTCGTCGACGACGTACTGCCCCAGGCGGCGGCCGGCACCGAGGCGAAGACCTACGTCACCGGCACGACGGCCTCCCAGGTCGACTTCCTCGACCTCGTCTCCAGCCGGCTCCCGCTGATCATCGCCGTGGTGGTGGGGCTCGCCTTCCTCGTCATCCTCATCGTCTTCCGCGGTCTCCTCGTCGCGGTGAAGGCCGCCGTCCTCAACGTGCTCTCCATCGCGGCCTCGTACGGCGTGGTCGTGGCCGTCTTCCAATGGGGCTGGGGCGGGCCCGCGCTCGGTGTGTCCGGCAAGGTGCCCATCGAGAGCTACGTGCCGATGATGATGTTCGCCATCGTCTTCGGCCTGAGCATGGACTACGAGATCTTCCTGCTGTCCCGGGTCCGCGAGGCATGGCTGCGGACCGGCGACTCGAAGGCCAGTGTGGCCCACGCCCTCGAGATCACCGCCAGGGTGATCACCTGCGCCGCACTGATCATGGTGAGCGTCTTCGCGGCCTTCATCGTCTCGGACAACATCGTGGTCAAGATGCTCGGCCTCGGCCTGGCGGCCAGCGTCCTCATCGACGCCACCGTGGTGCGCCTGCTGCTGGTACCCGCGGTGATGACCCTGCTCGGCAAGCACGCCTGGTGGACCCCGCGCTGGCTGGACCGCATCCTGCCCCACCTGGACACCGAGGGCGAGGGAGAGGCGGAACCGGCGGCCGCCCCGAAGAAGGGCTGAGACTCAGCCCCGTGACAGTTCGCCGAGCAGTCTCCAGGTGCGGACGCGGTCGTCCTCCCCGTTCAGCTCCGTCGCCGTGAACACCACCTCGGTCGCCCCCGCGTCGCGGTAGCGCCGTACCTCCGCGGCGACCGCCTCCTCGTCGCCGATCACGGCGATCTCGGCGGCCCGGGCGGCGCCGGACGCCTCGATCGCGCGCCGGTAGGACGGAATCCGCTCGTACAGCGCGAGCGCCCCGGCCGCCTTCTCCCGTACGGCCGCCACCCCGGCGGTCGCGGTGACCACACCCGGTACCAGGGCCACGATCCGGGGCGCGGGGCGGCCGGCCGCCGCCGCGGCGGCGGTGACGGCGGGGACGATGTGCTCGGCGAGCGCGCGCGGCCCCGCCAGGAAGGGCAGGATCCCGTCGGCCAGTTCACCGCTGACGCGCAAGGCCTGCGGACCCATCGCGGCGACCAGGACCGGCACGGTCGGCCGGGCGCCCGGCACCGCCGCCGAGTACGGCGTGGTCGCGGTCAGCAGTTCGCCGTGGAAGTCGGCGCTGCCCGTTTCGAGCAGCGGGCGGAGCGCCGTGAGGAACTCCCTGAGCAGGCCGATGGGCCGCTGGTACGGGATGCCGAAACCGGTCTCGGTCAGATGCCGGGTGCCCAGGGCGAGCCCCAGGTGGTAGCGGCCGCCGGTGGCCGCCTGGGCGGTCTGCGCCTGGCTGGAGACGAGCAGCGGATGGCGGCCGAAGACGGGGATCGCGGACGTCCCGACCTGGAGCCCGGGCACCTCGCGCCCGACGATCGCGGCCAGGGACGGCGAGTCGTACGCGAAGGTCTGGCCGAACCACGCCGAGTGCAGGCCCGCGTCGCGCGCCTCCCGCGCGAGCAGCACCGTGCTGTCGATCGTGCGCTGGACGGAGGTCGAGCCGAGCGTTACTCCGAGAGTCATACCAGCGCCAACCGGCCCGCCCGCGCACCGGATTCCCGCCGGTGTGTGAAGAGTGTGTTGCACGGTGGAGGGCGGCCGCCGGGGAGCCGGCGCGGGGCGGGCGCGGGGCGGGCGAAGGGCGGCCGGCAGCTCCCCGCGATGATGGGGCGATGACGACTCTCGCCGAGGTGGACGCGCTCGCCGGCCGCGCGCACGCCGGACAGACCGACAAGACCGGTGTCCCGTACGTCGCACACGTCAGGGCGGTCGCCGCTGGCCTGGCCCCGTTCGGCCCGCACCTGGCCATGGCCGGGCTGCTGCACGACGTCATCGAGGACACCGCGTGGACGGCGGAACGGCTCCGGGCCGCCGGGATCCCGGACCGCGTCGTCACCGTCGTCGAAGCCGTGACCAACACCCCCGGAACGGCGTACGAGGAGAAGATCCGCCGGATCACCGAGGACCCCGACGCCACCCTCGTGAAGATCGCCGACAACGCCCACAACAGCCGCTCCGACCGGTCCGCCGCCCTGCCGCCCGCCCAGCGGGAACGGCTCGCCGCCAAGTACCGCGCCGCCCGGCAGGCCCTGTGGGCGGCTGCCGACCCCGAGGACGTCGCGACCATCCTGCGCATCGTCAACCCCGAACTCCTCGCGGAACTCGCCGCCCGCTGTGACACGGGTCACGGGAACCCGCTCCGGGGGCCGGACAGACGAGAGACGTGAACAACGACATGCGCGCACGCGTCCGGGACGGAGACCCCTCGGCCTTCGCCGAACTCTTCGACTCCTACGCCCGGAGCGTCTACAACCACGCCTTCCGGCTGACCGGCGACTGGTCGGTCGCCGAGGACGTGATGGCGGCGACCTTCCTGGAAGCCTGGCGGCTCCGCCGGAAGGTGGACCCGGACGGGGGATCGCTCCGGCCCTGGCTGCTCGGCGTCGCCACCAACGTCTCCCGCAACCACTGCCGCGGCAACCGCCGCTACCGGGCGGCCGCCGACGCGTACGCCGCCGCCGGACAGGCCGGGGCCTCGGTACCCGACCACGCCTCCGAGGTCGCCGGCCGGATCGACGACCGGCGCCGCATCGCCGCCACCCTGAGGGCGCTCGGCACCCTCCGCCGCACCGAACGCGAAGTCCTCGTCCTCTGCCTCTGGGAGGGCCTCGCCTACACCGAGGTCGCCCGGGCCCTCCGCGTCCCCGTCGGCACCGTCCGCTCCCGGCTCTCCCGCGCCCGCGCCCGGCTCCGCACCGGCGCCGAGGAGGAACTCGCCAGAGAAAGACACGAACTCGCCCCGGAAAGACGGGAACCCGCCTCCCGCCCCCGACAGACAACAGGTGATCGCGTGAACGCGGTCCGGCCCGCGCAGGAAGGAATCCGATGAACCCCGACCCGGACAAGACCCGTACGGCGAACCGGCACGAGACCGGAGGCCTCCCGGCGATCGAGGAGCACGACCTTCCTCAGGGCCGCCACCAGTTCCACAAGGAGCGCCTGATGAGCCAGATCCACGACGACCGCAGCGCCGCCGCCGCACGCACCCCGCGCAACCCCTTCCTGCGGAAGGCGATCCTGCTGCCCGCCGCCACCGTGCTGGCCGGGGCACTCGCCGTCGGCGTCCTCGTCCTCACCCCCGGCGACGCCCAGCACCCCGTCGACCGCGCCGCCGGCCCCGTCCTCACCACCACCCTCGGCGCCGTCGACGCCGAGGGCGCGCCGCGTCTCCTCGACCGCATCTCGCTCGCCGCCGCCGGGGCCGAGGCCCCGAACGCCCGCGCCGGCCAGTACATCTACATCGAGACGCTGGCCGCGAACACCCATGTGAAGACCATCGGCGACAAGACCAGCCTGGTCAGCGACCCCCTGCACACCCGCAGGTCCTGGCGCTCGCCCGACGGCCTCAAGGGCTGGCTGATCGAGCCCGGCAACACCGGCCCCGAGGGCATCACCCTGGAAGGCCGCGACGAGCAGGGCAACGTGCCGACGCCCCACCTCGGCGCGCCGTCCCACGACTACCTCGCCACCCTCCCCACCGACCCCGACGCGCTGCTCCGGAAGATCTACGAGGAGACCGAGGGGCAGGGCAACGGCAAGGACCAGCAGGCCTTCACCACCATCGGGGACCTGCTCGTGGAGAGCTGGCCGACCCCGGAGCTGACGGCGGCCCTCTACCGGGCCGCCGCGAAGATCCCCGGTGTCGTCACGGTGGACGGCGCCACCGACGCCGCCGGCCGCAAGGGCGTCGCCGTCGCACGGCTCGACGAGACCAGCGGACAGCGCACCGAGTGGATCTTCGACAGCAGGACCTTCACCTTCCTGGGCGAGCGCACCGTCCAGGTGAAGGGTGACGGCGGCGACGGCGGCCTGATCAAGCCCGGGACCGTCGTCTTCACGCACGCGATCATGGTCCGGGCCTTCGTGGACGACATCAAGGTCGTGCCGTAGGCCTCAGGAGACCCGTCCGGACGACCAACCGCCCAGCTCCGTCGGGCGGTTGGTGATGATCCCGTCCACTCCGAGCGCGTCCAGGGCCTTCCAGCGCGCCGGGGTGTCGACCGTCCAGACGTTCACGGCGACACCCGCCGCGTGCAGGTCGCCGATGATCCCCGGACGGCTGGACAGGGCCCGGTCCGAGGGGTTGTACGACGCGAGGTGCAGGTCCTCGGCGATGGCGACGGGGTCGGCGTCCAGGGTGTCCCGCAGCAGCCCCAACGGCAGCTCGGGAGCCAGTTCGTGGACGTACCGCAGATGCGTGACCTCGAAGCTCTGGACGAAGACCCGGTCGCTCATGCCCTGTTCGCGCACCAGCTCGACGATCCGCCGCACCTGGTCGTAGCTGTGCTGGCCCTTCACCTCGAGCAGCAGCTTCCCGCCCCGCTGCCGCAGGTCCGCCAGCTGGGCCTCCAGCGTGGGCACATGCACCCCGGCGAACGCCGGGGCGAACCAGGAACCGGCGTCGAGGGAGTCCAGCTCGGTGGAGGTCAGCGAGCGGATCGGCCCCGTGCCGTCCGTCGTCCGGTCGACGGTCGCGTCGTGGAGGACGTACGGTACGCCGTCCTCGCTGGGCTGGACGTCGTTCTCGATCCAGACGGCCCCGCCCCGCCGGGCCACCTCGCCCGCGATCAGGGTGTTCTCGGGGGCGGCCGAGGAGGCCCCCCGATGGGCGATCACGGTCACGGGCGTCCCTGCCGGGCGCAGCCAGGGGCTCGCCGACACGGTGTCCCGCGCCGCGGGGCGGAGCGCCGCCAGCGACGGCGGGGCGGTGGCGACGAGGACCGCGAGTCCGGCGACGGCGGTGACCAGGACGACCGGTCCGGTGGTCGCGCGGCGCCTGCGGGGGCGGGAGGCGGTCGGGTGAGGGGCTCTCATGACCGCCCACCCTAAGGGGCGGACGGGCTGATCAGGCCGCATCACGGAGCGGCGCCCGCGTCGTGCCGCGGCGCGCCCTGAGCCGCGGACCTGGGGGAGTTCCGGAGATCTCCGTCAGGAGTGCTCACGGAAAACGACGCCGACCTTCACCCCGCCCTCACGGAGCGGTCGTCGGATCGCCCGGTCGGTGCCGACATCGCCCGATCCGCGCCCACCGCGCCTTCCTCGGGGCACTCTTGTCGATGTCGTGAACACGTTTGCATTTCGCTCAGGCGTTCTGGAACTCTCCGTTCGACTTACCGGCACAGGAGCAACGGAGACAACCACCCATGCCCACAAGGCGCATACGTCGCGCGTGGCTCACGGCCGCCGCCACGGCCTCGCTCGCGTTCACCGGCCTCGCCGCGCCGGCCCAGGCGGAGGACCTTCCGCCCACCGCCCCGCAGAGCTGGATCCAGGAGCCCCGTACGACCGAGGCGGCCGCCTCGCCCTTCACCACCCGCGCCTGGACCGAGCCCGGCGGCGCGGCCTCGCCCGGCGACTTCACCATGTCGCCCGGCGCGCTGAACGCCGAGACCACCACCCGGGTCAACCGCCTGGACGCGGTGCTGCCCAAGTCCGGCGTCCAGAACCTCCTCATCGGCGCGAACCGCACCATCCAGCCGGGGTGCTCCCGCGACCCGTTCGGCACCGCACCTGACCCCGACATCAAGTACTGCCTGCAGAACGACGACTCCGTCTCGCAGGAATGGGTCCCCCAGGGCATGACCGGCGTCTCCGACGCCAAGATCGACGAGGTGTGGGGCTCGGCGGGCGACATCCAGCTCTTCGCCTCCTACGACGGCTGGGACCCGGGCCGCGAGAACGACCCGCTCCCGACGGCCGGCGACTGCACCACGGCCGAACTGGAGGCGAACGACGCCTGCAACCAGAAGGGCGTCCGCATCACCTTCGTCCAGAGCCGGACCAACCCGGCCACCGGCAGCCCCGAGGTCAAGTACCGGCACGTCCTGCTGGGCTGGACGTACGTGAACTCGGCCGACCACGTCTCCTTCGACGGTCTGCACGCCGCCGAGTACCCGATCCAGAAGGGCGTCCACGCCGGCGGGATCGTCTGGTACGGCAACTACCTCTACGTGGCGGACACCCGCAACGGCCTGCGCGTCTTCGACATGCGCACCATCATGGACCTCGACCCCGACGGCGACCCCAAGACGCACGACGCGATGGGCTCCGACACGGACGGCGTGAAGACCACCGCCAACGTCGAGGACAAGACCAAGGTCGGCCGTCACGACAACGTCTGGTACAGCTTCGGCTACCGCTACGTGATGCCCCAGGTGGCCGCCTGGAAGTTCAAGGCCACGCAGAGCAACCCGCAGGGCTCGTACGCCTGCGTCTCCACCGGAGCGCCGAAGGCCTCCTACATCTCGCTGGACCGCAGCACCACCCCGGACCGGCTGCTCATGGGCGAGTACTGCCGCCCCGAGAGCGGCTACCCGTCCACCGGCCGCATCGCCTCCTACCCGGTCGCCGCCCTGGAGGGCCGCTCGGCCGACGTCCCGGCCGAAGGCTGGGCCAACTACCTGCCGCTGGCCAACGGCGGCGCGCAGGGCGCGGCCGCTCAGGACGGCACCCTCTACGTGAACGAGTCGAAGGGCACCGACGAGCCGGGCAACCTCTGGCGCTACACCTGGGACGGCGGCCGGCTCGTCGCGCACGGACAGCCCGTCAAGACCGCCCGGGGCGCCGAGGACCTCTACGTCGAGCGCGGCACCGGCCGGCTGTGGTCCCTCTCCGAACACCGCCCGGGCCAGGCGTCGGACTGCGGCGCGAACCGTGCCACCGGCGACCCGGCCGGCACGGACTACTGCCAGCGGGTGCTCTACGGGCACAAGCTGAGCTGGCTCGACAGCCAGCCGTAGCGGAGCGGCGGCCCGGGGCGGTCGCCCCGGGCCCGCCCCGCGACACGACGGACGACACGAGCCCTTCGCCGGAATCCACCGGTCTGCGGCATGGTGGGGGACATGCCCGGAGCCGTGCCATCGGGGGACCTCGGCCGGGCCCGCGGAGTCGGGGGACTCATGGACGCCAACGAGGTATGCGAACCGCACAGAGCCGGGCTCCGGCGGGAGCGGGGCGGCACACCCGGCCCGGCGCGGGGCCGGAGCGTGCTCGAAGGGGCCTTCGCACTGCTCGACGCTCTGCGCCGGAGCGGTGAAGAGGCCGGGGTGACGGAGCTGGCGCTCGTCTGCGGGGTGCCCAAAGGCACCGTCCACCGGCTGCTCGACCAGCTGGTCACGCTCGGCGCGGTCGAACGGAAGGGCAACCGCTACCGGGTCGGCCCCCAGCTCTACCGCATCGGCCAGGCCTGGGAGCCCCACCCGGGACTGCTGCCCGCCGCCCGGCTGCCGCTCCAGCGGCTCAGGGCCTCCACCGGCGCGAGCGTGGTCCTCACCGTGCTGCGCGAGGACATGGCGATCACCGTCGGCTCGGTCCCCGGGGAACTCGAACCGCTCCTCCCCGTACGGGAGGGCATCGCCTTCCACCTCGGCACCGCCGCAGGAAAGGCCCTGCGGGGGCCGCTCCGCGGCGGCGCCGTCCTCGACCGGGAGGACGTGATGGACGGGGTGTGCTGCGCCGCCCTGCCTATCCGCACCCCCGACGGGCGCACGGTCGCGGCGCTCGCCGCCCTGGTCCCGGCCGGCCGGCCGCTCGGCACACTCGCCCGGGGCGTCGCCGAGGCGGGGGCCGCCGTCACCCGCGCGCTCGCCCGGGGCGGACCTCGGAGACGGGCCGTGCCGGCGGCCGCGCTCGTGCCCTGAACGGGCGTGCGCACGGCGCCGTTCCGTCCAGTGGAACGCGCGTAGAACCGGGAGGAGGCGGCGGGCACAGTGGGTGTCGTGCCGAGGGGAACGGCACACCGGCCCGCCGCACCGCGGCGAGCCGACACCACGTCACACCAGTGACCCGATGTGTGGGGGGACCACATGCGCAAGAACCGAATCGCCCGAACGGCCGCCACCGCCCTGCTCGGGCTCGGCAGCGTCGCCGCCTTCGCCGGCACCGCCCAGGCCGAGCCGATCGACTACGTCCGGATCGAACTGGTCGAACTGCACTGCCAGAAGAACAGCGAGGGCGACCACGACGAGGCCTACCTCAAGATCACCGACGCCAACGGCAACGCCGTCAAGGTCTGGCCCGGCAACGGGGTCAAGTACCAGACCATGGGCACCGGTTACGTCCGGTCGATGGCCGACGGCAACGGCAACGCCGCCCTCATCCTCGGCAAGCAGCAGGCCCGCACCCTGACCCTCTGGGACGACGACTCGACCAGCGGCGACGACAAGCTCGGCGCCACGCTCGTCACCGGCAGCGAGGCCGGCGCCGAGACCCAGTGGCGCTCGGTCGAGGGCTCCGGCGGCGTCTACGTCATCGGCTACCGCGTGATCGACATCTGACCGTCGCCCCCGTCCCGGGGCCACGGGGGAGGGCCGTGCCGGACCACCGGCACGGCCCTCCCCCCGCTTCCGCCGCGGTCAGTCGCCGTCGGGCGCCACCAGGTCACCCGTCCGCGCCACCTTCGCGTACCAGCGGGCGCTGGACTTCGGCGTCCGCTCCAGGGTGTCGTAGTCCACCCGCACCGCGCCGAACCGCTTCGCGTACCCGTAGCCCCACTCGAAGTTGTCGAGGAGCGACCAGAGGAAGTAGCCGCGGACGTCCGCCCCGGCCTCGATCGCCCGGTGCACCGCCTCCAGGTGCGCGTGCACATAGGCGGCGCGCTCCGGGTCGTGCACCGAACCGTCCGGGGACACCACGTCCTCGTACGCCGCGCCGTTCTCGCTGATGACCAGCGGGAGGTGGGGGTACGCCTCCGACACCCGGGTCAGCAGGTCGTACAGGGCGCTCGGGTCGACCGCCCAGCCCATCGCCGTCGGCTCGCCCGGCGCCCGGTGGAAGGCGACCGAGTCCGCGCCCGGCCACGGCGAGTGGTCGCTGGCGCCGTGACCGTCGTCCTGCGGCTTCTCCGCACCCTCCGGCACCTGTGAGACGAGCGTCGGGGTGTAGTAGTTGATCGCCAGCAGGTCCAGCGGCTGCCGCGCGGTCGCCGTGTCACCGTCCCTGACGAACGACCAGTCGGTGACCTGCGCGGTGTCGAGGATCAGGTCCTCGGGGTAGGCGCCCTCCAGCATCGGACCCAGCCAGATCCGGTTGCCGACGGCGTCGATCCGGCGCGCCGCGTCCAGGTCCTCGGCCGAACCCGTCAGCGGCCGCACCTCGTGGAGGTTGAGCGAGACCGAGATCTGCCGGTCCGCGGGCAGCGAGGACCGGAGGGCCTGGACCGCGAGACCGTGCCCGAGGTTCAGATGGTGGGCGGCGCGCAGCGAGGCCGCCGGATCCGTGCGGCCCGGGGCGTGCACCCCGGAGCCGTACCCCAGGAAGGCACTGCACCAGGGCTCGTTGAGGGTCGTCCAGCGGGTCACCCGGTCGCCGAGGGCGTCCGCGACGATCCCCGCGTACTCCGCGAACCGCTCGGCGGTGGACCGCTCGGGCCAGCCGCCCGCGTCCTCCAGCTCCTGGGGCAGGTCCCAGTGGTAGAGCGTGAGCGCCGGCTCGATCCCGGCGGACAGCAGCTCGTCGACGAGAGCCCGGTAGAAGTCCAGGCCCTTCTGGACGGCCGGCCCGCGCCCGGTGGGCTGCACCCGGGACCAGGAGACGGAGAACCGATAGGCGTTCAGGCCGAGTTCGGACATGATTCCGACGTCCTCGCGGAACCGGTGGTAGTGGTCCACGGCCACGTCACCGGTGTGCCCCTCGAAGACCTTGCCGGGGGTGTGCGAGAAGGTGTCCCAGATGGACGGAGTACGGCCGTCCTCGGCCGCCGCTCCCTCGATCTGGTACGCGGCGGTGGCCGCGCCCCAGAGGAAGCCGGACGGGAACGAGCGGACGGCGGTGAGCGGCCGGGTTTCGGACGCGGTCATAGGAGAGGGCTCCCAACGCGAGTACGGGGTCGGTACGTTCGAGACGTTCGGTGGAGAGGGGCGGGGCGGCCGGTCAGCTCTTGACGGCGCCCGCGGTGATGCCGCCCACGATGTGCTTGCCCAGGAAGGCGAAGACCAGGAGGAGCGGCACGGTGGAGATGAGGGCACCGGTCAGCACGACGGCGTGGTCCACCGTGTGGTTGCCCGCGCCGAGCCCGGCGAGTGCCACCTGAAGGGTGGGGTTGCCGTCCGGGGTGAGCGCGATGAAGGGCCAGAAGAAGTCGTTCCACGCCTGCACGAAGACCAGCATGCCGAGCACGGCCATGGCGGGCCTCGCCACCGGGAAGACCACGTGCCAGATGATCCGGAGGCTGTGGGCGCCGTCCATCCGGGCCGCCTCCACCAGTTCCACCGGCAGCGCCTCCACCAGGAACTGGCGCATGAAGAACACGCCGAAGGCGGCGACGAGCGAGGGCAGGACGACCGACTGGAGCTGGTCGAACCAGCCGAGGTCGGTGATGATCTGGTACAGCGGGATGACGCTGAGCTGCGGCGGGATCGTCATGGTGGCGACCACCAGGGAGAGCAGCATGCCCCGGCCCCGGAACGGCAGTTTGGCGAAGGCGAAACCGGCGAGCGTGGAGAACAGCACGGTGGACAGGGCCACCAGGCTCGCCACGATCGTGGTGTTGATCAGCGCCTCGCCCATGTCGACCTGGTTCCAGGCGAAGCTGAGGTTGTCCAGGAGGCGGTCGCCCGGCAGCAGCGGCGCCGGCGCCTCCACGACCCGCTCGCCCGTGTGCGAGGCGGCGACCACGTTCCAGTACAGCGGGAAGAGCGAGACGAACGCGGCGGCGACGAGCAGCACGTAGGTGAGCGGTCCCGCGTGGTGCTGGCGGCCTGCGGTCTGCCCGAAGCGGCGGCCGTGGCGGGCCGTCGCCGGGGCGGCGACCGGGACTCGGGGCCCGGCCGGGGTCCTGTCGAGAGTGTGCGCCATGAGGTCAGCCCCCCAGCTTCTTGCGGTTGTGGCGGGAGACGAGCGCCTGGACGCCGCCGACGAGCAGCAGGAGCAGCAGCATCACCCACGCGATCGCCGAGGCCTGGCCCAGCGCGCCGGTCACCCAGCCCTTCTCGTACATCAGCAGGCTCAGCGTCTGGAACTGGTTGCCGCTGCCGCCGCTGATCCCGACGCTGCCGCCGAAGAGCATCGGCTCGCCGAACAGCTGGGTGGCTCCGATGGTGGAGACGATGATCGTGAAGAGGATCGTCGGGCGGATGGACGGGATCGTGACGCTGACGAACTGGCGCCAGCGCGAGGCGCCGTCGAGCGCGGCCGCCTCGTACAGGTCCTGCGGCACGGCCTGCATGGCCGCCAGGTAGATCAGCGCGTTGTAGCCGGTCCAGCGCCAGGTGACGATCACCGAGATGGCGATCTGCGCCGGCCACTTGGACGACTCCCAGTTCACCGGGTCGATGCCGATCCAGCCCAGGACGCCGTTGATCATCCCGTAGTCGGTGTTGAACAGCTGGGCGAAGACCAGCGTCGCCGCCGCGATGGAGGTGGCGTACGGGGCGAGGATCGCGACCCGGAAGAAGCCCCGGCCGCGGAGCTTGTAGTTGAGCAGATGCGCCAGGCCGAGCGCCATGAGCAGCTGGGGAACGGTCGCGATCACCCCGATGGTGAAGGTGTTGAAGAGCGCGTTCCAGAAGAACTCGCTGGTCGCGAGGTCGGTGTAGTTCTCGAGCCCCTTCCACGTCGGGTCCCCGCCGAGCTCGACCCGGTGGAGCGAGAGCCAGCCGGTGTAGATCAGCGGGAAGAGGCCGAAGGCGGCGAAGGTGAGGAAGAAGGGGGCGACGAAGACGTACGGGATCGCCTTGACGTCCCAGCGGTAGAGCGTGCTGCGCAGGCCGCCGGGGGAGCGGCGGCCGCGCGGGCCGGGGGAGGAGGGCGATGCGGCGGGCGGCGGGGAGCCGTCGGGCCTCGCCCGAACGGAGGTGGCCACGGGGGCGTCCTTCCAGGGTCGATGCGTGCGGTGGTGCGGACGGTGCCGGTCCGCCGCCCGCGGGCGGCGGACCGGCGGGTGTCCCCGCTACTGGTCGATCTTGTCGTCGACCAGCTTCTTGACGTTCTCCCAGGCCTTGGCCGGGTCGGTGCCTCGCTGCTCGATGTCGAGGATGCCGTTGTCGGTGAGGAAGGTCTTGACCTGGCCGTCGTAGCGGCTGATCACGGCGGGGGTGATGCCGGACGCCGCGCTGGAGAAGATCTTGCCGACGGGGGTGTCGCCGAAGTACGGCAGCTTCGCCTCCTGGACCGCCGAGGAGGTGAGCGTGTCCTTGGACGAGGGGATGTTGCCGTTGACCGCGAAGACCTTGGCGTGCTGCTCCGGGGCGGTCAGCCAGGCGGCCAGCTCGGCGGCCTCCTTGGTGTGCTTGCCCGCCTTGGGCACGGCGAGGAACGAGCCGCCCCAGTTGCCGGCGACCGGCGGCGCGGCGATGTCCCACTTGCCCTGGTTGGCGGGGCCCGCCTGGTCCTTGATGATGCCGGTCATCCAGCTGGGGCAGGCGACGGTGGCGAACTTCGAGTTCTTGAAGGCGGCGTTCCAGGTGCCCTTCTCGTCGAACTGGCGCAGTTTGGCGGTCAGTCCGCCCTGGGCGGCCTTGACGGCGGTGTCCCAGGCGTTCTTCACACCGGGGCTGTTCTCCCAGTCGAGTTCGCCGGAGGTGTTGGCGTACTGCACCGGGTCGCTGGAGACGACGGCGTTGAACAGGCCGCTCGCCGAGTCGTGGAAGGAGGTGCCGGCGGGTGCGGCGGCCTTGTACTTCTCCCCGGTCGCGAGGAACTTGGCCCAGTCGCCGGACCACAGCTTGCCGACGGCGTCCCGGTCGGTGGGCAGCTTGGCCTTGGCGAAGAGGTCCTTGTTGTAGCAGATGGCCATGGGGCCGATGTCGGTGCCGAGGCCGATGACCTTGCCGTCGCCGGTCGTCGCCTGCTTGACCTTCCAGTCGAGGAAGGCGTCGATCTTCGCGCCGCCCTCCTTGCCCAGGTCGACCCACTTGTTCGCCATCGCCGCGCCGGTCGCCTCGGCGATGTAGCCGACCTCGACGGCCTGGATGTCGGCGACGCCGCTGTTCTGCGCGAGGCGCAGCTTCAGCGTGTCCCAGTACTTCTGGCCGTCGGAGACGTTCGACTCCTCGATCCTGATGTTCGGGTGGAGCCGCTCGTACTCGGCGTAGAGCTTCGCGCCGGTCTTGTTGTCGTAGCCGAAGGAACCGAAGGTCCCGATCCGCAGCGTGATCTTCTCGTTGCCCTGACCGCCCCCGCCGCCCTTGCCGCCGTTGTCGTCGTCGCTGCCGCAACCGGTGAGCAGGGTCGTGCCGGTCACGACGACGGCGACCGCCGCGATCGCCGCACGGCGTCCGCGTCTGCTGCTGGAAGTGCGCATTCCACTCTCCTCGTCCCAAGGTGGTGCTTGTTGTGCGCCAAGAGGCCCGGCCCGCTGATCGCGGCTCGGCGGCGCCTGCCAGACCTGATGCAAGGCTGTGCGCGTCCCGGATGGGAGCGCTCCCACGTCGTTGCCGGAAGGTTGCTCTCTGGCGGGTACGAGTGTCAAGACATGAACGCGGATTCGTTACCGGAAGGTTTTCCGGGGGTTTCGCGGACCTGAGCGAGGGCGGTCGCGTCATCTCCTGAACACACCTCGTGGCGCGAAGGCGACGGCTTGGACTACGGTGGGAGCGCTCCCATCCTGGCGCGCTTCTTCGGCCGGAACCCGTGGTGAGCAGCGCGTTGTCCTACGAGGGGAGTTCGGGAGTGGTGAGCGGACGGCAGAGCGGCAGACCCACCCTGGAGCAGGTCGCGGCCAGGGCGGGGGTCGGCCGGGGCACGGTCTCCCGGGTGATCAACGGATCCCCCCGGGTGAGCGAGCAGACCAGAACGGCCGTCGCCAGAGCCGTCGCCGAACTCGGCTACGTACCCAACCAGGCCGCCCGCGCCCTCGCCGGAAGCCGCACGGACGCGATCGCGCTCGTCATCCCCGAGGCCGAGGCCCGGCTCTTCGCGGAGCCGTACTTCCTCGACCTGATCCGCGGGGTCAGCGCCGAACTCGCCGAGGCCGACAAGCAGTTGCTGCTCACCCTGGTCCGCAGCGAGCAGGAGCGGCAGCGCTTCGAGCAGTACCTGGCCGCCCAGCGCGTCGACGGAGTCCTGCTCGCCTCCGTCCACGGCGACGACCCGCTGCCCGACCGGATCAGGGAGCTGGGCCTGCCGGTGGTCATGAACGGCCGCCGGGCCGAGGCCGAGCCCGTGCCGTACGTCGACTCCGACAACATCGGGGCCGGCCGGGCGGCCGTCGCCCATCTCGTCGGGCGCGGCCGCAGCAGGATCGCGACCGTCACCGGCCCGCTCGACATGTACGTGGCCCGCGCCCGGCTCGGCGGCTACCGGGCGGGGCTCGCGGAGGCCGGACTCGCCCCCGACGAAGGGCTGGTCTCGACGGGCGACTTCACCGAGGAGGGCGGCCGTCGGGCGATGCGGCGGCTGCTCGACCGCAGCCCGGACCTGGACGCCGTCTTCGCCGCCTCCGACGTCATGGCGGCCGGGGCGCGGAGCGCGCTGCGGGAGGCGGGCCGCCGGGTCCCCGACGACGTTGCCCTCGTTGGCGTCGACGACTCACCGGTGGCACGGCTGATGGACCCGCCGCTGACGAGCGTGCGGCAGCCCATCGAGGAGATGGGCCGCACGATGGCCCGGATGCTGCTGGAGGAGATCGCGGAGGCACCGGAGGAGCCCCGCCGGCGGGTGCTGCCGACGGAGCTGGTCGTGCGGGAGTCGTGCTGACGCCCGGCTGCGGGCTGCGGGCTGCGGGCGTCGGGCTACGGGTTATGGGTGCCGGGCAGTCGGGGGGCGCGAGGGCACTCCCGGGGCCGGCCGGGACCCGGAGGTCCGGCCGGCCGCGGGCTCCGTGCGGGGCGCTACAGCGCCGGGTGGGCGTTCTTCAGGAGCTCCTGGAACTGGGCCGAGAACCACTGGCCCGAGATCGGGGCGTCCGGCAGTGCGCCCGACATGCTGTTCCCGTTGCGGGCGTTGCCCGTGTACGTCGGGTCGCACATCCGGTCGAAGCCCTTGCCCTCGTTGTTCGGGATCTCCTTGCTGGCGCCGTCGGACTCGCCCGGGGGCTTGACCCAGACGTACGCGTCGATGCCCGCGGCGGGCGCCGCCTGGGGCCGCTCGCCGAGACCGGCACCGGACTGGTTGCACCAGTTGCCGAGGTGGATGCGGCGGTCGTACTTGCCGCCGTTGACGTACGTGTCGACGGTGGTCGTCGGGCCCGCGGCGGTGGGCCGGGCGGTGCCGCCCCAGCCGTTGCGGGAGGTGTCGATCAGCATGCCGAGGTTGCTGTCGAAGCCGAGCGAGACCAGCTTGGCGCGCATCGCCTGGGCGTACGACAGCTCGTCGGTGTACCGGTTCCAGTCGACCCACTTCGACTGGCGCACGGAGACGCCGTTCACGCTGTCGTCGATGGTGAAGTGGTCCTCCTTCAGGGCGCTGTAGTTGGCGGTGTTCACGATGAAGCCGTGGACGTTGGCGACGGTGGAGCCCTCGGCCGTGGCGGCCTGCTTGAACAGCTCGGCGGAGGAGCCGAAGTTGTCGTCCCAGCCGAGCCATCCGTGGTGGCCGGCGTCCACGTAGTTGTAGACGTTGCCGATCGATCCCAGCTTCCTGAGCGCGTAGCCGACGCCGGTGATGTAGTTGCCGTTGGCCTTCATGACGTCGCAGTTGGCCGTGGCGGTCGGGCGTCCCGAGACGTTGGTGACCAGGTTCGGCAGCGAGTCGATCTCGACCGTGGTGACGATCCGCAGGCCGGCGTACTTCGCGTCGGCGAGGATCGCGGCGATCGGGTCGATGTACTCGGTCTTGTAGCGGCCGATCTCGGTCGGGCCGAGCTCGCCGTTGGAGGCGAGCGCGGCGCAGTCGCGGCCGGGCAGGTTGTAGACGACCAGCTGGACGACGAGTTCGCCGGAGCCCTTCTGCCGCAGGGCCTCGTCGAGGTGGGCGCGCAGGCCCATGGAGGTGGCGGAGCCGTTGATGGCGGCGATCCGGTCCAGCCAGACGGCGGTGGGCTGGTTCGAGACCTTGGTGCCGCCCGGCTCGGCTGCCGCCTTCGCCGACCACTCGGGGTTCACGTAGACCTTGGCGCCGGCGTACGGGTTGTCGGCCTTGGTGCCGGCCGGCGGCGTGGTCGGAGGGGTCGTCGGCGGGGTGGTCGGTGGTGTGGTGGGCGGGGTGGTCGGGGGTGTCGTGGGCTCGGTGGCGCCGTCGCAGACGACACCGTTGAGCTTGAAGGCCGCGGGCACGGCGTTGGTGCCGCTGTACGAGCCGTTGAATCCGAAGGAGGTCGAACCGCCGGTGGCCAGCGTCCCGTTGTAGGAGAGGCTCTTGGCGGTGACGGCGGCGCCCGACTGGGTGAGGGTGGCGTTCCAGCCCTGGGTGACCTGCTGGCTGCCGGCGTAGGTCCATTCGAGGGTCCAGGACGCCACCGGGTCACCGGTGTTGGTGACGGTCACGTTGGTGCCGAACCCGGTGTTCCACTGGTTGGTGATCTGGTAGACGACCTTGCAGCCGGGGGTGGCGGCGCCGGCGGTGGCCGTGCCGAGGACGGTGGCGGTGGCGCCGGTGGCCGTGACGAGGCCGAGGGCGGCCAGGAGGGCGGTGCGACTGGTGCGGCTCATGCGGGTGGAGGTTCCTTTCAGGGGGTGAGACCGCGCAGGTGATCGCGCAGTCCGATGCCGAATGCGGTGGGTGTGCCGTCGTACGAACTGATCAGCGCGGGACCCGAGGCGCAGTTCCAGGTGTTCCAGGTCCAGCCCAGGTAGGAGAGGCCGCGGTCGTCGAACCACTTCATGACGCGGTCGACGAACGCGTGTCCGCAGGTGTTCTCACCGATCTCGCCCGCGAGGAGGGGAACCTCGGCGGCCACCGGGGCGAGGGTGTTGTTCCAGCACGTCTCGTCGGCGCAGGTGTTGAAGTTGTAGACGTGCCAGGCGGCGGCGAGATTGCCCGCCGGGTCCGTGGGGCGGTACGCGAGCCACTGGCTGAGGTCGTTGGCGTAGGCGATGCCGGGGACGAGGACGAGGTTCCGCGACCCGGTGGCCCGTACCGCGTCGAGCAGGTCCTGCATGCCGGCGACCTCGTAGCCGATGCCGGGGCAGGTGCCGCCGTCGCGCCAGCAGGACCAGGCCTGGGTCGCGGTGGAGGTCGCCCGGTCCGGATAGGGCTCGTTGAACAGGTCGAAGACGACCCGCTTGTCGCTCTTGAAGGTGTTCGCCACCGAGGTCCAGAACGCCGGTGTGTACCGGGCGCCGGGCATCGGCTTCTGGCAGGAGGCGTGGACGTCGGCGCAGCCCGAGGAGTTGCCCGTGTACTGGCCGTACGTCCAGTGGAGTTCGACCACCGGGGTCATGCCGTGCGCGAGGACCTTGGAGACCAGGTCCTTCACGGCGGTGACGTACGGCGTGCCCCGGTACTCGGGCTTGATGTTGTCGAGGCCGAGCCAGCACTCTTCGTTGAGCGGAATGCGGACGGTGTTCGCCTTCCAGTCGGCGATGGCCTTGACGGAGGCGTCGTCGACGGGCCCGTCCCAGATGCCGTGGCCCTGGACGCACATGAACTCGCCGCCGGAGCGGTTGACGCCCAGCAGGCGCCGGGTCGCGCCGTTCTGATCGGTGAACCTGTTCCCGGACACGCCGAGTTCGGGTGCGCCGGTGACCGGGGCGGGTGTCGTCGGGGGAGTGGTGGGCGGGGTGGTGGGCGGCGTGGTCGGGGGGTCGGGGGGCGGTGTCGTCGGATCGGTGGGTGTGGGTGTGGGTGTCGGTGTGGGCGTGGGTGTGGGTGTCGGTGTCGTGCCCGAGGAGCACGGCGCGCCGTTGAGCGTGAACGCGGTGGGCGCCGTGTTGGCGCCCGACCAGGAGGCGATGAAGCCGCCCGTGACCTTCGCGCCGGTGGCCAACGCGGCGTTCCAGCTCTCGTTCACCACGGTCACGCCGGTCCCGGACTGGGACCACGTGCCGCCCCAGCCCTGGCTGACGACCTGGCCGGCCGGGAAGGCGAAGCCGAGGCTCCAGCCGTTCAGCGCGGCACCGTGGTTGGTGACGGTGACAGCACCCTGGTAACCGCCGGCCCATTGGCCGGCGACCGAGTACTCCACCGTGCAGGAGGGTGCGGCCGCGGCTCCTGAGGCCGTACCCATGAGGGCGAACGCGGTGCTCGCCATCGCGAGCGCCGCTCCGGAGAGCAGCGCGGACAGACGTGGGGGATGTCGCATGAGCGAGTCCTCGCAGCGAGGGCACACCCTGACGATGTGCCGACCGGACGGATTCGCTCCCACTGGTCGGCCAGACCGTAGCGTCAACTACCGCCAAGGAAAAGAGGGGTTGGGCAAATTCCCTCACCCATTGCCTTCGACTCTTCACGCACCTTGACGCCGATGCGTCCCCGCTGCACAGTGGGAGCGCTCCCACTGGTTCGGAGCTTGTCTCCATGCACGTTCCGCTCCTCGCTTCTCGCTTCTCGCTTCTCGCTCCTAGCTCCCCGATCTCCCGAGCCGAGAGGAGAACCACCGCATGCCTCGCCTCCGACCACGAACGCGTCCACTCCGGCAGCCGACCGCGCCGGCCGTGGCGCTCTCCCTCCCCCCAAGGGCTCGTACGCGAAGCTGCTCGCCCAGCAGCCGCCCCGCACGGAGCGGCTTCGCGTACGACGGGACGGGGCGGTCCCCGAGAAGGGGGCCGCCCGGTCCGTGTCCGCAGCGAGGACGCCGGCCGGTGGCCGCCCGGCTCTCAGGGCCCACCCGCCCGACCCGCCCGACCCGCCCGGATCGCGTCCCGGGGCTGAGCCGTCCTTCGACGCCCTGGCCGGAACGCGCCTACGATGCCGGTGATCACCGCCGCCGTGACGTCGCACGGTGGTGTCGCCGTAATCCGGGGGGATTCCATGGACGCCTACAACGTGCCGGTCGGACCGGCCGCCGCGCGGGGCCCGCGCTTCAGATTCCGCAACCCGATCGGACCGGCGCTCGTCGTCCAGTCGCTGATTGCCACTCAGGCGCTCGCCGACGTCTACATCATGGCGACCGGCGGCAGGGACTCGCCCTGGCTCGCCGAGGACATGGTGCCGTTCCCGGCCGTCCTCCAGGTGTCGTGCTGGGTCGCGTTCATCGTCTGGTTCTTCCGCGTCCGCGCCAACGCCGAGGTCCTCGCCCCGGGCAGCCACCAGTACCCGGTGGGCTTCGCCATCGGCGCCTGGGCCATCCCGCTCGCCATGTGGTGGCTGCCGCGCCGCATCGCCCTCGACATCCACCGGGCCGGCGGCCCGCCCCGCGACGCCTGGCTGATCAACGCCTGGTGGTTCGTCTGGCTCCTCGACGGCCCGCTCTCGGTCGCCTTCCACTTCCTGGTCCTCGACCGGTTCGACTACCGCAACCCGGTCGACCAGAGCATCGGCATCCTGTGCGCGATCCTCGCCATCGCGGTCGTCCGACGCGTGACCGCCGCCCAACCCGCGGGCCCCCTGCCCTACTTCAACATGACCTGAGCCCCGCGCCCGGCCGTACCGGAGGGAACGGGCGGGGTCAGGCGCCCGTCGTGGAGCCGGGGCGGACGATCATCAGGACGACGACCACGGCCCAGAGGACGTTGAACACCCCGGTCGTCATGGACAGCCGGGACGCGACGGGCCGCGCCTCCTCCTCCGCGGCCGCGCCCTCGGCGAGGGCGAGCAGGCGTCGCTGACCCGGCAGGACGGCCAGGCCGAGCAGGGCCGCGGCGGCGACGGTGAGCACGAGCGAGACGATCAGCCACGCGTCGGTCAGCACGCCGAGCTGGGCGCCGGTCGCGATGCCGAACACCGGCACCATGACCCCGGCGACGGCGTACCCCGTGCAGACCCGATGGAGGAGCACGGCCGTCCCCGTCCCCTCGGACCGTCCGTCCCGCCCCTCACCGGTGGCACTACTTCCATCGCCGCCGCCGCCGAAGGCGCGGAGCGCGATGCGCGGAAACATCGAGGCGGCCACGGTGATCGACCCGACCGTGACGATCGCCACCAGGACGTGGACGGACAGCAGGAATTCGGTCACGGCGCATGCCTCCGGACAGGAGTGGGATGTTCTGGCTGCCAATAGGTTGGCTACCAATACATACACTGCCTACGGCTCTCTTGTGTAGGCTGCCTACCTATGAAGGCGGATGCGGTGCGAGGGCACCTGGACGGACTGCTGCTCGCGGTGCTCGAACCGGGCCCGCTGCACGGGTACGCGATCATCGCCGCGGTCCAGCAGCGCAGCGGAGGCGCGCTCGAACTGCGCACGGGCACCATCTATCCGGCCCTGAACCGGCTGGAGCGCACCGGCCTGCTGAGCAGCAGCTGGCAGTCCTCCGGTGAGCGGCGCCGCCGGTGCTACGAGCTGACCGACGAGGGCAGGCGGACGCTCGCCGGCGAACGCACGGCCTGGAACGAGTTCACCGCGGCGATCGGTTCGGTCCTCAACCCGACTCCACCGCAGGGGCTCGCCACATGACCGCCGCGGGCACGGGCGCAGCGACCGGTCCGGCCGAAACGGATCGTCCCGCAGTCGCCGACCCCGCTCCTCCCGCAGACTTCGACCCCGCCTGCACCGGTCCCCCCGGCGACCCCCTCGCCGCGTACGTCGCCGATCTCACCGCGGCCCTGCACGGGCCCGCCCGGACCAAGGACAGGATGATCGAGGAGATCCGCGGCGGACTCGAGGACACGGCGGACGCCCAGGTCGAGCGGGGCGTCCCGCGGCGCGAGGCCGTCGGTGCGGCGGTCCGCGAGTTCGGGACCGTCGACGAGCTCGTCCCGAGCTGCCAGCGGGAGCTGACCCTCGCCCAGGCCCGGCACACCGCCCGGGCCGTGGCGCTCACCGCACCCCTGCTGATCGTCTGCTGGTACCTCACCGGGGTGCCCGCCCAGGAGCCCGGGGGAACGGTTCTCCACACCTCACGACTCCTGGCCGCGCACCTGTCCGGGGTCGCGATCGCGGCCACGCTGCTGGCCGCCGCGGCTCTCGCCGCCACCGGAACCCTCGCCCGTCGGCTCTCCCCGCCGGCCCGGCTGCCGGCCCTGGTCGCCTGGACCGGGACTACTGCGGGAGGCGCCATGGCGGTGACGACGCTCGCCCTCGTCACCGCTGCCGCGCTCGCGACGAACTGGCCCCTGCTCGCCTGCGCGGGAGCGCTCGCCGCCGCGTCCCACGCCGTCGTGGCGACCTCGGCCCGAGCCTGCCGCCGCTGTGCGCGACTACCGGTCGCCGGCGCTCCGGAGCGCGGCTGACGCCGGACGTCGCGCGCGAGCGGCCGGGGGTACCTCGGCGGACTGCCCGCGTGGGGTGTTCGAGAGGGCCGCCCGCTGCGTCAGGATGAGGGGATGAGCAACGGTTTCAGCACACGGGTCCTGGACGTCACCACCGGAGGATCGGAGACGGTGTACGACCTGACCGGGGAGTGCGTCGCCTTCCTGGCCGAGGTGGCCCAGGGACGGGGAGGCCTCCTCAACGTCTTCACGCCTCACGCGACGACGGGCGTGGCGCTGATCGAGACGGGTGCGGGCAGCGACCACGACCTGCTGACGGCCCTGCACCACCTGCTCCCCGCCGACGAACGCTGGCAGCACCGCCACGGCAGCCGGGGCCACGGCCGCGACCACGTCCTGCCGGCCCTCGTCGCCCCGCACGCGACGCTCCCGGTGATCGACGGCGAACTGGCCCTCGGCACCTGGCAGTCGGTGTGCCTGGTGGACACCAACAAGGACAACCCCGACCGCCACGTGCGGTTGAGCTTCCTCTGCTGATCGGGAGCCGATCAAGATCCTCCGGGGTGGGGCCGCCGATCCTCCTGACGCTCCGGAGAAAAAGGAGAACGATGCGGGGTACCACGGTGGGCGAGATCGAGCGGTAAAGGGACGGGAATTCAGACAGTGGTCACGCCGGAACGGGCGACGACACGGCACAGGAGGCTGTTTCCTGGGACCACCTTGCTGAGCGGCTCATGGGTGATGTCACTGCCGACGCCCCTCCGGCCCGACCTCGTCCGTGCAGATCTTGGGAGCGGGGACCACGTCGTTCGTGAGCACCGTGAGGGTTCCGGCCGCAGAGAACGATCCCATCAGCTCGCATCTTGTAGCCCTTGTGGTTGCCAGGTGGCGGTGGTGGAGTTCGTCGCCAGCCCTCCCGTCGAGGTGGGGGCAATAGTTCTCGACATACACCCCGGAGTCGAGTCCGTTCGCTGCCTCGATCGGCGCAGAGAGCCCCGTCTTCCGGAACATCTCGTGCTTCCATAGATCTTTCTGGTAGGCCTTCAGGAGATGGGTGTCGCAGAACAATGACGTCGTATCAGGGAACATTGCGTCACCCTCCGACCGCGAACCGGCCGTGTTGCGTCAGACGAACAACAGATTGCGGATGTGCGCCCCCACGCGCAGTAGCCGGAGCGTGTTGAAGCCGTACGATACCGGAAGGATGATCTTGGACCAGTAAGACGTCGTACCGACGGCCGGTGGTGCCTGGGTCGTCGTATTGCCCTCGGGATCTGTCCTTGACGGCTGGGACCATGCGTCCAGATGCATCCGGACATGCACCGAGGGCAGGAGGGATGGTGTGGTGCCGTAGACGTGGTTCGCAGGGGCGAGCGTGATTCGGACCTTCCAAGTGGATGCCGCGTTCGTATTCGGGAGGCTTCCCAGTCCATCTTGCGCGGAGAACTCCACGGGAACTCGCAAGCAGAATCGGAAACCGCCGTCGGACGCTGCGACACCCGAATACATCGGTGACAGCTTCGGGTCTGGAGCGTAGGCGTATCCTCCGTACTTGTTGACGAGGTACAGGTCATACCCGGAGAAGGGGCCGACGACGGGCGTTCCGTTCGTGTCGATGAGCGCGATCTCGGAGATCACACTCCATGGCGCGTCTTCCGCGGCGGAAAAGCCAGAGCCAGAGCCGGAGCCGCCGAATGCATGGACATCCAGGATGATGCTCCGGAGGTACCCGTACGCCGGGACGTCGTAGGGCCCGAGGATGGTGGACGTGGGCGTGAGCGCAGGCGTGACGTCCTGTATCTGCTGAAGATGCTCGTGGGCCGCCTGGGCGAACGGGACGAGACGGGGAGCCGGTCCGGCAGCGGGCATTTTTTTCTCCTTGGCCGTGGAGCGCAACGAGCGAAGCCTTGGGCTGCTGGTCGGGATGTCTGACGTATACGGGCGGCAGACAACGTGCACAGCCGTGGCTGCTGTCCGTCATCGGATGCTTTGCAGGAGTGCCCCCGTGGCCGTGACGGTCCAGAACGACCACCCGTTGCGGTTCGGGTTGACGTGTGGGTTGAGAGACCGCACCACGGCCACCGCCGCCCCGCTGGGGGACTCGTATACGCCGCGCCCGGGGCCGGAGGGGACCGTCACGGTGCGGGACGGCGGATCGTAGTAGGCGGTGGTGCGCCGACCTTCGTAGACGGCGTGCAACTCGACGCCCTGTTCCGTGCGCAACGCCTGCACGTCTGGCTTGACCAGTGCGGGCGCGGAGGGATCTTCCGCGATCACGGTCTCGTCGGCGGGCATCTCGTAGGAGTCCTGGCGGATGCTCTCCCCGGCGTAGGCGGGTAGCCCCAGGAGCTCGTTGAGGACGTTGGCCAGCAAGTTTCTGCGCGCAGCCAGGAAGTCGGGGAACCGGTCCAGGGACCGCAGCTCCGGGGTGCTGGGAATCCACTGTTCGGTCAGGCGCTCCGGCGCGACGCCCACCATGTAGTCGACGGGCAGCCGGGAAGAGATCATCTTGTTGGTCCGACCGGTGACGAAGGCCAGGTTGGCGAGGCTGTTCCACTCCTCTTTCGCGTAGGCCCCCTGGACCCGGGCGCGAGGGAACACGTGGTGGAACTCGATCCTGGAACCGCTGTTCATCGGCTGATCATTGATGGCGATGTTGGTCGCCCAGTCCCGCGCCCTGTCCCGCAGCGCGGCGATGTAGAGCAGTTTGAAGAAGGCGTGCGTGGAGTACTTCTGCTCCAGGTCCCTCGGATGGAGGGCGCTGTCCAGGGAGCGAGGACCGGAGGCTCGACGGATGAGCTCGGCGAACAGGTCCTCCCCGGCACGGGATCTGATCAGCCTGGCTTCCGCGTCGAGCTTGCCCTCGACCTGCAGTGAATAGTGGCTGAAGGCCATAGCCGTGTACACCCAGCGACGCAGCAGCTGCGCCTCCCCCGGGCGCAGCTTGCCGCCCCGATGGTGGAGGAGCAGCGCAGGCACGATCGTGACGTTCGGCGAGGAGAGGATCTCGGACCGGGGGATCGAGCACTCGCCTTTCAGGAAGTCGATGGCCAAGCGAAGGGCCTTCTCGGTGGCGTGCCACGCCTCCTTCAGCGCGGTCTCGTCCACCTCCGCTCCGATGAGCTTGATGTGATGGGCGCCCGTACCCGCGAGGAGGCTCATGAGGCGTAGGACGGCTTCCCTGTTCAGGTCGAAGTCGCTGTCCCGCAGCTCCTGGTGAAAGGCATCCATGGTATCCAGGCCGGCGGACCAGCGGGCCGCGATGGCGCTGTACACGAGATCACCTTTGGACAGCCGCCGGCCGCCCTTGTTCAGCCGGGCGAAGAGCTCGGCGACCTCCTCGTAGTCGTCGGACTCGTAGGTGATGACGGCGATCTGGTGAAATCGGATGTTGTTCACCTTCTGCAGCCGCTGCATCCATCTGCCGAAGTCCGGGTCGTCGGGTGACACCCCGGCCTTGTTGAGGACCGGATAGAACTGCACGTTCTCCTGCAGGAGCGTCGACACCGGGATCAGGAGCGGATCCTTGCGTTGCACGGCGCTCGGGGTCACGAATTCCTCGGTACGCACGTCGAAGCGCAGGTCTATGTGCCGTCCGTCGGCTTTCGACTGCGGGCGGTAGACCCAGGCGAGAGAGGTCAGCCGCTGCTGTCCGTCCAGCAGATAGAGGGGCTGGTCCGCCGTTCTGTCGGTCTGGACGATAGCGGCAGTCTTGAACGGGACGTTGAGGCCGGTCTTCCACAGCAGCATGGCACCCACCGGATAGCCCCGGTAGAGAGAATCGAAGAGATCACGTACATCAGGCCGCATCCAGACGAAGTCGCGCTGGATGGAGGGTATGACGATCGTGCCTCGCAGCAGGTCCTCGACCTGGGAAATGATCTTTTCGTTCGCCAGTCCCATGCCGCTCCCAGCACTCGGGTGATCCGTCACACCCACGGTAGCCGCCATCCGGGTAAGGCCGGCCGGTTTTGGATCTTTGCGCTCGTCCGAGCAACGCATGGCCCGACCGGTCCCGATGTCCCGCAGGGCGCTGCGTTGCCTTAACGGAGTTTGGTGGATGCCAACAAGGACAATGCCCACCGTCACGTGCGGTTGAGCTTCCTGGGCTGACCGAACCGATCAGGATGTCCCCGTGAGCGCCGGGCCGGGCGTCAGCCCGTGCGCCAGCGGTGGACCGTGTCGTCGTCGAAGGTGAGCCAGGTGCCGTCGCCGAGGGGCAGCGTGCGGGCCGTCACCCCGGTGCCCGGCGGATACGTGACCTTGGCCCGGAGGCGCAGGTCGTCGGCGCCGAGGAGGGCGTGACGGCACTCGTCCTCCCAGGGGTCCTCGCCGACCGGCGCCAGGATCCGTTCCTTGTCGAGGAAGCCTGGCTGCCCCATGAAGACGAGCTCGTCCGGGAGGACGACCGCCGCCTTCGCCACCGTCCCGCTGCGGTCCGGCGTGTCGTACCGGGTGAGCTGCTCCCCGCCGACGGCGAGCGTCAGGAACGCGCCGGAAGGGAGACTGCTGCCCGTGAACGGTTCGTCGCAGCCGCCGACTTGCGTGATCTCCAGGTGCTCCCGCGTGGCGGTGACGAGCAGGGAGTACGCCTCCTCCTGCCCCTGGGCCGCGTTGAGGAGGACCACCTGTGCGGCGGCCGGGCCGAGCGGCTGCTGGAACTCGTACGTGCCCCAGCGTGTGGGGAGTTCCGCCGTGGCCAGAACCGTGCCGGTGGCGAGGTCGAAGGTCAGCAGCACCTTGCTCGGGTCGGTGTCGAGGGCGGGCCGGACGACCGCGAGCAGCGCCGTGCCGGTGGGATCGGGGACGCATGCGCCATGGGCTCCGCTCGGCCACGCGAGGTGGGGGAAGGCCCACCGGATGCTTCCGTCCGCCTCGTGGAGGGTGACGGAGTCGACGCCGCTCACGGCGAGGCCGCCGCCCGGTACGGGGGTGGCGTACGCGCGGTCCGGCCCCGGCAGCAGCCAGCCGTGGCGGATGTCGAAGACCGTGCTCGCGTCCGCCGAGAGGCGGCCCGCTTCGACTCGTGCTCCGTCGCGGGCCACGACCTAGTGGACCCCGCCCCTGACGAGGAACGAGTCGAGCCGACCCAGCGCCGAGCCGAGGCCCGGTAGTGCCTCGGTGGCGGTGAGCTCGGCGGGGACGGCTTCGTACTCCATTGTGGTTCCTCCTTCTTCTTCTTGAGGTGGGTGTCGGGCCAGTGGAACTTTAGGCAGCTGCCGTCGGGCTCGTGGAACGTCATGATCCGGCAGGTGTTCGCCGCTTGTCCCGCTCAGCAGAAGCGCCCCGCGCCCGCCCGGCCGGCGACGAGGGCCGGTACGGCCCGCGGGTGGTCGACGTGGGTGCGCAGGGCGGGGGTCCAGCCCGCGTCGGGTCGTAGCAGTTCCTCCGGGAACTGGGTGTTGTGGACGGCGAGGAGGTCGACCGGTCTGCCGTTCACGTAGTTGCCCGTGGTGGTGACGGGCGCGTCCTTCCACTTCTTGAGGATCCGGCCCGCCGGGACGTCCCCGGTGAGCGTGAACGCGTTCTTCTCCGCGTGGAGTCGGGACTCCTGCCCGATGCCGAGGCTGTACGCGTACGCCGAACTCGGCACCACGAAGTGGTTGTTGTACGCGTCGACCTGGCCGAACCGGACCCGCGGTGCCCGCTCCACCACGTTCTCGAAGAGGTTGTGGTGCAGCGTGACCCGCAGCCTGCCCCGGTCGGTGGCGCCCGCGCTGTCGCTGTTGCCGATCATCAGGGTCTTGTCGTGGTCGGTGAAGACGTTCCACGAGACCGTGACGAGGTCCGCGCCCCGCACGACGTCCAGCTCGCCGTCGTGCTGCTGGTAGAGCTCGCCGAAGTACGTGGGCAGCGAACTGTCCGGACGGGACCCGTCGGTGAACGTGTTGTGGTCGATCCAGACATGCGTGGAGCCGTACACGACGAGACTGTCGTACTCGGAGTTCCACGCCCCGGTCGCGCCGTCCGTCGGGTCCCACTGCGGGAAGCAGTCGAGCGGGCTCTCCAGCGTCAGGTTGCGGACCACGACGTTGTCGACGCCCTGCACCTGGAGGCTGCCGCCGGTGATCCCGGCGTGCCGGCCGACCCCGACGATCGTGGTGTTCGCGGGCACCTTGACCTTGATGGCCTCGCCCTGGGCGATCGCGGACTCCGCCCGCAGGTCCTCCTGGGGCCCGCTGACCACGTTCTCGTACCCCCAGACGGCGGGGTCGTAGTCGGCGAGGTAGCGGGCGAAGTCGTAGCCCGGGGCCTCGAAGGCGGCGCAGCCTGCGGCGGTGGCGTTCAGGGTGCCCACCACCTTGACGATCCGGGGCTCGGTGCCGGGTACGGCCAGCGCGGCCCGGAACTCCGCCCAGGTGGTGGCGGTGAACACCCGGGAGGCGACGGCGGCCGCCCCACCGGTGGTGCCGGTTCCCTCGGACGCCCAGCCGTCGCCGGCCGGCAGCGTGGCGCGGGCGGGGTCGGCACCGGGGCGGGGGGCGGCGTGGGCGGCGGCCGCGGGCGCGGTCACCGTCAGGGTGAGGGCGGTCGCGGCGACCACTCCCCGTCGTATGCGTCGGTTCACGATCGGCTCTCCTCGAACTCGGAAGCGGCAGAGGGATGTCCGGGCCAGGTGATGAGCCCGGCGGGAACGTGGTCGTCCACGCGGCGCGTCTCGCGCGGGGCGAGGACATGGGTGCGGAGCAGCTCGGCGACGACGAGCCGGGCCACCTCGATCGCCCCCGGCGGGTTGAAGCGGGTGTCGTCCTGCCCGGTCGCGGTCCGGTTGAAGTACGTCGTGGTGGCCTCGGGGCCGAGCCGCTGCCACAGGGCGAGTGACAGCGCCTCGATGTCGAGGAGCGGGACGTCCGCGTCGTGGGCGGTCTCCCGCATGGCCGCCGGATACGCGCCGAGCGTCCGCAGCGCGGTGCCGTCCACGTCGAACCCGCGCCGCTCGACGGAGGTGGCGAGCACCGGGAGGGCGCCCCGGGACCGCGCGCCCTCGACGAAGACCCGGAGGTTGTCCTGGTAGGCGGTCCACGGCTCGGTGTGGCGGGTGGGGTCGGCGACCTTCTGGTCGTTGTGGCCGAACTGGATCAGGAGCAGGTCGCCGGGGCGCAGCGCGGCCAGGACCGCCTCGAGCCGGCCCTCGTCGAGGAAGCTCCTGGTGCTGCGCCCGTCGGCCGCGTGGTTGGCGACCCGCACGCCCCGGTGCAGGAAGAAGGGGAGGGCCATGCCCCAGCCGGTCTCGGGTGCGGCGTCGGCGTACTTCTGGGCGGCGGTGGAGTCGCCGGCGATGAAGAGGGTGCGCATGCGGGGGTGTCCTCGGGGACGGGCCGGGGGAGCCCCGTCCGGGGCGGGCGCGAGGCCCGCCCCGGACGGGACCACCGCGCGGCGGCCGACGCTCACGGGTTCTGCTGCTTCCATTCGGCCTGTGCCGTGTTCAGCTGCTCGGCCAGGTGGTCGAGGAACTCCTTCGCGGTGGACGTCCCGAGCAGGACCTTCTGGAAGCCCGGCTCGTTCTCGGCCTTGGAGATCGTGTTCCAGTCCGGCAGGTAGTAGGGCAGCTCCACGATCGTCGCGCTGCCGCTGAAGAGGACCTCGGCGCCGAGCTTCGTCGGCTCCGCCTCCTGGAGCCAGGGGTCCCGCGCGGCCTCCGTGTTGGCCGGGATGGCGCCGGCGGACCTGTTCCACTTGCTGTTGGAGGCGTGCGAGGCCGCGAACTCGATGAACTTCCAGGCGGCGGCCTTGTTCGTGCTGGAGGAGAAGAGGCCGAGGCCGTCGACCGGGTTGGAGACCTGCACCCGGGTGCCGTCGTCGAGGGTCGGGTGGGGGATGCCCCGGAACTTCTCCGTCCCGAGGGCCTTCACGTGGTCCTGGTAGGAGCCGAGGTTGTGGTTCAGCATGCCGATCTGTCCGCTGTCCCACTGCGCGACCATCTTGGTGAAGTCGTTGTTGACGTCCGCGGCCGGGGTGGTCCGCTTGAACAGGCCGGCGTACTTCTCGAGCGCGGCCACGTTCTTCGGGTCGTTGACGGTGGTCCTGTCACCGTTCCAGAAGCTCGTGATGCCGCTCTGGCCGTACATGGCGTCCAGCGCCTGGGCGATCGAGCCCGCGCCGCCGCGGATCGTGTAGCCGAAGCGGTTCCTGTCGGGGGCCGTCAGCTTCTCGGCCGCCGTGTAGAACTTCGACCAGGTGGTGGGCGCCTGCAGGCCGGCCGCCTCGAACAGGTCGGTGCGGTAGTACAGCACGCCGTTGCTCGCGGAGGTGGGGACGGTGAACAGCTTGCCCTGCCCGCCGGCCGACTTGACGCTCGCGACCATGCCGGCGTTCAGCCTGCCCTTGAGGGCGCTGCCCTCGATCCGCGCGTCCAGCGGTTCCAGGGCGTTCTGCGCGGCGATCCCGGCGAGCATCGCCGCGCCGATGCCGCCGACGTCCGGCAGTCCGTCGCCCTGGATCGCGGTGTCGTACTTCGACTGGACCTCCTTGGAGGCGATCCCGACGTACTCGACGTCGATGTCGGGGTTCGCCTTCTCGAAGTCCGCGATGATCTCCTTCCAGACGTCGGTGCGGACACCGCCGTTGTTGTCCCAGAAGGTGATCTTTCCCTTGCCCGATCCCTCGGTGCCCTTGTCGCCGCCCCCGCCGCCGTCGTCACCGCAGGCGGTGGCGGTCAGGGCGAGGACGCCGGACAGGGCGAGGGCGAGGGCGGCTCTGCGCCGTCCGCCGGGGAGGATGGTCATCGTCGGCTCTCTTCTCTCGGGGTGTTGCGGGGACTGCGGGGAGGGGGGTGCGCGAGGGGAGTGCGGGGGAGAGGGGTGTGCGAGGGGGAGCGTGGGGAGTGCGGGGCGGTACGTGCCGTCAGCGAGGGCCTTCGGCGGCAGGAGGGCACCGGCCCCGCGTCATGACGTCACCGCCTGGCGGACCAGGGCCGCGGCCCCGTCCCGGTCGAGGCGCCCGTCGGCGACGACGGTCACCACCCGCCGTACGACGCTCTCTCCGGCGGCCACCGGAAGCCGCTCGTCGTGGGCGAGGGAGGAGCCGACGCCCGGGTACTCGGCGGCCCGGACGAACCACGGGTCCTCCCGGGTCCGGGCGGTCGCCCCGGCGAACACCAAGGTCCAGCCCTCGCCCGCGAGGGCCACCCAGTCCGCGCGCGTCCCGTGCACCGCCTCCTCGCCGTCCGGGCCCGGACCGCCGCCGGCGTTCCCGGAACCGAACACCACGGGTGCCGCCGCCCCCTTCGGCGCGCGCCAGAAGAAGCCGCCGTACGCGGCGCCCGGCCGGCCGTTGGTCGCGGGGCTGCCGATCGACAGGTCCCGCCCGGACACGTTGGTGAGGGAGAAGGCGAGGTCGAGCGCCCAGGCCGTCCCGGTGAGCGCGGTGGCCGCCACCGTCCGGTGCTCGCGGAGCAGCGGCTCGCCCCCGGCCGTCCAGGTCAGCTCCTCCGCGAAGCCGTCCGGGCCGCACCGGGTGAACCCGTCGTGACGCTGCACCCCGTGGTTGTCGAGCGCGACCGGCCCGCGGTCGCGGACGAAGGTGCGGCCGCCCCAGAAGTTGCGGCCCTCGACGTCGGGCACGGCGACGCCCGCGCCGAGGTGGTGCGGATGGTCGTCGGGCACCGTCTCGGTCACCGGCCGGCCGGCGAGGGTGGTGACCGGATGGAGGTACGGCCGGGGGGAACGGTCGGGGGCCGTCGCGGGCCGGGCCGTGTACCGGGCGACGGTGCGGCCCGCGCAGCGCAGGACCGTCGGCGCATCGGGGGTCATCGGGCCTCCGCCCGGGGCGACGGGGCCCAGGAGGCGCCGAGTTCGGAGAACAGTCTGAGCCCGTCGGCACTGGCGTCCACCAGGGCGTCGACGCCGTCGACGACCCGGCGCGGCGCGCTGTCGCCGGGCGCGGTGCGCCAGTGCGCGGTGGGTATCGCCAGCGGGTCGGGGGCGGTCCGTACCGCCTCGACGACCCGCATGAACGCGCCGGTCTCCGCCGGCGGGACCCGCAGCGGCTCGCCGTCGGTGACGTGCGCGACGAGGTTCTCCAGGAGGTCGCCGCGGCCGTACTCGGTCTCCACCGGTCCGCGCCCGGCGCGCTGCACGAGCACCCGGTCCTGCCGGTACCAGAAGGTGATCCGGCCCCGGGTGCCGTGGACCACGACGTACGGCTCCGAGGACCGTTCGGCGCAGAGCGTCGCCGCGACGGTGACCTGGACGCCGGCCGAGGTGACGATCCGTACCGCGGAGGTGTCATCGGACTCGATGGCGTGGGCGCGCAGCAGCTCGGTCTCGATGTGCTCGACGTCCTCGGCGCGGGTGGCGCCGGACAGCGCGAGTGCCGTGGCGACGGCGTGCGCGAGGGGGTTGGTGAGCGCCCCGTCGACGACGTCGGCCCCGCCGAGCCTGCGGTGGCCCGCCCAGGGGGCGCGCCGGAAGTAGGCCTCGTCGCGGACCCAGGCCCCGGCCGCGCCGACGCCGAGGAGTTCGCCGATCGCGCCCTCCGCGACCATCCGGCGGATCGCGGGCACGGCGTGCGACCCCAACGACTGGAACCCGATCTGGCAGGCCACTCCGGCCGCCACGACGCCGTCGGACATGCGGCGGTACTCGGCGTACGACGGGGCCGGCGGCTTCTCCAGGAGGATGTGCGCCCCGTGCCGGGCGGCGGCGAGCGCCATCGCGGTGTGGGTCTGGATGGGGGTGCTGAGCACGGCGATCCGGGCGCCGGTGGAGGCGAGCAGCGCCTGGAAGTCGGCGGACTGCTCCGGAGCCCCGACGCCGTCGAGCTCGGCGGCGTCGAGCGGGCGCAGTTCGCAGATCCCGGCGAGGCGGACGAGGCCGCGTTCCTGGAGCCGGTGGATGTTGACGAGGTGGCTGCGGCCGTGGCCGCGGGCACCGGCGAGGACGACCGGCAGGGGGGTGCGCGCGGTGGTCCCGCCCTCCCCGCGTACGACACGGCGGCTCATCCCTTCACCGCCCCGGCGCTGAACCCGGTGACCAGCCACTTCTGGATGAAGCCGAAGACGATGACTACGGGGACGGCGGCGATGACGCCGCCCGCGGCGAGCGCCCCGAGGTCGACGCTGTCGGCGCCCATGAGGGTGTTGAGTCCGACGGGGATCGTCTGCTTGTCCTGGCTGCTGAGGAACATCAGGGCGAAGAGGAAGTGGTTCCAGGCGTGCACGAAGGCGAAGGAGCCGACGGCGACCAGTCCGGGCCTGAGCAGGGGGAGGACGACGATCCGGAAGGCGGAGAACCGGTTGCAGCCGTCCACCCAGGCCGCCTCCTCCAGGGAGTACGGCACGTTCCTGATGAAGCCGCTGATGAGGATCATCGACAGCGGGAGCTGGAAGACGGTCTCGGCGATGATCACACTCCCCAGGGAGTTGATCATCTTGAGCTCGGCGAAGATCTGGAACAGCGGGACGAGGAGCAGGGCGCCCGGCACGAACTGCGAGCAGAGCAGGGCCAGCATGAAGCCCTTCTTGATCCTGAAGTCGAAGCGGGCCAGCGCGTACCCGCCGGCGAGCGCGACCACGGTGGTGCTGAGGAGCACCGCGATCCCGATGAGCAGGCTGTTCTGGAAGAAGACGCCGAAGCTGCGCTCGTTCCAGACCTTCTCGAAGTGCGCGGTCGTCATCGGCCAGGGCAGCAGCGAGGTGGAGCCGGCCGGGCGGACGGCGAAGAGCAGGATCCAGTAGAAGGGGACGAGGGTGAAGACGAGGTAGATCCCGAGGGGAAGGTAGATCTGCCAGCGGGGCACCTCGTCCCACGCCCTGCGCCGGGCGCGGGCGCCGGCGGGCGGCGTCCGGCCGGGGGGTGGCGGGACCTGCGCGGTCCCGGGGGACGGAGCGGCGGTGAGGGTGGACTCGGCCATCATGGGGCGTCGCCTCCGAACTTGCTCAGGCGCAGGTAGACCATCGAGCAGAAGAGAAGGATCACGAACGCCACCGTGGTGAGCGCGGAGGCGTATCCGAAGTTGTGGGCGTCGACGCTGGTGTGGGCGATGTAGAGCGGCAGCGTGGTGGTCTCGCCCGCGGGGCCGCCGCCGGTCAGCGTGTACAGCAGGTCGACGTTGTTGAACTCCCAGACCGCGCGCAGCAGCGTGGAGAGGACGATCGCGTCCCGGATGTGCGGCAGGGTGATGTGGACGAACTGCCGTACCCGGCCCGCCCCGTCGACCTCGGCCGCCTCGTACAGGTCCTTCGGTACGGACTGCAGGTCGGCCAGGATGAGGATGGCGAAGAAGGGCACCCCGCGCCAGAGATCGGCGACGATCGCCGCCGGGAACACCGTCGAGGTGTCGGACAGCCAGGAGGTTCCGTACGTGCCGAGGCCCAGATCCGCGAGGTAACGGCTGATCCCCGTCTGGGAGTTGTAGAGCAGCACCCAGATCGCGGAGGTGAGCACGCCCGAGACGGCCCAGGGGGAGAAGACCAGGGCCCGGCCCAGCGCGCGGCCCACGAAGGTCTGGTTCACGATGAGCGCGAGCGCGAGTCCGAAGAGGAGCTGGAGGGTCACCTCGACGACGACCCACTTGAGGCTGAAGGTCAGCGTTCCCCAGAACCGCGGGTCGTCCGTGAAGATCCGGGTGAAGTTGTCGATCCCCGCGAAGCCGTTCCGCCAGGGCTTCGTGGGGTTGTAGTGCTGGAGGCTGTAATAGAAGACGCTGATCACCGGGTACGCGATGAAGCCCAGCATCAGCAGGCCGGCGGGGGCGATCAGGAGGTACGGCAGTCGGCGGGGGCTCGCCCCCGTGCGGCGGCGGCGCCGTGCCGTGACGGCTTGGGGCGGTGGGGTCACAGCTGAGGCCATGACGGCGGCTCCGTTCTCGGTGAAGCGCTGCGCGGACGGCGTTCGAGATTCCGGACAGGTCGGGGTGGATGGGGCGGGGTGGGACCGGGTGGGCAGGGCGAAGCTGAGGGGGCTGCTGGGGCATGCGGGGGCACGCGGCGCGGCTGGCAGGTGGGGCGGCCGGGGCGGCCGGGAGGGCGAGGTGCCCGGGCAGGTGGGGCGGCCGGCCCGGTGAGGTGGTCGGGCAGGTGGGACGGTTTCTCAGCCCGCGTACGGATCGGGGGTCGTGCCGGGACGCGACAGGAACGCGAAGTCGCAGCCGGTGTCGGCCTGGGAGATCTGCTCCATGTAGAGCGCGCCGTAACCGCGCTCGTACCGGGGCGGCGGGGGCGTCCAGGCCACCCGGCGCACGTCCAACTCCTCGTCCGATACGTGCAGATGAAGGGAGCGCGCCGCCACGTCGAGGGTGATCGTGTCGCCGGTGCGGACCAGGGCGAGAGGGCCGCCGACATGGGACTCGGGTGCCACGTGCAGCACGCACGCCCCGTAACTCGTCCCGCTCATCCGGGCGTCGGAGATCCGCACCATGTCCCGCACCCCCTGTTCGAGCAGGTACCGCGGAATGGGCAGCATGCCGTACTCCGGCATCCCCGGACCGCCCTTCGGGCCCGCGCCCCGCAGCACCAGCACGTGATCGGGCGTGATGCCGAGCGCGGGGTCGTCGACGGTCCGCTGCATCGACCGGTAGTCGTCGAAGACGAACGCGGGGCCGGTGTGCTTCAACAGCCGCGGCTCGGCCGCGATGTGCTTGATGACGGCGCCGTCGGGGCAGAGGTTGCCCCGCAGCACCGCGACCCCGCCCTCGGCGGCCAGTGGCCTCGAACGGTCCCGGATCACCTCCTCGTCGTGCACGAGCGCGCCGTCGAGCTGCTCCCGCAGCGTGGTGTGCGAGACCGTCGGGCGCTCCAGGTGCAGGACGTCGGTGAGCCGGGAGAGGAAGCCCGGCATCCCGCCCGCGAAGTGGAAGTCCTCCATCAGGAAACGCCCGCCCGGCCGCAGGTTCGCGAGCACCGGCACCGTCCGCGCGATGCGGTCGAAGTCGTCGAGCGTCAGCCGCACCCCCGAGCGCCCCGCCATCGCGATCAGATGGATCACCGCGTTGGTCGAGCCGCCGAGCGCCAGGACGGCGGCGACCGCGTCCTCGTATGCCTCCCGCGTCAGGATCCGCGACAGCCGCAGGTCCCGCCGTACGAGTTCCACGATCCGCAGCCCCGAGGCCGCCGCCATCCGGTCGTGCCCCGAGTCGACCGCCGGCACCGAGGAGGCACCCGGCACGGTCACCCCGAGGGTCTCCGCCGCGGCGGTCAGCGTGGACGCCGTCCCCATCGTCATGCAGTGCCCGGGGGAGCGGGCGAGACCGCTCTCCAGCTCCGCCATCTCGCAGTCGCCGATCCGCCCGGCCCGCTTCTCGTCCCAGTACTTCCACATGTCCGTACCGGAGCCGAGCGTCTCGCCCCGCCAGTGCCCCGGCAGCATCGGCCCCGCCGGAACGAACACCGTCGGCAGGTCGACCGAGGCCGCGCCCATGAGCAGCGCCGGGGTGGTCTTGTCGCAGCCGCCCATGAGCACCGCCCCGTCCACCGGGTAGGAGCGGAGCAGCTCCTCCGTCTCCAGCGCGAGGAGGTTGCGGTAGAGCATCGGGGTCGGCTTCTGGAACGTCTCCGAGAGGGTGGAGACCGGGAACTCCAGCGGGAAGCCGCCGGCCTGCCACACCCCTCGCTTCACGGCCTGCGCGCGGTCGCGGAGGTGCACATGGCAGGGGTTGATGTCGGACCAGGTGTTGAGGATCGCGACGACCGGCTTCCCGAGGTGCTCCTCGGGGAGGTAGCCCAGCTGCCGGGTGCGGGCCCGGTGGCTGAAGGAGCGGAGGCCGTCGGTGCCGTACCACTGGTGACTGCGCAGCTCCTCGGGACGACGGCCGCCCTCGGCGGGGCGCCGGTCTTCGCCGCCGGGCCGGTCCTCGCCGGGGGTCCGGCTCCTGTCGACCGTCCGGTCCTCGCCGGGGGTCCGGCTCGCGTCGCGGGGCCCTTCGCCGTTCATACCGGCCACCCGGCCGCGAGCGTGGCGACCTCGGCCCTTTCGTCCGCGGGGAGTTCGCGGCTCGGCGGGCGGACCGACCGGCGGCAGAGGCCGAGGGACGCGAGGGCCTCCTTGACCACCGTCACGTTGTCGGCGCTGCCGTTCGCCGCGCGCAGTTCCTCGAAGCGGCGGATCCGCTCCCAGACCTTCATCGCGGTCGGGTAGTCGCCGGACCGCAGCGCGTCCAGCATCTCCAGGGAGAGCGCGGGGGAGACGTTGACCAGGCCGGAGGTGAAGCCGGTGGCGCCGCCCGCGAAGTAGGCGGGTGCGTACGGCTCGGCCAGGCCCGCCACCCAGACGAAGCGGTCGAGGCCCGCGTCCCGCGCGAAGCCGGCGAACCGGGCCGCGTCGGGGACGGCGTACTTCACCCCCACGACGTTGGGGCAGGCGGCGCCGAGCTCGGCGAGCCGGGCCCCGCCGAGCAGCGGGTTGCGGATGTAGGGGACGACCCCGAGCTCGGGGACGGCCTCGGCGATGGCCCGGTGGTAGTCGACCCAGCCGCCCTCGGAGACGTACGGGTGCACCGGCTGATGGACCATCACCATGTGGGCGCCCGTGGCCCGGGCGTGCCGGGCGGCCTCGACCGCGGTCGGGACGTCGTGGCCGACGCCGACGAGGATCGCGGCACGTCGGCCGGCCTCGTCGACGGTGATCTCGGTGAGGGAGCGGCGCTCCTCGGGGGTGAGGGCGTAGAACTCGCCGGTGTTGCCGTTGGGGGTGAGGGTGCGTATCCCGCCGTCGAGGAGCCGGCGCAGCAGCCCGCGGTGGGTGACGGCGTCCACGGAGCCGTCCTCGGCGAACGGGGTGACCGGGATGGCCACGACGTCGGCGAGGGCGGCTCTCATCGTCTCGAATTCCATGCTCACTCGCCGTTCGGGGAGGACTGGTTCTCGGGGTGCCGCGTCTCGGGGCCCTGCGTGTCGAGCGGCTGCGTGTCCGGCCGTTGCGTCTCGTGCCGTTGCGTCTCGGCGTGCGGCGTCTCCGGGTGTCGGGGAAAGGCACGCTCGACGAAGGACGCGATGTGGTCGTGGACCGCCCGGCCGACACCGTCCACGTCGCCGGCGGCCGCGAGCCGCAGGATCTGCTCGTGCTCGGCGGCCTCCCGCTCCCAGGAGGGGACGGCCGCCCAGGCGACGGTGGAGACCAGGGCGGCCTGGTCGCGGACCTCGTCGAGCATCCGGCCGAGCAGCGGATTGCCGCAGGGCAGGTACAGCGCCCGGTGGAACGCCCGGTTGGCCAGGGACCGTTCGGCCGGGTCCTCGGCTCCTGCCGCCCGGCTCAGGGCCTGCCGCGCGTCGTCGAGCGGGGCGCGGGACGCCACCGTGCGGCGGACCGCCTCGGGTTCCAGGAGGAGGCGCACGTCGTAGACGGCACGGGCCATGTCGGCGTCGACCATCCGGACGGTGACGCCCTTGTACTGGTTCATCACCACGAGCCCGCTGCCCGCCAGGGTCTTCAGGGCCTCGCGGACCGGTGTCTTCGACACCCCGAAACGCGCGGCGAGTTCGGCCTCGACCAGTGCCTGGCCGGGTCTGAGACCTCCGGTGAGGATGTCGTGCTTGATCGCTTCGAGCACGTACTGGGTGCGGGAGGGGATGGGGCTGGGGGCGAAGGCCATGGAGCACTCTCAGATCTCGTGTATCGCGTCTCATATATGACGTACGAAGTGCAACGGGCATGAAGCTAGGGGGGTGTTCGTGTTTCGTCAATGCTTCGCGCAAGCGCTTTCTTCGTTTCTTGCCGGGTTCCCGGGGGCGAGGTCGCCTTCTCCTCCCTCGTCCGCACGGGTGCGAAGGACCGCGATCGCGACGACGTAGGGTCGGGCCATGACGACGCACCCCGCGGTACGCGACCCCGAGCAGCGCAAGAAGGACGTCCTCGCCCGGCTGGCGGAGGAGGTGGACGTCTGGGTGGCCTCGGCGAGCACCGACGCCCGGCCGTACCTCGTGCCGCTCGCCTTCCACTGGGACGGCGCGGACGTCTGGCTGTGCACCCGGCTGACGAATCCCACCGGCCGCAACCTCGCCGCCGGCGGGCGGACCCGGCTGGCGCTCGGGCACACCCGCGACGTCGTCCTGATCGACGGCGACGTGACGACCCTCGTCGTCGACGACGTCCCGACGGAGGCGATCGACGGCTTCGCCGCGAAGTGCGGCTGGGACCCGCGGAACTCGGGCCCCGCGTACGGCTGGTTCCGGGTCCGCCCCACCGCCGTGGAGGCCTGGCTCGAGGAACCCGAACTGGCCGGCCGCCATCTGATGCGGGACGGCGTCTGGGCGGTCTGAGTCCGGACGGGCGGGCGTCTGGGCGGTCTGAGTCCGGAAGGAATGGGGTCGGGGTGGTCTGAGTCCGGACGGGTCGGCGTCCGGGCGGTCCGGCCCGCCCCCGGGGGAGAGGGAGATGGCGGCGCCGGGGGCCGGCCCCCGCCGCGTGCTTGGCGGGCATCGTCAAGGCGGCCCGGGGCCGCCCCCGCGTGGCCGGGTCAGTCGGCGGCCGGAGGCCGAGTCACCAGGATCACTTCCAGCGTCCTGGGGCCGTGGACGCCCTCGACCCGGTCGAGTTCGATGTCGCTCGTCGCGGACGGCCCCGAGATCCAGGTCAGCGGGCGGGCCGGGTCGAGCCGCGGGAGCGCCTGCGGCACGGAGGCCACCACCTGCTCGGGGGCCTCGACCACGCACACGTGCAGATCGGGCACCAGGGTGAGGGCCCGACGGCCCTGCCCCGGGCCGCCGTCGAGGACGATCGTGCCGGTCTCGGCGATCGCGAGCGCGCACCGCGTCACCACCGCGTCGATGCCGTCGAGCGCGTACGGGGTGAGCGGGGGCGTGTCGGTCCGCCGCTCGGCGCCGCTCGCCGCGAGCCACTCCTCGGGCAGTCCGGGCGGTACGACGACGCTGCGGGCGCCGCGCTCCGCGAGGAGCCGGGCGACGAGGTCCGGGAGGTCGTCCGGCGCGGAGCGGTGGACGTGGGCGCGGTAGTCGGCGAGGTTCTCGTGGAGCAGGTCGAGGAGCGTGTCGGGGTCGTCAGTGTCGTCGGGGCTGTGGCTCGTGCGGTAGTCGCGGGTGACGTCCGGGGCTTCGGGGGCGTCGGCGACGGCGGCGCGGATGCGGGCGAGCACGCGCGCGCGTGAGTCGGTGGTCATCGGCGGTTCTTCTTCCACCAGTCGCGGAACGGTTCGGCGGGCAGTTCGGGCAGGTTCCGGTGCTCGGACCACTGGCGGGCGCCGGGCCCCGGAAGCCGTTTCGGGTGCAGCGCGCGCGTGGCGGAGGCGATCCGCTCGCCCGTCGCGAGGGCGGTCGGGTGGTCGAGGACCCACGAGGAGGCCTTGATCGCCGCCCGTTCGAGCCGGTGCCCCTTTCCGCCCTCGGCCGCGACCCGCTCGCGCAGATGCACCAGGACCTCGGGGATGTCGATGGCCACCGGGCACACCTCGTAACAGGCCCCGCAGAGCGAGGAGGCGTACGGCAGGGAGGCGTCGATCTCGCTCACCGTGCCCCGGAGCTGCGGGGTGAGGATCGCGCCGATCGGCCCGGGGTAGACCGAGCCGTACGCGTGGCCGCTGGCCCGCTCGTACACCGGGCAGACGTTGAGGCAGGCCGAGCAGCGGATGCAGCGCAGCGCCTGGCGCCCGACCTCGTCGGCGAGCGCGTCCGTGCGTCCGTTGTCGAGGAGCACCAGATGGAAGGCGGACGGCCCGTCGCCGTCGCTCGTGCCGGTCCACATGCTCGTGTACGGGTTCATGCGCTCGGCGGTCGACGAGCGCGGCAGCGTCTGGAGGAACACCTCGAGGTCCCGCCAGGTCGGCACCACCTTCTCCACGCCGACCACCGAGATCAGGGTCTCGGGAAGCGTCAGGCACATCCGGCCGTTGCCCTCGGACTCGACGACGACGAGGGTCCCGGTCTCGGCGACCATGAAGTTCGCCCCGGAGATCCCGACCCTGGCCCGCAGGAACTTCTCCCTCAGGTGCAGCCGGGCCGCCTCCGCGAGATCGGCCGGTGTGTCGCTCAGCCCCTCCGGCGCGGGTCGCCCCCAACGGCCCATCTTCTCGCGGAAGATGTCGCGGATCTCGCCCCTGTTCCGGTGGATGGCGGGGACCAGGATGTGCGAGGGCCGGTCGTCGCCGAGCTGCACGATCAGCTCCGCGAGATCCGTCTCGTACGCGGCGATCCCCTCGGCCTCCAGGTGCTCGTTGAGCCCGATCTCCTGGGTGGCCATCGACTTGACCTTGACCACCTCCGTCTCGCCCGTCGCCCTGACGAGAGCGGTGACGATCCGGTTGGCCTCGTCGGCGTCGGCGGCCCAGTGCACCGTGCCGCCCGCCGCCGTCACCGCCTCCTCCAACCGGACGAGGTGCTCGTCGAGATGACGGAGCGTCCGGTCCTTGATCTCCTTGCCGGCCTGCCGGAGCTCCGCCCAGTCGTCGAGCTCCGCCACGGCCCGCGCCCGCTTGTCGCGGATGGTGTGGGTCGCGTGCCGCAGGTTGGCGCGGAGCGTCGCGTCCCCGACCGCGGCCCGCGCCGCCTCCGGGAAGGCAGGCATTCCGACGAAGGTCCCACCGGACGTCTCGTTCACCGCCAGGGCTCCTCTTCCGTGCTCGCCAGGATGTCCGCCAGATGCACGGCGCGCAGCGGCGCGCCGTGCCGGCTCAGCATGCCGCCCACGTGCAGCAGGCAGGAGTTGTCCGCGCCGCACAGGACTTCGGCGCCCGTGGACAGCGCGTTCGCGATCTTGTCGGCGCCCATCGCCGCCGACACGTCCGGGTTCTTCACCGCGAACGTGCCGCCGAAGCCGCAGCATTCCTCGGCACCCGGCAGCTCCACCAGCTCCAGCCCCTTCACCGCCTCCAGGAGCCGGCGCGGCCGCTCCCCGAGCCCCAGGAGGCGCAGACCGTGACAGGACGGGTGGTACGTCACGCGGTGGGGGAAGTACGCGCCGACGTCCGTCACCCCGAGGACGTCCACCAGGAACTCCGTCAGCTCGTACACGCGGGGGGCCAGGCCCGCGGCCTCCGCGCCGAACGACGCGTAGTGGTGGCGCACCATCGCCGCGCACGAGCCCGACGGGGTGACGACGTACGCGTAGCCCTCGAAGGCCCGGACCGTGCGCCGTACCAGCGGCGCGGTCTCTGCGCGGTAGCCGGTGTTGAACTGCGGCTGTCCGCAGCAGGTCTGCGCCGCCGGGAAGTCGACCTCCACGCCCAGGCGTTCGAGTACGCGGACGGTGGCCACGCCCGTGGCGGGGAAGACGGCGTCGTTGACGCAGGTGACGAAGAGGGCGACTCGCATCACGGGGTCCTCGGGCTCCTCTGCCTTCACGCGGTGCTCTGCCTTCACGGTTCCGTAGTGTGGCAGGGGCCGAGGCCGCGCGACGAGCCGACCCGTCGGGCCGGGTTCGCCGAAGCGCGCGACGAACCGTCGCATCGCGCCGGGTTCGCCCGACGAACCGTCGCATCGCGCCGGGTTCGCCCGACGAGCCGTCGCATCGGGCCGAGCTCGCCGAGGCGCGCGCCGGCCCCCCCCTCCGGTCGGGGCCGGCGCGTCGGCGTCGGACACCGCCGCGGGCCGTCAGCGGACGCCGAGCAGGTGCTCCAGGGCCAGCTGGTCGAGGTGCTCGAAGGCCATCGAGCGGGCCGCGGCCGCGTCCGGGTTGAAGTCCTCGTACGCCGTCGGGTCGGCGAGCAGTCCCGCGAGGCCGTCGGCGGCCGTGGGGACGGCGAGTTCGGGCAGCCGGGAGGCCGCCAGGGCCTGCTGGACGTCCGGGTCGGCGCGGAAGGCCGCCGCGCGCTCCTTGAGGATCAGGTAGTTGCGCATGCAGTTCTTCGCGGACTCCCACACCCCGTCGGAGCCGTCCGTCCGCACCGGCTTGAAGTCGAAGTGGCGCGGCCCCTCGTACCCGGCCGTCTCGAGCAGGTCCACCAGCCAGAACGCCTGCCGCAGGTCGCCCGCCCCGAAGCGGAAGTCCTGGTCGTACTTGATGCCGGACTGACCGTTCAGGTCGATGTGGAAGAGCTTGCCCGCCCAGAGCGCCTGGGCGATGCCGTGCGGGAAGTTGAGCCCGGCCATCTGCTCGTGGCCCGTCTCCGGGTTCACGCCGACGAGTTCGGGGCGCTCAAGACGCTCGATGAAGGCCAGGGCGTGCCCGATGGTGGGCAGCAGGATGTCGCCGCGCGGCTCGTTCGGCTTGGGCTCGATGGCGAAGCGCAGGTCGTAGCCCTGCTCGGTGACGTACTGGCCGAGCAGGTCGAAGGCCTCCTTCATACGGTCGAGCGCGACCCGGACGTCCTTCGCCGCGCCGGACTCGGCACCCTCCCGGCCGCCCCAGGCCACGTACACCGTGGCGCCGAGCTCGACGGCCAGGTCGATGTTGCGGAGGGTCTTGCGGAGCGCGAAGCGGCGCACGTCCCGGTCGTTGGCGGTGAACCCGCCGTCCTTGAAGACGGGGTGGGTGAAGAGGTTCGTGGTGGCCATCGGCACCGCGAGCCCCGTGCGGTCGAGCGCGGCCCTGAAACGCTTGACGATCGCGTCGCGCTCGGCGTCCGGAGCGCCGAAGGGGATCAGGTCGTCGTCGTGGAAGGTGACGCCGTACGCGCCGAGCGCGGCGAGCCGCTCGACCGTCTCGACGGGGTCGAGAGCCGGGCGGGTGGCCTCGCCGAACGGGTCGCGGCCCTGCCAGCCGACGGTCCACAGGCCGAAGGTGAAGCGGTCCTCGGGGGTGGGGGAGAAGAGCTCCGGCATGGTGTGTCCTTCTCTTGCTCTGGGGATTTGTTTTCTGAGATAACTAATACGGGACGGACACACCGGGGCGCCAGCCCCAGCCGCGAATCGGCCCCCGTGTCGGCCTACGGTGACGCAGGACAGGGAAGAGGTGAGGACGTGCCCACGAGGCGCTCCGTCGTGATCGGCGTGGACAGCTCCACGCAGTCCACCAAGGCCGCGGCCGTCGACGCCGACACCGGCGAACTCCTCGCCGTCGGCCGCGCCCCGCACACCGTCACCGGCTCCGCCGGAGCCCGCGAGAGCGACCCCGAGGAGTGGTGGACCGCCCTCGTCACGGCCGTCCGCGCGGCGGTACGGGACGCGGGCGTCCCGGCCGGAGCCGTCACCGGCATCGCCGTGGCCGGACAGCAGCACGGCCTCGTCACCCTCGGCGCCGACGGCCGCCCCCTGCGACCCGCACTGCTCTGGAACGACACCCGCTCCGCCCCGCAGGCCGCCGCCCTCGCCGCCCGCCTCGGCGGCCCCGCCGCCTGGCTGGAACGCACCGGCTCGGTGCCGGTCGCCTCCATGACCGCCGCGAAGTGGCAGTGGCTGCGGGCGCACGAACCCCGCCACGCGGAGGCCGTCGCGGGCGTCCGCCTCCCGCACGACCACCTCACGGAGCGCCTCACCGGAATCGCGGTGACCGACCCGGGGGACGCCTCGGGGACGTGCTGGTACGGGAGGGGCGGGGGCGGTGCCGCCGGTATGGGCGGCGGCGGTGTGGGTGCCGGTACCGCCGGCGGCCACGGTGTGGACGCCACTGGTGCGTACGACCCCGAGATCCTGGATCTCATCGGCCTCGACCCCGCTCTGCTGCCCGCCGTCGCCCCCGGCGGCGCGAGCCGCGTGGGCACCCTGACCTCGGCGGCCGCCGAGGCCCTGGGCCTGCCTCGTACCGTCGTCGTCGCCGCAGGTACCGGCGACAACATGGCCGCCGCGGTCGGCCTCGGCCTCGGCGGCGCCGGTCTCCTCGACCACCCCGTCGTCAGCCTCGGCACCTCGGGCACGGTCTTCGCCGCGACCCGCGGGCGCCCGGCGGACCCCGGCCTCGCGGGCTTCGCCGCCACCGACGGGACGTACCTCCCCCTCGGCTGCACGCTCAACTGCACGCTCGCCGTCGACCGGTTCGCCACGCTCCTGGGCCTGGACCGCGAGGACACGGCGCCGGGCGGGGCCGGGGGCGGCGGAGTCGTCGTCCTGCCGTACCTCGACGGCGAACGCACCCCCGACCTGCCCCACGCGGCCGGCCTGGTCACCGGCCTGCGGCACGGCACGGACCCGCGCGCGATCCTCGGCGCCGCCTACGAGGGCGCGGCCTTCACGGTGCTGCGCGCCCTCGACCACCTGCTCGCGGCCTGCGGCCTGGACCCGGCCGCCCCCGACGTACGGGACCGGCCGCTGCGCCTCATCGGCGGCGGGGCGCGCGGCCGGGCCTGGACCGAGACCGTCCGCCGGCTCTCCGGCCGGCCCCTGGTCGTGCCGGCCGCCGAGGAGCTCGTGGCCCTCGGCGCCGCGGCCCTCGCGGCGGGCGCGGTGACCGGCGCGGACCCGGTGGCCCTGACGACGGCCTGGGGCACGGGCGCGGGCGAGGTCCTCCCCGCGGTCGGCCGCGACGAGGAGACCTGGCACCGCATCGCGGGGGTCCTGTCGGCGGCGACGCCGACGTTGCTGTCATCGACCGTCGAAGAGGTGGGCCAGGGTGGTGGGGGTGAGGCGGATGTCGTCGAAGTCGACGCGGCATCCCTCGCCGACGGGTGACTGGACCTCGATGCCGGCCCGTACGGGACCGGAGCCGTCCAGGGCGAACTGGCGCACCAGGCGCCAGAACGCGCCGTCGTCGGAGACGTGGAAGGCGAAGCCCTCGCCGATCCTGCTGACGCGCAGCCACAGCGACTCTCCCGCGACCGGGCCCGCGAGCGCGTCGTCGGACCGGCCTCGGGTCACGACGGAGTAGACGCTGGGGGTCCCGTCGGGGGCCTGCTCGAAATTGAGCTTGGCCCAGTGGTCGTCGTCGGACTGGAGGAACAGCGCTCCCGCGTCCCAGGACGAACGGAAGCCGACGCGCAGGCGGGCCGAGAGCTGCCAGTCGCCGTCCGGGGGAGTCGTCAGGGCCACGGCGGCGTCCCGCCGGGCCGCCCCGCCGACCGGGTCCGTGAAGGCGTCCGTGTGCGGAGCGGCCGTGACGGTGAGGACACCGTCGGCGAGGGACCAGGCGGCGGGGGCGGTCACCCAGTCGAGGCCGAGGGGGAGGGAGGAGTCGAGGTTCATGACGCCATGATCCTGAGCGGGCCGGGAGTGCGCCACGGACTTCGCCGAGGGTCCAAGAACCGGCACGGGAGTCCAACTCGGCGCCGCTACGGGGACCCTGCCTCAGTGGCCCCCCAGGGAACCCCGCCCCGGCCGACCCGCCTCTCCTTCTCCCCCTCTCCCCTCAGGCCCCGCCGCCCACGACCGTCCCCGCCGTGACGCGCTGCTGGTGCACCCGCAGGTGCAGGGTCGCCAGGTCCAGGAGCGGAGTCGCCACGTCCAGGGCACGCGCGCGCGTGGTGAGGTCGCCGAAGAGGTGCTCGACCTCGGTCGGACGGCCCGCCGCCAGGTCGCGGTAGAGGGACGGCACCATGGGCGACCCCGGCGCGGCGACGACGGCGAGCGTCGCCGCCCGCTCCGACTCCGGTACGGGGTGTCCGGCCGCGGCGGCGACAGCGGACGCCTCGTCGAGCAGCGCCGGGGCCAGGGCGGGACCGCCCGGCACGTCGTAGACCTCGCCGACCGTGCCCCGCATCAGGCTGGTCACGGCGCCGAGGGTCGTGATGAACACCCACTTGTGCCACATCGCCGTGACCACGTGCTCCGGCTCCGGCGAGGCGATGCCCGCGTCTTCGAGCGCCGCCCGGAACGCCGCCACGCGCGCGGAGCGCGTGCCGTCCTGTTCGCCGAGCGTCAGATGGGCCAGCGGGGCCAGGCGCCGGATGTCGCCGGTCTCGTCGAGCGTGGTCACCACCTTGGCCACGCCGCCGAGGACGGCCGAGGTCCCGAGCCGGGCGTTGAGCGCGTCGAGGTGGGCGAGGCCGTTGAGGAGCGGCACGACGGCCGTGTCCGGGCCGACGGCCGGCGCCATGTCCTCGATCGACTGCTCCAGGGCGGTGGACTTCACCGAGAGCAGCACGAGGTCGTACGGGGTGTCGAGCGCGTCGGCCGTCACGAGGCGGGGCGCGAGGACCCACTCCTCGTCCCGGCCCACCACCCGGAGCCCGCGCTCGCGGAGCGCCGCCGCGCGCGCCGGGCGGACCAGGAAGGTGACGTCCCGTCCGGCGCGGGCGAGCAGGGCGCCGAAGTAGCCACCGGTGGCACCGGCGCCGACGACCAGGATCTTCATCGTTGTGGACCTCTCGTGGGGCGCCCATGGGGACGCGGAGGGGAGCGGAGTCGGGAGCGGAGTGCGGAGCGGAGGCCGCAGCAGGGGCCGGAGCAGCCGGTGGGGCCTGGTGAGCGCGGCCGTCACCGGATCGTCGTCAGGGGCGGCGGGTGCGAGCCCCGGGCCCGGGGCGACCACGACGTCCGCGACGGGGACGGCCGTGCCGCATTTCGTACAGCGTCCGTCCGGGTCGAGCGGGGCCTCGTCCCCGGCGTGCAGGAGGACGCGGCGCGGTCCGCCGTCCGCCGGGTGGAACTCCTCGCCCCAGGCGGTGAGGGCGCGGACCGCCGGCCAGAGGGCGACCCCCTTGGGGGTGAGCCCGTAGACCTCGCGGCGGCCCGTGCCCGTCTCGGGGCGGCGCTCCAGGACGCCCGCCTCGGTGAGGGTGCCGAGACGGTCGGCGAGCACGGCCCGGGGAACGCCCAGGTGCGCGGCGAACTCCCCGAACCTGCGGACCCCGTAGAAGGCGTCTCGCAGGATCAGCAGCGTCCACCGCTCGCCGACGATCTCCATGGAGCGTGCGAGCGCACAGGTCTGACCGCGGTAGTCACGCGGAAGCGTCATGGTCATGACCCTAGCGCACATGAGTTCGGTCACTGAACTGTACGGGGCCCGCGGTGCCGCTCTCCTGTGGCGGAGCCGTTTCCGGGTGGGCGAAAAGGGCGGCTAGGCTCGCGCTCACCATGAACCAGCCCACGGAACCCAAGGCCGACAAGTCGGGCGTGCGCCGGCACAACCTGAGTCTCGTCCTGCGGACCGTCCACGACGCGGGCGAGACCACCCGGGCGGCCGTCGCCGCCCGCGTCGGACTCACCCGGCCCGCCGTCTCCTCCCTCGTCGAACAGCTTCTCGAACTGGGCTTCCTCGTCGAGTCGGGCAAGACCTTCAGCGGGCAGGCGGGACGGCCGGGCACCGTCCTGAAACCCGCGGACACCGGTCCCGCCGGACTCGGCGTCGAGATCAACGTCGACTACGTGACGGTCTGCGTCGTCGACCTCACCGGCACCGACCGCGTCCGCCGCACCGAGCGTCTCGACAACCGTGCCGCCGGCGCGCCCGAGGTGCTCGCCCGCGCCGCCCGCGTCGCCGCCGGCGTCCTCGACACGGCCGCCGAGCGGGGCCTCGCCCCGGCGGGTGCCGGACTCGCGCTGCCCGGCCTCGTCTCCGGCGGAGCCGTCCGGCAGGCGCCCAACCTCGGCTGGTACGAGGTCGACGCCGAGCGCCTCTTCGGCGAGGCCCTCACCGCGCTGCGCCCCGGCACCGCGGGCCTGCCGCTGACCTCCGACAACGAGGCCAACATGGCGGCCCTCGCCGAGCTGTGGTCCGGCACGCTCGGCGACCTCCGCACCTTTCTGCACCTGACGGGCGAGATCGGCGTGGGCGGCGCGATCGTCGTCCACGGCGAACTCCTGCGCGGCGCGCACGGCTTCGCCGGCGAGATCGGCCACCTGGTCGTCGACGCCGAGGGCCCGCGCTGCCGTTGCGGCTCGCGCGGGTGCCTGGAGCAGTACGCGGGCCAGGCCGCGCTCCTCGGAGCGGCGGGGGTCGCCGGAGTCCCCGAACTGGCGGACCGCGCAGGCTCGGGGGACCTGCGGGCCCTCGCCGCGCTCGCCGCGGCGGGCAGGATGCTCGGGCGCGCGCTGTCGGGCGCCGTGAACCTCCTCGACCCGGAGGCGGTCGTCCTCGGCGGGATCTACCCGCAACTGATGCCGTGGCTGGTGCCCGCGCTGGCCGAGGAGCTCTCCGACCGCGTCGTCTCCGGCCTCTGGACCCCGGACGCCGGCCGCCTCCGTCCCGCCTCCGCCGCCACCGACGCCTCCCGGGGCGCGGCGGCCCTCGTCCTCCACGACGTCCTGGCCGACCCTCTGGCGTACTCCACGGTGACCGGCACCGGCACCGGCACCGGCACCGGCACCGGCACCGGCACCGGCACCGGCACCGGCACCGGCACCGGCATGGGCGCAGGCACCGGCACAGGGGCGGGGAGCGTGGCCGGGGCCGGGGCCTGACGGAGGGGCCTCTCCCGGGTCACCGCCCCGAGGCGGTCCCCGGTACGTCGACGAACGGCCGGGTCAGGTGGGCTGTCGCGAGGACCGCCCCGCTCTCCGCGGCGCGCGCGAGCAGCTCCTCCCGAGAGGTCCGGGCGGCCGCCGGTTCGCGCTCGTGGGCGTACGCGACGGCGGGCGCGGCGAGCTGCACGGCGTGCACGAGGAGATCGCCGGTGACCAGGACGTCCCGGCCGTCCGGCCGTTCGACCAGGACGGACTGGTGGCCGGGGGTGTGCCCGGGGGTGGGCAGCAGCGTGACACCCGGGCGCAGTCGGTGCCTGCCGTCGACCTCGTGCAATCGCCCCGCGGCGCGGAGCGGTTCCACCACCCAGTCCCACACCGGGTCGAGGCGGTCGAGAGCCGCCGTCTCCGCGCGCTGGACGACGTACCGGGCTTCCGGGAAGAACGGCCGCCCGGCGGCGTCGGCGGCCCAGCCGGAGTGGTCCTCGTGCAGATGGGTCAGTACGACGGTGTGGACGTCCGCCCGGTCGATGCCTGCCTGCGCGAGGACATCGGGGAGCCGGCCGGGCACGGGACACCACGGCGCCCCGGGACCTTCGGCGGGACCCACGCCCGCGTCGACCAGCGTCCAGCCCGCACCGTCCGGGTCGGCGACGGCGAAGCAGCGGAAGTCCAGCCGCCACGCGCCGTCGGGCCCGACCGCACCGGGGTCGAGGGCCGCGGCGGCCGCCCAGTCGGCCGCGACCGCCTCCGGGAAGGCGTCCCGCGCCGATTTGAAGAAGAGCCCGGAGGCGTCCAGGAGTGCTGTCACCGGTCCCCTGCGCGTCACTTCGCCGCTGCTCGACATGGCACCGACCCTGCCATCGACGGGCTCTCCGCGTACAGGAGACCGATCACTCTCATCCCGCTCTCACGCGGGCCTTATCCCGTCATCACGCGCCGCCCCTAGCTTCACGCCATGTTCTTCACCTACCTCCGGCGCGAATTGCGCCGCCGCAGAAAGGCGGCGCTCGTCGTCGCCTCCGGGCTCGCGCTCGGGATCGCGCTGGTCATCGTCGTCAACTCGGTGTCCTCCGGCATGAACCAGGCCCAGAGCAAGGTCCTCGAATCCCTCTACGGCCTCGGTACGGACCTGACGGTGACCAAGGCGCAGGAACGGCCGGCCGACGGCGCGCAGCCGCAGCGCCCCCGGTTCGAGTTCCAGGGCAGGGACGAGGGCGAGGAGCAGAGCAGCGACCGGCTGATGGTCCAGGGCTTCCAGACCCTCGCGGACTCCACCGTCGCCACGGTCGCGGGACAGCCCGGTGTCGACCGCGCGGTGGGCGGACTCAGCCTCGTCAACCTGAAGATCAACGGTGAGTTCGCGCGGGGCCGGATCCAGCGCGGCCAGACCCAGCAGGGACAGCCCGGGCAGCCCGGCGCCGAGACCGGCGGAGGCAACGGCGGTGGCTCCGGCGGCGGCTCCGGTCCCGGTGACACGGTCACCGGCGGCGGCGCGGCCTTCGACGTCGACTCCTTCACGCTCTACGGCACCGACGTCACCGCCCCCGACCTCGGTCCCCTCACCACCTCCACCGTCTCCCAGGGCCGTACCTTCAAGACCACCGAGACGGACGCCGAGGTCGCTGTCGTCGACAGCGCCTACGCCCAGCAGAAGGACCTCGCCGTCGGCGACGAACTGACCGTGAAGAACGTCGCGTTCGAGATCATCGGCATCGCGACCGCCGACCGCGGGCAGTCCGCCGCCCAGGTCTACCTGCCGCTCAAGCAGGCCCAGACCCTCTCGTCCTCCGCGGCCAAGATCACCACGATCTACGTGAAGGCGACCGACTCGACAAGGATCGACGCGGTCAAGGCCGCCATCCAGAAGAACGTCACCGGCACCACCGTCACCACCTCCGCCGACCTGGCCCAGACGGTCTCCGGCTCGCTCGACACCGCGGCCGACCTCGCGTCGAACGTGGGCAGGTGGCTCTCGTACGCCGTGCTGCTCGCCGCCGTCCTCGTCGCGGGCCTCCTCACCTCCTCCGCCGTCACCCGCCGGGTCCGTGAGTTCGGCACGCTCAAGGCGCTCGGCTGGAAGAGCGGCCGGGTCACCCGCCAGGTGGTCGGCGAGGCGCTCGTCAACGGCTTCATCGGCGGTGCCCTCGGCATCGCGATCGGTCTCGCAGGCGCGTACGCGGTGACGGCCGTCAGCCCGACCCTGACCGCGGAACTCGGCTCGACCGGCGGCGTGTTCGGCGGTGGCGGCGGTGGCCGGGGCGGCGGCATGGCCTTCGGCGGCGGCCCGGCCGGAACGACCGCCGGAAAGACCGTCGACATCGCCCTCACCGCCCCGGTCAGCGTCGCCACGGTGGGTCTCGCCGTCCTCCTCGCCCTCGGCGGCGGCCTGGTCGCGGGAGCCTTCGGCGCCTGGCGCGCCTCGCGGCTGCGCCCCGCCGACGCGCTGCGCCGCGTCGAGTAGCAGCGACCGAACCCACCCACGTATCACAGGAGTTGGACCATGTACGAACTGATCGGCGTCACCAAGCAGTACCGGCGGGGGCAGGAGAGAGTCGACGCGCTCGCCGGGGTCGACCTCACGCTCGCCCAGGGCGACCGGCTGGTCATCCAAGGCCCCACGGGCGGCGGCAAGTCGACGCTGCTCCAGATGCTCGGCGGCCTCGACCGCCCCACCTCGGGCCGGGTCCTGCTCGACGGCACCGACCTCGCCGCGCTCCCGGAGCGGAAGCTGACCGCGGTCCGCGGCCAGAACATCGGCTTCGTCTTCCAGAGCTTCAACCTCATCCCCACGCTCACCGCCCAGGAGAACGTGGAGACCGCGCTCGTCCCGCTCGGCACCAAGCCGGCCGAGCGCCGGAGCCGGGCCGCCGAGGCCCTGGAGTCGGTCGGGCTCGGCGAACGCCGCGGGCACCTCCCGTCCGAGCTCTCCGGCGGCCAGCAGCAGCGGGTGGCCATCGCCCGCGCGCTCGTGAAGCGCCCGAAGGTGCTGCTCGCCGACGAACCCACCGGAAACCTCGACGAGTCGATGCGCGACGAGATCGTCGAGCTTCTGGAAGGGCTGTGGAAGGAACACGGCTTGACCTTCGTCATGGTCACCCACGACAGCGCGATCGCCCGCAGGGCGCCCCGCCTCGCCACGATCCGCAAGGGCCGGATCACGATCAAGGAGAACCCCCGCGCGGCGACGTCGGACCGGGCGTCGGACCCGGTGCCGCCGGGCGCGGCGTCGGACTCGGCATCGGGTCCGGTGTCGTCTCCCGCGTCGGACCCGGTCGAGGCCTGACCGGCCGCACCGGGACCGGGTCCGGAGCTCGGGCCGCGTCGGCACGGCGACGTCCCGCCCCGTGTGACAGCCCTTGGCCCCTTGGCCAAGGCTTCACCGGGGGCCGTTGTCAGTGGGTGCCCCTACCGTTTTCACCATGACGACGACCTATCTGGAGCTGTCGCAGGACGACGGCGGCGCCCACAAGTTCTACGAAGTGACCGTCGACGACCTCGCGGTGTCGGTCCGTTACGGCCGCATCGGGACGGCGGGCCAGACGCAGAGCTCCACGTTCCCCACGGCGGCGAAGGCGCAGGCGGCCGCGGCGAAGAAGATAGGGGAGAAGGTCCGCAAGGGATACGCCCCGGCGGTCCGGGGGCAGCGGGCGGCCCGCGCCGTGACGCGCCGCGCGGTGACCTCCGCGCCCTCCACCGCGCGTGCCGTCGCCCCCGTCCTGTGGCGCTTCCGGACCGGTTCGGCCGCCTTCGGCATCCATGTCGACGAGGAGCGCTGCTGGGTCGGCAACCAGGCGGGCGACGTCTTCACGCTCGACCGCTCCGGCGAGGTGCAGGCCCGGTTCAGCCTGCCGGACGGCGTCAAGTGCCTGGTCGCCGACGACTTCTGGATCTACGCCGGCTGCGACGACGGCAAGGTGTACGACCTGTCGTCCAAGCTGCCCTTCGCCGCGTACGACATCGCCACCGACGTCGACATCTTCTGGCTCGACATCCACGAGGGCGTGCTGCACGTCGCCGACCGCTCGGGCCGGCTGACCGTCATCGACCACGAGGACGAGCACCAGTGGGCGCGCGGCGGCCAGGGCGAGCACGCCTGGATGGTCCGCGCCGACGGCGACGCCGTCTACTACGGGGACACGCGGGGCGTCGCCGCCCACGCGCCGGACGGCGGCGGCGAGCTGTGGCACACGGCCACCGAGGGCGGTGTGCTCTTCGGCTGGCAGGAGGACACCGCGGTCTACGCGGGCACGGCCCGCAAGAAGGTCCAGCGGCTCGCGAAGAAGGACGGGCGCGTCGAGGCGGTCTACAGCTGCGACAGCCCCGTGTACTCCTGCGCCACCTCGCCCGGCGGCCGGTTCGTCTTCGCGGCTGACTCGGCCTCGTCCGTCTACTGCTTCGCGGAGGACGGCACCCGGCTGTGGAAGCTCGGGACGGGAGGGGGCTCGGCGCTGTCCATGCAGTACCGCGACGAGCGCCTCTACCTGGTGACCACGGACGGTTCGCTGGTGTGCGTGGACGCGAGCGAGGCGGCGATCCAGGCCGCCCAGGGCGGAACGGTGCCGGTCGCGCGGGACATCAAGCTCGCCGCGGCCATGCCGGTCTTCGAGCCGGCGACGACGGTCACCGCCGTCACCACCGTCAGCGTCGCCCCGGCGGGATCGGTGGTCGTGGAGTGCGTGAACGAGTCGGGCAGGACACGGGTCCGAGTCCTCACCGAGGGCTACGACTCCGCGTGGAACGTGCAGTTCCCGCGCGCGATCCGGGAGCCCGGCGCGCGGTACGTGGTCGACGCCCTGCACGCGGCGGCAGGAGGCTTCTACCGAGTGCGCGGCGACATCCGGCGGCTGCAGTGACGGCGGGCCACGGGGGCGGCGGCACGTTCGACGCGGCCACGGGGGACGGTCCGCCGGTGCCCCCGGCGGACGTCGAGCAGCGGTCGAGGGAGGTCAGGGCCGCCCTCGACGGCCTGCTCCAGATCAGACGGCTGACACACCCCGGGGACGGCGGTGGCCCGAAGGCCGTGCCCGCGGACTGGGAGCGCCGCCAGCCTGTCCGCGCGGTGGCCCTGGCCCTGGAGTCGGGCGGCCACAATCCCTCGGCCGTGGACGCCTCCGGGGCGCGGATCGCCACGGGCTACCGCGTCCGGCCGGGCGACCGGCCGGGGACGGCCGTGGTCGAGTGGCTGGGCCCGGCGGGCTCGGGAGCCGCTCAGGAGGAGGCGACGGCCCTCGGCGGCTGCGTACCCGCGCTGACGCGACTCGGCTGGGAGGCCCTGCTCTACAAGGGACCGCGCGGGCGCCGCTTCCTGGAGGTGGAGCCGTTGCCGGGCTGAACCGAAGGACACGACACCGGCGGGCACGGACGGCGCCGATGGCCCGGACGGTCCGAGTCGGCCCGGACGGCCGGGTGGGCTCAGGCGATCGAGGCGGAGACGATCGCGGAGACGGCGATGTTGCAGGAGGCGGTCACCCAGACCGCCGGGTGCGGCTCGGGGTCGACCAGGGTGGCGCCGAGCTTGCCCGGCGTGACCAGGTCCACCACCAGGAACGCCACCGCCATCATCACCAGGCCGAGCAGGCCGAACGCGGCCGTCGACACGAGGCCCTTGCCGAAGTTCTCGTACGTCGTCCAGATCGAGGTGAAGACGATGCCGCCGATGCCCAGGAGCGCCGAGCTCAGCAGGATTGCGGCGTTGCGGTTGCGGTCCTCCCAGATCTGCCGGCGGAGCTTGCCCGGGGTCAGCAGATCCACGAGGACTATGCCGAGGATCAGCAGGACCACGCCGAGGGCGCCGTAGGCCCCGGCCCGGCCGAGGCCGTTGACGATGTCGCTCATGGTGTGCCGGTCTCCGGGAGGTCGCGATCACGGGGGATCGGTGGTCAAGGACCGGCAAAATGTAGCGCACGCGTCAACGGCGCTCGCCGTCCGCCCGGGAATCGGGCGGACGGCGAGGGGACGGGACGGCGGCCGGGCGCGTGCTCGGGCCGGAGCTCGGGCGCAGCGGTGGGGAGCGTCGCGGAGGCCGTCAGGCGCCCGGCGGCAGGTGCCTGGCACGGGCCCGCACCTGGAACGCCGTGACGATCTCGACCGCGCCGACGGCGAGCAGCCAGATGCCTCCCAGAATCATGAGCACCCTGGCCGACTCCAGCGGGGAGACGATGAGCACCACACCGGCGAGCGCGTTCACGATGCCGAGGAAGACGTGCCAGCCGCGCGCCGGCATCGCGGCGTCGGAGGCCGCCGCGAGGGTCTCGGTGATGCCGCGGAAGAGCCAGCCGATCCCGATCCAGAGCGCGAGCAGCAGGGTCGACTGCGTCGCGCCCCGGAAGCAGAGCAGGCCGAGCAGGATCGAGAGGGCGCCGCTGATGAAGGCCATGACGCGCAGCGCGGTCGTGGTGTGCGTGCCGAAGGCGGCGACCAGCTGCATCACGCCGCTGAACAGCAGGAAGAGGCCGAAGAGCAGGCCGGCCACGAACAGCGAGGCCTCCGGCCAGGCCAGCACGAGGATGCCGAGGACCAGGGACGCCGTTCCGGCGAGGAGGAGCGCCTGCCAGGCGGCGCCCGCGAGCATGCCCAGCGGGCCCGGCGGTATGTCCTGGTGCCTCGGACCGTCGTGAGTCTGTGTCATGGACGGTTCCCGTCCTTCCGTGGAGGAGGTGTGGCCGCGGGCCGGGTCGGCGCGGGTCAGTGCGGGCCGGCGTAGCCGCTGAGGAAGAGCGCCTCGGCCAGCGCCATGTGCTCGATCTCCGAGGGGTCCACGCTCTCGTTGGGCGCGTGGATGAGGCAGCCGGGCTCCTCGACGCCGATCAGGGCGATCTCGGCGTCGGGGAAGTGGGCGGCCAGCACGTTGCAGAGCGGGATCGAACCGCCCTGCCCCGACTGGACCATGTCCTTGCCGTACGCCTCGCGGAGCGCCGTCGCCAGGGCCCGGTAGGCGGGGCCGTCGGTCCTCGCCCGGAACGGCTGGCCGCCGCTCTCCGGCTCGACCTCCACCCGTGCGCCCCACGGCGCGGCCGAGGTCAGATGGGCGGCCAGGGCGCGCTGGGCGTCGTCGGTGTCGACCCCCGGCGGGATCCGCAGGCTGACCCGGGCGCTGACCTTCGCCTGCACGGCGGCCGAGGAGCCCACCACCGGAGGGCAGTCGATGCCGAGCACCGTGACCGCGGGCCGCGCCCAGAGTTCGTCGGCGACCGAACCCGTACCGACGAGGGACACCCCGTCGAGCACGCCGACATCGGCGCGGAACTGGTCGGCCGGGTAGTCGACCCCGTCCCAGACGCCGTCGTCCGGCAGGCCCTTGACCACGGTGTTGCCCTGTTCGTCGCGGAGGCTGTCGAGGATCCGGATCAGCGCGGCCAGGGCGTCGGGCGCGGGCCCGCCGAACATGCCGGAGTGCATCGCCCCCTTGAGGGTGGAGACGGTGACGACGACATTGGCGAGCCCGCGCAGCGAGGTGGTCGTGGTGGGCAGGCCCCGCGCGAAGTTCCCGGTGTCGCAGATCAGCAGGGTGTCGGCGGCGAAGAGTTCGGGCTGCAGCGGGACCAGCTGCTCCAGGCCGCCGGTGCCCTGCTCCTCCGAACCCTCCGCCACGAACTTGATGTGCACGGGGAAGCCCCGGCCGTCCGGACCGCCGAGCGCGCGGAGGGCCGTGAGGTGCATGGCGATGTTGCCCTTGCAGTCGGCCGAGCCGCGGCCGTACCAGCGCCCGTCGCGTTCGGTGAGCTCGAACGGCGGGGTCTCCCACGCCGCGTCGTCCAGCGGCGGCTGCACGTCGTAGTGGCAGTACAGGAGCACGGTGGGCGCCCCCTCGGGGCCCGGCGCGTGCCCCACGACCGCGTCCGAGCCGTCGGGGGTCGTCACCCGACGCATGTCCTGGAGTCCCGCCTCCGTGAAGGCCCGGACGAGGAAGTCGGCGGTCTTCGCGCACTCCTCCGGCGGGAACTGGCGGGGGTCGGCCACCGACCGCATCGCCACGAGCTCGGTCAGGTCCTCCTTCGCCCGGGGCATCAGGGCCCGGACCCTCTCCCGCAGGGCTGCGGTCCCGGTGGACTCGGCGGTCATGCGTACCCACTTCCCTCGGGCCGTGGCGGGCCGCGGCTCGCGGAGCCCGGGACGGCGACGGCCCTCCCACCCAAGCACCCGTGGGCAAACCCCGCAAAAGGTGACTCTTACGGAGTATTCGCCCGGGCTCCCGGGCGGCGGGGGCCGGGCAGGGCGACCACAGTGGACCGCGTACGAGTCCGCCCCTTTCCTCCTCCCGCACCTGGAGAACTCCATGGGCCACCCCAACCGACGCGACCTCGGGCTCCTCGTGCTGAGGGTCGGCACCGGAGCCGTACTCGCCGCGCACGGCACCCAGAAGCTCTTCGGCTGGTTCGGCGGCGGCGGCATCGACGGCACCACCAAGGCCATGGAGGCGATGGGCTTCCACCCGGGCCGGGAGAGCGCCATCGCCGCCGGTCTCGGCGAGGCGGGCGGCGGTGCCCTGCTCGCCCTCGGCCTCGCCACCCCGGCCGCGGGGGCCGCCGCCGCCGGAGCCATGACCGGGGCCGTCGCCGTCCACGCGCCGGCCGGATTCTTCGCCCAGAGCGGCGGCTACGAGTACCCGGCGTTCCTGGGCTTCGTCGCCGCCGCGATCGGGGTCACCGGCGCCGGCCGGTACTCCCTCGACCACGCCACGGGCCATGTCCTCGACCGTCGTTGGGTGGTGATCACCGCGTTCCTCGGCACCGCGCTCGCCGCCGCGGCCGTGGTCAACCGGCGGGCCGAGGACCAGGCGGCCGCCGCGGCCGCCGCGGAGGAGGCGGGACCGGAATCCGTGTGAAGCCGGTCGAGAGCGGGGGCCCGCACGCGTCCGCCGCGCGGGAGGGTTAGGCTCGCCGCAGAGGAAGGGACGGTCGCCGCGCATGAAGATCGATCTGACGGACACCAACTCCAGCAAGATCAACAAGGCGATCCTGGAAGGCCGCCGGGCCGTCGGCACACCCGCCGCCGGTGTCGTGCTCACCCTTGTCGTCGTCACCGACGAGGAGAACGCCTACGACGCGGTCAAGGCCGCCAACGACGCCTCCCGGGAGCACCCCTCCCGCATCCTGGTGGTCATCAAGCGCCACGCCCGCTCGCCCCGCGGGCGCCACGAGACCCGCCTCGACGCCGAGGTCCGGCTCGGCACCGACGCCGGCTCGGGCGAGACGGTGCTGCTCCGGCTGCACGGCGAACTCGGCGACCGCGCCGACTCCGTGGTCCTGCCGCTGCTCCTGCCCGACGCCCCCGTCGTCGTCTGGTGGCCCGTCGACGCCCCCGAGGTGCCGTCGCGCGACCCGCTGGGCTCACTCGCCCAGCGCCGCATCACTGACATGTACGCGGTCGAGGATCCGCTCGCCGCCCTGGAGAAGCGGGCCGCCTCGTACGCCCCCGGCGACACCGACCTCGCCTGGACCCGGCTCACCCCGTGGCGCTCGATGCTGGCCGCCGCGCTCGACCAGGCCCCGCTGACCGTGACGTCCGCCGCCGTGGAGAGCGAGGCGGAGAACCCGAGCGCCGAGCTCCTCGCCCGCTGGTTCGAGGTCCGGCTGGGCGTACCCGTCGACCGGGTCGTCACCGACGGGCCCGTCGTCACGGCCGTCCGCATGGGCACCGCGGACGGCGAGATCCGCATCGACCGGCCCGAGGGGCCGGTCGCGCGGCTCTCCATTCCCGGCCAGCCCGGCCGGGTCCTCGCCCTCAAGGTCCGGACGACGGCCGAGCTGATCGCCGAGGAACTGCGCCGCCTCGACCCGGACGACGCGTACGCGGCGTCCCTGCGCGGCCCCGGCGCGGCGGCCAGGCCGCCGGCCGACCAGCGCTCCCGCGCCTGAGCCGCTCGCCCACGAGGCCTCAGGGCTTCTCGAACACCATCACGAAGTCGGCCATCTCCCGCACGCGGGGAACGTCCGGGTCCGGGAGGGCGAGGAGCCTCTCCTGGGTCTCCGCCACCAGGCGGGTGGCGTCGCCCGTGACCGGCCAGGCTCCGGTGAAGAGCCCGCCGGACAGGGAGCGGGCCATCGCGCGGGGCGACACCCAAAAGGTCGTGGGGCGTTCGGAGGCCGGGCCCCGGTAGACGAGCCCCCGTGCCTCGGCGATAGGCCCGAGGGTCCACGGCCCGTCCTGACGGGTCCTGAGCGGATCGAGCCGGTCCTCCAACTCGCCCACCACGCGTCCGATGTCGTCCGTGGGACGGGTGCCCCCGGCCGGGATCACCAGATAGCGGCCGCCCGGGCGCAGGACCCGGGCGACCTCGTCGAAGACCGTGCCGTGGTCGGGCCCGGTGTGCAGCAGCCAGGTGGAGACCGCCTGGTCCACCGAGGCGGTACGGACCGGAAGCCGGCAGGCGTCCGCCGCCGCCACCCGCGGGCCGAGCCGCTCCACGGCCCGCGCGAGCATCCCGGTCGACAGGTCGAGCCCGTACACCACGTGGCCGCGCGCGGTCAGTTCGGCCGCCACGATGCCCGTGCCCACACCGATGTCGAGTACCGGGAGGCCGGGGTCGAGCAGCGGAGCGAGCTGCTCGGCGAATCCGGCGGCCCGGGCCGTCCCGCCGCGCGAGGCGTCGTAGCCGGGGGCGATCGCGTCGAACGCCGCCGTGCCGGAGGCCGAAGTCATCCGTCTGTCTCCGTTCGTCTCTGTGTCGTCGGGACGACGGTTCAGGCCTCGGGTGTGAAGGCCACGGGCAGGGTCGCCATGCCGCGCAGGATGCCCTCGCGCCGGCTCAGATCCGCGTCCGGGTCGGCGAGCCGCAGGTCGGGGAAGCGGCGCAGCAGCGTGCCGATGGCGATCCGGGCCTCCGCGCGGGCCAGCGGCGCGCCCAGGCAGAAGTGCACACCATGGCCGAAAGCGAGCTGTTGCGGAACCTCGCGGCGTGCGACGTCGAGGATGTCCGGACGGTCGTAACGGCCCGGGTCGCGGTTGGCGGCGGCCAGCCCGATGATGATCATCTCGCCCGGCGAGACGGTGACCCCGCCGATCTCGTAGGCGTCGGTGGTGAAGCGTGCGACGCCACGGCTCACCGGGCCCTCGTAGCGCAGGAGTTCCTCGATCGCACCCGGCAGCAGCGAGGGGTCGTCGCGGAGCGCGGCGAACTGGTCCGGGTGGCGCAGCAGGGCGTGGACGCCGTTGGCGATGAGGCTCGCCGTCGTCTCGTGTCCGGCGAGCGTGAGCAGGATCGTCATGGCCGTCAGCTCGCGGTCGCTGATCCGCTCCTCCGCCTGCGCGGCGCACAGCGCGCTCAGCAGGTCGTCCTTCGGGTCGGCCTTCCGCTGGGCGATCAACGGCTCGAAGAACTCCGTGAGTTCGGCCCGGGCGCGAGCGCCCTTGGCCAGTCGCTCAGGGGTGTTCGGCGGCATGATCAGGCCGACCGCGAGCCGGGCGAAGTCGGGCTGTCCCTCGGCCGGGATGCCGATGAGTTCGCTGAGTACGGCCATGGGCAGCGGCAGTGCGAACTCGGAGACCAGGTCGGCGGTTCCGCGTGCCGCGAAGGCGTCGAGGAAGGCGTCGGTGTGCGCCTGGACGCGAGGGGCGAGCTGCTCCACGCGGCGGGCCGTGAAGGCCTTCGAGACGAGGTTGCGCAGCCGGGTGTGGTCCTCGCCGTCGGCGACGAGCATGCTGGCCATCAGGACGTTGGTGCGCTCCTGGTGGGCCATCTCCTCCTCGAGTCCGTTCACGCCGACGGGACTGCTGCTGAGCCGCGGGTCGGTGAGCGCGGCGACGGCCTCGTCGTAACCGGTGACCATCCAGACTTCAAGAGTGGGATTCAGCCGCACGCGCTGGACGACGCCGTGCTCGCGGATGCGCTCGAAGAGCGGGTAGGGGTTGGGCTGTTGGGCGACGTTCACCGGGACATCGTGAACGATTGCCTGCTCTTGACCGGTCATCTTCCGTAACTCCCCGCAGCTTTGTGAAAGATCTCTGGCAGGTAGTCATACCAGCCACCCCAGTTGCGTGGTAGCGTCACCGGCGCTCGGCTCGCATTGATGTTCGGAGAACGACCGGCGAACAGCCGGTGGCAGGATCCGCGAGGTGCTCCACCCACCGGTGGCCGGCGCCTCGTACCGCTCGACTCGGTAGCAGCCAAGGCCTCAACCAGGCCCTATGCGCAGGGGAGACGTTTCGTGGAGCAAGCGGCAGCCGTGGACCCGATCCTGGATCTCGCCCGCCCGTCGGTCCTGCGGAACCCCTACCCCTCGTACGCCCGGATGCGTGAGGCCTCTCCCGTCCTGTGGCACGAACTGCTCGGCTCCTGGGTCCTGACCCGGCACGCCGACTGCCTTGCCGTGCTCACCGACAGCAACCGCTTCGCCTCCGACTGGCGGCGCGCAGGGGAGGAGATCCCCGCCCCGCTGCTCAGCGTGCAGACCCTCGACCCGCCGGAGCACACGGCCATCAGGCACCTGCTGCTCGACGGATTCCGGGCACAGGACCGGCAGGCGCTCCACGACGACCTGGAGGGGCAGATCGCCGATCTGCTCGCGGAGTCGGCCCGCCGTCCCTCCTTCGATCTCGTCGGGGAGCTCGCCGAGCCGGTGGCGCTCCGCTTCGTGACCGCCTTCCTCGGCGTCGAGGCGCCCGGGCTCGACTGGTTCGTGCCCATGTCCCGTACCGTCGTCGACGGCATGGACGCCGGTCTCTGGCCGGAGAAGCACGAGCCGGCCGTCGCGGCCCGCGCCCGGCTCGCCGAGTACGCGGGCGGGTGGCTCGCGGACCCGCCCAAGACAGGCCTCATCGCGTACGTCGCCGAGCACGCGGCGGACAGCGGCGTGGCAGAAACGGTTCTGCGCAACAGTCTGCGCGCCGTCCTCCACGCCGGCTACGAATCCGCCTCCCGCCTCCTCGGCAACGCGGCGGCCGCACTCCTCACCACCCCGGGCGCGCTCGAAGCGTTCCCGGCGACCCCGTCCACGGCCGTGGACGAACTCATCCGGTACGACGCACCGGTCCAGGCGGACGCCCGGGTCTGCGTCACCGACACCGAACTGGGTGGCGTCACGATGAAGGCGGGTGATCCGGTCACGCTCTTCCTGGGCGCGGCCAACCACGACCCGCTCCGTTTCGCCCAACCCGCAGAGCTGCGACTCGACCGCGCCCCGAACCCTCACCTCGGGTTCGGACGCGGGGCCCACGCCTGTCTGGGCGCGTCCATGGCGATCCGTCTCACCGGATCGGTCCTCGGCGCCCTGGCCAGGGACTATCCGCAGGCACGGGCAGTCGCGGAACCGGAACACCGGCGCAACCTGACCCTCCGCGGTCTCGACCGCTTCGAGGTCACCCTGCGTCCAGACACGGGGGAGGAGGTACGACCATGAAGTACTGGCACTGAAACCCGTAGGCGTGCGGCCCGTCCATGAGGCGGGCGCCACGCCCGTGCACGGCATCCGTGCACCTCGCCGGAGCCCGAGTCCGCTGCACGGCTCGGGCTCCGGCCCTTACGCGCGACGCGCGCCCGACGGGCCCGGCGGCCCAGGCGAGACCCGTCTGCCCGTCTGCCCGACGGCCGAGGACCCGGGACGTCGAGGAATCAGCCCGCCCGGTGGGTCACCGGACAGGCGCCGGCGTCATAAGCACGTCGTCGACGAGCAGGCCCAGCGCCCCGTCGACGGGACACCGCAGGCCGACCGACAGGCGGCGCATCCGGCCGTCCGGGTCGAGCGTGTACGCGGCGGCCACCTGGAACAGGTCGTGTCCGGCGGGACACCTGACCATGCCCGTGTCCGCGCCGGGGGACGCGGCCGTGGGCGGCCGGAGCTCCCGGACCACCGGGCCCGCACCGCCGCACCCGTCCTTGTCCTTCTCGTCGTCCTCGTCCTCGTCCTGTACGTCGAGCGGCAGGCAGCAGCCCTCGCAGAAGCACTCGTACGACGTCACCTCGAACCGGTCCCCGTCGCAGTACCGGCAGACCAGCGGCCCGGTCACGATCCGCCGCCCGGTCCCGTCGGAACCGGTCCCCGCCCCGTCGGCCCCGCCTGCGTCTGTCCCGGACCCGGCGCCGCCGAGCAGCCGCAGCAGGCCGCCGCTCGCGGCCGGCTCGTCGCCGACCGGCCCGTCACTCCATACACGGCTCTTCACGGCAGTGATCCTTTCACTGCCGTGAAGAGGTCCGAGAACCGGATCCCGCGGGGTCCGGGCGGACACCCCACGCCATCGGCGGCACCAGAAGGGCTCCGGGCCGGTCGCCGTGACATCCTCGGACGAACCGCCCACAGCGTGTCCAGTTGTGGGCCTTCGTCGTCCTGCGCGGAGGGACCATGCTCATCAGCCACGTCGTACGTCACCATGTGCTGCACGTGACGCTCCACCGCGACCTGGACGTCACCAACCGGGCCGCCGTCGCGCTCCAGGTGCAGGCCCTGGTCCAGACGCTCCGCCCGGCCCGGGTGGCCGTCGCCGTCCCGACCGCCGACCCCACCCCGGCCACCCTCAGCGCCCTGGCCCGCGCCCACCGCATGTGCGCCAGCCTGGACATCCCGCTGACCGTCAGCGGCGCGAGCGCCCGCACCCGCAGACTCCTGGACGTCACGGCCGAATAGCCGACCGCGCGGCCCGGAGCCGCCCCGACCCGTGACCTGCGCCGACCGAGTCAGCCGCCCATCCGCGCCGACCGCACCATCCGCACCATCCGCGCCGACCGCGCCAGCCGAGCCAACCGCGTCAGCCGGACCAGCCGAGCCAACCGCGTCAGCCGCGTCACCCGTGCCGGAGCCGTCGCCGCCGGGGTGCCGACGGCGGGCGCCAGGCGCGCAGCCGCAGGCTGTTGGCCACCACCAGGACCGAGCTCGCCGACATCGCGGCCGCCGCCACCATCGGGTTGAGCAGGCCGAGCATCGCGAGGGGCACGGTCACCACGTTGTAGCCGAAGGCCCAGACGAGGTTGACGCGGATCGTGGCCAGGGTGCGCCGGGCGAGCCGTACGGCATCGGGCAGGGCCTCGATCCCCGTACGGACGACGGTGACGTCCGCGGCGCCGATGGCGGCGTCGGTGCCGCTGGCGAGGCCGATGCCCAGATCCGCGCCGGCGAGCGCGGCGGCGTCGTTCACGCCGTCGCCCACGACCGCGACCCGATGCCCCCGGTCCCGTAGCGCGCGGACCAGAGCGGCCTTCTCCTCGGGGGCGCAGCGGGCGTGGACCTCCTGGATGCCCAGGTCGGCGGCCACGGCCAGGGCGGGACCCTTCGCGTCCCCGGTCGCCAGGACGGGACGTACGCCGAGGCGGCGGAGGGAGTCCACGGCCCGGTAGGTCCCGGGACGCACCACGTCCCCGATCTCGACGAGGGCCGCCGCCTCGCCGTCGACACGCACGAGGACCGGCGTGCGGGCGGCGGCCTCCGCCGCCTTCAGGGCGTCGGCGAGGACGGCCGGCAGGTCGCCCGTCGGCGCGCCGACTTCGACCAGCCTCCCGTCGACGACGCCGCGGGCCCCCCTGCCCGGCAGGGCGCGGAAGTCGACGACGTCGGGGAGTTCGGCATCGGCATCCGCATCGGCATCGGCGTACGCGCGCGCGTGGTCGACGACCGCCCGGCCCAGCGGATGCTCCGAACCCCGCTCCACGGCCCCGGCGTACCGCACGACGGCGCTCTCCGCGAGACCGCCGACGCCAGGGGCGACGGTGAAGCGGGCGACGGTCGTCCGGCCTGAGGTCAGAGTGCCGGTCTTGTCGAGCACCACGGTGTCGACGTGCCGGAGCCCTTCCAGCGCCTCGGGGCCGCCGACCAGGATGCCGAGCTGGGCTCCCCGCCCCGTCGCGGCCAGGAGAGCCGTCGGCGTGGCCAGCCCCAGCGCGCACGGACACGCCACGACCAGGACGGCCACGCAGGCCGTGACCGCCGACTCGGCGTCCCGGCCGGTCCCGAGCCAGAAGCCGAGGGTGCCCGCGGCCAGGGCCAGGACGACGGGGACGAAGACGCCCGCCACCCGGTCGGCGAGCCGCTGCGCGCGGGCCTTCCCGGCCTGCGCCTCCTCCACCAGACGGGTGATGCGGGCGAGCCGGGTGTCCGCGCCGACCGCCGTGGCGCGTACCAGCAGCAGCCCGGCGACGTTGACCGAGCCGCCGACCACCTCGGAGCCGGGTGCGACCTCGACGGGCTCGCTCTCCCCGGTCACCAGGGACAGATCCACCGCCGAACCGCCCTCGACCACCACACCGTCGGTGGCGACGCGCTCGCCCGGCCGCACGAGGAACGTCTGCCCTGCACGCAACCGCTCCAGGGGTACGAGGCGTTCGCCACCGTCCTTCCCCCGTACCGCCACGTCCTTGACGCTCAGTCCGGCCAGCGCGTGAAGTGCCGCCCCCGTACCCCGACGGGCCCGTGCTTCGAGGAAGCGGCCCGCCCACACGAACAGCGGTACGCCGACGGTCGCTTCGAGATAGACGTGCGCCATGCCGTCCGGGGCCGCCCCGGGGGCCAGGGTGAACGGCATCCGCATGCCGGGCTCTCCCGCCCCGCCGAGGAACAGCGCGTACGCCGACCAGCCGAACGAGGCCACCACGCCCAGCGACACCAGCGTGTCCATGGTCGAGGCGGAGTGGCGCAGCCCGCGCCACGCCCGTACGTGAAAGGGCCACGCTCCCCACGCGGCCACCGGCGCGGCCAGCGCGAAGCACAGCCACTGCCAGTTGCGGAACTGCAGGTCGGGCACCATGGACAGGACGAGCACCGGCAGGGCGAGGACCGCCGTGATCACGAGCCGTCGGCGCTCCGCCTCCTCCCCGCCGCGGCCGGCGGCGGGCGCACCGGGACCGCGGTCGCCGGGTCCTCGGTCGGCGGGCCACCGATCGCCTGGCGTGCGCTCGCCGGGTGTGGGGTCGCCGGGTGTGCGGTCGCCGTGCCCGGGGCCGGCGGGAGGCACCGGAAGCGCCGCCGTGTAGCCGGCCTTCTCGACCGTGGAGACCAGCTCCTCGACGGGCAGTGCGGCGGGATGACGCACTCGCGCCCGTCCGGTCGCCAGATTGACCGAGGCGGTGACTCCCTCCAGGCGCGAGAGCTTCTTCTCGACCCGGTTGACGCACGCGGCGCACGTCATGCCGCCGACCACGAGGTCTGTCGTGACCGGGGTGGCCGTCCCCGGGTCCGAGGTTCCCGAGTCGGCCGTCCCTGGGGCGGCCGTCCCCGTCTCCGCCTGGACGGCGGCCGGTCCGCGCGTCACGAGTGACCCCCGTGGTGCGGGTGCTCCGTGGTGGCCGGCGGGCCCGTCGTCGCCGGCGGGTCCGGGGCGGGGCCGATCGGCCCCACCGCCGAACCCAGCGCGTACGACCCCGTGAACACCAGGGCGAGCAGCAGGAGGAAGCCCCCCAGGACGACGGGCGGGGAACCCCACCGCCCCGTGCCCCCCGCGGGGGACGAGGCAGGGCCTGGCTTTTCCATCGGTCGTCTCTCCTGAGTGCGTTGTACGGCACCGGAGGGATCGGGCCGTGTTTCCGGAGGAGTCGGACGGCCGGACGGTCCGGTTCCCGCGAGCGGGCAGGAGAACGGGCAGGAGAACGGTCAGGCGAGCGCGGGCGCCCGTGTGAACCGCCTGGATGCCGGAACGTCGCCGCCCGGGGCGAGTACCGGTGACGGCACCGGTTCCTCGGCGCCGCGTATCAGGGCGACCAGGGAGGTCCGGGCGCGGGCGACCCGCGAGCGAACCGTGCCGACGGGACAGCCGATGGCCTCGGCGGCCTCCGCGTAAGGCAGGCCGAGGAGTTGGGTGAGGACGAAGGCGTCCCTCCGTTCCGTCGGGATGGCGGCCAGGAGCTCGGCGAGCGCGACGCCGTCCTCGAAGCCGGGAAGCCCCCGGGGCTGGGTGTGCTCGGCCTCCGCCTGCCAGTCGTCGCGGTCGGACAGGCGGGGGCGGGCGGCCGCGTGCCGCAGGCTGTCGACCACGGTCCGACGGGCGATCGACAGCAGCCACGTGCGGGCCGAGGAACGCCCCTGGAAGCGGGGCAGCGCGGCGAGCGCGCGGAGGAACACCTCCTGGGTGAGGTCGTCGGCGGCCTGGCGGTCGGCACTGAGATACGTCACGTAGCGCCGGACGTCGCGGTGCAGGGCGCGTACGAAGAGGTCGGCCTTGGCCGGGTCGCCGTCCCGGGCGGCCAGCGCGAGCCGGGTCGTCGCCGCGTCCGTCTCGGCGTTCGGTGCGTACGCCGAGCGGTAGGTGCTCGTCGGGCGCTGCATGAGGGTGTCGTGGGCAGGAGTCATCGCCACAAGTCCTTACAAGGCAAAGGGAATCCGGCCGGCGCGTGGATGAGGTCCGCGCCGTGGCCGGTGACGGGTACGGCCGGCCGCGACCGGGTGGGCGCGGCATGACCGATGCCCGAGCGACGGAACGGAGCCGTCGAGCTCGGGGAGCCGGCTGTCAGAGGACAGCGAGTGCCTGGGGTGGACCTCGGGAGATGAGCGAATGGGCGAGGAGGAGCCGGCGCGGAGTCCGCTCGTCACCGGCTCGCACCGGCCGGAACCGGGGACGGTTCCGTACGACGGGGGCGAAGGACGCGAGCAGCGGACGCAGCGGGCGGAAGAGCCGGAGCGACGTGGCGAGCAGCAGGCGGAACGCGGCCTGCTCGCCGAACGCCATCCACAGGCCGCTCAGGAGCGCGGCCAGGAGGTGGGCCGACAGCATTCCTAAGGACGAGGACACATCCGTCATGTCGTGCCCGGCCGGAGCCTGGGACAGCATGCCGGCGGACGCGGTCATGTCCCCGTGACCCATGTCCCCGTGACCCATGGCGGCGTTCGCCATGTGCCCGTGCGCCGCGTGGACGTCGTTCATGGACCGGGTCGCCGCCGGCACGGCCGGCGTCTGGGACCACGAGAAGGCCGTGTGGAGCGCGCTCTGCACGACCACGCTCGCCGTGGTGACGGCCAGGAGACCGCGCTCGCGGCCCGCGAGGAACCAAGTGGCGGACACGGTGGCGGCGAAGGCGACGGCGAGAGTCCAAGCGGGCACGCCCTGGCCCGACATGAGGATGTGGCCGGTGGCAGCGAGCAGCACGCAGACGGCCGCGAACATCGCGGCCCGGACCCCTCGCGAACATCGGCCTGGTGTCATGGCGCGCCCATCCTTGCACCCTCCCGGGGGAACGAGAGCGGGAACGGCCGTCCCTCGGCCGCCCCCACGACCTGTCGGGACATGAGTACGCGACTGTGACGGGTCCCACAAGAGCGCCGCGGGAACTTCCGGCGCCCCCGCCACGACTCCTCGAAGGCGACGGCGTTCGGCCCGAGCGCCGAACGGGGGAGGGGACGCGGTGACGAGCGCGGGTACGTCGGCGGAGGCACCCGCCGACACCGGAGCGGGACCGGTCCGCGGGCTGACCGCGCTCCTCACGACGGCCATGGCGTTCTCGATGATGCAGCTCTTCCTGCTCGGTGCGCTGGGTCCGCGCCTCGTCGACCGACTCGGTGTCACGGAGACCGTGTTGGGGCTGACCACCACGGTCGGCTTCGGCGCGGCGGCCGTCCTCTCGCCCGTCGGCGGCCGTCTGGTCGACCGGGTCGGCCCGCGCAGGGCGCTGGTGGCCCTGCTCGCCCTCTCGGCGGTGGCCTTGGGCCTGATCGGCTCCGCGCCCGGCCCCGGTCTGCTGCTGGTGGCCGTCGCGCTCGGCGGGCTGCCCCAGGCGCTCGCCAACCCGGCGACGAACAAGGCGATCCTGGCGTCCGTACCGGCGCCGAGGCGGGGCGCGGTCACCGGCACCAAGCAGTCCGGTGTCCAACTCGGCGCCTTCGTCGCCGGGTTGCCGCTCGCCGTGGCCGCCGGCGTGATCGGCTGGCGGGGTGCCGTCTGGGTGGCCGCCGCGGCAGCGCTCGGCGCGGCCCTGTGGGCCTGGCGGGCCCTGCCGGTCGACGTGTCACCGCCGGCCGTGCGAGCCGCCGGTGGCCCGGCACCGTCCCGCCGCGGTGGTCCCGTGCCCTGGCTGGCCGCCTTCTCGCTCTTCCTCGGCGCGGGGATCGCCTCCGTCAACACCTACCTGGCCCTCTTCGGGGCGCAACGCCTCGGCATGGGGCCGACGGTGGCGGGCGCGCTGGTCGCCGTCCTCGGCCTCGCCGGCATCGGCGGCCGGGTCGGCTGGTCCCGTGCCGCCACGCCCGACCGGGCTCCGTGGCTGCCGGCCCTGCTCGCGGCCGGGGCGGTGGGAGCGGCCGTGCTCCTGACCGCCGCCGTCCACGTCGAGCCGCTGGTGTGGGCGGCTGCCGTGGCCGTCGGCGTGTTCGCCGTGTCCGGCAACGCGGTGTCGATGGTCCTCGTCATGCAGCGCTCCGCGCCCGGCCGGGCCGGGCAGGACTCCGCCCTGGTCGCCGCCGGCTTCTTCGCGGGGTTCGCGGTGGGCCCGCCCCTGTTCGGACTCCTCGCGGAGCGCGGGCGGTACGGGGAGGGCTGGACGCTGGTAGCGGCGGAGTTCGCCGTCGCGGGGGCGGTCGCGCTGGCCTGGGCGGTCCGGGACCGCCGGACACGCGCGGGAGGTTCGCGGTGACGGCCACGGGTCGCCGCTGCCGGGCGGGGAGTTCGCGGTGACGGCCACGGGGTCGCCGCTGCCGGGCGGGGAGTTCGCGGTGACGGCGACGACGTCGCCGGACCCCGGCGGGAGGTCGGCGGTGACTGTCACCGGGTCGCGGGACGCGCGTGACCGGCCCCCGGCGATGGCCACGGGGTCGCCAGAGGCGGGCGACCGGTCCGCGGTGACCGTCACGGGGTCAACAGTCCCCGGTGCGAGCCCGGCTGCGACCGTCACCGGATCGCCGACCGCGCGTGACCGCCCCACGCTGACGGCCACGGACTGGGCCCACGAAGCCCTCGGACTCGTCCTGGAGCGCGTGGGGGAGACCGCTGAGCAGGTCGGTGACCGCTTCCCCCTGTACGCCGATCCGGTCGACGGCCGCTGGACGACCACAGGGCGCGGATCATGGACGGGAGGCTTCTGGGCGGGTCTTCTGTGGCTCCGGGCCGCCCGCACCGGGAGCGCCGACGACCGTGCGGCGGCCGCCGCCGTCACCGGCCGGCTCGCCCCCTGGGCCGGGGCGGACACCGCGACCCGCGGCCTCATCCTCTGGTACGGCACGGCCCTGGCCACCCGGGACGCGACGACGCGAGCCCTTCGGGAGCGGGCGGCGAAGGCCGCCGTCGGCGCCTTTGACCCGGAACTCGGCCTCGTCCCCTGGGGCTCGGCCCTCGGCGGCGAACGGCTCCGGGCCCGTACGGACGGCGTCCCCGGTCTCGTACCCCTGCTGGCCTCGGCCGGACCCGAGGGGCGGGAGGCGGCCGCCAGGCACCTGCACCGCCATCTGGACCTGTGCCTGCCCCGCGGCGGCACCGGGCGCCCCGCTCCGGCCTGGCGCCTGGACCGGACGCGCGGCTGGCTGGCCGAGGACGATCCCGCACCCGGCTGGAGCCGGGGCGAGGCGTGGCTCCTCCTGGCCGTCGCGGACGCCCTGCTGCGCGCGGACACCCCCACCTGGCGCGCGGACCGGCTGACCGCGGCGGCCGAACTCCTCCTCGGCGACTGCGCGACGCTCGGCGGACCCCTGGTTCCGCCGACGGACGCCCGCCATCCGGACGGCCCGGTCGACACCTCGGCCGCCGCCATCACCGCGGTCGCCCTCCTGAAGCTGGCGCTCGCCCCCGGAGCCGTACGGCCGACGGCGTGCGCGGCCCGGGCGCGGGCCGTCCTGCACCGGCTCGCGCACGACCACCTCACCCGGCCGGGCGGGACCCGGCCGGCCGGGATGCTCCTCGACGGCTGCTACGACGCGCCCGGCGGCACGGCCGTCCGCCACGAACTCGTCTGGGGCGACTTCTTCCTGGCCCTCGGCCTCGCGGCGCTCCTCGGGCGGGCCGACCTCAGGCGGGTGTGACGGCGGAGCCCCGACGGCTCCGCAGGACGCGCCGGGCGACGGAGGAGACGTGCTGCTCGTCCGGCCCGTCGAGGATCCGGGCCGTCCGCCCCGTACGGAACAGCGCGGGCAGCGGCGTGTCCGGGCCGAGCCCGGCAGCGCCGAACACCTGGACGGCCCGGTCGGCGACGTCCTGGAGGGCTCGGGCCGCCGCCGTCTTCGCGAGCCCCACCTCCACCTGGGCGTCGCGGCCGTCCGCGACCAGCGCCATCGCCTCGTGCACGAGCGGGCGGGCGGTCCGTAGCGCCAACAGGGCCTCGAAGACGTGCTGTTGGACGAGCTGCCGGTCCGCGAGCGGACTCCGGCCGCCCCGGCGTTCGGTGGCGCGGTCGCAGAGCAGGTCGAAGGCCCGCTGGGCCTGGCCCAGCCAGCGCAACGCCCGCAGGGTGCGCCCCAGTTGGAGACGCTCACCCGCGACCGCCAGGCCCTGCCCGAGCTCGCCGACGAGGTGGTCCTCGGCGACCTCGACACCGTCGAAGTCGATCTCGTACTGCCCGGTCGCGCCCAGGATCGGCAGCTCGCGCACGACCCGGAAGCCGGGCGAGCCGGTCGGCACGAGGAGGAGGGAGAGCCCGCCGCGGTCCCCCGTCGATCCGCTCGTGCGGGCGAGCACGGTCACCAGGTCCGCGTGCCCCGCGTTCGACACGAACCACTTCCGGCCGGTCACGCGCCAGCCGCCGCCCGGCAGCCGCTCCGCCCGGGTCGCCGTCAGCGCCGGCTCCGTCCCGGGCGTGTCCGGCTCGGTCATCGCGTAACAGGTGCGGAGCCCGCCGGAGACCAGACCCGGGAGGTACGACGCGCGCACCCGGGTCGAGCCGTGCCGGGCCAGCATCGTCACGTCCAGGAGCGAGGCCGACCCGAGCGCCACCGGGCCGTGGTCGCTCGCGCCCTCCGCCTCGGCGATCGACGCGTACGCCTCCAAGGACAGGCCGCCGCCGCCGAGTTCGGCCGGCAGGGGAAGCGCCCACAGGCCGGCCCTCCGGGCCTCCTCGCGCAACCGCTCGCGCAGGTCCCCGGCGGTCGGCCCGCCGGCGTCGAGCACCTGCTCCACGGGGAACACGCGGTCACGGACGAACGCGGCGACCCGCTTCCGCAGCAGATCGACATCCGGTACGTCATGATCCGTCACTGTTTCCTCCGTCTCGGGAACTCGGCAGAACACGCGTCCGACTGCCTGCCCGTGGAAGAGGTCGGGCCCACCGCCCCCCGAGTTCCCGAGACCGTGACAGTCCCCGCGCGACGGCCATCACCGCCGCGCCAGGAGAGGAGAGGCATGGCGTCATCGCCGACCGCGCACACCGCGGTCCGCCGCCCGCTCGACACCGCCCGCCCGCTCGACGCACTGCGGTGCGACATCGGCGGCCCCGAGCCCCTGACCCGGGTCGTCTCCGACCACCTGCGACGACTCGGGGCGACGGTGAAGGACGCCGACTCGGGTCACATCACCCTGGACGGAGCGGAGTTCGCGCCCGTCGCGGCCCGTACCTCCTGGGGGACCGAGGGCTCCGGGATCGAGGACGAGGCCACCGCCCAGGCCGTCACCGGGGTCATGGCCGTCCACGGCCGCCGCCACGGCACCCCGCGCGGCCTCGCCGTCGACTACCTGGCCACCGCCACCGGGGTGCTCACCGTCCAGGGCCTGCTCGCGGGGCTCGTCGGGCAGGCCCGGGGCGGCCCGGCGGCCCCCGCGCGGACGACCACGGCCGACCGGACCGGACTGCTCACCGTCTCCCAGTACCTCGCGGCAGCCGGTGCCGACGAACCGGAAGCCGTCGAACCCGCGCCGGGAGGACCCCCGTTCACCTCCTCCGACGGCGTCCTGTTCGAACTGGAGGCGCTCGACCCGGGAGCCTGGGCGGCGTTCTGGCGCACCCTGGAGGCCCCCGCCGACGCGATACGGGCAGGCTGGCGCCCGTTCCAGTTCCGGTACGCCACCGCCTGCGCGCCCTTCCCCGTCGACCTGCACGAGGTGACCCGCCGCCACCCGTGGGCAGGGATCCGGCAGGCCGCCGCGCGGTCCGGGGCCGAGGTGTGCCGACTGCGGACGCTCGCCGAGCGCGCCGCCGAGGACGACGGCGCCGACCCCTGGTCCCTGCGCGCACTCGGCCCGGCCCGGGCGGCGACCCGGGCCGGAAGCACGGCCACGGCTCCCCGGGCGACCGCGGCCGGCACCTCCGCCCCGGCCCCCACGGCGGACCTGCCGCTGGCCGGACTGACCGTCCTGGAGGCGGGCCGCCGCATCCAGGCACCGCTCGCCGCCCACCTCCTCGGCCTGCTCGGGGCCCGCGTGATCCGGATCGAACCCCCGGGCGGTGACCCGCTCCGGGGCATGCCGCCGGCCTGCGACGGGATCTCCGCCCGCTGGCTCGCGCTCAACCGGGGCAAGGAGGCCGTCGAGATCGACATCAAGGCGCCCGGCGACCGGACGCGACTGCGTGAACTCGTCGCCGACGCCGACGTGTTCCTGCACAACTGGGCTCCGGGCAAGGCGGCGGAGCTCCAGCTCGACGCCGCCCACCTCGCCGCCGTGAACCCGTCCCTCGTGTACGCGTACACCGGCGGCTGGGCCGACCGGATCGACGACGCCCCCATGGGCACCGACTTCATGGTGCAGGCCCGCACCGGCGTGGGGGAGGCCGCCCACCCGACCGGCGAACCGCCCGTGCCCTCCCTCATGACGCTCCTCGACGTCCTCGGCGGCCTGCACGGCACCGAGGCCGTCCTCGCGGGCCTGCTCCTGCGGTGGCGCACGGGCCACGGCGTACGGGTCGAGTCCTCCCTGCTCGGCGCGGCCGACAGCCTCCTCGCCCCGGCCCTGCGACGGGCCGCCACCGGGGCCGACCCCCGTCGCCCCGCCGGGTTCCGGCACCCGCTCAGGACCTCCGACGGCTGGATCGCGCCGAGCGACGGCAGCGCGGCCGCCGCCGCGGCGTACGACGTCACGGGGATCTGCACCGAGGACGCGCTCGACCAGCTGCGCGGCCACGGCCTGACCGCCACGGCCGTCACCACCGACCTGTCCGCCCTTCACCACGACCCGCGCCTGTCCGGCCCGATCGGCCGGGACGCGCACGGAGCCCCCGCCGTTCCCGACCCCTGGAGCCTCGCGTGACCGTCACCCTGACCGACCTGCTCCCCGCCGACCTCCGCCGTTCCTGGGCGGTGGACGGCATCTGCCCCGACCTCGACGTCTACAGCCTCTACCGGGCCAGACAGATCGCCGACCTGCACCGCACCGCCGTGATCGACGCCAAGGGCACCCTCTGTTACACGGCCCTCGACCGCAAGGTCCGATCCCTCGCCGAGGGCCTCCGAGGCCTCGGCGTCGGCACCGGGGACGTTGTGGGCGTCCAACTGCCCAACCACCGCAACGCCGTCATCGCCGACCTGGCACTCGCCGCCCTGGGCGCGATCGCCCTCCCCTTCCCGGTCGGGCGCGGCGCGGTGGAGGCCGAATGCCTGCTGCGCCGCGCGGAGGCCGTCGCGGTCATCGCCGCCGTGGAACACCGCGGACAGACCCACGCCGCCGACCTCCAGAGCCTCGCCCCGGCCCTGCCGGCCCTGCGGCACGTCATCGCCGCCGGCCGCGGCCCCGCACCCGACGGAACGATTCCGCTGTCCCAGCTGCTGCGCACCGACCCGGCCCGTTTCGTCCCGGCCCACCCCGACCCCGACAGCGCCGCCCGCATCCTCGTCTCGTCCGGTTCCGAGGCCGAGCCGAAGATGGTGGCGTACTCCCACAACGCCCTGGCCGGAGGACGCGGCAACTTCCTCGCCTCCCTCATGCCCGACGACACCCCGCCCCGGTGCCTCTTCCTGGTTCCCCTGGCCTCGGCCTTCGGCTCCAACGGCACGGCCGTCGCCCTCGCCCGCCACGGCGGCACCCTCGTCCTGCTCGACCACTTCACTCCCGAGGCCGCGCTCGCCGCGGTACGGGACCACCGGCCCACCCACATCCTGGGCGTCCCCACCATGATCCGCATGATGCTGGAGGCCCTGGAGCGGACGGACGAACCCCTGCCCGCCCCGACCGCGCTCGTCCTCGGCGGCGCGCCCCTCGACGAGGCGACCGCAGAGGCGGCGGCCGACGCCTTCGGCTGTCCCGTCGTCAACCTGTACGGATCGGCCGACGGCGTCAACTGCCACACCGGGCTCCAGCACACCGTGCCGCCCACCGACCGCTCGGGCGTCGTCGCCGGCCGCCCCGACCCCCGGGTCGCCGAGATCCGCATCACCGACCCCGACACCCACGAGCCGCTGCCGGAAGGACGGATCGGCGAGATCGTCTCCCGCGGCCCCATGACCCCGCTCTGCTACGTGGCCTCACCCGAGCTCGACGCGCGCTACCGCACACCCGAGGGCTGGGTCAGGACCGGTGACCTCGGATTCCTCGACGCCGACGGCGTGCTGCACGTCGCCGGCCGCCTCAAGGACGTGGTGATACGCGGCGGCGCCAACATCAGCCCCGCCGAGGTCGAGCGCGAACTCGTCTCCCACCCGCAGGTCCGGGACGCGGTCTGCGTCGGCGTGCCCGACCCGCTCATGGGCGAGCGGCTCGCCGCCTGCGTGGTCGCCAAGGGCCCGGCGGCCCCGTCGCTCGCCGACCTCGGGACGTACCTGGCCGAGCGCGGACTCGACCGGCACAAGCACCCCGAGCACCTCCTGGTCCTGCCCGAACTGCCGCTCACCGCCGCCGGAAAGCCGGACCGCGCCGCGCTGCGGAACCGGATCGCGGAGGACCGGGAGTCCGTACTCGTCGAGGCGTGACGAGCGGGGTTCCGCCCGGCGGATCGGGCGGATCCCCGCGGCTGATCCGCCGGACGAACGGAAGGGGGAGGGCCGCACCGCGACCCTCCCCCTCCTGGTCCCACGGTGCGGAGCCGTCCGCGCGATCAGGAACCGCTCAACTCCCATGGGAACAGCTGACATTGGTCAGGAACCGCTCATGGCCTTCTTCAACTCGGCGGCCGCGTTGCGGTACACCGCAAGGAGATCCAGGTCCTCTCCCGGGTAGTTGACCACCGTGACCTGCTTCGCGCCCGAGTCCGGGAGCACCGTGCCGGTCGACATGTGCGCGTTGTCGAGGACGAAGGCGGGCTTCTTCGCCGACAGCGAGGCCAACTGGGCGGGGGTCACCGGCTCGGGGCCGTACGTGCCCGCCGGCGTGGCACCCGCGAGACCGGCCGCCCAGGCCGTGAAGACCTGGGAGACGACCGTCGGGCTCTTGCCGTCCGGCCAGGCGGCCTTGAGCTCGCCGTTCAGCTTCGTGACCTCTGCGTCGAGACGGGTCTTCCACTGCGCGGCGGCGTCCTTCGTGCCGAACAGGCCGCCGAGGCGGGTGACTTCGGCTCCGGCCTTGGCCGGGTCGTTGTCGAGGTTCACCTCGACGAGCCTGGCCTTCGAGCCGGCCGCCTCCTTGATCTTCGCCGCGTACGGCTCGAACGGCGCGTACAGCACGAAGTCCGCCTTCGCGACGGCCGCCAGGTCGGAGGGCTTCGGGTCGTAGTCCGGGGCGTGGTGCACGGACTGCGGCACGATCACCGTGACGTCCTCGGCCCCGGCGGCCTTGGCGAAGGCGCCCTCCCAGGTGGTCGTCGCGACGACCACCGGCTTGTCACCCGCCTCCTTGGTGCCGGTGCCGGAGGCCGGCTTGTCCTCCCCGCACCCCGCGAGCAGGGGCAGCGCCGCGCTCAGTGCGACGAGGGAAGCGAGACGGGCGGTACGGACGCGGGTGCGCGCCATGAGCTGATTCTCCGTTCGGGGATGAGATGCACGGCGAGGACGACAACCCCCGCCGTCAGGACGAGGACCGGACCCGGAGGCCAGTCCAGCCACAGGGCCAGCAGGAAGCCCGTGACGTTGACCGCGATGCCGATGCCGACCGCCCACAGCGTGATCGACCCCAGCGAGCGGCCCAGCCGGCGTGCCGCGAGCGCGGGCAGCAGCGTCAGCGCGTCGACCAGGAGCGCCCCGGTCAGCTTGATCGCGCCGGCGACGGCGACCGCGACCAGGACGAGAAGTGCTGTGGTGAGGAAGCGGACCGGCACGCCCGAGCACTGGGCGAGCTCGCGGTCGTACAGCAGCAGCGCCACCTCGCGGCGCCGCCACCAGAACAGTCCGGGGACGACCACGGCGAGCGCGCCGAGGACCACGAGGTCCGGCGTGCCGACCGAGAGGATCGACCCCCAGAGCAGCGCGAAGGCCCCCGAGGCGTTGACGCCGGAGACGGCGAGGAGGAGCAGCGCGGCGGCGATGGCGAGGCTCATCAGCAGACCCATCGCGCCCGAGAGCCCCGCCGGGGTGCGGGCCAGCGGTGCGACGCCCGCCCCCGACAACGCGCAGGCCACCATGGCGCACACCATCGGGTCGATGCCGGTCAGCAGTCCGACCGCGATGCCGAGCAGCGCCACGTGCATCATCGCGAACCGCACCGGCATGATGTCCAGGCCCACGATGACGACGCCGATCACCGGCAGGCCTATGGCCGCCAGGAGCAGCGCCACCCCCGCCCGTTGGACCGGTACGAGCTGGAGCACGGCGCCGAGATCGGCCGCCGCGAGCGCGCTCACCGCACCTCCCGCAGCCGGCCCGCGGCCATCTCCAGGACCCGGTCGCACCGGTCGGCCAGTGCCCGGTCGTGGGTCACGACGACGAGCGTGACGGGCAGCGCGGTCAGGACGTCGGCGGCCTCCTCCTGCCCCTCGAAGTCGAGGGCGGCGGTCGGCTCGTCGGCGAGCAGCACCTGGGCGCCCGCCGCGACACAGCCGATGGCCCGCGCCAGGTACATGCGCTGCAACTGCCCACCGGACAAGGTGCCCACGGGGCGCGAGGCCAGTGCGCCGACTCCGAGCCGCCCGGCCGCCGAGGCCGCTTCGTCGGGCGCACCGCTGCTCGCGAGCAGCTCGTCGCCCCGAAGGGGGAACCGTCCGGCGGCGGGCTTCTGCGGGATCCAGGCGCAGGACCGGCGCCGCCACGCCCACTCGGCGGCCGAGCGCGCGACGCGCCCGCCGACCTCGATGGAGCCGCTCGTCCGCTGGTGCATTCCGAGGACCGCGCGCAGCAGCGTCGTCTTCCCGGACCCGTTCGTCCCCGTCAGGGCGACCCGCTCGCCGGCGGCGATCTCCAGGTCCACGCCCACCACGGCCTCGGCGCGGCCGTGCCGACAGCCGACCCCGCGCATGCGTATGTCCAGTCCGCCCATCCCGTGCCTCTCGCCGCTTCCGTGCCGGTGCGGTGGAGGAGTCGTACGGCGAAGCCGCCGAGTTCCCGGCCCGGAGGGGGAACCCCACGGGAGCCCGCCTCGACCTCCTCCCCGGCATCCCTCCCGAGTCAGGAGCCCCATGAACCGCAGGCAGTTGCTCCGCGCGACAACGGCGCTCGGCACGACGGCAGTCGGCACGACGGCGCTCGGCACGACGGCAGTCGGCGCCACGAGCGCGCCGGCAGCCGCGTCGACCACCCAAACGCCTACCGCCGGCCAGACCGTCCCGCTGCGCGTCCACCTGGTGATGTTCGACGGAGTCGAGGAACTGGACTTCGCCGCCCCGTACGAGGTCTTCTCGGCGGCGGGGTACTTCACCCCGCGCCCGGTCGAGGTCCGCTACGTGTCGGCGACCGGAGCCCGTTCGGTCACCGCCGCGTACGGCACGGAGGTCAGGGGCCTGCACCGCTGGGCCCCAGACGAAGCGGACGTCCTCGTCGTCCCCGGCGGCGGCTACGCCCGCCGTGACAGCCCCGGGGTATGGGCGGAGATCGACCGGGGCACCCTGCCCCGCGCCCTCGCGGCGGCCTCCGCCGGCCCCGGCCCCGTCCTCGCGGCCCTGTGCACCGGGGTCATGCTGCTCTCCGCCGCCGGCCTCACCCGCGACCGCCCCTGCACCACGCACCACAACGCCAAGGCCGATCTCGCACGACAGGGCGGCCTGGTGAAGAACGCACGGGTCGTCGACGACGGCGACCTCGTGACGGCGGGAGGCATCACGTCGGGCCTCGAACTCGCCCTCTGGATCACCCGCCGCGAACTGGGCGCCGACACGACGACCGCCCTGGAGACGATGCTGGAGTACGAGTCCCGGGGCACGGTGTGGTCGCCGTGACCGACAACACGAGATAACCACTGACCGAGCTCCCGGCGATCTCGTACGCGGTCATGAGGCGCAGGCAGACCACCGGGCCGCGCGACGGTGAACCGTGCTGATGCCCGCGCCCGCCGCCGGCGGATCGTAGAAGACACAGCGGCCCGATCACGGAGAGTAGTGCTTTCGTGGCGCGCTGTGGATCGCACGCCTCCGCCGTGCAGGCCGGTAGCCGCGCCGGCTCCGTACCCTGGTGGCATGCGTATGCGCCCCACTCTGAGCTGGACCCCCACCGAGGACCTGCTGCCGGGCACCACCAGTCTGGAGCCGGTCGCCGACGCGCTGAGCGCCGGAGGCGTCCTGGTGCTCAGCGGGGCGGGCATCTCCACGGAGTCGGGCATCCCCGACTACCGGGGCGAGGGTGGAAGCCTGAGCCGGCACACCCCGATGACCTACCAGGAGTTCACCGCCGATGCCTTGGCGCGGCGCCGGTACTGGGCGCGCAGCCACCTCGGCTGGCGTACCTTCGGCCGCGCACGGCCCAACGCCGGGCACCGGGCCGTGGCCGCCTTCGGACGGCAGGGCCTGCTCGCGGGAGTGATCACCCAGAACGTCGACGGCCTGCACCAGTCGGCCGGCAGCGAGGACGTCGTGGAGCTGCACGGAAGCCTGGAGCGGGTCGTCTGTCTCTCCTGCGGGGCCTTCAGTCCGCGCCGCGAGCTCGCCCGTCGGCTGGAGCAGGCCAACGCGGGCTTCGAGCCGGTCACGGCCGGAATCAACCCGGACGGTGACGCCGACCTCACCGACGAACAGGTTGGCGACTTCCAGGTGGTGCCCTGCGCCGGCTGCGGGGGCACCCTCAAGCCGGACGTGGTGTTCTTCGGCGAAGCGGTTCCGCCGCAGCGCGTCGAGCGCTGCCGTGAGCTGGTACGTCAGGCAGCCTCGTTGCTGGTTCTGGGGTCGTCCCTCACCGTGATGAGCGGGCTCCGGTTCGTCCGCCAGGCGGCCCAGGCCGGAAAACCGGTGCTGATCGTCAACCGGGACCCGACTCGGGGCGACCGGCACGCCGTCACGCGGGTGGCCCTGCCTCTGGGGGAGGCCCTCACCACCGTCGCCGGCCGGCTGGACATCCCCGGCGGCCTCGCCGACGGATAGGCGGTGGGAGGCGCGCGCGGTGCTCACTGCCGCCGCGCGCCGCCGCTATCCGGGGGAGGAGGCGGTCTCGGCGCTCGCCGGTGCCTCATCGGTCCGTTCCCCGTTCTGGGCGAGCACCGCGTTGAACTGCGCGCCGGTGAGGAGGGCCAGATTGCTGAACCACAGCCACACGAGGAACACGACGGTCCCCGCCAGGGAACCGTACAGGCGGCTGTAGGTCCCGAACTGTGTGTAGACGGTGAAGAGCGCCGAAGCGCTGAGCCACAGGAACGCCGCCAGCGCACCGCCCGGGAACCCCCGGCGTACGCCGCGGGCCTGGACCGGCCCGGTCCGGTAGAGGACGAGGATCAGCGCCGTGACGATCACCAGGAGCACGGGCCAACGCAGCACGGCGATGCCGACCGTGCTCGAGTGGCCGACGGCCGCGGCGAGCTGACGGGCCACGGGTCCGGTCGCGACGAGCCCGGCGGCGCCCGCCACGAGCAGGCCCAGCAGCGCGCCTGCGGTGAGCACGAGGACGTGCGCCGCGCGCAGCGGCGGCCGCGTGTCGGGCAGCCTGTGCATCGCGTGCAGCGCGCGACGGAAGACCGCCAGGTAGCTGGAGGCCGACCACAGAGCGCTCAGGACTCCGCTGACGAGCAGGGCCCACAGGGAGGAGGGCGCCGAGGTGACGCCCTCCAGCGCCTCCCGCAGCACCTGGGCCGACTGCGGAGGGACGTAGGATGTGAGGTCGCGGATCAGGTGCTCGCGGGCGTCGGTCCCGGCCAGTCCCACCAGGGAGACCGAGACGAGCAGGGCGGGCACGAGCGCCAGCACCGCGTAGTAGGTGAGTGCGGCGGCGGAGTCCGCGACGTTGTCGTCCCAGAGGCGTACGGCGGTGGTACGCAGGGTCGAGCGTCCCCGTCTCAGCGGTTCGCCGAGCCGGTCTCCCGGGGTCTTCTGGTGCGTGTGGCGCATGGTCGATGTCACGGTGCCTTCCTGCCCTGTGTCGCCGCTCTCATCCACCGCGGACCAGCCTGCATCCGGTCGGCATCCGGTCGGCATGAGTTTCCGGGCCTTCCGGAGCGGTCCCCGTGCGTCCCACTGTCCGTCGGCACGGGTGGCGGGACCATCCTCCCGTCGGGGACGAACGCCTCCGCCCCGTCCTCGTCCGGCCCGTGTCGTCCGGCATCCGGATCAGGGCGACCCGGGCATGCTCGACACGCCCCTGCCTGTGGGTCAGTTCGACCCAGGTGAACTCGCTGTCCTCGAGCACCGCGGCGGTGGCCCACGCCCCGCCTCCGGCGCTGTCGGTGACCGCCCCGTGGGTGGCCGCCCGCAGGAGCGGGACGTCCTCGGCCCGGCAGTGCGCCGCCACCAGGAGCGCGGCGAGCCGCCGTTCCCGGTACCAGTCGGTTCGTCGGGGGCTCTCGTGTTCCAGCAGGAGCCGGAGCAGCGGCAGGTCTCCGTCCCGTCGGTCGTGCCACGCGGCCCGTACCGTCACCGCGCGCAGCACCGCGTCCTCGGCAGCCTCCTGGCGTGCGTCGGCGTCGCCGGAGCGCAGCGGTTCCAGCGGCTCCAGACCAGGGGCGAGGACGATCTCACGCAGGGACTGCCGGTACGACGCGTGCAGCCGGTACGCGCACAGCTCGTCGGAGTTGAGGAGGAGGTGGTCCGGCTCGGTGCGCCGGCCGGCCGACTCCGTGAGCGTGGTGGCCCGGGGGCGTTGGCCGGTGAGGCGGTCCCGTCCGAAGGCTTGGTCGTCAGCGTGCCGCCGACGGTGTGGCAGGGTGGTGGGCGTGTGGGCCTTCGGGGCCCGTGAACGTGAGAGAGGTATGTCGTGAACGAGGCCGAGCTCAGGGCGCTGTTCGACGAGATCGACACGGACGGCGACGGGCGGATCAACATCGTCGAGCTGGCGGAGGGATTCAAGGCCGAGGGCGCCCATGGGCATCTTTCGGAAGAGGTCAAGAAGGCTATGGCGGCTGACGCGAACCACGACGGGGTCCTCGACTTCGACGAGTTCCGCACCCTGCTGAAGTAGCGCCAGGCCCGACGGCGTCGGCGCCGTCTCACGATCGCCCCGTTCCGGACCCCCTCCGGGACGGGGCGATCGGCATCCGGCCAGCATGGGTCCCCGCGAGTCCTGGGCTGGAACGGATGGTTCCCGACATGGCCCGACAGCTCGCCCGCGGCAGCGATCGGGCCGTCGCCTCAAGCGGCGCGACGGCCCCGTTCCCGGCGGAGTGCGCCGGGAACGGGGCCGCCGCGTGGGCGGGCGACCGGCTTCACGCGGGAGGCCGGCTTCACGCGGGCGACCCGCTTCACGCGGGAGGCCGGCGGGTCAGAACTGGAGCGACCAGGCGTTGATGTAGCCGGTGTCGTTGGTCCAGTTGTCGGTGGCGCGGAGCTTCCAGGTGCCGTCGGCGGACTCGCCGGAGGCGTTGACGGTGAAGGTGCCCTGGATGTTGTCGGCGCTGTCGTTGGAGTTGTAGTCCTTGAGGACGAACGCGGTGCCGTCGGGGGCGACGAGCTCCAGCCTCACGTCGCCGCGGTAGGTGTGGCGGACGTCGACGGTGACGGCGAGGTTCGAGGGCGCGTTGCCGGTGACTCCGGTGACCGCCAGCGGGGAGTCGACGGTGGCGTTGTCGCGGATCTGGTAGTCGTCGGTGTTCTCGAACTTCTTGCCGGTGGGCGGCGGGGTGGTGCCACCGGTGCCGGTGTAGAGGAGCTTGTTGGGCGAGCCGGTGCGGGCGTCGGTGACCTTGTCGGCCGTGGCGTCGGCGACCAGCCTGTCGCGGACCTGGGCCGGGGTCCAGGTCGGGTTGGCGGCGAGCAGCAGGGCGGCCGCGCCGGCGACGTGGGGGGCGGCCATGGAGGTGCCGCTCATCGTCTGGGAGGCGGTGTCGCCGGAGTTGGAGGTGGAGACGATGCTGTCGCCGGGGGCGAAGATGTCCAGGCAGGTGCCGTAGTTGGAGCCCTGGCCGTTGGACCAGCCCGTGGCTCGGGCGTCGCGGCTGTTGGTGGCGCCGGCCGTGATGGCCGACGGGGTGGAGGACGGGGAGTAGGAGCAGGAGTCGGCGTTGTTGTTGCCGGCCGCGACGACCCAGGTGACGCCGGAGGCTATGGAGGCCGCGACCGCGTCGTTCACCGACTGGGTCTTTCCACCGCCGATGCTCATGTTGGCCACGGCGGGCTTGACAGCGTTCTTGGTGACCCAGTCGATGCCCGCGAGGACCGGGGCCCAGGTGTCGCCCGAGGTGCCCTGGCAGTTCAGTACGCGGACGCCGATGAGCTTGACGCCCTTGGCGACGCCGTAGGAGCCGCCGCCGACGGTGCCCGCGACGTGAGTGCCGTGGCCCTGGCAGTCGGAGGCGTTGGAGTCGTTGTCGATGAAGTCGTAACCGCTGACGGCGCGGTTGCCGAAGTCGCGGTGGCTCATGCGGATGCCGGTGTCCACGATGTACGCGTTCACGTTGGAGGCGGTGGTGCCGTAGGTGTAGCTCTTGTCCACGGGAAGGCTGCGCTGGTCGACGCGGTCCAGGCCCCAGGAGGGCGGCGAGGGCTGGGTGTCGACCGCGTAGGCGACGCCGTCCGCCTCCACGCGGGCCACGCTGGGCTCGGCGGCCAGGTCCTGGGCCTGGCTCTCCGACATGCGGACGGCGAAGCCGCGCAGAGCGGCGGTGTAGGTGTAGCGGAGGCTGCCGGCGTGGCGCTTGGCCAGGGCGCGGGCGGAGGCGGGCACGTCGGCCGAGGTGACGGAGCCCTTGAAGGTGACGATGTAGGAGCCTTCGACCGCGCCGGGTCGGTCCGCGCCGACGATGCGGTTCTCCCCGCCGCCGGGCGGTGTGGGCGCGGCCGTGGCCGCGGTGGTCGCGGAGGCCACGGCGAGCAGGGCGGCACTTGTGCTGATGGCGAGCAGGCGCCGGAGGGCGCGAGCGTCGAACTCCATGACGGCTTCCTTCGTGGGAGGTGTCCGGACCGGGGTCGGTGTCCGGAGGGCGGCATCCGTTCCGCCGGTTGCTCCGGGCGCGCTCCGTCAGGGGTGGGACGGCGCGCGCCCGGAGGATGGCCGCCGGCCGGCCGAGACGGTGGTCCGGGTGGGGACCGTGACGATCCGTCGGCCGAAGGCGGTCGTACGGGCGCCGCTGTTGGCGGCGCCGGGACGGCGGGACGGGGTGACGTGGCGTACGGAGCGGGCTCCGCGACGCACGGATCCGGTCACGCCGTACGGCTGCGTGGGGTGCTGCCGCCCCGTGCCTCCAGCGGTCGGGGACCGTGGTGGACGGGGATGGCGCGACCGGACCGCCCAGAGCTTCGGTCACCGGGGAGGAGGCCGGCAATGCGTAGCGCTACCCAAAGAGTGGGGACGGGACGTCACCGCCCGTCGCCTGGCGGAGACCGCGCCGGGCCGACGGGATTCCGTGGGTAGCCGCCCCCTATTGCGACGGAGGCACCGCTGCCGGTAGACCACCTGCGGGTGGAGCCACCTGCGGGTGGACCCACCCGCCCGGCGGACACCGCGGCCGCGCCCGCGGCGCGACACGTGGAGTCCGGTCCCCGGGACCTCCACGACGTGTGACGGAGCCACCGGGTGGGTGGCCGGTGAAAGGCGGAGCCGTGGAGAGACGCCCCTGCGACGCGCCGCACGGCGAAGTGCCCTCCGAAGGGGCCGGGTTCGTCGGCCGAAACGAGGAGGTACGGCGACTCCGGGCGGCCCTGCGCGCGGGGCGCGGTGTCGTCGTCGTGCGCGGGGAGGCCTGGGCCGGGACGTCACGGCTCGTGGACGAGGTGCTCGGCGGGGCGGAGTTCGCGGAGTGGACGCAGCTGCGCGGGACATGCCCGGACGGCGCGGAACCGCTGCCCTTCGAGGCCGTCGCCTCGGCCTTGGCCCAACTCCCGTACCCTCCCGCCCAGGCCGACCGGACGGCACCCGTCACCGGAGTCGTGGGACTCGTCGTGCCCGAACTGGCCGACCGCCTGCCGGACCCGCCCGCGTCGGCCTCGGACCCGGAGGTACGTCGAGGACTGCTCCCCCGCGCGGTGGCGACCCTGCTCGGCTCGCTCGGCGACACCGTGCTGGTCCTGGAAGAGGTCCACCTCGCCGACCCCGCGACGCTCCGGCTGCTCGACCGGCTCGCGGACGACCTGCCCGCCGGGCTGCGGCTGGTGCTGACCGAGGACGCCGCCCCCGGGCTGCCGGTTCTCGGTGTCCGTACCCGGGCAGCGGGGCGGTACGAGGAGATCCGCGTACGGCCCTGGACACGGGAGGAGACGAAGCAGTGCGTCCGCCGGTGGGCGGCGGGGTGCCCGCAGGTCCGGCCGGAGGAGCTGGCGGAGCTCGCCGCACTCGTGCACGAACTGTCCGGCGGACTGCCCGGAGCCGCCGGCGCCCTCCTCGACGACGCCCGGGAGCTGCTCTCGGCCGGCGCGGAGAACGGCACGGCGGGGCCCGCGGTGCTCGCCGTCGTACGGGAGGCGGAGGTGCCGGGGCGGGTGGCCCGGGAGTTCGCCCGGCGGTGCGGGCCGCTGGGGGAGGAGGCCCGGCGTCTCGTCGAGGCGGCCGCGGTCCTCGGCCGGCCGGCCCCCGTCGGCGTCCTCGCCGAGGTGGCGGAGTGTCTGCCCGGGGCGGCCGAAGCGGCGGTCGACGCGTGCGTACGGCGGTCCGTGCTGCGCGCCGAAGGGCCGTCGCTGTCCTTCCGGCATCCGCTGGACCGCCGGGCCGCGCTGGCGCGGGTCCCGGGGCCGCGGGCGGCGCGGCTCGCTCTGCGCGCCGCCCGCGCCCTCCACCGCGCGGGTGACGGGCCGGTGCCGCTGGTCGACCTCGCCCGGCTGTACGCGGCCGCCGGACACGTCCGCGCGAGCCTGCGCTGCCTGGTGGTGGCCGCCGACCGGGCGGCTGCCGCCGGCGACTACGCCACCGCCACCCGCCTGTACACCCGGGCCGTGGTCGAGGACCCCCGGGCCGAGGGCCGGGTGCGCACCGCCGCGAAACTGGCCCGCACCGCCCAACTGGCGCGGGCCGACGAGCAGGTGGTCGCCGCCGTGCGCACCGTCCTCGACGAGGACGACCCGCCGCCCCGGCTGCGCGGCGAGATCCGCCTGCACCTCAGCGTGGTCCTGCGCAACCAGACCGGCGGAGCGCTGGACAGCCTCGAAGAGGTCGCCCGCGCCATCCCCGACCTGGAGACGTCCGATCCGCAGACCGCCGCACGGGCCATGGCCGTCGCCGCCATCCCCTCCCTCCAGGGCTGGCCCGTCGACCGGCACCGGCACTGGCTGGACCGCGGCGAGACGCTCACGGAGCAGGTCACCGACCCGGTCGCCCGGGCCGCCATCGCCGCCAACCGGGCCACCGCTCTGATGCTCGTCGGCGATCCGCGCGCCTGGCACGCCGCGGAGGCACTGCGCGGGCCGGCCGGGTCCGCCATGGAGGCCGCGCACCACGCCCGGGGCTGGACCAACCTGGCGCACGCGGCCAGCGCGCTCGGACACGGCACGCGGGCACGGGACTTCCTCGACCGGGCCGTCACCGGTCTCGCCGACAGCAGCAGCCCGTATCTGGAAGGACTCGTCGGCACCGCCCGACTGGTCCTCGCCTGGCACGGCGGCCGCTGGGATGGTCTGCACGCCGCCGCCGACCGCACCACCCGGCTCTACCAGGAGATACCCGACCTGACCGCCGAGGCGATGCTGGTGCGCGGACTGACCTCGCTCCACGCGCTCGGCGACGTCCCCCGGGCCCGCCACGACCTCGCCGAGGCCGCCCGCACCGCGTGCTACGACACCGGCTTCATCCTCACGTCCTCGGCCGCCGCCACCGCCCGCGTCCACCTGGAGGCGGGCCGCCCCGGGCAGGCGTGCGAGGCCGTGGAGGACGTACTGCGCCGGATCGAACGGACCCGGGGCTGGATGTGGGGGAGCGAAGTCCTGCCCGTCGCCGTGGAGGCCCTCCACGGCGACGGCCGCACGGCGCGGGCCCGGCGGCTCGTCGCCGACTTCGCCGCGGGCTCCGCGGACGCCGACGCGCCCGCCGCCCACGCGGCGCTCACCGTGTGCCGCGCGCTGCTCGCGGAGGCCGCGGGCCGCCCCGGTGACGCGGTCGCCCTGCTGACGGACGCGGAGGAGCGGTGGCGCCTGCTCGACCGCCCGCTCGATGCCGCCCGCGCCGCGGAGGCCCGCGGGCGGTGTCTGCTCGACCTGCACGGAGAGGCCGCGGCCCAGGGGGTCCAGGACGTCGTCGAGGTCTACCGGCACCTGGGCGCCCGCTGGGACGTCGCACGGTGCCAACGACTGCTGCGGCGCCACGCCATCGTCACCACCCACCGCCGGGGCCGCCTGGGCTACGGCGACCAGCTGTCCCCGCGCGAGGAGGAGGTGGCCCGACTCGTCGTCCAGGGCCGCGCCAACCGGGACATCGCCGAGAGCCTCGTGCTGTCCACCCGCACCGTGGAGCACCACGTGGCCCGCATCATGCGGAAGCAGCACGCCGCGTCGAGGGGCGACATCGCCCTGCCGTGAGAGAGGAGGCCGCCCTGGAGGCGAACGGTGAGCCGACGCCGGGGCCGCCTGCCGTTCGGCGTGCGACGCGTGGAACGGCCGACGCGCCGGCCCGTCACAGGGCCGGGAGCGGCGGGGACCCGTTCAGACGGCCCTCGCCTGGGCGGTGGGCATCGGCGGCAGGCATCGGCGCCGAACGGTCCGACAAGGAGCCGGGGCTCGACGGCGACGCGGCCACGGCCGTGGTCGTCGCCGCGCAGGACGCGGTCATGGAACACCGCGCGGTCGATGCCCTCGCGAACCCGAGGCGGACCGGGCGCCGGACGCCGGGACGGTCCCGGCGTCCGGCGGAGGGCCTCAGGCGCGGACGGCCGCCGCGGCGCCGATCGCGCAGAGCAGAGCAGTCGTCCCCACAGGCGTCGGCGCGAAGGGTCAGCCCCGGGCGGGAAGCCGTCCAGCCCGGCCGGAGCGATCTTCCTCACAAACAACGCACGGGGGCACGGGTGTAGGGTCGAGCCCGCCCTTGACCTGCACAAAGCAGGCAGGGAGCCGTCTCAGAGGAGTCCACTGTGCTGCGCACTCTGTTCAAGTCCAAGATCCACCGGGCCACCGTGACCCAGGCCGACCTGCACTACGTCGGTTCCGTCACCGTCGACGCCGATCTCATGGAGGCGGCCGATCTCCTGCCCGGTGAGCTCGTGCACATCGTCGACATCGACAACGGCGCCCGACTCGAGACCTATGTGATCGAGGGGGAGCGCGGGTCCGGTGTGATCGGGATCAACGGTGCCGCCGCCCATCTGGTCCACCCCGGCGACCTCGTGATCCTGATCAGCTACGCGCAGGTCGAGGACGCCGAGGCCCGTGCGTTCGTGCCGCGCGTCGTGCACGTCGACGGCGACAACCGCATCGTGGAGTTGGGGACCGACGCCTCCGCGCCCGTCCCCGGGAGCGACACGGTGCGCGGCCCGCACGCCGTGCCCGCGACCGCCGCCGCGCACATCTGACCGCACCACGCCGAGGGAGCGTCGCCGCATGGCCGAGCCGGAGATTCGTGACGACCGGGCGAAGGGCCGCCTCGAGGCCTTCGAGGACGGCACGTACGTCGGTGTCGTCGTCTACTTCGTACTCACCTCCGAGCCGCACGCCCTCGTCGCCGTGCACACGGTCGTCGAGGACGGCCACGAGGGCAAGGGCGTCGCCGGGGCGCTCGTGCGCGAGTTCTACGCGATCGCCGCACGGGAGGGCGTACCCGTCGTCCCGCTCTGCCCGTACGCCGCCGCCTGGGCCGAGCGGCACCCCGACGAGGCGCCGGCCGCCCCGTCCGAGGTGGTCGACGCGGCGAAGCTCCAGCTGAAGGCCACCCCGGGCCTGTGGTGACCGCGCCCGGAACCCTGGCCCTGCTGCACACCTCACCGGTCCACGTGCCCGTCTTCGACGGGCTCCGGGACCGGCACCACCCCGGGCTCGTCCTGCGGCACCTCGTCGACGAGGAGCTGCTGGTACGGGCCAGGGAGGCGGGTCCCGGGGCGGTCGCCGGTCCGGTGGCCGCCGCCCTCGCGGCGGCCGTCGCGGACGGCGCGGAAGCCGTGCTCTGCACCTGTTCCACACTGGGCGGGATCGCCGAGCGGCAGGCGGGCGCCCTCGGCGTCCCCGTGCTCCGGGTGGACCGGCCGATGGCCGCCGAAGCCGCCCGGTACCGTCGGATCGTCGTCGTGGCCGCACTGCGCTCCACCCTCGAACCCACGGTCGCCCTCATCGCCGAGGAGGCGGCACCGGAGACCCCGCATATCCGCACCGTCGTGGTGGAGGGGGCCTGGGAGCTGTTCGAGGCGGGCGACCGGGACGGCTACCTCGACGCCGTGGCGGCGGCCGTGGACGGCGCGGCCCCGGCGGAGGACGGCGTCGTCGTCCTCGCGCAGGCGTCCATGGCCGACGCCGTCGCCCGGACGGCCACCTCGCGCCCGGTCCTGGCGAGTCCGCGCCTCGGCCTCGCCGCCGCGGCCGCCGCGGTGTCCGGTCCGCGCGGCGCGGCCGGCGGCTGACCCGGAGGGCGGGGTCCGGCGGGCGCCGCGGCGCCCGCCGGGCCACCCTGGGGAGGGAGGAACCCGTCGACCGAGAGGTCCGTGATGACCCACCCGTACCCCGATCCGCTGCCCCCCTCGCCCATCCCGCCGCCGGCCCCCGCACCGCCGCCGGTGCCCCCGCCGAACCCGGTGCCGGTCCCTCCGGATCCCGACCCGAGCCCGGCGCCGCAGCCCGGCGGACCCGTGCCGGAACCCGAGCCCCAGCCCCAGCCGGGACCCGCCGGCCGGGGGCCCGCGTCAACGGGAAGGTGACACAAGGGGCTTGGGCTTTGGCGAATCCCTTGTCACGGAGCGTGCGCCACCCCTAACTTGGACGGCTGCTGCTGTGTTCAAGGGGGGCCCATGGCCGTACGCGGACGTCACCGCCGCCACCAGCCGAGCCGGATCAACCGTGCTTCGCTCACCGTCACCGCGGGAGGCGCCGGAATGGCGCTGCCCCTCATCGGTGCGGGCACCGTTCATGCCGCCTCGCTCGATGTCTGGGAGAAGGTCGCGTCCTGCGAGTCGACCTCCCACTGGCACATCAACACGGGCAACGGCTACTTCGGCGGTCTGCAGTTCAGCCAGTCCACCTGGGAGGCCTACGGCGGCACGCACTACGCGCCGCGCGCCGACCTCGCCTCCAAGGACCAGCAGATCGCGATCGCGGAGCGGGTCCTGAAGGGCCAGGGGCCGGGCGCCTGGCCGTCCTGCGGGCCCGCCGCGGGCCTCGCCCGGGGCGGAGACGCCCCGGACATCACCCCCGGCGGTACGGGGACCACGAAGGCCTCCCGCGCCGGGAACACGCCCAGCACCGCCTCCCTGCCCGGTCAGCGCGCCTTATCCGAGCGCCCGGCCAGGAACGTCGGCCCGACCGCCGTCCCCACCGTCCGTGAGATGTACACGGTGACGCCCGGCGACTCCCTGTCGAAGATCGCCCGCGACGAGCGGGTGCAGGGCGGCTGGAAGCGCCTGTACGACGCGAACCGGCCCGTCGTCGGCGACGACCCCGACCTCATCCACCCCGGCCAGCGCCTGACCCTGCGCATCGCCGCCCCCGCGAAGCCGCCGACGAAGGCCCCCTCGGTCGCGACGGCCCCGCCGAAGCTCTCGGGACCGGGCACCGCGCCCCGGACCAGGCCCGCCGCACCGCCGACCGCGAAGCCGACCGCGAAGCCGGTCGCCCAGCAGCCCGCGGCGAAGCCGGTGACCAAGCCCGCCACCAAGCCGGCTGCCAAGCCGCCCGTGAAGCAGGTGTCCAAGCCCGCCACGAAGCCCGTGGCGAAGCAGGTGGCCAAACCCGCCACCAAGCCCAAGCCGAAGCCCGCTCCCCGGCCCGCCACCAAGCCGCGGCCTTCCGAGGCGTCGGAGGCCCGCTACTCCGCCCCCGTCTCCGCCGGGATCGGCACCCGCTACGGCAAGCCGGGCTCCTCCTGGTCCAGCGGCTACCACACCGGCGTCGACTTCCCCGTGCCCACCGGCACCTCCGTCAAGGCCGTGGCGGAGGGACGCATCGTCTCCGCCGGGTGGGGAGGCGCGTACGGCTACCAGATCGTGCTCCGCCACGACGACGGCCGCTACAGCCAGTACGCCCACCTGTCCGCGCTCGCCGTGCGGGAGGGCCAGCGGGTCACCGCCGGCCAGCGCATCGGCCGGTCAGGATCGACCGGCAACAGCTCGGGACCGCATCTGCACTTCGAGGTACGGACGGGTCCCGGGTACGGCTCCGACATCGACCCCCTGGCCTACCTCAGGGCGCGCGGGGTCTCCCTCTGACCCCGCTGCTGGCCCGGAGTCCGGCGCACGCCCCTGACCCGGTGCCGGCGGTGACTCGGCCGGCACCGTCATCCGGTCCAGCGTGAGCTGGATCAGGCCGCCCGCGGCCACCGCGCCGCTGATCAGCGCGGCGACGGTGCCCGCCGCGCCGTAGCGGAAGCTCTCGCCGAACAGGGTCAGGCCCACGGCCGCGGCGACCACCGGATTGACCACCGTGACGGTGGCCAGCGGGGCCGCGAGCCCCGCGCCCCGGTACGAGGCCTGGGACAGCAGCAGCCCGGTCACCGCGAGCGCCGAGAGCACCAGGAGCGCGGGCCACTGAGCGAGCGGCGCGCCGGGCGTCCACTCCTCCGCCACGGATTTCGTGAAGACCGAGGCGATGCCGAAGGCGACACCCGCGGCGGCGGCCAGGACGACGCTGCGCAGCACCGACCTGCCCACCAGGTGCGCGGCCGCGAACAGCAGGGCCACCAGCCCGAAGGTGCAGCCGGCGAGCAGCCACCGGTCGCCGTCGGCGAGCGACCGGGCCTCGGCACCGCTCGTGAGGCTGAGCAGTCCGGCCAGACCCACCGTGGCCATCACGGCGCCGCGCCAGGCCCGCGAACCGGCCTTGCGGCCGACGAACAGCGCGGCCATGGGCAGCGCGAACACGATCGTGAGCGCACCCAGCGGCTGGACCAGGCTGAGCGGTCCGTACGCGAGGGCCGCGACGTGCAGGGTGGCGCCGAGGCCGTTGAGCAGGACGGAGCCCCACCAGGCCGGGCTGCGCAGCGGCGCGTAGCGCGGACCTGCGGCGGAGGCCGCGACCCGCTCCTGCACGATCGCCGCGGCCGCGTAGGCGACCGCCGAGACCAGGGCCAGGAGGACGGACAGCAGGAGGGGACTCATACCTTCCACGATCTCTCTTCCCGGCCGATCGCGTCGTCGTACCAGGGGACGTCTTCGCGGGTACACCTGGCGCAGTACATGGGCCGGACGTACGCCTGGAGATGTACACCCGTGCAGGTCAGAACGGGTGCAAAGCGACTTTTTCGAGCCGTGCCGAAGAGCTGTGCGGAGCGGTTACCGTGGTCGGAATCCGTGCCCGGAAGACCTCGGCACGCGACCGCGACCGGAACATGGGGGAGCTCGGGTGGATCTCGTCGAGAGCGGCTCGGTGGGCGGATTCTTCGCCCTGCGCACCAGCGCGCCGGAGAGCGGCGGCGGGCACCGCCCGCTCGCGCGCCTGTACGCGGGCGAGGACGGGCCCCTCCACGCGCGCGTGGACCGGGTCGCCGCCCGGCTGGGCGCCCCCGAGCGGCGCGTCGGGGCGTCCGTCGCCCACCTCGGGCTCGCCGCCCGGCTCTGGTCGACCGCCCTCGGGCCCGCCGCCCTCCACGGCCGCTTCCCCGCCCTCGACCCCGCCGAGCTGTACTGGGACGGAACCCTCACCTCACCCGACGACCTGTGGTGGGCCGGCTCCGGCACCCGCCCCGGGACCGTCGAGGAGCTCCGCGCGGCCGTCCAGGAGGCCCACCTCGTGCCCTTCCACGCGGCACTCCGCCGCGACGGGCGGATCTCCCCGCGCCTGCTCTGGGGCAACGCGGGCTCCGCCCTGGCCGGCGCGCTGCGCGAGCTGACCCGCTGGGCGCACGCCCACGACCGCCCCGAGGCCGCCGCACGGGCCGCCGAGCTGGTCTCCGGACTCCTCGACCACCCCGACCTCGCCGGTACGGTCCGCGGGCCCCGGCTGCGCCGCTCCAGCTGCTGCCTCTACTACCGCTGCCCCGGCGCGGGACTGTGCGGCGACTGTGTCTTCGACCACGCCCCCCGAACGGGTTTGGAGGGGCGGGCCCCCGCTCCGTAAAGTTGCTGAGGTTGCCGTCGTACGCGTCCACGGACGGTGACAGCCCACGAACGGTGACGTACGAGCGAACGAGGAACCCGAAGGCCATGACGGTGACCGAAGAAAACCAGGACTACGGGCCGGGAATCGACCCCGATCGCCTGGCCGTCTGCCTCGGCGTCCTCGACGAGCTCGACAAGCTGGACGTCGACCACCCGGACGCCATCCGCGTCCGGCGCGCCACCGCCGGGATCTACCGGACCGTGAAGCAGCGCCGCCGCCAGGAGCGCCGGGCGTTCAAGACGGCCAACGACAAGGCGGTCACCGAGGCCACGGCCACCGGCTCCGCGCAGCGCATCGACGACGAGACCGAGGGCATCCTGCCGTCCTCGGTCACCGAGGAGGGCCGGATCGCCGGGATACTCCAGCGTCCGCGCTCCTGCTACGTCTGCAAGACGCGGTTCGTCGAGGTCGACTACTTCTACCACCAGCTCTGCCAGAAGTGCGCCGCCGAGAACCGGTCCAAGCGCGAGGCCCGCGCCGACCTCACCGGCAAGCGCGCCCTGCTCACCGGCGGCCGGGCGAAGATCGGCATGTACATCGCGCTGCGGCTGCTGCGCGACGGGGCCCACACCACCATCACCACCCGCTTCCCCAAGGACGCCATCCGCCGCTTCAAGGCGATGGAGGACTCGGCGGACTGGATGCACCGCCTCGAGGTCGTCGGCATCGACCTGCGCGATCCGGCCCAGGCCGTGGCGCTCGCCGACCAGATGACCGAGGCCGGTCCGCTGGACATCCTCATCAACAACGCGACGCAGACCGTGCGCCGGCTGCCGTCCGCGTACGCCGCCCTCGTGGAGGGCGAGAGCGCCGCGCTGCCGGCCGGCGAGCTGCCCGCCCACCACGTGATCGGAGCCTTCAACTCCGGCGCGGTCGGCGAGCTCGTCGGATCGTCCGAGCTTCCCGCCGGCGTGCGCGACCTGGAGGCCCAGCAGGTCGCCGACCTGGCGCTCGTCGCGGGCAACGCCACCATCGCCAAGCACCTCGACGGCACCGCCATCGACGCGGGCGGCCTGGTCCCGGACGTCGTCGACTCCAACACCTGGGTGCAGAGCATCGAGCAGATCTCCCCGGTGGAGCTCCTCGAGACCCAGCTGTGCAACTACACGGCGCCGTTCATCCTCATCAGCAAGCTGCGCCCGGTGATGGCGGAGGCGGCGAGGAAGGCCGCCTCGGGACGTTCGTACGTCGTGAACGTCTCCGCCATGGAGGGCGTCTTCAGCCGTGGCTACAAGGGCGCCGGTCACCCGAACACCAACGCCGCCAAGGCCGCGATGAACATGGTGACGCGGACCAGCGGCGAGGAGATGTTCAAGACCGACGGCATCCTCATGACCTCGGTCGACACCGGCTGGATCACCGACGAGCGTCCGCACTTCGACAAGCTGCGCCTCGCCGAGGCCGGCTTCCACGCCCCGCTCGACCTGGTCGACGGCGCGGCCCGGGTGTACGACCCGATCGTGCGCGGCGAGGACGGCGTGGACCTCTACGGCTGCTTCCTGAAGGACTACGCCCCCGCGAACTGGTAGGAACCCTCAGGGACCGCCCGCACAGGCGGTTTCCGCCGTTCCGGCAAGAGCGCCTCACCGGCCAGGTGGGGCGCTCTTTCGGCTTGGTTCACCCGATTGCGTCACAGTTCGGAGCCCGGTAGAGCGCAGGCGTGCTCATTTGGTTAGTGTGATGTCCACGGTCGGCCACCGAGGAGACACACCGTCCTCACGGTCTTCCAGGGACAGGCCTGCCACCAAGGCCGCGGTCCCGCCCGACAACGGCGCCACCGCGACCGACCGGCATCTGTCCTACAGGTACGCGACACAGAGGAGTGCGCGGTGACACCAGAACTGACGAAGCAGGAACCGCGACCGGCCGAACCCAACGACCGGACGCGCAGGAGCGGCGAGCTGGGGAGCCTCGACGTGTGGGCCCACGCGGCCCCGATCCGGCTCGCGGGCTACGAGGACGACCTCGCCGAGCCCCACATCCTGCCCAGCATCGACTGATCCCCGCTTCACCCCCGGTGCCCCCGGCCGTTCGCGGCCGGGGGCACCGGTGCGTTCAGCGGGGTCCGCGCGCCGGTTCCCGCAGCCGGGTCGGCGGCAGGTACTCCCGGACGAGCGTCCGGTGCCACCAGGCCCCGGTCGCGCGCAGCTCGCGCCAGGTCGTGTAGCGGTACCGGTAGAGCCGCGCGCGGACGAACGTCGGCGGCGCGTCGGGGAACGGGTTGCGGGCGAGCAGCCGCAGGGTGTCCCGGTCTCCGTCGAGCAGCCGCTCGACGAACGGCCCGAACCAGTCGCGCGCGTACCCCGGGCTGAGCGCCGCGAACCACATCAGCCAGTCGAGCCGCAGATGGTACGGGGCGAACTGGCGGGGCAGCCGGCGCGGATCACCGGGCTTGCCCTTGAAGTCGTACTCCCGCCACACCGTGCCCGCGTGCGGCACCGGTTCGTCGGTGCCCTCGACGACGATCTCGTCCCTGATCCGCCCGACCGTGCCGAACGCCCCATAGGTGTTGACCAGGTGGTACGGGTCGTACGAGCGGTTCATCGCCTGGTTCCGGGAGAGCAGGTTGCGCACCGGGCGGTAGCTCCGTACCAGGACGAACAAGGTGACCACGACGACCAGGACCACGTACCAGACCGGCGGATCGGGCCGGGGGTGCTCGCCGGTGACGGGGGAGGCGTCCACGACGGAGAGGGCGAGCACGATGGTGATCCAGTTCAGCCAGGCGAAGTTGCCGGAGAGCACCAGCCACAGCTGGGTGGCGATCATCAGACCGGCCGCGACCGTGGCCACCGGCTGCGGGGTGAACAGCAGGAACGGCACGAAGAGCTGGACGACGTGGTTGGCCGCCGCCTCCGCCCGGTGCAGCGGGCGCGGGAGGTGGTGGAAGAACCAGCTCAGCGGGCCGGGCATCGGCTGGGTCTCGTGATGGTGGCAGAGGCAGGTCAGGTCGCGCCAGCACGGGTCGCCGCGGATCTTGATGAGCCCGGCGCCGAACTCGACCCGGAAGAGCAGCCAGCGCAGCAGGAACAGCACGAGGACCGGCGGTCCGACCTCGTCGTTGCCGAGGAAGACCGCCAGGAACCCGGTCTCCAGGAGCAGCGACTCCCAGCCGAAGGCGTACCAGGTCTGGCCCACGTTCACGATCGACAGGTACAGCGCCCACAGGACCAGCCACAGCAGCATCGACACCGGTAGCGGTACCGCGTCCCCGGCGCCCGCGAGCAGCGCGAGGGCGAGCGCGGCGCCTGACCAGGCGACCGCGGCGAAGAGGCGGTCGGAGTAGCGCCAGTGGAAGAGCGAGGGGGTGTGCCGCGGCCGGGTGCCGCGCACGTACGCCGGTACGGGGAGCATGCCGCGCTCCCCGATCAGCGCCCGGAACTGCAGGGCCGCCGACAGGAACGCCACGCAGTACAGCCCGGCGAGGCCCCGCTGGAAGACGATCCGGCTCAGCCAGTGGTCGGGTGCGGTGAACCACTCCATCGCTTCCAGTATCGGCCCGGGATCACGTCCTGACGAGGCGCCGCAGCGTCCGGCCCAGCATGCGCGCGTACTCCCGCTGGAGAAGGGGGACCACGGGGCCGCCGAGCCGGGTGTACCAGGCGACGGGGCGGCTGAACGCGGTGACCGCGAACCGCACCGTGCCGTCCGGCTCCAGGTGGACCATGAAGGACTCCTCGCCGCACTCCGGGTGCCCGGTCAGGGTCCCGTAGGCGAAGCCGACGCGCCGCTCCTCGTACGCGGTCCAGATCACCGAGCAGGGGGCGCCGAGCCGGAGCGGGCCGAGGCCCGCCGATATCTCGACGGTCACGCCGGGCGCGGCCCGGTCGGCGTCGGCGAGGAGGCGCGCCCCGGTGGCGCGGTGCATCCGCCAGGTGGTGACGGCGGCTCCGGCGGCCTCGAAGGCGGCCCGGCCGTGGCCGACGACCGCGCTGTACCGGAGGTGGTGGTAGCCCTCGGGGAGGTCGGCCGGGGTGCGGGTGGCGGCGACCTCGCGGTAGCTGAGGGCCGGGCGGGAGCGGTCGGGCCGGGACAGGCTGCTCATGAGGCGGGTCATGCGGGAAGCTCCGTTCGCGGGTGGGCCGGGGGAGGGGCGGGGGTCGTGGGAGTCGTGAGGTGGGTCGAGGGCGGGTGCGGCGCCGCGTGGTCCGAGCGGAGGCGGCGGTGGGCGAGCAGCGCGCAGACGGCGAAGCCCAGGGCGTTGCCCAGGCCGTGGGTCGCGGCCGTCCAGGTCAGATCGAGGTGCGGAAGGCCGGTCGCCTCGCCCACCGCCCAGCTCAGCGCGAGCAGCATGGTGGCGAAGAGGACCAGGGCCGATACGGCGAGCAGTCCCCGGGTGAGGCGGTCGGCCGCCAGGGCGCGGCGCTCGCGCAGGGTCAGGACCGCGACCGCCGTCATGCCGGCCGTCAGGACGACCGCGCCGAGCAGCTCGGCCCAGTCGTCGACGAAGTAGCCCAGCAGGACGAGCAGGGTGCCCGCCGGGACGCTGAGCGCGGCGAAGCGGGCGGCGGGGCCGTCGGCGACGCGGCAGAGGAGACCGGCGACGAGGGCGGCGGCGAAGCCCGCGAAGTGGAAGTGCGGGACGGTCAGCGCCAGGATGTCCAGGTCGAAGCCGAAGAGCGGGTACGAGGCCCGTTCCGCGACCAGGGCGAGCCCGGCGACCGAGGGCGCGACCAGGGCGGTGAGGACCGCGACCTCGCCGGGTGCCAGGGAACGGTTCAGGACCAGCCGGGCCGGGGCCTGGAGCGCGAGGGCCAGCGTGGCGAGGGCGTAGACGGCGGCGAGCCCGGTCGACAGCCCGGAGCGGGGCAGCCAGAGGGCGAGCACGCCGGGCACGGCGAACAGCGGCCAGGCGCGCCGGAGCGGATCCCACCCCGGTGGCCGGGGGCCGTCGAGGAGCGCGAGCCCCGTCGGGACCACCCAGACCATGCCGACGGTGACGACCGTGCCCACCAGGACCGACAGTGCGGTCATCGCGCCTCCCCCCACTTGAACGTGTTCAACTGGCAGGTTCGAGCGTAGAGCCTTTCTTGAACGTGTTCAAGTGCGTGGGCGACACGGTCGGCGGCCCTCCGCTTGCGGGGCCCCGCGCACTGCGACAGACATGAAGGACTGGCCGGAACCGGGCGCCGTGGCCCGGGAGAGAAAGCGGGAGAACCAGGTGCGCTCACCCCTCTGCCGGACGTGGCGAACCCCCGCCGCTCCCGGCGCGACCCACCCGACCGCCCCCGACCCGGCGGCTTCCCACGTGTCCGGCCCGACCGCCCCCGACCCGGCATCTCCCCGCGTGTCCGGCCCGCGCGCCGCCGTCGCCCGGTCCGCGCTCGCGGCACTCACCGCCTCGCTCCTCCTCGCCGGGTGCACCTCCGTCTGGGAGGGGTCCCGCGGCGGTGCCCAGCCCGCCGCGGCCGGTCCGACGCAGGACGTCCTCCTCCAGCCCTTCGCCGCCCAGGGCCCCGACCCCTTCACCGAGTCCTCGGCGCGGGCCACCGCGCGGACGTCCGCCCCGGCCCAGGGCCCGGAGAGCGACGGCGCGCAGATCCGGGAGGTCACCGGCTCCACCCCCGGCCTCTACGGCGGCACGCGCGCGGAGGGCAGCTGCGACGTCGAGCGACAGGTCGCGTCCCTCTCCGCCGAAGCGGACCGGACCCGCGCCTTCGCCGAGGCCGCCGGAATCCGCGACACCGACCTCGCCGACTGGCTGCGCGGGCTGACCCCGGTCGTCCTGCGCTCGGACACCCGGGTCACCAACCACGGCTACAGCGAGGGCAGGGCCAAGGCCTTCCAGTCCGTCCTCCAGACCGGTACGGCGGTCCTCGTCGACCAGTACGGCTCCCCGCGCGTCCGCTGCGCCTGCGGCAACCCGCTCCGCACCCCGACCGCCGTCCAGGACGGCATCCACCAGGGCGAACCGTGGGACGGCTTCGACCCCGAGCGCGTGATCGTCGTCCGGCCGACCACCACCGTGGTCACCAGCCTGGTCATCGTCAACAACGCGGACCGCAGCTGGATCGAGCGGGCCACCGGCAGCGACGGGGCCGAGGACCGCAAGCCCGCCGTGGAACCCGACTGCGACCCGGACCGCTGCGCCCTCGGCGAGGCGACGCCCGACCCGAGCGCCCCCGGCCGCCGTCCGTCCTCCGACCCCGCCTCGCCCGACAGCCCCTCCCGGCCCGTCCCGTCCGCGCCGGTCCCCCCGGTCCCGGAGAGCCCGCTGCCCGACACCTCGGGGGGCACCGGCACCGCCCCGAGCCCCGCCGACCCCGACCCCTACCCCGTGCCCGACGCGGATCCGTACCAGGACCCGAACACCGACCCCGCCGACCCCTTCGCGGAGCCCCCGGGCGAGCCGACCGTCCCGGACGGCGAACTGCCGCCCGAGGACCTCTTCCCCGCCCAGCCGGTCCCGGACCAGCCCGAGACCTTCGAGGGATGAAACGGATCTTCATGGTGCGCACGGGCGGGGCTGCGCCTAGCGTGGCCCCATGAACGCGGGCAGCGGGGGAGGGGATGCGGTCGGGCGGCTCAGCCGCGCCCTGGAGGGAGCCGGCACCGGGAGGGCACGGATCCTGGGCGCGTTCGGCACGGCCTTCCGGATGGGCGGTTTCGACTGGGACCTCGTCGACGGCACGATGGTCATGGACGAGGCCGCGCTCGACGTCTTCGACATGGACCCCGCCGAGTACGACGGCCGACCCGACTCGCTCGGCTCGCGGGTGCTGCCGGACGAGGCCCGCCGCCTCGACACCCTGGTCGCCACGGCGCTCAAGGACGGCAGCGCCGAGTACGGCGCGTACTTCCGCATCCGCCGCCGGGACGGCGTGCACCAGTGGACCCACACCCAGGGGATCGTCCACCGCGACGACAGCGGCCGCCCGGTCCGCATCGTCGGTGTCGTCAGGGACGCCACCCACGAGCTCAGCGAGTCCGCCGCCCGGCTCGGACTCGACGAGGGGCAGCGCCGGCGCGCCGGCGTCGTCGAGGGCACCACGGCCGCCCTCGCCTACGCGCGGACCGTGCAGGACGTCATCGACCTGCTCAACGACTCCCACGCGCTGGAGCACTTCGGCGCCGCGAGCCTCGTCATGGGCCTCCTCGACGCCGGCCGCATCCATCTGGTCGCCGAGGGCCCCGACGGCGCCTTCGTGCCGGGCACCCGGTTCACCCGGGTGGACGAGCCGTACCCGATGAGCGAGGTGATCCGCACCCTGCGGCCGCGGTTCATCGAGTCGCCCCGGGACTTCGCCGACTCCTTCCCGGTCCTCTGGCCGCACATCAGCGGACTCGGCATCACCGCGGCCGTGTACCTCCCGCTCATCGCCCAGGCCCGGCCCATCGGCGCGCTCGGGCTCCTCTACAGCGACAAGACGGGCTTCAGCGAGGACGAGCGGACCCTGCTCGTCGCTCTCGGCAGCAGCATCGCCCAGAGCCTCCAGCGGGCCATGCTGTACGAGCAGGAGCACGACCTCGCCGAGGGGCTCCAGCAGGCGATGCTGCCCCGCCGGATCCCCGAGGTGCCGGGCGCCCAGACGGCCGTCCGCTACCGTTCCGCCCGCCTCGGCCGGGACATCGGCGGCGACTGGTACGACATCATCGCGCTCCCCGGCGGCCGGGTCGGCGCCGTCATCGGGGACGTACAGGGCCACGACACCCACGCGGCGGCCGTCATGGGCCAGCTGCGGATCGTGCTGCGCGCCTACGCCGCCGAGGGGCACACCCCGGCCACGGTGATGGCCCGCGCCTCCGTCTTCCTGCACGAACTCGACACCGAGCGCTTCGCCACCTGCACCTACGCCGAGGTCGACCTCGGCACCGGGGTCGTCCAGGTGGTGCGCGCCGGCCACGTCGACCCGCTGATCCGGGAGGTGGACGGGCGCTGCCGCAGGATTCCCGTGGAGGGCGGACTGCCGCTCGGGCTCTCCGCCGAGTTCGGCCGGCTGGACTACCCGGTGACCACGCTGGAACTGGACCCCGGACAGACCCTGATGCTCTACACCGACGGTCTCGTCGAGAAGCCCGGCTCCGACCTCGACGAAGGCCTCCAGTGGCTCTCCGCCCTCGTCCGGCGCGGGCCCGCCGACCTCCAGGAGCTCGCCGACCACCTGTGCGACGTGGTCGCCGACCGCGGCGGCGAGGACGACGTCGCGATCCTGCTCCTGCGCCGCGAGGCCGCGACCGCCGGCCACGGAGCGGGCCGGTTCCAGCAGCACGTGGCCCAGAACGACCCCGAGGCGCTGAGCTCGGCCCGGCACATGATCAGGGCCGCCGTCCGGGCCTGGGGCGCCGAGGAACGGGCAGACGAGATCGAGCTGGTCGCCGACGAACTCATGACCAACGCGCTGATGCACACCGACGGCGGGGCCATCGTGACCCTGCGGATCCTCGGCGGGGCCGAACGCCGGCTCCGGGTGGAGGTCGAGGACCGCTCCAGCGCACTGCCCCGGCGCCGCGAGGCGGGCGAGGCGGGCGTCTCCGGGCGGGGACTGCTGCTCGTCGACCAGATCTCCGACGTCTGGGGAGTGGAGTCCCGGGGGAGCGGCAAGTGCGTGTGGTGCGAATTCACCGTGCAGAACTGAGCCCGTCACAGAGAGGTGCGACGGTGGACGGAAGGGCGCGACTGCTGACAGAGCGTGCACGGTTCGTCCTTGACCGTAACTGTCGGTGCACGATTGACTGCGTGCTCCCGGCTCTCCGCGCAGCAAGTACGTGAGGACACGAGTGAGCAGCGAGCTACTGGCACCGCTAGACCTGGCCTTCTGGCACCTGGAATCCACCGCGCACCCCCTCCACCTCGGGGCGCTCGCCCACTTCGGCCCCGCCCCGACGTCCGGCGGCCAGGAACCGCCGGACGTCCTCGGCCTGCTCGCCCGCCGCGCCGCCGCCGTCCCCCGGCTCCGGATGCGCGTCCGCGACGTCCTGCTGCCCGTGGGCGGCGCCGCCTGGAGCGCCGACCCCGACTTCGACGTACGCCGGCACGTCCACGAGATCGCCCTCACCGGCGCCGACTTCCCCGCCGAGGCCGCCCGCCTCGCCGCCGAACTCATGGAACGGCCCGTCGCCCGCGGCCTGCCGCCCTGGGAGATGTACCTGCTCAGCGGCGCCCCCGACGGCTCCTTCGCCGTCCTCGTGAAACTCCACCACGCCCTCGCCGACGGCATGCGCGCGGTCGCCATCGGCGCCGGCATCTTCGACGAGATCGCCGCGGGCCGCCGCACGGCCGGCGGCGCCCGCCCCGTGCCCCCGCGCTCCTGGCTCCCCGGGCCGGGACGGCTCCTCGGCATGGCCCGCGACCGGCTCGGCGACCTCGGCCGGGCCGTCGAGGTCGGTGCCTCCGTCGTCCGCGCCAGCCGCCTCGACGGACGCCCCACCGCCGCACTCGCCGCCGAGCCCAGCGGCACCCGCCGGATCGCCACCGCGTCGCTGCCCCTGGAACGCGTCCACCGGATCCGCCGCACCACCGGGGGCACCGCCAACGACGTCCTCCTCGCCCTGGTCGCCGGGGCACTGCGCCGCTGGTTCGACGGCCGCGGGCCGGCCCTCCCCGGAGCCGACCTCCGGGCCCTCGTCCCCGTCTCCCGGCGGCGGCCCGGCACCCCGCCCGGCCCCGGCAACAGCCTCTCCGGCTACCTCCTCGACCTGCCCGTCACCGAGGCCGACCCGGCGAACCGGCTGGCCGCGGTCCGGAGCGCCATGGACCGCAACAAGGCCGCCGGCCCCCTCAGGGGCGCCGGGGCCGTCGCCCTCCTCGCCGACCAGCTGCCGCCGCTCGCCCACCGCTTCGGCGCCCCGTTCGCCGCGGGTGCGGCCCGCATCCTCTTCGACCTCCTGGTCACCCAGGTGCCGCTGCCGCGCTCCGCGCTCTCCCTGGGCGGGGCGCCGCTGCGCGCGCTCTTCCCCATGGCCCCGCTGGCCCGCGGCCAGTCCCTCGCCGTCGCCATGTCCCCGTACGGCGGCCAGGTCCACATCGGCCTCGTCGCCGACGGCGAGGCCGTCCCCGACCTCGACGCGCTCGCCGGGGCCCTGACGGCCGAACTCGACCTCCTGGACCCGCCGGAGACGCCGGAGCGCCCGGAGAGGCCGTAACCCGACGCCTACGGGGTGCAGGCCGTGCCGGGGCGGACCTTCGCCAGGCGGATCAGGTACTCCTCGACCTTCCTGTCGACGCAGGGGTTGCGGCCGTACCCGGTGTGCCCGGGGGCCTCGAAGGACAGCAGCATGCCGCCGGGGAACTGGCGCGCCAGGCTCACCGCCTCGGCGTACGGCGTCGCCGGGTCCCCGGCCGTGCCCACGACCAGGACCGGGGGGACACCCGCGGCGCTCACCCGGTGCGGGCGCTGCGGCCCGGCCGGCCAGTCCTTGCAGACCAGTTCGCCCGTCACCCCGGCGGTGCCGTAGACGCCCGCCGCCTCTTCGGCGGGGGCGAGCGCGTCCCAGTAGGCCCGCGGGTCGCGCGGGTGGGGGACGTCGAGGCAGTTGATCGCGATGAGGGCGGCCTCGCTGTTGTCCTCGGGGACGGTGCCGGCGTCGGACTCGGGGCCGGATGCGTCGTCGCTTCCGGTGTCGGTGCCGGACTCGGACTCGGCGTCGGTGCCGGGCGGCTCCTCCTCTCCCGACGCGAGCGCCGCCAGCTTCGTACCGTCCCCGCCGTCCGCCTCCCCCAGGGCCTCGGAGAGCGCGGCCCACTGGTCCTCGGGTGTGTACATGGACAGGCTCAGCGCGGAGACCACGGCCGCGGCGTCGAGACCGTACGCGGCATCGTCGACCGGCAGCGGCTCGCGCCGCGTCCGCTCGACGAGCCGGTCGATCAGCCCGCGTATCTCCTCGGGCGTCGCACCGGGGCAGCCGTCGCCGACCACATCGGCGCAGGAGGCCGCGTACTCCTCCACCGCGTCCCGGAAACCGGCGGCCTGACCGAGCGTCCGCTGCCGCCAGTCGAGCGACGGATCGACCGCCCCGTCGAGGACCATCGCCCGGACGCGGCGCGGGAACTGCTCGGCGTACGAGGTGCCCAGGCTCGTGCCGTACGACCAGCCGACGTAGGTCAGCCGCCGGTCGCCGAGCGCCGCCCGCAGGACGTCGAGGTCGCGGGCGGCGTCGACCGTGCCGACGTGCGCGAGCAGCGGCCCGCTGGCCTTCCGGCAGCCGTCCGCGGTGGCCCGCGCGTCCGCGAGGGCGTCGGGGCGCTCGGCGTCCGTGCGGGGGACGAGGGGAGGAGAGAACGCGTCGTCGCCCGGGGCTGTGTCCGCGGACCCCGCAGGGGTGCAGGTCAGCGCCGGCCTGCTCTCCCCGACGCCGCGCGGGTCGAAGGACACGACGTCGAAGCGCTCGCGTACACCGGGGCCCATCGCGTCGGCGCCGCCGTCCTCGATGAGCCGTACGCCCCGCTCGCCGGGACCCCCGGGGTTGAGGACGACCGACCCGACGCGCTTCCCGGGGACCGCCGTGGCCGCCTTCGCGACCGGCAGGACGAAGGTCCTGCCGTCGCCGGGGCGCGCGTAGTCCATCGGAACGGTGAGCGACGCGCAGAGGTGGTCGCCGCACGGCTTCCAGGCGAGCTTCTGGCCGTAGAAGCGCCGCAGGTCGGCCCGGTCTGCCGGATCGGCGGGCCCGGCCGAGGACCCCGGCCGGCTCCCGCCGGGGCCGGACCCGGCCGTACAGGCGCCGAGGGAGGCGACGCCGAGCACGGCGAGGGCGAGAACGAGCGCCTGGCGGCGGCGGGTGGGGGCGGTGGTCACGAGGTACTCCCATGGGTGGTCGGTCCAGGGAAGGATCGCGCGGGGATGCTGAGGATTTGCTGAGGCGGGGGAGGCGGGGGAGGCGGGGGAGGCGGGGGAGGCGGGGGAGGCGGGGGAGGCGGGGGAGGCGGGGGAGGCGGGGGAGGCGGGGGAGGCGCGACGGGGCCGATGAGGCGCAGGAGGCGCGACGGGCGGAGGGGCGTCCGCGCTGTCATCGCGAGGCTGTGGCTGTACGGAGTGAGGGGCAGCCCAGAGCCCGCGGCCGGCCCGAGGGAGCCGCCGTCGTCCTGAGGCTGCGGCCGTCCGGCGGCTGCGGTCCTTCGGAGGGTGCGGCCGTCCTGAGTCAGCTGCCGCCGTCCTGAGGCCGCGGCGGCTGGGACCCGGCGCGCCCCGACCCGGCACTCAGTCCGGTGTCGGCAGCCTCAGGACGAACCTCGCCCCGCCCCCGTCCGCCCGCCCCGCCGTGAGCGTGCCGCCGTGGGCGTGGGCGACCCAGGACGCGATCGACAGACCGAGGCCGGTCGACCCCGATCCGCTGCGGAAGCGTTCGAACAGGGCGCCGACGACCTCGGGCGGCAGGCCGGGCCCCGCGTCCTCGACCGTCAGCGTGCCGTCCCGGGTCACCGTGATCCGTACCTCCGCCGGGACACCGGGCGCGTGGCCGTGCGCGAGCGCGTTGCCCAGCAGGTTGCCGACGGCGCGCCGGACCAGGTCGGGGTCGGCGACCACGACCGTGTCCTCGGCCTCGACCCGCACCCGATGGCCCTCCGCGGACGCCTCGGCCTCCTGGACGACCGCCTCCACCACCTGGTCGAGGCGGAGCGGCTGGCGCGCCACCGCGGCCGTGCCGGACATGAGGCGGGCCCGTGTCAGCAGCCCGTCGACGAGCCTGCCCATGCCCTCCGCGAGACGCAGCGTGCGCCGGTGCACCTCGGTGCTGTCCGTGTCGCCGCGCAGCGCCGTCTCCGCGAGCGTCCGCAGCGAGGCCGCGGGGGTCCGCAGATCGTGCGCCGCGTCCGCCAGGAACGCCTCCTGCTGCCCGAGCGCGGTGAGCGCGGGCCGGACCGCCCGCCCCGACAGGGCGTGTCCGACGGCCGCCGAGAGGAGGACGAGGACCGCGCAGCCGCCCGTCACCAGCCAGACCAGCCGCCGGTGGTCGTCGCCCTGCGCCGAGGCGTCGGTCAGGGTCACCAGGGCGCCCTGCGGCGCCGTGTCCTCCGCCGCCTCCGGCGGGTAGAAGGGCAGCGCGAAGACCCGTACCGGCTCTCCGCCCGCCGTGTGCCGGTCGAAGCCGCGCGCCTCCCCGGCCCGCACGGCCGCCCGCCCTGCCTCCATGACCACCCCGGGACCGGCCGTCAGGCACGGCGCCGCGGGCGCGCGCTGGACGATCAGCTCCCCGTCGTCGGTCCTGCCGGACCCGGTGCCACCGGTTCCGGTCCCGCTCGTCCCGGCCTCGGCCGCCGTGTTCACGAGGAGCACGGTCAGCGGTGGGCAGTCGGTGTCGACCGTGTCCGCGAGGACGTCCGTGGTCGGCCGCCCGGTCTCGTCGGTCTCCAGCAGCCCCAGGGCCCAGCTGGTGTCCGCCTCCATCGAGTGGTCGAGCTGCTCCCGCCAGCGCGCGCTGTCGCTGCGTACGGCGAGCGCGGCCATCGCGACCAGGCCCACGGCGCTGGTCAGCGCGAACAGCAGACTGATCCGGCGGCGCAGCCGCAGGACCCGCTCCGTCGGCGTGAGCGGGCCCGACGACCCCGCCGACCTGCGGGAGGACCCCCGCCTCACCGTGTGCCGTCGGGCGGCGCGAGCCGGTAGCCGACCCCGCGCACGGTGTGGATCAGTGGCGGGTCCCCGAGCTTGCGGCGGAGCTGGGAGACGAGCACCTCGAGGACGTTGGACCGCGGGTCGGCCATCTCGTCCCAGCAGCTCTCGATCAGCTCGGCACGCGGGACCGCCTGGTCGGCGCGGGCCGCGAGGGCCTCGAGGACCGCGAACTCCCTGGCGGTGAGCGTGAGGAGCACCCCGGCCCGGCGGACCAGCCGACGTGCCGTGTCGATCTCCAGGTCGCCGACGTGCCGGACCGGGGGCCGGACGACGGCGGAGCGCCGGCACAGGCTGTGCACCCGGGCGACGAGCTCGGGCACGGCGAACGGCTTCACCAGGTAGTCGTCGCCCCCGCTGGCGAAGCCCTCCACGCGGTCCGCCACCGTGTCGCGCGCGGTGAGGAAGAGCACCGGCACGGCGCGGCCGTCGCGCCGCAGCCCCTCGACGAAGGCGGCGGCGTCCCCCGACGGCAGCATCCGGTCGAAGACCGCGCAGTCGTACGCGGTCACGAACAGGGCCTCGTCGGCCCGGGGCAGATCGGCGGCCTCGTCGACGGCGAGCCCGGCGGCCCGCAGAGCGGCGGCCACCCCGAACCGGAGGTCTTCGTCGTCCTCGACGAGCAGTACGCGCACGTCACCCACCCTAGGGGGTGCCTTCCCGATCATGCCGGGCCCCGGTGGACACGCCCCGGCGGTGTCCGGCGAGCGGCCCAGCCGGCCGTGCGGCAGGGTGGGAGCATGCCCGAACTCCCCGAGGTGGAAGCGCTCCGCGCGTTCCTCGACACGCATCTGGTGGGCAAGGAGATCGCCCGCGTGCTGCCCGTCGCGATCAGCGTGCTCAAGACGTACGACCCGCCCCTGAGCGCCGTCGAGGGCGCCGAGGTCACCGCGGTCGGACGGCACGGGAAGTTCCTCGACCTCACCGTCGCGGGCCCCGCCGGTGAGCTGCACCTGCTCTTCCACCTCGCCCGCGCGGGCTGGCTCCGCTGGCAGGACCCGCTGCCCTCGGGACCGCCGAAGCCCGGCAAGGGGCCGCTGGCGCTGCGGACCGCGCTCACCGGCGGCGACGGCTTCGACCTCACCGAGGCGGGCACCACCAAGCGCCTCGCCGTGTACGTGGTGCACGACCCGGGGGAGGTCCCGGGCGTGGCGCGGCTCGGACCCGACCCGCTCGCCGAGGACTTCGGCCCCGAGGAGTTCGCCGCCCTGCTCTCCGGCGAACACCGCCAGATCAAGGGCGCCCTGCGCGACCAGGGCCTCATCGCCGGCATCGGCAACGCGTACAGCGACGAGATCCTCCACGCCGCGAAGATGTCCCCCTTCAAACCCACCCAGAACCTCACCCCGGACGAGACCGCCGCCCTCTACACGGCGATGCGGACCACCCTCCACGAGGCCGTCGAACGCTCCCACGGCCTCGCCGCCGGCAAGCTCAAGGCCGAGAAGAAGAGCGGTCTGCGCGTCCACGGCCGCACCGGTGAACCCTGCCCCGTGTGCGGGGACACCATCCGCGAGGTCTCCTTCAGCGACTCCTCCCTCCAGTACTGCCCGACCTGCCAGACCGGCGGCAGGCCGCTCGCCGACCGCCGTCTGTCCAAGCTCCTGAAGTAGCCCGAGGCCGCGGAAGCGCTCGCGAAACCACTCGCGGAAGCGTCGCGCTCGCGGAAGCCTCGGGCTCGCAAGAGCCTCGCGCTCGCGGACGTGCCCGAGGCTGCGGACGTGCCCGAGGCCGTGGAGTCGCCGGCGCTCGCGGAGGCGCTCCTCGACCGCCGGTTACACTCCGCCGCATGCTGCGCGTACTGGCCGTCGACGACGAGGAACCCGCCCTCGGGGAGCTGCTCTACCTGCTGCGCGCCGACCCCCGTGTGCGCTCCGCCGAGGGCGCGGGGGACGCCACCGCCGCCCTCCGCAGGATCGGGCGCGCCCTGGAGACCGGGCCGGACGGCGACGACGCCGTCGACGTCGTCTTCCTCGACATCCACATGCCGGGCCTCACCGGGCTCGACGTGGCCCGCCTGCTCGCCGGCTTCGCCCGCCCGCCGCTCGTCGTCTTCGTCACCGCCCACGAGGGCTTCGCACTCCAGGCCTTCGACCTCAAGGCGGTCGACTACGTTCTGAAGCCCGTCCGAAGGGAGCGCCTCGCCGAGGCCGTGCGCCGCGTCCACGACCTCGTGCACGCCACCGCCGCCCCGGCCGCGGCCGGGCCCGCCGCGCCCGCCGTGGCCGAGCAGGTCCCCGTCGAGCTGGGCGGGATCACCCGGTTCGTCTCCGTCGACGACATCGTCTACGTCGAGGCCCACGGCGACTACGCCCGCCTCCACACCGACCACGGCAGCCACCTCGTCCGCATCCCGCTCTCCACCCTCGAGGAGCGGTGGGCGGCCCGCGGCTTCGTCCGCATCCACCGCAGCCATCTCGTGGCGCTCGCCCGGATCGACGAGCTCCGCCTCGACGGCGGCGCCACCTCCGTACGGGTCGGAGACACCGACCTGGCGGTCAGCCGGCGGCACGCCCGGCCCCTGCGCGACCTGCTGATGCGCCGCGCAGGGGGCTGAGCCCGACGGCGCCGACCCCCTACCGCGGGTGTTCCCACCTGCGTAGACTCCACGCGAACCGGGCCCCGATGGCCGCTCCTTCCGACCGAAGCGGACGACGATGTCCGATCAGATGCCCGATCAGATGCCCGAGCAGATGTCCGAGCAGCACCCTCCCCCGTCCGTCGGCCGAGGGGACCCCCAGCGCAGGCCCCGCCGCGAGACCGTCACGTACGCCTCCGCCCACGGCGCCGGGACGACCGTGCCGGACGCCGCCAGGCGCCGTCCCGTCCATCCGCCGGCGCGCTCCGAGATAGACGAGCAGACCACCCTCGGCCACACCTACGTCCGCTCCCTGATGCGCAGCCAGCTGCGCGCCGCACTCACCGCCCTGGGCGCGCTCGCGCTGCTCGTCGGCTCGCTGCCGCTGGTCCTCGCCCTGCCCGCCCCCGAAGCCTTCGTCTGGCTCGCCCTCGGCGTCGGGGTGTATCCCGTCGTCTGGGGGATCGCCCACTGGTACGTACGGCGCGCCGAACGCAACGAGCGCGACTTCACCGGCCTCGTCGAACGCTGAAGCACCGCGTGAACCAGACCTACGCCGTCGCAGCCGTCACCGCGGTCGTCCTCGCCACCGTCCTCATCGGCGCCCTCGGCCTGCGGATCTCCCGGACGACCTCCGACTTCTACGTGGCCTCGCGCACGGTCCGGCCCGGCCTCAACGCCGCCGCCATCAGCGGCGAGTACCTCTCCGCCGCCTCCTTCCTCGGCATCGCCGGGCTCGTCCTCGTCCAGGGCCCCGCGATGCTCTGGTACCCCGTCGGCTACACCGCCGGCTACCTCGTGCTGCTGGTCCTCGTCGCCGCCCCGCTGCGCCGCTCGGGGGCGTACACCCTCTCCGACTTCGCGGAGGCCCGCCTCCAGTCCCCGCAGGTGCGCCGTCTCGCCAGCCTGTTCGTCGTCGGCATCGGCTGGCTCTACCTGCTGCCCCAACTCCAGGGCGCCGGGCTCACCCTGGAGATCCTCACCGGAGCGCCCGACTGGGTCGGCGGGCTGCTCGTCGCCCTCGTCGTCACCGGTACGGTCGCCGCGGGCGGCATGCGCAGCATCACCTTCGTCCAGGCCTTCCAGTACTGGCTGAAGCTGACCGCCCTGCTCGTCCCCGTCCTCTTCCTGCTCGCGGCCTGGTACGGGGACGGGGCGCCCCGGGCCCGCTTCGACGCCCCCGCCGTGCTGCGCGGCCACACCGTCGTCACGGTGGCCGACGCGGTACGGATCGGTCTCGACGACCCGCTCACCGTCACGGTCACCGGCAGCGTCGACGCGGTCCCGTACGAGAAGCGGACCGTGACCCTGGCCCCCGGCACGCATCACGTCGCCGGCGGCACGACCCTCGCCTTCGCGCCGGGAGCGGCACTGCCCGAGAGGGTCGCCGCAGGCGCGGAACCTCCCCCGGACTCCGGCCGGCCGGAGTCCCGGCTCGATCCGCTCGGCTGGTCCCAGCCGCTGGCCGGCGGCCGCGACGGACACCAGCTGTACGCCACGTACGGACTGATCCTCGCGACCTTCCTCGGCACCATGGGCCTGCCGCACGTCGCCGTCCGCTTCTACACCAGCCCGCACGGCCGGGCGGCCCGCCGCACCACCCTCGTCGTGCTCGGACTCGTCGGCGCCTTCTACCTGCTGCCGCCGCTGTACGGCGCCCTCGGCCGGATCTACGCCCCCGAGCTCGCCCTCACCGGTTCCGCCGACGCCGCCGTGCTCGTGCTGCCGGACCGCATCCTGGGCGGGCTGCTCGGCGACCTCCTGGGCGCGCTCCTCGCGGGCGGCGCCTTCGCCGCCTTCCTCTCCACCGCCTCGGGGCTCACCATGTCCGTCGCCGGAGTCCTCACCCAGGATGTCCTGCCGTCCCGGGGCGTACGGCACTTCCGTCTCGCGACCCTGCTCGCCACCGCCGTACCGCTGGTGGTGGGGGTGTTCGCCTCGAAGGTGCCGGTCGCCGACGCGGTCGGCCTCGCGTTCGCCGTCTCCGCCTCCTCGTTCTGCCCGCTGCTGGTGCTCGGCATCTGGTGGCGGCGCCTCACCCCGCCCGGCGCGACGGCCGGGCTGCTGCTGGGCGGCGGCTCCGCGCTCGCGGCCGTCATGGCGACCCGGGCGGGGCTCGCCCCCGAGGGCTGGCCGCACACCCTGATGGCCTGGCCCGCGGTCTGGTCGGTGCCGCTCGGTTTCCTCACCATGGTCCTGGTCTCCCTCGCCACACCCCGCCGTGTCCCGCCCGGCACTCCGGCGCTCCTCGCCCGCCTCCACCTGCCGGAGGAGATCACCGGCACCGTGCCCGCCGCCGTCCAGGAGGTCCGCCGATGAGCGGCATCGCCCTCGCCGCCGCGGCCGCCGCCGGCGCCGTGCTGCTCGCCGCGGGCTTCGCCCTCGGACGGTTCACCGCCCGGCGGGCCGCCGATCCCGATCTCGGCACCCCCGTCGAACGCGCCACCTTCCACACCCTCCACACCGCCTCCCTCGCCGCGCCGCCGCTCCGCGCCGGGCTCACCGAGGAGACCGCGCGCAGGGCGGCGGGCACCCTCCGCTCGCTGCTGGGCACCGAGGCGCTCTGCCTGACCGACCGGGGCGCCGTCCTCGCCTGGGACGGACCCGGTGAGGACCATCACCGGGCGCACGTGCCGGAGCAGGCCGCCGAGACCCTGGAGAGCGGCCGCAGCCGGTCCGTGCACACGGACTGCGCCGACCCCGCCTGCCCGCTGCGCTGGGCGGTGATCGCCCCGCTCACCGGGGAGGACGGGGTGCTCGGCGCGCTCGTCGCCTACGGCTCGCGGGAGTCGGCCGTCCTGGTGCGGGCCGCGACCGAGGTGGCCCGCTGGGCCTCCGTACAGCTGGAGCTGGCCGAACTCGACCGCTCGCGCACCCGCATCGTGGAGGCCGAGATCCGTGCGCTGCGCGCGCAGATCTCCCCGCACTTCATCTTCAACTCCCTCGCCGCCATCGCCTCGTTCGTCCGTACCGACCCGGAGCAGGCCAGGGAACTGCTGCTCGAGTTCGCCGACTTCACCCGCTACTCCTTCCGCAGGCACGGCGAGTTCGCCCAGCTCGCCGACGAACTGCGTTCCATCGAGCAGTACTTGGCGCTCGCCGGGGCGCGCTTCGGCGACCGGCTGAAGGTGACGCTGCAGATCGCCCCCGAGGTGCTGCCGGTCACCCTGCCCTTCCTGTGCCTCCAGCCCCTGGTGGAGAACGCCGTGAAGCACGGACTGGAGGACCGGGAGCGGGGCTGCCGGGTCACGATCGCCGCCCGCGACGCGGGCGCGGAGGCCGTGGTGAGCGTCGAGGACGACGGCATCGGCATGGACCCGGAGCTGCTGCGGGCGGTGCTGCGCGGAGAGCACCCCGCCGGTTCCGGCATCGGCCTCTCCAACGTGGACGAGCGGCTGCGCCAGGTGTACGGGACGGAGTACGGACTCGTCATCGAGACGGGTGTCGGCGCGGGGATGAAGGTGACGGTACGCATCCCCAAGTACCGCCCCGGCGTCCACCGTTCACCGGCCTGACCGTGGACCGCAGACCGGCCGGACAGCCGGGCCGGCTCAGCGCAGGTGCAGCGAGAGATGGGCGAGCGGCAGCCCCAGCTTCCAGGCGGGCAGCCAGATCTGCTCCTCCTCGTCGACCGTGCAGCCGGACTCCTCGTCCGTCCGGGCGTCGAGGTCGGCGGCGAGGACCCAGGTGTCGCGCAGGCGCCGCCACGCGGTCTCCGCGAGCGCCAGGTCGGGGCCGCCGCCGGCCGTGCGGCGGGCCGCGAGCCGTTCCTCGACCCAGGGCGGCCAGGGCCGGTCGTACGCGGTGTGCCGCAGCCACTCGTCCACGCGGCCCGCGGGCCGGTCGTCCACCGGTCCGTCCGGCTCCTCCGAGAGGTGGACGGTGAGGGCGAGCGCCTGGAGGCCCGCCCGGTACTCCAGTGAGCCGGGTGCCACGAGGGCGGCGGCCCGCAGCACTTCGTCGGCCAGGTACTCGGCGCACAGCCAGGCCATCGGGACGGCGAGTTCGCCGCCACTCGTGCCGCCGGCGCCGTTCGTGCTCTCGGGGCGCAACGCTCCCACCTTCTCCCGGACATCGGGGACCCGGACGTGAGGGACCCGGGGAGAGCTTCCTCCGTGGAGGGCGCCCGTGTGTCCCGCTTTGCTCAACTCGCCCGTGTGCTTTCGGATACGTTTCCCGGCCGGATCGGTGCCGGTGGGATTGCTGATGTCCCGGGAGGTGCACGGGGCGGGGGAGGCGTCCCCGGCGGCAGCGGCGCGGCTCCGCCGACGGCCGGGGCGGCCGTCAGGGCGGTGCCCGGGGCGGCCGCCGGGCCGGCGCCCGGAGAGGGGCGGTTCAGCCGAGGAGCGCGTACACCGCGGTCGCGTGGGCGGCGGTCTCCTCCGTGCCCTCGGCCGTCATGGTGATGTCGGCGAAGGCCATCCGCTTTCCCGCCTTGGTGAGCCGGGCCCGCACGAGGACGTCGGCGCCGACGACCGCCCGCTGGAAGCTGATCGACTGCTGGACGGTGGTCATGGGCACGAAGCCGCCCCGGGCCGCGGCGACCGCGATCACGGTCGCGGTGTCGGCTGCGGCCATGAGGGCCTGCCCGGACAGGCCCCCGCCCTCCCGGGCGAGCCGCTCCGACCACGGGAGCCGGAGCACGGCCCCCTGGTCGTCGACCGAGGCGACGGTGAGCCCCAGATCGAGCACCCAGGGCGCGAAGTTGTCGGCGAGGATCTTTTCGGCGGCGGCGATGGTCAGCGTCACAGCGTCATTGTGAGGCCGTGGCACGGGGCCGGGCAACGGCCGCGCGGTGCGGCCGGTAGCCGGGCAGGGACCGGCCCAGCTGCCGCAGCGCGTAGTGGGAGCGGGACTTGACGGTGCCGGCCGGGATGCCGAGGTCGACGGCGGCCTCGTTGACGGTCAGACCGTGGAAGTAGATCCGGACCAGGACCTCGCGGTGCTCGGGGCTCAGTTCGCGGACGGCCGCCCGTACGTCGAGCGCGGCCTCGGCCGAGGCGGTGGCGTCGTCCGGGTCGGGGGTCACCGCGAGGACGCCGTCCCCGATCTCGGCGGGCCGGGCGAGGCGGGAGCGCCGGGCGTCGATGGCGAGGCGGCGGGCCACGGTGAAGAGCCAGGGGCGCATCGACTCGTAGGGGCCGTCGAAGGCCTCGGGGTGGAGCCAGGCCCGTACCAGGGTCTCCTGGACGAGGTCCTCGGCCCGCTGGCGGTCCCCGTAGGTGAGGCCGAGGAGGAAGGAGAGGAGTGCGGGGCCGTGGTCCCGCTGCAGCTCCTCGAGGGTCCGTTCGTCGGTGGTCGCCGTGGTCATGCTCCCCGCCTCTCCTGCGGCTCGTCGTCCGGGGCGTATCGCAACCCATTCGGACGGCGGGGGACAGGGAACGGACATCGGTCTGCGACGAACGGTCGCACCGAGCGGCGAATGGTACGGCGAACGGTCAGGGGCCGGTCGACCGGAGCCATTGCGTCCGTTTCAGCGGGTTCCGGACGCCCTGCGGCCCCGACCCTTGACTGCGGCTGTCGTGCGAGATCAATTCGTGTGAAGAGATGTTCATCCCACGAATCGGGCGGAGTGCCGACATGACCTCACGCACCAGACCCGCGGGTGTGGTGGCGCTCGCCGCCTTGCTGCTCGCGGCGGCGACGGGCTGCACCGAAGGGAGCGAAGGTCCGGCCGGCGGAGCCCCCAGCCCCGAGGCCACCGGCGGAGGACCGGGCTCCGGGCCGCCCGCCGCCCCGTCCGCCGCGCCCGGCGGGGCGTCCGCGCCCGCCGGGTTCACCCTGGTCGCCTCCGGGGACATCCTTCCGCACGACTCGATCATCCGCCGGGCCGCCCAGGACGCGGGCGGCGACGGCTACGACTTCGCGCCGATGCTCTCCGGGGTGAAGTCCGTCGTCTCCCGGGCCGACCTGGCCCTCTGCCACATGGAGACCGTGTACGGCAAGGAGGGCGGGCCCTACACCGGCTACCCCGCCTTCAAGTCGCCGCCCCAGGTGGCCGCCGCGCTCAAGGCCACCGGCTACGACTCCTGCTCCACCGCCTCCAACCACACCCTCGACGACGGGGCGGCGGGCCTCGGCCGCACCCTCGACGCCCTGGACCGCGCGGGCGTCCGCCACGCCGGCTCGGCCCGCACGGCCGAGGAGGCGGCGAAGCCCACGCTGCTCACGGCGGGCGGTGCCACCGTGGCCCAGCTCGCCTACACCTACGGCACCAACGGCTACCCGATGCCCGAGGGGCAGCCGTGGGCCGTGCGGACGCTCGACGAGCGGAAGGTGATCGCGGACGCCCGAGCCGCCCGCGCGGCCGGCGCCGACGTCGTCGTGGTCAGCGTCCACTGGGGCAGCGAGTGGCAGACGGAACCCGACGAGCGGCAGCTCGGGCTCGGCCGGGCGCTGACCGCCTCGCGGAGCGGGGGCCGCCCCGACATCGACCTGATCATCGGGACGCACGCGCATGTCCCGCAGGCGTACGAGAAGGTCAACGGCACCTGGATCGTCTACGGGATGGGCGACCAGATCGCCGGGGACATGATCAACCACGAGGGGGCCTACGACGCCCGCGGCAACCAGGGCAGCATCGGCCGTTTCACGTTCGGCCCGCCCAGGACCCCCGGCGGGCGCTGGGAGGTCACCAAGGCCGAGTTCGTCCCCCAGTGGTTCGACACCGCTCGGGGCCGGGTGGTCAACCTCGGCGCCGCCGACGGCTCCGACCCCCGCCACGCCGAGATCCGGGACACCGTCCGGCAGGTGGTCCTCAGCCGCGGCGCGGCCGCGGACGGGCTGGTGATGGGCCGGTAGCAGCCCGGCGCCGACCGCCCCGGCCGGTCGCCGACCGTGGTCACGGTGGCGGGCGGTCGCCGGCGTTCGTCACGGCAGAGGTCGGATGTCGAGCCCGGTCACGGCAGAGGTCGGCCGGTCATGGCACGACCGGGACCGGTCACGGTACGACGGTGACCGGCCAGCGGCCCGCCTTCACCAGCCGGACGGCCACCGAGCCCACGAACCGGTGGCCGGCCGACTCGGAGGCGCCCACCACCACGGCGTCCGCCGTCAGCTCCTCCGCCGCCTGGACCAGCCCCGCGTAGGCGTCGCCGCGGAAGGTGTGGAACTCCCACCGCATCCGCCAGAGGTCCTTCACGCGCTCGGCGGACGTACGGATCTCCGCGACCAGGTCCTGGGCGATCTCCTCGGTCGTCCCCGCCGTCGGCGCCCCCATGGCGGCCCCCGCGGTGATCACCGGCTGCACGTAGACCAGCGCCAGCAGGGCGTTCTGCCGCCGCGCGAGCCCGGCCGCGTACGCCGCCGCGCGCAGCGAGGAGGCGGAGCCGTCGATCCCCGCCATGATCACTTTCGGGCCGTCGGTACCGCGTTCGAACCGACCGGGCTGCTGTTCGCTCACCCGTCGAGGCTATCGGCTCATCGGGTGCTTTCGACGGGGCGGTCGGTGTCGATGAGCCGCGCGGGTCCTCATCCGTATGAACCATTGGTCATGAAAAAGGATCAGATGCCCACGGGGCGCCGTGCGGTGCTGCGGCTCGCCGCCGCCCTCGGGGCCACCGCCACCGTCGGATTCCTCGCGGCGGACCGCTTCGCGGCACCCGAACGGGCCGGCGGGACCGCCGCGCCTCCGGCTCCACCGGGCCGGGGAGCGGGCCCCGCCGCCGGCCCGCAGGCGCAGTCCGCCCGGCTGGGCCCCACCGCGTACCGCCTCCAGTCGATGACCGCGTACGCGCCCCCCGCGTACCGGCGGGCCGTGCCGCCGGTACGGCAGCGGCCCTTCCTCAGCATGTCCGGCGTCGGCCGCTCGATGGTGCTCAGCTTCGACGACGGCCCCGACCCCCGCTACACCCCGGGCATCCTGGAGACCCTGCGCCGCCACGACTGCCGGGCCATGTTCTTCGTCTGCGGCGAGATGGCGGTCGAGAACCCGGACCTGCTGCGGGAGATGGCCGCGGACGGGCACGTCGTCGGCAACCACTCCTGGTCGCATCCGCTCATCCCCAAACTGCGGCCCTCCCGCATCCGCGACGAGCTCGGCTCCACCAGCGAGGTCGTGGAACGGACGCTGGGGACGGCCCCGCTCTGGTACCGCGCTCCCTACGGTGCCTGGAACCGGCACTCCTTCGAGATCGGGGCCGAGCTCGGCATGGAGCCGCTCGCCTGGACCGTCGACACCCTGGACTGGAAGGAGCCCGGCGCCGACACCATCGTCCGCCGGGTGCTCGACGGCGCCGCGCCCGGTGCCGTCGTCCTCTCCCACGACGCCGGCGGCGACCGCTCCCAGAGCGTGGCCGCGCTCCGCCGCTATCTGCCCGAACTCCTCGACGCGGGCTACCGCATCACCGTCCCGCGGCGCTGAGCGCTCCGGAACGGGCGCTCGCGGCCGGATCGGTACGGGCACCGGCAGGGCAGGCGAAGGGCCCCGGCACCACACCCGGTGCCGGGGCCCTCTGCCGTGCCCCGCTAGCGGGAGCCCACCATCCGCGCGTACACGACGACGTTCCCGTCGTAGCCACGCGCCCGCGTGTAGCCGCCTCCGCAGGTGATGACCCGGAGCTCGGGCTCGCCCGTGTCGGCGTACACCTGCACGCCGGGGAAGTTGTCCTTCGCGTACACCTCGAGCCCGTAGATCTCGAAGACCGCGATCCGGCCGTCGTACCGCTCGACCTCGATGTGCTGGCCCTTCTCCAGGGAGCCCAGGCCGTAGAAGACCGCGGGCCCCTGGGCGTTGTCGACATGGCCGACGACCACCGCGGTGCCGCGCTGGCCGGGGGAGATGCCGTTCTGGTACCAGCCGGCGAGGTTGGCGTCCTGGGGCGGCGGCGCCGCCACCCAGCCGTCCGGGTCCAGGCCCACGTCCATGATCGGGGCGGCGACCTGGATCGCCGGGATCCTGATCCGCGAGGCGGGGGCGAAGGGCAGCGGTTCCAGACCCTCCGTCGCCCCGTCCGGCGGGGTGACCGGGCGAGCCACCGGACGGGCCGCCGCGGCGGGCTGCGGAGGCCCGTCCGCGAAGTCCACGCCGTTGCGCATCATCGCGATCCCGGACAGCATGGCGAGGGTCAGGACGCCCCAGGGGCGGCGTCTCCTGCGCTGGAAGACGCGGAAGTCCTTCGGGGGCATGGTTCTCCCTTCGTGGCGTCGTCAGAACGGTAAAGGCGACCTGACGGACCGTCGCGCCGAACGGAGCGAACGGGTGGGGGCCGCCGCCGGACGGGTGCCGGAGCGCGGGTACGGGGGTGCTGCGACGCCCCTCCCGACCCCCGCGAGGGGTGCTGCGACGCCCCTCCCGACCCCCGCGCGCCCGGGGTGGCACGGAGCGCGTCCCGGGCGGCAGCGGCCGACAGGCGGGTGACGAGCGGCTGACCCATCCGAGTAATCGTCAGATAAGCAGCCCGCTCGGCCCTGACCTGCGGTTCTCCCTCCTCCGGAGACCTGATCCCGGGCGTGTCGCCTCACCGGGTGGCCCAGTGCCGAAATGCGCGGCTTGCTGTGACTTGTGATGGTTCGTCATGGAAGGCGTACTCGTCGACACTCCCGGAGCACCGCTTTGGGGCGTCTTCCACTGGAGGTTCAACCATGCGTGCAGCACGCACTCTGGCGGTGACCGCCACCGCGATCGCGGCGGTCGGCCTCGCGGCCCCCCTTGCCGCCGCCACCAACGGTCCGGGCAACGTCGTCAGCGGGGGCTCCAACAACACCCCGAGCAACGTCACCGTCAGCCCCTTCGAGGTCCACCCGGGGTCGACGCTCACGATCACCGCCAGGGGCTGCAACCGTGGCGGCACGGTCACGTCCAACGCCTTCCCGGACGCCACCCTCTCGGGCGGCAACGGCGTCTCCACCGCCGTCGCCCGCGTCTACAACAACGCCACCCCCGGCAACTACAACCTGGCCGTCCGGTGCAACGGCGGCTCCAACGTGGTCACCGAGCCGTTCCGCGTCCTCCCGGGCCGTGGCGCCCAGGGCGGTCTCGGCGGCTCGATGGCCCCCAGCTCCACGGAGATGGCCGTCGGCGGCAGCCTGGTCGCCGCGGCCGCGCTCGGCGGCGGTCTCTTCATCGTCCGCCGTCGCCGTATGACCGGTGCGGGTGTCTGACCGGACGAACCTCCCGGCCGGGCCGCTCCGCCCGTCGCCCCCGAGTCCCCGCCGGGACCCGGGGGCGACGGGCGTCCGAGGACGCCGTCGCCTGACCGGTCACGACGGCCGCTCAGTGGCGACGGGCCGAACCGGTCCGGCGGCGCACCGCGTACACACCGCCGACGGCGGCGGCGACCACCAGGGCACCTCCGGCGGCCAGTTGGAGCGGCTCGAAGCCGCCCGCCGAACCGCCGAGACCACCCTGCACACCACGCGGGGGAGTGAGGATGGTGGAGCTGATGGTCGGAGTGGCGGTGGGCGTGCCGCTGATCGTCAGCGTCGCGGTGTCCGAGATCCCGCCGGTGCAGTTGAACGACACCGTGTACACGGCGCCGCGCCGGGCGTCCAGGTCCACGGTGGCGAGCGCCGCCGAGCCCGGTGCGATGGTGACGGTGTCGAAGATGCCGGCCGAGGCCGTCGCCGTGCTGGCGCAGCCGGGGGCGCTCAGCGTCACCCGGCCGCCCGGGGCGACGACCGAGGGCGACACGACGAAATCGCCCGGTGCCTTGGCCCGTGCCGCTCGCGGGTTGGGTGCGGGAGCACCGTCCGCCGCGACGGCGGTGGGGGCGGCCAGGGCGAGGGCGGCCGCCCCCAGCAGGGCAGTGGACGCGGCACGTATCGCGCGCATGGTGAATCCTCCGGGTCCCGAGGGGCAGCCGCGGAAAGGGGGTTTCCGCGAAAGACCGTGCGTACACCTCGATGTCCGAAACGCTAGAAGCGCATTACCACAGCCGCGATCCCAGACGTGCGAATGGGGCACGTGTGTCCCCCGACCGGCTCATCCGGTGTGTCGCCTCACGTGTCGCCTCGCGGGTCGCCTCACGGTGCGAGCCCCGGGAACAGATCGGTGAAGGGCGCGGCGGTTGCCGAGATGCCGCGACCGAACGGCGCGTCGAAGTCCCAGATGAGGAACAGCAGGAAGGCGATCAGCACGCTGAAGAGTCCGGCGAGCAGCAGTTCGCGCCCGGTTCTGCGGATCTGCAGGGTGAAGATCAGCCCGACCGTGACCAGGGCGCCGACGATCAGGCCGAACCACACCACCCCCGGCATGGTCGCCCCCGCGTTCTGCCCGCGGGCCCCCCGGGCGTCGTCGGCCACCGCCACCTGGTCGACGAGGGGCTGGTACGCCTGCCCCTCGAAGTCGGTGGCCGGCTGGTAGTCGGTGACGCTGCGCCGCACCTTCTCCAGGAGCGCGGTGCCCTCCTCGCTCAGCTCGCCGTGCTCCGCCATGTACGTCCACTCGTCGTCGACGACATAGGCGACGTAGGCGTCGACGTCGGCGCGGATGCGCTCGCGGACCGCCTGCGGGTACACCTCGGCGCGGGCCGAGATCTCGTGCATCGCCTGCGCCTCCTGCCGCACGGTCTCCTGGGCGGCGCCGCGGGCCTCCCAGACGCCGGCGATGGCGAGACCGAGGACGATCGCGTAGATCACGCCGATCATCATCGTCATGTACTCGATGACGTCCGGGGTCTCGCTGGGGTCGTCGTCATCGGGGATCCGGCGGTGGTTGATGACGACGATCGTGAGGACGACGGCGCACGCGGCGGCCATCGCAAGGGTGAGAACAAGCCATTCAGACATGGATTCCTCTTGTGGGATTCAGAGGGGCGAAGGGGTCGGGGGGCAGCGGGTCACTTGGACCGGGGGCGCAGGATCGCCGTCGCGAGCACCGCGGGCGCGGTGATCATGAGGGTCGCGGTGACGACGGAGGTGCCGGTCTTCGGCTGGGGGCGCGAGGCGCGCCGGTAGTGGGGCATCGCCACGGGGGCGGGCGTCGTCGGCCGGGGCCGGACGGTGGGCGGAGGCGTCGGGCTCGGCGGCGGCGGAGGTGGCGGCGGGGGCGGTGCGGGCGCGGGCTCCGGCGGCCTCGTGGTCGGAGGTGCGGGGGCCGGCGGCTCCGGGCGGGGTGCGGGCCTGGCGGCCGGTGGCTTCGGCGCGGGCCGGGGCGGCGGAGGGGTCGGCCGCGGCGGCTTCGGCGTCGGCTTCGGTGGGGGCGTCGGGGAGGGAGACGGGGACGGCGGTTCGGGCGACGGAGTCGGAGTCGGTGTCGGCGTGGGTGTCGGGGTGGGGGTGGGAGAAGGCGTGGGCGTCGGCGTGGGGGACGGGCACGGCGGGGGCGGCTCGGTGGGGCAGGGCTTCGGGTGGTGGTGATGGCCGTGGCCCTTTCCCTTTCCCTTGCCTTTTCCCTTGCCCTTCCCTGAGCTTCCGCGTCCGTCGCCGTCGTCGCGGCCGTCGCGGTGGCCGTCGCCGGCGACCGCCACGGCGACGTGGGAACCGCCCGGGCCGGTCGAGGCGTAGGCGCAGGCGTCCGCGGCGACGGGCACCGGGGTGGCGAGGAGCCACACGAGTGCGAGGGCCGCCAGCGACCGCGCGAGGAGTGATCCGTTCAGAGACACGCCGTCGAGCTTGATCAGAGGCGGGCCGCGCCGGGGCGGATTCGAGCGGGATTCGCCGGATGGAGCGGATCTCCGGGCGGACTGGTTTGACCTTTCGCCTCGTTCGAAGTCGGCGGGGGCGCCGCCGCGGGGCCCAATGCCCGGGTATCGCAGGGCGGACGGATTCCGGAAGGCGGCGGACCGGGTCCGTTCCGGCCTCGGATCGATAACTGTCCGGTTGTCGCCCTGTCGGACGGGAAGGGGAACGGGGCATCCTGCACCGGCGACCGGAGCCCTCCGCCGGCAACGGCCAAGGTGCGGGCGGGGCCTGGGCGTCCGACGCGGGGAGCCGCACGCGGCCGAGGAGCCGACGCACACTCATATGCACGTGAATTTGCACAGCCTGAAGGCGTGAACTCTTCGCTCCCGAGAGCACGTGCCAAAGGCGTGTGACCAAGAACGGACCGCGAATTTCCGTTTCTACTCGCTCTCTCGGCGGGCGATCAGTAGCCTCACCTCGAACACCGGCCGCGAACACATGGCCGCATCCCCCATGGCGACTTGTTGGAGACATTGATGGAGCGTCCCGCCTGGGCTCCGCCTGGTATCGACATTTCGGTGCCGAGCGTGTCCCGTATGTACGACTTCTATCTGGGCGGCTCGCACAATTTCGAAGTGGACCGGGAAGCGGCGCGCAGGGCCATGGAGTTCATGCCTGGCCTGCCCAAGGTCATGCAGGCGAACCGCGCCTTCATGCGGCGCGCCGTCCGCCACGCCGTTGACAACGACGTCACCCAGTTCCTGGACATCGGCTCCGGCATACCCACCTTCGGCAACGTGCACGAGGTCGCCCGGACCGCCGACCCGGCGGCCCGGGTCGTCTACGTCGACCACGACCCCGTCGCCGTGGCCCACAGCCGCGCCGTCCTGGAGGGCGACGAGGGCGCCGCGGTCGTCGCCGCGGACCTGCGCAAGCCGGCCGACATCCTCTACAGTCCCGAGGTGTCCCGACTCCTCGACCTGGAGCGGCCGGTGGCGCTGCTCCTCGTCGCGGTCCTGCACTTCCTGGAGGACGAGGACCGCCCGTACGCGGCCGTCACCGAACTGCTCGACGCCCTCGCGCCCGGCAGCCTCCTGGTGATCACCCACGCCTCGTACGAGGGCATCCCGCTCTCCGAGGAGCAGGCCGGCGGCACCGTCGGGGTCTACCGGAACATCCGCAACCCGCTGGTGATGCGTTCCGGCGCCGAGATCACCCGCTTCTTCGAGGGAACCGAACTGATCGAGCCCGGCCTCGTCCCGATGCCCCTCTGGCGTCCGGACAGTCCGGCCGAGGAGGAGGATCCCTACGCCTTCTCCGGGTTCGCAGGGGTGGGGCGCAAGGCGTGAAGGTCCCGTCTCAGCCGTCCGGCGGCGCTGCCGAAGCCGACGGCCCGGAGGACAGACTCAGGCGGTTCGTCACCATCTGGAGCCGCGCGATCTTCCCGGTGACCGCCACCTCGCTGACGCGTGCCGAGTTCGAGGTCCACCTGCTGCCGCTGGCGCGCAGGCTGTACGACGCCCTGCACGCCCGGCCGTTCGACACGGCCCCGGCCCAGCGCGCCGGCGCGGAGCTCGTCGCCGCGCACTGCACCGACCCGGACGCCCTCGGCCGCAGCCTCGGGGTCGTCGACTCGTACCTGGTGCTCTACTGCGGTACGGAGTCCGACCTGCCCGCCGAGGAGCTCCGGGCCCGCTGCTCCCGGCTCCAGCACGCGATGGCCGCCGGCTACGCCCAGGCCCTGCGCGAGCGCACCCGGTCCGAGCAGGAGGCCATCGCGCGCTCCGCGCTCTCCGCCCGCAGTGCCGCAGAGATCGCCCTGCACGCCACCGAGAGCCGCTTCCGGGCCGTCTTCGACGGAGCGGCGATCGGCATCGGCATCGCCGACCTCGACGGCAACGTCCTGGAGGTCAACGAGACCCTCACCCGCATGTTCGGCGGCATGGAGGGCCCGCTGCGCAGCCGGAACGTCAGCGAGTGGGTCCACCCGGAGGACGGCCCGCACGTCTGGAAGCTCTACGACGAGCTGGTCCGCGGCGACCGCGAGCACTACCGGGTCGAGAAGCCGTACTACCGCGGCGACGGAACGGTTCTCTGGACCAACCTCACCGTCTCGCTGCTCCGCGACGCGGAGGGCAACCCCCAGTACCAGCTGGCCCTCATGGAGGACACCACCGAGCGGCGGCTGCTCCATCTGCGCCTGCGGTACGAGGCCACCCACGACGCGCTGACGGGGCTCCCCAACCGGACCCTGTTCTTCGAGCGCCTGGAGAAGGCCCTCGCGCCCGGCGACAACGCCCGCTTCGGCCTCTGCTACCTGGACCTCGACGGCTTCAAGGTCATCAACGACAGCCTCGGCCACTCCACCGGCGACCGGCTCCTCGTCGAGGTCGCTGACCGGCTGCAGAGCTGTGTCACCGGGTCCGGCGAGATGGTCGCCCGGCTCGGCGGCGACGAGTTCGTCGCCCTCACCACCGGCGCCGCCGGCGAACAGGACGTCACCGAACTCGCCGACCGCATCCTCGCCGCCCTCGCCACCCCCCTCCGCATCGACGGCCGCGAACTGACCGTCCGCGGCAGCCTCGGCGTCGTCGAGGGCCCGGCCGGCGAACGCACCCCCGCCGAGGTGCTGCGGAGCGCCGACATCACCATGTACCGGGCCAAGTCCGCCGGCGGCAACCGCTTCGAGCTCGCCGACCCGGAGGCCGACGCCCGCGCCATCACCCGGCACGGCCTCACCACGGCCCTGCCGACCGCGCTGGAACGCGGCGAGTTCTTCATCGAGTACCAGCCGCTGGTGCACCTCGACGACGGCAGCGTCCACGGCGCCGAGGCGCTCGTACGCTGGTGCCACCCGCAGCACGGAGTGCTCGGCCCCGACCGGTTCATCCCGCTCGCCGAGGACACCGGACTCATCGTGCCGCTGGGCCGCTGGGTGCTCCAGGAGGCCGTGCGCCAGGCCCGCTTCTGGCAGGCCCGGCACGCCGACGGCGGGCCGCTGAGGATCAACGTCAACCTCTCCCCGACGCAGCTCCACCACCCGCGGCTGGTCGCCGACACCGTCGACGTCCTGGAGCGGTCCGGGCTCGAACCGGGCGCGCTCTGCCTGGAGGTGACCGAGTCGGCGCTGATCGGCGCCGACGAGGACCTGCTCAAGCCGCTGCGCCAGCTCGCCGAGATGGGCGTGGACATCGCACTCGACGACTTCGGCACCGGCTACTCGAACCTGGCCAATCTGCGCCGGCTGCCGGTGAGCGTCCTCAAGCTCGACCGCTCCTTCACCCGCGGCATGCAGCAGCATCCGGTGGACCCGGTCGACCTCAAGATCGTCGAGGGGATCGTCTCCCTGGCGCACAGCCTGGAACTCGCCGTCACCGTCGAGGGCGTGGAGACCGGGGCCCAGGCCCGCCAGCTCCGCGACCTCGGCTGCGACACGGCCCAGGGCTGGTACTACGCCCGACCCGGCGCCCCGGACCGCATCCACTCGCTGCTCCTGGCGGACGCGGTCTGAGACCCGGACCACGAAACCGGCCTCCCCGCGCGAAGCGGGGAGGCCGGGAAGAGGTACGGGGGAGGAAAGCGGAGAGGCTATTTCAGGGAGTGGGTAGAAGGAAGCCTCTCCATGGCCTCGCCCCGAGAGGACCGTAGCACTCAGGCGGGCAGCAGGTCGCGCAGGTTTTCGGGAGTGAAGATGCGCGAGCCGGGGGCGAGTCCGTCCGGCCGCTCCAGGCCGATGTAGGTGACCGGGCCGTCCGGCACGGTCCGCCCGTCCCACAGCGTCGTCTCCGCCCCCGACTCCTCCATCAGGGAGACGAGGTGACGCACGGTCAGGTACGTGCGGTCGAACAGGGCGCGCATCAGGACCGCGATCGTCACCCGGTGCCCCTCGACCCGGTTCGCCGACGGAGCTCCCCGCAGGTACAGATGTAGCCAGTGTGCGTGCCAGCGTCCCTCGTCGTCCCGGCGGAAGGCCAGCGGCAGCGCCGCCTTGCCAGGGCCCCGCAGATCCGACTTCATCCGCACCGTCCTCGGCTCGAACGGCCTGCCCCGCTGCTCGGAGTCGCGCAGCATGAAGCCGAAGAAGCCCTCCGCCACCTCGTCGAAGCCCTCTCCCGAGTAGACGTACACCTGCGGCACGACGAACGTCCCCCGCACCGCCCCGAGCCGCAGGTCGATGAACTCCGAAGCCCCGTCCGGGGCTTCGGTGATGTCACCCGAGTGCCGGCCCTCGACGTCGGTCAGGGCCGTGTACGAGAGCCAGGTCACCGTTCCGTACGCCGCGTCGAGGACGAGCGCCGACAGATCGAGGTCGGTCGTGCGCCGCGCCTCCCGCCAGTACGTGAAGAAGCGCAGCAGCTCCCCCTCGACCGGTGAGACCGAGCCGCGCGGCAGCACACCGAGTCCCGCAGAGGCCGCCCGGCCGCTCAACGGCAGGGCCACGTCCAGGACGTCCGGGTCGATCAACAGCCGCCGCGGAGAGGGGAGTCGGCGCCGCGTCTCGGCGTCGAGCAGCGCGACGAGCCGCTCGCGGTCGGCGTCCTCCAACGGCGGGCGCGTGTCGTCCGCGACCCAGGCCGCGCCCGCCCGGTTCACGAACACCCGGCGCGCATCGCCCCCTCCCGCGCGGTTCCGGACGTGCTCGCGCACCGACAGGACGACCCGGCCCGCCACCTCCGGCGCGGCCCGCTCGACGGCCGCGAGGACCGCCTCCCGCTCCTTGGCGTCCGCCGCGACGCGCAGCAGCCGGTCCAGCGCGCGGAACAGCCGCCCCGGCGCGTGCGAGGCGAGGAGATCCGCCGCTCCCGCGACATCGCCCCGCGCGAGCAGCTCCTCCATGCGGCTGTCGAACGACGGCGCCCTCCGCTCGCCGCGGGCGACGGCGAACACCTCGGCGGCGTGCGGCCAGTGCGGGTACTCGTGGGGGTGCAGGCGCTCCCCGAGGCGCTTCCACGCCTCCCGGTGCGCGGACACGTCCGACAGTTTCGCGGGGGACGCGGCCACCACCGCGTCGAGGCCCGCGAGCAGGGCGCGGCGGTGCGGACGGGACAGCGCGCGGAAACGCGTGGGCTCGCGCAGGGTGACATCGCCCTCGGCGAGGGCGCAGGCCAGCCGCAGCACGTCGGTCACGGTGTCGAGCAGCGGAGCGGCGCCCACCCGCAGCCGGGCGTGGTTGACGACGGCGCGGCTCTCCCGGACCGTGATCGTCTCCGGCTGGGGGCCGTCCGCGCAGGGCCCGGCGAGCGCGGCGAGATCCCGCAGATGCTCCTCGCCGAGCGGGGTCGTGCTGCCCGCCAGGGCCAGATAGAGCGCGGTGACCTCGGTGTCCGCGTCCGCGCCGAGGTGCAGCACCGTCAGCCGGTCGCCGGCCGCGGCGATCAGCTCGTCGTGGACGGCGAGCATCTCCTCGTACGTGTGCCGGTAGCGGCCGTACGAAGGAAGGGTCAGCAGGTCCAGGACGCCGGCGCTCAGCTGCTCGACGGTACGGGCGCGCGTGGCGTCGTCGGCGAGAGCCTCGGCGACGCACTCTCTCCAGAAGTCGAGCGTGTCCGGCACGTTGTCCGGGAAGTCGACGAAGTACACGTTGTGCCGGACGTGGTCGCCGACGAGCTCACGGACGGTCGCGAGGGTCCGGACGGCGGTCCTGACGACCGTCGGCCCGGCCAGCCCCGACAGGCGCTCGACCAGTTCGCCCGACAGCTTGAACCCGGCGGTCATCAGCGCCGCGTCGAACCTGCGCGTGGCGGCGGCCCCGTCCCCGGCCGGACCGGTGGGGGAGGGGAGGCGGTGGGTGTGCCGGACGACCAGATGTTCGAGAGCGTGGACCATGCGGGCATGCTCGCAGCCGCCGCCGGTCCGTCGCACGCGGATTTACGGGGGCGCGCGAGGGCCGACGGGGCGTGGGCGGCGCGACGCCGACTGCCCGTGGTCAGGCGGCGGGGCGGGGCGTGCGGCGAGCGGCGGGGCGGGGCGTGCGGGGAGAGAGCGGTGGCGGTTCCGCCGGCCGTTCCCTCAGACGGTGCCCACCGTCCGGTCCGGTCCGGCCCGTCGCGAGGCCAGCAGCATCCGCTGGAGCTCCCGCGCGGCCCTCGGCGGTGCGACGTCGCTGCGGTGGGCCAGGGCGATGGTCCGGCGCAGGCCCGGCCGGGCCAGGGCGGTCACCCGGAGGTCCCGGCCCGCCCGCGCCGCCACCATCGCGGGGACGACAGCGAGCCCGAGCCCGGCCCGTACGAAACCGAGGACCGCGTCCAGCTCGCCGCCCTCGACCGTGAACGTCGGCTCGAAGCCCTCCGCCCGGCAGGCCGCCACGGTCAGTTCCCGCAGGTCGTAGCCGTGCCGGAACATCACGAGCGGCTGGTCGCGCAGGTCGGTGATCCGGACCGGGCGGCGCGGCGCCGGGGCGGAGGCGGAGGAGACGACCACCAGGTCCTCCCGGAGCAGCTCCACGGTCGTCAGGGCCGGCGACGGGCTCGGCAGCGGCAGCACCACCAGCGCCAGGTCGAGGGCACCGCGGGCCAGCTCCCGGACGAGGTCGTGCGAGCCGCCCTCCTCGATGAGGAGCTCGATTCCCGGGTGCAGGTCGTGGAAGGCGCGCAGGACGTCCGGCAGCAGCCCCGTGCACAGGCTCGGGGTCGCCCCGAGCCGCACCCGGCCCCGCTTCAGCTGGGCCAGCTCCTGCACCTCGATCCGGGCGGTCTCGGTGTCGGCGAGGATCCGCCGCGCGAGCGGCAGCAGGGCCTCGCCCGCGTCGGTGAGCGTGATGTTCCCGCGGGCCCGGCTGAACAGCTCGGCGCCCAACTCCTGTTCCAGGGCCTTGATCTGCTGGGAGAGCGAGGGCTGCGAGACATGGACGCGCTCGGCGGCCCGGGTGAAGTGACGGGTCTCGGCCACGGCGACGAAGTAGAGGAGCTGCTGGAACTGCATGGTCACAGCGTAGGCGACTTTCATAGGGTGGGCCTATTGAGATCAGCCGGACCATGTCTTGGACCTCTCGGGCCCTTCGGCCCTAGCGTCGTAGGCATGGCTCTGGCACCCACGAGGGACCGGACGACGGGCCGCCCGCCGTCCCCCACACCGTCACGCGGATTCCTGTCGTCGACCCTCGGCAAGAAGACGGTCATGGCAGTCAGCGGGCTGCTCATGCTCGGCTATCTCGTCGCCCATGTCGCCGGCAACCTGAAGGTCTTCTTCGGCCCGGAGGAGTTCAACGCCTACGGCCACTGGCTGCGGGTCATGGGCGCCCCCGTCCTGCACCACGAGTGGGCCCTCTGGCTCGTGCGGATCGTGCTCCTCGCCGCCGTCGTGGCCCACGCCGTCTCCGCGTACCAGCTCAGTCGCCGGGACGTGAAGGCCCGCCCCACCGCGTACGTCCACCGCCGCAAGCGCTCCTCGTACGCCACCCGCACCATGCGCTGGGGCGGGATCATCCTCGCCCTCTTCATCGTCTGGCACGTCCTCGACCTGACCACCGGGACCGTCCACCCCGGCGGCTTCGAGGAGGGCAAGCCCTACCAGAACGTCGTCGACACCTTCTCCACCTGGTACGGCAACGTCATCTACATCGTCGCCATGCTCGCCGTCGGCCTCCACGTCCGGCACGGCTTCTGGAGCGCCGCCCAGACCCTCGGCATCGGCAGCGCCCGCCGCGAGCGCCTCCTGCGGGGCCTCGCCGACACCCTCGCGCTCGTCCTGACCGCGGGCTTCATCTCCGTCCCCGTCGCCGTCATGACCGGAGTGGTGAGCTGACATGAGCTTCCTCGACTTCACGACCGGAGGTCCGGTCGCCGACGACAAGGCCCCCTCGGGGCCCGTCGCCGAACGCTGGGACACCCGCCGCTTCCAGGCCAGGCTGGTCAACCCCGCCAACCGCCGCAAGCACCGCATCATCGTGGTCGGCACCGGCCTGGCCGGCGGCTCCGCCGGAGCCACCCTCGCCGAACAGGGCTACCACGTCGTCCAGTTCTGCTTCCAGGACTCCCCGCGCCGGGCCCACTCCATCGCCGCCCAGGGCGGCATCAACGCCGCGAAGAACTACCGCAACGACGGCGACTCGATCCACCGCCTCTTCTACGACACCGTCAAGGGCGGCGACTTCCGCGCCCGCGAGTCCAACGTCCACCGGCTCGCCCAGATCTCCGTCGAGATCATCGACCAGTGCGTCGCCCAGGGCGTCCCCTTCGCCCGCGAGTACGGCGGACTCCTCGACACCCGCTCCTTCGGCGGCGTCCAGGTCTCCCGCACCTTCTACGCCCGCGGCCAGACGGGCCAGCAGCTCCTGCTCGGCGCCTACCAGGCGCTGTCCCGGCAGATCGCCGCCGGAAACGTCGAGATGCACGCCCGTACGGAGATGCTCGACCTGGTCGTCGTCGACGGGCGGGCCCGCGGGATCGTCGCCCGCGACCTGATCACCGGCGAGATCTCCACCCACTACGCGGACGCGGTGGTCCTCGCCAGCGGCGGCTACGGCAACGTCTTCTACCTGTCGACGAACGCCATGAACTCCAACGCCACCGCCGTCTGGCGGGCCCACCGGCGCGGCGCCTACTTCGCCAACCCCTGCTTCACCCAGATCCACCCCACCTGCATCCCGCGCACCGGCGACCACCAGTCCAAGCTGACCCTGATGAGCGAGTCGCTCCGCAACGACGGCCGCATCTGGGTCCCCCGGGCCAAGGGCGACACCCGCGCGGCGGCCGACATCCCCGAGGACGAGCGCGACTACTACCTGGAGCGGATCTACCCCTCCTTCGGCAACCTCGTCCCGCGTGACATCGCCTCCCGCGCCGCGAAGAACGTCTGCGACGAGGGCCGCGGCGTCGGCCCCGGCGGGCAGGGCGTCTACCTCGACTTCGCCGACGCGATCCGCCGCATGGGCCGGGCCGCCGTCGAGGAGAAGTACGGGAACCTCTTCGACATGTACGCGCGGATCACCGCCGAGAACCCGTACGAGGTCCCCATGCGGATCTATCCCGCCGTCCACTACACGATGGGCGGACTCTGGGTCGACTACGACCTCCAGACCACCGTCCCCGGGCTCTTCGCCATCGGCGAGGCGAACTTCTCCGACCACGGCGCCAACCGGCTCGGCGCCTCCGCCCTCATGCAGGGCCTCGCCGACGGCTACTTCGTCCTCCCGGCCACCATCAACGACTACCTCGCCCGGCACCCCCACGCCGAGCCCGTCACCGACGACCACCCGGCCGTGCGGGAGGTGCTCGCGGAGACCGAGGACCGGCTGAACCTCCTCCTCGCCGTCGACGGCGACCGCACCCCCGACTCCTTCCACCGGGAACTCGGCGAACTCATGTGGGAGTACTGCGGGATGGCCCGTACGGAGGAGGGCCTGCGGACCGCGCTGGCCCGGATCCCCGAGATCCGCGAGGAGTTCTGGAGCCGGATCAAGGTCCCCGGCACCGGCCAGGAGTTCAACCAGTCGCTCGAGAAGGCCAACCGCATCGTCGACTACCTGGAGCTCGCCGAGCTCATGTGCCTCGACGCGCTGCACCGCGCCGAGTCCTGCGGCGGCCACTTCCGCGAGGAGTCCCAGACGCCGGACGGCGAAGCCGCCCGCCACGACGAGGAGTTCGCGTACGCGGCGGCCTGGGAGTTCGGCGGCACGGGCACGGCCCCCGTCCTCCACAAGGAGGACCTCACCTTCGAGTACGTCCACCCCACCCAGCGGAGCTACGCATGAGGCTCACCCTGCGCGTCTGGCGCCAGCGGAACGCCGACACCCCCGGCGCGATGTCCACCTACGACGTGGACGGGATCTCCGCCGACATGTCGTTCCTCGAGATGCTCGACACCCTCAACGAGGACCTCATCCTGCGCGGCGAGGACCCCGTGGCCTTCGACCACGACTGCCGCGAGGGGATCTGCGGCGCGTGCAGCCTCGTCATCAACGGCGACGCGCACGGGCCGGAGCGGACCACGACCTGCCAGCTCCACATGCGGTCCTTCGACGACGGCGACACGATCGACGTCGAGCCCTGGCGGGCCTCCGCCTTCCCGGTCGTCAAGGACCTGGTCGTCGACCGCTCCGCCTTCGACCGGGTCATCCAGGCCGGCGGCTACATCTCCGCGCCCACGGGTGCGGCCCCCGAGGCCCACGCGACGCCCGTCCCCAAGGCCGACGCGGACTTCGCCTTCGAGCACGCCGAGTGCATCGGCTGCGGCGCGTGTGTGGCGGCCTGCCCCAACGGCTCGGCGATGCTCTTCACCTCCGCGAAGGTCAACCACCTGAACGTGCTGCCCCAGGGCTCCCCGGAGCGCGAGACCCGGGTCCTCGACATGGTCGCCCAGATGGACGCCGAGGGCTTCGGCGGCTGCACGTTGACGGGCGAGTGCGCGACGGCATGCCCGAAGGGCATCCCGCTGCCGTCGATCTCCGCGATGAACAAGGAGTGGCTGCGGGCGCAGCGGAAGGCCGCCCGGGGCTGAGGCCGGATCAGGACAGTCTCGGGGCGTGGGCTCCGCCACACGACGCGCCCCGAATCGAAAGATCATTCACGAAACGAACACTTTCTCCGTAAGATCTTCGCTTCGGGGCGCTGTCGACCGTGCGAACAGCAAGATCAACTCCGTTCAATTCTGTACATTTCATGGCAAGTTGTCCACATCGCAGCCAACCCGCCTGCGGCGATTTCCGCCCCGCCCCCACCCCCGGGTACTGATGAGCACTGCCGGGGGCATATGACCAAACCCCCGGTCGCACAGACCACTTGGGGGTTTCATGTCCAGCATCACCCGCCGCCGGGTCCTCGGCGTCGCGGCCGGAGCCGCAGGGGCCGCCGCGGGCCTCGCCCTGGCCGGATCCGCCGTCGCCGACGGTCCCCGGACCGCGGCGCCGGCAGCCGGTCCGGCCCCGGCCTCCTTCGACGAGGTCTACCAGGGCCGCCGCATCAAGGGCGGGCCCGCGCACGGCGGAGGCCACCACGGGGGGCACCACGGAGGGGGCTATTCCGTGACGATCGACGGCGAGGAACTGCACGTCATGCAGAACGCCGACGGCACCTGGATCAGCGTGATCAACCACTACGAGCCCGTCGCCACGCCCAAGTCGCTGGCCCGCGCGGCCGTCCGCGAACTCCAGGGCGCCCCGCTCGTACCCCTCACCCTCGGCTGATCGATCCAGGAACGGCAACGTCATGACCGTACGCAAGAACCAGGCCTCCCTCACCGCCGACGAGAAGCGGCGCTTCGTCAACGCCGTCCTGGAGCTCAAGCGCTCCGGGCGGTACGACACCTTCGTCACCACGCACAACGCCTTCATCATGAGCGACACCGACAACGGCGACCGCGTCGGCCACCGCTCGCCGTCGTTCCTGCCCTGGCACCGGCGCTTCCTCATCGAGTTCGAGCAGGCGCTCCAGTCCGTCGACCCGACCGTCAACCTCCCCTACTGGGACTGGACGGCCGACCGCACCTCCCGTTCCTCGCTCTGGGCGCCCGACTTCCTCGGCGGCACCGGGCGCGCCCGCGACGGCCAGGTGCTCGACGGCGCGTTCGCCCGCAGCGGCAACCGCTGGACGATCACCGTCCGCGTCGACGGCCGCGACTACCTGCGGCGCGACCTCGGCGCGGGCGGCCGCCAGCTGCCCACCCGGGCAGAGGTGGACTCCGTCCTCGCCATGGAGACCTACGACACGGCTCCCTGGAACAGCTCGTCGGACGGCTTCCGCAACCACCTGGAGGGCTGGCGCGGCGTGAACCTCCACAACCGCGTCCACGTCTGGGTCGGCGGCCAGATGGGCACCGGGGTCTCCCCGAACGACCCCGTCTTCTGGCTGCACCACGCCTTCATCGACAAGCTCTGGGCCGACTGGCAGGCCCGTCACCCCCGGTCCCCGTACCTGCCGGCCGCGGGCACCGCGAACGTCGTCGACCTCGGCGACACCATGCGCCCGTGGAACGACGTGACCCCGGCCGACATGCTCGACCACACCCGCCACTACACCTTCGACACGGCGGCCTGACCCACCGGACGGGCCGCCGCTCTCCGGCGGCCCGACCCGGTCCCACGGGCTTCTGCTCCGGCGGCCCCGGCCCGCCGTGAGGGCCTCAGTCCCTCGCGGCGGGACCGAGGGCGCGGAGCAGATACGGCGCGGTGCGGCTCTCCGCCGCCCGCGCCACCCGGCCCGGCGGGCCCTCGGCCACGATCCGGCCGCCCTCGTCGCCGCCGCCCGGACCGAGGTCGAGCACCCAGTCCGCGGTGGCGACCACGTCCATGTCGTGCTCGACCACGATCACCGAGTGGCCGGCGTCCACCAGGCCGTGGAGCTGCCGCATCAGGACCTCGACGTCCGCCGGGTGCAGACCCGTCGTCGGCTCGTCAAGGACGTACAGCGTGGGGGAGCGGTGCGGCCGCTGGAGCTCGGACGCGAGCTTGATGCGCTGCGCCTCGCCCCCGGACAGCTCCGTCGCGGGCTGCCCCAGCCGCAGATAGCCGAGGCCCACGTCGAGCAGGGTGCGCAGGCTCCGCGCGGCGGCGGGCGTGTCCTCGAAGAACGCGGCGGCGGACTCGACGGTGAGATCGAGGACCTCCGCGATGGTGAGCCCCCGCAGCCGCACCTGGAGCGTCTCGGGGTTGTAGCGGGCGCCGTGGCAGTCGGGGCAGGGCGCGTACGTACTGGGCAGGAAGAGCAGCTCCACGGAGACGAAGCCCTCGCCCTGGCAGGTCTCGCACCGGCCCCCGGGAACATTGAAGGAGAAGCGGCCGGCCTTGTAGCCGCGGGCGCGCGCCTCCCCGGTCTCCGTGAACAGCTTGCGCACCACGTCGAACAGACCCGTGTACGTCGCCAGGTTGGAGCGCGGGGTGCGCCCGATCGGCCGCTGGTCCACCGTCACCAGACGCCCCACCCCGGAGAGTTCCTCGGTGAGCGCGCCCACGAGCGTCGACTTCCCCGAGCCCGATACGCCGGTGACCGCCGTCAGCACCCCGACGGGGAAGGCCGCGTCGACCGACCGCAGATTGTGCCGGGTCACCGGCCCCGTACGCAGCCACCCGGCCGGCGCACGCACCTCCCGGGCGGGTCGCGGCTCCCGGTCGAAGAGGAAGCGGCGCGTCGCGGACGCCTCGACGTCCGCGAGTCCGCCCGGCGGCCCGCTGTGCAGGACCCGCCCGCCGTGCACTCCGGCGAGCGGCCCGACGTCCACGAGCCAGTCGGCGTGCCGGATCACGTCGAGGTGGTGCTCGACGACGAAGACGGAGTTCCCGGCGGCCTTGAGCCGGTCGAGCACCACGAGCAGGGCCTCGGTGTCGGCCGGGTGCAGACCCGCGGAGGGCTCGTCCAGGACGTACACCACGCCGAAGAGGCCCGAGCGCAGCTGGGTGGCGAGGCGCAGCCGCTGGAGCTCGCCGTTGGAGAGGCTGGGGGTGGCCCGGTCCAGGCTGAGATAGCCGAGGCCGAGCTCGGTCACGGTCGCGATCCGGGCGACGAGGTCCTCGGTCAGGACGCGCGCGGTCTCCCCGTCCTCCGCCGACGCGGCGGAGAGGAGCCCGGCCAGCGCCGTCAGCGGAAGCGACGCCAGCTCGGCGATGGTCCGGTCGGCGAACGTCACCGCGAGCGCCTCGGGCCGCAGCCGCCCGCCGCCGCAGACCGGGCAGGGCGCGCTGGTGAGGAACCGCTCGGCCTTCGCCCGCAGCGTGGGGCTCTTCGAGTCGGAGAAGGTCCGCAGGACGTAGCGCCGCGCACTCATGTACGTGCCCTGGTACGGGCGTTGGATGCGGTCCGCGTCCCGTACCGGATGGACCGTGACGACCGGCTGCTCGTCCGTGAACAGGATCCACTCCCGGTCCTTCGCGTCGAGCTCGCGCCACGGCCGGTCGACGTCGTACCCGAGGGTGTCGAGGACGTCCCGTAGGTTCTTCCCCTGCCAGGCGCCCGGCCAGGCCGCGATCGCCCCCTGACGGATCGACAGCTCGGGCTCGGGAACGAGGAGTTCCTCGCTCGTGTCGTGGACGCGGCCGAGCCCGTGGCACGAAGGGCAGGCGCCCGCGGCCGTGTTGGGGGAGAAGGCGTCGGAGTCGAGCCGCTCGGCCCCCTCCGGATAGCGGCCCGCCCGGGAGAACAGCATGCGGAGGGAGTTGGAGAGGGTGGTGACCGTGCCGACGGAGGAGCGGGCGTTCGGGGAGGACCGGCGCTGCTCCAGGGAGACCGCCGGCGGGAGCCCGGTGATCTCACCGACGGCAGGCGCCCCCACCTGGTGGATCAGCCGCCGCGCGTACGGCGCCACCGACTCGAAGTAGCGTCGCTGGGCCTCCGCGTAGATCGTACCGAAGGCCAGGGAGGACTTGCCGGATCCGGAGACCCCGGTGAAGACGGCGAGCGCGTCGCGGGGGATGTCGACGTCCACTCCCGCGAGGTTGTGCTCACGGGCACCGCGGACACGGACGTACGGATCATGGTGGCTTTCGGGCATACGGTGATTTTATCCGGCGAACCGGGAGGTCCCTCACTCGCAGGGGGGTCGGGGCGCCCGCATACTGGGAGGGGGCCGGCTGCCTCCCTGGAGGGCCGCATGGACGATCGTTCACGTGGTGCCCCGGGCGTGCCGCCCGGGGGAACCCGCACCGGCGGCGCCGGGCAACTCGCCCGGACCCTGCCCTTTCTGTGCCTGGCGGCGGGGGTGGCCTTCCAGGTCAGCACCCCGAGAGAACTGACCGGAACCCCTCTCTTCGCCGCGGCTCCGCTGATCTCCGCGCCGCTCTTCGCCTGGTGGGCCGCGGTTCTGTTCGGCGGCGCGGGACTGCTGGCCATCACGGTCTTCTACGGGGTCACCGGGCACATGGGCGGCATCACCGCCCTCCACGGTCTCGTGACCGAACTGGCGACCCTGCTCTGCGTCACGGCGATCGCCGTCTTCCTCAACCGCGTGGTGCGCCGCGACAGGAGCCGCCTGGCCTCCGCCCGGGGCGTCGCCGAGACCGCGCAGCGGGCCGTGCTGCCGACGCCCGAGCACCGACTCGGAGCGCTGAGGTCCGGTGCCCGTTACGAGGCCGCCCAGGAGCACACCCTCATCGGCGGGGACCTCTACGCCGCCCGCTCCACCCCGCACGGGGTGCGCCTCCTCATCGGCGACGTCCGGGGCAAGGGGCTGGGGGCCATCGAGACGGTCTCCGTGATCCTCGGCGCCTTCTGGGAGGCCGCGGACCGGGAACCGTCCCTGCACGGCGTGGCGGACAGCCTGGAACGCGCCCTGAGCCGCGAGGGAAGCCGCCGCGCGGGCATCGACGACACGGAGGGCTTCGCCACCTGCGCCTTCGTGGAGATCCCGCCCGGGGACAAGGAACTGCGCGTGCTGAACCGGGGGCATCCCGAGCCGCTGCTGCTCCGCGGCGACGGGACCGTCGTCCCGTTGAAGCCCCGGGCCTTCTCCCTCCCGCTGGGGCTCGGGGAACTCGCCCCGGGGCCGGGTGAGATGACGGCGGGCCCGTTCCCGCCGGGGGCCACCCTGCTGCTCTACACGGACGGACTGTCGGAGGCCCGGAACGAGGCGGGCGTCTTCTACGATCCGGCCGTCCGGCTGAATGGCCGGACCTTCGCCTCGCCGGACCGCCTCCTCGACGCGCTCGTCGCCGACGTCCACCGGTTCACCGGCGGCGCGCGGTCCGACGACATGGCACTGCTTGCCGTCCGCCGCCCCTGAGACTGCCTACGTGAGCCCCTACCGCCCTCGCGAGCCTGCGGTACGACTCGCTCAGCCGCCCCTGAGACGGCCTACGTGAGGCCCACCGCCCTCGCGAGTCTCCGGTACGACTCGCTCAGCGCCGCCCTGTCGTACGTGCTCGTGGTGACCAGGACCTCCTGCGCCCCGGTCTCCTTCACTGCCCTCTCCAGCGCGTCGGCCACCTGCTCCTCCGTGCCGTGCACATGGCCGGTCAGGCCCGACTCGTAGAAACCGCGCTGCTTCTCCGTCATCACGAGCCCCTCGACCGCCTCGGGCGCGACGAGCGGCGGGAAGACGCCCAGCGTCCGGGAGTGGGCGAGCGACCAGGCCTCCGGCATCAGCAGCCGCCTGGCCTCCGCCTCCGTCCCCGCCACCGCGACCGTCCCGGCGATCACCACGTACGGCTCGGCGGACCACACGGAGGGGCGGAACGCGGAGCGGTACGTCTCCACGGCGGCGAGCAGCCGGTCCCGGCCCCGGAGGTCGCCGATGACCAGCGGCAGTCCGGCCGCCGCGGCGATCGTCGCGCCCTCGCCGGTCGCCAGGACGAAGGGCGGCACCCGCAGCCCCTCGGCGGGCCTGGCGTGCACCTGCGGGTGGGCGGTCTGCTCGCCGGTGAACCAGCCGAGCAGCTCGCCGAGCTGCTCGCCGAACCGGTCGGCGTCGTCCTTGTCCCTCCCGAGCGCCCGGCGGATCCCGTCGGTGAAGCCGACCGAGCGCCCGACGCCCATGTCGATCCGGCCGGGGAAGAGCGACTCCAGGACGCCGAACTGCTCCGCCACCACCAACGGTTGGTGGTTGGGAAGCATCACCCCGCCGGTACCCACCCGGATACGCGTCGTGGCGGCGGCGACGGCGGCCGCGAGGACCGTCGGCGCGGAACCGGCGACCCCGGGCACGCTGTGGTGCTCCGAGACCCAGAAGCGGTGGTAGCCGAGGGCCTCCACCTCCTGGGCGAGGAGCACGGTGTCGCGCAGCGCCCGGGGGGCGTCCTCGCCCTCCCGGGTGCGGGAGCGGTCGAGGACGGAGAAGCGGATGCCGCCGGGGAAAGTGCTCACAAGGGGTTCAACGCTCGGGGAGGGGAGGGATTCCCGTCCCGCGCTCCCGGTCCACGGCGGCGGGGTGCCGGCCGCGCCCACCTTCTAGGCTGGGCCGTGTGACAGCCGAGAACCACCGGCCCCTGGCCGTCTTCGACCTGGACAACACGCTTGCCGCGACCGCCCACCGGCAGCACTTCCTGGAGCGCCGCCCCAAGGACTGGGACGCCTTCTTCGCGGCGGCGCCCGACGATCCGCCGCTGGACGAGGGGGTCGCGCTGTGCCGCGGGGCGGCCGAGGAGTGCGACGTCGTCTACCTGACCGGACGCCCGGAGCGCTGCCGCAGGGACACCCTGGCCTGGCTGGCCGCGCAGGGGCTGCCCGAGGGGCCGGTCCACATGCGTCGCAACCGGGACTTCCGCCCGGCGCGGGTGACCAAGGTGGAGATCCTGCGGCGGCTGGCCGCCGACCGCGCGATCCGGATGCTCGTCGACGACGACATGCTGGTCTGCGACGCGGCCGAGGAGGCGGGCTTCCCCGTCGTACGCGCCCGGTGGGCCGCCCCGTCCGAGGAACTGAGGGACGCCCAGGAGAAGGAGGGCCGGACCTGATGCGCGCGGAGCGGTCCACCGCCGCACCGGCCGTGGTGCGGCTGGAGGCCTACGACCGGTCAGAGATCTTCGGGGACGCCGCCGACCCGTTCGGGGTGGACGACTGGGGTCTCGTCTGGCTGCCCAAGGAGCACCACTTCGGGATCAGGGCGGACGGGCGGCTCCTCGCCCACGCGGGGCTGCTCGTGCTGCCCCTGTCGGTCGGCGGGAGCCGGATGGACGTGGTGGGCCTCGGAGGGGTCGCCGTCGCCCCGGACCAGCGGGGCCGCGGGCTCGCCGCGCGGGTGGTGGGCGGGGCCCTCCAGCACGCGCGGACGCTGGGGCCCGCGTTCGCGATGCTGTTCTGCCGCCCGGACGTCTCCGGCCTCTACGCGCGGCTCGGCTGGAACGAGGTGGCCGGCGAGGTGTGGGTGGAGCAGCCCGACGGCCCGGCGCCGATGCCCCTGCGGACGATGTGGTTCCCGCTCCAGGAGGGGAGCCGCTGGCCTGAGGGGCCGGTCCGGCTGCATTCCCGGCCGATGTGACGCCCCTGCGACGCCCGTGCGACGGCCATGCGGCGCCGGTGTGGATGCCGGTGTGATGCCGAGGCGGCACCGCCCCGACGCGGCAGCGCGGTCCACCTCGACTCGCGGCGGTCTCCGGTTCCGTGCAGTGTGGATGGAGTCGGAACGCGAAGGAGAGGCCGCCATGGGAGATCACGTCTACCGCGTCACGGAGATCGTCGGGTCGTCCTCGGAGGGCGTCGACACCGCCATCCGGAACGGGATCACCCGCGCCTGCGAAACACTGCGCTCGGTCGACTGGTTCGAGGTCACCGAGATCCGCGGTCACGTCGAGGACGGTCAGGTCGCCCACTACCAGGTGGGCATGAAGGTCGGCTTCCGCCTGGAGGAGCCCGCCTAGAGGGCGTCCCGCCGACCGGCCGGGCAAGGGGCAGGAGAACCCCTGCCCCTTGCCCCCTGTCCCTGCCCCTGCCCCTGGGCCCGCCCCCCCGTCCGAGGCTCCCGACGATGCCTCAGCGGCGTCGTTCGGGGGCTTTGTCGTGTCTCCTCTCCGGCGCACAGCGGATCAAAGGCCACCGATGGGGAGTTACCTCAGGTAACGGAACGCATGGTGCGCTCGCGGTGCGGAACGGGATGGTCAAGGACTTGACCATCCCGTTGGTCCAGACCAGAATCCAGGCCACATACCCGCGCGAACACCCCGTTCGGTCCCCCCATGTCGGGTCAGCCCCCCTTGCCGCACGACCCTGTGCTGAACCGCAGAAGGTGACCTACGTGAAGAACCGCCATCTGGCCTGCCCCCTGGCAGCCGCCACAGCGCTCGCCCTCGCCGGCTGCGGGATGCTCCCGGGCGGCGGCGGGACGAAGACCGTCGACATCTGGCTCATGCGGGACAGCGTCAGCGAGGACTTCCTCAACCGCTTCACCGAGGCGTACGAGGAGGAGCACGACGGCGTCGAACTCAAGGTCACCATCCAGGACTGGACCGGCATCGGGAAGAAGGTCACCGACGCCATCCAGGGCCCCGGCGGACCCGACGTCATCGAGGTCGGCAACACCCAGGTCGCCCAGTACGCCGACACCGAGAAGCTCTTCGACCTCACCCTGGAGTCGGTCCGCGACCTCGGCAGCGAGGACTGGCTGCCCGGTCTCGCCGAGCCCGGCAGCATCGGCGGATCCCAGTACGGCATCCCCTGGTACGCGGCGAACCGCATCGTCATCTACAACAAGGACCTGTTCGCCGACGCCGGCATCGACAAGCCGCCGGCCACCCGCGCCCAGTGGCTCGCCGACACCGAGAAGCTCAACAGCAAGGGCTCCCAGGGCATCTACCTGGCCGGCCAGGACTGGTACACCCTCGCCGGATTCATCTGGGACGAGGGCGGCGAACTCGCCACCGACCGGGGCGGCCAGTGGACCGGCGCGCTCGAGAGCGCGGCGGCCCGGCGCGGCATGGCCTACTACAAGGAACTCCAGTCCCTCGGCTCCGGCCCCAAGGACGCCGACGAGCAGAACCCGCCGCAGGCCGACGTCTTCGCCAAGGGCGACGTGGCCCAGCTCATCGCCGCGCCCAGCGCCGTCGCCGCGATCCTCAAGGCCAACCCGGCCCTCAAGGACAAGCTCGGCTACTTCCCGATACCCGGCGCCAAGGAGGGCCAGCCCTGCGCCGTCTTCACCGGCGGCTCCGACCTCATCATCCCGGAGAACGCCCCGCAGCGCGGCGCCGCCCTCGACGTCGTCAAGGCGCTCGCCGGCGAGAAGTGGCAGACCGACCTCGCCCGCACCATGGGCTACGTGCCCAACAAGAAGGGCCTCGCCTCCGTCGTCGCCGGCCAGGAGGCCACCGCGGCCATGGCCAGGGGCGCCGCACGCGGCCGCGCCACCCCCAACTCCCCGCAGTGGGCCGATGTCGAGGCGGACAACCCCATCAAGCCCTACATGACGGCCGTCCTCCAGGGCGAGGACCCGCTCAAGGCCGCCAAGCTGGCCTCGGCGGAGATCACGGACACCCTCGCCGAATAGCATTCAGCGCCTCCACACCCGCGGGTCCCCGGACGGTCATGTCGAATCCAGCCGGTGACGGAAGAAGTAAGGAGCCGGGCCACCGCTCGCACGGTCCGGCGCCGCCCCTTACCCTTCCGTACGCCGGAGGAGCCCGACATGGCCGCACCGACCCCCGCGCTCGCCGTCCCCGCTCAGCCGCTCGCCGTACCCGCCCAGCCCCCGTCGCCCGGCGGGCGACCCGAACCCCGGTCCCTGGTCGAGCAGACGGCGCCGCGGACCCCGGCCGAGGAGCCCGCCCCCCGCTACCTCGTCGGGCTCGCCCGTGACCAGGAGGACGTCCGCGCCGCCCAGCGGCTGCGCCACCAGGTCTTCGCCGGCGAACTCGGCGCCCAGCTCGACGGCCCGGAGCCCGGCCTCGACACCGACGCCTTCGACGCGTACTGCGACCACCTCCTGGTACGGGAGGAGACCACCGGCGAGATCGTCGGCACCTACCGCATCCTGCCGCCCGAACGGGCCGCCGTCGCCGGACGCCTCTACTCCGAGAGCGAGTTCGACCTCACCCGGCTCGCCCCGATCCGGCACGACCTGGTCGAGGTCGGGCGCTCCTGCGTCCACCCCGCCCACCGCAACGGCGCCGTCATCGCCCTCATCTGGGCCGGCCTGGCCCGCTACATGACGGACACCGGCCACACCTGGCTCGCCGGCTGCTGCTCCCTCCCGCTCGCCGACGGCGGCACCCTCGCCGCCGCCACCTGGGACACGGTCAAGGCCAAGCACCTCGCCCCCGAGGAGTACTGGGTCACCCCGCACAAGCTCTGGAGCCCCGAGGGCATCACCCGCCCCGAGGGCCGCACCGAGCTGCCGCCGCTGCTCCGCGGCTACCTCCGGCTCGGCGCCTGGGTCTGCGGCGCCCCCGCGCACGACCCCGACTTCGGCGTCGCCGACCTCTACGTCCTGCTCTCGCTGCGCCGGACCAACCCGCGCTACCTCAACCACTTCCTCTCGCTCGCCCCGGCACGGTGAGCGGGACCACGGCCCTCTCGCCGTGGCTCCCCACGGCGCCCTGCACCCCGGGCCACTGCGCCGCCCACCCGGAACCCGCCCCGTGGCCGAGCGGCGACGGCCCGGAGTCCGCCGGGGCCCTCCGGGCCGTGGTCCGGCTGATCGCCGGACTCGGCACCGTCCTCCTCGGCCTCCTCCTCGCCCCTCCGGCGGGCCTCCTGCCGGCCGCCACCCGCCTCGCCCTCGTCCGGTACTGGATGCGGGCCGTGGTCCGCGCGTTCGGCGTCCACGTCCGGTACGAGGGAGGAGTGCCCGCCCCGGCCGGCGGCCCGCTCCTCGTCGTCGCCAACCACGTCTCGTGGCTCGACATACCGCTGATCGCCGCCGTCCTGCCGGGCCGTACGGTCGCCAAGTCGGAGGTGCGCCGCTGGCCCGTGCTCGGCACGCTCGCCGCGCTCGGCGGCACCCTCTTCATCGACCGGGAGGGGATCATGGCCCTGCCCGCCACCGTACGGACCATGGCGGGCGCGCTCGCGGGCGGCGGCCGCGTGGTCGTCTTCCCCGAGGGCTCGACCTGGTGCGGCCGGGAACGCGGCCGGTTCCGCCCGGCCGCGTTCCAGGCCGCCCTCGACGCCGGTTGCGCGGTGCAGCCGGTACGGATCGACTACCGGCCCACGGACGCCGCCGCGTACGTCGGCGCCGACCCGCTCGGCTCCTCGCTGTGGCGGGTCGTCTCCACCCGCCGGCTCACCGCCGTCGTCCGGCTCCGGGAACCCCTGCCCGCAGCCCGGTACCCGGACCGCCGCGCCCTGGCGGCCGCCGCTCAGCGCGCGGTGGCCAGCGACAGCGCGAACCTGCCCTCGCTGTCGGTCCACCAGCGGTCGAGGTCGAGGTCCGCCTCCGCGAGCTCGGCCCGGACGCCCGCCTGACGGAACTTCGCGGACACCTCCGTCCGCATCTCCTCGCCCGCCGCGAACGGCACCACGAGGTCCAGCTCCGGGATCTTCACGGTCAGCGCGCGGCGGGCCCGCAGCCGCATCTCGATCCACTCCCGCTCGCGGTCCCACACCGCCACGTGGTCGAAGGCGTCCGGGTCGAAGTCCGCGCCCAGCTCCCGGTCGATCACCGCGAGCACGTTCTTGTTGAAGGCCGCCGTCACCCCGGACGAGTCGTCGTACGCGGCGACGAGCGTCGCCTCGTCCTTCACCAGGTCCGTGCCGAGCAGCAGGGCGTCGCCCGGGCTGAGCATCGTCCGTACGGAGCGCAGGAAGGTCCGCCGCTCGCCGGGCAGCAGATTGCCGATCGTGCCGCCGAGGAAGGCCACCAGACGGGGCCCCGCCGTCCCGGGCAGGGCGAGCCCGCGGGTGAAGTCGGCGACCAGGGCGTGGACGTGCAGCCCCGGCCGCTCGGCGAGCAGCGACTCCGCTGCCCCGGTCAGCGCGGACTCGCTCACGTCCACCGGCACGTAGCTGTCCAGACCGGGCAGCAGCGCGTCGATCAGGAACCGGGTCTTCTCCGAGGAGCCGGAGCCCAGCTCCACCAGGGTCCTGGCCCCGGTGGCGGCGGCGATCTCCGGCGCCCGCTGCTTCAGGATCTCCCGCTCGGCCCGGGTCGGGTAGTACTCGGGCAGCCGGGTGATCTCCTCGAAGAGCTCGCTGCCCCGGGCGTCGTAGAACCACTTCGGAGGCAGCTCCTTGGGGGAGCGGTTGAGGCCGTGGAGGACGTCGGCGCGCAGATCGGCGTCGGCGGCGTCCGGGGCGAGGGTGCGGGTCAGCTGGAACGGGCTCACGCGGAGGGCTCCTTGAGCGGGGTGAGGGTGACGTCGGCGCGGGTGGCGGTCACGAGCGTGCGCCCGGGAACCTCCCGCCAGCGCGGATCGTCGTCGTACGGTTCGGAGGCCACGACCACGCGGTCGGGGCCCGTCAGGTACCAGAGGCTGTTCTCCCAGGCGGTCGCCGCGATCAGCGACCCGTCGGTGAGCAGCAGGGTGAGGCCGGAGCCGGGGGCCGCCTCGGCGACCTCCCGCACCGTGTCGGCCAGGGCACGGCCCGGCGCGTCGCCGGACCGCAGCCGGTGCAGGACGAGCGCCCAGACCAGCGCGGAGTCGGTCCGCGCCTCGAGCCCGAGCAGCTCGCCGGCCGGAAGGGTCGCCGCGAGCGGTGCGAGCGAGCCGGGCCAGCCCCTGACGGCGCCGTTGTGGCTGAACAGCCAGGGCCCGGCGGTGAACGGTGCCGCGGCGGCCTCCCCGTCGGCGCCCGGCAGGGTCGCCCCGCGCACCGCGGCGAGCAGCGCGCGGGAGCGCACCACCCGGGCCAGGTCGGCGAAGGAGAGGTCGCCCCAGACGGGACCGGAGCGCCGGTAACGGGCCGGCACCGGATCGCCCTCGGCGTACCAGCCCACCCCGAACCCGTCGGCGTTCACCACGCCGCTGGTCTGCATGCGGGGCTCCCAGGACTGGCGCAGCAGCCCGTGCTCCGGCTCGACGAGCAGCTCGCCCAGTGCCACCGGCTCGCCCACGGCGGCGATATGACGGCACATCAGTCGAGCTCCGCGCTGCGGGCCGTACGGAAGCCGGAGAAGATCTGACGGCGCACGGGCAGGTCCCAGTTGCGGAAGGTCCCCCGGCAGGCGACCGGGTCGACGGCGAACGAACCGCCCCGCAGCACCTTGTGGTCCGGGCCGAAGAACACCTCCGAGTACTCCTTGTACGGGAACACGGTGAAGCCCGGGTACGGGAGGAAGTCGCTCGCCGTCCACTCCCAGACGTCGCCGATCAACTGCCGTACGCCGAGCGGCGACGCGCCCTCCGGATAGCTGCCCGCGGCGGCCGGCCGCAGGTGCCGCTGGCCGAGGTTGGCGTGCTCGGGGCCCGGGTCGGCGTCCCCCCACGGATAGCGGCGCGAGCGCCCGGAGTCCGGGTCGTACCGGGCGGCCTTCTCCCACTCGGCCTCGGTCGGCAGCCGCCGTCCCGCCCAGCGCGCGTAGGCGTCCGCCTCGTACCAGCTCACGTGCAGGACCGGCTCCTCCTCCGGCACCGGCTCGGTCACCCCGAAGCGGCGGCGCAGCCACTGGGCGCCGTCCCGGTGCCAGAACAGCGGGGCCGCGATGTCGTGCTCCCTGATCTGCGCCCAGCCCTCGGGCCGCCACCAGCGCCGGTCCGTGTAGCCGCCGTCGGCCATGAAGGCCAGGTACGCGCCGTTGGTGACCGGCACGGTGTCGATGTGGAAGGCGGGCACGATCCGCACGTGCGCGGGACGCTCGTTGTCCAGCGCCCACGGCTCCTCCGAGGTCCCCATGGTGAACGGGCCGCCGGGGACGAGGACCTCGGCGGGCAGCGGGCCGCTCCGCAGCGGCGGCGGCGGGGGAGCGGTCAGCGCCGCGGGGCCCTTCCGCAGCTGATGGGTGATCAGCATCGTCTCGTCGTGCTGCTGTTCGTGCTGGGCGACGAGGCCGAACGCGAAGGCGGCGCGGAGCAGCGGACGCTCGTCGAACTCGGCGCGCTCCAGCACGTCGAGGACCCGCAGCCGGACGTCGGCCGCGTAGGTCCTGGCCTCGCCCGGCGCGAGCAGCGGCAGCGACGGGCGGGCCGACCTCGGGTGCTCGAAGGCGTCGTACAGGGAGTCGATCTCGGGCCGCAGCGCCTCCCGCCCGCCGACCGCCCGCCACAGCCACACCTCCTCCTGGTTGCCGATGTGCGCCAGGTCCCAGACCAGCGGCGACATCAAGGGGGAGTGCTGGGCGGTGAGTTCGCCGTCCTCGACGCAGGAGGTGAGCAGCGCCGTCCGGGCCCGCGCGGCGGTCAGGGCGTCCAGGGCGCGCCGGCGCAGGGCCTCGGGGTCCAGCTCGGTCCGGGTCTCCGTCATGACGTCAGCACCTCCAGGTCGTCGGCCGGGCAGCTCCCGGGGACCACGTACCGCTCGTGGAAGGCTGCTACGGCCCGCCGCACCTCCTCGCTCGCCCCGATCCGGGGCAGCGCGTCGAGGGCCGCGGCGAACACGGCGAGGGCGGTCGCGTGCAGCTCGGGGTCGGTCAGGCCGTCACGGGCCGCCGCCAGCCAGAGGGGGTTGCGCGGGGCGGGGTCGCAGCCGGCCCGCTCCGCCAGCGGCTTCACCGCCCGGTACACGGTCTCCGCCGCCTCCGGGTCGTCGAACACCGCCGTCGTCACGGCCACCGGCACCATCCACCCGTCCTGGCCCGGCTGGGCGTCGACCATCCGCAGTTCCAGATGGCCGCGCGGCCGCACCGGCGGGAAGAGCGTCGTCATGTGGTAGCGCAGGTCGTCGGCGTCGGCCGGCCGGGGCAGTCCCGAGCGCAGCCAGTCGCGGAAGGTCAGCCCCTCGGGCACCGCCCACGGCCCCTCGTCGGCCCGTACGCACAGCACCGGGGTGTCCAGGACGTGGGCCGCGTACTCGGCTCGCGGTTCCCCGTCCGGCGGCGGGGCGAGGGCCCGGCGGGGGTCGAGGTCCGCCCACAGCGACTGCCGCGTCGAGCGCCAGCCGGTGCGACGGCCCGCGTGCAGCGGGGAGTTGGCGAAGGCCGCCACGAGCACCGCGCCGAGGAGGTGGGCGAGCTGCCAGCGCCGGTGGTAGCCGAGCGGCCCCGGCTCCTCCAGGCCCGCGTCCAGGCAGATCTGCACCGACGCCGAGTCGCACATCATGGCCCGCCCGGCGGGTCCTGTGCGGTCGAGCGCGGCCTCCATGGCGTCGTACCGCGGTTCGTGGAGCACCCGGCCGCGCGGTGAGTGCCAGGGGTCCACCCCGTATCCGCTGAGGGTGAGGCCGAGCGGTCCGAGCGCCGACCGTACCGCCCGGAGGTCGGCGGCGAGGGAGTCGAGGCATTCCATGAGCGAACCGGCCGGGCGCGAGCTGAGCTCCAGCTGCCCGCCGGGTTCGAAGGTCAGGGACGACACCAGCGGCAGGGACCGCACGGTGTCGAGGGCCGCCGCGAGCCTCGGCGGCCGGACGGGGCGCCGCGGGTCACGCAGTTCGTGCACCAGCCACTCCAGCTCCACCCCCACGGTGCGGGGCGGGCCGGTCTTGAAGCAGATACATCGCAGCAGTTCCTCCGCCTCGGCCTCGGCGAGAGCGGGTTCGCCGCTCCGTATGCCGCTGGACGCCATCCGTGCACCTCCTGGTCGTCAGGCCGGTCGGGACCGGCCCCGGGAAGTTCTGCTTCCACCTAAAGCCACCACCGAGCGGCGTGCAAGAGCGCCCCGAACCCGCCGAAGGCGCCCCCCGCGCCCCCGGCAGGCCGGAAACCGATGGGTACGGCTCCTGCCGGGACCGGGCCTGATCCCGGGAAATTCCGTTGTCCCGGGCGGGATGAAACGATCATCCTGAGGTCATGAGTGCACGACTGCGCGCGATCGCGCGGCAGACCGAGGAGATCGTCGCCGCGGGCCACTACCGGGCCCCGGACGGCCGAACCGTCTCCCTCGCGGCGGACCTCACCGCCGCCCTGGCCGGAACACGACTCCACGGACCCGAGCCCGTCCCGGTCACCCCCGACACCGACCGGACGCCCACCCTCGACGTCACGGGCGAGAGCAGCCTGGCCGCCGCCCGGCGGATGACCGCCGCCGACGCCACCCGCCCCGTGGCCGTCCTGAACTTCGCCTCCGCCCGCAACCCCGGCGGCGGCTACCTCAACGGCGCCCAGGCCCAGGAGGAGGCGCTCTGCCGCTCCTCCGCCCTGCACGCCACCCTGCTCCGGGCCCCCGCGTACTACGCCCACCACCGCGAGGACCGCGACGTCCTCTACACCGACCGGGTCATCCACTCGCCCCGCGTGCCGGTCTTCCGGGACGACCGCGGCGCCCTCCTCGCGGAGCCCTTCACCGTCGGCTTCCTCACCTCGCCCGCGCCCAACGCCGGCGTCGTCCGCCGCCGCACCCCCGCCCTCGTCGACCGCCTGCCGGGCGCCCTCGCGTCCCGGGCCGAGCGGGTCCTGGAGACGGCCGCCGCGGCCGGCTACCGGCGGCTCGTGCTCGGCGCCTGGGGCTGCGGCGTCTTCCAGAACGACCCCGAACAGGTCGCCGGCGCGTTCAAGGCCCTGCTCACCGGGGACGGCCGCTTCGCCGGCCACTTCGAGGAGATCGTCTTCGCGGTACTGGACCGCGCCCAGGGCGCACCGACACTGGCGGCCTTCAGCCGCGTCGTCGGGGCGGCCCCGGCCTGACATGCGGTGCCCGCGGCCCCGTGCCAGGCTGAGGGGATACGGACCACCGTCCGACACCCGTCACGGGAGGCACGATCGTGGGCAGGAAACAGACCCGGACGAACCGGGGAGCCCGTACCGGCGGCCATGAGCACCGCACCGAGGCGACCACGAAGGAACAGACCTCGGCGGCTCCCAAGAGCGAGACGTCGATGCCCCTGGTGGAGCACGCGTCGCACCGCAAGGAACGGAAGTTCGGCCACAACTGAGAGTGGCCACCACCGCGGTCGGAGCCGAGCGGGCACGGAGCGAGGCGGGGAGCCGACGGGGATGAGAGGCCGGGGCCCGGCGCCGTCACGGCACCGGGCCCCGGCCCGCGTTCCCCCTCCCGTCCCGAGGCGGCCGGGTCCCCCGGGCCGCCAGGTCGGTGGCCGGGCGGCTACTCCCCGTCGCCGACCCTGATCTCGACGCTCGCCTCCGCCGCCCGCGGCGCCGGAGGCACTCCCGTGCCCAGCCGCTCCTGGGCGGCCGGGTTCATCGTGGAGAGCAGCTGCCGGGCCAGACCCAGACCGGTCCCGCCCATGGTCAGCGCCTTGGCGAACACGTCCGCCATGCCGTCGGCGCCGTTGAGCAGCACCATCTGGTCCACGTTCCCGAACGCCGACGCGCCCGCGGAGACGATCTCCGGCCACTTCTCGGCCAGCTGCTGCGCGACCACGGCCTCCTGGTTCTCCGCGAGCGCCGCCGCACGGGCCTTGATCGACTCGGCCTCCGCCAGACCCTTCGCCCGGGTCGCCTCCGCGACCGCGAGCCCCCTGGCGTGCTGCGCCGCCGCCTCCGCCTCACCCGTGAGCCGGGTCGCCGTCGCCTTGGCCGCGCTCGCCAGCTCGGTCTCCTTCGCCTCGGCCTCGGCCGCCGAGATCCGGGCGTCCCGCTCGGCCGCGGCCAGCGTCCGGGTCTCGTACGCCATCGCGTCGGCCGGCTTGCGGACCTCCGCCTGGAGCTGCTGCTCCTTCCGGTGACCCTCCAGCTCCGCGACCCGGGTCTCCTGCACCACGACCTCCTGGCGCGAGGCGGCCTCCGCCAGCGGACCGGCCTGCCGGGCCTTCGCGGACGCCTGGTCCCGCTCGGCCTGGTAGCCCGCCTGGAGGATCTCGCTGTCGCGGGTCGCCTCCGACATGCGCGCCGCGGCCTGCTGCTCGGCCTCGGTCGCCCGCCGGTTGGCCTCGGCCTGCGCGATCCGCGCGTCCCGCTGGACGGCGGCCGCGTGCGGGGCGGCCAGGTTCTTGATGTACCCGGTCGGATCCTCGATCTCGTGGATCTGCAGCGAGTCGACGATCAGACCGAGCTTCTCCATCTCCGTGCCACAGGCCGAACGCGCCTGCCCGGTCAGCTTCTCCCGGTCACGGATCATGTCCTCCACGGTCAACCCGCCGACGATGGCGCGGAGATGACCGGCGAAGACGATGTGCACCCGTTCGCTCATCAGCTTCTGCTGATCGAGGAACCGGCGTGCGGCGTTGGCGATCGACACGAAGTCGTCACCGACCTTGAAGATCACCACACCCCGGACCTTCAGCGGAATGCCCTGGTGGGTGACGCACTCGACGGACAGCTGGGTCTCGTTGAGGTCGAGCGAGAGCTTGCGCACCGCCTGCACACCGGGCAGCACGAGCGTGCCGCGCCCGGTGACGATGCGGAACCCCATACCCGCGCCGAGGCCCTCGTTCTTGTGGTTCGAACCGGAGATGATCAGCGCCTCGTTGGGTTCCGCGACGCGCCACATCATCTTGAAGACGATGATGAGAACGGCGAAGGCGCCGACGACGGCGCCCGCGAGAATGCCGATGCCCATGGACATGGTCCCCCTTCACCGGGTCCGGTGCGGATCCGGTGAAGGGAGTGTGCGCCGGTGACCGGCGCCACTCAACGGTTGCGTCAACTGTCGTACGCGGCTGTGACATAGACGGTGCGCGGAGGGAGATGTTCCATGACCATCACCACCGTCCCGATACCGAACCGCTCCTCCGGTGAGGCCGGATGGGCGAGGAAGTGCTCGGCACCGCCCCGGATCCGGACGATCACCTCACCGACGAGACCGGGCCCGACGGTGCCGGTCACCCGGCCGAGCAGTCCCACCATCGAGGAGTCCATCGACGCGTCGTCCATGGCTGAACGGTACGTCAGATCCAGCCGTCCAGAGCGGACATGAACCCGTCGAACTCGTCCCGGTGGATCGTGTGGCCCGCGCCCTTCACCGTACGGAGCTCGAATCCGCGGTCCGTCAGCATCCGGGCGTGCTCCGGTCGCACCAGCGTGCTCGGATCGGCGAGGGTGACGAGGGAGGGCACCACCGGCCGGACCGGCCACATGTCGGCGCCCACGAACGCCGTGAGGCCGTGCGCCGTCCGCTCGTCCCAGTCCCGTACCGACGCCATCTCCGTGTCGACGTCCTCGTCCGGCCAGTGCGGGTTGAACCCCTTGATCTGCTCCCTGGTCATCGAGCTGCCCCGGACGAACATCTCGGCCCGGTAGCCGCAGGGGCCGGCCGCCAGGTGCCAGGCGGGGTCGGAGTACACCGCCCGGGCCGGCGCGAGCCGCTCCACGGCCCGGGCGAGCGCGAGCGCGCCGAGCGAGTGGCCGATCGCCAGCTCCGCCCCGGAGGGCAGGGACTCGACGAGGTCGTCGGCGTGGTCCGCCGGCCGGTAGGCCTCCGGGCCGGCGGCCCGCCCGCTCGCCCCGTGCCCCCGCAGGTCCACCGCCACCACCCGGTAGCCGCGCTCCGCGAGTGCCGGGCCGACCCGCCGCCACGTGCGGTGGTCGGCCATCAGGCCGTGGACGAGCAGGGCGGTCCGGTCGCCCGAACCCCAAGTGGTCGTGTGCAGACGCACGGTGCGGCCTTTCTGACGGTGCCGGGCGGGCGCCGACCGGGGTCAGCGCACGCTGCGGATGGGGCGCACGGCGAGCGCGCCGAGTACCGACAGTACGGCGGCGACCAGGAACAGCGCCGTGTACCCGCCACTCAGCGAGACGATGAGCGAGGCCACGAAGGGGGCGACGATCTGCGGCCCCGCGTTGGCGATGTTGAGGACGCCCATGTCGCGGGCGGCGTCCTCGGCCTTCGGCAGCACCATGGTCACCAGGGCGGTGTCGACGGCCATGTAGCAGCCGAAGCCGAGGCCGTTGACTGCGGAGAAGGCCAGCATCGCGGTCCAGCTCGTCGAGAAGGCCGGGATGAGCAGGGCGGCGGCGGCCAGCGCGGCCGAGGCGCCCACGAAGAGCTTGCGCCGGTCGAAGCGGTCCGACAGCCAGCCGCCGAGCACGGTGGAGACCACCATGGCGACCGCGTTGAGCGGCATGAGGATCGCCACCGCCTCCTCGGGGCTGAGCCCGGCGGGCAGTTCGGTGTGGTCCTTGAGGATGTACAGCTGGAACCCGGCCACCGCGAAGTAGCCCAGGACCAGCAGGGCCCGGCCGATGAAGGCCCAGCGGAAGTCGTGGTCCCCGAGGGCGCTGCCGAAGGCCGCCAGCTGCTGCTTCACGGGCAGCGATGCCTTCGCGGGCATCCGCCGCTCCCGGGCGCAGGCCGTGAACAGCACGGCGGTGGCCGCGACGATCGCGCCGAAGACGAGGTAGCCGGTGCGGTAGTCCTCGGAGAAGGCGGCGCCGACCAGGGCGCCGATCGTCGAGCCGACGGGGAGGCCGAGGCCGACGGCCGCGGAGGCCTTGCCCCGGGCGGCCACCGGGACCCGGTCGGGCACCACGGAGGTCAGGGCCGCCTGGTAGACGTTCATGACGGCCTGGCCGAGGCACCAGGCGATGGTCACCAGCAGGATCGTGTGGACGCTGCCGAGGAGCAGCATCACGGGCAGCGCGAGCAGGCCGCCGGCGAGGATCCACGGGTTGCGGCGGCCCGAGCGGTCCGACAGGGCGCCCGCCACCGGGTTGAAGACGGTGGCGAAGATCGCGGATATGCCGGAGACGAGGCCGAAGTTGGCGACCTTGTCGGCCGGGTCGATCTCCTCGATCTGGAGCGCGAGGAGCAGTCCGGGGACGCCGATGTACAGGGCGTACATCGCGGTGTTGCCGGTGAGGAGCAGGGGCAGCAGCCCGCGGGTCGGCCGGCCGGCCGCGGCGGAGCCGGGACCCGGATCGCCGGTGCCGGACGTGGTGGAGCCGGGGGAGGAAAGGGCCACGGTGCCCTCCTGGGGAGATCGCCCGACAGGGGGCGAGAAGCGGATCGAACGAGTTAGTTACACGTGTCAGTGACACGTGTGAGCATTGTGTAGCACCCGTTTCCGGCCATCCGCCAGACCTCGGGCCGGATTGTTCTGGAAAGATGCCGAAGCGATGAGTCAGCCAACCGAACACACCCCCGAACGCCCCACCGGGCGCGCGGTCCCGACCAGCGCCGATGTCGCCCGTCTCGCGGGCGTCTCCCGGGCCACCGTCTCGTACGTCCTGAACAACACCTCGGCCGTCCGGATCAGCGAGCCGACCCGCCGCCGGGTGCGCGAGGCGGCCGAGGAGCTGGGGTACGTGCCGCACGCGGCCGCCCGCAGCCTGCGGGCCGGCCACAGCCGGATGGTGCTGCTGCCGACCTCCCACGTGCCGGTCGGACCGCTGTACAGCCAGTTCTTCAACGAGTTCCAGTGGGCCCTGCGCCGCCTCGACTACACGGTGGTCCAGTACGGCAGCGTCGGCCTGGAGGCCGAGGAGGCCGCCCGCGCCTGGGCCGAGCTCCGTCCGGTGGCCGTGGTCTCGCTCGGCGAGGTCCAGCTGACCGGGCAGGGCGTCGGCATCCTCAAGCGGTCCGGGGCGCGGGCCGTGATCACCCTCGGGACCCAGGGCGTCGAGGGCACCCACGCCCTCGTGATGGACCAGGGGCGGGTGGGCGAGGTGGCCACCGCCCATCTCGTGGAGAGCGGCCGCCGCCGGATCGGCGTCGTCATCCCCGAGGAGCCGGGCCTCGCCATGTTCTCGGGCCCCCGCCTCGACGGCGCGCGGCGCGCGGTCCACGGCACCGACGCCACCGTCGTACCCCTGCCGCTGCGGTACGACGAGGAGTCGGCGGACGCGCTCGCGGCGCGCTGGCGGGAGCTCGGCCTCGACGCCGTCTTCGCCTACAACGACGAGTACGCGATGCTCCTGATGCGGGCGCTCCAGGACGCCGGTCTGGCCGTGCCGGCGGACGTCGCCGTCGTCGGCGCGGACGATCTGCTGCTCGGCCGGCTCCTGCGGCCCCGGCTCAGCACCGTGCGGATCGACATGGTGCTCGGACGCGAACTCGCGGAGCTGGTCGACCGGGCCGTCCGGGAACCGGAGGTCCCGCCCCGCACCCGCGCGCTGCTCGCCTCGCGGGTCGTCCGGCGCGAGTCCAGCTGACCGGCCGCCCGGCGGGCGGGCGGCCGAGCGCTTAGCGTCGGTCCATGAGCACAGTTCCGCAGCGTTTCGAGATCCTGCTGGTGCCCGCGCACGTCGAGGACCGGGGCGGCGCCGCCGTGACGGACAGTGCCGTGCGCACCGCCCTCGTGGAGGCGACCGGGCGGCACGGCGAGTCGGGCTATCCGATCTACGAGGGCCACGGCATCAGGGCCGACATCGACCCCGAGACCCGCACCGTGGAGGCGCTCCTCGTCGACGGGCGCGAGCTCGACTACGGCCTCACGGCCCTCGCCCGCCCGGCGGCACGCGACTGACCTGGGGCGTCCTGTCCCGAAGGAGCCCGTTGACAGGGCGGTCCGACGGGCAGAGACTCTGCGCGCGCCAAGACGTGAGTGCGCGGGGCGAAAGTCCTGCCACCAGGCGAACAGAGTCGTTCCGAAGGTCACGTGGGAGAGAACCGATGAGCATCCGCGACGTCTACATCGTCGACGCCGTCCGCACCCCGATCGGGAAGTTCGGGGGCGCCCTCGCCCCGGTACGTCCCGACGACCTCGCCGGGCACGTCGTCCGGGCCCTCGTGGACCGCACGCCCGCGCTCGACCCGGCGCGCGTCGACGACGTCTACTTCGGCGACGCGAACGGCGCCGGCGAGGACAACCGCGACGTCGCGCGGATGGCCGTGCTGCTCGCCGGGCTGCCCGTCTCCGTGCCCGGCGTCACGGTCAACCGCCTCTGCGGCTCCGGTCTCGAAGCCGTCATCCAGGCCGCCCGCGCCATCGCCCTCGGCGACGCCTCCGTGGCGATCGCCGGCGGCGTCGAGTCGATGTCCCGCGCCCCCTGGGTCCTGCAGAAGCCCGAGCGGGCCTTCCCCGCGGGCCACCAGCAGCTGCACTCCACCACCCTCGGCTGGCGCATGACGAACCCGCGCATGCCCGCCGAGTGGACGGTCCCGCTCGGCGAGGGCGCGGAGCTGATCGCCGACCGGCACGGCATCACCCGCGAGCAGCAGGACGCCTTCGCGCTCGCCAGCCACCGCAAGGCGGCCGAGGCCTGGGCGAAGGGTCTGTACGACAACGAGGTCGTGCCCTACCCGGGGGTGGACCTCGCCCGCGACGAGTGCATCCGCGACTCCACGTCCATGGAGGCCCTCGCCAAGCTGAAGCCCTCCTTCCGCCCCGAGGGCGGCACGGTCACGGCCGGCAACTCCTCCCCGCTCAACGACGGCGCCGCCGCCCTGCTGCTCGTGGACGAGGACGGGCTGCGCGAGACCGGCCGCGAGCCGCTCGCCCGGATCCGCACGTCCGCCGTCACCGGCATCGAGCCCCAGCTCTTCGGCCTCGGACCGGTCGAGGCGGTCCGGCGGGCCCTGGAGAAGTCCGGTCGGACCTTCGCCGACCTGCGGACCTTCGAGCTGAACGAGGCCTTTGCGGCCCAGTCCCTCGGCTGCCTCGCGGAATGGCCGGAACTCGACGCGGAGATCGTGAACCCCCGGGGTGGAGCGGTCGCCATCGGCCACCCGCTGGGCGCCTCGGGCGCCCGCCTCGCCGGATCGGTCGCCCACCAGCTCGCCGCGGCGGGCTCGGGCACCGGGCTCGCCGCCCTCTGCATCGGTGTCGGCCAGGGCCTCGCCCTGGTCCTGGAGCGCTGAGCACCCGGACAGCACGCGAGGGGGGTACGGGAGCGGCTCCCGTACCCCCCTCGCGGTGGATCACTTCTGCTTGGCGTCCTCGACGGACTTCCGGACCTCGTCCATGTCCAGCTTCCGGGCCTGGCCGATGACGTCCTCCAGCGCGGCCTCCGGCAGGGCGCCGGGCTGCGCGAAGATCGCCACGTTGTCACGGACGATCATCAGCGTCGGGATCGAGCGGATCTCGAACGCCGCCGCGAGCTCCGGCTGCGCCTCGGTGTCGACCTTGGCGAAGACCAGGTCCTCGTGGCGCTCGGACGCCGCGTCGTAGACCGGGGCGAACTGACGGCAGGGACCGCACCAGGAAGCCCAGAAGTCGATCAGGACGAACTCGTTCCCACTCACGACCTCGTCGAAGTTGTCCTTGGTGAGCTCTACGGTGCTCATGTTCCTACCTTTCGGGGATCTCCTGGCGGTGTCCTCACGGTCCCCTGGGGACTCGCCCCGCACAACGGCGTATCGAGCCTCGCTATTCCGCGCCGCTGAGCCAGACTGTCACCCATGACACGAACGGTGGACAGCGAGCACGAGCACGAGTACGACGTGGTGGTCCTGGGGGCCGGCCCCGTGGGCGAGAACGTCGTCGACCGGGTGCGGGCCGCCGGCCTCAGCGCCGCGATCGTCGAGAGCGAGTTGATCGGCGGCGAGTGCTCGTACTGGGCCTGCATGCCCAGCAAGGCCCTCCTCCGCCCGGTGATCGCCCGCTCCGACGCCCGGAAGGTGGCGGGCCTGCGCGCGGCGGTCCGCGGACCCCTCGACACCCGGGAGGTCCTCGCCCACCGGGACGAGGTCGTCGGCGACTGGACCGACGACGGCCAGGTGGACTGGCTCGACTCGATCGGCGTACGGATCTTCCGGGGCCACGGCCGTCTTCTCGGGCCCCGCCGGGTCGAGGTCGCGGGCCCCGAGGGTGAGCGCCACGTCCTCACCGCCCGCCACGCGGTCGCCGTCTGCACCGGCAGCCGCGCCGTCCTCCCCGACCTCCCCGGCCTGTCCGGGGCGCGCCCCTGGACCAGCCGGGAGGCGACCAGCTCCGACCGGGTGCCGGGGCGGCTGATCGTGGTCGGCGGGGGAGTCGTGGGCGTCGAGATGGCGACCGCCTGGCACGCCTTCGGGTCGCAGGTGACGATGCTCGTACGGGGCGGGGGGCTGCTGCCCCGGATGGAGCCCTTCGTCGGCGAGCACGTGGCCGCGGCCCTCACCGCGCGCGGCGCGGACGTCCGCACCGGCGTCTCGGTCACCGCGGTCGTCCGCGACGGCGGTACGGGACCGGTCACCGTGGTCCTGGAGGGCGGCGACCACGTCGAGGGCGACCAGGTGCTGTTCGCGACCGGCCGGGCCCCGCGCACCGAGGACATCGGCCTGGAGAACGTCGGCCTGAAGCCGGGCTCCTGGCTCGACGTCGACGACAGCCTCAAGGTCGCCGGAACCGACTGGCTGTACGCGGTCGGGGACGTCAACCACCGGGCGCTCCTGACCCACCAGGGCAAGTACCAGGCCCGGATCGCCGGCGCCGCGATCGCGGCCCGCGCGAAGGACACGGACGCCCTGGACGAGTCGAGCTGGGGCGCGCACGCGGCCACCGCCGACCACGCCGCCGTGCCGCAGGTGGTGTTCAGCGACCCCGAGGCGGCCGCCGTCGGGCTCTCGCTCGCCGAGGCGGAGCGCGCGGGCCACCGGGTCAGGGCCGTGGACCTCGACATGAGCAACGTCGCCGGGGCCGGGCTCTACGCCCAGGGCTACCGGGGGCACGCCCGGATGGTCGTCGACCTCGACCGCGAGGTGGTCCTCGGCGCCACCTTCGTCGGCCCGGGCATCGGCGAGCTCGTCCACTCGGCGACCGTCGCGGTCGTCGGAGAGGTCCCGATCGCCCGCCTGTGGCACGCCGTACCGTCGTACCCGACGCTGAGCGAGGCGTGGCTGCGCCTCCTGGAGGCCTACCGGGGCTGACGGAACGTCATGATCCGGCGCCGTCGGGGGAGTTGCCGGCGGCGCCCGGTCCGTCGTCGGCATCGCGCGGTCCGTCGCCGGAGCCGTCCGGTCCGTCGCCTGCGTCGGGGGCGTACGGGGCGACCAGCGCGCGTACCGCCGACCGGGCCACCTCCAGGGCGGGCCGCGGATCGCGGCCGGACGCCTGGCCCAGGACGACCCGGGTGCTCAACCCGTCCAGCAGGGCCAGGAGTTCGGAGGCGCGTGCCGCGGCGTCGAGCGGGGCGAAGCGCCGCCGTGCGACGCCGCCCGCGAGAAGCGCCTCCAGGTCCTCGTGCCACCCCCGGTCCAGCTCCTCCTGGGCCTCGCCGAGCGCGCCGTTGCCGGGGGTGCGGGCCCACAGCTCGATCCACAGGGTCCAGCGCGGATCGCGCGGACCGCGCGGCAGGTAGAGCCGCAGGAACCGGTCGAGCTTGCGCTCGGCCGTGATCCGCCGGGACAGCAGCGCGCGGCGCTCCTCGGCCAGCGCGGCCTCGCTCCAGCGGAGTGCGGCGAGCAGCAGCAGGTCCTTGCTGCCGAAGTAGTACAGGATGTGGCCGCCGCTCGTGCCGAGCCGCTCCGCGAGCGCCGACATCGTGAGCGAGGAGAGGCCGTCCTCGGCGATCGCCGTCATGGCCTCCTCCAGCATCCGTTCCTGGGTGACGTGCCCGTCCCGCCGTCGTGCCGCCCCTGCCACCGTCACTCTCCCCGTTCCGTCGTTCCGCCGGTGTCTCTGCTGGATCGACCTTAATCGCAACCAGCCAGGGTCTTGACGTGGCCGGAAGTCATCGCACATCTTGAATGTCATTCAAGAAGTTAGAACGTCATTCAAGACGCACTCGCGATGCCGCTCACCACGGTGCTCGCGGCAGCGTTCACGGCAGCGTCCGCGACGGCGCTCAGGATCAGGAGGTGCGGAGTGCTCGGACACGAGACGGCGCCCGGAACCACGGGGGCCACGGCGACCACGGCCCGGGACGAGGTGTTCCAGGTCGAGGAGCACGGGATCGACCCCATCCCCGACGCCGAACGGCACGGCAGCGCCAAGGACGTCTTCTGGCTCTGGTTCGGCTCGAACCTCACCTTCACCTACGTCATCAACGGCGCCCTCGCCGTCGCCTTCGGGCTCTCCTTCTGGCAGGCCACCGCCGTCGTCGTGATCGGCGGCCTCTCCTTCCTCGCCATCGGCGCCGCCGGCCTCAGCGGCGTCCGCACCGGCACCGCCACCCTCGTCATCTCCCGCGCGGCCTTCGGCCTGCGCGGCAACTGGCCGGCCGGTCTCCTCAACTGGATCGTCAGCATCGGCTACACCATCGTGAACACCGTGGTGGGCACCCTCGCCCTCGAAGCCTTCTTCGCCGACCTCGGCTGGAACGGCGGCAACGCCACCCGTGCCCTCGCACTCGGCGTCACCCTCGCGCTGACCTTCGCCGTCGCCCTCTGGGGCCACGCCACCGTCCAGTTCGCCGAACGCTGGATGGCCTACGTCCTCGCCGTCGGGTTCGCCGCCCTGCTCGTCCTCGTCCTGCCGGGCGCCGACACCTCCGCCCCCTCCGCCGCGCCCGGCGCCGCCGGCTGGAGCCTCGCCTTCGTCGTGATGCTCGCCGGGCCCTTCTCGTACCTCCCGATGCCCGCCGACTACACCCGCTACCTGCCCCGCACGACCTCCCTCAAGGCTGTGACCTGGAGCGGAGCCCTCGGCGGCTTCGTCTCCTCGGTCGCGCTCGGGGTCGCCGGAGCGGCCGCCGCGACCCAGACCGACATGACCGACGCAGTCGCCGGGACGGAGAGCCTCCTGCCCGGCTGGTTCCAGCCGCTCTTCCTCGCCCTGGTCCTCGGCGGATCCGTCACCAACTCGATCATCACCCTGTACTCGTCGAGCCTGAACCTCCAGGTCCTCGGCATCCCCTGGAGCCGGGCCCGCGCCATCGTCATCAGCGCCGCCGTGACCGCCGCCGGCTCCCTCGGCGCCCTCTTCCTCACCGACTTCACCACCTCGCTCCTCTCCTTCCTCTCCCTCCTGATCATCGTCTTCGCCCCCTGGGGCGGCGTCTTCCTCGCCGACATGGTGCTCCGCCGCTGCACCTACGACTCCGCCGGACTGCACGCGAGCACCGGCGGCGCCTACTGGTACCGCTCCGGCTGGCACCCGCCCGGCCTGATCGCGCTCCTCACGGGCCTGCTCTTCTCGGCCCTGACCTGCGCCTCCGAACTGTGGACCGGACCGCTCGTCGCCCCCCTCGGCGGCGCGGACCTCACCCTGCTCGGCGCGGGCGTCTCGGCGCTCGTGTACGTGCTCCTCGCCCGCCGCACGGTCCGACCGGGAACGGCGCCGGCACACCCCTGAGCCCCCGACCCCGGAGCGGGCCTCGGTACACCCCGAGAGCCCCGCGCGCCCCCCGAACCGCATGCACACCCCCCCTCGTACGTACGTCACGGAGTCACCCCGCATGAACGGCACCACCACCCCCTCCTCCGCTTCCGCCGACCTCCTCCTCACCGGCGCCCGGATCCACACCGTCGACCCCGCGCTCCCCGAGGCCGAGGCCCTCGCCGTCCGCGACGGCCGGATCGTCTGGATCGGCACCGACGCCGAAGCGGGCGCCTGGGCCGGGCCCGGCACCCGGGTCCTCGACGCCGGCGGGCGGCTCGTCCTGCCCGGCTTCGTCGACGCCCACAACCACGTCCGCCTCGGCTCCGACGACGCCTGCGTCCAGCTCGCCGGCGCGAGCACCCTCGACGCGATCCACGACCGCATCCGCGCCTGGCACACCGCGCACCCCGACGCCGAGTGGATCGAGGCCGAGGCCTTCGACTACTCCGCCGTCCCCGGCGGCCGCATGCCGACCGCCGCCGACCTCGACCCGGCCACCGGCGACACCCCCGCCCTCGTCCTCAGCTACGACGTCCACACCGCCTGGCTCAACACCGCCGCCCTCCGCACGCTCGGCGTCGACCGCGACCACACCGACCTCCCCTTCGGACGGGCCGTCACCGACCCGACGACCGGCGAACCCACTGGATTCGTCAAGGACTTCGCGGTCAAGGGGCTCTCCCGCGAAGGCCACCGCGCCCTGCGCGAGCTCGGCGTCCCCTGGGCCGCGCCGGACCGGCAGTACGGCCGGCTCGCCAAGAGCCTCGACGACGCCATCGGCTTCGGCATCACCACCGTCGTCGAGCCCCAGAACTCGCTCGACGACCTCGCCCTCTTCCAGCGCGCCCGCGCCGAGGGCCGCCTGCGCTCCCGGATCGTCGCCGCGCTCTTCCACCCGCGCGGCACGACCGACGCCGACCTCGACGAATTCCGGGCCGCGGCCGAGGAGTTCGCGGACGACCGGCTGCGGGTCGGACCGCTCAAGCTCTACATCGACGACGTCGTCGAACCCCGTACCGCCGCGCTCCTGGAACCGTACGCGGGCTGCGGCCACCACCGCGGCGACACCTTCTACCCGCCCGAGGAGTTCGCCGAGCTGCTCACCCGGCTCGACGCGCACGGCTTCCAGTGCTTCGTCCACGCCACCGGCGACCGCGGCATCCGGACCGTGCTCGACTCCGTCGAGCGGGCCCGCGCCGCCAACGGGCCCCGCGACGCCCGCCACCAGGTCGTCCACGTCGAGTGCCTCGACCCGGCCGACACCCCGCGCTTCGCCGAACTCGGCGTCGTCGCCTGCATGCAGCCCCGGCACGCCGCTCCGGACATCGCGGGACCCGGCAAGGACTGGGCCGAGAACGTCGGACCGGACCGCTGGCACAAGGCCTGGCCGCTGCGCAGCCTGAGCGAGGCGGGCGCCGTCCTCGCCCTCTCCAGCGACTGGAACGTCGCCGAGATGGACCCCATGGTCGGCATCCACGCCGCCGTGACGCGCCGCCCGCCCGGTGGCGGGGAGGCGTGGACGGCGGGCGAGACGATCGACGTCGAGACCGCGGTCGAGGGCTACACGATGGGCTCGGCGTACGCCAACTTCCTGGAGGACGAGCGGGGTTCCCTCACCGTCGGCAAGCTGGCCGACTTCGTCGTGCTCTCCCGCGACATCCTGCGCATCGCCCCGGAGGAGATCCCGGGCACGGTGGCGGAGACGGTCGTGGTGGGCGGCGAGGTGGTCGTGGAGCGCTGAGCGGTAGAGCGCGGCGCTACCCGACGCGACCCGACCCGGCCCGGCGCTACCCGACGCGACCCGACCCGGCCCGGCGCTACCCGACCCGACCCGGCCCGGCCCGGCGCTACCCGACCCGGCCCGGCCCCGACCCGGGCCGCGGCCGACCGGCCCCGGCCCGGGCCGCGGCCGACCGGTCCCGGCCTGGGCTGCGCCGTCCCGAGCGGGCCCGGCCGCCCGGCTGCGGGCGCCCCGCCCCGGCCGGCGCCGTGGTCCGGAGCGGGCCCCCGGTGCCGGTCAGTGGCCGCCGTCCGCCGCCTTCACCGCCATCCGGCGCTCGAAGGTCCGGCCCGCGTCCCGTGACTCGTACACCCCGTCCCCGGTGGCGACGAACAGCCGGCGGGCGTCCACGACGGTGAGCGCCTGCGGTGCCCCGCCGGGGACGGTGGAGACGAGGCTCCAGGCGGCGCCCCCGTCCGTACTCCGGAAGAGGACGCCGTCGGGATCGACGCCGAAGAGGGCGTCGGGGGAGCCCCACGACAGGTACGCGAGAACCCGGCCCGCGCCCGGTGCGAAGGTCCTGCCGCCGTCCGTGCTGCGGGCCACCCCGGACTCGGTGGAGGCGAGGACCGTCGCCGGATCGGCGGGGGAGACGGCGATGTCGAGGGCGCGCAGCGCCGCGCGGTCGTCCCAGGTGATGCCGTCGGCACTGGCCCGGAGGAGCCCGTTCGCGCTGTCGTACCCGTAGACGGTGGAGTCGCGCGCGGTGTCGAGGGCGTGGAAGTCGACCTGCCCGGCGAGTGACGTCTCCCGCCAGGTGAGCCCGGAGTCGGTCGAGGTGACGAGGCCCAGGTCGGCGGGGCCGCCGGTACCGGGGGCCGGGTGTCCGCTGGCGAGGAAGTCGCCGTCGGCCGTGACGGTGAAGCCCATGAAGTCGTCGCGGCGGTCGCCGACGAGGACCGGGGAGCCGTCGGCGCCGGGTGTGTGGATGCCCTGGTGGGTGGCGACGTAGAGGCGGCCGCCCCGCAGGCCGAGCCCGTGGACGTGGCTGAGGGCCGTCGCCGGACCGTCGTCCTGGGCCGTGTCGCCGGAGGAGGCGCGGGACGGCTCGACGGACGGTGAACACGCGGCGAGAGCGAGCGTCAGGGTGAGGGTGAGGGCGGCAGCGGCGGTGGCCGGCCGGCGGGTGGAGTGCGTCGTCATCGTTCTTTCGCCTGGGAGCAGGGGCACGCGGCGGGGGCGGCCCGCCCCGAAGGGGGACGGACCGCCCGTGGCGCGCGGACAGGTACGAGTGCCGGTTGCCGGGTGCCGGTGTACGGGAAGGGGAGCCGGACCGGGTCAGAGCCGGTCGAGGATCTTCTTCAGGGCGGCGACCTCGTCGGACTGGGTCCGTACGACGTCGTCGGCAAGCGCCTTGGCGGTGGGGTTCTCGCCGTTCTTCTGCTCGTCCTTCGCCATGTCGACGGCGCCGTCGTGGTGGGCGATCATCAGCTCGGCGAACGTGCGGTCGAAGGCCTTCCCCTTGACGGCCGCGAGGTCCTTCATGTCCTGCTCGGACATCATCCCGGCCATGCCGTGGCCGCCCGCGCCGCCGGCTCCGTGACCGGCGGACTCGGGCTTGCCCCAGCCCTTGAGCCAGGCCTTCATCTTCTGGATCTCGGGGTCCTGGGCCTGCTCGATCGCGGTGACCAGCTTCCTGATCTCGGGGTCCTCGGCCCGGCCCTCGGCGAGCTCCGCCATCTCCAGGGCCTGCTCGTGGTGGGGGATCATCATCTGGGCGAACATGACGTCGGCGTCATTGAAGGGGCCGGGTGCGGCGGACGCGTCGGAGGAGCCGGAGCCGGAGCCGGAAGCAGACGCGGACGCGGACGGGGCGGCCGACGGGGAACCGGACGGGACGGCGGACGCGGCGCCGTGGTCCATTCCGCTCGTGCCGTCGTCCGTGCCGCAGGCGCTGAGCAGCAGCCCGGCCGCGGTGGCGGCGCCGACGAGGGCGATCTTCCTGGCGGTACGGCGGGTGAAGGAACGCATGAGTGATACCTCGTGTACTGGTCGTGCGGACGGAGAGGAGCAGGCCGAAGACGTTCACGGGCAGCGCGAGGCGCCCGCGGCGGCGTACGGCCTAGATCCGCAGGACGGACAGCCGGGCGAGGTCGGGAGGTATCGGCGGGGGCGCGTGTGGGCCCAGCGCGGGCGTCAGCCGCGCGAGCAGCAGGGTGAGCCAGTCGGGGCGGCGGCCGAGCGCGGCCCTGACGAGCCCCGCGAACAGCCAGCCGGCGAGGACGGCCACGCACAGGGTGGTCATGTCCATCCCCGGCCCCGGCTCGTGCCCCGCGTCGGCGTCGGAGCCCTCGTCACCGGCACCGTGCGGCGCGACGGAGTGGTGGGCGGACGCCGAACCGGTCTCCATGCCGCCGGACCCCTCGGGGTGGCCGACGGCGTGCATCAGGAACACCCCGAGCGCGAGCACGACGACGAGCAGAAGGTGCGCCAGGGCACCTTCCGCTCGTCTGCGGCGTTCCGCTCGGTGTGTGCGCACGTCCAGGACCTCCTGGCCGCCGACAATACCGGACGGGGGTATCAGGGGCGCGTCAGGGCTGCGGGGTCTCTCCCGCCATCGCGGCGGCCATCCGCAGGTGCGGAGCGGCCTCGTCCGTGCGCCCCAGGCGCTCCAGGGTGCGGCCCAGCATCAGTCGGGCGTAGTGCTCGACCGGGTCGCGCTCCAGGATCGCCCGCAGCTCGGTCTCGGCCCGGGAGAGCTGGGCGGAGTGGTAGTAGGCGCGGGCGAGGAGGAGTCGCTGCGCCGTCTGCTCCGGGTGCTCCGCGACCAGTCCGGTGAGGATGCGGACGGCTGTTCCGTACTCCTTGGCGTCGAAGAAGAGCCGGGCGCGGTCCCAGCGCTCGCCGGCCGTTCCGAACTCGTAGTACGTGTCGCTCACTTGCTCGCCCTTTCCCGAGGCCCGGATCTGCCACCCTGTGAGGTGGTCGACCACGTCAACACACCGAGATGGTTGAACATTCCACCAAGGGTGCCGTCTCCGGACAGGAACAGGTTGAGCATGAGCAATCTTGATCGTCAGGCCGCGCTGACCGTGTGCGGCGGCCGCGGGTTCGTCGTCGCCGAGCCGGTGCGGGAACTCCTCAGCCCCCGCCACGTCCGGCTCGGCGAGTCGACCGAGGTCCGCCGACTGCTCCCCAACCTGGGCCGGCGGATGGTCGGGGCCTGGGCCTTCGTCGACCACTACGGTCCCGACGACATCGCCGACGAACCGGGCATGCAGGTCCCGCCGCACCCGCACATGGGACTCCAGACCGTCAGCTGGCTCCACGACGGCGAGGTCCTGCACCGCGACTCCACCGGCAGCCTGCAGACCATCCGGCCGCGCGAGCTGGGCCTGATGACCTCGGGCCGGGCCATCTCCCACTCGGAGGAGAGCCCGCGCCCGCACGCCCGCTACCTCCACGGCGCGCAGCTCTGGGTGGCGCTCCCCGACGCCCACCGGCAGGTGGAGCCGCACTTCCAGCACCACGCGGACCTGCCCCGGGCCACGAGCCCCGGCCTGACGGCCACGGTGATCCTGGGCGAGCTCGACGGAGCCGTGTCGCCGGGCACGACGTACAGCCCGATCGTCGGCGCCGACCTCGCGCTCACCTCCGGCACGGAGGCCCGCCTCCCGCTGGACCCCGACTTCGAGTACGCGGTCCTCGCCATGTCCGGCGAGGTCCACGTGGACGGGGTCCCGGTCCTGCCCGGCTCCATGCTCTACCTCGGCTGCGGCCGTACCGAACTTCCGCTGCGGGCGGCCTCCGACGCCGGTCTGATGCTCCTCGGCGGCGAGCCGTTCGAGGAGGAGATCGTCATGTGGTGGAACTTCGTGGGCCGCACCGACGAGGAGATCCGCGAGGCGCGCGAGGCCTGGACGACCGGCACCCGCTTCGGCGACGTGAAGGGCTACGACGGCGATCCCCTGCCCGCCCCGGAGGTCCCGGCCGCCCATCTGAAGGCCCGGGGACGGGTGCGCTGACCACGGAGCACGGGCGACCCGCTCACGGCGGACCCTCGCCCCGCTCCCGTTCCTGCTCCAGCAGGGCCGACAGGTCCTTGAGGCGGTCGAGACCGTGGACGGCGCGGGAGATCCGGGCGTTCTGCTCCAGCCTGCCGCGATGACGGTGCAGGAAGTTCCAGTAGCCCGCCGTGAACGGGCAGGCGTCGGCCCCGACCCGCCGGTCCGGGCGGTAGGGGCACGGTCGGCACAGGTCGCTCATGCGATCGATGTAGGCGCCGCCCGACGTGTACGGCTTCGTGGTCATCCGGCCGCCGTCCGCGTACTGCGACATGCCCACCACATTGGGCAGCATCACCCAGTCGTACCCGTCGACGAAGCAGCGGTGGAACCAGTCCGTCACGGCGGCCGGATCCCAGCCGCGCTGGAGCGCGTAACTCCCCAGCACCATCAGCCGCGGAATGTGATGCGTCCATCCCGTGTCCCTGACCTGGCGCAGCACCGTGGCCACGCACCGGGCCGACACGGCGTCCGCGTCCAGCTCGTTCCACCAGTCGGGCAGGGAGCCGGTGTGGCCGAGGGCGTTCGACGTCCGGTAGTCCTCACCGAAGTACCAGTAGAGCTGCCAGACGTACTCGCGCCATCCGGCGATCTGCCGGACGAAGCCCTCGACGGAGTTCAGCGGTGCCTCGCCCGCGCGCCAGGCCGCCTCCGCGCCCTCCACGCACTCGACCGGGTCGAGCAGCCCCAGATTCAGGGACGAGGACAGCAGACTGTGGCTCATGACCTCGTCGTCGGCGAGCATCGCGTCCTCGTACGCGCCGAAATCCGCGAGCCGGTGGCTCAGGAAGCGCCGCAAGGCGCTCCGGGCCTCCCGGCGGCTCGCGGGAAACCGCCGGGGCCCGTCGCGGCCGACGAAGGAGACGTCCCCGTCGCGCTCCCAGCGGTCGAGGTCGCGGCGGACCTCCTCGTCGACGGCGTCCTCCCGCGGCCGGTAGGGGGCCGCGACCCCGAGCGTCCGCCGTCCCGGCGGCGGCTGCTCCCGGTTCTCGTGATCGAGGTTCCACGTGCCGCCCGCGGGCTCCCCGCCGTCCATCAGGAGCGCGTGGTCACGGCGGACGTGCCGGTAGAAGGACTCCATCCGCAGGCCCCGCTGCGCCTCCGCCCAGCCGCGGAAGTCGTCCTGGCGGAGGAGGAAGCCGCGCGGCGGGAGCACGGTGACGCCGTCCAGGGAGCGCACGAGAGCCAGTGCCGCCCGGGACGTCGGATGGTGCACCGTCACCGGTCCGCCGCCCACCGCCTGACGCAGCCCCTCCCGGTAGGTGTCGGCCCGTACGTACGTCACGCGGTCGCCGAGTTCGGCCGCCCGGTGCCGCATCGCGGAGAGGATCAGATGGGCCTTCGCCCGGTGGAAGCGCCGACGACGGAAGACGTCGCGGGACTCGATCATCACCACGGGGGCGTCGCGCGCGGGCCCCTCACCGTCCGCCCCGTCGAGGAACCCGGGCCCCAGCTGGTCGCCGAAGAGCCAATGCGTGCTGGTCATACCGGTCCCGATCCGCTCCGACCCGTGGGACGCCTTGTGGCATCCACTCCGACTTCGCCGCGCGGGCGCGCCGCGGATGCGGGTCCCCGCGGACGTCCCCGGGAACGCCCGCCTCGGGAACCGGGTGCGGGGAGCCGCATCCCCGCGGGTCGCCCCGGGGGAAGTACAGACGGCCGAGTCGGTCCGTCGGACGGGCGGAGCACGCGGCCGCGCCCGCGCCGCACGGCGGCACACCGAAAGGTCCGGGAGGTCTCGAACATGGCCGGGGAAAAGGTACTCGTCGTGGGTGCGACGGGAATGATCGGCGGTCTGGCGACGCAGACGCTGGTCGACCGGGGCGGTGCCGTCGCCGTGGCCGGCCGTGACGCACGCGAGCTGGCGGAGCGGTCGAGCTGGTGGGGGAGCTGCCCGTACCGCGCGTTCGACGCCTACGACCTCGCGGGCGGGGCCGCGCTGGCGTCGTGGGCAGCGCAGGCCCTCGGGGGACTGGACACGGTCGTCGTCACCGTCGGGGTGGCCGGCTTCGGCCGGGCGGAGGACGTCACCGACGCCGCCGCGGAACACCTCATGACGGTCAACGCCCTCGCGCCCATGGCCGTCGTCAGGGGAGCCCTGCCGGTCCTGGAGCCTCCCGCGACCGTCGTGGTCGTCACCGGTCTGATCGTCGACAGGCCGATGCGCGCGACAGCCGACTACACGGCGGCGAAGACGGCGCTCGCGGCCTGGCTGGGCGTGGTGCGGAGAGAGCAGCGCGACCGCGGGATCTCCGTCGTGGACGTGCGTATGCCCCACCTCGACGGCGGGTTCGCGGACCGGGCGTTCGTCGGCAGCCCCCCGCCGCTGCCGCCCGGCGCGGACGCGGCGGAGGCGGTGGCGCGGTACGTGATCGAGCCGATCACCGCCGCCGCTCGGACCCGGTGACGGAGCGGGCGATCCCGCCCGGCCGGGCCGGGCGGGGTCTCAGAAGGCGACGGTCCTGAAGATGAAGAACAGCCCTCCCATGACCGCACCCAGGGCGATGAGGGAGAGCCAGAACATCGGGTGCTCCCAGATGCCGCCGTCGGGGCGCTCCTGGTGGGCCGAGGACGTGGAGCCCTCCGCGGGCGGGGTCTCCTGGGGTGGTACGAGCGGCTGAGTCATGGCCTCTCCCCGGGTGGTACGGGACGGCGTTCGGCCGCCTGTCCCTCCACCGTCCCTCGATCCACCGGGGTCCGCCACGCGCGTCGCTCGTGCGTCGAAGTCGCGCCCTCCGACCCGGCCGGTCACGGAGGGTGGGCGTGCCGCCGCGCCCACCGGGCCCTACACCTGCTCCGCCCTGGTCGCGGTGTCGTCGAGGAAGCCGCCCGACTGGTGCTGCCACAGCTTCGCGTAGGCGCCCTCGGCGGCGAGCAGTTCGTGGTGCGTGCCCTGCTCGACGATGCGTCCGCTGTCGAGGACGACGAGCCGGTCCATGGTGGCGACCGTGCTGAGCCGGTGCGCCACCACGAGCGCCGTCCGCCCCTCCATGAGGCGCCAGAGCGCGTCCTGCACGAGGATCTCGCTCTCGGAGTCGAGGGCGCTGGTCGCCTCGTCGAGCAGCAGGATCGGCGCGTCGCGGAGAATCGCCCGCGCGAGGGCGACCCGCTGGCGCTGGCCGCCCGACAGCTTCACTCCGCGCTCACCCACCATCGTGTCGAAGCCCTCGGGCAGGGCGTCGACGAACTCCGTGACGTGCGCCGCCTCGGCCGCACGGCGGATCTCGGCGTCGGTGGCGTCCGGCCGGGCGAAGGCGATGTTCTCCCGCAGCGTCCGGTGGAACATCGCCGGGTCCTGCGGCACGTAGGCGATCAGGCTCCGCAGCTCGGTCTGCCGCAGCCGGCTGATGTCCTGTCCGCCGATCGTGATCCGGCCGCCGTCGATGTCCGTCATCCGCAGCAGCAACCGGGTGAGAGTGGTCTTGCCTCCGCCGGACCGGCCGACGAAACCCACCTTCGCCCCGCTGGGCACGGCCAGTTCGAGGTCCTCGAAGAGGGGCTTCGCGCCCGCGTGGGCGAAGGTCACCCGGTCGAAGCGCACGTCGGCGCCGTCGGAGAGCAGCGGTTCCGGCTTCTCCGGGTCCCGCACGGTCGGCGGGGTCCGCAGCAGTTCGGTGAACTGCGCGGCCTCGGTCATCGAGCTCTCCAGGCGGCGGTAGATCTGGTTGAACTCGAACATGATCCGGGTGGCGTTGGAGTAGTACGTGAAGGCGACGACGACCGCCTCGACGCCGTGCTCCCCGGCGCCGAGCGAGAGGGCGAGCACCAGGCCGAGGACGTTGGTCAGCACGGACATCGGTGCGATGAGCGTGTCGATGCGCAGGTTGCCGTAGTCCCACGACCGCAGGGTGAGGCGGCGTGATTCGGCCACCCGGGAGCGGTGCTCGGCCGCCTCGCGCTCCTCGGCGGCGAACGACCGGACCGTGTCCATGTTCATCAGACTGTCGGAGACGTGCCCCGACACCCGGGCGATCGCCTCCTCGCGTCGGTCGACGAGTGCCTGGCGGCGCCGGATCAGGGGCCGTACGCACACCGTCGTGACCGCGATCATCGCCAGGAGACCGACGACGAGCAGGGGTTCGTACGTCCAGAGCACCACCGACGCGAACACCAGGGGCACGAACTTGCCCATCACCGAGAAGGTGAGCGTGTCGACGAACTCCTCGAACCGCGAGGCGAAGCTGAGGACCCGCTTGGTCAGCGAGCCGGCGAAGTTGTCGTGGAAGAAGGCGGCGTCCTTCGCGAACAGCGCGTCCATCCCGATCACGTACAGGTGCTCGATGCCGAGGGCGTCCAGACGGTTCAGGCAGTGCAGCCCGACCCGCCACAGCACCTCGGCGAACAGCAGCACGCCCGCGAAGCCGAGGACGTACGGCAGCATCGGGCCGAAGTCACCGCCGACGCCGCCTCCGGCGTCCCCCGCGATGCGGCCGACGAGCTTGGCGACGATCAGCGGCACGATGTAGAAGATTCCGATGTTGCCCAGGGCCGGGAGCAGCATCGCGGGCACCGTCCACCACTTGAGGCGGACCAGCTCCCGTGTGTAGTAGCGAAGCGCGAGGAGCACCGAGCCCTTGCCCGGCGAACTCTTGCGCGATTCGGGTGTTCCCATCCAATCCTGCCTTTCGGATCAAAGTGGACAGGATGGGCAGTTTTCCGTGTGGGGACGCACGCCGTCCAAGGGTTTTCCCGGCGCGGCTCCGACGGGCACCTCGCGTCACGCGGCGGCAACTGGCCCCATTGTCAGCTTGTTTGACCGGAAGGTGTCACCGAAGGAGCCGTACGCGAAGGGGCCGGACGGTGATCCGTCCGGCCCCTTCGCGTACGACGTGGCGATCCCGTCAGGAGTCGTGGCTCCGCATGCCGTCGCGTGCCCGCCGCGCGCTCTGGTGCACCCGCTCGATCGCCGCCCGGGCCTCGGCCGCCGCGCGGTCCGCCCTGCCCTCCGCCTCCAGGCGCGTGTCTCCGGTGGCCCTCCCCGCGGCCTCCTCGACCGTCCCCTTGCCCTTCTGCACGGTGCTCTTGCGCATGACCGGGTTCCTTCCGTCGAATCCCGCACCGGGTCCGCTTCCCTGTAACCGGCCACTGCCCCCGATGTCGGGGTTCATGCGGGGCCCTCCGAGCGGTCAGTCCGCCCGCCGCCGGCCCGCCGCACCCCTCCGGCGGGCCACCGCCCCCAGCAGCAGCCGCATCAGGCACACCGCGGTGACCACCCACACCGCGGCGAAGAGCCACAGCGGACCGGACGACGAGGACGCGGCCGCGAGGAGGAACAGGGCCACGCAGGCGATGCCGAGGACGGCGGTGAACCAGCCGAGGCGAAGGCGCGGGACCCCGCCCCGCCCACCGCCCCTGCCGGGAGTCCCCGCGGCGGTGTGCCCGAGCGATCGCAGCCTGCGATCGAGGGACGTGTCACCGCGGAGGCCCGCTTCGATCCCTTCGAGGATCTTCTGTTCCTGTTGGGTGAGCCTGGGGTTGGGATCGTGCATGACGAACTCCCGTCGAGCGTCGAGCGGTCCGGTCGCGATCGGGTCTCACACGCACGAGCGGGTCGGGGTCCCGGACGGCGTCGATGGCCCGCGCCTCCGTGACGTGCCGCTTGCGCTCCGTGCGGTACTGCAACATGTTCCCCGACGCGCCCGCGCCCGGGAATCCCCGCGCACGCCCTTCGTGCGGAGCGAGGGCGGCGGACGGGCCGCCGCCCTCGCTCTCCCCGCCGAAGTCCCTACCTACCCCCGACCGGTGCGGGCGACTCCTCCGGTGCGCGCCCCAGGGCGCGGATCGCGGGTATGGAGAGCATGACCCCGATGAGTGCGATGCCGATGACCGAGGAGAACAGCAGTACCCGGTCCGCGCCGTACGCGTCCGCCGCCGGGCCCGCCAGGGCACGGCCCAGCGGGATGACCATGATGGACCCGGCCACGTCATAGGCCGAGACGCGGCTCAGGACGGCGAGCGGGATGTGCGACTGCACGCTCGTCGCCCACATGACGCCCCAGAAGGCGAAACCGCAGCCCGCCACGACGCCGGTGAGGGCCGTCACCGTGAAGGACCAGCCGAGGGCCGGGGCGAGCGGGTTGAGGGTGAAGAAGAACATCGCGCAGGCTCCCGCGACCAGCGGGCGCGTCGGGCGGACCCGCATGCCGAGCAGGCCGCCGACGATCGTGCCGGCGCCGTCGGCCGAGGCGATCCAGCCGTACCCGCTCGCGCCGTGCTGTTCGGTGAGCAGCGCCGCGCCGAGCGGCAGGGCCGGCCCGAAGACGAACAGGCCGTACACCGCCCACACGGCGATGACCCCCCACAGCCACGAGCGCGACCTGAACTCGTGCCAGCCCGTGGCGAGTCGGTGCCACATCGGGTCGTCGCTCTCGTCCTTGGCGGTGCTCAGCCTGCGCAGCGGAGCCAGGCCCAGTGCGCTCATCGCGTACGCCGCCGCGATGACCACGAACGAACCGGCCACGTTCCAGTAGGCCACGAGGAGGCCCGCCACACCCGGCCCGAGCAGGGTGCAGATCGCCTCGGAGATCCGCAGCAGCGCGTTGGCCCGCTGGATGTCCTCGGCGACCTGGGGGACCAGGCTCGCCAGCCCCGGCTGGAACATCGCGGTCGCGGCGCCGCTGAGCGCGAGGAGCGCCATGATGTGCCACAACTCGACGTCCGAGCCGATCAGCAGCGCCGCGAGCGCCAGCATGGCCACCATGCGCACCACGTCCGCGCCGACCATCATCACCTGGGGGGTGAACCGGTCGGCGAGCACGCCGCCGAACAGCACGAGCAGGACGATCGGTGCCATCCACGCGGCCAGCGCGTATCCGACCCCGGCCGCTCCGTACCCCGCGCCGAGCACGGCGGTCGTGAGCGACACCATCAGCATGCCGTCGGCGAGCAGCGAGGTGCTGCGCGCGGTGAAGAACAGCCGGAAGCGGCTCGATCGCCACGGGCTGGGCGGGGAGTCCTGCTCCCGCTGAGCGGTTGCCTCGTCCATCGTCATGTCACATCCCGGTCCCGGCCGGTCCCTTCCCTGAGAATCTGCTGCCGGAGCCATGCACGGGTCCGGTCCGCCTCCGCCGGCGGGTTGTGGACGATCACGTACCGGCGCGGGGCCAGTACCCCGGGGCGGCCGGGCAGCGCGTCCATCAGCGCGGTGTGGGCCTGCGCCGGTGTCAGCGGGGCGTCCCCGGCCGCGATGTACGCCGTCAGGGCCCCGTCCTGGGGCGTGCTGCCGTCCGTGACCCCGGCGTCGTCCGCGGTCACGTGGACGGGCAGGCCCTCCAGGGCCTCGCTCAGGGCCTGCGCCACGAGCGGCGGCGACGTCCAGGACCCGTCGACCCGCCGCCACCGCGGCCCGCGCTCGACCGGACGGACACCCGTCACCTCGGTCAGCGACGCGAGGGGCACGTCGTCGACGGCGGCCGCCTCCAGGAGCCGTACGAGACCGGTCACGAAGGCTTCCGCCTCGTCCCGCTTGAACAGCGCGGGATCCAGATAGGTGCTCAGGTGGAGCAGCGGCTCGGAGGCGTGGACGAAGGTCAGGACGCGGGTCGGCAGGACCTGGTCCGGGCCCCAACTCAGCTCCGGTTCGCGGCCGGTGGGCGCGTCCGCCTCCGGGACGGCCGCATCATCCCCGGGTCCGGACCCGGACGCGGACCCGGACCCGGACCCGGACGTGACCGTGGCGGGCAGCGTGCTGATGTCGTTGAAGACGACATCGCGCGCGAACCGGCTGCCCCGTTCGTGCGTCGTCCTCCCGATCATCTCCCAGAGGGTCACCGCGTCGAACTGGCTGTGCCGGTACGCGTTGAGCGCCGCCCCCCAGGCCTTCTTGAGCAGCGCGTCGAAGCTCGGCACCCGGACGTCGAGGGAGAGCAGCGCGTCCTGGGACAGCGTGTTCACCGAGCGGGCGAGCCGGGGGTGGTAGCGGTTGGACGTCGGGACGGCGGCCACGCACGCGTGCTGGTCGGCGCGGTGGGCGACGAGCGCGCACCACGCGGTCAGCAGCACCGTGGACGGCATGCCTCCGGTGCGCTCGGCCACCAGGGCGAGGGCCCGCGCGGCCCGCCGTGACCGGAGGGTGAGCCGCGGCGTCCGCACCTCGGTCCCCTCGGCTGCCGGCTCGGCGAACACGGCCTGGGGCCCGGTGCGGATGATCCGTTCCCAGTACCGCAGCGAGGCGTCGGACTTGCGGAGCCCGGCGGGGCTCGCCTCCTCCGCGGCGAGGTCGAGCGGAGTGAGGGACGCCGGCGGCGGGAGGGTCTCACCGGCGAGGAGGCCCAGCCACTCGTCCTTGAGGACCGCGAGGGCGCCGACGTCGGTCACGGCGTGGCTCGCGGCCATGGCCGCGAAGACGGGAGCGCCGGAGCGGGCCACGAGGGAGACGCGGAGGGGGAAGTCCCGGTCCAGGCGGAAGCGTTCGGCGCGGGCCGCCCGGGCCAGCGAGTCGGCGTACCCGGCGGCGTCGTCGGGCAGGTCCTCGTGGTCGAGGACGGTGACCGTGAACGTCCCTTCGGCCGCGACCACTTGCTCCCAGGGCGCGTTCCCTGCGGTGTGCGGGAACGTCGTGCGCAGTGCCTCGTGCCGGACCGCGAGCGCCCGGAGGGCCTCGATCGCGGCCTCCGTCCGGGTCCCCTCGGGAACGGGCCACACGTCGTGGATGTTGATGTGCTCCGGTTCGTCCCGCAGCATGCAGCGGATCATGTTGGCCTGGCCCATGGTGACGGGGCCCCGGCGGGCCTCGCCCCCGGCGTACGCCACGGTGACGGTGCGGGCGCTCCCCGGGGGGACCGCCCGGCTCGCGCGGGTCAGGGCCTCCCACGCGTCGGTCAGCAGGGCGAACTCCTCCATGTCCTGTCGTGCCTCGTCGAGGAGCTGCTCGCGGAGCGGGGCCAGGGTGTCGGCGGCGGCGGTGTAGCGGCCGCCCAGGGCGCGGTAGGAGCGGTCGAGGACATCGAGCCGTTCGGCGTTTTCCGACCGGTCCACCCGGGTGCTGTCCCTGGCGAACCCGGCGACGACGGAGGCCCGGACGTGCCCCTCGGCGTCGAGCAGGGCGTCACCGGCCTCCTTCATCGCGCCGTACATCGAGGCGAAGTGGGGTGTGGAGAGGAGGTACTTGGCGAAGCGGCGCTGATAGGCGAGGAATCCGGCGTCCGAACGACGCTCACCCGTATGGAAGTTGACGATGTGCCGGTTGTGGAGCACGCCCGGCAGGCGGGCGTCCTGCACGAGATGGATCAGGAAGTAGTCGCTGCCGATCGTGTCGGTGGCGGGCGGCAGCGGCACCCGGCGGTACACCTCGCGGTCGAAGGCGATGTTGCACATGTCCACCCGCGTCGGGCTGACGCTCATGAGCGTCGTCCGGTCGCCGGTGTACGCGGCCGTTCCGGCGCCCCGGAAGGACTCGGCGATCAGGTTCCGGCGCCAGATCTCCGGGTAGCCGGAGGGGATCGACAGACCGACGACGTCCTCGTAGATCCCCGGGTCGAGCCGGCGGATCTCCTCGACGTCCACGGACATCTCGCCGACGAAGGAGCCGCCGACCAGGGCCACCGGCCGGTCCGCGCAGGCGGGGTCGAGCCTGCTCCGGGAGACGAGGGCGGCCACGTCCGCGGCCCGCAGCCCCAGGGCCGTGAGCTCGTGGTGGAGCGGGAACACCGGTTCCCCGTCCAGGTACTGGTAGCGGCTGTCGGAGTCGCGGCGGTGGACCGACGCGCAGCCCAGGGCCTCCGCGAGGAGGAAGGCGCGGTTGGTGCACGCGCCGTAGGAGACGCGGTCCGGCAGCAGCAGGCCGAGCAGGCGGTCCGGAGCGGGCGCGCCGGAGCGGGCGACCACCTCCCGCAGGAAGGTCCGCTGCTCGTCCTCGTCGAGGTGGTGCACGACCACGCCGGGGGCCGGGGGCAGTGAGGCGACCACCTCGCGGTGCTCGGCGAGGGTCGCCGGGTCGGAGGAGTCCAGGACGAGGAGTCGCACCTCGACGCCGAACGCGCGGGCGCCGTAGGCGGCCTCCTCGGCGACGGCCCGGAGGGTCGCGGCGCAGGCCCGGTCGGTGGGCAGGGTCAGGCAGACACGGCGCACGCCGGCTCCCCGTCCTGGCCGGGAACGGAGGCGGCGCCCGCGGTGGCCGTCGGGGCTTCCTCCGCGTCCTTCCATGAGGTGAGGCCCAGCAGGCGGCTGCCGAGCTCGTTCAGGGTGGCCGTGGGGTACCGCTCGGACTCGTGGCGCACGGGGTCGCCGACCAGGGTCCGGTTCCAGCGCGGGGTCCGCAGGTGCCGCCAGGAGTCGACGCGGGACCGCCTGAGCCGCTCGTGCCCTTCGAGCGCCGGCATCATCGACAGGTACTGGACCGCCCGTACCTGGTCCTCGGAGACGTTGCGCGCCACCCCGTGGGCGAGCAGGCCGTTCCAGATCAGCAGGTCGCCGGGGTGCAGATCGGGGCGTACGACGGGGTACTCGGTCCGGTCCACGGCGGGTCGCAGCGGGTCGCGGTCGGCCGGCTGGGCGACCTTCCACTCCTCGAACCGCCGGAACAGCTCCGGGTCGCACTGGAAGCCGCCCGACTCCGGCCGGGTCTCGTTGAGCGCGATGATCCCCTGCACCCGCTGCGGAGGGACCCCGAGCGTGGTGTCGATGTCCCAGTGCAGATCGATGTCGAAGCCGCGGTCGGTGGGCTCGATGAGGGCGCGGTCGCGGTTGCCGATGTTGGGCGGGTTGAGGTTGAGCCGGTCCTGGGTGACCCAGAGCTCCTCGCAGTCCCAGACGTCCACGAAGGCGTCGTAGACGCGCTGGGCCTGGCGGTTGTCCCAGAGGAGCTGGTGGTGGTAGGCCTCCACGAAGCCGTAGACGTGCAGCTGCTGGTCCAGCTCGGACCGGAACGGCCGGTCCTCGTACCAGCTCTCCGGCCGCTCCGGGTCGAGGCCCTGGAAGTCCCAGGTGAAGTCGAGCAGGCGCTTCGCGGCCTCCGCGGGGACCGCCTCGCGGACGATGACGTAGCCGTACGTCTGCCAGTGCGCGAAGTCCTCCTCGGAGAGCACCCGCAGCGGCCGTGACTTCTTCAGCTCCCGCAGCGTCGTCTGGGCGAGGTAGGACTCGCCGTCCGCGCTGAAGTACGGCAGGTCCGAGGCCGCCCGGTGGAGGTGGGGGCGGCGGCGGGGGCGATGGGGTGCGGGCGTCGTCATCTGGTCCCTCCAGGGCGGGAGTCGGGGCACGCGTTCCCCGGCCGGTGGACAGCACGGAGAAACCCTCGGCGCGGAGCCGGGGGCGAGTGGCATGGACGGACGGAAGGTCGGACGTCGGGGTGGACGGAACGGACGCGCGGCGGCGCCCGGCGTGGGGGTCGTGGCCACACCGTTCAGAAGAATTGGTTTAGACCATACTCGTTGTCAAGTGACGTCTCAATATGCTGACTTGCATGTGACAGCCTATCGGCTTTGGTCTAGACAACCTGCGCGAGGCTGACCTAGTGTCCCCTTGCGCAGTCCGGTCCCGCAGGGATGTCGGCCGGCTTCACCGCTGCTGCGTCTCGCGGTCGACGGCGACCACATCCAAGGGCGTTCCCCGTATCCCGGTTCGCTCGCCCACGCCCAGAGGGAGCGGTTTCCATGAGCACACCCAGCGCCACGGCCCTGCCGGACGGCGGCCTGAAGAGCCCGGGTGCGGGCCTGATCACGCTGGACCCGGTCCGGACCGCGCTCCTGCGCGGACTCGACGAGCTGCTCACGGGCCTCGCCGCACGGCTCTCCGCGCCCGAGGTCGTCGGCCCGCCGCTGCTGTCCGTGGAGGGCCTGACGCGCCTCGACTTCTTCCGTAACTTCCCCCATCTCGGCGTCTCCGCCGGGCGCTTCGCCCCGGACGCGCTCGACGGACTCGCGGCCGGCGAGACACCGGGGGAGCTGCCCCTGCGGCCGACCGGCCATCTGCTGCCGTCCGCGACCTGCTACGGGCTCCTGCTCTCCCTGGAGGGCCGGGACGTCGGCGAGGACGGCCTCCGCCTCTCCGCCTCGGGCCGCTGCTTCCGCAACGAGACCCACTACGACGGCCTGCGCCGCCTGTGGGGCTTCCACATGCGCGAGGTCCTGTACCTCGGCACCAAGCAGGGATCCGTCGAACACCTGGAGCGAGGCGCGGAGTTCATCCTCGAAGCGGCCGCCCTCCTCGGTCTGGAGCTGACCCGGGCCGTGGCCGACGACCCCTTCTACGACAAGGGCGGCTCCCGCGCCAGGCTGATGGCCCTCGACCCGGTGAAGCACGAGTTCTGCGCCCCCGACGGCACGGCCATCGCCTCCGTGAACCGGCACCGCAACTTCTTCGGCGAACGGCTGGACATCCGCGCGGGCTCGGCCGGCGCGGCGTACAGCTCCTGCGTCGCCTTCGGGCTCGAACGCTGGATCCACGCGATGATCCTCGCCCACGGCACCGCAGAACAGGCCCTGGACCGGCTCCGAGACGCCCGCGTCTGAGGCCGGGCCGCGGCGCCACGCATCCCTCCCACTTCCCCACGACAGCTGTGAGCAAGGAGCAACCCCTCCCCATGGAACGCATCGCCGAGTGGCTCCACGAGAAGAATCCCGGTCTCGACGGCCCCATCGCCCACGACGAGGACCTCATCGAGGCGCGTCTCATCGACTCGATGGACTTCCTCGAGTTCATCGACCTCCTGGAGGAGCTCTCCGGGAACACCATCGACCTCCAGGAAGTCACCATCGACGACTTCCGCACCCTCGGCCGTGTCCAGGAGCGCTTCCTGAGCGCCGCCGCCGGCTGAGCGCCCACCGATGACGGGCGGCGGTCCCGTAGGGGGGCCGGAGCCGGGCCCGGAGACGGCGCTGGCGGTCGTGGCCACGACCCCGGAGGTGCTGGCCCACCCCGATCTGGACGAGGCTCTGCTGGCCCCGTGGGAACGGCGCCGCCTCGCGGGGATACGGCTGCCGAGCCGCCGGGACGACGTACTGGCGGCGCGCCTCCTCCTGCGGCTGTGCGTCGCCCGTGCCACCGGCCTTCCGCCGGACACGCCCGCCCTCGCCCAGCGGTGCCCGGGGTGCGGAGAACACGGTCACGGGCGCCCGTACCTGCGGGGCCGGCCCGGCGTGGGCGTCAGCCTCAGTCACGCCGACGGCCTTGTCGCGGCCGCCGTGGGCCCGGGTGCGATCGGCGTCGACGTCGAGCCGGCGACGCGCCGCCCCGGCCCCGTCCACGTACTCCGCCGTCTCCTCCCCGACGCGGACGTCGCGGAGGCCGCGGCCTCGCCGGACGCGGGCCCGGCGCTGCTGCGGCTGTGGGTCCGGGCGGAGGCCCGGCTCAAGGCGGGCCAGGTGGGTGAGTCCGGTCACACCAGTCACACCAGTCACACCGGTCACACCGGTCAGACCGGTCAGTCCGCGCAGGGCGAGCTCCGGCTCCTCGACTGGACGGACCGGCCCCGCTCGGCCGTCGCCGCCGCGGCCTCAGCGACGCGCGTCACGATCGCCTCCCTCTGACGATCGCGGCCTCAAGGGCCCGGACGCGCCCGTCGCGCCGCCGCCGCACCGCCGATCGGCGGAGTTCCCGGCGCCCGCCTGTGATCCTGACGGCGCGAGGCCGCCGCGGGTGGTAGGTCGGTGGGATGCAGCCAGGGACATCCACGACGGTCATGGTCAGCCCCTTCCTCCGCACGGCCGCCGCGTACGCGTGGCGGCTGCTCGTCGTCGGCGTACTGGTCTACAGCCTGTTCGCGGTGCTCGGGCGCTTCCACGAGATCGGCGTGGCCCTCTTCCTCGGGCTCGTGATCACCGCGCTGCTCCGTCCCGTCGCCGACGTCGTCGCCCGGGGGCTGCCCCGGCCCTTCGCCGTGGCGCTCACCCTCCTCGGCGGCATCGCGCTCGTCCTGGGCGTGCTCGCGCTGGTCGGGGAGGCGGTGGCGGGGGAGCGGACGACCCTCGTGCGCGAGTTCCGGGTGGGGGTCGGCCGGATCGAGGACTGGTTGGAGCGGCCGCCGTTCCGGCTGAACCCGGGGGCCCTCGGCGACCTCCAGGCCAGGATCGGGGAGTACCTCTCCAGCCATCGCTCGACCCTGGTCAGTACGGCCCTGAGCGGGGCCCACCATGTGGTGGCCGTGCTGACGACGCTGGCCCTGGCCGTGTTCTCCGCGGTGTTCTTCATCCACTCCGGCGACCGCCAGTGGGCCTGGTTCCGGAAGCAGCTGCCCGGGTCGGTCCGCGAGCGGGTGGCGGTGGGCGGGCGCGCCGCCTGGCGGACCTTCACCGGCTACACCCACGGGATCGTGCTCGTGGCGGCGGTGAACGCGGTGCTCGTCGGGATCGCCCTGTGGCTCCTCGGCGTGCCCCTCGCGGTGCCGCTGGCCCTGCTGGAGTTCGTCGCCGCGTTCGTGCCGCTGATCGGCTCGCCCATCGCGCTGGCGGTCGCCGCCGTCGTGGCGCTGGCCTCGCAGGGGCCCCTGGTGGCCGCGATCGTGATCGGGCTGATCGTGGTGATCGGCCAGATCGAGGGCCACGTCCTGCATCCGCTCGTCATGAGCTGGGCCGTACGGCTCCACCCGCTGGTGGTCGCGATCTCGGTCATCGCGGGCTCCATCGCCGCGGGCATCGTGGGCGCCGTGGTGGCCGTCCCCCTGGTCTCGGTGGTCTGGTCGGTGCACACGGCGCTACGGGACGCCCGCGCGGCGCGGCGAGAGGCCGGGGACGCGTTCACGGAGGGCGGTGCGGAGTCCACGGAGGGCGGCGCAGAGTCCACGGAGGGCGGTTCGGAGCCGACCGAGGGCGGTGCGGAGTCTCCGTCCGGCTGAACCCGTCCGCGACATCAGCGGCACCGTCAGATCCCCCCGCGTCGAGCGACGCCGACACCGTCCTCGCGTCCCGGTTGTGGTGCGGGGTCTTGCGCGGGCCTTCCGGTCTCTCTACTCTCCGGGCCAATGGTTAGGAACATTTCCTAACCATTGGCCATGGAGGGAAAGGGAGTTGTCATGCGTCGACGAAGCGTCTCGCTTCTCGGGCTCGCGGGTCTGCTGGCGTTGCCCCTGACGGTGCTGCCGCAGGCACAGGCCGCCGACGGTCTGGTGTCCACCGGAAAGGCGGTGACGGCCTCGTCCGTCGAGACCTCGGCCTTCGGGCCCGGTCTCGCGGTGGACGGCAGCGCGGCCACTCGCTGGGCGAGCCTCGAAGGAGTCGATCCGCAGTGGATCCGCATCGACCTCGGGGTGAATCACACGATCTCCCGCGTCAAGCTCAACTGGGAGGACGCGTACGGGAAGACGTACAAGATACAGACCTCGGCCGACGGTTCGACCTGGTCCGACGTCTACTCCACCACGGCCGGTGACGGCGCGACCGACGACCTGACGGTCTCCGGCAGCGGCCGCTACGTCCGTATGTACGGCACCGGCCGCGGCACCGCGTACGGCTACTCCCTCTGGGAGTTCGAGGTCTACGGCGCGCCCACCGGCACCGGGGGCGGCGGCGGCACGGCCGTCCCCTTCGGCAGCCACCTCAGGCCCTACGCCGCCGGCACGCTGAAGCCCTCCGGGTCCCAGGCCACCCTCGACCAGAAGGTCGTCGACTACTACAACAGGTGGAAGTCCGCCTTCGTCCGGCAGAACTGCGGCAACGGCTGGTACCAGATCATCTCGCCCGACGCCGACCACCCGTACGTCGCCGAGGCACAGGGCTACGGCATGGTCGTCGCCGCGACCATGGCCGGCGCCGACCCCGACGCGAAGAAGATCTTCGACGGCCTCGTCAAGTGGAAGATCGACCACCCGTCCGCCATCAACCCGAACCTGCTCGCCGCCGAACAGGACGTCAACTGCCGCAGCGTCAACGGCGGTGACGGCGCCACCGACGGCGACATGGACGTGGCGTACGGCCTGCTCCTCGCCGACAAGCAGTGGGGCAGCACCGGCACCTACAACTACAAGGACCTCGCGCTCAAGCACATCGCCGCCATCAAGAAGGACGAACTCAACCCGACGACCAAGCTCCTGAAGCTCGGCGACTGGAGCAGCTCCGGCGACCAGTACTACTACATCACCCGTACGTCCGACTGGATGGTCGACCACTTCCGCGCCTTCCGCACCGCCTCGGGCGACACGACCTGGGACGCCGTGCGCACCGCGCACCAGACCCAGATCTCCCGTCTCCAGTCGACCTACGCCTCCGGCACCGGACTCCTCCCCGACTTCGTCGTCGACACCAACACCACGCCGAAGCCCGCCCCGGGCCAGGTCCTGGAGGACCCCAACGACGGCGCGTACTGGTGGAACGCCTGCCGCACCCCGTGGCGCATCGCGGACGACGCGGTGACCAGCGGCGACGCCACGTCGCTCGCGGCCGCGCGGAAGCTCAACAGCTGGATCAAGACGAAGACCGGCGGCGACCCGAACAAGATCGCCATCGGCTACAAGCTCAACGGCACCCAGATCTCGGCGGGCAGCGAGGCGGCCTTCTTCGCCCCGTTCGCGGTGGCGGCGATGACCGACTCCGGCAGCCAGGCCTGGCTGGACGCCCTGTGGAACAAGATGCTGGCCACCCCGATCGACACCAGCAGCTACTTCTCCGCGAGCATCCAGCTCCAGGTCATGATCACGGCCTCAGGCAACCACTGGGTCCCGTAGCGGTACGGACAGCGTCCGGAGGCAGTCCGTCAGGGCCGCCGTGGTGGCGCCGAGCGGGAACCGGGCGGCGAGCTGCCCGTCGGGGCGCACGACGAAGCCGGTGTCGCCGTCGGGGAGGTAGATCCGCGCGAACTCCCCGCCGGCGTCCCGGTAGGCCGGAGCGCCCAGGTCGGGGGAGGTGTCCGGATCGGCCTCCCGGGGGAGCAGGGCGACGACGTCGAGCGGCAGCCGCTCGACGGCGACGGCCCTGGCCGCCGCCACCGCCCGCGCCAGCCCGGTGGCATCGGCCCCGTACAGCACGGCGACGTGTCCCGGCCGGTCGCGCAGGACGTCGAGCAGCCGCAGCGGGTAGACCGCGACCGGTGTGTCCAGACCGCCGCAGTCCGGGGCCAGATCTCCGGGCTGCGGCGCGTCGACCGGCCCGTACGGGGCGCCGGCGAGCGGGCCGTCCCGGTAGCCGACGAGGAGCTGGGCCTCACGGAGCAGCAGCGTCGTCAGATCGCCCGGGTCGTTCTCGAGGCCCCGGGTGGCGTGCCGCACGGTACGGCCGACGACCTCCTCGCCCACCGGGCGCCGCTCGGCGTCGTAACTGCCGAGCAGCGCGGGCCCGGCCTCGCCCTGCACCACGAGGGCGAGCTTCCAGGCCAGGTTGGCGGCGTCCTGGATGCCGGTGTTCATGCCCTGGGCGCCGGTGGGCGGGTGGATGTGCGCGGCGTCGCCCGCGACGAACACCCTGCCCTCGCCGTAGCGGCCGACGATCCGGTGGCTGATGCGGAAGACCGACGACCAGCGCAGCTGGGAGAGCCGGGCCGGGCCCGGGGCCAGCCGGTCGACGACGGCCTGCAGGTGGGAAAGGTCGGGGCCGCGACCGTCCTGGAGGCCGTGGGCGAGTCCGTCCGACGGGGAGCCGCCGCCCCGTGGCGGTCGCGCCCGCGCCGTGTCGGTCGGTTCGGCCAGCTCGGGCGGCACCTTCATCGACATCCGGTAACGGCCGTCGCCGGGCAGCGGGATGCACACGAGGACGTCGTCGAGGGACCCGTCGTCGGCCCGGTGCTCGCAGCGGAGCGCGTACCCCTGCGGCAGGTCCCACTCGGACTCGGCCACGACGTCGCCGAGCATGTAAGCCTCCGGGAACGCGCCGCCCTCGTACGACAGGCCCAGAGTCTTGCGGACGACGCTGTGGGCTCCGTCGCAGCCGATCAGATAGGGCACCCGCAGTTCCTCGGTGAGCCCCGACGCGCCGCGCAGCAGGGCGGTGACCCCGTCCGGGTCCTGGACGAACGAGACGAGTTCCGTCCCGCGCTCGATGTGCGTTCCGAAGCCGGCGACGTACTCCTCCAGGAGGCGCTCGGTCTCGTACTGCGGCAGGGCCGCGAAGCCGTACGGCACGTCGGGGGGCAGTTCGAGCGAGACACGCGCCGCCACCGCGCCGTTGACGTAGGTCAGTTGGCCGCGCATCGGGACGGCGGCCTCCAGGACCGACCGGATCAGGCCCATCCGGTCCCACAGCTCCAGGGTGCGCGGCTGGATCCCGACGGCCTTGGCGTACGGGAGCCGCGCCGGCAGCCGGTCGACGAGCCGGCAGCGCACCCCGTGCCTGCGGAGCTCGGCGGCGGCGCTCAGGCCGACGGGACCCGCGCCCACGATGAGTACGTCGGTGGTGGTGCCGGTGTGCGCCACGGGTGCCCTCCAGTGCCGGCCGGCTTCTCGCCAGGTTCCGTTCACCATGGTCACCCGCGGCCGCGGGTTCGGCGAGCCGTGCGGTGCGGACCGCGCACGGGCCCCGTGAGGCGCACCCGGCCTCCGGAACCGGCCCGCGGCGTCCGGCGTCCCTCCCGGGCATGAGCGAGAACCCCGCCACCGGTTCAGACGGCATCGGCCAGGTCACCGAGGGCGCTGACAGCGCTGACAGCGCTGACAGCGCCGACACCGACGGCGTCGACAGCGCCGACAGGGGCAGTGGGGCCGACGACGGCCGGGCCCAGGGCGCCGTCGGCTGCCTGCTCGCCGTCGGCGGGATCGCCGCCGCCGGGGTCTTCGCCCTGCCCCGGGCCGCGTACAGCATCGACGGCGGGTTCGAGGCGCACGCCAGGGACTGGAGCGTCATCCTCGTCGAGCTGCCCCTGATCCTGCTCGCCGGCCTGCTGGTCCCGCCGGTGGCCTGGGCGGCGGCGACACGGTGGCTCCGCCCGTGGGCGGCGTTCCTCGTGTGCGCCGCCGTGGTCGCACTCGGCCTCTGGGGGGTCTCGGTGGTGTGGCATCCGCGCCAGGGGCCCGATCCGGGGTACGGGCCCGGCATCTGACGGTTCTGCGGGCGGCGGTAGCGTGCCGGGCGGGAGTCCCTCCGGGGGCGCGGGAAGGAACGAGGAGCCCATGGCAGAGGAACAGATCCGCACGTCCGTCGTCTCCCATCCGGTGGGCCGGGTCGTCGGGGGCCGCGCGGAGGTCCGCGACGACGAGTGGGGCGACGTCGAGTCCGTCATCCGGCTGGACGCGGAGGCCTTCGGCCCCGAGGCGCTCGCCGGCCTCGACGCGTTCTCGCACCTGGAGGTCGTCTACCACTTCGACCGCGTACGACCGGACGCCGTGGAGACCGGAGCCCGCCACCCGCGCGGCAACACGGAGTGGCCGCTGGTCGGGATCTTCGCCCAGCGCGGCAAGAACCGGCCCAACCGGCTCGGACTCTCCCGCTGCGTGCTGGTGCGCACCGACGGCCTGGACATCCACGTACGCGGCCTCGACGCGGTCGACGGCACACCGGTCCTCGACATCAAGCCGTACATGGCCGAGTTCGCCCCGCAGGGCCCGACCGCCCAGCCGGCCTGGGCGGACGAGATCATGCGCAACTACTACTGAACGGCCGGGGCCGGGCCCGGCGCCGAGCCGTCCCGGGTGCCGTGTCCCGGGACCGGCCGCGGACCGGTCACGCGGGTGCGGTCGGCCCCTGAGGCCGCGGGCTTCAGTTCTCCACGACGCCCCGGACGACGCCCAGCTCCAGGAGGTCGCGCGGGCGCAGGCGGAGCCGGTCCGCCGTCGCGGCGGACTCCTCCGGCGGGCGCTTGAGGATCGACGCCGCGGCCTCCGGGGCGATCACCGAGAAGTAGCTGTCGGGAGTGGCCCACAGGTGGCCCGGGGCCGCGAGGGCGAGGGCGCCGCCCGAGCCGCCCTCGCCGACGAGCAGCGAGGTCACGGGGACGCGCGCGGTGGCGACGGCGGCGAACAGGTCGGCGATCGCCGGGCCGGCGCCGGCGCGCTCCGCCTCCGGGTCGTTGGCGGCCCCGGGCGTGTCGATGAGGGTGAGGACCGGTACCCCCAGCCGGTCGGCCAGCCGTACGAGCCGGGCGGCCGTACGGAACCCCGCCGGGCGGGTCGCGGTCCCGCACTGCGCCGCGTACGCCACCGTACGGCCGTCGGGGAGCCGTCCGAAGCCGCACCGCATCCCCGGATCGACACCCCCGGCACGGTCGCCCGAGATCTCCTCGCGGACGGAGAAGTACGCGTCGAGGTACGCGCCCGCCCGGGGGCGCTCCGGGTGCCGGGCCCGGGCCACCGCCTCCCGGCCGCTCGCGGCGGGCGGCGTGCCCGGGTCGCCGAGCGCGCGCGGCGGCGCCGCCCGGCCCGCGGCGGGACGCGTGAGCAGGGAGAGCCAGCGCCCGAGGACGTCACGGAGCGCGTCGGGCGCCACGATCGCGTCGACGTGGCCGTGCGCGAGCTGCGCCTCGGCGGTGTACGCGGCGGGGTCCGCGTCCGGCGGGCGGACCCGGGAACCGGCGAAGCCGACCTGGGCGCCGGGCAGCGCCAGCACCACATCCGATCCGGCGCCGAGCGTGGCCCAGCCGCCGCCCGTCGTCGGGTCCCGCAGGACGGCGATCTGCGGCAGCCCGGCGGCCCGGGTGAGAGCCGACTCGCCCGCGAGCAGCTGGAGTTGGAGCAGCGCCCGCATGCCCTCGTGCATCCGGCTGCCGCCGGTCGCCGGCAGCACGACCACGGGCAGCCGCAGCGCGCGGGCCCGCGCGTGGGCCGCGGCGACGCGCGCCCCCGTCCGCTCCCCGAGGGAACCGCCGAGGAACCCGAACTCGAAGGAGACCAGGACCGCCCGCACCCCGCCGATCCGACCCGTCCCGCAGACCACCGACTCGCTTTCGCCGGTACGGGCGGAGGCACGCGCGTGCGCGGCGGAGTAGCCGGGCCATCCCAGCGGCCCGTCGTCCGTCAAGGGCCCCTCCGCGCAGGGGAACTCGGTGAAGTCGTCGCCGGCGACGAGGGCGATCGCCTCGCGTGCCGTCGTCGGGTCGCTCATCGGGACCTCGCAGCTCGTCGACGGAGTTCTGGCCGAGGGCCCGCCCGCCCCGCGGTGAGCGCCGGGGACCGGACCCGCCGGTGCACCGTCACGGTAGCGTCCGGCGGTCCCGGGGTCCGGGCCCGCCCCCGCGTGGGGCCTTCCCGGCTCCGTGGCTCCCCGGCTCCGCGCCTCGGGCGCGGGCGCAAGGGCACGGCCGCGCGGTCTCCTCCGCACCGCCGTGGCGTGCCGTCCCGTCCGTCAGGCCAGGATGCCGCTCCCGTGCGGCGCGTACAGGTCGAGGAGCCGGACCCTGGTCACCTGGAGGCGGTGGGCCAGGATCGAGCCCACCCAGAACATGACCGAGGCTCCGAAGTCCGCGTCCGAGCGGCACATCGAGCGCACGGCCGGGGCGTCGAACTCCTGGGCCCGGACCGGGGTCATCGCCTCCGCCCCCGACTGGCAGAGATACGGCGGGAACAGCCACGACAGGCCCACCAGCTCGCCGTGGTGGAGGGTCTCGATCACCGGCGCCCCGCGCCCCGGCACCTTCGCGTCGAGCGTCACCGCGCCCGTCTTCACGATCCAGAACCGGTCGGCGTGCTGCTGCTCCTCGAACAGCCGGTGACCGGACTCGAAGTACACGTCCTCGGCGAAGGCCATCAGGCGTTCCCGGTGCTCCGGCGGCAACGTGCTGACCTTGGGTGCGGCACTGCTCATGGCGGACCCTCCTCACGCACTCGGCTCCCACCCCCAGTGTCCGCCAGCCCGCCCCCACGCGCGCGTGGTTCCGGCCTGACATGCGGGCCCACCTGCCCTCCCGTAGCGTGACCGCGGGGGTACGGGGCGGGGCAGGGGCGGGATCCCATTCCTCGCGCAGATCGGTACGGAACCCATGGCAGACAAGCCCGCGATCGTCCTCGTCCACGGCTTCTGGGGCGGCGCCGCCCACTGGGCCAAGGTGATCACCGAGCTCCACCGGCGCGGCCACGACCGGCTCCACGCCGTCGAGAACCCGCTCACCTCGCTCGCCGACGACGCCGAACGCACCCGGAAGATGGTCCGGCAGGTCGACGGCCCCGTCCTGCTCGTCGGCCACTCCTACGGCGGCGCCGTCATCACCGAGGCCGGCGACCTGCCGAACGTGACCGGTCTCGTCTACATCGCGGCCTTCGCCCCGGACGCCGGTGAGAGCCCCGGCCAGATCAGCCAGGAGAAGCCGCCCGCCGCCTTCGAGAACATCGCCCCCGACTCGGACGGCTACCTCTGGATCAAGCAGGACGCGTTCCACGACAGCTTCGCCCAGGACCTGACCCCGGAAGAGGCCCTGGTCATGGCCGTCACGCAGAAGGCTCCGCTCGGCTCCACCTTCGCCGACAACGTCACCGCCCCGGCCTGGCGGGCCAAGCCCACGTACTACCAGGTCTCCACCGAGGACCGCATGATCCACCCCGACAACGAGCGCCGCATGGCCGCGCGGATGAACCCGCGCAAGACCGTCGAGCTCGACGCGAGCCACGCCTCGCTCGCCTCCCGGCCAGTCGAGGTCTGCGACCTGATCGAACTGGCCGCCCGCGAGACCGCCTCCTGAGCGCGGCCCGGCCGCCGTCCGGCGGCTCGGGCCCCCCGTGGCCCCCGGCCGACCCGGCCGGGGGCCACGGCACGGTGTGCCCGCTCACTCTCCGTGCACCCCCTCCGGAGTGCGGGGGCCGGACGGAGGGCGGAGCATGAACGTGAGAAGGAGCGAAGCGGGGGCGTGAGCCAGGAGGGTGACATGCCCGTCCCGGAAGGTGGCGTCCCGGCAGGAGGCGACGAGCTCGTCGTGCTCCGCGGGGTGGACAAGCACTTCGGCACCCTGCACGTGCTCCAGTCCATCGACCTCACCATCCACCGGGGCGAGGTCGTGGTCGTCATCGGGCCGTCGGGATCGGGGAAGTCGACGCTCTGCCGCGCGATCAACCGCCTGGAGACCATCGACAAGGGGCGGATCGTCGTCGACGGACGCCCCCTGCCGGCCGAAGGACGGGAACTCGCGGCCCTGCGCGCCGACGTCGGGATGGTCTTCCAGTCCTTCAACCTCTTCGCGCACAAGACGGTGCTCGACAACGTCACCCTGGGCCAGATCAAGGTCCGCAAGAAGGACCGGAAGGCGGCCGAGCAGCGCGCCCGCGCCCTCCTCGACCGGGTCGGGGTCGCCTCGCAGGCGGAGAAGTACCCCGCTCAGCTCTCCGGCGGCCAGCAGCAGCGCGTGGCGATCGCCCGCGCCCTCGCCATGGAACCGAAGGTGATGCTCTTCGACGAGCCGACCTCCGCGCTCGACCCCGAGATGATCAACGAGGTCCTGGAGGTCATGCAGCAACTCGCCCGGGACGGCATGACGATGGTGGTCGTCACCCACGAGATGGGCTTCGCCCGATCCGCCGCCAACCGCGTCGTCTTCATGGCCGACGGCAGGATCGTCGAGGAGACCACCCCGGACGAGTTCTTCAGCAACCCGCGCAGTGACCGCGCCAAGGACTTCCTGTCCAAGATCCTCCACCACTGACACCACTGAGCAGCCCCCAGGGGTGATCCTCATGAACGCGACCAGGACCGGCAGGACGACCGTCAGCACCGGCAGGGCCACCGTGGCCGTCGCCGCGGCCGTCGTCCTCTCCTTCACCTCCGCGGGATTCGCGAACGGCGCGACCGGTGCCGTCCCCCGCGACCACGGCGGCGAGGAGATCACCGTCGGCATCAAGTACGACCAGCCCGGCATCGGCCTGAAGACCCCGGACGGCACGTACACCGGCTTCGACGTCGACGTGGCCACCTACATCGCCAAGCAGCTCGGTCACGACCCGTCCGACATCGTCTGGAAGGAGGCCAAGAGCGCCGACCGGGAGACGATGCTCCAGCGCGGCGACGTGGACTTCATCGCCGCCTCGTACTCGATCAACGACGAGCGGGCCAAGAAGGTCGACTTCGCCGGCCCCTACCTCCTCGCCCACCAGGACGTCCTGATCCGGGCCGACGACGACTCCATCAAGCAGCCGTCCGACCTCAACAACAAGAAGCTCTGCTCGGTCACCGGCTCGACGTCCGCCCAGAACGTCAAGGACAAGATCGCCCCGGACGCCCAGCTCCAGGAGTACGGCGGTTACTCCGAGTGCCTGACCGGACTCGAGAACGGCGTCATCGACGCCGTCACCACCGACGACTCGATCCTCGCCGGATACGCCGCGCAGAGTCAGTTCAAGGACAAGTTCAAGCTCGGCGGCTTCAAGATGAGCAACGAGAACTACGGCATCGGCGTCCAGAAGGGCAGCGAGCTCAAGGACAAGATCAACACCGCCCTGGAGAAGATGGTCGCCGACGGTTCCTGGGACGCGGCGGTGAAGAAGAACTTCGGCCCCGCGAACTACCAGAACGAACCCGCCCCCGAGATCGGCGTCATCGTGAAGTGAGCGGGTCGTCGTGTTCGACTTCCTCCAGGGGTACGACCTGCTCGGAGCCTTCTGGGTGACGGTGCAGCTCACCGTCTACTCGGCGATCGGCTCCCTCGTCTGGGGGACGCTGCTGGCGGCGATGCGCGTCAGCCCCGTCCCCCTCATGCGGGGCTTCGGCACCGTCTACGTCAACATCGTCCGCAACATCCCCCTCACCGTCATCATCGTCTTCACCTCGCTGGGCCTGTTCCAGACCCTCGGCGTCAGCATGGGCGCCGACCGGTTCACCACGATCAACTTCCGGCTCGCCGTCCTCGGCCTCACCGCCTACACCAGCGCCTTCGTCTGCGAGGCGCTGCGCTCCGGCATCAACACCGTGCCCCTCGGCCAGGTCGAGGCCGCCCGCGCCATCGGGCTCAGCTTCCCCCAGGTCCTGCGCATCGTCGTGCTCCCGCAGGCCTTCCGCTCCGTCGTGGGCCCCCTCGCCAACGTCCTCATCGCCCTCACCAAGAACACCACCGTGGCCGCCGCCATCGGCGTGGCCGAAGCCGCCCTGCTGATGCGGGAGATGATCGAGAACGAGGCCCAGCTCATCCTCATCTCCGCGATCTTCGCCGTCGGCTTCATCTGCCTGACCCTGCCCACCGGCCTGTTCCTCGGCTGGGTGGCCAAGAAGGTGGCGGTGAAGCGGTGAAGACCAGGCCCACCGTCCTCTACGACGTCCCCGGCCCCCGCGCCCGGCGCCGCAACCTCCTCTGGACGCTGCTGTTCCTGCTCGCGCTCGCCGCCGTCGTGTGGTGGGTCGTGGCGGGCCTCGCCGCCAAGAACCAGCTCGAATGGTCCAAGTGGGCCCCCTTCTTCACGGACGCCCGGGTCTGGGAGACGTACCTCCTGCCCGCCCTCGAGAACACCGTGATCGCCGCCGGACTCTCCATGGTGATCGCGCTGCCCCTCGGCGCGCTCCTCGGCATCTCCCGCCTCTCGGACCACCGGGCCGTACGCGGCGCGGCGGGCACGGTCGTGGAGTTCTTCCGCGCGATCCCCGTCCTGATCCTCATGCTCTTCGCCAACGCGGCCTACTCCGAGTTCACCGACATCAGCCCGGAGACCCGTCCGCTGTACGCCGTCGTCACCGGCCTCGTCCTCTACAACGCCTCCGTGCTCGCCGAGGTCGTCCGGGCGGGCATCCTCGCCCTCCCCGCGGGACAGACCGACGCGGCGAAGGCCATCGGCATGCGCAAGGGCCAGACCATGGCGTACGTGCTCCTCCCGCAGTCGGTCACGGCCATGCTGCCCGCGCTCGTCAGCCAGCTCGTCGTCATCGTCAAGGACACCGCGCTCGGCGGCGCCATGCTCGGCTTCTCCGAGCTCCTCGCCTCCGTCCGCCCGATGAGCGCCAACTACGGAGCGAACACGATCGCCTGCTTCACCGTCGTCGCCGTCCTCTTCGTCATCCTCAACTTCGCGCTCACCACCTTCGCCTCCTGGCTCGAAGGCCGGCTGCGGCGCGGCAAGAGGTCCACGGGCGCGGTCGTCGGAGCGGAGGCGGTGGAGGAACTGGCCACGCCCGGTGAGCACGCGGGCCCGACCGACCGGACCCCATGAACCTCCGGGCGGGGCCCTGCGGGCCGCGCGGGGCGGGGGCACGCGTGCGCGTGTGCGCGTGCCCCCGTGCGCCCTCCCCCGGGTCAGGCCCGGGGGAAGGCGAGCACCGCGACCGGAGCGGAGGTCGGACTCGGCGAGCCGCCGGCGGGTTCGACGGTGACTCCCACCCCGGACGCCCGGTCCACGGGACCGTCGAGGAGGGTCGCCTCCGCGGTGGCCCCCGGGTCCATCAGCCCCGCGGACCGCATGGTGCCCTCGTCGTCGTACCAGAGCTGGTAGACCTTGCCGGCCGGTGGCGGCGCCATGCCGGAGGCGGCGAACACCGCCCGGTCGAGCGAGGCCGACACGACGACCGTGCCCACGGCGCCGCCTTCGAGCCGGCTGGTGGAGACCCGGGCGTCCGGGGCCGCGAGGACCTCGGCGACGGCGTCGTTCGCCTGGCGTGCGCGGCTCGTCTCCTGCCGGGCGTCCTCGGCGAGCCCGTGCTGCCAGGCCGCGACCCCGCCGAGCCCGACCGCTCCGGCGAGACAGGCCGCCAGCGCCCAGTGCGACCACCGGCGCAGGCCGCGCCGCCCGCGCGGGGCCCGCACGGCCCTCGTCGCCGGCGGTTCCTGGCGTACGGTCGCGATCCGCTCCATGACACCGGTCCGCAGTGTGGCGGTCGGCGTCACCGCGACGGCGAGGCCGAGCCGGACGACGGTCTCGGAGAACTCCAGGACCTCCTGGGCGCACGAGGGACACTCCGCCAGATGGCGCCGTACGGCCTCCTGCTCCTCGGGGTCCAGCGCGTCGAGCGCGTAGGCGCCGGTCATCGTGTGCGGATCCGCGGTGTTCACGCCCCCACCCCCAGACAGTCCCTGAGCCGGATGAGCCCGTCGCGCATCCGCGCCTTCACGGTGCCCAGCGGAACGGCGAGCAGTTCCGCCACCTCGCGGTAGGTGAGGCCCCGGTAGTACGCCAGATCCACCGACTGGCGCTGCAGCTCGGTGAGGCCCCGCAGGCAGCGCCGGACCTGCTCCCGCTCCAGCCGGCTCTCCACCTGCTCCACCACCTCGTCGTAGGCGGCCGTGTGCTCCAGCAGGGCCACCCGCTTCTCGCGGTTCGAGGCCGCCTGCTCGGACCGCACCCGGTCGACGGCCCTGCGGTGCGCGAGCGTCATGACCCAGGCCAGGACCGACCCCCGGGCGGGCTCGTAGCGGGCCGCGGTCCGCCACACCTCGACCAGCACCTCCTGGGCGACCTCCTCGGACTGGGCGGGGTCCCGCAGCACGGTGCGGACCAGGCCGAGCACCGGCCCCGAGACGGCCTCGAAGACGGCCGTGAAGGCCTCCTGGTCGCCGAGCGCCACGCGTCCCATCAGCTCGGGAAGGTCCGGAGTCGCGGGTCGGACGTCGCCGATCCACACGTTCTCTCTCACCTGCGGTCTCCTCCAGGAATCACTCGCGTACAGGAGGTGTTCGGAGCCGACGGCCCGGTGGACGGGTCGCGGCGGAAACATTTCCGCACGGCTCGGCCGGTCCGGGCGCGGCAGCCCGTCCTCATCACTCCTTCGGGTGAGGGAAGCCATCCGGACGCAGCGGCACGCCGAATGCCCGCTGAGGGGCCGCCGACCGGTGGACCCGAAGCCCCAGGAGTGATCATGAACACCCAGACCTTCCGTCGTGCCTCCGTCGCCGTGACCGCCGCCGTGCTGCTGCCGCTGGGCCTGACCGCCTGTTCCGGCGAGGAGAGCGGCGACGGAGCGGCGGCCCCGGCGGCGGCCTCGTCGACGGCGGCCGGCACGACGGCCGACGGCCCCTTCGGCCCCGGGTGCGCGTCGGTGCCGAAGGAGGGCGCCGGTTCCTTCGACGGCATGGCCAAGGACCCGGTCGCCACGGCCGCATCGAACAACCCGGAGCTGTCGACGCTGGTCACCGCCGTCAAGCAGGCGGGTCTCGTGGACACGCTGAACAACGCCGAGAACATCACGGTGTTCGCGCCGACCAACGCCGCCTTCGCCAAGATCCCGAAGGCCGACCTGGACAAGGTCCTCGCCGACAAGGCGATGCTGACGGACATCCTCACGTACCACGTCGTGGGCCAGAAGCTCACCCCGAAGCAGCTGGAGAACGGCTCCTTCACGACCCTCCAGAAGGGCCGGCTGACCACCCAGGGCTCCGGCGAGTCCTTCACCGTCAACGAGTCCGCGAAGGTGGTCTGCGGCAACGTCCCCACGGCCAACGCCACCGTCTACATCGTCGACACGGTGCTGATGCCTAAGTAGCGGAGGCGTTCTTCCGGGAGGCACCGCCCTCCGGCCCCGGCCCCGTCGCCGTCCGGCTCAGCCTGCCGGGCCACCACGCGACGGGGCCGAGGTCCCGTACGAGCGCGGGCACGAGCAGCGAGCGGACGACGAGGGTGTCGAGGAGGACGCCGAACGCCACGATGAAGGCGATCTGCACCAGGAAGGCGAGCGGGATGACGCCCAGCGCCGCGAATGTGGCGGCCAGCACCACACCGGCCGAGGTGATGACACCGCCGGTCGCGGTCAGTCCGCGCAGCACGCCCTCGCGGACCCCGTGCCGCAGCGACTCCTCCCGCACCCGGGACATCAGGAAGATGTTGTAGTCCACGCCGAGTGCGACCAGGAACACGAATCCGTAGAGCGGGACCGAGGAGTCCGTGCCGCTGAAGCCGAAGACGTGCTGGAAGACCAGGGCCGAGACCCCGAGGGTGGCGAAGAAGTTCAGGGCCACCGTGGCCACGAGCAGCAGCGGCATCAGGAGCGAGCGGAGGAGGACCACGAGGATGGCCAGGATGACGGCGAGCACCACCGGCACGATCAGCATCCGGTCGCGCTCGGCGGTCCGCTGGGTGTCGTACCGCTGCGCCGTGTACCCGCCGACGAGGGCGTCCGCCCCCGGCACCGCGTGCACCGACGTGCGGAGCCGGGCGACCGCCGCCGCGGCCGCGTCGCTGTCCGCGGCGTCGGTCAGCGTGACGTCGATCCGGACCCGTCCGTCGACGACCAGCGGGGCTCCGGCCCCGGGCCGGCCGGAGGCGGTGACGGCCGCGGCCGAGTCGACTCCCTCGACCGCCTCGGCCGCCGAGGTCACCCGGGCCGCCGCGGCCGCGTCGGCGATCACGATCGCCGGGTTGCCGGCCCCGCCGGGGAAGTGCCGGCCGAGCGCCTCCTGCGCGGCGACGGAAGGGGCGTCGTTGACGAAGATCTCGTCGAGCGGCACGCCCTTGGACTCCAGGAGCGGGGAGAAGGCGGCGCAGGCGAGCAGTCCGGCGAGCGTCGCCGCCCACACCTTGCGGGGAGCGCGGTCGACCAGCGAGGCCACGCGGCGCCAGATCCCGTGGCCGCCGCCCTCGGACTCGGACGGGCGGGGCTTGGAGGGCCAGTACGCGGCGCGGCCGAGCAGCACCAGGACGGCGGGCAGGAAGGTCAGCGTGCTCAGCACGGCGCAGACGATGCCGATGGCGCCCACCGGGCCCAGGGCCCGGTTGTTCGTCAGATCGCTGAACAGCAGGGCGAGCAGGGCGAGGGCCACGGTGGCCGCGCTGGCCGTGATGGGACCGGCGGACTGGCGCAGCGCCGCGCGCATGGCCGGGACGCGCTCGCCGTCACGGCGGGCGAGCTCCTCGCGGTAGCGGGCGGCGAGGAGCAGTGCGTAGTCGGTGGCGGCGCCGATGACCAGGATCGACAGGATGCCCTGGACCTGTCCGTCGACCCGGACGACGTCGTGGTCGGCGAGCACGTACACCACGGCGCAGGCCAGGGCGAGCGAGAGCACCGCGCCGACGATGATGATCAGGGGGAGCAGCACACTGCGGTACACGAGCAGCAGGATGAGCAGCACCGTGACCAGGGCGACCGCGAGCAGCAGCCCGTCGATGCCGGCGAAGGCGTCCGACAGATCGGCCTGTGTGGCGGCGGGGCCGGCGAGCCACACCGTCGTCCCGGGCACGGCCGAGGCCGCCCGGTCGATCTCCGCGAGGGTGGGGGCGAGCTCGTCGCCGAGATCGGGGCGGAGCTGGACGACTCCGCGCAGCGCCTCCCCGTCCTCGGAGGGAAGGGCCGGGCTCGGGGCGCCCACGACGCCCGGCTGCCCGGTGAGCGTGGCCAGCGCGCGCGTGGCCGCGGCGCGTGTCTCGGGACCGAGCGGCGCGCCGCCGGGCGAGGTCCAGACCACGAGCGCGGGGAGCGTCTCGTCCTGGCGGAAGGCCCGCTGGGCCTCGATCACCCGGGTGGACTCGGCGCTGCGGGGGAGGAAGGCGGCCTGGTCGTTGGTGGCGACCTCACCGAGCTTTCCCGCGTACGGACCGAGCCCGCCGCCGACGGCGAGCCAGAGGACGAGCAGGACGAGGGGCAGCAGACGTGCGGCCCATCGTGCGGGGCGTGGCATGCGGACTCCAGGGAAGGGGTCTCTCGACACGGACGAAGTCTCTCAAGGAGAAAGAATCTCAATGATTGAGAGAGATTGAAGCACGGAGAGGGCGAGCGAGGGTGCAGGGGGTGCCGGGGGCTCGCCGGAGGGAGACATCGGCGGTGCGCGACCGGCGGGCGTCGCACGGCCCCGGAGCCGGGTCAGCGACGCGGGACGGTCAGATCGCCGAGCTCCTCGTTCAACGCCTCCAGGAAGCGCACGGCCACGGCCAGCTCCTCCGCGTCGAACCGCAGCCGGGCCCGCTCCGCCGCCTGCGCCAACGGCATGAAGTAGCTGCGCGCGGCGGCCCTCGCCCCCTCCACGTAGTGCACATGGACGACCCTGCGGTCGGCGCTCTCCCGGGAGCGCCGGATGTGCCCGGCCCGTTCGAGCCGGTCGAGGCAGGCGGTGACCGCACCCGAGGTCAACCCCAGGTGCTCCCTCAGCCGACCCGGGGTCAGCGGCTCCGGACTGTCCAGTACGACGGAGAGCGCCTGCACGTCCGTGGGATGCAGTCCCTGCGCGAGCGCGAAACCATGGACCAGTCGGTTGATCTCGCCGTTCGTCCGCCGCAGCGCGCGGGCGAAGCTCTGCGCGTCACCCGGCACGCGCCGGGGCGCGGTCCCACCGGTCTCGGGTTCCTCTGTACTGGCCACACGATCAGCCTATAGAAACCGGCCGCTGCATCCACGGCGGCCGCCCCTCCGGAAGTGAACCGGAGGAAGCCGGACCCCCGACCGGCGGGGGAGCGCGGCGGACACCACTCCTCCAGCGGAACGGAGCAGATCCATGAGCGACGCGTCAGGGCAGGAGGCCCCGGCACCGCTGTGCCTGGTCACCGGCGCCAGCGGCTACATCGGCGGCCGCCTCGTCCCGGACCTCCTGGAGGCCGGCTTCCGGGTGCGGTGCCTGGCCCGCACCCCCGCGAAACTGCGCGACCACCCCTGGGCCGGGGAGGTGGAGATCGTCCGGGGCGACGTCACCGACGCCGAGAGCCTCGCTCCCGCCTTCCGCGACGTCGACGTCGCGTACTACCTGGTGCACGCCCTGGGCGCCGGGCAGGGCTTCGAGCGGACCGACCGCACCGCGGCCGAGAACTTCGCCCGGGAGGCCCGCGCCGCCGGCGTCGGACGCCTCGTCTACCTCGGCGGCCTCACCCCCCGCGACGTGCCCGACGAAGAGCTCTCGCCGCACCTGCGGTCCCGGGCCGAGGTGGGCCGCATCCTCCTGGAGTCCGGGGTCCCCACCACGGTGCTCCGCGCCGCCGTCATCATCGGCTCCGGCTCGGCCTCGTTCGAGATGCTCCGCTACCTCACCGAACGCCTGCCCGTGATGGTCACCCCGAGCTGGGTCCGCACCCGGATCCAGCCGATCGCCGTCCGGGACGTCCTGCGCTACCTGGTCGGCAGCGCGCGGATGCCCGCCGAGGTCAGCCGGGCCTTCGACATCGGCGGCCCGGACATCCTCACGTACCTCGGGATGATGCGCCGCTACGCCGAGGTCGCCGGACTGCCCCGGCGGCTCATCTTCCCGGTGCCGGTCCTGACCCCCCGGCTGTCCAGCCACTGGATCGGCCTCGTCACCCCGGTGCCCCGGTCCATCGCCCGCCCGCTGGCCGAGTCGCTCCGCTACGAGGTCGTCTGCGGCGAGCACGACATCGCCGACTTCGTGCCGGACCCGCCCGACGCCCCCCTCCCCTTCGAACGGGCCCTCGCCCTCGCCCTCCAGCGGGTCCGCGAGGCGAGGACGACCACCCGCTGGTCCTCCGCGTCGGTGCCCGGCGCGCCCAGCGACCCCCTGCCCACCGACCCCGACTGGGCGGGCGGCAGCCTCTACACCGACGAGCGAGACCTCACCGTCGGCGCGTCACCGCAGGCACTGTGGAAGGTCGTCGAGGGCGTCGGCGGCGAGAACGGCTGGTACTCCTTCCCGCTGGCCTGGGCCGTCCGCGGCTGGCTCGACCGGCTCGTCGGAGGCGTCGGTCTGCGCCGCGGCCGGCGCGACGCCCTGCACCTGAGGGCCGGCGACTCGCTGGACTTCTGGCGGGTGGAGGAGATCGAACGGGGCCGGCTGCTGCGGCTGCGCGCCGAGATGAGGCTCCCCGGCCTGGCCTGGCTGGAGATGTACGCCGAGCGCGACGAGGACGGGGAGACCCGCTACCGGCAGCGGGCCCTGTTCCACCCCCACGGCCTCGCCGGGCACGCCTACTGGTGGAGCGTCGCGCCGTTCCACGCCGTGGTCTTCGGCGGCATGGCCCGCAACATCGCGCTGACGGCGGAGGCGAGCGAGGCGAACGAGGCGGGCAAGGCGAAAGAGGCGAAAGTGGCGGGCGAGGCGGACGGGACCGCGGGCCCGCCGCCGAAGTCCGGCGCGTCGCCCGCGTCCGGCGCGTCGCCGGGGTCCGAGGCGTCACCCGCGTCCGGCGCGTCCGAGGCGTCAGCCGCGTCCGGCCCGTCACCCGGCTCGTCGTCCCCCTCCGGGTCGTCCCCCTCCGGGTCGTCCCCCTCCGGGTCGTCCCCCCGGACCGGCTCCACGTCCGCGTCGACCCGGGCACCCGCATCCGGCTCGCCCCCACGGGGCGAATGACCTCCGCACGCGTCACATCAGTACAGCGACCCACCGGGCCGGCACCTCGCCGGGCCGGCCGGTCACCCCATGCCAGGAGCGGTGCCATGAACGTCTCGGTCGTCCTCTTCACCTCGGACCTCCGCGTCCACGACCATCCGCCGCTGCGCGCCGCGCTGGGCCGGGAGAACCAGGTCGTCCCCCTGTTCGTACGGGACCCGGCCGTGGCCCGCGCGGGCCACGGGGCGCCGAACCGGGACGCGTTCCTCGCGGACTGCCTCGCCGCCCTCGACACCGGACTGCGCGAGCGCGGCGGCCGGCTCGTGGTGCGCTCGGGCGACCCCGTCGCCGAGGTGTGCGCGGTCGCCCGCGAGGCCGGGGCCGACGACGTCCACATGGCGGCCGGGCTCAGCGGGTTCGCCCGGCACCGTGAGGACAGGCTCCGCCACGCCCTTGAGGCGGACGGGCGGCGCCTGCACGTGCACGACGCCGTCGTCACCGCCCTGCCCGCCGGCGCCGTGACACCGGACGGATCCGACCACTACGCCGTCTTCACGCCCTACTTCCGCCGCTGGTCGCGCGAACGGCTGCGCGAGCCGATCGCGGCCCCGCGAGTGGTCCGGACGCCCCCGGACATCCGCTCCGAGGACCTTCCGGCCCGCGCGGACGTCCCCGCCACCTCCGAGGGTCTCGCCGGCGGCGGTGAGGAGGAGGGCCGGAAGCGGCTCGCCGCCTGGCTGGCACGGGGCGTCGACGCGTACGAGGAAGGCCACGACGACCTCGCGGGCGACGCGACGTCCCGCCTCTCGCCGTACCTCCACTTCGGCGCCGTCTCGGCGACCGAGGCCGTCCACCGGGCCAGGTCGCGCGGCGGGGCGGGCGCCGAGGCGTTCGTACGCCAGCTCTGCTGGCGCGACTTCCACCACCAGGTCCTCGCCGCACGCCCCGACGCCGCCGCGGACGACTACCGCACCCATCACGACCGCTGGCGCCGCGGAAAGGAGGCGGACGCCGACCTCCGGGCCTGGCGCGAGGGCCGGACCGGCTACCCCGTCGTCGACGCCGCGATGCGGCAACTCGCCCACGAGGGCTGGATGCACAACCGGGGGCGGCTGCTCACCGCCTCCTTCCTGACCAAGACCCTGTACATCGACTGGCGCGAGGGAGCGCGGCACTTCCTGGACCTGCTGGTCGACGGCGACGTCGCCAACAACCAGCTCAACTGGCAGTGGATGGCCGGCACGGGCACCGACAGCCGCCCCAACCGGGTGCTCAACCCGGTGATCCAGGGAAAGCGGTACGACCCGGACGGCGCGTACGTACGGCGATGGGTACCGGAACTCGCCGGGATCGACGGCCCCGCGGTCCACGAGCCGTGGAAGCTGCCCGGGCTCGAACGGGCCCGGTACGACTACCCGGACCCCGTGGTCGACCTCGCCGACGGCCTCGCCCGCTTCCGGAGCGCCCGCGGCAAGGACTAGGGGTGTCTTGCCGATCAGGCCCGTCCGGCCCGGGTTTGACGGGAGCTCCGGGCCCGCACCGGACGGGAACTCCGGGCCCTGGCCGAACGGTTCCGCTCAGGAGCCTCCCGGGACGGCGGCCGCCCCCTCGCCGTCCCGTGCGGCGACGCACAGACCGCGCAGCAGGGACAGGGCCTCCCGCAGACCCGTGGGGCGCAGCATGCCGGGCCCGGGCGTCCGGCCCGCCCAGCCGGGACCCGTGAGGAGGACCGCCGTCCGGGACCGGGCGCCCCTGACGCCCCACGAGGTGTCGGCGACATGGCGCGCCAGGGGGTGGTCCGCCGTCGAGCGCGCCTGGGCCCAGAGCACCACCGCGGCAGGACCCGTCCTCCGTACCGCCTGGGCGAGTGCCTCCGGCGGTACGGCCGCCCCGAACATCAGGGTGGGGACCCCGAGTTCGGCCAGCCCCGCGGCGAGCGCCTCCAGGGGCAGGGTGTGCTGCTCCTGCGGCACGCAGGCGAGCAGGGCCGGGGGAGTACCCGTCTCCGAGGCCCTGGCACGGCCCGCCGCGCCGACCCGGCGCAGCGCCGTCGACACGTGCCATGACAGCAGGTGCTCCACCTCGACGTAACGGTCCTCCGAGGTCTCCCACTTGCGGCCCACGGCGTGCAGGGCCGGCGCCAGCACCTCCTCCCAGGCGGTGACCAGGCCGTACCGCGCGATCGCGGACTCCAGCAGCGCGTCCATGGCCTCCGAGTCCAGCCGGACGGCCGCGCGGCCCAGGCCCCGCAGCTCCCGCCGGACGTCGTCCAGGGCCGCTCCGCGGGCGGCGGGCGGGGCGGGCACCTCGTCGGCGGCGGGCACGGCGGGCCCGGCTCCGGCCCGGGCGGACCGGGCCGCCTCCGCCGGAGGGACTCCGGCGGCGGTCAGCCGGCACATCTCCTGGAGGACCGCGATGTCGTGCGGGCCCCACCGTCGGTGCCGGCCGCTCTCATGGGCGGCGGGGCCGATGCCGTAGCGCCGATCCCAGGAGCGCAGGGTGGTGGGCGCCACTCCCAGGCGGCGCGCGACCGCGCCGCTGGTGAGACCCGGTGAGGGTTCCGTCATAGGTCCACGATACGACGCACAACCGTTGCGAATGGTGCGGCTGCCGTGCCGGGACGGAGCCTTTGGGGGTGCCCCGCGAGGGGACCACGCCCGCCGACCGGACTCCGCCGGTCCCGGCCAGAGGAGCAGTCGCCATGACCGCACTGAGCGTCGAAGCCCGGCCCCCGCTCCCGAGCGAGCCGCGGCCCCTGTCCGACCGAGAGGTCGCCGACGGGTTCGTACGCGGCGACGAGCACTGTCTGGCCGTCGCCCACGCCCGGTGGCACGGCCTCGTCCACGCCCTCGCCGCCCGCACCCTCGGCGACGCCAGGGAGGCGGAGGACGTCGGCCAGCAGGTCTTCCTCGCGGCCTGGCGGGGCCGGGCCGGCTACCGGCCGGAGCGCGGTCCGTTCCCCGGCTGGCTGGTCGGCATCACCCGCCGGAAGATCGCCGACGCCCTTGCGGCGCGCACCCGGCGCCGGGATCTGGTGGTCGCGGTGGGCGAGCGGCTGTCCCCCGACGGCCTGTCCGCCCCGGACCCCGACCGGGTCCTCGAACGGATCGTGGTCACCGGCGAGCTGGCGAAGCTGCCCGCCGCGCAGCGCGAGGTGCTCGCCATGGCCTTCTACGGCGACCTCACCCAGGTCCAGATCGCCGAGCGCACGGGAATGCCGCTCGGCACCGTGAAGAGCCATGCGCGCCGCGGCCTCGACCGGATGCGCCGCTCCCTGAACGAGGCGCCGGGCGGACGCGCGGCCACGGCCGCCCAGGCCACCGCCGGCGCGGCGTGACCCGTCCGGGGGCCCAGCCGCCGGGCTGCCGTGCTCCCGCGCCGCCGGGCTGCCGGGCTGCCGGGCCCCGCGCCGTCGGGCCTCCGCGCTGCCGGGCCCCGCGCCGCCGGGCCTCCGCGCTGCCGGGTTGCCGTGCCCCCACGCGCCGCCGGGCCCCGGCGCTGTCCACCGTCCAGGTGAATCGGCACATCCTGAGCTCTGCTCCTGCCGAATGAGGAGCATGACCCTCTCCGACTCCGAGCCCCCCGGCGGGCCCACCCGCACGGACCGACTCCTCGCGGCCGTCGGCGGCCTGGTCGCCGGGTACGTCTCCCTCGCCGTCGCGGACCTCGCCGCGTACTGGGTACGGCCCGAGGCGAGCCCCGTGACCGCCGTCGGCGGCAGCGTCGTCGACCGGACGCCCGCGGCCGTCAAGGAGTGGGCGATCCGTGAGTTCGGCGAGAGCGACAAGGCCGTCCTCCAGCTCGGCATCCTGATCGTCCTCGGGGTCCTTGCCGCCGGGATCGGGCTCCTCGCGCTGCACCACCGGCTGCTCGGCTCCGCGGCCGTCGGTGCCTTCGGCGTCCTCGGCGCCCTCGCGGCCGTGACCCGGCCCGACTCGGACTCCGCGCTCGACGCCGTGCCCTCACTGGTGGGTGCCGCCGTCGGAGCGGCCCTGCTGTACGCCCTGACCGGCATCCTGGCCCGGAGGGCGGGGACGGGGTCGGAGGCCGCCCGCGCCGACCGCAGGGCCTTCCTGATCGCCGCCGGCTCCGCCGGCCTCGTCGCGACCGCGGCCGCCGCTCTCGCCAGGGCGGTCGGCAGCCCCGTCGAGGAGAATGCCGCCGCCTCCCGCGCGGCCCTCCGGCTGCCCCGGCCCGCGTCCCCCGCGCCGGCCGTACCCGCCGGAGCCCAGCTCCGGGTCCCCGGCATCAGCCCCTTCGTCACCCCCAACCGCGACTTCTACCGCGTCGACACCGCGCTCGTCGTCCCCCGGGCCGACGCCGACCGGTGGCGGCTGCGCGTCCACGGCGAGGGCGTCCGGCAGGAGCTCACCGTCACCCTGCGGGAGCTCATGACCCGGCGGATCGTGGAGCGGGATATCACCCTGGCCTGCGTCTCGAACGAGGTCGGCGGCCCGTACGTCGGCAACGCCCGCTGGCTCGGCGTGTCCCTCGCCGACCTCCTGCGCGAGGCGGGCGTCCGGCCGCCCTCCGCCGGCGGCCCCGCCGACCAGCTGGTCGCCCGCTCCGTCGACGGCATGACCATCGGCACCCCGGTCGAGCAGGTCATGGACGGCCGCGACGCCCTCCTCGCCTTCGGCATGAACGGCGAACCCCTGCCCTTCACCCACGGCTTCCCCGTCCGCATGGTCGTCCCCGGCCTCTACGGGTACGTCTCCGCCTGCAAGTGGATCGAGTCGATCGAACTCACCGCCTTCGCCGCCTACGACGCCTACTGGGTCCCGCGCGGCTGGGCCGCCCAGGCCCCCGTCAAGACCGAGTCCCGCATCGACACCCCCCGCGCCTTCGCCCGGCCCGCCGCCGGCACCGTCATGGTCGCCGGGGTCGCCTGGGCCCAGCACCGGGGCATCCGCCGGGTCGAGGTACGGATCGACGACGGCGCCTGGCAGGACGCCCGTCTCGGCACCGAGGACAGCAGCGACACCTGGCGCCAGTGGCTGCACCCGTGGCAGGCGACGCCGGGCCGGCACACCCTCACCGTCCGCGCCACCGACGGCACCGGCGCCACCCAGCCCGAGGAGCGCACCGGCACCATGCCCGACGGCGCCCAGGGCTGGCACTCCGTCGTCGTGACCGTCGGCGGGGACGACCGTCCCGCCCGAAGTGAAGGACCGGTGACGGTCGCGGGGGCTGGCGGTGACGGTCGAGGTGCGGCATCGTGACGGTCGGGAGGGTGGCACCGCGCCGGTCCGGCCGTCGTAACGAACCGGTGCCGACCACCCGTTCGTCGCTCTCATGAGGGAGACTGCTCCCGTGCGTGGACATCTGCCGGACGAGAACCCCGGTTTCGTGGGGCGCCGCACGGAACTGGAGCGGATATCCGCCGCGTTGGCGGAGCACCGCCTCGTCACCGTGACCGGCGTCGGGGGAGTCGGGAAGACCCGGCTCGCGCTGCGCGCCGCGCACCGCGCCGCCGACGGGTACCCCGACGGCGCCTGGTGGACCGACCTCAGCCCGCTCGACGGCGACCGGCTCCTCGTCGCCCTCGTCGCCGACTCGGTCGACCTCTCCGACCACACCCCCGGCATGGCGACCACCGGACTCTGCCACCGGCTCGCCGACGACCGCCTGCTGCTCGTCCTCGACTCCTGCGAGCACCTCGCCGAACCCTGCGCGCGGCTCGTCGCCGAACTCCTCGCCGCCGCACCCGGACTCACCGTCCTGGCCACCAGCCGGCGTCCCCTCGGCGTCGAGGGGGAGCAGGTCGTCCACCTCGACCCGCTGCCGCCGGCCGGGGGCGACGCCCTGGAGCTGCTCCGCAGGGCCGCGGGCGAGGAGTTCACCGCCGCCGGCCCGGCCGGCGAGATCTGCGTACGCCTCGAAGGCATCCCGCTCGCCCTGGAACTGGCCGCCGCCCAGATCCGCCTCCAGGGCGCCGAAGCCGTCAGGGACCAGCTCGGCACCCGCTTCGACGCCCCGCCCTCCGCCCGCTTCGAGCTGCTCGCGCACACCGAGCGGGTATGGCCGAGCCGCCACCAGACCCTGCGGGCCGCCATCGGCTGGAGCCACGAGCTGAGCGCCCCGCTCGAACGCCTCCTCTGGGCCCGGCTCTCCGTCTTCCGCGGCCCCTTCGACCTGGCGTCGGCGACCGCCGTCTGCATCGGCGGCCCACTGAACCGGGCGACCCTCCCGGGAGCCCTCGACGGGCTCGTCCGCGCCTCCGTGGTCCGCCCGCCGGACGCCGCCGGCCGGCTGCGGATGCTCGACACGATCCGCGCGTACGGGGCGACCTGGCTGGACCGGACCGGCGAGACCGGCACCGTCGCCGACCGCCACGCCGCCCACTTCCGGGGGCTCGCGCGGCGGGGCGAGGCCGACTGGCACGGCGCGCGCCAACTCCGCTGGTACCGGACCGTCGACGCCCACCACACCGACCTGCGCACCGCCCTCGACCGGTTGCTGCGGACCGACCCCGACGCCGCCCTCGACCTCATCGGCTCGGTCGCCTTCGCCTGGTCCTGCCGGGGGCGGCTCCGCGAGGCCCGTGACGGCCTCGAACAGGCCCTGCTCCTGAGCGGCGCGCGCGGCCGCACCCGGGCCCGCGCCCTGTGGGCGCTCGGTGTCACCCTGGTGCTGCAGGGGGAGTTCGGCCCCGCGCAGGACGTCAGCGAACGCTGCGCCCGGGAGGCCCGGCACACGGAGTACACGGAGTACGCGGAGGGCTTGGAGGACGCCGACGGTGCCGGGCGCGCGGGCCACCACGGCCGACCCGGAGACCTGACCCTCGACGCCGCCGCCCTCGCCGGGCTCCTCGCCCTCACCACCGGCCGTCCGATGGCCGCGCACATCGTCGTGGGCCATGTCCTCGACGCCGCCAGGGGCGGTCCCGCCGACTCCGCCGCCCGGCTCCGCTGCCACCTCGTCCGGGTGTTCGCGCTGACGGGCCTCGGCCGGCTCGGCGAGGCCCGCGACCGGGCGCTGGCCCTGCGGGACCTGTGCGAGGAGCTGGACGAGCACTGGACGCGGACGGCCCTGGAGTACCAGCTCGCCCTCACGGGCCTCCTGGAGGGCGACCCCGCGACGGCGGCGGGGCACGCGCGCGCGATGCTCGAAGGCACCCGGGGCCTCGGCGCCAGCCTGGGGGTGGCGCTCGGGCTCGACGTCCTCGCCACGGCGCTCGCGGCGGCGGGTGACGGCGAGCGGGCGGCCGACGTCTCGGGCACGGGGGAGGCGTACTGGCGCTCCACCGGCCAGCCCCGTCGCGGCCTGCCCGGCCTGCGGGCGCTGCACGAGAAGTACACGGACACGGCCCGCGCGACGATCGGCGAACCGGCCTACGAGGAGATCTTCGTGCGCGCCCTCACCGGACTTCCCCAGGACGGCCTGGACCGAGCCCTGCGGAGCCCTCGCCAGGCCTGAGGCACCGCGCTCGGCACGGGCCGTCCGGCACCCGTCCGGCACTCGGGTACCCGTCGGGGACCCGCCCGAGCCTCGTCGGCGATGCGCCGGGGACCCGCCCAGGCCCCGTCCGCGATCCGTCCGGGACTCGTTCAGGACCCGCCCGCGACCCGTCCGTGCCGAGGTGCCGGGCGCCGGGCCGCGGCGCACCATGAGGGCATGGACGGATCCCTGAGCGGTCTGAGTGACATCAGCACCCCGGGACGCGTGGCCGGGCCCGACGAGGGCGTCTCGGCGCAGGAGTTGGCCCTCGCCGCCCGCAACCACGGGCTGCCCCTGGAGGCGCTGCGCTACGACGTCACGCCGCCCGGCCTGCACTACGTCCTCGTCCACTACGACATCCCCGACACCGCCGCAGACGGCTGGCGGCTCCGTGTCGGCGGCCGGGTGCTGCGGGCCCTCGACCTCGGCCTCGACGAGCTCCGCTCCCGGCCCTCCGCCACCCGCCGGGTCACGCTGGAGTGCGCCGGGAACGGACGGGCCAGGCTGTCGCCCCGGCCGGTCAGCCAGCCCTGGCTCGTCGAGGCCGTCGGAACGGCCGACTGGACCGGTGTCCCGCTGGCCGCGCTGCTCGCGGAGGCGGGTGTCGCGGAGGACGCCGTCGAGGCGGTGTTCACCGGCGCCGACCACGGGGTGGAGCGGGGCGTGGAACAGGACTACCGGCGGAGCCTCCCCCTCACGACGGCCGCCGACCCGGCCCGTGACGTCCTCGTCGCGTACGCCATGAACGGAGCGCCCCTGCCCCCGCAGCACGGCAGTCCGCTCCGACTGGTCGTCCCTGGCTGGTACGGCATGGCCCACGTGAAGTGGCTCCGCGACATCACGCTCACCGACACCCCGTACACCGGGTTCCAGCAGGCCGTGGCCTATCGCGTACGGCAGGAGCCCGGGGAGCCGGGAGAGCCCGTCACACTCATCGCGCCCCGGGCCCTGATGGTGCCGCCCGGATTCCCCGACTTCATGTCGAGGACCCGCGTGGTCCGCCCCGGCCCCGTCCCGCTCACCGGCCGTGCCTGGTCGGGCCACGGGCCGGTCATCCGTGTCGAGGTGAGCGAGGACGGCGGGGCGGCCTGGACCGAGGCGGAGCTCGTACGGGACCCCGCGCACCCCTGGGCGTGGTCCGCCTGGCGGACCACGTGGACGGCGACCCCCGGCCTGCGCCATCTGACCGTGCGGGCCACCGACGCGGAGGGCCACGTCCAGCCGGTCGTGGAGCCCTGGAACCGCGGCGGGTTCGCCAACAACCTCGTCCAGCGGGTCGAGGTCCTGTGCACCCCGGAGGCGGCCCCGGACGCGCCGCCCGGTGCGCCCGGGCCCTGATGCCGCTCGCGCCGCCCGGTCCCGACCCGGGACACGAGGCCGGCAACGCCTAGGCCCGTGGCGCCTGCGTCCTGACCCGGTACACGAGGCCCGCGACGCCGAGGCCCGTGGCGCCCAGGCCCTGACGCCGCTCGCGCCGCCCCGCTGCCCGTGACGCCCGCGTCCCGCCCCCCCCCGGACTGAGCCCCCGAGGCGACCCGGGCGGTGCGGCCGGGGCAGGGCGACGGGCCGCCGCCCCGGTGCGTAGAGTCGACCTCGCACCACCTGCACCCGACGAGGAGACCTCCGTGACCGACCCGGCGTCCACCGCCCTCCAGCAGCAGATCGCCCGGGACCTCCAGGTGGCCGAGACCTTCGACCCGCGGGCCGAGATCGAGCGCCGCGTGGCCTTCCTGACCGAGCGCCTCACCTCCACCGGCCTGCGCTCCCTCGTCCTCGGCATCAGCGGCGGCGTCGACTCGACCACCGCCGGACGCCTCTGCCAGCTCGCCGTGGAGCGGGCCCGCGCCGCCGGACACGAGGCCACGTTCTACGCGATGCGGCTGCCGTACGGCGTGCAGGCCGACGAGAAGGACGCGCAGACCGCGCTCGGCTTCATCCGTGCCGACGAGGTCCTCACCGTGGACGTCAGGGCCGCCAGCGACGCGGCCCTGGAGGCCGCCCTCGCCGGCGGCGTCGCCTTCCGCGACGCCCACCACCAGGACTTCGTACAGGGCAACATCAAGGCCCGGCAGCGGATGATCGCCCAGTACGCGGTCGCCGGCGCCCACGACGGGCTCGTCGTCGGCACCGACCACGCCGCCGAGGCCGTCTCCGGCTTCTTCACCAAGTTCGGCGACGGAGCCGCCGACGTCGTCCCGCTCACCGGACTGACCAAGCGGCGCGTCCGCGCGGTCGCGGCCGAGCTCGGTGCCCCGGCCGAGCTGGTCTGGAAGACCCCCACGGCCGACCTGGAGACGCTGGACCCGGGCAAGCCCGACGAGGACGCCCTCGGGGTCACGTACGACGACATCGACGACTTCCTGGAGGGCAAGCCGGTCGCCGAGGCCGCCTTCGCCACGATCGTGCGCCGCTACGAGCTCACCGAGCACAAGCGGCAACTGCCGATCGCGCCCTGAGCGCCCCGCGCCCCGGGCCCGCGCCCCGGGCCCGCGGCCTGAGCGGCGGGCGGCGGACACTCGGCGGATCCTGGAAGGGGCGCCCGGAACGGGGCCCCGGAAAGGAGCACGCCATGTTCGGCGACACCCCGGCATTCAGCGGTTTCTCGGTCGACGACCTGGACGCCGCCCGGCGCTTCTACGGCGACACCCTCGGCCTCGAGGTGGGCGAGGAGGGGCAGGACGACATGCGGATGCTCTTCCTCACCCTGGCGGGCGGGGCCAAGGTCTTCGTCTATCCCAAGGACGACCACACCCCCGCCTCCTTCACGATCCTCAACTTCGCGGTCGACGACATCGACCGGGCCGTGGACGACCTGACCGGGCGCGGAGTGACCCTGGAGCGCTACGAGGGATTCGAGGCCGACGCGAAGGGCGTCGTCCGGGTCGACGGCGGACCGGCCATCGCGTGGTTCACGGACCCGGCGGGGAACGTCCTGTCGGTGCTCCAGGAGAGCAGCTGACCCAGGGGGCGCCGGGGCGGCGGTGCGACCGTCCGGCACCGTCCGCGCCCCCGAACGGACCGGCCCGCGTGCGCGGCGGGCCCGTACCGCCTCGAATGGGAGGGTGATCGCTCCGCCCGACGACTGCCTCGCCCGCAACGAGTGGCTCTGCGGCGCCTATCTCTCCACCCGGAGCGAGATCCTCGCCGACGCCGTCGTCCAGCACCTCCAGCTGACGGCCGTCTCCGTCGCCCTCGGCCTGGTGCTCGCCCTCCCCCTCGCGATCGCGGCCCGCCGGTGGCGCTGGGCGGCCGGGCCGGTCCTCGGGGTCACCACGCTCCTGTACACGATTCCGGCGCTCGCGATGTTCTCGCTGCTCCTGCCCGTCTACGGACTGTCCGCGGCCCTGGTCGTCGCCGGCCTCGTCCTGTACTCCCTCACGCTCCTCGTCCGGAACATCCTGGCCGGACTCCGGGCCGTTCCCGAGGAGACCCGCCAGGCCGCCCGCGGCCTCGGATACGGTCCGGTCAGGCTGCTGCTCGCCGTCGAGCTGCCGCTCGCGGTGCCCGCCGCCATGGCCGGCCTCAGGATCGCCACCGTCTCGGCCGTCTCCCTCGTCACGATCGGGGCGATCGTCGGCCACGGCGGACTCGGCAACCTCATCTACGCCGGCATGAACACGTTCTTCAAGGCCCAGGTGCTCACCGCCTCCGCGCTGTGCGTCGTGATCGCGGTCGCCGCCGACCTGCTCCTCCTCGGCGCGCAGCGGCTGCTCACCCCCTGGACCCGGGGGCAGTCCGCATGACCACGACTCCGACCCGGGGCAGGCCGCATGACCACGACTCCGACCCGGGGGCAGCCCGCATGACCACCACTCCGACCCGCGGGCGGCCCGCATGACCACCCTCGCCGACGCCTGGTCCTGGCTCACCACCTCCGCGCACTGGTCCGGCGAGAACGGCATCGGGCACCGGCTCGCCGAGCACCTCCTCCTCACCGTCGTCTGCCTGGCCATCAGCTGTGCGATCGCCCTGCCCGTCGCCCTCGTCCTCGGACACCTGGGCAAGGGCGGCGCGCTCGCCGTGAACCTGTCCAACGTCGGCCGTGCCGTGCCCACCTTCGCCGTCCTCGTCCTGCTCCTCCTCAGCCCGATCGGCTCGTACGGCCCGTGGCCGACGATCATCGCGCTCGTGCTGTTCGCCGTGCCCCCGCTGCTGACCAACGCGTACGTGGGGATGCGCGGCGTCGATCCCGACGTCGTACGGGCCGCCCGGGGCATGGGCATGACGGGCCGCCAGACCCTGACCCTGGTCGAGGTGCCGCTCGCGCTGCCGCTGATCCTCACCGGTGTGCGGATCGCCGCCGTCCAGCTCGTCGCCACCGCCACCGTGGCCGCGCTCGCCGGCGGCGGCGGGCTCGGCCGGATCATCACGGCCGGGTTCAACCTCGCCTCCACCCCGCAGGTCGTCGCCGGAGCGTGCCTCGTCGCCGTCCTCGCGCTGCTCGTGGAAGGGGTCTTCGAGGGCGTCCAGCGCCTCGCCCCCGCGGGCGTGCGGGGGAGCGGCCGGTGAGCGGAGTGCCCCGTCCGCCCCGGATCGCCGCGCCCGGTCTTGTCCTGGCGGCCTGCGTCCTGCTCGGCGGCTGCGCCGCCGGACCCTCGCTGGAGGCCCAGGGAGAGGTCACGGCGCCACCGGGGGACAGCCGCCGGCTGACCGTCGGCTCGGCCGGGTTCACCGAGAGCGACCTGCTGGCCCAGATGTACGCCCTGCTCCTCGAGGACGCCGGGTACGGTACGAAGATCCTCTCCGTCACCAACCGCGAGCTGTACGAACCGGCCCTGGAGCGCGGTCAGATCGACGTCGTGGCGGAGTACGCGGCGACCTTCGCCGACTGGCTGAACGCCAAGGCCAACGGGGCGGACGCGCCGACCGTCGGCTCGCCCGACCTGGACGCGACGATGAAGGCCCTCCGCGGGCTGGCCGCCCCGCGCGGGCTCACCGTCCTCGACGCGGGCGGGGCCGTGGACCAGAACGCCTTCGCCGTCACCGCCGAGTTCGCGGCCGAACACCGGCTCAGGACCCTCAGCGATCTCGGCGCCACCGGCCTCCCCATCCGGCTCGCGGCCGGTGACGAATGCGTCCGGCGGCCGTACTGCGCGCCCGGTCTGCGCGAGGTCTACGGCATCGACATCACCGCCGTCGACCCCAAGGGCGTCGGTACCACACCGGCCAAACAGGCCGTCCAGAACGGCCAGGACCAGCTGGTGCTCACCACGACCACCGATGCCACGCTCGACGAGTTCGGGCTCGTCCTGCTCGCCGACGACAAGCACCTGCAGAACGCCGACCACATCGTCCCCGTCGTCAACCGGGCCCGCGCCGGCGGCGATCGCGTCACCCGGGCGCTGTCGCGTCTCAACACCGTCCTGACCACGGCCGATCTGGCGCGGCTCAACGAACAGGTGGACAGCTGGCGCCGCCTGCCGGAGGACGTGGCGAGGAACTATCTCGTGGCGAAGGGGCTCGTCCCGCGCTGAGTCCGGAGGCCCGTCGCCGTCAGCCCGTTGAACTGCGTCTCTTGTCATGACCCTTGCGAGGCGGATCGCGACCCTGCTATTCATCCGTTAGGAAAGTTTCCTTCCAGTCCAGGGTGGCGCCCACGTCACCCTTCCCCGGCCTTCCCCAAGGCCTCGTTCGTCGTTCCGTGGAGACCCCCATGACTTCGGCACGATCCGCACGACCCCGCACCCGCACCGGCCGACGGCCCGACGTCCGTCGCCTCGCCGCCGCCGGAGCCGCCCTCGGCGCGCTGCTCCTCGGCCTCGCCGTCACCCCGCCCACCGCGACCGCCGCCCCCGTCACCCACGAGGCGGAGACGGCCACCGTCTCCCAGGGCGCCGTCGAGTCCAACCACACCGGGTTCACCGGCAACGGATTCGTCAACTACGACAACGCCCGCGGCAGTTACGTCCAGTGGAACGTCAACGCCGCCCAGGCGGGCCCCGCGACCCTCACCCTGCGCTACGCCAACGGCACCACCACCGACCGCCCCATGGACATCGCCGTCAACGGCACCGTCGCCGCCTCCGGCAGGTCCTTCGCGGGCACCGGAGCCTGGACCAACTGGGCGACCACCACCCTCACCACCACCCTCAAGGCCGGCGCCAACACCATCCGCGCCACCGCCACCACCGCCAACGGCGGCCCCAACGTCGACCACCTCAAGGTCGACGGCGCCACCACCCCGCCGCCCACCGGCACCACCCCCGCCGCCGTGAACGGCCAGCTCAAGGTCTGCGGCACCAAGCTCTGCAACACCCACGGCAAGCCGATCCAGCTGCGCGGCATGTCCAGCCACGGCACCCAGTGGTACAGCCAGTGCCTGACCGGCGGTTCGCTCGACGCCCTCGCCAAGGACTGGAACGCCGACGTCCTGCGCGTCTCCACCTACGTCCAGGAGGAGGGCTACGAGACCGACCCGCGCAAGTACACCGACCTCGCCCACTCCCTCATCGAGCAGGCCACCGCGCGCGGCCTGTACGTGATCGTCGACTGGCACATGCTCGACCCGGGCGACCCGCACTACAACCTCGCCCGCGCCAAGACCTTCTTCACCGAGATCGCCCAGCGCCACGGCGCCAAGACCAACCTGCTGTACGAGATCGCCAACGAGCCCAACGGCGTCGCCTGGTCCCGCATCAAGAGCTACGCCGAGCAGCTCATCCCGGTCATCCGCGCCAAGGACGCCGAGACCCCGATCCTCGTCGGCACGCGCGCGTGGTCCTCGTTCGGAGTCTCCGACGGCGCCGACGAGTCCGAGGTCGTGTCCAACCCCGTGAACGCGGCCAACATCATGTACACCTTCCACTTCTACGCGTTCTCGCACCGCGACGAGTACCTGAACACCCTCTCCCGCGCCGCCGACAAGCTGCCCGTCTTCGTCACCGAGTTCGGCACCCAGAACTACGCCGGCGAGGGCGGCAACGACTTCGCGATGTCGCAGCGGTTCCTCGACCTGATGGCCGCCAAGAAGATCAGCTGGGTCAACTGGAACTTCTCCGACGACGAGCGCAGCGGCGCCGTCTTCAAGACCGGCACCTGCGCCTCCGGCGGCCCCTGGGCGGGCACCGGCCAGCTGAAGCCCGCCGGCGTCTGGATCCGTGACCGCGTCAGGACGGCGGACGACTTCCCGACCTCCTGACGCCCCTCCTCCGGTACGCCCCCGCCATGTGATCCACTGTCCTGGCGGGGGCGTACCGAACAGGAGCAGGAACAGCGTGACCACCTACCGGCAGCCGGGACTCGTCCTCACCGACCACCGCTTCCCCGTCCCCCTCGACCACGCCCGCCCCGACGGCGAGCGGATCGAGGTCTTCGGCCGTGAGGTCGTCGCGAGCGGCAACGCCGGCCCCGGCCGCGAGCAGCTCCCCTGGCTGGTCTACCTGGAGGGCGGTCCCGGCTTCGGCGCCCGCCGGTTCATCGGCCCGCAGGCCTGGCTCGGCCGGGCCGTCCAGGAGTTCCGCGTCCTCCTCCTCGACCAGCGGGGCACCGGCCGCTCGACCCCTGCCAACCGCCAGACCCTGCCGCTCCGCGGCACCCCCGCGGAGCAGGCCGACTACCTCGCCCGCTTCCGCGCCGACGCGATCGTCGCGGACTGCGAGCTGATCCGCCGCCGGCTCACCGGCGGCGCCCCCTGGACCGTCCTCGGCCAGAGCTTCGGCGGCTTTTGCGCCACCCACTACCTCTCGGCCGCGCCGCAGGGCCTGGAGCGGGTCCTGATCACCGGCGGTCTGCCCTCCCTGCACGCCACCGCCGACGAGGTCTACCGCGCCGCCTACCCCCGCATCCGGCGCAAGAACGAGGCCCACTACACCCGCTACCCGCAGGACGCCGAACGGGCCCGCGCCGTCGTCGCCCACCTCCTCGACCACGAGGTCACCCTGCCCGGCGGCGGCCTGCTCACCGCCGAGGCCTTCCAGTCCCTCGGCATCCTCCTCGGCTCCGGCGAGGGCACCCACCAGCTCCATCTGCTCCTGGAGGGCGCGTTCCTCCCCACCCCCGGCGGACCCGCGCTCGCCGACGCCTTCCTGGAGCAGGTCCAGGCCCACCTGTCGTACGCCGGACATCCCCTCTACGCCGTGCTCCACGAGGCCATCTACGCCCAGGGCGAGGGACCCACCGACTGGGCGGCCGAGCGGGTCCGCGCCGAGCACCCCGACTTCGACGCCCGCGCCGCGCTCGCCGAGGGACGGCCGCCGCTTTTCACCGGCGAGACCGTCCACCCCTGGCACTTCACCACCGACCCCGCCCTGCGCCCGCTCCGCGAGACGGCGGAACTCCTCGCCGCCCGCACCGACTGGACCCCGCTGTACGACCCCGAGCGCCTCGCCGCCAACCGGGTCCCGGTCGCCGCGGCCGTCTACCACGACGACATGTACGTGGACACCGGCCACTCCCTCGACACCGCGCGCGCGATCCGCGGTCTGCGCACCTGGGTGACGGACGAGTTCGAGCACGACGGGGTGCGGGCCGGGGGACCGCGCGTCCTGGACCGGCTGCTCGCGCTCTCCCGCGACGAGACCTGACCGCCCGGGCGAGGACGGCGCGCCGCCCGGCGGCGGCGCGCAAAAGTCCAAGGGTCGGACCGCCCCCGCTCATGGAGTGCACCGGACGGGAGCCGGTACAACTCGGTCCTGGCCCCGTGCGGGGCCGGCCGAGGAGAGGACCCGGACATGAGCACCCACGTCAGCGCGGAGATCGCCGGCCAGCCGGACTGCTGGCGCCGCGCCGCCGAGATCGCCGACCACGACGCCGCCCTGCTGCCGGCCCGCGGCGAGCGGGTGGCGGTGGTCGGCTGCGGCACCTCGTACTTCATCGCCCGCGCCTACGCGGCGCTGCGCGAGTCCCTCGGCGCGGGTGAGACCGACGCGTTCCCCGCCTCCGACTCCACGCCGCTCGGGCGCGGTTACGACCGCATCGTGGCCCTCACCCGCTCCGGCACCACCACGGAGGTCGTCCAGCTCCTCGCCGGAGCGGCGGGCCGCATCCCGACGCTCGTCCTCACCGGAGTGCCCGGCAGCCCCGCGGGACGGCTCGCCGACCGGGTCCTCGACCTCGGCTTCGCCGACGAACGCTCCGTCGTCCAGACCCGGTTCGCGACCACGGCGCTCCAACTCCTGCGTGCGGGGCTCGGGGTGGACCTGGGGCCCGCCGTCGCCGACGCCGAACTCGTCCTCTACGAGCGGCTGCCCGCCGCGTGGGAGCGGCGCGGTCAGTTCACCTTCCTCGGCACCGGCTGGACCGTCGGCCTCGCCGACGAGGCCGCCCTCAAACTGCGCGAGGTGGCCCGCGTCTGGACGGAGTCGTACGCGGCGATGGAGTACCGCCACGGCCCGATCAGCATCAGCGACCGGTCCAGCCTCGTGTGGTGCCTCGGCCCCGCCCCCTCGGGACTCAAGGACGAAGTCGAGTCCACCGGCGCCCTGTTCGCTGCCGACGCGATCGACCCGGTGGCCGCGCTGGTCCGCGCCCAGCGGCTCGCGGTCGCGCTGGCGGTACGCCGCGGACTCAACCCCGACCGGCCCAGGAACGTCTCGCGCTCGGTGATCCTTTCCGGAGCGTTCCGCCCGACCGCGTCGGAGGCCGCCCGTATCCTGCGATCATGACCGGAACCGATGTCAACGACCTCACGGAGATGCCCGGCGACTGGCAGCGCGCCCTCGCCGTCGTCGCCCACCCCGACGACCTGGAGTACGGCTGCGCGGCGGCCGTCGCCGCCTGGACGGACGCGGGGAAGGAGGTGGCCTACGTCCTCGCGACCCGCGGCGAGGCCGGGATCGACACGATCGCCCCGGACGCCTGCGGTCCGCTGCGCGAGCGGGAGCAGCGGGAGAGCGCCGCGGTCGTCGGAGTGGACACGGTGGAGTTCCTCGACCACCGCGACGGCGTGATCGAGTACGGGCTCGGTCTGCGCCGCGACATCGCGGCGGCGATCCGCAGGCACCGGCCGGAGCTCGTCATCACCCTCAACCACCGCGACACCTGGGGCGGGGGCCCCGGCGCCCCCTGGAACACCCCCGACCACGTGGCCGTGGGCCGGGCGACGCTCGACGCGGCGGGGGACGCGGGCAACCGCTGGATCTTCCCCGAGCTCGTCGACCAGGGACTGGAGCCCTGGAACGGGGTGCGCTGGGTGGCGGTCGCCGCGTCCAGCACCCCGACCCACGCGGTGGACGCGGCCCCGGGCCTGGACCGCGCGATCAGCTCACTGCTCTGCCACCGCGCCTACATCGAGGGCCTGACGGACGAGGACCCGGAGCAGTACGTCCGGACCTTCCTCACCGCGGCGACGAGCCGGGCGTCCGACCGCTTCGGCGGCCGGCCGGCGGTGGCCTTCGAACTCTTCGGTCGCTGACGGACCGGGGGACGTCACCCCGGCCTCAGGGACGGCGCGTCAGCACGCGGGTGGTGCTGCCGTCATCCTCCGTGAGGTCCCGGACGTGCGCGAACCCGATCCTGCCGAGCAGCCTCAGCGAAGCGGTGTTGGCTGCGGCCACGGTGGCGTGCACCTCGGCCAGCCCGAGCGTGCCGAAGCCGTGGCCCACGAGGGCCTCGGCCACCTCCGTACCGAGCCCCGAACCCCAGGCCGCCGGCGCCAGCGCGTACACGATCTCGTGCCCGCCGACGTCCTCGGACGGCTTGATCTCGGCATGCCCGACGAGCACCCCCTCCCGGCGCACCGCCCAGACGGCGAACAGCTCCCGCGCGTAGACCTTGCTGAAGATCCGCCCGAACAGGGCCCGGTCGTCCTCCTCGGACGCCGTGCCGTCCCCCATCCACACCGACACCCGCGGATCCTGGAAGAGGGCGATGAACGCCTCTTCGTCCGCGGGGACGTAGGGCTCCAGCAGAAGGCGCTCGGTGCGCAGCGTCGGCATCACGAACGGCGACGCTACCCACCGGGCACGGACCGGGCAATCGACTTTCGAGGGTGGGGGAGCGGTGCCGCCGGGTCAGCCCATCGGGGCCGGCTTCAGGATCGCGAAGGCCGCGCCGGAGGGGTCGGCGAGCCAGGCGATGCGGCCCACGTCGGGGATGTCGGCCGCGGGCATCAGGACCGAACCCCCGTTGCCCTGGGCCGCCGTGACGATCGCGTCCGCGTCCTCCACGTCGAAGTACACGATCCAGCGGGGGCCCTCGTTCGTGTCCTGGAGTTCGGCCGCGCCGCCGAAGGAGGCGTCCTGCTGGTCCCCGTCGGCGGTGGACACGACCTGGTACTTCATGCCGGGCGCGTCCATCTCCGCCGTCCGCCAGCCGAACAGCGTCCGGTAGAAGGCCAGGGTGCCCTCCGGGTCCGGCGTGTGCAGCTCCACCCAGACGAGGGTGTTCGTCGAGGACGTGCGGTCGAGGCCCTTGGTCGTGCCGGGCTGCCAGATCGCGAACCGCGCGCCGCCCGGGTCGGTGAGGGCGGCCGCCCGGCCCGCGTCCATGATGTCGATCGGCGCGAGGCGTACGGCTCCGCCCGCCGACTCGGTGTCCTTCGCCGTGGCGTCCGCGTCCGGGGTGTGGAAGTACACGGTCCAGGCGCTGTTCGCGCCCTCCTCGGTGAGCGGTCCGAGCGCGGCGACCGTCCTGCCGTCCTGCTGGAAGAAGCCGTACCCGCCGGCCTCGGGGCCCGCCGAGCGGAACTCCCAGCCGAAGACGGCGGTGTAGAAGGCGGCCGCCGCCTCCGTGTCCGGGCTGCCGAGGTCGATCCAGCAGGGAGAGCCCTTGGTGAACTGCGTACCGAGCATGGGAGGTGTCCCGTCCTTCCGTGAGCCGTCGTCCGTGTGCGTGCCGTGCTTGCCGGGTGCCCGGTGCGCGGTGCCGGGTGCCGGGTGCCGGGTGCCGTGCGCCGTGGCCGGCGGAGGCGGACGGGTGGGTGCAGAGGAGCGTTCGTCCGCCGTTTCCGGCCACCGTGACCGATCCTCGTCCCTCTGCCCCCGCGGCGCAGCCTCAACCGCCGCGGTTCATCCGACCGGCCGACCGGCCGCCCTCTCCTCCAGGTCGCCGAAGACCAGCTCGCTGTTGAGCGCGGCCGCGGCCCGGTAGCCCCGGCTCACCGCGTTGACCACCTGTTCCTGCGGACCCGTCACGTTCCCGGCCGCCCACACGCCCGGCACGCTCGTCCGCCCCACCTCGTCGACGACCACGAACTCCCCGAACGGGGTCTCGCGCAGCTCCGCGCCCAGCTGCCGCAGCACTCCGTCGCGGGCGGCCAGGCGGGTGGCCGCCGCGAAGACCACCGAGCGGGCCACGGTCCGCCCGTCGGCCAGCCGCACCCCGGTCAGCCGGTCGTCCTCGACCGCGACGCCCACCACCTCGCCCCGCTCGACCCGGACGCCCGCCGTGTCCAGGAGCGCCGCCTCGTGCTCCGACGGCTCGGCCGAGGTGTGCAGGAACAGCGTCACGTCCTTCGACCAGTGCGCCACCATCAGCGCCTGGTGCGCGGGCATCGTCGGATGCGCGATCACCCCGAAGGCCTCGTCGCGGACCTCCCAGCCGTGGCAGTACGGGCAGTGCAGCACGTCCCGTCCCCACCGTTCGGTCAGTCCGTCGATCACGGGCAGCTCGTCGACGAGGCCGGTGGTGACGACGAGCCGCCGGGCGCCGACCGTCTCCCCGTCCGCCAGGGTGAGGACGAACCCGCCGTCCCCGTCCGCCGCCGCGACCGTCACCTCGCCGGTCCGCAGTTCGACCCCGTACCCGGCGATCTCGGCCCGCCCGGCCGCCAGGTAGTCGGCCGGGCTCATGCCGTCCCGGGAGAGGACGCCCTGCATGTGCGCGGTGGGCGCGTTCCGCGGCCGGCCGGCGTCGACGACCAGGGTCCGGCGCCGCGACCGGCCCAGCAGCAGCGCGGCGCTGAGTCCCGCCGCGCCGCCGCCGATCACGACGGCCTCGTAGGTGTTGTTCTCCAGGTGTGCGTTCATGGTCCGAGCGTCACCCGGGCCCACCGGATGAGCAAGTGAGCTTGCCGTTTCTGCAAAACTGGACGTATGACCGAAGACGATCGCATCGACGCCGTGCTCAACGAGGTCGGACCCCGGCTCCGCAGGCTCCGCCGCGACCGCGGGGTGACCCTTGCCGAGCTCTCCGCGGACACCGGGATCTCCGTGAGCACGCTCTCCCGGCTGGAGTCCGGGCAGCGCAGGCCCAGCCTCGAACTGCTCCTGCCGCTCGCCCGCGCCCACCAGGTCGCGCTCGACGAACTCGTCGGCGCCCCGGCGACGGGCGACCCCCGGATCCGGGCGAAGCCCATCGTCCGGCACGGCCGCACGATGTTCCCGCTGACGCGGCAGCCCGGTGGACTCCAGGCCTACAAGGTCATCCAGGAGAAGCCGCAGCAGGAGGAGCCGGAGCCACGCGTCCATGAGGGCTACGAATGGCTGTACGTGCTCTCCGGGAGGCTCCGGCTCGTCCTCGGGGAGCACGACGTCGTGCTCGGCCCCGGCGAGGCGGCCGAGTTCGACACCCGCGTCCCGCACTGGTTCGGTCCGACGCCCGAAGGCCCGGTGGAGTTCCTGAGCCTGTACGGGCCGCAGGGGGAGCGCATGCACGTCCGCGCCCGTCCGAAGAAGTCCGACTGAGCGGTTCCCCTCGCATCAAGCGACCGCTTAGTATGCGACCGACCGCCCGGTACGGAGGAGGCTTTCGGATGCAGGCATGGCGTGTGTACGAGAACGGGGAACCGCGCGCGGTGATGCGCCGCGAGGAGGTGGCACCGCCCACACCCGGCGACGGCCAGGTCCTCCTCAAGGTCCGCGCCGCGAACGTCAACTTCCCCGACGCGCTGCTCTGCCGCGGTCACTACCAGATCCGGCCCCCGCTGCCCTTCACCCCCGGCGTGGAGGTCTGCGCCGAGACCGAGGACGGCCGCAGGGTCATCACCACCGCCGCCCTCCCGCACGGCGGCTTCGCCGACCACGTCCTCGCCGACGCCGCCGGGCTGCTCCCCGCGCCCGAGTCGCTCGACGACGCCGAGGCCGCCGCGCTCCACATCGGCTACCAGACCGGCTGGTTCGGCCTGCACCGCCGTGCCGCCCTCCAGGAGGGCGAGACCCTCCTGGTCCACGCGGCGGCGGGCGGTGTCGGCAGCGCCGCCGTCCAGCTCGGCAAGGCCGCGGGCGCCACCGTCATCGGGGTCGTCGGCGGACCGGAGAAGGCCGCCGTCGCCCGCGCGCTGGGCTGCGACGTGGTGATCGACCGGCGCTCCGAGGACGTCGTCGCCGCCGTCAAGGCCGCGACCGGCGGCCGCGGCGCCGACGTCGTCTACGACCCGGTCGGCGGCGACGCCTACCAGCAGTCCGCGAAGTGCGTCGCCTTCGAGGGCCGGATCGTGATCGTCGGCTTCGCCAGCGGCACGGTCCCGGCACCCGCCCTCAATCACGCCCTGGTGAAGAACTACTCCGTCCTCGGCCTCCACTGGGGGCTCTACGCGGCGAAGGACCCGGCCTCGATCGGCCGCTGCCACGAGACCCTCACCGCCTACGCGGCCAAGGGCCTCATCAAGCCCCTCGTCGGCGAACGCGTCCCCTTCGCGGGCGCGGCGGACGCCGTCCAGCGCGTCGCCGACGGCACCACCACCGGCCGCCTGGTCGTCCTCCCGGAAGGAGCCCGCGCATGACCGACGCCGACGAACTCCTCGTACGCACCCGGAAGCTGCTGGACGAGCACCCGCCCGCCACCACCGACCGCACCGACTTCCTGCGCGCCCGTTTCGACGCCGGCCTCGCCTGGGTGCACTACCCCGCCGGACTCGGCGGGCTCGACGCGCCCCGCGCGCTCCAGGCCGTCGTCGACACCGAACTCGCCGCCGCCGGAGCCCCCGACAACGACCCGCGCAAGATCGGCATCGGCCTCGGCATGGCCGCTCCCACCGTCCTCGCGCACGGCACCGACGAGGTCAAGGAGCGCTTCCTCCGCCCGCTGTGGGTCGGCGAGGAGGTCTGGTGCCAGCTGTTCAGCGAGCCCGGGGCCGGTTCCGACCTCGCCGCGCTCGCCACCCGGGCGGTCCGCGACGGCGAGGACTGGGTGGTGGACGGCCAGAAGGTGTGGACCTCCAGCGCCCACACGGCCCGCTGGGCCATCCTCATCGCCCGCACCGACCCGGACGCCCCCAAGCACCGGGGCATCACCTACTTCGTCTGCGACATGACCGACCCCGGCGTCGAGGTCCGGCCCCTGCGCCAGATCACCGGCGAGGCCGAGTTCAACGAGGTCTTCCTCACCGGCGTCCGCATCCCCGACGCCCACCGCCTCGGCGAGGTCGGCGACGGCTGGCGGGTCGCCCAGACCACCCTCATGAACGAGCGGGTCTCCATCGGCGGAGCCCGCATCCCCCGTGAGGGCGGCATGATCGGGAAGGTCGCCGCGACCTGGCGCGAGCGCCCCGAGCTGCGCACCCACGAACTGCACCGGCGCCTCCTCGACCACTGGGTCGACGCCGAGGTCGCCCGGCTCGCCGGGGAGCGGCTCCGCCAGCAGCTCGTCGCGGGCCGCCCCGGGCCCGAGGGCAGCGCCATGAAGCTGGCGTTCGCCCGCCTCAACCAGTCCATCAGCGGCCTCGAGGTCGAACTGCTCGGCGACGAAGGTCTGTTGTACGGGGAGTGGGAGATGCGCCGCCCCGACCTCGTGGACTTCACCGGCCGCGACGCCGGCTACCGCTATCTGCGGTCCAAGGGCAACTCGATCGAGGGCGGCACCAGCGAGGTGCTGCTCAACATCGTCGCCGAGCGGGTCCTGGGCCTGCCGCCCGAGCCCCGCAACGACAAGGACGTCGCCTGGAAGGACCTCGCCCGATGACGGAATCGCCGGAACTGACGGAATCACCCGAACCGACGGAGCTGACGGAACAGCCCCTCGACCTCCTCTACTCCGAGACCGAGGACGACCTGCGGGCCGCCGTCCGCGCCCTGCTCGCCGACCGGGCCGGCCACCAGACCCTGCTCGGGCGGATCGAGACGGAGAGCCCCTACGTCCCCGGCCTGTGGAAGTCCCTCGCGGGCGACATCGGGGTCGCCGGACTCCTCGTCCCGGAGAAGCTCGGCGGCCAGGGCGCGAGCCACCGCGAGGCCGCCGTCGTCCTGGAGGAGCTGGGCCGCGCGGTGACCCCGCTGCCGTACCTCACGAGCGCGGTGGTGGCCACCGAGACGCTGCTCGCCGTCGCGGGGGAGAGCGACGCGGCGGCCGGGCTCCTCGCGGAGCTGGCCGGCGGCCGTACGGTCGCGGCCCTCGCCGTACCGCTGTCGACGGCGCCCGACGCCGGGCTCCCGACCGGCGGGACGGTCACGGCGGTGGCCGACGCCGTCGCCGCCGACGTGTTCCTCGTCCCGCGGGCCGACGGCCTGTACGCCGTGCCCGCCGACGAGGCGACCGTCGTGCCGCAGACCCCGCTCGACCTGACGCGTCCGCTCGCCACGGTCACCACCGCCGCCGGGAGCGGCGCCCGGCTCGCCGGACCCGACGAGGCCCGTGCGGCGGTCCGGCGCGGGCTGCTCGCCGGGGCCGGGCTCCTCGCGTCGGAGCAGCTCGGCCTCGCCGAGTGGTGCTTGGAGGAGACCGTTCGGTACACCCGCGAGCGCCACCAGTTCAACCGTCCGGTCGGCTCCTTCCAGGCCCTCAAGCACCGGATGGCCCAACTCTGGCTGGACCTGGTCGGGGCGCGGGCGGCGGCCCGCGCCGCCGCCGACGCCCTCGCCACCGGAAGCGCGGACGCCCCGCTGCTCGTGGCCGTGGCGCAGGCGTACTGCTCCAGGACCGCCGTCCGGGCGGCCGAGGAGTGCGTCCAGCTGCACGGCGGCATCGGGATGACCTGGGAGCACCCGGCGCACCTCGCGCTCAAGCGGGCCAAGTCGGACCAGATCGCGTTCGGTTCCACGGGCCGGCACCAGGACGCGATCGCCGCCCTGGTCGGACTGGCGCCCCCGTCCTGACGGCCGCGCCGGCGCCGTCCCAGGCGGCCCGGAGCCGTCGTCCCGACACCCTCCCGGCAGGCCCCGGCGCCCCCGGTAAGGGGCCGCCGCGTCCACACCCCTTTACCTACTGTTTAATTGCATGCTGTTCGCAATAACAGTTGATCTCCAAAAGGGGTGTGGACACGATGACCGCCCGATTCCTCCGCGGCACGGCCGCCGCGACGCTCGCGGGGGCCACCGCCCTCACCGCGGCGGCCTGCACGAACCCCGGCTCCGCCGGGGCCTCCGGCGGACCCAAGGATTCCGCGGTCGTCGGCATCGCCTACGAGCCCGAGACCCTCAGCCCCCTCCTCGGCTACGGCAAGGACGGCAACTCCAAGATCTTCGACGGGCTCCTCGCCTTCGACGCCGACATGAAGCTGAAGCCGGCGCTCGCCACCGCGCTGCCGGCCGTCGCCGACGGCGGGCTCACCTACACGTACAAGCTGCGCGACGGGGTCACCTTCAGCGACGGCGCCCCGTTCACGGCCGAGGACGTCGTCTTCACCTACCGGACGATCCTCGACCCGAAGACGAACAACGCCTCGCGCACCGAGCTCGACGCCCTCAAGAGCGTCGAGGCGGTCGGCGACGACACCGTCGTCTTCCACCTGAAGTACCCCTACGCGCCCTTCGCCGAGCGCACCGTCCACGCCATCGCCCCCGAACACGTCGCGGCGAAGCAGGACGTCAACACCGGCGCCTTCACCACCCGGCCCATAGGCACCGGCCCCTACGTCCTCACCGGCTGGTCCAAGGGCGAGAAGCTCAGCTTCAAGGCCAACCCGACCTACTGGAACGGCGCGCCCGCGGTGAAGAAGTTCACCATGGCGATCATCAAGGACGACGACGTCCGCGCCACCCGGCTCCGCGCCGGCGACCTCGACGGCGCCGTCCTGCCGCCGAACCTCGCCGCCGGGTTCAAGGGCGACAAGGCGAAGAAGACCTGGCAGGCGAAGACCTACGACTACCGCACGGTCACCCTGCCCACCCACAACGAGGTCGCCGGCGACACCGACGTCCGCCGCGCCCTCGACCTCGCCGTCGACCGCCGGGCCATGGTCGACAAGATCCTCGAAGGGGCCGGAAAGCCCGCCTACGGGCCCGTCCCCACCGACAGCCCCTGGTTCGCCGAGGGCACCGAGCGCCGCCACGACCTCGCCGGCGCGCAGAAGATCCTGGACCAGGCGGGCTGGAAGCCCGGCCCCGACGGGGTCCGCGCCAAGAACGGCGTCCGCGCCTCCTTCCCGCTCTGGTACCTCTCCGGCGACAAGCTCCGCCAGGACCACGCCCTCGCGTACGTCTCCGACGCCAAGAAGGCCGGCATCGACATCAAGGCCCAGGCCGGCACCTGGGAGGTCATCGAGCCCCGGATGAAGACCGACGCCGTCCTCGCGGGCGGCGGCGCGCCCGGCGACCCCGACTTCGACCAGTACCTTCTCCTGCAGTCGGGCCTCGCCGGCGACGGCTTCAACAACATGGCCTGGTACGACAACAAGACCGTCGACCGCGCCCTCGACGAGGGCCGCCGCACGAACGACCTCGCCAAGCGCCGCGCCGCGTACGACACCGTCCAGCGCGAACTGGTGAAGAACCCCGGCTACACGTTCCTCACCCACATCGACCACCTCTACGTCGTCGACGACGACTGGACCGGACCGAGCACCCAGACCGAGCCGCACGACCACGGTCTCGCCTCCGGCCCCTGGTGGAACGTCGAGACCTGGAAGCCGAAGAACCCCGGGGACACGAAGAAGTGAGCCGCCGCCTCCCCTGGGGGCCCATGGCCCGGATGACGGGACGGCGCGCCCTGGCCGCCGTCCCCGTCCTCCTCGCCGTCACCTTCGCGGTGTTCGCCGTCGCGGAGGCCTCCCCGTTCGACCCCGTCAAGGCCTACGCCGGCACCGCCGGGCTCACCGCCTCGCAGGAGAACCTCGACCAGCTCCGCGCCAACCTCGGCGTCGACCGGCCCCTCGTCACCCGCTGGTGGGAGTGGCTGACCTCCGCCCTCACCGGCGACCTCGGCGACTCCGCCGTCATGCGCCGCCCCGTGGCCGAGGTCATCGGCGAACGCCTCGGCTGGTCCGTGCTCCTCGCCGTCACCGCGTTCCTCGTGGCCATCGCCCTCGGCACCCTCCTCGGGGTCCTCGCCGGGCGCCGCCGCGGCGGCCTGGTCGACCGGGCCGTCAGCTCGGTCGCGTACACCCTCGAAGCCGCCCCGGCGTTCTGGCTCGGCCTCCTCGCCATCTGGTTCTTCGCCCTGAAGCTCGGCGCGCTGCCCGCCGGCGGACTCACCGACACCGCGAGCGACACCGTCACCGCCGACCAGGTTGCCCGCCACCTCGTCCTGCCCGCACTCGTCCTCGGCGTCTCGCAGCTGCCCTGGTTCTTCCTGTACGTCCGCCAGGGCGTCGGCGACGCCCTGGACGAGGACCCCGTACGCGGCGCCCGCGCCCGCGGCCTGCGCGAATCCACCGTCCTCACCGGCCACGCCCTCCGCTCCGGAATGCTCCCCATGCTCACCCTCATCGGCTCCCGCGTGCCCGAACTGATCACCGGAGCCCTGCTCGTGGAGACCGTGTTCAGCTGGCCCGGCATCGCCGCCGCCACCGTCACGGCCGCCACCTCGGTGGACTTCCCGTTGCTCGCCGCGCTCACGGTCCTCGCCACGGCCGCCGTCCTCCTCGGCAACCTGCTCTCCGACCTCCTCTACGGACTCGCCGACCCGAGGGTGGGCTTCGATGGCTGACCCGCGCACCCACCGCCTGCGGCTCTGGAGCTCCGCCCTCGTCGTCGGCGTCGTCCTCCTCGCGGTCCTGGCCGTGCCGCCGCTCGTCCAGCTCGACGAGCAGGCCGTCGACCTCTCGCGGAAGCTCCTCCCGCCGTCCTGGGAACACCCCTTCGGCACCGACGACCTCGGCCGCGACCTGCTCCTGCGCTGCGTCTACGGCCTGCGGATCTCCCTGCTCGTCGGCCTCGTCGCCGCGCTCGTGGCCACCGTCGTCGGCACCGCCGTCGGCGCGGCCGCCGGGGCGCTCGGCGGCTGGACCGACCGCACCCTCATGCGGCTCGTCGACGCCTTCTCCTCCGTGCCGCACCTGCTGCTCGGCATCTTCGTGGTCGCCCTCTTCCGGCCCGGCGTCTGGCCGGTGATCGCCTCCGTGGCCGTCACCCACTGGCTCTCCACCGCCCGGATCGTGCGCTCCGAGGTCCTCTCGCTGCGCACCCGGCCCTACGTCGAGGCCGCGATCTCCGGCGGCGCCACACGGTGGCGCGTCGCCGTCCGCCACCTGCTGCCCGCCGTCCTGCCGCAGGCGGGGCTCGCGGCCGTCCTGATGATCCCGCACGCCATGTGGCACGAGTCCGCGCTGTCCTTCCTCGGCCTCGGGCTCCCGAGCCACCAGGCGAGCCTCGGCAACCTCGTCCAGAACGCCCGCTCCTCGCTCCTCGCCGGACACGGCTGGCCCACCCTCTTCCCCGGGCTGCTGCTCATCGTCCCGACCCTCGCCCTCGCCGGACTCGCCGGCGTCTGGCGCGACCGCCTCAACCCGCGCCGCCGATCGGAGCTCATGCTGTGACCGCAGAGAACGTGCTCCGCGCCCTCGACGCCGTCTCCGCCGGGCGGGCCGAGGACGCGGTCCTCAGCGTCCGCGACCTGAGCGTCCGGTTCCGGCTGCGCGGCGGGCGGACCGTCGAGGCCGTCAGCGACGCCGGCTTCGACCTCGGCGCGGGGGAGTGCCTCGCCCTCGTCGGCGAGAGCGGCTGCGGCAAGTCCGTGCTGGCCTCCGCCCTCCTCGGACTGCTCCCCGGCAACGCCGGGACGTCCGGCACGGCCCTGCTCGCGGGCCCCGAGGGCGCCGCCGCGACCGACCTGCTCACGGCCGGCGAGAAGACCCTCGCCCGCACGGTGCGGGGCCGCCGCGTCGGACTCGTCCCGCAGAGCCCGGCCGCCCACCTCACCCCCGTCCGCACCGTACGGTCCCAACTGGAGGAGACCGTCCGCGCGCTCACCGGCACCACCCGCCGGGCCCGCCGGAAGGCCGCCGAGGACGCCGCGGAGCGGGCCGCGTTCCCGGCCGGACACCTCGACCGGTACCCGCACGAGCTGTCCGGCGGACTCGCCCAGCGCGCCGCCACGGCGCTCGCCCTCATCGGCGACGCGCGGCTGCTGCTCGCCGACGAGCCGACCACCGGCCTCGACCGCGACCTCGTCGACCGGACCGTCGACGAACTGCGCCGCCACGCCGACGACGGCCGCGCCCTGCTTCTCATCACCCACGACCTGGCCGCCGCCGCGCGCATCGCCGACCGCGTCGCCGTCATGTACGCGGGCCGCATCGTCGAGATCGCCCCCGCCCACCGCTTCTTCGGCCCGGCCGGCCCCCGCCATCCCTACGCCCGGGGTCTGCTCGACGCGCTGCCCGACCGGGCGTTCACCCCGATCCCCGGCATGCCGCCGGAGCTCTCGGCCCTCCCGGAGGGCTGCGCCTTCGCCCCGCGCTGTCCGCTGGCCACCGAACTCTGCTCCGTCCGACCGGAGTTCACGGCCAACCTGGCCTGCCACCACCCGGAGCACCCCCGTGCTTGAACTCGACACCGTCACCGCCGGATACGACCGCCGCGCCCCCGTCTTCCGGGGAGCCTCGCTCACCATCGCTCCCGGCGAGTCCGTCGGACTCCTCGGCCCCAGCGGCTGCGGCAAGTCCACCCTCGCCCGGGTCGCGGCGCTCCTCCACCGCCCGGACGCGGGCCGCCTCGTCCTCGACGGCACCGAGGTCACGGCCTGGCGCCACCGCGCGGCGCGGGAACTCCGCACCGCGGTGGGCGTCGTGTTCCAGCAGCCCCGGACCGCCGCCGACCCCCGCCTCACCCTCGCCGACCTCCTCGTCGAACCCCTTCGGGCCACCGGCCGGCGAGCCGAGGCGGCGGCCCGCCTCGCCGAACTCGCCCCGGCCGTCGGCCTCACCCCCGACCTGCTCGGCCGCCGCGCGCACGAGGTCAGCGACGGTCAGCTGCAACGCGCGTGCCTGGGAAGGGCTCTGGCGCTGCGCCCCCGCTGGCTGGTCTGCGACGAGATGACCGCGATGCTCGACGCCTCCACCACGGCCGCCCTGGTCGCCGCCGTGGAGGCCTACCGCGAGGAGACCGGCGCGGGCCTCCTCGCCGTCGGCCACGACCGGGTCCTGCTGCACCGCTGGTGCGACCGTACGGTGGAGTGGAACGACTGCCTGCCCGCCGGGGAAGGCCCGTGACCGAACCGCCCGTGACCGAAGCACCCGTGAGCGAGGAGTCCCCGTGACCGAAGCACCCGTGAGCGAGGAGTCCCCGTGACCGAAGCACCCGTGACCGAGGAGTCCCCGTGACCGAAGCACCCGTGACCGGGGAGTCCCCGTGGACGCCGGCCGCCGAGGACGATCCCCTCGACGGCCTGCGCGCCGCCCTCACCGCCGCCCTCTGCGGCTACGAGCCGCCGCGGTCGGGGTACCAGGACGCCTGCTGGATCCTCCACCCCGTGTACGACGGGGAGGTACGGCTCCGCTGGGACCAGGTCCTCGCCCGGGAGGGCCGACGGCTCGCCGACTGGCCGGGCACCCTGTCGTACCTGGTCCTCGACGGCGTGACGGGCGCGGACGACCTGGACGGGCCCGACCCGGCGGAGCTGGACCGCGCCACACTCGCCCGGCTCGTCGGGCACCTGGCGAGAAGCGGTCCCTCCGGGTACGACACGCCGTGCGGCGCCGCCCAGGCTCCGGTGATGAACCGTCCGGGTGAGGAACTGGCCGCCCGGCGGGGTCGGCTCGGTGACGCGCTCGCCCACCACGACACCACGCCCGAGTTCCGGTTCCCCGCCACCTGGTGGGCGGCCGACGGGAGTTGGCTCGTCCTCAGTGACGTGGACCTGAGCGCGACCGAGGTCTTCGGAGCCACCGCCCTGATCGAGGCGCTGCTCGCCGATCCGGAGCTCGACGCCGTCCGGCGGCCGGGCATCGCCGAGACCCTGGACCGCTGACACCGGCCGAATCTCACCCGTATGGCCGCCCCGCCATTCGCCCGGACGGACCGCCCATTCCGTCACACTGTCCGCCGAACGCCGCAATTCCGGTGCGGTGACGGAGGGACGTGAACGCGATGGCCGTTTCCATTTCTGTCGTGGTGCTGCTGCTGGTACTGGCCGTGATCTTCCTGCGCAACGGCGGACTCAAGGTCACCCATGCGCTCGTCTGCGCCCTGCTGGGCTTCTTCCTCGCCGGCACCAGCATGGCGCCGACCATCCACAACGGGGTCGCGGCCACCGCCAACGTGGTCTCCAGCCTCAATCCGTGACCATGCGCCGATCATGAACTGCCTGTGAAACACGGGGCAGTTGCATGTACATCTCATGCACTCGGGCCTAGCGTCGGCCGCCGGCGCGACAGTTTGTCAGCAACCCGAGGAGCCGCATTGGCCACGCACCCGCCCCGAAGACGAGCCCGCGCGCTCACCCTGATCGCGCTCGCCGCCGCCGTGCTGGTGGGGTCCGCCCCCGTCGCCCAGGCCCAGGAGATCCCCCTCGGCCTCGGCCACCGCCTCGTGGAGCACTACGAGGGCGCCCCCGCCACCGCGCGGCCGGTACCGGGCAAGGGCACCGCCCAGCACCCGTACCTCGCCCCCAACGGGCGCAGCGGCATGCACGCCGACGGCGCCGGCAGCGGCACCCACCCCTACCCCGGCCCGCTCGGCCGCGCCCCGCGCGTGGACAGCGAGAAGATCGCCCCCGTCGGCGGCGAATGCGCCACCGTCACCTTCGACTCCGGCGGCCGCCTCGTCACCGTGTGCGGCACCTTCAGCGGCTTCCTGCTGAAGCTGCTCGACCCCGGCACCCTGGACACCCTCGCCGAGTACAAGCTGCCGCAGCGCTCCTCCACCGTCGAGGCCGTCACCCGCCTCGACTTCGAGAAGATCTTCAAGGACACCTCCGGCGGCGCCTACTTCTACCTGGACGACCAGGACCGCGTCGTCCTCGCCGACTCCCGGCAGCACATCCAGCGCATCGCGCACCGCCAGAAGGGCGACGGTGCCTGGGAGTTCGTCGTCGAGAACGACTGGGACCTCACCTCGCTCGTCCCGCACGACTGCGTCACCTGGACCCATCTCTTCCCCAGCGGCGTCTGCGACCCCGTCACCTCCGTCATGCCGGACTGGGACGGCCGCATCTGGTGGGTCACCCGCCTCGGCCGGGTCGGGACCGTCGACCCGGCGACGGGCGCGCTGCGCGCCATCCGACTCGACGGCGAGGAGATCCAGAACTCCTTCTCCGTCGCCGAGGACGGCGTCTCCCTCGTCACCGACCACGCCCTCTACAGCTTCGACGCCGACGCGGACGGCGTCCCGCGCGTGCGCTGGCGCGAGACGTACGACCGGGGGACCGGCACCAAGCCCGGTTCGGTGAACCAGGGTTCGGGCACCACCCCCGACCTCTTCGGCCTGCACGACGAGTACGTCGCCATCACCGACAACGCCGACGACCGGATGAACGTCCTCGTCTACCGCCGGGGCGCCGACGTCCCCGCCGACCGGCGCCTCGTCTGCAAGGTGCCGGTCTTCCGCCCGGGCGCGTCCACCACCGACAACTCCCTGATCAGCTGGGGCAACAGCCTGGTCGTCGAGAACAACTACGGCTACGAGAACCCGAGTACGCTCCTGCTCGGCCGCAGCGTCGTCGGCGGCGCGACCCGGATCGACGTCCGCGCCGACGGCAGCGGCTGCGACACCGTCTGGGAGAGCGACGTCCGCTCGCCCTCGACCGTGCCCAAGCTCTCCACCGCCAACGGACTGCTCTACTTCTACGAGAAGCGCCCCCACGCCTGGGGCATCGACGCCTGGTACCTCACGGCCGTCGACTTCCGTACCGGCGACCGGGTCTTCAGCCGCTTCACCGGCACCGGCCTCGCCTACGACAACAACTGGGCGCCGATCACCCTCGGCCCCGACGGCACCGCGTACATCGGTGTGTTCAACGGCATCGTCGCGGTCCGCGACAGCGCCTGAGCAGCACACGGCCGCCCCGGGACCTCGGTCCCGGGGCGGCCCGCTGTCTCCCGTACCCGTCAGACCATCTCGGGCATCTCGCCGACGGTGGTCCTGACGTCGATCACGGCGAACGCGGCACCCTGAGGGTCGAGGATCGCCGCGAAACGGCCGAACGGGCTGTCCATGGGCCCGAACACCTTCCGCCCGTTGAGGCGTTCGGCCGCCTCGACCGCCTTGTCGCAGTTGTCGACCGCGAAGTAGACCTGGATGTACGAGGGGACCTCCGGCGGGAAGTCCTCCGCCGTCATCACCATGCGGCCGAGCACCGGGTCGGCGCCGAGGTCGAAGACCCGGTAGTCCATGCTCTGGTCCTGCATTTTCTTCGAGTTGTAGCCGAAGACGGCCGTGTAGAAGGGGTCGGCCTTCGCCGGCTCCCGGGTGAAGACCTCGGCCCAGACGTAGGAGCCGCTCTCACCCTCCAGCTCGAAGCCCTCGTGCCGCCCCGCCTGCCAGATCCCGAACACGGCGCCCGCCGGGTCCTGCGCGAGGCACATCGACCCGAAGTCGCCGACCTGCATCGGCTCCATCAGGACGGTGCCGCCCGCGGCCTTGATCTTCTCCGCCGTGGCGGCGGCGTCGGGAGAGGCGAAGTACAGACACCAGGCCGACTGCGCCTCACCGTCGTCCTGCCCAGGCATCGGCGGGACGACCGCCGCGACCGCCTTCCCGTTCCGGTACGCCTGCGTGTAGTTGCCATATTCCGTGGAGGACTCGCCGAAGGTCCAGCCGAGCACGTCGCCGTAGAACGTCTTGGCAACCTCGACGTCCTTGAACATCGCGTCGGCCCAGACAGGCGTGCCCTCAGGTCGTACGGCCATGACGGTGACTCCCGTTTCCGATTCGATGATGTGTTCCTGTGAGCCACGCTAGTCACGCTCGCCCCCGCCCGCTCGGTGACACGACGCGACCGTTCCGATTGCTGCGACCATCGGCGTCATGAGGACACAGGGGGACCACACGATGATCGAGGTACCGGCGGGCCGGGTCACCCTCTCGGACCGGCGCACGCGGCGCAGCTGGGCGGTCGACGTCGGCGCCTTCGCCCTGGGTGCCGCCCCCGTCACCCGGGGACTGTACGAGCAGGTCACGGGCACCGCCCCGAGCACCGCGCACGGCGACCTGCGGCCGGTCGAAGGGGTGTCCTGGGACGACGCGATCCGCTTCTGCGACGCGCTGTCCCTGCGCGAGGGGCTCCGACCCGCCTACCGCGCCCCGGCGGACGGCAGCGACACCGGGACGGCCGACTGGGACCCGACCGCCGACGGCTACCGCCTCCCCACCGAGGCCGAATGGGAGCACGCCTGCCGCGCCGGGACCACGGAGGCCCGCTACGGCCCGCTCGACGAGATCGCCTGGCACCGCGGCAACTCCGGCGAACGCCTCCACGAGGTCGGCGGCCGGCGGCCCAACGACTGGGGCCTCCACGACATGCTGGGCAACGTCTGGGAGTGGTGCTGGGACAGGTACGACCCCGAGGTCTACGGCAGCTACCGGGTGCTGCGCGGCGGCGGCTGGTTCGACGAGCACTGGAGCTGCCGCGCCTCGGTCCGCCGCCGCAGCCACCCCACCCTGCGGATCGACGACGTCGGCTTCCGGCTCGCCCGCACCCTCCCGGGCCGAACGGGCCGCTGAGGTCAGCCGGAAGCCCGGCCGAGAGCGCCGCCGAGGTCAGCCCGGCAGCCGGCCGAGCGTGTAGCGGTGGAACGGTCCGTCCGGCAGCGGCAGCTCCGGCCGCCACATCCGCAGCACCTGGGCGGACGGCAGGAACAACGCCTCCGGCAGCCGGTCCGGGTCCGTCCACTCCCAGCGCTCGATCGTGTCCGGCTCCGCCACCGCGGGCACGCCCCGGAAGACCCGTACCGCCGTCGCCGCGGTCATCCGCGTCATCAGCGCGGAGGTGATCGAGTCCAGGACCAGCCCGATGACCTCCACGTCCGCGGCGTCCGCGACGAGCGCCGTCTCCTCGGCCAGCTCGCGGACCGCCGCGTCCTCCACGGACTCGCCCGGCTCGACCTTCCCGCCCGGCAGCTCCCACACCCCGGAGCGGTGCAGCCCGAGCAGCACCCGTCCGGCCTCGTCGGTCACCACGACCCCCGCGCCGAGCGAGGCCTGGGCGGGCGGCGGCTGGACATTGCGCTGGGCCGCTGAGGCCCCGTCGGCGGTACTCATGGCACCCCTTCTACCAGCAGCGTTCCCCACGCCACAACGCGGTCGCGGACCCGGCGGAGACGCAGCGGACACGGAGCGGAGACGGATCCGTCAGCCCGGGGCCACCGGCGGAACCACCGCGACGGGACAGTGCGCGTGGTGCAGCACCGCGTGGGCGACCGAGCCGACCAGCAGCGAGCCGAACCGATGCCGGTGGTGCCGGCCCACCACCAGCAGACCGGCATCCCGCGAGCCCTCCACCAGGAGTCCCGCCGCGTCCGCCGGCACCACCGTCCGGACCAGCTCGACCTCCGGCCGGCGCGCGACGAAGGGCCGCAGCCGCTCCTCCTGCTCCCGGTCGGCCTCCCGCACGAACGCCTCCGTATCGTCCGCGAGGGGCAGCGTCGGCGGCACCTGGAGCGCCGGGGCGGGGGCCACGACCGGGCCGGCCGGCTGCGGCGGCGGCCGGAAGGCCGTCACGGCCTCCAACGGCGCGCCCCGGTGGTGCGCCGCCTCGAACGCGAAGGCCACCACCTCGTCCGGCGTCTCCTCCGGGTGCAGACCGAGCAGCACCCGGCCCGCCCCCGCCCCGCCCTCCAGGGCGGCCGCCCGTGCCTCGTGCGGCACGACCACGAGCGGGCAGGGCGCCGTCGCCGCGAGCGTACGGCTGGTCGAGCCGAGCAGGAGGCTCGCGAAGCCGCCGTGCCCGCGGGAACCGGTCACCAGGAGCCGCGCGCCCCGGGCGGCCGCCGGCAGGGCGTCGGTCACGGAGCCGTCGAGGGACTCGTACCGGACGGGCATGTCGTGCCCGCGCTCCTCGACGGCCTTCCGTACCCCGTCCATGACCGCGTCGGGCAGCTCGGGGGACGGACCGAGGGAGGCGATGCGGGCGGCGCCGAGCTGCAGGGCGTCGGAGCGCACATGGGCGACGACCAGGGGCGTCTCCAGGTGCTCGGCGGCGCTGAGGGCCCAGGCGAGGGCCCGGAGACTGTGCTCGGACCCGTCCACGCCGACGACGACCGGCGGCTCGGACGCGGTGTTCGTGTCACTCATGGGGGAATGACTCCCGCGGCCGGACGTGCGCCACACCGGTCAGGGCCGGTCACGCCCCACCCGGCGGGAGAACGGCACCGGACCGGTCCGAAGGCGAGAACCATCGGGACCGGTCCGGCGGTGGGGCGGTCGAGCGCCCTGTCGGCGGTGCGGCGATCAGGCGCCCTGCGCGCGGCGCGCGGCCCGCTCGGCGTCGCGCTCCTTGATGCGGACGGTCTCCTTGCGGACCTCCGCCTGGGTGGCGCGCTCCTTCTTCAGCCACTCGGGGAGCTCCTGCCGGAGCTCCTCGATCTGCTCCGTGGTGAGCGGGTCGGTGATGCCACCGCGGGCGAGACCGGCGATGGAGATGCCGAGCCGCTGCGCGACCACGGGGCGGGGGTGCGGACCGTTCTTCCGGAGCTCCTGGAGCCAGGCCGGGGGATCGGCCTGGAGCTCGCTCAGCTCGGTGCGCGAGACGACACCCTCCTGGAACTCTGCGGGGGTGGCCTCGAGGTACACACCCAGCTTCTTCGCCGCGGTGGCGGGCTTCATCGTCTGGGTGCTCTGGTGCGACGTCATGGTGTCAAGGGTATCGAGCGTGCGGGCGAGTTCCGACCACGGCAGCTACCGGTAACCTGGCGGAGTGACAGGCTCGGACGCTTCCCCCGCGGATTCCCCCTCATTCCCCTCCTCCTCCCCTTCCTCCTTCAGGCTCGCCTACGTGCCCGGAGTGACGCCCTCGAAGTGGGTGCGGGTGTGGAACGAGCGCCTGCCCGACGTCCCCCTCACCCTGCTCGCCCTGACGCCCGCCGAAGCCTTCGGTGCCCTCCGGGAGGGCGCGGCCGACGCCGGTCTGGTCCGGCTCCCCGTCGACCGGGACGATCTGAGCGCCATCCCGCTCTACACGGAGACGACGGTCGTCGTCGTCCCCAAGGACCACCTGCTCGCGGCGGCGGAGGAGGTCACGGTCGAGGACCTCGCCGAGGAGCTCGTCCTGCACCCGCTCGACGACACCCTCGACTGGGAGCGGCTGCCCGGCCTCCCGGCGAACGAGCGCCCCGCGACGACCGCCGACGCGATCGAGCTGGTCGCGGCGGGCGTCGGCGTGCTCGCCGTTCCGCAGTCGCTCGCCCGGCTGCACCACCGCAAAGACCTCACCTACCGGACGCTCGTCGAGGTCCCGCAGTCGCGGGTCGCCCTGTCCTGGCAGGCCGCGGACGAGGCGCCCGACCTGGTGGAGGAGTTCATCGGCATCGTGCGCGGCCGCACGGTGAACAGCACCCGGGGCCGCCGCGCCGAGGCCCAGAAGGGCCAGAAGCAGCCGAAGGACCAGAAGGAGCGGAAGTCCGGCGCCAAGCCCGGCGGCCGGTCAGGGAAGCCCGGTGCCGGTGCGCGTACGGCGGGCAAGCCGGCGGCCCGGAAGCCCGGCGGCGCCGGAGGCTCCGGCCGGGGCCGGACCGGCGGGAAGCCCCGCAAGCGGTCCTGAGGCGACGCCGCCCCCTCCGTACGACGCTCGTACTACGTCCCCAAGGCGTCCGTACGGCGTCCGTACGGCGGACGCGGCCCGCTCCCGCGGGCGGGTGCTCGGCATACTGACCCCTCCTGATCATCGAGATCACGCAGGAGGAGCTTTGGCCGCCAGTTTCAGGACCGTCGTCGAGGTGGGACCGGATCATCTCGCGCAGGCCCGGTCCATCGACCGGGTGTTCCAGGAGGCGATCGCTCCGGCGACCGTCAACTTCGACTTCGAGGCGATACGGGAGGCCGCGGCGGCCGTCCCGGACAGCACCGTGGTGAAGATGGTGCGGGGCTGGGGGCTCCAGGAGTACGCCCCCGTGCTCGTCATGGTCCTCTCGCTCAAGGAGGCCGTCCGGCAGGCGCTTCCGCCGGAGTGCGCGGAGGCCGGGTTCTGGGCCACCGTCGAGCGGGAGCTCGTCCAGGCCTTCACCGGCCTCGCCGCGCAGGAGGGACAGCCCGGTCTCTCCTTCTACGAGGAGTCGGGGGAGCGGACCCGGTTCTACCGGGACGTGTTCTTCGCCCTGCAGGACGAGGAGACCGGGGAGCACATGTACGCCCTGGCCTTCTGCATCGACGTGACCGTCGAGCTGCCCAAGGCGCAGGCCGTCGCCCTGGAGCTGACGGACGTCGTGCCGTTCGCGGTCCGGCTCAACGCGATCGTGGTCCGCCAGGCCCTGGACCTCGTGGCCTGACGTCCCCCGTCGCGACGGATCGCCGGCCCGCCGTCCCGGGCCGGACCCCCGGATCCCTCAGGCCCGCGAGTCTCCCGTCCGGACCTTCACGCCCGCACCTCCTCGGGCCCTCACCTCTTCAGGCCTTCAGGACTCTCAGGCGCGGGCGACCGCTCCGCGCCGCCGCGACGAGCTCCTGCACCGTGGCGAGCTTGACCCGCGGGCGACCCGCGTCCCGCCCCTTCGCCCGCTCGGTCCTGTCGATGGCCGCGAGACCGCGCGCGTCGACGAGATGGCGGCTGCGCCTCCGCGCCAGCCGGCGGAACTCCTGGGCCGTGCCCGTCGGCTTCGGCAGCGCACCGGCGACCGCGTCCGCGAGCAGCGTCCCGACGGTCTCCTCCGCGCAGGCCCGGTTGGCTCCGATGCCACCGGTCGGCCCGCGCTTGATCCAGCCGACGACATAGCCGCCGGGCAGCCCGGACACCCGCCCCGCCTCGTGCGGCACCGTGCCGGTCGCCTCGTCGAAGGGCAGCCCGGCCAGCGGGACCCCGCGGTAGCCGATCGCCCGGACGAGGAGCCCCGCCCGGATCTCCGTACCGGACGGCGATCCGTCCTCGGTGACCCGGACCGCGCGGACGGCGTCGGTGCCGACGGCCTCGACGGGGGCGGAGTGGAAGCGGAGCACGATCCGGCGCCGGCCGGGTGCCGGGGCCCGCGTCCAGTCCACCGTCTCCCGCGTGACGCCCCGCAGCAGCGCGGCCTTCGACCCGTCCGCCGCCGCGTCCACGCCCGCCCCGGTGCGCGGGTCCCGGTCGTCGACGACCAGGTCCACGCCCGGGAGGTGCTTCAGGGCGAGCAGCTCGGGGCTCGTGTACGCCGCTTCCTCGGGGCCCCGGCGGCCGAGCAGCACCACCTCGCGCACGGCCGTGCCGCGCAGGGCGGCGAGGGCGTGGTCGGCGATGTCCGTGCCGGCGAGGGCGTCGGGATCGGTGAGGAGGATCCGGGCCACGTCGAGGGCCACGTTGCCGTTGCCGACGACCACGACCCGCTCGGCGGTGAGCGGGACGGCGTCCGCGCCGGTCTCGGGGTGCGCGTTGTACCAGGAGACGACGGAGGTCGCCGAGACGCTGCCGGGCAGGTCCTCGCCGGGGATGCCGAGCCGGCGGTCGGAGGGCGCGCCCACCGCGTAGACCACCGCGTCGTGGTGCGCGGCGAGTTCCTCGACGGTGACCTCCTTGCCGATGTCCACTCCCAGCCGCATCCGGACCCGGGGGTGGGTGTGGAAGCGGGCGAAGGTCTCCGCGGCTCCCTTGGTCGCCGGGTGGTCGGGTGCGACGCCGTACCGGAGGAGTCCGCCGGCCACGGGCAGCCGGTCGATCAGGGTGACCTCGGCGCTGGTGTGCAGGAGGAGGTCCTCCGCGGCGTACATGCCCGCGGGGCCGGTGCCGACGACCGCGATCCGCAGCGGGGCGAAGTCGGCCGGCAGGGAGCGGGGGAACGAGGGCTCGCTCCAGGGGTGGAAGTTGGGCGAGGCGAGTGCCGGTTCGGGCGTCCGGTCCGCGTAGTAGCCGGCGTTGACGGCCTCGTACTCCCGGAGCCGTCCGGTGAGCCGGTCCGCCGGGAAGATCGCGTCGACGGGGCAGGCGTCGGCGCAGGCTCCGCAGTCGATGCAGGTCTGGGGATCGATGTACAGCATCTCCGTGGTGCCGAAGTCCGGCTCCTCGGGCGTGGGGTGGATGCAGTTGACCGGGCAGACGGCGACGCAGGTCGCGTCGTTGCAGCAGGTCTGGGTGATCGCGTAGGTCATGTCGTCGGCTCTGCTCTGCTCGGCTCGGAGGGGTCAGACGAGGTGGGCGCGCTGGTAGAAGAAGAGCGCGGGCCGGGTCAGCATCCCGACGTCGGCCAGGAACTCCATCAGTCCGGAGCAACTGGCGCGCAGCTGCGCCTTGTAGTGCTCGTTGGCGGCCGCCTCGCGACGGGCCCGCTCGGGGTCGAGTCCGGCCCGCACGTAGACCTCCGGGTTCACCAGGCTGGTGATGATGTAGTACGCGGCGATGGCGACGACGAGTGCCTGGAAGTGCCGGCGGGCCCTGCTCGCGCGGGCGAGCGCGCGGCGCGTCTCGTCCCGGGCGAACTTCATGTGCCGGGACTCCTCGACGACATGGATGTTGCTGATGGTGCGGACGAAGGGGACGACCCGCTCGTCGCGCATCCAGTCGCGCTGCATCACGTCGAGGACCTCCTCGGCGACGAGGATTCCGGCGTACGCGGCCTCGCCGAAGCCGACGGTCTTCATGAAGCGTCCGAGTTCGAGGACGGCGCGCTTGGGGCGGTACGCGGGGGCGCCGAGCTTCTGGGAGCCCCGGGCGAACATGATCGAGTGCCGGCACTCGTCGGCGATCTCGGTGAGGGCCCACTGGAACCGGGGGTCGGTGTGGTCCATGCGGTAGATGTCGCGGAGCACCATCTGCTGGAGGATCATCTCGAACCAGATGCCGGTGCTGGCGACCGACGCGGTCTCCTGCCGGGTCAGCTCCTTGCGCTGCTCCTCGGTCATCTCGTTCCAGTAGGCCGTCCCGTAGAGGGAGTTCCACTCGGGGCTCTGGCCGTGGAAGTCCTTGTCGAGGGGGGTGTCCCAGTCGACCTCGACGGCGGGGTCGTACGACAGCTTCGCGGCCGACCGGAGCAGCCGCTCGGCCGTGGAGCTGTCGAACTGACCCTCGTTCTCCGGGCGAACGGTGCTGTGTGCCATGGTGCGGCTCCTTGGATCGCGTGATCGGCGGCTCGGACACTTATTAGACTGAGCGTCTAGCAAGCTTGTTAGACGGAACGTATAGCAAGGCTCGGGGGCAGGCCTACCCCCCGGTACGGACTTTTTCCCGCGGGCACGCGAACGGGGGCCGGAACCCAGTGGGTTCCGGCCCCCGTCAGAGGGTCGTGCGGAGGGGCGGTGCCTTCCGCGTCAGAAGGTCAGGTTCCAGGCGTCGATCTTGCCCGTGTCCTGGCTGGCGTTGTCGTTGACCCGGAGCTTCCAGACCCCGTTCGCGACCTCCGCCGAGGCGTTGACCGTGAAGGTCTGGACGATGTTGTCCGTACCGCTGCCGGTCCGGTTGTGGACCGTGTACACGGTGCCGTCCGGGGCCACCAGGTCCACCTTCAGGTCACCGATGTAGGTGTGCTTGATGTCCACGCCCACCTTGAGCGTGGCCGGGGCGTTGCCCGTCACGCCGCTGACCGTGATCGGACTCTCGACCGTCGCGTTGTCGGCGATCGTCACATCGGTGAGGTTCTCGAAGTACGCGCCGGGCGGCGGGGTGCTGCCCCCGACGGCCTTCAGGGCGTCGACCGCGCCCTCACCGAAGAAGCCGTTCTTGGTCGTGGTGCCCTTGCAGCGGGTGTCCGAGGGGCACGCGCGGTCCGTGGCCTGGACGCCCAGCTGGTCCCGGATCTGCGCCGGGGTGAAGGTCGGGTTGGTGCTCGCGATCAGCGCCGCGACGCCCGCCACGTGCGGGGAGGCCATCGAGGTGCCGCTCATGTTGCCGTACTTGCCGCCCGGCAGCGTCGAGTACACCTGGGTGGAGCCGTCGCCGCCCGGCGCGGCGATGTCGATCACGCCGTTGCCGAAGTTCGAGTACGAGGCCTTGGCGCCGCCGCTGGCCTGCGAGGCGACCGTCACGACGCCCGGAAGCTCCGTCGGGATGTCGAGGCAGGCGTTGGTGATGGTGCGGGTGACCGGGGTCGAGTCGTTGGGGCTCTCGGAGTCGGTCGTCTTGTTCGCCAGGTCGTAGTTGGAGTTGCCGGCGGCGGCCACCTGGAGCGAGCCCTTGCCCTCGGCGTACACCTGAGCCCGGCGGACACCCTCGATGATGGCGGCCTGGTCCAGGTTGTCCGGGCAGTTGAACTGCCACGGGTCCGTGTAGTAGCTGTTGTTGGTGACCTTGAAGCCGTGGTCACCGGCCCACATGAAGCCGCAGATCGTGTTCTCCGCGAAGAACAGGCTGCTGGTCGGCTCCGCGATGCGGACGGAGGAGATCTTCACGCCGGGCGCGACGCCGATGACGCCCTTGCCGTTCTTGGCGGCCGCGATCGTGCCCGCGACGTGCGTGCCGTGGGTGCCGACGTCACGCCAGGCGCCCGTGCGCGTGTCCGCCTTGCCGTAGGCGCAGGAGGCCGAGTCGGCGGCGTTGAAGTTGGGCGCGATGTCCTGGTGCTGGTCGTCGACGCCGGTGTCCAGGACGCCGACCTTGACCGTCGCCGAGCCGGTGGTGACCGCCCAGGCCTGCTCGGCCTTGATCTGCGTCATGTCCCAGCGGTTCGACTCCGTGAGGGTCGTCGCCGACTGCGACGGGTTGGCCGGGAGGGCCGGGTTGTAGGCGTCGGCGGGGACGTCGGAGGTGCGGGTCGCACCGACCTGCTGGACTCCGCCGACGCTGCGCATCGCCGAGGCGAACGACGCGGACGTCGAGTGCGCCACGATCACGCCGATCGCGTCGTACGCGGCGAAGACCGAACCGCCGTTGCTCGTGACCGCTCCGCTGACCGCCGAGGTGCCGTCGGGGGCGGTGATCACCAGGTACGCGCGGGTGCCCGCGGCCCAGGCGGCCGGAGCCGCTGCCGGTGCCGTCGTGCCGGTGCTCTGCGTCGCCCCCGCCGAACGGGCCGCGACGGGCTCCGTGTCGGTCGGTGCTGCCTGGGCGAATCCCGCGGGAGCGGCGAGCGCCACGGTCGTACCGAGCGCCGCGGCGGCCATGGCCGACGTTCTCAACCGGCTGGATATGAGGGAAAACAATGCGTCCTCCGATGACCCGGTGGCGCGGGTGGCGCCCGCCGGGCCCTGTGATGTGTGGGGTGGACGCAAGATCCCAGAGTCGCGAGGCGGAAGGAAGCGTTCAGTCCGAGAAGCCTGTTCGTGTTACGCACTGTTGACCGAGCGAGGCGACTTCCTGGACGACTGTCCATGTATGGTGGACACCTGTCCAGGAAATCCGGGTCAGGTGAAAGCGGAGGAGACGACGGTGGAGACGACGGCGAACGTGCTGGTGGCCCTGGTGGCCGCGCTGCACGTGTACATCCTGGTTCTGGAGATGTTCCTGTGGGAGAAGAAGCCGGGGCGCGGACTCTCCGGCTTCGACGCCGACATGGCCCGCGCCACGGCGCCGCTCGCCGCGAACCAGGGCCTCTACAACGGCTTCCTCGCCGCCGGACTCGTCTGGGGCCTCGTCGCCGACGACCCGACCGGGTTCCGGGTCCAGGTGTTCTTTCTCGCCTGCGTGGTCATCGCCGGCCTGTACGGCGGTGCCACCGCCAACCGCCGCATCCTGGTCGCCCAGGCGCTCCCGGGAGCGCTCGCCCTCGGCGCCGTCCTGCTGAGCCGGTGACCCGGCCGTGACCGCGACACCGGGAGACCCCCGGGCGGCCAGGACCCGGGGCAAGCTCCGCCGGGCCCTCCTCGACGAGTGCGCCGAGCGCCCGCTGGCCGACGTCACCATCGCCACGCTCGTGCGCCGGGCCGGCGTCGGCCGTGCCACCTTCTACGTCCACTACGCCGATCTGGAGGCGCTCGCCGTCGACGCCTGCGCCGATGTGGTCCGCGACGCGGTGGACGCCCTGCACGCCTGGCGCGGCACCCCCGACCCGGCCTCCCCGCCCCCCGCGCTGCTCGACTTCCTCGCCGCACTCGCCCCGCACGCGGGCCTCTACCGCGCCCTGCTGCGGCCGGGCGGCGGCGGACCGCTCGGCCGCGTGCTCCACGAGGACCTGCGGGCCCGCAGCTTCCACGAGCGCAGCCTGGCGGGCGCCCCCGAGCCCGAGCTGATCGCCTCGGCCGTGGCCGCCACCTTCGCCGGTGTCCTCGCCGACTGGCTGCACGGCCTCGTGGAGGGCGACTCCGACCGGATCGCCCACCAGATCTGGCGCCTGCTCATCAACCTGCACCGCACGCCGCTGGGGTGACGAGAGCCGGCCCGGGGAAAGGGCCGGCTCTCACCGGTCGTGCGCCGCTGCCGTCGCCCGGACTCGTGCGCCTGTCCGGCCTCGAGGGCTACTTCAGGTCTCGAGGGCTACTTCAGGTACGGCCCCGCCGTGCCGATCCGGCCGGGGCCGTTCAGGACGTACACCCGCAGGTTGCCCTTGCCCGGTGCGCCGACCGAGAGCGTGCCGCCGGAGACGGTCTTCACGTCGCCGGTCACCGCGTCGGTGTACGTGCCGTTCGGGATGCCCGTGTAGGTGGCACTGCCCGAGACCGTGACCAGGGCGAAGCTGTCCGTGGTTCCGCTGGTGTAGCGGCGCTTGAACGCCATCCCGCCCGAGATGCCCTCCGTCGAGTACTGGCCCCTCTGGAGCGCGGGGATCGCCCGGCGGATCTGGTTCAGCCGCTGCACATGCTTCACCAGGGGCTGTTGGAGCGTCGTGGCGACCGCTCCGGACGCGGCGGAGACCTGGGAGAAGTCCGAGGCCGTGACCGAGCCGGCGACATGGTCGCCGAAGTACGCGCGGCCGGTGGTGGCCAGCGGGCAGGACGGCCCGCAGTCGATCTTCGCACCCTTCTGGAACTCGATCTCGGAGCCGTAGTACAGCGTGGGGATGCCGCGGAAGGTCCACATCAGGGACATGTTCTCGGCCCAGGCGTCGGTGCCGCCGGTGTACCGCTCGCTCGACTTGTTGGGGCCGTAGTCGTGGCTGTCGACGTAGACGACGTTGTAGGTGGCGTCGTTGTAACTGTCGTCCGAGTCCTTGCCGTTGGAGAAGGCGTTGGACGCGTCACCGAAGTTCATGTGCATGCGCATGTCGATGACGTTCATGCCCGAGAAGCGGCTGTGGTCGGGGGTGTGGTAGCTGTTCCCCTCCAGGAAGGCGTTGGTGGAGGAGGGCTGGGCGCCCGTGCCCTGCTGCTGCTCGTAGGCGTACATCTCCAGGGCGGCCTTCGCGTCGTCCGCGTCGTACTCCTTGCGCTCCTTCCAGGTGAAGAACTGCGCCGAGTGGTTCACCGAGCCGCGGTTCCACTTGTCGTTCACGAAGGCGGCGACCTCGCCGAAGACGAAGAAGTTCTTCGCGGCCTCGGCGCCGTGGCTCCGCGTCACCCGCTCCTGGATGGCCGGCAGGAAGCGGCGGTTCCAGGTGGTGCGCGGGATGTGCACGGCGGTGTCGACGCGGAAGCCGTCGACGCCCATGTCGATGTACTTGTCGTACGCGCCGATGAGGTAGTTCTGGACGGCCGGGTTCTCGGTGTCGAAGTCGGCCAGGTCCTCGTGCAGCCAGCACGAACGGGAGTCCTCGCCCTCCCAGTTGCCGATCCAGCACTGGTGGTAGAGCGCCTTGGGGAACATCCCGGACGTCGGGCTCGGCCACTGGCAGTTGTAGACCGTGTAGCCCTCGGCGCTCTTGCCCCCGGTGGGCCTGCCCCAGTTGAGGCAGGTGTTCCCGGCCGGCTCGGCCGTCGACCACAGGTCGCCGTTGTAGTACGACTTGCCGGTCTTGGCGTCGATCGTCAGGCCGTCGTACTCGAAGCCGGGCTGCTTCTCGTCGTAGTACCAGCTCCACTGGCTGTCCCGCACGCCGTACACGGTGGGCGTGAAGAGTCCCTTGGCGCCCCAGCGCGAGGAGTGGTTGTACACGACGTCCTGGTAGATCTTCATGCCCTTGGCGTGGGCGGCGTCGATCAGGTCCTGGTAGGAGGCGCCGGCCGACTCCAGACGGGGGTCGACCTTGTAGAAGTCGTAGCCGTGGTACCCGTGGTAGTCGTAGTCGGACCGGTTGAGGACCACCGGGGTCACCCAGATCGCCGAGAACCCGAGGCCCTTGACGTAGTCCAGCTTCTGGATGAGCCCCTTGAAGTCGCCCCGGAACATGGGGTCGTCGTTGGCGGCGTTGCCCGACTTGGTGTGCTGGCTCCCGCCGCGGTTGTTCGAGGGGTCGCCGTCGTTGAAGCGGGCCGTGAGGACGAAGTAGATGGGGTCTTCGCGCGGGTCGGTGCCGAGGGGCCTGCCGGTGGCGGGGGTGGCCGGCGCGTCCCCGGTGGTGGCGGTCGCGGGAGCCGAGGCGGCGGAGACGTTGCCCGCCGCGTCCACGGCCCGCACGGTGTACGTGTACGCGGTCCGCTCGGCGAGGCGGGTGTCCGAGAACACGGTGGAGCCGACATCGGTGACGACGGTTCCGCCGCTGCCGCCGACCCGTGTGACCTGGTACTTCGTCACCCCCTTGTCGTCGGAGGCGGGGTCCCAGGTGAGCAGGACCGAGACGCCGTCCGCGGCGGCGGTGACCTTCGCGGGGGCGGTCGGGGCCTGGGTGTCGGGGACCTCCGCGGCGCAGGGGTCGGACGCGTTCGCCGTCACCGCGTTGTTCCGCACGGTGCTGAGGCCCGGGCCGATCGTGTAGTCGGCGCCGCCGTTGTTGTCCCAGGTGCCGTTGCCGTTGTTGAAGGCGGCCTTGAGGGAGGCGGCCGTGCCGAGGTCGACCTCCCGCTTCCACCAGCCGGCGCAGGCGGACTGCATGCCGACGCCGGGCACCGCGGTCCAGGCGCCACCGGCCGGCTGGTAGTGGATGTTGGCCGTCGACCAGCCCAGCGCCTCGGTCGAGAAGTAGACGGTGGCCTTCGCGCCCGGCGTCGGTGTCGGCGTCGGCTCGGGCCCGGTTCCGGCGCAGGGGTCGGAGTGGGCGATCACCCCGTCCTTGACGGTGAGGGACCCGGTGCCGAGGGCGTAGTTCCTGCCGCCGTTGTTGTCCCAGGTGCCGGTGCCGTTCGTGAAGGTCGCCTGAAGGCCGGTGGCCGTGCCGAGGCTGACCGTCTTCTTCACCCAGTCCGTACAGGCGGCTTCCATGGCGACGCCCGGGACCGTGGTCCAGGAGCCGCCGTCCGGGGCCCAATGGAGCTTGTACTGCGCCCAGTTCCTGGTCTTCGTCCAGTAGAAGACCGTGGCGGTGTTCTCGGCCGTGGCGGCGACCGGGGCCGTGCGCGGGCCGGCGTCGGGGGCGGGTCCCCCGGACGGTGCGGCCACCGGGCCGAGGAGGCCGGCGGCGACCGCCAGGGCGGCGAACGGTCTGAGGGGCGGGCGTCCGTACGTACGGTTCAGTCCGCGCGTACGGGTCAGTCCGCGGGTGCGTGTCATCCGGATCTCCAGGCAGGACGGCGCGTCACCGGGCAGAGCTCTGCCCCGGGCGGGAGGGCGAAGCCTTCTGGAAACGCTGTCGGAAAGTTGCTGAAACGTCTTGCGTGGCCGGAACGTATCGCCGCCTCTCCCCGTCGTAAAGGGTTCTGGCGAAGTCCGGAGGTGTGGAAGTGTGGAGAGGTGATCGCCTGGAAGGGTCACGCCGGTGACGAGGGAAGGCGATCGATGAAGCTGCCGGGACCGCTGCACCCGCTCAACGAAGTGCTGGCGTTTCTGCTGGAGTTGGCGGCCCTCGCCGTACTCGCCTGGTGGGGGTGGGAGAGCGCGGGGTCGATCGCTCCGCGCCTCCTGATCGCCGTCGCGGCGCCCGGGGCGGCCGCCGTCCTGTGGGGGCTCTTCGCCGCCCCGAAGGCCCGGTTCCGGGTGCCGTTGGCGGGTGTTCTGGCCGTGAAGGCGCTGGTTTTCGGTGCCGCGGCGGCGGCGCTGGCCGCCCTGGAGCGGCCCGGCTGGGCGACCGCCTTCGCCGTGGTCGTCGTGGTCAACACGGCCCTCGCGACGCTCGATCGCCGGGAGCGGACGGGGGTGTGACGAAGCGTCACGGCCGGTCCGCCGCTGCCGCGGCGCCGGCCCGTCGGGGGCGGGTTCGGGGTCGTCCCGTCAGGGGCGCGGCCAGGGACGGCCTTCGAGGCGCTCGATGTCCCGGTTGAAGCGTTCGAGGAAGGCCGCGAAGCGGGCCACGTCCTCCGGCGACCAGGTCTCCATGACCCGGTCGAGCCCCTCGATGTTCGAGTTCCGGTCCGCCTCCAGGCGTCGCTCGCCCTCCTCCGTGATGCGGAACTTGCGGGCGATCCCGCCGTCCGGGTCGGAGATCCGCTCCACGACGCCGGCGCGCAGCATCGCCGCGGTCTGCCGGTTGAGGGTGGAGGCGTCCAGTCCGAAGGCCTCGCTGAGCTGCCCGATGGACATCGGCCCGTGCATGCGGATGCGGCTGAGCAGGACGTACGCGCTGCGGTCCAGGTGGCCGCCGGCCGCCCGCGAGCGGGGCGCGTACAGATGGGCGTGCCGACCGAGCAGCATGGTCTCGAACTCGACCAGGTGAAGGGGTTTGTCCTCGGGCTTGTCCATGAGCCCATTGTCCCTCGCCGTGATCGATTATGCATCATGCATGTCTTGTGTATGACACCATTAATGTGCACTATGCATATGGAGCCATGGCGGACGACCGCCGTGGACGATCGAGGGAGAACACGTGGACGGCACCAAGCCCGACGCCCGACCCGGAGGCGTCGTCGGCGTCCTCGCGCTCGCGGGCATCGTGGCCGCACTCATGCAGACCCTGGTGGTGCCGCTCATCGGCGACCTCCCCAGGCTGCTCGACACCAGCGCGTCCAACGCCTCCTGGGTGATCACCGCGACTCTGCTCGCGGGCGCCGTCGCCACCCCGGTGGCCGGCCGGCTCGGCGACACCCTCGGCAAGCGGCGGGTCCTCCTCGTCTCCGTGATCCCGCTGGTCATCGGCTCGGTGGTCTGCGCGCTCGCCTCCTCCGTCGTCCCGATGATCGTCGGCCGCGGTCTCCAGGGCCTCGGCATGGGCGTGGTCCCGCTCGGCATCAGCCTGCTGCGCGACATCCTCCCGCCCGAGAAGCTGGGCGGCTCCATCGCCCTCATGAGCGCCTCCATGGGCGTCGGCGGCGCCCTCGGCCTGCCGTTCTCCGCGGCCGTCGCCGAGAACGCCAGCTGGCGGGTCCTCTTCTGGGTCGCCGCCGCGCTCAGCGTCGTGGTCGGCCTCCTGATCTGGCGCGTCGCCCCCGCGGGACGCCGCGCCGCCGCGCCCGGCCGCTTCGACGTACCCGGAGCGCTCGGCCTCGGCGTCGGGCTCGTCGCCCTGCTGCTCGCCGTCTCCAAGGGCGCGACCTGGGGCTGGGGCAGCGGCACCACCCTCGGCCTCTTCGCCGTCGCGGTGGTCGTCCTGCTCGCCTGGGGCCGGTGGGAGCTGCGGACCCGTGACCCCCTCGTCGACCTGCGGGTCACCGCGCGCCCGGTCGTCCTCATGACCAACCTGGCGTCGGTCCTGGTCGGATTCGCGATGTACGCGCAGTCCCTGGTCGTTCCGCAGCTCTTCCAGTTGCCCGAGGCGACCGGTTACGGTCTGGGCCAGTCGATGATGGCCATGGGCCTCTGGATGGCCCCGGCGGGCCTGATGATGATGGTCCTCGCGCCCCTCGGCGCCAAGCTCTCGGCCGCCCGCGGTCCCAAGGTCACGCTCTCGGTCGGCGCCCTCGTCATCGCCGTCGGCTACGGGTCCTCGCTCGCCCTGATGGGCACCACCGTCGGCCTGCTCGTCGTGACCCTCATCTGCAACACCGGTGTGGGACTCGCCTACGGGGCCATGCCCGCGCTCATCATGGGCGCCGTCCCGCAGGAGGAGACCGCCTCCGCCAACAGCTTCAACACCCTGATGCGGTCCATCGGCACCTCCGTCTCCGCCGCGGTGATCGGTGTCGTCCTCGCCCAGATGACCACCACCCTGGGCGGCCACGCGCTGCCGTCCGAGAACGGCTTCCGCGTCGCCATGCTCATCGGCTGCGGGGTCGGCCTGGTGGCCGCGGTCGTCGCCGCGTTCATCCCGAGCCGGCACGCCGCCGCGCCGCTCGGCGACCCGGCGGACACGGAACCGGGGGCCGCGCCGCGCACCGCCACCGAGGCCGCCGCCTGAGCGGAATGCTCGCACGAGGGGCGGTGCGGGCCGGGGTTGCCTCCCCGGCCCGCACCGCCCTCCGGGCCCGGCAGCCGTTCCGGTCCCAGCCCGCACGGCCGGTCCCGACCGCCCTTCCGATCAGGATCCGCCCCGCCGGTCCCGGCCGTCCGGTCAGTCCTTGTCGTCGCCCGCCGCCTCCAGGCCGAACAGCGCGCCCTCCGGGTCCCGGACCACCACCACCCGGCGTCCACCCGGGTCCTCGGGACCGCGCACCCCGCCCCAGTCGCCGCCGGGCACGACGGTCCCGCCGTACGCCACCACCGCCACCGCGGCCGCCTCGGGATCCGGCACCCGGAACCGCACCAGCCAGCGGGGACGCAGCTGGGGCCGGGGTGATCCGGACTCCACCGGCCCGCTGTTCAGCCGGGCCACCGCCTCGCCGTCCCGGCGCAGCACCACCTTGTCCTGCTCGTACGAGACCTCGAAGCCGGCGGGCGCCTCGTCCGCCCAGCGCAGCACCTCCCCGTAGAACACCGCCGCCTCGAACGCGTCCCGGGTGTGCAGTTCCAGCCAGGCCGGCGCCGACCGCATGCCGAGGTGCAGACGGTTCCCCGTCCGCCCCTCCCAGACACCGAACGCCGCGCCCTCGCGGTCGGCGGCGAGCGCCGCCCGGCCGTGCGGCGGATAGCCGACGGGCCCCACGCCGACCGTGCCGCCGCGCTCGCGGATCCGTGCCACCGCCTGGTCCACGTCGTCCACCGTGAAGAACGCCGTCCAGGCCACCCGTACGGACAGCTCGGCCGCCACCGCGGCGATCACGGCCACGGGCTGGTCGTCGAGCCGGCCGACCGCGTACTCCCGGTCCCCGCCGTCGTCCCGCCGGAACGTCCAGCCCAGCACGGCACCGTAGAAGCGCTCCGCCGCGTCGAGATCCCGCGCGGTCAGACTCAGCCAGCACGGCGCTCCCACCACCTCTCCGGTCGTCGGCCCCGACACCGGCACCACCTCCTGATTCCGTCCTGCTCGCTGCGTGCGTCGTGCGCCCCTTCCCCGGTCCACTGCCCCGCATGCGCGCACTCACCCGAGTGCCGCCGAACACCACACGCCCGGGTGCGCCGACGAGGACGGCGGGGGATACCGTCCGGATCATGAGCAGCCCGCAGCCCCGCCTCCGTGAAACCGCCGGGAACGGAACGGCTCCGTCGTCCCCGCCGCTCCTGCTGCGCCCCTGGACGCACGGAGACGCCGAGCCGCTCGTACGCCATCACCGCGACCCGCAGCTGCGCGCCTGGCTCGCCACCCACCTGGACACGACCGGGCAGGCACGCGTGTGGGTGGACGCCCAGAGCGCGGGCTGGGCCGCCGGGACGCGGGCGGCCTTCGCGATCGTCGAGGACACGGCGGCGGGCCGCCCGGCGCCGCTCGGCCACATCGCCGTCACCGGTGCGGGAGGTGCGGCCGTACGGGTCGGCTACTGGACCGCGCCGGAGGCACGCGGGCGCGGGATCGCCTCCCGGGCGCTGGCCCGCGTCGCCCGCTGGGTCGCGGACGAGGACGGCCCCTTCGCCGGACGCACGCCGGAACTCGTGCACACCGTCGGCAACGAGGGCTCGTGCCGGACCGCCCTCGCCTGCGGCTTCTCCCTCACCGCGACGCTTCCCGCCGCCCCGCCCGCCCGGTCGCGCGCCCAGCACCTCCACACGGCCGCCGTCCCCGGGACCCCGCCCGGGGCTCAGCGCGCCGCGCGGGCCGCGTAGGCGCGCACGTCCGCGTCGGGGTCGTCCGCCGCCCCGGCGAGTGCCGTACGGGCCTCTGGGTCGGCCCGGTGGACGAGGAGCGAGAGGACGGCGGCCTTCCGGACGTCCGCGTTCGCGTCGGCGAGCGCCTTCGCGAGCGCGGGGACGGCCGGGTCCGCCGGGGCGGCCCGCAGCGCGGTCGCGGCGCCCGAGCGGACCTGCCAGGCGGGATCGCCGAGCGCGGCTTCGGCGCGCGCGGCGTAGGCGGCCGGGCAGCCGGTTCCGGCCAGCGCGGCGAGCGCGGCGCCCCGGACCAGCGGGTCGGGGTCGTCGAGCAGGGGCCCGAGCGGCTCCGGAGCCGGATTCCGTACCGCCGCCAGCCCCCTGGCCACCGCGACCCGGACCTCGCGGGCCGGATCGGCGGTCGCCGCCGTCAGTTCCGCGACGGCGTCCACCGAGACCAGCGCCCGGACGGCCTGGACCCGTACCTCGACGGACGCGTCGGCGAGCGCCCCGCCGTACAGGCCGGCGTCCCCGAGCCGCAGGGCCCGCAGGACCTCCAGCGCGGCGGACCGCACGGCCGCGTCCGGCACGGCGAGCGCCTCCCGCAGACCGGCGCCGAGCTCCGGCCCGGCGGGCAGCACCTCGACCAGCTCGCGCAGGGCGGCCGCGGCGGCGGCCCGGACGAGCGGCGCGTCGTCCCGCAGCCGGGCCGCGAGCGCGGGGCCGGTACCGGCCGGCGCGGTCTCCCCGAGCGCGGTCACGGCGGCGGCCCGTACGGCCGGGTCCGGGTCGTCCAGGTAGGGGGTGAGCGCGGCGAGATCGGGGGACTCCTCGACGAGGGACAGGAGCCGGAGCAGCCTCGGGTGGGGCGGCGCGACCGCCGGGGCCTCGACCGGGGCCGGGGCGTCCGAGGGCGGACGCGCCGCCGGAGCTGTCTCCCGGGGGCCGGCCGTGGCGACGGGGATCAGCTCCACCTCGCCGAGGTGCCGCTCGGGGCCGCCCGGCGGCGCGAACTCGGGCACCGGCACCAGGTACGGCTCCACCGGACGCGCCGTGAACTCCATCGCCCCCGAAGGGGACTTGCGCAGATCGAGGTGGTGCAGCCAGCCCGCGTCGTCCCGCCCGGGGTGGTCGAGCCGCTCGTGGTAGAGACCCCAGCGCGACTCGGTGCGGGCGAGCGAGGCCCGTGCGGCCATCTCGGCGCAGTCCCGGATGAACGACACCTCGGCGCACCGCATCAGTTCGTGGGCCGTGCGCGCCCCCATCCCGGCGATCTCCTCCGACATCCGGTCGAACGCCTCGACGGCCAGGGAGAGTTTCGCGCCCGTCTTCGGCGGAGCCACGTAGTCGTTGACGAACCTCCGCAGCTTGTACTCGACCTGGGGCTGCGGCGGACCCTCCGGATGCCGCAGCGGCCGGTAGACCAGCTCGTGGGCGGCCGCGAGCTGCCCGTGGTCCAGCTCGCCCTCGTACGCCGTGTACCGGGAGGCGTCCGCCCCCGCCAGGTCGCCGAAGACGAACGCGCCGATCATGTAGTTGTGCGGTACGGAGGCCAGGTCGCCGGCCGCGTACAGGCGCGGCACGGTCGTCCGGGCGTGTGCGTCCACCCGTACCCCCGACGCCGAATGGCCGCCGCACAGGCCGATCTCCGAGATGTGCATCTCGATGTCATGGGTCCGGTAGTCGTGCCCGCGGCCCTCGTGGAAGGTGCCGCGGGTGGGCCGCTCCGTGGTGTGCAGGATCGACTCGACGGCGTCGATGGTCTCCTCGGGGAGATGGCTCAGCTTCAGGTACACCGGGGCCCGGTCCGAGGCGAGTTCGGCCGCGAACTCCGCCATCATCTGCCCCGACCAGTAGTCCGACTCCACGAACCGCTCGCCGTGCCGGTTCACCTGGTAGCCGCCGAACGGGTTGGCGACGTAGGCGCAGGCGGGGCCGTTGTAGTCCTTGATGAGCGGGTTGATCTGGAAGCACTCGATCCCGGTCAGCGCCGCACCCGCGTGGTACGCCATGGCGTACCCGTCGCCGGCGTTCGTCGGGTTCTCGTAGGTGCCGTACAGGTAGCCGGAGGCGGGCAGGCCGAGGCGACCGCAGGGTCCGGTGGCGAGGATCACGGCGCCCGCCCGGACGACGACGAACTCGCCCGTGCGGGTGTGGAGGCCGGCGGCGCCGACGGCCCGGCCGTCGTCGGGGTGGGTGAGGACCCGGACCGGCATCACCCGGTTCTCGATCCGGATCCGCTCCCGCATCTCGCGCCGCCGCAACTGCCGGTAGAGGACCTTCTTGACGTCCTTGCCCTCGGGCATCGGCAGCACGTACGAACCGGACCGGTGCACCTGCCGGACCGCGTACTCGCCGTGCTCGTCCTTCTCGAACTTCACCCCGTACGACTCGAGGCGCTGGACCATGCCGAAGCCGCGGGTCGCCGTCTGCCGGACGGTCGACTGGTCCACCAGGCCGTCGTTGGCGCGGGTGATCTCGGCGACGTAGTCGTCGGGCTCGGCGCGGCCCGGCACGACGGCGTTGTTGACGCCGTCCATGCCCATGGCGAGGGCGCCGGAGTGCCGGACGTGCGCCTTCTCCAGGAGCAGGACGTTCGCCCCGCGCTCGGCGGCGGTCAGCGCGGCCATCGTGCCGGCGGTGCCGCCGCCGATGACGAGCACGTCGCAGGACAGCTCGGTCGCGTCGGCGAGGTCGGGCACGGTCAGGGGGACGACGGGGCTCTCCATGGGGCGCCTTTCGAGGGTTCGGGGGGTGCGCGGGGCGCGGGTCCGTGGACGCGCGTCGGAGGGAGTCGAGGACGCGCGTCGGAGGGACTCGGGGCCGCGCGTCAGAGGGAGTCGAGGACGCGGCGGCGCAGCGCGGCCGTGTCCGGCGCCTGCCGGGCGTCCCGTACGCGCGGATGCGGCACGTCCAGGACGTCGCCGGTCGCGAAGAGGGCGACCCGGTCGCCGAGATGGACCGCCTCGTCGACGTCATGGGTGACGAAGACGACGGTCGCGCCCGTGCCGCGCAGGATCTCCACCAGGAGGTCCTGCATCCCGCCGCGGGTGTGGGCGTCGAGCGCGCCGAACGGCTCGTCCATCAGGACGGCCCGCGGGCGGGCCGCGAGGGCGCGGGCCAGTTGGACCCGCTGCCGCTGCCCGCCGGACAGCTGGTGCGGCAGCCTGCCGGCGTGCCCGCCGAGCCCGACCCGCTCCAGCCACTCCTCGGCCGAGCGGCGCCGCTCGGCGCGGGGCACCCGCCGGATGGCGAGGGGGAGTTCGACATTGGCGCGGACCGAACGCCAGGGCAGCAGCGCGTCGTGCTGGAAGACCAGGGCCCGGTCGGCGCCCGGCCGGCGGACCGGCTCGCCGTCCTGGGTGACCCGCCCCTCCAGCGGGGGCAGCAGACCGGCGAGCGTGCGCAGGAGGGTCGTCTTGCCGCAGCCCGAGGGGCCGACCACGGTCAGCAGTTCGCCGGGGGCGATCCGCAGGTCGAGCGGGCCGGGCACGGCGACCCCGCCGGGGTGGCCGAGGCGGACGCCGTGCAGGGCGAGCTCCGCACCTGCGGAGGCCGTGGGTGCCGTCGGCGCGGACGGCTTCGCGGACACGGCGGACGGGCTCACGGTGCTCATGGAACCGGCTCCTTCTCGGGGCGGCTGACGGCGGACACGGAAGCGGACGGGGGCGCGGGAGTGGCGGGCGCGGAGGTGCTGGCCCCGCGCGCGGGGCCGCCCGCCGGGCCCCGGGCGGTCGGGCGGGGCAGCCACGCCGTGACCCGGCGGCCCAGCGTCTCGACCGCGGTGGAGGTGAGCCAGCCCAGGGCGCCGATCGTGGCCATGCCGACGAAGACACCGGGGTAGTCGACGACCGTGTAGTCCTGCCAGGTGCGGTAGCCCACCCCGTACTCGCCGGAGATCATCTCCGCCGAGATCACACAGATCCACGAGACGCCGATGCCCACCGACAGGCCGCCGAAGATCCCCGGCAGGGCGCCCGGCAGCACCACCGAGAACAGCACCCGCGCCCGGCCGCCGCCCAGGGTGAGCACCGCCTCCTCCCACACGGGGTTCAGCGCGCGCACGGCGTGCCGGGTCGAGACGAGGACGGGGAAGAGGGCCGCGGCGCAGGTGATGAAGACGATGCCCTGCTCGTTGGTGGGGAGCAGCAGGATCGCGACCGGCACCAGGGCGATGGCCGGGATCGGCCGCACCACCTCGACCAGCGGCCCCAGGATGTCGGCGGCCCACCGGGACCGGGCCACGGCCGTCCCGGCCGCCACCCCGAGGACGGCGGCGAGGAGGAAGCCGACCGCGATCCGGCGCAGACTGTGGCCGAGGTCCTGCCAGTACGCCTTGGTGCCGATCCGGTCCCCGAGGGCGGAGGCGACCTCGACGACCGTGGGGAACTGCTCGAACCGCAGCCACAGGTCGACGTCGTACGAGGTCAGCAGCTGCCAGAGTCCGAGGGCCGCGAGGGGGGAGGCCACCCGGACCAGCCGGCGGCCGGCGCTCGTGGCGCCGGTGCGGTGGCTTCCCGCGCTCATGACGCGAGCCTCACGGCGTCCGCGTACGGGACGATGCGCGCGCCGGCGTGCCCGGCGACGTACCGCTCGGCGCCCGAGCGGGTGACGAAGGCCCGCCACGCGGGGCCGTCCGCGACCCACACCGCCCGGTCCGCGAACCAGAGCGTCCCGGTCACCGCGTCCGGTACGTAGGCGGCCCGCACGGAGGCGCCCTTGACGGCCTTGAGGAGCGCGGCGGGGCTGTCGAAGGTCCGGGTCGTGCTCCGGCCCTTCAGCCACAGCTCGGACCTGGGCCCGGCGGCCTTGGGGTACGCGAGGTCCGGCACGGCCCGGCGCAGCGGCGCCGGGTCGACGAACGCGTCCACGTCGACGTCCTCCACCAGTCCGGCCTCCCTGAGGACCGGCACGTCCTCCTTGAGCGCGGCGACCAGCTCGGGACGGATCGCCGGGTCGAAGGTCGCGATGCCCTGGGCGCCGTTGTAGAGGTAGACCACCTCGGCGGGCAGCCCGGTCTCCTCGGCGACCGTCTCGGCCGCGGCGACCGGCTGCTCGCGCAGATGGTCCGTGGCGCGGTCCTGCGCCCGCAGGAACGCGTCGAGGACGGCGGGACGCCGCTGGGCGAACTCCTCGCGGACGGTGACCCCGTGGAAGGTCGGCAGGTTCAGCTCGGCACCGTCGTACAGCGCCGTCGCCTTCCCCTGGAAGGCGAGCAGGCCCGGCCAGGCGACGAACTGGGACAGCGCGTCGACACTTCCGGCCGCCAGGGCCGAAGCCCCCACGCTCGGCTGCTGGTTGAGCTTGCGGACGTCCTTCGCGGGGTCGAGCCCGGCCCGCCGCAGCGCCCGTACGAGCGTGCCGTCGGCGGCCGAACCGACACTGGTGGACACCTTGCGGCCCTTCAGGTCCGCCAGCGACCCGAGCGGCGAACCGGGTGCGGTGACCACGGTGTTGAGGCCGCCGCGCAGGTTGTACCCGGTGACCGCGACGAGCCGCGTCGGCTCCTTGAGCTGCTTCCCGCGGGCCGCGTTGATCAGCAGCGGGAAGTCTCCCATCGAGCCGATGTCGATCTTCCCCGCGGTCATCTGCGCCGTGATCGGCGCACCGGTCGCGTAGTCCTGCCAGACCACCCGGTAGGTCAGGCCGTCCTTCCGGCCCCGCTGCGCGAGCTCCTCCTCGAAGTAGCCGAGGGAGCGCAGCAGCGTGCCGGCGGTGACGGTGTTGATGGTCTTCGACTGGTAGCCGACGGTCACGGTGACCGTCTTCCCGTCGGACGAGTCCGCGGCCCCGGTCCCGCCGCAGGCGGTGGCGAGGGGCAGGAGGAGGGCGAGGGGGAGGGCGAGCCGCCCGGCCGTCCGGTGGGGGAGCAGGGGAAGTCTTCCTCGGGACATGGGTGTTCGGCCTTTCACCGGAGCAGATAGGGCATGTTGACGGTGACCGCGCCCGTGGGGCAGCGGGCGGCGCAGGGGCCGCAGTACCAGCACTCGTCCACGTGCATGTACGCCTTGCCGTCCTCCTCGCGGATCGCGAGCGAGTCCAGCGGACACATGTCGACGCAGAGCGTGCATCCGTCGATGCACTTCGACTCGTCGATGGTCACGGGCACGTCGGCGCGCTGGGGGACCAGAGGCATGGCTGTCTCCAGGAAAGGGGTGGGCGGGGAGGGGAGGAGAGGGGAGGAGCGGAGAGGGGAGGGACCGGCCGAGGGGGCAGGATCCGGGAAGCGGGGGGGGGCAGGGGCAGGGGCCGGGGCCGGGCGGGCGGTCAGAGGGAGCGGCGCAGGATGCCGCCCATCGTGATGCGGTCGCCGCGGAACCGGATGAACTCCAGGTCCACCGGCCGCCCGTCGGGCAGACACGTCAGCCGCTCCAGCATCAGGACGGCCGCCCCGCGCGGGGCCTGGAGCACGGCGGCGGAGTGCGCGTCGGCGTTGACGGCCTCCAGGGTGATCTCCGCGTGCCCGAGCGGGCCGCCGGTCAGCTGCTCCAGGAGCCGGAAGACATCCGTGTTCTCCAGATCGCAGCCGAGGAGTTCGCCGCCGATGTCCATCGGGAGGTACGACAGGTCGAGGGAGAGCGGCAGCCCGTTGAGCCGGCGCAGCCGCTCGACGCAGAGCACGTCGGTGTGCTCCGGCAGCCCGAGACGTTGGGCCACCGGCCCCGGCGCGCCGACCGGTCCCATCGTCCGGACCTCGTTGGTGACCTGCCCGTGCTCACGCAGGGTCTCGGCGAGGCCCTGGAGCCGGTCCAGGCCGTGCGGGTACTTCTCGCACACCACCACCGTGCCGACCCCCGGCTGCCGCTCGACGATCTGCTCGCCGCGCAGCAGGTCGAGCGCCTGCCGGACGGTGTTCCGGCTGGCCCGGTAGTCGGCCGCGATGACGTCCTCCAGCGGCAGGACCCCGCCGGGGAAGCCACCCGCCAGGATCTGATGGCGCAGCAGGTCGGCGAGCTGCCGCGCCCGGTCCGCACGCAGCCGCAGACGGCGGGCGGCGGCGACGGGACGGGCGGCGGAAGCGGGTTCGGCGGGCATGGCAAGGAACGTAGCGGCGGGCCGCGCCGGATGGTGTTGCGGCAGTATTGCGCCACCTGACATCCCGTACGTACCGCTCTGACCTGCGACGATTCAAGGCCGGAGCGGAGTTCCGCCACCCCGCCGCCCACCACGTGGACGCCCGGCCGCCCACCATGCGGGAAGGTCAGCGGGCCCCGGCCTCCACCTGCGCGCGCAGGGCGACGGAGAGATGGTGGTGGAGCGCGCCGAGCACCGGCTCGCCCGGGGCGAACAAGCCGGTCGCGAGCTTCCAGTACCGGGTGATCACGGGCCCCTCGCTCCGGGCGAGCAGCGGGAGCAGCCCGCGCCGGAAGCCGGGGGAGTCCACCGTCCCCCGTGCGTGGGCGTACGCGCCGACGAAGCAGTCCAGCGCGGTGCCCTCCCGCAGCGCCCGCCCCGCCGCCAGCTCCGTGGATGCCAAGGCGTACGCCTCCGCCAGACCCTCGTACAGCACGGCCGGCCGGTACTCCCCGGCCGGCAGCGGCGGCGCCGGCCGCGCCCCGGGCAGGTGGACACGCGGATCGGACACCAGCGCGTGCAGCCGGGCGAAGTCGAGCACCTGCCCCGGGCACGGCTCCGCAGGAATCCCCGGCACCACCGCGTCGACCACCGAGGACACCACCCGCGCCGGCAGCCGTACGGGCAGGATCCGGCGCCAGAACCGGGCCAGGGCCGCCGTGTCGGGCGGCACGGACACCGCACCGATCAGCCGCAGCCGCTCCGCCCGCTCCCCGGGCGGGCCGTCCCGCAGCAGTCGCAGCGAGGCCTCGCGCCAGCGCAGCGCTGCCAGTTGTGACCCCAGCTCCCGCAACCGCCGCGCGACGACCTCCTCCAGGGCCTCGTCACGGGCGAGGACCCGCTCGACCTCCGGGAGGGGCAGATCGAGGCCGCGCAGGGACCGGATCAGCAGGAGCCGGTCGAGCGCCCCCGCCCCGTACCGGCGATGCCCGCCCGAGCTGCGCCCCGCCTCGGGCAGCAGGCCCCGCTCGGAGTAGTACCGCACGGTCTTCACGCTGACACCGGCCCGCCGGGCGAGCTCGCCGATGCTCCACGACTCCTCGGACACCATGACCTCAGTGTGGGGTACGGCCCCTCCTCGGAGCCCCGCTCCCCGGCTCCTTGAATCTCCCCCTGGGGGAGCTCCTAGCGTGCCGGCGAGGCATCCCCGAGAGCCGCGAGGAGACGAACATGACCGTGTACGTGCTGGTGTCCGGCCCCTTCACCGGTGGCTGGGTCTGGGAGGAGACCGCGTCCCTGCTCCGGGCGGCGGGCTCGGAGGCGTACCCCGTGACCCTGCCGGGCATCGGCGGCCGGCGGAGCGCCGGCGGAACGGCCGTCGACCTGGAGACCCACATCGAGCACCTGGTGCGGCTGATCGACGGCCTCCGGACGCCCCGGGTCGTGCTCGTCGGACACGGCTACGGGCTCCACCCCGTGGTCGGCGCCGCCGATCGGCGTCCCGAGCGCGTCGCCCGGATCGTCTCCCTGGACACCGCCCTGCCCGAGGACGGCGAGGCGGCCGCGCGTTCCGTGCCCGACCCCGAGGCACGGGCACGACTGGCGAACGGGGACGGGGGCGGGGACGGGGACGGGGGCGACGGGGCTCGCACGGGCGGGGCCGGCCCCGGTGGTCCCGGGAGCGGTGCTGCCGGGCCCGGTGTGGCCGGGCCCGGGGCGGACCACGGCTGGCTCGCGCCGCCGGAGCCGGGCGCCTGGTCCCGGTGGGGCAGCACCGAGGGAGTCCCGGCCGAGGCGCTCGAACGGCTCGACCGCCTCGCCGCACCGCAGCCGGTGCGCACGCTCACCCAGCCGCTCCGGCTGGCCGGCGCGGCCGCAGGGCTGCCGACCACAGGGGTGCTGTGCACCGCCAACGGCTCCAGCGTCGAGGCGGTCCAGATGCTGGTGGACTCGGGGCCGCCCCGGTTCCGGGCCCTCGCCGACGACCGGATCCGGTTCGTCGACCTCGGCACCGGTCACTGGCCGATGCTCTCCGCGCCCGGGGAACTGGCCGAGGTGCTGCGCGGGGCGGCGGCGGGGGAGGGACACCGGGTGACCGCGTCCGGGCGGACGCACGAGCGGCCGACGCACCTGCTGCCCTTCCTCCTCGACGTGCCCGAGGTGCCGCGCGAGCGGCGGGGACGGATCGACCTCCACCTGCCGTGCGGACCCGGGGCGCCGGCCGGGGGCGCGCCGCGCCGTCCCGACGCTGAGCGGCCCCGGCCGGCCGTCGTCTTCGTCCACGGCGGCCCGGTCGCCCCCGATCAGCGGCCCACCCCGCGCGACACCCCGTTCCTGCTCGGGTACGCCCGCTACGCGGCGAGCCTCGGGGCGATCGGCGTGACCCTGGACCACCGGCTGCACGGACTCGCCGACTTCGCCCTCGCGGCCGAGGACCTCGCCGAAGCCGTCGCGCTGGTCCGCGCCGACCCGCGCGTCGACGCGGACCGGATCGCGCTCTGGTTCTTCTCCGCGGGCGGGCTCCTCGCGGCGGACTGGCTGGCCGCGCCCCCGCCGTGGCTGCGCTGCCTGGCGGCGAGCTATCCGGCCCTGGCACCGCTTCCCGGCTGGGGCGCCGTGGAGTCCCGTTTCCGGCCCGCCGACGTCGTGGGTACGGCGGGCGGCCCGGCGATCGTCCTGACCCGGGCCGGACGGGAGCACCCGGCCTTCGCGGCGACGGTCGAGGAGTTCCTGACCGCCGCCGGGCGGAACGGTGCGGAGGTCGAGACTGTCGACGTCCCGCACGGCCGCCACAGCTTCGAACTCCTCGACCACACGGAGGAGTCGCGCGCGTGCGTGGAGCGGGCGATGCGCTCCGTGCTCGGCCACCTGCGGGACTGACCGGCCGCGGGGCCGGGGGCGGGGCCGGGGCCGGGCACGGCCCCGCTCAGCGCGCGTGCACGAGACGGCCGCCCACGTACGTGCGCTCCACCCGGGCCGCGGCGATCTCCTCCGGCGGCCCGGTCAGGATGTCGCGGTCGAGGACCACGAGGTCGGCGAGGTTCCCGGGGCGCAGTGTGCCCGCGTCGTCGTGGCCGTTCACATGGGCGGAGCCGGCCGTGTAGGCGGCGAGGGCCGTGGACGGATCGAGGCGCTGCTCCGGGAGGAAGACCCGCTCGTCGGCGGTGCCGGGCTCCCGGCGGTTGACGGCGACGTGGATGCCCGCGAGCGGATCGGGGCTGCTCACCGGCCAGTCGCTGCCCGCGACGAGGGTGGCTCCGGCCCGCGCCAGATCGCCGAACGGGTACTGCCAGGCGCTGCGTTCGGGACCCAGGAACGGGATGGTGAGCTCGTCCATCTGGGGCTCGTGGGCCGCCCAGAGCGGCTGGACGTTCGCGAGGGCGCCCAGCGCGGCGAAGCGGGGGAGGTCGTCCGGATGGACGACCTGGAGATGGGCGAGGTGGTGCCGGTTGCCGCGCCGCCCGTTGGCGGCGACCGCGGCCTCCACGGCGTCGAGGGCCTCGCGGACGGCCCGGTCGCCGAGGGCGTGGAAGTGGACCTGGAAGTCGAGGGCGTCGAGCTCCGCCACGTACCGCCGCAGCGCCCCGGGGTCGACGAAACTGAGCCCGCTGTTGGCGGTGGCGCAGCCGCAGCCGTCCAGGTAGGGGGAGGTCATGGCGGCGGTGAAGTTCTCCGCGATCCCGTCCTGCATGATCTTCACCGAGGTCGCCCGGAAACGGCCGTGGCTCAACTTCTCGCGCAGCGCCACCAGTTCGGCGATCTGTTCCGACCCGCGCTGCCGGTCCCACCAGAGCGCCCCGGTCACCCGGGCGGTGAGCGAGCCGTCGCGGGCGGCGGTCGCGTAGGCGTCTGAAGGGTCGGCCCGGCCGCTGAACGCGCCCAGGAGCGCGTCCTGCCAGCCGGTGATGCCGAGGGAGTGCAGCAGCTTCTGGGCGCGCAGGAGCCCCGCGAGGCGGTCCGCCGGTGTGCTCGGCGGTACGAGGCGCGAGACCAGCGCCGTGGCGCCCTCCTGGAGCATGCCGCTCGGCGTGCCGTCCGGCCCGCGCTCGATGCGGCCGTCGGCGGGGTCCAGGGTGTCGGCGGTGATCCCGGCGAGTTCGAGGGCCCTCGTGTTGGCCCAGGCGCCGTGGTGGTCCCGGTTGGCCAGCAGTACCGGCCGGTCAGGGACGACCGAGTCGAGCAGCTCACGGGTGGGCAGCCCGCCCGCGAAGCTCTCCATCGACCAGCCGCCGCCGGTGATCCACTCCTCGTCCGGGTGCGCGTCGGCGTACGCCCGGACCCGGCCGAGGTACTCCGGGACGCCGACCGTGCCCGTCAGATCGCACTCGGCCAGTTCCGAGCCCCCGAACACCGCGTGGACATGGGCGTCCTGGAACCCCGGGATCAGCAGCTTCCCCGCCAGGTCGACGACCTCGGTCCGGGGGCCGACGAGCTCCCGCACCTCGTCGTGGCCGACCGCGACGACGCGGTCGCCGACGACCGCGAGCGAGCTCGCCCGGGTGCGGGCCGGGTCGACCGTGAAGACGGGTCCGCCGGTGAAGACCAGATCGGCCGAGGTCATGGGGTGCTCCTGGGGAGGTGCGACGACGGGTGCCGGCCCCATGCAATCCGCACCGCCGTATACACGTCAATGCTGTTGACATAAGGTCCGGGCATGGTCGAACGCGTGGTCCCCGAAGGCGGCAGACGGCGCCGCCGCCCCACCAAGCAGGGTGCCGTCCTCTCGGAGCGCCTCATCGTGGAGACCGCCCTGCGGCTGGTCGAGCAGCACGGCGCGGCGGCGCTCTCCGTGCGGCGGCTCGGTGCCGCGCTCGGCGCCGATCCCACGGCCCTCTACCGCTACTTCCGCAACACGGACGCCCTGCTCCTCGCCCTCGCCGACGAGCTCATCGGCCGGGCCCAGGAGGGCTGGACGGCCACCGGCGACTGGCGGGCGGACCTCCGCGCGATCGGGCTCCGCCTCCACGCCCGCTACCAGTCCCATCCGCAGGCCGCGCTCCTCGCGGCGCACCGGACCACGGGGCGCACCCACGAGACCCGGGTGGTCGAGGGAATCCTCGGAGTGCTGCGTACGGCCGGCTTCCCGGACGGCCTCGCGGTCCGGATCTACCACGCCTTCGTCGACCAGGCCCTCGCCTTCGCCGCCCAGGACGCGGCGGCACTCGCCCTGCCGTCCACCGCGCGGGAGGCGGAGGCGGAGGTCTGGCACGCGGTCTACGGGAGACTGCCGCCGGACACCCATCCGCACGTGGGGGCCGCGTTCCCCCTGCTGGCCGCCGACATGCGCGACAGCGGCTACCCCTTCGCGCTGGAACTCCTCCTCGCCGGGGCGGCGGCGCTCCACCCCCGCGCGGAGTGAGCCCGGGCCGGGCCCGGGGCGGGAGCCTGGCGTCGGGCCCCCGCACCGGAACCGGCGTGCGGCCCGGCGAAAATAGTAGCCATGTACATAGTAGCCATGTACGGTATCTGGCGTGAGTTCAGCAACCAACGGCGCCTCGCCGGGATTTCTCGTCTGGCGCCTGTCGATGAAGTGGCGCGTGGCCGTCGACCGGGCGGTCGCACCGCTTGGCCTGACCCACGCCCAGTACGTGGTGATGGCGTCGCTGTACGGCATGTCGCGCTCCGGGCCGCGGCCCAGCCAGCGCGAACTCGCCGACCGGACGGGCATGGAGCCGCTCTACGTCTCCAAGCTCGTCCGCGCCCTGGAGGCGTCCGGGTTCGTGGATCGCACCCGCGACCCGAAGGACCCGCGCGCCATGCGGCTGTCGCTCACCGAGCAGGGGCTCGACGTCACGCGCCGGGCGGTCACGGTCGTCCAGGGCCTCCTGGACCAGTTGCTCGCGCCGCTCGGAGGCCGCACCGGCTCACGTACCCGGGAGTTCACCCACGAGCTGGCGACCCTGCTCGACGTACCGCTCGATCCGCACACCGAGACCGACGAGGAGCCCTCATGACCACCACCGCACCCCGCGCCGACGGCCGGGTCGTGGCCCTGGCACACCACGCGGCGCGAGCCCGCCTGGAGAGCGTCCTGACCCGCCACGGCATCACCTTCCACCAGAGCGTGACCCTCCGGGCCGTCGTGGCCGCGGGCGGGTCCGCCGGCCGCGACGCGCTCGTCGACGACGTCGTCGCGTCCCTGAAGACCGAGGCGTCCGTCGTGTCCGGCGTGATCGGGGAGCTGACGTCCACGAAGCTGCTGGAGGCGGACCCGGCGGACCCGAAGCGCGTACGACTCACCGACGGTGGACGGGAGTTGTACGAGGCGACCTCGGCCGAGTCCGCCGAGGTCACCGCCCGGCTGTACGCCGGCCTCACGGACGAGGAGCTGGAGGTGACGGGCCGCGTGCTGACCCTGATCACCGAGCGCGCCAACGCCGAACTGGCCGCCGACGCCTGAGACTTCGGGGCTGCGCGGCGCGGCCTGTGCGGCGGCGGCGCATGCTCCGCGCGGTCAGGTCCACGGCCCACCGGCGGCGCGTCACGGGTGGGAGAAGACGCCCACCATCCGGGTGTCCGGGTTGCTGCTCATCCCGACGATCGCACCCCCGTCGGCGCGGTTGGCGCGCGCGTGCGTGCCCGCGTATCCCTCGTCGGTGAGGAAGACGCCCAGCGCCGCGATCCAGTCGTGGACGTCGCCGGTCGCGGGGTCGTACACCGGTTCCGGACGCGGTACGACCCGCTCCTGCGCCACGTAACCGCCGCGTTCGACGGCCACGCGCACCGCCTTGTCCCACTCCGCGTCCGTGCACTCCCAGCCGACGAAGGTGTCCAGGCCGCCGTACCCGGCGCCCGGCTTGAGGATGAGCCGGTCCCGCCGCTCCCGGCAGAGGTCGACGAGCTCGGCGGGGGCGGTGGCGTGGAGCGTGCGGCTCCACGGCAGGACCCGGTCGACGAGGGCCCGTTCGCCGGCGTCGAACGCGTCGCGCCGACGCGGGTCGGTGAGCAGCGCGAGGGCGCTCTTGTGCGCGTAGAAGCCGCTCTCCAGCGAGGTGAACAGGACGGTCCGGCCGGCCCGGTGGGCGCGGAAGAACGGTTCCGCCACATCGGGGCCCGCCGGGTCGTCGAGCAGTTGACTCGCCGCGAAGTTCCGCAGCACCAGGTCCAGCGGGGTGCCGTCCAGGGTGAGTTTGCCGTCGGCCCGGGCGCGTACCTGGTCGATCTCCCCGATCCGCAGGTCGATGCCCTGCTCGGCCATCGCCTCGACCGTCGCCCGCATCAGCCTCCCGTACGGGCCGACGCCACCGCGCCCCTCGATCAGCCCGACCACCGGCTCGCCGCCCCCGGAGAGCGCCGGCGCGGCGCGGTCGCGGAGGACGGCCGCCGTCCGCGCGGCGATGTCCACGTGGTCCAGCCGGTGCTCGCGCGCGAAGGCCGCGAACGCGGGCACCCGCAGCAGTCCCCGGTTGAACACGGCCATGTCCAGACCGCCGACCTCGCTGCCGAGGTTGAACTCCAGGAGCTTGAACGCGGTGCCGTCGTGATAGGCGTCGGCGCGGCCGAACCTGGCCGGGACGCCGGAGCCGCCCCGGCGCAGCAGCGCGGCGAGCGGGGGGTCGATCCCGACCTCCGCCGCGTACCGGTCCAGGTCCCCGTCGAAGAGCCGGAGCGGCAGGGACACCAGCAGCTCGAAGAGCCCCTCCAGGTCCCGCGCGAAGGCGGCCGTATCGGAGGCCCGGACGAACCAGGGCCGGGGCAGCAGATGCGCGCGCCAGGCCTCCTCGAAGGCCGGCGGCAGTGCGGCCCGCGCCACGGCCTCGGCGAGCCCGCGGTTCCCGCCCAGGCACTCGTCCACGTAGGTCCGGCTCGGATCGGCCATCGGCGTCGCTCGCTTCCCTGGAGGAATCGGGTGCGTGATCGGAGGGGCGAGCAGACTACCGCGCGGTACAGCGCGTCGGCCCCGCCCGCGTTAGCGGAACGTGAGTGAGACGTGAGTGGCGGGAGGGACAGTGGTGGCGGACCGGGGCGGGCCGTGGGGGCCTGCCCCGGTCCCCTCCGCACACCGCACCGCGCCGCACCGCCCGCACGGCGTAGCCCCGCACCGCACCGCGCCGCACCGCACCGCGCCGCACCGCACCGCGCCGCCCCACACCGCGCCGCCCCACACCGCGCCGCCCCGCACCGCGCCGCGTCGGACGGTGCAAGCCGCGTCCGTTCAGCTGGTGACCGCCACCACCGTGGCCGTCGTGACCACGAGCATCGCGGCCTGCATGTCCCTGATCGCCCGGCGCACGCTCTCCGCCGCCCACTCACCGGCCGTGAGCTCCTCCAGACGGGCCGCGACCTCCTTGCGGGGCAGGTCGGGGAAGGCGAGGCGATGGAGCCGGGCGCCGTGGATCAGGGCGAGGAGTCCCGTGGTGCGGGCGCTGTGGGTCGGGCCGGTGGTGAGGACCGTCCGCAGCCTGGCCCGCAGCTCGCGTTCGACGGAGCCATCCGCCTCCGGGTAGCGGGCGACCGGGAAGAGACCCATCACCCGCTGCCGCTCCTCCCGCACGAGGCCGCGCTCGCGGAGGCTCTCGACCGTGGCCTTCACGGCCTTGGACTGGTCCTTCGTCAGCCACTCGGTGACCTTCGGGGCCTTGCCCTTCTTCGCGCACCACGCGCCGATCTGCCGCAGCCGCTCGTCGAGCAGAGGCACCTCGGTGGGCGTCGGGTCCGTCACCGTCAGCCGCCCCTCGTCGACCGACAGGCGCCCCGCCAGGACGAGATCGAGCAGGATGCCGCCCGAGACCGCCCACGCGGCGGTCTGCCGCTCCTTCGCGACCCCGGACACGTCGTCCAGGGACAGCAGCATGATCTCCTCCGCGAGCGTGACCGCCACCCCGTACCCCCTGCCTTCCGCATGCGACCTGCCGCATGCGCGCGCGTGCGGCGCCGCGAAACGGTCGAACGTCCGGGGCACCCTTCGCACCTGAGGACGAGTGCGGCACCGGCACGGTTCCCGCCGACCGGCCACCGCCCGCTGTGACCTGCGTCGTTCCGTGTACATGGCGGAATTCGGGCGGTGCTTTGGTCTGGACCGCAGCGGGTCGGCGCGTCAAGCTCTCGCTATGGACTTGGAGCTGAGGCACCTCAAGACGATCCGGGCCATCGCCGACGCGGGGAGCCTCACGCGCGCCGCGACCGCGCTCGGGCTCGCCCAGCCGGCGCTCAGCGCTCAGCTCAAGCGGATCGAACGGGCTCTGGGCGGTGCCCTGTTCGAGCGCGGACGGGAGGGCGTACGGGCCACCGCCCTCGGCGACCTGGTGCTCGAACGGGCGCGAGTGGTGCTGCCCGCCGTCTGCGAGCTGCAGGAGGAGGCGGTCCGCTTCGCCCGCGACGGGGCCGAGGGCTACCGCCTCGGCGGCACCCACGGGCCGCTTCTCGGCGGCCTGGTCGACCGGATCGCCCGCGCCGATCCCGGCGCCCCCGTCACCACGTACATCTCGTGGTCGGAGCGCGAGATCGCCGGCGGGGTCGCCGACGGCCGCCTCGACTTCGCCCTCGTCGGGGCCTGCGGCGAGAGCGGTCCGCCCGAGGCGGGACGACTGGCCTGGACGGAGGTCGCCCGCGACCCGGTGTACGTGATGCTGGCCGCCGACCATCCGCTGGCGCCCCGCGCCGAGATCGACCTGGCCGAACTGGCCGCGGAGGCCTGGACCGACGTGCCGGGCGACGGCTGCTTCGGCGACTGCTTCGCGGCCGCCTGCGTACGCGCCGGGTTCACCCCGGCCTGCGTGTACGAGACGGACACCGCCTCCTGCGTGCATCTGGTGCAGGTCGGCCGGGCCGTCGGACTGTGCCGGGCCACCTTCCCCGTCACCCCGGGACTCGTCACCCGCCCCCTCGCCGGCGCTCCGCTCATGTGGCGCCACCTGCTCGGCTGGCATCCCGAGGGGCGCGCGGCCTCCCGGTCCGCCACCGTCCTCGGCCACACCCGGGCCGCCCACGCCGCGGCGCTGGCGACCAGCGCGGGCCGCCTGCACACGGGCGTGGCACCCCCGGCATAACGCCATGGCAGGGGCCGACTGGCAACTCCCGTCCCCTCGGTGCGATCCCTACGGTTCCAGCAGATCCCCCACCGTGATCCGGGACCAGGGGTCCGAGATCCCCGAACCGCGATCCGAGACCCGAGGAGACTCCCCATGCTCCGACGACACGCCCGCGCGGCGTGTACCGCCCTCGTCGCCGCAGGAATGGCGCTGGCCGGACTCCAGGCGGGTTCCGCGGCCGCGGCCCCGGACGCCCACGGCGCCCCGACCGTCAGGACCGCCGCCCAGGCGCTCGGCGCCGACTCCGCCCGGCCCGAGCTGCTCGACGCCATGCGGCGCGACCTGGGACTCACCCGCTCCCAGGCCCTGACCCGCCTCGCCAACGAGGCCGAGGCGGGCGCCACCGCCGCCCGGCTCCGCCAGGGCCTCGGCGGCGCCTTCGCCGGAGCCTGGGTCGACGGTGCCGAGGCCGGCGTCCTGACCGTGGCCACCACCCGAGCCGCCGACACCCCCGCGATACGGGCCGCGGGTGCGCGGGCCGTGCTCGTGACGCACGGTCTGACCGCCCTGGAACGCGCCAAGCAGCGCCTCGACCGGTCCGCGGGCACCGACGCGCCCGTCCGCTACGTCGACGTCCGCGCCAACGTCCTGGTGGTCGAGGAGACCAGGGCCGGCGCCGGGGCGCGGCTCGTGCGGGCCACCGGCGTGCCGCGCGAGCTGGTGCGCGTCGTCCGCACCGGTCAGGCACCCCGCCCGCTGTACGACATCCGGGGCGGCGACGCGTACTACATGGGCGGCGGCGGCCGCTGCTCGGTCGGCTTCGCGGTGACCCGGGGCACCACCCAGGGCTTCGCGACCGCCGGTCACTGCGGCCGGGCGGGCACCGCCACCAGCGGGTTCAACCAGGTGGCACAGGGCAGCTTCCAGGGCTCGGTCTTCCCCGGCAACGACATGGCCTGGGTCGCCGCCAACACCAACTGGACCTCCACCCCGTACGTCAAGGGCTCCGGCGGCGGGAACGTCCAGGTGACCGGCTCGGTGCTGCAGCCCGTCGGCTCCTCCGTGTGCCGCTCCGGCTCGACCACCGGCTGGCACTGCGGCACCGTGCAGCAGCACAACACCAGCGTCACGTACCCCGAGGGCACCATCTCCGGGGTGACCCGTACGACCGTCTGCGCCGAGCCCGGTGACTCCGGAGGCTCGTACATCTCCGGCAGCCAGGCCCAGGGGGTCACCTCCGGCGGCTCCGGGAACTGCTCCAGCGGCGGCACCACCTTCTTCCAGCCACTGAATCCGCTGCTCCAGACCTACGGGCTCACGCTGAAGACCACCGGCACGGACCCGGGTCCCGGGCCGGGCGAGCCGGAGCCGGGCGGCACCTGGGCGGCCGGAAAGGTCTACGCGGCCGGGGACGTCGTCACGTACGGCGGCGCGAGCTACCGCTGCCTCCAGGGCCACCAGGCCCAGGCGGGCTGGCAGCCGCCGAACGTCCCGGCGCTCTGGCAGCGCCTGTGACCCTGGCCGAATAGTGACCGGGGGTGCCGCGGACCCGAGGGGGGTGTCGCGGCACCCCCTCGCGTTCCCCGTAGGATCACCGCGATCTTGATCAGCAACCGTGGTCGACGATCTCGGTCCACTACAGGGTGCCGTCCTCGGGACGGCACGTGCGCTTCGCGGGGGAGTCGGCACATGAGCAGGTTTCGGGCAGTCGTGGCCTCGGTCGTTCTGACCTCGTCCGTGGCGGTGACGCTGACGGGCTGCGGCTCCTCCGAGCCCTCGGGCGCCGAGGGTTCGACGGGGCGGCCCGCGCCCGGGAAGGCGTCGGAGGGCGGGGCCTCCACCGGCGGCTCGGCCACCGGCGGCGGGGAGGGCGGGGCCGCCCCGGCCACCGAGAGGCTCGCCGCCGACCCCGGCACCCGCTACACGGCCATCGCCGTCCCGCAGCTGGAGGGCCTCGTCTGCGACGAGGGCGACGGAGGCATCCACTACGGGAGCGGTCTCGACATGCGCGTCAGCGGCGACGACGACCTCAAGGAGATCGAGGGCGACAGCAACGACGTCGCCGACGAGGTGTCCTGTTTCGGCAGCCCGAGGAACATCCTCCGCAAGGGAACGATGTCGGCCTCGGCACCCATGTTCACGGCCAGGAGCCATCTGTACGAGAAGGTGGCGGACCCCGCCGCCGCGCTGAACCGGATCTTCGCCGCGTCCACCGACAACGCGACGAGCGACGGCCGCGACTTCACCGGCGAGACCAGGACCGTCACGGACAGCGCCCTCGTCGTCAAGTGCCGGCAGAACGTCACCGACACCTTCCCCATGACCACCTGCTTCTGGGCGAACTACGGGGCGGCGGGGGTCGTCGACTTCTTCCCGGCGGACGACCGGTACATCCCGATCGACTCGGCCGTCCCGTGGACCCGGGCCTTCGTCGCCGGCGCCCTGCGGACGTAGCCGGCCCGGCCCGGGCCGCCCGCCCGTCACTCCTCCGCCAGGCCCCCGCGTGCGATGACCTCCGCGTACCACCGGGCGCTGTCCTTCAGCGTCCGCCGCTGCGTCGCGAAGTCCACGTGCACGATGCCGAACCGCTTGCTGTAGCCGTACGCCCACTCGAAGTTGTCCAGGAGCGACCAGAGGAAGTACCCGCGGACGTCCGCCCCGTCGGCCAGCGCGCGGTGCACCGCCGCCAGATGCGCGTGGAGGTACGCCACCCGCTCCGGGTCCTTCACGTTGCCCGAGGGGTCGGCGTAGTCGTCGTACGCCGCGCCGTTCTCGGTGATCACCAGCGGCACGTCCGGCAGTTCGTCCCGCAGCCGGATCAGCAGCTCGTGCAGCCCGGTCGCGTCCACCGGCCAGTCCATCGCCGTACGCGGCCCGGGGGCCGGTTCGAACCGGACGTGCCGCTCCGCGCCCGCCCACGGCGAGGGCGACTCCGAGCTGCCCGCACCGACGACCGAGGGGGAGTAGTAGTTGATGCCGAGCGAGTCGATCGGCGCGGCCGCCGCGGCCAGGTCGCCGTCCCGCACGAAGGACCAGTCCGTGACCGACGCGGTGTCGCGGACCAGGTCCTCCGGGAGCCGGCCGTGGAAGACGGGGTCGAGGAAGACGCGGTTGCCGACCGCGTCGATCCGGCGCGCCGCGTCCAGATCCTCCGGCGCCTGCGAACAGGGCCGTACCGCGTGGAGGTTGAGGGTCAGCGACACCTCGGACGCGCCGGGCAGCGCCCCGCGCAGCGCGCGCGCCGCGAGCCCGTGCGCCAGGTTCAGGTGGTGGGCGGCGCGGAGCGAGGCGAGGGCACTGGTGCGGCCCGGGGCGTGCACGCCGTTGCCGTAGCCGAGGAAGGCCGCGCACCAGGGCTCGTTGAGCGTGGTCCAGGTCGCGACCCGGTCGCCGAGGGCGTCCGCCATGATGGCCGCGTACTCGGCGAACCGGTACGAGGTGTCCCGCTGCGGCCAGCCGCCGGCGTCCTCCAACTCCTGCGGCAGGTCCCAGTGGTAGAGCGTCGCCACCGGGCGGATGCCCGCGTCGAGGAGGCGGTCGACGAGCCGCCGGTAGAAGTCCAGGCCCTTGCGCACGGCGGGGCCCCGTCCGGTGGGCTGCACCCGGGGCCAGGCGATCGAGAAGCGGTAGTCGGTCACGCCGAGCCGCCGCATCAACGCGACGTCCTCGTCGACCCGGTGGTAGTGGTCGGCGGCGATGTCACCGGTGTCGCCGTTGCGGACCTTGCCGGGCGTACGGCTGAACGTGTCCCAGATGGACGGCGTGCGGCCGTCCTCCTCCGCCGCCCCCTCGATCTGGTAGGCGGCCGTGGCGGTGCCCCAGCGGAAGCCCTCGGGGAAGCGGAGGGCGGTCGTCGTGTCGGTACGGGCGTCGAGCGCGGTCATGGGATGGGAACTCCCTGGAGTGAGGGGTCTGGAGGATGGGGGAGGCACTGGCGGTGGCCGGCGAGGGCGGCGAGGGCGGCGCGGGGGTCAGCCCTTGACCGCGCCCTGCATGATGCCGCCGACGATCTGCCGGCCCAGCAGGCCGAAGACCAGGAGCACCGGCAGGGTGCCGAGCAGGGTGCCCGCCATGATCACGGACTGGTCGTGGACGTATCCGCCGCCGAGCTGGCGCAGGGCGACCTGCACGGTGGGCTCGGAGGAGGTGAGGGCGACGACCGGCCAGAAGAAGTCGTTCCAGGCCGCCATGAAGGTCAGCAGGCCCAGGACGGCCATGCCGGGCCGGGCGATCGGCACCACGATCGACCAGAAGATGCGGGCGGTGGACGCGCCGTCGACCCGCGCCGCCTCGATCAGCTCGTCCGGCAGCGACTGCACCAGGTACTGGCGCATGAAGAACACGCCGAACGCGGACACCAGGCCCGGCAGGATCACCGCCTGGAGCTGGTTCACCCAGCCCAGCTCGGCGATCAGCATGAACAGCGGGATCACTCCCAGCTGCGGCGGGATCATCATGGTGCCGATCGTGATCGCAAGGAGGGCGCCGCGGCCCCGGAAGCGGAGCTTGGCGAAGGCGAAGCCGGCGAGCGTGCAGCACAGCACGGTGCCGAGGGTGATCGAACCCGACACGATGAGGGAGTTGAGCAGGGCCTTGCCGATGTCCGCCTCTTCGAGGACCGCCTCGAAGTTGCGGATGAGGTTCGGGCCCGGCAGCAGCGTCGACGGCACCTTCGCCAGGTCGGCGTTGGATCGGCTCGCCGCGACGATCGTCCAGTAGAAGGGGAACGCGGAGAACAGGACGGCGACGACGAGGATCCCGTACGCGAGCGGGCCCGCGTGCAGGGTGCGGCCGGCCCGGGAGGGGCCTCGCGCCGCGGTGGGACCGGGTGTGCGGGCGGCCCGGGAGGGGCTTCGCGTCACGGTGGAACCGGGCGCGGTCATCGGCCGGCCTCCTTGCGGGAACGGCGGCGCGCTATCAGGGCGTTGGCCCCGACGAGCACCACGATGAGCAGGAACATCACCCAGGCGATGGCGGCGGCCCGGCCCAGGTGGAAGAAGCCCCAGCCCTGCTCGTACATGTACAGGCCGAGCGTCTGGTACTGGTGCGAGATGCCGCCCGAGATGGACCCTTCGAGCAGCAGCGGCTCGCCGAACAGCTGCGTCGCGCCGATCGTCGAGACGATGACGGTGAACAGGATCGTGGGCCGCAGACCCGGCAGCGTGACGTGGAAGAACTGGCGCCACCGCGAGGCCCCGTCCATCGCGGCGGCCTCGTACAGCTCGTGCGGGATCGACTGCATGCCGGCCAGGTAGATCAGCGCGTTGTAGCCCGTCCAGCGCCAGATGACGACGGTGGACACCGCGATCTGCGAGGCGACCGTGCCGTTCTGCCAGTCGACGGGGTCGATGCCGACCAGGCCGAGCGCGTAGTTGATCAGGCCGAAGTCCCGCCCGAAGAGCTGCGCGAAGACGAGGGTGGCGGCCGCCACCGACGTCGCGTACGGCAGGAGGACCGCGGTCCGCAGGAAGGTGCGGCCGCGCATCTTGTAGTTCAGCAGATGCGCGAGCCCGAGGGCCATGACGAGCTGCGGCACGGTGGAGAGCACGCCGATGGTGAACGTGTTGCGCAGCGAGAGCCAGAAGTACTCGTCGCCGAAGAGCGCGGTGTAGTTGCCGAATCCGCGCCACTCCATGTCGCCGGGCGTCTGCAGCTCCACCCGGTAGAGCGAGACGAAGGCCGTGTAGAGCAGCGGGAAGAGCCCGAAGGCGACGAACAGGGTGAAGAACGGGGCGAGGTAGGCGTACGGCGAGAAGGACTGCCAGGCCCGCCGGGCGGACCCCCGCCGCGCGGGCGGCGGGACCGGCTTCGGCGGGGCCGGCGTCTCGGGTGCGGTGAGGGTCACGGCGCGGCCCTTCGGAGGAGTGGAGGAGACGTGGGGAGGGGGGCCGGCCGCGGAGGTCGGCCGGATCCGGCGGCGGAGGTCAGCCGACGGTGTTCGCGACACCCTTCTTCGCGTTCGACCAGGCCTTCTCCGGCGAGGTCCCCTTCCGCTCGACCTCGCTCAGCGCGTTCGTGATCTGCTGCGCGATGTTCTGGTCGTGGACGCCGAGCACCTGCACCGGGGCCGCCTTCGCCGCGTCACCGAAGATCTGCCCGATGGGGGCGTCGGAGAAGAACGGGTCCTTCGCGTCGGCGACCTTCGCGATCGCGCCCGTGGCGGAGGGGAAGTTGCCCTGCTTCTGGAAGAGCTTCGTCTGCTGCTCGGGGGCGGTGAGCCACTTCACCAGCTCGTACGCCTCCTTCTTGTGCTTCGCGGCCTTCGGCACCGCCAGGTAGGAGCCGCCCCAGTTGCCGGCGCCGCCGGGGAGCGCGGCGACGTCCCACTTGCCCTTGCCGGCCTCACCGGCCTGGCCCTTGATGTAGCCGAGCATCCAGGCGGGGCACGGGATGGTGGCGAAGGAACCGGCCGCGAAGGCCTGGTTCCACTGCGGGGACCACTGGTCGAGCTTGGCGCTCAGTCCGTCCCGGGCCGCCTGGACGGAGTGGTCCCAGGCGGTGCGCAGTGCGGGGTTCTCCTCCCAGATCAGCTTTCCGGAGGCGTCGTAGTACCGCTCCTTCTCCTGCCCGATCATGATCGAGTAGAGGCTGCCGACGCTGTCGAGCCAGGCGCTCTTGGCGGGGGCCTTCGCCTTGTACTGCTTCCCGAGGGCGAGGTAGCCGTCCCAGGTGGACCACTTCTGGGCGAGCACCGCGCGGTCGGTGGGGAGTCCGGCCTGCTTGAAGAGGTCGGTGCGGTAGCACATCGCCTCGGGGCCGACGTCGGTGCCGAGGCCGAGGACCTCGCCGCCCTTGCCGGACGCGGCGGCCCACTTGGCGGGGGCGAACTGGTCCTTGAGGGAGTCCGCGCCGTACTTCCTGAGGTCCTCGAACCGGTCCGCCTGCTGCTGGGTGACGGAGGCGATCCGGCCCACCTCGATGCCCTGCACGTCGGCGAGGCCGGCGCCGCCGGCGAGCCGGGTCTGCAGGGACTTCCAGTAGTCGGCCTCGTCCTCGGTGTCCGTCTGCTTGATGGTGACACCGGGGTGGAGCTTCTCGTACTCGGCGTAGAGCCCGGCCTCCTTGTATCCGAAAGAGCCGAACAGGTCGACGGTGAGGGTGACCTCGCCTCCCGCGCCATCTGCGGAGGTGTCGTCCGACGCACCTCCGCAGGCGGCGAGCAGGGCCCCGGTGAGTGCGACCGCCCCCAGACGGAGGACGGCTCGCCTGGCGGTGGTCGTGACGGCGGCTCTGGCGATGGGCATGGGAAGCCTCCCTTGGCTCCGGAACGAGCGAGAGCGACTGAGAGCGCTCTCAAGCGTGCGGGGGGAGCGTGCCTGGGACGGAGCCCATCCGTCAAGGCTCGAAGGCGTAACGGACGGGAAGAGCCGCCAAGTCCGGCCTGTGTTCAATCTCTTGACACACGTGTTTCGGCGGTTTTACGTTTCCGGCGTCTTGAGAGCGCTCTCTCGAAGCTCTCCGTCTCTCTCGCGGTGTCCGCCCAGGCGTCCACCGCGAGAGCGTCCCCTCTCCCCGCGCATCCCCGCTCCACGCATCCCCGCCGTGCCCCACTCGTCGCGAACGACATGAGGTGCCGTACATGCCAGCCCCCCGCACAAGGCCGGCCGCCGCCGTGGTCCTGGTCTCCGCCCTCGCCGCCCTGGGACTCGGGCCCGCCGCCGCCCCCGCGGCAGCGGCGACCGTCCCCACGGGCGCCGGAAGCTACTCCGACACCCGCCCCGCCGGTACCTCCGGCCCCACCACCAACACCGGCGCCCCGGTGACCCCCAAGGTCACCGCCGCCGCCCAGGGCAAGCCGGTCCCCACCAACGACTGGTGGTCCTCCCTCGCCTTCCAGCGCTACGGGGACAACCCGTACTCCACTCCCATGTACGGCCACCCGCTCACCTACCAGGCGGTCGCCGGCGGCCTCGAACTCGGCTACCCGACCACCCCCGCCATCGTCGGCGACGGACGCCAGTACGAGTTCGCCCACAAGGCCGACCTCACCCTCGGCCTGACCGGGCTCAACTCGCCCGACACCAAGGCCGACGCCTGGTCCGACTGGACCGTCACCCCCTACTGGTCCGACGGCGCCCGCACCCTGCGCACCACCATCGGCCACGGCATGCCCTTCGTGTACGCCAAGGGCAGCGGCGGTGACGCCCGCATCACCACCGCCACCGCGCCCACCGTCTTCGCCGACCAGGGCAACGTCCTCGGCATCACCGTCGCGGGCCACCACTACGCCCTCTTCTCGCCCACCGGCACCGACTGGAACGTCTCCGGCTCCACCATCACCGCCGGGCTCGGCGGCAAGGACTACTTCTCCGTCGCCGTCCTGCCGTCCACCGACGCCCTCGCCACCTACCGCAAGTACGCCTACAGCTTCGTCACCGGGTCCACCGTGAACTGGAGCTACGACGCCGGCACCGTCCGCGCCACCTACGCCCTCACCACCGAGGCGAAGGAGGGCACCGAGCGCGGCACCCTCCAGGCGCTCTACCGCCACCAGTGGCTGAACACCACCGACCCGCTCACCCCGTACACCTACGTGTCGCCCCGCGGCACCATGAAGGTCCGGGAGTCGGCCTCCTTCACCACCAGCCAGAAGGCGGCCGCCACCCTGCCCGGACTGCCGGGCGGCAGCGGCGTCGACACCGCCCGCCTGCGCGGCTACCTCAACGAGGTCGCGAACTCCGCCGACCCCTTCTCCGGGGCCGTCGACACCTACTGGACCGGCAAGGCCCTCGGCAAGCTCGCCCAGCTGGTGCCGCTCGCCGACCAGATCGGCGAGACCGCGCTCCGCGACAAGCTCCTCGGCCAGATCAAGGGCCGGCTCCAGGACTGGTTCACGGCCGGCGGCGCCAGCGAGTTCTCGTACGACACCGCCTGGAAGACCCTCACCGGCTACCCGGCCTCGTACGGCAGCGACACCGAACTCAACGACCACCACTTCCACTACGGCTACTACGTCTACGCCGCCGCGATCGTCGCCCAGTACGACGCGGGCTGGGCGGCCGACTCCGCCTGGGGCGCGATGGTGAAGACCCTGGTCCGCGACACCGCGAACCCCAGCCGCACCGACACCGCCTTCCCGTTCCTCCGCGGTTTCGACGTCTACGCCGGACACAGCTGGGCCAGCGGACACCAGGGCTTCGCCGCCGGAAACAACCAGGAGTCCTCCTCCGAGTCGACCAACCTCAGCGCCGCCCTCGTCCTCTGGGGCTCGGCGACCGGCAACACCCAGCTCCGCGACCTCGGCACCTACCTGCTCACCACCGAGGGCGAGGCCATCGCCCAGTACTGGTTCGACGCCGACCAGCAGGTCTTCCCCGGCGCCTTCCAGCACGACACCGCCGGCATGGTCTGGGGCAGCGGAGCGGCCTACGCCACCTGGTGGACCGCCAACCCCGAGGAGATCCACGGCATCAACGTCCTCCCGGTGACCGGCGGTTCGCTCCACCTCGGCGGCCACAAGGACGCCGTCCGCCGCAACATCGCCGAGATGGAACGGGAGAACCCCGGCCCCGCCGTCGAATGGCGCGACATCCTCTGGGAGTTCCAGTCCTTCGCCGACCCGGCGGCGGCCAAGGCCAAGTGGGACGCGGGCAACGCCGGCTACACCCCGGAGGCGGGCGAGTCCAAGGCCCACACCTACCACTGGCTCACCACGCTCGACACGCTCGGCGCCCCCGACGCGACGGTCACCGGATCGATCCCCACCTCCGCCGTCTTCACCAAGGGCACCACCCGGACGTACGTCGCCCACAACCACGGCGCCACCGCCCGCACCGTCACCTTCTCCGACGGCAAGTCCCTCTCCGTAGCGGCGCGTTCCACCGCGAGCGGAACGGGGACGGGCGGCACCGATCCCGACCCCGACCCGGAGCCGTCCACCGGCAACACCTTCCAGCTCCGCACGGGCGGCACGCTCACCACGGCCACCGGCGCCACGGCGGGCAGCGACACCGTCCTCTCCGCGCAGGGCGGCAACCACGACGGCACCCCCAACCGGCCCGTCGTCTACGAGGCCAGGGGAGTCAACGGCACCCTGAAGGCCGGCGCTTCCACCGCCTTCCGCCTCCAGATCGACGCCGGCACGTCCGTCGGCCTCGGCCAGCAGGCCCGCGTCAGCTACGACCTCACCGGTGACGGCACCTTCGAACGGACGGAGACCTACCACTACTTCGCCACCGACCCGGTCGCCGGCTGGGAGGAGTACGCCCAGTCCCGCGGCCTCAGGTCCGCCACCGGAACGCTCGGCAACCTGACGGGCGGCACGGTGCGCCTGGAGGTCTGGAGCGCGATCGGCAACGGCGACTCGCGCGTCCAGACGGGCACGGACCGGTCGGTGGTGGTCATCCCCTTCGACTGACCGACGTCGAGTGACCGACTTCGACTGACCGACCGAGCCCCTCGGGGGGAACGGAGCGGCGGGCCGGGTTCCTCCTCACCCGGCCCGCCGTCCCGTGTCCTCCCGCTCCGCCGCGTCCGCCGCGTCCGCCGCGTCCGCCGCGTCAGGCCGAGTCGCGGAGCACGAGCGACGTCGGCGTGATGACGGAGGCGGGGCCGGCGGGACCGGTCCCGTCGAGCAGCCGCATCAGCAGCTTCACCATCAGCCGGCCCATGTCCTCGATGTCCTGGTGCACGGTGGTCAGGGACGGGGAGGTCCGGCGCACCACCGACGCCATGTCGTCGAAGCCGACGACCGCCACGTCCTCCGGCACCCGCGCACCGCGCTCGCGCAGCGTCAGCAACGCACCCGAGGCCATCAGGTCGTTGGCCACGAACACGGCGTCGAGGTCGGGCCGCCGGTCGAGCAGCTCCGCCATCGCGCGGGCACCGCTCTCCTCGGTGAAGTCGCCCCGGGACAGCAGGGAGGGATCGGCGTCGACCAGGACGTCGCGATAGCCGTGGAGCCGGTCGAGCGCCGACGTCTGGTCGTCCGGCCCGGAGATGTGGGCGATGTTCCGGCGCCCGAGGTCCACCAGATGCCGCACGGCCTCACGGGCGCCCCCGCGGTTGTCGCAGTCGACGAACGGCACGGCCGGACTCGTCCCGGGAGCCGGCCGGCCGCCGTACACCACCGGGATGCGGGTCCGGTCGATGACGGCCGGCAGTGCGTCGTCGTTGTGCAGCGAGAAGGCCAGCGCGCCGTCGACGTGCCCGCCTCCGAGATACCGGGCGATCCGGTCGTGGTCCCCCGGGCCCTCCACCCACAGCAGCACCAGCTGGGCGTCGTGCGCGGTCAGCTCCCGGCTGATGCCCCGCACCTGCTGCTCGAAGAACGGGTCGGAGAAGATCCGGAACTCGGGCTCCGCGATGATCACCGCCACCGCTCCGTTGCGCCGGGTGACCAGCGTGCGGGCCGCGTGGTTCGGCACGTAACCGAGCTCGTCCACCGCCCTGCGCACCTTCTCGACCAGCGGAGGCCGTACGCCCGCGCCGCCGTTGACGACCCGCGAGGCCGTGGCGCGGGACACGCCGGCGCGAGCGGCGACGGCTTCCAGCGTGGGGCGGGGCCCCGTGGTCTGCTCGGGCAAGGCGTGCGCTCCTCGGCTGCGTGGTGGGGCTGGGTGTCGGCGTGCGGTGCGGGTGGGGCGACGAGCGGTGTGCGGTGACGCGGGTGGTGCGGTGAAGCGGTGTGTCCGGTGACGCGGGATGTGCGTCCTTGTGCGCATCAGGATATCTGTAGCCCCCACCCTCTGAGAGCGCTCCCAGCCCGTACCGGGCGCAGCACGGACCGGGCGGCTTCCCGGCTCGGTGCCGACCCGGTGCCCGTGGGGGCCTCGGTGGTGAACACCCTGCCGTTCCTGGGGTGTCAGTGGTGCGTGCGACGATCCCGTCATGATCGCCTCGCTCGAAGCCCTGGTGCCCGCCCAGGGCAGCACGCACGTCTCGACCACCTACGCCGACTGGGTCGCCGCCCACGATCCGGCCGCCGCCGCGGCGGCCCGTGAGCTCACCGATGCCATGGGGGCCGAGCTCAACCGGTCCTGGTCGAAGCCGGGCGCGTTCGTCGACGCCATGGCGTGGCGGGCGCGGCAGCTGCCCACCGCGCACCTGCCGTGGTTCTGGGACACCGTCGGTCACCGGCTGATCGGTCGCGGCAGCCGCCCCGGCGGTCGGGCCTACGGAGCGGCGCGGGCCGCGGAGGCCGAGCACGGCCTGACCGTCGACCCGGCCTACCGCCGGGCCAACGGGCTGCTGTTCGCCCGGGGCGGGGCCATGCCCGCCAAGGAGTTCGGGGCTCACCAGAAGTTTCTCGCGCAGTCGCTCGGACCCGCCGAGGCGTACGCGGCGCTCGGGACGTTCCTGACCGCCTGGGCCGCTTCGCCGGCCGATCTCCCGGCCGACCTCGTGCGCCGCGTCCGGGCCTCCGCCAAGGCCGCCGGGCACGGGGACGACGAGGTCGCGCGCGTGGTGGGCGAGATCCTGTCGGTCACCCGGAAGAAGTCCGTGCCGGACGCCCTCCTCGTCGCCGCCGAGCCGGTCCTGGCGGCGCACCCGCCGGCGGACGGGGTCGCGGCCGGACTCCTGGAGGTCTTCCCCGAGAGCGTCACCGACGGCGGGGCCTGGCTGCGGATGCTGATCGGGTGCGGCGCCACGGAGGCGATGGAAGCCGGACGGATCGTGCCGGAGGACGGACTGCACCGCTGGGTCGGCCACTTCGTCCACATGTACCAGTACACGCGGGCGTCCGGCGGCGGAGTCACGCGCCAGCAGCTCCCGCCCGAGTTCCTCGACCTCGTGGTCAGGCTCGGGCCCCGGCTGCGGGCCGGGGGCGGAGCCGTGACCGTGCACACCACCCGCCACTACTACCAGGGCTTCGACGCCGACGTCCTGGACGCCTGCCTGGCCGCCGGGGCCACCGTCGTCGACCCCGGCCCGGCGACCCGGATGCGCTTCTGGGGCGAGAAGTCCCGGCGCGACCTCTCCGCCCTCGCCGCCGACCCCGCGTTCGGCCCGCGCCTCGAAGGCACCGTGCACGCCGGCCTGCAGCCCCACTGGTACGGAGCTCCCGCCCGCAAGCCCGGATCGGCCGTGACCCTGCTCCCCGGCAACGAGGGCATCGCGCACGAGGTGGCCGCGCGGGTCGGCAGGCTCGTCGACGCGGTCGGGGGCGGCGGCATGGCGGGCGCGGAGGAGTCGGTCGCCGAGCTGGAGACCCTCCTCGACCGGCCGACGGTGGCGGCGCTCGGCGGGATCGGCGACGCCCTCGCGGGCGCGTCCGCCGGCGGCGCGCTGCGGCGTTCGCTCGCGGCCGGTCTGCCGGAGGAACTCGCCTGGCCCGCGCTGGAGGCGGTGTACGAGGAGTTCGCGGCGGACGCCCTCGCGGCGGCCGACGCCGCCGACCCGGCCGCGGAACCGGACGGGGCCGCTGCGGCCGCCACGGACACCACCGAGACCACGGACACCACCGACACCCCGGCCCCCGCGGGCACCCCGGCGGAGGCGCGGCTCGCCCTCGACGGGATCGGTGCGGCCGGACTCCCCGGTGTGGCGGGGGTGACCAGCACCTGGCCCGTGCTGACCGTCTTCGGGCGCGACCGGGCCGTCGCCGTCGACCCCGACGGAGTGCGCGGCTCCTGCCGGTTCACGGTGCCGGCGGACGCGACCATGTTCGCCGTCCACTACGTCGGCGGCTCGTTCCTCGTCAGCTGGAGCCTCAAGAAGAGCCCCTACTACTGCGACACCGCCGTCTGGGCCGACCGCCCCGACGAGCCGTTCACCCCGGAGGACACGGGCGGCCTGGTGCCCTTCGGCGGCAGCCTGGACGGGGCGTACGGCTTCCAGTTCGAGACCGCCGACGGCGGCGGGCGACACGGCGGCCTCCGGGTGACCCGGCCCGGCGGCACGGAGGGGATCGACCGGGAGGAGCTGCAGCTCGGGGACGGTGACCGGATCTGGACCAACGCCGTCTTCGGGCGCCGGCCGTGGGAGACCGTCGACCCGGTCACCGGCGAGCGGCAGGGCGCGACCCCGCTGCCCGACTTCCCGGGCCGCCCCGCGAGCACCGACCCGGTCCTGGAGCCGTCCGAGGCGGACAAGACCCTGGCCCGCGAGGCGCTGCACCTCGCGCCGCTGCCCGCCGGCCTGACCGACTCCCCGCTGGGCAGCCGGGACGGACTGGTCGGCACCCGGGTGCTGTTCCGCACCCGCTACCGCGACAACGCCCCGGACCACTACCTCCTGGAGAGCATCGACGGCCGCAAGGCCCGCTTCGACATCGACCGGCCAGGACAGGAGCCCTGGGGACTCATGGCGGCGCCCGGGGGCGCCGTGGAGGACGTCGTCCTCGCCGAGGCGCAGACCCGCACGGGCGTGCGCGCGTACGCGGCCGACGGCGTCCTGCTGTGGGAGTTGGACGGCCACCACTCGCCCGCCCACCCGCGCGTCAAGCCGTCCCGCCGCGCCACCGCATCCCTCGGCGTGGCCCTGCCGCCCGCCTTCTGGTACCTGCTGCGGACCCGGGACACGGCCGGTTCCACGGCGCTGCGGACCGTGGAACGGGCAGTGGCCGACACCCTCCTGACCGCGGCCCTCGACGGTACGGAGGCGCTGCGCGCCGCCGTGGCGCGGGAGTTGCCCGCGGTCACCGCCCCGGCCCTGGTCGAGGCCGTCGTCGCGGTGGCCGGGCGCGCCGCCCGCGTGGAGCGGCGCCGGCGCGCCCTGCACCGGCGCGTCACCCTGCTCGCCGAGGCGCCGCCCGTCCTGCCGAGCAGCGCCGTGCCGGACACCGAGCTGATGCCCGCGCTGTGCGGACTCGTCGTGGACGGGTCGGACGACTCCTGGCGGCGGAGCCGGGACGTGGGCCGGGCCGCGACCCTGAGCGCGCTGGCCGCCGACGGCGCCTGCCTGGCCGGGACGATCGTGGAGGAGGTCCGGCGGCTCTCCCCGCCCGCCCTGCCGCACGACTGGTCGCAGCTGCTCGGTGCGATCGACGCCGTCGCCTGGCGCACGGCGGTCGCGCCGACCCCTGACCCGGAGCGGGCCGCCCTGCGCGCGCTCCTGGAGACCTGGGCCGAGCAGCCGTTCGCCCGCGAGGGCGGCCGGTGGTGGGTCGGCCGCACGACCGGGGCCGGGCCCCTCGAAGCACTGAGGGAGGGCGGGACCGTCGTGGCGTCCGCCGCGCGGTGGGACGCCGGGAAGGCCTGCTGGTTTGTCGCTCCCGCCGTCGGCTCCACGGAGGACGACCCGGTGCCGGCGGCCGTCCCCGACGCCCGGCTCGTCCGGGTGGACCGGGACGACGCGGGCCGGCTGCGGGCCCTCCTCGCGGCGATCGACGCGCACGGCCCGCTCCCCGTGCCCGAGTCCGCCGCCGTGCGGTTCGCCGAACTGACCGGCGTGCGCAGGCCCGTGGCCCGGCTCGTGGTCGCCGGTCTCGTCGGCCGCGCCGACCGGGACGAGGACCGCGCCCTCGCCCGCAAGGCGCCGTACAAGGCCAGTCCGATGACGGTCGAGGCCTACGAGCACCTCCGCGCGCGCCTGGGCGGCGCCGGCCGGCGGGCCGTGCTCGCCGCCGCGCTTCCCGCGGATCCGGCCGAGCTGTGGCGGCCCGGCGGGGTCGAGGCGGCCGTGGAGCGGATGGCGGGGGTGTGGCGGGAGCGGATCGGCGCACTGCCCGTGGTCCACGACGAGGCGGCCGACGCCCTGGAGGCGGACCTCGGCCTCTCCGAGGTGTGGGCACGACGCCTCGCGGGCGGCTACGAGGCCGCCGAGGACTCGACCGTGCCCGCGGTCGGCTGGGACCTCGCGGCGCCCCGGTACGGCCTGGGCGCCGAGGTGAGGGCGCTGCCGCCGGAGGGACCCGAGCTGCGCTACGGCACCCCCGTCGGCCTGTCGGTCGAGCGGATCGCGAGCGCCCTGGTCTGGGCGTGGACCGACCGGCCCGTCGGCGACCCGGCGGTGGCCGGCGCGACGGCCCTGCACGAGCGGCTGCGGGCCGAGCTGGCCCGACCGGAGCTCCTCGTCGAACTGGCCGGCGGACGCGTCCAGGACACCTCGGCGCGGATCGCCGAGCGGTTCGGGCCGGCGACGCTGCCCGTGTCCCTGGACCGCCGGAAGGAGGAGGGTGAGATGCCGACCCTGACGGCCTACGACTCCGGCCCCCTGGTGGTGTGCGCACCCGGCGGCAACGCCTTCCTGCGGCCCGCAGAGGTCGCCGACCCCGAGGTGTGGCGCCGGGTCCGCGAGACCACCGACCTCGCCGAGGAACTCGACCGGGTGGCACCGCTGCTCGTCGGCGGCGGACTCGACCGGATGATGCGGCGGGCCGGCTCCGGAGCCGTACCGGACGGCGCGTACGAGGCGGATCCCCGGCAGTCCTGCCCGGAGCTGGTCGCGGAGGTGGCGGGTGAACTCGGCGCCGGGACGGACGCGGCCGCCCTCTACCTGCAGATCGCGGCGCTCGCGGCACCCACCGACCGGAACGTCCGCCGGTGGAACGGCTGGACGACCAAGCGGCACGCGGCGGTCCGGGCGGAACTCCTCGCCACCGGCGCGGTCCTGGAGGCCAAGCGGGCACGGGCGGGAAGGACCCTGTTCCTGCCCGGCGACTGGACCGAGCTGGAGTCCCCGCACCTTCCTCTGGAGAAGGTGAAGCTGGCGAGCCACCGGATCCGCCCGCTGTGGAGGAACGAACTCCGCTCCCCGTTCGTACGGTTGCTGCCGACGGTCCCGCTGCATGAGTTGTTCGCGGAGGCGTGGGAGCGGGAGCGGGAGGGGCGGGCCTGACCCGGGCGGCGGGGGCCCGGCGGCGCGCCGGGCCCCCGCCCGCGCGGGAGGCCGGGCCCCCGTCCCCGGGAGGACGCGGAACCGCCCCGTACGCGTGGCGTACGGGGCGGTCGGCGAGCGGTCCGCGCGGGGCGTCCGGGCGGTCAGCCCGGGATCGGTGCCCCGGCCGGGGCCGGAGCGTCGACGCCGGCGGTCCGGGCCGCGAGGACCTTCTGGGCGAGGACGCCGAAGACCACGCCGAACACCGCCCACAGCACCGCCTGGACGGCCAGCGAGGCCAGCCTGAACTCCCAGAGCAGCGCGGCGGGGAAGCCCGCCTTGACCGCGTCGTCGTTCGCCGGGAGCAGCACGAAGGCGACACCGGTCACGACGACGAACCCGGCCGCGGCGGCCAGGGTCGCGTTCCAGTTGCCCAGACGCGGCGCGAGGCGGCGCCCCGCGATCACCGCGGCGAGCCCGAGCAGCACACTGAGCAGGATCATCAGGAAGAACAGGGTGGTGCGCTTCCCGATCGTGTCGGGATTGCCGACGGCCGGAGGGGTCGCCGGATACTTCAGGAACGGCACCAGATAGACGGTGGTGAACGCCGCCGCCGCGGTGAGCGCCGCCGTCGCCCGGGGGCTGAACCGGCCGATGCGGCCGAGCGCGAAGGAGAAGGCGAGGGCGGCGATGCCGCCGAGCGCCACCCCGTACACGAGGACACCGGTGGCCAGTCCGAAGGTCGACTGGACGGGGCGGCTGACCGCCTCCTCCTCTTCCTCCGGGGCTTCGGCCGCCGTGCCGCCGTGGCCGGCGTGGGCGTCGGGCGCGGGGTGCGGCTCCTGGGCGGCCTGGGCCTCCTCGACGGCGATCGCGCCGTCCACGGGAGGCTCACCCACCACGTAGGCGACGGCGAAGGCCAGGAGACCGGCGATCAGGCCCGCGAGCATGCCGCGGACCAGCAGGGATCTGACAGTTGAGGCGTGCATGTGCGGATCGCCTCTCAGTGGCAGGGGAAGCCGAGCAGATGACGACCGTCGTGCACCCACTCGTGCACGTCGGAGCCCGCGATCAGAGAGGTGGCACCCTGCTCGGCGCCCACGAAGTACAGCGCGATCAGCGCGAGAAGGCCGACGAAGAACGCCCAGGGCAGAACGGCCCGGACGGGCAGCGGGGCCGGAACGGCCACGGAAGGGGCGGATGCGGCAGCGGAGACGACAGCCTCGGCCATGATGGAACCTCCTGCGGGAACTCGCGTCCCGGACGGTGGTGCAGGACGACGGTCCACGGGTCTGACTCACCGCGTCACCGCCTCCCGGTCGGAAGGGCGGCGCCCGGCTCACAGTGGCGCGACCGTGCCGGATTCCCACCGGACTTCCGTCTCGCCGTCGTCACGCTGTTCAAATGTCGCCCGACCGTACCGCGCACCGGATGCGCCGCCAAGGGCGTGAGGCCTGAATCACGTTCGCGCGCCCCCGGGGCCGGTGGCAGCGGCTCGGCGCAGTCGGCACAACGGCCCGGGACTACCCTGGGCGCCGCCCCAGGACCCGACCGAGAAGGAAGCCGATGACCCTCCGGCTGACGCTGATCTCCCCCGCCACGAGCGGTTCGCCGCGCGACGTCGGCTTCGACGACGACGGCCCCCTCGGCCCCGAGGGGATCGCCCGGGCCGAGTCCGTCGCCTCCGCCGTCGACCCGGCCTCGCGCGCGTACTCCTCGCCCTCGGCACGCTGCCGCCGGACGGCGGAGGCCCTCGGTCTCTCGGCGGAGCCGGTGGGAGCGCTCGCCGGCTGCGCGATGGGGCGATGGCGGGGACGGACCCTCGCGGCGGTCGCCGCCGAGGAGGAGGCGGCGCTCGGCGTCTGGCTGTCCGACCCGGCGGCGGCACCCCACGGCGGGGAGTCCGCGCGCGAGCTGCGCGGACGGGTCGGGGCCTGGCTCGACGGACTGCGGGCCGGCTCGGGCCGCGTCACGGTCGTCGCCGAACCGGACGTGATCCGTGCCGCCTTGGTCCACGCGCTCGGGGCGCCGGACGAGGCGGCCCTGCGGCTCGACGTACGGCCCCTGACCGCGGTGCACCTGAGCGGGCGCGCCGAGCGCTGGAACCTGCGCGTCGGCGACCCGCTCGGGCCCGCATAGGCCCCTTCGGCGACAGCTCTCACCGGTCAGGCGGCGGGACGCCGCCACTCGCGCAGCAGCAGATAGCCGAGGTACGCGCCGCCGACGGCCATCGTGTACAGGCCGACGGGCAGGTCGTCGAAGAGCGGCAACTGCTGCGCGGTCAGGTCCGCCAGGACCAGCAGCAGGGCTCCGAGCAGGGTGGACATGACCAGGTGCGGGCCGCCGCTGCGGGTGACCCGCTTGGCGATCTGCGGCGCGGTCAGCGAGATGAACGCGATCGGTCCCGCCACGCTGACGGCTCCGGCGGAGAGGACGATCGACAGCACCACCGCCCAGGTCGCGGTCCGCCCCGGGCGGGCCCCCAGACCCGTGGAGAGGTCGTCGCCCATCTCACCGATGCTCAGGGGCCGGGCGAGCAGCGCCGCGAACGGCAGGGAGACGAGCAGCACCGTCCAGATGGTCGCCGCGTCGTCCCAGGAGCGGGCGGAGAGGCTGCCGTTGATGTAGGCGGTCAGGGCGCTGGCCTTGTCGCGCTCGACGGCGTACACCACGTACTGGGTGAGCGCGGTCGCCATCGCGGCCACGCCGATGCCGGCCACCACGAGCCGTCCCGGACTGCGGAACCCGGTGCCGGTGGAGAGGAACACGACCGTCATCGCGAGGATCGCGCCGAGCAGCGCGCCGACGGCCACCGGCATGACGTCGGGCAGGAACAGGGCGGCGGCCGCCGCGCCCGCTCCGGCTCCGGCGCCGAGCCCGATGACGTCGGGGCTGCCCAGCGGATTGCGGGTGACGGACTGGAACAGGGCCCCGGACAGGCCGAAGGCGGCGCCGGTCGCGATGGCCACCACGAGCCGCGGGCCGCGCAGCCTGTTCAGGACGAAGGCGTTCTTGCCGGTGGCGTCGCCCGCCAGGGCCGACGGCAGATCCGGCAGGGCGATGCCCAGCCGGCCCATCGACAGGGTGGCCACGGCGGCGGCGCAGAGCAGCAGCAGGGAGACCACGGCGGCGATCACGGTGGTACGGCGCACGGGGACGGCGACCCAGGGGCCGATGCGCAGCACACCGCGGCCGGCGGGTCGCGGTGTGCGCGGCCTGGTCGCCTCCGTGCTGTCCGGAGAGTCGATCCGGTCGGCGGTCTTCATCCCGCTCCCCTCATACGGCGAACGGCGAAGAGCAGGGCGGGCGCACCGACGAAGGCGGTGACCACCCCGACCATGAGTTCCTGCGGGCGCAGCACGATCCGGCCGATGACGTCGGCGAACAGCAGCAGCGTCGGCCCCGCGAGGGAGGTGAAGAGGATCTGGGCCCGGAAGTCCGCGCCCACGAGCGCGCGGACGACGTGCGGGACGGCGAGGCCGACGAAGGCGATGGGCCCGACGGCCGCCGTCGCGGCGGCGGCGAGCAGCGTCGCCGCGAGCAGTCCCGCGCCCTTGACGCGGGCCGGGCTGATGCCGAGGGAGGCCGCCTTGTCGTCGCCCATGGCCATCGCGTTGAGGCCCGGCGCGAGCAGCAGGGCGAGCAGGAAGCCGGCCGCGGCGAACGGCACGACCGCCCAGAAGGCGTCGAAGCCGCGACCGCCGAGCGCGCCCACCACCCAGTAGCGGTAGGTGTCGAAGACCTGCGGCTTGGACAGGGCGACCGCTTGGATGAAGGCGGCGAGGACGGCGGAGAGCACCGCGCCGGCGAGGACCAGCCGCACCGGGCCACCGCCGCCGCCGGCGGTGCCGACGACATGGACGACGACACCGGTCAGGAGGGCGCCGACGAGGGCCCACCAGATCGTCTCCCGCTGCCCGGAGGCGCCGAGGAACGCGGTGGCGGCGACGATGCTGGCGGACGCGCCCGCGTTGATGCCGAGTAGTCCCGGCTCGGCGAGCGGATTGCGCGTGATGCCCTGCATCAGGGTGCCGGCGACGGCGAGGCAGAGACCCGCGAGCACACCGAGGGCGGTGCGGGGGTAGCGGCTCTCGACGACGGTACGGGTGTACGCGTCGCCGCCGTCGCCGAGGACGACCCGCAGGACGTCACCGGCGGAGGTCGGCTTGCTGCCGAACATCACGCTGGCGAGGAGCGCCAGGGCGAGCAGGGCCAGGCACAGGACGGCGGCCAGGACATGCCGGCCAAGGCCCCGCCGTACCACGGCGGGGCCTTGAGCGGTCTTGGAGAGAGTGGTCACCTGGGGGACCCGTGGTTACTTCCCGGCCTTGGCGACGGCCTTGTCGATCATCGGGAGGTAGCGCTCGATGCTGTACGGCACCGTCAGCGGGTTGATCATCGAGGAGGCGGTGACGAAGGGAGTGTCGTGGCTGTAGACGAGCGCGTCCTTCTTCACGGCGGGGATGGCCGCGTACAGCGGCTGGGCCTCGACGGTCTTGCGGGACTTCTCGTCCATGTAGAACGTGAAGGCGATGTCGCTCTTCGCCAGCTTGTTGGCGTTCTCCAGGCCGATGAGGGCGGAGTCGGTGCCCTCGGTCTCCGGGAAGGTGTTCACGACCGGGTCGACCTTGAGGCCCAGCTTGGAGACCATCGCCACGCGCTGCTCCTCGGGCTTGAAGACGCCGAGGGTGCCGGGGCCGGTGTTGTAGATGTACGAGAACGTGACGTTCTTGTAGTTGGGGCGGGAGGCGGCCGCGTCGGCGAGCTGCTTCTCGATCTTCGCCTCGAGGTCCTTGGCCTTCTCCGGCTGGCCGAGCGCCTTGGCGACGATCTCGATCTGCTGGTCCCAGTTCGTGCTCCACGCCTTCTCGGGGTAGGCGACGGTGGGCGCGATGTCCTTGAGGATGTCGTACTGCTTCTGCGTCAGACCGGACCACGGGGCGAGGATGACGTCGGGCTCGAGCTCGGTGATGGCTTCGATGTCGAGCTCCTCGCCGCCCTTGAACTGCTTGGGCAGCGTGGCGCCGGACTTCTTCACCGCGTCGTGGATCCAGGGGAGGTAGCCGCTCTTGTCGCTGCCCCAGGGGTACTCCTCGATACCGACCGGGACGTTGCCGAGGGCGATGGCGGTCTCGGCCGAGCCCTGGCCGAGGGTCACCACGCGCTTCGGCTTGTCCTTGATGACGGCCGAACCGAGGGCGCTCTTGATGGTGACGGGGAAGGCGCCCGCAGGGGCCTTGCCCGCCGAGCCCGCCGCGTCGTCCTTCTTGTCGTCCGAGCCGCACCCGGTCACCAGCAGGCCGAGCGAGAGCGCGGCGGCGCCCGCCACGAGAGCGCGACGGCGAAGGGGGGTGAACACAGAAGGCATGGTGGTTCCTTGTCTCCGGGCAGGGGGATGTACGAGGGCCCCGACCGACGGCCCCTCGGACGGAGGTCCGCGGGGCAACGATCAGCTCGGCGCTTGTTAGGTGAGCCTAACCTATTCCCGCCCGGGCGTGGACGCCAGGGGCCGCGATCCCGGTGTGATCGACACGGCACCCGGCCGACTCCTCAGGGCGCGACGGCCTTCCGTAGGGTCCGCAGGCACAGGGAGAGGGCCGTGTGCTTGGGGGTGCCCTGGTCGCGCGCCTGCGTCCAGGCGGCGTAGAGCAGCGCCCACATGACGTCCTGGAGCCACCCGGCGTCGACCTCGGGGTCGAGCGTCCCCTCCTGCTGGCCGCGCCGGATGAGGGTGAGCAGGGACAGGTCGGCCGCGGACTCCTCCTCGATTCCGGACCACGCGACGAACTGCGGGACGTCGTACAACAGCAGCAGGCGGTCGCCGAGTTCGAAGTACTCCAGGCAGAGCCGCTCCAGCGCCTCGGGTGCCGGCCCGTCGTCGAGTCGTGCCCGGTCGGCCGCCGCCGCGACCCGGTCGCACACGTCCGTGCCGATCGCGGCGAGCAGGTCGGAGCGCTCGCGGAAGTAGCGGTGGACGGTGGTCCGTCCCACCCCGGCCGCCTCGGCGACATCGCCCAGCGACGCGCTGTGGTCGGCCGTGAGGACGGAGACGGCGGCGTCGAGGATCGCGCGCCGGGTGCGGGCGCGGGTGGCGCTCTCGCGGGTGGCCGCGCCGTGCGCGGGAGTGTCGTCGGACCCCATGCGCACACGGTAACCCCTCATACCGTTTGGGAAAGCCTTTGACCTTTCTGGAACAGAGGTGTTCCATTGTGGGTATGTCGTCATCCATTGCGCCCCGTCTGAGCATCCTGTGGTCCTTCGCCCGCCCGCACCGGCGCACCCTGGCCAAGGGGCTCGCCCTCGCCCTGGTCGCCTCCGCCCTGGGCCTCGCCACGCCCATGGTCACCAAGCACGTGCTCGACGCACTCGGCAGCGCTTCCTCCCTCACACGCCCCGTGGCGACACTCGTCGTGCTGCTCTTCGTCGGCGCCGGGGTGTCCTACTGGCAGTGGATCCTGCTCGGGGCGCTGGGGGAGCGGGTGGTCCTCGACGCGCGCGAGTCGGTCGTGCGGCGCTTCCTGCGCGCCACCGTCCCCGCCCTCACCCGGAGCCCCACCGGTGAACTCGTCACCCGGGTCACCTCCGACACCGTGCTGCTGCGCCAGGCCGCCGCCTCCTCCTTGGTCGGCCTGATCAACGGAGCGGTGATGCTGGTGGGCAGCCTCGTCCTCATGGGCTTCCTCGACCTGGTGCTGCTCGCCACCACGGTGGCCGCCGTCGCCCTGGTCGGCCTGGCCTTCGCCTTCCTCATGCCCGGCATCGCGAAGTCGCAGCAGCAGGCCCAGGAGCACGTGGGACGGCTCGGCGGCGTCCTCGAAGGCACACTGCGGGCGATCCGTACCGTCAAGGTCAACCGTGCCGAGGAGCGGATGACCGAGCGGATCCTCGCCGACGCGCGTGCCTCGGCCGCCTTCGGGGTCGGCGCCGTCCGCCGCGAGTCGCTGGCCTGGACGATCGCCTGGTCCGGCGTCAACCTGGCCATCATCGCGATCCTCGCCGTCGGCGCCTGGCGCGTCGGCGAGGGCCGGCTCGAGGTGTCCGGTCTGATCGCCTTCCTCCTCTACACCTTCGCCCTGATGGACCCCATCAACGAACTCAGCCAGAACGTGACCGCCCTCCAGTCGGGCATCGCCGCCGCCGAACGCATCCGGCAGGCCGACGCCCTGCCGTCCGAGGAGTCCGCACCGTCCCCGGGGCGCCCCGAACTCCCCGAGCTCCACGCACTGAAGGAACTGAAGGAACTGACGGAACTGGAGAAACTGGAGGAGCTCCGCGACGACGTGCCCGTCCTGGAGCTGCGGAACGTGACCGCCGCGTACGGCCCGGACGCCGAGCCGGCCGTGCGGGGCGTCGACCTCGTCATCCCCCGGCGCGGCCACACCGCCGTCGTGGGCCCCTCGGGAGCGGGCAAGACCACCCTGTTCTCCCTGGTCCTGCGGTTCCTGGAGCCGACCGGCGGCGAACTGCTCCTCGACGGACGGCCGTACCGCGACCACGCCCACGCCGACATCCGGGCCCGCCTCGCCTATGTCGAGCAGGACACCCCCGTCGTCCCCGGCACCCTCCGCGACAACCTGCTGCTCGCCCGGCCCCAGGCCACCACCGAGGAACTGCTGCGCGTCCTGGACGACGTACGGCTCACGGAGAAGGTCGAAGGACTGGAGGAGGGACTGGACGCGCCCCTCGCCACCGCGAACGTGTCGGGCGGGGAGAGGCAGCGCATCGCCCTGGCCCGGGCGCTGCTCGCCACCCCCGACGTGCTGCTCCTCGACGAGGCCACGGCCCAGCTCGACGGCCTGACCGAGGCGGCCGTGCAGGAGTGCGTCCGCTCCCGCGCGGAAACCGGCGCCGTGGTGACGATCGCGCACAGGCTGTCGACGGTGGTCGACGCGGACACCATCGTCGTCATGGAGGCGGGCCGGGTCCGGGCGCGGGGCCGGCACGAGGAACTCCTCGTGTCCGACACCCTCTACCGCGACCTGGTCGAGTCCCTGCGGATCTCCGCCGTCACCGGCGCCCCCGTGACCTGACGGCCCCCGTCCGGCGGGCCGGCCGGGCACGGCACCTCGTGGGCGACGGCGGCGACGTGCCCGTCGGAGAGGAGTACGTCGGTGAGGCGAACACCGGAGCCGGGGGCGGGGGCGAGGCCCGTCCCCACATAGGGCTCGACGGCACCCCGGACCAGGGCGACGCCCGTCGCCTTGAGCGCGGCCTCCTTCCGTGCCCAGCAGCGGGCGAAGGCGCCCGCGCGGGCGCTGACGGGAAGGGCGGCCAGCTCCGCCCGCTCGCGCGGATGGAGGGCGGTCCCCACGTCGCGCACCACGCCGTCGGCCGGCACGGTCTCCACGTCGACCCCCACCGGCACGGACGCGAGCGCCACCAGGACCCGGTCGCCCGCGTGGGAGAGCGAGAAGTGCGTGTCGTCGTGGTCCGGCAGGTGGGGCTTGCCGTGCGGGCCGCCGCACCCGGCACAGGGCCAGCGGGCGAAGACCAGCCGGTCGGGCCGGGTGCCGACGCGCTCGGCCAGGACCAGGCGCAGCAGCACGTGGGCGACCAGGTACCGGTCGGCGTCCGCCGGGCGACGGAAGGCGCGGGACCGGGCCGTCTCCGCGGAGTCGAGCAACGGGGCGAGCGCGCGGGCCGCCGCCGCGTTCGGGTGCACGGCGACGGCCACCACCCCGGGGTGGCCCGCCAGTTCCTCGTAGTGCACGGTACGGCTCAGAAGACCTGGTCGGTCGTCGTGACGACCGCGCAACGGCCCGCCGCCCATGCGAGGGCCATCCGGTGCTCGCGCTCGGAGAAGTCGGCGACGGCGTCGGCGACGACGAAGGCCTGGATGTCCTGCATCCACGCGTCGCAGGCGGTCATCAGGACGCCGATGTGCGCGTACACGCCGGTGACCACCAGCTGGTCGCGGCCCTGCTCGCGCAGCTGCTCCAGCAGGTCGGTGCGGACGAAGGCGCTGTACTTCCACTTCGTCAGGAGCGTGTCGCCGGGCCGGGGGGCGACGGCGTCCGCGATGGCCACGGCTTGCGGGTCGGCCGGTACGCCCGGTCCCCAGAAGTCCTGCTGGAGGCCGCGCTGTTCAGGGGTCTGGCCACCGGGCTGCGCCGTGTAGACGACGGGCACACCGAGCCTGGCGGCCTCCTTGCGGAGCCGGCCGAGGTTGGCGAGCAGGGCGGTGAGCGGCTCGGCCTCGGCGTCGAACGGGGTGAGGAAGTGGTTCTGCAGGTCGTGCACGAGGAGCACGGCGCGGTCCGGGTCGACGGTCCACCCCACCCGGTTGGCGGGGAGCTCGCCGGGGCGGGGCATGGGGTAGGGCGCGACGGTGGGCAGGGTCATGACGGTTCCGTTTCGGCGGGTGCTGGTGCTGTTGCTGTTGCTGGTGGCGGGTCTGCTGGGCGGGGCTCGGTGAAGCGGGAGCGGCGGCGTACGGGGTCAGGTCCCGGGCGCGGTCCGCGCGCGCAGGTCCTTCTTGGACACCTTGCCGACACCGGTCGTGGGGAAGGCCTCGACGAAGACGATCCGGTCGGGCACCTTGAAGGCGGCGAGCCCCCGGTCCCGGACGAACCGCTTCAGCGCGAGCGCCCCGACCGCGGGGGCGTCGGCGCGCGGGATCACGTACGCGCAGCTCCGCTCGCCGAGGTACGGGTCGGGCTCGGCCACCACGTTGGCGTCGTGCACCGACGGGTGGGCCAGCAGGTGGTTCTCCACCTCCTCGGCGGCGATCTTCTCGCCGCCCCGGTTGATCTGGTCCTTGGCGCGTCCCTCGACCACCAGATGGCCGCTCGGGGTGAGCCGGACGAGGTCTCCGGTGCGGTAGAAGCCGTCTGCGGTGAAGGCGCGGGCGTTGTGCTCGGGCGCGTTCCAGTAGCCGCGGATGGTGTACGGGCCGCGGGTCAGCAGATGCCCCGTCGTGCCCTCCGGCACGTCCTCGTCCTCGTCGTCCACGACCCGGATCTCGTCGTCGGGGGAGATCGGCCGGCCCTGGGTGGTGACGATCGTCTCCGTGTCGTCGTCGAGCCGGGTGTAGTTGACCAGGCCCTCGGCCATCCCGAAGACCTGCTGGAGCGTGCAGCCGAGGGCCGGCTTGACCCGGCGGGCGGCCTCCTCGCCGAACTTCGCCCCGCCCACGAGCAGGACGTCGAGGCTGGAGAGGTCGTAGGCCGACGCGGCGGCGGCGTCCGTCCAGACGAGCGCGAGCGGCGGTACGAGACCGGTGATCGTGACGCCCTCGTCCTGGATCAGCGGGAACGCCACGTCCGGCGCGGGCCGCGGGCACATCACCACACGGCCGCCCGCGTACAGGGCGCCGAGCGAACCGGGCGAGGAGAGCGGGAAGTTGTGCGCGGCGGGCAGCACGCAGAGGTAGACGCTGTTCTCGTCGACCCCGCAGATCTCGTTGGAGCCGCGCAGCGAGTAGATGTAGTCGTCGTGGGTCCGGGGGATCAGCTTGGGCACGCCGGTGCTGCCGCCGGAGAGCTGGAGGAACGCCAGGTCGGACGGGGCGGGTCCGGCGAGGGGCACCGGCTCGGCGGGGACGTCGGCGAGCGGTTCGAAGGGGCCGGCGTCCCCGCCCACGACGAACACGTGCCGCAGCGAGGGCGTCCGGGCGAGCACGGTGGTCGCGAGGGCGCGGTGGTCGAAGCCCGCGTCCTCGCCCGGGACCACGTAGGCGACCGCTTCGGTGAAGGAGCAGAAGTAGGAGATCTCCGACTCGCGGTGGGCGGGCAGCGCGAAGACCGGCAGCGCGCCCAGCCGGAAGAGGGCGAAGATCACCTCGAAGAACTCGGCGAGGTTGGGGAGTTGGACGACGACCTTGTCGCCGCGGCCGATGCCGCGGGCGGCGAGCCCGGCGGCGAGTCGGTCGGCGCGGAGGTCCAGCTCTCCGTAGGTCCAGGCGCGGCGGGCGCCGCCCGGGCCCGCGTGGTCGACGACGGCGACGCGGTCCGGGTGGGCCTCGGCCCGCGCGCGGAGCACGGCGCCGAAGGTCTCGCCCCGCCACCAGCCGGCCGCGCGGTAGCGCTCCGCGAACTCGGCGGGCCAGGCGGGCGCGGTGGCGGTGTCCGCCCGGGCCGCGTCCGGCGCCGTGTCCGGTGCGGTGTACGGAGCGGTGTCCGGAGCCGCATCCGATGCGGTGTCCGCTGCGGTGGGCCGGGTCGGTGCGGTCACAGCTCGGCTCCCACGGCGTTCAGGAAGGTACGGAACTTGGCGGCGGTCTCGGCGGTCTCCGCCTCGGGCACGGAGGCGGAGACGATGCCGGCCCCCGCGTACAGGCGCAGGGTCCTGCCCTCGGCCTCGGCGCAGCGGATGGTGACGACCCACTCGCCGTTGCCCTCCGCGTCGCCCCAGCCGACGATGCCGGTGAAGAACCCCCGGTCGAAGGGCTCGGTCTCGCGGATCACCTGTCTCGCGAGCTGCGTCGGGGTACCGCAGACCGCCGGGGTGGGGTGGAGTGCGGAGGCGATCTCCAGGGCCGACACCTCCGGCCGCGCGAGGGTTCCGGTGACGGTGGTGGAGAGGTGCCACATGGTGGCGGTGCGGATCAGCGAGGGCCGGGCCGGCACCTCGATGGCCGAGCAGTACGGGGCCATCACCTGGTGCACGGCGTCCACGACCACGGCGTGCTCGTGGAGGTCCTTGGCGGACTCGAGCAGGGCAGCGGCGCGGCGCACGTCCTCGGCGAGGTCGTCGCTGCGGGGGATGGAGCCGGCCAGCGGGTTGGAGACCAGCCGGTCGCCGCGGCGCGAGACCAGCAGTTCGGGGCTGGCGCCGAGCAGCGTGCGGTCGGGGCCGGTGGGCAGCGCGAAGGTGTAGCCGGCCGGGTCGCGGCGGGCGAGCCGCTGGACCATCGCGGCGAGGTCCAGCTCGTCGGGGCCGGTCACCTCCAGGGTGCGGGCGAGGACCACCTTGCTGAACTCGCCGTTCCACATGCGGTCGACGGCGGAGGCGACGCCCTTGGCGTACACCTCGGGCTCCGGCTCCGGCCGGACCGACCAGGCGACGGCCGGGGGCTCGGCCGCGGGCAGGGCGACCAGCGGGTCGTACGCGAGGGCCGGTCCGGTGCGGACGGCCTCGGGTATGACGAGCGCGGCGGGGGCGTCCTGGGCGAAGGGGAGGGCGCCGATGACGACCGGGGCGGCCAGGCCGGCGGAGCGGGCCTCCCGCAGGGCGTCGGCGACCCGCCGGGCGACCGGGGCGGTCCCGTGCGGGACCTCCCGCTGGACGCCGTGGGCGAGCAGGGTCCGGGTGGGCGTGGCGAGGAAGCGGTCGCCCCGGCGGAAGGCGTCGAGCAGCGCGGTGGCCGCTCCGACGGAGGCGTGGGGGTCTGCGGGCGCGGACGTGTGCGCGGCGACCTGGTGGACCGTCGACACGGGGCTCCTTGGTTTCGGTCTGAGGGGTGGGGGTCGGAGGGCGGCTCCGTGCGGGGCGGGCGGGCGGCGAGGCCCGGCCCGTCATCGCAGGGTGGCGCCGCCGTCGACGTAGATGTCCTGCATGGTGATGTGGCGGGCTCGGTCGGAGGCGAGGAAGACCACGGTCTCCGCGATGTCCTCCGGGTCGGCGATGCGGCCCAGCGGGATGCCGGTGCGGTGGCTCGCGACGTCTCCGGCGATGACGCGCTGCGGGCCGGAGGGCCCGTCCCAGAGCGCGCGCTGCATGGGGGTGTCGGTGGAGCCGGGACAGACGGCGTTGCAGCGGACGCCCCGGTCGGCGACTTCGAGCCCGAGGCACTTGGTGAAGGCGACGGCGGCGGCCTTGGAGGCGGCGTAGGCGCTCATTCCGGAGCGGGGGATGCCGGCGGCGTTGGAGGCGACGGTCACCACGGACCCGGTGCCCCGGGCGGCCATTCCGGAGACCACGGCCCGGGACAGGTGGAAGACGCCCGTGGTGTTGACCGCGAAGACCTGCGCCCAGTCCTCGTCCGTCAGGTCGAGGGCGGGTCCGGTCCTGAGGATCCCGGCGACGTTCACGAGGATGTCGACCGGGCCGAGTTCGCGCTCGACGCGGCCCACGGTGCGGGTCACGTCGACCCCGTCGGTGACGTCAAGGGAGTAGGGCACGACCGCTCCCGCGGTCCGGTCCCGCTGTCCGTCGTGGTCACCGGCCAGTCGCGCGACGCTCTCGGCGAGCGCGCCGGCGGCCCGGTCGGTCGCGGCGACGGTGGCGCCCCGCGCGGCGAGCGCGTGCACGACGGCCTCGCCGATGCCCTGCGCGGCGCCGGTGACGAGCGCCACGCGGCCGTCGAACTCGCCACGGGGTCTGCTGCTTTCAGTCACAATACCTCCTTGACTTAGGTAAGCCTAACCTAAGTCGTTCGCATTACCCATGGACTTGCCGCGGCGGGCGGCCCGAAGGCCGCCCCCCGCTTCGGAGTCCCGAACGGACTGGTGTCACACGCGAGGTGACGGACCGTCCGCGACCGCCCGCAGCGCCCTGTCCAGCAGCGGGCCGATCTCCTCCAGCGCCTCCGGAGCCATCAGCTCGTCATGACCGCGGTCGAGGACGTGCTCGGTGAGGACGCCGTCCACGTGCGCGGGCCAGACCAGCTGCGGCGTCTCGCCGTCCGGAGTCGTCCGCGAGGCCGTGAAGAACAGGACGTCACCCCGGAAGTGCCGGGTGCGGCTGCGGGAGAGCAGCCGTACGCAGTGCACGTTGGTCTCCACGATCGCGTGCAGCAGGGAGTCGTCGAAGCCCGCGAGCAGACCCTGGCTGTCCCGGATCGCGGCCACCGCCTCCTCGCGCGACACGTCCCCGCGCCCGGCGGCCTCGGCCCCGAGCCCCGCCACGGAGAGCAGGAAGCCGTTCTCCTCCTGTTCGAGCCGTTCGCGCCACTCCGGCGTCTCCAGGTACGCCCAGTCGTCCCGCTCCGGCGGGTAGGCGTCCAGGAGCGCGAGGAACGCGACCTCCTCGCCGCGCTCCTGGAGCATCGCCGCCAGGGTGTGCGCCACCGTCCCGCCGAAGGAGTACCCGGCGAAGTGGTACGGCCCCTCGGGCTGCACCGCGCGGATCTCCGTCAGATACCGCTCGCACAGCTCCGCGACGTCCGCCGCGTCCGGCAGCTCCCCGGCCAGGCCGGGGGACTGGACGCCGTACACCGGCCGGGCCGCGTCGAGGTGACGCAGCAGGCCCGTGTACTGCCAGCTGAACCCGGAGGCCGGGTGGAAGCAGAACAGCGGTGCCCTGGAGCCCCGCTCCCGCAGCGGAAGCAGCACCCGCAGCGCGTCGCGGCGCGAGTCCGAGCCGATCCGGGCCGCCACGTCCGCGACCGTCGGCGCCGACATCACCGTGCCCACCTGGACGGGGACGCCCAGCTCGTCGCGGATGCGGCCGACGAGCCGCATCGCGAGCAGCGAGTGCCCGCCCAGCTCGAAGAAGTTGTCCTCGACCCCGACCCGCTCCAGACCGAGCACGTCCGCGAAGATCCCGCAGAGCAGCTCCTCACGGGCGTCCTTCGGCGGCCGGCCGCTGCCCGCGTCCGCGAACGCCGGGGCGGGCAGCGCGACCCGGTCCACCTTGCCGTTCACGGTCAGCGGCAGCGCGGGCAGCTCCACGAAGGCCGACGGGACCATGAACTCCGGCAGCGTCGCCGCCAGCCGGGTCCGCAGCGCGGCCGTCACCGCCTCCGGGTCCGCACGGTCCGCCTCCGAGGCCGGCACCGTGTACGCCACGAGCCGCTTCACCCCGTTCGCCCCCGTGTGCACGACCACCGCGGCGGCCGCCACCTCGGGCGCGGCGGCGAGCGCCGACTCGATCTCGCCCAGCTCGATCCGGAAACCGCGGATCTTGACCTGGTGGTCCGCCCGGCCCAGGTAGTCGATCCCGCCGTCCCCGCGCCAGCGCACCAGGTCGCCGGTGCGGTACATCAGCGTGCCCGGCCCGCCGAACGGATCGGCCACGAACCGCTCGGCCGTCAGAGCCGGCCGCGCGAAGTAGCCGCGCGCCAGTCCCGCGCCCGCGAGGTACAGCTCGCCCGGAACTCCGCGCGGCACCGGCCGCAGCGCGCCGTCGAGCACGTACGCCCGGGTGTTGTGGATCGGCCGGCCCACACAGGAGGTGGCGCTGGCGCCGACGTCGGCCCCCAACGCGTTGATCGTGTACTCGGTGGGCCCGTACAGGTTGTAGCCCATCGTGCCCTCGGTCTCCGCGAGCAGCGCCCACAGGGAGTCGGGCACCGCCTCGCCGCCGAGCAGCACCAGGGCGGGCCGGTGCCGTCCCTCGTCCAGGAGGCCCGCGTCGACCAGCTGCTGCCCGTACGACGGGGTGACGTTGACGACGTCGATGCCGACCCGGTCGTAGTGCGCGGTCAGCGCCGCCGGGTCGAGCCGCAGCTCCTCGCCGATGACGTGCACCTCGTGCCCGTCGACGAGCCAGAAGAACTCCTCCCACGACATGTCGAACGCGAACGACACGGTGTGCGCGACCCGCATCCGGCGCCCGCCCGCCAGCTTCACCGCGGGCTCGAAGATCCGCTCCCGGTGGTTCAGCAGCATGTTCACCAGACCCGAGCCCGGCACGACCACGCCCTTGGGACGGCCGGTGGAACCCGAGGTGTAGATCAGGTACGCCGGGTGCCGGCCGTCACGCGGAGCCGACAGCTCCTCCTCCGCCACCGGCCCGCCCGGCAGCGCGGCCAGCTCCGCGACCGTCGCCGGATCGTCCAGGACCAGCGGCGGCACGCCCGCCACCACCGGCACCCGGCCCGACACGGCCGCACTCGTCACCAGGCAGAGCGGACCCGCGTCCTCGACCATCGCGGCCAGCCGGTCCACCGGGTGGTCCAGGTCCAGCGGCAGGTACGCCGCCCCCGCCTTGAGCACCGCGAACAGCGCGACGACGAAGTCCGCCGAACGCGGCAGGCCCAGGGCCACCGTCCGCTCCGGTCCGGCGCCGCGCCCGAGCAGCGCGCGGGCCAGCCGGTTCGCCCGCTCGTCCAGTTCCGCGTAGCTCAGCCGCTCGTCCTCGAAGACGAGCGCCGTGGCGTCCGGCGTCAGCGCGGCCTGCCGGGCGAACAGCTCGATGAACGACACGTCCGGCAGCGCGTGCCCCGTGTCGTCCCCGAGGGCGAGCAGCGCGGCCCGCTCGGCGCCCTCCAGGGTGCGCAGCCGGCCGACGGGCGTCGCGCCGCCCGCCGCGAACTGCTCGACGAGCAGCCGCAGCCGCCCCGCCAGCTCCTCGGCCGTGCCCCGGTCGTAGAGGTCGGGACGGTAGGCCAGGCTGAGTTCGAGCGAGCGGTCGGGCGTGACGGCCAGCGTCAGCGGATAGTGCGTGCCGTCGACGCTGTGCGTCCAGCCGATCTGGTGCCGCTCCACCGCCTCCTCGCGCGCGGTGTCGTCCAGGGGCGTGTTCCGGAACACGTACAGCGTGTCGAAGAGCTGCCCGACCCCGGCGGCCTGCTGGATCCGGCCCAGGCCCAGGTAGTGGTGCGGCAGCAGCTCCGCGTGCTCGCCCTGGGTGCGCACGAGCAGCTCGCGGAGGGTCTCCGCGGGGCGCAGCGTCACCCGGAACGGCAGCGTGTTCATGAACATGCCGATCATCTGGTCGACGCCCGGCACCTCCGCCGGACGCCCCGAGACCGTCGCCCCGAACACCACGTCGTCCCGCCCGGTCATCCCGGACAGGGACAGCGCCCAGGCCGCCGACAGCACCGTGTTCAGGGTGACGCCGCAGCCCCGGGCGAAGGCCCGCAGCCGGTCGCTGGTCTCCTCGCCGAGCGCGAGGTCCACCACCTCGGCGGTCACCGGCTGCCGCGCCGGATCGGCCGGCGCCACCAGCGTCGCCTGGTCCAGGCCCGACAGATGGCTCCGCCAGGCGGCCAGCGCCGCCTCCGTATCCGTCCCCGCCAGCCACCGCAGGTACGCGCGGTACGGAGTGACCGGCGGCAGCACCTCCGCGCGGCCGCCCGCCCCGTACAGCTGGAACAGCTCCTCGAAGAACAGCGACTCCGACCAGCCGTCCGTGAGGATGTGGTGCTGCGTCACACAGAGCATCCACCGGTCCTCGGCGAACTTCAGCAGCGTCACGCGCATCAGCGGCGGCGCCGACAGGTCGAACCGCGTCGCCGCGTCCTCCAGCGAGAACGCCCGCTGCGCCTCGTCCTGCTCCGCCCGGTCCAGAGCCGCCAGATCCCGTACGTCCCAGGGCAGCTCCCACGCGGGGGGCACCACCTGCACCGGACCCGCCAGGCCCTCGTGCCAGAACCCCGAGCGCAGGTTCGGGTGCCGGCGCAGCATCGCGTCGAACGCGGCGCGCAGCGCGGCCGTGTCCACCGCGTGCCGCAGCTCCACGAAGTTCTGCATCAGGTACACGTCGAGCGCGCGGTCGTCGTACTGCGCGTGGAAGTACAGCCCCTCCTGGAGCGGCGCCAGCGGCAGCACCTCCGCCGCGCCCGGGAACACCCGGTCGAGGAGCGCCCGCCCCGCCTCGTCCAGCTCCACGAGCGGCCCGCCGGAGTCCGTGGCGGTCCGCGCCGCGGCCTGCTCGTCCGGCGTACGGGCCGCGACCGCGAGCCCCGCCACCGTCCGCTGCTCGAACACGTCGCGCGGGGTGAGGACCAGGCCCTCCTTGCGCGCCCGCGTCACCAGTTGGATCGACACGATGCTGTCGCCGCCCAGGGCGAAGAAGTCGTCGTCCACCCCGACCGAGCGAAGCCCGAGGACCTCGGTGAACACCCGGCACAGCGCCTCCTCCCGCTCCCCGCTCGGGGCCCGGGACGCGGGCGAGGCACCCAGCACGGGCGCGGGCAGCGCGGCCCGGTCCAGCTTGCCGTTCACGTTGAACGGCAGCGCGTCGAGCACCACCACCGCGGCCGGAACCATGTAGTCCGGCAGCACCTCGGCCAGCTCCGCGCGGATCGCGGCCGGCTCCGCCGCACCGGTCACATAGCCGACGAGCCGCTTCACGCCGGGCGTGTCCTCACGGACCACCACCGCCGCCGCGTCGACCCCGGCCACCGCCGCGAGCGCCGACTCCACCTCGCCCGGCTCGATCCGGAAACCACGGATCTTCACCTGGTCGTCGGCGCGGCCCAGGTACTCCAGCTCGCCGTCCGCCCGCAGCCGCGCCAGATCGCCCGTGCGGTACATCCGCGTCCCGGGCGGCCCGAACGGGTCGGCCACGAACCGCTCGGCGGTCAGCGCGAACCGGCCCAGATAGCCGCGCGCCGTACCGTGCCCCGCGAGGTACAGCTCACCCGTCGTGCCGGCGGGCACCGGCCGCAGCGCCGCGTCCAGGAGGTACGCGCGCGTGTTGCCGATCGGCCGCCCCACCACCGGGGTGGCGCTGTCGGCCAGGTCCGCGGCGAGCGCGTCCACCGTGTACTCGGTCGGACCGTAGAGGTTCACCGACATCACCCCGCTCGCCGCCCGCACCGCGGACCACAGCGCCTCCGGCACCGCCTCACCGCCGAGCAGCAGCAGCGCCGGACGGTGCAGGGCCGGGTCGAGCAGACCCCAGTCCAGCAGCCCGAGCGCGTACGTCGGGGTGACGTCCATCGCGTCCACCCGGTGCTCCCGCACGTACCCGACGACGAACTCGGCGTCCCTGCGCCCCACCTCGTCGAGCACGTGCAGCTCGTGCCCGGCCACCAGCCAGAACAGCTGCTCCCACGAGGTGTCGAAGCTGAACGAGGCCGTGTGCAGCGCCCGCAGGGTCCGTCCGCCGGTCGCGTCCACCACCGGGCCGAAGACCTCGGCGACGTGGTTGGCGTACAGGTTCGACAGCCCGCCGTGGGTGAGGACCACGCCCTTGGGACGCCCGGTCGACCCCGAGGTGTAGATGACGTACGCCGGGTGCCCGTCCGCGATCTCCGGCGACGCGAACCCGGCCGGGAAGGCGTCGAGCGCGGCGGCCGTCTCCGGGGCGTCGAGCACGATCCGCTCCGGACCGTCCCCGGCCGGCGGCAGCAGCTCCACCGCCCGCGCGGTGGTCAGCACGAACGCGGGCGCCGCGTCCTCGATCATCAGGCCCAGCCGGTCCGCCGGATAGTCCAGGTCGAGCGGCAGATAGGCGCCGCCCGCCTTCAGCACGGCGAGGATCGCCACCACCGTCTCCGCCGAACGCGGCACGGCGAGCGCCACCACCGACTCCGGCCCCACCCCGCGCCGGGCGAGCAGCCCCGCGAGCCGCGCGGCCCGACCGTCCAGCTCGGCGAAGGTCAGCGACGTCTCCTTGCAGACCACCGCCGTCGCCCCGGGAGTACGCGCCGCCCGCTCGGCGAACACGTCCGCGACCGTCCCCGACGGCACGTCCCGCACCGTCCCCGGCCAGCTGCTCCGGACCCGCTCCAGCTCGGCGGGCGGCAGCAGCGCGAGCGCGCCGACCGCCGTGCCGGGCTCGGCCGCGATCCGGTCCAGGAGGTGCGCGAGCCGGTCCGCGATCCGCTCCGCCGCCCGCGCGTCGAACACGTCCGGCCGGTACTCCAGCCGCAGTTCGGCCCGCGCGTCCAGGGACACCGCGAGGGTCAGCGGGTAGTGCGTGGCGTCTTCCGCCTCGACGCCCGTCACCCGCACCCCGCCGGCGACGGTCTCGCGCGCCGACGGGTCCACGGGATAGTTCTCGATCACGACGAGCGTGTCGAACAGCTCCCCGCCGCCGCTCTGCTTCTGGATCAGCCGCAGCCCCAGGTGGTGGTGGGCCAGGAGCGCGTTCTGCTCGTCACGGAATCGCCGCAGCAGCCCCTCGACCGTCTCCTCGGGCCGGGTGGCGAGCCGCACCGGAACCGTCGTGATGAACAGGCCGAGCATCGACTCGACCCCCGGTATCTCGTCCGGCCGGCCCGACACCGTCAGACCGAACACCACGTCGGAGCGCCCGGTCAGACCGCCGAGCAGCAGCCCCCACGCGCACTGGATCAGCGTGCTCGGCGTCGTCCCGAGCCGCCGCGCCGCCGCCGTCAGCCGGTCCGTGGCGGCCGCCGACAGCTCCAGGGCGTGCACCCCGGGCCGCACCGGCGCCCGCGCCGGATCCGGCGCCGCGACCAGCGACGCCTCCTCGACCCCGGCGAGCGCCGACCGCCAGGCCGCCTCCGCCGCCGGCGTGTCCTGCTCCTTCAGCCACTTCAGATACGTGCGGTACGGGCGGACCGCCGGAAGCCCCGAGGCGTCCCCGTCGGCCGCGTACAGCGCGAGCAGGTCGCCCACGAGCAGCGGCATCGACCAGCCGTCGACCAGGATGTGATGGACCGTGACGACCAGCCGGTGGTCCCCGTCGGCCAGCCGCGCGAGCACCAGCCGCAGCAGCGGCGGCCGGTGCAGCGCGAACCGCCGGGCCAGTTCGGCCCGCCGCAGCCCGGCGAGCCGCTCCTCGACCGAGGCGCCCGTTAGGGGCGCACCGTCGACGCCCTTCGCCCCGGGCTCCGACAGATCGACCCGCTCGACCCCGAACGTCACCTCCGCCGGCACGAACTGCACCGGCTGCGGAACCCCCTCGTGCCAGAAACCGGCCCGCAGGTTGGGGTGCCGGCGCAGCAGCGCCACCGCCGCCCGCTCCAGGCGCTCCGCGTCCACAGGACCGGCCAGGCCGACCGACACCTGCACGGTGTACACGTCGGCGCCTTCGCCGTCGTAGACGGAGTGGAACAGCATGCCCTGCTGCAGGGGGGACAGCGGCAGCATGTCCTCGATACGAGCCTGCGTCACTGCTGGGCCCTCCACATTTCTTCGAGCATGGTGATCTGGTTCTGGTCGAGGTCGAGCAGGTCGAGGTCGGACGGGGTGTGACCGGCGGACGAACCGCCGACCGCCCAGCCGGCGAGCAGGTCGAGGGCGGCGAGCCAGCCGTCCGTCAGCTCGCCCACGGTGCTCCGGGAGACGGCTTCGCCCGCCCAGACGAAGGTGGCGGCGAGCTCCGGACCGTCCGGGCCGTGCTCGACCTCCGCGTCGACGGCGAGGGGGTGCGAGAGCGGCATGTCCGGATCCGGCCGTACGGCGAGCGCGTCGGCCTCCGCCGCCGGGCCCCACTCGGAATGGGTCCGCGCGGTCTGCCGGCCGAGGTAGTTCCACAGGATCTCGGGGCCGGAGCCCGGCTCGAACAGCCGCGCCGTGGCCGCGTTCGCGTACCGCAGCAGCCCCGCGCCGACCCCGCCGTCCGGGACACCCCTGACCCGTTCCTTGATCTCCTTCAGGGCCGTCCCCGCGTCCTGCGTCCCGGCGGCCACGGCCGCCGGGTCGTAGCCGTCGGCGGTGAGGCGCAGCGGATAGACGCTGGTCAGCCAGCCGACCGTCCGCGTCAGATCGGCGCCCGGCACGAGGTCCTGCTCCCGGCCGTGCCCCTCGAGATCCACGGTCACCCCGTCCGCCGGGCGCCCCGTCCGCGCCGCCCAGCCGCCCACGGCGAGCGCGAGGGCGGTGAGCAGCGTGTCGTTGACCGTGCCGTGGAAGGCCTGCGGCACCGCCGACAGGAGCGGCTCGGTCCGTTCGGCCGACAGCCGGACGGTCAGCCGGCGGGCCGTCGCCACCGTGTCCCGCGCCGGGTCCAGGGGCCGTTTCGTCAGCAGCCGCGCGCCCGGCGCCGCCGCCGTCAGCCACCGGTCCAGCTCGGCCGCCCGCCGCCCGCTGTGCGCCTCGGCGAGCAGCCCCGCCGTCCAGGTGCGCAGCGCCGTCGGCACGGGTTCGAGCGCGGGCGCCCTCCCGGCCGACGCCGACTCCCAGGCCGCCCGCAGGTCCGGCAGCAGGATCTGCCAGGACACCTCGTCCACGACCAGGTGGTGGGCGACGAGCAGCAGCCTGCCCGGCGCGCCGGGACCGGCGTCGAAGTGCACGGCCCGCACGGTGGCCCCGGACTCCGGGTCCAGCTCGCCTGCGGCCCGGTCCGACGCGTGGCCCACCAGCTCCCGCAGCGCCCCGGCGGCGAGCCCGGACGCGTCGACGGTGCGCAGCACCGAGGCGGCCGACAGCGAACCCGCCGGAGCCACCTCCGCGCTCCACACGCCGGGCCGCGTCACGGTCAGCACCTGCCGGAGCCCGTCGTGGAGGTCGAGCACCGCCTGGAGGGCGGTCGTGAGATCGGCCTGCCGCACCCCGGCGGGCACCAGGACCAGACGGGCCTGGCAGAAGCGGCGGAACGGGCCGCCGCGCTCCGCGAACCACCGCGCCACCGGAGGCAGGACCAGCGGCCCCGCCCCCTGCTCGGCGGGGCGCACGGTGACCGTGGCGTCCGCCGTCGGCGCGGCGACGGCGGCGAGCCCGGCGGGCGTCGGGTGCTGGAAGACCTGGCGGGCCGTCACCTTGAGCCCGGCCTTGCGGGCCTGGCTCACGAACCGGATGGAGACGATGCTGTCGCCGCCCAGCTCGAAGAAGTTGTCCTCCGGACCCACGGCGGGCAGCCCGAGGACCTCGGCCATCAGGCGCGTGAGCAGCTCCGCCGGACCCTCGCCGGGCACGGGACCCGCGACGGGCGCCGCCATCGGGGCCGGGGCGGTCACCCGCGGCTCCGGCGGCGCCGGGAGGGCGCGTCGGTCGAGCTTGCCGTTGGGGGAGAGGGGGATCGCCGGGATCTCCAGGAAGACGCTCGGCACCATGTACCCGGGCAGCTGCGCGGCGGCGTGCGCCCGCAGCGCCTCCGGGTCGAACGTCGAACCCGCCTCCTGGACCGCGTACGCCACGAGCCTGCGGCTGCCCGGCCGGTCCTCGCGGATGACGGCGACGGCGCGGGTGATGCCCGGGACGGCGGTGAGGACGGTGTCGATCTCGCCGAGTTCGATGCGGAAGCCGCGGAGTTTGACCTGGTCGTCGGCGCGGCCGAGGTAGTCGAGTGTGCCGTTGTCGCGGCGGACGACGAGGTCGCCGGTGCGGTACATGCGGGTGCCGGCGGGTCCGTGGGGGTCGGCGAGGAAGCGTTCGGCGGTGAGGTCGGGGCGGGAGAGGTAGCCGCGGGCGAGTTGGATTCCGGCGAGGTAGAGCTCGCCGGGGACGCCGACGGGGACGGGGCGGAGGTGTGTGTCGAGGACGTGGACGCGGGTGTTCCAGACGGGAGAGCCGATCGAGGCCGAGACACCGGTGGACGTGTCCGGGTGGCAGGAGGCGGCGGTCACGTCGACCGCGGCCTCGGTCGGCCCGTACAGGTTCTCCAGGGCGACGGTCCGGCCACCGGCCGACTCGTGGAAACGGGCGACCAGATCACTGGGCAGCGCCTCGCCGCTGCAGACTACGACCCGCAGACTCGGGCAGGAGGAGACCTCCACCTCGGCCACGAAGGCGGCGAGCATGGACGGGACGAAGTGGAGCACGGTGACGTGCTGTTCGCGGATCAGCTCGGCGAGGTATTCGGGGTCCTTGTGGCCCTCGGGTCGTGCGATGACCAGGGGGACGCCCTGGGCGAGGGGCCAGAACAGCTCCCAGACGGAGACGTCGAAGCTGGTGGGCGTCTTCTGGAGGACGCGGTCGGTGCCGTCCAGGGAGTAGGCGTGCTGCATCCATTCCAGGCGGTTGACGATCGCCCGGTGTTCGACCATGACGCCCTTGGGCCGTCCGGTGGAGCCGGAGGTGAAGATGACGTACGCGGGGTGGTGCGGCAGCAGCGCAGCGAGCCGGTCCGCGTCGGTGAGGACATCGGACGCGGTCCCCGCCAACTCACTCGTCACGACAGGGGAGTCGAGCACGATCCGCCCCGCCTCGACCGCCTTCGGGAGAGCACTCTCGGAGCGCAGATCCGTGAGGATCGCGACCGGCCGCGCCGTCTCCGCCATGTGGGTGAGGCGGTCGGCGGGGAGGGTGAGGTCGAGGGGCAGGTAGGCGCCGCCGGCGCGGACGACGGCGTGGATCGCGACGAGCAGGTCGAAAGAGCGGGGCAGGGCCACGCCGACGACGGACTCCGGTCCGACGCCCCGTCCGATCAGGAGCCGGGCGAGCCGGTTGACGCATGCCTCGAAGTCGGTGCGCGACAGGTCCTCACCCTCGAAGACGAGGGCGGGGCCTTCGGCCCGCGGGGCTCCGGCGACGACCAGATCGGCCAGGTTCGCCGGTCCGTCCAGGACGCGCGCGGTGTCGTTCCAGCCGTCCAGACGCCGCCGCTCGGCCGCGTCCATCAGGTCGATCGACGCCACGGGGGCGTCCGGCGCGGCCACCACGGCGGCCAGAAGACGGAGCAGACGCTCCGTCAGCCGCTCGGCACCGGAACGCTCGAAGAGATCCGTCGCGTACCGCAGACCGCCACTGATCCCGCCGTCGGTCTCCGACCCGCCGAACGCGAACTCCAGGTCGAACTTCGACCCGCCGATCTCCACCGGCAGCTCGCTCGCCCGCACCCCGAACAGCTCGGACACCCCGGTCTCGACCGAGTGGTACGTCACCATCGTCTGGAACAGCGGGTTGCGGGACTGCGAACGGGCCTGACCGACGGCCTCCGCCACCGCCTCCAGCGGCAGATCGGCGTGCGAGAAGGCCGCGAGTCCGGTGTCCCGGACCCGGCCGACCAGCTCGGTGAAGCTCGGCTCGCCGGAGAGGTCGGCGCGCAGGACGAGGGTGTTGAGGAAGAACCCGACCATCGGGTCCAGATGCTCGTCGCCCCGGCCCGAGGCCGGAGTGCCGATCGCGATGTCGTCGCCCGCGCCGAGCCGGTGCAGCAGGGCGGTGACGGCCGCGTGGACCACCATGAACATCGTCGCGCCGGAGGCGCGGGCGATCCGCGCCAGACCGGAGCCGGTCGCCGCGTCCACCTCGAACGGCACCACGTCGCCCTCGTACGAGGGCGTGGCGGGGCGTGGCCGGTCGGTGGGGAGGGTCAGTTCCTCCGGGAGCCCGGCGAGGTTGTCCCGCCAGTAGGCGGCCTGGAGAGCCGCCAGGGAGTCCTTGTCCTCCGTGTCGCCGAGGAGTTCGCGCTGCCAGAGCGCGTAGTCGGCGTACTGGACGGGCAGCGGGGTGAACTCCGGTGCGTGGCCGGCGGCGCGGGCCGTGTAGGCGGTGTCGAGGTCCGCGAGGAGCGGGCCGGTGGACCACTCGTCCGTCGCGATGTGGTGCAGGAGCACGACGAGGACGTGCTCCTCGTGCGATGCGCGCAGCAGGGTCACCCGCAGCGGGATCTCCCGCTCCAGGTCGAAGACGTGGCCGCACGCGGCCTCCGCCTCCGCGCCCAGCGCCCCGGCGGCGACCTCCCGGATCGTGAAGGGCACCTCGACCCCAGCGGGGGCGAGGACGCGCTGGCAGGGCTCCCCGTCGATCTCCGCGAACACGGTCCGCAGCACCTCGTGCCGCGCCACCACGTCCCGGACCGCCGCGCGGACGGCCGCCGGGTCCACCGGACCGGCCAGCCGGACCGCGAACGGCACGTTGTACGCCGTCCCCGGGCCCCGCACGCTGTCGATCAGCCAGAGACGTCGCTGGGCGTACGAGAGGGGTGTCGGCTCCGGCCGTGCCCCGGCACCGGTGAGGGCGGGGCGGCCGGACGCGCCGCGCGCGGCGAGCCGGGCGGCCAGCGCCTCGACCGTACGTGCCTCGAAAACGTCCCGTACCGAGCACTCCACTCCCAGCGCGGCCCGCACCCGGGCCGCCGCGCGGGCGGCGAGCAGGGAGTGACCGCCCAGGGCGAAGAAGTCGTCCTCGACGCCGGCGGAGTCGAGGCCGAGCACGGCCGCGAAGGTGCCCGCGAGGATCTCCTCGCGCGCGTCCCGGGGGGCACGGGACGGCCCGGCCACCGCGTCCGGCGGCGCCGGGAGGGCGCGTCGGTCGAGCTTGCCGTTGGGGGAGAGGGGGATCGCCGGGATCTCCAGGAAGACGCTCGGCACCATGTACTCGGGGAGGCGGGCGGCGGCGTGGACGCGCAGGGCGTCCGCCGTCACCGGGGCGTCGGCGGGGACGACGTACGTCACGAGCCGCTGGACCCCGGGCCGGTCCTCGCGGATGACGGTGACGGCGCGGGACACCCCGGGCGCCGTCGCCACGATGGTGTCGATCTCGCCGAGTTCGATGCGGAAGCCGCGGAGTTTGACCTGGTCGTCGGCGCGGCCGAGGTAGTCGAGTGTGCCGTTGTCGCGGCGTACGACGAGGTCGCCGGTGCGGTACATGCGGGTGCCGGCGGGTCCGTGGGGGTCGGCGAGGAAGCGTTCGGCGGTGAGGTCGGGTCGGGAGAGGTAGCCGCGGGCGAGTTGGATTCCGGCGAGGTAGAGCTCGCCGGGGACGCCGACGGGGACGGGGCGGAGGTGTGCGTCGAGGACGTGGACGCGGGTGTTCCAGACGGGAGAGCCGATGGACGCCGAAGCTCCCTTCGCCTCTCCGGGCAGGCAGGTGGCGGCGGTGACGTCGACGGCCGCCTCGGTCGGCCCGTACAGGTTCTCCAGCGCGACGGTCCGGTCACCGGCCGAGGCGTGGAAACGCGAGACGAGGTCGGCGGGCAGGGCCTCACCGCTGCACACCACGACCCGCAGGCTCGGGCACGACACCACGTCGACGCCGTCCAGGAAGGCCTGGAGCATGGACGGGACGAAGTGGAGCACGGTGACGTGCTGTTCGCGGATGAGCTCGGCGAGGTATTCGGGGTCCTTGTGGCCCTCGGGGCGTGCGATGGCCAGGGGGGTGCCCTGGGCGAGGGGCCAGAAGAGTTCCCAGACGGAGACGTCGAAGCTGGTCGGCGTCTTCTGGAGGACCCGGTCCGTCCGCGTGAGCCCGTACGCGTGCTGCATCCATTCCAGGCGGTTGACGATCGCCCGGTGTTCGACCATGACGCCCTTGGGCCGCCCGGTGGAGCCGGAGGTGAAGATGACGTAGGCGGGGTGGTGCGGCAGCAGCGCAGCGAGCCGGTCCGCGTCCGTCACCTCCGCTTCCGACAGCTCCTCCAACTCCGCCCGGATCTCGGGGGCGTCCAGGACGATCGGCTCGGCCTCGCACGCCAGGGGCAGGGCCCCGAGCCATTCGAGGTCGGTCAGCACGCACACCGGCACGGCGGTGTCCGTCATGTGGGTGAGGCGGTCGGCGGGGAGGGTGAGGTCGAGGGGGAGGTAGGCGCCGCCGGCGCGGACGACGGCGTGGATCGCGAGGAGCAGGTCGACAGAGCGGGGCAGGGCCACGCCGACGACGGATTCCGGTCCGACTCCGCGGCCGATCAGGAGCCGGGCGAGCCGGTTGACGCGTGCCTCGAAGTCGGTACGGGAGAGGTCCTCATCCTCGAAGACGAGGGCGGGGCCTTCGGCGCGCGGGGCTCCGGCGGCGACCAGGTCGGCCAGGTTCGCGGGTCCGTCGAGGACGCGCGCGGTGTCGTTCCAGTCGTGCAGGACCCGCTGCCGCTCGGCCGCGTCCATGAGGTCGATCGAGGCCACGGGCGCGTCGGGCGACTCCACCAGGCCCTGGATCAGCCGGAACAGACGCTCCGTCAGCCGCTCGGCACCGGACCGGTCGAAGAGGTCCCTGGCGTAGCGGACGCCGCAGGTCATGCCGGGCTCGCCGGCCCGGTCCGTACGCCGGAAGAGGATCTCCAGGTCGAACTTGGCCGCCCCGCCGCGGACTTCGTACTCCTCGGCGTCCGTGCCGAGCAGTCGGGAGGTGTCCGGGCCGCCTCCCTCGTACGCCACCATCGTCTGGAAGAGGGGGTGGCGGGCGAGGGAGCGGCCCGGGTTGACCGTCTCCACGACGGCGTCGAAGGGCAGGTCCGCGTGGTCGAGCGCGGCGAGGTCGGTGGCCCGCACCCGGCGGAGCAGCTCCTCGAAGGTGGGGTCGCCGCCGAGATCCGTGCGGAGGACGGCCGTGTTGACGAAGAAGCCGACGAGTTCGTCCAGGGCGGTGTCGCCCCGGCCGGCGACCGGGGTGCCGACGGGGATGTCGTCGCCCGCGCCGAGCCGGTGGAGGAGCGTGGCGACGGCGGCGTGCACCACCATGAACATCGTCGCTCCTGTGTCCGCCACCAGCCGGTCGAGTGCGGTCACCAGCTCGGCGGGCAGTTCCGCCGTGACGGTGTCGCCCTCGTACGAGGGCGTGGCGGGGCGCGGCCGGTCGGTGGGGAGGGTCAGTTCCTCCGGGAGCCCGGCGAGGTTCTCCCGCCAGTAGGCGGCCTGCCGGGCGGCCAGGGAACCGGTGTCCCGCGCGTCGCCGAGGAGTTCGCCCTGCCAGAGGGCGTAGTCGGCGTACTGCACGGGCAGCGGGGTGAACTCCGGCGCGTGGCCGGCGGCGCGGGCCGTGTAGGCGGTGTCGAGGTCCGCGAGGAGCGGGCCGGTGGACCACTCGTCCGTCGCGATGTGGTGCAGCAGGACCAGCAGGACGTACTCGTCGTCGGAGGTGCCGTCCCCGGCCGCGCCGAAGAGGACCGCGCGCAGCGGGAGTTCGGCCGTCAGGTCGAACGCCTCGGTCGCCGCCGCCTCCACGAGCTCCGGCAGGTCGGCGGCCGGGACGCGCCGAACGGTGAACGGCACTTCGGCCGTGCCGGGCGCGAGGATCCGCTGGTACGGCTCCCCGTCGACCTCCGCGAACAGGGTCCGCAGCACCTCGTGCCGCGCCACCACGTCCCCGAGGGCCGCCCGCAGCGCGTGTTCGTCCACGGCGCCCCGCAGGCGCAGGGCGAGCGGGATGTTGTAGGTGGCGCTGGGCCCCTCGACGCGGTGCAGGAACCACAGCCGCCGCTGGGCGGAGGAGAGCGGGAGCAGCTCGGGGTGTGCGGCGGCCCGGGTCAGGACGGGGCGGCTGTGCGCCGCGCGTGCGGCGAGGCGGGCCGCGAGCGCCGCGACCGTACGCGCCTCGAAGACGTCCCGCACGGTGCTGGCCGTTCCGGTGGCGCGGACCCGGGCCACGACGCGCGTGGCGAGCAGCGAGTGGCCGCCGAGGGCGAAGAAGTCGTCCTCGGCGCCGACGGACGCGAGCCCGAGGACCTCGGCGTAGACGGCGGCGAGACGTTCCTCCGCCTCCCCGCGCGGAGCCCGCGACGGCTCGGCCGCCGTGAGGGCGGGGACGGGCAGGGCCGCCCGGTCGAGCTTGCCGTTCACGTTCACCGGCAGGACGTCGAGGGTGACGACCGCCGCCGGGACCATGTACTCCGGCAGTTCCTCGGCGAGGGAGCGCCTCACCTCCGCCGGGTCGGCACCGCCGGTCACGTACGCCACGAGGCGGGGGACGCCGGGGGTGTCCTCGCGGACGAGGACGGCGGCCGAGGCCACGTCGGGGAGCGCGGTGAGGGCGGCCTCGACCTCGCCGAGTTCGACGCGGAAGCCGCGGATCTTCACCTGGTCGTCGACGCGGCCGAGGAACTCGATCAGACCGTCGGCGCGACGGCGGACCACGTCACCGGTGCGGTACATACGGCTGCCGGAGGGCCCGTACGGGTCGGCGACGAAACGCTCGGCCGTGAGGGCCGGCCGCCCCAGGTAGCCGCGCGCGTTCTGGACGCCCGCCAGGTACAGCTCGCCCGGCACACCGGGCGGGACGGGATGGAGGAAGACGTCCAGGACATGGGCGCGGGTGTTGTCGAGCGGGCGGCCGACGACGGGCGTCGCGCACTCCGTGACGCGGGCGACGAGAGCGTCGACCGTGAACTCGGTGGGCCCGTAGTAGTTGACGGTCTCCACCCCGGGGACGTCCCGGAGCTCGGTCCACAGTGCGGGCGGCACCGCCTCGCCGCCGAGGAGGAACAGCGGGGGGCGCCAGTCGCCCGTGAGGAGGCCGGCGTCGAGCAGGTGGCGGCCGTACGAGGGGGTGACGTCGAGCGCGTCGATCCGCTGCTCGCGCACATGGGCCACGACGGCGTCGGCGTCCCTGCGGCCGTACTCGTCCAGCACGTGCAGCTCGTGCCCGGCGAGCAGCCACAGCAGCTGTTCCCAGGAGGAGTCGAAGGAGAACGAGGCGGTGTGCAGGGCGCGGACCCGCCGTCCCAGGCGCTGGGCGACCGGGAGGTACAGCGCGCGCTCGTGGTCCCGGTACAGGTTGGCCAGACCGGCGTGGTGCAGGCCGACGCCCTTGGGGCGGCCGGTGGAGCCCGAGGTGTAGATGACGTACGCCAGGTCGTCGGGGCGCGGCGCGCGCGGCGCGGGGCCGGAGGCGGCCGCGAGCCGGGCCCGTACCGCCGGGTCGTCGAGGACGAGCCGGGCCACGCCGGGCAGCCGGGGCACCGTGCCGTCCACGGACGTGGTGGTGACGGCGCAGACGGGCCCCGCGTCCCGCAGCATGTACTCCAGGCGGTCCGCCGGGTGGTCCAGGTCGAGCGGCAGGTAGGCGCCGCCTGCCGTGAGGACGGCGAAGGCGGCGACGACGGAGTCGGCGGACCGGGGCACGGCGAGCGCCACGACCGCGTCGGGGCCCACACCCTCCTCGGCGAGCAGCAGCGCGAGCCGGGACACCCGCTCGCCGAGCTCGGCGAAGGTGAGCCGCTCGTCGCCGCAGACCAGGGCGACGGCGTCGGGGCTGTCGGCGATCCGCCGGTCGAGGATCTCGACGACGCTCTCGGCGGAGTGGGCGACGGCGGTGCTGTTCCACCGCTCCAGGAGGTCCCGTTCGGTGTCGGAGCGCAGCTCGTACGAGGAGACGGGGGCCGAGGGGTCGGCGACGGCCTGCTCCAGGAGGCGCAGCAGCCGCTCGGCGAGCGTCTCGACGGTCGTCCGGTCGAAGAGGGCGGAGGAGTAGAACACCTCCAGGTCGAGCGCCTCGCCGTGGGCGGTGTCGGAGAACGTGATGTCCAGGTCGAACTTGGTCACGCCCGGGTCGACCCGGTCCACGCGCGCGTCCAGGCCGAAGAGGGCGCGGACGTCCTGGGTGACGGTGCTGTGCGACACCATGGTCTGGAAGAGCGGGTGCCGGGTCAGGGAGCGGACGGGGTTGACGGTCTCCACGACCGTGTCGAAGGGCAGGTCGGAGTGGTCGAGCGCGGCCAGGTCCGCGGCGCGGACCCGCTCCAGGAGGGTGCTGAAGCCGGGGTCGCCCGAGAGGTCGGCGCGGAGCACGACCGTGTTGACGAAGAAGCCGACGAGCTCGTCGAGCGCCGGGTCGGAACGGCCCGCGACGGGGCTGCCGAGCGGGATGTCGTCGCCCGCGCCCAGGCGGTGCAGCAGGGCGGCGACGGCCGCGTGGACGACCATGAAGACGCTGCTGCCGGACTCGCGGGCGAGCCCGCGGACATGGGCGGCGAGCGCGGCGGGCACCTCGCGGTGCACCATGCCGCCCGCGTTGCTCGCGACGGCGGGCCGGGGCCGGTCGGTGGGCAGCGGCTGCTCGGCGGGGAGACCGGCCAGGGTCTCGCGCCAGTACGCGGCCTGACGTGCGGTCAGTGACGCGGGGTCGGCCGGATCGCCGAGGAGGTCGCGCTGCCAGAGCGCGAAGTCGGCGTACTGGACGGGGAGTCCGGCCTCGGGCCGGGCGAAGTCCGGCGCCCGGCCCGCCCGGCGTGCCGCGTAGGCCCGCTCCAGACCGTTCAGGAACGGCCCCATGGACCACTCGTCGCTCGCGATGTGGTGCAGCACGACCACCAGGGCGTCGGTGCCGCCCTCGGCGTCGCGCACCACGGTCACCCGCACCGGCGCCTCGGCGGACAGGTCGAAGAGATGCCCGAGGGTGCCCTCCACCACCGTGTCGAACCGCTCCCGGTCGGTCTCCTCCACCCGCAGGCGGACGTCCACGTCCTCCGGGGCGAGGATCCGCTGGGCGGGCTCGCCGCTCAGGTCGGCGAAGACCGTGCGGAGCGCCTCGTGGCGGGCGACGACGTCCCACAGCGCCGCGTCCAGCGCCTCCGTGTCGAGGAGCTCGCCGAAGCGGGCCACGAACGGGATGTTGTAGGTGGTGCTCGGCCCCTCCATCTGGTGGAGGAACCACAGGCGGCGCTGTGCGTGCGAGAGCGGCAGCACCTCGGGTCTGACGGCGGCCGTGAGCTCCGGCCGGGACGCCGACTCCGCCCGTGCGCCCAGGCGTTCGGCGAGGGCCGCCGGGGTCCTGGCCTCGAAGACGTCCCTGACCCCGCACTCGGTGCCCAGCGCGCCGCGGACCCGCGCGGCCACCCGGCCGGCGAGCAGGGAGTGTCCGCCGAGGTCGAAGAAGTCGTCGTCGGGACCGACCGACTCCCGCTCCAGGACGTCGGCGAAGACGCCGGTGACGATCTCCTCGCGGGCGTCGCGCGGGGCCCGGCCGCCGGCCGCGGCCTGGCCGGCGAGGTCGGGGGCGGGCAGCGAACGGCGGTCGATCTTGCCGTTGGCGGTGAGCGGGAAGGCGTCGAGGACCACCACGGCCGACGGCACCATGTACGCGGGCAGCCGCTCGGCGGCGGCCTGGCGGAGGGCGTCGGAGTCCGGGGCGGCGCCGTCGGACGCGGTCACGTAGCCGACCAGGAGCTGCGAGCCCGGCACGTCCTCGCGCACCACGACGACCGCGCGCGCAATATCCGGACGATCCGTCAGAACGGTTTCGATCTCGCCGAGTTCGATGCGGAAGCCGCGGACCTTGACCTGGTCGTCGGCGCGGCCGAGGAAGTCGATGCGGCCGTCGGGACGACGGCGGGCCAGGTCGCCGGTGCGGTACATGCGGCTGCCGGGCGGGCCGTACGGGTCGGCGACGAACCGCTCGGCGGTCAGCGCGAAGCGGCCGAGGTAGCCGCGGGCGAGCTGCGCGCCCGCGAGGTACAGCTCACCAGGACGGCCGTCCGGCGCGGGGCGCAGGGCGCTGTCGAGGACGTGGGCGCGGGTGTTCCAGAAGGGCAGGCCGATGTCCGGGGTGCCGGTGTGGTCGGGCGGCAGGACGGCGGAGGTGGCCCAGACGGTGACCTCCGTCGGCCCGTAGACGTTGGTGACGGACGCGGCTGTACGGGTCAGGCGCTCGGCCAGCGCGGCGGGCAGTGCCTCACCGCCGACGAGGACCTTCGTCGTCCCGAGGCTCTCCGGGCGGCCGTCCTCCAGGAGGGCGTGCCAGAGCGTCGGCGTGGCCTGCATGACCGCCGGACGGTGGGTGTCGACCAGGGCGGCGAGCGCGGCCGGGTCGCGGACGGTGTCGCGGTCGGCGAGGACCACCGTCGCCCCGCTGACGAGCGGCGTGTGGAGTTCGAGCGCGGCGATGTCGAAGGAGATCGTGGTGACGGCGACGAGCCGCTCGCCGGGGACCATGGCCAGCTCGTGGGCCTGCATCCGCAGGAAGTTGGCGAGCGCGGCGTGCGGGACGACGACGCCCTTGGGGCGGCCGGTGGAGCCTGAGGTGTGGATGACGTACGCCGGGTGGTCGCCGGAGAGCGCGGGCGCCTCGGGTCCGTCGAGCGGGGCGGGGGAGAGGTCCGCGAGCGCCGCCAGGGTGTCGGGCGCGTCCAGGACGACGGTCTCGGTGCCGCGCACGTCCGGGGCGGCCGGGGCCCCCGCGAGGGTGGTGAGCACGCAGACCGGGCGGGCGTCGCGGACCATGAACTCCAGGCGGTCCGCCGGGTAGTCGAGGTCGAGCGGCAGATAGGCGCCGCCGGCCTTGAGGACGGCGAGGAGGGCGACGACGAGGTCGGTGCCGCGCGGCAGCGCGAGGCCGACGAAGGACTCCGGTCCGACGCCGCGGGCGACGAGCAGCCGGGCCAGTGTGTTGGCGCGGGCGTCGAGCTCGGCGTACGTGAGCTCGTCCCGGCCCGCGACGAGGGCGGTCTCGTCCGGGTGGGCGAGGGCCCGTGCGGCGAAGGCGTCCACGACGGTGCCGGGCTCGATCTCCCGCTCCGTCGCTGCGGCCGCCTCACGCAGGGCGGCCCTCCGCTCGGCGTCCACCAGGTCGGGACGGCCGACGGGGGTGTCGGGTCCTGCGGTCGCGGCCTCGGTCAGGAAGCGGGCGAACTCGGCGGTCCGCGCCGCGAGCGAAGGGGCGTCGTAGGCCAGGGGGTTGGCGTCGAGTTCGAGGCGGATGCGGCCCTCGGCGGCGTCGTGGTGGACGGCGAGGGTGAGGTCGTCCACCGGTCCCGCGGCGATGTTGTGCACGGACCCGGGGGCGCCGGCGAAGGCGAGGGCGTTGTCGAAGGCCTTCACGTTGACCAGGGGACCGAGCGGGCCCCGGTCGCCGCCGACGAGACCGAGGTCGCGTCGGATGTCCTCGGCGCGGTAGCGCTGGTGGCGGCGGAGGTCGCGGACGCCGTCGGCGACCTCCGCGACCAGTTCGGCGAGCGGTTGCCCGGGCCGTACCGCGACGCGCAGCGGCAGCACGTTCACGACCATCGCCGGGACGGAGAGGGAGGCGGAGCCGAGGCGCGCCATCGCGGGCAGCGACAGGAGCACGTCGCGGTCGCCGGTCGAGCGGTGCAGGAAGGCGGCGAACGCGGCCGTCACCACGTCGGCCCAGGTGGCGCGGGCGGCCCGGGCGAGGGTGAGCAGTCCTGCGGTGGCGTCCGGGCCGACGACGGCCTCGGCGCGCAGGAAGTCGGGCGCCGCCGGGAACGAGGCGCCGGAGAGCGGCTCCTGGGAGGTGCGGTCCGCCAGCCGGGCCAGCCAGTGCGCGCGGTCCGCGGCGTACCGCTCGCTGTCCCGGTAGGCGCTCTCCTCGTCCAGGACGGCGGACAGCGGCCCGAACGGGTTCGGGCCGGGCTCCTCGCCGCGCGCGAGCGCCGAGTAGACCTCGGCGGTGCGGCGGGAGACCAGGGAGAAGCCGTAGGCGTCGAGCGCGATGTGGTGGACGCGCTGGTACCAGAGGGTGCGGCCGGGGGCCACGAGGTGCAGGGCGAACGCGAAGAGCGGCGCGTCGGCCGGGTCGGCGGGCGCGCCCATGTCGGCGCGCATCCGGGCCAGCGCGGCGACCGTCGGGTCGGGCTCCGCGCGGTGGTCGACCACCTCCAGGACCGGTCCCCGGCAGGGCTCCTGGGCCGGGATCTGCCAGGGGGTGCCCGACTCGTCCTCCGTGAAGCGGACCGTGAGGGCCTCGCACTCGTCGACGACGTGGCGGACGGCCGCCTCGAAGAGGTCGACGTCGAGCGTGCCGTCGATCTCGACGTACTGGCCGACGTTGTAGACCGGGGAGTCGGGGGCGAGCCGCTGCCCGTACCAGACACCGGTCTGAGCCCCGGTGAGGGGGAGACGCCGCAAAGCACGCTCGGTCATGGATCTTGCTCCAGGTTCACCCGCGGCGGATCGGTGTCCGTCCGAGGGAAGGAAAGGCGAGGAGGGGAGTCGGGAGATGCAGAGGGGAGTGCGGCCGGGGAGGGCGCCGGGCGCGCGGTGGCGGCGCCCGGCGGCGGTTCCCCGGCCGGGGTCAGGCGGTGGCCGACCGTACGTCCACGGCGGGGACCGGGGTGTCGCCGTCGCCGGCCGGCGGCGCGTCGTCGTAGGGCTCCTCGCGGGGCAGGGTCGCCTTGCGCAGGCCGGGTACCGCGACGGCCACGACCACGGCGGCGACGGCACAGATCGCGCCGTTCACGAGGGCCGCGCCGGCCGGGCTGAACCAGCGGGCGACCAGGGCCACTTCGACGTCGCCGGCGATGCCGCCCGCGGTGCCCTGGGCGGTGACGACGCTGACGATCCGGCCACGCAGCCGGTCGGGGGTGTTGTGCTGGACGAGGGCGTACTCGAGGATCTCGTACACGGTCCCGGCCGCTCCGCCCACGACCAGCATGGCGTAGGCGACCGTCGCACTGCCGCTCAGGCCGAAGCCGATGATGGCCAGGCCGCCGGTGAGCGCGGCGGTCAGCAGCAGGCGTCCGGGGCGCGCGGCGCGGGTGATCCAGCCGCTCGTCGCGGAGACGACGACGGCGCCCACGGCCGGAGCGGTGTAGAGCACGCCGAGCATGAAGTCGCCGCCGCCGAACTCGGTGTACACCAGCTCGGGGAAGACGACGACGGGCAGGCTGAACAGCGCGTTCACACCGCCGAGGGCCAGCAGTCCGCCGACGACGCGGTTGCGCACGGCGAACCGGAAGGCGGCGACCGGTGAGCCCGAGTCCTCTGCGCCGTCCAGGTCGTCCTCGCCCTTGAACGGGGGCAGCGGGCGCAACCGGAGGAGCAGCAGGGTGGTGATGCCGGTGGTGACCGCGGTGAAGGCGAACACCGGTCCAGGTCCCGAAGCGGCCAGCAGGATGCCGCCGATGAACGGGGCGGTGACGGAGCCGATCTCGCCGGTGAGGGAGATCAGGGCGCCGGCGGCGGGCAGTTGGTCCGGGCGGACCAGGGTCGGTGCGACCGCCATGAGCGCGGTGACGCTCACTCCGGTGGCCAGTCCGTCCCAGGCGACGCAGAGGTAGATCGCCCACAGCTCCGGGGTGGGCAGGAAGGCGTTGACCGCGAGACCGGCGAAGGCGAGTGCGGCGGAACCCCGGGCCCAGAGGATCAGGGTCCGCCGGTCGGTCCGGTCGGCCATCCAGCCGCCCCACAGGGAGCCGATCAGAACGGTGACGCTCATGATCATGCTGGAGACGGCGACGCCGAAGGTGGACCGCGTCATGGCGAAGACCTGGGCGGCGAGGGCGACGGAGGCCATCCCGAGACCGAACAGGGAGACCACGCGGGCGATGAAGATCGCCCGGAAGTCGCGGCTGGTCCGGAGCGGGCCGATGTCGATGAGGAGGTCACCGGCGCGCACGGGGTACTCCCTTCGGGGTGCCCAGCAGCTCGAACCAGGCGTCCAGGGTGGGGCGTTCGGCGAGGTCCACGAAGCCGATCTCCGCGCCCTCCGCGCGCCAGCCCTCGACCAGGGTCATCAGGCGGATCGAGTCCAGCCCCTGCTCGATGAGGCTCTCGGCGGGCTCGACCTCGGAGGGGTCGACGTACAGCACGTCGGCGACGTCCCGCGTGAGCCGCTCGCGTGTGAAGGCCTGCTGTCCGGCCGTGTCGACCATGGTCGTGTCCTCTTCCCGTCCGACATGTGAAGTGCTGCGAAGGCTGCGACGAGGCTAGCCAAGTTAGGTAAGGCTTACCTAACTCAATAGGGTGTGCTGGAGTCAAGCTGCGGCGGTCCCCGGTGGATCCGCCGTCTTCAACCCCATGAGAGCGAGAAGCCGTTGACCACAGCCACGCCCCGCCCGGGCCTCCGGTCGGAGTCCGTCGCCGTCGTCCGTCCCGCCGGGCCGTCCGACGCCGCCGCCGTGCACCGGCTGTCCGTGCCCTTCGTGCGCGCGGGGGCGCTGCGGGACCGCCCCGCGAGCCGGTACGCCCGGGACGCGGCGGACTTCCTCGTCGCCGAGACCGCCGGCGGAGTCCTGGCGGGCTGTGTCGCGCTGAACCGTCGGCCCGACGCGTGCGGCCGGGCGGCCGCCGTGCTCTACAACTTCTGTGTGGCGGACGGGAATCAGGGGCGCGGCATCGGCTCCGCGCTGCTGCGGGCCGTGCTCGCCGAGGCCGGGACCCGGGGTGCGTGCCGGGTGTTCACCGCGACCGCGGGCAGCGGGCTGCTCTTCCTGCGCCACGGGTTCGTCGTGGGCGGCGAGGAGGAGGCGCCCCCGGAGTGGCGCGCCCGCCTCGACCCGGCGCGGGGCTCCCGGGTCCTGGTGCGCGCCCTCGCCTGAGCGTGACTGGGGCCGGTACGGACGGGGTCCGTACCGGTGCGGACCCCCGGTGCCGAAGTCGGTGCCGGGGGTCCTGTGCTGGGAGGGTTCCTAGGCGCGGGCCGCGAGGCTCGCGGGGCGCATGTCGGTCCAGTGGTTGTCGACGTACTGGGCGCAGCCCTCGCGGGAGTCCTCGCCGTGCACGGTGGTCCAGCCGTTCGGGACCTCGGCGAAAGCCGGCCACAGCGAGTGCTGGTTCTCGGCGTTGACGAGCACGAGGTAGCGGGCGTCGGCGTCCTCGAAGGGGTTGGTCGCGGTCATGCTGGATCTCCTTGCGGGGGGGGCTGGCTGTGCGGTGCGGGGGAGTCGTCCCGAACGGGCCGACCGCCGGGGCGGGGGCGGGAGCCCGGCCGCCCTGGCACCTGAGCGATTAGGTAAGGCTAGCCTAAGATCCTGGAGGGGTGAGGGGGTGTCAAGCGGTCGGGAGGCCCGCACCCCGGGGAGCCGGGCGCTCCGGACGGTGACTCAGGCCGCGTGCCCCGGACGGGAGTCGGTGTGCTCCCCGCGCCCCTTGACCCAGGCTCCGGGCGTGCAGTCGAAGTGCTTCCGGAAGGCCAGGATGTAGCCGTTCGTGCTGGTGAATCCGACGCGTGCCGCGACCGCGCTCACCAGGTGTCCCCGGTCGAGCAGGTCCAGTGAGCGGTTCAGGCGGACCCGGGTCCGCCACTCCGAGAACGCGAGCCCCGTCTCGTTGCGGAAGGCGCGCCGCAGGCTGGTCGAGCTGGTGTGGAGGCTCTCCGCCCACTGCGTGGCGGTGCGCTGGTCCTCCGGCCTGCGCAGGAGCGCGCGGGCGACGGACCGCGCCGACTCGCTGGTCGGGCGGGGCGCCGGCAGGGCGGCGGAGGGGAATCCGGTCAGCGTGAGGAAGGCCGCGACCTCGTCGGCGCCGGTCCCCGTGCCCCGTGTCCGGGCGAGCAGGAGGCGCCGCTGCCCCTCGTCGATCCGGACCACCGTGGGCCGCGCGTAGGGGAGTTCGTGGACGTCGGCGTCGAACGGCTCGGCGACCACCAGGGAGTCGGGGTGGAAGCGGGCGCTGTGCGGGGTTCCGGCGGGGATCCAGAGCGCCACGGAAGGGGTGAGTTCATGCCCGGTGCCGGGTGTGAAGACCGATATCCGGCCCAGCGGCGTATAGAGCAGCTGGTGGAAGTCGTGGGTGTGGGTCGGGTGACCCCCCGCCGTGATGAAGTCCTCGTCCGTGGCCGCGGACGTTCTTCCCTGGGCCATGGCCCACCCCCTGGTCCATGGAGGCCGGGACGGGTTCCTGGCCCCTCGGTGTGATCGGTCGGGCTTCCACTTGGATCGTCGAAGCTTAGGTAAGGGTAACCTAACTGACCGCACGACCCGTGAGGAACAGGAACATCCCATGACAGATACGTCCCCGCCGGTGAGGGCCCCGCTGCCACCGGTACGGACCCGGCTCTCGCGCGGCGCGACCGTCGCGGTGATCGCCACCGCGGCCGTGATCGCGACCCTGCTGGCCGGAATCGCGCTCGGCTCCCGGGACATCTCCCCGCTGGAAGTCGTCCGCATCCTGCTCCACCCGGGAGGGGAGGCGTACAACTCCCATGTCCTGTGGACCGAACGCATCCCCCGGACCCTGCTCGGCCTCGCCGTCGGCGCCGCCCTCGGCGCCTCCGGAATGATCATGCAGGCGCTCACCGCGAACCCGCTCGCCGACCCCGGCATCCTCGGTGTCGAGCAAGGCGCTGCCATGTTCGTCGTGTTCGGCATCATGTTCCTCGGTGTCACCGACGCGCACGGCTACTTCTGGCTCGCACTGATGGGATCCACCCTCGCCGCGGCCCTCGTCTACCTCATCGGCACCCGCACCGACGCCGGCAGCTCCGCAGTCGGCCTCGTGCTCGCCGGTGTGGCCCTCGCCGCCGTGATGTCCTCCCTCATCACCCTCCTCGTCGTCCGCGACAAGGAGGCCTTCGCCCACCTGCGGTTCTGGTCCATCGGCCAACTCACCGGCCGGGCCGAGGTCATCGACGAGATCATGCCCTTCGTGATCTGCGGGCTGCTTCTCGCGCTGCCGCTCGGTGGAACCCTCAACATCCTCGGGCTCGGCGACGACACGGCCCGCGCGCTCGGCGTCAAGGTGGAACGCGCCCGCCTCGCGAGCGCCGCCGTCGCCGTCCTGCTCTGCGCCGCGGCCACCGCCGCGGTCGGCCCGGTGGCCTTCGTCGGCCTGGTCGCCGCGCACTGCGCACGGCTCCTGACCGGGCCCGACCACCGCTGGTCCCTGCCGATCTCCATGGCCGTCGGAGCCGTCCTCCTCACGGCCTCCGACACCGCGGGCCGGTTGGTACTCGACCACGGGGAGATCCAGGTGGGCCTCATGACCGCGATCGTCGGCACCCCCTTCTTCGTCTGGCTCGCCCGCCGCCGCGACCTGGTGAAGATGTGATGACCGCGATCGACACCCGGCCCGCCCGGCCGGACGCCCCGACCACCCCCGCCGTCGTCGCGCACCTGCGGTCCGGCCGCCGCGTCCGCAACCGCCGCACCGTCCTGGTCGCCGCCGTGCTCGCCGTCGCGCTCCTCGCCCTCACGACCGCCTCCGTCCTGCTCGGCGGCATCGGCCGGGTCGACCCCGCCGACGTCCTGCCCGCCATGTTCGGCCTGCGCACCGGCCTCGCCGACTACATGATCTTCCAGCTGCGGATGCCCCGCGCGCTGGCCGCGCTCCTCGCCGGAGCCCTCTTCGGCCTGGCCGGTTCGCTCTACCAGCGGCTCATCCGCAACCCGCTGGCCACCCCCGACATCGTCGGAATCTCGGCCGGCGCGGGCGCCGGAGCCGCGACCGCGCTGCTCTACGCCCCCGCGGCGTTCAGCGTCGGCGTCCCCGTGGCCGCCGTCGTCGGCTCCTTCGTCCTGGTCGCCGCCGTCCAACTGCTCAGCTGGCGGGGCGGGGTCGACACCTACCGGCTGGTCCTGGTGGGCATCGGCCTGAGCGCCGTCTGCACCGCGTACACCAACTACCTCTTCACCGTGGCCGACCAGCAGAGCATCGCCATCGCGATGCGCTGGACCGTCGGCAGCACCCACGCGGCGGACTGGGACGGGGTCACCACCCTCGCCCTCGGCCTCGGCGTCTGCCTGGTGGCCGCCCTCCTGGTCGGCCGGTCCCTCGGCACCCTCGCCCTGGGAGACGGTTTCGCCGCCGGACTCGGGTCCCGGGTGACGGCGGTCCGCGTCGGCGTCCTGCTGCTCGGCGCCGCCGCCGCGGCCCTCGCCACCAGCGTCGTCGGACCCATCGGCTTCGTCTCGCTCATCAGCGGGCCCATCGCCGTACGGCTGGTGGGCGTCGACCGCTCGACGGCCGTCGCCCCCGCCATCGGCGCCGTCATCGTCATCGCCGCCGACGTCCTCGCCCAGCACGCACCCGTGATCAGCCCGGTGCCCACCGGGGTCCTGACCGCGCTGCTCGGCGCGCCCTACTTCGTCTGGCTGATCCTTCGACGCAGGCAGGGAGCCTCGTGACACACGCCGCGACACCGCAGACCCGGAAGCCGGAGACCGGCGGACCCGAGACCGACGGACCCGAGGCCGCCGTGCCCGAGACCGACGGACCCGAGACCGAGACCGCGACGACGCACACGGCGTCGGCGCGGACCGCACCGGCCCACCAGCTGGAAGCCCGTGCCATCAGCGCCGGTTACAGCGGGAACCCCGTCATCGAGGACCTCTCCGTACGGATCGAGACCGGCCGCATCACCGCGCTCGTCGGCCCGAACGCCTGCGGCAAGTCCACCCTCCTCAAGTCGATGGCCCGGCTGCTGCCCCTCACCGCCGGATCGGTCCTCCTCGAAGGCGCCGACATCCACCGCCTGCCCACCCGTGAGGTGGCCCGGAGGCTCGGCGTGCTCCCCCAGTCCCCGGTCGCCCCGGAGAGCATCACCGTCGGCGACCTGGTCTGGCGCGGACGCCACCCGCACCGCCAGTTCGGCCGGCGCCGCGACGCCCACGACGACACCGTCATCGCCGAGGCGCTCCGGGCCACCGGAACCGCCGAGCTGGTCGACCGGCCCGTCGACCAGCTCTCCGGCGGACAGCGGCAGCGCGTGTGGATCGCGCTGGCCCTCGCCCAGGACACCCCGACCCTGCTGCTCGACGAACCCACCACCTACCTGGACGTCGCGCACCAGATCGAGGTGATGGACCTCCTCGCGGAACTCAACGAACAGACGGGCAAGACCATCGTGCTCGTCTCCCACGACCTCAACCAGGCGGCCCTGTACGCGTCGACCATCGTCGCCATGCGCGACGGACGTGTCGTCCGCCAGGGCACGCCCGAAGAGGTGCTCGACGCGGCGACCGTGGCCGAGGTCTTCGGCCTGAAGTGCGTCGTCGTCCCCCACCCCCTCACGGCCCGGCCGCAGATCTTCCCCCTCGGCCGCCACCACTCGCAGGAGAACCGATCATGAACCGCCTCGCAAGACCCGCCGCCCGACGGTCCGCCGTCCGCACGCTGATCGCCGCGGCCGCGGCCGCCACCCTGCTCGTCGGCTGCGGCGGCGGCAAGGACGAGAAGGCCGATGCCGGCAAGCCCTCCGGCGGCACCGCCGCCCCGGCCGCCGCCTTCCCGGTCACCCTCACCAACGCCTGGGGCAGGACCGAGGTCGAGAAGAAGCCGCTGAAGGTGGCCACCGTCTCCGACGGCGACACCTCCATCGCGCTCGCGCTCGGCCTGGTCCCCGTCATCACCCCGGACGTGGAGGACGGCGGTCCCGTCCCCGAGTACAAGCAGCGCGCCCTCACCAAGCTCGGCGCCGGCAAGCTCAAGACGTACGACGACACCGACGGCACCGACTTCGAGGCCATCGCGGCCGAGGCCCCGGACATCATCCTCGGCATGAACACCTGGTCCATGGACACGGATTACGCCAAGCTCGCGCCGATCGCCCCGGTCGTCACCTTCACCGACAAGAAGCACGCCGACACGCTGACCTGGCAGGAGCGCCTGAAGAACGCCGCCAAGGCCCTCGGCATGACGGCCGAGGCCGACCAGGTGATCGCCGCCAACGGCAAGGCGATCGCCGACGCGGCCGCCGCGCACCCCGAGTTCAAGGGCAAGACGTACACCTACGCGGTCGTCCACCCCGAGCAGCTCACCTTCATGTCCCACGCCGACCAGGACCCGGGCATCTTCGAGCAGATCGGTCTGAAGAAGACCGACAAGGCCGCCTCCTACTCGGCGGACAAGAACTCCGTCAGCCTGGAGAACCTGGACGAGCTGGAGGCCGACGTCCTGCTGATGACGTACCCCTTCGGCGACAACGGACTGCTCAGCGCCTCCGAGCTGGAGAGCAACAAGCTCTTCCAGTCCCTCACGGTCGTCAAGGGCAAGCACTACGCGGTGATCCCGTCGGAGAACACCCTCTCCTCCGCCGTCGCCTACCCCGACGCCCTCAGCTTCCCGTGGATCGTCGAGAAGCTGACCCCGATCCTCGCCAAGGCCGTCGCCGGCAAGTGAACCCGCTCCCGCGAGGGAGCCGCACCACCCGCAAGCACCCACCCGCGCGGGCCGGGCGGACCGGCGGGCGTCCTCACGCCCCCGGTCCGCCCGGCCCGCGATTCCCGGACCACCGCAGTGCCAGAAGGAGCCCTCCCCATGTCCACCCGCAGCCCCCGCTCGGTCGTCACCTTCCCCATCGTGCTGAGGGAACTGACCGTCCTGCGCGCCGAGAACATCACCCCGGGGATGCGGCGCCTCACCCTCGGCGGAGCCCAGCTCGACGCCTTCGAGAAGGACGGACTCGACCTGCCCGCCCTCCGCACCGAGGGCTTCGACGACCACGTGAAGTTCTTCTTCGCCGACGAGACCGGCCGGCTGATCCTCCCCGGCCAGAACGTCAGCAGCCTCGACTGGCCCGCCGACGGCCGTCCCGTCGCCAAGGACTACACCCCGGTCCGGCACGACCCCGAGGCAGGGGAGATCGACTTCGACTTCGTCCGCCACGACGGCGGCGTCGCCTCCACCTGGGCCGAGCGGGCCGAGCCCGGCGACAGCGCCTGGATCGCCGGACCGAAGATGTCCCACAGCCACCCCGAGGGCGCCGACTGGCTGCTCGTCATCGGTGACGAGACGGCCCTGCCCGCCATCGGCCGGTGGCTGGCCGAGATGCCCGAGGGCACCAAGGCCCGCGTCTTCATCGAGATCGGCGACGACAGCCACCGCCAGGAGCTGCCCACCCGGGCGGACGCCGAGATCGTCTGGCTGTCGCGCAAGGGCGCGCCTGCCGGCACCACCGATCTCCTCGAACAGGCGGTGCGCACCGCGGACTGGCTGCCGGGCACCGTCTTCGCCTGGGTGGCCGGCGAGACCCTCACCCTCAAGGGCATCCGCCGCCACCTCGTGGCGGAGCGTCAGATCCCGCGCGACCACACCCACATCACCGGATACTGGCGGCGTACGGAACACGCGCCGACCGCCCTGCCCGAGGGGGCCGGGACGGGCACCGCCGAGACGGTCGCCGCCGAGGCGGAGGAGGACGGGGACGCGCACGAGCGGCTGCACGAGCTGACGGACCTGGCCCCCGGCTACGCGATCCGGACGGCCGTCACCCTGGGGGTGTTCGACCTGGTCGACGCCGGGGTGCGGGACGCGGGCGAGCTGGCCCGCCGGGCCGCGGCCGACGCCCCGACGCTGAAGGCGCTGCTCGACTACCTGGTCTCCATCGACCTCCTCGCGGCGGGGGAGGAGGGCTACCGGCTCACCCCCGTGAGCGAGGAGCTGGTCGAGGACGACCACTCGGCCGAGGAGTACCACCTGGAGGGCGCCCAGGCCGCGTTCGACGCCTCGCTCTCCGGGCTCCTGCACACGGTCCGCACCGGCGAGGCGGGCTACCGCACACTGACCGGCCGGACCCTGACCGCCGCGATGGAGGACGATCCGAGGCTCGCGGGCACCGCCCGTACCGCCGTCGAGGAGGAGGCCATGTGGATCGCCCCCGGCGTCCTCAAGGCCCATGACTGGTCGGCGGTCGCCGAGGTGACCGCGACCGGCCACGGTTCGGCGACCGTGGTGAACGCCCTGCTGAAGGAGTTCCCCGCGCTGCGCGCCCGCATCGCGGCCATGCCGTCGGTGCTGCGCGTGCTGAGCGACCAGGTCCTCGACACGGACGTCCTGCCCCGGGTCGAGCTGGTCGCCCGGTCCGCGGCCGCCCCCGAGGGCACGGGAACCCTGCTGATGTCCCGTCAACTGGAGTGGCTGGCCGACGAGGACGCCGTCCACACCCTCTCCGAGGCGGCGTCGGCGCTGGCTCCGGAGGGCACGCTGGTCCTGGTGGAAATGGTCACCGCGGCCGACGCTGACGACGTCGACGCCGTCCTGCACCACCTGCGCCTCAAGTGCGCCTTCGGCTCCGGAGTGCGGGGCGCCGACGAGGTGGAGGCGCTCGTGGAGCGGGCCGGCCTGGTGGTGAGGAACCGGAAGGACATCGGCTGGGACCACCGCCTCTGGATCCTCGGCCGGGCCTGATCCTCCGGTGTGTGAGCGCCCCGGCACGCCGGTGCCCCCTCGCTCTCACGGGCGAGGGGGCACAGGTCCGTCGTGGTGGCTCCGGTGGCGGTCAGTCCCCGGTGCGCGGTGCCGGCGGAGCGTATCCGCGTCCGCGCGGCACGCCGGCCGGGGGCCGTTCGAGGTGGCTGTGGACGCGGCGCAGCAGGGAGCCGAGCTGCTCGCGTTCCGCCGCGTCGAGCGGGGCCAGGATCTCGTCGTCGGCGGAGGCGATCTCCGCGCTGAGACCGGCGAGGTACGTCCGGCCCTCCGCGGTGAGCTCCACGACGACGCGGCGCCGGTCCGTCCGGTCGCGGACGCAGTCCACCTGCCCGATGCGGGCGAGATCGTTGACGATCTTCACCAGATCGCTGGCGTTCATGTCGAGCCGCGACGCGAGGGCCGTCTTCATCTGCGGGCCGAGGTCGGCGAGCAGGGTCATCACGGTGAGGTGCCACAGCCGCAGCCCGCGGGCCTCCAGCCGCTCCGTGAGCCTCCGGCGCGCGACCTTGCCCAGCGCGTACATGAGGTACGCGTTGAGGTTCAGGACGCTGGGAGGGGTCATGCTCATGGAGGGCGGGGGGACCTCGGCGCGGCTGTCGCCACGGTCCGTTCCGCCGGCGGCCGCCGCGGCGACGGCGCGCATCAGGGCCTGCTCGCCACCCCGGCCGGCGGCCGCGTCGAGCGTCAGGTCGGCGTCGGCGAGGGAGCTGAAGACCTTCGCCCAGTCGGTGGCCATGTTCGAGATGCCGACGACGGCGAACGTCGCCCCCGTGGCGTCGCACGCCACACCGTTGACGATCGGTTGTTCCATCGCTGCGCCTCACTGTCCGAGCGGTCGGTCACCAACCGCCGGGCCTCACCGATAGGTTGGGTTAACCTACCCAGATCTGACACGGGGGCCGCCATGGTGCTCGGATGGGACCGACGACCCCCGTCGACGTGCTCGGGTCCCATGCCCGTCAGGGACGGGCGCCGAGGTAGCCGCCCATGGACGTGAAGTACTCGGTCGCGGGGAGTTCGCGGCCGTCCTCCGTCCGGACGCGGGTGATGGCCAGACCGTGGTTGCGGCCCGTGCGCGCGTCGGCACCGGCGACGATCACGACGCCCTCGCCCTCGCGGTAGAAGATGCGGCCCGGAGTGCCGCCGTACCGTCCCTCGGAGACGACGGCGGTGAGGACTTCGAGCCGCTTGCCCCGGTGGAAGGTGAAGGCGCTCGGGTAGGGCGTCGACTGGGCGCGGACGAGCCGCTCCAGGGCGTCGGCCGGCCAGTTCCAGTCGATCCGGATGTCCTCCTCGGCCCGCTTGTGGAAGAAGCTGGCCTGGGAGCGGTCCTGCCGGGTGAACTCGGCCCGGCCGGAGGCGATCTGGTCGAGCGCGCCGATCGTGACGGGGGCGATGAGGTCGACGGTCTTGTGGAAGAGGTCGGTCGTCGTGTCCTTCGGTCCCACGGGGACCGCGTGCTGCTGGACGATGTCGCCCGCGTCGAGCACCTCGTCCATCATGTGGGCGGTGACGCCGACTTCGGTCTCGCCGTTGATGAGGGCCCAGATGAGCGGCGAGAAGCCGGCGTACTTGGGCAGCAGCGAGTCGTGGATGTTCAGCGTGCCGTGGCGGGGCAGGTTGTAGATGTGCGGCGGGATCCAGGTGCGCCAGTTGTTGGCGACGATGATGTCGGGGTCCGCCTCCTTGAGGCGGGCGAACAGCTCCTCGTCGTCAGGCCTGTTGCGGATCACGACCGGGACGCCGTGCTCCTCCGCCAGGGCGGCGACCGAGTCGCTCCAGATCTTCTCGTAGGCGTGCTCGCTCTTGGGGTGCGTCACGACGAGCGCCACGTCGTGTTCGGAGTCCAGGAGCGCTTGGAGGGTGCGGTGGCCCCAGGTCTGATAGCCGAACATGACGACCCGCATATGGGGTTCCTCCTCAGAAGAGCGATTGACCGTCAGCAAGTAAAGCAAGCCTTACCTAACAGTGCAACTGGCTTGATTTGTGCGGTCGTTCATGGGCGGACCTTCACCCCTTGCCCGTTTCGTCCCGTCGACAGCCGCGCTTAATCAGGTTAGCTTTACCTAAGTTATCCAGGGCCGCCGGTCACACCGGCGTGCTCGATGCCCCCGTTCCCCAGCTTCTTTCCCGCACGATGGGAGTGACATGTCGCAGGGTTCTCCTGATGACGCACCTCTGGTCCACGACCTCATAGGCATCGGCTTCGGGCCGTCCAATGTGGCCATGGCGATAGCGCTCAGCGAGCACAACGCACGCGTCGGAAGAGAGGAAGCGGTCACCGCCCACTTCTTCGAGCGCCAGCCGCAGTTCGGCTGGCACCGCGGCATGCTGATCGACGACGCGACCATGCAGGTGTCCTTCCTCAAGGACCTGGTGACGCTGCGGAACCCGACCAGCGAGTACAGCTTCCTCTGCTACCTGCAGAGCAAGGGCCGGCTGATCGACTTCGTCAACCACAAGAACCTCTTCCCCCTGCGCGTCGAGTTCCACGACTACTTCGAGTGGGCCGCGTCCAAGGTCGACGACATGGTCTCCTACGGCCACGAGATCGTCTCGGTGGAGCCCGTCGAGCGGGACGGCGTCGTCGAGTACCTCGACGTGACCGCCCGCTCCGGGGACGAACTGGTCGTCCACCGCGCCCGAAACCTCGTCCTCGGCACCGGACTTCGCCCGAAGATGCCGCAGGGCGTCGAGCGCAGCGACCGCGTCTGGCACAACTCGGACCTGCTCCGCAAGGTCGAGAGCCTGGAGGGCACGAACCCCGAGCGGATCGTCGTCGTCGGCGCCGGCCAGAGCGCCGCCGAGAACGTGGCCTATCTCCACCGCCGTTTCCCCGACGCCGAGATCTGCGCCGTCTTCTCGCGGTACGGCTACAGCCCCGCCGACGACAGCGCCTTCGCCAACCGGATCTTCGACCCCGAGGCCGTCGACGAGTACTTCACGGCTCCCGACGCCATCAAGCGCAAGCTGATGGACTACCACGGGAACACCAACTACTCCGTGGTGGACATCGACCTCATCGACGACCTGTACCGGCAGGCGTACCAGGAGAAGGTCCTCGGCACCGAGCGGCTGCGCTTCATCAACATCTCCCGGCTCACCGGCGTCGAGGACGGCCTCGACAAGGTCCGCGCGTTCGTCACCTCCCTCGTCACCGGCGAGGAGTCCGTGCTCGAAGCCGACGTCGTCGTCTACGCCACGGGTTACACGCCCGCCGAGCCCCTCGGGCTGCTCGGTCCGGTCGGCGACCGCTGCCACCGCGACGAGCAGGGCAGGGTCCGCGTCGAGCGGGACTACCGCCTGGCCACCGATCCCGAACTCCGCTGCGGCATCTACCTGCAGGGCGGAACCGAGCACACCCACGGCATCACCTCGTCACTGCTCTCCAACACCGCGATCAGGGTCGGCGAGATCCTCGACTCGGTCCTCGACCGGGCCCCGGCTCCGGTCGACGCCTCCGCCTCCGTCCCCGCCCCTGCCTCCGCCGACGAGGTCAGGTCCGTGGTCGACGGTGTGGGCACGGCGCGCTAGCGTCACCCGGCTCCACCCCCCACGCGCCATCGCCACTCCCGCCGCACGGCACCCGTGCCCCGGCGGGTGCGGCAGCACTGTGAATCCCCGAAAGGAACGTCCGTGTCCGCTGGTGCACGTCCCGCTCTGGCCCGGTTCGCCAGATCAGCTCCTCGCGTAGCCGTCCTCGCCGTTGCGGCCCTCGCGCTCTCCGCCTGCGGTGGCGGGACCGAGAAGTCCGAATCGCCGTCGCCCTCCACCACGTCGGCCGCCGCCGACGGGGGAGCCGAGCCCGCCGAGTTCCCGGTCACGGTCGAGCACAAGTACGGCTCCACGACCATCGACAAGGAGCCGAAGACGGTCGTCACCCTCGGCCTCTCCGACCAGGACGCGGTGCTCGCCCTCGGCGTCGTGCCGGCCGGCTCGGTCGACTGGTTCAAGGAGAAGCCGTACGGCAAGTGGCCCTGGACCAAGGACAAGTGGGGCACGAACACCCCGGAGATCGTCGGTGAGCGCGACGAGTACAACATCGAGAAGATCGCTGCCCTCAAGCCCGACCTCGTGATCGCCCAGTACTCGGGGATGAAGAAGGAGCAGTACGACACGCTCTCCAAGTTCACCAAGGTCGTCGCCCAGCCCAAGGACCACCCGGACTACGGCGCCCCGTGGCAGACGATGACCCAGCAGATCGGCAAGTCGCTGGGCAAGGACGCCGAGGCCGCCAAGCTGATCTCGGACATCGACGCGCGCTTCAAGGCCGCCCGCGACAAGCACCCCGAGTGGGCTGCCAAGACGCTGGCCGTCGCCGACAGCTTCGAGGCCGGCAAGTACTCGGCGTTCACGAAGACCGACCCCAAGTCGATCTTCTTCCAGGAGCTCGGCTTCAAGCTCGAGCCGGAGATCGACACGCTGGCCAAGCCGGGCTTCAACGTCGCCGAACTCAGCGCCGAGAAGCTCAACGTCCTCGACGTCGACCGGCTCGTCTGGGTCACCTCCAGCACCGAGGCCAACGACCGCATCAAGGCCGAGCCGCTCTACAAGAAGCTGAAGGTCAACCAGGAGAAGCGCGACCTGTTCGTGCCGTACCAGGACCCGGACATCGGCGCCGCGTTCTCCTTCAACACCGTTCTGTCGATCCCGTACGCCATCGACCAGATCGAGCCGCTCCTCGCGGCCGTCAAGTGACGCACACCAGCTGACGTGCCACCAGCCAGCAGCTGACCGACCGACGGCGTGGCGGAACTCTCGCCACGCCGTCGGCGCTTGTGCCGTCACCGTCTGCCACGCACCTCCAGGGAAAGGCCACTTCGTACGATGTTTGACGTCGAGCCGTCGGACCGGAACACCCCCTCCGGCCTCCCCGTCACCGGCGGGCAATCCGGCATCTGGCTGGCCCAGCAGATCGAACCGGACAGCTCCGCCTACAACATCGTCTTCGCACTGCACCTCCGCGGCGCCATCGGCCTCGACCGACTGACCGCCGCCGTCCGCCAGGCGGTCGAAGAGGCCGAGTGCCTGCACGTACGCGTCACCCCGGGGGACGACGGACCGCGCCAGACGCCCCGCACCCTCTCCCACCCCGTCGAGGTCACCGTCGTGGACCTGCGCGAGGCCGCCGACCCCGACGCGGCCGCCGCCGCGTGGACGGCCGCCGACCGCGACCGGCCCGTCAACCTCGCGCTCGACCCGCTCTTCGCCCACACCCTGCTGCGGCTCGCCGACGACCGCGTCCTGTGGTGCCAGCGCTACCACCACATCGTGATGGACGGGATGGGCGTCGCGCTCCTCACCCGGCGGGCCGGCGAGCTCTACACCGCGGGGCACGAGGCCGCCGCCCCCCGCGACTGGTCGCTCTCCCGGCTGGTCGCCGCCGACCGCGCCTACCGCGCCTCCGACCGGCACGCCGCCGACCGCGCCTGGTGGCTGGAGCGGATGGCGGGCCGGACCGAGCCCGTACGGCTCGTCGACCGGGCCGCCACCCCCATGACCCGACGGCTGCGGAGGTCCGCCGAGCTGTCCCCCGAGACGGTCGAGCGGCTGGACACCGCCGCCAGGGCCGCGGGCGTACGTACCTCCCGGATCCTGCTCGCGGCCGTCGCCGCCCATCTGCACCGGGTCGGCGGCGAACAGGACCTCGTCCTCGGCCTGCCGGTCGCCGCCCGTGAGGACGAGGTCTCCGCGACCGTCCCCGGCATGGTGTCCAACATCGTCCCGCTGCGCCTCGCCGTCCACCCCGGCACCACGGGCGCCGCCCTCGTCGCCCAGGTGCGCGCGACCGTCGCCGACGCCGTCGCCCACGGGCGCTACCGCGCCGAGGACCTGGCCAGGGAACTCGGCCTCGTCGACGGCGTACCGGAACTCGTCGGCCCGACCGTCAACATCCTGCCCCGTTCCGAGGACCTCCGCTTCGCCGACCATCGGGCCGAACTCCGCCCCGAATGGCTCGGCCCGGTCAGCGACCTCGCGTTCAGCTTCGCCGAGGGCACCGACGGCATCGGATACACCGTCCACCTCGACGCCGACGCCGACGCCGACGTCTGCGACGACGCCGCCCTCGCCGACCACGAGCGCCGCTTCCTCGCCCTCCTCGACGCCTTCGCCGCCGACCTGGACCGGCCCGTCGGCCGGATCGAACTCACCTCGGAGGCCGAACGCGCCCGCCTCCTCGACGAGTTCGGCGTCGCACCCCGCGAGGTCCCGGAGCTCTCCTGGCCCGCCGCCTTCGAAGCCCAGGTCCGCCGCAGCCCCGACGCCGTCGCACTGGTCTGCGAGGACCGGGAGCTCACGTACGCCGCACTCGACGACGCCGCCGACGGGCTCGCCCGGCTCCTCCGCTCCCGCGGCGTCGGCACCGAGGACGTGGTGGGCGTGGCCCTGCCCCGCTCCCCGGAGCTCGTGGTGGCCCTGCTCGCCGTGATGAAGGCGGGCGCCGCCTACCTCCCGCTGGACGCGGACCACCCGCAGGACCGCATCGCCTACATGCTCTCCGACGCCGGTGCCCGCACCGTCGTCACCGTACGCGGCCTCGCCGGCGACCTCCCGGAGACCGCGGGCGTCACGCACCTGCTGCTCGACGACCCGGACACCGGGGCGGCCCTGGCCGCCGCGACCGACCCCGACCCGGCACCGGCGGTCGCCCTCGACCAGGCCGCGTACGTCATCTACACCTCCGGCTCGACGGGCCGCCCCAAGGGCGTCGTCGTCTCGCACGACGGCGTCGGCAGCCTCATCGCCACCGCCACCGACCGGATCGGCATCACCGCCGAGAGCCGGGTCGTCCAGTTCGCCTCCGTCGGCTTCGACGTGACGGTCTGGGACCTGATCATGTCGCTGTGCGTCGGCGGACGGATCATCGTCGTCCCCGCCGAGCGCCGCGTCGCGGGCCCCGCGCTCACCGAGTACATCGCCCGCCACCGCGCCACCCACATGATCCTGCCGCCCTCGCTGGTCTCCGCGCTGCCGCAGGAGTGCGAACTCCCGCAGGGCGCCGTCCTCGTCGTCGGCACCGAAGCGGTCCCCAGCGAGCTGATCGCGCGCTGGGGCGACCGGCTCAGGGTCGTCGTCGCCTACGGGCTCACCGAGGCCACGGTCAACTCCACGCTCTGGCTCGCGGACCCCGACCGCCCCGGCCCCGCGCCGATCGGCCGGCCGGACCCCAACACGCGCGCGTACGTCCTCGACACGGCGCTCCGGCCGGTCCCCGTCGGCGCGGAGGGCGAGCTGTACGTCTCCGGGCGCGGCCTCGCACGCGGCTACCTGGGCCGCCACGGGCTGACCTCGGAGCGGTTCGTCGCCGATCCGTACGGGCCTCCCGGCACCCGCATGTACCGCACGGGCGACCGGGTCCGCTGGGGCGCCGACGGCAACCTGGAGTTCCTCGGCCGCGCCGACGGCCAGATCAAGATCCGCGGCCACCGCGTGGAGCCGGGCGAGATCGAGAGCGCCTTCATGGCCTGCGCGGGCATCGCCCAGGCCGCGGTCCTGGCCCGCGAGGACCACCGGGGCGTGAAGCGGCTGGTCGCGTACCTGGTCCCGGAGGGCGCCGCGGACGAGGGCGGCGACGCGGCCGTGACCGCCGCACGCGCCCGCGTGACCGACGCCCTGCCCGACCACATGGTGCCGTCCGCGGTCGTCGTCCTCGACGCTCCGCTGCCGCTGACCCCGAACGGCAAGCTCGACGCCAAGGCCCTGCCCGAACCCCGCTGGACCTCCCTGACCGGCACCGACACCCCGAGCACCCCCGCCGAGACCGCGCTCGCCGCGCTGTTCGCCGACGTCCTCGGGCTCCCGACGGTCGGCGTCCACGACAGCTTCTTCGAGCTCGGCGGCGACAGCATCGTCGCCATCCAGCTGGTGAACCGCGCCCGCGAAGCCGGGCTCGCGATCACCCCGCGCGACGTGTTCCGCAGCCGGACCGTGGCCGCCCTGGCCCGCACCGCAGGAGAGACCGCCCCCGCGCCCACCCGGCCCCGGGTCGCGCTCGACCCGGACGCGCTGCCGGTCTCCCCGCTCCAGGAAGGTTTCTTCTTCCACGCGGAGTTCGACCACCAGGCGGCCGACCTCTACTTCGTCCAGGAGGTCCTCGACCTCGCCGGGCCCGTCGACCCCGACCGGCTCCGCCGCGCTCTCCAGCTGCTCCTCGACCGGCACCCGCTGCTGCGGGCCTCGTTCCGGCAGCTCCCCGGCGGCGAGGTCGTCCAGCGGCTCGCCGAGCACGTGACCCTCCCGTGGCGCGAGGCCGACACCGCCGAGACCGGCCTCGACGAGATCCTCCGCGCCGACCGCGCCGAACGGTTCGCCCTCGACCGGCCGCCGCTGCTGCGCGCCACCCTCGTCAAGGACGGCCGGCGCCACCGGCTCCTCCTGACCCTCCACCACATCGTCGCCGATGGCTGGTCGGTCGCCGTGCTGCTCAGGGAGCTGACCGACGCCTACCGGGGCGCCGCGCTGCCGGCGCCCGCGGCCCCGGAGCCGTACCTCTCCTGGCTCGCCGGCCGCGACCGCGACGCCGCACGCGAGGCGTGGCGGCGGGCTCTCACCGGCCTCGACGAACCGACCCGGCTCCCCGCGCTCACCGCCCCGGGAGACGGGGCCGACGGGCCCGCCCGCCCCGAGCACGTCGACACCCGCCTGCCCCACGACCTCACCGAGGCGCTGACCACGTACGCCAGGACCCGCGGACTCACGCTGAGCAGCGTCTTCCACGGTGTGTGGGGGCTGCTGCTCGGCGCCCTCACCGGCGGCCGTGACGTCGTCTTCGGCACCACCGTCTCCGGGCGGACGACCGAGGTCGCGGGCCTGGACTCCGCCGTCGGCCTGTTCATCAACACCGTCCCCGCCCGGGTGACCCTGCGCCCCGAGGAGACGCTGACCGAGCTGCTCCGCCGCGTCCAGGACGAGCACGCCGCCCTCCTCGACCACCAGCACCTCGGGCTCGCCGACATCCAGCGGATCGCGGGCGGCGGCGAACTCTTCGACACCCTCGTGGTGTTCGAGAACCACCCCGGCGGCCAGGGAGGACACGACACGGGCGAACCCCTCGTCACCGGCGCCGAGGTGTTCGACGCCGTGCACTACCCGCTGGCACTCGTCGTCGAGCCCGCCGCCGACGGCCTGCTGCTGCGGTTCAAGCACCACGCCGCCCGGCTCGACCAGGTGGCCGTCGCCGTCCTCGCCAACCGGTTCACCGCCCTGCTGCGGACCGTGGTGGCCGAGCCCGACCGGCTCGTCGCCCGGACCGACCTGCTGTCCGGCCGCGAGCGCACCCACCTCGCCGAGCTCAACGCCACCGCCCACCCCGTCCCCGAAGCGACCCTCACCTCGCTCTTCGCCGACCGGGTCGCCCGCACGCCGCACGCCCCGGCCGTCGTCTTCGACGACACCACCCTCAGCTACGCCGAACTCGACCGGCGGGCCGAGGCGCTGGCCCGGCGGCTCCGGGAGCGGGGCGCGGGCCCCGAGCAGTACGTGGCCGTCGCCGTCCCGCGCTCGGCCGAACTGATGGTCGCGCTGCTCGGCGTCCTCAAGGCGGGCGCCGCCTATCTGCCCGTCGATCTCGACTACCCCGCCGACCGGGTGGCGTTCATGCTCGCCGACTCGGGCGCGCGCCTCGTCGTGACCACGGAGGAGTCCGCCGGACGACTCCCCGCCGTCCCCGGCCTCCACCACGTCGTCGTCGGCGCGGCGCCCGCGGCGGAGGAGACCCGTGCCTCCGAGGGCGGCGCCCCCGAGGACCGGACCCCCGAGGACGGCGCGCCCGCGGCCCACGCCCCCGAGGGCGGCGCCCCCGGACGGGCCGCCTGCCCCGACCACCCCGCTTACCTCATCTACACCTCCGGCTCCACCGGCCGCCCCAAGGGCGTCGCCGTCACCCACCGCGCCATCGTCAACCGACTCGCCTGGATGCAGGGCGCGTACGGGCTCACCGCCGACGACCGGGTCCTCCAGAAGACCCCGTCCAGCTTCGACGTGTCGGTGTGGGAGTTCTTCTGGGCGCTGACCGAGGGCGCGACCGTCGTCCTCGCCCGCCCCGACGGCCACCGCGACCCGGAGTACCTGGCCCGCCTCATCGCCGAACGGGCCGTCACCACCACGCACTTCGTCCCCTCGATGCTGGCCGCGTTCGTCCGGGCCATGGAGGCGACCCCGGACGCCCCGGACTGGGCGGCGAGCCTGCGCCGGGTGTTCTGCAGCGGCGAAGCCCTCACCGGAGCCGACGCCCGCCGCTGGTGGGAGCTGACCTCACGCGCCGGGCGCACCCCCGTACCGCTGCACAATCTGTACGGCCCCACCGAGGCGGCCGTCGACGTCACCTTCTTCCCCTACGAGGGAGGCACCGAGCCGGCCGTCCCGATCGGCCGGCCCGTCTGGAACACCCGGCTCCACGTCCTGGACCCGTTCCTGCGCCCCGTACCCGACGGGGTGCCCGGCGAACTCCACCTCGCCGGCGTCCAGCTGGCACGCGGCTACCACGACCGCCCCGGCCTCACCGCCGAGCGGTTCGTCGCCGACCCGTTCGGCGCGCCGGGGGAGCGGATGTACCGCACCGGCGATCTGGTGCGCCGCCGCGCCGACGGCGCCGTCGAGTACCTCGGCCGCACCGACCGCCAGGTCAAGATCCGCGGCAACCGCGTCGAGCTCGGCGAGATCGAGACCGCCCTGGCCGCGCTGACCGGCGTGGCCCGCGCGGCCGTGATCGTCCGCGACGGCGCCCTCGTCGGCTATGCCGTCCCCGCGCCCGGCGCCGCTCCCGCCTCCGAGGCCCTGCACACGGCCCTCGCCGAGGCACTGCCCGCCGCCATGGTGCCGAGCGCCGTCGTCGTCCTCGCCGAACTCCCGCTGACACCCAGCGGCAAGCTCGACCAGAACGCCCTGCCCGCTCCCGAGACCGCGCCCCGCTCCGCCGGCCGCCCGCCGCGCGACGACCGCGAGCGCGCCCTCTGCGCGATCTTCGACGCGGTCCTCGGCGTCCCCGGAACCGGCCCCGACGACGACTTCTTCGTCCTCGGCGGCGACAGCCTCAGCTCCATCGCCGTCGCCACCCGGGCCCGTGAGCGGGGCCTGACCCTCAGCCCCCGCGACGTGTTCGAGCACCGCACCCCCGCCGCCCTCGCCGCGGCCGCCGCCCCCCACGGGGACGCCGAGGCGCCCCCGGCCCCCGACTCCACCGAGGTACCCGTGCACTCCGACGGCGTGACCGTCTCCGCCTCCGACGCCGGGCAGGCCGCCGCCGCCCTCCAGGCCGTTCTCGCCCTGCAGCAGCAGTCCGGCGCCGCCGTCGACCCCGCACTGCGCGCCCTCCTCGACCAGCTGACCGCCGCCGCGCCGCCCCCCGCCCCGGCCCCGGAACCCCCGGCCCCCGCGCCGCTCGCCGGACCGGAGCTCACCCCGGAGGAGACCGCCCGCGTCCACGCCGCCGCCGGGCTGCCCGTCGCCGACATCTGGCCGCTCTCCCCGCTCCAGGAGGGCATGTACTTCCACGCCACCTACGACGCGGGCGACGCGCTCGACGTCTACCAGTCCCAGGAGACCCTGGACCTCGACAGCCGGATCGACGCCGACCGGCTGCGCGCCGCCTGCCGCACCCTCCTCGACCGCAACACCGGCCTCCGCGCCGGATTCACCAGCGACGGCCTGCCCGGCCCCGTCCAGTTCATCGCGGACGGCGCCGAGATCCCGCTCGTCGAGGCCGACCTGTCCGGGCTGCCCGCCGACGAGCAGCGGACCAGGACCGAGGAACTCCTCGCCGCCGACCGCAGGCAGCGCTTCGACCTCTCCGCCGCGCCCCTCTGCCGACTGCTCCTCATCCGCCTCGGCGACGGCCGGGACAAGCTCGTCGTCACCCACCACCTCATCCTCTGGGACGGCTGGTCCGCCTGGCTGTTCCTGGAGGAGCTGTTCACGCTGTACGAGCGGGCCGGCGACCCCACGGGACTCCCGCTGCCCGGCTCGTACCGCGACCACCTCGCCTGGCTGGCCGCCCAGGACACCTCCGTCGCCCTCGACGCCTGGCGCGGGGCGCTCGCCGGCTTCGACGAGCCGACGCTGCTCGCCCCGACCGGCCGCGACACCGGACCGGTCATCCCGGTCGACTTCGACGCCCTCCTCACCCAGGAGGCCGGCGACCGGCTCCGCACCGTCGCCCGCCGGCACGGACTGACCCTGAACACCGTCCTCAACGCGGCCTGGGCCCTGGTGCTCTCCGCCATGACGGGCCGCGCCGACGTCGCCTTCGGCACAGCCGTCGCGGGACGCCCGGCGGAGGTCCCCGACGTCGCCGGCATCATCGGCATGTTCCTGAACACGATCCCCGCCCGGGTCGCCCTCACCCCTGACGAGCCCCTGCTCGACCTGCTGCGCCGCATGCAGTCCGAACGCGCCGCCGTCATGCCGTACGAGCACGTGGGCCTGGGCACCCTCCAGCAGGAGTCCGGCCACCGCCGGCTCTTCGACACCCTCTTCGTGCTCCGCTCGGCCGACGGCGAGGACCGCGCCGCCGCCCTCCGCGAACGCCACGGCATCACCGGCGTCTCGAACGTGGACGGCACCCACTTCCCGCTCACGCTGATCGTCACCCCGGGCGCCCGTCTGAAGGTCACCCTGGCCGCCCGTCCCGACCTCTTCGACGCCGACGCCGCCGGCACGATCCTCGCCCGGTTCACCACGGTCCTCGACCGCCTCGGCGAGACCCTCGCGGGACCCGCCGCCGCGTCCGCGCGCACCGTCGGCGTCGACCTGCTGCTCCCGGGGGAGAACGCCGCCCTGCGCACCGCCCGGGAGTCGGGCCGCGAGCCGGTGCCGGACGAGACCGTCGCCGACATGCTCACCGCCCAGGTCGCCCGTACCCCCGACGCGGTCGCGCTGGTCTTCGGCGACCGCGCCCTCACCTACGCCGCACTCGACGCGCAGGTCAACCGGATCGCCCGGCTCCTGCTCGCCCGGGGCGCCGGCCCCGAGAAGGTCGTGGCCCTCGCGCTGCCGCGGTCCATCGAGATGGTCGCCGCGCTGTTCGCCGTCCTGCGGACCGGCGCCGCGTACCTCCCGCTCGACCTCGACCACCCCGCCGACCGGCTGCGGCTGATGGCCGAGGACACCGGGCCGCTCTGCCTGCTGTCCACCACCGCCGTCGCCCCGACGCTGCGCCGCGAGGACGGCCCCGTCGCCCCCGAAGTCCTCCTCGACGACGAGGCCGTGCTCGCCGAACTCGCCGGGCTGTCCGGGGACGGGATCACCGACGCCGAGCGCCCCGCGTTCGCCCGCGGGGTCCCCGACCGTCTGGAGCACCCGGCGTACGTCATCTACACCTCCGGCTCCACCGGCCGCCCCAAGGGCGTCGTCACCCCCTACCGGGGCCTGACGAACATGCAGCTCAACCACCAGAAGGAGATCTTCGACCCGGCCATCGCCTCGGCCGGCGGCCGGCGTCTGCGCATCGCGCACACCGTGTCCTTCGCCTTCGACATGTCGTGGGAGGAGCTGCTCTGGCTCGTCGAGGGCCACGAGGTGCACGTCTGCGACGAGGAGCTCCGCCGCGACGCCGAGGCGCTGGTCGCCTACTGCGACGAGCACCGCGTCGACGTCGTCAACGTGACGCCCACCTACGCCCAGCTCCTCATCGAGGAGGGCCTCCTCGACCAGGACGAGGCGGCGGGCAAGCACCGGCCCGCGCTCGTCCTGCTCGGCGGCGAGGCGGTCTCCGACACCGTGTGGACGCAGCTGCGCCGCACCGAGGGCACGTACGGCTACAACCTCTACGGCCCCACCGAGTACACGATCAACACCCTCGGCGGCTCCACCACCGAGAGCGCCACTCCGACCGTCGGCCGACCCATCCGCAACACCCGCGCCCATGTCCTCGACACGATGCTGCGGCCCGTCCCGCCGGGCAGCCCCGGCGAGCTGTACATCGCCGGCACCGGCCTCGCCCGCGGCTACCACGACCGGGCCGCGCTGAACGCCGAGCGGTTCGTCGCCGACCCCTTCGGGAAGCCCGGCGAGCGCATGTACCGCACGGGCGACCTCGTCCGGGAACGCCCCGACGGACTGCTCGACTTCCTCGGCCGCACCGACGACCAGGTCAAGATCCGCGGCTACCGCGTCGAACTGGGCGAGATCTCCACGGCGCTCTCCGCCCACCCCGAGGTCGCCCACGCGGCCGTCGTCGTGCACGAGACCGCCGGAACCAAGCGCCTCGTCGGCTACTTCGTGCGGGAGGACGGCACGGTCGTCACGCAGGGCGGTACGGTCGCCCCGGAGCACGGCACGGTCGGACCCGAGGACGCCACCCCCGCCGACGCGGGCGCCGACACCCTCGTCAAGGAGCTCCGCGAGCACCTCAGGTCCCGCCTCCCCGACTACATGGTCCCGTCGGCCCTGGTCCCCGTCGCCACCCTGCCGCTGACCGTCAACGGCAAGCTCGACGTCAAGGCGCTGCCCGCCCCCGACCTCACCGGCACCGGTGGCAGCCGCGCTCCGCGCACCCCGCAGGAGGAGACGCTGTGCGCGCTCTTCGCGGAGGTCCTCGGACTGCCCGAGGGCGCCGTCGGCATCGACAGCGACTTCTTCGACCTCGGCGGACACTCGCTCCTGGCCACCCGGCTCGTCAGCCGCGCCCGCACCGCCCTCGACGCCGAGCTGGCCATCCGCGACCTGTTCGAGGCTCCGACCGTCGCCGAGCTCGTCGAGCGGGCGGCCGCCTCCCGCGGCGCCGCCCGTCCGGCGCTCGTCGCGGCCGAGCGGCCCGACGAACTGCCGCTGTCGCACGCCCAGCAGCGCCTGTGGGTCATCCAGCAGATCGAGTGCACCTCCGCCGCGTACAACTTCCCCCTGGTCATGCGATTCCGCGGCACCTTCGACCGGGGCGCGTGGAGCGCCGCCCTCGCCGATGTGACCGACCGCCACGAGGCCCTGCGGACCCTCTTCGCCGAGCGCGAGAGCGACGGCCAGGCGTACCAGCGGATCCTGCCCGCCGGTACGGCCGCCCCGGTCGTGGAGCATCTGCGCGCCACCGAGGACGAGGTGCCCGGCATCGTGGACGCCGCCGTGGGGCGGCCGTTCGACCTCGCCTCCGAACTGCCGATCCGCGCCACCGTCGTGGAACTGGCGCCCGACGAGCACGTCGTCGTCCTGCTCCTCCACCACATCACCACCGACGAGTGGTCCGACCGCCCCTTCCTGCGGGACCTGACCACCGCCTACACCGCCCGCCTCGCGGGCGCCGCCCCCGACTGGGAGCCGCTGCCCGTCCAGTACGCCGACTACGCCCTCTGGCAGCAGAAGCTCCTGGGCGACCCGGCCGACCCCGACAGCCTCGCCGCCCGGCAGCTGGAGCACTGGCGCACGGCCCTGGCCGGCGCCCCCGAGGAACTGGAACTCCCCACCGACCGGCCGCGGCCCGCCCGCCCGGCGTTCACCGGCGCCGAACTCGACATCACCTTCGACCGCACCGTCCACGAGGGGCTGCGGCGACTCGCCCGCGACACCGGCGCCAGCATGTTCATGGTCGCCCACGCGGCCGTGGCCGCCCTGCTCCACCGGCTCGGCGCCGGCACCGACATCCCGCTCGGCGCGCCCATCGCCGGCCGCGGTGACGAGGCCCTGGACGAGCTCGTCGGCTTCTTCGTCAACACCCTGGTGCTCCGCACCGACCTCGCCGGAGACCCGTCCTTCACCGAACTCCTCGGCCGGGTCAGGGAGACCGACCTCGCCGCGTTCTCCCACGCCGACGTGCCCTTCGAGTCGGTCGTGGAGAAGCTCAACCCGACCCGCTCCCTCTCCCGCAACCCGCTGTTCCAGGTGATGGTCGGCTACCACGCCCGCACGGACGAGGCCCTGCGGCTGCCGGGACTCGAGACCGGCTACCTGCCGCACCGCATCGGCACCGCCAAGTTCGACCTCGTGTTCAGCTTCACCGAGCGCACCTCGGCCGACGGCGCCGCCGACTCCCTCGGCTGCCGCCTGGAGTTCGCCACCGAGCTCTTCGACCGGGAGACCGCCGAGCGCATCGCCGACCGCCTCGGCAGGCTGGTCGCGACGCTGGTCGCGGCCCCCGACCGGCCGCTGTCCGAGGCGGGGATCCTCACCGAGGACGAGCACCGCCTCGTACTCGAAGGCTTCAACGGGCTGCCCCGCGAGGTCGACGAGGAGACCCTGCCGGCGCTCTTCGCCCGGTGGGTGGCCGAGCGCCCCGACGCCGTCGCCGTCGTCGAGCGCTCCCGGTCGGTGACGTACGCGCAGCTCGACGCCCGCGCCAACCGGCTCGCCCGGCTCCTCGCCGCCCGCGGTGTCGGCGCCGAGAGCGTCGTCGGCGTCGCCGTCCCGCGCTCGGTCGACATGATCGCCACGGTCGTCGCCGCCCTGAAGCTCGGGGCCGCGTTCCTGCCGCTCGACCTCGTCCACCCCGGCGACCGCCTCAGCTACATGATCGAGAACTCCGGGGCCGCCGTCGTGGTCGGCACCGAGCCCGTCGCCGGGAAGATCCCCGACACCGACGGCGTCCCGGTGCTGCTGCTCGACGCCCCGGACACGGCCGCCGAGCTCGACGCCCTGCCCGCGACCCCGCCGCCCGGCGGACCGGCGGGCCTTGACCAGGCCGCGTACGTGATCTACACCTCCGGCTCCACCGGCCGGCCCAAGGGCGTCGTCGTCCCCCACGAGGGCATCGCCAGCCTGGTCGCCACGGCGGTCGACCGGATGGGTCTGGAACACGACAGCCGGGTCCTCCAGTTCGCCTCCATCGGCTTCGACGTCTTCGCGTTCGAGCTGGCCATGGCCCTCTGCCACGGCGGACGGCTCGTCCTCATCACCGACGAGGCCCGGGTCGCCGGCCCCGCCCTCACCGACTTCCTCGAAGCCCAGCGGATCACCCACATGATCCTGCCGCCCTCGCTGGTGTCGGCCCTGCCGCCCGGCTGCCGGCTGCCCGAGGGGTCGACCGTCCTGGTCGGCACCGAGACCGTGCCGCCGGACCTTTTCGACCGCTTCGGCGCCACCGCGAACCTGATCTGCGCGTACGGGCTCACCGAGGCGACCGTCAACTCCACCCTCTGGCCGGCCCGCGAGCACGGGGGCCGCGCCGGCGGCCGGGTGCCCATCGGCCGCCCGGACCCCAACACCCGCTGCTACGTCCTCGACGAGCACCTCAGGCCCGTCCCGCCGGGCGTGATCGGCGAGCTGTACGTGGCCGGGCGCGGCCTCGCCCGGGGCTACCTCGGACAGGCCGGGCTCAGCTCGCAGCGGTTCGTCGCCGACCCGTACGGCGCCCCCGGCAGCCGCATGTACCGCACCGGCGACCGGGCCCGCTGGCGCGCCGACGGCAACCTGGACTTCCTCGGCCGGGTCGACACCCAGGTCAAGATCCGCGGCTTCCGCATCGAGCTCGGCGAGATCGAGGCCGCCCTCGCCGGACACCCGTCGGTCGCCCAGGCCGCCGTCCTGCCCGACCGCGACGGCGACATCGTCCGCCTCATCGGCTACGCCGTGCCCGAGCCCGGCGCGGACCCCGCGCTCGACCCGCAGGAACTCCGCGCCCACGTCGCCGCGGTCCTGCCCGAGTACATGGTCCCCGCCCTCGTCGTCCCGCTCGACGGCCCGCTGCCGCTCACCCCGAACGGCAAGCTGGACCACAAGGCGCTGCCCGCGCCGGACTGGTCGGCGATGACCGGGGACGCCGCCCCCGCGACCGGGACGCAGGCGCGGATCGCGGAGCTGTTCTGCGAGATCCTCAAGCTGGACGCCGTCGGCGTGCACGACAGCTTCTTCGCCCTCGGCGGCCACTCCATGGCCTCCATGCGCCTCCTCGGCCGCATCCGCGCCGAGTTCGGCGTCGAACTGAGCATCCGCGACGTCTTCGACGCCCTCACCGTCGCCGGCATCGCGGGGAAGCTGGAGGGCGCGAGCGCGGCACGCCCCGCCCTGCGCCCGGCCGGGCCCGCCGCGGACGGCACGGAGCCGCCGGTGGCGCCCGTACAGCGGTGGCAGTGGCAGGCCTACCGGCGCGCGCCCGGCTTCGACCACGCACTCGTCCTGCGCTCGCCCGGCGGCGTCGACGCCGACGCGCTCGCCGCCGCGCTCGCCGACGTGACCGCCCGCCACGAACCGCTCCGCACCGCCTTCACCGACCGCGACGGAACCCTGCTCCGCCGGGCCGTCGAGGCGCCGGAGCCGGTCGTGGAGGCGTGCGCGGACCTCGACGCACGGCTCGCCGAACTGGCCTCCTCGGCACCGGACCTGGAGCGGGAGGCCCCGCTGCGGGCCCGGCTCCTCACCGGCCCCGACGGCGCCCAGGCGGTGCTGCTCACCCTGCACTACCTGGCCGTCGACGAGTGGTCGGTGGTCCCGCTGTTCCGCGACCTCACCACCGCGTACGGCGCGCGGACGGCCGGGCAGGCGCCCGACTGGCAGCCGCTGCCCGTGAGTTACGGCGACTACGCCCGCTGGGCCCGCGAGATCCTCGGCGACCTGGCCGATCCCGAGAGCCGGGGCGGACGCCAACTGGCCTACTGGCGGCGGACGCTCGCCGACGCCCCGCGCGAGCTCGCCCTGCCGACGGAGGCCCGGGCCTCCGTGCCCGCGCAGCGGGGGAGCGGGGCGGCCGGAGTCGTCGAGTTCACGCTCGACGAGCGGCTGCACGCGGACGTGGACCGGCTCGCCCGGACCACCGGCACCAGCATGTTCATGGTGCTGCACGCGGCCCTCGCCGCCCTGCTCACCAGCCACGGGGCGGGCACCGACCTGCCCATCGGCACGATGGTCGCCGGGCGCGGCGACGACCAGCTCGCCGACCTCGTCGGCTGCTTCTTCAACACGGTCGTGCTGCGCACCGACACGGCGGGCGACCCCTCCTTCGCGGAGCTCCTGACCCGCGTACGGGAGACCACGCTGAGCGCCCTCGACCAGCAGGACGTGCCCTTCGACGAGGTCGTGCGCACCGCAGGCCTGCGGCCCGAGGGCCCCCAGGTGATGGTGATCCACCACGAGCAGGCCGACCTGGAGCGCCTCCAGGGCGGTGTCGGCGACCTGGTCGCCGTGCCGACCGGATCCACCCGCGCGGAGCTGACCCTCAGCTTCTACGAGCCCCGCGGCGAAGGCCCCGTGCACTGCGGCCTGATCCACGCGACGGAGCGGCTCGGCGCGGACAAGGCGCGCAGGCTCGCCGAGGAACTCCAGACCCTGCTGCGCAGCGTGACGGACGACTCCGAACAGCCCCTGTCCCAGCTGTTCGGTGTGACACACAAGAGGAGTGAGAACGCATGAGCACCAACCCGTTCGAGGACCCGCAGGGCCGTTTCCTGGTTCTGGTCAACGACGAGAACCAGCACTCGCTGTGGCCCTCCTTCGCCGAGGTCCCCGCCGGGTGGCGGACGGTCTTCGGCGAGGACACCCGCGAGGGGTGCCTGGCCTACGTGGAGGCCCACTGGACCGATCTGCGCCCGGCGAGCCTCATCGCCCTCCAGGACTGACCCGGCGCCACCGGCGCCGACACCGACCGCCGCCCGCGGGGGAACTCCCCTCGCGGGCGGCGGTGTGTGCGGGGGCGGGAGCGCGCGCGAACAGGGCTGCGCGAGAGAGGCCGCACGAAGGGGAGGGCTGTCCGAAGGGGGGTCAGCAGGAAGTCAGCAGGAAGAGGGGCAGCACGAAGGGGGGCAGCATGAAGGGGGGGGGCGCAGCACGAAGGGGGCGGTACGACTCTCGTCGTACCGCCCCCTTCGTCGTACCGCGCCCTCGGGCGTACCGCCGCCGGCGTCAGGCGACCGGTGAGGCCTGGGCGTCGGGGTCCGGTGCCGGCCGCGGCACTTGCTCCCCGGGCTCCTGGCGGCTGGCCGACCACGCGGCCCACAGGACGGCGTACCGGCCGCCCGCCGCCACCAGCTCCTCGTGCGTGCCGGTCTCCACGACGCGGCCCTGGTCGAGGACGACCACCCGGTCGGCGGCCGCGGCCTGCGGCAGCCGGTGGGCGACGAGCAGCCCCGTGCGGCCCTCCAGGGCCCGTGCCGCCGCGTCCTCCAGGACGCGCGCGCCGGCGCTGCCCGCGTCGGCGGTGGCCTCGTCGAGGATCGCGATCGGCGGGTCCGCGAGGACCAGCCGGGCCAGGGCCAGGTGCTGCGCCTGCGTCACCGTCAGCCGGTGCCCGCCCTCGCCGACCACCGTGGCGAGGCCCTCGGGCAGCGCCTCGGCCCACTCCAGCGCGTCGACGCGGTCGAGTGCCGCGCGAAGCTGCTCGTCGTCGGCCTCGGGCCGGGCGAGGCGCAGGTCGTCGGCGAGCGTTCCGGCGAAGACGTGCACCTCCTGGCTGATGAGCGCCACCGCGCGGCGGACCCCGGCCGGGCCCAGCTCCGCGGTGTCGGTCCCGCCGAGGGCGATCGACCCCCCGGTGGGGCTGTGGACTCCGGCGATGAGCTTGGCCAGGGTGGTCTTGCCCGCGCCGCTCGCGCCCACCAGGGCCACCCGTTCCCCGCTCCGCACCCGCAGGTCGACCTCGTGCAGGACCGGCGCGCCGGAGCCGTACGCGTGGCTGAGCCCGGACACCTCGACCGAGCCGTCGGCGACGGTGTGCGCCTCGCTCTCGGCCCGCTCCGCGGGGAGGTTCGACACGCCGACGAGGCGGGCGAAGCTCGCCCCTGCCGACTGGGCGTCGTCCAGGAGGTACAGGGTCGCGTTGATCGGGTTGAAGAGGCTGTGGAAGTACAGCGCGGCGGCCGTGGCCGTACCGATGCTGACCGAGCCGTTGTCCACGAGGAAGAAGCCGGTCGCGAGCATCGCGGCGAGGCCGATGAACTCGCCGAGGTTGAGGCGGGAGAAGAAGCCGGTGACGATGTGGATGCCCCGCAGGCCCAGGTCGCGGGCGGCCGCGGACCGCTTCTCCAGCAGCTCGGTGTGGGTGCCGTCCAGGCGGAACGCCCGTACCGTCCGCACACCGCCGACGCTGTCGAGCAGCTGGTGCTGCAGGGCGCCGGTCGCGACGCGGTGCTCGCCGTACACGGGCGCGGCCCGGCGCATGTACCAGCGCACCGACAGCACCTGGACCGGAGACGCGAGGAGCGCCGCGATCAGGAAGCGCCAGTCGAGGACGGCGAGTCCGGCGAAGGTGAGCAGGATCGTCAGGGCGGAGCGGCTGAACTCGGGCAGGGCCTGGCGCACCGACTTGCCGATCATCGACACGTCGCTGGTGACCCGGGAGACCAGGTCGCCCGAACCGGCCGCCTCGACCCGGTCGAGCGGCAGCCGCAGCGCCCGCTCGATGAACTGCTCCCGCAGCGCGGCCAGGACGGTCTCGCCCAGCCGGGCCACCAGCGTGCTGCCGACGGCCGCGGCCGCGCCCCTGGCGACGGCGACGACGACGAGCAGGACCAGCGGGAGGGTGAGTGACGCCGCGCCCTTCTTGTCGACCACGAGGTCCACGATGTGCCCGAGCAGGGGAGCGGTGAGCAGTCCGACCGCGGTGCCGGCGACGAGCACGCCGATCGCCACCGCGGCGAGCAGCCGGTGGCCGTGCAGCATGGTGCGGAGCGCCGCGACGGACTCGGCGCCGGTGGCGGTCGGCAGGAGCACGCGGTCCGGGCTGGTTCCGCTCATGGTCTGGTCCGTCTCCCTCTTCCGTCCTTCGTCCCGCTGCGGCCGGCTGTCCGTCCGTGTCTCGTCGGCGAGCGTCATGCGAGCACCGCCGCACGGTAGGTCGCGTCGGCCGCGAGGAGTTCGGTGTGGCGTCCGGTCGCCTGTACGGCGCCGTCCTCCAGGACGATCACGCGGTCGGTCACGGCGAGGAGAGCGGGGCTGGTGGTGACCAGGATCGTGGTGCGGTCGCGGCGGACCTCGCGCAGCCGGGCGGCGATGTGGGACTCGGTGACGGTGTCCACCGCGGTCGTCGGGTCGTGCAGCACGAGGACGGGCCGGTCGGCGGCGAGCGCGCGGGCGAGGGCGACGCGCTGGCGCTGGCCTCCGGAGAGCGAGCGGCCGCGTTCGGCGAGGAGCGTGTCCCCGCCGTCCGGGAGGAGCCGGGCGACGTCGTCGGCGGCCGAGGCCCTGAGGGCTCGCTCGACGGCGGCGGTGTCGTCCGCGGCCCCGGCCCGGACGTTGTCGAGCAGCGTGCTCTCGAACAGGTCGGCGTCGTGGTGGGCGACCAGGACGACCCGGCGCAGCGCGTCGGGGTCGAGCGAGGTCAGCGGCGCGCCGTCGAGCTCGACGGCGCCCTCGGCGGGGTCCGCCTCGCGGGCCAGGCAGACGAGGAGGTCGTTGGCGGCGGCGGCGTCCCGGGCGACGATGCCGGTCAGGCTGCCCGCCGGGAGTTCGAGGTCGACGCCCTTGAGGGTGCCGAGTGTCACCCCGCGCAGGGCCACGTGTCCGGCCGCTCCGTCGGCGGGCACGTCGTGTCCGGTCCCGACGGCCTCGGGCGAGGCGAGGACCTCGGCGATCCGCTTGGCCGAGGCGCGGCCCTGGGCGAGCTCGGCGTTCACGTAGCCGAGGAGCTGGAACGGGCCGAGGAGGAACTGCGCGAGACCGACGGCGGCGACCAGGTCGCCGACGCTGATGCTGCCGTCCATGGCGAGGTACGCGCCGACCACGCCGATGACGGCGATGAACACGCCGGTCAGGGCGAGGACGGCGCCCTCGTGCCCGGCCCGGCTGCGCGCGGCGCGCAGGGCGGCGGACAGCGAGTCCTGGCTCGTGGTGCGGTAGCGGGCCACGGCCGCCGACTCGGCGCCCATGCCCTTGAGGACGCGGAGTCCGGAGACGAGGTCGGCGGCGACGCCCGAGGCGTGGGCGGCCCGCTCCTGCTCGGCCTCGCTGCGCTGTTCGAGCGGTCGGCTGATGCGGTGCCCGAGCCACAGCAGCGGCGGGATGCCGAGGAGGACGAGCAGGCCGAGGGGGACGGAGATCCTGAGGAGTGCGACGGCGCTGATCACGAGGGCGGCGACGGCCGACACCCCGTAGGCGATGATGGTGGCCACCGAGCCCACGCGGCGGGCGTCGTTGGTGGCGATGCTGGTCAGCGCGCCGGGGAGGCGGTTCGCGTCGGCCCCGCCCCGGGGGTCGAGCACCCGGGTGGCCAGGTCGAGCCGGAGCCGGTGCGCGGCGAGTTCGCCGCTGCCCTCGGTGATCCGGGCGCTGACGCGGTAGCAGGTCGACAGGACCAGGAAGAGCACGGCGAGGGCGATGAGCAGGCGCAGCAGCGCCGAGGTGGAGCCGGTGGCGACTGCGGTGTCGATGGTGGCGCCGATGACCACCGGCACCAGGGCCTCGCAGCCCTGGTGGGTCATACCGAGCAGAGACGCCGTGATCACTCGGCGGCGTTGTCCTCTGATCGCCTGGCGGAGGACAAGTCCCCCCGTCGGTCCGCCCGTTGGCATGAGACTCCTCTATGGAGGTAGATGGTTGGTTAGGTAAGCCTACTCTGAGTCCGGCGGGGGTCGGGGCGGGTCCCGGAGGAGGTCCGGGGGAGTTCCGGGCGAGGTGGGAGAGGCGCCGGAGAGGTCCTGCCGGGCGCGTTGACCTCGGGACACGGTTCGGTTAGCCTCACCTAAGTCGTGATCCTTCGGTCTCGCGCCGGCAGGTTCCCGCCGTACATCTGTACCGCCGCCAGGGGGAGTTGTCGTTGTCCGTCGAATCCCGGGTGGTGCAGGGACAGCAGCCCCAGGAGCAACCCGCGGAGACAGCCACGGGTCCCGGCGCACGAGGATCGGGCCGCACCGGCGCCGCCTTACGGGGACTGGGACTGGTCGTCGGCCTCGCCGCCCTCGTCCTGGTCGGACTGCTCAGCGTCTGGGTGGGCACCCGGGGCATCCCCTTCACCGCCACCTGGGACGCGCTGTGGAACCCCGACGGGTCCGAGACGTCGGTCATCATCCACGACTACCGCATCCCCCGCACCCTCCTCGGCGTCCTCGTCGGCCTCGCCCTCGGTCTGGCCGGCGCCCTGATGCAGGCCCTGACCCGTAATCCGCTCGCCGACCCCGGCATGCTCGGCGTCAACCTCGGCGCCTCCGCGGGCGTCGTCGTCGCCATCGCCTTCTTCGGCGTCGCGGCCCCGCTCGGCTATGTCTGGTTCGCCCTGGCCGGTGCCGCCGCCGCCTCCGTCGGCGTCTACCTGCTCGGCTCCTCGGGCCGGAAACTCGCCTCCCCTGAGCGGCTCGTCGTCGCCGGCGCCGCCGTGACCGCCGTGCTGTACGCCTTCAACTGGGCCGTCCTGCTGCTCAACCCGCGGGCCTTCGACCAGTTCCGCTTCTGGACCGTCGGCTCCCTCGCCGGCCGGTACTACGACATCGTCGTGATGGCCCTGCCGTTCATCGGCACCGGCCTCGTCCTCGCCCTCGTCCTCGCGCCCTCGCTCAACGCGCTGGCCATGGGCGACCAGATGGGCCGGGCCCTCGGCGTGAACGTGGGGCGGACCCGCGCCCTGGGCGCCGTCGCCGTGATGCTCCTGTGCGGGGCCGCCACCGCCGCCGCCGGACCGATCGGCTTCGTGGGCCTCGCCGTCCCGCACATCGCCCGGTTCGTCGTCGGACCCGACCAGCGGTGGGTGTTCGCGTACTCGATGCTGATCGCCCCCGTCCTCCTCCTGGGCTCGGACGTCCTCGGCCGGGTGCTCGGCGCCCCCGGCGAACTCCAGGTCGGCATCGTCACCGCCTTCATCGGCGCCCCCCTGTTCATCGCCCTGTGCCGCCGCCGAAAGCTGGTCATGCTGTGACTGCCGTACGGGAGGCGAAGGCCTCCGCGCCCGACCCGACGCCCCGCGAGGGACCCGGCGCGGCGACCGTGCCGCACCCGCCCCGGGTCGTCACCGGCCGGGTCGTCCGCACCCGCTCCGGCAGCGTCTCGCTGCGCGTCCAGGGCCGAACCGTCGCCGCCACCGCGGCCCTCCTGGCCGCCCTCCTCCTCGTCGCCGGCATCACCCTCACCACCGGCGACTTCGACCTCTCCGTCGGTGAGGTCGTCCAGGCGCTCACCGGGAACGGGTCGGGCATCGCCGACTTCGTCGTCAACACCCTCCGCATGCCACGCCTGGTGACCGCGCTGTGCGTCGGCGCGGCCCTCGCCGTCAGCGGTGCCATCCTCCAGAGCATCACGGGCAACCCCCTGGGCAGCCCCGACATCATCGGCTTCACCAACGGCTCCGCCGTCGGCGCGCTCGTCGTCATCGTCCTGCTGCACGGCAGCATGACCGAGATCGCGCTCGGCGCCCTCGTCGGCGGCCTCGCCACCGCCCTCGCCGTCCATCTCCTCATGATCGGCCGGGGCGTCCAGGGCTTCCGCCTCGTCGTGGTCGGCATCGGCGTCAGCGCCCTGCTCCTCGCCGTCAACTCGTACCTGATCACCCGCGCCACCTTCCAGGAGGCCCTGGAGGCGCAGTCCTGGCTGATCGGCAGCCTGGGCAACCGGCTCTGGATCCACGCCCAGGCCATCGGCATCGCCGTCGCCGTCCTGCTGCCCCTCGCCTTCTTCCTCTCCCGCCGCCTCTCCATGGTCGAGATGGGCGACACCACCGCCATGGCCCTCGGCGTCGACGTCCCCCGCACCCGCACCCTCCTGCTCGTGATCAGCGTCGCCCTCGCCGCGTTCGCCACCGCCGTGACCGGGCCCATCTGGTTCGTCGCCCTGGCCGCGCCGCAGGTGGCCCGCAAGATCACCGGCTCGTCGGGCCCGGCCCTGCTGCCCTCCGCCCTCATGGGCGCCGTGATGCTCGCCCTGAGCGACCTCGCCGTGCAGCGCCTCTTCGCCCCCGCGCTCCTCCCGGTGGGCACGGCGACCGGCTGCGTCGGCGGGCTCTACCTCATCTGGCTACTGGTCACCGAGTCGCGAAAGAGCCGCGCATGACAGCAACGAACCGTCCGGCCTCCCGCCTGCGCGCCGAGAACCTGACCCTCTCCTACGACCAGCGGACGGTGGCGACCGGCCTCGACGTCGAGATCCCCGACCGTTCCTTCACGGTCGTCATCGGCCCCAACGCCTGCGGCAAGTCCACCCTCCTCACCGCCCTCGCCCGGATGCTCAAGCCGCGCACCGGACAGGTCTACCTGGACGGCGCCGCCATCGCCTCGTACCGCTCCCGCGAGGTCGCCCGCCGGCTCGGACTGCTCCCGCAGTCGTCCACCGCGCCCGGCGGCATCACGGTGGGCGACCTGGTGGCCCGGGGCCGCTACCCCCACCAGGGCCTCCTGAAGCAGTGGTCCGCCGACGACGAGGAGGCCGTGGTCGAGGCGATGCGGCAGACCGGCGTCCTCGAACTCGCAGACCGCCCCGTCGACGACCTGTCCGGCGGCCAGCGCCAGCGCGTCTGGCTCTCCATGGTCCTGGCCCAGCAGACCGAGATCCTGCTGCTCGACGAGCCGACCACCTTCCTCGACATCGCCCACCAGGTCGAGGTCCTCGACCTGTGCGCCGAACTCCACGCCCGCCGGGGCCACACGATCGTGGCCGTCCTGCACGACCTCAACCAGGCCTGCCGGTACGCCACCCACCTCATCGTGATGCGCCCGGGCGGCATCGTCGCGGCCGAGGGCGACCCGTCGACCGTCATGACCGCGGAGCTGGTCGAGGACGTCTTCGGCCTGCCCTGCCGGATCATCCCCGACCCCGAGACCGGCACGCCGCTCATGGTCCCCGCCGCCCCCAAGGGGTACGCCCACGCCGGGGGGACGGAGCCGGGGACGACCGGTGCCGACGCCGTGATGGCCAAGACCCCCTGAAGACAGCAACAACAACAGAAACAGCAACAGGCGACAGCAACTGGCGACAGCGACAGCGACCGGGAACGGAACTGCCCATGCTCTGTACGAGGCTGACGAACGCGCGCATTCTCACCATGGACCCGGACCACCCCGTCGCCCACGACCTCGGCATCTGGCGGGGACGGATCGTGGGCCTCGACGAAGCCGTGACCTCGCTCCCCGCCCGCGAGGTCGTCGACCTCCAGGGCGCCACCGTGCTGCCCGGCTTCATCGACAGCCACGTCCACCTGGCCTGGGCGGGACTGAAGGCCGACACCCCGAGCATCGCCCCCTGCCAGCGGATCGAGGACGTCCTCGCCGTCATCGAGGAGGCCGCCGCCCGGAAGGGCGAGCCCGGAGCCTGGGTCGACGTCGCCGGCTACGACCAGCGGGCCCTGGGACGCCATCTCACCGCCGCCGAGATCGACCGGGTCAGCCAGGGCCGCAAGATCTTCCTCATGCACGACTCCGGACACGCCTGCGTCGTCAACAGCGCCGTCCTCGACCTCCTTCCGGCCGAGGTGCCGCACCAGGACGGCTTCCTCGCCGAGAGCGCCATGACCGCCGTGCGGCGGCTCCGGCTGCCGTACTCCCAGGAGGAACTCGCGGACGCGATCGAGCGGGCCGGCCGCGGCTGCCTCGCCGAGGGAATCACCGCCTGCGCCGAGGCCGGCATCGGCGGCGGCCTCCTCGGACACAGCCCCGTCGAACTCGGCGCGTACCAACTCCTCAGGGACCGCGGCCGACTGCCCCTCCGCGTCCAGCTCATGGCAGCGGGCGACACGCTCCGCCCGCGCGCCGCGCACCGGGACGACGGCATCCCGCGCGCCCTCGACCTCGGGCTGCGCACCGGCTTCGGCGACGACTGGCTCTCCCTCGGAGCCCTCAAGATCTACACCGACGGCGGCATGATGGCGCGTACGGCGGCGCTCACCGAGCCGTACGAGGGCATGTCCCACACCGGACAGTTCCAGGACGAGCCCGAACGGATCGCGGACCTCGTCGTCGACGGCCATCTCGCCGGATGGCAGCTCGCCGTCCACGCCATCGGCGACCGGGCCGCCGACCTCGCCCTGGACGCCCTGGAACGCGCCCAGCGGCTCCGGCCCCGACCGACCGCCCGGCACCGGGTGGAGCACGCGGGCCTGATCCGCCCGGACCAGCTCCCGCGCTTCGCCCGGCTCGGCGTCAGCGCCGTGGTCCAGCCCAACTTCCTCCGCTACTTCGGCGACGACTACGCCGACGTCATGGGCGAGCGGCGGGCACCCTGGATGTACCGGGGCCGGGGCTTCCTCGACCACGGCGTCACCCTCGTCGGCAGCTCCGACCGGCCGGTCACGGACGGCTCGCCGCTGCGCGCCATCCAGTTCATGGTCGAACGCGCCTCGACCTCCGGCCGGGCGATCGGCCCGGACGAGGCCGTCACCGTCGACGAGGCCCTGCACGCCTACACGGTGGCCGGCGCGTACGCCTGCCACTGGGACGACAGCGCGGGCAGCCTCACCCCCGGCAAGCGCGCCGACCTGGTGGTCCTCGGCGACGATCCCCGGACGGTCGAGACCTCGCGGATCGGGGACATCGAGGTCGTGGCGACGTATGTCGACGGGCGGACCGAGCCGGTGAAGGAGTGACGCCGAAGCGGCCGGCCGACGAGGACGCACTCGTCGGCCGGCCGCTTCGTGGGACCTGGGCCCGTACGCGGGCCAGGTGCTGTCGTCAAACTCCCGTCGTCGCCCGCGGGGCAGGAGGGAGTTTGACGACAGGGCCTAGCGCGCGTCCAGGATTGCCGGCAACGCCTCGACCAGTTCCTCGACCTGACGTGCCGACACGGTCAGCGCCGGAGCCAGGCGTACGGTCCCGGGGCCGGCCGTGTTCACGAGGAACCCGGCCTCCTGCGCCGCCTCCTGGACCCGTACGGCGACCGGCTCGGTCAGGACGACGCCGAGCAGCAGCCCCGCGCCCCGGACCTCGGCCACCAGGGGGTGCTCCAGCGCCTCCACGCCCGTCCGCAGCAGCTCACCCATCCGTACGGTGTGCTCCAGGAGGCCCTCCGCCGCGATGGTCTCGAGGACGGCCGCGCCGGCCGCGCAGGCCACCGGGTTCCCGCCGAAGGTCGATCCGTGCTGGCCGGGGCCGAGGAGGTCGCCGGCCTCGCCGAACGCCACCGTGGCGCCGATCGGAAGACCGCCTCCCAGCCCCTTGGCCAGGGTCACCACGTCCGGGTCCACCCCCGGCACGGCCTGGTGCGCGAACCAGTGGCCGGTCCTGCCGATCCCGGTCTGCACCTCGTCGAGGACGAGCAGACTGCCCGCGGCACGGGTGATGGCCCGCGCTGCCCTCAGGTACCCCTCGGGCGCGGGGATCACGCCCGCCTCGCCCTGCACCGGTTCGACGAAGACCGCCGCCGTGTCCTCGGAGACCGCCGCGCGCAGGGCGTCGACGTCGCCGAACGGCACGTGCGTCACGTCCCCCGGCAGCGGGAGGAACGGTTCGCGCTTCGCCGGCTGGCCGGTGACCGCCAGGGCGCCCAGGGTGCGGCCGTGGAAGCCGCCCTCCATCGCGACGACGCGCGGCCGCCCGGTCCTCCGGGCGGCCTTGACGGCCGCCTCGACGGCCTCCGCGCCGGAGTTGGAGAAGAAGACCCGGCCGCCCGGCCTGCCGAACAGGCCGAGCAGCCGCTCCGCGAGCGCCACCGGGGGCTCGGCGACGAACAGGTTCGAGACATGGCCGAGGCGTGCGACCTGGTCGGTGACGGCCGCGACCACGGCGGGGTGGGCGTGCCCGAGGGTGTTGACCGCGATCCCGCCGGTGAAGTCCGTGTACGCGCGGCCGGCCTCGTCCCAGACGGTGCAGCCCTCGCCGCGGACCAGGGCCAGCGGGGGAGTGCCGTAGTTGTTCATCATCACGGCACGCCAGCGGTTCCTGAGGGGAACGGTGACGGTCATGCGGGGGGCTCCTCCTCGTGCGGCGCGACGGCCGGGGCGGCGGCCCGCGTGATGTCCGGCGCCTCGTCGGGCAGGACCGTGGTGCCGGGATTCTCCTCCGTGAGGACGCCCCGGAGGACGGCGTGCGGCGTGCGCCCGTCGAGGACGTGCACCCGGCCGACTCCCGACCGCACCGCCCGCAGGCAGCCCTCCATCTTGGGCAGCATCCCGCCGGCGAGCCCGGGGAGCAGGGACTCCAGCTCCTCGGCCGTCAGCTCGGGGACGACCTCGGTGCTCCGCGGCCAGTCCGCGTACAGGCCGGGGACGTCGGTGAGCATCACGAGCCGGTCGGCGCCGAGGGCGACGGCCAGGGCCGAGGCCGCGAGGTCGGCGTTCACGTTGTAGACCTGCCCGTCCGCACCGCGCGCGACGGGGGACACGACCGGGATGCGGCCGCCGGCCAGGAGGTTCCGTACGGTGTCGGGGGCGACGTCCACGATGTCGCCGACGAGACCGATGTCGACGGGCCGGCCGTCCACCCAGGCCGGGCGGCGTTCGGCGGTCAGGGTGTGGGCGTCCTCGCCGGACATGCCGACGGCGAAGGGCCCGTGGGCGTTGATCGCGCCGACCAGGTCCCGCTGGACCTGGCCCGTCAGCACCATCCGGACGACGTCCATGGCCTCCGGGGTGGTCACCCGCATGCCGGCCTCGAACCGGACCTCCAGGGCCAGGCGGTCGAGCATCGAGCTGATCTGGGGGCCGCCGCCGTGCACCACGACCGGATGCAGGCCCGCCTGCCACAGCTCGACGACGTCCTGCGCGAACGACCGCCGGAGCGCCGGGTCGTCCAGGGTGCTGCCACCGCACTTGACGACGACGGTCCGGCCCTGGAGAGCCTCGGACCACGGGACGTCCGCGGCCGGGAGGTCCACCGGGCCCGGGTGGGCTTCGGCGGTCGTACCCGTCGCGGAGCGCGGCCGCGGCACGACGTCCGCACGCCGCGCGGAGTCCAGGCTTCCCGCGGCGGGCTGCTCGCCGAGCGTCCTCATTCTCGTACTCCCTCGGCTCATGAGCTGTAGGCGCTGTTCTCGTGCACGTACTCGGCGGTCAGGTCGTTGGTCCAGATCTCCGCGGACGCCTCGCCGGCGCGCAGGTCGACCGTGACGGTGATCCGGCGGCCGGACATGTCGACCTTCTCCCGGGGCTCCCCGGCCGCGCCGTTCCGGCAGACCCAGACGCCGTTGATGGCCACGTCCAGGCGGTCGGGGTCGAACGCGGCGTCGGTGGTGCCGATCGCCGAGAGCACCCGGCCCCAGTTCGGGTCCTCGCCGTGCAGGGCGCATTTGAGGAGGTTGTTCCTGGCGATCGAGCGGCCCACGGTCACGGCGTCGTCCTCGGTCGCGGCGCCGACGACGGCCACCTCGATCTCCTTCGAGGCGCCCTCGGCGTCCGCGACGAGCTGGTGTGCGAGGTCGAGGCAGACGGCGTGCACCGCCGCGGCGAGGTCCTCGTCGGCCGGGGTCGTGCCCGAGGCGCCCGAGGCGAGCAGCAGCACGGTGTCGTTGGTGGACATGCAGCCGTCGGAGTCCACCCGGTCGAAGGTGGTGCGTACGGCGGCGCGCAGCGCGGAGTCGAGCGACGCGTCGGCCGCCACGGCGTCGGTGGTGAGGACCACGAGCATGGTGGCGAGACCGGGCGCGAGCATGCCCGCGCCCTTCGCCATGCCACCGACGGTCCAGCCGTCCCGGGTCACCGCGGCGGTCTTGTGGACGGAGTCGGTGGTCTTGATCGCGACGGCCGCGTCCTCGCCGCCGTCGGGGGTGAGCCGCTCCGCCGCGAGGGCGATGCCGGCGGCGACCCGCTCCATGGGCAGGGGCACGCCGATGAGTCCGGTGGAGCAGACGGCTATCCGGTCCGGGGTCGTCCCGATCGCCACGGCGGTCCGCTCGGCCATCGTCCGCGCGTCGTGGGCGCCCGCGGGGCCGGTGCACGCGTTGGCGCCGCCGGAGTTCAGGACGACCGCGGAGACCCGGCCGTCGGCGAGGACCCGCCGCGTCCAGCGGACCGGTGCGGCCTGGATCCGGTTGGAGGTGAGGACTCCCGCGGCGGCCGGTGCGGGGCCCTGGTTCACCACCAGGGCGAGATCGGGATCGCCTGACGCCTTGATGCCGGCGGCCACTCCGCTGGCGAGGAATCCCCGGGCGGCGGTCACGGTCACGGAGCCACTCCATTCGTGGGCAGGCCGAGCCCTTCGGGCAGGCCGAGGGCGACGTTCATGCTCTGCACCGCGCCACCGGCGGTGCCCTTCGTCAGGTTGTCGATCGCGCTCACACAGATGAGGCGGCGGGCGGCCGGATCGAGCGCCACCTGCACCTGCACCGTGTTGGATCCGAGCACCGAGGCCGTGGACGGCCACTGGCCCCGCGGTAGCAGCCGGACGAACGGTTCGGTCTCGTACGAGGCCTCGAAGACCTCCCGGACCTCGTCGAGGCCGTCGTCGGCGACGTGCGGGCGCAGCCGTGCCGAGCAGGTGGCGAGGATGCCGCGGGGCATCGGGGCGAGGGTGGGCGTGAAGGACACGGTCACCGGCTCGCCCGCCACGAGGGACAGGTTCTGGGTGAGTTCGGGGGTGTGCCGGTGCCCGCCGCCCACGCCGTACGGGGTCATGGACCCCATCACCTCGGAGCCCAGCAGGTGCGGCTTGGCCGCCCGGCCGGCCCCCGAGGTCCCGCTGGCCGCCACGACGACGACCTCGGGTTCCACGAGGCGGGCGGCGTGTGCGGGGTAGAGCGCGAGGGTGACGGCGGTCGGGTAGCACCCCGGGACGGCGATCCGGGTCGCCCCCTTCAGGTCGTCCCTGGCGCCGGGCATCTCGGGGAGCCCGTACGGCCAGGTGCCCGCGTGCTCGGAGCCGTAGAACCGTCTCCACTCGACCGGGTCGCGCAGGCGGAAGTCCGCCCCGCAGTCGACGACCAGGGTGTCGGCGTCCAACTCGCGGGCGAGCGCGGCCGACTGGCCGTGCGGCAGGGCCAGGAACACGACCTCGTGCCCGGCGAGTGCCTCCGCCGATGTCTCCGCCAGCACCCGGTCGGCGAACGAGGTCAGCTGGGGCTGCACCTGGCCGAGGGTGCGTCCGGCACTGCTGTGCGCGGTCAGGATGCCGACTTCGACTTCGGGATGAGAGGCGAGCAGGCGGAGGATCTCCCCGCCGGCGTAGCCACTGGCGCCGGCCACCGCGACCCGTGTGGTCATGTTCTTCCGTCTCTCCTGACGCGTGGGGGACGTCGGTGCACCGGCGGGGTGACACCCCAGGTCGGCGCACCGAAACTTAACTTAGCCTAACCTAAGTAGTCCCGTCGGCGGAATCGCGGATCCACCGCACCGCGTCAGGTGAGGGAATTTCAACGGCTCTGCCCCCGAGCCGAGTTGAAGAAGTCGTGGGAGGCGGGACCGCCCCGTCCTCAGGCGGGCGACCCCCACGCCGTGGTCAGGCCGTCCAGCCAGGCCGGCGGGAGCTCGGCCGCGTCCCACTCCTCGTGCAGCGCCGCCGGCGTCTCGGCCAGCCGTTCCAGCACGGCCACGCTGGTGGCGGAGTGGACGAGGGAGTACCGGCCGTGGATCGCGATCGGGCTGCCCGGGCCGTACTCCGCGTACAACCGCTCCAGGTGCGCGTGATGCGTGGACGCGAACCGCGTCAGCCGCCCCGGATATCCGGCCCGCTGCCGCGGGCTCATCGTGCGCAGCACCGCGCCGAGCACCTGCTCGGTGACCTCGGGGTCGAGGTCGGAGACATCGGCGAACGAGAGGTACAGCGGTGTGACCGCCACCTTGGCCCGCTCCATCTCTGCCCGTCCGACGGGGGAGCGCTCGTCGGGGGAGTCGGCAGAGGGGCCGGTGGTGACGGCGCGGATCAGCGCCCGCTCGGCGACGGCGCCGAGTTCGTCGGTGGCGGCCAGGGCGCCGTCGGACCAGCCCGACGCGTAGACCTCACCCCTCTCCCTCGGAGCGCTCCTCCGAGCCTCGCTGACCTCCGTGTGCGCGAGGGCGAGCGCCCCGGCCTCGACGAGCCCGATGAGCTCCTCCGCGTCGCCGGTGTAGACCCCCGCCCGGGCGAGGAGCTGGAGGAGGGTGGTCTTCGCGTTGAGCACGCTGGCCACGTCCAGCTGCTGCTGCCGTCCCTCGTCGGCGGTGTGCATGGGAGGGTCCTCCTCGTCGTACGGGCGGCGCGGTGCGAGTGCGCGGAACGCTCTGTTCGAGCCTACGCAACGCCCGTTCCTCCGGGGCCCGCATCCCCCCTCCTTCCGCGCGCGTCGCCGGCGTCCGCGCGGGTCACGGGCCGTCACGACCCGTCTCGCCGACGCCCGTGCGGCCGCGTCAGTCCCGGTACACGCGCAACTGCGCCACCTCGTACGACATCTCCGAGACTCCGGGGGCCGGTGCCGGGTGGTAGCGGCCCGCGCAGACCGACAGGTTCACGATGAGGTGCGCCCGCCAGGAACGCCCCACGCCGCGGCGGTCGTCGAAGACCCGCGCGCCGTTCACCCACCACACCACGTTGCGGGCGCCGAACTCGACCCGCAGGTCGACCCAGGCGCCCGGGCGGATCGCCGCGTTCCGGTAGTAGAGGTGGCGTCCCTTGACCCGGTTCGACAGTTCCAGGAGATCGGGGTTGTCGGGGTGGTACTCGAAGACGTCGATCTCCTGACCGCCGTCGAGCCAGGTCCAGATGGCCGGCCAGGCCCCCGTCTCCACGGGCAGGCGCACCCGCGCCTCCAGGACGTCCTCGGCCCGCACCAGGAAGGCCTCCGCGCTGCCCTCCGTGGTGAGCAGCCCCGCGTCCCACTTGCCGTCGGGCCGGCGGGTCGCCCGGAAGACGCCCGTCCTGCTGTACGCGGGGTCCTCCACGAGGTGGTCGAGCTTGTTGTCACCCGGATTGGTCGGCCCGCCGCCGGGATAGGCCCAGGAACGCCCGGCGACCCACTGCTCGGCGGAGGAGAAGTCCGCGTCGAGCACGACCCTCCCCGGTGTGCGCGCGGGTCCGCGGGGGCCCGTCCCGGGGCGGCTGTCTGAGCCGCGGCGTCTGAACAGCCGGTCGAAGAGATCGGACAGCACGGCACGCTCCTCTCGCGGGCGCGGTCGGCCCGCCGATGATCTGCCCAGCAGGGCTCCGTCCATGCGGGGAATAGGGCCTATTGGCGACAAGTCGTCACAAGGGTCGTTGTGTGGTGTGACGCGGGAATCACCTTGAATGTCTCACTGGGACATTATTGGGTGTACGGTGCATGTATGAGTGCCGAGCGAGAAGGCCGCTTTCCGCGGCGCGGCCCGAAGGGGACGCGGACCCGCGAGGCGCTCGGCGAGGCCGCGCTGCGGCTCGTCCTGGAGCGGGGACCGGCCGGAGTCTCCGTCGAGGACGTCACCGACGCCGTCGGCGTCTCCCGCCGCACCTTCAGCCGCTACTTCCGCTCCAAGGAGGAGGCCGTCCTCGACGGCTTCCGCGCCGACTGCGCACGCATCAACGAGGCGCTCGCCGCCCGCCCGGCGAGCGAGACCCCGCTGACCGCCTACCGGGCTGCGCTGCGGAGCTGGCTCGCCGATCCGGTCACCCCGGCCTGGCACCGCCGCGACGGGGTGCGGGAGATCCTCCGCCTCGCCGAGACCGACGCCCCGCTCCGCGCCGTCCTCCGGCGCGTCCTCCTGGAGGGCGAGGCCGCGTCGGTCCGGCTGGTCGCGGCCCGCATCGGCACCGACCCGGAACACGACCTGCGGCCCGCCGTCGCCGTCGGATCGGGAGCCGCCACGCTCCTGGCCGCCACCCGCGCCTGGGTGCTCGGCGGCCCCCGGGAGGCCCTCCCCGCCCTCGTGGAGGAGGCCTTCGCCCTGCTGGCGGCGGAACCGCCGCCGGCGGAAACCCGTACAACCGTCTGAGGAACCACCATGACCCACACCCCCACCCCCACTCCCACCCCCACGCCCGACGTTCCCGCCTCCGAGGCCCGGACCGCCGACTCCCGGGAGTTCGCCGGCAAGGCCGCCCTCGTCACCGGCGGCGCCTCCGGCATCGGACTCGCCGTCGCCCGCCGCCTCGCCGACGCCGGTGCCGCGGTGGCCGTCGCCGACCACGACGCCGACCGCGCGGCCGCCGCCGTCGCCGAACTGACCGAGCGCGGCGCCACGGCCCTCGCCGTGACGATGGACGTCACCGACGACGGGTCCGTCCGGCAGGGCGTCGAGGCCGCGGTCGCCGCCTTCGGCGGCCTCCACCTGGCCGTCAACAACGCGGGCGTCGCCGGTGCGCGCGTCCCGATCGCCGAGACCCCGGCCGAGGAGTGGCGGCGCGTCGTCTCCACCAACCTGGACGGCGTCTTCCACTCGCTCCGCCACGAACTCCCCGCGATCCTCGCCTCCGGCGGCGGCGCCGTCGTGAACATGTCCTCCATCCTCGGGACCAACGGCTCGGCCGGCAGCGCCGCCTACGTCGCGGCCAAGCACGGCGTCGTCGGTCTCACCAAGACGGCCGCACTCGAATACGCCTCCCAGGGGGTACGTATCAACGCCGTCGGTCCCGGCTACATCGACACCCCCCTCCTCGCCGGCATCGGACAGGAGGCGTACGACGCCCTGGTCGCCCTCCACCCGGCGGGCCGGCTCGGCCGCGCCGACGAGGTCGCCGAATTCGTCGCGTTCCTGCTGTCGGAGCGCGCGTCCTTCGTCCACGGCAGCTACCACCTCGTCGACGGGGCCTACGCCGCCCGCTGAGCCACGCGGCCGCGGCTGGGGGAAGAGAAACGCGAAAGGAAAGCGTCATGAAGGCACTGCAGTACCGCACGGTGGGCGCCCCGCCCGAGGTCGTCACCGTCCCCGACCCGGAACCCGGACCCGGCCAGGTGCTCCTGAAGGTCACCGCCGCCGGCGTCTGCCACTCCGACATCGCGGTCATGAGCTGGTCCGCCGACCAGCTGCCCTTCCCGCTGCCGCTGACCCTCGGCCACGAAGGCGTGGGCACGGTGGCGGCGCTCGGCGCCGGAGCCGAGGGCGTCGCCGTCGGTGACGCCGTCGCCGTCTACGGCCCCTGGGGCTGCGGCAGCTGCGCCAAGTGCGCCGAGGGCAAGGAGAACTACTGCCTGCGGGCCGCCGAACTCGGCATCAGGCCGCCGGGACTCGGCGCCCCCGGCGCCATCGCCGAGTACATGATCGTCGACAGCCCCCGCCACCTCGTCCCGCTCGCCGGCCTCGACCCCGTCCAGGCCGTACCGCTCACGGACGCCGGCCTCACGCCGTACCACGCGGTCAAGCGCTCCCTGCCCAAGCTGGTCCCCGGGAGCACCGCCGTCGTCATCGGCACCGGCGGACTCGGCCACGTCGCCATCCAGCTGCTGCGCGCCATGACCGCGGCCAGGGTCGTCGCCCTGGACGTCACGGAGGACAAGCTGGCCCTGGCCCGCGCCGTGGGCGCGCACGAGACGGTGCTGTCGGACGCCGGGGCGGCCCCCGCGGTCCGTGAACTCACGGGCGGACGCGGTGCCGAGGTGGTCCTCGACTTCGTGGGCGCCCAGCCGACCGTGACCGCCGCCGGCGCGATGGTCGCGGTCGAGGGCGACGTCACCGTCGTCGGCCTCGGCGGCGGCACCCTGCCCGTCGGATTCGGCGCCCTGCCGTACGAGGTCTCGGTCGCGTCCCCGTACTGGGGTACCCGGGCCGAGCTGATCGAGGTGCTCGACCTGGCCCGTGCCGGCGCCGTCGACGTCCACACCGAGACGTACGGCCTGGACGACGCGCCGCAGGCCTACGAGCGGCTCCACGAGGGGCGCGTCAACGGGCGGGCGGTCATCCTCCCGAACGGCTGAGCCGGGCAGGTCCTCTGGGTGCGTCGGATCGTCCGCGCACCCGGGGAGCCACTTTTCGGATACGCTGTATCCGAAACGTGGATCGAGGTGTGCGCACCCGTTCGCGCACCCGGGGCGGCGAGGAGCAACGGACATGCCGGAATCGAACGACACGGGCGACGCGGCGGCGCGCGCGCCCGACACCGACGTCACCGTCGTCGGCGCGGGACCCGTGGGCCTCGCGCTCGCACTCGACCTGGCCCGCCGAGGGGTCCCGGTGCGCGTCGTCGAGCGCGACGACCGGCGCTTCCAGGGATCGCGGGCCAAGGGCATCCAGCCCCGGACCCTGGAGGTCCTCGACGACCTGGGCCTCGCCGACGCCGCCCGCGCCGCAGGCGGCGCCTACCCGCCGATGGGCCTCCATGTCGGCCCGTTCACCAAGACCTGGCAGATGCACGCCACCGCGCCGGACAGCATCGGCACCCCCTACCCCGACATCCTCCTGCTCCCTCAGTACGCCACCACCGCCCTCCTCCACGATGCCGTCGTACGCCTCGGAGTGCCCGTCGACTTCGGCGCGCGCGCCGTGGACATCACCCAGGACGAGCAGAGGTGCACGGTACGCCTGGAGGACGGCCGGGTCCTCACCAGCCGGTACGTGGTCGGGGCCGACGGCGGCTCCAGCACCGTCCGCAAGGCGGCGGGCATCGCCTTCGAGGGCACCACGGACGAGACCGACCGGATGATCCTCGTCGACGCCACCGTCGACGGACTGTCCCAGGACCGCTGGCACGTCTGGCCCCGGCTGCGCGGGCGCGGCATCGCGGCATGCCCCCTGCCGGAAGGCGGAGGCCGCTTCCAGATCATGATCAGGATCCGCCCCGAGGACCCCGTCGACCTCTCCGGCCCGGCCCTCGCCGCCCTCCTGCGCCGCCGTGCGAGCGCCGACCTCACCCTGCGCGCCATCACCTGGACCTCGGTCTTCCGCCCCAACATCCGCCTCGCCGAGCGCTACCGCGACGGCCGGCTCCTGCTGTGCGGAGACGCCGCCCACGTCCACACACCCGCCGGCGCCCAAGGCCTCAACACCGGGGTCCAGGACGCCCACAACCTCGGCTGGAAACTCCAGCAGGTCCTCGCCGGCGCCGACGACACGCTCCTGGACAGCTACGAACGGGAGCGCCGCCCGGTCGCCGCGCAGGTCCTCGGCCGCTCGACCGAGCTGTACGAGGGCCTGCGCCGCACCCGCCCCGGCGGGCTCACCCGGGGCCCCGACGAACACCAGCTCGGCATCTCGTACTTCGGCGGCCCCCTGGCCCCGGCCGACGCGCCCCGCACGGCGAGCCTGCGCTGCGGCGACCGCGCGCCGGACGCGGCGGTGGCGACCGGACCGGCGCGTCGGCTCTTCGACCTCTACCGGGGCCCGCACTTCACCGCCCTCGCGTTCGGCTCCGGCGCCGCCACGGCGCTCGACCGCCTTCCCTGGCCGCCCGGCGGTGCCCCGCTGCGCCGCCACACCGTGCTGACGCGCACCACACCGGGGACGCCGGACGAAGCGGCCCTGCTGGCGGCGTACGGCATCACCGAGGACACGATCGTGCTCGTCCGCCCGGACGGCCACATCGGCGACATCCGCCTCACGGCGGAAGAGGCGGACGGCGACCGCACACCGGTCGGGCACGGACCGGTCGGCAACGGCCCGGGCGGCAACGGCCCGGACGCCGAGGAGCCGCTGGGCACGGGCACGCCACCCGTGTCCCCGGCGATCGCGCGTCTGACTCCCGCCTGATTCCCCCCCCGGCTCCTGTGTGGCGCCGGCCCGAGTCGGGGCCGCGCGGGGGCCGGGGCGGGGCGCCCCGCCCGGGCGCGGCTCTCGCCCGGTTCCGGCGGCCCGTGCCCGGTCCCGGCGGCCCCGCCCGGTCCCGGCGCGTGCCCGGCCCCGGGGGCCCTGCCCGGCCCAGGGCCCCACCCGCACGCCCGGTACCGTGTCAGCGCACCACGGATGACCGCCGGGCGCGTGACGCCCAGGGCGGCGACGACCCGGCTCAGCGAGAGAGGGCCCGCGCATGGCCACCACCCCGCCACCCCCCGGCAGTCCGGCGTGGTGGGCATCCCGCCCGGCCCCCGCGACCCCTTCCGCCGCCGCCGAGCCGAGGCGCGGACGCCCGTCGCTCGACACCGCGCACATCGTCGGCACGGCGCTGCGGCTCGTCGACGAGCACGGTTCGCAGGCGTTCTCCCTGCGCATGCTCGCCGATGCCCTGAACTCCGGTACGGCCACGCTCTACCGCCACTTCGACGGCAAGGACGAGATCATGGCGTACGTGGTGGACCGCGTCCTCGGCGAGGTGGACGCGGACGCCCCGGCCACGGCCTCCGACTGGCGCGAGGCCCTCACGGTGACGGCCCGGGGGCTCCACGACACCCTGCGCCGCCACCCGAACACCCTGCCGCTGCTCATGGCGTACGTCCCCGTCGGCCCCCTCGCACTCGCCCGACGCGAGCGCGTCCTCGCCGCGCTCCTGGAGCACGGGCTGCCGGTGGACCTGGCCGCCCGTGCCTTCACGTCCGTCACGCACTACGCCATCGGCTTCGCCGTCCAGCAGTACGGTCCCGGGGCCGCCCCCGACCACAGCACCGAACTCGCGGACTTCTACGGCGGGCTCGACCCGGCCTCCTACCCCGCCCTCCTCCGGGCCGCCCGGTCCCTCACGTCCGTGGCGCTGGACGAGGAGTTCGAGTTCGGCCTCGCCCTCCTCGTCCGCGGCCTCGCGCAGTCGGCTCCGTAGAGCCTCCCGCACGCCTCAGGCGTAGGTCTCGAACTCGGCGACGCGGGGGACGCCGGTGGAGCCGAGGATCTCGAAGGTGATCTTCTTGAGCGCGGTGGGCGGGACGGTGAGGGCGCCGGCCCCGCTGCCGGAGGCGAGGACGGCTCCGGTGTCGCCGTTGAGGAGGCGCCAGGACCCGATGGCACCGGCCGACCCGGCCGCCTCGCGGATGGTGACCGCGGACACGGTGGTGGCGGAGCCCCACTTGACGGACACCGAGCCGGTGGAACCGGCCGGCGACCAGAAGGTGCCGAGGTCGCCGTCCCGGACGTTCCCGTAGCTCGTGCCGTCGGCCTTGCTGGAACCGTCGGCGCCGGCCCCGATGCTGAGGTTCGTGCCGCTCGGGGCGGTCGGTCCGGGCGTGGGTGTGGTGGGCGCCGGGGTGGGCGAGGAGGAGGTCGGCGTCGGAGTGGGCGTGGGGCTCGGGGTCTGCGGGGAGCAGCTGCCGTCCGACACGAGAAGCCCCTTGCCCGCACCGGCCGTTCGGGCGACGACGGCCGGTACGCAGGCGGCGGGGTCGAGGGCGTGGGCGTAGGGGATGGCGACGGTGGTGTTGGACTGCGGGTCCGGTCCCGCCGGGTTGTTCTCGGCGCCTCGCGCGGACCAGGTCACGTTGTCGAAGACGTTGCCCCCGACCTGCCAGTACCCGGCCGCGTCGGTGTAGAAGGTGCCCAGGACGTCCTTGGAGTCCTCGAAGTAGTTGTTGTCGACCTTGGCGCGGGCGCCGGCGCGGGAGTTGATGCCGGACTCGTTGATCCGCAGGTAGTGGTTGTTGTACATGTGGGCGGTGCCGCCGCGCAGCAGGGGAGCGCGCGAGTCGATGTTCTCGTAGAGGTTGTGGTGGTACGTGATGAAGCTGTTCGAGAGCTCGGTCTCGCTGGAACCGACGAGGCCGCCACGGCCGGAGTTGCGCAGGACGCTGTAGGACAGGGTCACGTACTGGGTGTTGTCCTTCATGTCGAAGAGGCCGTCGTAGCCCTCCGATTCGCCGCCCGAGGCCTCCAGGGTGGTGTGGTCGACCCAGACGTTGCGGACGTCGCTCTCCATACCGATGGCGTCGCCGCCGTTGGAGAGCGGCGAGCCCGACTTCTTGACGTTCCGCACGGTCACGTTCTGGATGATGATGTTGCTGGACTCACGGATGTGGATACCGAGTTGGTCGAAGACGGCGCCGGATCCGACCCCGACGAGGGTGACGTTGCTGATCTGCTTGAGCTCGATCACGCCGGCGGCGGTGTTGCAACTGCCGCCGGACACCTTGGTGGTGTTGGCGTGGTTGATCGTCCCCTCGACCTCGATGGTGAGCGGGGTGCTGCTGCTTGCCCGTGCGCACAGGGCCGCGTGGATCGCGGTCCCCGTGGTGGCCCGCACGGTCTGCCCGCCGGCGCCGCCGGTGGTCCCGCCGTTCTGGGTCGCGTAGCCCGTGGCGCCACCGGTCGCCGCCGCTGCCTGAGGCATCGACAGCACGACTCCGGTCGCGGCCGCGAGGGCCAGGGCGGCCAGGGCCGCGTGGAGCCGAAGTGCGACTGGTCGTCTCATGTTCGCCGTCCTTCTCGTCTTCGAACGCTGGGGGTCGGTTCCTGGCTGAGGTGCTGTGCGGAACGTCGTTCGGTGCGGCGGAAAGAGCCCATGGGCAGACGGATGGAGCTGCCCACAGACAGAAAGAAAGCGCTTTCTTCGCGACGGACGATAGGACGCACCCGGGAACGTGGCAAGACTCCGCGCAGGAGGACCTCCGTACGCGGGTGACCGCGAAGCCCCCACCGCTGTCGAGGCGACGTGCGTCGGCCGCTGCGGTCAGATGGGGCGCAGGACCTGGTCGGGTTCCGCGGAGGCCGCCGCGGCGAACTCGGCGAAGTCCATGGTGCCGAGCGCCAGGTTCACGTGGACCTCGTGCACGGCTGCGGGCGCGGTTCGGAACTCCCGGGGCTCCGGTGAATCGATGAGCTCCTGGTAGTAGACGGGATCGAGGTCGCCCTCGTCCTCCCAGGTCGTCGTCAGGGCGAGCAGGGCCCGCGCCGGTGACTCCATGGTGTGGCGGTCGGCGAGGAAGACGACGCTCAGATACTCGTCCTCGTCCACCACGGCGAGGACTTCGTCGGCTGTCGCTCCCGACCAGGCGGGCGCATCGACGACCCGCACCGTCGAGGGGTACTCGCCGGACGGCCCCCACGGACGGCGCAGCTCCTCGACCACGGCGCCCCAGCACTCGTCGTCGCTGAAGTCGGTCCTGATGACGACGGCGTCGAACGTGTCGCGGTGGGCGATCCCGGCCGGCTCTCGCGTAAGCCCCTCTGGCGTCGTCATGGGTGAGACCCTGCCATGCCGCACTGACATCAGGCCCTCCGCAGGCGTGACGCCATCGACGTGGGCGGCTCCAGCAGCCGGCTGACGCCCTGCTCAGCCAGCCAACGCCGCGCTGCCTTCTCGGCTTGCAGCTCCACTTGGGAAGTGTGGCAAGCCTCGCAAGATTCGCACGAAACGGCCTAACCGGCCGGGTGGGAACGGCCGCAGCCGTTCCCACCCGGCACCCTTCGAATCACCCCGCCCCATTCCCTCGGGAACGACTCGGGCATAGAGCGGTCACATGATCTGCCGCACCAGATAAACCCTACTTGACAGTTTCTGAGAGCCGAGTCAGGATCTACGGCTTAATATATCTACCCTAATCGCGAACGTACCCTATGGAATTCCGGTCCTCCGTGAAGAAACCGCTCCCATCCTCCACGATGGAGAAAGACAGTATGCATTCTTCAGGAGTGCCCGAAAACCTGAAACGAACGCCTGGCGATTCATCGGGGACGGTATGGAACTCCCAAGATGCAGGACCAGAATAATAGCGGCCGTTACTGGGTGGGCAGGGTTCCGGAACATTGTATAGCGTGGCTGTTCCATCTGGCCTGACCGAAACAGAGACACTTTCCCCGTTCTCTCCCCTCCACACCCCCTCAACATCGCCCACACTGAGAGGGGGGCGGCTCGAAACTCTAAGGAATGCGAGCACACCCACTACTGCCACCGCAACGGCGACTATACCCATGACAACAGAGGGGCGAGAGAGGAATCTAAGGCGCAGCTTTCGCATCAGAATCTTCTCCCTCGGTACGCTTCGAAGTCTGCCTTCACGGCATAGTCTCCGGTCTTTAGGTGTGCGGCTACAGCGTTGAAGATCTCATTGCGTCGGGCCGCGTCCACTGTCTGCCGGTGTTCATCCGAACCGGGACGATGGACGACTGTAAGAACAACTGCAGGAACTTCATCGGCCCACGCCGGACTGGCGGCCAGACCGGGCACGACACCCGTCAGAAGCGTCCAGGCTGCTGTCAGGGCGAGTGCACGCCCTCTCCCCTGGGCGCGCCGCGCACGCCCCGATCTCATGTTCATTCCCCACCCGCAGATCAACCGGATGCGTGTGCACCAGTGCATGACCCTTGACGCACATGCATGTGCAGTGAAGATCCCAGTTCCATATGTGATCTTCCTGTGTGGGGATACAACGCCGGGAAGCAGTACCTCGTCAATGCCCCTGACGTGCACAAACACATTGCGGCGGCGCCCGCAAACCGGACATTCCCTGTCGATCGCCGCACAGGAACCCGGACACATGCCCGAAGTGGGCGTGACGAGCACCATGGGATCCCTCAGCGTCGCAGGGAACTGAAACAGTGCCCACCCACGCGGCGAACGCCCGCCGGCGCGGACGGAGAACTGAGACCGTCCAAGTGCCACAACGCGGTTACTCACGAGGGCGTTTCCTAGAGATCATCTCGCTGACCAGATGAAGATGGCGGCGATGTGGAGTCCTGGGAGGATGAACGCGAGTGATCGGCAGTTGCCGTCTGCGGCGAGGTGGATCTTGGTGGTCGGTGCGCCGCGGGAGTGTCCGAGGGGCATGGTCGTCGGGCTCGCCGGCCGGGGCCCTTCTTGACGGGCCCCGGCGGCGTGCTGGTGGGCGCGGACGATGGTGGAGTCGACCGCGACGACCCAGTCGAGGTCGCCTCCGGCGTCGGCCTGGGCGAGGAGCGTGGTGAAGACCTTCTCCCAGGTGCCGTCGGCAGCCCATTTCCGCAGGCGGTTGTGGGCGCCCTTCCATGACCCGAAGCCCTCGGGCAGGTCCATCCACGGTGTGCCGGTGCGGTACTTGAACGCGATCGCGTTGATTACCTGCCGTGATCACGCCACAGGCCGCCTCGCTTCGGCGTCGTCATGAGCGAGACCCTGCCATGCCGTACTGACATCACGCCCTCCGTCGGAGCGACGGCGTCGTGGTGAGCCGCCTCAGGAGTCGGCTTCGTGGAGCGGTCGGCGCGGGTGCGTCGAAGTCGCTTGTCCGCTTGTCAGTTCAGAGATGATCAAGTAGCGTCCTGCGACGTGAACACCGGACCGGCGATTCGACGCCATACACAGACGGGCCATCCGGTGGACGACTGATCGCTCCGTGGGTGCGTCGACAGCACCCCCACGGTTCGGCACGCGGACCCCCCAGTGCTCCGGCACTGCGACGAGTCCCTTTCGTGTCGAATCAACAGCGAGGTCATCCACATGGCAGTCACGTTCAACCACACCATCATCGCCGCCAAGGACCGCCACGAGTCCGCGCGGTTCTTCCGGGAGCTGCTCGAACTCCCCGAGGCACCGTCCTGGGGTCCTTTCATCAACGTCCAGCTCGCCGACGGCGTGCTCATCCAGTTCGCCGAGCCCCCGATGGACATCCAGATGCAGCACTACGCCTTCCTCGTCGACGACGAGCTGTTCGAGCGGGCGTACCAGCGGCTCTGCGACCAGGGTGTCGAGCACTGGGCCGACCCCCAGATGAAGCGGCCCGGCGAGACGAACGACGAACACGGCGGCCGCGGGGTCTACTTCAAGGACCCGGGCGGTCACGCGTTCGAGCTGATCACGCGTCCTTACCTGTAGGGCGAGGCGGGGCGAACCGCGGCCGGCCGGGCACCCGTGCGGTGCCCGGCCGGCCCTCGGGTCCTCCTCAGGCCAGGAACTCGCCGTCCCTGGCCACCACGACGCCGCCGTGCACCACCATGTCGCGGCGAGGCATGTCCACGACCACCTGCGGCAGGCACTCGCCCCGGACCAGCACGAAGTCGGCCGGGGCGCCGGCCGTGAAGTCCGCGTGCGCCAGGCCCATCACGTCCGCGCCGCCGTGCGCCGCGACGTCGTAGCAGTCCCTCAGCTCGTCGTCCAGGCGTACATCCGTGACCCAGCCGAGGATGTGCGCCCGGTGCATCATGTCGGCGTTCCCGAACGGGCTCCACGAGTCACGCACGCCGTCCGACCCGAGCCCGACCCGCACGCCGTGCTCCCGCAGGCGCGCGATCGGCAGGACCAGCGAGTCGGACGGGGCGACCGTGGTGAGCGCGATGTCCTGGTCACCCAAGTCGGCCGCGATCGAGCCGAGTTCGCGGTCCGTCAGACCCGGCAGGCAGAAGACATGGCTGACCGTCACCTTCCCCGCGAGGGACAGCGCCCGGGTGCGCTCCACGATGCCGCGCATCGCCTTCATGCCCTTCTCCCCGCGATCGTGCAGGTGGATGTCCACGCCCACACCATGGCGGTCCGCGATGCCGAACACGACGTCCAGCTGATCGTCGAGGGCGTTGTCGAACCCGATCGGGTCGATGCCGCCGATCATGTCGATGAGACCCTCGCGCGCCGCCTTCTCCAGGAGTGCGGCCGTTCCCGGAGTCCGGATCACCCCGTGCTGCGGGAAGGCCACGATCTGGACGTCGAGCGCGTGACGCAACCGCTCGCGGGCCGCCGCCACGCCCTCCACCCCCGCCAGGCCGTACGCCGGTGCCACGTCCGCGTGGGCACGCATGCCGCGCGTGCCCCGCGACACGGCGTGCGACATCAGGCCGTACGCCCGCTCGGCCACCGGGCGGCGCTGGCTGCGGAACAGTTCGACGTCCTGCGACACGTAGTCGGCGATCTCGCTCGCCGGCCGCCGCGACACCCACGACCCGCCCCAGGTCGTCTTGTCCGGGTGGATGTGCGCGTCCACGAGGGACGGCAGCGCGATCCGGCCGCCTCCGTCGACGACCTTCGCGCCGTGCGGCGCCGGTCGGTCCGAGACGCGGCCGTCGACGACCACGAGGTCCCTGGCCCGCGCCGCGCCGAACGGGCGGACGTCACGGAAGACGACCGCCCTGGCCCTGTGCCCGGAGGTGCGGGAGGCCGCCGCTTCGGCGGCGACCGGAGCCGCCGCCGCAGCGGGCCCGGCCGTGGCCGCGGCGGTGGCCGAGGCGCCCGCGAACGCCGCGGCTCCCGCCAGCATCGTGCGACGGGACAGCGCGCCGGGGGAGGCCGGGGAGGACGACTGCGGGGACGAGGACGACTGCATGGGGGCTCCTTGGCGGGACGGGACGGCGAGGTCGCCGTGGTGAAGGCGGGCGGCGCGGACCGCGCCGGGTGTCCGGCGGATCCGGTGAAGGGCGCTACCGGTCGAGGGAGAGGCAGAGGCAGAGGCAGAGGGTGAGGGGAAGGCGCGGGGAGGGGAGCGGGAGAGGGACGGCGAGCGGGAGGTGGACGTCTCGGCCGTCTCAGGCCGCGACGACCCCCGCCCGTACCACCGTCACCGGACGCTTCAGCACCGCCGGGTCCGCCAGCGGGTCGCCCGGCAGCAGCAGGGCGTCGCCCGTGTGGCCGCGGGTGAGGCGGCCCGCCGTGCCGGTGAGGCCCAGGAGGCGGGCCGCGCCCGTCGTCGCCGTGCGGATCGCGTCGAGGGGCGAGAGGCCCGCGGAGTGCATCAGCTCGACCTCGCCGCCGATCGGGTCCACCACCCCGCCCGACGAGTCGGTGCCCGCGGCCAGCGGGACCCCGAGTTCGTGCGCGGCGAGGACCGCGCGCTTCAGGACCGGGAGGTACGTGCGTCCGCGCTCGGCGAGGACCGGGTCGGAGGACTCCGCCAGGCCGGCGATCGCGGTGAGGGTGGGCGTGAAGTACGTTCCCCGGCGCCGCATCTCGTGCAGGGTGCGCTCGCCGACGAAGGCGCCGTGCTCCAGGGAGCGGATGCCCGCCATGACGGCGTCGTGGCAGCCCTGTTCGCTGTAGCTGTGGCAGAGGACGCCCTTGCCGCGCCGCCGGGCCGCCGCCACGATCTCGGCGAGCTGGTCGCGCGAGTAGACCTGTGCGAGCGGGTCCTGCTCCGGGAGCCCGGCGCGTTCGTTGACCCGTGTCTTGATCACGTCCGCGCCACGCGCGAGGTTCACCTCCACCACGCGCCGCAGTGCCTCCGGGGAGCGCACTCCGTCCTTGAGGCGGGCGAGCGGGGTGAGGTCGGGGTCGGCCAGCACGGTGTCGCCGAGGTCCGGGGTGACGAACACCCCGGCGGCCGTCAGCCGCGGCGCGAGCGCGGGGCTGTGCCGGGCGAGTTCGCGGACGGCGATGTCCTGGTAGAAGGAGGTCGATCCGCTGCGTGCGCTCGTCGCGCCCTTGCGGACGGCGTCGCGCGCCTCGGCGGCGGTGCTGAGGTGGATGTGCGCGTCGACCAGGCCCGGCAGGATCCAGCGGCCGTGCGCGTCGAGCACCTCGACGCCCTGCGGCACGGCGACGGCGCCCCGGCGGCCGGCGGCCCCGACGGTGCCGTCCTCGATGACGACGACGGCGTTCTCGGTGACCCCGCCGGTGGCCGGGTCCAGGAGGGTGCCGCCCTCGATCACCAGGTGTCCCGCGCGCGGGGTGGTGCCGGGGGAGTGGCGGCCGGAGTCGGTTCGGTGGTCGCCGGCGGCGGTCGCGTGTCCCGCCGCGGCCAGGGTGCCGGCGAGGGCGGCCGCTCCGGCGAGGATGCCGCGGCGGGTCAGCTTGCTGGAGGGCGGCGGGGTGCCTTCGACGCACATGGGTGCTCCTTGGGGGGAGTGGGCCAGGGCTTCCCCGTTTTGTATACCAAGCTCACGGCGCCGGACAAGGGTGATGATCCAGGGAATCGGAAACACCCGTTCCGGTACAGGTTTGCCCTGTTTGATGGCTGCACCGACGGATTGAGGGGTGTGCGATCACGCATCTTGGTATACGAATGATGGGCGGCGCTCGGCCACCCGTACCCTCAGTGCTCGCCGAAGAGGGACCGCAGCGCCACGGCCCGGCTGTCCCGCACGTGCAGCAGGGTGCTCGCCGCGGCGGCCTCCGCGTCCCCCGCGGCGATGTGCCGGTACATCTCGGCGTGCTGGGCCCGCATGTGCGCGGGCTCCTCGCGCAGGCCGAACACGAGCCGCAGCTGCCAGCTCAGCTGCTCCATCGTGCGGGCGAGCAGCGGGTTGCCCGACATGGCCACCATGCTCTCGTGGAACGCCGTGTGGGCCGCCACCTCGCGGGTCGCCTCGTCCGCCGCGGCCGCAGACTCGGCCTGGTGCAGGGCCGCTTCGAGGGCGGCGAGTCCCTCGGTGTCGCCCGCCGCGCGCGCCCGCGCCGCGAGCCGGGAGGCCTGGACCGTGAGCGGCTCCCACACCTCGTAGAGGTGCTCCACGTCGGCGCGCTCCAGGCGCCGGACGCGTACGCCGCTGTGCGGGAGCAGCTCCAGGAGCCCCTCGGTGACCAGGGCGCGCAGCGCCTCGCGTACCGGGACCCGAGACATGCCGAGCTCCTCCGCGACCTCCCGCTCGACGAGGCGGGCTCCCTGGGCGTACCGCCGGTCCACGATCCGCTGGAGGACCGCCTCACGCGCGCGCGTGCTCAGCGGGGCGGGGGCGGGGGGAGAGGCGCCGTCGCCCGCGGCAGTCGAGTCGGTCCGTCGTCCGTCCGTCACGCGCCCCGACCTCTTCCCTGCTCCGCCGTGCTGTCCGTCCCCCGTTCGGGGTGCCCGGGGCGAGGATACGTCGGCCCGCCGACAGCCACCGGTCAAGCGGTCGGGGTCTGTTGGTCCGCACGGTTCGGCCCCGGCTGTGGTACTGCCTTACAGAGACTTCGTCAGATTTGTGGTGAAATGCTGCTTTGCCGGTGAAAGGTGCCATCTGTGTCGCAGGAAGATCAGGGGCCGGACGGTGGCCGAACAGGCGCCGAACGGGGCGGGCTGCCGGTGACGGCGAATCTGCCGGGCCGCCCCGACCACCACCATCGGGCCCGTACGGACCGGATCGTGTTCGGTGTCACCGCCGTCCTCACCGTGGCGTTCGTCGTCTGGGGCGCCACGGCCACGGACAGCCTGGAGAGCGTGTCGAGCGACCTCCTCGACGGGCTCATCCGCAACGGCGGCTGGGCGTTCATGCTGGCCGCGTCCGGCTTCGTCGTCTTCGCGCTCTGGCTGGCCATCAGCCGCTACGGCCGGATCACGCTCGGCCAGGAGGGCGAGGGCCCGGAGTTCCGGACGGTGTCGTGGATCGCCATGATGTTCAGCGCCGGTATGGGGATCGGCCTGATGTTCTACGGGGTGAGCGAACCGCTCGCCCACTACGGCACCCCGCCCCCCGGCACCCGCCCGCTGGACTCGGCCGAGCGCATGCAGACCGCCATGGCCACCACGCTCTTCCACTGGACGCTTCACCCGTGGGCCATCTACGCGGTCGTCGGCCTCGCCATCGCGTACTCCACGTTCCGGCGGCGGCGCCGGCAGACGATCAGCGCCGTGTTCGTCCCGCTGATCGGCGAGAAGGCGGCGTACGGCGGGCCCGGGCGGGTCATCGACATCCTGGCGATCTTCGCCACGCTGTTCGGCTCCGCGGCCTCGCTCGGCCTGGGCGCGCTCCAGATCGGGAGCGGCTTCGAGGAGCTGGGCTGGATGGAGAAGACCGGCACCGGGCTGCTCGTCGCCATCATCGCCGTACTGACCGTGGCCTTCGTCTTCTCCGCCATCTCCGGTGTGGAGAAGGGCATCCAGTGGCTCTCCAACATCAACATGGTGCTCGCCGGGATCCTCGCCCTCTTCGTGTTCATCGCGGGCCCCACCATCATCGTGCTCGACCTGCTGCCCACCTCCATCGCCGCCTACATCGACGACCTGCCGCAGCTCGCCGGCCGCACGGAGGCGACCAGCGGTGCGGAGATCCACGACTGGCTGGGCAGCTGGACCGTCTTCTACTGGGCCTGGTGGATCTCCTGGACGCCCTTCGTCGGCATGTTCATCGCCCGGATCAGCCGGGGCCGCACCATCCGCCAGTTCGTCGGCGGAGTCATCCTGGTGCCCAGCACCGTGAGCCTGGTCTGGTTCGCCATCTTCGGCGGAACGGCGATGAAGCTCAGGGAACAGGGTGATCTGGCGGGCGAGTCGACCCCGGAGGGGCAGCTCTTCGGTGTGCTCCAGGAGTTCCCGATCACCGGCACCATGAGCCTGCTCGTGATGATCCTCGTCGGCATCTTCTTCGTGTCGGGCGCGGACGCCGCCTCGATCGTCATGGGCACCCTGTCCCAGCGGGGCGCCTTCGAACCGACCCGCCCCGTGGTGGTGTTCTGGGGCGTCGTGACCGGCGCGGTCGCCGCCATCATGCTCCTCATCGGCGACGGCCAGGGCGACGCCCTCGCGGGCCTGCAGAACCTCACGATCCTGGTGGCGGCGCCGTTCGTGCTGGTCATGATCGGCATGTGCGTGGCCCTGATGCGGGACCTCCGCAGGGACCCGCTGATCGTGCGTGGCGAGGTCGGCGCGGAGGTCGTCGAACTCGCCGTGATCGCCGGCCACGAGCAGTACGACGGCGACTTCGAGCTCAGGATCGGCCCCGGGACGCAGGACGCCGACGCGCCCTGAACCACCCGACGGGTCACGCCCTGCCCGCCGCCTTCTGGGTGCGGCGGGACAGGGAGTCCACGACCACGGCGGCCAGCAGGACCGAACCCGTGATCATGAACTGGACGGCGTTGCTCACGCCCATGATGTTCATCCCGGACTGGATGGAGCCGATCACGAGCGCACCGAGCAGCGCCGACCAGACGGTGCCGCGGCCGCCGAACAGACTCGTACCGCCGATGACGGCCGCGGCGATCACGTTCATCAGGAGGTTGCCGCCGCCGGAGGTCTGGCTCGCGGACTGGATCTGCCCGGCGAGGAAGAGGCCGCCGACCGCCGCCATGGTCCCGGCGATCGAGAAGACGGACATCCGGACGAACGGCACGCTGATGCCCGCCCGGCGCGCGCCCTCGATGTTGCCGCCCACCGCGAAGATCCGGCGGCCGTACGTGGTGCGCCGGAGGACGAAGTCCAGCAGCACCAGCACGATCAGGAAGATCAGCAGGGCCAGCGGAAGCCCCTGGTACTGGTTGAGGATGTACGCCGTGACGAAGGCGAGGGCCGCGATCACGACGGTCCGCAGGACGATCTCGGCGATCGGACGGAACGGCACCCGGGCCTTCCGGCGGCGCCCGGCGTCCAGCAGCGAGGCCGTCAGGAACAGTCCCACCCCGACAGCGGCCGTCACATAGGCGGCCGCCGGGCTGTGGTAGATCGTCGAGTACAGCTTGGACACGATGCTCTCGCTCGGGATGTTGACCGTGCCGCTGCTGCCCAGCACCTGGAGCATGAGCCCGTTCCAGGCGAGGTTGCCCGCCAGGGTCACCACGAACGCCGGTACGCCGACCTTCGCGAAGAAGAACCCCTGGATGAGCCCGACGGCGGCGCCGCCGGCGATGGCGACGAGCAGCGCGAGCCACTCGTTCATGCCGTTCAGGACGTTGAGCACGGCGAAGATCGCGGCGCAGAGACCGCTGACCGAGCCGACGGAGAGGTCGATCTCGCCGAGCAGCAGGACGAAGACGATGCCGACCGCGATCATGCCCGTGCCGACGATCTGCTGACTGAGGTCGGACAGGTTCTGGGCCGAGAGGAACGTGCTGTTCAGACTGCCGAAGACCGTCCAGATGATGATCACGGCGAGCACGACGGGCAGCGAACCCAGTTCGCCGCTGCGCAGCTTGCGCCGGAACTCGCCGAGGTACCCCTTGACGCCCTCCTCGCGGACGAGGAGACGGGTGTCGACGGCGGGCACGGCACCGGGTGCCGGTTCCTGGCCCGCGTCGGAGCCGGAGGGGTCGCGGCCTCGGTCGCCTCTCATCGCTCCTCCTCCTGCTCCCGCTTACGGGCCTGGCGGCGGGTGACCGCGCTGTCGCTGGCCCCCGTGATCGCGGAGATGATCTCCTCCGTGGTCGTCGAGCGCTTGTCGAAGAAGCCGTTGTTCCGGCCGAGGCGCATCACCGCGATCCGGTCGGCGACCGCCATCACGTCCACCATGTTGTGGCTGATCAGAATGGTCCCGAGACCCTGCTCGCGGAGCCGGTCGACCAGGTCGAGGACCTCGGCGGTCTGCTCCACGCCCAGGGCGGCGGTGGGCTCGTCCAGGATGACGACCTTCGGTGCGCCGATCAGCGAACGGGCGATCGCCACCGTCTGGCGCTGACCGCCGGAGAGGGACGCCACGGGGATGCGGACGCTCGGGATGCGGATGGACAGCGTGTCGAGCAGCTCGCGCGCCCGCTGGTCCATGCGGACCTCGTCGAGCACGCCGAAGCGCCGCAGCTCCCGGCCGAGGAACAGGTTGGCGACCACGTCGAGGTTGTCGCACAGCGCCAGGTCCTGGTAGACGGTGGCGATGCCGAGGTGCTGCGCGTCGTGCGGCCGGCTGATGCTGACCGGCTTCCCCTCCCAGGTGATGACGCCCTCGTCGGGCGGGTTCACCCCGGCGATCGACTTGACGGCGGTCGACTTGCCGGCGCCGTTGTCGCCGACCAGCGCGACCACCTCACCGGGGTGGACGTCCAGGTCGAAGTCCTTCAGCGCCTGGACCGCGCCGAACCGCTTGGAGATCCCCCGCAGTGAGAGCACGGGATCCGGCAAAGGAACCGCCTCCTCCGCTCGCCCGCTCGCGCGGGTCCGGACCCCGCCGGGACGGATGCCGCCCGGGCGGGACGTCCCGGGCGGAAGCGCCCGGGACGGAAACGCCGTGCCGCTACTGGAGGCCGGCCTCCTTGCAGGCAGCGGCGTACGTCGGGGTGCAGATCTCCTGGACCGTGTACAGGCCGTCCTTGACGACCGTGTCCTTGATGTTGGTCTTGTCGACCACGACAGGCGTGAGCAGGTTGGCCGGGACCTTCTGGCCACTGCCGCTGGTGACGGTGGTGGGGACCAGGTCGGCCGGCAGCTGCTTGCCCTCGGCGAAGTCGACCGCCATGGTGGCCGCGATGTCCGCCTCCGGCTTGTACGGCTTCATGATGGTGATCGTCTGGGTGCCGAGCAGGATCCGCTGGATCGCGTCGAGCTGGGCGTCCTGGCCGGTCAGCGGCACGTTGATGCCCGCCGCCTTCAGGGCGGTGGAGATACCGGCCGCCAGTCCGTCGTTGGCCGAGTACACGCCGACGATGTTGTCCTTGCCCAGGGCGCTGATCGCGCCGGACATCTGCTGGTTGGCGTTGTTCGGGTCCCAGTTCGGCGTGTCGTACTCCTTGCCGATCTTCACCTTGCCGTCCAGGACCGAGTGCGCGCCGGCCTTGAACTCCGCCGCGTTGGGGTCGGTCGGCGACCCGTTGTGCATGACGATCTGGCCGCTCCCGGCCTTGTCGCCGAGCGCGTCGAGGAGCGCCTGGCCCTGCAGCTCGCCCACCTTGCGGTTGTCGTACGAGACGTACGAGTCGACCGGGCCCTGCGCGAGACGGTCGTACGCGACGACCTTCACACCCGCGTCGTGGGCCTTCTGCACGGAGGACTGGATCGACTTGGCGTCCACGGCGTCCAGGATCAGGACCTTGTCGCCCTTGGCGAGCGCGGTGTTCACCTGCTGCTGCTGGGTGTTCGCGCTCTCGGCGGCGTTGTAGTAGTCGATCTGGGCGTCGGGCGCCAGTTCCTTGATCTTGGCCTCGATGTAGGGCCGGTCGAACTTCTCGTACCGTGTGGTCTTGCTCTCCGGCAGCAGCAGGCCGATCCTCACGTCCTGCCGCGCCGACTCGGCGCCCGGCTGGACGGCCCCGCTGGTCGCCACGGCGCCCAGGCACAGGGCGGTGGCTCCGGCGAGGGCTATCGCGCCCCGCAATGTACGGGTCATGGGAGGCTCCTTCCGTACTCCGCCTTCCCGCCGCCTGATGAGTGCGGGACGCAGGAGGCACATGTGGCCTATATATCGACACTAGCGTCAAGTCGGGGACCGGCAAGCGGGTGAACCGGCTCCCGCCCGGTGGCCTTACCACCGTGGGCACGGGATCGCACGTCGGGCCCGGACCACACCGTCCCCGGAAGCGTCCGCGCAGGTCGGAGCCGGTCCGTGCGGCACCGCGTCGGGGCCGGTCCGTGCGCCGGCGCCCCCGGTGGGGCACCCTGGCGGCATGCCGCATCCCCGTACGCTCAGCTCGCAGGATCCGGTGGCCGTCGCCGTCACAGCGGCCATCGCCACCGGTGACACCGACGCCCTGCGCGGACTGCTCGCCGGGCATCCCGGACTGGCCGCCGCCCGGATCGTCGAGGACCGGGAGGGCCGCGGGCCCGGTGGCCGCAGCCTGCTGCACCTCGCCGCCGACTGGCCCGGTCACCGGCCGCGCGGCCCGGAGACCGTCGCCGTCCTGGTCGAGGCCGGCGCCGACCCGGACGCCCGCTTCGCCGGAGCCCACCGGGAGACCCCGCTGCACTGGGCGGCGAGCAACGACGACGTCCCGATGGTCGACGCGCTCATCGCCGCCGGAGCCGACATCGAGGCCGACGGAGCGGTCATCGCCGGCGGTACGCCGCTGGCCGACGCCCGCGCCTTCGGGCAGTGGCGCGCGGCCCGAAGGCTGCTCGAACTCGGCGCCCGTCCCACCTTCCAGGACGCCGCGACCCTCGGTCTCCTCGACGTGGTCGAGGCCCGCCTCACCGCCGTCCCCGTCCCGTCACCGGAGGAGATCGACCAGGCGTTCTGGGGTGCCTGCCAGGGCGGCCGGCTCGCCGTCGCCGTACGGCTCCTGGAATCCGGCGCGGACATCGACCGGATCGGCTGGGACGACCTCACCCCGCTCGACATCGCCCGAGCGGAGAAGGCGGACGAGGTCATCGGCTGGCTGACCGACCGGGGGGCGCGGACGGCCGCGGAGCGCCGGGCGACGGACGGCGGGTGAGCCCGCGCGCCCCCGAGCCGCGGGCCCCGGTCCCTTTCCCTGTCCCCGGTCCCTCTCTCAGTACACGTCGCGCACGTACCGCTTGTCGGCGGCCAGTTGCTTGACGTACACCCCCGCCGACTCCTCGTCGAGCCCGCCGTGCGCCACGGCGATGTCGCGCAGCGCGCGGTCGACGTCCTTCGCCATCCGGGCCGCGTCACCGCAGACGTAGAAGTGCGCGCCGGACTGCAGCCACGACCACAGCTGCGGACCGTGCTCCCGCATCCGGTCCTGGACGTAGACCTTGGCGCGCTGGTCGCGCGAGAAGGCGGTGTCGAGGCGGTCGAGGGTGCCGTCGGCGAGGAGGGCGGTGAGCTCCTCCTCGTAGTAGAAGTCGGTGGCGCGGTGCTGCTCGCCGAAGAAGAGCCAGTTCGGGGCCCGGTGGCCGAGGGCGCGGCGCTCGTCGAGGAAGCCGAGGAACGGCGCCACGCCCGTACCCGGTCCCACCATCACCATCGGGGTCGAGGGGTCGGCGGGCGGCCGGAAGTGGGGGGCGCGCTGGACGTGCACGGGGACGGTGGTGCCGGGTTCGGCGTCGGCGAGGAACGGCGAGCAGACGCCCTTCCGGGCGCGACCGCGACGGTTCTCGTAGCGGACCACGGAGACGGTCAGGGACACCTGACGGGGGTCGGTGAGCGGACTCGAGGAGATCGAGTACAGACGCGGCCTGAGGCGGCCCAGGAGGTCGGCCCACTCCTGCGCGGAGGCGCGCACGGGATGCTCGGCGAGCACGTCCACGGCCTGCCTGCCCCAGGTCCACTGGGCGAGCCCGTCCTTGTTGTCGGGCCGCAGGAGCCGCTTGAGGTCGCGGTCGCCGGTCCGCTCGGTGACGAGCCCGAGCAGCGCGGGCGTGGCCCGGGTGATGTCGAGGTGGCGGTGGAGGGCCTGGCCGAAGGGCACCGGGCCCTGGCCGGGCAGGTCCACGGGGGAGTCCGCGTCGAGGCCGGTGACGGCCAGCCATTCGGCCACGAGCTCCGGGCAGTTGACGGGATGGACGCCGAGCGCGTCACCGCTCTCGTAGCCGAGCGGCACCCCGTTCTCGCCGGTGTCGAAGGTGAACCGCCGGACCTCCTTGCCCGCGCCCGGCAGGCTGAGCAGCCGGTTGCCGACGAGCCGTGCGGGGGCGGTGGCAGGGCCGGAGCGACGGGCCGGGGCGGGTGCGGCAGGGGGTACGGCAGAGGGCGAGGGCGAGGGTGAGGGTGAGGGCGAGGACGAGGACGAGGGCGAGGACGAGGACGAGGGTGAGGGTGAGGGCACGGTCGACGGGGTGCGGTCAGACGTGGTGGCCGAGGCCGCGGGCTCGTCGGACAGCCCGGTCAGGACCTGGTCGAGCCAGGCGAGGGCGGAGGTCTCGTAGTCGGGTTCGCAGTCGGCGCGGGGTGCCAGGCGGACGCCGCCGAGCTCGTCCAGCCGCTGGTCCAGGCGCCGCCCGTGACCGCAGAAGTCACCGTACGAGGAGTCCCCGAGGGCCAGCACGGCGTAGCGGCGGCCGTCGAGGCGGGGGGTGTCGGGCGCGGCGAGCGCGTCCCAGAAGCCGGAGCCGTTGTCCGGCGCGTCCCCGTCCCCGAAGGTGCTGGTGATCAGCAGCAGGTCGGCGGCGGGCGGCAGCGCCGTCAGATCGGTCCGGTCCATGCCCGTGAGCGCGGCACGGTGGCCCGCGGACAGGAGGCGCTCGGTGGTGGCGGCCGCGAAGTCCTCGGCGTTCCCGGTCTGCGAGGCCCACAGCACGACGACCTCGCGGCCCGCGGCCCCCGCGCCGCCCACCGGAGCGGTCTCCGGCGCGCGGGAGTAGAGCCCGGCCAGCACCCCGTTCACCCACTGCGCGTGATCCTCCCGGAACGGCGCGCCGGGCGGCAGGACGGGTACTCCGGGCGCGCCCGACTCCAGTCCCGCGAGGAAGCCGACGAGGTACTGCCGCTCCTCGGCGGACAGGACGGGCGGCGGGGCAGGGTCGAGGCCGAAGGCGGCCGCGGGGCCGGGCGGCGGGCCACCGCCCGGGACGAGCACCTGCGGGAGGGCGGGGGCGAGAGGGGCGAGGGGGGTGAGGGGGACGACCGGGACCGCGGAGGCCCGCACGGCCGGCGCCGGGACCGTCGCGACCGTCCGCGCCGGGACCGCGGCCTTCGCCAGCGCCACCGCGCACACCTTCAGCTCGGGCTGGAAGGAGAGCGGATCGACGGCGTCGTGGGTGACGGCGTTGACGCACAGGTCCTCGCCGAACAGGTCGTTCCAGTGGAAGGGCGCGAAGCAGTTCCCCGGCGCCACCCGGTCGGTGACCACGGCGGGCAGCACGGCCTTCCCGCGTCGCGAGGCGATCTCCACCGGGTCGTCCGCCGCGATGCCGAGCCGCGCGGCGTCCTCGGGATGCAGTTCGACGAACGGCGCCGGGTTCAGCTTGTTGAGCCTGGGCACCTTCCCCGTCTTGGTGAGGGTGTGCCACTGGTGCTGCAGACGCCCGGTGTTGAGAACGAACGGATAGGCGTCGTCGGGCATCTCGGCGGGGTCGATGTGCGGCCGGGCATGGAAGACGGCCCGGCCGCTCGCCGTCGGGAAGACGGGGCCGCCTCCCCGCCCGCCGCCGTTCCCCTCGACGTACCGGATCGGGTTCCGTGCCGGACCGCCGGCGGCGGCCGGCCACTGGACGGGGGTGGCGCGCAGGCGCTCGTACGACACTCCGCTCAGGTCGTAGCCGGTCCGCGGGTTCCCGGCGCGCCTGATCTCCTCGAAGACCTCCTCGGCGCTGTCGTACGTGAACGCCTCCTCGAACCCCATCGCGCAGGCGATCCGGGCGATGATCCGCCAGTCGGCGAGCGCCTCCCCCGGTGGGTCGACGGCGGGCCGGGTGAGGGTGAGGCCGCGCTCGCTGTTGATCAGCACGCCCTCGGTCTCGGTCCACAGGGCGGCGGGCAGGACGACGTCCGCGTACGCGTTGGTCTCGGTGTCGGCGAACGCGTCCTGGGTGATGACGAGTTCGGCGGCCCGCAGGCCCTCGACGACGGTGGCGCGGTTGCCGACGGACGCGACCGGGTTGGTGCAGATGATCCAGCAGGCCTTGATCTCGCCGTCCGCCATGCGCCGGAAGAGGTCGACGGTGCCCTGCCCGGTGCCGTCCTCGCGGATCGTGCCGGGCGGGAGGCCCCAGAGCTCCTCCGTGAAGGCCCGGTCCTCGGCGACCAGGACAGAGCGCTGGCCGGGGAGACCGGGGCCCATGTAGCCCATCTCCCGGCCGCCCATCGCGTTGGGCTGGCCGGTCAGGGAGAAGGGGCCCGATCCGGGGCGGCAGATCGCCCCGGTCGCCAGGTGCAGGTTGACCAAGGCGTTGGTGTTCCAGGTGCCGTGGGTGGACTGGTTGAGGCCCATGGTCCAGCAACTGGTCCACTCGCCGGCCGTGCCGATCCACTCGGCGGCGGTACGGATGTCGGCCTCGGGTATCCCGGTGAGCCGGGCGACGGTGTCGGGCGGGTAGTCGGCGAGGAACGACGGCATCGCCTCCCAGCCCTCGGTGTGCGCCGCCATGAAGCCGGGGTCGGTGTGGCCGTTCTCGTGCAGCAGGTGCAGCAGCCCGTTGAGCAGCGCGAGGTCGGTGCCGGGCCTGATCCGCAGGAAGAGGTCGGCCTTGTCGGCGGTGGCGGTGCGGCGGGGGTCGACGACGATCAGCTTCGCCCCGGCCTTCACGCGCTCCATCACACGGAGGAACAGGATCGGGTGGCAGTCGGCCATGTTGGAGCCGATGACGAGGAAGACATCGGCCCGGTCGAGGTCGTCGTACGAGCCGGGCGGGCCGTCGGCACCGAGGGACAGCTTGTAGCCGGTTCCGGCGCTCGCCATGCAGAGCCGCGAGTTGGACTCGATCTGGTTGGTGCGGAGGAAGCCCTTGGCGAGCTTGTTGGCGAGGTACTGGGCCTCCAGGCTCATCTGGCCGGAGACGTAGAGCGCGAAGGCGTCGGGCCCGTGCTCGTCCACGATCGCGCGCAGCCGCAGGGCGGTCTCGGTCAGGGTCCGGCCGGTGTCGGCCGGGACGAGGCCGGCCCCGCGCCCCTCCCGTACGAGTGCGGTGGCCAGGCGTCCGGGGGCGGCGAGCAGATCGGCGGTGGTGGCGCCCTTGGTGCACAGACGCCCCCGGTTCGCGGGGTGGTCCCTGTCGCCCGTCGCCTTCAGGACGGTACGGCGCCCGTCGGGCCCGGCGCCGATGTCGAGGAGCATGCCGCACCCCACGCCGCAGTACGAGCAGACGGTCCGCACCTGGTCGGGCGTGCCCGCCGTGCCGGCCCGGGGGGTCGGCGTGTCCTGTCGGGTCACCGGGGCGCCTCTCTGTGGAACCGTTCGAGCCCCGACCGTACGGAACGGCCGTTACACCCGTGTCAACCCGGCGGATCTTGATCCGTAACACCGGTCACACAGCGGCGCCGGGCGTGTTGTGAGAACCGCCGGCGTCGGTGGCGCGCAGCAGGCGCAGGAAGGCCTTCAGACCGGTGACGATCTCCTCGTTGTCGGTGAGGCGGTTCACCGTCGACTCGAACTCCCGCGCCAGCGCGGCGATCCTCCGGTCCGTCTCGTCGGCCCGCTGATGCGAGGACAGCGCGACGGCGTCCACCGTGCGGCGCAGCTCGGCGAGGGCCCGGTACTGCTCCTCCGCCTTGCCGTCGAGCACCGAGGCGCCGCTCTCCAGGGCGGCGACCCGCCCGGTCAGCGCCACCACGTCGTCACGCGGGAACGTCACGTCCTTGAGCAGGACGCCCAGCCTCCGCCGCAGCTGGCCGAAGTACGCCCCGGCCGGTCTGAAGAACGTGCTGAGGAGGAAGAAGCCGGCGAACCAGTAGCCCGCCTCGCGGCCGGTCGTCGCGGCCGCGGCGAGCGCCACGCAGGCCGTCACCACATGCCCGCCGACGGCGGCCCGCAGCATCACACGCGCGATGCGCCGCGCCTCGGTGTCCCGCTCCCCGGAGACGGCGATGCCCTTCTCGCGGCTGACGGCGATCTCGGCGAGCACCGCGTGCGCGCGGAAGTACAGATTCCACGGCGCGGTGAGCAGCAGCAGGAGCCACAGCAGTCCGAGGGCGCCCGCTCCCACGGCGAGCAGGGTGCCCGGCGGCACCCCCACGGCGTACGCCAGGACCAGCGCTCCGACCGCGAGACCCGCAGCCACGAACACACCCACGACCTTGTTCACGCCGCCCCCTCCGAGCCCGTTCACACCCTGGCGCCATGCTCCCGCCCGGCCCCGCCCCGGGCCATGAGTACGGCTACTCAGATCGGTCGCCGTGGGCGAAGGGCGGCGCCCGGGTGGTCGGGGGCGTGACGCGGCCGTGCGGCTCCGCCGGTGGGTGGCGGAGCCGCACGGCCAGGGGCACGCGGTCGAGGGCCTGCGGACCGGGTGACCCGTCCGGGGTACGCGGCCAGGGTCACGCACGCGGGGCACGCCGCCCGCCCGGGTCACGTGGTCCGGGGATCAGCTGATCCCGAGCGGGTCCCCCGGGGCGAGCGCGGCCGCGATCCGCTCGGCGACCACCTCGGCCTGGTTGCCCTCCGGCGTGGTCGCCGTCTTGGTCGCCGAGACCGCGATGGCCAGTCGCTCGGAGGGGAGGTACGCCTGGATGGCGGCGTACCCCGAGAACGACGGGTTCTGCACGATCCAGTTGTCGACCACGATGACCCCGAGGCCGAAGTGGGCCTCCTCGGTCTGCTTGAGGCAGATCGTCGCGGGACAGGTCGCGCTCTCGCCGCCGAGACCGACCGTGCCCGGGTTGAGCAGGGTGCGGTACGAGCGGGGGGAGAGGAGCTCGCCGCTGCCGATGGCCTGCGCCGAGCGCGCCAGGTCGCAGATGTCGGTGGTGATCACGGCGCCGGGCGCGGTCGTCCACGACGGGTTCCAGAACGTGGACTCCTCGTAGAGGCCGCGGTCCGAGGTGAAGGCGTGCAGGACGGGGCGCGGGATGTCGGGCGTGAAGTTGTTCTGCGTGTTCCGCAGCTCCAGCGGCCCCGTGACCTTCTCCCGCACCAGGCGGTCGATCCGTACGCCGGTGATCTTCTCCAGCGCCTCGACCAGGTAGACGTAGTTGGCGTGGGAGTAGCTCCAGCTCGTCCCCGGCTCGTACCAGAAGGAGTGGCGGAGCGGATAGGCGACCAGTTCCTCGGGGGTCCACGCCCGGAAGGGGTGGGCCACCAGCTCCTCCAGGAACGCGGGGTCCGTGACGTAGTCGTGGAGGCCCGTGGTGTTGGACGCCAGCATGCGCAGGGTGATCCGGTCCGCCTGGGGCAGATCGGGCAGCCAGCGCTCCACGGTGTCGTCGAGCCGGACCCGCCGCTCCTCGACCAGCCTGAGGAGGGCCGTCCCGATGTGGGCGAAGGCCACGGAGCCGGCGCGGAAGTGCATGCCCGGCTCGGCCGGGACACCGGTCATGGACTCGCCGAGCGCGTCCGTGAGGACCTCGCGCCCGTCGACCGTGACCCGTACCTGCACGGCGTTCAGGCTGAGGTCCTTCTTGGCCTTGCGGGTGATGTCCAGGACCTGGCGGGCCTTCCCGCCCAGGCGGCCCTCGGTCCGCACGCAGTCGGACCCGCCGCGGCCGCCGGGACCCTCGGCGAGCGCGGGGGCCACGGCCGTGGTCTGGACGGTGAGGGCGAGGAGGGCGGCGCAGAGCAGGGCCCTGCGGGACCGGGCACGCCTGCGCGTGCGCGGGGAGAGGGGGGTGTGCGTCATGCCCCGCACTATGTCCGGGCACGAGGCCGACCCCCGGGCGAACACTCCGCAGACCGCGTGAGACCCGCCCGTGTGGGGCAGACGGCAGCGCCGTCCGGCCGCGTCGTGGGGCGGCCGACGTGGGGCCGGAGTGGGCAGCCGGCGTGGGCGGCCGGAGTGGGCCGCGCCCGCCCGGCCCCGGGTCAGGAGCCGGGCGTGCCGCGCGGCGGCGGCGGGCCCTCCGCCCGTACGGCCCGCACGACCACCACGATCACGCAGAACGCGATGAGCGTCTCGGCCCAGAAGAACGCCAGGTAGTCGAGGAGACTGCCGATCGGCGGCGTGCCGGGGGCGGTGTTCCGGAAGGCGGCCAGGGCGAACAGCGTGGCAGCCATCCAGCCGAGCGCCGGCCAGGTCAGCCCCATGCGCCGCCGTACGAGGTGCCAGCCGCCCATCAGGACCGCGACCGCGAGCGCCCACATCGCCAGCATCATGAACACCGAGAAGACGAGCACACTGCGGGAGCGGGCCACCTCCGCCGAGAACACGGCCGCACCCTTGATCTCGGAGGTGTCGACGGCGAGGGAGAACAGGGCGTCCCGGTTGGTGAGCGTCATGCGCACGGGTACGCTCTCGCCGCCCTGGACGGCGCCGAACTCCATGTCCGTCTCGTACGCGTCGAACGGATAGTCCGTGATCGGGCCGCCGGTCAGGGTGACGGGCACGTCGACGCTCGCGATCCGGCTGTGGGCGGGGAACGTGAGGTCCCCTCGTACCGACGACGAGGTCTGGAGCGTCAGGTTCTCGGCGGGCGAGATGCCGCCCGCCTCCGCGAGCTCGCCGCGGGGAGTGACGAGGACCCGCAGGACCAGCTCCCGGCCGGCGGCGTCGACGCGCTGCACGGAGGCGTCGATGTCGATCCGGTCGGGAGCCTGGCTTCCGGCGGTGTGGCGGGTGTCCAGGTCCTGGCGCTCGCCGAACTGGAGCCAGAGCCCGCAGAGAGCGGCCGCCGCGACGGCCAGGAGCACGAGTCCCGCGCTCAGCGGCCCGCCGGGGGACCGTGGTTGACGACGCTTGACGGACACGCACGTGCTCCAGGGGAAGGGGGAAGGGGGGGGAGAGGGCAGAAGGAGGGACGAGGGGGTCGGGGCGCGCGGGTCAGGCGGCGGGCTTGCCGGGCTGGTCGTGGGTCGCGCAGTGGATCCCGCCGCCACCGGACGCGATGGTGTCGATCTGCACCTGTACGACGTCACGCCCGGGGAACTGGTCCTGGAGGATGCCCTTGGCGCGGTCGTCGGCCGCGCGGTCGCCGAACCTGGGCATGAAGACGGAGTCGTTGGCGACGTAGAAGTTGGCGTACGTCGAGACGAAGTCGTCGCCCTCGCCGGTGATCCGGTCGAGGTCGGGCTGCGGCAGGTCGATGATCTCGAAGCGGCGGCCGCGCGCGTCGGTGGCCTTCTCCAGCACCGAGCGGGCCTGGTCGGCCGAGCGGGACCAGGAGTCCGGGGGAGAGCCGGGGAAGGCCTGGTCCAGGAGGACCACGCCGGGGGCGGTGAACCGGACGAGGCTGTCCACGTGGGCGTCGGTGATGTCCTGGCCGCGGACGCCCGCCAGCCAGACCACCTTCTCGACGCCGAGCGTCTCGATCAGCTCGTCCTCGATCTGGTCCCGGGTCTTCCCCCGGTTGCGGTTGTCGTTGACGATCGAGCTCTCGGTGACGAGGAGGGTCCCCTCGCCGTCGGTCTCGAAGGAGCCGCCCTCGGCGACGAGGGGCGCCACCTCGCGGGGGATGCCGTACTTGCGGAGCAGCAGCCGGCCCACCTGGGAGTCGTTGGTGTGCTCCTGCTTGTTGCCCCAGCCGTTGAAGTTGAAGTCCACCCCGATGAGCTCGTCGCCGTCCTCGACGAACACGGGCACGGTGTCGCGTGCCCACAGGTCGTCGACCGGCATCGCGATGACCTCGACGTCCGCGCCGCACGCGCGCTGGGCCGCGGCGACCTGCGCCGGCCGGGCCATCATGACGACGGCCTCGTACCCGGCGACGGCACGGGCGATACGGGCGATGTCCTCGCGGACGTAGGGCAGCTCGTCCCCCCACACCGAGGCGAGCGCGGGCCACGACATGAACGTACGGGTGTGGCTGTCCCACTCGGCGCCGAAGCGGCGCTCGCCGCCCTCGGAGGAGGGGCGGGCGGAACCGGTGGCCGGGCTGGTGGAGACACCGGTGGCACCGGACGGAGTCGAGTCACCGGGGCCGCAGCCCGCGGCGCCGAAGGCGAGGGCACCACTGATGCCGGCGAAGGCCCGCAGGGCCGTGCGGCGGGTGGGGGAGGGGTGGGACACGCTGTGCTCCGATCATGGGCTGGCGAGACTATCCAGCGGCGGCGGGCGGATCGCGGCGAAACGCGCGCGGCGTGCCGGATTCGCGGGCCTGGGCTTCACACGGGTGACCGCCGTGCGGAGACGGTCGCGGGTACCCGGACGTGAGTGGGGGTGGGCCGTGGCGCCACTCTGACACTGACTGGATTTTCAGTCAAGCGCATACGGGGCATGGCGCGCCCGGATCCACCCTGTCGGTGCCGCCGGCGCGGCCCCGGTCGAGCGGCTCTGTACCCCCGTGGACTGAAAACCAGGTCAATGATGCGAGCGGGCGGTGCGCGCCCGTCCCCCTGACCTGCGGACCTCGACGGGACAGCCGGAGGACGGGAGCGGATAGGGTTCGGGGCATGTCGTCTCGCAGTACTCAGATCCTGGAAGCGGCCGCCCGGGTGATCGCCCGGCGCGGCGTGCGCGGCCTGCGCGTGGAGGAGCTCGCCGCGGAGGCCGGGGTCTCCACCGGCCTGATCTACTACCACTTCAAGGACCGGACCGGGATCCTGCGGCACACGCTCGAGTTCATCAACGACCGGGCCGAGCGGTACACCACGGAGCGCGACCCCGACGCGGAGCCCCTCAGCGCCCGCGAGGAACTCGACGAGGTGCTCCTCCTGGAACTCCAGGACACACCGGAGGTGCGGGAGAACAGCTCGGCCTGGGGCGAGCTGCGGGCGAGCGCCGTCTTCGACCCGGTCCTGCGCGAGGACCTCGCGCGGGCGACCCTGACCTGGACGCAGGAAGTCGCCGCACTCCTGGGGCAGGTGCGCCCGATGGCTCCGGCGGCCGCGCTCGCCTCCGCCGCGGAACGGCTCACCGCACTCCTGGAGGGCCTGAGCATGCGCTGGCTGAGCGGCGGCATCGGCATCGACCACGCGCGCACCCTGCTGCGGGAAGCCGTCGACGTGGAGCTGACCTCGCTCGACCGGCCTTAGGCCTCTCCTTCGGCCTGGCCCGGACGGGGCCGGGTCTTTCGGCCTGGCCCGGACGGGGCCGGGTCTTTCGGCCTGGCCCGGACGGGGCCGGGTCCTTCGACCTGGCCCGGACGGGGCCGAGCCGCCGCCGACCGTCGGGGCGCGCGGCTGCGCGCCCGCGCGGCCCCCGTACGCCCGTTGAGGGGAACACCGAGTCGCGAGGGTGGCCATATCGGGACACGATGACACCTCATGGCCCCTTCTCCCCGGAGGCGGGAATGGCTGAGCTCATCGTCATCGGATACGACGACCCCCACGTGGCCGAGCAGGCGTACGACACGGTGCAGGCGCTGCAGCGGGACTACGTCGTGCACCTCAACGGTCTCGCCGTCGTCTCCGTCGACGCGGACGGCGGCACCCACGTCGACACCGACAGCCGCGTCGTCGGTACCTCCGCCGCCTCCGGTGCCGTGTGGGGCGCCATCTTCGGCCTTCTCTTCCTGCTCCCCGGTGTGGGACTCCTGACCGGAGCCGCCCTCGGCGGCCTCGTCGGGAAGATCAGCAAGTCCGGTGTCGACGACCGGTTCCGCGAGCAGGTGCAGAACCTCCTCAAGCCCGGTTCGGCCGCCGTCGTGATCATGGCCTCGAAGGTCACCGACGACAAGTTCACCGTCGCCATGCGGCCCCACGGCGGCACCGTCCTCAAGACCTCGCTCAGCGACGAGGACGAGAAGGAGCTGGCCGAGCAGCTCGCCGGCCCCCAGTAGCCGGCCGCCCCACCGCAGGACCGCCGGAACCCGTCAGGAAGGCTCCCCCCATGGACCCCGCGCTCAGCAGCGACGTACTCGCGAAGCTGCGACAGCCCCGCCCGTACCCCGCCGTGTCCCTCGTGATGCCCACCCACCGCCGTGAGCCGGACAACACCCAGGACCCCGTACGGCTCCGCAACCTCGTGGCCGCGGTGGAGAAGGCCGTCCAGGACGACCCGGCGGTGACCCGGGAACGGCGCGCCGACGTCATGGACCAGCTCAGCCGCGCGGTGGCCGAGACCGACCTCGCGCACGCCGAGGACGGCCTGGTCGTCTTCGTGGCCCCGGGGGAGCACCACGTGTGGACGGTGGCCCGGTCCGTCCCCGAGCGCGTCGTCATCGCCGACACCTTCCTCACCAGGAACCTCGTCGCCGCCCAGGCCGCCGAGCAGCCCTCCTGGGCACTCGCCGTCTCCGCCGACCGCGTCTCGCTGTGGAGCGGCAGCCCCGAGCGGGTCACCGAGCACACCGGGGACGGCTTCCCCTTCACCCGCAGCCTCGAAGACCCGGACGCGGAGCGCAAGGAGCGCATCGGCGACCTGCCCAGCACCTTCCAGGACGAGGCCACCCGCCAGTTCCTGCGCGAGGCGCACACGGCGCTGCGCACGGTCCTCGCCTCCGCGCCGCGCCCGCTGTACGTGATCGGTGAACCCGCCGCCCTCGCACTCCTCGAGGAGACCGGACCGCTGCAGCCGGGCGCGACACCCGTCCACCGCGGAGGGCTCGCGAAGGGACCGGCCGCCGCGGTCCACGAGGCCGTCGAACCCGCCCGCGTCGCCCGCGAGAACGCCGCGGCGACCACCGTCCTGGCCGAACTCGACGCCGCCCGGGGACGCCGCGAGTTCGCCGGCGGCATCGACGAGGTGTGGCAGGCCGTGAAGGAGGGCCGCATCCGGCTGCTCGCCGTCGAGGACCACTACCGGACCGTCGTACGGGACGAGGGGGGCCACCTGGAGCCCGCCGAGCCCTCCGAGCCCGCGTCACGCGACGACATGGTCGACGAGATCGTCGAACGCGCCCTCGACACCGGCGCCGAGGTCCAGTTCGTCCGCGACGACACCCTGCTCGACATGGACCGCATCGCCGCCGTCCTGCGCTACTGACGGCGACCGCGCCAAGGCCGCACCCGGCCGTACGACGAACGCACACGAGAAGAGGACGCATCCTGTGAACCCCACATCGGCGCGCGCCAAGCGGGCGGTCCGCGCACGGGCCGCGAGCGCGGCCACGGCCGTCGTCGTCACGGCCCTCGGCGCGGTCGGCCTCGTGTCCTGCGACAGCGGGAACGACGACACCGGAAGTCCCCCCGTCAGCGCGCGCCCCTCGGCCCCCGACACGGCCGACTTCACGGGCGAACTGCCCTCCTCCGTCGCCTCGTCGGGAGCCGCCGCGGTCGAGTCCGCCCGCGCGTCGGCCTCCTCCGCGGCGGCCTCGGCCTCCGCGCGCGAGGCCGAGCGCAAGGCGTCCATCGGCGCGGCGGTCGAGCGCTCGCGCCAGGAGGCCGAGGACGAGCTGGAGGACGTCAAGGCCCCGGGCAACGCGCGGAACGAGGTCGCGATGACCGGCAAACCCCGCGCGGACACCGGCGGAAAGCTGACCGTCGTCCTGAACATCACCAACAAGACGGACGAAGAGGCCTCCTACGCCGTCCAGGTCGACTTCCTCGACCCCTCGGGCAAGGTCGTCGAGACGCAGTTCGTCGGCGTCGAGGACCTCCAGCCGGGCGCGCGCCAGCAGCCGCTGGTCATCAGCCGGCAGCCCGCCGAGCCGGTGCTGACGCCGCGGCTCACCAAGGCGCAGCGGTACTGAGGCCAGGCCCGACACAGGAGGAGACAGGAGGAGAGCCGTATGTCCGAACTCATCGTCCTCGGCTACGACGACCGCGCCGTCGCGAACAGGGTCTTCGCCGAGGTGCAGAAGCTGGGGGACAGCCACGCGGTCGAACTGACCGGGCTCGCCGTCGTCTCGGTCGACGCGGACGGCAAGACCCATGTGGACACCCCGGCGAGGCGGAAGGGCGAGGCCGCCCTCTCGGCCACCGCCGGCGCCCTCTGGGGTCTGGTCTTCGGCATGATCATCCTCACGCCGGGGCTCGGTGTGGTGGGCGCCGCCGTCGGCGGACTCATCGGCAAGCTGAACCAGATGGGCGTCGACAACACGTTCCGCGACAAGGTCCAGTCGCTGCTGACACCCGGTTCGTCCGCCGTCGTGGTGATGGCGTCGAAGGTCGCGGAGGACAAGTTCGGCGCCGCCGTGGAGCCCTTCGGCGGCACCGTGCTCAAGACCTCGCTGCCCGAGGAGAGCGAGCGCGAGCTCGCCGAGCAGCTGGCGGGCCCCGACGCGACCGGCTGACCCGGCCGGAGCACACCGGACCGGCCGTCCCCTCCACGGGGGCGGCCGGTCCGTTCGCGGGGGCGGCCGGTCCGTTCGCGCGCGGTCAGAACTCGACCGCGTCCCGGATCAGCGGGCACGTCATGCAGTGGCCGCCGCCGCGCCCCCGGCCGAGCTCCGCGCCCACGATGGTGATGACCTCGACACCCGCCTTGCGCAGCAGCGTGTTGGTCTGGGTGTTCCGGTCGTACGTGAAGACGACGCCGGGCTCGAGGGCGACGGCGTTGTTGCCACTGTCCCACTGCTGCCGCTCGGAGGCGTACACGTCGCCGCCCGTCTCGATGACCCGGAGCCCCGGCAGCCCGAGGCCCTTGGCGACCACGTCCACGAACGGGGTGCCGCCCTCGTCGATGATGTCCACGCCGGGCGCCTTGCTGCCGGGCCGCAGCGTGAACGTGTGGACCGAGTCCATGATCTTCGGGTAGAGCGTGACGATGTCCCGGTCGGCGAAGGTGAAGACGGTGTCCAGGTGCATCGCGGCACGCAGCTTCGGCATGCCCGCGACGATGACCCGGTCGGCCGCGCCCCTCTCGAACAGCGAGGCGGCGACCTGGGTGATGGCCTGCCGGGAGGTGCGCTCGCTCATGCCCATGAGCACCACGCCGTTGCCGACGGGCATGATGTCGCCGCCCTCGAAGGTGGCCTGGCCCCAGTCCCGCTCGGGGTCGCCCCACCAGACGGTGGCGTCCCGGTAGTCGGGGTGGAAGGTGTAGACCGCCTTCATGAGCAGGGTCTCGCCGTGCCGCGCCGGCCAGTACAGCGGGTTGAGGGTCACGCCGCCGTACAGCCAGCAGGTGGTGTCACGGGTGTAGAGCGTGTTCGGCAGCGGCGGCATCAGGTACTCGCGCACCCCGGTGGCCTCACGGGCCAGGGAGAGGTAGCCGGAACGGAACGCGTCGGGCAGATCGGCCGTCGACAGGCCGCCGATCAGGTACTCGGCCAGATCGCGGGGCGACACGGACTCCAGGAAGGCGCGGGTGTCGTCGATCAGGCCCAGACCGACCTCATTGGCGATGATCTTCCGGTCGAGGAGCCAGGCCCGCGCCTCGGGGATCGCCATCGTCTCGGTGAGCAGGTGGTGCAGCTCCACGACCTCGACGCCCCGCTGGGTCAGTTTGTTGACGAAGTCGGCGTGGTCGCGCTGCGCGTTCTCCACCCACATCACGTCGTCGAACAGCAGGTCGTCCGAGTTGGTCGGGGTCAGCCGGCGGTGGGCGAGCCCCGGGGAGCAGACAAGGACCTTGCGGAGCCGTCCGACCTCGGAGTGGACGCCGAGCGCGGGCCTGGCGGAAGCGTCGTTGCTGGTCATGCGGGGCCTTTCGGGAGCGGGGTGACGACGGGACGGACGGACCGGAGCGGGCCGCGGCGGGCTCAGAGGCTGATCCAGCCGGCCGCGAGGGCCACGACGCCCATGACGAAGCCGGCGATCGAGACGGCGAGGATGACCAGCTCCCGCGGCGAGAAGAGCTGTCTGCCCTGCTCGCGCCGGGCCTTGACGAACAGGAAGGTCGCCGGCGCGTAGATGATGAAGGAGACGAGGACGAACTTGAGCCCGGCCGCGAACAGCAGGAACGCCGTGTACACCGTGGCGAGCACGGCCACGACCAGCTCGCCCCGGGTGCTCCGGCCCGCCACCTTCTCCCGCTCGGGCCGCACCGCGATCTTCACCGCGAACGCGGCGGCGAGCAGGAACGGGATCAGGCTGAGCGCGCTGGTCAGGTCGAGCGCGAAGTTGAAGGCGTCGTCGGAGAACGCCGTGACGACGAGGACGACCTGACTGAGGGCCGTGGTCATGAGCAGTGCGGGCACGGGAACGTCGTCGCCGCTGGAGCGCCCCAGGAAGCGCGGCATGTCCTCGTCCTTGGCCGCCACGAACAGCACCTCGGCCGCCATCAGGGTCCAGGCGAGATAGGCGCCGAGGACGGAGACGATGAGGCCGACGCTGACGAAGACCTGGCCCCAGGTGCCGACGGCCGCCTCCAGGACCCCGGCCATCGAGGGCTGGCGCAGCTCGGCGATCTCGCTCATCGGCAGGATGCCGTACGACACGATGGTCACCGAGGCGAAGACGGCGAAGACGCTGAGGAAGCCCAGGATCGTCGCCCGGCCCACGTCCTCGCGGCGCTTGGCGTGCCGGGAGTACACGCTGGCGCCCTCGACCCCGAGGAAGACGAAGACGGTCGCGAGCATGGTGCCGCGGACCTGGTTGAACAGCGAGCCGGCGTAGTCGGCGCCGCCCCAGTTGTCCGCGAAGACGGACGCGTCGAAACAGAACAGCGCCAGGATGACGAAGACGATGATGGGCACGACCTTGGCCACCGTCACGATCCGGTTGATCGCGGCGGCCTCCTTCACCCCGCGCCGGATGAGCAGGAAGAACGCCCACAGCCCGGCCGAGGACAGGATGATCGCGAGGGCGGTGTCGCCGTCGCCGAGCGCCGGCCAGATCGCGCCGATCGTCGACATGATGAGCACCCAGTACGTCACGTTGCCGACGCAGGCGCTCGCCCAGTAGCCGAACGCCGAGAAGAAGCCCAGGTACTCGCCGAAACCGGCCTTCGCGTACGCGTAGACACCCGCGTCCAGGTCCGGGCGGCGCACCGCGAGCGCCTGGAAGACGAACGCGAGCATCAGCATGCCGAATCCGGCGATCGCCCAGGCGATGAGCGCGCCCGCGACACCCGTCTCCTGCGCGAACCGGCGGGGCAGCGAGAAGACACCGGCGCCGACCATGGAGCCGACGACCATCGCGGTCAGGGTGACGAGCGTCAGTTTGGCCGCCGGCGGGGACCCGGCGGCGGGGGCGTCTGTTCCGGAATCAGCGTGCGACATGACCTACCTCGGGGGCACCCGGTGCCCACCCCTGGAAGCGACGAGAGATGACTGGAAGCCGAATCTAGCCGGATAAGGATCCATTTGTCCGCGTACACACCTCTTTGCGTGGGCCGTGACGGTTCGATCCGTGAGCTCTCGGCCACGTGGCCCGAATGCCGCAGATCATCGGGTTAAACCTCTGGCGGGGCAAGATCGCCGCTTCGAGGTAATGCCTTTGGGTCTACGGGGTGTACGGGGTCCGGCGGCCGTTACTGTTCCCCGAGATCTGGACGGATTCCCAGATCTTCATCCCTCTTTCTCCCCTTTGATCGCATTTCCCTGCCTTTCTCGCCGCCGCCTCCACCACCCGCACCACCCGCCCCGCCCTCACCGCCTCTTGAACTCCTCCTCTTTCACTGACCGGGGCACCCGTGCGCGCCGGTCACCACCCCCCTGCGAAGGAGAGCCCGCCCCATGACCGTCGACACGAGCCCGGAAGCACAGCAGGACACCCAGCAGGACGCGCCGAAGCAGTCCAGCCTCAGCACCGCCGCCGCCCGGAACCTCGCCACCACGACCAAGTCCGCCCCGCAGATGCAGGAGATCAGCTCCCGCTGGCTGCTGCGGATGCTCCCCTGGGTCGAGACCAAGGGCGGCGCCTACCGGGTCAACCGCCGGCTGAGCTACACCGTCGGGGACGGGCGCATCGACTTCGTCCAGGACGGGGCGCACGTCCGGGTGATCCCCCGCGAACTCGGCGAACTCGCCCTGCTGCGCGGCTTCGACGACGAGGAGGTGCTGAACGCACTGGCCGGCCGCTGCGTCCAGCGCGACTTCGGCGCGGGCGAGGTCCTGGTCACGCGCGGCACCCCGGCTGAGGAGATCCACCTCGTCGCCCACGGGCGCATCAACCAGACCTCCCTCGGCAAGTACGACGACGAGGTGGCCGTCGCCGTCCTCGCCGACGGCGACCGCTTCGGCGAGAACGCCCTCCTGGACGCCGACGCCCGCTGGGACTACACCGCCACCGCGGAGACCTCCGGCACGCTGCTCACCCTCTCCCGCGCCGAGTTCGCCGCGGTGCTCGCCTCGTCGCCGGCCCTCCAGGCCCACATCGAGGCGTTCAGCTCGCTCCCGCTGCAGCGCCAGAACAAGCACGGCGAGGCCGAGATCGCGATGTCGGCCGGCCACACCGGCGAGTTCGCGCTGCCGGGCGCCTTCGTCGACTACGAGCTCAACCCGCGCGAGTACGAACTCTCCGTCGCCCAGACCGTCCTGCGGGTCCACACCCGGGTCGCCGACCTCTACAACGGGCCGATGAACCAGACGGAGGAGCAGCTCAGGCTCACCATCGAGGCGCTGCGCGAGCGCCAGGAGCACGAGCTGATCAACAACCGGGAGTTCGGCCTCCTCCACAACGCCGACTTCAAGCAGCGGATCCAGACCCACTCCGGCCCGCCCACCCCGGACGACCTCGACGAGCTCCTCTGCCGCCGCCGCGGCACCAAACTCTTCCTCGCCCACCCCCGGACGATCGCCGCGATCGGCCGCGAGTGGAACGCCCGCGGCCTCAACCCGGGCACCGTCGACCTCGACGGCCAGCAGGTCCTCAGCTGGCGCGGAGTCCCGCTGCTGCCCTGCAACAAGATCCCGATCACCAAGGAGAACACCAGCTCCATCCTGGCCATGCGCCTCGGCGAGGACAACCAGGGCGTCATCGGCCTCCGCCAGACCGGACTCCCGGAGGAGTACGAGCCCGGCCTGTCGGTGCGCTTCATGGGCATCAGCGAGCAGGCGATCATGTCGTACCTCGTCACCACGTACTACTCCGCCGCCATCCTCGTGCCGAACGCGCTGGGCGTGCTGGAGAACGTGGAGATCGCCCGCAGGCACTAGGCCGTCTCTTCCGGATCTTGCCTGACCCGTGCCGCCCGGCACCGCACCTCGCCGCGTTGTCGAGGCACCCGAGTACGTCCAGTACGCGGGTACCTCTCCGCCTTGCGATGCGTCCCCTCGGCCCTGGCGGGCCTGGGGAGGCCCCAGGCGCCGGACGACACGGGTTTGACCGGCAAGATCCGAAAGAGACGGCCTATCGGAGCTGTCCCGCGGCCGCCACGAAGGCCGCGACGGTCCGGAGCGTCCCGGGCCGGCCGACCGTGCCCGGGACCACGGACAGCAGCCCACCACCCTCACCAAGGAGCCACGGATGCCCGAACCCGGGCCTTCCCCTCTGCAGTCGAGCCTGCCCACCGCCGCCGCCCACTTCGGGCTCCACGTCCTCGGACGGGCGGCCGCTCCCACCGAGACGGCCGGCGCGGCCGCGCTCACGGCCACGGCCGCCGCCGCGACCGGTGACGGCACCGCGCCGGTGACCGCCTCGACGCCCGCGCCCGGCACCGCGCCGGTGACCGCTCCGGCCGCCCTCATCGGCGCCGTGCCCGCGCCCGCGATCGGTACGGTGCCGGCGATCGGCGCCGTACCCGTGGCCGCCGGCGCGGCCGTCGTCGCTCCCGCCGCCGTGGCCGCCCTCGTGCCTCCCGCCGCCGTGACCGCGCCGCCGCTTCCCGGGGCGGGGTTCGTCCTGCCCGGGCCCACCGGCCTCGGCACGGCGGCCCTGTCCCTGAGCCGGCGGGCAACCGCCCCCGAGCCGCCGGAAACCCCGGAGCCCGAGGCACCCGTGGTGGGCCGGCCGATCCCGGGCCTCTACTTCCACCCCGTACCCGAACCCGACCCCGTACGGGTCGACGAGGTCAGCCGCAGGATCAAGGCCTGGGCGCTCGACGAGGTGCAGCTCTACCCCGAGGACTGGGAGGGCGAGTTCGACGGATTCTCCGTCGGGCGCTACATGGTCGCCTGCCACCCCGACGCCCCGACCGTCGAGCACCTGATGATCGCCACGCGCCTGATGGTCGCCGAGAACGCCGTCGACGACTGCTACTGCGAGGACCACGGCGGCTCGCCCATCGGCCTCGGCGGACGGCTCCTCCTCGCGCACACCGCCCTCGACCCGCTCCACACCACGACGGAGTACCAGCCGCTCTGGGCGGAGTCGCTGCACGCGGACGCCCCGCGACGCGCCTACCGCTCCGCCATGGAGTACTTCGTCGCCCAGTCGACCCCCTCCCAGGCCGACCGGTTCCGGCACGACATGGCCCGGCTGCACATGGGCTACCTCGCCGAGGCCGCCTGGGCCGAGACGGACCACATGCCGGAGGTGTGGGAGTACCTGGCGATGCGCCAGTTCAACAACTTCCGCCCCTGCCCCACCATCACCGACACCGTCGGCGGCTACGAACTCCCGGCGGACCTGCACGCCCAGCCGGCCATGCAGCGCGTCCTCGCGCTCGCCGGGAACGCGACCACCCTCGTGAACGACCTGTACTCGTACATGAAGGAACTGGACAGCCCCGGCACGCACCTGAACCTGCCCGTGGTGATCGCCCACCGCGAAGGCGTGTCCGACCGCGAGGGCTATCTGAAGGCCGTCGAGGTCCACAACGACCTCATGCGCGACTTCGAGGCCGAGGCCGCCGCCCTCGCCGAGGCCTGCCCCGTCCCGACCGTCCAGCGCTTCCTGCGCGGCGTGGCCGTGTGGGTCGACGGCAACCACTACTGGCACCAGACCAACACCTATCGCTACAGCCTGCCCGATTTCTGGTAAGAAATGGACTTATCTGTGACCAGCACCGAGTACACCACCGTCACCGGCACCTCCGCGTTCGTCCCGTCCCCCGCGACGCCGTACCAGGGTGACATCGCCCGCTACTGGAACGACGAGGCCAGGCCGGTGAACCTGCGTCTGGGCGACGTCGACGGGCTCTACCACCACCACTACGGCATCGGCGCCGTCGACCACGCCGCCCTCGGGAGCAGCGCGGACAGCGAGTACGAGAAGAAGCTGATCACCGAACTGCACCGGCTGGAGTCCGCGCAGGCCGAGGTGCTCCTGGACAACCTCGGAGCCATCGGGCGTGACGACACGCTCGTGGACGCCGGCTGCGGCCGCGGCGGTTCGAGCGTGATGGCCCACCAGCGCTTCGGCTGCAAGGTCGAGGGCGTCACCCTCTCCTCCACGCAGGCCGACTTCGGCAACAGGCGTGCGAGGGAGCTGGGCATCGACGACCACGTCCACGCCCAGGTCTGCAACATGCTGGACACCCCGTTCGAGAAGGGCAGCATCGCCGCCTCGTGGAACAACGAGTCGAGCATGTACGTCGACCTCGACGACCTCTTCGCCGAGCACTCCCGCTTCCTCAAGGTCGGCGGCCGCTACGTGACCATCACCGGCTGCTGGAACCCGCGGTACGGCCAGCCCTCGAAGTGGGTCTCCCAGATCAACGCGCACTTCGAGTGCAACATCCACTCCCGCCGCGAGTACCTGCGCGCGATGGCCGACAACCGCCTGGTCCCGCAGGCCGTCATCGACCTGACGCCGGACACCCTGCCCTACTGGGAGCTGCGTGCCACGTCGTCCCTGGTCACCGGCATCGAGGAGGCGTTCATCAACTCCTACAGGGACGGCTCCTTCCAGTACGTCCTGATCGCGGCCGACCGGGTCTGAACCGGCCGGTCCCACGGGCACCGCAGGGCCCGGTCCGTCGCGCGACGGACCGGGCCCTGCGGGCGTGCGGCCCCCGTCGCCTTCCGGCCGAATGTGCGTTCGTGGTCTGGACCTGACAAGTCGACTGTCGCTACGGTGACGTACGCGCTCGCTTGAGAGCGCTCTCAGTACGTGCTCCCCCCACCAGGAGGCTCCTGTGAAACGTACGTCCGCCCTGCGCGCCGCCGCCGCGGCCCTGCTGCTCACCGTCGGACTCGGCGCCGCCCAGGCGATGCCCGCCAGTGCCGTCCCCACCGCCGCCGCGCCCACCGCGTCGGCGGGACTCCTCGACGCGATGCGCCAGGACCTCGGGCTCACCGCGCGGCAGGCCGAGGAGCGGCTGGCGGCCGAACGCGCCGCGACCCGCGTCGAGTCCGAGGCCAGGAAGGCCGCCGGAGGAGCGTACGGCGGCTCCTGGTTCGACGCGGACACCGGGCGGCTCGTGGTCGCCCTCACCGACCGCGACGAGGTGGCCGAGGTCGAGGCGCTCGGCGCCGACACCCGGCTCGTCCGGCACAGTGCCGGCGCGCTCGACCGGGCCAAGGCGCGGCTCGACGCCCGCCCCGCTCCGAGCGGTGTCGCCGGCTGGCACGTCGACCCCCGCTCCAACAGCGTCGTCGTCACCGTCGTCCGCGCCGACCGGAACGCCCCCGCCGTGCGGGCCTTCGTCGAGCGGGCCCGCGAGACCGGACCCGTCACCGTCGCCGAGACGGCGACCGCACCCCGTACGTACGCCGCCGGAACCGTCGGCGGCGACCCGTACTACACCGGCAACGTCCGCTGTTCCATCGGCTTCTCCGTGCACGGCGGCTTCGTCACCGCCGGGCACTGCGGCGGGGCCGGGGCGGCCGTGCGGGGCTGGGACGGTTCCGCGATGGGAACCTTCCAGGGCTCTTCGTTCCCCGGGAACGACTACGCGTACGTGAGCGTCCACAGCGGCTGGTGGACGGTGCCGGTCGTGCTCGGCTGGGGCGTGATACCGGACCGGCTCGTCAAGGGCTCGGCCGAGGCGCCGATCGGCGCGTCGATCTGCCGCTCCGGTTCCACGACCAAGTGGCACTGCGGCAGTGTCCTGGCCAAGAACGAGACCGTGAACTACAGCCAGGGCGCGGTGCAGCAGATGACGAAGACCAGTGTGTGCGCGGAGGGCGGTGACTCCGGCGGCGCGTTCATCAGCGGCGACCAGGCCCAGGGCGTCACGTCCGGCGGCTGGGGCAACTGCTCGTCCGGCGGAGAGACCTGGTTCCAGCCCGTGAACGAGATCCTCAGCCGCTACGGCCTCACGCTGCACACGGCATGACGGACTGAAGGGAACCGGCAACACCCTTGTCCGCGAGGGTGGTTGACGAATGGTCTGGACCAACCTACGGTCTGCTGGAGCGCGCGCCACCCCTAGGACCATCCCCCCACGTCCCCAGGAGCACGCATGCCAGCGCCCCGGATCGCTCGTCTCGTCGGAGCGGGTCTCGCCACCCTGCTCGCCGCCGCCACCCTCGCGGCTCCCGTCGCCTCGGCCGCCCCGCCCACCGCCCCGGCGGCCCCGTCCGCCGCGGCCGCCGACACCTGTGCCCTCAAGCAGAAGCCCACGGGCAAGGTGCTCCAGGGCTACTGGGAGAACTGGGACGGCGCGGCCAACGGCGTCCATCCGCCCTTCGGCTGGGCACCCATCGACGACCCGCGCTTCGCCGCTCACGGCTACAACGTCATCAACGCCGCCTTCCCCGTGATCCGTTCGGACGGAACGGTGCTGTGGCAGGACGGCATGGACAGCACCGTCCGCGTCTCCACCCCGGCGCAGATGTGCAACGCCAAGGCGACGGGGGCGACGCTCCTGATGTCCATCGGCGGAGCCGCCGCCGGGATCGACCTCAACTCCCGTGCCGTCGCGGACCGGTTCATCGCCACCATCGTGCCCATCCTGAAGACGTACAACTTCGACGGGATCGACATCGACATCGAGACCGGTCTCGTCGGCAGCGGCAGCATCGGCACGCTGTCCGCGTCCCAGGCCAACCTGGTGTACATCATCGACGGCGTCCTCGCCCGCATGCCCGCCGGGTTCGGGCTGACGATGGCACCGGAGACGGCGTACGTCACCGGCGGCAGCGTCGCCTACGGCTCGATCTGGGGCGCGTACCTGCCGATCGTCAAGAAGTACGCCGACAACGGGCGCCTGTGGTGGCTCAACATGCAGTACTACAACGGCAGCATGTACGGATGCTCGGGCGACTCGTACGCGGCGGGCACGGTCGCCGGGTTCGTCGCGCAGACCGACTGCCTGAACCGCGGCCTGGTGATCCAGGGCACCACCATCCGGGTGCCGTACGACAAGCAGGTCCCCGGCCTCCCCGCCCAGCCGGGCGCGGGCGGCGGCCACATGGCGCCGTCGCTCGTGGCGCAGGCCTGGAACCACTACAACGGGGCGCTCAAGGGCCTGATGACCTGGTCGGCGAACTGGGACGGGTCGAAGGGCTGGACGTTCGGCGACAACGTGAAGGCCCTCCAGGGCCGGTAGCGCCCCCACCGCCTCCGGGAGCCCTCCTGCCGCCTTCTGGGCCCCCGCGAGGCCGGCCCTGCCGGCGCGTGCCGTGCTCGGTACCAGTGATCCGGAAGCCGGGATCACTGGTACCGAGCACGGCAGTTGTGCTTTGCTGGCCGTATGACCCTGCTCGTGACGCGCCGACACGTGGACTACGTGCGCGTCACGACCACGTCCTGTTCCGGCTGACCCCGAGGCCCTCGTCCCGGCAGCCGGCCGTCGCCCGCGCGACCACCGAGCCCCCGTCGCACCCCTGAGCGCCACCCTCCGGCAGCCCCTTCGGGCCCCGCCGGCACGGGCGGGTGCGAGCGGCCTCCCGGTGCAAGCCCCGCACACGACGCGCAGACGACATCAGGAGGACCCATGACCACCCGCAATGTCTCCGTTCCCGCGACCGTTCCGGTTCCGGCCACCGGGACCGACGCCGGCGCCGACGCCGCATCCGAGGTGAAGGCCTTCACCACCGCGTGGGAGGAGTGGCACCGCGACAAGGACGACCGGCTCGCCGCCGAGCACGGCTTCCTCGCCATCACCGGCCTGCACTGGCTCACCGACGAGCCGCAGCGCGTCACCGACGCCCCCGGCCTCTGGTCGACAGGACCCGAGAGCGTCACCGTCGAACTCGACGAGGGGACCGAACTCGTCGTCGACGGCGCGGTCGTCCGCGGACGGTACGACTTCGGCGTCATCCCGGAGCGCGGCGGCGTCGACGCCGTCTGGGGGGACACCGTGATCGAGGTGGCCAAGCGCGGCGGCCACCACATCGTCCGGCCGAGGCGCCCCGGCCACCCGCTGCGGGTCGGCTTCGCCGGGACACCCGCGTACGCGCCCGATCCGCGCTGGGTCGTCACCGGCCGGTACGTCCCCTTCGCCGCGCCGCGGCCGACCACCGTCGGCGCCTCCGTCGAGGGGCTGCAGCACGTCTACGACGCACCGGGCGCGATCACCTTCCGGCTCGACGGCCGGGACCTGAGCCTGACCGCCTTCAACGGATACACCCCCGGCGGCTTCTCGGTCCTCTTCACCGACGAGACCTCGGGCGTCACCACGTACGCGGCCAACCGCAGCCTGCGGATCGACGCGCCCGGCCCCGAGGGCGAGGTCGTGCTCGACTTCAACCGCGCCACCAACCTCCCCTGCGCGTACACCGACTTCGCGACCTGCCCGCTGCCGCCCGCGGAGAACCGGCTGCCCGTCGCGGTCGAGGCGGGGGAGAAGATCCCGCACGAGCGCGGTCCGGTCACCCCGTAGCCGCCCGGTCCGGGACCTCCGGCCCCGCCAGGGTGCCGAGAGCCGCCGCCACGAGCGCGGTCACGGCCGGCGGCAGGGCCGTCCGCACGTCGGGCGCGAAGAGAGGGGAGTGGTTCGGCGGGAGCCGGCCCGCCGAGGCCGCCCACTGGCGGGGGCTCGCGGTGCCGGTCATCCAGTAGACGAGGGGGACGTCCTTCTCGCCGTGCAGCGCGGCGCCCGCGCCGCCGTACAGCGGGAAGTCCTCCGAGGCCAGCGAAGGAGGCCAGTCGGCGACCCGGGCGGAGCCGTAGAGCCCGGTGTGGGCGGCGCGGACCGCCCGGGTCGCGGCCGGATCGCCCCACAGGGCCGGGGCACGGGAGACGACCGTGATCCCCGGCTCGCGCGGGCAGGCGGAGGCGGCGCACTCGGCCCGGACGATGCGCTCCACCGCCGCGAGCGCCCGGTCCAGGGAGGCGTCCGTGAGCGCCCGCAGGCCGATGCCCAACTCCGCCGTGTCCGGCACCACGTTCACGGCCGTGCCCGCCCGCAGGGTGCCGACGGTGAGCGTGAGCTGGTCGGCGGGGGCGCTCTCGCGGGAGACGATCGTCTGCAGGCGGGTGATCACGGCGGCGGCCGTCACCACCGGGTCCACGGCCAGGTGGGGCGTCCCGGCGTGACCTCCGCGCCCGTGCACGACGACGTCGAGGGCCGTGCTCGCCGCCGTCATGGGGGCGTGCGGGGTGCCGTGCGCGACCATGCCTGCGGGCAGCGGCGCCGCGTGCTGGGCGAGGACCACGTCCGGCCGGCCGAACCGCTCGTACAGCCCGTCCTCCAGCATCGCGCGCGCACCCGTCAGCGTCTCCTCGGCCGGCTGGCCGAGGACCACGAGCGTGCCCCGCCAGTGCGCGGCCCCGCGGGCCAGGACGTCCGCGGCCCCGGCCGCCGCGGCCAGGTGGAGGTCGTGCCCGCAGGCGTGCATGGCGCCGTTCCCGCTCGCGTACGGCAGCCCGGTCCGCTCCTCCACGGGGAGGGCGTCCAGTTCGGCCCGCAGGTACACCCGTGGTCCCTCGCCGTTGCGCAGGACGCCGACCACGCCATGGCCGCCGACGCCCCGGGAGACGTCGAGGCCCAGGTCCGCCAGCCGGTCCGCGAACAGCCCGGCCGTGCGGCGCTCCTCGCCGGACAGCTCCGGCGTCCGGTGGACGTCCAGGTAGAGGGTGAGCGCGGGACGCAGCGCCGCACCGGCCGAGGCGAGGACCGGAGCGAAGGACTCGGGTCGGCCCGCCGCGGCGGGACCGGGGGATCCGGGCTGGTTCACAGGACTCCAGAGGGGTGAGGGCGCGCCGCTGGCGTCGCGTGCCAGCGATGTGCGTGCGGGAGACATGCCGAACGGTGAGCGGGTGGCGGTGGAATGGGAGACGAACCCACCCCCCGGGCGGTCCCGTCCGGGACCGCGGTCATGAGGAGGCGCCATGAACAAGGACCTGAGCACGCTCGCCGACGAGATCCTCGAGCTCGAGGCCGAGACCTTCGAGATCTCCGACTACTCGGACGCCAGCGAGGTCGTCCTGGCCGGTTCCACCAGCACCAGCTCGACCTCGACGTGCAGCTCCACCACCAGCACCACCTCCTGCTCGGCCTGATCGCCGTCCCACCGGCCGGACCGCGGCCGGAGGAGCGCCCGGTGTCCGTCCCTCGGACACCGGGCGCCTCGCGTTCCGCCGCCTTCCCGGCCCCGCGGCTACGGGAAGGGCGGAACGCGAAGCCTTCCCGGCCGCGCGGCTACGGGAACGGGTGCGGGACCCGGCGGATCTCGGCGTCGGTCAGGTCCGTCGCCCGGTGACCGCCCCGGCGCAGGGCCGTCCGGAGCCGGGGCAGCAGCGGCGCACGCTGCCGGTTCCAGCCGAAGTCGATCGGCAGCAGACCCGGTACGAGGGTGCTCACCGTGCACAGCCCCATCCGCTCCTGCTCGGGGGTGGTCTGGTCGACGACGATCACGTCGTGGCCGGCCCCCGCGAGCATGTCGGTCACGGCCCGGACGTCGTCCCGGAGGTCGTCCGTCCGCGGCCGGCCGGTCGACTCCCAGTCCCGGTAGACCTCTTCGAAGGGGCGTACCGCCCGGGGCTCCAGATAGCCCCGGGCGTGCACGGCCATCCGCGGCAGCCCGTACAGCTGCGCGTGGTCCTTCAGATGGCGGACGAGGCCGAAGTCCTCCGCCATGGCTTCGAGTTCGTCCCTCCGCTCCCGCGTCTGGCGGGAGAGGTGCGGGATGTAGGTGAGCACCTCCGACAGGGCGCCCTCCACCGCCGACCGGGGGTCGAGGGAGGCCGCCGCCGCGAACGAGAGGGTGCCGGGGCCGCCGTCCCGGCGTACCGCCACCGCCGTGACCACCGGGACCGGCAGGTCGACGCGGTTGTCCAGGACGTGGACGTCGTACCCCTGGAGCGCCGCGCGTTCGGCCATGGCGGCGGACGTCCGGCCGCCGACGGTGGCCAGGTCGATCTCGGTGAGCCTGGCGTCGCCGTACCAGCCGTTCAGGAAGGCATCCCGCTCGACGAGTTCGAGCAGTCCGCCGAGGACCGCCTCTTCGAGGCTGCCGCCGATGGCGCAGCCGTTGGAGCACTCGAAGACGAAGTTGTCGGCGGCGAGACCCGCGCTGTAGTACACGAGCCGGGAGGGGACCAGGACCGGACGCAGGTCGCGGAGCGACCAGCCCCACTCCCAGGGGATCGCGCGGTCCGGGTCGAACGGGTCGACCAGCGGATCGTCGCGGTAGGTGCGCGGATCGTAGAAGCCGCAGACGGCCGGGTCGACGGCATCGTCCCGGAGCTCGTGCCAGGAGCCGTGCACGGGGGTGCGCCGGCCGCGCCGGTGGGTTCCCGCGTACCGTTCGAGCCCCTCCAGGAAGGCCAGGGTGCGGCTGGTGGCGAAGGTGTTCTCCTGGCCGCTCCACGTCACGTCGTTCAGACCGGCGTATCCGCGCACGAACACGCTCCCGGCGACCGGCGCCGTCGTCGGCGAGGTGACGCTGATCCACGTGCCGCCGCCGAGCGCGCCGCAGACCGGATTGGCGAGCGCCTCGCGCGGCAGGGGGTACGCGGACGCGGCACGCAGCCGGTACGTGCCCGGGTCCGGCTTCCGCCGCTCGACGAGGGCCATCGGGCGCGGCCCGGCCGGGGCGCGGTCGGGGCCGCAGTCGGGACAGAGCGGATCGGCGAGGAGCGGGTACGTGCGGACCGCGAGCGTCGTCAGATCGATCCGGGACACCTGCGGCAGCGACCGGTCGGCGGGGTCGGCCGCGGCGGGCTCGACGCCGTGCGGGCCGTCGAGCACCGCCCGGTGGAGGGCCGCGACCGCGTCGTACACATGGTCGGTGAGCAGTGGCCACACCCCGGCGGGGCGCGGCCCGTCCGGACCGCCGGTCTCCAGCGCGTCGCGCTCGCTGCGGCTGCGCAACCGCTGCCAGCGCAGCGCGAGGCAGCGCCCGCACGCGGGCGCGGTGCCGTCGCCGCCCCACGGGCCGACGAGCACGGCGGAGGCCGTGAGGTGGACACGGGCGCCGGCGCGCTCGGCCGCCCATGGGTCCGGGGCTCCCCGGCCGCCGAGCGGCGCGCCGGCGTCTGTGGCCCCGACCGGGACGACGGACACGTCCCGCCCGAGACGCGCGGCGAGCGCGGCCCGGAGGCCCGCCCGCGCCTCGTCCAGCGGCAGGGGCAGCGGCAGAGGCGGCGCGGTCCCGCCCCGGGTGCTCGCCACGGCGCTCACGAGGACCTGGTCCAGCGGAAGGTCCTCACCGCGACCGCGCCGAAGACCAGGGCGAACACGAGCAGTCCGGCGCATCCCACCCACACGTCCGAGGAGTCGCCCCGGCCGGCGAGCGCGTGGGACACGGCGTCGTTGAGGTAGCGCAGCGGCATGGCGAGCGAGACGTTCTGCAGCCAGGACGGCATCGAGTCGAGCGGGAAGAAGGACCCGGAGAGGAACGCCATGGGGAGCATCAAAAAGTTGGCGACGGCCGCGACCGACTCCGGTGTGTCGGCGAACGACCCGATGATCACGCCGAGCAGCAGGAAGGTGGTGATGCCCAGGATCAGGACCGGGATCAACAGCGGCCATCCAGCGGCCGGTTCGAGGCCGAACACCGGCAGCATCGCGACCCCGACGAAGAGCAGCGACTGGACGGCGCCGACCACCAGCGCGATCGCGTAGCGGGAGCCAATGACCGCGGACAGCGGGGCAGGGGACATCCGGATCAGCCGCAGGATGTCGTCGGTCCGCCACTGCATGAGGGTGAACGCGATGCCGAACACGGCGGCGTTCGCCACTCCCCAGGACAGCACGCCGGACGCGGTGTACGAGAGGTAGGACAGGCCGCTCTCCGGCACGGCCTGGCCGCGGAAGATCAGCCCGAAGACGACGAGGAAGAGGAGGGGGAAGGCGAACGTGAAGAAGAGGGTGGTCCGGTCGCGGACCTGGGCCCGGTAGCCCGCCCCGGTCAGTGCGGCGTAGGCGCTCATGGTCAGGACTCCGTGGTCTCGGTGCGGGGGTGGGCCGTCCGTCCGGCACCGGCGAGGCGGGCGGTCAGGTCGAGGTAGACGTCCTCCAGGCTGGCCGAGCGGGTCTGGACGCCGTCGAGTCCGACGAGCCTGTCCACGGCGGAGAGCACCCGACCGGACGCGTGGGTCTCCAGGACGAGGGAGCCTCCCTCGACGCTGACCCGTTCGACGCCCTCGATCGCCGCGGCCCGTCCCTCGTCCAGCCGGCCCAGGGGAAGCAGCAGACGGCTCGGGGCCCGCGAGGCGCCGACCAGGTTGTGCGGGGAGTCGGTCACGGCGATCCGGCCGTCCACCAGGATGGCGATCCGGTCGCAGAGCGCCTCGGCCTCGTCGAGGTGGTGGGTGGTGTGCACGATCGTGCGGCCCTCCGCCTTCAGGCTCCGGAGCACCTCCCACAGGGCGCGGCGGGCCTGCGGGTCGAGGGCGGCGGTCGGCTCGTCCAGGAAGATCAGCTCGGGTCCGTGGACGAGGGCGGAGGCGATCGCGAGGCGCTGCCGCTGACCGCCCGAGAGGTTCTCGACCTGGACGCCCCGCTGCTCGGTGAGGCCCACGGTGTCGAGGGTTGCGTCCACGGCGCTCCGGGGCGCCCCGTAGAGGGCGGCGACGGTGCGCAGATGCTCGTGGGCAGTCTGCCGGACGAAGAACGCGGAGCTCTGGGTCTGCACGCCGAGCCGGGGGAGCAGCGCGGTGTTGCGGGGCCAGGGCGACTCGCCGAAGACGGCGACCGTGCCCGCGTCGGCCCGGCGCAGCCCTTCCATGATCTCGATCAGGGTGGACTTGCCCGCACCGTTGGGGCCGAGGAGACCGAAGAACTCGCCCCGGTGGATCTCCAGGGAGACGTCGTCCACGGCCTGGCGGTCCCCGTACCGCTTGGAGACTCCCTGGACCTGGACGGCGGCGGTCGGCGAACCGCCCGCGGCGGATGTGGTTGACATGGTCTGTACCTCACTCATGTGGTGCGTGGTTCCTTCGGGTCAGCCGAGCAGGTGGAGGACGAAGGTGATCGTGGCCGCCGCGAGGAGGAGGACCAGGACGGCGGAGCCGAGCGCGTACGCCGTGTAGATCCGCCGGGCCCGTACCGGATAGCCGGCCAGGGCCTCGGCTCCGGCGGCCCTGCGGAGACGCAACGCCAGGTAGGTCCGGGTCTCGGGGGCGAGGTGATCGGCTCCGACGGCGTGTCCCAGCATCCGGTACCCGTCGAGCGGCGGCAGCGGTACGAGGTTGCTCAGCGCCTGGATGGTGCCGAGCACCAGGACTCCGGCCAGGGGGGAGCGCTCCGGGGCGTCGGCGGAGAGCAGGAACCACCAGACGCCGAAGGGCAGCAGGAGCAGCATGTTGAGGTAGGCGCCCGCCCCGGCGATGACCAGCTTGGCCCTCCGGCCCGGCAGGAACAGGTAGTTGTCGACCGTGCAGTAGAGGAGGGCGGCGGGGAACCGCCAGCGGAGGCCGATCTCGGCGACGTGCCCGCCGTAGTGCTGGGCGGCGATCCCGTGCGCCAGCTCGTGGAGCGTGATGCTCGCCCACAGGAAGAGGGCGACGCCCATCAGCGCGAACGGCCGCCCGACCAGCTCGGCGGTGCCGTCGAGCAGCGCCCCCGAGCGCCAGGCGAGGAGGCCCAGGAGGACGAAGACAGCTGCCAGTAGGGGGAGTTGGACGGCCGAGTGCAGCAGGGGGCGCAGCGTGCGGTGGAGTCGGGCGGTGGTCGCCTCGGCGTCCGCGACCATCGGACGGGTGCCGCGCCAGAAGGAGTGGGGGCGTGGGGGCGCGGGGGCCGGCGGGGCCGGATCGGGGGCGCCGACGAGGAGGCCCCGGGTGCCGAGGAGGCCGAGGAGCCGGTTCCAGTGCTCCTCGCCGAGCCGCCGGCCGAACCGCTCCGCGTACACGGGGGCGAGGTCGTCCAGGTTGCGTGTGCCGTCCAGCCGCGCCATGAGGAAGTGCTCCTTGATCCCGACCTCGAACGCGGCTCCGGTGACGGGGTGCCTGACGAGGTGCACGGTCCGGGGGCCGCGCAGCAGTGGCGGGCTGAGCAGTACGCCCGGCCGGAGGGCGGGGCGATAGGCCCGCGCGGCGGTGGCGGTCACGCGTCCGCCGCCGCGACGTGCGGGTCTCTGAGGACCTGGCCGAGGACGAAGGAGAGATAGGCCTCGTCGCGGATCGTCACATGCAGCCGGTTGTTGGTCATGTGCATGTACGGGGAGAGGAGCCGGGGGAGGACCGACGGCAGATGGAGGAGCGGCGCCGTCGGGACGGAGTCCACGGGTTCCGCGCGCAGTTGCCCGGCGTCCTCGCGGGCGGGGCCCTCCCGGGGCGGGAAGAGCAGCTCGCCCCGGAGCGTCAACTCCTCTATGCGTGAACGCAGTTCCTGGCAGTGCTCGGCCCAGCCCCGGAGGAAGGAGGGGAGCCGCTCCAGCTCGCCGCTCGCGATCGCGGCGCGGACGGCGGCGAACCGGCGGCCCAGGGCGGGCGCCATCTCTGCGTAGTTCCGCTCGTACTCCTTGGACCCGATGAAACCGGTCCCGGGGAAGGCGCGGTGCCAGAACGCGTAGTAGCCGTCGAGGTAGTCGGCGAGCTTCTCCTCCTCCGGCAGGAAGCAGCTCGCCATCACCATCATCAGCTGTGCGGAGGTGCCGAGCAGCACGGTGCGGAGGTGCAGGTTCATGGTGCGGAAGGCGTCCACGACCAGTTCGCTGGAGTGGCGGAAGTGCCACTCGGCGAGCTCGACACCGGCCGGGCCTCCGTACTTGGCGTACTCGGGAGCGTACGGCTCCTCGCTGAACGTGTTGTTCGGCCGCAGCCTCATCCGGCCGTCGTCGCCCATGTACCGTCCCCGGTCCTCCCCGGGGAACTCTATGTCGAACAGGGCGTTGTAGAAGTCCTTGAGGAAGCCGGAGTCGACCTCGTACAGCGCGGGGCGGCTCTTCAGGAACGCGGTGAGCGCCTCCTCGGCCCGCCGCCTCACCTCGGGAGCCGCCGCCGCGCTCGCGGGGCGCAGCCGCAGCCGCACATGCGGGCCCTCCAGCCAGTAGTTGATGAAGAAGTGCCCCGCGAGCAGCCCCTCCTCGGTGAGCCGGGCGACGAGCGGCCGCACGCAGTCCACCAGCATCGGCCGCGGGCTGGCGGCGTAGAACACGTGCAGGGCGATCCACGCGCCCGGCCCCTGGGCGGGGGAGCCGTGGGCGGCCGGGGCGGGGCCGGGCGTGACGCGGGGCGCGGGGGCGGGTGAGGGGTGCGGGGAGATCAGTTCCGGCATGTCGGGCCGTCCTCGGTGCGGTGGCGGTAGGTGAAGGTCTCCACGGCCAGTTCGGCCACGTGCCGGCCCTGCGGGGATGCCAGATGCAGCGCGTCCTCGGCCGGCAGCATCTCGCGCAGCGCGACCCCGGCGCCCGGCTCCTGGTCCACCAGGGCGTCGAATGAGGTCAGAGACAGCGGACTCGCGAAGTCCACGTACACGGGCTTGGCCCCCAGGGCCCTGCGGCCCTCGCGCAGCACCGTGGCGAAGACCTGGTCGGGCAGGCCGTGCCGGCGCTGCCAGCGCCGCCACTCCAGGTACCACGACGCCTGGTCCGCGCCGGGGCGGCGGACCGGCAGCACCGCGGCGTCCGCCGTCCAGCCGCGACGGCTCAGCACGATGTCGCCGTGCACTACCCGCGGCCTGCGCGTGACGCCGTCGACGGCCGCACCCTCGGGAACACCGCCCCAGACGTCGGTCGGGGTCATGGAGCTCGGCGAGAGCAGCAGTAGGGTGCGGGGGATCTCCGGCAGGGCCACCGGCACCAGGTACCCGAGGTAGACCGGTACGACCTCGCGGTCGAGCCGGCGCGAGCGCAGGACGAGACGGTCGGTCCGCACGTCGTGCTCCAGCGACAGGTCGTCCAGGGCGAGTCGGGCGTCCTCCGGAACCGTGGACGTCTCGCCGGGGCACACGATCTGGTAGTCCGTCAGCCTGCCGTGCAGATTGAGGTTGCTGGTGACGGGCCCGCCGGTCAGCTCGGCGAACACCGCCCCCCTCGGCCCGCGGTCGCGCAGCTCGGTGCGCAACCGCTCCGAGAGCCCGGTCCCATCGGACGGCCCGGCCGCCGTCACCCCGTCGAAGGCGTGGGTGAAACGGCTGAAGGGGAAGGCGAGTCCGCCGTACGAGCGATTGAGGACCACGCGGGGACGCGCCTCGCCGCCCGGACCGGGCTGGGCCACCTGGAGGTGATGGCTCTGGGGCACGAAGTCGTCGACCAGGGACTCCAGTTCACCCGCCACGGCGGCGAGCAGAGCTTCGGGGAGCCGTAGTTCGTCCTCCGCGCCGCTCCGCTCCCACGACTCCCACAACTCCCGCATCCCCGCGGCGAAGTGGCGGCGGGCGTCGTCGAGGGCGCGCAGTGCGGGCTGCCCGAGCCAGTTCTCCTCGGGGACGTACTCACCGTTCCCGTCGAACGGCGTGCGCTTCGCGGCGAACGAGACGTACTGGTCGAAGAAGTCCTCGTGGAAGTCGTGCACCAGGCCGAGCAGGTCGTCGCAGCGGCCGCCGCGCCCGTAGCGTGCCAGGAAGAAGCCGTGCAGCGTGATGCGGTGGGGCAGCGTGAGGTCGAACATCGGCAGGACCCCCTCGACCGCCCGCAGCGCCCGCCCCGTCGCACCCGCCAGAAGTCCCGTGCCGCACGGCAGGTCGGCGCCCGCGTCGACGTCCTCGTAGAGCAGGGTGCGCGGCAGGGTGGGCTCCTCCGCCCCCAGCTGCCGCTGCACGTCGAGGAGTTGTTCGCGAAGGGTGCGCAGGAGCGCGCGCCGCTCGGCGAGACCGGCGGCCGGGTACGCGGCGAGGCAGGCGGCCGGGCCGCCGAGGGAGTCGGCCACCGCGTCGGCCCACGGGACGGCCGGCTCGCGCAGGGCGAGCCGGAAGGACCGCAGCGGGTCGGGGCTGTGCACATCGGTGCGCAGGCTGGGGACGTGGACCATGCCGAGCTGGAGGAGCGCGTCGGCGTACCGCTCGCACTCGGCGGGTTCGGCACCGTGCTCCGTCCCGAGCCAGTCGACCAGGTCGCGGTGGCGCAGCCCCGCACGCCCGTCGAGGAACGCGAGCAGTCGCTCCAGGGTCCCGCTGCCCCGGAGGTAGAACAGCCGGTCGCGGACGGAGTCGAAGGTGACGGACGCGTCGTCGTCGCCGCTCGTCACCCACTGCCGCACGTAGCGGATCCGGTCCTCGTCGCGGCCCCAGCCCGGGGACAGGGCGACCGGGAGGTCCTGGCGGCGCACGGGGTCGGCGAGGATCAGCTCGGCGAGCCGCCCCAGGGCGACCACGTTGAGCCGTACGTGACCGGTCCAGGCCTCGGGCCCGTCGACGCGCAGGTCGGCGCCCTCGCTCGCCCCGGTGTCGAAGACCCCGGTGGCGACCGGGGTGAGCGTGCTGAACGGACTGGTCTTGCACGCCGTGCGGTAGAGGTACGCGAGGGCCGACCGCTCGACCTTGCGCATCCGCTTCCCCGGCTCGGCCCCGGTGTCACCCAGGTAGGCGTCGAGCCGGCCGTCGAGGACCGGTGAGGCCAGGAGCAGGCCCCGGCGCAGCGGCTCCAGGGCGAGCGCGGCCCGCAACTCGGCTCGTGCGGTGCGGAGTTCCTCCGCGAGGAGGGCCGGTCCCGCGCCGAGGAGCGCGCCGTGCGCGACGCGGTCGTCCAGCCAGGCGGAGACCCGCGCGCCGGTCGGCCCGTCGAGTCCGGTCACGAGTCGTACGGCCGCCGCCGGGTCGGCGGGCAGCCGGTTGTTGAAGAGCCGGCGGCGCAGGGCGAGGAGGGCCCGGCGGGCGTCGTCGCCGACGGCGTCGGCCGCCTCGACCAGGGCGTGGAGCTCCTCGCTCAGGGCGGCGCCGCCATCGGCGAGGCGTTCCTCGCGGGTCAGGACCTCGTCGGCCCAGTCACGGGTCCGCGGGCAACGCAGCCCGTGCACGGTCTCCACGGGCAGCCCGGCGGCGCGGAGCAGGAAACGCCGGCCCACCTCCCACGAGACCGGACGCGGAACCATGGTGTCGGTGTCGGTGTCGGTGCCTGTGCCTGTGCCTGTCAGCAGTGTCATCGCGGCTCCCCCTCAGGCGATCTCGTGACGGAAGTCGGCTGGTCCGGGCCGCTCGTTGCCGAGCGGCATGATCAGCAGGGGCGCCTCCTCGGTGCCCTCCAGGCCGAGCCGCTCGACGAACGACACGTTGTCGAAGCCCAGCGCCACTCCCGCGCCGAGCGACAGGGCGGACGCGGCCAGGTAGAACGTCTGGGCCACGGCGCCCGCCGTGCCGACGGCGAGCCGGTAACCGCGGTCTCCGACCGCGTCCAGGACGGCCTTCGTCCGCACCGTCGGCACGAGGACGACGCCGGCCTGCTCCAGGTTGTAGTTCGCCAGGAAGTAGTTCTCCTGGAGGAACGCCCCCTGCGCGCCGGGGACGACCAGCGCGAGATCGCCCGCGGCGGGGTCGTAGACGTACGCGCCCGGCGCGATGTCCCGGACGTGGTTGACGAAGGCGTACAGCCGGACCTGCCGGAGCGCGCCGTCCGGATCGGCCTCCCCGCCCAGGGAGGCCGCCGCGCAGGCCGCGAGGACGGACGACAGCTGGCCGGGCGTTACGGGCTCTGCCGCGTCGAAGCGGCCGAAGCTGCTGCGCCGGCTCCGCAGGACGCGGCGCACCGGCACATCGGGGAAGGAAGGCGCCGGCAGCGGAACCCGTGTGCCGCCCGCGGGGACGGGCCGGGCGGCCGCCGGGGCGAGTGCCCCGGGCGCGGGCCGGTCGGCGGCGCCGGCCACGGTCGCCGTGTGCATCGCGAGCACCGTGGGGAACGCGATGACGGTGCGCGAGCGCTCGACGTCCCGGTGCCGCACCGCCGGGCCGGGGCCGTCGACCCCGCCACGGCCCCCGGCGCCCCGGGCACGGGCGCGTACCGCCGTGCCGGTTTCCGTGCCCACCGCCGTACGCGGGACAGTGCCGTTGCCGTTGCCGTTGCCGTTGCTGTCACCGTCGGCGTCCCAGCGCAGGGGCACGACGGCGAACACCCCCTCCTCCTCGCCGACCGTCCCGAGCAGGTCGTTCAGCCGGGGCTCGTCGAACCACAGGACGGGCGCGGTCCGCAGGCCGCGGGCGGCGGCCCAGACGCGCCAGGTCTGCACGAGGGTCCCGACATCGGTGCAGACCACGTGGTAGCCGAAGCTGTTGTACTTGAAGGCCGTCTGCCAGTACTTCACGCCGAGGACCAGGTACTGGTCGGTCTCCACGGCCTCGGCGGGGGCGTCAGGACCCAGCGCCGCGCGGACCCGGGCCGTCACGTCGCCCGTCAGCAGCCGCTGCACGGCGTGCCGCTGGACGTCGTAGTAGTGGACGCCGGGTGTGAGCGGGCCCGAGGGACCCGAAGCCCAGTAGACGCCGACCGGGTAGAGACCGCCGCCGCCCGCCGTACCGCGGGACCAGTTGGCGTGGGTGTAGAACGGCAGCCCGGACAGGTCGCTGTTGGCCTGGATCCCGAGCCGGCGGCCGGTCAGCCCGTACGAGTCCTTGAGCATCGCGGACAGCAGGGGCAGCGTGAATCCGCCGGGCGCCCCCGGCGGACCGGCCGGCGCTCCGGCCGTGGGCCCGCCGCCGGACCCGGGGAGGAGCCCGGCCCACGCGGGCGCGTCGGGCACGTCGTCCCCGTCGGGCAGGGCGTAGGCCTCCGCACCGGGGTAGAACTTCCCCCTGCGCGGCCCGTCGGGCCAGTCGGGGACGAAGTCGGCGGGTTCCATCGGAACGCGGCCGCGGTGCAGGACGGCGTCGGCGTACTCATGGGCGTACCCCATGGGGGAGGCCTCCTTTCGGACGGCGTGCGGGACGGGCGCCGCTACGGGAAGGGGTGGGGCGCGGGGTGGAGCCCGGCGGCGCCCAGGGCCGCGCGCATCCGGGGCATGTGGCGGGCCCGCTGCCGGGACCAGCCGAAGTCGATGGGCAGGAGGCCCGGCACCAGGACCTTGACGGTGTGCAGACCGAGCGCGCGCTGCTCCGGCAGGGTCTGGTCGACCACGACCACGTCGAAGCCGGCGGCCGTCACCGCGCCCACGGCACGCAGCAGGTCCTCGCGCAGGTCCGTGGAGAAGGCGGCGCCCTCGGCGTCCGGCCACGCGAGGTCGGCGACCGCGAGGAGCGGCCGGCGGTCCCGCTGCCGCAACAGGAAGTCGGCGTGCCGCCCCATCTCCGGGACGCCGTAGACCAGCGGGTGGTCGTGGAGCGTCGTGACCCGGTCGAAGTCGGCGGCCATCGCCCGCAGCCGGGCCTCGTCGCGCCGGGTCCGCCCGACGAGGTTGACGGAGTCGGTGGCGATCTCGCAGAGGGCCGAGTCCAGCGCCGACTCGGGGTCGAGTCCCGCGCCCGCGCCGAAGCACATGCGGCCCACGCCCCCGTCGAACCGCTCGGCGCACGCGGTGACCACCGGGACCGGGAGGTCGGCCCGGGTGTCGAAGAAGCGCGCCCGGTAGCCGTACATCGCCAGCCGGTCGACCATGTGCCGGGTGCTCGCCCGGGTGCTGGTCGACGGATCGATCTCGCGCAGCGGCACCTGTGCGTACCAGGCGCGCAGGAACGCGTCCCGCTCGACGACCTCCATCAGGCCGAAGTAGACGGCCTCCTCCGTACTGCCGCCGGACGCGCACCCGTTGGAGCTCTCCTGCACGAACCGGTTCTCCAGGCCCGGCGCGTGGTAGTACGCCAGGATCTCCGGCACCGCCCGCGGCGCCGCGTCGCGCAGCGACCACCCCCACACCCAGGGGATCTTCCGGTCCGGGGCGAAGGGCCGCACCCGGGGGTTGTCGCGGTGGAACGCGGCCGCGTACAGCCCGGTCTCGCGCGGGTCCACGGCCACCGGTCCGAGGGCGTCGAGCGACGCCCGGAGGTGGGCCCGCCGGGTCCGGGCGCGCATCCCCGCGTAGCGTTCGAGGCCTTCGAGCACCCCGATGCGCTGGCTCACCGCGTAGCTGTCGGCGTGGCCGCCCCAGAACGTCTCGCTCAGGTACTCCCCGGAGCGGGACGAGAAGCAGCCGACGGTGGCCGAGGTGGTGGTGGAGGCGACGTCGCAGACGACGGACGGGCCGATCGCGCCCCAGTGGGGGTTGGCGAACGCGTCCACGGGCAGCCGGTGGTCCTCGATCCGGCGGACCCGGAAGGCCCCCGGCCGGTACGTGGGCGCCGGACGCAGCGTCAGCGCCGCGTTCTCGGCGGTGTCCTCCTCGGGCGTCCCGCAGGAGGGGCACTCGGGGTCGGGCACGAGCGGATGGCTCCGCACGGTCAGGCTGTCGAGGTCGACCAACTGGACACGGGGGTACGGTCCTGGCGCGGGCCGCTGCTCCGCGAGCCCCGCGATCAGGGCTGCGACGGCGGCGGCGGCGAAGGGGACGCCGTACGGCCAGTCGCCCGCGGACCGGGTCTCCGAGCCGAGTTCGAGTCCCTCGCGCAGGGGCACGGACCGCACTCCCTGCCAGCGGCGCCGGAGACAGGTCGCGCAGCCGGCGCGGTCCGTGCGGGCGGTTCCCCCGGGTGCCGCGGGCCACGGGCCGACGATGACCTGACGCCCGTAGAGGTGCACGGGGAGCGGGTGGGCGGCGGCGGAGTTGCGGAGGGGCCCCTGGTCGTCGGGGGTGTCCCGGTACGTGTTCCGGTACGCGTCCCGTACGCCGAGCGGGGCGACCGTCAGATCCGGCACGGGCCCGTCCGGAACGGGGCCGATCTCGTCGAGCGCCGCGCGCAGGGCGACGGCGAACCGGGACGACGATCCGGCGCGGGCTCCCGTACCGGGGACGCCGGAGGAACCCGAGCCGTCGGAGGCGCCGGAGGCGCCGGAGGCGACAGAGGGGCCGGAGGTGTCGGCGTGCGGCGGGCCTGCGGTCCGGCCCTGCGGCGGTGCCACGGTCTCAGCTCGCATCGGCGGCCGCCCGGGTGAGCAGGACACGCACGGTGTGGATGCCCGCCGTCGGCAGGTCGGTGGCGTGGGTGGGGACGACGAAGGCGTCCCGACCCGTGGCGGCGAGGCGTTCCAGGACGTGCGGCCAGTCCACGGGATCGCCCGGCGCCCGCGCGGACCCGTCGCCGGTGACCGGCACGAGGGCCACGGCCAGGTCCCGCAGCAGCGGGTCGCCCGGGTCCGTGTCCCGCCCCTCCGCGGCCAGCTGGACTTCCCCCAGGAGGTCCCGTACCGCGTCGACGGCGGCCGCGGCCAGGTCCAGGGCGGCGCCGACGGCCCAGCGGCCGGGGTCCGGTTCACCGGTCGCCGTCCTCGCCAGGACGACCGAGGCGCCGGAGCGGTCCCGCTCGCCGAGGTCGAGCAGCTCGACCGTGAGGCCGAGCAGCGCGGCCGACCGGAGGAGGAACGTCGTCTCCGGGTCCGTGCCGAAGACCTCGGGCGCGATCCGGGTGGTGTCACCGGAGCCCGTCACGGCCCGGCGCAGGGCGTCGTGGGCGAGGGCCGAGAGCAGTCCCGCGGCCGCCGCCTCCGGGAGGTCCGACCCGGCTCCGGCTCCCGCCCTGGTCGGTTCGAAGCGGCGGTCGGCGTTGTCCGGGCCGAAGGGGCGCACGGCGCCGACGGGCACCCGTACGAGCTCCTTGGTGAGCAGCGAGGCGGCCGGGGTCCAGCGTGTCGCACCGCCCGAGCCGCCCGTGCCCGACGCGAGGGTCAGGGTGTCGGGGGCGACCGGCGGAAGGGCGTCCAGCGGCTCCGTGGAGACCGGGGCGGGAACCACGTGCTCGGCGTAGACCACCGCCGCCGCGTCGAGCGCCCGCAGCCGGGCACCGGCCGTGTGGTGCACGTCGAAGGCGGTGATCGTACGGGTGCCCCGCGCGCCCAGGCCGAGGACCACCGAGCCCACCTTGAGGGGCGTCTGCGTCAGCGGCTCGTCGGCGTACGCGGTGAAGACCCCCGTGAAGGGCCGGACGAGCGACGAGCGCCGCTCCAGCTCGGCGAGCGGTCCCTGGGCGGCGTCGTCGTCGGGGGCGGTCGCGACCGTCGGCAGGAACGCGGGACGCGCCGGTGCCGACGTCACGTCGACCGGCTCGGGCAGGCCCGCGGCGGACGAGCAGAACGGACAGTGCGGGTGGGCGAGCAGCGGCTCCGACGCGACATCGAGGCTGGCCATGGACTGGACGAGCACCCGCTCCCGGGTCTCGGCCGGCAGGGCCCCGGTGACCAGCCGGAACACCTCGTACCCGAGCAGGTTCCCGAGCATCGCCGCGAGCGGCCCGGTCGGCAGGGCGCCCGGCGTGCCGGTGCCGAGGGCGAGACCGCTCCACAGCTCGGCGGCATCCGAGGCGGCGGAACCGCCGGCCGCGCCGAGCCGCAGCGCGGCGCAGGACCAGCAGGAAGCCGAGTCCGCCGTCGTCGCGGGGCCGACGACGGCCGAGCCGCCGAACGTCCAGGCGGGCAGCAGCGTACGGCCCCGCGGCACACCCTCCCGCAGCAGCGGCAGCACCAGACCCGGCACGTCGGACCCGGCGGCGGCCACCACCACGTCGTACCCCTCGTACGGCGACCAGGCCTTCCCGCCGTCGGCCGCGCCCCGCCCCGGCAGCAGGGGCAGTTCGACGGGACAGCCCTCGGCGGCGAGGGCTGCGGCCTCCGTGCGGACGGCCGCGAACTCCTCCGGCGTCACACCGGCGGTCCCCTCGGCGAGGGAGCGTTCGACGCCGACGGCGGCGCAGCCGTTCCGGACGAGGGAGAGCACGCACCAGCGGGCCACCGGACCGTCGCCGAGGACCGCGACCCGGGTCTCCCGGAACCGCGCGAAGCGGCCCGCGGCGTCGTCGGCGTAGTGGTCGATGTACGCGATCTGCGGGGCGAAGCGGGCCGCCGCCTCCGGGGAGGGCACGGGCTCGGCGGCCGTCTCCTCCGGCGCCGGCACGGGGCGGGCGAAGCCGCGCCCGTAGAGCGCCTGCACCAGCTCACCCACCATGGCCTTCTGCGTGTCGCCGAACCCCGCGCAGATCTCCTCGACCGCTCGGCTGCCGTCCAGATACGGCATGAGGAGCGTGGCGAAGCGGTAGCCGGACTTGGCGGTGAGCTGGAACCCGCCGTCGGCGTTGTGGAAGATCACGCCGTTGGGGGTCTGGGTGAACAGGACATCGCGACGGACTCGGGGCCGGGTTCCGGCGATCTCCGCGTACGACGTAAGGGTCATGCGTGCGTCACACCTCTCGTTGCGGGGTGGCGAGATGGAGCCCGGGGTGGTGGGCCGACTGCTGTGCGGGGTGCGGGGTGCGGGGCGGGCCAGGTCGGGTTTCGGGTCGGGTCGTGCCGGCTCGGTGCGGCGAACGGGGGAGGAGTGCCCGCCGTCACCTCAGGGCGGCCGGCCTGCTCCCGTCGAGCTGTGGCGACTCCCCGTGCCGGGGCGGGCGCAGCAGTGCGGGGGCGTGGCCTACGGACGAGCCGGGCGCACGACCTGCTGCGGCCGCACGGCGGGCGTGCGCCCGCAGCAGGTCGTGCGTCCAGAAGTCCCCGGGCTGCCCCTCCTCCAGGAGGCCCGCGTCGAGGAGGCGCTCGATGACCTGTTCCGCCGTGTCCTCGGGAAGGCCGAGGAGACCGGCCGCCCCGGAGGCGGTGAGCGGGTGGTGGGGTGACCCGGCAAGGCGCAGATGGGCGTCGGCGAGGGCCGGTGGGAGCCGCTGGAGGGCCTCGTCGAGCCGCTGCGGAACCGACATGCGGGGATCGTCGGCGAGGCTGAGCCGGCCGACGGGGTCGTTCCGGAGCCAGCCCGCGTAGTCGGCGAGGCGCAGCCGGGGCCGGGTGAGCAGCCGGGCCGCGGCGATCCGGAGGGCGAGCGGATGGTGGCCGCAGGCCGCCGCCAGGGTGAGTGCCGCCGTGGGCTCGGCGGCGATCCGCTCCCGGCCGACGACGGCGGTGAGCAGCGCCTGCGACTGCTCCGGGTCGAGGGCGCCGAGCCGGTGCACGGTGCCGCCGTGGGTGGCGACGAGCGCGGCGAGGCCCATCCGGCTGGTGACGATCGCCGCGCCGCAGGCGTACGCGGTCAGCAGCGGGCGGACCTGGTCGGGGTGGACGACGTCGTCGAGGACGAGAAGGGAGCGGCCCCCGCTCAGCCCGGTTCCGCGCCCTGCCGGCAGCGCCCGGCGGAGCTCGTCGGCGGCCTCCTCCGCCGGGCGGGGGCTGCCGTCCGGACGGGTCAGCGGCAGCAGGAGGCAGCCGTCGGGGAAGTGACGGCCCACCAGGTGGGCGACATGCAGCGCGAGGGCGGTCTTGCCGATACCGGGCGCTCCGGAGAGGACGGCGAACGGGGCTCTCTCGGCGTCACCTTCGGGTCTCTCGGCCGTCAACAGATGGACCAAGGAGTCGACTTCGGCCTCTCGGCCGGTGAAGCCGGGGACGGAGGGGAGGGGTGGGGGCGGCGGGGAGGCGAGGGGGGAGGCGATCGGGGTGGCGACGGGGGAGGCGACGGGGGAGGCGATCGAGGTGGCGACGGCCTCCCGGTCCGCGGGAGCCGGGGAGCCCGGAGAGCCCGGAGAGGCCGGAGAAGCCGGAGAAGCCGGCGAGCCCGAGGACCCCAGGGACCCCAGGGAGTCGGGGGACCTCGGGGTGGCCAGGGACCCCGGGGTGTCCTGGGGCCTCGGCGCGCCGGGGATCGCGGTCCGCTCCGAGGGCGCGGCCCGTCGTCGCGTCGGTTCGGCGCGGCCGAGGTCCTCGCCCCGCAGGATCGCCATCTCCAGGCGCTGGAGTTCGGCCCGGGGGTCGACGCCGAGCCGTTCCCGTAGATGGCCCTTGATCCTGCGGTACTCCGCGAGCGCCTCGGTCTGCCGGCCGGTCCGGTACAGAGCCTCGACGAGCTGTTCGGCGAACCGCTCGTGGGCCGGGTATACGCGCGTAACCTCCCAAAGATCAACGAGTGCTTCGCGACATCGGCCGTGCTCCAGCTCGATGTCGCAGACCCGTTCCAGCACCCGCAGCCGTTCCTCCGCGAGGCGGGGCACCTCGTCCCGGTGCAGCAGATCGGAGGGGACGTTGGAGAGCAGGCCCCCCTGCCACAGGGCGAGCGCGCTGCGCAGCGTGTACAGCTCGGAGTCGTTGCCGGACGCGGCCGCCCGTGCGACGAGTCGGCGGAAGTGGAGCAGGTCGAGCGTGTCGGCGTCGGCGTCGATGCGGTAGCCGCCGGCCACCGCGAGGACGGCCTGGTGCTCGATGCCGTACTTGGCGAACAGCCGCCGCAGGCGCAGGACGCAGCTCTGCAGGGCGGTCTTGGCCGTCGTGGGGTGCTCCTCGCCCCAGACGATGTCGCGCAGGCGGTCGGTGGGGACGATCGAACCCGGCCGGAGGAGCAGCGCGGCGAGGAGCGCCGTCGGTTTGGAGGGCGGGAGCATCACGACGTCCCGCCCGTCGGTGACGCTCAGGGGCCCGAGTAACTGGAATCGCACCGTCGTGTCCGCCTTCCTCGTCCGCTGATGCCAGGTGGGGTCCCTAGGGTCGGCCGGAATCCTGCGGCCGGGGGCGGAAGGTCGGGGGCCGGGCGGGTGCAGCGGGCATGGCGAACCACCGGGGAAGGCAGAGGGGGCACGGGGGGAAGTGCGACGCGCTGGGCTGCTGTGGCCGCCGGAGCGGCCCGGGCGGGGCGGGAGCGGGGGCGACCCCGGTCGGCCTCAGGGTCAGGAGGAAGGTACAGCGGCGGTGCCGGGGAGGGGATGGGGCCTGAGTTCTTCCGGACATCTGCCGGTGCGTGGTTGACGGTTCGGTTCGGGGCGTGCAATGAGGCGGGGGTGTGCGGGCCAGCGAGAGTTGTGATGAGGTCATGACACTGCCCGTCCGGTATCCGGACGACCGCCGGGAACGAGCCGCCGCCCCGGGGAGATCGTCGACGGAGCGGGCCCGAGGCCAAGAATGGCCGCTTTCCGACCGTCCGGCATCGGCCCCGGTGGCCGTGAACGGCGGCTGCCCCGGAGGCTTCCGGGCGGGCGTTCCGCCGCACTCCGTCCGGCGGTTCGACCCGCGGCCCGTGACCAGCGTGAACGACACGTCTCGACGAAACGTCCCCCGCGCGAACGGTGGACGAGCCGGGACCGGTCCTTGCCGGAGGCCCCGCGGTGCCGCCGGCGGCGGGGCGCTCCCGGCGACTTCCGGCCAACGCGACGAGAAAGCAACGGAGCGAGAACGCCCCGGAGTGAGACCCCGGCGGAGCGAGAACGCAACGGAGCGACAGCGCGACGGAACGAGAACGCCGCGGAACGTGGACGGCGGCCGACGCCCCGCGACGGCGTGTGACCAGCGTCACGTGCGGCCTCCGTGATGTTTCCGGGCCGACTTCCGCTTGATCATCCGGCGCATCACGCCGCTTCGAAGGGAAAGGGAAGGGCGATCACGCATGGACCGCGAAGACCTGACGCTGTCCGCGGCGGACATGGGGCGGCACGCGGCCGAGTTCGTCGGGCGCGCCACCGCCAGGGCGCGGCTGCCGCTGGACTACACCGCGGCGAGCCTGCGCGTCGTCGACCGGCTCGTCGACGGACTCCGGCAGGGCGGCGCCGGACGACAGGACCTGGCCGGACCCCTGATCGGCATCGGCGCCTACCTCGGCGAGGTGCTGGTGCGCGAGGCGGGCGCGGTCTGGGTCGACATCCCCCCGGAGCACCTGCTCCGTTCCGTCTTCGCCCACCCCGTCGGGTCGCGGATGCCGGACGGCCGGGTGTGGAATCCGCTCGGCCGGACCGTGAACCGCTTCGAGATCGGACCGCAGGAATCCCTCCAGACCTACTTCCTCACCGTGCACGGGAGACGGCCGCCGCGAAGCCGCAGACGGCCGGTCCGGGCGCCGGACGGCCTGGCGGCGGGCACGTGCTGACGCTCTGACAGGATGACTGGCTTCCGGTACACCGACGCGACCGGAGGTTCGCGGACGTACCCGGGGTGAAGAGGAACGTGTGGACGAGGGGACCGGGCGTGCGCCCGCCGCCGCGCGCGATTCCGAGCTCGGCTCGGCCGTCGCGCGGGCACAGGAGGGCGACGAGGAGGCCTTCGCGTACGCGTACCGGACCGTCTCTCCGGGGCTCCTCGGCTACCTGAGGGGCATCGTCGGCGAGGACGCAGAGGACGTGGCCTCCGACGCCTGGCTGGAGATCGCCCGCGACCTCGGCCGGTTCCGCGGCGACGGCGTGGGCTTCCGCGGCTGGACCGCGACCATAGCCCGGCACCGGGCACTCGACCATCTCCGGCGGGCACGGTCCCGTCCCCGGCCGGCCCTGCTCGAACCGGACGTGCTCGAACTGCCCGCCGCCGCCGACACGGCGGGGGAAGCCCTGGAGGCCCTCTCCACGGAGCGGGCCCTCGTCCTCGTGAGGGGCCTGCCGAGGGAGCAGGCCGAAGCCGTGCTGCTCCGGGTCGTCGTCGGCCTCGACGGCCCGACGGCCGCCCGGGTTCTGGGCAAACGCCCCGGTGCGGTACGGTCCGCCGCACACCGGGGACTGAAGCGGCTGGCGCGGGAACTCAGGGGAACAGGGAGGTGAGGGGATGCCCGAGGAGCACCGGTACGAGGGTCTGGAGCGGTCTCTGCGGTCCGCGCTGCGCGGCGGCCGGGAGACGCCGACCCCGGCCACGACGGACGGGGCCGTGACGGGCGGGGCCGTGACGGGTGGAGCCACGACGGACGGGGCCGTGGCGGGCGGGGCCGCCGAGAGCGGGACGACACTCGGTGAAGCGGTCGGCAGGACGGAGGCGAGCGCGCTCACCGCCTTTCGCGCCGCGCGGGACGCGGGCCTGCACGTCCCCGCCCGTACGCGCCGGGCACGCCGTCGCGACGACTGGACTCCCGGCGCCGCGCGGCGACTTCGCCGGCGCTCCCTGAGGACCGCCCTCGTCGCCGCCGTCGCCAGCGTGACGCTGGGCGGAGCGGCTCTCGCCGCCGTGGACCTGCCCAGCCCCTTCGCGGACGAGCCGGCGCCCGTCCCGGCGACCTCCGCTCCCACGCTCGGCGGGACCACCGCCGCCACGGTGGCCGGCACCACGACCCCGCCGGCGGCGGAGACATCCGCACCCCTGCCCCCGAGCCCGGCCACGCGGCCGGCGACGCGCCCGGGCCAGGGAACGGACCGGGAGCACGGGAAGAGGAACGGACCGGACCGCGGGGGCGGGAACGGTCCGGAGAAGGGACAGAGGAAGCGGCCGGGGCACGGGCACGGGCATGAGCACGGCCCCGCGCACGGCCCCGCGCCCGGGCACGAGCACGGCCCCGCGCATGGCCACGCACCTGGGCACGAGCACGGCCACGAGCGTGGACCGGGGAAGGGACCGGGGCCCACGCCGAGCAGGGCCCGGACCGACGCGTCGGCGGATTCCCGGACCGACGCGCCGGCTGACGTCCCGTCCGACGCGCCGCCCCGCGCACCGGCCGGCGCACCGGGGAAGGGGCCGGGGAACGACCCGGGCCGAGCCCAGCCCTGACGTTCCGACGGCCCCTCGCCCGCCCGCCCGCCCCTCGCCCTCGTCGACCGGGTGACGTCCACGCCATTGCCGCAGTTCGCGCCCCTGGGTCGGCGCTCGGCGGGGATACGGTCCGCTGCATGGAAGGTGACCGGGGCGTGGAACGCGAACGTGGTGGGGAACGCGATCGGGGCATGGAGGGCGATGCCGGCTCGGAGGTGAAGCCCGGCGAGCAAGGTGACCCCGATGAGCAGGGTGACGCCGGCGAGCAGGGTGACCGTCGTGGCTGGCTGCGGTGTCTGCTCGCCGGAGCCGTGTTCGTCGTGTGCATGGCCGGCACCACGCTGCCGACCCCGCTCTACCCCCTCTACCAGGAGAAGTTCGGCTTCTCCGAGCTGACGGTGACCGTCGTCTACGCCGTGTACGCCTTCGGCGTCATCGGCGTCCTCCTGCTGGCGGGCAACGCCTCGGACACCGTCGGCAGACGCCCGACCCTGCTCTGCGGCCTGGGGTTCGCGGCGGCGAGCGCCGTGTGCTTCCTGCTCGCCGACGCCCTGGGCTGGCTCTACGCGGGCCGCCTCCTCTCCGGTCTGTCGGCCGGCCTCTTCACCGGGGCGGCGACCGCGTACGTCATGGAGCTTGCCCCGCGCGGCGGCGGGTCGCGGGCGACGCTCGTGGCCACCGCCGCCAACATGGGAGGGCTCGGCTGCGGGCCGCTGCTCGCCGGACTCCTCGCGGAGTACGCCCCCGACCCCCTGGTCCTGCCGTTCGCCGTGCACCTCGGCCTGGTGGCGGTCTCCGTCGGCGTCCTGCTGTGGCTCCCCGAGACCGTACGGGACCGGCGCGGCCCGGCGGCGGTGCGGCCGCAGCGGCCGGCGCTGCCGCCGCAGGTGCGGGCGGTGTTCGTACCGGCGGCGATCGCCTCCTTCGTCGGGTTCGCCCTCTTCGGGGTGTTCACCTCGGTGAGCCCCGCGTTCCTCGCCCGGTACCTGCACGTCGACAACCACGCCGTGAGCGGTCTGATCGTGGCACTCGCCTTCTTCGCCTCCACCGCCGGGCAGCTCGCCGTCGACCGGGTCGGGGTGGCGCGCTCGCTGCCCCTGGGCTGCGTGGTGCTCTTCGGCGGTCTCGTCCTTCTCGGGGCGGCGCTGTACACGGACCTTCTCGCGCTGGTCGTCCTGGCCGCCGTGGTCGGCGGAGTGGGCCAGGGCCTGGCGTTCCGCGCCGCCCTGGCCTCCGTCGCCGCCGCGGCGCCGCCGGACCGGCGGGCGGCCGTGATCTCGACGCTGTTCGTGGTCGCGTACACCGGCATCTCGATCCCGGTGATCGGTGTGGGAGTGCTGGCCGATCCGCTCGGCCTGGAGGGGGCGGGTCTGGTCTTCATCGCCTGCATGCTGGTGCTCGTCGCCTCCGCCGCCGCGTACCTGATCCGGCGACCGGTCCCGGCGAAGGGCCCGTGACCGGCTGAGCCGGCCGGCGGCGAAGACACCCCGCCGGGTCAGACCGCGACGAAGACGTTCCCCGCCGTGTCGCGCAGGACGAAGCCGTTGTCGAGGCGGACCCGGACCCGCACCGGGATCTCCGCCTCCTGGTACGCGATCCACGCCGGTTCCAGGGCGGCGACCTGCTCCTCCAGCTGAGCCCGGCTCCCCGGCGGCATCTGGTGGCCGAAGTCGTCCAGGAGCGACTTGAGGCGCGCGTACTCGCGGACCTCCGTGCTCTCCCGGCGGTCGTCTTCCACCTCTTCGACGGTTCCCTCGGTGCCCGCCGCGAGGGCGAGGAAGCCCACGGCGGCGGCCGGCTCCGCCGGGGTCTCCCCGGCCGGGACGACCTGACCCGTCAGGGCGAGTTCCACCGCCAGCCGCACGCGCCGGCCCACTTTCAGCGTCATCGGTCCTTCGTCTCTCCGCTCGGTCGGGCCACGACCACGTACGTCCGCGGAACGGCCCGGGGTGCCATTCTCCCGGGCGGTCAGCCGTCCTGTCCCGGGGGGCTCGGCACGGGACGGCCGAAGGCCAGGTCGAAGAGCCGCCGCCAGTCCACGCGCGGGGCGGGGGCGACGACGCCGGGGCGGTGGCGCGGCACCACGACCCGCAGGGCGCCCGGGCGGAGCGTGCAGACGACCGGCGTGGTCATGCGCAGGGCCTCCCCGTCGACCGCGACGGGGATCTCCTCCGTACCCGAGTCGCCCCCGCCGGTGTCGTCCGGGCCCGACTCGCCCGTCACGGTCGAGGTGACCTCGACCCGGCGGGCGGTCGTGACCGTGAGTCCGGTGGACTGGGAGCCGCGGACCGCGAGGTCCGCCGCCTCCGCCGCGCCCTCCACCCGGATGCCCAGCACGCCCAGCTCCCCGTCGTCCAGACTGGGCCGGCGGCCGCCGCCGCTCAGGACGTCGGGCGAGGTGTACGCGTTGTTGCTGATCAGGAGGGCCTGCTGGGACGTCAGCGCCGTGTCGTCGATCCGTGCGTCGAGCCGGCGCACCCCTTCGCCGACCAGCAGGTCCGGCATGAGGGTCAGCGCCGTGCCCGCCTTGTCGTCGCGGTACTCGGGGCGCTGCACGACATCGGCGTAGACGCCGAAGGACACGGTGTTGACGAAGGGCCGCCCGCCGACGTCGCCGAGGTCGATCCGGAGCTCCTCGCCGTCCGTGAGCGCGTCGAGACAGCGGGACGGGTCGGAGCGGTCGAGGCCGAGGTCCATCGCGAAGTGGTTGCGGGTGCCGGCCGAGATGACGAGGAACGGCAGGTCGTGCTCGGCGGCGACCGCCGCGACCAGCGCCTGGGTTCCGTCGCCGCCGGCGACGCCGAGCAGGTCGGCGCCGTCGGCCACCGCCTCGCGGGCGAGCGCGGCCACGTCGGCAGGGGCGTCGGGATCGAGGACCGTCACCCGGGCGCCCAGTGCCTCCGCCCGGTCGACCAGGCCGAAGCGGCCGACCTTCCCGCCCCCCGACTTCGGATTCATGATCAGGAACGCGCTCCGGGGCCGGGACGCCGGGTAGGAGCGGGTCTTCCGCCGGGGTCGGGCCCTGCGCAGCGCGGCCCGCGCGCAGGCCAGCGCGAGGGCCCAGCACACGACCAGCAGCAGAGCCGTGCGCCACAGCCCGTCGTGTGCGAAGAGCACCAGGACGCCGACGGGCGCGGCGACCGCGACGAGCGCCCCGAGCAGGCGTACCGCGCCGCGGTGCGCCAGGAACCACCACACGCCCGCGGCGCAGGCGACGAGGCCCAGCAGACCTGCCAGGAGGACCACGAGGCCGCCGTCACCGATCGCGAGGACCAGGACGACCAGTGAACCGACCGCCGCGAGCACGGCGATCCGGGCCAGGAGCCGCGCCGCGGTACCCCCACCGGATCCCGCCGTCCGCGCCCCGCCCCTGCCGTCCTGGCTCATCCCGTGTCCCACCTCTCGGCCCGGTCCGTGCCCCCAGCGTTCACGCTCCGGGACGGACGGGCATCCCTGCCGGGCCGTGCGGGTGAGGACGCGGCCGGTTCAGGACGCCGCGGTGCGGCCCGGGGCGCGCCGCCGTTCGGCGACGAGGTACCCGATGCCCGGCAGCGTCAGCAGGGCGCTGCCCCACAGGGGCACCAGGAACAGCGTCCTCTCGCCGACCAGCCTCTCGGTCAGGACCAGCACCGGCAGCCCGACGACCAGCGCCACGATCCATCCCCTGGCGAAGCCGAGGCTGCCCCGGCGCAGTTCGAGGACCACGGTGACGACCCCGATGGCGGCCCAGAAGGCCAGCCGCCCGGCGTCGATGTCCACGACGGTCGTCCCATGGAGGAGGTGCGAGACCAGCAGCAGCCCGCCCGCGACGAACGGAACCATCGCCGCCATCCTCAGGGCCCGCCGGTGCAGCGGCATCCGGGCCCTGGCCCAGGACGCGGCGAATGCCGTGACGTCGCGGCCGACGACGTCCCGCGGTGTGCGGCCGGCCGCCTCGGCGTCCTCCAGGTGGGCGGTGAGTTCGGCGAGCATCTCGCGCACGGTCGCGTCGTCGAGGCCCCGGTACTCCCAGTTGCTGCGGCAGACCGCGAGGACGTGCTCGTGGGTCATGGTGTCGTTCCCCCGTGGGTCGTTCGGGTGAGAATCCGGTCGGCCTGGGCGGTGAACCCCCGCCACACGGTCCGGCCGTGCTCCAGCTCGGCCCGGCCGGCCCCGGACAGCCGGTAGTACTTGCGGGGTGCCCCGCCGCTGGACGACGGGGCGCGGAACGGCTCGACGAGCCCGGCGCGCTCCATCCTGGCCAGCAGCGGGTAGATGCTGCCCTCGCCGACGAGTTCGAGTCCGCTCTCCGTGAGCGCCTCGATGAACTCGTAGCCGTACCGCGGACGTTCGGCGATCAGTGAGAGCAGGCACAGGTCGAGCACGCCGCGCAGGAGCTGACTGCGCCGCTGGTCACCGGCCGTCGGCAGCTCCTTTGTCATGCGGTGCATGGTAATCGGCCACTGTCTTGCGCCACAAGAGAGTGAGAAGTCGTGCCGCCCTGATCGGCCAGGAGGGGGAGGCCGGTGCATGATGTGCACCAACAGCGGACGAGTTTCTGTCTGGAGGCCGAAAGAGTGAACGATGGCAACGGGAGACGGCGCGTCGTCCGCCGTGCCTCGGCCGGAAAGGGCGCCTCGGTCCTCCGCTCGGCCGGCGCCCGCAGGAGGCTCGGCCGGAGCGACGCCGACGTCCCCCTCGACCGCGTCACCACGCGCGACCGGCTCGCCTGGCTGAACTCCGCGGGCTCCAGGATCGGCACCACCCTCGACCTGGAGCGCACCGCTCAGGAACTGGCCGAGTTCATCGTGCCCACCTTGGCCGACGGCGCCGCCGTCGACATCCTGGAGAGCGTCCTGCGGGGCGAGGAGGGCTCCCGCTGGACGGGGACGGGCGTCCCGCTGCTGCGCGCCACCGCGCTCAGCGTCGTCGACGAGCTGGCCTCCCTGGAGCCCACCCCGGTCGGCGAGACCTTCGTCCGCACCGAGGAGGCCCACGAGACGCTCCTCCACCAGTTCTGTCTGCGGCAGGGCAGGCCGGTCCTCGTGAGCCACATGCGCCACGACGACTTCTCCAGGGTCGCGCCGACGGAGAGCGCCGCGGCGAAGATGCGCGCCGCCGGAGTCCACAGCTACCTCGCGGTGCCGCTGATCGCCCGCGGTCTGCTGCTCGGCAGCGCCGACTTCGTCCGGGGGCCCGGAACGCCCCCGTTCTCCGACACGGACCTCGCGGTCGCCGAGCAGCTGGCCTCGCAGGCCGCCGTCTACATCGACAACGCCCGGCTGTACGGACGCGAGCGCGAGCACGTGGTGTCGCTGCAGCGCAGCCTGCTGCCCCGCGCGACCCCGGTGACGCCGGGGCTGCGCGTCCACGCCGAGTACACGCCCTCGACCGCCCACCACGGCGTGGGCGGCGACTGGTACGACGTGATGGCCCTGCCCGGCGGACGGACGGCCCTGATGGTGGGCGACGTCATGGGCCACGGACTGCCCGCCGCCGCCACCATGGGCCGCCTGCGGGCGGTCGCCCGCACCCTCATGACCCTCGACATGGCCCCGGAGCGGGTCCTCGCCCGGCTCGACCTCGCCACCCGTGACCTGGAGGACGAGCAGGTCGCCACCTTCCTCTGCGCGGTCCACGACCCGGCCGACTCCACCTACACCCTGGCGAGCGCCGGTCATCTGCCCCCGCTGCTCGTCGCCGGCGACGGCACCGCCGCGTTCGTGGACGTGCCGATCGGCGCGCCGCTCGGTGCGGGAGTGATCCCGTACGACCCGATCCGCCTGGAGGTCCCGGCGGGCGGCCATCTGGTCATGTACACGGACGGCCTCGTCAAGTCCCGGCACGAGGACCTCGACGACCAGTTGGAGCGGCTGCGGTCGGCGGCGCGCGGCCTCACCCCCGAGGCGCTCGAACGCGGCGGCCTGACGGACTGCGCCCCCACCGACGCCAGCCGCTTCGACGAGGCCGTGCTGCTCGTGGCGACGACGGCGCCGGGCACCCCGGCCGAGCTGTGCGAGTGGCAGCTGCCGCAGGAGGGGCGGGCCGCGTCCGTCGCCCGCGGCCTGGTCACGGACCAGCTCGACGCGTGGGACCTTGCGGAACTCGCCGACGTCTGCGAACTCGTCGTCTCCGAGCTCGTGGGCAACGCCCTGCGCTACGGGAACGGCCCCGGTCGGCTCCGGCTGCTGCGCGGTGAACGCCTGGTCGTGGAGGTCTCGGACACCGGCCCCGACCTGCCCCAGATCCAGCACGCGGACCTCAGCGACGAGGGCGGCCGGGGCCTCCAGCTCATCAACATGCTGTGCCGGCGGTGGGGCTCGTGCCGCACCGTCTCCGGCAAGGTGGTGTGGGCGGAGCAGAACCTGCCCACCTGAGCGGAGCGGAACCCGCCCACCTGCCCCGCCCCCGTGCGACCGGCCGGGAAAGGGCCCCTCTCCCGTCGTGGGAGAGGGGCCCCTTCCTGGGTCCTCGGCGGTCCTCGGCTCGGCTACAGCTCCTTCACCCGGATGTTGCGGTAGGAGATGACGTCCGTCGTGCCGTGGACCTGGAGCCCGATGTAACCGGAGGCGTAACGCCGCCCGTCCGTGCCCGGGTCGTCGCCACGCGGCGGCTGGAAGGCCTGGCCACCGGTGTTGTCGAACTCGTTGATCAGCCTGCCGTTGCGGAAGACCGAGTAGTGCTGGCCCTCCACCCGGATCTCGTAGTCGTTCCAGGTGCCCTTCGGCGTCACACCGGCACCGGCGAGGCCGACGCGGTCGAAGCCGTAGAGCGAGCCCGTCTTGTACATGTCGCCGTCGGGCCGGTCCAGGACCTGGATCTCATGCCCGTACTTGATGGCGACCCACTCGGGACGGCTCTCCTCGGGGTTGTCGTGGACGTACGGGAAGCGGACGAAGACCCCGCCGTTGGCGTTGCCGGCACCGGGGGCGTCGTCGCGCCACTGGAGCTTGAGCGAGAAGTCCCCGTACTGCCGCTGCGGGAACCACAGCATGCCCATGCCCGGCACCGTGGTGCTGCTGGTCATCGCCCCGTCCGCGCTCAGCCCGAACTTTCCGCCGCCGACGTGCTGCCACTTCGAGAAGCTCGCCGCGGAGCCGTCGAACAGGTCGCGGTACCCCTCGGTCTGGCCCGGCCTGCCGATGCCCGACTGCTGGGCCGCGCGGTAGATCCTCCGGTGCTCGCGGGTGTCGATGACGCCGTCGGCGAGCAGCCGGTCGACCACCGTGTCGACGTGCTTGAGGAACAGCGCGTGCGAGGACCAGTCCTTCTCGTCCTCGATGAGTTCGTTGACCGTGCAGCGGCGGTTCGTCATCCGGTTGGGGACACCGGTGTCGACGGTCCCGACGATCACCGTCAGCCGCTCGTCGAACTCCGGGCAGCTGGGCGCGGGCACGCCGCCGCCCTCGGCGACGGTGAAGGCCGTACTCAGGGCCGCGGAGGTGTTGCCGGCCTTGTCCGTCGCCCGGTACAGCACCGTGTGGCGGCCGACGCGGTCGACGATCACCGGGGTGGTGTACGCCAGGTAGGGGCCGCCGTCGAGCGAGTACTCGATCCGCTCGACGCCCGAGTCCGCGTCGAACGCGGACAGCGTGACCGTGGCGCTGGTGAGGTACGCGCCGTCGGAGTCGCGCACGCCCGCGACCGAGGCGGCGGCCTCGGGGGCGGTGGTGTCGGGATCGGGCTGGGTGACGACCGTGAAGGCGGCCGACTTCACCGCGGCGGTGTTCCCCGCCTTGTCGCTCGCCCGGTAGCGGACGGTGTGCTCGCCCGCCTGGTGCACCATCACCGGAGCGGTGTACGGCTGCCAGGCGCCGTCGCCGAGCGCGTACTCGATGGTGTTGACGCCCGACCCCGTGTCGGACGCGGTGACCGTCACCGTGGCCATGTCGAGGTAGCGGCCCTGGTCGTCCCGCTCGCCCGACACGGTCGCCGAGGTCTCCGGCGCCGTCGTGTCGTCGGTGGGCCGGGCGACGACCGAGAACGCGGCGGTCTTCTCGGCGGCCGTGTTGCCCGCCTTGTCGCTCGCCCGGTAGCGGATGGCGTGCGCGCCGACCTGGTCGACGACGACCGGGACCGTGTACGGCTGCCACGGGCCGTCCGCGCCGATCGCGTACTCGACCCTGTCCACGCCCGAACCGGCGTCGGTCGCGCCGAGCGTGACCGTCGCCTGGCCGACGTAGGCGCCGTCGGCGTTGCGGTCGCCCTCGACCTTCGCGGTGGTCTCCGGCGCGGTGGTGTCCTCGCCGCCGCCCTCGGTGACCGTGAGGATGCCCTGCATCTGGCCGTGCCCGGGGATCGTGCACTTGAAGAGGTACCGGCCCGGGGTCAGCGTCACCTCGGCCGTGTGCCGGCCGCCGTTCGCGTCGCTCGGGTTGGCCAGGATGTTGAGCGGGACGTCGTTGTTGTACTCCGGGTCGGAGACGTCGAACGTCAGGGTGTGCGGCATGCCGGTCGTGTTGCCGGTGGCCGCGCTGTTCTCGAAGACGATCGTCGTCGCACCGGCCACCGCCGTGGTCGGGAACTCCAGGAAGCGGTCGATCGGATCGCCCGCCTTCCAGGTCAGCACCTGCGCCGCGGCGGTCCGGCCCGCGCCGTCGCCGCGCCGCGTGTCGTCCGCCCTGCCGTAGGCGGCCGCCGAGGTCAGGCCGACGACCATCGCCACGGCGGCCAGCAGGGCCGCCCACAGACTCGTGCCTCTGCGTCTCGTGATCACTGCGCCGCCCTCCTGGCCAGCTGGTCCGCGGCCGGGGTGGGCCCGCCGCCCTTGTAGGTCACGCGCCACAGCGCGGAGTCGGTGTGCGAGGTGAAGAACCCGCGCCCGTAGTCGAGGACGTACAGCGAACCGTCCGGGGCGAACTTCCAGTCCATCAGGTTGCGGATGCCGCCCTGCCCGACCGGGATGATCTTCTTCAGGGACTCTGCGTGCACCGGGAGCCCGCCCCTGCCGACGGTCTTCGGATCGGTGAGCACGGCGTGCCGCGGCTGGTCCCCGTCGTAGAAGTCGCCGACGAACCACTTGCCGTCCCAGTACGACGGCCACTTGACCGCCGAGTCGCTCGCCGCGTCGTAGCGGTAGAGCGGACCGTTCATGGTCGCCTGCCCGCCGCCCTTGAGCCACGGCAGCAGCAGCTTCTGCTCCTCCTGCTTGTAGCTCGGGACGCCCGCGGCGTCCCTGGGGTAGTCGACGCCGCCGCCCTGGGGCGAGTACCAGATCGTGTTCCCCGTCACCGGCGGCAGGTTCACCAGGCCGTCGTTGTTCGGGGACTCGTTCTTGGGAGCGTCGCAGTCGTACCAGCCGAGCGGCTTGGCCGGGTCGAGCAGACCGCGGTCCCGGTAGGGCTGCTTGTTGCCCATGCAGTACGGCCAGCCGTGGTTGCCGGCCTTGGTGATCGCGGCGAACGTGTCGTACTTGGCCGGGCCCCATGTCGTGGACGGCGCGCCCGCGTCGGGGCCGACCCAGCCCGCGTAGAGGATGTCGGTCGTCCGGTCGACGGAGATGCGCGCGGGGTTGCGCACCCCCATCACGTAGATCTCGCCGCGGGTCTTGCCGCCGCCCTCGTCGCTCTCCTCGCCGGTGAAGAGGTTGCCGGCGGGGAGGGTGTACGTGCCGTCGGGCTCGGGATGGATCCGCAGGATCTTCCCGTTGAGGTTGTTGGTGTTGCCGGCGGTGCGGCGCGCGTCCGCGAAGGAGACGCCCCGGAAGTTCGGGGCGGGGTTGTTGCCCGAGTAACCTCCGCTGGAGCCGGAGGAGTTGGTGTCTCCGGTGGCGATGTACAGATTGCCCTTGGAGTCCCAGGCCATCCCGCCGCCCGCGTGGCAGCAGCTGTGGATCTGCACCGGCCAGCTCAGCAGCACCTTCTCGCTCGCCGGGTCGAGCCTGTTCGTCGCGAGATCGAGGGTGAAGCGGGAGACCCGCCGTTCGCCCATGTGCTCCACGCGGTCGATCCGGGAGTGCGGCGTGTAGTGCAGGTAGACCCAGCCGTTGGTCATGAAGCCGGGGTCGAGCTCGATGCCGAGCAGCCCCTCCTCGTTCTTGACCAGTTCGTCGCCGCCGCCCTTGTTGCCGAAGACGGTGAGCGCGCCGGCCTTGGTGACCTGCTTGGTCCTCGGGTCGTAGACGTGGATCTCGCCGTTGCCCTTGCCGATGTCCGGGTTGTTCCAGTCGGTGACGACCGGCACGCTCGCGTCGGCGCCGCCGCGGCCGATGTACAGGATGCGGCCGTCGGGAGCGGCGACGAGGCCGTGCGGTTCGCCGATCTGGTCGTTCTGGCCGGGCTGGTTGGGCTTGGTGACGCGCTCCGCGGTGTAGTTGGCGTCGATGGTCGCCTTGCAGTCCGCCCGGGAGATCCGCGCGGTCCAGGCGATCGCGCCGCGCAGGTGGTCGCGGAAGTCCGTCTCGGCGTAGCTGTCGACGGTGCCGCCCATGGCGGTGTAGAAGGACCGGCCGCCGTCGTAGTCGCGGCACCAGGACACCGGGTGGTCCCAGCCGTTGGGTTTGGCCGCGGGCTGGTAGGAGGCCTCCCGGACGCGTGCCACGGTGTGCACGGTGCCGGACGGGTTGCGGTCCCAGTTGAACCACTTGTCGGGCCGCTTCCACTCCAGCGGAAGGGACTTCGTCGCCGGGTGCTGCCGGTCGCCGACCTCCACGACCGCGCGCTGCGTGCCGCTCGGGGCGCCGGTGGGCCGGGCGCCGATCAGGCCCGTGAACCAGCCGGAGTAGGGCTCGGTGCGGGCGGCCTCGTGGACGCCGACGAAACCGCCGCCCGCCTCCATGTAGGCCTCCAGGCCCGCTTCCTGCTCGGGGTCCAGCACGTCGCCGCCGCCGGTCAGGAAGACCACCGCGTTGTACGTGCCGAGCCGCTCGGCGTCGGTGAAGGCGGCCGGGTCGTCGGTGGCCACCGTACGGAAGCGGCCGGCGGCCGGGCCGGTGAGGCCGATGCTCTCGACGGCCGCGATGCCCGCGTCGACCGTCGGGGACTCGGCCGTCGCGGACCCGTGGAAGACGAGGACCCGGACGTTCGCGCCGCCGGGTGGCGACGGCAGCGATAACGTTGTCGCCGCCTTGGCCGACGGCGGGTCCGGATCCGGCTTGGCGACGGCGGGGTTGCCGCCGAGCAGGGAGGCGGTCAGGGCGCCCGCCCCGAGTGCCGCCACGGCGAAGCCTGTTCTCGATCTCGACCGGCGATGTGGTGTGCGCTTCATGGGTCACCCATCCCTCTGAGGTCACAACGACAGCGGTTGAAGCTAGACCTCTTTGCGCGGTTCGCCAAGGGCTATGGCCGCAACCGGACGAACTTTGTCCTGGGTGTGGATAAACCCTGCCCGTCCCGCTACGGTGTGGGCCGTCCCCAGGAGCCCCCGCTGGCCCCGCACCCCGTCAATCTCCTCTGAAGACCGGAGAGTTCGACATGGACAGACGCAGCTTCAACCGCCGCCTGCTCGCGGGCGGGGCGGTCGCCGCGACCGGCGTGACATCGTTGTCCCTCGCCTCCGCCTCCAGTGCCACACCCGACGCGGCCGCCACGGCCGCCACGCTGAGAACTGCCCCGGCCGGCGGCCAGATACGCCATCTCAAGCTGTACGCGGAGAAGTTGGCCGACGGACGCATGGGCTACGGCCTGGAGAAGGGCAAGGCCTCCGTACCCGGACCGCTCATCGAGCTCAACGAAGGGGACACCCTCCACATCGAGTTCGAGAACCTGATGGACGTCCCGGTGAGCCTCCACGCGCACGGCGTGGACTACGACATCGACAACGACGGCACGAGGATGAGCGGGAGCCACGTCGAGGCGGGCGCCACCCGCACGTACACCTGGCGCACCCACGCCCCCGGCCGCCGCCCCGACGGCACCTGGCGGCCCGGCAGCGCCGGGTACTGGCACTACCACGACCACGTCGTGGGCACGGACCACGGGACCGGCGGCATCCGCAAGGGCCTCTACGGCGGACTCGTGGTGCGCCGCAAGGGCGACATCCTGCCGGACAAGCAGTTCACCATCGTCTTCAACGACATGACGATCAACAACCGGCCGGCCGCCGATCCGCCGGACTTCCTCGCCACCGTGGGCGACCGGGTGGAGATCGTCATGATCACGCACGGCGAGTACTACCACACGTTCCACATGCACGGTCATCGCTGGGCCGACAACCGCACGGGCCTCCTCTCGGGCCCCGAGGACGTGAGCCGGGTCGTCGACAACAAGATCACCGGACCCGCGGACTCGTTCGGATTCCAGGTCATCGCGGGCGAGCACGTCGGAGCCGGTGCCTGGATGTACCACTGCCATGTCCAGAGCCACTCCGACATGGGCATGGCGGGCCTCTTCCTGGTCGCCAAGCCGGACGGCACCGTACCGGGCCACGGGGACCACGGAACGCACGGCGCGGCGGCGGCGAAGGAGGAACCGGCCGCCCCGGGTCCCGGCGGGAGCCACCACCACTGAACCCCGCGGCGCGGACCCGGCCGCGGTCTTCGCGGCCGGGTCCGCGCCGGCCACACCTGCCACGTGACCCACATCACTTTCGCCGTCCGCCGCCTTTTCGTTATCCGCGCCCGGCCCCAGGCTCTCCCCTGCGCAATCATCTCCAACGAACGGGACGGTCGGCGTGCGGCAGAGCACAGGAATCGAGCGGGACACGGAGCTGGTCCTCGCGGCGCGGAACGGTGACCCGTGGGCGCGGGACCAGCTGATCACCGCCCACCTGCCCCTGATCCACACCACCGTGGCACTCGCCATGAACGGCCGCCACGGTGCCGAGCACGTCGAGCACGTCGTACGGGAGACGATGCTGCGCGCCCTGGACGGGCTCCCCACCCTCACCGACCCCGGGGTCTTCCGGCCCTGGCTGGTCGCCATCGCCGTGGACGGGATCCGGCGGCACCGGCACCAGCAGCCGGCCGGGTACGGCGGCGAGGCCGCCCCGCCGGCCGCCCACGGGCAGGCGTACGAGATCACCGAGGCGGCCCGCTGGCTCGACCCGGAGGACGGCGAGCAACTGGCCCTGTGGTGGCTGGAGTGCGCGGGCGAGCTGACCCGGTACGAGACGGCCGCCGCCCTGCGGTGGTCGGCCGAGGAGGCGCCGGCCCGGATCGAGGCCGTACGGGCCCGGCTCGACGCCGCGCGCGTGGTCGTCGGCGCGCTGGCCGGGAACCCGGGCTGCCCCTTCCTGGGCCGCGAGGCCGCCGAATGGGACGGCCGGCCCTCCGCCCCGTGGCGCGACCACCTGGCCCACCACACGATCGGCTGCGGGCACTGCGCCCCGCGCTGGCACGCGCTGGTCCCGGCGGAGGTCCTGCTCGCGGCGACCTCGCCCGTCCTGGCGGCCCGGACGGACGAGGCCGTCCGGGAGACGCCGACGCGGGCCGCCGCGTTCGCGGCCGCGGCCGACGGGCCCGGCACCGCCCCGGCCGCGTACACGGCCGCGGTCGGCGACCCGTACGGCACGTCCGAGGACACGAGCCTCTCCGCCACGGCCCCGCTCGGCGGGTACGGACCCGAGCACACGGCGGACCTGACGGAGCCGTACGTCCTGGCCGGCCAGTCGGCGCACACCCGCCCCCACGTGCCCCGCTCCGCACCCGCCTCCGCCGCGCCCGGCCGGCACGGCACGCGCGCGGCGCTCCGGCGCCGTCGCCAGACACAGGAGCGGAGCCGGCGCCGCGCCGTCATCGCGGCCGGTGTCGTGGTCATGGCGGTCACCGGCGGAGCGTTCTCGCTGTCCGGGGGCAGGGGCGGCGACGACGAGATCCTCAAGGCGAACCGCGTGACGGCCCCGGAGCTCGAACTGCCCCTCGACCAGGACCCGTCCACCCATTCCGGCACCCCGTCGGCGGCGGCGACGACCCCCTCCACCTCGCCGTCCGCCTCCAAGTCCGCGACCGGACGCCCGCCCGCCTCGGCGTCGCCCAGCGCGAAGCCCACCACCGCGTCGCCCAGCCCGGTGCGCACCAGCAAGCCCGCCCCGGTGAAGACGACCCCGCCGCGGACCGAGGCACCGACCCCGGACACCCCGCCGACCAGGCCCGGCTCGGGCAACGGCGGGGGCTCGGGCGACGAGGCCGGGAACGGGACGGGCGCGGGCCCGCAGAACGACAACGGGCAGAGCTCGGAGGCCGACCAGGTCATCGCCCTGGTCAACGCGGAGCGCGCCAAGGCCGGCTGCGGCCCGCTGAGCGCGAACGCGACCCTGACCAGGGCGGCGCAGGGCCACTCCGAGGACATGGCGGCCCGCGACTTCTTCGACCACACCAACCCCGACGGCGCCGGACCGGGGGAGCGGGTGACGGCCGCCGGATACCCGTGGTCGACCTACGGCGAGAACATCGCCATGGGCCAGAGCAGCCCGGAGCAGGTCATGGAGTCGTGGATGAACAGCCCGGGCCACCGCGCCAACATCCTCAACTGCGACTTCAAGGAGATAGGCGTCGGCATCCACTCCCAGGGCGGCCCGTACTGGACCCAGGTCTTCGGCGCCCGCTGACCCGGTGGGAGCAGGCGGCCCCCGGGCCCTGTGACACGAAGGAGGGGGTGCGGCCCGCGGCGACGCGGCCCGCACCCCCTCCTCCTTGTCCGCGCGTCCGTCAGGGCGTGACGGGGCCGTTCGTCAGGCCGCTGCGGGCGTTCGTCACCGTGTTGGAGGCGTGCACGACGTTCGGGTCGGCCGCGCACTTCGACGTCGAGGTGATCCTGACGGCGTACGCGCCCACACCACCGAGGTCGGAGCGGTTGCCGCGCCACACGTTGCCGCAGCCGTTCGGGAACGACGGCGTCGTCGCGGGGTTGTGGGTCTCGTACCCGTTCGCGAAAGTGCCGGGGGAGGAGAACGTCCCGGTGTTGTCCTCGATGAGATAGCCGACGCCCTTGGCGTCCACCCACGAGTCGGCCGAGTTGGCGCCGCTGATCCCCGTCCCGTCGAAGGTGTTCCCGCGGATCACGCCGTCGTGGGTGCCCTCCTTGATGTCGATGTGCTCGGCGGCGACCGACGGCCCGATCCTGTTGTCCAGCACCTGGACGCGGTCCGAGCGGTCCACGCCGCCCTGGTTGCCGTGGCAGGCCCAGTTGGAGCCCGCCGAGCCGATGTAGACGGCCTCGCCGTACCCCGCCTGGACCAGACCCGTGTGGCTGATCGTCGCGTTCCTGAGGACGCCGTCGGCCGAGGAGCGCCGGAAGTGCACCGCCTCCTCGTCGACGTGGTGGACGGAGAGTCCGTCGAGCGTCACATGGGGGGAGTCGTCGAGGACGACGCCCTTCTTCGACTCCTTCACGGTGAAGCCGGTCAGCCGCCAGTACGGCGCGCCGTACAGCCAGAGCCCGTAACCGGAGTCCCAGCCCGCGGTCGGCACGGGGCAGGACGGGGCCGTGCCCGACGGGCCGTCGTTGACGAGGACGGCGTTCGGCGGACCGGTGAGCGTGATCGGCGCGGCGGCCGTTCCCGCCCGCTGCGTCACGAACGAGCCCCGGTACTCGCCGGCGGCCAGCCGGATGGTCTGCCCCGGCTGCGCGTTCGCCAGCGCGCTCTGCAGCTGTCCCGCCGTGGACACGTCGACGACCGGACCGCCGCCGCCGGCCGGCGCGGGGGAGCCGTACACCTCGAACTCCCACAGGGAGTAGCCGTACGCCGTGCCGCGCGCGGTCCCGAGGATCCGGACGTACCGCCCGGTGCCGGTCACCGTGAGGTCGTCCACACCGCCGTCGCCGGTGGCGGTGGAGTGGACGTCGGTCCAGTTCGTGCCGTCGTTCGAGGTCTGGATCCGGTACGCCTTGCCGTACGCGGCCTCCCAGCCGAGCCGCACCCGGGAGATGTCGTGCGCGGACCCGAGGTCGACGCGGAGCCACTGCGGGTCCACGCCCTCCGCGCTGGCCCACCGGGTCCCGCCGTCGCCGTCCACCGCGCGCGAGGCCTCGAAGCCGGCCGTCTCGACGGAGGAGGCCGTCACCGGCCTGCCGCGCGAGACCAGGGCCGGCGCGGGCGTGCCGCCGCCGCTCCGCGTGGTGGCGGAGACGGTGCCGCTCGCGGCGGAGGTGTTCCCGGCGGCGTCACGGGCCTTGACGGTGTAGCTGTACGCGGTGGAGGCCGTCAGGCCGGTGTCGGTGTACGCGGTGGAGGTCGTCGTCCCCGCGAGCGTGCCGCCCCGGTACACGTCGTAGCCGGTCACGCCCTGGTCGTCGGTGGACGCGTCCCAGGCGAGCGAGACGCTGTCCGCCGTGGTGCCGGTGCTCCGCGGCGCACCCGGGACGCTCGGCGCCTCGGTGTCGCCGTCGGGGCCCGGGGCCGTCGACTTCAGGAAGAGCGAACCGGAGGTGTCCGTCCTCGTGGCGTTCACGCCGGCGTGCGGGGCCCTGCTGTAGTCAAGGTTCTCCCGGCCCGCCCAGTCGGGGACGGGCGCCCCGTTCTCCGCCAGGTGCTGGTACGCCGACGCGTCGGCGGCGGCGCTGCCCAGCTGGTACAGGCGCCGCCGGTCGGCGTAGTACGGCTGGTACGCGCCGCCGGCCGCGGTCTGCTTGCTGAGGTCGTTGCCGTAGAAGACGTTCTGCGGCCCGGTGGCACCGGACCACTTCACGGCCTTGCGGCCCGCGCCCCACCAGATCGGCCACCAGGTGGAGTCGTCGGGGGTTCCGCCGCCCTCCTCGCCGCAGTTCGCGCGGCAGTTCTTCGAGGAGTTCTCGAAGGGGACCGCGGCCCTGTTGTTCTCGAAGAGGTTGCGGCGCTCCCAGCCGCCGTGCAGGTTCAGGTCGCTGTCGAAGTCGTTGCCGACGACGACGTTGTCCGACGCGGACCACTGGAAGGTGAAGTGGCGCAGGTTCCGGCTGGTGTTGTACGCGTACAGCGAGTCCCAGACGCGGGAGCCGCGGAAGTAGCCGTTGCCGCCCTTGCCCTTGTTCCAGGAGCCGTCGAAGGAGGACTCCTGCACCTGGATGTTCTTGGCGGACTCGGTGACGACGGCGTGGGAGCCGGTCATCCGGGTGCCGACGCGCCGGATCCAGACGTTGGCGGCCCACTTCAGGACGATGCCGTGCTGGGCGTACTCCGGGGCGATGTTGCCGAAGTTCGCCTTGGCGTCGGCGGGTTCGACGTCGTACGTACCGCCGCCGAGCCTGGGCATGCCGTCGAGTTCCTGGGTGATGCTCAGATCCTCGATCCCGACGCCCTGGACGACCTTGAGCGGTGTGACACGGCTCGGGTAGACGGTGCCGTCGATCGGGGCCGAGCCGTCCGAGGTCGAGTTGAGCGGCAGGTCGTACTCGAGGGCCTTGTCGAGGGTGAGGTTCTTGCCCGTGGTGTCCACCGCGGCGATCTGGAAGATCTGCTGCCGCATATGCAGGTTCACGTACGTGGACGGATCGGTGATCGTCTGCTGCTGGTAGAACTTCGCCGTGTTGGCCGCGCCGACCCAGAGATGGGCGCCGGCCTTGAAACGCGACATGTCCGTGCCGGCGGCGAGCCTGATCTGCGTGCTGCCGAGCGCCGACCCCTCGCGCAGCGGGACACCGCTCGCCCAGTGCTGGTTGACGCTGCCCTCGAAGAGGTCCTTGCGGCCGGCCGGTGCGGAGGCGTGGTCGCTCGTGTACTTCGGCGAGACCTCGCGGGTCTGGACCCGGAGCAGGCCGCGGCCCGGCCAGGTCCAGCCGCCCTTCCCCGCCCCGTGGGTCATGCCGTCCTCGTCCCAGTCGCCGCCGTCCGGGGTGAGGGTGTCGTACCGGGTGTCGGCGTCCGGCCGGAACGCGAGCGTGGTCTGCCCCATGCCCGCCCCGCGGAGCACCATGTAGTCGGCATCCAGGGCGAGTTGGCGGGTCACGAGGATCCGGCCGGCCGGCAGGGTGATCGAGGAGAGCCGGGTGTAGCCGGCCGACGGCGTGCAGCCGGTCCTGAGGGCGTCGACGGCCGCCTGGAGGCCCGCCGTGGCGTCGCCGCCGTCGGCGCGCACGCCGTACCGCGAGGCGAGCTCCTGCGCCGTGATGTGGCAGGCGGCGTCGGGGTGGGCCTCGGTGGGGCCGGGCAGCGGGGCGCCGCCCCGGTATCCCGCCCGGCTCCAGTCGGGGAGGCCCGCGACGGGTGCCCGCCGGTTCGCGGAGGTCAGGTCGGGCAGGGCGGCGGTCGCCGCGCCGCTGGTGGCCGCCGTGGCGAGGGTGGCAGCGGCGGTGGTGGCCCGGTCGTCGTGGGGAACGGCGGCGGCGGTGCCGCCGGCCGGGCCGGTGAGGCCCGTCAGCGCGGCGGCGGCCACGGCGACCGCCAGGGGGCGGCGCCGTCGCGGGGCGCGGTCTCTGTGTGCGGGGCGTGCCTGATGTGCGTATGACATCCGACGTCCTCTGGGTGGGAGTGCTGCGCGAAGGCAGCGGTGGGGGATCGCAGCGATGGTCTACCGACGGTTAGGAAGTGTTCCTAACCATTGCGCGGGAGAGTAGAGACGGCGGAGGGGGCGACGCAAGGCCTCGCGCACGATCCGCAGACATGACTTGAGTTCAGATATGTGGTCCACGGGAGGCTTTGATGCCCGCGCGGGCGGTGCCGGACCGTTCCCGAGGTATCCGGCAGAACGCCACGACCCGGTCGGAAAGGGCACGTACCGTAGGCCCGTGGACGGCCGCGCGCCGCCCCGAGGAATCGACGACCAGGAGCCCGCACGTGATCGCCCGCGAACCCCGCCCCCTCCGCAGCGTGCGCCGGCGCCGCCTGGCGGCCCTGACCCTGCTCGGTCTCCTCGCCGCCGGAGCGGCCGGATGCACCTCGTCCCGCGACGGGGGAGACGGCGACTCCGCCCCCTCCTCCCCGCCGCCCTCGTCCGCCCGCACGGTCGTCCCGCCCGAGCCCCACGTCGGATTCGACTACCAGATCGGGGGACCCTACGCGCCACCTCCCGGCGTGGGAGCCGTCTCCCGCGACCGTACGGCGAAGCCGGCGAAGGGTCTGTACAACATCTGCTACGTCAACGCCTTCCAGGCCCAGCCGGACGCCACCGACTGGTGGGAGGAGAACCACCCCGACCTCCTCCTGCGGAGCGCCGACGGGACACCGGTCGTCGACGAGGACTGGGACGAGGCGCTCTTCGACGTCTCCACCCCGGCCAAGCGCGAACGGCTCGCCGCGATCGTCGGCGAGTGGATCGACGGCTGCGCCGACGCGGGCTACCAGGCCGTCGAGGCCGACAACCTCGACTCCTACGAACGGTCCCAGGGCCGCCTCACGCGTGAGCACGACCTCGCCTTCGCCCGGCTGCTCGTCGCCCGCGCCCACACGGCCGGACTCGCGATCGGGCAGAAGAACGCCCCCGACCTCGCGCAGCGGGGCAGACAGCTCGGCTTCGACTTCGCGGTCGCCGAGGAGTGCGGCCAGTACGAGGAATGCGGCCCCTACGCCGACGCCTTCGACAACCGGGTGCTCGTCATCGAGTACGAGCGGCGGGGTATGGAGCGGGCCTGCGCACGCTGGGGCGGGACGCTCTCCGTCGTCCTGCGCGACACCGACGTCCGCCCCGCGGGCGAAGCCGGGTACGTGCGCGAGACCTGCTGACGGGGGCGGCCCACGGCGCGGACCCGGCTCGGCCGGGGGCCGCCCCCGACCGGTCAGGGACGGGCGGCGGCCGGCACGTAGTACGGGCGGTTGTGGGCGGCGACCGGGGGCGACTGGTACGTCCAGGCACCGGTGGCCGGAGCCTCGTCGCCGACGAGATCGAGGACGTCGCGGCCGAGGTCGCTCTCCGGGGCGTGCACCGCGAGCCGCGCCCGCCCCGCGTGCTCGGGAGCGGCCAGGTCGTACCAGCGGTACGGCTGGTAGACGTTCATCGGGCCGGCGAGCAGACGCCCCTCCAGGTCGGTGCCGTAGCCGGTGATCGGGGCGGAGTTGGCGACTTCGGGGACGAGGCCGTCGAGTTCCGCCGTGAGGCCGACCAGCGGGCCCAGGTCCTGCTCCAGGGTGTCGTCGGCGCCGATGGCCGCCGCCTTGCACCGTACGCTCCAGGTCTCGCCCGCGGGGCCGTTGAGCGACGGCAGATCCACCTCGAACCGGCCCGGGTGCTTGGGCTCGGCGTAGAGTTCGCGCCCCGCCCTGATCGCGAACGGGTTGTCGCAGACGACGTGGACGCGTGCGATGCCGAGCAGCTTCGTCTGGTCCCAGCCCTGCGCGTACTGGGCGTAGCTCAGCCGCGGCAGCCGCCCCTCCGCGCCGCTCGGGAACGCGACGACGCTGAACTCGATCTCCTGCGTGACACCGCCGCCGAAGGCGTACTGCGCGAAGTACAGCTGGTAGTTGAGGGAGACCAGGGCCCGCCCGTCCTCGAACGCGGCCGCGGTCAGGTCCGGGTGGTGCTTCGCCAGCAGCTCACGGACCGGCCCGGGTGCGACCAGCCAGTCGAGGCCGATCTGGTGCAGCGCGCCGTAGTGGAACGGGAGACGGAAGGGCTCGGACACGGGCGGCAGGGGCAACGGGGGCACGGGTGGGGTCATTCCGGGACTCCTCGGGTCGGTGCGGTCTCGGCGGGGCCGGAGGCCGGGGCAGGGGTAGGGGAGGAGGCGGGGGAGGTCGGGGGCGTGGCGAGGGCCGCCGGGCGGTCGCGGGACGCCAGGTCGGCCTCGACGCGCTCCGCGCTCCGCAGGGCGAGCGCGGCCATGGTCAGCGTCGGGTTGGAGGTGGCCACCGAGGGCATGCTGCCGCAGCCGACCGCGTACAGGCCGGGGTGGTCCCAGCAGCGCTGCCAGGCGTCGACCACCGACGTGGCCGCCGCGTCGCCCATGACGTGGGTGCCGGCGGCGTGGCCCGCCCCGCGGTAGCCGTACGTACGGCCGTCCTGCTCGAAGCGGCCGGGCCAGGCCGCCGCGGGCGCGTAGTCGGTGTGGTCCTCGGCACCGAGGAGCCCGAAGATCTGGTCCGACACCGCCCGGGCCGCCGCCATCCCCGCCTTGACGTGCCCGTCGAGGTCGTAGGTGACGAGGGGGCGGGGCAGGCCCAGCGGATCGCGCGCGGTCGGGTGGAGCGTGACCCGGTTCGCCGGGTCCGCGCTCTGCTCCATCTCGAACTGGAGGGTGAACTGGCGGCGGATCCGGTCGCCGACCGCCTTCCGCAGGTCGGCCCCGAAGAGGCCGCGTCCGGCGAGGAAGTGCCGTACGTCGGTGTCGACGGGGCCCTTCGACCAGACCCAGCCCCAGGTCCCGAACTCGACGCGGAAGGGCGCCCGGAGCCGGCGCGCCGGGCCCGTCCGGAAGCCCTCGAAGCCGGAGACCGAGCCGGGCCCCCGGTAGGGTCCCGCGTCCTCGGGCAGCAGACCCCAGGTCAGCAGGACGGGATGGTCCATCAGGTTGCGGCCGACCTGGCCGCTGCGGCCGGCGAGCCCGGAGAGGAGCAGCAGCCGGGCGTTCTCCACCGCGTGCGCGGCGAGCACCACGACGTCGGCGTGCGCGACGGAGACCCTCCCGTCGGCCGCGTGGTACTCCACGCCCGTGGCCCGCCCGTTCGCGTCGACGAGGACGCGGCTCACCACGGACCGGTCCCGCAGGGTGACACCGGCGCTCCAGCGGCCCTGGGTCTTGAGCGGGGTGTACTTCGCGTACGAGGGGCAGTGCGGGATGCAGCTCGCGTGGCCCACGCAGCGGCTGTCCGGGTCGGGCCGTCCGTGGCGGCCGCGCGGGACGTACCCGCGACCGCCGCCGTACCGGGGGTCCGGGACGCCGTTGCGCGCGTGGGGGGTGCCGACCACCCGCAGTTCGACCTCGTGCCCGGCCACCGGGTCCTTCACGCGCCGCCCGTCGAGCCGGGCCGCGAGGACACCGTCCAGGCGCGCGGGCGGCAGCGGCCGCATGGGGAACACGTAGTCGTCGGGGAGCGGCAGCCCGGCGTGCTCGCGCTGCTCGTCGGCGTCGCCGGCCACCCCCAGCTCCTCCTCGGCCGCCCGGTAATGGGGCTCCAGGTCCGCGTAGCCGAGCGGCCACCGGCGCCCGTACCCGAAGGCCTCCGTGTCGAAGTCCTCCGGCAGCATGCGCGGCGCGAGCCCGGTCCAGACGTTTCCGGTGCCGCCGTTGGCACGGACGTATCCGCTGGCGTAGGGCAGCGGCCCGTCCTGCCGAAGATGCCCGGCCGCCCGGTATCCAGGGACCCCGTCCGTGCCGACGATGTCGTTCACCTGGGGCGCGGGGGCCTCCGGACGGGGCCCGAGGGGCGCACCGGGCACCAGGCCCGAGGCGGCGAGATACCTGGTCAGCGGAGTCTCGGCAGCTCCGTCTCCGGGGTCCGCCGCGCCCGCCTCCAGGACCAGGACCCGGCGCCCGTGGTGGCCCAGCCGGTGCGCGACGAGCGAGCCCGCGACACCGGCGCCGACCACGATCACGTCGTACCGGCTCACGATCCGCTCCCCTCGGCCCCGGTAGCCGGGTAGCGGCCCGCGGGGCCGTCCGGAACCTCGGCCCAACTCCCGTATCCGCCGGGTGCGGTGCCGGGCGCCTTGAGGCCGGCCGCCTTCCAGACCAGTCCTTCGGTGTAGGCCCGCGGGGACACCAGGAACGGCGGCGGTCCCGGCCAACTGCCCGTGTACCAGAGGTAGGTGACGGCCTCTGCCGCCTTCCGCAGCTCGGGGTCACCGGCGTCGGCCGGTTCCTTCGGCAGCGCGCGCAGCAGTCGCGCGTACCGCTTCGGGCCGAGCTGCTCCGCGGCGACCGCACGGTACACCTCGGCCATCCCGGTGGCTTCCAGGTCCGCTCCGTCGAAGCCGGTCAGTCGTGCGGACACGGAGGTGAAGAGCCGCGCGTCGTCAGTAGGGTGCACGCGGGCATGGGTGCCCCACCGCCTGCCGGGCCATGCGCCGCTTCCGGGGAAGGGCTTGATCGCGACCCTGGGGCGTACGGATCACCCCTGGTCCCGCTCCTCGTCGGCGCCTCCGGGCGCGTAGTCGTCCAGTTCGGCCCGCAGAGCGCCCGTTCCGGCCGCCGCCCCCTCTCCGAGGAGACCGAGGAAGCTGCTCAGGGGGTGGTGCAGCGGGCGGGCGTCGTAGTCGATGCCCTCGGGGTCCCGGTACTCGTCCAGCCGGTCGAACGGCACGATGACATAGGGGCGTCGGGACCAGGGGTGGCTCTCGGCGGGGTCGGGGTCCAGGCGCCACCCGGTGCCCCGGCTGCGGTTGTGGACCTCGCCGACGTACCAGCAGGCGACCTGGACCAGCGGGGTGTGCTCGCGGGCGAACAGGTCGTCGGCGGAGGTGACGTGCTCGCGGACGAGGGCCTCCACGCGGTCGAGGGAGCGTTCGTCGAAGTCCCACCCGCCGCCGTGGCGGCTCCAGTCGGCGAAGCCCTCCCGCTGCTCGTCCAGCCACGCGCTCAGGCGGGGGTTGTCGGCATGCGCCCTGTCGATGCGTTCGGCGACGGCGTGCTCGTCGTCGGCACCGTCGTCCCCGTCGGCCGCGGCGTCCTCGTACTCCCGGATTTCATCGCTCACAGCAGCTAAGCCTAGTCCTCCCTGTGACGGCGGGAATCCTGAATCTGCACGGAGTTGACACATGCCACGCCGCCGGAACCCCATTGCGGCGGCAAAGGAAACCCCTAGTATCGGACCGCTTGTGCGGCGCCCACATGAGCAGCGGGGGCCCTGGCGCCGCACAACCCTGAATCGACCCGTGGGGCTCCCGGGGGAAACACTGTGAAGCCAGCACGAATAACGCGCCGCTGGCGTGCGCTCAGGATCAGCCTGCCGGCACTCGCCTGTGCCATCGCCGTCACGATCACCGGCCAGCCCGTCGCCGGCGTCGCCGAGGCCGCGCCCGCGCCGCCGAAGCTGAAGCCCGGCAAGCGCTGCGACGAGATGTACGGGGTGAGGAACGTGCCCACGGGCGGCCTGCCCCAGGGCGACGCCTCCCGGGCGGTGGACCGGTGGGACACGTACGACTACACCAACCCGGGGCTCCAGTTCGACGGCCTGAACCCCACCCGGTCCGAGCTCGACGCGGCGGGCACCGACTACAAGAAGTACGACCACAGCGACCCGAGGCGCATCTACGCCCGGTTCAACGCGCAGCGGCGGTGGACGTCCTTCACCGACTACCTCTCGAAGGTCTACATCCCGAACCAGGGCTACGACGCCCGCGGCAAGGCCTTCATGGCCAAGGTCGTGCGGGAGATGGGCCTGACAGGCCCGGACTGGATCTGCGAGAAGGAGTTCTACTTCAAGGACCCCGACACCGGCAAGCAGCACCTGCGCCGCCTCGACGCGTACAACAAGCGCAGCCGGGAGATCGTGGAGGTCAAGTCCAACGGCAACCCCGACGGACGCGAGAAGCCCGCGGACCGCGCCTGGGCCAAGAACCAGGGCTGGCGCTCGTACAAGTACACCTACGTCTTCGCCGAGAACCAGACCCGCGACGCCAAGAACTTCATGAAGGAGCTCAAGGACACCGCGGGCAAGGACGCGCTCGGCCGCGACCGGGTCCGCAGCTACGACTACCAGTCCCACCACAAGGGCGTGCCGCCCAAGGGCACCGAGAACGGCCCGTACCGCGCGAACGGCACGACGATGTCGCCGGGCAACGGCGCCTCCACCGGATCCCGCGGCTCCGGCAACCAGGTCGTCAACCAGTCCCCGCCGAACCCGCAGACCCTCAAGGAGCAGCTCGACCGGCTCGGCAGGACCGGCGAGCGGTCGCTGATGAACCGCGGCCTCGGAGGCATCGACTTCACCACTCTCGACCTGCGCTACATCGGCAAGGGCAAGGGCGGCAAGGGCCTGGACTACGCGTTCTCCGCCAAGTCCGTCGAGGACGAGTACGCGGCCGGCTGGGGCGGCCAGGAGAAGGGCAACCTGATCTCCGACGCCTTCTTCACCTGGCTCGCCCTCGACCCGTCCACGTTCTGGGTGAACCTCAACCCCGACGAGCCGAACCGCGTCATCGACGCGGGCTTCGGCAGGACCGACGCGGGCCGGGTCCTCCTGGAGGCCGACCTGGAGCTGAAGCACGACATCTTCAAGGCCATGGACCCGGAGACGCAGGCGGGCCGCGACTTCATGAACGCCCTGCCCCAGCGCGACGGCTTCCCCTGCTGGGCCGGCTTCCGCTACTGGATCGAGCCGGAGACCGCGGTCGTGCGCGAGCAGGACGGCGGCATCCACATCCTCGACACCCCGCTGAAGCTGTCCACGGTGCCGCAGCAGACCACCACGCAGCCGCCCGGCGGCAAGGGCTGCGACCTCACCGAGGCCGAGACGCAGCAGTCCGACCGGGTGCTCGACCGCTACATCACCCCGCTCGTCGCGGAGAAGGTCAACAACGGCGACTACTACGCCGACCTGCGCCGCGTCTACACGGCCCGGGTGGCCGCGGAGTGGGTGCGCCAGAACGCCGCCGACATGCCCGCCGAGTACCGCCGGATCATCAACAGCAACGACGTGAGCCGCTGGCCGCTGCGGGCCCCGCACCGGGACTGGACCGGCAAGCAGGTCTGGGAGCGCTACTACAAGGCCTTCACCGAGGGCACGTTCAAGTACAAGTGGTCCAACGGCGAGGAGGTCTACGTCTACACCGTGGGCGGCGTCGACTTCTCCAAGCAGCCCAAGAGCAACATGAACCCGGTGCGGTTCCGCACCGAGCAGCGCTACAAGCCCCGCACGGTCGGCTACGCGGTCGACACGATCGCCGACGACCCGAACAAGCAGGGCTATCTGATGTTCGGCGGCAACAGCGCCGGGCAGTCCGAGACCGGTACGCCCAGCCCCACGCCCACTCCGACCGGTACGGCGAGCCCGACCGCGACCCCGTCCCCGACGGGTACCGGCACGCCGGCTCCCACCCCGTCGGATCCGGGACCGACCGCCGGTCAGTCGCCCGGGGCCACCCCTCAGCCCGGTCCGAAGGACCCGGACGGCGGCCTCGCCGACACGGGCAGCAGCGCTCCCGTCGCCCTGATCGCCGGCATCGCGGCCGTCGCGATCGTCGCGGGCGGGGCGCTCCTGTGGTGGCGACGCCGCCGGACGCACGGCGGGAGCTGACCGGTACCGCACCAGTACGGAGGACGGGCCTTTCCCTTGGAGGGAAGGGCCCGTCCGCGTGTGCCGACGGGCCCGAACCCGTCCCGCGTCGGGAAAACTTGAGAATTGTTCACTTTCCATTGACAGGGTGGACCCGGGGACCCGAAAGTGCCGTGAGCACGCCGCACGCCGCACCCGCACGCCGTCGATCGAAGCGAGTCCTCATGACAGCGCCCCTGCCCGAGTTCCCGGCCGGATTCCTCTGGGGAGTCTCGGCCTCCGCCTTCCAGATCGAGGGCTCGCTCACGGCCGACGGCCGCGGCCCCTCCACCTGGGACGCCTTCACCGGCGAAGAGGGACGCGTCAAGGACGGCTCACGCGCGGACGTCGCCACCGACCACTACCGGCGCTACCGCGAGGACGTCGCGCTGATGGCCGAACTCGGCGTCGGCGCATACCGGTTCTCGGTCTCCTGGTCGCGGGTCCTGCCCGAAGGGCACGGCCGCGTCAACGGCAAGGGGCTGGACTTCTACGACCGGCTCGTCGACGAGCTGTGCGCCTCGGGGATCGCCCCGGTGCCGACGCTCTTCCACTGGGACACCCCGCTCGCCCTGGAGGAGGACGGCGGCTGGCTCGTCCGCGACACCGCCGAGCGCTTCGCCGCGTACGCCTCGCTGGTCGCGGAGCGGCTCGCCGACCGCGTACCCCGGTGGATCACCATCAACGAACCCGCCGAGGTCACCCTCCTCGGCTACGGCCTCGGCGAGCACGCCCCCGGCAGACGCCTCGTCTTCGACGCCCTGCCCGCGGCCCACCACCAACTCCTCGCCCACGGCCTCGGCGTGCAGGCCCTGCGCGCGGCGGGCGCCCGCGAGATCGGCATCGCCGTCTCCCACAGCCCCGTCTGGACCGCCGGAGACAGCGACGACGACCGGGCGGCCGCCGAGCTGTACGACACCCTCACCAACCGCCTCTTCGCCGACCCGATCCTGACCGGCACCTACCCGGCGGGCCTCGCCTCGCTCCTCCCCGGACCCGTCGCGGAGGACCTCGAGGTGATCTCCGAACCCCTCGACTGGTACGGGATCAACTACTACAACCCGATGCTCGTCGGCGCTCCGCAGCCCGCCGCCGCGGCACCCGCCGGGACGGCCTCCGCCGGCTCCTCCTTCGGCGGCATCGAGATCCCGCCGGACCTCCCCTTCGCCATCCGCCAGATCGAAGGACGCGAACTCACCGACTTCGGCTGGCCCGTGGTCCCGGACGGACTGCGCGAACTCATCGGCACCCTGCGCGAGCGCTACGGCGACCGGCTGCCGCCCCTCTGCGTCACCGAGAACGGCTGCTCGTACGACGACGGGCCGGACCCCGGGACGGGACGCGTCGACGACGCCCGCCGGATCGCCTACCACGACGGCCATGTGCGCGCCCTGCACGCGGCGATGGCCGAGGGCGCCGACGTCCGCGGCTACTTCATCTGGTCGATCCTCGACAACTTCGAGTGGGCGGAGGGGTACCGGCAGCGCTTCGGGCTCGTCCACGTCGACTACGAGACGCTGGTACGAACGCCCAAGGAGTCGTTCACCTGGTACCGCGACCTGATCAAGAGCGGCAGATGACCACCGAGGGGACGGCGGCGGAGGGAACCGCCGCCGGCCCGGCCCCCGAGCCCACCGGTCCGGCCGGCGGCCGGTGGGTGGGCGCGCTCTCCCTCGCCAACCTCGGGGTCTGGGTCGGCTGGTTCGGCCCGCTCCAACTGCTCCTGGCCCGCCAGGCCGAGCAGCTCACCCCCGACCACAAGGCGTCCACCCTCGCCCTCGTGACGGGAGTCGGAGCGGCGGTGTCGATGATCGCCAACCCGGTCTTCGGCGCGCTCTCCGACCGGACGACCGCGTCCGTGGGGCGGCGGATCCCCTGGGTGGCCGGCGGAGTGCTGGGCGGCGCGGCAGGACTGCTCGTCCTCGCCGCGGCGCAGAGCGTCGCGACCGTGATCGCCGGCTGGTGCCTGGTCCAGCTGGCCCTCAACGCGGCCTTCGCCGCGCTCACCGCGGCCGTCCCCGACCAGGTTCCGCCGCGGCGGCGCGGTCTGGTGGGCGGGTGGCTCGGCGTCTCCCAGGTCGTCGGCATCCTGGTGGGCACGGCGCTCGCCACCGTCGCGGGCGGAGTGGTCGGCGGCTATCTGGCCTGCGCGGTCTTCACGGTGCTCGCGGCCGTCCCGTACGTCGTGACGCGACGCGACACGCCGCTCTCCCCGGCCGCCCGGCCGGCCTTCCGGTGGCGGACGTTCCTCGGCGGCTTCTGGATCGACCCGCGCCGCCATCCCGACTTCGGGTGGGCCTGGCTCACCCGGTTCCTGATGAACCTGTCGTACTCGATCAGCACGATGTACCTGCTCTACTACCTGACCGACGCCGTGCGCTACGACGGCGACGCGGACAACGGCGTCCTCATCCTCACGGCGCTCAACGCCCTCACCCTGCTCTCCACGGTGGTGATCAGCGGCATCCGGTCGGACCGCAGCGGACGGCGGAAGTCCTATGTGATCCGGTCCGGCCTCGTGATCTCCGCGGCCACCCTGCTGCTCGCCGTCTGGCAGACCTGGACCGGCGCCGTCGTCGCCTCGCTGGTGCTCGGCCTCGGCTTCGGCGTGTACACGGCCGTGGACTTCGCCCTGCTCACCGACGTGCTGCCGACGGCGGAGGACCGGGGCAAGGACCTGGGCGTCATCAACATCGCCAACGCGCTGCCGCAGGTCCTCGCCCCCGTGGTCGCGGCCCCGGTCGTCACCCACTTCGGCGGCTACACCGCCCTGTACGCCCTCGCGGGTGCCCTGGCCCTCGCGGGTTCGGTCCTGGTGCGGCGCATCCGCTCGGTCCCGTAGGAGAAGGCGCGCCGGTGTGCCGCCCGCGCGTCCTCCCGGCGGCACACCCTCTAGACGCTCAGACCTCGGGAAGGGACGGATCGGGCGACCAGGGAGCCGGGGCGGTGAGGGCCCAGCGCTCGTGGTCGCGCCAGCCGCCGTCGATGTAGAGGTAGGCGGGGGAGAGGCCCTCGTGGCGGAAGCCCAGCCGCCGGACCACGGCCAGGGAGGCCTTGTTCCCCGGCTGGATGTTGGCCTCCAGACGGTGCAGCCGCAGCTCCGTGAACGCGTACTCCAGGACGGCGGTCAGCCCCTCGGTCATGTAGCCGCGCCCCGCGGACGGGGCGAAGGACGCATAGCCGAGGGACGCGCCCTGGTAGCGGCCCCGGATGATCGAGTTGATGTTGACCATGCCGGCGGCCGCGCCGGTCTCCTTGACGCGGATCAGCAGGCCCAGGTTGGTGCCGTCCTCGAAGCGGCGCATCCAGGTCCGGAACTCCTCCGCGGTGCCGGGCAGTTGCATCCAGGGTCCGTGCAACTCGGCGCTGGCGCGCACGAGCGAGCAGAACTCGTCCTGGTCGGCGAGGGTGAGCGGGTGCAGTGCGATCCGTGACGGGGTGGTGAGCATGGGCCAACGTTATCCCCGCACGCCGGTGGTCAGCCGATCCTGTGCTCCGTCCGGAATCGGCCCAAAACCGTCCCCACCGGCGGTATAGGGTCGCTGCAGGCCGGCCCTGTGACGACGGTCGGACATGAGGGGGGCTCACCTTGGAACGCCTGGCCGAACTCGACCGGCCCGCGCCCGCGGTGCTGCCGGGGCCGATGCGCGGATGGCTCGGGCCGGTGGCGGCGGTCGCCGCACTGGTCGTCGTCGTGCTCGGAGTCCTGTACGCCGGCGGCGGCCGTCCCGGCGGTGTGGACGCCCGGATCCTGGCCGCGGTCGAGGGCACGGGGCCGCGGGCGCGGCACATCGCCCTGGCCACCGACTTCCTGGGCGAGCCGCTGGGCGCGGCGATTCTGGTCGCGGCCGTCGTCGCGGGCTGCCTGCTGCTGCGGCGCCCTCGCGGGGCGGTCCTCGCCGTCGCGGGCGTCGGGCTCGCCGTGGTGACGACGAGGGTGCTCAAGCACCTGGTGGGCCGCACCATCCACGGCGACGAGAACCTCTCGTACCCGAGCGGGCACACCGCCTTCCTCACCGCGCTCGCGCTGGTCGTGACGCTGCTCGCGACCGGCAGGTCCGGCCTCGGCAGGACGGCCGGCGCCGTGCTCGTGCTGCTCGTGGCGCTGGTCGCCGGTGTCGCCATGGGCTGGGCGCAGGTCGTCCTGGGCGCCCACTACCCGACCGACGCCCTCGGCGGCTGGTTCACCGCGCTCGCGGTGATCCCGGCGACCGCGTGGGCGGTCGACCGGGTGGCCGGATCCGGGCCGCACAGGACTCGCTGACGTGACGTCACCCCACGTCGGGTGACGTCACGCCGAGCCGCTCACACCAGACGACGGAAGACGGGCTTCACCGGCCGCCCGGCCACCCACGGGGCGGGGTCGGCGGCGTCCAACGCCTTCCGGTACACCGCGCACGCCTGGGCCACCACGTCGACCGTGCGGTCGATGTCGGCGTCGTCGAGCGCGCTGCTCACCACGAAGGACGGGGCGAGCACCCCGCCCGCGAGGAGCCGGCGCAGGAACAGCGTGCGGTACTCCTGCGAGGGCTGCCCGTGCTCGTCGAGGGTGGCGAAGACCAGGTTGCTGGCCCGGCCCCGGACGACCAGGTGGTCGCCGACGCCCATGGCGGCGGCGGCCTCGCGGACTCCCGCGGCCAACCGCTCGCCGAGGGCGTGCAGCCGGGCGGTGACGCCCTCCTCGACGTAGGTGGTCTGCACGGCCGACGCGGCGGCCAGCGCGTGCGTCTCCGCGCCGTGCGTGGTGGACAGCAGGAACACCCGCTCGCCGGAGTGGCGCAGCCCGCCCCACTCCATCAGTTCGCGGCGCCCGGCGAGCGCGGAGACGGCGAACCCGTTGCCCAGCGCCTTGCCGAACGTGGAGAGGTCGGGGACGACGCCGTACAGGCCCTGCGCTCCGGCCTCGGACCACCGCAGACCGGTGATCATCTCGTCGAAGACCAGCACGACGCCGTGCCGGTCGGCCAGTTCGCGCAGTCCGGCGAGGTACCCGGGCGGGGGTTCGGTGTGCCCGGCGGGTTCGAGGATCAGACAGGCGACCTCGTCCCGGTACCGGGTGAGCAGCTCCTCGGTGGCGGCCAGGTCCCCGTAGGGGAACGACACGGTGAGCTCGGTGGTCGCCGCCGGGATGCCGGCGGACATCGGCGTGGTGCCGATGAACCAGTCGTCGACGGAGAAGAACGGGTGGTCGCCGCAGACGGCGACCCGCGGGCGGCCGGTGACGGCGCGGGCGAGGCGTACCGCGGCCGTCGTGACGTCGGAGCCGTTCTTCGCGAACTTGACCATGTCGGCCGTCGGCACCGTGGCGAGGAAGCGCTCGGCGGCCTGGACCTCCACGATGGACGGCCGGACGAAGTTGCCGCCCCGGTCGATCTCCCGCCGTACCGCTTCGAGCACGCGCGGGTGGGCGTGGCCGAGGCTGACCGACCGCAGCCCGGAGCCGTACTCGATGTAGCGGTTGCCGTCGACGTCCCACACATGGGCGCCCCGGCCGTGGCTGATGACCGGGGCCAGGTTCTCGGGGTACTGGTCGTCGCCCTTGGCGTAGGTGTGCGCGCCCCCGGGGATCAGGGCGTGCAGCCGCTCGTTCGCCTGCCGCGACCGCGGCAGGGAGAACTCTTCGGTCTCTTCGGTCACTTCGGTGTCCACGCGGACTTCACTCTCCAGGGCGTCAGGGCTGGTGCTTCAGGGCCTCGGCGAGGCTCGGGGCCTCCCGGTCCCGCGGGGACATCGACACGGGCGGCAGCGGCCACGGGATGGCGAGTTCCGGGTCGTCGAAGGCGATCGTCACGTCCTCGGCCGGGTCGTGCGGGCGGTCGATCCGGTACGAGGTGTCGGCGGTCTCGGTCAGCGCCTGGAAGCCGTGCGCGCACCCCGCCGGGATGTAGAGCGTCGACTGCGTCTCGCCGGACAGCTCGAAGAAGGCCCGGTTGCGGTAGGTCGGCGAGTCCGTCCGCAGGTCCACGACGACGTCGAAGATCCTGCCGTACGAGCACCGCACCAGCTTGGCCTCGCCGGCGCCGGAGCGCAGGTGCATGCCGCGCAGCACGCCCCGGACCGAGCGGGACACGCTGTCCTGGACGAAGGCCTCCGGGTCGAGGCCCACCGAGCGGATCACGTCGGCGTCGAACGTGCGGCAGAAGAAGCCGCGTTCGTCGGCGTACGGCGTCGGCTCGAACAGGTACGCGCCGTCGATCTCGGGGACGAGGATCGCTTTCATGGGGTCTCCCGCAGGGCGTGGGCGTGGGCACGGCCGGTTCTCGGGAACACGGCCGCGGTGAGGGCGGTGAACTGCTCGTCGAGCTGCCGCGCGACCGTCCGGTGCCGCTCGGCGAGGGTCAGCCGCAGCTCCGCCGCGTGCTTCTCCAGCTCCCGGAACGAGGCGAGCAGCCGGTCGGCGTCGACCTCGCGGGCCGGGTGGCAGTACGCGCCGAGACCCATCCGGTCCATCAGGGCGTCGCTCTTCGCGGCGTAGCTGAGCGCGAGCGCCGGCACGCCGACCCTCAGCGCGCAGACCAGGTTGTGGTAGCGGGTCGCCACCACGGCGTCCGCGGCCGCCATCTCCTTCATCAGGTCGGCGAGCGAGGCCGTCTCGGCGGCGGTGACCAGCGGGGAGTCCACCGCGTCGAGGATCGCGGCGACCACCTCCCGGTCGGCCTCGTCGCCGGTGAGCAGCCGGACCGGCCTGCCGTCCGCCACCAGGGCGCGGACGAAGCGGGTCGTCCCGTCGAGGTAGCGCCGGTGGATCTCCTCGGCCCGGGCGCGGTCGTCGTCGCCGCCGTGGAAGGCCATGACGCCGACGCACACCGGGCCGGGCGTCCCCGAGGGGGCGCCCGGCGGCGGTGCCGGCAGGGCGAAGGCGAGGTCGGGGTGGACCTCGTCGCGCGTGGTGTCCACGCCCATCGCCCGCAGGGCGTCGCGGGACTGGTCGTCCCGGTAGGACCGGTACGCGGCGAGCCGGGCCGAGCCGCGCACCAGGGCCCGGGTCGCCCGGTTGCCGATCGGGGCGGCGCCCACGCCCACCAGCGCGACCCGGGTGCCGAACAGCCGTCCGGACACGCAGAGCAGGAACAGCGCGTACGGGAAGCCCCACGGCCGCAGCGGCAGCGTGGCCTCCAGGACGCCCATGCCCGGCACGATCACCACGTCGTGCCGGCGCACCCAGGCGGCGGTGCGGACGGCGTCGACGAGTTTCCCGAGCCCCTTCCCCGCGATCGCGCCGGCCCGCGACGCGGTCCGGTACTCCCCGCGGTACCAGTGCAGCCGCGTCGCGGGGACCCGGTGCCGCAGCCGTACGACCTCCGGGCCGCCGCACATCGCGTCCACGGCGGCTTCCCCGTGGTCCCGGCGCAGGTACCCGAGCACGGCCTCCATCGACCCGTCGTTGCCGAGGTTGCCGGAACCGAGCAGTCCGAACAGTCCGACGCGGACCGGAGGCCCCGTCGGGGGCCTCACGCCCGCCTGCCTTCCCGGCCGGCCACGATCGCGTCGAGGGAGACGGAGAGCCGCTCCGGATCGACCGGGGCGCGGTCCTCGACCCGCTCGCCGGCGCCCGGCCGCGACCGGCTGGCCGCCCACGAGACGAGGTGGCCGTAGCAGGCGCGCCGGTCCGCGGGCGACAGCGGCGCCCGCCGGATCGCCGCGACGAAGCCCCACACGTACTCGGCGAGCAGCCGGGGCGTCGGGTGCAGCGGCCCGGCCCGGCGCGGGTCGAGGTTCACGCAGCGGGAGCGCTTGGAGGGGTTGGCCCGCTCGGCGCGGGTCGGGTGGTCCCGGCGGAAGTACAGCAGCTCCGGCACCTGGTGGAAGGGCCCGTGCAGGCCGATCTCGGAGACGAACGTCCGGTCCGCGTGGTGGTAGCTGTCGTGCGGCTTCACCCGGCGCAGCACGTCGGCCCGCATCACCCCGTAGAAGTCGTCTCCGCCGGGTTCGAACAGCATGCTGCGGAAGCGCTCCGGCGCGCGCGGCGAGTCGGTGGCGAGCGTGTAGTCGTACGGGACCTTCACCCGGCCCTCGCCGTCGATGACGGCCTGGTCAGCGTGGGCCAGGATCACGTCCGGCCGCTCGTCCAGCGCGTCCACACAGCGCCGCAGCAGGTCCCGGGCGTACAGGTCGTCGTGCGAGGCCCACTTGAACAGCTCGCCGCGGCACTGGGTGAACACGTAGTTGTGGTTCGGCGCGGCGCCGATGTTCCGGGTCAGCCGGATGTACCGGATGCGCGGGTCCCGTGCCGCGTACGTCCGGCAGATGTCCTGGGTGCCGTCGGTCGAGGCGTTGTCGGAGATGACCAGCTCGAAGTCCTCGTAGGTCTGACCGAGCAGGGCGTCGAGCGCCTCGGCGAGGTACTCCTCGCCGTTGTACACGGGCAGGCCGATGCCGAGCCGGGGTGGGGCGGTCATGGTGTCCTCACTTCGGGAAGGGGTTTCTGGTGGTGCTCGCGCAGGGCGGACCGCAGCTCCAGCCACCACACGGCCGAGCTGCCGAGCGTCGCGGCGGCGACGCCCCAGGCCGAGCCGACCGTGCCGGCGACGACCGCGCCGCCGAGCCCGCCGCCGACATAGAGGGTGGAGGCGATCAGCTGGCAGCGCAGGCTGCGCCGGGCCGCGGCGAGCGCACGGAGTCCGGCCGCCGCGCCGGTGCCGAGGCTCGCGGCCGCGACGCCGAGCACGGCCGGCACGATGAGCCCGGAGGCGGCCTGCCAGACGTCGCCGAGCACGAACTCGCCGAGCCGGTCCGGTACGAGCAGCAGCGCCGCGCCCCAGAGCAGGGCGGCGGCGGCCTGCCCGCCGCCGAGCAGCAGGCAGAACGCGCGCAGCCGGTGCGGGGCCTGCCGCAGCACCCGTGCCGCCTCCGCGACGGTCACCAGCGACAGGCCCATCAGGACGGCGAGGAACGGGCCGAGCAGGAGCTCGGCGCCCCGGATCACGCCGACCGCGCTGACACCGACGATCGCGCCGAGCCCGTACGCCCGCAGCTGTCCCGCGCCGCTGACGCCGACGTTCTCGACGAGGTACCGGTAACCGAGGTCGCGCTGCTCGCGCGTCCAGGCGCGCGCCCCGGCCGGCCGGGGCCGGATGCCGGACTGGAGGTGGCCGTAGGCCGCGGCCACCGCGGCGGACGCCCCCCAGGCGAGCACGAAGGCGCCCACGCTGCCCACGCGGGCCGCCACGACCATGGCCGGGACGAGCGCGGCGCCCATCACGAGGTCGTTGACGAACGCCTTGCGGCCGGCGCCCGCGGCGAAGAACGAGAACCGCCAGGCGTCCTGGAGCAGCAGCCCCGGCAGGACGACGCCGAGGCAGGCGAACGCCGACCCCACCGGGCCGCCGATCCCGAGTCCGAGGGCCAGGCACACCGCGCCGACGACGCCGCCGACACCGAGGGCGGTGCCCGACGAGCGGGCCACCGCCCCGCGCCAGGACGCCTCCGGCACACCGCTGAAGCGCACCATGAGCGGGTCGGTGGCCAGGCCGCGGGAGATGCCGAGCACCACGCCGAAGGTCACCCAGGCCAGGCTGAACACGCCGAACGCGGCCAGCCCGAGCGAGCGTGCCACGTAGATGCCCACCACGAAGTTGGTCGCGCTGGACGCCGCCTGGTCGGCGAGACCCCAGGACAGCCGGCCGGCCATGGCCCGCCGCGCGTTCGGCCGGGCGGGTCCGGCCAGGTCCGCGGCCGTCGTCGTCTTCTCCCTCTCGGCGCTCGTCATCTCACGCCTTGATCAGTCCGGCGGCGGCCAGCGCGTCGGCCGCTCCGGCGACCGAGTCGAACGGCAGCCCGGCCCGCTCGGCGACGTCCAGCAGACCGCGCTCGCCGTCGGCCATGCTGAGCACCCACAGCATGGCCATCTGGGCCTGCTGCGCGTCGCTGCGGCCGCCGAGCGAGTCGTACAGCCCGCGCCGCCCCAACTGCGGTTCGCCGTACGGGCTGAGATTCACGTACCGCCGGTTCCGGTCGAGCACCGAGAACGCCTCGCGGCAGACGGCCAGCGTGTCCTCCATCGCCTCGGGGGAGACGAAGCCGGGGTTGTCCGCCGAGGTGTGGTACTCGGGGTACCCGGCGTACGGAGTACGGCTGAGCGAGCCCACGCCGAGGTCGAACCCGGGGGAGCAGTACTGCCGCTCGTCGTAGCCGTACGGCGTGAACTCGTTCACCTGGTGCGGGCGTTCGGAGGCGGCCAGGACATGCGACATCACCCGGTCGATCTCCGCGTCGCCGCGCCTGCTCCGCTTGTACGTCAGCCGGCCCGGGTCGCCGGCGCAGGCCAGCACCAGCCCGTGCCTGACCCGCTCGATCCGCTCCGCATTGCGGGCCAGCCAGGTGATCGCCCCGATGGTGCCCGGCGCGTAGATGAACCGGTACGTGTAGTACGGGGTCTCCTCGGCCAGCGCCCTGGCCAGGAACGTCGCCACCGCGATGCCCGCCAGGTTGTCGTTGGCCAGCGACGGGTGGCAGACGTGGCAGGAGACGATCACCTCGTCGGAGACCTGCCCGGGGACCACGTGCTCGGCGTAGGTGAGGTGGCCGTCCGCGAGCGTGGAGTCCACGCGCACCTCGTACTCGCCGTCCGGCAGCGCGTCCAGGGTCTCCTGGGCCAGGCAGAACCCCCACTCCGGCGTGTAGTAGCTGGTGCGGTACGGCACCCACGTCGGGTGGTCCGGCAGGGTGTGCAGGTGTTCCCGCAGCTCGGCCAGCGGCATCCGCCGCGCCACCGGCACGCTGTAGCCGAGCACGTGCAGGCTGGACGCCGCGAAGTCGACGACGCGGCGTCCCGTGGAGTCCGCGATGTAGGCGTCCCGGATGTTCCACTCCTGCGGCACCGTCCAGTCGAGCACCTGCGTCCCGGTCGGCACCTCGTGGACCTCCAGCGGAACGTACTCGCCGACGATGTCCAGGGTGGCGCGCACCCCGTCGCCGGTGATGCTCCGGCAGAGCGGGTACAGCCGCTCCACCAGCGCGTGCATCCGCTCGCCTGCCGAGCCCGTCCGCTCCTCGAAGGCCGCGGTCACCGGCGCCACCGCAGGGTGTCGTCGACGGCACCGGTCCCGGACGCCGCGCGCAGCACGGCGAGCCGGGTGAAGCGACGCTCGAAGTCCTCCCGGGTCAGACCGAACTCCCGGTAGGCGTCGGCGAGTTCGAGCGCACCCCGCTTCACCGTCCACTCGCAGTCGAAGCCGGGCAGCGCGGCCCGGAAGCGGGAGAAGTCCACCCGGTACGACCGCGGATCGGCACCGGTCTCCCCGGTGATCACCACCTTCGCCCCGGACACCGCCTCGGCGACCTGCGCGGCGATCTCGGCGACCGTCACGTTGTTGGTCTCGCTGCCGATGTTGAACGCCCGGTCGTGCACCGCCTCGCGCGGCGCGGTCAGCGCGGCCGAGAAGGCCCGCGCGATGTCGGCGGCGTGCACCAGCGGACGCCAGGGCGTGCCGTCGGACATCACGAGGACCTCGCCGGACAGGAGGGCGTGGCCCACCAGGTTGTTCAGCACGATGTCGGCGCGCAGCCGCGGCGAGAAGCCGAACGCGGTGGCGTTGCGCATGTACACCGGGGTGAAGTCGCCGTCGGCGAGGGCGTGCAGGTCGTCCTCCACCCGCACCTTGGACTCCGCGTACGGCGTCACCGGGCGCAGCGGGGCGTCCTCCGCGACCAGCTCGTCACCGCCCGCGGCCCCGTAGACCGAGCAGGTGGACGCGTACAGGAAGCGCCGCACCCCGGCGTCCTTGGCCAGCCGGGCGAGCCGCACCGAGGCGTGGTGGTTGATGTCGTACGTGAGGTCCGGCGCCAGCGAGCCCAGCGGGTCGTTGGAGAGCGCGGCCAGATGGATCACGGCGTCCACCCCGGCCACGTGCTCGGCCGTGACGTCGCGCAGGTCCACCCGGTGCCCGGACGGGTCGGCGGGCGTCGGCCCGAGCACGCAGTCCGCGAACAGGCCGGAGTCGAGACCGACGACCTCGTGCCCGTCGGCCGCGAGGACAGGGGCCATCACGGTGCCCAGGTAGCCCTGGTGTCCCGTCAGCAGTACGCGCAAGGTTCATTCCCCCAGATCGAGAGTGAGTTTGGTGACCGCGAACGCCTCGGCGTACCGCGCGTGGCATTCGATACCGCGGATCCGGGCGAGGCCGAGGAAGGCCTCCCGGTCGTACCAGGGGCGGTGCCGCTGCGAGGGGTAGTGCTCCTGCAGCAGCCGCACCTTCTCCTCGGCGACCTCCGGCGACAGCGGCTGGTACGCCGCCGGACGGCCGAGGTCCCCGTCCCACTTGACGATCTCGTAGCCGAGCACGAGATGGTCGCGGAACGCGGTGGGAAGCAGCCGCGCCAGGCCGCGGTGGTCCTGGTGGGCGTCGTCGGTGCGCGGTGCCAGGATCACGTCGGGCTCGGTCCTGGCCCGCAGATCCTCGACCGCGGACTTGGCCTCCTCCCAGTGCGCGGGCAGCCGGCCGTCCGGCAGCTTGAGCACGGTCAGCCGCAGGTCGGCCCCCGGGCAGAAGGCGGCGAGCGCGGCCCGCTCCTCGTCCTCGCGCTCGCCGCCGCCGCCGGAGAGCACCAGGGCGTCGACCCGGATGCCCGGCCGCGCGCGGCACATCGTGAGCAGCGTGCCGCCGGCGCCGATGGCGATGTCGTCGCAGTGCGCCCCCACCGCGACGACCCGGTCGAGGCGCCCCGAGCCGAGCCGGATCACGCGGTCCCCACCGGTGCGCCCGCGCCGTCCCGCTCCCACACGGCCCACGGCCGGTCGCCGCGGGTGTAGGCGGCGTCGAGCGCGGCCCGCTCCTTCACGGTGTCGGTCGGCTTCCAGAACCCGCGGTGCTGGTACGCCACCAGCCGTCCCCGCTTGGCCAGTTGGGCGCAGCCGTCGGCGACCAGGTCACCGTTCTCCGGTATGTGGTCGAAGACCTCCTGGCGGAGCACGAAGTAGCCGCCGTTCTCCCACAGCGGCATGTCGCTCACCGCCGTGATGCCCCCCACCAGACCGTCGTCGCCCAGGTCCACGCAGTGGAACGAGGACTGCGGCGGCACCACCATCATCGACGCGCCGGCGTCGCGCCGGGAGAACCGGTCGATCATCTCCGGCAGCGGGGCGTCGGTGAGCACGTCGGCGTAGTTGGCGAGGAACATCTCGTCGCCGTCCAGGTGGTGCCGCACCCGGCGCAGCCGCTCCCCGATCGGCGACTCGATGCCGGTCTGCGCGAACGTGATCGTCCAGTCGGCTATGTCGGTGGAGAGCAGCTCGGTCTTCCCGCCCCGCAGCACGAAGTCGTTGGACGTCGTCTCCTCGTAGGTCAGGAAGAAGTTCTTGATGTGGTGCGCTCCGTACCCGAGGCACAGGATGAACTCCGTGTGCCCGAAGGACGCGTAGTAGCGCATGACGTGCCAGATCAGCGGACGGGGCCCGACCATCGCCATCGGCTTGGGGATGTCGTCGGAGGCTCCGCTGCGCATGCGCAGTCCGTAACCGCCGCAGAACAGGACGACCTTCATGCCTTGACCTCGACAATGCTCAGTTCCGGGATGGGGAAGACCAGCCGGCCGCCCCACTCGTGCACGAAGGAGAGCTGCTCGACCAGCTCCTCCCGCAGGTTCCACGGCAGGACGAGGACGTAGTCCGGCCGGTCGGCGGCGATCTGCTCGGGGGGCAGGATCGGGATGCGGGTGCCCGGCGTGAACCGCCCGTGCTTGTAGGGGTTCCGGTCGACCGTGTAGGCCAGCAGGTCGGGCCGGATGCCGCAGTGGTTGAGCAGGGTGTTGCCCTTGCCCGGGGCGCCGTAGCCGACGACCGTCTCGCCGCGCTCGGCGGCGTCGATGAGGAACCGCAGGAGGTCCCTGCGCACCTTGGCCACCCGGGCGGAGAACTCCGCGTACCCGGACAGCTCCTGGAGCCCGGCGGCCTTCTCGCGGTCGAGCACCTCGGCCACCCGGCGGCTCGGCTCGCCGGCGGCCTCGGCAGGCCGCGCCCACAGCCGGATGGATCCGCCGTGGGTGGGCAGCAGCTCGACGTCCACGAGCGCCAGCCCGCCGCTCGCGAGCGCCCGGGCGGCGGACGCGACGGTGTAGTACTGGAAGTGCTCGTGGTAGATGGTGTCGTACTGGTTCTCCTCGATCAGGGTCAGCAGGTGCTGCACCTCGATCGAGACCCAGCCGTCGTCGGCGACCAGGGCGCGCAGCCCCTCGGTGAAGCCGACCACGTCGGGGATGTGCGCGTACACGTTGTTGGCCACGACCAGGTCCGCCGGGCCGTGCTCGGCGCGGACGCCCGAGCCGGTCTCCGGGGACAGGAACGCGGTGAGCGTCGGCACACCCGCGTCCCGTGCCGCGCCACCGACGTTCACCGACGGCTCGATGCCGAGGCAGCGGATCCCCCGGTCCACCACGTGCTTCAGCAGGTATCCGTCGTTGCTCGCGACCTCGACCACGAAGGCGTCGGGGCCGAGCCCGACCCGCTCCGCGGCGTCGGCGACGAAGGTGCGCGCGTGCTCGACCCAGGAGGTCGAGTACGACGAGAAGTACGCGTACTCCTGGAAGGTCTCCTCTGGCGTGATCAGCGGCGGGATCTGAGCGAGCCAGCAGTCGGTGCAGACCCGCAGGTGCAGCGGGTACGCGGGCTCGGGCTGGTCGAGTCGGTCCGCGGCGAGGAAGCTCTCGCACGGCGGAGTCGCCCCCAGGTCGACGACGCTGGTCAACGCCGCCGATCCGCAGAGTCGGCATCGTGTCATGTGTTCTGCCCCCCATCTCCGCTCGCGCGGGTGCTCCGCGACGAGCCGGTCTCTTCGTTCCCTGCCGGCGGCGCGCTGTTCCCGCCGCCCGACCGTCCCGCGATCGCGGTGCGGTACTCCTCGAGGAGGCGCTCCAGCCCCACGGACGGGCTGAACCCCTTCTCGTAACGGCGCCGGGCCGCCTCGCCCATCTCCCGGTTGCGGTCCGGCTCCGCCGAGATACGGCGGAGTCGGTCCGCGAGCGAGGACGGATCACCGGGCGTGTGCAGCAGGCCGGTCACCCCGTCCTCGACGAGCTCGACGAAGGCCCCGTGCGCGGCGGCGACGGCGGGGACCCCCGCCGCCATCGCCTCCGCGACCACCAGGCCGAAGGTCTCCATGGCCAGCGAAGGAGCCACCACGGCCACCGACCGCGCGAGGGCCCGCCGGCACTCCGCCGGGTCCCACAGCCCGGCGTACCGGACATCGTCCCGGCCCGCCGCCCAGGCGGTCACCTCGGGCTCCAGCGGCCCCGCCCCGGCGATCACGAGCGGCAGCCCCACGCCGCCGTCCGCGGCGACCTCGTCCCAGGCCGCCATGAGCAGCCGCACGCCCTTGGCCTCCGCGAGCCGGCCGAGGAAGAGCAGCTGCTCGCCGGGGCCCGACCGCGCGGTACCCGGGTCGGGCACGAAGTTGTGCTTCACGGCCAGCCGCTCGGGCGGCATGCCGGACCGCACGAGGACGTCGCGCTGCGCCCCCGAGATGCAGAAGAACCGGTCCACGCCGGACCACCACCGCCGCCGGTTGACCGACAGGCTGACCGCGAGCGGCACCGTCGCCAGCCGGGAGTCGCGGTAGCAGCCGTGCCGGACGGCGGGCAGCGGCAGCGCCGCCCCGACGCACTCGGTGCACTGCCGGCCGTCCCGGTGCAGCGTGCCGGGCGGGCAGACCTGGGTGTAGTTGTGCAGCGTGGCGACCACGGGCACGCCGACGTCCGCGCAGGCGGCGAGCACCGAGGGCGACAGGAGCGGGAACACGTTGTGGACGTGCACCACGTCCGGCCGGTCGGCGCGGAGCCGGGCGGTGAGCTCCGCGCGGGCCGACGGGTTCCACGGCACGAGCAGCGGCACCGCGACCTTGCCCGCCAGGGAGCGGGCCGCGATGTCGTCACTGCGCCGCTCGAACAGGTCGACCCGGTGGCCGGCCGCGCGCAGCAGCCCCACCTCCTCGTCGACGACCCTGTTCTCCCCGCTCGGCTGCGCCGACGAGTAACGGTTGTGGACCACAAGGACATGCATGGTCAGGTCACCTCCTGGCCCAGAGCGGGATACGGCGTCGGTGGATGTCGTGCGTCGGGAGGAGCGCGGCCGGGGCGGGGAGCGCGAGGAGCGAGGCGGCCAGGGCCAGATGGAGCAGATACGCCGAGGCGTCGCCCAGGCCCACCTCGGTGTACGAGGAGATCCCGCAGTAGCTGATCAGGAAGATCGCGCAGGCCCTCGGCAGCGACGGAGGCCGCAGCAGCGCGACCCCGCCGAGCACGATGACGATCGCCGCCACGAGGGTGACGCCGACCAGCCCCTGCTCGTCGTAGACGGCCAGCCAGCTGTTGTCGATCGGCAGCCCGTCGAACGACTTGTCGCCCAGGCCGGTCCCGAACACCCTCTCCCCAGTGGTCCGGGGCGCCGAGAGCAGCGCGTCCCAGACCTTGGCCCGCCCGGTCAGGTTGGCGAAGTTCTCCTGGCTCTGCCCGCGCAGGAACCACGCCCGCAGCGCGGAGCTGAACACCACCGCGGCCACCGTGGCGCACAGCACCGCCCAGGCGAAGAACCGCCGGGCGGCGGCGCTCGTCAGGACGAGCGAGCCGATCGCGAGCACGAGACCGATCAGCAGGCCGAGCGTGGCCGTCCGGGTGTGGGTCATCGCCAGCAGGACGAGGGACGGCACGATGACCACCGCGGCACCGGCCCCGGTGGTCCGGCGGCCGAGCAGCAGCAGCACGGCGAGTCCGATGACCACCGCGGCGTACTGCCCGATCTGCGGCGGGGTGAGCGGCCACAACGCGCCGACCAGACGCCCGCCGTAGTACTCGGGCATCGCCGTGGCCGGGGAGACGGCCAGCCCCGCGGCCACGAGGACGAGGACCGCGAAGTACATCCGGATGTGGTGGCGGACGAACGTGAGGCTGCCGTCCCACCACCGGCTGAGCAGCCACAGCGTGGCGACGAAGAGAGCCAGCCGGGCGCAGCGGAACAGCGCGCCGACCCCGAGCCCCATCTGCACGCTGGCGATCAGGCTCGGCACGAGCAGCAGCGTGAGCAGGAACACGAAGGCGCTCGGCCGGATGCGCAGCCGCGGGTTGAGCGCCAGGGCCAGCGCGAACGCCGCGACCAGCGCGCCCATGGTGGCCATCTGGATGAGCGAGCGGGGGATCGCGACGACGGTCTTCGCCCCTGCGGAGCCCAGCGTGTTGAGGCCGAGCAGCGCCCACACGATCCCGACGGCCTTCGGAGTGCCGCCCGGGCGCGAGGCGGTGGCGGGCGCGGTGCCCGACGGGTCCGCTCCGTCCGGCCGCCGGTCGCGCCTCAGGTCCCCGTCCATGTCAACCACCGGCCCGGGGGCCGAAGCTGCTGCCGGCGTCCTGCCGGTACGGCGTGCCCTGCCACTGCCGGGAGTCCAGCGTCCGGCTCCCGTCGCCCGCGACGAAGCTCCACGGCCCTCGGTAGACGTTGCCGTGCCAGCGGTTCTGCTGCCGGTGCGTGATCGCCTCGGCCACCCGCCCGCCCTTGTACGGCGACCAGTCAGGGGAGGTGCCCTCGTTGGCGAACACCGCCATGCGGCCGCACTCCGTCGCGCACCCGACGACGGACGGGTCGAGGAGGAAGCGGTTGCCGTGGATGTCCACCCGCTGCGTCTTCCACCGGCAGTCGCCGTAGAGCGGCTCGGTGGCGATCGCCGGCCGCGCGCAGCGGCCGGTGTCCTTCACCAGCCGGGTGCAGTAGCCGGTCGAGGTGTTGGCCGGGCTGTTGCAGAACCGGTCGGCGTTCTCCCACAGGGTGATCCCGTTCCAGTTGTCCTCCAGCACGTTCCCTTCGATCTCGATCCGGTCCGTGCGGGCCGGGATCCGCGGCTCGCCACCCGCCTCGGACACGTAGACGGTCGCGTACGGGAAGCCGTCGCCGTCCTTGGCGTACGCGCGGCCCTCGACCCAGTTGTTCCGCCGGATGGTGTTGTTCCGGATGACCGCGTTGTAACTGGTCTCGTACATCAGCGCGGCCCCGTCGTTGGACTCGAGCAGGTTGTCCTCGATACGGAAGTCGTTGTTGTTGTTGTCGGCCCACAGCCCGGTCCCGCGGTTGCGGTGCACCCAGTTGCCCCGTACGTCGGCGCCGTCCACCGCCCAGAACTTGATCCCGCCGGTGCAGCCGCAGCCCGGCCGCCGCCGCTCCCAGTCGTCGGTGTTGTTGCCCGTGATCTCGTTGCCCTCGACCACCAGGCCGCGGATCGAGTCACCGGTCTTGTACGCGTTCATGCCGTACTGGCCGTTGTTCCGCAGGCAGCTCGCGCGGACCCGCTGGCGTGCACCGGCCATCAGCCCCGCCCCGGAGTTGTCCTGGACGGTCGCGTGCTCGATCACCCACCCGTCGGCCATGTCATGGTTGACCACGCCTTCGTCGTGCGGCGCGGCGAAACGCTCCACGGTGAGGTGGCTGATGGTGACGCCGGGGGCGGTGCCGCTGAACGCGTACTGGTTGATCCGCCGGCCGTCGAGCACCGCGCCCGGCGCTCCGAGGTAGCGGTTGCCCTTCTTGGCCATGACCTGGGCATAGGGGTCCGGATCGAGCGTGTGTCTGCCCGGCCGGAGCCAGAACGTGGTGTTCGGCGGGCTGTTCTCGGTCTTCACGGCCAGGTCGCCGACGACCGCGGGGTCGACCGTCACCGCGCCCGCCGGCGCCTTCGACGGCCCGGGCGCGGCCCTGCCGCACACCCGGGCGGGGGCGGAGCGCGCCCCTGCCGCGCCGGACGCGTCGGGGACGCCGGGGGAGGAGGGCACGCCGGAGGAGGACACGCCGGAACCGCCGGTTCCACCGGCCGCCGCCTGCGTCGGGGCGTCCGGCGTGCCCGTGCAGCCGGTCGCCACCAGCAGCACCGCCGTCAGCGGTGCCACCGCCCACCCCCCGTACCTCCCCCCGATCCCCATGCGCCCCCCTAGCCGCGGAACCCGAGCACGGTGGTGAACCCGGACACGCCGCCGGAGAAACCGGTGCCGACCAGCGTGGTGGCGGGCTCCTTGCGCCCGAAGCCGGCGGAGTACCAGCCCAGCGGCGGGTGGGTCTCCCCGCGGTGCGCCCGCCAGGACAGCTCCCCGGGCAGGTCGAGCACCGCCGAGCGGTCCTCGCCGTCCCGGGTCCAGGTCAGCACCGCCCGGTTCCCCGCCAGGTCCGCGGAGATCGCCGGACCCAGGTGGAACGCCAGACGGACGGTCCCGGAGTCGCCGCGGACCTCGTCCACCACCCGGACCTCCCGGCTCGCGGGGGTCAGCTCCACCCGCCGGCGGTGCACGGAGCCCTGGTATCCGTCGTGCTCGGCGCACCAGCGGGCCGTTCCCCCGGTGGTCGCGAAGGACGGGTCCGCGACGAGGACGCGCGTCCGGGCGTGCCGGGTCCACAGGAACGGGCCGCCCGAGACGGACTGGTCACCGCCGTCCCACTGAAGGGTGTTGTGACCGAGCGTCGACCGGAAGTACTGCCGCCACTCGGGCTGCCCGTGGTAGCAGAACGTCCCCGGGTCGGCGAGCACATCGACCCCGTCGTGCCGGACCTCCACGGAGAGCGCGTCCGCGTGGGCGTGCGCGGCGATGGACAGGAACCCGTGCGGGCCGCCGTCGCAGCGGCACCAGATCTCGTCGGGACCGCGCAGGATCGTCATGCCCGCGTCGGCGAAGTGGGCGGGCCGGCTCGCCGGCCGCGACACCGCCGGTCCCGTCTTCGCGTACGGCCGGACGAGCGAGGAGAGCAGCGGCGTGCGTACGTCGGTGCCGGTCACCTCGGGCCACCAGTCGAGCCGGCCGAACACGGCGTCCCCGGTGGCGAGGAGCGAGGCCCAGCGGTCGGTGCCCGCGCCGTCCACGATCAGACCGTGTCCGTCGTCCGCGTCGCCCTGGCGCGGCGGACGTAACCGCCCGTCCACGACGGCGGCGAGGGCGTCGGTCATCCGCAGCAGCACCAGCCGGACCGTCGGAGGGACCGCGACGCCCGCGGCATCCGCCTCGGCCACCGCGGCCAGGCCGAGTTCGAGCACCAGCCCGTGGTACTCGGTGGCCAGCTCGCGGTTGAGGCCGGAGCCGAAGGTGTTGCTCCGCAGGTGCCGGTCGAGGGAGCGCATCGCGTCGGCCCGCCAGCGCGGTGACGAGGGGAACCACCCGAACGCGCAGGCGGCGGCGAGCTGCCCGGCGGCCTCGGCGATGATGTGGTTGTTCGCCGAGGACCCCCGGCTGGGGAAGGCGGCCAGCCAGCGCTGGTGGTGCCAGATCTGCCTCCGCGCCACCGGGTTGTCCTCGAACAGCGCCGCGGCGCCCGGCCACCCGTCGAGCAGCCGCCGGATCCACACCCAGGACAGCAGCCGGATCCCCAGCTCGATGCCGCTGATCCAGTGCACCCCGCGCAGCGGCGCGTTCGCCGCCCACCACAACCGCAGGTGCCTGGCCACCCGCTCCGCGTACCGCTCGTCCCCGGTGACCGCGTAGGCGGCGGCGAGCACGGTGAGGTACTGGTGCCGGGACAGCTCCCAGATCTGCTTGATGTCCCCGACCGCCTCCTCCTTCCGGTACGGCACGTCGAAGGCGTACCCCCACGGAGCCCGGCGCCCGGTCTTCGGGTCGTACCACCAGTCCGGGTCGGTCAGGTCGTCGCGGTGCACCCCGAAGTACTCGGCGTGCCCGGCCATCAGCCGGTCCGCCTCGGCGACGAGCCGCTTCACCGCGTCCGGCGGCACCGCGGCGACCGCCCCGGCGGGCAGCACGGCGGTGAACCGGGCGCCGGTCACGCTCGGCGCGTCCGGCAGCGCCGACCGCCAGCGCCGCCTGCGCACCGTGTCGCCGACCCGGCCGCCGACCTCCTGCGGTCCCATCCGGGACAGGCGCCGGAGGTACCAGCCCGCACTCATGCTCATCGCGCCCCCGCCAGGGTCACCGGCGCACCGCCGGCCAGACCGGCCCGCACGGCGAGGGTGGCCGCCGTCGTGGCGACCAGCGACTCCAGCGGCACCGGCATCGGCCCGCCGGTCCGCACCGCCCGGACGAACGCGGCCAGTTCGGCGTTCTGCCCCTTGTCCCGGGCCTGCGGCAGCCGGGAGCTGACCCAGCGCTTGGTTCCGTAGACCGAGGCACGGACGAAGTCGTCGAGCCGCAGCACCTTGCCGTCCGCGACGAGGTCCAGCGTCTCCTTGGGGAAGCTCGAAGGCCCCGTGGTGACGTAGCTGATGGTGGCGGTGGACCCGTCCGGGTAGCGGAGCACGACCTGCAGGTCGTCGTTGCCGGACGTGGAGACCGCGTACACCGAGACCGGGTCGGCACCGAGCAGCCAGCTCGCCGTGTCGATGAAGTGCCCGCCCTCGCCGGCGAACCGGGAGCCCTCGGTGCCCTGCTGCAGGTACCAGCTGCCGTGCTGCAGCCGGCCCGCGTTGACCAGGTAGCGGAGGTTCGCCGGACCGGTCCGCACGCCGAACCGCGACTTCGCCTCCTGCAGCAGCGGCGCGAACCGGCGGTTGAAGCCCACCTGAAGCCGGTCGTTGCCGGACTCCTCCACCGCCGCGAGGACCCCGGCCAGCTCGTCCTCGGAGAGCGCGAGGGGCTTCTCCACGAACACCGTCTTGCCGGCCAGCAGCGCCTTGCGGGTCAGGTCGGCGTGCGAGCTGTGCCGGGTCACGACGAACACCGCGTCGACGGACGGGTCCCCGAGCACGGCGTCCAGATCGGTGGTCGCCTCCGCGAAGCCGAACTTCCGCTGCGCGTTGGCCGCGGACAGCGCCGTCGTGGTGACGACCGTGGACAGCTCGACGCCGTCGCGGCCGACCAGGTGCGGCAGCAGCATCGACGTCGCGTAGTTCCCCGCGCCGACGAACGCGAGACGCACCGGCCGCTTCGCCGGCCGGGCCTGGGCGGGAACTCCGCCGCCGCGCCGCACCGCGGGCACGGCCACCGCCGGGGCCGGTGCCTCGCTCTTCTCCTCGGGATACCGGAACAGCACCGCGACGGCCTTCAGATCGCCGTCCTTCAGCCGCCGGTACGTCTCGACGGCGTCCTCGAAGTCGGCGACGTGGGACACCAGGGGCTCCACGTCGACCCGGCCGCGGGCCATGAGGTCGAGGAAGCACGCCAGGTTGCGGCGCTCGGTCCACCGGACGTAGCCGATCGGGTAGTCCCGTCCCTCCAGCTCGTACTCCGGGTCGTAGCGCCCGGGGCCGTACGAGCGCGAGAAGCGGACGTCGAGCTCCTTCTCGTAGTACGCGTTCCACGGCAGGTCCAGCCGGCACTTGCCGATGTCGACGACCCGGCCGCGGTCCCGGCACAGCCGGGCGGCCAGCTCGACGGGCTGGTTGCTGGCGCCGCCGGCGGCCAGGTACACCTGGTCCACGCCGTGGCCGTCGGTGAGTTCGGCGACGGCCGCCTCCACCGCCGTGGACCCGGGGTCGCCGCAGGCCGCGGCGCCCAGGCGCTCGGCGAGCTCGCAGCGCGCCGGGTCGGGGTCGGCCCCGACGACGCGCACGCCCGCCGCCGTGAGGAGCTGGACGACCAGCTGCCCGATCAGTCCGAGACCGATGACGAGCGCCACCTCGCCGAGCTGCGGCTCGCCCTGCCGGACCCCCTGCATCGCGATCGAGCCGACGGTGCCGAAGGCCGCGTGCCGGGGCGCGAGGCCGTCCGGCACCTTGGCGTAGAGGTTCCTCGGCACCCAGTTCAACTCGGCGTGCAGGGCGTGCTCGTTGCCCGCGCAGGCCACGACGTCGCCGACCTTCACGTCGTCGACGCCGGGGCCGACCTGCTCGACCACCCCGCACAGCGAGTAGCCCAGCGGGGTGTAGGAGTCCAGCTTGCCCATCACCTTCTGGTAGGTGGCGGGGAGCCCGTTGGTGGCCACGCTCTGCATGACCTTGGCCACCTGGTCCGGGCGGGAGCGGGCCTTGCCCAGCATCGACATGCCGGCCTCGGAGACCTTCATGAGCTCGGTCCCGGTCGAGATCAGCGAGTACGAGGTGCGGACGAGCACACCGCCCGGCTTGCACCCCGGTACCGGCACGTCGAGCACCGCGAGTTCGCCGGTCTTGTAGTTCTGTACAACCTGTTTCACCGAAGTCCCCTTGTTTCTAAGCCTTCTCGTGCGTATCCCGGCCGGACCCGGAGGTCGCGCCGCGATACCAGTACTCGAGGGTCAGCACATGCCAGAGATGCTTGGAGAAGTCCCGCTGCCCGGCCGCGTCCTCGGCGACCATGCGCGCCAGCGCGTCGCGGCGCAGGAAGCCGTTCCGCACGAGCACCCCGTCGTTCACCACCTCGCGCACCAGCGGTGCCAGGTCCCGGCTCATCCAGGCGCGCAGCGGGGCGCTGAACAGGCCCTTGGGCCGGTACACGATCTCCCGGGGCAGGACCGAGGTCGCCGCCTCCTTGAGGACGGCCTTGCCCTGCCGCCCGACGATCTTGCGGGATCCCGGCACGGCGAACGCCGCCCTGACCACCTCGACGTCCACGTACGGCACCCGGACCTCGGTCGACGCCGCCATGCTCGACCGGTCCGTGTACGCGAGGTTCAGGCCCGGCAGGAACATCCGGGCGTCGCCCAGGCACATGCGGTTGACGAAGTCGTCGAGGTCGTTGTCCTCGTAGACGTCCGCGTGCTCGGTCAGGACGTCCCCGACCGTCCCGGCCAGGTCCGGATCGACCAGGGAGATCAGCTCCTCCTGGTCGTACATGGTGTAGCTGCGCCGGAACGCGGTCTCCTCCGGCAGGTCGGCGAAGGAGAGGAACCGCTTCGCGAAGCGCACCGACCGGTAGCCCCGGCGGGCCGTGGCGACCGGCAGCCGGTCCACCGCAGCGGACAGGCCGCGCCGCAGCGGGCCAGGGACGCGCTGGTAGCGCAGCGCCACCAGGTTGGCCAGGTGCTTGCGGTAGCCGGCGAACAGCTCGTCGGCACCCATCCCCGAGAGCATCACCTTGACCCCGGCCTCCCGGGCGGCCGAGCAGATCAGGAAGGTGTTGATCGCGGCCGGGTCCCCGATCGGCTCGTCCAGGTGGTACGTCATCCGCGGCAGCAGGTCGAGCACGTCCGGGGCGATCTCGATCTCGTGCAGGTCCACGCCGAACCGCTCGGCCACCTGACGTGCGTAGCGCAGGTCGTCCGGCATCGCCTCGAACCTGGCGTCCTCGGCGCGGAACCCGATCGTGTAGGCGGAGATGCCGGGCCGGTCACGGGCCGCGAGCGCGGTCAGATAGCTGGAGTCGAGACCGCCGGACAGGAACGTCGCCACCGGGACGTCGGCGAGCAGATGGCGCCGGGTCGACTCCTCGACGACGGCGGCGATGTCCGGCAGCTCGCCGCTCAGCGCACGCTCCCGGCCCTCGGCGGCGACGTCCCTGAGGTGCCAGAACCGGCCGCGGTCCACCCGGCCGTCGGGCCGGCACCGGAGCCAGCTGCCCGGCGGCAGCTTCTCCGCCTCACGGAACGCGCACCGCGAGTCCGGCACCCAGTAGTACAGCAGCGACGCCACCAGCGCGGCGTCGTCCACCTCCAGCGGTGCGCCGGTGGCGGTGGCCAGCGCCTTCAGCTCGGAGGCGAACACCAGGCCCTCCCCGCGCCGGAGGAGGAACAGCGGCTTGATGCCGAGCTGGTCGCGCACGAGCACCAGCTCCCCGGTGCGCTCGTCGAAGACGCCGAACGCGAACATGCCGCGCAGCCGCGGCAGGCAGTCCGTGCCCCAGCGCCGCCATGCCTCGAGCAGGACCTCCGTGTCGGACGTACCGCGGAAGCGCACCCCCGCGGCCGCCAGTTCGGCCCGCAGCTCGGGCGCGTTGTACAGCTCGCCGTTGTACGTCAGGACGAGGCCGTCCTTGGCCATCGGCTGGGCGCCGGTCTCCGACAGGTCGACGATCGCCAGCCTGCGGTGCCCGAGGTGCACCTCGCCGTCACCCGCGCGATGGCTGTACCGGCCCGCCCCGTCCGGGCCGCGATGGGCGAGGGTGTCGGTGAGCCGGTCGGTCACGACCTTCCCGTCCGGCCACCGGTACGTGCCTGCGATGCCACACATGTCCTACCGCTCCCCCTGGTCGTCACTGTCCCGGACCCGCGCCGCCCACATCGGCAGCCGCTCCGCCCGTCGCCGGCCCGTCCCGTTCCGCCGGGCCGGCCGCTCTCCCTCGCCGCGTCGCGCGGCGTACGGCCCGTCCCACAGCGTGCCGTCGGTCCGGTCGGCCGGATCGGGGTCGATCAGCACCACACCGATCACCTCGATGCGCTGGTCCGACAGGTGCCGCGCCACGGTGTGCAGCCATGCGGCACTCCCGTGCCCGGCCCGCACCACGAGGACCGTCCGGGTGCCGAGGTGCTGGAGGTCGGTCCACGCCGTACCGGGTGCCACCGAGCCGACGCCGAGCCGGCGCTGCTGGTGCGGGACGGACGCGGCCCCCTCGGCGCTGACCACCGTGGGATCCCCCGGCTTCGGGCGACGGTGGGTCAGCGGCAGTCCTGGCAGGCCGTCGACGACGGCCACCGGCCCGTCCGCCCCGAGCGCGCCGGCGAGGTCCAGGGCGATCCCGGTGGTGGCGCGCACGGAGCCCAGTTCCAGCAGGGACACCGGTCCCGCGGAGCCGCGTACGGTGCGCGCCAGGGACGCGGTGAGCCTCGTACGGGCCGCCCGCACCCGTCGGCGCTGCCACAACCGGGGCGATCGGCCCGGAAGTTCGGCGAGGACGGAGGCTCCGATGTGCGCGGCGATCTCGCGGCGCAGCACGGGGCGGTCCGCCACGACCGCGCCCACCGCGGCCACGGCGAGCCCCAGGGCGAGGCCCAGGGCGAGCCCGATCGCCGCCTGGGTGGCGGCGGCCCTGGGCAGGGAGTGCCGCACCGCGCGCGGGGCGTCCACGATCTGCGTGCCGGAGACCAGCCGGGGCGTGCCGATCCGGGCCTCCGCGGCCCGTCGGCCGAAGTCCGATATCTGCGAGGTGAGTTCGGCCCGGCGCGCGAAGAGCGACTCCATGTCGGCCGAGACCTTCGGCCCGCTCTCCGACGATCCCTCCCCGATGGCCTTGTCGACCTGGGCGAGGTCGGACCGCAGCCGGTCGCGCTGGTCGAGCAGCGCCTTGGCCTCCGCGTTCGCCGCTTCCCTTATCCGCCGGACATGGTCGGCGACGAACGCGTCGGCGAGCGCCTTGGCGCGCGCGACGGCCTCCGCGTCGCTGTCACCCGCCACATCGATCTGCAGCAGGTTGTTGGTCAGGCCGACACCCTCGTAGTCCTTCATGAACTCCTCGGGCTTCTCCCGGGAGCCGAGGGACCGCAGCGCCTGGTCGGCGATCCGGGTGGTCTGCAGCAGCGCGGCGTCGGTCCGTATCAGGGTCCCGGGGTCGTTCGGCTGGTCCTCCTGATGGGCGACCAGGAGCTTGGTCGTCGCGGTCGGCGGCGGCGGCAGCAGCACGGCCATCGCCACGCCGAGGAGAAGCCCGACGAGGGCGAGCGAGCCCCAGAGGCGGCGCCGCCTGCGCACGGCCACGACCAGGACCTGGAGATCGAGCAGGGGAGCGGGCGCCGACGACTCCGGCGTCGTACGCGTCGTCACTTCGCACCCCCCGCGGCGTCGCCGCCGACGGCGGGCACCGGCGTCGCGGCACGGCGGGACCGGCCGGACCGGCCGGCGGAGCGCGAGGGCCGTACCCAGACCGTGCTGGCGAGGACGCTGCCGACCACCTCGTGCCCGGCGTCGGCACACGCCTCGGCGATCCCGGCGAGTTCCGCCGCGGCCCAGCTGCCCGCGCTGACCACGATCACCGCACCGGACTCGCCCGCGCGGTCCGGCACCATCGGCCGGGACACCGGGACCTCCACGACGCGCAGCGTGAGGAGCCCGCCGCCCGAGGAGTCGGGGGAGGCGTCGTTCGCGGCCTCGGCGGCGAGCTGCACGGCGGCCCGGCGGGCGGTCTCGTCGCCCTCCGGGACGACGGCGAGCAGCCGCCGGGGGGCCGGCAGCCGGTCCCGGAGACGGGCGCACACCCGCCGGTAGCGGATCAGTCTGCTCTCGTCGTCGCCTGAGGCCGCGGGGGACGGCGTGTCCCAGCGGACGTCGACGCCGAGCAGCCGGCGGAACAGGGCCCGGGGGCCACCGCGCCTCGGCCGGTCCGCGGCCCGCTCACCCGGCACGTCGACGGCGCCCAGCAGCGTCGTGCCCAGGACCGCGGTGATGTCCGCCCCGGTGCGCGGCCGACGGCCCACCCGCGCCGCGGCGAGATGACCGATGACCGCGAACAGGACGAACAGCAGCGCACCGCCCACGACGAGCTGCGGCCGCGTCGGCGGCGCCTCGCCGGCCGGCCGGGCCGCCGGGCCCATGACGACCATGCCGGGCCGGTCGGCCTCCGGGTCGGCCTTGTCCAGCTTGTCCACGGCCTCCTGCAGCGCGGTGCGCAGCTTCGCGAGCTCGGTACGGGTCTGCACGCTCTCCACGCTCTGCCCCGGACCGGCCTCGTCGGCCAGCTCGTTGATGCGACGGGTGGTCTTCGCGACCAGCTGCCGCAGCGCCTCGGGCTGCGCCGCCTTCTCGGGGTCGGTGTTGTCGCCCATGATCTGCGCGGCGAAGGTCACGAACTCCTCGGCGACCGTGTCGGAGAGGAGCTGTGCGCGCTCCGGCGTGTCGGCCGTACCCGAGATCTTGACGATGTTCCCGTCCGCGGCCGCCGCGCTCACCCGGTCCCGCAGCTCGATGCCGTCGACACCGGGCCAGCCGAGCGCGCCGGCCGCGCGGTCGACCACCACCGAACTGGTCGCGATCTCCGCCTGGGTCAGCAGCTCGCGCTCCTCCCACGCCCCGGGCAGCAGCACCGACGCCGACGTCGTGTACCGCGGCGGGAGCAGCAGGGAGGTGCCGTAGCCGGCGAGCGCGCCCACCACGGCCAGGATGGTGAGCAGCCGCCCACGCCGGCGGAAGATCCGTCCGATCGTGACCAGACGTATGGTGTCATCGCTCAACGGCGCGGCCTTCTCCCCGTCCGGACCGGGCCGTTCTGCGACACGGGGGTGTGATCACGGCAGGCGGCGGCGTACGCGGCCAGCAGCGACTCCTGCGAGTGCCGCCAGGCGAGCTGCCCGCCGATGCGCTCCTGGCCGATCTTGCCCATCCGGGCCCGCTCCTCCGGATCGTCGAGGAGCTGGGCGACGAGCCCGGCGAACGCGCCCTCGTCGTTGGCCGGCGCGTACACGGCGGCGTCGCCGGCGGAGACCCGCGCCTCCCGGAGGTCGAACGAGACGATCGGCCGGCCCATCACCATGTACTCGAGGACCTTGTTCATGGTCGACACGTCGTTGAGCGGATTGCGCGGATCGGGCGAGAGACAGACGTCCGCGGTGGACAGGTAGCGCACCAGGTCGGCGTCCGGGATGCGGCCGGTGAACTGCACCTGCTCCGAGAGCCCCAGCTGCCGGGACAGCTCGACCATCGCGTCGAAGGCGTCGCCGGCGCCGACGAACACCGCGTGCCAGTCGGTCCGCCCGAGCTCGTCGCGCAGCTTCGCGAGGGCCCGCAGGGCGTAGTCGACGCCGTCCTGCGGCCCCATGACACCGAGGTAGCACAGCAGATGCGGCTTGCCGCGCTTCAGTTCCGGCTCCGGCGGCACCGGGTGGAACCGGTCGATGTCGGGCGCGCTCCGCACCACGAACACGTCCTCGGGCCGCCGGCCGCCGCGGCGCAGCGCGACGTCCCGGTAGCTCTCGTTCGTGGCGAGCACGACGTCCGCGGCCCGGTAGGTCATCCGTTCCAGCGCGCACACGGCGCGGTACAGCAGGTCCTCGCCGCGGTCGAACCGCGAGAGGTACAGCTCGGGCACCAGGTCGTGCTGGTCGAAGACGAACCGCGCCCCGCGCCGCTTCAGCCACCGGGCCGGCAGGAACAGCAGGTCCGGCGGGTTGCAGGCGTGGACCACGTCGACCGGGCCGACCTCGCGCGCCAGCCGCAGGGTGTGCCACAGCGCCGTCCCGTACTCCCGCAGGTAGCCGGCCGGACCGCCGGTGGCGGCGCGCAGGGGGTAGCGGTGGATCCGCACCCCGTCGATCACCGCCTCCGGTTCCGTGTCCCGCTTCTCGCCGCGGGGGCAGATGACGTGCACCTCCCAGCCCGCGTCGCGCAGGGTCGTGCACTCCTGCCACACCCGCCGGTCGAACGGCACCGACAGGTTCTCCACCAGGACGAGCGCGCGCCGAGCCGGCCCGTCGTCCCCGTTCATGTCACCAAGCAAGGCCCACGTACCCCGGTTCGGCCCGGCGCGCGTCGGCGTCGGGAAGGCGGATGAGATCGACGATCACGGGGCCGTCGCCGCCGGCGGGCAGCGCCGACAGGACAGCCGGATCCCCGGTCCCGACCAGGCACACCTCGGCGTGGTCGAGCACCTCGTCGACGGAGTCCGCGAGCAGCTGCGCCAGGTGCGGCAGCCGGGTCTCGATGTACTCGCGGTTCGCGCCGAGGAGCCGGGAGAGGTTCACGTTGGGGTCGTAGATCCGCAGGTCGTACCCCTTGCCGAAGAGCCGCTCCGCCAGCTCGACGAGCGGGCTCTCGCGGAGGTCGTCGGTACCGGGTTTGAAGGACAGGCCGAACATGCCCACCCGGCGCTTGCCGGTGCGCTCGACCAAATCCACCGCGCGCTGCAGATGGTCGGCGTTGGAGGGCAGCACATGGGCGAGGATCGGCACGGAGACGTCGTGCCGCCGCGCCGCGTGGACCAGGCTGCGCAGGTCCTTGGGCAGGCAGGAGCCGCCGAAGGCGAAGCCGGGCCGCAGGTAGGCGGGGCTGATGTTCAGCTTGCGGTCGGCCAGGAACACGTCCATCACCTGGTGGGAGTCCACCCCGAGCGCCTGGCACACGGCGCCCAGTTCGTTCGCGAAGCCGATCTTCAGCCCGTGGAACGCGTTGTCCGCGTACTTGATCGCCTCGGCCGTCGGGACCGGCACCCGGAACACCTCGCCGGGCAGGCCGTCGTACAGCGCCGCCACGACGTCGCCGCTCGCCGGGTCGAGCTCGCCGATGACGGTCTTCGGCGGGTCGAAGAAGTCCCGCACGCTCGTGCCCTCGCGCAGGAACTCCGGGTTGACCGCGACCCCGAAGTCCACCCCCGCCGTGCCGCCGGCGAACTTCTCCAGGATCGGCACGAGCAGGTTCAGACACGTGCCCGGCAGCATGGTGCTGCGGAACACCACGGTCTGCCGCCCGCCCCGCTCGGCCACCGCGGCACCGATCTCCTCGGTGACCCGCTCCAGATAGGTGGTGCACAGGCTGCCGTTGGGCTCCGACGGCGTGCCCACGCAGATCAGCGACACATCGCTGTTCATGATCGCCTCGCGGACGTCACGGGTGGCGCGTAACGCACCGGCCCCCACGACGTCGGCGATGAGCTCGCCGATCCGCTCCTCGACGACCGGCGCCTTGCCGTCGTTGACCAGGTCGACCTTCACCTGGTTCACGTCCACTCCGATGACCTCGTGACCGAGGCTGGCCAGGCACGCGGCCGACACGCAGCCCACGTAGCCGAGCCCGAAAACGCTGACTCTCATGCCCTGTTCCTCCCCCTGGGCAGGCCCTTGCGGCCTGCCGTCCCCGAGCCGATCGGACGACGCCCCCCGCGCATCAGTAGGCCCCCTTGCCATGGATCACCGCGCGCAGCGTCTTCCACAAGATCACCGTGTCCAGGGCCAGCGACCAGTCCTCCACGTACCGGAGGTCCAGCCGGACCGCTTCCTCCCACGACAGGTCGCTGCGCCCGCTGATCTGCCACAGGCCGGTGAGCCCGGGCTTCACGAGGAGCCGCCGCCGGATGTCCGGGCCGTACGCCGCGGACTCCTCCGGCAGCGGGGGCCGCGGGCCGACCAGCGACATGGAGCCGGTGAGCACGTTGAAGAGCTGCGGCAGTTCGTCGAGCGAGTACCGGCGCAGCACCGTTCCCACCCGGGTCACCCGCGGGTCGCGGCGCATCTTGAACAGCAGGCCGGCGCCCTCGTTGCGGTGGGCCAGCTCGGCGCGCGCCGCGTCGGCGCCGACGACCATGGTGCGGAACTTGAGAATGGTGAACTCGCGGCCGTCCTTGCCCACCCTGCGCTGGCGGTAGACCGCTCCGCCCCGGCTGTCCACCAGGACGGACAGCGCGACCATCAGCATCAGCGGCGCGAACAGCAGCAGCAGGAGCGCCGCGCCCATCCGGTCGACGACCTCCTTGACCGCCCGCCGGCCGCCGGTGAAGGTCGGCATGCTGACCCGCAGCAGCGGGATGCCGAGCACGGCGTCGACGTGCAGCCGCGGACCGGCCACCTCCATGAGCACCGGGGCCACGACCATCTCGGCATCGCTGCCTTCGAGGTTCCAGGCCAGCCGCTGCAGCCGGTCCGGTGACCAGTGCGGGTCCGGTGTGACCGCGACGACCCGGTAGCCGTTGCGGCGCACATGGCCCGCGACGTCGGCCAGTTCACCGACGACCGGCACTCCGTCGACCTGGTCGACGTCGAGCCCGGCACCGTCCGCCGTGCACACCGCCTCCACGCGCCAGCCGAGGTGCGGGAACTTGCGGGTCCGGGTGATCAGGTCGCGCACGGTGGCCGGGCTCCCCGCGGCGAGCACCGGGCGCAGACACCGTCCTTCCTTCCGCTGTCTGTGCAGCCAGAGGCGGAGCAGATAGCGCTCGGTCATGGTCACGAGCGCGATCACCGGTATCGCGACGAAGATCCAGAGTTTGATGTTGCGCGAGGTCAGCGCGATCCCGACCAGGGCCAGCACGACGGCGGCCGTGCACAGCGAGCGTCCGAGCCGGCGGAACTCCTCCGCACCCTGGCCGAGTACGGCCGGGGACCAGGACCGGCTCACCGCGAGCGCCGCGAGCACGAGCAGCTCGGTGGCGAAGGCCAGGATCCTCCACTTCTCGTGCCAGTTGGCCGCGTCCCGGACCCCGAAGAAGCCACCGATCGACGCCACCACGAGGGCGGTGGCCACGGTGTCACTGATGATCACGGCCCGGCGGTACCGCTGCTCCCAGTCGATCGTGGTCCTGCCGATCGACCCGTTGTCCAGGCGCCCGGGGGGCGCCGATGGAAATGGACTGACTAACTCACCCTGCTGCACAGACCCCCCCAGGGCGTCAGTGGGCTCGACGTGTTGGCTCCACACGGTTCCTCCCCCCGGGAGGCCCCCGCCCCCCGCGCCGCTCCTCCCCTCGGGAGGCCCCCGCCTCCCGCGCCGCGCTGTTCCTCACATCAGGGCAGGTCCCCGCCTGCCCCGCGCATGACGTACCGGTGGTGCGACGTCATGCGTTGGTGCTCAGTCAGGCGACCGGGGACGGCGGTGAAGGCCGTCCCCGACGCTGGATCGAAAGATCATGTTTTGTCGCCTGGTGTCCGAGCTGTGAAGCATGGTCAATCTAGAGCATCGGAACCCGCCTGGAGAGGGGATGTATGCAATTTGTGCTGAACCTTTGAAGGTCACGTCACCGCGGGGTGACGGCCCGGAACCGCGTTGACGGTGGGGACATGTCGTGTGACCTGTGACGACGCGATCACAGCGGGCTGCCGGCGCCGCCGATTCCGAGCCGATCCCGAGGTTCCGGCCGGGTCATGCTTGGCTTGTTCTTTAGCCTGCGCGCGCCTAAGTGCCCCCGCGCCCCCCTCTGTTGAGCCGCCCGCCCGCCGTTCGCATGTTTCAGTCGACGTCGGAGCGTGCGGCGCCCATCTTCAGGCCGTCGACCCAGTGGACCGACTCGACGTCGGTGATGGTGGAGCCGTACGAACCCCAGCGGGGGACATTGCCCTTGAGGTCCCAGGTCCGCGCGTTCCGGTGGTCCGCGACCAACCGGCCGTTCACGTACAGGAGTACGGAGCCGGTCGTGGAGGAGCGGGCGTCGATGCCCAGCTCGATCCTGTTCCAGGTGCCCGGGGTCCAGGCGACGTCGCCGATGGGTGTCCACTGCTCGCCCGGGGCGACGTACCAGATCTTCAGACGGCTGTCCTCGACCTTCATGATCACCGGGTAGTTCTGGTCGTGCTCGGCTCCGGTGCCCCACGACTTCCACTGGAAGACGGTCTGGGCGTTGCCGGTCTTGGTCATGGACTCCCAGCCGAACCAGTACGTCCGGCCGGAGGTGAGGGTGTGGCCGGCGATGCCGTGCCCCTCGCACCGCTCGGAGCCCACCGCCTTGGTGAAGCCGAAGACCTTCCCCCGGCCGTCGTTCCAGTCGGGCTGGTAGACGTACGACGGGGAGTCGCAGAGGACCGCGTCGAACACGGCGGTGCCGCCGTTGTCCGCGTCGCCGTCCCACTCGACCGCGGCGTGCGCGGGGGTCGCCAGGGCGAGCGGGAGCGCGGCGGCGAGTGCCGTCGCGGTCGGGGACCACCGGCGCAGCCGGCGCGTCGCCCGCCGGCCGGCGGGGGAGCGGGGGGTGGCCGAGGGGGAGGCGTGGGGGACGCCTCGGGTGTCGCCGTACTGCATGGGTTCCTCCGGGGGAGAGGGGGGCGGATTGCGCGAGGGGGGCGCGCCGGGGCCGGGCCGGGGGTGAGCGGTCGGGGGCGCGCGCCCCGGGCCTCGGTGTCAGCCGAGGCGGACGGTGACCTTCTGGGGTGCGCCGGCCTGCCCTCTGAGGTCGCCGAAGGCGAGCGTCAGCGAGGAGCCGGTCGAGGCGGCGGTGACCGTGGCGGGCCGCGAGAGCACCTTGGTCACCCTGCGGTTCCAGACGATGTCCAGGGAGGCGGCCTGCCGCGCGGGGTCCGAGACGACGAGGGTCGCCGTGCCGTTGCGGTGCTCGCGTACGAGGACGGAGGCGGGAGCGCTCGCCCGGAGCCGCTCGACGGTGCCCGCGCTCCAGAAGTTCACCGCCGTGAGGCCCAGCCGCGGCACGTGGATGCCTTGCTGCGTACGGGAGTTGGCGAGGATGCGCAGCCGGCTCCGGTCGTGGGCGCGGCGAGCGGTGGTCCAGGCGCTCGCTCCCGGCAGCAGGACGTAGGCGTACGTGCCGTCGACCGGGTCGACGCCGTGGTCGGTGAAGAGGGTCAGGTAGCGGCGGGTGACCGGGTCGGGCGAGCCGCCGGTGTTGATGTCCCGCCAGGAGCCGGTGCGTTCCTCGCGCACCGCGCCGAGGGTGGTGCCGCCGGGGAAGACGTAGCCCGCCTGGCCGGCGATGTGGGCCCAGCGGGCCCCGCCGAACGTGGCCTGCCAGCCCTGCGTCAGGGGCTGCGGCCGGCCGTCGACCGTGAGCACCGGGGCGCCCGCGGCGCCGAGGGCGCGGTTGTCGACGGTCGTCTCGACGGCGTGGCCGTCCGCGGCGGTGATGCCGGCGCCGAGGCAGACCACGGAGTCGTCGAGGCAGAACCAGGACTTCCTGGCGTCCAGGGTGCTGGACAGGCCCTTGAGGTGCTGGCCGATGGCGGCGAACTCGCCGTCGGTCGTGCCGCCGACCCAGGCCGCGTCCGGCATGGGCTGCCCCCAGTTGCCGCCCTCGCCGTCGGCGAGGGGCTTGCGCGAGGCGGTGATGCCGGGCAGGCGGTAGGGGTCGACGGTGGGCCAGTACGCGTCCGAGTACTGCTCCAGACCGAAGTCGTCGCCCCACCAGGAGAGCCATCCGGCGCCGGTGTGGTAGCCGCGGGCGTGCTCGCCGTTGCCGAACTCGTAGTGGGCGATGCGGTTCGAGGCCATGGAGAAGGAGGCCGCCCAGCCGCGGCGCCGGTGCGTGGCCCGGGCCATGTTGGGGAACAGCCGGTGCTCGACGGGCTCGGGGGCGGCCTTCACGGAGGCGTCGTCCTGCAGCGACTGCAGCAGCGATGCCCTGATCAGGCTGAGGCCGGGGTTGCTGAGCGCCGGGTAGTAGTAGTCGCGCCGCAGCCAGCCCTTGACCATCGCCCGCCAGCGGGCGTTCTCCTCGGGGCTCGCCCCCTGGCCGACCAGCAGGATGGTCGCCATCAGGCCGTGGGCGCGCCGGTGTTCGTCGGTGCCGATCCGGCTGATGCCCCTGCTGCTGACGTTGTCCATCATCAGGCCGTTGTAGAGGAAGGGCGCGACGGCCTTCTCGATCGTGTCGAGGAAGAGCTGCGTGTCCGGTCCCGTCACCTCCCAGCTCGATCCGCGCAGCAGGGCGAGCAGCCGGCCCACGCCGTCGTGCAGCACCGCGCCGTAGCCGCCGATGTAGGGGACGTTGCGGTGCTGGACGAACGATCCGTCGTCGTAGAAGCCGTCGCCCGAGGTGACGTAGGGGAAGACCGGCGCCAGCGCCTGCGAGGCCAGCGTGATCTTGGCCGGATCCTTGCCGACGATGCCGCGCAGGACGACGCCGCGGCACAGGTCGACGCGGTTGGCGCCGGTGCTGGTCCCGGTGTACGAGGCGAACACCGTGTCCGGCACGAACGCGTCCACGGCCCTGCAGTAGGCGGCGATCTGCGTCGCCGACAGGTGGTCGTACATCAGCACGCAGGTGTCCATCAGCGCCTGGGGGGCGCCGATCTGCCAGTTGTACCAGTTGCCGTACCGCGTCGTGCGCTCGTTGTAGACCTCGGAGCAGAGGTGGTCGAGGCCGGTGAGGACGGCGTCCCTGAGCCCGGTGTCCCCGGTCAGTCCGGTGCCCGGCTGGGAGTACGCCTCGGCCATGGTCCGCAGCCGGTTGTAGCTGTCGTTCATGGTGGCGGAGAAGGCGTAGGACTCGGCGTCGAGATCAGGCTCCGGATCGGCCCAGGAGCGGCCGGGCCAGAGCGAACCGCTCGCCGGGGCCATGGTCGCCAGGTAGCCGGCCGCCGTCGTGCCGAGGGCGCTGAGGATGGTCCGGAACGGCTCCGCGGTGGGGCTGAAGCCCGTACCGAGGATGAGGTCGCGCCACTTGGCGCGCAGCGCGTCGAACTCCGCGTCGGACTCCGCGTCGGACGTGGCGGCGGGCGCGGCGGCGAACGTCCCCGCGGACGCGGGGACTTCGGAGGCGCCGGCCGGGTGGGCGAGGGCCCCGCCGAGTCCGAGGGCGAGCGCGCCCCCGCCGGTGGCGTGGAGGAAGGTGCGGCGAGGCCAGGGAGATGGCATGGGAGACGACCTTTACGGGAGGAGCGCGTCGTTGCCTCGGCGCTGTCGCTGGCTCGTAAGCGTGGGGTTTCTAACACGCAGAAAACCAAGAGGGCAACGGTTTGAACAAGAAACGCCATCGATTGTCCATTCGACAAAGAACAGACAGAAACGATCGCGAGCTGGCTACACTGCTCCTGAACTGGGCCGTCGTCCGAGGGGAGCGGGGAAGTGCACGCGGAGCACAGACATCAGGCGATCCTGCGCAGGCTGCGCGAAGAAGGCTCCCTGCGGGTCAGCGACTTCGCCGCCGAGCTGGGCGTCTCCCCGGTCACGATCCGCCGCGACGTGGAGATCCTCGCCGACCGCGGTCTGGTCGCCCGGGTGCACGGCGGAGCCATGCTGCCCGAGACCTGGGCGGAGACCGCACCCGCCGACCCGGACCCCGCCGCACCCGCCCGCGGCCGGGAGCGCGTCATCGGCCTGATCGTGCCGTCCGCCGACTACTACTACCCCGAGGTGATCAAGGGCGCGCGGGAGGCGGCCGCCGCCCGGAACGCCCGCCTGGTGCTCGACATCTCGGGGTACGACGCGGACGAGGAACGCGCGCAGGCCGAGAGGATGATCGGCGACGGCGTCGACGGACTCCTGGTCGTCCCCACCGGACCGCGCGGCTGGTACGAGCACCTGCCGGTCCCCGTCGTCATCGTGGAGCGCCGCCCCGAGTCGGACGAGATGGCCGGCATCGACCACGTCGTGTCCGACCACGTCCACGGGGCGCGCCTCGCCGTCCGGCACCTCGCGGAGGCGGGCCGCACGCGCCTCGCGCTGCTCGTGCGCGGCACGAGCCCGACCGCGCAGTGGATCGTCGAGGGCTTCGAGGCGGGCGTCCGAGCGGCCGGTCTCGAGGCCCCCCTTCCGGTGTCCGTCCTGGACACCGGCGACGCGGGACCCGGGAGCCCGGAGTACGACGACCCGGTCGAGCAGCTGCTGGACGCCGTGGCGGCCGGCCGCGTCGACGCGGTCGTCGCCCACCCCGACAACCACGCGCTCGCGCTGCTGAGGAGGCTGCGCGCGCGATCCGTCCGGATCCCCGGCGACGTCGCGATCGTGGCGTACGACGACGAGGTGGCCGGACTCGCCGACGTCCCGCTCAGCGCCATCGCCCCGGCGAAGCACGAAGTCGGCGCGTCCGCCGTGGAGTTGCTGGTGCGCAGGATCGAGCAGCCGGACGCCCCCCGGCACCGGCTCTTCGTCCTCCCGCGACTGCGGGTGCGCTCCTCCAGCGGCGGCTGAGCGGAGCCGGCCGCGCCGGGAGGCGCGTCGATTCCGGGGGTGCGTGTCGAAGCCGGGGGACGATGTCTGGGGCGTGTCGATGCCGGGGGCGTCGATGTGTGGGGCGTGTCGAGGCGGGGAGGCGCGTCGATCAGGCCGGGGCGCCCCCGAGGCCTTCGCGCCGGATGCGGGCGAGCACGATCACGGCGTCGTCGGTGGGCGCCTCGGGCAGCAGCCGTGCCAGGACACCGTCCGCCGTCTCCTCCAACGTACCGTCGCCGCCTTCGAGTTGGGTGCGCAGCGCGGCGATTCCCGCATCGATGTCGATGCCGCGGGCCTCGACGAGGCCGTCGGTGTACAGGGCGAGCGTGTCGCCGTCGTGGAGCTCGATCTCGGTCGTACGGAACGGCACTCCGCCGACGCCCAGCGGAACCCCCAGCACCTCGTCGACCGACTCGACGGCGCCGTTCGCCCGGCGGAGCAGCGGCGGCAGATGACCCGCGTTGGCGATGCGGGCCAGGCCCGTCACCGGGTCGTAGCGGATGTAGAGGCAGGTGGCGTACGCGATGCCGGCGTCCTGGGCGCAGGCGTCGAGCTCCTCCAGGAGGCTGTCGGGAGCCAGGTTCTGGCGGGCCAGGGCCTTGGCGGTGATGCGCAGCCGTCCCATCGCCGCCGCCGCGGGCACGCCGTGTCCCATCACGTCGCCGACCAGCAGGGCCACCCGGCCGCCGGGCAGATCGATCACGTCGTACCAGTCGCCGCCGACCTCGGTGGCCTGGCTGCCCGGCAGGTAGCGGTGGGCGACCCGGACGGCCGGGCCGCTCGCCAGGGCGGTGGGCAGCAGCGCGCGCTGGAGGGTGAGCGCGATGTCCTGGACCCGGCTGTAGAGCCGCGCGTTGTCCAGGCACAGCGCGGCCCGGGAGGCGAGCTCGCCCGCCAGGCTGAGGTCCTCCGCGGTGAAGTCCGGGCGGCCGCCGGAGCGGCCGAACATGGTGATGCCCTGCACCGTGCCCCGCGCGATCAGCGGGGCGATGAGCAGCGAGGTCAGACCGCTGTCGATCAGGAGCCGGGCGCGGGCCTGGTGGATGACCGTGCGGGTCATGAAGTCGGCGTTCACGGGGACGCAGACGGGGCGCCCGGTCGTGAGGGCCTGGTGGATGGTGGAGCCGGGCGGATAGGTCACCCGCTCCAGGCCGCCGACCAGCTCGGGGGCGGGCGGCGGCAGACAGGTGCCGGCGGCGATCCGGCGGGTGAGCAGCACCGACTCCGGATCGAAGACCTCGCGTTCGTCCTTCCACTCCACGACCTCCACCACGGAGGCGTCGCAGAACTCGGCAACGACCGTCCCGACCAGTTCGCGGGCGGTGACGTTCACGTCCAGCGTGGTGCCGATCCGGGCCGCGGCCCGGTCGAGGAGCGCGAGCCGCTGCCTGCCTGCGGCCGCCTCCACCAGGGCCTGCTCACGGTCGGTGACGTCCACGAGGAGACCGCCCACGCCCGCCCGCGTGCCGACGGCCCGGCTGAGCGGGAACAGGCTCACGGAACGCACCTGCTCCCGGTCGGGACGGCCCGGTGTGCGCAGCACGACCAGGGCGCTCACGACGGGCTGGCCCTCGTCGGCGACGGCCCGGAGCATGCGCTGGAAGTCGCCGCCGTCGGAGGTGATCATGAACTCGGCCGTCGTCCGGCCGATGTGGTCCTCGATCGGGGTCCCGTCCATGTCAGCGAGCGCCTGGTTGAGGTGGACGTACCGCAGGTCCTCGTCGAGCATCACCAGACCGATCGGGCAGGTCGCGAACAGCGCGTCGAGGAACGCGAGGTTGGTCTTCACCCGGTCCAGCCCGACGCTCTCGCTCGCGAGACCCAGGATGACGGAGCGGCCGCCCGCGCCGGTCACCGGGAAGACCCGGAAGCCGCAGTCGAAGACCCTGCCGTCCCGGTGCAGCGTCGGCACCCGCGCCCGCCAGTACCCCAGCGTGCGGCCGCGCTCCGCGAGGCGCTCCGCCGCACCGGCGCCGTCGAGGGGAGCGGCGGGAAAGAGGACGGCGGCCGGCCGCGACAGCACGTCCGAGGCCCCGTGGCCGAAGAGCCGCTGCGCACCCGGGCCCCAGTAGCAGATCCGGCCGTCCTCGTCGATGCCGAGCACGGCCACGGCCACGTGCTCGAGCAGCGTCCCCGGCTCCGACCAGAGCGGCCCGGGAGCCGGTTCGTCCCCCGGCCGACCCCCCGGTCGAGGCGAGGACACGCGGCCCCCTTTCCGGGCAGGGACGGGCGGCGGGGCACTGCCCGCCGGCCGAGCGGGACTCTCCCGTCAATTCTGCCCGCGCTCGCCGGATCGGACATCACGGGGAACCGCGGGCCGGGAAGGCGCCGCGGACCTCGCCACGGCGCCCCTGCGCCGCGGATCCCGCCGCGCAGGTCCCGTGCCGCGGACCTCACCACGTCGGCCTTGTGCCGCAGACCCCGCTAAGCCGGTCCCGCGCCGACGTCACTGCACGTCACCGCACCCGGGGCGACTCCGCCAGGGCGTTCAGGGCGGCCTCCTCGGCCGCCGCGCGGTCCTCCGGGACCAGGCCGATGCGGGTGCGGCGGTCCAGGAGGTCGGAGGTGTCGAGGGCGCCTTCGTGGCGGACGGCCCAGACCAGCTCGGCGCCCGTGACCGGGTGGCCGGGGACGACGGGACGCGCGAGGGCGGGGTCTTCGAGGCCGAGCGCGTGCACGGCGGGTGCCTCCGAGCCGTAGCGGTACACGAGCCTGGCCGGGACGTCGAGCCCGGCGAGCGCCTTCGGCCCGGCGGCGCCGACGAGGGGGAGGGACGCGGTACGGCACGGACCGGCGGTCAGGCCGCCCGCGGTCACGACGGCGTCGACGGCGTCCTGGGCCATGCGGCGGTACGTGGTCAGCTTGCCGCCGACGACGGTGACGACGCCGGAGGGGGAGGTGAGCACGGCGTGCTTGCGCGAGATGTCGGCGGTGCGGCCCGCCGCGTCCCGGGTGTCGAGCAGGGGCCGCAGGCCGGCGAAGGCCCCGACCACGTCGGCACGGTGGACGGTGACGTCGAGGGCGGAGCCGAGGACGTCGAGGAGGAAGCCGATGTCGGTCTCGGGGACCTCGGGCACGTCGGGGATGTCGCCGTCGACGGGCTCGTCGGTGAGGCCGACGTACACGCGTCCGTCGCCCTGCGGGAGGACGAGGACGAAGCGGTTCGTCTCGCCGGGGATCGGGATGTGCAGGCCCGCGGAGAGCCGGCCGAGGTCCTCGGAGCGCAGGACGAGATGGGTGCCGCGGGAGGGCCGCAGGCGTACGTCGTCGACGAGGCCGCCCGCCCAGACGCCGGCCGCGTTGATGACCGTCCGTGCGCGGATCCGCAGCTCCTGGCCGGTCGTCTCGTCGCGGACCAGCGCGCCGTCGCGGTGGAGTTCGAGGGCCCGGGTGCGGATGAGGACGCGGGCGCCGGACGCCGCCGCCGTGCGGGCGATCGCGGTGACCAGGCGGGCGTCGTCGGAGAGCCGGCCGTCCCAGGAGAGCAGTCCGCCGCGCAGTCCGGTGGGGCGAAGTGCCGGGGCGAGGTGCCGGGTCTCGACGGCGGAGAGCGTACGCGGCTGGGGCAGCGTGCTCCGCGCGGTGCGGGCGCCGACGCGCAGCAGGTCGCCGGCGAGGAATCCGGCGCGTGCGAGGGCGGCCTGGCCGCGGCTGACGAGCGGGGTGAGCGGAAGCACGAAGGGCTGCGCGCGGACGAGGTGGGGGGCGGTGCGCTCCATGAGGATGCCCCGCTCGACCGCGCTCTCGTGGGCGACGTCGAGCTGTCCGGACGCGAGGTAGCGCAGTCCGCCGTGGATCAGCTTGGAACTCCAGCGGGACGTGCCGAAGGCGAGGTCGTGGGCGTCGATCGCGGCGACCGTGAGCCCGCGGGTGGCCGCGTCGAGCGCGGCTCCGGCGCCGGTGGCGCCCAGCCCGACGACCAGGACGTCGACCACGCTCTCGGCGTCACCCTGGGCGAGGCGGTCCAGTTCGCGCAGGCGCCGCCGGGCGTCGAGTGAGGAGCCGGGCAGGGCGGGGCTGCTCGTGGGGTTCATGGGGCGATGGTCCTCTCCAGCAGGGTGCGCAGCTCGTCGAGGAAGGCGGCTTCGCTCAGTTCGGGATCGGTGTCGTCGGTCATGGTGCGCAGCGAGAGCGTGAAGGACTGGACGACCAGCAGCAGGGATCGGGCCTGCAGGTCCGCCCGGACACGGCGTACGGAGCCGTCCTCGTGGCCGTCCTCGAGCGCCGTGTGGAGGAGTCCGAGCAGGGCGTCCTGGCTGGCGCCCCTGCGGTCGAGGATGTACGGCAGCAGCAGTTCGGGGTCGACGTCGATGATCTTGTGGAAGAGGGGGTGGGCCCGGAACGCCGCCGCTCCCGCGACGAGGCCCTCGACGATCCGCTCCCGCTCGGGCCGGTCCTCGTCGGAGGCCGGCATGGCCCCGGCGGCGACGGCGATCCACTCACGGGTCATCAGGTCGCCCACCAGGCTGCGCACATCGGGCCAGCGCCGGTAGATCGTCATCCGGGACACGCCCGCGCGCCGGGCGATGTCGGTGAGGGTGGTGCGCCGTACCCCGACGGCGAGTACGCAGTCGCGTGCGGCGTCGAGCACGGGATCTGCGTCTTCATGGTTGTGACGAATGGGCGTCATCTGTCACAGTGTAATGCCAGCGTCGGCCGCGTGGCAGCGCCATCCGTGAAACAGACCGTGAGGAACCCTTTCGAAGTGGACATGTTGTGGAGCGGCTGGGGCGACCCGGCCAAGGCGGCACCCCTGCCCGACTCGGTCACCGGCCTGCTGCGTGACCTGCTCGGCGTCACCCCTCGCGAGAGCGGCCCCGCCGCCCTCGCCGACATCGAACCGCCCGCCCCGGCACTGCCCGACGAGGCCCGCGCCGCCCTCCTCGGGGCCGTCGGCGCGCCCGACGCCCTGCGGGAGGACGCCGAGAGCCGCATCCGGCACACCCGCGGGAAGTCGACCCCCGACCTGCTGCGCATCCGCGCCGGCGAGGTCGACGACATCCCGGCCGCCGTCGTGCTGCCGGGCGACCACGACGAGGTCCTCGCCGTGCTGCGGGCCTGCGCCGAACACGGCGTCGCCGCCGTGCCGTTCGGCGGCGGCACCTCCGTCGTCGGCGGCCTCGCGCCCACCACGAAGCGCCCGTTCGTCGCGCTCGACCTGCGACGGCTCGACCGGCTGACCGCCGTCGACGAGGTGTCCCGCACCGCGACGCTCCAGCCCGGACTGCGCGGCCCGCAGGCCGAGGCGCTCCTCAACGAGAAGGGCTGGACCCTCGGGCACTTCCCGCAGTCCTTCGAATGGGCGACCGTCGGCGGCTTCGCCGCGGCCCGCTCCAGCGGCCAGGCGTCGGCCGGCTACGGCCGGTTCGACGAGATGGTCCTCGGCCTGACGGTCGCGACCCCCGAAGGCACCCTGGAGACCGGCCGGGCCCCGCGCTCGGCGGCCGGCCCCGACCTGCGCCAGCTGGTCCTCGGCTCCGAGGGCGCCCTCGGAGTGATCACGGCGGTGACCGTGCGCATCCGCCCGCTCCCGTCGAAGCGGGTCTACGAGGGCTGGCGCTTCGCCTCCTTCGAAGCCGGTACGGCCGCACTGCGCCGGCTGGCCCAGGACGGCCCGCGGCCCACGGTGCTGCGGCTGTCGGACGAGTCGGAGACCTTCATCGGTCTCGCGCAGCCGGACGCCATCGGCAGTGCCGCACTGCCGGAGAACCCGGGCTGCATGGCCATCGTCGGCTACGAGGGCACCGAGGAGGAGACGACGGCCCGCCGTGCCCTCGCCCGCGAGGTCCTCCTCGCCTGCGACGGCGAGCTCGTCGGCGAGGAGCCCGGCGACAAGTGGGAGCACGGCCGCTACAACGCGCCCTACCTGCGGGACGCGCTGCTCGACGCGGGCGCGTTCGCCGAGACGCTGGAGACCGCCGCCTTCTGGTCCGCGATCCCCGGCCTCTACGCGGCCGTGCGGGACGCGCTGACGAGCACGCTCACCGAGGCCGGCACGCCGCCGCTCGTCATGTGCCACATCTCGCACACGTACGAGAACGGCGCCTCCCTGTACTTCACCGTCGTCTCCGCACAGGGGGAGGACGCCGTCGCGCACTGGGAGCCCGTGAAGCGGGCGGCCAACGACGCGATCCTGGCCGCGGGCGGCACCATCAGCCACCACCACGGCGTCGGCACCGACCACCGCGACTGGTACGCCCGGGAGATCGGCCCCCTGGGCATCCGCATGCTGCAGGCCGTCAAGGCCGAGGTCGACCCCTCCGGTGTGCTCAGCCCCGGAGTCCTCATCCCCGTCCGCTGATCCCTTCTTCTGCCGCCCGGAGGCCAGATCCATGCGACAGTTCACCGCCGTCGTCAACCCCACCGCAGGGGGTTCCAGCGGCACGGCGGGTCTGCTCCCGCTGGCCCGTCTGCTGCGGGAGGCGGGCGCCAGGCTCGACACCGTCTACAGCCGCAGCCTGGAGCACGCCCGAGAGCTCGCCCAGGACGCCGGGGCGCGGGGGCACGTCGTGCTCGCCGTCGGCGGTGACGGCATGGCCGGCTGCGTCGGAGGCGCGCTCAGCGGTACGGACACGGTCTTCGGCCTCGTCCCGGCGGGGCGCGGCAACGACTTCGCCCGTGCCCTGGGCCTGCCCACGGACGCCCCGCGGCTCGTGGAGATACTGCTCCGCGGCGCACCGCGGGCCGTCGACACGATCGAGGTGGAGTCCGCCGTGCACGCGCGGACCTGCGTCCTCGGCAGCGTGTACGCGGGCGTCGACGCGGTGGCCAACCGCCACGCCAACGCCTCCCGCGTGCTGCGCGGCGCCGCCTCGTACTACGCGGGCGGTCTGCGGGCGGTCCTCGCCTGGAAGCCCGCCGCGTACCGCGTCACCGTCGACGGGGTGCGGCACGCGCGCACCGGCTACACGGTGGTCGTGGCGAACTCGGGCTTCTACGGGTTCGGCAGGAACGTCGCACCGGGTGCGCGGATCGACGACGGGCTGCTCGACGTCGTGGTCATCAAGCAGGCGCCCAAGCGCCTCTTCTTCGCGATGATGAACGAGCTGAAGACGGGCGTGCACGTGAACCGGCCCGAGGTCGAGATCCTGCGCGGCAAGGAGGTCCGCCTCGAAGCGGACCGCCCTCTCCCGTACGGCGCGGACGGCGAGGTCGACGCGGTCCTGCCGGTGACCCTCAGGGTGCGTCCGGCCGCGCTGAACGTCCTGGCCTGACAGGACGCCGTCGGGCCGTCGGGCCCGCGCGCGTCCGGCGGGTCCGCGCCGGACGAGCGCGGGGCCGGTCGGTTCCTCGTCGGCCTGACGTCCCAGGGGGGCGGACGCGAAAACCGCGGGTCGCGTTCTCCGCCTCCGGAACCATTCCCCGGGGCGCGCTCCTCCTGTGGTCGCACGCGCTGATGGCCGAGGGAGGGATTTCGCACAACTGCCTTATGCGCAAGGGTGCATGAGACGCATCATCCACCTCCCGCAAGGACATGACTCTGTGCGAAGAACACGCATAGCGCCCCTCGTGGCCATCAGCGCGGTCGCGACCCTCGTGCCCGCCCTCACGCCCGCCGTCGCCTCCGCGGCCGAACCGGTCGCCCGGCGGACGGTCACCGCCGATCCGCTCAGGCAGTACACCCAGCAGACCCCGCGCTGGAAGCGCTGCGAGGCCGAGGCGCCGGCGGCCTACCAGTGCGCGACGCTCAAGGTGCCGCTCGACTATGCCCGGCCGGACGGCAGGAAGCTCGATGTCGTCGTGTCCCGGGTCAAGGCGACCAGCCCGCAGAAGCGGCGCGGTGTCCTGCTGCTCAACCCCGGCGGCCCCGGCGGCCCGGGCCTCGACATGCCGCTGTGGATGGCGCCGGAGCTGCCGACCGCGGTGAAGGAGCAGTACGACCTCATCGGCTTCGACCCGCGCGGTGTCGGCCAGAGCTCGCCCGTGAGCTGCGGCCTGAACGAGGCGGAGCTGAACTGGCAGCGCCCGTACAAGGCGGCGGCGTTCGACAAGGACGTGCGGTGGGCGCGGACCGTGGCCGAGAAGTGCCGTGCGAGGAACGGTGCCGTCCTGCCGCACATCACCACCCGCAACACCGCGCGGGACATGGACGTCATCCGCGCCGTGCTCGGCGAGAAGAAGGTCTCGTACCTGGGGTACTCCTACGGCACCTACCTGGGCGCCGTCTACACGCAGATGTTCCCGAAGCGGACCGACCGGTTCGTACTGGACAGCGCGGTCGACCCGGAGCGCATCTGGCGCGGCATGATCCAGGTGTGGGCGGAGGGCGCGGAGCCCGCGTTCACGCGCTGGACGGAGTGGACCGCCGAGCGGCACACCACCTACGGGCTCGGCGCCACCCCGGCCCAGGTCGGGAAGGCCTTCTGGGACCTGGTCGCCCGGGCGGACCGTGAGCCGATCGACATCCAGGGCACGCTCCTGACCGGCGACGACATCCGCGCCGGCCGGGCGGTGTTCTTCGACGTGCAGGGCGCCGCCGAAGCGGTCGTCGAGCTCAGGAAGGCCGCCGAGGGGACCCCCGCCCCGGCGCCGTCGAGGCGGAGCACGGCGCCCCGTCACGTACCGCCGTCGTTCGCCCGCGCCGTCCCCTCGGACAACTCGGACGCGGCGTTCTGGGCCGTGGCGTGCGGCGACACCCGCGCGTGGCCGCGTGACCCGGAGCAGTACCGCCGCGACGCGATCCGCGACAAGGCCAGGTACCCGCTGTACGGCGACTTCGCGTCGAACATCAAGCCGTGCGCGTTCTGGAAGAACGGATCCGAACCCGCCACCCAGGTGAACAACTCCGTCGGAGCGCTCATCCTCCAGAACGAGTGGGACTCCCAGACCCCGCTGGTCAGCGGACAGGGGCTGCGCCGGGCCATGAAGGGCTCCCGGATGGTCACCGTCCTCGGCGGCCAGGGCCACGGCGTCTACGGCTCCAAGTCCTGCGCCGACAAGACCGCGACCGCCTACCTGACGACGGGACGGCTGCCGGCCGCGGACCTGACCTGCCGGGCCACGCCGGCCCAGGCGCAGAACCGCCTCGACCTCCCGCTGCCCGCTCCGCAGGGCATCCCCGGTCTGAGCCGCTCCTGACGGGCACGGCCGACAACCGCTGACGGGGGCCCTCATGCCCCGAGGGCCCCTGTCAGCGGTGCGGGGCGGGTTCCTCGGCGGTCGTGGCCAGGAAGCCCGCGAGAGTGCTGCGGCGGCGGTGGAGATCGTCGATGCGGGCGTCGGTGGCCGCCAGTTCACGGAGCATCAGATCGCGGATGTCGGCGCACCAGTCGAAGGCCGCCCCGTCCTCGCCGGTGCACGGCAGGACGACCCGGATCACCTCGGTGGGCAGCCCGGCGGCCAGCAGGGCCCGGACCTTGCGGACGGCGGTCACCGCGTCCTCGTCGTACGCGCGATAGCCGTTCGGGCCGCGCCGCGCCTCCAGCAGCCCCTGCGCCTCGTAGTAGCGCAGCAGCCGGGTGCTCACCCCGGTACGCCGGGACAACTCCCCGATCAGCATGCGTGCTCCGCCTTCCGCCCCGGACCGGACCGTTTGACCTTGACATCAGTGTCAACGGTTAGCGTCCAGCCATGACGAATCATTCCCCGCTTCCCGCGGACCGCTCCTTCCTGTTCGTGCTCGGCAGCTCGCGCGCCGACGGCAACACCGAGATACTCGCCAGGGCCGCCGCCGAGGCGCTGCCCGCGGACATCCCGCAGCGGTGGATCGACCTGAACCGGCTGCCGTTGCCGGACTTCCAGGACGGCCGCCACGAGGAGGGCGACTGGCCGGTCTCGGAGGCCGAACGGACACTGCGGGAGGCCACCATGGAGGCCACCGACATCGTGATCGCCTCACCGCTGTACTGGTACACCCTCTCCGCCCAGACGAAGCGGTACCTCGACTACTGGTCGGGCTGGCTCGGGGTCCCCGGCCTCGACTTCAAGAAGCGGATGGCGGGCCGGACCCTGTGGGCGGTGGCGGCCATGTCGGACGAGGAGGAGGCCGTCGCCGACGGAATGGCCGCCACCCTCAACAACACGGCGGCGTACCTGCGGATGCGCTTCGGCGGAGTCCTCCTCGGCAACGGCTCCCGGCCGGGCCAGGTGCGCGGCGACGAGCGGGCGCTGACCAGGGCGAGGACGTACTTCGCGGGGGAGGCCCCGGCGGCCCTGTTCCCGCACGAGAAGCAGGCGGAGCGTGAGCAGCGGCCGGCGGGTGAGGAGCGGGCGGCGGAGGCCGTCGGCGCGACGGCCTGACCGGCGTGGAGCCGGCGGAGCGGCGACCTCACCGCGCGGAGCCGGCGGAGCGGCGGGGCTGACGCATCCGTACGCGACGGCTGCGCTGTGTGACGGCCGAGTCGGCCGAGAGGCGCCTGACCCGGGCGGGAAGCCCGGGGCAGGCGCCTCAGTGTCGTCCTCGCTGTCCTCAGGGACGCGGCGGCAGCTTGCCCGGGCCGCCGAGCGGGGCGTCCGGACCCGTGGGCAGGCCCTCGGGGGCCGCCCCGCTCCGGGCGACCGCCAGGTGCAGCGCCCGCAGGGCGATCAGGAGGACGCCGATGTCGTCCAGGTAGACGGGGTCGGGGATCAGGTCGACCGGCGAGATCGTGTAGACCACCGCAGCCCAGAACAGGGCCTTGGACTGGAGCGGCACGCCGGCGTCCACCAGGAGCCGGCGGGTCCGCAGGACGCGGACCAGCAGAACGGCCGCGCATCCGGCCACCGCGAGCAGGAGCACCACGACCAGGATGAGCCAGAGGCTGCCGTCCACGCCGCTCTCCTTCGTCCGTGAGGTCTCGGCCGCGCCGTAGGCGCGCAGATTGCCAGGGTACGACGCCCGGCCCGCCGCCCGGAGTCCTCGCCGGAACCCCTCCGTACGGACCGCCTGGCGGTATGCCCCATTTAGGGCTGGTTGAAGCGTGACTCAGCACACTCTCCGCAATGCTTCGCGCATGGATCCGGGAACCCCGGGAAGGCGGCCGAACCGCCGGTGACACCGGCAGGGGGACTCAGAGGAACGAAAGGCCATACCCGACGTGACGGCAGCACAACAGACCATCCATGTGGGCGGAGAGTGGCGCTCGGCCCTGACCGGGGCCACGCGCGAGATCATCGACCCCGTCGACGAGACCGCCTTCGCGGTCGTGGCGGAGGGCGGTGTCCTGGACACCGACGACGCCGTGGCCGCGGCCCGCGCCGCGTTCGACGACGGCTCCTGGCCGCGTACCCCCGTCGCGGACCGCGCCGCCCTGCTGCGGCGGGTCGCCGACCTTCTGGAGCGCGACCGCGAGCGGATCGGCGCCCTGGAGAGCCAGGACGCGGGCAAGACCCTCGAAGAGGGCCGCGTCGACGTCGACTGCGTCCGCGACGCCTTCCTCTACTTCGCCGACCTCGTCGAGAAGGAGGACGGCGGCCGGATCGTCGACGCCGGATCGGCCGACATCCGCAGCGTCGTCGTGCACGAGCCCGTCGGCGTGTGCGCCCTGATCACCCCGTGGAACTACCCGCTGCTCCAGGCCAGCTGGAAGATCGCGCCCGCCCTCGCCGCCGGCAACACGTTCGTGATCAAGCCCAGCGAGATCACCCCGCTGAGCACCGTCGTGCTGGTCGAACTCCTCCTGGAGGCCGGGCTGCCGCTCGGAGCGGCCAACATCGTCACCGGCCCCGGCCACACCGTCGGCGCCCGGCTCGCCGAACACCCCGACGTCGACCTGGTCTCGTTCACCGGCGGCCTCGTCAGCGGCACGAAGGTCGCCAAGGCCGCGGCCGACAGCGTGAAGAAGGTCGCCCTCGAACTGGGCGGCAAGAACCCCAACGTCGTGTTCGCCGACGCCTGCACCACCCCCGAGGACTTCGACACCGCCGTCGACCAGGCACTCAACGCCGCCTTCATCCACAGCGGCCAGGTCTGCTCCGCCGGCTCCCGCCTCATCGTCGAGGAGCCGCTGCGCAAGCGCTTCGTCGCCGAGCTCGCCCGCCGGGCCGAACTCATCCGGCTCGGCCGCGGCACCGACGAGGGCGTCGAGTGCGGCCCGCTGGTCTCCGCCGCCCAGGTGGCACGGACCGAGGAGTACGTGGCCTCCGCCCTCGGCGAGGGCGCGGTCCTGCGCGCGGGCGGCGAGCGCCCCGCCGGCCCCGGCTACTTCTACCGGCCCACCGTCCTCGACCGGTGCCACCGCCGCATGCGCGTGGTCCGCGAGGAGATCTTCGGCCCCGTCCTCACCGTGGAGACCTTCCGGACCGAGGACGAGGCCGTCGCCCTCGCCAACGACACCGAGTACGGCCTGGCCGGAGCGGTGTGGACCTCCGACGCGGACCGCGCCCGCCGGGTCGCGGCCCGGCTGCGCCACGGCACCGTCTGGATCAACGACTTCCACCCCTACCTGCCCCAGGCGGAGTGGGGCGGCTTCGGGAAGTCCGGCATCGGACGCGAACTGGGCCCCAGCGGCCTCGCCGAGTACCGCGAGGCCAAGCACATCTACCAGAACCTCGCCCCGCGCCCCGTGCGCTGGTTCGCGGGCACGACGGCGAAGGGCCAGGCATGAACGACCAGCACGTGTACGACTACGTCGTCGTCGGCGGCGGCACCGCCGGTTCGGTGATCGCCTCCCGGCTGACCGAGGACCCGGACGTCACCGTCGCCGTCATCGAGGGCGGCCCCAGCGACGTCGGCCGCGACGACGTCCTCACCCTGCGCCGCTGGATGGGGCTGCTCGGCGGCGAGCTCGACTACGACTACCCCACCACCGAGCAGCCGCGCGGCAACTCGTTCATCCGCCACAGCCGCGCCCGGGTCCTCGGCGGCTGCTCCTCGCACAACACCCTCATCGCCTTCAAGCCCCTGCCCTCCGACTGGGACGAGTGGGCCGAGGCCGGCGCCGAGGGCTGGGACCCGGCGGCGATGGACCCGTACTTCGCCCGGCTGCGCAACAACATCGTCCCCGTCGACGAGGCCGACCGGAACGCGATCGCCCGGGACTTCGTCGACGCGGCGCAGACCGCGCTCGGCGTGCCCCGCGTCGAGGGCTTCAACCGGCAGCCCTTCCACGAGGGCGTCGGCTTCTTCGACCTCGCCTACCACCCCGAGAACAACAAGCGGTCGTCCGCCTCGGTCGCCTATCTGCACCCGTTCCTGGACCGGCCCAACCTGCACATCGCCCTGGAGACCTGGGCGTTCCGCCTCGAACTCGAAGGCAGCCGGGCCACCGGCGTGCACATCCGCACCAAGGACGGCGAGGAGCACGTCGTCCGCGCCCGGCGCGAGGTCCTGGTGTGCGCGGGGGCCGTGGACACCCCGCGCCTGCTGCTGCACTCCGGCATCGGACCGCGCGCGGACCTGGAGAAGCTCGGCATCCCCGTCGTGCACGACCTGCCCGGCGTCGGCGAGAACCTCCTCGACCACCCCGAGTCGGTCATCGTCTGGGAGACGCACGGCCCCATTCCGGAGAACTCCGCGATGGACTCCGACGCCGGGCTCTTCGTCCGCCGCGACCCGGAGTCCGAGGGGCCGGACCTGATGTTCCACTTCTACCAGATCCCCTTCACCGACAACCCCGAGCGGATCGGCTACGAACGGCCCCCGCACGGTGTGTCCATGACCCCGAACATCCCCAAGCCGCGCAGCCGCGGCCGGCTCTACCTCACGAGCGCCGACCCCGAGGACAAGCCCGCCCTCGACTTCCGGTACTTCACCGACGAGGACGACTACGACGGCCGGACGCTCGTCGACGGGATCCGCATCGCCCGGCAGATCGCCGCGAGCGAACCGCTGGCCGGATGGCTGAAGCGCGAGGTCGCCCCGGGACCCGAGGTCACCTCCGACGAGGAGCTCAGCGCCTACGCCCGCCAGGTCGCGCACACCGTCTACCACCCGGCCGGCACCTGCCGGATGGGCTCCGCGGACGACGAACTCGCCGTCGTCGCACCCGATCTGAGGATCCGGGGCCTCGACGGCATCCGGATCGCCGACGCGTCCGTCTTCCCGACCATGACCGCCGTCAACCCGATGATCGGCGTCCTCATGGTCGGCGAGAAATGCGTGGATCTGCTGGGAGGTACCCGACGATGAACGACCTGACGCAGGACACCGCCGCATCCGTCTTCTCCGTACGCGAGCTGTGGAAGGTCTTCGGTCCGAAGGCCGACCGCGTGCCCGCGGACCCGGAGCTCGCCTCGCTCGACGCCACGGAACTGCGCGAGCGCACCGGCTGCACCGCCGCCGTCCGCGACGTCTCCTTCGACGTCCGCAAGGGCGAGGTCTTCGTGGTGATGGGCCTCTCCGGCTCGGGCAAGTCCACGCTCGTCCGCTGCCTCACCCGGCTCATAGAACCGACCTCCGGCGCCCTCTCCATCGACGGCGAGGACGTGCTGTCCATGGACAGCGGGCGGCTCCGCGAGCTGCGCCGGCACCGGGCGGCCATGGTCTTCCAGCACTTCGGTCTGCTCCCGCACCGGACGGTGCTCGACAACATCGCGTACGGCCTGGAGATCCAGGGCGTGGGACGCGCCGAACGGCGCGAGCGCGCCGCCGGGTTCGTCGCCAAGGTCGGCCTCGAGGGCATGGAGCACCGCAGGCCGAGCCAGCTGTCCGGCGGCCAGCAGCAGCGGGTCGGACTGGCCCGCGCGCTCGCCGTTGACCCCGAGGTCCTGCTGTTCGACGAGCCGTTCAGCGCACTCGACCCGCTCATCCGCAGGGACATGCAGGAGGAGGTCGTCCGCCTGCACCGGGAGGAGGGCCGCACGATGGTCTTCATCACCCACGACCTGAGCGAGGCGCTGAAGCTCGGCGACCGCATCGCGCTGATGCGCGACGGCCGGATCGTGCAGCTCGGCACCCCCGAGGAGATCGTGGGCAGTCCCGCCGACGACTACGTCAGGGACTTCGTCCGCGACGTGCCGCGCGAGCAGGTGCTGACCGTCCGCTCGGCGATGCGCCCCGCGCACGCCGGCGAGCACGAGGCCGGCCCCGCGCTCGCCCCGAGCGCCACCGTCCACGAGGCCATCGAGGCCGTCGCCCGTACGGGTGCCAACGCGCGGGTCGTCGAGAACGGCCGCTGCCTCGGCGTGGTCGACCACGCGGGACTCCTCGGTGTCGTCGCCGGGGTCCCCGCCGCGACGCGGAAGGCGGTCGCCTGATGTACGCCCATACGACCTGGCCGCCGCCGGGCGGCACGACCGGCACCCCGACCGGGGCGCCGCACCGCGCCGACGCCGACGCCGACGTCGGCGCCGCGCACCGGGTGCCGCGCCGCGCCGACGGCTGTACCTCGAACCGGGCGCCGCGCTGCTCAGCGCCCGCCCGCGCCGACGCCGGTGCCTCGAACCGGTCGCCGCACCGCCCCGACGCCGACGCCTCGAACCGGTCGCCGCGACGCGCCGCGACCGCCCCCGGTTCCCTCGGGCGGTGGGGCCGATGACCGCCACCGCCACCCCGCCCCGCCCCACGACCGCATCCGACGCCGCGCCCGGTGCGCTGCGCGCGCTCGCGCGCCACCGCGGCCGGCTGATCGGCGCCGGCGCGGCCGTCGCGCTCGTCCTCGGAGCCGTCCTCCTGGGCGGCGGAAGCTGGCCGTCCTCGCTCGCCGTCGACCTCTCCGGGCCGCTTGAGCGCACCAGCGACTGGATCATCGACAACCGCGACGGCCACCCGCTGTTCCTCTACTTCCTCGGGCACGTCAGCAACGCCGTGGTCGTGTCCGTCCGCGCGGTGTACCTGCTGCTGCTCGCGCTCGGCTGGGTCGGCGTCACCGCCGCCGCCGGGCTGCTGGCCTGGCGGGTCGCGGGCCTCCGCCTCGCGCTGACCTCCGTTGCCGCCTTCGGAGTCTGCGGGCTGCTCGGCATGTGGGTCCCCACCATGCAGACGCTCGCCCTGATGACCGTCGCCGTCGCCGCGTCCGTCCTGTGCGGCGGCCTCCTCGGCCTGGCCGCCGGCCTCTCCGACCGCATGAACCGGATCCTGCGGCCGGTCCTCGACACCATGCAGGTGCTCCCGGCCTTCGCGTACCTGTTGCCTGTCGTCCTCGTCTTCGGCATCGGCGTCCCCGCGGCCGTCCTCGCCACCGTCGTCTACGCCGCCCCGCCCATGGCCCGGCTCACCGCGCTCGGGCTGCGCGGCGCGGACGCCGGGGTCATGGAGGCCGCCGCGTCCCTCGGCGCCACCGGCCGGCAGCGACTGCTGACGGCCCGGCTGCCGCTGGCCCGCAAGGAGCTCCTCCTCGGCGTCAACCAGTCGATCATGATGGCGCTCGGCATGGCCGTCATCGCGTCCGTCATCGGCGCGGGCGGTCTCGGCGACCGCGTCTACCAGGCCCTGGCCTCCGTCGACGTCGGCGCCGCGCTCGCCGCCGGCGTCCCGATCGTGCTGCTCGCGATCGTCCTGGACCGGGTCACCGCAGCGGCCGGCGAGCGGATCGGCGCGGCCCCCGTCCGCCGGGCCCGGCTCGGCTGGGCCGTCGCCCTCGTGGGGACCGCCGTCGCCGCCGTCGCGGGCCGCCTGACCGACCGGCTCACCTGGCCCGCCGCGTGGACCGTCGACCTGGCCGGTCCGGTCAACGACGCCGTCGACTGGATGACCGCCCACCTCTACTCCGGAGTGCCCCTCGTCGGCGGCACCGCCGACTGGGCGGGCCGGTTCACCACCTGGGTCCTCAACCCCCTGCGCGACGGCCTGCAGTGGCTGCCCTGGTGGGCGGTCCTGCTGACCGTCGGCGCCCTCGCCCTGTTCATCGGCACCTGGCGCACCGCCCTGACCGCGGTCCTCGCGATGGCGGCGATCGGCGTGCTGGGCGTCTGGGACCCGGCGCTCGACACCCTGTCGCAGGTCCTCGCCGCCGTCGCCGTGACGCTGGTGCTCGGTGTCGCGCTCGGTGTCGCCGCGGCCCGGAGCACCCGCCTCGGACGCGCGCTGCGCCCGGTGCTCGACGTCTTCCAGACGATGCCGCAGTTCGTGTACCTGATCCCCGTGGTCGCCCTGTTCGGCGTGGGCCGCGCCCCGGCGGTCGCCGCCGCCGTGGTCTATGCGCTGCCCGCGGTCGTACGGATCACGGCCCAGGGCGTACGCGGGGTGGACCCGGCCGCCGTGGAGTCCTCGCGCTCGCTCGGCGCGACCGGCCGGCAGCAGCTCTTCCAGGTCCAACTCCCGCTGGCACGGCCCGCGCTGCTGCTCGCCGTCAACCAGGGCGTGGTGCTCGTCCTCGCCGTCGTCGTCATCGGCGGCCTCGTGGGCGGCGGAGCGCTCGGGTACGACGCGGTCTTCGGCCTCGCCCAGGGCGACCTGGCCACCGGTCTGGTCGCGGGCGCGGCGATCGTCTGCCTCGGCCTGATGCTCGACCGTGTCACCCAGCCGACGCAGCGCCGCGACCTCGCGGGAAAGGGGGCCTGACATGGCTCGCACACGCATCGCTTTCGGCGGCTCCGCCCTCGTGACCGCCGCCGCCCTGGCGGCCGGCCTCACGGGCTGCGGCGCGGCCGACATGACCCGCCAGTCCTCCCCGTACGCCGACGCGAAGAGCTCCCGCACGGTCACGCTCTCGGTGCAGTCGTGGGTGGGCGCACAGGCCAACGTCGCCGTCGCCCAGTACCTCCTGGAGCACGAGCTCGGCTACCGCGTGGACACCGTGCAGATCGACGAGGTACCCGCCTGGGACGCGCTCAGCCAGGGCCGGGTGGACGCCATCCTGGAGGACTGGGGCCACCCGGAGCAGGAGCAGCGGTACATCGACGACAAGGGCACGATCCGGCGCGGCGGCGACCTCGGGGTGACCGGCCACATCGGCTGGTTCGTGCCGACGTACTTCGCCGAGCAGCACCCCGACGTCACCGACTGGAAGAACCTGAACAAGTACGCCGACGAGTTCCGCACCGCGGAGAGCGGCGGCAAGGGCCAGCTCCTCGACGGCTCCCCGTCGTACGTGACGAACGACAAGGCGCTGGTGAACAGCCTGGGCCTCGACTACCAGGTCGTGTTCGCGGGCTCGGAGGCGGCGCAGATCACGCAGATCAAGCAGTTCGCCAAGGAGAAGAAGCCCTTCCTCAGCTACTGGTACAAGCCCCAGTGGCTGTTCGAGAAGGTCCCGATGACGGAGGTGAAGCTGCCCGCGTACAAGGAGGGCTGCGACGCCGACCCGGAGAAGGTGGCCTGCGCGTACCCCCACACGCCCCTGCAGAAGTTCCTCAACGCCCGCTTCGCGGACGGCGGGGGCGACGCGGCGGCCTTCCTGAAGAAGTTCCGCTGGACGACCGACATGCAGAACGACGTCGCCCTGATGATCGCCGACCAGAAGCTGTCGCCGCAGGAGGCGGCCGGCCGCTGGGTGAAGGAGAACGAGGCCACCTGGCGGACGTGGCTCCCGACCTGACGGGGTGCGGCGGGCCGGACGTGAGCGCCGGCCCGCCGCACCCCCCTCAGCCCACGCCCCGGCACGCCGCACCGGCACCCCCTCAGCCCCCGCCCCGGGGTGCCGGTGCGGCGCGCCGCCCTCGGGCGTACCGGCGGCCCAGGGGTTCGGCGCTCAGGCCGTGCAGCACGATGCTCACCATCACGGTGATCACCATCACCCGCGAGATGAAGTCGCCGCCGCCGGCCGCGGGCAGTTCGATCGCGGCGAGGAGGCCGAAGACCACCGAGGCCACTCCTCTGGGCCCCATCCACCCCAGGAACAGCCGGTCGGACAGGGCCAGATCCGTACCGACGAGGGCGAGCATCACGGGCACCAGGCGTACCAGGGTGCAGGCGAGGACGGCGTAGAGCACGACGGACAGGTGGAAGCCGTCCCAGAACTCGTCGCTGACCAACTGCCCGAAGAGGAACCACAGGGCGAGGGTCGACAGAGTGACCAGGTCGTCCGTCATCCGCACGGTGCCCTCGGGGAGGTGCCGCATCGCCGGGGCGACGCAGACACCGGCGACGAACGAGGCGACGAAGCCGTTGCCGCCGAGGAAGACCGACAGGGAGTACGCGGCGAGGGGCACGCTCAGCACCGCGAGCCGCGCCGCGGTCGGCAGCGTCCAGCCCCTCGCCCAGGACCGGCGCAGCAGCCATCCGGCCAGATAGCCGACCAGCGATCCGGCACCGACGGCCCAGCCCGCCGCGCCCACGGCGGCGAGCAGCGCCTCGGCGTAGTCGGAGCCCGCCGTGTGGTACTCGGCTGCGGCGGCGACGCAGATCAGGAACACCGGTGAGACGATTCCGTCGCTGAGGCCGCCCTCGACGGTGAGCACCTCCCGGAGGCGCGCCGGGATGCGTTCGTCCCGCACGAGGGCCGCGGCGGGCGCCAGGTCGAGGGGGACGACGACCGTCGCCAGGGTCGCGAGGACCCAGCCGGGCCGGTCGGGGAAGAAGGCGAGCGCGGCCAGGAAGGCGGCGCCCAGGGTCAGGGGCAGCGCACCGCCCAGCAGCCGGGCGACGACGCTCCGCTCCCGCCGGATGCCTCCTGCCGGAACCTCGGTCGCGTCGACGAACAGCAGCAGTGCGAGGACCACCTCCACGGCGCGTTCGAAGCCGGCCAGGTCGCCGAAGTCGAAGACGAGCGGCGGGTCCGAGCCACTGGTGAGCGCGATGCCCGCCACCATCATGGCGATCGGCGCGGTGACGCTCCACAGCGCGAGCCTGCGCGACAGGACGCACCAGGTGAACAGAATGCCCGCGATGACGGTGACGGCAAGCAAGACATCCGCGCTTTCGGGGAGGTTCGGTCCCGGCGGGTTCGTCCCGGCGTTGCAGCGTACGGCGGATGCCGCACCGTCCCGTGGCAGCACGCCGAGGCCGTCCCTCCCGGGACGGCGTCCGCCGGGGACGCGCACCGCTCGGGCGGACGACGTCCCCCGGGGACCGCGCACCGCTCAGGCGGACATCTCCCTCTCGTCTCCGTGTCCCGCGAGGGCGCCGGTCCCGAACGCGCGGCGGTAGGCGGCGGGCGAGACACCGAAGGCCGTACGCATGTGCGCCCGCAGGGAGTTCCCCGAGCCGAGGCCCGCGCGGTGGGCGACGACGTCGATCGGCAGGTCGGTCGTCTCCAGGAGCTGCTTGGCCAGTTCGAGGCGTTGCGCGGTGAGCCACTGCACCGGGGTCGCCCCGACCTCGTCGCGGAACCGCCGCGTGAAGGACCGCAGGCTCATCCGGGCGTGCTCGGCGAGCCGGGCCAGGGTGAGGGGCTCGCCGAGGTGCTCCAGGGCCCAGGCGCGGGTGGCGGTGGTGCTGGCCAGGGTGGGCTCCGGTACGGGCCGGTCGATGAACTGGGCCTGCCCGCCGTCCCGCCAGGGGGGCACGACGCACATCCGGGCGGCGCGGTTGGCGACCGAGGCGCCGTGGTCGCGGCGGATCATGTGCAGGCACAGGTCGACGCCCGCGGCCACGCCCGCCGAGGTCAGTACGTCGCCGTCGTCGACGAACAGCACGTCCTCGTCCACCTTGACCCGCGGGTAGGCCCTGCGGAACTCCGGGGCCAGGTTCCAGTGCGTGGTGGCAGGCCGGCCGTCGAGGAGCCCGGCGGCGGCCAGCACGTACGACCCGGTGCAGATGGACACCAGCCGGGTGCCGGGCCGGATGCCGCCGATGGCCGCGGCGACCTCGGGCGGCAGCGGGCCGCCGCGGCCGAGCTCGGGCATGGCGTGCGTGGGCGGGAGGACCACGGTGTCGGCGGCGGCGAGCGCCTCGGGGCCGGCCGAGGGCTGCACGGTGAACCCGGCGTCGCTGAGGACCGGGGCGCCGTCGGCCGTGCAGACCGTGACCTCGTACAGGGGACGGCCGTCGGCGTCCTCGGCGCTGCCGAAGACCCGGGAGGGGATGCCGAGCTCGAACGGAGGCACTCCGGGCAGCGCCAGGACGGCGACCCGGTGCGGCGGCGCGGGCGCCGCTTCCCCGGTGGTCCTCCTGGTCTGTTCCATGCCGCTTCGTCCCATGGCCAGATCCTGTCACATGCTGGCCAAACGGCCAACACCACGCGGGACCGGCGTACCGGATCGTGGACGCATCGCCGCCGGAACGGTCCGGTGGCGCACCGATCGAGAAGGAAACGAGGCGGACAGCATGCGTGCGGTGGTCGTGGAGCAGTGGGGCGGACCCGAGAACCTGGTCGAGCGCGAGGTGGAGCGCCCCGAGCCGGGCCTCGGCGAGGTCCTGGTGCGGGTCCACGCGGCCGGTGTGAACCCGGTGGACTGGAAGACCCGCGTCAGCGGGGGCCTGATCGAGTGGGGCGCCGTCCCGGCCGTCGGCTGGGACGTCTCCGGCACCGTGGAGGCGGTGGGTCCGGGCGTGGGGATCCTCCGTCCCGGCGACGAGGTCTTCGGCATGCCGCTCTTCCCCCGGCAGGCGGGCGCGTACGCGGAGTACGTGGTGGCCCCGGCGCGGCACCTCGCCCCCAAGCCCGCCTCCCTGACGCACGTGGAGGCCGCGGCGCTGCCGCTCGCGGCGCTCACCGCCTGGCAGGCCCTGGTCGACGCGGCGGACGTCCGCCCCGGGGAGCGGGTGCTCGTGCACGCGGCGGCCGGCGGCGTGGGGCACCTCGCGGTGCAGATCGCCAAGGCCCGCGGCGCGTACGTCATCGGCACGGCGAGCGCGGGCAAGCACGACCTGGTGCGCGAGCTGGGCGCCGACGAGGTCGTGGACTACCGGGAGACCCCCTTCGAGGACGTCGTCTCCGAGGTGGACGTCGTCCTGGACGGCATCGGCGGGGAGACCGCGGAACGCTCCCTGAAGGTGCTCCGCGACGGCGGCAGGCTGATCACCCTGCCGGGCCCGGACGACGTCCCCGCCGCGCGGGACGGCGTACGCGCGTCCTGGGTCCTGGTGGAGCCCGACCACCTCGGCCTGCGCGAGATCGCGGCCCTGGTGGAGCGCGGCCTGCTCAGGCCGGTGGTCGAGGCGGTCGTGCCGCTGGCCGAGGCGGCGAAGGCCCACACGCTCGGCGAGCAGGGCCGCACCACGGGCAAGATCGTCCTGTCCGTGGTCTGACCCGGGGCGGTGCTTCGCGGCGGGCGCCCTGGTCGCGGGCGGTCCCGGTCGCGGGCGGGAACGTCAGCCGGTGGCCTGACGCGCGCCCAGGGCCGTCCGGCGGGCTTCCGGGTCTCGTCCCGTCGTCCGGGGCCACGGGGGCGCCGTGCAGAATGATCTTCGCTACGTCCCCGCGCGGAAGGCCCTCCCATGAAACTGCCCGCTTCCGGCCGTCGTGTCCTCGTCAGCGGTGCCTCCCGAGGGCTGGGCCGGGCGGTCGCCCGGGCTTTCGCGGCCAACGGCGACCGGGTCGCCGTCCACTTCGGCTCGCGCGCCGAGGAGGCCCGCGCCACCCTGGAGTCCCTCGACGGAACGGGCCACGTCCTGGTCGGAGGGGACCTCTCGGACCCTGCGGGGGCGGTGGCCGTGGTCGACGCGGCGGCCGAGGCGCTCGGCGGGGTCGACGTCCTGGTCAACAACGCGGCGGTGAACCTCCGTCACCCCCTCCCCGAGACGCCGTACGAGGAGTGGGTGGCGGTCTGGCAGCGCCACGTGTCCGTGAACCTGCTCGCTACCGCGAACCTGAGCCATCTCGCGGCCCGGCGGATGATCGACCAGGGTGCGGGGGGCCGCATCGTGAACATCGGCTCCCGCGGAGCCTTCCGCGGCGAGCCCGACCACCCGGCCTACGGAGCCACCAAGGCCGCCGTCCACGCGCTCGGCCAGTCGCTCGCGGTCTCCCTCGCCCCGTACGGGATCGCCGTCGCCTCGGTCGCGCCCGGATTCTTCGCCACGGAGCGGGTCTCGTCCCGCCTGGAGGGGGCCGAGGGGGCCGCGATCCGGGCCCAGAGCCCGTTCGGCCGGGTGGCCGAGCCCGCCGAGATCGCGGAGGCGGTCCTGTGGCTCGCGTCTCCCGCCGCGGAGTGGTCGTCCGGAACGATCCTCGACCTCAACGGAGCCTCGCACCTCCGCAGTTGACATCCTTCGCGAAGCCGCCGGCGGGCCCCCGGTCCCCGTCGTCGACGTCACGCGGTAGGCGGATTCGGCGGGTTCTCCGCTCTGCGGCACCTCTCCCGTCCGGTGCGTCTTCAAGTGCCGCGCACCGACGGTAGGTTGGCCGGTACGTGCTGGGAGTCCCCTGCTTCGCCCTAGACTCGGTCAGTGTTTGGCAAAGCCAGGCACGGACCGCGGGGGAGCCCCGCACGAAACGATGGGGTAGACAGTGGTTCTGAAGACGTTCGGCTGGTCGTTCGCGGTGACCGCGCTCGGCCTCGTCGTAGCGGTGCTCTACGGGGGATGGGCGGCCTTCGGGATCGTGGCGATCCTGTCCATCCTCGAGATCTCGGTGTCCTTCGACAACGCGGTGGTCAACGCCGGGATCCTGAAGAAGATGAATGCCTTCTGGCAGAAGATCTTCCTCACCATCGGCGTGCTCATCGCCGTCTTCGGCATGCGGCTGGTCTTCCCGGTCGTGATCGTGGCCATCAGCGCCAAGGTCGGTCCCATCGAGGCCGTCGACCTGGCGATCAACGACGCCGAGCGCTACGAGCAGCTCGTCACCGACGCCCACCCGTCGATCGCGGCCTTCGGCGGCATGTTCCTGCTGATGATCTTCCTCGAGTTCATCTTCGAGGACCGCGACATCAAGTGGCTCGGCTGGCTGGAGCGCCCGCTGGCCAAGCTCGGCAAGATCGACATGCTGTCCGTCTGCATCGCCCTGGTCGTCCTGGCGATCAGCGCCATGACCTTCGCGACCCAGGCCCACCAGCACGGCGGCCTGCACGTCGACAAGGCGGCGACCGTCCTGCTCTCGGGCGTCTTCGGCCTCATCACGTACCTCGTCGTCGGCGGTCTCTCCGGCTTCTTCGAGAACAAGCTGGAGGAAGAGGAGGAGCGCGAGCACGAGGCCGAGGAGGAGGCCAGGAAGAGCGGCAAGAAGGTCCCGGCGGTCGTGATGGCCGGCAAGGCGGCGTTCTTCATGTTCCTCTACCTGGAGGTCCTGGACGCGTCCTTCTCCTTCGACGGTGTCATCGCCGCCTTCGCCATCACCAACGACATCGTCCTGATGTCGCTCGGCCTCGGCATCGGCGCGATGTACGTCCGTTCGCTGACGGTCTACCTGGTCCGCCAGGGCACCCTCGACGACTACGTCTACCTGGAGCACGGCGCGCACTACGCGATCGGCGCCCTGGCCGTCATCCTGATGGTCTCCATCCGCTACCAGATCCCCGAGGTGGTCACCGGTCTCATCGGCGTCATCCTGATCGCCTGGTCCTTCTGGTCCTCCGTGCGCCGCAACCGCAGGCTGGCGGCGGAGGAGGGAGAGCCGGCGGGGTCCGCCGAGAAGGCCGAGGTCCCCTCCGGCGTCTGAGCCGGCCGTCCGGCGCGCATCACGGCCGCGCGCCGGACGCGACCACGTCGGTCAGGTCCGCACCGTTCCGTTGTCTGCCGACGGCGGTGAGGAGCTCGAACTCCTCAACGTCGAGCCGCACCAGCGCGGGGCCGACGCTCTCCTCAAGATGCGCGGGGCTCAGCTCTCGTCCCGCAGGAACGGCGGACGGTTCCCGAGCTGCTGCTCCGTCCACGCCAGTCGCTCCTCCAGCGGCGGGCGGAGAGGGGCGGGGGCGACGGAGAGCACCCCGGTCAGGAGCTTCCGGCAGCGCGCGAGCACCATCGGCATACCGGGCGCGGCGACGAGGATGTCGTCCAGGCCGACCCGGAGGAGGCTGTCCCACCCGGCCACGGGCAGGATCACCCGCACCGTGCCGGACGCGTCGGCGATCGCCCGGGTCTCCTGCCCGATCGGACCCGCGGCGGCACGCCGGAGCAGGTCCTCGACGGCGTCCAGGGCCTGCACGGCGGTGGCGGGGTCGTTGATCGCCGAGGACAGCGCCCGCAGGCCGATGTCGGACAGCAGCCGGAAGGCGAGCAGGGGGTCCTGGTGGAAGGTGCGCTCGGGACCGCCGACGACCGCCCTCAGGACCTCGGCCTCCGGGACCGTGCCGTGATGGACGTCGGCCACTACGTCACCGTCGTAGAGGACATCCCCCACTTTCACCCGCAGGACGACGGACGCGCCCCCTCGTCCCGCCGCGGCCACCAGCGGAACCAGGTTGAACTGCTCCACCAGCACGGACGCACCCCGCCAGCGGACCGACGCGGTGACGGACCCGGGCGGCGGAGCCGCCACCGGCGGGGAGTCCCCGGCGCCGGCCGCCCCGCCCGGTGGACAGTAGACGTCGAGCACGTGGAGGCCGCGGTCGCGCAGCTCGTCGAGCACGTGGGAGAGCTGGATCGAGCGGAGCGCGACGAGCTGCAGGCGACGGACGAGCACGAACGCGACCGCCGCCATGACCAGGGCGGCGATCGGTACGGCCACGGACACCGTGTCACGCGAGCCGATGGCCAGGACCGCGGTGACCGAGTAGACCAGCACGCCGATGACGAAGGCGAACACGCGCCACACCAGCGGGTCGGTGCGGAACAGGGCGAGGCGATGGCTGAAGTTCCCCGCGGCCCACTGCACCACCAGGAACATCAGCGAGAAGATCAGCGCGGTGACGCTGAGGACGCCCACGCCGAGCACGTTCAGCACGGCCACGACGCGGTCCCCGGCGACCCGTGAGCCGCCGTCGATCGCCGGGAGCAGGATGCCGAGGACCACCGCCACGCCGACGGCCACGGCATGCGTGAGCCCGGCGCGCAGGGCCCGCCGCGGGCGGACGACCCGTTCGGCCGAGTGGCCCGCGCCCACCGTGGCCGTCGGCGGCTCAGCCACGACGGGGTCCGCTCGCGTGCTCCCGCGCGCGGCAGCGGATCGTGTGAGTCGGCATCGCCACCACCCCGTCTCGGCGTCGTGACCCACTCTGCGCGGCTTGCCCGCGGCGTGCCCGTGCTGGCGTACGAACGGATGACGGGGCTACGGCTCGGCGCGCGCGAGACGGCCGCGGGTCACGAGTTCCAGGGTGACGGCCGTGGCGACGGCCTGGACCAGGAGCAGGGCGACGAGCACGAAGAGCTGCACCGCTCCCGCGTGCAGCGGTGACGCGCCGCCGAGGAGCATGCCGACGAAGGCGCCCGGAAGGGTGACGAGGCCGACGGTACGGGTCTGGTCCATGCCGGGGAGGAGCGCGTCGGAGGCCGCCTCGCGGGCCACCTCCATGCGCGCCTCCCGGTCCGTCAGACCCAGGGCGAGACCGGCCTCCACCTCGCCCCGGCGCGTGGCGAGCTCGTCGAGGGAACGGCGGCCCGCCAGCACGGTGGCGGTGAGCGCGCCACCGATGAGGATGCCGGTGACGGGCACGAGGGCGATGCCCTCGGGCGGCACGACTCCCGTGAGCAGCAGGGCGACGACCACGGGCAGGACCGCGGCGCCGATCGGCACCGCGGTCCACAGCCAGGCGCGCCCGGGCGCGGGGACGACCCGGCGGCCGGCGGTGCGCACCGCCACCGCGTACATCAGCAGCAGGAAGCAGAGCAGGAGCGGCAGCGCGCGCACCACCCAGCCGATCGCGAGAGAGACGGCGACGAGCTGGACGGCGGCGCGCGCACCGGCGAGGAGGGTGTCGCGGGGGCGGCCGAGCCGGGCGACGGCGACCACCCCGGCGGCGAGGGCGAGCAGCGTCGCGAGGAGTGCCGCGAAGGTCGCGTTCACATGGAGCAGCACACGCCAACCCTAGGCCCTGTCGCCGTGCGACGGCCGGACGCCCTCCGCCGGGCTCAGTGCTCGCAGAGCGAGAACTCCCGCTCGTAGAGCTGCTCGTTGTGCTCGTCGACGAAGAACTTGCGCTCCCGCATCAGCTCCTCGCGGAACTCCTCGGCCTGCGCGCGCGTCATGGTCGAGGTGTCGGACCACGGCTGCTGCGGCGGTACGTCGGAGGTCGAGACGATCTTCGCCGACGGGTCGACCAGGAAGAACGCCAGGATCTTGCGATGCCCCGGCCGGGTGGGATCCGCGAGGCGGAACGAGCCGACGCGGTGCTGCAGGACGTTCGGGAAGGCCAGGCAGCGGCCCGCCGGCGTCGAGGCCGATCCGAGCACCTGGTTCAGCGCGTCCTCGTCCTCCAGCCCGTACACGTCGCGCATGCCGTTGTCGTCGTTCTGCTCGTACTCGGGGTCGTCGAGGGCGGCCCGGAAGCTCAGCCGGCTCTCGGTGATGTTCTCGCTGTCCCAGTAGTAGATGCCGGTCGAGACGATCCGCTCGTTCAGCATTCCCTCGACATGCCAGGAACCGCCCGCGTACTCGGGCTTCTCCGGGGTGAGATGGATGGTGGCGAGCTTGACGATCACCTGGAGGCCGCGGCCGCGCAGGTCGACCCGGGCGGCCGCGTCGGGCACCTCGGGCGGGGTGAAGGCCGGGGCGTCCGGGACGACCGGGCGGCGGTTCTCCCACCAGAGGTCCTCCTCCTTCGCCCACGCGCGGACGGCCTCGTCGTAGGCCGTGTCATCGTCGAAGGCCGACCTGTCCGGACGCTTCGGGGCCGAGCCGTACCAGCCCCACGGGTCGGTCTCGATCCGCACGGGCCGCGGGTGGCGCAGGTCGGTGAGCACGTTCTCCAGGAGCGGACGCATGCGCGCGAACAGGTCCGGCAGGACCGCGGCCAGTTCCCGATGGGCCTCGGGATGCACGTTGTTGACGTACGAACGGAAGGCGACCCCGCCGTCGGCATCCACGTCGACGTCCGTGGGCAGCCACTGGAACCGCTCCGAGAACTCGTACTTGGCGTACTGGTGCGTCGGGTTCTTCCAGGCCTGCTCGTGTGCCCCGCTCACGTCCTTCACCAGGCAGAACAGCGAAGGATGCACCAGGTCGAGAACCTGACCGCCGGATCCGGGATGCCAGTCCCGATCGGCCTCGGGGACCTCCTCCAGAACCCGCACCGCCTCACGCAGCCGGGCCTCGAGCTTGTCGTCGACCAGGGTGTCCGACTGCCACACCCCGTCGACGGCCGACGGCTCGGCACCGGTGCGCGGGTCCCGCAGCGAGGCGTAGTGCGCGAGCTCGGCGAGCACGTAGCGCACCTGTGCCTCGGTGAGCCCCTGGTCGATCGCCTCCCGCGTCCACCGGGCGACGATCTCGGGGTCGTTCATCTTGTCGAACCACTCCGGCTTCGCCCGAAGGTGGGAGCTGCACTGCATCATCTCGACCTCCCGCAGCGTGCGCGGTGTCGCGAACGGCAGGGAGCGCGACGAGTGGAAGGGCAGCGGGAAGGCGGGCATGCCGGTCAATTCTCTGGGTCCTCCGAGTCGGTGTGCGGTGGCGGGAAGCCTACTTCAGCGGACTGACAGCGCCGTTCCGGTCCTTCCCGGCCGCCCTCCCGGGGACCTTCCCGGCCGCCTCCCGGCCGGTGTGCGGGAGCCGCCGGCCGGTCATCCGCAGGCGGTGGCGAGGGCGGCGGTGAACTCCTCGGCCAGCTCGGTGATCACGGGCAGGTCGAAGGCCAGCGCGTTGTACTGCAGCCAGCACCGCAGGCCGCCGTCCGGCTGCTCGACCACGGTCAGTTCGGGCACGCCCCGGTCGCCGCCCGGCAGCGGCCAGGGGACGGTGCTGCCGCGCGGCAGCTCCCAGGGCTCGCAGGCCAGGCCGGGCAGCTGCGCGGGCGCGGCCCACGCCTCGTAGCGGAGCCAGGCGGCGAACGGCGCGGACGGACTGAACTCGGCGAACGGGTACAGCTGGTGGTCAAGAGCCTCCGTGTAGACCACCCGCAGCCGGTCGACCAGCTCGGCGAAACCGGGCTGCCCGCTCGCGTCCACCCGCAGGAGCAGCGACTGCACGAAGCAGCCCACCGTCCGCTCGGCGTCCGGACGGGGGCGGCCGGGCACCGGGGTCATCACGACCAGGTCGGGGTGGCCGCTGCGGTGCGCCAGCAATCCGGTCCAGGCCGCGGCGACGGCCAGGAAGGGCGTGGCGCCCAGCGCGGCCGCCCGGGTCCGCAGGGCCTCGGCCAGCGACGTCGGAACCTCGAACTCGTGCGCCTTGACGAGGACTTCGTCCACGACCCGGCGGCCGGCGAACCGCTCGACGGCCTCCGGCGCTCCGGCCAGCGCGGTCCCGAAGTGGGCCCGGGAGGCCGGCCAGTGCGCGTTCGCCCAGTCCACCAGCTCCCGGTAGCCCGGTCCGGAGCGGACGGGCGGAGCCGACCGGCCCCGCCGCAGCGCGGAGTAGCAGACGCCGAGGTCGGCGAGCACCACCCCGACCGACCAGCCGTCGGACACCATGTGGTGCGTCCCGACCAGCACCACGTGGTCGGTCTCCGACCTGCTGACCACCAGGAGGCGCGTCATCGGATCGCGGGCCAGGTCCGTGAGACGGTCGCGTTCGGCGAGGAGCAGGGTGTCCACCTCCGCGTCCGTGGCCCCCGGGGCCTCGGTCAGCGTGATCCTGACCCGCGGCTCCTCGTCGAGCACCGCCCGTACGACCCCGTCCGCCACCGTCTCGAACCGGGTGCGCAGCGCCGGATGGCGCCGGACCACCTCGGTGAGGGCCCGGCCCAGGGTCTCCGGTTCCAGCCGGTCGGCCACCCGGAACAGAGCGGACACGGCGCCCGCGTCCCGCCCGGGGGCCTCGGCCATCCAGCGGAAGAAGTTCTCCTGCTGCGAGGTGAGCGGGACGGCGTGCGGCTGCGCCCGGAGCGCGGTCAGGTAGGGCGTGACGGTCTCGGCCCCGGCCGGTGCCCCGCCGGCAGCGGCCGGCCGTCGGTCGTGGTCGTCGACCCAGGCCGCCTGGGCCCGCAGCGAGGGCCGCTCGAAGACCAGGGCGGTGCCCGCCCGCGTCCCGAACTCGCCGCTGATGCCGGCGGCGAGCTGGACCGCCCGGAACGAGTCGCCGCCGAGCGCGAAGAACTCGGCGGCCACGTCGGTGACCGGTCGGCCGAGCAGACGCCGCCACAGCGCGGCCAGCCGCAGTTCCGTCGGGGTGGCCGGAGCGACCGCGGCGGCGGCCGACTCCGCGGGCACGTCGAACAGCGGGCGGAGCCGGTGCTTGACCACCTTGCCACTGGGGTTCCTTGGCAGGTCGTCGACGAGCAGGATCCGCACCGGCAGCTCGGGCCTGCTCAGCCGGGCGCTCAGGAACAGCCGCAGCCCGTCCAGGTCGAGACCGCCCGGCCCGGCCACCACGACCGCCACCGGAACCGCCCCCATCACGGCGTGCGGCAGACCGAGCGCGGCGGCGTCCGCGACCGCGGGGTGCTCGTGCAGCACCTCCTCGATCCGCAGCGTGGAGACCTTCAGCGCACCGCTCTTGATGACGTCGCTCTCCCGGTCGACCAGGTACAGATAGCCGTCCGCGTCGAGGCGTCCGACATCGCCCATCCGCACCCAGCCGTCCCGGAACACCTGGGCGCTCTGCCCGGCCGCGCCCAGGTAGCCGCGCGGCGGCCCTGGCTGGCGCAGCCAGACCTCGCCGACCTGCCCGGCGGGCAGCGGCACCCCGTCCGCGTCGAGGATCCGGAGGTCACGGGGGTCCGCCGGGCGGCCCAGCGAGCCGGGGCGGCGCGTGTCGACCACGGTGGAGATCTGCGCGGGCGAGGCCTCCGCGGAGGTGTAGGTGTTGACCAGCGTGGCGCCCGGCAGCGCCGCGGCCAGTGCTGCCGCCACCGGTACGGGAAGCGCGGCGGCCGAGGAGTTGACCAGGCGCAGACTCCCCAGGTCGTGGCGCCCCGCGGTGCCCGCGTTGACGAGCTCGATCACCATGGAGGGCACCAGGAAGGCGGTGCCCACCCGGAACTCCTCGACCGCGGCGCCGAACTGCTCCGCGTCGAAGCGCGGCAGGGTGAGGGTGGTGGGCGCGGCGGTCAGCGCGGTCAGCAGCATCACCTGGCCCGCGTTGGTCCCGATCGGGAAGGCGTGCAGGGCGTGCCGCGAGTGGGCGTAGGCGCGGCGCCGGGGGTGCGCGGCCAGGCCCGCGGTCAGGTTTCCGTGCGCGGCGACGACGCCCTTCGGCACCCCGGTGGTGCCGGAGGTGCCGATCACCTGGGCGGGGTCGGCCGGACCGACCCGGTGCGGCGGCCCGGCCGGCGGCTCGGGGTGCGCCGCGAGCAGGTCGTCCAGGCGCAGCTCCACCAGGCCCGGAAGGCCGGGCAGCCCGTCGTCCGTCACGACCGTCCCGGCTTCGGCGAGCGCGGCCAGCGAGGCCGCGTCGGTCTCGGACAGGTCCTCACGGACCGGGACGGGCACCCCGCCCGTGTACTGGACGGCGAGGAATCCGACGGCGTACCGGTCCCAGCGCGCGTTGGAGAACCGCAGCACCACCCTGTCGTGGGGTCCGACCCCGGCGGCGGCCAGCCCGACGGCGGCGCGCAGCGCCTCCTCGCGCCAGTGGCGGTAGCTGAGTCGCCCGCCGCCGACGACCTGCAGCGCGGTGTGGTCCGGGTGTTCGGTGGCCCGCGCGTCGAGGAGCTCGGGGACGGTCGTCGCGGCGGGCGGCACGGTGGTGGTGATGGCGATCTCCGATGCGAAGCGAAGCGGTGGGGTGGGGTGGGGCGGGGCGGCGTGGGATCCGGTGGGGTGTTGCGGAGGGCGGACAGCCGGGCGGACTCTGCCGCCCGGCTGCTCCGCCGCCCGTCCGCCGGCGTCGGCGGTCAGTCCAGCCGACCGGCGGCCTCCTCCTCGCTGAGGGCGTCGATCTCGGCGATCAGGAGCGCCTCCACCCGGGCCGCCAGGGCTGCCGGCGTGGGGCTCTCGAAGACATCGCGGATCGACATGTCGAGGCCGACGTCGGCCCGTATGCGGGCGGCGACCCGGGTGACCAGGAGGGAGTCCCCGCCGAGGGCGAGGAAGTCGTCGTGTACGCCCACCTTCGGCACGCCGAGCACCTCCTGCCAGAGGCCGACCACCAGCGCCTCCGCCTCGGTGCGGGGCGCCAGATACCCGTCGGCCGTGCCCGCCGGCTCCGGGTCGGGCAGGGCCGCGGCGTCGAGCTTGCCGTTGACGGTGAGCGGGAGGGTGTCGAGCACGACGACGGTGTCCGGCACCATGTACGCGGGCAGGCGCAGCGCCAGGTGCTCACGGAGTTCGCCCGCCTCCGGTACGGCCGCGACCCCTGCCACGGTGGCCGGGCGCGGGACGGCGTAGGCGATCAGCCTGCGGCCGTCGCGGACCAGCACGGCCGCACGGCCGACAGCCGGGTGGGCGGAGAGGGCGGCCTCGATCTCGGCGGGCTCGATCCGGTACCCGCGGACCTTCACCTGGTCGTCGCCGCGGCCCAGGAACTCCAGCTGCCCGTCGGCCCGCCACCGCACGCGGTCCCCGGTGCGGTACATCCGGGCGCCCGGCGCGGTGTCGAACGGATCCGGCAGGAAGGCGTCCGCCGTCAGTTCGGGCCGGGCCAGGTAGCCGCGCGCCAGACCGCGGCCGCCGATGTTCAGCTCGCCCTCGGAACCGGCGGGCAGCAGTCCGCCGCGCTCGTCCAGGACGTAGAGCCGCACACCCGGCAGCGGACGGCCGAGCGGCGGGCGCCGCTCGGCGGCGGGTCCGTCGACGGGGCTGCCGCCGAGGTCGCCCGCGGTCACGATGACGGCGGCCTCGGTCGGGCCGTAGGTGTTGACCAGCCGCACGGTGTCGCCGTGCCGCTCCCGCCACTGGGCGAGGGTCACGGCCCGAGCCTCGGAGCCGCCGAGGATCACCAGGCGCAGCGCCGGCGGCCAGGGCGCCTGGTCTCCGAGCGCGACCAGTTCCTGCCAGTACGCGGTCGGCAGGTCGAGTACGGTGACCGACCGCCCCTCCTCGCCGCGCAGCAGGTCGGGCAGGGTGCGGCCGCCGCCGGGCAGCAGGACGACGCAGGCGCCCGCGGTCAGGGCGGGCCAGATCTCCTCGGCGTGGGTGTCGAACCCGATGGAGGCGAACTGGACGATCCGGTCGCCCGGCCCGAGCCCGTAGCCGTCCGGTCCTGCCATCCACCGGACGCGCTCGGCCAGAGCCGCGTGCTCGACGGCGACGCCCTTGGGGACGCCGGTGGAGCCCGAGGTGTAGAGGACGTAGGCGAGCCCGTTCGGCGCGGTCCCGGGCGGCGTCGCGGCCTCCGCGGTCCCCGTACTCCCGGACTCGACGCCGACGGCTCCTGCCGGTCCGGTTCCGGAGTCCGGACCGGCCCCGGAGCCCGGACCGGCGAGGGCCGGCGCCGGGGCACCCTGCTCGATGAGGCCCGATCCCGTGACACCTGGCTCGGCGACGCCCGACCCCGTGACACCTGGCTCGGCGACGCCCGATCCCGGGGCACCCGGCTCGGCGACGCCCGATCCCGGGGCGCCCCGCTCGGCCCCGACCGGCTCCGGGACGCTCAGCTCGGGGACACCCCACTCCCCGGGACCCGCGTCTGAGACATCCGAGTCCGGGACACCCGGGTCCTGGAGCCCCGGCTCCGTACGGCCGCCCCCGATGAGCACCAGAGCGGCGTCCGCCTCACCGAGCATCAGCCGTTGGCGCTCGGCCGGGTGCGCGGGGTCGAGCGGCAGGTAGCCGGCGCCGGCCTTCCAGACTGCCAGCAGGGCGGTGACCAGTGCGAAGGAGGGGGCGATGCGGACGCCCACCGTACGGCCGCCCACTTCGGGACCCAGCCGCCGGGCCAACGCGTCGGAAGCGCGGTCGAGTTCCCCGTACGTGAGGACCTTCCCCGCGCATTCCAGCGCGGGAGCGTCGGGGCGGGCGGCGACCTGCTCGGCGAAACCGCGCAGGATCGGCCGGGCGTCCTCGGTGACGGCGGCTCCGGAGCCGAGGGCGAGCAGCGCGGCGCGCTCCTCACCGGGCACCAGCCAGTCGCCGTGCAGCGGGACCTCCACGTCCACGACGGCTCGGTCGAGCAGGTCGCGGACCCGGCGGGCCAGGCCCTCGACCGTGGCGCGCTCGAAGAGCTCCCGGTCGAAGCAGAACGAGAGCGTCATCCCGCCGTCCGGAGTGCGCCAACTGTCCAGCAGCAGATCGGTCTTGGCCCGATCGAAACCGGAGTCCATGCTCGCCGTCCGGACGCCCGACGGCAGTCCGGACCGCTCGTCGGCACCGGCCAGCTCGTACTGGCTCTGATGGACGAACACCGCCTGGTAGAGCGGGCCGACGCCGGGCAGCACGGGCAGCCCGAGGTCGGCGGCCACCCGCTCGACCGGGACGTCCTGATGGGACAGCGCGGCCATCGTGGCGGAGCGCACCCGGCGCAGCACGGTGCGGAAGTCCGGTTCACCGGTGAGATCCGCCCGGATCACCCCGGTGCGCGAGAAGTAGCCGAGCAGGGCCTCGTGGGCGGTCTCGTTCCGGCCGGCCAGAGGGGTGCCGACGGCGAAGTCGTGGGTGCCGGTCCAGCGGGCCAGCACGCACTGGTAGGCGGCGAGCAGCACCATGAACGCGGTGCAGCGCTGCTCACGGGCCAGGGCGTCGAGACCGGCGACCAGGTCGGGCCCCAGGGCGAGTTCGGCGAAGCCGGCGGGATGGGCCGGCTCGGCGGGTCTGGGGTGGTCCAGCGGCATCCGCAGGGTGCCGACACCGGACAGGCGTCCGCTCCAGTACCGGACCGCCTCCTCGGCCGCGCCGCCGTCGAGCCGGGTCCGCTCGGCGACCGCGAAGTCCCCGAACTGGAGCTTGAGCTCCGGGAGTCCGGCGGGTCCCTCGCCGATCTCCTCGCGGTACAGCGCGAGGAGTTCACGCCACAGCACGGTGAACGACCAGCCGTCGGAGACGATGTGGTGGACCACCACGCTCAGCGCGTGCTCGTGCTCGCCGGCGCTGACGAGCACGACCCGCAGCGGCGGACGCTCGCCCAGGTCGAAGGGCGCGTTGACGAAGGGGGCGCAGGCCGCGGTGAAGGACTCCTCCGCGGGGTCCGCCACCGCGACCCGGACGATCTCGATGTCCCGTACCGGCTCGACGAGTTGAACGGGCTGGTCGCCGTCCAGGGCGAACCGGGTGCGCAGCACGCGGTGCCGGGCGGTGAGCCGGGTGAGTGCCGTGCTCAGCGCCCGCGGGTCGATCGGGCCGGACCAGCGCCGGTTCAGGTACATGTTGAACCCGGCGTCCTGCGGGTTCAGTTGCTGGAGGAACCAGAGGCGGCGCTGCTCGTCTGTCAGCGGATGGCGGGCGACCGGGGTCGGGGAGGTCATGCGTTCCTCTTGCTTTCCACGCGGGCCTGCGGGGACTCGGGGCCGGCGCTCCGCGCGCGGGCCCGCAGGGTCTCCAGGCCGATCAGATCGTCGGACTCGGCGTCCGGGACTTCCAGGTCGAAGCGGGCCAGGACGGGGATGCAGAAGCTGACGAGCACCAGAACGGCCATGGCGAGGCCGAACACGAGGTAGAGCAGGCCGATCCCGCGCCCGTCGCCGGTGCCGATCAGCGCGCCGACGCTGGAGGCCAGCGCGCCGCCCTCGTCCATCAGGGGCTGGAGCAGCCCGGGGCCCGCCGGGGCGACCAGGGCGAAGCCGAGGGGGAGGGTGGACCAGGCGACCATGGTGTTCACCGCGATCACGCGGCCGTGGAAGCGCATCGGCACCTTGGTCTGGACGACCGTCGCGTAGATCCCGTTGAGCAGCGCGAGCCCGTACGTCATGCCGAACGCGCCGACGGCGACCACGGCCACCGAGGGCCGCAGCCCGGTCACGGCGCAGGCGGCGGCGAGCCCGAGGGTGGCGAACAGGACGCCGCGCAGGCGCATCCGGCGCGGGCCGCCCCAGACGAGCAGGGTGAGGCCGCCGAGGACCGCGCCGAGGCCGGCCGCGGTGGAGACCCAGCCCGCCGCGGCGGTCGTGGAGAAGGACAGCACCAGCGGGGTGACGAGCAGGAAGAGCGGGGAGAGGAAGATGTTCAGCACCGCGAACCAGAACAGCATGGCCCTGAAGGAGCGGCTTCCCAGTGCCCGTCGGAAGCCCGCCCTGATCTCGGCGCCGACGCTCTCGCGGCGGGTGGCGGCCATCGCGTCGGGGAAGCGCACCAGCAGGGTGACGCCGGTGGCGATCAGATAGCTGACGACGTCGAAGACCAGGATGCCGCCGAGGCCGATCAGGTGCAGGATGCCGACCGCGATCAGCGGAACGAGGAACTGGGCCAGGCCGAGCGCCATCTGGACCACGCCGTTGGCGCGGCCGAGGTAGCGCTTGGGGACCAGCTGCGGCACCGCCGAGCCCCAGGCGACGCGCTGGAAGGCGAGCGCGGCGGAGAGCAGGGAGATCGTCACGTAGGCGTGCCAGATCTCCAGCGTGCCGGTGAGGTGGAGCACGAGCAGGGCCGCCTGGGTGAGGCCGGCCGCGACGTCGCCCCAGAGCATCACCTTGCGCCGGTCTCCGCGGTCGACGATGGCGCCGGCCAGCGGAGCGACCACGATGCCCGGCACCAGGCCGAAGGCGGCGAGCAGACCGAGGTGGAACAGCGAGCCGGACTGCAGGTAGACCCAGATCGGCAGCGCGAACTCGGTGAGGGCCGAGCCGATCATGGAGAGCTGCTGGCCGGTGGCGATGGTCAGGAAGCGGCCCATGGTCGGGCGGACGGGACGGCGTGCGCGGTCCTTGCGGGAGCTTTCCCGCGCACCGGGCTTCTCCTGCGCACCGGGCGTCCCAGATGCCCGAGGAGTCCCGGATGCCCCGGGCGTCCCGGAGCGGCTCCCCGCCCCGGGCTGCCCGGTCTCCGGGCCCAGGTCGGGTTCCTTCCCGGCGACGCCGTGGGACAGGCCGGCCAGCCACCAGGTGGCGTCCTCGGTGCGTTCGTGCCGCGCCTCCTCGCCGGCGGCGATCGAGCGGTGCACCCCCGTCAGGATGTCGGCCAGCTCCTCGGCGCGGTACTTGAGGAAGAAGTGCCCGGCCTCGTCCAGGACCACCACGGCGGCGGTGCCGGTGATCCGGTGCCACTCGCGGAACCGCTCCTCGTAGAACTCGGTCGCCGGATCGCGGTCGCCGCAGACGGCGATCACCGGAGCCGTGATCGTGCCGCCCTCGCTCTCGTACAGCTCGCCGAAGTAGCGCTCGGCACCCTGGGTGCCGACCCGGCGGTTGCGCACGATCAGCCGCAGCTGCTCCTCGTCGACCTCGTCCACGTCGAGCCCCGCGGCGGCCAGCGCGTTGATCATGCCCTGGTCGCTGCGCAGCCGGGCGGACAGCTCGGCGAAACGCTCGGCCAGGGCGGCGCCGCGGCCCTTCGGACGGGCGAACGGGAAGATGCCTCCGAGGTGGACGGCGTCGATCTCGCGGCCGGCTGCCTCCACCCGGCGGGCGATCTCCACGGTCAGCCGGACACCGACCCCGCAGTGCCCGTAGAGGACCAGCGGCCCCGCCACGTTCGCGACGATCTCCTCCGCGCAGAGCCGGGCGACCTCGTCGATGTCCATCGCCTCCTCGCCCAGCTCGTGGCCGGGCACGGCGATGGAGTGCAGCGCCCAGTCCGCGGGCATGGCGTCGGCGAGCGGCTTGTAGATCAGTGCGCTGCCGCCGCCGTACGGGGCGCAGACCACGCTGGCGGCCACCTCGCGGCGCTCGGGGGTGAGCAGGTGCAGCAGCCGGCGCGGCCCGCGTTCGCCCTCGGGGGCGGAGACCAGTGCGGCCAGCCGACGGACGGTCGGGTACGTGAAGAGGTCCATCACGCCGACCGGGGTGGCGAGTTCGGGGAAGGCCCGCCGCATCCGGGCGACCACCTGGGTGGCGAGCAGGGAGTGGCCGCCGAGCTCGAAGAAGTCGTCCAGCGCGCCGACCCGGGGGAGATCGAGCAGCTCCGCCCACATCGCGGCGATCACCTCCTCGGTCGCGCCCTCGGGGTCGACCCCGGCGCCGGCCGGCGGCCCGTCCACGGGCGCGGGCAGCGCCTTCCGGTCGACCTTGCCGTGGGCGAGCAGCGGCAGCCGTTCGAGGACCACGTAGCGGGCCGGGACCATGTAGTCCGGCAGGACCTCGGCCAGGGTGGCCCGCAGTTCGGCGGTGGCCGGCGGCTCGCCGCCGGCGGGCCGCTCCAGGTACGCGACGAGGTTCTGCCTGACGCCCTCGCCCCGGGCCAGGACCACCGCCTGGGTGATGCCTGGCAGCGCGGTGAGCGCGGCCTCGATCTCGCCGGGCTCGACCCGGTAGCCGCGGACCTTGATCTGGTCGTCGCCGCGGCCGAGGTAGTCCAGTGTCCCGTCGTTCCGCCAGCGCGCCAGGTCGCCCGTACGGTACATCCGGGGGCCGTCGGCTCCCGGGGCGTCCCGGCCGGTGCCGGACGCTTCGGCCCCGTACGGCTCCGTGCCCGCGGGGTCGGCCCCGTGCGGTGTCCCGCCCGCCGGGCCGGCGTACGGATCGGGCAGGAACCGCTCGGCCGTCAGGTCCGGCCGCCCGAGGTAGCCGCGGGCCAGCCGGTCCCCGCCCAGGTACAGCTCACCGGTGACACCCGGCGGAACGGGGTTGCGGGCCTCGTCGAGCACGTAGCAGCGCGCACCGGCCAGCGGGGTGCCGATCGGGGTGCTGCCCGGTACGTCCAGGCCTTCGGCGGTGACTTCGTGGACGGTGATCCCCACCGTCGCCTCGGTCGGCCCGTAGTGGTTGAACACCGCGCACCGGCCCAGCGCCGCGATGCCCGCCGCCCAGGACCGGCTGCTCGCCTCCCCGCCGAGCACCAGCGCACGGCGCGGCAGCAGTCGCGCGAGGGGTGCGTCGGCGGTCAGGGCAGCGAGGTGGGAGGGCGTCATCTTCAGGTAGTCGATGCCGGCCCGTTCGATCTCCGCGGCCAGCTCCACGCCCGCGATCCGCCTCGGCAGCAGGTGCACCCGGCCGCCGGTCGTGAGCGCCAGGTAGAGCATGGTCATGCTGAAGTCGAAGGAGAGCGACTGCAGCAGCCCGAAGGAGGCCCCGGGCTCGATCCGCAGCCGCTCGCCCACGCCCGTGAGGTAGTTGAGGAACTGGCGGTGCTGCACCGCGACGCCCTTGGGCGTGCCGGTGGACCCGGACGTGTAGATCACGTACGCCAGGTGGTCGGCGCCGGAGACCTCCGCCAGGGGAGCCTCGTCCTCCTGCCTCGCCTCCGCCGCATCGGTGCCGCTATCGGTGCCGTCGCCGGTGCCGTCGTCGGTCAGGAGGTCGATCGCCGGGTGGTCGCCGAACCGCGCCCGCAGCGCGGTGTCGGTGACGAGGACCTTGGCGCCGGAGTCGCCGACCAGGTGGGCGAGGCGTGCGGGGGGCTGCTCGGGGTCGAGCGGCAGGTAGCCGCCACCGGCCTTGAGGACGGCGACCAGGGCGACCGCCAGTTCGGGGGACTGCTCCAGGCAGACCGCCACCCGGTCGTCCGGGGCCACGCCCAGCGCCCGGAGGCGCCGGGCCAGGGAGTCGGCGCGGCGGTCGAGGTCGCCGTAGGTCAGCGTGCGGTCCTCGAAGACCAGCGCCGGCCTATCCGGTGTCCGGGCCGCCGTCCGGGCCAGTGCCTCGGTGAGCGTGGCCGGGCCGCCGTCCGGCAGCGGGGGACCGGCGGCCCAGGTCTCGAGCACCGCCGTCCGCTCGGCCTCGCCGAGCATCGGTATCAGGTCGACCGGCAGCCCGGGATCGGCGACGGCGGCCGCGGTGAGCAGCTCGAACCGTTCGGCGATGCGCTCGACGGTGCCGGCGTCGAAGAGGTCGGTGCGATAGGTGAACAGGCCGTAGAGGCCGCCGTCCGACTCCTCGCGCATGTAGAGGGCGAGGTCGGCGTGGGTGGTGGTGGCCTCGTAGCCGAAGCCCTCGGAGTCCAGGCCGGCGGGCCCGGCGGCCGGGACGGCGGCCCGGTCGCCGTAGTTCTGGAAGGCGAAGGTGGTCTGGAAGACGGCGGCGCGGCTGACGTCGCGTTCCACCGCGAGATCGCTGACCATCTGCTCGAAGGGGACCTCCTGGTGCGCGTACGCGTCGAGCGTGGTCTCGCGGACCCGGCTGATCAGCTGTCCGAACTCGAGGTCGGCGGAGAGCCGGGCTCGGATCGGCAGCATGTTGACGAACGCCCCCACCACGTTCTCGAGTTCACGGTGGAGACGGCCGGCGACGGCGGATCCGACGGCGAAGTCGCGCCGGCCGCTGTGCCGGCCGAGCAGGGCCTGGAACGAGGCCATCAGCACCATGTACGTGGAGGCGCCGTAGGCCCGCGCCACCTCGTTGATCCGGTGGGCGAGCTCGGCGCTCCAGCGGAACTCGGTCGCGGCCCCGTCGAAGGTGAGCAGCGGCGGCCGGGGCCGGTCGGAAGGCAGCTCCAGGGCCGGGACGCCGTCGAGTTCGGTGCGCCAGTACGCACGCGAGGCGGCGAGCTGCCCGTTCTCCAGACGGTCCCGCTGCCATGCCGCGTAGTCGCCGAACTGCACCTCAAGTGGCGGAAGTTCACCTGGCAGGCCGTCCGCGTGGTGGGCGTACCGGACGTCCAGCTCGCGGTTGAGGAGGTCGATCGACCAGCCGTCGCTGATGATGTGGTGCATCACCAGGGCGAGGACGTGGTCGTCGGCCGCGATGCGGACGACCAGGGCGCGCAAGAGCGGGCCGGTTCGGAGGTCGAAGGGTTCCGCGATCACCTCGCCGAGTGCGGCGGCGGCACGCGCCTCGGGGTCCGGATCCGCGCGGGCGTCCAGGTACCGGGCGGCGAACGGCGCCGGCTCGGCGACCTCGACCTCGGCGGTGCCGGCCTCGGTGGTGTGGAAGGTCATCCGCAGGCTCTCGTGCCGGGCCACCAGGTCGGTCAGCGCGGCGTCGAGCGCGGCGCGGTCCAGCCGCCCCCGGAACCGGCGGGCCGGTGCCAGCGTGTAGGCGGTGGAGCCGGGAGTGAACTGGTCCATGAACCAGAGCCGTTCCTGACCGCTGGAGAGCGGCGGTGCGGTGTCCGCCGGGCGGGGGTCCACGGCCCGGGCGGGGGCTGCGGCGCCGCGCAGCCGCTGGCTGAGCAGGGCGCGCTTGGCTGGGGACCAGCCGGTGGGCAGGTCCTGGGTATCCGTCATCGGGTTCCTGTTCGGGCGTTCGGTGAGGAGTCGAGGGGGTGCGGACGCGGCGGGGTCCGGGTACGGCCGGGAGGGCCGTACCCGGTGAACCGGGGGAGGCGCTAGCGGAGTTCGCGGACGGCGGCGGCGATGCCGGCCGGGGTCGGGACGTCGAAGAAGACGTCGAAGTCGACCTCCACGCCGAGCGCGTCCCGGATCCTGGCGGCGATCTGGACCACGGTCAGGGAGTGTCCGCCGAGGTCGAACAGGTCGTCCTCGGGACCGACGTCGGGGAGTCCCAGCACCTCGGCCCAGATCCGGCGGACCGTCGCGGTCGTCTCGTCGGTGCCGGTGCCGGTGCCGGTGCCGGTGCCGGTACCAGTACCGGTGGCGGCACCGGCGTGCGGCGCCGGGACCTCGCGGGGCGGTACGGGCAGGGCCCGCCGGTCCAGCTTGCCGTTGGGGGTGAGCGGCAGGCTCTCCAGGATGAGCCAGCGCTGCGGCGCCATCGCGGCAGGCAGCGTGCGCAGCAGGTGGTCGCGCAGTTCGGCGGGGACGGGCGGCCGTGCTCCGGCGGCCGGGACCAGGTAGCCGGCCAGGAAGGGCTCGCCGTCCTCCTCGGCGCGGACGGCGACGGCGGCCTGGGCCAGGGCCGGGTGTTCGAGGAGGGCGGACTCGATCTCGCCGAGTTCGATCCGGTGACCGCGGATCTTGACCTGGTCGTCGATCCGGCCGAGGAAGTCGAGTTCGCCGTCGGGCGTCCACACGGCCTGGTCCCCGGTGCGGTAGAGCCGGGTGCCGGGCGGTCCGAACGGGTTCGGCACGAAGCGTTCGTTCGTCAGCTCGGGGCGGCCGAGGTAGCCGTGGGCGACGCCGTCCCCGCCGATCAGCAGCTCTCCGGGAATGCCGAGCGGGGTGGGGCGCAACTGCTCGTCGACGACGTAGATCTGGGTGTTGGCGATCGGGCGGCCGATCCCGACCCGTCGGGGTGCGGCGGGAAGCTCGGCGCAGGTGGACCAGATGGTGGTCTCGGTGGGCCCGTACACGTTGAACAGCCGGGCGGTCCGCGCCCGCAGCTCGCGGGCGAGCGGCAGCGGAAGCGCCTCGCCGCCGGCCAGGCCCGTGACGGTGCCGAGCGCGTCGACACCGGTCCCCGCCGTGAGCATGACCCGCCAGCCGGACGGGGTGGCCTGGACGTGGGTGACCCCTTCGCCGCGGATCAGCCCGAGCAGCCCGGGGCCGTCCACGGCGAGACCGTCCGGGGCCAGGACCAGGCGGCCGCCGGTGATCAGCGGCAGGTAGAGCTCCAGCGCGGAGATGTCGAAGGAGAGCGAGGTCAGACCGAGCCAGGCGTGTCCGGCGCCGGAGTCGAGCCGGTCGGCGAAGGAGGTGAGCAGGTTGACCAGGGCCCGGTGGCCGACGGCGACGCCCTTGGGGCGGCCCGTGGAGCCGGAGGTGTAGAGGACGTAGGCCACGTCGCCCGGCCCGGGGGCGGTGCCGTGGGCGCCGTCGGGGAGGGGGCCGGAGACGGCTCCGGGGGCGGCGTCGGCCCGGTCCCCGGCCGGTGGTGCCGGGAGCCGCAGGACCGCGGGGGCGGCAGCGGCGACCGCGGGCGCGGGCTCCCGGTCGGCGAGGACCAGAACGGCTCCGGAGTCGCGCAGGACGAGCGCGAGGCGCTCGGCCGGATAGCCGGGATCCAGCGGCAGGTACGCCGCCCCGGTGGCGAGCGTGGCGAGCAGTGCGGCGGGCAGGTCCGCGGTGCGGCTCAGGTGGAGGGCGACCAGGTCGCCGGGCCGGACGCCGCCGGTACGCAGTGTCGTGGCCAACTGTGCGGTACGAAGCATCAGTTCGCGGTAGGTGAGGTGCCGGCCCGAGGCGCTGACCGCGATGGCGTCGGGGGTGGCGGCGGCCTGGGCGCGGATCAGGTCGAGCACGGTCCGGTCGGCCGGGTAGGGCCGGTCGGTGGCGTTCGGCGCGGTGGTGACGGCCCGCAGTTCGGCGGCGTCCAGGAGCGGCAGGTCGAGGAGTCGGGAGCCGGGGGAGGCGACCGCGCCGGCGAGCAGGGTGCGGTAGTGGCCGGCGATACGACGGGCGGCGTCCGGGGCGAGCACCGACGGGTCGTACTGGAGGCTGAAGTCGAGGTCGCCGCTCCGGGCGCCGGGTCTCTCGGGGGCTTCCACGATCTGGAGGTGGAGGGTGTTGCGGGCGGTCCTGTTGTGCACTGCCCAGGAGACCCGGGCACGGGTGCCGCCGAACTCCGGGTCCGCTCCGCGCCGGCGGTAGCCGAGCGAGACCGGGGCCAGGCCGACGCGGGGGCCGAGGCCGGGGACCGCGGAGCCGAAGGGCACGCTGCGGTACGCGTATCCGGCCCGCAGTTCCGCTCTGACGGCGGCCGCGAAGTCGGCGAAGGTCTGCGACGCGTCCGCCGCGGGCGGGTGGACGGGCAGTTCGTTGACGAACATGCCTATCTCGTCGCGGAGTTCGGAAGTCCGAGTGGAGAGCGGGACCGACACCGGCACCGCTTCCCCGCCGTAGCGGCGCAGCAGCCCGTGCAGGGCCGCGAGCAGGAACTCGAAGACCGTGGTGCCGGAGAGCGCGGCCGCTGCGGCCAACTCGTCGGCCTCGGCGCCGTCGAGACGCCATTCGACGGCTTCGCCTGAGCCCGCGGATCCGGCGGAACTCGCGGGTCCGGCGGAGCCGGCGGATCCGGCAAGTCCAGTGGTCCCGGCGGACCCGGCGGAACCTCCGGCCCCGGTCGAGACGGGGCCGCGCGGTGTGCCGGGGAGCACCGGCTCGGTGGCGCCCGCCCAGCGCGGCCCGTACCACTCGGCGGCCCGCCGCACGGTGTCCGGATCCGCCGACGGCGCGGTGAGCGCCGCTGGTCCGACCGGCGGGGTGGGCGCGTTCAGGGCCGCCGATCCGTACGCGGCCGCGAGGTCGCGGGTCAGCACGTCCTTGGAGTTGCCGTCGAAGACCGCGTGGTGGGCGGTGACCAGCAGCTCGGCGCTCCCGTCGGCGCGGCGGTACAGCGTGAAGCGGCTGAGCGGTCCGGTCTCCAGGGCGAACGGGCGAGCGGCCTCCTCCTCCAGCAGTTTCTCCACATCGGCCCGGTCCTGCGGTGCCTCGCGCTGTTCCAGTACGGGCCGGTCTTCCGCGGGCTCCTGCCAGACCTGCCCGTCACGTTCCACCAGACGGGCGGCAAGGGCCGGATGGCGCCTGGTCACAGCGGTCACGGCGCGGACCAGCGCCGCGGTGTCGACCTGGTCGAAGGAGATCCGCACAGGCATGTGGAACGCCTCGCGGGCCAGTCCCAGCCGATCGGTCAGCCAGACCCCCTGCTGAGCGGGGGAGGCCGGAATGCGGTCGGTCAAGGGCAGGACTTCGGACATCGGCGGCTCACTTAGGACGTCGGAGCAGAGCGGAGGAGCAGCGCGGGGGAACGCGCGGACGCCGGCGTGGGGCACGGACTACCGCGACTCGGCGCTTCGGGCGCCAAGGGCAGCCCGCGGCACCGGGTTCGGTGACGGATACGGCCGTCGTGCGACCTGGTCCACCCCCCGGGGACCGGCCGACGGCCGTGACTGGTCGGGACCGCAGGACATGCCGGGATGCCCCGAGGCGTCTGGTATCGACGGCCCCGTCCGATGCAGACCATTGGTCCAGACCTGTCGAGAGATTCGCACACCGCCCCAGCACCGTCAAGAGCCGTCCGCTGCCCGGAATGAACCTCCATGTCCGCGCCGTGGTCAACCGACTTGCACCCAAACATCCGTGTGTATGATCGGCCCTGATGCAACGTCAACATCCGTACATCCGGGGGAACATCAGTCGAATCTCAGGTTCCGCCGGCCGCCGTCACAGGGCGGCGTCCGCCCGCGTCTCCTGACCGTGCGGACTCGCGCCCGCCTCCGGCCGCCGCTCCGCTCCGCCCGCCGGGACGCGCACCGTAGCGACGACCAGCAGGGAGCCCACCGCCCCCAGCGCCGCCGCCACGACCAGCACCGCGTTCAGACCGGACGCGAACGCCTCACGTACCAGGTGCGCCAGCTCGGCGCGCTCACCCTCGGGCCACCCGGCCACGATCGAACGGGCCTGCCCGCCGCTCAGAGCGGCGGCCGTCCCGTGCGGATCCGGAACACCGCCGTCGGCCCTGAGGACACGCTCGATCCGCGACTGGAAGATCAGGCCGAACACGGCGATCCCCAGGGCGAAGCCCAACTGGCGGAAGGTGTTGACCGCGCCGCCCACCATGCCTCCGCGCTCCGGCGGCACCGTGCCCAGGGCCGCCGCCGCCAGACTCGGGGTCACGAGCCCGACCCCCAGACCGGAGACGACGAGCCCCGCCACGATGCCACCGCCCGTCGACCCCGCGTCGAGGGTGGCCTGCATCGCGGAGCCCAGGGCGGTGAGCGCCAGCCCTCCGCCGATGGTCACCCGGGGCGACCAGGGGCCGAAGCGGCCCGCCAGCGCCGAGACGAGGAAGGACGCGGCGCACATGGGCAGGATGTACAGACCGGCTTCGACGGGCTCGTACCCCAGGACCGACTGCATCCACAGCGACGCGAACAGCAGGGACGCGAACGCGGCGCCCTGCAGGAAAAGAGCGCTGACCATGATGCCGGTGAACGACGGCCTGCGGAACAGCGACAGATCGAGAACGGGGTTCTCGTGCCTCGTCTCGACCACCACGAACAGGGCGAGGGCGACGGCCACCGTCGCGAACAGACCGAGGGTGAGGGGCGCCGTCCAGCCGTCCGAGTGGGCGCGGATCAGCCCGAACGTGAGGGCCCCGCTCGCCACCGTGAAGGTGACCACGCCGAGCACGTCCGCCCGCTGCCGCCCGGCGCCCTTGACCTCGCGCACCGAACGCAGCGTCAGCACGACGGCGACCAGGCAGACCGGCAGGTTGACGAAGAAGATCCACCGCCAGTCCAGGTACTGGGTGAGGAGCCCGCCGACCATCGGCCCGGCCGCCGCGGCGACCGAGTTGGTGGCACCCCACACGGCGAAGGCCACCCCCCGCCGCCGCCCCTCGTAGTGCGTGCCGAGCAGGGCGATCGTCGTGCCGAACATCCCGGCTGCGCCCAGTCCCTGCACCGCCCGGGCGCCGATCAGCACACCCGCGTCCGGGGCGACCGCGCACGCCACCGACGCGGCGGTGAAGACGACCAACCCGGCGAGGTACACCTTCCTGCGGCCGATCCGGTCCGCGAGGGACCCGACGCCGAGCAGCAGCGCCGCCAGCGCCAGGGCGTAGACGTCGACCACCCACTGCAGATCCGCGAGCGTGGTGCCGAGGTCCGCCGCCATCGCGGGCAGCGCCACGGTCACGATCGTGACGTCCAGCAGGAGCATGAAGGTGCCCAGACAGATCGCCACCAGAGGCCACCACACGCGCATCCGAACCCCTTACCTGCCCGCCGCCCCGGAGAATCGCCCCCGGCGGCGCCCCATGATCCACGGCGGAGCGGCATCTCCCGGCAGGACCCGCGCGCCACGCCCGTCGTGTGGACCGCAGGGAGGTATGCCTAGGTCCGCCTGGACGATCAGCGGTGGCGTGGCCGAAGACCCGCTCATAGCTTCGCCGTATGACCAGACGACAGATCGCCTACCTGGCGTGCACCGTGACCCTCGTGGTCTCGGGGATGGGGGCCGCCGTTCCGGCGGCCGGCCACCTGACGGTGCACCGGGTCAAGCCCGGCGAATCGATCCAGAAAGCAGTGGACGCCGCGAAGCCCGGGGACACGATCGTCCTCTCCCCGGGCACCTACCGTGAGAGCGTCCGCATCACCACGTCGAACCTGACCCTGCGGGGCTCGACCGTCTTCCCCACCGTCCTCGTGCCCGGCAAGGCCGCCGCCGGCGACACCTGCGCCGCGGCCGGCCACGGTGTCTGTGTGACCGGCACCGCCGACCGGCCGGTGGAGGGCGTCACCGTGCGCTCGCTGAAGCTCCAGGGCTTCACCAAGAACGGGCTGTGGGCCTCGCGGACCGACCGGCTGAAGATCCACCGGGTCACCGCGGAGAAGAACGGCAACTGGGGCATCGCCCTGGAGCGGTCCGTACGCAGCGTGCTGACGCACAACGTCGCCCGCGACAACGCCGACGCCGGTCTCTTCGTCTCCAACACCACCGACACGGAGTCGGGCGCCGTCGACGCCCGGGGGACGGTGATCAGCCACAACCGCGTCTCCGGCAACAGGATCGGCGTCACCGTGCGGCGCCTGCGGAACCTCACCGTCGAACGCAACGAGGCGACGGGCAACTGCGCCGCCGTGTTCGTGGTGGGCGACGAGTCCACCCCCCGCGCCGGGGCGATGACCCTGCGCCGCAACAACATCCACGACAACAGCAAGCACTGCCCCAAGACCCCCCGACTGCCCTTCCTGCAGGGCTCGGGCATCGTCCTCACCGGCGCCGAGGAGACGCTGGTGGCGGAGAACAGGATCGTGGACAACGTCGGTGCCTCGCCGCTCTCGGGCGGCATCGTGCTCTTCAAGAGCTTCGTGGGCGCACTCAACGAGCGCAACGAGATCCGCGACAACGTCGTACTCCGCAACGGCTCGGCCGACCTCGCCAACCGCGACACCGGCAAGGGCAACACCTTCCGGGGCAACACCTGCGGGGTCTCGGAGCCCGCGGGCATGTGCTGACGGCCGGCTCCGCTTCCCCACCCATGGCACCACTGCACAGACAAGGCGACAGATGACGACTGTTGATCCGGTTTCCCCGACTGTCGACCCGGCTCCTCCGCCGCCCATGCGGCTCAGGGAGCTCGTGTTCGGGGCGGCCCGCGCCGCCGCCGTCCGCGCGGCCGTCCGCCTCGGTGTGGCGGACGCCCTGGACGACACGCCCATGACCGTGGAGGACCTGGCGACCGCGGTGCGGACCGAGCCGCGGACCCTGCGCCGCCTGCTGCGCGCACTGTCCTGCCAGGGCGTCTTCACGGAGAACGCCGACGGCACCTTCGCCCACACGGAGATGTCCCGCCTGCTGCGCGAGGACGACCCGCACAGCCTGCGGTACATCGCCCTGTGGTGCACCGAGCCGTGGACCTGGGACGTGTGGCCGAAGCTCGACGAGGCCGTGCGCTCCGGCCGCAACGCCTTCGAGGACGTGTACGGGAAGGAGTTCTTCACGTACCTCAACGAGGAGGCGCCCGAGTCCGCGTACGTCTTCAACCGGGCCATGACCACGTCGAGCCAGCAGTCCGCCCGGGACGTCGCCGACCTGCTCGACCTGCGGGGAGCCGCCTCCGTCGCCGACATCGGAGGCGGTCAGGGGCACGTCCTGGCGAGTCTGCTGGAGCGGCACCCCACCCTGCACGGCACGCTGCTCGACCTCCCCGGGGTCGTGGGGAACGCCGACCCGCGCCTGCGGGACGGCGGCGCGCTGAGCTCCCGGGTCCGTGTCGTGGCCGGCGACTGCCGCGAGGACATCCCGGTCCAGGCGGACGTGTACATCATCAAGAACATCCTGGAGTGGGACGACGACAGCACCCGCAGGGCGCTCGCCAACGTCCGCGCGGCGGCGCGCCCCGGCGCCCGGGTCGTCGTGATCGAGAACCTCGTGGACGACACGCCGTCGATGAGGTTCACGACCGCGATGGACCTGCTGCTGCTCCTCAACGTCGGCGGTGCGAAGCACACCCGGCAGAGCATGGTCGACCGGCTCACGGACGCGGGCCTCCTGATCGGCGAGATCCGGCCGGTCAACGCGTACCTCCACGCCTTCGAGTGCACCGTCCCCGGCTGACCGGCACGAACGAGGGAAACCCGAGGCCGCCCGCTCCGCGTCGATCGCGGGGCGGGCGGCCTCGGGTGTGCTCACGGGAGATCAGGAACCGGCGTCCCGCTCCCAGCTGTAGAAGCACTGCGCCATGGCGTCCTTGGGGCCACGCCACGTCTCCGGGTCGTACGCGCTGACGAACGCCGACAGCTTCTCGCTCGCGTCCCGGAACTCGGGGTGCCCGGTCAGTTTCGCGATGGCCGGAGCCGGGTCCTGCTCCGACTCGATGAGGTGCAGGTACACGTCGCCGAACTGGAACAGGCGACGACGCGTGACGCCGACCAGGTGGGGGAGTTCACCGCGGTCGGACGCGGCGAACACATCGGCGATCGCCGGCGCCGAACCGGGCGCCATGCGGGCGACGATCAGAGCGTGGTGCATAGACCTTCCTTCCAGGGAGTGCGGTGGTGCGCGGCCCGGTGGGGCCGTGTGCGGTCAGCCCGGCAGGACCGAGGCGCCCCGGCGGTCGCGGGCGACCTGCTCGATGCGGTCCCGGATGAGGGCCATCTGCGTGCGCGAGTTGCGGTTGATGTTGTCGGTCATCCAGGCGTCGTCGACCGGGGCCTCGGGCTTCATCGCGAAGTCCTGCACCCAGCGCATGTGGACCCCGGCCGGTGTCTCCTCGTACTCCCACCGGATGTCCATGTGGTCGAACGGGCCGGTCTCGACGCGGCGCGCCCGGACCGTCCGCCCGGGCCGGTCGACGGTGCGCTCCGACACCCAGCTCCAGACCTTCCCGGACTCGTCCGGGTGCATGGTCAGGCGGAAGGTCGTGGAGTTCCCCTCGCGGGAGAGCACCTCCAGGGAGGCGTACTCGCTGAAGAGGTTCGGCCAGTTCTCGATGTCGTTGGTGATGTCCCAGACGAGGTCGAGCGGCGCGTCGATGGTGATGCTGTTGTCAGTGTGACCGGACAACGTCAGACTCCCGTCTTCAGGGCGCTGTTGACCAGGCCGAGGAACTCGGCGGGCGTCTTGCAGCGCTCCGCGTCCGTCGGCAGCGCCACGCCGTGCCGGTTCTCCAGCTCACCGACGATGCCGAGCAGGCCGAGCGAGTCGACGCCGAGGGTGGCGAACGGCGCGTCCGGCGCCTTCTCCAGGTCCCGGACGTCCACGGTGACGCCGGCCGCCTGCTTCATCAGCGCGGCGAGCTCGTCGAAGGTCAGTGTGGTGGTGAGCATCTGTACTCTCCTTCCCGCCCGGTCCTACCGGGCGGTGTCGTCGCCGCGGCGCACGACCAGCGCCGCGTTGGATCCCATGAGTCCCCGGCTGAGGACCAGGGCCGTGCGCAGCTCGGCGGGGCGAGCGCGGGACATCACCAGATCGAGGTCGTGGCAGATGTCGAACACGTTGGGGGTGGGAGGGACCACGCCGCGCTCCATCGCGAAGACCGCGGCGGCGGTGTCCAGGACGGGCGCGCCGCAGTAGGCACGGCCGATGCCCGTCTTGGGCGCCGTGACGGGTACGCGGCGGCCGTGCGCCCCGAGGGCGTCGGTGATCGCCAGCGCCTCGGCGCGGTCCGCCTCCGGTACGCCCAGGGCGTCGGCGAAGACGACGTCGACCTCCTCGGGGGCGCACCCGGCCTCGTCGAGGGCGACCCGGATGGCGCGGGCGAGTCCCTCCCGGGACTCCTCCCACCGGGAGGCGCCGGTGAACGTCGCGCCGTGGCCGGCCACGACGGCCCGGACGGCCGCCCCCCGGTCGCGGGCGCGGGACTCGTCCTCCACGACGAGCATCCCGCCGCCCTCCGCCGGGACGAAGCCGCAGGCTCCCGCGGTGAAGGGCCGGTAGGCGCGATCCGGGTCCTCGACGGTGCTGAGCTCCGGGTATCCGAGCTGGCACACCATCGAGTACGGGGCGAGGGGGGCTTCCGCCGCTCCGACGACCACCGCGCCGGTCCCGCGCCGAACGGCCCGGGCCGCGTGGGCGATGCCGTCGAGGCCGCCGGCCTCGTCACTCGCGACCACACCGCAGGGACCCTTGAAGCCGCTCCGGATGGAGATCTGGCCGGTGCTCGCGGCGTAGAACCAGGCGATGGACTGGTACGGGCCGACGAACTTGGATCCCTGGCCCCAGAGCTTCTGGAGCTCGCGCTGGCCGAACTCGCCGCCGCCCGAACCGGCCGCGGTGACCACGCCGATCTCGAACGGCTCCTCGGGGTTCTCCCGGGAGAGGCCGGCGTCGTCGAGAGCGAGCTGCGCCGCCGCCATCGCGTAGTGGCTGAAGCGGTCGGTCTGGACGAGGAAACGCTCCTCGATCAGGGCGTTGGCGTCGAAGCCCCGGACCTCGCCCGCGACCTTCAGGGGCAGGTCCTGGCACCCCTCGCGGGTGATCAGGTCCAGTACGCCGACCCCTTCCCTGACGGACTTCCAGTACGCGTCGGCACGCAGTCCGTTGGGGGCGATCACACCGACGCCGGTGACGACCGCGCGCCTCAGGTGCTCAGTGCTCATCGTGTCCTCCCGCCCGTTCCCGTCAGGAGCACCGCGGACTGGAAGCCGCCGAATCCGCTGCCCACGGAGAGCACGTTCCTGAGCTTCCGGGGGCGGGCGGTGCGCGGCACGTAGTCCAGGTCGCACTCGGGGTCGGGGGTCTCGTAGTTCGCCGTCGGCGGTACCACCTGGTGCTTCAGAGCGAGCACGCAGGCAGCCACCTCGATCGCGCCGATCGCGCCCAGCGAGTGCCCCACCATGGATTTGATGGAGCTCATGGGCGTGTCGTAGGCGTGCGCGCCCAGGGACCGCTTCACGGCGGCCGTCTCGTGCCGGTCGTTCTGCCGGGTGCCCGAGCCGTGCGCGTTGACGTAGTCGATCAGCGTGGGGTCGAGCCGGGCCTGGTCGAGTGTGGAGTCGATCGCCCGGGACATCTCCAGGCCCTCACCGGTCAGACCGGTCATGTGGTACGCGTTGCCGAAGGTCGCGTACCCGCCGATCTCGCAGTAGATGTGCGCACCGCGGGCCCTGGCGTGCTCGTAGTCCTCCAGGACGAGGACGGCCGCACCCTCGCCCATGACGAAACCGTTGCGGTTGTTGTCGAAGGGCCTGGAGGCGTGCTCCGGGTCGTCGTTGTCGGGCGACGTGGCCTTGATGGCGTCGAAGCAGGCCATGGTGATCGGGGATATCGGGGAGTCCGACGCGCCCGCGATGCAGACGTCCGCCCGGCCTTCCTGGATGGTGTGGAAGGCGTAGCCGACGGCGTCGAGGCCGGAGGTGCATCCGGTGGAGACCGTCTGCACCGGGCCCCGGGCGCCGAACTGTTCGGCCACGACGGAGGCGAGGGTGCTCGGCGAGAACGCCATGTGCAGCTTGGGATCGGCCGCCCGGTGGTCCACGTCCCACCGTCGCCCGCCCTCGCTGACCAGCACGTAGTCGTGTTCGAGCCGGGTGGTGCCCCCGACTGCGCTGCCCAGGGAGACGGCGACGCGCCAGGGGTCCTCGGCGTCCGTGTCGAGTCCGGAGTCGCGGACGGCTTCCCCGGCGGCGACGACGGCGAACTGGATGTACCGGTCGGCGTGGCGGCTCAGGTCCTCGTCGAGGCCGTGCTCCGCCGGGTCGAAGTCGCACTCGGCGGCTATGCGGGAGCGCAGCCCGACCGGATCGAACAGGGTGATGCCGCGGGTCGCGGTACGGCCGGCGGAGAGGAGGTCCCAGAACGCCTTCGCTCCGGTGCCGCCCGGAGCGACCACACCGATGCCGGTGACGGCCACTCGGCGGGTCACTCGATGGCCCCGCTCCGCTCGGACACCTGACCCGGGTCGCCCACGGTCAGGTGCGGGCCCGCGGCGGCGAGCTCGGCCTCTTCGGTCTCCTCCGTGTCGACGTGGCCGAGGCTCGGCCGCGGCGCGAGCGGGCCCAGGTGGAAGACCATGCGGGCCTCCACGTCGCCCACGTTGCGGAAGCGGTGCCGCACGTCGATCGGGATCAGGAGCCCCTGATCGGACCGGAGCGCGTACGTGTCGCCGTCCAGATCCACCTCCAGCGCGCCCGAGACGACGTACACGAACTCCTCGGAGTACGGGTGGTAGTGCTCGCCGATGCGCTCGCCCGGTTGAACGATGGCCAGGCCCATGAAGCCGCTGGTGGAACCCACGGTGGCCGGCGTGAGCATGGCCCTCAGGTCACCTCCGCGCCTGCGGTTGGGTTCCGTCTCGCTCAGGTTCACGATGCGTGGACGCTGCTTGAGCATGGTTGTTACCTCCGGATGTGGCAGTGACGTGCTGGAGAGCGACGGGGGTGGAGCCGCGACTGGCCGTCAGGAGTCCGCCGAGCGGTCGGTGACGGGCAGCATGTCGGAGTGCGACAGGAGCCGGTTGACGTTGCGCTCCGTCTGCAGGGAGCCCTCGACGCCGATCGCGGGGCCGTCGAGGAGGAGTTCCAGCTCCCCGGCCTTCTGGGCGTCCTTGAGCCCGAGCGAGGCGGCGGGGTCGAGGTCGAGCTCACCCGTGATGTCGATGAGGCGCACCACGATGTCGTCGCGCTGGAACACGGTGCTGCCGTACACCGGGCTGTTCGGGTCGTCGGCGGCGTCCCGGTCCTGGTCGGCGAGCAGCCGGGCCAGCTCCATCCCGCAGCCTTCCTTGGCCGGGTAGTACAGCGCGTGCCGTCGCAGTTCGGCCGGTGCCGGCCGGCTCGACGCCACGTGCTGGACGGCCGGGAGCGCCGCGCGGGTGAAGAACACCCGGGCCGACTCGGGGTCGGTCAGGTCCCGGTCCTGCTCCAGGTACGGGTTGATGGCCTCCTCGACCGCCCGCACCTCGGGCTGGCGTGCGACGTGCCGCAGCGCCACGAGGAGGTCGCCCTCCACCTCCACGGCCCGCACGACGCGGTTGCCGTGCATGAACAGGGAGGTACGACGCAGCCGCGTGGTCTCGTCGACCTGGGCCCGGGGCGACTCGTACCCCGCCAGGATCTCCGCCACCTTCGACTCGGAGCCCGGCTTGACGGTGAAGGTGAGGGCGTGGCGGGCCACACCGTCGCCCACGCGGGCGGCCACCTGCATGCCCGTCGAGGCCGCGGCGGGCGAGGCCTGCTGGGACGGCCCGGTCTCCCGGAGGATGCTGTAGCGCATCGAGCGGGTGTCCCGCACGCAGCTGTGCATGGGCTTGACGGTGTCGACGTGCTCCTCGCTGTTCACCCAGGCGAGGAACGGCGGCGCGCTCTCCCACTCGCTGGTGATCAGCCACTGCGAGGGGTTCTCGATGGACTGGCACAGCTGGTCACTGATGTGGCCGGGAACGGAGGCGACCTGCTTGCGCATGAGTTCGTACGCGTCCAGGAACTCCTCCTGCGCTCCTTCGTACAGGTCGAGCAGGAGGATCACCCGGAGCCTGGAGCCGTCGAATGCCGACTGTGAGATGCGTCCCGAGGGGGCCATCCGGCACACCTCTTCTCTTCTCGGTGGGGGGGTGGGAACGACCTGCGTGACCGAAGCGCCGCAGTCGTGATGTGTCGATGGTTGACAGGAGCGCCGACAGCGCGCGAGCCCGAAAGAGCGGACGAGTGAACCGCGTGTCATCCGGGTGCCTCCGGCACGCGGACCCTTCCCCGAAGGGAATGAATCTGCATCCCATCCCCGACCCGCGTCGCACGTGACGCCGGAGACGAACAATGAACCGATTCGACGTGGCCGGCGAAGAAGCCGGTCACCGCACGCCCGTACTCATCGTCGGCGGCTCGTTGGTGGGCCTGTCCACCGCGCTGTTCCTGGGGCGTCTCGGAGTGCCGCACATCCTGGTCGAGCGCCACGCGGGCACCTCGATCCATCCGCGCGGCCGCGGCAACAACCTGCGGACGATGGAGCTGTTCCGCGGTTCCGGGATCGCGTCGGCCATCCAGGACGCCGCGTCCGTCCTGGCACGCAACAACGGCATCCTGCAGGCGCCGAGCCTGGTGGGCGATGTCGGCGAATGGCTGTTCAAGGAGATCGACCCCGGCGGCGGAGTCGCCCGCTTCAGCCCCTCCGGCTGGTGCCTGTGCAGCCAGAACGACCTCGAACCCGTGCTGCGCGAGCGCGCCGGCGAGCTGGGCGGAGACCTGCGGTTCTCGACGGAACTGATGTCCTTCGAGCAGGACGCCGAAGGGGTGACCGCACAGGTCAAGAGCCGCGAGACCGGTGAGCACACCACCATCCGCGCGGACTACCTCGTCGCGGCGGACGGCCCGCGCAGCCCGGTGCGCGAGCGGCTCGCCATCGGCCAGCGGGGTCAGGGCGACCTGTTCCACAACGTGAGCATCACCTTCCTCTCCCGCGGTCTCGCGGACGTCGTCGGCGACCGGCACTTCATCGTCTGCTACCTGACGAACCCGGAGGCCGACGGAGCCCTGCTGCCGGTCGACAACCAGCAGCGCTGGGTGTTCCACGCCCCCTGGCACCCCGAACACGGCGAGACGCTCGAGGAGTTCACCGACGAGCGGTGCAAGGAGCACATCCGGCGGGCGGTGGGCGTGCCGGACCTCGATGTGGAGATCACGGGCAGGGCTCCCTGGCACGCGGCCGAGAGGATCGCCGAACGGTACACGGACGGCCGGGTGTTCCTCGTCGGCGACTCCGCCCACGAGATGCCGCCCACCGGGGCGTTCGGCTCCAACACCGGTATCCAGGACGGGCACAACCTCGCCTGGAAGCTCGCCGCCGTCCTGGGCGGCTGGGCCGGCCCCGGCCTGCTCGCGTCCTACGACGCGGAGCGCCGGCCGGTCGCGGAGGTGACGAGCGCCCGCGCCGCGGCGCGGTCGGTCGAGCACAGCCACCCCGGGTACGTCCCCGCCCCCGGAGCCGGCGGCCCGAAGGGGAAGCGGGGCGGCATCCTCAACGAGGTGATCGGCTACCGCTATCCGCAGGGCGCCGTCCTCGGCATCGACCCGACCGCGCCGGTCGTCGCCGACGCACTGCGTCTGACGGGCGAACCCGGAAGCCGGGCACCCCACGTGTGGCTGCACCGCGCCGGCACCCGGATCTCCACCCTCGACCTGTACGAGCGGTCCCTGGTGCTCCTGAGCTCCGAGGACGGCGCCGGCGGGTGGCACGCCGCGGCGGCACACGTCGGGCAGCAGCTGTCGGTGCCGCTCGACGCGTACCGGATCGGCGACGGCCCCGACGCGGAACTCTCCCCGGCGAGTGACACGGACTGGGCGGAGGCCCACGGCGTCACCGCCGACGGCGCGGTCCTCGTCCGCCCCGACGGGTTCGTCGCCTGGCGGTCCGAAGGGGCGTCGGCGGACCCCGGAGCGGAGCTGCGGCAGGCCCTCACGGCGATCCTGAGCAGGGACTGACCCTTGTCCCGTGGGGGGCCCGTACAGCGGGGAGGCCCCGGGGGCCGGACGTCGACCGGTGCGTCACTCCGACGGCCGAGCCCCCGGACTCCCCGCCCGACAGCGGGCGCGGCCCATCGCCAGCCCGCCGGTCCGGGGCCGGCGGACGGGTGCCTAACCCGTTCGCGTGCAGGACGCAATTCGATCCCGAGCGCCGCGCGGGCCGCCGTGACCTGCGGTGATGATCACCAGCCGGGATGATCAAGCCTCCGACCGGGGGACATCGGCCACGATCCTCCCGTTGCGGTGATCAGCGGCCGGGGATCTTCTCGTGCACGGAGCACAGCACAGGCGCCGCGCGGCCCAGCCGGCCAGGAAGGCTCCGCCGAAGGAGAGAAGAAGCATGCGTCTCGCACGTACAGGCACCCAGCTCGCCCTGGTCCTGAGCGCCCTCGCCCTGTCCGCACCCTCCGCCGTCGCGGCGCCCGGCGGCGACGTCCGGATCAATCCCGGGAGGGCGACCCCCGGCACGACCGTCACCGTCAGCACCACCGCCTGCGGCACGGAGACGTACGGCAAGGGCGAGTCGGTGGCGGGCGGGAAGTTCCACCTCCTGCCGGGTGACCGTGAGGGCGTCCTGGTGGGTCGGTTCACCCTCCCGCTGGACGCCGCCTCCGGCACGGACACCGTGACCCTCAAGTGCCCGCCCCGCATCCAGCAGACCGTCACCTACCAGATCTCCGGCCGCCCCAACGGCGCCGTGGAAGCGGGCTTCGGATGGGCGGCCGGCCCGCAAGAGGACGGCGGCGGCAGCCCGTACGCCCTCGGCGCGCTGCTCCTCGGCGGCGCCGCCGCAGGCGTCCTGGTGAGGATGCGCCGCCGAACCGTCGCCGCGCGGAACTCCGCCTGAGCCCACCCCTTCCCACCCCACGCCACACCGTCAGGGCCCCGGATCCCCGAGAGGGATCCGGGGCCCCGCCGTTCGCCGGAGGCACGACCCGCACCCCGCGGTCAGCCGCGGGACGGACGCCCCCCGCCCGGCGCCCCGGAGCGGCCGAGCGAGGGAAGGGCGGCACGCCAGCCGCCGTACGCCGTGATGTCGCGGGCACCGTCGAGGGCCTCGGGCTCACAGAGGAAGCCGGTCACGAAGGACCCGTCCGCGAGCTCCACCGTGCCGAGGGCCATCGGGCGGGGGAGCGCCGCGAGCAGCGCGCCGAGCCCCTCGGCGGGCAGCTCCCACACCTCGGCCTCGATCGGCGCACCGCCGTCACGGGACCGGACCAGGCCCGGCTTGGGCGGGACGGTGTCCAGGGCGTACAGCCGGTAGGCGGGCGCGGTGGCGGTCGTACGGACCAGGCGGCCGCCGAGGGAGAGCAGTTGCCCGTTGAGCGGCTGACCCGACAGGTGCGCGCCGACCACGGCGAGCCGCAGCGGCGGGGCCGTGAGCAGGCCCGCGACGCGGGCGAGCCGCTCGTCGGTGAACGCCCGGCCGACCAGCATGACGCCGAACGGCAGCCCGCCCACCTCGCCCGCCGGGACGGCCACCGCCGCGAGGTCGAACAGGTTCGTCGAGTGGGTGAACCGGCCGAGCCGGGCGTTCGCGCCCAGCGGGTCGGCCGCCACCTCCGCGAGCGTCGGGTGCCCCGGCGCCGTCGGCAGGAGCAGCGCGTCCGCGTCCCCCAGCGACGCCAGCGCCCTGGTGCGCAGGGCGGCCAGCCTCTCCCGGTCCGTGAAGAGCCGGTGGGCCGGGACGGCGCGGGCCCCGGAGATGATCCCGGCCACGGTCGGGTCGAGGTCCGCCGAGCCCGCGTGCACGTCGACGAAGCCGCCGACGGCGCTGTAGCGCTCCGCGACGAACGCGCCCTCGTACAGCAGCGCGGCCGCCTCGGTGAACGGCGCCAGGTCGACGGGCAGGAGCTCGGCGCCCGCGTCCGCCAGCCGGACCGCCGCCGCCCCGAACGCCTCGGCCCACCCCTCGTCCAGCTCGCCGAGCTGCCCCGGGCCGGGGACCGCGATCCGCCACGGGCCGGGACGCCGCTGCTCCAGGGCGGGGAGCCCGCGCCCCGGGGGAGAGGCCATGAAGGCCAGTGCCCGCTCGGCCTCCGGGAGCGTCCGGGCGAAGACCGTCACGCAGTCCAGCGACGCGCAGGCCGGCACGACGCCGTCGGCCGGCACCAGGCCGCGGGTCGGTTTGAGGCCGACGACGCCGTTGAAGGCCGCCGGGACCCGGCCCGAGCCCGCGGTGTCCGTGCCGAGCGCCAGGTCCACGATGCCGAGGGCGACCGCGACCGCCGAGCCGGACGAGGACCCGCCCGCGACGTACGACGGGTCGACGGCGTTGCGCACCGCGCCGTACGGGCTGCGCGTACCGACCAGGCCGGTCGCGAACTGGTCGAGGTTCGTGGTGCCCAGCACCACCGCGCCGGCCGCCCTCAGCCGCGCCACCGCCGGGGCGTCGGCCGTCGGCTCGTAGGCGTACGAGGGGCAGCCCGCGGTGGTCGGCAGCCCGGCCACGTCGATGTTGCCCTTCACCGCGAACACCGTCCCGGCCAGCGGCGGCCGCTGCCCGGCGGCGCGGCGCGCGTCGATCGCGGCGGCGTCCGCCTCCGCCTCCTCCCGCGACCGGAGACCGATCCACACCTCGGGCCGGTCCACCTGCGCGATCCGGGCGTACGCCGCCCGCACCCGCTCCACCGCGCCGCTCATGCGCCCACCTCCGCGGTCTCCACGGCGGCGAGGACGACGAGCGCGGTCCCCGCCTCCACCTGGCTGCCCGGCCTGACCAGGACCTCCACGACGATGCCGTCGGCGGGGGCCGGTACCGGAGCCTCCATCTTCATCGCTTCCAGGGCGACCAGCTGCCGACCCGCCGACACCCGGTCGCCGACCTCGACGTTCACCTGCCAGACGCAGGCGGTGAACTCCGCCTCGACCAGCCGGCCGCCCTCGGGCACCTTGACGTCGGCGGCCGGCGCGGCGGCCTCGGAAGCAGCTTCGGCGCGCGCGAACTCGCCTGCGGCCTCCCAGGCGTCGCGCTCGGCGCCGAACGCCTTGCTCTGACGGTCCCGGAAGGCGGCGATCGACGCGGCGTTCGCGGCGAGGAAGTCCTGGTACGCGGCGAGGGAGAACGTGCCCTCCTCGGTCCTCGGCACGAAGCGGCCGGAGGTGATGTCGGCGCGCAGCTCCAGGAGCTCCACGGCGCCGACCGGGTACCACCTGATCCGGTCGAAGAAGCGCATCAGCCAGGGCCTGCCCGGCTCGAAGGCACCGCGCTGCTGCCAGCCCGACCACACCTGCGTGGTGCGGCCGACGAACTGGTAGCCGCCGGGACCCTCCATCCCGTAGACGCACAGGTACGCGCCGCCGATGCCGACCGAGTTCTCGGCTGTCCAGGTGCGGGCCGGGTTGTACTTGGTCGTGACGAGGCGGTGCCGCGGGTCGAGGGGAGTGGCGACGGGCGCGCCCAGGTAGACGTCGCCGAGGCCGAGCACCAGGTACTCGGCGTCGAAGACGGTCCGGTACACGTCGTCGACCGTCTCCAGCCCGTTGACGCGCCGGATGAACTCGATGTTCGACGGGCACCAGGGGGCGTCGTCGCGCACGCCCGCGACATAGCGGGCGATGGCCTCGCGCGTCGCCGGATCGTCCCAGGACAGCGGCAGGTGCACGATCCGGCTCGGCACCACCAGGTCGTCGGTGGCGGGCAGTTCCTCCTCCACGCCCAGCACGATGTCGAGGAGCGCGTGCTGCGGCAGGACGTCGGGGTCCGTCCGGATCTGGAGCGAGCGGATGCCCGGGGTCAGGTCGACCACACCGGGGATCCCGCGCTCGGCCAGCGCCTCCGCGAGCGCGTGGACGCGCATGCGCAGGGCGAGGTCGAGCTGCATCGGCCCGTACTCGACGAGCAGGTTGTCGTCGCCGCTCCGCCGGTAGGTGACCGACGGACGGGCCGCGGTCTCCGCCCGACGGGTGAGGATCCCGCCGTCGACGACGGCGCCGCGGTCGGCGCGCGGGGCGGCGGCGGGCCGCCTCCGCAGCAGCGCGGCCGCCTCCGCCGTCACGGGCACGAACCGCACGGTGTCGCCGGGACGGAGCTGACCGAGCTTCCAGCGCTGCCCGGTGACGACCGTCGCCGGGCAGACGAAGCCGCCGAGGGAGGGCCCGTCGGGGCCGAGGAGGACGGGCATGTCGCCGGTGTAGTCGACGGCGCCGACGGAGTACGGCGTGTCGTGGATGTTGGACGGGTGCAGACCTGCCTCCCCGCCGTCCGCCCGCGCCCAGCGAGGCCGGGGACCGACCAGGCGGACGCCGGTGCGCGCCGAGTTGAAGTGCACCTTCCAGTCCGCCGCGTAGAACGCGCGGATGTCGTCCTCGGTGAAGAACTCGGGTGCGGCGTGCGGTCCTTCGACCGCGCCGATCCGCCACTCGGTGCCGAACGCGGGACGCTCGTCGAGGGCGGTGACGGAGGTCTCCGCGCGCACCTCCCCGCCGTGCAGGACGTCGCCCGCGCGCAGCGCCCGGCCGCCGTGCCCGCCGAACCCGCCGAGAGTGAAGGTGGCCGCGCTGCCGAGGAACTCCGGCACGTCGAGCCCGCCCGCGACCAGCACGTACGTGCGCAGGCCCGGCCCGTCGGGGGCACCCACGGCGAGGGTCTGCCCGGCCTCGACGGTGACCGGCTCCCACTGGGGTGCGCGGCTGCCGTCGACCGTCACCCGGGCGGGGGCGCCGGTGACACAGACGGTCGTCGGGTGGCTGAACCTCAGGGAGGGGCCCTGGAGGGTGCACTCCAGACCCGGCGCGCCCTCGTCGTTCCCGAGCGCGGTGTTCCCGAGCCGGAAGGACAGGTCGTCCATCGGACCGCCCGGGGGCACGCCGACCTGCCAGTAGCCGGTGCGCCCCGGCCAGTCCTGCACGGTGGTCAGGGTGCCGGGGGCGACGACCTCGATGCGCGGGGTCGGGTCGGCGAGGGCGGCGAGCGAGGCGGTGGAGTGGGTGGCGGTGCGGACACCGGCGTCCCGGAGCGCGGTGCGGACGAGGCCCAGGTTGGTCTCGATGCCGTCGACACGGGTCGCGGCGAGCGCCGCGTCCAGCCGGTCGAGGGCGTCGGCACGGTCGGCGCCGTGGACGACGACCTTGGCGAGCATCGGGTCGTACGCGGCGGTGACCTCCGTGCCGGTCTCGACCCAGCCGTCCACGCGGACGCCCTCGGGGAAGGCGACGCGGGTCAGCAGGCCGGCGCTGGGACGGTGGCCGCGGGACGGGTCCTCCGCGTAGAGACGGGCCTCCACGGCGTGGCCGGAGGGCGTGGGCGGCTCGGCGACGACCGCGGTGTCGCCCTGCGCCAGGCGCAGCATCCAGGCGACGAGGTCGACTCCGTAGATCTCCTCGGTGACCGGGTGCTCGACCTGGAGGCGGGTGTTGACCTCCAGGAAGTACGCCTCCTCGCGGGCGGCGTCGTACACGAACTCCACCGTGCCGGCGGAGCGGTAGTCCACCGAGGCGCACAGGTCCCGGGCGGCGGCGGCGAGTCCGCGGCGCACCCGGTCCGGCAGCCCGGGGGCCGGGGCCTCCTCCAGGACCTTCTGGTTGCGGCGCTGCAGCGAGCAGTCGCGGTCGCCGAACATGACGACCTTGCCGAGACCGTCGCCGAAGACCTGCACCTCGACGTGGCGGGCGCGCTCGACCAGGCGCTCCAGGAAGACCCCGGCGGAGGAGAAGGAGGCGGCGGCCACCCGCTGCACGCGGTCCCAGGCGTCGGCGAGGTCGGCCGCGTCGCGACAGGCCCGCATGCCGATGCCGCCACCGCCGCCGGTGGCCTTGAGCATCACCGGGTAGCCGATCTCCTCGGCCGCCGCGAGGGCCGCACCGACGTCGGGGAGGAGCCCGGTGCCGGGGGCGAGCGGCACGCCGGCCGCTTGTGCGGCGGCGCGCGCGGTGTGCTTGGCCCCGAACAGCTCCAGCTGCTCCGGGGTCGGACCGACGAAGACGATTCCGGCGTCGGCGCAGCGGCGTGCGAAGCCGGCGTCCTCGGACAGGAACCCGTAGCCGGGGTGGACGGCGCCCGCGCCGGTGGCCCTGGCCGCGTCGAGGACCAGTCCGGCGTCGAGGTAGGACTCCTTGGCCGGGGCCGGACCGAGGCGGACGGCCTCGTCGGCCAGCCGGACGTGTGCGGCGCCCCGGTCGGGGTCGGAGTAGACCGCGACGGTGCGCAGGCCGAGCTGCCGGGCGGTGCGGATGATCCGGGCCGCGATCTCGCCACGGTTGGCCACCAGCAGGGTGTCGAACGTCATCGGGTTCCGTCCTCGTCGTCCTCGATCGTCATCCGCACGGCGGTCGGCTCGAACCCGTTGCAGGGGTTGTTGATCTGGGGGCAGTTGGACAGCAGCGCGAGGACGTCGGTCTCGGCGCGGAGCACGACCTTCAGGCCCGGGGCGGAGATGCCGTCGACGATGCCGAGCGTGCCGTCCCGCTCGACCGGCACGTTCATGAACCAGTTGATGTTGGAGACCAGATCGCGCTTCCCGAGGCCGTGCCGGGCGCCCTCGGCGAGGAAGTTCTCCACACAGGCGTGCTGCGACCAGGTGTGGTGGCCGTAGCGGAGGGTGTTCGACTCCTTGGAACAGGCGCCGCCGAGGGTGTCGTGCCGTCCGCAGGTGTCCTCGACGACGGTCATCAGGGGGGTGTGTTCGTCCGACATCAGCACCGATCCGGTGGTGAGGAAGACGGAGCCCTGCGCCTGGACGGTGTCGGGGGCGCTGTAGCGCACGGAGGAGTCGTGGGCGTCGTAGAGGAGGAAGTCCGCGGCCTGGTTGCCGTGCAGGTCGGTGAGGGTCAGCAGCTGTCCCTTGCGCACGACGGCGGACCAGGCGGCGCGGGCGGGGACGATGTCGTCGGTGACGACACGGCCGGGACGGGCGGTGGCGGTCATGCGATCCCCCGGGCGGTGAGGTGGTCGGCGGTGTTGAGGAAGGCCCGGCGGCCCTCGGGCGTGGCCTCCCACAGCGGGTCGCCGGGTGCGGTGGGCCGGGCGCGGTGGGCGAGGACGCCGAGGTTTCCGCAGGTGTACGCGGGGCGCGGGTCCAGCGGGTGGGGGACGTTGGCGAGGAGGACGGTGACGTCCTGCTCGGCGCGGAGCGTGACGGTCCCGCCCGGGCCGACGGAGCCGGTGAACTCGGCCGTGCCGTCCTCCGCGATCCGTACGCCCTGGAAGAAGGAGACGGACGGGGGGAGGTCGCGCGGGGTCAGGCCGTTCTTGAGCGCGGCGAGCTTGAAGAGCTCGCGTCCCGCCGGTGAGGCGGACTGCGCGGTCCCGTCCCCGTACCGCGCGGTGTTGCGGGCGAGGCTGGAGGTGCCGGTGAGGGCGTCGTGCCGGCCGGAGGTGTCCCGGGTGACGGAGGCGAGCACCCGCCCCTGGTCGGAGAGCAGCAGGTGCCCCTTGCCGAGGTACGCGTTCCAGAACACCTTGACGGTGTCGGCCGTGTTGAGCCGCTCCCAGGGGCGGTCGGCGCAGTGGAGGAGGAGATGGGCGCAGGCGTCGCCGGTGAGGTCGGTCAGCCGCAGCTCGGTGCCGCGGGCGAGGACCTTGTGGGTGTAGTTGCCGCCCGCCACCGTCTCCGCCCAGACGACGTCCTCGGCGGCGACGCCCTCGGGAGGCGCCGGGCAGCCGCTCGCGGGCAGCACGGGCATGGCGTCCACCTCCGTGCCCGCCTGGGCACGGGCATGGTCGCGCGCGCGATACGTCGTCGATGTCGACGACGGCTTCGGCTTCGACGACGGGGCCGCTGTCGCTGTCGCCGACGCGGTCGCTGTCACGGACGGGGTCGCCATGGCTGGGCCTCCAGGTCGCTGGACTCATTTCTGTCGCTCGACAGAAATTAGGCAGCGGGCGCTTCGCCGCCGTTGCCCGCCGATTTCGCGTCGGTTACCGGAAACTCACCCCGCAGCTCGGCTCCGAGACGACACGCGACCCTGTGCGAGGATCGCGGAGTGAGCACGCCCACCAGCAGAAGAGTCGGCCGCCCGCGGGTCCAGAAGCGTCCCGCCGGAGGTCTCGCACCGCGCGACGAAGTCCTGGCGGCGGCAGCCGAGTTGTTCACCGCCCACGGCTACACGGCGACCTCCACCCGGACGATCGCCGAGCGCGCCGGCCTGCGCCAGGCATCCCTCTACCACTACTTCGACGGCAAGGAAGCGATCCTCGCGGAGCTGCTCGAAGGCACCGTCCGGCCCTCGTTGGAGGTGGCACGCGACCTCGTCTCCCGTACGGAGGAGAACCCCGAGGCGCGGCTGTGGGCGCTGTGCCACTCCGACGCGGCACTGCTGTGCGCGGGCCCGCACAACCTCGGCGCGCTCTACCTGCTGCCCGAGGTGCGGACGGAGCGCTTCGCCGACTTCCACCGGATCCGGTCCGCGCTCAAGTCCTGCTACGCGGAGCTGCTGGCGGCCACGGAACCCGGGACGGGGCTCGCCGAGGACGACCTGGCGCTCCGCGCGGACCTGCTCTTCGGCCTCACCGAGAGCGTGATCCTCATCCGGCGGGCGGAACCCGACCGCGACCCCCGCACCCTGGCGGTGGCGACGGCCGACGCGGCACTGCGGGTGGCGGGCGTGCCGCAGCGGTCCCTGGCACGACTGCGCCGCGAGGGGCAGCTGCTCCTCGCGGCACAGAACTAGGGGGTGACTTGCCGATCAGGCGAGCCCGGCATGATCGACAAGACACCCCCTAGCGGCGGTACCGGCGGTACGCCGCTCCCGTCGCGACCGTGGCGCCGAGGACCAGGACGGTGAACCACCGGAAGTACCAGTGGCCGCCCTCCGGGTCGTACACCTCGGCGCGCGGCCAGGACAGGTTGACCGTCATGAACATCCCGTACACGACGGCGAGCGCGTTGACGGGGAGCCCCCAGCGGCCGAGCGAGAACAGCGGTCGGCCGAGCTCGTCCCGTGCGTCGTCGGCCGGCGGCGGCCACTCGCCCCTCAGACGGCGGACCAGCATCGGACCCGTGACCATCGCGTACGCCAGGTACACCATCGCGATGCACGTGGTGCCGATGGCCAGGATCGCCTGCGGCGAGGCGAGGTTGAGCAGGAGCAGGAGTCCCGAGCAGACCCCGACCACGACGGCGGCCGTGCCGGGCATCCCGGTCCGCCGGGGCACCCGCGCCAGTCGCGCCGAGAACGGCAGGACACCGTCGCGCGCCATCGAGTAGAGCATCCGGGTCGCCGAGGTCTGGATGGCCAGGGTCGCCGCGCAGACGGCCAGGGCCACGTCGGCCAGGAGCACCCGGCCGAGACCGTCGCCCAGGGTGCTGGTGAGCACGTACCCCAGTCCCTCGGTCGCGAGCCGTCCGTCGGTGAGGCTGGGCGCGGCGAGCAGCCCGACGAGCAGCAGCAGCCCGCCGCAGACGCCGGAGGTGGTGAGGGCGCTGAGCGTCGTACGGGGGGCGGTGCGCCGGGGGTTGACGGTCTCCTCGCTCATCTCGCTGGCGCTCTCGAAGCCGATGAGGACGTACGCGGCGGTGAACGAGCCCACGAGGAGCGCCGCGATCGGACCGCCGTGGCCGCCGGTGTGCAGGGTGATGCCGGGATCGCGCTCCGCGTGGGTGGCCAGGAGGGTGACGATGAGTCCGACGCCGACGATCTCGGCGGTGACGCCGACCGTGTTGACGGCCGACAGCGCCCGGTTGTCGAGGACGTTGAGCAGGGTGGTGAGCCCGAGCAGGACCAGTCCGAGGAGGGCCGCGTTCGCGGCGCCGCTGGTCGTCGTGGGCGACGGGTCGCCGCCGACGACCTGGAAGCCGGGCCAGACGGCCGGCAGCACCACCTGGAGCGCGAGGGCGGCGGCCGCCACGACCACGATCCGCCCGGTCACCATGATCCAGCCCGCGTACCAGCCGAAGGACGGGCTGCCGAGCCTGCTCGCCCACTGGTAGATCGCCCCTGAGATGGGCATCCGGGCTGCCAGTTCGGCGAAGCAGGCGGCGACCAGGAGTTGGCCGGCGAGGACGGCGGGCCAGGTCCAGAAGAAGACCGGCCCGCCGAAGGAGTAGCCGAGGGAGAAGAACTGGAACACGGTGGTCAGTACGGAGATGAAGGAGAACCCGGCGGCGAAGGACGCGTACCGCCCCATCCTGCGGCGCAGCTCCTGCGGATAGCCGAACGAGGCGAGCGAGGCGTCGGGCGATCCGCCGGGCGGGCCTTCGCCCCGCGCGCCGGCCGGGGGAGGAGCCGGGGGAGTGGGATCGGTGGTCACGGTCATGGCGGTCCCCTGTCGCGGAGTGAGGTCCTGCGAGTTCCTGTCGGTTGACAGAAATTAGGGACGGCCCGTTTCCGCCGCGTGTCGCGTCCATGTCCCGACCGTTAGTGACTCCTCTCCGGGGCGCGACCGCCGAGGGACCCCCTCCGGCCGCCGGGTCGGCCGTCGGCTCAGGACACGACGGGGACGGGGCTGTCCGCCTCGTCCGGGTCCCGCTCGGGCCTCTCGTCGCCGAGCTGCTCCCGCAGGTAGTTCCAGAAGACCGCGATGAGCGCGGCGACCGGGACGGCGAGCAGGCTGCCCACGATGCCGGCCAGGCTCCCGCCGAGCGTGACGGCGAGCAGGACGACGGCCGCGTGCAGGCCGAGTCCGCGACTCTGGATCATGGGCTGGAACACGTTCCCCTCCAACTGCTGGACCACGACGATGATCGCCAGCACGATCAGCGCGTCGGTGACCCCGTTCGACACGAGCGCGATGAGCACCGCGACCAGGCCGGCGAACAGGGCGCCCACGATCGGTACGAACGCGGTGACGAAGGTCAGGACGGCGAGCGGCAGCACCAGGGGCACGTCGAGGAACCACAGGCCGATGCCGATGAGCACGGCGTCGATGAGCCCGACGAAGGCCTGGCTGCGCACGAACGCCCCCAGCGTGTTCCAGCTCCGCTCCGCCACGACCGGGACGTCGACGGCGAGCCGCCCGGGGAGCTGGCGGGTGAGCCACGGGAGGAACCGGGGGCCGTCCTTGAGGAAGAAGAACATCAGGAAGAGGGCGAGGAAGGCCGTGACCACCCCGTTGAACACCGTGCCCACGCCGGTCGCGATCGCGGTGACCATGCTGCCCACGCTGTCCTGGAGGCGGGCCATCGCCGAGTCGAGAGCGCCGGAGATCTCGTCGTCGCCGATGTTGAGCGGCGGCCCGGCGGCCCACTCGCGCAGGCGCTGGATTCCTTCGACCACACCGTCGGAGAGTTCCCCGGACTGGGAGGCGACCGGCACCGAGATGAGCGCGACGATGCCGACGACGGCCAGGACGAACGACACCGTGACGACCGCCGCCGCCAGGGCGGGCGGCCAGCCGTGCCGGCGGAGGAAGCGGGCCGGCGGCCAGGTCAGGGTCGTGAGGATCAGCCCGACGACCAGGGGCCAGATGACCGGCCACATCCGGCCCAGGACCCACAGGGCCACCCCGGCCATCAGCAGGACCAACAAGGACTCGGCGGACACGCGAGCCGCCGTACGCAGGGCGGCGGCGGCTTTCACGGGACTCAAGGGGGCAGACATGGGCCTCACCCTAGGGACCCGCCGGTGCTTACCCCGCCCCCGCCCCCACCACGGGGATCATCCGCCCGCCGCCACGTGGGACGTCGCACCGGGCTCAGGGTGTGACGTCGCACCGGGCTCAGGGCGTGAGGTCACCCCCGCCCCCGGCCCTCCGGCGGCGTCGAGCGCACCGGGGCGGCACGTGGTGCCGTCGATCGATCACGGCCTCGATCCGGCACGCGCGGTCACCGGCCCGGAGGATCCAGGACGGACCCGGAGTGGGTGCCCGAGGGTGCGTCCTCGCCGGGCGACGGGGACGGCGGGGCGCTCAGGACCGCGGTGAGGATCAGGCCGAGCACCGCGATCAGCAGGAAGACGATCACGGCCGGCTTGCGGCGGAGGCGTCTCCTCCGCTCCGGACGCGCCGCCGGGCGGGGCTCCTCCGGTGCGGGCGGGAACTGCTGGACCAGCGTGACGAAGAGCGCGACGAGCTCGGGATCGTCGTGTGCGAGGCGCCGCTCGATCTCGGCGAGCACGCGCCGGTCGTCCGTGGAGTGACTCATGGCGACCTCCTCGGTACCACGCGGAGGCGGATCGGAGGTTGGACGTTTCCTCGACCGCACCCGCGTCTCATTGTGACGGCTCGCGCCCCGGAGGGCCTCCGCAGACGACGGGAGCGGGTTCCACCTGCACGTCCGCGCACGGGGGCGACGCGCGAAGCGCCGCCCCCGTGCCCGTCCGGCCCTCAGCGAGGGGTGCTCACCGAGCCCGCGGCCGAGTCGTCGTGGCGGCCCGGGGAGGTGTCGGCGCGGACGGCCTCGGCGTCCGCGCCGCCGTGGCGTTCGGCCCAGGTCTCGAGTGCCGCCCGGCAGGCGTGGTCGAGGTGGTGGACCCCGGTGAGGTCCAGGACCACCCGGCGGTCGCCGGGCAGGGCCTCCAGGCTGTCGAGTATCTGCGGCAGCCGCAGAAAGGTGATGGTCCCCTGGAGCCGGACGCGGATCGCGCCGCGCCCGTCGTCACTGTGCTCGATCCTGAGGTGCGACGCCTCCCAGGCGGCCTTCGCGACCGAGAGGGCGAGGCCGATCACGACACCCTCGAACATGCCCACCGCGACGATGGCCGTCGCCGTCGCCACGAGGACGAGGGCCTCGCCCCGGTGACGGCGCCAGAGCGTCACGACGCCCTTGAACGGGATGAGCTTCCAGCCGGCGTGCACGAGGATCCCCGCCAGAGCCGCCAGCGGGATGTACGCGAGCACGGCGGGCAGCAGGGCGACGAAGAGCAGCAGCCAGACCCCGTGGAGGACCCGGGACGCCTTCGTCCGTGCGCCCGCCTCGACATTGGCCGAGCTGCGCACGATGACCGCGGTGAGCGGCAGGGCGCCGAGCAGACCGCAGAGGGTGTTGCCCGCTCCCTGTGCGACGAGTTCCCTGTCGTAGTCCGTGCGCGTACCCGAGTGCAGCCGGTCGACCGCCGCCGCGCTGAACAGCGACTCGGCGGAGGCGATCAGGGCGAACGCCAGGACCGTGCCGAGGAGGGCCGGGTCGGCGAGGGACGAGAGGGCTTCGGAGCCCGGCAGGTGGACGGCCTCCAGGACCCCGCTCACCCGCACGGTCTCCACCGGGAGGTCGAACAGCGCGGTCGCGAGGGCTGCCAGGAGGACCGCCACGAGGGCGCCGGGCACCGCTCGGGCCCGGCGCGGCATCCGCCGCCAGCCGACGACGAGGACGACGGTGCCGACCCCGATGGCGAGCGACACCAGGGCCGTCCGGCTCCCCAGGGCGTCGACGAGGGCGCCCGGCAGGCCGGTGAGCTTGGCGATTCCGGAGTCGGGGGCGGGGATTCCCGCCGCCGCGTAGAGCTGCCCGGCGATGATGACCAGGCCGATGCCCGCGAGCATGCCCTCGACGACGGAGAGGGAGATCGCGCGGAACCAGCGGCCCCAGCGGAGCAGGCCCATGGCGATCTGCAGCAGGCCGGCCGCGAGGACGATGACTCCGAGCGCGGGGAGGCCGAAGGTGCGGACCGCCTCGAGGACGAGCACGGTGAGACCGGCGGCCGGGCCGGAGACCTGGAGGCTGCTGCCCCGCATCAGACCGGTGACGATGCCGCCGACGATGCCGGTGATGAGACCCAGTTCGGCGGGGACGCCGGAGGCGACGGCGACGCCGATGCAGAGCGGGAGGGCGACGAGGAAGACGACGAGGGACGCGGCGAAGTCCCGCCGCAGGAACGGGAAGGAGCGCGGCGTCCGGACGTCCCCGGTCACAGCGCCTCGAAGGCGTCGGACCCGGGGCGGTACTCGAGGACGGCGCCGGTGTGCACCTCGTAGTACCAGCCGTGCAGGCGGAGACCGCCGTCCGCGAGCTTCCGTCCGACGCACGGATAGGAGCGCAGGCGCAGCAGTTGGGCGAGGACATGGCCGTGGACGGCGTCGGTGACGGCCGGGTCGTCGGGGCGGCCCGGGGCTCCGTCGGGCGCCGCGTGGGCGAGCCAGTCCCGTACGGCGGGCACGGCGCTCAGGTCCTCGCCCCGGACGAGGGCGCCCACCGCACCGCAGTGGGAGTGGCCGCAGACGACGACGTCCTCGACGCCGAGGACCTCGACGGCGTACTCGATGGTGGCGGCCTCCCCGCTGGGGCTGCCGGGGCCGTAGGGGGGCACGATGCCGCCGGCCGTGCGCAGTTCGAAGAGCTGGCCCGGTCGGGCACCGGTGATCAGGGCGGGGACGACCCTGGAGTCGGAGCAGGTGACGAACAGCACGGCCGGGGACTGGCCCGCGGCGTGCGGGGCGAACTCCTCAGGGCGCTGTCCGAATCGGCGGGCGTGGTCGATGAGGGGCTGCATGAAGTTTTCCTCCTGGCGCGCCGCTGGGGCGCGTCGGGCTGACAGGTCGGCGCAGGGGTGGTGCCGCCTGTCAGCAGAGGAACACCTGGAGGGTGGAGGAGTCGTGGGCGGCGAACGGTCTCGGCCGACTGTCCGCGCCGCCGGTCCGGCCGGCCGGCGGGTCCGTGAACGGAGCGGTGCGGGTGAGGACCGGCGGCGGGCCGGGAGGACCGGCGGCCGCGGCGCCGGCCCGCCGCCGGTCGCGGTGGAGGACCGAGCCCCTGGGGGCGTCGGCCTCGCCGTCCCCCGCGTGCGCGGACTCGTACGCGGCGGCCGGCGCGGCCTGCTGGACGCGGGGCTGTGCGGGCTGGAGCGAGGGGCCGGCGGGGGTGGGCAGCACGAACGTGCCGCAGACGAGGGCGAGGACGAGAAGGAGGGCGGCGCGCACGACCGCGGAGGCGCGGACTGACATCAGCAGGAACGCTCCTTCCTCTGGTCACACCGTCATCAGAATTCACCAACGCAAGCCCAAGGTTGGGTCAACGAAGGGTAATGCGCCCATGTGAACAGCATCTTGCGACACCCGTGCTGTACGAACGTTTTCGAATGGAATCAGCCTGATGTTGACGCGAACGGCAGCGTCGGGACGGCCGGAGCTCCCGGAATCCGTCAGGTTCGCGGGCGCCGGGGCCACGCCGTCGAACCCCCGGCGCCGCACCGCGCCACGGGAGCAGGAGCCGCCCGGGGAACGACAGGGCGCCCACCCGACCGCACCGGTCGGGTGGGCGCCCTGTCGTTCGGCGGTGGGAGCCTCGCGGAGGCTCCGGACGCGCCTCCCGCTACCGGTCGGCCCCCGCCTCCTCGAAGACATCGGCCGCGGGAGCGGTGACGACCTTCGGGAGGGCGCCCGGATGCTCGCGGGCCAGCCAGCCGACGAGTTCCTCCCGTACGGCGCAGCGGGTCGTCCACAGGTCGTCGGGGTCCTTGGCGGTCACGATCGCCCGTACCGTGATGCCGGTCGGCGAGGTGTCGGTGACGGCGAGGTCCCAGCCGCGCCCGTCCCAGGTGTCGCACGTGGTGAGGAACTTCTCGAGGTGCGCCCGCGCGAGCGCGACCGGTGTCGTGTGGTCGCAGTGCAGGAACACCGCCCCCGTCATCTCCGCGCCGCCGCGCGACCAGTTCTCGAACGGCCGCGAGGTGAAGTACGAGACGGGGAGCGTGACCCGGCGCTCGTCCCAGGTCCGGACCGTGAGGAAGGTGAGGGTCACCTCCTCCACCACACCCCATTCGCCGTCCACGACGACGGTGTCACCGATGCGGACCATGTCGCCGAACGCGATCTGGAACCCGGCGAAGAGGTTGCTCAGCGTCGACTGGGCCGCCACGCCGGCCACGATGCCGATGATGCCGGCCGACGCGAGCAGGGACGTTCCGAGGGTGCGGAAGGAGGGGAAGGTGACGAGGGCCGCGGCCGCGGCGATCACCCCGACGGCTACGGTCACCACCCGCATGATCAGGGTGACCTGGGTGCGGACCCGGCGGAGCCGGGCGGCGTCGCGCGAACGGCCTGCGTACCGCGCGTACGAGGACTCGACGACGGCCGCGACCATGCGCACCGTCAGCCAGGCGCCGCCGCCGATCAGGCTCAGCAGCAGGACGCGGCTCACCACCTCCCCGTGCTCCGCGAGCGGCCCCTCCGCGGGTGCCGCCACCGGGTAGGTCCATCTGAGCAGGGCGGTCAGTACGACGACGTACAGCGGCGTGCGGCAGCGGCGCAGCAGCCCCCACAGCGGGGTCTCCGGGTGCCGCGCGTCGGCGAACCGTGCCAGCACGTCCGCCGCGCGACAGAGGACGAAGGCGGCAAGTGCCGAGCCGCCGACGGAAATCGCCAGGCGAACTACGGTCTCCATGTGCTCCCCAGTGAATGAGTCGGACGCGGTCGTCCCGTACGCCTCACCGCCGTCGAGGTCGTCAAACATCGGGGCCGCGCCGAGCCGGAGCACGGGCGGCGGCCCCGGCAGGGCCGCCGATGCCGGCGGACGCCGCGGACGGCTGCGTCCGATGCCCGCCGGCACCGTGCCGCCGTCCGTGGGGTCCGGACGGCGGCCGGCCGGCGCTCAGAGGGTTCGGCAGAGGAGGGCGGCGGGCTTGTTGCCCCGCGCCCAGGCGCCGCTGTGGGCGACCCCGGCGGCGTACTCGTCGCTGCCGCACTGGCCCTTGTAGGCGCCGAGGGCGAACTCGCCGCCGGGCGCTCCGGTGGGACGGTTGTCGCCGCGGTCGAACCAGAGGGTGCGGCCGGTCTTCGGCAGGGCCCGGGCGGCCTCGGCGCACAGCACGGCGGACACGGCCTTGCCCCGGAGGCTGTAGCCGACCATGAACTGCTGCGCGGGGCACTGGAACTTGGTGTAGCCGCCGGCCCAGTCCCCGTCGGTGACGTGCCGTTCGTCTGTCACGACGGTCAACGCGCCGACGGGGGAGGCGAGTCCGCGGGCTCCGGTGTCGGTGCACAGACCCCGTCCGCTGTCGTGGGAGAGCCCGACGATCCGCTGGCCGTCGGGGCAGGCCGCCTTGCGGGCGCCGTGGTCCCAGTCGCCCTTCGCGCGGGCGCGGAGCGACTGGACGAAGTCGGTGTGGTCCGTGGTGAGCATGTCCCAGGAATCGGTGACGGGTACGGCGCCGGACCTGCCGGTCGCGTCGACGAGCCGCTGCCAGTGCGGGGTGCGCCAGTCGTCGCCGTCGAGGACGCCGGAGCGCCGGCCCTGGAGGTCGTAGTCCAGCAGCTTCCAGCGTCCGTGGCCGGTGAAGCCGACCGCCGGCCAGTAGGCGAAGTCGACGTCCTGCGTGATGAGGTAGTCGACGAAGTTCGCGAACCACGTCCTGCCCTGCGGGTTCGTCTCGTCGGCGCCGATGCCGAACTCGCTGATCCAGACGGGCGCGGTGTAGTGGCGCCGGGTGTCGTCGGCGACGAAGAGGGCCTGTCGCCGCAGGGTCTGGAACAGCTCGTCGCGGGGGAGTTCCTGGTAGCGCCAGTCGCTGGTCTCGCCGGTGCCGGTCGCGCCGGTGTGCCGGGGGCCGGTGTAGCCGTAGAAGTGGGCCGAGTAGACGAGCTTGTCCGAGGCGACCAGGGTGTGGGACAGCTCGCGGACCGGTTCCAGGGTGGGCCGCCCGTGCGGGGTGATATCGGTGGGGATGCCCTGCCAGTTGATGCCTTCGACGACGACCAGCAGGTCGGGGTTGGCCTCGGTGAGCAGCCGGTCGCCGACCCGTTGGGAGGCGGCCCACCAGTCGTGGTCGTTGCCCCAGCCCCAGTTGGCGTCGTCCATGACCGTGCGGCGGACCTCGTTGTAGAGGTCGGCGCCGACGACCCGCTTGTCGCTCTTGTAGCGCTTGGCGAGGAACAGCCAGTCGGCCTCCCACTGCGCGGTGGACTGGCTGGTGTTCCAGCGCTCGTTGCCGTCCAGGCCGCAGCACCAACGGGAGGTGTTGGTGTGGTTGTTGAGGACGATCGCGAACCCCTCGGCGGTGGTCGCGGCGATCACCGCGTCGAAGACCTGGAGCGGGGTCCTGCCCCGGAGGGCCGGATTGGCCGCGACGGCGGCGTCCGGCACCGGGCGCTGGTCGTGCAGCATCTCGTTGGAGAACGGCAGACGGATGCTGTTGGCGCCGAGCCGGTGGAAGTCGGCGAGGATGCTCGCGAGCGGGACGCGGTCGAGGCCCAGGGGGACCTGGTCGGACTTCTCGGCGTCGTGGTGGCTGGCAGGGTCGTTCACGTCTCCGCTGCCGTTGTACGAGCCCTGGGCGCCGTGCCAGTTCACGGACTTGAGCTTGAAGCGGGCTCCGCGGGCGTCCACGACGTACCGGCCGCGGGTGCTGAGCGGGGGCTGCCAGCTCTCGGCGAGCAGGGAGCCGGCGGGCGAGACGGACGAGACGGACGAGGACGCGGGTGTCGGTGCGGGTGCGGGCGCATGCGCGCGGGCGGGTGCGGCGCCGGCCGGAGACCCGGCGGCGATGAGGACCGCGGCGAGCGCGACTCCCAGCAGTGACTTCTTCATGAAGGCCTTCGATGGGTGACGGGCGGGGGCCGTGCCGCAGTATGTTCGCGAGAACAACGGGCGGCTGACAAGACTCCGTACCCACAAGTAACCTTACTTCACGGCCTGTTGGCTGGTATGCCTCGCCAGGACCACGGCGCACGCCTTCCGGCGGACGCCCGCCCTATGATCGGTCGGGACCGGCAGAGGGCACCCGTGGACGAAGGGACCGGCATGTCGTCAGCGAACGCAGCATGCGCCTGGCTGCTCCTGTGCCCCGGGCTCAGGAGGGGCGGTCAGGGCGGCCCCGGCAGAGGTCCGGGCCCGGTTACGTCCTCGCTGATGGCCGCCTTCGCCGCGGAACTCGGGCACCGGGCCGCGGTGGTCCACAGCAGCCGGCTCGTGCTCGGGGTGGAAGGCGGGCTGCTCACCCTCGCCGACACCGGCGGACGACCCGTCGCCGCGCCCGCCGTGGCGTACGCCCGCCTGTCGACGCCGCGGCTGTCGACCGACCGGGAGATCACCCTGCTCCGGCACCTGGCCGCCATGGGCACCCGACTGATCAACCCCGCGGAGGCGGTCCTCGCGGCGGTGAACAAGTTCTGGCAGCTCCAGCAGCTCGCCGCCGCGGGCATCCCCGTGCCCGACACCCGCACCCACACCGACGCGCCCCTTGAGCACGTACTCGACGCCGGCGCACCGCAGCCCTGCGTGGTGAAAGCGGTGCGCGGCCACCGCGGCCGAAGGGTCTTCCTCGCCCCCGACGACACGGGGCTGCGCGCAGTGGCGGGCAGTCTGGACGACCGGCACCCCTACCTCCTGCAGCGGTACGTGGCCCACTCCCACGGCCGGGACCTGCGCGTCGTCGTGGTCGACCGCCGGGCCGTGGCCGCCGCCGTGCGCACGGCCGATGACGACCGCCTCGTCTCCAACCTGGCGCAGGGCGGCACCCACACCGTCTGCACCGGCCGGTATCCGGACGCGGAGGCGCTGGCCGTCGAGGCGGCGGACGCCATCGGCCTCGGCGTCGCCGGCGTCGACCTCCTCTTCGAGGCCGACGGCTCGTTCACCGTGTGCGAGGTGAACTGCAACCCCACCTGGCGGCCCGACATGCCCGGCATCGCCGAAGCCGTCGCCGCCGCCTGCCGCAGCCGTCTCGACGCGGAGGGGTGAGCGCTGCTGGTCCCGGGGCCTGCGGCCCCCGGACCCGCTGCCCCCGGACCCGCTGCCTCCGGCGACAGCGGGTCAGCGTCCCAGTGCCGTGCGGAGCGTGAGGCCGTGGTCGCGCCGCAGCCGGTACAGCTCCCACCAGGACAGGGCCGTCACCGTGAGGGGGGCACCGAGGACGAAGGCCACCCGGGCACCGGTCGGCACCTGGTCGTAGGACCCGGTGACGACATCGAGGAGGGCCATCTCCCACACCAGGACACCGGCGAGGATCGGCGGCAGCACCTCGTGGATGTCGGCGGTGCGGAACACGTGCACCAGTGACAGCCCGATGCCGTAGAGCGCGAAGCCGATCGACCACAGGACCAGCACGATGAGGGCGACCCTCCCGGGCAGCCCCACGGCGTCCCGGAAGCCCGCCAACTCCGGGGCCATGGCGAGGGCGGAGGTGCCCATGGACCCCATGACGGCCAGGACCGAACCGAGGGGGCGCAGGGTCCGGCGCAGGTACATCCGGCGCAGGCCGCCCCGTGCGGCCGCCACGAAGGCGCCGACCACCACGGGGAAGGTGCAGACGAGGACCAGCACACTGGACCAGCTCTGGTCGAGCCGTTCTCCCGCCACTCCCTGGACGCCGTCGGCGCTCGCGACGGCGTTGTACGTGACCGTCAGACCCACCCAGGCGAGGAGCCCCAGCCCCGTCCGCCACAGCTGGAGCCTGCGGACCTCCGGGTCGTGGACGATCCCGGGGCGCGAGGGACGGAAGGCCCGCTGGGCGGCGTACAGCGGGTTGTAGAGGCCCCGCAGGATGTTCCGGGCCCGCGAGGGCTCCGCCCGCGGAGGCGGGACGGGGCCGTGGACCGGCGGGTACGGGTAACCCGGCGGCGGGCCGGACCGGGGGTACGGATAGGCCGTGGGAGGGCCGGACTGCGTGTACGGGTACCCCGGGGGAGGCCCGGCCTGCGCGTACGGCTGTCCCTGCGGGGGCGCGGGCGGGGAGTTCGGGTGTCCCCGCGGGGGCGCGGGAGGAGCGTAGGGGTGTCCCTGCGGCAGGTGCACGCCGCCGCCCCCGCTGGCCGCCCCGTCGCCGTACCCGCCACTGCCGTAACCGCTCATGCCACGTACCCCCGATGTCCCGCACGTCCGAACCCCGGCATCCTAGGTCCTGCCCTACGTCCACCCGGACGAGGTCCGGCGAGACAGGCGAGGCGTTCGCCCCTTGAGGAGGTCATCGCGATGAACAAGGGGCCTGACGAGGACTCTGAGGTCGGTGAGGAGGACTCCGGCGAGGTCTCCGAGGACGTCCACGAGACGCCGGGGGAGGACGACTCCTCGACACGCCGTGATGTCGCGAGCCGCCGGGGAGTGGCAGTCTGAAGGTGAGGGTGGTACCGGCGAGGCCCGGCAGAGCCGGACGCGAAGCGGCACCCCGTCCGCCGCCACCGGTACTGGTGGTGGCAGGGACCCGCCACCGCGACCGGTGGCGGGAGGGCCCTGGAGGGGCCTTGGAGGTCCGACGACGTGACGCGCACGGAGTGGCTTCTGGCAGCCGGCGAACGCGGGAACTCCGCGACACGCCTGGACGCGCGCCGCCAGGACGGGAAGGCCTGGTCCGAGGCGAATCGCGCCCAGGCGCTGGTGCACGGCTCCACGTACTTCGCGGAGCTGCTGGAGGTCGTCCGTGCCCTGCGCCCCGGCGACCTCCTCCTGTTCACCGACTGGCGCGGCGATCGCGACGAGCGGCTCGCCGGTCCGGGCACCGAGATCGGCACCGTCCTGCGTGAGGCGGCCGAACGCCACGTCGTCGTGAAGGGGCTGCTGTGGCGCTCCCACGTGGACGGCCTCCGGTTCAGCCAGCAGGAGAACCGCCGCCTCGGCGCGGAGATCGAGGAGGCGGGCGGTGAGTGCCTGCTCGACATGCGGGTGCGGCCCGGAGGCTCGCACCACCAGAAGATGGTGCTGCTGCGCCACCCCGGCCGGCCGGAACTGGATGTCGCCTACGTCGGAGGGATCGACCTCTGCCACAACCGGAACGACGACGCCACCCACTCCGGCGACCGCCAGTCCCTGCCCCTGGCCTCCGCCTACGGTCCGCACCCGCCGTGGCACGACGTGCAGCTCGCCCTTCGCGGCCCGGTCGTCGGCGACGTCGAGGCGGTGTTCCGCGAGCGGTGGCAGGACCCCGCTCCGCTCAGTCGCAGCCCGGCCACGCGCCTGCGCGCGCTGATGCACCGGGAGGACGCCGACGCGGACGGACTGCCGCCGCAGAACCCCGATCCCGCTCCGTGCGGCACGCACACCGTGCAGCTGCTCCGTACGTACCCGAACCGGCTGCTGCACGGGTATCCCTTCGCACCCGACGGAGAACGGAGCATCGCACGGGGGTACCTCAAGGCACTGCGACGGGCCCGGGCCCTGATCTACGTCGAGGACCAGTACCTGTGGTCCCCGAGGGTGGTGCGCTCCTTCGCCCAGGCACTGGCCAGGAACCCCGGACTGCTGATGATCGGCGTCATCCCCACGGTCCCGGAGCAGGACGGCAGACTCACCCTGCCCATGAACCTGATCGGGCGGATCACGGCACTCGACGAGCTGCGCCGGGCCGGCGGCGACCGGGTCGCGGTCTACGGCCTGGAGAACCATGCGGGGACCCCCGTGTACGTCCATGCCAAGGTCTGCGTGATCGACGACGTATGGGCCTCCGTGGGCTCCGACAACATCAACCTCCGCTCGTGGACCCACGACTCCGAGCTCAGCTGCGCGGTCGTCGACGGCAGCCTGGACCAGCGGCGCCCCCGCGATCCCGGAGGGCTCGGGGACGGAGCGCGGGTCTTCGCCCGGGAGCTGCGCCTGGGGCTGATGCGTGAGCACCTGGACGTGGGGGAGGACCCGGGGCGGCGGGCGGCGGCGGAGCCGGACGCGCTGTGCGACCCGGCGAGCGCGTTCCGTGCCTTCGAGGCGGCCGCCGCGGCACTCGACGCCTGGCACGCGACCGGCCGCGGTGGTCCGCGCCCGGCGGGCCGCCTGCGCCGCTACACGCCCCCGGACCTGTCCGCGGTGCGGCGGGCGCTGGCGACTCCCCTGCACCACGTTCTGGTCGATCCGGACGGACGGCCGCTCCGGCTGCGCCGGCACAACGCGTTCTGAACACCTCGTGACCTCTCGTGCGGTCGGCTCCGTGAGGACGGCCGAACGTGCTTCTTGGGTCGTGCGATCGCCGACGGGCGGGATTCCCGCTGCATGACTAGCGTGACCCGTGGAACCAATCCATATGAAAGGGGCGGCCGCATCATGACAGGCAAGGGTACGGAGAAGGCGAAGGGCAAGAGGAAGGAAGCCGCCGGAAAGGCCGCCGGCGACAAGCGCCTGGAGACGGAAGGCAAGACGGACCAGGTGAAGGCAAAGGTCAGGGAAGCGGGCAAGGCGGTCAGCGAGCGGGCCAAGGGCGTCCGCGACTCCCTGGATCCCGAGAGGTAGACCGACGGAGGGTTCGCGCTTCGGTGGGCTGCGGACGCGGTCGGTCGCCGTGACGGCACTCTCGCGAGCCTGTCGCCCTTCCGTGGCAAGGAGCAGGCACGCCCGCTCCGCCCCGCGCCGCTGTGAGGAGGAAGACCGAAACCATGGACCGCGCCGCGCTCTTCGACATCGACGGGACCCTCACCGACACCAACTACCCACACGTGGTCGCCTGGTCCGAGGCGCTGCGCCAGGCCGGGCACCGGGTGCCGGCGCACTCCGTCCACCGGGCTATCGGGCTGCCCGGCGAGGACCTGCTCGACCACCTCCTGGGAGACGACCGCGACCGCACCCGGGACGACCGCCTGAGCGCCGCGCACGACACCCTGTACGCCACCTGGTTCGACCGCCTGCCCGCCCTGCCCTCGGCCGCCGACCTGCTGCGCACCCTCGCCGGCAGCGGCTGGCTGGTCGTGCTCGTCACGTCGGCGAAGGACCGGGAACTCTCGGCCCTGCGCAGAGCCATCGGCGCCGACGACGCCATCGCCGAAGCCGGCACGTCCGATGACGTCGAGCAGGGCAAGCCCGCACCGGAACCCGTCCGGCACGCCCTTCGACGCGCGGGGGTGCCACCCGAGCGGGCCGTGTTCGTCGGCGACACCGTGTGGGACATGCGGGCGGCGACCCGCGCCGGTGTGACCGCCGTGGGCCTGCTCTGCGGCGGTATCCCGAGGGCCGACCTGGAAGAGGCCGGTGCCGCCGCCGTGTACCGCGATCCGGCCGATCTGCTGGCCCGGCTCGGTGACAGTCCGTTCGCCCTCCCCGGCGGGAGCGACGGCGTCGAGGCCGTCGCAGGCATCGAAGCCGTCGAGGGCACCGAGGCCGCCGAGGGATGACATGGAGTGCCAGGTTTGCCGTGCGCCAGGTCGGCCAGAACCCCTATGTAGCGTTTGTTCCCGTTTCCGGGGAGTGATCGGTCGTGTCGGACAAGGAGAAGGGCCGGGCCAAGGCCGAGCAGGTCAAGGGCAGGCTCAAGGAGATGGTCGGCCGTGTGCTGGGCAACGAGCGCATGACCGCCGAGGGGCGTGCCGAGAAGGCGAAGGGGAACGCCCGGCAGGCCAAGGAGAAGATCAAGGACGTCTTCAAGGGCTGACCCGGCCGCGGTGGGAGACGGCGGCTCGCCCTCACCTGCGGGGTCGAACGGCGGTGGCCCGATGAGAAGCGTGGGCGTGGAGGAAGAGCTGCTGCTGGTGCACGCCCGCAGCGGCGAGCCGCTCGCGCTGGCCGGCGCGGTCCTCGCGGCCGCGGACCGGTCCGTGGGCCGGCGGCCGGACGACGAGGGCGAGCCGGAGCACGCCTTCGAGAAGGAACTGCAGAAGGAGCAGGTGGAGTTCGCCACCGAGCCGGTGACGGAGATGGGCGAACTCCAGGAGGAGATCGTCCGCTGCCGCGCCGAGGCACGTCGCCACGCCGCCTCCGCGGGCGCCCTCGTCGCCGCCCTCGCCACCTCACCGCTGCCGGCCCTGCCCTCGCTGAACCCGGGCGAGCGATACGCCTGGCTGGGGGAACAGTTCGGCCTGACCGCACAGGAGCAGCTCACCTGCGGGTGCCACGTCCACGTGTCGGTCGAGTCGGACGAGGAGGGTGTCGCGGTCCTGGACAGGATGCGGCCCTGGCTCGCCGTTCTGACGGCGATGAGCGCGAACTCGCCCTTCTGGCAGGGCCAGGACAGCCAGTACGCGAGTTATCGCAGCAGAGTGTGGAACCGGCTGCCCTCGGCCGGGCCGACGGACGTCTTCGGATCCGCCGACCGGTACCACGAGCAGGTCCGTGCGATGCTCGACACCGGCGTCCTGCGCGACGAGGGAATGATCTACTTCGACGCCCGCCTTTCGGCCACCTACCCCACCGTGGAAGTCAGGGCGCTGGACGTGTGCCTCGACGCGTCGATGCCGGTACTCCTCGCCGCCCTGGTACGGGGCCTGGTCGAGACCGCAGCCAGGGCCTGGCGGGCCGGAGAGCCGCCCTCGCGCGTGAGCACGAGCCTGCTCCGGCTGGCGGCGTGGCGGGCCGGCCGGTCGGGCATGGACGGCCCCCTCCTCCACCCCGCGACCCTGCGGCAGGAACCGGCGGCGGACGTCGTCAGGGCCCTCCAGGCCCATGTCCGGGAGGCCCTGGTCGAGAGCGGCGACGACGAGCGGGTCCGCGCGGGCATCGCCGCTCTGCTGGAACGGGGCAACGGGGCCCGCGTCCAGCGCGATCTCCTGCGTACGCAGGGCAGCCTCGCCTCGGTGGTGACCCACTGCGCGGGGATCACGGGCGACTCCCCGGCCTGAGACGCGATCCTGACGAGGGAGACGCCGATCCCGACGAGGGAGACGCCGATCCGAAGAAAGAGACGCCGATCCGAAGGGGAAGACGGCGATGCGGCGAGGGAGACGGCGATCCGACACATGCGGTGGGTCGACGCGCAACGTCCCCGTTTCGCTGGCCGCACGTCAGCGGAACGGAAACTAGGCTCGTGCCGTGGAACAGCCTGCGCACCGCGCCGAAGGCGCGGGACCGTTCACCACCCGGCTCACCTGGCACCACCCCGAAGGGGGGACGGTCGTATGGGAGTCGCGGCTCGCGCGCAAGCGCGGGGCGCTGTCCGTCCGCGACCCCGGGGGCACGGTCACCCTCTCCCCGACCGCCGACGCGAAGACGCTCGACCGCCTCCGGAGGCTCAACTCCGTCGCATCGGCTGCGTTCTTCCTCGGCGGGATCCTCTTCGCGCTCGGCGCCGCCCTCGCCCAGTTCGGCTCCGGCGACCCGACCGAGAGCGCCTCCGTCTACTTCGCGGGCGGACTGTTCTTCAACGTCGGGGGCTACACCTCGCTCCTCCAGGTGCTCAACGCACCCCGCCACTCACCCCGGGGCGGCCCGCCGGCGACGACCGGCTGGCGGTGGTGGGGCTACGAGCCGATGCGTCTGGACTGGCTCAGCACGTTCGTGCTGTTCGCCGGGACGCTCGTGTTCGGCGTCAACCTGCTGGACTCCTTCCTGCAGGGGCTCACCGTCCAGCAGACCAACCGCCTGATCTGGGCCCCCGACGTGGTCGGTTGCGTGCTGTTCCTGGTGTCGGGCCATCTCGCGTTCGCCGAGATCTGCCACCGCTCCCGGCCCTGCGTCCGCTCGCGCAGCCTCGGCTGGTGGGTGGTCGTGGTGAACCAGTTCGGGTCGGTGCTCTTCATGGTCTCCGCGGCGGCCGCCTTCACCCGGCCCGCCACCCAGAGCCTGGTCAACGCCGACATCGCCAACTGGGGGACGCTGTGCGGTGCGCTGTGCTTCGCACTCGGCGGCGTACTACAGGCCTTCGAACGTCCCTAGGGGGACGGGCCGCACCGACCGCCCTCCGACTGTCGGACCGGCTTGTTAGGGTCCGCCCCATGACGATCGAGGGCGCGCACACGCCTGCGCACACCACCACCGACACCCCTGCCCACACCACCCCTCACACCTCTGCCCGCACCGCCCACCACGGCGCCGGACTGACCCGGCGGGTCATCGAACAGGTGCGGCAGGACCCCGGCGCCTCGGCCCTGGACTACCGGGACGTCCCCTGGGTGTCCGGCGCCGCGCCTCGCCCGCTCCCCGAGGACGTCCTCGCCCGGACCGTGTTCCCGTCCGGCCGCCCGCTGTCGCCGAGTCTGCGCGCCTGGCTCCGGTTCGACACGACCCTGCTGGAGCGGCACGGCTGGTTCGCGCCGGAGGGCGGCGGCGTACTCACCCCGCGCCCGCTCGACCGGCTCGTGGGCGACGAGTTCGGCGCCTGGTGGACGGAGGACTTCGCCCCGTTGGCGGAACGCTTCCCCGAATGCTTCCTGCTGCCCGGCGGTTCCGACTCCCGGCGCGTCCTGGCGGTCACCGAGCCCGACGAGGAAGGGGAGTACCCCGTTCTCGCCCTCGACATGGACGACCTGCCCTTCGTCGGACTGATGTACCCCGGCTTCGACGTCTACCTGGCCGAAACCGCCGGCCTCGTCACGCGCGACCCCGGCTCCTACACGTCCCTGTCCCGCCACGACACCTACGGGCCCCGGATGCGCCGTCACGCCGCCCACTGCCTCGACGGCGAGGTGTGCGCCCAGTACCCCTTCTGAGACGGCACCGCCCCACTCCCACTCCGCCGCCCCGTCCTCTCGGCCGCTCCCTCCGGCACCCGCCTGCCCGCGCGCGGCGTGCGCGACGCCGCGGACGGGCTCAGACTGGACAGAGTGAGCAGCCGCACAGAGCCTGATCCGCAGCCGCACCCCACGCAGCAGAAGGGCGCGCGACTCCCGAACCAGACGGTGGCCCTCGCGGCGATGATGTTCGCGGTCGCGATGACCTTCATCGACCAGACCATCGTCTCCATCGCCGCCCCCGACATCGTGCGCGAACTGGGACTCTCCAGCGCGGGCATGCAATGGGTGGTCAACGCCTACCTCCTCGCCCTCGCCGCGTTCTTCGCCCTCGGCGGTCGTCTCGCCGACCTCTACGGGCCACGGCGCATCGTCATCATCGGCACCCTCGTGTTCGTCATCGCGTCCGTCCTCTGCGGATGCGTCCCCTCCGGCGACTACGCCCAGCCCTGGCTCATCACCTTCCGGGCCGTGCAGGGTCTCGGCGCGGCACTGCTCTTCCCGGCCGCGCTGGCCGTGGTCGTGGCGGTGTTCCCGGTCGAACGGCGGGGCAGGGCCCTCGCCCTGTTCTTCGGGATCTCCGGAGCGCTGACCGCCGTCGGTCCGCTGCTCGGCGGCTGGCTCACGGCCTCGTGGACCTGGCGCGCCGTGTTCTGGGTCAACGTGCCGGTCGCGATCATCGCCCTGATCCTCACCGGCCTCGCGCACATCGCCGACCGCCCGCGCCCCGGAACGCTCGACGTGCCCGGCGCCGTCCTCGTCGCCGCAGGCATGGGCCTGAGCGTCCTCGGCTTCCAGCAGGCCTGGTCATGGGGATGGGGGAACTGGGCGACCTGGCTGTGCGTCGTCGGCGGCCTCGTGATCCTCTACGTGTTCGTACGGTACGAGCGCGGCGTCCGCCACCCGCTGATCGACCTGCGGGTCTTCCAGGACAAGGCGTTCACGGTGGACTCGGCCGTGCTGTTCTTCGCGATGCTCGCCTTCGTGCCGGTGTTCTTCTTCTCCTCCGTCTACGCGCAGGTGTCCCTCAGTGCCTCTCCGAACCAGGCGGCGCTCTTCCTGCTGTACTTCTTCGTCGGCTTCGCCCTCGCCTCCCAGTGGGGCGGCCGGATCCTCGACAAACGGGGCGCGCGCCCGGCGCTGAAGACGGGCACGATCCTGGGCGCGGTCGGCTTCGCCCTGTGGGCCAACGAACTGACGAACCTGTCCATGCACGACCAGTGGCCCTACGCGGCCCTCGCCGGCGCGGGCATCGGCTTCATCCTGGCCCCCGCCTCGACGGACGCGGTCAACCGGGCCATCGGCGCCTCGTACGGCGAGGTCACCGGCATCACGCAGACCGTCCGCAACTACGCGGCGAGCATCGGCCTGGCCGTGTTCGGCACCCTGCTGTCCCGCGCCATGACGGAGAACGTCACCGACACGCTCCGGGGGAGGGGCATCGACCCCGCCGTCGCCGACCAGGTCGCACGCGGCATCACCGACTCCGTCTCCGGCCACGGCGACGCCACCCCGCCGACCGGCACCGGCCAGGTCGCCGAGGCCACCCGCGACGCGATGTCGTCCATCCAGATGGACTTCGCCCAGGCCAACCAGTGGGTCTTCTACGGCATGGCCGTGGCCCTGGCACTCGGCTTCCTGTGCGCCGTCCGCCACCCTGGCGACCGCGCCACCCCGAAGGACCCGGAGCCCACCCCTCCCAAGTGACGGACCGACAGGGCCCGGCGCCCGACCGTGATCCGCCTCGGTGTCGGCGGACGGTGGCGCCGCGGGCACCCCGTGAGGAACCCGCGACCGACGCCGCGCGCCGCTCTCACTCGCCCGGCGGACGCTGCGGGACCTCCGGATCCGGTGTCTGGGGGGTCGGGCCCCGGAAGCGGGAGAGGCTCTTCGTGAGGCTCTTCCAGGGGGAGGGATCCTGCCTGGCCGTCGCCTGCGACACCGACCGGGGGGCGCCGTCGCCGCCGTTCGCCTCGGCGAGGGCCTCGAGCGCCGACTCTGCGGCCTCCCGGTACAGGTCGCAGGATGCCGTCATGGCTTCGAGCGCCTTGGCGTACCTGGTGACCATGGCCCGCGCGTGGGCCAGTTCCTCGTCGGGGGTGAGCAGGTGCCAGCCCTGGCGCAGCCGGGTCAGCACCTGTTCGGCTTCGGTCGGCATCGGCTGCGGCAGCGCGGCGAACTCCTGGATCCTCTCCAGGAGTCGGGTGGGTTCCGTACCGTCCAGGAAGACGTTGGGGACCGTGAAGCGCTCCGCGTCGTAGTCGACGGCCTGCGGTGTCGGGGGCAGGATGACGGCGCCGCCGCGCGGTATCCCGACGCCCAGCTCACGCTTCATCACGAAGTCGGCGATCAGCGCCTGGTCCGGCGTGGCACGGTGCTCGACCACCCGGTGCCGCAGGCTCGGCGGCAGGAACGCCGTGATCGGCCGGCGCCCCAGGGCGTCCGGCGTCATCGCCTCGTGCACCACGACATGGATGAACCAGCTCTGCCGGGTGCAGGCCCGCAGCAGACGGCGCAGCTCGTCGTCGTCCTTCGGGAGGTGGTTCGCCGACCGCAGACGGACGTCCGGCACCGTCTCGTGGTCCCACGGGACCTGCTCGCTGTCGGGCCAGAACACAGTGGCCGGCGAGGGCCAGCCCGGTTCCCACGCCCGCTCGGCCTCGGCGGCGAGCGCCCAGGAGACACCCCCGGCCTTGGCGCGGCGGGACTCGGGCTCGTACGTGGTCAGTTGTGCGCGCACCGTGACGTCGTCGGCCACGCGCCAGCGGGCTTCGAAGAGGCGGCGCGCGGACGGGCCGGGGTCGGCCGACTCGTCCCGGGGGTACAGGTCGGTGGAGGTCGCCGCCTCGACGGGGTCGAGGTCCAGGAAGTCGTCGATCACCCGGGCCGCCTTGAGGGCGAGCAGATTGCGCCGGACGTCCCGCTCGGGCTCGGGCCCGAGGTGACGCCCGCGCCCGAGCCAGGCGGTGCCGGGGACGGTGGTCGATGAAGTGCTGTTCTTGGCCATGGAACCGTTCGGTGGGCGAGCAGGTCCCGACCAGTATGGTTCCGCAGTCCGGGCGAGGGAAGCGGTACCCCTTCCATGGCGTCGTGGATCGCGTACGGCGGCCCGGCGCAGGTGAACGCATTCGGTCATCCGTACGGACGATGCCGCCTGTCTCGGGGCGGGGCTGCACGCGAGGCGGGGCCGCACGGGGCACCGACGCCGGGACGCGGTCGCGTCGTCAGGGGGCGGTCCAGCGCCGCACGGTCTCCTCGTCATGGGTGAGCCACGTGCCGTCGCCGAGCGGCACGGCGGAGACGCCCGGCGTCCGCGGGTACGCGACGTCGGCGCCGTCCGCGGACGGGGCGCTCCACGTGGAGCGACGGGCGAGGAGCCGGGCGGGTACGCGAGGACGGTTCATGTTGCGTTCCTGCTCGTGTCCGGGGCGGCGGCTGGGCCTGAGAGCCGTGCGGGCTCCCGGGAGACCCTGCCCCGCCTCGGTGGGGCGGGGGAGACGGCCCGTCAGCCGCAGGACCTCGGCGTTCGGATCGAAGCCGTGGTCGTCGGCCGGCAGGTCGCCGAGGATGCCGGACCGGATCTCGCCCGTGAGCACGGACAGGACGAACCGGACGCGGGAGACCGGGTGGTGCTCCCACTCCGGTCCACGGCCCGCGTTCGCCAGGACGGTCCAGTCGTCGGGGTGCACGTCCCCGGAGGTGAGCCAGTAGAGGTGGGCGCCGGTCCCCTCGATGTACGCGAAGGGAAGCAACCCCGCTCCGGGGGTCTCCAGCTGCTCGGGGCGGGGCTCGGGGCCGATCTCCCACAGCCGGGCCACCACCTCGGCGCGCTCCTCCTTCACGGCCAGGAGGTCGTAGCCGGGTTCCGCGCAGTCGGGCTCCAGGATCCAGATCGTCTCGTCGAAGACGCCCCCGCCATAGGTGTCGACGAGGTCCTTGAAGTCCACCGGCAGCGCACCGCCCAGGCGCTCCTCGATCTCGGTCCAGGCCCGCGGCCGTTGCCCCGCCGGCGGCGGGACGACGCGCGTGAGCCGTTCCACGTGAGGGTGCATCAGATGTCTCCGGGAGCGGGCTCAGGGCCTGGGGACGTCCAGGATAGTGACCTGGTCCGTACGCGCGGCGGCTTCGGCCGTGCCGCACGTTCCGCCGGCTTCCGCCCTGGGCATAGTGGTGGGGTGATCACCAAACGTGGCGAGGCCGGCGACGGCCGCGACGCCGACAGCTCGGGCTCCGACGGCGCCGGTGACGAAGAGGCACAGGTCATCGTGGTGGGAGCGGGCCCGGCGGGCTCCTCCGCCGCGGTGCACCTCGCGCGAGCGGGTGTGGACGTGCTGCTCCTGGAGAAGGGCGGCTTCCCCCGGGAGAAGGTGTGCGGCGACGGGCTGACACCGCGCAGCGTCTACCAGTTGGTGCGGATGGGCATCGACATCGACGCGCCGGGCTGGATGCGCAACAAGGGCATGCGCTGGGTCTGCGGCGGCCACCAGGCGGAGATCGACTGGCCGCGCCTGGGTGCCCTTCCCGACTTCGGGCTCACCCGCAGCCGGCACGACTTCGACGACCTGCTCGCCGCTCACGCCCGCGCCACCGGCGCGCGCCTCCGTACCCATGTGAAGGTGACGGGCCCGCTGACCGACCGGGCAGGACACGTCGTCGGAGTGTCCGCCTCCCGCGGGCCGGGGCAGGAGCCGGTCCGCTACCGGGCGCCGTTGGTGGTCGCCGCCGACGGAGCCTCGGCGCGGACGACTCTCGGCCTCGGCTTCGAACGGGACGACAAGCGGCCCGTCGCAGCCGCCGCCCGCCGGTACTACCGCAGCGAGGCCCGTACGCACGACCCCTACCTGGAGCTCTGGGCCGACCTGCGCTGTCCCCGCACCGGTCGGGATCTGCCCGGGTACGGCTGGGTGTTTCCCCTCGGGGACGGCCGCGTCAACGTCGGCCTCGGCGTCCTGCCGCAGCAGCGGCGACGCAGGCCGGTGGACCTGCGAGCGACGCTGGAGCACTGGCTGCCCCGCCTGCCCGCGGACTGGGGGCTCGACGAGGAGACCGCCGACTCGCCGCTGCGCAGCGCGCCGCTGCCGATGGGACTGAACCGCCGCCCGCAGTACCGGCGGGGCGTGCTGCTCGTCGGCGACAGCGCCGGCATGGTCAGTCCGTGGAGCGGCGAGGGCATCGCCCAGGCCATGGAGGCCGCCGAGGTGGCGGCGGACATCATCGCCCTGGCCCTGGCCCGCCCGGCCGGACCCCGCCGGGAACACGCCCTGCACCAGTACCCGGCCGAGATCCAGCGGCGCTGGGCGCGCTACTACCGGCTGGGCAACCTCGCGGGGGACCTGATCCTCTCGCGCTACGGCTTCCGGCCCGTCCTGCACCCCCGTGTGATGGCCTCGCCCCACGTGCTGCGCACCCTGGCCCGGCTGCTCACCCATGTGGCCGACGAGCCCGCACAGGACACCATCGACGCCGTCCTCCACGGGTTGCTGCGGCTCGTTCCCCTTCCACGGAGGTAGTCACCACCCGGCTCGGAGGACGCAACGCCCGGACGCCGTGCGCCCGGTGACCTCCGGGGGTCAGACACGGACGATGACGAGGGCGATGTCGTCGCGGGCCCCGCTGGCGACGTCGAGGCGCGCGAGCAGCGCGTCGGCCAGCTGATCGGGTTCGCGGCCTGCGAGGTCGCCCAGGGCGGTGGTGAGCCGGTCCAGGCCGGTGTCGATGTCCTCGTCACGGCGTTCGATCAGCCCGTCGGTGTAGAGGACGAGGGTGTCACCCGGGTGGTAGGGCATGCCTGCCTGCGGCCGGGGAACGTGCTCGGGTCTGGCTCCGAGCGGCGGGTCGGTGGCCTGGTCCAGCAGCTCGCACGTGCCGTCCGCGTGCAGCAGCACCGGCGGCGGATGCCCCGCGCTGGAGTACACGAGCAGATGGGAGCGGGTGTCCACGAGCACGCTGACCGCGGTCGCCGCGAGCGCGCCGTCCACCGAGCGGGCGTACATGCCGAGCACTTCCAGCGCCCCGGCCGGCCCGGCCACCGCCCGGCTGGCCGCGGACAGCGCGCTGCGGAGCATGCCCATGACGGTGGCCGCCTCCAGCCCGTGCCCCACGACGTCGCCCACGGCGACGGTGAAGCGCCCCTCGGCCAGGTCGACGGTGTCGTACCAGTCGCCGCACACGTTCAGCGAACCGATCGCCGGCAGGTAGCGCACCGCCACGTCGCTGTGCCGGGCCAGGTCGGGGGAGTGCAGCATCGCCTCCTGCAAGGTGACGGCGACCTCCCGCTCACGGGCGTGCGCCGCCCGCAGCTCCTCGTTCAGCCGCTGCAGCTCCCGGGCGCGGACATACAGCTCGGCCTCCATCCCCTCCTCGCGCTCGGTCATCCGCCGCCCCTCGCTCCGGCCCCGGAACCGCCGGGACCGCATGAACGCCGTCACGTCCTCCACGCGGTGGATGATCCACGAGACCCGCCCGTCCGCGTTCTTCACCGGGGTGTTCACGGGGGACCACCAGCGTTCCTCGAACACACCGGGCTGCGCGACGACGGGGATGTCGTACTTCTGCACCGCCATGGTGTCCGCTTCGCCGGTGGCCAGGACCCGTCGCAGCGACGCTCCGAGGTTCTTCACGCCGTCCGCGCCCGGATCGGCGGGATTGTCGGGGAAGGCGTCGAACATGTGCTGCCCGAGGAGATCCTCCCGGGTGCGGCCGGTGGCCCGGAGGTACGCGTCGTTGACATCCACGATCACCAGATCCGGTGCCAGGACCAGATACGGGCTGGGCGTCGCGGCGAACAACGCGCCGTGGTCGATCTCAGGCCTCACAGACCTTCCGCTCCTCGTCCCGAGAGGCCCCCTCCGACCAGCGTACGCAGCGCTCCGGCCGCCCGCGCCCCAGCGGGCCCGCCCGGCGGGACCGGCCGCCGTCACCCGGCCACCCCTCTGCGGTGGCCGGGTGCGCGGGGTGGGCGTTGCATGGGAGGGAGCCTGGTCCACCCGTCTCGTCGAATGGGCGTTCACACAGTGGTCGGTGAAGATCATCCGGACGGCCGGTCCGTCCCCGAGGGGCTGGGGGACGCCGTACTGGACGCGTTGTTCTCCCAGTCGCCCCTGGGCCTGCACGTGTACGACGCGGAGCTGCGTCTGATACGGGTGAACACGGCGGCCCGGCTGATGCGGGAGTTCCCGGTCGACCAGGTGCTCGGGCGCACGCTGCCGGAGATCCTGGGGTCCTTCGACATCACCGACCCCGCGGCCGTGGAACGGGCCGCCCGCCGCGTGCTGGAGACCGGCGTGCCCGAGCTCGACATGAGCATCCGGTTCCGCGACCGCCGCGACCCCCCGGTCGAGACCGTCTCCTCGGCGTCCGCGTTCCGCCTGCAGCGGGCCGACGGCACCGTGCTGGGGCTGGCCGCAGCCCTGACCGACATCACCGCCCGGGAACGGGCCGAGGCGGAGGTGCGCCTGCAGAACGAGGCGGCCGCGCGGATCGGAACCACGCTCGACGTCTTCCGTACGGCGGCCGAGTTCTGCGAGGTCGTCTCCCCGGCCCTGGCCGACACCGTGACCGTCGACGTCTACGACGTGGTCCTGCGCGGCCGGGCGCCCGCCGCGGACGCCCGCGACCGGGACCAGACCGTGCGACGCGTGGGATACCGCTCGGTCGCAGGACCGGACCGGCAGGGCGTTCCCGCCGTCGGCGAGGTGGACGTGTACCCGCCCGGCACGCCCCACCGGACCGCCCTGGACACCCTGGCCCCCAAACTGATCCGACGACTGCGCCCGGACGCCCCCTGGCTCGACCCCCGGCGCCGCCGGTACGCCCGGATCCTGAACGCGCGGACGCACTCCATGCTGCTGGTTCCGATCCGGGCGCGCGGTGTGGTGCTCGGCCTGGCCTGCTTCTACCGCTGGCGCGAACCGACCCCGTTCGACCACCGGCACCTCCGGCTCGCGCAGCAGCTCACCACGCTCGCGGGCCAGTGCCTGGACAACGCGCGCCTCTACGGGCGCGAGCGCTCGGCCGCCCGCGTCCTGTCCGGCGGTTTCGCCCAGGCGCAGGCGTCCGTGGTGACGGCCGTCGAACTCGCCCGCACCCACCTGCCGGCCGGCACGGGCGGCGGCTGGTCCGACGCCATCTCCCTCTCCGGTTCCAGGGTCGCCCTCGTGGCCGGGGACACCACCTCCGGGACGTCGCGTCCCTCGGCGACGAGCGAGTTGCGCGCGGCGATCGAGGCGCTGGCCGACCTCGACCTGCCGCCGGACGACATCCTTCAGCGCCTGCACGACCTCGCCAGCCGCCCGAGCACCCCGCCGGACGCAGCCGCGCCCGATGTCCATGCCCACGTCCGTGCCGGGGACAGCGACGGCGCCGATGCCGATGGCAGCGACGGTGACGGAGCGCGCGCCACCTGCCTCTGCCTCGTCTACGATCCGGTCACCCGCCTGTGCACCGCGGCGAGCGCGGGCCACCCGCCGCCCGTCCTGGTCCACCCGGGCGGCACCGTCGAACCGCTGGACGTCGCGGCCGGACCCCCTCTCGGGCAGGGCCTCGCGGAGTACAGGCTGACCGAACGCGTCCTGCCCGAAGGAAGCACCCTGCTGATCTGCAACACCGCTCTGCTGACCGCGGTCGGCGGCCGGGACGCGCTGCTGAGCCGGTTGCCCGACCTCGTCACCGACCCGCATCCCTCGCTTCAGGCCGCGTGCGACCGGTACGCCGAGGCCCTCGTGCCCGAGCAGCCGCTTCGCGACGCGTATCTGCTGCTGGCCCGAACCCGCACCCTCGGCGACTCCCAGACGAAGGCGTGGACCTTTCCGAACGCTCCGGAGAGCGCCGGGCAGGCCCGCAAACGAGTCGTGGACCAGCTCGCGGAATGGGGAATGGCCCAGGACGTCATCGACGACACCGCCCTCGTCGTCAGCGAGCTGGTCACCAACTCCGTGCGCTACGCGAAGGGGCCGATCCAGCTGCGCCTCATCCACGACGGCGCGCTCGTGTGCGAGGTCTCCGACGACAGCAGCGCCAGTCCCCACCTCCGGCGCGCCCTGGACACGGACGAGAACGGCCGGGGCCTGTTCATCACCGCCCACCTCACCCAGCGCTGGGGCGTGCGGCCCTCAGGCCGCGGCAAGACGCTCTGGGCGTCCAGGACCCTCGACACGACCACCGAGGGAACGACCACCGAAGGAACGACCACCGAGGGAACGACCACCGAGGCGTGACTGGGGCCGAGGATCGTCAGGCCGGGGCCGCGGAGGTACCGGCGGTACCGGGGGGATCGTTCGGATCCGTCTCGGTGAGGCGGCGGGCCAGGACGTGCTGGGCAGGAGCCTGGTGCCCGCCCGAGGCGAGGATGCGCACCTCGTCCTGCTCGCTGATCTCCGCTCGGATGATGCCGGTGGCGTCGGCGTAGACCGCGTGGCCGCCGGGCCCTTTGGAAGAGGTGCGCTCGACGGTCACGACGTCCTGCGCCGAACCCGTTTCGTCGGCGAATACCAGCTCGTATCGGACTGGGCTCATTTCGCCCACTCTACGCCGCGAGCCCCCGGCCCGCCCCCGGCCGACCGGCCGAGAACCCGCTGGTTAGAGTGGTGCCGGGCCGCGCCGCCGCACGAGGGCCGGGCGCGGGACCGGGCCGACTGTCGACCACAGGGGCCCGGGAGAACGAACGCCCCCACTCCGCCTCGTACGGCCCACGGCCGCCTGCCCCGGAAACACCGCATCACATGAGTACCGACATCGCTCCGCATACCGACCCCGCCGTGACCGAACCCGCTGTGACCGACACCGCCGCCATCGCCCCTGCCGTGACCGGCCCCGTCGCGACCGGCTCCGTCACGACGGATCCCGCCGCGACCGATCCCTCCGTGACCGGCTCCGGCGCCGTCCCCCTCAGCCGCCGGTCGCGCCTGGCCCGTTTGGCCGGCCGTGCCCCGGCGCGGCCGGCGCCCGCGGCCGCCGCCCACAACGTCAGCGCCGCCACCGCGGCCCTCCTCGCGCTCGTGGCGATCGGCGCCGCCCTCCACGAGCCCGTACTCATACCCCCGCTCGCCGCCAGCGCCGCCCTGGTCCACTGCGCCCCCGCGCTGCCGCTGGCCCAGCCGCGAAGCGTGGTCGTCGGCCACCTCCTCGGCGCCGCCGCCGGATACGCGGTGGGCCTCGCGGGGCACGGCAGCGCATGGGCCGCCGCGCTCGCCGCAGGTGTCACCCTCGCCCTCACGACCCTGGCCCGGACTCCGCACTCGCCCGCCTGCGCCACCGCCGTCGTCATCGTCCTCCAGGATCCCGCGCCGGGCAGGTTCGTCCCCCTGCTGTTCGGGTCCACGGTGCTGCTCGTCCTGACCGCGTACGCCGCGTCCCGCGTCCGGCGCGCGGCACCGAGGTACCCCGCCTACTGGTGGTGAGCCGCCCCGGTCGCCCCGGTCGCTCCCGTCGCTCCGGTCCCCAGGCCGCTCCGGTCGTCCTCGCCGGGCTCCCCGCGGGCGTCACGAGCGCCGACGGTCGCCCCGCTCGGCCAGCACGCGATCGAGTGCCGCCCGGCCCACGGGTCCCCAGTGCGACTTGCCTCCGGGAAGACCCCGATCTCCGCTCTGCCCCATGAGCATCAGGAAGAGGCTCTTCAGCACGGCCAGCCCGCGCGCACGCCGGATCGCCGCGTCGTCCGCGACCGCGTACACGTCGAAGAAGCGGGAGGCCGTGCCCGGGGGGAGCAGCACCCACGCGGCAGCGAGGTCCCACGCCGGGTCGCCGGCGAACATGTCGCCGAAGTCGACGACGCCCGCGAGCGTCCCGTCCGAGACGACGACGTTCGCGGGATGGAGGTCGCCGTGCACCCACAAGGGCGGGCCCTCCCACGCCCCGGCCGCGACGGCCTCGTCCCAGACGGCCCGGAGGCCGGTCACGAGGTCGTCGGGGGCGGCGGCCCGCAGGAACTGCTCGAAGCCGTCCGTGCAGTCCCGGGGGTGGGCGCCGCGGTCCCGGGGAGCCGGCGCGTCGGCGGGGGCCTGCACATGGAGCGCCCGGAGGAACCCGGCCAGCGCTTCGGCCGCGTGGGCGCCGCGGCTGATCGAGCCGTGGTCCAGCGGCTCGCCGGGAACCCACGTCATCACGGTCCAGTGCTTGGGGAAGCGCTCGGACGGTTCGCCGGACCGCACCGGCGTCGGCACCGGGAGCGGCAGGCGAGGGGCCAGCACGGGAAGCCAGCGCCGCTCCTTGAGCTGAAGTTCCGGGGTGGGGTCCATGCGCTGCATGCGCACGGCCAACTCGTCTCCGAGGCGCCACATCTGGTTGCCCCAGCCGCCCGCCACCTCGCGGACGGCGAGCCCGGCAAGGTCGGGATGCTGCTCCCGCAGCAGGTCGCGGACCAGGTCTGCGGTGATCTCGAACTCGGTGTCGGTCATGCGGAGTCACAGTACTGAGGCAGGGGACGGGAGGATCGCCCGCAATCGCCTGTCGATCCGGCCCCGGGGCGTGCTCGCAGGCCCAGCGGGCCCGGCCGGACCCCCTAGCGAAGCCAGCCCTTCCGTGCCCCTCGGGCCGGCTCGTCAGGGGCGGCCGCGTCGAGGGTAAGTTCCCACTGGTGCCTGCTCTTGTCGATGGTGACCAGGAGGGGCCCGCTGGGCAGGGCGACCTTCTCCCTGACCCGGCGACCGTTCCACTCGTACACGATCCGCTTGGCCGGGCGCCTCAGGTCACCGGGGGTGTCACCCCAGTGGTAGTGCATCTGGAACCAGCCCTTGTGGGGGTCCTCCGCCCGCACCTTCAACTCGGCCGCTGGGCCGGTGCGGAGGAAGACCTCATGGCCGCTGCCGGTGACGGTGCCGAAGTCCAGCGGCAGGGCCGCCGACAGGGGCAGGACCGTGAGCTGCCAGGCCCCGGAGTTGCGCACCTTCAGAGTGAGCGGCCCGCCCTTGCGGTGGGGCACCATCAGCTGCCGGCCGTAGTGATCGGGCAGGTCTGACAGGAAGACATCGTCCTCGCGGCCGGGGATCTTGACGGAGAGGAAGTTGTACTCCTCCGTTCGTGCCTCCAGGATCACCGGCTCCCCGTTGGGCGGGAACGGCAGGTCCACGGTGACGGTCTTCGCCCCCTTGCCGCGATAGACGCGCGGTTCGAACGTGAAGAAGCCGGCCGCCCAGGAGGGGGGTTCGACGGATGCGCCGACGGCGGGCGCCCCGGCGGCGTACGCGGGCACGAACCCGGCGGGCGCAGAGACGAGCGGGACGGGTGAGGCGGCGTACGGAGCGGCGTCGCTCGACGTACCGGGCGCGGGCGACACCTTGCCCACCCCGGCGAGCGGCACCGGGCCGGGCGCGGAGGGCACGGCCGGCGACGCCGAGGGGGTCACCGGCGCAGGCGAGGGGGTCACCGGCGCCGGTGCAGCCACTGCCGTCACCGCCGTCGCTGCCGTCACCGCCCCCGAGCCCCCCACGTCCCTGGTCAGGCCCGCGAGCCCGTCCTCGTAGCCCTGCCCCACCGCGCGGAACCGCCATGCGCCGTCGCGCCGGTACAGCTCACCGAGTACGAACGCGGTCTCGGCGGTGGCGTCCGTGACCGCGTACTGCGCGACGACGGCGGCGTCGAACGTGCTCACCTGGGCGTAGAGACCGGGCACCTGCCCGAAGGTCCCGTCCGCGCAGGATCCGACTATCAGGACCCGCTGGACGTCGGGTTCGACGCGGAGCAGGTCCACCTCCAGCCATTCGGCGAGCTGTCCGGCGCCCTGCCCCGTACCGACGTGCCGGACGGCGCCCGAGGGGTGGACGGGCCGGTGGTGGAAGACGATGTCGGCATCGCCGCGCACCGCTCCGGCGGCGTCGAGCAGCAGGGCCGCGGCGGACACGGTCGGCGCACCGGGCACCGACTGCCGGCCCACGGCGACACGCAGAGGGACGGCGGGGACGGGCGCGTTGGCACCCTTGATCATGTACGTCATACGGCACATGGTGACAGCGGAGCGGATGCCCGGAGAAGATCTCCGGCGCGGAACACATCCTTCCGGCCGGGACGCGCTCTTGACCGCGGCGGAGCCCCTGCCGCCGCCACGACGCCACCCCCTGACGACGTGTCGGGCCGTACGTGACTCGGATGCCGCGCGTTCGTCGGCGTTTCGTATGTCCCTTTTCTGGCAGTCTGCTGCTTCATATGCCTGACAGGGCACTGGAACATCCCCAGGGGGTGCGGGTGAACGCGGTGAAGCGGAGCCGGACGACGAGGACCGCGGCGGGAGTCTCGGCCGCGGTGCTCCTGCTGCTCGCGGGATGCGACGTGCCGGGGGTCTACCGCCCCGCCCGCCCCGCGAGCGGTGGTCCGTTCACCTTCTACGTGAGTCCGGACGGCGACGACCAGAACGACGGCATGACGCCGCAGAGGCCCTGGCGGACCCTCGACCACGCGAACACCGCGAACTTCCGGCCCGGCGACAGGCTCCGGCTCAAGGGCGGCGAACGGTTCCCCGGCACCGTCACCCTGGAGGAGGACGAGGCGGGCAGCGCCGCGCGGCCCGTGGTGATCGAGTCGTACGGCACGGGCCGCGCCACCATCGAGCCCCGCGGCACCTCGGGCATCACCGTGCACGACACGGCGGGCGTGGAGATCAGGAACATCGCGCTGGTCGGCGACCGCACGGCGCTGCGCGAAGGAGTGGGGATCGCCTTTCGCGCCACCCGCCCCGGGGAGCGGAGGCTCGCCCACGTCAGGATCACGAACGTGGAGGCACGGGGCTTCCAGAACGGGATCAGCGTCGGCACGGACGGCGACGCCGTCACGGGCTACAGCGACGTGCGCATCAGCGATGTCTCCGTGCATCACAACCTGGAGGCCGGACTCGTCTTCTACGGACCGGAGTTCGAGGCGGACGGCCCCGCCTACGCGCACTCCGGGCTGCGGATCGAGCGGGTCACGGCGTACTCCAACACCGGCGACCCGGACAGCGCCGGGCGCAACACCGGCAGTGGCATCGCCCTCGGCAGCGTCCGGGACGCGAGGGTGACGCGCTCGGTGGCCCACGACAACGGCGCCCGCTCCGCCGCAGACGCCCAGGAGGGCCCCGAGGGCATCTGGGTCTACGACTCGACCGACGTGGTCCTGGAGAACAACCGCTCCTACCGGAACCGGACCGGCTCGCGCGTGGACGGCGGCGGTTTCGGCCTCGACAACAACGTGTCGCACTCGGTCGTGCAGTACAACCTCGCCTACGGCAACGACGGGCCCGGGTTCCTCGTCTACTCCGGACAGGCGACCGGGGCCCATCGGGACAACGTCGTCCGCTTCAACATGAGCTGGGACGACGCGCGGAAGCTCCCCGAGTACGGCGGCATCGTCGCCTACGGCTCCCTCATGAAGAACCTGGACATCTACCACAACACGGTCGTGATGCGGACGCGGAACCTCGCCTCCGCGCAGGCGGCGGGAAACCGGCCTCCGGCCCTGCGGTTGCGCGACGGCATGAGCGGCGTCAGTATCCACGACAACATCCTGGCCACCGACGGGGGTCCGCTGGTCGAGGCCGAGTCGTCGTACCTTCCGGGCACGCACCAGTTGCGGCGCAACGTCTACCACAGCATGGGCCCCTGGTCGCTGGGCTGGGGGAGCCGCCGCTTCACGGACCTCGCCGACTGGCGTACCGCCTCCGGTCAGGAACTCGTCGACGGTGGGGCGACCGGAACCGGCGACGACCCCTGTCTGCGCGCGCTGACGGTACCCGTCACCGACCCGGCCGGGGCCGAGAACATGGTGCCGCGCTGCGAGGACGAGGTGTCCGTGAGCATGGGCCCGCAGGCCTCGGGCATCGACGCGGGTCCCGTCGACTACTTCGGCCACCGGCTCCCGGACGTCCTGCGCCCCGGCGCCGCCCAGTAGCGCAACCGCCGAGCCGGACATCGCCCCCCCCGGGGCCGGGCACACGACGTCTGTCTCCGACTCACCGACTCTCCGGCGCGTTCCCGGCGACGCCCTCGCCGACCCGACGTGCCACGACGCCGTCCCGCCCGCCCGGTCGACGACCGGACGGGCGGGACGGCGTCGGCGTGCCGGGGCGGTCTAGGACCGGCCGGTCGGCAGAGCCGGTGACCGGAGGTCGGTGGGGGCGGTCTCGACGGTCGGCGAGGCGATCGTGGCCCGGAGCGGCTTGTCCGCCCGGGCGGCCTGCGCCCGGTCCGCCGGTACGGGACGGCCGAGCGCCTCGACGGTCCAGCCGGCGGCCCGCCACTCGTCGTGCGGGAGCGTGTTGCGCGCGTCGACGAGGACGGGCCTGCGGACCACCCGGGCCAGCTTCACCGGGTCCAGCTCGCGGTACTGTCCCCACTCGGTGAGGTGCAGGACGAGCTCCGCCCCCTGGCATGCCGTCAGGAGGTCGGCCTCGCAGTGCAGTTCCGGACGGGCGCGGCGAGCGTTCGGGATGCCCTCGGGGTCGTGCACCCGGACGTCGGCGCCCTCCCGGTGCAGCGCCGCCGCCACCGCCAACGCCGGCGAGTCGCGCACGTCGTCGCTGTTCGGCTTGAAGGTGGCGCCCAGGACGGCCGTCCGGCGGTTGGCCAGGTCGCCGCCGGCCAGTCGACGGGCGAGGTCGACCGTCCGTGTCCGCTGCCGTTCGTTGATCTCGTCGACCTGGGCCAGGAAGTCCACCGCGGGGCCGGCGCCGAGCTCCTGGGCACGGGCGGTGAACGCCCGGATGTCCTTGGGCAGGCAGCCGCCGCCGAAGCCGAGGCCGGCGTTGAGGAACCGCCGGCCGATCCGGGTGTCGTGGCCGAGGGCGTCGGCGAGGGTGACCACGTCCGCTCCCGAGGCGTCGCACACCTCGGCCATCGCGTTGATGAAGGAGATCTTCGTGGCGAGGAAGGAGTTGGCCGCGCCCTTCACGAGCTCGGCCGTGCTCGGGTCGGTGCTGATGTACGGGACGCCCGCCTCCAGCATCGGGGCGTACACGCGGCGCAGGGTCTCGTCCGCCTCCCGGCCGACCGTGCCGACGACGATCCGGTCCGGCCGCAGGGTGTCCTCGACGGCGAAGCCCTCCCGCAGGAACTCGGGGTTCCACGCCACCTCGGCCCGTACACCGGCCGGGGCGAGCCCCGCGATGCGGTCGGTCAGGCGCGCCGTGGTGCCCACCGGCACGGTCGACTTGCCGACCACCAGGCAGGAGGCGGGCAGGTGCGGCACGAGCCCGTCGACGACGGCGTCGACGTACCGCAGGTCGGCCGCGTGGGAGCCGGCCCGCTGGGGCGTGCCCACACAGATGAAGTGGACCTCGCCGTGCGTCGCGGCCTCGCGCAGGCTGGTGCCGAAGCGCAGACGCCCGGAGGCGAGGGCGCGGGTGAGCACCTCGTCGAAGCCCGGTTCGTAGAAGGGGGGACGGCCCTCCGCGAGGGCCGTGATCTTGTCGGCGTCGACGTCGACGCCGAGGACGTCGTGTCCGATGTCGGCCATGCACGCGGCGTGCACGGCTCCGAGGTAGCCCGTTCCGATGACGGTCAACCGCATGCGGTGCTCTCCTGTCTGAACGCGAAAGCGGGGGTGTACGACGGGTCAGGGCGCGTAGCCGTGGGGGTTCTGCTGCTGGAAGGCCCACGCGTCGCGGCACATGGAGGCCAGGTCGCGCCGTGCGGTCCAGTTCCAGGCCGAGGCGACCTTCGAGGGGTCGGCGACGAGCTCGGCGACGTCGCCGGGGCGGCGCTCGGTGACGCGGTGCGGGATCGGCCGCCCCGTCACCTGCGCGAAGGTGCGGACGAGCTCCAGGACGGACGCGCCGCGCCCCGTACCCAGGTTGAAGACCCGCATGCCCGGCTCGTCGTCGATGTGGTCCAGGGCGGTGCGGTGCCCCTCGGCGACGTCGACCACGTGGACGTAGTCGCGGATCCCGGTGCCGTCCGGAGTGGGGAAGTCGTCGCCGAAGACGCTGAGTTCGTCGCGGCGGCCCACGGCGATCTGGGTGAGGAACGGCATGATGTTGTTCGGCACACCGCTCGGGTCCTCGCCGAGGAGCCCGGTGGGGTGGGCGCCGGCCGGGTTGAAGTACCGCAGGGCCAGCACCCGGAGTTCGGGCACGTGCCGGCAGACGTCCGCGAGGATCTGCTCGCAGGTCCACTTGGTGGTGGCGTACGGGTTGGTCGGCGCGGCCGGCGACTCCTCGGTCAGCGGGACGGTGGTGACGTCGCCGTAGATCGAGCAGGAGGACGAGAACACCAGCCGGTGCACTCCGTGCTCGTGCATGGCCGAGACCAGGGCCGTCGTGCCGCCGACATTGATGTCGTAGTACGCGAGCGGGATCCGGACCGACTCCCCGACGGCCTTCTTCGCGGCGAAGTGGATCACCGCGTCGATCGGGTGGCTCGTGAAGACGGCGTCGAGGGCCCGGCGGTCCCGCACGTCCGCGACGTGGGCCGCCGCGATGGGGCGGCCCGCGATCTTCGCGACCCGTTCGAGGACCTCGGGCGAGCTGTTGGAGTGGTCGTCGAGCACGACGACCTCGTGGCCGGCGCGGAGCAGCTCGACACAGGTGTGGCTGCCGATGAAACCGGCGCCGCCGGTGACCAGGACGGTCTGGGGCACGGGAACCTCGTTTCTGGATCGGTCGCAGGGTCCTTCACCAGGCGTAGAAGCCGGTGAGGTAGGTGGGGAAGACGGCGGCCGCGAACCCCAGCGGGGCCAGCGACAGCAGGCCCGCGAGGAGCGGCAGCGCGGCCGTGCGCAGCGCCCGGAGGGCGGGGACACCGGTGGCGCGTGCCGTCTCCTTGACGTGGAGCGCGCCGACCGCCAGCGTCACCGCGGTGTACGAGGCCGAGCCGAGGAGGCAGAGGAAGACATAGCCGACGGCGGGGCCGGTGAACTGGCCGACGAGGGCCGAGCCGGACAGGAAGAGCGTGATGAGCAGGTACGGGGCGACGGTCCGCAGCGGAAGCGGCTCAAGGCCGTCGCGCTTCTTCGGGGTGACCTTGAAGGTGATCTGGCGGGGCCGTACCTTCTGGGTCACCGCGGCCAGGACGCCCCAGGCGACGTACGGCCATCGGGAGAGTCCGAAGAGCCAGATCTCCCAGCTGAGGATCGGCGCGTCCTTGGGGCGCATCAGACCGCGGCGGCGGCAGAGCAGCGTCAGCAGGATCAGCCAGACGGACATGCTCCAGAAGTGGGCCAGGAAGGCGAAGTAGTTGACGTCGATCCACGGAGCGCCGGTGATCGCGGCGATCGGCGGCAGGAGGATCCCCATGACCGTGGCGCCGGCCAGCAGCGGGTAGTACATCAGCGCCGCGGCGAAGCGCACCCGGAGCTTCAGGGGCATGCGGCCCAGATGGCGCGGCAGCATGCCGAGGAGCATGACGGCCAGGCTGCGGGACCACTGGAACTCCTGGGTGATCATCGCGCCGAAGGTGAGGGGGCCTTCGCCGTGCGCGTCCGCGTCGATGGCGAACGCGCCCTGCCAGCCCGCCGAAGTCAGCAGGAACGAGGTGGAGAAGTCCTCGGCGAGCTCGGGGCCCAGACCGCCGATGTCCCGCAGCGCCTTCGTGCGGACGGCGTAGTGCGAGCCGATGCAGACCGGCGCGAGGCCGGCGGAGTGGCCCAACTGCACGGGTCCGTGGAACATGGCCTCGCGGTGGAGCCGCCCGCGGGCCGCCCAGGACTCGTCGGCGTTGGAGTCGCAGACACTGGGGGCGGCGACGTAGCCGACGGCGGAGTCGGCGAAGGGGCGGACGACCTCGGCGAGGTAGGTGGGCCCGGGGACGTGGTCGCAGTCGAGCTGGGCGACCACGTCGTACAGCTCGTAGCCCCAGTGGTCGTAGAAGAAGGCGAGGTTGCCCTCCTTGCACCGGGTGCGCCGGGGCCAGTCGGCCCGGTGGTAGTCGGCGCGGCCGCGGCGGCAGGAGACGTTCACGTCATGGGTGCGGCACCAGTCGAGGATCTCCTCGCTGGGGTCCTCGTCGCAGAGCCAGACGTCGTAGGTGTGCGGGAAGTCCTGGGCGACCATCGCCTCCAGGGTGCGCCGGGCGATGTCCCAGCCCTCGGACGGGGCGCGGGTGACCACGAACGCGGTACGGAGCCGGGGCACCCGGACCGCCGGATCGAAGCGGCGCATCCCCAGCAGCGCGACGAGGAAGTGCACCGGCAGATAGGTCAGGTACAGCAGCAGGGCGCTGTTGACGATCAGGCCCGTCCAACCGATCCGGTGGGACGGTTCGAGCCACCAGACCCAGAACCAGACCAGGCAGGCCGCCCAGCCGAGGGACAGCAGCGCGACCAGGAAGCGGTCGGAGGGCGAGAACGCCCGGACGAAGCTGGACGGGAGGGCGGTGAATCCGTGGGCCGGGCGGGCGAGGACGGGGCCGTCCGGGCCGATGGAGGCCACCGCGCCGTGCGACAGGGCGTGGATCTGCGCGCCGAGCGCCTCCCACTCCGCCGGCGAACCGGGAGCCGGTGAGGGAAGCGGCGGTTCCTGGGCGGTGCCGGTCCCATGGGCGGGACCTTGCTCCAACGACGTCATGGCAGCAGGTTCTCCAGGCGGTGCGACAAGGTGGGGGCCCGGGAGAGCAGGCCCGACGGACTCGGAGCCGCGGCGGGGCCGGCGGGAGGCCCGCCGGTCCCGCCGCGGCAGGCGGATCAGCCGCCCGCGACGGTGGCCCCGGGCGCGGAGGACGGCACGCCGGTGGCGGCGCCGGCCGGTCCGGGGATCGTCTGCGGGGCGAGGGGCGCCGGCGAAGCCGCGGCCAGGGGGACCGTCTCGTCCTGGCCGCCGCGGATCGACGCGGCCGAGGCGGCGAGGCGGTCCGCGTGGGCGGCGAAGTACGCGACGGTGCGGCGCAGGCCCTCGGTGATGTCGATCTCCGGCTCCCAGCCCAGTACCTCGCGGGCGCGGGTGATGACGGGGCGGCGGCGGACCGGGTCGTCGACCGGCAGCGGGTGGTGCTTCACCTCGGATGCCGAGCCGGTCATCTCCAGTACCAGGCCGGCGAGTTCGGAGACGGTGCGCTCGACCGGGTTCCCGAGGTTGAAGGGGCCGAGTTCGGAGGAGTCGAGGAGGGCGACCAGGCCGCGGACCAGGTCGTCGACGTAGCAGAAGCTGCGGGTCTGCCCGCCGTCGCCGTAGATCGTGAGCGGCTCACCGGTCAGGGCCTGGGTGATGAAGCTGGACACCACACGACCGTCGTGCGGGCGCATGCGGGGACCGTAGGTGTTGAAGATCCGGGCGATGCCCACGTCGACTCCGTGCGTGCGGCGGTACGCCGCCGAGACCGCCTCGGCGTATCGTTTCGCCTCGTCGTAGACGCTGCGCGGGCCGATGGAATTGACGTTGCCCCAGTACGTCTCCTCCTGGGGGTGGAGGAGCGGATCGCCGTAGATCTCGCTCGTCGACGCGAGGATGAAGCGGGCGTTGTGACGCTGGGCCAGCCGGAGGGCGTTCTCGGTGCCGCGGCTCCCGACCGCGAGCGTCTCCAGCGGGTGGCGCAGATAGTCGGGAGGGGAGGCCGGGGACGCCAGGTGGGCGACGGCGTCCACACGGCCGGCGACCTCCACGGACACGCTCACGTCGGCGTGCTGGAACTCGAAGGCCGGATGGGGCAGGAGAGGGGCGATGTTCTCGGGGTCGCCCGTCGAGAAGTTGTCGAGGCACACCACGGAGTCGCCGCGCCGCAGGAGCGCCTCGCACAGGTGAGACCCAAGGAAACCACCGCCACCGGTCACGGCAACGCGCATGTGTTCTCCAGTAATGAGAAGCGGATTGACCTCGAGATCCGCTCGCGCGGACCACCGAATGACGGGACGGCCTGACGATCCGAGCATCAGGCCGTCCCGGAACACGCACGACGAGAGTATGGGCATATGTAGGCATTTTTGCGGAGGCAATTCGGAAACTAGGCTGATCGGCGGGTGCCTCAAGGGGGCGCGGGAAGCCCGACCGCCTGGTGCGTGGTTGTGTCACATGTCGAATGGCGTACGCGGACGGTGTCACCCGCACGTGTCCTGACACCCCGTGCGGGACATACGGGAGCACCTCGAACGGCGGAAGCCGGTCCCTCCCCGCCGCAGGGGGAGGAACCGGCTTCCGCCGTCAGGGAGACGGTGCTACGAACGGTCGAGCGCGCGGGCGAGGAACCGCCGCGTGGCCTGCTCCCGGGGAGCGGTGAGCACCTGCTCCGCGGTGCCCTGCTCCACGATCACGCCGTCCTCCAGGAAGCAGACCCGGTCCGCGACCCGCCGCGCGAAGTCCATCTCGTGGGTGGCCATCAGGATGGTCAGCCCGCGCCGCTTCAGATCGGCGACGACGTCCAGGACCTCGCCGACCAGCTCCGGATCGAGGGCCGAGGTGATCTCGTCGAAGAGCAGCAGCTCCGGCTCGGTGGCCAGGGCACGGGCGATCGCCGCCCGCTGCTGCTGTCCACCGGAGAGCCGGTCGGGGTGCTCGTGCGCCTTGTCCCCGAGCCCGAGGCGGTCGAGCAGCTCGCGGGCCGAGGCCTCGGCCTTCCGGCGGGGGACGCCGTGGACCCGGCGGGGCGCGAGCGTGATGTTGTCCAGCACGGTCAGATGCGGGAAGAGGTTGTACGCCTGGAAGACGATGCCGATCCGACGGCGGGCGACGTCGGGGTCGAGACGCGGATCGGTCAGCTCGGTCTCGCTCAGGTGCACGGTCCCGTCGTCGACGACCTCCAGCAGGTCCACACAGCGCAGCAGGGTGGACTTGCCCGAACCGGAGCCGCCGATCAGGCAGACGACCTGGTGCTCGGCGACGTCCAGGTCGATCGAGCGCAGCACCAGCCGCTCCCCGTACTGCTTGCGGAGGCCGCGGATGCGCAGCAGCGACCCGCTCATCGGCCCGCCCCCGCCCAGGTGCGCCGCGCCGCCCGCAGCTGGAGCCGGTCGGCGAAGCGGGTCAGCGGGATGGTCACCGCGATGAACAAGAGGGCCGCTCCCAGGTACGGGGTGTAGTTGAAGTCGTAGTCCGCCTTGATCTGCGCGGCCCGCAGCGCCTCGAGCGGACCGAGGACGGCGACCAGGGCCGTGTCCTTCTGCAGGGCGATGAAGTCGTTGAGCAGGGGCGGCAGCACGTTGCGCACGGCCTGGGGCAGGACGACGTGCCGCAGCGTCTGCCGCTCGTTGAGGCCCAGGGCCCGGGCGGCGTTCCGCTGCGCCGGGTGGACCGAGTTCAGTCCCGCCCTGAACACCTCGGCGACGTACGCGGTGTAGGAGAGGGTGAGGGCGATCACGCCGAGGATCCAGGGCTCGGAAGGCGTGCCCTGCAGTTGCAGCGCCGGCAGTCCGAAGCCGACGAGGAAGACCAGCAGCAGGGTCGGTACGCCGCGGAAGACGTCCACGTAGACCGTAGCGGCGAGCCGCAGCGGCTGGAGACCCGGTGCGCGCGTCACCCGCACCAGGGCGATCAGCAGCCCCAGGACGAGGATCAGCACCTCGGCGACGAGGAACATCTGGATGTTGAGCCAGAAGCCCCGGAGGAGGTCGGGGAAGGCGGAGCGGAACTCGGCGCCGTCGAAGAACAGCGTGTCGACGCGCTCCCAGCCCGGTGAGGCCACCGCGGCCGCGCCCACCGCCACCAGGGCGAGCAGGGTGCAGAGGGTGGAGACCCAGGTGTGGCGGCGCTTGCGGGAGCGGCGGTACCGCTGCCGCTCCTGTTCGTGGTCGCTGGGCCGGTAGCCGGTGTCGGGAGTGCCGGGAGCGGTGGCCGACCGGTCCGGTACGGCCGTCTTGCTGATGTCCACAGCCGGCCCGTTATCGCTTCAGCTCGGGGACGTTCGCCGAGGCGGAGAGCCACTGCGTGGTGAGCCGGGCGAGCGTGCCGTCGGCCCTGAGCGCGTCGAGGGCCTGGTTGACGCAGGAGGTGTACCCGCTGTTCTTCGGCAGCAGCAGGCCGAACTTCTCGGGGGTGCCGCCCGCGTAGCCGAACTGGCCCACGATCTCGCCGTTCTCCAGCTCCGCCCCTGCCAGGTAGAAGACGGTGGGAAGGTCGGTGACGATCGCGTCGATCTGACCGTTCCGCAGCGCGGTCACCTCGTCCTTGGTGGTGCTGAAGACGTTCGGCTGCTTCGAGGGCTTGATCTGGTCGAGCACGGCCTGGTAGCTGGTCGTCGCGACCTGCACGCCGATCCTGGCGTCCTTGAAGGCGCTCAGGGACGTGGCCTTCGCGAACGCGGATCCGTCGAGCGTGAGAATGGCCTGATTGGCCGTGTAGTAACTGGTGGAGAAATCAACGGCTTTCGCGCGCTGCGGTGTGATGGAGATCTGGTTGATGTCGAAGTCGAAAGCCTTGGGGCCGGGGGCGTACGAATGGGCGAAGGGCTCGATGACCCATTTCACCTGGTCGCGTTCGAAGCCCAGCTTGCCGGCCACCGCATAGGCCACGGCGCTTTCGAAGCCCTTTCCGTTCGACGGGGTGTTGCTGTCGAACCACGGTTCATAGGCCGGGGAGTCGGTCGCGACGGTGAGCTGGCCGCGCTTGTGGAGGCCCGGGTTGTCGGTCGTGCACCGGGCGCCGCCCTTGGACCCGGCCGCTTCGGGGGTGCTCTGCGGCTGCGGCGCGCAGCCGACGGCCGCCAGCGCGAGGAGGGCGGCGGCGGAGGCCGCCAGGGAGATACGGGTACGGGTACGGGTACGGGACATCGGAGGTCCTTAGGGAGAAGTCCGGGAAAGGTACGGGAAAGAGGGCCGGTGCTGTGCGCTCAGCGACACAGATCGGCCGCACAGCGCACGTGGTCCACGTGGCGGCGGCGTACCAGCAGGAGAGTTCCGGACATGCTATTCAGCATTCCGGCTCGCGGAGACCGGCGTCAATCGGGAAGACCCTTGCCGGGGTAACGCGTTGATAACATGTCAGCTGGTGAGATCGAATACGCGGTCGCCCTGGCGCAGTCCGAATACCTCCGCCGCGGAACCTCCGCGGACCACCAGTTCGGCGAATCCGACTCCGGAACTCCCGACGGTGATTCCGGGCTCGCCGAGCGGGACGTCGGGGAGCCGGTCGTAACAGCGCACCCGGATGTCGCGGCCGTCGAGCCGGTTGCGTACGAGAAGGCCCTCGGCGGTGTCGTAGCCGGGCAGTTCGGCGGCCGGGCGGTCCAGCTTGCAGTTGCCGAAGTTGTCGACGACGGCGATCCGCACCTCGTCGGCGACGGACGGGCGCACCGCCGTCGGCCGCGCGGGAACGGGGTGGCCGTCCACCAGCCAGCGGGCCAGCAGCGGCGCGTACCAGAGGCTCCGGAACTGGGTCCGTACCATCTCCTCGATCTCGGCCGGGGTCAGCTCGGCCCAGTCGCCTGCGGCGGCCTCCAGCACCTCGCGGACGTCGGTGACCTGGACCTCCTTCAGGTCCAGGTAGGTCGCCAGCGGGGCGAGGACCCGCTGGTTCAGCGTGCTGACGACCAGGTGGTTCCCGTGCCGGAAGGAGCAGAAAGGCACGCCGTTGGGCCAGTGCCCGTCCCTCGGCGCGATGTTGACGAGGACCACGACGGGTCGGCTCGGACCGCCGATCAGGTCCGTGGAGCGGAGCAGGTCGAGCAGGGTGAGGGCGGCGGCGCCCTCCGGGTCCGGTCCGCCGAGCGGCAGGACGGTCGGCGTCGAGCCGAAGAGGGTGGCGATCCGGGTGGACTGTCGGGCGAGGGCGTTGGGGTCGGCGCAGTCGGTGAGGGAGACGACCGGGGGAGGGGTCATGGTGGTACTTCGCCCTTCTGGCGGAGGAGGACACGGGGTGGGTGGGGGTGGAGGTGCGGGGGCCGACGGGCTCGGCGGCGGGTCGGGACAACAAAAAACGGACCCTCCGTTTCCGGAGGGTCCGTCGCGTCCTGCGCGCACACGGCTTCGCTAGCGAAGCGCCTCCGGGGGCGGGGGCATCATTCGCATCATGGCGAGGGTGGCGGTGTGCTGCATGGGTGCACGCTAACACCGGGGAGCGCCGTCTCAGACACCCTTCCACATGGTGGACACGTCTTTCCGGGCGGCCGGTCGGTGGGGCGGAGCGCTCAGAACCCGAGGCCGGGCCGGTTTCGTACGGCCGGCCGGCTGCTACGCGGTCCCTAGCCCGCCGTATACCGCCGGGCGCCGCGTTCCTGTCGCAGCCGGCCTTCGTTGATCGGGGCGAGCGTGACGGTGACGGCCCCCTGGGAGAACGCTCCGCCGTGCCGCCCGTGGAAGCTGGCCGGCAGCGCCGCACCGCCCGCGAGGCTTCCCGACGTGTAGATGTCGATGATGCCCTCGTAGCCCTGGTTCTGGACGGCGTCGCTCGACCCCGCGGTCTGCTCGATCGTGATGCGGTCGTCGCCGTCCACGGCCACGACCGCGGCGACGTGATAGGGCCACCCGGACTCGTTCGACGGAGAGGCGTGCTCATGGTCGGCGTCGTCCATGTCCCACATGGTCTCGATGATGGAGAACGCCTCACCGGGGTTCGGCCGCTCCTCGCCGTTCCCCGCTCCCCGTCGCCACGCGTACGCGAGGGCTTCCTGGACGTTGCCGTTGTGCCCCTCGCCCCCGAACACCGCACCGCCGCGGATCCGGCTGGCGTCCTGCCCCATCTGGAGGCGCCTGCGGTGCATGATCTCCTCGGCGGTGTGCGAGCAGTCCGCCAGGAACGCCGATTCCGGCTCGTACTCCGTATAGGCGCCGGTGAGGGGCTGGTTTCCCACGTGGATGGTGAGGGTCACGTTCTGCTGCTCGGTCGGCCTGCAGTAGCGCGGCACGGCAGCGTTCACACTGCCCCAGATGGTGGTGGTGTCGTACCTGTCGACGATCATGAAGTACTGGCCGGTCTGCGACACCTTCAGGTGCACCAGCTTATTGCCCGGGCCCACGAGAGAGCCCTCGTGGTAGCGCTGAACGACGGCGGGACCGAGCGCGGGCGTCCGCTCCTGTGCGACCTCCGAGGTTCCCAGGGTTCCCGAGGTCCCCACGGTTGCCGAGGTCCCCACGGCCTCCGCACTCTCCACGGCCTCCGCGCCCTCCACGGCGTCCCGCTGCACCGGCGAACTCGCCATGGCCCGGCGCGCGTTGGCCTCCGCATCCCGCTCGAAGCGGTCTCCCGGGTCGGACACCTTGAGGCCGCCGCCGTTGTCCGTGCCCGCCACGGGCCCCTGCCGCCGCTGGATCACATGTGTGAGCTCATGGGCGAGGGTGTGCTTGTCCGCGCCACCGTCGCCGATGACGACATGACTGCCCGAGGTGTAGGCATGGGCCCCGACCTCCCCGGCCGAAGCCCTGGCCGCGGCGTCGTCATGGATACGGACGTCGGAGAAGTCCGCCCCGAGCCGGGACTCCATGTCCGTACGGGTCGCCTCGTCCAGGGGCCGACCGGGAGCCCTGAGGACCTCGTGGACCGCCGAACGCTGCACGGCCTGCTGGTGCCCGCAGCCGGCGCCGTGCTGGTGCTGCTCGTGGACCCAGCCGTGGCCCGCGCGGTGCAGCATCTGCACCACCGCCGCGTTGCCCGCGACGGACTGAAGGGCAGTCAGGCGACCCGTCTCCACCCCGCGCCCCTGCTCGGCGGCCCTGTGGGACGGGGGCCGCCCCTGGTCGCCGTTCTCCCGGGCCGGTCCGTCCTGGGGACGCCTTGCAGTCATTCGATCGCCTTTCACGTGCCCGGATCGCCTGAGGTGACGGAGGTCGTCGGACAGTCTGGAACACCGCGCTAACGCGGGCCTAGTGTTCCCTAACGCCCCCGCGCCGACCCCGTACAACCGGGCTCCGAGGCCCGACCGCTCTCGCTGGAGGGGCCCGGTCCGTACGCGGTGTCCGGTCCGGGCGTGCTGGCGGCCCGTCCGCGGGGAGTACAGGCCGGCCGTCCTCAGGCCAGCAGGTCCGGTGCCCGCAGCATCTGCGGCGGGACGGCCCAGGCGTCGACCAGGTCGACGGCGAGGGGACGGATCTTGCGGCAGAGGTCGTTCACCTCGCGGCTGATCGCCTTGGAGCGCTGGACGGTCAGACGGCCGTGCTCCATGAACCAGGCCCGGTCCGCCTCGATCGTCGACAGGGCGAACAGGTCGCAGAGCAGCCCCAGCGCGGCCTTGTTGCCACCCTCGGGGTGGGTCCCGCACGCGTCGACGAACGACTCGAGTACCAGCCGCTCGACATGGGCCCGGGCGAGGGCGATGACGTGGTCCTGGACCTGGGAGAAGACCGCGCCGGGATCACGCCCCCGGTCGACGCCGGCCTTCAGACGGCGGGCCAGGCCGGCGAGCATGTGCTCCTCGCGGTAGCGCAGCATGGCCAGTTGGTACTCCGAGTCGAGCAGCCCGGCCTCCCGGTCCCACTCGTCGCCACCGGGCAGCAGGTCGCGCACCCGCTCCAGGAGCTTGTGGACCGAGGCCTTCTCGATGACGGTCTCGACCGCCAGGCCGGTGACGTAACGGACCATGCCGAGCTGGTCGAGGTCCTCGAACTCGCTGGCGTAGTCGGTGAGCAGGCCCTTCGCCACGAGCTGGAGCAGGACGTGGTTGTCGCCCTCGAAGGTGGTGAAGACGTCGCTGTCGGCCTTCAGGGCGGCGAAGCGGTTCACCGCGAGATAGCCGGCGCCGCCGCACGCCTCGCGGCACTCCTGCACCGTGCTCGTGGCGTGCCAGGTGGCGAGCGCCTTGGTGCCGGCGGCGCGTGACTCCAGACGCCGGCGCGCCTGCGGGTCCTCGTCGCCGGAGAACACGCCGTGGAGCTGCCCGCGGACCGTGTCCTGCGCGAAGTGGAGCGCGTACGTACGGGCGAGAAGCGGCAGCAGACGGCGCTGGTGCAGCCCGTAGTCCAGCAGGAGCTGCTCCTCGGCACCCGAGGCACCTGAGGAACTGGGGGCGCCCGAGGAGCCCGAGGTGCGCGACGTACCTGAGGTATCCGTGGAGGCCTCGAACTGACGCCTGCGCACGGCGTACTTGACGGCCAGGGTGAGGGCGACCTTGGCGACGCCGACTCCGGCGCCGCCGACACAGACGCGGCCCTGGACGAGCGTGCCGAGCATCGTGAAGAAGCGGCGGTTGGGGTTGTCGATGGAGCTGACGTAGGTGCCGTCGGGAGTGACGTCGGCGAAGCGGTTGAGGAGCGCCTCGCGGGGGACGCGGACGCCGCGGAAGCGGATGCGGCCGTTGTCGACACCGTTGAGGCCCATCTTGCGGCCGTCGTCCTCGATCTCGACGCCGGGCAGGACCTCGCCGCCGGAGCGCAGCGGTACGAGGAGGGCGTGGACGCCGCGGGCCTCGCCGCCGACCTCCAGCTGGGCGAAGACGACGGCGAGCTCGGCGTGGCGGGCGGCGTTGCCGATGTAGTCCTTGCGCGCCGCGTCGCCCTCGGTGGTGACGACGAACTCCTGGGCGTCGGCGTCGTAGCGGGCGACCGTTCCGAGTGCCTGGACGTTGGAACCGTGTCCGGTCTCGGTCATCGCGAAGCACCCCATCAGCCGGCCGGCGATGAGGTCCGGCAGGTAGGCGTCGTGGTGGCGCTCGGTGCCCAGCTGCAGGATCGCGCCGCCGAACAGCCCGAACTGCACCCCGACCTTGACCAGCACCGACAGGTCGCCGAAGGCCAGGGTCTCGAAGGCGGCGACGGACGCGCCGATGTCGTCGCCGCCGCCGTAGGACGCGGGGAAGCCCATCCCGGTCTGGCCGGTCCCGGCCATCTCGACGACGACGTCGCGGACCCGCTCGCGGAACGCGTCCATGCCGAGCGCTTCGGCGTCATCGAGGACGGAGGCATGGGCCGCCAGATTGGTCCGGACGAGGTCGCGGATCTCCGCGTACTCCCCGTCGAGCAGCCCTGCCAGGGCCTTGACGTCGATCTCGGGCTGGACATAGCCGCTCGCGGCGGCGGAAGTGTCGTCAGGTGCCATGGATCTCCGCTACCCTCCCGGCCGCCGGTCATACCGGACCTGACCCGCGCGCCGGGGGCGGCACGGCGAAGCTGACGGCGGACCGTTGCGTTCGGTACGAGGGCCGCGCACTCCGCTGCGATGCTCCGGTCCGTCCGGAACCGGCCCGGACGAAGGACTGGTGTGATCCGCCGGCGAAAGAGGACGGGCGACGGCCGGTCTGCACTTTGCCCGGGGCGGCGCAGGTAACCGATCATTCACCGATGAGACCCGAAGTGCAGGCTTTCGTCGTCGATGGTCCGCTCCCCGACTGGGACGCGAGCGAAGAGGAGATCGACAGGCGCGCAGAGCAACTCGATGCGATCCCCAAGCCGGTCACGAGAGAGGAAGCCCGAGCGCTCGTCTCCTGCTTCGGCCCAGACGACTGCTACGGCGTCGCCTGGGCGCTCATGCACCTCATAGAGACCGGCCCGAACCCTGTCCTGGCCGCAGATCCCGGACCGGACGCCAACGAGTGGCACCAGCGGCTCTTCGTTCGCGCGGTGAACGGAGGCCTCATCCAACGAGCGTGACGACAAGGCGACGGGTGGCGGATCGGGGGACTTCTCAGCCCTTCGCGCCTCACCTGAACCCGTGGCTCGCGCCGGTCAGCGTCGCCACGTGCGGTGAGACGGACATGCCCCTGTAGGCAGCCGTCCGCGCCGCCGAGGGCCGCTCACGGCGGCGTGACGTCGCGTTCGTCCGGCCCGGAGTCAGCGACGACAAGGGAGGACTCCTGGCCGGCCTCACCGCCCTGGAGATCCTCCACGAGGCCTCCGTCGAGGACTTCGGCGAGCTGGTGTTCCTCGCCACCCCCGACGAGGAGATCGGCTCGCAGGTCAGCCGACCGCTCATCGAGCGGACCGCGCGCGGCATGCACTACGGCCTCGGCCTCGAGTGCGCGCGGGAGAACGGCGACCTCGTCATCGCCCGCAAGGGCGTCGCCGACTTCCGGCTGACGGTCACCGGCCGCGCCGCGCACGCCGGCATCGAGCCGGAGCGCGGGGCCAACGCGGCCCTCGCGGCCGCTCACCTCACGGTGGAGCTGCAAGGGCTCAACGGGCTCTGGGACGACGTCACCGTCAACGTCGGAGTCGTCCGCGCGGGCACCCGCCCCAACATCGTGTGTGCCGAAGCCGAACTGCACATCGAGGTGCGGGCCGCCACCGGCGCGGGCATGAGGCGCACGACCGAGGCCATCCACCGTGCCGCGGCCCACCCCGCCGTCCCCGGCACCGCCGTCGTCGTCGCGCAGATCGACCTGTGCCCGCCGATGGAGGACACCCCCTCCTCGCGGCGCGTCTTCGATGCGGCGCGCAGGGCCGCCTCCGACTACGGGCTGCGGCTGGGAGCGGCGGCCACCGGCGGAGTCGGCGACGCCAACCTCATCGCCGGTGCGGGAGTTCCCACGCTCGACGGCCTGGGCCCCGTGGGAGGGTCCGACCACACCCCCGGCGAATGGCTCGACACGTCCAGCGTCCCGCACCGCGTCGCGATGCTGGCCTGCCTCATCGTCTCGCTCGGCAGCGCCGGCAACGACTCCTGACCGCCCGGCCCACCGGGCGAGGCGAGGCAGCCCCCCGGCGGGCCCGGCACAGCAGTCCGCCCCGCCGACTCCCCGGCAGTTCTCCCCGTCGCCCTGCCGGGGCACGACCAGGGCCCTGCGGCGTCGGCCGCAAGGCCCTGGTCATCCAGTCATCCACTCATTGAGTCCCCCCGTCAGCACCCCTCACGGAGGCATCATGCGCGCACATCCCGGACCCGCACGTCGCGTCGTCCTGGTCGGCAGCACCGCACTCGTCCTCGGTCTCGTCTCCGCAGCGCCCGCCGCGCAGGCCACCCCCGCAGCCCCGCACCACCCCGGCTCGCTCGTGCTCGTGGGAGGCGGCCTCAAGGACGACGACACCCAGATCTACGGCGAGATCATCAAGCGCGCCGGCGCGAAGGCCCGTATCGGCGTCATCACCGCCGCCTCCGTGCCCGAGAGCCAGGACCCGGACGCCGCCGACCCGGACCGGTGCAGCAACTCCGCCTGCAACGGCACCTATCACGCCGAGCTCTTCACACGGCACGGCGCCGCCGACGCCCAGTGGATCCCCATCGACCTCGACCACATCGCGAACGCCGACTCCGACCGCGTCGTCGCCCAGGTCAACGAGATGACCGGCTTCTTCTTCGGCGGCGGCGACCAGTACCGCTACTCGTCGACACCCACACCGGCGCCTACGGCCGTGAGGGGCGCGCCCTGCGCCTCGCCGCCGACACCCACCACGACCGGGTGTACGCCCTCGAGGAGAACACCGCTCTCGTCGTGGACAACCCCGGCACCACCGACGAGCGCCTGTCCGTCCTCGGCCCGAACGGCGTCGCGATCCTGGACCTGCGCCAGGCCCGTGCCCGCACCACCACCGCCGGCTGGTCCGTGCGCGACGCCCGCTACTCCTACCTCACCGACGGCGACCGCTACCTCGCCCGCAGCTGGTCCGCCTTCCCCGCACGCGACAAGAAGCTGCTGATCCCGCGTGACACCACCCCCGTGCCGGTCAACCGCGACGTCTTCTTCTCGGCCGCCAACCCCGACGGCCGCCCCTACGCGTTCCGTACCACGGCCCGTGAACTCGCGGCCCGCGTCCAGGTCCGCGCCACGGCCACGACGTACGAGACCGGTCCCGGCTTCACCGTCACCCTGACGAAGCCGTTCGGCTTCACCGCGTGGTCCGACACCCAGGGCAGCCCGCAGACCCTGATCGGACTGCGGGTCGGCATCGCCCCGAACTAGCCGTCACCCCGGCGCGCCGAGGGAGCCGCGCCCCGCGCCCTCCCGCGTGTGCCGCGGTGTCGAACCCGTCGTCGTGGATGCGGCTCGGAGGTGAATACCCTCGTACGTGCGAAGTGATCTCGCGGTCGGGTGAGTTGCCGTGTCCGGTCCGCAGGCAGGCCGGTTGAGGGGGCGTGACCTCATCAAACAACCCTCCGATACTGTCCGGCTCCCGCGCTCCCGAACTCACGCCGCGCGAGGACGACGCGGACGCCGCGCCCCGCGAAACGAGCGTCCGCTCGTTCACCGCGCACGGCGACGACGGCTTGACCGTCGCGCTGCAAGGCGAGATCGACCATCACAGCGCCGGCCCCCTGCGCCTGTTGCTGGCTTCGGCCCGAAGGCTCGGATACCGCTCCCTCATCCTGGACACGTCACTCGTCACCTTCGCGGACTCCGCCCTGCTGAGGATCCTGCGCGACTGGACCGACCACGGATGCCGTCTGCGCCTGACCGGCGTGACGCCCGCGATGGAGCGACTGAGGGCGGCGGCCTGGGGATGCCCGTCCACCTGCCGCAGGCACGCGCACATCGGAAGGGGGAAGGCCAGGCAAGGGGCGTGACGCTCCTGGGAGAAGTCCGCCGTCCACGCCCCTGCACGGGGGGAGGGCGGCGGACTTCGTACGACCGGCTCACCCGCACCTGACGGCGTTCCGCTCCACCCTCCACCACCGCGGGCCGCCGCTCGCGGCACTCCCGCGACCGTGCCTTCCCCGCGTGGTCCGGGCGCGGTGCGCGCTCGGGCAAGATGATCACATCATTGCAGGTCGGGGAAGTGGTGGAGGAATGAGGACGTGACCCAGGCAGGTCTGGAGTTCGGCGTGCTGCTGCGGCGGTTGCGCGTGGAGGCCTCGCTGACGCTGGAAGGACTGGCGGAGGCTTCGGGAGTGAGCGTCCGGGGGATCGGCGACCTGGAACGGGGACGGGTCGCCACCCCCCAGCGCAGGACGGTGGCCGCACTCGCCGACGGGCTGGGGCTGGGCAGGACGGAGCGGGAGCACCTGCTCGCCACCGCCCGCGCCGGCCGCAACCCCCGTCCGCACCCGAAGGGGCTGCGGGCCTTCCCCCGCGGCATCGACGACTTCGTGGGCCGGGAGGCGGAACTCGCGCGGCTGGCCGCGCTGGCCGCACGGGAAGGTGCGGGGATACCCGTGGTGGTCGCCGTGTCCGGGCCACCCGGCACGGGCAAGACCACTCTGGCGCTGCGAGCGGCCCACGAGCTGGCCGAACGTTTCCCGGACGGGCAGTTGATGCTCGACCTGCGCGGCATGGACGACGACCCACCGGACGCCGCCGAACTCCTCCTCCGCGTACTGAAGGCGCTCGGGGTCGCCGACCGGGAGCTGGCCATGACCGGCCCGCAGGGGCACCCCGGGCTGTGCCGGCAGGTCCTGGCCGAGCGGCGCTGCCTGCTGGTGCTGGACAACGCCCGCGACGAGGCCCAGGTGCGTCCGCTGCTCCCGGGCGCGGGCGACTCGATGGTGCTGGTCACCAGCCGCCGGATGCTCACGGGACTGGAGAGCGTCCACCGGCTGTCCCTCGGCACGCTGTCCTCGGCCGAGGCCGCCGTCCTCCTCACCGCCCTGGTGGGACGGGAACGCGCGGACGCGGATCCGGGAGCGCTGGCGGAGGTGGCCGGCCACTGCGGACACCTGCCCCTGGCCCTGCGCGTGGCGGGCAACTGGCTCGCCACCCGCACCGGCTGGGCCGTCCGTCGTCTCGCCGACCGTCTCGCGCTGGAGGAGCGCCGCCTGGACGCCCTGACCGCCGGTGACCTCCACCTCCCGGCCGCCTTCCACCTCTCGTACCGTCAGCTCACGCCCGCCGCCGCCCGCATGTTCCGGCTGCTGTCCCTGGTCGAGGGGCCCGACGCGGGGGCCGCCGGCGCCGCCCAGCTCACCGGGCAGTCGCTGTTCGACGCGGAGGACACCCTGGAGGAGCTCGTCGAGACCGGTCTTCTGGACACGGACCGGGACCGCTACCGCTTCCACGACCTGCTGCGCCTGTACGCGCGGGGCCGGCTGCGGAGCGACGAGCCGGCGGGGGACGCCGAGGCGGCCCGGTCGGCGCTGCACCGCTGGCTGCTGGAGAACACCGTCATGGCGGGCCGCTGGTACGAACCCGACCACGGTGCCCCGCCCGTCACGTGGCGGGGCAGCGTCGACCTGTCCAGCGCCGAGCACGCCCGCCAGTGGCTTCAGACCGAGGGCCCGAACTGGCTGGCCGCCCTCCGCGCGGCCGCTGCCGCGGGCGACCACGCCGGCGTCGTGGAGGTGACCGAGGCCCTGCACTGGTTCTCCGACCAGTGGATCTTCTGGGGGCACTGGCCCGAGGTCTTCGCGACCGCCGCCCGCTCGGCCCAGGCCCTGGGCGACCCCCTCCTGGAGGCCACCCACCTCAACTACCACGCCTGGGCCCTGCTCGTCTGCGAAGGCCGCCACCACGACAGCCTCGCCCGTTCCGCCCAGGCCCTCGCAGCGGCACTGCTGGCGGGCGATCCCTCCCAGCAGGGGTGGGCCCACAAGTACACCGCCTGGGCCTTCAGACTGCTCGGCGACTACGCCGCGGCGGTGCGCCACAACCGGGAGGCGGCCACCCTCTTCGAAGCCGCCGGCGACCTTCACGGGGCGCTCCAGTGCAGGGTCGAACACGATCAGATCCTCGTGGACGCGGGGAGGTACGAGGAGTCCATCGCGGAGATCCTGGACACCCTGTCCTTCCTCGACGAGGTCGGGGACCGCGTCGAGCCCCACATCGCCGACTTCACCCGCACCAATCTGCAGGTGGTCATCGGCGGCGCCCACGCCCACCTGGAGAACTGGTCCGAGGCCGCTACCCATCTGCGCATCGCCGTGGACCTGTGCCGCGCCAGCGGCAACACGGCCCTGGAGAGCCGCGCCCTGGTGCACCTCGGCAACAGTCTGCTGGCCGCGGGGCACCTCGCCGAGGCCCGGGACGCGTTCTCCGCCTGCCTCGCCCTCGGCACCACGGCCGACCCGACCCGCCTCACCGAGGCCGGGGAACGCCTCACCGCACTGGAGGCCACCCCGTGATCCTTCCCGGCCGACCGCCGAACCGACGGTCCGCCCACGGGCCCGTGCGAGGTGCCCCGCGGCCGCGTGCGAGGTGCCCCGCGGCCGCGTGCGAGGTGACCGGCAGCGCTCGTCCCTCCTCCCGGACCGGGGACCGGCGTCCTCCCGGGCCGGTGACCGGTGACCGGTGACCTCCCGGACCGGTCGTGCGCTGTCGGTACAACTCCCGGTCGCAGAAGGTCAAACCGGTCGACCGGGTCGCTCGTAGCGTGAAGAGGTGCCGGGCCGCGGAAGCGGCGGGCACGCCACCGATCGCTCCGAGAGGACCCCTCATGTTCGACATCGACCAGGTGAGCGCCGCCCCGGGCAAGGACCTGCTCACGCCCGACAACGCGGTCATGCTCTTCGTGGACCACCAGCCGCAGATGTTCTTCGGCACCGGCAGCGGCGACCGCACCGCCATCATCAACAGCACCGTGGGTCTGGCCAAGGCGGCGCGGGCCTTCGACGTACCGGCCGTCCTGACCACGGTCGCCGCCGAGTCGTTCTCCGGGCCGCTCCTGCCGCAGCTCGCCGAGGTGTTCCCCAAGAACGAGATCATCGACCGCACCAGCATGAACGCCTGGGAGGACGAGGCACTCGTCGCGGCCGTCAGGGCGACCGGCCGCAAGAAGATCATCCTCTCGGGTCTGTGGACCGAGGTCTGCCTCGTCCTGCCCGCCCTCTCCGCGCTGGAGCAGGGGTACGAGGTGTACGTCGTCTCCGACGCCTCCGGGGGCGTCACCCCGGCCGCCCACGAGCACGCCCTGCAGCGGATGACCGCCGCAGGCGCGGTGCCGGTCACCTGGGTCCAGGTCCTGCTGGAGCTGCAGCGCGACTGGGCCCGCCAGGAGACCTACGGCGCTGTCATGGAGATCGTCAAGGCCCACGCGGGCGCGTACGGCCTCGGCGTCGTGTACGCGCAGAGCGTCATCGGCGAGCACGCGGCCGGCTGACCCCGTGGACACCGGCCTGTTCATCCTGCGGCTGCTGGTCGGACTGCTCGTCGCCGGCCACGGTGTGCAGAAGGTGAGCCGGCACCTGGGCGGCAAGGGCCTGGAGGGCGGCACCGAGGAGTTCCGCGCGGACGGCTTCCGCGGCGGGGCCCTCACCGCCCTGGCGGCGGGCGGCGGCCAGATCGGCTCGGGGCTGCTCCTCGCCGCCGGCTTCCTCACCCCGCTCGCCGCCACCGGGGTCGTCGGCGTCATGACCGTCGCGCTCACCGTGAAGCGGCACAACGGGCTCTGGGTGCAGAACGACGGGTACGAGTACCCGCTCGTCCTCATCGGCACCGCCGCCGCCCTGAGCGCCACCGGCCCCGGTGCCTGGTCCCTCGACGCGGTCCTCGGTCTCACCCCGTACCCGTCGTGGTGGGCGGCCGTCGTGCTGGCGGCGGGAACCGGCAGCGGCCTGCTCACCCGGATCGTCCTGCACCGGCCCACCGCCCGGGCGGCCGCCGGGCGGTGAGGCCGTGGCACCAGGGACCGGTCCGTCGCCGGGGGGCTCCGGCACGCTGTCGACCCCGCCGCCCGAGGCCCCCGGCCGAAGCCCCCGCGCGAACCGGCCCCGCCGCTCGCGTACCCCGCTCCTCCCTGCCACGGCCTTCCCTTCTCACCCCCACCCCCTCCCTCTCCCCCTCCCTCCCGAAGAGGAGCAATCGATGGACACCCCCATGCCCGCGTACGGCGGCGGTCAGCCGCTGCTGCACCAGAAGGGCGCGGAGACCCAGGAGTTCGGCACGCTGAAGCTGCTGCCGATCGCCCTCGCCCATGACACCCGGCTGTACGCCTGCCAGCGACTGAACCGTGTCCTCGCCGACACGCAGGTCCTGTACTCCCTCTACAAGAAGCACCACTGGCTCATGCGCGGGGCCACCTTCTACGCGCTCCACCTGATGCTCGACAAGCACGCGGAGGCCCAACTGGCCATCGTCGACGCGCTGGCGGAGCGCGTGCAGAGCCTCGGCGGCGTCGCCGTCGGCGATCCGCGCCACGTCGCGGAGCTGACGGCGGTTCCCCGTCCCCCGGACGGCGTCGAGCCCGTCCCGGTCATGCTGTCCCGGCTGCTCGACGCGCACGAGCGGATCCTCGTCGATGTCAGGGACGCCGTCGTCCGGCTCTCCGAGGCGGGCGACGAGGGCAGCGCGGACCTGCTCGTGTCCGACGTCATCCGCACCGGAGAGGCGCAGGTGTGGTTCCTGGCCGAGCACCTGGTGGACACCCCCCTGGTGCGTGGCTGACGGACTCGGACGCCCGTCCTGCCCACCCGCATCCCGTTCCCTCGGACCCCGTTCACCCACCCCTGTTCACCCACCCCCGTCCATCTCTCGGAGGAGAATCCCCGATGAAGAACCGCCCGATCCTCGAACCCGCCGCGCAGGCGTTCGCCGACGCCACCGCCCAGCCGCCGTACCTGTACCAGATCCCCGTGGCCGAAGGCCGCAAGGCGGTCGACGACGTACAGAGCGGCGGGGGAACCGATCTCCCCGACGTCGACGAGGAGTGGGTCACCGTCCCCACCGGCTCGGCCGGCGACGTCCGTACGCGGATCGTCCGTCCGCGCGGCGCGACCGGACCGCTGCCCGTCGTCCTGTACGTCCACGGCGCCGGATGGGTGTTCGGAAACGCCCACACCCACGACCGGCTCGTCCGCGAACTCGCCGTCGGCACCGGCGCGGCCGTCGTGTTCCCCGAGTACGACCTCTCGCCCGAGGCCCGGTACCCCGTGGCCGTCGAGCAGAACTACGGCGTGGCCCGGTGGATCGCCCGCGAGGGCGGGGAGAGGCAGCTCGACGGCACCCGGATCGCCGTCGCGGGAGACTCGGTCGGCGGCAACATGACCGCCGCGCTCACCCTCATGGCCAAGGAACGCGGTGATGTGACGTTCGTGCAGCAGGTCCTCTTCTACCCGGTCACGGACGCGAGCTTCGACACCGACTCCTACCACGCCTTCGGCGAGGGCTACTTCCTGCGCCGCGACGCCATGAGGTGGTTCTGGGACCAGTACACGACCGACGAGGCCGAGCGCGACCTGGCCACCGCGTCCCCGCTGCGTGCCTCCACCGAGCAGCTCTCCGGCCTGCCGCCGGCCCTCGTCATCACCGCCGAGGCGGACGTCCTGCGCGACGAGGGCGAGGCGTACGCGGCGAAGCTCCGCGCCGCCGGGGTGCCCGTCACCGCGCTGCGCATCCTGGGAACCATCCACGACTTCGTCATGCTGAACGCGCTGCGCGGTACGCAGGCCGCGGAGCTCGCCATCGGTCTCGCCACCAGCACCCTGCGCAAGGCCCTCGCATGACGCTGCCGTCGACCAGCATGCCGGTGGCGGGCCTCGTGCCCGCCCCCCACCGGGAGGCGGACCACGCCGACCTCCTCGTCCGCAACGCCAAGGTGTACACCGGCGACCCCCGCCGCCCCGAGGCCCGTGCCGTCGCCGTCCGCGACGGCCGGATCGCGGCCCTCGGCGACGACCACGACCTCTCCCGCCTCGTCGGGCCGGGCACGAGGGTCGTGGACGCCCTGGGCCGCCGGGTGGTCCCCGGGCTCAACGACTCGCACCTGCACGTGATCCGGGGCGGACTGAACTACGTCCTGGAACTGCGCTGGGACGGGGTGCGCAGCCTTCGGCACGCTCTGGCGATGCTCCGCGAACAGGCCGGCCGCACCCCCAAGGGGCAGTGGATCCGCGTCGTCGGCGGCTGGACCGCCGAGCAGTTCGCCGAGCGCCGGATGCCGACCGTGGCGGAGCTGAACGCCGCCGCTCCCGACACCCCGGTGTTCGTCCTCCACCTGTACCAGTCGGCGCTGATGAACCGGGCCGCGGTGCGCGCCGCCGGATTCACCAAGGACACCGCCGACCCCCGCGGCGGCCAGATCGTCCGGGGCCGTAACGGCGAGCCCACCGGCGTCCTCCTCGCGGCGCCGAGCGCCCTGATCCTGTACTCGACCCTCGCCAAGGCGCCGACCCTCGACGCGGCCGACAAGCGGACGTCGACCCGGCACTTCCTGCGCGAGCTGAACCGCTTCGGCCTGACGTCCGCGGTCGATGCCGCCGGCGGGTTCCAGAACTTCCCCGGCGACTACGCCACGGTCGCCGACCTCGCCCGGTCGGGAGAGCTGTCCCTCCGGATCGCCTACCACCTCTTCCCGCAGACGGCCGGACAGGAACTCGCCGACCTGCGGCGCTGGACCGAGACGGTCGAGCCCGGGGGCGGGGACGAGTGGCTACGGCTCAACGGCGCGGGGGAGAACCTGACATGGGCCGCCGCCGACTTCGAGAACTTCTCCGAGCCCCGTCCCGAACTCGCCGCCGGATACGAGGCCGAGTTCGAGCAGGCGGTCCGGCTGCTGCTGGAGAACGGCTGGGGGTTCCGGCTGCACGCCACGTACGACGAGACGATCCGCCGCGACCTGGCGGTGTTCGAGAAGCTCGCGGCCGAGGGGCTGTTCCCCGGCGGCAACCGCTGGCTCTTCGACCACGCGGAGACCGTCTCCGACGCCAGCCTCGACCGCATCGCGGCGCTCGGCGGCGCCCTCTCCGTGCAGAACCGGATGTCCTTCCAGGGCGCCGCGTTCCTCGACCGCTACGGCGCCGAGGCCGCCGCGCGCACCCCACCGGTCCGCGGCATGCTCGACCGGGGGCTGACCGTCGCCGCGGGCACCGACGCGACCCGCGTCTCCTCGTACAACCCCTGGCTCTCCCTCCACTGGCTGGTCACCGGGCGAACGATCGGCGGCACGCCGCTGTACCCGGCCGGCAACCTGATCGACCGGGAGGTCGCCCTCGGCCTCTACACCCGCGGGGGTGCAGCGCTCACCGGAGAGCAGGACGTCAAGGGCACCCTGCGCGAGGGCCGCTACGCCGATCTCGCGGTGCTGTCGGCCGACTTCCTCACCGTGCCCGAGGACGACATCCCCGACATCGAGTCCGTCCTCACCGTCGTCGGCGGCCGGATCGTCTACGCGGCCTCGGAGTATGAAGGGCTCGACGAGGAGCTTCCGCCGGTCGGCCCCGAGTGGAGCCCGGTGGCGCGCTTCGGCGGCTACCAGCGGGACCGGACCGGCGCCCGTCAGGCAGCGCTCGTCGCGGAGGCCGCCGCCGAATCCGAGCAGCACCGGCGGTGGCGCGTCGCGCGCGGCGCCGCCCCGGAGAATCCGCCGTCGTTCGTCGACCCCTGCTTCGCGCACTGAAAGAGAGAGCCCCCATGCCCGCAGCCTCCTCCTCCGACGCTGCCGCCGCCGACAGTGGCGACGACGGCGACGACGCCCGGCCCGTCCGGACGGACGCTCCGCCGGGTCGTCGCTTCGAGCCCGACCTCCGGACGATGACCCGCATCAACCTGCGCCCCATCGCCTCACCCATGCCGCTCGGCTTCTTCACGATCGCCATCGCGTCCGTCATGACGGGCTGCCTCCAGCTCGGGCTGCTCGGCGAAGCGGCCCGCACCGCCGTCGCCCTCACCGTGCTGCCCGCCTTCGTCCTGCAACTCCTGGTGGCCCACCTGGCCTTCGGTGCCCGAGACGTGATCGCGGCGACGCTGATGGCGGTCTTCGCCGGCAGCTGGCCGGCCTACGCGCTCGTGGTGCTCAGCGGCGCGGCCGACGGACCCCGGGTCCTGGGCGTGTTCAACCTCGCGCTGCTCGTCTTCGGCGCCCTGATGACCGCCGTCACGCGACCGAAGCGCGCGCTCTGGCTCGTCCTGGTGGTGTCCCTGCCCCGTTGGGCGGCCACCGGCCTCGCGGGTGTCACCGGAGCCGACTGGCTCACGCGCACCGCCGGGGCCCTCGGTCTCGCCGTGGCGCTCGTCGCGATGTACACGGCGTTCGCCCTGATGCTGGAGGACATGCGCAGCGGGGAGGTCCTGCCGATCGGGCGCAGCGGTCCCGCCCACCTCGCCGTCGAGGGCGATCTGTCCGTCCAGCTCCGCAACCTCGAACGCCAGGCCGGCGTACGCCGCACGCTCTGACGGCACCCGGTCCACCCCGTCGATTAGCCGCCCAGGCTCCCCGCTCAGCGAGGTCTCAGAGGTCGTGCCGGTGCAGGGCGACGTGCACGGTGTCGAGGGCCTGGACGAGGGCGGCGCGCGCGGCGTCCGTGTCGCGCAGCCGATCGAGCACCAGGAAGCCGTGGACCGTCCCGGCATAGCGCACGGACACCACCGGCACCCCGGCCGCCCGCAGCCTCCTCGCGTACGCCTCACCCTCGTCGCGCAGCACGTCGGCCTCGCTGGTCACCACCAGAGCGGGCGGGAGTCCGGCCAGTTGCTCCAGCGAGGCCCGGAGCGGGGACGCGGTGGCCCGGCCCCGCAGTCGTACGTCGGGCAGGTACTGGTCCCAGAACCAGCGCATGGTCTCCGCGCGGAGGAAGGAGCCCTCGGCGAACTCCTCGTACGAGGCGGTGTCGAAGCCCGCGTCGGTGACCGGGCAGAGCAGCACCTGCTGGAGGATCCGCACCCCACCGCGCTCCTTGGCGAGCAGGGTCAGCGCCGCCACCAGGTTGCCTCCCGCCGAATCACCCACGGCGGCCATCCTGCCGCCGTCCAAACCGATCTCGCCGCCCTCCTCACAGATCCACCGCGCGGCCGCGTAGCACTGCTCGAGGGCGATCGGGTAGCGGGCCTCCGGGGACCGTTCGTAGTCGACGACGACCACGGCCGCGTCCGTGCCGAGGGCGAAGGCGCGCACCAGGCGCCGGTGGGTGGCGGCGTCGCCCAGGACCCAGCCCAGGCCGTGCAGGAAGAGCACGACGGGGAGCGCGCCGACACTCCCGGCGGGCCTGACGACCTGGACCCGTACGTGACCGGTCGGTCCTCCCGGCAGCGCGTACCACTCCGTGTGGGTGGCCTCCTCGTCGAGAGCGTCGAGAGGGTCGGGAGAGTCGGGAGGGTCCTGGTCCTGGAGACGGGCGAGGTCCCGTCGGGCCCGTTCCGGATCCGGGTCGTGGGCCGCCGGGGGGCATGCGTGGCGGGCCACGAACGCCCTTGTCACGTCGTCCAGTTCCGGCCGCCGAGCGGACGGAACGGACGGAGGGTCGAAGGCGGCCACACGCGGTCTCCTGACGGGATGTCCTGAAGCGAAAAGGGTGTGCGGGTGTGAGGGGCGGCGGGTGTCATCCACCGGAGACCGCAGGGGCGGCCGTGAGGTCGTCCCCCGCGGCACGCAGGCCGCGCCATTCGCGGGGGGAGACGCCGTACGCGTCGCGGAAGGCCCGGCTGAAGTGGGCGGGGCTGACGAAGCCCCACCGCTGGGCCACCGCGGACACGGTGGGCGCCGTCCGGCCGCGGCGGGCCAGTTCCCGGCCGCACTCCTCGAGGCGCCTCTGCCGGATGAGCCGGCCGACGGTGATCCCCTCACCCTGGAACAGGCGGTGCAGGTACCGGACCGAGATCCCGTGGTGGTGCGCGATGCGCTCCGGAGAGAGGCCCGGGTCCCCCAGGTTGAGGTTGATGTGGTCGAGGACACGCGGCAGCAGGTGGCCCCGCTCGCCCCCGTCCGGGCGATCCGCGTGGGCCCGCTCCTCGATCAGCGTGGCGAACAGGTCGACGACGTTTCCCGCCAGCCGGTTGGCGACGGTCGGCGGGTAGCCGCCGGACGGGGACGAGGCCAACGCGGCCAGGAAGGGGAGCAGCATCGCCCCGAAACCGTCCCCGGTACTGATGGCCCGGCCCGTGACCCGGCGGATGTCGCCGTCCGGCACGCCCAGCGCGTGGCGCGGCAGTTGGAAGACGTGCGTGGCGAACCGCCGCGGATAGTCGATGGAGTACGGGCGGGCGGTGTCGTACACCACCAGGTCGCCCTCGCTCACCTCGGCCCGTCGGCCGTCCTGGACGAAGGTGGCCGTGCCCGACACCTGCACGCCGACGGCGACGAGCGCGTCGGACGAGGCGGCAATCAGGGCAGGGGTGCGGCGGACGCGCTCCGCGTCGGCCTCCATCGTGGAGACCTGCAGATACCCGAGGCGGTCGGTGGCGATCCGGCCGTCGAACGGTCCGTCGCCCCGTGGGGTGACCGTCATCGGCACCAGCGTCCTGCTCACCGCGTCGTTCCAGTACGCGACCTTGTCACGGTCGGGTACGGAAGCGGTCGTCAACACCAAACTCACGTTGTTCTCCGGTCAGGGGGAAGAGACCCGGGGCACGGCATGCGGGAACCGTCGCTGTCTCCCCGGAAGGCGCGGGACGCGGCGCGCTCACCGGAGTGCGACCGGAACCTGCCGGCGGACCCCGGGCGCCTGCCCGCACTGATCAGCCAACCAGCGGGACTTTTCCGCCTCCAGGCAGAACCGCAGGCAGGAATGACCGGGCCCGATGTGCACGTCCGAGCTCCGGTCGGCCCTGGCGGAGGATCTGCGCCCTCGGGCAAGACGCCGTGCGCCACACGGCAACAGACGTGCCGCCGGGCGGCTTAGCGTGACGGTGTTCCGGGCAGCGCAGAAGCGTGGAACACCACCGCATACCGAGGAGAGACACCATGCCGTTCATCACCGTGGGCCAGGAGAACACCAGCCCCGTCGAGCTCTACTTCGAGGACCAGGGCACGGGGCAGCCGATCGTCCTCATCCACGGGTTCCCGCTCGACGGGCATTCCTGGGAGCGGCAGACCGCCGCGCTGCTCGACGCCGGGTACCGGGTGATCACCTACGACCGCCGCGGATTCGGGCGCTCCTCCCAGCCGGCCACCGGCTACGACTACGACACCTTCGCCGCCGACCTGAACACCGTCCTGGAGACCCTCGATCTCGACGACGTCGTGCTGGTCGGCTTCTCGATGGGTACGGGCGAGGTGGCCCGGTACATCTCCCGGTACGGCTCCGGCCGGGTCGCCAAGGCCGCCTTCCTCGCCTCGTTGGAGCCCTGCCTGCTCAAGAGCGACGACAACCCCGACGGCGTGGCCCCGAAGGAGTTCTTCGACGGCGTCGTCGCCACGGTCAAGGCCGACCGCTACGCCTACTACACGAACTTCTTCCACGACTTCTACAACCTCGACGAGAACCTCGGCAGCCGGATCAGCGAGGAGGCCGTCCGCAACAGCTGGAACACCGCGGCCCGAGGCGGCTCGTTCGCCGCGTCCGCCGCCCCCGCCACCTGGTACACCGACTTCCGCGCCGACATCCCGGCCGTCGACGTGCCGGCGCTGATCCTGCACGGCACGGCGGACCGCGTCCTGCCGGCCGAGGTCACCGCGCGCCCCTTCCACAAGGCGCTGCCGTCGGCCGACTACGTCGAGATCGAGGGCGCTCCGCACGGTCTGCTGTGGACCCACGCGGAGGAGGTCAACGCGGCGCTGCTCGCCTTCCTGGCGAAGTGACGTTGCTTCACCGCTCCTGACGGGGTGTCGCCCCACGAGCGGCGACACCCCGTCTTCAGGCGTCTCGTCTCAGGGAACGCTGCCCGCGGGGCACCACGTGACCCCCGGGTCCCGCCTCAGAGGCCATTCAGACACCGTCGAGCGCGCCCACGGCCGCACGGATGTGGTCCGGCCCGCCCCCCGGCCGCTTCCCGGAGCACCACCAGGAGAGCAGCCCCTCCACGTCGCGCGTGTGCATGCCCAGGTTGTGTTCGGCACACAGGGGCCACGCCTGCCACAGACACTCGGAGACGGTGTCCTGAGCGGCGTCGGCGACGATCGCCAAGGCATCGGCGGAGTCCTCCGGCGTCTCCGGGTACAGATAGGGCCCGTGCCACTCGCCGTTGGCCAGGGCGACGTAGACACGCTCCGGCTCGTCGTCCTCGTAGGAAGGCTGGGCCAGCAGTTGCAGAGGCGCCTGCTCGGGAAGTGTCGCGGCCAGGTCCTGGTTGAGGACCGCGAGAGCCTCGTCCCACAAGGGGTACTCGCCTCGCGCGACCTGACGGACTTGGGGTGGATCGAAAGGATCATGCATCGGGCCATCTTCGGCGACGGACACCCCGGACCTCAATCGCTTCCACCTCGTGAGGAAAGCCTTCCGCCCCGCCCGTCAGGCCCTGCCGGCATCCGGGTGCGCGAGGCCGTCCATGAGCAGGGCGAGCAGGCGGTCGCGGCGTGCGGCGATGGACGGCGCCTGGTCGGCGATCCAGCTGAGGGCGTTGGCCAGGGCGAACAGGTCGGTGCCGTCGACATCCGGCCGGATCCTGCCGGTCTCCTGGGCCGCCCGCAGCAGCCGCCCGCCCGCCTCGCGCATGGCCAGGCAGGAGGCGTGCAGGGCGGAGTCCGGATCGCCGAGGGTGGCCATCAGGGAGGCCGGGAGCCCCTGGAAGGTGCCGGCGCGTTCGGTGAAGGCGCCGAGCCAGTCGGCCAGTGCGCGGTCACGCGGCAGGTCCGCGTCGAGCAGTCGGGCGGCCTCCTCTGCCAGCTGGTCGAAGCCGGTGCGCAGCAGGGTTTCCAGGAGTGCGTCGCGGGTCGGGAAGTGTCGGTAGAGCGTGCCCAGTCCTACCCCCGCCCTGCGGGCGACGTCCCGGAGCGAGGCCTGCGTACCGTCCTCGCCGACGACCTCGGCCGCTGCTTCGAGGATGCGCTCGCGATTGCGGTGCGCGTCGGCGCGCTGCCCGGGGCGGGCCGCTTCATCTCGCATGGGGATTCCTGACGTTGACAAACGGAGCACCGCTCCGCTTACTATCCGGAGCAGTGCTCCGGATAGTATCCGGCCGGGGCGCTTCATACGGCGTCAGGGGGAAAGACGTGGGGACAGCGACGATGCGGGCCGTACGGGTGCACGCCTTCGGCGACCCGGAGCGGCTGGTGTACGAAGAGGTGCCGCGGCCCGTTCCCGGGCCGGGTGAGGTGCTGGTGCGCGTCCACGCCGCGGGTGTCAACCCGCCCGACTGGTACGCGCGCAGGGGCTTCGCGAACATCCCGGAAGAGATACGTCCGGTGTGGCCGCTGCCGTTCGTCCCGGGCTCCGACGTCTCCGGCGTGATCGTGGGCGTGGGCGACGGGGTCACCGACTGGCAGCCCGGCGACGAGGTGTTCGGGCTGGTGAACTTCCCCGGCCGGGCCTCGGCGTACGCAGAGTTCACGACCTCGCCCGCCGCCCACCTCGCCCGCAAGCCGGCCGCGCTTGGGCATGTGGAGGCCGCGGCCGTGCCGATGGCGGCCCTCACCGCCCACCAGTTCCTCGTCGAGCACCTGAGGCTCGGGCCTGGCGGCACGGTCCTGGTCAACGGCGCGGGCGGCGGAGTGGGCCACTTCTGCGTGCAGCTGGCCAGGATCGCGGGCGCCTCGCAGGTGATCGCCGTGGCCTCCGGGCGGCACGAGGCGTTCCTGAAGGGCCTGGGCGCGGACCGGTTCGTCGACTACACCCGGGTCGTGGTCGAGGACGTCGTACGGGACGTCGACGTGCTGATCGACGCCGTCGGCGGCCCGGACGGTCATCGCTTCCTGCCGGTGATGCGGCGCGGCGGCTCCCTCGCCGCGGTCTTCCCGGGGGAGTACCACCGCGAGCGCGCGGCGGAGCTCGGCATCTCTGTGGACGGATGGCAGGTCCGCTCCAGCGGGGAGCAGCTGGCCGTGCTGGCGGGTCTGATCGACGCCGGCCGGCTGAGGGTCGGCATCGACGGCGTCTTCCCGCTGAGCGAGGCGTCTCGGGCCCATGCCCGCGCCGAACAAGGCCATCTGCAGGGGAAGATCGTCCTCCGGGTGGTCGACTGAGGGGCTCGGGGCTCCGCGGGAAGCCGCTTCGGTGGCCGGAAGGGCGTCATCCGGCCAGGGCGGCTCGCGCCAGTTCCCGCAGCCAGGTGTGGGCGTGGTCGGTGTCATGGCGCTGGTGCCACGACAGGTACACGGGCGCCGAGGGGAGTTCGAGCGGCAGGGGGAGCAGGGTCAGCCCGAGGCCGGCGGCCGTCGTGCGGGTGGTGATCTCGGGGACGCTGACCACGAGGTCGGTGCCGCGTGCGAACTCCAGCGCGGCCGCCTCCGTGGGGGCGGCCGCCACCACCCGGCGGGTGAGGCCGAGCCGGGTGAGGGCGTCGTCGACGGCGTTGCTGAGGTTCCCACGCCGCGAGACGGTGACGTGGTCGGCGGAGGCGTACGCCTGCGCGGTGAGGGTCCGGAGCCGGGTGAGGGGGTGTTCCTGCCTCACGACGGCGACGAGGCGGGTCTCGCCCACCTGCTCGGCGCGGATGTCCGGTGCGCCCGGGCGATTGGCGTTCGCCTCCAGATCGACCTCACCGCGGCGTAGTTCAGGGGTGTCGGTACTCGACTCCGCGACGAAGCGCAGCCGTACGCCCGGCGCCTCTCCCTGTACGGCCGTGAGCAGCGCGGGGCCGCCGAGGGCGACCAGGGAATCGTGCCAGCGCAGGGTGAAGGTGCGTTCCAGCGTCGCCGGATCGAGTTCGCGGCTCGGTGCCAGCACGTCCCGGACCTGCTGCAGCAGCTCGTGCACCTGCTCCCGGACGGCGATCGCGTAGGGCGTCGGGGTCATGGCGCGGCCGGTGCGCACCAGGATCTGATCGCCGGTCGTGCGCCGGATCCGGCCCAGGCTCCGGCTCATCGCGGGAGCGGTGACGTGCAGGCGGGCGGCCGCCCCGGCCACGCTTCCTTCCTCCAGCAGCGCGTCGAGCGCGGTGAGCAGATTCAGATCCAGTTGCATGGGAGTCATCCCAGCCGTGTTTGACATGCACTTGATGCTAATGGAGTGGGTGCGTAGCGTCGTTGTCACGGAGCCGGACGGAACGCACGGACCGGCCCGAAGCCTTCTTCAACGCCCTTTGCTCAGACGGGAGTACCCCCATGTCCGAAACCCTTCAGGCCACTGACGTCACAGCCACTGCCGCAGCCACGTTCATCGCCGCCGTCTCCCTCTCCGACGCCGACCTGCTCGCCGAGACCGCGGCCGCCGTGCGCGAGGCAGGTGCCGCACTGCGCGAGCGGTTCGGCGAGGTGGTCCCGTACGACACCCGCGAAGAGCTGATGAGCGCGCTCGCCGCCAACGACGACACGGCCCTCGGCATCCTGCGCCCCCGCCTCACGGGCCTGCGCCCGGACGCCGGCTGGGTGGAGGACGAGCTGGACGGCGGCGCGCTGCCGTCCGGTGAGTGGTGGGTCGTGGATCCGGCCGAAGGCAACGTCAAGCACCTGCACGCCCTGCCCGAATGGGCGGTGACCGCCACCCTCGTGCGGGACAACCAGCCGGTCCTCACCGTGGTCCACCTGCCGTTGACCGACCAGACCTACACCGCGCTCGCCGGCGCGGGCGCCCACCTCGACGGCCGCCCCCTGCACGTCTCCCGGACCGCGGACCTCGGTCTGGGCGTCGTGGCCACCAGCCAGGCCCGGCCCGACGAGGACGCGGACGTCGTCCGGCGCGTCGGCTCCTCGATCACCGCGATGCTCTTCGACGCACTCGTCGTCCGCGTCGCCGTGCCCGCCACCCTGCACCTGGTGAACGTGGCCGCCGGCCGGCTCGACGCCTTCTGGCAGTTCGCCGGCGCCCGCGCGGACCTGCTGCCCGGCGCGCTCCTCGTCGCGGAGGCCGGCGGACGGATCTCCGACGCCGAGGGCCGTCCCTGGACCCCGCAGAGCGCCGGCTTCCTGGCCGCCGCGCCCGGCGTCCACGCCCAGGCCGTCAGCACCCTCTCGCGCTGACCGAGCACCGCCGAACCTGGGCACCGCCCCACCCCGATCATCGCCCCACCCCAACTCACGACAAGGGACCCCACCCTCATGACCACGATCGCCGTACTCGGAAACGGCCGCGTCGGCGGCAACCTGGCCGCCGCCCTCACCCGCGCGGGGCACGAGGTGACCGTCGCGGACCGCACACCGGGCGCCGCCGCCGAGGCCGCCCGCCGCGCCCGGATCGTCATCAACGCCACCCCGGGCGCCGGCTCCCTGGAGCGGCTCGCCGACCTGCGCGACGCGCTGCGCGGAACCGTCCTGGTCGACGTCTCCAACGCCACCACCGACGGACCGGACGGCCTGCCCGCCGACCTGCTCTACCCCGGGTCGAGCCTGGCCGAGCAACTCCAGGAAGCGCTCCCCGAGACGCACGTCGTCAAGACCCTCAACACCATGCTCTTCCCGGTGATGACCGCCCCGGCCATGCTCACCGAGACGCCCACCGTGTTCCTTTCCGGCGAGGACCCCCGTGCCAAGCAGACCGTACGCGAACTCCTCGCCGACCTCGGCTGGCGCGACGAGTGGATCACCGACCTCGGCGGCATCAGGTCGGCCCGCGCCACGGAGGCGGCGATCCTCTTCGTCCCCCATGTGATCCGCGCCGGCGGATTCGCGCCCTTCGCCGTCTCGATCACCCGCTGATCCCCGTACGCACCACGATTGAGCCGATGAGCCGATGAGCGGGTGTCGTGGTCAGCGGGACTGCCGCAGCCCCGCGAGCAGGAGTGCGACCAGGCGGCGCGCGTCGTAACGGGGGTCGGCTTCGGTGCCGATGCAGAGGTTTCCGATACCGCGCATGAGGTCGTAGGCGTCGAGCCCGGGGCGGGCTTCGCCGGCGGCGACCGTGGCTTCGAGGAGCAGGCTGCACACGGGGAGCAGGCGTTCGAGGAAGTAGGCGTGCAGCGTCTCGAAGCCGGCACTGTCGGCCTGCATCGCGGCGGCCAGGCCGTGTTTGGTGACCAGGAAGTCGACGAAGAGGTCGACCCAGGCTTCGAGCGCGGCGAAGGGCGTGGGGCCGGCCGCCAGCAGGGCCGGTCCGGCTTCGGCGCAGGTGTCGACCTGGTGGCGGTAGACGGCGATGACGAGGTCGGCCCGGCTGGGGAAGTGGCGGTAGAACGTGCCGAGTCCGACGCCGGCCTTGGCGGCGATCTCGCGTACCGGGGCGTCCACGCCCGACGTGACGAAGACCGCGGCGGCGGCGTCCAGCAGGGTCTGCTGATTGCGGCGGGCGTCCTTGCGCGGGGAGGCGGCCGAACTTCCCTGGCGCGGGCTGCTCTCGTTCACCGCGGCGCTCCTTCTCATGACGGTGTTGCAAAACGGAACGACGTTCCGTATCGTAAGTGGAACAAGGTTCCGTTTCATTGAATGATGGCAGACCAAAAGGCCGGTGGCCAGCTCACGCCGTCCGCGCTCCCTTGCGGAGGCGGAAGAACCCGCGTACCGCACACCGCGCCCCCGCTCCCGCCACGGCAGGTCCCACGGCGCCGCCCTTCGTCCGCCGCCGGGCCGCCGAGGGGCGAAGACCCTGATCGGAAGGCACTCCCATGTCCCACTCGAACGCCCTGATCGCCCGGAATCCCGCGGATGCGGCCGCCGCGGTGGTGTCCGTGAAGCCGGTCGTCCTGGCCGCCCCCGGCGGCCGGGGCGCGGACCTCCAGGTGCGTGTGTCCGCACCCGTGACCGGCAACGACCTGCCCGTCGTGGTCCTCTCGCACGGCTTCGGCTCGTCGATGGACGGCTACGCCCCGCTGGCCGACCACTGGGCCGCGCACGGCTTCGTGGTCGTCCAGCCGTCCCACCTGGACTCCCGGACGCTCGGCATCCCGGCCGAGGACCCTCGTACCCCGCGGATCTGGCGCCATCGCATCGAGGACATCACGTCCGTACTGGACGGACTCGACGTCCTGGAGGCGTCCGTCCCCCGCCTCGCCGGACGGGTCGACCAGAGCCGCGTCGCCGTCGCGGGCCATTCCTGGGGAGCGCAGACCGTCAGCACCCTGCTGGGAGCCCGCGTCCTCGACGCCGACGGCACGCCCGGCGAGGACATGTCCGACCCCCGCGTGACGGCGGGAGTGCTGCTCGCGCTCACCGGCCTGGGGGACGATCTGACCCCGTTCGCCGCCGAGCACTTCCCCTTCATGAGGCCGTCGTTCGCCACGATGGCCACCCCGGCGCTCATCGTCGCCGGCGACCGGGACCAGTCCCGGCTGTCGACCCGCGGACCGGACTGGTTCACCGATCCGTACACCCACAGCCCCGCCGACAAGAGCCTGCTCACCCTGTTCGGCGCGGAGCATTCGCTCGGCGGCATCGTCGGACGCGAGGTCGCCGAGACCACCGACGAGAACCCGGCGCGCGTCGCCCTCGTCCAGCACCTCACCACGGCGTTCCTGCGCAAGGCCCTGCTGGGCGACGAGGCCGGCTGGAAGGCGGCACGCACCGCGCTGGAGGAGGACCCCGCCCCACTGGGAGAGCTGAGGAGCAAGTGAACCGCCACCCCACCACCACGGCCGACGCCCGCCACCGAAACGCATAAGGACACCTGATGATCCTCGTCACCGGAGGCCTCGGCTTCATCGGATCCCATACCGTGCGCGCCCTGCTCGACCTGGGCGAGGAGTGCGTCGTGGTCCAGCGCCGCGCCCGCGCGCTCCCGCCCGTACTCGCCGGCGAACCGGTGCGGGTCGAGCAGGCGGACATCACCGACCGCGAGGCGCTCCTGGCCGTCGGCCGACGCCACGACATCACCGGCATCGTCCACCTGGCCGGCTCCTACCCCTGGCCGCCCGTCCCCGAAGCGCCCGTCGAGGCGACCCGGAAGTCCCTCGACGGGCTCCTGAACATCGTCGAGGCCGCTCAGCAGTGGGGGGTGCGGCGCCTCGGCATCGCGAGCACGATCGGCGTCTACTTCGGCGCCGCGAACGACGGACCGCTGCGCGAGGACACCCCGCTGTCGATGACCGCGGCCGTCTCCATCCCCACCTTCAAGAAGGTGGGAGAGATGCTCGGCGGCTTCCTCGCCGACACCACCGGCCTTGACATCGTCCACTACCGCATCTCCGGCACCTGGGGCCCGCTCGGGCACCTCGACCCCTTCTTCGCCGCCCCCGCCCTGGTCCACGCCGCCGCCCGCGGCACCGCGGCGGACCTGGGCCACCTCGTCCATCCGGCTTCCGCCGCCGACGGTCTCGACCTGACCTACGTCAAGGACACCGGACGCGCGATCGCCCTCCTGCAGCTCGCGCAGGCGCTGAACCACCGGACCTACAACGTCGGATCCGGCCGCGCCACCACCAACGCCCAGATCAGCAGCGCCATCAGAAAAGTGGTCCCCGACGCCCAGGTCGACCTCGCCCCAGGGCACGTCGACGCACCCCACCTGGTGCTCGACATCAGCCGCCTCACGCGAGACACCGGTTACCGGCCCGCGTACGACACCGAACGCGCGGCCGCCGACTACATTGCCTGGCTGCGCGCGGGCCACGACAACTGAACCCGAGCCGCCGAGTGCGCGCCCGGGAGGCCGCAGACCGGAGCCTCAGCCTGCCCACGGCCGCGGCCGACATGCGGCGCCTCCCGTTCGCCGACGGCGGAGGGCGCACCGTCACCTTCCAGCTCTGGCACTGGCACGAGGACGGGGAGCGGTACGACCTGGAGCACTTCCAGCTCCTCCCGGAGGGCGGAGAGCGGCGCGTCCAGGTCCGCCGGGCGACCTACTGGGCACTCGGCCACGACCTGCTGGCCGGTCTCGCGGCCGCGGCCGGGTTCGTGGCCCCTGGGTGGCGGATGCCCCAGGAGACGGGCTTCTTCCAGCCCCTGCTGGTGGCCCGAGCCGGCGCGTAGACGCTCCGACCCGGGCGTGGGACACGGCCGACGCCGAGCCGGCCGCGTCCCGCCTCACCACCGAGGGTGCTCGTTCCGAGTCCGCCGCACACCGCGACGTACGCCCGCCGGAGCCGTCAGAGCCGGACCGTCCAGCTGACCGTCGACCTCATCGTCCGGGCGATGTCGCGGTCCCGCACCGACGGCGTGCGGTCCTCGGCCGTGAGGGACAGCGTGTGCTTCCGGAGGTCGAGCAGCCGCAGGGCCAGGTCGGACACCCGCACGTGGCTGCGCCCCGCGAGGGCCTTCACCTCCCGCCCGTCCAGATACCAGCGGATCGTGAGCTGACGGCCGTCCGCCCCCGCCAGCCGGGGCACGAGGGCCTTGGCGGTGTCGCCCCCGCGGAGGGTGCGACCGGTGGCCGTGACGGGGGAGGCGATGCGCGCCTCGCGGTAGAAGCCGGCGATCATCGCCTCGACTCCGGGCAGGTTGAAGGGCTTGCCGAGGGAACGCATCAGGGAGTCCTCGGTGGGGCGCCGCAGCCCGGTGACGTAGTAGCCGCCGCCTTCGTACGCGCCGACGACTCCGCCGTCGGGAGACGGCTCGCCGAGCCAGCGGTGCCACTTGGTGCCCCGGGCGGCCATGTCGCCGGCGGTGAGGGTGGTGATGTTGGAGTCGGCGGGCTCGGGGCCCACGTACCGCTCGTAGCCGGGGTAGTCGGCGTAGAAGTACTCGTCGGCGAGCTTGCCCAAGGAATGGCCGGTCTCGTGGATCGCGACCTGGCCGGACTTCTCGTTGCCTGCCGAGGCCGTCGATATGCCCTCGTAGCCGAGGGTCTCGCTGCGCTCGTTGTAGCCGGCGCCGCCGTACTTGGTGCTGTTGGCGAGGACGAGGACCAGGTCGGCCTCCGGCGCCTTCGCGACGTACGCGTCGACCTTGCCCTGGTCGACGCAGAGCAGCCGCTCGATCTCGTCGCACCAGAAGTACGAGCCGAGTGCGGTGTCGCGGACGGTGTCGGGTGACGGGTCGCCGGAGACGCCCGACTGGTTGGAGACGGCGTCGACGGTCCAGACGTTGAAGAGGTTGCGGTAGGTGGCGTACGGCTCGACGGCCGTCAGCTCGCCCCACTTCTTCTGGGCGTCGGCGTGGAACCGGGGCAGTTCGGCGAGGGTGTAGCCGTCCCCGACGACGACGATGTCGAGCCGGTCGGCGCTGGGGCCGTTGTCGACGGTCTTGGTCACCTCGCCGTCGGCCGCCACCTCGGGCGACGACAGGCGTGCGGCCGCCCGGTCCCTGCCCTCCGGCGGCACGTGCGTGTGGCCCGAGCCGGCGAACGTCCCCTCTTCGGGGCCCGGTATCTCGACCTCGACTCCGGCCGCGCGCGGTGCCGGCGTGTCCGCGGCGACGCTGCCGGGTGCGGCGGCGAGTACGACCACGAGGGCGGCGGCCGCTCCGACCGCCATGGCTCCCCGTCGTGCTGAACGCATGAAATCAGCCCCTTGGCAGGCGAGTTAAGTGCAGCAGTAAATGTGTTGAACAGGTCGCTTAACCTAGGGGGAGGGCGAGGGCGTGCGCAATGCCTACCGCGTCTGGATACTGGGCAGTTCACGAACCAGGGGGTCCTCATGGACGATCCGGCCACGATCGGCCGCCGAGTGCAGCGACTGCGCACGCAACACGGTCTGACGCAGAAGCAGTTGGCTGATCCCCGCTACACCCCCGCGTACGTGTCGACGCTGGAGTCGGGCCGGGTCAGGCCCTCGGAGACCGCGCTGCGCTTCCTCGCCGAGCGGCTCGGTACGTCGTACGAGGAGCTGGCCACCGGCAGGCCCGCACACCTCGCCACGGAACTGCGGCTCGCTCTCGTCGAGGCGCGCCGGCAGCTGGCCACCGGGACGGCGGAGGAGGCCGCCGTGCGCTACCGGCGGCTGCTGACCGACGCGGAGCACCTCGGCCTCGAGCCCGAGCAGGCAGAGGCGCTGCTCGGGCTCGGCGACTGCGCCCTGGAGAGCGGGCAGTTGGCCGACGCGGGCCGTCATTTCCAGGCCGTCGAGCGGCTCCTCGCCGAGGAGCCGCTGCCGCGCCGCGCCCGCGCGATCCGGGGCCGTGCCGTCGCGCACCTCCTTGCCGGCGAGCTGCGTTACGCCTGCTACCTCCTCGAGTCCGCCATCGACGAGCTCGGCGCGAGCGGCCTCGCCGACCCCGAAGCGCTGGTCGTCCTGTACGCCGCCGTGATCGGTCCGTACATGGACATGGGCGCCCACGCCCGCGCCGCCCACGCCGCCGAACTCGCCCTCGCGCTGGCTCCGCAGGTCGACGATCCGGCACTGCTCGCGGGCATGCACCGGCAGGTGGCCCGCACCTTCCTCGCCGAGGGGCGCACGGCCGACGCGGACGCCTCACTGGCCAAGGCGCAGGCGATCTACCAACAGCTGAGCCTGCGTACCGACCTCGCGCACTGCCACTGGATGCGCGGCTACGTCCTGGCGCAGAGCGGGGAACTGGCTTCGGCCGAGACGGAGTTGCGAGCCGCCCGCGAGATGCTGAGCAGCAGGCGTGCGGCGCTGTTCACCGCGCAGGTGGAGGTGGAGCTGGCCGATGTCCTGCGGCGGCTCGGACGGCACGACGAGGCGTCGGAGCTGCTCTCGGCGTTTCTCGAACTGGGCGACCGACACGGCGCGGTGCACGCCGGGGGCGCGCACCGGCTGCTCGGGCTGATCGCCGAGGAACGGGGGGACAGCGAGACCGCCGAGGAGCACTACGTCACGGCCCTGGGACTGCTGGAGCGCAGCGGCGCGAGCGGCGACCTCGCCGATCTGTGCCGCCTGCTCGGCGACCTGCTGCGCCGCGGCGGCCGTACTGAGGCAGCCCTGGACGCCTACCGCACGGGGCTGGGGCACCGGTCGGCCCCCGGCACGACGACGCTGGGACCGGCTCCGACGGCACCGGCGCTGCCGCGGAGGTGAACGAGCGGCCGACCGTGCCGTTCGCCGCGTTCTGGATCTCGTCGACGACACCCCCCGGGGATGTCACGCCGGAAGAACTGGGCCAGCCCCACGAACAGCACCGGACCGTCCTGTTCGGTACTCCACGGCCGGCCCGACGGCCGGAGGCCGGCGGCCCGGGCGCTGCGGATCTCCTCCGGTGCGTACCCCTCGGACTCGCGCCGGTGCGGCTCGTGGCAGAGCGGCCACGGTTCGTCGTCCGGCCACAGCATCGGCCCGCCGACGTGGCTGTCGTGCATGCCGGGCCTCCCCGGTCTCGGGTGCAACCGGGTCGCACGGGCCCGGTAGGGGACCAGCTCCGGGAACACGGCCTCCACGGACGCCGGTCTGGCCGGTGTGGTCCTCGTCATGCGCAGGCCGTACGCGACCGGGCGCGGCCCCCGCGAACGGATGGCAGCGAGCCCGGTGGAGGCCGGTACCGGGGTGGTCACGCAGGTCGCCCGGTGACCGGGGCCGCCGGAGGCGACCGCGACCACCGGGCGGAGCCGCCCGTTTCCCGGACGGTGCCGACGCGCGCCGCTCAGCAGTTCCGGATGGACCACACAGGTGTCCAGTCGTACGTGAAGGGCGTGGGATCCGGCAGAACGACGTCCAGCACCTTGCCGTTCTGGCCGTAGAAGAACGCGGCGGCACCGACCTGGTTGTTCACCACCTGGCCCACACCGTTCCAGTGGGACAGGGAGTACTGCTGGCACCGGTACAGGAAGAAGACCTTGTACTTGCCGACCACCGGGTCCCAGACCCCGGTGCAGAGATTCCCCGACGCACACGTGACGGGGCTGCCCGACGTCGTGTGCACGTAGTCCGCCCAGGGCGAGACCGTCGGGGACACGGCCGCCACGGCACGCGAGGACAGCCCCTCGCCCCGGGGTGCCGGCGGCATGACCATGGTGTGGCCGCCGCTCTCGCGGGGCCCGTCCGAGGCCGCAGCCTGGGCCGGACCCGCCGCGAAGGCGGAAACCAGCACCCACAGGAGGGCACCCACCACACCGAGGGTGGAACGCCGGGTACGCGACATCGTCACTCCTTCTCCGGGAATCCCCGGGATCACTTCGGATCCGTGCACAGCGGCACGTCCGGCAACTGGTTCGCCGGATGGCTGATGTAGATGTTGGTGACGTAGCCCCCGTACTGCGGCAGGTACGCCCACCAGTCGTTGGTGTACGGCGGGACGGAGACGAGCTGCCCCTTCTTCTGGCAGCCCACCAGCACCTCCACGCCGGCCGGGAGCCGGGTCAGCAGGTTGTCCCCGACAACCGGCGACGTCCTGACGGCGACGTCCTGACCCCACGTCCCGTACCACTTCCCCTTCGGCGCCGTTCCGCCGGGAACGTTCAGAGAGCGGGTCAGCCGGCCGAGGTCGGTGTACGCCTTTCCGTACGACGTGCCGTCCGGGTGCAGGGTGAGGACGGCCACGATCGAGCGGTCACCGGCCCCGACGGTGCCGGTGGTGTGCAGCGCCGGTCGGCTCAGGTCGACGCTCGCCTCACCCGCGCCTGCGGACGAGGCCGAGGGCGCGGACGCTGGGGCGGACGCGGGGGCCGAGGCGGGGGCCGAGGCGTCGGTGCCACTGGCCGCAGTCGCGCTCACGGAACCGCAGCTCCCCGTCGCGTACTTCCCCGACCAGCCCTGCTTCACGGCCCACGGGCGGTCGAACGCGCCGGCGATGCCGAAGTGCTGGTCGAAGGAGTCCGACGCGCACCGGGTCGACTGGCGCAGACGCTCCATGACGAAGTCGCGGACCGGCGCGGGAGCGGACTCCAGGATGTGCCGGTAGGTCTTCACGGTGTCGCGGGCCGACATGGCCGTGTAGCCCCAGTACCCCTCGTAGCCCGCCGGTGGGGGAGCGGTGTCGGCGAGCCCGAGCCGCGTGACCATGCGCTCGACGATCGCCGGCCCGCCGTAGGTGGACCAGTAGTGGTTGGCGGCGGCGTCCTGACTGCTGCGGAGCATGGCGTCCAGCCGGGTGCGGTCGGCGGCCGGGATGCTGTCGGGGCTGCGGTTCCAGAGGAAGTCGAGGGCGAGCAGGAGCTTGACGACCGACGCGGACCGGAACGTGGCGGCCGGGGCGAGCTGTTCGGTGAACGTCCCGGTCTGCCGGTCGAAGACCGCCACGCCCGCCGTGACCCCCGCGGGCACCTGGGGGCTCGCGGGCGCGGCCGACACGAAGCCACCTGTCGGCTCCGTCGCGGCCGCGACGGGGTGCGGGAGCGCCGCGCCGGTGAAGGAGAGGAAGAGGAAGGCCGCGGTCGCGACGAGCAGGCGCCGAGGCGTACGGCGAGCTGTGGTGGGGGAGTGCCTGGCGATGCGGAGCATGGTGTGAGAGGTCCTCGCTTGGTGGGGGAGCGGGATGCCCGGCCGGTCTCGGCAAGGGTCGGCGGACGAGGGCGCCGGGACCGCGGTGCGGAGCCCCTGGCAGGACGCGAGGGGCTCCACGGGAGCGGACCGGGCGGTCGACTCCCGGCGGCCCTACGGGATGTTGCACTCCGTCATGCCGGGCCAGGGGTCGGTCGACGTCCACACGTCGACGGCGGGGATGAAGCCCCACCCGTGATGGCCCTCGCGACCGGGAGCCATGCGGTCACCCATGGTGTAGTACCAGATGTTGTTGCCGCCGCTGTGCGCGGCGCCCCTGCCCCAGCACACGAACCAGCTCGTCGACGTGTCGATCCAGCCGATCGCCGAGCAGACGGAGATGAAGCTGGCGCAGCCGTACAGCGGCGCGCCGGCCCGGTTGCCGCACACCCAGTCGCGCGTCCAGGTGCGCCCCGTGTACGCGTCGTAGTGGCTGACGTTGCGGGCGGTGCACGACGCCTGGGCCGCGAGGGGCGCGGCCTCGGCCGTGGACGGCGCGCTTTGCACCGCGCGGGTGGTCGTGCCGGCCTGCGGCGACGACGCCTGAACGGCGCCGGCGCTGAACAGCACGGCCAGGAGGGCGGCGAGCATCGCCACCGCTCGTCTCACAGACATGTTTCGGCCCCCGTTGTCGAGAAAGCAATGGTCGGAACGCCCTGTGGAACCGAGGAGGTTTCACGGGGCGTCGCTTGAGAGCCGAGCCTTCCACTCGCACTCTGTTCATGTCACCGCTTGTGGCCATGCGACATGAAAGAGGATCAATAAGGGATTCATCATGGTTACTGGCGAAACGGCCGCTGGAGGCGCCGCGCCGACGCCCGACCCGAAGACGCCGAGCGCGCATCAGCTCCGGCTCTTCGTCGCCCTCGCGGAGGAACTCCACTTCTCACGAGCCGCCGCCCGGCTGTTCATGACGCAGTCGGCGCTGAGCCAGCAGATCAGAGACCTGGAGAAACGCCTCGGGGTACGGCTGTTCGACCGTTCGAGCCGGGCCGTGACGCTCACCCCGCAGGGCCGGGTGCTGCTGGCGGACGCGCGCGGAGTCGTGGCGGCCATGGACCGGCTGAGCCGCAGCGCTTCGACGCAGGCGCGCCGCCTCTCCGGACGGCTCGTCGTCGGCACCATCGGCGCGGAGGCGGCGATGCCCTATACGCAGGCGGTGCTGCGTCTGCTCCACGAACGGCATCCGTTGGTCGAGGTCGACGTGCGCAGCCTCCATTTCGCCGACCACTTCGACGCCCTGTTCCGCCATGACGTCGATGTTGCCTTTCTCCGCCCACCGGTCCCGCCCGGCGTCGAGGTGCAGCACCTGGCCACGGAACCGCGGTTGGCCTGCCTCTCCGAGAGCGACCCGCTCGCGGACCGCGACCGGATCACCCTCGCCGAGCTGGCGCGCCACCCGGTGATCGACGTCCCGCCGCAGGTGCCGCGGCTCTGGTGGGACTTCTGGGCCGCCGACCCGCGCCCCGACGGCACCCCGGTCCGCTACGGACCCGTCGCCTCGGACCTGGAGGGCCTGCTGCACCTCGTGGCCCAGGGCAGGGGCATGTGCTTCCTGCCGGCCGCCGCGCGCGACCTCTTCCCGCGCCCCGGCATCCGCTACGTCGAGGTCACGGACCTGCCCCCGTCGACGGCGGGACTCGCCTGGCTCAGGGAGAACCGCGCGGAACCGCTTGTGGAGGCGGTGGTGGCAGCCGCCGGACATGTGGCCTCGGCCCGGGACCCGGGGACCGTCGGGGACAGGAGCCAGGACGATGACCGACCCCACGACTTGGAGCACTGACCCCACGACATGGAGGACCGACCCCACGACACGGAGGACTGGGCGGTCAGTCGCCCGCCGCGCCCGGCGCCGTCCGGGCCGCGGCCGACTTCCGACCCCTGCGGCGCGAGCGCGGACGCCCCGGCGCCGCGCCCGTCGACAACTGGAACGTGACCGCCACACGGGCACCGCCCAGAGGGCCGCGCGTGATGCGGACGGCGCCCCGGGCGGCGAGGGCCGCGCGACGGGCGATGTCGAGACCGAGGCCGGTGGAGCCCGTACTCCCGCCGCGGGCGAGCGCACCGTCCGGGTCGGCGATGCCGGGGCCGGCGTCGTGCACGGTCAGTTCCACGGTGTGGGCGGTGCGGCACACGGAGACCTCCAGGGCGGTGCCCGGGGCGGTGTACCGGAAGACGTTGCCCACGAGCGCGTCCACGACGGCCGTGATGTCCGCTTCGGGCAGGCGGACGGGGGTCGTCTCGTCCGTGATCTGCAGGGTGCAGGGACGGTCCTGCTGACCCGCGAGCACGGCCCAGAAGGCCGCGCGCCGACGGACGACGTCGGCGACCTCGCAGGTGGCCCCGCCCTCCCGCGGCCCGTCGGGCGACTCCTCGCCCCGCAGCGCCCGGCCCATCGGGCCGACGGCGAGCGGCGTGCGCGCCTCGGCGATGATCGCGTTGAGCTCCCGCTCCAGTTCGGCGACGGCCGTCTGGATGCGTCCGGTGTCGGCGCTCGGCGCGATCCGCTCGACCGCCAGGTGCAGGGCGGTCAGGGGCGTGCGGAGCCGGTGGGACAGGTCCGCGACCAGCTCCCGTTCGACGGCGAGCAGGTCCGTCATGCGGTCGGCCATGGTATTGAAGGCCGTTCCCGCTTCCTTCAGTTCCGGCGGTCCCTTCGGCTGCACACGGGTGTCGAGGTTGCCCGTGCCGAGCCGGCGTGATGCCTCGGCCAGCCGCTTCGCCGCCGTGACGACGGCGGAGCCGAGGCGGTCGGCGACCAGGACGGAGCCGCCGAGCAGGACGACCGCCAGACCCGCCATGACGCTCCACGACAGGGCGACCCCCCGGGTCAGGTCGTCGTCGGGGACGAAGTTCTCCACCACCGCGACCCGGTCCTGGGGCAGGATCACCGGCTGCAGATAGATCCAGCCGCCGGGCACGTCCCGGGAGATGGACTCGCGCTCCTCCTCGGCCCGGCCCAGCAGCTCCGGCGGAGCGTGGCCCGCGCCGCCGACCGTGCTGTGGTCCGGCAGATGGATGACCATGTGCTCGGCCGCGCGGAGCCCCGCCCCCGCCTCACGCAGCTCGGCCGCGTCCGTGGTGAGGGCCAGGATCGGCGCCATCGCCGCCGCGCTCTGTTCGGCCGCCGTGATGCTCTGCTCGCGGGCCAGCGACATCACGAGCAGACCGAGCGGGATCAGGAACGACAGCGCCACCATGGAGGTGACGGCCAGGGCCACCCCCGCCAGGGAGCGCCTCACCGCGGGGCTCCGGGCTCGGCACGGCGTCTACGGGACCCTCGGTTCACGGGTGCGGCGCTCCAACGGGTAGCCGTGTGCGCAGCGCCACGGTGAGGGATTCGGGTCCGAGGTCCAGGGGCCGGGGTCCGGGCGACGGGCGGCCGGAGGGGCTCCCGGTACGACGTCCTCCGGGAGGGGCATATGCCGTCGTATCGGCCCCGTGATCCGGTACGACGGACCGTCAGGAGGTGCCGAACGACAGGCCGTGCTCGCCGGTGCGCAGGGACACCGCCCGGTCGGCCACCGGGATCGTACACCCCTCGGTCGAACTGCAGCTCGCGTAACCGATCAGCACCTTCGCCTCGCCAGGACCGGTCGCCCGGATCGGCAGCGTCACCCTGACGGGGCCGTCGGGGTAGACCGGTACGGCGGCGCGTACACCGGGCACGGTGATGCTCTTGACCGGCTTGTCCACGGTCATCTCACCGGAGCTGGCGACCGAACCGACGGGACGGACCTCGGTCGGTCGCCCCACCCCTTCGACGCCCTCGGCGGGGAGCGCGGTGCTGTAGAGGTGGAAGCCGGCTTCGTCGGGTGTGAACGTGGCGACCAGGGTCCCCGCGTCGGACTTCCAGTCGGCCACGCTCAGCCGGACGGTGACGCCGTTCTCGTTGAACTCCGTCTCCGCGGTGGCGGTGGCGGTGGCGGTGGCGGCGTGCGGCGGCGCGGACTCCTGGCCGCAGCCGGTCAGCGCGGCGGTGGCCAGCAGCGCGGCCGCGGCCCAGGCGAAGCGCGTGCGCGCGGCGCGGGGGAGGCGGGGGGACGGGTGAGGGGCAGGGTGGGTGGAGGCCATGGGGTGTCTCATGTCGTCGTTCCAAGTCTTTCGGATGCTTCGGCCACTTCGGCCACTTCGTTCACTTCGGGTGCTTCGGGCATTTCTGGAGTTTCGGGGAGAGCGGGCTGCCCCGTCGCGGACTTGACCGGCCCTCTCGGGTACCGGTCCTCTCGGGTACCGGCCGGCCGTCTTGGGTACCGCCGTTCACAGGAACGAGGTCGTGCCCTGCAGCCGTACCTGCAACGCGTACACCAGGTCGGTCCACAGGCCGCTGACCAGCAGGAGGCCGACGAGGACCAGCAGTGCGCCGCCGGCCCGCATGACGGTCCCGTGGTGGTTCCTGACCCAGCGGAAGGCGCGCAGGGCGCGTTGGAAGGCGAGTGCGGTGAGAAGGAAGGGCGCGCCGAGCCCCGCGCAGTAGCAGACCATGAGGAGGGCGCCGCGCCCGGCGCTGGCCTCGTTCCAGGCCAGGGCCTGCACGGCGGCCAGGGTCGGCCCGATACAAGGGGTCCAGCCCACGCCGAAGACGACGCCCAGCAGGGGTGCGCCGGCCAGCCCGAAGGAGGGCCGGCGGCTGCTGCGCAGCTCGCGCTGGGTGAACCCGGGCAGCCAGCCCGCGAACGCGAGTCCCATGACGACGGTGAACAGGCCGAGGACCAGGGTGATGCCGTCCTGATACGCGAGCAGGTTGCGCCCGACGAAGCCGAACAGGGCGCCCCCGGACACCAGGACGCCGCTGAAACCCAGGACGAACAACGCCGCTCCGGCGACCATCCGCCCGCGCCGCCCGCCGTCCGCCTCGGCGAGGTCGGACACAGACAGGCTGGTGACGTAGCTCAGGTAGCCCGGCACGAGCGGCAGGACGCACGGGGAGAGGAAGGACACCAGACCCGCGGCCACGGCCACCGGCACGGCGAGGAGCAGGGTGCCCGACACGGCGCCGGCGGCCGGCCCGGCGGCGAGCGCCGCCCACGCGGGGCCGGTCACCCGTCCTCCCCGGCGACCCGGTCCACGAGGGGCTCCAGCTGCGCGCGGGTGACCGGGCCGGAGACGGCGACGGCGATCCGGCCCTGCCGGTCGATGACCAGAGTGGAGGGGATGGCCTGCGGGTTGAGCAGCGCGGGCGGGAAGTCCAGCAGCAGCATGCCGTCGGGATCGTGGATGCTCGGGTACCGCAGACCGTAGGTCCGCTCGAACTCCCGGGCCGGCCCGGTGGAACGGTCGCGGACGTTGACGCCAAGGAGCTCCACCCCGCGGGGCGCCGCCGCACCGCGCAGCGCCTCCAGGTCGGCGGCCTCGGCGCGGCAGGGGGCGCACCAGGAGCCCCACACGTTCAGGACGACGACCTTGCCGCGGTACGAGCGCAGAGCCAGGTCCCGGCCCGTGAGGTCCCGGCCGGCGGTGTCGGGCGCGGAGGGGCGTTCGGCGACCGGCAGCGCCGCCGCGGTCCCGATGGTGCCCGCTCCCGGCGCGCCGCCGTCCGCTCCCGTCGCGTCGCCCCCGCCGCAGCCGGTGGCCGCGAGGGCGAGGAGGAACAGGAGGACCGTGGCTGCCGCGCCGCGTCTGTGGCCGCGGGCCGTCATCAGGCCCACTTCCGCAGGAACGCGCCGAGGCCCGCCTCGGTCAGCCCGGGGTTGCCGGTCGAGTGGGTCTCGGTCACCACCTTGCCGTTGCCGTCGAGGACGACCAGGACGGGCATCTTGTACGCGCCCTCGCCGGAGCAGTAGTCGCGCAGGAGGTCGAAGGCCGAGGAGTCCTGGCTGCCGATGTCGACCTTGACCACGTGGTACGAGGAGTCCAGGAGCGCCCCCACGCCGCTCGTGGCGAACACCCGGTCGGCGGCTTTGCAGTTGCCGCACCAGTTGGCCCCGAAGTCGATCAGCACCTTCTTGCCGTCGGCCTTGGCTGCGGCGACCGCCGCCGTGACGGCGCCCCGGGCGTCCGCGCCGGTCGGGTAGCCGCTGGTGAAGCCCGAGGAGCCCGAGGGACCGGCTGAACCGGAGGAGTCCGAGGAGCCCGCGGCGGGGGCGGTCTTCTTCGCGGTGGGCCTGGTCGGGGCGGGCGCGGCTGTCGTCCTGGCGGGGCGAGGCGCGGCCTTGGTCGTCGCCGCGGGGCGCTTGGCCACCGGCGAGGAGGTGGAAGGGCTCGGCCGGGTCGTCGGAGGAACCGACGTCGCTACGGCGGTGGGGGAGGCGGATGCCGTCGCCGCCTCCATGGGCACAGGATCGGCGTTTGCCAAGTCGGCGGGCGCGTCCGGAACCGCGGCCACGGACACGTTCTGCGCCGCGTCGTTCTTCGAGCCGCCCACTCCCCAGGCCGTGGCGACAGCGGCGGAGGCGACCGTGAGGGAGACGGCCGAGAAGCGGACGAGGCCCTGGATGCCGACGGTGCGTTGTTTGCGCCGGTGTGCGGCCATGACGGATCAACCCCTTGTGTCGGTGAGCTCTCCGGGGCCTGGAGGCGGCCGATACCGGAGCGGGCGCAGGACGCGGCCCGGCGTGCTGCCCGCCGGGGCCGGAGCGATCGTCCTGACCGACCGTGAGCCTAGGCGCCGGGAACGCGCCCCGGACCGTCCTGATGCCACCCATCAGGCACGCTTAAGGAACTGCTCAGGTTCGTGACCGCACGCCCCTCACCAGGGGTTCTCCCCTTGTCCCTGGGCGCCTGCCAGAGGACTCACAACCGGGTCTCGCGCACGCTGGCCTGCGCCTTCGGCACGACGGTCGCCGTGATCTGCGAACGATGGTCGTCGCTGGTGAAGACGACCACCAACGTGCCGGGATCGCTCTGACCGGTGCTCGTGCGGAAGCCCGGATCGGGAACGGCCGAGACGAAGCACACGCTGTCGCGGCCGTACTGGACGGTGACCTTGCCCCCCTCGGAGGGAACCGTGTGCAGCCCGGGGCCGCCGCTGCACTTCGGGGCCGACGGCCGGGGCGTGGGCGGGACGGGCGCCCGCGTGGCCGTGGGTGACGGCGAGGGCGTCCGGGTGGTCGGCGGCGGTGACGAGGGGGACGAGGGCGGGGTGGTGGGCGCCTTCGGTGGGGTCGCGACGGACGAGGCAGGGACCCCGACGAGGACGGACGGGGAGGGGTACACCGCCTGGACCGAACGCGCGGCCGGCGGGGTCGGTCGGGTCAGGCCGATGACGAAGTACACCGTGAGCATCACCGCGGTGACGCTCGCCGCGGTGCACGACAGCCATATGAGGAGATAGCGCAGGAGGCGTGGCACCGCATCAGTGTGGCCGACGGCAACCGCACCACCCACCCCGCCCTCGCACTCGTCCCGTACGGGCCGACGGCGCAGATATGGAGCGGCGCACTCGTGCCGTACGGGCCGAGGCCCCACCAGCGGCCCGACCTGGCGACCGCTCCGAGCCGGTCGCCGATCGGAGATCGGAGAAAGCAAAACGTCCTGGCGGGGCCGGGGGTACCTGACCGAGTCCGGTACAGGGTCCGCACCTGCACGAGGTTCTCCTTGCCGAGCTGTGCGAGATGGCTTTGTTCACGACTTCGGGTTCTGGCACAACTTCTGTGAAGCCGTCACGGCGAGTGGTCTGTGGGGCCGGGGATATTCGAGGCAGCGGAGCGCAGAGGCTCGTATGATCCCTGCCAGGACGGGGCTCGTAGCGCAGGGGTTGTCGCGCCTTCACCGCATGTGGGAGGACGCCGGTTCGAATCCGGCCAGCCCCGTCCTGCCTCTTCTCCAGAAGCCTGCTTCGACGTCTGGAAGACATCTCGGCCGTTGCTCAGAGTGCTCTGTCACAGAAACTGTGACAGAGCCCGACTTCGAGCAGCATTTGTTCACAGCTCCGGGAGGCGCGCTTGGCAAGCCCGGGAGGCGATGTCCACGAGAACGGGAGGCACCTGCCCCGGTCGGCAACGGAGCTCCGGCCGCTGCGGCCTCCGCCCGTAGCCAGCGCTTTTGCTCGGACCGTCGCGGCACGGTCGACGGCCAGCCGCCGGCCACCGCTGCGGTGCTGTCCGTTCACGGGTTCTGGCTCAACTTCTGTGGTGGTGCGGCACCCCCACTCGTACCCACAGCACGGAGATCTCACTGACCGGCTGGTCGCGTCGCCAGATGCACGTTGTAGGGCTACCTCAGCGTTCCACTCTCAGCCGGCGGGCGGTCGCGGCGTCACCGATGGCGTGCCACTGGCTTGCCAGCCATTCTTCGACACTCCTCGCCACAGGCAGACCAGGCGGCAAGGCGTCATGCAGGCCGGCCGTCTCCGGCTCCAGCTCTCGGCAGCGAACTAGCGTCGCCGGTTCCTCTGTTCCTTGTGCGGCTACCGAAACACTGCGCAGAAACATGACGTTGGCCACCACCAACCAAGGTTGCTGATCCATTCCCGCCACACCCGAGGAACCATCGTTCCCGCTGGCCAGTGCCCATGGATCCGGGGCCAGGTACCGCACCTCCCCTACGCCCGTGAAGGCAGCCGCAGCCGTGCACATATGGCAGGGCTCCTGCGTGCTCCACAGGGTCAGGACGCTGAGGTCCCAATCGGTTCGTGCCGCGCCCAGAGCGTTCATCTCGGCGTGCGCAAGCGGCGAACCGCGCAGGGGACCCCCTCCGGGGCCGTCGTCATAGGCATGGTTCCGCCCTTCGGCCCTCACCACGCCGGTGGGATCAGTGAGCACTGATCCCACCGCCAGACCCCCGGCCGCCAGCGCCTCGTACGCCAACGCCAAGCAGCGTCTCACCGCCTCGGGTGCTGCTGCCCACTCCGCATTGAAGTTCCCCACATCAGCCAACCTCTCACATCGGCGGATGCCTCCTCCACGCAGGAGCGAACCCTCCACGAGAGTTGAGCCAGAACCTGTTCTCGTGAACATCGGGCGCGGGGGGCCTACCGAACTGCTGTCGAAACGCTGCTCCACGACGTGAACAGAGCCAGTCTGTGTGGGTTGATTCGACCAGGGCGTTTCTTTGGATCATCTCGCTGACCAGATGAAGATGGCGGCGATGTGGAGTCCTGAGAGGTAGGTGGTGGCGGTCCTGTCGTAGCGGATGGCCAGGCCGCGCCACTGTTTGAGCTTGTTGATGCACCGCCCGACGGTGTTGCGCTGCTTGTAGGCCTCGCGGTCGAAGGCCGGCGGGCGGCCGTCTTGGCTGCCGCGGCGATTGCGGTTGGCGGCCTGGTCGGAGGGCTGCGGGATCACGGCCCGGATCCCGCGTCGGCGGAGGTGGGTCCGGATCGCGCGGGAGGAATGAGCCTTGTCGGCGACGATCGAGTCCGGTGCGATCCGGGGCCGGCCGATTGGCCGGGGCACCCCTAAGTGGGCCATGACCTCGGGAAACGCGGGCGCGTCACCGGCCTGGCCGGGCATGAGGATGAACGCGAGCGGGCGGCAGTTGCCGTCTGCGGCGAGGTGGACCTTGGTGGTCAGTCCGCCGCGGGACCGTCCGAGGGCATGATCTTGCGGCTCGCCAGCCGGAGCCCCTTTTGACGTGCCCAGGCGGCGTGCTGGTGGGCGCGGACGATGGTGGAGTCGACTGCGACGACCCAGTCGAGGTCGCCTTCGGCGTCGGCCTGGGCGAGGAGCGTGGCGAAGGCCTTCTCCCAGGTGCCGTCGGCGGCCCATTTCCGTAGGCGGCTGTGGACGCCCTTCCACGACCCGAAGTGCTCGGGCAGGTCCATCCACGGTGTGCCGGTGCGGTACTTGAACGCGATCGCGTCGATCACCTGCCGGTGATCACGCCAGCGTCCGCCCCGCTTCGGCGTCCGATCCGGAAACATCGGCTCTATGCGCGCGCTGCGGGTCAGTCAACGATCCGATGATCGGAAAGCGGCAGTCGTCAGGCCGGAGTGTTCGGTCACACTGGTGCGATGAACTTCGGGGCGCGGCTTGGCGAGAATGTCTGGAACGATGACGGCGCCCTCCGGGCTGCGCTGGGGCGTACGGCCGAGGGGCTCGGGCTTGTCCTGCCCGAGTCGGACCGGGAGCGTGGACGCCTCGCAGAGTACGTCGAGGCGAGAAGCGGCCGGCGCGTGATGGTGTGTCCACCCGGCGAGAGGCATCGGACATTTCAGGTAACCCTCAAGGAAAACGGCACACCCTTGGCCTGGGGGTGGACCGCAGACCTGGACCAAGTGGTCAGGGCGACGGCAGCGTGGACGGGCGGCGCGGGCCTTGAGGAGACCAAGGCTCACGCCTCGTTCATCCAGTTCAGGCCCTGGGCCCTCGACCACGAGCGGGAGCCGTTCGGTGTCGTCGAGTTGACGTGGCGCGTCAAGCTCGACCTCATCCACATGCCGCCGTACGACCACCCGCGCGCCAACGCACTGCTGGCTGCGGCGTACGCCCAGCCGGTGCTCCGCCAGCTGATGCCGGTCAACAGCCACTTCAACCTCTGGTTCTCCACCAGTGTCGAGGAGATCTGGAAGCGGCGGATCGGGTACGTCATCTGTCCGCACCACGAGGGGCTGTACGAGGTGGGGAACGAAGGCAGGCTGGTCGCGCGCACCGAGACGCCGGAGGAAGCCGTCGCCTTCGTGGTGACCGCCCTCCCGGAGGGGCTCGGGCCGGCGAGCTGAGGCCAAAGGAGCGCGGACAGCGCGTGGGGCTCTTGCAGCACAGGAAGGCGGGACCACCGCCCTGACATGCTGACGGCAAGATCCGTAAGACACTCCCTAGGTGAGTGCACTCCGTATCGATACGGCGTGCTTGCACGCACGAGGTCACCGTGAACGCTGGTCCGGCCGGTGACGACATTGCAGGAGGCGAGATGCCGTCCGAACAGAGCGGTGATGGGCCAGCGGGAGACCGGGACAAGCCGTTTCTTCACGGCCGCATCGGTTGCCTTGGGCAGCGGCCCGCCGGGTCCGACGCCGGCCACGGGAGCGCCGACCACCGAAGCGGCGACCACCGGGCTGCCGACCACCGCACCGTCGTCCCCGTCGGTCGCCCCACAGACGTGACGACCCTCTCCACCGCGCCGACCGCGCCCCCGGCCTCCCCGCCCTCCTCGGCCACCGCCAGGGCGCCTGGACGTTCCGCGTCCCCGGGCGGGCAGAAGCCCAGGTCCGCGCCGCCTATCCCCCCTCGTGAAGCCGTCGGCCACCGAGCCCGACAGGGCTGCCCGCCCGGCAGGCGACAGTGAGGCCGAGGAGGTTGTACGCCTCGTGAACGTCGAACGCGCCGCCGCGGGCTGCAAGGCCCTGCCGGTTGACGCGGACCTCACAGAGGCGGCCCAGGACTACACCCACGGCATGGCCGCCACCGGCAACCTCTCCCACACGGGAACCGACGGCTCCCAGCCGCAGGACCGCATCGAGGCGGCCGGATACGCCTGGTCACGCTCCGGCGAGCACATAGCCGAGGGACAGGCCGACGCGGCCGCCGTCATGGATGCCTGGATGCACAGCCCCGGCCACCGGGCCGATATCCTCAACTGCGGCTTCACCGAGATCGGCGTCGGCGTCAGCACCGACGGAGTCCCCTGGTGGACACAGGACTTCCGGCACTCCCTCTTGAGCCTCCAGTGCCCCCTGAGCCCCCCTTGACCCTCCTCAGCGCGGCGCCACCAGCTTGATGCCCACCCCGCGCACGGTGCGCAGATAGCGTGGTGCCGAGGCCCGCTCGCCGAGCTTGCGGCGCAGCGCCGACACGTGCACGTCGATGGTCTGGTCCTCGATGTACGCCTCCTGCCACACCTCCGCGAGCAGCCGGTGCCGGGACACCACCGTGCCGGCGTGCCGGGCGAGAAAGGCCAACAGGTCGAACTCCCGCCGCGTGAGGACCAGTTCGCGCCCCGCCAGATAGGCCGAACGCGCCGGCGGATCCACGGTCAGCTCGCCGACCGTCACCAGACTCGACGGATCGGCGGCCGCGGCCTGTCCGGCGACCGTGGCGGGGACCGCGGTGCGCCGCAGCACCGCCGAGAGCCGGGCCAGGAGCTGTGCTCCGGAGAACGGCTTGACGAGGTAGTCGTCGGCGCCCGCGTTCAGGAGCTTGACGATCTCGCTCTCGTCGTCGCGGGCGGTCGCGACCACCACGGGCACGTTCGATATCCCGCGGATCATGCGGAGCGCGTCGCCGCCGTCGAGGTCGGGCAGGCCCAGGTCCAGCACCACCGCGTCCAGCGAGCCCTGCGCGACCTCGCGCAGCGCGCCGAACCCGTCGCCCGTGCTGCGCACCGCGTGGCCGTGCTCCGCGAGGATCTCCATCAGCGAGGCACGGATGCTGGGGTCGTCTTCGACCACGAGTACGCAGGGCATGGCGGACACCCTACAACCGGCTGTCCGCCATCCGGACAGCCCTCCGCAGGGTCGGATCCGGAGCGGCCTACGACCGTGGGCGCCACCGGCCGTGGGCGCCACCGGGCGCAGGCACCACCGGTCGTGGGCGCCACCCGGCGTAGCCACCACCAGCCGTAGGTGCCACCGGGCGTAGGCACCACCGGGCTCAGGCGCCACCGGCCGTGGGCGCCACCGGCCGTAGGCGCCACCGGGCGTAGGCCGCTCCGGCCGTAAGTCCCACCGCCTTTAGGCGCCACCGGTCGTCACCGCCCGCCGTCCGACGCGATGGCGGGAAGCGGCTGTTCGGTCCAGATGACCTTGCCCTCCGCCGTGTAGCGGGTGCCCCAGCGGTCGGCGAACTGGGCCACCAGGAACAGGCCCCGTCCGCCCTCGTCGGTGGTCGCCGCGCGCCGCAGGTGCGGAGCGGTGCTGCTGCCGTCCGAGACCTCGCAGATCAGGGCGCGATCACGGATCAGCCGTACGCGGACGGGTTCGGCGGCGTAGCGGATGGCGTTGGTGACGAGCTCGCTGAGGATCAGCTCGGTGGTGAACGACTCCTCCTCCAGACCCCACTCGGCCATCGTGCGGGCGACGGCGGCTCGCACCTGGCCGACGGCCGACGGATCGGGTGCGACGTCCCAGGCCGCGGTACGGGTGCTGCCGAGCGCACGCGTGCGGGCGACCACCAGCGCGATGTCGTCCGAGGGCTGCTCGGGCAGCATCGCGTCCAGAACCGCGCTGCAGGTCTGCTCGGGCGTGCGGCCGGGACGGGCCAGGGTACGCCGCAGCAGTTCCAGCCCCTCGTCGATGTCGCGGGTGCGGTCCTCCACGAGACCGTCGGTGTAGAGAACGAGGCCGCTGCCCTCGGGGAGCCGAATCTCAGCGGTCTCGAACGGGAGCCCGGAGAGCCCGAGGGGCGGGCCGCCCGGTACGGCGGCGAACGCCGCGCTGCCGTCGGGGCGCACGACGACGGGTTCGAAGTGCCCGGCGCGGGCCATCGCGCACACCTGGGTGCCCGGGTCGTAGAGCGCGTACAGACAGGTGGCGCCCGTGACCGGAGGACCGTCGCCGCTCTCGTCCTGGTCGATCCGGGTGACCAGTTCGTCGAGGTGCCACAGGAGTTCGTCGGGTGCCAGGTCCAGGGAGGAGAAGTTGTGGACCGCTGTGCGAAGCCGGCCCATGGTGGCGGCGGCGTGCAGCCCGTGCCCGACGACGTCGCCCACGACGAGGGCGACGCGGGCGCCGGGGAGCGGGATGACGTCGAACCAGTCCCCGCCGACACCGCCGCTGCCCGCGTGCGCGGGCAGGTAGCGGTGGGCCACGTCGAGCGCGTTCTGCTCCGGCAGCGCGCGGGGGAGCAGGCTGCGCTGCAGGGCGACCGCCAGGGTGTGCTCGCGCGTGAAACGGCGGGCGTTGTCGATGGTGACCGCCGCACGGGCGCCCAGCTGCTCGGCGAGTGTCGCGTCGTCGTGCTCGAACGGCTCGGTGCGCGACCGCCAGAACGTGACGACACCCAGGATGACGCCGCGGGCGCGCAGCGGAGCCGCGATCATCGAATGGACGCCGGCCTCGACCAGTCTCCGGGCCCGTTCGGGGTCTTGGGCCTGCCAGCCGGCGAAGGCCGTCATGTCCGCCTCCAGGACCGTCTCACCCGAGCCGAAACCGAGGCCCTGCGGGGTGGACGGGACGAAGCGGATCAGTTTGCCGGGAGGGTGGAGCGGTGTGTCGTCCCGGACGCCCCGGAACGCGACACGGCGCATCGCCGCACCGCTCCCCGACGGCTCCTCGCCCCGCAGCACGGGGTCGGCCAGGTCGACGGCGACGAAGTCGGCGAACCGGGGTACGGCGAAGTCCGCCAGCTCCTGGGAGGTCCGCTCGACGTCGAGGCTGGTGCCGATCTCCAGTCCGGCGTCGAACAGCAGCTTCAGGCGTTCCTGCGCCACATCGGCCCTGCCGGTGACGGTCTGCAGCTCGGTGGTGTCCCGCAGCGTCGCGACACAGCCGGACGGTCCGCCTCCGGGGTCGGTCGGCCGCTGGTTGACGGCGAGCAGCCGGTCGCCGGTCAGGTGCACCTCGTCGGTGGCCGTACGCCCGAACGCCAACAGCCCGGCTATGTCCGGGGCGAGGCTCAGTTCGCGGACGAGCCGGCCCTCCGCGTCCGGGCTCAGGCCGAGCAGCCTGCGTGCCTCGTCGTTGGCCAGGAGCAGCCGACCGTCGCCGTCGAGGATCAGAACGCCCTCGCGCACGGCGTGCAGCACCGCGTCGTGGTGCTCGTACATGCGGGTCATCTCGGCGGGACCCAGGCCGCGGGTCTGGCGGCGCAGTCGCCTGCCGACCAGAGCGGTACCGAAGGTGGCGACCGCCAGCGCGGCCGCCGCGGCGCCGAACAGCAGCGGCAGCTGATGGTCGACGACTCCGCTCACGGCGTCGAGCGTGACCCCTGCGGAGACCAGCGCGATGACCTTGCCCTCGGCGTCGGTCACGGGGACGACGGCGCGGGTGGACGGGCCGAGGGTGCCGGTCACGGTCTCCCTGACGGTCCCGCCCGCCGCGGCGGGGCCGATCGTGCCGATGTACGGCTTTCCGATCTATGCCGGATCGGGGTGGGTGAGGCGGATCCCGTCCGTGGTCATCGCCACGAGGAAGTCGACGCCCGACGCCTTTCGCGCTTCCTCGGCGCGCGGCTGGAGCACGGCGGTCGGGTCGGGACCGGCGAGGGCCTCCTCGATTCCCGGCGCGTTGGCGAAGGTCTCGGCCACGGCGAGGGACCGGTTGCGCGCTTCCCGCTCGCTGTCCGCCCGAGACTGCAGGACGAGGGCGACCACGGCGGCCACGACGAGGAGCACCACGATCGCCGCATGTAGGGAGAAGACCTGGCGGGCGACGGTGCGGACGCTCAACGCGGAGCGCAGGCGGCCGAGGAATCCGGCCATAGTCCATGTCTAGCACCGGCCCGAACGGCGGGCGAGCGGGCGGCCCGGTCACGGAACGGACCGCCCCGGTCACCCGTCGGCGTCTCCGCGTCCTCAGGGCAAAGCGCTCCCAGCGGGGAGAGGACTCCGAGAACCCGACCGCTGCCTCTCCGTAGCCGCCTCCGTAACCGTTTCGGTAGCCGCCTCCGAAACCGCTTCCGTAGCCGTCTCCGTAGCCCGTGACGAACGCCCGTAGCCGGTCGGCCACCGCCACGTGCCGCTGCCCCGGGAGGTGGACGCCACGGCAGCCGACGGATGTGTGGGCACCTTTACAAGGTCCCCACGGCAGCTCGTACAACCGTGCGTCAGATCACTTTCGCTACCTCCGAATAGAGGGTGGTTCACCCTGCATTGGGTGCGTTGCACGGCGATCGGCGAGCCGCGTAGGAAGGGGGTGGCGCGACACAGACCAGAAACGTCCTGTCCCGGATTTCGAGGGGCGGGGCCGAAGGGACATGTGTTGTTTGGAAAGTTAGGGACCAGAAGGAAGCACGCACTCTCACGGATAGCCGTCGGTACGGCGGCCATGGTGCTGTTCAGTGCCGGCGGGGTGGCCGGTGCGGCAGGGACGGCTCCGGCCGCTCGGCCCGACCCGAACGCCGCCCCCTCGACCCGGCCCGCTGCCGGGCCGGAGAACCTCTCCCGCGTGGCTGCCGCGGGGGCAAGGCCGGTCTCGGGGACGAGCCCGACGGCTGCCCCGTTGTCGCGGAACGCCGCGCCCGGCGGGTTTCAGCGGGTGACCTCTCACAAGGTCCAGCTCAAGAACAAGGTGACGGACGCCGACGGGGACAAGTCGACGCTCACGTTCGAGGTGTGGACCGCGGACGCGGCGGGCAAGCCGCTGAAGAAGGTGCCCATCGCCGACAACGAGTACGGCGTCATCGTCTCCCCCTACGTGGCGACGGGGACGACGGTCACGGTGGACGTGCCGGTGGGCAAGTTGGCGCTGAACACGAACTACGTGTTCCACACCTCGGCGTTCGACGGTTCCCTGTACGAGACCTCGTGGTCGCCGTGGGCGAAGTTCCGTGTCGAGCTGCCGGTCGATCTGACGCTGCCGACACCCGACTACAGCGCGCCCGACCCGACGTCGCTGAACACGCCGCCGAACTACTACCAGACCAAGCCGAAGGACTCGGCCGGTACGCCGCTGTCCGCGCGGTCGAGGCCGGCGGTGGAGCAGTGAGGCGAGGCGGACGCGGACGGGCGGCAGGTGTGCTTCGGCACGTCGACGCCCGCGGCCAAGGGCTCGTCGCCCAGGAGTGGCGCCAGGACCGCAGGCGCCGCGGCCGGGGTGGAGTGGTGCAACACCGACTTCGAGAACATCCTCGCCACCCGGTTCACCGAGTGCGATGTCAGGTCGGTCCCGGTCTACATCCGCATGGACGGCGTGATCCAGGCCACCGCTCGCTTCATGTTCCTGCGGATGCTCGAGCTCGACGGACAGAACAGCTTCACCGAGCACCTGACGATCGAGCCCGCGCAGCAGATCCCCACCGCGTTCCGTGAGATCAACTTCGTGGGTGTGAACCACCTGTGCCAGGGGTCGTGCACGCCGCACGAGCCCGACCACAGCGCGTGGCAGGGCAAGACGTGGTGGGTACCGGGCGAGATGCACTCCGCGTCGCTGACCACCTCGTACACCTGGGACGCCACGGCCGCCGGGAACGCGTACCTGTACAAGCCGGATGTGAAGATCGACGCGAACATCCTGCCCTCGGACGGCAAGATCCGCCCGTTCATGACCGGATACCAGTGGTCCCTGGACTACGACGGCGGTACGGAGGACCTCGACCGGATCCGATGCGACACCACCAACGCCGGACCGGGCACGGGCTGCGTCTTCGTCAACCACGCACCCACGTACCTCCTCAACGCCAAGGCCTTCCCTCAGGCTGCGGCCCACGCGTGGCTGATCCAGAAGACCACCCCCCACCATCCGGGATCCATGGCCGACCGGAAGCCCCTGTACTACATGGGCGACAGCGCGCAGAACTCCCGCAGCCGCAACCGGATCTGCCCCACCGGGTGGGCCGCGACGAACGGGGACGCCTCCGCACTGGTGGACGCGGCCGACGCACTGAACTGCGACGAGTTCGCCTTCGCCTCCTCGTACAACAGCGGTGGCATGTCGTCCGCGGAAGGCGGCATGAACCCCGCGCTGCTCCCGGGCGGGACCACTCCGACGGGCGCGGCGTGCATCGGCACCTACGCCAAGAAGCACGGCACCCTGGTCCACCTGTTCTCCCTGAACGGCACCGACCCCACCTTCACCGAGGTGTGCGGCCGGTCGGCCATCTCCGGCATGCACAACCAGGAATCGATGGGCAACCACTTCGCGACCTTCATGCGGGACATGAGGATCATGGACAAGGACGCGTACTGGCTGGACACCCGGATGAATGACGGCGGCACCTGCGCCTACGGCACCGGCGGCGGCCAACCGGTCATCTGCAAGCTGACCGCGGCGTAACGACACCGGCGCAAACGACAACGGCCCCCACCCTGACAACAGGGCGGGGGCCGCTTCCCTTGATGCCCGACGATGCCCGACGATGCCCGACGATCAGGCCGGAAGAAGCAGGACACCGGGCAGGTCACCGGCCCGCACGGCATCCTCGTCGATGGTCACGCCCGTGTAGGCGCCGACAGCGGCGAACACCAGCTCCGGCAGACGTTCACCATGCTCCTCGAAGTACTCGACCACCTCGGCCTCGCCGGCCTCCGGCATCGACGGGAACACCGCGCCCGCGGCGCTGAGGGCGGCGTCCAGGTCCGAGCCCTGCCCGGTGTCGGTGCCGAAGTCGGCCCGGAACGCCCACTCCCCGGGGGCATGGATGACCAAGGCCGGAGGGCTGAAGCGGTTGGCGGTCAGGCAGAGAATCTCCTCGCCCTTGCAGGGCAGCATCGACTCGACCTTGCCCTGGTAGCCGGTCGCCCACGTGGCCATGCCCCAGTCCTCCACCACGTACGTCCACTCACCGCAGACGCCGTACATGGCGCGGTTGGCTCGAGAGGAGGAACGGCCGGACCCCCCATCCGTCACGCGAAGCTCCCGGCACGGGGTACGCGCGCTCAACTCGTCGAGGTCGGCCCCCAGATTGATGAGGAACTCGTCGGTCGCCACACCTCTCGCCAGGGTCAGCGAGATGCCACCGAGCATCCCCGGCTGGGCAGTTGCAGGAGTGTGGTGGTGTGCGCCGATCCACGCGATGCCGTCACTCATGCCGCCCAGGCTATCGAGCCTGCACTGCAGTTGCCGCCCGGGAGGTTCGTCAGCTTCAGGTCACGGCTCAGCTCGACGTGTCGCGCCGGCCCCTTTGGTTCCCATGCCTCGCAGTTGTCGTACGGCTGCTGATCCCTGCGCCGGCTCCGGCGCGGGGGTCACGGACTCCGGTGCCCGCCGGGTGGGGCTGCCCGGCTCTCGGCGGGGCCGGGTGGCTCCGGTGAGGGCTCGCCCGCCGCGAGGTGCTCCAGGACCTCCGCCAGTTCCTGGCAGGCGCGGCGCACCGAGCGGCGGGTCGCACGCTGCTCGGTGATGACGGCGGCGAGCAGCAGGGCGGTCAGGGCCGCGGAACCGTTGAACGCCTGGAGCTTGGCCATGATCTCGACGTCCGAGAGGTGGAGGAACGCGCCCCGTCCGGAGTTCGCCTCGAAGGTGGCGAGCACGGAGGCGAAGAGCGCGCACAGCATGCTCCCGACGAGCTGGAAGCGGAGCGCTGCCCAGATCAGCAGGGGGAAGACGAGGAAGAGCATGCTCATCGGGCTGAGCACGGCCATGGGCATGAGGATCAGGGTCGCCAGCCCCAGAAAGGCCGCCTCCCTCCAGCGCCGTGCCCGGAACCGTCCGGCCGGCCCCGCGAGGACGAGCAGGAGCGGCGCGACGAGCAGCACCCCCATCGTGTCGCCCACCCACCAGGCCAGCCAGACGGGCCAGAACTCGCTTTCGTCCAGGGAGCTCTTCGCCACCTGCAGCCCGACCCCCGCGGTCGCGCTGATCAGCATCGCGCCGAACCCGCCGAGGAAGACCAGGGCGAGTCCGTCCCGCAGGCGCGCCATGTCGAGCCGGAAGCCGGCCCGGCTCAGCAGCAGGAAGGCGCAGAGCGGCGCGACGGTGTTGCTGACCACGGTGACCACGGTGGTGGGCCCGGGAGTGGTGAGGGAGGCGATGACGAGGAAGGAGCCGAGGGCGATCCCGGGCCAGACCCGCACGCCGAGCAGCAGCAGGGCGGCGACGGCGACGCCGGTGGGAGGCCAGATGGGGGTGACCACCACGCCTTCCACGACGAGGCGTCCCAACAGGCCGAGTCGTCCGGCCGCGTAGTAGCACACCGCGACGGCCAGCGACATCAGAGCCGCCTGCGTAGAGGACCGGAACTGCCGAATATCCAACACGTCAGCCATCAGACACCGGCCGGGCCGCCACGACCGGGCAAGGCCCCTGCGTGTCGGGCGCCGCCGTCCGTCACGGGCCCTAGACGGTCCGAGGACTGACCAGGGTCCGAGGATCGACCCGGGTCCGAGGAACGACCTGGATCCGAGGATCGACCCGGGTCCGAGGACCGACCTGGGCCCGAGGACCGCCCCAGGCCCGAGCGCCGACCCGAGCCCGAGGCGAGTCGCCTCCCCTCACTCCGTGGCCGCCGGCCGGGCCGGACCGCCGTCGTGGCCGACGACCAGGACGGCCGCGTCGTCCTCGTGCCCCACCGTGGCCGCCAGCTTCATGACGGCGGTGGCGAGCCCGTCGACGTCCAGCCCGGCGGCGGCGGAGATCCCGGCGAGCCTCGTCACCCGGTCCAGACCCTCGTCGACGTGGAGCGAGGGCCCCTCCACCACCCCGTCGGTCAGGAGGACGAAGACGCCGTCGGCGGTGAGCCGGCGGCGCGTGGCCGGGTAGTCGACGCCGCGCAGCACACCGAGCGGAGGCCCGCCCTCGCTGTCGTCGATGCCGGAGCGGCCGTCGGCGGTGGCCCAGATGTGCGGGATGTGCCCCGCACGGGCGCACTCCAGGGTGCCGGCAGCGGGGTCGAGCCGCAGGAAGGTGCAGGTGGCGAAGAGGTCGGCGCCCAGAGAGACGAGCAGGTCGTTGGTGCGACCGAGCAGCTCTCCCGGGTCCGCGGAGACGGAGGCCAGCGCGCGCAGTGCCACGCGGACCTGTCCCATGAAGGCGGCGGCTTCGATGTTGTGTCCCTGCACGTCACCGATCGACATGCCGATCCGCCCGCCGGGCAGGGAGAAGGCGTCGTACCAGTCACCGCCGACGTTGAGCCCGTGGTTGGCGGGCTCATAGCGGACGGCCAGCCGGGCGCCCGGAAAGCTGGGCAGGTCGGAGGGCAGCATGCCGCGCTGCAGGGCCACGGCGAGCTCGACACGAGAACGCTGCGTCTCGGCCAGGTCCCGCGCCCTGGCGGTCAGCGACCCGAGCCGGACCAGAAGGTCCTCGCTGTTGTCGGCCGGCCGTCTGCGGAACATCGATCACTCCGACGTCACGACAATCCTCGCTTCACTTCGTCCCGGTCTCCAGCCCGCGGGACCACAGGAGACCACCTCGGTACGGACAGGTCCCTCCCACTCTGCCCGGAGGGGACAGCGTCCGCATCTCATCACCGGAGGACGCGCCGGATCCCGGCGGGTCGGCCGTCGAGCCGTCCGGCCGTAGCGCGGGGCCCCTGCCCAGTTGCCTGCCCGGCCGCGCCCGGCACTACGACGGCCCTACGGCGATGGGTTCCGGTGCCGGTACGAACGGCCGTCCAGCCACCGCTGGGCGAAGGGCCAGTCGGCGGGCACCTCGACGCGGAGTTCGGACCGCGCCTTCGTGGACATGCGGTTCCCGTACGAAGCCGATATCCGGGGCCCCGCAACGGCAGTCATCCGGACGCCGGTTCAACAACCGAAAGAATGACAGCGAGCCCTGGTCCCCTTAGGCTTGACATGTATGGACTGACAACCGAGGGCACGGCCTCCCCGACCTCGGTTGCGCACGGCTCACGCCGACCCGGTTCCCCGGATGCTGCGAGCGAGGTGGAACTCGTGTTTCCTCTGCTGACCGCCGAATTCTCTTCTTATCGAGGCTCTCACACGTATCCCGTCCACCATCAGGGGATTTCCAGCGGGCGGGACATCATCCCCATGGGAGGGCATTACGAGGACTGCGCCTCGATCGGGCAGATGTGCGCCGGCTTCTGCGCCTCCTCTCCGGACGCCGCGAACTGCTACTGCCATTGCGCTCAGATCACTGCGCAGTGCCTCCACTCCCCGCATCCGCCGTGCCACGTGAGCGGGTAGGCCGGATATCCACGGGTCGACGGCTCCGAACCAGCCGGAGGTGATTTTCCGTGGTCGGATCCAGCTGGTCACGCACAACGGGCCTGGACCGGGTCATGTCCTCCTCCGCGGGAGACCCCTCCGTCATCATCGGGCTTCTGGACGGCCCCGTCGACGCCCGTCATCCAGGCTTCGCCGAGGGAGCCCTGGCGCCTCCGCAGTCACCACCGCCCGACAGCCGGTCAGCCAGGCACGGGACGGCGGTGGCCGGGGTCCTCGCTGCCAGGAGGAACGGCGACGCGCCGGGTATCTGCCCTGACTGCCGGGTCTTCGTCCGACCGATCTTCGAGCAGTACGGACCGGCCACCTCCCGACCGCGTGACCTGGCTGACGGCGTCGAGGAGTGCGTGGCGGCAGGCGCGCGGATCATCAACATCAGTGCCGGATTCGAGCATGGTGGCTTCCCCGTCGAGGTCCTCGGGCACGCCCTCGACCTCGCCGCGCAGCGGGGAGTCATCGTGGTCGTGGCGGCTGGGAACCAGGGCCGGGTCAGTGGCTCGTCCCTCGTCTCCCACCCCCACGTCGTTCCGGTCACCTCATGCGACGGAGCAGGGAGGCCGCTCCCGAACGGCAACTTGTGCGCCTCCGCCGGGCGCCGTGGAGTACGTGCCCCGGGAGTGGCGGTGGAGACACTCGCGCCGGGGGGCGGCGTGCTGCGGCTGAGCGGTACCAGCCTGTCGACCGTGCTCGTGACCGGCGCGCTGGCTCTGGCGTGGTCGGCCGCCCCCGCGGCGCCGGCCGCCCTCCTCCTGCGGGCATTGTCAGGTCCCCCGTCCGCCAGACGGCGGATCGTCCCGCCGTTGCTGAACGCGGTCACCCTTGTCCGGGCCGCGTCGTCGACAGTTCCGGAGCCGTTGCCATGAACGCAGACGGATCGCCGAAGCCGGCAGGGCGCGAGCCTCAGGCCTCTCCCTCGACATCCGATGCCGAGGCGCGGGGCCCCCGCTTCCGGGTGCGCCTACCGGGCTTCGTCATCGAGGAGGACGTCGGCCTCGGCGACGCCATCAAGAGGGCGACGGCGTCGGCAGGGATCACACCTTGTGGCAGCTGCCGCGAAAGGGCGGCCGCTCTCAATCGCTGGGTGCGCTTCACGTCTCGCTAGTCAATCCCCCCTCATCACCCCTATGGGAGAACTGATGGACCTCGACACAGGCGCCGCTTCCCACGAGCCGACGGTCACACCTGCGGCGGCGGAGGACAGTCCGCTCAGCATGACGACCGCCGAGCCGACCGAGGTGTCAGCCCCGCATGTGCCGCTCGACACGGCGGCACCGCCGGAGAGGGCCCGGCAGTTCGTGTACGCGATCGGGCGGATCGACGCGCGCTTTCCCAGCCTGAGCATCGAGAAGGAGTTCTCCCAGGCCACCGGCCGCGCGGAGACCGCGAGCCTGACCAACAGTCAGGCCGCCCAGAGCGTGCTGTCGGATCCGGCGAACCGCTACCTCGCCCGCAGGATCTGCTGGGTGCTCACGATAGAGGGCATGGACACCTATCTGCTCGTCCCCCATGACGAGACGGACCTCGATCTGCTCCTGGGGGCCCTTCGTCCTTCACCCTCCCGGTCGGACACCGACGTGGCGATCGGCACACTCGGCCCCTTGGCGCCGTCCGAGAAGTGCGGCGGTCTCGTCGTCCCCATGGTCGTCTTCGACCAGATCTACTCCTTCGACACGGAGTCCTTCATCGCTCAGATCCCTTCTCCCGACGGAGTCGACGCGGGCGCGTTCCAGGAGATTGCGGGTGAGCTGTTCGCCAGGGTCACCCAGCTGGCGGACAATGCCGGAAACTCTGACGAGCACCGCGCCCTCAACTACCTGACCATGCGCTACCCGGAGATTTACGCGGAGACGGCCAGACAACATGCCCGAAACTCTTCGCTGACGAATGTGGAAGCCTTTCCCTCGCCACTCTCAAGTGTGCGAACCGTGATCACCACCGTGTTCACCTACACCCACCGAAGCACCAACTTCGTGGAGAAGTTCGCGGCGCAAGTGGACACCACCGAGGTGTTCCCGTTTCTCGCGATACCCGGTTTCAACTCCTACTACGACCACTGAAGAAGCAGCGATGACGACCGGCCGAGAGTCCTCAGGTGAGAGCACCGCGCGGGCAGCAAGGGCCGCCGCGCTGCTGCAGCGGCCACCCGATGCGCCACAGCCGGAGACGGCGGACATCGCCGTCGACTGCACGGCGTACTGGGAAGCCGCCCAGGCCTTCTACGAGCAGGCGCAAGTGGCCTACACGGCGGGCGATGACAAGGCAGGGGACTTCTACATATCGGTCGGTGACGGCTTTCGACGGTTGGCGCTCCTGTGCTCCACCGTCGAGGCTCGGGACCCGACGGTCGCCGGGGCGACCCCGGGCGACGACGTCACTGACTCCCCTCTGGCACTCACCGATCTGCCGGGCCGCCTGAACGAACTCCAGGAGCTCGCCACGGAGAGGGGCCTGCCGGCCCGCCCGGGCGGACTGCCGTCAGAGCTCGAACGCGACGATCGCTGCCTGCAGTACGCGCGAGCCGCCTCGTTCTACGCCTCCCGTGCGGCGCAGGCCTTCGCCGCCGGCGACGTGCTGTCGGGCAACCGATACCTGCACGAGGCTCAGGCCCACTGGGCTCTGTTCGAGCTGTGCGTCAGCTCGACACAGGCCACGGCGCGCGGCTAGACCTCTGGCGGGTCCGTTCAGCCGCCGGGTGCCGGTGCCGGTGCCGGTGCCTGTGCCGGGCCGAGGAAGCGGATGTGGGGGCGGCCGTCCGGGCCTTCTCGGGTCACGGAGGCGCGGACGCGGTAGACATCGGCGATCAGCCGCTCCGTGAGGACCTCTTCCACGGGGCCGGCCGCCATCGTCCTGCCCTCGTGCAGCACCACCACGTGGTCGCAGAACATGGCCGCCAGGTTGAGGTCGTGCAGGGCAATGACACAGGTGAGGCGCAACCCCGCGACCAAGGCCATGAGGTCCAGTTGATGCTGGATGTCGAGGTGGTTCGTCGGCTCGTCCAGCAGCAGCTCGCGCGGTTCCTGGGCGAGGGCGCGGGCGATCTGGACGCGCTGACGCTCCCCGCCGGACAACGTGCGCCACGAGCGTGCGGCGAGGTCGGTCAGCCCGGTGCGGGCGAGCGCGGACCGTACCGCCTCCTCGTCCGCCGCCGTCGACGGGGACCAGGCCCGGCGGTGCGGGACGCGGCCGAGCCGTACCGCGTCGGCCACCGTCAGGTCCACCTGGGTGTCCGCGTGCTGCTCGACGACGGCGACCCGTCCGGCGACCGTGCGGCGGGGGACCGTGCTCAGCCGGTCGCCGTCCAGCGTCACCACTCCGCTGTCCGGCGCGAGGACTCCGGCCAGGACACGCAGCAGGGTCGATTTCCCCGAACCGTTCGGGCCCAGAAGTCCGGTGAGTGTGCCGGGGCGCGGTGCGAGCGTCACGTCGTCCAGGACGAGCGCCCCGCCGGCCGTACGGGACACGCCGTCGGCCCGGAGCCCCGTGACGTCGGCCGATGCGTCGGTCGAGACGCCGGTCGAGATGTCGGTCATCGCGTGCTCCTGGTGCGGTACAGGACGAGGACGAACGCGGGGACGCCGATCAGCGACGTCACCACCCCGACCGGAACCTCCTGCGGGTCGAGGACGGTACGGGCGAGCGTGTCGGCCCACACGAGGAAGATCGCCCCGGCCAGCGCGGAAAGGGGCAGCAGCCGGGCGTGGCCGGGGCCGGCGAGCGCGCGGACCGCGTGCGGCAGGACCAGGCCGACGAAGCCGATCGCGCCCGCCGAGGAGACCAGGACGGCCGTGAGCAGGGCGGTGACCGTGAGGAGGACCAGCCGCGTCCGGCCCACGGCCACGCCGAGCGTCGCCGCCGCCTCCTCGCCGAACGCGAAGGCGTCGAGGGTGCGGGCGTGTCCGCCGCAGACCAGCAGTGCGACGGCGAGGACGGCCGCGCACCAGCCGACGTCCGACCAGCCCGCGCCGCTGAGCGAGCCGAGCAGCCAGAAGAGGACGCCCCGGGTGGTCTCGGCGTCGGCGGCGGTCATCACGACGAACGAGGTCAGCGCGGAGAACAGCTGCATCGCCGCCACTCCGGCCAGGACGACCTTGTCGGTCGACCCGCCCAGCGTGTGGCTCAGCAGCAGGACCAGGGCGAAGGAGCAGAGCGCGCCCAGAAAGGCGCCTCCGGTGAGGGACACGAGGCCCCCGCCCGCTCCGAGGACGACGACCGCGACCGCCCCGGTCGAGGCGCCGGAGGAGACGCCGAGGACGAAGGGGTCGGCGAGCGGATTGCGCAGCAGTGACTGCATCACCGCGCCGCAGACGGCGAGTCCGGCTCCGCACACGGCCGCGAGGAGGGTACGGGGCAGCCGCAGATCCCAGACGATGCCGTCCCGGATCGCGCTCAGGCCGGACGGGCTTCCCCCGAGGTGGGAGGCGACCACCGCCCAGGCGTCCGCGACGCGGATGTCGGCCGGGCCGAGGGTGAGCGCGAGGGCGATCGAGGCGCAGAGGAGGAGGACACCGGCTGCTCCGGCGACGGGGGAGAGGATCCGGGAGGGGGTGGGGAGGTGCCGCCCGGGGAGAGGCCCACTCGTCCTGCCCGCCCCACTCGCCCCGCTCGTCCCACCCGTCCCGCTCGTGCTCTCCGCCGTCCCGCTTTCCTTACCCGACCGCGTCACTTCGCGAGTCCGTACGTCCGCAGGGCGGCGGCCACCTTCTCGATGCCCTCGACGGTGCGGATCGTGGGGTTCATGGCCTGGCCGCTGAGGATCACGTAGCGCTGCTTCCGCACGGCCGTCATGTTCCGGGTGACCGGATGGGATTCCAGGAACTCGATCTTCTTCGCGGCGCTCTCGGCCGACTGGGCCTTGCGGGTCAGATCGGCGATCACGAGCACGTCGGGGTCGCGGTCGGCGACGGTCTCCCAGTTGATCTGCGGCCACTCCTCCTTGGTGTCGTCGAAGACGTTCTTCACGCCGAGCGTCCCGCTGACGATGCCGGGCGCGCCGCAGCAGCCGGCCATGTACGGCCCCTGGGAGTCGGAGAACCAGTAGAGGACGGACGCGTCGCCGAAGTCGGCGCCGGCCTTGGCCTTCTCCACCCGGGCGCGGAGCTCTCCGACGAGCTTCTCGCCCTTCTCCGGGACGTCGAAGACCCTCGCCAGGTCGCGGATCTCGCCGTACACCGTGTCCATGGTCAGCGGCCGGGTCCGTACGCCGTCGCCGTCGCCGCTGTTGTCCTTGCCGACGCAGTCCGTGGGGGAGAGGTAGGCCGGGACGCCGAGCTTGGCGAACTGCTCCCGTGGGGCCACGCCGCCCTTGCCCAGGGTGTACAGGAAGGAGGCGGTGACGAAGTCGGGCTCGGTGTCGAGGACCTTCTCGAAGGACGGGTAGCGGTCCGCGAGCCGCGGGACCTTCGCGTTGGCCTTCTCGAGTCCCTTCAGGACCGGATCCGTCCAGGTGGCGGTGCCCACCATCCGGTCCGCCAGCCCGAGCGAGAGCAGGATCTCGGCGGATCCCTGGTCGAGGGCGACGGCCCTGCGGGGTGCGTGGTCGACCTCGACGCGCTGCCCGCAGTTGTCGAGGGCGACCGGGAAGCCCGGTCCGGACCCCTTGGCCGCGGGTGGGGCCGCCGGGCCGCCGTCGCCGCAGCCGGCCAGGAGAAGGGAACCGGCCACGAGCAGCACGGCGGAACGGACGGGATGTGCGAAGGGCACGGTGAGGAGTCCTCTGCGTCACGGCTCATGCGCGGAGCCTGTCGTACGGTGCGTCCCGGACGTCGGCAGTCGCCGTCCGGGCTGCCAGCAGGTCTTCGGACTCGGGGTCGTCCGGACGGCGCGCCTTCCCAGGCCCTTTGAGGCCCAGTGGTCGTTGCTCCGCCCGTCACCCTCACCGCTGCGCGTCAGCTCCGGATTCCCACCGGATTCCCTGACCCGTGCACATACCGTATGGATACGTACAGAGGTGCGACTGGCCCGGGCAAACTACCACAGGCCGATCTTGGTCCCCGGAGCTTTCGTCCCGTACCCGTACCCGTCGCCCACCCTTCGGCCCGACCCGACGATCAGCGCAACAGGAAGGCCTCGGCCGTCGACACGGGTTCTCCGGCCTCGACCCCGTGGAGGACGTGCGCCAGAACCTCCGCGCCGCGCACCACCCGGGGGCACGGCCGGTTGAAGTACGAGGGCCCGTCCAGCACCCACACCGCGCCCGACCGTACCGCCGGCAGCTCGTCCCAACCGGGGAGGGAGGTGAGCACCTCGCGCTCGCGCACGGTCCGTTCGGGCGGGAAGCCGCACGGCAGGACCAGGAGGACGTCGGGGCGGGCGGCCCGGACGGCCTCCCACGACATCGGCTTCGTGTGCTCACCGGGAGCGGCGAGGAGCGGTTCGCCGCCGGCGCAGGTGATCTGTTCGGGCACCCGGTGCCCCGCGGGCCACAGCGGATCGAGCCACTCGACGGCCACCATCCGGGGGCCGGGCGCGGCCCGCCGTGAGCCCGCGTACCGTGGTCAGCCGGTCGCGCAGCTCCTCGCGCCGCCGCTCGGCCCGCTCCCGTACGCCCAGGAGCCCGCCGACCGTGACCAGGCAGTCAAGGACGTCGTCCAGGGTGCGGGGCTTCAGCTTCCTCGCGGCGCGGAGAGGAAGCGGCCCCCCGGGCGGACGTGGCCGCCCGTCAGGAAGCGGACGCGAGGGCGTGCGCGACCCTGACCGCGTCCGCCGTGGCGCGCACGTCATGGACCCGGACGGCCCACGCGCCCCGGTGGGCGACGATCGCGGAGAGGGCGGCCGTCGCGGCGTCCCGGCCGGTGGCGTCGGGGGGTGTGCCGTCCGCGTCGGCCAGGACGTGGCCCAGGAACCTCTTGCGCGAGCCGCCGACCAGGACGGGGCGGCCCAGCGCGCGCAGCTCGGCCAGTCCGGCGACCAGCCGGAGATCGTGCTCCGGCCGCTTGGCGAATCCCAGCCCCGGGTCCACCACGAGCCGCTCCCGGGGAACGCCCGCGGCCACCACGGCCTCCACCCGGGCGGCGATCTCCCCGACGACCTCGCGCACCACGTCCCCGTACACCGCTCGTCGGTTCATGTCGTGGCTGAAGCCGCGCCAGTGCATGACGACGAAGGGGACGCCGCCGGCCGCGACGGCGGGGACCATTCCGGGGTCTGCCAGACCCCCGCTGACGTCGTTGACGAGGACCGCGTCGGCGTCGATCGCCCGTGCGGCGACCGATGCGCGCATGGTGTCGACGGACACGAGCGCCCCTTCGGCCGTGAGCGCGCGCACGACGGGTATGACGCGCCGCAGTTCCTCGTCCTCGTCGACCCGGGAGGCGCCGGGCCGGGTCGACTCGCCACCGACGTCGACCAGGTCGGCGCCCTCCGCGACGAGATCCAGACCGTGCTTCACCGCCGCTGTCGGATCGAACCAGCGGCCGCCGTCGGAGAAGGAGTCGGGGGTCACGTTCACCACCCCCATGACCGCGCACCGATCCCAGTGGGGCAGTCCGGCGACGATGCCCACGCCCTCGTCGACGTACGGCCGTGGTCCTCCCGTACGGGCCTGAAACGGATTCACCCCGAGTTCTCCCCCTGGCAGATCAGATGGTGGCGGTAGGTGTCCGGAACGGGCCATGCCGCTGTCCGGTCGTGGTCGCCCGGGCCGGACGGCGAGGCGTCCGGCCCGGGCCCGCGGGCGTCAGCCGTTGTCGGCGGTCAGTCCCGCCCTGACCTCGCGCGCGGCGGAGACGAGGTTCTCCAGGGAGGCCCGGGTCTCGGTCCAGCCGCGGGTCTTGAGGCCGCAGTCGGGGTTGACCCAGAGCCGCTCGGCGGGGATGGCCTCCAGGCCCTTGCGCAGCAGCGCGGCGGCCTCCTGCGTGCTGGGGACGCGGGGGGAGTGGATGTCCCAGACACCCGGACCGGCCTCGCGCGGGTAGCCGTGCTCGGCGAGTTCACCGGCGACCTGCATGTGGGAACGGGCGGCTTCCAGGCTGATGACGTCGGCGTCGAGGTCGTCGATGGCCTGGACGATGTCGCCGAACTCGGCGTAGCACATGTGCGTGTGGATCTGGGTGTCGGGCCGGACGCCGCTGGTGGAGAGCCGGAAGGACTCCGTCGCCCAGTCGAGGTAGGCGGCGTGGTCCGCGGCGCGCAGCGGGAGGGTCTCCCGGAGCGCGGGCTCGTCGACCTGGATGACCGAGGTGCCCGCCGCCTCCAGGTCGTTCACCTCGTCGCGCAGAGCCAGCGCCACCTGGCGGGCCGTGTCGCCGAGCGGCTGGTCGTCGCGGACGAACGACCACGCGAGCATGGTGACCGGACCGGTGAGCATGCCCTTGACCGGCTTGCTGGTCTGCGCCTGCGCGTACGTGGTCCAGCGCACCGTCATCGGTTCGGGGCGCGAGATGTCCCCGGCCAGGACCGGGGGCCGGACGTAGCGCGTTCCGTACGACTGGACCCAGCCGTGCTGCGTGGCGACGTAGCCCGTGAGCTGCTCGGCGAAGTACTGCACCATGTCGTTGCGTTCGGGTTCGCCGTGCACGAGCACGTCGACGCCGGTCTGCTCCTGGAAGGAGAGGACCTCGCGGATCTCGTCCCTGATCCGCTCCTCGTAGCCGGCCGTGTCGATGCGGCCGGCGCGCAGATCGGCGCGGGCCACCCGGAGTTCGTCGGTCTGCGGGAACGAGCCGATCGTGGTCGTCGGCAGCAGCGGCAGACCGAGGTGCGCGCGCTGGGCGGCGGCCCGCTCGGGGTACGGCTGGGAGCGGCGGCCGTCAGCGTCGGTGATCGCGGCGGTGCGGGCGCGTACGGCCGGGTCGCGGGTGAGGGCGGAGCTCGCGCGGGAGGCGAGGTCGGCCCGGTTGGCGGCCAGTTCGGCGCTGATCGCGTCGGTGCCGTTCGCCAGACCCTTGGCGAGGGTGACGACCTCGGCGGTCTTCTGCCGCGCGAAGGCGAGCCAGCGCCGGACCTGCGGGTCGATGTCGCCCTCGGCGGCCGCGTCCAGCGGGACGTGCAGGAGCGAGCAGGACGCGGCCACGTCGACCCGGTCGGCGAGACCGAGCAGGGTGGCGAGGGTGGCCAGGGACTTCTGGTAGTCGTTGATCCAGATGTTGCGGCCGTTGACGACGCCCGCGACCAGGCGCTTGCCGGGCAGTCCGCCGACCGCGGCGAGGTCGTCGAGGTTGGCGGCGGCGCGCTCGGTGAAGTCGAGGGCGAGGCCGTCCACGGGGGCCGAGGCGAGCACCTGGAGGGCGTCGCCGAGCCGGTCGAAGTAGGAGGCGACGAGCAGCCTGGGCCGGTCGGAGAGCGCTCCGAGATCGCGGTAGGCGCGGGCGGCGGCGTTCAGGTCGGCCGGGGTGCGGTCCTGGACGAGGGCGGGCTCGTCCAGCTGGACCCACTCGGCGCCCGCCGCGCGCAGGTCGGCGAGGACCTCGGCGTAGACCGGGAGCAGCCGGTCGAGGAGGGTCAGCGGGTCGAAGTCGGCGGCCACGCCGGGGGCGGGCTTGGCGAGGAGGAGGTAGGTGACGGGGCCGACGAGGACCGGGCGGGCGGTCAGACCCAGGGCGAGGGCTTCCCTCAGCTCGGCGACCTGCTTGGCGGAGTCGGCGCCGAAGACGGTGTCGGGTCCCAGTTCGGGCACCAGGTAGTGGTAGTTGGTGTCGAACCACTTGGTCATCTCGAGCGGTGCGACGTCCTGAGTGCCGCGGGCCATCGCGAAGTACCCGTCGAGCGCGTCCGCCTCGACGGCGGCGCGGTGGCGCGCGGGGACCGCGCCGACCATGACACTGGTGTCCAGGACGTGGTCGTAGTACGAGAAGTCACCCGTCGGCACCTCGTCGATGCCGGCGTCGGCCAGCTGCCGCCAGTTCGCACGACGCAGGTCGGCGGCGGTGCTCCGGAGGGCGTCGGCGGTGACACGGCCCTTCCAGTAGCCCTCGACGGCCTTCTTCAGTTCGCGGTTCCGACCCTGTCGGGGGTAGCCGTACACGGTGGCTCGTGCTGCCGCGGCCGCGGGCTTCGCTGTCACGGAACTCTCCTTCGCGAGATGTGTCCAGAAACATCCCGGACGACGGGACGCGGACGCGAAGGGAACGACAGAACGCGCGGATCATGTGACGGGAGAACTCCGCGCATGCCGCTCGCTGTGTACGCCGACCCGCCCACGAGGTCACCGGAATGTCCGCGCGCGGAATCGTCCGCGTGCGGGCAACGGGCAGGTCTTCGGACTCGCGGGCACGCTCTCCGGGCATGACCGGAGGGCACCTACTGGCCGTCGCTTCCCAGGACCGTTGTCCGGTCCCAGTGCGTATGACGGCGGTCGTTCCCGCTCACCGCTGCGGGGCAGTCCCGGATTCCCACCGGGTTCCCTCTTACGACGCATCCCGCCTGGCGGACGGGGCGAACCAGCTGCGCGGCCAGACTAGGGTGCCGGATTGCCCGACCGCGAGCCGCTGTCCACCATACGGACGCGAAAATGAGACAGATGGGCGCGTCGGCCGCAGTTCGACGTGGCCGCCGTTCGACCGTGGCCACAGCTCGACGGGCGACCGTGGCCGCAGTTCGACCGCGGCCGCACGTCACCCGGTCGCGGGGTACACGTTCATGTCGATGCCCACCGCGGCGTACTCGTTGATCGCGTACGTGCTCGCGCCGTCGTAGAGGCCGCGGTCCTTGCCCGTGCGGGCGTCGAGGATGACGCCGTCGGCGTCGGCGGTGGCGTAGACGGCACCGTGGAAGGCGTTGTGGACCTCGGGCTTCTTCCGCGCGGGGTCGTCCTCGGAGATCGTCCAGAGCACCTTGCGGCTCTGCGCGTCGATGCCCCGTGCGGTCTCCTTGGTGTCGCAGACGACCACGGACCGCCGGTCGTGGAAGCAGTGGCTGAAGCTGCCGTTCGGAGAGCCGGCGACGGGCTCGCCCGTACGGCTGTCGCGCAGCGAGCCCGCGACGAAGAAGCCGCCTCCCACCTGCTCGACCTCCACGCCGGTGCGGCCGCCCTGCTCCCAGCGCGGGGAGCCGTCCGTGAGGGCGAGGCCCGTGAGGGCGAGGTCCTCCGACGGGGAGTGCCAGCCGTCGATCGCCTGGAAGGTCGCTTCCTCGCCGAGCCGGGCGCCGATGACGACGCCGCCGTCCAGCACGCCGCCCGCGAAGCCGTCCTTCTGCCACGTCACCTGGTGGCTCGTCAGGTCGACGGCATAGGTGGTGGCACTCTGGCCGCCGTCACTGCCGGAATCGGAATCGTCCGTGCTGGTGAGGACCCTGACCGCCGCCGTTCCGTCCTCGGCGCCGATCACCGCCGGCTCCAGGTCGCCGACGGTCGCCCCCTTCGGCGCGGGCAGCCGGACCGTCCAGGACACCTTGCCGCTGTCCGCGTCGACGGAACGCAGGTAGACGTCGGTCCGGTCGCGCTCGGTGCCCGAGCCCTTCGTGTAGTCGGCGTACGCGAACAGGACGCCCGTGTGGCCGTCCTGCTGGGCGAAGACCGGTGGGATGCTCTGGTCGTCGCTCGGCTGGCCCTCCTTGCCGGTGTACCAGTTCTTACAGCCGAGGGGGGACGACCAGAGCTTCTGTCCGGAGTGGGTGTCGTAGGCGTCGAGGGCCTCGGAGGTCCGGTGGTACAGCCTGGGTCCGCGCAGGGCGAACCCCCAGTCCTTGACGTCCTCGTCCACGGGCAGCGCGATCTCCTTGCCGAACGTCGCCGGAGGATCGAACGCCTTCGGCTTCGCCGCGGCCGGAGCCTTGGCGCCGGAGGCCGCACCCGGGGCCCCGGCGTCCGTGTCCGACCCCGACGCGCTACCGGAACAGCCCGCCAATCCGGTCAGCACGGCCACGAGAGCCAGCTGCGTGACGTGCCGGTGCGTCGCTCGCACAGTGATCTCCTCCGTTGGTCAACTCCGCAGCACCCTAGTGGCGTTGTCCTCACAGCGCGTTCGATTAAGACCCGTGACGGAGGGATCCTTCGGGGTCGACTGCCCGGCGTGAGGTGCTGAGCGGGCGATCGTCTCCGCCGTCGTCCCACTCGACCGCCGGCCGGCCCCCTCTCCGTCGTGCCCACCACCCCGCGCCCGCCGCCAGAGCTGAGGCTCCGTACGCTCCGGTCACCCACCCGGCGCCGATCACCGGTCCCGCGACATAGGCGACCGCCCCGGCCAGGGCGATCCCCAGCCATTCCCACCGGCCGTCCAGCGCGACGAGGGCGACCAGCAGGAGTGCGTACCAGGAGTAGCCGGGAGTCATGAGGAGGAAGGCCGTCCCGGTGGTGAACAGGGCTCCCCGCCACGGGCGTTCGGCGTCACCGTGCCACCAGACCGCCAGCGACACCGCCGTCATGACGAGCAGGACGGCGGGGAGGGCCCACGCGTCGGGCAGCACGAGGCGCAGCAGGGCGTACCGGCCGCCGGCCCCCGCGTCGTCGTACCCCTCCTCCTGCGCGTAGCCGCCCAGGTAGCCGAGGACGGAGCCGTCGGAGAGCAGGACGTACGGGAGGTAGAGCACCCCGACGACCGCCAGTGCCGGACCCACGACCGCCAGAATCGTCCCTGGCCGGCGCGCTCCGGAGAGCGCGCCCGGGAGCAGGACGGCGGGCAGCAGCTTCGTGGCGATCGCGAGCCCGAGCAGGACGCCCCCGGTGACGCGCCGACGCGAGGCGACGGCGAGGGCGGCGACCGAGAACAGGACGGCGAGGACGTCGGCGTGGGCGTTGTTGACGGCTTCGACGGGAACGGCCGGGCACCAGGCCCAGAGGGCGGCGCGCCGCGGATCGCCCCGTCGGCGCAGGAAGGCGACGAGCAGGCAGGTCACCGCGAGGGAGAGGGCCGCGGCGCCGGTCTGGAGTGCCTTGTGGCGGGCGTCGGCCGGCCCGACCGCGTGGACCAGGAGGAACCAGCCCTCGGCGACGGGCGGGTAGATCGTGTGCACGGTCGGCCGGTTGATGCGGGTGCAGGCGTCGTGGGCCAGGGGGAAGAGGTCGCGGCCGTGCGCGCAGGCGACGGGGTCCGGGAAGAGCCACTCGTCGCGAAGCTGGGCCAGGGCCGCATCGGCGGGTGCGTGGTCGTACGGGGAGATGCCGGCCGCCTGCACCCGGCCGTCCCACGCGTACCGGTAGGAGTCCGTACTCGTACGGGGCGCCGCCACGAGTCCGGTGGCGGTCACCGCCACCGCCCCCGCCAGAATCAGGGGGACCACTGCGCGCGCCGGGACCCGGCGCAGGGACACCGCGGCTGCGGCGAACAGCGCCCAGCATCCCGCGTACCCCGCCAGGAGGCCCACCCCGAGCGCGTCGCCGCGCAGCAGCAGGGCCAGGGCGACGGTGAGGGCCGCGAGCAGGAGCACGGTGACGGCGAGCGGACGGGCGCGAGACATGGGCGCAGCCTGGCAGCGCTCGCGTCCGTGCGACGGGCGACCCGTCGAGGCGTTCGGGTTTCGTAAGGTGTCGAACCGTCCGTACCGCCACCCGCGGCGGTGTCATGGACGTCATGACCTTTCGCCTTCCCAGGCACCCGCGTCCCGCCCGGTCCGGCATCCGGCCGCCCACCTTCACCGTGGGTCTGCACGACGCGCGAACGGCGACGGCCGTCGGGCGCTGGCTCGGCGTGGCCTTCGCGGTCTGCTTCGCGACCGGACTCGTCAGCCACTACCTCCAGCACCCGCCCGACTGGCTCGCCGACCACCTGCCCGCCCGGCCCTCGTGGGGCTACCGGCTGACGCAGGGACTCCACGTCGCCACGGGGCTCGCGGCGATCGTGCTGCTCCTGGTCAAGCTGTGGGCCGTGTACCCGAGGTTGTTCGTGTGGCCGCCGGTGCGGTCCGTCCGGCACGCGCTGGAGCGGCTGTCCGTCGCGCTCCTGGTGGCCTCGGCGGTGTTCCAGCTGCTGACCGGGCTGCTCAACATCGTCGAGTGGTATCCGTGGCCGTTCTCGTTCGTGCCGGTGCACTTCGCCGTGGCCTGGATCGTGGCCGGCTCGATCCTCCTGCACATCGCGGTCAAGGCCCCCGAGATCGCGGCGCATTGGGGGCGGCGCTCGCCGGGGACGCTCGTACTGCCCGCCGAATCGGCCGTCGACCGGCGCTCCCTCCTCCTCGGTACGGGCGCGGCCGTCGGCGTGGTCACGCTGACGACGGTCGGGCAGTCCTTCACGCCGCTGAAGACGTTCGACCTGCTCGCGCCCCGGCACCCGGACCACGGTCCGCAAGGGCTGCCGGTGAACCGGACCGCCGCCGCGGCCGGTGTATCGGAGCGGGGACTCCGGACCTGGCGTCTCGAGGTCGCCGGACCCCGCCCGTACGCTCTCACCCTCGACGATCTGCTGGCGATGCCCCGCAGCGCGGTGCGCCTGCCGATCGCCTGCGTCGAGGGCTGGAGCGTCGCCGCGGACTGGGCAGGCGTACGGGTACGGGACCTGGTGGAGCGGGCGGGCGGACGGCCGGGACGGGACGCCGTACGCGTCACCTCCCTGGAGGTGAGCGGCTCCTATCGGGTGATGGACATGGGCGCGGAGTACGTGGAGGACCCGCTCACCCTTCTCGCGCTCGGCCTCAACGGCCGGCCCCTCTCACTCGACCACGGATTCCCGGCCCGGATCATCGCTCCGAACCGGCCCGGGGTGCTGCAGACCAAGTGGGTGCACCGACTGGAGGTTCTGTGAGGAACGCGAGCGTGCTCCGATACGGGGTCGGCGGGCTGGGAATCGCCCTGATCGGCATCGGGGCCTGGAGAGTGGCGGTCCAAGCGGACCCGGTGGGCGTGGTGGTGTGGCTGGCGGGCGCGGTCGTCCTGCACGACGGGATCATCGCCCCGCTCGTCCTCGCCGTCGGTCTGCTGCTCGTCGGGCGGGCCGAACGGGGCGTACTACGCGGCGCGTTGATCGTGGCGGGCAGTCTGACCCTGGTCACGCTGCCGCTGCTGGTCCGCCCGGGAGCGCCGCCGAACCCGTCGGCCCTGCCTTTGCCGTACGGACGGAACCTCGTCATCGTCCTCGCTGTCGTGGCGACGGTGGCGGCGGCGGCGATCCTCGTACGGCGGTGGCGGGCCCGCCCTCAGCGGGGCTCGGACGACGACTGAGGGGTCAGCACGGCGACTGAGAGGTCAAGGCTGCGACTGACCGGTCAGGACGGCGTACTGAGAGGTCAGTACGGCGAAGTGGCGACCTGTCAGGCTCCACCGTTCGGACAGCGTCCAGCCGGCCGCAGCCGCCTGCTCGGCCAGCGCACGCATGCCGACGCGGGCCCAGGGGAAGAGCTCGCCCTGCCCGCCGCGGCCGTCGTCGACCCGCACCTCGCACCGCTCGTCGACGTCCGTAGGCACGCATTCGACGATGACCCGGCCGCCGGGGGACACGACCGGCCGCAGCCTGCGGAGCAGCGCGGTGGGGTCGCCGCCGATGCCGATGTTGCCGTCGATCAGCAGGGCCGTACCCCAGCGGCCTTCGCTCGGCAGGGGCTCGAAGACGGAGCGGCACAGTGCCGACCCGCCGAGCCGAACGGTGTGCACGACCGCTTCCGGGCTGATGTCGACGCCCAGCACCCGGTGTCCTTCCGCGGCCAGCGCGGCGACGAGGCGCCCCGGGCCGCAGCCGACGTCCAGGACCGCGCCCCGGCACCGCGCCAGGACGGAGCGGTCGGCGAGGTCGGGTGCCCGGCACCAGCGCTCGACCTCCAGCGGCAGGAGCCAGCCATCGTCGCGGCGCAGGAACAGCGGTCCTCGTCCGGTCCGCAGGGCGTCGGTGTACGGGTCGGCGCGCCAGGTCGTCGTCGAGGTCATGCGCGTGCTCCCGCCGGCGTGCCGGTGAGAGCGGCGTGCAGGGCGGCGAAGCGCGTGCCGGGAGCCTGGCGGGCCACCTGCCGGGCGTCGTCGGCGTCGTCCACGTCCCGCAGTACGGGCAGGGTGCCGATCCGCAGCCCGGCCGCGCGCAGTCGCCCGTGCTGAACGGCACCGGTGTCGGGTCGCGACATCGGGACGCCGAGCAGGAGCACGGGGTCGGGGACGGCGAGGCCCAGGGCCCAGAACCCGCCGTCCGCGGCCGCTCCGAACCAGGCGTCGTACGTGTCCCAGCACAGCGCGGGCGTGAGCAGCCCCGGGGTCACCTGCGGGGTGTCCATGCCGATGAGCAGTGCCGGACCGTCGCAGGCGGAGAACGCGGCCGCGAGCCGGACGTCGAGCCCGCCCGTCACCTGGGGGACGACCTCGTAGCCCGACGGGAGCCAGGGGCCCGGCTCTCCGTCGAGGACCAGCACGTGTCTGTCCGCGGGGACGAGTGCGGCGGCGGTGAGGGTGTCGGTGAGTGCCGCCCCGGCGAGGGCGGCGGCCTCGCCGGGGGAGAACGGGGGAGTGAGCCGGGTCTTCACCCTGCCCGGCAGCGGCTGCTTGGCGATGACGAGAAGCGTGGTCACGGCCGGCCACCGCCTACCGGCGCCGGTTCGTCGAGCACTCTGCGCATGTCGTGCACGGCCTGCCACGTGCCCTTCCAGGTGCCGGTGACCTTGGACCGGCCCGTCCGGGGCCGGTAGGGCACGTCGGCCTCCTCGACGCGCCAGCCCGCGTCGGCGGCCCGGACGACCATCTGGAGCGGATAGCCGCTGCGCCGGTCGGACAGGCCGAGGGCGAGGAGCTCCTCGCGCCGGGCGGCGCGCAGGGGCCCGAGGTCACGCAGCCGCAGTCCGGTACGGCGGCGCAACAGCCAGGACAGAGCGAGGTTCCCGGCCCGTGCGTGCGCCGGCCAGGCGCCCGCGCCGGTCGGGCGGCGGCGGCCCAGGACGAGGTCGGCGGAGCCGTCGGCGACGCGACGCACCAGACCGGGCAGCAGGCCCGGGTCGAGCGAGGCGTCGCAGTCGCAGAAGCAGACGAACTCGGCTTCTGAAGCGAGCAGCCCGGCGTGGCAGGCGGCGCCGAAGCCGCGTCGGGGCTCGTGGACGACGGTGGCGCCGAGTTCGGCCGCGAGCGCGGCGGAACCGTCGGTGGAGCCGTTGTCCACGACGATCGCCCGCCAGCCGGGAGGGATGCGGGCCAGGACCCAGGGCAGGGCCTCGGCCTCGTCGAGACAGGGAAGAACGACATCTACGGTCATCGGGGTCACACCTCTCACCGTAGGAATCACAGAGCGTTCCGGGGGCCCGGAAGTCCTTACGAAACGCGGACGCCGTGCGACGTCTGCCCGGGTGGCCGTGGCCGGAGTGCGGGAGCGGGTGCGAGGCTGTGCGGCATGAACGAGCGCAGCGTCCCCGCGCACCGGGGCCGGATCCTGGTGGTGGACGACGACCCGACGGTCGCCGAGGTCGTCACCGGCTACCTGGAGCGGGCGGGTTTCGACGTGGAACACGCGGCCGACGGCCTCGACGCCCTGCGGCGGACGGGCGAACGCCGGCCCGACCTCGTCGTGCTCGACCTGATGCTGCCGGGCCTGGACGGACTCGAGGTCTGCAGGCGGCTGCGGGCCGCGGGCCCGGTGCCGGTCGTCATGCTCACCGCCCGCGGTGACGAGGAGGACCGGATCACGGGGCTGGAGGAAGGCGCCGACGACTACGTCACCAAACCGTTCAGCCCGCGCGAACTCGTGCTGCGCGTCGGGTCCGTGCTCCGGCGCTCCCGTGCCGTGGCCCCCGGCGCCCCTCGGGCCGTACTCCGAGCCGGGGACCTGACGGTCGACCCGGCCACCCGCAGGGCCCACCGCGCCGACAACGAACTCCCCCTCACCCTCCGGGAGTTCGATCTCCTGGCGTATCTCATGGAGCATCCCGGCACGGCGCACAGCAGGGAGGAGCTGATGCGGCACGTGTGGGGTTGGGACTTCGGCGACCTGTCCACCGTCACCGTGCACATCCGCCGCCTCCGCGCCAAGATCGAGGACGACCCGGCCACGCCCGCGCTGATCCAGACGGTGTGGGGCGTCGGCTACCGCTTCGAACCGACCCTCGCGAAGGACACCTCCGCATGAACGACGTCCTGCTCATCGCCGTGTTCGCGCTCGTGGGCGCCGCCGGTGCCGGGCTCGCCGGGGCGGTCGTGCTCCGACTGGTACGGCACCGCTCGGTCGCGGTCTCGCTGGCCGTCGTCGCGGCCGTGACCGTGACGGCGATGCTCGCCGGGACGCTCGCGGTCGCCCAGGCGATGTTCCTGTCCGCGCACGACCTGTGGGTGGTGACCGTCGTCGTCGCGATGGCCGCGCTCGTCTCCATGGCCACCGCACTCGTGCTGGGCCGGTGGGTGGTGGCCCGCAGCCGGGCGCTGACACGGGCGGCGCGGGACTTCGGCGAAGGGGGCGGTTTCTGCGCCCCCGCGGGCACCGTCACCGCCGAACTCGCCGCCCTCACCCGCGAACTGGCGTCGACCAGCGCGAGACTGGATGCCTCCCGGCGCCGGGAGCGCGCCCTGGAAGCGTCCCGACGAGAGCTCGTCGCCTGGATCTCGCACGATCTGCGCACCCCGCTGGCCGGTCTGCGTGCGATGGCGGAGGCCCTGGAGGACGGCATGGCCGCCGACCCCGGCCGCTACCACCGCCAGATCCGTACCGAGGTCGACCGGCTCACCGGCATGGTCACCGACCTCTTCGAGCTCTCCCGCATCCACGCCGGTGCACTGACCCTCAGCCCCAGCCGGATGTCGGTGTACGACCTGGTCGGCGACGCCCTGAGCGGCGCGGACCCGCTCGCCCGCGAGCACGGGGTCCGTCTGGTGGGGGAGGACGTCGCGGCCGTACCCGTCGAGGTCGACGGCAAGGAGATGACCCGCGTCCTCGCCAACCTCCTCGTCAACGCCATCCGCCACACACCCGCGGACGGCACCGTCGCGGTCGCGGCCGAACGCCGCGAAGGGGCCGTCGTCGTGTCCGTCACCGACGGCTGCGGAGGCATCCCGGCGGAGGATCTGCCGCGCGTCTTCGACACCGGCTGGCGCGGCGCCGAGGCCCGCACCCCGCCCGCCGGTGCCGGGCTCGGCCTCGCCATCGTCCGCGGCATCGTCGAGGCCCATGCAGGCCGCGCCGAGGTGCGGAACGTGCCCGGCGGGTGCCGCTTCGAGGTCAGCCTGCCGACAGCCGCCGGCTGAGGGTGCGGCGCCGTCGAGAGTCGGCCGGGTCACCCCCCGACGGCCGCCGAGGCGCGTTGCCCGGCGTGAGCGAACTCCGCCATCCCTTCGGCGAAGCCGACCCGCGGGCACCAGCCCAGGTCCCGCCGCAGTCGGGACGAGTCCGCCGTGATGTGGCGGACGTCGCCGAGCCGGAACTCGCCCGTCACCACCGGCGGGGGCCCGCCGTGCGCCCGGGCCAGCGCCGCCGCCATCTCACCGACCGTGTGGGGGTCACCGCTGCCGGTGTTGTACGTGGTGAGAGCGCCGCTCGGACGACTGTCGGAGGCCTCCAGCGCGAGGACGTTGGCCGCCGCCACGTCCCTGACGTGGACGAAGTCCCGCCGCTGCCCGCCGTCCTCGAAGACGCGGGGCGCTTCGCCGCGGGCGAGCGCCGACCGGAACAGGGACGCCACACCGGCGTAGGGGGTGTCACGGGGCATGCCGGGCCCGTACACGTTGTGGTAGCGCAGCGAGACCGCCGTTCCGCCCACGGCACGAGCCCAGGCCGCGGCCAGGTGCTCCTGCGCGAGCTTGGTCGCCGCGTACACGTTGCGGGGGTCGGCAGGCGTGTCCTCACCCACCAGACCGGGCGCGAGCGCGCAGCCGCACGCGGGACAGCGCGGCTCGAAACGCCCCGCCGCGAGGTCCTCGGGGCAGCGCGGGCCCGGCCGGACGCGTCCGTGCCGGAGACACTCGTACCGCCCCTCCCCGTACACGACCATCGACCCGGCGAGGAGGAGCCGCCGCACGCCCGCCTCCGCCATCCCGGCCAGCAGGACGGCGGTGCCGAGGTCGTTGCAGCCGACGTACGCGGGGGCGTCCGCGAAGTCCTTTCCCAGGCCGACCATGGCGGCCTGGTGGCAGACCGCGTCGACCCCGCGTAGCGTCGCGTGTACGCTCGCGGGCTCCCGCACGTCCGCGCGCAGGAACTCGACGCCCTGCGGGTCCGGAGCGGAGGGGTGGGCGCTGGGCAGCAGTGCGTCCATGACCACCGGCTCGTGGCCGGACAGCAGGAGCGATGTGACGATGTGCGAGCCGACGAAACCGGCTCCGCCTGTGACGAGTACGCGCATGGGCGTGACGCTACAAACGGGCACCGCCTCACGGTGACGTGCGCGCCGCGCCGTAAGACTTCCGTCATCCCGGTGGAGGCTCCGCGTCGGCGTCGAGCCCACGTCGGCGGCACGGCGGCACGGCGGCACGGCGGCTCGGCGGTCGGGTCCGGCCCTGTGCCGCCACGCCGTAAGGCTTTCGTCATCGGGGCCGGGCTTCCCCCGGCCGGGCACCCTCGCTTGGATGAGCCGGTGGGGCGGGAGAACGAAGGAGGTGCGTCGTGGGGCGCGTCATGAACAGGCAGAGGTGGGCGGCGGCCGGCGCGGTGGCCGTGGCGTTCGTCGTGGCGGGGCTGGTGTGGTTCAGACCCTGGGCGCTGTGGGTGGACAAGACCGTCGACGAGGCACTGCCTTCGGCCGCACCGCGGACGGCGTCGGCGGGTGAGTCGTCGCCCCGGGTGCCGACGGCCCCCGTGACCGTCGCACACGGCACGTTCATCAGCCACGAGCACGCGACGTCCGGAGCCGTGAAGATCGTCCGCCTGGCGGACGGCAGCCACACGCTGCGCTTCGAGGGGCTGGAGACGAGCAACGGCCCCGACCTCAGGGTGAGGCTGAGCGACGCGCCGGTGAAGGAGGGCAGGGCCGGCTGGTTCGTCTTCGACGAGGGGCAGTACGTCAACCTCGCCAAGCTCAAGGGGAACAAGGGCGACCAGAACTACCAGCTCCCCGCGGACCTCGACTGGTCGGCGTACACCAGCGTGAGCATCTGGTGCGACCGGTTCGACGTCTCCTTCGGCGCCGCGCGTCTCGTCCGCACCTGATTCCGCACGAGCGAGGTCGTGCCGGAGGCCGCCGGGGCGCTGGGCCGCGTTCGTCAGCCGTAGGTGAAGGCGAAGGCCTGGAGCCCGGGTGTGAGACGGAGTTCGAGGCGTGTGTCGCGGGCCTCGTCGTGGTCCGTCAGCCGGTAGAGGGTCGGCGTTCCGTGGACCCGGATCGTCCGGGCCGGCGCGCCGTCGACAAGGACGGTGACCGAGCCTTCGCCCGCGAGGACGAGGTTGGCGTTGCGGGCGTGGTAGGTCAGGGCGAGGCGGGCGTCCTTGCCCGAGGTGAAGTGCTCGTAGCCGGCGGTCCAGGTCCCGGCGAGGGCGATCTCGTTCGGACGGACGCCGTCGGCGGGGTAGGCGTAGGCGACCGGCTTGTCCTCGGCGAGTTCGGGGGTGCCGGCGTAGCCGCGGATGCGGTGGGTGCTCAGGTACGTCTCGGGCGTGCGGTCGGCGGTCAGGCGGTCGTCGGCCTGGTCGGTGGGCGGCGGGAGGACCACTGTCGGGTCGGCCTGCCGCAGCAGGTCCCGGATCAGGCTCTCCGTCTGGGCGTAACGGCCTTCGCCGAAGGTGAGGTAGCGGACGTTTCCCCGAGCGTCGATGAGGTACTTGGCCGGCCAGAACCGGTTGCGGTAGTTGTCCCAGGTGTCGAGCTCGTTGTCGAGGGCGACCGGGTAGGTGATGCCGAGCTTGCGGGTCTGGTCCGCGACGTTCTTCGGGCTCTTCTCGAAGGCGAACTCCGGTGAGTGGACGCCGAGGACGGTGAGGCCCTTGTCGCGGTAGGCGCGATCCCAGTCCTTGATGTGGGGGATGCTGCGCTGGCAGTTGATGCAGGAGTAGGTCCAGAAGTCGATCAGGACCACCCGGCCCCGGAGAGCGGCGAGGTCGACGGGACTCCCGCCCGCGGTGTTGATCCAGGTGGAGATTCCGGCCAGGGGCGGCGCCTGGCCGCAGGTGCGGAGTTCGTCGACGCCGTCCTCGCAGCGTGACAGTTCCTTGTTGGAGTCGTCGTAGAGGCCGGACAGCTGCCGGCGGGCGGCGTCGCTGTCCTCCACGGTGCGCTGCGCGGCACGGGTGTAGTCGGGCAGGGCGCGTTGCAGGGCGGTGGTGACGTCGAACGCGAGGGCGAAGGCGAGCGCGATCATGAGGATGCCCGAGATCACGCGGAGCTTGCGGGCGCGGGTGCGGAAGGCGGCCACGCGTTCGGCGACGCGCCGTCCGGCGAGGGCGAAGAGCAGGAGCGGGATCGCGGTGCCGAGGGCGAACGCCGCGGTGAGGACGACGATGTCGGCGCTGATCTCGCCGCGCGCTCCCGCGATGGTGATCGCGGCGAGGACCGGTCCGGCGCAGGGAACGTAGAGGAGGCCCAGGCCGAGACCGAGGGCGAAGGCGCTGCCCTCCTTGTTGACCTGCCGCTGCGGGATGCGGGCGAAGGGCTTCTCCAGGATCCGCTCGACGGGCGGGAGGATCAGGCCGAGGCCGATCAGGACGAGCAGGGCCAGTCCGACGTACCGGAGGATGTCCTGGGGAAGGCCGAGGGCGGAGATGATCGTCACGCCGAGCAGGGTGAAGAACGCGAAGCTGAGGACGAGCCCGGCGACGACGGCGTAGGGGCGGCGGTTGCGCGGGGGCCGGGCGGCGGACGGCGGTTCGCCGGGGTGCGTGCCGTCGGCCGGCGCGCCGCTCGCGCCGACGAGTGAGGGTCGGCGCGGTGCGGGGGCGTCCGTGCTCGGTCCACCCGCGAGGAACACGACGGGGAGTACGGGCAGGATGCAGGGCGACACCGCGGTGATGAGCCCGCCCAGCAACCCGATCAACGCCAAGGTGACCATGGTGTTCGCCTCTCTCGTGGATCCGGGCTCTCGGCAGGTATTCGGACCACGAGGGGCGATGGACGGCCCGCTGCCGTACACAGGAGCCATCCGGAGGTTCCGTCGTCCCCGAGGCGTCCGCTGCCGCGGACGACAGCGGTGGTGGTCCGTCGTCCTCCACGAGGCATGACGGACCACCAGCGCCGGGAGGGCGCTCGGACCTTGGGCGCGAGGTGAGGGCTGGACTACGAGCCCGTCCCCGCTGTAGCCGGAGCATCCGTGTCCAGGACGCCCTCGCCGTAGAGGGCCTGCACCCAGTTCGACTGGTAGACGGTGTCGAGATAACGCTCGCCGAGGTCGGGGGAGATCGCCACACAGGTGAGGTCCTCCTCGCGGTGCGCGTCGAGCCATCCCGTCGCACCGCTGACGACCGTCCCGGTGGAACCCCCGAAGAGGAACCCACGCGTGGCCATGGCCCGGCAGGTGCGGATCGTCTCGGACTCCTCCACCCGTACCACCTCGTCGACGTAGCTCGGGTCGAGGAGGGGCGGTCGCATGCTCATGCCGAGTCCGGGAATCATCCGACGCCCCGGGCGGTCGCCGAAGATCGCCGATCCGACGGTGTCCACGGCGACGATGCGCACGGGCCGGTTCCAGGTCCGGAAGTACCGCGCGCAGCCCATCAGAGTGCCTGTGGTGCCGACACCGACGAACAGGACGTCGATACGGGGGAAGGCCTGGGCGATCGCGGGCGCGGTCCGGAGGTAGTGAGCCTTCCAGTTGTCCGGGTTGGTGTACTGGCTCAGCCAGGTGTAGCGGGGGTCGGAAGCGCACAGGTCGCGGACGGTGTTGAGTCTGGCGGCCAGCAGCGTGCCCTCGCTGTTGTCCGACACGATGTGCACGTGCGCGCCGAGTGCTTCCATCATCAGACGCGTGGTGAGGTTGCATCGCGAGTCGGTGACGCAGACGAACGCGTAGCCCTTGCTCGCGGCGATGACGCTGAGTGCCACGCCGAGGTTGCCGGAGGAGGACTCGACCAGAATCGACTCAGGGGTGAGAACGCCTCTTCGTTCGGCCGAGGCGACCATCTCGGCGGCGGCCTTGACCTTGATGGAGCCGGCGAAGTTGAAGCCCTCGCACTTCAGGAAGAGCGGTCGGCCGAGCGTCGGCATGAGGTCCACGAAGAGATCGTCTTCGTTGAAGTCGTGGGGTGCGGTGATGACGGGCACGGTGCTCTCCTCTTCGGGCTCGAAGGCCGGGCGGCTGAGGCCTCGGGGGGTCTCTCATCCGAACCGGCCCAGTTCGTCGAAGAAGTCCTCGACGATGGCGAGTTCGCCGGACTGCGCCAGCCGGTCGTAGACGTACTTGCCCACCGCGAGGTCGAGGACGCCGAGACCGAACGGCGAGAAGACGACGGTCGCGTCCGGCGGCACGGACACCCGGCCGGCCATCACATCGGCCAGGGTGCCGCGGACGAAGTCCCTGTTGCCGGTCAGTCGCTCGGTGAGGTGCGGGGACGTCTGGGCGCGCAGGCAGTGGTCCGGGTCGTCGACGATGTTGGTGGCGGACAGCAGGACGGGCGGGGCGAGGTCGCGCAGGGAGACATGGAGGACCACCGGGTGGTGGTCGAACCAGGAGGGCGCGTTGATGTGCGGGGTGGCCGCCACGGTGGCGAAGACCAGCAGATCGCTGTTACGCACGAGTTGTTCGGGGTCGGTGTGAACGGTGATGTCTCCGTCGGCGCCGGACTGCTCCAGGTAGAGCCGGAATCCCGCGGCGCTCTCGTGGGAGCGGTCGTGAAGGCCGATGTCGGTGAACGACCAGCCGGTCCTGCGGAGGTAGGTGTGGATGTAGCGTGCGATGAGGCCCGTACCGATGAATCCGATACGCCTGGCCCGCGGGCGGCCTCGGCTGAGCCAGTCCGCCGCGGCAGCGGCGGACGCCGCCGTCCGGGCCGCGCTGATGACGGAACTCTCCATGCAGGCGACGGGGTAGCCGGTCGCCGGGTCGTTGAGGATGAGGACCGCGGAGGCCCGGGGGATGCCCGACCTGACGTTCTCGGGGAAGCTGGAGATCCACTTGAGTCCGTCGACACGGGAGTCACCGGCCAGCGACGCGGGCAGGGCGATGATGCGCGCTGTCGACCGGTCGGGGAAGCGCAGGAACGTCGAGGCGGGGTTCACCGTACGTCCCGCGGAGTGCAGGTGGTAGGCCGACTCGACGATGTCCCTCACCGTCGGTTCCCTGCCGTCGAGGACCTGCTTGACCTGCCGCCCGGGGACGACGGCGAACGGCGGGACCGAGACGGCCTCCACGGGCCGGGTGCGATCGGACAGCGGCTGGACGGCGTTCATGACGCTGCGCTCCTGGTCTCCGCGGCGGGCGGCGCCTGGCGCTTCGGATCGGCCATCGCCACCACGACCTGGCGGGGTCCCTCGTAGGACTCCCTGCTGTGCGCGGTACGGATGTTGTCGACCAGCATCAGGTCGCCGGCCCGCCACGGCCGTCGGACCGTGTGGGCCTCGTACACCCTGTTGATCGTCTCGACCGTGTCGGCTGAGATGGGGTCGCCGCCGCCGTAGCGGGTGTTGAACGGCAGCCCGTCGAGGCCGTACTCCTCGACGAGGAACTCACGTACCTCCGGATCCATCGTCCACTGGTTGAGGAAGGCGATCTGGTTGAACCAGCAGCGTCGACCGGTGACCGGATGCCGCACGACGGCGCTGCGGTGCTGCCGGGTGCGCAGCGACCCGTCCGGCTGCCAGTCCGTGTCGATGCCGTTGCTCCGGCAGTAGGCGTCGATCGCGCCGGCGTCGTCGGTGCCGAACGCCTGCGAGAGACTGGCACCGATCTCGTCGTGGTACGCCCGGGTGAGAATCCAGCCCTCCTCCTCGAAGCGAGCCACCTCGTCCGCGGGCAGGGCTTCGAGCACGGCGGCGGCGTCGGCAAGCGCGGTCGCTCCGCCCGCGGTGGGGGCTTCCAGGCAGGCGAAGCACAGGAGCCCGGGATACTGCCCCGCGTAGCTCAGCTCGTGGTGCATGCACATGGGCCGCTGGGGCGGCCAGGCGGCGGACGAGTAGACGCCGTCGGCGTAGGGAGTGCGGTGGGCGAAGCCCTCGGTCTCCCGCGCCGGGTGCAGGTGCAGCTTCGCGAGCACGGCCACGACGTCGGGGACGGTGCGCAGACCGAGGCCGGTGACGACGGCTGCCCCGTGCTCGGCGACGGCGGCGAGCACGTCGGCGTGGTGTTCCGCCGCCCACGCGGCCGCTCCCGCGTCTCCCGCCGTGCTCTCGATCTCCGGCAGGGCGGGCGGTGCCGGTGCGGCGTGCCGTGGGAAGAGTGTGGTCCTCATGTCGGTCTCCTGAGATGGGTCGTGCGTTCAGGCGGTCTCCGCGTCGACGCGGCCGTCGGCGGATCGGTCACCCCCGGTGCGGTCGTCGATCAGGGCGGCAAGGGCCGACAGCGTGGGAGCCGCCGTCAGATCGCGCAGCGACACGACCCGGTCCAGTGCCACGGCGAGTTGTACGGCCGTCAGGGAGGTGCCGCCGAGGTCGAAGAACCCGTCGCTCCGCCCGATCGCGGAAGGCCGCATGCCGAGCACCGCCGCCCATATCCCGGCCAGTCGTTCCTCGGTCCCCGGACGGGGAGCGTCGCCACGCGTGTCACCGGGTGCGAACGCTTCGGCGAGGGAGCTGAGCGCTGTGCGGTCCGTCTTTCCGTTCGGAGTCAGGGGAAGAGGATCCAGCCTGTGGCACAGGGACGGCACCATGTAGGCGGGCAGCAGGTCGCCCAGCAGGTCACGCAGGCGGTCGGAGCCGAGATCAGGGTCGCCGCTGTGGAAGGCGACCAGCTGCCGGCCCTGTCCCGGCTGTCCGGTGGCCACGACTGCGCCGTCGCGTACTCCTGGCACCCGCAGCAGAGCGGCCTCGACGTCGCCGATCTCCACCCGGAATCCCCGGATCTTGACCTGCGCGTCGCGGCGCCCCAGGAACTCGAGCCTTCCGTCGGGCAGCAGGCGGCCGACATCTCCTCCGAGGTACAGACGCTCTCCGGGCCGGTGAGGATCGGGCCGGTAGCACTCGGCCGTACGGTCCGGGTCGTTCACGTAGCCTCGCCCCACGCAGATGCCGGAGAAGGCGATGGTCCCGGGAGCCCCGAGGGGGACGGGCATGAGATGGTCGTCCACCACGTAGGCGCGCACGTTGTGGATCGGTCGCCCGAGGGTGACCCGGCCGTCCCGGGGTACGGCGTGCATCACGTCGTGATGGGTGTCGTCGGACGTCTCGGTCAGCCCGTAGGCGTTGACGAGGCCGATGCCGGGCTGGACGCGGAACCACCGTCTCACCAGTTCGGTCCGCAGCGCCTCGCCGGTCACCGACACGCGCTCCAGCGCAGGCAGCGTGCGAGGCGCGCGCTCCAGGGCCGAGGCCATGACGTCGAGATAGGAGGGCACGACCTGGAGCACGCTGACCCGCTCCTCGTCGAGGAGGTCGAGGACGCGGTGGACGTCCAGGACCGCTTCCTGTTCCACCAGCAGCGTCCGTCCGCCCACCAGCGTGGCGGCGAGCAGCTGCCAGAGGGAGATGTCGAAGCACTGCGACGCCGTCTGCGCCACGACAGATCCCGCGCCGATGCGCAGATCCTCGGTCTTGGCCAGCAGATGGTTGAGCATGCCGGCGTGCTCGACCATCGCGCCCTTGGGCTCGCCGGTCGACCCTGACGTGAAGAAGACGTACGCGAGGCCATCGGCCGGTACGGGGATTCCGAGGTCACCACCGTCGCCCCCGCTCTCCGCGACGCAGGAGGCGTCGACGACAGCCGGCTCGCCCGGCGGCTGAAGCGCCTGCCCCAGGTGCCCGGTGCTGCCGGGCTCGGTGAGGACGAAACGGCAGGCGGCGCGCCGCAGCATCGTGGCGATGCGGTCAGGCGGGTAGTCGGGGTCGACGGGCAGATAGGTGCCGCCCGCCTTGAAGATCGCGAGGACGCCGGCCATCCAGTACAGGTCGCGCGGGAGCACCACGGCGACGGTCTCCTCGGGCTTCACCCCCTGGTCGAGCAGGGCGCGTGCGAGGCGATTGGCCCGCAGGTTCAGGTCACGGTAGGTCCACCGTCGCCCGCGATGCACCGCGGCGACCCTGTCCGGGTGCCGGCGGGCGCGCTCCTCGAACAGTTCGTGGAACCTCGCGTCCGGCAGCGGCCTGCGCGGCCCGGCGAGGCCGTCGACCTGGAACCGGATCTCCGAGTCCGAGAGCAGACACTGGGTGTCGTGGCGAGCGCCCGGGTCGGCGATCATGCAGCGGAGGGCGTTGACGTGGTACGAGGCGATCCGCGCCACGGCGTCGCCGTCGAGCGCGTCCGTACGGAAGCGCGACGCGAGTACGGGCCGGCGGGCGTCCTGCCGCAAGGTGACGCACAGGATCGCACCGGACAGGAGGGCCGGCCCGTGTCCGTTCAGACCCTCGTGGCCGTCCGGATCGAAGAGAACGTCGGGGCGGTGCTGGGGGCTCGTACCGGGCGTGTCCGTCGGTCGGAGGACTTCGCCGTCTCCGAGCAGCTCTTCCGCACGCGCGGCAGCACGGACGAGGTCCCGCCAACTGCCTGGAGCGACGGCCAACCGGCACGGCAGGTACCGTCCCGGCGCCGTCAGACGGGCGACGGTCACCACACGATCTCCGGAGAGTGCCGCGAGGACCTTGGCGTGCGCTGCGAGATGGAGCGCCGACATCGGCACGCCGAGCTCCGTCGCCTGCTCCCGCAGCCTGATCGCCATGCCGTCCGGGAGGTCGTCCGCCCGGTCGTCCACGCCCGCGCCCGGAGCCGTGGTCCAGCGGGGAATCGTGGTCCATCCGGTCGCGGAGGGCGTGCCCTCGGGCAGCGCGTCACGTGTGACCGTCATCGGAACCCGCCTCCGTTCTCAAGGTCGTCCATCGGGCGGGCGGGGTTTCCCGCCCACCGGCTGCCGTCAGGTACCGATTCGCCCTTCATCAGGAAGGAGTCGGTCTCCAGGAGCACGCGCGCCCCGATGGCCACGCCGTAGTGGACGAACGCGCCGACGCTCAGCGTGCTCCCCGGTCCCACCTCGCTCGGCTCCGACTTGAAGGCACCGTCCTCCTGCGAGTGGCACTGAACGACACTGCCCGCGTTGAGCGTGCAGCCGTCGCCGATGGTCACCATGGACCGTTCGGGGAGGCTGCAGCCGTCGTCGAAGACACCCCTGCCGACGCCCACTCCCAGCAGCCGCCAGACGACGTTCTTGAACGGTGTGCCGTTCAGGATCCGGAGATACGCCTCGGAGGGGACCTTCCAGTACCGCTCGCGCCTCCAGAACCGCACGTCGTAGATCGAGCAGAACAACGGCCCGAGCGGGGCGAACAGGGTGACGATCCGCTCGACCAGCACGTAGTAGGCGATCGTGAACGGCAGCAGGACCGCGTTGGCCAGGGCGAACGCCCACACGCCCGCCGACCCGTACAGGTCCGCCGCGCCGACGAAGAGCAGCGTGACGAGGAAGAAGTAGAACCACGCACTGATCAGGTACCAGGCCATGGTCATCGCGTTGTGGCGGTTCTTCGCCGCGAGGCGGAGGCGCAGCTCGTCACCGCTGCGGATGTCGTCGAACGAGCTGTCGCGGAGCACCGAGCGCGGGATCTCGAAGCTGGGGGAACCCAGCAGGCCGACGTTCTCCCGGATCGGCCCGTCGACCGGCACCATGACCTTGGTGGCCAGCAGACAGTTGTCTCCGGTCCGCCCACGCGTGGGGTAGGTGATCACATTGCCGAGAAAGTTGTGAGCCCCGATACGGGTGGGGGACAGGCGGAAGGATGTACTGGAGTAGTCCGCGTTCATGAGCGAGAGGCCGTCGGCGACCATCGTCCCCCTGCCTATGTGGCTCATCAGGGGACTTTCGTGCTTGACGACCGTCCCGAAGTTCGAACCGGTCTGCTCCACCCGGGAGAGGTCGTACCCGAGCCAGCGCAGGTAGTGCACGACGGCTGTGCTGTCGCCGAAGAGCCGGGTCAGGCTCCTGCGGTTGGTCAGGATCGTCGACAGCCGGTGGATCGCGTGGTGGAACCCGTAGAGCGGGTACACGCGGCCCGGGACGACGAGCCTGCCGGCCAGACGCGACACCGCGGCCAGGACCAGCAGGGCGACCGGAATCGAGCCGAAGAACACGAGGGCCGTGACGGCGAGCAGGCCCGTGTAGAAGCCGAGGCCGGAGAGGGCCGCCGACCCTGGTTCCAGTACCGCCGCCACCTGCGGGGTCTTGGAGAGGATGGCGTCCAGCCCGCCGACGGCCAGGGGCGCGGCGACCGCCGTGGCGAAGAGGATCTGCCCGCTTCCGTGCACGGCGCGCCGGACACGGCCGCAGCGGGTCGCCTCGACGCCCTGGAAGTCGCTGTCGGAAGGCTGTGCCGGTGACCCGTGCCAGCGCTGACCGGCGGGAACCGACTGCCCGGCATGGAGCGACGAGGCGTGCCCGAGCTGGGAGTGGTCACCCATCGTCGTCCGGATGTCGAGGACCGTCGCCTCGCTGACGACGACATTCCGGCCGAGGGTGACGGGACCGGTCTCGATCAGGGAGTCGCGGGCGCGGTAGCAGCTGATCAGCGCGTCCTTGCGGACGACGGTGTGGTCGCCGATGGAGAGGAGGTCGGTGCAGACGGGCACGCTGCGGGACAGGACGGTGACGCCGCGGCCCACGTGCGCACCGAGCGCGCGCAGGTAGAGCGAGTAGAGCGGACTCCCCACCGTCAGCACCAGCGGGTTCGCGCGCACCAGTGTCTTGACCAGCCAGAACCGCATGTAGCCGAGGCTCCAGACACGGATCAGCCCCGGCTTCCACCGCCCGATGAGCAGCCACTTCGCCGCGATGGGGAGGGCGCACAGCGTCACGAGCACGACAGCGCCGAAGACCAGGGAGCGCAGGTAGTCGTCGACCGGGCCGTGGCCCGCCGCGATCCATGTGTACCCACGCGTGACGATGGCCGCGATGAGGAGCGCGTAGCCGAGAAAGCTCAGCAGTTGAAACAGGCCGCAGAGAACGACGCGCGGTCGGCCCAGCCCGGCGGAGACCGTGGCGGGCCTCTCACGAACGGGCGCGATGACAGTCGCCTTGTCCGTCGTCTCCGGGGCGTCGTTCGGGCGCGTGGCGGCCGGTTCCATCAGGGCCGCGCTCAGGCTCCGGATCGTCGGATGCTGGTACACGTCCTTCATGGACACCGGTGGCATTCCGGGCTGCTTCCTCACCCTGGCGCAGAAGTGCGCCATGAGCAGCGAGTCCGCTCCCAGTTCGTGGAAGAAGTCGCCGTCCGGCGGCACGGATTCCAGCTGGGCGACCTCCGCCATGAGCCGGCTCAGAACACCCTCGACCGCCTCCCGGTCGACCTCGTCCGCCTCCCGGTCGATCTCGTCGACAGGCGCCGGGGCCACAGCGACGGGGGTCGCCGTCAGGTCGAGCGGATCGGGTCCCATGAGGTCTCTCCCTGGACGATGTCCGGTGCCTGCCGCAGAGCCCGGACGTTCAGGGGCTGGTCCGACGCCCCGACCTGAGGTCTGCGGCAAACGCTCACACAAGGGATTCGTGACCGAAGGCTCGAGAGTTGTGCCGAATGCGGAACTTCTGGCGCTGCCCGGCCGCACGGGCAGCGAGACAGCGACGTGTGAAGCGCTCCGGTGCGACGGCTTAGGGGATCCGCAGGCGCCTCGCAGCCGGCCAGAAGAGGTCCGATCGTCCCCGGCAGACGTACGATGAGGCGGATACGCACCGGTTTCCGAACAGCCCTGCCGAGGGCACCATGACCGACCCCTTTGGCTTCCTCCGCATACCGCGGCGACCGACACCCTCCAGACCCCCCGGCGAACGTGCTCGGGACTGGGACGAGGTGCACCAGGGCCAGCCGCTGCTGCCGCTGGTGTCCGACCAGGCGCGGCGCTGCATGGACTGCGGCGTGCCCTTCTGTCACGGCGCTTGCCCGCTCGGCAACCTCATCCCTGAATGGAACGTCTACGCCGCCCACGGCGACTGGGCCACGGCGTCGGAGCGCCTCCACGCCACGAACAACTTCCCCGACTTCACCGGATGCCTCTGCCCCGCCCCCTGCGAAGACTCCTGCGTGCTCGCCCTGACCGGTGATTCGGTGACGATCAAGAACATCGAGCAGGCGGTCGCCGACGAGGCGTGGGCACGCGGACATGTGCGCCCCCTGCGGCCGGCCGGGATCTCGGGTCGATCGGTCGCCGTCGTGGGATCCGGTCCGGCGGGACTCGCGACCGCTCAACAACTCACCCGTGCCGGGCACGCGGTCACCGTCTACGAGAGAGCCGACCGTGTCGGCGGTCTCCTGCGCTACGGCATCCCGGACTTCAAGATGTCCAAGGACCGCCTCGACGCCAGGATCGATCAGATGGAGCAGGAGGGCACGACCTTCTGCCCAGGTGTCGACGTCGGCCGCGACCTGGACGCGCATCGTGTGAAAGCCGCGTACGACGCCGTGGTGGTCGCCACCGGAGCGACCCTGCCGAGGGAACTCCCCTGCGAGGGAAGGGAACTGAGCGGAATTCATCACGCCATGGAGTACCTCACCGCGGCCAACCGCGCCACACGGTCCCGCCCCGTGCCCCCCGAGCTCTCCGCGCGGGGGAAGGACGTCGTCATCGTCGGAGGAGGGGACACCGGCTCCGACTGCCTCGGCACGGCGCTGCGCCAGGGCGCCGCGTCCGTCGTGCAGGTGGACATCAACCCCCAGCCCGGCCAGGATCGTACGGCCGACGAGCCATGGCCACTCGTCCACCCGAGGATCTACCGGATGTCCCACGCCCACGAAGAGGCACTGGCCCGTGACGGCACCGACCCGAGGGCCTTCTCCTCCCTCACGCTCCGCTTCGACGGTGACCCTTCAGGAGCGGTGCAGGCCATGGTGCTGAACGCGGTCGCGCCGGACGACAGGCGCCCTCTCCCCGGCGCAACTCGAGAACTCCCGGCCCAACTGGTGCTGCTCGCACTCGGCTTCCGGGGCCCGGGGCAGGATCCGGGCCTGGTCGGCCCGCTGGGTCTCGTGGCCACATCGGAGGGAACGTTCGCACGGACTCCGAACTTCTCGGCCTTGCCGGGCTCCCTGACGGCGCGGCAGGAGGAGGCGTCCGCCGGCGTGTTCGTCGCAGGTGACGCCGGGCGCGGCCCGTCCCTCGTGGTGTGGGCCATCGCGGAAGGCAGGGCGGCGGCCGCGGCCGCGGACCGCTTCCTGCGCGGAGCCACCGAACTCCCTTCACCGATCAGGGCCACGGACCGCCCGCTCGCCTGATCCGCCACTGCCTCCACCACCGCCACCGCCATCACCACTGCCTCCGCCTGCGCCTCCGCCTGCGCTGCTGTCTCCGCATGCCTTCCGGGGAGCCGTGCGCCGTAGACGGAAGAAGGGCGGAGGACAGCCTCCGCTGTCCTCCGCCCTCCCCGCCCGTCTCGTCCGCACCTATGACTCCGCCTTGCGCGGGGTGCGGTCGATCCGGCGGATCCGCCGGACCCTCCCGTCCCGGACACTCACCGGGAGGAGCCGACGTCTTCCAGTCGTGCTTCGGACCGCTCCGAAGGCCGGATGGGTCCGCCTGACGTTCATCACTCCAAGGAGTGGGCCCTGGGGCACCAGTTCCATGAGGAAGGGGGGCCGTTCGCAGGCGACCGCCACCCACCCGTCATCGGGGAGCGGGGTCCGGGGAGAGATGTATCCGGGCCGCTACCGGAAGGTGGTCGCTGGCCGTCGCCGGGAGGGTCCATGCCGAAGCGGCCCGGACGCCCCCGAGAAGGATCTGGTCGATCCGGACCACCGGCAGGCGCGCCGGCCAGGTGAAGCCGAAGCCCGCGCCCGCCGCGGCCTGTGCGGAGACGAGGCGGTCGGTGAGGGGCCGCAGTGCGCGGTCGTCGGTGGAGCCGTTGAGGTCGCCCAGGACGACGACGCGCCGGACGGGCTCGGCCCGTACCTCCGACACCAGCAGACCCAGCGCCTCGTCGCGCGCCCCGGCGGTGAATCCGCTCGCGCCCACGCGTACGGACGGCAGATGGGCGACGTACACGGCCAGTGGCCCGCCCGGCGCGTCCACCGTGGCCCGCATCGCCCGCGTCCACGGCATGATCGGCACGGCTCGCGCGTCGCTCAGCGGATGGACGCTCCACAGCCCCACCGTGCCCTCGTAGAAGTGGTACGGGTAGGCCTCCGCCAGGGCCTGCTCGTACGCGGGCGCCGTGGCCGGGCTCAGCTCCTCCAGGGCCAGTACGTCCGCCCGGGCGGCGAGCAGGCTCCGTACGGTACCGCCGGGGTCGGGGTTGTCCTGGTTGACGTTGTGACTGACCAGCGTGAGGTCGCCACCGGGGGACGTCTTGTCGGCCAGGGCTCCGCCGAACGTCGCCAGCCAGGCCACCGCCGGCACCACCAGGGCCACCGCCGCTGCCACCCGCGCCCGCCGCAGCAGGGCTGCGGCCACCAGCACGGGCACGGCCAGCGCGCTCCAGGGCAGCAGGGTCTCGGCCAGACTGCTCAGCCGTCCGGGCAGTCCGGGAAGCAGCCCGTGGCCCGCGACGCTCACCGCGAGGAGGACGGAGCAACCCGTGACCGCCGCCCCGCGGCGCCGCCACCACCTGAGGCGCGCCCCGGCGTCCGCCGCGTCGGCCGAGGCTCCGGGAGCGTGGTCCGGGCCGACCGTCGTGCCGTCCGTCGCGGGGGAGGGAACGGCCTGCGCTGCCGTGCCGTCCGGCGCGGGGGAGGGACTGGTCTGTGCCGCCGTACCGTCCGGCGCCTCGGCGGCAAGGTCCTCGCGTGTCGTCGCCGTCATCGTTCCCCGCCTTCCGTTCCGGCGGCGGCGAGCCGGCCGCGGACGGCGGTGAGCAGGCCGCGGCTGGCGTCGACGGCGGCCCGGAGCCCCTCGGCGGGCGTCGTGTTCGCCCGCTGGTGCAGGACGGCGCCCACCAGCAGCCGGGGCTTGCCGCCGACGCGCACCTCGTAGGCCCACAGGAGGTTCCCGCCCGCCGGGGTGCTGGAGCCGGTCTTCACACCGAGGACGCCCGGGGTGTCCAGCAGGGGATTGGTGTTGGTGATCGTCCCGAGGCCCGGGACGGTGGTCTCGCGGGTGGCGACGACCGCCCGGAAGACCGGGTCCTCCATCGCGGCCCGCGTCAGCCGCACCTGGTCGGCCGCGGTGCTCGTGGTCGTCGGCTCGATGCCGCTCGCCCCCGTGTAGACCGTGTCCTTCATGCCGAGCCGTCCGGCGGCGCGCCGCATCTTCGCCACGAAGGCCTCCTGGCTGCCGGAGTCCCAGCGGGCCAGCAGGCGGGCGACGTTGTTGCCGGAGGGGATGAGGAGCAGTTCCAGGAGTCGGCGCTGGGAGTAGCGTTCGCCGGACAGTACCGGGACGGTCGACTCGCCGCCGACCCCCGCCTCGTGCGCGGCCGTCGGATCCACCTCGATGAGGGGGCCTTCCTCGTCGGGCCGCAGCGGGTGCTCCTCGAGGACGACGTAGGCGGTCATCACCTTCGTCAGGCTCGCGATCGGTACGGGCCGCCGCCCGCCCCGCTCGCCCAGCGAACCGGTCCCTTCGAGGTCTACGGCGCTCTGGCCGTCCTGCGGCCAAGGGAGCGGGCCGATGTCGGACACCGGCAGTCGTTCGCCTCCCGTCGCCGGAGGCCCGCCGGAGGGCGAGACGACGGCGATGCCCAGGGCCGTCAGCAGGGCCAGGGACAGGGCACCGCTGACGAGGCGGTGACGCGGGGTACGGGGAAGGGACACGGGCCGCCTCCAGGAGCTGCGGTACGGGATCGGTACGGCAGCAAGACTCCGGGGACGAGGTCTCCGCCCCACGGTCGGGAGAGCGCGGCCCGGGCTCGGGAACCCATCGGTCGTGTATCAGCGGGGCGGTGACGGGCGGACGCGGGCCGGCCGACGAGTCGCATCGGCGGGCGGACGCGCGCGGGCCGGGGAGTCCGACGCATCGGCGGGCGGGGCGGGGCCCGGCGGGGCGACGGGGAGGGAGTGCCTGAGGGGGCAGGGCGTACCGACGGGCGACCGCACTGGGACGGCGACCGTCCTGGGACGGCGAGGGTCGTGCGCCGGCGGGCAGGCCGTCCCGGTACAGCTGGGGCAGGTCACACTTCGGACGTCGACCCGTCCTGGGGCAGGCTCAGGGTCGCGACCGCCCCTCCGTCCGGGGCGTTGGCGAAGTCCAGGGTCGCCCCGATCACCCTCGCCTGGCCGGACGCGATCGTCAGGCCCAGGCCGTGCCCGTGCCCCCGCTCGGCCGAGCCCGTACGGAACCGCTGGGGGCCGTGGGACAGCAGGTCCGCAGGGAAGCCGGGGCCGTGGTCCCGGACGGTCACCGTCCGGCCGGCGACCGCGACGTCCACCCGGCCCTCGCCGTGCCGGTGGGCGTTGACGACGAGGTTGGAGACGATACGGTCCAGGCGCCGGGGATCCGACTCGACCACTGCCGCCTCCCGTTCGGTCACCCGCGCCGCGAGACCCGTCCGCGCCACCGAGTCCCGGACGAGGGCGGCCAGGTCGACCGGCCTCCGCTGGGACGTCTCGGCGCCCGCGTCGAGCCGGGAGACCTCGAGGAGGTCCTCCACCAGGTCGCGCAGCACCCGCACCCGGCTCTGGACCATGTCCGTCACCTCGCCCTCGGGCAGCAGTTCCGCCGAGGTGACCAGGCCCATCAGCGGGGTGCGCAGCTCGTGTGCGACGTCGGCGGTGAACCGCTGTTCGGTGTCGATCCGCTGCTGGAGGCTGTCGGCCATCGAGTCGACCACGGCCGAGATCTCGGCGACCTCGTCGCCTCCGCGGACCGTTCCCGTCCGGGCGTCGAGGTCGCCCGCCGTGATGCGCCGGGCCGTGCGGGCCACCCGGCGCAGCCGCCGGGCGGGGAGTTCCGTCGCCAGGGCCGTGGCGGGGACGACGATGCCCAGGGTGAGCAGCGAGTACTTCCACATGTGACGGTCCAGGGCCTGCCGGGTCAGCAGGTCGGCGGTCATGTCGACTTCGACCGCGTACAGCTTCCCGCCCTCCTGACGGGCCGCCCAGAAGACGGGGGCCGGGGGCCCGTCCTCGTAGAGAGTGGCCTCGCCGCCGTGCTCGACCTGCCTCAGCAGGGCCTCGGGCAGCTCCTCGGGGGACACCCGGGGCCCTTCCTCACCTGCTGCCGCGGCGTTCTCCAAGGCCGTCGCCAGCGCCATCTGGGCCTTGCCCGCGCCCTCGTGCAGGGAGCGCCGCAGCACCGAGTCGTGCACCAGCACGCCGACCGTCAGCGCCATCGAGGCACAGGCGAGCGCCACCAGGAGGACGATCTTCCAGCGCAGCGAGCGGGAGCGCGGTACCAGGCCCGTGACTGCTCCCCGGGAACCCCGGCTCACCGCTTCCACTTGTAGCCGAAGCCCCGGACGGTCTCGACGCGCTCGGCGCCGACCTTCTTGCGCAGTCGCTGCACGCACAGGTCGACGACCCGGGTGTCGCCGTCCCAGCCGTAGTCCCACACTTCGCGCAGCAGGGTCTGACGGTCCAGCACGATCCCGGGGTGCGCGGCGAACTGGAGCAGCAGCCGCAGCTCGGTCGGGGCGAGCGCGATCCGCTCGCCGCCCCTGCGAACCTCCAGGGCCGCGGGGTCGAGGGAGAGGTCGCCGAAGAGCAGCGGACCGGCCGGCACCGCGGGGTCGGCGGGTTCGGGCGCCGGGGGTACGAACGCGGCCCGGCGCAGCAGCGAACGGATGCGCGCCACCAGGACGGCGGTGTCGACGGGCTTCACCACGTAGTCGTCGGCCCCGGCCTCCAGGCCGGACACCACGTCCAGGGCGTCGCCGCGCGCCGACATCATCAGGATCGGGTCCGAGGCCGTCTCCCGGATGCGCCGGCACAGCCCGATGCCGTCCAGGCCCGGCAGCATCACGTCGAGCAGCACCAGGTCGTGCCGTCCCTCCCGGAAGAGTTCGAGCCCGGTCAGTCCGTCGGCCGCGACGAGCACGTGGTAGCCGTAACGCTCAAGGGCCATCGCGACGGACCGCCGGATCACCTCGTCGTCCTCGACCAGCAGGACGGTCACGGGCGCAGGAGCGGGCGCGGGCGCCGACACGGAATCAGACATGTAGATCTCTCGGACACGGGACAGGGCAGGCCCTCCATCATGCCTCACCCGCACGCACTGCCGGGTGCCGCCTGAGGGCTGTCGGCACGCCTCTGAGCTGGGCTGATACCCGTCTGATACACCACCGCGCGGTGGCCGACACACACCCGAGCGGGTACGGACACGGAGGCGGCGCGCCTGGCACCGGTGGCGCGTCCGCCGCCATGCAGCCACCCGGCCGGAACCGTCGTCGCGCACGCATGTCGGGTTCGGTTCAGTCCCCCACCCGGCCGGTGTCGTACGCCCACATCGCGATCTCGACCCTGTTCCGGGCGCCGATCTTGGTCAGCAGACTGGCGACGTGGGTCTTGGCGGTCGTCAAGCCGATGAACAGTTCGGCGGCGATCTCGGCGTTCGTGCGGCCACGGGCGACCAGTGTGAGTACCTCCTCCTCGCGTGCGGTGAGCGGCTCGACCGGTTGGGTCTTTCGGCTCGACGGTTCCCTGGCGGCGAGGGTGGCCAGCAGCCGTCGGGTGATGTTCGGTGCGATCAGGGCATCGCCGACGGCGGCGGCGTGAACGGCCTGGACGAGCAGCTCCGGCCCGGCGTCCTTGAGCAGAAAGCCGCGGGCGCCGGCCCTGAGCGCGCCCTGGATGTACTCGTCGAGGTCGAATGTCGTGATCACCACGACCGCGATGGGGTCCGGGACGCCCCGCCCTGCGAGGTGCCTGGTCACCTCGATGCCGTCGAGCCCGGGCATCTGGATGTCGACCAGGCACACGTCGGGCCGGAGCCGAAGCGCCATCTCGACGGCGGCGTTGCCGTCGGCGGCCTGGCCGACGACCTCGATGTCAGGCCGTGCGTCAAGGATCATCGACAGGCCGGTGCGTACCAGATCCTGGTCGTCGGCCACCAGCACGCGCACCGTCATCGGCGTACCTCCGTCGGGAGTTCGGCGTCGACCGTCCACCCGCCCTCGGGCGCCGGCCCGGCACGCAGCGTGCCGCCGAGCAGCTGCACGCGCTCGGTCATCCCCACCAGCCCGAAGCCGTGGTTCACCGACCGCTTCGGGTCGACCTGTCCGTCGTCGGTCACGCGTAGTCGCAGCCTTCCCGCGCCTTCGACGACCTGGATCTCCACACGCGAGGCATTGCGGGCGTGCCGCAGGGCGTTGGTCAGCGCCTCCTGTGCCAGCCGGTAGACCGCCGCGTCGACCTGGGGCGGGAGTCCGAGTCCGGCCAGGTCGTCAGGCAACTCCACGTCGACGACCGGGACAGGGGCGCGTCGGGCGAGTGACCCCAGGTCGGCGACGCCGGGCTGGGGGGCGTATTCCGCCGGCGCCCCGTCGCGCAGCACCCGGACCATCGCCCGCATCTCCGCGAGCGTCCGCGACGCCTCCCCTTCGATGACGGCCAGCGCCTCGAGCGCCGCTTCAGGTCGCTGCCCGGCGGTCGCCCGGCCCGCCTGCGCCTGCACGGCGATCGCCGAGACGTGGTGGGCGACCATGTCGTGCAGCTCGCGCGCCAGCGCCACCCGCTCCTCGCTGCGGCTCTGGTCCAAGGCCCGGCGCCAGCTCTCGGCGCGGTAGCGGAACGCCGCTCCGCCTGCCGCCGCCGCCAGGATGGCGAACCCGCCGACGAGGTCGGCCGGCCCGGTGTAGTCGGCGACCGTGCCGATTCCCGCAGCGACCGCCACCACCGCCAGGCCGATCACGATCTCGCGCCCCGAGCCCCAGCGGACCAGTGCGTAGACGAGCACCAGGATGTAGATCATCGTGTCGAGGCCCACGCTCGGGGCCCCGCCCAGCAGGCTCGCCAGTCCCAACGCCATCACGGTGCCGAAGGCCACCACGACGCAGGCCAGCGGATGGGTGCGTCGCCACAGCACCACCGGCGCGAGTCCGACGGCCACGATCGTCGCGAACGGCCGCCAGGCGACATCGTTCCGGAGGACCCCCTCGAGCAGCGCCGCCACGATCAACACCCCGACCAGCACCCAGTCGCGCGACACCCGTCCGGGAGCGTCCGTGGCGCGGGGCTCGGCCCACAGCGAGCTCAGGGCGTTGGTGGTCACACAGCCAGTCTAGGGACCGCCGAGGCGCCGGGGACCGACCGAAAGAACGAGACGCCGCTCCTTCCGACGGCCGGGGCGGGTCCGGCCTCGACGCCGATGTGCCCGCCCGCCGGGCGCAGCGATCGTGGATCCATCGACCCCACCACGACAACGGAGCCCACGATGGGAACACGTCGACCCACCGCCAGACTGGAAGACCCGCGCATCCCGGTGCGAGCCAAGCTCGCCGCAGCGTGGACGAGCTTCATGTTCCTCTACGCCTACGTGGACATTCTCGCCTTCTTCAAGCCCGGCGTGATCGAAGACATCGAGAGCGGCGTCGTCTGGGAGTTCGACATCAGCCAGTCGCTGTTGACCATCTTCCTCGCGCTCATGGCGATCCCGATCCTCATGGTCGTGCTGTCGATGACGCTGCCCGCCCGGGCGAACCGCGTCACGAACCTCGTCGTGGCCTCGGTACAGGTCCCCTTCGCGGCGTTCAACGCGGTGGGCGAGTCCTGGACGTACTTCTACGGCCTCGGCGTCGCACTGGAAGTGATCGTTCTCGCCCTCATCCTGCGGTACGCCTGGACCTGGCCCCGCACCACACCGTCGGCGCCCACGGAGACCAGGTCGGACCGAGAACCCGTCCGCGCCCGGCAGCAAGGGTGAACCCTAGAGCAGCCCTCGTCGTGTTCGGAGCAGGCTGCCTCGGCGCCGCGATCGGCGGCGGGGCGCCGACGTGACGGGCGGCGCTCGCCCTCGCGGCCGCATGGGAAGCGGGTCGACAACAGGGCCTGCCGGGGAAGCCGGTCGACAACAGGGCCGCTGCCTGGGCTGAGGGTCAGCTCCAGGCAGCGGCCCAGCGTGACATGTCCCACCGGACGCTCACTCCCCGACCTACGGCAGGTTCTCCTTGATCTTGGCGATGGCGAAGCCCCAGCCCTGCGACACCGTCGGTTTGCCCGGCACCGCCACCTCGTCGGGATTCGTCACGACGTCCAGGAGCACCGGGCCGGGAAGGGCCAGCGCCCGGCGCACGGCCTCGTCCAGCTCGCCGGGCTCGGTGACGCGGATGCCGGTCAGCCCGAGGGCCTCGGCGACCGCGGCGAAGTCGGGGTTGTCGAGCACGGTACCGAATGCGGGCAGCCCGGCCTGCTCCTGCTCCAGCTTGACCATGCCGAGACTGCGGTTGTCGAACACGACGAGCTTGACCGGCAGTTGCTCCGAGCGGATGGTCATCAGGTCGCCCAGCAGCATGCCGAGGCCGCCGTCGCCGCAGAAGGCGACCACCTGGCGGTCGGGAGCCCAGAGCTGGGCTCCGATGGCCTGGGGCATCGCGTTGGCCATGGACCCCAGGTTGTAGGAGCCGATCAGCCGGCGGGTGCCACGCATCCGTACGAGCCGCGACAGCCACACCGTGGTCATGCCGGTGTCGGAGGTGAAGATCGCGTCGTCCGCCGCGTGCCGGTCGACCGCGGCCGCCAGGGCCTCGGGGCGGATCTGCTCCACACGGTTGTCGAACATCGCCCGCACGCGTCCGAGCAGGCGCGTGTCGTGGGCGGGGTCGGCCAGGTCCTCCTGGCCCTTCTGCCAGCGTCCGAACCGTTCGCGTGCCTCGTCGAGGTGGTCCCGCGACGGGACCGGGGTGAGCAGGGGCAGCAGAGCCCGCAGGGTCGCGGCCACGTCGCCGGTGAGACCGACCTCCACCGGGACGCGGCGGCCGAGGTGCTCCTCGCGCACGTCGATCTGCACGACACGGCAGTCCTTCGGGTACCAGTCCCGATAGGGGAAGTCGGTGCCCAGCATGATCAGCGTGTCGCAGGTGTCCATGGCGTGGGCGGCGCCCGGGTTTCCGATCAGGCCAGTCTGGCCGACCTCGTACGGATTGTCATCCTCGAAGCCCTCCTTGCCCTTCAGGGTCAGCACCATGGGGGCCGCGAGGAGTTCGGCGGTGCGCAGTACCTCCGCGCGGGCGGCCTGCGCGCCGCGCCCCACGAGGAGCGTGACCCGGGAGCCGGCGGCGATCGCCTCCGCCGCCTCGGCGAGCGCCGGGTCGTCGGGACGGGTCACGGCGGGGCGGGGGAGCGCGAACCGCGCGGGCCGGTCCTCGTCGACCTTCTGGTCGCCGAGGTCCCCGGGCACGGTCAGCACGGCCACGCCCCGCCGGGTCACCGCCGCCCGTACCGCCGACTCCAGGAGCCGCGGCATCTGGCTGGGGGAGGTGACGGTGGCCCGGTACACGGCCACGTCCCGGAAGAGGAGGTCGTTGTCCACCTCCTGGAAGTAGTCGCCGCCCAGCTCCGACAGCGGCACCTGGCCGCAGATCGCCAGAACCGGAGCACCGCTCTTGGCCGCGTCGTACAGCCCGTTGAGCAGATGCACCGAGCCCGGGCCCACAGTGCCCATGCAGACCGCGAGGTCGCCGGAGAGCTGGGCCCGGGCGCCGGCGGCGAAGGCCGCGGCCTCCTCGTGGCGGAAGCCGATCCAGTCGATTCCCTCGGTGGTCCGGATGGCATCGGTGACGGGATTGAGGGCGTCGCCGACCACGCCGTGGACGTGGCCGACGCCGAGGTCAGTGAGGCCGTCGACGATCACCTGCGCGACGGTACGAGTCATGGGGTCCCCCTTCGGGAAGGACGTCGGACAGTTGGAAGGTCGGACAGTTGGAAGGTCGGAAGGTTCACGAGAGCGTGAACCGGTCAGGATGAGCCGCGTTCCGTCGTCTGCCCACGCGGCCGGCATCGATGCGGCGGAGAGGAGCTGCCCAGGCGACCTGGTCGAGTGCGGCCTTCTCGGCGAACTGGCGCGGGTCGAAGCCGCCGCGCCGTGCCCCCTCGTTCAGGGCGCGTATGGCCCGGTGGAACAGGGCACCGCAGCCAAGCACGGAGGGGCGGGCAGCTCAGGGAACGGCAGGGGCGCCGCGCTGTCGACCAGCCGACTTCGTCGGCAGCTCTGCGCCGTCGCTTCGACTTCAGGCATCGACAGTCGTCGAGTCCGGCGATGGCACGCGCTCCGATGGCGGCGGGGGAGCGGGCGGCGTGCCGTCGCCGAACGGATGTCCGCCGAGCTCCTCCCGCCCGTGCGGCGACAGCCAGCCGCGGGGGTCCGGGCCGAGGGGGACGATTCCGGTCGGATTGATGTCGTGATGGACGACGTAGTAGTGCGCCTTGATCTGCGCGAAGTCGATCGTGTCACCGAAACCGGGCGTCTGGAAGAGGTCCCGTGCGTAGGCCCACAGCGCCGGGAGCTCGGTCAGCTTCTGCCGGTTGCACTTGAAGTGGCCGTGGTAGACGGCGTCGAAGCGTACGAGGGTCGGGAAGAGGCGGACGTCGGCCTCGGTGAGGGTGTCACCGACGAGGTAGCGCCGGTTTCCGAGCCGTCGTTCCAGCCAGTCCAGTCGTTCCCACAGCCTTCGGAAGGCCTCGTCGTACGCCTTCTGGCTGTCGGCGAACCCGCACTGGTAGACGCCGTCGTTGACATCGCGGTACACCTTGTCGGCCACGTCGTCGATCTCGTCGCGCCACCTCTCCGGGTAGAGGTCCGGCGCACCCTCGCGTTGGTGGTCCGCCCACTCGCTGCCCAGGTCGAGCGTGATCCGCTCGAAGTCGTTGGTGACCACCCGGCCGGTGGGGATGTCGACGATCGCGGGCACGGTGATACCGCTCGGATAGCCCGGTTCGCGCAGCAGGAACGCCTCCTGGAGCCTTTCGATGCCGAGGACGGGGTCCCGGCCTTCGGGGTCGAGGTGGAAGGTCCAACTGCGCTCGTCGTGCAAGGGGCCGGCGATTCCCATCGAGAGCACGTCCTCCAGGCCCATCAGGCGCCGCACGATCGCGCTCCGGTTGGCCCACGGGCAGGCGCGGGCGATGATCAGCCGGTAGCGCCCGGGTTCCACGGGGTAGCCGTCCTGCCCGTCAGCCGTGATCCGGGTCCTGATGTACGTACGGTCGCGCTCGTACGAGCCGTCACCGGTCATTGTCCGGACCGCCTTCCTCGTGTGCCCGCGGCCCGCGAATCGTCTACTGGAAGACCGTGTGTCGAGCCGTGCGGGATGTCCGATCGGCCATGCAGAGGCGCGGCTACCCGCCCAGGCCCGTACTACGCCCGCCGGGTGTGTGAGAGGGCCGGTCGAATCTCCTTCAGGCCGAAGCCGATCCCGTGTCCGCCACGTACAGGAGCGCTCAGTCGGCCGGCGACCAGAAGGCCGCAAGAGTCCCGTTGCCCGGAGACACTCCCTTCCAGCCGCCCGGCACGTCCACCACGACCACACCCGCAGTCGGGAATCTCGCCCTGACGCGCTCCAGCAGGTCCCGGGATCCGCTCCCGCACAAGGCGGCGGCCAGCTGGTGGATGCCCGCGTTGTGGCCTACCAGCGCCACGCAGGAGAGGCCGGGTGCTCGCTCCGCCAGCACGGTGACCAGCATGCTCGGGGGCGCGTTGTACAGCCGCTCGTCGTACACGACGGGCGGAGGCTCCTTCAGCGCAGGGGCCGCGAGCTTCCAGGTCTGCCGTGCCCTGCGGGCCGGGGAGCACAACACCAGGTCGCACGTGGAACCGTACTCCGCGAGCCACCGGCCGGTCCGGGGCGCGTCGGCCTCTCCGCGTCTGCTCAGCGGACGGTCGAAGTCCTCGACCGGCTGCCTCTTCGGCACAGCCTTCGCGTGCCGCACGAGCAGCAACCGGCACGCGGAGGATGCCGGCGTCGGCCGGGTTCCGGGATTCGGGGTCATGGCTGTCTCCTTCCGAGGGGGCCGTCGGCCGGGGATCCGGCCGCGAACGGATGGCCGCACCGTCCTTCCACGTCCCACGTCCCACACGCCGACACCGTCGGCGACCGCGCGGCGGGCCCCTCCCCTGCTTTGACCAGCGGGCGGGGTGCCGTCGTCAGCGCACCTGCCCTTCACGAGTTCCTTCAAGCAGGCAACGCCGGGCTGACGGGGAATCCTCGTCGGCCCCGCCCCCTGGCGTCGGTGTCGTAGCCGATGCGGTTGACGTGGGGGATAGCCACTGCGATCCCCTGTCGGGCGAGTACGTCCCCGGCGCGGCCGACGACATGCCCCGTGTACGGCGGGCCGCCGTGGCCCTCGGACCCCGGGACCGGCCGTGCGCCACGCCGCGAACGAGGGCACGCGCGCGTGGACATGGATTGCCCTGGACGCCTGCGTGAGATGCGGTGCTTTCGGGGCAGCCGCACCATCACCGGGGCGCGATGCGGCGAGAGGTCCGTCGTGCCCGGGGAGCGCGAGGGCCCGGGCCCTCGTTCAGGCACCGGCCCCACGTCCGGGCCCCAGCAGAGCAGGTTCGCCATGTTCAGGCAGTTGTTCCCGTAGGGAGAGGATCCTCATGGCCGTCCGCCATCGGCTTGTCCACCGCCCCCCGAGCGACGTGTGGGCCGTACTCGCCGACCCGAGCCGCTACGGCGAGTGGGTGGTGGGTCCGTCCGATTCCACGCCACTCGACTCTTCCTGGCCGGAGGTCGGGTCCCGGCTCGGCTACACCGTCCGGCTGGGCCCCTGGTCCGGAGAGGGGACCACCACGGTCCGGCATGTCGATCCCGGCCGTGAGCTGGAACTGGAGGCGGCGTTCGGGGCTCTCGGTACGGCAAGGATCTTTCTGCAGCTCAAGCCGTGGGGCGAGGAGACCCTGGTCGTCTGCGACGAGCACCCGCTGCGCGGCCTGGGCGGAACCTTGCACAACCCCGTCAGTGACGCAGCCCTCCAGCTCCGGCACCGCGGCATGCTGGCTCGCCTGGCCAGGACCGTGGAGCAGGATCACCACAGGAGCGGTCATGCCTGACGCGGTCGTCATCGGCGCGGGGCCGAACGGGCTGGTGGCCGCGAATCTCCTGCTCGACGCCGGATGGACGGTGGCCGTCCTGGAGGCCCAGAACGAGCCCGGCGGTGCGGTGCGCAGCGACCGCGGGGTGCACCCGGACTACGTCTCCGACGTCTTCAGCGCCTTCTATCCGCTCGCCGCCGCTTCGCCGGTCCTCGCGCGTCTCGATCTGGCCGCCGAGGGACTGCGCTGGAGCCATGCTCCGCGCGTGCTGGCGCACCCTCTCCTGGACGGCCGGTGCGCGGTGCTCGAACGCAGGGTCCAGGACACCGCGGCCGGGCTGGCGCAGTTCGCCGGAGCCGACGCCGAGGCCTGGGACAGCATGTACGGAACATGGGAAAGGATCGGGCCGGACCTCGTGGAGGCCCTGTTCACGCCCTTCCCTCCGGTCCGCGCCGGGCTCCGCCTGGCCAGGGAACTCCGTGCCGCGGGCGGGCTCCGCCTCGCGCGCAAACTGACGCTGCCCGTGCGACGCCTGGGGGAGGAGGAGTTCGCGGGGGAGGGCGGGCGGCTCCTGCTGACCGGGAACGCGCTGCACGCCGACCTGACACCCGAGGCAGCGGGCAGCGGCGGTTTCGGCTGGCTGATGTCGATGCTGGGCCAGAGCCAAGGGTTTCCCGTCCCCGTCGGCGGAGCCGGCGCGCTGACCGCCGCGCTGGTGCGCCGCCTGCGGCGTCGTGGGGGAGTCCTGCGCTGCGGGGAGCGCGTCGCGTCGGTCGTGGTGCGTGCGGGCACGGCGGTCGGGATCAGGACGGCCCGCGGTGAGACGGTCGACGCACAACGGGCCGTACTGGCCGACACCTCGGCCCCGGCGCTGTATCGCGAGCTCGTCGGTGAGGAGCACCTTCCGCCCCGTCTCGTGCGTGACCTGGAACGCTTTCACTGGGACTTCGCGACCTTCAAGGTCGACTGGGCGCTCACCGGCCCCGTGCCGTGGACGGCTCGGGGAGCGACCGGCGCGGGGACGGTCCATGTGGCCGACGGTGTGGACGGACTGACCCGGTTCGCGGCGCAGCTCGCCATGGGGCACGTGCCCGACGCGCCGTTCGCGCTCATGGGCCAGATGACGACCGCGGACTCCAGCCGCTCGCCCTCCGGTACGGAGTCGGCGTGGGCCTACACCCACGTACCGCAGCGCATCATCTCCGACGCGGGGCCCGACGGCATCACGGGCCAGTGGTCGGCGGGCGAGCAGGAGGCGATGGCCGACCGCGTCGAGAAGCAGGTGGAACGTTTCGCCCCCGGCTTCCGGGCGCTGATCGGCGCCCGCCGGATCCTGTCGCCCCCCACCCTCCAGGCCTTGGACGAGAACCTCCACAACGGCGCCGTCAACAACGGGACCACCGCCTTGCATCAACAGGCGATCTTCCGGCCCACGCCCGGGACAGGACGCCCCGAGACTCCCGTCGAAGGCCTCTACCTGGCCTCCGCGGCGGCGCACCCCGGAGGCGGCGTGCACGGAGCACCAGGGGCGAACGCGGCCCGCGCCGCGCTGCGTCGGCACGGACTGCATCGGCTGTTCCACCGGGCCCAGGAAGTCTGAAGCCAAGCCTTCCCCCCTCGTGGCGCGGCTCCCGACACGACAGCCGTGGACTGACAGCAAGGTGTTTTCGCCCCTTTTGGGGGAACCCGCTGTCCATGGACCATTCGAAGGCACCCGTGCTCGACGCGCTGGCCGCGTACCACGCAACGAACCAGACGCCCTTCACACCGCCCGGCCACAAGCAGGGGCGCGGCGCGGATCCGCGCGTGCGGGCCGTCCTCGGCGAGAGCGTGTTCCGGTCCGATGTCCTCGCCATCAGCGGCCTGGACGACCGTACGTCGTCCCAGGGCGTGATCGCGGAAGCCCAGGAGCTGATGGCGGACGCCGTCGGCGCGGAGCACACGTTCTTCTCGACCTGCGGCAGCTCACTCTCGGTCAAGGCCGCCATGCTGTCGGCGGCCGGGCCCCACGAGAAGCTGCTCGTGGGACGAGACGCCCACAAGTCGGTGGTCTCCGGACTCGTCCTCGCCGGCATCGTGCCGGTCTGGGTCGATCCTCAGTGGGACGCGGAGCGGCATCTCGCCCATCCGCCGTCCGCCGAGTCCTTCCGCGCCGCATTCGCCGACCATCCCGACGCGCGGGGAGCCCTGGTCACCACTCCGACGCCCTATGGCACCTGCTCAGACCTTCCCGCCATCGCCGAAGCGTGCCACGAGCACGGTGTGCCCCTCATCGTCGACGAAGCCTGGGGCGCTCATCTGCCGTTCCATCCAGAGCTGCCGACCTGGGCGATGGACGCCGGCGCGGACGTCTGTGTCACCTCCGTGCACAAGATGGGCTCAGGACTCGAACAGAGCTCGGTGTTCCATCTGCAGGGTGACCTGATCGCACCGGAGACCCTGAAGAGCCGCGAGGACCTGCTGGGGACCACCAGCCCCTCCGTCCTCGTCTACGCGGCCCTCGACGGCTGGCGCCGCCAGATGGTGCAGCACGGGCACGCCCTCTACGACGACGCGCTCGCCCTTGCGACGTCCGCACGGGCCCGGATCGCCGACATCGACGGGCTCCACGTCCACGGGCGCGACGACTTCTGCGGGCCCGGCCGCGCGGCCGACCTGGACCCCCTCCAGGTCATCATCGACGTCACCGCGCTCGGCACCAGCGGCTATCGGATCGCCGACTGGATCCGATCCCACCACCACGTCAACCTGCACCTGTCCGACCACCGACGCACCAGCGCCCAGCTCACCCACGCGGACGACACCGCCACTGCCGACGCGCTGATCGCCGCCCTCGGTGACCTCGTCGATCACGTCGACGAGCTGCGCCCGGCACCCCGGCCGCATGTTCCCGACCCCGCTGAGTTGCGGCTGGAGCAGGCCGTACTGCCGCGAGACGCCTTCTTCGGGCGCGTCGAGCAGGTCCCGTGGGACAAGGCCGCCGGCCGCGTCAGCGCCGAGATGCTCACCCCCTATCCCCCCGGCATCCCTGCCGCGCTGCCCGGCGAAAGGCTCCATGCCGGCGTACTGCGCTACCTGCGCGGAGGCGTCGACGCCGGCATGGTCGTACCGGACGCGGCGGACACCACGGTCCAGACGGTTCGGGTGACCGTCGAGGAGTAGTACAACGGTCAGGTACGCGCCGGAGCGTCGGCACCGGCGCCGTCTTCCCGGGCTCACGCGGGCCCGTGCCAGTCCAGACAGAGGACGGTGGCGTCGTCTCTCGGCGGGCGGCCGCCGTACACGTCGGTGACCGCGCCGACCAGGGTGCGTACGACTTCACGCGGGTGCTCGGCTTCGGTCTTGCGCAGGAGGGCGGGCAGGTCCACCGCTTCGGCTTCGCGTTCCCGCATGCCGTCGGTGTGGAGCAGCAGGCGGTCACCAGGGCGCAGGTCGAGGTCATGGACCTGGTAGGCGCCCTGGGCGGGGACCCCGAAAGGCATGTCGATGGTCAGGGGCATCTCGGTGACCGTGCCGTCGCGCAGGAGGTAGGGCCAGGGGTGGCCGGCGTTGACGATGCGGGAGCTGGTTCCGTCCAGGGCGATGCGCAGAAGCTGGCCGGTGGCGAAGGTGTGGCGGCCGTGGTCGAGGAGGGCCTGGTGGGTCTGGCGGGCCTGTTCGGCGAGGTCGCTGCCGGCGCGGCGGGCGCCGCGGGAGGCGTTGACCAGAAGGGTGGCCATGAGCGCGGCGTCGACGTCGTGGCCCATGGCGTCCGTGATCGACAGGTGCAGGGTGTGGGTGTCGAGGCTGTAGTCGTAGGTGTCGCCCGCGATCTCGGAGGCCTGGACCAGGGCGCAGGCCAAGGTGAACTCGGGGGCTTCGCAGCACGCGGCGGAAGGCAGGAGCTGGCGCTGGATCTCAGCGGAGAGGCTGACGTGGGGGGTGGTGCGGTTGCCCCAGTGGTAGAGGTCGGTGAACCGGCGGTCGGTGACGATGATGTACGCGAGCGCGTGGGCGGCCTCTTGGACCTGCGTGGACACCTCTGGTGTGACCTGGGCGAGGAACAGTTCCAGGACGCCGATGACGTCGCCGCGGTTGGTGACCGGGGCGAGCACCCGTTTCCCGGCCGTACCGTCTGCGGCCACTATCAGCTCTTGGTAGCGCAGCACGTCGTCGTAGACGCTGCTGCCGGCGAGGGGGACCTGCTCGGCGGGCTGCTGCGGCGGCTCGGCCGCTGTGTCGTGGACCCGCAGGAGGCGCCGGCCGACGGTGTCGAGGAACAGGAACGACACGTATCTGGCGTCGAACCGGTCGCGCAGATTGCGCGCCACCACGTCGAGAGAGCGCACCGGCGCGGCACCCTCGGCCGCCGCCAGGACTTCGCCCAGGCCTGTCCGGTCACTCGCCGCGGTGGCCTCCCGGTCTGCGGGCTCTCGGCCCTGCCGGACGCGCGGGGGCGGCCAGGCGCGGACGGTCAGTACATGCTCCACCCCGCTCAGACGCAGCAGCCGGGCGACCGGTCGGCTGAGGGCGCTGAGCACAAGTGACTTCCCGGATTCCAGGGCCAGCCGGTTCAGGTCCAGCAGGGTGTGCAGGCCGGTCGTGTCGCAGAAGGTGACGGCGGAGAGGTCGACGTCGAGGCCGTCGCGGCTGCATTCCAGAGCCGCGACGAGCTCCCTCCGCAGTCCTCCGCTGTCTTCCGCGTCGATCGCACCACGCACGCGGGCCAGCCCACGCAGGGGCCCCGGCTCGAACACGACCCCGTCGGCAGAAGGGCGCATGGCGCTGCTGGTGCGCGCCGCCGGAGGGAGCGGCGCCCGGTCGTCCGAAGGAGAGGTCATGGCCGGCTCCCTGTGGACCCCGGTACTCGGGAAGAGCGGCCGGCAGGGGGCGAAGGCACGGCAGGCCCCGGTCCCGCGTCGGTGCGTCGGTCCACCGGACGGGGCGGCCGGCGGTGGTCACCGCCGGGGGAGGACGGGGCGGCCGCCGCGGACGTCGGGGCGAGGTGGGCCAGCAGGTGCAGGAGGTCCGCGATCTCGTGGTCTCCCTCGGCCGGGTGGCGGAAGTGGGTTCCGGGCGTGACCCTGTAGTGGTTGCGGCGACCATGCCGTACCCGGGTGAGGTACCCCGCGTGCTCCAGATCGCCGACGATGGCCCCGGCCGCCCGCTCGGTGAGCCCACAGCACTGGGCCAGGTCACGCAGCCGGACCTGCGGATCGCGCAGGACCATGGCGAGGATCCGGGCGTGGTTCGTGACGAACGTCCAGCGGGTCCGAGGCCTCACCGACTCCATGCCTGAATTATACGATTTGCGATTCCGGATTCGCGAAACCTGAACATCGAACGATGCGGACCGGTGACGCCCCCGGTCGGCACTCGGCGAAGCAGCCTCGATTTTTTCAGGAGCGGGCCCGGGTGGCGGCGGCTGTCGCGCGGTTCGCGGCGCGATCAGGTAGTCAGGAACGGTGAACGAGGACGCGACCGACCCTTTCGTGCGTGTCAGGGGCGCCGGCGAGAACAACCTGCGGAACGTCGACGTCGACGTTCCGCGGAACGCGCTGGTCGCCTTCACCGGCGTCTCCGGTTCGGGCAAGTCCTCGCTCGCGTTCGGCACGCTCTACGCGGAGGCCCAGCGGCGTTACTTCGAGTCCGTCGCACCGTACGCCCGAAGGCTGTTGCAACAGGTCGGCGCACCCCACGTGCAGGAGATCACCGGGCTGCCGCCGGCCGTGGCCCTGCAGCAGCGACGTGGATCGCCCAGCTCGCGTTCGACGGTCGGAACCCTCACCACGCTGTCGAATCTGCTGCGCATGCTGTACTCCCGAGCCGGCACCTATCCGCCCCGGGCCGCACGGCTGGAAGCCGAGTCGTTCTCCCCCAACACCACGGCCGGCGCCTGCCCCGAGTGCCACGGGCTGGGGGCCGTGCACGACGTCGCCGAAGACCTGCTCGTCCCGGATCCCTCCCTGAGCATCCGGGAGGGGGCCATCGCCGCCTGGCCGGGCGCCTGGCAGGGCGCCAACCTGCGCAGTGTCGTGAACGGCCTGGGAATCGACATCGACCGACCGTGGCGAAGGCTCAGGAAGAGGGACCGGGACTGGCTGCTGTACACCGACGAGCAGCCCTCCGTGTACGTGGAGCCGGAGGAGGGCCGCGTCGACTACGGATACCAGGGGAAGTTCTGGAGCGCCCGCAAGCACGTCATGCACGTCCTCGCCGACTCCATGAGCGAGAAGACGCGCGAACGGGCGCTCCGGTTCGTCAAGAGCGTGCCCTGCCCCGCGTGTGACGGCAGCGGACTGAGGCCCGAGGCGCTCGCCGTGACCTTCGCCGGACATTCCATCGCCGAGATCAACGCCATGCCGCTCACCGAGGTCGCGGCGCTGCTGCGGCCCGTCGCGGGGCGGGCCGAGGCCGACGCCACCACGTCGACCGCCCGATCCGGTGAGACGACCGAGGTCGCGGTCCGGATCTGCGGCGACCTCGTCGCGCGCATCGAGGTGCTGCTCGACCTGGGCCTTGGGTATCTCAGCCTCGGACGCCGCTCGACGACCCTGTCGCCGGGCGAGGCGCAGCGCCTGAGGATCGCCACCCAGCTGCGCTCCGGGCTGTTCGGCGTGGTCTACGTCCTCGACGAACCCTCCGCAGGACTGCACCACGCCGACGCGGAACCACTGCTGGAGGTGCTGGACCGCCTCAAGGCGGCGGGAAACTCGCTCTTCGTCGTCGAGCACGACATGGACGTGGTGAGGCGGGCGGACTGGGTGGTCGACATCGGCCCCGGTGCGGGCGAGGGCGGCGGACACGTGCTGTACAGCGGCCCGGTCGCCGGTCTGGAGCGGGTCGGGGAGTCGGCCACGGGCCGGTACCTGTTCGGGCGCGTCCAGCCGCTCGGTCGCCGCCCGCGCGCACCGCACGGCTGGCTGCACCTGCGCGGCGTCTCCCGGCACAATCTCCACGACGTGTCCGTCGACGTACCGCTCTGTGTACTGACGGCGGTGACGGGCGTCTCCGGTTCCGGGAAGTCGACGTTGGTGACGCAGGTGCTCGCCGAGGTCGTCCGCCGCCACCTCGGACTCGTACCCGAGGAGCCCGCCGAAGCGCAGCTGGAGGTCGACGTCCAGGACGCGTCGGGGGTCGAGTCGTTCGACCGGCTGGTCCGGGTCGACCAACGGCCCATCGGCCGGACGCCCCGGTCCAACCTCGCCACGTACACGGGGATGTTCGACGCGGTGCGCAAGCTGTACGCGGCGACTGACGAAGCCACGGCGCGCGGCTACTCGGCCGGGCGGTTCTCCTTCAACGTGCCCGAGGGGCGGTGCGAGACCTGCCAGGGCGAAGGATTCGTCGCGGTGGAACTGCTCTTCCTGCCCGGCACATACGCGCCCTGCCCGACCTGCGGAGGCGCCCGGTACAACGCGGAGACGCTGGAAGTCACCTACCGCGGAAAGAACATCGCGGAAGTGCTGTCGCTGTCCGTCGACGACGCCGCCGAGTTCCTGTCCGCCGTCCCCGCGGCCTCCCGGAGCCTGGAGACGTTGCGCGAGGTGGGACTGGGGTACCTCCGGCTCGGCCAGCCCGCGACGGAACTCAGCGGAGGCGAGGCGCAACGCATCAAACTGGCCACCGAACTGCAACGAGCCCGCCGCGGGCACGCCCTGTACCTGCTCGACGAGCCGACGGCGGGGCTCCACCCCTCGGACATCGCGCTCCTGCTGCGACAGCTGCACCGCCTCGTCGACGCAGGCAACACCGTCGTCCTCGTCGAACACGACCTGGACACGATCGCCACCGCCGACTGGGTCATCGACCTCGGCCCGGGCGGCGGCGACGCCGGCGGGCGGGTGGTCGCGGCCGGCCCGCCGGCCAAAGTGGCGAAGTCCCGGCGCAGCGCCACCGCGCCCTACCTCGCGGCCCGGCTGGCGCGCTCCTGACGACTGCGCCTGCGCGACAAGGGCTGAGGAGCCCGTCAGCCGACGGGCCGCACGAGCGCGGGGTTGCCACCGCCACCAGGCGATCTTCGTCGCGGCAGAGAGGCAGCAGGGGCGCAGGGCGCCGTTGACGTGGCATGCTCACACGTATGGAAGGCGAAGGCGCGGCCTCCGGCGCGAGCGGGGTGACCCCCGAGGTGCTGGCGCTGTCCAAGGTCGTGTCCAGGCTGCGCGCCGAGGTCGTGGACCTGGAGAGCGGGGCCTCGAGGCTGGCCGTCCTCGAACGTGCCAAAGGCGTGGTCATGGCGAGAGCGGGCGTGTCCGCGGAGGCCGCCTACCAGCTGCTGCTCGAGCGGGCGGAGGAGAGCCGCAGGAGCCTTCTCGAGGAATGCTGGATCACCCTGGGGAGGCTGGGAACAGGAAACGGTGCCGCGCCTGTGGGATCCGCGGGGTCCGACGCGCTACTGCCACGAGAGCCGGCCCAGTCCGCGTTCAGTGCCCGTCGGTACGTCGTCGGCGACGATCGATCGGCGGCGCAACGTGCCCTGCTGGCGCGACTGGCCCAGAGCCTGGCGGAGGCCCGTACCGGGGACGATGTCGCGCGACTCCTCAGGTCGGCGTTGAAGGACGCCGAATACGTGGACGCCGTGATGATCTACGCCGCCGCGGCGGGAAGCCTGCGCCTCATCGGCAGCGCCGGTGTCGACGGCGAGCTGGCCGAGCAATGGAGCCACGTGCCTCCGCTGAGCGGCATCGCCGCCCACGAGGTCATCGGCGCCCAGGAGGCGGTGTGGCTCGAAGACCTCGCGGAGGACATCGCGGGGCATCGGCTCATCGGGGACCCACCCGACCGCTGGCCCTCGCGTGCCTGGCTTCCCGTGCCCGCCTCGGCGCCGATGACGACGGTCATCGGATTCCTGCGCAGTGTGGCGGGGCCGTTCGACGCACGAACCAGGACTCTGCTGCGGAGAGCGGTCCGCTTGTGCGGTGGGCCCCTCAGCGGAGACGGCGCGCCACGCGAGGTCAAGGGGTCGGACGAGGGCGTGACCACCGTTCAGGCAGTCTTCGATGCCTTGTCGGGGCCCGCGGTCCTCCTCACACCGCTGAGGTCGGACAGCGGCGAGGTGGAGGACTACAGGATCGACGCGGCTTCTCCCGAGGCCGTCGACGTGGTCGGGCGACGCGGCACCGAGCTCGTGGGCCGGCGGATCCTGGAGACGTACCCCACCGTTGCCGGAACCGCCGTGTGGGAGGGCTATCTGAGCACGTTGGTGACGGGTACCGCCTTCGTCAGCGAACCGTTCGCCTACGAAGAGGTGAACGCCGGCGTCCCCCGGCAGTCCGTGTACTCGGTTCGCTCCTCACGATTCGAGGGACGGCTCGTGGTGTCCTGGATTCGTCACGACGCCAGTGAGCGCGAGGCGCGCCTCCTGTCGAAGGTGCAGCGTCTGGGCAACCTCGGCTGGGCGAGCTGGAACCTGATCACGGACGTCATCACCTGGTCCGACCAGGTCTACATCATCTTCGGTCGCGACCCCGCCCTCGGCCCCATGCGGCTGGAAGAGCTGCCCGAGCACCTGGCGGCCGAGGACCTGCCCGCCCTCGGCGCCGGCGTCCAGCGGCTCCTCGGTGACGGCGCACCCATCGACCAGACCTTTCGCATCACCACCGCGTACGGTCTCCGGCACCTGCGGATCGTCGCCGAGGCCGAGCGTGACGCGGACGGTGCCCCCGTCGAGGTGCACGGCGTCTTCCAGGACCTCAGTGTGCTGAAGGACGCCGAACTGGCACTGCGCGACAGCGAACGCCACAACCTTCTCCAGCGAGGCATGCTCAAGGCCGAACGAGCTCTCGGCGCCCGTCTCCAGGAGGCACTGCTCCCTGTCTCCGCGCAGTCCCTGGATCTCGCCGGCTTGTGCGTCGATGTCGCCTATCTACCGGCCGATCGCGGCCTCAACGTCGGCGGTGACTGGTACTCCGCCATCGAACTTCCCGACGAGTGCGCCCTGTTCGTGGTGGGTGATGTTGCCGGGCACGGAATGCCGGCCGTCGGCACCATGGCCCAGCTCCGCTTCACCGCCAAGGGGATGGCCGTCACCGGCTCTCCTCCGCCCGACGTCCTCAGCAGGCTCAACGCCCTGCTTCTCCACCCGGCGTCGAACGAGCAGGGCGCCACTGCCACCATGATCATGGGGCGCTATCGGCCATCGGACCAGTGCCTGACGTGGGCTCGGGCGGGGCATCTGCCGCCCCTCCTGATCCGGGGCGGAAGCGCGGAGTTCCTGGTCCAACCCGACGGCTGTCTCCTCGGCGCCACGCACGACGCGCGGTACGGCCAGTCGACGGTCGTCCTCCAGCCGGGGGACCACCTTCTGCTGTACACGGACGGCCTCGTGGAGGAACCGGCCGAGGACATCGAGACCGGTCTCCACCGCCTCGCCGACAAGGCGGCCCGGCTGGTGGAGCAAGGCGGACACCACTCCCTCGCCCGCCGTCTCGCCGACCTGGGGCAGGACAGGCGGGATGACATCTGCGTTCTCGACCTCCACCTGCCCGACGACCGGTCGTGAGCACGGGGAGCCCGGCCGGCACTGAAGCGACCCGGCTTGCAGGCCGGGCCCGACACCCCAGGGTGTCGGGCCCGGCCTCGTCGTACAGGAAGTCGATCAGGCGGGGCGGCCGCCGAAGGGGGCGCCGGTACCGTAGTAGATGCCCAGGTCCTCCCGGTAGCCGGCGTCGCCGAGGTGCTTGTCCCGGTGGAACTCGGGGGCGTTCTTGATCTGCTCCTTGGTGAGGTCGGCGAAGACCTTCCCGGCCTCCGGATCGACCCTCACGATGGTGCTTGCCGGCAACAGGACCTCCTTGCCGAAGATCCACACGCCGGTGTCGACCACCAGATAGGAGTCATCGACCTCGTCGGAGTGCTTGTCGACCTTGCCGATGCTGCCGTCGGTCGCCTCGACCTTGTATCCGGTCAGATCGGTACCGGCCAGGTGGCCCGACGTCGACTTGTAATTCCACATGTGTTCAGTCACGCGAAAACAACTCCTCGGCCAGTGGAAGACAGCGGGAGCAACTCCTCGCCGAATTCCCTTGTGTATAACGTCGTGCTGAGCGGATGCGCTGAATTCCGCCCTGGGTGTCCGCGTGCCCGCATTTCACCGCCGTACACGGCAGCGTCATCGCGGCTGCGCTTCCGCCTGACGAAGCGCCCTTCTCGCCCGCCCCTCGCCTACCCGCTGGAGCGGGTGGGGGCCGGCGCGTGGTGCGGAGACGTCCTCTCGAAGTGACGACACCGCTGACAACGCCGTCTGGGTGCGCGCTGGACCGGCTGCGGCGGCCCCGAACGTACGGCCGACCCCGCCCGTCACGCGGTGCCGGAGCGCAGAAGCCGCAGGACGGCGCGTTCGACGCGGCCGTGGGTCGCGGGTTCGCCGAAGGTGCCGTTCTCGCCCAGTCTGCCGAGGGCGGCAGCGATGGTCTCACCCTCCTCGTACAGCTCGATGATGCGGGGATGGACGCCGTCAGGAGCTTCGGCGTCCGCTGGGTGAACTCCGGGGAGCCGGGGTTCCCGGAGTGCCCGGCACATGTCCGGCCCGCGCGGAGAGACGCTCGCGAGAGGCCAGCGCGATTCCCCCGAGCAACGCGGTACCGGCAGCCGACGCGGCGGCCGTGACCCGAACGCTCTGCGGCACGTCCTCGACGTCCTGACGCTCACCGTCGCCCATGACGCACACCGTGCGCAGGCTGCGGAAGTCGACCTCGTAGTCCACCGCCCCCTGCAGCTTGGCGCGACACGGGTGGTTGTAAGGGAACGGCGCCGAGTCCGCGCCGCCGTCCTGCGCCACGGCCACGGTCGACATCAGCACCAGAGCCCCCATCGCGTACGACGCCACGGCTGTGGCACCGCTCGCCAGAGCGCAGCCGGCGAGCGCGCGCCACCACCCGGGCCACCGCCTGCTCTTCGTGAAGGCGATCCTGGCGGACTGGGCCAGGAGAAAGACGACGGATGCGAGGGCGGCCACAAGTACCACCGGTAAGAAGAAGATCATGGTGCTGCCCTTCCTCGTGCTCAGCCGAGTACGGCCTCTCGGCCGTCGTCGAGCTGAACGTGACGCCAAGCCGGGACGTGCGACACGCACTTCGTCCCGAAGGTTTGTCAGCCTGCCGTGAGCACGTCGGAGATGCTCGTAGCGGGGCGGCCCAGCATGGCTGTCAGCGTTCGCCGCTGGCGCTCTGTCAGCGGGGTGGTGAAGACTACTGCGGCGGCGTCGGTCTCCTCGCACCGCAGAGCGACCTCGCGGACCTTCCCGTAGGTCAGCAGGGTTCTGGACGAGTAGGGCAGCCCCATCTTCCGGGCCCCGCCGTCCGAGACGCCGCGGCGTTGCACGATCTGCGCCACGACCTGAGCGCCGTGCGCCGCCAACGTCGTGGCCGCCGATGCCATCACTGTCTCGAAGTCCTTCTGTTTGGCCGAGAAGTACCCGACCAGGACCACGTCCGCACCCACGGTAGGGATGCGGAACGTCCGGCCCCGGGCCGGCGCCGGGAACCTGCGGTCAGCCAGGCGTCGATCGTCCCGTCGAGGCTTGTACATGGGCCGCAGGGTAGGGCGAAGACTGCCGGCAGCGACACCGGGATTCCCTCCGACCGGGTTCGGCGCGCGCCTGGTCGAACCTCCGCTGGGAACGCACAGGGAGTGGCGGTGCACGCTCCGTGGTGAACCCGCGTCCTGTCGGTGCCTCTCCACCCTGGTTCCACCCAGGGTTCCACCCCTGGGTGCAGGTGCCGCGAGCTGCGGCGCAGCAGTCTGGAGGGCATGACAGCAACCGAGTGGATCACCGACGCGGCACTCATCCTGGTCGTCTTCCGACAGCTGCGGGAGGGCCGTCTGGACCGTAAGACGTTCCTGCTCCCGCTGGCCATCGTGGCCTTCGTGGCGTACTCCTACCTGGACACCATCCCCACCGGAGGCAACGACCTCGTCCTCATCGCCGCACTGATGGCGATCGGTGCCGTCCTCGGCGTCGCCGGCGGTGTCTACACCCGCATCCGGGCCCTCGACGGACAGCTCCTGATCAAGGCCGGTGCCGTGTCGGCGATCCTGTGGGTCGTGGGCATGGGGGCCAGGATGGGCTTCCAGGTGTGGGTCGAGCACGCCGGCGGGGCCGACGACGTCGCCCGCTTCAGCCTCACGCACCACATCACCGGGCAGCAGGCATGGGTGGCGGCCTTCGTCCTGATGGCACTCACCGAGGTGGTGACCCGCGTGGCCACCATCTACGTGCGCAGCAGGACGCACAAGGCGCTCCACCCCGTGGCCGTGCTCGATCGAGCGGCCTGAACGTGCAGTATGTTCGGCTCGTGCCCGCAGACCGCAACGCCCCGCCTCCCAGGTCGGACCTCGGCCCGGGGGCGGGTGCGCGTCGCGTTCCCGGACAGGACCCCCGCGTGCAGTGGGTGGCGAGCCTCGCGGTGGTCGTCGTGGGCGCGGTGACGATCCGGCCCATGGGGTTCACCGGCCAGGGCCTGGCCGTGGCCGTTCTCTTCGTGGTGAACGCCGCCGCTCTGCTGGCCAGGCGTCTGCCCGAGCACAGGGTCCCCCCGCGTCTGGTACTGGTCTGGCTCACCGTCGGCGTCGTCGCGGCAGCCGCTCTGATCGGGGTCAGCAACAGCGGTACGGGCTACCTCTTCGCGTTCTTCCTCTCCGGTCACATCGGCTACCGGCTGGAGACCCGGCCGGCCCTCGTGCTCGCAGGACTGTGCAGTCTCCTGTGCGGCGCGGTCCTGTTCTTCCGCCTCGGACCGGGGTACGAAGCCCTGCCGTGGGTGTTCGGACTCCTGACGGGTCTGCCGGTCGTGATGGGCATCCTCAACCGCACACAACGTCAGGCGGTACAGGCGGCCATCGAGGCGGCGGAGGCTGCCGAGCGCGCGGCCCGGGCCGAGGCACGTACGGCCGTGCTCAGCGAACGCAGCCGGATCGCCAGGGACGTGCACGACGTGCTGGCGCACTCGCTCGCGGGGATCAACATGCAGCTGGAACTGGCGGACGCGCTGATGGACACCGGCGACCTGGACAAGGTCCGTGAGGCACATGACAAGGCGCACGGACTGGTCAAGGACAGCCTGAGGCAGGCGCAGTGGACCGTGCATGCGCTGCGCGAGGACGCCCTGCCCCTGCGGGAGACCTTGACCGCGATGCTGGAGTCCTCGGGCCACCACGACGCCCTCACCGTGAACGGTACGGTGCGCGACGTGCCGGCCCGGGTGACGCAGGACCTCCTGCGGATCGCGCAGGAGGCCCTCACCAACGCGGCCCGGCACGCTCCCGGCGGCGAGGTGCGGGCCGAGCTGACGTACACCGCGGAGGTGGTGTCGCTCCGCGTCCGCAACGGGCCGGCGACCCGCGAGGTGAGCGCGGGCGTGGGCAGCGGAATGGGCCTGATCGGCATGCGCGAACGGGTGGCGCTCCTGAACGGAACGCTCGGCGCGGGCCCGATCACCGAGGGACCGCACCGTAACGGCTGGCAAGTGGAGGCAGTGATCCCGGCATGAGCGACGACACGGATCGGCAGCGGTTGAGAGTGGTCGTGGCCGACGATCAGGCGGCCGTCCGCGAGCCGCTCGCGGCGGTACTCGCCCTGGCCGAGGACATCGACGTCGTGGCAGCGGCGTCGAACGGCCGCGAGGTCCTCCAGGCGGTCGCGGCCGGACCGGTGGACGTGGTGCTGATGGACCTGAGGATGCCCGTGATGGACGGGACCGAGGCCACACGGCTGCTGGCCGAGCAGCACCCGGAGGTCGCGGTGGTCGTGCTCACCACCTTCGCCGACGACGACTCCATCCTCGGCGCACTGAGCGCGGGAGCCCGCGGATACCTGACGAAGAACGCCGGACGCCGCGACATCACGCGGGCGATCCGAGCTGCCGCGGCCGGTCAGTCCGTCCTGGACCGCGAGGTCCAGGACCGCCTGCTCGCCACGGCACGGGCCAAGGCCCCCACGCCGACGAAACGGGACCTGCCGGACGACCTCACCCCGAGGGAACGCGAGGTACTCGCGCTGATCGGCCTCGGCCTGCCGAACCGGGGCATCGCCGAGAAGCTGTTCATCAGCGAGGCCACGGTCAAGACCCACATCAACAACCTCTTCGCCAAGGCCGGCCTCCGAGACCGCCCGGACGCGGTCCGCCTGGCCATCGAGGCGGACCTCGCCTGAGGGGCGCTCGATCAGGAGACCCTGGGGATGCATGACGGGACTCGGGATGTACGACGGGGCTGCGATGCCTACTCGTAGAAGCACGCGGCCCTGAGCATGTCGGCGATCAAGCTCCAGTCGGGCTGCTCGGGAGCCCGCTCTCCACGGTTGAGGAACCAGCCGTCCATGTCGTCGGTCCACGCGCCGAGGGCTTCGAGGTAGCGGTCGAGGGACCGGTTCTCCCAACCGTTGGCCGGATTCAGGGCCTCTTGGCTGAGCTGCTGGACGTAGGCGACGAGGTCCGCCCGTGTTCTCACCCAAGTGGTGTCGTTCAACGAGTTCATGGTGGGAATCTTTACCAGTCGTTCCCAGTCTCCCAGGACGAGCCTTCAAGCCCGGCTTCTCCGGATCATGAGAGTGGGACCGGGCTCGGGCCGGCCGGCCCCAGCCGTGCTCAACCGATCCCCTGCATCCGACCGGTTCGCCTCCTGTACGTAGGCAACACCGGCGCTAGTCCGAGTGGCGTGCACGGCGGATGCGAAGTGGCCCCCGTGCCTCGTTCTCCGTGACAGGTCGTCCGCCCTGGGTCACCTCGACCTCACCGGCCGCCGCCAGGCGCCAGGCCGCCTGGCGGGTCGGCTCCATCAGATCCCGCCATCCGTCGTCGTCTCCGTCGTAGACCTCGCGTGCCACGTCGGACGGACAGATCGAGGCCGTCTCGGCGCGCCGCTCAAGCAGGTTTCCGATGGCCGTCTCCAGCCGCCGGGCGAGCTGCCGATCCGACTGCGTCATGCCTTCAGTCTGGCACCGCGGGACCGGTGACGCCCGTGTGGGGGGTTGCCTGGCACGGGACAGGAAGCCGCAGCTCCCGCACCAGTCGGTAGGGTCCGATCATGACTGCTGACTGGTACGTCCTCATCGAGGAGGACACCCGGACCACCGTGCGTGCCGACGGTTCGGAGCTCAAGCTCCATCGATGGGGTCTGACAGGCACGCACCTGATCGGCCCGGACCAGGCCGAGGCTGTTGCGGCTGCCGAGAATGCGGCGCTCCACCACGTGCCGAGCATGATCGCCAGGCATGCGCGCCGGGGGGACGAGCCCTCTCGCCACGCCCTGCTCGCTCAGGACGGTTCATGGATCGTGCGGGTGCAGCAGCGGCACCGCGCGTGTCACATACGTGTGTCGACGGCCCGGCTCGTGCACGAACGAGAAGAGAAGGAAGCGCCGCCGAAGAGCCTGAAGGAGAAGTTCCGCAGCACCATGGAGGGGCCGGAACCGACCCCCACGCCCTGGAGCTGGCCTCCTGAGGACAAGGCTCCTCAGACCTGAGCGCCCTGAACAACCGACCCAGTCGCCATCCAGGCCCGTGAGGCCGACCATGCGACCTGCGGGTCGCACGGCACCAGCGCCGTCTCCGCCGGGCCCTGCGCCCGGCGGGAGAGGCGGCCTCAGGTGACGGACTCGCTGTCGTCGTCTACTCGGGCTGGGTGACGGTCAGAGCCCAGCGGACGGACTGTGACGAGGCGTCGACGCCGATGGAGAAGGACCCCGCACGGACCACGCCCGCCGGCAGGGTCACCGACCCGCGGCCCGGTGCGTCGACGGGGCAGTCCACGGCGAAGGCGGCCACCTGGGTCAGCTGGGAATCCATCGTCACGTCGAGGGAACCTCCGCCGTCGCAGGCCACCGTCAGGACGGTGGGCAGACTGTCCCACGCGCCGGCCGACACGACACCGCCGTCTCCCCACTGCTCCTGCACCCACACCAGTCCTTCCGGACCGGGGTGAGGCAGCAGGACGTCGTCCGAAGTCGCCGCGAGCGCCCCGCCGCCTCCGCCCCAGACGAGGAGTGCGGCTGCCGCCGACGTCAGTACCGTCCGGATCCGTGCCATGTCCTGCCCCCTGTCGATCGCTTGCTGTGCGTGGAAGCCTGCCCCCTCGGACGTCCGCACGCCTGAGTACGGGTACTCAGGCGAAATCCAGACGGAGATTGCGGTTCGAGCCAGTTCCTCGACGGTGTTGCCATCCCGATGAGGGACACACCGAGCCGGGCTCCCGTGGCGGGAGGCCGCCGCCGATGCTGTCGAGGTACGCGAAGCCTCGGCCAGGACACACCTGTTCCGGTCTCAGGCTGGTGTCGTCGCTGGGGCAGCTGTGAAAGCAGGTGTACAGGTGATCCAGGCTCGGCTGACAGACCGTCTCGCACGGTCTGGTCGACGTGCAGTGTGCACCGCCCGACGCGGAGTGCGCTCCGCTGAAGTGGACCAGTTCAACGATCCGTCGCGGTCGGCCGCCCCCTCGGCAGCCTCAGCCCGGATGAGACTCGATACCTGCGCCGAATGAGTACGACGACTCACGCGGCCGGTGTCCGCCGGCCCGCAGGGTGTGGACATGCGATCGATTCTCCTTCCGAAGCCCCTGATCACCGCCGCAGTCGGCAGCGTCCTCCTCGTGGCCGTCGGCACCCAGGGCGCCACCGCCGCCACCAAGGCCCCCGCACCGGCCGCCAAGTCCGTCGCCTCCGCTCGCACCGCTGCCGTGTACGGCCCGACCCGCGCCGTCACCGTCCTGCCGAGAGTCTCCGAGGCCGAGGCACGGTTCCTGGAGTTGGCCGATCTCATCGCGCAGAGCTGCGAACCCAGGGTCCTCCGTGCCGCAGGCCGCGTGGCATCGGAACCGACTCCCGACAGCACCATGCCCGTCCTGGTGGACCCCCTGCCGTTGCACCCGACGGAGGAGTGCGCCGCCCAGAGGCACCAGCTGCGGATCAGCAAGGCGTTCTCCGGGACGGAGACGGGCACGTATGCGCGCCTGCGGGACAGGCTGACGGTCCTGCGATACCCCGAAGCCCGCATCCATCGCATGCCGAACTTCGCCGGCAGGCCCGTCGTGAGGCTCGACCTCCGGGTGGGATCCGGCCACCTGGCCCTGGAGGTCACCGACATCGGCAACAGCGTCATGGTCCGGGCGTTCGGAGCAGCTGAGCACGTAAGCGTGACCGAGGTCCGGCTGAAGCAGGAGGTGGACTGGCCCACCTCCTGAGTTCCCGCCGGGTAGCCCCGTATCCTCGGCGGATCTCCTGCCGAGGACGTGGCCGTCGTCGTACGGCCGACGTTCATCTCGGGATCAGTCCCCCTTCTCACCTCCCTGGATGGCTGATCAGCCTGTCGTCCTCGGTCACCGCCAGCAGGCGTCCCGCGTAGGCAGCGAGGGCCCGTACGGGCGGGAAGGGCACCGGAGGCGTGGCGGGGGTGAACGGTGCTTCGCTGAGGCTGGGAGGACGGGTGAAGAGGCCGTCGGGGGTCGCCGCGTGGAGCCGGGCCCCGAGAACGGTCAGCGTCGACGCCTTGCCCGCAGGGCCCAGCCGTCGCCATGGCGCGTCGAAGTCGCCGGCCGGGCGCCCGTGAAGGGTGTCGTCGTGGGGCGTGACCGCGAACAGGCTGTTGTCGCACATCGCCAGGGCCGTCGTCCCCGTCGGCACCCGACCGGCGGGGAGCCACGGGGCGGGGCCCGGCACCGGTGCCCGGTGCACCAACCGGTCGTCCGCGGTGACCGCCAGCAGGGCCAGCGGCATCGGGTGGGATGCCTCGCGCGGGGCGGTCAGACAGCGCAGTGCGGGCGAAGAGCCGTCAGCCGGCGGGCACGGCGTCCAGGGGAGGTTCTGCTCGGACGGCTCGCGGTGGAGCAGCGTCCGGCCGTCCTCGGCCACGGCGAAGAGCAACCCCTCGCACGCGGTGAGCGCCCGCAGCCGGGGCGCCGGGCCGATGGAGTGCCAGCGCGGGACCGGGGCGGCGCCCGAGAGCCGGTCGAGGACGTTGCGCGTGACGCGGTCGACCACCGGATCGTGCAGTGCGCGACCCCAGTTGATGGTCGCGGCGTTGAAGACGGTGCCCGCCCCGGCGCGGAAGACGCCCATGGTCGCCCAACCGCCCTGCCCGTACGTCCGCCAGTGCCGCAGGTCGGCGGTGGCGAGCACGGCGAACGACCGGGGCGTCCCGTCACGGCCGGTGGCCCGCGGCACCCCGGCCGACCAGTCGAGTTCCGCCGCGTCCGTCTCGTATCCGAGCGCCCCGCGCGCGAAGGTGTCCCCGTCGCGCAGCCCGGTGCCCTCGAAGACCCAGTGGTCGGCGAAGCGGACCGTGTACGCCTCGCGGCCGATGAGGGCCATGCCGTCGCCCCACGCCCCGGCGCCCTGCCGGAAGCTGACGCCGGTCATCGTGTTCTCCGGCCGGTCGACGGGGGAGCTGGACCACTCGACGGTCGCCCGCGCCGGGTCCACGGCGGCGACCGGATCGGCGAGGGCGTCGCGGTGGCAGACCATCGTGCGGCCCCCGTCCTCCAACCGGATCTGCCACCAGGCGGTGTTCCCGGCGAAGACGGCGAGGTTCCCCCCGCGCCGCACGAACCCCTCGACCGAGTCCCGCATCTCCGCCGTCCAGTACTCGTCGTGCCCGTTGACGACCAGGAGCCGGTAGGGCGCGAGGAGTCCGCCCCCTTCGTGCAGGTCGAAGCCGGAGCAGTACTCGACGGGGCGCCCTGTCCGGTGCAGCCAGCGCAGCAGCGGCTCCTCCCACCGCTCCGGAGGCGGCCCGCCGCCCGGCGCGTCGAGGGACACCCGTGCGGCCCGGGTGGGCTGCTCCGCGTAGTAGATGCTCCGGCCCGGCTCGCCCGCCCGGTGGTACGCCCGCCACGTCGGGAAAGGGATGGAGACGAGTACGGAGGAGGCGGCGCCCGGCCTCGCGGACCGCACGACGAACCACACCTCGTGCTCGGCGTCCCGCTCCGGGGCGGGCGTCTCGGGACGGGCGTCGTGGAAGGACGCGCGGTACAGCGAACTCGCCCACGTCTCCGGCACGTCGAGGGTCCAGCCCGACCCCGTGACTCCCGCCTCTGCCACGACCCGCTGCCCCACCACGTCCGTGACGACCACCCGGCCCCGGAACGGGGCCCCGTCTCCCGCCGCCACGTGGAACCTCATCCGTCCGCCCTGCGCACAGGACGTCGTGTCGGCGTGGGCGAGCGGCCGGGGCACCCGCCGGCCGCTCACCCGCGGACCTCCGGCCCCGCGAGGAGGCCGGCCAGCCGGGAGAGCCGAGGCGGCGTGCCGGCGGCGGACGCGACCACGACCTCCTCGATGCCCCGCAGGTGGGCGTGGATCGCCTCCGGCGGCAGATAGGCCGTGTCGGCCGTGAGGGTGACGGTCAGCGCGGCCGCGTCGCCGGTCAGGTGGAGGCAGTAACGGCAGGCCACCCGCTCCTGCGTCGCCGGGAAGTCGATGACGGTGCGGCGGCGCAGCTCCGCCAGCTCCGTGGCCGCGGGTGCCGGGCCGGCGGCCACGGCCCGGTCCACCAGGCGCATGTCGTTGAAGCAGCAGTACGGATGCACCTCGGCGCCCCGGTCGAGGGACGCCCGCTCCAGCAGCGCGTCCCAGCCGACCGGATCGTAGGCGGCGGCGTGGTAGCCGGCCAGCGCGGCGGGCCACGCATCGGCCAGCAGATCCGTGAAGACCGCCTCGCCGGTCGTGTCCTCCGGCAGCGGCAGGAGGAACAGCGCGTCCTGCGACAGCGTGCTGACCAGGGTCCGCCGCCGCTCCGCCGCCCGGTTGCCCGCGATCGGCATCACCGCGGCGGCCCGGTGTCCCTGGCCGGCCGCGACCAGCGCAGCGGCCGCGGTCAGCAGCACCGTGGAACCGCTCACCCCGTGGGCGACCGCCAGCGCGTCCACGGCGCGCGGCAGGGCCGCCGAGACCAGCCGGCCCGTCCAGAAGCGCGGCCTGAGGGGCTCCGCCACCCGGTCCGCGAACATCGTGGGCGGCACCTGCGCCAGCCCACGCTCCCAGTGGGCGAGCGCGGCATCGCTCGCCCGGCGCCCTGCCGGACCGTGCTGGTGCCGGGCGAGGTCCAGCGGGGTCTCCGGACAGACCGGCCCGGCCGCCCCGCGCCGGACCAGCAGCCGGAGGTCCCGTACCAGGATCTCGGCGGCATGCCCGTCGGCGGCCAGGTGGCACAGGGCGAGCACCGCGTGGGTGATCCGCCCGCCGCTGCGCACCGCGCCCAGCCGCACCGGCCACTCCCGCGCGTAGTCGAACCGGTGCCCCGACAGCTCTGCCAGCAGCGCCGCGGCCGTTTCTCCGGTCCGGTCCGGGTCGGGCTCGTCGCGCACGACGAGCTCCGCCCGCCCCTCCGGGTGGAGCCGCTGTGCCGGTTCACCCTCCTCGGCCACCACCCGGGTGCGCAGTGCCTCGTGCCGCACCAGCAGGGTGGAGAGCGCCGTGCAGAGGCGGTCGGTGTCCACCGGGGCGCCCCGGTCCGCGAGGGGCAGGACCCGGCCGAGGTTGAAGTAGTGGTCGTTGGGGGCGGTCCGGCCGATCGCGTGCCAGATGGCGCGCTGCCCCCATGTGAGGGGGGCGTCGCCCGACCGGCCGCCGGCGAAGGGGACCTCCAGGACCTCGTCCGGGACATGGCCTTCCCTCGGCGTGGCCTGCTGTTCCGCAGCGGCGCCGGTGGCGGAGGGGCTCACGGGGTGGCCTCCGCGCCGAGCCGGATCAGCCGCTCCGTGAGCCCGCGCAGGCCGTCGGTGTGCAGGCTGCGGTCGCCGAGGTCGACGAAGACGCCGTACGTCTCCTCCACGGCGTCGACCAGACGCAGCAGGGAGAGCGAGCTGACGCCGAGGGCGGCGAGCGGCTCGGTGGAGTCGAGGAGCGCCCGTACGCCGATCAGCCCGTCGGTGGACCGCGACACGAGCGCGGCCACCTGGGGCAGGAGTGCCTCCGCGCAGTCGTGGGGAACGGGGGGATGCGGCGCGTCCGGCACCCTCCCCTCCGACGGCGGCGCGTCCGGCACTCTCTCGTCCGACGGCTGCGCCTCCGGCACAGGCAGGGATCGAGGGTGCTCCGGCGTGCTCATCGTGTTCATCGGGTCTCCGTCCGGTCGCCGGAGCGCTCGGCGGCCAGTCGGCGGCGCAGGCTGAGCGGGCGGATGTCGGGCCAGACGCGGTCGACATGCGCGACGCACTGCTCCTCGGTGCCGGCGAAGCCCTCGGGCCGCCAGCCCGCGGGCAGCGGCGCGTCCTCCGGCCAGACGGCGTGCTGCTCCTCGTCGTTGACGACGACGGTGTATCGGATCTCGTTGCTCATGGCTGCTCCTCGCGCAGGGCACGGACGGCGGCGGCGACGTCGCGTGCGGTGGGTGTGTCGAAGAAGACGTCCAGCGGGACGACGGCGCCGAGGCGCTCGTGGATGCGGGCGGCGATGGCTGTGATGATCAGTGAGTGGCCGCCCAGGTCGAAGAGGTCCTCGTCCGGTGTGAGGTCGTCGAGTTCCAGCACCTCGCGCCAGATGTCCAGCACGGCGGCGCCGGTCGGATCGAGCGCTTCGTCCGACGGTGGTGCGGTGGTCGGCTCCGGGCGGACGGCCTCCGGCTCCGGCAGTGCGGCGCGGTCCAGCTTGCCGTTGGGCGTCAGGGGGAAGGCGTCCAGGACGACGTACGTCCCCGGGAGCACGGCCGCGGGCAGGGAGCCGGCGAGGAAGGCCCGCAGCGCGTCGGGGTGCGGGGCCGAACCGGCCGGGACGACGTAGGCGGTGAGGCGACGGTCGGTCTCCGGGCCGTGCAGGGCCGCCGCCGCCTGGGCGACCAAGGGGTGCCGGGCCAGCCGGGCCTCGATCTCGCCCAGCTCGATCCGGTGGCCCCGCACCTTCACCTGGCTGTCCGAGCGGCCGAGGAACTCCAGGACTCCGTCGGTGCCGCGCCTGACCAGGTCGCCGGTGCGGTACATGCGGCTGCCGGGAGGTCCGTACGGATCGGGCAGGAAGCGGGTGGCGGTGAGCCCCGACCGCCCCCGGTAGCCGTGCGCGACCCCGGCGCCGCCCAGGTACAGTTCGCCGGCGACCCCGTACGGCACCGGCCTCGCGTCGGGACCGAGCACGTAGGCACGGGTGTTGGCGAGCGGGGAACCGAGGGAGACGCGGCCCTCGGCGGTGAGGGCGGGCTCGGCGAGCGTGGACCAGATGGTGGTCTCGGTGGGGCCGTAGACGTTGACCAGACGCGTGGCCGCCGACGTCAGCCGGGCGGCCAGTGGCGCGGGCAGGGCCTCGCCTCCGGTGAGCGCGGTGCCGACGGGGGCGGTGCCGTCGAGGCCGGCGTCGAGGAGCAGCCGCCAGCCGCTGGGAGTCGCCTGCACGTGGGTGACGGCCTCGCGGCGGATCAGGTCGAGCACCGCGGGTCCGTCGCGGTGGACGGCCTCGGGGACGAGCACGACGCGTCCGCCGGTCGTCAGGGGCAGCAGCAGTTCGACGGCGGAGATGTCGAACGACAGCGAGGTCAGCCCCAGCCAGCGGTCCTCCGGGCGCGAGCCGAGGTACTCGGCCAGGCTGCCGAGGACGTTCGCGAGGGCGGAGTGCGGCACCTCGACGCCCTTCGGGAGGCCGGTCGAGCCCGAGGTGTAGAGCACGTACGCGGGGAGGCCCGGATCGGGGAGTGGGAGGGACGGCGTGGCGGCGCCGACCGCCGGGGCGAGGTCGGCCGGAGTGAGGTCGCCGCCCCCCTCCGGGGAGCGGGTGACGCGCAGGACCAGGGCGGCGTCCTCCCGGACGAAGGCCAGCCGCTCCGCCGGATAGGCGGGGTCGAGCGGCAGGTGGGCGGCCCCGGCGGCCAGTGTGCCGAGAACGGCGACGAGCTGGTCGAGGCCCCGCGGCAGCCCGATGCCGACGAGGGTGCCCGGTCCGGCGCCGTGCCGGGCGAGCGCCGCCGCGGCGTGGGCGACCCGGTCGGTCAGCTCGGCGTACGTGACGTGCTCGCCGTCCGCGACGACGGCGACCGCGCCGGGGCGTTCCTCCGCGCGGGCGGCGAGCAGCGCGGGGACCGTGCGGGCGGCGAGTTCCGGGCGCGGGGCGGGTGCGGCGAGCTGGTCGAGCAGCTCGTCCTCGTCGAGCAGCGGCAGTTCCCCGAGGAGGGTCGTGGGGTCGGCGAGGGCCGCGTCGAGCAGTCGCGTCCAGTGGCCGACGATCCGGCGGACGGTGTCGGCGGTGAGGCACCCGTCGCCGCCGGCGGGGGCGTCCGCGGCCGGGCCGTCGTCACCGGGCGTGTGCTCGAAGGGCGGCGCGGTCCGGAACTGCGCGCTGCCCTGGATCTCGTGCCCGCTGTCCACGAGCTGGAGGTGGAGGAGGTTGCGGACGGTGCCGGGGAAGCCGATCCAGCGCACCCCGGCGGTCACCGCCCCGAAGTCCGGGGCGGGCGCGTCCGGGCGGCGCCGGTAGCTGACCGACAGGGGGGCGACGGCCGTCCGGGGAGCGAGGCCGCGGACGCCCTGTCCGAGAGGGACGGCCCGGTGCGGGTACAGCGCCCGCAGCTCGCCCCGTACCGCGCGCACCCAGTCCTCGAACGGCAGGCGGACCGCGCTCCCGCCTTCCACGGGGTCGACGCGCAGGGGCAGTTCGTTGACCGCGAGTCCGACGCCCACCGGCGCGCCGGGCGTCCGCAGGGACAACTCGATCGCCGTGGAGGGTGCGGGATCCCCGTACCGGACGAGGAGCGCGTGCCAGGTGGACATGAGGAGCTCGAAGCGGGTGACGCCGAGCTTCCGGGCGGCCTCCTCGAGCGCGGCGCAGCGCCGGGCGTCGAGCCGGAACGGCACCTCGGCGCCGAGCGCGGCCACCAGGCCGCCGTCCGCCGGCGGCACGAGGCCGGGCAGGACGGGTGGGGCCGGGGCGTATCCCTTCTCGTCCCAGTACGCGCGGGCGGCGGCGAGCGCCTCCGGCGCGGGCGGGTCCGCCGGGGCTCCGGCGGCCGGCGGGAGGTCCTCGCCCCGGTAGGCGGCGGCGAGGTCGGCGACGAGCCTGTCCTTGGACTCGCCGTCCAGGACGAGGTGGTGGGCGGTGATCAGGAGGACGTGGTGCTCGGGGCCCGTACGGAGCAGGGTGAAGCGGCAGAGCGGACCGGCGTCGACGTCGAACGGTGCCGCGCGCTCCCGGGCCAGGGCGGCTTCCAGCTCCTCGGGCGCGCAGTCGGCGCGCCGGGGGGCCGGCACGTCGCAGGAGTGGACGCGGCCGTCCGGTCCCGGCCGGCTCGCGAGCGCCGGGTGATGCGCCGTCACCGCGCGGCAGGCGAGGTCGAGGGCCGTGGTGTCGAGCGGGCCGGCGAGGTCGAGGGTGATGGCCAGGTGATAGGCGCCGCCGGTGTCGCGTGTCTGCTCGGTGAGCCAGATGCCGTGCTGGGCCGGGCTGAGCTGTGTCATGGGGTGGCCTCGCGGGGGTCGTGGGTGAGGATCCGGCGCAGCTCCCGCTTGAGGACCTTGCCGCCCTCGTTGCGGGGGAGCGAGTCGAGGAACAGGACGGTGGCGGGGAGCTCGTGGGCGGACAGCAGATCGAGGAGGAAGGTCCGCAGGGCGGTCGCCGTCAGACCGTCGCGGTCGCCGCCGCTGCCCACCGGGTCCGTGCCGCGCGGGACGACGGCGGCGGCCACGACGGTCCCCAGGACCGGGTGCGGGACCCCGACCGCGGCGGCGTCGACGACGTCGGGGTGGGCGTGCAGCGCGTTCTCCACCTGAAGCGTGGAGACCTTGTGGGCGCCGGACTTGACGACGTCGCGCTCGCGGTCGAGGAGGTGCAGGAAGCCGTCCTCGTCGACGCGGCCGAGGTCGCCCATCCGGGTCCAGCCGCCGTGGAACACCCCGTCGTCGCCGTCCCCCAGGTAGGCGCGTGGAGCCTTGGCGGAGCGGAGCCACAGTTCGCCGGGCTCGCCCGGCGGCAGCGGGCGGCCCGCCTCGTCGGTGACGCGCAGCTCGGCCAGCGACGCCGGCCGGCCGGGCGACCACGGCCGGGCCGCGTCGAAGAGCAGCGTGACCTGGGCGGGGGCGGCCTCCGTCGACGTGTAGTAGTTGACGATCTGGGCCGGCGCGAAGGCCCGGCTGAGGCCGAGCGCCACCTGCTGTGGCAGGGCCGCCGCGGTCGAGCCGACGAGGCGGACGGTGCCGAGGGCGCCGGCCTCGGCGGCGGTCTCCAGGGCCGGTGAGCCGAGGAGTTCGATCGCCATGGCGGGCACCACGAAGACGCTGCCGACGCCGTGCTCGGCGATCGCCCGGAGGAACCGTGCCGCGGTGAACTGGGGCGCGGTGACACAGGTCGCGTGAGCGTTGAGCGCGTTGACGAGCATGGTCTGGCCCGCGTTGCTGCCCACGGGGAACGCGTGCAGGAAGGTACGGGAGTGGCGGAGCGGCCGGCGCCGCTCGTCGCGCGTGCAGCCGTGCGCCAGGTTCCCGTGCGAGGCCACCACCCCCTTGGGCACCCCGGTGGTGCCGGAGGTGTACAGGATCTGGGCGGGGGCCGAAGGACCGGGCTCGGGGAGGCCGGGGTCGGCGGGGTGCCCCTTCGCGTCCTCCTCGGTGAGCCCCCGCACGCCCGGCGGCGTGCCGGCCGGCAGTCCGGGGCCCGCGTGCACGAGGAGGAGGGCCCCGGAGTCCGTCAGGGCGTGTCCCAGGCCGGCGGGCGCCATCCGGTCGGAGAGCGGGACGGCGACGCCGCCGGCCCGCAGGACGGCGAGGAACGCCACCGCGTACTCCACCCACCGGTCCGTGCCGAAGCAGAGTCCGACCCGGTCCCCGGCGGCGAGCCCGGCCGCGCGCAGGGCGGCGCCCAGTGCGCCGCTGCGGTCCCGCCAGTCGGCGAAGGACAGCCGCGCCGGGCCGTTGACGATCGCCGAACGGCCTCCGTGGACGGCGGCCCGGTGGGCGAGCAGCGCGGGCAGGGTGGCGGGCGGGGCCGGGGGAGGGCCCGCGGGCGCGCCGGTCCCGGGGCGGCGGATCACCGGGTACCGGCCTTCGCCCGGCTGTTCGCGGCGTCCGGCTCCTCGCTGCTGGCCGCGGCTCTCGCCTTCTCCCTGAGGCCCGTGGGGCCTGTCTCCTTCTCGTGGTCCGAGCCTCCCGCCTTCGCCCGGCGGTCGGCCGCGGCCCGAGCCCGTTCCCGTAGGCCGACCAGGTCGTCCGGCTCCGCGTCGGGGACGTCGCGGTCGAAGCGGGCCAGGGTCGGCAGCCGGAGCCCGAGGACGACCAGTCCTGCCATCGCGAGTCCGAACAGCACGTACATCAGGGCGATGCCGCGGCCGGGACCGGTGCCGATGAGCGGCCCGAAGACCGGGGCGAGGGCGCCGCCGGGCTCCATCAGCGGACCGAAGAACGCGGAGCCGAGCGGAGCGACGACTCCATGGCCCAACGGGATCGTGGACCAGGCGACCAGCGTGTTGAGGGCGAACACCCGTCCGTGGAACCGCTGCGCCACCTTGGTCTGGACGATCGTCGCGTAGATCCCGTTGACCAGGGCGAGGGCGAAGGACATGCCGAACGCCCCGAGGGCGACCACCCACAGGTTCGCGCGCAGTCCCGTGACGGCGCCCGCCAGGGCGAGGAGCCCGGCGAGGGCGAGCATGCCGCGCAGGCGATGCCGACGCGGCCCGCCCCAGAAACCCATGGCCACGCCGCCGAGGAGCGCGCCGGCGCCGCCCGCGACCGCGACCCGGGCCGCTCCGCCCAGGTCGTCGAAGGAGAGGACCAGCGGGGTGGTGAGGAGGAAGAGCGGAGAGAGGAAGACGTTGAGCCCGGCGAACCACAGGAGCATGGAGCGGAATCCGCGGTGCCGCCACGTGTGGGCGAGGCCGTTGCGGATCTCCGCGACGAGGGACTCGCGCCGTGTCCAGGGCATGGTGCGCGGGAACCGCACCACGAGCAGGATCCCGATGGCCACGGCGTAACTGATGACGTCGATGACGAGGATGCCGCGCAGCCCGATCGCCGCCATCAGCGCGACGGCGGCCAGCGGCACGACGAACTGAGCCGTGCCGAAGGCGAGCTGGACGATGCCGTTGGCATGGCCCAGGTACCGCTTGGGCACGAGCTGCGGCACGGCCGAGGCGTAGGCGAGCCGCTGGAAGGTCAGGGCGACGGAGAGCACCCCGAGCAGGACGTACACCTCCCACGACCGCAGCTGGCCGGTGAGCAGCAGGAAGAGCAGCCCGGCCTGGGTGGCGCCGGCGGCGACATCGCCCACGAGCATCACTCTGCGCCGGTCCATCCGGTCGACGAGCGCCCCGGCGAGCGGGCCGACGAGGATGCCGGGGAGCATGGCGATGACCGCGTACAGCGCGTACCGGGCCATCGACCCGGTCTCCAGGAGGATCCAGAGGGGAAGGGCGAACTCGGTGAGCGCGGAGCCGGTGATGGAGGCGAGCTGACCGCCCGCCACCAGGAGGAACCGACCCATCCCGGGCTGCGGGCCGCCGTCCGGCTCCGTACCGGGCGCTGGGCCGTCGCCGACCGCGGTGGCGGGGCCGGGGGCGGCCCCCGTGCCGTCGGCGGCCTCGGTCCCCGAGGCCTTCGCGAGGGCCGCGGACGCGGTGGTCACCGGTGCGGCGTCGTCGACGGCTGGACCGGTCTCGCCGTGGAACCACCAGGAGTTCTCCGGATCCGCCGCGGGCAACTCGTCGGTCGTGCCGTCCAGGACGGCACGGTGCACGCGCGTGACGGCCTCCGCGACCTCGACGGCCCGGTAGGTGATGAAGAAGTGTCCGCCCTCGTCCAGCACGGCCACGGCCGAGCGCTCGGCGAGCAGCAGCCACTCCCGGTAACGCTCCTGGTAGAAGTCGGCGGCCGGGTCCCGGTCGCCGACCAGGGAGACGACCGGCGCCCGCAGCCGGGGCGCGCCGTCGGCGACCTCCGCGATGGCCCGGGTGAACCAGTCCTCGGCGGCCATCGTGTCCCGGCGCATGTTGCCGATGACGAACCGGACCTGCTCCTCGTCGAGCTCGGAGGTGTCGACGCCCATGCCGGTCAGCCAGTTCGCGTACGTCCGGTCGCCGACCAGCGGCTCCAGCGACGCGATCTTCCCGAGGGCGGTGAGGAAGCGGCTGCGCGGCTTCGCGAAGGGGTACTGGGCGCCGGCGTACACGCCCTCCAGCTCGCGGCCGGACGCCTCCAGGGAGCGGGCGACGGCGACGGCGAGCGCGGTGCCCACGGCGCAGTGGCCGTAGACGGCGAGCGGGCCCTCCACCCGTTCCCCGACCTCTGCCGCGATGCCCTCGGCGAGGTCGTCGAAGGAGAGCCGTTCCTCGGTCACCCCGAGGTCGTGCCCGGGGATGGCGACGGCCCACAACTCGGTGTCGGGCGGCAGGGCGTCGGCGACGGGCTGGTAGACGACGGCGCTGCCGCCGCCGTACGGGACACAGACGAGGGTGAGCCGCCGCCGCTCGGCGGGGACCGCGCGGGTGAGCCGGTGCAGCAGGGACCGCGGACCGCTCTCCCGCTCGTCCCGAGCGGCGACGGAGGCGAGCTCGCGGACCGTGCGGTGGGTGAACAGGTCCATCACGCTGATCGGGCGGGCCCCGGCCTCCGTCAGCCGCTTGCGGGCCTTGGCCACGACCTGGGTGGCGAGCAGCGAATGACCGCCGAGGTCGAAGAAGTTCTCGTCGGCGCCCACCCGCGGCAGCCCCAGGACCTCCGCCCAGATCTCGGCGAGGACGACCTCCGCCGGTGTCTCCGGCTCGGCCGCTCCCGCCGCGCGGTGGACCGTCGGGACGGGCAGGGCCCGCCGGTCCAGCTTGCCGTTCGGCGTGAGGGGCAGCGCGGGCACGACGGTGAAGGCGCTCGGCACCTGGTGGTCGGGAAGGCTCCGCCGGAGCGTGGCGCGCAGCGCGGACGGGTCGGGCTCGTCGGCGCCCGCGGCGGCGACGAGGTAGCCGACGAGGCGCTTGTCGCCGGGACGGTCCTCACGCAGCACGACGGCGGCGTCCGCGATGCCGGGCTGCGCGCGGAGCGCGGCCTCGGTCTCGCCGGGCTCGATCCGCAGACCGCGGAGCTTGATCTGCTGGTCGATCCGGCCGAGGTGTTCGAGCGTGCCGTCCGGGCGCCGGCGCGCGAGGTCGCCCGTGCGGTAGAGCCGGGAGCCGGGCGGGCCGTACGGGTCGGGCACGAAGCGGGCGGCGGTGAGACCGGGACGCCGGTGGTAGCCGAGGGCGACGGCGGTCCCGCCGATGTGGAGCTCTCCGGGAGCGCCCGGCGGCACCGGGCGCAGCCGCTCGTCGAGTACGTAGAGGCGGGTGTTGTCGATGGGAAGACCGATCGGGACGGTCTCCATCGGGCCCGCGCACTCCCAGGCGGAGACGTCGACGGCGGCCTCGGTGGGGCCGTACAGGTTCGCCAGCGCCAGACCGGGCAGCCGCGAGGTCAGCTCGCGGGCGGCGTCCGGGGGCAGCGCCTCGCCGCTGCACACCACACGGCGCAGCCCGGTGCAGCGCTCCACGCCCTCCTCGGAGAGGAACGCGGTGAGCATGGCCGGCACGAAGTGGGCGACGGTGACGCCGGCGGAGACGATGAGGTCGCGCAGGTACCCGCTGTCCTTCTGGCCGCCGGGCTTGGCGAGCACGATCCGCGCGCCCGTGGTGAGCGGCCAGAAGAACTCCCAGACCGACACGTCGAAGCCGGTCGGCGTCTTCTGCAGGACGGCGTCGTCGGGCCCGATCCGGTACGCCTCCTGCATCCACTGGATGCGGTTGGCGATGGCCCGGTGGGTGTTGGGCACGCCCTTCGGACGACCGGTCGAGCCGGACGTGTAGATGAGGTACGCGGTGTCGTCCGGCCGCGGACCTGCGGGCACGGCGCGGGCGCGCGGCCACTCGGAGGGGTCGTCGAGGAGCAGGACGCGGGCGGTGCAGCCGTCGGGGGTGGCGAGCCCGCGCTGGGTGAGCAGGACCGGGGCGTCGCTGTCGGCGAGCAGGAAGGCCAGGCGCTCGGCCGGGTAGTCCGGTTCGAGGGGGGTGTACGCGGCTCCGGTGCGCATCACCCCGAGGAGCCCGGCGACGAGCTCCGGCGAGCGCTCGGCGCTCACGGCGACCAGGTCGCCGGGGCCGACGCCCTCCGCGGCGAGGCGGGCGGCGATCCGGCCGGCCAGGGCGTCCAGGGCGCGGTACGTCAGGGCGGGCCGGTCCTCGACGGCGACGGCCACGGCGTCCGGCGTGCGGGCGGCCTGCTCGGCGAAGAGGGCGGTCAGGGTGGTGGCCGGCCGGTCGACGGCGGTGCGGTTGAACCGGTCGGTCTCGAACGCCCGCTCCTCGTCGGTGACGGCGTCGAGGCCGGAGAGGGGGACGTCGGGCGCGGTGGCCACGGCGGCCAGGAGCCGTCCGAGGTGGGACGCGAGGACGGCGACGTCCTCCTCGGCGAACAGGTCGGTGTTGTAGTTGAAGGAGCCGTACAGGCCCTCCGGCCATTCCTGGAGGAAGAGTTCGAGGTCGAAGCGGGTGCCACTGGCTCGGACGCCGAACGGTTCGACGTCCACGGGCAGTGCGAGAGCGGTGTCGTCACGCTGGACGGCGTAGTTCTGCACGGCGAGGACGGCCTGGAAGACCGGGGGCCGCGAGACGTCGCGGGGCACGTTCAGCTCGCTGACCAGCTGGGCGAACGGCAGCTCCTGGTGGGCGTACGCGTCGAGGCAGGTCTCGCGGGTGCGGCGGACCAGTTCGGAGAAGGACGGGTCGCCCTCCAGCCGCGCGGGCAGCGCCAGCACGTTCACGAACATCCCGACCAGCGGTTCCAGTTCGGGCTCCGGACGGCCTGCGACGGGTGATCCGACGGCGAAGTCGCGCCGCCCGGCGTAGCGCGACAGCAGGACCTGGAACGCGGCCAGGAGCACCATGTGGGGGGTGGCGTCCTGACGGTCGCCGAGGGCGGTCAGCCGGTCGAGCAGCCGCCGGTCCACGGAGAAGGCGTAGCCGGCGCCCTCGAAGGTCTGCCGGGGCGGCCGGGGCCGTGAGAAGGCCAGCTCCAGCGGCTCGACCCCGCCGAGCTCGCGTCCCCAGTGCGCGAGTTCGGCGGCAAGCCGCTCACCGCTCAGCCGCTCACGCTGCCAGAGCGCGAAGTCGCCGTACTGCACGGCGAGTTCCGGGAGCGGGTCCGGTGCGTCGGCCACCTTGGCCGCGTAGCTCCGCAGCACCTCCCCGAGGAGCACCTCGCTCGACCAGCCGTCGCTCACGCTGTGGTGGACGAGCAGCAGGAGGACGTGGTCGTCGTCGGCGAGCCGCACCAGCAGCGACCGGAACAGCGGACCTTCCTCCAGGTCGAAGGGGACCGCGGCGGCCTCGTCCACGATCCGCTCGGCGGCGTGCTCGTCGGCCGCCTCCAGCAGGGTGAACGCGGCGGGCCCCGGCGGGTCGACGACGAGCAGCGGACGGCCGTCCTCGGTCGCCGGGTAGCGGGACCGCAGCGTCTCGTGGCGGGCGACGCTCGCGTCGAGCGCGCCCCGGAGGGCGTCGGTGTCCAGGTGTCCGCGCAGCCGCCGCACCACGGGAATGTTGTACGCGGAGGTCCCGGGGGCGAACTGCTCCATGAACCACAGGCGCTCCTGCGCGAAGGAGAGCGGGACGGGTGCTCCCGGAGCTCGCCGGGGAATGGCGGCCGCGGGCTTCGCCCGTGCCGCCAGCCGCCGCCGGAGCAGCTCGCGCTTGGCGTCGGAGAGGGCGGGCGCGGGGGCGGACCGGGGTGCGGGGGGCGCGGTGTCGGTGGCGCGGGCGCGCGGGGCTTCCGGGGACGGGTCGGCCGGAGTCGTGGTGTCGGCGGTGCTCATGACGTCGGTCGGTTTCCTTCCAGGGCGTCCTGGGCGGCCAGGAGTTCGACGGCGGCGGCCTCGGACAGGCCGTCGATCTCGGCGGCCAGGGCGGCTTCGACGGCTTCGGCGAAGGCCGCCACCGTGCGGTGGGTGAAGAGGGTGCGGAGCGGTACGGACAGGTCGACGGCGGCGCGGAGGCGGGCGATGACCCGGGTGGCGAGGAGGGAGTGTCCGCCCAGGGCGAAGAAGTCGTCGTGCGCGCCGACCTCGTCGACGCCCAGGACCTCACCCCAGACGTCGGCGACGAGCTCCTCGGCCTCCGTTCGCGGCGGTACGCCCACGGCCCGGGGCGCGGCTGCCCTGTCGGGCGCCCGCAGCGCGGCCCGGTCGAGCTTCCCGTTCGGGGTGAGCGGCAGTGCGTCCAGGAGGACGTAGGCGTGGGGGACGGCGTGCGGAGGCAGCAACGCGGCGAGTCCGCCGCGCAGGAAGTCCGCGTCGGGTGCGGGAGCGTCCGGGACGGGGACCACGTGGGCGACGAGGACGTCCCCGTGCGCGGTGACGACCGCCCGTGTGACGCCCGGGAGCGCGAGGAGCGCGGCCTCCACCTCCCCTGGCTCCACCCGGTAGCCGCGAACCTTGACCTGTTCGTCGATGCGCCCCAGGAACTCCAGCTCCCCGTCGGCCCGGCGCCGCACCAGGTCGCCCGTCCGGTAGCGGCGGGCGCCCGGCGGCCCGTCGGGGTCGGGGACGAACACGCGGGCGGTCGCGCCGGGCCGGCCCAGGTAGCCGTCGGTCACTCCGGCACCGCCGATGACGAGCTCTCCGGGGGTTCCGGGGGGCACCGGACCGCCGTGCCGGTCCAGGACCGCGACGGTGGTCGCGCCGATCGGACGCCCGATCGGCGGACGCGTGGTGGCGTCCTCGTCGCCGAGAACCGCCGTGGTCGCGATGATCGTCGTCTCGGTGGGGCCGTACGAGTTGACGAGCCGCACCCGGTCGCCGAACCGTGCCCGCCAGGCCGCGACGGCGTGGGGTCGGACCTGGTCGGCGCCGAGGATCAGCAGGCGCAGCCGGTCCGGCCAGGGGGTCTCGTCCAGGTCGGCGACCAGGTGGTGCCAGTACGGAGTGGGCAGGTCGAGCACGGTGATGCCGGCGCAGTACGGCTCGGCCAGCTGGTCGGGGAGGGGGGTGTCGGCCCGGGCGGTGACGAGGACGGCGCCCGCGGCGAGCGTGGGGAACAGCTCCTCGGCGCTGGTGTCGAAGGAGAGCGTGGCGTACTGCAGAACGCGGTCGTCGCCGGTGAGGCCGTACCCCTCGCGCATCCAGTCGACCCGCGCGGCGAGCGCCCGGTGCGGCACGAGCACGCCCTTGGGCGTCCCCGTCGAGCCGGACGTGTAGATGAGGTACGCCGGGTCGTCGGGGCGGGCCGCGTCCTCGGCGGTCGGCTCCGCCGACGTGTCGGGTACGGGCTCCGTCGCGTCGGGAAGCAGGGACAGGAGCGGGACGCCTTCGGGAGCCCTGTCGGGGAAGCCTTCGGGCAGCGTTCCGTCCGGGGTGACGAGCAGCCTGGCGCCGCTGTCGGCGAGCATGAAGGCGAGCCGGGAGGCGGGGTACGCGGAGTCGAGCGGGAGGTAGCCCGCGCCGAGCCGCCAGGCGGCGAGCATGGCGACGACGGCCCGCGGCCCGCGGGGGAGGCAGAGCGCGACCAGGTCACCGCGCGCGACGCCGCACGCGGCCATCCGGGCGGCCAGCGTCCTGGAGGCTTCGACGAGCGTGCCGCGGGTCAGGCTCTCGTCGGGACCGACGACGGCGAGGGCGCCGGGTCGCTCGGCCGCGGCCAGGTCGACGGCCTGGAGGACGGTCGGAGCGGCCGACCCGGTGGGGCCGGGGCCGCGGGATCCGTCGGCGAGCAGCCGGAGTTCGTCCGCGTCGAGGAGGGGGAGCCGGTGGACCGGTGACTCCGGGGCGGCGAGCGCGGCCCGGAGGAGCGTCTCGAAGCGGGACGCGAACGCGGCGGCGGTCCGCGCGTGCAGCAGGTCGGTGCGGTAGCCGAAGACCGCGTGCAGGTCGTCTCCGTCCGGCCGGATGTCCAGCCCGAGTTCGAACTTGGCTGCTGTGTGCCCGCCGTCGGCCTCGGTGCAGGTCAGATCTGCGAAGCTCTGTTCGCCGAGCGCGCCGCCCTCGTGGGTGTGGACGGCGAGCAGGGTCTGGAAGACGGGCGTGCGGCCCGTGTCCCGCTCGGCTCTCAGCTCCTCTGCGAGGCGCTCGAAGGGGATCCGTCGGTGGGTGAGCGCGCGCAGCCAGTCCGAGCGGGTCGTGCGCAGCGCCTCGGTGAAAGTGGGGGCTCCGGTGAAGTCGGCCCGGAGGACGAGGGCGGAGGAGAAGTAGCCGATGGTCCGCTCGCTGTCGACGGTGTCGCGTGCGGCGGTGGGCACGCCGACGCAGAAGTCGTCCTGGCCGGTGCTCCGGTGGAGCACGCTCGCGTAGGCGGTGGCGAGGACCATGAACGGCGTGACGCGGTGGGCGCGGGCGAAGGCGTCCAGGACGGGGCCGATTCCGCGCAGCACCCGTGTGTGGTACGCGCCGGAACTGCTGGGCGCGGAGGGCCGCGGCAGATCGAGCGGCAGCTCCAACACGGGTGCCCCGGACAGGTACTCACGCCAGTGGGCCAGTGTGTCGGCGGCCTCGGGGCCGTCCAGCCAGGCGCGTTCGGCCGTGGCGTGTGCCCGGTAGGAGGGCACGGTGGGGAGAGCGGGATCACGGCCTTGCCGGTATGCCGCGTAGTGCTCGGCGAGTTCGGTCCGCAGCAGCCCGAGCGACCAGCCGTCCGCGACGATGTGGTGCAGGACGAGGCAGAGCAGGTGCTCGTCGTCGCCGGTACGCAGCAGCGCTGCCCTGAGCAGCGGCCCGGCGGCCAGGTCGAACCCCGTGTTGGTGAGGGAGGCCAGCGTCCGGGCGACGTCCCGCGCTCCGTCGCCGCGCAGATCGCGCTCGTCGAGGTGCACGGGCCCCGGATCGTCCACGACCGCCGACGGCCGCCCGTCCTCGGCGGGGAACCGCGTGCGCAACGCCTCATGGCGGGCGACGACTCCATCGAGCGCCCGCCTCAGTGCGGCGGCGTCGAGCTCGCCGCCGAGCCGCAGCACGTACGGAATGTTGTACGCGGGGTCACCAGGTTCCAACTGGTCGAAGAACCACAGTCGTTCCTGTCCGACGGACAGGACCCCGGAGTCCCCGTCCACTGCACCGGCCGGCGGCTCGGCTCCCGAGGTCACCACATGGACTCCTGTTCGACTTCAGTGCGAGGGTGCGGCCCCTCTGGGGTGCCGCGCGGAACGGAACCGCGCGTACCTGAACGGAGCGATTCCGGACATGAGAAGAGGGGTGTTCGGAGGAACGGGAGCCCTCGTGGGGCGGTCGCCGTGACGGCACCGATGCTAGGGAGCGGGCTGATGCGAGGTCAATGGTCTGGACCATCTGATCGTGTCGGCCTGCGCGAGGGAGAGACCGGTCACCGCAGTTGAGAGCCCGGGGCGGACCACCGAACCCGACGCGCCTCGCCAGCCGTGAGGGCCTTCCCCCAGCCCGCTCCCGGAACCTGCTCGCACTCCCCGGTCGACAGGGGGCTGAGGGTGGGCTGCGAACGAGAAAGGGCGACTCGTGGCTGGAACCGTGTGCCTGCGTAAGCCCCGCTCCGCCGAGGTCCGGCGACCGGAGAGATACGTCCCGGTGACGCGTACCTCCTCACGCGGCACGCCGGGCGGCACGGCGCGGCGCGCGGGTCCAGGTCGAGGACCGCGAAGTCGGCGAAGCGTCGGGCCGCCGACGGTCCCCAGAAGGCCTGCGGTCAGGTGACTATCGGGCGGGCAGGAACTGCATCGCGGCTGCCCGGTCGAAGCGGTCGGTGACGTCACCGACGAGTCCGCCCGTCAGGCCGGTGTCGTTCGCGAGATCGAGCTTCAGTGCCGGCGCGCCCTCCGAGAGGTCGAGCTCGCTCATGCGGACCCAGACGATGTGGGGCCGTGATGTCGACTCGTAGACGTAGAGGCCGTGGGTCAGGTCCACGAGTATGCGCCACTCCATACGCACACGAGTGTGGAGACGAAGCGGGAACGGGCCTGTCGGATCGGCTTCCACAGTGCGGTACCGATGGTCGGGCAAGCAACCGAGGCAGGGCCGTACGAGTTCCGACGCCCGGTCCCGGCACCACCCCCTCGGCAGCTTCCTCACGCTCCTCGGGGAGGACCCCTCGGCCGGCCCGTTCTCGCTGCGGGGCGGACTGGACGACTACGGGCCCGGCACCGGCGGCGGCGAGCGGGACGGCGGAAAGGAGTGACGCCGTGGATCGCGCGTGTCACTCCGGAGCGTTCCGGATGCCCCGCCCGGCGCTCCCCGTCCTACCGTGTCGACGGCGCCCACCAGACCCGACCAGTCCGGAGCCCGGGGAGCAACGATGCCGACGACCGCCACCATCGCCCGCCGTCCCGCCGACACCGCCCTCGGGCAGCGGGAGCGCCAGGTGCTCTCCGCGGTCGGCTGCGGCCTGCGGGACGACGAGATAGCCGTCGCCCTCGCGATCCCCGAGGACGCCGTGGCCGAACTCCTCGCGCGGATACTCGTCACCCTCCGGCTCCGCGACCGGGCAGCGGCCATCGTCCACGCCTTCGACTGCGGCCTGGTCGTCCCCGGCCGTGGCACCCGTACGCAGCCGGTGAGCACGGCGCCCCGAGCGGCCGGCCGGGCGACCGGTCCTGCGGTGCGGATCTCCCTGCTCGGACCGCTGCGGGCGTGGCACGACGGGCGGCCGCTGAACCTGGGGCATCCGCGCCAGCAGGCGGTGCTCGCGACCCTGGCGCTGTGCGCGGGGCGCTCCCTGAGCCGGCAGGAACTGCTCGACGACGTCTGGGGCACGGAGGCGCCGGTGGCGAACGTGGTGCCGGTGTACGTCTACCGCCTGCGCAAGACCCTGCGCATCGGGGACAGTCCCGGCTCGGTCATCGAGTACGCCCGGCACGGATACCGGCTCGTCCCGGGCGCGGTCGACGTGGACGTGGCGCGGATGGAGGAGCTCCTCGTCGGCATCGGCACGGCCGAGCGCGCGGGTGAACCGGCGGAGGCGGTCCGCCTGTGCGCCCAGGCCCTCGACCTGTTCCGCGGGGAACCGCTGGCCGGTCTGCCCGGGCCGCTCGCCGAGCTGGAGCGGCTGCGGCTCACCCGGCGCAGGATCGACGTCGTCCAGCGCAAGGTGGAGTGCCAACTGCGGCTCGGCCGGGACGCCGAGGCGATCTCCGAACTGTTCGCCCTGTCCGCCGCGCACCCCCTGGACGAGCCGGTGGCCGCGCTGCTGATGCGGGCGCTGTACCGCGACGGCCGCCAGGCCGACGCCCTCACCGTGTTCGACCGGGCCCGCCGCGGCCTCGCCGACGAACTGGGCGTCTCCCCCGGCCGGACCCTGCGGCGGACGCACGAGATGATCCTGCGCGGTGACGAGATCGGCCTCGGCCTCATTCCCTCGGCCGGTCGCACCGCTTTCGCGTGATCACCAGGACGCGGGATACCAGGCGCCGTTGTACCACTGCTCGTTGGCGACGTCGTTGTGGAAGTCCATGTTGAAGTCGTTGGGGTAGTTCCTCACGTGGTTGCCGGGGTAGGTCCAGATTCCGGCGGACTCGTCGCAGACGTAGTCCCAGTGGCAGATGGTCTTGACCGGCACATTGCCGAAGAACCGGTCGGCGCCGGCCAGCGGGGCGCCGACGATTCCGCCGAAGGGGACGGATCCGCCGTTGGCGCCGGGATTTCCCTGCCGCTTCGGGTCGGCGATGAGAATGGCGTTGACATTGCCGAACGTCTGCCAGTTCTCGGTGACCCAGATGTGGACGACCGCGGCGCCCAGCGAGTATCCGCCCATCTTCACGTGCTGCCACGGGCACGCGGCCCGCTGGTCACGGACCAGCCGGTTCAGCTCGTTGACACCGGCCCGGGCGCTCGCGCCGTTGGGAATCTGGGTCGGATATCCCACGTGCTGCTGGATGTTGCCGGAGAAGCCGTCGTTGTTCCACGAGCTTCCCGTACCGCCGACGACGATCGTGTACGTGCCCTCGCACGGAGCCGTCGCCGCCGCCTGCGCCGTGGCGCCCTGCGTCACCGAAATCCCGGCCGTCAGCAGAATTCCGGCCAGCGCGGCCTTGATCCTCTTCGCTCGCATGTCGATCCTCCCGTGTGTTCGGCCTGCGTACGACGAGATTGGCAGCGGCCGATGACATCCCGATGAAACGCGCTCGGGAATCGATTCCATCGGCATTTCATCGGTGCCTCCTACTGTCGGCCGCCGACCACCTGAACGCATGACGGAAAGGCACACGATGAGAGGAACCGGCTTCACACGCGTGCTCGGCAGACTGGCCCTGCTGGCCGGCGTCTGGGCACTGGTCGTCGGGTTGACGGCCTCGGTCGCCGTGGCCCTGCCCGACCCCGGACCGGCCCCGCGCGACGACCACTACGGCGTCTCCCGGTACTTCAGGGGACCGGACGCCCTGGCCATACCGACCGAGCCCTGCGACCCGGCCGGCCCGTCGGCCGCCGACGGCATCATGGCCGGCCAGCTCAACCCCCAGATGGGGGCGCGGATGGCGGGCCTGCTGACGCCCTACAGGATGTCCTGTGCGCGGATGGTCACCAAGGCGGTGAAGGACCGGGGGCTCAACCCGAGGGCCGCGGCCATCGCGATCGCGACGGTCATCGTGGAGACCGACATCAACAACTACTCCCAGGCCGTCGACTACACGAGCATCGGGCTGTTCCAGCAGCAGGACTGGTGGGGAAGCAAGGCGCAGCGGCTGGATCCGGTCTACGCCACCAACGCGTTCCTCGACGCGATGGAGGACATGTTCCCCGGCGGCTCGTGGAACGACGTGGCGATCGGGGACGTGTGCTGGCAGGTGCAGCGGCCGCGCGAGGACCTGCGGTACAAGTACGGCCTGGAGGCGGGCGACGCGGTGATCATCGCCAACGCGCTCTGGTCCGGGATGAGCACGGGCCCCCGGCACCCGTACGGCTCCGGACGAGTGGTGTCGGGCCGGTCCGCCGACGGACGCCTGGAGGCCTTCGCGGCGGGCGCCGACGGCGTCTACCACTCGTGGCAGAACGAGGTGAACGGCGGTTGGGCGCCATGGCGGTTCGCGGGCGGCCCACGCGGTGCCCAGCTGGCGGTGGCCGCCAACGCCGACGGCCGGCTGGAGCTGTTCGCGCTGTCGGGCAGCACGCTCGACCACATGTGGCAGACCGGGCCCAGTGCGGGGTGGTCCGGCTGGGAGACCTTCGGCACCGGCGGGTACCGGCTGGCGGCGGGCAACAACGCCGACGGCCGTATCGAGGTGTTCGCCTCCAACGCCGAAGGCGTGTTCCACCGCTGGCAGACCGCGCCGAGCGGCGGTTGGTCCGGCTGGCAGGGGACCGGTGGTGGCCCGGCGAACGCCCGGCTCGCCATGGAGAACGCGCCCGACGGACGACTCGAGGTGTTCGCGCTGTCGGACTCGACGTTCGGGCACCTGTACCAGAGAGGCGTCAACGGCGACTGGTCCGCCTGGGAGCACTTCGGCGAGGGCGGGCACGCCGTGACCGCGAGCCACAACCAGGACGGCAGGCTGGAGGTGTTCGCCTCCAACGCCGACGGGGTGTTCCACCGCTGGCAGACCAGCCCCACCACGTGGTCGGAATGGACGGGCACGGGCACGGGGGGACTGCCCGACGCCGAGCTGACCACCTCGCGTTCGGTCGACGGCCGGGTGGAGGTGTTCGCGATCAACGCCGACGCGGCGAGCCACTCCTGGCAGACCGCCCCCAACGCGCCGTTCTCGCCGTGGGAGAACTTCGGCACCGGCGGCACCGCGATCGGCGCGGGCAACAACGCCGACGGCCGCATCGAGGTGTTCGGCACCAGCAGCGCCGGTGTCTACCACCGGTGGCAGACCGGGTTCGCCAGCTGGTCGCAATGGGGCTGGCTGAACGGCCCCGGCCCGGCGGTCGGCAGGCCCGCCGCGCCCGCCCGGTCCGCCTCCGAGCCCGCCCGCAGCGCGCCCGTCGGCCGGCCCGTACCGGCGGTCGGCTAGACGCGTCCGCCGGCGGACCGCGCAGGCCCGCCGGCGGATGGTGCGAGCCCGCCGTCGTCACGTACCGCTCGTGCGGTACGGGACGGGGGCGGGCTCATGGCGTCAGGAGGCGAAGTGCCTCTCCAGCCGGGGAACCAGGTCCCGGAGGTCCTCCTCCCAGCAACCGGCGTTGTGGCCGCCGTTGCACAGGGTGCCCCAGCCGGAACCGTCGCCGTAGTTCACGTAGTGGTACGACATGCCCAGCGCGTCCATGGCGTTCTTGACGTGCTTGGCCGCGCCCTCCAGCCAGAACTCCAGGTCGGTGACCGAGCCTCCGCCGTTGCCCACGTAGATCGAGACCCCGATCCCGCCCTGCTTGATCCGGTCCATGTGCTGCGAGGGGTCGACCTCGTTGAACCGCCAGTCGGCGTTGAACACCGGGTACGGCGAGCCGAACGCGGCGTCGCTGTCCACGGAGGGCTCGTAGGCGACGAGGGAGGCGACGACGGCCAGGCGCAGGTCCATGGACCGCACCGACAGGTCGATGTCGCCGGACAGGGACGCGGTCTGGCTGAAGAGGTCCGGGCGCGCCTGGGCGTAGTGGAGGGCTCCGAACCCGCCCATCGAGACACCGGCGACGGCCCTGGCCTTCTTGGTGGCGATGGTCCGCAGGTTGGCGTCGATGAACGGGATCACCTGCTTGAGGTGGAAGTTCTCCCAGTTCTGGGCACCGGCGGCGGTCTTCTGGTTGAGCCAGTTGGCGTACCAGCCCCGGGCGCCGCCGTCCGGGATGACGGTGATCATCCGGTCCGACATGCGCAGCGCCGGATAGTTCTGCTGGATCGGGTCGTCGGGTGATCCGTGCAGGAAGTACATCACCGGAAAGCGCCGGTTCGGGTCGTCGTAGTAGGTCTTCGGCAGGATGATCTTGATGTGCTGTTCCTCCGCGACCTCGGGCGTCGTCACGGTCAGGTAGAACTCGGTCGCGTTGCCCGTCGCCGTGCCGACCTGCGTCAGGCCGAACCCGTTCGCCATCGGGGGCGGCGTGCCGTCGTCGGCGGCCTGTGCCGAGGCCGCCGGTATGACCGTGACCACGGCCAGGACGGCGAACACCCATGCCAGCGCCGTGCGCCGGACGTTCGCTGTTCTTCTCACGGTGCTCCCTCTCTCGTGATGCTCTGTCTGCGCTTCGGACTACGTGCGTCGGATCAGTCGAGGACCTAGATCAGTCGAGGACCTTGATCAGTCGAGGACCTTGACCACCAGGGCCGGTGAGGCCGCGATCTGTTCCTCGGTGAACCGCTCGGTCACCCACTGGCCGGCCGAGAAGAGCCTGGTCTGGTCGGCGTGGTGCGGCGAGTTCGGGTCGGCCGACTGGGAGTAGGCCAGGACGGAGCGGGCCTGCGGCGGCCCTTCGGCGGTGAACCGGACCTGCTGGATGAAGCTGGACCCGAAGACGACGTCCGTCTTTCCGTCGACCTGGCCCATGGTGATCACGTTGAGTACGCCGAGTTCGCCGATCATTCCGTGGATCGGGATCTGCTCGCCGCCGCGGGTGACCTTCTGGACGTCCGAGAGCGGCGCGTTCAACGGGATGCCCGCCTTGCGCATCGCGAGGACGGCCCGGCCGAACGCGTCGCGGACGGCGGAGCTGCCGGAGTCCAGCGAGTTCGGTGTGTGCACCGGGTCCTTGGGGTCGAAGGGGACCCGCCAGGGGAGCTTCTCGATGCCCTGTCCGCCCTGCAGGGAGGCCCAGTAGTTCGCGAACAGCAGGGAACCCCGGCTGTCCGCCGTGTAGTCGTGGCTCTTCCAGGCGGCCAGGATCGGGCACGCCTCGCTCACGTTGACCAGGGTGCCGTCCACGAGGATGAGCCCGAAGGGCACGCTCTTGCACATCGCCACGGTGGCGTCGAGGGCGAGGTCGGCCGCTCGGCTGTTGTCGGCGAACAGCAGCTTCCCCATGGTCTCCGGGGTGAAGCCCCTGCCCGGCAGCCCGTCCGTGCCGTCGATCCGCTTCCGGGCGGTCAGGATGAGCTCCTGGGTGCGCAGCGAGCGGGGTGCCTGGGCGTCGCCCATCACCCGGGGGAAGGTCAGCGGCTGGTCGGGGTTGGCCAGCCAGGCGCTGTCGTTGGCGTTGCCCACGAAGTCGTCCCGGATCAGGCGGGGTTGCTTGTGCGGGTCCAGGAGTCCCGGCGCGACCGCGTTCGGGTCGTCGGGCCAGTCGCACGCGCTCCGCTTGCCGTCGAAGATGGAGATCGGCGGCACGTTCGGCAGCCTCAGGGGCTGGTTGAAGAGGAGTTGGCCGGTCATCGTGAGACACGACTGGGCGTGCGCGTCGGTGATGTTCGCGGTGGCCTGGATGTCCGCGTACAGCGCCTTGCCCTTGCGGTCCGCGGCGATCGTGTTGAAGAAGGGGACGCCCTGCGTGGTCTCCAGGGTGTTGACGACGTCTTCGACGTCCTTGGCCTGGTCGAGACGGAACCAGGTGTTCAGCGCCCGCAGGTTGTTCATGTTGACGTCGCGCACGGCGTGCGCGCTGACCACCCAGGGCAGCGGCACCCCCTGCATCGACGTGGTGACGGGGCCGTACCGGGTGGACCACAGGGTCCTGGTGACCTTGCCGAGGGAGCCGTCCGGCTTCCGCACGTCGACGGTGACCTGCTGCGAGGTCATCTGTTCCCAGACGCCGTCGACGAGGTACTTGGTGGGGTTGAGCGGATCCACCTGGACGTCGAAGAGCCCGAACGGGGCGACCGTGGCGACCGTGTGGCTCCAGGCGACGTCGTCGTTGTACCCGATGTTCACCGCGGGGAGTCCCAGGAGGCTCGCCCCGGAGACGTTGACCTTGCCCGGGATGGTGAGATGGCTCTGCCACATCCGGTTCTTGCCCTGCCACGGGAAGTGCGGGTTGGCCAGCAGCATGCCGGTGCCGCCGGAGACGCCCTGCGAGCCGACGGCCAGGGCGTTGCTGCCCATGCTCTGCTGCCGGCTCACCGCCAGCGCGGAGCTGATCTTCGCCGCGGTCTCCTTGGGCGAGGACGCGGGTTTCGCGGGGGCGGACGCCGCCCCCGGGGGCGCGGCGTCGACCTGACCGTCGAGGAGCGCGTCGGCGCTGCCCATGATGATCTCGGCGTGCGCGTGCCGGTAGACGTCGAGTTCCGTGATCGGCCGCACCCAGGCGGCGCCCCGGCAGGCCGGGTCGGTGAGGGCGTCGACGCCGGTCTCGGACAGGAACCGGTTGTATCCCTGGACGTAGCCCCGGACGGCCTCCTTGACCTCGGGCTCCGGGCCGTCGGGGGCGGGCTGTGCGATCAGCCGCTCCACCACCCCGTCGTCCTTGATCCGCTGGAAGTACAGGTCGCTCTTGAGATTGGTGGTGGTGTGCTGGTTCTGGCCGGGGCTCGCCCTGCCGTCGGGCCCCAGATGGCGGGACCTCTGGGCGTTGACCATCAGATAGGTGTCGGCCAGGGTGCAGATGTTGTCCTTGGCCGCCGCGTATCCGTAGCCGGTGCCCAGGCCCTCCCAGTCCGAGGCGATGATGTGCGGGATGCCGTATTCGGTGTACCGGATGGTCGGCCTGTCCGGTCCCGCCGCCGGCCGCGTGGAGCCCGTGGCGGCCATCGTGCTCATCACCGCGACGGCGGCCGCCACCGCCATCGGCAGCCGCGCTCTTGCTCGCGTGCGTGTCATCGGCCCGTCCTCCCCTTCGTACCGCTCTCGTGCGAACGCGGTCACGCTAGGAAGGGGCGATGAAATCCCGATGATGGACCGCCGCCGGCGGGCGGTCCGGTACCCGAGGCCGGGCCGGCTGTCACCCCGTAACCTTCCGGGGTCTCCAGGCCGTCGGGGCGTTGCTACGTTCCCTACCGCCCGCTCGCGCCACCCGGTCGGCGGCCCGCGCCCCCTGGAGGAGCTTCCTGTGCTTCGTGGACTTTCCCGCCGCGCGGTGAGCTCCGTGCTCGCGGTGTCGGCCGCCCTGCTGCTGCCGGCCCTGGTGCCCACGTCCCCGGCCGCGGCCCGGACCACCGCTTCCACCGCGTCCGTCCGATCCACCGCTCCAGCCGCTTCGGTCGCATCAGCCGCCTCCACCGCGGCGTGCCCGGCCGCGGGGCCCGTGTCCCAGCACTTCCACTCCGGCCACAACGGCGTCGACATCGCCAACGGGGTGGGGACGCCGATCCACGCCGTGTCCGACGGCGAGGTGACCATCTCCGGGTACGAGCCGGGCTACGGCCAGTGGATCCGGATCCAGCAGCCCGACGGGCGGATCTCCGAGTACGGGCACATGTCCCGGCGGGACGTCTTCGCCGGCGACCGTGTCCTGGCCGGCCAGCAGATCGCCCTGATGGGTTCGGAGGGGAACTCCACCGGCCCCCACCTGCATCTGCGGATCTGGGGGGACTCGTCCGCCTCCTACGGCGTCGACCCCGAGGTCTATCTCGCCGAACGCGGCGTCGTGCTGCCCTGCACCCCGGGCACGGGGCCGCGGCCGAAGCCCCTCGTGTATCCGTCGGAGTCGGGCCGGGTCGTGTCGGCGCGGTCGGCGGACGGGCGTCTGGAGGTGTTCGCGGCCGGGGCCGACGGCATCCACCACGCTTGGCAGCGGGAGGTCAACGGCGACTGGTCGCCCTGGGAGTCGCTGGGCGGTCCCGCCGACGCCGAGCTCGCGCTCGCGCCCAACGCCGACGGCCGGCTGGAGCTGTTCGCGCTCAACGGGACCACCTTCCAGCACCGTTGGCAGCTGAGCCCGTCCGGCGGCTGGTCGCACTGGGAGGGCTTCGGCGAGGGAGGCCGGGACACCGCGGCCGGCGTCAACGCGGACGGCCGCATCGAGGTCTACGCCTCCGGCCCGGTCGGGCTGTTCCACCGGTACCAGCTCGCCCCCAACGGCGGCTGGTCGGGCTGGGAGTCCACGGGCGGCGGCCCCGCCGACAGCCGTGTGGAGATGGGGAAGGCTCCCGACGGACGCCTTGAGGTCTTCGCCCTCAACGGCACCACCTTCCAGCACCGCTACCAGACCGCGCCCAGCGGCGGCTGGTCCGCGTGGGGCCCGTTCGGCGAAGGCGGCCACGACCTGACCGTCGACCACAACGCCGACGGCCGCCTGGAGGTCTTCGCCTCGGGTCCGGTCGGCGTGTTCCACCGGTACCAGACCGGGCCCTCCGGCTGGTCGGGCTGGGAACGCACCGGCGGTCCGGCCGACGCGCAGCTCACCAGCGAACGCACTCCCGACGGCCGCGTCGAGGTCTTCGCCATGAACGGCACCACCGCCATGCACAGCTGGCAGACCGCCGTCAACGCCCCCTACAGCGACTGGGCCCCCTTCGGCTCCGGCGGTACGGAGGTCACCGCCGCCTCCAACGCCGACGGCCGGATCGAGGTCTTCGGGACCAACCCCTCCGGAACCTTCCACATCTGGCAGACCGGGTTCTCCAGCTGGTCCGGCTGGGAGTGGCTGGGCGGTTCCCCCGGCCCCGGCCAGGGCTGACCACCCACCCGGAGGGATCAGATCCGTGTCTCCGATCAGCAGACGGAGTGTGCTGCGGGGTGTGGCCGGAGCCGGGACGCTGCCTCTGCTCGGCCTCTCCCCGGCCGTCGCCGCGCCCACCGGTGACGCCCCGGCGCCCTCGTGGGTCGGCACCGGCCCCTTCGCGTACGTCCACGACCCGTCGACCCCCGCCGGCCCGCGCTATCTCAACGACCACACGCTGATCAGAGCGCGGGGCCGCTGGCACGTCTTCGGCATCGTCGGCGACAGCGCGCCGCGCGGCGAGGCGCCGGACAGCTCGGCGGAGATCTCCTTCGCCCACGCCTCCGCCCCGAGCCCGCTGGGTCCGTGGACCGCTCACGCCGACGCCCTCACCGTCGACCCGTCCTACTTCGGCGAGGAGCACCTGTGGGCGCCGCACGTCATCGAGGCCGACGGCACGTTCTGGATGTTCTACGCCGCGGGCGGCGCGAGCGGGGCGGCCGTCAACCTGGCCACGTCGACCGATCTGTTCACCTGGACCCGCGTACCGTCCGGCCCGCTGTTCCGGGGCCTCGCGGCGCGTGACCCGATGGTGCTGCGGGTGGGGGACGAGTGGGTCATGTACTACACGGAGCTCTCCGGGCCGGGCGGGCACCACGTCGTCGCCCACCGGCGGTCCGCCGACCTGACGCACTGGAGCGAGCCGGGCGTCGCCTTCACCGACGCGAGCACGGACGCGACCGTCTCGGTCACCGAGTCGCCGTACGTCGTCCGGCGGGACGGCTGGTACTACCTGTTCATCGGCCCGCGGGGCGGCTACGAGGGGACCGACGTACTGGCGTCGCGGGACCCCTTCCGCTTCGAACTCGCCGGATACGCGGGGCATGTGGCCGGTCACGCCGTCGAGGTCATCGACGACGCGGGCACCTGGTACGCGAGCGCGGCCGGCTGGTTCCGCAACGGACTGTTCCTCGCGCCGCTCCAGTGGCGCGACACTCCGGTCCCGTGGCAGAGCCCCGACCACCCGGTGGCCGGGCTCGACGTGCACGGCCGCCTCACGCTGTTCGCGCTCGACGCCGCCGACCGCTCGATGCTGCGGCGCGTCCAGCTCGACCCGTACGGCGACGGCTGGTCGGAGTGGGAGCCGTTCGGCGGTCCGGCGGGCGCGGTTCCCTCCCTCGGCCGCGACACCGACGGGAGGCTGGAGGTGTTCTCGATCGCCCCGGCCGGCACCCACCTGAACCGCCGCGTGCAGCGCCCGGACGGCGGGTGGCACGACTGGGAGGGGTTCGGCGGCCCGGCCGGCGCCGCGCCCGCCGTCGCCCGTGACGCGGCCGGCCGGCTGGAGGTCTTCGCCCTGAGCCCGGGCGGCGCGTCCTTCGCACGGCGCCGGCAGCGGTCGCCCGGGGCACTGGCCTGGGACCCGTGGGAACCCGGCTTCGGTCCTACGGCGGGCGCGCCACCGGTGGTCGCGGCGAACGCCGACGGCAGGCTCGAGGTGTTCGCCCTCGCGCCCGGCGGCGCCGGGATCGTCCACCGGTGGCAGGAGACCCCCGGCGGGCCGTGGACCCCGGCATGGCACCCGTACGGCACCGCGGCGGGCTCCGCGCCCCGGGTGGCCGAGGACGGCAGCGGCCGGCTCGCGGTCGCCGCGATCGGGCCGTCGGGCGTCGGGACCTTCACCCGGCGGCAGACCGCGCCGAGCGGCGGCTGGGACGCGTGGCTGCCGATGTTCGGGTGGAGCGCCGCCGCCCCGGCGTCCGCCGCCAACGCCGACGGCCGCCTGGAGGCGTTCTCGCTCGCCCCGGGCGGCGCCCGGCTGAGTCACCGCTGGCAGCTCGCTCCGGGCGGTGACTGGGGCCCCGAGCGGGAGTTCGGCGAGCCCGGCGTCCGGCTCGTCGCCACCCCCACGGCCGTACGCGACCCGGCCGGGCGGCTACACGTCTTCGCCGTGACCGCCGCGGGGCGGATCCGGACCCGTGTCCAGGAGCGGCCGAGCGGCGGGTGGCTGCCGTGGACCTCCTTCGGCGAGCGTGCGGTGGCGCCGCTGGTGTCGCATGCTCCCGCCCTGTGAGCGGAGCGTACGGATCGCGCCACGTGAACGGTGACATGGGCCGCCCCCGGTCGCCTGTGAGGGCCCCGGACCCGGATTCCGCCCCCCGTTCACGGTGACGTTGCCCACCTTGTACGGCCCCGGGCCAGGCGGCGGCGGGCGGCCCCGGCCCGGCCGGTCCGGCGCTCCGGCGGCCCGCGGACACGGCCCGTCTCCCGCTCTCCCCGGTGCACGCTCCACGTCCCGACTCCTCGGCGGAGGACCGGAAACAGTCCCACATGGCGGCTCATTTCACGGCGCCGACATGACCTGGGCCCGGCGAGAAGGTCCCCGGCGGTCCGCGGCGCGCGGAGTCACGGGGGGAGAGACTCCGGGGCGCCCCGCGCACCGTCGTGGCGGGCGGCTCCGGCCGCCGGGCGGCCCGTCCGGACGAGGTGGCCAAAGTACGACGGTGAACTCCCCCTACGGATGAGTATCGTTCGGCTCGTCCGAGAGTACGGCCGGGGGAACGGGGGAACGGGTGAGCGGCGTAGTCGTCCATCTGCCGCGAGGTACGGGAGGCGCCGACGGCGGTGAGCCGGGCGGGGACGCGGTGACGCTCCGGCTCGGCCCGGGCGAGGTGGCCCGCTTCGGACGGGGCTCCGCCGCGGTCCCCGTCGAGCTGGTCCTGGACGACCCGGCGATCTCGCGGCTCGCCGGGGAGATCCGGGTGACCCAGGACCACTGGCAGCTGACGAACTACAGCGCCGGCCACAGCTATCTGGTGGAGAACCCGGAGGGCGCGGGGGAGTACCTGAGGATTCCGCCGCGCCGGGTCGGGGCGCCCATCCCGTTCGAGTTCTCCCGGGTGGTGCTGCCCACCAGGGGTGACGCCACCGTCTCCTTCCAGGTGTTCGCCCCCGACCACGTGTTCCTCGACCCGGAGGCCATGGACGTCCCTTGGGGGAACAGCACGGTGACCGCGTACTCGCTGGACGAGACGGCCACGTACTTCCTCGTTCTCGTCGCGCTCTGCGAGCCGCGTCTGCGGGACCAGTCCCGGGTCGCGGTGCCCACCACCCCGCAGATCGTCGAGCGGCTCAGGGAGCACGTCACGTGCGGCACGCTGACCGCTCGGGCGGTCAGTTCGCACATCGACTACCTGGCCGAGGAGAAGCTGCGCATCGCGGGCCCCGCCACCGGGGAGTCCGGCAAGGGGGACCGCCGCAACGGCAAGCGGGAGGAGATCGTCGGGCTCGCCCTGCGGTTCGGGCTCGTGCGTGAGGAGCACCTCGCGCTGCTGCCGCCCCTGACGGGGGCCGGCGGGCGGGAGCGGCAGGGCGCGTCGTGACCTCCCCGGGCGTCCCGGGAGGCAGCGCGGGGCACGACCGTACGGACGAACTCCCGCCCGGCTACCGGGTGGGAGGCTGGGTGGTCTCCGAACTGATCGGGTCCGGGGGGTGGTCCACCGTCTACGCGGCGCGACCGGCCGACGGGCCCGCGGGCCCGTCCGCCGCCGACCCCGACGCTGACCCCGAGGGCGCGCCCGCGGGCCCCGCCGACGTCGCGCTCAAGATCATGCCGACCGCGGGACTCGCGCCCCGGCAGGCGCGCAGGATCATGGAGTCCGCCCGCCGCGAGGTCGAGCTCGGGAGCAGGGTCGGGCATCCCCGGCTGATCGGTCTCCTCGGCTCGTTCGTGCTCGCGGCGCCCGACCGGCCCGCCGTGGACGGCGCGATCGTGCTCGTGATGGAACGGGCCTCCGGCAGCCTGCGGGAGCTCCTCGACGCGGGGGTGCCCGAGGCGGACCGGGGACCGCTGATCGCGGGAATCTGCGAGGGGCTCGCGCATCTCCACCGGTCGGGCTGGGTCCACGCCGACCTCAAGCCGGAGAACGTCCTGCTGGGCGCCGACCGCTCGGTGAAGCTGTCGGACTTCGGCCTCGCGACCGAGCTGACGGGGACCCACGGGTACGCCCCGCCGATGGGAACCCTGGACTATCTGCCGCCCGAGCGCTGGCGGGCGCCCCTCGGCGAACTCGGCGTCCGGATCAGGCCGACCGCGGACATCTGGGCCCTGGGCATCGTCGTCCACGAGGTGTTCTCGTCGGGCGGTTCGCCGTTCTCCGGCGCCACGCCGGTGGCGCGAGGCGCCGCGGTCCAGGAGTACGGCGAGGGGCGGGCGCCGCTGCGGATGGACCACGCGGTGCCGCCGTTCTGGCGGGAGCTGGCCGCCGACTGTCTCGCCCCGACCCACGAGGCGCGGGCGCCGCACACCGCCGAGAGCCTGCTCGCCCGCATCGCCGGCCATCAGGAGACGCCCGGCGGCGGGCGTCAGCGGACCCGGGCCCGCGCCGCCGTCCTCGCGACCGCGATGTGCGGGGTCGCCGCCGCGACCCTGTGCTCGGACGCGGTGCGGCCGGTCGGGTCCGTGCCGCCCGGCGTCGTGAGCTCGACGGCCGGCACGGTCCGGGTGTTCAACGCGGAGCGGAGCTGCCGCGAGCGGGTCGACCGGCACCCCGGGTGCAGTCTGGGGCTGGCGATCGATCCCGTACGGCCGTACACGGCGGACAACGTCGTGCCGACCAGGGTGTGGCACGGCGATGTGCTCGCCGCCGACTGCCAGGTCCCCGACGGGCAGCCCATCGTCGACGAGGAGGCCCGGTGGTCCACCCGCTGGTTCCGCGTCCGGCTCCCTTCCGGGTCCGCTCCCTCGGTGGCCTGGCTGCCGGCCGTGCGCACCAAGGAGCGGCCGACGCTGCCGGAGTGCCCGCGCCCGACGGCCTGAGCCGGAGGTGCGGGGACGCGCGTACCGCCGGGAGAGCTGCTTCCCGGGAGCACGCGAGGGTTCACGCCGTACGGTGTGCGGTCAGTTCGCGTTCACCAGGTCGTGCGCGGGCACGGTCACGGTGCGCGCACCCTTCGTACCTGGCGACCGTCGTTCCAGCGCTGTCCAGCCCCCCCCGTACTGGCCTGCACTTGACCTTGTGAGCCGGGTCAGGCAGGTCGAAGGGGACCCGGAACGTATGTCGACGGGGCCTGGCCTCCGCCCCCGTAGGAGGTGAGGTGAAACTACTGACGCAAGGGGCACTGTGGTGACGCACACTGGTGCCCGTCCGTGTCTCGTACCCGTCATTGATCGGCAGCAGCTTCCGTGAACACTGAGGAATCCATGTCGCAAGCCCCGTACAGATGGGAGTCCGTGAGGGTCGGTTCCCTCGGCGGTGGGCTGCTCGTCTGCGACGTCACAGCCTTCTCCGACTGGGGCGGTGCGGTGTACGACCGCGACTTCGAGCTGGACCCTGGCTGCGACTATGCCCGCGCCTGGTCGGCACTCCACCCCGAGGACGATGAACTCGAAGCCGCGTCGGTGCGCTTCGGCCACCAGGAGGAGCACACCGGTCTCGTCTGGGAGACGGACGGCGACGCCTCAGCGGAGATCGCTTGTGCCCGGACCCCGGGGGGTCCCGCCACTGACGATGACAGCTTTCTGATCATGCGTGCATGGATTCCCACGGACAGGACGCCGGCGCCGCGTCGGCATGCAGCTCGAGCGGTGGGCGACGAGCAGTGTGTGGGACAACTGAACCTTCGTAGCGGGAGGGCCGTCATAGTCGGGGCGGCGGTGAGCGCCGACGAGACCGGCTCGTACGCCACACCGCGGGAACGAGAAGCCGCGATCCAGGCCCTGGCCCGGCTCCGTCCACCGATCCAGCTCAACCTGGACGGCCAGCGGGGTCTCGGCACGGTGCTCTGGGTCAAGCCCGGCACGTACCGCGTCACCTGCGGATGGCACGAGGGAACGCGCGGACGGTACATGACCGAAGACGAGATCAACGAGACGGCGGTGTCCTACGCCGACGACGACTGGAGCTGCCGCTGGGTCCGCTTCACCTGGTCCGGCGAGTCGCCAGCGGTGAAGTAGAGGGACGAACGGCAGGACTCCCACCGCTCCTCCGTTCTCCACTCGTTCCCGTAGCAATCGTCGGATCACGGGCCTGTCGCGCCGGTGTGATCGCTGAACTCGTCGCGGAGCTGGGCTCGTTATGGCATGAGCGTCAACAGGCGAAGCGGGCCTCCCTGCCGCGGCAGCGGCGTGTGGGAGCCGACGCGATGCACCGGCTGGTGTTCGTCGACCGGCTCCTGGCCACGCTCGGCCATCTCCGTCACGGGGGCATCCAGCACGTGTTGGCCTGCTGGTTCGGCGTGGACCGCTCCACCATCACCCGGGCCATCGGCGAGGTGCGGCCTCTGCTCGCCGAGCGGGGTGCACGATCCGCCCCGGCATCCGGCTGCGGACCCTGGCCGAGGTCGTCGACCACCTCGGCACCGGCGAACAGACGGGGGGCCGGGTGCTGTGGTGCAGCCCGACCGAGCCCGGCAGCTGTGCGGACATCATCCAAGCCCGTCAGGCAGGACTGGCCAAGCTCCTGGCCGGCGGCCCCGTAGTCGCGGGCTACCAAAATCCCGGCGCTCAGACCGGCGCGATGAGAGGCGCCTGACGGGCGAAAGCCCAGGTCAGGCGCCTCCTTTCGTGTCCCTAGAAGAAGCCCAGCTTCTTCGGTGAGTAGCTGACCAGCAGGTTTTTCGTCTGCTGGTGGTACATGCCCCGCATGGTCGCTGACCAGCGGAAACGGCCACGATGCGGCCAAGCTGCAGGCGGCTGATCCGCGTATGGCCCGGATCGTGGTCGGCGCGGAGGGGCCCTGAGCCGATGGCCCGTGGCGGCGGCGAGTCGGCGCACAAGCGAGAGGCGGGCCGGCAGATTCCGCAAGGGCCGGCTGGGGTGGTTGGTCACCATGCTGTGGCGTCAGATCCACTCGACGTGCACTACCGACGACCTCGGCGCCGCCTACGTTGGCCCTGGTCGGTCCGGACATCGATGATGCCATCGAAGCGAAGCGACGACTGCTACGGCGTCGCCCGGACGCTTCTCCATATCATCGAGACGGGCCCGAACCCCGTTCTGACCATCGACCCCGGACCGGACGCCCACGAGTGGCGTAAGCGGCTCGACGACCGCGCTGTGGCCGAGGGGCTCATCCCCTGAACTTGACGGTGTAGCAACGTGAGGTGGCCCTGCCGAAGTCGTCCCGGCCGCCGTCCGAGCCGGCAGCCGGGAAGATCCGTGGTGCTCAGGTGTCGCGCCACCATCGGGGGCTGTCCAGGTGGTAGTCGACTCGCTCGCGGTCATCGACAGCGGTATCGGGCAGTGCGGCGACATCGTCGATCCACTGCCGAGCCTTGGCCTCGAAGTCCACGTGGCCGATCTCGTGGTGGGCGGCGACGTACCGGAGGGCTGGAGGCTTGCCCCACCAGTCCTTCTCCGCCAAGGCGGCCCTTCGGAGGTAGATCTCGGCGCCGACCGCGTTGGAGTGGAGGTACAGTTCCATGTTCCTCGGGTGGTCGGCGTCGGTCGCGGCGAGATGGAACCCCTGTCGGCTGTAGAGGATCTCCCGCTCAGTGCGCGGAATGTACTCGGGGTCGACCCACGCGCTGTGGCAGGCGTATCCGGCGGCGGCGAACGCGTCGAGGAGGGTCTCGTGCAGGGGCGTCGTCTCGATGCGGACCGCGTCGACGTCTGTGCGGTCCGCGATGCCGTCGGCATCGACCTCCGTGTACAGACCGATCCGCATCCCGGCCAGCGGCAACCCGCGAACCTCGGAGACCGGAGTCTCCCACTTCAGCCGGTACCGGAGCGGCACCCGGCGTTCCTCGCCCTTCGGGATGGTGAAGAGACTCGTCACCTGAAAGTGGGCGAGGGTGACGCCGGTGTCTGTGTCGACGTCTGTCGTCGTGCTCTTGGTGACGGCGGAGGGGGCCCTGTCGGCGACCAGACGCGCGTTGACCGTCCGGATCCGAACATCGCGGTCGAGCGCGCGCAGCACCACCTCACCGCGCAGGATCTCTCCGGGGCGCACGGGTTCGTCCGGGAGGAGTGTGTCGGCTTCCAGCGGTATGCCTGCTGCCGTCTTGCCACCGCTTCCACTGCCGAGCAGTCGTTTGAACACCATGATCCGCACAGTAGCCGCAGCCGGGCCGTCAGGAGCCCGCCGGTGGACGGTTCCGGCCGTGCAGCAGTTTCAGCGCGGCCGTGGCAAGCCTTCGGGCGGTGACGTGCGGTTCTGCGGCAGGCAGGATGAGATGGCTGATGGTCATACGGACGATGATGTCTGCTGCCATCTCACGATTCTCCGTGGGCTGCTCCGAGTAGCGTGTGCTCAACCATTCGCGCACCAGGTACTGGCCCGCGTCGAAGATCGGGTCCGTCCGGGCGGTGAGGTAGGGGAGCAAGCTGTCGGAGCCGTGGCGGGCGGCTGCGATGACAGCCCTTATGAGGGGCTGGGTGTGAGCTTCCTCGAGGACGTACCGGATGGCGGCTTCGAGGCAGGCGTGAGAGTCGGGTAGGCCGGGATGGAGCGTGTCGGCCACCCCGGCGAGAAACTGCTGGGTCTCACGGATCACCAGTGCGCGTCCCAGACCGGCTCGATTGCCGAACTCTTTGTAGACGGAGGGGCGGGAGACCTGAGCACGTGCTGCAACGGCCGTAAGGCTGACCTCGTCCCACCCGGCTTCGCATGTCAGTTCGTGCGCGGCATCAAGGATGCTCGCCCTCATCTGTTTGCGCCAGGCGATGCGCGGAGAGTCGGGTGGGTCTTCTCCTACGAGGCCATTCGTGCTGCGCTGTCGGTCGGTTGCCATGTCAGAAGCCTGTCAGCGGGTTGAGCCGCCGGAGCGGAGGAGGTCCGCGAAGGTGCGGCCGGACGAGTACGCGGTGGTGCCGGCCCCTCGGTACGGGGGACGGGGGCCGGCACCACGTCAGGAGCCCGGGTGAACCGGACGGTCAGGAACGCTTGCGACGGGCAGCCATGACGAGACCGCCGCCGAGGACGAGCACGGCCGCCGCGATGCCGAGGGGAAGCAGGGGATCGGAGCCGCCGGTCTGCGCGAGCGAACCGCTCCCGCCGTCCGCGTTCAGGTGGGAGCCGCTGTCGCTCTTGCCGGCGCTCGGTCCTGCCGCGCTGGGCGAGGCGGTGGTTCCGTCGGTGCCGGGCGAGGTCCCTGTGCCGGTCTCACCGGGCTGCTCTTCGCTGGGCTGAGCCTCGTCCTGCTGACCGCTGGAGCCGGAATCGTCGAGGTCGGAATCGGAAGCCCCCTGCGCGATGGCATCGAATCCGTAGGCGCCGCGGTCAGGCGCGCCACCGGCCCGGCGGGTGCCGGTGGGGACGGCGGTGAACGGAGTGCCCGAACCGATCGCCGGGGAGCCGTCTCGCAGCCGGAAGGCCGTGTCCGCCGTGGTGCCGGCGTCGGCGAACTTCGGGTCGGCGAGAATGTCGTGGGGACCTTTGACCTCGGGAGCCTTGCCGCCGAAGTAGACGTTGTAGTCATAGGTCACGTCCACGTTGCGCGACTTGCTGTTCGTCGCCTGGCCGGGTCGGCCGAACGCGATGTTGTTGAGCAGCCGGACGTCGGTGCTGTCGTGGGCGAAGACGTTGGCGTAGCTCTTCATGCGGGTGCTTCGGCCGTTCAGGTACGCCGTGTTGTGGACGATGTCGACGTGCTGGCTCTTGTAGGAGTGGATTCCCGAGCCGCCGTTGTCGTAGGAGAGGTTGCCGGCGACGAGGACGCGTCCTCCGTAGGCGGGGTGGCCTGGGTCGCCCTTGAGCGTGTCGATGATGATGCCGTTACCGTCGGAGTAGCAGCGGCATCCCTCCCATTTGATCTTGGTCTCGTTGTCGTGGACACGATTGCCGGTGATGCGGATCTTGTACGTCCTGGCGTCGGAGCCTCCCACGTCGCGCGGGGTGAGGACGGAGATGCCGCTGGTGCCGTAGACCGTGTACCACGAGGTGGAGTACACGTGGTTCGCGGAGATGGTCAGGTGGTCGGATTCGATCGCCGATATGCCGCCGCCCGCACAGGCGTGCACCCTGTTGCCGGTCACGTCGATGTGGTGCGACACCGCACCCGTTGACCTGTCTCGTTCGATCGAGATGCAGTTGGTGTTGTAGGTGGGGTCACCCTTCTTCGATCCGCGTTCGGCCCCGGCCAGGTTCAGGGCGCCGTTGTTGCCTCTGATCTCCAGATTCTTGATGGAGATGTAGGAGGCGCCGTAGACGCTGATGCCGTTCCACGCCTTCACCGGGTGGATCACCGGCTTGTGGCCGGGGTGCGCGGTGAAGGTGATGGGTGCGCCGGGCCGGCCCGAGCGCTTGATGGTCAGCACATTGGATCCTGCGGAGCGCTCCGAGTATGTGCCGTTCATGATCGAGACGGTGTCGCCGGGGCCGGCGCTGTCGGCGGCCTTCTGCAGGGTGCGGAAGGGCGCTCCGGCCGACGTTCCTGGATTGCTGTCGTCCCCTTCGGGGCTCACGAAGTAGGTGCGGTCTGCCGCATGGGCTGTACCGGCTCCCATGGTGACGATGCCGAGCGGGGTGGACGACGCGAGCAGTGCTGCGGTAACGGCGAAGGTGCGCGTGCGTTTCATTGGTGCCTGGTCTCCGAAGTCGTCCGGACTGAAGCGGGCCGTGTCTCCCTCGGTCGCGAACCGTGCACAGGAAGGAGGGTGCCGGGAAGGACAGGGCCAGGGCGTCACGCCGTGTCAGAGCGCTGCCCCGGAGCGGCGCGCGACACACGGGTGCGCTCCGAAGTCCGCTGTGGGGGTGGGGTGGTGTGGGAACGACAGTTACAGAAGTGGAAATTGAACGCAACCCTGTACCGTCTGTAAATGTTCTGACGGTAGGTCAGGTAGGCCGGGTCGGCGTCTACGGCTGTTGCGAGGTCATTTCGAAGAACCTCTGCACGGGGGTTGCGAGTTGGCATGCTGGTATATCAGCATGCCGCCATGCCACAGATCGACTACCCAGTGAACAGTGCTGAAGCCCTGCCTCCCGGCTCACTGCCCCCTTTGCGTCAGGCCGTCTCCCGAACAGACCGGGTGCGGGAGGCGTTGCGGCAGGCGATCCTCGAAGGTGTGCTCCCGCCCGGAAAGGCCCTGGTCGAGCGAGAACTCGCGGAGGTGTACGGGGTGTCCAAGACGCCGGTACGCGAAGCGTTGAAGCAGCTGCACTCCACCGGTCTGGTGGAGATCAACGCTTACCAGGGAGTCAGTGTCCGCCGCCCCGACAACCTTCTGGTGCAGGAGCTCTATGCCGCCCGCTGCGCGGCGGAACCCGAGGCCGTACGCCTGGGCGCGGTCCGTCTCGGGGCGACCGCCCACGCCCCCGCCCGTCAGGCGCTCCAGGACGCGACCACGCTGATCGGCTCGGGCGAGACGCGGGGTCTGGGCATCGCCAACCGGCGATTCCACCGCGAGCTCTACAGCGCCTGCGGCAACAGCTTCCTCTGCGGCTTCCTGGACCAGCTCCAGGACCTCACGGCCTTCGTAGCGGGCCTGGGCTGGCGACTGCGTGCCACCTGGGAGGAAGAGGCCGCCGAACACGCGGCGATCCTGGAGGCGATGGAGCAGGGCGACGGTCCGCTCGTGGAACGGCTGACCCGCGCGCACATCGAGAAGGCCAAGCAGACCATCTCCCGCGCACTCGGCGACGGCATCGGCGACGGCCGATGAAAGTCGAGCTGTTCGCCCACCCGCTCTCCTTCCGCCGGCAGCCGCAGGCCCAGGCGGACCGACTGGCCGCCCACGGCGTCAACGGTGTCCGCCTGGCGTTCAGTTATCACGGTGGACGGTGGCTGCTGACGACCAGCGACCCGTGTGCCGTGGCCGACTTCAAGGCCGGGCAGTGGTTCCGCGACGAAGCCGCCCCCGCCGACGGGAACCTTGCCCTGCCGGTCCTCGGCGACGACGCGACGACCGCCACGACCGCCCTGCTGCGGGCCGGCCTCGGTGTGACCGCCTGGCTCGTCGGGCTCCACCAGTCCGGACCCGCCACCCGCCGTCCCCGATCGGCGTTGCGCAACGCCTTCGGACACCACTACCGTCACGCACTGTGCCCGGCAAGGCCCGAGGTCCGCGCCTATGCCGCAGACCTCGTCGCCCGAACCGCCCGCCGGCCCGGAGTCACCGCCCTCGAACTCGAAGCCTTCGGCTACCTCGGCTGGCAGCACCAGAGCGCCCACGACAAGATCGGCGCGGCGCTTCGCCCGGTGGACCGCTGGCTCCTCTCACTGTGCTTCTGCTCCGCCTGCACGGAACGCTTCACCGACGCGGGCATCGACGTGCCCGCCCTGGCCGAAACCGTCCGCGCGACACTGCTCGCCCAACTCGCCGAGCCGCGCGAGGCCGGCGAACTCGGTGCCGACGCCCGCGCCGCCCTGGGCTCCGAACTGCACGACACCGTCCTCGCCGTGCGCTCGCGCATCACCGTGACCCTTGTGCGGGACGCCGTCGCCGCGGCAGGCGGGCTGCCCGTCTCCGTACGCTCCACCGGCGACCCGTACGCCTGCGACGGCAAGTCCGCCGCCGACACGAGCGCCCTCGCCGCAGCGGCGGGCGCCCTCACCGTCACCGACCTGTCGGGGGACCATGACGCCCTGCGCCGCGAACTCACCGCGGCGGCCCGGACCGGTGCACGGGTGAGCGCCGGATGGAACCTGGCCGTAGACCGGACCACCGGTGAACAGCAACTCACGGATGTCGCCCATGACGCGTACGCGGCCGGAGCCCGCTCCCTGACCCTGTACGCCTACGACCTGGCCCCGGCACAGCGCCTCGCGTGGCTGAGCGATCTCGCACGCCCCACCGCCCGCCCTGGCCCGGCCAAGCCCACGCTCTCACCCCCTCTACCGGAGCCGGTGAAATGACCGGGTACCTCATACGCAGACTCTTCCAACTGATCCCGGTCGCCCTCGTCGTCTCCCTGGTGCTCTTCATGCTCCTGCGGCTGATGCCGGGCGACCCCACCCTCGCCATCCTCGGCCAGGAAGCCACCGAGCAGGACCGAGCGGTACTCCGAGAGGACCTCGGCCTGGACGCACCGCTGTGGCAGCAGTTCACCCAGTGGCTCGGCGATCTGGTCCGCGGCGACCTGGGTAGCTCATGGCTCACCGACGAGAAGGTGGGCACGGTCATCTCCGACCGATTCGCAGCCACCGTCGAGCTCGGAGTCATCGCGCTGGTCTTCGCCGTTCTCGTCGGGATCCCCGCTGGCATTCTCGCCGCCGTACGCCGTCGCACCCGTACGGACACCGCGCTGAACTCCGTCGGTCTGCTCGCCCTGTCCGCACCTCACTTCTACCTTGCCGCACTGCTCATCCTCGTCTTCGCCCTGTGGCTCAAGGTCCTCCCGCCCTCGGGATACGTTCCTTTCACCGAGGACCCCGTCGAGAACCTGCGACGCATGATCCTCCCAGCCGTCACGATCGGCTCCACCATCGCCGCGGTCACCATGCGCCAGACCCGCGCCGCTCTCCTCGCCGCGTTCAACGAGGACTACATCCGCACAGCCGAGGCATCAGGTCTCTCACGCGGCCGAATCGTGGGCGTCTACGCCCTGCGGAACGCCATCGTGCCGGTCGTGACCGTGATAGCTCTCCAGATCGGGGCGCTGATGAGTGCCACCGTCGTCACCGAGACCGTCTTCACCGTTCCCGGCATGGGCACCTTGATCGTCAACGGCATCTTCAGCCGGGACCTCCCCGTCGTCCAGGGCGCCGTGCTGATGGTCGTGGTCCTCGTCCTCCTGGTGAACCTTCTGGCCGACCTGGTCTACGCCTGGCTCGACCCGCGCATCACGTACTGAGTCGGCCCTCGCGCACAGCGTCACCCGATCCGCGCCTCCCCGCGCGCCGATCAGCACGTCCCGCACCGCACGTCCCGCACGCACCTCCTGGAGCGCCGATGGCCATAGACCTCGCGCCGAAAGTCTCCCGCAGACCGGTTCTGGACCGACTGCGCCGTGACCGCCGCGCCCACATCGCCGTACCCCTGCTGTCCGTTCTGCTTGTGGCCGCTGCCGCCGCACCTTTCATGTCTGACGCGGTCAGCGCCGCGGACACCGGCCAGCTCCTGGCCGGCCCCAGTTCCCGGCACCTGCTCGGCACCGACGAGATCGGACGGGACGTCCTGGCCCGGATCGTCGCCGGCGCCGTGGTCACCGTAGGGGTGGCCACCATCACCGTGGGCGCCGCCCTGATCGCCGGAACGGTCCTCGGCCTGATCGCCGGATACCGCGGCGGCTGGGTGGACACGTTCGTCATGCGCGTCTCCGACGGACTGCTCGCCTTTCCCCTCCTCGTCCTCGCCCTCACCGTGGTCGCGGCCCTCGGCCCCGGGCTGCGCAACGCCCTGATCGCGATCGCCGTCGTCACCACCCCGCGCTTCGCCCGTGTGGTCCGGGGCGAGGTGCTCTCCCTGCGCACCCGAGAATGGGTGTCCGCCGCACGTATCGTGGGCGTCACACGGACCACGATCATGCGCCGCCACCTGCTGCCCCACCTCGCCGGCACCCTGCTGGTCTTCGCCGCCCTCCAGGTCTCCACCGCGATCATGGCCGAGGCCGCGCTGAGCTTCCTGGGACTGAGCGTTCAGCCTCCGCAGCCCAGCTGGGGCGCGATCGTCGCCAGCGGCACCGACCACCTGAGCGCGAGCTGGTCCCTCAGCGTCTTCCCCGGCCTCGCGATCCTCCTCACCGTCGCCGCGTTCAACCTGCTCGCCGACGCCCTGCGCGACGCACTGGACGCCCACCGCCCGGACCTCGCACCCGCGCGCTGAGCTGTCTCCCCGCCCTCCGCCCCGTTTCCCCGTACAGAGGAAGTGCTTCGTCATGCCCAACGCCACGCCGCCCGGAATACCACGTCGCACCATCCTGGCCGGTGCCGCAGCCACCGCGGCCATCGTCACCCTGGCCGGATGCGGCTCCTCGGACTCCTCCGACGGAACCTCCGGGGGGACGCTCACCGCCGGTTTCGACAACGAGCCCGTCACCCTCGACCCGGCGCTCAGCTCGGCCATCTCCTCCGACCGCAACGTCCTGAACCTGTTCTTCGACACCCTGCTGCGTCAGCGCCGCGACGGGACGTTCGAACCGGCCCTCGCCACCCGATGGACCGACACGGGCACCGAGATCACCTTCGAGCTCCGCCAGGGCGTGAAGTTCCACGACGGCACCCCGTTCGACGCCGATGCGGTCGTTCTCAACCTGAAGCGGATCTCGGATCCCACCACCCGCTCCACCAAGACGGCCGCACTGGCCTCCGTCCGCGAAGTGAAGGCCACCGGCCCGCGGACCGTCACCGTCACCCTGAAGGCGCCCGATCCGCTGCTGCTCACCCAGCTCGCCCACGAGCCCGGGATGATCGCCTCGCCCACCGCGCTCGCCAAGGGGGCAGACGAGTTCGGCCGCAGGCCGGTCGGGACCGGCCCCTTCACGTTCCGCCAGTGGCGGACCAAGGTGCAGCTGACCGCCGAGCGCAACAAGACGTACTGGGCCAAGACCGGGGAAGGCGACGCGCTTCCGTACCTCGACGAGGTGGTCCTGCGCTTCGTCACCGAGGCCAAGGTGCTGCGCGCCGAACTGTCCACCGGGGGAGTGCACCTGGTGCGCGCCCTGCCTCCGGAGGAGTACAAGCAGCTGGCCGAAGCCTCACGCGTCACCATCAAGGACGAGGGCGTACGCCGCAACTACTACGCCTCGCTCAACGTCACCAAGGGACCCTTCCGCGACCCGCGGGTACGCGCGGCCTTCGCGATGGCCGTCGAGCGCAGCTCCGTCGGCAAGGCCGCGGCCGGCGGCGACTTCGACATCGCCCCCTCCTTCGCCACCTCCGACGACTGGTTCTACGACGACTCCCTCGCCCCCCTGCCGCACGACCCCGAGAAGGCCCGCGCCACCCTGGACAGGGCCGGACTGCGCGGAAAGGTACCCATCACCCTCGTCGCCCGCCGCCGCGCCCCCGACCCCACCGTCGCGGAACTGCTCCAGAGCCAGCTCACCGCGGCGGGATTCGCCCCCAAGGTGGAGATCCTCGAATTCCAGACCCAGCTGGAACGCATGCGGAATCAGGACTTCGACGCGGCGATCCTCGTCATCGACATCCCCCGCCTGGACCCCTCCCTCACCTTCGACCCGTACTTCGCCAGCGACGGCCCGAGCAACTGGTCGGGCCTGAAGGACTCCGCACTCGACGCCCTGCTCGACAAGGGCCTGAGCACGGACGACCGCGCCGTGCGCAAGCAGGCCTACGTCGACGTGCAGCGCCGCATCCTGGCGAACAACTACTGGGTCTTCCTGCACCAGGCCAAGTCCCCGCTGATCCACAGCAGCGACCTCAAGGGCGTCGGCCTCGACGTCGACGGCCAGTGGCGCCTCGAGCGTGCCCGGCTCGGCGCCTGAGGGGCCCACCATGACCCTCCTCGACATCAGCGGGCTCGGCGTCACCTTCCACGGCGCCTCCGACGAGCCGCCCGTGCACGCTGTGGACGACGTCAGCCTTCACCTCGACACCGGAGAGACCCTCGCCATCGTGGGCGAATCCGGTTCGGGCAAGACCGTCACCGCCCTGAGCCTGCTCGGCCTCAACCCGCCCCCGCCCCTGTGCGAGACCACCGGGTCGATCCGACTGGACGGCACCGACCTGCGCAGCCTGGACCGGCGCTCCTGGCGTGAGATACGCGGCAACCGAGTCGCCATGGTCTTCCAGGACCCCGGCACCGCCCTCAACCCGCTGCTGACCATCGGCACACAGATCATGGACGCCGTCCGCGCGCACGAACGCATGAGCCGCGATCAAGCACGGAAGCGCGCGGTCGAGGCGCTGACGCAGGCCCGCATGCCCGAGCCCGAGAAGCGCCTGACCCAGTACGTCCACGAACTGTCCGGAGGCATGCGCCAGCGCGCCGCCATCGCCCTGGCGATCGCCGCCCGCCCACGCCTCCTCATCGCCGACGAACCCACCACCGCCCTCGACGCCGCCGTCCAGTCCGAGATCATGACCATGCTCCGCTCGCTCTGCGACGACCTCGGCATGGGCCTGATCCTCATCACCCACGACCTCGGCGTGGTCGCCGAACAGGCCGACCGGGTCGCGGTCATGTACGCCGGACGGATCGTCGAGAGCGGACCCACCGCTCAGGTCCTGGCCGATCCGCGCATGCCCTACACCCAGGCGCTCCTGGCAGCGACGCCCCGCCTGGACGCACCTGCCCGCACCCGCCTCGCCTCCATCGAGGGCCGGCCGCCCCGCCTCAGCGACCGCCCTACGGGCTGCTCCTTCGCACCGCGCTGCCCGGTCCGCACGGACGGCTGCAAGAGCGTGGTGCCCCCGCTGCTCACCGTCGGCGAAAGCCATGCCGCGGCATGCCTGTTCGCCGACGCACCACGCGAACGGCCCGTGCCGCTGCCCGTGGCGACCGACGAACCGCCCCAGGACGTCGAACGAGAGAGCGGTACACCGCTCGTCGAGTTCGATGCCACCGACCTGCGCTATCCGGTCCGCACCGGGGCGCTGCGCCGGATCACCGGGCACGTCGACGCCGTCCAGCAGGTGAGCCTGAAGGTCGAGCCGGGACGGACCCTCGCTCTCGTGGGGGAGTCCGGCTCGGGCAAGACCAGCCTGACCAAGATGCTGCTGCGGCTGGAGACTCCCTCCGGGGGGACCGTCCGCTACGACGGCATCGACGTCCGACGGCCGTCCGCTTCGGAGCTGCGGCGGCTCCAGCGGGAGATCCAGGTCGTCTTCCAGAACCCGTACGCCAGCCTCGATCCCCGCATGACGGTCCGCGAGATCCTTGCCGAGCCGATGCGGGTCCACGGGCTGGACACCGCGGAACCCGAACTCGTACACCTCCTCCAGGACGTCGGCCTCGACGCGTACGCGCTGGAACGCTTCCCCTCCGCCTTCTCCGGCGGACAGCGCCAGCGCATCGCGATCGCCCGGGCGCTGTCCCTGCAGCCGCGACTGATCGTCTGCGACGAGGCCGTCAGCGCCCTGGACGTCTCCGTCCAAGCCCAGATCCTCAACCTGCTCGCCGACCTCCAGGCCGCACGCGGCATGGCCTACCTCTTCATCACCCACGACCTCGCCGTCGTCAGGTCGGTCGCCCACCGCATCGCCGTCATGAGGCAGGGCCGGATCGTCGAAGAAGGACCGGCGGACCAGATCTACGAGACCCCCTCCCACCCGTACACCCGGGAGCTGCTCTCCATGGCTCCGGGGCGCACCGCACCCCGGCTCGCCGACGCGCAGAGCACTGCCGGCACCGACAAGGAACGGAGCATCACATGGCCAAAGTGACCCGAATCCGCCTGACCTCGGTCAACACGCCGCGACACAACAGCATCACCTGCGGACACATCCTGGTCGAACTCCTCACCGACGACGACGCGCTGACGGGCATCGGTGAGATGTCCGACCTCCAGCACCTCCCGCGCTACCACCTCGACGTACCCGATCTTGAGGCCACCCTCAACGAACTCCTCGTCGGCCTGGACGCCCTTCAGATCACGGAGATGGAACGCCGACTGGAAGCGAACTTCCCGCAGGCCGGATACATCTACGACAAGAGCCGCGCCATCAAGTGCGGAGTCGACATCGCCTTCTGGGACCTGGCCGCGAAACAGCTCGGGGTCCGGGTGTGCGACCTGCTCGGCGGCGCGGTCCGCGAGTCCGTGCCCATCGCGTACCCGATCTTCCGCCAGCAGCACGAGGATGACGTCGAACGCAACCTCACTATGGTCGAGCGCCGGCTGGCGGAGGGCTTCACCTTCTTCCGCGTGTACGTCGGACGCCGCCTCGACCTGGACGAGCGGTTCCTGCGCACCGCCCGCGAACGGTTCGGCGACCGCATCACCGTCAAGTCCCTGGACTTCTCCAACCTCCTCGACGCCAAGGCGGCCTGCGCCTTCGCCGAGCGGGTGGCCGACGTCGGCTACGACCTCATCGAGTCGCCCGCCCCGCACCACGACATCCGGGGTCTGGTCCAGGCCCGCGACCGGCTCGCCGTCCCGATCAGCGAGCACGTCTACAGCTTCCGGTGGGCACTGGACCTCGTCGCAGCGGACGCAGTGGACGTGTTCAACGTCAGCGTCATCGCCATCGGCGGGATCACACCGGCCCGCCGGATCTTCGCGATAGCCGACGCCGCCGACAAGGCGTGCCTGGTCGGCACCACGCAGGAGCTGTCCATCGGCACGGCGGCCGCCGCGCACGTCGCGATGGCCATGTCGGCCGTCACCGTCCCGAGCGACCCGGTCGGACCGCTCCTGTACACACGGGACGTCGTCACCGACCCCGTCCGATACACCGGCGGGCTGTTGTCCGTGCCGCACGGCCCCGGCCTCGGCATGACGCTCGACCCGCAGCGGGTTTCCGCCTCCGCCGGACCGCTGACATGGGCGGCCACCAGTGCCGCCGCTGTCGTCGACCGACAGGTGGCCGCCACGTGAGCGACGCACCGCAGCCGACGAGCGACGCCCGTGCCGACGGCCGCTTCAGCGGCCGGGTCGCGCTGGTCACCGGCGGCGCACGCAACATCGGCCTCGCCATCGCATGGCGGCTCGCGCAGGAAGGCGCGGCGGTGGCCCTCAACGGCCCCGACCCGACCGAGACCGAAGCCGCGGCCGCGGCCATGCGCGACAGGGGCATGTCCGCGGTGGCCTGCCCCGGCGACGTATCCGACGCGCATCAGGTCGACGCCTGCCTCCACCGTACGGTCGATGCCCTCGGCGGACTCGACCTACTGGTCAACAACGCTGCCGCCCCCATGCTGGGCCGTGGTCCCCTGCTCGACATCGACGTCGCCGACTGGGACCGCAGTTTCGCCGTCAACGCCCGCGGGGTGTTCCTGTGCACGGTGGCAGCCGCCCGGGTGATGCCCGCCGGCTCCTCCATCGTGAACATCTCCTCGGTCGGGGCCACCCGTGCCCACCGGGCCGCCGTCGCCTACGACGCCAGCAAGGGCGCAGTCGACGCGGCGACCCGTGCGATGGCCCTGGAGCTCGCGCCTCGGGGGATACGCGTCAACGCGGTCGCCCCCGGCCCGGTCATCAACGACCGGTTCGCCCTCCTTGATCCGGCCCAGCAGCAGACTCGCGCGCAGCCGGTCCCGCTGGGTCGGGTCGGCGACGGGTCCGATGTCGCCGGGGCCGTCGCGTTCCTCGCCTCGGCGGACGCGTCCTTCATCACCGGACAGGTGCTGAACGTCGACGGAGGACTGAGCGCGCAGCTCAGGCCGCCGGGGACCGACCCCGCTCTCGACCGTCCCGTCCCCTGACCTGCCGCACCACCGTCCCGGTCCGTATCCGCCAGCCGTTCTCTGCCGCACCGAAGGAAGCCCGACATGACCCAGACCCCCCGGCAGCCCCTCGACTTCGATGATCTGGCCGCCCTGGGCGAGGCAAGCACCGCCACCATCACCACCCAGCTCTTCAAGCACGGTCTGCGCAACACCTTCCTGGCGGGCCTGACCTGTGTCACGCCCGATGCCAGGCGCATGGTCGGCGAGGCCTTCACCCTGCGTTACATCCCGGCCCGCGAGGACATCGACACCCTTGAGGTCTACGACGACTACGACCACCCGCAGCGCCTGGCGGTCGAGCAGGCCGGCCCCGGCCAGGTTCTCGTCGTGGACTGCCGCGGTCAGGGACGCGCCGCCGCCGCGGGCAACATCCTGCTGACCCGCATGGCGGTCAACGGCGCGGCCGGTGTGGTCACCGACGGCACCTTGCGCGACATCGAGGAGATCAGCCGCCTGCCCCTGCCGGTCTTCGCCACCGGGGCGGCGGCCATGACCAACCTCGCCCAGCACCACGCGGTCGACCTGCAAGTCCCCATCGGATGCGCCGGCGTCGCCGTCTACCCCGGGGACGTCATGGTCGGCGACGCCGACGGTGTGGTCTGCGTACCCCGCCACCTCGTTCCGGTCATCGCCAAGGCGGCCCGAGAACAGGAACTGCAGGAGGCGTTCATCGCCGCACGCGTCGCAGGCGGCGCCCCCCTCCGCGGCACCTACCCCCCGGACGAGGCGACCCGCCGCGCCTACGCCGAATCGCGCCGCGCGCTCCCGGCGACCGACTGACACACCCGTCCGCCCGGCGCCCCCCGGACCACGCCGGGGGCCCGGTCTCCGGAGCGCCGGAACCGGCGCTCCGGAAGCACGGCTCAATCCCGTCCACCGATCAATCCGCCCTCCCCCGCAGAAGGCAGGAACCATGATCAACCCCGCCCCATCCGGCTCCGTACGTTCTCGCACGGGAAGGAACGTCCCGCTCCTCCTCTCCGGCGCTCTGGTCGGCGCCCTGATCTCCGTCGCCTCGGCCGGCCCGGCCGCCGCCGCGAACCTCTCCAGCACCTTCGACGCCGTCGCCCCCGGCTCTGCCGCTCCCGGCTGGACGACCAGCGGTGACGTCACCGTTCAGGACGTGACCGGCACCGTCGACCGAAGCCTCCGCCTGCGAGACGCCTCCACCACCGCCAACACCACCGCCGCCGCCACGTTCGGGACCACGACGTCGACCGTCGTCGCCGGATTCCGGCTGCGGGCCGCCCAGTCCACCGCCACGGTCGGCGTACACCTCGATGGCTCTGGTGGCCACAGCGTCACGGTGGCCATGAGCCCCGCCGGCCGCCTCTACACCTACGACGGCGCAACCCAGATCGACCTCGGCACCTACGTCGCCAACCGCTGGTACGACATCCGTCTCGTCGCCCGCCCCGGCACCGCCACTGCCGACCTCCACATCGACGGCGAACGCCGCGCAGCCGGCCTGCGCTTTCGCACCTCCACCACCGATCTGGCCAGCCTGCAGGCCGGCGTGTCCGTAGCCGACACCGGTACCGCCTACCTCGACGACGTCCGCACCACCGCCGAGGCATCCCCGACGACTTGGCCGCACCTCGGCACGATCGCCCCCCGCACGGCCGCACAGGTGGGCACCTCCCAGCTGCTCGTCGGGGCCGAGACCCTCGACCGCGACTACACGAACTACCAGGCATACGCCCCCTACCTGGGGCGGTTGGGGGCCACCGGGGTCCGCCTGCAGGGCGGCTGGGCCAAGACCGAGAAGACCAAGGGGGTCTACGACTGGACATGGCTCGACCGGATCGTCGACGACGCCACGGCCCGCGGCGTCAAGCCCTGGCTCCAGCTGTCCTACGGCAACGGCATCTACACGGGCGGCGGAGGTTCCGGCCTCGGCGGCCAGATCCCGACGTCCACCGAGGCCCTGGCTGCCTGGGACGCCTGGGTGACCGCCATGGTCAAGCGGTACGAGAACCGGGTCGCCGAGTGGGAGATCTGGAACGAGCCCAACCTCGCCGGCATCCCGGCAGCCACGTACGCCGACTTCTTCGCCCGCACCGCAGCCCGGGTCCGCGCCGAACAACCCGACTCCGTCATCTACGGTCCGGGCGAGGCCGGCATCGACGTCCCGTACACCAACGACTTCCTCGTCCGGCTCTCCGGACAGGGCAAGAGCCACCTACTCGACGGCATCAGCTACCACCCCTACAACCCCAACCCCGACGACGTCTGGACCTACCAGCAGGTCGACAAGATCCGGGCCCTGATCAACCAGTACGCACCCGGAGCCGTACTCAGACAGGGCGAGAACGGAGCCCCCAGCGCCCCCAACAGCTTCGGCGCGCTCGGCGACCTCGACTGGACCGAACTGAGCCAGACCAAATGGTTCCTGCGCCGCCTCACGCACGACCTCGGCCAGGGCATCAGCACCAGCGCCTTCAGCATCTCCGACCTCCACTACCCGTCGAAGATCAACAGCAAGGGCCTGCTCCAGACCAACAGCGACAAGTCGATCCGCTACGCCAAGCCGTCCTACTACGCAGTCCAGACCCTCGCCTCCGTCATCGACAGCACGGTGACGGCGCTGCCGGCCTACCCCTTCACCACCGACTCCGCCACAACCCTGACCGTCCAGGGCTTCGCGAAGCGCGACACCGGGCGCCAGATCGTCGGCGTCTGGAACGGCACCGCCACCCCCGGCGACAGCACCACCCGCACCCCGGTCCGCCTGACCCTCCCCGACGGCGACTTCACCGACCCCGTCTACGTCGACGTACGGACCGGCGCCGTCTTCGACATCCCCGCCGCTGACTGGACCGTGTCGGGCAGCACCCACACCTTCCGCAACGTGCCCGTGTACGACTCGCCCGTCCTCATCGCCGACCGCTCCGCGATCAGGCTCTAGAACCGCCGGGCCCCGCTCCCTGCCCCGGGCGGGGCCCCGGCTCCGAGGAGACCTCCATGCACGCCACCGCACGAGCGGCCCTGCGGTCGGTCGTCGGACCCGCCCACTTCCGGGAGACGGACGGCGAACTCGTCCCCTACAGCCGGGACGCGACGCCGCTGTTCCACGCCAGGCCCGACGCCGTCGTCTTCCCGGCCGACACCGCCGAGGTCGCCGCCGTCCTCGACATCGCCACCCGCTACGCCGTCCCCGTGATCCCACGCGGCGCCGGCTCCAACCTGTGCGCCGCCACCGTCGCCTCCCAAGGAGGCGTCGTCCTGGTCCTGACCCGTCTGAACCGGATCCTCGAGATCGCTCCTGCCGAACTCCTGACCCGGGTCCAGCCCGGCGTCACCAGCGCGGCCCTGGCCGACGCCGCCGCCCGCGACAACCTCTTGTGGGCACCCGACCCCGGCAGCCGGACGGTGGCCACCATCGGCGGCACGATCGCCACCAACGCCGGAGGCCTGCGCGGCCTCAAGTACGGCGTCACCCGCGACTACGTCCTCGGCCTGGAGGCGGTCCTGCCCACGGGAGAGGTGATCCGCACCGGAGGCCGCCTCCACAAGGACGTCGCCGGATACGACCTCACCCGGCTTCTCACCGGCTCCGAAGGCACCCTCGCCGTCATCACCGAAGCCACCCTCGCCCTGCGGCCCGCCCCTGCGACGGCCGGTACCGGAGTCGCCTACTTCCCCGACCTGGCAGCCGCGGGCCGGGCCGTCACCGCGATCATCGCCGCCGGGATCCTCCCCGCCACCCTCGAATTCCTCGACCGGTCCTGCATCCAGGCAGTGGAGGACTTCGCCCGTCTCGGGCTGCGCACCGACGCGGGCGCACTGCTTCTCTTCGGCGACGACGGTGAAAGCGACACGGTCGCCCGCGCCCTGGAGCGCATGAGTGACGTCTGCACGGCCCACCAGGCTCTCGACGTCACGACCGCAGCCGAAGTGGCGCAGGCCGAGGCTCTGCTCGCCGCCCGGCGATGCGCGCTTCCCGCCCTCTCCCGGCTGGGTGAGCTGACCATCCTGGAGGACGCCACCGTGCCCCGGCCCCGCATCGCGGAGATGGTCGACCGCATCGACGCCATCGGAGCCCGACACGGCGTCACGATCGCCACCTTCGGCCACGCCGGCGACGGCAACCTCCACCCCACCTGCGTGGTGAAGTCCCAGGACGACACGGACGGCATCGCCCTCGCGGAGAGCGCCTTCGCCGACATCTTCGCCGCCGCGATCGACCTGGGCGGCACCATCACCGGCGAACACGGCGTCGGCGCGGCCAAACTCCCCTACCTGACCACGCAGCTGGGCGCCGACCAGATCAGCCTCCTGCGCCGACTGAAGACGGCCTTCGACCCGGCCGGCATCCTCAACCCCGGAAAGCTGGGCTCATGACCGACCGCACGGACCGCCCACTCCCGAAGCCCGTCCTCGACCCGGACCTCCTCTCCCGCTGCATCTCCTGCGGCTTCTGTCTCCCCGCCTGCCCCACCTACGCCGAGACCGGTGACGAGGCCTCCTCTCCCAGAGGCCGCATCAACCTCATGCGCGCCCTGCAGACCGGCGATCTCGAACCCGACGACCCCACCCTGAAGGAACAGTCCTCGCAGTGCCTGGGCTGCCGAGCCTGCGAACCGGTCTGCCCGGCCGGCGTCGAGTACGGGCAGCTGCTGGAACAGTGGCGCGACCACCAGTGGCGCGGGCACCGGATGCCCGTTCTCGCCCGTGCCCTCATGCTGGTCGCCGGCCGCCGGGGCATCTTCCGCCTGCTGGGACGGCTGCGAGGGACCCCGCGCACGCACGTCGCCGAGACCTCGGCCGTCGCGTCCGGCGGGGCCTCGCTCATGCTCGGGTGTTTCGAGCGCGTCCTCTTCCCTCGCGTCGGCCGCGCCGCTCTCGCTCTCGTCCCCGGACTGACCGTTCCCGCTTCCCAGGGCTGCTGCGGCGCGCTGCACGCCCACAACGGCGACACCGCCACCGGCGAGCGCCTCGCGCACCGGATGGGCCAGGACCTTCCCGGCACCATCGTCACCACCTCCGGCGGCTGCGCCGCCCACCTCGCCTCGGTTCTCGGCAGGGCCCGCGTCCGCGAACTCTCCGACCACCTTGCCGCCGACTCCTCGTTCCGGCCCCCCGGTGAACTCCGGGTCGACGGCCGTCGAGCGCGTGTCGCCCTCCAGGACTCCTGCCACCTGCGCAACGGCCTCGGAGTCTGGACGGCCCCGCGTGATCTGCTCGCCGGAATCGCCGACTACGTAGAACTCCCCTCGGCCGGCACCTGCTGCGGTGCCGCCGGGACCTACTCCCTGCTGCGACCCCGTGCATCGCGACGCATCCTCACCGCCAAGATCGACGAGATCGAGGCCGCCGGAGTCGACTTCGTCGCCGCGGTCAATCCGGGCTGTCTGCGCCAGCTCCGCACCGGCCTGCACCGCAGACGCTCGCAAGCCAAGGCCGTGCACCTCGCCGAACTCCTGCTCATGGCAGAAGAGAACGGATGCCCGAGCACCTGAGGACGCCCGACGCCCCGCCCGGGAAACCGACTTCAGCACGCTCCTTCCCACACCACTGAGAGAAGACATGCCCTCCCGCGCCTCGCTCGACCCCCTGGCCACCGAAGCCGCCCGCGCCGCCGCTCCCGCCCTTGCCGCCCTCGCCCCGGCCGAGGTCGCCACACTCCTCCGTGACCTCGCCGTCGTCCTCCGTGAGCACACCGACGAACTGGTGGCCGTCGCAGAGGAGGAGACCCGACTCGGCGACGTCAGACTGCGGAGCGAAGTACTGCGTACGCGCGCACAACTGGAGATGTTCGCTGAGATCGCCGAAGAGGGCGCCCACCTCGATGTCATGATCGACCGGGCGGACGACACGGTCGTCCCCGCCCCGCGCCCAGACGTACGGCGCATGCTCGTCCCGCTCGGCCCGGTCGCCGTCTTCACCGCTTCCAACTTCCCCTTCGCCTTCTCCGTGCTCGGCGGAGACACGGCCAGTGCGCTCGCCGCCGGCTGCCCTGTCGTGGTCAAAGCCCACGAGGGGCACCCCCGTCTCACCGACCGGACCGCCGCCCTCGCGGCCGAAGTCCTGCCACCGGGGGCGCTCTCCGTCGTCCACGGCCGCGAGGCGGGCCGCACCCTGGTCACCGACCCCGTTGTCCAGGCCGTCGGCTTCACGGGCTCCACCCCCGGCGGCCGGGCGCTGTTCGACCTCGCCGCCCGCCGCCCCGACCCGATCCCGTTCTACGGGGAACTGGGCTCCCTCAACCCCGTGGTGGTCACTCCCCAGGCCCTCGCAGCACGTGGGCCGGACCTCGTGAGCGAGTACATCGCGTCCGTCACCCGCAGCCAGGGTCAGCTGTGCACCAAGCCGGGCCTCCTCTTCCTGCCCGATCGGCACGACCTGGACGAACTTCTCCGCCTGGCCGTCACCCAGACCCCTCCCGCACCGATGCTGGGATCCTGGATCGCCGAGGCGTACCGCACAACCCTCGACGAGCTGGCCGCCCACCCCGCAGTCCGACGGATCGCGGCCGCACCGACCGACGCCCACCGCGTCGGGCGATCCACCGAAGGACCCTCGGCGACGCTCCTCACCGTCACGGCCCATGACCTACGCGCCCACCCCGAACTCCTCCGAGAATGCTTCGGCCCGGCATCCACCGTTGTCACCTACGCTTCCACCGAGGACCTGCTCTCCAGCCTCCGCAAGCTCCCTGGCAGCCTTACGGCCACGGTGCACGGCCAGGAGCAAGCGGACGAGGAACTGTCCCGCGAGATCTGGTCCGCCCTGCGGGCCGGCCGCCTGATCTGGAACGACTGGCCGACGGGAGTGGCGGTCACCCGCGCCATGCACCACGGCGGCCCCTGGCCGGCCACGACCAACCCGCTGCACACCAGCGTGGGCGGCACCGCCGTCGCCCGGTGGCTGCGTCCGGTCGCCTACCAGAACATGCCTGAGGCCTTGTTGCCGCACCCTCTGCGGACCACCAACCCGTGGCGGGTACCGCAGCGGACGGGGGCGATCTCGCCGCCGCGTCCGGCTTCGTCCTGACGTCCCTTGTCCTCCTGGGCGCGCTCGCCGTCGCGGTCGCCGGTACGGTGCTGGAAGCCCTCAGCGGTTCGGCCTCGGGAGCGGCCTCGGACGGTTCGGCCATCGAGACGGTGCTGCGTGCCGCGGCCGTTCTCGCCCTGGTCGGCGGGGCGCCCCTGCTCCGCTTGGTGCGTGCACCCCGACAGACGACCCACCGTGACGCCGTGGACCGACCCGGTCCGCGGTCCGGCTCGACCCGAGGTCAGGGACACGGCCACGTTGGCCGCCCGCAGCACCGGCCATCGACCGCGGCCCACCCCAGGGACTACCAGTTGGGTTCGAGGCCCGGCACGTTGGCCGGCAGCGGAAGCTCGCGCGGGTGAATCAGGTAGACCACGCCGCCACCGCCGGACGCCGACAGCCAGACGCGTTCGAACTCCCCGCGCGGGTAGATCCGGCGCACCTCTTCGTCGGTGGCCGACAGCGGGTCGTTGACCACCACGTCCCCCTCGGCCGTGAATCCGCACACGATCTTGATGCTGCCGGCCGGCGAGAAGCCCGCGCCCGCGAGCTCGCCGATGCGGAAGCTCTGCGCCGTGGCGATCGGGATGCCCGCGCTGATGAAGCGTTCGAGCTCGTTCAGCGAACGCAGCCGCGTGACCATCCCGTCGAGCCCGTAGCGAGCCGGATGGGCGGCGTTGAAGGCCCAGTTGCCGCACCCCTTGTAGGCGTAGTCGTAGACGGCCCGCGCGGTGAAGTCGACCTGCGGCGCCGTGTCCGCCGGGTCGATCCACGTCATCTCCCCGTCGGCCGGGCCGCGCCCGAAGTACTCGACGAGCATCGAGGTGCACGCCGGGGCCGACCAGGCCTCCCCGCCCCCGTCCCACTGCGGACTGTGGCCGGTGTGCAGTTCCTGGGAGCGCCGCGGGACGTCGAGGACCGTACCCCAGGCGCCGGCGGGGCCGCTCACCGGCTGTCGGTGTTCGGGAGGTGTCGACGAGGCGGCGAGTTGGAAGGCCCGCACGACGGGCCCCTCCGATACGTCGCGGGTCCGCGCGAGTCGGACGTCCAGCTCATAGGCCCGGACGGGTCGGCCGGAGGCCGCCACGAACACGTCGACGTCCACCGCTCCGAAGGGGCCCGCCTGGCCGGGCACGGTGGTGCGGTGCACCACCTCGTCGCCCGAGGCCCAGTGCGCCATGACGTACCAGGGAGAGACCTCCCCCTCCTCGTCGCGTACGCGCAGCCTGACCATCAGGCGGGTCCCGGCGGGTGCGAGCGCCGTCCACGAGGGGATCAGCTCCTCGGCCGGAAACGGCAGCTCGCGCCAGCCGGTCGAGCAGGTCGCGTACTGCCACGCGAGGGCGGCGTGGCCGTGCTGGTCCACGAAGGTCTCGTCGCCCTCGACGGACTCCAGACGCAGGGCGCCGTCCGACCACGCCGTACCTCTGAGGACGACATCGTCGAAGTCACGGGCTTCCGACCAGCGGTGGAGAACCGCCCGCGGCACGGTCGGGTCGTCGCTTCGCCCACGGTTCTCGCCAGTCACGGTCTTCCTGCCGCTCTCTCGTAGCTCCGGTGCGACCCGGTCCGATGCCGGTGCCGGGGCGGGGCCCACATGCTAACGGCCGGAGTTCCCGACCAGCAGCTCCGAGCCATCCCCGGTACGACGGGCCGCGCAGCGGTCCGAGGACGACGGCGACCGGAAGGGCGGGCGCCGTGCGCGCGCCGGTGACGAGGCCGCGGCGACACAGTAGGTTCCGGCCGGTGAGGAGACGATCGACACCATGTCCATGCCTTCCACGACGAACTGGACAAAGGGTTGTTGCCGCCGCGGGACGACGAGGGCGAGCATGTGCCGCGGCGCGTCCACCGCCACCCGGGCCCCGCCGCCCTCGTGACGGCCCGGCTGTCGGCGGCGACCGCGTGGACCGTCCGGTCCGGAGGGACAGCACGCGCCCGTCCTGGCCGCACCACGATTCCGAACAGGGCGGTGTTCGTCCGCCACCCCTGTCGCCACCTCGCCCGCGGAGGCCCGCATGTCACCGAAACGCACCGCCGGTTCCACGCCCCTGCCCGCCCTCGCCCGCCGCACGGTGCTCGCCGCCATCGCGGCGGCCGGCTGCACCACCGCCCTTCCGTCCATGACGGCCCACGCCGCGGCTCCCCCCACCGATTCCCTCGCGCCCGTCGTACCCGTCGAACGACAGATGCGGGGCCTGTGGATCGCGTCCGTGGTCAACATCGACTGGCCCACGCGCACCGGCCTGGACGCCGCCGCCCAGCGTGCGGAGTTCACACGGCTGGCGGACGACGCCCTCGCCTGGGGATTCAACGCCCTGTTCGTCCAGATCCGCCCGACGGCCGACGCCTTCTGGCCCTCGCCCTTCGAGCCATGGTCGCAGTGGCTCACCGGAACGCAGGGTCAGGACCCCGGTTACGACCCGCTTGCCTTCATGGTCGAGACGGCCCACACCCGCGGCCTCGCGTTCCACGCCTGGTTCAACCCGTACCGCGTCTCGATGCAGCCCGACCCCTCCGCACTGGTTCCCGAGCACCCGGCCCGCACCCACCCGGAGTGGACCGTCTCCTACGGCGGCAAGCTCTACTACGACCCCGGTGTGCCGGCCGCGCGCCGCTTCTGCCAGGAGGCCATGCTGGACGCCGTCAGGCGCTACGACATCGACGGCGTCCACTTCGACGACTACTTCTACCCGTACCCGGTGGCGGGTGCCGCCTTCCCCGACGACGAGACGTTCCGTACATACGGCGCCGACTACGCCGACAAGGCCGCCTGGCGCCGCCACAACGTCGACCTCATGGTCCGTGAGATGCGGGACGCCGTACGCGCCGTGCGTCCGGACGCGCTCTTCGGCATCAGCCCCTTCGGAGTGTGGCGCAACGCGACCACGGACGCCCGCGGCTCCGCCACCGCCGCCTTCCAGTCGTACGACGGCCTGCACGCCGACACCCGAGGCTGGGTGGAGCGGGGGTGGCTCGACTACATCGCACCGCAGGTGTACTGGCACATCGGCCTGCCCGTGGCCGACTACGCCGTCCTCGCACCCTGGTGGGCCGAGGTGGTCCGCGACACCGACACGGAACTGTGGATCGGACAGGCCGTCTACAAGTCGGGCGCGGCGGGACAACCGGCTCCCTGGCAGGACGGCAAGGAGCTCACGCGCCACCTGACGCTCAACGCCACACTCCCCGAGATCGGCGGCGACCTCTTCTTCAGCGCCAAGGACGTCCGCGAGGATCGCGTCGGCGACTTCGCGGCCATGCGGCTCGCCCACTGGGGACAGCCCGTCCTCGGCCCGCTCCCGGCCCGCCTGGACAAGGGCCCCCTCCCGCCCCCGCCCACCGTCCAGGTCCGGCGGGAGGCCGTCACCGGCGCCGCCACGCTGCACATCACCGCACGGACCCACGGCCGCGGCGACACCCCGTTCCAGTACGCGGTCCACCGCTTCCCCGGCAGGCCCGGGCGCCGATCCTCCCGTGGAAACGGCACCCTCGTCGCCGTGGTGCCCGGCGGGAAGAACGCCGTCTACCGCGATTCCGCGGCACCGGCCGCGTGCTGGTACGCGGTGTCCGCCGTGGACCGGGTCCAGCGGCAGGGCAGGATGTCCCGCCCCGCCTTCTGACAGGCCCGGTCGTCGTCGGTCGCTCCCCGCGCGGGGAGCGACCGACGAGCCGCGCGCCCCTCCTGCGTCGCTTGTGGCGAGGGCGCGGAACGTTCACCACCTGGGCCTGGACATACGGTCGACAGGCGGAGGACCTTCCTGGACCATGCGTCCCATGCCTCTCACCGTTCGCGATCTGCTGGCCATTCCCTCCCTGCGTCTGCGCCTGGTGGCGGGCGGTACGGGCCTCGGCAGAGTGGTCGAGGCTGCGCACGCGACCGAGAACACCCGCCCCGCCTCCTGGCTCGAAGGCGCAGAAGTGGTCATGACCAGCGGCCTGTTGCTGTCGGCGGACGAGTCCGACTGCTCGGCGTACGTCGAAGAGCTCACCTCCGGCAAGGCCGCCGCCCTCATCGTGGGCGTGGGCCCCGGACTGCCCCTGCAGTCGGTGCCGGACGCCCTGAGCCGGCACGCCGAGCACCTCGGAATGCCCCTGCTCACTGCGCCCGCGAGCGTCTCCTTCGCCTCCATCACCAAGGCGGTGTTCGGGGCGCGAGGGGCCGAGGAACGGCGCCTGCTGGAGCGAACCCTGCGCACACAACGTCGCCTGTCGTCGGCGGCGGCCTCCCACGACGGGCTGACGGGGCTGCTCTCGTCCTGGTTCCAGGCGGTGAACTCGGGCGTGGCCGTATGCGATCCCTCGGGGCGGCTCCTCGGCTCCGCCGGAACCGACGGGCAGAAACTGCTGACCGACGCCGCACCCGTCATCGACACCGTCTCGCTGCACGGTCTCCGGGGAAGCGGCCGCGCGGACCTGCCGTGCGGCAAGCTCGTGGTGCAGCCGCTCGGCACCACGCGTCTGCGAGGCTTCCTCGTTCTCCTGGACGCGGACTCGCCGGAGGCCCGGTTGCTGATCAGCGTCCTCGTCTCGCTGCTCTCCGTCGAACTGGAACGCCGCCACCTGGCCGACGAGCCGCAGCGCCGTCGCCGGGCGGCCCTGCTCGCCAGGCTGTTCCACACGGACATCACGGCGGACCAGGGACGGGCCCTGCTGCGCACGGCGGGCGTCCCCTCGGCGACCGTCCGGGCGGTGGCGGTGCGGGCCGCCGGCGAACCGGTCGAACTCGCGGCAGACCTCGCCCTGGCGGTACCGGGTGGACTCGCCCGCGTGACGGGCGACACCGTCGAGATGGTCGTCTCCGAGGAACTCGACACGTCAGCCGTGCTCGGCCGGTTCGCGCCGGGCCGCCCGGCGGGGATCGGTCCCGCCGTCGCACCCCAGCACGCCGCCCTCTCGCTCCGGCAGGCGATCGCGCTGCTCTCCTCCAGCGCGGAGCTGGGACGCCCCGTCAGCGCCTCGGAGGCGGGGTCCGTCAGGCTCCTGCTCAGCCTGGGGAGTCCCGCGACGCTGGCAGCCTTCGCCGACACGGTACTGGCCCCCCTCGACGCGGCCGACCCCGTCGGCGAACTCACCGAGACGCTGCGCGTCTGGCTTGAGACGAACGGCTCCTGGGCGGAGACCTCCACCCGGCTCGGCCTGCACCGGCACACGGTCCAGAACCGCATCGAGAAAGTGACCAGACTGACGGGAAGACAGCAGGACCGCGCTGAGGACCGGATCGACCTCTGGCTCGCGCTGACGGCACGAGCGGTCGGCACCGCCGCGCCCCATCAGCGGAGACACCGGAACGCCGTCCCCCAACAGGGCTGAACAGTCGAAGCCGCCCGTGAGCGGATCGACATTCCGTCCATGTCCAGGCGCCCGCCCCGCTTCCTACCGTACGCCTGCCGGTCGAGCCGGCACGGACTACGGCCGAGGCAGTCCGCCTTCCCCCCCCCGGGGGAGGGCATCTGCCGAGGCCGACGGAGCCGACAGGCGTGCGATCGGACCCGGATCGGCACACGGGTACCGCGTCGCGTCCACGGGGGACGAGTGCAGCGAACCCCGGCGGCCACCGGTCCGGGCTCCACACGTGTGATCCGTACCGGTGGACCGCTTCACCCCCACCCGTCAGACAGGAGAATCAGCATGAGAATCCGGTCCGTCCTGACAGCGCTGGCCCTCGTCCTCGGCGCGCTCTTCGCGCCGGGTGTCGGCGTCCTCACCGCCGCGGGCGAGGCCCACGCCGTCACGAAGATCAGCCACGCCACCGCGACCTCGATGTTCCGGTCCTCCGGGATCACCTGGTCCTCGTCCGGCGGCTGCTCCAACCGCAACGTCGCCACGTGCACGTCCTTCGACCAGCTCAACCTGGCCACCGCCCAGGGAGCCCAGACCCTGAGGAGCGCCAGCGGCTGCGCCCTCAACATCACCGGCGGCACCGAGACCGGCCACGCGAGCGGCACGTACTCCCACTGGAACGGCTACAAGCTCGACTTCGGCAAGGCCACCTGCCTCACCAACTACGTGAAGAACACGTTCACGTACATCGGCGTCCGCGGTGACGGCGCCCCGCAGTGGAAGTCCGGCGCGGGCAACGTCTACGCCGACGAGGGCAACCACTGGGACGTGACCTTCTACAACTGCGGCGGCTGCTGACCCGCCCCCCCGCACGCGCGCCGGCCCCAGGACGGGTGGCCGGCCTCAGGAGCCGGACCTCACGCCCTCCGCCGAACACACCGCTCGGCAGCAGGCGACGCCGGCTCCGGAGGCGCATGCGGGCGACGTGATCTCCCGCGTCCGCATGTCGCGACCGCCGGAGAGGCGTGGCTGCGCACTCTGGAAGCCCCGACCGTACGGAAGGGGGCACGCATCACCTGACCACCCGAGCTGCTTCGCCAACTCATCTCATCTGGAGCCAAGTTGACCCAGGACCTCTCCCGTCGCGTCGCACTGCGCGCGGCCGTCGGCAGCGCACTCGTGCTGCCCGTCGTCCAGGCGGGCGCCGCGCAGGCCTCCAGCCCCCTTCCGCCGACGGAACGCGGGCAGGCCCCCGTGACCAACCCCCGAGACCCCGGCGCCGTCTACGGCCCCGAGGCCGCCCGCACCGCGCACGCCGAACCGCTCAACGCCGCCGTCGCATGCGCCACGGCCCGTGGGGGGCACCGCTGATGGCCACCTTCGTGACCCGCGCCCAGTGGGGCGCCCGAGCGCCCCAGAGCACCAGCGGCAACATCACCCCCGCGGAGGGCGGTGTGGTCGTCCACCACGTCGACGCCGTCAAAGTGGCCAGGGCCGACCACGCCGACTGCGCCGCTCAGGTGCGGGGCATCCAGAACTACCACATGGATTCGAACGGCTGGTCGGACATCGCCTACAGCCACCTCGCCTGCGTCCACGGCTACCTCTTCCAGGGGCGCGGCGAGTACGTGCGCACGGCGGCACAGGGCACGACGCAGGGCAACGACGACTGGTACGCGGTCTGCGCGCTGACCGGCGGCACCAGCGGCAGCTACGACGTCATCACGAGCCAGCTGATCGACGCCATCCGGTACGGCATCAACCGTCTGCGCTCGTCCGGTGGAGCCGCCCAGGCCATCACCGGCCATCGGGACCACCACGCGACGGAATGCCCGGCCGCCCTCTACACCCGGGTCGTCAGCGGCGAGGTCAACCCCGGCGGCGGCCCCCTGCCGTATCCCGGGGTCACCTTCCGCCAGTCCCCGGCCACCGTGCACGCGAGTGTGGCGACCTGGCAGCAACGCATGAACACCGCCCACGGCTTCGCCCTCACCGTGGACGGCCAGTACGGCCCGGGTTCCGATGCGGCCTGCCGCACCTTCCAATCCCGCAAGGGCCTCACCGTGGACGGCCTGGTCGGCCCGACCACCTGGGGAACGACGTTCGCCTAGCCGCACCACCCAGGCCCGCCGTGGCCGGCACCCGGACGCCCACCGAGCACAGCGCGGGGGCGTCCGGATCTGTGCGGGTGCGGGAGGCTGTCAGCCGGCGATGCTCTCCAGCAGGAGCTGGGAGCCTGCGGTGATCAGGCCGGGGACGGTGAAATCGAGTCCGACCGAGCGCGTGACCCGGGGGCCAGAGTGTAGGTGCCGATCGTGTTCCTGGGCGCTGTGGGCCGCACGTAGACGGTCTGGATCTGTGGTGCTGCGCCGTCTACCGACACGGCCACCGCTCCGTTCCACGTGTTGCCCGGAACGTCCGTGGGCCCGGTGACGTTCGAGCCGAAGACCAGACGGACGGTGCGTGAGGGGGAGGAGGGGTTCCGCAGGGCGAGGTCGACGGAGTAGCGGGTCCGTAGTTGCTCCAGCCGCGCTGTGAGCGTGCAGTGTGCCGCGTTCTGTGGTGACGTCGACGAGGTCGCCCTCGGCGGCGGCGATCTCCACCCATACGCCCGGGGCCGCGACCTCCAGCTCGGGGACCCGGCCCGTCTTGGTGCGGGTGTGGAAGTGGTAGAGGGTGCGGCCGTTGGTCAGCGGGGAGGGGTGCTCGTCGTCGGGCCACTCCTTCGGCGGAATGTAGGGGGCGGACCGGATCAGTGCCTTGCCGCGCGGGTTCACCGACCGGTACCACTCCTCGCCCAGCGGTTCGCCGGAGACGAGGTCCTTGCCGTAGGTCACGCACCGGTCCGGGTGTGCCCAGGTGACGCCGTCCGGGTAGAGCCGGTCGGTGCCGTCGGGGGCGTCTTCGGTGACGGGCCACTGGATTCCGCTGGGGCCGCGGAGCTGTGCGTAGCTGAGGCCGGTGCCGTCGCAGGGGCGGCCGGCACTGCAGTGCTTCCATGCCTCGAAGGCTTGCTCGGGGCCGTTCCAGTGCACCAGGGGTGCGCCGCGCTTGTCCTGGAAGCCCATGCGGGCGGCGTAGTCGAGGAAGATGTCGAGATCCGGGCGGGCGTCGCCGGGCGGGTCGACGGCCTTCTCGCAGAGATGGACGGTGCGGTCGGCGTTGGTGAACGTGCCGGTCTTCTCGCCCCAGGTCGCCGCCGGCAAGACCACGTCGGCGAACTGGGCCGTCTCGGTCAGGAACAGGTCCTGAACCACCAGGAACAGCTCTTCCTGGTCGAGGATCGAGCGGATCCGGGCCAGTTCGGGCAGGGAGACGGCCGGGTCGGTGGCACTGATCCACAGCATCCGCACCTCGTGCTGCTCCGTGAGCCGGAAGATCTCCATGGCGTGCGTGGGCGGCCCATCGTGGGGGATCGCGGAGGGCTCCACGTTCCATATCCTGGCCAGTGCGCGGCCGGGCCGGCGACCGGGTGAACCGGGGCCGGCTACGAGGGCTCAGGTGAGCTGCGCCGGCGGACGGGCAACGGCCGGATCACTCACGGCACGCACAAGCTCGGCAGATCCGTCCGGAGGAACGACGGTACGTCGTCCGAGACCGTGTTCCTCGGCCAGCCCGGGTGGATACGTTCGCATCTGATCCATGGTCGGGCGTACGGTCGAAGGACCGGGCGCGATTACGCACAGGTCTTGGCGAGGTCCATCAGCTCCCTGAGCGCCTCCTCGCGTGTTCCGAACCCGTATGGAGCCATGCTCGCAGCCTGACTACGGGTCGCACTGAACAGTGCCGACACGTTGCCCACCTGCATCCGAGTCTTGTTGAACTGGACTACCAGCTCGGCGTATGCGTCAGCCTCTGACTGCCAGAGCGCGTCCTCACGCTGGCCCGGTAGCTGCAACTTCACGCCGCGTACTTTGCCGTTGGCCTGAGCCTTACCTGCGGCGAAAGCACAACGGCAGCGACGACACCAACGCCACCCGTGATTGCTGCGGCCCAGACGGCCGCGTCCCCCTGATCCATGGGCGGATTTTCACATGGGTCGTGGTCCTATAAGGGCGTTCTGTCCCGGCAGGGGTGTTTGAGAAGTTGACGGGTTGGTCGCCGTTCGGGACGGCTCTGACCCGAGGAGGGGCACTTCTGACAGGATGACGTCATGCTCGATTTCGGCATCGCGGGCTACCAGCCAGCATGGTTGGACGGCCGTAGTGACGTCGTGCAGGAGCATGGAAATCGCCTGCGCGGTCTTGCTGGTCGGACGCTCACGAGAGTCTGGATGGTCTGGGACCTCAGGGATGACGAGTGGTTCTGCGACTGCCCGGTGCTGTTCGACTTCGATGGCGAGCAGGTCGAGATCAACCATCGAAAGCTCGGCGATCTCTCCCTCACGTGGAACATGATCGACCCCACCCGTCCAGTCCGGTGGCCTGGCTTCGACCTGCAGTGGCGCCCCGAACCTTTCCCCGGACTGCACGCTCTGCTGGGGACGCCCCTCACGGGGGCCGAACTGCTCGAATGGACAGGCAGGGATATCGCTCAGGGCAACGTCGACATCAGCTTCGTCTGCGATTCGGGTCGCGTGACCGTCTTCAACGCACTCGACGAGAACGGGGTGAGCTTCGACCCTCCCGGTCCGAGCCAGCGGTCCCACCCGTTCCATTGACGCGGTCGGTGTCCAGGCATCACGCCCGTTCGGGGTGGACTCCCTTGTGAGGCGGCGACTTATGAGGTCGACCATTGCCAGCTTGATCATCGCTTCGGATCGGTGTGGGTGGGTCTCGTAGTCGCGGCTGAGGCGCCGGTGGTGCATGAGCCAGCCGAAGGTCCGCTCGACGACCCAGCGCCGCGGAATCACCTTGAAGCCCTTCGTGGCCGGGTCGCGATGGACGACTTCGACGTGGATGCCCAGGCGGGCTCCGTGCTCGATGGCTTTGATTCGATAGCCGCTGTCGGCCCAGGCCTTGGTCACTCGCGGGTGGGCCTTCGAGATCTGTGAGAGCACCTGGATGCCGCCGGCGTTGTCGGAGACGCTCGCGGCGGTGACCAGCACGGCCAGGAGAAGACCGAGGGTGTCGACGCCGATACGGCGCTTGCGGCCCGCGATCTTCTTGCCCGCGTCGATGCCCTGGCCGGCCGCGTGGACGTTCGCGGAAGTCTTGATGCTCTGCGCGTCCAGCACGCACGCACTCGGCTTGCCGTCGCGCCCCTCCGCCTCCCCGACCAGACGGCGGAGGGGCCCGTTGAGTTGGTCGAAGACTCCGTCCTTCTGCCAGGCAGTGAAGTAGCCGTAGACCGTTTCCCATGGCGGGAAGTCGTGCGGCAGATATCGCCAGGGGATGCCGGTGCGGTCGACGTAGAGGACCGCTTCCATGATCCGCCGCAGGTCGTGCTCGGGCGGCCGGCCTATGCCCAGACCCTTCGCCCTCCGCTCGGCCCGCCAGGCCGACAGAATGGGCTGCATCAACTCCTACCGGGCATCGGACAGGTCACTCGGATACGGCCGCTGTCGAGGCATGTTTCTGCGGTGCGAGAGAGAGGCGCCTGACAGGCGAATGCCCAGCTCAGGCGCCTCCTTTCGTGTCCCTAGAAGAAGCCCAGCTTCTTCGGTGAGTAGCTCACCAGCAGGTTCTTCGTCTGCTGGTAGTGGTCCAGCATCATCCGGTGGGTCTCGCGGCCGATGCCCGACTGCTTGTAGCCTCCGAACGCGGCATGGGCCGGGTACGCGTGGTAGCAGTTCGTCCAGACGCGGCCCGCCTGGATGGCGCGGCCCGCACGGTAGGCCGTGTTCGTGTCGCGGGTCCAGACGCCGGCGCCCAGGCCGTACAGGGTGTCGTTCGCCGTGTCGATCGCGTCGTCGAAGCCCGTGAACGACGTCACCGCCACCACCGGACCGAAGATCTCCTCCTGGAAGACCCGCATGCGGTTGTCGCCCTCGAAGATCGTCGGCTGGACGTAGTAGCCGCCCGCCAGATCGCCCCCGTGCTCGACGATCTGGCCGCCCGTCAGGATCTTCGCGCCTTCCTGCTGGCCGATCTCCAGGTAGGAGACGATCTTCCGCAGCTGCTCCGCCGAGGCCTGCGCGCCGATCATGGTGTCGGTGTCCAGCGGGTGGCCCGGGACGATCTTCTCCGTGCGGGCGATCGCCGCTTCCAGGAACTCGCCGTAGTGGCCGCGCTGGACGAGCGCGCGCGAGGGGCAGGTGCAGACCTCGCCCTGGTTGAGCGCGAACATCGTGAAGCCCTCGAGCGCCTTGTCGCGGAAGTCGTCGTCCGCCGCCCACACGTCGTCGAAGAAGATGTTCGGCGACTTGCCGCCGAGTTCCAGGGTCACCGGCTTCAGGTTCTCGGAGGCGTACCCCATGATCAACCGGCCGGTCGAGGTCTCGCCGGTGAAGGCGATCTTGGCGACGCGCGGCGAGGACGCGAGCGGCTTCCCGGCCTCCTCGCCGAAGCCGTTGACGACGTTGAGGACGCCCGGCGGCAGCAGGTCCGCGACCAGACTGAGCCAGAAGTGGATCGAGGCGGGGGTCTGTTCGGCCGGCTTGAGGACCACCGCGTTGCCCGCGGCGAGCGCCGGCGCCAGCTTCCACACCGCCATCAGGATCGGGAAGTTCCACGGGATGATCTGCGCGACCACTCCCAGGGGCTCGTGGAAGTGGTACGCGACGGTGTCGTCGTCGATCTCGCTCAGCGCGCCCTCCTGGGCCCGCAGCACCCCCGCGAAGTAGCGGAAGTGGTCGATGGCGAGCGGGATGTCGGCGGCCAGCGTCTCCCGGACCGGCTTGCCGTTGTCCCAGCTCTCCGCCACGGCGAGCGCCTCAAGGCCGCTCTCCATCCGGTCCGCGATCCGCAGGAGCACGGAGGCCCGCTCGGCCGGCGCCGTCCGTCCCCACGCCGGGGCCGCCGCGTGCGCCGCGTCGAGGGCGCGCTCCACGTCCTCGGCGGTGCCGCGCGCGACCTCCGTGAAGGGGCGGCCGTCGATCGGGCTGGGGTTCTCGAAGTAGCCGCCGAGCGCGGGAGCGAGGTACGCGCCTCCGATCCAGTGGTCGTAGCGGGCCTCGTACGACATGAGCGCGCCCTCGGTACCGGGTGCGGCGTATCGGGTCATGGCATGGCCTCCCTGGGACGCGCCGGCCGTCCCTGGCCGGCGCTCACCGGCGAGTGTGCGGCCCCGAACGTTGCAAGACCGTTGCACCGGCGGACAGTTCCGCCTCCAGGGAGTCGAGACGCGCGCGTACGGGCGGGAGCCGAGCCGCCGGAACGGCCGCGCACAACGCCCGCCAGACCTCCAGGTCGTCCTCGCCCCAGCTGCTGTACGCCCAGTCCGCGAGCAGCCCGGGGTCGCCCCGGTCGACCAGCGCCGCCCGCAGCCGGCCCGCGAGCCGCTCCCGCAGCCGTACGACCCCGGGGGCGAGCGAGGCCGGAAGCAGCGGGCCCCCGTACTCCCCGGCCGCCGCCGCGACGGCCCCCGACGCGAGCCGCCGGTCCACCGCCGCGAAGTCCGCGTCCACCCCGCCCGCCAGCCGGTACGGGCGGGAACGCAGCACGTCCGGACCCAGCAGCGCCCGGAGCCGCGACAGTTCCGCCCGCAGTGTCACCGGCGTGACGGACTCGTCCTCGTACAGGAGCGTGAGGAGCTCGTCGCCGCTGACCCCTTCCGGGCGGTGCGCGAGCAGGACCAGGATCTCGCTGTGCCGGCGGCTCAGCCGGACCCGCCGGCCGCCGAGCGACAGCGACGCCTCGTCGCGGCCGAGCGCCGCGAGGCTCGCCCTGTCCGCCTCCGGGGCCGGCCCGAGCAGCGCCAGCTGCGACTCCGCTGCCCGCGCCACCGCCTGGACGAAGCCGAGACTGTGCGGATGCGCGAGCCGGCGTCCGCCCGTGATGTCGACCGCGCCGAGCACCCGCCCGCTGCGCGGGTCGTGCACGGGCGCGGCGGCGCAGGTCCAGGCCCGCACCGGGTGGCGGAAGTGCTCGGCGGCGACCACCTGGACCGGCCGGTCGACCGCGAGGGCCGTGCCGGGCGCGTTCGTTCCCGCCGCCGCCTCCGACCAGCGGGCCCCGGCCACGAAGTTCATCCCGCGTGCCTTGCGCAGCGTGGCCGGGTGGCCCTCGACCCACAGCATCCGGCCGGCTGCGTCGCACACCGCGAGGAGGTGCTCCCCGTCCGTCGCGTACGCCCCCATCAGCTCCCGGATCACCGGCATCGCCGCCGCCAGCGGATGGCCGTCCCGGAAGTCGGCGAGCTCGTCCTCGTCCAGCTCCACCCGGGCCGCTCCGTCCGGACTCACGCGCGCGCGTGCGGAACGCCGCCACGAAGCGGCGACCAGCGGTCGGATCGTCCCGCGGCCGCCGATCGTCGTTCCTGTTTCGCCGCCGCCGGTCGCCGGTCCCGTTTCCCTGCCCCCGACCGTCGCTCCCGCCTCCCCGCCGCCGCGGGCCGTCCCGTCCACCCGCTTCGCCCGTCCGGCCACCCACGCGTCGCTCAACTCGGCCTCCTCGTCGAGGTCGTCCCGGCCCGTCGGGCTCATCGTGATGCGCGGGAACGCCGTCGACAAGCACCTGGGCGCCCCCTCCCGCCCACCCTGTCCGGGACCGGCCCCCGACCGCTCACGTACAGTGGGGCTCGGGCCGTGACTGGCGCTTGAGGTGGATCACCACCGGGGAGCGGTCCGGCGGGGGCGTGCTCGACCGGCGCGCCCGTACCGATGCCGTGCGCCTGGGCGAATCACCTGTCAGAGACGACGCCCAGGAGTTGCCATGTCCACCAGCACCGCCACCCTCATGGACGGAACGGCCCTCGCCCGCCGTACGGTCGAGGAGACCGCCGCCCGCGCCGCCGAGATCACCCGCCGCACCGGCGTCACACCGTGCCTCGCGACCGTCCTGGTCGGTGCGGACCCGGCCTCGGTCACGTACGTGAAGATGAAGCAGAACCGCTGCGCGAAGGCCGGAATCCGCTCCAAGCACGTCGAGCTGCCCGCCACCACGACGACCGAGGAGCTCGTCGCCGCGATCACGGCCCTGTCCGAGGACCCCGAGGTCCACGGCATCCTCCTCCAGCACCCCGTCGGCCCCCACATCGACGAGCGCGCCGCCTTCGAGGCCATCGCCCCGGAGAAGGACGTCGACGGTGTCACCATGGCCTCCTTCGCCGCCATGGGCTTCGGCCTGCCCGGCTTCGTCTCCTGCACCCCGGGCGGCATCATCCGCCTCCTCGACGCCTACGACGTGGAACTCCGAGGCAAGCGCGCCGTCGTCGTCGGCCGCAGCGCGATCCTCGGCAAGCCGGCCGGACTCCTCCTCCTCGGCCGCGATGCCACCGTCACCTACTGCCACTCCCGCACCGAGGACCTCTCCTCGGTCGTCCGCGAGGCCGACGTCCTCGTGGCCGCCGTCGGCAAGCCGAACTTCATCAAGGGCGCGGACATCAAGCCCGGCGCCGTCGTCATCGACGCCGGCTACAACCCGGGCAACGTCGGCGACGTCGACTTCGCCTCGGCCGCCGAGCGCGCCTCCCTCATCACGCCCGTGCCGGGTGGCGTGGGCCCCATGACCATCGCCGTGCTCCTCGCCCAGACCGTCGAGGGCGCTGAGCGCCAGCTCGGCCTGTAGGAGCGGTTCGTGACGGGGCGGCGGAAGGAGCGGCGGGCGGGATCGGGGCCGACGATGGTCACGTTTCTGTACAGGCCGCTCCCCGCACCCGTAAAAAGGTGGCCGCGGAGCCGCCGACGGGCGAACCTTGACCTTGTGCCCCACCCGTCCCCCTCCACCCCGCCGTCACCGGACCGCCGACCGGGCGATTCCCATCCGCTCGGTGAGCCCGACTCGCTCGACACGACCGATCGCGGCGGTTGCGCCGAACGCGCCGATCGTGATGACTTGCCCGGGATATCGAGATTGTCAGATTCATCGGATACGCGTGATGAACCCGGGGCGGATGATGTCGCCGGTACGCACCCGGTTCCCCGTTCTGCCGCACCCGCACCACCCGATCCCGAAACCGGTGCCGGTGTCGGTGCACGCGTTGGCAGCAGCACGGGCACCGGTACCGAAACCGGCGCCGAAACCGGCACCGACTCCGGCTGGTCGCCCCGCCTCGTCCGGCTCGGCGCGCCCCGGCCCGGACCGGCCGCCCGAGGCGCCCGACGGTTCGGCGTGCCGCTCGTCCCGCTGCTCGTCGCCGGGCTCGTGGCGACCGCGTTCGTCGCCTCCCGGGGCGGGACCGAACAGACCCTGTCCACGGGCGAACGGGCCGGCGGCGACCAGGCCGGCGCGCCCTCACCCGTCGTCTCCGACGAGGGCCGCCCCGAGGCCACCCCGCCGGGCGGCGGAGGACCGACCGGCACACCCACGGGCGACGCCGGGACGACCGCCGTCCGCAGCGCCGACACGCCGTCGGCGGCCCTGACCTCGGACGCCACGCCGAGCCGTACCGCCTCCCCGCACCGGACCGCCGGCCCCGGGGGCACCGCGTCCGCGACGCCCTCCCGGACCGGCGGCACGACCGCCACATCCCGGCCGACCCGCCCCGCGACCGGTGGCGCCGGTGCGCCCCGTCCCGTCTCCTTCGAGGCGCTGAGGGTCGGTGACTGCTTCGACATCGACCGCGGCGCGCCGGGCACCGCACTCCGGCGGGCCTGCGACACGCCGCACCACGCCGAACTCGTCGCCCGGCTCCGCCTCACCGGTCTCCATGCCACGGACACGGCGATCCGCGAGGCGGCCACGCTGCTCTGCCGTGAACCACTGCGCCGCAAGGCGGCACGTCAGCCGCTCGGTACGCGCTGGACCACCTTCGTCCAGTACCCGTACCGGACGAGCTACCTCCTCGGCTCGGACGCGATCGCCTGCAGCCTGGCCGCCAACACCAGCGGTGAGGGCGCCCTCAGCCGTCGGCTCCAGTAGGACCGGCGGCGAGGGCCGTCGCCAGAGCCGTCGCCGGATCCCGGTCCGCCGGTCCGGCGGGGGACCAGCGGGCACCCGCCTTCAGGTACGGCCACCAGCGGCCGTCCTCGCCGAGGCGCAGTTGCGCCTCCGCACCCACCACCGTCCACCGCGCACCACCGGACCGCCGCAGCGCCGGGCGCTCGTCGTCCTCCCACGCCTCCGTGAGCCGGTTTCCCGCCCACACGAGCGCCTCGGCGTCCGGCGTCCACTCCTCCTCCAGTACGGCGAGGGCGGCGGCGCCACCGAAGCGCCACGCGCGCGTGGCGAGGTCCATCTCCGCCCGTGTCCGGCCCGAGCCGGAGGTGAGCCGTGCCGTGATCCAGGGCACGGGGGAGCCCGCGGCGAGCCGCACGGCATCCTGAGCGACCGTCAGCGCAGCCGGAGCCGCAGCCGCCGCAACCGGAGAAGCCGTTGACCGCGTCGTCGGCCCGCCGTGGCCCGACGCTCCGCAGGGTGTCCCACCCGCTGACGCCCCGTCGGCGAGTGCCTCCACCAGCATCCGGTGCGCGCGGACCGCCGCGTCCGAGGCGAGGAACTCCAGAGCGGCCGGGTCGACCCCGGGCTCCGGTTCCGTCTCCGTGTCCAGGGACGGCGACCGGCCCGGCGCATCACCGGCGACCGGAGGCGCGGGGAGCGGCGGCACGAGGAACCCCGCCGCGTATGCCTCCTCGGCCGACACACCCGGCATCCCTCCGGTGCCCTCCGCCGTGTCCGCGCCCGGTGCGCCGTCCGCTTCCCGCCCGCCGTGCGCGGCACGCGATGCGCTGCGTGCCTGCAACTGGTCCAGGAGGGTCCGCTCGCCGCGGCCCCGCATGAGGAGCAGGACGAAGGGGTCCTCGTCGAGCAGCCGGGCCACCTGGTAGCAGAGCGCGGACGTGTGCGGACAGTGGTCCCACGCCTCGCAGCCGCACTCGGGTTCGAGATCCCCGATTCCCGGCAGGAGTTCGAGTCCTGCCGCCGCCGCGTCCTCGACCAGGTGCGGCGGCATCTCACGGTCGAGGAGCGCGGCGATGTGCCCCGCGCTGTCGACGGCGAGGTCCAGGAGCCGCTCCCACTCCTCCGCCGAGAACTCCCGCACCAGGACGTCGCTGCGGTACGCCGTGCCGTCCCGGTCCTTCACCACCGCCGTGATGCGGCCGGGCCGCACCGACACGGCGCCCACCGCTCCCGCGCGCGCGTGCCGCCGCCCGGCCTTGAGCTGCTGGCCGTCGAGAGCCGTGTCCTCCAGTGCCTTCAGCCAGGAGAGGCCCCACCAGGTCCTGGCGAAGGCCGCGCCCCGCGCGGGCGGCAGCGCCGCGAAGGTCCGCTCGTCGCCCTCGTGTCCGTACCCGCTCATCGTGCGTCACCCCGCAGTCGTACGAGCTCCGCCAGCTCGGCATCGGTCAGTTCGGTCAGCTCCGACGGGGTGTCGCCGCCGGTCCCGAGGACGGTGTCCGCCAGCTCCCGCTTGCGGTCGAGCATGGTCGCGATCCGGTCCTCGATCGTGCCCTCGGCGATCAGCCGGTGCACCTGCACCGGGCGGTCCTGCCCGATCCGGTACGCGCGGTCGGTCGCCTGGGCCTCCACGGCCGGGTTCCACCAGCGGTCGTAGTGCACGACGTGCTCGGCGCGCGTGAGGTTCAGCCCGGTGCCGGCGGCCTTGAGGGACAGCAGGAAGACCGGGACCTCGCCGCTCTGGAAACGGGCGACCATCGCCTCACGCTCGGCGACCGGCGTCCCGCCGTGCAGGAACTGCGTCCGCACGCCGCGCGCCGCGAGGTGGGCCTCCAGGAGCCTGGCCATCCCCACGTACTGGGTGAAGACCAGGGTGCACGCGCCCTCGGCGAGGATCGTGTCGAGGAGCTCGTCGAGCAGCTCCAGCTTGCCCGAGCGGCCCTCGATCCTCGGCCGGTCCTCCTTGAGGTACTGGGCGGGGTGGTTGCAGATCTGCTTGAGCCCGGTCAGCAGTTTGACGACCAGTCCGCGCCGCGCCATGCCGTCGGCCTCGGCGATCGCCGTCAGCGTCTCGCGTACCACCGCCTCGTAGAGACCGCCCTGCTCCGGCGTCAGGGAGACGGCCCGGTCGGTCTCCGTCTTCGGCGGCAGCTCGGGCGCGATGCCGGGGTCCGACTTGCGGCGGCGCAGCAGGAACGGGCGGACAAGTGCGGCGAGCCGCGCGGCCGCGGCCGGGTCCCGGCCGCCCTCCACGGCGGCCGCGAACCGGGTCCTGAAGGAGCCCAGGGTGCCGAGCAGCCCCGGCGTGGTCCAGTCGAGGATCGCCCACAGCTCGGAGAGGTTGTTCTCCACCGGAGTGCCGGACAGCGCCACGCGCGCGCGTGCCCCGATGGTCCGCAGCTGCCTGGCCGTCGCCGAGTACGGGTTCTTGACGTGCTGCGCCTCGTCCGCGACGACGAGTCCCCAGCTCCGCTCGGCGAGTCGCGCCGCGTCGAGCCGCATGGTGCCGTACGTGGTGAGGACGAACCCGCCGTCGGCGAGGTCCTCCAGGTCACGGGTCGCGCCGTGGAAGCGGCGCACCGGCGTGGCCGGCGCGAACCTCTCGACCTCGCGCTGCCAGTTGCCCATGAGGGAGGTCGGGCAGACGACGAGGGTGGGCCCGGCGGATTCCGGATCCGACTGGCGGTGCAGGTGCAGTGCGATGACCGTGATGGTCTTGCCGAGCCCCATGTCGTCGGCGAGACATCCACCGAGGCCGAGCGAGGTCATCCGGTGCAGCCAGTCGAGCCCGCGCAGCTGGTAGTCGCGCAGGGTCGCGGCGAGCCCGGGGGGTTGGGGCACCTGCGGCCTGCCGCCCTCGGGGTCGGCGATCCGCTCCCGCAGCCGCTCCAGCCAGCCGGTCGCCGCCACCTCGACGGGCCGGCCGTCGACCTCGGTGGTTCCGGTGAGGACGGCCGAGAGGGCGTCCACCGGAGTCACCGTACGGTCCTGCTGCGACCGGGCACGACGCACCTCGGCCGGGTCGACCAGCACCCAGCGGTCACGCAGGCGGACCAGTGGCCGGCCGGCCTCGGCCAGCCGGTCGAGCTCGGCGCGCGTCAGCTCCTGATCGCCGACGGCGAAGCGCCAGTTGAAGCCGAGCAGGGCGTCGGCGGAGAGGAAGGAGGGAAGGGTCGAGGAGGTACGTGCCTCCACTGCGCCTGCTGCCTCTGCCGTATCCGCTCTCACATCACCGGAGCCGTCATCGGAACCGAAGCCGGTGCCGGTGCCGGTGCCGTCCCCGTGCCCGGTGCCGTCTCCGAGCCCGGACCCGTCGGCGGCGGTGCTCCGGCCGTCCGACAGCTCCCCGCCCACCGGTCCGATCACCGCACGCGCCGTCAGCCGGTCCGCGAGTTCGCGCGGCCAGTGCACCTGGACGCCGGTGTCCGCGAGGGCCCGGCCCGCCGTCCCGAGCAGCTCCGCGACCTCCTCGTCGGCGAGTTCGACGGTGTCGGGCACCGCCGCCGTGAGGAGCGGGGTGAGCGGGCTCCAGGCGCGTGCGGCGCGTCGGAGGGAGAGCAGGGCGTCCATACGGGCCCGGGGGCCGAACGCGGCCGCCGTCCGGCTGGACCCCGCCCACACCTCCGCCGCGTCCGCCACGAGGGTCGGGTCGGCGACACCGTGCAGCTGCAGGACCGCCCGGAAGTCGGGAGCCTTCTCCGACTCGGCGGTGAAGCCCGGCAGTTCGAGCCGGAGCGACAGGCGGACGCCCGCGTCGTGCACCGCCGCCACGTCGGCTGCCCACGCCCGCTGCCCGGGAACCGGCTGCGGTGCCTCGGCGGCGAAGGCGGGGCCACCGGCGGCGAGCGCGGCGGCCGGAGTGCGGGGGAAGGTGTCCGCGACGGCGTCGGCGAACGCGCGCAGCAGCGCCTCGGGTTCGGGCAGGAGCATCGGGTCGTCCGAGGACAGTGGTGCGTCCGAGGACAGCGGTGCGGCGTGGGCCTCGGGAGGCATCGAGGCGGCGAGCGTCCGCAGTGCGGCGAGCTCACCGGGCCCGAGCGGACCCGCCCGCCAGGCGTCGATGTCACCGGGGGTGAGGCCGGGCAGCAGCAGGCCGCGTGCGACCAGGTCGAGGGCGAGGAGGGAAGCGGCACCCCAGAAGGCGCTCGCGGGCGACGCGGAGTCGGCGAAGCGGGCCCGGGTGAGCAGCGGCAGGGCGTCCCGTACGGAGAGGACACGCGCGGGGACGGTCACCGGCCGGAGGCTCTCTCCGTCGACGACCGTGATGTCGCTGACACTGGTGTCGCTGAGCGAGAAGCCGACGGCCGTGGACCCGACGACCGGTGTGTCAGTGCCACCGGCGCCGGCGGCCTCGGCGTCCGTGTTCGGCAGCATCTCGCCGTCCGCGGACCAGAAGGCGATCCGGCCCGCGCGAGGCGGATCGGCGGGGAGGAAGACGGCGGAGTGGCGGGTGAGCTCGGGGGATGTGCCCCGGGAGGGCTCCCGGGCGGATGCCGGAGCGGGCATCTGAACGGGTTCGCGGGCGGAATCATCGGGTCCGTGCGACAGCGACAACGCATTCCTCAAATTTGACTACCTGAAGTCCGAGCGGCCGAGGGTACCTCACCGCACCCGCTCGACGAGGCTCCCGCCTCGCGTGATCCACGACACAGTCCTCACGGGGTGGGGATCGCCCCACCCCGTGCCCCCGGTGCACCCCCGACCGGGGACGGGTGGTGACGCCATGGCCCCGGACGATCACGGATCCGTAGCTTCTCGGTAGGCGCCCAACGACCGTCACCCCTATCGATTCGATGTCGACAGAATCCGGAGCCCGCCATGTCCCAGGCCACCGTCCTGCCCCCGGCAGCCGCCGCACCCGCCGCGGCGCCCGCCCGCTCCAGGGGCAGCAGCGAGTTCACCCCGCTCCTGCGGACGGTCAGGTCGCAGGGCCTCCTCGAACACCGCCCCGGCTGGTACGCCCGCGGCATCGCCGTCAACCTCCTCGGCATCGCCGCCGTCGTGGCCGGGCTCGCGCTGACCGGTCCGTCCTGGTGGGCGCTCCTCCTCGCCGTACCCCTGGCGCTGCTCTCGGCCAGGGCCGCGTTCGTCGGCCATGACGCGGGCCACGCCCAGATCACGGCGAACCGCAAGGCCGGCCGGATCCTCCAGCTGGTGCACGCCAACCTCCTCCTCGGCATGAGCCGCGAGTGGTGGAACGACAAGCACAACCGACACCACGCCCACCCCAACCACCTCGACAAGGACCCGGACGTCGCGGCCGACATCCTCGTCTTCGCCGAGCACCAGACGGCCGGCCGCACGGGGCTGCGCGGTTTCCTCACCCGTCACCAGGCGTGGCTGTTCTTCCCGCTGACGACCCTGGAGGGCATCGCGCTCAAGGTGTACGGGGTCCGGTCGCTGCTCGCCAAGGACGGGCCCTGCCCCTCCCGCCGGGAGCGGCTCGTCGAGGGCGCGCTGCTCCTCACCCACTTCGCCGGCTACACCGCCCTGCTGCTCACCCTGCTCACCCCGGTCCAGGCGCTCGTCTTCGCCCTCGTCCACCAGATGCTGCTCGGCGTGCACCTGGGCATGGCCTTCGCCCCCAACCACAAGGGCATGGAGCGGCCCGACGAGCACGCGGACGGCGACAGCTGGGGTCACCTGCGGCGCCAGGTGCTCACCTCGCGCAACATCCGGGGCGGCGCCCTGACCGACTGGTTCCTCGGCGGTCTCAACTACCAGGTCGAGCACCACCTCTTCCCGAGCATGCCGCGCCCGAACCTGCGTCTGGCCCAGCCGGCCGTCCGGGCCCACTGCGCCGCCCTGGGCGTCCCGTACACGGAGACCGGTTTCGTGGAGTCGTACCGCCAGGCCCTCGGCCACCTGCACGACGTGGGCGCGCCGCTGAGGTCCGAGTGGGCCGAGTAGGGTCGCCGACGGTCACCTGTGAGGTGATCATCGGTCCGGCGGTCGGTGCTCCGGCCGTCGGAAAGCGGAGAAGGGGAGCTCCTCGACATGAGCCATGACACGGTCAGCAGCACCGGTACGGTCACCACGGTCAGCAGCAACGGCACGTACACCTTCACCAAGCCCAACCGCGAGGGCATCACGCTCCTCGCCGGGCTCGGCGTGGAGGGCGACGTCCACGCGGGCGTGACGGTCAAGCACCGGTCGCGCGTCGCCCAGGACCCGACCCAGCCGAACCTGCGCCAGGTGCACCTCATCCACGCGGAGCTCTTCGACGACGTCGCCGGAGCCGGTTTCGAGGTCTCGCCCGGTGACCTCGGCGAGAACGTCACCACCCGGGGGATCGACCTCCTCGGCCTGCCCACCGGCACCCGGCTGCACCTCGGCGCGGAGGCGGTCGTCGAGGTCACCGGACTCCGCAATCCGTGCGCCCAGATCGACACCTTCCGGCACGGGCTGCTCAAGCAGGTGCTCGGCCGGGACGAGAACGGGGAGATCGTGCGCAAGGCCGGGATCATGGGCATCGTCCTGACCGGCGGCGAGGTGCGCCCCGGCGACCCGATCCGCACCGAGCTGCCGGAGGGCCCGCACCGCCCGCTCGAGAAGGTCTGAGCGACCGGAGCCCGCGCACGACCGGGGTGGAACGGGCCCCCGGAGCTCAGCCCTCCAGGGCGCAGGAGTTGACCACGTCACCGTGCGCGGGCCGGGTGACGGTCCGGTCCGCCGGCGGAGCCGTACCCTCCTCGACCCAGCGCGTCAGCGCGTCGAACGCCGAGCGGTAGCAGGGCAGGATCGGACGCAGGCGGTCCGGATACGTGTCGTACAGGCCGTCGGTGTGCGTCCCGTCCTGCACCGTGTAGAACCGGTGCATCCCGCCTCGGCCCCGCGCGTCGATCATCCGGGTGTACACGGCGGAGTCGGTGGCGAGGGGCAGCAGCGTGTCGAGGTCGCCGTGGAGGGTGATGAGCGGCTTCCCGATACGACCGGTGAGCGCGACCTTCGCCACCGCGCGGTGCACGGAGGCCGGCCGGGACGCGTAGTCGTACGAGGCGTCCGAGGCGCAGGGAGCGAAGATCTGCTCCACGGTCCCGCCGGCGGTCGAACCGGGGCAGGCGGGGTCGTACGAGGGGTCGAACTCGGCCCGGAAGATCTTCTGCGTCAGGCCCCAGTACGCCTTCTCGTGGTACGGCCACAGGAAGCGCGACCCGGGCGCGAAGCCGGCCGCGACCAGATCCTCGTCGGAAGCCTGCCCGAGCGAACGGGCCACCGTCACCGGCAGGCTCGTCAGGAGGTTCGGCCCGCGCGAGGTCCACAGCACGCCCTCCCAGTCGACACCGCCGTCGTACAGCTCGGGACGGTTCTCCAGCTGCCAGCGCGTCAGGTAGCCGCCGTTGGAGATGCCCGTCATGTACGTGCGCTCCGGCGCGCTGCCGTAACGCTGCCGAACGGCCTTCTTCGCGGCCCGCGTCAGCTCGGTCACCCGGCGGTTCCACTCGGCGACCGCGTCGCCGGGACCGCGCCCGTCGGTGAAGAAGTCCGGTCCCGTGTTCCCCTTGTCGGTGGCCGCGTAGGCGAAGCCCCGGGCGAGGACCTGGTCGGAGATGAGCGCGTCCGTGGAGTACTGGCGCCGGGTGCCGGGAGCGCCGGTGACGACGAGGCCGCCGTTCCAGCGGTCGGGCAGCCTGATGACGAACTGCGCGTCGTGCGCCCAGCCGTGGGTGGCGTTGAGCCGTGAGTCGTCGGGGAAGTAGCCGTCGATCTGGACGCCGGGCACCCCCGACGGGTTGCGGGTCCCGAGGGCGGCGAGCCCGGCCTGGTCCGCGGTGTCGGTGTACGCCGTCCCCGCGAGCCCGGCGGTCGTGAGGTCCGCCAGGCAGGCGGACTCCTGGTGCTCGGCGCCGGGAACGTGGATCCGGTCCTGGCGCGCGCAGTGGGCGGCGGTGCCCGCCGCTGCCCGCTCCTCCGCCCCGGCGGGCCCCGCGGGGGCCAGGACGGTGACGGCGGTCAGGAGCGCGGCGAGCAGCGGAACGCCTGGGAACAGGCGCATGGAGGCCTCCGGGGGCGAGGGGAAGGGATGCGGCGCCACATCGTGCGACGCGCCCCCACCACCGGGCCATGGTCCCGGACCACACCTCGGCCACCGAGGTCGTGTGGAGCGGCGAGCGGAACTCGACCGGGAGTGGCCGCGCGCGACCCGGGTTCGACCGCGGACCGTGCCCGGTCGGGAGTCGACCGGCCCCCGACCGGCAGCCGGTCAGGAAGGCCGTACGGCCATCGCGTCGAGCCCCTCCAGGAGCGCGGGCAGCCGAGGACCGCGGGCCACCGGCAGGACCTCGCGCGGCAGCTCGTCGAGCAGGACGAAGGCCATGTCGTCCGGACGCGCCACCAGCGACCAGCCGGGGCCGTCCGCGCGCAACGTCCGCGCACCCCCGTCCGCACCGGTGTCGGTGGACCGCACGCGCCCGATCGGCGGCGGGTCCGCGAGGTAGCCGCGGAGCTCTTCGAGGGCCCGCCGGACTCCGGCATACGGATCGGCGACGGCGGCCGCGGCGGCGGCCGCACCGGTGGACACCGTGCCCCCGGCCGGGGTCTCCGCCGTCGCGGGCGGCGCGGCCTTCCTGGGGGAGGGCCTGTCGAACCAGGTCGTCGGCCTGGGCTCGGCCTCGGCCGGTGTCCCGGGCGAGGCGGCGGAGGGCGTCGAGGGCGAGGCGACGGCCGGCGTCGCGGGCCGGGACGCGACTGTCGCGGCGGACGGGGCCGCCGTCCCCGCGTCGGACGACGCGTCGTCCGTCACCTGGCTCCGCCAGGCGGACCACTGGAGCGCCACCTCGTCCGCGCCGAGGCGCCGCTGGGCAGGACCCCACACATCGCCGGACGGCGGAGCCAGCGGGGCCGGGTCGCCCTCCTCCGGCTCCGGGTCGTGCGGCGCCGGCACACCGGGCGCGCGTGTCACCACCTCGAGCGGCCAGCCCGGCAGTCCGGCGACCACTGAGGCCTCGTCGGGGGAGAGGTCGTACGCCATGCCGCAGTCCCAGGAGGAGATGGCCACCGCGACGAGCGACACGTCGTCGACGACGACCGTCCACCGCGCGCCGAGCCCGTCCTGACCGAACACGAGCCCGTATCCCTCGACGTACGGCTGGAGTCCGAGCGCCGCGCACGCCGCCGGGTAGTCGTCACCGAGCACGCTCGGGAAACGCGCGGGCGTCAGCAGTGCCGCGGTCAGCACGAACAGCGCGTCGGCAGCGCCGTCGGCCTCGGCCTCGGCGATCGGGTCCGTCCCAGCCACGCATGCCTCCCCATCTGGTTGTCGGCGCACCTTAACCAATGAGTAGGGAGCCCTGTCCATAGCCCGGCGTCGTGACCTGCGTCGCCGGACGGGCTCGGGTCGGAGAAAGGGCCGCGGCGCCGCCATGGCTCCGGCGCCCGGGCCCGCCCCGTGCCGCGAGCCCTACGCGCCGGCCGCCGGTCGCCGCGTCGGGTCCTCCCGGAGGCCCAGGAGCGAGCGGGCCACGGCCCTCGGTGACTCGTTGCGTTCCCGGGCGAGGGTGAGGAGGGCTCGGCAGGCCAGTTCGTTGACCCCGAAGGACAGCATGCCGGGGGAGACCCGGCTGGCCGCCTCCTCCGCCCGCGCCGGATCGTCCTCGGCGCAGGCGGCCACGTACTCGGCGGCCGCCTCGAAGAGGTTGTGCCCCTGCCGGGGGCGCGGTGGCGCCGGCGCGGTCGCCTGGGGTGCCCGCCGGGCGGACGGAAGGATTCTGCGCAGTCTTTCGGGTACCCGTGCCACGCCGCACCGCCTCTCCCGGGCACGACTGCCCGGCACATCCACGGTAGTCAGTGAAGTGCCGGGAAAGAAGGGTGCGTTGGGGTCCGCTAGGGGGTGCCTTGTCGATCAGGCCCCGCGAGCCCGGCATGATCGACAAGGCACCCCCTAGGAAGCCCCGCCGCTGGTGGACCACTGCTGGACCGGTGGCGAGGCGTTCTCCAGGAGCGGGAGGTTCCTCTCGACGGCCTTCTTCCAGGAGCCGTCGTCGATCATCCTCTGCACCGCCCGCCGGACGGTGCCCTTCGCGTCGCCGCCCTCCGGAACGCCGATGCCGTAGGGCTCGTCGCTGACGTCGAAACCGGCGAGCCTGAACCGCCCCTCGTACGCGTCGTTCGCGGCGTACCCGGCGAGCAGCGTGTTGTCGGTGGTGACGGCGTCGACGGCGCCCGAGGCGAGGTCGTCGATGCAGCGGGCGTAGCTGTCGTAGGTCACGACCTGTGCCTGGGGGGCCAGCTTCGTCCGGATCAGGAGCGCGCTGCTGCTGCCCGTGACCGTGCAGACCTTCCGGCCGTCGAGGTCGGCCGGGCGCTGGGTCGTGGTGTCGTCGGCGGGGAGCAGGACGTCCTGGTGGGCGACGAAGTAGGGACCGACGAAGTCGACCTTCTGGTCGCGCTGGGAGTTGAACGTGTACGTGGCCACGACGAGGTCGACCTCACCACTGACGAGGAGCGACTCGCGTGTGGAGCTCCGGGCCTCCTTCCACACGATGTCGGCGGGATCGTGCCCGAGGGCGCGGGCGACGTAGGTCGCCACGTCCACGTCGAGACCCGCGTGCGTGCCGTCGGGGTTCTTGAAGCCGAGTCCCGGCTGGTCGAACTTGACGCCGATGGTGATCCTGGGGCCGCCGCCGGTCGGGTTCGCCCCGGACGCCCCCGTGGAGGGGGTCGACGGCGAACCGGAGTCCTGACCGCTCGGCTTGCCCTCGACGCGGTCGCCCCCTCCGTCGTCCTTCTCGCCGCCGCCGAGCGGCAGGAGGTTCCACACGAGGACACCGCTGAGGACGACGGCCGCTCCTGCCGCCGCCGCGTACACACCGCCGCGCCGCTTGTGCGCCGTGGGCGGCCCGGACGGAACCGGGGGTGTGGGAGGGAAGGCGGTGGCGGTGTCCGCGCCCGCGTCGACGAGAGGGCGTCCGGCGGCCACGGCCGCATGAGGCGCACGGATGTCCGCCTCGACCTCGGCGAGCATCCGGTCGAGTGCCTCGCCGTCGGGGCGCGCCGCCGGATCACGTACGAGCACGCGCGTCAGGATCCGTGCCAGCGGCCCGGCCCGCAGGGGCGGCGGAACCTCCTCGCCGAGGACGGCCGCGAGCGTGGCCAGCGTGTTCGCGCGGCGCAGCGGGTGGCGGCCCTCCACCGCGACGTACAGCGTCAGGGCCAGCGACCAGAGGTCGGCGGCCGGTCCGCCCTCCTCGCCGCCGACGCGTTCGGGCGCCATGTAGTCGGGCGTGCCGATGATGGACCCGGCGGCGGTGAGGGCGGTGGCCCCGTGGATCGCCGCGATGCCGAAGTCGGTCAGGACCGGCTGCCCGTCGGGCCGCAGCAGGACGTTCGGCGGCTTGATGTCCCGGTGCTGGATGCCCACCGCGTGGGCCGCGCGCAGCCCCGCGAGGATTCCGCGCCCCAGTGTCGCCGCCTCGCCGACGGCGAGTACACCGCGGTCGAGGCGGTCCTGGAGGGAACCGCCGGGGACCAGCTCCATCACGAGCCAGGGGTACGTGCCCTCGCCGCCGTCCACGATGTGATGGATGGTCACCACGTGGGGGTGCGCCACGCGCGCGAGTGCCCGGGCCTCGCGCAGCACCCGGATCCGGAGTTCGCGCGCGGCCTCGGGGTCGTACTCGGCCAGCGCGGGGTCGGGCGGGCGGACCTCCTTGAGGGCCACCTCACGGTGGAGCGCCAGGTCCCGCGCGCGCCACACGGTGCCCATTCCGCCGCCGCCGAGCCGCTCCACCAGCTCGAACCGATCGTCGACCACCCGCGCCACTCACAGCCCCCTCAGTCGCACCGAGACCCCGCCTCGACTCTGCCACATCCGGGTGAGGGATCCGGCCGCCTCAGGCCTCCCGCTCGGCCATGGCCAGGTAGCGCGCGTTCTCGTCCACGTAGCTGACGAGCCGCCAGCCCGCCTCGGCGAGTACGGGGCGCAGCCGGGGTTCGGCGCGCAGGTCGTCCGGGGTGATCTGCCGGCCGTGGCGGGCCGCGAGGGCCGCCCGCCCGATCGGGTGGAAGAGCGCGAGCCGGCCTCCGGGCCGTACGACGCGGGCGAGTTCACGCAGACCGGCGACGGGCTCGGCGAGGTGCGAGACGAGTCCCGCCCCGAAGACCGCGTCGAGCGCGCCGTCGCGCACCGGCAGGTGCCCGACGTCGGTGAGGAGCAGTGCGGCCGTCCCGCTTGTGCCGCCGCGCCCGGCGGCGACGGCCCGCTCGAGCATCTCGGGGGTCAGGTCGGCACCGAGTACGGTGCCGGACGGGCCGACGGCGGCGCGGAGCGGCGTGAGGGCGCGCCCGGTACCGCAGCCCGCGTCGAGCACCGCGTCGCCCGGGCGCAGGCCGAGCTCCTGCACGGCGGCTGCGTACGCGGGCCCGTCGTCGGGGAACCGGGTGTCCCAGTCGGCGGCGCGGGAGCCGAAGAACTCTCGGACGTGTGTGGGGTCATCGCTCATGCGCCCATGATTCCGTACCCGGAGGAGTGACCGTCGAATGTGAACATTCTGTGCGCACCGACTGCGTGCACGTTCGAGCCCGGTGCGATCGTTCGGGATCCTCTCTCTGTCATATTCCATCAGCTTTCGAAATGCGCCCCTGGTGCGCCCCCTGATGCGCACTAGCGTCCCGGAGCCATGGGACACCTGGACCACGCCACCTTCGGCTGGCTGACACCTGCACTGTCGTACGCGATGGCCTGCGTCGGCGCCGCCCTCGGGCTGCGCTGCACCGTACGCGCCCTCGACGCGACCGGCCGCTCGCGGCGCAACTGGCTGCTCACGGCGGCCTCCGCGATCGGCACCGGCATCTGGACGATGCACTTCGTGGCGATGCTCGGCTTCGGCGTGACCGGTACCGACATCCGCTACGACGTTCCGCTCACCATCCTCAGCCTCGTCGTCGCGATGGCCGTCGTCGGCGTCGGGGTGTTCGCCGTCGGCTACGGACGCGACCGGGTCCGCTCGCTCCTGATCGGCGGACTCACCACGGGTGTCGGCGTGGCGAGCATGCACTACATGGGCATGGCCGCCCTCCGGCTCCACGGCGAGGTCCGCTTCGACCCCCTGCTCGTCGGCCTCTCGGTGGTCATCGCCGTGGTCGCCGCCACCGCCGCCCTGTGGGCGGCCCTCAACATCCACGCCCCCGCCGCCGTGGCCGTCGCCTCGCTCGTGATGGGCGCGGCCGTCAGCAGCATGCACTACACCGGCATGCTCGCGGTGGGGGTGGACGTGGCCCCTTCGACCGCCGCTCTCCCCGGCGCCACGGTCATGCAGTTCATCTTCCCGCTCGCCGTCGGCCTCGGCTCGTACCTCTTCATCACCTCCGCCTTCGTCGCCCTCTCGCCGACGGCCAAGGAACGCGCGGCGTACGCCTCCGCAGGCCGCCTCACCGACGACCGCGCGGTGGACGTCGCGCCCCCCGGCTTCCGGACCGCCGGATCCGCCCGTACGCATGCGAGCTGAGCCGAACTCCGTACACACGCGAGCCCCGTACCGAACCCCGTACACACCGCAGAGCCCCGTACACACGCGAGCCGGACCGAACCCCATACACGCGAGTCAGCTGGATCGAACCCCTCACGCCACGCACCAGAGACCGTCGCAGCCGGAACGAGGAGGCCATGCGAACTCCCCGCAGGACCAACGACGCCAAGGCGTCGGCGCCGCCGTCGGCGGCCGCGCGCGGGCGGCGCGCACACGCCGGGCCGCCCGCCGACGAGCCGGGCGAACCCACTGCCGAGGCCTTCCCCGGCACCGGGCACCCGGCCTCCACAGGACACCCGGACGCCGGTCGCACCCCCACCGGCGGTCGCACCCCCACCGGCGGTCGTGCGGCCACCACCGGGGGCCACGCCGCCGTCCACGGCCCGTCCGCGCCTCGTTCCGTCGCGTCGCACGGACTCGGCGCCCCGCGCGGCGGCCTGCGCCCCCGTACCGTCCGCGCCAAGATCGTCTCGCTCCTGATGGTCCCGGTCGTGTCGCTCCTCGCGCTGTGGGGTTTCGCCACCGTCACCACCGCCCAGGACGTCGCCCGGCTCCGCCAGCTCCAGCGGGTGGACGCCGAGATCCGTGAGCCCGTGACGGCCGCCCTCGCCGCTCTCCAGGCCGAACGGCGCGCCGCCGTACGGCAGATCGCGGCCCCCGGCGCGACCAGGGCCGCCGAGCTCAAGGACCGGATCCGCCGCACGGACGCAGCCGTCGACCGCCTCCGCCTGGACGACACGCACACGGTCGGCGACACCGGGGACCTCCCCGGCGACGTCGGGCGGCGGGTCAGCGCCTTCGTCGGCAAGGTCGCCGGCCTCGCCCGGCTCCGTACCGCCGCCACCGACGGCCGCGCCGACGGGAACCAGGTGTACGAGGAGTACACCGCGGCCGTCTCCGCCGCCTTCGCCGTCGGAGGCGCCCTCACCGGCATCCAGGACACCCGGCAGGGCTCCGACGCGCGCGTACTCCTGGAATTCGGCCGCGCCGGCGAGATGCTGTCCCGCGAGGACGCGCTCCTCACCGTCGCCCATCTCACCGGCCGGTTCTCGGAGGAGGGCCTCCGCGCCTTCTCGGGAGCCGTCGAGACCCGGCGCACCCTCACCGCCTCGGCCACCGCCGACCTGCCCGCCGCCGAACGCGCCGCGTGGGACCGGCTCGCCGCCGGCGGAGACCACGCGCGGCTCATCCGGGCCGAGGACGGCGTCCGCGCCGAGAGCCCCGGCCGCACCGCCGCCCAGGCGGTCCCCAGCGCCGACTGGGACGACACCCTCGCGGCCGTACGGACCGGACTCGCCACGATCGAGACCGACGCCCGAGCCGCCGCGGCCGACCGCTCCGACCCCTTCGCCGGAGGAGTGCTCACCGCGGGCGGCGCCGCGGTGACCTTCGGCCTCGCGGCCGTGGCCGCCTCCCTCGTCATCTCCGTCCGGATCGGTCGCGGCCTGGTCGTCGAACTCGTCAGCCTCCGCAACACCGCCCTCGGTATCGCCCGCGGCAAACTCCCCGACGCCATGCGCCGGCTGCGGGCCGGGGAGGAGATCGACGTCCAGGCCGAGACCCCGCCCGGGCCCGTCTCCCAGGACGAGATCGGCCAGGTCGGCGAAGCCCTCACCACCGTCCACCGGGCGGCCCTCTCGGCCGCCGTGGAACGGGCCGAACTCGCCAGCGGCATCTCCGGCGTCTTCGTCAACCTCGCCCGCCGCAGCCAGGTCCTCGTCCACCGACAGCTCAACCTCCTGGACAGCATGGAGCGGCGCGCCGACGACCCCAACGAACTCGGCGACCTCTTCCGGCTCGACCACCTCACCACCCGGATGCGCCGTCACGCCGAGAGCCTCATCATCCTCTCCGGCGCCGCCCCCGGCCGCGCCTGGCGGATGCCCGTCCCCCTCACCAACGTCGTCCGCGCCGCCGTCTCCGAGATCGAGGACTACGCGCGCGTGGAGGTGCGCCGACTCCCCGAAACGGCCGTCGTCGGCGGCGCCGTCGCCGACCTTACCCACCTGCTCGCCGAACTCATCGAGAACGCGGCCCAGTTCTCCCCGCCCCACACCAAGGTCCGGGTCAGCGGCGAGCCCGTCGGCAACGGGTACGCCCTGGAGATCGAGGACCGGGGACTCGGCATGGGCAAGGACACCCTCGCCGAGGCCAACGCCCGCATCGACCAGTCCGAGGCCCTCGACCTCTTCGACAGCGACCGGCTCGGTCTCTTCGTGGTCAGCAGGCTCTCCTCCCGCCACGACATCAAGGTCCAGCTGCGAACCTCCCCGTACGGCGGCACCACGGCCGTCGTCCTGCTGCCCACCGATGTCCTCCAGGGCGCCCTGCCCCCGGGCCGAGCCGCGGGAGCCACCGGCCACGGAACCGACACACCCCACGACGGAAGCCCACAGGTCCGCGATCCCCGCGCGGCCGCCCCCGGCCGGGGAGAGCCGGGCCCGGACCACCGGCAGAGCGGCGACGAGCGGACGACGGGCGACCGGTCCCGCGCCGACGGGGCCGGCTCCCACCGCCTCGGCTCCGACCCGCGCACGGACGAGGCGCGCGCCGCACGCGAACGCGAGGAGGCGCAGCGCGCCGAGGCCCGCCGCTTCAGCCGTCCCCAGGTGTCCCGTCCGCAGGCGCAGGCCGGTCCGCCGGCTCCCGTTCTCGGCGGCCCCGCGGGGCCCGTTGCCGCGTCCCGCAGGACCGCGCCGCAGCCGCCCGCCGGGGCACGGCCCGGGAACCTGCCCAGGGAGACGAGCGGATCCCGGCCGCCGGTCCCGCCGCAGGCTCCCGCGCCCGCGCGCCCGCAGTCCCTGCCCCGCCCGACCGCCGTGCCCGCGCTCGCCGCGCCCGCGGAACCCGGCCCACCACCCGCCGGGGTCACCGAACTGCGCCGCCGCGGGCCCTCCGTCCCGCCGCCGACCAGGCAACAGCAACCCGGCACGCCCGCGGGTGCCGCCCGTCGCGCCGGACACGGTGACGACGCGGAGGGCGAGCTGCCGCGCCGGGTACGGCAGGCGAGCCTGGTCCCGCAGCTGCGCGAAGCTCCCGCCGCGGCGCCCGTGTTCGTACCGACCGAGCAGGGCACGGACCCCCGCACCCCGGAGGTCGTGCGGGACCGCATGGCGGCCTACCGCGACGGCTGGCAGCGGGGCGGCGGCGCGGCCCCGGGCAGCAGACGCCCCCTCGGCACGGGCACCGGTCACGAACCCGGCCACGGCACGACCCCCCTCGACGACCCCCGCCCCGAAGGAGACCAGTCATGATCGACCACGAGAGGATCTCCCACCACCGGTCCGGCGAGCTCGACTGGCTCCTCGACGACCTCGTGATGCGGGTGAGGGAGGTCCGCCACACCGTGGTGCTCTCCAACGACGGACTCGCCGTCGGGGCCTCCAACGGTCTCAGCCGCGAGGACGCGGAACACCTCGCCGCCATCGCCTCCGGCTTCAACAGCCTCGCCAAGGGAGCGGGCCGCCAGTTTCACACGGGCGGGGTCCGCCAGACCATGGTCGAGATGGACGACGGCTTCCTCTTCGTCGCCGCGGCAGGCGACGGTTCCTGCCTCGCCGTCCTCGCCTCGGTGAGCGCCGACATCGGTCTCATCGCGTACGAGATGGCCCGTCTCGTCAAGCGTGTGGGCGAGCACCTGCACACCCCGCCGCGGCTCACGGTGACCCCGCCGGCCGTCGGCTGACCCGGAGAAGGCCCATGAACGAGGACAGCACCGGCGGCGGCCCGTCCGTGCCGGGCAGTCAGTGGTACGACGCCGACGCCGGTCCGCTCGTGCGCCCGTACGCGATGACCGGAGGCCGGACGAAACCCGGGCCGAGCAACGTACGGTTCGACCTCATCGCCCTCGTCGTCGTCGACGACGACCCGCCCGGACCTTCCGAGGAATCCCTCCTCGGCCCCGAGCACCGGTCCCTGCTCGCCCTGTGCCGGGCCGAGACCCAGTCGGTCGCGGAGCTCTCCGCCGACGCCGACCTGCCCGTCGGCGTCGTCCGGGTCCTCCTCGGCGACCTCCTCGAATCGGGCTTCGTACGGGTCAGCCGGCCCGTCCCGCCCGCACAGCTCCCCGACGAAAGAATCCTGAGGGAAGTAATCGATGGCCTACGAGCGCTCTGAGAGCACCGGCACGGACGACGGCGGGGAGGACGGCGCGGACACCACCGCCCTCGCCCTGAAGATCCTGGTCGCCGGTGGGTTCGGCGTGGGGAAGACCACCCTCGTCGGCGCGGTCAGCGAGATCCGGCCGCTCCGCACGGAGGAACAGCTCAGCCGTGCCGGAGAGTCGGTCGACGACACCGGGGGAGTCGACCAGAAGACCACCACGACCGTCGCCATGGACTTCGGCCGCATCACCATCCGCTCCGGTCTCTCCCTGTACCTCTTCGGGACTCCCGGTCAGGACCGATTCTGGTTCCTGTGGGACGAGCTGTCGCAGGGCGCGCTCGGCGCCGTCGTCCTCGCCGACACCCGGCGGCTCGAGGACTGCTTCCCGGCCGTCGACTACTTCGAGCACCGGAAGATACCGTTCGTGGTCGCGGTCAACTGCTTCACGGGCGCGCGTACGTACGGCGCGGCCGACGTCTCCCGCGCACTCGACCTGGACCGGGGCACCCCCGTCGTGCTGTGCGACGCGCGCGACCGGGACTCCGGAAAGGAAGTGCTCATCCGGCTCGTCGAGTACGCCGGGCGGATGCACACCGCCCGGCTCCTCGACACCGTCGGCTGAACCGCCGCACCGCGATTTGGGCCGGTCAGTCGGCCACGCCGGCCTGGGCGATCACCTTCTCGATCCGCACCCGGACGAGGAGTTCGCCGGGGACCGCGTTGCGCTCCCCGAACTCGTCCGCCCGCTCCTCGCCCATGTAGCGGGCGCCGATGCGGCCGGCCCAGCGGCGCAACTCCGCCGGGTCCTCCGTGAGTCCCGCGCGCCCGCTGAGCGAGACGAAGGCGAACGGCGGGGTGTCGTCGTCGACGCACAGGGAGACCCGTCCGTCGCGCGCGAGGTTGCGGCCCTTCACCGTCTCCTTGCCCGTGTTGAACACGAACTCGTCCCCGTCCAGGAGGAACCAGATGGGTACGACGTGCGGACTGCCGTCGTCTCGCACGGTCGCCAGCTTGCCGGTACGGGTCCCCTCGGACACGAACGTCCGCCACTGGGCATCGCTCATCCTCGTCATGCCCCCATCCTGCGGCACGCGCGGGCGTGGTGCAGTGCTTGCCCTGTTCACGACAGTGCGTAAGGCTTGCGGCGATACGGCGGACCGCTGCGGCACGAGGACCACGGGACAACCGGGCCACGGGGCGCACCACCCAGGGGGAGGACCACTGATGGCGTTGGACAAGGGACTGGACTGGCTGCTCGACGACCTGACCCAGCGAGTCGGGTTCATACGGCACGCGCTCGTGCTGTCGAACGACGGCCTGGTGACGGGCGCGAGCAGCGGACTCGCCCGTGAGGACGCCGAACACCTCGCGGCCGTCTCCTCGGGACTGCACAGCCTCGCCCGTGGCTCGGGCCGGCACTTCCGGGCGGGCCGGGCACGCCAGACGATGGTCGAGTTCGACGAGGCGCTGCTCTTCGTGACGGCGGCGGGCGAAGGCAGCTGCCTGTGCGTCCTGAGCGCGGCGGAGGCGGACGTCGGCCAGGTGGCGTACGAGATGACGCTGCTGGTCAACCGCGTCGGCGAGCACCTCGGCGTGGCCGCCCGCCAGCCGGGGCGCCCGGAGGGCGGCCTGATCTGACGCCTCGGGCGCCGTCCCGGAGCGGTTGTCCACAGGCGGTTGTCCACAGGCCGTGCGAGCCTGGTCACTCTGCGTTACGTTCTCGGTGGCGGGTCGGATCGATCCGCGACACGGAGAGCACACGGACGTACGGGGGAGGGCCACGCGATGACGGTGGACGAGAGGACGCGCACGGCGACGGTGACGCCGGGGCGGGCCGCAGAGGAACTGGAACTGGGGCGCGACGAGTTCCGGCTCGCCGTCCAGCTCGGCCTGGTGAGGACGGTCCCCGCGGGGGAGAGCGGACGACGGCGGGTCGAGCGGCGCGAGCTCGACCGGCTCAAGGCCGCGCCCGACTTTCCCGCCGGGCTGCGCGACCGGGTGCGCGCGGTCGGCACGACGGAGGCCGCGGCGCTCCTGGGAATCACCCCGGAGCGCTTCACCCGGCTGGCCCGGACGGGCCACGTCAGTCCTGTGCGGTTCTCCCTCAACCGCTACCGGGCGGTGGTCTGGACGTATCTCGCGGAGGAGGTCGCCGGATTCGGCCTCGCCTGCCCGGCGCTCCTCACCGGGCGGTTGCCCCTGGAACTGCGCGAACGTCTGGCCGCGCAGGAGGACCTGCGCCCCAGGAACTGGCGGGCACGGCGGCTCGGCGTGCTCCTCCGGGCCACGGACGATCCCTGGGCACAGGCCGCCGCCGTGGCCTCGATGCTGGACCCGGTCCAGCTGGCCGAGGTCGTCGACGACCCGTACGAGCGCGCCCACCTCGACAGGCTGCGCCCGCCGGAGCCGCCCGGAATGCCGGTGCGGGCGGCAAGCCGCGACATCGCCGAGCGGCTCACGCGGGCCGACGACCCGGACGAGATCCTCTGGCACCGCCTGAGTCTGGCCCTTGCGCTCGACGAGGCCCGGGCAGCGCAGGCCGCGCCGCATCCCGGCGACGCGGGCCGTTCGGGTGCGGCCGGGGAACGGCCGGGTGTCGGGACGTCCGCGCGGAAGCGCCGGCAGCAGGCTCCGACCATGGCGTCCGCCCTGCTCCCGCCGGCCCTGCCGCACGCACTGCGGCTACCACCGGTCAGGCCTGCAGCGGCTGCGCCGCTTCAGCCTTCAGCCGCAGGCGCTGCCCCATCCCCAGCCACTGCCACATCCGCAGCCGCAGCGCCTGTTCCGGCTTCGACTCCGGCGTGGGTCCCTGCTTCGGTTCCCGTTCCTGTGGGCCGGCCGGCCGCGCCTGAGCGTCCGCCGAGCCGTCCGGCCGCGCGCGCCAGGCTTCTCGACCGGCTGCGGCGCAGGAGGGCCGCGAGCGGCGGGCGGGTCGGTGGACGGAAGCGCCCGGCGGCGTGGCCCTGACGGTGACGCGCGGCGGGGGACGCGCGGCGTGCGGCGCGGGCGCGGGGTGGGCAGGATGGGCTCATGCTGCTCGCCCGTGTTGCGGAGGTGTCCCGGGAGGTCGCCGCCGTGTCGGCGCGCTCGCGCAAGATCCGGCTCCTCGCCGATCTGTTCGCGGAGGCCGAGCCCGAGGAGAGCCCCCTGGTGATCGCGTACCTCTCCGGCCGGCTCCCGCAGGGGCGGATCGGGGTCGGCTGGAGCGTGCTCAAGGAGGTGGCCCCACCCGCGGTGCCGCCCGCCGAACGGCCGGGGCTCACGCTCGGGCGGGTCGACGAGGCGATGACGGAACTCGCGGGGGTCTCCGGAGCGGGCTCCCGTGCCGAGCGGACCCGACTCGTCCACGCCCTGTTCGCCGCGGCCACCGACGACGAACAGCAGTTGCTGCTGCGGCTGCTCACCGGGGAGGTCCGTCAGGGGGCTCTCGACGCCGTCGCCCTGGAAGGCGTCGCCCAGGCCGCTGCCGTGCCCGCCGCCGAGCTGCGGCGAGCCGTGATGCTCGAAGGCTCGCTTCCCCCGGTCGCGCAGGCGGTGCTCGCGGAGGGTGCCACCGCGCTCGACCGGTTCACCCTCCGGGTCGGCAACCCCGTGCAGCCGATGCTCGCGCACACCGCGGCCTCCGTCACCGAGGCGATCGGCGCTCTCGGGCCCTGTGTCGTCGAGGAGAAGCTCGACGGCATCCGCGTCCAGGTCCACCGACGCGGTGACGACGTCCGGGTGCACACCCGCTCGCTCGACGACATCACCGACCGGCTCCCCGAGGTGGTCGCGACCGCGCGGGCCGTCCCGGCCGACGGCTTCATCCTGGACGGGGAGGTGATCGCGCTCGACCCCGGCACCGGACGCCCCGTGTCGTTCCAGTCCATCGCGTCGCGGGTCGGATCCCGCACCGACGTCGCCGGGGCACGCGCGACGCTGCCGCTCACCGCGGTCTTCTTCGACGCGCTCGCGGCCGACGGCGAGGGGCTGATCGACCGGCCGGGCCGCGAGCGGCACGCGGTCCTCGCCCGGCTGCTCCCCGAACCCCAAAGAGTCCGCCGCCTCGTCGTCGCCGATCCCGCGGATCCGGCGCAGGTGGAGGCGGCCGAGCGGTTCCTCACCGACACCCTGGCCAGGGGACACGAAGGCGTGCTGGTCAAGGCGCTCGACGCGCCCTACGTGGCCGGCCGCAGGGGACGCACCTGGTTGAAGGTGAAGCCCGTCCACACCGTCGACCTCGTCGTGCTCGCCGTCGAGCGGGGCCACGGCCGCAGGACCGGGCTGCTCTCCAATCTGCACCTCGGCGCGCGTGCGGCGGACGGCGGCTTCGTCATGCTCGGAAAGACCTTCAAAGGACTCACCGACGACATGCTGCGCTGGCAGACCGAGCGGCTCGGTGAACTCGCGGTGGAGGACGACGGATTCACCGTGCGGGTGCGACCCGAACTCGTCGTCGAGATCGCCTACGACGGACTCCAGGCATCGACGCGCTACCCGGGCGGTGTCACTCTCCGCTTCGCCCGGGTCCTGCGTCACCGCCCCGACAAGCGGGCGTCCGAGGCCGACACCGTGGAGGACATCATCGGCCGCGCTTGAGCGGACGAGGGGCGTCCCTCGCGGGACGACGCCCCGCGAGGGATGCTGGAGGCGTGGCACGACGAGTGCCGGCACGACGAGCGCGGGGCGCCACGAGCGACCGGTGGCCGCGAGGAGATGAGCGACGTGTACGACTTGCACATCGACACCGACGTGACCGTGCAGCTCAGTGGCTGCAGCAGGGAGGACGCGCAGGCCGTCTTCGGCGTCCTCGACGGCGTCTACGAGCTGGAGGACATGTCGGCCCCGGGTCCCCGGGCCGCTGCCGTACCGTCCCCCACCGTCTGGACGGCCACCTTCGACACGGCCGGTGGGCGCCACCAGGAGGTGCGCCCGACCCATCTGACCTCCCCGGTCGGCGCCACGCTCAGCGGTGGCTACCACGCCGTCCACGAGGTCGAGAAGGTGCTTGCCGCCGGCTTCGACATCCAGTCCCAGCAGTCCGTCTCCGGTGACCAGGAGACCGAGGCCCGACTGCTGCTGGCCTCCCGCTGAGGCCAGGGCGCCGACGCCGAGGAACCGAGCCCGAAGCGTCGACGCCGAGGAACCGACACCGAGCGCTGAACCCGAAGCGCTGAAGCGCGAACTCCCCGGACGGAGCGGACGGGCGCCGTCCGGGGTTCACGTGTGCCCGCGGGCGGGACGGCCCCCCTCCCGCGTGCGTGAAGGACCCCCCCTGCCTTCCTCGGTATACACCGTGTGTAGAGTCGTCCGTCTGCCGTGAGTGCCGCCCTGACCAGGCGGTTTCCGGCCGTACCGAAGACATCACCGGGGAAAGTGGGTTCCACCATGTTCCGATCCAGGCTGGGCCGACGTAGGGGGACGGCCATTGCCCTGATCGCCGTGGCGTCGTTGGCGCTGACGCTCGGCGGCTGCGGAGTCGACACCGTCACTCCGCAGGACGCCCGGGCAGAGGGCGGAACGGACGACAAGGCGGGCGTCGGCCCCCGCGTCGACTGCGCCGAAGTCAAGTGCATCGCGCTGACCTTCGACGCGGGGCCGGGCAAGGACACCCCCCGGCTCCTCGACATCCTCAAGGAGAAGAAGGTGCCCGCGACCTTCTTCCTGCTCGGCAGCAAGCACGTCGACCGCTACCCGAAGGTGGTCAAGCGCATAGCCGACGAGGGCCACGAGGTCGCCAACCACACCTGGACCCATCGGATCCTCACCGATCTCGACGAGTCGGAGGTCCGCGAAGAGCTCTCCCGCACCCAGGACGCCGTCGAGAGGATCACCGGCCGGAAGCCCACGCTCATGCGCCCGCCGCAGGGCCGCACCGACGGAGCGGTGTCCGACGTCAGCAAGGAACTCGGGCTCGCCCAGATCCTGTGGAGCATCACCGCCAAGGACTACTCCACCACCGACTCCGCCCTCATACGGAAGCGGGTGCTCGAGCAGGCGCACGGCGACGGGATCATCCTGCTCCACGACATCTACGACGGCACCGTCCCGGCCGTCCCCTCCATCATCGACGAGCTCAAGCGGCGGGGCTTCACCTTCGTGACCGTGCCCGAACTGCTGGCTCCGGGCACGGCGGAACCGGGCGCTGTGTACCGCCCTGAGAAGGACTGACGAGAACCCCCGAAATCGGGTGAGCTGACTCACACCGCCCACAGGGGAACGCTCGGAACATTCGGGAAAGGTTCATCGTTCCTACGTATGTGACGCCGAAGGGGCCCGGTCCCCAAGGTCCCCCCCCCAGAGGTGACCGCTCTTCGCGTCACGGCAGATCGGCCCCGGTTGGAATCCCCCGTCCAACCGGGGCTCTGTCGTTCCCGGACCCCTTCCGCACGGCACGCCACCGGCGCGTGAGGGGCGCGCACCCCGGCGCGTTCGACCCGTTCGAGTGAGCCGCGGCATGGTGGCTCCCCCCTCGGGCAGTGATCATCCCGAGCGTCGAGACGATCACTCGCCGACCGCTCCGACCAGGGACGATCGAAGGGGGACCCCATGTTCCGCACCACCTCGCGCACCCGCTGCGCGCTCCTGACCGCAGCCGCCGCGCTCCTGCTGTCCGGCTGCACCGCCGTCGGGCCCGGAGCCCCCGCGCACCCCGGTGTCCCCTCCGGCAAGGCAGCCCAGGACGCGCTCCTCAAGGCCGCCGAGCACCGGCTCGTCGTGGACTGCCTGAGCGGACGGGGGCTCTCGCTGACCTCCAGGCCCCGTGCCCCGGACGAGGATCTCGAGCTCCAGTCGGCGCTCTTCGGTGCCGGTCCCCGGGAGCTCTCCGTCACCCTCGCCACGGGTGCCACCGTCACCGCCCACGAGGACGGTTGCGTCGCCGGCGCCCGACAGCGGCTCTACGGCGATCAGCGCCGCTGGTTCCGGGCACAGGTCGTCGTCGACAACCTCCGGGCCGAGGCTCAGGCCCGGATGCGTGACGACCCCGCCCACCGAGCCGCGCTCGCCCGGTGGACCCGGTGCGTGACGCCACCCGGCAGTCCCCGCCCCGACCGTCCCGATCCGGCCGTCGCCACCCGCTGCTCCCGCGAGAGCGGACTCGACGAGGTCCGCGAGCGGCTCGAGGCCGCCGAGCTGGCCGCGGTGCGCGCGCTGCGCCGGGACGAGCTCACCGCATACCGGCAGCTGCGCGACCGCGCACTGCGGCAGGCAGTCGAACTGCCCGCGCCCACCCACCCGAAGAAAGGCACCACCCCCTCGTGAAGCGACTTCTCGTCACCACCGCGGCGGCCCTGTTCGCCGCCACCGCCGGTCTGGCCCTCGCGACCTCCGCCGGCGCGGCGGAATGCCCGAGCGGTGAGTTCTGCGTCTGGCAGAACTCCGACTTCGGCGGCCAGCGCGCCAACTGGAGCGGGGACGACGGCTGGTGGGAGAGCTGGATCTCCGACACCGACTCCTCCTGGGCCAACCACGGCATCTCGGGACCCGGCATCAAGGACCACGTCAAGGTCTACGAGAGCGCCTGGCAGGGCGGCAGCATGACCATCTGTCTCGCCCCCGGCCAGGAGGTCGGCTACAACGGCGCCGCCAACGACCGGGGTGACTCCCACACCTGGTCGATGGGCTGCTGACACCCGCTCCACACGCCCCTCCCCGCGTCGTGGAACGGCGGCCGACCGTACCCCTCCCCGCAGCTCGGCCGGGCGGGGAGGGGTGCGGCGGGGTCGTCAGTTCCCGTCGCCGAGCCACAGGTCGGGACCGAAGACCTCGTAGTGGATGCCGGCTGCCGCCACGCCCCGGCCGACGAGATCGCCGCGGACCGCGCGGAGGAAGGGCAGCGGCCCGCAGAGGTACGCCGTGACGTCGGCCGGCAGATCGAGCGCCGTGACGTCCGCGCGGCCCGGCAGGGCTCCGGAGTCGCCCGGCTCCTCGTACCAGAGGTGCAGGGTCCCCTGCGGCAGCGCGTCCACGAGGCGGCGGAGTTCGGCGGCGTGCGCGTGGGCCTCGGGCGTGCGGTCGGCGTGGACGACGATGACCGGCCGGGTCGACCCCGTGGCCGCCAGGTGGTCGAGCATCGCCAGCATCGGGGTGCTGCCGATTCCCGCGGAGGCGAGCAGCAGCGGGCCGTCGCCCTCCGGCAGGACCAGGTCGCCGAACGGGGCGGAGACCTCCACCGTGTCGCCCGCGCGCGCGTGGTCGTGCAGCCAGGACGAGACCTCGCCCGCCGGGTCGCCGGCGACCCGCTTGACGGTGATCCGCCACTGCGGGCGGCCGGGCGCGGCGGACAGGCTGTACTGGCGGATCTGCCGGGCACCGTCGGGCAGGGTGACCTGGACGCTCACGTACTGGCCCGGCCGGAACGCCGCCGTGGGCGTACCGTCGGTGTGCCGCAGGACGAACGAGACGGTGTCGGACGTCTCCTCCCGCCGCTCGGCGATCTCCATCGACCGCCACACCTCGCCCTCGGCGACACCGGCCCGCTGGTAGAGCCGGGTCTCCACCGCGATCAGCGCGTTGGCCATCAACCAGTACACCTCGTCCCACGCTCGTGCGACGTCGGGCGTGACCGCGTCGCCGAGGACCTCGACGATCGCGGCGAAGAGGTGCTCGTGCACCGTCTTGTACTGCGCGGAGGTGACGCCGAGCGAGGCGTGCTTGTGCGCGATCCGCGTCAGCATCACGTCGGGACGCTCCTCCGGCCGGTCGAGGAGGGCGACGGCGAAGGCCGCTATGGAGCCCGCGAGCGCCTGCCGCTGCTCGCCGCTCGCCTGGTTGCCCCGGTTGAACAGATCGCGCAGGAGATCGGGATGGGCGGCGAAGAGGCGGGCGTAGAACCTCTCGGTGATCCGGTCGAGCGCGCCGCCGACGGCGGGCAGGGTGGCGCGGACGACCGGGACGGCCTGCTCGGACAGCATGGGAACTCGCAATCTGGTAGATCATCTGCGTATTTAAAGGTGCGCGTGCGCGCCGTCGGGCGGGCACGGTTCAGGGGGTGGGGCGCGGGGTGAGCGAGAGGAGCAGTGGGCCGGTGGGGGATGCGACCAGCTCCGCCACGGTCAGCGGGTCGAGCGCGCGGTAGAAGGCCTCCTGCGCCTCGCGCAGCGCCCCCCGCAGGCGGCAGGCGCTCCGCAGGGGGCACGGGGGGTCGCCTTCGCAGGCGACGACCTCCTCCTCGCCCTCCAGGGTGCGGGCCAGCCAGCCCACCGAGGAGCGGCGGCCCCGTTCGGTGAGGGCCAGACCGCCGCCGCGGCCGCGCCGCGCCTCGACCACGCCGAGGTGCTGGAGCCGGGTGACCACCTTCGCCATGTGGGCGTACGGCACGTCCATCGACTCCGCCACCTCTCGGGTGGTGACGGATTCCTCCGGTGCGGTGACCGCCAGGCGCATCACGGCGCGGAGTGCCAGGTCGGTGAACTTCGTCAGCCTCACGCCAGGACCGTATCAAAGCAGCATCCGGCATGCGCATTAAGGGGTGCGGTGTCCGTGCCGAGAGCGTCGTCGGTAGTGCCGCCACAGCCACCAGCCGCCCGAGACCAGGCAGCTGGTGGTGAGGACGATCCCCACGACCGGCCACCGCCCGCCCGCGATGTGGATGTCCGTGACGATCACCAGGAAGAGGGCGACCGCCGGCAGCACGACGGAACCGGCGGCCTTCAGGCCCGTGCGCGCCATGACGGGGTCGAGCCGGCGACCGCGCGGGGAGCGCGGGTCGGGTGAGCCGGCGTAGAAAACCGTGGCCCGGTCGGTCACGCGGGTGGTTCCCCGGTAGTACCCGACGGCCATGTACGGGAGCCAGACCAGCGGTGCCACCAGGCCGATCAGGAACACGGCGCCGAGGAGCGCCCACCTGCCGACGCGGACCCATCGGCCGACCGCCTCGTCCGGTGTGACGAGGCCGAGGAGCCTGGCCATCCGGACGATCAGGTCCCGGAACGCCGCCACGCGCCCCCGGTCGCCTCCGCTCCCCGGCCGGGTCCCGGCCGGGTCGAGTGCGGCCCTCGCGGTCCCGGTGTCCTCGTACACCCCTTGCAGGACGAGGAGTTCGGCACCGCGCTGGGGGTCCGCGGGATCCAGCCCGTCGACGGCGGCGATCTCGAGGACGGTGCGCACCTGGGTGAGGAGCGCACCGCAGAAGGCCAAGGGGATGAGCAGCAGGAACGGGCCGCCGACAAACGCTCCCTCCGCCGTCACGGCCCGTCGTCCACGGGTCACGACCAGGCCGCGCAGGGCGGCCGCGTCGGCCCCGGGATGGGCCTCACGGAGGCGGGCGACGCTCGGCCCGGCCCCCGGGCCGAGATGGCGCAGAGCGAAGGACGCGAGCGACTCCGGAAGCCTGCCGGGCTCCGCCAGGACCTCCTTCAGGAGGGATCCGGCGAGCCCGGCGGCCGGTGCCGCCCGCGTCCTCTTCCGCACGTCCGTGCGCGCTCTCGTCTGGTGCTCGTCCCGGGCCTCAGGCCAGGACCTTGGCCTTCGCCTTCTCGAACTCCTCGGGCGTGATGGCGCCCTTGTCCTTCAGCTCCGCCAGCCGGGCGAGCTCGTGGGCCGCGCCGCCGGAGCCCTCCTGCGGGCCGGCGGTCTTGCGGATGTAGTCCTGGAACGCGGCCTCGCTCTCCTTGGCCCGCTTGACGTCACGCTCGCCCATGCTCTTGCCCCGGGCGATGACGTAGATGAGCACGCCGAGGTACGGGAGCACGATGCAGAGGATCAGCCAGCCGGCCTTGGCCCAGCCGTTCAGGGAGTGGTCCCGGAAGATGTCGCCGATCACCTTGAACAGCAGGAACAGCCACATGATCCAGAGGAAGAACCACAGCATGGTCCAGAAGAGATTGAGGAGAGGGTAGTCGTCCATTCCGGCGCACTCCGTTCCCGCACCGGCCGGGAGGCCGGGCATGGAGCGAGTTTCACCCAGCCCGGCCGCCTCCGCATGTCGTGGCCGCTCGACGTGCGGCACCCCGGCCGCCGTGTTCGGATGGACCGGGATCGCGGCCGCCGCGGCCGTCGCCGCAGCCGTCCAGTCGTCCGACGCAGCCGTCCGAGCGTCTGACTCCGGCTGTCCGAGCGGGCGGGGACGCGCTCGTCAGGCGCCGCGCAGGGCGGCGAGCGCCCGGTCCGCGTGGGCGCTCATGCGCAGCTCGCTGCGGACGACCTCCCGCACCCGCCGGTCCTGGCCGATCACGAACGTCACCCGCTTCGTCGGCGCGAGCGAGAAACCGCGCTTCACACCGAACCGGTCGCGCACGGCACCGTCCGGGTCCGACAGCAGGGGATAGCCGAGGGAGTGCCGCTCGGCGAACTCCTGCTGCCGCTCCACCGGGTCGGTGCTGATGCCGACGGGCAGCGCACCGACGGCGCGGAACTCGGCGGCGAGATCCCGGAAGTGGCAGGCCTCGGCGGTGCAGCCGGGGGTGAGCGCGGCCGGGTAGAAGAACAGGACGACCGGCCCTTCGGCGAGCAGGCCGCTCAGGGAACGCGCGGCCCCCGTCTCGTCCGGCAGGCTGAAGTCCTCGACGAGGTCACCGACGTTCATAGAAGCCCGTCCCCGATCCGTACGTAGATCCGTACGTACTCCGCCACCGGCGCTTCCGGTGACCGGCCGGAGACGTTACCGCAGGGTAGGACCCGCCGTCACCCTTTCGGGTGCCCGGTCAAGCCCGCCCCGCCCGGCCTGACCCGCCCGGCCCGCGCCCCCGCTCCGCTCAGGCTGTGGCAGCCGCGGTCGCGTCTGCCACCGACCCGCCCCGCGCAGCGGCACGCCGGTCGAGCACGGCGAGGGCGCGCTCGCCCCAGCGCAGGTTCTCCTCCTCGAAGAACCGGCCGCGCATCAGCGTGAGGTAGGGGCCGACCCGCTCCGCCTCGTCGAGGTACGTCTCCTCGTCCCGGCCGGCGAGCATCCGTTCCCGCAGCCGGTCGTAGCGGGCCAGCTTGTCCCGCGAGGTCTCCATCCGCCGGGCCACGAACCCGCGGACGGCGGCCGTGTCGCCGCCGTCGCAGGCCTGGACCTGGACCAGCAGTTCGTCCCGTACGGCGCTGGGGCGCGGGGGCGCGGCCGTGTACGCGGCCAGATCCCGCATCCCCGGCTCCGTGAGGCTGAACATCCGCTTGTTGGGACGCCGTTCCTGCTCCACCACGCGCGCCGTGATCAGGCCGGCCTCGGCGAGCTTGTCCAGCTCGCGGTAGAGCTGCTGCGGGGTGGCGGCCCAGAAGTTGGCGACGGACACGTCGAAGATCTTGGCCAGGTCGTATCCGGATGCCTCGCCCTCCAGGAGAGCTGCGAGGACGGCGTGCTTGAGCGACATTCCGACACGCTAGCAGCACGTTGAATAGTTTCCTCCGCACCTATTCCAGCGGCGATCCCCAGGCCGGACGGGGGTCCTACGCTGGCACGTCCGTCCGGCGCCTGCCTAGGCTGGAGGGAGGGGACGGCAGATCCGAGGGGCAGCGCGATGGACAGCCACACGTTTGTCTACACCACCTATATCCGGACCACCCCCGACGAGCTCTGGAAGGCACTCACGGATCCCGCGCTCACCCGGCGGTACTGGGGCGTGGCCTTCGAGAGTGAGTGGACCCCCGGTGCCCCCATGGTCTGGGACGAGGTCGGCCGCCGGACCGTCGACCCCGATCAGGTCGTCCTGGAGGCCGAGCCCGGCCGCCTCCTCTCGTACACCTGGCACACCTTCACGCCGGCGTGGGCGGAGGCCGTGCGGCTCGGCCGGGACGTGTACGAGCGGCTCGCCCGGGAGCCCCGGTCCAAGGTGACCTTCCGGATCGAGCCCTCGGGCGACATGGTCAAGCTCACCGTCACCCACGGCGACCTGGATCCCGCAGGCCTGATGAAGGGGATGGTCGGCGAGGGCTGGCCCGCGCTGATCTCCAGCCTCAAGTCCCTCCTGGAGACCGGCGAGGAACTCCCGGAGCCGCCCCGCTAGCCGCCCGCGTCAGCCCTGCCGAGCCGACGAGCGTTCGCCTCGCTACCCCAATCGAGTCGTCTCCGCCGACATTCCGGCGCCACGCCCGCTCCCTTGATCATCTGATTGTCCTTTCGTCCGATGTGATGGTGTGGTCGGCGTCGTCTGCCGACGTCCTGGTCGTCGCCGGAAAGGGGAGGGCGTGTCGGACGCGTCGTCACACCGACATGTACGGGGGTGGGGAGCACTCTCCCTGGCCGTCGGAGCCGTTCTCGTCAGCACGGCGGCCCAGTCGCCGGCCGATCACGACAGGAGCTCCTTCTCGGTCCCGGAGCCCACGGCCCTCGTCATGGTGGACGGCTGCTCGGCCGCCGGAGGCCTCTGCTCCGCACCCCGCCACACCGTCGAGCTCCGGGGCGGACGTGTTCTGACGGGAGAGGCCTTCACCCTCGGGGACGAGGTCTCCGGACCCGTCGAACTCGCCCTGCGCACCCCCGGCGTACTCGCCGACGTCACCGTCACCGATCAGCGGGGCCGCCGCGTCGCAGGGGCGCCGAGCGTCGACGGCACCCGCTGGACCAGCGCCGCGCCGCTCCCCGCGGGCGTCCGGTACGAGGCCCGTCTCGTCGTCGAGCGCCCCGGGGCCAGCGGCCCGGACCGCCGCCTCGCCCGCCTGGACTTCCGTACGGTGGCCGCCCCCGCAGGGGAACGGCTGACCGTCGCCTTCGGCCCCGACGGCGGCGGTACGTACGGCGTGGGCCAGCCGGTCACCGCCGAACTCAGCCACCCCGTACCGGCGGACGAACCCCAGGCCCGCCGAGTCGTCGAACGCGCCCTCCTCGTCCGGACCGAACCCCATGTCGAGGGGGCCTGGTACTGGGTCGACTCCGACACGCTCCACTACCGGCCCCGCGCGTACTGGCCGGCCCGCACCACCGTCCGGGTGCGCAGCGGCCTCGACGGGACCAAGGTCATCGGCGGTCTGTACGGCGGCCGCTCACGACCCGTCACCTTCACGACCGGGGCCCGGATCGAAGCCATCACGGACGTCGCCGCGCTCACGACGACCGTGTTCCGCGACGACGAACCGATCCGCACCTTCCCGGTCACCACCGGCAAGGCCGGCTACCGGACCAGGGGCGGTACCAAGGTCGTGCTCGGCAAGGAGCCGCTCGTCCGGATGCGCGGCGACTCCATCGGCATCACCCGCGGCAGCGGCGACTACTTCGACCTGAAGGTCCGCTGGGCCACCCGGGTGACCTGGAGCGGCGAGTACCTGCACGCCGCGCCCTGGTCGCTCGACGCGCAGGGCAGCGAGAACGTGAGCCACGGCTGCACCGGCATGAGCACCGAGGACGCCGCCTGGTTCTTCTCCACGGTGCGCGAGGGCGATCTCGTCCGCGTGGTCAACGGGTACGGCGAGCCCATGACTCCGTTCGACAACGGCTTCGGCGACTGGAACCTCAGCTGGTCCGAGTGGCGCCGGGGCAGCGCTTTCGCCTCCGGCGCCGCGGCCCCCCGCGCCGGCACCGCCGGGTCCGCCCTCCGCCCGACGCTGTGACCGGCCTGGTTGGACCGGACAGGACCGGACCGGACTGGAGCCGCCCCGGCCGGACCCGCTCCGGCCGAACCCGCCCCGGCCGGACTCGCTCCAACCGGGCCCACATCGACTGCCCCGCCGCCCACCGCCCGTCCCCGCCACCCGCCGTCCTACCGGTACTCGACCGTCAGCGTCACCGGCGTCGCCTGGTTCACGAAGAGGTACGCGGTGCCGGTCGGCGCCGACGCGAACCCGAGCCGGAACTGCGTGACCCCGCCCCGGTTCAGCGCCGCGAGCGCCTCCGCCGACAGGTCCGTCGACACCGCGCTCCCCGAGGTGAACGCCTCGACGCGCGCCGCCCCCGCCACCGTCGCCGCGGCCGACCAGTCCGCCGGTTCGACCGCGCAGCCGCCGAAGCACCCCGTGCGCAGGTCCACCTGCAGCCGGTTGCCCGCGGGTGAGGCCCACGGATCGCCCGAACCGCTCGACCTGGTGACGGTCAGCCAGGCACGGCTGACCTCTTTGCCGGCCGGGATCCGGGAGGTGTCGAAGGAGACCACCGACCGGTTCACCCTGCCGTCGGTGCCCCGCCCCAGGGCGAGACCGTACGCGTCCTCCAGGGTGCCGACCGCCGCGCCCGAACCGTCCGCCGCCGCCTTCACGTACCCGTCCTCGGAGTCCGTGCTCGACAGGACCGTCCGGTCGCCCGTGGGCGGGGGCGTGCCGGTGCCGCGCAGCGCCCGCACCATGCCCATGATCGCCTCGATCTGCTTCCCGCCGTGCCGGGCGTAGGACGCGTCACCGAGGTAGCCCCACCAGTTCCAGCAGCCGTTCGGGTTCTCCAGCGTCGAGGTCGGTGCCGCCTGCGGATACAGCACGATCATGTCGTTGGTGTCGGCGTACTCGTTGAGATACGCGTTCTCGACGAAGCGCGTACCGAAGCCCTGGTACGCGTACCCCTGCTTGCAGCCGTGCAGCGCCACGAGCAGCTTGCAGCGGGCCCCCTGCGCACACGACGCCGGGACGTACGCGAAGCCCTCCGAGCCCATCGAGAGGGCCGCCGCCGAGCCGCCCGGCGCGTACGCGTTCTGGTCGAAGCGGATCAGCGATCCGCCGGTTCCGGAACCGGGCGCCGCGACCGAGCCGAAGAGGTGGCCGAGCAGCGCCCCCTCCGCGTCGATCCCGCAGTTGTTCAGGAACGGGGTCTGCGTCACCGTGCAGGAGTTGGGGCCGAGCGGAGTGATCCAGGCGTGCCCGGCGGCCGTCGACCGGTCGTACCGGACCCGGGCGCCGAACCGGCCGTAGTAGTCGGCCAGCGCGTCCGCCACCGGTCGCTTCACCGTGCTGTCGCCCGAGCCGCTGAACACGTACACCGGGTCGCCGGCCAGGTTGCCCACCGGGTCGACCTGGCCCTGCGCCGACCGGTCGCGGGTGGTCTGTTCCAGGGTGGCGAGCTGGAGGTTCTGCGTGGTGTCCATGCAGGCGTTGAGCGCCGTGGCGAGCTGGCCGCGCGCGCAGTCGTACGGCCCCGACGCGAACGCCGCCGAGCCCTCGAACGTACCCGAGTACGCGACGTGCAGCTGGGTGGCCATGTATCCGCCGGACGACACCCCGGCGCTGAACACGGAGCCGATGTCGTACCCCTGGAGCGTGCCGGGCACGGGCGGGGGAGCGGCGGCACCCGCGGGGGACGCGGTGGGGAACAGGGTCGCGGCGACGGACAGCAGCAGCGCCGCGAAGCGGCGTGGCCCGCGGCGACGGGTGGGACGGGGTGAACGCATGGGATCTCCCGGGCGGCTCGTTCCTGACGGAGGGTCGGCCGGGAGGCTATGGGCGATCAGGAGCCCTTCTCCATGGGCGAGGACGCCACAATCCGGCCACTCCGGTATGGCGGCCCGTCACCTGGCAGCCGCCGCGGGGACGCCCGACGCGAGCTGCGAGGATGGGGCCATGGAACACGACGAGGACAGGGACGTCCGGCTGGCCGAGGCGGTCGCACTGCGGGGACAGGGACACCGGGAAGAGGCCCGTGAGCGGCTCGTCGCCCTCGCCGCGCGGCATCCGGAGGACGCGGAGGTCGCTTACCAGACGGCCTGGGCGCACGACGTCCTCGGTCTGGAGAAGGAGGCCGTGCCGTACTACGAACGCGCCCTCGCGGGCGGCGGCGCGGGCCCCGGGCTCACCCCCGAGGACCGGCGCGGGGCGCTCCTCGGCCTCGGCAGCACCTATCGCGTCCTCGGCCGCTACGACGACTCCGTGGCCCTCCTGAGCGGTGCGGTGGAGGAGTTTCCGGAGGAGGGCTCCCTGCGGACCTTCCTCGCGATGGCCCTCTACAACACCGGCCGGCACCACGAGTCGACCCGGCTGCTGCTCCGCCTGCTCGCCGCCACCAGCGACGACCCGTCCGTACGGACGTACCGCAAGGCCATCGAGCACTACGCGGAGGACCTCGACGCGATCGAGTGAGGCGAGGGCGGTCCCGTGCGCCTGCGACCGCCCCCCGTCGCCGGTTCACCGCCGGGGAGCCGTCGCGCCGGTCAGTCGTTGACCGCCGTCAGTCGTTCACCGCCGTCAGGAGGACCACCGCGTCGTCCAGGGCGGTGATCCCGTGCCGTTCCCTGAGCATCCGCAGCGTGCCCGTCGACAGCTCCTCCGCCCGGCCCGCCATCGTCAGGTTCACCCGGCCCCGCAGCACCTGGAGGCTCGCCGCCGGCGGCGCGTTGTGCTCGTCCAGGGACGTGCCCGCCGTCAGGGCGATGACGGACTGCCGGAGCACCCCGTCGTGCATGATCAGGTGGGCGCTGCGCCCGTGCGGCGCGGTGCGGGCCGCGGCCATGTGCTCGTCGGCCAGGGCGATGAGGTCCAGCTTCATGACTCTCCCTGCGGGATGCGCGGGCGGATACCCCCAGCGTCCCGTGTGCCGTCCGGGACGCAACTCGGGACCGGCTGTCCGGAACGCGCCACCACGATCCCTCCGGCGGCGAGGAACACCCCGGCGGCGAGCAGCGCGGCGGACCAGCCGTGCTCCGCGTACAGCCAGGACCCGGCGAAGGAGCCGAGCGCCCCGCCGCCGAAGGTGGCGAGCATGAAGACCGTGTTCACCCGCGCGGCCACCTCCCGGCCGATCCCGAAGATCCTCGCCTGGTTGGCCACCTGGCCGGAGCTGACTCCCGCCACCAGCAGGTTCGCCCCGACGACCAGGCCCACGGGGGAGTACGGGAGCAGGGCGGCCACACCGAGCCCGAGCCCCGCCAGCCCCAGGCCCGCGGCGCCCACCGGACCCGCCCCGTACCGGTCGGTGAGCGGCCCCGCCGTCGCCGAGAGCAGCGCGGCCGGCAGGGTCAGCACCCCGAAGAGTCCTGCCGCGCCCGGCCCGTACCCCAGCGGCGGCGCCGCCAGGTGGAAGGCGAGCACCGCCCAGAAGACGCTGAACGCGGCGAAGACGCAGGCCCCGAGCGCGGCCGAGACCCGCAGTGCGCGATGGGACGCCAGGAGCCCGGGCAGCCCGGCGAGGAGCCCGGCGTACGAGGTGCGGCCGCGTGCGCCCAGCCGCTCGGGCAGTCTGCGCGGCAAGACGCAGAGCAGGGCCGCCGTCGCCACGGCGGCCACGAGGTAGGCCGCCCGCCAGCTGCCGCTCGCCTCGGTGACGGCGCCCGAGACCGTGCGGGAGAGGGTCGAGCCCAGCGTGAGCCCGAGACCCACGAGCCCCACGGTCCTGCCCCGCCGCCCGGGGCCCGCCAGCACGGCCGCCACCGGGGTGAGGATCTGCGGGAGGACCGTCGTCGTGGACAGCGCGAGCGTCGCGAGCGCCAGCGTGACCACGCCGGGCGACGCCGCCGCGACGAGCAGCGCGGCCGTCGTGAGGGCGAGCAGCACCGAGGTCAGGCGTCGGAGCCGCGCCGTGTCGGCCAACGGGACGAGCAGCAGGATGCCGAGCGCGTACCCGATCTGCGCGGCCGTGGCGACGAGTCCCGCCGTCCGCTCCGTGACGTCGAGGCCCCGGGCGACAGCGGCGAGGAGCGGCTGCGGGAAGTAGATGTTGGCGACGGTGACGGCGCCGGCGAAGGCGAAGAGCGGGACGTCCACCTTCACGGGCCGCGCGGACGCGACGGAGGGGGACGGGTCGGTGGTGCGAGGGTCCACGGAGTCTCTTCCGTACAGGGGAGGGAATGCCTCCAGGCTCCCCGCCGCCGCCCAGGCGGAACAAGCTGTCATCATGAAACCGGCGTTGAGCCAGACTCAACGATCAGGTGGCGGAAACGAACGATCAGGCGGCGGAGAAGACGGAGGCCCGGTGCTCGAACGGTACGAACTGGAAACGTTCCTCACGCTCGCCCAGGAGCTCCACTTCGGACGCACCGGCGAGCGCCTCGGCGTCTCCACCGGCCGCGTCAGCCAGACCGTGAAGAAGCTGGAGCGCCGCGTCGGCACCCCGCTCTTCGCCCGCACCAGCCGCAGCGTCGTCCTCACCCCGGTCGGTCTGCGCCTGTACGAGGACCTCCTGCCCGCCTACCAGCAGCTGCGCACCGCCATGGAGCGCGCCACCGGGGCCGGCCGCGGCGTCCACGGGCGACTGCGGGCCGGCTTCGGTACCCCCTGGGACGCCGAGCTGCTCACGGCGGCGGCCGACGCCCTCGTCGGCCGCCGTCCCGGCTGCGAGATCACCGTCCGCGAGGTGCCCCTCGACGGCGGAGTCCGGCCCCTCCAGGACGGCGAGCTCGACATCCAGTTCGCCGCCTTCCCCGTGCGCGAACCGGAACTGACCACCGGTCCCGTGGTCGTCCGCGACGACCGGGTCCTGCTGCTGCCCGCGGCCCACCCGCTCGCCGGACGCCCGTCCCTCGGTCTGGAGGACCTGGCCGGGCTGCCGCTGATCACCCCCGGTGGTGCCCACCCGCGCCACTGGCTCGACCACCACTACCCCCGGCACACCCCGTCCGGAGCGGCCGTCCCGCGGGGCCCGGTCGCGGCCACCTGGCAGGAGGTCCTCTCCCATGTGACGGCGGGCCGGGGCGTCACCCCGGGCGCGGCCCAGGGCGCCCGCTACCACCCGAGACCCGGCATCGCCTACGTCCCCCTGCGGGACGCGCCGCCCCTCGAGTACGGCCTGGTCTGGCCCACCGCCGCCGAATCCGCCCTGATAAGGGAGTTCGTGGCGGCGGTCGGCACCGTACGGGTACGGGAGGCCTGATCCCGACCGTTCAGTCCCCGCCGCGGGGGACGAGCGCGCCCGTCAGATGGTCGTACGCCACGTGCGCGTGCAGCCGGACAGCGGTGACGAGCGTGTCGTCGTCCGCGTAGAAGCCGGGGTTGTGGTTGGTCACCAGACCGCGCCCGCCGGGCTCCGGAACCGGCCGCCCGGACCCGTCCAGAAGGGCGTCCTGGACGCCGAGCATCACGTACAGGCCGCCGAAGCGGCTCACGAGCTCGGAGACGTCGTCGTACCCGAGCGTCGCGCCCGCCTCCAGCACGCGCTCCCCGCCCACCACATGGCGGAAGGTCGGAAGGCCCGCCTCCACCCAGGGCGCGCTGTTGTGCACGGGCGGTACGTGCTGCAGGTACTCCACCGTGGCCGTCGCCCCGAACGCCGCCGCCGAGTGCTCCGCGAGCACCGTGAGGCGCTGCTCGACCCGCGCCATGTCGGACTCCACCGCGCACCGGACCGTGCCCCACAGCGTCACCGTCTGCCCGACGATGTTGAAGCGGCCGACGTCCTCGATGTGCCCGATGGAGACCGTGACCGGGTCGAACGCCGACACCTGCCGGTACAGCTGGCCGATGCCCGTCAGGACCGCCCCCACCGCGGGCATCGGATCGACGCCCTCCCACGGGGTGGAACCGTGGGTCTGCTTCCCGGTGACGACGATGCGGACGAGGGCGGAGGCACCGTACTGATTGCCGATCCGGTAGCCCACGTACCCCTTCGGATGCGGAGTCACATGCAGCCCGAACGCCATCGTCGGCACCGGGTCGGCGAACGCGCCCGCCTCGACCATCGCCCGCGCCCCGCCCTCCTCCGTGACCGGCGGGCCCTCCTCGGCGGGCTGGAAGACGAAGAGCACGGTGCCCGGCAGCCGGTCCCGCACTCCCGCGAGGACCGTCGCCGCGCCGAGCAGCGCCGCCGTGTGGCAGTCGTGCCCACAGGCGTGCGAGACGGGGAAGGGGCCGCCCGGGTACGCGCCGTCGACCACCTCGGAGGCGAAGTCCGCCCCGCACAGGTCCTGGACCGGCAGCGCGTCCATGTCCGCCCGCAGCGCCACGACCCGCTCGCCCGCGACCCCGCCGCGCAGCACGCCCACCACCCCGTGCCCGGCGATCCCGGTACGGACCTCGTCGAGGCCGAGCGAGCGCAGGTGGTCCGCCACCAGGCCGGCGGTGTTCACCTCGCGGTTGGACAGCTCCGGAAACCGGTGCAGGTGGTGCCGCCAGGCCACCACCTGATCCGCCACCTCGGCCGCCCGTTCGTCCAGTTCGTCATGGATCGCCTCGCCGCCCAACGTGACTCCCTGTCGTTCCGGCCGACGTCGATCGGCCGTGGCCATGGGGTACGTGCTCCACCAGGCTGCCATCCCGGGCGGCACCGGGCACCGTCCCGGCGCACACCCGCCCCACCCGACCGCACCAGATCGCATCCGAACGGTCGTCGGTCGTGAGGTCGCCGGGCCGATTTCCTGGACGACCGTCCCCTCGCCGGGACGACCGGCTAACCGATCGTCACCACGCGCGCCCAGTCGGGCGGCGTGTCCGGCTCGTAGTCGGGATCGTTCTCCCTCCACGAACGGCCGCGCGACCCGTCACGGCGGAACAGCCCCACCACCGTCCGGCACGCCGGACGCTCGGACGGCCAGGGCGTCTGGCCGTCCGTCAGGACCACGACGACGTCGGGCCGGGGCGCCGTCCGCAGCGCCCGGGAGAAGCCCGTACGGAGGTCCGTCCCGCCGCCGCCCACCAAGGGGATGCCCTCGGCACGGCACAGCGGATGCACGGTGCGGGCCGCCGCGTCGCACGACATCACGGTCACCAGGTCGCGACGCCCGCCCACGGCCCGGGAGATCGCCGCCACTTCCAGGAGCGCGCCGCCCAGCTCCGCGTCGCTCACCGACCCGGACGTGTCCACGATCACCGACACCCGGGGCGGCCTGCGCCGGAGACTCGGCAGCACGGCACCCGGCAGCCCCGCCGAGCGCCGCGACGGCCGGCCGTACGAGTAGTCCTCACCCGCGCCGGAGGCGGAGGCCGCCGAACGGACCGCCGCCCCCAGGAGGTCCCGCCACGGCTGCGGCGGGTGGAAGACCTCCTCGGCCCAGCGCTTCCACCCCGCCGGAGCGTTCCCCGGGCGGCCCTTCACGGCCTGCGCCACCCGAAAGCGGACGGCGTCCTGCTGCTGCCCGCTGAGGCCGTCCGCGCCCTCGGGCCCCAGATCCCACTCCCGTTCCAGACCGTCGGCACCGCTGCCGCAGTCGAGCCAGGCGAGGTGCTGCATGCCGGAGCCGAGGCCGATCCGGCGCAGGTAGTCCTCCATCAACTCGCCGGAGGCGAGCCCGAGGGAGCCCGGGGTGACCGCTCCCTCGGGCATGACGAGGCCGTCCCCGAACACGTCGTCGTTGATCTCGCAGTCCGCCGCGATGTTCATCAGCAGCCTGGCGCCCGGGCCGGCCAGACCGCGCTCCCGGGCCACCCGGTCACCGCGCCCGTGGTGGTCGCGCAGGAGGTGCGACACCTCGTGGACCCACACCCCGGCGAGTTCCTCGACCGGTGTCCGGTTCACGAAGACCGGCGAGACGTAGCAGCGCCAGTGCCGGTCGACCGCCATCGTCGGCACCTGCCGGGACTCGACGACGTGCAGGGCGAAGAGCGCGGTCGCCAGATAGGGCCGGGCCCGGACGGCGTACAGGCGGGCGGCGAAGAGCTTGTCGAGGTCGAGCGCGCTCCCCGGACCGGGGCCCGGGTCGGCTCCCGCCCCCGCACCCGCGCTCGCACGCGCGCCCGTGCCTGCGCCCGTGTCCGTGCCCGCACCCTCGTCCGTGCCAGTGCCAGTGCCAGTGCCAGTGCTCGCATCCGGGACGGCGCCCGTGCCCGCATCGGCGCCCGTGCCCGTGGCCGTGCTCATCGTGCCCCCGCGGCGGAGGCCGCGCCGCTCGCGACCAGGCTCGCCGCCTCGTCCGCGCGCCGGGACATCGAGACCGCGCCCGCGAGCCGTTCGATGGCGGGCGGCACGTCCCACTCCGTACGGCGGAGTGCGGCGAGCGTGGTCGCGGGTACGACGACCAGATCCGGCGCGCCGGTCTCCGCCGCCCTCGCGAGCAGGGCCCAGGCAGCGTCCCAGCGGGCCTTCTCGGGGCGCGCCCCGACCGCCGCCACGACACCGTCGAGCGCGGCCTGGCGCAGGTCACCCCGCTCCGGCAGCTCCGCGCCGGCCGGGTCGGCGAGCAGCGTCTCGGGGTCCGGCAGGTCCATCCGGTCCAGACTCGCGAGGAGTTCGAGCCCCGGGCCGTCCCCCACCGTGCCCCTGACCAGGAGCGAGATCACCTCGCGGGAGGATCCGGCGGCGGTGGCGAAGGCGATGAGGTGCAGGCTCATCTCCCAGCTGCGGGGCGAGGGCCAGGCACCGCCCCGCCGGGTCTCCCCGCTGGGGAGCCGGTGCACGAGCGTGGGGCGGGTGGCGAGGAGGCCGCACACGGCGCGACGGGCGTAGTCCACGGCGTGCGGCAGGAGGTCCGGGTCGAGCCGGGGGAGTGTCGCCCGCGGCCAGGTGCCGCCGAGGCCGCGGACGACGACATCGTGGTCGTGGGTCCACTGGAGGTGCACGAAGCGGTTGGCCAGCGGCGGACTCAGCTCCCAGCCGTCGGCGGCCGAGGCCCGCGGGTTGGCGGCGGCCACGATCCGCACTCCGGAGGGCAGTCGCAGGGCACCGACCCGCCGTTCCAGGACGAGCCGGAGCAGAGCCGCCTGTACCGCCGGCGGGGCCGTGGACAGCTCGTCGAGGAACAGCAGCCCGCGGCCGGCCCTGACGAGCCGTACCGCCCAGTCCGGCGGAGCCATGGGGACGCCCTGCTCGGCGGGGTTGTCGCCGATCACCGGGAGCCCCGAGAAGTCGGACGGCTCGTGCACGCTGGCGATCACCGTCGTCAGCGGGAGGTCCAGGGATTCGGCGAGCTGGGTCAGCGCGGCCGTCTTGCCGATGCCCGGCTCGCCCCAGAGGAGTACGGGCAGGTCGGCGGCGACCGCGAGGGTCAGGGCCTCCAGCTGGTCGTCGGGGCGCGGCTCGGTCGTGGAGTCGCGCAGCAGGGCGAGGAGTTCGTCGGCGACGTCGAGCTGGGCGGAGGAGGGGGAGCGCAAGGGCATGAGTGATCACCTGTGGGTTCGTCGTCAGTGCGCCGGTACCGGCGCGACCGCCGGCACGAGCGGGATGAGGGATGCTCGCGGTACCGGTGTGTGGGCGGGTACCGCTGGGGTCAGCGGGTGTTGCTGTGGCGGGAGCGGGCGCGACGGCCCCTGGGGAGGTCCCTCGCGGGCAGCACGCGTCCCGGTCCCGGGCCGTAGAGGTCCGCCCGGTAGAGCCCGTACGCGATGCGCCGCCGGGCGGCCGACTCCAGGGCGTCGCGCAGCGCGCCGTTGCGCAGCGCGGCGCCGGGGCCGAGCAGGCCCTCGACGACGGCCAGCGCCCCGGCGGTGTCGCCGTGGTCCAGGCGCTCGCGGACACCCTCGAGACAGTCCGGACGGCGGTGGGCGTCGTCGATGGCCTGGAGACAGGGGAGGGGAGGCCCGCCCAACGCGACCAGGAGCTCCTCCCGCCGGATCTCGGCGGGGGTGTGGTCGAGCGGGGCGAGGACGCCGTCGGACAGGCCGATCCGGTGCCGGTTCCCGCGGCAGTCCACCGGACGCGGCCCGCCCGGCTGATCCCCGACCGTGGCGGGCCCGGTGGGCCGGTGGTCGGGTACGAGCGCCGAGGCGACCAGGGGATGCAGCCGACCGGGGTCGATCAGACCCGCGCGCAGCAGTTCCAGATCGGGCGGCACCCAGGTCGCGGCGTCGGGGAGCGTGGGCAGTGCCCGCGTCGCCGACGGCGGCATCACGGGAACCGCCGACACCGGCCCGCCGCCCGTCGGCACGTCGAGGACCAGCTGCCGCCGGCCCCCGAGCCGTACGCGGACGCGCCCGGAGTCCAGCCCTTCGGCCCCGAGCAGGATGACGGCCTCCGCCGCCCAGCGGTCGACGGCGCGGCGGGGTGCCTCCTGGTCCGGCCACGCCGGGTCGGCGCACGGTCCCGGCGGCGGACCGGCGCACGGCTCCGCGTCGGCCCCGGAACGGGCCCGCAGTTCGCCGCTGCGCCGCGCGTCCCAGAGGTGGCGGTGCAGGTCCAGGCGATAGCGCCGGCTCGGGCGCGGATGCGGATGGCGGCGCTCGCCGTCCATGGAACGGGATTCGTCCCACAGCGCGAGGCTCATCCGCTGCCCGGCGTCCGCCCACGCGGGAGCGGTCCGCACCACGAGGTACACCGTGCGGGAGACGAGGTCCCCCTCGTTATCGCGTGCCACGTCGTCGCGTGCCACGTCGTCGCGTGCCGCGGCGCCGCGTCCTGCGGCGCCCGTCGAGACGCCGGTCGAGACCGAGTAGCGTGCCAGGGGGACGGTGAGTCCCGGGCGCAGGACTCCGTCGGGGGAGATCCGCGGCATGTGCCAGCGCAGCAGGTCGGGGGCGAGTCCCCGGAGATCCGCTCTGACCAGGGCGGCGAGTTCCCGCCCGTAGGAACGGGCGGCGGAGCGGAGGTCGAGATCGACGTCGATGCCGGCGGCGGCGCAGGCGCCCGCCCAGTCACCGGCGGTGCGCCGGAGTCCGGCGGTCTCGATCATGGAGGGCGGCACGGCGAACTCGCGCACGCGCAGCCAGAGGGAAAGGCGGTTGTCGTCGTCCGCGGTATGAGTGAGCATCAGCACTCACCTTGCGCGGACGGGACCCCCGATCTGATAGCAGCGTAGGTCGTCATCACGATGATCGTATCGAGGGCCGCGCACCGGGACCAGGGGTTTTCCCGGAGGCTCCGCGGGCCGGGCCGTGAGACCCGGGGCCCGGCCGCCGAAGTCCGGGGCCCGAACGGGCAAGCCCGGGGCGCGGCCGGGAAGCCGGGGGCCCGGCCGCCGAAGTCCGGGCCCGACCGGGAAAGCCCGCCCGCGGCCCCCCTAGGCCACGCTCACCGCGTCAGGACCGCTCCGCGCGATGATCGCCGCCGTGTCCACCCCCGCGGGCAGCGTGCCGAACGCGAGGCCCCGGTCGCCGTCGAGCCGCGACGCGCAGAACGCGTCCGCCACCGCCGGATTCCCGTGCCGCACGAGCAGCGAGCCCTGCAGCACCAGGGCCAGGCGCTCGACGAGACGCCGTGCCCCGTACGCCGCCGCGTCCGGGTCGCCGAGCCCGGCGAGGTCCTTGCGGAGGCCCGCGACGGCCGCGTCCAGACGCCGGTCGGCCCCCGCGCCCAGCTCGACCTCCGCGAAGAACGCCTCCACGGCCTGGGGCTGACGGGCCATCGCCCGCAGCACATCGAGCGCGGCGACGTTCCCCGATCCCTCCCAGATCGACGGCAGAGGGGACTCCCGGTAGAGCCGGGGAAGTCCCGAGTCCTCCACGTAGCCGTTGCCGCCCAGGCATTCGAGGGCCTCGGCGGCGTGCGCGGGCGCACGCTTGCACACCCAGTACTTGGTGACGGCGAGCCCGAGCCGCCGCAGCTGCTCCTCCTGCGCGTCGCCGCGGGTGGCCCGGTCGACGGCGCCGGCCAGGCGCAGCGCCGCGAGCGTGGCCGCCTCGGCCTCCACCGCGAGGTCGGCCAGCACGTTCCGCATCAGCGGCTGGTCGACGAGCCGTGCGCCGAACGCGTCGCGGTGCGTGGCGTGGTGCACCGCCTGGACGAGTCCGAGGCGCATCCCGGACGCCGAGCTGATGGCGCAGTCGAGCCGCGTCATGTTCACCATCCGGATGATGGTGGCCACCCCGCGCCCCTCCTCGCCGACGAGCCGGCCGAGGGCGCCCTCGTACTCGATCTCGGAGGAGGCGTTGGAGCGGTTGCCCAGCTTGTCCTTGAGCCGCTGGAGGCGGATCGCGTTGCGGCTGCCGTCCGGCAGGACACGGGGCACCAGGAAGCAGGAGATGCCGCCCGGCGCCTGTGCGAGCGTGAGGAAGACATCGGACATCGGCGCCGAGGTGAACCACTTGTGGCCGGTCAGCGCGTACAGGCCGGGCTCGCCCGTCGGTACGGCCCGGGTCGTGTTCGCCCGGACGTCCGAGCCGCCCTGCTTCTCGGTCATCGACATCCCGGCGATGATCCCGCGCTTCTCCGTCGGCACCCGGAGGCCGAAGTCGTACGACGAGCAGGTCAGCAGAGGCTCGTACACCTCGGCCAGTTCCGGCTGGGCGCGCAGCGCCGGAACCGCCGCGTACGTCATGGAGACCGGGCACAGGTGCCCCGCGTCGGCCTGCCCCCAGACGAACACCTTCGCCGCGCGGGCGACGTGCGCGCCCGGCCGCTCGTCACGCCAGGGCGCGCCGTGCAGCCCGTGCCGGACGGCCACGTCCATCAGGTCGTGCCAGTGCGGGTGGAACTCGACCTCGTCGATCCGGTGGCCGTGCCGGTCGTGGGTGTGCAGCACGGGGGAGTGGCGTTCGGCGAGGCGGCCCCAGTCCTGGGCCTGTGCGCCGCCGGCCCGCGCGCCGAGCTCGCGGACCTCGGCCTCGGCCCAGCCCGCGCCCTCCCGGCGCAGCGACTCCAGGAGCGCGGGGTCGGCGGAGACGTCGTAGCCGGTCAGGGGCGGTACCTGGTTGGTGACCTCATGCGTGGTCGGCATCGGGGACTCCCAGTGCTCGCAGGGTGAAGGTGACGAGTGCGGGTACGGTGCCGGGCCCGACGGACCCCTCCGCCAGCGGGCCGATGAGCGCCTCCGCGCCCGCGCCGACCAGTGCGGAGGCGGTCAGGACCGGGTCCTGGGGCGGCAGTTCGCCGGAGCGGACGCCCTCCTCGACGCGTGCGGCGAACACGTCGCGGAAGGCCCGCCGGAAGACCAGCCGCTCGGCGTCCACGGCCGGGTCGACCGGCTCGGCGAGCAGCGCGTAGGCGAGGCGCGGCGACTTGAGGGCCCGCAGGGCGAAGGTCTCGATGACGGCGACCACCCGCTCGGCGGCGGAACGGTGCCCGGGATGTCCCGCCGCCTCGGAGACGGCCGCGACCTCCCGGCTCACCACGGTCCGGAAGAGCTCCACGGAGAGCTCCGTCTTGCCGGGGAAGTGGCGGTACACGCTGCCCGTGGCGATTCCGGCGCGGGCAGCGACGGCCGCCACCGTGCATCCCGCGTATCCCTGCTCGGAGAGCAGGGCCCGGGCCGCGTCCACGACGGAGGCGCGCTGGGCGTCGAGTCGGGCCTGGACGGCGGGGGTGCGGCGGTAGGGCATGGAAGGAGTGAAGCAGTGATTCATTGCTTCATCAAGGGGCGTGGCGTGCCCGGCGCGTGTGTCGGCGGGAGCGTGAACGGCGAACGCCCCCACCCGGGCGGGGTGGGGGCGCTCGCCGTGCGGTCGGGTGACCGCCCTCAGCCGGTGAAGACCTCGGTCAGGGACCAGATGGCGAGGCCCGCCATGCAGATGCCGCCGATGCGCTGCACGGTCTTGAGCGGCACGCGCTTCGCGATGAAGCGGCCCGCGACCAGGGCGAGCGCGGAGACGCTCATCAGGGCGGCGAGGGAGCCGATCGCCGTCGACCAGGTGCCGTTCGTGGCGGCCAGGTTGGCGGTGGTGATCTGGGTGAGGTCGCCCCACTCGCTGATGAAGACGGCCATGAAGGCCGTCGAGAAGACGGGCAGGAAGCCGGTGACGGTCTTGCCGCCCTCGTCGGCCCCGTCGTCGTCGCCTCCGCCGCGCAGCAGCATGAAGGCGCCGAAACCGAACAGCAGGGCGGAGACGAGCTTCACGGACCAGCCCGGGAGCAGCCCGAGCAGGCTGCCTGCGCCGACCGCGATGGCGACATGTGCGAGGAAGGCGGTCGAGGTGCCGATCCAGACGTAGAGGGGACGCATCCGCGTGCCCATGGCGAGGGACGCGAACATCGTCTTGTCGGGAAGCTCGGCGAGGAAGATCAGCCCGAAGGCGGTGAGGATCGCCAAGGGGTCGAGGTGCATACCGGGGCTCTCTGCTCGGTCCGGGCCTGTGGACCCGGTACGGCACCGCGGTGGGCGACGGGAGGACCACTCGGCCCGGCATGACGGACCACGCCCACGGAAGCGCGGACGCGGTTGATGCCTGGCCGAAGGTCTCGCCCGTCCGCGCCGAACGCGGACCCGGTCACCGGGAACCCGGGGGTTCCAGTATGTCGACGACCGATTTGCAGGGCTACTCCCCTTCGCTGCCCCTCAGTGTAGCGGACCGGGGCGCGAGATCGAGTAGACAGTGTCTACTCGATCTTGGTAGACAGTGTCTATGCATGAGGAAACCGAAGATCACCAGGTGCCGGGGGACAGGGCCGACGAGCGGAGCGACGGCGGGCTGCGCGAGCGGCTCGTCCGCGTCGGCGTCGAGCTCGTGAACGCCGAAGGCGCCCAGGCCCTCTCGCTGCGCGAGATCGCCCGCCGCGCCGGCGTCTCCCACGGCGCCCCCCGCCGTCACTTCCCCACCCATCTCGAACTCCTGTCGGCCATCGCCCGCCAGGGCTTCACCGAGCTGGCCGCCCGCGTCGCCGCCGAGGACCGGGAGACCGCACCGCCGCGCGAACGGATCGCGCTCCTCGCCGGTGTCTACCTCGACTACGCCGGCACCCGACGCGGCATGTACGAGCTGATGTTCCGGCACGACCTGCTGGAGAGCGGCAGTCTCGGACTGCGGGAGACGAGCCTGCCGCTCTTCGCCCGGCACACCGAACTCGTCGCCGGCGTCCGCCCCGACGCCGCCGACCCCGCCGTCCTCGCAGGCGCGCTCTGGGCCAACCTCCACGGCATCGCCCAGCTCTGGCACTGGGGCAGCCTCCGGCTCGCGACCGGAGGCGACGACCCCGCCCCGTTCCTCGCGGCCGCCCTCGACGCGCACCTCGGTCCCGCGGGGCGGGCCGCGTGAGCGCGCGCCGCGCCCCGGTCCTCGCGTGCAGCGTCGTCGGCGCCGCGGTCGTCGCCCTCGACGGCACCGTCCTCACCGTGGCCCAACCCGCCCTCCAGCGCGACCTGCACGCGGACATCGGCCAGGTGCAGTGGACCAGCACCGGATACCTCGTCGCCGTCGCGAGCCTCCTGGTCTTCGCCGGACGGCTCGGCGACCGCTACGGCCACCGCCGGGTCTTCGCCCTCGGCGCCCTCGGCTTCGCCACCGCCTCCACCGGAATCGCCCTGGCGCCCGGCATCGGCACCGTGATCGCGCTCCGGGTGCTCCAGGGCGTCTGCGGCGCCCTCCTCCAGCCCGCCACGCTCGGCATGCTCCGGACCGCCTATCCGCCGGATCGGCTCGGCACCCCGATCGCCGTGCGCACCGCGGCCATCGGCCTCGCCGCCGCGGCCGGCCCGCTCATCGGCGGCGCCCTGGTCTCCGCGTACGGCTGGCGCTCGGTCTTCCTCCTCGGCGTACCCCCGACGCTCGCCATCGGCCTGCTCGCGCTCGCCACCCGGGAGCGCCCGACCGAGCCGAGCCGGTCGTACGCGGCGAACTCCTCCGACGAGCAGAACCCGTCCCCCGAGCCCAGCCGGTCGTACGCGGGGAACCGCTCCCACGAGCAGAACCCCTCCCACGAGCCGAGCCGTTCGTACGCGACGAACCCACCGCCCGAGCGGAGCCGGTCGGGCGCACCGGCCGCGAGGTACCGAACCTCTCCCGCCACCCGCCCCGGAGCCGCAGGCGGCCTCTCCGCGCTCGACCCCGTCGGTGCCCTGCTGCTCGCCGTGACTCTCGGGCTGCTCGTCCACGGACTCGTCGAGGCCGCCCGTCCCGGCGGCGCCCCCACCGGCCTGCTCGCCGTCGCGGGAGCCGTCGCCACCGGGGTCGTCCTCGCCCGGCACCAGCGACGTGCCGCACACCCCCTGCTGCCCCCGGGGCTGCTCCGGAGCGTGCCCGTCGTGGCCGGCCTCGCCGTTCTGCTCGCCGCCTCTGCCGCCCTCTTCGGCTCGCTCTTCGTGGCGACGTACTTCCTCCAGGACGTCCAAGGCCTCGACCCCCTCGGCTGCGCGCTGCGCGTCCTCCCGCTCGCCGTCCTCATGGTGCTCGGCGCGCCCCTCTGCCCGCCGCTCCAGCGCCGCTTCGGCCCCCGCCGCACCGCGACCGCCGGTGCCGTCCTGCTCACCCTCGGGGTGCTCCTCCTGGCCCGGCTGGACACGACGGCCGGCGCCGCCGCCGTCGGGGTGAGCGCCGCACTGCTGGGCGCCGGGTTCGTCACCCTGATGGTCACCGCGACCTCGGTCGTCGTGCACCGCGCCCCCGAGGCCCACGCCGGAGTCGCCGGCGGCCTCCAGCAGACCGTGATGAACATCGGCCCCGCGCTCGGTGTCGCCACCGCGACCCTGCTGCTCGCCCTCGTCCCGGACGGCGGCTTCGTACCGTCCCGGGGCGCCGCCCTTCCCGCCCTCGTCCTGATCGCCGCACTCGCGGTCCCCGCGGCCCTCGCCCTGCCCCGCGCCGCCGACCGGCGGCGGACACGCCCGGAGCCGCCGTCACCGCGGGCCGGAGGCCGCCCATGCGTACGATCATGAAATGCCAGCCGGTCAGCGGGCTCGCCCCGACGCCCCGGCGCGCACCGAGTTCAACCTCGGTCGCGCGCTGCCCTTCCTGCTCCTGGCGGTGGCCTTCGTCGCCGATCTGCTGACGCCCGACCGGGACCGCTTCGACCGGCTGCTCGTCGCCGCGCCCGCGCTGGCCGCCGTCACCTGGAGCGTGCCCTGGACGATCGTCATCGGGCTGCTCGCCGTCGTGGCCCGGGTGGTCCTCAGCCTCATCAGGGGCGAGTTCGCCGCGGCGCCCGAGCTCGTCACGAACCTGATCGTGATCTCCGGCGTCACCGCCGCCGCTGCCTGGGTCAGCCGGGTCCGCACCCGCTACGAGCAGGACATGCGCGAACTCACCGCCGTGGCCGAGGTCGTCCAGCGGGTCGTGCTGCGCCCGCTCCCCACCCGCCTGGGCCGCTTCGACCTGCGTCTGCTGTACGTGGCGGCCGCGGCCAAGGCCAGGATCGGCGGCGACTTCTACGAGGCCGTACGCGTCCCGGGGGCCGTACGGATCATGCTCGGCGACGTCCAGGGCAAGGGCCTCGGCGCCGTCGAGACGGCCTCCGTCCTCCTCGGCTCCTTCCGCGCCTCGGTCAACGAGGCGCCCGACCTCGCCGTCCTCGCCGACCGGCTCGACGAGGGCCTGGCCCGCTACGGGGCCTGGGACCCGGACTCCGACGCCGCCGAACGCTTCGCCACCGTCGTCCTCGTGGAACTCCCCGACGGCGAGGACATCGCCCGGCTCCTCAGCTGCGGCCATCCCGCCCCGCTGCTCCAACGCGGCGCCGAGGTCGAGCCCGTGCGGTTCGCCGACCCCTCGCTGCCCGTGAACCTGGCGGGCCTCGCCGACTCCCGCCACCGCATCGAGGAGGTGCCGTTCGGGCCCGGGGACCGGATGCTCCTCTACACCGACGGCGTCAGCGAGACCCGCGACCGGACGGGCACCTTCTATCCGCTGGAACTGCGTCTGCGGGGCTGGGCGCGGGAACCGGCCGACGCGATCCCGGCCCTCCTCCACAAGGACCTCACGGACTACGGCGCCGGTGGTCTCGACGACGACGTCGCCGCCCTCCTCGTGGTGGTTCCGCCCGCATCCCGCTGAACCGGAGCCGCTCCCGTCGTCCCCAAACATCGAGTTCGGGGCGGCTTGTGTCGTTCCCGACCGGTTGCGTGACACGTGCGCCGTTCGTGCGCTCTGGCCGCTCCGTCCCCCATGGGTGAGGCTTGCGACCGTCCATAGCGGACAGTCACCAGTCCAGTCGAGAGGAACGGGTGCACGTGCCCAAGGAGAACCCCTTCACCACCGGCTCGTCCGAACACTTTCCCGGCTTCCCGGACGTCACCACGGCGCTGACCGCGGCCGAGACCTCCCGGATCACCGCACGCGGCCTCTGGGCCGCCGACGGAACGGTGGACCCCGGAGCCGTCCGGCTCGGCCAGACCCTGGCCCACGTGCTCCTGAGCGACAGGCCCGACGGCACCGACAGGCCCGACGGCACCGACAGGCCCGACGGCACCGACACGGCCGACGACACCGACCTGCTAGGCGGCGGCACCGACCTGGCCGGCGCCGGCACGGCCACGGAACTGCTCCCGGCCGAACTCGCCGCGATGGTCGAGGAGGTGCGCGGCCTGGCCCTGCCCGCGTACCACCGCATCGAAGGGGCGGCCGAGAGCGAGGGAGCCGCGGAGCACGTGCGGCTCTCCGCGTTCAGCCTCCGGCAGCTCGCCCCGGGCCCGCACCCGCTCGTCGTCGTGCCCGCCGGCTGGACCCCCTTCGGCTGGCCGCTGTTCCTCTGGTCGTACCTCGTCCTCGCCCGCAAGGGCTACCACGTCCTCGCCTACACCCCGCGCGGCCTCGGCATCCCCGGACTGCCCTCCACCTCCAGCGGCTTCGTCGACGTCGCGGGACCCCACGACTGGGCCGACGGCTCCGCGGTCGTCGACTTCGCCGTCGACCGCTTCGCCCCGAGCGTCATCGGCTTCATGGGCGAGTCGTACGGCTCCGGCATCAGCCAGCTCGTCGCCGCCCACGACGACCGGGTCGCCGCCGTCGTCGCGCTCAGCACCTGGGGCAACCTGGCGACCAGCCTCTACGACCACGACACCCGCCACCTCGCGGCCGTGAAGGCCCTCCTCGCCCTCACCGGGGGACCGGTCGAGAGCAAGTTCGACGAGGCCAACCGGGCGATCCTCGCCGACTTCCAGGCCGACCGGAACCTGGACGCCGTCGTCGAGTGGGGCCTCAAGCGCGCCCCCGAGTCGTACCTCGCGCTGACCAACGAGAACGGCACGCCGACCTTCTTCTCGAACACCTGGCACGAGAGCCTCTTCGCGGTCAACCAGACCCTGGAGACCTTCAACGGACTGGACGTCCCCAAGCGGCTCAACCTGTGGATCGGCGACCACGCCGCGCCCGAGGGCCCCGCTCTCATCGGCCCGCCCGCCGTCCGGGGCGAGGTCAACCTCCCCATGGCGGAGGCGTACGCCTGGCTCGACCACCACCTCAAGGGCGAGCGCAACGGGGTGGAGGAGTGGCCGCAGGTCTGCAACCAGGTGATGTTCTCGTACGTGACGGAACCCGTCCCTGACCCGGAGACCGGCGATCCCACGGGCGAGAACCGGATCGTCGTGCCCGCCCGCCGCGAGACCAGTCCGGGCTGGGGCGAGGTCACCGGGCGCACCGAGGTGTTCGGCCTCACCGGTGACGGCGGGGGCGGCGCCGACGGCCGGCTCGTCCCCCGGGGCGAGCCCGGGGCGGAGGAGACCGGCTGGCGGCGCGCGTTCCTCGCCGGCGTGGACACCGAGGCCACCGCCATGGACGCGCTCATGAAGACCGGGCAGGCGGAATGGCAGGGCAACCCCAAGATCTACGACACCCGCAAGATCGACCGCCGGCACGCGGTCGTGTGGACGACCGAACCGCTCGTCGCGCCCGGCGGGCCCGAGGGCGTGGGCCGCCGCGTCCGCGGCATCCCGCGGCTGCGCCTCACCGTCCGCTCCACGGCCACGTCGGCGAGCCTGTTCGCCCATCTCCTGGACGCCGCCGAGGACGGCACGGCCCGGATCATCTGCCACGAGCCGCTCAACGTGTACGGACTGACGCCCGAACAGGACACCACCGTCACCTGGAACCTCCAGGCGGCCGCGTACGACATCCCCTCGGGGAACCGGCTGCTGCTGGTCGTCGACAGCAAGGACCCGCTGTACGGGGACGCCTCCGTCACCTGGACGCAGACCGTCATCGGCTCCCCGGAGGCCGAACCGTCCCGGCTGGAACTGCCGCTCGGCTGACCCGGCCGGTTCCGCCCGCGTCGTACGGCGGACGGGCACGCGGCTCCCCGCGCGCGTGCCCGTCCGCCACGGGTGACGGACCGCCCGGGCGGACCCCGTGGTCACCCCACCGGTGCGAGCCCCAGATGCTCCCTGAGCGTCGTGCCCGTGTACGCGGACCGGTACACGCCCCGTTCCTGCAGCTCGGGTACGAGCAGGTCCACGATGTCGTCGAGACCGTCCGGCACCAGGTACGGCGAGATGTTGAAGCCGTCGACGGCCCCGTGCCGGACGAACCGCGCGAACCTCTCGGCGAGCCCGGCCGGGGTTCCCACATGGCCCCGCTGCGGACCGAGCTCGATGACCGTCTCGCGCAGCGACCAGCCGTTGGCCTCGGCCTTCGCACGCCACTCGGCCACCGTGTCCAGCGTCTCGCCCAGCTGCCGGGTGCCGAACTTCCCCTCGTACGCGGCGACGACCGGGTCCTCGGCGGGCAGCGGCCCGTCGGCGTCCCGATCCGACAGGTCGAAGCCCCACAGCCGGCTGGCGATCCCGAGGGCCACCGCGGGAGTGACCTGTTCGAGGCGGACCCAGCGCTCCTTCTCCTCCGCCTCCTTCTCGGTGGCCCCGATGATGATCTCCGTACCCGGCAGGATCCTCAGCGCGTCCTCGGCCCGGCCCGCCGCCCGCAGCCGGCGCCGGATGTCCTCGGCGAACGCCAGCGCGTCGTCGAACTCCGTACCGTGCGCCGAGAACACCACGTCCGCCTGCCGGGCGGCGAAGTCCCGTCCCTCGCCGGAGTCGCCCGCCTGGAAGATCACCGGGTGCCCCTGCGCACTGCGCGGCAGCGTCGGAACCAGGTCGACGTCGAAGTGCGCGCCCTTCGACCGGACGCGTGCCACCGCGTCCGGCACCGACCAGGAACGGGCGTCGGCGGACCCGGCCACCGCCCCCTCCGCCCAGCCGTCCCACACGGCCCGCGCGACCGACAGGAACTCCTCGGCGCGCCGGTAGCGGTCGGCGTGGTCGAGGAAACCGCCGCGCCGGAAGTTCTCCCCGGTCCAGGCGTTGTGCGTGGTCACCACGTTCCAGCCGGCCCGGCCGCCCGAGAGGAGGTCGAGACCGGCGAGGCGCCGGGCGAGATCGCCCGGCTCGTTGAACGTCGTGTTGGACGTGGAGACGAGGCCGATCCGCTCGGTCGCGGCGGCGAGCGCCGACAACTGGGTGATCGAGTCCGGGCGTCCGGCGACGTCCAGCTCGTGGACGCCGCCCTCCGACTCGCGCAGCCGCAGGCCGTCGCCGAGGAAGAAGGCGTCGAAGAGCCCGCGCTCGGCGGTTCGCGCGACCCGGAGGAACGAGGCCGGATCGATCTGCGAGCCGCTCGAAGGATCCGACCAGATCGTCCAGTGGTTGACGCCCTGGAAGAACACCCCGAAGTGCAGCTGCGCGTCCGGACGGGGCACGTCGGCGGAATCGGTGCGGGTCATCGGGTCTCCTCCCGTACGGGTGCGGCGGCGGCGCTGTCGGCCGTCGTGAAGCGGCTGAGGGGCCGGGGAAGGCCCAGGGAGGCACGCAGGGTGGTGCCGGGCAGCGGCCGGGCCGCGACCCGCCGGACGAACAGCTCGGGCAGCACGAGCCGGGAGAGCACGGCGAGGTCCTCGTCGAGCACGAGCGGACGCAGCCGCACCCCGTCGACCCGCCCGTGCAACTCGGTGAGCAGGGCGACCAGGCCGGCGGCGGGGCCGGCGTACCGCAGCCGGTCCGGCCGGGCGGTCCACGCCGCGTACCGCTCCAGGTCGGCGATCCGCTCCCGCGCCGTCTCGTGCGCGGTGTCCAGGGCGACCTCGATCTCGGCGAAGGCGCGCGGCGACGCGCTGCCGTCCGCCGCCGCCACCACCTCGGCCACGCCGCCACCGCCGACCAGGGCCACGTCGGTCAGCTCGGCCGGGACGATCCCCTGGCGGGCGAGGACCACGGGCCGCCCCTGGGGCGGGCGCGGCACGATCGACGGCCCCTTCACGGAGTACGTCTCACCGGTGAAGTCGATGGAGTGGAGCCGCGACCGGTCGAGATAGCGGCTGGTGGCCACCGACCGGATCACGGCGTCGTCCTCCCATGAGTCCCACAGATCCCGTACGACCCGGAGACCGTCGCGGGCCTCGCGGGCCGTCGCCTCGGGCCCCTCGACCGGCGGCCGTCCCCAGGCACGGGCGGCGGCGGAGTCCGCCTCCACCCCCACCACCCAGCCGGCCCGGCCGGCCGAGACGTGGTCGAGCGAGGCGAGCTGCGAGGAGACGTGGAACGGTTCGGCGTAGGTCGTCGCGAGGACCGGGGCCACCCCGAGGACGCTCGTCGACGCGGCCACGAACGCGGCCCGCTCGACCGCGCCGATCCGGCCCGCGGGACCGGCGCCGGATCCCGGCGGCAGAATCGAGTCGTCCAGGGTGACCAGGGTGAACCCGGCGTTCTCGGCGACGGCCGCGACCCAGGCGAGCCGACGCGGGGTCAGCAGCTCGCCGGGGGAGTGCGCGGCACGGCGCCACGCGGCCGGATGGGCGCCGTCACCGTCGATCTCGACGGCCAGGCGCAGGGCGGGGCGGGGCATGGGAGGTCCTTCCGGAAGACAGGGGCACGCGGCAGGACCCACGGGCGCGCGGAAGCGCGACGGCGCGGGGCCGGGGCGGGCGGGATGTCAGCGGACGCGCGGACCCGCGGAGGCGGGGTCAGACGCGCGGGGAAGGACAGATGGCCGACGAGGTACGGCAGAGGTCGACGTGCCGCCGGCAGACCAGCCGCGCACGCGGCCGGAGGCCGGGACGCGAGCCGTGCGGCTCCGCGCTGGCTCCGCGCACATCCGCCTCCCCGCAGGTCCGGGCCGAGATCCCGTCCGGGTTCAGGAAGGGAGCGGCTCAGCTTAGGCAGGCCGCCTTCGGCACTGTCAAGGCCGTTCCGGGAGCTGGGCGGGCGGACGGAGCCCGACGGTACCGGAGTTCGGCCGACGCACCGACAAGCGGCCCGGATCCGGCGGCACTTCACCCCGAGCGCATCCCTCTCCGGGCTGACGCCACATGGGCCCGCAGCAGGACGCGACGAGGCGGTGAGGACTCCTAACGTGGCCGCATGATCAGATTCACCAGAGCGGCCGTCGCCGCCCTCCTCGTCTGCTCCGTCGCCTTACCCGCCGGTGCGGCCGCCGCGGCCGCCCCCGAGCCCCGGCCGACCGCGACCGCACAGCCGGCGAGGGCCGCCACGCTGCCCGCGCCCACCGGGCCGTACTCCGTCGGAAGCACCGTCCTCCCGCTCGTCGACCGGTCCCGCACCGACCCGTGGGTTCCCACCGCCGACGGACGCGCGCTCATGGTCACCCTCCACTACCCGGCCGCGGGCGGTGGCCGCCCCGCCCCGTACGCCACCGGGGAGGAGGCACGCCTGCTCGCCGAACAGCTCGGGCCCGGCGTCTCCGGCGACGTCCTCGCCCGTACGCGCACCCACAGCAAGGCCGACGCGCGGCCCGCCCCGGGCCGACGCCCCCTGGTCCTGCTCTCACCGGGCTTCAGCGTCTCCCGCTGGACCCTCACCCATCTCGCCGAGGACCTCGCCTCGCGCGGCTACGTCGTCGCCTCCGTCGACCACGCCTACGAGTCCTACGGGATCAGCCTGCCCGGCGGCCGCACCCTCACCTGCGTCGCCTGCACGGCCCTCGACGAGGGAGGCGTGCACGGCAGCGTCGTCACGTCCACCCGCGCCGCCGACATGCGCTACGTCCTGGACCGGCTCACCGGACCCCGGCCCGTGTGGAGGCACGCCGGTGTGATCGACGCCCGCCGGATCGGCATGGCGGGCCACTCCATCGGCGGGGCGAGCGCGGCCTCCGCGATGGTGGCCGACCCGCGTATCGACGCCGGCATCAACATGGACGGGTCGTTCTGGGAGGAGCTGCCGGCGGAGGGCCTGCGGGGCCGCCCGTTCATGATGCTCGGGACCCACGACGCCATGCATCTGCCCGGGGGGACGGACACCACCTGGGACCGGACGTGGAACGCCCTCGACGGCTGGAAGCGCTGGGTCACCGTCGCCGGCTCCGAGCACTTCACCTTCTCCGACGGCCCGGTGATCTCACGCCACTTCGGCCTGCCGCAGCCCGAGCTGCTCACCGACCGCGCCGTCGCCGTCACCCGGACGTACGTCGCCGCCTTCTTCGACCAGCACCTGCGCGGGCTCCCGCGCCCGCTGCTCGACGGCCCGTCACCGGCGAACCCGGAGGTCCACTTCCAGCACCGCTGACCGGCCCGGAGCCCGGCGGCCGTCACCCGGCGGCCGCCGGGCTCCGTCCCCTCAGACGCGGTACGGGGTGTTCGCCGCCGCCCAGTCGGCGAGGATCCGCGCGCAGTCGGCGACCGATTCGCGCCAGGTGCGCGCCGCGCCCTCCCCGGCCTCGTCGCTGACGTGCTTCACGATCCGCAGCGGCACTCCGGCGGTCGCGGCGACGTGCGCCAGGGCGTACCCCTCCATGTCGACGAGGGCGGCCTGCTCCGCGAGCCGGGCGCGGGCGGCCTCGTCCGAGATGAACGTGTCCCCGGTCGCCAGAACCGTTTCACCACCGTCCGGGAGCGTCAGCGGCGCGCCGTACGACTCGCCCGTCAGCGTGGCGAGCAGCCGGCCGTCGAAGTCGTGCTGCACCACGGTGCCGATCACATGCGTCCCGGTCATGCCGGGACGCAGCGCCCCCGCCGTACCCAGGTTCACGACCCCGGACGGCCGCGGACCGCGGCCGAGCGCGAGGGCGAGGGCGGTCGCCGCGTTCACCTTGCCCATGCCGGTCAGCAGCACCGGCAGGTCCGTGTCCAGGAACTGCGCCTCCTCCTTGACGGCGAGGACGAGCAGCGGACGGTCGGCGGTGATCTCTCCCAAGAGTTCCATGGGGGCCACGCTAGTTCGCGGCCCCTTCCGCCGTACAGCCGAGGTCCCGGTGGGCGCGACGGGCACTCACCGCAGCGACAGGCCCCGCTCCGCGAGCTCCTCGCCGAGCACCCGCAGCGCCTTCGGGCCCACGCCGTGCAGGGCGGCGAGTTCGGCGGCGGGAACACCGTCGAGCTGATCGAACCGGGTGTAGCCCGCCGCGGCGAGCGCACGGGTGGCGGGCGCGCCGATGGCGCGGGGGAATTCCGTCTCGGGACGGTCGGATCCGGTGGCCATGGACCGATGGTGCCACGCCGCGGACGCTTCCGGCCCGCTCCCCGCCGCCGCGCCCCGCGCGGTCACACGGGCAGCAGGCGACCGATCAGGGCGCCCAGCTGGCGGGCGTTCCGGCACGGGCGCATCTCGACGAGGTCCGCGTAGGCCGGCGCCACCGAATCGCCCGTCCCCCACAGGGAAGGCTGCTCGGGGTTCAGCCAGTGGACCCGGCGGGCGCGGTCCGCGATCGTCTTCAGGGCCGCGAGGTTCGGGTCGGAGCCGTTGGTCCGGGCGTCCCCGAGGACGAAGACCACGGTGCGGGGGCTGAGAGCCTCGGCGTACCGGTCGGCGAACTCGCCCAGGGCCGTCCCGTAGTCGCTCTGCCCGTGCCACCCGGTCAGCTCCGCCTCCGCGAGGATGCGGTCGCCGAGCCCGGCCGGATCAGCGGCCCCCCGGGCGATCAGCCCCGTCACCTCGTCCACCCGGTTGACGAAGGCGAAGACGCGTACCCGGCTGAACTGGTCGTGCAGGGCCTGCACCAGCAGCATCGTGAACTGCGCGAAACCGGCCACCGAACCGGACACGTCGCAGAGCAGGACCAGCTCGGGCCGCCGCGGAGGACGCCGGCGCAGCACCGGCCGCACCGGCACACCGCCGGTCGACAGCGAGCGGCGCAGCGTCCGCCGGAGATCGATCTCCCCGCGCGACGCCCGGCGCCGACGGGCCGCGAGCCGGGTGGCGAGCTTCCGTGCCAGCGGCCGCACCGTCCGGCGCAGCTCGTCCAGCTGCGCCCGCCCGGCGAGCAGGAAGTCGGCGGTGTCCGCCGTGCCCGCGACCGCGCGGCGCGCGACCCGGTCGCGGCCCTGGCGCTCGGCCACCCGCCGCCGGGCCTCGGTCCGCACCCGCTCGCGGAAGGCCTCGATACGGCGCCGGATCTCGTTGTCGAGCAGCCGCTCGGTGAACTCGGGCCCCTCGGTCCCGGGCGCGGCCCTGAGCCGCTCGCGCACGCGGGCGAGCAGCGTCTCGGGGCGCAGCCGGGACAGGGTCTGGTACGAGGACCAGCCGTCGGACTCGGGGCCGGAGCCGTAGCCGCCGAAACCGCCCACCGCCTCGGCGGCGAGCCGGTCGAGAGCGGCGCCGTCTGCGGTGGTGAGGGCCTCGGCGAGCCGGTCGCGCAGGGCCGCGAGACCGGCCGGACCGGCCGGGGCGGTCCCGTCCGCCCCCAGGGCCCGGGTGTGGCCGAGGGGGAAGTACAGGTCGAAGACGCGGTCGAACACCGGACGCTGGGCCTCGCCATGGAGCAGCGTCGCGGCGAGGGCCTCGCGCACCCGCTCCCGGTCGGTGAAGCCGACCGCCTCCAGGGCGTGCCCGGCGTCCACCGTCTCGCCCGTCCCGATCCCGAACCCGTGGGCACGCAGCGCCGCGACGAGACCGGTGAGGCGGGTCGCGGCCGCCGTCGGCGCGGCGGAGGCCGCCGCGGCGTCGACGGACCCGCTCACACCGCGTCCAGGTCGAGCTTGGCGGCGGCCCTCACGATGTCCTCCTGGTGCTTGAGCAGGACGCCCAGGGTCTCGCGTACGACCTGCTCGTCCAGCCGGTCCGCGCCCAGCGCGAGGAGCGTACGGGCCCAGTCGATCGTCTCCGAGACGGACGGCACCTTCCGCAGGTCCATCGCCCGCAGCGCTCCCACGACCCGCACCACGGACGCGGCGAGGACGTCGTCGAGACCGGGGACCTTGAGGGCGACGATCCTGCGCTCCAGCTCCTCCTCGGGGAAGCCGATGTGCAGGAAGAGGCAGCGGCGGCGCAGGGCCTCGGAGAGCTCGCGGCTCGCGTTGGAGGTGAGCACCGTGAACGGGCGCCGGGTCGCCTTGATCGTCCCGAGCTCGGGGACGGTGATCTGGAAGTCGCTGAGGACCTCGAGGAGCAGGCCCTCCACCTCGACGTCGGCCTTGTCCGTCTCGTCGATGAGGAGCACGGTCGGCTGCGCGGAGCGGATCGCGGTGAGCAGCGGCCGGGGGAGCAGGAACTCCTCCCCGAAGATGTCCGTCCGCGTCTCGTCCCAGGACTCGCCCCGCCCGGCCGTGATCCGCAGGAGCTGCTTCGCGTGGTTCCACTCGTACAGCGCGCGGGACTCGTCGACGCCCTCGTAGCACTGCAGCCGGACCAGGTGCGCGCCGGTGACCTCGGTGACCGCCTTGGCGAGCTCCGTCTTGCCCACTCCGGCCGGGCCCTCGACGAGGAGCGGCTTGCCGAGGCGGTCGGCGAGGAAGACGGTCGTGGCGACGGCGGGCGAGGCGAGGTAGCCGGTCGCGGCGAGCCGATCGGCGACATCGTCGACGGAGCTGAAGAATCCGGTCGTCATGAGCTGTCCCCCCGGGGAGCGAGATCTCGTACTGGCCAGTAGCCTCTGCTGTACTTGATCAGATCAGGCACCGCCGCACAACCGTCCCGCGCGAGGTCCGTGCCGCGCGCGGGGCGCCACCCGCTGGTGCAATGGGGGGACCGGGTACGCCACCCGGGGACCGCGCGGCGGTGGAGGTGTCGTGGCGGAACGGGAAACTGAACGGGAAGCGGAGCGGGGAGCAAAGCGGGAACGGGAACGGGAGCGGGAAGGGGCGCGGGAAGGGGCGCGGGAAGGCGCCCTCCTCGGCAGGCTGCGGGCCATGGAGCGGGCGGTCGGCGAGATCGGCACGACGCTCGACGGGACGACCACCTGCCGCGAACTCGCCGCCTTCACCGCCCGGCACCTGCGCGCCACCGCCACCGTCGACCTCCTGACGGAACCGGGCGCCCCACCGCGGCGCGCCGCCCGGGCGACCCCGCCGGAGCCGACGGGGCGGCCCGAGTCGGCGAGGTCGCCCGAGTCGGCTGAACTGTCCGGGCGGCCCGAGCCGTCTGAGCCGCCGGAGCCGGCCGGGCCGAAGGAGTCGGAGCCGGAGCCGGCGGGGCGCACGGACCGGTCCGTCGCGGGATCGGCGGGCGACCCCGCCGCCCCCGACGACCCCGACGCGCACCGGATCTCCGTCCCCCTCGCCGTCCACGACGAGGAGCCGCTCGGGACGGTCACCCTGAGCCGTACCGGCGGCGGGCCCTTCTCCGCCGACGAGGTGGCGCTGGCCCGGTACGCCGCCCGTCTCGCGGCCCGGCATCTCGGGCACGCCCGTCGTCTCGCCGCCGCCGAGGACGCCGCGCTCCACCTCCAGCGCGCCCTCGTCGCCGAGCCGGGACGGCCGCACCCCAATCTGGAGATCGCCGGCGGCTACCTCCCCGCCGGGCCCCGCGCCCTCGTCGGCGGGGACTGGTTCGAGACCGTGCGGCTCCACTTCGGACGCAGCCTGCTCGTCGTCGGCGACGTCATGGGGCACGGCCTCGACGCCGCCGTCGACATGAACGCCTACCGCACCGCGCTCCGCGAGGTCGCCGCGACCGACCTGCCCCCGCACCGGGTGCTGCGCCACCTCGACTCCGTGGTCGCGGAGGACGGAGCCCGCCGCCCCGCCACCGTCTTGCTCGTCCGGGTCGACCCGGCCCGCGGCACCGCGACCTTCGCGAGCGCCGGGCATCTCCCGCCCGCGGTGTTCGGAGCCGACGGCTCGGCCGACCTCGTCGACCTGCCCGTCGGCCCGCCCCTCGGCACCGGTGTCGGCGGCTACGAACCGACCACGCGCCCGCTCCGTCCCGGTGACACCCTGCTGCTCTTCACCGACGGACTCGTCGAGCGCCGCGGCGAGGACATCGACCACTCCCTCGCGCGGCTCGCCGCCCTCCGGCTTCCCCCGGACTGCGGGCCCGACCAGGTCGTCGACCAGGTGCTCCACCGCCTCGGCGCGCACGGAGCGGAGGACGACGTGGCCGTCCTCGCCGCCCGCATCCGCGCGCGTCCACCCCAGTGACACAGGGTCACATCTGCCCCACGGAACGCCGTGACAGACGGTCACCCCACCCCTGCCTCCAGCATGTTTCGGCCCTCAGCGGGATTCTTCCGGCCGGACGCTTGTGCGCGGCCCCGGGGCCCGGCACGCTCCTCGTATGAACACGGCCAGGCATGCCAGTGAACGTCTGATGAGCTGGCCCTCGCTGACCCCCGCCCGCGCCCATTGCGGTGCCGCGCTCGGACTGGGCACGGCGACGCACGAGATCGTGCATTTCCACGGCGAGCACGAGGCCGACGTCCACCTCACCCGCGCCATGGTCGCGAAGCTGCGCCATGCCCTCCTGGGGTCGAGCGCGGTCCGTATGCGGGCCGGATCGGGGTGGGTGACGGTCCGTCTGGACATGGGGTCGGACATCGACCTGCTCGCCACCCTGGTGAGCGCCGCCCTCCAGGCCAACGGCGTCCCCGACGTCGCCCCGGACGGCTGCACCCGCACCCGCCCGGTCTCCGGGCTCCGCTGACCTGACCACGTCCGGGGCCCGAACCACGTCCGCTGACCGAAGCACGTCTGTGGCCCGGCAGGGACCGGCAACCGGTCCCTGCCGAGTCCCGCCGGACGGCTCTACGCGCGCGTGCCGCCCTCGCCCGCCGCCGGGACCGGGAACAGCATGCACGTGCTGGTCGCATGGGCGAGCAGCCGGTCCTCCGCGTCGTACAGTCCCGCCTCCGCGAGCGCGGTCCGGCGCCCGCGCGAGATCACCGTGCCGATCGCCCGTACCTTGCCGGTGTCGACCGTGATGGGCCGGAGGAACCGGGTCGCCAGGTCGAGCGAGGTGTACGCCGTGCCCAGCGGGAGCGTCGAGTGGACCGCGCAGCCCGCGGCCGAGTCGAGCAGTGTCGCGTAGACCCCGCCGTGCACGCTGCCGATCGGGTTGTAGTGCTCCTCGCCCGGCTCGAAGGCGAACACCGCGCGACCGTCCTCGACCTCCTCGAGGCCGAAGCCGAGGAGCGCCGCGATCGGGGGCCCCGGCAGGCGGCCCGCCACCATCTCCCGCAGGAAGTCGAGGCCCGCCATCGTCCCGGCGGCCCGTGCGGTGGCTCCGGCGTCCTCCCACTCGACCGTGCGCGACCGCCCCATGACCACTCTCCGCCCGACATGGCCGGCTGACTCCCAGCTGGCTCTGTACGGCGAAGCTAGCTCTCCTGAAAGCTGACTGTCAACGACGCAGCCAGGTGGCTACAGTGTGACGATGAAGTGGCTGGAGACGGACACGGAAAACTGCCCGGTCGGCCGCGCCCTGGAGCTCGTGGGCGAGAAGTGGACCCTGCTGATCGTGCGCGACGCCTTCAACGGCGTCCGCCGTTACGACGAGTTCCGCCGGCACCTCGGGCTGTCCGAGGCCGTCCTCGCCGACCGGCTCCGCAAACTGGTCGCGGCCGGCCTGCTGCGGGCGGAGCCGTACCGTGAACCCGGTTCCCGTACCCGGTACGAGTACCGGCTCACCCGCAAGGGCGTCGACCTCTGGCCCGTACTCCTGGCCCTGAAGCAGTGGGGTGACACCCACGCGGGCGAACCGGAGGGTGCGGTCCTCGACATCCGGCACACCGACTGCGGAGCCCCGGTCCGCGTCGTCGTCCAGTGCGACGGCGAGGAACGGGCCACCCTGGCCGCCCGCGACGTCACCGTCCGTCCCGGCCCCGGGGCCCGACCGATCACGCCCTGACCCCCGCCCCGCCCGGCACCCGTTCGGCCGCACCCCCGCGATGGCCCACCGCCCATCCGGGTACCTCACGAGGCATGCCCTCCACACCCGGTCCGCCGTACGACGGTTCCCCCGCCGACCACGGCCCCGAGCACGGCCGAGAACATGACCGCGCACACGGTCATGAACACGGCCACTGGTTCCAGCACCTCCACACCCGCGTCCTCGCCTCACCCGTCGGGCTCGCCTGGAACCGCGGCCGCGCCATGGAACTCATGCACCGCGCCATGGGCTTCGCGGCGCTCAGCCTGCTCACCCTCGTGCCGCTCCTCATCGTCGTCGCCGCCGCGGACCTCGCCAGCGGCCAGGGCTTCGCCCGCTGGCTCGTCCAGGGCCTCGGCGTCTCCGAGGTCTCCGAGGAGGAGGTCGAGCGGCTCTTCGGGCAGCCGGGGCAGGCCCTCCAGCGCACCACCGCCTTCGGCCTCGCCGCCCTCGCCGCCTTCGGCGTCACCTTCGGATCGGCCGTGCAGACCGGGTACGAGCGGGCCTGGGACCTCCCCACGGCCCGCTGGCACACCATGTGGAGGCACGTCGTCTGGCTGGGCGCCCTCGTCGCCTGCCTGCTCCTGTTCGTCGCCACCCCCGCACCGGCCGAGTCCCCGGCGGGGGTCACCCTCCTCGTCGCCCTGGGCGACCTGGTCGGAACCTTCCTCTTCTTCTGGTGGTCGCAGCGTTTCCTGCTCTGCGGGCGCATCCGCTGGCGCGCCCTCGCCCCGGGGGCGGTGCTGACCGCGCTCGGCCTGCTCGGGCTGCGCGTCTTCTCCCAGCTGGTCTTCTCCCCGCTCATCGCCTCGAACGCCGTGACCTACGGTCAGTTCGGCACCGTCCTCGTCCTCCAGTCGTGGCTCGTCGGCGTCGGCTTCGTCGTGTACGGAAGCGCCCTCGTCGGCCGCCTGGTCCATGAGCGGCTGCTCGACCGGCGCCTGCGCCGCGACACCCCGACCGGCGCCTGACCCCGTCCGCGCGCGCCCGCCCCACTCTGACGCCCTGGGCGCGGGAGGGGCGACCTGACAAAGGACGGCCCGGACCGGCGGGAAATCGATCACACGATCCGGTGATCCACCCGCGAGCGGCCCGGTGTCGTGCCCGGTGCCGCTTGGATGAGCGTGATCCCCATCGGCCCGTCGAAGGAGAGCCGCCCATGGCGAACATCTGGCTGCCGCCCGTCGAGTACGTCGCGACCCTGCCGAGAGCGACGGCGTACGCCTGCCTCTACTTCACCGACACCCGAGGCCGTCCCTTCCAGCTGCGCGCCAGCTACGACACCGAGCTGTGGCAGTGGCCCGGCGGGAACATGGACCCGGGGGAGACCCCCTGGGAGACGGCGGTGCGCGAGTGCCGCGAGGAGACCGGGATCGTCTTCACCGGCGAACCGCGCCTGCTCGGCACCCACTTCGTCACCGACCGCGGCGAGGACTGGCCCGCCAACCACATCGGTTTCGTCTTCGACGGGGGCGAGCTGACGGACGAGCAGATCGCCGGCGTCGTCCTCGACCCCGAGGAGCACAGCGAGTACCGCCTGAGCACGCTCGACGAGTGGGAGCGCGAGATGGAGCCGCGCGAGTTCGCCCGTCTCGCGGGCACCGACCGGGCCCGCAGGACGGGCACCCCGTTCTATCTGGAGACCGGCCACGCAGGCGACCGGCCGTAGGAGTACGCGGGAGGAGTACGGAGGACGAGTACGGAGGTGGTGCCGGCGCTCCGGACGGCCCCACCTCCGGCGGTCCTCAGGCCCGGCAGCCCACCGGGTGGGCGATGTCGACGACGAAGCGCTCCGGCGCGTGCAGCCGGTAGGTCTTGTAGACGGGTGTGGTGTCGAAGGCGGCTCCGATGGTGACCACGCCCTCGAAGTCGCCGGTCAGGGCGACCCCCTTGAGCGCGGGCAGATGGATCTTCAGGAGCCGGGGTCCCTGGTACACGGACCTTCCGGCGTCGTCGTGGGCGGCCGCGGGGGAGAGGCGGATCTCCAGGAACTGCTTGCCCGCCAGCGGGACCCGCCCGCCCGAGCCGTCGTAGTGCAGCGCGCCGACCCGGTGCACGGTGACCGGGGGCAGCGCGCCCCGTACGTCGATCACGAGCCGGTCGAAGGCCGCGTGGCCGCCCCAGCGGGCGTTGACGACCAGGGCCGTGGCCGGTGTCGACGCGCTCGGGGACGGGCTGTTCGTGGCGCCTGCCGGGATCGTGGCGCCGATTCCGGCGGTCAACAGGATTCCCGCGGCGACGGCCGCGAGGGTGTGACGGTGATGCATGACGTCCCCCAATTTCTCCTGCTCCGGGGACAGTGGTGTCACTGACAGAGACATGCGCGCACGCCGTGCGGTTCCACCCGTTTAGTGTAGATTCTCCGCTTTCTGGCTCCATTCGATGCGGCTCCGTCCGAGCCGGGTGCGCTCGCGCCGACGCGCGCGGGCGCGAGGGTCGGCGCGGGTGAGCGCGGGGGCCGGGCGGGCGCGAGCGCGAGGGCCGGGCGGGGATTCCGTCGGTCCGGTTCCGGCGCAGCCCGTAACTCCTCGGCCGTTCAGCAGTTGACCAGGGCATGAAGAAGCGCAGCATGCTCGCCATCGCCTCCCTCGCCGCAGGCGTCGTCACCGCCCTCGTCACGCCTCCGCCGCAGGCCAACGCCGCCGAGAGCCCGCTGGGCGGTGCGACCGGCCTCCTCCAGGAGGACAAGGGCGTCGACACCGTCCTCGACACCGTCCAGGGCGCCCAGAGCACCCTTCCCGCCCCCGGCGCCGGCGGGCTGCTCTGAACCGGTGACACCCGCGACGACCGGTGCCCCGCGCCCCCGACGGGCCGCGGGGCACCGGCACGCCGTGACCCGCGAGGAGGCGGCCCGTGCGCGCGCCGTGCGTGACTAATGACAGGATGTCCCCATGAGCGACAACGTTTACTTCGACATCACCATCAACGACGAGCCCGCGGGCCGGATCACCTTCAAGCTGTTCGACGACGTCGTCCCGGAGACGGCGCGGAACTTCCGTGAGCTCGCCACCGGCGAGCACGGCTTCGGTTACGCCGGCTCCCCGTTCCACCGCGTCATCCCGCAGTTCATGCTGCAGGGCGGCGACTTCACCCGTGGCAACGGCACCGGTGGCAAGAGCATCTACGGCGAGAAGTTCGCCGACGAGAACTTCAAGCTGAAGCACGACCGCCCGTTCCTGCTCTCGATGGCCAACGCCGGCCCGAACAGCAACGGCTCGCAGTTCTTCATCACCACGATCGTCACCGACTGGCTCGACGGCAAGCACGTCGTCTTCGGCGAGGTCGTCGAGGGCCAGGACCTGGTCAAGAAGATCGAGGGCCTCGGCTCGCGTTCCGGCGCCACTTCCGCGGTCATCAAGGTCTCCGAGTCCGGCATCGCGAAGGCCTGATCGCCTCTCCGAGCTGAGCCGAGGGCGCCCCGCGCGCTCTCGCTCGACCTTCCCGGCCTGGGCGGGGGACGCCGTCCGAGCGGCGTGCGTCCCCGCCCTCGCTTAGGTCCTCCGCGGCCACCGGCCCAGCCGGCCCGGCGGACGCGGTCCCGGGACCGGACGGCCCAGCCGTCCGTCAGCCGCCCAGCGTCGCCGTTCCTCAGCCGAAGGCGGGCGCGTTCCGCTTCGCCCACGCCGCGAACGGCCGCGGCGCCCGGCCGAGGACCCGCTCCACATCGGGACTCACCCGCTGCTCCTCCGCGCTGGGCTCGCCCATCACCGAGAGCATCCCGTCGACGGCGTCCTCCGGCAGGAACTCCACCAGCCGGGAACGGGCCTCGCTCGCGCTCAGCGCCACGAAGGCGACCTCGTCGCCCAGCGCCCCGGCCAGTGCCCGCACCTGCTCCCGCGGCGACACCGCCACCGGCCCGGTCAGGACGTACGTCCGACCCGCGTGCGCCGCGGGGTCGCGCAGCACCTCCGCCGCGACACCGGCGATGTCCACCGGGTCCACCACCGGCAGCGCCACATCGGCGAACGGAGCCGCCACCGTACGCGCGGAGCGGACCTGCTCGGCCCAGAGGAAGGCGTTCGAGGCGAAGCCGCCCGGCCGCAGCACGGTCCAGTCCAGCCCCGACTCCCGGACCGCCGTCTCGAAGCCCCGCAGAATCTCGTGCGACACCGAATCGGTCCGCGTTCCCACCAGTTGCGAGGACTGGAACACGATCCGCCGCACCCCGGCGGCCACCGCAGCCGCGACGATCCCGCGCGGATCCAGCTCGTCCCCGAGACCCGCCACGAGCAGGTACACCGCGTCCGCGCCCTCGAACAGCCCCTTGAGGCCGTTCACATCGGCCAGATCCCCCTGCCGGTGCGTCACTCCCGCGGGCAGCCCGCCGGCCGGACGACGGCTCACCGCCGTCACCGTCTCACCGGCCGCGGCCAGCAGCTCCACCAGCGGTCGTCCGACGTTCCCGGTCGCTCCGGTCACCACGATCACAGCTCTTCCCCTCCAGGGAGTCATCGGCGGAGCGCGAGCGCTCCGCCGTCTTCGTGACCTCATCCTGGAAGGCGAACCGGCCACCTTCCGGCCAGTTCCACGAGGCAGGTGTCAGCTCTCCTCGCCGAAGCGCCGCTCGAACTTGGCGATCCGGCCCTCGGAGTCCACCGTCCGTGCCGTGCCCGTGTAGAAGGGGTGGCTCTCGGAGGAGATCTCGACGTCGACCACGGGGTACGTGTTGCCGTCGTCCCACTCGATGGTCCGGTCACTGGTCGCCGTGGACCGGGTCAGAAAGGCGTACCCGGCCGAGCGGTCGCGGAAGACCACCGGGCCGTACTCGGGCTGCTTGTCCTGCTGCACGTGTCCTCCTCGGGCTCACGCCCTGGCTCGTCCGGCCTGATCGGCACGGCACCCCCAGCCTCCCCGTGCCCACGGCGACCGACCAGTGCCACGGGCCCGACCGGGTGACCGTCAGTCGTGTTCGGGCCGCCGCGCCGCGAGCAGCAGAGCGATGTCGTCCGGGCGGGACGTGACCTGCCGGGCGTCCCGGATCACCCGGTCGGCCGCTTCCGCGAGAGGCATCGATGCGGTCGCCGCGAGCGCCCGGCGCAGCAGCTCGATCCCGTCGTCGATGTCCTGGCCCGGCTTCTCCACGAGCCCGTCCGTGAACAGCGCGAGCACCGCACCCGGGTCCAGTTGCAGCCGCGTCACCGGATACGAGGCGCGGACGTCGATCCCCAGCACCATCCCGCCCGCGAGCTCGATCCGCTCCGTCATGCCGTTCGGATGCATGAGCAACGGCGGCGGATGCCCGGCCCGTACCGCCCGCAGCTGACCCGACTTCGGGTCGAGGAGTACGTAGCAACAGCTCGCGAACTGCCCGGGATCCAGGTCGATGAGCAGCCGGTTGGTCCCCCGCATCACGTCCTGGGGCCGATGGCCGGCCAGCGCGAAGGCCCGCACGGCGCTGCGCAGCTGTCCCATGGTGGCGGCGGCCGCCACCCCGTGCCCCTGGACGTCGCCGATGACGAGCGCCAGGCGCCCACGCCCCGTCTCGATCACGTCGTACCAGTCCCCTCCGACGTCCATGCCCTGCGTGCCGGGCAGGTAGCGACCCACCGTGTCCACCCCCTCCCGGACCGGGAGCCGGTGGGGGAGGAGCGCGTCCTGGAGCCCGCGGGCCACCGCCGACTCCGTGTCGTACCGCTGGGCCCGCTCCAGCGCCTGCGCGATGAGGCCCGCGAGCGCCGTGAGGACCGTCCGCTCCTCCGAACTGAACCCGCGCGGCCGGTCGAAGCCGAGGATGCAGGAGCCGACCGGCCGGCCGGAGGCGATCAGCGGCAGGAACGCCCGTGCCCCCGAGTGCGCGTCCAAGGGCAGATCCGGATACCGGCGGCCCAGCTGCTTCATCGACTCGAAGAACAGCGGCCTGCCCGTCGTGAGGGTCTCCACGCCGGGCACGTGGGCGTCCAGGGCCACGCCGTCGAAGGGTTCGAGGAAGCCCGGCGGGAAGCCGGTCTCCCAGGCCAGATACAGCCGACGGTCGCTCAGCAGGTAGATGGCCAGCTGGCGCCCGCCGAACGCCGGAAGAAGCTCCTCCGTCACGACCGCCGACACCTGTCGGGCCGTCACCGCCTCGGACAGCGCGATCGCCAGGGCCACCGGCCGGTACAGGGCCGACACCTGGTCGTCGGGCAGGGACAAGGTGTCCTCCGCCGGCGGGCCGGGCTGGGGGCGCTCGGGCGTGGGGCGTTCCGGCGGGGGACGGACCGGTTCGTTCTCCGGCACCAGGACCATGGTCACGCCGTCCCGCCCGGGATGGAGCGAGACCGAGAGCCACTGACTCCGCTCGGGGCGGGCCAGGAAGCGCACCGGGTCGCCGGAGATCATCGCGGCGCGGAGCTGCTCCTCGTGGAACGGGAGGGCGAACCAGGGCAGTGCCTCCCACAGCGGCCGTCCCGCCAGGGCCTTCCGGGGGCGGCCGAGCAGCCGCTCGGTGCGTTCGTTGACGTAGGTGACGCGTCCCAGGCGGTCGATTGCGAGGATCGCGCGGGGGAGCCGGTCCGTGGCATCGGAGCCGATCAGACCGGTGCCGAGGTCGACGAGGGTGCAGGTGAGCCGCAGACCGGTGCTGACACCGCCGGTGCCGAGCCGAGGTGCGCCCGCCCCGCCCCCGCCCGCGTGTGGTGTGCCGCCCGGGTCTGTGTGCGATGCCGTGCCCGGGGAGGTCTTGCGCGCCCGTGTGGAGACCTCGAGCAGGTGCAGACCTCCGTCCGGTCCCTTCAGCCGGATCCGGCGCACCACCGGCCGCCCGTCCGGCCCCGTCGCCTGCCGTGCCGCCGCCCACAGGGCGTAGCCGTCCTCCGGCTCCAGGAGCGAGGTGAGGACGCCGATCGGGCACGGCGAGGGCACGTCGGCGCCGAGGATCGCCAGGAGGCCGGAGTCCAGCGCGACCATGCCGCTGTCGAGGTCCCAGTCGAAGGAGCCGAAGCGGACCGGAGGCGCGCCCGAGGTGGAGAGCTGCACGCACACCGGGTCGCCGGGCCATTCGACGGTCGTCCCCTGGCGGGAGAGCTCGGCGAGGGTCTCGCCGAGGCGCAGCGCGCCCCGGGTCATCCGGTTCCGGTCGCGGGTGTCCACCGGGACCCCGGGAGTCGGCGCTCGCAGGGCGACGAGGACCCCGAACCGTTCGCGACCGGCGACGACCGGGGTGTACAGCGAGGCGAAGGGGAACGGCAGGCTGGCCACCAGCTGCGGAAACCGCCGCATGGCCTCCTCGACGTCATGCAGGTGGACGGCCTGTCCGGAGCGGTGGACCTCGGCGATCGGGAAGGGCCGGTTCGTGTGCATCCGGAACCACGGGCGGAACAAGGGACCCGGCAGTCCCACCAGGGCTGCCATCCGCAGCAGTCCGGGCGTTCCGGAGCGCAGGTACACCCCGCCGGCGTAGCCCCCGACCTCGTCGACCGCCCGCAGCGCCGCCTCGGCGAGCGTCCAGGTGAGAGCACCGGAAACCGGCCCGTCGGCAGTTCCTTCCCCGGACAGACGCCCGCTGCTGCCCGCCGGGCCAGGGGCGGTCGTGCCGTGCGAGGTCACACAGCCAGGATGCCCCTCACCGGAAAGGCATCGCATCCCGGACCTCTTCTCCCGCCCGCCCGGCCTGGGGGTGTTGACCGCACGCGTCCGTCCCGTCACACTCGGTCGTCGACCGGCGCCGCAGGGGCGCCGCGCCACCTCACGACCAGGGGGCAGGATGACGGGCCGGGTTCTTCCGTACGAGGTGCAGGGCGAGGGTCCGAGGCGGGCACTCGTGCTCCACAACTGGTTCGGCGACCGCACCAGCTTCGCCCCGCTGCGGGCCCACCTGAACGACGCCGCCGGCGCGTACGCCTTCGTCGACTGCCGCGGCTACGGCGAGGCGCTGGACCACGCGGGCGCGTACACGATGGAGGAGGTCGCCGCCGACGCGTTCGCGGTCGCGGACGACCTCGGCTGGGACTCGTTCTCCGTCGTCGGGCACTCGATGGGCGGCAAGGCCGCGCAGCTGATGCTCCTCGACGCGCCCGACCGCGTGCGTTCGATCATCGGCATCTCACCCGTCTCCGCGGCCGGCTTCCCCATGGACGGCGCGACCTGGGAGCTCTTCGCCGGCGCCGCCGACGAGGCGGCGAACCGGCGCGCGATCATCGACAACACCACCGGCGGCCGGTACGACGACGCCTGGCTGAGCACCCTCGTGGAGCGCTCCGTCCGGCGCTCCTCGGCGACGGCCTTCCGCGCCTACCTGGACTCCTGGTCGCGCACCGACTTCCACGAGCGCGTCCGCGACAACCCGGCCCCCGTGCTGCTCGTCGTCGGCGCCCACGACCCGGCGCTCGGCGCCGAGGCGATGGAGGCGACCTGGCTGCGCTGGTACCCCAACGCGCGACTGGAGGTCCTCAAGGACGCCGGCCACTACGCGCCCGAGGAGACCCCGCAGGCGCTCGCCGAGGCCATTGAGGCCTTCCTCGCCGCCTGAGGGACCTTCCGCGGTGTCACCGGGGACTTCGGTCCCGGTGACGCCCCCCGGCCACCGGGCACCCGACCCGTGAAGGGTGCGCGAGCGCACCGGCCGGAGGAGCGGAAGGCGGGAGAGGCATGGCGGAGCCGAGTGGGCGCCTGGGGAGCGAGTGCGGCGGCGGGGACGGTCGTGGCGAGAACCCTCATGGTCAGGTACGCCAGAACCCTCATGGTCAGGTACAGGGTGAGAGTCACGTTCAGGTCGAGGGTCAGGGCGAGGACGACGGCCGGGGTCCGGCCGTTCTCCGGGCCCCGGGCGAGGGCGGCCCGGGTCCGACTGTGTTCCGGGCCCCGGGAGGGGACTGCTGAGCGCGAGGGAGCTGCGGTGAAGGAGGGAGTCGCGATGCGGGAGGGAGCCGCGGTGCGGTCCGGCTGAGGTCGGGCCGGCGACTCTCATCCGAACGTCGAAGCAGGCGACGACTTTCGAGGACAGCGGTGCGGCCCCCCGGCACCGGATCATCGTGCTCACGACCTCATGGGGCAGGTCCTCGACCGACCCGCCCACGACCAGCAGGAGCACGTTCGATGGGCCTCGCGCAGACGCAGCACCGTTTCCTCGTCCGGCAGAAGGTGACGCCCATGGCCAACCGCTACCTGGTGCACACGGCGGGAGCGGACGGCGAGGAGGGCGAACTGGTCGCCTTCGCCCACCAGAAGAGACTGGCGTTCAAGGAGGAGGTCACCTTCTACACCGACGAGTCCCGGCGCCAGGTCCTCTTCACCTTCAAGGCCCGCCAGGTCATCGACCTCGGCGCGACCTACGACGTGCACGGAGCGTCCGGCACCCGGCTGGGCAGCTTCCGGAAGAACTTCGGCGCCTCCCTGCTGCGCAGCACCTGGCACCTGAGCCGCGAGGGCGCCGAGGAGGAGTCGACCGGGCAGGAGCGGAGCGAGGGCCTCGCGCTGCTGCGGCGTGCATGGGAGTTCCTGCCCTACACCGACCTGCTCCCCTTCGTCGTGCCGTACCACTTCGACTTCACCGAGTCGGGCCGCTCGGTGATGTCCGTCGAAAAGCTCTTCGGCCTCCGCGACCGGTACGTGCTCGACATAGCGGACCCCGAGCTCGACCGGCGCCTCGCGATAGCCCAGGCCGTGGCCCTCGACGCCCTCCAGTCCCGCTGACGTCCGGCTCACCCGCCCGCCGGGGAAGGGGCGCCTTACCCTGGAGGGACGGGCAGGGGACGGAGCACGGCGTTCCGCGTGCCCGGAGCCGTGCAGGCGGAAGGACGACAGGTCATGTTCTTCAGTGATCGCACTGACGCCGGTCGGCAGCTGGCCGCCCGGCTCGGCCATCTCAAGGGCCATGACGTCGTGGTGCTCGGTCTGCCGCGCGGTGGGGTTCCGGTGGCGGCCGAGGTGGCCGACGCCCTCGACGCCCCGCTCGACATCTGCCTGGTACGGAAGCTGGGGGTGCCGCAGCAGCCGGAGCTGGCGATGGGCGCGCTCGGCGAGGGCGGCGTACGGGTGGTGAACGAGCGGGTGCTTCACGAGGCGGGGGTCGGCGCGCGCGATCTGGCCGCGGTCGAGGAGCGCGAGCACGTCGTGCTCGACCAGCGGGCCCGCCGCTATCGGGGCAGCAGGCCTTCCGTGCCCCTGGAGGGCCGGACGGTCCTGGTCGTGGACGACGGTCTCGCCACCGGTGCCACGGCGCTGGCGGCCTGTCGGGTGGTGCGGGCCCGGGGCGCCGCCAGGATCGTCCTCGCGGTGCCGGTGGCGCCCCGCGGATGGACGGCCCGGCTCGGCGGGGAGGCCGATGAGACGGTGAGCGTGCACGCGCCGGAGGTCTTCTCCGCGATCGGGCAGTTCTACCGGGACTTCACGCAGACCCCGGACGCGGAGGTCGTCGCCTGTCTGGACCGGATCCGCGCCGCGCACGGGCCGGTCGTCCAGGACGCGGACGTACGGATCCCCGTCGCCGACGGTGTCGCGCTGGCGGGCCGGCTCGCGGTGCCCGAGGACGCCACCGGCATCGTCCTCTTCGCCCACGGCAGCGGGAGCAGCCGGCACAGCCCCCGCAACCGGGCGGTGGCGGGGGCGCTCAACCGGGCGCGACTCGGAACGCTGCTGTTCGACCTGCTCACCGAGGCCGAGGCCGTCGACCGGGCGCATGTCTTCGACACCCCGCTGCTCGCCGGCAGACTGGCCCGCGCGACCGAGTGGCTCGCCGGGCGGCCGGAGAGCGAAGGCCTCCCGCTGGGCTACTTCGGGGCCAGCACGGGAGCGGCCGCCGCGCTGTGGGCGGCGGGCGACCCCGCGTCCTCCGTGGCCGCCGTCGTCTCACGCGGTGGCCGGCCGGACCTCGCGGCCGACCACCTGGCGCGGGTCGAGGCCCCGACGCTCCTCGTGGTCGGCGGCAGGGACGCGCTGGTCCTGGACCTCAACCGGCGCGCCGCGTCGCTGCTGCGCTGCGAGAACCGGCTGGAGGTCGTGGAGGGCGCCACGCACCTCTTCGAGGAGCCGGGCGCCCTGGAGGATGTGGCGGAGCTCGCCACATCCTGGTTCACCGGGCACTTCCGGGATCAGTAGGCGCCGTTGACGTTGTCGATGGAGCCGTAGCGGTCGGCCGCGTAGTTGCAGGCGGCGGTGATGTTGGCGACCGGGTCGAACAGGTCCATCGACGTGCCGGGCACGTGGTAGGCCAGGAAGGTCGGCTCGATGACCTGGAGCAGACCCTTGGACGGGGTGCCGGCCACGGCGTTGGAGTCCCAGAGGTTGATGGCCTGGGGGTTGCCGGAGGACTCCCGCATGATGTTGCGGTGGATCCCGTCGTACGAGCCGGGGATGCCGCGCTGGGCCATGATGTCCAGCGACTGGCGGATCCAGCCGTCGAGGTTGTTGGCGTACTGGGTGGCCGCGACGGGCGCGGCCTTGACCGGGGCGGCGGCGGCCGCGGGGGCGGCGGCCGAGGCACCCGTGCCGGCGGCCGGGGCGGCGCTCCGGCGCTCGGAGCGGCTCGCCCGTTCGGTCGTGTCGGACTTCTTGGCCTTCGTGGGAGCCGCGGCCTTCACGGAGCCCGGACGAAGCGTCAGTTCGAGGCCCGGGTGAATAAGTGACGGATTGTCACCCACGGCGCTCCTGTTGGCGCTGTAAAGACCCTTCCAGCCGCTCTGAATTCCCTTCTTCTGGGCGATCAGGGAAAGCGAGTCGCCGCTGACGACCGTGTAGGTGCGCGCGGCGGCCGGAGCGGCAGGGGCCTTCACGGCAGCCTTCGCGGCGACCGGGGCGGCGGGAGCGGTGATGGTTTTGGCAGCGATTTCCGGAGCTCCGGAAACGGGCGCGGCGCCGGCCACGGCCGGGCTGAGCAGCGGGAGGGCGAGGGCGGCTCCGCCCGTGCCGACCAGCGCGAGTCCACGGAGGGCGGGGCGGCGGCGGGGACGGCGGTGCGTACCGTGAGCAGGCATGACGGGATTCCTCTCCGGCGCCTTCGGGGTGAGCTGTCGGGTTCGGACTGGAGATGTCCGGCCGCGTGCACGCGGCTTCACCCCGAGCCGTTCCGGAATCCGGGCCGGCGTATTCGTGGGTCCCCCGCTCCTGCCATCGGGTGAAAGGGAGGTGTTTCGAGCGGTGGCAGGATTCGGCGATCCACTCGAATGGAGGTGACCGTAGGCCAGTAATGCGACGGAGAACAAGAGGATCTGTGTCCGGGCGTCGGTGAAAGGATCATTGAATTCATGGAATTCAAGATCGATGGTGACTCCCGTGCATCGAACTTCCTTGTCCCGCACGGCTTGCGTGGATTTCGATCACCGGCGGGCCGGTGGGAAAGTGAGTCGCATCACCGGGTGCCTAATGTCCGAATGCGCACGGAAATTCGTTTAGTGGTGGAGTGGGGGAAAAGGGACTGTTCGGTCGCGGGGGCACTCAAGGGCATATGTCGCAAAACCGACATTCCTCATGAAAGATGGAGCCACCCGACCGAGGAGCCACCCGGATGTCGCCCTCCGCCCCCCTGCTCACCCCCGAGGCCCTCGACCGTGAGGCCGCCGCCCTCTACGAGAGCGCCGCCTGGCAGCGGATCGTCACCGACTTGACCGCGCCTGCGGCGCCCGCACCCGCCGACGAGAGCTGGCGTGACCTGCTCAGCGTGCCGGTGGAGCGGCTCGTCGCCGACGCGCTCGACGCGCTGCCGCCGCCCCTCCCCGCCGAGCGGCGGATCCCCGGCCGGGTCGGAGCCGTCCTCCCCGACCGGCTGCATGCCTGGCGTCGCATCGGACGGGCCGAGCTGCGCCCCTCGGTCCACCTCGGCTACGCGCGCCTCGTGCTGACGGAGTGGGGCTGGCAGAACGCCCCGTACAAGCTGCGCGACGCGCGCGGGGCGCGGTGCGTCTGCGGTGCGCTTCTCGCCGCGCACCGCCTCGGCCACGGCAGCGCGACCACGATGAACGAAGCGGCCGCCTGGATCATGGCGGAGCTCCGGTCGCGGGGGTGGCACGAGCTGATCGGGCCGTGGAACCGGGCTCCGGGCCGTACGGCCGCCGACGCGGTGGCGCTCCTCGACGCGACCATCCACCGCGCGGCGCACGCCGGACGCTGACGGCCCGGCGCCCCGGTCGCCTGACGGTCCGGCGGCCCGGTCATCTGGAGGCCCGGCGCCCCGTCCGCAGGTGTGGGGCGGCGGCGCGGTCGCCGCCCCACACACGGAGCGCGGGTCAGCCGGTGATGCTCGGTGCTCCGGTCTCGATGTGGCCGGTGTACCGGCGCGACCAGGTCCCGTCGATGTCGGCCAGGACGGTGAAGTCGTACCAGCCGTTGTTGTAGGCGACCGCGTTGAAGAAGTCCTCCCGCGTGGAGTTGGCCGGGACCGTGTAGGTCCAGGGGCCGTCCGTGCGGTACGCGTTCGAGCGGATCGTGAACGTCACCGGTCCGGCCGAGGTGTTGCTCAGCTTGAACCACAGGGCCGTCCGGCCCGTCCCCGCCTCGGTCGCGAACCGGGAGGTCGCCTCGATGGCCTTGCCGGCCTTGGAGGCGTCCCCGATGAACCGGCGCAGGAAGCGGTTGGGGCCCATCATCGAGATGTCGTACTTGCCGGAGCCCGACCCCAGGCCGATGTTGAAGTAGTCGGTGGCCGTGCCGCCCGGGTCGACGGTGTACTGCCAGGCGGCCGTGTCGCGGTGCTGGTGCGGATGGATCGAGAAGTGGGCCGCCCGCTTGGCCTCGGTGCCCTGGTTCGTCATCGAGAACCAGGCGAGGATCTTGCCCGCCGCCCCGAACTCGAAGCGGTCGAGGTTGCCGTTCACCTGGTACGGCAGGGCGCGGGCCGGCCGGGTGCCGGACTCCTGCGCGGGCTGGGCGTTGTTCTGCGGGGCCGGGTTCGGCAGCGGACCGCAGGTCGCCTGGCCGATGACCTTCGCCGTCGAGGGGAGGCCGGCCGGCACGCCGTACACCGGGTGGGCGAAGTCGAAGACGCCGGTGAGGTCTCCCGTCACCTTCCGCCGCCAGGCGCTGATGTTCGGGCAGGTGGCCGGGGTGCCCAGGGCCGCCGTCCAGGTCTCCATGAAGCGCAGCACCGAGGTGTGGTCGAAGACCTCCGAGCTCACCCAGCCGCCTCGGGTCCACGGGGACATGACAATCATGGGGACCCGGAAGCCCAGGCCGATCGGTACGCCGTCGAGGTACTCGCCGGGGGTGCCCGGGGGAGCGACCGGCGGCGGCACGTGGTCGAAGAAGCCGTCGTTCTCGTCGTAGTTGAGGAACAGCACGGTCGAGTCGAACACGTCGGCGTCGGCGGCGAGCGCGCGGTAGACGAGGTCGACGAAGTGCGCGCCGTCCCCGGGCGGCGCGTAGGGGTGCTCCGAGAACGCCTCGCTGGCGACCACCCAGGACACCTGGGGCAGCGTGCCCGCGACGACATCGGCCCGGATCGCGGCGGCGATGTCGTCCGGGGTCGAGCCGGTGACCTTGGGGACCGAGCCCATGCCGCGGTCGTACAGCGGGTCCCCGGGCCGTGCGTCGGTGAACTTCTTGAAGTACGCGAGACCGTTGTCGCCGTAGTTGTCCTGGGCGTTCTGGTAGACCTTCCAGCTCACCCCGGCCCGCTGGAGAGCCTCGGCGTACGTCTCCCAGGTGAGGCCCGACTCGTCGCCGCCGTCCTTGCTCGAGCCGTCGATCTTCCCGCTCCACAGGAAGGTGCGGTTGGGGCCGGTGGCGCTGAGCGCCGAGCAGAAGTACGCGTCGCAGATCGTGTAGTGGTCGGCGAGCGCGTGGTGGAAGGGGATGTCCTCGCGGTCGAGGTGGCCGAGCGTCCGGGTGTTGCCCACGCCGGTGACCCAGTTGTCGAGACGGCCCTTGTTCCACGCGGCGTGCTGCGAGGTCCAGCTGTGCGGCAGGTCGCCGTTGCACTGAGCGAGGGTCTCGCCGTCCACACCGCCGGCGGGCGGGGTGTCACTGAGCTTCCAGGGGTACTGGCGGCCGCCCCAGTTGGGCTGGTTGAACACGCCCCAGCCGCCGGGGATGTTGCCCGCGGCGCGGTCGCCGAAGCCCCGTACGCCGCGCAGGGTGCCGAAGTAGTGGTCGAAGCTGCGGTTCTCCTGCATGAGGATCACCACGTGCCGGACGTCGGCGAGGGTGCCGGTGGCCGCCCTCGCGGCGGCGGAGGCCCGGGCCGTCGGCAGCGCCGCGCCCGCCACGAGCCCCGCGCCGATACCGACGAATCCTCTGCGGCTGATGGGAATCATGCTCCGCCTCTCCTGTCACGGTGTGCCCCGGCGGCACGTCGGAGACATGATGGGGGAGGGGAGCTTAAAGGTATAGAGCCGTGCGGTAATGAGTGGGTTAACAGCCCAGGGCGCCATGGAACCAGGCGTAATAGGGGTGTCGATTGGTCCAGCCTCATACCAATGGTGCTCGAAGGTTCAGACGGTGAGGACCTTCACTCCGGCCTCGGTGAGCTGGGCGACCGCCTCCGCGTCGATGCCCGTGTCGGTCACGAGCAGATCGATCCGGTCCAGACCACAGATCCGCGCGAAGGCCCGGCGCCCCATCTTCGAGGAGTCGGTCACCACGACGACCCGGCTCGCCCGCTCGGCGAAGAGCCGGCTGATGCTCGCCTCGTCCTCCTGGTGCGCCATCACGCCGAGCCCGGCGTCGACCCCGTCGACCCCGAGCACCACCACGTCGAGCACGACCTCGTTGAGCACCCCGACCGTCAGGGGGCCCACCAGTTCGTAGGTCTGGGGGCGTGCCACGCCACCGGTGGTGACGATCTTGATCTGCGGGCGGACCGCGAGCTCGCCCGCGATGTTGAGCGCGTTGGTGACCACGGTCAGCGCGGGTCCCGAGCTCGCCGTTCCCGCCGTCCCGGCCGTCCCCGCGGTGTCGGCCCGACCGCTCGCGAACCGCAGGGCGAGCGCGCGGGCCACCTCCGTCGTCGTCGTGCCGCCGTTGAGCCCGACGACCTCGCCGGGGGCGATCAGGTCGGCCGCCGCCTCCGCGATCCGCCGCTTCTCCGCGGCGTGCCGCGTCGACTTGTACCGCAGCGGCAGCTCGTACGAGACGCCGTGCGCGACCGCCCCGCCCCGCGTCCGTATCAACAGCTGCTGCTCGGCGAGCTCGTCGAGGTCCCGGCGGATCGTGGCGGCCGACACGTCGAGTGCGGTCGCCGCCTCCTCGACCTCCAGCTTCCCCGAGGCGGCGAGTAGTTCAAGGAGCGTGTTCCACCGCTCGTGCTTGGACATGGGTCCCTCCCTCGGGCTCGTGCGCGCGTCCGATTCTATCCGCCGACGGGCGCGGGACCTGGAAACAGCATGCATGTTTCTGCTTGAATGGCATGGACTTCAAGCATCTTTCATCATTTCAGTGCACTCTTCTTGCAAGGAGACCGGCATGAGCACCACCCGTACCGCCGTGGAGATCGCGTCCCAGCCGACGACCTGGCGTCAGGCTGCCCGCACGCTGCCCCAGCACACCTCCGCGCTGCCCCGACGGGGCGAGCGGGTCGCGGTGATCGGCTGCGGCACCTCCTGGTTCATGGCCCTGGCCTACGCCGAGCTGCGCGAGTCCGGCGGCCACGGGGAGACCGACGCCTTCGCCGCCTCCGAATTCCCCTACGGCCGCCGCTACGACCGGGTCGTGGCCATCACCCGCTCCGGCACCACCAGCGAGGTGCTCGCCGTCCTGTCCCGGCTGCGCGGCACCGTCCCCACCGGCGCGATCACGGCCGACCCCACGACCCCGGTCATGGACCTCGCCGACGAGGTCGCCGTCCTGGACTTCGCCGACGAGGAGTCGGTGGTCCAGACCCGCTTCGCGACCACGGCGCTCGCCCTCTTCCGCGCGCACCTGGAGGCCGAGGACGCCCTGCCCGAGGGGGTGGCCACCGTCGAGGAGGCCGCGCGGGACGCCGAACTGGCCCTTTCCTCCCCCCTCGCCGAGGACGTCCGTGCGGCGGAGCAGTTCACCTTCCTCGGCATGGGCTGGACCTACGGTCTCGCCCTGGAGGCCGGTCTCAAGATGCGCGAGGCCGCGGGCGCGTGGACGGAGGCCTACCCGGCGATGGAGTACCGCCACGGCCCCATCAGCATCACCGGTCCCGGCCGGGTCACCTGGGGCTTCGGCACGCTGCCGGCCGGACTCGCCGACGAGGTGCGCAAGGTCGGCGGCACCCTCTCCGAGAGCGACCTCGACCCGCTCGCCGACCTGGTCCGCGCCCAGCGGCTCGCGGTCGCCGTCGCCGAGGCCCAGGGGCTGAACCCGGACACCCCGCGGAACCTGACCCGCTCGGTCGTCCTCGCCGACGCCCAGGCCTGAGCCCCTCCGCCGCCCTCGGTGCCGCCGGGACGCCGGTCCCCGCGGCTCCGACCGAGGCGTACCCCGCCCCCGCCCGCGTCGCCTCGCCCCCACCCGCGTCGCCCCGCCCCCGCTCGTGCCGCCCCGAAGCCGTTCGCACCCCCGGAGAAGGACCACCACCATGCCGTTGACGCCGACCGATGAGATCGTCCGCCGCGCCCGCGCGGCGGGTACCGGTGTGGGGGCGTTCAACGTCCTCCAGCTCGAGCACGCCCAGGCCATCGTGGCCGGTGCCGAGAGCGCCGACCGCCCCGTCGTCCTGCAGATCAGCGAGAACACCGTCCGCTACCACGGAGCCCTGGAGCCGGTCGCCCTCGCGTCGCTCGCCATCGCCCGCGCCGCCAAGACCCCCGTCGCCGTGCACCTCGACCACGCCGAGAACCCCGACCTCGTCCGCGAGGCCGTCGGACTCGGCCTGGGCTCGGTCATGTTCGACGCCTCGAAGCTCCCCTACGCCGAGAACGTGGCCTCGACGCGCGAGGTGGTGGAGTACTGCCACCAGCACGGCGTCTGGGTCGAGGCCGAACTCGGCGAGGTCGGCGGCAAGGGCGGCGCCCACACCCCGGGCGTACGGACCGACCCCGACGAGGCCCGCGCCTTCGTCGATGCCACCGGCGTCGACGCCCTCGCGGTCGCGGTCGGCAGCTCCCACCAGATGCTGACCAGGGACGCGGTCCTGGACTTCGCCCTCATCGCGCGCCTGCGCACCGCCGTCGACACACCGCTCGTCCTGCACGGCTCCTCCGGTGTGTCGGACGCGGACCTCACCGCCGCCATCGCCGCGGGCATGACCAAGGTCAACGTCTCCACCCATCTGAACAAGGCCTTCACCCGGGCCGTCCGCACCCATCTGACCGAGCACCCCGAGGCGGTGGACCCCCGGCACTACCTGACGCCGGCGCGCACGGCCGTGACCCGCGAGGTCGCCCATCTCCTCACGGTCCTCTCACCCGCCTGAGCCGATGGCGCACGACGCCTCCTCGCGCCGGATCACACGTCCTGAAGCGCCGCGAGGAGGCCGCGTACGGCGGGGAGGGACAGCGAGGACTTCCGTACCGCCGCGTGGATCGAACGGACCGGCTCCGGCCCGCGGACCTTGCGGACGACCACGTGCGGATGGCGGCTGCCCAGACCCGTCAGCGGGACCAGACTGACGCCGAGACCGGCCGCGACGAAACCCTGCGCGGTGGCGTACTCCTCGCACTCCACCGCGATGTCCGGGGCGAACCCGGCCGCCGCGCAGGCGTCGAGGACCGCGTCGAGACAGGGGCCGGGCCGTTCGCTGCCCACCCACGGCTCGCCGGCGAGCTCGGCCAGGTCCACGGCGGTACGGCGGTCGGCGAGCGGATGTCCCTTGGGCAGCACGGCGCGATAGGGGTCGTCGAGCAGGTGCACCAGCCGGAGGCCGTCGCCGGCCGTGTCCGGGCCGCCGCCCCGGGGGCGTACGACGAGGGTGAGGTCCGCCTCCTCGTCGTCCGGGGCGCCGTCGGCGATCCTCAGGTCGACGCGCACGCCCGGGTGTTCGGTGCGGAAGCGGGCCAGGGCGGGGGCCACGAGCTCCGCGCCCGCGGTGGCGAAGTAGCGGACCGAGATCCGCCCGGTGCGGCCCGCCCGCAGATCGGCGAGAGCGGTCTCGGCCTCGGCGACCTGCCGGCCGATGACGGCGGCGTGCTCGGTGAGCAGCCGTCCGGCGGCGGTCGGCCGCACGCCCCGGCCGAACCGTTCGAGCAGGGCGATGCCCGCCTCCTTCTCCAGGACGCCGATCTGCTGACTCACGGCGGACGGGGTGTAGCCGAGGTTCGCGGCGGCGGCGGTGACGGAGCCGCTGGTGACGACGGCCCGGAGCACCTGCAAACGTCTCACATCCAGCATGTAGCACAGCTTAACGCTGGATACATGATTCATCGCTTGTCCTGTCGGATGGCTCGCGGGACGGTGAGGACATGACATCGGCGACGCGTATGGGCGTCCTGGCCCTGCTCTGGGGCTCGGGCTTCCTCTGGATCAAGATCTCCCTCAACGAGGGCCTCACCCCGGGCTGGATCACCTTCGTCCGGTGCGCGCTCGGCGCGGCCGTCCTGCTCGCGCTCGCGTACGGTGCGGGGCAGCGGCTGCCACGGGACCCGGCCACCTGGGGGCGGCTCCTCGTCGCCGCCTTCTTCTGCAACGCGCTGCCGTTCCTGCTCTTCTCGGTGGGGGAGCAGACCGTGGACAGCGGAGTGGCGGGGGTGCTCAACGCCACGACCCCGCTCTGGTCCCTCCTCATCGGCCTGGCCCTGGGCACCGAACGGCCGCTGCGCGCCACCCGACTGGCCGGGCTCGTCCTCGGCTTCGCCGGTGTGCTGCTGATCTTCGCGCCCTGGAGCCACGCCTCCGGCCTGCTGAGCACGGGCGCCCTCGCGCTCCTCGGCGCCTCCGCGAGCTATGCCGTGGCCTTCGCCTACATGGCCCGGCACCTGACGGGCCGGGGCACCGCGCCGCTGGCGCTCTCCGCGGCCCAACTCCTCACCGCCACCGGCCTGAGCACGCCCGCGCTTGCGGTCGGTAAAACGGCGACGGTGACCTGGGCGGGCGTCCTGGCGGTCGTCGTCCTCGGCGTCCTCGCCACCGGGCTCACCTTCCACCTGAACTACCGGATGATCGCGGAGGAGGGCCCCACCGCCGCCGCGACGGTCGGCTACCTGCTCCCGGTGGTGTCGGTGGCCCTGGGCGCACTGATCCTCGACGAACCGCTGACGGTACGGGTGGTGGCGGGGATGGCGGTCGTCCTGGTGGGGGTGGGACTGACGAGGACGCGTACGCGCCAGCGGCGTGCCGAGCCCGAGGCGACGGAGTTGCCCGCCTCGCCGTCTCCGAACCTCACTCTGAAAGATCAGTAAGGGGAGGTGAGGCCGAAGGCGGGCTCCAACTCCACGAGGTGCCCCTTCTTGCGGATCACCGCACTCCTGCGAGCTGTCGATGCTGTGATGGCCTCATGAGACCTGAGCATTGTTCGACGAGGAACCACATAGAGGTGTGGCACGACCGTGCGCTGCCGGCGGGCCCAGAGCGGATCGGGTTGTGGGTGGTGCTGCGCGGCTCGGTTCTGCCGATCCTCGTCTGGGCGGGCGTCGGGTGCTTCGTGTACGTCCTCTACAACCCGCTCGCGGCGATGGTCCTCGGTGGGCTCTTCGCGTTGTCCTTCAGCGTGGGGTTCGGGCTCCGTCGCAGGGCGAGGCACTCGGTTCGCTGCAGTGTCTACGGCGCGGTGGGGGGAGTGCTCGACAAATCCATGGCCGGGTTCTGAGGCGTTGCGGAGGAGGGGCGGGGCTGCGGCGACGAGCCGGCACGTCGCGCCGTCGGTCGCTTCCGATCCGCGCCGACCGGCAAGGGGCCACCGGCTCCGTCGGGGCTGTCACGACGGAGCCGGTGGTCCGGGAGGAGCTGCTCAGCCGACCCGCTCGACCACGAAGACGGGAATCTCCCGGTCGGTCTTGAGCTGGTAGTCGGCGTAGTCGGGGAAGGCCGCGACCGCGCGCTCCCACCAGGCGGCGCGCTCCTCGCCGGTGACGAGGCGGGCTTCCATGTCCCAGGCCTGGGTGCCGTCGCGTACCTCGACGAGGGGTGAGGCGACGAGGTTGTGGTACCAGACGGGGTGCTTGACGGCGCCGCCGTTCGAGGCGACGAGTGCGTACGCCCCGTCGTGCTCGACCCGCATGAGCGGGGTCTTGCGGAGTTTCCCGCTCTTCACGCCGCGGTTCGTGACCAGGACGACCGGCATGCCCCGCATGGTGGTGCCCTTGGTGCCGCCGGACGACTCGTACAGCTCGACCTGATTGCGCACCCAGGCCGTCGGGCTGGGCTCGTATTCACCTTCGAGTGGCATGGCGTCCCTTTCGTTGGTCCTGTACCGCCGCCCGCCCGCCCGGCGTTGTCAGTGTCGAATCCTAGGCTGGCTTGAGACATGACGGACGCGCGCGACACAGGGGAGAGCACACGGCATGCGGGAATTGTTCCTGGCGGGGCAGCGGGCGTACATCCGATGGATCGATCTGCCGGGTGCGGGGGACGGGCCGGTGCGCGTGTTCGTCCATGGCCTCGGGTGCACCTCGGCCTCGGACTTCGCCCACATCGCGGCCCACCCCGCGCTGGGTGGCGGCCGGGCGCTGCTCGTGGACCTGCTCGGGTACGGGCTGAGCGACCGGCCCGCGGAGTTCGACTACCGCATGGAGTCCCAGGCGGAGGCGGTCGGCGCGGTGCTCGACCACCTCGGCCTCAGGGGGGTGGACCTCGTCGGGCACTCCATGGGCGGTGCGGTGACGATCCATCTGGCGGCCGGGCGCCCGGAGCTGGTGGCGAGACTCGTGGTGGCGGAGCCGAACCTCTACGGGGGCGGCGGCGTGTTCAGTTCCCCGGTGGCCGCCCAGGACGAGGACGCGTTCGTGGCGGAGGGATTCGCCCGGATGGTGGCAGGCGTCGACCGCGCCGACTACGCGGCCCGGCTCCGCCTCGCCGACCCGAGGGCCGTGCACCGCAGCGCGGTCGCCCTGGTCGAGGGCAGCACGCCCGCCCCCGGTGACCTCCTCGCCGGGCTCAGGATCCCCCGGACCTATCTGGTGGGGGAGCGGAGCCTGCCGGACCCCGACGCGGAGAAGGCCGCCGGGTTCGGGCTCCCGGTGATCGGGATCCCCGGGGCGGGGCACAACCTGATGCTGGACAACCCGGACGGATTCGCCACGGCGCTCGCCCGCGCCCTGCCGATTGCGCCGACCTCGCGTCCCGGCCACGAAAGGGCCTGATCAGGCCAGTGGGGAGGGGTTCGGCGGGGGTTCGATTGCAAGCGTGTGGCAGATGCATGACAAGGCGTCAACTTCCTTGAGCCACGCCCGTGGAGCGGCCAGGCTGCTGATCACGACGGGACCGGACACACCGGTCCCGACCGTGCACGTGGCCCCACGTGCGCCCCCCCCACAGTCGCGCAGTCCCACCCCACCGGGCGCGACGCCCATGAGGAGGAATCCCTCGTAATGGCACTCCCGCAGAACACCCGGACCCGCTTCGCCGTGACGGCCTCCGCCGCGAGCATCGCCGCCCTGCTCGGCACCTTCGCCGCCGTCCCGGCCCACGCGGCCCCCGCGGAGGGCACCGTCCTCGCGGCGGGCTCGGCCGACGCGATACCCGGCAGCTACATCGTCACCCTCAAGCAGGGCGCGGGCTTCAAGGCCGCCTCGGCCCAGGGCCGCAGCCTGATCTCCGGCTACGGCGGCACGGTCCGCAAGACGTTCGGCTCCGCCGTCAACGGCTACACCGCCACCCTCGACGCGACGGCGGCCCGCCGGCTCGCCGCCGACCCCGCCGTGGCCTCCGTCGAGCAGAACCAGATCGTCCGCGCCGACGCGACGCAGACCAACGCCCCCTGGGGCCTGGACCGCATCGACCAGGCGAACCTGCCGCTCTCCGGCACGTACACCTACCCCGACTCCGCCGGCGGCGGCGTCACGGCGTACGTGATCGACACCGGCGTCCGGATCAGCCACTCCGAGATCGCCGGGCGCGCGGTGAACGGGTACGACGCGGTCGACGGAGACACCGTCGCGCAGGACGGCAACGGCCACGGCACCCACGTCGCCACCACGATCGCCGGAACCACCTACGGTGTGGCCAAGTCGGCGAAGATCGTGGCCGTCCGCGTCCTCGACAACAACGGCTCCGGAACCACGGCCGGCGTCATCGCGGGCATCGACTGGGTCACCGCCCACCACACCGCCGGCGCCCCGGCCGTCGCCAACCTCTCCCTGGGCGGCGGCGCGTCCACCACCCTGGACAACGCGGTGAAGAACTCCATCGCCGACGGCGTCACCTACGCGGTCGCCGCCGGCAACTCCGGCGCCAACGCCTCCTCCACGTCGCCCGCCCGGGTCCCCGCGGCGATCACCGTCGGCGCCACGAGCAACACCGACGCCAAGGCCAGCTGGTCCAACTACGGTTCGGTCCTCGACCTCTTCGCGCCCGGTGTGTCGATCACCGCGGGCTGGAACACCAGCGACACCGCCACCAGCACGATCTCGGGCACCTCGATGGCCACCCCGCACGTCGCGGGCGCCGCCGCGATCTACCTCGCGGGCCACCCCTCCGCGACGCCCGCCCAGGTGTCCACCGCCCTCGTCAACGGCGCCACGACCGGGAAGGTGACCAGCCCGGGCAGCGGCTCCCCGAACCGGCTCCTGAGGATCGTCCCGTAACCGCGGACAGGTGAGGACCGTCCCGTAGTTTCGGACAGGGCAGGGACGTCTCGTAGTTCCGGACAGGTCAGGCAAGTCCCGTAGTTCCGACCACGCACCGCCCCGGAGGCAGCCGGCGCCTCCGGGGCGGTGCCGTGCCCCGGCCCCACCGCGGTGGGCCGCGTTCCTGAGAGGATCGACGGCGAGACAGCCCCCCGGTCCTCCGACCCGCATCAGGAGCCCCCCGTGCACACCCCGCTCACGTACGCCGACATCAAGACCGCGGCCGATCGGATCGCCGGACAGGTCCGCCCCGTCACGGTGGCCGAGGCGGAGCCAGGCGCCGAGGCGTACACGCTCCACCTCGCCCTGGAACACATGCAGCACACCGGCTCCTTCAAGGCACGCGGAGCGCAGAACTTCCTGCTCGCCCACCGCGAGGACGGCACCCTTCCCGCCGCCGGAGTCACGATCGCCTCCGGCGGCAACGCCGGGCTCGCCTGCGCCTGGGCCGCGCTGCGGCAGGGCGTCCGCGCCACCGTCTTCCTGCCGACCACCGCGCCCAAGGTGAAGGCCGACAGGCTCGCCGGCTACGGCGCCGACGTCCGGCTCGTCGGCACGGAGTACGCCGAAGCGCTCGCGGCCTGCGAGGCGTTCGCGGCCGAGACGGGGGCGCTCGCCTCCCACGCCTACGACCATCCGCTGATCGCCGCCGGGGCCGGCACCCTGCTCGACGAGATCCACGACCGGATCCCGGACCTCGACACGGTCGTCGTCGCGGTCGGCGGGGGCGGCCTCTTCTCCGGCGTCGCCACCGCGGCCCGGCACCACGGCATCCGCACCGTCGCCGTCGAACCCGAGAACTGCCGCGCCCTCGACGCCGCGCTCCGGGCCGGACACCCCGTCGACGTGCCCGTCGACTCCGTCGCCGCGGACTCGCTCGGCGCCCGGCGAGCCTCCGCCACCGCCCTGGCGGCCGCCCGGCACGACGGAGTCCGCACCGTCCTCGTCCCCGACACCGCGATCATCCGTGCCCGCCGGGCCCTGTGGCACGACCGCCGGCTCGCCGTGGAGCACGCCGCCGCCACCGCCCTGGCCGCCCTCACGCCCCCGGACCGGCAGGACGACTCGACGTACGGCTACCGTCCGGCCCCGGGCGAGAAGGTCTGCGTCGTCCTCTGCGGAGCCAACACGGACCCCACCGACCTCGCGCACACCGCGGAAGCCGAGTAGCCCGCCCATGGACAGCGCGCGCCCCGCGACCTCGCTCACCCACCCCGACGACCCGGCGTTCCGGGCCTGGCTCCGGGCCCTCTCCCACGCCTTCGACCACGACTTCGAGGAGGACCTCGGCTCGCCGGGCGGGCGCGCCTTCCTCCTGGCCGCCTTCACCGACAACGGTGCCGTCCCCGCGCCCCACTTCGCCCCCCTCGTGGACGAGTACCGACGGGTCCACGCGGAGCGGGTCGTCGCCGCGCTGCTCGCCCGGGCGCGCCGGGACACGGGCCGTGCCTTCGACGTACCGGTCCGCCACGAGTGGTCCGACGCCCCGGACGGGATCGGCAGTGTCTTCGTCGGCCACGAGCCCGTCGAGGGTCTCGACCCGGTCGGCATGGCCGTCGCGGCGGCCGAGGGCGTCCAGTGCCACCTCGCCGACCGCGAGCTCCTGGTCTGGCCGCTCTGCCCCGACCACCGCACCGGCCCCCACGCCACCCGCACCCCCGACGGCGCGGCCTGGGTCTGCTCGGTCACGCACCACGTGGTGGCACCGGTCCCGAGCTGAGCGAACGGGAGGGCCGGTGGCACCGGGCGCCCGTCCCGTGCGTCAGGATGGGGGCATGACCGAGATTCGTACCCCCCGTCTCATCCTCCGGCGCTGGAGCGACGACGACCTTGTCCCGCTGGCCGAGATCAACGCCGATCACGAGGTGATGCGCTGGATCGGGGACGGCTCGGTCCTGGACATGGAGCGGACCGCCGAGGACATCGAGCGGTACGAGGAGGAGTGGGACGAGGAGGGCTTCGGGATCTTCGCCGTCGAGCTCATCGCCTCGGGCGAGCTGATCGGCTTCGCCGGTCTGTCCCTGCCGGAGTTCCTCCCGGAGGTGATGCCGGACGTGGAGATCGGCTGGCGCCTGGGCAGGCAGTTCTGGGGCCAGGGATACGCCTCGGAGGCCGCCCACGCGGTCCTGGAGTTCGCACTCCAGGACCGCGGGCTCGACCGGGTCGTCGCCATCACCCACATCAGCAACCAGGCCTCAGAGAACGTCATCGGCAAGCTCGGCATGACCGAGGAGCGCGAGACGACCCATCCGGCCTTCGGCGTCCCCCTGCGGATCTACGCGATCGACCTCACCGAGTACGAGGCCTGACGACCCCGGTCGCGAACGCCTCAGTGGCGCTCGGGCAGGTCCCGCTCCGCCGGCAGCGACGTCAGGTCACGCGCCGAGGGCGAGGCGGCGGAGCGCGAGGACGCGGCGGGTGCCGGCTTCTTGCCGCAGAACGCCGCCTCCAGCGTCCCGCCCAGCGCCGTGTTGGCGGCACCGTGGTTCGAGGTGTTCGCCATCGCCGACACGCTGCGGCGGCCGTCGCGGGTCGAGAAGGTGTACGTGTAGAAGCCCTGCACGGTGCCCGTGTGCCCGTACACCTGCGTACCGCACGACAGGTTGTAGCGGCGCAGACCGAGCCCGTAGAACCGGGTGTTGGTGGCGTCGGTCGGCGTGACCGTCGTCATGGCCTCCATCATCGCCGGGGACAGCAGCCGGCCGCGCATGAGCGCGCTGGTGAAGGTGTTCAGGTCGGCCGGGCTGGAGATGACGGCCCCGGCGGACTGCGCCCAGGAGACCGTCTGCTCCGTGGAGTCCACCAGCGCACCGCCCTCCTCGTCCGGGTGCAGGTAGCCGCGCACATGGGCGCCCTTGATGCGGGTGTCGGGGTGCACGTACGAGGTCCTGGTCAGCTTCAGCGGCTTGAAGATGCGGCGCTCGTACGCGTCGGCCACGGGACGGCCCGTGAGCTTCTCGATCAGCATGCCGACGACGACGAAGTTGGCGTTCGAGTACTGGTAGGAGACGCCGGGCTGGGTCGTGCGCGGCTCGCTCAGCGAGAGGTCGACGAGCTCCTGGTAGCTGAACACCCGGTTCCGCACGGCCTCGAAGCCCGGCACCGTGTGCTCGAACATCGCGTTCGTGTAGTCGGCGAGACCGCTGCGGTGGGTCAGCAGATGACGGACCGTGATGCGGTCGTCGGGGAGCAGGCCGGGCAGGTAGGTGTTGACCGGCGTGTCGAGCTGGAGCCTGCCCTCCTCCACCAGCTGGAGCAGGACGACGGTGGAGAACGTCTTGCTGACGCTGCCGATCCGGAAGCGCGAGTGGATGTCCATGGCCGCGCCCGAGACGCGGTCCTGGACGCCGACGGTCCGGCTGCGGACCCCGTCGGGACCGACGAAGCGGGCCATCGCGCCCGGCGCGCCGTTGGCCATGGCCGAGTTCAGTGCGGCGACCACGCCGTCCATGTCGGGCGCGGGGACCGCGGGAGTCCCGGTGGCGGTGGGCGCCACCGGCCCGCCGGGAGCGGCGAACGCGCTGGTGGCGGGGGCGACGCCCGCGGTGAGCGCGGCGAGCAGGGTGGCACTCACGGCTAGGCGTCGGTGTGACGACAGGGGCACGGTGATTCCTCGGCTTCTTCCGGGTTCTTCCGGATCGTTCGGTACGGCGCACGGCGGACGCGCGCAGCAGGGCACCGGGAACGCCCGACCGCGCGGCCTGGCCCGACACCCATGGATCATGAGTGCCAACGCCCGGGAACGGTTCCTGACACGGGGGTACGGGTTGTGGAACCCGTACGTCCGAGCCCGAACCAGAGCCCGCGCCCACGCGCAGGGGCCCGGCCGGTCGAGGGAGTCGACCGGCCGGGCCCCTGGGGATCACACGGGGTTCAGCCGTTCACCGCCGTTCCCGGCCGGTGATCACGTGTCGCCGAACGGTCAGGCGATGTCGAACCGGTCCAGCTCCATGACCTTGTTCCACGCGGCGACGAAGTCCGTCACGAACTTCTCCTTCGCGTCGTCGCTCGCGTACACCTCGGCCAGCGCGCGCAGCTCGGAGTTCGAGCCGAAGACCAGGTCGGCGCGGGTGCCCGTCCACTTGACCTCGCCGGTGGCGGAGTCACGGCCCTCGTAGGTGGTGGAGTCCTCGGACGTCGCCGTCCACGTCGTCCCCATGTCGAGCAGGTTGACGAAGAAGTCGTTCGTCAGGGTGCCCGGGGTCGTGGTGAGGACACCGTGCGCGGACTGCTGGTGGTTCGCGCCGAGGACGCGGAGGCCGCCGACGAGGACCGTCAGCTCCGGCGCGCTCAGGGTCAGCAGGTTCGCGCGGTCGATCAGCAGGTACTCGGCCGGCAGGCGGGTGCCCTTGCCGAGGTAGTTGCGGAAGCCGTCGGCCTGCGGCTCGAGCGCGGCGAAGGACTCCACGTCCGTCTGGTCCTGCGCGGCGTCCACGCGGCCCGGGGTGAACGGCACCTGGACGTCGAAGCCGCCGTCCTTGGCGGCCTTCTCGACGGCCGCGGAGCCCGCGAGCACGACCAGGTCGGCGATCGAGACCTTCTTGGCGCCCGCGGCGTCGAAGGAGGCCTTGACGCCCTCGAGCGTGCGCAGCACCTGGGCGAGCTCGTCCGGGTTGTTGACCTCCCAGTTGCGCTGCGGCTCCAGGCGGATGCGGCCGCCGTTGGCGCCGCCCCGCTTGTCGCTGCCGCGGAAGGAGGAGGCCGCGGCCCAGGCCGCGGAGACCAGCTGCGGGACCGTGAGGTCGGAGCCGAGGATCTGCTCCTTGAGGGAGGCGATGTCCGCGGCGTCGAGGGTCTCGCCCTCGCGCGCCGGCAGCGGGTCCTGCCACAGGAGGACCTCGGAGGGGACCTCCGCGCCGAGGTAGCGGACGGCCGGGCCCATGTCACGGTGCGTCAGCTTGTACCAGGCGCGGGCGAAGGCGTCCGCGAACTGCTCCGGGTTCTCGTAGAAGCGCCGCGAGATCTGCTCGTAGGCCGGGTCGAAGCGCAGCGAGAGGTCGGTGGTGAGCATCGTCGGGAGGTGCTTCTTCGACGCGTCGTGGGCGTCGGGGATGATCGCCTCGGCGTCCTTCGCCACCCACTGGTTCGCACCGGCCGGGCTCTGGGTGAGCTCGTACTCGTACTCGAAGAGGTGCTTGAAGAAGTCGTTGCTCCACTGCGCGGGCGTGGTGGTCCAGGTGACCTCCAGACCGCTCGTGATCGCGTCGGCGCCCTTGCCGCTGCCGTACGAGTTCGCCCAGCCGAAGCCCTGCGCCTCCAGGGGGGCGGCCTCGGGGTCGTCGCCCACGTTGTCCGCCGGGCCGGCGCCGTGGGTCTTGCCGAAGGTGTGGCCACCGGCGATGAGGGCGACGGTCTCCTCGTCGTTCATCGCCATGCGGCGGAACGTCTCACGGATGTCGCGGGCCGCGGCGACCGGGTCCGGGTTGCCGTTGGGGCCCTCGGGGTTGACGTAGATGAGGCCCATCTGGACCGCGCCGAGCGGGTTCTCCAGCTCGCGGTCGCCGGTGTAGCGCTCGTCGCCGAGCCAGGTGGTCTCGGGGCCCCAGTAGACGTCCTCGTCAGCCTCCCAGACGTCGGCGCGGCCGCCGGCGAAGCCGAAGGTCTTGAAGCCCATCGTCTCGAGGGCGACGTTACCCGTGAGGATCATGAGGTCGGCCCAGGAGATGTTCTGGCCGTACTTCTTCTTCACCGGCCACAGCAGACGGCGGGCCTTGTCCAGGTTGCCGTTGTCCGGCCAGCTGTTCAGCGGCGCGAAGCGCTGCTGACCGGCTCCGGCGCCACCGCGGCCGTCGCTGATGCGGTACGTGCCCGCGCTGTGCCAGGCCATGCGGATCATGAGCGGGCCGTAGTTGCCGAAGTCGGCGGGCCACCAGTCCTGCGAGGTGGTGAGGACCTCGGCGATGTCGCGCTTGACGGCCGCGAGGTCGAGGGCGTTGAAGGCCTCGGCGTAGTCGAACTCCGCACCGAGCGGGTTCCCCACGACGGGGTTGGTGGCGAGGATCTTCAGGTTGAGCCGCTCCGGCCACCACTGGCGGTTGCCGCCACCCTGGGTCGGGTGCGCGGCACGGCCGTGCGCGACCGGGCAGCCGCCCGTGCCCTCGGGGGCGGGGTCGGTGACGATTGCGTCGTGGTTCTCGGACATGCAAATCCTTCCGGACGGGGCGGATCGTGGTGCTCAGCCGGGGCGGGCACCAGTGGGGTGTCGTGTGCCCGACCGGAGCCGTGGTGTGCCTTGGCTATTGCCGGAACCGATCCTACGATGGACAGAGTCCAAGTCAAGAACCACGCCAATGATCGGAAGAGGTGGGCCGAAATGAGCGACCTGCTGGAGCGCCTGCGTGCGCGCGGCTGGCGTATGACGTCCCAGCGGCGTGTCGTCGCGGAGGTCCTCGCCGGCGAGCATGTGCACCTCACGGCCGACGAGGTGCACGCGCGCGCCGTGGCACGCCTTCCGGAGATCGCGCGGGCGACCGTCTACAACACGCTGGGTGAGCTGGTGGCCCTCGGCGAGGTCGTGGAGCTCTCCACGGACGGCCGGGCGAAGCGGTACGACCCGAACGCCCACCACGCGCACCAGCACCTGGTCTGCTCGAACTGCGGGATCATCCGCGACGTCCATCCGACGGGGGACCCGCTGGCGGTCCTCCCGCCCGCCGAGCGGTTCGGCTTCACCGTCTCCAAGGCCGACGTGACGTACCGCGGTCTCTGCCCCGCGTGCGCTGCCTGACCGGGAACGCGAGGAGCCCCTCCACCGTGACGGTGGAGGGGCTCCCGTGCGTCGCCGAGAGGCGGCGCGGTTCCTACTTGAGCGCGGCGAGCGCGTCGTCGTAGCTGGGCTCCTCGGCGATCTCGCCGACGAGCTGCGCGTGCAGAACGGTGTCGTTCTCGTCGAGGACGACGACCGCGCGGGCGGTCAGGCCGGCCAGCGGGCCGTCCGCGATCTCCACGCCGTAGTTGGTGTGGAACTCACGGCCGCGGAGCGTCGAGAGGTTCTTGACGTTCTCGAGGCCCTCGGCGCCGCAGAAGCGGGCCTGCGCGAAGGGGAGGTCGGCGGAGATGCAGAGCACCACCGTGTTCTCCAGCGCGCCGACCTTCTCGTTGAACGCGCGGACCGAGGACGCGCAGGTGGGCGTGTCGACGCTCGGGAAGATGTTGAGGACCTTCCGCTGGCCGGCGTAGTCCTTCAGCGACTTGTCGGCCAGGCCCTCGGCGACGAGCGAGAAGTCAGGAGCCTGGCTTCCCGGGGTCGGCAGGGTGCCGTTGACCTGTACCGGGCTGCCCTTCAGCGTGACCTGGGCCATGGGAGATCTCCTTAGGACGATGTAAGTGACAACGAGGGGAATCGTACGGCGTGGTGGCCCGCCCGCCGGACACGGCCATCAGGTCGGGCCCGGTGCGGCCGAGCACGAGTCGTTCAAGCACGTGAACTCCCGGGGTTCGCAGGGGTTGCGGTCCTCGAAGGTCTGGACCGGTGGAAGTGTGCACCGGGCAAGCTTTCGGCGGTCTTGACGGCCTTGGTTCAGACCTTTAGGTTCCACCCTCGACAGTCATCGAGCGTTCATGTACATGAAGAAGGAGCAACCCCATGGTCGTACGGCGCGATGCCTCCCATGCGAAGCGCGGGGGAAGGAAGGTGCTGCTCGCCGTTCCCCTGCTGGCCGCCGCCCTCCTCGCCGCCTTCGTCGCCGGACCCGGGGGAGGCCGCGCCGAAGCGGCCCCCGCCACGTTCACGCACCCCGGCGTCCTGGTCTCCCGCGGCCAGCTCGACTTCGCCCGGGAACGGGTCAACGCGGGCGCGCAGCCGTGGAAGAGCGCCTACGACCAGATGGCGGCGAGCAAGTACGCCTCGCTCTCCCGGGTCCCGAAGCCCCGCGCCGTCGTCGAGTGCGGCTCGTACTCCAACCCGAACAACGGCTGCACCGACGAGCGCGAGGACGCCATCGCCGCGTACACGCTCTCCCTCGCCTGGTACGTCACGCGGGACAGCCGGTACGCCCAGAAGGCCATCGAGATCATGGACGCCTGGTCCGGGGTGATCACCGACCACACCAACTCGAACGCGCCCCTGCAGACCGGCTGGGCCGGTTCCTCCTGGCCGCGCGCCGCCGAGATCATCCGCTACACCTACACCGGCTGGCCGCAGGCCCGCGTCGACCGGTTCAAGACCATGCTGCGCACCGTCTACCTCCCCGAGGTCGCCGTCGGCTCCCACTCGAACGGCAACTGGGAGCTCAGCATGACCGAGGCGGCCATCGGCATCGCGGTCTTCCTGGAGGACCGCGCCGCGTACGACAAGGCCGTGGCCAAGTTCCGCGGCCGCGTCCCCGCGTACATCTACCTCGCGAGCGACGGCGCCCTGCCGAAGGCCGCGCCGGGCAGCGGCCTCGACACGCGCGACGAGATCGTCCGCTACTGGCAGGGGCAGACGACCTTCGTCGACGGCCTCACCCAGGAGACCTGCCGCGACCTCACCCACACCGGCTACGGGCTCTCGGCCATCTCGCACATCGCCGAGACGAGCCGCATCCAGGGTCAGGACCTCTATCCCGAGGTCGCCGACCGGCTGCGGCACGCGCTCGGTCTCCAGGCCAGGTACGAGCTCGGTGCGGCGGTCCCGAGCTGGCTCTGCGGCGGCACGCTCAAGGACCACCTCGGGCCGGTCACGGAGGTGGGCTTCAACGCGCTCCACCACCGCATGGGGTACGGGATGACGAACACCCAGAACCTCACCGAGGCCCGGCGCCCGGCGGGCACCGACAACCTCTTCGTCGCCTGGGAGACCCTCACCCACGCCGGCAACCCCAACTGACCGCGACGCGCGGGGGAGTCCGCACCTCTTGACGCCCCCTTACTTCACTTCTTAAATCATGGAGGCGTCCAAGGCTCTCGTCATGTCATGGGCATGGCGAGAGTTCGGCGTTCCCCCACACCCGACGGAAGTGAGAGCCATGCCCTCCGCCCGCTCAGCACGGCGGTCGCTGTTCACCGCCGCGACAGCACTCGCCCTGGCCCTGGCCACCGCGGCGCTCGGTCCCGCCGGCCCCACCCGGTCCGCCGGCCCCGCCGAAGCGACCACCGCCCTCCAGACCGCCGCCCTCCAGCCGGCGGCCGACGCGGCCGCCGTCACCTTCTCGGACACCTTCGACGGAGCCGCGGGACTTCCCGTGGACGGCTCGCGGTGGCAGATCGAGACCGGCGACAACGTCAACAACCACGAGCGGCAGTACTACACGGCCGGCAACCGCAACGCCGCCCTCGACGGCCAGGGCCACCTCGTGATCACCGCCCGCAAGGAGAACCCCGGCAACTACCAGTGCTGGTACGGCCGGTGCGAGTACACCTCGGCACGGCTCAACACCTCCGGGAAGTTCACCGCCCAGTACGGCCACGTCGAGGCCCGGATGAAGGTGCCGCGCGGCCAGGGCATGTGGCCCGCGTTCTGGATGCTGGGCAACGACCTCGGCCAGGTCGGCTGGCCCGCCTCCGGCGAGATCGACATCATGGAGAACGTCGGTTTCGAGCCGTCCACCGTGCACGGCACCCTGCACGGTCCCGGCTACTCCGGCTCCGGCGGGATCGGCGCCGGCTACACCCTGCCCGGCGGACAGGCCTTCGCCGACGCCTTCCACACCTTCGCCGTCGACTGGTCGCCCGGGAAGATCACCTGGTCCGTCGACGGAACCGTCTACCAGACCCGTACCCCCGCAGACCTCGGCGGCCGCGCCTGGGTCTTCGACAAGCCGTTCTTCCTCATCCTCAACCTCGCCGTCGGCGGCTACTGGCCCGGCGACCCCGACGGCTCGACCGCCTTCCCGCAGCAGCTCGTCGTCGACCACGTCCGCGTCACCACCGCCGACAGCCCGACCACCGGGGGACCGATCACCGGCATCGCCGGCAAGTGCGTGGACGTGGCCGGGGCGAACAGCGCCAACGGCACCCCCGTGCAGCTCTACGACTGCAACGGCACCGGAGCCCAGCGGTGGACCGTGGGGACCGACGGCACGATCCGGGCGCTCGGCAAGTGCCTCGACGTCACCTCCGCGGGCACGGCCGACGGCACCCCCGTCCAGCTGTGGGACTGCAACGGCAGCGGCGCCCAGCAGTGGACCGCCAACGCCGCCCGGGACATCGTCAACCTCGGATCCGGCAAGTGCCTGGACGCCACCGGCAACAGCTCCGCCAACGGCACCAGGCTGCAGATCTGGTCGTGCGGCGGCGGCGCCAACCAGAAGTGGACGGTGACGCGCTGACCGTCCGGAGCCGGTGACGCGCCGACCGGCCGGCGCTGACCTGCCGCCGATGCCAGCCGCGCGGCCCTGACGCGCTGACCTGCGGAGCCGTCGGCCGGTGACGCGCGCGGCCCGCCTACGCTGTACCCGTGCCGCCCACTCCCCGCCTCCACCGCGTCGCCGTCCTCGTACTCGAAGGGGCGAAGCCGCTCGACGTCGGCATCCCCGCGCAGGTCTTCACGACCCGCGCGAGCATGCCGTACGAGGTGAGGGTGTGCGGCGCGGAACCCGGTCTGGTCGCCGGGGGCGACGGCCTCTCGTACGCCGTCGCCCACGGCCTGGACGCGCTCGCCTGGGCCGACATCGTCTTCGTCCCCGGCTACCGTTTCCCCGACCGCGAGGACCCGCCGCGCGGTGTGGTCGACGCGCTCGTGGCGGCCCACGACCGGGGCGCCCGCCTCGCCGCCATCTCCACGGGCGCCTTCGCGCTCGCCGCGACCGGTCTGCTCGACGGCAAGCGGGCCACCACCCACTGGCACTACACCCAGGCCCTCGCGGCCAAGCGCCCCCTCGTCCACGTCGACGAGAACGTCCTCTTCGTCGACGAGGGGAGCGTGCTGACCTCCGCCGGCGCCGCCTCCGGCATCGACCTGTGCCTGCACATCCTGCGCGGCGACCTCGGCGTGGCCGCCGCGAACCACGCCGCCCGACGCCTGGTCGCCGCCCCCTACCGCAGCGGCGGCCAGGCGCAGTACGTGCCGCGCAGCCTGCCCGAGCCGCTCGGCGAACGCTTCGCCGCCACGCGTGAATGGGCCCTGCACCGGCTCGGCGAGCCGCTCACCCTCGACGTCCTCGCCCACCACGCGGCGGTCTCGGCGCGCACCTTCTCCCGGCGCTTCGTCGAGGACACCGGATACACGCCCATGCAGTGGGTGATGCGCGCCCGCGTCGACCTCGCGCGGGAACTCCTGGAGCGCTCGGAGCGGAGCGTCGAGCAGATCGCCGCCGACGTCGGCCTCGGCACCGGGGCCAATCTGCGCCTGCACTTCCAGCGCATCCTCGGCACCACACCGAGCGACTACCGGCGCACCTTCACCAAGGGCGAGTAGGCCTTCTGCCCGGTCCTGGGGCGATTGGCGCGATCCTTGCGGACCGTGGCGATCTCGCCTCTGTCAGGACCGTTCCCGGCGAGCGAACCTGGTGGCGACGCAGAAGTTGAAGGGACACCATTCATGACTCGCATCGCCATCAACGGGTTCGGCCGCATCGGACGCAACGTGCTCCGCGCACTCCTCGAGCGCGACACCGACCTCGAGGTCGTGGCCGTCAACGACCTGACGGAGCCGAAGGCCCTCGCGCGACTGCTCGCCTTCGACTCGACCTCGGGTCGCCTCGGCCGTCCCGTGAGCGTCGACGGCGACACCCTCGTCGTCGACGGCCGCCGCATCAAGGTCCTCGCCGAGCGCGAGCCGGCGCAGCTTCCCTGGGCCGAGCTCGGTGTCGAGATCGTCCTGGAGGCGACCGGCCGCTTCACCAACGCCAAGGCCGCCCGCGCCCACATCGACGCCGGTGCCAAGCGCGTCCTGGTCAGCGCGCCCGCCGACGGAGCCGACGTCACCCTGGCGTACGGCGTCAACACCGACGCGTACGACGCGGAGCTGCACACGATCGTCTCGAACGCCTCGTGCACCACGAACGCGCTCGCGCCGCTCGCCAAGGTCCTCGACGACCTGGCCGGCATCGAGCACGGCTTCATGACGACGGTCCACGCCTACACGCAGGAGCAGAACCTGCAGGACGGCCCGCACCGGGACCCGCGTCGTGCCCGTGCCGCCGGCGTCAACATCGTTCCGACCTCGACGGGTGCCGCCAAGGCGATCGGCCACGTGCTGCCGAACCTGGACGGCAAGCTGTCGGGCGACTCGATCCGTGTTCCGGTCCCGGTCGGCTCGATCGTCGAGCTCAACACGACCGTCGCCCGCGACGTGACCCGTGAGGACGTCCTGGAGGCGTACCGCGCCGCCGCGGCCGGCCCGCTCGCCGGTGTCCTGGAGTACTCGGAGGACGCGCTGGTCTCCTCCGACATCACCGGCAACCCGGCGTCGTCGATCTTCGACTCGGAGCTCACCCGCGTCGAAGGCCGCCACATCAAGGTCGTCGCCTGGTACGACAACGAGTGGGGCTTCTCGAACCGCGTGATCGACACGCTCCAGCTGCTGGCCGGCTGACCCCGGACGCCCGGCACCGAGCACCGCACCGCACGTCGCCCCCGCCGAACCACGGATTCGGCGGGGGCGAGGTGCGTTCTGGGCAGGTGCACAGGAGGGTGGCGCGAGGTCTGGGCTCCTGCCGACAGACACCCGCCGCGCCGAGCTCGATCATGGCCTGGTCACGCTTGCGAGGACGCGCAACGTGCCTCATCCATGAAGGAGTTCGCATGCCAGGGAGAAAGAGCCGCGTGTTCGGCGGCCTGCTGCTCGCGGCCGTGATGGCCGTGTGCACCGCGCCGGGCACGGCCGGCGCGGCCGCCGACGCGGGGACGGCGGGCACCGTTCCGTCCGTCGGCACCGACTGGGGCCGGACCGGGCCGTACGAGGTGGCGGTCGACATCGAGGCGGTCCACACCTTCTACCACCCCCGGACCATGGGGCAGGCGGGCGAGCGCCACCCGGTCGTCATCTGGGGCAACGGGACGGGTGCCGTGCCCGGGGTCTACAGCGCGCTGCTGCGGCACTGGGCGAGCCAGGGCTTCATCGTCGCCGCCGCCAACACCCCCACGTCGAACTTCGCGATCAGCATGCGGGCGGGGATCGATGTCCTGGAGCGCCGGAACGCCGACCCCTCCAGCCCGTTCCACGGCAAGGTGGACCTCGACCACATCGCCTCGGCGGGCCACTCTCAGGGAGGCGCCGCCGCCGTCAACGCGGCCGTCGACCCCCGGGTCGACACCGCCGTCCCGATCCAGCCTGGTCCGCTGACCGACCCGGACCTCATGGACGAGCCCGTGTTCTACCTGGCCGGCCAGCGCGACCTGACGGTGTGGCCGGCCCTGGTGAAGGCCCTGTACCGGGACACGGACCACGCCCCCGCCGTGTACGGCGAGGTCCGCGGCGCCGGACACCTCAGCTCCATCGGCGACGGCGGGGACTTCCGCGCCCCGACCACCGCCTGGCTGCGCTACTGGCTGCTCGGCGACGAGAACGCGCGCGGGATGTTCTTCGGCCCCGACTGCGGCTACTGCGCCGACGGCGACACCTGGTCCGGCTGGGACCGCAACGCCCAGGCGCTGCGGATCCCGGGACCCGCGGCCTGATCGGGTCGCGTACCCGGCGCGGCTCCGGGACGTGCCCCCCTTCCGGGGCACCCCGGAGGGGGTCCGTCCCGGAGCCGCACCCCGCCGTCGCACCCCGCCGTCGCACCCCGTCGCACCCCGCCGCACCCTGCCGTGCCCCGCCGTCAGCGGCGCGCGGCCCGCAGCAGCAGGACGGCACCGAGCATCGGCACACCCAGCGAGAACACGAGCATCAGCAGGAGCTCCACGATCCCGATCCGGGACGCGGCCCCGAGCAGCGCGCCCAGCAGGACGACGACCGGCACCGCCACGCCCGCGGCGGTCCCCAGGGCCTTCTGCCGCCCGGTCCACAGCGGAGCGCTCCAGAGCAGTACCAGGGCGGCGATCAGCGCGAGGGCGCCGACCCACGGGTTGAGCAGCAGGAGCACTCCCGAGGCTCCGAGCAGGATCGCGGTCAGCCTGCCCCGTCCGGTTCCGGAGACGGGCGCCCGTCCGGCCGGGGCCTCCTCGGCGAGCGCGGAGGCGGCGACGGTACGCGGCTCGCCGAGCCCGGCCAGGACGGCGCGGAGCTGCTCCTCGCCCTCCGCGCCGCTGACCTCAATGTGCTCGCGGAGGTCCGCGAGGAGTTCGGCCCGGCGGTCGGCGGGCAGCTCGGCCGTCTCGCGGGCGACGGCGTCGAGGTAGGCGGCGACGAGCGGGTTCTGGTCGGTGGCGTTCATGCGGAGTCCCCCTGCGGGTCGGTGAGGAAGTGGTCGACGGCGTCTCTGAACAGCGGCCACGCCTGGGCGAACTCGGCGAGGGAGGCCCGGCCGACGCCCGTCAGCGTGTAGTAGCGGCGCGGCGGTCCGCTGGGGGAGTCGCGCAGCTCGGTGGCGACGAGCCCTTCGCGGCGCAGGCGCGACAGCAGGGGGTAGATCGTGCCCTGACTGGTGGTCATCACGCTGACCGCGGAGAGCTCGGCGACGAGCTCGACACCGTACTTCGGCTCGTCCCTGAGCAGCGCGAGGACGCAGTACTCCAGCACTCCCTTGCGGAGCTGGCTGGGGACCCTGTCGCCCGCCTCGTTCATTGCGTTACCAGGAACCATGCAATGCAAGATAGCTCGCGCACGCGACCACGACAAGCCCGGCCCCCGGGGGCGTCACTCTCCCCCCGGGGGCCGGGCTGGTGTCCCGTGCTCTCCGTCAGCTCGCGGCCCGGTACGCCTCCGTCAGCTTGCCGACCGCGCCCGCGGGATCACCCGTGAGCAGCAGATGGTCCGCGTCGGCGAACGGCTTGGCCGTGGCCTGGGTGAGGTGCCCGGCGATCCTCTTCTGGACGATCTGCCGCGCCACCGCGACGAGCTTGCGCCCCTCGGCGGAGTCGCCCCGCCCGACCGCCTGCAGCGCCTTGGCGGCGATGCGCAGCGCCCGCAGCGCGGGCTCCCCGCCGGACGGGGCCGGGGTGAGGGTGGTCAGCCCCCAGCCGTACGGGAACTGCGGGTCATAGCTCCTGTCACCCACGTTGAGGGGCAGCTGGGCCTCCGACTTCGGCCAGGTCACCGGAAGCTGCCCGGTGAACGGCCGCTTGCCGTAGAGGACGTCGGCGACGCCGTCGCCCTCCGTGCCCGGCAGCCAGGAGGCGACCAGGGCGTCGATGCCCGGGAGCCGGTCGCCGATGAGCTGCGGCCGTCCCGAGACGACCAGGACGGCGCACGGCATCGCCGCGCAGACCTTGTCCACCGCGGCCTTGTCGGCGGCCGTCAGTTCGAGGTCGTTGCCGTTGCCCACGTCGCCGAACCCCTCCGCGTACGGGGTCTCGCCGACCACCACCACACCGACGTCGTAGCCGTCGGTCGGCGCCGAGGCGTCCTTCGACCAGCCGATCCCGGCCTCCGGCGCGACCTTCCGCATGCCTTCGAGGATCGTCGTCCCGGTCGTGGTGCGCCCGGACGACCCCTGCCAGCTGATGGTCCAGCCGCCGGCCTGGTTGCCGAGGTCGTCGGCGTTCGACCCCGCCACGTACACCTTCTGGGAGGGCTTCAGCGGCAGGACGGAGCCCTCGTTCTTCAGGAGCACCTGCGACTTCGCCACGGCCTCCCGTGCCACCGCGCGGTGCTGGGCCGAGCCGATCGACGGCAGGTTCGCGGTGTCCGCGTACGGCTTCTCGAAGAGACCGAGGCGGAACTTCTGGGTCAGGATGCGGGCCACCGCGTCGTCGATCCGGGAGAGCGGGATCCGGCCGGACCCGGCCTCGGCGGTGAGGGTCCGGGTGAAGTCCTGGTAGTTCGTCGGCACCATGATCATGTCGAGACCGGCGTTGATCGAGGTGCGCACGTCGCTGGGGTAGTCGCCGGGGATCTGGTCGATGGCCTGCCAGTCGCTGATGACGAAGCCCTCGAAGCCCATGCGGTCCTTGAGGACGCCGTTGATCATCTCGGCGTTGGCGTGCATCTTCACCGGACCCTGCTCGTCCCCGAGGACGTCGAGCGAGGAGTACGAGGGCATCACCGTGCCCGTACCGCGCTTCACCGCCTCCGCGAACGGCGCCAGGTGCACCGCCTCCAGCTCCGCCCGCGTGACCTCGGTGACGCCCTGGTCGATCGTGTACGAGCCGGTCGTCGAGGAGCCGAAGGCGGTGCCGCCGTCGCCGACGAAGTGCTTGGCGCTGGTGAGGACCTTGTCGTTGCGGTCGAGGTCCGTCCCGTTCCGCGCGCCCTGCATGCCGTTGATGACGGTCTCCATCGCGGTGACCAGCGCCGGGTCCTCGCCGAAGGCCTCGTAGGAACGGCCCCAGCGCTCGTCGCGCGTCACGCAGAGGCACGGGGCGAAGTCCCAGGGCACGCCGGTCGCCCGGACCTCCTTCGCGGTGACGGAGCCGGTCCGCGCGGCGAGCTCCGGGTCACGGCCGGCTCCGATGCCGATGTTGTGCGGCATGATCGTCGCGCCGATGACGTTGTTGTGCCCGTGCACCGCGTCCACGCCGTAGAGCAGCGGGATCTGGTGGCGGGTCGCCTGCGCGCGCAGCTGGTAGGCGTCGACCATGGCCGCCCACGCGGCGGGCGTGTTCGGGGTGGGGACGGAGCCGCCGCCCGAGAGCAGCGACCCGAGCGCGTAGCCCGCGATGTCGCCCGGGGACCGCAGCGCGTTGCGCTCGGCCTGTGTCATCTGGCCGACCTTCTCCGCCAGGGACATCCGGGAGAGCAGATCGGCGACCCGCTTGCGTACCGGCAGCCGGGCGTCGAGGTACGGCAGGCCGTGCGCGTTCACCACGATCAGCGGGTTCTCGGCGGGCGCCTTGGCGCCGTCGACCGTGAGCCGCAGCGGAATCGTCTCGGCGGACTCGGCCGAACCGTCCTTCAGGGTCTGCACGGTGATCGAGCGGGTCGTCCCGGAGGGCGTCCCCGCGGGGAACACGACACTGCCCGTGACCGGCCGGTAGTCCTTCCCTGGCTCGGCCCCTCCCGGCTCGGTGCCGCCGCCCTCCGTCGCGTACGCCACGGTGACCGGCTCGCCGATCGGCCCGGAGCCGGTGGTGGCCACCGAGACGTCGACCCGGGCGCTGCCGCCCTCGTCGACGGGGTGCACCACGGACTTCGTGACCACCTTGGTGGTGAGAGCGGGCTCCGCCGTGCCGTACAGCTCGACGCCGTCCAGGGCGAAGGAGCCCGGCCCGCCGGTCGGGAGCGTGACCGCGTACCCCCACATCCGGTCGAGGCCGAGGACCTGGTCGATGCCGCCGACGGGCTGGTAGTCGGTCCGGTACTGGAACTCGGAGAACGGGACCTCGACGAGGTGCCAGCCCTCCCAGTCGTCGGTGAAGGAGGTCGTCCACAGCTCGGACGCCTCACCGTTCGCGCCGCCGTCCTTGAGCTCCAGGGCGATCCGCTTGCCCGAGCCGGGCGGCAGCGGCGCCGTGTTCTGGCCGTACCACCAGAAGCGGATGCCCCGGTACGCCGTCCAGTCGTGCGCCGGCTGGTCGAAGGCGAAGTCGTGGGTGAAGCCGCCCCAGCCGCTGACGTCGTAGCGGCCTTCGAGGACCGTGCTGCCCTCGGGGGCGTCGGCGCGCTCCCTCAGTTCGAGCTTCGGGTGCGACTCGGTGGCGTTTCCCCAGGTGAAGATCCCTTCGGCGGGTGGCGACGCGAAGGGGACCTCGCCTTCGAAGCGGTCGACGGCCCGGGGCGCGGGTTCCTGGGCGGCCGCGCTCGGCAGGCCGCCGGTGAGCAGACCGGTGAGGACGGCCGTCGCGGCGACGACGGCCGCGCCCACCGTTCTGCGGGGACGTGCGGATGGCATGCGGGCTCCTTGAAGGGCCTGTCCACGGCCCTGTGCGGGGGAGGGGAACGGAGGGGAGCGGAGGCGGCCGGTCAGGCCGCGTGGTGGGTCCACTTCTGGTTGGCCCCGGCGGTGCAGGTCCAGATCTGCGCCCGGGTCCCGTCGGCGGAGGAGTTGCCGGTGATGTCCAGGCACTTGTTCGCGCCGGTGTTGACCACGTCGTGCGTGGTCGCGTCGTACGTCCAGCGCTGCGCCGCGGTGCCGTTGCAGTTGTACAACTGGACCTGGGCGCCGTCGGCCGTCGAACCGCCGGTGACGTCGAGGCATTTGCCGAGCGCCCGGACGCTGCCGTCGGCGGCGAGGGTCCAGCGCTGCGCCGCGGTGCCGTTGCAGCCGTACAGCTGGACGGGCGTGCCGTCGGCGGTGGCGCCGCCGGCGACGTCCAGGCACTTGCCGGCCAGGCCGGTCAGCGTGCCGGTGCCGGTCTGGCCGCCGCCGGTCGTCCCCGACCAGGCGAAGGTCGCCGTGGTGCGGGCGGGCAGCGTGTAGGTGAAGGACTGGTTGCCCCAGTCGACCCGGACGGACTGGGCGGAGCCGCCGCCGTTGTGGGCGATCAGCGCCTTGGAGCCGTCGGAGTTGCGCCAGGCCACGTTCTGGACCGTGCTGTTCGCGGTGGAGCCGATGCGGTACGCGCCGGGCTTCACGAACTTGGTGAGGTGGCCCGTCGTGTAGTACTCGACGGTGTAGTCGACCTGCCCGGCCCGGGCGCCGCCCTCCTGCACGGTGATGAGACCGGTGCAGGTGCCGCAGCCGCCGTTGTGCGGGCCCATGTTCTGGTTGAGCGCCAGGCTCCACTTCACCAGGCTGCCGCTCCAGTTGCGGGCGTAGCCGACGATGTCGCTCATGTCCTCGTTGTGCTGGTTCCCGATCCAGGTGCCGCCCGAGTGCTCGGTGCTGAACTGCTTCACCGAGGGGTACTGGTTGTGCACCTGGGTGCCGACGGCCGGGTCGCCCGCGTAGCCGTGCCAGGCGATGCCGCCGAACAGCGGGTCGTTGCGGACGCCCGCGTCGTTGAGGATCCCGGCGCCGAAGGAGGCGTAGTCGCCGTAGTTCCAGTCGTGGACGAGGACCTTGGTCGTGATGCCCGCGGCCCGGAAGGCCGGGTAGACGTGGTTCTTGGTGAACTCGACGAGCCCGGCCGGGTTCCAGCTCATCCCGGGGTAGTTCATGGCGGTGGGGTTGCCCGCCTGGCAGCAGTTGGGCTCGTTCTGCACGGAGAGGTAGTCGACCTTCACCCCGGCGGCCTGGTAGCTCTGGACGTACTTCACCAGGTACTGGGCGTACAGCGGGTAGTACTCCGCCTTCAGCCAGCCCATCTGGTCCATCCGGCCGTTGTCCTTCATCCAGCCCGGCGCGCTCCACGGCACCCCCTTGACCCGGAGGGCGGGGTTGAGCTGCTTGGCCTGCGCGGTCAGCAGCCGGACGCCGGTGTCGTAGCCGTTGGTGCCGAAGTCGCCGAGGTCGCAGCAGGTGTCGTCGAGGGAGACGTGCCCCGGCCGGGAGAGGTCGGAGGCGCCGATGGGGTTGCGGACGAAGGACAGGCCGATGCCCTCGGTCGGCGAGAACAGCTTGCGCATCACGTCGTCACGGGTGGCGGCGCTGACGGCGCCGCCGCGCAGCAGATGGGCGGTGGTGTCGGTGATCGACGCGCCGCCGCCCTCGAACTGCTGGTACGTGGTGCTCTCGTCGACGGTGATCGTGTGGTTCGCGGTGCCGCCGGCCGGGCCGAACGCGAGGGGGGCCTGCTGGGCGAGACCGCGGGTGACGGTACGGCCGCCGGAGTCGGAGGTCGTGGTGAGCCAGACGTCGACCCGCTCGCCCGCGGCCTGCGCGGTGCCGGGCCCGGTGAGGATGAGGCTGCCGGCCACGAGGGCGCCGGCGGTCAGCGCGGTGAGCGGCCGGAGCCGGCGGCCGCGGAACCTGTCGCCCGCTCGGGGCTCTCGTCTCTCCGCTCCCCGCCGGAGGAACGTGCGTACACGCGTACGTGTGTTATGCACCTGACAATCCCTTCGCCGTCTCGCGCCCAACGGGCCACTGCAGCACGCCTTTTATCAAGGCCTGAAGTTATGAGGCGCCCTTCGGCCCGTCAACCCTTCAAGCGTTGTCGGCTCTCATGGGTTGCGTTCGTTCACTGCAAGGACTTGGCAACGACGCAACTCGCTTGCGAAGTTTGCGATACTCTTGCGTTCATGACGCGACGACTTGCTCAAGTGGCCAAGAAGGTGGGAGTCAGCGAGGCGACGGTCAGCCGTGTCCTCAACGGAAAGCCCGGTGTCTCCGAGGCGACACGGCAGTCCGTCCTCACCGCGCTCGACGTGCTCGGATACGAGCGGCCCACGCAGCTGCGGGGCGAGCGCGCGCGCCTGGTCGGCCTCGTCCTGCCCGAGCTGCAGAACCCCATCTTCCCCGCGTTCGCGGAGGTGATCGGCGGCGCGCTCGCGCAGCAGGGGCTGACCCCGGTCCTGTGCACCCAGACCAAGGGGGGCGTGTCCGAGGCGGACTACGTCGACCTCCTGCTCCAGCAGCAGGTGTCCGGAGTCGTCTTCGCCGGAGGCCTGTTCGCGCAGGCCGACGCCCCGCACGACCACTACCACCAGCTCGCCGAGCGCAACATCCCGGTGGTCCTGATCAACGCCTCCATCAAGGGGCTCCACTTCCCCTGCGTCTCCTGCGACGACGCCGTCGCCGTCGAGCAGGCCTGGCGCCACCTGGCCTCCCTCGGGCACGAGAGGATCGGCCTCGTCCTCGGGCCCAGCGACCACGTCCCCTCCCGTCGCAAGCTCGAAGCGGCCCGCGCCGTGGCCGAGGCCGCCGGCGGAGAACTGCCGGACGAGTACGTCGTCCGGTCGATCTTCTCGCTCGAAGGCGGGCAGGCCGCGGCCACCCGCCTCCTGGAGCGGGGCGTCACCGGCATCGTCTGCGCCAGCGACCCGCTCGCCCTCGGCGCCATCAGGGCGGCCCGCCGCCGCGGACTCGCGGTCCCCTCGCAGGTGTCCGTCGTCGGCTTCGACGACTCCGCCTTCATGAACTGCACCGAGCCGCCGCTCTCCACCGTCCGCCAGCCCATCGAGGCCATGGGGCGCGCCGCCGTCGAGCTGCTCTGCGCGCAGATCCAGGGCACGCAGACCGACCCCGGTGAGCTCCTCTTCGAGCCCGAACTCGTGGTCCGCGGCTCGACGGCGCCGCCGCCGACCGTCTGACCCCCTCCGCTCTCAGCTCACCGTTCTCCGGCTCCGGCGCCGGAGCCGTTTTTCGTTGACCTGCGCGGATGCGCCGGCCCAACCCCCGTTTCTGTCACGGCTGTTGACAAAGCGGTGACCTGCTAGAAACCTGACACCCCGGCGGCGCAAAAGATTAACGAGAATGCTCAATAAGTCTGCATCTCGCCGTCATTCATTGTCAGAGTTCCGCTGGGTTCCTGGCGAGAGGCCGTGTGCCGGCTCCGAACCCGTGGCCCAGCAGGCGGAGAGGCCCATATGAGAGGCAAAACCCTGAGCTGGCGGCTGACGATCGGTGTCCTGATCGCCGGACTGATCGCCGTCGGACTCCTTCCGGTGACCGCGTACGCGGCGGCCGCGACCAACCTCGCCCTCGGCAGAACGGCCACGGCATCGGGCGCCCACGGCGCCTACCCGGCCGGCAACGTCACCGACGGCGGCCAGCAGTCGTACTGGGAAGGCCCCGCGGGCGCGTTCCCGCACTGGGTGCAGGTCGACCTCGGCGCGGGCACCCGCGTCGACAGCGTCGTCCTGAAGCTCCCCACCACCTGGGAGGCCCGCTCCCAGACCGTCGCCGTGCTCGGCAGCACCGACGGCAGCACCTTCACCACCCTCGCCGCGCCTCAGTCACGGGCCTTCGACCCCTCCGCGTCGAACACCGTCACCGTCGGCATCACCTCCACCACGGCCCGGTACGTCCGTGTACAGGTGACGGCCAACACCGGCTGGAACGCGGCCCAGCTCTCCGAGGTCGAGGTCTACGGCGAGAGCGGCGGCGGCCCGGTCGACCCGCCGCCCACCGGCACCAACCTCGCGCGGAACAAGCCCATCGAGGCGAGCTCCACGACCCAGACGTACGTCGCGGCCAACGCCAACGACGACAGCACCACCAGCTACTGGGAGTCCGCCGGACTCCCGGCCGACCTGACGGTGAAGCTCGGCGCCAACGCCGATGTCACGGCCGTGGTCGTCAAACTGAACCCGGCCCAGGTCTGGGGCCCGCGCACCCAGGCCATCCAGGTCCTCGGGCGCGAGCAGGCCGCCTCCGGCTTCACCTCGCTCAAGGCCCGCGCCGACTACGTCTTCACCCCCTCCACCGGGCAGAACACCGTCACCATCCCGGTCTCCGGACGCTACGCCGACCTGCGGCTGACCTTCTTCTCCAACACCGGCGCCCCGGGCGCCCAGGTCGCGGAGTTCCAGGTCGTGGGCGCGGCGGCGCCCGGCCCCGACCTCACCGTCACCGATCTGACCTGGTCTCCGTCCACCCCCTCCGAGACGGACGCCGTGACCGTGAACGCCACGGTGCGCAACGCCGGCACCGCGGCGGCGGCCGCCACGACCGTCGAGGTCAGTGTCGAAGGCGCCGTCGCCGGTTCCGCCCAGGTCGGCGCGCTCGCCGCCGGCGCCTCTGCGACCGTCCCGGTCACCGTGGGCAAGCGGCCCATGGGCTCGTACACCGTCTCCGCGGTGGTCGACCCGACCGACACCGTCCCCGAACAGGACAACGGCAACAACAGCCGGACCGCCGCCACGAAGCTGGTCGTCGGCCAGAGCCCCGGCCCCGACCTTCGGGTCACCGGGATCACCAGCAACCCGACCAGCCCCGCCGTCGGCTCCGCCGTCACCTTCACCGTCGCGGTCCAGAACCGAGGCACGACCACCGCGGCGGCCACGGTCACCCGGCTCACCGCGGGCGGCACCACGCTCAACGGCACCACGGGCACCATCGCCGCGGGCCAGACGGTCAACGTGCCGATCTCCGGGAGCTGGACCGCCACCACCGGCGGTGCCATGCTCACCGCGACCGCCGACGCCACGGGCACCCTCACAGAGACCGACGAGACGAACAACGTCTTCTCGCGCTCCCTCGTCGTGGGCCGGGGCGCCGCCGTGCCGTACACCGAGTACGAGGCGGAGGACGCCCGGTACCAGGGCACCCTGCTCACCGCCGACCAGAAGCGGACCTTCGGGCACACCAACTTCGCCACCGAGTCCTCCGGCCGCAAGTCGGTCCGGCTCAACGCCACGGGTGAGTTCGTCGAGTTCACCTCCACCAACCCGGCCAACTCCATCGTCGTCCGCAACTCCGTGCCCGACGCGGCCGCGGGCGGCGGCGCCGACGCCACCATCAGCCTCTACGCCAACGACGTCTTCGTCCGGAAGCTGACCCTGTCGTCCAAGCACAGCTGGCTCTACGGCAGCACCGACGACCCCGAAGGGCTCACCAACCGCCCCGGCGGCGACGCCCGGCGCCTCTTCGACGAGTCCCACGCCCTGCTGGCCCAGTCGTACCCGGTGGGGACGAAGTTCCGCCTCCAGCGCGACGCCGGGGACTCGGCGTCCTTCTACATCATCGACCTGATCGACCTGGAGCAGGTCGCGCCCCCCGCGGCCAAGCCGGCGAACTGCGTCTCCATCACCGAGTACGGCGCCGTCCCCAACGACGGCATCGACGACACCGACGCCCTCCAGCGCGCGGTGACCGCCGACCAGAACGGCCAGATCCCCTGCGTCTGGATCCCCGCCGGCCAGTGGCGCCAGGAGCAGAAGATCCTCACCGACGACCCGCTCAACCGCGGCCAGTTCAACCAGGTCGGCATCCGGGACGTCACCATCCGGGGCGCGGGCATGTGGCACTCCCAGCTCTACACCCTCACCCCGCCGCACGAGGCCGGTGGCATCAACCACCCGCACGAGGGCAACTTCGGCTTCGACATCGACCACAACACCCAGATCTCCGACATCGCCATCTTCGGCTCCGGAGCGATCCGCGGCGGTGACGGCAACGCCGAGGGCGGTGTCGGCCTCAACGGACGCTTCGGCAAGGACACCAAGATCAGCAACGTCTGGATCGAGCACGCCAACGTCGGCGTCTGGGCCGGCCGCGACTACTCCAACATCCCCGAACTGTGGGGCCCCGGAGACGGTCTCGAGTTCTCCGGCATGCGGATCCGCAACACCTACGCCGACGGCATCAACTTCGCCAACGGCACCCGCAACTCCACCGTCTTCAACTCGTCCTTCCGCAACACCGGCGACGACGCCCTGGCCGTCTGGGCCAGCAAGTACGTCAAGGACACCTCGGTCGACGTCGGCCACGACAACCACTTCCGCAACAACACCATCCAGCTGCCCTGGCGCGCCAACGGCATCGCGGTCTACGGCGGTTATGGCAACACCATCGAGAACAACATCATCTCGGACACCATGAACTACCCCGGGATCATGCTCGCGACCGACCACGACCCGCTGCCCTTCTCCGGCCAGACCCTCATCTCCAACAACGCCCTGCACCGCACCGGTGGGGCGTTCTGGAACGAAGACCAGGAGTTCGGCGCCATCACCCTCTTCGCGCAGGGCCAGCCCATCCCCGGCGTCACCATCAGGGACACCGACATCCACGACTCGACCTACGACGGCATCCAGTTCAAGACGGGTGGCGGCGAGATGCCGGACGTGAAGATCACCAACGTCCGCATCGACAAGTCGGTCAACGGCTCCGGGATCCTCGCGATGAGCGGCGCCCGCGGCAGCGCGACGCTGACCGGCGTCACCATCACCAACTCGGCCGAGGGCGACGTCCTCGTCGAGCCCGGCTCCCAGTTCGTCGTCAACCGGACCGGCTGACCCCGTGCCCATGAATCGAGAGCGAGGACGGATGAGTTTCCACCACTGGAGATCACGGGGCCTGAGCGCCGTGATAGCGACCAGCCTCCTGGCCCTGGGAGGACCCCTCATGTCCGCCCGGGCGGCGGGCGGCCCCAACATCGCCCTGGGCGACGCCGCCGCGGCGTCCGGATCCCACGCCGAGTACGGCGCCGCGAACATCACCGACGGCAACCAGGGAACGTACTGGCAGAGCGCCGGCAGCACCCTGCCCCAATGGGTCCAGGTCGACCTCGGCGCCACCACCCGGGTGGACGAGGTGGTCCTGAAGCTGCCCGCCGGCTGGGAGAGCCGCAACCAGACGCTGTCCGTCCAGGGCAGCGCCGACGGCACGAGCTTCGCCACCCTCAAGAACTCCGCCTCCTACACCTTCGCCCCGGGCGCGGCCAACACCGTGACGGTCTCCTTCCCGGCCACCCAGGCCCGGTTCGTACGGGTCGACATCACCGCCAACACCGGCTGGCAGGCCGCGCAGCTCTCCGAACTGGAGGTCCACGCGGCCGACGGATCCTCGGCCAACCTGGCGAGCGGCCGCACCCTGACCGCGAGCAGCCACACCGAGGTGTACACGGCGGGCAACGCCAACGACGGCAACCGGGCCACCTACTGGGAGAGCACCAACAACGCCCTCCCGCAGTGGATCCAGGCGGACCTCGGCTCGTCCGTCCGCGTCGACCGGGTCGTCCTCCGGCTTCCCGACGGATGGGGCGCGCGCAGCCAGACCCTCAAGATCCAGGGCAGCGCCAACGGCACCGCCTTCACCGATCTGACCGCCGCCCAGGCGTACACCTTCGACGCCGCAGGAGGACGGGCCGCGACGATCACCTTCGACGCGGCCACCACCCGGTACGTCCGGGTCCTCGTCACGGCGAACTCCGTCCAGCCCGCCGCCCAGCTCTCCGAGCTGGAGGTCTACGGGCCGGCCACGGGCGACACCCAGGCGCCGTCCGCACCCGCGAACCTCGCCCTCACCCAGCCGGCCACCGATCAGATCCGGCTCACCTGGAACGCCGCCACCGACGACACCGGCGTCACCGGCTACGACGTCTACGCCAACGGCACGCTGCTGACCAGCGTCGCCGGCAACGTCACCACTTTCACCGACACCCGGCCGGCGAACCAGACGGTCACCTACCGCGTCCGCGCCAAGGACGCGGCGGGCAACCAGTCCGCCGACAGCAACGCCGTCACCCGCACCGGTGACACCGGCGACACCCAGGCCCCGACGGCGCCCGCGAACCTCGCGTTCACCGAGCCCGCCGCCGGCCAGGTCAAGCTGACCTGGAACGCCTCCACGGACAACACCGGCGTCACCGGCTACGACGTGTACGCCAACAACGTCCTCCGGGGCAGCGTCGCCGGCAACGTCACCACGTACACCGACAGCCAGCCGGCCTCCGCGACCGTCACCTACCGCGTCCGCGCGAAGGACGCGGCGGGCAACCAGTCGACCGACAGCAACGCCGTCACCCGCACCGGCAGCGGCGGAGGCGGCTCCAACCTCGCCGTCGGCAAGGAGATCAACGCCTCCTCCGTCGTCCACACCTTCATCGCGGCCAACGCCAACGACAACAACGTCAGCACCTACTGGGAAGGAGCCGGCGGCAGCTACCCGAACACCCTGACCGTCAAGCTGGGCTCCAACGCCGACGTCAACAGCCTCGTCCTCAAGCTCAACCCGGACACGGCCTGGGCGACCCGCAGCCAGACCGTCGAGGTCCTCGGCCGGGAGCAGAGCGCCACCGGCTTCAGCGGCATCACGGCGGCGAAGAGCTACACCTTCGACCCGGCGAGCGGCAACACCGTCACCATCCCCGTCACCGCCCGCGTCGCCGACGTCCAGCTGAAGTTCACCGCCAACACCGGCTCCGCGGCGGGCCAGCTCGCCGAGTTCCAGGTCATCGGCGTCCCCGCCCCCAACCCCGACCTCGAGGTCACCGGCCTCACCACCACGCCCGCCTCGCCCGTCGAGTCCGACCCGATCACCGTCAGCGCCACCGTCCGCAACAGCGGACCGGCCGCCGCACCGGCCAGCGCCGTCGCGCTGCGCCTCGGCGGCACGAAGGTCGCCACCGCTCAGGTCGGCGCCCTGGCGGCCGGCGCCCAGACCACGGTCAGCGCCTCCATCGGCGCCCGTGACGCGGGCAGCTACCAGCTCAGCGCCGTCGCCGACGAGGCGAACGCCGTCATCGAGCAGAACGAGTCCAACAACACCTACACCCGCCCCACCGCCCTGGTGGTCGCGCCGGTGTCCAGCTCCGACCTGGTGGCCGCCTCGGTGACCACGTCGCCGTCCAGCCCGGCCGCGGGCGACACGGTCACCTTCAAGGTGGCCCTGAAGAACCAGGGCACCGCGGCGAGCGCCGCGGGCGGCCACGGCGTCACCCTCACCCTGACGGACTCGACGGGCGCCACCGTCAAGACCCTGACGGGCACCCACAACGGAGCCCTCGCAGCCGGTGCGGGCACCGAGGTGAACCTCGGCCCGTGGACGGCCGTCAACGGTTCCTACACCGTGAGGACGGTCGTCGCCGACGACGCCAACGAACTCCCGGTCAAGCGCGCCAACAACACCTCCACCCAGCCCCTCTTCGTCGGACGCGGCGCCAACATGCCGTACGACATGTACGAGGCGGAGGACGGCACCGTGGGCGGCGGAGCCACGGTCGCCGGGCCGAACCGCACCATCGGCGACATCGCCGGCGAGGCCTCCGGCCGCAAGGCCGTCAGCCTGGACGCGACGGGGGAGTACGTCGAGTTCACCACCCGGCGCTCGACCAACACCCTGGTGACCCGCTTCTCGATCCCGGACTCCGCGGGCGGCGGGGGCATCGACTCCACCATCAACGTGTATGTCGACGGAGTGTTCAAGAAGTCGCTCCCGCTGACGTCGAAGTACGCCTGGCTGTACGGCGCCGAGGCCGGACCCGGCAACTCCCCGAGCGCGGGCGCACCGCGCCACATCTACGACGAGGCGCACCTCCTCCTCGGCGAGACCGTCCCGGCGGGCAGCAGGATCCGGCTCCAGAAGGACGCCGCGAACACCTCCACGTACGCGATCGACTTCGTGAACCTGGAGCAGGTCGCCCCGGTCGGGAACCCGGACCCGGCCACCTACACCGTGCCGGCCGGCTTCGGGCACCAGGACGTGCAGAACGCCCTGGACAAGGTCCGGATGGACACCACCGGCACGCTCGTGGGTGTCTACCTGCCGCCGGGCGACTACCAGACGGCGAGCAAGTTCCAGGTGTACGGGAAGCCGGTCAAGGTGGTCGGCGCCGGACCGTGGTTCACGACGTTCCACGCGCCGTCGAGCCAGGACAACACCGACATCGGCTTCCGCGCCGAGGCGGCGGCCAAGGGCTCGCTGTTCAAGGGCTTCGCCTACTTCGGGAACTACACCTCGCGCATCGACGGACCGGGCAAGGTCTTCGACTTCGCGAACGTCACCGACATCGTCATCGACGACATCTGGAACGAGCACATGGTGTGCCTCTACTGGGGCGCCAACACCGACCGGATCACCATCAGGAACTCCCGGATCCGGAACATGTTCGCCGACGGCATCAACATGACCAACGGCTCGACGGACAACCACGTCGTCAACAACGACGCCCGGGCGACCGGTGACGACAGCTTCGCCCTGTTCTCCGCGATCGACGCCGGCGGCGCCGACATGAAGAACAACGTCTACGAGAACCTCACCACGACCCTGACCTGGCGGGCGGCGGGCGTGGCCGTCTACGGCGGCTACAACAACACCTTCCGCAACATCCACATCGCCGACACGCTCGTCTACGCGGGCATCACCATCTCGTCGCTGGACTTCGGATATCCGATGAACGGCTTCGGGACCGAGCCCACGACCTTCGAGAACATCTCCATCGTCCGGGCGGGCGGCCACTTCTGGGGCTCCCAGACGTTCCCCGGCATCTGGGTGTTCTCCGCCTCGAAGGTCTTCCAGGGCATCAGGGTGAGCCATGTGGACATCGTCGACCCCACGTACAGCGGGGTGATGTTCCAGACGAACTACGTGGGCGGTCAGCCACAGTTCCCCATCAAGGACACCGTGTTCACGGACGTCTCGATCACGGGCGCGCGCAAGAGCGGTGACGCGTTCGACGCCAAGTCCGGGTTCGGTCTGTGGGCCAACGAGATGCCCGAGTCGGGTCAGGGGCCCGCCGTGGGGGAGGTGACCTTCAACGGGCTGCGGCTGAGCGGCAACGCGGTGGACATCCGTAACACCACCTCCACCTTCAAGATCAACGTCAACCCGTAGTCCGGCCGGCGGGACATCCAGCCCCGACCCTCCCGCCCCGACCCCTCGCGAGGCCGATGCAGGTGGCTTGCAGCCACTTGCATCGGTCTTGCGTGCGTTCTGTCGCCCGCCTCGCGGGAGAGCCCCGGTGGCCCCGGCCTAGTGCCCCTGAACTGTCGGTTTCCTGAGTGGTCAATCCGGCCGATCAGCCTCTGCCTGTCAGGCAATTACGAAATCAGCGCGATATCTTGCGTTCACTTGTTGATGGTGATTGAGTGTGCGACGCCCCACAACGCACAGGCGGTGGGGCGACCTCCACGTTCAGGCCCGAAGGGGACCACCCATGAGAAGTGCCCGGTTCCGCCGTACGCGCCGCGCCAGCGCGGTCACCCTCGTCTCCGCGCTCACGCTGACCGCGCTCGCCGCCTGCGGCACGAGCAGCAGCAACAACGGCAGCGGCGGTTCCGAGGGCGGTGGGTCCTCCGACCCCACCGCCCCGCTGGACCCGAAGACCAAGGTCACGCTCACGATCGACTGCATGCCCCCCGCGGCGAAGGCGGCCGAGCTCAAGGAGTGGAAGGAGGACGTCGCCGAGTTCAACAAGACGTACCCCAACGTCACCATCGAGGGCCGCTCCACCCCCGGCCAGTGTCTGGAGCCGCCGCGGTTCACCGCGATGCTCAAGGCCAAGTCGCAGCCCGACGTGTTCTACACCTACTTCACCGACCTGCCGCAGGTGCTCTCCGAGAACGGCGCCGCGGACATCACCGCGTACGTCAACGACAAGAGCGTCCCGCTCCTCAAGGACATCGACCCGAACGTCCTCGGCTCCCTCAAGCAGGACGGCAAGCTCTACGGTCTGCCCACCAGCAACTACACGATGGGCCTGCTGGTCAACCGCAAGCTCTTCACCCAGGCCGGCCTGGACCCCGACGCCCCGCCGCGCACCTGGGAGGAGGTCCGGGCCGCCGCCAAGAAGATCGCCGGACTCGGCAACGGCGTCGCCGGCTTCGGCGAGTACAGCGCCGGCAACACCGGCGGCTGGCACTTCACCGCCCAGATGTACAGCGTCGGCGGCGAGGTCGTGGACGCGAGCGGCAAGAAGGCCGCCTTCAACAACGAGTTCGGCAAGCAGGTCGCGAAGAACCTCCACGCCATGCGCTGGGAGGACGACAGCATGGGCAAGACCCAGCTGCTCAAGTGGGGCGACCTCCAGAAGCAGATAGCCACCGACAAGCTCGGCATGTTCCTCGCCGCGCCCGACGACATCGCGTACATGGTCCAGCAACTCGGCGCCAAGTACGAGAACTTCGGCATGGGCCCCATCCCCGGCGAGAAGAACACCCTGGCCGGCGGCAACAACTACATGGTCAAGCAGGGCATCTCAGGCGACAAGATCAAGGCCGCCGTCGCCTGGCTCAACTTCAAGAACCTCACCGTCGGCAAGGGCCAGTTCGACTGGGCCCGCACCAAGCAGGACGCCCTCCCCGTCGGCGTCCCGCAGCCCAACTTCTGGCTGAACGACTCCAAGGCCAAGGACGACGCCGCACGCGTCGCCAACGCCACCATGCCGGTCCAGAACTTCAAGTCCTTCATGGACAACCCCGTCGCCGGCAAGGCCGAACCGCCGAAGGCGCAGGAGGTCTACAAGGTCCTCGACAACGTGATGTCCGGCCTCCTCACCAACAAGGACGCCGACATCGACAAGCTCCTCGCCACCGCCGAGGCACAGGTCAACCAGGTCCTCGCCACCCAGTGACGGCCACCGGCGGGGGCGGACCGACCGCCCGCCCCCGCCGGCCCTCCAGCCCTCCCAGGACCACCCCGGCAGACCAGTACCAAGGAGCGACGATGTCGGCCCCCAGCCTGACCCCGAGCACGACGGGCAGCGCCCGCCACTCCCCGCCGGCCCCGGCGGGACCCGTACCCCCCGGTGGCCGTGCCCGCTTCACGAAGAGCCTGCGGCGCAACCTCACCGCCCACGGCTTCCTCATCGGCGCCGTGCTCTGCTTCGCCTTCTTCTCCTGGTACCCGATGGTCAGGGAGTTCCTCCTGGCCTTCCAGAAGACCGAGAGCGGACAGTCGACCTGGGTCGGCTTCGACAACCTCGTCACCGTCGTCAACGACCCCGCCTTCTGGCAGGCCTGGCGCAACACGCTCCTGTTCACCGTGCTCGCGCTCCTCTTCGGCTTCGTCGTCCCCTTCGTCGTCGCCCTCGTCATCAACGAGTTCCACCACGGACAGGGCTATCTGCGCCTGCTCGTCTACCTGCCCGTCATGCTCCCGCCGGTCGCCTCGGTGCTCCTCTTCAAGTACCTCTACGACCCCGGCTACGGCCTCCTCAACGAGCTCTTCCGCTTCCTCCACCTCCCCGAGCAGCAATGGCTCCAGGACCCCGACCTCTCCATGCTCTCCGTCGTCATCGCCTCCACCTGGATGAACATGGGAGGCGCGGCCCTGATCTACCTCGCCGCGCTCCAGAGCATCCCCGGCGAGCTGTACGAGGCGGCCGAGCTCGACGGCGCCGGGCTGTTCCGCAAGATCTGGCACGTCACCATCCCGCAGACGCGCCTGATCCTCTCCCTCATGCTGCTCATGCAGGTCATCGCCACCATGCAGGTCTTCGTCGAACCGTTCCTGCTCACCGGCGGCGCCGGCCCCGAGGGATCGACCACGACCGTCGTCTACCTCATCTACCAATACGCCTTCAACTTCAACAACTACGGTGCCGCGGCGGCGCTCGGCCTGCTCCTCCTCGTACTCCTGGCCGGATTCTCGGCGGCGTACGTGAAGCTCAGCCGCGCCGAGGACGAGTAGGACCGGGGAGACCAGCATGTCCACACGCACACTCATCTCGCCGGCGCAGCTCGCCCGCCCCCGCGGCAAGGCCCTCTACTGGGTGGTCTTCGCCGTCGTCGTCGGCGGCTTCACCCTGGCGTTCCTCGGCCCCCTCTACTGGATGGTGTCCAGCGGCTTCAAGGACACCCAGGAAGTCATCCAGACACCCCCGACCCTCGTGCCGGAGACCTTCGCGCCGGAGAACTACTCCCGCGCCTGGGAGGTCATGGACCTCTCCACACTGCTCTTCAACACCCTCTACTACGCGTTCGGCGCCCTCGCCTTCCAGCTCGTCCTGGACGTGGCCGCCGCCTACTCCCTCTCCAAGCTGCGGCCGATCTTCGGCAAGGCCGTGCTCGGCATGATGCTCGCGACCCTGATGATCCCGGCGACCGTCCTCGTCGTACCCCAGTACCTGACCGTCCTGGACCTGCCGATCTTCGAGCGCAACCTGCTCAACTCGCCCTGGGTGATCTGGCTGCCCTCGGTGACCAACGCGTTCAACATCTTCCTGCTCAAGCGCTTCTTCGACTCGATCCCCAAGGAACTCCTGGACGCCGCGTCCATCGACGGAGCCTCCCCGATGCGGATCCTGTGGTCGATCGTGCTGCCCATCTCACGGCCGATCCTCGGAGTCGTCTCCATCTTCGCGGTGGTGGGAGTCTGGAAGGACTTCCTCTGGCCGATGCTCACCCTGCCCGACCCGGCCGGCCAGACCCTCAACGTCGGCATCTACTCCCTCTCCAACGGCGTCCCGGTCAATGTCCTGATCGCCGCGCTGACCATCGCCTCCGTGCCGACCCTGCTCATCTTCCTGGTCTTCCAGCGCAACATCATGAGCGGCCTCACGGCGGGCGGCCTCAAGGGCTGACCGGCCCGCACGCCACCGGAGCCACCGGCACCGGCATCCCCGCCGGGCCACCCGCCCCGCCACCCCGGCCTCCCCGCCACCCCGGCCTCCCCGCCGGCCCGGCCGCCCACGTCCAGCGCCCTCCGCACCACCCCATGCCTTCGTCGCCGGCCCGCCGTCCATGCCCCGCAGCAACCGGGCCGGCGACGAAGAACCCCGACCTGCCCGAAAGGACCGTCACGTGGCAGCCCCTCACTCGCATCGCACCGACGACTGGTGGCGCGACGCCGTCATCTACCAGGTGTATCCGCGCAGTTTCGCCGACGGCGACGGCGACGGCACCGGGGACCTCGCGGGCGTCCGGGCGAGACTGCCCTACCTCGCCGAACTCGGCGTCGACGCCGTCTGGTTCACGCCCTGGTACCTCTCGCCCCTGGTCGACGGCGGCTACGACGTCGCCGACTACCGCACCATCGACCCCGCCTTCGGAACCCTCGCCGAGGCCGAGAAGCTCATCGCCGAGGCCCGCGAACTCGGCATCCGGGTGATCGTCGACATCGTCCCCAACCACGTCTCCGACCAGCACGCCTGGTTCCGCGCCGCCCTCGCGGCCGGCCCCGGCAGCCCGGAGCGCGAACTCTTCCACTTCCGCCCCGGCCACGGCGAGAACGGCGACATCCCGCCCAACACCTGGCCCTCCCAGTTCTCCGGACCGACCTGGACCCGGGTCGAGGACGGCGAGTGGTACCTCCACCTCTTCACCCCCGAGCAGCCCGACCTCAACTGGGCCCACCCGGCCGTCCGCCAGGAACACGAGGACGTCCTCCGCTTCTGGTTCGAACGAGGGGTCGCCGGCGTCCGCATCGACTCCGCCGCGCTGCTCGCCAAGGACCCGGCCCTCGCCGACTTCGTCGAGGGCGTCGACCCCCACCCGTACATCGACCAGGACGAACTCCACGACATCTACCGGTCGTGGCGCGCGATAGCCGACGAGTACGGCGCCGTCTTCGTCGGCGAGGTCTGGCTCCCCGACTCCGAACGCTTCGCCCGCTACCTCCGCCCCGACGAACTCCACACCGCGTTCAACTTCAACTTCCTCTCCTGCCCCTGGGAGGCGGACCGGCTGCGCCGCACCATCGACGACACCCTCGCCGAACACGCCCCCGTCGGCGCCCCCGCGACCTGGGTCCTCTGCAACCACGACGTCACCCGCACGGTCACCCGCTACGGGCGCACCGACACCGGCTTCGACTTCGCCACGAAGGCCTTCGGCACACCCACGGACCTCGACCTCGGAACCCGACGGGCCCGCGCGGCCGCGCTGCTGACCCTCGCCCTCCCGGGGTCGGTGTACGTGTACCAGGGCGAGGAACTGGGCCTGCCCGAGGCGGAGGTGCCGCTGGACCGGATCGAGGACCCCATGCACGCCCGCTCCGGCGGCACCGACCCCGGCCGCGACGGCTGCCGCGTACCGCTGCCGTGGACGGCGGGAGCGCCCTGGTACGGCTTCGGCACCGACACCGCCGCCGAACCGTGGCTTCCCCAGCCCCGGGAGTGGGACGACCACGCGGTGGACCGCCAGCAGGCGGACGGCGACTCCATGCTCGCGTTGTACCGCACGGCGCTGAGACTGCGGAGCTCGGTCGAGGGCTTCGGCGACGGCCCCCTGACCTGGCTGCCCGCCGCCGAGGACGTACTCGCCTTCGCCCGCGGCGAGAGCCTGCTCTGTCTGGTCAACCTCTCCGCGACCCCGGCCGAACTCCCCGCGCACGAGGAACTGCTCCTGGCGAGCGGCCCCCTGGACACCGACGGCCGACTGCCGGCGGACACGGCGGTGTGGCTGCGCACCTGACACCGCCTCGCACGGCCGCGGAGCGTGCCCGGTGCCGGCCCCGGCACCGGGCTCACCGCACGGACCGCCGCCCGGCAGGGGCTCAGACCGGGCCGTCGTACCGGCGCAGGACCTGCGGCAGATAGTCCGCGCCGGGACCGAGGCGGCCCGCCTCGGCGGGCGACCGCACGAAGGCGACCTCGTCCAGCTCGGGCCCGGCGCCGCGCCGGGTCTCCGCCGCCACGACCCCGGCATGCCGACGGAGCACATGCGCGCGCGTCACGGGCGGGGCGAGGAAGTGGAAGCCGAGGCTGCCGAACCGGCGCCCCCGGGTGACCGCGAACAAGCGCAGCCTTCCTTCGGCGATCCGGACCCCGAGTTCCTCGTCGAGTTCGCGCACGGCCTCCCGCCGCAGGGCCGCCCCGTCGAGCGGCCGACCGTCGGAGGGCGGTTCCACCGAGCCGCCCGGGAGCGTCCAACGGCCGGGCGCGGCCGTGGCCGGAGCCCCGCGGCCGACGACGAGCCCCCGCTCGGTGGGCAGGAGCACGGTGACGAACACCGACCCCGGCACCTCTCCTGAGGGCCGGATCAGGCGCAGGGCCCTGTGCCGGTACGAGAGCCGCGCCCAGCGAGCCACCAGCACATCGGGGGAGGGCCGGTCGATGCCCAGACTCGCGACCATCGGTCCGTCGAAGGTGGTGGGGTCACGGGCCACCGTGTCCGCCCACAACCGGTCCACCTCCCCCTGCTCCCACGGCGTCAGGTCGGGCGGTGGCTGCTCGACGAAGTCGAGCCTGCGGACCTCCAGGAACTCCACGGGCCGCGCCCCGAGACGGCCGCTACCCGAGGTGGTCACGGTGCGCCCTCTCCACCGGCGGTACCGGATGCGACCGGCGGTGCCGGACGCGGGTCGCCGGCGAGCAGTGGCCCGTCCAGCCTCACCTCCGCACCCCGGATCAGGTCCATCACCGCGTCCGCCACGGCGTGCATCCGGGGCTCGCGGAGGTCGAGGACCTGCGTCGGGTTCGAGACGCCGTGGGCGACCAGCAGGTTCATCAGGGGCCACAGGGCCCCGGACCGCCTCGGGAGCGGGATGCCCCGCCCGTCCGGCGCGACGACCTGCGCCGTCGTGACCCCGGCGAGAAGGTTCGTGCGGGCCCAGTCGACCACCTGGGACCTGCCGTTCGGGCCGACCCGGAGAACGACGTCCCTCGTGTGGTGCAGCACCGCCAGATAGTTCATCGGGACCGTGAGGCGCCGGATCACGTCGTACGGGGGAGAGCCGTCCGCCGGACGGACGCGGAGCAGCGTGTCCAGGACCGGGCCGTGGTACTGGAACGTGGTCCGGCCGCGCAGGGACAGGAACCGGGCGAGCACCAGATGCCCACCGCGGCGCGACCAGCGGCGGGGGACGGAGCCGAACGCTCCCTCCTCACCCGGGAGGAACTCCGCGAGCCGGCGGGCCTCCTCGCCCGGCTCGGCCACCGGCGCCCGCTGCTCGGCGACGTCACGGGCCACGGCCGCGTACCGGGCCGCCGTCGCCGCGTCGAGGCGCCGGAGGTCGATGAGATCGCCGTCCATCACGACCCCGCCCACCGACCGAGAGATCCGCATCTGCTCCAGCTGCCGACGGGCGAAGCGGGTCACGTCGGTCACCCGCCCGTCGAGGTCGACCACCCGGCAGGTCCTCGTCCCCGCGAGGAGGAGGCTGCGCGGCCAGAGGACCGTGACCCTCCCCGGCGTCGGCGCGTCCGGTGGATCGACCAGGACGGCCAGCCGCCCCGCCGTGACCGCCGACAGGCAGAGCGACGGCACCTGGACCTCCTCGGTGACCTCGCGTCCCCCCGAGCCCCGGCCGTCGTCCTCCCCGTCGTGGACCCACAGCGTCAGACCGACCGTCGCCTTGAACTCCGCCGGATCGTGATCACCCCCGTACGTCGTGAACGAGGCGCCCCCTTCGGGGTCGTAGCGCACCAACGACGCCGCGCGGACGTCCGCCCGCACCAGGCGCGCGCCCACCACGCCCCCCGGGGAGCGAGGCGCCCACACCACCGAGGTCTCGTCCCCGTACGCCGGGTGCGTGACCTTCGCACGGTCCCGCCGGGTGATCCGGGGAAACTCCTGCCGCGCGCTCCGTACGGCGGCGAACGGGATCACCGCCGTCCCCACCGCCCCGACGACCGACGCGCCTGCCACCCAGTACCAGGCCGCGCCCTCGACCCGGGCGACATACGCCACGACGAGGAACACCGGTCCGGCCACCCCGGCGAACGCGGCCAGGACCAGATTGCCGATGAGCACGCGGGCGTAACTGCGCATGGACCCCTCCTTCGGTCAGGTACCCCGGGGATCATCGTTCTTCCTCGTCCCGTGCCTGAGAAGGGGTCCCGGCGCGATTTCCGGCCTTTCCGTCCGGACCGGATCAGGACACGGACCTGCCGAAGAACTCCAGCTCCGCGACGGCCACCTGCTTCGCGGGGTCGGCCCGCCAGGCCGTGCGCAGCACCAGCTGCACCGTCAGCGCGTCGCGCACCCGCACGTCCACCCGCTGGGTGCCGCCGTCGTTGATGCGGTGCTGCGACACATGGGTCTCGCCGGAGGAGTCCTTGACGACCAGGTCGAAGGTGCGCGGGGTCGCCTGGCCGTCGGCCTGCGTGGTGTTCTTCGAACTGCCGGGGGTGATCAGGACGCTCAGCAGATCGGTCGGCTCGGCGAACCGGGCCTCCATGTACTGACCCGCCGAATCGCCCGCGTACCCCGTGCCCCACCAGGTGTTGGAGTACCCGTCGCCCGCCAGCTTCGCCGGCTGCCGGGGCGCGGAGTGGGAGGCCGCCCAGGCCACCGGGTGGACCGGGACGCGCGTGGCGAAGTGGTCCTGGACCGCGCGGACGGCCGGCGGACCGCCGACGATGCCGCCGACCACCACGGTGACGACCCCCGCCGCGACCAGGGCGCGGACGATCCACCGGCTCCGGTCGCGGGTGAGCCCGGGGCGCCGGCCCGCGTACGGGCCCTCGGCCGTCGAGAGCTGCTCGGGCACCATCGGGGTGGCGCAGAAGCGGCAGAAGTGCCGGCCCGGGGTGTTGGCGAGCGAGCAGGCCGGGCACGGCGTGCCGCCCCGCACGGGGACGGGCGCCCCGGCGGCCCGGGACGCCGGCCGGGCGGCCTCGGGACGGGCGGGGAGCACCGGCGCGGCGACGGCCGGCTCCGCGGGACGGTTCCCGGGGACCGGGACGAGGAGGGACCGCACGAGCGTGTCCGACGGCCCGTCGGCTGGCGACTCCGCCTCCCGTACGGGGACGGGCGCGGGCTCGGACGAGGGCGCGTGCCCGGGCCCGGACACGGGGGTCTCCGGGGCGGGGGCCACGGCGGGCAGCGGGGCGGTCGCCTCCTCCGGCCCGGCGGACGGCCGACCGCTGGCCGCCTCGGCGGGGGAGCCGGGCGAACTCTCGGCGGCGGCCCGCGGCGCGTCGTCCGACGGCGTGGCCTCCGGCTCCTCACGGACCGTCCTCCCGGACTCCGAAGAGGCCGAAGAGGCCGAAGAGGCCGAAGAGGCCGGGGCGGCCGTGGTGGAGGACGTGGACGGCGAGGCGGCGGACGGGCCCTCCGCGCTTGCCGCGCCGGCCGGGCTGTCCCAGCGCAGGAACGCCCCGCAACTGTCACAGAACGACTGGTCCGCCGCCCGCACCGGGCTCGCGCAGTCCGGGCAGGGACGGGACAGGGGCGCGTCACTCATCAGGGTCAAGCTCCTTCGGATGTACGGGAAGTGGTCGCCGAGGGCGGCGGGGAGTGCGTCACCGAGACCGTGAACGGCAGGTGCGCGGGACGGGCGGCGGCCACGACCGCGCGCAGCCGGTGCGGATCCACGGCCGCCGGGTCGGCGACCCGGAGTACCACGTGCAGTCCGGCGACGGGCGCCCCGGGGAACGGCCCGAGCGGCGCGGACGACCAGCTCGCACCCCCGCTCTCGGTGATCTCCGGGGGGACGCCGAAGGCGAGCCGGACCGCCGCCGCGAGCCCCTGCCGGGTGCCGCGCACCCGGTGCAGCGCCACGGCAGAGGCGACCGCGTGGCGGCGCAGCGGCAGCGGCTCGTCGCCGTCCAGCTCCGCGCCGACCCACGTCGCGAGGTAGTCCACGAAGTCGGCGGGGGCGAGCGCCGGCGAGAAGTACGCCTCCAGGGAGTCGAGGACGTTGAAGAGCGGCGCGAGGACGACGTCCAGGCCGGACACGAACCGCTGCCCGAAGTCGTCCTCCGCGTACACGGCGGGCAGCGCCGCACCCAGCGGGTACGGGGTCGCCAGGCCCGGAACCGTACCCCGCGCGGAGCCGCTCACCGTGCCTCGATCACACGGACGCGATGGTCGAACGGGAAGAGCAGCGCGGACGGCGCCAGCTCGATCCGGTCCGTCGTGTCACCCCTGCGGCCGGTCAGCGGATCGGCCGGATGCAGCAGCACCTCGTCCACCAGCTCCACGCCCGGCACCCGCTGGAGCGCCGCGAAGACCTCACCGGCCCGCAGCGGCCGCCCGAACGGCCAGCCCTCGCCGTGCGCCCCTCCGGTCAGCGGGTCCAGGTACGCGTACAGCGCGTCCAGCGCCTCCGCCCGTACGCGCTCCGCCTCGGCCGCCCGGAAGGAGTGCAGCGTCGCCACCACCGTCACGCCCTGGTAGAACGGCGGCCCGACGGCCAGCCGCGTGCCCAGCGGCCGCCGCTCGTCGAGGAAGCCCGTCACCCGGGACAGCAGCTCCTCGCCCGGCACCAGCTGCTCGAACCGCAGCCGGCCGCCCCGGTCCGGCACGGCCTGCGGCACGACCAGGACCCGGACCGCGTTGTCGCCCGCCTCGGCCGCGTCCGCCGCCAGGCAGGCGATGCGCGCCGCCTCGGGCGCCGCCCGGCGCGCCAGCTCCTCGTAGTCCCGGGCGGTGACCGCCCGTTCCTGCGCGCGGAGGCTGATCGGTGCCCGGGACTTGGCCTCCTCGACGGTCTCCCCGTCCACCCCGCCGCGCGCCGCCTCGCGGTTCTCCACCCGCGCGATGTACGGGATGGAGCTGCGCAGCACGGTGATCGTGGAGCGGGCCACGTTCCCCGCCCGGCCGCCCCCGGTGCCGTACCGGACCGCCCGGATCGCCGCCCCCTTCGGCGGCACGGCACCGAACTGCCGCAGCGTGCCGTCCGGTTGGCGCACAGACGGCCCGAAGGCGACCTCACCGGTGGTCGCGTCGAGGGTGAAGTGCCGGTCGCCGGGGCGCGAGGAGGCGAAGTCGCGGACGACGGTCCACTCCTGCCAGCCGGCCTCGGACTCCTCCCCTTCGACGCCGCTGTCCGCCCGCTCGGCGACCTGGAGCAGCAGCGGCGGCCGGTCCACGACCGGCGCGTGCGCCAGCCGCAGCCGCTGCGCCGGCACGCCCTCGGACTCGCCGAGCCGCTCGTTCCGCACCGCCTCCGCGTGCGCCGCGCGGACCGTCCCGCCGATGGTGAACGCCTCCGCGGCCCGTACCGTCGGCGACTCGCTGTACGACGGCAGACCCGTGGCGGGCTCGACGACCCGGCACCGCACCCAGCCCGCCTCGTGCCCGCCGAGCCGCGACACCGCGTGCCCGGACGGCATGTGCAGCACCACCTCGCCCGGCCGGTTGAGCCCGCCCGTGGAGTCCTCGTCGACCTCGCACGCGACCCAGCCCTCGGCCCCGGTCCACGCCTCCCACACCAGCGGCGGCCTGCGCGGATCCACTCCGACGCCGTCCACCCGGCTGTCCAGGTCGAGGACGAGCACACAGTCCGGCACCGCCGCCGAGAGACCGAGCAGCAGCAGGTCGCCGACGCGCGGCAGGGGCGAGAAGGCGGGCACGTCCGCACCGCCGCGGAGATCCTGCGAGCGGTCCTCGGGCGCGCCGCCCGCCTCCTGGCGCAGGACGTGCGTCAACGAGCAGGGCACCACGGTCAGATCGGCGGCCGTCGCGAAGACGACCGCCTCCTCCGTCTCCGTACGCCCGGTGGACACCTCCGTACCCGTGGGCAGCACCACGGGCTCCGGCTGCGGCGCCGAGAGCCGGAAGGTGATGTCGGCGCGGGCGGCCGCGGGCGGGAACAGCGTCACCCCGAGCAGGTCGAGGAAGGCCAGGTGGTTCTTCTCCGGGACCCGGTTGAGGCGGTAGACGAGCTGGTCCGCCATGTGCGCGACCGCCTCGACCAGGGTGACGCCCGGGTCCGAGACGTTGTGGTCGGTCCACTCGGGGCACGCCTGCTGGATGTAGCGCTTGGCGTCGTCGACGAACTGCTGGAAGCGGCGGTCGTCGAGATGGGGTGCGGGCAGGGCCATGGCGGCTCTTTCAGTCCTCGGAGGGGATGACGTAGAAGGGGAAGACGAGGTTGCGCGGGTTGTTCGCGCCGCGGACCCGGTAGCGGATGTCGATGAAGAGGGTGGTCGGCTCCCCGGGCGCGGGAGAGACCGTGACCTCCTCCACGTCGATGCGCGGCTCCCAGCGGTCGAGCGAGGACATCACCTCGTACCGGACCCGGCCCATCGTCGAGTCGTTGACCGGGGCGAACACCAACTCGTGGACCGCGCAACCGAACTCGGGCCGCATCGGACGCTCGCCCGGCGCGGTGGCGAGGACGAGCCGCATCGACTCCTCGATCTCCCGGTCGCGCCGCACGAGCGCGATGGAGCCGCTCGGGCCGGTCCGCAGCGGGAAGGCCCAGCCCGCGCCGACGAACTGCTCACTCAAGGGAAGGTCCTCCTCTGGACGCCATGGGAACGGGCGGCGGGGCCGGTCATCAGAACGGCAGGTTCGCCACGACGGGATTGGGCATCGGGACGGTCGAGGTGACGAAGGCCGGCGCGTTGACGACAGCCTGCGTCAGCGCCGAGACCTTGAACTTCGCCCCGGCCTTGATGTCCACCCCGAGCCCCGCGTCGAGCTTGATCCGCCCCTTGGCGGAGAGTGTCAGATCCATCCCCGACTCGACCGTGATCCCGCGCGCCCCCGAGATGGTGACGGTGCCGTCGCTGTCGATGGTCAGGGTGGTGCGTGCCTCGTTCAGCTCGACGCTCAGCCCGCCCTTCGCGGTGCGCAGCCGGATGCCGTGCGAGGCGCGCGTCCTGCCGCCCTCCTCGCGCAGCTCCACGGTGTGACCGGTACGGGAGGTCAGGGCGCGCCACTGGACGCGCCCGCTGGTCGGATCGACGGGCGGCACCCGGTCGGTCGCCGGGGTGTGCTTGTCGACGCCGTTGTACAACCCCGCCAGGACGTAGGGGTGTTCAAGGGAACCCCGGTCGAAGGCGCACAGCACCTCGTCGTCCACCTCGGGGAGCATCAGACCGCCGCCCCCGCGTCCGCCGAGCTGGGCGACCCGGCACCAGCCGCTCTCGTACGTCGCCGACAGCCACGGGAACCGCAGTCTGACCCGGCCCAGCGAGAGCGGGTCCTTGGTGTTCGTGACCAGCGCGACCGCGACACCGGGCATCGGCGGCGCCGCCTCCCCGCCGCCGGACGCCGTCCCGTACAGCGAGCGGAACTGCCGCCCGGACACGGTCAGCCAGGTGGCGAACTGCCGCCCGGAGGCGAAGACATGGCGCACCCCCGTCGCGGTGTACCGCCCCTCGAAGGGGAAGCCTGCCCCCTTCACGGCCACCGGCTGCCCCGGCTTCATCGCCGGGTTCCCGGTGACGGCGACCTCCAGCTCCGCGAACGACCCGGTGACGTCGTCGGCCAGCGCCGTCGCCGCCTGCGTCACCTCCGACTGCGTGGTGAACGGCGTTTCAGTCGCCGCCAGTTCGGCGGGACCGAACGGCGCGGACAACTGGGCCGGGGTGATGTCGGAGACGATCTCCTTGCTCGCGACGGCGGGCGTCGGCGAGGACAGCGCCTGCTTGGTACGGGGATCCCAGCCCCGCACGTCGACCTTCCCGACCTGCCCGGCGGCGGTCACCGACACCCGGCTCTGCAGCGTGTTGCTCCCGAAGTCCAGGACGTACGGGCTGGCCGCCGCCGGCGTGGTGTCGGCGGGCGCCGAGGAGGCAGGCGGCAGCGCCGCGAACACCAGCCGGCCCGCCGGGTCGAGGGACAACCGGACGTCGTTCTCGCGCGCGAGCCGGGAGAGGAAGTCCCAGTCGGTGATGTTGGGCTGGGTCGCCAGCTCGTACACCGTCGGCGTCGCGTCGACCTTGCCCAGCGGGATCCGGTTGAGTCCGGCGAGCTTCCGGACGATGTCCGACGCCGTCATGTTCGGATAGCCCTCGACGCGCCGGCTGCGCAGCAGACGGTGGCCCGGATCGTAGCCGCGCACGATCAGGTACCGGCCGTGGCCGGGCGCCGCGTCCACCTCGACGGCCGTGACCTCGCCGGTGAGCATCGGCTCACCGAGCCTGCCGTCGGTGAACGGGGACAGCACCGCCATCGCGCCGACCTTGAGGAACGGGAACGTCGTCGTGAGGGTGCCGTCCTTGTCGCTGAACGTCAGCTGGAACGCCGACGGGACGTTGACGCTCGCGTCCACCCAGCCCTCGGTGAGGCGGACCGCGAGCGGGTCCGGCAGCGGCGTGCCGTCGAGCTGCACGTGGAGGACGGTGGTGAAGGTCTTCTCGCTCATGAGGCGCCCTCGGTCTCCGGCGTTTCGGTGGTGGACGGGAGCAGCAGTTCGGTGCCGGGGCGCAACCGCATCGGATCGTCGATGCGGTTCGCCTCCGCGATGACCCGCCAGCGGGTCGCGTCGCCGTACTCGCGCCAGGCGAGGGAGGCGAGGGAGTCGCCGGCGACCGTGCGGTGCACCCGGCGGGCCGACAGCGCGCCGGACGTCGGGTTCTGCTTCTTGGTCGCGCTGGAGACCTCGGTGAGGGAGAGCGAACACGTCGCGCGGATCGGTATCCCGCTCGGGCTGAAGAGCGTGTACGTCGCCGACACCGACGTCACGTACGCGACGAACTGCACCGTCGAGAACGACCCCCAGGAGAACCGCACCCACGGCGGCGACGGCGCCTTCGCGGCGATGCTCTGCTGGGTCACCTCGCAACAGGACAGCAGCAGTTCCACCTGCTGCTGCACGTCGTTCGACGACGGGTCGCCCGAGCGGTCGAGGAAGACCTCCAGCTGCAGCTGGGCCGGCTCACTGCCGGTGAACTTGGGCGGCGCGCCCCGGTCGTAGGCGACAGCCTGCTCCGTGAACCAGTGCGCGGACCGGCTGAGTTGGAGCTGGTCCGGATTGAACTCGAACTTCACCTCGCCGAGCTTCCCGCCGTACGAGCTGGACAGGTCGGTCGGCGGCTGATGGATGGCGAGCGCGGCACGGGAGAGGCCGCTGGCCGTCAACCCGCCGAAGAACGGGGCCATCTCAGGCCCCTCCCGCGTCGGTGAACCCGTGGTGGGCGATCTCCAGGGTCTCCGTCGCCACGGCCGGACCGGCCGGGTCGAGGGTCGGCCCCGTCCAGCGCACCGGCAGCACCTCCACCAGACCCCACTGCGCCACGATCGACCCGTCGGCGCGTAGCGCCGCGATCTGCGCGGTCGGACGGGTGATCCCCGTGGCGAGCGACGAGATCCAGGCGGCGACGTTCGCGGTCTCGGGCGTGAGCGGACGGGTGAGGCGGATGGTGGAGAACGTGACGCGGGTGGGCAACTGCCAGACGAAGCCGTTGTTGCCCCCCTCCCGGCGCTGCTCCACCTCGACCTCGGAGGCGAGACCGTCACAGCTGTTGAACACGCCGAGGTCCTCGCCGTCGATGGTGAGCTTGAAGAAGACGGTGGATGCGGGGTCCAGCTGCTGGGGCATGGTGGCGGGTCTCTCGGATCGGTGCGGTCAGGGGTGGGCGGGCCGGCGGTGAGCGCCGGGTACGTCAGCGGCCGTGGTCGCGGAGGCGGCCCACGCGCTCGCGGTCGGCGCGGAGCTCCGCACGCAGGAGCCGTGAGAGCGGGGTGACGAGACGGCGCGCCAACTCGTCCAGCTGGGTGGGTGAATCGGGCTCGGCGGGTCCCGGTGCGGCGGCAGTGCGCTGCACGGACGGGGAGGATGCGGTCGGGGCGGTCCGGCCGACCGTCGTGGCGGCCCGCGGAGCATGCGCGGCCGACGCGGGGGCCGGGGCGGCCGAGGTCCGCTGGAGCGGGATGGGGGTGACCACGGGGACGGCCGGTGCGGCCGCCGGGGTCACGGACGGCGTCGCCCCGGTGGCGGTCTGCCGCTGGACGACCGGCCGGGCGACGGGCCGCGCGGCGGACGGACGGGCGAGGGGGACGACGGGCCGGGCGGAGCCCTGGGGCGCGGGGGCGCCGCTGCGGGGCGGAGCGGCGGCGGAGCGCTGGACGGCCGGGACGGGGGCGGGGGAGGGGGAGACGGGGGTGGAGGGTGAGGTGGCGGCGGCGGTCGGCGTGAAGAGGGGAACGGCGGAGGGCGCCGCGGGCATGGGCACGGGCACGGGTGCGGCCTGTCGGGGACCGGGCGCGGTGGCGGGCGCGGTGGCGTCGGGCGAAGTGCTCGCGCGGGGAGACGGGTTCGGGGTGAGCGGTCGGGCCGTGGCCAGCGGCCGGACGCCCTTCCGCTGCACGGCCGGCGCGGTGGCGCGCGGGAGATCGGTGACGGTGACGACGGGCGGTCGCGTGGGGGGAGTGGGGCCGGGAGTGTGGGGCTGTGCGGACGCGGGGGAGTCGGCAGGGGGCTGGGACCATGGTGCGGCCGTGGCTGTGGCCGCGGTGCGCTGGACCGGGGGCGGAGTGGACGGCCCGGTGGATGCGTTCGCGAGGGGTGCCGTGGAGGTCATGGGGAGCGTGGGGACGCCCGGAGCCAGGTGCCGGTCGGCGGTCGACCGCTGTACGGGCATGGCCTCGGCCGACGCCGGGACGGGGGCGGCTGCCCGGGTCGGAGCGGCGGGGGCGTCGAGTGCGGGCGTGGGCGTGGGCGTGGGTGCGGGTGAGGGTGCCGTGGTCGGAGCGGGCGTCGGCGGTGTCGCGGCAGCGCGGGCGATCGGCGCGCCGATCGGAGACCTCCGCGACGCGGTGTTCGTACGCGAGGCCGGGGCGTGGGCGGTGGCGCGCTGAACGGGGGCGCCGAGTCCCGGCCGGGTCGGCGGAGTCGGAGAGGTGGCCGGGGTGACGGGGGCAGCGGCGGGCGCTCGCGAGACCGGCGGCGCCGGGGCGGTCGGGCTCTCCTGAGACCTCGGCGAGGTCGTACGCGCAGGTGCGGCGTGAACCGTGGGCGCGGTGGCATCCGAGGGCACCGGGGAGGGTGCCGGAGTCGACGGGTGCGAGGGGGAGGCCGAGCTCTTCGGGGGGAGGGATGTGACGGGTGGGCGGGGCGCTGGTGTCGACGGAGTCATGGGGCCTGCCGGGGAGGCCGACCTGGAGATGGTCCGGGCCACCGGAGGCACGGAAGCCCCCGGGGCCGGGGCCGGTGAGGCAGGCGAGGCCGATGAGATCGACGGGGCCGACGGCGTCGACGGCGTCGAGGTGGCTGCGGGGGAGGCGGAACGCGTGACGGTTCCGGCCGCCGGGGTGGCCGGAGTTGCCGGAGTCGTCGGGCTCGCCGACGTCTCACGCGGACCCGACCGGGTCGGTGCCCCCGGCCCGGCGGGTGCGACGGAACCGGCCCTCTGCACCGGAGCCGCAGGACCGGCGGGCGCGTTGGCCGGCGCCTGCCGTGTCGACGGGCTCGTCCGAGGCGCCGGACCCGACGGAGCCGCGGTGGCCGTCTGGGCGGCCGGAGCAACCGCCGGGGCCGCCGGGGGAGTCACCGGCGGCGTCGCCGCCGTCGTGTTCCAGTCGGCACCCGGTGCGCGCCGCGAGCGGCGCACGGGAGGGCGGCGCTGCACGGGGGTGCCGGGTGCCAGGCCGGGAGTCCCGGGCCCGCCGGGGGATGCGGGACCCGGGACGTTCTGGGGCCGACCGGCAGCCGAGGGCTCCGGTGCGGCGGTGTCGGGCGCGTCCGTGGGACGCGCCTCGCTCTTCGGCGTACGGGCGGGAGTCGCGGACCGCTGGATCGCCGCCGCGTCGGGTCCGGCCTGGCCCTCGGCGCGCGCGGCACCGGCCGGAGCAAGTCGCCGCGGCGGTTGCACGGGCTGCGCGGAGACCAGCGGTGGCCGCCGAACGTGCGCGGGCCGTACGGGACCCGGCAGCGTGGTCCTGCCGGACGACGGCTGCGCGGACCCGGCAGCGCCGGCCTCGGGCGCGGACGCGGGAGCGACCCGGGCGTCCGTCCCACGGTCGGCCAGACCGGCGCGCTGCACGACGGGAGGCACCGAGCGGGGCGCGCCCGAGGCAGCACCCCTATCCCCGGCTTCGCGCGCCGCGGCGCCACCCCGTACCGGTGCGGCAGGAGCCTCCCCCTGTACGGGACGAGGGGGCGTCGTGGGCCGACCGGTCCGCGGCGTCGCGGGCGCGCGCTGTACGGACGGTGTCGTGTGCCGTCCAGGACCCGCCTCGGTCGCAGACCCAGCCGCAGACCGGGCCGTACCCGTCGAACTCGCGGTCCGCGACGCATCCGTCGGCCGTGCAGCCGAGCCCTCCGATCCCGCCACCGGCAACCGCAGGCCCGGCAGTTCCGCCGTCCCGGAGTGCCCGGCCGACGCGGGTTCCCCGGGCACGGGCAGAGGCACGGCCCGCACCGCGTCGAGCATGACGCCGCCCGGCGCGTCCGGCACCGCCCCGTGGCCGAGGTCGCTCTGGAAGGAGGGGTTCCAGTGGGTGGCGAGCGAGGTGGAGAAGCCGTGCTCCGCGACGGTCCGCGGACCCGCGGCCAGCACCCGCTGCACGGGCGGCAGCGCCCGCCACGCGTCCCCGGACGCCGCCGCCGGCGCGACGGACGCCGAGCTCTCCTCGCGTCCGCCGGACTCCGCGCCCCGCGCCTGCTGCGCGTTCCGCGTCCGCGCCGTCCGCCACTTATCGAACACTCCCACAGTCCCCTCCACCCTCCCTTCCCTGTCCTGCCGTTACGTCTGCGACCGCTCCACCAGCGACGCCACCTGGGCCACGTACCTCCGCCGGTCCGCGTGCTCCAGGTCGAGGATGGCGTCCATGCCCCAGTGGAAGTGGAAGGCGAGGTACGCGGTCTCCTCCTCGATCCGGTCGGCCGCGTACGTCACGATTCCCCCAGGCGGCTCCCGGCCAGCTCGACCTCGAACGACTCCTCGCAGTGCGGGCACGCCACGGCGGCCCGGGTGTGGCCCTCCGCGTTGATCTGCCGGTAGAAGTCCTGGAGGAACGCCAGGTCCGAGGCGAACATGTTCTCCACCGTCCCGTCGTGGACCGACGGGAGCGTGCCGAGCCGGGTGATGACCCGGCCGAGCAGCACCACGGACAGGTACGCCGGGTTCTCGCGGACCCGGATGTCGCGCAGCGGGAGCAGCTCGTCCCGGGCCGTGGCCAGCCGCATCGCCCCGTTGCGGTGCACCGTGCCCGCCTCGTCGACGAACCCGCGCGGCAGCTCGAACTCGAACTCCGTGCGGAGCGGCTCCTGCGGGCGTCCCTGCTGCGTGCCCGCCGATCCCTCGCGTCGCATCAGCCGAGCGTCAGCTCTTCGAAGGTGATGGTGACCTGCTCGGTGAGGGCCGCCGCGTCGCCGGCCTTCGTCGCGCTCAGCTCCACCTTGGTGCACCAGGCGTTGCGCAGGTTGTACCGCTTGACCTCGGTGAGCTGGTAGTCGAGGAAGATGATGGACGCGTCCTTGCGGGCCGAGCCCATGTCACCGGCGATGGACGACGTGATCCACTCGGTGAACGCGGCGGACTGGGTCGCACCGCGCGTGACCGTGCACTCGCCGGCCTTCTTCACGCCGGGGAGCTTCTTGATGATCGGCTTGCCGTCCGCGGAGACCTGCTGGAACTCGATGACGTCCTGCTCCATCGAGAGGCCGCTGATCTCCTGCAGGGTCTCGACCATGACGCCGTCGATCTGCAGGCCGAAATTGTGGGTGGTGAGGGCGTCACCGGTGTCGAGGGACATGGGGGTTCACTCCTGTTCGAGGGGCGGAACCGGGCGCGTGGGCGCACGGACCCGGGCCGGAAGGGGGAAGGACGAGTGGTACGGAGCGCGATGAGGGGAGGACTACTCCTCCAGCTCGCCCCCGCCGCCCTGGATCTGCGCCAGCCGGAAGACCACGAACTCGGCCGGCTTCACCGGGGCGATGCCGATCTCGCAGACCACGCGGCCGAGGTCGACCGACTCCGGCGGGTTGGTCTCCGCGTCGCACTTCACGTAGAAGGCGTCTTCGGCGCGCTGGCCGAACAGTGCGCCCTGACGCCACTCGTTGACGAGGAAGGCCGAGATGTTGCGGCGGATACGGGCCCACAGGGAGGGGTCGTTGGGCTCGAAGACGACCCACTGCGTCCCGACGAGGATCGACTCCTCGAGGTAGTTGAAGTAGCGGCGGACGTTCAGGTAGCGCCACGCCGGGTCGGAGGCCAGCGTCCGCGCGCCCCACACCCGGATGCCGCGGCCGGGGAACGCGCGGATGCAGTTCACACCGATCGGGTTGAGCAGGTCCTGCTCACCGCGCGTGATCTGCAGCTCCAGGTCCACCGCGCCTCGGACGATCTCGTTGGCGGGGGCCTTGTGGACACCGCGCTCGGCGTCGTTGCGCGCCCAGACGCCGGCCATGTGGCCGGACGGCGGAACCACCCGGGTCTGGCCGCTCGCCGGGTCGAAGGCCTTGATCCACGGGTAGTAGAGGGTTGCGTACGGGGAGTCGTAACCGGCGATCTCCTGGCGCCACTTGCGGATGTCGCGGGCGTTCAGCGAGGGCGGCGGGTCGAGGATCGCCATCCGGTCGCCCATCAGCTCGCAGTGCGCGATGAGCCCGATCTGGACGGCCTTGACCTGCTCCAGGTCGATGAGCCCCTGCTGGTAGGCGGCCATCAGGTCGGGCACGGCCACCATGTTGATCTCGTCGTACGCCTCCAGGCCGCCGAAGCCGGTGCGGTCGGCGGAGTCGCCGATGAACTGCCCGGACTCCAGGGCGGCGGCGACATCCGCGCCCGCGTCGACCTGAGCCGGGATCCGCGCGGGCGGGGCGAGCGTCACGGACTGCGCGTCGGGCCTGGCGAGCTGCCCGCCGGCTGCGGCCTCCTCCAGGACGATCGTCTTGGAACGCTGCTTGACCTGCGCGACCACGTAGTTGCGGGCGCTCTTCTTGGCGGAGGCGTCGAAGCTCTCGACGACCTTCTCGCCGTCCTTGACGACCAGCTTGAAGCGTTCGGCCTCGCCCTCGACGTCCTGCACCTCGACGGTGAGCGCCCCGCCGGCCTCGGATCCGGCCGTGATCGCGGCGACCCTGAAGGGGCCGAGCGCGACGGCCTCACCGGCGACGAGCTCAGGAGCGGCGGCCGCCGCGGCGGCCGATCCGACGGCGCGCGTGGCGCCCTGCGCGTCGCCGCCGCCGACGCGCACGACGTACGCGGCGGTGCCGCCGTTGTTGAAGAAGCCGTACACGGAGTGGGCGAGGTAGTACCCGTCTGCGAAGTCACCGAACGACGCCACGTACTGGGACCAGTTGGTGACGAGCACGGGCTCGTTGAGCGGCCCGGCGGGCGCGAGCCCGACGAACGCGGCGACAGAGGTTCCGAGGCCCTCGATGGGACGGGAGCCGCTGGCGACTTCCTCGACGTAGACGCCGGGGGACAGGTACGTGGGCATGGTGCGTGTTCTCCTCGGAGAGCGTGGTTCTGCGGAAGGCGGTGGCTCTGCGGTGTCACAGCGTGGGGCGTGCGGTTGCCCGCTTCCGGCGCGCCGCGGTGCTTCGACCTCGTCCCGCTCGCCCTCCCCCCGACCGTGGACAGCGGTCGTTCGCCTCCGACTCTCGCCGAACCGCGCCGCGCCGAGCAGGGGAGAAGGGGCGCTCACGAGGGCAGGGCGGCCTGCCCTCCCGGACATCGGACACCGGACGTCCGACCGGCGGTGGGTGCGCCCCGGCCCCCCGGCCCCGGGCGCCGCGTCGTCCCCGCCGTCGCCCACGGGCTGCCGGGGCACGTCACGCTGCCCCCGAGCAGGGACTTTCGGGCAGCCGGACACCCCGCCCGCACCCTTAGCGTTCGCCCATGACCATGTGGACCTCTCTGGACCCGGCCGAGGTGACCGTCGAGCCCGGAGCACGGGCCGGCGCCCGACTGCGGGTGCGGAACACCGGCGACACCGTCGAGGAATACCGCCTCTCGCTCGTCGGCAAACCCTCGGGCTGGTCCCGGATCGAGCCGGACGTGCTCCGCCTCTACCCGGGCAGCGAGGGCACCGCCGAGATCTCCTTCGCCCCGCCCCGCTCCTCGGACATGGAGGCCGGGCCCCTCGCGTACGGCATCCGTGTCGACCCCCGGGAGAACTCCGGCGCCCGCGACGTCGTGGAGGGCCGGCTGACCGTCACGCCCTTCACCGAGACGCGCGCCGAACTGCTGCCGCCCGCCCTGATCGGCCGCTTCCGCGGCCGGGCCCGGATCGCCGTGGACAACCTCGGCAACACCCCGTTGACCGCGTCCCTGGTGGCCCGCGACGAGGCGAACCGACTCACCTTCGACGTGCGGCCGAACGCCGTGCAGATCGCCCCGGGCCGTGCCGCCTTCGGTGAACTCGTGGTGCGGCCGCAGGCCGTGCGATGGACCGGCGCCGAGGAGTCGCACCGGTTCACCGTGGCCGTCCGGCGGGCCGGCGACGACACCGCGCTCGACCTCGACGCCACCTTCGACCAGCGCCCCGTCTTCGGGAACTGGCTCGTCGTGGCGGGCGGACTGCTGCTGACGGCCGTGATCGCGTTCGTCGTGCTCTGGATCAACTTCTCCCCGAAGGTCGTCAGCGCGGCGAAGGACCTCCGGGCGACCAACGCGCCCCGGCCCGTGCCGCAGGGCACCGGCGACTCGCTCCCCGACGCGCCGCCGCCGCCCGGCGGGACCGGCGGACCCACCCCGGGCGAGCAGCCGCCCGGTTCCCTGCCGCCCCTGACGGACGGGGGGTCGCCGGGCGGCGGCGACGGGACGGGTGACGGTCCGGGCGGCGACGGCGGCGGACCGACCGAGGGCGGCGCATCCGGAGGCGGGGGCGGAGGCGACGGCAGCGGTGGCGGCAGCCCGACCGAGGGCGGCTCCGAGCCCGGTGACGGCGGGAACGAGCCGCCTCCGGCCGAGCCCGCCGCTCCGGTGAACGTGCCGCCCTGGCGCCTCGGCTACCCGAAGGACGACGTCGTGGAGTTCGCCCAGGAGCGCCTCGCGTCCCTCGGCAACGCGTGCACGCTCAAGCCGGGCTGGAACCCCGGTGTGATCGACACGGCGACACGCAACTCCCTCGTCTGCTACCAGCGACTCGTGTACAAGGACGGCGTCGAGAAGCAGAAGAACTCCGCCGAGATCTTCCTGACGGACACGGAGGGCGAGCTCGGCCGCGCGACCCTCGTCTCCCTGTGGGCCCAGCGCATCACCCCCGACACGGTGAAGCCTGGCTCGACCACGATGCAGACCACCCAGCTGACGGCGGCCTTCTGGTGGGCGTACAACCGCGAGTCCAGCCCCGAGGACCTCGCCAGGGAGCGCGCGTTCGCCCGGCAGGGCATCGCGTACTTCCGTACGGACAAGGAGTCGCCCAGCACGTACAGCAAGCAGGTCGCCGACAAGATCCGCGCCTACCAGACGGCCGTCGGCCTGCCCGCGACCGGCACGACCGACTGGGCCACGCTCCGCAAGATGATCGGCGGCAGCGTCATGTGACCCGCGGCAGTGTCCTGTGAACTGAGCGCGTCGTCCGGTGACTTGAGGGCGGCGGAGTCGACGACAGAGGAGAGGGGCCACCCGCCGGGTGGCCCCTCTCCCCTTGCCGTGCCCGCCGTCAGGGGGCCCAGGGCGCCCGTCCCTCCAGGACCAGCCGCCCCGCCTTGCGGTACTCGCGCCGCGCCCCCGCCCGTACGTCCTCGCCCGTCACCGCCGAGCCACGGGCCGCGGCCAGATAGCCGGCCGTCACCGCGGCCGACCGGATCGCACCGCCCGCCAGCTCGAACTCCTCGGCACAGCGCATGATCTCCTCGGCCACGTCCGCCGTCCTCGGTGTGCCCGCGAGACAGGAGTGCCACAGCGACACGCGCTGCTCGGGGTCGGGGAACGGGAAGTCCACGACCACGTCCAGCCTTCGCGTGAACGCGTCGTCGATGTTGGCCCGGAGGTTGGTGGTGAGCACCGCGATCCCGTCGAACGCCTCAAGACGCTGCAACAGATACGCGCTCTCCAGGTTGGCGTAGCGGTCGTGCGAGCTCTTCACCTCGGACCGCTTGCCGAAGACCGCGTCCGCCTCGTCGAAGAGCAGCACACAGTCCGTGCGGTCCACCTCGACGAAGATCCGCTCCAGGTTCTTCTCGGTCTCTCCGACGTACTTGTCGACCACCGAGGACAGGTCCACCACATAGAGGTCCAGGCCCAGTTCGCCCGCCACCACCTCGGCACCGAGCGTCTTGCCGGTGCCCGACTCCCCGGCGAACAGCGCCACGACACCGCGCCCCCGCCCGCCGCCGGTGCGCAGCCGCCACTCGCCGAGCACCCGGTCCCTGTGACGGGCCCGTGCCGTCAGCTCGTGCAGCAGCCCCAACGGCTCCTCGGGCAGGACGAGATCGGCGAAGCCGACCGCCGGCCGGATCCGCCGGGCGTGGCTGTCGAGCAGCGGAGCGGAGACCAGCCGGGCACTGTGCTGGACGTGCGCGAGGGTCGGCCCGGTGCCCTCGAAGGCGGCGAGCGCGCGCGCCGCACGCGCCGCGCGACGGATCTGATCCCCGCCGAGACGGTAGGCCGCCGTGGCCTCGGCCAGATCGAAGTCGGCTTCCACGGAACCGAGTTCACGCTGCCACAGGGCGGCGGTGCCGATCGCCCCGGGGCCCGGCGCTTCGAGGGTCAGGAGCTCGGCGTCCGGCGCCCAGCCGGGGTCGGGTGCCTCGGTCCCGGCGAGGACCACCGTCGCACCGGACGAGGCGAGCGCACGCACCAGCGGCCCGGGCCGCTGCGGCAGCGGCTCGACGACCACCGCGGCACCGCGCAGCCGCGCCTCGCGCAGCACCGCCCGGGCCACCGCCGTGTCGACGCACTCCGGCCGGTACCGCAGGACGGGCCGCCCGGCCCCGCGCAGCGCCGCGACGACCGCGTCCGTGGCGGCCCCCGGCACGCGCTCCCGCAGATGCACCGTGACCGGACCGGCGGCCGCGATCCGCGCGCCGAGCGGTGTGGTCGCCGCGTCGGGCTCCGCACCGTCGGGGTCCGGTGCCAGCAACTCCACGCCGACCCCCATCAGCTGGGCGTCCAGCCGCGTGTCGTCCCCCAGCAGGTGTGCCACCACCCGCTCCGGTACGCGCAGGGCACGACCCGGCACGGGCCGGTCCTCGTCCTCGACGTCGAGCAGGCCCGCGGAGCGCAGCGGCGCGCCGGGATGGAAACGGTCACGCGCGGCGGGGTCGTGGGGGCCGGTGCCGGCGAGGTCGAGGGCGAGCGCCGTCGTGGCGCGCCGCCGCCCGACATCGTCGTTGAGGTAGCCGTACAGCGCCTCGAAACCCCGGTCCACATCGGGTGCGAGCGCGACGAGCAGGATGTGCGCGTCGAGCGGGGACAACCCGAAGGTCCGGGCGAGCGCACCGAGGCGATCGTCACGGCCGAGGTCCGGCAGGGGGAACGGGCCCTCATGAGCTTCATGGGCCTCATGTGCCTCGATCGCCTCATGGGCCTCATGGGCCTCATGCGCTTCGTGGGCCTCATGCGCGCCGTGGCCGATCGGCTCCGCGGCGATCCGGCGTGCCGCCTCCGCGGACACGTACAGCCCGCGCAGGGGATCACCGGCCGTGGGGTCGACGGCGCTGCGTCCGTCGACGAGCGCGGCGACCCGCGCGCGCAGGACGGCGAGATGGGCGAGCAGCGGGGATGCGAGGGCGGGTCGGAGGTCGCTCACGCGCCGTCCCCGTCCTGCGGGCCGCGGCCACGGCTTCCGCTCTCCAGAGCCTCCTGGGCCTCGGACGCCGCTGAGCCCTCCTGGGCGGCCGTCGCCTCCGTCCCTCCCTTGCCCCCCTCGGGCGTACGGGCCTGAGGGGTCACCCGTATCGCCCCCTGGCGCCGTGTCATCCGGGACCCCGAGGCGGCGGGCACCCCCGCGACGCCCCGGACCACGATCTCCCCCTCGGTGACCGGCGGAGCCGCGTCGTACACCGGTGTCACCGGGAACGGGGTCGTGATCACGACGTCGAGCGAGGGCTTCAGCTCACCGCCGAGCGCCGACCAGATGTCGGCCAGCGAGCGCGACTCGGCGGGTGGGACCGCGACGGAGACCGGCAGCTGGGTGGTGATCGACCGTACCGACTCGGGCACCGTCTCCTCGGGCAGCACCTCGTGCGGGAGCAGCAGCGCCATCGCTCCCGCCAGCAGCCGGTGCTCGTCCTCGGGCCGGGACGTCCAGGCGGTCACCAGGTACGAGAGCCGGAACCAGCGTGGCGGTCGGCGCTTGCGCGTGACGACGCCCCGGGCGTCCCGTTCGGCGTGGGCACCGCGCTCACGCCGGGCCACGTCCTCCCGGATGTCGTACAGATAGGCGTTGAGGGTCGGGGCGTTGCGGCGCGCCGCCCAGTCACGGGTCGGCGCGTCGAAGGCGACATCGCCCTCGACGGCGGGCGTGAGCAGCCGGCGCAGTGCCTCGTCGATCTCATGGAGCATCAGATGTAGCCTTCGCGGAGCGCGTACGCGACGGCATGCGCCCGGTTGGTGAGCTGCAGACGCGTCATCAGCGCGTGCAGGATGTTCTTGACGGTGCGCTCGGAGTAGGCGAGCTTCTCGCTGATCTGCCGGGTGTCGAGCCCCTCGGCGAGCAGCTTCAGGACGTCCACCTCGCGCGGGGCCATTCCGAAGAGCGGCGCCGCCCCTCCGGTGGCCGCGCCCGCGGTGGTCGCCCGCTGGAGGCGCCCCACCTGGTTCAGGAGCCGGCTGACGAGGTCGGGCGGGAGTTCGCCCTCGCCGCGCGCCGCGCTGTGCACGGCGCTCAGCAGCTTCTGTTCGGTGGCCTGATGACGCCAGATGATGGCCCGTACCCCGTACTCGACGACGGCCAGCAGGTCGGGCTCGCGCAGTTCCCGCGCGACGAGCACGACACGCTGGTCCCTGCCGCGCAGCAGTCGCCGCAGTTCGGACGTGGTGGGTTCGTCGATCCGCTCGGCGAGCATCACCGCGACCGCCGGGGACTCCCGGCAGGCGTCGTCCTGGTCAGGGATGACGTCGACGGTCGGCTGATGCCTCAAGTGGCTGATGAGCCCGGCCCGACTGAGCGGATCGGATGCGTGGACGGTCACCGTCACCCGCTTGGTGAGCACTTCCGCTACCTGCACTTTCTCACTCGCCCCGACCGCCCGTGCGCGGCCGCATGGTGAGGTCCCCGTGGTCTGCCGATGGCTGGACTGCCGATGACTGGTCTGTCTGCCGTGGTGTTGTCCGTGGCCGGCGTGCCGGCCACGGTGGTCCCCTCCAGGTTCCCGTGCGCCGCTCACGTCCCGCTGCCGCCCCGCTAACGCATCGCTGTCGTACTCCAGGACCCCGGGGCGCGGGCTCTGCAAAGCCAATCACTCTGTGGCGCGGCTCACTTGTGGTCGCCGGCGATCCGCTCCATGTCCGTCATCAGCGCGTCCAGCCACTCCACGGCCGCGTAGTACCGCCGAGGAGCACCCGGCGGCTCGGCGGCGAAGTCGGCGAAGGCCCGTGCGCCGACGGCCACGGGCGTGCCCGGCGTGTCGCCGATGGGGTCCAGCCGGGCGGAGACCAGCAGCATGCCCGCGGCCACCCGGTCGCCGATCCGGGTCACCGCCTCGGCGGACTCCTCGGGCAGGGGCGGGACGACGGTCGGCTCGAGCGGCACGAGCAGCCGGTCCGCTCCCCACAGGGTGTGGTGGCCGGACAGCAGGGCCGCCTGCCAGTCCTGCGTGTCGCCCGCCGAGTCCAGCGCCTTCGGCTCGCTCCGGTACTGGGCGTACGCCGATTCCGCCATGATCAGCGCGTGCTGCAACGACCGGTGGCCCGGCGAGGTGGCGGCGACGGGCGCGCGCGCCCCGCCCGTGGCGAGCTGAGACGTGGTCGCCACCACGGTCTCCGCGGCGCTCCGGAGCATCGTCGCCACCGCCCGCCGCAGCTCGTCGTGGGCGCCCTTGGGCCAGGCGAGCAGCCCGAACACGGCGCCGACCGCGCTGCCCGCGACCACGTCGAGGAGCCGGAACTCGGCGAGCTGCCAGGTCGCCGGGGCCAGCTGGGCGAAGACGAGGGCGACGACCATCGTGAACATCGCCTGCGCCCACCCCACGCCCTTCACCGGACCCAGGGTGAAGGCGACCAGCATCAGCGGGGGCAGCGCGGCGGCGTACACCGACGTGTCCGTCCCCACCAGAGAGAGCAGGGCGGCCACCACGACGGCCCCCACCAGGGTCCCGGTGAGGGCCACCCGGACCGTGCTCCTCGTCTCCCGCGCCGTCGTACGGGTGAGGGTGAGGGTGGCGAGGAGCATCCAGAACCCGTGCGGCAGCGTGTCGAGACCGGCGATCGTCCGTGCCGCCGCGAGCGCCAGCGCGATGCGCACCGCGTTCTGGAAGAACACCGACCGCTGCCCCGCGTGGCCCGACAGCCGCCGCCACCACAGCTGGGGTGCCCGCATGCGCGCGTACCAGAACCGGCCCGGTGCCGCCGCCGGGGCGGCCCGGCCCCGCACGGCGATCTCCGCCGCCACGGACATCGCGAGCGCGGCGTCGGCCACCTCAAGGACCGCCGCGTGGCGGCGCAGTCCGGCGGGCGTGGCACCCGGCTCGGCGCCCTCGGCCAGGGAGTGCCGGAGCTCCTGGAGCCGGGAGCGGGCGATTCCGCGGCTCTCCTGGCCGCGCAGCAGGGACGCGGTCTCCAGACAGGCGTCATGCACGGCGCGCAGCACCGCGGGCCACTTCCGGGTCTCCGCCGGGCCGCCGGCCGGCGGCGGAAGGGCCCCCAGCCGCCCGAGCAGCGTGCGGGCGGCCAGACCCGTGTGCGCCAGGCCGCGGGCCCTGACACCGGGGCCCGCGGGCCGTTCCGCCTCCGGCACCCGTGAGGACCGCAGACCTCCGCTGAGTTCCCGGGCCGTCCGGCGTGCCCTGTCGCCCAGCGTGTACGGGGCGGAGGCCAGGTCGGCGGCGCAGCGCCCCGCGTGGTCGGCGGCCCGGGCGGCCAACTCGCGGTACGGGACGCCCGGGGCGCGGTCGGGCAGCAGGAACGCCTCGGCGAGGATCAGCAGCGACAGGCCGACCGTGGCGCCCACCAGCCGTTCGCCGAGGGACTCGGGGACGTAGGGCGGAAAGGACGGCAGGATGTACATCAGTTGGAGCCCGGGAGCGGCGCCGGCCGGCCGGGGTCCTCCCACGGCCATGAAGGCCAGGACGAACCCGACGACCAGCATGCCGAGGACCGCGCTCCAGGTCCGCACCGACAGGTAGGTGCCGATCGTGATGAGCACCCAGCAGGCGGGCACCACGGGGAGCAGGGTCGCGGCACGCTGCCGGCCGGTGCCGGGGATGTGCGACAGACCCGCCATCGCGACCGCGGCGAAGAGCGCGTAGGTGGCGGCGACGGCCGAGTCGAACCCGTACAGGAAGAGATAGAAACCGGCGGCGGCGGAGACCGTGACGCGCACCGACCGCCGTACGGCCGCCGCGTAGGCGGGCGGGATCCGCGCCTTCGTCAGCCGCTCCCCGGGAGTGCCACCCATACCTCCCAGCATCCCCCGCCGACGCGGGACCGGCACCCGACGCCCAGGAACTCGGACTCCGTCACGGTCCCGTTGGTCGGCAGTGCCGTGCGGCGGGACCTCGCACGCGCGCCGCAGCGCCCCCCTCCACTATCGGACGGATCGGCGACCGGCGCCAATCACGGGCAGGGCGCGCGCCGGGCCGCCGACCCGTGGGCCCGTGGGCCGCCGCCCGTGAGAGGCGGCGGCCCACCGGCGCGGGCTCCTACGTGGTCGGCACGGTGTCCTGGAAGGTCGTGCCCGCCGTGCGGTACGCCGCCACCTTCGCGGCCACCTGCGCCGGGGTCAGGACCTGGTCCTTGACGTGCAGGACGTAGTCGACCTTCTGGTCGTAGGACCGCGGTGCCGTCGACGTCTGGCCGGCGAGGTCGATCAGCCACTGGTTGAAGTTGATCGACATCGGGCGCTCGGGCAGGTACCGGGCGTCGTGCCGGCCGAACTCCTGGCCGTCGACGTAGTAGACGATCGCGTTGTCGTCGATGGTCAGGACCAGGTCGTGCCAGCCGGCGTAGCTCGTCCGGGCCTCGGAGTGCTGGTTGACGGCCTCCCACGGGTCGGGCCGGTAGGTCTCCCACGACGTCGTGTAGAGGATGTTGGCGGGCTCGCCCCAGCCTCCGTTGGGCAGGTACTCGAAGTCGTACTCGGCGTAGTCGTCGGCCATCGGCGCCTTGAGGTCGTTGATGGTGAAGAAGGTCTGCACGACACGGTCGCCGTCCGGACCCGACACCGGCGCGTCGGAGAAGCGCACCCGCGCCGCGTACGTGCCGTTCTTGAACTTCGAGGCGCGGGTGAGGATCTCGGTGTGCCGGGTGGACTCACCGGTCCCAGCGGTCGAGCTCCGCAGGTTCATGATCGAGTTCGTGCCCTCCTTGGCGAAGGTGACGTTCTCGGGGGCCCAGGTGGCGCCCGGCACCCCGGGGCCGCCGGAGTTGGAGCGGACGCTCCAGCCGTGGGCGTCGATCGCCGGGTCGGTGTGCCCGCTGTAGTCGAAGTCGTCGAAGAGCGCGGCACCGTTGGGCGGCGGGGTGGTCGGGGGAGTGGTCGGGTCGGTGGGCGTCGGGGTGGGTTCGTTGCCCGCGGGGGCCGTGCCCCAGACCGGCACGCCGCCCACGGTGGCCGTGACCTTGGACCAGTTCGCGTACGTCGTCTGGGCGGGCCCGAAGGAGTAGTCGTCGTTCTGGTTCAGCGACTGCCAGTTGGACCGGTGGAAGCGCAGCTGCATGTCGCCGGTGTCCGCGCCCGGCGCGAGGGAGCCGGCGCCTGCGGTGAAGCCGATCTCCAGGTAGCGGTCGGCGGTCGCGGTGGGGCTGGCGAGCGTGCCGAAGGTGCCGGTGAGGTTCGCGCAGCCCTTCACCGCCCAGGAGCAGGCGTAGGTGTACGAGGCTCCCGCGTCGGCCTTGAAGTAGTAGCGCACCTTGACCTGGCTCAGCGGGACGCTCGACTGGCCGGTGTTGACCACCTTGAGCCAGGGCTCGACCTGGTCGCCGCCCGTCGAACTCTGCCGGTACTGGACGGTGACCCCCTCACCGGCGGCGGCCGCCGGCAGGGCGGTGAGGGCGGTGGCACCGAGCCCGGTCACCGCGGCGACGGCGAGCGCGGCACGGATCCGCAGGCTCCTGCTCCTCATGGGGTCGTTCATGGTGATTCCTCTCCTCGGGTGGGTGCTTCGGGGTGCATCGGGGTGCTTCGGGGTGCTGCGGGGACGTCCGGTCGGCGGACGGGTCATGGGGCGGGGGCGAGAAGGGCCGCGGGCGCGGGGGGCAGGCGGCGCGGCACCCCGAGGGCGTCGAGCCGGGTCCGGTGGTGGCGGAGGCGCTCCTGGAAGCCCGGCCAGTCGTGGCGACCTGTCCAGACGACCTCGGCGAGTGCGCAGAGCCGGGGGAACGTGAGGTACTCGGCGTGCGCGGTGGTGGGTACGTACTCGGTCCACAGCTGCACCTGGGAACCGAGGACCTGGGCCGCCTCCTCCGGGCTCCAGTCCGCCGGAGCGGGCTCGTTGCCGTGCACGGTGCGCAGATCGACGACCTCCCCGGCCTGACCCGGCGGCTCGGCGGGACTTGCCGACTGGGGGTAGTCGAGGTAGGTGGTGCGGTGGGGCGCCATGACGACGCGGTGCCCGCGGCGGACGGCCGTACGGCCGTGGTCGGCGTCGCGCCAGGGCATCACGGTGAAGTACGGCGGGAGGTCGGCGCCGTTCTCGGTCCAGCTCAGCGGCAGCCGCCCCGCGTCGAGGAGGTGCCGGCCGATCCGTCCCATGAACCAGCCGTGCAGGGCCGCGGGTCCCGGCAGGCCCTCCTCGGCGGCCCTTCGCCGCGCGGCGGGCGACTCGTGCCACTCGGTCGTGGGGCACTCCTCGCCGCCGATGTGCACGTACGGGGAGGGGAAGACGTCCATCACCTCGTCCAGGACGGTGCGGCAGAAGTCGAGCGCGCCGTCGTGGACACCGAGGATCGTGTCGCACACGCCCCACCGGTCCCAGACGTCATACGTACGGCCCGGATGGTTCCCGAGCTCGGGGTAGGCGGCGAGCGCGGCCCGGACGTGCCCTGGCATCTCGATCTCGGGCAGGACGGTGACGCCGCGCTCCGCCGCGTACGCCACGAGGCCGGTGAGTTCGGTACGGGTGTAGGCACCGCCGTGCGGCTCTCCGCCGATCTCGGTGAGCCGGGGGAGCGCGGCGACCGGCATGCGCCAGCCCTGGTCGTCGGTGAGATGGAGATGGAGGACGTTGAGCTTGTGGAGCGCGAGGAGGTCCACGTACCGCCGGAGGTAGGAGACGGGGCGGAAGCGGCGGGCGACGTCGAGCATGGAGCCGCGCCACGGGAAGCGCGGGGTGTCGGTGATCTGCACACAGGGCACGGACCACGCGACGCCGGCCACGGGTTCGGCGCGAAGGGCCTCCACGGGGAGCAGCTGGCGGAGGGTCTGGACGCCGGCGAGCAGCCCCTGCGGGCGGGCGGCCCGCAGCAGGACCCCCGCGGTGCCGACGGTGAGGCCGTACCCCTCCTCGCCGAGGCCGGTGAGGGCGCGGTCGAGCGCCAGGACGACGGAGCCGTCCGCACGGGCGGGCAGCGGCAGGCCGGTGGCCGGGGCGAGCAGGGTGCGCAGCAGTCCCGCCGCGCCTTCGGCGCCCGGTGAGACCTTGAGCGCGGTCGATTCGGTGAAGGTGAACGTGCCGGGCAGGAGCTGGATCTGGGTGGGTTCGGGGACGAGTCGGGGCTGGGGCATCGCGGTGCGTTATCCCTTCACGGCTCCGCCGGTCATTCCGGCGGCGACCCGGCCCTGCAGGACCAGGAAGAGGACGAGGACGGGCAGGGCGAAGAGGGTGGAGGCGGCCATGGTGGCCCCCCAGTCGGTGCCGAAGACGTTGGAGAAGGACGACAGCCAGACGGGCAGGGTCCGGTCGTCCTGGTTCTTGATGATGAGCATGTTGGCGAAGGCGAACTCGTTCCAGGCGGTGATGAAGCCGAAGAGCGAGGTCGCGAGCAGTCCGGGGGCCAGCAGGGGGAGCGTCACCCGGCGGAACGCGGCGGTGCGGGTGCACCCGTCGACCTGCGCGGCCTCCTCCAGTTCGGCCGGGACCGCCGCCAGGAACGAGCGGAGTGTCACGATGGTGAAGGGCAGGGTGACCATGAAGTAGATGAGGCTGAGGGTCGCGAGCCGGTCGAGCAGGTCGGCGTCCCGGGCGATCACGTACATCGGGATCAGCAGCGCTTCCCAGGGCGCCACCTGGGCGATGAACACCATGAGGATGAAGCCCCGTCGGCCGCGCCAGTTCATCCGGGCGACGGCGAACGCCGCGGCCAGCGCCACCACGAGGGCGAGCAGGACGCAACCGGCGGTCACGAGCAGGCTGTTGCGCCAGAAGGTCCAGAACCCGTCGGCGGCCACGGCGTTCCCGAAGTGCTCCAGGGTGAAGGAGACGGGCAGGAACCGCGGTGTCTCGGACTGGATGTCGGGGGTCGGCCGGAAGGCCGTGAGGACCATCCAGTACACCGGGAAGACGGCCAGGACGAAGACGAGCGCCGCCGCGGTGTTCAGGGGGAGTCGGCGCAGGACGCGCGGTGTCACCGGTCGGCCTCCTGTCGGAGTATCTGGCGGAAGTAGGCGATCAGCACGGCCACGAGGAGGAGGACGGTGAGGGTGGACACGGCGGCCCCGAGGTCGTAGCGGTGCAGGGACTGGGCCACCCGGTAGGCGTAGACGGGCAGGGTGGTCGTCGCCTCGCCCGGCCCGCCCTTGGTCACCGCCCAGATCTGCGCGAAGCAGCGGAACACCCAGATGACCTCCAGGCAGAGGACGAGGCCGAAGATCGGGCGCAGCAGGGGAAGGGTGATCGAGCGGAAGATCCGCCAGCCCCCCGCCCCGTCGAGCCGGGCCGACTCGTACAGCTCGGCGGGGACGGTCAGCAGCGCCGAGTGCAGCGTGATCGCGGCGAACGGCACCGACTGCCAGACCACCAGCAGGACCAGCACGGTGAACGCCGCGGGCCCGTCCGCCAGCCACGAGTACCCCTCGAAGGACTCGAACCCGAGCCGTACGAGGACCCAGTTGACGACCCCGAGCCGGGAGGCGAAGAGCCACTGGAAGACGGTCGTGGTGGCGATGACCGGGCTGGCCCACGCGAGGACCAGACCCGTCGTCACCAGGACGCGCATCCGCCGGCCGAGCCGCTGCATCATCAGGGCGACCAGCGTGCCGATCACCATGATCAGCACGACGTTGACCAGGGTCCACCAGAAGGTGCGCCGGACGACCTCCCAGAACTCGGGGTCGGCGAGCACGGTCCGGTAGTTGCGGAACCCCGCGAACGCGGCGTCGCCACGGATGAGTTCACCCAGGCCGTACTCCTGGAAGGAGATCAGCACATTGCGGACGAAGGGGTATCCGAGGAGGAGCAGACCGCCGAGGACGGTGGGGGCGACCAGGAGGTAGGGCCAGAAGGCGGCTCGGCGCGACCGGTCGGGGAGCCGCAGGGAGGGGCCGCTCACGAGCCGAGGGTCTTGGTGATGCTCTGCGAGGCGGTCGCGGCTGCCTGTGCGGGATCGGTGCCGGTGAGCACGGCGGTCATGTACTGCTTGATCGGGTTGGTGGCCTCGACGGCCGCCCACTGCGGGGAGTTCGGTGTCGCCCGGCCCTGCGCCGCGCCCGCGGCCATGGCGGCCGTCCCCGCGTCGTCCTGGATCACCCGGGCGAGCGAGGTGCGGTTGGGCACGTAGCTCATGGTTCTGGCCATGTCCGTCTGCCACTTCTCGCCCGCGAGCGCCTTGACCACCTCGTACGCGGCGTCGGGGTGGGTCGACGCCTCGGGGACGATGAGGTCGGATCCGCCGGTGAAGACCGCGCCGGGCTTCCCCGCGGTCTTGCCGGGGATCGGGAAGAAGCCGAGCTTGCCCTTGAGTGCGGGGTTGATCTCCTCGACGATCTTCGCGCCGCCGGGTACGGCGATGATCTGGGCGACCTCGCCCTTGGCGAAGACCTCGGCCTGCGGGGGCTTGGCCTCGTCGGAGTCCTTGGGTCCCTTGCCGAGGGCCTGGAGCTGCCGGTAGAAGTCCATGCCGGCGCGCGCCTGGGACGTGTCGAGAGCGCCCTTCCACGCGGACCCGTCCTTGACCGCGAGGTCGCCGCCCTCCTCCCAGATGAAGCCCGAGAGGGTGTACCAGTTCTGGCCGGGCAGGTAGATGCCCTGGGTTCTGCCCCGGTTGAGCTTCGCGGTGACGGCGAGCCACTCGGCCTGGGTCTTCGGGGGCGTGGTGACGCCCGCGCGGGCGAACAGGTCCTTGTGGTAGATCACCACCCGGTTGGCCGCGTACCAGGGGATGCCGTACTGCTTGCCGTCGACCTTCCCCGGCTCGGCGAGGCCCGGCAGCCAGTCCGCGCCGTTCAGCTCGGCCGTCCTGTCGCTGAGGTCGAGGACGCCGCCGCTCGCCGCGTACTGCGCGATCTGGGTGTTGCCGACCTCGATGACGTCCGGGGCGTCCTTGCTGGCGAGGGCGGCGGTGACCTTCTCGCCTATGCCGTCCCACTCCTGGATCTGGATGTCGAGGTCGATGTCCTCGTGCTCGGCCTCGAAGCCGGTGCGGAAGCGGTCGAGGAAGGCGTCGGTGACGCTGTCCTTCATGATCCATACGGTGACCTTCTCCGGTCCGCCGGAGGCCTTCGGGTCGCCCGATCCGCCACAGGCCGTGGCGGTGAGGGCGACGGCCGCCGCGAGGGCGACGGAGCCGGCGAGGGGACGAGTCTTCACGGGCACCTCGATGAATGGTTGACCAATTGGTCAAGTGGTCAGGTGTGTGACCAGAAGGTGGCACGGCCGGGGTGAGTCGTCAATCCCTTGAAAAACATGGGTTGTTCACCGGGTATCAGGTCAACAGGTCCGGCTAGTATCGGATTTACCAGTTGACCAGTCGGAATGAGGGTGGGTGGCGTGAAAGTGGGTGGCATGAAAGACGGCTCCTCCAGCGGGGTGCTGAAGAGGGAACGGGTACGGGAGCACCTGCTGGGCCTGATCGAGGCGGGCGGCCCCGGCGACCCGATCCCCTCCGAGCGCACGCTCTGCGCCACCCTCGGCGTCTCCCGGCCCACCCTGCGGGCGGCGGTCGACGAACTCGTCGCCACCGGCGCGCTGGTACGGGAGCACGGCCGCGGCATGTTCGTCGCCCCCGCCAAGATCACCCAGCGGCTCGCCCCGGACGACGCGGCCTTCACCGTCCCCCGCGCGTCCGGCACCTGGTCCAGCACCGTCCTGGAGTCCGCCACGGTCCAGGCCGGGGCCCGCATCGGCCGCAGGCTCCGCCTCTCGCCCGCCGCCGAACTGCTCTACGTCGCCCGTCTCCGCCTGGTCGACGGCTCACCCATGGCCATCGAGCACCTGCACATCCCTGCGGACCTGGTCGGCGCCGCGCTCACCCCGGAGGAGCTCGAGGCGGGCGACCTCTACGACCATCTGCGGGAGCACCACCGGGTCCACGTCCAGGAGGCCACCCAGTCGATCGAACCGACCGTCGTCAGCGAGGACGAGGCCGCGCTCCTCGACGTCCCCGTCCTCTCGCCCGCCCTGCTCATCGAACGCCTCACCCTGGACACCGCGGGCCGCCCCGTCGAGTACGTCCACTCGGTCTACCGCGGCGACCGCTACCGCATCGTCTCCCGCCTCGACTTCACCCGCGACGGCCTCGTGACCTCCTCCACGGAGGGGGATGCATACTGACCCGCAGCGGAACGGCGCACGGGGGAGTGGACGGCATGGAGCTGAAGCGGGAGCGGGTACGGGAACACCTCCTGACCGTGATCGAGAGCCGCCGCCCCGGCGACGCCATCCCGTCCGAACGCACGCTCTGCGCCACCCTCGGCGTCTCCCGGCCCACCCTGCGGGCGGCGGTCGACGAACTCGTCGCCACCGGCCTGCTGGTACGCGAGCACGGCCGCGGCATGTTCGTCGCACCGGACAAGATCACCCAGGAGCTGGTCGCCGAGCACCGGGCGGCGGACGCGCCCCGGAGCCGCGGCGACTGGACGAGCGGGGTGCTCGCCCTCCGCACCGTACGGGCCGGGGCCCGCATCGGCCGCAGACTGGCGATCTCCCCCGCGGCGGAAGTCGTCCACGTGACGCGCCTCCGCCACGTCGACGGCGCCCCGATCGCCCTGGAACACCTGCACGTCCCGGCCGACCTGGTCCCCGGTCTCACCGCGGCCGACATGGAGGGCGGCTTCTACGCCCATCTGCGGGAGCGGCGCGGCGTCCGGCCTGCCCACGCGGTCCAGTCGATCGAGCCGACCGTGCTGAGCGAGGAGGAAGCGGCCCTGCTCGACGTACCGGTCCTGTCGCCCGCCCTCCTCTTCGACCGGATCACCTCCGACGCGCACGGCAGGCCCGTCGAGTACGTCCGCTCCCTCTACCGCGGCGACCGCTACCGCATCGTCTCCCGTCTCGCCCTCGGCGACGGCGCGCCCGGCGACCCGGCGGCGGACGCGGCGCGGGGCGGGACATGGTGGGGGACGGTGGAGTGACGGACGCTCATCCGGTGCGCCGGGTGAGCAGGACCCGGGTGAGCACGTCACGGGTGAGGGCGAGGTGGGACTCCTCGGGATGCGTGGTCAACCGGATCCTGACCCACGCCTCGTCGAGACTCACCCCGGACGTCCGGGAGAGCCTCCTGGCCTGCCAGGAGGTGATGGGGGACCAGATCCAGCGACGTCGTCCGAGCTGCTTCATGCGGTGATCAACGAGACGGCGACCAGGATGAAATCACCCGAAAAGGGCTAAAGCGGGGTGTCTCCTGGGGTGCGCCGGGCCGGCGGGAGCGGAGACCGGTGGGCGGGGCGCACGCGGCACCGCCAGTACCAGTCACCGACGAGATCGTGCCGCACTCCGCCGTCCCGCAGGACGACGAGCGCGCCGCCCTCGAACCGCAGTCGGTCGCCCGCGGCGAGGAAGAGCGGAGAAGCCGGCTCGAAGGTGTAGCCGTCGTCGTGCTCGAGCGCGTCCACGAGGACCGCCCGCGGAAGCGGCGTACTGCCGTCGGCGATGAGGCGCATGCCGGGAAGTGTCACACGCGCCGGCCCGCCGACGGGATGGAGTTACGGTGCGGACCGGGCAGCAGAGCGGGGGCGAGCTCGCGCCACTGGCGCTCCGGCAGCGCGGCCGGGTCGGCCGTCAGTACCTGCACGCAGACGTGGTCGGCCCCGGCGTCGAGGTGCTGTCGCACGCGTCGTACGGCGGCGTCCGTGTCGCCGTACGCGACGATCGCGTCCACCAGCCGACGGCTCGGCCCCCCGGCGAGGTCCTCGTCGCCGAACCCGAGTCTGCGCATGTTGGCCGCCTGGTGCGGGGCGGCCGTGATGTACATGGCGACGTGAGCCGTGGCCAGTTCCCGCGCCCGGTCGACGTCCGTGTCCAGGACGACGGCCTGCTCGACCCCGAGAAAGGCCTCGGGCCCCATGATCCGCCGGGCCCGCGCCGTGTGCTCCACCGGCACGAAGTACGGGTGCGCACCCCAGGTGCGTGCGGCGGCGAGCTCCAGCATCCTGGGGCCGAGGGCCGCCAGGACGCGGCGCGGAGCCGGGTCCGGAACCGGACCGTGGGCGGGTGCCGCGTCCAGGGCGTCCAGGTAGGAGCGCATCGTGGTCACCGCCTTGCCCCGGGTCGGTACGGGGAACCCGTCGACGTGGTGCACGGTGTCGTCGACCCGGTGGCCGCCGAGGCCCAGCAGGTACCGCCCGGGGAACGCCTCGCCGAGCGTGCGCTCCGCCGCGGCGAGGGAGATCGGCTCCCGGTAGGCGATGTTGGCGATGCCCGACGCGACGGTGATCCGGCGGGTCGCCGCCAGCAGCAGCCACGCCTGGCCGACCGTGTCGCGGCCGTACGCCTCGCCGTACCAGATGGCCCCGTATCCCAGCTCCTCCAGCTCGGCGGCCGATTCGCGCACCCGCCCGGCGGGGTGCCCCTCGTACGCCATGGTCCAGATCCCGACCTCGCCGAACGCGGACCGTGCGACGTCTGTCATCGAGCACTCCTCGTGAAGGCAAAGCGGAGAGGTTCTCCGTTTGGCGGACGCTACGATACGGAGAAGGTCTCCGTTTGGCTACGGGGAATGTCGAGAGGCAGGACGATGTCGACGAACCGGGGCAGCGGCAACTCCGCCCCACCACCACGGCGCACCGACGCACGCCTCAACCGGGAACGGCTCGTCGCCGCGGCGCAGCAGGTGTTCGCCGAGGCGGGCCCGGGAGCGTCCCTCAACCGGATCGCCCAACGCGCGGGCGTGGGCCCGGGGACGCTCTACCGCCACTTCCCGAACCGCCAGGCCCTCCTGGCCGCGGTCCTCAGGGACCGGATCGAGAAGCTCGTCGAACAGGCGGACGTCCTGACCGCCACGGAGTCGCCCGACGAGGCCCTGGCGCAATGGCTGGGCGCCCTGCTGGCCCACGCCCGTCTGAACCAGGGCATGGGCAGCGCCCTTCTGGTGGAAGAGCCCGAGAAGACGCTGGGCGTGAACTGCCACCGCCTCATCCTGGACGCGGCGGCAGCGCTCCTGGCCGGGGCTCAGGCCCGGGGCACCGCCCGCGCGGACCTCGCGGCGGGGGACCTGGTCCAACTCGTTGTCGGAATCGCCCTGTCGACGGCGCACGGCCCGGACACCGACCAGCCGGCCCGACTGCTCGACCTGGTGCTCGACGCGGTGTTCGGGACGGCGCGCTGAAGCGACCCGAAGGGGCCCGAGGGACGCCGACCCGGGCCGGAGGAGCCCGAAGCGTGGAATCGGGTCCCTACGAGGAACCCCGCCCGGAAGCACCGCTCTGCGACGGCGACGGCGGCGGCGACGGCGACGGCGACGGCGACGGAGGCTGCTCCGACGACCGTGTCTGCCACTGCCACACCGTCGGGGACTCGTCCAGGAGGCGACTCACCCGCATCCCCTCGTCCCGCGACGTCACCCTCGGCAGCGGCGCGAAGTCCTCCGGGAGCATGTCCAGCAGACTCATCACGTGCTGCCCGCCGCGCAGCACGAGCAGCAGCTCGCACCGCAACTGCCGCGGCACCTCCGGACGATGGGCCAGGTGGTTCCACACCGCGGGCCACAGATAGTGCGTGCCGTCGGACGCCGCGTGCGCCTCGACCCACACCGGATCGAGCCGCTGGTTGAGTACGAGCTCCAGCGCCCGCTCCTCCAGCGCGAGCAGCGCAGCCGTGTCCAGGCGCTTCACCTCGCGCGGCACCGGGGGATCAGGAAGCGCCGTCACGGGATGTCCGAAGGCAGCGGCTCACGGGCCGCGTGCCAGGCCGCCGGGAGGGCGGCGACCCCCGTCCGCGCGGCGATCACCCCGCCCGCGATGGCGCAGGTGGTGTCGATGTCACCACGTCCGGCCACCGTCAGCCACAGGCCCTCGTGCAGGTCGTCGAGGTGCCCCGCCGCACACCACAGCGCGTAGGGAACGGTGTCGGGCCCGGACATCCGGTAACCGGAACCGAGGACCTCCGCGGCGTGCCGCACCGAGGTGCGCTCCGGCATCCGGGCCGCGATGCGCAGGCCCGAGCGGACGTCGCCGTCGGGGAGGCGCGCGGCGACATCCCCCAGGAACTCCGGCCGCGCCGGCGCGGGCCCGCCCCTGCTGCGCGCCGCCAGCGCCGCGGCGAGCGCGACCGCCACCGCCCCGGCGACGGCCTCGGGATGGTGGTGCGAGACCGCGCTCTGGCGGGCCGCCTGCTCGGCGACGACGTCGAGATCGGCGGCGTGCCAGGCGCCGAGCGGGGCGACGCGCATGGCGGCGCCGTTGCCCCAGGAGCCCTGGCCGCCGAACTGCCCGGCGACGACCTCCCGCCAGGGCTCGCCCGCTCCGATCCGACGCAGCACGTCGTGCATCGAGGCGCCGTACCCGCGGTGGGTGTCATCGGCGTAGGCCGCCGCGAGGCCCAGAGCGAGACGGTCCTGGTCGACGGCTCCGCCGGCGCCGGCGAGCTCCCGGAGGAGCACGAGTGCCTGCGCGGTGTCGTCGGTCCACTGCCAGAGCGGCTCCGGGGGCGGCGTCCGCGTCTCCAGGGCCGCCGGGCCCTCCCGGCGCAGGATGCCGAACCACCGGTCACCGAAGGCGTCGCCGAAGGCGAGCCCGTGCAACGAGTCGAGGGCGGAGGCGGGCACGTTGATCATCTGACGAGTATCACAGCGGGCCGGCGTCCCCGGCACCGTGTTTGTTTCCCAGGCTGCACCCGAGCGCCTTCCGCCGGTGCGCCACCGCCAGTTCGACGAGGTAGCGCTTGGTCACCCGGCCGTCGTACCGTCCGTCGATCAGGCCCGCCACGCAGGCCAGCAACCCGGCCCTGGCGGCTTCCGGCAGGGCGCGGTGCCCGGAGTAGGTCCGGAGCAGCTCCAGGTACTCCGCCGTGGTGTACGAGAGGTTCCGCTCGTAGCGGCGGAAGACCGGGGGACCGAACGCACCGCACCGCGCGACCTCCCGGGCATGGTCCGAGCCGTCGACGCGGGCGGCTTCCGGAGGCTGCGTCCCCGGCGTCGTGTCGGGATCGAAGCGCTCGTAGCAGCGCTGGACCTCGGTGAAGAACTCCTCGCTGCCACCGCGCACATGCTGGGTCCGCACCACGGCGAGCGCCCCGCCGGGACGCAGCGCCTCGGCGGCCTTCGCCATCCTCACCGCCGGGTCGATCCAGTGGAAGGAGGTCGCCGCGAGGACCACGTCGAACGAGTCCTCCGGCAGCGGCCAGCTCTCGAAGTCCGAGGTGACGACCTCCGCCCCGCCGAATCCGTCCAGGTTGCGGCGGGCGACCGCGGCCATGCTCGGTCCCGCCTCGACGGCGGTGATCCGAAAGCCGCGCTCGGCGAGCGGCAGGGTGGCCTGGCCGGTCCCGCAGCCGATCTCCAGCAGGCGGCTGCCGGGGCCGGCGCCGGCGCACTCCACCAGGTCGTCGTACAGCTCCCGCGGGTAGCCGAGCCTGGCCCGGTCGTACAACTCCGCGTCCTCGTCGAACGTCCGGCTCAGCCGCACGCGCCGGGACGCGTCGGGTCGGTCGTCACGCCTGGCGTGCGAGGTGTCGTCGGGCATGCACGGCAGGGTAGGTGATGCCCGCCGGGATCTGAGGCCACCGGCCGCGATCCGTCCCCTCCGCCCGGACCGCAGTCCGTACGGACGCCTCCGGCCGCCCGGCGGTGAGCCGGGCGGCCGGAAAGCCACGCGGGGTTGAGCCGGGCGGCCGGAGGGGCACGCGGGGGAACTGGGCAGCCGTGGGGGTGTGGAGGAGCCGCGCAGTGGGGAGTGCGTACCGAGGAGCCGCGGGGCGGTGCCTCGGTGTTCCTACGCCGCCGCGAGCGCCAGCGTCGGAGACAGGCGCGACGCCCTGACCGCCGGGTACAGCCCCGCCACCGTGCCGATCGCGAGCGTCGCCGCGAAGCCGCCGCCCACCGCCCACAGCGGGACGACCCACGGCAGCCCGCCGGCCGACGCGTACGCCCCCGTCGCCGCCCCGCCGAGCGCCACCCCCGCGAGGCCGCCGAGACCGGACAGCATCAGGGACTCCGTCACGAACTGGATCCTGATCTGGCCCCTGGTCGCGCCCAGGGACCGGCGGAGGCCGATCTCGTGACGGCGTTCCAGGACCGAGATGATCATCGTGTTGGCGACGCCGACCCCGCCGACCAGGAGCGCGATCCCACCGAGCCCCAGGAGCAGCGTGGAGAACGCGCCCTCGGTCGCCGCCTTGGCCTTGAGCGCCGACGACGGATCGCCGACCGAGACGTTCTGCGGGTTCTGCGGATCGATCGTCGGAGCGAGCAGCTTCTGCACGTCCTCCACCGACGCGTCGGTGGACCGCTCGTACACCGTCGTCGGATGCCCGTCGAAGCCCAGCAGCCGCTCCGCGCCCGCCCAGCCGACCAGCGCCGACCGCTCGATCTCGGGCGCGAGCGGCAGCGGGTCGAGGATGCCGATCACCGTGAAGTACCGGTCGTCGATCCAGACCTGCCGGCCCGGCTCGGTGATCCCGAGCCGTTCGGCGGCGACATGGCCGAGGACCACGGACGGGTAGCGGCCGGTGGCGGCATTCAGCCAGGTGCCGGACGCGAGCCCGCCTCTGAGGACGTCGAGGAGTCCCTCCGTCGCCGCCTTCACCGCGATCCCGCCGGTCTCGGCCTCCGGGATCTTCTCGGAACGGCGCACCGAGCTCCTCAGGTCACCGGTCCCGGCGGCCTCCTCCACGCCCTCGATCCGGCCGACCATCCCGACCGCGTCCTTCGGCAGCTTGACCTCCTGCCCGCTGAACATGCCCTCGCCCGGCTCGGCGACCAGCATGTTCGTGCCGAGCGCGTCGAGCTGGCGCAGCAACTGGGCCTGGCTGGAAGCGGAGATGCCGACGACGGCGATCATGGTGGCGATCCCGATGGCGATGCCGAGGGCCGAGAGCACCACGCGCACCGGCCTGCTGCGCAGCCCGGCCGACCCGACGTGAAGCACGTCCCGCGGACCGAGCCGAGCGGCGGTGAGTCTCCTCGTACGGGGCATCAGGCCGCGACCTTTCCGTCACTCGAGGCGTCCGGCGCACCGGGCGCACCGGGTCCATCTGGCGTACCAGACGAACCGGACGCATCAGGTCCATCAGGCGCACTGGCCGCACCGGACACACCTGCCGCTTCCGGCGCCGCAGTGTCACCGGAGCCCCGGGACCCTCCGTACGCGAGTGACGTGTCCTCCACCACCCGCCCGTCCCGTATCCGCACCTGCCTCGGCAGCCGTCCCGCGATCTCCGTGTCGTGCGTGATGACCGCGATCGTCGCGCCCTCCGCGTTGAGTTCGTGCAGGAGCGTCATCACCGCCTCTCCTGACGCCGAGTCCAGCGCGCCCGTCGGTTCGTCGGCGAGCAGCAGGGCCGGTTCGCCGACCACCGCGCGCGCGATGGCGACACGCTGCTTCTGCCCGCCCGACAGCTCGTGCGGCCGGTGCTTCATCCGGTCGGCCAGGCCCACCCGGGCCAGCGCGTCGGCGGCCATCCTGCGCCGCCGGGCGCGGGGCAGTCCGGAGTACAGCAGCCCCTCCGCGACGTTCTCCAGCGCACCCACGCCCGGCACCAGATGGAAGGCCTGGAAGACGAAGCCGATGCGGCGGGCGCGCAGTGCCGACAGCCGACGGTCCGACAGGGAGGCGATGTCGTGCCCGGCGATCTCCACGGTGCCGGCGCTCGGCCGGTCCAGGGTGCCGACGATGTGCAGCAGCGTCGACTTGCCGGATCCGGACGGCCCGACGATGCCGAGCAGCTCCCCTTCTCCGACGGTGAGATCGACGCCGTCGAGGGCACGGACGCCACCCGGGTACTCCTTGGTGACTCCGCGGAGGCGTACGACCGGCGTCGGCGTCCCACCGGGTGCCGGGGCCGAGTTCGTGGCCGTGGCCATGTCCGAGGTCGAAGTCGAGGTCGTCGTCATGCGGACGGCACCCCGACCTTCATGCCCTCGCGCAGCCCCTCGCCGCTGACCTCGACCCGGCCCTGCCCGAACATGCCGAGCTCGACCTCCAGGTCCCGGGCCGTTCCGTTCTCGACGACCTGGACGCCGAAGCCCCCACCGGGCAGGGCGAGCAACGCGTTCACGGGTACGGTCAGGACGTCCCGGCGCGTCTCTCCGGTGAGGTCGACGGTGACCGGGGACTGGTCGATGCCCCTGACCTTCTCCGGCTGGTCGAAGGAGACCGTGACGGAGATCTTCGGCGTCCGGTCCTGCGGGTCGTCGCCCGCCGACGCGGTCTTCCCGACGGCCGACACCTTCCCCGGGAGCTCCGTGCCGTCCGGCAGCCGGACGGTCACCCGCGTTCCGGCCTTCGCCGACTCCGCCTCGGACACGGGGACCTTGAAGCGTACGACCCGCTCGGAGCCGGTCACGGTGAGCACGGGACCGCCCGGTCCGATCCGGTCGCCGGGCGCCGCGCCCGCCTCCTTCACCCGTACCGCGCTGCCCGCGAAGGCGATCTGGTCCGGGCCGACGGTGCCGGTCTGCTTCAGGTCGTGGGACTTCTGCCACCGCTTGACGGCGGCGGCCGTCTTCGCCGTGTACTCCTCGTCGACGTCGAATCCGACGTACCCGAGGGCGGCGAGGTTCTCCTCCAGCTGTCGGACGTCCTTGCCCTTGTCGCCGGTCCTGAGCGTCCGGTACATGGGCTCTGCGCCGTACATCAGTCGGACCGGACGGCCCTCGACCTCGTAGAGCCGCTCGTCCCGCTCGACGACCGAGCCGGCCGCCGCGACCCAGGTGAGGACCCCGGCCGGTCCCGCGTTGATCTTCCGTTCGCCGAGGTGGCCGAGTGTGCCGTCCTGCTGGGAGCTGTTGCTGAGGTCGCCCCGGGTGACAGCGGCGGTCGCGGCCGGCAGGCCCTTCGCGTCGGCGGCGCCGCCCTGCCCGTCCGCCGCCCTGTCGGGCGCGGAGACGGCGGTGACCGCCGCTCCGCCGCCCGCGACGGCGACGATGGCCGCGAGGGCGAGCACCAGCCGGCGCCGGGCCATCGGCCGTTCGCCGCCGCTCATCGGGCCACGCTCTCGCACGCCTTGGCGGCCTTGTCGAACTTCTGCTTCTCGGCGCCCTGCGGTATCGGCATGGCCGCCTGCGCCCCGCCGTCGAACTTCGGGTCGGGCATGTTGAAGCCGTTCTCCCGCATGCACTTCGCGTATGCGAGCGCCTTGTCCTTGTCCGCCTGCGTCGGCTCCTTGCCGAAGCCCGCGCCGCCGGCCTTGTCCTGGCAGGCCTTGAACGCCTTCTCCATCTTCTCCTTCGACATGCCGTCACCGCCGATGGTGAGCCCGACGCCCTGCTCGCCGGGCTTCGGCTCGGGCACGTCGAGACCCTGCTCGCGCAGGCACTTGCGGTGCTCGAAGGCCTGGTCGGCCTTCTTGCCCTCGTCGCTCGCGCTCCCGTCCTTCTGCCCGCTTCCCGAGCTGCTCGCGTCCGGGCCCGATCCCGAGCAGGCGGTGGCGAGCAGGGTGAGGGCGGCGGCCAGGGAGGTGGCGGCGGCGGCCCGGGTGATCCGTCGAATCGTCATGGCGTGGAGCGTGCCGCGAAGGGGTGTTTCGTTTCTCTCAGCGGTTTCGTTTACATCGGCGAAAGGTCCCTTTCGGATACACAGGGGGCATGCGCGTACTGGTGGTGGAGGACGAGGCGTTTCTCGCCGAGATGATCGCCGAGGGGCTGCGCCGCGACGCGCTCGCCGTGGACGTCGCGGCCGACGGCCTCGAAGCACTGCGGAAGATGCAGCTGGGGGAGTACGACGTGCTCGTCCTGGACCGGGACCTGCCCGGGATGCACGGCGACGACGTCTGCCGCCGCGTGGTCGAACAGCGGCTGATGACCCGGGTGCTGATGCTGACGGCGGCGGGCACGGTGCGGGACCGGGTCGAGGGCCTCGGCCTCGGCGCCGACGACTACCTGGCCAAGCCCTTCGCGTACGACGAGCTGCTCGCCCGGGTCCTGGCCCTGGGCCGGCGGGCCCGGCCCGCCCTGCCGCCCGTGCTGGAGCGGGCCGGCATCGTCCTGGACACCGCCCGCCGCCAGGCCAGCCGGGACGGTCGCCACCTGCAGCTGTCGCGGAAGGAGTTCGCCGTCCTGGAGGCCCTGCTGCGGGCCGAGGGCGCGGTGGTCAGCGGCGAGGACCTGATCGAGCAGGTCTGGGAGGAGCACACCAGCTACCGCACGAACGCGGTCCGGGTCACGCTGAGCAAACTCCGCGCGAAGCTCGGCGAGCCGCCGGTCGTGGAGACGGTCCCGGGCTCGGGCTACCGGATCGGGTCATGAAGCAGGTCGTGAAGGGGGCGGGGAAGCGGGCTGGGAAGCGGGCGGGGAAGCGGGCAGGGACGCCGCTCACGAGGCCGTTCACACGGCCGTTCATGACGTCGTTCATGAAGCCGTTCATGACGGGGGAGCGGGCCCGGCTGACCGCCCTGTACGGCGGGCTTCTGCTGCTCGCCGGCGCCCTGCTGACGGGGGTCGTGTACTTCCTCGTCAAGGAGGGCCTGTACTCGTCGATCAGCCTGGCCGTCACCGGGACCGTACCCGCGCAGCGGCTGGAGGAGCTGCCGAGCCCGTATCCGAGCGCGACCGCCGGCTCCGCGCCGGCCAGTTTCCTGCCGGTCAGTCCGGTGCCCGCGAGCCCGGCCCCGAGCGGCGCCACCCGGCTCCCCGGCGAATACCTCGCGATCACACGGTCCGTGAGCGGCGCGGCGGAGTCGGCGGCGCTGGAACGCCTTCTGACGGTGTCGCTGGTCGTGCTCCTCGTGTACGCGGTGCTCTCCGTCGTGCTCGCGTGGTGGATGGCCGGCCGGGTGCTCCGGCCGGTGGCCGTGATCACGGAGACGGCCCGCCGGCTGTCGGGCGAGAACCTGCACGAGAGGATCGCGCTCGACGGGCCGCCGGGTGAGCTGAAGCGGCTCGCCGACACCTTCGACGGGATGCTCGGCCGGATGGAGGGCCTGGTCTCCGCCCAGCAGCGGTTCGCGGCGAACGCCGCCCACGAGCTGCGCACACCGGTGGCCGTGCAGCGCGCGGCAGCCGAGATCGGGCTCGCGGGAGAACCCTCTCCGGAGCGCGTCGCCGGCATCCGGGCGAAGCTGATCGAGGTCGCGGACGACAGCGAACGGATCATCGAGGGCCTCCTGCTGCTCGCGGCCTCCGACCAGGGGCTCCGGGAACGGCGTCCGGTGGCCCTGCACGAGGTGGCCCGGCAGGCGGCGGACGCGCTCACGGCGGAGGCCGCTGACCACGGGGTGACGGTCTCGGTGCGGGCCCTGCCCCTGACGGTCGACGGTGACGCGGTGCTCCTCGACCGCCTGGTGCACAACCTGGTCGTGAACGGTGTACGCCACAACGTCCGCGGCGGCCGGGTCGAGGTCCGTACCGGCCCCGGGGGTGTCGAGGTGGCGAACACCGGACCCGAGGTCCCGCCCGAGACGGTCCCGCTGCTCTTCGAGCCCTTCCGCCGTCTGACGGAACGCACCCACGGCCCCGGCGAGGGCGCGGGCCTCGGTCTCTCCATCGTCGAGTCGATCGCACGCGCCCACGGCGCGACGACGGAGGCGTTCGCGAACCCGGAGGGCGGCGGACTGACGGTCAGGGTGCGGTTCGGCGGGGAGACGTGAGGGACATGAGGGACATGAGGGACGTGAGGGACGTGAGGAGGGCTCGGTGACGCCTGAGCGTCGTGGAGCAGCCTGAGCGTCGCGGCGGCGCTTGACGCCGACAAAGTGTGAGTGGTTAAGTACTCACATGAAGCCAGAACGTCCCCGCCAGTTGTCCACCGCCGAGGAGCGCCGTGCGACCGTGCTGCGCACCGCCGTCGGAGCCTTCGCCGCCCGTGGTTACTTCGGCACCACGACGACCGAGGTGGCCAAGGCCGCGGGCATCTCCCAGGCGTACGTCTACCGGCTCTTCCCGAACAAGGAAGCGCTGTTCGTCGCCGTCGTGGAGCACAGCTTCGTCCAGGTCCGGGCCAGCCTGGAACGGGCGGCGGCTGAGGCGCGGGGCAGTACCCCGGAGGTCGTCCTGTCGGCCATGGGGGACTCGTACGCCAGGCTGATCAGCGGCAGCGACGGTGACAGCGACCTGATGCTCGTGCAGCTCCAGGCGCAGGCGGCCGCGACGTCCGAGCCGGCCGTGCGCGAGGCCGTGCGGCAGGGCTACGCCCGCCTCGTGGAGTACGTGCGCGGCGCCTCGGGCGGCAGTGAGCGGCAGGTTCAGGAGTTCTTCGCGCTGGGGACGCTGTGCCATCTGATCGTGTCGATGGGGGCGGGCGAGGTGGACGCCCCCTGGAGCCGGACGCTGGCGGCGGGCATCAGGCACTACTGACCCCGGGCCTGCTGCGGGCTCACCCCGGGGCCTGCCGCTGACTGACCCGTGGCCCGCTTCGGTGGGCCCGCGAGCGGCTGGTGTGCGGGGCGTGATCGGCGGGTGCGTGGCGCCCGGTCGGCGGGGCGCGGGGAGTGATCGGCGGGGCGTGGCGGCCCCGCCTGTTTTTCGGTCATGAATGTGAGTGGTCGACCACACAATGAGGTCGCCAGAACTCAACGAGGCGGGAGCTTGTCGTGCGGAAGCATTCCGGAACCACCACCCGGCACCCCCGGGCCGCGCTGGCGGCACTGGCGGGCGCGCAGTTCACCGTCATGCTCGCCACCTCCATCGTCAACGTGGCACTGCCTCAGATCCGGGCCGGAACCGGCCTGTCGGACAGCGGGACGACCTGGGTGGTCAACGCCTACGGGCTCGCCTTCGGGGCCCTGCTCCTGGCCGGCGGCCGTGCCGCCGACCTCCTGGGCGCCCGGCGGGTCCTGCTCGCGGGACTCGGCGCCTTCGGAGTGGCCTCGCTCGCCGCCGGACTCGCGAGCACGCCGGAGGCGCTGATCGCCGCGCGTGCCGTGCAGGGCCTCGGGGCGGCGGCCGTCGCCCCCGCGGCGCTCGCGCTCCTGATGGGCCTGTTCCCTCCCGGTCCGGGGCGGGGGAGGGCGCTGGGGGTCTGGGGTGCGGTCTCCGGAGCGGGAGGCGCGGCCGGTGTCCTCCTGGGCGGCGCTCTGACACAGGCGTGGGGCTGGCCGTGGATCTTCCACACGGTGGCCGCGGCGACGCTTCTCGTACTGGGCGGGACGGCCGTCGCCGTGCCCTCGGCACCGCTGGGCGACGGCCGGGGAGCCTCGCGGCCCGGCGGCGCGCCGGCGAAGCGCGGCCGGTTCGACCTCCCGGGCACCGCGAGCGTGACGCTGGCCCTCACCGCCCTGGTCGCAGGACTGACGGACGCCCGCCGCCTCGGCTGGGCGGACGCTCGGGTGCTCGGAACCCTCGCACTCGCCGCCGTACTCCTCGTCGTCTTCGCCCTGATCGAGCGACGGCATCCCCACCCCCTCCTGCCGCCACGACTGTTCACCGAAGCCAGGGTCGGGGCCGGGAACGCGCTCATGGCGCTGCTCGGGTCGGTGTGGATCGCCCTGTTCTTCTTCCTGCCGCTCCATCAGCAGCACGTGCTCGGCCTCAGCCCCTTGGCGACGGGCCTGGGGCAGCTCCCGCTGGCCGGATCGATCATGCTCGGCTCGGCCCTGGCGCCGCGCGTCGCCCGGCGCCTCGGACCCACGGCGACCGTGACGGCGGCCCTGCTCACCGAGGCGGGCGGGCTGGCGTGGCTCGCACGGCTCAGCGCCGACGGCAGCTACGCCGCCGACGTCCTCGGCCCGAGCCTGCTGATCGGACTCGGCCTGAGCGTCGCCTTCGTCCAACTCACCGCCCTGTCCGTCGAGGGCGTCCCCCGCGGTGACGCCGGCCTGGCCGGAGGTCTGGTGAACACCACGCGCCAGATGGGCGGAGCCATCGGCCTCGCCGTACTGGCCACCGTGGCCGGCTCCGTCACGGCCCACGCCGAGAACGACGGCCGACCGCACGTGGAGGCGCTCGCCGCCGGCTACCGCACCGCCTTCGGCATCTCGGCAGCGGTCCTCGCGGCCGCCGCCGCCCTGGCCCTGGTCCTCGCCCGCCGGGCGAGCCGCCGCCCAGGGGCCCTCCCCCTGGCGCACACGTCCTGACCCACGACAACAGTCCCGTTCCCCAGGCACGACCCACCACGAGAGAAGGAAGACCCACCATGCACACCATCGACGAGAACGCTCCCGTCATCGTCCGCCTGTCCACCGTGATCGACGCCCCGATCGAGAAGGTGTGGCAGCTCCACACCGACATCGACGCCTGGGCGACCTGGAACGCGGACGTCGACGAGGCCACCCTCGGCGGCCCGCTGCGGGCCGGCACGTCCTTCACCTGGAAGACCCATGGACTGGACATCACCTCCACGGTCACCGAACTCGTTCCCGGCGAGCGGATCGTGTGGGGCGGCCCCGCCAACGGCATCACCGGCATCCATGTGTGGACCTTCGAGCGGACCGGCGACCGGGTCACCGTCCGCACCGAGGAGTCCTGGAGCGGCGCACCCGTCGACGCGGCCACCGAGGAGCTCGGCCAAGCCCTCGACCAGTCCCTGCGGAACTGGCTGGCCTCCCTGAAGGACCGCGCGGAACAAGGCATGTGAGCCCCGTCCAGCCCCGTCCAGCCCCGCCCGTCCCCGCACACCGACTCACGCACTGCATCGCACGGACTCACGCACCGCATCGCACGCACGGACACCGAGACGACACCGGACACCCCGAGAAGTGAGGTTCCAGCCATGACCAGCACGCCCTTCCTGACCGGCCACTACACGCCCGCCGTCGACGAGATCACCGCGACCGGGCTGACCGTCGAGGGCAGCCTGCCCCCGGAGCTGTCCGGCCGTCTGATCCGCAACAGCCACAACCCGAAGCCCGGCGTCACGCCCACCCACTGGTTCAAGGGCAGCGGCATGGTCCACGGCATCCGGCTCCAGGACGGACGGGCGGAGTGGTACCGCAACCGCTGGGTGCGCACGCCCGCGCTGGAAGGCGCCCCGTACATGACCGAGACGGGTCCCGACCTGACCGCGAGCACCGCCGGCACGCACGTCATCGAGCACGGCGGACGGCTCCTCGCCCTGTGCGAGGCCAACGTGCCGTACGAGCTGACGCGCGATCTGGACACCGTCGGGGCGTACGACTTCGGAGGCCGGCTGCGCAGCGCGATGACCGCGCACCCCAAGACCGACCCGGTCACGGGGGAGCTGCACTTCTTCGGCTCCTCACCCTTCCCCCCGTACCTCATGTACTACGTCGCCGACCCGAAGGGAACGATCACCCGGAGCGTGGAGGTCCCCGGCGCCACCGCCGCCCTCAAGCACGACTTCGCCCTCACCCGGCACCACGTCGTCTTCGTCGAGGGCACGGTGGCCTTCGACCCGGGCGAGCACTCCGGCATCCCCTACGCCTGGAACGACGCCCAGCCGGCCCGGATCGGCGTCATGCCCAGGAGCGCGGACGGAGCGGCGCGCATCCGCTGGTTCCCCATCGAGCCCGGCAGCATGCTGCACGCCGCCAACGCCTACGAGGACGACCGGGGCCGTATCGTCCTGGAGGGTCCCACCGTCGACCGCGAGGGGTTCCGGCTCTCCTGGAACTGGTGGGTCGGCGCCCCCGGCCGCGGAACGGAACCCAACACCCGCTCCTACACGCGGCGTTGGGTGATCGACCTGGCGTCCGGCAGCGTCGACGAGGAGATCATCGACGACCTGGCGGTGGAGTTCCCCACCCTCAACGAGGACTTCCTCGGTGCGGAGCACCGCTACCAGTACGCGGTGTCCTTCCCCGACCAGAACGGCCTCGGCGGCTACGGGGTCGTCAAGTACGACCGTGCGACCGGTGCGCGGAGCATCCACGAGGCCGGCAACGCGCGGCTGCCGAGCGAGGCGGTCTTCGTACCGGCCGCGGGGGGCACCCGGGAAGACGACGGCTACCTGCTCACGGTGGTCTCCGACCTGAAGCAGGACGCCTCGCAGCTCCTGGTGCTTGACGCCGCCGGCCTCGACCGGATCGCGACGGTGCACCTGCCCCGCCGCGTCACCGCGGGCATCCACGGCTCATGGATCCCCGACACCGCCTTCGGGGACGACGCGCACTGACGAACGCGCGTGGGCACAGCGCCGGAGGACCGGGGGAACCGGTCGGCCGGCGCCTCGCCGCGCTCCGGGGGCAGGGTCGGCAGCAGGGGTCGACCGGCACGACGACGACCTGCTGCCGGCTGCGGGTCAGCGGGACCATCGAGTTGCCGCTGGGCCGGAATGTCACGGTGGCTCCGCCGGAGAGCCTGTCTGTCACTGCGTCCCATGCACCCATCCCGGGATCGTGGCAGACCGCCCCCGCATCGCCCCACCGAATGACGTCCGCTCACGTGCGCGCGGACGTCCGGGGCCGCCGCCCGCGGCCCCGGATGCCGGTCGGCCGATGGATCAGCCGGCCCGCTCCTCCACCGGGGCGGTACGCGCGAAGTGGCGGGCCGTGGGCACGAGCGCGGCAGCCGCCGGTACGAGGAGGCACGCGGCGGCGCACACGGCGAGGACGGGCGTGACGCCGAAGTGGCCGATGGCGGGTGCGATCAGGGCGAGGCCGACGGGCGCGAGGCCGTAGGACACCAGGAAGTCCAGGGAGGAGACGCGGGCCAGCTTGTCCGGCGCCACCTCGCGCTGAGTGGCGGTGAACCAGGGCACGTTGAACAGCTCGATGCCGACCCCGGCGACGGCGTACGCCGCGACGACCACGGCCGGGTGGACCGGCAGCATCAGACTCAGCGGTGCGACGCCGTACGCGCCGAGCCCGGCGAACGCGGCCCAGCCCTGGGAGCGGGGCCGCAGGCGGGCGATGACCAGAGCCCCGACGAGGGCGCCCACGGTGTACGCGGTCATCGCCGCGGCGAGCACCCACTCGGTGCCGTAGCGGTCCCGGCTGATCAGCGGCAGCGCGACGCTGGTGGCCGAGTAGCCGAGCGCGATGACGGCGACGAGGGCGGCGAGTCCGGCGAGGAACCACGGGTGGCGGCGCGCCTCCCGTATGCCGTCCAGGAACTCGGCGCGGAAGCCGGTACGAGGGGACGGCACCGCGACGGATCCCGCGGCCGCCGCAGAGGGTGAGACAGCGTCCGGGGACGCTTCCGCCGCCGTCGTGACGGCGCCCCCCTTGCCCGGGGCCAGTGCGGCGACCAGCCACAGCGCCCCGATGCCGAGCAGCAGCGTACGGACGTCGAGGAAGGCCGCGAGGAGCGCGGTCAGGGTGGGTCCGGCGAGGGTGGAGCCGCGTACGGCCATGGTCATGGCGGCGTTGGCCTGCTGGCGGCGGGCGGGTTCCACGGTCTCCGCCGTGAGTGCCTGGAAGGCCGGCCGGCAGGCGCCCTGACCGGCGCCGGCGAGGGCCGCGGCGAACGTCATCAGCACGAGCGACCTGCCGAGGCCCGCGGCGAGCAGGGGTGCGGCGGCCGCCGCCGCGAGGGCCGACCAGAGGACGACCGCGCGGCGGGAGTGCCGGTCGGCCAGCACGCCGCCGACGGTGACGGCGGCGAGGAATCCGGCGGTGCGCGCGGCGAGGACGAGACCGAGTCCCGCGGCGCCGAGGTCACGGTGCAGCACGGCGAGCCCGAGGACGAAGGGCAGGGCCCAGGTCGCGAGGCCGGAGGCGGTGGTGCCCGCCCACAGGCGCAGGAACGCGGGGTCGAGCAGGACCGAACGCGGTGGCGGGGCAGGGGACTTGGTTGCTGCGGGCGCGGGTGTGGTGGTCATGGTGCGGTGCTCCTCGGGGGTGGGGGAGCGGGTCGGTGAACCGCCCCCGGGTTCTTTAATGAAAATGATTGCCATTACAGTACCCTTCGAACGCGGCACTCCTGCCCGGTGCACGACAACACCCATGCCCGTCCCTCCCAGACCGGAGAACCCATGCGCCACCCCGTCCGTCTCGGCATCGCCCTGACCCTCGCCCTCGCCACCGCGGGCTGCTCCACCGCGGGCGGCGGTGGGTCGGCCGCGGACGCCGAGCCCGCCGCGCGTCCCGCCTCGAAGCCCGCCGCGACCGTCACCAGCTGCGGCCGCGAGGTGTCGCTCGCCGAGCCGCCGCAGCGGGCCGTCGCCCTGGACCAGAGCTCGACCGAGATCCTGCTCGAACTCGGGCTCCAGGACCGGATGGCCGGCACCGCAAACCTCAAGACCAAGATCCCCGCCGGGTACGCGGAGGCGTACGCGAAGATCCCGGTCATCGCCCCGAAGATCGCCACCGGCGAGCAACTGCGCTCCGCCACACCCGACTTCGTCGTCGCGGGCTCCGCCGACCTCTACACCGGGGACCGTGCGGGCACCCGTGAGGAACTGGCCGCCCTGAAGGTCCCCACCTTCGTCAGCGCCGTGGACTGCCCGCAGCAGAACCCGCCCGGCCGCACCCCCTTCGAACTGCTCTTCTCCGACTACGAGAACCTGGGCAAGCTCTTCGGCGCCGAGGAACGCGCCGGCAAGCTCGCGGCGGACCAGCGCGCCGCGGTCGCCAGGGCGAGCGCGAACGCCCCGAAGGAGGGGCGCGGCGCGGACCGGCCGACCGTCGTCTACCTCTACTCCGTCTTCAACGGCATGCCGTACGTGGCGGGCGGGACCGGCCTGCCCAGCGAGATGAGCCGGATCGTCGGAGCCGAGAACGCCTTCGACGACGTCCAGGAGGACTGGCCCGAGGTCTCCTGGGAGGAAGTCGCCCGCCGCGACCCGGACTTCATCGTGATCGGCGACCTCTCCGAGCGGGGCCGCCCCGGCGACAGCGCCGCCGAGAAGCGGGCCACGATGACGGCGCACCCGGTGATCTCACGGCTGGCCGCCGTCCGCGACGACAGGATCCTCGAAGTGCCGGGCATCGAACTCGACCCCTCGGTCCGCTCCGTCCACGCCCTCGGACTGCTCGCCCAGGGCATGAAGGACCTCGGACATGCCCACTGAGCCGCCCGCCGGTCCCGCCGCCGGAACGAACCCGGCCGACCTCCTGCTCCCGGCGGCCCGCGAGAGCGTCCGTACGGCGAAGGCCGTCGCCTCCGGGCAGCCGACACCGGGTCCGCCGGTCCCGAGCGGCCGATCCGGCAGGCCCGGCACGGCCGTAGCCCTCCATCCCACAGCACCCGGCCCCGGAGGCGCCGCCCCAGGAGGACCCGTCCCCGAAGGCCCAGGCTTCATCGGCTTCCGCCCCGGAAGCCCTCCCTCCGAAGGGCTTGGCCTCGTCGACTTCGGCCCCGGAAGCCGACGCCCCCCTCTCCTGCTGCTCGCCACGGCCACCCTCGTGGGCTCGATCGTCGCGGCCGTCCGCATCGGCACCGCCGACACCGGCTGGAGCGATCTGGCCCGCGTCCTCGCCACCCGTCTCGGTCTGGACGTCGAGCCGCTGCCCCCGCTCGTGGACTCGCTCATCTGGGACCTGCGGCTGCCGCGCGTCCTGATGGCCGCGCTCGTCGGCGCCTCGCTCGCCGTGTGCGGCACGGTCCTGCAGGCCGTCACCCGCAACGCGCTCGCCGACCCCTACCTGCTCGGCGTCTCGTCCGGCGCGTCCACCGGAGCCGTCGCCGTCGTCGTCCTCGGGATCGGCGCGAGCACGCTCGGGGTCACCGGCGGCGCGCTCGTCGGCGCGCTGCTCTCCTTCGCGCTGCTGCTCCTCCTGCTGAGGCGTACCGGCCTCGACTCGGTCCGCATCGTCCTCACCGGCGTGGTCGTCGGACAACTGCTCACCGCGCTGACCTCGCTGATCCTGATGGCGTCGGCGGACGCGGACACGACGCGGGCCGTCACGCACTGGCTGCTCGGGTCGATGGCGCCGGCCCGCTGGGACACCGTCGTGGTCTGCGCGATCGTCACCCCGCTGGGCCTGGCCGCGGCGTGGCTGTGCTCGAGTGCCCTCGACGGGCTCGCCTTCGGCACCGACACCGCCGCCTCCCTCGGCATCGGGGTGCGGCACACCAGGATGCTGCTGCTCGTGGTGACGGCCGCGCTCACCGCGGTCGCCGTGGCCACCGTCGGCGCCATCGGGTTCGTGGGGCTGATCGTGCCCCACGGGGTGCGGTTCCTCGTCGGACCGCTGCACCGGGTGCTGCTGCCGTACGCGGCGCTCGCCGGCGCGGTGTTCCTCGTGTGGACGGACGCGCTCGCGCGGATCGCCTTCGCGCCCCGCGAGGTCCCCGTCGGCGTCATCACCGCACTCCTCGGCGTCCCGCTCTTCCTTCTCGTCCTGCGCAGAAGGGGTGAGCTGTGAGGATCGACGCCGAGAACCTGAGCTGGTCGGTGGCGGGCACACCGGTGGTGCGCGAGGTCGGCACGAGCATCGCGTCCGGCGAGACCGTCGGACTCCTCGGCCCGAACGGCTCCGGCAAGTCCTCTCTGCTGCGCTGCCTGGCCGGGCTCCGAGCCCCGGACGCGGGCTCGGTCCGGTACGACGGCGAGCCGGTGGGGGAGTGGAGCGCGCGCAGGATCGCCCGCCATGTCGCCTTCGTCGCGCAGGACTCGGGCGCCGACAGCGATCTGAGGGTCGCCGACGTCGTCGGCCTCGGCCGCACCCCGTTCCGGGACCGCTGGCGCGGAGCGGACGCCACCGACCGGGCGGTGATCGCCGCCGCCCTGGAGGTCGTCGGCCTCACCGCGCTCGCCGGACGCTCCTGGAAGGCCCTCTCGGGCGGCGAGCGCCAGCGCGCCCACATCGCCCGCGCGCTGGCCCAGCAGCCGTACGCGCTGCTGCTCGACGAACCCACCAACCACCTCGACGTGAAGCACCAGCTCGCACTGATGGAGCTCCTGACCGGCACCGAACGGACCGTCCTGGTCGCCCTGCACGACCTGTCGCTGGCCGCCCGCTACTGCGACCGGCTCCTGCTCCTGCACCACGGCCGGCTCGTCGCGGCCGGCGCTCCCGAGACCGTCCTGACGGCCGACCTGCTCGCCGAGGTGTTCGAGGTCGACGCCGAACTCACCACCGACGCCCTGGGGCACCCGGCCGTCAGCTACCGCCGCCCCCTCGGCGCCCCCGTCCCGACACCCCGACCCACCCTCTGAAAGGACCCGGCCTTGACCACGTCCACCTCCCGTTCCCCGCACACCGACCCCCGGCCCGGTGCCGCCCTCCCCGACCCCGTCCCCGTGGCGCTCGCCGTCGACAGGCTCATCGCGGCCGCCCTGGCCGGCGACCACGGCCCGCTCCCCGCCGAACTCGTCGCGACCAGCGTGTTCTGGATCCACCACGGAACCCGCCTGGCCGGCGGCGACACCACCTACCTCAACCAGTACGTCCTCGTCCGTGTCGGCGGCACCTTCGGCGGCTGCGCGTTCGAGGCAGGCGAACTCACCCCGGAGATCTGCCGCGACTTCTCCGGCACCCCGCTCGACGTCCTGCTGCGCGACGCCCCGCGCCCCCTGCGGATCGCCGCCCTCGACGCCTACCTCGCCCACACCCGACCGCACCGGATCGCCGCCGAAGAAGGGGACGCCGAGGCGGTCGCCCTGCCGAGCGGCACGCCGGAGACCCGCGCGACGGCCCGCGACGTGGCCATCGCCGGTCTCCTCGACATCGAGGAGGGCGCGAAGGTGGGCCTCATCGGTGTGGTCAACCCGCTGGTCGCGGCGATCCGCGAGCGCGGCGGCGAGCCCCTGCCCTGCGACTTCAACCTCAGGGCGACCCAGTGGGGCGACCCCGTCACCGACGACATGCACGAGGTGCTCGACCGCGCCGACGCGGTCGTCGCCACGGGAATGACCCTGAGCAACGGCTCGTTCGACACGATCCTGGAGCGCTGCCGCCACCGCGGCATCCCGCTGATCGTGTACGCGCAGAGCGGCAGCGCCGTCGCCCGTGCCTTCCTCGGCTCGGGAGTGACCGCCCTGTCGGCGGAGCCGTTCCCCTTCTCCCAGTTCAGCGCCGAGGAGACCGTCCTGTACCGCTACCGCGCTGCGGACGACGCATGACCCGCGCCACGCACCGGGCCCGTGCCCCGTTGCCGACCCATCCGGCAGTGCCCGACGCCCGGGCCGGAGCCGGGACCACCCCGACGACGGGTGCCGGCCCCGCCACCGCTTCGGGCAGCACCGTCACCGGTACCGGACCCGTCAGCGGGCCCGTCACCGGTACCGGCCACGCGGCCTGCCACCACGGCGAACTCCTCCAGGGAGTCTTCCTCGACGCCGACGGCCGCCGGTGTGCCGGTCTCGTCACCCTCCCCCTGGCCGGCCCCGGCAGCCGGGCCGAGTTCGTCCGCCGGCCCGGCACGCCGCCCGAGGCGCTCACCGTCGTCCCCGCCGACCGCGGGAAAGCGGCACGTGCCGCGGGCCTGGCGGTGACGGAGTGTGCGCGGGAGGCCGGACTGCCGCCCAGCGGAGGGCAGTTGCGGCTCACCGGCGACGTACCGGTGGGCCTGGGCATGGGCAGCTCCACCAGCGACGTGATCGCGACGGTCCGCGCGGTCGCCGACGCGTACGGAGTGCGCCTCGCCCCCGCCGCCGTCGCCCGCCTCGCCGTCGCCGCGGAACGGGCCAGCGATCCGCTGATGCTCGACGCCCGCCCGGTCCTCTTCGCCCAGCGGGAGGGCCGGGTCCTGGAAGTCCTGGGCCCGGCCCTCCCGCCCCTGGCGGTCGTGGGCTGCGTCCTCGGCGGGGGAGCGCCCGTCGACACCCTCGCCCTGCCCGTACAGGAGGTCACCGACACCGACGTCCGGGAGTACGAGCGGCTGCGCGTCCTGCTGCGCCGTGCGATCGGCTCCGGAGACGTACGGCTCCTGGGGCGGGTCGCCACGGCCAGCGCGCGACGCGCCCAGCGCGTGCTGCGACACCCGGAGTTCGAGACGCTGACCGCGATCGCCCGGCGATCCGGGGCGGCGGGCGTCCAGATCGCGCACAGCGGCGCCGTGGCAGGCGTCCTGTTCGACCCCGCCGCTCCCGGAGGCCTGCGCCGTCGCCTGCACGCCTGCCGCCACGCCCTGGACGCCCACGGCATCCCCACCACCCGCACGTTCACCACCAAGGAGTCGCCCGATGGACCAGCACGTCGCCGAGGCGATCGGCCGGCCCGACCTCATACGTCTCGACGACCGTCTCGTCTGCCTGCGCTTTGAGACGATGAAGGTGGTCTCCGCGCTCGCCGCCGTACGCCACCTCCTCGACACCGGAGTCGTACGCCGAGGGGACACACTGCTCGACAGCTCCAGCGGGATCTACGCGTACGCCCTCGCCCTGGCCTGCCACCGGCACGGGATGCGCTGCCACGTCGTCGGTTCCACCACCGTGGACCGGACGCTGCGCACCCAGCTCGCCGTACTCGGCGCCACGCTCGAGCAGATGGAGCCCTGCGACGACCTCAAACTCGACCAGAAGCGACGCGTCGAACGGATCCACGAGATCCTCGCCGCACACCCCGAGTACCACTGGATGCGGCAGTACCACGACGACATTCACTACCTCGGCTACCGCCGCATCGCCGACCGCATCCGCGAGGAGACCGGAACGGAGCGGCTCACCGTCGTCGGCGGCGTGGGATCGGGCGCCTCCACCGGCGCCCTCACCCGCTACTTGCGCGACGCCCCCGGCGACGGGTCGGGCCGTGCCTCAGCCGGTGCCCCGGCCGACGTCGCACTCGTCGGCGTCCAGCCCTACGGCAGCCTCACCTTCGGTGCCCAGCACACCGCCGACCCCGAGATCATCATCGCCGGCATCGGGAGCTCCATCCCCTTCGGCAACGTGTCCCACGAGCTGTACGACACCCTCCACTGGATCTCGTTCGACGCCGCCCTGTCCGGCGCCGTCGACCTCCTGCGCCGACACGCCGTCTTCGCCGGCCTGTCCACCGGCGCGGCCTACCTCGCCGCCCGCCACGAACACGACCGGGCCCCCGAGCGCACCGTCCTCTTCATCGCCCCCGACACCGGCCACCGCTACACCGACTCCGTCTACGCGCGCCACCGTGAAGCGACACCCCTCGCCCGACTCGCTCCCCGGGACGTCGCCGACCAGGCGGAACTCGCCCTTCCCTGGTCCCGCATGCCCTGGAACCGCACGTCGGCCCCGCCACTAGCCGTGTGACGGACACCGGCGGCGCTCGCGGTCACCGCCCTGGGCTGTCGCGGCGATCGCCGCGACAGCCGTCCTTCCCGGGGCGGCCTGGTGCGTCGGGCGTCAGATGCCGCAGCCGGACGCCGACCAGAAGCGGCCGGCCCGGTGGTCGAGGTGGGTGTGGTCGCCGTGTCCGGGGTAACCCGGACCGAGGATCCCGTTGAAGCCGTGGTTGCGGGCCTGCTGGGCCAGGCGGCACAGCGAGTGGGGTCCGGCGCCGAGGTCGGCCGCGTCACCGTAGAGGTGGCGGCTCGACGCGGCGCCGCCGACCGCGTCGTTGCAGGCCTGGCTGCGGAAACCGCTGGTGACGCGGATGCTCTGGTCGCCGAGGGCGTGCCGCAGGGCCTCCAGCTTCCACATCGTGCGCAGGGCGTTGGACTTGGCGGTGGCCGCGCTCACGGCGCCGCCCGCCCAGGTGGTGTTGCAGTCGTTGAGCTCGGCGTAGGAGAAGTGGACGGGGGTGCAGTCGTCGTCCTGGAGCGCGTAGAGCTTGCTGAACGTCGCGGGGCCCGCGACACCGTCGGCGGCCAGCCCGTAGGCGGCTTGGAAGCGCTTGACCGCGGCCGCCGTCCCGGGGCCGTAGGCGCCGTCGATCGCCAGCACCCCGCCGTAGCCGGGATACCCGGCCACGCGGATCTGCAAGGCCGTGACATCGGCGCCCGAGGCGCCTTGGGAGAGGGTGCGCGACCAGGTGTAGCAGCCGTCGGCCTGGGCGGTGCCGGCGGTGGCGACCACCCCGCCCAGCGAAGCAGTCATGATCATGACAAGTGAGAGGAGCAGGCGGAGCGGCAGGGAACGCAGGGGGTGTCGGGACATCGATCCTCCATGGCCTCACGAATCCGGGGTGACCCAGGGCTGAGAGTCCCCCCGAGACTGACGGCCCGGTCGACGCGCGTCAACCACGCCGGAGCGGGCGTCATTTGTCGAGCCAATGGCGCTTCCTCGGCCCACCCCGCGCCACGGCCCGGCGAGCGGAGCCGACCCGTTGCGCGAGGCGCACCGACCCGGCCCCCGTCGGGCTCGCCGGTCATTGTCAGACCCTCGCGAGAGGATCTCCTCATGACGACGATTCCCGCCGATGAGGCGCTGTCCGGCCTGTCCGACCTGCCCTCCGTGTCCGACCGCGCCGCGTACGAGGCCGCTCTCCAGCACCTCCGCGAGGCCTCGCGGTCCTACTACGCGGACGGCGACAGCACGATGGACGACACCTCGTACGACCGGCTGCGCCTCGCCGTGCTCGCCTGGGAGGAGGCGAACCCGGCCGACGTCGCCCCGGACAGCCCCACCGGCCTGGTGGCCGACGGCGCCGCCCCGGCCGGCGACGTCGCGCACACCACCCGACTGCTCAGCCTGGACAACGTCTTCGACGCCGACGGTCTGGTGGCCTGGGGCGCCTCGGTCGAGCGCCGCCTCGGCCGTGCCCCGGCCGGTGGCTTCACCGTCGAGCCGAAGATCGACGGCGCGGCCGTGGCCGCCCGCTACCGAGGCGGCCGCCTGGTGCAGATCATCACCCGCGGCGACGGCAGGCACGGTGAGGACGTCAGCCATGTGATCGGCCAGATCGACGGTCTGCCCGAGCAGCTCGCCGAGCCGGTCACCGTCGAGGTCCGGGGCGAGGTCGCCTTCACCCAGGAGCAGTTCGAGACGGCGAACGAGGTCCGCGCCGCCCACGGCGCGCAGGTCTTCGTCAATCCCCGCAACGGCACGGCGGGCACGCTGAGGGCCAAGGGCCGCCCGTACCGGCTGCGGATGACGTTCTGGGCGTACGGCGTGGTGGAGCTGGACGGCGTGCCGTTCCTGCCGGCGGGAGCGACCCACGCCGAGGCGCTGGCCGCGGTGGCCGACGCCGGGGTGCAGACGACCGCGGCCTCACCGGCGGGGCTGCTCGTCGTCCCGGACCTGGCCGCCGCCCAGGCGCAGGCCGACGCCGTCGCCGCGATACGTACGGACCTGCCCGTGGGAATCGACGGCCTGGTCATCAAGCTGAACGACGCGGGCGAGCAGGAGGCGGCCGGACTCGGCTCCCGCTTCCCGCACTGGGCCATCGCGGTCAAGCTGCCCGCCATCGAGCGGCAGACGGTGCTCGAGGACGTCGTGTGGGAGGTCGGCCGCACCGGCGTCCTGGCTCCCACCGCCCTCCTTGCCGCGGTCGAGATCGACGGATCGACGGTCACCCGGGCCACCCTGCACAACCCGGCGGACATCCGCCGTCGCGACCTCCACATCGGCGACACGGTGACCGTGTACAAGGCGGGTGACATCATCCCGCGCGTCCAGGCGGCGGTCGTCCCGCTCCGTCCGGCCGGAGCGACCCCCGTGCCGCTGCCCGAGGCCTGCCCCCGCTGCGGCGGCGAGATCAGCACGGCCCAGGAGCGGTGGCGCTGCGCGAAGGGCACGGCGTGCGCGCTCCCGGCCCTGATCGAGTACGCCGCCGGGCGCGAGATGCTCGACATCGACGGCCTCGGCAAGACCTACGTGGCGGCTCTGGTGGAGTCGGGCGACGTCCTCGACGTCGCCGACCTCTTCACGCTGACCGTGGAACAGCTGACCGCCGCGTCCGGCAGCGCGAAGCGGGGGGCCAAGCTCGCCGAGCAGATCGCGGCCGCGAAGGACCGGCCCCTCAACCGTGTCTTCTGCGCCCTGGGAGTGCTCGGCACCGGGCGCAGCATGTCCCGCCGCATCGCCCGGCACTTCGGCACCATGGAGGCCATCCGGCAGGCCGACGCCACCGAGATGCAGGACGTCGAGGGGATCGGCCCGGAGAAGGCGCCGGTCGTCGTCGAGCAGGTGGCGGCGCTGGCCCCCGTCATCGACAAGCTGGCGGCGGCGGGCGTCAACATGACCGAGCCCGTGGACCCCTCCGCGGCCCAGGGCGGCGGACCGCTGGAGGGCAAGGTCGTCGTGGTCACCGGAAAGATGGCGGGCCCGCTGGACGGCTTCGGCCGCTCCGAGATGAACGCCCTGATCGAGAAGGCGGGCGGTCGCGCGGGAAGCAGCGTCAGCGCCAAGACGTCCATCCTCGTGGCCGCCCCGTCCGCGAACGGCAAGCCGAGCTCGAAGGCGGTCAAGGCCGCCGAACTCGGCGTGGAGGTCCTCTCCCCGGAGGCCTTCGCGGCGCGGGTCGCCGACTATCTGGCTTGAGGGCTTGAGGGCTTGAGGGCTTGAGGGCTTGAGGGCTTGAGGGCTTGAGGGCTTGAGGGCTTGAGGGCCCAGGGCCCCGGAGCCTGATGGGCCGATGAGCTGATGAGGGCGGGGGCGCGGCGGTTCGCCGCGCCCCTCGTGCCGCCGCAGGGCGACCATGGCACGCATGCCGGAGCCGGGCAGCCGGCGAACCGAGACGCCACCCCCTGACGAGGCACCCGGGGCTGCTCAGCGGCCGCCGTCCGGATCGGGAGCGCGGCCACCGATGAGTTCGCGTGCCGCGCCCGGTCCACCCTGTATCACTCACGCGCGCAAGGAGCGGCAGATGACCGAACCGACGACGTTCGACCTCGGGCCACAGACCCGCGTCGTGGCCCGCCTCGCGGCGGCAGTCCCCGACGAGCGGCTCACCGACCCGACGCCCTGCCCCGACTACGCGGTCCGGAACCTCCTGGGCCACCTCACCGGGCTTGCCGTTGCCTTCCGCGACGCGGCCCGCAAGGACCTGGGGTCCACGACGGACACGTCCCCCGACACCGCGGTGCCCTCCCTCCCCGCCGACTGGCGCGAGGTGCTGCCGCAGGTGCTGGACGAACTGGCCGAGGCCTGGCGGGACCCGTCCGCCTGGACGGGCATGACCCGCGCGGGCGGAGTGGACCTGCCGAGCGGCATCGCGGCGGCGGTCGCCGTCGACGAACTGGTGATCCACGGCTGGGACCTGGCCCGGGCCACCGGCCAGGAGTACACCCCCGACGTCACCGCGCTCGACGCCGCGCACGCGTTCCTGCTGGCGGCCGCGGAGGACGAGACCCGGGGCGGAGGCATCTTCGGACCCGTGAGGTCCGTCCCGCACGACGCACCGCTCCTGGACCGGGCGGTGGGCCTGAGCGGCCGGGACCCGGGCTGGACGCCGGGGGTGACCCGCGCCCGCTGAGGGAGACGGTCGGCGGGGGAACGGCGACCGTGCCGCCCCCCGTCGGGCGAGCGTGCCGCCCCCGTCGCCCCACCGGCGCGTCAGTCGTGCGCAGGAGCGGGAACTCCTTCGGGAGCAGCGGCGGGAACACCTTCGGGAACAGCGGCGGGAGCGGCCTGGGGCCCGGCGCCCTGCCCCGTCGCCTCCGCGAGCGCCCGAGGGGTCACGGTCCGCAGGAACGGCACGATGATCACGAGCGTGGCGAGGGCGAACACGGCGAAGGCGGTGCGGATCCCGAACCACTCGGCCAGGACGCCGACCAGGCCGGCGCCGAGCGGCATCGCGCCCCAGCTGAAGAGCCGCGCCGCGGCGTTGTACCGGCCGAGCATGGCGTCGGGGACGAGCCGTTGGCTGATGGTCCGTGAGTTCACCGTCCACAGGATCCCGCCCATGCCGCCCAGGAACGCACCACCGGCCACGACCCAGAGGCTCGTGGAGAGGACCGGGGCCGCGACCATGGCGGCGGTGCCGATGAGGTCGGCGAACATGGACCAGCGTCGACCGAGCAGACGGTTGACGCTGGTGACGGTGACCGCGCCGACCAGCCCGCCGGCGCCGAGTGCGCTGAGCAGCAGGCCGTACTCGCGGGTGTCGAGGTCCATCAGCGTGGTGGCGACCAGCGGCATCAGCGCGAGCCATGCCCCCCAGCAGGCGGAGAGCACGGTCAGCGCGAGGGCCATCAGCCGCAGCAGGCGCTGCTGCCAGAGGAACCGGACTCCTTCGGCGATGCGCTGGTTGACGGAGCCCGCCGGGCGGGCTCCGTCCGCCGCCGGCTTGAACCGGCCCACGAGCAGGAGCAGGATCAGCGTGCCGATCAGATAGCCGACCCCTGTCCAGCCCAGCGCCACACTGGCGCCCGCGGCCACCAGCAGGCCGCCGACGAACGGACCGCAGAACTCGTTGCAGGCGGTCTCGGCGCCCGCCACCCACGCGTTGGCCCGCTCCCGCCCGGCCGGGGCCACCAGGGAGGGGACGAGCGTGGCGGCGGAGGTCAGTGCGACCACCTCGGCGACGCCGAGCACCAGACCCGCGGCGTACAGGGCGGGGACGGTCACCGCCTCGCGCAGCGCGAGGACGAGCAGGGCCGCGACGACGAGCATGCGGGCGCCGTCGGCGAGCCAGAGCAGCAGCCGTCGGTCGAACCGGTCGACGAGGACGCCGACGTGCAGGGCGACGAGAAGCCACGGGAGCGTGAGGGTCAGCGCCACTCCGGCGATCTGGGCGGGAGAGTCGGTCAGCCGAGTCGCCATCAGAGGCAGGACGACCTTGGTCACGCCGTCGGCGAGATTGGTGAGGGCCGTGAAGCCCACGAGCACCGCGGTGTTGCGGTTGCTGTGATCCGGCGGAGCCGCCCTGCTCGTCGCCCTGGTCATCGGCCCTCCCCGCCCTGTCACCGACGGTGTCTTCGGTGCCTCCGGTGCCGACTTCTGATCTGCGACCACACCATCCATAGCTAACCCCCTAAAGCTCTTTGGTGGTCAGTATGGCAGGGGTATCGTGGGAACGCAGTACCGAACCGGCCATCCGTCCCGACAGACCGAGGACGGATGGGTGAAACAACTCCCCATGGAAGGCGGCGCGTTCGTGCTCGACCCGTCCCCGGCCGCCGCGCTCGTCGAGGCCTTCACCAACACCGTCGACCTGGAGAGCGGCGACGACGACGTCGCCACACCCGCCGCCCTGGCGGACTGGCTGGCGGCCCGGAGCCTGGCGGAACCGGGCCTGCGGCTGACCGCCGACGAGCACCAGGCCTTCCTGGTGCTGCGTGCCGGCATCCGGGAGGCCCTCGACGCCGACGACCCGGTGGCACCGGACCACCTGGCCCTGGCCGACGCGGTACTGGCCGACGTCCCGGTCCTGGTCTCCCTCGGCAGCCCTGGCGCACCCCTGACCCCGGCCCCCGGCGGCCCGCCCGCCCGCACCGCCCTCGCCCGGCTGGCGGTCGCCTGGGCGGAACTCGTGCTCACCGGCCACGTCCACCGGCTCAAGCGCTGCGCGGAACACACCTGCGGATGGGTCTTCTGGGACGCCTCGAAGAACCACAGCCGCCGCTGGTGCTCGATGCGGGTGTGCGGCAACCGCACGAAGTCCCGCAGATACGCGGCCCGGCAGCGCGACTGAAGAGCCTGGCGACGCGGCTGAAGGTCCCGGCAGCGCGAGGGAAGGGCCCCCAATGGCGCGGGGGTCCCGCCACGGCGTGCGCACCGATCCCCCGACGTACGAGGGCTGTTCTTCCAGGCCCCGAGGCCCCACCATGCTCCTGACTACTCGTGCGTCACACGTCGTAGGGGGAAGTGTGTGGAAGCCCGGTTCCCGTATCGCCGCCCGGATCGCCGTTCCGATGCTCGCCGCCGCCGTGTCCTTGCTCGTGCCCGCCGCCACGGTCCGGGCCCAGGTCCCGGTCCGGAGCGCGGTCGCCCACACGCCGGTCGTGTTCGTCCACGGCTACAACGCCGACCCCGGAGTGTGGGGCGGCCTGCGTGAGGACCTCAAGGCCGACGGATACACGGACGGCGAGCTGTTCTCCTTCGGCTACGACACGCACCGGTCCGTGAACGAGGTGCTGTCCGGTCAACTCGCCGCGTACATCGAGGGCGTGAAGCGCCAGACCGGTGCGAGCCGGGTCGACCTCGTCGCGCACTCCTTCGGCAGCCTCGTCACCCGCTGGTACACGAAGCACGACCCGGCCGGCCAGGCCTCGGTCGCCCACTGGGTCTCCCTCGCCGGTCCCAACCACGGCACGAGCACCGCGTGGGCCTGCGCGCTGTGGGACCAGGCGTGCCGCGACATGACTCCGGGCTCGTACGTCCAGAAGGGCCTCGCGTCGGGCGACGAGACGCCGGGGAGCGTCCGCTACGCCACCTGGTGGTCCAGCTGCGACGAGGTCATCAACCCCGACAACAGCGTCCCCCTGACCGGCGCGACCAACAACGCCGCGGGCTGCCTGGCCCACAACGACCTCCTCGGCGACGACACCGTCTCCCAGGGAGTGCGCGCGTTCCTCCGCTCCTGAAGACCGCGGGGGTCCGGCCCGTAGCCGCCCCCTGCGCCGGCACGACCGGCTCAGGGGGCGGCTACGGGGGGCGTCTTCACAACGCGGTCAGGCGGAGGTCCCCGGCCCAGCCGTCGCAACGGACCCGACCGTCGGGGAACGAAAGCTCCAGGGCGATCCGCCCGGTGCGCGGCTCGTGTTCCTCCCGCACTGCCAGGATGCGCTCGCCGATGTGGCGTGCCAGCGGAGTCTCGTCGCGGAGCGGTCCCACCGTGACGAGCCCCGATTCGCCCATGTCGTACCCTGCGTGCGGCTCGGAGACCTCGACACGCAGACACCAGTCGGATCCGGTCGTGACGAGGACGGGCGTCCGCTCCTCGTCGACCAGCCACACATCCAGTGGACCCGTGGGAGCAGAACCGCCGTACACGTGCCACGACGCGACGACCTGCGTCACCCGACGCCCCACCAGGCTCTGAACACTCATCCCGGCACCGTGCAGCGGGCACTCGTTCGACTTCTCGGACTCCATCGTCCGACCGTACCGCCGACAGAGTCCCAGCTCACAGCCCTGTCCGGGCCCTCGTCAGTCCTGGAGGATCCTGCGCTTCTGTTCCTCGAACTCGGTGTCGGTGAGCACGCCCTGATCCTTGAGCTCGCCGAGCTGCTTCAGCTGGTCGATCTTGCTCGACATGTCGGAGGCGGCCGGAGCGGGCGCGGGCGGCGCGGCCGCGGGGGGCGGTGGCGGCGGGGGAGCCGCGTACTGCTGCTGTTCCTGCGCCGCCCAGCGTCCCTGCTGGCGGCGGCTCACCCGGTTCGATACGGCGGTGGCGGTGCCGGCGACGACGGCCGTGCGGGCGACACCGCGGAGGAGGCCTGGCATGGAGGTTCCCTTCTTTCCCGACTGACGTCGGTCGGGGCTCAGAGAGTGTCGTCCGTGGAGTCGAGCGCGGCCATCAGGGCCGGTACCGGAATGCGTCCGGAGGCGACCACCTGGGCGCCACCGCGGGCCAGGGCGGCCGCGAACGGCGCGGCCCAGCGGTTCTCGTAGACGAGGACACCGGCGGAACTGCCCGGCTGCAGGGCGCTCGCCGCCTCCTCGAGGTCGTCCTGACCGAGGAGTCCCGAGGACACGCCCTCGAAGACGGCCAGGTCGAGCTCGCCGTCACCGGTGAGGTCGGCGATCTCCAGGCCGCTCACGGAGCCGTCCTCCTCCTTCCTGACGAACGTCAGGTCGAGGATGCGGATGAGGCCACGGTCCACGAGATCGACCAGGAGGGGCAGGCCCTCGCCGGTCATTCGACTGCCTGGGAACTCCACGATCAGATAGTCGATCGGTCCCAGTTCTTCCGCTTCGTCGTTCACGGCGCAACCCCTGGTGTCGTGGCTCTCTCGGTGGATCCATTCCATCACCGGGCGGGTCCACCCGCATGTCGGTACGAAGGCTCCTCGCCCGACCGGGACCGGCCTCCGACCGGCCTCCGACCGACCCCGGACCGAACCTCCGAGGCCATCGGGAAAACCGTTGGCGGACGACGGCGACCGTTGCTAGCCTCGCGGAGGCCGTGCGAGAGAACGAGGAGGTGGTACCCGTGAACGCAGTATCGACATGGGTGCTCCCCTCCGGGGTCACGGTCGGACGGTAGGCCGTCCGGGAGCGCCGTTCATGAGCCCTCCCGAAAGGCACGACCGTGCACTTCACTTCCGAAAACCGCCTCGACGACGGCGTCCTCGAGCGCGCATTCACCCTCGGCGAGATTCCCGGCACCCTGTGGACGCCTGGATCCGGACCGGCCCCGCTGGTCCTGATGTCCCACAACAACGGCCTGCCCAAGGCGGACCCCCGATTCGTGGCCAGGGCCCGGTACACCGCGTCGCGCGGCTACGCGGTGGCCGCCATCGACGCCGCCGGGTGCGGCGACCGTCCCCGTTCCGCCGCCGACGAGCAGGTCCGTGCCGAACTCCGGCGGGCGCTGCAGGCCGGTGAGCCGACCGACGAGATCTTCGAGTCCTTCATCGGCCCGCTGGTCGAGAACGCGGTCCCCGAATGGCTGACCACCCTGGACGCCGTCCTCGGGCTGCCCGGGATCAGCGGCCGGGTCGGGTACTCCGGGGGATGGACCGCCCTCGGCATCCGGCTGGCCGTGGCCGAGCCGCGCATCGCGGCCGCGGGCTTCTTCGCCGGGGGATTCGTACCCCGCGCCCAGCGCGAGGAGGCCCGGCAGGTGACGATTCCACTGCTGTTCCTGCTGCAGTGGGACGACGAGGGAAACCCCCGGCAACGGGCCCTGGACCTCTTCGACGCCTTCGGCAGCAAGGAGAAGACGCTGCACGCCAACCTCGGAGGGCACACCGGTACCCCGGGGTTCGAGCTGGAGGACGGGTGCCGGTTCCTGGACCGGCACCTGAAGTGACGCCGGGCCGCACGGCGGGCAGCCGACGGTAGTCGCCGCCCACCGGACCGCCGCCGTCGAGGACGGGCCCCGGCCCTCCTCGACGGCGGCACGCTCCGTCCCCTGTACCTCCTGCGCACCACGCGGAGGGCTCAGGCGGGATCGGGAGGTACGGGACACGTGCCGCTCGTCGGCCGGCCCATCAGTCGCAGTCGTACGTGAACGTCGCCTCCGAGGAGTGGGTACCAGGGGAGGTGATCACGAGCCGTGCCACCGCCCGGTGGGTTCCGGGCCCGTGGAAGGTCCACAGGAGATGGAGACGCGCCTCCTTCTGCCCGCGGGCCAGCTTCTCGGTCAGGACACCGGACCGGGTGCCGTCGCTGCGTTCCCAGCGGTACGTGAGGGTGCCGGGACGCCCGTCCGTGCGGACCAGGCCCACCACGTCCGCCGTTCCGTCGCAGCCGAGCCGGGCACCCGGTGCGCTGACCGCGACATCCCGCACGGCGACGCCGGGACCGTACTGCCGCCAGGCGAGGAAGACCAGGACGGCGACCAGGACGACGGCGGCGAACGCGTACCGCCACGGCCGTCGGGAGCGGGCGGGCCGTGGCGCGGGGACACCGGGGAGCGTGCCGTGCCAGATCTCGACCACCGTGGGACTGTTCTCGGCCCGCCGCAGGGCCGCGGCGGTCACGCCCGGCCCGAACCGCAGCACCTCGCCCTCCACCCGGTCGGGTGTCGCTTCCGGCGTCGGACGCTCGAACCAGTGGCTGCCGAGCTCGGTGGCGCTGTAGTCGTCGTCGTTCATGAGATCACGCACCGCCGGATGAAGATCTGCTGCAGGGAACCGCCGTTCGAGGCGGCGGGATCCGTGGTCGCGCGCAGGCCCCAGTAGCAGCCGGCGCCCCGGACGTCATGGGCGAGCGTGAGCGTGTACTGAGTGGCTCCCTCGCGCTGGTAGGACTCGGCGCCGTCGGGTGCGCCCGGTGCTCCCTTCTCGTCCCCGGTGAACCACTCGACGCGGATCGTCACCGGCCCTGTCCCGTCCGTCGTGACCTCGACGGTGCCCGAGGCCGTGGTCGGCCCCGTCTGGCGCAGGCTCGTGACGGAGACCGCCGTCACCACGACGGGAGGAGGCGGCGGAGTCGTGGTCGTGGGTGTCGCGGTCGGAGTCGTGGGCGTGGGCGCGGTGGGCGATGTCGAGGTGGGCGTGGGCGTCGGCGGAGACGTCGAGGGCGGCGCCGTCGTCGTGTCCTCGGTGGGCGGCCCGTCGGAGGTGGCGCTCGGTTCGACGCTGCCGGACGCGGAGGGCTCCGTCGTCGACGCCGACGGAGACGGTTCCGGACTGTCCGAGTCCGAAGGCGACAGCGAAGGCGACGGCGGTGACGTGTCGGGGCCGGGCCCGGACGTGCCCGGCCCGGTGCTCGTCGTCGCGAAGGCCTCGGCGGCCTTGTCACCGTTCGTCCCCTCGACACCGGCCCGCGCGGCGAGAGCGAGCAGCAGCGCCAGGACGAGCGCGGCCGCACCCGCCGGTACTCCGCGGGGGAGACGCCATCGGGGGCGCGGCGGCGGCGTCGGCAGCGTGGTGGTGGCGAACACGGTCGTGCCCTCCGACACACCGCCGCCCGAGGAGGGGAGGAGCAGCGGCAGCAGAGCCGCCAACGCCGCCAGCCGTCCCCTGCCGCGCTCTTCCCAGTCCGGCCCGTAGGCCGCCGCGGCCACCGCTTCCAGCTCGGTCACGAACGCCGCCGCGTTCTCCGGCCGCTCGTGCGGGGACTTGGCCATGCCCCGGCGGATCAACGGGCGCAGCGGCTCAGGGGCCTGACCGTCGGGCACGGGCGAGTCGATGTGGTGCAGGGCGAGCTCGGCGAAGTTGTCGCCGGTGAACGGCTTGCGGCCGGTCAGACACTCGAAGAAGGTCGCGGTCGCGGCGTAGACGTCCGCCGCCGGTGAGGCGGGAGCGCCGTTCCACTGCTCGGGCGCCATGTAGGCGGGCGTTCCGGCGACACCCGGTGTGGCGCCCCGGCCGGCCGCGATCCCGAAGTCGACCAGCTTGGACGACCCGTCGGCGGCGACCAGCACGTTCTCGGGCTTGTAGTCGCGGTGCACGACGCCCGCGCGGTGGGCGGCGGCGAGCCCCAGGAGGGAGCCCTTGAGCACGACGAGAGCGGCCTCGGGGCCCGTCGACCCCTCGCGCGCGATGAGCGCACGCAACGCGACGCCGTCGACGAGCTCCATCACGATGGCCGCGCCCCGCGGCGCCTCGACGTACTCGTACAGTCCCACGACGTACGGACTGTCCAGTGCCCCGAGCAGCCGGGCCTCGGACCGGAACCCCCGCACGAACGGCTCGTCCGAACGGAACCGCTCACTCAGGTACTTCACGGCGACCGGCAGCCCGGTCTCCTCGTGCGTGGCGAGCACCACCCGCCCGCTGGCTCCGGCACCCAGCTCCCGGGCTTCGGTGTACCCCGGCACCACCCATGCGCCCATGCCCGTCCCCCTGACGCTTTGGCCGACTTTCCCCCTCACAGGGACAGATTCTCGCCACGGCCGGTTCCCCGGGGAAGGGGGCGAAGGGGCTCGTTCCCGAACCCGGCCCGCGGGAGGGGCCCATGGGAAGCCGGAGGCCCGGGGGAGCGGGCCGGACCGCCTCGGCCGTGATCGACTGACACGGCGGCGGAACGGGACGACCTGCGGGCCCTGCCCCCTTGCTGGACGCCGTAGAGGCGGCCATCGACGCGGCGACCGGTGAAGGCGCCCCCAGCCACTTCCGAGCCCTCCGCCCCACCCTCGTCTCGTGATCCCCCTGCGTACGGCGAACGTCTGCTCCGAGTGGACTCCTTGAGTGGTGCGCCTCCCGCGGCGGACGCAAGCTGGCGTGCGCCGACCCCGCCGGACCACGCGGCGGGCGGCCACGCCCACGCGCCCCGGCCCAGAGCGCCGGGGAATGCCCGAGAAATGGGATCACATGGCGGAACAGCACATCGGTCCGGACGGCCTGCCCTCGGTTCGAGGGACCGTCAGGACCGGACGGCGCCGAACGGCGCGGCACATCCCCCCGGCGGGGAGCCCCCACCGCACGCGGACCAGGACGGCGCTCGTCGCGGCCGCCCTGGTCGTGATCGGCGCCCTCGGCCCCACCCCCGGCAGCGCCCTGTCGCCCCCTGCCGAGGGGCCACGACCAGGACCCCCGGCACGCTTCGTGCCCGGTCCGTGCCCCGAGACGCCGGAGCCGATCCCCGGGCGCTGCGGGTTCCTGGAAGTGCCGGAGAACCGCACGCGCAAGAAGACCCGCACCATCCGGACGACCGTCGCGATCATCCCGGCCGCCTCGGCGAGGCCCGCCGCGGACCCGGTGGTGTTCATGGAAGGCGGTCCCGGTGGCGACGCGATCGGCGCCATCCCCTTCCTGGTCGCCTCCCAGGTGAACCGGGACCGCGATCTGATCGTCATGACCCAGCGCGGCGCTCTCCACTCGCAGCCGAACCTCGCCTGCCCGGAGATCGACCGGTTCAACGCCACCGCCGTCGGGCTGCCCTACGACGCCCCGTCCACCGGGCGCGGGCTGGTCCGCGCGGCCAAGGAGTGCCGCGACCGCCTGACCGCCGACGGCGCCGACCTCGCGTCCTACAACACCACCGAGAACGCCGCGGACTTCGCCGACCTCCGCACCGCCCTCGGCATCAGGAAGTGGAACGTCTACGGCTACTCGTACGGCACCGACCTGGGCCTCACCTACCTGCGCAGACACCCCCAGGGCATCCGCACCCTGGCGATCGACTCGGTCGTGCCGCCCCAGACCGTGAGCCTGCCCTGGGCCTGGGACAGCGCCCAGGAGGGCATCAACGCGATCTTCGCGGCCTGCGAGGCCCAGCCCGCCTGCGCGTCCCGCTACCCGGAGCTCTCCCGCACGCTCACGCAGCAGGTCCGGCGCCTGGAGGCGAACCCCCTCACGCTCACCGTGCCGCCGCCCGGCGGCGGAACCCCGGTGAAGGTCGTCCTCGACGGGGGCACCCTGGTGAACCTGCTGGTCGCCGACGGCCGCCTGGTCCCGTCCGCCGACGTCCCTGCCGCGCTGTACGAGCTCGCCGCCGGCAACCCGGAACGCCTCGCGCGGGCCCAGGCCGCCGGCGCGACGCCCGCCGTCGGCGAGTTCGCCCACGGTCTGACGCACTCGGTGGCCTGCGCCGAGTGGGCGCCCGGCTATTCGAAGCGCGACGTGCTGAAGGCCGGCCGCCGAGCCTTCCCCGGCTTCCCTGACTCCGTGCTCGCCCACGCACCGCAGCTGCCGTTCGAGCACGACCTGTGCCGCGCCTGGAACGTGCCGGACCGCACCGCGGTCCAGCGGATCGCCACCCACAGCGAGGTGCCGGCGCTCATCATCACCGGCACCTTCGACGCGAAGACCGGCGCCGGCTGGGGGCCGTTCGCCGGCCGCACGCTGCCCCGCTCGACCGCCGTGGTGGTCCCCGGGATCACCCACTGGGTGGTGCCCCAGGAGCCCTGCGCCGCCTCGGTCCTCGTCTCGTTCCTGGCCCGGCCGACCGCGCCCGACACGGGCTGCGTGGCGGGTGTCGTGCCCAAGCCCTTCACCATCATCCCCTGACCCGGAATCCGGAGGACGCACGATGTCCCCTCGCACGACCCCCCGTCGGCGCCCCGTGAGGCTCCCGGCGACGCTGGCGGGAGCCACGGCAGGCGCCCTCGTCGCAGGCCTCGTCGCGATGCCCGCGCACGCCGAGTCCGCGACCGACGGCCCGCACCGCCCGATCGGCACGGTCGCCCGCACGGTGGGCGACGCCCGCTTCGTACCGGGCCCCTGCCCCAGAACGGCGGACCCGATCCCGGACCTCGCACGGGCCCGCTGCGGCACCCTCACCGTGCCCGAGAACCGCTCCAAGCCCAAGGGCGCGGACAAGCCCAAGGGAGCCGAGGGCGCCGACGAGCACAAGGCACCCGACAAGCCCAAGGCATCCGACAAGCCCAGGGAGTCCGGAGCCCACCGGGGACGGACGATCACCCTCGCCGTCGCGATCATGCCCGCGGAGTCCCGCACCCCCGCGCCCGACCCGATCGTCTGGTTCGCCGGCGGACCCGGTGATGACGCGGTGTCCGAGATCCCGATGGCTCTCGCGGGCGGCCTGAACCGCGACCGCGACGTGATCTTCATGTCCCAGCGCGGCACCTACTCGGCCGACCCGGTGCTCACCTGTCCGAACATCGACGAGTTCAACGCCCGCGCCCTCGGCCTCGTCTCCAACGCGCCCGCCACCGGCCGCCTGCACGTCGAGGCGACCCGCGCCTGCCGCGACCGGGTGGACGGCCTGGGCGCCGACCGCAGCACGTACGACGACATCGAGAGCTCGGCCGACTACGAGGCCCTGCGCAGGACGCTGGGCGTCAGGAAGTGGAACGTCTTCGGCATCTCCTACGGCACCCACCTGGCGCTCAACTACATGCGCCTGCACCCGAAGGGCATCAGGTCGGTCGGCATCGACGGCGTCCTGCCGCCGTCCCTGGCCGGCGGAGCCGTCACCTGGAAGGCCGCGCGCGAGGGCTTCGACGGTCTGTTCAAGGCGTGCGCGGAGCAGCCCGCCTGCAACACCCGCTACCCGAACCTGAAGGCCACGTTCCTCCGTCTCGTCAGTGAGCTGGAGGCCGAGCCGATCACCACCACCGTCACGGTCCCGACGCAGCCGGAGCCGGTGAAGGTCGTCCTGGACGGGAGCAACCTGGTCGGCTGGCTGACCTCGGCCACCCACGTGGCGGCCGGAGTGCCCCGCTCCCTCGACGAGCTGGCCCACGGCAACCCGCAGCGGATCGCCGAGCAGCTCGCGGGCGGCAAGTACAGCCCGCAGGCCATCGGAAGGGTCGCCCACGGACTGGTCTACGGCGTCTTCTGCCGCCAGTGGACCCCATACGAGAGCCGGGCCGACATCATCCGGGGCGGCCGCCGCGCGTTCCCGTCGTTCCCCGGGTCGATGCTGGCCAACGCGCCGCAGCTCGCCTGGCTCCACGACGACTGCCGTGCCTGGGACGTCCCCCCGGCACCTGCCTGGATCCGGGACGTGACCCGCAGCGACATCCCGACCCTCGCCCTGTCCGGCGGCTTCGACGCCCAGACCGCGCCCAGCAACGGGGCCTACGTGGCCCGTACGCTGAGCCGGTCCCACGCCGTCACGGTGCCCTACGTGGCCCACGTGGTCTTCGCCGACTCGCCGTGCGCGCAGACGATCACCACCTCGTTCTTCGCCGACCCCGCCGCGCCGGACACCCGCTGCCTGGCCGGCCTCCAGCCGCCGCAGTTCGAGATCGCCCCCTAGGCGGGCGGGTTCGGCACCGCGCGCCGGAGACAGACCCCGCCGCCCGGCCCCCGCTCGTACCTGAGCGGGGGCCGGGCGTGTGTCGTCGCGGGCGCGGCATTGGCCCGACCGGGTCCTCCGTACGGGCGTCCGCCGGTGTCGTCCCCCAGCGGACCGCCGTCCCGGTGAGGATCGGTCCATGGGCGTCGTCCTGCCGGTTCTCTTCTCGCTGTTCGCCGCGTTCAGCAACGCGCTGGCCACGGTGCTCCAGCGGCGTGCGGCGCTCACCGTCCCGCAGTCCGACTCCTTCCGGCCCGGACTGATCCTCGACCTGCTGCACCGCCCCCTGTGGCTGGCCGGCATCCTCGCCGTCATCGCCGCGGGCGTCGGACAGGCGGCGGCCCTCGCGACCGGGCCGCTCGCCCTCGTGCAGCCGCTCTTCGTCCTCGAACTCCCCCTCGCCCTGCTGATCGCCACCCTCCTGACACGCGAACGACTGCCCGCCCGGCTCTGGGCCGCCGTGGCGGGGGTCGTCCTCGGCCTCGGAGTGGCGCTCGCGGCCGCCTCGCCCACCGGCAACCGCACCCATGTCGCACTGGACCGCTGGGTTCCGGTCCTCGTGGCGTGCGCCGTGGCCGTGGTCGCCCTCGCCGCCGTCGGACTGCGCAGACCACCGGGGCGCGCACGGGCCGGCTGTCTCGGCGCCGCGACGGCGATCTGCTACGCGCTCACCGCCGCCCTCATGAAGACGTCCATGCACATCCTCGGCGACGGCGGCATCGGCGCCTTCCTGACGGCCTGGCAGACCTACGCCTTCTGCGCGGCGGGGATCGCCGCCCTGCTGCTGCTCGAACACGCCATGCAGGGGGGTCCGCTCGTCGCCTCGCAGCCCGCCCTCACCCTGGGCGACGCCACCGTGAGCCTGAGCCTGGGCGTCCTGCTGTACGAGGAGCACGTACGGGCGGGCTGGTGGCTGCTGCCCCAGCTCGCGGGCATCGCACTCATCGTCCTCGGGGTGTTCGCGCTGGCGCGCAGCGGCGTCGGCACGTCCTGACCACACACTCCGGACGGTGCGTCACGCCGGGGTGTGCGGCCGGGACGTGCCGACAGCGGTGTCACTCGGGACGGTTGAAGCGCCGCGCGGCCCAGAGCAGCGCGAGGAGGCCCGTGGCGAGCAGGAGGCCGGCTTCGAGGGGCAGGGGCGGCTGACGGCCCGCCCATGCGATGCCGGTGACGGCCTGCTGGTCCGGTACGAGGTGGGTGATGCAGCGGCGGAGCAGGTCCACCGCGTAGGCGAGCGGGTTGGCGGCGGCGAGGGTCTGGGCCCAGCCGGGCAGCGTGTGCAGCGGGAAGAAGCCGCCGGAGAGGAACAGCAGCGGCATCATGATCAGCCCGAGGAGCGTGTGGAACGTCTCCGGCCTGCGGAGGGTGACGGCGAGGGCCAGAGCCAGAGCGGTGATGGTGAACGAGGCCAGGATCATCCCGCCGAGGAGCAGGCCGAGGAGGAGCGGGTCGTACGGCAGGCCGACCGTGCCCGCGAGGCAGAGCAGTACGGCGCCCTGCGCCGCGGCGGTGACGGTGCCGCCGACGCAGTGCCCCAGGAGCAGGGTGGCCCGGCTGACGGGGGCCATGAGGAGCTCCCGCAGGTAGCCGCTCTGCCGGTCGGTGATCAGACGGATGCCGACCATGATGGCCGGTGTCTGCACCGTCATCATCAGCATGCCCGGGAAGAGGTACGTCTGGTAGCCGACCCCCAGGGAGGACCGGGGGATGAGCGCGGCGAGGCCGCCTCCCAGGATGAGGAGGTAGAGCATCGGGTGGAGCAGCATCAGCGCGGTGTGGGTGCGCTGGCCCGCCAGGCGCAGCAGGTCGCGGTAGACCAGGGCGTGGATCGCGCGCAGCTCGTGCCGGAGCCGGGCCGGCCACCCGCTCCCGTGGGTCTCCGCGTTCCCGAGGGCCCCCGAGGTACCGGGCGCACCCGGGTCGTCCGGAGTCGGGGGAGTCTCCGGGGACTTCACCGTGAGGTCGGTCATCGGCTGCCGCCGGTTTCCGACGCGCCCACGCCCGCGGTGGTGGCGGCCGGCGCGCCGGCCATGGCCTTCGCGTGGCCGGGCTTGGCGGCGTCGAGGCTGCGGCCGGTGTGGTGGAAGAAGACGTCGTCGAGCGTGGGCGGCGCGGCGGAAGCGGCGTGGACGGCGATGCCGTGCCGTTGCAGGGCCGCGCACAGGCGCGGGATCCAGGTGCTGCCGTCCGGCAGCCGCAGGGAGACTCCGTCGCCGTCCGCGGCGACGGTCCGGTCCGGCGGCACGATGCCGCGCACGACCCGCCGTGCCTCGGTGTCGTCACCGGTACGCAGCACGACCAGGTCGTCTCCGATCGCGGCCTTCAGCGCGAGGGGCGTGCCCTGCGCGACCACGCGGCCCTGGTCGACGATGGCGAGGCGATCGCAGTTCTCGGCCTCCTCCAGGTAGTGGGTGGTGACGAAGAGCGTGCTGCCGTGCCGGTCGCGGAGCGCGCGCAGATGCTCCCAGACCTGGGCGCGGGCGTGCGGGTCGAGTCCGGTGGTCGGCTCGTCCAGGAACAGCACGCGGGGGGAGTGGAGCAAGGCCCGCGCGATCTCCAGGCGGCGTCGCATGCCGCCCGACAGGGTGCGTACCGGGGAGCGCCGTCGGTCGGTCAGCCCGGCCGTCTCCAGTACCTCCGCGGCGCGCGAGCGGGCGTGGCGACGGGCGAGCCCGTAGAGCCGTGCGTGGATGTGGAGGTTCTGCTCGGCCGTCAGGTCCGCGTCCAGAGCGCTGTGCTGGAAGAGCATGCCGACGCGTCGCCGTACCTCGTGGGGCCGCTCGACCACGTCGGCGCCGGCGACCGTGGCGTGACCGGAGGTGGGGCGGGCCAGGGCGCACAGCACGGCGATGGTGGTGGACTTCCCCGCACCGTTGGGCCCGAGGAAGGCGAAGGTCTCGCCCTGCGCCACGTCCAGGTCCAGGCCGCGTACCGCGTGGGTGGTGGTGCCCTGCGGGCCGGGGTAGCTCTTGACCAGGCCGCGCATGCTGATGGCGGGCTCGGGAGCGTGGCCGGCGGCGGGCGGGTGCGCGACGGCTTCCGCCACGAGGGCTGCGGGGGCGAGGCCGTCGACAGCGGCACGCTGCGGCGCGGGGTCGGGTCGGTCCTCATCACCGGTGGGTGGCTGCATGCGGTCGCGTCCTCGTCTACGGGTTCGCCGTCCGTGGCCGTCCTCGGCCACGCGGGCGCGCGGAAGGGGGCATCCGGCCGGCGGCTTCCCGGGTGGGCCGCCGGCCGGATGGTGGGTGTCTGTGCTACGCGCAGCTGATGCCGATACAGACCGTGTTGAGGAGGGTCAGCAGGCCGACGCACTCACACGTCGCGGCGAACGGCGCTCCGTCGACACCGACGGGGTCGGTCTCCGGAAGGGCGTGGAGGTGGGCGAGCAGCTCGATGTCCTGGTTCTCCATGGGATTCTCCTTCGTTGTTGAACTGGCGGCAGACTCCCTGCCGCTCAGACCGGCAGCTGGACCATCCAGTGCCGGGGGTCGGTGTGGCGGATCCGCAGGAGGAAGGCGAGGATTCCGGCGGATCCGTCGCTCCAGCTGGTCGAGACGTCCCCGTACTCGTTGGGGAAGACCACCTGGGCACGGCGTTGGGCCCTCTCGCTGACGATGAGGCGGGCCAGGTCCTCGGCCATGGTCCGGTGGACGGGGTCACCCGTCGCGTCCGCCATGTCGAGGAGGAAGTCACCGTTGCCCGCCAGGCCGTGGCACTGGGCGAGGGCGGCGCGCGAAGCGCGCTCGGTGACGGCGTACGTACTGCGGCGGGCGAGGTCGGCGTATCTGTCGTCCCCGGTGGCCTGCCACAGCCGGACGAGGAACGTCCCGATACCCGCCGCACCATGGCACCAGTACGGCGCCGTGGGCAGGTCCCCGGCCTGGGCGGGCCACTGGGCCGCTTCGCCCGTCAGCACGGCGTCGGCCACCAGCTGCTCGCCGACCTCGACCGCGAGGTCCTTGTGCTCCGGGCGCCCTGAGACGCTCGCGGCGGCCAGCAGGAAGCAGCCGATGCCGGAGCTTCCGTGGGCGAAGCCGAGGTAGCGTTTGCCGCCCTCCGACGAGGCTGCCTCCGCGGGAACGGGCCAGCTCACCCCGGACGGGTCACGCCGCGCCGCGGCGACCAGCCGGTCGGCCGCGTCGACGGCCAGTTCGGCGAACCGCGGGTCGCCGGTGCGCTGCCACAGGTGGACCGCGGCGAGCCCGCTGCCCGCGCTGCCGTGGGTGATGTCGTGATGGGGCGTCACCTGCTGCGGGGCCAGTGCCAGAGCCGACGCGTGCTCCATGAGCCCGCGGTCGTCCACGGCCCGCCCGGCGTCGTACAGGGCCCAGGCGGTGCCGCGTCCGCCGAAGTGCAGGCCGGGGCGCGGGGAACGGATATCGGCCCGGTCCGCGATCCAGCGGCCCGCGGTGGAGATCAGCTCGGGCAGACGCTCGTCACCGGTGAGTTCCCAGTACCGCGTCAGCACGGCCAGGACACCGGCCGCGCCCTGCTGGACGGTGCAGGGGTCGGACTCCCCGGCCAGGGTGGACACGGGCCACAGGCGGTGCGGGTCCGCGGGAGTCATCGAAGCGACGAGATGCTCCACCATGCCGGCCACGGCGTGGTCCACGGTCCCGGCCGTGTCCTGCGGCACGTCACCCAGGCCGCCCTCAGGGCGGTCCGCGTGCCGGACGGCGTCGCTCAGTCTCCGCCGAGGCTCCGCCTTCCCGAGGGCTTCGCGCGCCCGGGCGGGGTCCCACCGCTCGGCCGGATCGTCCTTCATCAGCCCGAGGATCATCTCCGCGAGGCCGTCGGACAGCCGGAGCGGTTCCGCACAGGCGGTCAGCCATGCGGCGAGCCGCTGCTCCGCCGTCCTGGTCGCCGGCTCGTCGGGCAGCAGGTTCGGCACCTTCCCGGCCAGGACGAAGCAGGCGGTGGCACCGAGGCTGTAGTAGTCGCCCGTCGGGCTGACAGGTGCGTCGTCCAGCCGTTCCGGGGCGCTGAAGCCGGGGGTTCCCACGCGGGTCGGCAGGGCCGCCTCGTCGTCGAGGACGGCGAGTTCGAGGTCGATGAGGCGCAGTTCGCCGTCGGGACGGACCATGACGTTGCCGGGGGTGAAGTCGCGCAGGACACAGCCTTGCGCGTGCGCAGCCGCGACCAGGTCCACGAGGCGTTCGACCTGGGCCGGCGCCTCGGCGCGGTAGCGTTCCGCTCCGGCGTCGCGGAAGTGCTCGGCGACCCAGTTCCGCAGGGTGATCCCCGGCACTTCCTCCTGGGCCAGGAAGAGGTGCCCGGCGTGCTCGAACAACGCCAGCGGCTCCGGAGCGAGCCCGGTGCCCTTGAGCTTCTCCAGGATCCGGGCCTCGGCGCGCAGCCAGTCGCGGACGTCGCAGCCGGAGGCGTCGGCCTCCACGTGCGGGCGGGCTTCCTTGATCACCACGGGGGCGCCCGTACCGGTGTCGGTGCCCCGGTAGACCCCGCCCTTGTTGGTGTGCCGGATGGCCTCCCGTACCGAGAACCGGCCACCGAGCAGCACCGGAGTCCTTACCGAGGCCGCCCCGTCCTTCCCGGCGGTGCCTTCGCTCCCGCTGCTTCCCTCCGCCGAGCGGGGTGCGACAGGAACCGTGGCGGGGAAGGGGCTGACCGCCCAGGACGGCGGAGAGTACTGCCCGGTGCGCTTGTCCTCGACGGGGTTGCCGTCGGGGTCCTCGATGAACCACACCAGCAGACCGTCGTCCGAGAGCCGCCGCCGGCCGACGAACGAGCCGTACCGGTAGTGCACCAGCGAGTGCACGGCGTACGGCTGGTCGGACAGGATCCGGGGCCCGGCCAGACCCGCCGTGGCCCCGTGCAACGCCTGGGCGAGCAGGGCCGCCTCGGCGTCGGAGCGAGGGTAGACGGTGATGAACTTGCCCGAGCTTCCCCGGGGCGTGGCACGGGAGTTGAGCGCACTCACCTGGTCGAGCGACCGGGCGAACTTGAACGCCGACTCCTCCCGCAGCAGCACGTCCAGGGCCTTCTCGAGGACAGCCGGCGCGGAGGCGGCCGTCGCCGACACGTGCAGCTTCCACCCCTGCTCGCGCCGTGTCCCCGTCCCCGGTGTGACACGGCACCACATCTCGTCCGAGTCGGCCGCCCAGCGTGCACCCGTACCCGTGGCGTGCAGCGCCTTGCGGAGAAGTCCTTCCAGTTCAACTTCGGTAGCCTGGCTCGTCATCGGTGTCCTTCTCGACAGTGAGGTCCGCTGATCGGAAGGTTCCCGGCGGCATATCCCGACCAACACATCACCCCTCGTATTCACTTGATCCAGCGAGCGCACAGCGCGACGGCGGCGTCGACGAGGTGCGCCCAGCGCAGAAGGAGGCTCACGAATACCGGCGGGTACGCCTCAGCCGTGCGGTGACCGCGTCACCGCACGGCTGAGTGCGCGCAGGCAGGGAGTGGGGAGAAAAGGCGAGGTCAGCGCGGAGCGCGCCGGCCGGACGCTTCGCTACGGCAGGATGGAGTCGACGTATCCGCCGTCCACGCGCAGTGCGCCGCCGGTCGTGGCGGACGCCTGCTCGGAGGCGAGGTACACCACCATGTGGGCGATCTCCTCGGGCTCGATGAGCCGCTGGAGCAGGGACTGCGGACGGTACTCGCGCATGAAGACGCGCTGCGCCTCGTCCCACGGCAGCGAACGGTCCACCAGCTCGTAGACGAACTGCTCCACGCCGCCCGTGTGCGTGGGGCCGGCGATGACGGAGTTGACCGTGACACCGGTCCCGGCCGCCTGCTTGGCGAAGCCGCGCGAGACCGCCAGAAGAGCCGTCTTGGACATGCCGTAGTGGATCATCTCGGCGGGGATGACCACGGCCGAGTCGCTCGCGATGTTCTGGATCCGGCCCCAGCCGCGCTCGCTCATGCCCGGGAGGTACTGACGGATGAGCCTCACCGCGGCCAGGACGTTCACCTCGAAGTAGCGCCGCCACTCGTCGTCGCTGATCTCCAGCGGGTCGGCCTCGCCGAAGACGCCGAGGTTGTTCACCAGGATGTCCACGTGCGGCAGCGCCTCGGCGGCCAGCCGCGCTCCCCGCTCGGTGGTGACATCGGCGACGACCGGGACCAGATCCGCGTCCGGGACCTCGGCGCGCAGGGCCGCGACGGCCTGCGCGACGCGCTCCTCGGTCCGCCCGTTGACGCCGACGCGGGCTCCGGCCCGGGCCAGACCCGCGGCGATCGCGGCACCGATCCCCTGGGTGGAGCCGGTGACCAGCGCGGTACGTCGTGTCAGATCGACGAGCATGGGGGCGGGCTCCTCACAGAACGCGGTGGGTGCGTCGGTCACCCCTGTCCGTTCCCGTACCCGCCGGGTGGCACGGAGCATCAGGAAACCCCGCACCACCCGCCGTACGGCCCAATCGACGGACGGTCCCATCGAGGCACGGCCCGATCGGCGCACGGCCACTCGACGGACGGCCCGATCGGCGACGGTGGCGCCGGCGGGATCGCTGCTCCCGCCGGCGCCGGCCGGGCTCAGTAGCGGAGCAGCCCCGCGTCGGTCCGTTCCCAGGCCGCCCGCAGCTCGGCGAGTCGCGCCGGTTCGAGCGGTGCCCGGTCCGCCTGCTCCCGGGAGTCCTCGGACAGGTCGAAGAGCTGGTCGCGACCGGACTTGCCCCGGTAGTACTTCCAGTCGCCGCGGCGCAGCGCCCGCTCGCCCCGCACCCGCCAGAAGAGGTCACGCTCCGGCACGTCGGCGCCGCGGAGCAGGTGCCCGGCGAGGCTGGTGCCGTCGAGGGGGTACGCGGGGTGGGGGCGGGCTCCGGCCAGCTCGAGCAGGGTCGCCGTCCAGTCGGGGGTGAACACCGGCAGGTCGCTGACCTGACCGCCGTCGATCCGGGCGGGCCAGCGGAGGATCGACGGGACGCGGATGCCGCCCTCCTGGAGCGAGCCCTTGTTGCCGGCGAGTGGCCAGTTGTAGGAGAAGCGCTCGCCGCCGTTGTCGCTGGCGAAGAAGACGAGGGTGTCCTGCTCCTGCCCGGAGCGCTTCAGCGCCTTGAGCACCTGGCCGATCGAGCGGTCGAGATCCTCGACCATCTCCTTGTACTTCTCGACGGAGCCGCCGTCCTGGTGCCACAGCGCGGAGCGGTCGCCGGCCTTGATGCGGCGGACGATCTCGTCGCTCGCCTCCTTGTCGCCGTCGGCTATCCAGGGCCAGTGCGGGGTGGTGAAGTTCAGGTTGAGCAGCCAGGGCCTGTCGTGGTCGCGGCTGACGTACTCCCCGGCGCGCTCGGTGAGGATCCGGGTGTAGTACCGCAGGTCCTTGTACTCGGCGTCCCCCTCGTACAGGTCGTACTCGCCGCCGAGACCGAGCTTCGAGTAGTACTCGAGCGCTCCGCCGAAGTTGCCGAAGAACTCGTCCCAGCCGGAACGCGTGGGGGAGTAGTCGGGCAGGTAGCCGCAGTGCCACTTGCCGATGAGGGCGGTGGAGTAACCGGAGTCCCGGAGGAGCGAGGCGAGCGTCGGATGGGTGGGTTCCAGGCCGACGGACTTGTCGGCGATCGGCTCGGCGAGCCCGCCCTTCGTACGGCCCGGGTAGCGGCCGGTGTAGAGGCTGAAGCGGGTGGGGGAGCAGGTCGCGGAACCGGAGTAGGCGTCGGTGAAGCGGACGCCCTCGCGGGCGAGACGGTCCAGGTGCGGTGTGCGGATGTGCGGGGATCCGTACGAGGAGAGGTCGGCCCAGCCGAGGTCGTCGCCCAGGATGAAGAGGATGTTGGGCCGTCGCGAGTGGCGGCGCGGATGCGCGGCACGGAAGGGGCGCTCCCGCGGTTCGCCCGCGGGAGCCGCGTGGGCGGCGGACGCGCCGGCTCCCAGGGCGGCGGCGGCTGCGGCGCCGGCGGCGACCCCGCCGAGGGCGCGGCGGGACAGGGGCGTGGACATACGGGACTCCAGGAGGGCGTGCAGGCATGCCTCCGGGGCTCGGTGGACGGGGTGAGCGGAGGAAGCGTGGGTGCGGGGTGAGTGGGAAGGACGCGACCGGTCAGCGGCGGCGACAGACAGCGCTCGCGACACGGACGAGGTCCACGTGTCGGTGTTGGACGTGGGTGACCGAGCGGTCACGCAAGGGCTGCATGGGGCAGGAGTCTTGTCGAGGTGTCAGCGGCCGTCAACGGCGTCGGGGCAGGTCGACGCGCGTAGTTCGCATGATCGAAACGCGAGCGGCTCCGCACGCGAGCCGCTCCGTACGCAGGCCGCTCCGCTGCGGCAGGTGTTCGGTGGGGCGGGCGACGACGCGTCGGGCGGGAGCGTCCGTACCGCTCCCGCCCGACGCGTCGTCGCCCGGTGGGCGCTCGGGGTACGTGTCAGCCGACGGGCGCGGCCGTGTCGTCGGCCTCGGTGACGGCCGGGTGGATCGTCTCGGCCGGGGGGTCGGCCGTGCGCCGCACCCACAGCCAGTACAGGGCCGCGGTGACCACGAGCCCGACGATCCACGAGATGTCGGCGCCGTCGAGACGCTTGGTGATCGCACCGGTGTACAGCTTGGTGGCCAGGAACGGGATCTGGACGGCGACGCCCACGGCGTAGCAGGTCAGCGCGGTGACGTTCCAGCGGCCGTAGCGGCCGGCCGGGTCGTACAGGGCGGGGATGTCGACGCGCTCGCGGGAGACCAGGTAGTAGTCGACCAGGTTGATCGCGCTCCACGGCGTGAACACCATCAGGATCAGCAGCACGAAGTTCTTGAAGTTGTCGAGGAAGTCGTCGCTGGCGGCCAGCGCGATGACCATCGACACCGCGGTGAAGCCGACGATGTAGGCGGCGCGGGCGCCGGCCGAGATGCGCGAGCGGCCGTCGAAGGCGGTGACGGTGGTCAGGATGGACATGAAGCCGCCGTACGCGTTGAGGCAGTTGACCGTCAGCTTGCCGACCACGATCACCAGGTAGACGAGGACGGCCAGGACCGCGGGTCCGGCCAGGTCGCCGAGGAAGCCCACCTGGTCGCTCAGGAAGGTCTTGCCGGCGACGGCGGCGGTCAGCCCTCCCAGCGTCATGGCCCACTGGGAGCCGATGACGGAGCCGGCGAACGTGGACCAGAAGGTCGCCCGCGTGCTGGTGTCGCGCGGCAGGTAGCGCGAGTAGTCGGCGACGTACGGGCCGAAGGTCAGCTGCCATCCGGCGCCGAGCCCCACGGCGAGGAGGAAGGTCGCCGTCTCGAACCCCTTGGTCCCGACGTGCGCGCCGACGTCGTACTGCGTGAACAGCCGCACGAGGAGGTAGCCGAGGCCGAGGACGCCGACGACCGTGGCGACGCGGCCCGCGATGTGGATGAGGCGGTAGCCGGTGACCGCGACCACGGCGGTCAGGGCGCCGAAGACGAGGATGCCGGCGTTCGTGTTGCCGATGTGCAGCATCTCGGAGAGCGCCTGGCCGGCGAGCACGCTGCCGGTCGCGGCGAAGCCGAGGTACATGAGGATCACCAGCAGCAGGGGCAGGACCGCCCCGTAAACGCCGAACTGCGCCCGGCTGGAGATCATCTGGGGGACGCCGAGCCGCGGTCCCTGGGCGGAGTGCAGCGCCATCACGATGCCGCCGAGCACGTTTCCGATCAGCAGCGCGGGTATCGCCCACAGCGCGTCGGCGCCGAAGACGACGGCGAGTGCGCCGTCGACGATCGCGGTGATCTGCATGTTGGCGCCGAACCACAGAGTGAACTGGCTCCGCGGCGTGCCGTGCCGCTCGGCGTCAGGGATGACTTCGATGGTGCGCGTCTCCACGGAGAGTCGCTCTCCGGGGGTGTGCTGGACCGGCATGGTGAAGACCTCTCCCGCAGCGGTTCCGGTGTGTCCGGACGAGGCGCAGCCGTTGACGCGTGACTGCGTGCGCCGAATCTCGCATGGGTCTCAACAGGTATCAAGATCTTGAATGGAGAATTTCAAATAGGTTCCGCTGCCGAGTCGACACCTTGCGTACCCCCGTCGGCCGCGCGTGCACAGGACGTCCAGTACGGTTTTTTGCCGGACCGGCAAGAATCGCGGCACGCGAGCGGCCGGATGGGCATGGTGGGGTCCGTGACCGAGAACACCGAAAACACCGCAGCGGGATCGCCCGCGTCCCACGCCCTCACCCCCCTCGTCGACGCATACGTCGGAGACCCCGCGGTACGGGCGGAATGGGACGACCGGTACCTCGACCGGCAACAGCTCTGGAGCGGCCGGCCGAACGGCGCGCTCGTGGCCGAGGTCGCCGGGCTCACCCCCGGACGCGTCCTCGACGTCGGCTGCGGTGAGGGCGCGGACGCCGTCTGGCTCGCGCGCCGCGGCTGGGACGTGACCGCGCTCGAGGTCTCGGGCGTGGCCCTGGAGCGGGCGGCCGGACACGCACGCGACGCGGGCGTCGCCGTCCGCTGGGTGCACGCCGCACTGACGGACGCGGCCCTCCCGCCGGCCTCGTTCGATCTGGTCTCCGCGCAGTACCCGGCGCTGCTGCGCACCCCTGACGCCGCTGCCGAGCGGGCGTTGGCCGGGGCCGTCGCGGTCGGCGGTGTGCTGCTGCTCGTCCACCACGCCGGAATGGACACCCGGCCGGCGGACGAGAGCGGCTTCGACCCGGCCGACTACGTCTGGCCCTCGATGGTCACGGCGGTCCTCGGTGACGACTGGGTGGTGGAGGTGGACGAACAGCGGGCCCGCGTGGCACCCGACGGCGGAGCCGGCGCGCACCACACGGACGATCTGGTGCTGCGCGCCCGCCGACTGCGCTGAGCGCGTCTCCCCCACCGAGGAGCACCAAGATCACCCCGGTCCGCGGCGGGGGCAGGAGTCGAACTAGTCTTCGCTGCATGGCCTTGCGACCTGACGAGTTCTACGACCACGCGCTCGCCGCCGCCGATGCCGAGCATCGGCTGCCTCTCGCGCGCATGACGGGGTGGAGCATCAGCCCCTTCGAGGCGGAAGGGCTGCGCGTCTCGCCCCTGCGCCCTCCGGTGCTGCCCGAGCCCCCGCGACACGGCGAGGACCCGTCCGACTGCGCGTCGTGCCGCGACCGCGGTGACGGCATCTGGTTCAACGACCGTTGGCGGCTCACGCGGATCGAGGGAGTCGGCGTGCCGCTCGTGCTGATGCTGCATCCGCTCGAGCACCACGACATGGCGGACCTGCCCGACGAGCTGGCGGCCGAGTTGGGGGTCCTGTCCACCCACATCGTCCGCCACGTGCAGGCCCTGCCCCATGTCTCCCGGGCCCACGTCTACCGCATCGGGGACGGCGGAGCGCACCTCCACATCTGGTTCTTCGCCCGGCCCGAGGGACAGACCCAGCTGTACGGGTCGTGGATGCCGGTCTGGGACGACCTGCTGCCGGAGTACCCGGCAGACGTCGCGGACGCGGACGCGGCGGCCGTGGCGGACGCGTTGGTGGCCTCCGCCGGCGGGAGTCGCACGCCTGCCGACGCCTCGACACCCGCCTGATCATCCACCGACAGGCCGGAGGGCCGGGCCGACGGGGAGTCCCCCGCCGTCCCGGCCCTCCGGTGCGTTGCGCGTCAGCAGGCGGATACCCACAGGTGCGACCCGACCCGGTCGTTGACGAGTTCGCCCTGGCCGTGACCCGGGCTGAAGAACCGCAGGCCGGACGCGCCGAGGTCGGGAAGCGAGTGCCCCTGGTGGAGGCAGACCCACGAGCCGTTCCAGTCGGTGTCGCGGTAGAGCTTCACGTCCTCGGCGACGCCGGGGTAGCCGTTGTTCCAGACGTCCGAGACCTTGTCACGGCAGCCGGCCCAGTTGGCGTTCGCGCTGTTCCAACGGCAGTGGAACCCGCCCGCGTGGGGGTGCTCCCAGGCGTAGAGGAAGCCGTCCGGTCCGGGTGCCGCGGCGGGGACGACGGCGGCCGGTGCCGTGGCGGCGCCGGGGAGGGCGGCCTCGGGCACGGCGCCGCGGGCGTCGGCGACCGGGGCGGTCAGCAGGGCGAGGGCTCCGGCGGTGAGTGCCGTCGCGAGGGCGCGAGAGATGCGCATGGTGTTTCTCCTTCTCGGATGCGATGCGATGCGATGGGATGCGGTGACTCGGAGGATCGGTCCATGGATCGATGGGCCGATGGGGGTGGATGGGTGGATGGGTGGATGGGGTGGTGCCGTCCGCTGTTCGTGCCGCGGTCGGCGGGCCGCCGCGTGCATGCGGCGCGCGGCGGAGCAGAAGGGGCAGGCGGATCAGGCCTGCGGGGGGTCGCCGAGGATCCGGCGGGCACGGGGCAGCGCGGCGGCCGTCAGCCTGTCCCGCGTCTCGATGTCCGCGCGGTACTCCTCGGCGAGGAGCCGGTCGTGGTGGGCGTCGAGGCGCCGGGCCGTCCGGGACAGTCCCGACTCCGCGGCGCACCGCACCTCTGCCAGGGCGAGCCGGATCTCGTGGTCCTCGGGAAAGGGGCGTACGGGGGAGAGCGCGGCGGCACGGGCAGCCGCCGGCGTCGCGAAGGCGTACCCGACGCGCCCCATGCAGCGCCGCCACACTCCCAGGCTCTTCTGGTAGCCGGAGTCGGCCACGACCCGGCTCCGGAGGATCTGCCGCAGCGTGCCCACGCGGATCGATGACCGGAACCAGGCACCGAGGTCTCCGTACAGCTGGTGCTGGGCCTCCGCGACACAGCCGCGATCGCTGCGGCGCATGGTTCCGCCGCCGGGGAGGCGTACCGTCAGCCCGTCCGGGGAGGGGCCGTTGGCGGTGACCAGCGCGGCGGCCTTGCGGTCCGTCGGCAGTGTGGCGAAGTAGGCGCGGTTCGGATCGCTCTTCGCGAGGGCCGCACGCTGCCGCCGCAGCTCGGCACCGTAGCCGTGCCGCAGGGCCCAGCCCGCGTCGTCGACGACGTACGGGAAGAGCGTGGACTCCGTCTCGTCGCCGAGCGGGAACACGCGGTACGTGAATCCGTGCCGGCCCATGCAGTCGCGCAGCAGCCGTTGTTCGGCGTCGTGCAGCAGCCGGTCGTCCGCGGTGGCCACCGTCGTGGCGATGAGGCGTGGTGGAGGTGGCCGTTCGCCCGCCGAAGGCCTGCCGGGGCCCGGCAGGGCGGTGACGGAGAGCGCGATCGTCGTACAGGCGACCGCCGCGGCGACGGCGAGCAGGGGGCGGCGGGCATGGCTGTTCCTGGGCATGAGGTCTCCTGCGGTGGATGTGGGGGTGCGGTCCCGTGACGGTCCGTCGGTGCCGGTCGCTGTGCGGGCACCAGGAGGCGTAGGCGGTCGGGACGTCCGGTAGAGGCGTCGGCACCGAGCGGTGCGGCGGCCGGACAACCGAAGTCTGTGCCGCTCGGCGAGCGGGCCGCAAGCGTGTCCCGGGTGCTTCGGCGAAGTCGGGATGCGGTGGGATCTCCACCTCTCTGACCTGCGGGGACGTCCCTGTCCCGGGACACGGGTGAGCGCGGGACAGGGCCGGGGGGCGAACCGTACGGCCATCGGGGTGAGGCACCGGCAGCGCCCTCCCGGCCGTCCGGCCGACCGCGCAGCGCCCCCTCGCCGGTCGTTCCGTCGTCCCGTCGGACGCGCAACGTGACGACCTCCGCGTCGTTCTCGTGGTGTGCTCCGCGCCTCCAGGGCGTGGGGGAGGGGAGCGTCGACGGCGTCGTCCGCGCGTGCGCGGCGACCGGAGCGGAAGGAGTCGATCGGTGCACGACCGGACCACGTCAGGAGGCGGACCGTTCCGCCGGGCGGGCGCGGGGCGCCGCGGGCGCCTCGCAGCGGTCGGCCGGGGGCGGACCGCTCTTCGCCGCCGAGGCTTCGCCACGGCCATGGCGGCGTTGGGCGCGGCCGCCTGTCTCGCCGCGTTCCCCGCCGGGGCCACGACGCCCGATCCGATCCGGGCTCCGGCGGCCGTACCGGACTCGGTCCGGGGCCGGACGACGGAGGAACCCCGGTTTCTCCCGGCCGGTGCCGCCGCTGCCTCCCCGACCGCACCCGTCCTCGACCGGGAGTTCGCCGACCCGGACGTCGTGGAGGTCGACGGGGTGTTCCACGCCTACGCCACCAACGTCGCCGGCCGGCACGTCCAGCACGCCACCTCCACCGACCTGGTCCATTGGACGGTCGACGAGAAGGACGTCCTGCCGGTGCCGGGCGACTGGGTCAAGCCCGACCCTCCGCGCGACGTCTGGGCCCCTGAGGTCTTCGACAACGGCGACGGGTTCACCCTCCAGTACACGGCGCGCGACCGCGTCGGCGGGCGCCAGTGCATCGGCGCCGCCCTGGCGTCCTCGCCCGACGGCCCCTTCCGGCCGGCCGGGGACGCCGCCCTGGTCTGTCCGACGGAGGCGGGCGGCGCGATCGACGCGTCGAGTTACACGGAGAACGGCACCCGCCATCTGCTCTGGAAGAGCGACGGGAACTGCTGCGGACTGGACACCTGGCTCCACATCCAGCCCGTCTCGTGGGACGGCACGCGCGTCACCGGCGAACCGGTCCGGCTCCTCAGGCAGGACCGCGCGTGGGAGGGCGGCCTCGTCGAGGCCCCGACGCTGGTCAAGCGAGACGGCCGTTACGTCCTCCTGTACTCGGCCGGCGACTACCGCACCACCGGGTACGCGACGGGCTGGGCCATCGCCGACGCGCTCACCGGCCCCTATGTGAAGGGGGACGAGCCGCTCCTGACCACGGACTCCTTCTCGGGAACCATCGGCGGACCGGGCGGCCAGGACGTCGTGACCGGCCCCGGCGGCCGGGACCGCATCCTCTTCCACGGCCGGGGCGCCGACCCCTCACGGCGCGCGCTGTACGTGGCGGACCTCGGCTTCGCGGACGGCCGCCCGGTCGTCCGGGGCAGCAAGACGCTCCACCAGGCGGAGCTCGCGCGGGTGCACCGGGCGACGATCCGCGAGGCGAAGGACGCGTGGGGCGGCCGGGCCGTCGGGCACATCGACGAACCGGACAGTTTCGTGGAGTTCCGGGTCTACGCGGCCTCCTCGGGGCCGCACACCCTGACCGTCCGCTACGGCAACGGCTCGCTGGACGCGGCGGGTGCGCCGGCCGCCGCGACGCACGGACTGACGGTCAACGGCGCGGCCGTCGGCGTCGTCGAATACCCGTACACGGGCTGGGACGCATGGCAGCCGCGTGAGGTCCCGGTGGAGCTGCGGGAGGGGTGGAACACTCTCCGGCTGTCGAAGGGGGAGCGCTACACGGAGCTGGACGCCGTGCAGGTGGCGTAGACCCGCCCTACATGCCCCGCCCGGGCCGGCTTCCCCCCCACCCGGCCCGCTTCTCCCGCTCAGGCCCGCTCTTCCCGGCTCAGGCCCACCTCTGTCGGACGGTCCGGTCGCAGGTCAGCACCCGCAGGCCTTCCGGACTGTCGTCCAGGCAGCGTCGGGTCGAGGCGCTGCGGACCTCGAACGACGAGTCGCTCCCCGCGCTGACGGACCAGCGCTGGGAGGCGGCCGGCCCGCAGGGTCCGGTGCGCAGGCCGTCGGCGCCGTGGTCCAGGCACTTGCCCGTCGCGTGGTTCCGGAGCTGCGTGCCGCCGTCCGCAGTGGTGTACACCGTCCAGCGCTGGTACGACATGCCGTTGCACGGGAAGGAACGCGTGCCCTTGTCGAGGCTGTCGTCGAGACAGGCCCCCGTGGCCCGGCTGACGAAGATCCTGTCGTGCTCCCGCGCGCCCGACGTGCCGTGCGTCGCCACGGGCGGGGCGTCGTCACCAGGGGCCGGGGCCGACCCCGGAGGCCGTACGAGGAGGACGCTCCCGGCACCGAGCACCAGCCCGAGTACGGTCCCGGCGAGGGCCCAGGCGGTACGCCCGCGCCGGAAGGAGGGGCGCCCGCTCGGGGCGGGCTCGGCGAGGGTGTCTGCTGTCGGATCGCCGTCGGCGACGAGCGGTGGAGCGGCCGCGTCCCGCTGACCGGACCGGTCGGTCTGCACCGGTCTGCGCTGGCTGCGGTCGGCCGCTTCCCACAGGTGCCGGAACTCGGCGGGGTCGCCGTCCAGCGCCCGGCACAGGTCGTGGACCGTGGACCACGGGGGGACCGTGCTGCCGCAGAAGTACCGGGACAGGGACGAATCGCTGATGCGCACGCTCTCTTCGAGGGCGCGGAGCGTGCGACCGGAACGCCGCTGGAGGTCGCGCAGCGCCTGGCCGAGCACCACCGCCGGTTCCCTGTCGTCGGGCCTGTCCGCAGCCATGGGGGCGTCCTTCTGTTCGGGCCGCACGCGAGGTGCGGTCAACCGGCCGCGCAGGCGGGGAACATGCTGTTTCAGCAGTTCAGAACCGTAGGATGCGGCCGATCTTGGTGGCAACCGGATCCACTCTCCCGGAGGAGTCCGGCCCTTGCGGTTGACGGAGTCCCGAGCGGCGGAGCGCCCGCGCCGCCGCCTCGGCGTTCCGCGTGCCCGCGCGCGACGATGGAAGCGTGAACCTGTCCGAGAAGTCGGGTCCGGGCCTGCGGGAGCGGGTCGGCACCAGCCTGTTCAGTCATGTCGCCGGGCCCGCGGGAGCACAGAACCGGGCCCGCATCCACGGCGCCCCCGGTCCGCGCTGGTTCGGCCCCGAGCGGCCCATCCGCACCGTCCACGGGGACGCGTCCATGTTCATCGGCGGCCTGAGCGCGCTCCTCCTGCAGTCCTTGCACCCGCGCGCGATGGCCGCCGTCGCCGGGCACTCCGGCTTCCGGAGCGACCCCTGGGGGCGCCTCCAGCGGACCAGTACCTTCCTCGCCTTCACGACCTACGGCACCGCCGAGGACGCCCAGCGTGCCGTGGACCACGTCCGTGAGGTGCACGAGCGGATCCGCGGGACCACGCCCGCCGGCGAGCCCTACCACGCGGCCGACCCGCACCTGCTGTGCTGGGTGCACGTGGCGGAGGTGGACAGCTTCCTGCGCGCACACCAGCGCTTCGGCGCCGGCCCGCTGGACGGCGCCGGCTGCGACGCGTACATCGCCGACGCGGCGCGGGTGGCCCACGCCCTCGGCGTCCCCGATCCGCCGCGCGACCGCGCCGCCCTCGCGGCCCGGCTGGCGCACTACCGACCCGAACTCCGTGCCACCCCCCAGGCCCGGGACGCGGCCCGCTTCGTACTCCGCGAACCGCCTCTGCCCTGGGTCGCCCGCGGCCCCTACGCCGTACTCGCGTCGAACGCGGTCCGGCTGCTGCCGCCGTGGGCCCGCACGCTGCTGGACCTCCACACGGCGCCGTACCTGCCGGAAGACCTCGTACGACTGTCCGGACGGGCGCTGACGGGGACGATCCGGTGGGCGATGGCGGCCCTGCCACCCCGGGAGGAGCTCGCCGCGCCGCACTGACGGCTCCCACCGGCCACGCCGGCCGTGCGGTCGCCCGGTCGGGCCCGCCGGGGGTGCCGGACTCCTCCGACGGCTCCACAGTGGCCCCATGAGGCAGATCGCAGTAGGAGTGAACGGGTCGAGCGGGAGCCTGGCGGCGGTCGACTGGGCGGCCGAGGAGGCCGCGTCCCGCGGAGCCGGGCTCCAGCTGGTGAACGCGTCGCTGTGGCCGGAGCACCAGGTCGTCGCCGTACGGGAGTCGCGTGACGTCCGTACCGAGCGGGCGAAGGCCCTGCTGGTGGAGGCGAGCGAGCGCGCCCGCACGCGCCACCCGGACGTCGTCACGGCCACCGAGGAGACCGAGGACGCCCCCTCCCGCCTTCTGCTGGCCCGTGCGGCCGATGCCGAGCTGCTGGTCCTGGGATCGCACCGGGCGGGCGGGGGCTCCGGATACGTCTCCGGCCACGTCGCCCAGGAGGTCCTGGCCGCGGCGGAACGCCCGGTGGTGCTGGTCCGCGAGGGCGACCGCCCGGCCGGCGACGGGCGGGTCGTCCTCGGTCTGGACGTGCATCACCCCGCGGACGAGCTCCTGGGCTTCGCCTTCGACTTCGCGGCCCGCCGCGAGGTCCCCCTGCACATCGTGTCGGCCTGGCACTCCGCCCTGCCGCACCACCGTGACGGCGCTGCCGGATCCCAGGCGGCCGCCGACCTGCGGACGGCGCTCTCGGCCGCCACGGAACGCCACCGGACCCGGTTCGCGCAGGTCGACCTCACCGAGGAGGTCGTCCACGACAGGCCCGGCAGCAGCCTGCTCGACGCGGCCTCCGGCGCCGGACTGCTGGTGGTGGGCCGCCGGACACGGCGGGCGATGCCGGGTACCCACCTCGGCTCCGTGACCCAGGCGGCGCTCCATCACGTGGCCTGCCCCGTGGCCGTCGTCTCCCACGCCTGAGCGGACGACGGAGCCGGGGCGTACCCCGTCCTCCCCGGCAGTGCGGCTCTTCGAGCCCGGCGCGACCCGAAACGGGCCTTCGCTCGTCGGGGGTGCGCCACCCCTGACGGCTCACCCCCGACAGCTCACGGGCGAGGCCCACTCCGCTACGCACGGCGCACACGGCGGCCGTGGAGAAAGGAAGGTCCGACGTGGCCACACCTCCCAGCACCGGCGGGCCCACCCCCGACGACCACGTCATCGTCATCTCCGGCGCCACCGGCGACCTCGCTCGCCGCAAACTCCTCCCGGGCCTGTACCACCTGGCCCGGGCAGGGCTGCTTCCCGACCGCTACCGCATCGTTGGATCGGCCCCCGCCGCTGTCGCCCTGGGCGACGACGCGTTCCGCGCCCACGCGCGCGAGGCGGTCGCGGAGTTCGGCCGGAGCAAGCCCGAGGGCGGGGACTGGCGGGACTTCGAGAGCCGGCTGACCTTCGGCGCGGCCGACCCGGAGGATCCCGGCCCGCTCGTCACGGCCGTCCGCGAGGCCGAGCGGGAGATCGGCGGCAGTCCGCGACTCCTCCACCACCTCGCCGTACCCCCGCAGGCCTGTGCCTCGGTCGTGGGGATGCTCGGTGCCTGCGGGCTGGCCGAGGACGCCCGGGTGATCGTGGAGAAGCCCTTCGGTACGGACCTCGCCTCCGCCCGTGCCCTCAACCAGGCCCTCCACACCGTCTTCGACGAGTCCCGCGTCTTCCGGATCGACCACTTCCTGGGCAAGGAGTCCGTCGACAACATCCTCGCCCTGCGCTTCGCCAACGGACTCCTCGAACCGGTCTGGAACCGCGACCACATCAGCCACGTACAGATCGACGTCCCGGAACACATCGACATCCAGGGCCGCGCCCACTTCTTCGAAGGCACCGGCACCTTCCGCGACATGATCGTCACGCACCTGTTCCAGCTCCTCGGGTTCGTCGCCATGGAGCCGCCGGCCACCCTGGACGCCGACTCCCTCCGTACGGAGAAGGACAAGGTGTTCCAGAGCCTGCGCCCCCTCGACCCGGCCCAGGTGGTCCGCGGACAGTACGACGGCTACCGCGACGAACCCGGCGTCGACCCGGCCTCCGACACCGAGACCCTCGCGGCGCTGCGGCTCGAGATCGACAACTGGCGCTGGGCCGGCGTCCCCTTCTACCTCCGCTCGGGCAAGGCACTCGCCGAGAGCCGCCACGTCATCACCCTGGGATTCCGCGAACCGCCCCTGCGGATGTTCCCGCTGGCCGCGCAGGAGTCCGCCGACGGGCGCCACAACGAACTGGTCATCGACTTCGACGACCCCGGAACCATCACCGCACGCTTCCTCGCCAAGCGGCCCGGCCCCGACATGCGCCTGGCCCAGGCCGAGATGGTGTTCGACTACGCCGGTTCCTTCACCCAGGACCACGCGCTGGAGGGCTACGAGCGCCTCATCCTGGACGCGATGCTCGGGGACCAGTCCCTCTTCACCGACGCCGCGGGCATCGAGCGCCTCTGGGAGGTGGCCACCCCCCTCCTGCAGTCCCCGCCGCCGGTCGAGCCGTACGCGCGGGGATCCTGGGGACCGGACAGTGTGCGAGAGCTCGTCCTACCCCATCGCTGGTACCTGCCGGAAGGCGGCTGACGCCACGCCACCACCCCCGTGAGCAGCAGCCTTTCCGGCTCACAGCATGCGGGCCAGCAGATGGTCACGGTTGATCAGCTGGTGCTTGAGGACCAGTCCGACATGAGCCGCGAAGGCGACGTAGAGGAGCACCTGGGCGGCGATGTGGACGGGGAGGAGGTCGTCGCCGGACAGCAGGAGGGCGAGACCGGTGGCGGGTGCGGCGAACGTGGCAGCGTACAGGACGAGTTCCGTGGCGTGGGCGAGGCGGCGCTCCCCGGCGGTGAGGGTCGGTGCCCACGGTGGAAGGGGCGTGGCCAGTCGCCAGACGAGCCGCGTGATGCCGAGCAGCAGCACGGCACCGCCGATGACCACGTGGACGGTGAGCAGCGTGTCGTCCCCGAAGGGGCTGTATGCGTCGTCGTCCCCGCCGCGGCCCCGCCCTCTTCCGGAGTCCTCGCCCCGGCCGCGGCCCCGTCCCCGGCCGCCGTCGTCCGCGTCCAGGAGGTAGCCCACGGTGAACTGCGCGGCGATGGCCGCGAACAGCGCCCAGTGCAGCGTCCTGGTGACGATCCCGTAGCCGTGCGGACCGTTGCGTAGCTCGGAGCCCATGGGTCCAACGTGCCTCATCCGCCGGCCCGATCGCGTCGCGACACCACGGCGTCCTCGGCGCGCCGCACGGAGCGGCGTCGTCCCCTCCCGCTTCCCGGACCGGAGAGGGAGGTGGTGACGAAGCCTGCCGGCCCCGCGCGGCCGCGTTCACACCGTGCGGTACTGCTGGGCCTTTCCGCGGTCCCGCACGCTGATGCCTCGCGCCCGCAGCTCCTCGCGGGCCTCGTCGGCGGCACCCGCCCGGTCGTCGGCGAGCGCCCTTCGGCGCTTCCGCAGCAGCGCGTGGGCGGGCTCGTCGAGGTCCGGCGTGTTGTCGACCCAGACGGTGTAGGCGGCCTCGTGCGGGTCGGCGGTGCCGCGCCAGGGGTAGCCGTGCCGCTCGAACGCGGACCGCAGGTGCTCCGTCAGTCCGCTGTCGACCCGGGTCCGGACGTGCTCCGCGCCGTCGGTGCCGCGCAGCACCAGATCGCGGCCGTCGGTGAACACCTCGGCGAGCTGCCCCCGAGCGACGTGGCGGCCGCCGGCGCCGTCATGGACGACGACCCCGTCTGACCTCACCTCGACCACGGGGTTCTCCGAGCGCCAGACGCCCGCCACCCACGCCCCGGCCGCGGCGCCGACGACTGCCAGCACCGGCAGGGCCCAGACGAGGGGCAGCGCGGCCGCCAGTTCGAGCGGCCTGGGTGCCCCGTCGAAGAGGCGGATCATCCCGTCGGCGACCGGGCCCACGGCGAACGCGGCACCGACGCCGAGCCCGGCACCGATCAGGATGACGACCCAGAGCCACGCCTCCGGCAGCCGCACGGTGACCGGGGGTTCCTGCTTGACCATCGCCGCTCTCACTCTCTGGGTCTCCGGCCCCTCACGAGGGGTCCGACCCGGTAGCTCTCCCGGCCAGGATCACAGGCCGGTACCGGGCCGGACATCGGCCGAGAGTCTCCGAGTCGGCCGGTGGAGCACGACTTTGGTCTCGACTTCGGACCGACCCTCGGAGTCGGAGGGCGCTGGGTCTCGGAGTCGGAGGGCGACGGTTCTCGGAGTCGGAGGAAGCCGACCCCTGGTTGTCTCGTTCCCTCACTCCTTGACGAACGCGAGGAGATCGGGGTTCACGGTGTCGGGGTGCGTGGTCAGCATGCCGTGCGGGAGGCCCTCGTAACTCTTCAGCCTGCCGTTGCGCAGCAGCTTCGCCGACAGGGGCGCCGAGTCGTCGTAGGGGACGATCTGGTCGTCGGTTCCGTGGGCGACCAGGACGGGCACGGTGATCTGCTTCAGGTCCTCGGTGAAGTCCGTCTCGGAGAAGGCCTTGATGCAGTGGTAGTGGGCGTTGGCCGCGCCGCTCATGCCCTGCCGCCACCAGTTGTCGATCACGCCCTGGGACACCTCGGCGCCGGGACGGTTGTAGCCGTAGAAGGGCCCCGCCGGAACGTCGATGTAGAACTGGGCCCGGTTGGCGACGAGCGAGGCGCGGAACCCGTCGAAGACCTCGATCGGCAGGCCGCCCGGGTTGGCGTCGGACTTGACCATGACGGGTGGGACCGCCCCGACGAGCACGGCCTTCGCCACCCGTCCCTGCTGGGCGCGGGCGACGTACCTGGCGACTTCGCCGCCCCCGGTGGAATGGCCGATGTGGACGGCTTCGCGCAGGTCCAGCGCGTCGGTCACCGCTGCCACGTCCGCCGCGTAGGTGTCCATCTCGTGGCCGGTCGCGCTCTGGCCGGAGCGGCCGTGCCCGCGCCTGTCGTGGGCGATGACGCGGTAGCCGTGCTCCAGGAAGAAGAGCATCTGGTTGTCCCAGTCGTCGCCGCTCAGAGGCCAGCCGTGGTGGAACACGATCGGCTGTGCGTCGCGAGGCCCCCAGTCCTTGTAGAAGATGCTGGTGCCGTCCTGTGTCGTGACCGTTCCCACGGAATTCCTCCGCCCAGACGTACCGATGAGTCGACCCCTGCGGGTGTGTCCGCGGAGCCTCGATGCAAGAACATACCCGTATGCGGCATATCTCTCATTTGGGGCAACGGGAGGGGGTGGGGGTCCGTGCTCAGTCCGGGAAAGCGTCGCTTATCGGTCGTACTGAACGACCGGTCGGTAAACCTCAGGCGTCTCTGCGCAGGCCGGCGGCCGCTTGAGGGCGGGAACGGGCGTGCGCGGAGCCGTGCCGGACGGGTCCGGGGCGGGCTCTGACCTGCTGGACATGCATTCGATCAACGATATGCGGGCGCATGTGTCCGAATAGCGACCACCGAGATGCGATCGCTCTGTGTGTCAGACACACTCCAAAGCGCAAGGAAGGCAGTGATCTCAAGGTAGATGACGCCTCAACCCTTTGAATTGAAAGCGAGTTCCCCAAATGCTTCGCCGATTCGCTGCGCTCTCCGCGTCCGCCCTGCTCTGTCTCGTCGGCACCGCCGGTGTCGCGGAAGCCCGGACCGACAGCCTGTACACCCCCTCCGCCGTCGTGCTGAGCATCAGCAAGGGTGCCGACGCGAGTTCCTCCACCGTCCTGCGCGCGGTCACGCTCAGCTGCGCGCCCACCGCCCACGGCACGCACCCCGCCCCCGAGGCCGCCTGTGCCGAGCTCAAGGCCGGCTCCCAGGACGGCGCCTTCGGCGGGCTGCTGGCCTTACCGGCCCCGGACCGGATGTGCCCGCAGCACTTCGACCCCGTCACGGTCACCGTGGACGGCGTGTGGGAAGGGTCCCGCACCTCGTGGCAGTACACGTTCGGCAACGCCTGCGCCATGGGCGTCGGCCTGAACGGAGGGGCGGCCTTCGCCTTCTGACGGGCGTCGCCTGCCGGCGGCCTTCGCCCTCTGACGGGCGCCGTCGCCGCCGCCGTCCCGGGCCGGTCACCGCATCCGGTCGGACGGACGTGACACGGATCCGCCCCGTACGCCGACCGGAGAGGCGGCGTACAGGGCGGCGAGCCGTGGCCAGCGCGAGCCGTACGTGGGCGCGAACCGTGCGCAGTCGAGGAACGTGCGCGGTCGCGGTGCGGTCGCGCCGTGGGGCTACGGCTTCTGCGACGCGTGGAGGGCCGTCACCTCCTCGGAGCTGAGGGCCTTGTCGAAGGCGCGGACCTGGTCGACCGAGCCCTTCCAGAAGTCGACGTTCCCACCGCTCCACTTGGCCCGGCCCACGGACAGCGGCCCGGTGCTGACGTCCGCCGGCCCGGGGGTCGCCGTCGCCACCAGGGCGCCGTCGACGTACAGCCGGATCTCGTTCTTCGCGGCGTCACGGACACCGACGAGGTGGTACCAGCGGCCCGTCTCGGGGGTGGTGACGTAGCGGGCACGGATGCCGCCGGGGGTGCTGAAGGCGAAGGCGCCCTGCCCGTACTGCAGGTAGAAGGGGTTCTCCTGGCGCCGGCCGTCCTGGCTGACCACGGTCGCGTAGTTGCCGGGCAGGGAGTCGAGCGTCGCCCAGGCCGACACCGAATAGCTTGTGGTGGTGTCGACGACGGGGCCCTCGGTCTCGGCGTACTGGCCCTGGCCGTCGAACTTCAGGGCGCTGCCGCTCACTCCGGGGGCCCAGGTGGTGCCCTCGGAGAACTTCAGGTCCTCGCCGTTGGGGCCGGCGTCCCGGGACGTCGTCCCCGTTCCCTCGTCGAGGGCCCAGGAACCGCCGCCGCTGAGCTGGTCGCGCTCGCCGGCCGCGGCGCCGGCCGCGATGACCTTCCGGTTGATCTCACGGACGCGGACCGGGTCGACCTTGATCTCCCTGCGGTCGTACGTGTAGAGGCCGTTGAGCTCGTTCTCCAGGTCGGAGATCTGGGTGTAGATGGAGCCGGAGAGCTCGGCGCCGGCGGCCTCCAGGTAGTACTTCTCCGTGTTCTCGACGTACTTGCGGGTGAGCGCCTCCTTGTCGGCGACGCCGCTGTAGATCACGGTCGGCGCGCCGGGCCACATGTGACCGGGGGCGCGGAGGGTGAAGCCGCCGTGCTCGCCGTCCATCGCCGCGCGCTCGGCGTCGGGGAAGGCGGGGTCGGTGTTGTTGTAGTCGTGGTGGTCGATGATGTCGCCCTTGCCCGAGTCCCCCTTGGAGTTGCAGCAGTTGACACCGCTGTGGGCGTTGACGACGCGGGACGGGTCAGCGGCCTTGACGGACTCGGCGATGCGACCGGTCTCCTCGCGGTTCCACTCTCCCCACCCCTCGTTGAAGACGATCCAGCCGATGACGGAGGGGGAGTTGTGGTGCTGGCGCATCATCTCGCGGCCCTGGTCGACGAAGGCCTGGTGGCCCGTCTCGTCGGTGAGGTCGCCCGAGACGAAGTCCTGCCAGACGAGCAGGCCGAGCCGGTCCGCGTGGTAGAACCAGCGCGGCGACTCCACCTTGATGTGCTTGCGCACGGCGTTGAAACCGAGCTTCTTGTGTGCTTCGAGGTCGAAGGCGAGGGCCTTGTCGCTGGGCTGGGTGTAGAGGCCGTCGGGCCAGAACCCCTGGTCGAGGGTGGCGAGGGAGTAGACGGGCTTGCCGTTCAGGACGAGCTTCTGGAAGCCGCCGACCTTCTCGATCGCGATCTTCCGCATGCCGAAGTAGCTCTGGACGGTGTCGGTCGACCGTCCCTGGACCAGCTTCACTTCGAGGTCGTAGAGGTACGGGTCGTCCGGGCTCCAGAGCCGCTGGTTCGCCACGGGCAGGCGGAGCGGCGTGTTGACCGGTCCGCCGACCCGGCCGACGACCTTGCCGCGGGCGTCCCGGGCGACGGCTTCGACGCGTGCGCCCGACGTGGCGTCGTCGGACGCGACGGTCACCGCCAGGCTGCCGGTGTCGATGTCGGGGGTGGTGACGACGTCGTCGATGGAGACGGGGGCGACCGGTTCCATCCAGACGGTCTGCCAGATCCCCGACGACTGGGTGTAGAAGATGCCGCCCGGGTTGGTGGACTGCTTGCCCGTGGGCTGGTTCCGGCCGCCGGTGTCGGTGACCGCGACGACGACCTCCTGCGGACCGGTCCCCTTGACCGCGTCGGTGACGTCGGCGCTGAAGGCGTTGTAGCCGCCGGTGTGCTCGGCGACCTGCGTGCCGTTGACCCAGACGCGTGCCTGGTAGTCGACGGCGCCGAAGTTGAGCTTCAGGCGGTTGTCCTTGGCGCCCGTGCCGACCTTCCAGTCCTTCGGCACGTTCACGAGCCTGCGGTAGAACATGTGGTCCTCGTGCCGCTCGATGCCGGAGAGCTGCGACTCCACCGGGAACGGCACGATGATCTTCTCGTCGAGGTCCTTGCCGAAGGCGGGCTGCTCGCCGGCGCCCGCCCCGGAGAACTGCCAGGGACCGTTGAGGTTCTTCCACTTGCCGCGCACCTGCTGCGGGCGCGGGTACTCGGGCAGCGGGTTCTTCTCGTCCAGCCGGTCGCCCCATTCGGTGGTGAGCCGGTGGGTGGAGGCGTTCTTCGCGGAGCGGAGGATCCGCGGAACCGTCTCCCCGCCGTTCTTCAGCCCGCCCTTGCCGTCGTAGTCGACCCTGACCTGCTGGTTCTTCTGGATCGGCTCGGAGAGGGTGACGAGGAGGGAGTCGCGGTCGTCCGGCGCGACCGTGACCGAGCGGATCGGCATGGGCGTGGTGTCGGCCTCGACCGTGAGGTGCTCCTTCACGGCGGCGAGATCGGAGACCTTTCCTTCGAATCGCGCCCGTAGCCGGCGGCCGCTCTCGTCCACGGTCAGCTCGACGGGATACACCTCGAAGTCGGCGGGCGGCGTGAACGCCGACTCCGGTACGAGCTGCTTGGCCATCGTCGGAGTCGACCAGCGCAGGAACATGTTGGCGCCACCGACGTCCTGGAACATCTCCAGGCGGAAGTCGTGCTTCTCGCCGGCGGTGAGCCGGATCGAGGCGCTGGTCTGCTCCTTGTCCCAGTCGGGGATCCAGTGGTCGATGACCGGCTTCCCGTCGATGAAGAGGCGGAAGCCGTTGTCGCCGATGCCGTAGAACGTGTAGTCGCCGGTGGCCGGCGCCTCGATCCGGCCCGTCCAGCGGGCCGTGGTGTGCTCGGTCCGGCCGGTGAGGTTCTGGAAGGTGCCCGTGAGACCGGAGAAGTTGACCTGCGGGTCGAGGGACGTGCCGCCGAGCGTGGCGAAGTCCCGTGCGCCCGGCGCGGACATGCTGAAGTACTCACCCTTCAGGCCGTGCACCTCGATGGCGGGCTTCTCGGCGCTCGCGTTCTGGGCGGGCGTGTTCTGGGCGTTCGCGTTCCGGGCTGGAGCGGCGCTCGCGCCGCGGGGCTGTTCCGCGGCCGAGGCGGTGGGGAGCAGGGTGCTCGTGGGCAGCACCAGGGCCGCCGTTGTGAGGAGGGCCCACATTCTGGTGCGGGGCCGGATGTGGCGTCGTGTCATCGAATCTTTCCTCGGGGGCAGAGGGGAGTCGGAGCCGGACCGGGGGAGGGCGTG